>NZ_CP011497.1:3812113-4448338 GCF_001027185.1 Streptomyces incarnatus | reverse complement strand
AGGCGCCCTGCCGCCCGCGCCCGCCCTGCCGACGGCGGGCAGCGTGCCGGCTCCGGGCAGCGAGATCGTCCCGGGTGCGCAGGCCGTCCCGGGCGCGCAGGCCCTTCCGGGCGCCGATGCCGTTCCGGCCGAGGGTGGGCAGCCGACCGGGCGGCGCCGGCGCGCGCTGGCCGCGGCGGCGGAGCGCGCCGCCGCCCAGGAGGCCGGAGCGCGTACGGTGTTCGCCCTGCCCCCGGCCGAGGCCGACCGCTCCCCGGAGTCCGCGGACGCGGCGAGCGGAGTGGGTACGGTTCCGGCGGCCGGTGGCCTTCCGGGTACCGGCGTGCCGGTGGCGCCGGGAGGCACTGTGCCGGTCGGTCCCGGGGGTACGGCTGTGCCGGTCGGTCCCGGCGGTCCGGCCGTGCCGGTCGGACCGGGTACGGCCGTGCCCGTCGGTCCTGGCGCGGCTGCCGTTCCCGGTGCTGCCGAGGGGCTGCCGCCGGGCGCCGGGCAGATCGCCGGTCCGGGCGCCGCGCAGATCGTCGGTCCGGGCGCCGGGCAGGTCGCCGGTCCGGTTCCCGTTCCCGCTCAGGCCTCCGGCCCGGTGCAGGTGCCCGCTCAGCCGCCGCTGTCCGCCGCGGGGGCACCGGGTGCCGACGGCCGGCACGACGCCGTACCGCTCGACCAGTCCGGGGACCACACCCCGCCGCAGCCGCATCCGACCAGCGCACCGACCGGTCGGCGCCGCCGCGCCGTGGCCCAGCCGGCGGATCCCGCCCAGCAGGCCCAGGCCGCACCTGCACAGGTCGCTCCCGGGCAGGCCGTACCGGCCGCGCCGGGGCAGATGACTCCCCCTCAGGGCGTACCGGTCGCTCCCGGACCGGCCGGGCCCCAGCCGGCGGGGACGCCGACTCCCGGACAGGGCACGCCGGTTCACGGCATTCCCGCGCAGGGTACGGCCGGGCAGGGCATCCCCGCCCAGGCCGGTCCGGCGGCGACGCCCGCGCCGACGCCCGCTGCGGCACCCGGCGCCCCGGCCGGTGTCGCCCCCGCCGGTGCCTCCGCGCCCGGCCTGCAGGCGGCCGTACCGCAGGCAGCCGTACCGCAGGCGCCCGTGGCCCAGCCCGCCGCGCCCGCGCGGGACACCGCCGGCCGGCCGGTCCCGGCGGTCGGGGGACAGGCGGTCCCGGCCCAGCAGTCCGCCCCGGCCGCGACCGCGACCCCGCCCGGTGGCACCCCGAGCGCTCAGCCGCTGCCCGCGGAGGCCGGTTCCGGACCGGTGCCGGCGGCCGGTGTGCCGCAGCAGTGGCCCGGTGCCGCGTCCGGCGACACCCCCGGCGCGGGCACGCCCGTACCGCAGACCGGCACGCCGGCCCCCGGCACGCCGCTGCCCGCGGAACCCGCCGGAATCCAGGCGCCGCGGGCCGCGCAGCCGTTGCCCGCCGAGGACTCGACGCAGGGACGGGCGATCAGCGTCCGCACGCTCGGGCAGGGGGTGCCGTTCTCGCGGCAGGCCGCCCAGGTGCAGCAGCCGACGCCGACCCCGCCGCCGCACGCGCCGGGCGGTTCCGGCCGCCGGCGCAAGCTGGGCACGCCTCCCGACCCGGCCCAGCGCCAGGAGCCGCAGCCGGAGCAGGCGGCCGGGCAGCCGGCCCCGGCGCACGCGTCCCTGGCCGGGCAGTCCCGGCTCGCCCCGGCCACCGAGGGCGCCGGACGGTCGTACGCCATAGGCGCGCCGGACGCCGACGCCGCCGAGGGCCCCGAGCCGCTGGACGGTCCCGGTGGCGCGGTCGAGGTCGCGGACACCCCGCGTCCGCAGCCGCTCGACGACGAGCTGCCGCCGGAGCCGCTGGACAACCCGCGCCGGCTGCTGGTGTGGCCCGCGCCGGACGCGACGACCCAGCAGGCGCTGAGCGACCGTGGCTACCGGCCGGTGATCGTGCACTCCCGTGAGGAGGTCGACGCGCAGATCGCGGCGTTCCCGGCCGCGCTGTTCGTGGATCCGCTGACGGGGCCCATCACGCGTACGGCCCTGCAGTCGCTGCGCCAGGCCGCCGTCGCGGCCGAGGTGCCGGTGCTGGTCACGGCCGGGCTCGGACAGGCCACGCGCGAGGCGGCGTACGGCGCCGACCCCGCCGTACTGCTGAAGGCGCTGGCGCCGCGGGACAGCGAGCAGCATCCGCCGCGGGTGCTGCTCATCGAGGAGCACGCGGAGATCGCGCTGGCGCTGACGGCGACGCTGGAGCGGCGCGGGATGCAGGTGGCGCGGGCCGCGAGCGACGACGACGCGGTGACGCTGGCGGGGCAGTTCCGGCCGAACCTGGTGGTGATGGACCTGATGCAGGTGCGGCGCCGGCAGGCCGGGGTCACCGGGATCATCGACTGGCTCCGCGCCAACGGGCAGCTCAACCGCACCCCGCTGGTCGTGTACACCGCCGCCGTCGACCAGGCCGACCTGCCCCGGCTGGCCTCGGGCGAGACGGTGCTGTTCCTCGCGGAGCGGTCGACGAGCACGGAGGTCCAGAGCCGGATCGTGGACCTGCTGGCCCGGATCGGCACCAACTAGGGCCCAGCAGGCAACGTTTGCCCGTCAAGGAGCGGCGTCCGGTGCGGCGAGAGTGCGTGCGCCGGGCGTCGAGACGGGGCGAACGTTGCCTGTGGGGGCACTAGCCCGGGCGCCGCTCGCACGTCGTACAGCCCTCGGGCCGTTGCGGTGGCCCGCCGGTGCCGTGGCGGCCTGCCCCTGCGTCCCGGGGCGCGCCCGGTGCGGTCCAGCCCTCGGGCGGGTGCTCGGCGGCCGACGGCGGCCGACGGCGGTGCGCCGGGCGGCAGGCCGCGCTGCCCGGCGCGTCCGGCGCGTCCGGCGGTGTCACAGGCGGGTGACGTCCAGCTCCCCGTCCGCGTACCGCCTGCGCAGCACCTTCTTGTCGAACTTGCCCACGCTCGTCTTCGGCACCGACTCGACGATCGTCCAGCGCTCGGGCAGCTGCCACCTGGCGATGCGGGCCTCCTCGGCGAGGAAGGAGCGCAGGGCCTCGAAGTCGGCGGTGGCGCCCTCCTTGAGGACGACCGTGGCCAGCGGGCGCTCGCCCCACTTCTCGTCGGGTACGGCGACCACCGCGGCCTCGGTGACGTCCGGGTGGGACATCAGCGCGTTCTCCAGCTCCACCGACGAGATCCACTCGCCGCCGGACTTGATGACGTCCTTGGCGCGGTCGGTGAGGGTGAGGAAGCCGTCGGGGGAGATGGTGCCGACGTCCCCCGTCTTCAGCCAGCCGTCCTCGCTGAACTTGTCGGTGGGGCGGAGGGGTTCGGCGTCGGGGCCGTTGTAGTACGCGCCCGCGATCCAGGGGCCGCGCACCTCCAGCTCGCCCGCCGACTCGCCGTCCCAGGGGAGGCGTTCGCCGCCGGGGCCGGTGAGCCGGGCCTCGACACCGGCCGGGAAGCGGCCCTGGGTGAGGCGGTAGGCGAACTCCTCGTCCGTGCCGACCACGTGGGCCGGGGGACGGGAGACCGTGCCCAGCGGCGAGGTCTCCGTCATGCCCCAGGCGTGGCAGACCCGCATGCCGAGCTTGTCGAAGGCCGCCATGAGGGAGGGCGGACAGGCGGCGCCGCCGATGGTGACCTGGGTGAGGGACGTCACGTCGCGGGGGCGGGCGGTCAGCTCGGCGAGCAGGCCCTGCCAGATGGTCGGGACGGCCGCGGCGTGGGTCGGCTTCTCGCTCTCGATCATCTCGGCGAGCGGGGCGGGCTGCAGGAAGCGGTCCGGCATCAGCAGGTTCACGCCGGTCATGAAGGTGGCGTGCGGCAGGCCCCAGGCGTTGACGTGGAACTGGGGGACGACGACGAGGGAGGTGTCCTGGTCGGTCAGGCCCATCGACTGGGCCATGTTGACCTGCATGGAGTGCAGGTAGATCGAACGGTGGCTGTACACCACGCCCTTGGGGTCGCCGGTCGTGCCGGAGGTGTAGCACATGGCGGCGGCCCGGCGTTCGTCGAGCTCCGGCCAGTCGTACGCCGTCGCCCGGTCCGCGATCAGCTCCTCGTACTCGTGGACCTGGGCGCCGGCACCGGCGAGCGGGGAGCGGTCGCCCGGCCCGGAGACGACGACGTGCTCCACCGTCGGCAGCTTGGACAGCAGCGGTGCGAGCATCGGGATCAGCGAGCCGTTGAGGATGATCACGCGGTCGGCTGCGTGGTTGACGATCCACACCAGCTGCTCGGCGGGCAGCCGCAGGTTGAGGGTGTGCAGCACCGCGCCCATGGAGGGGATCGCGAAGTACGCCTCGACGTGCTCGGCGTTGTTCCACATCAGCGTGGCCACCCGGTCGTCGCCGGTCACGCCCAGCTCGTCCCGCAGGGCGTGCGCCAGCTGGGCGGCGCGGGCGCCGACCTCGGCGAAGGTACGCCGGTGCGGCCCGGACTCGCCGGTCCAGGTGGTCACCCGCGAGGATCCGTGGACCGTGGACCCGTGGGTCAGGATCCTCGAGATCAGCAGCGGTACGTCCTGCATGGTGCTCAGCACGGAGTCCTCCTGGGCGACATTGCCTGTGCGGTGGTAGAGGTTGCGCTGATTCTGCGCACATACCGCGCGGTATGTCACTAGGGTGAGCCCAATTCGGCCCCGAGCGTCATGCCACCTGGGGGAGCCCCGTGCGGCCCTGCGCGATCCGGCCGCTAGCGGACCAGGCCCAGTTCAGGATCCTCACGCAGCTTGGCCAGCGCACGCGACACCGCCGACTTCACCGTGCCCACCGACACCCCGAGCACCTCGGCGGTCTGCGCCTCGCTGAGGTCCTCGTAGTACCGGAGCACGACCATCGCCCGCTGCCGCGCCGGCAGCCTGGTGATCGCCCGCCACATGGCGTCGTGCAGCGCCTGCCGCTCGGCCGGGTCGTCGTCGCCCGGCACGGGCTCCGGCTCGGGCAGCTCGTCGCAGGTGAACTCGTCCACCCTGCGCTTGCGCCACTGCGAGGTCCGGGTGTTCAGCAGCGCCCGGCGCACATAGCCGTCCAGCGCCCGCTGGTCCTCGATCCGCTCCCAGGCCACATAGGTCTTGGCGAGCGCGGTCTGCAGCAGGTCCTCGGCGTCACTCAGGTTCGCGGTGAGCGAGCGCGCGGTGCGCAGCAGGACCGGCTGACGGGCCCGCACATACGACGCGAACGTCGGGTAGGGGGTCTGCCGCGCGGGTGCGGCGGGGGCCGAGGCGCTGGTGCAGACGGGTGTGGTCATGGCTCCACGCTATGGGCGGGCCCGGGCCCGGCGGATCGGCCGCAGGTCCCGAAGCGGCGTCCGCCTCAGGTTGTAGGGGTGGGGTCCGCCCCACCTCCTGAAGGTGGACGGCGGCTCCATCCCGTCTGCGGGTACGACCCTGACTCCGCCCCGGCCGGGCCCGGTTCGACCCGCTGGTCCGGCCCCGAGAGCCGCCGCCCGTCGCTCACTGGTCCGCCGTCAGGACCAGCCCGGAGGTCGGCACCCCGGTACCGGCCGTCACCAGGGTCCGCCGCGCGCCCGGTATCTGGTTCACCGCCGTGCCCCGCAGCTGGCGCACCGCCTCAGCGATGCCGTTCATCCCGTGCAGGTAGGCCTCCCCGAGCTGGCCCCCGTGGGTGTTGAGCGGCAGCCGCTCCTCGGCCACGAAGTCCGCCGCCTCCCCCTTCCCGCAGAACCCGAACTCCTCCAGCTGCATCAGCACGAACGGGGTGAAGTGGTCGTACAGGATCCCCACGTCGATGTCGGCGGGGCCGAGTCCGGACGACCGCCACAGTCGGCGGGCCACCGCACCCATCTCCGGCAGGCCGGTCAGATCGTCCCGGTAGAAGCTGGTCATCTGCTCCTGCGCCCGGCCCGCGCCCTGGGCGGCCGCCGCGATCACGGCCGGGGGGTGCGCCAGGTCCCGGGCCCGCTCCACCGAGGTGACGACGATCGCCTGCCCGCCGTCGGTCTCCTGGCAGCAGTCCAGCAGCCGCAGCGGCTCCACGATCCAGCGGGACGCCGCGTGTTCGGCGAGCGTGATCGGGCGGCCGTGGAAGTACGCCGCCGGGTTCGTCGCCGCGTACCTGCGGTCCACCACGGCCACCTGCCCGAACACCTCCGGCGTCAGGCCGTACGCGTGCAGATACCGCTGGGCCGCCATCGCCACCCAGGAGGCCGGGGTGAGCAGCCCGAACGGCAGTACCCAGCCGAGCGCCACGCCCTCCGCCGACGGCTCGCGGTGCTGCACGCCGGCGCCGAACCTGCGGCCCGAGCGTTCGTTGAAGGCGCGGTAGCAGACCACGACCTCCGCCACGCCCGTCGCCACCGCGAGCGCCGCCTGGAGCACGGTCGCGCAGGCCGCGCCGCCGCCGTAGTGCACCCGGGAGAAGAAGGACAGCTCGCCCATCCCGCAGGCCTGGGCCACCGTGATCTCCGGGTTGGTGTCCATCGTGAACGTCACCATCCCGTCCACGTCCGCCGGCGCCAGCCCCGCGTCGTCCAGCGCGGCCCGCACCGCCTCCACGGCCAGCCGCAGCTCGCTGCGCCCGGAGTCCTTGGAGAACTCGGTGGCACCGATCCCGGCGATCGCGGCGCGCCCGGCCAGGGTGTCGCGCGCCCGGGCGGTCATGAACGGCCCTCCGTGGCCGGGGCGGTGGCGGGGGCCGCCGGGACCGTGACCGTCACCGTGCCCGTCACATGCCTGCCGAGGGAGTTGGCGCCGACGACCCGTACGGTGGCGGTGTCGCCGTCGACCGCCTCGACCGTGCCCGTCAACACCATCGTGTCTCCCGGATAGTTGGGGGCCCCAAGCCGGATGGCGACCTTGCGGAGCACCGCCGTCGGGCCGAAGTGGTCCGTGATGTACCTGCCGACCAGGCCGTTCGTCGTCAGGATGTTCATGAAGACGTCCGGTGAGCCCTTCTGCCTGGCCGACTCGGCGTCGTGGTGCACGTCCTGGTAGTCCCGCGACGCGATCGCTCCCGCCACGATCAGCGTCCGCGTGACCGGGATCTCCAGCGGGGGCAGCTCGGCACCCGCCGTGAGTGCCGTCGTCGGCGCCGTCTTCATGACCCACTCCCCATGTGCGTCGACTCCCCTGGCTCCTCAGTCACTTCGGCGCCACGGCCCACCAGCCGGCGGTCGGTCCCACGGCCCAGCAGCCGGCGGTGCGGGCCGGTCCCGCGTCCCGCCGCCGGGCGGCCTCGTGGGCGGTCGCCCGTATCGCCTCGGCGTCCATGGCTCAGGCCTCGCCCTCGCCGTGGCTCTCGCCGTGGCCCTCGACGACCCGGAAGACGGGCAGGACCAGCGTGCCCTCCGCGTCCTCGTAGGTGCGGAACTCCACCCGGACGGGCAACCCGATACGCACCTTGTCGTACGGCACCCCGATCACGTTGCTCACCATCCGCACGCCCTCGGCGAGTTCGACGAGGCCGACCGCGTAGGGAGGGTCGAAGGCCGGGAAGGGCGGGTGGTGCATCACCACGTACGAGTAGACGGTCCCCTCGCCGCTCGACTCGACCGTGTCCCAGTCCAGGCAGCCGCACGCGTTGCAGCCCGGCAGCCAGGGGTGGCGCAGGGTGCCGCAGTCAGTGCAACGCTGGATGAGGAGTCTGCGCTCGGCCACGCCCTGCCAGAAGCCGGCGTTGTCCCGGCCCACCACCGGACGGGGGCGCGGGGCCGGGAGTATGCGGCGGGCCGGGGCATACTTGAGGATGCGGAAGCGGTGGGTGCCCACGAGGTCGCCGTCGACCCGGAGGTCCGTGCGGGTCGTGACGAAGTACCCGGTGCCCAGTTTCGTCGTCTTGCGGCCGGAGACCGACTCGATCACCGAGTCGAAGGTGACCCGGTCGCCCGGGCGCAGGGGCCGTAGGTACTCCTGCTCGCAGTCGGTGGCCACCACGGCCGTACAGCCCGAGGCGTCGAGGAGCGAGAGCAGGTCGTCGTAGGCGCCCGTGCGGCCCTCGTGTCCGGACAGGCCGCCCATCGTCCAGGCCTGGAGCATGGTGGGCGGGGCGATGGCGTCCGGGCCCGAGTAGGCCGGGTTGGTGTCGCCCATGGCCTCGCACCAGTGCCGGATCATCGGCGCGTTCACCGGGTCCTTGCCCGCCCCCGCGACGGCGGCCGGCCGCCCCTCGTACGCCTTGAGCCGCGCGCCGAGCGGGTCGTGCACCACCTCCTGCGCGCTCACCGCCCGCCTCCTCGCCATCCCGAGCCGCATCATCGCGACGACCTCCCACTGATTTCTGACTGTCCGTCAGATCCTGGCCGGTGTCAAGGTCGCCGGGCACGGAGCCGGTCACGGAGCCGGGCGCGGAGCCGGGCGCGGAGCCGGGCGCGGAGCCGGGCGCGGCAGAACGCCTGCGCGGCGGCACCGAAGTACCGCCGCGCAGACGTGTGAGTCGACCCCGAAGCACACCCCGCGAGGGCCCTCAGCTGGAGGGACCTCGCCGCCGGGTCACCACAGCTCGGTGAAGTGGACGGCGACGTTGTCGTTGCCCTGCTGGATCGCCGTCCACGCGGAGCCGTTGACCTGGGCGGAGTTGCTCTGGTTCGAGGCGCCGTTGCCGACCGCGTTCTGCTGCGTGGTGGACGAGTTTCCGTGGTTGTCGTGGCCGACTCCGCTGCCGATGACGCCCGCCACACCGGTGTTGGCGCTGGATCCGTTGTCCGCGAGGGAGCCGTTGTCGGCGGCCGCGACGCCGCCGAAGAGGGCGGCTGCGAGGGGGAGCGCGGCGACAGCGGCGAGAACGCGGGCGGTACGGATACTTGCCATGTTGTTCCTCCAGAACAGAGAACTCTGCGGCCCCTTGGGCCGGCAGTGCGTGAAGTACGGCTCGTGTCAGGGCAGTTGGCCGGCCGCTCTGACGGTCGTGGACGACGTCGCGAGATCAGAGTTGCCCACCGAACCCCCGGTGAACCACCACGTAAGGCCCGATTCGCACGCAAGCGTGATGACAAGTCGATAAACCCCTATCGCCGCATTTCGCGCCTTCATACAGCAGAAGAGATCAAACAGCGCTTTCCCCTCGTTTCCCCCGCCAAGTGCCACAAGAGGTGAACCGTTCCTTCGAACATCCGGCCACTTTCCGCGTCCCGGCGCGCCGCCACCGGCCACCCCTTCCCTTTTTCGAACGTGCGTACGAACATGGAGGCATGGCCTACACCGACCGGCAGGCCACGACGCTGGCCCTCGCACACGCACTGTCAGCCGCCGAACGCGGCCTGGCCGTCATCCCCCTGTCCCGCACGAAGCTCCCGGCCCTGCGCTCCCCCCACCGCGACGACCCCGGCCCGGCCGGACCGCGCTGCCACGGCGAGTGCGGCCGCTTCGGACACGGCGTGTACGACGCCTCGACCGACCCCGTCCGCATCCGCGAGCTGTTCGCCGCCGCGCCCTGGGCCACGGGGTACGGCATCGCCTGCGGGCTGCCGCCGCACCACCTGATCGGCGTCGACCTGGACACCAAGTCCGGCACGAGATCCTCGACCGCGCTGCGCGAGCTGGCCCTGCGGCATCTGTTCACCATTCCGGAGACGGTCGTGGTCCGCACCCCGAGCGGCGGGCGCCACCTGTGGCTCACCGGCCCGCCGGACGTCGTCGTACCGAACTCCGCCGGGCGCCTCGCCCCCGGCATCGACATCCGCGGCGCCGGCGGCTACCTCGTGGGCCCCGGCTCCCGCACCGATCACGGCGTGTACACGACCGCCCCCGGCACCGCGTACCTGGCGCCCGCCCCCTGCCCGCCGTCCCTGCTGCGCCTGCTCGTGCCGCCACCCCGCTCCCCGCACGCACCCCCTTCGGTCCCCGGCGACCACGGCCGCGGCCTGGTCCAGTTCGTCCTCGCCGCCCACGAGGGCCAGCGCAACACCCGCCTCTTCTGGGCGGCCTGCCGTGCCTACGAGAACGGCATCGGCCCCGCCCTGGCCGACCCCCTGACCGAGGCCGCCCTGGGCACCGGCCTGTCCGAACGCGAGGCCCGCGCGACGATCGCCTCCGCGGCGCGCATGACGGGGCACCGGCCCTGACTGCCTGCCCATGGGGTTGGTCGGCGCGCGCTCAGTCGGGCTTGACGACGGCCGTTGCCTTGAAGCCGCAGCACTGGATTTCGCGGACGGGCGCGACGGACGACGGCACCTCGTACGAGAAGCGGGGCCTTAAGAGGCGTAAGCGCGGTGCGACGCAGACCATGCCCATCCCGCCCGTTCTCGTGCATCTGCTCCGTTAACGGCACGGCTGACGACGGCTGATTGTTCCGGGCTGCGCGGGGTGGGCGCGTCCCCTCCGCCGAGTACTGCGACGTCGGGGAGAGAGCGCGGAAGGCAGTGCTGTCGCCCCGTGAGGTGAAATCGGAACTCGCCGCTGTGCCGTACCGCCACGCCGGTGTCTCCCTATGGATCAAATCCGGGGTGGACCCCGCAGAGGTCGCCGCGCGTGCCGGCCACAGCATCGCTGTGCTGTACCGCTTCTACGCAAAGATCCTCAAGGGCGGCCAGGAGCACTCCAACGACCTGATCTCCCGCGCGCTCGCCGAGGGAGACAAGCCCTGACCTGGTGAAGTCGAATGCGGGATCAACCGACGAAGCCCCAGCTCGGTCCCCCCGGCTGGGGCTTCGTCGTGTCACAACCTGGCCACGGCAGCTACACACAGTCCTCACATCGCGCCACACTGAGCCGTCTGATCACCAAGCTCCAAGGGGGGACCATGGGGTTCATCAACAACGCCAAAGCCAAGGGCGCAACCGACGAGGCGCGCAAGGCATACACCGAAGGGCGCAGCGTCCTCGTGTACAAATTCATCGAGGCCAACAAGTCCAGCATGACCACCGCGCCAATGACCGGCATCGGCGAGCAGATCGAAGCCGTCGAAGCGGAAGGCTGGGTCCTCGACCAGATGGCAGCCGCCGAGAGCAAGACCCTCAGTGGCGAACGCATCGGCCTCGTTTGCCTGTTCCGCCGCCGCGCCTGACACCATTCGCCCTTAGCCCTAACCTCGCTCACCGGCCCACAGATGGCCCATACGCACTGGTCAAAGGTGGATGGAGGCGAGAAAGGGTGAGACAGTCTGCACACCAAAGGGGTGCCCCATTGATCGGGACACCCCTCCTGGCCAGCGCCTGCACTGACCTGCTGCGGTGGGTGTGGGATTTGAACCCACGGTGACTCGCGCCACGACGGTTTTCAAGACCTTTTGGCGGAGTGGACCCTTCGCGGCTACACAGCAGGTCAGACGAGTGCAGGCACCCCGGACGGAGCCGTTGTCTTCCCCTCCGTGCCCCTTACGTGCCCCTCGTCGGTACTCGTGCCCTTCTGGGGCGAGGGGCTATCGCTTCAGCCGGTCACCACGGGAACGATCACCGCCGCGACCGCCGACAGCAAGCCGCCGACCGCGAGGAAGGCGTTGAACTTCTCCTTGGCCGTCGGGAACAAGGCGCGGCTGAGGTCACCTGCCTTGCTCCGCATGACGATCATCTTCATCTTCTGCCACCGGTGCTGGCGCCTCTTGCACCCCATCAGCACGCCGTAAGCATTGTCGCGGCAGTACGTCCGCCCGTCGCGATTCAACGCTCCGCACCAGACCGGCACTTGAAAAGCCGCATAGGCCGATACGGCGACCGAGAGAGCCGCGATGACCGGCAACGCCCACTGTTGGCTCCACCCGACGATCAAAGCCGCCGCCGCCACGTATCCCCAGTACAGACGCACCACTTTGCCCATGACCGCGCAGAGTAGCGACGGATTGTCATGCTCAGTAGACGGTAACCAGTCACGCAGAACAGGCCGAACCCCCTGACCGGTAGGCCAGGGGGTTCGCTCCCGGTGTAGCTCAGTCGACGGCGCCCGTCTCGTCGCCCCCGCTGAGCCAGGAGTCCGCCGCCTCCGCCACCTGGTCGTCGCGACCAGCGACCGGCCGGGCGTAGTGGCGGGTCGTGACGCTCGCGTTCGAGTGGCCGAGCCGGTGAGCAGCGGTCATCACGCCGTACCGGTCGGCGACCCACGTGCCGTGCGAGGCGCGGAGATCGTGCGGGGTCACGTCGGTCAGCCCGGCCGCCGACACGGCGGGGTCGAAGTACGCCTTGCGCCACTGGTTGTAGCGCAGCGGCTTGCCGCCGGGGGTGGTGAACAGGAGCGCGTCATCCCCGCCGGGCAGGGTCTCCAGGTGCCGGCCGAGCCGCTTCGCGAGGGCGGGGCCGACCTTGAGAAGCCGCTTCTGGTGCGACTTCGGGGTGTCGAAGACCAGGGTGCCGTTGGCCTCGGCAAGGTTCTCGTCGACCAGGATGAAGCCGCCGGACGCGTCGATGTCCGCGCGCCGGAGGGCGAACGCCTCACCCACCCGCAGGCCCGCGTACGCGAGAAGCGCGATGAGTAGATCATGCGGCTTGGCCGCGCTGCGGACGATCCGCGAGGCTTCGAGCGGGGTCAGGATGTGCGGCTCGGTCTGAGGCATCCGAGGCAGCTTCACGCCCCGGCACGGCGTCTGCGGGATCATGCCGTTGTCGACGGCCGACCGCATGACCTGCGACAGGACCCGGTACGCCTGCCTGATCCGCGAGGCGCTGAGACCCTTGCTCTTCATCCCGCCGACCCACTCAGCAATCGTGATCGGCCGGAGGCTGGACAGCTCACGATCGCCGAGCGCCGGGTTGATCAGCGAGTTGATCAGAGACCGGTACGACGCCTGGGTCTTGTGCTTGAGCTGCGGGGAGACGGCAGCGAACCAGCGGGCCGCCCAGTCGCGGACCGTCGTCTGCCCCTCGGCCGGATCGAGCCAACGCCCCTCTTCGATCTCGATGCGCTTCCGCATGAGCCAGCGGTCGGCGTCCGTCGACGTGGCGAACGTCCGATCGGCGGGGCGCAGCACGCCGTCAGGCCCCGGGTACCGAGCTTGGAACCGGCCGGACGGCAGCTTGCGGACACGGCCGAAGTTCCGGCGGGACTTACGCTTGCCAGCCATCAGGCAGCCCTCCCCAGCGCAGAGGGACGCAGGACGACCGGTTCCACGGTGTTGGCGCTGACGTATGCCTCTACGGCGCTCTCGGGTATGCGGACGTGCCGCCCGACTTTCACGAAGGTGATGCGGCGTTCCTCGATGAGGCGACGAGGGAAACGGACGCCCGTGCCGAGGCGTTCGGCGACCTGGTCCACGGTGAGAAGTCGGTCCAAGGTCACCACTCCCCCTCGTCAGCGGGCAGCCCGGACAGGGCCTCTCGGGCGGTTTCCCGCTTGGTCTGCAGTTCCCGGGCGATGGTGGCGGCGAGGGCGGATTCACCCGGGGTGTGGCCGTGCCCGGCGTACTGCCAGTCGGCCAGGACAAGGACCGTGTCCGGCTCGTGGTCGTCCAGGCCGAGAGCGGCGGCTTCCTGGGCGGCGCGGTAGTCGGCACGTTCCTGGCGGAGGGCGCCCAGTGTGGTGGAGTAGCGGCGGCTCTTGCTGGAGAAGTGGCCGCGGAAGCCGAGCATGTGAGCCCAGGCCCAGAGGCGCCGGTCGGGATAGAGCGGGTCGAGTTCCTTGCAGGCCTTGATGAGGCGGCGGGCGTGGTCCGGGACCTGGTGGCGGTCGAGCTCGGCGAGTTCGCCGATGCGGCGGTCAAGGGTGCCGGTGTTCTCGGCGGCCTTGGTCGCGTACTTCGCCACATAGGAGGCGACGGCCTGTTCGGTGATGTCCGAGCCGTCCCCGAAGGCCTTGACCGGCCGGACGTCGAGCTGTCGACCCCAGCGGAATGTCCGGGCCGGTTGGTCTCCGGCAGCCGGAACCGAGACGGACGTGTACGAGTGCGCAGCAGCTGCACGGATCGCGTCGGTGAGGACGTCGACCGTGGCCCAGGCGGGCGGCGGCGTCTCAGGACCCTCTGGGCCGTCGAGCCGGATCACGGCGTGGAAGTGCAGGGCACCGCGTTTCTGGAACTCGGCGACCTTGCCGTACGAGACGCGGAGGTGATCGGCGAGTTCCCGGCGAGAAAGGCCGGCACGGGCGGCGAGTTCGCGGCGGAGCCGGGTGGTGAAGCGCTGCCAGAGCTGACCGGCGTGGTTGTTGAACAGCACCGTACCCGCGTAGTCGTACCCCTCCGGGTCCAAGGCAGTGCCGAGGGCGGGGTCATCAGCAGCGTGCCGGACCCCGCAACGGCAGGCGCCGTGGTCAGGCCGGTTGTGGACCGGGCCAAACGATGGTGCGGTGAGCGTGGCGAAGACCCGAGGGTGAGCGCGGACGGTGGCCGGGATGTCGCGCCGGTCATCTCCTGCCACGCCCGCGCGGATGAGGTGGTAGGTGTCGCCCGCATAGGTCCAGGCGCAGGCGCGGCAGCGTGAGGCGCGGCGGTTGCCGCAGGCGACGCGCAAGCGCCCGCCCGGCTCGTTCTCGGTGGAGTAGTGGTGCAGCACCTCACCGGTGGTCTTGTCCTTGTGGAGAACCCATCCGCGCAGGTGAATCGGGTCGGCGCAGCCGCCAGTACGGCGGATCTGGTCCTCCCAGCGGACGTAGTCGGAGGCCGAAGCCACCCTCAGCAGGTCGCCGAGGGTGGTCGGGTCGAGCAGAATGTCAGGCACGGGCACCCTCCCGGACGCGGCGGGTGTGGACGAGGCCGGTGCCGCTGCAGGCGGCGCAGTGCGCGGTGATGATGCGCAGGTGGCCGCGGGCGTCTCGGCCGCCGAGGGTGACGGCCACGGAGGCGAAGCCGTCGCAGTCGGGGCAGATGCGGGGCGGGGGCGTGGTGCGGTGAGTCATGCTGGGGCTTCCTTCCGGTTCTGTGGATCGGACAGGGACGGCGCCCGGGCGGCGGATGCTTGGCGGTGTCAGGCCGCCCGGGGGCCGGTCAGCGTCGCTTGGCCTCGGTAGCGAGCAGGGAGCGCAGGACGACGGCGACCACGGCGACCGAGACGCCGGTGATGGCAACGGCCAGGAGCATGGAGACCAGGACGGCGCCGACGACCAGGACCACGGCCGTGCCGCCGCCGACGAGGGCGAGTGCGGTGCCGGGGGTGAGCTGGATGGTCGGCCGGGACGGTGCCGGGACGGGCGGCGGGGTCTGGGCAGCCGGGGTGACCGGGGTCGGCTCGATGACGGCGGGCGGAGTGACATGGCCGGTCGGGGTCGGCATCGTCGGGATCTTCGGGCGGAGCATGGCCTTTCTCCCTTCTGAACTGGGCTACTTGACGAGGCTGTTGATCGCGGGGGCGAGGACGCTGTCGGCGAGCAGGAAGCCGCCGAGCAAGAGGACTGCGATGAGCCAGGCGGGCGGGCGGATGAGCTTGACGCCGAGGTAGCCGACGACGAGCAGCGCGAACCAGAGCGGAACCTGCATGGCGTCTCCTAGCGGACCTTGCAGCGGTGGGTGCGGGCGGCGAGCTGAGCGGCGGACTGGCTGGAGTAGTCGGCGGACCAGCCGCAGTCGTCGGTGGTGCACACGGCGGCGTGCTTGGTCTGGCCGTGGCGGTCGCGGTGGGTGCCGATCTGCACCGGGCCGATCCGCATCACGGAGTGGAAGAAGTCACGGGCGGGCATGGCCAGGCCTCCTTGTCAGGCGAGTTGGGCGGCGATGGCGTCGGCCAGGTGGGGCGGGACGCCGAGGCGGGCGCGCAAGGTGTCGGAGTCGATCCGGTGGCCGGTGCGAGCCTGGTGGTCGGCAGCGACCTTCTTGGCGTGGTCGACCAGCGCGGCCGGGACCGGCACCACCGGGGCAGGAGCCGGGGCCGGATCGGCGGCGGGCAGGACCGGGGAGTCGTCGGCCGCCGGGACGGTCTCGGCCTCCGCCGATACGGGGGCGGGTTCGGGCTCTTGCTCGGGGGCGGGGGCCGAGTGCCCGGGTGCCGGCGGGACCGGTTCCCGGGACTCAGCCGAGTGGGCAAGGAGGGTGCCGCCGAGGAATGCGAGGGCTGGCCATCCGGCGACGCCGAGTCGGAGCAGACCGGGTGGGTTGGCCAGGTCGAGGAATCCGGCGGTGGCGATGTTGGCGCCGAGTGAGGCGACCAGGGCGACGAGGAACCAGCACCAGGCGAGCCGGGAGGGGCCATCGGAGCGGAGCCGTCGCCAGGCGGCGACCAAGAGGAGGTCGACGCTGACCGGATAGGCCCAGGCTTTCCAGCCGGTCTGACCGGCCGCGGCGGCCAGGTCGTGCAGGTGGGCAAAGGACAGCGCACCAGCGATGACGGCCTGTACGAGGACGGCGTCCAGGCGGATCGAGCGGGCCACGGTCACCACCCCTCGCCGGGGTACTCGGGTCCGTCGTTGGGGTCGTAGCCGGGCGGGAACGTGCCGGGCGGCGGCTCAGGCAGCGAGACGGCCAGCGACGGGCTGACGGCGTCCACGAAGTCGAGGTCAGCGCCATTCATGTCGGCGTAGAGGGCGAGTTGGCCCAGCAGGAGCACGGTGCGGGCGAAGTCCTCGCAGTCGGGGCACATGGCGGGCTCTCCCTTCATCAGGCATGGCTCGGGTAGGGACCTGGCGTGAAGGCGGTCACGCCGACCGGATAGCGGGGAAGATCAGGCCGTAGCCGTGGCTGTCTTGGACAGCGGCACCTGGACGGCAGGAGTGCCGGGCAGGGCGGGCCTGAACGGTGCGAGTTCAGGCAGGTCCGGGGTGCGGTCGGCGTGCCGGTTGCAGATGTTGACGGCCTGGCGCAGCGAGGTGTGCGGAGCGCGGATGCGGTGCCAACCGCCGGTCGAATCACCAGCGATGGCCACTCCTCGCATGTCGGCGGGGATCTGGATCGCGGCTAGAACGGCGTCCGGAGAGATGTCGCCGAAGGCCATGTTCGCCGAGGTTTCGTCGTTGACGCGGTGGGCGGTACGGCCGGTGAGCTGGGCGCGGAGCATCGTGATGCCCTTGCCGAGTTCGGAGCCGAAGCGCTGTCCGCAGATTTCGAGATAGATGCCGGCGGCGCGGCCGAGCTGGGCGAGACGGACCAGCGCGGTGATGACCCGGTCCCGCCGTTTCTCCTCCTCCTTGGTGGCGAAGAGGGCGAGTTCGGCGACCTCATCGACCAGGACAACGATGGGAGTCGGGCGGATGTCGTCGGGCAGGTCCCAGATGTCGGCAGCGATCTCGGCGTCAGGGATGTCGGCCGTGATCCGCTGTTCGGCTCGGATGAGTTGATAGACGCCCTCCATACGGGTCACGAGTGCGTCGAGCAGGTCGGCGGCGGCGTCGGGGTTGGCGGCGAGTGCGGAGAACCGACGGGCCAGCGGGAACAGCTCGATGCCTTGCTTGCAGTCGATGCCGACCAGGGCGACATCCAGTGGAGCGAGCCCGGCGACGAGGTTGCGTTGGTAGACGGACTTGCCGGACTCGGTGGCGCCGAGGGTGAGCGCGTGGGGTATCGCCCGGTAGTCGCGGTAGTGGACGGAGCCGTCTTCCCGCAGGGCGACCGGGACCCGCATCGCTCGGGTGGCGGTCTTGGCGGGCATCTGCACCCGCTTGAGCACGTCGTAGCCGGTCATCCGCGCCTCGACCACACCCGAGCGCAGCTCACGCGAAGTCACGCCGTACATCGAGAACGAGTGCCGCAGCCGGTCTGAGGCGGCGGCCACGTCGAAGGCGTCCTGACCAGGCCGCAGCTTGAGGCGCAGAATCAGGCCCGTCCGGGTTGGCCGAAGGCGGAGGATGCGCGGCGGACGGGACTCCGGCACGGGCCGATTGGTGGCCCGAGCTAAGGCCAGGCGCCAGCGCGACGGCGGGACAGTCAGGCCGCAGGCGTCCATCACGGAGGCGTAGCGGACCAACACCCGCAGCGCGGCAAGGGCGACCCCGAAGGTCATCCAGTACCAGGCGGGGCGCCGCCACCGCAGGAGGCCCGCAGCGGCGACGACCAGCACCAGAGCGACCGTGAAGCCGGTCATGATCAGGCCGCCTTCGTCTTCGCAGCGGTGTCCACCAGCGAGGTGACGGCGACCGCGCGGAAGGCGATGCCGTGCCGCTTCTGGCCGTTGAACTCGTTCTCCCACGGCCGGGCGATCAGACCGGTCAGAGCGACCGGAGTACCCATGGCCAGCTCACCGGAGATGCCCGGCTCGGGGACGGTGATGGTCAGGATCTCCACCTCGTCGTTCGCCGCGAACATCACGTCCACGGTCATCAGCTTCGCGCCGGTGTCGGCGTCGGTGGCGATCTCGCCGGTCCGGCGGTCACGGACCTTGGGCTGCGGGGTCTTGGCGACCATCACGGTCGCGGCGGAGGTGTCGACGGGGATCTGACGCACAGCGGATCACTCCTCTACAGAGGTCGGACTCCGTCACTCATGTATATGAGTGACATGAAGAAGAGTGCCTGACTCCTATATATGAGTCAACCCGTCGCGAAGAAGAACTCGCGACGGGTCGAAGAGAGTTGAGCGGGCGTCAGTCCGCCGCAGGGATCCTGTACTCGAAAACGAACTGGTCAGCGGCCATGAGCGTGTCGCAGACCTCGACCACCCGGCCCTCCGTCGTACGAGCTTCCCGGACCAGATGAACCACCGGAGCACCCGCGCTCAATGCCAGCTCGGAGGCTTCCGCCTTGGAGGCCGGGCGCGCTTGCAGCGTCTCAACGAACTCGGCGAACTCGTGTCCGTGGTCTTCGAGTCGGGCATAGATGCCACCGCCGCCAGGGTTCTCGGCAAACAGCTCAGGGATGTCCTTCACGACGTCCCACGGGAGGTACGACGTAGCCGTCTCGACCGGGGTGCCGTTGCGGAAGTAGAGGCGGCGCCGGGCGAGCACCTGGGTGCCGGCGGAAACGCCCAGTCGTCGGGCCGCATCCTCGGGGGCCTCCATCGGGCCGATGTAGAGGACGCTCACCTTGGCCGTGGCGCCGGACTGCGCGGACTCGGCGAGGTACGCGGCCTTGCCACCCTGACGAAGCGAGCGCCGGAAGCGGTCGGAGGACCGATGCCGTACCGGCGGGCGATCCTTCACAATCGAACCCTTGCCGTGCCGGGTCTCCACGAGCCCACTCGCGCGCACCTCGACCATGGCCTTGCGGATCGTGCCGCCCGACACGCCGTAGCGGTCGACCAGCTCCGACTCACTCGGCACCATTTCACCGGGCTTGAGGACACCCGCCCGGATCTGCTGGACGATCTCCTCGGCGATCTGGACGTACCGAGGTACGGACCTCTCACCTCCTACTGCGGTTCCCATAGTCCTTCTCTTCCTCCTATGCTCCTGTACATGAGTAACAGTGCCCAGGAAGGCCAGTCAACGCCACTGCACTCCGTGTCCGTGGCCGGGGTAGTGGTGCGTGAGGACGGCCGACTGCTGGCGATCCGCCGCGCCGACAACGGCACTTGGGAACTCCCCGGCGGTGTACTGGAACTCAACGAGACGCCAGAGGCGGGCGTCGCCCGCGAGGTCCTGGAGGAGACCGGCATCCACGTCGAGGTGGACGAACTCACCGGGGTCTACAAGAACACGACCCGCGGCATCGTCGCCTTGGTCTTCCGCTGCAAGCCTTCAGGCGGGACCGAGCGCACGTCGAGTGAGTCAACGGCCGTCGACTGGCTCACGCCCGACGAGGTCACAGCGCGCATGTCCGAGGTCTTCGCGATCCGGCTCTTGGATGCTTTGGACGGCAACGGCCCCCACGTGAGGAGCCACGACGGGCGACGGCTCATCCCAGCGGGATAAGACTTTCCCTACTTCATCAAGCCCCGGCTGCGCTTCGCTCCGCCGGGCGCGCTCCCGGCTCCACTGCGGGCGCCGCTCCTGCCTCCGGCCCGCTCCGCCCGCGCTGCGCCGACGCGCGCCCACTGGTGGAGGACCGGTGGCCACGAGTCGATCACCGCATACGCGGCTGAGTCAGAACAGTGCCTCCGGCGGGGGCTCGGCCGGCACCGGGATGGAAGGGGCGCCGTTCCCGACCGCGGGTCCGTCGGGGCGGATGCTGGGGGCTCCCATCTCGCACACCATCGACCCAGGCAGAGCCGAGCAGACGCGGCCCAGGGGCGTCAAGGTCGTTCGTACAGTGGCGCGCTCCACCTTGACGCCCCTGAACCACGCCCGCTCCACGGTGTGTGGGTCGACGGCGTACGGGATGGGAGCTGGGGGTGGGTGGTGGCTTGGGCAGGGAAGGCCAAGCGGCATCTTGAGGTAAGAGATGCAAATGCGTACTGCCTATTACTTCGTGGCTCGTAGCGTGTACTCCTGCGCACCGTTAGGGGCGATCGTGATCCGGCTGGGGAAGTTTTTCTTCTACACAGCTGGGGGCGAAGAAAATTGCTGGTCAGTGGGCCTCTCCCGGGTGATGCGGTCGGCTATCCACAGGCTCGTCCCGCAGGTCGCACACAGCGGTAGGTCACGTCTCCACAGAACTAGCGAGGCTGTGCCCAGGGCCTGTGGATAACCAGATTGGCTGGCGGCAGGGGGCGTGCCACCATCAGCAAGCCAAGCGGCGGAACTGTCCTACTAGGCAGCGCAGTTGATGTTGAGCGGGTTCCACGTGAAACGGCCGATGGGAACAACCCCCGTGTCTGTAAGCGGAGTTGGCCCTCTCATTTGTCAGTGGCGTGCCGTAGAAAGGTCAGGCCCAAACGAGACGCGGGGCGCACCCGAGCACTTTGGCGAGAGGCAGGTGCGCCCCGAGAGAGCCAGGAGGAACATGAACACGCCCCGTCTGACCCGCGACGCCCAGCTTCAGCACGGAAGCTTTGGCGCTAGTACCACTGTTTCACGAGCCACTGACAACGCCCAATGGGTATGGCTCGGAGCAGTAGCCAGCTGCGTGATCGGAGCCCAGCCCCTTGCCGCAGCCCTCGATTCGGCGACGCATCTGGTCACAGTGATCATCGTGCTGTTGCTTGTCCGAGCGCACCTGCAGAGTCAACCTCGACTGCTGTCGAGGGAGGCCGTCAAGGACAACGCTGATGTCTGACACCAGTGGCTGACACCAACAGAGGCGAATAACGACGGTTGTCGCTGGACCTACACGGACCAGCGATGCAAGGCGAAGGTCGCTTGATCCAGTACGCCCAAACCGGCCGTGATTAACCTGATAGGCAGGTGCACGGATATAGTTTTGCCCATGTGGGCGCCGGCCCGTCCTCGGTCGGCGCCCGACGGTGCGAATCACTCATTGAAGCCCGGGGCGTACGACTGCCTTTGCATCAGTCGCCCTGTTCTAGTTCAGGGGTAATTTTCGATGGCTGCACTGAGCGATAGACGGCAAGCGGGATGACGGAAATGGCTGGCCAGGTGGGTGCTTCACTGAAGCCGAATCCCTCCATCGCCCTACTTGTCTCTTGGATCATCCTTTCAAGGACTTGGCGGTTCACTTCGCCGTCTGCCACTGCCTCTTGGAGCGTGGCCATTATACGTTCGTAGCGAACGGTCGGCGCGATGGTGTCGCGCTCAGGGATTCGACTGATCGTTGCGAGGGTGGTCCACTCCTGAGGGTCTGCCCCCAAGCGCGAGAATAGGACCGTTTTCTCTCCTGCCAAATAATTCCCAGGATCAGAAATGACGCCTGAGAATTGATAGTCCCATTCGTCCTGGCCGCAAGGGTACACTCGAAGCGTGAGATGCTCCCCATACATCGCATTAACGATTTTTTTCCACATCGCCTGAAAAGGTGGAGTCATCAGTCACGGAGGAAAAAGCGTTCACGGATGCCGCGAATGAAGCGGGGTAAATAATACTTGTCGGTCCTTTGACTCGAATTAGTGATCCCGGGTTCAGCGCTCGATGAATACGGCCTCGATTCCAGTTCTTAGGCTTCTTGGATACTTCGCTGACATCTAGGAGCATCTGGGCATACTCGGCGTCGTCTTCGAGCATCGCCACGTGCAGGTCCGCGAGGGAGCGAACCTCCTGGTTCCTTGTTCCCTCGTCATGTTGGGGACCATCCAAGTCCGTGAGGGAAGCAGTCCACTGTCGAGTGTGTTCTGAGCGTCTCGTTTCTGGCAGACCCGAAGAGAGTTGAGCAAGGAGAGTCCTCACCCGCAGTGTGTCGACATAGAGGTACTCGCGCACACTCACAACAGCATTACTCGGTCTGTCAGGCATGAAGGCTCCGGGTACTCGGGCAGGCAACATTGGACCTACTGGCCTAGACGCGGTCGCTAATGCTGTCAAGCTTTGGCCAAACATTACCGACCGGTAGTGATGCTCGGAAACTTCTCCTGGAAGGTTCGGCCCCGGTGGCGGTAAGCTCGCCAGGTGTCTATCGGGGCAGATGAGTTGAGCATCCTGGAGTACATCTACGACCAGTCTGGTGGTGACCTGGGCCAAGGGGTGCATCTTTGGCCGCATTTCGATCAGCATGACTTCGGGCCTGCCGTACGTAGACTCCATAAGGCCGGACTCATTAATATGCACTCAATAGCGGGCGATTACAGCATCAGTCATTTTGGAATTAGGCAAGTATCCGAACTGCGCGCAAAAAGGCGTAACGGTCCCGCTCGTACGGCGGCGCTGCGTCAAGCATTGGTGCTATGGCTGTACGATTCCTATACCGGTGCGGAAGCGCCGCCAGCGACAACTGAGGAGTTCGGGGCCTCGGATCGATCCTTGTTCTGCGGGCAAAGTTTCAGTGATCGCGAAACGGAGCTCGCCGTTTCCTATCTGCACTCAGTCGGCCTGATTCAAGGGCTGCAAGTCGATCAATCTAGCCATCTACTCGCCCCATCGCTCACCGTAAAAGGGGTTGATTGTGCAGAAAGTGAGAAGTCAGTGTCTGAGTTCTTGAATCCCCCGGCGTCCAGCGGTCCGACGTTCAACGTGCGAGTCGACGGATCACAAAATGTTGTTGTCGGAACTCAGTCCGACTTCACGCAAAACAACAATTCAGGAATCGACCCTGCTGTCCTCGCTCAGCTCACCCACTTCGCGACTGTCGCACGCCAGGGAATTCCTTCCTATGGCCTGCCGGAAGAGCAGCAGGTCGAAGTGGAGCGTATCTCAAACGAGTTGGAGGCCGAGGCGAGTGGCAATGCACCGGAGCGTGGCCGCCTCCGTCAGCTGTCTGATCGTCTCATGGCTGCACTTGCACCGGCTGCGGGCAACGCCTTGGGTGGAATGGTCATGGCGCTTGGCGAGCAGGCTGCGCATGCGATCGCAGGGTCCTGATAGGAAGCAAGCTTGCGGCGGTACAGCAGCCAAGTACAGCAACCACAGCAACCGGCTCCGTCCCGCAGCGTCTGTAGAGGGCCGTAACGCGACCGGTATGGCCCTCCCCGGCCTATACGCATAGAGCTACGGACCAGAAGGTGCCCGTGCCCCATCCGTGCCCGATCGTGCGGGGAACCACGGGGAATCACGGTGCCGAGCGGGCACCGCACAACGCGACGGCCCCTGACCTTTTCACCTGATCAGGGGCCGTTCATCTGCGCGGTGGGTGTGGGATTTGAACCCACGGTGACTCGCGCCACGACGGTTTTCAAGACCGTTCCCTTAGGCCGCTCGGGCAACCCACCTTGCTCGCGCCCACCTGGGGCGGAGCGGGTACAGCGTACCGGGATCGGACGTCCGGCGGGTGGCGTGGTGCGCAGTGGGCCTCCGGAGCCGGTACGGGACCCGGGCGCCCCTGCGCGTGCGTGCCGGTCGTGCGGTCAGTTGTCGCCGACTCGGGAGCCCAGGGTCAGCTGGACCGTGTGTTCCTGGCCGCCGCGCTTGTAGGTGATCGTGACCTTGTCGCCGGGCTTGTGGGTCCAGATCTCGCCGATCAGGGTCGGGCCGCTGTCGATCACCATGTCGTCCAGCTTGGTGATGACGTCACCCGGCTTGAGGCCCGCCTTGTCGGCCGGGCCGCCCGCCTCGACCGGGGCGGAGCCGCCCGCGCCCTGGTCGGTGATCTTCGCGCCGTTGGTGGAGTCCTCCAGCGAGACGGAGGCGCCGATCTTGGCGTACACCGGCTTGCCGGTCTTGATCAGCTGCTGGGCGACGTACTTGGCCTGGTTGATCGGGATGGCGAAGCCGAGGCCGATCGAGCCGGACTGGCCGGAGCCGAAGCCGCCGCTGCTGGTCGACTGGATCGCCGAGTTGATGCCGATCACCGCACCGGAGGCGTCCAGCAGCGGGCCGCCGGAGTTGCCCGGGTTGATCGACGCGTCGGTCTGCAGCGCGCTCATGTACGACGCCTTGCTGCTGGAGCTGCCGTCGCTGGAGGCCACCGGGCGGTTCTTGGCGCTGATGATGCCGGTCGTCACCGTGTTGGACAGGCCGAAGGGGGCGCCGATGGCGATCGTCTCGTCGCCGACGGCCACCTTGTCGGAGTCGCCGAGGGCCAGCGGGTTGAGGTCGGACGGGGGGTTCTTGAGCTTGATGACCGCCACGTCGTAGCCCTGCGCGTGGCCGACGACCTCGGCGTCGTACTTCCTGCCATTAGGGAACGTGGCGGTCAGCTTGCCGCCGTCGAGCGCGTCCGCCACCACGTGGTTGTTGGTGACGATGTGCCCCTGCTTGTCGAAGACGAAGCCGGTGCCCGTGCCGCCCTCGCCGTTGGTGCTCTCGGCCTCGATGGTGACCGTGCTGGGCAGCGCCCGGGCGGCCACGTTGGCGATCGTGCCGGGCGCGCGCCTGACCTGGGTGGCGCCGCTGTCGGAGGCGGAGACGGTGGTGGAGCCGCTGCTGTCGTTGTCCTTGGCCAGGGTGTAGCCGAGGCCGCCGCCCAGGCCGCCCGCGACCAGCGCGGCCACCAGGACGGCGGCGACGAGACCGCCGCGGCCGCTGCGCGGCTTGGGCGCGGGCTGCTGCCACGACGCACCCCAGCCGCCGGCGCCGCCCGCACCGCCCGCACCGAATCCGCCCGGGGCGCCGTCACCGTGGGCCGCGCCCTCGCCGTAGGGCGGGTTGGCCTGCGGCGGGGGCGGCCAGGAGCCGTCGGGGGCCGGGCCTGAGGCGGACGGGCCGGATCCATGCGGTCCGGCCGCGGCCGGAGCGTCGTGGGGTACGGGCGGGAGGGGGGCCGTCGGCTCGCTCCCCCCGGGGGCGGAGCCCTGCGGGGTCGCGGCGGGAGAGGCCACCGGCACAGGAGGTGCGGACGGGGCCTGGGGTACCTCGTTGCCCTCGTTCTCGGTGCTCACAGCTCTTCTCCTCGGTCCACGGCTGTTGTGTTCGGTCGCACGGTCACGCTCGGCGGCTGCGCATGGTGCTGTGGTCAGTCTTCACTGTTCCGTTTGTATGCAGTCAGCTTTTCCCACGAGCCGTCAGAGCACCATAAGCGGTGGCTGTGGGTCCGCGACCATTCCTTACATAGGGCCTTACTTGCAAAAGTTACATAAACGGGCACAGGTGCGCCTGGGCACCCCCACGCGCCCCCGGACGGTGGCACCATGACGCGGTGACCCACGCACTACAGCGCTCCATCCAGGTCGTCGCCCACCGGGGGGCCTCCGAGGACGCTCCCGAGCACACCCTGGCCGCCTACAAGAAGGCGATCGAGGACGGCGCCGACGCCCTCGAGTGCGACGTACGACTCACCGCCGACGGCCACCTGGTCTGCGTCCACGACCGGCGGGTGAACCGTACCTCCAACGGCCGCGGCGCCGTCTCCGCGCTGGAACTGGCCGATCTCGCCGCGCTCGACTTCGGTTCCTGGAAGACGCGCGAGAGCTGGCGCGGACGGGACGAGGAGCCCGACTGGGAGCACCGGCCGGAGGACCGCGAGGAGACCTCCGTGCTCACTCTGGAGCGGCTGCTGGAGCTGGTCGCGGACGCCGGGCGGCGGGTGGAGCTCGCCATCGAGACCAAGCACCCCACGCGCTGGGCCGGCCAGGTCGAGGAACGGCTGCTGACGCTGCTGAAGCGGTTCGGCCTGGACGCGCCGGCCTCCGCCGCCGAGTCCCAGGTCCGGGTCATGAGCTTCTCCGCGCGCTCGCTGCACCGCGTGCGTGCCACCGCGCCGACGCTGCCGACGGTCTATCTCGTGCAGTTCCTCACGCCCCGGCTGCGCGACGGACGGCTGCCCGCGGGCGTGCGGATCGCGGGGCCCTCGATCCGCATCGTGCGCAACAACCCCGCCTATGTGGAGCGGCTGCGGCGCGCCGGTCACCAGGTGCACGTGTGGACCGTGAACGAGCCCGAGGACGTCGATCTCTGCGTCGAGCTGGGCATCGACGCCATCATCACCAACCGCCCGCGCGCGGTGCTGCGCCGGCTGGGGCGTCTGTGACCTCAAGGTGACCTCAAGAGGCGGGTAAGGAGCTGTGCCCGTCCCTTGACCCCGCTGTGCGGCTGCTGAATCCTCCACTCTCGGCCACACCACTGAAATCCAGCCATACGACGTCCAGAGAAAAGGCCTTCGTCACGGGGAGTGCTCCGGCGCGTTCGCTCCGTGCAGGGCCGTTGCGAATGCGTCACCGGAAGAGGATTGGCCGGTTTCCGGTACAGGCCAATGGGGCATCCACACCGTGGCGTGGGGCAAAGGAGGTCTCGGGGGTGGCGTTGGTGGTGGCACAGGAGGTGCCCACGTCGTCGAGCATGGCCGTACCCCATGGCCCTGCGGGCGTGGGGAAGGCGAGACACCGGATGCGTTCGCAGTTGCGCAGCGGTGGCGTGGCCGAATCGGTCATCGACGATGCCGTACTGATCCTTTCCGAACTGCTGAGCAATGCGTGCAAACACGGGCGGCCCCTGGGGGACGCGCTGGCCGGCGACGGTGACGTGCGCGCCGCGTGGCGGGTCGACGCACGGGGCCGGCTCATCGTCGAGGTGACGGACGGCGGCGGTCCGACCCGCCCGGCGCCGGCCACCCCGTCGGTGACCGCACACGGCGGCCGTGGGCTGAACATCATCACGGCCCTCGCCGACGACTGGGGCGTCCGGGACGACGTGCACGGCGAGGTGACGGTCTGGGTGGTGGTGCACGAGGACGTACACGATCCCGATGCCGGCTGCCGCCGGGACGGCTTCGCTACGCGCGTCACGTCCCCCGCGCTCCCGCACCTGCCCGATCTGGACTTCGCGGACGCGTTCCAGGACCTCGACTGACGGACGCGGTCGGCGAGTTGGGGCGACGGGCGCGATCGAGGCCCTGAGCCGCGCGATGACGGGCAGGGGCCGACGGGCGTTTTCGAGGCCTGGGTCACCCGGGACCACCGGACGTCGGCTCGACGAGGCGGACGGGGGCCGGGGGCCGGGGCCGCGACGCGCGGACGGAAGCCAGGACCACCGGTCTGAACCAGACCGCCGGTCCAGCGCCACCCGGCCCGGACCGGACCGCCGGTCGAGGGCCGGCCGGTGCCCGCCCCAGGACCCCTCTCGTCAGAAGCCGGAGTGGGTCGGGGAGGGGCCGAAGTTGTCCACAGGTTCACACCGTTGGCGTCGAGCGGGCGTGCGTTGTCCACAGGTTCCAGCCGGTCATGGCCTGAACGGCTAGGCTCCCGCCCGTACGAGAAGCGCCGTAACCGGGAGACACCCACGATGGCCAAGAAGCGACCCCAGACGAAGGCCAAGCCACAGCTGACCGATGAGGAGATCCCGGTCGTCGGCGCCCGCGAGCCCTGCCCCTGCGGCAGCGGCCGGCGCTACAAGGCGTGCCACGGCCGGGCCGCGGCGCACGCGGCGACGGAGCTGGTGCACCGCCCGTTCGAGGGGCTGCCCGGCGAGTGCGACTGGGTGGCGCTGCGCGAGCTGGTGCCGGCCGCGACGGTCGAGCTGACCCTGAAGGACGGCCTGCCCGAGGGCGTCCCGTCCGTCACGCTGGCCACGGTGCTGCCGATGGCCTGGCCCGCGCTGCGCCGTGACGACGGCTCGGTCGTGCTCGGCCTGCAGAACGACACGGCGTCCGGTGACCTCAGCCGCGACCTCGCCGACACCCTCCAGCGCGCCCTGACCGCCGAGGCCGGCACCCCGGTGCAGGGCCGCCGCGCCCCGGCCGGCGGCCCGCGGCTGCAGGACGTGCTCGACCTCCAGGCGCCGTTCGAGCCGGTCGTGCACAGCGGCTTCGAGTTCTGGGTGCCGGACGCGGAGAACGCCACGCCCGAGGTGACCGCCTCCCTGGAGCGGGCCAACGCGGCCGCCATCCCGACGGCGAGACTGACCGGTGTGGACGCCGCGTACTGGTGCGAGACCCCGGAGAAGAACCACCTGCGCTGGGTGATGCCGCATCCGGAGGAACAGCTTCTGGACGCTCTGGCGCGGCTGCACGCGGCGGGCCGTTCCCAGCTGGGCGAGGGCACCCGCCTCGTGGGCTCCTTCCGTGCTCACGGCCTCACCGTGCCGGTCTGGGACCTGCCGAGCGGGGTCACGGCGGACGACGTGGAGAAGCCGGCCGCCGAGTTCGCCGAGCGCCTCGCCGCCGCCCTGGCGACCACCGAGCCGCTCACCCCGGACGAGCGCCGGGCGCGTGGCGGACTGACCAACCGGCAGGTCACGCTCAGCTGACGCCGCCGCGCGCGCCTTGGGACTGAACGGTCGGTGAGGCGCGCGCACGGCCCGCGAAACAGGTGACTCCTGTCACAACTCGCCCTGGCGACAGGGAAATCGGTGGCCGAATGCCCCAGACGGAATTTGCGAACCGCCGATCTCTTGTTACCGTTCCAGTAGCCCGGTTGCTGGTGCATCCCCCGTCGCCAGCAACCGGGTCTTTCCATGTCCGCGTACGCCGCCCACGGCGAGCCGCGGTGCGCTGTGGAGCGTCAACTGCCGTTGTCGGTACCGTACTTGCCGTCGCCGCCCGCCGAGTCGCTGCTCGAGCGCAGCAGCAGCGGGCCGTCGGCCCCTCGCCTGGCGAACTCGGTGACGGCCGTGTAGGCGTCCATGCCGCCCCGGCTGCGTTCACGGGGTGTCTCGCAGGTGGCGGGCTCGTCGTCGCCGCCCGTGACA
The DNA here is from genome assembly GCF_001027185.1 of Streptomyces incarnatus. Lineage (NCBI taxonomy): Bacteria > Bacillati > Actinomycetota > Actinomycetes > Kitasatosporales > Streptomycetaceae > Streptomyces > Streptomyces incarnatus. Next base: position 4,419,658 of record NZ_CP011497.1, on the reverse strand, counting down.
CAGTGCATCTGCACACTGTGACCGCCCGGACCCATCAGGCTGAGCACGGCATCCAGCCCCTCGCCGGTGGAGTTGCGGTAGTAGGTGCGGGCCCAGGTGTCGCTGCCCTGGGCCAGGACGCAGGTCTGCGCCTCGATGCCGTCGGGGGAGGTGAGCTGGGCGCCGCACCGCGCGGCGGTGGCCAGACCCAGCCCGAGCAGCCGAGGGGACCCGTCGAGCGAGGGCAGCTTGGCGTCCTCCCGCCCGACACCCGCATCACCGTGCCCGGAGCCCGCGTCACCCTGCCCGGAGCCCCCGTCCTTCCGGCGGGAGCCCCCCTCACCCCGTCCGGAGCCCGGTTCGCTCCCTGCGCCCTGGTGGCTCGCGAGGGCGCGCCCCGCAGCGGCCTCATCAGCGGCGGCCCGTACGACGTCCCGCGCCTTCCCGGCCACCGTGTGCCGTACCGACCCGCCCACCTGCCCGGCGGACGCCACGGCGAGCGGCAGCACCACCGCGGCCGTCACGGCACCCACGAGCGCGAACAACCGCAGTTTGCGGGAGTCCGGCTCGCGCACCCCGGCCGGCTCCACTCTCGGCGGCCGGGCCGCGCCCCGTGCCGATCGGCGGCCGTGCCGCCCAGAACGCCCCCCGGAGGCCTGACGGCCATGTCCCCCAGACATATGCAGCATGTGCGGAAGATAACGACCCGGCGAGGCTCGCGGCCGCGCCCGCGCCGCACGCCGCTACAACTCGGGCGCGCTCACACCCGTACGAGTGAGGGCGTCGACCACGGCGTCCACCACGGCCTCCACGCCGGGCACCCAGGGTGACGCCGAGCCCGGCAGCGGGGCGCGCTCCCAGCGGACGGCGCCCTGGCCGGTCTCGGACGGGGGCAGGGCGAGGTAGCCGCCCTCGCCGTGGAAGCGCAGGGAGCCGGGGACGAAGTCCTTGGCGTAGAGCAGTTCGCCCAACTGCTCCATGGAGTACGGCTTCACCAGCAGCGCCCAGCGGGCCGGGGCGGCGATCACCGGGCCGAGGCGCATGCCCCGCCGGTCGAGCAGGGCGAGGGCGCGGGAGGCGGCGAGCGCCGGCAGGCTGACCGCGCAGGGCGCCTTGCCGCCGGTGGCCAGGACGATCGGCGCGCTGGGCCGGTTGGCCCACCACCAGCGCACCATGCGGGCGTCGGTCGTGGCGGCGAGCAGGCCGGGATCGAAGGGGTGCGCACCGGGCACGGTGCACTCCGGGTCGGGGCAGGCGCAGCGGGCGCGCCCCTGCGGGTCCGGGGCCACGCCCGGGAGCACCGGCCACTGCCATTCGGTCGCGAAGGTCAGGGCCGCGCTGATCAGCTCCGGCCTCTCCTCACGCCTGGGCCTCCCGTCGTTCCGCCTGGACAGGAGCCTGCGTCGCCTTCCGAGGATCTCGCGCATGAGCGCTCGTTCCTTTCCGTTGCACCGCTGGCAACACCGTGGTCCACATCACACCATGTGTCGATCACTTCACTGTGCGTACCTGTTGGCGCATCACACCCCTGCGCACGGCAGGGGGAACCCCAGGGGGTCGAGCATGGGCCGCGTCCGCGTCCATAGTGCGTCCATCACACAACACGGGGTGCGGCGCGGGGGTGGCGAAGTATGGCGTTTTGCCGTCGCGCGTGGTTCTCTCCGCCTCCGCCAGGGAGGATGGGGCTCGGCCGTCGGTGGCTATGACGCCCGGGTCCGTCGCCAGGTTCCGGGTGGTCCCCAACCACCCCTGGCCTTCACCGAGTACGTACCCATCACGACCGCTGTGACGCTCCGTGGAGCAAGGCCAGTCGACCGCAATGGACCGATACCTGCTGCAGTTTTCAGCCAACTTGGCAGTAAGGCAAGGGGTTCGAGGAAAACCTCGTGCGACTCATGGACACCAGGAATCCCCGCAGGACAATGCTGGACATCCCCTCACGAGTGCGTGTACATGTGGAGACACTGCTAGCGGCGCAGAATGACATGGGGGTTTGCGATGCTTTTCAGCAATACGCACCGGTCTGAAGGCCGGACGCCATGAACGCCCCGCACCCTCCGAAAGTGGCTGGAATCGATCCAGCGGTTCCGACGCCCGCACACACTGCGCCCGCTCCCCCCGCCGCCGGCGCCGGACCCTCCCCGGACCCCGCTCCCCTCCCCGCCCCCAACACCCCCGCGCCCGGCGCCCTCCTCCAGGACCGGCTGGCCGGCTGGGTCTCGGACCTCACGACCCTCCACGAGCTCACCGAGCGCCTGTCCCGCACGAACGCGCTGGAACCGGCCCTCCACGAGCTCCTGCGCGCCGGAGCCGCCCTCGTCGGCGCCCGCCGCGGCCTGGTCGCCCTGGAACCCGGCGACGGGCTCGGCCCCCGCACCACCCTCGGCCTCGGCCTCGGCCGGGCCGATCTCGGCCACATCGAGACCGTCCCGCGCGGCGCGCTGCCGTACGACACCGGCACGGCCGGCGAGATCCTCCACCCCGACCTGCTCGCCGAGGACGGTCTGGACCCCCGGCACCGCGAGGTGGCCGCCCGGCTCGGCTACGCCGCCAGCTACGCCCTGCCCCTCGCCACCGACTCCGCGGGCCGCCTCGGCGCCGCCGTATGGCTCTACGACGAGCCGGCCCAACCCCACGAGCGGCAGCGCCACCTCGCCGGCCTCTACGTCCGGCACGCCACCGAGCACCTCGCCCGGCTGCTGGAGGTGGAACGCGCACGCGCGCGCGTGACGACCATCACCGGGGAACTGCTGCCCACCCGGCTGCCCCGGGTACCCGGCGTCCAGCTCGCCGCCCGGCACCGCACCGGCCCGCGCGGCGGCGGCGACTGGTACGACGCGCTGCCGCTGCCGGACGCCGCCCTCGGCCTGTCCGTCGGCTCGGTCACCGGCTCCGGCCCCAGCGCGGTGGCCGCCATGGGCCGGCTGCGCGCCTCCCTGCGCGCGTACGCCGTGATGGAGGGCGAGGACCCGGTCGCCGTCCTGTCCGACCTGGAGCTGCTGCTGCGGCTGACCGAGCCCGCCCGCTCGGCCACCGCGCTGTTCGCCTACTGCGAGCCCGCGCTGCGCAAGATCACCCTGGCCGGTGCCGGGCACAGCCCGCCGCTGCTGATCGGCGAGCGGCGCACCGAGTTCGCCGAGACCTCCGTCTCCGCCCCGCTCGGCATGCTCGCCTGCTGGGAGGCGCCCAGCGTGGAGATCCAGGCCGAGGCCGGGGAGACGATGCTGCTCTACACCGACGGGCTGCTGCACCGCACCGGCGACCCGACGGACCGCGCCTTCGCCCGCCTGCACGCGGCCGCCGCGAGCATCCCGCGCGCCCTGCGCCACGACCCCGGCGCCGTCGCCGACCACGTCCTGCGCACCGTCCTGCCGGACGGCCTGGACCGGGCGGACAGCGAGGAGGACGTGGTGCTGCTGGCGGCCCGCTTCGACTGAGCGCCGCCGCACAGGCCGGCATGACCGGGCATAGCAGGTCATCCGGTCCCGGTCCGGCCACGGTACGACCGTACGATGATGGTGGTCCCCGCTCGGCCACAAGCAGGAGCGTCGCGGGCCCCGGGGGAGATCACCAGGCGTATCGAGGAGGATCACGTGTCCGACGAGCTCAACCCGGCTGTCCCCGACTCCGCTACCGCGGAGGGCCCGGAGGCCGAGTCCGAGGAGCCCATCAAGCAGCGGAAGAACGGCCTGTACCCGGGCGTCTCCGACGAGCTGGCCGAGAACATGCAGTCCGGCTGGGCCGACACGGAGCTGCGCGACCTGCAGCCGATCCCGCAGGCCGCCGAGACCGCCCGCCGCCGCGCCGCGCTCTCCGCCCGCTTCCCGGGCGAGCGCCTGGTGATCCCGGCGGGCAACCTGAAGACCCGCTCGAACGACACCGAGTACCCGTTCCGCTCCTCCGTCGAGTACGCGTACCTCACCGGCAACCAGACCGAGGACGGCGTCCTGGTCCTGGAGCCCACCGCCGACGGCCACCAGGAGACGATCTATCTCCTGCCTCGCTCCAACCGCGAGAACGGCGAGTTCTGGCTCTCCGGCCAGGGCGAGCTGTGGGTCGGCCGCCGCCACTCCCTCGCCGAGTCCGAGGCGCTGTACGGCATCCCGGCCGCCGACGTGCGCGAGCTGGCGGACAAGCTGCGCGAGGCCACCGGCCCGGTGCGCGTGGTGCGCGGCTACGACGCCGGTATCGAGGCCGCCCTGACCGACAAGGTCACCGCCGAGCGCGACGAGGAGCTGCGCGTCTTCCTGTCCGAGGCCCGTCTGATCAAGGACGAGTTCGAGATCGGCGAGCTGCAGAAGGCCGTCGACTCCACGGTCCGCGGCTTCGAGGACGTCGTGAAGGTCCTCGACAAGGCCGAGGCGACGTCCGAGCGCTACATCGAGGGCACGTTCTTCCTCCGCGCGCGTGTGGAGGGCAACGACGTCGGCTACGGCTCCATCTGCGCGTCCGGCCCGCACGCCTGCACCCTGCACTGGGTCCGCAACGACGGCCCGGTCCGCTCCGGCGACCTGCTCCTGCTGGACGCCGGCGTGGAGACCCACACCCTCTACACCGCCGACGTCACGCGCACGCTGCCCGTCAACGGCACGTACAGCGAGATCCAGAAGAAGATCTACGACGCCGTGTACGAGGCCCAGGAGGCCGGTATCGCGGCCGTGAAGCCGGGCGCCAAGTACCGCGACTTCCACGACGCCGCCCAGCGCGTGCTCGCCGAGAAGCTCGTCGAGTGGGGCCTGGTCGAGGGCCCGGTGGAGCGCGTCCTGGAACTGGGCCTGCAGCGCCGCTGGACCCTGCACGGCACCGGCCACATGCTCGGCATGGACGTCCACGACTGCGCCGCCGCGCGGACCGAGACGTACGTGGACGGCACGCTGGAGCCGGGCATGGTGCTCACCGTCGAGCCGGGCCTGTACTTCCAGGCCGACGACCTGACCGTGCCGGAGGAGTACCGGGGCATCGGCGTCCGGATCGAGGACGACATCCTGGTCACCGAGGACGGCAACCGAAACCTTTCGGCCGGTCTGCCGCGCCGCTCCGACGAGGTCGAGGCGTGGATGGCCGCGCTGAAGGGCTGATCTGAGATTCAATGGCCGGGTACCGGGCAGGTGCCCGGCCATTCGCGTGCCTGGGGGAAGGTTCTCGTGGACGACTTCTGGTCCGGTGTCGGTGTCGATCTGTATCTGGAGCCGGACTCGGCGGACGGGCGCCGGATCGGACTGGAGCGGGCCCTCAGGGACGCCGTACGGGACGGGCGGCTCGTGCCCGGGACCCGGCTGCCGGCCACCCGGCGGCTCGCCACCGAGCTCGGCATCTCACGCGGCACCGCCAAGGCCGCCTACGACCAGCTCGTCGCCGAGGGATATCTGACGGCGCGCCAGGGATCGGGCACCCGGGTCGCCGAGCTGCAGCCCGTCGCCGCCGCCGAACCCGGCACCGCGGCACGCACGCGTGCCCCGCGTTTCGATCTGCGCCCCGGCAGCCCGGACGTCGGCGCGTTCCCGGCGGCGGCCTGGCTGCGCGCGCTGCGCCGGGCCATAGCGACGGCGCCCTCACTGACGTACGACTACGGCGACCCGCGCGGCCGGATCGAGCTGCGCACGGCGCTCTCCGGCTATCTGGGCCGGGCGCGCGGGGTGCTGGCGCCACCGGAGCGGATCGTCATCACCTCCGGGTACGTCCAGGGCCTCGCGCTGCTCACGCGCGTGCTGGACGGCGCCGCCGTCGCCATGGAGGACCCCGGGCTGCCGTTCCACCGGGAGGTCGTGCGGCGCAATGGCGGAACGGTCCTGCCGGCGCCGGTCGACACGCACGGGGTGCGTCCCGGGGAGCTGGGCGAGGCCGCCGCCGTGGTGGTCACACCGGCGCACCAGTACCCGACCGGGGTGACCCTGTGCCCCGAGCGGCGGCGGGCGCTCGGCGACTGGGCACGCGCGCGTGGCGGACTGATCGTCGAGGACGACTACGACGGCGAGTTCCGCTACGACCGCCAGCCGGTGGGCGCGCTGCAGGGCATGGCACCCGGGCAGGTGGTGTACCTCGGCACCGCCTCCAAGACGCTGGGCCCCGCACTCCGCCTGGGCTGGATGGTGCTGCCGGCGGATCTGGTCGACGCGGTCGCCGACGCCAAGCTGCACAGCGACCACCACACCGAGACCATCGGCCAGCTGGCCCTCGCCGAGCTGATCGACAGCCACGCGTACGACCGGCACGTGCGCGCGTGCCGGCTGCGCTATCGGCGGCGCCGGGACCTGTTGCTGGACCGGCTGGGCGCGGGCCGGAGCGTGCACGGCATCGCGGCCGGACTGCACGCCCTGATCGACGTGCCCGACGAGGCCGAGGTGCTGGCCCGCGCCGAGGCGGAGGGCCTCGCCCTCGGCACCCTCGGCGACCACTGGCACGACTCCGCGCCCGGTCGCCCGCAGGGCCTGGTCGTCGGCTACGGCACGCCACGGGAGCGGGCGTACCCGGAGGCGCTGGAGGCGCTGGCGAAGGTGCTGGACGCCTGAGCGGGGGTCGCACCCCCTGCTATGCCGTCAGCAGCGAGGGGTCCTTCGTCCACTTGAGGATCTTGTCGAAGCTGACCACCGTGCCGCCCCGGCCCGGCTTGGCGCCGATGTGGACGTGGTCGGCGAGTTCCCGGATGAGACACAGGCCGCGGCCGTGCTCGGCGTCCGCGCGGGCGGGCCGGATGTCCTGGGCGAGCGAGAACCCCGGTCCGGAATCGGCCACTTCGATACGGCACTTCTCGCCGTCGAGATACGCGGTCACCCGGTACGCCTCCGAGCTGCCGCCGTGCGGCGTGTTCCCCCCGTGCTCGACGGCGTTCGCGCAGGCCTCGGTCAGGGCGACGGACAGGTCGTAGGAGATCTCGGGGTCGACGCCCGCCGTCTCCATGGTGCCGATCAGCAGCCGCCGGGCGAGCGGCACGCTCGCTGCCTCGCGGCGCAGATGGAGTGACCACCAGATGCTCATGCTCCAGCCTCCTGGCCGCGGCTCGACATACCGATACGTATTGCCGCCCGTAGGGGGCCGTAAGCACACAGTTGACGTGACTCCGCCCATACAGCCGATGCGCCGGGGGAGGAATCGGTGTATGAGGGACGTTCCCCCGGCCCTGCCGCAGGGCGCCCGTCACCGCAGTGCGATGATGAGGCCGCCATGACTGCCCCCCACCCGCGTACGGCGCGTCCCGGAGCGGGGCTCCGGATCCTGCGGGCCGCGGTGTTCGCCGCGGTCTGCGTCGCGCTGGCCGCGTGCGGGCACACCCTCGCCTCCTGCGCGAGCGTGCCCCTGTGGACGCTGGGCGCGGGCTTCCTCGGCTGTCTGCTGCTCGTGGTGCCGCTCGCCGGGCGCGCCCGCTCGCTGCCGGGCATCGCCGCGCTCCTCGCCCTCGGCCAGACCGCGCTGCACACGCTGTTCGGGTTGGGCCAGCACGCGACCGTCATGGCCGCCGGCAGCATGGCGAGCGGCATGACGACGGGGGCATCGGGCGCGCGCGGCTCCTCGCTCAGCGACACCGCGCTGGTCGAGCAGGCCACGCGGCTGCTGTGCGGGGCGAGCCCGGCCGCCCTGACCCCGGGGCGCGCCTTCCACCTGCTGCTCGCCGCGCACCTCGTCGACCGCTCGGGCCGGCCCGTGGCGGTCATGGGCGGCATGCGCCACGCCTACGACGCCACCGGCTCCTCCGCCGCGCTGCTGCCCTCGCTGCCGATGCTGCTCGGCCACGTCCTCGCGGCCGTCGCCGCGGGCTGGCTGCTGCGCCGCGGTGACCTGGCGCTGCTGCGGCTGATCGAACTGTCGGCGCACGGAGTCGCGGAGGGGGCGCTCGTACGCTCCCTGCGCGCCGCGCTCGCGCTGGCGCGCGCCCTGTGCGCCGGGCTGCTGCCCGCCTCCGAGCCCCTCCCACGCGGCCGTCGGACCGCCCGGGACGAGGCACCCGACCCGCACACCACCGCACTCCAGCACACGGTGATCCGGCGCGGCCCGCCCGCCGCCCGCTTCCTCCTCGCCGCCTGACGCGACGCGCGCACCGTTCCACCGATCCGGGGAGTACCACCCCACGGTCCGAGGTGAGGGCTGCCGCCGTCGCGCGACACGCGCGCGTGTGCGCGCACCCCTCTTCGTCACCAGAACTCTCAGAGTGGAGTGCTCCTGCCATGCAGGCTTCTCGTATCGCTTCCCGTGCCCTTGCCGCCGGCGCCGTCGCGGGCACGGCCGTCCTGGCGCTGTCCGTCCCCGCCTTCGCGCACGTCACCGTGCAGCCGGAGGGCGCCGCGGCCAAGGGCGGCTACGCGGTCGTCGACTTCAAGGTCCCCAACGAGCGCGACAACGCCTCGACCACCAAGGTCGAGGTCAGCTTCCCGGCCGACCACCCGCTCGCCTCGGTCATGCCCGAGTCCGTCGCCGGCTGGAACGTGCAGGTCACCAAGTCCAAGCTGGACAAGCCGCTGACCATGCACGGCGAGAAGATCGACGAGGCCGTCACCAAGGTCACCTGGACCGCCGCCGACGGCAAGGGCATCCGGCCCGGCTACTTCCAGAAGTTCCCGCTGTCCCTCGGCGCCCTGCCCGAGAACACCGACCAGCTCGTCTTCAAGGCGATCCAGACGTACTCCAACAAGGAGGTCGTGCGCTGGATCGAGGTGCCGCAGGCCGGTCAGGACGAGCCGGAGAACCCGGCGCCGGTGCTGCGGCTGTCCGCCGCGGCCGACGACCACCACGGCACGGCGGGCGCCGCCGAGGACGCCTCCGACAAGACCGCGGACGCGGCCGCCGATTCCGGATCCGGCTCCCACGACACCGACACCACCGCGCGCGTGCTCGGCGTGATCGGCATCGCCGCCGGCGTCGCGGGCGTCGCCTACGGCGTCCTCGCGGGCCGCCGCCGGACCGCCTAAGCCCTTCCGGACCGCGCACGGGGGTCGTGCGAGGCGTGCGACGCTGTCGTGGCCGCCGTACGACCCCGGTGCGCGCCGGAGCACTCACATCTGGGACATTCCTCTATGCGCAAGAAGACGTTCGCCGCGGCCGCGCTGCTCGCCGCCGCCACCCTGACCCTCTCCGCCTGCGGCAACGGCAACGACGGCAAGTCGCCGGTCACCGCGGTCTCGGAGGCGTCCGACTCGGGCAAGGCCGCCACCGTCCTCGACCAGCCCTTCCAGAAGCCGGACCTGGTCCTCACCGACACGCACGGCAAGAAGTACGACCTGCGCCAGGAGACCAAGGGCCATCCGACCCTGCTGTACTTCGGCTACACGCACTGCCCCGACATCTGCCCGACGACGATGAGCAACATCGCCGTCGCCAAGAAGGCGCTGCCCAAGGCCGAGCAGAACGACCTGCGGGTCGTGTTCGTCACCACCGACCCCGGCCGCGACACCCCGGCCGGGCTGGGCAAGTGGCTCAAGGGCATCGACCCGCAGTTCATCGGGCTGACCGGGGACTTCGCCACCATCCAGGCCGGTGCCCGCTCCGTCGGCATCTCCGTGGAGCCGACCACGAAGGACAAGAACGGCAAGCTCGTCTCCGTCCACGGCACCCAGGTCATCGTCTTCTCCCCGAAGACGAACGGCGGTTACGTCCTCTACGGCGAGGACGCCACGGTCGACGACTACACCAGGGACCTGCCGAAGCTCGTCGAGGGGGCGAACCCGTGAGGCACCGCCCCGCCGTCCTGACCGCCGCCACCGCGCTCGCCGGAGCCCTGGCCCTCGCGGGCTGCTCGGACTCCGGCTCCGGCTCATCGAAGGCCGAACTGTCGGTGAGCGGGCCGTACATACCGCAGCCGGTCTCCGCCGACATGGCGGCCGGCTTCCTGACGATCACCAACAAGGGCGGCACCCAGGACGAGCTGACCGGGGTGACCAGCGACGCCGCCGGCCAGATCACCATGCACAGCACCACGGGCGGCGCCATGCGGGAGAAGAGGTCCTTCGCCATACCCGCCCACGGTCAACTCGTGTTCAAAAGCGGCGGCAACCATCTGATGTTCGAGAGGCTGAAGCACCAGCCGAAGCAGGGCCAGACGGTCACCGTGAAGCTCACCTTCGCCAAGTCCGGGTCCCTCACCGTCGAGATGCCGGTGAAGTCCGCCACGTACAACCCGTCGACCGGCCACTGAGGGAGGGACCCACACCGTGACCCGGACCATCACCCCCACGCGACACCCGGGCAGCCTGCGCACCCTGGTGCTGCTGTTCCTCGCCGTCATCGGCGTGACTCTCGCGGGTGCCGCACCGGCCTCCGCGCACGCGGCGCTGACCGGCAGCGACCCCGCGCAGGGGGTGGTGGTCAAGCAGGCGCCGAGCCAGGTCGCGCTCACCTTCTCCGAGAAGGTGGCGATGAACGACGACTCGCTGCGCGTCCTCGACCCCCGGGGCAAGCCCGTCCAGACCGGCAAACCGGCCAACCTGAGCGGGACGACGTACGCCGTGCAGCTCAGGAAGGGCCTGGGCAAGGGCACCTACACGGTGACCTACCAGGTCGTCTCCGCCGACAGCCACCCCGTCTCCGGCGCCTACACCTTCTCCATCGGGGCGCCCTCGCAGACCGTGGTCTCCGGTACCGGGCCGGTCGCGGGCGGCGGGGTCGTGGGCGCGCTCTACGCCTTCGGGCGGTACGCGTCGTACGCCGGTTTCCTCGTGCTCGCCGGCGGCGCGGCCTTCGTGCTCGCCTGCTGGCAGCGCGGCGCGGGCGTACGGCCCCTGCAGCGGCTGGTCGTCGGCGGCTGGCTCACGCTCACCGCGGCCACCCTGTGGCTGCTGCTCCTGCGCGGCTCCTACACCACCTCCGGGAAGCTCGCCGACGTCTTCGACCTCGGTCTGCTGGGCCAGGTACTGCAGACCAAGACCGGCGCGGCGCTGGTCTCCCGGCTGCTGCTGCTCGCCGCCGCCGCGCTGTTCATCGCCGTCCTCTTCGGCGCCTACACCAAGCGCGAGGAGGGCGACGAGAAGCGCGATCTGACCTTCGGGCTCGCCGTCGGTGGTGTGGTCGTCGCGGCGGGGCTCGCGAGCAGCTGGGCCATGGCCGAGCATGCCTCGGTCGGGCTCCAGCCGGGCATCGCCATGCCCGTCGACGTCGTCCACCTCCTCGCCGTCGCCGCCTGGCTGGGCGGACTCATCGCGCTGCTGGTCGCCCTGTACCGGGCGCCCGCCGAGACGCCGGTGGAGGCCGCCGCCGTCCGCCGCTTCTCCCGTCTGGCCTTCGGCTCCGTCGTCGCGCTCGTGGCGACCGGCACCTACCAGTCCTGGCGGCAGCTGGGCTCCTGGTCGGCGTTCACCGACACCCGGTACGGGCAGCTGCTCCTGGTCAAGATCGGGCTGGTGGCGGTCATGGTCGGTATCGCCTCCCTCTCGCGGCGGTGGACGGGCCGGCTCGCCGACACGGCCGGCGTCACGGCCGAGGATCCCGCGAAGGAACGGGTCACCTCGGGTGCGGCCAAGCAGTCCAACAAGGGCAAGACCAGCGGAGACCCCCGGCGCGCCGCCGAGCTCGCCCGGCAGCGGGCCGCGATGGACGCCGCCCGGCAGAAGCGGCTGCGGGACGGCGACACCAACCGCTTCGGGCTGCGCCGTACGGTGCTCGCCGAGGCCGGTGTCGCCGTGGTGCTGCTCGCCGTCACCACCTGGCTGACCCAGACCGAGCCGGGCCGCACCGAACTGGACGCCAAGGCCGCCTCCTCGTCCTCCTCCGCCTCGGCCACGGCGCCCTCGGACGGCGCGCTGACCCTGGACATGCCCTTCGACACCGGCGGCAGCGACGGCAAGGGCGTCGTCAGCATCGACCTCGACCCCGCGCGCGTGGGCGGCAACGAGATGCATGTGTACGTCCAGCGGCCCAACGGCCGGGCCTTCGACATTCCCGAGGTGAAGGTCGAGTTCACCCTGGAGGCGAAGAAGATCGGCCCGCTTCCCGTGACCCCCGACCACATCACCACCGGCCACTGGTCGGCGAGCGGTGTACAGATCCCCATGGCCGGCGACTGGAAGATCGCCGTCACCGTGCGGACCTCCGACATCGACCAGGTGACCGTCTCCAAGAACGCGCAGATCGGCTGAACGACACCATGCCCGACCCGTCCCTCCCCCAGGCCCGTACCTCCGCCGAGGTGCCCGAGGCGACCCAGCCAGCGGGCGGCCACGGCCTCTCCCGGCGCGCGCTGCTCGGCACCGCGGGCGCCACCGGGCTCGTCCTCGGCGCCGCCGGCGGGGCCGTGGGCTACGCCGCCGCGCCCGCCCCGGCCACCCCGCTGACCTCGGTCGGCTCCGACCGGGCGATGTTTCACGGGAAACATCAGCCCGGCATCACCGAGGGCCTCCAGGCGCGCGGCCATCTGGTCGCCTTCGACCTCGTGGCGGGCGCCGGCCGCAGGGAGGCCGCGGCCCTGCTGCGCCGCTGGTCCACGACGGCCGAGCGGCTGATGGCCGGCGAGGCCGCGCCGCACGACGACACCGATGTGGCCCGCGACGCAGGGCCCTCGTCGCTGACGGTCACCTTCGGCTTCGGGCACTCCTTCTTCGGCAGGACGGGTCTGGAGAAGCAACGGCCGACCGCCCTGGACCCGCTGCCGGACTTCTCCTCCGACCACCTCGACAAGGCGCGCAGCGACGGTGACCTGTGGGTGCAGATCGGCGCGAACGACGCCCTGGTCGCCTTCCATGCGCTGCGCGCCATCCAGAAGGACGCGGGCGGCGCGGCCCGCCTGCGCTGGCAGATGAACGGCTTCAACCGCACCCCGGGCGCCACCGCGCACCCCATGACGGCCCGCAACCTCATGGGCCAGCTCGACGGCACCCGCAATCCCAAGCCCGCCGACCCGGACTTCGACCAGCGGATCTTCGTGCCCGCCTCCGGCGAGCCCGCCTGGATGGCGAACGGCTCCTACGCCGTCGTACGCCGTATCCGCATGCTCCTGGACGACTGGGAGAAGCTGTCGGTGCCGGCGCAGGAGGCGGTGATCGGGCGCCGGAAGTCCAATGGGGCGCCGCTGTCCGGGGGCGACGAGACGACCCCGATGGACCTGGAGAAGACCGACGCCAAGGGCGAGTACGTCGTCCCCCTCAACGCCCACGCCCGGATCACCCGGCCCGACAGGAACGGCGGCGCGGCCATGCTGCGGCGTCCCTTCTCCTACCACGACGGCTTCGCCGCGGACGGCACTCCCGACGCCGGGCTGCTCTTCGTCTGCTGGCAGGCGGACCCGCTGCGCGGCTTCGTCCCGGTGCAGCGCAAGCTCGACCGGGGCGACGCGCTGTCCCCGTACATCCGGCACGAGGCGAGCGGGCTGTTCGCGGTGCCGGGCGGGGCCGCGAAGGGCGAGTACGTGGGGCAGCGGCTGCTGGAGGGCTGACGTCCTTTTCAGTGGCGATCGGGGTTTCAAACCACCCGGTCGAGTGGTCTTCATGAGACACGGAAGCCGCTTTCCGCCGCGGCCATTAGGGTGAGGACATGCCAGCGAGCTATGCGTATCTCGGCCCGGAGGGCACCTTCACCGAGGTGGCCCTGCGGACGCTCCCGGAAGCGGCCACCCGGGAGCTCGTCCCGTATGTCTCGGTGCAGTCCGCGCTGGACGCCGTACGGGCCGGCGAGGCCGAGGCCGCGTTCGTGCCGATCGAGAACTCCGTCGAGGGCGGCATCACCACCACCCTGGACGAACTGGTCGCGGGCGAGCCGCTGATGATCTACCGCGAGGTGCTGCTGTCGATCACCTTCGCGCTGCTGGTCCGGCCCGGCACCAAGCTGTCGGACATCAAGACCGTCTCCGCCCATCCGGCGGCCCAGTCGCAGGTGCGCAACTGGCTGCGGAAGAACCTCCCCGACGCCGCCTGGGAGTCGGCCGCCTCCAACGCGGACGCCGCCCGCCTGGTCCAGGAGGGCCGGTACGACGCCGCCTTCGCGGGCGAGTTCGCCGCCTCGCGGTACGGCCTCGATGCCCTGGAGACCGGGATCCACGACTTCCCGGAGACCGCGCAGACCCGGTTCGTGCTGGTCGGCCGCCCGGCCCGGCCCGCCGCACCGACCGGCGCCGACAAGACCTCGGTGGTGCTGTGGCAGCGCGACGACCACCCCGGCGCGCTGCGCGACCTGCTGGGGGAGTTCGCCTCGCGGGGCATCAACCTCATGCTGCTGCAGTCCCGGCCGACCGGCGCCGGCATCGGCAACTACTGCTTCTGCATCGACGCCGAGGGCCATATCTCGGACCGGCGGATGGCGGAGGCGCTGATGGGCCTGAAGCGGATCTGTCTGCAGGTGCGTTTCCTCGGCTCCTACCCGCGTGCCGACATCGGGCCGGCCAAGGCTCCGGCGACCCGGACGGGGACCTCGGACGAGGAGTTCATGGCGGCGGCGGACTGGGTGGCGCGCTGCCAGGACGGCCGGTTCTGAGGCGGCCGTAGACTGCTTCCAGCCAGTACGACCTGCATATCTTCGTTATCCACAGAAGTTATCCACAGGTCCGCTTCTCGACCTGGGGACAAGTCGACAAGGGTGCGTGAGTCGGTCGACAAATCGCCCCCGACGCCCCCGATGCGGCCACTGTCCCGCAGCTCACCCTTCGTCCACTCGTTTCCATTGATTCATCTTTTGGAGCGACCGCTTTCCACTCAAAAGTGGGCGTGAACGGGGTTTGCCCTGGGAATTCTTCAGTCCGCCACAAGGATCCGGAGTGATCAATTCCGAAATCCACAGTCCTTCCACACAGCCTGTGGATAACTCTCCCGAGGGTGTGGATCCCTGTGGACAGCGGGCCTGCGAAGTCCCGTTCTCCACAAGGGAATCCGGTCAACCCGGCGCCGGAGCACTGATCCGTCCCAGGGAGTGAGACACTTTTCCTTGACGGGTACCGATAAGTTCCGACACGTTGCGCAATTCGCCCAGAACGGAACGTAACCGACAAACAATGGCGAATACGAACTCGGCGCAATGGAGATTCGTGAGCGGCGAGCCCGCACCGGTAGCCTTGGCCTCGTGATTGACCTTCGCCTGCTCCGTGAGGACCCCGACCGTGTGCGCGCGTCCCAGCGCGCCCGTGGAGAGGACGTCGCGCTCGTCGACTCCCTCCTGTCTGCCGACGAGCGGCGCAGGTCCTCCGGCGTCCGCTTCGACGAGCTGCGCGCCGAGCAGAAGCAGCTCGGCAAGCTCATCCCCAAGGCCACCGGCGACGAGAAGGCCGAGCTGCTGAAGCGGGCGAGCCAGCTCGCCGCCGACGTCAAGGCCGCCGACGCCGAGCGCGACGCGGCCGACGCCGAGACCCAGGAGCTGCTGCTCCAGCTCGGCAACCTCGTCCACCCCGACGTGCCCGTGGGCGGCGAGGAGGACTTCGCCACGCTGGAGACGCACGGCACGATCCGCGACTTCGGCGCCGAGGGCTTCGAGCCCAAGGACCACCTGGAGCTCGGCCAGCTGCTCGGTGCCATCGACGTCGAGCGCGGCGCCAAGGTCTCCGGCTCCCGCTTCTACTTCCTCACCGGCGTCGGCGCCCTGCTGGAGCTGGCCCTGGTGAACGCGGCGATCGCCCAGGCCACCGCGGCCGGCTTCACCCCGATGCTCACCCCGGCGCTGGTCCGCCCGCAGTCCATGGCCGGCACCGGCTTCCTCGGCCAGGCCGCCCAGGACGTCTACCACCTCGACAAGGACGACCTGTACCTGGTCGGCACCTCCGAGGTCCCGCTGGCGGCCTACCACATGGACGAGATCATCGACGCCGACAGGCTGCCGCTGCGGTACGCGGGCTTCTCGCCCTGCTTCCGCCGCGAGGCCGGCTCGCACGGCAAGGACACCCGGGGGATCTTCCGGGTGCACCAGTTCGACAAGGTCGAGATGTTCTCGTACGTCGCGCCCGAGGACTCCCAGGCCGAGCACCAGCGGCTGCTGGACTGGGAGAAGCAGTGGCTGACCTCGCTGGAGCTGCCGTTCCGCGTCATCGACGTCGCCTCCGCCGACCTCGGCGCCTCGGCCGCCCGCAAGTTCGACTGCGAGGCGTGGATCCCGACCCAGGGCAAGTACCGCGAGCTGACCTCGACCTCGGACTGCACCGAGTTCCAGTCCCGCCGGCTGTCCATCCGGGTCCGCGACGGCAAGCAGGTCAAGCCGCTCGCCACGCTCAACGGCACGCTGTGCGCCGTCCCGCGCACGATCGTGGCGATCCTGGAGAACCACCAGCAGGCCGACGGCTCCGTCCGGGTCCCCGAGGTGCTGCGCCCGTACCTGGGCGGCCGGGAGGTCCTGGAGCCGGTCGCCAAGTGACCGGCTTTCCCTACCGGCTGATCGCGACCGACCTCGACGGAACGCTCCTGCGCTCCGACGGGTCGGTCTCGCAGCGCACCCGTGACGCGCTCGCCGCGGCCACCGCGGCGGGCGCGGCCCACATCGTCGTCACCGGCCGCGCGGTCCCGTGGACCCGGCCCATCCTGGACGACCTCGGCTACGAGGGCCTCGCCGTCTGCGGCCAGGGCGCGCAGGTCTACGACGCCGGGGCGCACCGCCTGCTGACCTCGGTCACCCTGGACCGGCAGCTGGCGGGCGTGGCCCTGGCCAAGATCGAGGCCGAGGTGGGTCCGCTGTTCCTTGCGGCCAGCCGGGACGGGCTCGACGGCGAGGTGCTGGTGGGGCCCGGTTACGCGGTCACGGGCACGCTGCCGGCCACCCCGTTCACGGACGTGTCCGACCTCTGGGCGGCTCCGCTGGGCAAGATCTACATACAGCATCCGACGCTGGGCGACGACGAGCTGGCGGAGGCCGCCCGGCAGGCCGCCGGCGGTTTCGTCACCGTGGCCATGGCGGGCGAGGGCATCGTGGAACTCCTCCCGCTGGGCCTGTCCAAGGCGACGGGGCTGTCGCTCGCCGCCCGCCGTCTCGGCCTGAAGGCCGCGGACACGATCGCCTTCGGCGACATGCCCAATGACATCCCGATGTTCGCCTGGGCGGCCCGGGGCATAGCCATGGCCAACGCCCATGAGGATCTCCGCGCGGTGGCCGACGAGGTCACCTCCTCCCACGAGGAGGACGGGATCGCGGTGCTGCTGGAGCGGTTGCTGTCTTAGCAGCCGGGTCCCGCCGCAGGGCTTGCGGTCCGTCGCCGAGTGCAGGTCCGTGCCTGGCCCATCGCGCGGTTCCCCGCGCCCCCAGGGGGTTACCGTGCCGCTGTCTGCGAAGTCGCCGCAGCTGCGGGCAGTCGTGCCCCGCTCCTGACGCCGTCGGCTGACAGGTCGGCCAGGTCCCAGTGACAACGTCTCGCGGAGGATGCACGGATCGAACGTGCGCGGGGTTGTCCCCCGACCACGGCTTAGCAAGCCGGTGCCTTACCACTCGGCCAATCCTCCGGGTGGGCGGCCCACGCGAGAGCGACATCGCGTGCTCGAAGCGGCCGCCCCGGGCTGCCCCCTCGGGCTCCACGGTGGGGTAACTACACCGGAGCCGGCCTCGGGCTGCCCTGTCGGGAGCTGGGCGTACTGCCGTGCATGGACATCGCCCACCTCCACTCCCAGAACACGGCGCCGGGACGTTCCCGGCGGATGGGGCACAACCACACTGCCCCACCGCCGAGTCGGGCGCCACCGAATTACCGGCGGCGCCATCTGCGGCGCCGCGACCTGCTGAAGAACCAGCCCGCCGGCGGCTCGTCGGAGCGCCACGGCTGCGGCTCCGGTTCCTCGGCCCGCCAGCGGGCGGCGAGCATCCGGGCCCGCGCGGACGGCTCCGAGGCCTCGGCACCCTGGATGAAGTCCTCGTCGAGAACCAGCCCGTCCCAGACGTCGGTCTCGGGCGGCCGGCGCTCGTCGTTTCGCGGCATCTCCTCTGTCATCACCGGCCTCCTAGCCGTACATCCGGTTTGCCCAGTGTGCCGGGGACGAGGTGAAGCCCCCGTCAAGGCGCCGCGGGCCTACTCCTCGCCCGCCAGCTTCAGCGTCCGCAGCTTCTGCCCGGCGTACCAGGTGGCCAGCACGGTCACCGCGACCAGCAGCACCGTGGCCGTCGGCAGGCCCACGTCCGAGGTCACCAGGTCACCGCCGGCGACCTTGTGGGCGACGGCCAGCGACCACTGCTGGACGCTGAGCGTGCGCGCGCCGGGCACCAGCGAGCCGAACAGCGCCTCCCAGACCAGGGCGTAGACGAGTCCGAAGACCACCGCGTGCCGGGAGACCGTGCCGAGCAGCAGGAACAGCGCCGAGTAGGCGATGGAGGAGACCAGCGCGGCGACCGTGTAGGCGACAGCGACCTGCTGGCCGTTGCCGTTGAGGATCAGGCCCGCGATCAGGGTCGGCACCGCCGAGAAGACCATGGTGACGGCGATGGCCACGATCAGCTTGGTGAAGATGATCGTGGGCCGCTTCAGCGGCTTGGACAGCAGATAGACGACGGAGCCGTCGTCGATCTCCGGTCCGATCGCGCCCGTGCCCGCGATGACGCCGATGATCGGCACCATGGTGGCGATCGCGAAGCCGCTGAGCACATCGGCGGCCGTCTGGTCGTCGGCTCCGGTCAGGGCGCGTACGGCCACGGAGATCACGATCAGCAGCAGCGGCAGCGCGCCGAGGATGAGGGCCCGGCGGCGGCCGAGCAGGGCCCGGTAGGTGAGCCGGGCGACGGTGGGGTCGTACATCTTCGGCCTCCTACGCCGCGACCAGATACGAGAAGACGGACTCCAGGGACTCGTCGGACGGCGAGACCGTGAGCAGCCGGATGCCGTGGTCCCGGGCGACCCGCGGCAGCAGGGCGGTGAAGCGGCCGAAGTCGACGGCCTGGACGCGCAGCGCTCCCTCGGTCAGGTCGACCTCGATGCCGGCCGTCGAGGGGTCGGCGATCAGCGCGGCCGCGAGGGCGCGGTCGTCGCTGGAGCGGACCAGGTAGCGGTGCGGGCGGTCGGTCATCAGCCGGCGGATCCTGCGGAAGTCGCCGCTGGCCGCGTGCCTGCCCGCGACGACGACCTCGATGTGCCGGGCGAGTTGTTCGACCTCTTCGAGGATGTGCGAGGAGAACAGCACCGTGCGGCCCTCGTCGCCCATCTTCCGCAGCAGGTCCATCAGTTGCATGCGCTGGCGCGGGTCCATGCCGTTGAACGGCTCGTCCAGCAGGAGCAGCGACGGGTCGTGGACCAGGGCGCTCGCCATCTTCACGCGCTGCCGCATGCCCTTGGAGTACGTGGAGATCCGCCGGTCCTGCGCGTACTCCATCTCGACCGTGGCGAGGGCCCGTTGGGCAGCTTTGTCGCCCAGGCCGTGCAACTCGGCGTTGGCGACGACGAATTCGCGGCCGGTGAGGAAGTCGTACATCGCCTCGCGTTCGGGGACGATGCCGATGTGCCGGTAGATCTGCTCGTTGCGCCACACCGGCTGTCCATCGAGGGTGACCGTGCCGGTGGAGGGGGCGAGGAAGCCGCCCATCATGTTGATCAGGGTGGACTTTCCGGCGCCGTTGGGGCCGAGCAGGCCGGTGACGCCGGGGCCGATGGTCATGGTGATGTCGTTGACGGCGACCACGTTGCCGAACCAGCGGGAGACGTGGTCGATGGAGAGCGTGGTCACAGGCCCACCTTCTTGTAGCGGCGCATCAGGAGGCCGTAGCTGCCGGCGATCAGGGCGAGCACGACCAGGACGTAGACCACGCCCTGACCGGCCGAGGGGTTGACCGCACCGGGGTTGCGGGCGGTCGCGCCCAGGAAGGCCGACTGGACGCCGTCGATGAGCGTGATGGGCGAGAACAGGCCGATCCACGGGATGACATCGGAGTGGTTCTGCACATCGGCGATGGCCTGGAGCGTGCTGACCGCGCCGTAGGAGATGATCAGCACGGCGATCACGGCGGCGATGCCGAAGCCGCGGCGCGGGGTGACGGCGGCGATGACCAGGCTTATGCCGGCGAAGAGCAGGGAGAGCAGGGCCACGGAGACCAGTCCCTCGGCGAATTCCTTCGTCTGGTGGGCGAAGTCCAGCTTGGCCAGCAGGGAGCCCACGTACATCACGAGCAGGGGAGCGGCGGTCAGGATGAAGATCGCCGAGGCGAGCGCGGCGAACTTGGCGCGTACGTAGTCGGCGGTCTCGATGGGCCGCGAGAAGTACAGCGGTACGGTCTTGAAGCGAAGGTCGCGGGAGACGGCCTGGGGTGCCTGCGCGGCGACGTACAGGCTGATCACGGCCTGCAGCATGATCGCGTAGCGGGTGTAGGTCACCGGCAGGTCATGCCCCTTGGTGAAGACCACGACGGCCACCATGATGGCCGCGGGCACGCACATCACCGCGAACAGCAGCATCGGCAGCACCTTGGTCTTGACCGAGCGGCCGAGCCCGTAGGCGCCGCGCAGGGACTGCGCGTACAGCGAGCGGCGGGCGTAGGCGCGGCCGAGGCGCGGGCCGTCGTAGCCGCGGTAGCCGATGTCGTGGATCCGGGTCTGGTCGCCCGTGGGCGGGGTCAGGGGCTGCAAGGGGTGCTCAACCGCCATGGCCGACGGCCTCCTTCCGCTGCTCGTCGCCGCTGTGCTCGGCGCTGCTGGTGAACACCTCGGAGATGTGGTGCCGGCGCTGCTCCATGCGCACCAGGCCGAGGCCGAGGTCGGCGACGACGTCCCGGACCAGGTCGTAGGTCTCCTCGCCCTGGGCGGTCAGCAGCAGGATGTGTCCGGCGCCGGGCAGTCCGGCGCCCTCGCTCTCGGTCTCCACCCCGCGCGCGTGCAGTGCCTCGCGGACCGCGCGGGTGCCGTCGGGATGGGCGTCGCTGTCGGTGACCTCGATCGCGAGGGTGGTCGTGGTCTGGGTGAAGTCGGTGGTGGAGCTGGAGCGCAGGAGCTTGCCGCCGTCGATGACGACGACGTGGTCGCAGGTGCGCTCCAGTTCACCGAGGAGGTGGGAGGTGACCAGGACCGAGATGCCGAACTCGGTGTGGATGCGGCGGATCAGGCCGAGCATCTCGTCCCGGCCGACCGGGTCGAGGCCGTTGGTCGGCTCGTCCAGGAAGACCAGCTTCGGGTCGTGCACCAGCGCCTGGGCGAGCTTCACGCGCTGCTTCATGCCGGTCGAGTAGCCGCCGATGGGGCGGTAGCGCTCCTCGTACAGCCCGACGTGGCGCAGGGTGTCCGCGGTGCGCTCGCGTGCGGCGGTGGGCGGCAGTCCGGACATGCGCGCCATGTGGACGACGAACTCGGTGGCCGAGACGTCGGGCGGCAGGCAGTCGTGCTCCGGCATGTAGCCGACGCGCTCGCGGATGGCGCCGCCTCCGGTGGCGACGTCGAGGCCGAGCACCTCGGCGCGGCCCTCCGTGGCGGGGGACAGACCCAGCAGGATCTTGATCAGGGTGGACTTGCCGGCGCCGTTGGCTCCGACGAGTCCGGTCACACCGGGCCCGATGTCCACGGACAGCCGGTCGAGCGCGGTCACCCGGGGGAACCGCTTGCTCAGGCTTTCGGTCGCGATCACAGTCACGCCTTCGACGGTAGTGACGCGGACCACCCCGGTCGTCAGACCTCAGAGCCGTCTTGGCGTCAGACCCAAGTATTACGGAGCCCTAGGGGATGCCCTGCCTCAGGGTTACCCCGGGTTTTCCACAGCCTGCCATCCTCCTATTGACGCCGCCTCTAACAACTGCCACATTCACCAGTGTCAAGTTACGGACGAGTAGGTGGTCCGCGGACGAGTCGGCGCATCGACGGGACGAGTCGACACCGCGACGGGACGGGGCGGCATGACGACGGCAGTGAGCAGCGAACTCACCGCGGACTTGCGGGGGTTCAGGCGGGTGCAGCGCCTCGCCTACGAGTGCGCGGAGGCGGTCGCGGCGCGGCTGGAGCCGGGCGTGACCGAGCGCGAGGCGGCGCGGATGCAGCGGGAGTGGCTGCGCGAGCGCGGGGTGCGGGACTGGTTCCACCTGCCCTTCGCCTGGTTCGGCGACCGCACGGCGTTCGTGAACTTCCGCATCCCCCTGCAGTTCTTCCCCACCGACCGCGCCCTGGCGCCCGGGATGCCGTTCATCCTGGACATGGCGCCGGTCTACGACGGATACACGGCGGATATCGGCTACTCGGGCTCGCTCGGCGTCAACCCGGTGCAGGACCGGCTGATGGCCGACCTGGAGGCCCACCGCGAGCTGATCCTGCGCGAGGTGCGCGAGCGGCGCCCGCTGCGCGAGATCTACGAGGACGTGGACCGGCTCATGGTCCGCCAGGGCTATGCCAACCGGCACCGCGCGTATCCCTTCGGCGTGATCGCCCACAAGGTGGACCGGGTGAGGCAGCGCCGCTTCTCCCCCCATCTGTTCGGGTTCGGCACGCAGTCCCTGAAGGGTCTGGCCGCCGACGCGCTGCACGGCCACCGCGAGGGCTGGTCGCCGCTGTGGTCGCCGTACCGCTTCTCCGACCATCCGCCGCGGCCGGGCCTGTGGGCGGTCGAACCGCATCTCGGTTTCCGGGGCACGGGCGCGAAGTTCGAGGAGATCCTCGTGGTCACCGACTCGAAGGACCCCGAGGAGAGCGCGTTCTGGCTGGACGACGACCTGCCGCACGTGCGGCGCTGGGCGGAGGAGAAGTGACGGCGGAGGACGCGGGAGAAGTGACGGCGGACGGCACGGGAGAGGTGACAGCGGACGGCACGGGAGGGGTGACGGCGGACGGCATGGGAGGGGTGACGGCAGAGGTGGCGCTGAAAGGTGCGCGGGAGCGGCGGGTGGCGACCGGCGGGGTCGAGCTGTGCGTGGCCGAGCTGGGCGATCCGCAGCAGCCCACGGTGGTGCTGGTGCACGGTTACCCGGACAGCAAGGAGGTCTGGTCCGAGGTCGCCGTCCACCTGGCCGACCGCTTCCACGTGGTCCTGTACGACGTCCGGGGCCACGGCCGCTCGACGGCGCCCAAGCCCCTGCGCGGCGGCTTCACCCTCGCCAAGCTCACCGACGACTTCCTGGCCGTCATCGACGCGGTGAGCCCGGACCGCCCGGTCCACCTGGTCGGGCACGACTGGGGCTCGGTGCAGTCCTGGGAGTTCGTCACGGTCGGCCGCACCGAGGGCCGCATCGCCTCCTTCACCTCCATCTCCGGTCCGTCCCTCGACCACTTCGGGCACTGGATCAACGCGCGCGTGCAGCGTCCGACGCCCCGCCGGGTGGGCCAGCTCCTCGGCCAGGGCGCCAAGTCCTGGTACGTGTACCTGCTGCACACTCCTGCCCTGCCCGAGCTGGCCTGGCGCGGCCCGCTCGGCAAGCGCTGGCCGAAGATCCTCCAGCGGGTGGAGAAGGTCCCCGGCGGCGGCTATCCAACCTCCTCGCTGCCCTCCGACGCGGCGCACGGCGCCTGGCTGTACCGGGACAACGTCCGCGCCCGGCTGCTCAGGCCGCGCCCGGACGCGTACGCGCACGCGCCCGTGCAGCTCATCACGCCCCAGGGGGACGCGTTCCTCTCGGAGCGCCTGTACGACGACCTGGAGCGGTGGGTGCCCCGGCTGACCCGCCGGACGCTCCCGGCCAAGCACTGGGTGCCGCGCACCCGCCCAGACCAACTCTCCTCCTGGATCGAGGATTTCATCGTGTCCGTGGACGGCGGCCGCCCCGAACCCAAGGCCACCGGCCGCCATGCCGACCGGTTCGGCGGCCAGTTGGTCCTGATCACCGGGGCGGGCAGCGGTATCGGCCGGGCCACGGCGTTCGCGTTCGCCGAGGCCGGCGCGCGCGTGGTGGCCGTCGACCGCGACGCCGAGGCCGCCGCCCGCACCGCCGAACTGTCCCGGCTGATCGGCGCGTCCGAGGCCTGGGCGGAGACGGCCGACGTCTCCGACGAGCAGGCGATGGAGAAGCTCGCGGAGAAGGTGCACCGCGAGTACGGCGTGCTGGACGTGCTGGTCAACAACGCGGGCATCGGCCTGTCGGGCTCCTTCTTCGCCACCACGACCGAGGACTGGCGCAGGGTGCTGGACGTCAATCTCTGGGGTGTGATCCACGGTTGCCGGCTCTTCGGCGCGCGGATGGCCGAACGCGGCCAGGGCGGCCACATCGTCAACACCGCTTCCGCGGCCGCCTTCCAGCCCTCCCGGGCGCTGCCCGCCTACAGCACCTCCAAGGCCGCGGTGCTGATGCTCTCGGAGTGCCTGCGCGCCGAACTCGCCGGTCAGGGCATCGGGGTGAGCGCGATCTGCCCCGGCATCGTCAACACGAACATCACGTCCACGGCCCGCTTCGCCGGTGTGGACGAGGCGGAGGAGCGCCGCCGCCAGAAGAACTCGGCCCGCCTGTACGGCCTGCGCAACTACCCGCCGGAGAAGGTTGCCGAGGCCATCCTGGAGGCCGTGGCCCGCAACAGGGCGGTGGTGCCGGTGACACCGGAGGCGCGGGGCGCGCATGTGCTGTCACGGGTGTTGCCGGGGGTGCTGCGGCGACTGGCGCGGGTGGAGCCGAAGTTGTGAGGGCTATGGGCTGGACGTTGCGCTTCTGCACGGGTGTTGAGGGAACGGGTGGAGCACATCGCCGCCCCCTTCCCGGAGTTCACCGTCCAGCCGACAGCGGGCGTCTTCTGAGTTCGCGACATTGAGCGGCCGAACCCCGGCTCAGGGAACCGCTCTTGGACTGCCTCGTCTCAGACTCCTTGTGTCACAAGGAACTTCGCGAACCCCCTTGATTCACACGTGCCTTGTCCACAGAGACGCCAATTCCCCTGTGGATAACCTCAGTTGCTTGTGGATCAAACCTGAGGACAAAAAAACCTGCGTGATCCGCGTCGCTCCCGCACGCTGGAGGCATGGACGAAAGACGTACCGTGAAGGTGTCGAAGTACCTCTCGAAACACCTGCGCCACCAGCCGCAGCGCATCGGGCTCACCCTGGATCCGGGCGGCTGGGTGGAGATCGACACGCTGATCGCCGCGGCCGCCGCCCACGGCTTCCGGTTCACGCGCGAGGAACTGGACCACGTGGTGGCCGCCAACGACAAACAGCGCTTCGCGATCGACGGCAGCCGAATCCGCGCCAGCCAGGGCCACAGCATCGAGGTCGACCTCGGCCTGCCCCCGGCGACCCCGCCGCCGTACCTCTACCACGGAACCGTCGCCCGCAGCCTGGACGCGATCCGGGCGGACGGCCTCAGGCCCATGAACCGGCACGACGTCCACCTCTCCGCCGACCGCGAGACCGCCACCCGGGTCGGCGCCCGGCGCGGCCGCCCCGTGGTGCTCACCGTCGACGCCGGAGCCATGCACCGCGACGGTCACGTCTTCCACGTCAGCGCCAACGGCGTCTGGCTGACCAGCGCCGTACCCCCGCGCTACCTGCGCTTCCCGGGACCGCACTGAACGCGCGCTCCCGTCGTGATCAGCGCACGCACAAGGAATACCCCCGCCGCCCCCGCCGCCTACCGAAGGTCCTGCTCGGACCGTGGCTGAGCAGCCGCGTACGGTGACCGTTTTGGCCGGTTGTCGGTGGCGCCCCTTACTCTCGGACGCATGAGTCTGCGTCTGAGCACCGTGATCCTGCCGTACCGCCGCTGGAGCGAGGGCGGCCGTTCGGCCTGGCTGCGGGCCGAGCAGCTCGGCTTCCACACCGCGTACACCTACGACCACCTGTCCTGGCGCAGCTTCCGTGACGGCCCGTGGTTCGGCGCGGTCCCGACCCTGACGGCCGCCGCTGCCGCCACCGAGCGGCTGCGCCTCGGCACGCTGGTGACCTCGCCGAACTTCCGGCACCCGGTGACCCTCGCCAAGGAGCTGATCTCCCTCGACGACATCTCCGGCGGTCGGATCACCCTCGGCATCGGCGCCGGCGGCACCGGCTTCGACGCCACCGCGCTGGGCCAGGAGCCGTGGAGCCCGCGCGAGCGCGCCGACCGGTTCGCCGAGTTCGTGCCCCTGCTGGACCGGCTCCTCACCGAGGACGCGGTGACGCACGAGGGCCGCTTCTACTCGGCGCACGAGGCCCGGAACATCCCGGGTTGCGTGCAGCGGCCCCGGCTGCCGTTCGCGGTCGCGGCCACCGGACCGCGCGGCCTCAAGCTCGCCGCACGGCACGGCCAGGCGTGGGTGACCACCGGCGACCCGAAGCTGTACGAGAACGGCACCCCGGAGCAGTCCGTCGAGGCCCTGCGCGGACAGCTCGCCAAGCTGTCCGAGGCCTGCGCGGACGCCGGGCGGGACATGGCCGGCCTGGACAGGATCCTGCTCACGGGCTTCACCCCGGACCGTGCCCGGCCGCTGCGGTCCCTGGACGCCTTCGTGGACTTCGCCGGCCGCCACCGGGAACTGGGCTTCACCGAGATCGTGATCCACTGGCCCATCCCGGACTCCGACTTCGCCGCGGACGAGAAGGTCTTCGAGCAGATCGCCATGGAGGCCACCGCCCAGCTGGACTGACCGGCACGGCGACCGCCCAGCCAGAACGACCGGTACGGCGATCGCCCAGCCGGACTGACCGGTGCGGCGGCGAGGGCCGAGCGTCCGGGCGTCATCTGTGTCTCATCTGTGCGGAGTTCCGCACGGCCGTGCGGGCATATGCGCGAGAATGACCGGGTGACCTCAGCGACCAGACAGCCCGGGACCCCGTCCGCCGCCCTACGGCCGCGGCTGATCGCCACCGACCTCGACGGCACCCTGCTGCGCGACGACAAGTCGGTGTCCGCGCGGACCGTGGCCGCGCTGGCCGCCGCCGAAGAGGCGGGCATCGAGGTCTTCTTCGTCACCGGCCGTCCGGCCCGCTGGATGGGCGTCGTCAGCGACCACGTCCACGGCCACGGCCTGGCGATCTGCGGCAACGGCGCCGCCGTGGTCGACCTGCACGGCGGCCCCGGCGCCCACCGCTTCGTGAAGGTGCGCGAACTGGCGCGCAGGAACGCCCTGGACGCCGTACGGCAGCTGCGCGCGGCGGCACCCGGCACGGTGTTCGCGGTGGAGCAGACGTACGGCTTCCACCAGGAGCCGGACTATCCCAAGCTGCACATGGAGATACCGGACAACCTCCTGCCCGCCGAGCGCCTCCTCGCCCCCGACGGCCCCGACGCCGACCAGCCCGTGCTCAAGATCCTGGCCTACCACCCGGATCTCGACCCGGACGCCTTCCTCACCCTGGCCCGGCTCGCGATCGGCGACCGCGCCAACGTCACCCGCTCCAGCCCCAGCGCCCTGCTGGAACTGAGCGGCCCCGACGTCTCCAAGGCCAGCACGCTCGCCCTGTGCTGCGCCGAGCGCGGTATCTCGCACGAGGAGGTCGTCGCGTTCGGCGACATGCCCAACGACGTCGAGATGCTGACCTGGGCCGGCCAGTCGTACGCGATGGGCAACGCCCACCCGGACGTCATCGCCGCAGCGTCGGGCCGTACGGTCGCCAACAACGAGGACGGCGTCGCCGTGGTGATCGAGCAGCTGCTGGCCGACCGCTTCTGAAACACTCCTGGGGCTGGTAGAAGCCGGTGACCGGAGTGACGGTCACCGCGCTCCGGCCGGCGAATCCACCTCGGCCTCCCGCCGCGCGAGCGCCCGCAGCGGCCCGTCCACCGCGAGAAGCTCCGCGTAGGTTCCCCGCTGCACCACCCGGCCGGCGTCGAGCACGAGCACCTCGTCCACCGCCTCCAGCCCCGCCAGCCGGTGCGTGATCAACAGCGTCGTACGGCCCTGGGTGGCCGCCAGCAGATCGGCGGTCAGCGCGTCGGCGGTCGGCAGGTCCAGATGTTCGGCCGGCTCGTCGAGGACCAGGACGGGGAAGTCGGCCAGCAGGGCGCGGGCCAGCGCCAGGCGCTGCCGCTGACCGCCGGACAGCCGGGCCCCGTGCTCGCCGACCAGCGTGTCCAGGCCGTGGGGCAGCCCGTCCACCCAATCCAGCAGCCGGGCCCGGTCCAGCGCCCGGCGCAGCTCGGCCTCGGTGGCGCCCTTCCTGGCCAGCAGGAGATTCTCACGCACCGAGCTGTCGAAGAGATGCGCGTCCTGGGCACACAACCCGACGAGCCGCCGTACGTCGTCGCCCGCCAGGGCATGCGCGTCCACACCGGCGAGCGTGTACGAGCCCTCCCGCGGGTCGAGGAAGCGCAGCAGCACCTGGGCCAGGGTCGTCTTACCGGCACCGGACGCCCCGACCACCGCGATCCGCCGCCCCTCCTCCAGGGTGAGATCGAAACCGGCCAGCGCGTCCTGCCGCTGCCCCTCGTACCGCGCGGCCAGCCCCTTGACCACCACCGGGAACGGCGAGGCGGGCGCCTGCCGGGGCCGCTCGGGCTCCCGCACCGGCTCCGGAGCGTCCAGCACCTCGTAGACGCGCTCCGCGCTGTGCCGCACCCGCTGCCGGTGGCGTACGGCGAGCGGCAGCCCCTGTACGGCCTCGAAGGCGGCCAGGGGGGTGAGGACGACCACGGCCATCGTCACGCCGTCGAGCCGGCCCGCGGCCACCGCCTGGGCACCGAACAGCGCGGCCGCCGTGACGGTCAGGCCGGAGATCAGCGCGGTGAGCCCGTCACCGAGTGCGGTGACGGCGGCGGCACGCGAGGCGATCCGGGTCAGGGCGCCGTCAGCTCGCCGGGCCGCGTCCGTACGGGCGGGCAGCGCACCGGCGACGGTCAGCTCGGCGGTGCCGGAGAGCAGGTCGGCGACGCGGGTGGCGAGGGCGCCCCGGGCCGGGGCCAGCCGCCGCTCGGTGCGCCGGGCCACGGTCGCCGTGACGAGCGGCACGCCGAGGCCGGCCGCCACGAGACCCGTCGCCAGGGCGGCGCCGGCCTCGGGGAGCAGCCACGCCGTGAAGCCGACGGAGGCGGCGGAGACGGCGACGGCGACCGACGCGGGCAGCAGCCAGCGCAGC
Organism: Streptomyces incarnatus; assembly: GCF_001027185.1. Taxonomy (NCBI): domain Bacteria; kingdom Bacillati; phylum Actinomycetota; class Actinomycetes; order Kitasatosporales; family Streptomycetaceae; genus Streptomyces; species Streptomyces incarnatus. The sequence goes on along the minus strand of NZ_CP011497.1, from coordinate 4,390,943 downwards.
CAGTAGTCCTGGAGCTCGTCCACGTCCGCGACCAGCCGGGTCAGCAGATCGCCGCGCCGGGCGCTCCGCAGTCCCGCCGGCGCAAGACGCTCCAGCCGCCGGTACACGGCCACCCGGGTGTCGGCCAGCATCCGCAGCACCGCGTCGTGCGACACCAGCCGCTCGGCGTACCGGAACACCGCCCGCCCGATCCCGAAGGCCCGCGTGGCCGTCACGGCCACCATCAGATACAGCACCGGAGGCTGCTGCGATGCCCGCGAGATGAGCCACCCAGAGGTCGCCATCAGCCCGACGGCACTACCGAGCGCAAGGCTGCCCAGCACCAACGCCCACACAAGCCGCCCACGCCGCGGCCCGGCAAGCGCCCGCACCCGCGCGAGCACCCGCCGCCCCCGCGCCGCCCCCACCCCCTCCGAGCGACTTCCCACCCGCCCGAGCCCAGCCCCCGACGACCCACCTCCCAACCGACCGACCCGGAACACCGACGAACCACTCCCCAGCCCACCGGCCCCGGACGTGGCCGGGTGACCCCCCAGCCCACCGAGCCCAGACACCGTCGGGTCACCTTCCAGCCCACCGAGTCGGGTGGCGGGTGGGCGAGGACGGGGGTCCAGGGGGCGGAGCCCCCTGGCAGGCCGACTGCAGCCCCGGGCACTCAGCAACTCGGCGCAGGACAGTCCCGCGCTGACCCCCTCCGCACTCCCCAGCCGCACCACCCGATCGGCAACCCCCAGCAACGCCGGCCGATGCACCACAAGCAGCACCGTCCGCCCGGCAGCCAACCTCCGCACCGCCGCCACGACCTCCGCCTCCGTCACCCCGTCCAGCGAGGCCGTCGGCTCGTCGAGCAACAACACGGGCCGGTCGGCGAGAAACGCGCGAGCAAGGGCCAGCCGCTGCCGCTGCCCCGCCGACAGCCCGGCCCCGTCCTCCCCGAGCTCGGTCTCCGCCCCGTCGGGCAACGCGTCCACGAACTCCAGCGCACCCGCGTCCCGCAGCGCCCTCCGTACGGCACGGTCGTCCGCCTCGGGCCGCGCAAGGCGCACGTTCTCCGCGATCGTCCCGGCGTACAGATGCGGCCGCTGCGGTACCCACGCGATCCGCGACCGCCACTCCTCCAGATCGAGTTCCGCGAGATCCGCTCCCCCGACCCGGACCCGCCCCTCGCTGGGCGGGACAAACCCGAGCAGCACATTGAGCAGCGTCGACTTGCCCACCCCGCTCGGCCCCACCAACGCGACCGTCTCACCGGGCTCGACACTGAACGACACGTCCGTCACCGCGTCCGCCGAACGACCGGGATAGCGAACGGTGACCCCCTCGAAGGCCACGGCACCGGAAGGCACCTCACCGGTACCGGACGCCGGAACCGGCGTCTGCAGCACGCTGAAGATCTCCTCCGCCGCGGCCAGCCCCTCAGCCGCCGCGTGATACTGCGCACCGACCTGCCGCAACGGAAGGTACGCCTCGGGCGCCAGCACCAGGATCACCAGGCCGATGTACAGATCCATGTCACCGTGCACCAGCCGCATGCCGATCGTCACCGCGACCAGGGCGACCGACAGGGTGGCGAGCAACTCCAGCGCGAAGGAGGAGAGGAAGGCGATCCGCAGGGTCCGCAGGGTGGCCTGCCGGTACTCGCCGGTGATCCGCCGGATGGATTCCGCCTGTGCCTTGGCCCGGCCGAACACCTTCAGCGTGGGCAGTCCGGCGACCACGTCCAGGAAGTGCCCCGACAACCGGGACAGCAGCCGCCACTGACGGTCCATCCGGGACTGGGTGGCCCAGCCGATCAACATCATGAACAGCGGAATGAGAGGCAGGGTGCCGACGATGATCGCCGCAGAAACCCAGTCCTCGGTGACGATCCGCGCCAGCACCGCCACCGGAACGACGACGGCGAGCCCCAACTGTGGCAGATAGCGCGAGAAGTAGTCGTCCAGCGCGTCGACCCCGCGCGTGGCCAGAGTGACCAGCGAACCGGTGCGCTGCCCGGCCAGCCATCCGGGACCGAGCGCCGCCGCACGGTCGAGGAGACGCCCCCGCAATTCGGATTTCACCGCCGCACTCGCCCGATGGGCGGCGAGTTCGGTGAGCCACGCGACAGCCGACCGGCCCACGGCCACAGCGGCCAACAGCAGCAGGGGAGTGCGTAGTTCAGAGACGGACCGCCCGTGCTGGAACGCACCGACGACGACCTCGGCGATGAGCATCGCCTGGGCGATGACCAGCCCCGCACCGACGGCTCCCAGCCCGACGACCGCCACGAGGAAGAAGCGCGTGGCGCGGGCGTACCGCAGCAGACGTGGATCGATTGGTTTCACGTGAAACGTGCCCTTCGGCCCAGAGGGTGTGTTTCACGTGAAACACACCCTCGACGGACTCAGTGCGCGGCGCCGGCCGCAGCATCGGGAGCGATGTGCTGCGTGCCGATCCGCTTGCGGAAGACCCAGTAGGTCCAGCCCTGGTAGAGCAGGACGAGCGGCGTGGCGATGGCCGCCAGCCACGTCATGATCTTCAGGGTGTAGGGGCTCGACGAGGCGTTGCTGACCGTCAGGCTCCAGTCTCCGTTGAGCGTGGACGGCATCACGTTCGGGAAGAGCGACAGGAAGAGCATCGCCACCGCGGCCACGATGGTGACGCCGGACAGCGTGAACGCCCATCCCTCACGCCCGAACTGGTTGGCCACCAGCGCGGCCACCAGGGCGGCAACGGCCACCACGAGCGCCACCAGGCTCTTGCCGTCACCGCTGTCGGCCTGCGTCCACAGCAGGAAGCCGAGCGCCACGACGGCCGCGCCGAGGCCGACCCACAGAGCCAGCTTCCGCGCCCGTACCCGGATGTCCCCCACGGTCTTGAGCGCGGTGAAGACCGCACCGTGGAAGGTGAACAGCGTGAGGGTGACCAGGCCGCCGAGCAGGGCGTAGGGGTTGAGCAGGTCCCCGACGCTGCCGACGTACTCGAAGTGCTGGTCGATCTTCACGCCCCGCACGATGTTCCCGAAGGCCACGCCCCACAGGAACGCCGGGATCAGCGAGGTCCAGAAGATGGCCGTCTCCCAGTTGCGCTGCCAGTTCTCCTCGGTCCGCTTGGCCCGGTACTCGAAGGCGACACCCCGGACGATCAGACAGACCAGGATGACCAGCAGCGGCAGGTAGAAGCCGGAGAAGAGGGTGGCGTACCACTCGGGGAACGCGGCGAAGGTCGCGCCGCCGGCCGTGAGCAGCCACACCTCGTTGCCGTCCCAGACGGGCCCGATGGTGTTGATCAGCACCCGCCGCTCGGGCCGGTTGCGGGCCAGCAGCTTGGTGAGGATGCCGACCCCGAAGTCGAAGCCCTCCAGGAAGAAGTAGCCGGTCCACAGGACGGCGATCAGGACGAACCAGACGTCGTGAAGTTGCATGACTGTTCCCCCGGCCTAGTACGAGAAGGCCATCGGCTTGTCGGCGTCACGGGTGTCGCCGCCGATCTTCATGGGCGGGTTGAGGTCGGCCTCGGTCAGCTCGGGCGGGCCGGCCTTGACGTACTTCGCGAGCAGCTTGACCTCGACCACGGCGAGGATCGCGTACAGCACGGTGAAGACCGTCATCGAGGTGAGGACCTCGCCCTGGGAGACACCGGGGGAGACCGCGTGCCGGGTCTGCAGGACGCCGTAGACGACCCACGGCTGGCGGCCCATCTCGGTGAAGATCCAGCCCCAGGAGTTGGCGATCAGCGGGAAGGCCAGGGTCCAGGTCGCGATGCGCCAGTACCAGGGCGTCAGCTTCGGGCTGAGCGCCTTGTTCTTGAACAGCACCAGATGCGGCACCTCGTCCTCGCCGACCCGCAGATGCTGCGGCAGCATGAACTTCTTGCGGGTCAGCCACAGTCCGGCCAGGCCGATGGCGAAGGAGGCCATACCGAACCCGATCATCCAGCGGAAGCCCCAGAAGGCGACCGGGATGTTGGGCCGGTAGTCGCCCGGGCCGAACTTCTGCTGCTCGGCCTTGTTGACGTCGTTGATGCCGGGCACGTACGAGCTGAAGTCGTCGTCGGCGAGGAAGGACAGCAAGCCCGGGATCTCGATGGCCACGGTGTTGTGGCCCTTCTCCACATCGCCGTAGGCGAAGATCGAGAAAGGTGCCGGCTTCTGGCCGTCCCACAGCGCCTCGGCCGCCGCCATCTTCATCGGCTGCTGCTTGAACATGACCTTGCCGAGGGTGTCACCGCTGACCGCGGTGAGGAGACCAGCGATGACCACGGTGACCAGGCCGAGCCGCAGCGAGGTCTTCATCTCACGTATGTGCTTCTTGCGGGCCAGGTGGTAGGCGGCGATGCCCACCATGAAGGCGCCGCCGGTCAGGAAGGCCGCGGACAGGGTGTGGAAGGCCTGGCTGAGGGCGGTGTTCTGGGTCAGCACGGCCCAGAAGTCGGTCAGCTCGGCCCGCCCCTTGGCCTTGTCGATCTTGTAGCCGACCGGGTGCTGCATCCAGGAGTTGGCCGCGAGGATGAAGTACGCCGACAGGATCGTGCCGATCGAGACCATCCAGATACAGGCCAGGTGGATCCTCTTGGGCAGCTTGTCCCAGCCGAAGATCCACAGGCCGATGAACGTGGACTCGAAGAAGAACGCGATCAGCGCCTCGAAGGCGAGCGGCGCACCGAAGATGTCACCGACGAAGCGCGAGTAGTCGGACCAGTTCATGCCGAACTGGAACTCCTGGACGATGCCCGTGACCACGCCCATGGCGATGTTGATCAGGAAGAGCTTGCCCCAGAACTTGGTCGCTCTGAGGTATTTCTCCTTCTCCGTGCGCACCCAGGCCGTCTGCAGCCCGGCCGTGAGAGCGGCCAGGGAGATGGTCAGGGGGACGAACAGGAAGTGGTAGACGGTGGTGATGCCGAACTGCCAGCGCGCCAGTGTCTCCGGCGCCAGAGCCAGGTCCACGTCGTCACTCTCCTTACTACGGCGTGGTACAGCGGCGGTTTGCCCTGCTTATCGCGCACATACAGGACAATCGGGACGCGCTTGTGAACGCGTTCACATTCACAAGCCATTATGACTCACTGATTTTCGGCAACCAACGGGGGGTCCCCCCTCTGCCTTCGCGTCAAGACCTTGGCATCGACTTCAACATCTTGTTGAATTGCACGCCATGCAGATACGCCTTTCCTGGCCTGCGGGCAACATCACCGCGACCCTCGACGCAGACACGCCGACCGCACAGGCCCTCGCCAAGGCACTGCCGCTCACCTCCAGCGCCTGCACATGGGGCGAGGAGGTGTATTTCGACACAGGGGTCTCTGTTTCACGTGAAACGGACGCCCGGCAGGTGGTGGACCCAGGCACGGTGGCCTTCTGGACGGATGGCGACGCGCTCGCCCTCCCCTATGGCCCGACACCGATCTCGCGAGGCGAGGAGTGCCGCCTCGCGAGCCCGTGCAACGTCCTCGGAAGCCTGGACGGGGACGCCCGCGCGCTGGCGACCGTACGCGACGGCGACCCCATCCGGGTGGAACTGATCGACGAGTAGAGCCCGCGCCGGGCTACAGCTCCTTGCGGAACGCCTCCGCCACCTTCAGGAAGATGTCGTTCGCCTCGGTCTCTCCGACCGTCACCCGCACACCCTCGCCCGGGAACGGCCGGATCACCACACCGTGCTGCTCACAGGCCTGAGCGAACGCGACCGTACGCTCCCCCAGCCGCAGCCAGACAAAGTTCGCCTGCGTCTCCGGCACTGTCCAGCCCTGGCCGCGCAGCGCGTCGACCACGCGCTTGCGCTCGCACACCAGCGAGCCGACCCGCCCGAGCAGCTCGTCCTCGGCCCGCAGCGAGGCGATCGCCGCTTCCTGCGCGAGCTGGCTGACACCGAAGGGCACCGCCGTCTTGCGCAGCGCCGCCGCGACCGGCTCATGGGCGATCGCGAAACCGACGCGCAGCCCGGCGAGCCCGTAGGCCTTGGAGAACGTGCGCAGAACGCACACGTTGGGCCGGTTCCGGTACAGCTCGACGCCGTCGGGCACCTCGGGATCGCGGATGAACTCGCGGTAGGCCTCGTCCAGCACCACCAGGACATCGCCGGGCACCCGGTCGAGGAACCGCTCCAGCTCGGCCCGTCGCACCACCGTGCCGGTCGGGTTGTTGGGATTGCAGACGAAAATCAGACGCGTCCGGTCGGTGATCGCGTCCGCCATCGCGTCCAGGTCGTGCACATCGCCGGGCGTGAGCGGCACCTGCACCGACCGGGCGCCGCTGATCTGCGTGATGATCGGGTACGCCTCGAAGGACCGCCAGGCGTAGATCACCTCGTCGCCGGGACCGCTGGTGGCCTGGATGAGCTGCTGGGCGACGCCCACCGAGCCGGTGCCGGTGGCCAGGTGGGAGACCGGGACGCCGAAGCGCTCCGACAGCTCGGCCATCAGCCCGGTGCATCCCATGTCCGGGTAGCGGTTGAAGTCGCAGGCGGCCGCCGTCACGCTCTCCATCACGCCGGGCAGCGGCGGATACGGATTCTCGTTGGAGGAGAGCTTGTAGGCGACCGGCCCGCCGGCCGCGGCAGGCTTGCCCGGCTTGTAGGTGGGGATACCCTCCAGCTCGGCGCGCAGCTTCGGGCTCGTCTCGCTCACCGCAGTCCTCCTCGCGACCACCGGCGGACCGTCGACGCCGCCGGCTTCCAATACTCCTCACCTTATGAGGATTCGGCCCCGGTGCGTACAGGTGGCGGCCCGGCAAAACGTGAACCGCATCCGCCCCGGCGTCATCCCGGGGCATCGCCGTACGAAGGCGTACGTATCAGGGGGCGCGCCGTACATATATCTATGCGCCGGTAGCTCGCGCCGTGGCGCGCATCCCTCGTGCAGGTGAGTTGAGACCTCTTCGAAACATCGGGCACTTGGCAGGTCCATACGCGTCACCGCGACACGTCTTGCCGCAGGATCGTTCAACTACCTTTGTTTCTGAGGTAGTTGGCGCCGTATGACCATGCAGAAACGTACCTGTCAACGCGTGCATATGCGTCCGCACTACCCCACCACATGAGCCCTACTATCGGCTCGCCATGACAGCAGCAGGGAAGCACCAGGTGAGCCGCGCGGAAACCTCACGTCGAGGCAGCCGGCCGGGCCGGGCGGGCATCAGAGACGTGGCCGCCGCCGCCGGAGTCTCCATCACGACCGTCTCCGACGCCCTCAACGGCAAGGGCCGGCTCCCGGATGCCACCCGGCGCCATGTCCGAGAGGTCGCCGACCGGCTGGGATACCGCCCCTCCGCCGCCGCCCGCACCCTCCGTACCGGCAAGTCGGGCCTGATCGGCCTGACCGTGACGACGTACGGGGATGAACCTTTCACCTTCACCGAGTTCGCGTACTTCGCGGAGATGGCGCGAGCCGCCACCTCGGCCGCGCTCGCCCGCGGCTACGCCCTCGTGATCCTCCCCGCGACCTCCCGCCACGACGTGTGGTCCAACGTCGCCCTGGACGGCACGGTCGTCATCGACCCCTCCGATCAGGACCCGGTGGTCAGCGAGCTCGTCCGCCAGGGCCTGCCGGTCGTCTCCGACGGCCGCCCGGCCGGCTCGCTGCCGGTCACCGCCTGGGTCGACAACGACCACGAGGCCGCCGTCCTCGGCATCCTCGACCACCTCGCCGACGCCGGCGCCCGCCGCATCGGCCTGCTCACGGGCACCACGACGGACACGTACACCCACCTGTCCACCACCGCCTACCTGCGCTGGTGCGAGCGGGTCGGCCAGGACCCGGTCTACGAGGCCTACCCGGCGCACGACCCGTGCGCGGGCGCCGTCGCCGCCGACCGGCTGCTCGCCCGTCCCGACCGGCCCGACGCGGTCTACGGTCTGTTCGACCCCAACGGCACCGACCTGCTGGCCGCCGCCCGCCGCTACGGGCTCCGCGTCCCCGAGGACCTGCTGCTCGTGTGCTGCAGCGAGTCCATGGTGTACGCCAGCACCGAGCCGCCCATCACCACGCTCTCCCTGAAGCCCCGCCGCATCGGCACCGCGGTGGTCCAGCTCCTCATCGACGCCATCGAGGGCGTGGAGTCGGACCAGCCGGTCGAGCAGGTGATACCGACCGAGCTGATCGTGCGCACCTCCTCACAGCGGCGTCCGCCGCGCACGACGGTCAGCCCACCACGGACGCCGGACGAGAAATAGCGCCGAAAGCGGGGCGCTCACCCCGTGCGCGCCCCGGCCGGCGGAGGCGGCTCGGCGGGACCTGCGACCGGAGGGCCGGGGGTTCGGTCGCCGCGCAGCCGGCCGAACACCTGCCCAAACGGGGCGAAAGCCGCGGTGAACTGGAGTCTTGTTCCGATTCACCACCCCTGGGTCATCACACGGCGCGACGCGCATTCCTATGATGGGCCCACGACACCGCGGACCGCTGCGACCAGGCAGTCCGAAGCGGTGCAGATGCGGCGCGATGGTGGAGGGGTCTGATGACTCAGGGGGCCGGTCAGGGACCCGAAGTGGAGCGGACGGCAACGCTGCGCGACTTCCGGGTACCTGCGTACGTCCACGAGACCGGTCCGTACGTCCGCACCGCCCCCCCGGGCGAGAACGCGTCGCCCGCCGACGAGGCGTACCCCGACGGCTACACCCCCACCCAGCGCGACCTTCCCGTCGTCAACCGGGCGGAGACGCTCCAGGTCTCCGTCGCGACGGCACCCGCGGCCCCGGCTCCGCAGCCCGCGACCGGGCCCGGACCGCTTTTCGTCGTCGGAGACGTCCACGGTTACCTCGACGAACTGGTGGCCGCACTGCAGGAGCAGGGGCTGATCGACGCCTCCGGCCAGTGGTGCGCCGGCACCACCCGGCTGTGGTTCCTCGGCGACTTCACCGACCGCGGACCCGACGGCATCGGCGTCATCGACCTGGTGATGCGGCTGTCCGCCGAGGCCGCGGCGGCCGGCGGCTACTGCAAGGCCCTCATGGGCAACCACGAGCTGCTGCTGCTCGGCGCCAAGCGGTTCGGCGACACGCCCGTCAACTCCGGCGCGGGAACCGCGACCTTCCAGGCGGCCTGGCTCCTCAACGGCGGCCAGAAGACCGACATGGACCGTCTCCAGGACCACCACCTGCAGTGGATGGCCCGCCTCGACGCCGTCGAGGAGGTCGACGGCTATCTGCTCGTGCACTCGGACACCACCGCCTACCTCGACTACGGAGACTCGATCGAGGCGGTCAACGACACCGTCCGCGAGACCCTCACCCGCAACGACGCGGACGAGTGCTGGGACCTGTTCCGCAAGTTCACCAAGCGCTTCTCCTTCCGCGACGAGGGCGGCGCCGACGCGGTGCGCTCCCTCCTCGATACGTACGGCGGCACCCGTATCGTTCACGGTCACAGCCCGATCCCCTACCTCCTCGGCGAGGTCGGCTCCGAGGACGGCGAGGAGGGCACCGGCCCGGTCGTGGAGGGACCGCACGTCTACGCCGACGGGCTCGCCATCGCGATGGACGGCGGAGTGACCATGGCCGGAAAGCTACTGGTCCGGCAACTTCCCCTGGCCACCTGACCGTTCCGCGGGCGGGTTCGCCGGGCTCCGTACCTGCAGGCCGGACGGCAATTTCCGGCAACCCCCTGTCACCGTGTGCCGTCACGGCTCTACCATCGGCTTATCCGTAGCAGGCTCCCCTCCGTTTCTGCCCGACGGCTCGCCGGCGTGCGAGCCCCAAGCCCTACGGAGCATCGGGGGATGCACATGAACAGCGTTCCGCAGCACCTGCAGAGCGAGGACCGCCAGGAATTCGAGCGGCTCCTCGATGAGGCGCTGCGCTCCGCACCCCAGCGGCCGGAACTGGCCGCTGTCGGACAGCGGCTCAATCCCGAACAACTGCGCACCATGGCGCTCAACGCCACCGCACTGATAACGGCCGCCGCCGCGGCCGAATACCAGCACTATGTGAAGATCCGCCAGGAACTGCGTCAGCCGGCGATGACTCCCTCCTCCTCCGGCGACTCCGCTCACGCCGACCGGAGTTCGGCCGGCACCGGGCTCGTGACCACCTTCGGCGAGGCGGCCGAGACCACCGGCGCGGGCGCCGTCGCGGTCATCGCCGTACTGGCTCCCGTCCTCTCCGGAACCGCCGCGGCGATCTTCCTGCTCGTCGGATACATCCTGAAGTCCCTGAGCCCCGGACAGGCCTTCGCCCAGACCATGCTCACCGCCGGGTGGGTGTTCGGCGCGGTGACCGCGGCCGCGATTCTCGTCGCCGCCGTCGGGCTGCTGCTCACCGCCCTGCGCAACGGAAGTTCGGAGCAGGCCCAGGCACTGGACGCGGCGCACCGGGAACTGGACAGCGCCAGAGAGGCCTGGCGGAGCGCCCTGCTGGAGCGCGGCATCCTGCCGTTCCTCACCGAGGCGCTCGCCGAGCCCGGACCGGCCCCCGTGCACCGTACGACCCCGTCCGCCCCGCGCGGCCGTATGCCCCGCCTGGGGTACGACCGCCCCGGTTTCAGCAGCCCCGACGACGGCACCCAGGCCGGCCGGACGGGCTTCACCAGCCCGGACTACACGAGCCCGGACTTCGGCGGCCCGGAGCACCGGCCCGAGTGACCCCGCGGCAACCCGGACACGGCTCACGCCCCCGCCGACGTGGGCCCGCCCGGGAGGCCCAACGGTGTGCCGCCCCGGTCAGCCGGCCCAGCCGTCGTCATGGCTCCCGGTCGCCCAAGACCGTCATCCAGGCGCCGATCCGGCGCGGCAGAAGCGCGGCCCTGGGCGGGGCGCATGGCGCACCTCGGGCGCGCACCGCCCAGGGGATGAGCCGTCAGTCGGCGATCGGCAGGTACACCCTGTTCCCGCTCGCCGCGAACTCCTTCGACTTCTGAGCCATGCCCTCCTCGATCTCGGCCCGGCTTCCACCGTGTTCGCGGCGGATGTCCTGCGAGATCTTCATGCTGCAGAACTTCGGCCCGCACATGGAGCAGAAGTGGGCGGTCTTGGCGGGCTCGGCCGGCAGGGTCTCGTCGTGGAACTCCCGTGCCGTGTCCGGGTCCAGGGCGAGGTTGAACTGGTCCTCCCACCGGAACTCGAAGCGGGCGTCGGACAGTGCGTCGTCCCACTCCTGGGCGCCCGGGTGGCCCTTGGCGAGGTCGGCCGCGTGAGCTGCGATCTTGTAGGTGATCACGCCGGTCTTGACGTCGTCACGGTTGGGCAGGCCCAGGTGCTCCTTGGGCGTGACGTAGCAGAGCATCGCCGTGCCCCACCAGGCGATCATCGCGGCGCCGATGCCGGAGGTGATGTGGTCGTACGCCGGCGCGATGTCGGTGGTCAGCGGGCCGAGCGTATAGAACGGAGCTTCATCGCAGATCTCCTGCTGAAGGTCGATGTTCTCCTTGATCTTGTGCATCGGGACGTGTCCCGGGCCCTCGATCATCGTCTGTACGTTGAAACGCCTGGCGATCCGGTTGAGTTCCCCGAGCGTCCTCAACTCGGCGAACTGCGCCTCGTCGTTGGCGTCCGCGATCGAACCCGGCCGCAGGCCGTCGCCCAGCGAGTACGTGACGTCGTAGGCGGCGAGGATCTCGCAGAGCTCCTCGAAGTTCTCGTACAGGAACGATTCCTTGTGGTGCGCCAGGCACCACGCGGCCATGATCGAGCCGCCGCGCGAGACGATCCCCGTCTTGCGGTTGGCGGTGAGCGGCACGTACGGCAGCCGGACGCCCGCGTGGACGGTCATGTAGTCCACGCCCTGCTCGGCCTGCTCGATGACCGTGTCCTTGTAGATCTCCCAGGTCAGTTCCTCGGCCTTGCCGTCGACCTTCTCCAGGGCCTGGTAGAGCGGCACCGTGCCGATGGGGACGGGGGAGTTGCGCAGCACCCACTCGCGGGTGGTGTGGATGTTGCGGCCCGTGGACAGGTCCATGACCGTGTCGGCACCCCAACGGGTCGCCCAGGTCATCTTCTCCACCTCCTCCTCGATGGAGGAGGTGACCGCCGAGTTGCCGATGTTGGCGTTGACCTTCACGAGGAACCGCTTGCCGATGATCATCGGCTCGATCTCCGGGTGGTTGACGTTGGCCGGCAGCACCGCCCGGCCCGCCGCGATCTCCTCGCGGACCACCTCGGGAGCCACGTTCTCCCTGATGGCCACGTACTCCATCTCCGGGGTGATCTCGCCCCGGCGGGCGTACGCGAGCTGCGTCACCGCCTCGCCGTCCCGGCCCCGGCGCGGCTGGCGCGGCCGTCCGGGGAAGACCGCGTCCAGGTTGCGCAGCCCACCGCGCGGCGAGGTGTGCTTGATTCCGTCGTCCTCGGGACGGACGGGACGGCCCGCGTACTCCTCGGTGTCACCGCGGGCGATGATCCAGTTCTCCCGCAACGGCGGCAGGCCCCTACGGACATCGGTGTCGACGAGTGGATCGGTGTACGGGCCCGACGTGTCGTACAGAGTGACCGACTTCCCGTTGGTGAGGTGCACCTGGCGGACCGGCACGCGCAGGTCGGGGCGCGAACCCTCGACGTACGCCTTGTGCCAGCCGATGGACTTCCCGGCCTCCTGGGACTTCTCGTCCTGAACGGAGGCAGGCGTGCGTGCGTCCTTGTTGGTCATGAGACCTACTCCCTACGCCGGCATTACCCGGTAACAGGTTCGGCGGTCGACGCAGCGGTTTCCGTCTGACGGCATTCCGCGCGGAACATCGCTTGTTCCACGTGAAACATCGCGCGTACGGAGATCAGCGCCCTCTCAGCCCGGTGCTCCGAGCTCCCGCGTGTGCAAAGGTGCCTCCACGCTAGCGTCATTTGTGGCGCGGTGAACAGTGGGCCCCCTTCCGCTGTTGCGATGATCGGGCGGTGGCCCGGATGCAGCAGTACCCGTATCGGCCGCCCGAGCCCCCCGACCACGTTCGAGGCCGGGCGACGACCACATGCCCGAGCGGGAAGACCGCCGGGACGACGGCCCCGGTCACGGCCACCGGCAGGCACGCGCTCACAGCCACCGGCAGGCACGCGGTCACCACCACCGGCACGGCGCAGCACCGGCCGGGACACAGCCCGTACCGGCACGCGGCGGCCGGGGGCGGCGGCGGAAGCGGTAGGGCCGAGCCCTGCACAACTGAGCCGCCTGAGCCTTGACTCCGACGCTCCGCACGCAGAAGCGTTCCTGCACGATTCCGTGCGGCAGGGCGACCCGCTCGACGCCCCGTGCCACAGCCCCTCAGCCGGCGCTCTGCTCCTCGGCCAGGATGCGGTCCAGGGCCTCTTCCAGATGGGCGTCGAAGTCGGCCAGCGCGCCCTCCTGACCGAGCGGCACGAGCTTGTCCGTGCGGTCCAGGAAGGCCACCAGCGGCGGCGCGGAGGCACGGAACAGGGCCTGGTCGCTGCCGACCTGAAGCCTGATCAGCACCTCGCCCAGCACATCGGATTCGACGGGAGCGATGTGCACATCCCCTTCCCCGCACGGCCGGCCGACGCCGTCGATCAGCAGCTCACGCCCGAACGCCCAGGTCACCGGGGCGTCACCGGGCAGATGGAAGGTGAGCCGGACGGCGTAGGGATCACAGGTCTCGTAGCGCAGCTCCACCGGGATGCGGAAGGAGAGCTCCTCCGACACGAGAAAGCTCATCATGACTTCTGCCTGTACGGACTCGCGCATCGTCTACCCCGTCGTATGGACGTCGACTGGCCGGATTGATCCCTCTAAGCGTGGTCAAATCTTGCTGAACGTACATGGCAGATCACAAGGAGTAAGTTTTCAGATACTGATAGAGAGGCTGAGCGTGCCCAGATGCCGCCCGATCTCCGTCTGCAGCCGATACGCCGCGGGCAGCAGACGGTCGGCCTGGTGGACGGGCAGCGACATGGCCATCGTGGCCACGGTGGTGCCGACCGTGATCGGTACCGCCGCGCAGACCGTGCCGAGCGCGTACTCCTGGCGCTCGACCACCGGCTCCATGCGCGGCATCCGGGCCAGCCGCCGCAACAGGGCATCGTTGTCACGCACCGTGTACGGCGTGATGGACTGCACGGGGTAGCGCGCGAGATGGTCGCGACGGGCATCCTCGTCCAGCTGGGAGAGCAGGCACTGTCCGATGGCGTGCGCGTGTCCGGTCTCGCGGAAGTCGGCCCACTCCTCGACCGCCGGCGCCTCGGGCGAGTCAGAGACGCACATGACCTCGATCTCGCCGTCCCGGTACATCGCGTAGTACACCGGCACACCGATCGAATCGCGCCAGTGCGCGAGCGTGTCCGCCACCGCGCTGCGACGTTTCTGCTGTGCTCCGCTGCTGCCCAGCCGTTCGGCCGCCTCGCCGAGGAAGAAGAGCCCCTTCTCGCGCCGTAGATAGCCCTCGTGCACGAGGGTGCGCAGCAGGTGGTAGGCCGTCGGAAGGGCGAGTCCGGTCTCGCGGGCGAGTTGTTTGGCGGGAGCGCCGTACACATGCGTGGCCACGGTCTCCAGCAGGCGCATGGCGCGCTGGACGGATCCGATGAGCGTCGCGGCGGCCGGCGAGCCGGGGGCCTCGGCGGGGTGCGGTGGCCCGGAGGCGTCCGTGGGGCGGGGTGCCGGCGGGATGTCGATCGTGCGCGGTTGCCCGGGGACCGCGACGGAGGGCGGCCGCTGGGTGGGGGGTGCGCAGGAGCGTGGTGGGGTGCGGGGTGGATGCGGTTCTGCCGGTGCGGTGTCAACCGTGGCCAAGGGTCACTCCCGGGAGCGCGAGGGGCAGCCCGTGCGGAGGGGAAGAGCACGGAGGGGGTCTGCTCCGCCCGCGGGGCCGGTCCCCGCGGGATTTCCGGACTCTAATCGTCCGCCGCCGCACGCAGACGGCCTCACGGGAAACTTCCCTCGCCCGAGGGAAACCGGCGATCGCCTTGCCGGGAACCGGTGATGCCGTTGCCGAGCACCTGTTCCCGGGTCGTCACCAGTCGCTGCGTGACGAGGAGTTCGACATGAACTTGCGCACGACGTAAATGAGTCCGCCGACCAGAGCGACGAAGACCAGCGCCTTGAAGAGGAGGCCGATCACGATGCTGAGCACCGTGGCTATCAGGCCGCCGAACACGACCAGGGCGATGACCGGCACCGCGACCCACTTCACCCACCACGGCAGTCCCGCGAAGATCTCTCGCATGCCCTCGTCCTTTGCGTTCTCGTACGTCTGAGTGCTCGTACGCCTTTTCACGTACGGCGTTGATGTTCTGCACTCGATGCTAGGGCCGGAAGGGGGCCTGCGGGGGCCTCGCGTCCCTTGTCCTCCCCTGACCCGTCCCCTAGGGAACCCGGGGGGCGGGCTCAGGCCTCGGGCGGAGAGAAGACGACCAGAACCCTCAGGTCCTCGCTGATGTGGTGGAACTTGTGGGCGACGCCGGCCGGCACGTACACCACGCTGCCCCGCGCCACCTCGGTCGTCTCGAGTCCGACGGTGATGGACGCGCGGCCGCTGACGACGAAGTACACCTCGTCCTGGTTGTGCGGCTTCTGCGGGTCGTGCTCGCCCGCGTTCAGCGCGTAAAGGCCGACGGACATGTTCCGCTCCCGCAGGAACTGAAGGTACGCCCCCTCGTTGGCGGCGCGCTCCGCCTCCAGTTCGTCCAGCCGGAATGCCTTCATCTCCGTTGTCGCCCTCGTCTCACTGCTCGGTTCCGATCGGGTCTGCCACGATCAGACACATGAAGAATTTCGTAGTCAAGACGATCGCCAACGCGGGCGCCCTCGCGGTCGCCGTGTGGCTGTTGGACAAGATCACTCTGACGGGTGACAGCACGGCCAAGAAGGCCGGCACGCTGATCGTCGTCGCCCTGATCTTCGGCCTGGTGAACTGGCTGGTCAAGCCGATCGTGAAGGTGCTCACCTTCCCGCTGTTCATCCTGACCCTCGGACTGATCACCCTGGTCGTGAACGCGCTGATGCTGCTGCTGACCTCCTGGGTCTGCGGCAAGCTCGACCTGAGCTTCCACGTGCAGGGGTTCTGGACGGCCGTCGTCGGCGGTCTGATCGTCTCCGTCGTCTCCTGGGCGCTGCACGTCGTCCTGCCCGACGAGGACTGATCGCGTCATGGCCTACCGCGTCTGTTTCGTGTGCACCGGCAACATCTGCCGCTCCCCGATGGCCGAATCCGTCTTCCGCGCGCGTGTGGCGGAGGCCGGCCTGGAGGACCGGGTGGAGGTCGACAGCGCCGGCACCGGCGGCTGGCACGAGGGCGAGCCCGCCGACCCGCGGACCGTCTCGGTCCTCGAGGAGCACGCCTACGACAGCGATCATGTCGCGCGCCAGTTCCAGCCGTCGTGGTTCTCCCGCCTCGACCTGGTGATCGCCCTCGACGCCGGTCATCTCAAGGCGCTGCGCCGCCTCGCGCCCACCGAGGAGGACGCCCGCAAGGTCCGCCTGCTGCGCTCGTACGACCCCGCCGCCGGCGACGACCTCGATGTTCCGGATCCGTACTACGGACACCGGGACGGCTTCGAGGAGTGCCTGGCGATGGTGGAGGCGGCGAGCGTCGGTCTGCTCGCCGCCGTACGCGAGCAGCTCGAAGGCCAGGCCGCATGAGCGACACTGCCAAGGACCGGGGCCGTACCGGCGACGGCACGCGCGCGGTACGCGCCGGGCTGCCCGAACCGGTCAAGCACGAGCCGACCCTGCCCGGACCGGTGTTCGCGGCGCACTTCCATCTGCCCGGCGAGGTGACGGGTCCGTACTCGTACGGCCGGGACGACAACCCGACCTGGACGCTGCTGGAGCGGGCCATCGGTGAGCTGGAGGCGCCCGGCCGGGACGACGTCGAGACGCTGGTCTTCGCCTCCGGCATGGCGGCGATCTCCGCTGTGCTGTTCTCCCAGCTGCGCGCCGGCGACGTGGTCGTGCTGCCCTCCGACGGCTACCAGGTGCTGCCGCTGGTCCGCACCCAGCTGGAGGCGTACGGCGTCGAGGTGCGCACCGCCCCCACCGGCGGCGACGCCCAGCTGGAGGTTCTCGACGGCGCCCGGCTGCTGTGGATCGAGTCACCGTCGAACCCCGGACTCGACGTCTGCGACATCCGGCGGCTGGTGGCGGCAGCCCACGCGCAGGGCGCCCTGGTGGCCGTCGACAACACCCTCGCCACCCCGCTCGGGCAGCACCCGCTGGAGCTGGGCGCCGACTTCTCCGTGGCCAGTGGCACCAAGCAGCTCACCGGCCACGGTGATGTGCTGCTGGGCTATGTCGCCGGCCGTGACACCGAGACGATGGCCGCCGTACGACGCTGGCGCAAGATCGTCGGGGCGATCTCCGGTCCCATGGAGGCCTGGCTCGCGCACCGGTCCCTCGCCACACTCCAGCTGCGCGTCGAGCGGCAGAACGCCACCGCCCTCGCGCTCGCCGAGGCGCTGAAGCAGCGGCCCGAGGTGTCCGGCCTGCGCTACCCCGGCCTGCCCGACGATCCCTCGCACCGGACCGCCTCGCAGCAGATGCGCCGCTACGGCTGCGTGGTCTCCTTCACGCTGCCCACAGGCGCGCGTGCCGAGCGTTTCCTCGAAGCCCTCCGTCTCGTGGAGGACGCCACGAGCTTCGGCGGGGTGCGTTCCACGGCCGAGCGGCGCCGCCGCTGGGGCGGGGACGCGGTACCGGAAGGCTTCATCCGTATGTCCGTCGGCGCCGAGGACCCCGAGGACCTGATCGCCGACGTGCTGCGGGCCCTGGACGAGTCCGGCTCGTCCGCCGAGTGAACCGTCGGCCGCGCGGCCGACGGCGCACGACGGTCCGAGCCTCCCCCCTCGTGGCTCGGACCGTCTTCGGTTCCTGCGCGCCGAAGAACCGCGCGAACAAGGCTAGTTGACTCTCTGTCAGTGTCCAATCACGCTAGCGACAGAGACCTATCGACTTATTTATAGTTGGGGCCTGCCCGGGAGCCGGAGGAGGCAGGGATAGGGGAGGGCACGCCATGGACCTGGCCTTGCTGCGCACCTTCGTCACTGTGCACCGGGCTGGTTCCTTCACCCGCGCCGCTGCTCTGCTCGGCCTCTCGCAGCCCGCCGTCACCTCGCAGATCCGCACGCTGGAACGGCAGCTGGGCAAGCCTCTCTTCCTCCGCCAGGCGCGCGGGGTGACCCCGACGACCATCGGTGACGAACTCGCGCACAAGGCCGCTCCCCATCTAGACGCCCTGGTGGAGATAGCCGAGAGCGGCCTGGACGACGAGTCCTCGCTCAGAACCCTGCACCTCGCCGGCCCGCCCGAGTTCACCGCCGAACGCGCCCTGCCCGCCCTGACAGAGCTGACCGGCGACGACGGCCAGGGATTCGCGCTGCGCGCCTCCTTCGGGACGGCGGAGGAAACCCTGGAAGGACTGGCCTCCGGACATCATGATCTGGCCATCAGCACAGCCCGTCCACGCGGCGCTCTGCTCACCGCGACTCCGCTCTGCGACGAGGAACACGTGCTGGTCGCCGCCCCGCGCTGGGTGGAACGGATCGGTGCGGAAGCGCTGCGTCTGAAGGGGGCGCCCGCACTGGAGGATCTTCCCGTCGTCGAGGTCCACGAGTCGCTGCCCTTCGTCTCGCGCTACTGGGCCTCCGTCTTCGACTCACGCCCGGCCACCTCGGGCACGGTCATCGTTCCGGATCTACGCGCAGTGCTCGCCTGCGCGATGGGGGGTGCCGGACTCGCCGTGCTGCCCCGCTATCTGTGCGCCTCCGCCCTCGACGACGGCACGATCGCGATGCTGCACGATCCGGCCGTGCCTCCGCTGCGCACGTACTTCCTGGTGGTGCGCACCGGCACCCTCGCCATGCCCCACATCGCGCGGGCCCATGAGTGGCTTCAGCGGGCGGCCACGGCCTGGTGTTGAGGCCCTCTGGCACAGCGCCCACGGAAGGCAATCACAAGGTGACTTCTCGCGATGTTTCACGTGGAACCAGCCGGGCCACATTTCTCCCATGACCGTCCGACCCGTGGTCAAGCGCACCGCCCGTGCCATTCTTCTCGACGGTGACGACCTGATCCTGATCAAGCGCACCAAGCCTGGCGTCGATCCCTACTGGGTCACTCCCGGTGGCGGTGTCGAGCCCGGCGACCCGACCGTCGTGGACGCCCTGCATCGAGAGGTGTCCGAGGAGCTCGGCGCCAAGATCACTGATGTGGTGCCGTGCTTCGTGGACACCGTCGAGCACATCGGCGAGGACGGCGGCGCGACCGGCGTGAAGGTGCAGCACTTCTTCGTCTGCCGACTGGAGTCCATGGACCCGGCCCGGCGGCACGGCCCCGAAGTGGACGAGCCGGCCGGTGAGTACGAGATCGTCCGCGTCCCCTTCACCCGGGTCGGCATCGCCTCCGTCCACCTGGTCCCGCTGTCGCTGCGCCACTATCTGGACGGCAACATCGAGGGGGTGCGCGCCATGCACGCTCCGGACCTCGGTTAGCGCGCTCAGTTCCCGACGACCAGCAGCTCCTCCACCGAGTCGTGCCGTATGCGGCTCCTTGGGACCCCGATGTCCCGGAGCGTGTCGATGCCGCTGCGGATCATCCCGGGCGGCCCCGAGAGATAGGCGTCGTACTCGTTCCAGGGGCCGTAGTCACGCAGGGCATCGGGGAGCTGGACATGGGCCTGCTGGTCGATGAACGCCCGGACCGACAGCCAGGAGTGGCTCTGCTGGAGCCGGAGCATGGTGTCGATGTCGTAGAGGTCGTGGTCGGTGCGGGCGCCGTAAAACACCTCGACAGGCCGACGCGCTCCACGCTCGGCGACGTCCTCGATCAGGGCCTTGATGGGCGCTATGCCGGTGCCGCCGCCCAGACAGAGCAGTCCGCTGTCGGTCGTATGGTCGACGGTCATGGAGCCGGTCGGCGGCCCGAGTCGTATGACGTCTCCGGGCCGGGCGCGGTGCACCAGGGCGTTGGAGACCCAGCCGGCCGGTACGGCCTTCACATGGAATGTCAGCAGACCGTCCGACCGGGGTGCGGAAGCGAACGAGTAGTGCCGCCACGCCCGTGGCCACCAGGGCGTCTCCACGCTCGTGTACTGGCCCGCGAGGAAGGGATAGGGCTGGTCGGGGCGGAGGGTGATGATGGCGATGTCGGGCGTTCTGAGGTCGTGGGTGACGATCTCGGCGTGCCACCAGGGCGGAGACCGCAGTTCGTCCGCCGCCGCGGCGTCGATCATGACCTGGGACATCGTCGTGTACGCCCGCACCCACGCCGCCTCGGTCTCCGGGCTCCAGACGGTGGCGGCGTACCTGCTCAGCGCGCCGATCAGGCATTCCCCGACGGCTGGATAGTGCTCGGGTCGCGTTCCGTACTTGCGGTGTCCACGGCCCAGGTTCTGCAGATAGTCGACGAGGACCGAGGTGTCGTCCAGGTTCTCGGCCGCGGTGAGCAGCGCCTTCAGCAGGCGCTCTCGCTGGGTGTCCATCGCGGCCGGGAACAGCGCGCGAAGCTCCGGATGGCGGACGAAGAGCAGTGCGTAGAAGTAAGAAGTGACCTTGTCGGCGACCGGTCCTATCTCGGCCATCGTGCGGCGTATGAGGATGGCGTCCGCAGACCCCTCCTCGACGGCCGGCGCAGACCGCTGATCCGGCACGCGCTCTGGGCTGTCCGCCGGCGGAGTCGACGACTGCGTGCGCGGTGTGAACCAGTCGGCTCCGCCCGACATGCCGTTCTCCCCCGACGTGGTGGTCGGAGCGTCCATGGTGTGCCTCGCCTCGAACATCTCGCGGTCGGTCTGCGCACCTTCTCTCCGGAGAAGGTGCATGCTTTCCCCCGGCGGGCGGCCTGCCGTAGCGCCCCGCAGCCTTGCATCCCGATCGGGTGCCGCGGTCGCATACCCGGAGACGCGGGTCTCGCGCTCTCCGTCCCGTTAGGCTGCTCGCCCTGCTCTCGGCCCGCACGGGACATGTGGACTCCATCCCGGACGTGAACCGGAGTCGACCCTACCGGGCGTCGCCACGCACACAAGTCCCCCCTCCCTTCCTCACAAATCGGGCAGGGGTGCGAACCATGAAGTCCGGCAACTACCGGGCAGGACGAACCAATTCATAGGCATCCCACAGATTCCGCCCCGTGTAGGAGTGCGTCGCGAGTCCTGCCAGATGGGCGTCCGCATTGACCGCCACGGAAACCGGTACGACAGCGAACAGTTCCTTGTCCGACATCGAGTCGCCGTACGCCACACAGTCGGCCCGCGTCACGCCGAACTTCTCGCACAGCCTGTCCGCGATGGTCACCTTGGCCGCGGCACTGAGCACTCCGGTCGGATCCACGGGCTCGGTGAACGGAACGGCCGGGAAGCGAGAGCCATGCGCCGCGTGAGCGCCCCAGTCAAGAAGGCGTTCCACGAAGAAGGAAGGCGAGAGCGACACGACCGCACAGTATTCGCCCGCGTCTTTGATCTCTGCCCAGACCTCTCGGATGCGGGCCAGCCAGGGAGCCGCCTCGAATGCGGCGCTGACATGCGCCTCGGTCAGCTCGGACCACAGGTCGTACACCTGCGCCGCGTACTCCGGCGGACCGATCCGCCCGTCCGCGATCGCCCGGTCCAACGCCACGGCCTCCGCCTCCAGCCCCAACTGGCGGGAAATCTCCACCGGAGCGGTACTGCCGTGCAGCAAGGTGCCGTCAAGATCGAAGAGATGAAGTCTCGCCATGGCCCCCGAGGCTAACCGGCTGTTCGATGTTTCACGTGAAACCCTCCCTGCTGTCCGCAGGCTGTACAGAGGACCATGGCATGACCAAAAGCACGTGTGGCCGCAGGGAAACGGGTGGACGGCGAGGGGGCCGGTCGGACAGCCTGACCTGCGTGCCGACTCCTTCCCTCGCCGCTCTGCCCATCCGCCGTCTGACGCTTCGCGATCTCACCGCCTGCGCCGACTTGTCCGAGGACCGGGGGTGGCCACGCGAGGAACACAAATGGGGATTGCTCCTCACCGCCGGAAAGGGCTTGGGCATCGACGACCCTGAGGGTGGTCTCGTCGCCGCATGCGTCGTCACGGAGTACGGCCCATGGGGACGCCCGGCTCTCGGGGCCGTCGGCATGGTCCTGGTCGCCGGACGCCATGCCCGCCAGGGCGTCGGGCGCCGGTTGATGCGCCATGTGGTGTCGACCACGGGCACAACGCCGCTCACCCTGCACGCGACGCCCAACGGCCGTCCCCTGTACGAGGAACTGGGCTTCAAGCTCACGGGTCGGGCGGAGATGCTGACAGGTCGCTTCATTCCCGGTGGGCCGGAAGCCGGTGTGTTCACCCGTGCGGCCACTGCGGAGGACCTGCCCGCGATCCTGGGTCTCGACGAGGAGGTGTTCGGCGCCGACCGCACTCCCCTGATCACCCGCCTGCCCGCCTTCGCCGACCAGTTGCGGGTGGCCGAGGAGGATGGCCGGATCATCGGCTACGCCGGCGCGTGGCCCAACATGGACACCCACGTGGTCGGTCCCCTGGTGGCCCGGGACACGGAGACGGCCAAGGCCCTGATCGGCTCGCTGGCGGCCCACACCGACCGTCCACTGCGCACGGACATCGATGTGCGCCATGAGGAGCTGCTGACCTGGGCGAAGGCCCGGGGGCTGGCCTCCGTGGCCTTCAACACCGTGATGACGTACGGCATCGCGGATCTCCCGGGGGACTGGACCCGCCGGTTCGCACCGCTGACCGTGGCCGCGGGCTGAGTGGTCGTACGGCGAACGTCGGCCCCGCCGCGTCGTGCGGCGGGACCGACGTTGTCCCTGCGGGGGCCGTGGCTCAGACGAGTGCTCGCACGGCCGCGGTGGCGAAGCCGTGGTCCTGCTCCGGCGCACCGCCGCCGACGCCGATCGCGCCGATCAGGCGTCCGTCCCGGTGGACGGGCACTCCACCGGCGATGAACAGCAGAGGCCGGTCGAGGGCCGTGGGCAGTGTGTGGAAGAGGCCGCCCGGCTGTACGGCGTCGACCAGGTCGGCGGTCGGGGTGTTCAGCTGGAGTGCCGTGTAGGCCTTGCGGGTGCTGGTCTCGCCGGAGATCAGCACCGCCCGGTCGTCCCGGCGGAAGGCCAGCAGGTGGCCGCCCGCGTCCAGGACGGTGACGCTGACGGTGATCCCGGCATCCTCGGCCGCCCGGCGCGCCGTGGCGACGAGCAGTTCGGCGTCCTCGATGGACAGCGGGGCGACGACGGTGGGGCTCATAGAGGTTCTCTCCTCGGTGTTGCTGAGGGGGCACTTGCCGTACCCGGGGACGAGGGCCCCGGGTACGGGGGTCTTGGGGGCGGGGCTTGGGAATGCGAGGCGAGGCCCGGTGGCGCGAGGGACTCAGTGGTGGACCGGTGTCTGCCGGCCGACGGGCGCCCCTGAGGCGACTACGGTGCTCCGGGCACCGTCACGGCGCTCCAGCGCCGCCGACAGGACGGCGAGGACCAGGGCGGCCGCGGCGAGGGCGGCGCCGACCCAGTTGGGGGCCGTGTAACCGAAACCGGCCGCGATCACGATGCCGCCGAGCCAGGCGGACAGCGCGTTGCCAAGGTTGAAGGCGCCGATGTTGACGGCCGACGCGAGTGTCGGGGCGCCGTGCGCCTGGTCGAGCACGCGCTTCTGCAGCGGCGGTACGGTCGCGAAACCCAGCGCACCGATCAGAGCGATGGTCACGGCCGCCGCGATCTTGTTGTGCGCGGTGAGCGTGAAGAGTGCCAGAACGAGGGCCAGGGCGCCCAGGGACACGTACAGCATCGGCATCAGGGCGCGGTCGGCGAACTTGCCCCCGATGAGGTTCCCGCCGACCATGCCGAGGCCGAACAGGACCAGCAGCCAGGTCACCGAGCCGTCGGCGAAGCCCGCGATGTGGGTCATCATCGGCGCGATGTAGGTGATGGCCGCGAAGACGCCGCCGAAGCCGAGAACGGTCATCGCCATGGCGAGCAGGACCTGGGCGTTCTTGAAGGCGGCCAGCTCGTGCCGCAGGTGCACACCCTCGGGCCTCGGCATATCGGGCACCAGCTTGGCGATACCGGCGAGGCCGACGAGCCCGAGGGCGGCGACGACGGCGAAGGTGACGCGCCAGCCGACGTGCTGGCCGACGAGCGTGCCGAGCGGGACGCCGACGACATTGGCGACGGTCAGGCCGGTGAACATCATGGCGATGGCGCCGGCCTTCTCGCGGGGCGCCACCAGCTCGGCCGCCACGACGGAGCCGATGCCGAAGAAGGCACCGTGCGCGAGGGAGGCGACCACGCGTCCGATCAGCATGATCGCGAAGGCGGGGGCGACGGCCGAGAGCAGGTTTCCGGCGATGAAGAGGCCCATCAGCAGCATCAGCATGCGCTTGCGCGGGACCTTCGTGCCCAGCACGGTCATCAGCGGGGCGCCGACGACCACACCGAGTGCGTAGCCCGTCACGAGCAGGCCCGCCGTGGGAATGGAGACCCCGAAGTCGCCCGCGACCTCGGGCAGCAAGCCCATGATCACGAACTCTGTGGTTCCGATTCCGAAAGCCCCGATCGCGAGGGCCAGGAGCGCGAGAGGCATGGAGGGGTACACCTTCCAGACGATTGCAGGTGCGCTTTTCGAGCGTTCACAATAATTGCAGACGCTGGCTAAATGCAAGCGCGCACTATTGCGCACTTGCTCTACCCTTGATGCAGCCGCTCCGGGACAGAGGAGAACGCCAATGACAGCGACGGACCCCGCGCTCACTGCCCTCGCCCAGGGCTGGTGCGCCCTCTCTGCCCTGCATGGAAGGATCGAGGCGCACATCGAGCGCGCCCTGCAGGCGAAGCACGACCTGAGCGTGCGCGAGTACTCGCTGCTCGACGTGCTGAGCCGCCAGCACGACGGCGATGGGGGCCATCTGCAGATGAAGCAGGTCGCCGACGCGGTCGTCCTCAGCCAGAGCGCCACCACCCGCCTGGTGACCCGGCTGGAGGACCGCGGCCTCCTGGAGCGCTACCTGTGCCCCACCGACCGGCGCGGCATCTACACCAACGTCACCGAGGCGGGCCTGCGACTGCTGGAGGAGGCCCGTCCCACCAATGACGCCGCCCTGCGCGAGGCCCTGGACGACGCCTCCAGGAATCCCGAACTGGCCCCACTGGTAAGGGTCGTGGAGTCACTCAACGTACCGGCGTAGGGTGCCGCACATGGGAGATCTAGCAATACGGCGAGCGACCGACCAGGACCTTCCGGCGATCGTCGCGATGCTCGCCGACGATCCGCTCGGTGCCCGGCGCGAGTCCCCCGACGACATGACCCCGTACCGGGCCGCGCTGGAACGCCTGGAAGCCGACCCGAACCAGCACCTCGTCGTCGCCGTCCGCGAAGACCGTGTGATCGGCACGCTCCAGCTCACGATCATTCCGGGGCTCTCCCGCAAGGGCGCGACCCGCGCTCTCATCGAGGCCGTCCGCATCCACCCGGATGAACGGGGCAGCGGGCTGGGCAGCCTGTTGATCGAGTGGGCGATCGACACCGCCCGTCGGCTGGATTGCCAGATGGTGCAGCTGACGTCCGACAAGACACGCACCGACGCCCACCGCTTCTACGAACGCCTCGGTTTCAGCGCCACGCACGAGGGATTCAAACTGCCGCTCTGACACGGCACCGGACACCAGGAACACCACAGGGGGTGTGTTTCACGTGAAACACACCCCCTGTGCCATGAAGGCTCAGCCGATGCCCCGCCACCCCTCCGGGTCCACACCGCCGGGGACCGACACCTCGGGGTCGTACGGCTGCCGCGTGAACACGAACGAGCCGAGGTCGAGATGGGTCAGGGCCCCGTCCGGGCGCCGTACCGGCCGCAGCGGTTCTCCGGCGAAGTAACCCTCCAGTCCCGTCCAGGTGCCGTCACCGTTGGAGCGGAAGCGGGAGCGCCGGCCGCTGCCGGTCAGCGGGCCGAGCGCAAGAAGGTCGTCGGCGGTCACTCGAAGACCGAAGGCACTGGTCCCCCAGTACCACTGCCCCGCCAGCTCCAGGACCGCAGGATCGACCTCGCGCAGCGGCCGCCAGGGCTCAGGGATCCGCGGCTCGGCCTCGGCGACGATCCGTACCAGGTCGGCCCCGACCGCTCCCAGCAGCGGACCACTGGTGCAGTTGGCGAGCACCACCGCGGCCACGTCGTCCTCCACGCTGAGAGTGAGGTTCGCCAGGAAGCCCGGCAGCGAACCGGAGTGGCCGACCAGCAGCCGGCCGTCACGGCGCTGGATCTGCAGACCGAGTCCGTACGTGGCCCCGTCCAGCACATCCGCCGCCTCAGCGGGCGCCGCGGGCATGCGCATCTCCCGCACCGACTCCGCACCCAGCACCCGGTCGTCACCCGCGGCCAGGAACGCGGCGAACCGCGCCAGATCCCCGGTGGTCGACCACAGTTGGCCGGCCGGTGCCATCCTGCCCAGGTCCTCGAGCGGCTCCGGCAGCAGCGCGTCCGCCCACGGATGGACGGCCCAGCCACCGGCATGCGGGGCCTGGGGCCGCGCGCTCGTACGGTGCAGTCCGAGCGGTTCGAGGATCTCGCGGTGCAGCACCTCCTCCCAGGGAGCGCCTCGCAGTTCCTCCACCAGCGCGCCGAGCACCGTGTAGCCGGGGTTGGAGTAGTGGTGCCGCCGGCCGACCGGATGCAGCAGGGGCTGCTCGCCGAGCACATCGCTCAGCTCCGGGCGCAGGGTGCCCGGAGTCCGCTCCCACCACGGACCGGGCGACTCCGCGGCCAACCCCGCGGTGTGGGCGAGCAGTTCGGCGATCGTCGCCTCGCCCGCTCCGGTGCCGGGCAGATGCTTCTCCAGCGGGTCACCGAGGTCGAGCAGGCCCTCGTCGCGCAGCCGCATCACCAGGACGGCGGTGAAGGTCTTGGTGATGGACCCGATCCTGTACTGCACGTTCTCGTCCGGTCCGTGCCCGTCCACGGAGGTCCGCGCCCCGTGCCACACGGCCTGCCCGCCCCGCACCACGGTCGCGGCCAGGGACGGGGCCCGCCCTTCGGCCTGGGCGAGGGCGATCCGGTGCAGCAGGGCACGGCGTGTTCCGGGGAGCAGCTCTTCCTGAGGTGAAGTCATGCGCCCAGTTCAGCTGCTGGGGCGGCGGACGTCGAGTTCATTTGCCGGGCGGACGCCGTCCTCCCCTGGCCGGCTTCCGGATCAGGTCTGGGCCATGTCCACGAAGCGCGAGTAGTGGCCCTGGAAGGCGACCGTGATGGTGGCCGTGGGGCCGTTACGGTGCTTGGCCACGATCAGGTCGGCCTCGCCCGCGCGGGGGGACTCCTTCTCGTAGGCGTCCTCGCGGTGCAGCAGGATGACCATGTCGGCGTCCTGCTCGATGGAGCCCGACTCACGCAGGTCGGAGACCATCGGCTTCTTGTCGGTGCGCTGCTCGGGGCCACGGTTGAGCTGGGAGAGCGCGATGACCGGGATCTCCAGCTCCTTGGCGAGCAGCTTGAGGTTTCGGGACATGTCCGAGACCTCCTGCTGACGGCTCTCGGCACGCTTGGAGCCACCGGACTGCATCAGCTGGAGGTAGTCGATGACGACGAGCTTCAGGTCGTTGCGCTGCTTCAGGCGCCGGCACTTGGCGCGGATCTCCATCATCGACAGGTTGGGGGAGTCGTCGATGTAGAGCGGTGCGGCCGAGACGTCCGGCATACGGCGGGCGAGCCTGGTCCAGTCCTCGTCGGTCATCGTGCCGGACCGCATGTGGTGCAGCGCGACCCGGGCCTCGGCGGACAGCAGACGCATCGCGATCTCGTTGCGGCCCATCTCGAGGGAGAAGATGACGCTCGGCAGGTTGTGCTTGATCGAGGCGGCCCGCGCGAAGTCCAGGGCGAGCGTCGACTTACCCATGGCGGGTCGGGCGGCGATGACGATCATCTGGCCCGGGTGCAGACCGTTCGTCAGCGAGTCGAAGTCGGTGAAGCCGGTCGGCACACCGGTCATCTCGCCGCTGCGCGAGCCGATCGCCTCGATCTCGTCGAGGGCCCCTTCCATGATGTCGCCGAGCGGCAGATAGTCCTCGCTGGTGCGCTGCTCGGTGACGGCGTAGATCTCGGCCTGGGCGCGGTTGACGATCTCGTCCACGTCGCCGTCGGCCGCGTATCCCATCTGCGTGATGCGCGTACCGGCTTCGACCAGGCGGCGCAGCACCGCCCGCTCATGGACGATCTCCGCGTAGTACTCGGCATTGGCGGCCGTGGGCACGGTCTGGACGAGGCCGTGCAGATACGCGGCCCCGCCGACCTTGTTGATCTCACCGCGCTTGGTCAGTTCGGCGGCGATGGTGATGGGGTCGGCCGGCTCGCCCTTGGCGTAGACGTCCAGGATCGCCTGGTAGATCGTCTCGTGCGCGGGCTTGTAGAAGTCGTGGCCCTTGAGGATCTCGACGACGTCGGCGATGGCGTCCTTGGACAGCAGCATGCCGCCCAGCACCGACTGTTCGGCGTCCAGGTCCTGGGGTGGCACCCGCTCGAAGGAGGAACTCCCGCCGTCCCAGGAGGCGTTCTCCCGGCCTCGGTCGTGCTGTTCGTCACGGCCCCGGCCGCCTTCACCGCGTCGGCGGGAGGCGGGCAGACGATCACTGGGTCCGGCATCGGCCCACGGATCGTCCAAGGGCTCGGAAATGCTCACCGAGCCACCTCCTCCCGTCCGCATGGCGGACCTCGCCGTGTCCTCTTTTGTACGGCACGACACTGACAAATGAGAGGCCCAACTCCGGTTCCGACGCGTCGGATCTGTGACGCTTCCCGGGCCGCGGAAGGGACGCTTTCCGGGCCGTGGGAAGGAGCGGGCGCCGGACAACGGTAGGCCCGTC
The DNA here is from genome assembly GCF_001027185.1 of Streptomyces incarnatus. Lineage (NCBI taxonomy): Bacteria > Bacillati > Actinomycetota > Actinomycetes > Kitasatosporales > Streptomycetaceae > Streptomyces > Streptomyces incarnatus. Next base: position 4,362,283 of record NZ_CP011497.1, on the reverse strand, counting down.
GGCACCGTCAGCCAATCTGGTTATCCACAGGCCATGTGGACGACGGCCCGGATGCTGTGGAGAACTCGCCGAAACCTGTGCACGACCCGGTGGACAGCCCTGTGAACAAGCCCTCGCCCCCACTCACAAGATCGCTCTGACCTGTACCTTTACCATCCACCGGCTGTGCAGAAGAAAAACTTCCCCAGTCGGGTCAAGATCGCTTCGAACGGTGCGCGAAAGGACACACCACACGAGACCGAGTAAGGGCCAGTCATGCATTGCATCACTTACCTGTGGACGATTAGATTAGTGCTCATGACACAGGCTCCGGCGATACCCAAGGCCACACGACGGCGGCACGACAGAGAGATCGTTACGCTGGCCGTCCCGGCCTTCGGCGCACTCGTCGCCGAGCCTCTCTTCGTCATGGCGGACAGTGCCATCGTCGGCCATCTCGGGACCGCCCAGCTCGCCGGTCTCGGCGTCGCCTCGGCCCTGCTCACCACCGCGGTGAGCGTCTTCGTCTTTCTCGCCTACGCCACCACCGCCGCGGTGGCCCGGCGCGTCGGCGCCGGCGATCTGCGGGCTGCGATCCGTCAGGGCATGGACGGCATCTGGCTGGCGCTGCTGCTCGGCATCGCCGTCATCGCTGTCGTCCTTCCCTTGGCTCCCGGCATCGTGAACCTGTTCGGCGCCTCCACGACCGCAGCCCCCTACGCCGCGACGTATCTGCGCGTCTCCTCCCTGGGGATCCCGGCCATGCTGATCGTCCTGGCCGCGACGGGAGTTCTCCGCGGACTGCAGAACAACAGAACCCCGCTCTATGTCGCCGTCGCGGGCTTCGTCGCCAACGGCGCCCTCAACGCGGGACTCGTCTACGGCGCCGGGCTCGGCATCGCCGGTTCGGCCTGGGGCACGGTCATCAGCCAGTGCGGCATGGCGGCCGTCTATCTGACCGTGGTCATACGAGGGGCCCGTCGGCACGGGGCTTCCCTGCGCCCGGACGCCACCGGAATCCGGGCCTCGGCACAGGCAGGAGTTCCACTCCTGGTCCGCACGCTGTCGCTGCGGGCGATCCTGATGATCGCAACCGCGGTCGCTGCGCGTCTGGGGGACGCCGACATCGCCGCTCACCAGATCATCCTGTCCCTGTGGAGCCTGCTCGCCTTCGCTCTCGACGCGATTGCGATCGCGGGACAGGCCATCATCGGCCGCCACCTCGGTGCGAACGACGCACAAGGAGCGCGTGAGGCCTGCCGGCGCATGGTGCAGTGGGGCATCGCCGCCGGTGTGGTCCTCGGTCTGCTCGTGGTGGCCGCCCGTCCGCTGTTCCTGCCGCTGTTCACCGGTGACTCCGTGGTCACGGACGCGGCACTGCCCGCGCTGCTGATGGTGGCGTTGTCCCAACCCATCTGCGGAATCGTCTTCGTACTGGACGGAGTCCTGATGGGCGCTGGTGACGGGCCGTACCTGGCCGGAGCCATGGTCGTCACCCTCGCGGTGTTCGCTCCGGTCGCCCTGCTCGTCCCCGCCCTCGGCGGCGGTCTCACCGCGCTGTGGGCCGCGATGACACTGATGATGACCATCCGCATGCTGACCTTGTGGCTGCGCACGCGCTCGGGCCGCTGGATCGTCACCGGCGCCACCCGCTGAACGGATCGGCGGGGTCACACCGTCCCGGTTTCACGTGAAACATGCCGTGTCTGCGCGCAGAGAATGCCGGCGCCGCATGCGAAGAGGGGCCGTCCCCGCGGGACGGCCCCTCTCTCAGCTGCTCAAGCCGAGCGCAGCGTCACGCCGCGACGACCTCGATGTTGACCTTGGCGGCAACCTCGGGGTGCAGACGCACGGACGTCTCGTGGGCGCCCAGGGTCTTGATCGGGGCGGACAGCTCGATGCGGCGCTTGTCGACCTCGGGGCCACCGGAAGCCTTGATCGCGGACGCGATGTCGGCCGGGGTGACGGAACCGAAGAGACGGCCGGAGTCGCCGGAGCGGACGGCCAGGCGGACCTTGACGCCCTCGAGCTGGGCCTTCACCTGGTTGGCCTGCTCGATGGTCTGGATCTCGTGGATCTTGCGGGCGCGGCGGATCTGCTCGACGTCCTTCTCGCCACCCTTGGTCCAGCGGATCGCGAACTTCCGCGGGATCAGGTAGTTGCGAGCGTAACCGTCCTTGACGTCGACGACGTCGCCCGCGGCACCGAGGCCGGTGACCTCGTGGGTGAGGATGATCTTCATGAGTCGGTCACCCTTCCCTTATCGCGCGGTGGACGTGTAGGGCAGCAGCGCCATCTCACGGCTGTTCTTGACGGCCGTGGCGACGTCACGCTGGTGCTGCGTGCAGTTGCCGGTCACGCGGCGGGCACGGATCTTGCCGCGGTCGGAAATGAACTTCCGCAGCATGTTCGTGTCCTTGTAGTCCACGTACGTGACCTTGTCCTTGCAGAAAGCGCAGACCTTCTTCTTCGGCTTGCGCACAGGCGGCTTCGCCATGGTGTTTCTCCTGTGTGATCAAGAAGTTTGGGGTACGGCCCCGCCCTTGGTCCGAGGACCTAGAAGGGGGGCTCGTCCGAGTAGCCGCCACCGCCGCCGGAGCCTCCGCCCCAGCCGCCGCCACCCTGCTGGCCACCGGCGGGAGCGCCGGTCGCCCACGGGTCGTCGGCCGGAGCGCCGCCGCCCTGCTGGCCGCCACCGGGGCCTGAGCCCCAGCCGCCGCCACCCTGGCCGCCACCGCCGCCGTAACCGCCCTGGCCACCGCGCGCACCACCGGCGGTCTTGGTGACCTTGGCCGTGGCGTTGCGCAGGCTGGGGCCGACTTCCTCGACGTCCAGCTCGTAGACCGTGCGCTTGACGCCCTCACGGTCCTCGTAGGACCGCTGCTTCAGCCGGCCCTGCACGATGACGCGCATGCCTCGCTGGAGCGACTCGGCGACGTTCTCCGCCGCCTGACGCCAGACCGAGCAGGTCAGGAACAGGCTCTCGCCGTCCTTCCACTCGTTCGTCTGACGATCAAAGGTGCGGGGAGTGGACGCGACGCGGAACTTCGCGACCGCCGCACCGGACGGGGTGAAGCGCAGCTCGGGGTCGTCGACAAGATTGCCGATGACCGTGATGACGGTCTCGCCTGCCATGGGGAACCTCTCGGCGGGTTTGCTCTGGCTGCTTGCTTGCTACTCGAATCCCGAGATCAGCTGAGCGGGAGGGCTCAGTGGGTCTCGGGGCGGAGGACCTTGGTCCGGAGGACCGACTCGTTCAGGTTCATCTGGCGGTCGAGCTCCTTGACGACCGCAGGCTCGGCCTGCAGGTCGATGACCGAGTAGATGCCCTCGGGCTTCTTCTTGATCTCGTAGGCGAGACGACGACGGCCCCAGGTGTCGACCTTCTCAACCTTGCCGCCACCGTCACGGACGACGGACAGGAAGTTCTCGATCAGCGGGGAGACAGCACGCTCCTCGAGATCGGGGTCGAGGATGACCATCACCTCGTAGTGACGCATGTGGAACCCACCTCCTTTGGACTCAGCGGCCACGGTCGTTCCGTGGCAGGAGGGTTGTGATGCGTACGCAACGGTATCGGCCACCACTGACAATCGGGGGCCTCTGAGGGATCCCGCAGTGTTACCTGGGCAGGCGTGGGCAGACACCAGTGCAGACGGTACAGACTACCCGCACACCCGCTTCCGGTTGAAATCCGCCCGTGAGGACCGTCACCCTGTACACGTCGGGTGTGTACGGCGCTACTGTGCGCCGCCTTCCGCAGGAGGTGCCCATGGCACAGGCATTGCATCCCAACATCGCCGGTTCCCTCTTCGCGACGGACGGCAAGCGCCGTCCGCTGCAGGACGCCCTGATGGGGGGCACGCTCGTGCTCGGCGTCCTGTCCTTCATCACGTGCTTCTTCCACGGCCTGCACCTGCTGTCCTCGTGGGCGGGGCTGGTGGGACTGCTCGTGGGCATCTACGGACAGTGGATCTCGGTGACCACGCGAGAGCGCTTCGGGCTGGTGATCGGTATGGGCGCCTCGGGAGTCGGTTTCCTCATCAGCATGGCGAACGGCGGATTGTTCGGCGGCCTCTTCTGAGCCGTACGCCCGGTTTCTGAGCCGTACGCCCAGTCGGGGCGCTCGGACGGCGCAGTAGGCTTCGGCGCGAGAGCCGGAGCCCCTGTACCCATGGGGACACACCAGCCCGAGGAGCGCCCCGACATGAGCCTGACCCTGAGGACCATCAGCCGCGAGCAACATCTGGCCTACATCCAGAGCCTGCCGGCGGCGAGCCACATGCAGGTCCCGGCCTGGGCCGATGTGAAGGCGGAGTGGCGCTCGGAGAACCTCGGCTGGTTCGACGAGCGCACCGGCGAGATGGTCGGTGCGGGCCTGGTCCTCTACCGCCAGCTGCCCAAGATCAAGCGCTATCTCGCCTATCTTCCCGAGGGCCCGGTCATCAACTGGTTCGCGCCGAATCTGGACGACTGGATCCAGCCGATGCTGGCGCACCTGAAGCAGCAGGGCGCCTTCTCCGTGAAGATGGGCCCGCCGGTGATCATCCGGCGCTGGAACGCCGAGACCATCAAGAAGGGCATCCAGGACCAGGACGTCAAGCGCCTGCGCGACATGGAGGCCGACTTCATCGAGCCGCGCGCCTTCGAGGTGGCCGACAAGCTGCGCCGCATGGGCTGGCAGCAGGGCGAGGACGGCGGCGCCGGCTTCGGCGACGTGCAGCCGCGCTACGTGTTCCAGGTGCCGCTGGCCAACCGCTCCCTGGAAGAGGTCCACAAGAACTTCAACCAGCTGTGGCGGCGCAACATCAAGAAGGCCGAGAAGGCCGGCGTCGAGGTCGTCCAGGGCGGCTACCAGGACCTGGCCGAGTGGCAGCGGCTGTACGAGATCACCGCGGTGCGCGACCACTTCCGGCCCCGCCCGCTGTCGTACTTCCAGCGCATGTGGACGGCCCTCAACACCGAGGACCCCAACCGCATGCGGCTCTACTTCGCCCGCCACAACGGCGTGAACCTTTCGGCGGCGACGATGCTGATCGTCGGCGGGCACGTCTGGTACTCCTACGGCGCCTCCGACAACATCGGCCGTGAGGTCCGGCCCTCGAACGCGATGCAGTGGCGGATGCTGCGCGACGCCTACGCGCTCGGCGCCACCGTCTACGACCTGCGCGGCATCTCCGACTCGCTGGACGAGACGGACCACCTGTTCGGCCTGATCCAGTTCAAGGTCGGCACCGGCGGGCAGGCCGCCGAGTACCTCGGCGAGTGGGACTTCCCGCTCAACAAGCTGCTCCACAAGGCGCTCGACATCTACATGTCGCGCCGCTGAGCCGCGGGCGTTTGATTCCATAGGGTTCACAGCTTCCGCATCCCTGATACACCGCAGCCACGAGAAAGGTTCCGGGTCCGGCCATGGCGCTCACGCTCTACGTCGACACCGCGCGCTGGCGGGCGCACCACAAGCACGTGCACGAGCAGTTCCCTGGTCTCGTCCCGGTCTGCAAGGGCAACGGCTACGGCTTCGGGCACGAACGGCTGGCCGAGGAGGCCACGCGGCTGGGCGCGGACCTGCTCGCCGTCGGCACGACCTACGAGGCCGCGCGCATCAAGGACTTCTTCAGCGGTGACCTGCTGGTGCTGACGCCGTACCGGCGCGGCGAGGAGCCCGTGCCGCTGCCCGACCGGGTGGTGCGCTCGGTGTCGTCGGTCGACGGTGTGTACGGCCTCGTCGGCGCACGTGTCGTCATCGAGGTGATGTCCTCGATGAAGCGCCACGGCATCAGTGAGCAGGACCTTCCCCAGCTGCACCAGGCCATAGAGAACATCCGGCTGGAGGGCTTCGCCATCCATCTGCCGCTGGACCGCACCGACGGATCGGACGCGGTCGAGGAGGTCATCGGCTGGATGGACCGCCTGCGCGCGGCCCGGCTGCCGCTGCACACGATGTTCGTCAGCCATCTCAAGGCCGATGAACTCATCCGGCTCCAGCAGCAGTTCCCGCAGACCCGGTTCCGCGCCCGCATCGGCACACGGCTGTGGCTGGGGGACCACGAGGCCACCGAGTACCGCGGCGCCGTTCTGGACGTCACGCGCGTGGCCAAGGGCGACCGGTTCGGCTACCGGCAGCAGAAGGCGGCCTCCGACGGCTTCCTGGTGGTCGTGGCGGGCGGTACGTCGCACGGGGTGGGCCTGGAGGCCCCGAAGGCCCTCCACGGCGTCATGCCACGCGCCAAGGGCGTCGCACGGGCCGGCCTCGCCACGGTCAACCGGAACCTTTCTCCGTTCGTCTGGGGCGGCAAGCAGCGCTGGTTCGCCGAGCCGCCGCACATGCAGGTGTCGATCCTGTTCATCCCCTCGGACGCCCCGGAGCCGAAGGTCGGCGACGAGCTGGTGGCCCATCTGCGGCACACCACCACGCAGTTCGACCGGCTCGTGGACCGCTGAGCCCGGCCCAGGACAGCGAGAAGGCCGTACACGCACCCCGCGTGTACGGCCTTCTTCATGCCCTTCCGTTAGCCCGTTCGCTCAGAGCGAACGGTGCTCGGGGGATGGCGGCTCCGGCATCCCCCAGTCGACCTGAGGCCCCTCGAAGTGGGCGGCGTGCCGCGGCGGATGGGCCGCCGCGCCGAGCACGAAGACATCCTGTGCGCCGTCGAGCACCCCGCCCGAGGGATCGTCGTCGCCGGACCGGCGCACCACGTCCCGCTCCGGCATGAGGATGTCCCGTACGACGACGGCGCACAGGTAGAGCGTGCCCGCCAGGTGCAGCACGATCGACCAGTGGTAGCCGTGCGTCGGCAGACCCTTGTGGGCTTCGCCGCTGGTCGTGTAGGCGAGGTACATCCAGATGCCCAGGAAGTACGCCACCTCGCAGGCCTGCCAGATGAGGAAGTCACGCCACTTGGGCCGGGCGAGGACCGCCAGCGGTACCAGCCACAGGACGTACTGCGGGGAGTAGACCTTGTTGGTGACGATGAAGGCCGCCACCATCAGAAAGGCCAGCTGGGCGAAGCGCGGCCGGCGCGGCGCGGTGAACGCCAGCGCGGCGATGCCGAGGAAGGACAGCACCACCAGCACCATCGCGGCGGCGTTCACAAAGCCCGTGCTCGGCGGACTGCTGGAGTTCTGCGCCCAGATCAGCCAGAACGAGCCGAAGTCGACGCCGCGTTCCTGGCTGAACGTGTAGAACTTCGACCAGCCCTGGAAGGCGAAGAGCATGACCGGCGCGTTCACCAGGAGCCAGGCGATCGCCGCGCCGCCCACGGCCTGGGCGTACTCCCGCCACTTGCCGGCCCGCCAGCACAGCACGAGCAGCGGCCCCAGCAGGAACACGGGGTAGAGCTTGGCGGCCGTGGCGAGGCCCAGGAGGACGCCGAAGGCGACCGGCCGGCTCCGGGACCACATCAGCATCGCGGCGGCCGTGAGCGCCACCGCCAGCAGGTCCCAGTTGATGGTCGCGGTGAGCAGAAGGGCGGGCGCCAGGGCGACCAGCAGGCCGTCCCACGGGCGCCGGCGGTGGGTGCGGGCCACACAGACGGCGAGGACGGCCGCGCACACCAACAGCATCCCGGCGTTGACGAACCAGTACCACTGCTCCTGGTACTGGAGGGTGCCGCTGTGCGGGGTCAGCCAGGACGCCACCTCCATGAACACACCGGTCAGCACCGGGTATTCGAGGTAGCTCATGCCGCCGGACATGTCGTCCGGGAGTCTGTCGAAGTACGGCACGAGATGGTCGGCGAAACCGCGGCCCTGGTAGAGATGCGGAATGTCCGAGTAGCAGGCCTTCGTGTACTGGCTGCTCGCGCCGAAGAACCAGGCGCTGTTGTAGCAGGGCGCCTTCTGGACCAGGCCGAGGGCGAACATGCCGATCGCCACGAGCGCGACCACCCGAACGGGGGTCCACCAGGAGGTGCCGAGCAGGGCACGTCGCCCCAGGGGACCGCCGATCAGCTCACTGCCGGCCCGGGCGAGCTCGTCCTCACTGGTCGGCCGCACCGGTTCGGCCATGGCGGACCGCGCGGGCTCGGGCTCGTGCATGCTCGCGGGCGTCATCTCTGCACTGGGCATGGGGCACATCCTGCCGTACGACTCTGGGAAAACGCCGAGGGCCGCCGCACCCGGGGGTGCGGCGGCCCATGTTTCACGTGAAACAGCCTTGGCGGACCATAGGGCCGCCCACCGGTCAGGCCAGGCGGCTAACCGGTGGGACCACCGAAGATGCCTCCGTTGCCATTGCCCCGGGTGTTACCTCCGGTCCCGGACGTGTCCGTGACGCTGGGTGCCGGCGACGTGCCTCCGTTGGTGCCGCCCGTGTTCGTGCCTCCAGTGGTGTCGCACTTCCAGCTCCAGCCGTTGCACGTCTGGCTCGCCGACGGCGAGGGCGTCGGGGACGGCTCGCTGGCCGACGGGCTCGGCGAGTCGCTGGGCGTCTGGCTCGGCGTGATGCTGACGGTCGGGGTCGGGGACGGGGCACCGGGCTCGTCCTGGACCTTGCCGATCTCGGTGGCGTTCGGGAAGCCGAGGTCATTGGCTCCCTTGAGCGCGGCCTGCATGTACTCGGTCCACACCAGTGTCGGGATGTCACCACCGTGGATCGACGGGACACCGGCCGTGCCGTTCATGGACAGCAGCTTGTGGTCCTTCGGGTTCTCGCGGAACATCGCCACCGAGGTGGACAGCTGCTGGGTGTAGCCGACGAACCAGGCCGACTTGTTGCTGTCGGTGGTACCGGTCTTGCCCGCCGCCGTACGCCCGAGAGCCTTGGCCTTCTGACCCGTACCGTTCTGGATCACGTTCTGCAGGACGTCCGTGACGTTGTTGGCGATGTCCGGGTCGATCGCCTCCTTGGGAGCCGGCTTGGGCTTGACGAAGCTGGGTGCGTCCGCGCCGTTGGTCTTGACGGCCGTCACCGAGTACGGGTCCGCCTGCTCACCGGACGCGGCGAACGTGGCGTAGGCGTCGGCCATGCGGATCGCGCTCGGAGTCGACGTACCGATCGCGAACGACGGGTTGAGGTCCACCGACATGCTCTGGGGGAGTATGCCGGCCGCCTTGGCCACATCCCGGACGTGCGTCATTCCCACATCGACACCGAGCTGCACGAACGGCGTGTTGATGGACTGCTCCATCGCTTTGCGAAGGGTGATGTACCCCCACGGGTAAGGAGACTCGTTGTTCTGATAGAAGGTCGAGTTGTCCTTGTTGAGGTAGTACGACCCGTCCGGTTTGCGGACCTTGAGGTGGTCATCGCCGTTGTACTTGCTCAGTGGCGAGACACCGACGCCGTTCGAGTTGTACGTTCCGTACTTCATGGCCGCGGCCAGCACGAACGGCTTCCACGTCGAACCGACGGGGACACCCGAGGTGTCGGCGTTGTTGGTGAAGTGGCCGTTCTCGTAGCCGTCACCGCCGTAGAGGGCGACGATCGCACCGTCCTTGGGCTTCACCGAGGCGGCGCCGAACTGCACGTACTTGTCCAGGCTGCGATGCTTCGGGTCGAGGCGTGTCGCCTGGACCTTCTTCACGGCCGCGGTCAGCTCGTTGACCTTGTCCTTCTGGAAGGTCGTGTAGATCTGGTAGCCGCCGCGGTCGAACTGCGCCTCGGTGATGTCGGAGTGCGCGAGCACGTACTTCTTCGCCGTGTCGACCAGGTAGCTGATCTGGCCGGTCATGCCTCTGGTCGCCTTGCGGCCGTCGGGCATGGGGTAGTGCGCCTTGGCTTCCTGGTACTGGGCGTCGGTCAGGTGGTGGTCGTTGTGCATCTGCTCGAGGATCCAGGCCCAGCGACCCATCGAACGCTTCTTGTTGGCATCCGCGGTCGCCGACTGGTCGAGGTCCGCGTTGCCCGCGGGGTCGAAGTACGTCGGGCCCTTGAGCAGCGCCGCGAGCACGGCGCACTGGCTCGGCGTGAGGTCCACGGCGTTCTTGCCGTAGTACGTCTGCGCGGCCGCCTGGATGCCGTACGCGCCCCGGCCGAAGTACGAGGTGTTCAGGTAGCCCTGCAGGATCTGCTTCTTGTCGAGCTTCGTCCCCACCTTGATGGAGATGAACATCTCCCTCAACTTACGCGTGAGGGTCTGCTGCTGGCTCAGGTACGTGTTCTTCACGTACTGCTGGGTGATCGTCGAGCCACCCTGGGTCTGGCCGCCTCGCGCCATGTTGACCACGGCGCGCAGCAGACCCTGGGGGTCCACACCCGAGTCCTGGTAGAAGCTCTTGTTCTCGGCCGAGATCACGGCCCACTGCATGGCGTCGGGAATCTGGGAGATGTCGACGTTCTGCCGGTTGACGCCGGTACCGGTGGCCACCATCTGCTTGCCGTCGGCCCAGTAGTAGACGTTGTTCTGGGACTTGGCGGCGTCGTTCTCGTTGGGGATCGAGACCATCGCGTAGCCCACACCGACCAGCGCGACCAGGCTGCCGATGAAGCCGATGAACAGCCCGGAGACGAGCTTCCAGGACGGCACCCAGCGGCGCCAGCCGTACTTTCCGGCCCGGGGGTAGTCGATCAGCCGCTTCCTGCCGGGAGCGGTCGACGCGCGGCCTCTGCCGCGCCCGGGACCGTTCGGGCCGCCGGGAGCGTCGCGCCGGCCGCCCGGACCGGCGTTGTCCGCGCCTCTGCGGCGGCTTCCTCTCTGTGCCGCTCGGCGGGCCTCGGCACGGCCGCCGTAGGCACGCTCCTCACCTCCCGGACCGCTGGCACCCGACCCATAGGAACTGGGCCCATAGGAGTCGGCTGGAGACCCGGTGGCGCCTCGCGGTGCCGCACGGCGACCGGAGGACGAACCGGACTGGCCGCGTCGGGCCGCGGCACGTCCGCCTCCCTGCGGCTGCGGCGGTTTGCGACGGTGCTCGCTCATCGAACGATTACTCCTCGGGCAGGCGCACCCGTGCGCGCCTGGAACGGCGGCTGGTTTCCGGTCCCCCCGAAGTACGGATGTGGTCGGTCCCGCATTCACCCGTACTGCACCGGGGACGACGACGCTCCCCGGGCGTCACTTGGTTCCCGGTGGATTGCATGCCGCACAGACTACGCACCACCAAAACCCGCCGAGCCCCGAAGTTCACCCCAAAACAGGCAACCCGCACCGTATGAATCGGTGATGTGATCCCGTTCACCACCGTCCCTCTTGTCGCCTGCGGACGGTCGTTCTATCGTCTTGATGTATCGAGTCGATACATCAGCGCGAGATAAAGACGCTGAGAGGCACTGCGAGACCCGCCTGAGCGATCAGCGGGACCGAGAGGAGGCGACGATGAGCCGACGTTCCGGCATCCTCGAGTTCGCCGTGCTCGGCCTGCTGCGCGAGTCCCCGATGCACGGCTATGAGCTGCGCAAACGACTCAACACGTCCCTGGGTGTGTTCCGGGCGTTCAGCTACGGAACGCTGTATCCCTGCCTCAAGACGCTGGTCGCCAACGGCTGGTTGATCGAGGAACCGGGCAGCGCCCATGAGGACCCCGCTCCTCTCGCCGGACGCCGAGCGAAGATCGTGTACCGATTGACGGCAGATGGTAAGGAGCACTTCGAGCAGCTGCTCTCGCAGACCGGCCCCGACGCGTACGAGGACGAGCACTTCGCCGCACGCTTCGCCTTCTTCGGGCAGACGTCGCGCGATGTGCGCATGCGCGTGCTGGAGGGCCGGCGCAGCCGCCTGGAGGAGCGCCTGGAGAAGATGCGTGCCTCCCTGGCGCGCACGCGGGAGCGCCTCGACGACTACACACTCGAGCTCCAGCGCCACGGGATGGAGTCCGTGGAGCGCGAAGTGCGCTGGCTGAACGAGCTCATCGAGAGCGAGCGGGCCGGGCGGGATCTCAAGGGTTCCGCGTCCGGGGGGCCCGCTCAGCAGGACACCACCACTGGATCGACGGGCGGCCTGCCCCGTCGCGGGGACACCCCCCGCACGGATACGCCCGGCGACACCGCCACGTGAGACCCACTCAGGGCCTCACTCGTACACACAGGGAGCAACCGGAATGGGTTCGGTTCGCGTAGCCATCGTCGGCGTGGGCAACTGCGCCGCGTCGCTGGTGCAGGGAGTCGAGTACTACAAGGACGCCGACCCGGCGTCGAAGGTGCCCGGCCTGATGCACGTGCAGTTCGGTGACTACCACGTGCGCGACATCGAGTTCGTCGCCGCGTTCGACGTCGACGCCAAGAAGGTCGGCCTCGACCTGGCGGACGCGATCGGCGCCTCCGAGAACAACACCATCAAGATCTGCGACGTGCCCTCCACCGGTGTCACCGTGCAGCGCGGCCACACCCTCGACGGCCTCGGCAAGTACTACCGCCAGACCATCGAGGAGTCCGACGCCGAGCCGGTCGACGTCGTCCAGGTCCTCAAGGACAAGCAGGTCGACGTCCTGGTCTGCTACCTGCCGGTCGGCTCCGAGGACGCGGCGAAGTTCTACGCCCAGTGCGCGATCGACGCCAAGGTCGCCTTCGTCAACGCCCTCCCGGTCTTCATCGCCGGCACCAAGGAGTGGGCGGACAAGTTCACCGAGGCCGGTGTGCCGATCGTCGGTGACGACATCAAGTCCCAGGTCGGCGCCACCATCACGCACCGCGTCATGGCGAAGCTGTTCGAGGACCGCGGTGTGATCCTGGACCGCACGATGCAGCTGAACGTCGGCGGCAACATGGACTTCAAGAACATGCTCGAGCGCGAGCGTCTGGAGTCCAAGAAGATCTCCAAGACGCAGGCCGTCACCTCCCAGATCCCCGACCGGGACCTCGGCGAGAAGAACGTCCACATCGGCCCGTCCGACTACGTGGCCTGGCTGGACGACCGCAAGTGGGCCTACGTCCGCCTCGAGGGCCGCGCCTTCGGTGACGTCCCGCTGAACCTGGAGTACAAGCTCGAGGTCTGGGACTCCCCGAACTCCGCGGGTGTCATCATCGACGCCCTGCGCGCGGCGAAGATCGCCAAGGACCGCGGCATCGGCGGTCCGATCCTGTCGGCGTCCTCCTACTTCATGAAGTCCCCGCCGGTCCAGTACTTCGACGACGAGGCCCGCGAGAACGTCGAGAAGTTCATCCGCGGCGAGGTCGAGCGCTAGTCCGACACGGCGCTGAGCGCTGCCGCCGAAGGGCGACCGCTCGCACCAGAACGCTCCTGCCAGGGCTGTGAAGGTCCCCGGGTTCCCTGACCCGGGGACCTTCCGCATGTGTGAGGCTGTGCTCCATGCCCGTCGTCCGTGACCTGCGCGTCCTGTTGCGCCTGCGGTACTTCCGACGCCTGCTCTCCATCCGTCTCCTGTCCCAGGGCGCCGACGGTGTCTACCAGGTCGCGCTCGCCGCGTACGTCGTCTTCTCCCCGGAGAAACAGACCTCGGCCGCCGCCATCGCCTCCGCGATGGCGGTCCTGCTGCTCCCCTACTCGCTGGTCGGCCCGTTCGCGGGCGTCCTGCTGGACCGCTGGCGCCGCCGGCAGGTCTTCCTCTACGGCAACCTGCTGCGCGCCCTGCTGGCCGCGATCACCGCCGCACTGATGGCCGGCCAGGTCCCGGACTGGCTCTTCTACGTCTCGGCGCTGTGCGTCACGGCCGTCAATCGCTTCGTCCTCGCCGGGCTGTCCGCGTCCCTCCCCCACGTGGTGGACGCCGAGCGTCTCCTGCTCGCCAACTCCCTGTCGCCGACGGCCGGAACACTCGCCGCGACCGCGGGCGGCGGTCTCGCCTTCGCCGTGCGGCTCGTGGCGTCCGGCTCCGACGCGGCGGTGGTACTCCTCGGCGCCTTCCTCTATCTGTGCGCCGGCCTGACCGCCCTGACCCTGCCTGCCGCGCTCCTCGGTCCCGACCGGCAGCCGGTACGGCCGCACATGGCCACCGCCCTCGCCGCGACGGCACGCGAACTCATGGCGGCCGTCCGCCATCTGGCCGAGCCGCGGCGCAGGGAAGCGGCATGGGCGCTGGCCGCGATGACGCTGATGCGCTTCTGCTACGGGGCGCTCCTCGTTCTTCTGCTGATGCTGTGCCGGTACGCCCTCTCCGCGAGTCCGGAGGAAGGGCTCCGGCTGCTCGGCCTCGCGCTGGCGCTGTCGGGTGCGGGATTCTTCGCCGCCGCCGCGGTGACGCCGTGGGCCGCGGGACGCCTCAGGCCCGGGCGCTGGATCGTGGTGTGCTCCGGCGCCGCGGCCGTACTGGAGCCCGCCCTCGGCCTCCCGTTCGCCACCGGCCCCCTCTTGGTCGCGGCCTTCGTCCTCGGTCTGATCACCCAGGGCGCGAAGATCGCCACGGACACGATCGTCCAGGCCGCCGTCGACGACGGCTTCCGCGGCCGGATCTTCTCCGTGTACGACGTGCTGTTCAACGTGGCCTTCGTCGGAGCGGCCGGAGTGGCGGCGCTGATGCTGCCGCCGGACGGACGCTCGGCAACGCTGGTCGTCACGGTCGCCGTCATCTACGGGGCAGTTGCTGGGGCTATGGCCCGCTTTGAACACCGGTGAGTGTCACATCAAAGCCACAGAGCCCCCCTGGGGCACAGAAGTGTCAGTGGCGCCCGGTAACTTACGTGCGTCTTACGCGCCGCTTATGTGCGCTGCTCACCAACTCTCCTAGGGGGAACCCCAAGTGACGACTCCGCCGCCCCAGGGCCAGAACCCATTCGCGCAGGGCCAGCAGCCGTACGGCCAGCCCCAGGCTCCGTACCCTCCGCAGGGCGGCTACCCGCAGCAGCCGGGCCAGCCCGGATTCCCCCCGCAGGGTGCCGCACCGTATGCACCGGCTCCGCAGCGGCCGAAGCGCAACGTCAAGCTGTACGTGCGCATAGCCATCGTCGTCGTCGGCCTGATCGCGGCGGCCGGCGGCTACCTCAACAGCCACAACGACGACACCCAGAAGCTGGCGGTCGGTGACTGCCTGACGAACAAGGGAACTGCCAAGGACCCGAACATCGAGCAGCTGGACTGCGGCGATGCCAAGGCGGACTACAAGGTACTGAAGAAGGACGGCGACACCAGCATCGCCACGCTCGCCTGCCAGTCGGTCCAGGGAACGACCGCTGCCATCGAGTGGAGGGAAGGGAGCGACTCGTTCGTTCTCTGCCTGGGAGACAACAAGAAGTAGCTCTTCAACGCGCTGAGGGGCGATGTTTCACGTGAAACATCGCCCCTCCTGCGTTCTGCTCCGGGCGGGGTGTTTCACGTGAAACATCGCTCCGCCCGGCCCGGCAGAGATCAGTTCTGCTCGGCCCACCAGTCCTTGAGGGCCGCCACCGCCGCGTCATGGTCCATCGGGCCGTTCTCCAGGCGCAGCTCCAGCATGTGCTTGTACGCCTTGCCGACGACGGGACCCGGGCCGACCCCCAGGATCTCCATGATCTGGTTGCCGTCGAGGTCCGGGCGGATCGCGTCCAGCTCCTCCTGCTCCTGCAGCTGGGCGATGCGCTCCTCCAGGCCGTCGTAGGCCCGGGACAGCGCGGCTGCCTTGCGCTTGTTGCGGGTGGTGCAGTCCGAGCGGGTCAGCTTGTGCAGACGGTCCAGCAGCGGGCCCGCGTCACGGACGTAGCGGCGCACCGCTGAGTCCGTCCACTCCCCGGTGCCGTAGCCATGGAAGCGCAGGTGCAGCTCGACCAGCCGTGAGACGTCCCTCACCAGCTCGTTGGAGTACTTCAAGGCAGTCATGCGCTTCTTGGTCATCTTGGCGCCGACCACCTCGTGGTGGTGGAACGAGACCCGGCCGTCCTTCTCGAAGCGGCGCGTGCGCGGCTTGCCGATGTCGTGCAGCAGCGCGGCCAGCCGCAGGGTGAGGTCGGGACCGTCCTGCTCCAGGGCGATGGCCTGTTCCAGGACGATCAGCGTGTGCTCGTAGACGTCCTTGTGGCGGTGGTGCTCGTCACGCTCCAGGCGCAGCGCCGGCAGCTCGGGCAGCACATGATCGGCGAGCCCGCTCTCCACGAGGAGGGCCAGCCCCTTGCGCGGGTGCGCGGAGAGGATCAGCTTGTTCAGCTCGTCCCGGACCCGCTCGGCCGAGACGATCTCGATTCGCCCGGCCATCTCCGTCATCGCGGTGACGACCTCAGGGGCGACCGCGAAGTCCAGCTGGGCGGCGAACCGGGCGGCCCGCATCATCCGCAGCGGATCGTCCGAGAAGGACTCCTCCGGCGTGCCCGGCGTCCGCAGCACGCGTACCGCGAGATCCTCCAGACCTCCGTGCGGGTCGATGAACTCCTTCTCCGGCAGTGCCACGGCCATCGCGTTGACCGTGAAGTCCCGGCGGACCAGATCCTCCTCGATGGAGTCGCCGTACGACACCTCGGGCTTGCGCGAGGTGCGGTCGTAGGCCTCCGACCGGTAGGTGGTGACCTCGATCTGGTAGCCGTCCTTCTGCGCGCCGACGGTGCCGAAGGCGATACCGACCTCCCAGACGGCGTCCGCCCAGGGGCGGACGATCTTCAGAACGTCCTCGGGGCGGGCGTCGGTCGTGAAGTCCAGGTCGTTGCCGAGCCGGCCGAGCAGCGCGTCGCGCACCGACCCGCCGACCAGGGCGAGGGAGAACCCGGCCGCCTGGAATCGGCGGGCGAGATCGTCGGCGACGGGCGCCACGCGCAGCAGCTCGGCGACCGCGCGCTGCTGCGCCTGGCTCAGGGCAGAGGAAGTGTCTTCGTTCGGGTTCGGCACAACAGAAGAGGGTACGTGGCCCGGCGGACCGGGACGCCCTCCATTTACGACCAGGGCCGCCCTCCAGATGATCGAGATGGCAGCCGGCCGGCAGGGGCGGGGACAGCTCCTCGCATACCCGTTGCAAGCACTGCCCTCGAGGCGTACGGAAGCTCTCCCCTCGATACTGGATATAGAGGACGGGACGCCGGTGTTTCTCGATCTTGTGACGGAGACCGCGGCACTTCCCCTCGGCGCGCATCGTTACCATGCGTGGACGCACATTCCGACGACCACTGACGACGACGAGGGACGGGCGAGCGCGTGGCCGAGGCGGCTGAATTCCAGGGGACCAGTGCCTCACCTGCCCGCCGGTGGCTGCGACGCGCCGGCGGGCTGCTCGCTGGTGCACCGCTGCTGGCCGGGCTGCTGCAGCTGCCCGCCGCGGCGCCCGCCCAGGCCGCTTCCTCGGACACGGTGTCCGTCGCCCTGGACTCCCTGACTCCCAGCGCCCCCACCGACGGGGACACGCTGACCGTGTCCGGCACCGTGACCAACAACGGCAGGCAGACCGTCACCGGCGCCCACGTGGACCTACGGGTGGGCCCCATGCTGGACACCCGATCCGGTATCGACTCCGTCGCGCAGCACTCCGACGACCTGACCGGCGACACCGGCTCCGAGGTCGGCGGCAAGTACGTGGAGAAGTTCGCCAAGCTGTCCCCCGGTGTCGCGGAGCACTTCAGCATCTCCGTCCCCGTGGACAAGCTCGACCTCGGCAGCGACGGCGTGTACGAGTTCGGTGTGTCGCTCTCCGGCAGGACGGCCACCCAGCCCTGGGACCAGATGCTCGGCATCCAGCGGACGTTCCTGCCGTGGCAGCCGTCCGAGGCCGACACCAAGACGAAGACGACCTACCTGTGGCCGCTGATCTCCACGGTCCACATGACGGCCAAGACGGGCGCCGGGGAGCTCCAGACGCCGGTGTTCCTCAACGACGATCTGGCCAAGGAACTGGCGCCGGGCGGCCGGCTGGCCCAGATGGTGGAGCTGGGCAAGGACCTGGACGTCACCTGGGTGATCGACCCGGACCTGCTGGCCTCGGTGGACGCCATGGCGACCGGCAACTACCGGCTGCCGGGGGACAACCACACCACCGAGCCCGGTCCGAAGGACCACCAGGCGCTCGCCAAGCAGTGGCTGGCGAACCTGCAGGACGCGGTGGCGGGCAAGGAGGTCGTCGCGCTGCCGTTCGCCGACCCGGACCTCGCCTCCCTCGCACACAACGGCACCAGCGTCACCGGCTCCCTCAGCCACCTCAAGGACGCCACCGACGTCGCCGCCATCACCGTCAAGACCGTGCTCCACGTCACACCGAGCACCGAGTTCGCCTGGCCGGTGGAGGGCGCCGTGGACCCCGCGATCATGAAGGTCGCGACCTCCGCAGGGGCCGATCGCGTCATCGCCCGCAGCGACAGCCTCCAGGAGACCGCCGGGCTGCCCTACACGCCCTCCGCCGCCCGCCCGGTCGGCGGCGGCACCACGGCGGTGGTCTCCGACGCCCGGCTGTCCACGGCCTTCGAGGGCGACCTGACCAGGGCGGACTCGGCCACGCTCGCCGAGCAGGAGTTCCTGGCGCAGAGCCTCGAGGTGAACGCGCAGACGGACAAGCAGCGCAGCATCGTCGTCGCCCCGCAGCGCATGCCCACCGTGAGCCAGGCACAGGCGATGGCGGCGGCGCTGAAGGCGCTCCAGGAAGGGAACTGGTCCGAGTCACAGGACCTCTCCGCAGCGGCCAAGGACAAGCCGGACCCGAACGCCACCACGCGCATCCCCTCGGGGTCCGCCTACCCCTCCTCCCTGCGCGCGCAGGAACTGCCGCGGACGGCCTTCGAGCAGATCGCGCGCACCCAGGACAAGCTCGGCAGCTTCCAGGTAATCCTCTCCGACCAGTCCCGCGTCGTCACGCCGTTCGGGCGGGCCATAAACCGTGAGATGTCCACGTCGTGGCGCGGCGGGAGCTGGCACGCGCAGAGCTACCGCGACGGTGTGGAGGGGTGGCTCGACGAGCTGGCCGATCAGGTCAAGCTGATCGACAAGTCGGAGACCAAGCTCTCCGGACGCAGCGCGACCATCCCGGTGACCGTACAGAACAACCTCGTCCAGCCGGTCGGCCATCTGGTCCTGCGCCTCACCTCGACCATGCCGACCCGGCTGAAGATCGGCGGCAAGGCCTACTCCGAGGAGCCGGTGGAGATCTCGGGCGGGCACAGCCAGTCCGTGAAGTTCACCACCTCGGCCAATGCCAACGGCCGGGTCACGGTGATCGCCCAGCTGTACACCGAGGACGGCCAGAAGTACGGCGACCCGGTCAGCTTCGACGTGAAGGTCACCGAGATCACCCCCACTGTGATGCTGGTCATCGGCGGCGGCGTGCTCCTCCTCGTCCTCGCCGGTTTCCGGATGTACACCCAGCGCAAACGGGCATCCGCGCGCCAGCCGGAGGAGGACGGCCCGGAGGCGGCGGAGCAGGCCGCCGACGAGTCCGGGAACCCCGACGCCCCCGCAGACCGTCTCCCGGAAGAACCGGAGGATTCCGCCTCTCCCACCGGGGCAGACGACCGGGAGCACCCGAGTGACCCTGCTCCGGACACCGCACCGGAAAGCCCCGACCCGTCCGGGACGGGTGAGAGAGTGGACCGTTGAGCGATGTCGTGGCCGGTGGGGCCAGGGACGATGAGGTGGGGTAAGCATGAACGCGCCGTACGACGGTGATCGCGGCCAGGGCGCGGCCGGCTCGGGCTACCCCGAGACACCGCCGGAGCCCGGTCAGGTACCGCCGCAGCACGCAGCGGACATGTACCTCCAGGACGCCTACGACCAGGACCCCTACCGGGGGCACGACCTCGCCGCCCAGGACCCGGTCGCCGAAGCGCTCTACGACCGCGCCGCACACCCGCCGCCCGCTCAGGACGGCTACGGGCAGCAGCCGCTCTACGGACAGCCCGCCCAGTCGCCGTACGCGCCCGACCCCCGGGTGTGGGCACAGACGCCGGCGCCGGAACCGGAGGGCGCGACGCCGTACCTGCCGTACGGCGACGACCCGCGCACGACCCAGTACGTGGGCGTGGACGACCTGGTCACGCACTCGGGCGAGGAGCGCCACGAACCGGACGCCTTCGCCCATCTCTTCAAGGACCAGCAGCAGAGCGGCGGACACGCGCCCATGGACCCGCCCGGCTACTCCCAGCAGGCCACCGCTCCGGGTACCGGGTACGGCCCCGCCGGCCCGTACCCTCCGGCACCCGGCCAGGACCCCCAGCAGGGCAACCCGTACGCCGCGGCCTCCTACCCGGCCGCCCCGGGGAACCCGGCGCAGCCGCCCGTGCCCGCCCCGGCCACGGCGCCGGATCCCGCCGGTCCGTACCAGGACTCGGAACCCGAGCCGGCAGCGGCTCCGGCAGCCTCCGCCGCACCCCCCAAGAAGGGCGGTAAGGCCACCGGGCTGCTGAAGTCCAGTGCCGTGATGGCGGCGGGCACGATGGTCTCCCGCCTCACCGGTTTCGTCCGCTCGGCGCTGATCGTCTCGGCGCTCGGCCTCGGCTTCCTCGGCGACTCCTTCCAGGTCGCCTACCAGCTGCCGACGATGATCTACATCCTCACCGTCGGCGGCGGTCTCAACTCCGTCTTCGTGCCGCAGCTGGTGCGCGCCATGAAGGAGGACGACGACGGCGGCGAGGCCTTCGCCAACCGTCTGCTGACCCTGGTGATGGTCGCCCTGGCCGCGCTGACCGGTCTCGCGATGTTCGGGGCGCCGCTGCTGGTACGGCTGCTGTCCAACCCGGTCGCCACCAACCCGGCGGCCAACGACGTGGCGGTCACCTTCACCCGCTACTTCCTGCCCTCGATCTTCTTCATGGGCATCCATGTGGTGATGGGTCAGATCCTCAACGCCCGGGGCAAGTTCGGCGCGATGATGTGGACCCCGGTCCTGAACAACATCGTCATCATCGTGACGCTCGGCATGTTCATCTGGGTCTACGGCACCGCCGCCAACTCCCACATGACCGTCACGAACATCCCGCCGGAGGGCCAGCGCCTGCTTGGCGTCGGTGTGCTGCTCGGTCTGGTCGTCCAGGCGCTGGCGATGATCCCGTACCTGCGCGAGACGGGCTTCCGGATCCGGCTGCGGTTCGACTGGCGCGGCCACGGCCTGGGCAAGGCCGCGATGCTCGCCAAGTGGACGGTCCTGTTCGTCCTCGCCAACCAGGCCGGCGCCATGATCGTCACCCAGCTGTCCACTGCGGCCGGCAAGGACGCCGGCGTCGCCGGCACCGGCTTCGCCGCCTACGCCAACGCCCAGCTGATCTGGGGCCTGCCGCAGGCCATCATCACGGTGTCCCTGATGGCCGCCCTCCTGCCGCGCATCTCGCGGTCCGCCGCCGAGGGCGACGGCGGGGCGGTCCGCGACGACATCTCGCAGGGCCTGCGGACCACCGCGGTCGCCATCGTGCCGATCGCCTTCGGCTTCCTCGCGCTCGGCATTCCGATGTGCACGCTGATCTTCGGATCCTCGGGCACCGGCGAGGCCACCAACATGGGCTACATGCTCATGGCCTTCGGTCTCGGCCTGATCCCGTACTCGGTGCAGTACGTCGTCCTGCGCGCCTTCTACGCGTACGAAGACACCCGCACCCCCTTCTACAACACCGTCATCGTCGCCGCCGTCAACGCGGGCGCCTCAGCGCTCTGCTACGTCCTGCTGCCCGCCCGCTGGGCGGTGGCCGGCATGGCGGCCGCGTACGGCCTCGCCTACGCGATCGGTGTGGGGGTCGCCTGGCGGCGGCTGCGCAAGCGGCTCGGCGGTGACCTGGACGGCACTCGGGTGATGCGGACGTACGCGCGCCTGTGCATCGCCTCGGTGCCGGCGGCCCTGCTCAGCGGTGCGGCCTGCTACGGCATCGGACACACCCTCGGCCAGGGCGTCGTCGGTTCCTTCGCCGCGCTGATCGCCGGTGGGGCCGTGCTGCTCGGCATCTTCTTCGTGGCCGCCCGCCGGATGCGCATCGAGGAACTCAATTCGCTCGTGGGCATGGTCCGCGGGCGTCTGGGCCGCTGAGGCGGGGGTAGGCGCACAACCATCGTCCGCCGCCGTGTGTCGTGCATAGCGGCGGACTGTGGGCACAATTGGTTTCGGCGTCGGACAGCGTGCAACGGATGGGGAGGCAGGGACGACGGTGGCGGAACGGAGCACAGCTGCCGTCGACGTGGCAGACAACAGCGGTGAGCAGCCGCTGACCGCCAAGGCGGACCAGTCCACGGCCGACGGGGTGGCCAAGAACCCGGAGCGGGACACGGACAGCGACGAGGCACAGGCGAACGGTACGGAGGGTCCCGGGCAGAAGGCCTCGCCTCCCGAACTGCACAGCGGTCACAAGCTGGCCAGACGCTACCGCCTGGAGGAGTGCGTCACCCGTCTGGACGGATTCAGCAGCTGGCGTGCGGTCGACGAGAAACTGCGCCGCGCCGTCGGCGTCCACATCCTTCCCGCGGAGCATGGACGGGCCCGTTCCGTCCTCGCCGCCGCCCGTTCCTCCGCGCTGCTCGGCGACCCCCGTTTCGTCCAGGTCCTCGACGCCGTCGAGGAGAACGACCTCGTCTACGTCGTGCACGAGTGGCTGCCCGACGCCACCGAGCTGACCACGCTCCTCACCAACGGCCCGCTGGAACCGCACGACGCCTACCAGATGGTCAGTCAGGTCGCCTCCGCCATGGCGGCCGCGCACCGCGAGGGCCTCGCCCATCTCCGGCTCAACCCCAACGCCGTCCTGCGTGCCTCGACCGGCCAGTGGCGCATCCGGGGCCTCGCCGTGAACGCCGCGCTGCGCGGCATCAGCTCCGACACCCCGCAGCGCACCGACACCGAGGCCATCGGCGCCCTCCTCTACGCGGCGCTGACCCAGCGCTGGCCGTACGAGAGCGACGCGTACGGCCTGTCGGGGCTTCCCAAGGGCGTCGGTCTCATCGCACCGGACCAGGTGCGGGCCGGTGTGCACCGGGGCCTGTCCGAACTGGCCATGCGCGCGCTCGCCAACGACGGTGCCACCGCCTCTCGTCACGAGGCCCCGTGCACCACGCCGGAGGAGCTGGTGAAGGCGATCGGCGAGATGCCGCGCATCCGCCCGCCGGAGCCGGCGTTCACGGCCCCGCCGGAGTACCAGCGCACCACCTATCAGCAGGGCACGTACGGCCGCCCGGCGCCGCATCCCGGCGCCACCCAGCCGATCGGCACCCCGCCGCCCCCGCTGCAGAGCCGCACCGGCAAGGCACTGAAGTGGGCGGTGTCCGCGCTCCTCATCGCCGCCCTCGGTCTGGGCAGCTGGCAGTTGGCGGACGCACTGATGGACCATGGCGGCAAGTCCGACGACACCAACAAGAGCCAGACCACGGGTGACGGAGACAAAGGCGCGGCAAAGCCGAAGCCACAGCCAATAAAGATCCAGAACGCCCGGGAGTTCACCGCCGACGGCCCCACCCAGAACTCCGGTGCCGAACCCAAGACGTACGACGGCAACCCGTCCACGTACTGGAAGACCAAGAGCTTCCTCGAGGGTCCGTCGATCGCGCCGTACAAGCCGGGTGTCGGCATCGTGTACGACCTCGGTTCGGCGAAGAACCTCAGCACCGCCACCCTCGACATGCGCTACGGCGGCGACCACACGACGGTCGAGTTGTACGCTGCGGATTCGCTGACGCCGGCGTCGTTGGGCTCCATGACGAAGATCGGCAGCGTCACGACCACAGGCACCACCGCCACGGTGAAGGTCACCAAGTCGGTCAAGACGCAGTACGTCCTCGTCTGGCTGACGGCCGTGCCGAACTCGGGGTACGACTCCACCCTGTACTCCACGGCCGGCTGGAAGCAGGCCATCGGCGAAGTCAAGTTCACAGGCTGACGTCGCACCCGGACCGGAGGGGCAGATGGCGCAGGACGCCGGATACGACGGAGTGAGCGACAAAGATCTTCTCGCCCGGCATGTGGAAGGCGACCCCGATGCCTTCGGAGAGATCGTGCGGCGGCATCGGGATCGGCTCTGGGCAGTCGCGCTGCGGACGCTGGGGGACCGCGAGGAGGCCGCCGACGCGGTCCAGGACGCCCTGGTGTCGGCCTACCGGGCTGCCCATACCTTCCGGGGCCAGTCGGCCGTCACGACCTGGCTGCACCGGATCACGGTGAACGCCTGCCTGGACCGTGCCCGTAAGGCGGACTCACGGAAGACCGCGCCGGTCGACGACACCGAGCGGCTGGAGCAACTGCTGGAACCGCACGAGTCGGCCTCCGCGCCGGCCGAGCGCAACGATGTGCAACGGCAGCTCTTCGAAGCACTGGGCACGCTGCCTCACGACCAGCGGGCCGCCTTGGTCCTCGTCGACATGCAGGGATATCCCGTGGCCGAGGCAGCGCGGATCCTCGATGTGCCGACGGGCACGGTGAAGAGCCGATGTGCCCGGGGCAGAGCCCGGCTCCTGCCTCTCCTCGCTCATCTACGGCCCGAAGGCACCGGACACGGAAAAGAACCCGGCGTGGGACGGAACCGGGTGGAGGGGACATCCGTCCCACCGGCAACGGGGGCTTCGCGTGGGAGCCCCGAGGACGCGGGACCGAGCGATTCAGCCGTAGTGAAGGGCGGAGGTGGGCGAGCGTGACTTCCACGACAGACACGGCCGGGCACCCGGACGTCGCGGAGATCTCCGACCTCACCGAAGGCCTTCTGCCTCCGGACCGCAGCTCGGACGTGCGGAGCCATCTGGCATCGTGTGAGCTGTGCGCGGACGTCCATGCCTCGCTGGAGGAGATCCGGGGGCTGCTGGGTGCCGCATCGGGAGCGGAGCGCATGCCGGCCGACGTCGCCGAGCGCATTGACGCCGCTCTCGCCGCCGAGGCGCTGCTCAGCGCCGCCGCTCCGGAACCACTGAGCGCCCAGCCCTCCGCGGGGGCTGAGCCGGGGCGAGGGGACGGCCAGGCCCATGTTTCACGTGAAACATCGCTGCCCTCGGACCGTCCCGTCGGCCGTCCTCAAGGGGCGACCGGTCCGGGTCGCAAGGGGCGCGAGCGGAGCCGGCGCCGCAGGCGTGTGGCCCTGGGGGCTGTCCTGACCGCAGCCGTTCTGGGCGTGGGGTCACTGGTGCTGCAGTCGCTCGGTGATCACTCCTCCGACTCCACGACCGCCCATGGCAAGCCGACGCCTTCCGTCGCGCCTTTCTCCGGCACGAGTGTCCAGAGCCAGGTGAAGGATCTCCTCACCCACAGGAAGAACCCGCAGCAGGGACAGCGCCCTCGATCGGGCATCCAGTCCGAGCAGAACACCCCCCACTCGACCGAGAGCGCGAACACCCTGCTCCAGACCGACGTGGCCGTTCCCGACTGCGTCCGGGCCGCACTGCACCAAGGCGACAACGTCCTGGGTGCCAAGACCGGATCGTACGAGGGGAAGTCGGCCTACCTGGTCGTGGTCCCGGATGCTGCCGACAACGCACGCGTCACGGTCTACATCGTGGATGCGGCCTGCATCCAGCAGCAGCCCGGCTCGGCCGGCACGGTTCTTCTGAAGCATTCCTTCGCTCACCCCTGAGTCCGCCCGCCCTTGAGTCTGCTGGGCCGCTCCCTCTCACCCGGCGCATGCGTGTGCCCCGACACACCGGGAATGCGCGCCCCGTAGGATCCGTTGGGTGGGGTGAGAGTCCCGAAAGGGTCTCCCACCGGTCGACTGACGCAGACCAGAGACGAGGAATCAAGCCGTGAGCGACGTCCGTAACGTGATCATCATCGGCTCCGGGCCCGCAGGCTACACGGCGGCGCTCTACACCGCGCGCGCGTCCCTGAAGCCCCTGGTGTTCGAAGGCGCCGTCACCGCCGGTGGCGCGCTGATGAACACCACCGAGGTCGAGAACTTCCCGGGCTTCCGCGACGGCATCATGGGCCCCGAACTGATGGACAACATGCGGGCGCAGGCCGAGCGCTTCGGCGCCGAGCTCATCCCGGACGACATCGTCTCCGTCGACCTCAGCGGTGAGATCAAGACCGTCACGGACACGGCAGGCACCGTCCACCAGGCGAAGGCGGTCATCGTCACCACCGGTTCCCAGCACCGCAAGCTCGGCCTGCCGAACGAGGACGCCCTCTCCGGTCGCGGCGTCTCCTGGTGCGCTACCTGCGACGGCTTCTTCTTCAGGGACCAGGACATCGCCGTGATCGGCGGCGGTGACACCGCGATGGAGGAGGCCACCTTCCTCTCGCGGTTCGCCAAGTCCGTGACGATCGTCCACCGCCGGGACACGCTGCGTGCCTCCAAGGCGATGCAGGAGCGCGCCTTCGGCGACCCGAAGATCAAGTTCGTGTGGGACAGCGAGGTCGCCGAGATCCAGGGCGAGCAGAAGCTCTCTGGTCTGAAGCTGCGCAATGTCAAGACCGGCGAACTGTCCGAGCTGCCCGTGACCGGTCTGTTCATCGCGATCGGCCACGACCCGCGCACCGAGCTGTTCAAGGGCCAGCTGGACCTGGACGAGGAGGGCTACCTGAAGGTCGCCTCCCCGTCCACCCGCACCAATGTGACCGGTGTCTTCGCCGCCGGCGACGTGGTGGACCACACCTATCGCCAGGCGATCACCGCAGCCGGCACCGGCTGCTCCGCCGCACTGGACGCCGAGCGCTTCCTCTCCGCCCTCGCGGACGAGGACAAGGCTGAGCCCGAGAAGACCGTCATCGCCTGACCTCCCCCTCCCCGCCCCCACGCGATCAAGTTAAGGAGCCCGCTGTGGCCAACCTGAAGAACGTGACCGACGACTCCTTCGAGCAGGACGTCCTCAAAAGCGACAAGCCCGTTCTGGTGGACTTCTGGGCCGCCTGGTGCGGTCCCTGCCGCCAGATCGCCCCGTCTCTCGAGGCGATCGCCGCCGAGTACGGCGACAAGATCGAGGTCGTCAAGCTGAACATCGACGAGAACCCGGGTACGGCCGCCAAGTACGGCGTCATGTCGATCCCGACCCTGAACGTCTACCAGGGTGGCGAGGTCGCCAAGACCATCGTCGGTGCCAAGCCGAAGGCCGCGATCGTTCGTGACCTCGAGGAGTTCATCGCCGAGTAAGGCGGAGAACGGGGCCGTCCGAGCGACGGTTCATGTTTCACGTGAAACACGAATGGGCCAACCCCGCCGGGTTGGCCCATTTCGTCTACGGCACTTCGCTGACGCTACAGCGGCCGCAACGCCGGTTCCTTCTGGACCGCTCCGAGAAGCCGGTCGAGCGCCATCTCCACGTCTTCCCTCCAGGAAAGCGTGGACCGCAATTCCAGCCGCAAGCGGGGATGCGTGGGGTGCTGCCGGACCGTTTTGAAACCGACGGCCAGAAGATGGTCCGCCGGCAGCAGGCAGGCGGGCTCCTTCCAGCGAGCGTCTCCGAAGGCCTCGATCGCCTTGAAGCCTCGACGCAGGAGATCCTTGGCTACCGTCTGCACGAGCACCCGCCCCAGCCCCTGCCCCTGATATCCGGGCATGATGAACGCCGTCATCAACTGCACGGCATCCGGCGAGACGGGGCTTGTGGGGAAGGCCGTCGAGCGCGGGACATAGGCCGGAGGGGCATACAGAACGAAACCCACCGGCACGTCATCGACGTATGCCACCCGGCCACATGAACCCCAGTCCAGCAGGACGGCGGAGATCCAGGCTTCCTTCTCCAGGGCCGAGGTCCCGGCCCTCAGCGCCGCTTCGCCGCTGACGGGATCCAGCTCCCAAAAGACGCACGACCGACAGCGTTGGGGAAGGTCCTGAAGGTTGTCCAGCGTGAGCGGCACGAGCCGACGCCCCATGAAGGCAGTTCCTCGCTTTCCTCGCCCGCCGCATCACGCGCGGCTGTCAAAGCGCTCCGCTCCCTGAGCAGGCTGCCGACGAATCCGCCAACCGCTCCAAGGCTCAGGCCGGCGCTCACCAGTCCGGTGCGGCTCATCGATCGCATGGCCCCGTCTCCCCACTCAGAGATGCAGATGCTGTCCGGTGGATGTGCCATACCCGTTCGCATCGTATCCAGGAAGCGATTCGTTCGATACCGCCTCAAAGCAAAGAGCGGGCGGTGTTCCGGTACACACCGGACACGGCCCGCTCTCTGTACGACCGAGTGGGTCGGACCAGGATCAGTCGTCCTGCTCGTCCGCCATGTTCTGCAGCTCCTGTGGCAGCACCGGGCCCTCGCCCGGAGCGAGCGTGCTCAGAATCCGCTGAAGATCGTCGACCGAGGCGAACTCGACGGTGATCTTGCCCTTCTTCTGACCGAGGTCGACCTTCACCCGCGTCTCGAAGCGGTCCGACAGTCGGGTCGCCAGCTCGTTCAGGGCCGGGGAGAGCCGGGAACCGGCGCGTGGTCCCTTGGGCCGCTGAGGCTTCTGGGGCCGCGAGCCCATGAGGGTCACGATCTCCTCGACGGCTCGCACCGACAGTCCCTCGGCCACGATGCGGTGAGCCAGCCGGTCCTGCTCCTCGGAGTCCTCGATGGACAGCAGGGCCCGGGCGTGCCCGGCGGAGAGGACACCGGCAGCCACCCGCTTCTGGACGGCCGGCGAGAGCTTCAGCAGACGCAGCGTGTTGGAGACCTGGGGCCGGGAGCGCCCGATCCGGTCGGCCAGCTGGTCGTGCGTGCAGTTGAAGTCCTTCAGCAGCTGGTCGTAGGCCGCCGCCTCTTCCAGCGGGTTCAGCTGAGCGCGGTGCAGGTTCTCCAGCAGCGCGTCCAGGAGGAGCTTCTCGTCCTCCGTGGCCCGGACGATCGCCGGGATGGCCTCCAGACCGGCCTCGCGGCAGGCCCGCCACCGGCGCTCGCCCATGATCAGCTCATAGCGGGCGGGCCCCAGCTGCCGCACGACGACGGGCTGCAGCAGACCGACCTCCTTGATGGAGGTGACCAGCTCCTGGAGGGCGTCCTCGTCGAAGACATCACGCGGCTGGCGCGGGTTGGGCGAGATCGCGTCGAGGGGGATCTCGGCGAAGTGCGCGCCCATCGGAGAAGCCGGCGTCTCCGTCTCGGGGACTGCCGGGGGCTCGTCGGTTTCATGGGAAACAGGCGGCAGCGTGGCCACCTTCGCCGCGGCGACCCCGCGGTCGGTCGTCAGCACCGGGACGGCCGCGGGGGAGGCCGAGGCCCCGCCTCCCAGGGCCGGTGCCGGGTTCTTCTCCGTCGGGGCAGCGGGGATCAGCGCGCCGAGACCACGGCCCAGTCCCCTCCGTCGCTCACTCACTGGATCCCCTCCACCATGCTTGGGTCGTTCTGGACGCCGATGTGGGCCTGGCTCGCGTCATAGCTGATGCCGATACCCTTCAGCGCGATTTCTCGGGCCGCCTCGAGATACGAGAGGGCACCGCTCGATCCAGGATCGTAAGTCAGCACCGTCTGCCCGTAACTCGGCGCCTCGGAGATACGGACCGAGCGGGGAATGCTTGTCCGCAGCACCTCGTCGCCGAAGTGGGTGCGCACCTCTTCCGCGACCTGGGAGGCGAGACGCGTCCGGCCGTCGTACATGGTGAGCAGGATGGTCGACACATGCAGCGTGGGGTTGAGATGGCCCCGCACCAGGTCGACGTTGCGCAGCAGCTGGCCCAGGCCCTCCAGTGCGTAGTACTCGCACTGGATCGGGATGAGGACCTCCTCGCCCGCCACCAGCGCGTTGACCGTCAACAGGCCGAGCGAGGGCGGGCAGTCGATGAGGATGTAGTCCAGTGGCTGTTCGTACGCCTGGATCGCCCTCTGCAGTCGGCTCTCACGAGCCACCAGGGACACCAGCTCGATCTCCGCACCGGCGAGATCGATGGTGGCGGGGGCGCAGAACAGTCCTTCCACATCGGGGACCGGCTGCACGACCTCGGCGAGGGGCTTGCTCTCCACCAACACGTCGTAGATGGAAGGAACTTCAGCGTGGTGGTCGATCCCCAGGGCGGTCGACGCGTTGCCTTGCGGGTCGAGGTCGATCACCAGGACCCGGCCGCCGTGCAGAGCGAGCGAGGCGGCAAGGTTGACGGTGGTCGTCGTCTTGCCCACGCCGCCCTTCTGGTTGGCGACGACGATGACTCTGGTCTGTTCCGGCCGTGGCAGGCCTTCGCCGGCGCGGCCCAGAGCCTCTACCGCCAGTTGGGCCGCACGACCGATCGGAGTGTCGTCCATCGGAGGCGGTGTTTCACGTGAAACATCCGCCCCCATCGACTCGGTACGGGGACCGGGGACCGGATCGGTCATCGGTCCCGCGATGTTGGCGTCGGACCGCAAGGATTCACTCTCCTCGACTTCAGGCTCGCAATGAACAGAGCCTCCCATGTCTTCGGGGTCGTGAACCAGTGAGGCCTGGTGTTCTGTGGAGAAATCCACCTCTGTGGACAACTCCGTTGCCCCTCCGAGTGAACCGAGAGGCTTTCGGTCGCGAGGTTCGGCGGCAGCGCGGCCTCGACTGATGATCCCGTGCAGCAGTGAGCGACGTTTCACGTGAAACACGATGCACAGCGACGCCGACCGGACCTCTGCGACACTCCGTCCTGCGTAGGTTTGGCACCTTGTGTGGAGTACGTCTCGTGGTCGGAACGGATCAGCGGCGGCGACGTGCCCGGCCCGTGCGCGCCGCCTTCGCCCGCTTCGCCGCGAACCGCACACCGCCCGGGCTCTCCCCGACCTCGACCCGCACCACCGTGGACATCGGGTCCACGATGCCCTCACCCACATGCAGGATCGACGTCCCGACCGCGCCGAGCTTGCTGAGGGCCGTGGCCGCGGCCTTCAGCTCCTCCTCGGCGGTGTCTCCCTTCAGCGCGAGCATCTCGCCGTAGGGGCGCAGCAGCGGAATGCCCCAGGTGGCCAGACGGTCCAGCGGGGCCACAGCCCGTGCGGTCACCACATGGACCGGCGGCAGCTTGCCCAGGACCTCCTCGGCACGGCCCCGCACCACCGTGACGTGATCCAGTCCCAGCAGCTCGACGACCTCGGTGAGGAAGGTGGTGCGCCGGAGCAGCGGCTCCAGCAGGGTGATGTTCAGGTCGTCCCGGACCAGGGCCAGCGGGATGCCGGGCAGGCCGGCACCGGAGCCGACATCGCAGACCGTCACTCCCTCGGGGACGGCCTCGGAGAGCACCGCGCAGTTCAGCAGATGCCGCTCCCACAGGCGGGGCACTTCCCGTGGGCCGATCAGGCCACGCTGCACGCCCGCCTCCGCGAGCAGCTCCGCGTAGCGGACCGCATCGGCGAAGCGATCACCAAACACTTCCCGCGCCTGCTCGGGCGCGGGGGGAAGCTCCGCTGCCTCCGTCACGGGGACCGTCCTTCCGTACAGCGCCGGCGCTTCGCGCACCGGCCACCAGAACTACCAGGCTGACAAAGTTCGGCCCCGTCTGCTCAACAGACGGGGCCGGTGAAACGTGGGAGCCGATCAGGCGGGCAGCACGACGACGAACCGCTGCGGCTCCTCGCCCTCGGACTCGCTGCGCAGTCCCGCGGTCTTGACCGCGTCGTGCACGACCTTGCGCTCGAACGGGGTCATCGGCTTGAGCTTGACGGGCTCGCCGGTGTTCTTCGCCTCGGCGGCGGCCTTGGCGCCGATCTCGGAGAGCTCGGCCCGCTTCTTGGCCCGGTAACCCGCGATGTCCAGCATCAGCCGGCTGCGGTCGCCGGTCTCCCGGTGCACGGCCAGGCGCGTCAGCTCCTGCAGGGCCTCCAGTACCTCGCCGTCCCGGCCGACCAGCTTCTGCAGGTCACGGGTGCCGGTGTCGCTGATGATCGACACGGAGGCGCGGTCGGCCTCGACGTCCATGTCGATGTCGCCGTCGAGGTCGGCGATGTCCAGCAGACCCTCCAGGTAGTCCGCCGCGATCTCACCCTCCTGCTCCAGGCGGGTCAGGGTGTCTGCACCCTCGGCAGCGGCGGAGGTGGTGCCTTCCGTCACGGGATGGGCTCCTTCTTACTTCTTGGACGGGGACTTGGGCCGCTGCGGGCCACCCTTGCGCTGGCCGGACTGGGCCTTGCTGCGGGTGCCGGAGCCGGGCTTCGGGGCCTGCTGGGCAGCGGCGGGCTTGGCGTCCTGCGGCTCGTCGGACTTCTCCAGCGAGGTGGACGAGGTGGACCCGCCCGCCTGCTTGGGCCCGCCGGACTGTCGCTGGGCCTTGGACTGGCGCTTCGGCTGCTGGCGCCGGGCGGCAGCGCCGGTACCGGCCGTCGAGGTGGTCTCCCCACCGTCCGCGGTCTGCGCCGCGGCCTGGGCCGAGCTCTTCACCACGGTGCCGTCGGCCTGGGCGGCGAGACCGGCCTTGTTCAGGGCGTTGATGAACCTGCGCTCGAACTCGTTGCGGTCGCGACCCTTGGCGACGATCGCCTTGACGATGGTCTTCTCGCTGCGGCGGCGGATCTTGCCGTGGTGCGTGACGTGCTTGGTCAGGCGCTCCAGGTAGGCGGCCTGGGCCTTGGAACCCGGGGTCGGGTTGTTGTGGATGACGTACATCTGCTGACCCATGGTCCACACGTTGGTGGTCAGCCAGTAGACGAGGACACCGACCGGGAAGTTGATACCGAAGACGGCGAACATCACCGGGAAGACGTACATCAGCATCTTCTGCTGCTGCATGAACGGCGTCTTCACCGTGGTGTCGACGTTCTTGGTCATCAGCTGGCGCTGCGTGTAGAACTGCGACGCCGACATCAGGACGATCATGATCGCGGTCACGACCCGGACGTCGGTCAGCGTGGCGCCGAGTGCGGCGACCTTGTCCGCACTGTCCGTGAACTTCGCCGCCAGCGGGGCGCCGAAGATATGCGCCTTACGGGCGCTGGCGAGCAGCGGCTCGTTGATGACACCGATCGTCTTGCCCGTCGCGATGCCGTTGAGCACGTGGTAGAGGGCGAAGAAGAACGGGGACTGCGCCAGGATGGGAAGGCACGAGGAGAGCGGGTTGGTGCCCGTCTCCTTGTACAGCTTCATCATCTCTTCGGACTGGCGCTGCTTGTCGTTCTTGTAGCGCTCCTGGATCTTCTTCATCTCCGGCTGGAGCGTCTGCATCGCGCGCGTCGACTTGATCTGCTTCACGAAGAGCGGGATCAGGCAGATGCGGATCAGGATCACCAGGGACACGATGGACAGGCCCCAGGCCCACCCGGTGTCGGCGCCGAAGATCGCGCCGTACATCTTGTGGAACTGGACGATGACCCATGAAACGGGTGTCGTGATGAAGCTGAAGAGGCTGGCAATCGTGTCCACTAATCATGCTCCTTGGGCATGGGACGAGGTCTCTGCGGCCGGGCTCGGAGGAAGCTCGGAAGTCTGGCTCCCGGGCTCCGCTTCGGTGGCCGGTTCGGCGGCGGAGGGCCCCGCCTTGCGTGCGCGCCAAGCGTTGCGCAGCATTTCGTGCCACCGCGGGCGCTTGCGCGGCGGAACATGGTCCACACCACCCAGCGACCACGGATTGCACCGGAGGATGCGCCAGGCGGTGAGTGCCGTTCCCTTGATCGCACCGTGCCGGTCGATGGCCGTGTAGCCGTAGTGGGAGCACGACGGGTAGTACTTGCACACCGGCCCCAGCAGTGGACTGATCGTCCACTGGTACAGCTTGATCAGAGCCAGCAGCGGGTACTTCATCGCGCGCCCCCTCCCAGCAGCCGCTGAACGGCGGCATCCAGGTCTCGGGCCAGCTGTGCGTGGTCTGCGTCGCCCGCTCCGGGCAGCGCTCGTACGACTACCAGGCTACCGGGGGGAAACAGGGCGACTCGGTCACGCATCAGATGACGCAGTCTGCGCTTCACTTTGTTGCGCACGACCGCTCCACCCACGGCCTTGCTCACGACGAAACCCGCACGCGTCGGGGGAGCGCTCTCCCCAGGCGCGTGCGGGTCCGTGGCACCGCTACGAAGGTGGACGACGAGGGTCGGGCGTCCTGCCCGGCGACCTCGTCGTACCGCGGTCGCGAAGTCCTCGCGCCGCCTCAGCCGGTTCTCGGTGGGCAGCACGACGTCATGACCTGACCGGGATCAGGCGGACAGACGGGCGCGACCCTTGCTGCGGCGGGACGCGAGAATCGCGCGGCCGGCACGGGTGCGCATACGCAGCCGGAAGCCGTGGGTCTTCGCGCGACGACGGTTGTTCGGCTGGAAGGTGCGCTTGCTCACTCGGGGGCTCCAGAAAGAAATCGGTAGTGGCGGGTGCCGTCTTGGCTGTCACCGTGCGCCCACGAGTAGCTCGCGTCACGCCCGAGTGCACCGCTTCCCGATCACCTGACGTGACCTGTGCCCATCGGAGGCAGGCGGCAGCAGCCATCGACAACTCGACCTGGTTACGGTACGCGGGGCCGCGGCATCCGGTCAAACCGGGGGGCACGGAGAGACACTGTCCACAGGCTGGGGACAACAACTTGAACCGTACCCGCCGCGCTGACTACCGTGGCTGAACTCCGATTCGTTCTTTTGTCCCCCGCCCCGGCGGGTTTGACCCACTGACCACCCGAAGTACCCCCCGACCCGTCCCGCGATCACACGTTCGTGGGACCTGTGAGAGAGCGTGCCCTGTGGCTGACGTACCCGCCGATCTTGCCGCAGTGTGGCCGCGAGTACTCGAACAGCTCCTCGGTGAGGGCCGCGGACAGGGTGTCGAGGCGAAGGACGAGCACTGGATCCGCCGCTGCCAGCCACTGGCGCTGGTCGCTGACACCGCTCTGCTCGCCGTACCGAACGAATTCGCGAAGGGCGTACTGGAGGGCCGTCTGGCACCGGTCGTCAGCGAGACGCTGAGCCGCGAGTGCGGCCGTCCCATCCGTATCGCGATCACCGTGGACGACTCCGCGGGCGAGCCCCCGGCTCCGGCGGCGCCGGTGCCGCAGCCGCCCAAGCCGCGCTACGAAGAGCCCGAGCTGCCGTCCGGCCCGTCGTACGAGGAGCGGACGTACGAGGAACGGCCGTACGAGGGCTACGGCCGCCACCGCGCCGCCGAGCAGCCGCCCGCCGAGCAGCAGCACCGCGCCGACCCGCTGCCCACCGGCCGCCCCGACCAGCTCCCCGTCGTACGCCCGGCGTATCCCTCCGAGTACCAGCGCCGCGAGCCCGGCACCTGGCCGCGGCCCGCGCAGGACGAGTACGGCTGGCAGCAGCCGCGGCTCGGCTTCCCCGAGCGCGACCCGTACGCGTCGCCGTCGTCCCAGGACGCCTACGGCTCCGGCCCCGAGGGTTACGGCTCCGGCCCCGACAGCTACGGCTCGCCGTCCCCGGACTACCGCTCGAAGAGCATGGACCGGCCGTCGTACGACCAGCAGCGCGGCGAGTACGACGGCCCGCGCGCCGATTACGACTCCGCGCGCCCGGACTACGACTCCGCGCGCCCCGAGTACGACCCGTCCCGCACCGAGTACGACCAGCGCGACCCCGTCCGCCGTGAGCTGCCCGAGCAGCCGGCGGTCGGCGGCCCGGCACACCGCGGCGGCCCCGGCCGGCCGGATCTGCCCACGACCGGCGCTCCCGGACCGCTGGCCGCGCAGCCCGCGCCGGCCAGCGGTCCCGGCGAGCCGACGGCACGGCTGAACCCGAAGTACCTCTTCGACACCTTCGTCATCGGCGCCTCCAACCGGTTCGCGCACGCGGCCGCGGTCGCCGTCGCCGAGGCACCGGCGAAGGCCTACAACCCCCTTTTCATCTACGGGGAGTCGGGGCTCGGCAAGACGCATCTGCTGCACGCCATCGGGCACTACGCGCGCAGCCTCTACCCGGGCACGCGCGTGCGGTACGTGAGCTCGGAGGAGTTCACCAACGAGTTCATCAACTCCATCCGCGACGGCAAGGGCGACAGCTTCCGCAAGCGCTACCGCGAGATGGACATCCTGCTCGTCGACGACATCCAGTTCCTCGCGGACAAGGAGTCGACGCAGGAGGAGTTCTTCCACACCTTCAACACGCTCCACAACGCGAACAAGCAGATCGTGCTGTCCAGCGACCGGCCGCCGAAGCAGCTGGTCACCCTGGAGGACCGGCTGCGGAACCGTTTCGAGTGGGGTCTGATCACCGACGTCCAGCCGCCCGAGCTGGAGACGCGCATCGCGATCCTGCGCAAGAAGGCGGTCCAGGAGCAGCTCAATGCCCCGCCGGAGGTACTGGAGTTCATCGCCTCCCGGATCTCGCGGAACATCCGTGAGCTGGAGGGCGCGCTGATCCGGGTGACCGCGTTCGCCTCGCTCAACCGGCAGCCGGTCGACCTCGGTCTGACCGAGATCGTGCTGAAGGACCTGATCCCCGGTGGCGAGGACAGCGCGCCGGAGATCACGGCCACCGCGATCATGGCGGCCACCGCCGACTACTTCGGGCTGACGGTGGACGACCTGTGCGGCACCTCTCGCGGGCGCGCGCTGGTCACGGCCCGGCAGATCGCCATGTATCTGTGCCGGGAGCTGACGGACCTGTCGCTGCCGAAGATCGGGGCGCAGTTCGGCGGGCGCGACCACACGACCGTCATGCACGCCGACCGCAAGATCCGCGCGCTGATGGCCGAGCGGCGGTCGATCTACAACCAGGTGACCGAGCTGACGAACCGGATCAAGAACGGCTGACGGCCGCTGCCGCTGGGCCTATGGCGACGCTGAGGGCGCCTTCGGGATGCGTGTCCCGGGGGCGCCCTTCGGCATGGCCGCTGTCTGCGGTGGCGGGTACCAGGGGTGGGTGACCTGTGCTGTGGCTGGGCGAGGGCGGCTTTCGCTTGCCCGCGCCGGCGGGGTGCAGCTGTGCCCACCCGTGCCGGCCCAGCGGCACGACTGCCCGCAGCTGCACGGCTACGCCGCCGCTCGGCCGGGTTGCCCGTTCCCCGCTGCTCGCTCCCGGCTGTTCGATTACCTGCCGGGTTACGGCCCCTCTCCACAGATTCGCCGAGTTTCTTGCGTCCACATCCTGGGGACTGTGGAGTTGTCCCGAACGGCGTCCACAGGGAGCCAGTTGATCCGGCGTCCGCCCAGCTCAGCCGCCTGTGGAATCGTGGACGAACGATCTCCACAGACTGTGGACGAAGGGAAGATCCACAGGCTGTGCATGAAGTTTTCCACTGACGACCCACAGGCCCGCGGCGGTTGTCCCCAGTGAACCCCCGCTTCTCCACATGGCTGTCCACTGTTCGGCAACGAGACCCGCCCGCTCACCTCGTCGAGTGAAAGGCGTCACACGAAGGTGCCGGATTGGGGTGTGGGAAACGTGGGTAAACCTGGGGACGCAGCTGGGGAGAACTGCCTTCAGGCTGTGGGCGGAGTGTGCAGAACTTTCCGTTCTCCACAGATGCCCCTGGTTGTCCACCGCCTCCACCCACAGGCCCGGTGGACAAAATCTCGGCCCTGAGCTGGGCAAACGGGGTTATCCACGGTATCCACAGGCCCTACTACTACTCCCGACTAGAGAAAGCTCGGCAATCGTTTTGAAGCGGGGCCTGTGCACAACTCGCTGTCTCGCGTCCGGCTGCCTCCCGGAGCGACTTGACCCCGACAGGCACCTACTGTCAGTGCGGTGCGTCAGACTGGTCCCCGGTGTCCTTCCCGTCGCAGTGGGCGGCGACACCGAGTCGGAGGACTCAGTAGCAACAGCAGGAGGCGGCTTACGGTGAAGATCCGGGTGGAACGCGACGTACTCGCGGAGGCAGTGGCGTGGGCGGCACGCAGCCTCCCGGCCCGTCCGCCGGCGCCTGTCCTCGCCGGCCTCCTCCTCAAGGCCGAGGACGGCCAGCTGAGCCTGTCGAGCTTCGACTACGAGGTCTCGGCGCGCGTGTCCGTGGAAGCCGAGGTCGAGGAGGAGGGCACTGTCCTCGTCTCCGGCCGACTGCTCGCCGACATCTCCCGCGCTCTCCCCAACCGGCCGGTGGAGATTTCCACAGACGGTGTACGGGCGACCGTGGTCTGTGGGTCCTCCCGGTTCACCCTGCACACCCTGCCTGTGGAGGAATACCCGGCGCTGCCGCAGATGCCGAACGCGACCGGCACCGTCCCCGGCGAGGTCTTCGCGGCCGCCGTGTCCCAGGTGGCCATCGCCGCCGGCCGTGACGACACGCTGCCCGTCCTCACCGGTGTGCGCATCGAGATCGAGGGCGACACGGTCACCCTGGCCTCCACCGACCGCTACCGCTTCGCCGTCCGCGAGTTCCTGTGGAAGCCGGAGAACCCGGACGCCTCCGCGGTCGCCCTGGTCCCGGCCAAGACGCTCCTGGACACCGCCAAGTCGCTCGGTGCCGGTGACAGCGTGACGCTGGCGCTGTCCGGCTCGGGCGCGGGCGAGGGCCTGATCGGTTTCGAGGGCGCCGGGCGCCGTACGACCACGCGTCTGCTCGAGGGCGACCTGCCGAAGTACCGCACGCTGTTCCCGACCGAGTTCAACTCCGTCGCCGTGATCGAGACCGCGCCCTTCGTGGAGGCCGTCAAGCGTGTGGCACTGGTGGCCGAGCGGAACACCCCGGTGCGGCTGAGCTTCGAGCAGGGCGTGCTGATCCTGGAGGCCGGGTCCAGCGACGACGCACAGGCTGTGGAAAGGGTCGACGCCCAGCTGGACGGCGACGACATCTCCATCGCCTTCAACCCGACGTTCCTGCTCGACGGTCTGAGCGCGATCGACTCCCCGGTCGCCCAGCTGTCGTTCACGACGTCCACGAAGCCGGCGCTGCTCAGCGGGAAGCCGGCGGTGGATGCCGAGGCCGACGACGCGTACAAGTACCTGATCATGCCGGTGCGGCTCAGCGGCTGACCGTTTTCCACAGCTGTGCATGGCGCCGGGTGCTCCTGTGGGTGCCCGGCGCTGCTGGACGGCATTGGTGGACGGCGGGGGTCGCGGCGCGAGTTTCCGCAGGTGAGCGCGTATGCCCACAGCTGTGCACGAGGGGTCGCGACTAGGCTCGGCCCGGCACCAAGGTGCCTGTCACGCCACACAGCGACCTAAGGAACACAACTGATGGAGCTCGGTCTCGTCGGCCTCGGCAAGATGGGCGGCAACATGCGCGAGCGGATCCGCCGCGCGGGCCACACCGTCATCGGATACGACCGCAACGCGGACCTCGCGGATGTCCACAGCCTGGAAGAACTTGTGGGCAAGCTCAGCGGGCCGCGCGTGGTCTGGGTGATGGTTCCGGCAGGCGAGCCCACCCAGTCGACCATCGACCAGCTGGCCGAGCTGCTGGAGCCCGGTGACGTGGTCGTGGACGGCGGCAACTCGCGGTGGACCGATGAC
Source organism: Streptomyces incarnatus (assembly GCF_001027185.1). Lineage (NCBI taxonomy): Bacteria > Bacillati > Actinomycetota > Actinomycetes > Kitasatosporales > Streptomycetaceae > Streptomyces > Streptomyces incarnatus. The sequence goes on along the minus strand of NZ_CP011497.1, from coordinate 4,323,467 downwards.
GAGAGGCACGCCCGGGAGCTGGCCGCCAAGGGCATAGGCTTCGTCGACTGCGGTGTCTCCGGCGGCGTCTGGGGCCTGGAGAACGGGTACGCGCTGATGTACGGCGGCGACGCCGAGAACGTCGCCAAGGTGCAGCCGGTCTTCGACGCGCTGAAGCCGGAGGGCGACTTCGGTTCCGTGCACGCCGGCAAGGTCGGCGCGGGCCACTTCGCGAAGATGGTCCACAACGGCATCGAGTACGCGATGATGCAGGCCTACGCCGAGGGCTGGGAGCTGCTGGAGAAGGTCGACTCCGTGGACAACGTCCGCGAGGTCTTCCGCTCCTGGCAGGAGGGCACCGTCATCCGCTCCTGGCTGCTCGACCTCGCGGTCAACGCGCTGGACGACGACGAACACCTGGAGGGCCTGCGCGGTTATGCACAGGACTCCGGTGAGGGACGCTGGACTGTGGAGGCCGCGATCGACAACGCGGTGCCGCTGCCGGCGATCACCGCGTCGCTGTTCGCGCGGTTCTCCTCCCGCCAGGAGGACTCGCCGCAGATGAAGATGATCGCCGCACTGCGCAACCAGTTCGGCGGTCACGCCGTGGAGAAGAAGTAGTCCACAGGGATCCCTAGGGATCCACAGAGATCCACGGGGCCGCTCCCGCGAGCCCCGTGAGCCACAGTCGATCAGCACTCTGGGGAAGGCCGGCGAAACGACCATGCACGTCACGCATCTTTCGCTGGCCGACTTCCGCTCGTACGCCCGGGCCGAGGTGCCGCTCGACCCGGGCGTCACCGCCTTCGTCGGCCCCAACGGGCAGGGCAAGACCAACCTCGTGGAGGCGGTCGGATACCTCGCCACCCTCGGCAGCCACCGCGTGGCCTCCGACGCACCCCTGGTCCGCATGGGCGCCGAGCGGGCCGTCATCCGGGCCCAGGTCCGGCAGGGCGAGCGGCAGCAGCTGGTCGAGCTCGAGCTGAACCCGGGCAAGGCCAACCGGGCCCGCATCAACCGGTCCTCGCAGGTCAGGCCGAGGGACGTGCTGGGGATCGTACGGACGGTGCTGTTCGCGCCGGAGGATCTCGCGCTCGTCAAGGGCGACCCGGGCGAGCGGCGGCGGTTCCTCGACGAGCTGATCACGGCCCGGTCGCCGCGCATGGCCGGGGTGCGCTCCGACTACGAGCGGGTCCTCAAGCAGCGGAACACTCTGCTCAAGACGGCCGCCCTGGCGCGTAGGCACGGCGGGCGCGCCATGGATCTGTCCACGCTCGACGTGTGGGACCAGCATCTGGCGTGCGCGGGCGCCGAGTTGCTCGCCCAGCGCCTCGACCTGATCGCCGCGCTGCAGCCGCTGGCCGACAAGGCCTACGAGCAGCTGGCCCCCGGCGGTGGGCCGCTGGCGCTGGAGTACAAGCCGTCCGCGCCCGGTGAGGCCCACGCGCGCGAGGATCTCTACGCCCAGCTGATGGCGGCCCTGGCGGAGGCGCGCAAGCAGGAGATCGAGCGCGGCGTCACCCTCGTAGGCCCTCACCGGGATGATGTGATTCTCAAACTCGGTCAGCTGCCCGCCAAGGGGTACGCCTCCCACGGCGAGTCCTGGTCCTACGCGCTCGCCCTGCGTCTGGCCTCCTACGACCTGCTGCGGGCCGAGGGGAACGAGCCGGTGCTGGTCCTGGACGACGTCTTCGCCGAGCTGGACACGCGCCGGCGGGAGCGGCTGGCCGAACTGGTCGCGCCCGGCGAGCAGGTGCTGGTCACCGCCGCCGTGGACGACGACGTACCGCAGGTACTGGCCGGAGCGCGGTACGCCGTGTCGGGCGGGACGGTGGAACGCGTATGAGCACCGACGAACCCACCCCCCAGGATCCCCGGAAGAGCGGGGACGAACCCTCCGGTGTGGACCTCGCGCGCGTGGCGCTCCGTGCGGCGAAGGAACAGGCACGCGCGCGTGGTGACGCGGCGCGGCAGAAGAAGCAGGCCCGGCGCGGCGGCGGGCTGCGCTCCGGCGCGCGCGCCGACGGCCGCGACCCGATGGCGCTCGGCGCCGCGATCAACAGGCTGCTGACCGAGCGGGGCTGGGAGACGCCCGCGGCGGTGGGCGGGGTGATGGGCCGCTGGCCGCAGATCGTCGGTGAGGACCTGGCCAAGCACTGTGTGCCGCAGCGGTACGACGAGGACGAGCGCGTGCTGATCGTGAGTTGCGACTCGACGGCCTGGGCGACCCAGCTGCGGCACCTCGCGCCCGCTCTGGTCGCCCGGCTCAACGAGGATCTGGGGCACGGCACCGTACGGATGATCAAGGTGCTCAATCCCGGCGGCCCGGCCCGCCGCTACGGCCCGCTGCGGGCTCCGGGGAGCTCCGGACCCGGCGATACCTACGGGTGACGTACCTCACGTCGAAGACGGTGACCGCGCTGTCGTCGCGGCGCCGTACACAGGTGTGGACAGCCGCCGCGGCACCGGCGGATCGCCATCTGACCCCCCAGTAGCCAAGGGTTGACGGCTCGAAGCGCTGAGTGCCGCTGTGAGCCCCTTGGGGCCCCCTTCCGTATATCGGGACCCGATCGAGGCCGGTTCAGGGCGGCACATGGGGACTCAGGTACCGGCAAACCCCCATCGATGTCAGAGCTACCGGTAGACTGGGAGACAATCCCGCCCCACTGTGGGGACCGCCCGGGAAAAGCTGAGCAACGCTGATCAAGGCTTACCACCGCAACATGCCGCAGCCGCTCCGGCAAACCGCCGACGAGCCCGGCTCGTGCTGTGCCAGAAAGGGCGCTTCGTGGCCGATTCCGGCAACCCCAACGAGAACATCCCGTCCACCGACGCCGGCGTGAACGGCGAGCCCGCCGAGGCCACCGCCTCGGCCTCGTACGACGCCAGCGCCATCACCGTGCTCGAAGGGCTGGACGCGGTCCGCAAGCGGCCCGGCATGTACATCGGTTCCACGGGCGAGCGCGGTCTGCACCACCTGGTGTACGAGGTCGTCGACAACTCGGTCGACGAGGCGCTGGCCGGGTACGCGGACACGATCGACGTCACGATCCTCGCCGACGGCGGCGTCCGGGTCGTCGACAACGGCCGTGGCATCCCGGTGGGCATCGTGCCCTCCGAGGGCAAGCCGGCCGTCGAGGTCGTGCTGACCGTGCTGCACGCGGGCGGCAAGTTCGGCGGCGGCGGTTACGCCGTCTCCGGCGGTCTGCACGGTGTGGGTGTGTCCGTCGTGAACGCCCTGTCCACGAAGGTCGCCGTCGAGATCAAGACCGACGGTCACCGCTGGACGCAGGACTACAAGCTCGGCGTCCCGACGGCCCCGCTCGACAAGCACGAGGCCACGGACGAGACCGGTACGTCGGTCACCTTCTGGGCCGACCCGGACATCTTCGAGACCACCGAGTACTCCTTCGAGACGCTGTCGCGGCGCTTCCAGGAGATGGCCTTCCTCAACAAGGGTTTGACGATCAAACTCACCGACGAGCGCGAGTCGGCGAAGGCCACGAGCGGCGCGGACGAGGCGGGCGCGGACGAGAAGGCCGAGGTCAAGACCGTCACGTACTTCTACGAGGGCGGCATCGTCGACTTCGTGAAGTACCTCAACTCCCGCAAGGGAGAGGTCGTGCACCCCACGATCATCGACCTGGAGGCCGAGGACAAGGACAAGAGCCTGTCCCTCGAGGTCGCGATGCAGTGGAACAGCGGCTACAGCGAGGGCGTGTACTCCTTCGCGAACATCATCCACACCCATGAGGGCGGTACGCACGAAGAGGGCTTCCGCGCGGCCCTCACGAGCCTGATCAACAAGTACGCGCGCGACAAGAAGCTGCTGCGCGAGAAGGACGACAACCTCACCGGTGACGACATCCGCGAGGGTCTGACCGCGATCATCTCGGTCAAGCTGAGCGAGCCGCAGTTCGAGGGCCAGACGAAGACCAAGCTGGGCAACACGGAGGCCAAGACCTTCGTGCAGAAGGCGGTCTACGAGCACCTGAACGACTGGCTGGACCGCAACCCGGTGGAGGCCGCGGACATCGTCCGCAAGGGCATCCAGGCGGCCACCGCGCGCGTGGCGGCCCGCAAGGCGCGCGACCTGACCCGCCGCAAGGGCCTGCTGGAGTCGGCGTCCCTGCCGGGCAAGCTCTCCGACTGCCAGTCGAACGACCCCACCAAGTGCGAGATCTTCATCGTCGAGGGTGACTCCGCCGGCGGCTCGGCCAAGTCCGGCCGCAACCCGCAGTACCAGGCGATCCTCCCGATCCGCGGCAAGATCCTCAACGTGGAGAAGGCCAGGATCGACAAGATCCTGCAGAACCAGGAGATCCAGGCGCTGATCTCGGCCTTCGGTACGGGTGTGCACGAGGACTTCGACATCGAGAAGCTCCGCTATCACAAGATCATCCTGATGGCGGACGCCGACGTCGACGGCCAGCACATCAGCACGCTGCTGCTGACCTTCCTGTTCCGCTTCATGCGGCCGCTGGTCGAGGCCGGGCACGTCTACCTGTCCCGTCCCCCGCTGTACAAGATCAAGTGGGGCCGGGACGACGTGGAGTACGCCTACTCCGACCGCGAGCGCGACGCCCTGATCGAGATGGGCCGGCAGCGCGGCAAGCGCGTCCGCGAGGACTCGATCCAGCGCTTCAAGGGCCTCGGCGAGATGAACGCCGAGGAGCTGCGCGTGACCACGATGGACCAGGAGCACCGGGTCCTCGGCCAGGTCACCCTGGACGACGCCGCGCAGGCCGACGACCTGTTCTCGGTCCTCATGGGCGAGGACGTGGAGGCCCGCCGCCAGTTCATCCAGCGCAACGCCAAGGACGTCCGCTTCCTCGACATCTGAGTCGGTCTCAGCTGACCGCACCAGGAAGGAACCCCACCAGCAATGGCCGACGAGAACACTCCGGAAACCCCTGAGACCGAGGGCGGCGAACTCGCGATGCGCGTCGAGCCCGTCGGGCTCGAGACGGAGATGCAGCGCTCGTACCTGGACTACGCGATGTCCGTCATCGTGTCCCGTGCGCTGCCCGACGTCCGGGACGGCCTCAAGCCCGTCCACCGGCGCGTGCTGTACGCGATGTACGACGGCGGCTACCGCCCCGACCGCGGCTTCTACAAGTGCGCCCGTGTCGTCGGCGACGTCATGGGCAACTACCACCCGCACGGCGACAGTTCGATCTACGACGCCCTGGTGCGCCTCGCGCAGCCGTGGTCGATGCGGATGCCGCTGGTCGACTCCAACGGCAACTTCGGCTCCCCGGGCAACGACCCGGCGGCCGCCATGCGGTACACCGAGTGCAAGATGGCGCCGCTGTCGATGGAGATGGTCCGCGACATCGACGAGGAGACCGTCGACTTCACGGACAACTACGACGGCCGCTCCCAGGAGCCGACCGTCCTGCCCGCCCGCTTCCCGAACCTGCTGATCAACGGCTCGGCCGGAATCGCGGTCGGCATGGCGACCAACATCCCGCCGCACAACCTGCGCGAGGTCGCGGCCGGCGCCCAGTGGTACCTGGAGAACCCGGACGTCTCGCACGAGGAACTGCTGGACGCGCTCATGGAGCGCATCAAGGGCCCGGACTTCCCGACCGGCGCCCTGGTGGTGGGCCGCAAGGGCATCGAGGAGGCGTACCGCACGGGGCGCGGCTCCATCACGATGCGCGCGGTGGTCGAGGTCGAGGAGATCCAGGGCCGCCAGTGCCTGGTGGTGACCGAGCTGCCGTACCAGGTCAACCCGGACAACCTGGCGCAGAAGATCGCCGACCTGGTGAAGGACGGCAAGATCGGCGGCATCGCGGACGTCCGTGACGAGACCAGCTCCCGCACCGGCCAGCGGCTCGTCATCGTCCTGAAGCGGGACGCGGTCGCCAAGGTCGTGCTGAACAACCTGTACAAGCACACCGACCTGCAGACGAACTTCGGCGCCAACATGCTGGCGCTGGTCGACGGCGTGCCGCGCACCCTCTCGCTGGACGCGTTCATCCGCCACTGGGTGACGCACCAGATCGAGGTCGTCGTCCGCCGTACCCGCTTCCGGCTGCGCAAGGCCGAGGAGCGCGCGCACATCCTGCGCGGCCTGCTGAAGGCCCTGGACGCCATCGACGAGGTCATCGCGCTGATCCGGCGCAGCGAGACCGTCGAGATCGCGCGCAGCGGCCTGATGGGCCTGCTGGAGATCGACGAGATCCAGGCCAACGCGATCCTCGAGATGCAGCTGCGGCGCCTGGCGGCCCTGGAGCGGCAGAAGATCGTCCAGGAGCATGACGAACTCCAGGCGAAGATCAACGAGTACAACGAGATCCTCGCCTCCCCGGTCCGCCAGCGCGGGATCGTCAGCGAGGAATTGGCCGCGATCGTCGAGAAGTACGGCGACGACCGCGCGACCAAGCTGATCCCGTACGAGGGCGACATGTCCATCGAGGACCTGATCGCCGAGGAGGACATCGTCGTCACGGTCACCCGCGGCGGCTACGTCAAGCGGACCAAGACGGACGACTACCGGGCGCAGAAGCGCGGCGGCAAGGGCGTGCGCGGCACGAAGCTGAAGGAAGACGACATCGTCGACCACTTCTTCGTCTCCACCACGCACCACTGGCTGCTGTTCTTCACCAACAAGGGCCGGGTGTACCGGGCGAAGGCGTACGAGCTGCCCGAGGCCGGCCGGGACGCGCGCGGGCAGCACGTGGCGAACCTGCTCGCCTTCCAGCCCGACGAGGCGATCGCCGAGATCCTGGCCATCCGGGACTACGAGGCGGCGCCGTACCTGGTGCTGGCCACCAAGTCCGGTCTGGTCAAGAAGACGCCTCTGAAGGATTACGATTCGCCCCGCTCCGGCGGTGTGATCGCGATCAACCTGCGTGAGCGCGAGGACGGCAGCGACGATGAGCTGATCGGCGCGGAGCTGGTCTCGGCCGACGACGACCTGCTTCTGATCAGCAAGAAGGCACAGTCGATCCGGTTCACCGCCTCCGACGAGTCCCTGCGCCCGATGGGCCGCGCCACCTCCGGCGTCAAGGGCATGAGTTTCCGTGAAGGCGATGAACTTCTGTCGATGAATGTTGTTCGACCCGGTACGTTCGTGTTCACTGCCACCGACGGCGGGTACGCGAAGCGGACCGCCGTCGACGAGTACCGCGTCCAGGGTCGCGGCGGCCTCGGCATCAAGGCCGCCAAGATCGTGGAGGACCGTGGTTCGCTCGTCGGGGCGCTGGTCGTCGAGGAGACCGACGAGATCCTCGCGATCAGCCTCTCCGGCGGTGTGATTCGTACGCGAGTCAACGAAGTCAGGGAGACGGGCCGTGACACCATGGGCGTCCAACTGATCAACCTGGGCAAGCGCGATGCCGTGGTCGGTATCGCACGAAACGCCGAGGCGGGGCGCGAGGCGGAGGAGGTCGACGGCGAGGAGCCCGTCGACGCCGCCGAGGGTGCTCAGGCCACCGGCACGGACGAGGGTGAGGCGCCCTCGGCCGAGTAGCACGAGGAGAGAGTCATCGTGAGCGGAGCCACGGGCGCCGGATCGGCCGGTACCCCCACGGGTACGGAAACGGACGGCGGCGGCCGTGGCTCCGCCGCGCACGGGGCGGGTGCGGGGAGCACGACCGACCCGCACACGACCAACCTGAAGCCGGTGCAGGTGCCCGCGAAGGACTCCTCCGGCACGTCTGGACCCCAGGGGGGAACTGTGACGGACACCCGAGGCCCGGCCGCCGCGGCCGGCGAGGCGCAGTCGTCGTCTCCGCTCCCCGGGGAGCGGCGCCCGGAGCAGCCCTCCGGGCCGTACCACCCGCCGCAGGCCTATCCGGCGCAGCCGCCCGCCGGTGCCGTACGCCGCCCGCGCACCGGCGCGCGCACGGCGCCGCGCACCCGCAAGGCCCGGCTGCGGGTGGCCAAGGCCGACCCGTGGTCGGTGATGAAGGTCAGCTTCCTGCTCTCCATCGCGCTCGGCATCTGCACGATCGTCGCGTCGGCGGTGCTGTGGATGGTCCTGGACGCGATGGGCGTGTTCTCGACGGTGGGCGGCACGATTTCGGAGGCGACCGGCTCGAACGAGGCGAACGGCTTCGACCTCCAGGCGTTCCTGTCGCTCCCCCACGTCCTGACGTTCACGACGATCATCGCGGTCATCGACGTGGTCCTGGCCACGGCCCTCGCGACGCTCGGCGCGTTCATCTACAACCTCTCCGCGGGCTTCGTGGGCGGCATCGAGCTGACCCTCGCGGAGGACGAGTGAACCGCCTTCCCGCGCCCTGGTGACAGCCCCCCGACAACCGATTTTGGGACTGACGTGGTCGTGCGCTAATCTTCAGGAGTCAGCGCGCGGAACACACACCGCAGAGCGCGGCGGGGCTATAGCTCAGTTGGTTAGAGCGCATCCCTGATAAGGATGAGGCCACAGGTTCAAATCCTGTTAGCCCCACAGCACGAAGACCCCCGGTCCGGATGGATCGGGGGTCTTCTTCTTGTGCGTCGGGTCATGTGCGTCGGGGGCTTCTTCATGTGCGGGGCGCCGGTTCATGTGCGGGGTGCCGGCGGGTGGCGGGCATGAAAAGGCCCGACCGCTGGCGACGGGGGATGCACCAGCGATCGGGCTGTGGCCAAGGGTAACAAGCTCGGGCGCCTCGTGGGGGCAAGTCGATCGAGAATGAGTCAGGTTGGCCGATCAGTGACCGCACGGGGGGTCGTAGGAGAGGCGGGGCAGGTACTCGTGCCACTTCTGCGGGGTCAGCACGCCCCGGGTGACCGAGCAGATGTGCTCGATCGCCGCGGCGGGGTCCAGGTTCCACAGGCGGACCGTGTCCGTGCCGCTGGACAGGCCGAGGACGTTGCTCGTGCGGCTGAACGACAGGAAGGTGCCCGACCTGGCGCTGGGGCTCATCGACTGGCCGATGGGGGTCGCCGAGGCGGGGTCGGTGACGTTCCACAGCCGGACCGTGTTGTCGTTGCCGCCGCTGGCCAGAACGTGCCCGTCCGGGCTGAACGTCAGCAGTTTGACGGCCTCGGTGTGACCGGTGAGCGGTGCGCCGAGCGCGGTCGCCGAGCCCGGGTCGCTGACGTTCCACAGCCGGACCGTGTCGTCGTCGCTGCCGCTGGCCAGAACGTGCCCGTCCGGGCTGAAAGCGATCGCGTTGACCGGGCCGGAGTGGTCCGTGAGCCGGCCGAGCGCGGTCGGGCGGGCCGGGTCGGTGACGTTCCAGAGGCGCACCGTGCTGTCCGCGCTGCCGGAGGCGAGGGTCCGCCCGTCAGGGCTGAAGGTGATCGCGTTGACGTAGCCCCGGTGGCCGGTCAGCGGCTTGCCGAGCGCGGTGGGGTGCGCGGGGTCGGTGACGTCCCACAGCTGGACGGTGGTGTCGTCGTAGGCGGTGGCCAGGGTGCGGCCGTCCGGGCTGAAGGCGAGCGTGGCCGGCCCCGCGAAGCGGGTCCGCAGGGCGATGGGTGCTCCGGCGACGACCGGGTGCGACGGATCGCCGACCTTCCACAGGTACACCGTGTGGTCGTAGGTGAGGACGGCGAGGACGCGGCCGTCGGGGGAGAACCGCAGCGAGCGATGGCCTGCGTCCCCCCGCATGAACGGCTTGCTCAGCAGCACCGGCCGGTCGGGCCGCGTCACGTTCCACAGCCGGAGCCTGCCGTCCCGCGCCGCCGTGCCCAGCACCCGCCCGTCCGGCCGGAACGCGCCGGTGCGGCCGACGATGTCCGAGGTCGGCAGCGACCACAGGCGTACCTTGCCGTCGCCGCTGCCGGTGGCGAGGGTGCGCCCGTCGGGGCTGAAGCCCAGCGCGTACATCTCCCCGCTGCTGCCGGCGAACGGCTGTCCGACCTGCGACGGGGACGAGGGGTCGCTGACGTTCCACAGGCTCGCCGTGCTGTCCGCGCTGGCCGCGGCCAGGTTGCTGCCGTCCGGGCTGAAGGCCACCGACCAGATCGGCCCGGTGTGCCCGGCCAGCGGTGAGCCGAGCGCGGACGGGTGGGCGGGGTCGGTGACGTTCCACAGCCGGACCGTGTCGTCGGCGCTGCCGGAGGCGAGGGTGTGCCCGTCCGGGCTGAACGCCACCGAGTGCACCAGGTCCGTGTGGCCCTTCAGCGCGGTGGGGTACGGCTTCGGCCGGTGCGGGTCGGCCGTGTTCCACAGCATGATCGTGTCGTCGTCACCGCCCGCCGCGAGCGTGCGCCCGTCGGGGCTGAACGCGACGCTGCGCACCGCGGCGCTGTGCCCGCGCAGGGCGCCGAGCGCGCGCTCGGCCGGCGCGGGTCGGCCACGTTCCACAGCCGTATCGTGCGGTCCTCGCCGGCCGAGGCCAGCGTGCGTCCGTCCGGGCTGAAGGCGATCAGGTAGATCGTGCCCCGGTGACCGGCGAGCGGCCTGCCGAGCCGCTTCGGGTGGGCGGGGTCGGTGACGTCCCACAACCGGATCGTCCCGTCGTCCCCCGCGCTGGCGAGGGTGTGCCCGTCCGGGCTGAAGACGGCGCTGCTCACCCAGCTGGTGTGGCCGGTCAGCGGCCCGCCGAGCGGCGTGGGCCGGCGCGGGTCGGCCACGTTCCACAGCCGGACGGTGCGGTCGTAGCTGGCCGTGGCCAGCGTCCTGCCGTCGGGGCTGAAGGAGGTGAGGTAGACCGCCCCGGTGTGGCCGGACAGAGGGATGGCCAGCGGCGCGTTCACGATCGATATCAGCCTGCTGTACGTGCCCTCGTCGTCCGGGCGCAGATGGTGGGCGACCAGGTCGATCTCGGCGGCCAGGGACGGATCCGTGCTCTGGACCCGATCGGCCTCGGCGAGCACCTGCTCGAAGACCGCGTCGTCCCGCTGCTGCCAGGCGATCACGGCCGAGCCGCCCGCGACCAGGGCCAGCACCACCAGCGCCGCCACCGCGGCCCGGCTCAGCCACACCGAGCGCTTGCGCAGCCGGACCGCCGCGGCCAGGAACTCCACCGCGCTGCGGGTCAGATACGTGTCCCCGGCCGACCGCGCCCAGGCGCGCGCCTGTTCCAGCCGGGAGCCCCGGTAGAGCAGCGAGCTGTCCCGGCCCGAGTCCTCCCAGGCCCGGCCGTCCTCCTCCAGCCGCTGGCGCAGCAACTGGTCGCCCCGGTCGTCGTCGATCCAGTTCCGCAGCCGGGGCCAGGCGTGGAGCAGCGCCTCATGGGTGATCTCCACGGTGTCCGCGTCCAGCGTCACCAGCCGGGCCCGTACGAGGGCCTCCAGGGACTCCTCCGTCTTGCCGGGGTCCGCCGACTCCTCCGCCAGCTGCCGCCGGGTGCCGCGCCGTCGCGTGGCCTGGGTGTCCTCGCCCAGCCGGACCAGCCGCAGCAGGAGCAGCCGGGCGGCGCTGCGGGCCGCGGGGTCGAGCCCCGACCAGGCACGCTCGGCGGTCGCCGCGACCGCCCCCTGGATCCCGCCCGCCGCGCGGTAGCCGGCCAGCGTCAGCCGCCCGGCCTTGCGGCGCTGCCAGGTGGCGAGCAGGGCGTGCGAGAGCAGCGGGAGCACACCCGCGTCGTGTGCCCCGCGCGGCCCGTCGGCGCTGACCTCGCGGACGATCAGCTCGGCGAGCCCCGCCTCCAGCTCCAGACCCACCGCCTTGGCCGGGCCGGTCACGGCCTCGCGCAGCTCGGTGCTGGTCAGCGGGCCGAGCACCATGTGCCGGTGCTGGAGGGCGTCGGCCAGTTCCGGGTAGCCGAGGCACTGCTCGTAGAAGTCCGCGCGGATACCGAGGACGACGAGCACCGGGGCGGGCTCGTCCGAGTCTGCGGGCGGGGTGCAGGCGGCGTGCAGCAGCTGGATGAACGTACGCCGGTCCGCCTCGTCGGAGCAGAGGGTGAAGGCTTCCTCGAACTGGTCCACGACGATGACCGTCCGGCACTCCTGGGACGCCTCGCGGCGGGCCCACTCGGACACGGCCTCGCGCGCCGCCCGGGCCACCTGCGGGGAGTCGGAGCCGGGAACCACCGGATTCTCCGTGGCCTCCTGCTCGGCCCGGCGCGCGTCGGCGGCGACCGTCCGCAGATCGGGGATACGGCGGACCAGTTCACCGAGGGGGTCGGCGCCGGGGACGAGGTGCAGGACGCAGTCGGCGGTGGTTTCCCGCGGAGGCTGGGCGCTCGTGTACGGCATACCGGTGCCGCCTCCGTCGCGCAGCGCGCCGCCACGTACGGCGGGGACCAGGCCGGCGTTCAGCAGGGAGGACTTCCCCGCTCCCGAGGCGCCGACCAGCATCACCAGACCGCCGGTCCGCTCGGCGGCGCGGAGCTGGGCGATGAGCGCGCTCGTGCTCCGTTCCCGGCCGAAGAACCACCGGGCGTCCTCCTGCCGGTAGGGCGCGAGGCCCCGGTACGGGCAGACTCCTCCGGTGACGGGCGGGGCCTCGGCGGGGGGCTGCTGGTTCTCCTCGGCGGGCGGCGTCGGCCGGTCGCCCACCGGGTCGGCCAGCGCCCGCTCCCACAGCCGCTGCCAGTGTGCGAGGTCGTACAGGCCCGTGGACACCGGCGCGGGCCGCAGCCGACGTGCCTCCGGGATCAGGATGTGCAGCACCGCCGCGAGCGCCGTGAACTGGGCCGGCACATTCCTGGCGCGGCGCCAGTCACTGATCCGCTGCGCGGACACCCGCACGGGCCGGCCGCGCTCGTCGACCCGCTGCAGCCGTACGACCGCCTCGGCGACGCTCTTGAGGGGAGGGTTTCCGGCCTCCTTGTACAGCAGCGCAAGGCGCTCGGCGAAAGCTGTGCGTGCCCCTGAGTCGGAACTCAAGGTCCCACCCCTTTACTTCCCCCCGCGTCTGGACGTCCGGACCGGAAAACCCACCCTATATGCCTGACCTGCGGATAAGCACGGGACCGGAGGCCGCGGTCTCCTCGTCGTGGGCGACAGATGGCAGGATCCGGACCCGGTAGCGGACCCGTCACACACCGTCCGGACAGGCCACGGCCCCGTGCTCGGACAGACAGCCCCTGGCAGCGAAGGATCTCGGCCAATCTCGATCAGCGCGTGAACGTCCGGATCGGCTCCCTTCTTCGACCCGTGTCGAGCCGACATGGCACGGGCCGACACCTCGCGCCGTCCGGCACCGGTCCCCACGAGGGGAGGGACCGGTGCCGGACGGCGTCGGGATGGTGTGTTCCGGGCGGGACGGATGATCCGGTGGGCCGAGTGATGTTTCACGTGAAACACCGCTCAGGTGAAACACCGTGCGATGCCGGGCACGTGACCTTATAGCCGGAACGCCCGGTATGCGGGGAGTGCCTCAGTGGACCGTCGTGGTCACCCCGAGCCACCCGGCCGCGCGGGCCATGGATACGGCGTGGCGTTCGGCCTCCTCGGCGGAGGCGTTCAGGCCCGCGTCCTGCCCTCGTGCGCTGCCACCGGCCGCGAGAGCGGCGGCCTGGGACGCCGCCAGCGCCGCACGCAGGGCGGCGGAGGCGGCTGTGGAGCTGGTGCGGGACGCGACGGAATCCGTGGCCGCGGCTGTGCCGCAGCCGTCCCGTGCCGCGGCCACCTGGGCGGCCAGTGCCGCGGTGGCGGCGGCATTGCGGGCGCAGCGGGCGTCCGCGGCGGGGTCAGGGGTGGACGCGGTGAGCGCGGCGAGCGACTCGGCCGACAGCCGCAGTGCGTTGGCGGCGCGGCCGACGGGGTCCGTCGGGACGACCTCGGCCGCGTCCTGGCCGACCTCGGCGTACCGGCACGCGGCGACCGCCCGGCCGTAGGCGCTGTGTGCGCGGGCCCCGTGGAGCCTGCGCAGCGCCTCGGCCTCCTCCGTGACCGCTCCGGCCCCCGCTTCTTCCCGTCCGCTCATCCTCGGCCTCCCTCGTCCGGGACGACACCGCACCCTGGTCCTGGGTGCGGGCAGGGTGCCACGTCGGCCGTGAAGAGGCCAGAAGCGCGGCGGGGATCCCGGGCGGCCCTGGATATCTGACGAACCGTCAGATACGGTGACCGCCGACGGCTGTTCCCGAAGGGGAGGGTCCCGTTCCCGAAAGGGTGAGTGTCATGCACAAGCGTCCCCCGTGCCCGCGACCGCCCGGTGTTCCGCGCTGGGTCGCGATGTTCCACCAGCCCTCACGGGACTCCTGGACGGTGGGCGCCGAGTCCCCCGACCGGGCCTGCGTGCTGTACGCCGTCGGCGACATGGCCCAGACCCTGCGGGCGCGCGGCGAGGAGGCGACGGTCGCGCTGTGGGGGCCCAAGGACGGCGCCTGGCACCTCTTCGACGCTCCGGCCGGCAGGGCGCCCGCTCCAGCCCCGGAGGCCCCGGCGGCCCCGGCCGATCGGTCCGCGCCCGGCGCCGGTGAACCGGCCAGGCTCGCGGAACGCATGACGGACCGCCGGCACCAGGTGCTCATGGCCGGACTGAGCAAGGCGGGCCTGTACGAGCTGAGCGACGAGGACGGCGAGGCGGTCCGGACGATGGCCGACCTGCTCGACGAGCCCACGGTCCGCCGCGTGGCCCACTGGCTGTCGGTCGCGGGCGGGGAGCGGTAGGGCGAACGGGACCCGTTCGCGACCGAGGGGGCATGCCGGTTCGGCGACTGAGGGGGCACGCCGGTTCGGCGAGCGACCGAGGGCACGCCGGAGCGGACGGAACCGCGAACGATGGCGCGAACCGGGCCGGTTCGGTGAGCGGTTCGACGGGCAGTGACGTCCAGGAAGCCACTGTCCGCGACTGGAGGACGCATGAAGGTCTCCGTAGGACGCATGAAGGTCTCCGTCGACCGCTCCCTGTGCTACGGCTCCGCCGAGTGCGCGCACCGGGTGCCGGCGGTGTTCGCGTTCGAGGACGGCTACGGCGTCGTACGGCCCGGCCGGGAGAGGGCCGGCGACGACCCGCAGGTCCAGGAGGCGGCCGAGAAGTGCCCCGCGCAGGCGATCAGACTCACGGAGTAGGGGCCCGGTGCGCACCCAAGGCGCGGCTCACCCGGTGGACGACGTGCCGGCGGGCCCGGCGGGGTAGGACCAGTTGAAGTCGGCCAAGGCGCGGGCCCGGGCCTCGGCCACCGCCATCCGGGCCGTGCGCTCGACCGGGTCGACGTGGGACGCCTGGCCCGTGACCTGGCCCTCCCACTTGCGGTACAGCAGGCCGACCTGCGCCGAGAACCAGCCGCGGCTCACCGCGTCCAGCGCCAGCAGCAGGCCCGTGTCCTCGGACGCCGGCAGGGCCATCCAGCCGCCGAGCGCGACGAGCAGCTCGCGCCGGACGCACAGGGTCGCCGGATGGACCGGGGCGCGGAAGTCGTTCCGCTTCCAGTGATCGAGCACGACGCCGCGCTCCAGCGGGCCGTCGTCCGGATCGCCGGGGAAGCCCACCGTCGAGCCGTCCGGCAGCAGGTCGAGGGCCCGGGAGGTCGTCCAGCCGACGGTGCGGTGCGCCTCCAGGACGGCCACGTCGCGGGCCAGCGCGCCCGGCGTGAGCCGGTCGTCGGCGTCCAGGACCTTCACATACGCGCCCCCGGCGCGCGCGAGCGCGATCGTGCGGGCGACTCCGGGGCCGCCGGGCCGGCCCTGGCCGAAGCTCACCCGCGGGTCGTCGGGGACGTACGGGCGGACCTCGTCCGTCGTGCCGTCCTGCTGGATCACCCACTCCCATCCCCAGCCACCGGGAAGCCGCTGCTCGCACAGGGACGCGTAGGCGTCCGGCAGGAAACGCGCGGACGGGCCGTGGACAGCGGTGACAACGGTGACGCGCCGGGGCACGGCGGCACTCACCACCTTTCCGGGGTCGTGGGAGGCATCGTCGGTCTGCCGGCCATGGTTCCAGGTGCGTCGGCCATGGTTCCGGGCGGGAAAAGCGCGAGACCCCCGGCCGAACCCGGCCGGGGGTCTTCCGTGTCGACTGGTGCGTACGCAAGTCGCCGTGTGGTCGAGACGTTGCGGTACTGCGTGAGGCCGACCGTCAGCAGTCGAGCGTGGCCGCCGAGGGCCCTTCAGGAGTGGTCGCGGTGTCCGACTGGGTGTCGGTGAGGGGACGGTGCCGGCAACTGGGGGACTTTCCGTGGGCCTCGGCCCGGATGCGCTGCTTCATCGTGGGGGGCAGGGCACTGGCGTGGGAACGTGACCAGTGACGTGGCGCTGGGATCGTCGGGACCGTCGGGATGGTCCGGTGCGCGGTGCCGGTGCTGGGGCCCTCGTTCTTGGGAGCGGCCGCCGCGGTCGTGGCGGTCGTGGTGGTGACGAGTCCCAGCGCCGTGCACAGCGCGAGGAAGGCGGTGACGATTGCGGTCCACAGCTTCATGACCTTGTTCTGGGCCATGGCCCCTCACTTTCGGGTCGGGCGATTTGCGTACTTTCCTCATGATGTGTATGTGCGTCGCGAAGTGGTGGACCGACGCCCGTGGCGCGTCGATGTTCCGATGAACACCACTCGGATGGCCCCAAGGGGGCCGGAACACCCCCAAAACCTGGTGAGGGTGAGCGAAGGGGGAGCAAAGTAACCGTCCGTGGGGGTGTGATCACCCTCCGATCGGAATGGCGCCGGACCTGGCCTATTACGCTGCCGGAGGCGGGAGTTGGGGCCCGACCAAGGTCACCGATCGATATCGGTCGGTGTGTATAGTCGGGCGCCAGAGGTCCCCTACGTCAAGGAAAGACGAGGTCGCGCGGTGAAGAAGCTGCTCCTGGTCGCACTGGCCGCCATCGGCGGGCTCCTCGTGTACCGCCAGATCCAGGCGGATCGCGCCGAGCAGGATCTGTGGACGGAGGCGACTGACTCCGTGCCCACGGGTTCGTGAGTGCCGATACCGGAATCTGAACCTGGCCCCGACCGCCCCGCGCGGTCGGGGCTTTGTGTTGTCCGCGGCCCCGGCTTGTCCACAGCCCCGGCTTGTCCGCGGTCCCGGCCGTGTGTTGCGGGGACGCGCCGGGTGCTGTAGTCGCCGGGCGGCCTCGCCCGACCGGGCGGTGCTGGACGGTGCCGGGTGTTTCGGACGGCCGTACGCGTTGCCCGGATGACGCAAGGGCGCACGGGGCAGGATGGAGCGCGGTCCGGTACGACTGGGGAGGGCGGCAGGTGCGGGAGCGAGCGCGGCGTGCGGCGTGGTGGTGGCGGTACGGCCGCCGGGCGGGCTCCGGCGCTTCGCGGACGGCGGTGCTGACCGCGCTGTGCGCGCTGCTGGCCCTGCCGGGCGGCACGGCGTCCGCGTACGCGCAGGCGACCGCCGCCGGGACCGGGCAGCCGGAGGCGTACGCCTTCGCGCCCGGCATCCGGCCCGTCGTGGGCACGACGGGCCCCGCGACGGCACCGCGGCTGGAGGCGGGCCGTACCTACCGCAGCTCCCTCCCGAGGAACGGCAAGCTGTACTACCGGCTCGAACTCGGGGCCACCGACACGGCCTACGTCCCCGTCACCGCCGTACCCCCGGCGAGCGCCACCGTCTCCGCCACCGACGGCATCGGCGTGTCGGTCCAGGACGCCGGCGGCACACCCTGCTCCTTCGCCGGAGCCCGCTTCGGCGCCGGGCTCAGCCCGCGCCCGGTCACCGCGCTGGGCCTGCGGGAGGCCGGCAAGGCCCTGTGCCAGGGAACGGGGACGTACTACCTGGTCGTCCGGCGCCTCGACACCCAGGGCTCCGGTACGGCCGCCACGGGCCGGCGCTGGGACCTGGAGATCGCGCCCGTCACGGAACCGCGTACCGCGCGGGCCGGGGCCACCACCACGCCGCAGACCTGGGACTCCGCCACACCCGAGCCGCTCACCGGCGAGCCCCGCGACCGTCCGGGCGGCGCCGGTTTCGCCGCCGCGAGCCCGCTGGGCCAAGGGGTCTGGCGGACCTCCCTCGTGCCCGGCGAGACCCGGTTCTACAAGGTCCCGGTCGACTGGGGCCGGCAACTCCACGCCTCCGCCGAACTGGGCAGCGCCACCGGCCACGGCTATGTCGGCGGAGCCCTGAACCTCTCCCTCTACAACCCCGTCCGCGGGTACGTCGAGGACGCCGCCCTCGGCTACACCGGCACGCAGAAGCCGGCCGTACTCGGCCCGCTCCCGCCGGTGGAGTACGCCAACCGCTACGCCGCTCCCGCCGGGGTGACCTCCGTCCGCTTCGCCGGCGACTACTACCTGGTGCTGCATCTCAGCGAGCGGATGGCCGGCCTGTTCGGGCGCGGGCCCTTCGGGGTGACCCTGCGGGTCCAGGTGACCGGGCGGGCGCACGCCGGCCCCGAGTACGCCGGGCGGCCCGTGCCGGGGGAGGTGTTCACGGTCTCGGAGCAGGACCGTGAGGCGGCGCTCACCGGGGGCACCGGGGGCGGGGACGATCCCGTGATGACACTGGTCGCGACCGGCGGGATCGGCCTCGGGACGGTACTACTGCTGGTGCTCGCCGGCTGGACGGTGACGGCGCGGCGGACCGAGCGGATCCAGCGGGCCCAGCGGATTCAGGGGATTCAGACGCGGGTCAACGCCCAGAAACCCACGGCGTAGCAGGCCAGCGCCAGCAACAGCATCGGGACCGCGACCCTGGCCGGCGGCCCGGGCCGCCGTGCCCGCCTGGCCCGCCGTGCCGCGCGCCCTGGCGCGGGCCCGCCCGGAACCGGCTGAGCCGGAGCGGGAGCCTGCGCATCCTGGGCGGGAACGTGCGCGTCCTGGGCGGGAACCTGGGTGTTCTGGGCGGGAACCTGGGCGTCCTGAGCGGTGTACGAAGCGGTGGAGGCATCGCCCTCCTGCCACGCCATCGCGCCGGGGGGCGGCACGGACGCCCAGGGGGCGTGGGGGGCTTGGGCGGCTTGGGGGTCGTGCTGAGCGCGGGTGCCGCTGTCCGGCGGGCCCATGTACGGCTCGTGGAAGGGGGGTTGAGAGGGGGGAGAAGAGTGTGAGCAGGGTCGGAGCTGCTGGGTCTGCGGGGGGTACGGCCCGAAGGCTCGCGGATCCTGGGCGGGGGCCTGCGG
The DNA here is from genome assembly GCF_001027185.1 of Streptomyces incarnatus. Lineage (NCBI taxonomy): Bacteria > Bacillati > Actinomycetota > Actinomycetes > Kitasatosporales > Streptomycetaceae > Streptomyces > Streptomyces incarnatus. Next base: position 4,304,624 of record NZ_CP011497.1, on the reverse strand, counting down.
GTCCTGGACGGCGCCGAGGGGATCCTGGGGCGGCGGCAGACGGAAACTGCCGGTGTCCGAGAGGGAGCCGGTGCCCGCGTCGGCACCCGGATCCGCACCGCCGACGCCACCGTCTGCGACACCGGCGCTCCCTGTGGCACCGGCGCTCCCTGCGGCGCCCGCTCCCGAGACCGGGCTCGTGTCCGTGTCCTCGACCAGCTCCACCGCGACTCCGGAGGCCCTCCGAAGGGGACCCTCGGGGCCGAACCCCGGCGGCAGTGGGCCGAGTTGGTCGAAGATCTCGATCAGCTCGTCGTCGGGTTCGGGCGCCGGCAGGAGCTCCGCGGCGGAGGCGAGCGCCTTGCGCGCACCCGTGGCGGTGCGGAAACGCGCGGCCGGGTCGGGCTGGAGCAGTGTGGCCACGACCTGCCAGAGCGGTTCCGGGATGCCCTTGGGCGGGTCGGGCGTCCCGTTGTCCAGGAAGTACTGCACGAGCGCCTTGGCGTCCGGCTTGGCGCCCTCGAGCAGGTACAGCGCGACCAGCCCCACGGCGAACAGGTCGGCGGGAAAGTCCGGTTCCGCGCCGAGCATCTGCTCGGGGGCGAGATAACCGGGCGTCCCCACCACGAGGTTGGTCTCCGTCAGACGGGGCTCGCCGAGCCGCATGGCGATGCCGAAGTCGGACAGCCGCAGCCGCGGCCTGCCGGTCCCGGTGGCCTCCAGGAGGACGTTGGCGGGCTTGATGTCCCGGTGGATGACGCCCTCGGCGTGCACGGCGGCCAGACCCGACAGGAGCTGGTCGAGCAGGGTGCACACGAACGCCGGTGGCAGGGGGCCGTAGTCGCCCACGAGGTGGACCAGGGAGCCGCCGGCCACCAGATCCATGGTGAAGAGCACCTTGTCGTCGTCGGCGGCCCAGCTGGCCGGCGCGAGGACATGGGGGTGGTCGATCCGCAGGGCCTGCTCGCGTACGAAGCGCAGCAGGGAGTGGGCGTCGCGCTGCTGGAGCACCTTGGCGGCCACATAGCGCCGTCGACGGTGGTCCCAGGCGCGCCATACGGCGCCCACGCCCCCGCGTCCGATCGGGTCGGCCAGCTCGTACCGGCCGGCGAACACCTCACCCATGGCAGCCCATCGCTCCTCCCCCGGGAACCCATGCCGGTCCCCTGCCCCCTTGTTTCCCCGCTTCCCCCTCGGCTCCCCCTGGTACCGCTGTGACGAGTGATACGACCCCGCTCCACCCCCGAGGACCGGTCCACCCCCATGGACCGACACCCCCTCGCCCGGTCGTCCCCCACCTGACTCGGCCCGGCCCGGTCCCCGGACCCCCTCCGGGGACCGGACCCTGGTCCTAGTTCTGGTGGGACTGGTAGTGCGCGACGGCGTCGGAGGTGCGGCCGGCGCCGTAGACGCGGAGGAACTCCGCCAGCTCGGGATGGGTCTGCGCGAGGCTGTCCGCGGCGTCGATGATGTCGCCCGCGGCGGCCACCGAGCGCAGCAGCGACTGGATCTCACGGACCACCCGCTTGACCGTCGGCGCCCCCGAACCGCTGGTGGTCTGGGTGGTGTTGTTGAGCACAGAGCCCCCCTGGGACTTCTTGATCTCTTCCATGCGCTCGGTCGCCTCGGCCGCGCTCACACTGCCGTCCGCGACCTGCGCCGCCAGCTCCTGCAGCAGCTGCACCCGCTGGACCACGGCGGGATTGCCGATCTTCGCGCGCTGGCCGCTCATCAGCTGCGAGAGCATCGGAGCGGACAGCCCGAGGACCGCCGCGAGACGGGCCTGGTTGAGCCCGAGATCGTCGATGAGCTTACGGAAGAGCGCCCCCAACGGCTCCCCGTACCAGTTCCGCTGCAGCTCCCGCGCTCTCGCGGTGGCTTCCTGCTGTGCGGCGTCCATTGCGTCTCCCCATCGCTTCCCCTAAAAACCGCGCGGTTCGCTGTAGCGAACCACGTCGAGCATCTTACGGAGCGTGGTCATTCGCGGGGACCCCCAATCTTTTTGCGGGATACCCGGGGTGACCCGGTACTCTGGTCTGCGGCGCCCACCGGAACGCGGTTCCTCCGGTCGGCCGCTGCTTCCCGGGGCCTTAGCTCAGTTGGTAGAGCGCCGTCTTTGCATGGCGGATGTCAGGGGTTCGACTCCCCTAGGCTCCACGCACATATGCCTCCCGACCTGCGGAAACACAGGTCGGGAGGCATTTTCTGTATCCAGGCCGCCGTCTGTGCGCACACGGTGGCGCCGCGGTGACAGCGGGAAGCGGGCCGATGCTCGACGCGTGAGGTTGAGGCCGAGCCGCTGTGGGTGTCCGCGGACGGGCGAGTGCGGTGTCACCGCTTCCAGCGGCCCTGTTCGCCAAGGACGAAGTCCATGCGTCTCATGGGTCGTTGGCCTCGGGTGTTTCACGTGAAACGGGCCGTGGGGAGGCGAGCATCAACTCGGCTGACCCACGGCCCGCTTGGCGGCCGACGTGTTGTGATCGTGTCCGGTGCTACTGCTGGTCGTCCTCGTTCGCGGCGTCCTCCTCGGCCTGCTTCGCCTGGACCTCGGGATCCAGAGGCGAGGTGCCGTCCACCGAGCTGATCCGGGCGCCCGACTCCGGTACCTCCGTCGCGGCCGGCGGCTCGACCAGCCAGTCGGGGTTGGCCTGCTTGTCCCACCACTTCCAGGCGGCGAAGGCCCCACCGGCCACCACGGCCAGCAGCGCCAGCGCCTTCACGGTCCGGCCGGCCCTGGACCGGCGCTCATGCCGCCGGGCCAGCTTCTGGATCTCCTCAGCCGAGACCTGGCCACGCAATGCGGCCAGGGCCGCTGCGCCACGCGCGGCGGCCTCCTCGCGGACCGGAGCGGTCGCGGCCACGGCCTGCTCGATCCTCGGGCGCGAGTACTCGGCGGCATGCCGGGCAGCCCTGCGCGCCCGGATCGCGGCCTCCTGTGCCGCCAGGTCCACCTTCGGTGGCACATGCGCACGAGCCTGCTCCAGGCGCGGGGCGAGCCGGGCGTCGTACTGCACGCGGGCCTGCTCTGCGGCCTGCGACACCACGGGCGCCAGCCGTACGCGTGCCTCCTGCGCGTAGAGCGCGGCACGCTCCTTGGCCGTGTCGGCGTAAGGCGCCACCACTTCCGCGGCGTGCAGCACGCTGTCCTTCGCCGAGCCGGTCGCGGCGCGCACGCTGTCGATGCGGGTCACGGGTTCCTCCTCCTCGGTGGCGTACGGTAATTCGACTTTCCACCCTTTTACGGATCATGCCTGCCAACCGTCCGCGCGGCATGCGAGCGCGGGCATATGGGTGCCGATTGCTCTCTTCAGCGGGAATCCGGGTGAATCCCGGGCAACCCGATCCTGTCGTCGACACTGCCACGAATCGCCGCCGCGCGCTGCCTTCCGGGCGGAACTCGCGGCTGCCGGGCGACGTACGGGCCCGACCGTGCGAGGATCGGGGAGTCACAGGAAGACAACGGAAGGCAGATCGTGGCTGAGCAGCTATACGCCACCCTGAAGACCAACCACGGCGACATCGTGGTCCAGCTTTTCCCGAACCACGCGCCGGAGACGGTCAAGAACTTCGTCGAGCTGGCCCAGGGCGAGCGCGAGTGGACTCACCCCGGCACGGGTGAGAAGAGCAAGAAGCCGCTCTACAACGGCACGATCTTCCACCGTGTCATCAGCGGCTTCATGATCCAGGGCGGAGACCCGCTGGGCAGCGGCATCGGCGGTCCGGGCTACAAGTTCGGGGACGAGTTCCACCCGGACCTGTCCTTCAACAAGCCCTACCTGCTGGCCATGGCCAACGCCGGCCCGGGCACCAACGGCTCGCAGTTCTTCATCACCGTCGCCCCGACGACGTGGCTGAACCGCAAGCACACCATCTTCGGCGAGGTCACCGACCCGGCCAGCCAGAAGGTCGTCGACGCCATCGTCGGCGTGCCCACCGGCCGCAACGACCGCCCGGTGAACGACGTCGTGATCAACGAGGTCGTCGTCGAGAAGCGCGAGGGCTGAGCCCACCGCTCCCCGGACCACCCGCCGGGAAGACGCCGGAACGTCCCGCACGGACCCACCGGAACATCCCGCAGGGAACCAAACGCCCCGCTCGTCCGTACCAAGGATGAGCGGGGCGGGGCATTGCCGGGGGCAGTCCCACGACGAACAAGGGGAACCGATGGACCACGCCGAAGGCAGCACGCAGAACGCCGCCCACCGCGTGCCCGTGTGCTACCGGCACCCGGACCGCGAGACCGGCGTGCGCTGCACCCGTTGCGAGCGCCCCATCTGCCCCGAGTGCATGGTCAGCGCCTCGGTCGGCTTCCAGTGCCCCGAATGCGTGCGCGGCGGCAGCGGCACCGGACACGCAGCGACGGCATCCCGGCCCCGCACGATCGCCGGCGGCTCGGTCACGGCCGACCCACGGCTGCTCACCAAGGTGCTGATCGGCGTCAACCTCGCCGTGTTCCTGGCGCAGATCGCCGTCGGTGACCGCCTCACCAACCGGTTCGAGCTGATCGGACAGGCCTACACCCCCCTGCTCCACGGGGTACAGGGCATCGCCGAGGGCCAGTACTACCGCCTGCTGACGGCGATGTTCCTGCACGGCGGCTACGCCCACATCCTCTTCAACATGCTCAGCCTCTGGTGGATCGGCGGTCCCCTGGAGGCCGCCCTCGGCCGTGCCCGCTATCTCGCCCTCTACGTCGTCTCGGGCCTCGCCGGCAGCGCCCTCACCTATCTGCTCGCCGCCCCGAACCAGCCCTCTCTCGGCGCCTCCGGAGCGATCTTCGGCCTCTTCGGCGCGACCGCAGTACTGATGCGCCGGCTCAACTACGACATGCGCCCGCTCATCGCCCTGCTGGTGATCAACCTCATCATCACCTTCACCTGGGCGAACATCGCCTGGCAGGCCCACATCGGCGGCCTGGTCGCCGGTGTCGTCACCGGGTACGCCATGGTCCACGCCCCGCGCCGGAGGCGGACGCTGATCCAGTACGGCGCCTGTGCGGTCGTACTCGCCGTCGTGGTGGTGCTCACGCTGGTCAGGACCGCTCAGCTCACCTGATACCGAACCGTTGTCCACAGGCTGTGGCGGATCTTGTGCACCGCGTGCGGGCACAGCTGTGCCCCCTGTCGCTCGGATGTGTTTCCGCAGGTAGGACAGGGGGCGAACAGGTGTGTGGCGGTCGGTTGGCCAGTCACACCGGCGTCAACGCCCGATGAGTTATCCACAGATCGTAGTTTCTTTTCCCCAGGGGGATTGTGGACAGCACCCCTGGCCTGTGGATAACTCGGCGGATAGCCCTGGGCAGAGCTACTTCCACTGCGTGGAGACACCGAAGCCGGCGGCGATGAAGCCGAAGCCGACCACGATGTTCCAGTTGTTCAGCGCGTTGATGGGCAGCGAGCCGTCGGTCACGTAGAAGACGACGATCCAGGCCAGGCCGATGATGAACATGGCCAGCATGACAGGCGCGACCCAGCCGCGGCTGGTCAGCTTGATCGCCTGTGCCTGCTTCGCCGGCGGCGGCGTGTAGTCGGCCTTCTTGCGGATACGTGACTTCGGCACGAGGGTCTCTCCTGTCGATGCGCTGCGTGGCCGCGCAGGTAACCGGTTCGGGGCTCGGGGCAGCGTACAAGGGGCCATGACGGCGACTCTGTGTGCTCCCCCGGGCGTCCGTTAGCGTAGTGCTTCCGTGGCGCCGAAGGAGATAAGGGTACGTTGAGCAATTCTGCCGACTCCCCCGGGACGCAATCAACGGGCTCCGGCCCTGGCCGCCGCCTGCGTTTCCGCCCCGTGCGGGTACTCACTGCGGCGGTCTTCGCCCTCGCGGGACTGATCTTCTTCACCAGCTTCGACACGGCCAAGGGCACCGACATCCGCCAGGACGGCTCCCTGCTGAAGCTGTCGGACCTGATCCAGCAGCGCAGCCGCAAGAACAAGGGGCTGGACGAGTCCAACGCGGCGCTGCGCGGAAGCGTGGAGTCCCTCGCCGAGAGCGACGACGGCAGCAGCAAGGCGCAGGACCGCAGGCTCAGCGGGCTGGAGCAGAGCGCCGGCACCCAGAAGCTCACCGGCCATGCCCTCACCGTCACCCTCAATGACGCCCCGCCCAACGCCACCGCCAAGCTCCCCGGCTATCCCGAGCCGCAGCCCGACTACCTGGTCATCCACCAGCAGGACCTGCAGGCCGTGGTGAACGCGCTGTGGCAGGGCGGCGCCAAGGGGATCAAGGTCATGGACCAGCGCCTGATCTCCACCAGCGCGGTGCGCTGCGTCGGCAACACGCTGATCCTGCAGGGCCGGGTCTACTCACCGCCGTACAAGATCACGGCGGTCGGTGATCCGGACAGGCTGCAGCAGGCGCTCGCGGCGAGCAAGGCGATCCAGACGTACATGGTGTACGTCAATGTGTACGGCCTCGGCTGGAAAGTCACGGACGACGGGACGGTGACTCTTCCGGGCTACTCGGGCACAGTGGATCTGCACTACGCGAAGCCCGTGCAGTAGTCATCCGTCAGCCGTCCGCCAGCCATCCGTCCCGGAGGCGCCGGTGCGCGTGATCGTCCGGACCGTCAGCGAGCTGTGCATCACCGTCGGCACCCTGATCGTGCTCTTCGTCGTCTACGTGCTGTTCTGGACGGGCGTGCGGGCCGACGGCGCCATGAACGACCAGATCGACCAGCTGCACCGGCAGTGGTCGAAGGGGCGTGTGCAGCCGACGGCCACCGCCCCGGGCGAGCAGACGATCTCGGTCACGAAACCGGACCCCTACCACTACGGCAAGGCCTTCGCGATCATGTACATCCCGCGGCTCGGTTTCACGTGGAACAAGCCGGTCCTGGAGGGCACCGGCCGCGACGTCCTGGCGCAAGGGCTCGCCCACTACGCGGGCACCGCACAGCTCGGCCAGAAGGGGAACTTCGCGGTGGCCGGTCACCGGCGCACGTACGGCGATCCGTTCAAGGACTTCCCCGAGCTGCGGCCGGGGGACGCCGTGGTCCTCACGGACGGGACGACCTGGTTCACGTATCGGATCGACAAAGGGCCCTACAAAACGGTGCCGACGGACGTTGAGGTGATCGACCCTGTGCCACGTAAGTCCGGGTATACGCGACCGGGCCGGTATCTGACCCTGACGACGTGCGATCCGGAATGGGGGCACAGCCATCGGCTGATCGTCTGGGCGCACCTGGACTCCACACAGTCCGTGGAGGCAGGCGAACCGGAGGCGCTGCGCCGTTAGTCTGGTGGCGTACGGCGTGAGTCAGGTGCCGTGGGGATACGGAAGGAACGGCATGTACGGCTGGATCTGGCGGCATCTGCCGGGCAACGCGTGGATGAAGGCGCTGATCTCCCTCGTCCTGGTCCTGGCCGTGATCTACATCCTCTTCCAGTACGTGTTCCCCTGGGCCGAACCGCTGCTGCCCTTCAACGATGTGACGGTGGACAACCAGTGAGTGCGCGGATTCTCGTCGTCGACAACTACGACAGCTTCGTCTTCAACCTCGTCCAGTACCTGTATCAGCTGGGTGCCGAGTGCGAGGTGCTGCGCAACGACGAGGTGTCGACGGCGCATGCCCAGGACGGCTTCGACGGGGTGCTGCTCTCGCCCGGACCGGGGACGCCGGAGGAGGCGGGCGTGTGCGTGGACATGGTCCGGCACTGCGCGTCCACCGGCGTGCCGGTCTTCGGGGTGTGTCTCGGCATGCAGTCGATGCAGGTGGCGTACGGCGGTGTGGTGGACCGGGCGCCGGAGCTGCTGCACGGCAAGACCTCGCTGGTGGAGCACGAGGGCAAGGGCGTCTTCGCGGGTCTGCCCTCGCCCTTCACGGCGACCCGCTACCACTCTCTTGCCGCCGAGCCGGCGACGGTCCCGGCCGAGCTGGAGGTGACCGCCCGCACCCACGACGGCATCATCATGGGCCTGCGGCACCGTGAACTGCGGGTCGAGGGCGTCCAGTTCCACCCCGAGTCGGTGCTGACCGAGCACGGTCACCGGATGCTGGCCAACTGGCTGGTGGAGTGCGGCGACGAGGGCGCCGTGGCGAGGTCGACGGGGCTGGCCCCGGTGGTGGGCAGGGCCACGGCGTGACCGCGCTGCGCCCGGAGCGCGAGACCGATGCCTCGTACGGGGATCAGTCGTACGAGGCTTCCGGTGCGCTTGGGGACTGGGACGCCGCAGGCGTGGCGCACCAGGAGCGGTACAGCGAGCCGTACGGCGGACCGCACGGCGCGTCGCGGGGCGGGTCGCACGACGCGTCCTCGTCCCGTGATCCGTACGGCGGCTCGTACGACGATCCGTATCCGTACCGGGATGACGCCCGTCCCGCCCTGGACGACGAGACGATGGCGCTGCGGATCGCCGGTGATCCCCCGTCGAGCAGCGGAGGCGAGGCCACGGGCGCCTCAATGGCCTCCAGAGCCTCTTCAGCCTCCTCTGCCGCCGGACCCGCGGCCGGTGGCCGTGCGGCCCGCAGAAGGGCCGCCAAGCGGCGTGGCGGGCGCCATGGCGGCCGGCGGGAGGCGGCGCCCGCGGAGCCGGCGGGGACGGCGGACTCGGCGGGGCCCGGCCGGCCGCTGTCCCGGGTGGAGGCACGACGGCAGGCGCGGCTGCGCAAGCCGAGCCCGGGCGTCATCGTGAGCCGGGCGATCGGTGAGGTGTTCATCACCACCGGCGTGCTGATGCTGCTGTTCGTCACCTATCAGCTGTGGTGGACCAACATACGCGCGCACGCGCAGGCGGGCAGTGAGACGCACCAGCTCCAGGACGACTGGGCGAGCGGCAAGCGCAACCCGGGGGTCTTCGAGCCGGGGCAGGGCTTCGCGATCCTGCACATTCCCAAGCTGGACGTGGTCGCGCCCATAGCGGAGGGCGTCAGCAAGGCGAAGGTCCTCGACAAGGGCATGGTGGGGCACTACGGCGAGCCCCCGCTGAAGACGGCGATGCCCGATGCCAGGACCGGTAACTTCGGTCTCGCCGCGCACCGCAACACGCACGGCGAACCGTTCCGGTACATCAACAAGCTCAAGCCCGGTGACGCGGTCGTGGTCGAGACACAGGACGAGTACTACGTGTACAAGGTGACCAGTACGCTGCCGGTGACCTCGCCGTCCAACACGAGCGTGCTGGACCCCGTCCCGAAGGGCTCGGGTTTCACCCAGCCCGGCCGCTACATCACCCTCACCACGTGCACGCCGGAGTTCACCAGCAAGTACCGGCTGGTCGTCTGGGGCAAGATGGTCGAGGAACGCCCGCGCAGCAAGGGCAAGCCGGACGCGCTCATCGAATAGGGCAGCAGGGCATCCGCGGGGCTGAAGCGGGCAGGGCTGAAGCGAGTAAGGGCAGAGGAAACTGTGGCAGCGACCGCCGACGACACCGAAGAACACACGGACGCGTCCGACCCGGAGCCCGCCGCGCGCCGCCGGCGTCCCGGGCGGATCGCCATGGCGGTCAGCGTCGTGGGCGAAATCCTCATCACCGCCGGTCTGTTGCTCGCCCTCTTCGTCGTCTACTCGCTCTGGTGGACGAACGTGATAGCGGACCGCAAGGCGGACAAACAGTCCGAGAAGGTCCGCCAGCACTGGGCGCACTCCACGGACTCCGCTCCGGGTGCGCTGGACACCAAGGACGGCATCGGCTTCCTGCACGTGCCGTCGATGAAGAACGGCGTGGTCCTGGTCGAGAAGGGCACGAGCACGGACGTCCTGAACGACGGTGTGGCCGGCTACTACACGGACCCCGTCAAGGCGACCCTCCCCATGACCGGCAAGACCGGCAACTTCACCCTCGCCGCCCACCGCGACGGCCACGGCGCCAAGTTCCACAACATCGACAAGGTGAAGAAGGGCGACCCGATCGTCTTCGAGACGCGGGACAACTGGTACGTCTACAAGGTCTTCTCCATCCTTCCCGAGACCTCGAAGTACAACGTCAGGGTCATCGACCAGCTCCCGAAGGAGTCCGGCAAGAAGAAGCCGGGCCACTACATCACCCTGACGACCTGCACGCCGGTGTACACCTCGGAGTACCGGTACGTGGTGTGGGGAGAGCTGGTCCGGGTGCAGAAGGTGGACGGCAAGCGGACTCCGCCGGCAGAGCTGCGGTGAGGTGACCGAGCCCCCTTCGGGGGCCGGAAGAGGGCCAGAAGAATGGGCCCCACCACGATGGTGGGGCCCATTCTCGGTTGACGGGGGAGCGTCAGCCGGCGTTGCCGCCGATGAAGCCGCCGTTGCCGTTGCCGTTTCCGCCGTTGTTGCCGCCGAAGCCGATGGTCGTCAGGGTGACCTGGGTGCCGCCGGGGTTGTCCACGGGGCTGTTCGCGGCCGGGGTCTGCTGGACGACGATCGCGTTGTCGTCGCTGGGGCTGCCGTTGGCGAACTGGATGTTGGTGAAGCCGGCCTGTTGGAGGATCTGCTTGGCCTGCTGCACCGTCCTCTTCGTCACGTCCGGCACCTGCGTCTGCTGGCCCTGGAACGCACCGACGTTGACCACGATGGGGGTGTTCTTGTCGACCTGCTGGCCCGCCTGCGGGTTGGTCGAGAGCACCTTGCCGTTGTCGTCCTGGTTGGTGGTGGGGGTGTTGTTGCAGGTCGGGGACAGGCCCAGCTGCGTCAGTTCGGCCTTCGCGTCGTCGCAGGACTTGCCGATGACGTCGTTGGGGATGGTGACCTTGTCCGGAGCCTTGGCGATGACCAGTGTGATCGTGGAGCCCTTCTGGCGCTGCTTGCCGCCGATGGGGTCCTGGTCGAGCACGGTGTTCGGGGCCTCGGTGGAGACGCGGGTCTGCGTCTTCACGGTGAACTTGTAGTCGTCGCCCTCCAGCTTCGCCTGGGCGGCGGCCAGGCTGAGGCCGATGACGCTGGGCACGGTGACCTTCGGCGCGCCGGTCGACACGGTCAGGTCGATCGTCGCGCCCTTGTCGACCTTGGTGCCGTTGGCGGGGTTCTGCGCGCAGACGTTGCCCTTGGCCTGGTCGTCGCAGGGCTTCTTCGTGACCGACACCTTCAGGTCGACGTTCTCGGCCATCTTCCTGGCCGTGCCCTCGGTCTGGCCGATGAACGCCGGCACCGGCACCTTGCCGTTGCCGTTGTTGCCGCCGCTGGCGACCCACTTGCCGATCAGGATCGCGCCGATCAGGACCAGGATCCCGGCGACCACCAGGAGGATCGTGGAGGTGTTGGACTTCTTCTGCTGGCGGCCCCGGCGGCCGGGGCCCTCGTCGTAGCCGTAGCCGCCGTCGTCCGGGTTCATCGGCGGGAGCATGCTGGTGGCGCCCGCGCCGGTGTCGGGGCGCAGGGCGGTCGTCGGCTGGTCGTCGGGGTAGCCGCCGTAGCCCACGGCACCCAGCGCGGCCGTCGCCGCGACCGGCTGGCCGTCCAGGCAGGCCTCGATGTCGGCGCGCATCTCGTCGGCCGACTGGTAGCGGTAGTTCGGGTCCTTGACCAGCGCCTTCAGGACGATCGCGTCCATCTCGGGGGTGATCTCGGGGTCGAAGACCGACGGGGGCTGCGGCTCCTCACGGACGTGCTGGTAGGCCACGGCCACCGGGGAGTCGCCCACGAAGGGGGGCCGTACCGTCAGCAGCTCGTACAGGAGGCAACCCGTCGAGTACAGGTCCGAGCGGGCGTCGACCTGCTCGCCCTTCGCCTGCTCCGGCGACAGGTACTGCGCCGTGCCGATCACCGCGGCCGTCTGGGTCATGGTCATACCGGCGTCGCCCATGGCGCGGGCGATGCCGAAGTCCATCACCTTGACCTGGCCGTTGCGGGTCAGCATGACGTTGGCCGGCTTGATGTCGCGGTGGACGATGCCGTTGCGGTGGGCGTACTCCAGGCCCTGCAGGATGCCGATGGTCATCTCCATCGCGCGCTCGGGCAGGAGCTTGCGGCCGGAGTGAAGAAGCTCACGGAGCGTGGAGCCGTCGACGTACTCCATCACGATGTACGGGATGGAGACACCGTCGATGTAGTCCTCGCCCGTGTCGTAGACCGCGACGATCGCGGGATGGTTGAGCGAGGCGGCCGACTGGGCCTCCCGGCGGAACCTGGCCTGGAAGGAAGGGTCGCGTGCCAGGTCGGCGCGCAGGGTCTTCACTGCCACGGTGCGGCCGAGGCGGGTGTCATGCGCGAGGTAGACCTCGGCCATGCCACCACGGCCGAGCACCTGGCCCAGCTCGTACCGGCCGCCGAGGCGACGCGGCTCTTCCATAGCTACCTACCAGCCCTCTCCGTCGGTCCCGGCCGCACAGGCGTGTGCGGCCGGAGGCTGCCGTCCGGGCCTACCGTACCCGGCTCGCTTTGTGTGACCTGGCCAAGCCCGTAACCCGATACAGGACCGGTATCGCAACGTGCGGCGATGTGGAGGAGACGTGAGCGGCGTCACCTTCCGGGGCAGATCACTTCTTGGATTGGATGACCGCCTCCATGACACTCTTCGCGATCGGCGCGGCCAGGCCGCCACCGGAGATGTCGTCGCGGTTGGCGCTCCCGTCCTCGATCACCACGGCCACGGCGACCGGCGAGCTGCCGTCGGGCAGCTTGGCGAAGGAGATGAACCATGCGTACGGGTTGGCGCTGTTCGCCACACCGTGCTGCGCGGTACCGGTCTTGCCGCCCACGGTGACGCCGGGAATCTGCGCCCGGGTACCGGTGCCCTTCTCGACCACCGTCTTCATCATGTCCTGCAGGATCTGCGCGTTGGCCGGCGACAGCGGCCGGCTCATCTCCTCCGGCTGCGTCTTCTCGACCGGGTCGACGTTGGAGGACTCCAGCTGGTCGACCATGTACGGCTTCATCAGCTTGCCGTCATTGGCGACCGCCGAGGCGACCATGGCCATCTGCAGCGGGGTCGCGGCGGTGTTGTACTGGCCGATGGAGGACAGCGCGGTCTGCGACTGGTTCATGTGGTCGGAGAACACCGACGCGTTGGAGCGGACCGGGACGAACTGCTCGGAGTCGAAGCCGAACTTCTTCGCCTCGGCCAGCATCTTGTCGTTGCCGAGGTCGGAGCCGATCTTGCCGAAGACCGAGTTGCACGAGTACTGCAGGGCCTGCCGCAGCGGGGCGTTCTTGCAGGGGATGTTGCCCTCGTTCTTCAGCGGGGTCGTGGTACCCGGCATGATCCACGGCAGCGGCGAGTTCGTCTGCTCGTCGGCCGACTTGTACAGCCCGTTCTCCAGCGCCGCCGCCGCGGTGACCACCTTGAACGTGGAGCCCGGCGGGTAGGTCTCGCGCAGGGCCCGGTTCAGCATCGGGTCGGCGGGGTTGTACTTCTTCTGGAGCTTGTTCCAGGCCTTGGCGTCGTTGTCGGAGTAGCCCGCGAAGGACGAGGGGTCGTACGACGGGTAGGAGGCCAGCGCGAGGATCTTGCCGGTGGAGGGCTCCAGGGCGACGACCGCTCCCTTGCCGCCCTGCTGGGCCAGACCGTTGTACGCCGCCTTCTGCGCGGCCGCGTTGAGCGTGGTGACGACGTTCCCGCCCTGCCTCTGCTTGCCCGTGAGCATGTCCAGGGTGTTGCGGAAGAAGAGCCGGTCGTCGTTGCCGGTGAGGATGCCGTCCTCGAGCTTCTCCAGCTGGCTGCCGTCGAAGGCCTGCGAGGAGTAGCCGGTGACCGGGGCCCACATGGGCCCGTTCTTGTAGGTCCGCTTGTACTTGAAGTCGCCGCTCTTGGACTCGACGGAGCCGGTTATGGGATTGCCGTCGACGATGATGTCGCCGCGCGGGTGGGCGTAGCGCTCGATGGCGACCCGGCGGTTGTCCTTGTCGGCGGCGAGCGAGCCGGCCTTCACGTACTGGAGGTAGTTGTCCCGGATCAGCAGGGCCAGCACGAGCAGGCCGCAGAAGATCGCGATCCGGCGCAGGGGCTTGTTCATGACGGGCGGACCACCTGGGTCATCTCGGCGTCGGGGTTCGTGGCGGGAGTGGGAGCCGGGCGGCGGGCGGTGTCGCTGATGCGGATGAGGATGCCGATCAGTGCCCAGTTGGCCAGCACGGAGGAACCGCCGTACGCGACGAACGGCATCGTCATACCGGTCAGCGGGATGAGGCCCATCACACCGCCGGCCACGACGAACACCTGCAGCGCGAAGGCGCCGGACAGGCCGACGGCGAGCAGCTTGCCGAAGGGGTCGCGGGCGGCGAGGGCGGTGCGCAGGCCGCGCTCCACGATCAGGCCGTAGATCAGCAGCATCGCCATGATGCCCGCCAGGCCCAGCTCCTCGCCGAAGGTGGCGAAGACGAAGTCGGAGTTGGCGGCGAACTTGATCAGGTCCGAGTGGCCCTGGCCCCAGCCGGTGCCGAGCGTGCCGCCGGAGCCGAACGCCCACAGGGACTGCTGCAGCTGGTCGGAGTGGAGGATGCCGTCGTGGGTGACCTGGCGGCTGAGCTGGTACTCGCGCATCGGGTTCAGCCAGGCGTGGACACGCGTCTGGATGTGCGACTCGAAGCTCGCCACGCCGACGGCGCCGACCGCGGACATCAGCAGACCGAAGACGATCCAGCTGGTCCGCTCGGTGGCGACGTACAGCATGATCACGAACATGCCGAAGAACAGCAGCGACGTACCGAGGTCGGTCTCGAAGACCAGGATGAGGATCGACATCGCCCAGACGACCAGGATCGGTCCGAGGTCGCGGCCGCGCGGCAGGTAGAGGCCCATGAAGCGGCGGCTGGCGAGGGCCAGGGCGTCGCGCTTGACCATCAGGTAGCCGGCGAAGAAGACGGCGGGGACGATCTTGGCGAACTCGCCGGGCTGGAGGGAGCCGAGGCCGGGGACCCTGATCCAGATCTTGGCGCCGTAGATGTCGGCCCCGAGGCCCGGCACCAGCGGGAGGAGCAGCAGGACCAGGGCGCAGACCATGGAGATGTACGTGTAGCGCTGCAGGACACGGTGGTCCTTCAGGAAGATCAGCACCGCGGCGAACATGGCGATGCCCAGCGCGCTGTACAGCAGCTGGCGGGGCGCGGCCGCCGCGAAGTGGGGCAGCGACTGCAGCAGCTTCGACTGGTCCAGCCGCCAGATCACCACGAGCCCGAGCCCGTTGAGCAGCGTGGCCAGCGGCAGCAGCAGCGGGTCCGCGTACGGCGCGAACTTCCGTACGGCGAGATGGGCGACGCCGGCCAGCAGACCGAGACCGAGGCCGTAGGACAGCAGCCCGGCGGGGACCGAGTTGTTGATGGCCAGGCCCACGTTGGCGTAGGCGAACACCGGGATGGCCACGGCGAAGACCAGCAGGGCCAGCTCGGTGTTGCGGCGGCTCGGCGCGCCGATCGCGCCGATCGTGGACGTGTGGTGCGTCGGCGAGTTAGTCGTACTGCTCATCGTGTGACAGGGCCTCTCGCGGCTCGGCTACTGCTTGCCGCACTGATCGACGACCTTCTGCTCATCCTCGGAGAGGCTCGGGCCGGGGTTCGGAGTGGCGGACGCGGACGGCGGCTTCGAAGGGTTCTTCGTAGCGGGCGCCGAACCGGATGGGTGCGGTGTCGGAGTCGTCGTCGCCTTGGACGTGAAGGCGGTACGGGTGGTTCCCGTGGTGCCTCCCGCCTGGCCCTGGCCCGGCTTCGCGTTCTGCTGGGACTTGGCGGCCTGGCGCTCCGCCTGCTTCTTGCACGCGGAGGCCTGCACCGACAGCGCCTCGATCTTCGCCTGGGCCTGCTGCAGACCGCCCGCCGTGATCGTGTTCTTGACCTGCTTCTGCTGGTAGGGCGGCAGGTACTTGAGTTCGATCTCGGGGTGGTCCTTCTCCACCTTCGACAGCGACACCCAGGCGAGATCCTGGCTGATGCCGCGGTACAGCGCCACGTGCTCGCCCTTGGCGCCGACGTAGTACTGCGTCTGCGTCCACTGGTAGCCGCCGTAGAGGCCGCCGCCCACGACGGCGAGGGCGAGCGCGCTGTAGAGGGATCTCTTCAGCCACCTGCGCCGCCCGCGCGGCTTGGTGAAGTCGCCGTCGGCCCATTCGTCGAAGCCGCCCGCCGGGACGTAGCCGGTGGTGTCGCCGGAGCCGGGCGGGCCGAACTCGCCGCCGCCGTGCCCGGGCTGCTGCCTGCGGCCCAGGTGGGAGGCGCGGCCGGCCGGGGTCTGCATGATGCCGTTGTCGTGCAGGTGGTGCTGGTTTTCGGCGACCGCGCCGACCACGACCGGCTGGTCCGACAGCTGCCCGGCGAGGGTGTCACCGGTGTCCAGGTCCAGGACGTCCGCGACGATGACGGTGATGTTGTCCGGGCCGCCGCCGCGCAGCGCGAGCTGGATCAGCTCCTGCACGGTCTCCTGCGGGCCCTGGTAGCTGGCGAGGGTCTCCTCCAGCGTCTGGTGCGAGACGACGCCCGACAGCCCGTCGGAGCAGATCAGATAGCGGTCGCCGGCCCGGACCTCGCGGATCGACAGGTCGGGCTCGACGTGCTCGGCGCTGCCGAGGGCGCGCATCAGCAGGGAGCGCTGCGGGTGGGTGGTGGCCTCTTCCTCGGTGATCCGGCCCTCGTCGACGAGCCGCTGCACCCAGGTGTGGTCCTGGGTGATCTGGGTGAGGACACCGTCGCGCAGCAGATAGGCGCGGGAGTCGCCGACGTGGACCAGGCCGAGACGCTGACCGGTCCACAGCAGCGCGGTGAGGGTCGTCCCCATGCCTTCGAGCTGCGGGTCCTCCTCGACCATGGCGCGCAACTGGTCGTTGGCGCGCTGCACGGCCGTGCCGAGCGAGGTGAGGAGGTCGGAGCCGGGCACGTCGTCGTCGAGCGTGACCAGGGTGGAGATGACCTCGGAGGAGGCGACCTCGCCGGCCGCCTGGCCGCCCATGCCGTCGGCGATCGCGAGCAGGCGGGGACCGGCGTAACCGGAGTCCTCGTTGCCCTCACGGATCATGCCTTTGTGCGATCCGGCGGCAAAGCGCAGTGACAGACTCATGCGCACCTCGCCCGTCGGCTCCGGGTACAGCCGGTCGTGTCGAGCCACACTGCCCACCCTCCGGTCGGGAGCGCGCCGGAGACCGGGTGGCGGCCTGCCGCTGCGTGCTCGCTCCGCTCGCTCATTGTCGTACTACTTCCGCAGCTCGATGACGGTCTTGCCGATGCGGATCGGCGCGCCCAGCGGGATCGGCGTGGGGGTCGTCAGCCGGGACCGGTCCAGGTAGGTGCCGTTGGTGGAGCCCAGGTCCTCGACGATCCACTGGCCGTCGCGGTCCGGGTAGATCCTGGCATGGCGGCTGGAGGCGTAGTCGTCGTCCAGCACGATCGTGGAGTCGTGCGCCCGGCCCAGCGTGATCGTCTGGCCCTGCAGCGCGACCGTGGTGCCGGTCAGTGTGCCCTCGGTCACGACCAGCTTGGTGGGGGCGTTGCGGCCACGCCGGCCGCCGCCGCCCTGCTGGCCCCGCTGCTGCGGGGGCGCGGACTGCTGCCGGGCCGCCTGCCGGCCGCCCGGCTGCTGGGCACGCCCGGCCTCCCTACGCGATCCGCGCTGGGTGACGCGCGTACCGAACAGGTCGCTCCGGATGACCTGCACGGCCACGATCACGAACAGCCACAGTACGGCCAGGAAACCCAGCCGCATGACCGTGAGGGTCAGCTCTGACATTGCCCCCGCTTCACCCTTCGGCTTGCCGGTAAATGATGGTGGTGCTGCCCACGACGATCCGCGAGCCGTCGCGGAGCGTAGCGCGGGTGGTGTGCTGCCCGTCCACCACGATGCCGTTGGTGGAGCCGAGATCCTGGATCGTCGAGGGCGTTCCGGTCCGGATCTCGCAGTGCCGGCGGGAGACGCCGGGGTCGTCGATCCGCACGTCGGCGTCGGTGCTGCGGCCCAGCACCAGCGTCGGGCGGGAGATCTGGTGGCGGGTGCCGTTGATCTCGATCCAGTAGCGGGTGCGCCCGCCGCTCATCGGGGCGGCCGCGGGCCGCTGGGTGGCGGGCTGGGGGTAGCCGTAGCCGCCGGGGCGGGCACCGGGCGGCGGCGCGGACGGCATCGGGGGCGCGCCGGCGGGCGTGGCCGGCGGGTAGCCGTAACCGCCCTGCGCGCCCTGCCCGGCACGGCCGGGCGCCGGGGCGCCGGGGGCCTGCGGTGCCTGCTGGGCCTGACTGCTGGAGGAGGCCAGGGTGCGCGAGCGCACCCGGTACAGGCCGGTGTCCAGGTCGTCGGCCTTCTCCAGGTTGACCTTGATCGGGCCCATGAAGGTGTAGCGCTGCTGCTTGGCGTAGTCGCGCACCATGCCGGCCAGCTCGTCGCCGAGCTGCCCGGAGTAGGGGCTGAGGCGCTCGTAGTCCGGCGCGCTCAGCTCCACGATGAAGTCGTTCGGTACGACCGTCCGGTCGCGGTTCCAGATCGTGGCGTTGTTGTCGCACTCACGCTGGAGCGCGCCGGCGATCTCCACGGGCTGGACCTCGGACTTGAAGACCTTGGCGAAGGTGCCGTTCACCAGACCTTCGAGACGCTGCTCGAACTTCTTCAGGACTCCCATGGGGCACCTCCTCCATCCTTGCCGTTGCCTTGCCCTGCTTGTGTGGCCGCTGCCTTGCCTGTACTGCCTGTACTGCTGGTTCCGCCGGTACTGCCTACTGATCGTATCTACGCGCCCGGCAAACAGCCGGTTCCCCCAGCGGCTCCCCTTCGAACTCCTGGTACGCACTCTTGCTGCCATGGATCGTAGAGGCGGGCGAAGACCAGTGTCCCGCACCCGGCTGTGGACCCGGTCCGCCTCCTGGGGAGATGCGGGGGACCGGTACGAGGTTGATACGTGAAGCAGGTCTCCTTGATACGTGGGGGACGGGTGGGGTGGGTAGGAGGGGGCGGCCTCGGGTTCGGGTCTTGGGCTCCGGTCTCGGCCTCCGTCTCGGGATCGGTCTCGGGGCGGCGGGCGGGGGCGATGGCGGGTGTGGGTGCGATGGCGGGTGTGGGAGCGGGAGCGGCTGCGGAGGTGGTTGCCGGGCGGGGTGTGGCGGTCGGGCGCGGCGGGCGTGCGGGCGTGCGTGGGGCGCGGACGTGCGGGGCGTGGACGTGTGGTGCGCGGGGCGTGGGGCACCGGCGTGCGGGGCGTGGTGGGGCTTGGCGGGCCTGCTGAGCGTCGGCTCCTCGGCGGGCTCGGGCCGGTGGGAAGGGATGTGAACCCACCCCGTACGACGTGCTAATGTTCTGGGTGTCGGAAGGGGCCAGCCCGAAAGGGCCGGGACCGGAAGACACACCCAATGCGCGGGTGGCGGAATAGGCAGACGCGCTGGATTCAGGTTCCAGTGCCCGCAAGGGCGTGGGGGTTCAACTCCCCCCTCGCGCACAGAGACGAGACGGGTCTCTGCCGATGACGGAAGTCACGGCAGGGGCCCGTCTCGCGTTGTGCGCAGGGGGTTGGGCGCCTGCGGGTCGTGCGCGTGAGGGCTGTGCTCATGGGTCTTGGGCGTGAGGGATCGCACAGCCTGTGGACGGACGGGGAGGCCCGGGGAAGGGCCGGGAGAGGGCGGGGGAGGGCGGGGGAGAGAGCCGGGGCGTCCGTCTGCCGGTGAGCTATCTCACGGAAGGCCGGAAGGCCGGACGGCCGTGGCCGGTCGGGGTGTCCGGCTTTCCAGGGGCAGCCGGGACTTCACTCTTCCCGGGCTCATGCCTCGTACGGCTGACACCTCGGGCACCACACCGTGCCCCGGCCCGCCAGCCGGGAGCGCCTCAGGTGGGTGTGGCAGCGGGGGCAGACCGGGTCGGGGTCGTCGCGGTGGCCGGTGAGCCACCCGGCGCGCGGTGGGACACAGCCGGCGGTGACCGCGGAACGCAGCGTGCGCCGCATGTGGGTGTACAGGCGCCGGCGTTCGCTCTGCGTCAACTCGCCCGCCCGGGTACGAGGGTTCAGCCCGGCACGCCACAGGACCTCGTCGGCGAGCAGATTGCCGAGGCCGGCCAGGACGGACTGGTCGGTCAGCGCGGTCTTGAGGTGACCGCGGCGGGCGCGGAGCGCGGCCTCGAAGTCGGCACCGTCCACTGCCAGCGCGTCGGGACCCTGACGCTCCAGCAGCCGCGCGACACCGGAGTCGTCGTCGGCCAGCCAGATGCCCTGGAGCTTGCGCTGGTCGCGGTAGCGGAGCTGACGGTCGCCACTCAGGTCGAACAGGACGCGGTCATGGGCCTCGACGGTGTCGCCGGGACGGGCACAGAGCAGCCGTCCGGTCATGCCGAAGTGCAGCAGGAGCGTGGGACCGCCGGTGTGGGCGAGCAGCCACTTGCCGTGCCGCTCCGGCTCGGTGAACCGCCGTCCCTCCAGGGCGTCGCGCAGCCGTCGTACGCTCACCCCGTGCAGGACGCCCGTGTCGCGCACGTCGACGCGGCGGATGGCCCTGCCCTTCGCACAGGACACGAGCACCCGGCGGAAACCCTCGACATCCGGCAGCTCAGGCACGGCGGAGGCCTCCGGGGCGGCGGACGCGGGTCGGCGCGTGGGGGTGACGGGGGGAAGCAGCTGGTGCCGGTGCCGGTGCTGGAGTTCGTGCTGGTGCTGGTGCTGGATCGGGTGCGGGTGCCGCGGCGGGCGTCGGTGCGGGTGCCGGAGTGCGTGCCGGTGCCGTAGCGGGCGTCGGTGCGGGTGCCCGTGCCGGTGCGGGTGTGGTCCTCGGCGCTCGCTTCTGCCTCAGGTCCACGGCGGCCTCCTTGCTGCGCTGGGCCGAAGCCGGTGGTGATGCCGGTGCGGATGCCGACGGTCGTTCTGCCGAGTGCCCTGTGCGTTGCCGTTCTTACCGCTCGCCTGCGATGTGCCGGGCGCCAGTCCGCACCGGTCGATGGGCGAGAGCTTCCTCACATGCCGGCAGCGCGGGTTGTCCACAGGGAGTCGTCCACAGGGTCTGACGCGTTCGGCGCGTCGGCTGTACGGTCTGCACGAGTTGATGTTCGTGTCGATGTTCGCGCCGAAGGGTGCTCGGGGGAGGCGGTCGCGGTGACCGGAACCGGTCGGGAAATAGCGGCGGATGCGGCGGACCTGGCGGAGCCGGCGGATACGGCGGAGCCGGCCGATGCGGCGGAGCCGGCCGATGCGGCGGACCCGAAGGCGCGCCGGGTGCCGTGGGTGCGCGGGTTCGCCCAGTGGCCCCGACAGGGCTCTCCCAAGGAGGAGGGCAAGGCGCTGCGGACGAGCGTGCCGCGCGGCGCGCACCGCACGCTCGACCTGGACGCCTCCCGCCCCGACGCGGTGAGCGCGGTCATCGAGTCCAACGCCGGCCGGTTGGAGGAGCTGACCCCCATCCGCGTCGGACGGATGGCCGCGACCCCCTTCGCCTTCCTGCGCGGCTCGGCCGGACTCATGGCGTACGACCTGGCCCGCACTCCCATGACGAGGATCGCCACCCAGATATGCGGAGACGCGCACGCGGCCAACTTCGGCCTGTACGGCGACCACCGCGGCGACCTCGTCATCGACCTCAACGACTTCGACGAGACCGTGCACGGCCCCTGGGAGTGGGACCTGAAGCGGCTCGCCGCCTCGCTGGTGCTCGCCGGGCGGGAGGCCGGCGCCGACGAGGACACCTGCCGCGCGGCCGCGCAGGACGCGGTCGGCGCCTACCGCCGCACCATGCGCCTGCTCGCCAAGCTGCCGGTGCTGGACGCGTGGAACGCCATCGCGGACGAGGAACTGGTCTCCCACACCGACGCCCACGATCTGCTCGGCACCCTGCAGCGGGTCTCGGAGAAGGCCCGCGCCAACACCAGCGGCCGGTTCGCGGCGAAGTCGACCGAGGCGGCGGCGGACGGCGGACGCCGCTTCGTGGACGCCTCACCGGTCCTGCGCCGCATCCCGGACGCCGAGGCCGCGGCGGTCGCCGCCTCCCTGGAGGCGTACGTCGGCACGCTCAGCGAGGACCGGCACCCCCTGCTCGCCCGGCACGCCGTGCACGACGTGGCCTTCCGGGTGGTCGGCACCGGCAGCGTCGGCACCCGGTCCTACGTCGTGCTGCTCCTGGACCACCGTGAGCAGCCGCTGGTCCTGCAGGTGAAGGAGGCCCGCCCCTCCGCACTCGTCCCGCACCTGGTCACGGCCGGGTTCGAGGCGCCGCCGGTGGAGCACGAGGGCCGCCGGGTCGTCCTCGGCCAGAAGCGCATGCAGGTGGTCAGCGACATCCTCCTCGGCTGGACCACGGTGGACGGCCGACCTTTCCAGGTCCGCCAGTTCCGCAACCGCAAGGGCAGCGTCGACCCGGCCGCGCTCGCCGCCGACCAGATCGACGACTACGGCCGCATGACCGGCGCCCTGCTGGCCCGCGCCCACTCCCACAGCGCCGACCCGCGCCTGATCGCCGGCTACTGCGGCAAGAACGAGGAACTGGACGAGGCGATAGCCGCCTTCGCCGTCACCTACGCCGACCGCACCGAGGCCGACCACGCCGAACTGGTCACAGGGATCCGGGCGGGCCGGATCGCGGCCGAGTGGGGAGTGTGAGGCCGAACCCTCGGTGGGGACTGTCGTGTCATGGCCGGGGCGGGGCCGGGGCGGGGCGTCCGCGGTGGTTTGCGGGTCCATGGCCGGCGCCATGGCAGGGAGCCGGTCTGCCATCCCGCCGGCACCAGGCAGAGCCCGGTAGTCCTACGGCGGGACCGGTGGGCGGGACCAGCTGTGCGGCCGGACCAGCTGTGGGGCCGGACTGGCTATGCGGCCGGACTGGCTGTGCGGCCGGACCAGCGGTGCGGCGGGACCGGCCTGCGGCGGGACACCGCGTCCCGGTCCGGGCCGAGCACAGCGGCTACGCTGGGCGGGTGACGACCCCGGAAGCCGAACAGTCCCAGGCGCCGCGGCCCGAGGAACGGCTCGAGCAGGCCGTACGGGCCGCCGAGCAGGCCTTGATCGAGTACGAGATCGCCGTGGAGACGTTCCGCGTCGAGGTCGAGAACTTCTCCCGGCTGCACGAACAGCGGCTCGGCCCGCTCTACACCCGCATCGAGGTGCTGGACGCCGAGATCGCCGAGGCCAGGGCCGCCCGCACCGGTGACCCGGAGGACATCCGCCGCGCCGAGGAGGCCCGCGCCCGGGTCCTGCCGATCCCCGGTGTGGAAGAGCTGCTGCACGGCTGGATGGACGGCCACGGCCTGTTCCCGGAAGCCGCCGCCATGCTGACCGACCAGGCCGTACGGCCCCCCGAGCGGGTGCGGCCCAGCGAGGAGGCCCGCAAGCTCTACCGCGAGCTGGCCCGCAAGGCGCACCCCGACCTCGTGCAGGAGGAAGAGGAGCGGCAGCGGCGTGAGGAATTCCTCACCCGCGTCAACGCCGCCTACGCCCGCGGCGACGAGACGCTGCTGAAGGAGCTGGCCGAGGAGTGGGCGGCCGGACCGGTGCCGCCCGAGCGGCGCCCGAGCCCCGCCGAGGAGCTGTACGCCCGCCTCGAATGGCTCGCCCAGCGCAAGGAACTGCTCACCCTCGTCGCCCGCGAACTGGAGGAGGGCGCGATCGCCGGCATGCTCCGGCTCGCCCCGGACGACCCCGACGGGCTGCTCGAGGAGATCGCCGGCCGGCTGCGCTCGGACATCGCCCAGCGGGAGGCGGAACTGGCGGCCCTGCTGGGGCAGGGCTGAGCCGCGGCCCGTTCCGGCAGACCGCGGGGACCTTCGGGTAGCGTCGGGGGCATGAGTTTCGGAGCTGGTGTGCCCACGGTCGAGGTCACGGACCTCAAGGACGGCGACTTCCTGCTGGACGTCCGCGAGGACGACGAGTGGCAGGCGGGCCACGCCGAGGGAGCGCTGCACATTCCCATCAGCGAGTTCGTGGCCCGCTACGGCGAGCTGACCGAGGCCGCACCGCAGGACGGCCGTGTCCACGTCATCTGCCGCTCCGGCGGCCGCTCGGCGCAGGTCACCATGTACCTGGTCCAGCAGGGCATCGACGCGGTGAACGTCGACGGCGGCATGCAGGTCTGGCAGGCCGCGGGCCGCCCGGTGATCACCGACGACGGCCGGACCGGCTTCGTCCTGTAACGCGCTCCCCTGCTGCTCCGGTGCGCGCGGTCAGCCCAGCGGATGGGCGGCCAGCAGATCCCCGAGCCTCTCCTCGTATGCCGCCGCCGGGCCGAGCGCCAGCTCCAGGTGCTTGGCCCAGGCGTGATAGCGGTGCAGCGGGTAATCGGTGTCGGCGCCGAACCCGCCGTGCAGATGCTGCGCCGTCTGCACCACCCGGCGCACCCCCTCCGCCGCCCAGATCTTCGCCACCGCGACATCCCCGGCTGCGGGCAGCGCCCCCGGCGCCCCTGAGGCGATCCGCCAGGCCGCCTGCCAGAGGGTGGCCTCCATGGCGCGCAGATCGATGTACCGGTCCGCCGCCTGCACGGCGACCGCCTGGAAGGTCGCGATCGGATACCCGAACTGCTCCCGTTTCCCGGCGTAGTCGGCGGTCATCGTCAGCACCCGCTCGCCCAGCCCGAGCGCCAGCGCGCAGATGCCGGTGGCGAGCAGCGCGTGCAGCCACTCCCAGGCGCCGTCGGTCTCGATGACGTCGCCCGCGGCGATCCGCACGGACGTGAGCCGCAGCTCGGCCAGCCGCTCCCCGCTGGTGGACACCTGCTCGGCGAGCGCCACCCCGTCCTGCTCGCGCGGCACCAGCGCGAGCACGGTCCGCTCGGCGCCCGTGCCCTCGAGGTGCGCCGGCACGACGACGAGGTCCGCGTCGTACGCCCACGGCACCGCCGTCTGCACCCCGTCCAGAACCCAGACCGGACCGTCCCGCCGTGCGGCGACGGCCAGTTCGGCCGGGTCGTGCCCGGTACGGCCGTTCGCCGCGACGGTCAGCACCAGCTCGCCCCGACCGGCCCGAGCGAGCACCCGCTCCGTCAACTCCGCGCCGCCATAGGCCTGTACGGCCGCCACCGCCGCGCTGTGCTCCAGCAGCGGCACCCGGGCGAGCACCTTGGCCGACTCCCGCAGCACCAGGCACAGCGCGATCGCGTCCAGACCGGAACCGCCGTGCGCCTCGTCGAGCAGCAGGCTCAGCAGATCCGCGTCGGCCAGCCGGGACCACAGCTCCCGGTCGAAGCCCTCGGCCACGGCACCGGTGGTGAGTGCCGGGCTGGGCACCGCGTCCGGTACCACGCCGGTGAACACCCCGCGCGCCGCCTCGGCCGCCGCCCGCTGCTCCTCGGTGAAGGTGAAGTCCACGGCCTGTCCCTCCGACGGGGTCGGTGATCTGACGGTGCGTCAAGATAGAACAAGTTCTAGGAGAAGGGAATGGCGTGGGGTCCTGGTGTTCCGGGGGCCCTCCCCCTCCCCCCTCCCTCCCCTCCCCCCCTCGCCAGTCGGCTCCCGCCGAGTCGGCACACGTCGACCTCAGCGGTCGAAGTCCAGTTCCACCTGCTCCGTCAGCGGATGCGACTGGCAGGCCAGCACATAGCCGGCGTCCGTCTCCTCCGCCTCCAGGGCGAAGTTGCGGTCCATGCGGACCTCGCCGGAGACCAGGAAGGCACGGCACGTCCCGCACACGCCGCCCTTGCAGGCGTAGGGCGCGTCGGGGCGGTTGCGCAGGACCGTCTCCAGCAGCGTCTCGCCGTCCCGCACCGGCCAGGTGCCGCCGCGTCCGTCGAGGCGGGCGGTGACCGTGCTGTGCGCGGGCGCCTGGACGGTGGCGGCGTCGGACGAGCCCGCGTCCACATGGAAGATCTCCTGGTGGATGCGGGAGCGGTCCACGCCCAGCTCGCGCAGTGCCTGCTCCGCGCCCCGCACCAGCCCGTACGGTCCGCACAGGAACCAGCCCGCGACCTCGCCCACCGGCAGCAGCGCGGGCAGCAGCCCGGTGAGCCGCTCGCGGTCGAGCCGGCCGGACGGCAGACCTGCCTGCTGTTCCTCGCGAGAGAGCACGGTCACCAGCTGAAGCCGCTCGGGACAGCGGTCCTTCAGGTCGGCGACCTCCTCCAGGAACATCGTCGAGGCCGCTGTGCGGTCGCTGCGTATCAGGCAGAACCGGGCCTCCGGCTCGCGGGCCAGCAGGGTGGAGACGATGGACAGCACCGGGGTGATGCCGCTGCCGCCGACGACCGCCGCGTACAGCCCCGGTGCCGGGTCCAGGGTGAAGCGGCCGGCCGGGGTCATCACCTCCAGCACGTCGCCGACGTTGATCTCCTTCAGCGCGTAGGCGGAGAAGGCTCCGCCCTCCACCAGCCGCACGCCCACCCGCAGGGTGTCGGGGCCCGCGCCGGCCGGGTCGGGCGCGGGGGAGCAGATCGAGTAGGTGCGCCGTATCTCGGTGCCGTCGACCTGCCGGCGCAGCGCCAGGTGCTGGCCGGGTGCGTGCCGGTATTCCTCGCGCAGCTCGGGCGGGACGGCGAAGGTGAGGGCGACGGAGTCGTCGGTGATCCGGTCGACCTCGGCCACCGGGAGCGGGTGGAAGCGCGCCATCACAACTCCTTGAAGTGGTCGAACGGTTCACGGCAGGCGAGGCAGCGGCGCAGTGCCTTGCACGCGGTGGAGGAGAACCTGCTGAGCAGCTCGGTGTCGGCGGAGCCGCAGTGCGGGCAGCGGACGGGCTCGGTGAGCGCGTCCTCGGTGCGGCTCGCGGCCTCGGGGGTGGTGCGGGTCGGGCCGAGGGTCAGCGGCACGGGGCCGGAGGCGGTGCGCACGCGTGGGGGAGCGATGCCGAACTCCCGTAGTTTGCGTCGGCCTTCGGGGCTGATGTCGTCGGTCGTCCAGGCGGGGTCGAGCACGGTGCGGACCGTGACCTCGCGCATGCCGTGGGCGCGCAGCACCCGTTCGATGTCCACGCTCATCGCCTCGATGGCGGGGCAGCCGGTGTAGGTGGGGGTCAGGTCGACCTCCACCGTGCCGGGGCCGTGGAGGTGGACAGCGCGCACCACGCCCAGCTCCTGGAGGGTGAGCACCGGCAGTTCGGGGTCGGGCACCGAGCCGGCCAGCTCCAGCAGCTCCGTCTCCAGGGCGGTGGCGGTCACCATGTCGCCCCCGGGTGGCTGCGGTGCAGATGCTGCATCTCGGCGAGCATCCGCCCGAAGGGTTCGGTGTGCAGGCCCTGCCGGCCGGCGCCGGCCGACCAGGCGCCGGTGCGGGGTCCTTCGGGCAGGGGGAGCGTGGCCCGGCCGAGGATGTCCTGGATGGACTCCAGCCAGCGGGTCTCCAGGCCCGGCCAGTCGGCGTCCAGTCCCTCCACCGGCTGGAACAGTTCGCCGGTGTACCGCCACAGCGCGTCGCAGGCGCGCCGCATCCGCTGGTGGCTGGTCTGTGTGCCGTCGCCGAGCCGCAGGGTCCACTGCTCGGCGTGGTCGCGGTGGTAGGCGACCTCCTTCACTGCTTTCGCGGCGAGCGGGGCGAACGGGCTGTCACCGGCGGCCAGTTCGCCGTAGAGCAGGTGCTGGTAGGTGGAGAAGTACAGCTGGCGGGCGATGGTGTGGGCGAAGTCGCCGTTCGGCTGCTCGACCAGCTGGAGGTTGCGGAAGGAGCGCTCCTCGCGGAGGTAGGCCAGTTCGTCCTCGTCGCCGGCCATGGACAGCAGTACGCGGGCCTGGCCGAGCAGGTCGAGGGCGATGTTGGCGAGGGCGACCTCCTCCTCGAGGACGGGGGCGTGTCCGGCCCACTCCCCCAGCCGGTGGGAGAGCACCAGGGCGTCGTCGCCGAGGGCGAGGGCGGCGGTCACCGGGACGGTGGCGGGGCCGGTGGCGGTCACAGGTGCTTCACCCCTTCCGGGATCTCGTAGAAGGTCGGGTGCCGGTAGGGCTTGTCGGCGGCCGGTTCGAAGAACGGGTCCTTCTCGTCCGGTGAGGACGCGGTGATCGCGGAGGCGGGGACGACCCAGATCGACACGCCCTCGCCGCGGCGGGTGTACAGGTCGCGGGCGTTGCGCAGGGCCAGCTCGGCGTCGGGGGCGTGCAGGCTGCCGGCGTGGGTGTGGGAGAGGCCGCGCCGGGAGCGCACGAAGACCTCCCACAGGGGCCAGTCGGTGGTGCTCATGCTCGCTCCGCTTCTGTCTCGTGGCCTGTCTCGTGTGCCGTCTCACCGGGGCCGGTGGTGCCGCCGGTGCCGCGGGTGTGCTTGGCCGCGTAGGCGGCGGCCGCTTCCCGTACCCACGCTCCCTCGTCGTGGGCGCGCCTGCGCTGGGTGATCCGCTGTTCGTTGCACGGGCCGTTGCCCTTGAGGACCTCCCAGAACTCCGTCCAGTCGATCGGGCCGAAGTCGTAGTGTCCGCGTTCCTCGTTCCACCGCAGGTCGGCGTCGGGGAGGGTGAGGCCCAGGGATTCGGCCTGGGGGACGCAGATGTCGACGAAGCGCTGGCGCAGCTCGTCGTTGGAGTGGCGCTTGATCTTCCACTCCATGGACTGTGCGGAGTGCTGGGACTCGTCGTCGGGCGGGCCGAACATCATCAGTGAGGGCCACCACCAGCGGTCGACGGCGTCCTGTGCCATCGCGTGCTGTTCCGGTGTTCCCTTGCTGAGGGCGAGCAGCAGCTCGTAGCCCTGGCGCTGGTGGAAGGACTCCTCTTTGCAGATCCGCACCATCGCGCGGGCGTAGGGGCCGTAGGAGCAGCGGCACAGCGGGACCTGGTTGGTGATCGCGGCGCCGTCCACGAGCCAGCCGATCGCGCCGACGTCGGCCCAGGTCAGGGTCGGGTAGTTGAAGATCGAGGAGTACTTCTGGCGGCCGCTGTGGAGTTTGTCGAGCAGTTCGTCACGGCTGGTGCCGAGGGTCTCGGCCGCGCTGTACAGGTACAGGCCGTGGCCGGCTTCGTCCTGGACCTTGGCCGTGAGGATCGCCTTGCGGCGCAGGGAGGGCGCGCGGGTGATCCAGTTGGCCTCCGGCTGCATGCCGATGATCTCGGAGTGCGCGTGCTGGGCGATCTGCCGGACCAGGGTGGCGCGGTAGGCGTCGGGCATCCAGTCGCGGGGTTCGATGCGTTCGTCGGCGGCCACGGCCGCGTCGAAGGCGTGCTGGAAGGCCGCCGTGTCGGCGGTGTCCGGTGCGCCGTCCGCCTCGGTGCGGGCCGTGCGCTGCGCGGCTGCTGTGGCCATGCGGTCCCCCTGACCTCGGGCTCTGCGGTGGGGCTGTCCCGACCGATCGTTCGGTCCGTGCGCATCAATGGTGTGCTGGGCCGCCGTGGGGTGTCAACCGCTGTGGAAAACTCCTGCGCGCGGCCTGTGGACAACGTGCGGAGGGCGGCCGGGGCGGGGTGGCCGGCCGTACCGTGGCGAGGACCACGGCCGTGGCGCGTACCCGGGGCTGCGCCCGGCGGCCGGGGCTGAGTACCGTTCCGTGCTGACGCCGTGGAGTGGCGTAGTGAACGGTGGGGCGCTCGTGGCGGGCACCGCATCACTGGGCTGGACCACTGAACGAACGACTGAGCCGAGACGGGGGACGGGACGGAATGGACGCGTACGACGAGGACCCGGGGGCCCGACCCGACCCCGGCGGGTCGGCCCGAGCGCGTCCGGAGGACTCCCCGACCGACGGGGACTCCTCGGCCAACATAGCTTCCCGGGCTGACATGGGGCCTTCGGCCGGTGGTGGCCTCCGGGCCAAGGGCGCGGAGTCTTCGGCCGGCACTTCCCGGGCGGAGGCTTCGGCCGGCGCGGATTCCCGGGCGGGGGCGGCTGCCGCCCCCGGTGCGGATCCCATGGCCTCCACAGCCGGCGCCCCCGTTCCGCCCCCCGTACCCCGTACCGGTGTGGCCGCCCTCTCCCCCCGCTACCAGGTCGCCGCGGCGCTGGCGCTCGCAGTCGTCGGTGTCGCCGCCTGTGTGCATCTGCTGATGGTGTTCCTCAGCCTCGCCCCCGCGAACACGGTGACCAAGCAGCACGGCAAGGCCGTCGAGGACTGGGTCTTCCCGGAGTTCGAGCAGAACTGGAAGCTGTTCGCGCCCAACCCGCTGCAGCAGAACATCGCCGTCCAGGTCCGCGCCGTGGTGCGGGTGAAGGACGGCGGACTGCGCACCACCGGGTGGACCGACCTCTCCGCCCAGGACGGCGACGCGATCGACGGCAACCTGGTGCCGAGCCACACGCAGCAGAACGAGCTGCGCCGCTCCTGGGACTTCTTCACCGCCACGCACAGCGCCGACAACCGCCCGGTGGGCATGCGCGGCTCCCTCTCCGAGCAGTACCTGCGCCGGATCGTGGTCATGCGCCTGTACCGGACCTATCCCGCCGACCGCGAGGGCGTCATACAGCGCGTGCAGATCCGGTCCTGCACCACCAATGTGCAGCCGCCCGAGTGGAGCCGTGAGCGCGTGTCCGACCAGCCCGTCTACCGCGTGCTGCCCTGGTGGACCGTGACGGCGGACGAGGCAGCGGGAGGTGTGCGGTGAACAGGCTCTCCCTGACTCTCTCGCGCGGTATCGCCAAGGTCACCGAGTCGGCTCTCGGGCCGTACCAGAGCGCCGTGATCCGCATCGGGTTCGCCGGGACCTGGTTGCTGTTCCTGCTGCGCGAGTTCCCGCACCGCCAGGAGCTGTACGGCCCGGCCGGCCCCTGGGGCTGGAACCTCGCCAAGGAGCTGACCGCCGACAACCACGCCTTCACGGCCCTGCTGTGGTCCGGCGGGCAGCTGTGGTTCGAGTGCTTCTACCTGCTGGCGATCCTGTCCAGCGCGGCGCTGCTGCTCGGCTGGCGCACCCGGACGGCGTCCGTCCTGTTCATGGTGGGCGTGCTGTCGCTGCAGAACCGCAGCGTCTTCGTGGGCGACGGCGGCGACAACGTGCTGCACCTGATGTCCTTCTACCTCGTCTTCACGCGCTGCGGACAGGTGTGGTCACTGGACGCGCGCCGGGCTGCGCGCGCGCAGGCGGCACGCGCGCGTGGCGAGCGGGGCCCGGC
Source organism: Streptomyces incarnatus (assembly GCF_001027185.1). Classification (NCBI taxonomy): domain Bacteria; kingdom Bacillati; phylum Actinomycetota; class Actinomycetes; order Kitasatosporales; family Streptomycetaceae; genus Streptomyces; species Streptomyces incarnatus. The sequence goes on along the minus strand of NZ_CP011497.1, from coordinate 4,273,913 downwards.
CGACCGGGTGGGCCCGGCCCTGTGGGCGGTGTCCGGTCTGGCGCTGCTCATGGCGACGTTCACCGGCCGGTTCGACAACGGCTGGCTGATCCCCGCGCTGCTGTGGACGGCCTGGGTGACGCTCGGCCTGTGGTGGGCCGTCGGCCGCTGGGCGACGTCGCAGCAGCCGCGGATCCTGCTGGACGTCGTCGCCAACGTCCTGCACAACGGCGCCCTGTTCGTGATCATGGCGGAGGCCTGCCTGATCTACGCGACGGCCGGCTGGTACAAGATCCAGGGCTCGCGCTGGCAGGACGGCACCGCCGTCTACTACCCGCTCCACCTGGACTACTTCTCTCCCTGGCCCGGGCTCGCCGACCTGATGTCCTCCAGTGGGACGATCATGATGGCCGTCGCCTACGGCACGGTCATGGTGCAGGTCGCCTTCCCGTTCACCCTGTTCAACCGGCGGGTCAAGAACGTCCTGCTGGTGCTGATGATGACCGAGCACGCGGTCATCGCGGTCGTGCTCGGTCTGCCGTTCTTCTCGCTGGCGATGATCACCGCGGACGCGGTCTTCCTGCCGACGTCGTTCCTGCGCCGGCTAGGTGCGCTGGCCGCACGCGCGCGTGGGCCGCTCGTCCGGCATGAGGCCGCCCGTACGGTGCCCGCGCCCCGTTCGCCCGAGGAGCGCTCCGAGGAAAGTGCGCGGGGCCGATGGGGGTCCCCCCGTGCGAGCGCAGCCGGGGTGGGGGAGGCTTCACCGCATGACTGATGCGCTGACCCGCTGGCGCGAGCACGCCGACGGTGCCGTGCTGCTCGACGGCTTCCACGCCCTCAAGCACGCGCTGCGCTTCGGCGCCGAGGTCCCCGTGGCGGTCACCACCGACCGGGGTGCCGTGCTCGCCCTCGCGGGGGAACTGGCCGGGGACGTACGGGACGCGCTGGAGGCGCTGCTCACCCAGGTGTCCGCGCAGACGTACGCCTCGCTGGTCCCGCGGCCCCACCCGACCGGCGTGGCCGCGCTCGCCGTACGGCCGTCCCGCGAGGCCAACCTGCGCAGGCTCGCGCACACGCCGCGCACCGCGCCCGTCGTGGTCCTGGACAACCCGCGCAACCTGGGCAACGCCGGTGCCGTGATCCGGCTGGCCGCCGGTTTCGGGGCGACCGGCGTGGTCACCACGGGCACCCTCGACCCCTGGCATCCCACGGTGGTGCGCGGCGGCGCCGGGCTGCACTTCGCGACGGCCGTGGAGCGGCTTGGAGTCGAGGAGCTTCCCGCGGGGCCGCTGTTCGCGCTGGACCCCGAGGGCGACGACATCCGGGGCGTGAAGCTCCCGGACGACGCCGTCCTCGCCTTCGGCTCCGAGCGCAGCGGTCTGTCGGCGCGGCTGCGCGCGCGTGCCGACCATCTGCTGTCCCTGCCGATGCGCCCCCAGGTCTCCAGCTACAACCTCGCCACCAGCGTGGCGATGACGCTGTACCACTGGAGCGCCACCGGGGGCGGACCCGGCGCTTCCTAGGCCTCCCGGCGCACCTCGACCACCCGGAACCGGTTGGCGACGAACGCCCCGTCGCACAGCGCGGCGTTCGCCGCCGGGTTGCCGCCCGAGCCGTGGAAGTCGGAGAACGCGGCGGTCTGGTTCACATACACCCCGCCGGTCAGGTTGAGCGACAGCTGGGCGGCCTCCTCCAGGCACACCTCCTCGATCGACCGCTCCACCTCGCTGTCGGTGGTGTAGGCACCGACCGTCATCGCGCCCTTCTCGCGGACCGTGCGGCGCAGCAACTCCACCGCGTCGTGCACCGAGTCGACCGCCACCGCGAAGGAGACCGGACCGAAGCACTCGCTCATGTAGGCGGCCTCGTCGTCCGGCTTGGCGCCGTCCAGCTTGACGATGACCGGGGTGCGCACGACCGCGCCCGGGAACTCCGGGTTGCTGATCTCACGGGAGGCGAGGGCCACTTCGCCGAGGCCTGCAGCGGCCTCCAGGCGGGCCTTGACGTCCGGGTTGACGATCGCGCCCAGCAGGGCGTTCGCGCGGGCGTCGTCGCCGAGCAGGCCGTCGACCGCGCGGGCGAGGTCGGCGGTGACCTCGTCGAAGGTCTTGGGGCCCTCCTCGGTGCGGATGCCGTCCCGGGGGATGAGCAGGTTCTGCGGGGTGGTGCACATCTGGCCGCTGTACAGCGACAGCGAGAACGCCAGGTTGGACAGCATGCCCTTGTAATTGCCGGTGGAGTGCACGATCACCGTGTTGACGCCGGCCTTCTCGGTGTAGACCTGCGCCTGGCGGGCGTTGGCCTCCAGCCAGTCACCGAAGGACGTCGACCCGGTGTAGTCGATGATCCGGACCTCGGGGCGGGTGGCGAGGGTCTTGGCGATGCCCTCGCCGGGGCGCTCGGCGGCCAGCGCCACCAGGTTCGGGTCGAAGCCCGTCTCGGTGAGCACCTGGCGCGCGACCTGCACGGTGAGCGCGAGCGGCAGTACCGCGCGCGGGTGGGGCTTGACCAGGACCGCGTTGCCCGTGGCAAGGGAGGCGAACAGGCCCGGATAGCCGTTCCACGTCGGGAAGGTGTTGCAGCCGATGAGCAGGGCGAGGCCGCGCGGGACCGGCGTGAACTGCTTGCTGAGAGCCAGCGGGTCACGCTTGCCCTGCGGCTTGGTCCACTCGGCCGTCCCGGGCGTGCGGACCTGCTCCGCGTACGCGTACGCCACCGCCTCCAGGCCGCGGTCCTGGGCGTGCGGGCCGCCGGCCTGGAACGCCATCATGAAGGCCTGGCCGCTGGTGTGCATGACGGCGTGAGCGAACTCGTGCGTCCGGTCGCTGATCCGCTTGAGGATCTCCACACAGACCAGTGCCCGGGTCTCCGCGCCCGCGTCCCGCCAGGCCCGCTGCCCGGCCCTCATCGCCGGGAGCAGCACGTCGACGTCCGCGTGCGGGTAACTGATGCCCAGCTCGATGCCGTACGGAGAGACCTCGCCGCCCACCCAGTCGTCGGTGCCGGGCTGGCCGAGGTCGAGGCGGGTGTTCAGCAGGGCGTCGAAGGCGGCCTTGCCCGCCGCCGCGTCCAGGCTGCCGTTCTCGCCGTAGGCCTTCGGGTGCTCGGGGTGCGGTGACCAGTACGCGCGCGTGCGGATCGCTTCCAGCGCCTGGTCGAGCGTCGGCCGGTGCTTGGCGATCAGCTCATGAGCGGTCAGTTCGGCGGCCATGCGGGACCAACTCCTCGTTTCAGGACTCTTCGTCGAGTCCATGACCTGGGCAGAAACATGGGCAGGAACGGGCAGTCAGAGCTAGAGTAACCGAACGATCGGTCGGGACAAGGGGGCCTGCCGCATCTGTGGAAAACGCCGTGCGGGAGGATCGCGCACATGACAGCACTCGACCTCAGCAGCCCTGTGGCCGTCGTCGGCACCGGCACCATGGGCCAGGGCATCGCCCAGGTCGCACTGGTCGCCGGCCACCCCGTGCGGCTGTACGACGCCGCCGCCGGGCGGGCCCGGGACGCGGCAGCGGCGATCGGCGCCCGCCTCGACCGGCTCGTGGAGAAGGGCAGGCTCGCCGCCACCGACCGGGACGCGGCCCGCGCCCGCCTCGAGCCCGCGGAGCAGCTCCCGGAGCTGGCCGACTGCACACTGGTCGTCGAGGCCGTCCTGGAACGGCTGGACGTCAAACAGCAGCTCTTCCGCGAGCTGGAGGACATCGTCGCCGAGGACTGCCTGCTCGCCACCAACACCTCCTCGCTGTCGGTGACGGCCATCGGCGGTGCCCTGCGCCGGCCCGGCCGCTTCGTGGGCCTGCACTTCTTCAACCCGGCACCGCTCATGCCGCTGGTCGAGGTCGTCTCCGGGTTCGCCACCGACGTCACGTCGGCCACGCGCGCGTACGAGACCGCCCGCGCCTGGGGCAAGACCCCGGTGGCCTGCGCCGACACCCCGGGTTTCATCGTCAACCGGATCGCCCGGCCGTTCTACGCCGAGGCCTTCGCCGTCTACGAGGCCCAGGCCGCCGACCCGGCCACCATCGACGCGGTCCTGCGGGAGTCCGGCGGCTTCAGGATGGGCGCCTTCGAGCTGACCGACCTGATCGGGCAGGACGTCAACGAGTCCGTCACCCACTCCGTGTGGCAGTCCTTCTTCCAGGACGTGCGCTTCACCCCGTCCCTCGCCCAGCGCCGGCTGGTGGAGTCCGGTCGGCTCGGCCGCAAGACCGGCCACGGCTGGTACGACCACACCGAGGGCGCCGAGGGCCCCGAGCCGCACACCGCCGACAAGGAACAGCCGCCCGCCCACGTCGTCGCCGAGGGCCGCCTCGGCCCCGCCGCCGAGCTGCTCACCCTGATCCGCGAGGCGGGCATCCAGGTCCGCGAGGAGGACGAGGACAACGGCACCCGCCTGGTGCTGCCCAGCGGCGGCCAGCTGGTGCTCGCCGACGGGCAGACGTCCGTCGAGTTCCGCGACGTCGTCTACTTCGACCTCGCCCTCGACTACCGCGCCGCCACCCGCATCGCCCTGTCCACCTCCCAGGACACCTCGCCGCGGACCCTCGCCGAGGCCACCGGCCTCTTCCAGGCCCTCGGCAAGGACGTCAGCGTCATCGGCGACGTCCCCGGCATGATCGTCGCGCGCACGGTCGCGCGGATCATCGACCTGGCCCACGACGCCGTCGCCAAGGGCGTCGCCACCCAGGAGGACATCGACACGGCCATGCGCCTCGGGGTGAACTACCCCCTCGGCCCCTTCGAGTGGGACCGCAGGCTCGGCCGCGAGTTCGCCTTCGACGTCCTGGACGAGATGCACGAGCGCGACCCCTCCGGACGCTACGCGCCCTCCCTCGCGCTCTACCGCCACGCGTACGCCATCGACGACAAGCGGGAGGGGACGTCATGACGACGGCCAAGCGCGACACCTACACGCCCGAGACGCTGCTCTCCGTGGCCGTCCAGGTGTTCAACGAGCGCGGCTACGACGGCACCTCCATGGAGCACCTGTCCAAGGCGGCCGGCATCTCCAAGTCGTCGATCTACCACCACGTCAGCGGCAAGGAGGAGCTGCTGCGCCGGGCCGTCAGCCGCGCCCTGGACGGCCTGTTCGCCATCCTGGACGAGGAGCACGCGCGCGTGGGGCGGCCCGTCGACCGGCTGGAACACGTCGTACGGCGCATGGTCGAGGTGCTCATGGGCGAGCTGCCGTACGTGACGCTGCTGCTGCGGGTGCGCGGCAACACCGCCACCGAGCGGTGGGCGCTGGAACGGCGGCGCGACTTCGACCACCGGGTCGCGGAACTGCTGAAGGCCGCGGCGGCCGACGGGGACGTACGCGGTGACGTCGAGGTCCGGCTGGCCACCCGGCTGGTCTTCGGAATGATCAACTCGATCGTGGAGTGGTACCGGCCGGACCCGCGGGGCGCCGGCGAACGCGAGGTCGCCGACGCGGTGGTCCAGCTGGTCTTCGCGGGCCTGCGCAAGGCCGCCTAGCCCACGCCTCCGGCGCATCCCGTTCCTCGCGCCCCGGCACGCCCCGTTCTTCACACCTCCGGCACACCCCGTCCCTCACGCCTCCGGCTCCAGGTCCTCCTCCTCGAACACCAGCAGCGTGCGGGTGCTGAGCACCTCGGGGATCGCCTGGAGCCGGGTGAGCACCAGCTCGCGCAGCGCCCGGTTGTCGGGGGTGTGCACCAGCAGCAGCACATCGAAGTCGCCGCCCACCAGCGCGATGTGGGAAGCGCCGGGCAGCTGCCTGAGCTGCTCGCGTACCGTCCGCCAGCTGTTCTGGACGATCTTCAGCGTGACGTACGCCGAGGTGCCGTGCCCCGCCCGCTCGTGGTCCACGCGCGCGCCGAAGCCCCGGATCACCCCGTCCTCGACCAGGCGGTTGATGCGCGCGTAGGCGTTGGCGCGCGAGACGTGGACGCGCTCGGCGACGGACCGTATCGAGGCGCGGCCGTCCGCCTGGAGAATCTTCAGGATGTCCTGATCGATGGCGTCGAGCGGACGCGGCGGCGGCAGCGCGGCGCCGTCCAGCGGGCGCGCGGCCGGGAGCGCGGGGCTGTCCTGCGGTCCGTCGGCCATTTGTTCAGCTGCCATTGCCCCCCGCTCCCTCGCCGTGGACGTCCTGCGTTCATTCCAGGCTGTGGAGAACCGTTTGTCCACAGCCTGAAGGGGCCTGTAGCCAAAATGTGCCGACGACCGAACAATCGGTTGGTGAGGCGCCTCACAGCCGACGCGCCTCCCGTAGCCGCTCCCACGAGGAGGTGCCGTCATGACGGTCATGGAGCAGCGGGGCGCGTACAGGCCTTCGCCGCCGCCCGCCTGGCAGCCCCGTATGGACCCCGCGCCGCTGCTGCCCGACGCCGAGCCCTACCGCGTCCTCGGCACCGAGGCGGCCGCCAAGACCGACCCGGACCTGCTGCGCCGGCTCTACGCCCAGCTGGTGCGCGGCCGCCGCTACAACACGCAGGCCACCGCGCTCACCAAGCAGGGGCGGCTCGCCGTCTACCCCTCCAGCACCGGCCAGGAGGCCTGCGAGGTCGCCGCCGCCCTCGCCCTCGAAGAGCGCGACTGGCTCTTCCCGAGCTACCGCGACACCCTCGCCGTCGTCGCCCGGGGCGTGGACCCCGTGGAGGCCCTCACCCTGCTGCGCGGCGACTGGCACAGCGGCTACGACCCCTACGCCCATCGCGTGGCCCCCCTCAGCACCCCGCTGGCCACCCAGCTGCCGCACGCCGTCGGCCTCGCCCACGCCGCCCGTCTCAAGGGCGACGACGTCGTCGCGCTCGCCATGGTCGGCGACGGCGGCACCAGCGAGGGCGACTTCCACGAGGCGCTGAACTTCGCCGCCGTCTGGCAGGCGCCGGTCGTCTTTCTCGTGCAGAACAACGGCTTCGCCATCTCCGTTCCGCTCGCCAAGCAGACCGCCGCGCCCTCCCTGGCCCACAAGGCCGTCGGGTACGGCATGCCGGGCCGCCTGGTCGACGGAAACGACGCGGCGGCCGTCCACGAGGTCCTCAGCGACGCCGTACGGCACGCGCGGGCCGGCGGCGGCCCGACCTTGGTCGAGGCGGTGACGTACCGCATCGACGCCCACACCAACGCCGACGACGCCACCCGCTACCGAGGTGACGCCGAGGTGGAGGCCTGGCGGGCGCACGACCCGATCCAGCTGCTGGAGCACGAGCTGACCGAGCGCGGTCTGCTCGACGAGGCCGGCATCGAGGCCGCACGGAAGGATGCCGAGGCGATGGCCGCCTCCTTGCGCGAGCGCATGAACCGCGACCCCGAGCTGGACCCCATGGCCCTCTTCGACCACGTCTACGCCGAGACCACCGCCCAGCTGCGCGAACAGCGCGCCCTGCTGCGCGCCGAGCTGGAAGCCGAGCAGGAGCACCACGGCGAGCAGGAAGGCGGCGCCCGATGACCACCGTGGCCGTCAAGCCCGCCACCATGGCGCAGGCCCTCACCCGCGCGATGCGCGACGCCATGGCCGCCGACCCGACCGTGCACGTCATGGGCGAGGACGTCGGCACCCTCGGCGGTGTCTTCCGGGTCACCGACGGCCTCGCCAAGGAGTTCGGCGAGGACCGGTGCACCGACACCCCGCTCGCCGAGGCCGGCATCCTCGGCACCGCCGTCGGCATGGCCATGTACGGCCTGCGCCCGGTGGTGGAGATGCAGTTCGACGCGTTCGCCTACCCGGCGTTCGAGCAGCTCATCAGCCATGTCTCCCGGATGCGCAACCGCACGCGCGGGAGGATGCCCCTGCCGATCACCGTCCGCGTCCCCTACGGCGGCGGCATCGGCGGCGTCGAGCACCACAGCGACTCCTCCGAGGCCTACTACATGGCCACCCCGGGCTTGCACGTGGTCACGCCCGCGACCGTCGCCGACGCCTACGGCCTGCTGCGCCGGGCCATCGCCTCCGACGACCCGGTCGTCTTCCTGGAGCCCAAGCGGCTGTACTGGTCGAAGGACTCCTGGAACCCCGAGCACCCCACGGACGTGGAGCCCATCGGCCGCGCGGTCGTGCGCCGGCCGGGCCGCAGCGCCACGCTGATCACCTACGGCCCCTCCCTGCCGGTCTGCCTGGAGGCCGCCGAGGCCGCACAGGCCGAGGGCTGGGACCTGGAAGTGATCGACCTGCGCTCGCTCGTGCCGTTCGACGACGAGACGGTCTGCGCGGCCGTACGGCGCACCGGACGCGCGGTCGTCGTCCACGAGTCCACCGGGTTCGGCGGGCCGGGCGGCGAGATCGCGGCCCGGATCACCGAACGCTGCTTCCACCACCTGGAGGCGCCGGTGCTGCGCGTGGCCGGCTTCGACATCCCCTACCCGCCGCCCATGCTGGAGCGGCACCACCTGCCCGGCGTCGACCGCATCCTGGACGCCGTGGCCCGGCTGCAGTGGGAGGCCGAGGGCTGATGGCACAGGTGCTGGAGTTCAAGCTCCCCGACCTCGGCGAGGGACTCACCGAGGCGGAGATCGTGCGCTGGCTGGTCCAGGTCGGTGACGTCGTCGCCGTCGACCAGCCGGTCGTCGAGGTCGAGACGGCCAAGGCGATGGTCGAGGTGCCCTGCCCGTACGGCGGTGTAGTCACCGCCCGCTTCGGCGAGGAGGGCACCGAACTGCCGGTCGGGGCCCCGCTGTTGACGGTGGCGGTGGGACCGCAGGCGCCGGCGGCCGACAGCGCGGGGTCGGGCAACGTCCTGGTCGGATACGGCACCTCGGAAGCCCCGGCGCGGCGCCGGAGGGTGCGGCCGGCTCCGGTGGCGGGTGCCGTGAACGGCAGCACCGGCGCGGACAGCGCACGGACCCTGGGCGCGCCCTCCGGCACCGGCCCGGACGGCCGCCGGCGTTTGGCCCCGGCCTCCGGAGCGGCACGAGCGGACGGAACGGCCGCCCCCGGCGGCACGGCGCCCACCGGGACGGCTCACGCGCGCGTGGACGCGCTCCACGCCGAGGGGCCGGTGCCCGTGATCTCCCCCCTGGTCCGCCGGCTGGCCCGCGAGGGCGGGGTGGACCTGCGGCAGCTGGCGGGCTCGGGCCCGGACGGGCTGATCCTGCGCGCGGACGTCGAGGACGCCCTGCGGACCAAGGCGACGGTGGGCAGCCGTACGGCCGAGGCGGCCACCACGGCGGCACACGCCATCGCCACCGCCCCTTCGGCTCCCGCCGCCGCTTCCGCCACGCGCGCCGAGGGCACCCGCATCCCCCTCAAGGGCGTGCGCGGCGCGGTCGCCGACAAGCTCTCCCGCAGCCGCCGGGAGATCCCGGACGCCACCTGCTGGGTCGACGCCGACGCGACCGAGCTCATGCGGGCGCGTGCCGCGATGAACGCGGCCGGCGGACCGAAGATCTCCCTGCTCGCGCTGCTCGCCCGCATCTGCACGGCCGCGCTCGCCCGGTTCCCCGAGCTGAACTCCTACGTCGACACCGAGGCCCGCGAGGTCGTCCGGCTGGACCAGGTCCACCTCGGGTTCGCCGCGCAGACCGAACGCGGGCTCGTCGTGCCGGTCGTCCGGGACGCCCATGCGCGCGACGCCGAATCCCTGACGTCCGAGTTCGCCCGGCTCACCGAGGCCGCCCGCAGCGGGACGCTCACGCCCGGGGAACTCACCGGCGGGACCTTCACGTTGAACAATTACGGAGTCTTCGGCGTCGACGGCTCCACGCCGATCATCAACCACCCCGAGGCGGCCATGCTCGGCGTCGGCCGGATCGTCCCCAAGCCCTGGGTGTACGAAGGCGAGCTGGCCGTGCGTCAGGTCGTCCAGCTCTCGCTCACCTTCGACCACCGGGTGTGCGACGGCGGCACGGCGGGCGGCTTCCTGCGGTACGTGGTGGACTGCGTGGAACAGCCGACGGTGCTCCTGCGCACGCTGTGACGGCACGCGGGGCCCGGAAAGAGGGCCCCGCGGAGGACACCGGAGAGGCCTGCCGGGACATACTCGGGGGGTGACCGACAACGCCCCAGCCGCTCCCGGGACGCCCGTGCCGTACGACGCCGTGGTGCTGGCCGGCGGCGCCGCCCGGCGGCTCGGCGGGGCCGACAAGCCCGGTCTGCGGGTCGGTGGCCGGGCGCTGCTCGACCGGGTGCTCGCGGCCTGCGCGGGCGCCGGGACGACCGTCGTGGTGGCCGACCGGCGGCCCACCGCGCGGCCGGTGCGCTGGGCGCGCGAGGAGCCGCCCGGCGCCGGACCGGTCGCCGCCCTGGACGCCGGCCTGCGGCTCACCACCGCCGAGCACGCGGTCGTCCTCTCCGCCGACCTGCCCTTCCTCCGGCCGGCCACGCTGCGGCGCCTGCTGACCGCCCTCGGCGACACCGGTGCCGACGGCGCGCTGCTCACCGACGGCGACGGCCGCGACCAGCCGCTCGTCGCCGCCTATCGCACCGCCGCGCTCCGCCGCGAGCTGGCCGCCCTCCAGGCCGGACCCGACGGCCTGACCGGTCTGCCCCTGCGCCGGCTGACCGGAGCCCTCCGTCTCACCCGCGTCCCGGACCCGCTCGCGTCCTTCGACTGCGACACCTGGGACGACCTCGTCAACGCCAGGGCACGCATCAGGGAGCATGGGCACGTGTTGGATGAATGGATCTCCGCAGTCAAGGACGAGCTGGGCATCGACCTGGACGTCGACACCGGCGCCCTGCTCGACCTGGCCCGTGACGCCGCGCACGGCGTGGCACGGCCGGCCGCACCGCTGACCACCTTCCTCGTCGGCTACGCCGCGGCCCAGGGCAAGGGCGGCCCGGAAGCGGTCGCCGAAGCCGCCCGCAAGGCGGCCGCGCTCGCGCTGCGATGGGAGGAAGAAGCCGGCAAGGGCGGGGAAGAGAACGGCGGAGGCGGGAAAGAGAACGGCGGGGGCCCGGGCGCCCCGGACGCCGGATGACCGCCCCCGGAACCCGGGCCGAAGCGCCCGCCGAGGACAGCGACGACCTCGACGTCGAGGAGGCTCTGGCCCTCGTGAGGGAAGCCAAGGACGACCGTGCGGGCCAGGTCCCCGCTCCGGCACCGGAAGCACACGGCGAGCGGCACAAGGCCACCCCGTGGGCCCAGGCCCGCGAGACCGCCGCACGCGCCGCACGCGCCCGGCCCCGCCGTGCCCCCGTCGCCGTGCCGCTCGGTGACGCCCTGGGCCTGGTCCTGGCCGCCCCGCTCGACGCGCTCACCGACCTGCCTTCCTTCGACACCTCCGCGATGGACGGCTGGGCGGTCGCCGGACCCGGACCCTGGGGGGTACGGGACGAGGGAGTGCTCGCCGGACAGGCCCAGCCCGAGCCGCTCACCGACGGCGAGGCGGTCCGTATCGCCACCGGCGCCCGCATCCCGGCCGACACCACCGCCGTCCTGCGCAGCGAGCACGGCCGCACCGACACGCAGGGGCGGCTGCACGCCACCCGGGAGATCGTCCACGGCCAGGACATCCGCCCGCGCGGCCAGGAGTGCCGCAGCGGCGACCAGTTGCTGCCCGTCGGCACCCGGATCACCCCCGCCGTGCTGGGGCTCGCGGCGGCGGCCGGATACGACACCGTCACCGTCGTACCACGGCCCCGGGCCGAAGTCCTCGTGCTGGGCGACGAACTGCTGGCCGAGGGGCTGCCCCGCGACGGGCTGATCCGGGACGCGCTCGGCCCGATGCTGCCGCCGTGGCTGCAGGCGCTCGGCGCCGAGGTCGTCAAGGTGCGCCGGATCGGCGACGACGCCAAGGCCCTGCACAAGGCCGTCACCGGCTCCGATGCCGACCTCATCGTCACCACGGGCGGCACCGCCGGCGGACCCGTCGACCACGTGCACCCCATCCTGGAGCGCATCGGCGCCGAACTCCTCGTCGACGGCGTCAAGGTGCGCCCCGGCCACCCCATGCTGCTGGCCCGCACCAAGGACGCCCAGCACCTCGTCGGTCTGCCCGGCAACCCCCTCGCGGCCGTCTCCGGTCTGCTCACACTCGCCGAGCCGCTGTTGCGCACGCTGGCCGCCCACCCGGCGCCGGAGCCGTACACGCTGCCGCTCAGCGAGGCGGTGCAGGGGCATCCGTACGACACCCGGCTGATCCCCGTGGTGCTGCGCGGTGACCGCGCCGTACCGCTGCACTACAACGGTCCGGCCATGCTCCGCGGTATCGCCGCCGCCGATGCGCTGGCCGTCGTACCCCCTGGTGGGGCCCGGCAGGGGGAGGAGGCGGAGCTGCTGGACCTGCCGTGGGCGACGGCCGGGATCGAGGTGTGTTTCACGTGAAACGTCCGGTCCGTGAGGCGTCTGCCCCCGGAGACGCCACCCGCGGGGAGTAGCGTCACGGGCATGCATGCGATCACGATTCCCGAACCTGGTGGTCCAGAGGCGCTGGTGTGGGCGGAGGTCCCCGATCCGGTGCCCGGCGAGGGCGAGGTGCTGGTCGAGGTGGTGGCCAGCGCCGTCAACCGTGCCGACATCCTGCAGCGGCAGGGTTTCTACAACCCGCCGCCCAGCGCCTCCCCCTACCCCGGCCTGGAGTGCTCCGGGAGGATCGCCGCGCTTGGCCCCGGCGTGTCCGGCTGGGCCGTCGGCGACGAGGTGTGCGCGCTGCTCGCCGGCGGCGGATACGCCGAGAAGGTCGTCGTACCGGCCGGACAGCTGCTGCCCGTGCCCGAGGGGGTCGACCTCAAGCGGGCGGCCGCGCTGCCCGAGGTCGTCTGCACGGTCTGGTCCAACGTGTTCATGATCGCCCATCTGCGGCCCGGTGAGACGCTGCTCGTGCACGGTGGGTCCAGCGGCATCGGCACCATGGCGATCCAGCTCGCGAAGGCCGTCGGTGCCAAGGTCGCGGTGACGGCCGGCACGAAGGAGAAGCTGGAGCGGTGTGCCGAGCTGGGCGCGGACATCCTCATCAACTACCGGGAGCAGGACTTCGTCGCCGAGATCAAGGTGGCCACCGCGGGTACGGGGGCCGACGTCATCCTCGACAACATGGGGGCGAAGTACCTGGACCGCAACGTCCAGGCCCTCGCTGTCAGCGGGCGGCTCGCCATCATCGGAATGCAGGGCGGGGTGAAGGGGGAGCTGAACATCGGCACGCTGCTGACCAAGCGGGCCGCGATCAGCGCGACCTCACTGCGGGCACGGCCGCTGAGTGAGAAGGCGGCGATCGTGGCGGCTGTGCGGGAGCATGTGTGGCCGTTGCTGGCCGGGGGGCATGTGCGGCCGGTGGTGGATCGCGAGGTGCCGATGGCGGAGGCGGCCGAGGGGCATCGAGTGGTGGAGGCCAGCGGGCATGTGGGGAAGGTGCTGCTGGTCACGCCGTAACGCCAGGTCTGGAGGGGCGCCCGGTGCGGCGGGTTTGTCTGTGCCGGGTGCCGGGTGCCGGGTGCCGGGTGCCGGTGTTGCATGGGTGCCCTGTGCTGGTGCGGGCGGGGGGTGGGTCGCTTGCCGGCGCCGGCCGGGTGCCGCCTGCGCCCACCCGTGCCGCCCCAGCGGCACGACTGCCCGCAGGCTGCGTGGGTATGGCTGTGGCTGCTGGGTGGGTGTCGCCGTAGCGGCGTGGCGGCTCGCGGGCTGCGTGGGTACGGCTGTGGCTGCTGGGTGGGTGTCGTCGCGGTGGCACGATTGCCCGCGGGTACGCAGGCGTGCCTGTGACCGGCGTGGGCGGGCTCACGGCTGGCTGTGGGCGGGTGGGTCAGTCTCTGCGGAGTTTGAGGCCCAGGAAGGCCAGGGCGAGGCCCAGGCCTATGAGGATCAGGCCGCTGCCCAGGGGGAGGATCTGCAGGACCGGCTGGGAGGCGTTGGAGCCTTCCGTGGCGGGTTTCGGGGCCGGGGGGTGGTCGAGGCCGGCCTTGTCAGGGGCGGTCGAGGGCGTCGGTGTCGAGGTCGGTAGGTCCGCGGTCTCCGGTTCCTCCGCCTGGCCGGTGCGGGGAGTGCGGGCCGGCACGGGGTCGTCGTCGCCCTCGACCTCGGCCGCGGGGCCGTCCGGCCGGCCCGGCCGCATCCGCCCCTCGCCGGCCCGGCTGCCCGCACGGGTCGGTTCGACGGCTGTCGGACGGTACGAGGCCGAGGCGGAATCGGAGGGTATGGGAGGGACGTGTCCGGGGCTGTGCCCGTGACTGTGGCCCTCGCTCTCACCCCGACTCCGGCTGTGGCCGGCGCCGGTGGAGTCCGGGGGCGCCGAAGCGCCACTGTCCGTGGGCCGGCGGCCGTCGTGCGCCGAGGGTTCCGGGCGGCCGGTGCGGGCCGGGCGGCCCGGGTCCGCGGATGCGTGGTGGTCCGTGTTTCCGGGGACGGAGTGGCCCGCCGCAGCGGGGGGCGGCCGGTCAGGTGGGACGGGGCCGGGGTCGGCTGAGCTTCTGGGGTCGGCTGAGCTTCTCGGGGTGAGCTCGGCGGCGTACGTGGTCGCGGCGTGTCCGGCGCCTATGCCGTACGCGGGCAGGGCCACCGCGAGGGTGAGCAGCAGCCGTATGCAGCGGGGCGTGATGCGCGGCCATGGAGTCACGTCGGTGACCTCCCGGAGCCCGGTGTCGTGATCGATGGTTGACCGACAGAAATTAGCCTGACATTCAATGGCAAAGCGGGCATTTCGGATTGGGCCGTCGGGTCTAAACGGTGGATCAGCCCCACGAGGGGGCACCACGGTGATGAGGTGTACGGGTGCGAGAGAATGGCGGCATGGAGATGCCGAGGAACGAACGGTCGCCGGAGAACCCCCAGATCCTCGTCGTGGGCCAGGACGGGATGGCGCTCGGCGGCGGCAACGGGGGCGACGAGTCCCGTGAGACCCCGCTGACGGAGCAGGTGGAACAGCCGGCCAAGGTCATGCGGATCGGCAGCATGATCAAGCAGCTCCTGGAGGAGGTGCGCGCGGCCCCTCTGGACGAGGCGAGCCGGGTGCGGCTGAAGGAGATCCACGCCAGCTCGGTGAAGGAGCTGGAGGACGGCCTCGCGCCGGAGCTGGTCGAGGAACTCGAGCGGCTCTCCCTGCCGTTCACCGACGACGCCACCCCGAGTGACGCGGAACTGCGCATCGCACAGGCGCAGTTGGTGGGCTGGCTGGAGGGCCTCTTCCACGGGATCCAGACGACCCTGTTCGCCCAGCAGATGGCCGCGCGGGCCCAGTTGGAGCAGATGCGCCGCGCGCTTCCGCCCGGCGTGACGGGACACGAGGGCGACGACCCGCGCACGGGCGGCCGGTCCGGCGGCCCGTACCTGTAACGCCCCAGCCGTACCTGCAACGCCCCGGGCCGTATCCCAAACGCCCCGGGGCCACACATGAAACACCCCGGGCCGTACCTGAAACGCCCAGGCCACACCTGAAACGCCCAGGCCACACCTGAAACGACCGGAGCCCGGCACGTGGAGTGCCGGGCCCGACTTTTGTCCGGGAAGCTGTCCGGGAAGCCTGGTGAGGTCAGGCGGGATTGCCGTTGGAGACGCTCAGCTCGATGGTGCCCGGGTTCTTCGGGTCGACCGCCGTGTCCGCGGACGGGAACTGGTCGATCACCGTGCCGTCACCCCAGGTGTTGTCGTTCACCTGCTTGATCGTGTACTTCCACTGCGCGGCCTGGAAGCACGCCTTCACCGAGTTGATGTCCTTGTACCGGAAGTCGGGCAGCTCGACCTTGGTCTCGTCGTCCCAGGACTTGTACGGTTCCGTGCACTTGGTCTTGTCGATCACCCGGGTCCGGTCCGGCCCGCGGTAGCCCGCCGGGTGGGAGGCGGACGCCGAGGCGCTCGCCGAGGCGCTCGCGCGGCCGGTGCCGCCCTTGCCGCCGGTGCCGCCGGTGTTCAGCGTCAGGGCGACGATCAAGGCGACGACCGCGACGAGCGACACCGCGACCGAGCCGATGATCACCGGCTTGTTGCTCTTGCCCCCGCCGGAGCCCGGAGCGGACGGCTGAGCGGCCGTCTGCGGCGAGATCGTGTACGGCGGCGGGGTCGGCGCGACCTGCGGAGCCTGCGGGCCGTAGCCCATCGGAGGCGGCGTCTGGTAGCCGCTCTGCTGCCCCTGCTGCGGATAGCCGTAGCCCGGGGCGGTGGTCTGCGGAGGTGTCTGCGGGGCGCCGTACGGGCCCGGCTGGTACGGCGTCTGGACCGGGCCGGGGGCCGCCTGGGCGGTCCGGTCGACCGGCGGGAACACCGCGGAGCCGACGCCCGCGCCGCTCTGCACCGGCCCGGCGCCCGGCACGATGCTCGGCGCGGCCGCCTGGAAGGACGCGGCGACGCGCAGGCACTCGTCGCGCATGGCCTCGGCGGTCGGGAAACGCTCGTTCGGGTTCTTCTTCAGGGCCCGGGCGACCAGCGCGTCCACCGCGGGCGGCAGCGAACGGTTGATCGAGGAGGGCGCGACCGGCTCCTCCTGCACATGCGCGTACGCGATCGCCAGCGGGGAGTCCGCGTCGAACGGCAGCCGCCCGGTGACCAGCTGGAACAGCATGATGCCGACCGAGTACAGGTCGGAACGGGCGTCCACGCCCCGGCCGAGGGCCTGCTCGGGCGAGAGGTACTGCGGGGTGCCGACGACCATGCCGGTCTGTGTCATCGACGTCACACCGGACTGCATGGCGCGGGCGATGCCGAAGTCCATGACCTTGACCACGCCACGCTTGGTCACCATCACGTTGCCCGGCTTGATGTCGCGGTGGACCAGCCCCATCTCGTGGCTGATCTCCAGCGCGGCCAGCACGTCCGCGGTGACCTTCAGCGCCTTGTCGACGGGCATCGCGCCGTACTGCCGGACGTCCTCGTCGAGGACCGAGCCCAGCGGGCGGCCCTCGACGTACTCCATGACGATGTACGGCGTGGTCAGGCCACCGAGATCGTCCTCGCCGGTGTCGAAGACCGACACGATGTTGGTGTGCGTGAGCTTCGCCACGGCCTGGGCCTCGCGGCGGAAGCGCTCGCGGAACGCCTGTTCCCGGCCGAGTTCCGTGTGGAGGGTCTTGATCGCGACCTGGCGGTCGAGCACGGCGTCGTACGCCAGGTGCACCGAGGCCATGCCGCCCTGGCCGAGCAGGTCCCGCAGCTGGTAGCGACCGCCCGCCAGCGACTGCCCCGCGTGCCGGTCGTGCGCGCCGTCCTGGCTCATCTCTCCCCGTCCCCCACTGGCCGTCCGGCGCCTTCGCTGATCGCAGGGCCCTTGATCGAATGTGTCATTCCCGGCCAAGTCTGCCCCAGGGCACTGACACGTCAAGCTCGGTGCCCGTTCCGTGACCGTACGCGCTAGAAGCGTCGCGCAAGCGTTACAGGGGGCGTACGAGCGGTCCACAGAATTTGCACGACAGCGCGTGCTACGGGTTTCATGGCCGGTCAGGCTTCGGCCGGTCCCGGTTCCGGTTCCCGACCGGTGGCTCATGCCGAGGCTGTAGCGTGGCCGACGGAGACCGTAACAACACCGCGCGCACCGCGGGCAGAAACGACGGCGAGGACTGATGGACCAGACGCAGCGCGCCCAGGGCCCGTCCGACCCCGAGGCGACTGGCGGCGGTATGTCGGACGCGCCGGAGATGTGGGGCAACGCAGGGCTCGTCGGCGACGGCCGGTACCGGCTCACCCACCGGCTGGGCCGGGGCGGCATGGCCGAGGTGTTCGCCGCCGAGGACGTCCGGCTGGGCCGTACCGTCGCGGTGAAGCTGCTCCGCGCGGACCTGGCGGAGGACCCGGTCTCCAAGGCCCGCTTCACGCGCGAGGCGCAGTCCGTCGCCGGCCTCAACCACCACGCGATCGTCGCCGTGTACGACTCCGGCGAGGACTTCGTCGGCGGCCAGTCCGTGCCGTACATCGTGATGGAGCTGGTCGAGGGCCGCACCATCCGCGACCTGCTCCTGAACGCGGAGGCGCCGGGTCCCGAGCAGGCCCTGATCATCGTCTCCGGAGTGCTGGACGCACTCGCCTACTCGCATCAGCACGGCATCGTGCACCGCGACATCAAGCCCGCCAACGTGATCATCACGAACAGCGGCGCCGTCAAGGTGATGGACTTCGGCATCGCGCGTGCCCTGCACGGCGCGTCGACAACGATGACACAGACCGGCATGGTCATGGGCACGCCGCAGTACCTCTCCCCGGAGCAGGCGCTCGGCAAGGCCGTGGACCACCGCTCCGACCTGTACGCGACCGGCTGTCTGCTGTACGAACTCCTCGCCCTGCGGCCCCCGTTCACCGGTGAGACCCCGCTGTCGGTGGTCTACCAGCACGTCCAGGACATCCCGACCCCGCCCTCGGAGTTCTCCGACGGCTGCCCGCCGGAGCTGGACGGCCTGGTCATGCGCTCGCTCGCCAAGGAGCCGGACGACCGGTTCCAGACGGCCGAGGAGATGCGTGGCCTGGTCCAGTACGGCCTGCAGATGCTCTACGAGCAGGGCGGGCACACCGGCACCTGGAACACCGGCCCGGTGGGGGCGCACGACGGCCGGCACACCCCGGCGGGCGGTTTCACGCGGACGACCGCGATGCAGCACCCGGGCGACTTCGGTGCCGGGACGGCGCAGATCCCGCAGCCGATCCTGCCGCAGGGCTACGGCAACGGCGACGACGGCGGCTTCGAGGGGCACGGCAACAAGGGCAGCGGCCGCGGCAAGCTGTGGATCCTCGCCGTCCTCGCGGTCATCGCGATCGCGGCGGGTGTCGCGTTCGCCGTCAAGAACACGGGCAACGGCAGCCACAACAGCACGGACACCAAGCCGCCGACCACGCACTCGACGTCCACCCAGGACCACTCGGACTCCCCGAGCCCGTCGGACGACACCACCGACCAGCCGTCGGACCCCAGCACCGACAACGGCTCGGACTCGGGTTCGGGCAGCACCGGCTACACCCCGTCCGACCCGCAGACCTCGCAGTCGCAGAGCACGGGCCCGACGGACCAGCCGACGGATCCGTCGACCACGCCGTCGCAGTCCTCGGGCAGCACGACGACGGGCGGCACGGACACCGGTGGCACGGGCAACACCGGCGGCACGGCGGACGGCGGCACGACGGACGGTGGCACCAACACCGGCGGCACGAACACCGGTGGCACGAACGCCGGCGCCACGACCAACGGCGGCACCAACACCGGCCCCACGACGAACGGCGGCCTCGACACCGGCGCCACGACCGGCTGAAGGACGCCGACGTCGTCCGCGACGGCGTCCCCGTGAGCGGTTCCCGTCAAGGCGCCGTCACTCGGTGAACGCGTCGCACACGGCGTCGTACTCGCGTGTCCACCACACCACGAGCGCGGACGCGGCCGGGAACTGGCAGTCCGCGCGCGTGTCGCCGCGTTCGTAGTGCCAGCGCAGCATCCAGAAGTCGTTCAGCCGCTCCCACCAGACCCGGCGCACGGCCGCCGCCAGCTCGGACGGCGTGGCACCGGCCGCGCGCCGGTACGCGCGCGCGTACGCGCGTACCTTCGGCAGGTCCAGGGCGCCCACCGGGCGTACGAAGAAGATCGCCGCGGCGCGTACGGCCTCCTCGGCGCGGGGCTGCACGCCGAGCCGGTCCCAGTCGACGATGGCCGCCGGGGCGTCGTCCTTGTAGAGCACGTTGAACGGGTGGAAGTCGCCGTGCACCCAGCCCACCGAGCCGCCGCGCGGCGGGCGCCGGTCGGCGTGCTGCTCCAGGAGCGCCCGGCGTTCCAGCAGCCGGTGCCGGGCCAGCTCGTCGAAGGCGTCGGCGGGCCGGTGCCGGCGCACACGGGCGAGCAGGTCGTCGATGAGGGTGAAGGTGTCGGCCGGGTCGGCGCTCTCCACGGGGTGGGGGCTTGTGGCCGGCCGCGTGCGCCCCTTGGGCGGCATCACGCGCTCCAGACAGGCGTGCACGGCGCCCAGGAGCGCGCCGAGGCGTGCGCTCTCCCCGCGCGTGAGCTGCCCGCCGTGCCGGTGCCTGCCGTCGATCCAGGGATGCAGCGCGTAGGCGTGGCCGCCGACGACGGCGACCGTACGGCCCTCGCGGTGCGCGAGCGGTACGGCGACGGGGACGCCCAGGTCGGCCAGGCGCTGGGTGGCGCGGTGCCGGCGCTCGATCGCGGCCGGGTCGGCGGTGTCCGGATCGAAGTGGTGCTTGAGGAAGTAGCGGCCGCGGGTGGTGCGCAGCCGGTAGCCGCGGTTCAGCAGGCCCTGGTCGACCGGCTCACAGGCGAGGGCGGTGCCGGCGGCGTACAGGTGCAGCAGGGCGCCCAGAGGGGGCGCGTTGGGTACAACGGGTGGTACACATGAGCGCGGCACGCCGCAGATGGTAGGGCACCAAAAACCGCCGTGAGCTGGGGCTTGTCACAGGTGGTCGCCGGTGATCGCTTTCGGTCACGCGGTGGGCAGGCCACGGCCTTTATCAAGGTTTTCCGCTGCTTCCGATCTTCTCGACCTCGATAGGGATGAGATAAGCGGCGCAGCCGGTGTCGCACGCAAACAATTCGACTCTTCCCGTGACCCGGGTGAGCGGGTTAACGTTCCGTTGCTTCGGCGTTGAAGCAGGGCTGTGACCAGCACGCTTCCACACCTCCCCGATTTACTTGGAAATCCAAGCAAAATCGCAGGTCAGGTGGGGTTTCACAGAAATGTGGAGCTGTGGGTAACGTGATGGTTGCAGGGCGCTCGCCGGGGCACCTGTCACGCCTGTACCCGGCCGAGTGGCACCCACCCCGTGCCCGGTGGTCGAAACAGGTGAGCCGCACTGGCCTACCGGCAACCCCGGGGGCCGGAACGACGGAGGAGCACACGTGACCGTGGACAGCAGTGCCGCGCGCAAGCCGCGACGCAGCGCCGCAGGCAAGGCCGGCACCACCGGCAGCAAGACCGGCACGACCGGTACCAAGTCCGGAGCCACCGGCACCAAGCGCACCACCCGCAGCACCCGCGCCACCGCGAAGAGCACCGAGCCGGAGCTCGTACAGCTGCTGACGCCCGAGGGCGAGCGGGTCGAGAACGCCGAGTACGACGGCTACGTCGCCGGCATCACCCCCGAAGACCTGCGCGGCCTGTACCGCGACATGGTGCTCACCCGTCGCTTCGACGCCGAGGCCACCGCCCTGCAGCGCCAGGGCGAGCTGGGCCTGTGGGCCTCCCTGCTGGGCCAGGAGGCCGCCCAGATCGGCTCCGGCCGGGCGCTGCGCGACGACGACTACGTCTTCCCGACCTACCGCGAGCACGGCGTCGCCTGGTGCCGCGACGTCGACCCGACCAACCTGCTCGGCATGTTCCGCGGCGTGAACAACGGCGGCTGGGACCCGAACAGCAACAACTTCCACCTGTACACGATCGTCATCGGCTCCCAGACGCTGCACGCCACCGGCTACGCCATGGGCATCGCCAAGGACGGCGCGGACAGCGCGGTCATCGCCTACTTCGGCGACGGCGCGAGCAGCCAGGGTGACGTCGCCGAATCGTTCACCTTCTCCGCGGTCTACAACGCGCCCGTCGTGTTCTTCTGCCAGAACAACCAGTGGGCGATCTCCGAGCCGACCGAGAAGCAGACCCGGGTGCCGCTCTACCAGCGCGCCCAGGGCTTCGGCTTCCCGGGCGTGCGCGTGGACGGCAACGACGTGCTGGCCTGCCTCGCGGTCACCAAGTGGGCGCTGGAGCGCGCCCGCAGCGGCGAGGGCCCCACCCTGGTCGAGGCGTTCACCTACCGCATGGGCGCCCACACCACCTCCGACGACCCCACCCGCTACCGGGGCGACGAGGAGCGCCTGGCCTGGGAGGCGAAGGACCCGATCCTGCGCCTTCGCCGGTACCTGGAAGCCGCAAACCACGCGGACGAGGGATTCTTCGCGGAACTCGAGGCCGAGTCCGAAGCGTTGGGCAAACGAGTGCGCGAAGCGGTCCGCGCCATGCCCGACCCGGACCACTTCGCCATCTTCGAGAACGTGTACGCGGACGGGCACGCGCTCGTCGACGAGGAGCGCGCGCAGTTCGCCGCCTACCAGGCGTCGTTCGCGGACGCGAGTGAAGGGGGTCGCTGAGATGGCCGAGAAGATGGCGATGGCGAAGGCCATCAACGAATCGCTGCGCCGCGCTCTGGAGGAGGACCCCAAGGTCCTCGTCATGGGTGAGGACGTCGGCAAGCTCGGCGGCGTGTTCCGGGTGACGGACGGCCTCCAGAAGGACTTCGGCGAGAGCCGCGTCATCGACACCCCGCTGGCGGAGTCCGGCATCGTCGGCACCGCGATCGGTCTCGCGCTGCGCGGCTACCGCCCGGTGGTGGAGATCCAGTTCGACGGCTTCGTCTTCCCGGCCTACGACCAGATCGTCACCCAGCTCGCGAAGATGCACGCGCGCTCGCTGGGCAAGGTCAAGATGCCGGTCGTCGTCCGCATCCCCTACGGCGGCGGCATCGGCGCCGTCGAGCACCACTCGGAGTCCCCCGAGGCCCTGTTCGCGCACGTGGCGGGCCTGAAGATCGTCTCCCCCTCGAACGCCTCGGACGCGTACTGGATGATGCAGCAGGCCATCCAGAGCGACGACCCGGTGATCTACTTCGAGCCGAAGCGGCGCTACTGGGACAAGGCCGAGGTGGACGTCGAGGCGATCCCCGCCCCGCTGCACAAGGCCCAGGTCGTCCGCGAGGGCACCGACCTCACCCTGGTGGCGTACGGCCCGATGGTGAAGCTGTGCCAGGAGGTCGCGGCGGCCGCGGCCGAGGAGGGCAAGAGCCTGGAGGTCCTGGACCTGCGTTCGGTCTCCCCGCTGGACTTCGACGCCATCCAGGCCTCGGTGGAGAAGACCCGCCGCCTGGTCGTGGTCCACGAGGCACCGGTGTTCTTCGGCTCCGGCGGCGAGATCGCCGCCCGGATCACCGAGCGCTGCTTCTACCACCTGGAGGCCCCGGTGCTCCGGGTCGGCGGCTACCACGCCCCGTACCCGCCGGCCCGCCTGGAGGAGGAGTACCTGCCGGACCTGGACCGCGTGCTCGACGCCGTCGACCGCTCGCTGGCGTACTGAGGAGAGGGTCGTGACGACGATGACGCAAGCGTCCGTACGCGAGTTCAAGATGCCGGACGTCGGCGAGGGACTCACCGAGGCCGAGATCCTCAAGTGGTACGTCCAGCCCGGTGACACGGTCACCGACGGCCAGGTGGTGTGCGAGGTCGAGACCGCCAAGGCGGCCGTCGAACTGCCCATTCCCTACGACGGCGTGGTCCGCGAACTCCACTTCCCCGAGGGCACCACGGTCGACGTGGGCACGTCCATCATCGCGGTGGAGGTGACCGGCGCGGCAGCCGGCGAAGCCCCGGCCGAGCAGCCGAAGGCAGCTCCCGAGGATCCGGAGCCCGAGGCCAAGCCGGAGGGCCGCCAGCCGGTCCTGGTCGGCTACGGCGTGTCGACGTCCTCCACCAAGCGCCGCCCCCGCAAGGGCCCCGAGCTCACCGTCCCGGCGCCGGCCCAGGCGATCCAGACCGAGCTGAACGGCCACGGTCACGGCACGACCGCCGAGAAGCCCCGCCCGCTGGCCAAGCCGCCGGTGCGCAAGCTGGCCAAGGACCTCGGCGTCGACCTGGCCCTGGTCACCCCGTCCGGCCCGGACGGCATCATCACCCGCGACGACGTCCACGCGGCGGTCACGCCGAAGCCGGCGGAGCCGGCACCGGCCCCGGCCGCCGCGCCCGCGGTGACGCCGGCCCCGGTCGCCTCCTACGACGGCACGCGCGAGACCCGCGTCCCGGTCAAGGGCGTCCGCAAGGCCACGGCGGCGGCGATGGTCGGCTCGGCGTTCACCGCGCCGCACGTCACCGAGTTCGTGACGGTCGACGTGACCCGCACGATGAAGCTGGTCGAGGAGCTCAAGCAGGACAAGGAGATGCAGGGCCTGCGGGTCAACCCGCTGCTGCTGATCGCCAAGGCCCTGCTGGTCGCCATCAAGCGCAACCCGGAGATCAAC
Organism: Streptomyces incarnatus; assembly: GCF_001027185.1. Taxonomy (NCBI): domain Bacteria; kingdom Bacillati; phylum Actinomycetota; class Actinomycetes; order Kitasatosporales; family Streptomycetaceae; genus Streptomyces; species Streptomyces incarnatus. The sequence continues at coordinate 4,250,127 of NZ_CP011497.1, read as the reverse complement.
GCGTCCTGGGACGAGGCCAGCCAGGAGATCGTGCAGAAGCACTACGTCAACCTGGGCATCGCGGCGGCCACCCCGCGCGGCCTGATCGTGCCGAACATCAAGGACGCGCACGACAAGACGCTCCCCCAGCTGGCCGAGGCGCTCGGTGACCTCGTCTCGACCGCTCGCGAGGGCAAGACGTCCCCGGCGGCCATGCAGGGTGGCACGGTGACCATCACCAACGTCGGCGTCTTCGGCGTCGACACCGGCACGCCGATCCTCAACCCCGGCGAGTCGGCGATCCTCGCGATCGGCGCGATCAAGCTCCAGCCCTGGGTCCACAAGGGCAAGGTCAAGCCGCGTCAGGTGACGACCCTGGCGTTGAGCTTCGACCACCGCCTGGTCGACGGCGAACTGGGCTCCAAGGTCCTGGCGGACGTGGCGGCGATTCTGGAGCAGCCGAAGAGGTTGATTACCTGGGCGTGACGACGCCGGATAACCTCGAAGAGTTGAGGGGACGGCCGCAAACTCGACTTGCGGCCGCCCCCTCTTCTTTCAGGCCGGATTGTCAGGCCTTGCTGAGCACGTACACGGGCGCCCCGTCTTCCGCTCCGCCTCGGGAGCGGATGCAGGCGTGCTTGCGCAGCAGGCGCAGACATTCGTTGACGCGGTGCACGGAGAGCCCCGTACGGGCGGCAAGGGATTCGAGCGGCTCCCGCAGCTCACCCTTCTCCACGAGGACGGGCGCGATGACGACGGCTACGGCCCACACGTCCGCCGTGACCGAGAGACGCTGCCGCCAGTCGGCCAGTACGGATTCCGTGGTGGGCAGCACACCGGCGTGCGCGGCAGACATCCGGGGGCCCAGCACCAGGGCGTCGAGCCGGTCAGCGATCCGTTCCATCGCCCGGACCATGGCCTGCTGCACGGCGAGGGTGGCCTTCTGCGTGGCCAGCATCTCCCGTTGCAGAGTCAGCGACTCCTTCTGCAGGGCCAAGGTTTCCCGCTGTACGTCCAGCGTTTCCTGCTGCAGCTCGATCGACTTGCGCTGCCCGTTCGCCAGCTCCTCGTCCAGCTGGAGGTTGTGCGCCTCCAGGCGGACGATGGCCTCGGCGACCTGCTCGGGCATGGCGTAGGCGATCGGGGCGCCCGGCTCGAGGGGCTGCACCTCGGCTTCTTCCAGGGTGTAGGAACCGTCTCGCTGAATGGTCTCGATCACCTCGGCGGCCCACTGCTTGAAGGGAGCGCAGGCTGGCTTGGTGCAGGCGTTGACGAGGAGGATGAGACCCTGCAGAGAGATGACATTCAGGTCTCGCCGCCACTCCCTACCTGCGGGAACACTCAGACCATAACCTCCAGTTAGGGTCTCGAGAGACTCTCGATGGTCGGCCGGCACATGGTCGGAGAGTGCTTTTTGCGGGTTCGTGTGCCCGAGTTCCTTGCACACATCCACCGCCGGAAACCAATGGCTCCCGTCCGGCATGGTCAGCCTGCGCAGGCGGGCTCCCGTCGCCGCGTACACGAAGTCGCTGATGTCGATCGCCTCGTGCCGCTCGGACGAGTCGGATCGCTTGCTGGGTTCGCTCATGTGAACCACCTCCGCTGCGGAACGTAGAGCGGAGGAAATCGAATATGCCAGCTGCAAGCGGGAGTTTCACGATTGAGGGTGAAGTCTGCCGGAAACTGCGGACATGTGAACGGCGGTCAGTCCTCGCCGACCTGGATCAGCACGACGAACCGTCGGCCGTCGGTGCCGGTGACGAGGCCGTCGAAGGTGCAGGCCGAGACGCAGCTCACGCAGCCTTCGAGTTCCGGGTCGAAGGTGGACCACCAGTGGGCATCAGGCCCGAGAAGCTGACCCACGCGGCGGGCGACGGCATCCGCTTCGCACCGTGCCATGAAGCTGGCCCCGGGCCACACCAGGCACTGTGCGGCCAGCCAGGCCATGAGTTCCACCGCCCTCTCCGCGGTGAGCGCTTCCAGTGCCTCCTCGACCTGCTGAGCGGAGGCCGGCCCGCTCCGGTCGCTGGCCCACTGCTCCCAGTCCTTCCACAACATCCGGATGACGACGTGCGCTTCGGCGGCGACAGCGGCCCGAAGCCCGTCCAGGCCGCCGGGCGTAGACGGAATCCGGCCTGACCGGACGTACACGCGTTGGCGGTGCGCGAGCCGCGCCATCAGCTGGGGCAACTCAGCATCACGGCCGCCCATTTCAGCTCCCTTCAGCACCGCACCCGCCTGCGGCCCGGTACGCGGGGTTCGCCTGGGGGAGGTGCTGCTGTGTCCCCGAATCGTTTGATGGCAGCCGCTGACCCCAACTGCCGTAGATTTACCGCATGGTAACGGGGGAGAAGACCACAGCCCGGCACGCGAAACCCAAGGCGGAGGCGGGGGCGGGGCGGGCCTCTGTGCTCATGGCCGGTGGCACCGTCGTGTCGCGGGCCAGTGGGCTGATCCGGCAGGTTCTGCAGGGGGCCGCGCTCGGGCCAGGGCTGCTCGCGACCACGTACAACACTGCCAACATCGTGCCGACCAGCCTGTACACCCTGCTGATCGGCGGCGCGCTGAACGCCGTGCTGGTGCCGCAGCTGGTGCGGGCGCGGGCCACCCATGCCGACGGTGGGCGGGCGTACGAGCAGCGGCTCGTCACCCTCGTCGTCAGCGTGCTGGCCGTCGGGACCGTGCTCGCCGTGTGGGCGGCGCCGGAGATCGTGAGCCTGTACATGAGGGATACGCCCCAGGAGCACGCGGCGTTCCGGCTGACCGTCGTCTTCGCCCGGTTCCTGCTTCCGCAGATCTTCTTCTACGGCCTGTTCGCCATCATGGGCCAAGTGCTGAACGCCCGCGAGAGGTTCGGCGCCATGATGTGGACGCCGGTGCTCAACAACGTCGTCCTGGTGGCGATGTTCGGCGTCTACCTCGGGATGATGACCGGCTCCCGCTCCGTCACCGACGTCACCGATATCACCGACGCCCAGGTCCGCTGGCTCGGAATCGGTACGACCCTCGGGATCGCCGTACAGGCCGTCGCGCTCGTCCCCTTCGCCCGGGCCGCCGGCTTCCGCTTCCGGCCCCGGTTCGACTGGCGCGGCGCGGGGCTCGGTTCCGGGGTCCACGCCGCGAAGTGGACGCTGTTGTTCGTGCTGACCAACCTGGTCGCCCTCACCGTCGTCACCCGCTATGCCAACGCCGCCGACATGGAGCTTTCGAAGGCGGGCGTCGGGTACACCGCCTACAGCTACGCGCAGACCATCTGGATGCTGCCCCAGTCCGTCGTCACCGTCTCCCTGGTCACGGCGCTGCTGCCACGCATGAGCAAGGCGGCGGCCGAGGGCAGGACCGGTGACCTGCGGGCCGATCTGTCCCGGGCGCTGCGGGTCAGCGGGGTCGTCATCGTGCCGGCCGCCGTCCTGTTCACCGTGCTCGGACCGGACATCGCCGTCCTCCTCTTCGCCCACGGCGCCACCGACGCCGCCACGGCCCAGCCCCTGGGGCACATGCTCCAGGCCTTCGGGCTCGGGCTGATCCCGTTCTCCGCGCAGTACCTGTTGCTGCGCGGCTTCTACGCCTTCGACGACACCCGTACGCCGTTCTTCATGGCCGTGTGGATCGGGGCCGTCAACATCGCGCTCGCCACCGCCTGCCATCTGCTGCTGCCCGCGCGGTGGGCGGTCACCGGCATGGCCGGTGCCTACACCGTCTCCTACTTCGCCGGGCTCCTCCTCACCGCACGGCTGCTGGCCCGCCGCACCGGCGGCCGGCTGGACGACGGCACCCTGCGCGGCACCTATGCCAGGCTGCTGTGCGCCGCGGGCGCCGCGGGGGTGGCCGGCTGGGCCGCGGCGCGGGGCTGCGCCGGGGTGCTGGGGTACGGTACGGCGGGGACGGCCCTGACGACCATCGTCGGCACGCTCGCCCTCGCCGTCGTCTATCTGCTGCTGGCCAGGGCCCTGAAGGTGGACGAAGTCCGGCGGATCCGGATTCCCGGGCTCGGCTGAAGACGTACAGGTCTGGGCGGGTGGGCCCGCCCCAGTCCCTGACGTTGTATCAGGGGCGGCTCAGGGTCGGGTGGGTGACGTCACGGATGGTGAGGGAGTGGCCACGGCGGCACGCTGGTGCCATGACGAAAACCGCCGCTCCTCGCCCCGGTCCCGCCTCCCCCGCCCGTCCCCCCTCCACCGTTCGTCGTGCCACCTCCCCCGCCCGTCGTGCCGCCGCACTCGCGGGCGCCGCCGCCGTCCTCGCCGGTACGGCGGTGGTGGGCGCACCGGGTGCCGCCTACTCGGCGCCTCGCGTCTCCGCCGCATCCGCGACCGACTTCGGTGACTGCCCGGCACTGCCCGACGGCGTCGAGCCGGCCCGATGGAGATGCGAAGTGCACTCGGCCGCCCCGCGGTTGACCCTCGGCAAGGTCACGGTGAGCCTCGCCCCGATCACCATGACGCACGCCGAAGGCCCGATGCCGGACGGCAGCAACGGCCAGGTGTGGGGTGCGATGCACAGCTCCCCCACCGCCGTACCGGGAGGACTGACCGGCACGCCCGGGGGCGATCGCGCGGCCGTCCTGGGGCTGGCGATACAGCCGGAGTACGGCGGCCGGTCCGACTTCTACACCGGGCAGTTCAGCCTGCGTTTCCGGCTCCTCGGCCCACTGGTGCCGCACAGCTGCACCATAGGCGCGGACGCTCCCGTCGACTTCCAGCTGAAGCGCTCCGGCCCCTCCAAGTGGGTCTCCCAGGACCCTCCGGTGATCGAGTTCTCCGCCTACGACGACACCTTCACCGCCCCGGCCGCCGAACACTGCGGGCCGCTCACCGGAGCTCTCAACCGGCGCCTCGGCCTGCCGGCGACCGAAGGCAACCTGCTCTCGTACGACGCCTCGTACACCTTCAGGACCTACGACCAGCTTGCCTCTCGCGCTGACGACAAGAGGCAGAACGGAGGGAACCTTTCGCGCTGACGCCGACTCCTGACCCGGCGACGCGGGCCCGACGGGGGACCGCACCGGCCCGAGAGGGGCAGGTATGGCACCGCACACCGACCGTCCACTGCCGAAGGACGAGCGTCCATGGCGAGGGCGTCCCCGCCCTGTGCGGCCCGGACCGGCGCGGCGGCCGTGCCCCAGGGCGACGCCCGGCCGTCGTCCTCTCCTTCGACGCCTTTGACTCGACGCCTTGGAGGTTCTCGATGTCCGTGGTCCGCTCAGTCCCGCCGCCGCAGCGCGTTCAGCAGGGCCGCGCCGCGCTCGGCGTCGTCCACGCTCACGGCGAAGTCCGTACGGCGGCCTCGGGGGCGTACGACCAGGCAGTCGCCGGCGCGGAGCATCACTGTCGTGCCGAGGCCGCTGAGGCGGTAGCCCCAGCCGCCGACCTGGGAGGGCTGCCGGCGCTCCGCGCGGGCGGACTCGATGGCGGCCGGCGGCCAGTGGCGGGCGGGCCAGCCGAGCGGACCGAAGGACACCTTCAGGCCCGATTCCGACACCTTCGCCTGGACCGAGGAGAAGAGGGCACCGGCGAGAGAGGCGATGGCGCAGATGACGCACACCGGGAGCAGTACGGCGGGGCCCGACAGGCCGGCGATCAGTGCCACCAGGGCGCCGACGGCGGTCAGGCCGGTCAGCGCCGCGAGCAGCTGCAGCCAGGGGTTGGCCGCGCGGGAGAACCACACCAGCCGCTCGCCCTCGGGCAGGTCCAGTGCGGGGGTCGGGGCGGGCGGCGTGGTGGAGGCGGTGCGGGTGGTCAGCCACCAGGCCACCACGCCGGCGAGCGCCGCCAGGGCCAGGACGAGCACGACGGCGAGAGCCGGGTCGCGGGCCTCGCGCCAGTCGGTGCGGTCGAGGTTGGCGCGGACGACGCAGGCCTGCGCACCGACGAGTACCGCCGCGGTGGGTGCCAGCGCGATCGCCCGCCAGGGGCGTGCGACCGGCCAGGAACGGCGCCATCGCACGCTCAGTACGAGGGCGATCAGCAGCCAGAGGCCGGCCGGGAACAGGGAGGCCTCCCACAGCGGCATCGAGCTGTCGGGGGCGGCACCTCCGCTCCAGTGGGTCGCCAGCCGGTCGGGCAGCCGGTCCCGCGCGGCCCAGGGCAGGCCCGCGAGCAGCGCGGCCACGGCCACCGTGCACCCGGTGAGCCCCCAGCGCGCGACCCGCCCCCGGGCGCCTGTCCGATCGCGCCCGCCCGGGTCCTCCCGATCGCGCCCGCCCGGGTCCCGGTCCTGCCGGGCCCGGTCGTGCCCGTCCCCGTCGTGCCCGCCCGGGTCCCGGTCGCCCCGTACCCGGTCGTCTCCCTCCCGGTCGTCTCCGTCCCGTTCTTCCCCGTCGGTCATGTCGTCGTCCCCCGGATCATCTCGATGAGGTCGGTGCGGGTGTAGCCGAGCCGGGATGCCTCCGCGACCAGCTCCCGCACCCTGATCTGCAGTCCGGAGCGCCGGGCCGCGCCCTCGGCGACGGTGATCCCCCGGCCCCGGCGGAACTCCAGCAGGCCCTCGTCCCGCAGTTGGCGCAGGCCACGCAGGACGGTGTTGACGTTGATGTCCAGGGCCGTGGAGAGATCGCGGGCGGAGGGCAGCCGGTCGCCGGCGCGGCACTCGCCCTCGGCGATGGCCCGCCGGACCGCCGCCGCGACCTGCTCGTGCAGAGGGCGAGTGTCGGTCGTGTCCAGATGCAGCAGCATGGTGCCAATGAGATTAGCACCATCAGCTTCATGCGGTAGGGGGGCAGCAGAACGGGCCCGCCGCTGGTCGCGACGGGCCCGTGGGTGCCTGGAGGGTGTCAGCCGAGCTTGGCGAAGCCGTAGTCCATGAGCTTCTTGGCGTCCGACTCACGCTGGGGGATGGAGGTGGAGGACAGGACGGTGCCGATGACCGTCTTGCCGTTGCGGGTGGCGGCGAAGACCAGGCAGTAGCCGGCCTCCGGGCCGGAGCCCGTCTTCACACCGATGGTGCCGCTGTAGCTGCTCAGCAGCCCGTTGGTGTTGGTCCACGGGGCCATCGTGCGGGTGCTGCCCGTCTTGGTGATCGTCTTCGCGGTGTACGACTTCGTCTTGACGATCGCGCGGAACGTGGAGTTGCTCATCGCACTGCTGGCGATCTTCGTGAGGTCGCGCGGCGTCGAGTAGTTGTTGCCGTTGCCGATGCCGTCGAAGGAGTCGAAGTGCGTGTTCGTCAGGTGCAGGCTCTTCGCGGCGGCGTTCATCTTGCCGATGAAGTTGCTCACGCGCGCGGCACGGGTGGAGCCCGAGCCGTAGGTGTCGGCGAGCGCGTAGGCGGCGTCGCAGCCGGACGGCAGCATCAGGCCGTACAGCAGCTGGCGGACTGTGACCTTGTCGCCGACGATCAGGTGCGCCTGGGAGGCGTTGTTCTTGACGACGTAGTCGCTGTACGCCTTCTGGATCGTCACCTTCTTGTCGAGGTTGAGGTTCGACTGCGCGAGCACGACCTTGGCGGTCATGATCTTGGTGGTGGAGCCGGTGGAGCGCCGGGTGTCCGCCGCCTTGGTGTAGAGCGTCGAACCGCTCGCGTTGTTCATCACGTAGCCGCCCTTGGCCACGATGGAGGGCGTCGTGACCGCCTGAGCGGGCGCCGCGGTGAGGGCACCGGTGGCGAGCAGCGCGCCGGAGGTGACGGCGACGGCGGCGGCTCTGCGGAGGTGCGTGCTGCGCGTGCCCTTAATGCCGGTAATCAAAGTGATGTACCCCGATTGTCGTAAATGCCCCTGAATGCGGCCGAGTTGAACTGGCAAGAGCAGCGGGCCGCACGTGTGAGACACGTAAGTAGCACAGAAGGTTGTGCGGTCGCCGCGCGCGACGTGCGTCACGTCCGGATGCTGGACGCCGCCGCTCCTTGCGTACGTGTTGTATCTATCCTGTGGGCATGAAGACGGCCGTCCAGCAGCCCGCCCGCCGAGACCCCAAGCCACCGCCCGCCGCCGACCGCGTGTACGCCCATGTCAAGCAGGGCGTCCTCGACCGCCGCTACGAGGGCGGCACCCTGCTCACCGAGGGCGAGCTGGCCGAGGCCGTCGGGGTCTCGCGCACGCCCGTGCGGGAGGCACTGCTGCGGCTGGAGGTCGAGGGCCTGATCCGGCTCTACCCGAAGAAGGGCGCGCTGGTCCTGCCGGTCTCTGCGCAGGAGATCGCCGACGTGGTGGAGACCCGCCAGCTGGTCGAGGAGCACGCCGCCCGCAAGGCCGTACCCGCCCCGCCCGGCCTGCTCGAGCGGCTGACCGAGCTGCTTCAGCTGCAGAAGGCGCAGGCCGCCGCCGGTGACCTGGCCGCGGCCGCGGTGACCGACCGCAACTTCCACGCCGAGATCGTGCGCAGCGGCGGCAACGAGATCCTGTCCCGCCTCTACGACCAGCTGCGCGACCGGCAGCTGCGGATGGGTGTCGCCGTCATGCACTCCCACCCCGACCGGATCGCCAAGACGCTGGCCGAGCACGAGGAGATCCTGGACGCGCTGCGCGCCGGCGACGCGGAGGCGGCGGTCAGGGTCGTGCACCGGCACGTGACCTGGTTCGAGCACCTCGCCCGAGGTGAGGTCCGATGAGCGCGCCGGCGCGGAACGTCACCCTTCCGGGTGATCCGCCGGGCGGTCGGCGTGCCGTCACCGTGTGGTCCATAGGCGTCGCCGTCTACTTCGTCGCCGTCATCTTCCGTACGTCACTGGGCGTGGCGGGGCTGGACGCGGCGGACCGCTTCCATGTGAACGCGTCCGCCCTGGCGACGTTCTCCATCCTCCAGCTGCTGGTCTACGCCGGCATGCAGATACCCGTCGGCCTGCTGGTCGACCGGCTCGGCACCAAGAAGGTGCTGAGCATCGGCGCCGTGCTGTTCACGGCCGGGCAGCTGGGCTTCGCCTTCTCCCCGTCGTACGGCACCGCCCTCGCCTCCCGCGCCCTGCTGGGCTGCGGGGACGCGATGACCTTCATCAGCGTGCTGCGGCTCGGCACCCGCTGGTTCCCGGCCCGGCGCGGTCCGCTGGTCGCGCAGCTCGCGGGGCTGGTCGGCATGGCGGGCAACCTGGTCTCCACGCTGGTCCTCGCCCGGCTGCTGCACGGCATCGGCTGGACCCCCGCCTTCGCGGGCAGCGCGCTCGCGGGTGTCGTCGTCCTCGTGCTGACGCTGCTGTTCCTGAAGGACCACCCCGAGGGACACGAGCCCGAGCCGGCGCCGCACCAGGGTGCCGCATACGTCCGCCGGCAGATCGCGGCGGCCTGGCGGGAGCCCGGCACCCGCCTCGGCCTGTGGGTGCACTTCACCACCCAGTTCCCGGCGATGGTGTTCCTGCTGCTGTGGGGCCTGCCGTTCCTGGTAGAGGCGCAGGGGCTGAGCAGGGCCACGGCCGGTGAACTGCTCACCCTGGTCGTGCTGTCCAACATGGTGATCGGGCTGGTGTACGGCCAGATCGTCGCCCGGCACCACGCGGCCCGGCTGCCGCTGGCGCTGGGCACGGTCGGGGCGACGGCGCTGCTGTGGGCGTCGGTGCTGGCGTATCCCGGTGCGCGTGCGCCGATGTGGCTGCTGGTGGTGTTGTGCGCGGTGCTGGGGGCGTGCGGTCCTGCCTCGATGCTCGGGTTCGACTTCGCGCGGCCGGCCAACCCGCCCGAGCGACAGGGGACCGCGTCGGGAATCACCAACATGGGTGGATTCATCGCCTCGATGACGACGTTGTTCGCGGTGGGGGTGCTGCTGGACGCCACCGGGGACGACTACGCGGTGGCGTTCAGCGCCGTGTTCGTGCTGCAGGCGCTCGGTGTCTCCCAGATCCTGCGGCTGCGGGGGCGGGCTGCCCGGCGTGAGCGTGAGCGGCTGGTTGCCAGCCGGGTCGAGACAGTGCACGTGCCTGCGGCTTAGCCGTCTTCTCCCACGCGCGCACCACCCGTTTCCAGTCGGCTGAAAGGCTGGACGACCTGCTCGGGTGCCCGCCGCCGGCGGCCTCCCGTCACGGCACGACCTACGGCGTCACCGCGAAGTTCCGCAGGATCGCCGCCGCCAGGTCCGGGTCGCCCTCCGTCTTCACCCTGTCGGCGGCCGCCTCCGGCGTCACGCGGCCGCAGGCCAGGCGGACGTAGGTCTCCCAGTCGAGGGTGAGGGTGGCGGCGGGGCCGAGGGCCGGGGCGGTCTCCAGGGTGCCGCGGCCCTGGATGTCGACCCGGATGGTGCGCAGGAACTCCACCGGGCCGTGCACGTCGAGGACGACGGCCGAACTGCGCGGTGCGGCCGCGTCCTTCGCGACGACCTTGGGGAGTGCCTCCAGCAGCACGTCCCGGGCCACGTACGCGCCCGGCGAGTCCAGGTTGCCGGGGCGGCCGAGGGCCGTACGCAGGTCCTGCTCGTGCACCCACACGTCGAAGGCGCGGGCGCGGTAGGCCTGTTCCACCGTGATCTCGCTGCCCAGCGGGCCGCGGACCGTGGTGCCGGGGTCGCGGGACTCGGTGCGCAGCTGGCGGTTGCGGCGGATGACCGTGTACTCCAGCTCGGCCGTCATCTCCGGCGCCGTGTGGTGGCGGCGGACGTCGACCTGCATCTCCATGTAGCGCTGGTGCTCGTTGGTGACGTGGAAGAGGTCACGCGGGAGGGAGTGGATCGGGCGCGGGTCGCCGAGCATCTCGCAGTCCATGCCGATGACGTGCGACACGATGTCCCGGACCGACCAGCCGGGGCAGGGGGTCCGCCGGTTCCACTCGGCCTCCGCGAGCGGCTGGACCATCTCGGATATCGCTTCGATGGAGTGCGTCCAGGCGTCGGCGTAGGGCTGGAGGGTGGGATGCAGACTCACGGAACGGGACCCCTCGGCGGTCGGTACACGGGCAGGTTGTGGCGGCGTTGCCGGCGGCGGCTGCACTTCGGCGGGTGTCTGGGCCTCCCCCGATCCTCGGCTGCGCTCGAATCGGGGGGACCCCCAAGTTACGCTGCTTGCAGGCACCCCGGCAGTGCTTTCGTGTGACGATCGTAGGCCCGTGTGGACGACTCGAATGCCAGGACGGTGGTAGTGTGCGCGCCTCGCTGATCCAGATCGCCGTGAACGAGGACGAATCGGTCGACTCCCGGCGGCAGCGGGTGGCCGCGCTGGTCCGCGAACAGGCCGGTGCCGACCTGGTGGTCCTGCCCGAGCTGTGGACCATCGGAGCCTTCGCCTACGAGGAGTTCGGCCGGGAGGCCGAGCCGCTCGAAGGGCCGACGTACGAGACGATGGCCAAGGCGGCGAGCGACGCGGGCGTGTGGCTGCACGCGGGGTCCATTCCCGAGCGCGACCCTGAGGGGCCCCTCTACAACACCTCTCTCGTCTTCTCCCCCTCCGGTGAGCTTTCCGCCGCCTACCGCAAGATCCATCGCTTCGGCTTCGACAAGGGCGAGGCCGTACTGATGGGCGCCGGGCGGGACCTGGTGACGGTCCGGCTGCCCGGGACCACGCTCGGCGTGGCCACCTGCTACGACCTCCGTTTCCCCGAACTCTTCCGGTCGCTGGTCGACGCCGGCGCCGAGACCCTGGTGATCCCGGCGGGCTGGCCCGAGCGGCGACGCGCGCACTGGACGCTGCTGGCTCAGGCGCGGGCGGTGGAGAACCAGGCGTTCGTGCTCGCCTGTGGAACGGCCGGGACCCATGCGGGAGTTCCGCAGGCGGGTCACTCGATCGTGGTGGATCCCTGGGGCGAGGTGCTCGCGGAGGCGGGCTCCGGCGAGGAGGTCCTCACCGTCGACTTCGACCCGGCGAGGGTGGCGGCCACCCGCGAGCAGTTCCCGGCGCTGAAGGACCGCGTGCTGGGCCTGGAGCCACCGCGCCGCTAGCGGGCCCCGGGCCCTTTCCAGGCCGTCAGTCCTCCTCCCGCTCCTTCTGCGCCAGATGGATCACGCACACCGCCACCGCGATCAGCAGGGCCGGGTCCGCGTCCTCGCGCACGATGTCGACGCCGTAGGTGTCGCGCAGGGACAGGAAGCGGCGGGAGATCACGGCCAGCAGTTCGCCGTCGTACTCGACGGCGAACTCGTGGTCGAGGATCCTGCCGCTGACGTCCAGATCGGTGCCGTCGACCAGGGACACCCGGTAGTGGTTGCGCAGCAGTGACAGCCGTTTGCGCCTGATGGTCGCCAGGCCCTCGCCGTCCCGCTCGATCACCATGGTGTCGCGCAGCGCGAACATCTTCTGGTGGATGTCGATCAGCACGCGCCCGTGGGCGTCCTTCAGCTGGAAGGTGTCCCGCAGCCGCATGGCCTTGCCGTCGACGAGGAAGACCTTGCGGCCGTGCTCGTCCTCGATCCAGTAGTCGTCGCCGATGCCGAGCAGCCGGTCGTGTACGAGGAGTCTCATGCGGGTACCGTTCCCCGCCGCGCGTTGATCATCACGGGGCGGCCGGACCGAACCGTCTCCGGTACGCCGACGGGCTGAGCCCGGTCTCCCGGCGCAGCCGGGCCCGCAGGTTGGCCGCCGTACCCAGGCCGCTGCGGGCCGCGACGACGTCCAGGCGCTCCTCACCCCGCTCGATCAGCCGGCAGGCCAGCGCCACCCGTTCCCCGGTGAGCCAGGCCAGCGGGGTGGTGCCCAGCTGGGCGCGGAAGCGGCGGTGCAGGGTGGCGGGGCTGACGGCCGCGCGGGCGGCGAGGTCCGCCACGGTCAGCGGTTCGCCCAGCCGCTCCTGCGCCCAGGCCAGCAGCGGACCGAGCGACTCGTCGGGCACCTCGGGCACCGGGCGCTCCACGAACTGCCGCTGGCCGCCGTCGCGGTGCGCGGCGAACACCAGGCGCCGGGAGACGGCGGCGGCGAGTTCGGCGCCGTGGTCGCGGCGCCAGAGGTGCAGCCCGAGGTCGAGGGCGGCCGCGCTGCCGGCGGCGGTGAGGAGGTCGCCCTCGTCCACGAAGAGGACGTCCGGCTCCAGCAGCACCTTGGGATGCAGGTCCCGGAAGGCGTCCGCCCACATCCAGTGGGTGGTGGCCCGGCGCCCGTCGAGCAGTCCGGCCTCGGCGAGGGCGAAGCTGCCGGTGCAGAAGCTGACGATGCGCGCCCCGCGCGCGTGCGTGCGCCGGATGGCGTCCAGCACGTCGGCTCCGCGCGGTACGACGTTGTCGGGGCGGCCCGGTACGACGAGGGTGTCGGCCTCGTCCACCGCGTCCAGGCCGGGTACGCCGGTCAGGGTGAAGAAGCCGTGGTTCATCCGGATCCGCGGGGTGGGCGTGCACAGCGTCACCGTGTACGGCGGTCCGGGAACGCCCAGTTCGGGTCTGGGCAGGCCGAACAGCTCCGTCGCGACGCCCACTTCGAAGGGGTTGGTGCCCTCGTCCACGATCACGACGACCCGGTGCGGCACGCTCCCGTGCGGCACGTCCCGGTGCGGCGGCTGAGAGGATCCTTGCGGCATATGCGATTCCTAGCACTCGTCCGGTCGTACCGGAACCCGCAGGATGACCGCATGGAACCCATGGAGCCCAAGGAACCCCTCGCCCTGGACAAGGCGTTCGCCTCCTTCACCGAGTGCTGGAGCCCCCGGATCGTCGCCGCCGTCAACGACTACGACGTCCGCATCGCCAGGTTCGAGGGCGAGCACGTCTGGCATGTGCACGAAAACACCGACGAGTTCTTCCTGGTCCTGGACGGCGAGGTGCACCTCGGCCTGCGCGAGCCGACCGGGGCCCGCACGGTCGTCCTGACCAGGGGCTCGGTGTTCACCGTCCCGCGCGGCACCTATCACAAGCCGTCCGCGCCCGAGCGCGCCGAGGTCCTCCTCTTCGAGCCCGCCGGCACCGTCACGGTCGGCGACCGTCACGAGGAGGTCCCGGCCCACGTGGACGTCACGACGGGCCACGCGCTGACCTGACCGTCCCGTTGGTTGTCCACAGGCGCCTGAAGTTGGTTGTCCACAGGCGCCCGAACGGCTGTCGGAGCCGGGTGGCAGTCTTGGAGCCATGACCGACTCCGCATCCCGACGCGTCCGTGTACGTGCCCCCGAGCTGATCGGCAAGGGCGGCTGGCTGAACACGGGCGAGAAGCAGTACACACTCGCCGACCTGCGCGGACGCATCGTGGTCCTGGACTTCTGGACCTTTTGCTGCATCAACTGCCTGCACGTCCTGGACGAGCTGCGTGAGTTGGAGGAGAGGCACCGGGACACGGTGGTGGTCGTCGGGGTGCACTCGCCGAAGTTCGCGCACGAGGCCGAGCACCGGGCGGTCGTCGACGCCGTGGAGCGGTACGGCGTGGAGCATCCGGTGCTGGACGACCCGGAGCTGGCCACCTGGAAGCAGTACGCGGTGCGGGCCTGGCCGACGCTGGTCGTGATCGACCCGGAGGGGTACGTCGTCGCCCAGCACGCGGGCGAGGGGCACGCGCACGCCATCGAGCGGCTGGTCGAGGAGCTGGAGGCGGAGCACGGGGCGAAGGGCACCCTGCGCCGCGGCGACGGTCCGTACGTGCCGCCGGAGCCGGAGCCGACGACCCTGCGCTTCCCCGGCAAGGCGCTGCTGCTCGAGTCGGGGCACGTCCTGGTCAGCGACACCACCCGGCACCAGCTGGTGGAGCTGGACGAGGACGCCGAGACCGTCGTACGGCGCATCGGCTCCGGCATGCGCGGGTTCGCCGACGGCGGCCCCGAGGAGGCCGCTTTCAGCGAGCCGCAGGGCCTCGCCCTGCTGGCGGACGGCTCGGTGGTGGTGGCCGACACCGTGAACCACGCCCTGCGCCGCCTCGACCCGGGGACCGGCGAGGTGACCACCCTGGCCGGCACCGGCAGGCAGTGGTGGCAGGGGTCCGCCACCTCCGGCCCGGCCCGCGAGGTCGACCTCTCCTCGCCCTGGGACGTGGCGGTGTTCGGCGGCAAGGTGTGGATCGCCATGGCGGGCGTCCACCAGCTGTGGACGTACGACCCGGCCGCGGGCACGGTCGCCGTGGCGGCGGGCACCACCAACGAGGGCCTGGTGGACGGCCCCGGCGCCGAGGCCTGGTTCGCGCAGCCCTCCGGTCTCGCGGCCACCGCCGAGCGGCTGTGGCTCGCCGACTCCGAGACGAGCGCGCTGCGCTGGGTGGACCTGGACGGGCATGTCCACACGGCCGTCGGCACCGGCCTGTTCGACTTCGGCCACCGCGACGGCGCCGCAGGGCAGGCCCTGTTCCAGCACCCGCTGGGTGTCACCGCCCTGCCGGACGGTTCGGTGGCGGTCGCCGACACCTACAACCACGCCCTGCGCCGTTACGACCCGGCGACCGGCGAGGTCACCACGCTGGCCACCGACCTGCGCGAGCCCAGCGACGCCGTGCTCGTGGGCGAGGACATCGTGGTGGTGGAGTCGGCCCGGCATCGGCTGACCCGGCTGCGGCTGCCCGAGGAGGCGGTGCGCGTGGAGGCGGTCGCCCACCGCACCCGGCGCGCGGCGACCGAGGTCGCCCCCGGCAGACTCCGGCTGGACGTCGTCTTCCAGGCCCCCGCGGGCCAGAAGCTGGACACCAGATACGGCCCCTCGACCCGTCTGCTGGTCTCCGCCACCCCGCCCGAGCTGCTGCTCAAGGGTGAGGGGGCGGACACCGACCTGGGCCGGGACCTGGAGCTGAACCCGGCCGTCACGGAGGGCGTACTGCACGTCTCGGCGATGGCCGCGAGCTGCGACGACGACACCGCGAACGCATACCCCGCCTGCCATGTCCACCAGCAGGACTGGGGCGTCCCGCTCCGTGTCACCGAGGGCGGGGCGGACCGCCTGCCGCTCGTCCTGGCGGGAATGGCCGAGCAGTAGGCGTCACGGCACGTCAGATGCCGTAACCGTCGCTGTAGCCGTCGACGCTGTGGCGGTGGTGGTGATGGGGTTCCTCCTCCACCACCGGCGTCGGCGGCATCACCACGCGGCGGCGCCGGGCGATGCCGCTGAAGGTCGCCACGCCGATCAGTCCCACGGCCATCAGGATCAGGCCGACGACCGTGAGGTTGACGCCGTGCATGTGCCAGTCGGTCGCGAACGTGAGGATGGCCCCCACGGCGATGAGGATGATGCATCCTCCGAGCCCCATGAGAAGTCGCCTCCCCTTTCGGTTCCGGAATCTCCGGTGCCGTCCGGGTACCCGCGGCGGTCGCGCCTAGCCCTCGGCTCGTCCCCGGCCCGTCCTCGGTCAGCCCTCCAGAAAGGCCGTCAGGGCGTTCGCCAGCAGGAACGGGTCGTCGGCGCCGCACAGTTCGCGCACGCTGTGCATGGAGAGGATCGCCACGCCGATGTCGACCGTGCGGATGCCGTGGCGGGCGGCGGTGATGGGGCCGATGGTGGTGCCGCACGGCATGGAGTTGTTGGAGACGAACGACTGGAAGGGCACGTTCGCCTTCTCGCAGGCGGCGGCGAACACCGCGCGGCCCGAACCGTCCGTGGCGTAGCGGTTGTTGACGTTGACCTTGAGGATGGGGCCGCCGTTGACCCGGGGGTGGTGCGTCGGGTCGTGCCGCTCGGCGTAGTTGGGGTGGACGGCGTGGCCGGTGTCGGAGGACAGGCAGACCGTGCCGGCGAAGGCCCGGGCCCGGTCCTCGTACGAGCCGCCGCGCGCGAAGACCGAGCGCTCCAGCACGCCGCCGAGCAGCGGGCCGTCCGCGCCGGTGTCCGACTGCGAGCCGTTCTCCTCGTGGTCGAAGGCGGCGAGCACGGGGATACGGGTGAGCGGGGCGCCGGAGGTCGCGACGGCGGCCAGGGCGGCGGCGCCCGCGTGCACCGACAGCAGGTTGTCCATGCGCGGACCGGCGACCAGGTCCCGGTCCCGGCCGAGGTAGGCCGGGGCCTCCACCGGATGCGTCATCAGGTCCCAGCCGGTGACCGAGCCGGCCGCGAGGCCCGCCTCCTGCTCCAGGAAGGCGATCAGATCGCCGTCGCGCACATCGTCGCCGAGACCCCAGACCGGCTGCAGGTGACGCTGCTTGTCCAGCTTGAGCCCCTCGGTGCTGACCGAGCGGTCCAGGTGGATGGCGAGCTGGGGCACGCGCAGCAGCGGCCGGTCCACGTTGACCAGGACCGAGGAGCCGTCCCTGAGGCTCAGCCGGCCGGCCAGGCCCAGGTCGCGGTCCAGCCAGGAGTTCATCAGCGGGCCGCCGTAGATCTCGACGGCGACCTGGCGCCAGCCGTGCGCCCCGCTGTCCGGGCGCGGCTTGATCCTGAGGTTCGGGGAGTCGGTGTGGGCGCCGACGATGTGGAACGGCGTGTGCGCCGCGGCGCCCTCGGGGACGTACCAGGCGATGATCGCGCCGCCGCGCAGCACGTACTTGCCGCCGCTCGTGGAGTCCCAGGCGTCCGTCTCGGCGACCTGCCTGAAGCCCGCCTTCTCCAGCCGTTCGGCGGTGTTCGCCACGGCGTGGTACGGCGACGGGCTCGCCGCCAGGAAGGACATGAGGTCGTCGGTGTGGCCGCGGTCGAAGCGGGATGCTGCGCTCATGGGTTCACCTTAACGACGTGCACGGGCCCGCTCCCGGAAAGGGAGCGGGCCCGCACAGGGAATCCGCAACCACCTTCTAGAACGCGGCCTCGTCCAGCTCCATCAGGTCCAGCTCGACGCCGGAGGCGACCTTGCGGGCGAGGGTGACGCCCGGCAGGACGTTCGCCGCGAAGAACTTCGCCGCGGCGATCTTGCCGGTGTAGAAGGCCTGGTCCTTGGCGGAGGCCGTGGCCAGCTTCTCGGCGGCGATCGCGGCGCCCTTGAGCAGCAGGTAGCCGACGACGACGTCACCGGAGGCCATGAGCAGGCGGGTGGTGTTCAGGCCCACCTTGTAGATGTTCTTGGTGTCCTGCTCGGTGGCGGCGAGGTCGGTCAGCATCAGGCCGACGATCGCCTCCAGCTCCACGGCCGCCTTGGCCAGGTGCTCACGGGCGCCGGCCAGCCCCTCGCCGCCGGTGCCGAGCTCCAGGAACTTCTTGATGTCCTCGGCGAGGGAGTTCAGCGCGGCGCCCTGGTTGCGGACGATCTTCCGGAAGAAGAAGTCCTGGCCCTGGATCGCCGTGGTGCCCTCGTACAGGGTGTCGATCTTGGAGTCCCGGATGTACTGCTCGATCGGGTACTCCTGCAGGAAGCCGGAGCCGCCGAAGGTCTGCAGCGACTGGGCGAGCTGCTCGTAGCCCTTCTCGGAGCCGTAGCCCTTGACGATGGGCAGCAGCAGGTCGTTCAGCGCGTGCTCGGCGGAGGCGTCCTCGCCGGCCGCCTCCTTGATCTGGATCGCGTCCTGGATCGAGGCGGTGTACAGCACCAGGGCGCGCATGCCCTCCGCGTACGCCTTCTGCGTGATCAGCGAGCGGCGCACGTCCGGGTGGTGGGTGATGGTGACCTTGGGCGCGGTCTTGTCCATGAACTGCGCGAGGTCGGGGCCCTGGACGCGCTCCTTGGCGTACTCCAGCGCGTTCAGGTAGCCGGTGGACAGCGTGGAGATCGCCTTCGTGCCGACCATCATGCGGGCGAACTCGATGATGCGGAACATCTGGCGGATGCCGTCGTGCTTGTCGCCGATCAGCCAGCCCTTGGCGGGGTGCCGGTCGCCGAAGGTCATCTCGCAGGTGTTGGAGGCCTTCAGGCCCATCTTGTGCTCGACGTTGGTGGCGTAGACGCCGTTGCGCTCGCCCAGTTCGCCGGTCTCGAAGTCGAAGGTGTACTTCGGGACGAGGAAGAGGGACAGCCCCTTGGTGCCCGGACCGGCACCTTCCGGCCGCGCGAGCACGTAGTGGAGGATGTTCTCCGACATGTCGTGCTCACCGGAGGTGATGAAGCGCTTCACGCCCTCGATGTGCCAGGAGCCGTCCTCCTGCTGGACCGCCTTGGTGCGTCCGGCGCCCACGTCGGAGCCCGCGTCGGGCTCGGTGAGCACCATCGTGGAGCCCCACTGCTTCTCCACGGCGATCTTCGCTATGTGCTTCTGGACCTCGTTGCCCTCCTCGAAGAGGATGCCGGCGAACGCCGGGCCCGAGGAGTACATCCAGACGGCCGGGTTGGCGCCCAGGATCAGCTCGGCGTAGGCCCAGATCAGGGAGCGCGGGGAGGTGGTGCCGCCGATCTCCTCGGGCAGGCCGAGGCGCCAGTACTCCGAGTCCATGAAGGCCTGGTAGCTCTTCTTGAAGGAGGCCGGGACCGGCGCGGTGTTGGTCTCCGGGTCGAAGACCGGCGGGTTGCGGTCGGCGTCGGCGAAGGACTCGGCCAGCTCGTTCTCGGAGAGGCGGGTCAGCTCCTCCAGGACGCTCTTGGCGGTGTCGACGTCCATCTCCTCGAACGGGCCGGTGCCGTACACCTTGTCGCGCCCCAGTACTTCGAAGAGGTTGAACTCGATGTCGCGGAGATTCGACTTGTAGTGCCCCATGGCGACGGCTCCGTAGAGGGATCGGCGAGGCACTGACTCCTCGCACCTAGTTCACGTACCAACAAGTAGCTACGATGATGCTACCCGCCGGTAATAACAAGCAACCCCACTTGCTCGAGTGTGAGCAGCGTCTACTCGACCCCATCGCTGAGCAGCGCCGCCCACCGGTCCGGCTGTTCGGCGAAAGGCAGGTGACCGCCCGGTATCTCCGCCAGCCGGGCCCCCGGGATGCCCGCCGCCACCGCGCGGTGCAGCCGGGGCGGGACCAGCCGGTCGTCGACCGGTGACACGACCAGCGTAGGCACGCCGATCCGGGCCAGGTCCGCGGTCACGTCCAGCCGCTCCACCAGCTCCACGTGCTCCGGCGTCCCTTCCGGCACATCCGCCCCCGTCTCCTTCACCGCCGCCTCCAGCTCCTGAGGGGCCATCGCCTCCAGTGCCGCCGGGCTCAGGGCGTGGGCGAGCAGGAAACGGCCCAGCGTGCCGGGGTCGCCCGACGCGACGAGCGTGCGCCACACGCGCGCGGTGAGCCGTACCTGCGCGTCGGCGCGGGCGAAGGGCGCGGTCAGCACGAGCCCCGTCACCCGGTCCGGATGCCGCGCGGCCAGCCGTATCGCCACCGCCCCGCCCAGCGAGTAGCCGGACACGGCGAACCGCTCGACGCCCGCCGCGTCGGCGGCGGCCGTCAACCGGTCGGCCAGGCCGTCCAGTTCGAGCGGCCCGGTGGCGCGCGGGATGCCGCCCGCGCCCGGATAGTCGGCGCCGATCACCGTGTACCGCGCGGCCAGCCGGTCCATCACCGGGCCGTAGTTGCGGTCGACGGACCCGCCGGCGCCGTGCGCGAGGAGCAGGGCGGGGCGGGAGGTGCTGCCGGGCATGAGGAACCCCCGAAGTCGCTGTCCGTAGCGGTCGATAGCGGTCGTCGTCGCGTTCCGTAGCGGTCGACCCGAAAACCGTAGCAACTTTATCTAGCGATCGCTACATAAATTCTCCCGGGGCCGCCGCGCCGCCGCCGCTCGGTACGCTTGCGCCCATGTACGGCTACGACCAGAACGTCGGTGCTCAGCAGCAGTACGCCGCACCCCAGCAGCCGATGGCCGGCGGCTACGGGCAGCAGCCGCCGCTGTATCCCGAGCCGTCCCCGCCCTCCCTCGCGGACGCGGTGCGCGCCTTCACCACCGGCCAGATGTCCGCCGAGGACTTCCAGCAGATCTTCGCCACGTCGAAGGTGTACTGCCCGCGCGGCGACACCCCCGGCTTCCTCGCCCTGCACAACACCCAGCAGCCGGTGATCCCGATGTTCACCTCGCTCAAGGAGCTGCGCCGGTACGCGGGCAAGGAGTCCAAGTACTTCGTGATCACCGGGGCGGAGGTCATCGACCTCCTCCCGACCGGCTACGGCTTCGTCCTGGACATGGAGGGCGAGCACCGGATGGTCTTCGACGCGAAGGCGGTCGAGCAGATGGTCGACTTCGCGATGCGCCGGATGTACGGCTAGCCGCCCTTGCCGCGCCTGTGGCGCCCGTCCCCTGGAGCCCGGAGGAATGTCCTCCGGGCTCGTTCTGTTAGGGGTGGCATAAAGTTCAACGCTCAACTAAACTGAGTGCACAAGGAGGTCCCCACCATGCCTGCAGTGACCGTCGAGAACCCGTTGACGCTGCCCCGAGTGACCGCTCCCGCCGACGCCGTGGCGCGTCCGGTGCTGGCCGTCTCGACCGCTCCGAGCGGTTACGAGGGCGAGGGCTTCCCGGTGCGCCGGGCGTTCGCGGGGATCAACTACCGCCACCTCGACCCGTTCATCATGATGGACCAGATGGGCGAGGTGGAGTACGCGCCGGGCGAGCCCAAGGGCACTCCCTGGCACCCGCACCGCGGCTTCGAGACCGTCACCTACATCATCGACGGCGTCTTCGACCACCAGGACAGCCAGGGCGGCGGCGGGACCATCACCAACGGCGACACCCAGTGGATGACCGCGGGCTCCGGCCTGCTGCACATAGAGGCCCCGCCCGAGTCACTCGTCGTGTCCGGCGGCCTCTTCCACGGCCTGCAGCTGTGGGTGAACCTCCCGGCCAAGGACAAGATGATGGCCCCGCGCTACCAGGACATCCGCGGCGGCAGCGTCCAGCTGCTGACGACCCCGGACGGCGGTGCGCTGCTGCGCGTCATCGCGGGTGAACTGGACGGCCACAAGGGCCCCGGCATCACCCACACCCCGATCACGATGGTCCACGCGACGCTCGCCCCCGGCGCCGAGATCACCCTGCCCTGGCGGGAGGACTTCAACGGCCTGGCCTACGTCCTCGCGGGGCGCGGCAGCGTCGGTGCGGAGCGGCGGCCGATCCACCTCGGCCAGACCGCGGTGTTCGGCGCCGGGTCCGCGCTGACCGTCCGCGCGGACGAGAAGCAGGACTCCCACACCCCGGATCTGGAGGTCGTCGTGCTGGGCGGACAGCCCATACGGGAGCCCATGGCGCACTACGGCCCCTTCGTCATGAACACCAAGGAAGAGCTGATGCAGGCCTTCGAGGACTTCCAGAAGGGCCGGCTGGGGACGGTCCCGGCGGTGCACGGGATGTCCGCGAACGGTATCTGACCCGCGCAGAAAGGGGACAGGCCGTGGACCCGAGGTCCACGGCCTGTCCCCTTTCACAAGGAGGTCACCAGCACAGCTTGCTGATCGTGTGGCTGTCGCAGATTCCGTTGCCGTGCTCGCCCGCGGAGGCGACGGGGGCTGCCAGCACGGTCAGGAGCGCGGCGGCGAAGAAAGCAGCGATGGTACGCATAGTGATCGATTCCTTTCCTGGGTCCTCCGGCAAGACGCGGCGGTCTTGGGGGAATGCCCTCAGGCTTGCCTAGATCGTCACGCACTGCATCTCGAACGCACACACGGGGTGAACACCCCCGCCGGCCAGGGCGGTCAGGCCCACCCGGGACGCGGTGCGCGCCTCACCCGCCCGGGCCCGTGCGGCAGGACACCCGGCGGTGCGCATGATCCGCTGGACGCGTGCAGTTGTTGCCCGACCCCGTTCGACGCCTTGCCGCCTGGTGCGCCGTGCTGCTGCTGGTCGCCGGGATCGGGTGGGTCGGGGTGCGGCTGTGCGGGGAGTTCCGTACCGCCGTCACACCAGTGCTGCTCGCGCTGCTCGGCACCGCCCTGCTCGGACCGCTGTACCGGCGGCTCGTGCGGGCCGGGGTGCAGGCGTCGGTGGCGGCCGGGCTCACCTGTGTCGCCGTCGTGGCCGTCGTCGGCGGTGCCGTGTACATCGTCGTCGCCGCGCTCATCGACACCGGTGACCAGATCATCGCCTCGCTACGGGACGCCGCCAAAAGTGTCGCCCAGCACTTCGGAGCCGCGGGCACGGGCCTCGACGACCTCGCCACGAACGCGCGCAAGCTGCTGAGCAGGTTCGGGGGCACGGCCGCGTCCAACGTCATCAGCGGGGTCAGCGTCGTCGGCGAGTCCCTCGCGATGGCCGTGCTCGCCCTGCTGCTCGTCTTCTTCTTCCTGCGCGACTCCCACCGGGCCGTGGAGGTCCTGCGGGCCGTCGCGCCCGGCGGCACCGCCGACATCCTGGAGGCCGTCGCCCGGCGCGCCTTCCAGGCGGTCGAGGGGTTCATGCGCGGGACGACGCTCATCGCGCTCATCGACGCCGTGTGCATCACCGTCGGTCTGCTGATCCTCCAGGTGCCCGGCGCGGTCGGGCTCGGCGCGCTCGTCTTCGTCGGCGCCTACATCCCCTACCTCGGTGCCTTCCTCTCCGGCGCGGTGGCCGTCCTGGTCGCCCTCGCCGACCGCGGCTTCGTCATCGCGCTGTGGGTGGTCGGAGTCGTCGTCGCCGTGCAGGTGCTGGAGGGACATGTGCTGCAGCCGGTGATCCAGAGCCGGACCATGCAGATGCACCCGGCCGTGGTGATGCTCGCCATCACCGCCGGGGCGTCCGTGGCGGGCATCCTCGGGATGCTGCTCGCGGTCCCGCTGACCGCGGCCGCCTTCGGGGTCGTACAGGAACTGCGGACCCGTTACGCGGCGCCCTCCGAAACGTCCGGCTCCGGCTCGTCCGGCTCGTCCGGCTCCGGTGACACACCCCCCGGCGCATCCCCGGACACGCCCCCGGCCGCACCCCCCGACTCATAGAGCTCGAACCAGATGCTCTTGCCCTCGCCCCGCGGGTCCACCCCCCAGGCGTCCGCGAGGAGTTCGACCAGCATCAGGCCGCGGCCGGAGGAGGCAAGTTCGCCGGGGCGGCGCTTGTGCGGGAGGTCGTCGCCCGCGTCGGTGACCTGCACCCGCAGGCCACGCGTGCCCGTCTCCCCGGTCACCTCGGCGAGCAGCAGCGCGTCGGTGTCGGTGTGGACGAGGACGTTGGTGACCATCTCGGAGACCAGCAGCACCGCCGAGTCGACCTGCTCGGCCGAGGCCCAGTCGTGCAGCAGCTCGCGCACGTGCCGGCGGGCCTCGGCGATCCGGTCCGGCTCGTCCTGCGCCACCGACAGCAGGGTGCGCCGTACGGCGGGCCGCGCGGCGCCCTCCAGCAGCCGGCACAGCAGCACCAGCGCGATGTCGTCCTCGCGGCGGTCCGCCAGGGGACCGGTGGTGTGGTGGGAGGACGGCCCGTGCACGCCCTGCACCAGGGCGTCGGCCAGCGACTCCAGATCGCCCCCGCCACCGGCTCCGTCATCGGCCCCGCTGCCGGCCCCCTCGCCACCCGGATGCGCCTCCAGGATCGCGCGCAGCCGGCGCCAGCCGCTGTCCAGGTCGTGTCCGCCGGTCTCGAGCAGGCCGTCGGTGCAGAGCATCAGCGTCTCGCCGGGTTCCAGGGTGAACCGGGTCGTCGGATAGTCCGGGTCCGGTTCCACGCCCAGCGGCAGTCCGCCCGCCGTCGGCCGCATCATGACCGTGCCGTCCGCCATCCGGATCGCCGGATCGGGGTGCCCGGCGCGGGCGATCTCCAGCATCCCGGTCGCCGGGTCGGCCTCCACGTACACGCAGGTCGCGAAGCGGACGTCGGTCATCTGGTCGTCGTGGGTGATGCCGTGCAGGAACCGGGAGGCGCGGGTGAGCACGGCGTCCGGGCGGTGGCCCTCGGCGGCGTAGGCGCGCAGGGCGATGCGCAGCTGGCCCATGAGGCCCGCGGCCCGTACGTCATGGCCCTGGACGTCGCCCATGGCCAGCGCGAAGCGGCCGGAGGGCAGCGGGATCATGTCGTACCAGTCGCCGCCGACCTGGAGCCCGCCGCCGGTCGGGATGTACCGGGCGGCCACCTGCATGCCGGGGATCTCCGGGCCCAGCGAGGGCAGCATGGAGCGCTGCAGGCCCTCGGTCAGCTCCCGCTCGGACTCCTCGGCCCCGGCCCGGGACAGCGCCTGGGCGAGCATCCGGGCCACCGTCGTCAGCACGGCGCGCTCGTCGGGCGTGAACGCCACCGGATAGGCGAAGGCCGCCATCCAGGCGCCCATCGTGCGGCCGGCCGCCGTCAGCGGCAGGAAGGCCCAGGAGCGCCGGCCGAAGCGCCGGGCGAGCGGCCAGGTCGCCGGGTAGCGGGCCTTGTACTCCGCGGGGGAGGACAGGTACACCGCGCGGCCCGTGCGGACCACCTCGGCCGCCGGGTAGTGCGTGTGCAGCGACATGTGGGAGAAGGGGCCCATGTCGCCGGGCTGGTGCCCGTGCTGGCCGGTGATCGTCAGCCGGTCGCCCTCCACCCCGAACACCACGAGCCCGTCCGGGGAGAAGCCCGGCATCGACAGGCCGCCGGCCACCCGCAGCACCTCGGCGGTGGACCGTGCCTCGGCCAGCGCCCGGCCCGCGTCCAGCAGGAACGCCTCCCGCGAGCGCCGCCAGTCGCCGGTGACCGCGCTGCGGGCGGCCCGGGTGCCCGGGGCCGGCTCGGTGACCTCCTGCAGGGTGCCGATCAGCTCGTACGCCCGCCGCTCGGGATCGAAGGACGGTTTGGAGCGGCTCCGTACGACCCGCAGGACTTTCCCCTGCTCGTCCATGATCCGGATGCGCACCTCGGCGAGCGTGCCCTCGTCGACGGCCAGCGGGATCACCCCGGTGATCTCGTTCCAGTCCTCGGGGTGCAGCCGGGCCCGGGTCTGGACCTCCGTGAGGGTGGCCGGCTCCGGGGGCAGCCCGAGCAGCCGCGCCGCCTCCGCGTCCACGGTGACTTCTCGGGCGGCCGTGTCCCAGTGCCACAGCCCGGTCGCGAGGGCGGCGAGGACATCCCCGACCGACGGGAGGGGCTCGCCTGTACGCATTCGCCCACTTTAAGAAGATCTGACCGATAGCTGCCACCGTAGGAACAGAGGATCCCGGGCCCTGTGGGCTCGGAGGATCCTCCAGCGCGGGGCGCGCGAAAAGGGTGGGGAGCCGAGCCAGGGGTGCCCGGTACCCTTGGGGTGGCCTAGGCCGTACCCGCCTGGCGACACCCGATCCGCGAAGACTGGAAGAGCGACGATGCATCGGTACAGGTCCCACACCTGCGGGCAGCTCCGCGCCTCTGACGTCGGCACCGACGTCCGGCTGAGCGGCTGGCTGCACAATCGGCGCGACCTGGGCGGCATCCTCTTCATCGATCTGCGCGATCACTACGGCATCACGCAGCTGGTCGCCCGTCCCGGCACGCCGGCGTACGAGGCCCTGGACAGGATCTCCAAGGAGTCCACCGTCCGCGTCGACGGCCGCGTTGTTTCACGTGGAACCGAGAACATCAACCCCGACCTGCCCACCGGTGAGGTCGAGGTCGAGGTCGGCGAGGTCGAACTGCTCGGCGCGGCCGCCCCGCTGCCGTTCACGATCAACACCGAGGACGGAGTCAACGAGGAGCGGCGCCTGGAGTACCGCTTCCTGGACCTGCGCCGCGAGCGCATGCACCGCAACATCATGCTGCGCACCCAGGTCATTTCGGCGATCCGGCACAAGATGGCCGCGATGGGCTTCAACGAGATGGCGACGCCGATCCTGTCCGCCACCTCCCCCGAGGGCGCGCGCGACTTCGTGGTCCCCTCGCGTCTGCACCCCGGCAAGTTCTACGCGCTGCCGCAGGCCCCGCAGCAGTTCAAGCAGCTGCTGATGATCTCCGGCTTCGACCGCTACTTCCAGATCGCGCCCTGCTTCCGTGACGAGGACGCCCGCGCCGACCGCTCGCCGGGCGAGTTCTACCAGCTCGATGTCGAGATGAGCTTCGTCGAGCAGGAGGACGTCTTCCAGCCGATCGAGAAGCTGATGACCGAGCTCTTCGAGGAGTTCGGCGGCGGCCGCCACGTCACCTCCCCCTTCCCGCGGATCCCGTTCCGCGAGGCGATGCTGAAGTACGGCTCCGACAAGCCGGACCTGCGCGCCAAGCTGGAGCTGGTCGACATCACCGATGTCTTCGAAGGCTCGGAGTTCAAGGCGTTCGCCGGCAAGCACGTGCGCGCGCTGGCCGTCCCGGCCGTCCAGGACCAGCCGCGCAAGTTCTTCGACCAGCTCGGCGAGTTCGCGGTCTCGCTCGGCGCCAAGGGCCTGGCCTGGGTCCGGGTCGGCGAGGACGGCGCGCTGTCCGGCCCGATCGCGAAGTTCCTCACCGAGGACAACGTCGCCGAGCTGACCAAGCGCCTGTCGCTGGCCCCCGGCCACGCGGTCTTCTTCGGCGCGGGCGAGTTCGACGAGGTCTCGAAGATCATGGGCGCGGTCCGCGTCGAGGCCGCCAAGCGCGCCGGCCACTTCGAGGAAGGCGTCTTCCGCTTCTGCTGGATCGTCGACTTCCCGATGTACGAGAAGGACGAGGAGACCGGCGCGATCGACTTCTCGCACAACCCCTTCTCCATGCCGCAGGGCGGCCTGGAGGCCCTTCAGACCCAGGACCCGCTGGACATCCTGGGCTGGCAGTACGACATCGTGTGCAACGGCGTCGAGCTGTCCTCCGGCGCGATCCGGAACCACGAGCCGGAGATCATGCTCAAGGCCTTCGAGATCGCGGGCTACGACCGCGAGACCGTCGAGGAGAAGTTCGCGGGCATGCTCCGCGCGTTCCGCTTCGGCGCCCCGCCGCACGGCGGCATCGCCCCCGGCGTCGACCGCATCGTCATGCTCCTCGCGGACGAGCCCAACATCCGCGAGACGATCTCCTTCCCGCTCAACGGCAACGCCCAGGACCTGATGATGGGCGCTCCCACCGAGCTGGAGGAGGCCCGCCTGCGCGAGCTGCACCTGAACATCAGGAAGCCGCAGCCGAAGTAGTACGGCGCCGTCCGTCAGTCCCCCGCGTCGGGACCGGAGTCCGTCTCCGGCTCGATGTCGGGGGACGCGCCGTCTTCCAGGAGGCGCTCGGCGATGTCGTCGGACCAGCGCTGGGCCCAGGCGCGCAGGGCCATGACCTGGTCCTCCGTCAGCCCGTACCGGAAGAAGTCCACGTCGGAATAGAAGTCCGTACCCGTCAGCCGGGACTGCAGGGTCGGCAGATCGAACGGGTCGTGGGCGTGCCGGCGGCCCAGCTCCTCGAGGCCGGGCAGGGAGAACCGGGCGGCGGCGGCCCGCGCGTCGATCAGGTCGACGGCCGCGCCCCGGTCGTACAGCGCCCGGATCTTCGTGCCGACGGCGTCCTCCAGGGAGAGCGCCGGGCCGTACTCGGTGAGCGCCGGCGGCTGCCAGAAGGCCTCCTTGTGCAGCACGAGGGCGCAACTCCCACCGGTCGGCGGGTCGGTGACCGTCAGCTGCGCGGTGAGCGCGGCGACCGCACCGGTCTGCACCTGCCGGCCCCGCGCCTCCAGGGCCGTGCCGAGCGCGGCGGCGATCCGGTCCATGCCCTCGGGGCTCTCCGTGGCGAAGTCCAGGTTGGCGTGCGGGCGTTGCAGCAGCCCGTGCGCCTGGAGGGCGTATCCGCCGGCGAGCACCAGCCCGTACGGGCCGCCCGCGGTGACGACGTCGGCGAGGAGCCGGTGGTGGGGTTCGGGGATGTTCACGACATCGGTACTCTGCCAGACCAGGGGCGTGCGGCACGGCTGCCCCGCCCCCGGTTCACTCAGGCCGACGCCGTTTCGGTGTCCTCCGGCTCGTCGGCGAAGAGGTCGTGGACGCACTGTACGTGGGGCGTCCGGTCCAGCCAGCGGCCGAGGAGGTCCAAGTCGGTGCAGCTGGCGATGCGTTCATGGGCCTCCTCGGGGACGGGGATGCCGCGCGCCTCCAGGAAGCGGAGGATGGCCCTGGCCTCGCCTTCGGCCTTGCCCTCGGCTTTGCCGTCGAGGTAGACCTCCTCGAACATGGTGCCCCGGCCGGGGAAGAAGTTGGTGAAACCCATCAGCTCTCTCCATGTCTCGCGGGCCGGAGTGTCCCCCAGGCCGATCTCCAACAGGCCGCCGAGGTGCCCGGCGGCCTGGCTGTCCCCCATTGCTTTCAGGGCGCCGGCCGTGGCCTCCAGTATGGCCGGGGCCTCCGGATCCCGGCCATGTGTGATGGCCGAGAACACCGCCATCGCGGGGTTCCTGGCGGCCGTGCGCTGGTCGGTGATCTTCGGTACGTTGTCCGGGCCCAGGACCAGGGGATGGGTGCGGTGGGTGGTCCAGCCGCGGACCTCGCAGGTGAACGGCCCGGTCGCCCAGCGCGCGGTGCGCCGGTCCGTGCAGGTGACGAGGAGCAGGACCGGCAGGCAGAACTTCTCCCGCAAGTACGTCACGTAGTACGGCCAGCTCGTCGCCTTGCGCTCGTCGCGCTTCAGCTGTGTCTCGATGGCGAGGAGGAAGTGGTCCCCGTCGGACGGCTCGACGCGCAGGACCGTGTCCACTCGTCGCTCCAGGGGCTGGATCTCCGTCACGTCGGCGCTGAGAACCGCCACCGATGCCTTCGCGGACATCGGGACTCCTAAGAGGTCGAAGACCGGGGTGAGGATCTCCGGCCGGTCCTGGAAGATCCGGTGGGAGGCCTCGTGGGTGGATGTGACCATGCGCGCAACTTATGGGCGCCGAAGGGCCGGTTGGGCGGTGATGCGGATGCGTTCAGCCTTTCGAGTGGCGAAGAAACGTTCATCGTCCTCGGAGGTCCTCGGAGGTTCTCGAAGGTTCCCCGGGGACATTCGGAGATTCTTTCGGGGTTTTGTCACATACTCCCGCGCTGCGGCGTCGAAGAGATGTCCGACTCCGATCGCGTCCCTCCGGGAGCCCCTCATGCACACCGCCCACATCGTCGTCACCCTGCTCGCCGCGCTGATGGCCGGTCTGTCCGGCGTCGTGCTGCTGCTGCGGGTCCAGTGGATCGTCAAGGGGCTCACCGACTACGGGGTGCCGCGGTCGTGGTGGACCTTGCTCGGCCTGGCCAAGGCCGCCGGGGCCGTGGGGCTGGTCGTCGGGCTGTTCGTGCCGGTGATCGGGGTGCTGGCCGGGACCGGGCTGGTGCTCTACTTCCTCGGGGCCGCCGTCACCGTGGCCCGCGCCCGCTGGTACTCCCACATCCCCTTCCCGCTGATCTACGCCGCCCCCGTCGTCGGCGCGCTCGTCCTCGGACACGCCGCCTGAGATTCTGCCCGTGAGGCGGCAACTTCCTTGTGAAGCAGGCGGCGACCATCGTGTTCAAGACCGACCTGGTCGCCGCCTACAACGCCGCGAACTCCGAGAAGATCAGGACGACGGTGAACTGGACGCCGGCGCTCACGGCGGGGGCCGGGGTGCTGAAGTAGCTCCGTACGCCGGTCATCGGGCCGGTCGGCGTAGGAGGTAGCCCGGGACGCCGCCGAGGCTCTCGTCGTCCAGGTGGCGGATGTCGAACCAGTTGCGCCGCTCGACGGGCGCGAGCACGGACTCAGGGGTGCACGACCATGCCTCGCACACGGCGCGAAGGAAGAGCCCGTCAAGCTCTCCCGACATCCGCCACCACGCCTTCTGCCACGTCAGTGTGGTGTGGTGGCGTGCGAATTCGTAGTCGGCGTCGCGGTTCTCCACCGGGGGGAACACCTCCGACAGGGGCGCGGTGGCGGCCCTGCTGCAGATGATGATCCAGTCCTCGGGCAGTCGCACCGACCGCCCCGACAAGTAGTGGTAGACCTTCGGCGGCCGGCTCTGCCATGCCAGGGGAAGGCCGAAGGCCAGGAAGACCTCGTCGCGCCCGGCGACCCAGCCGGCGGCGTCGGCCGGACGGAGCAGGCCCTGGCCCGTGAGGGCGAAGGCGATGTCGTCCGAGATCCCGTTGAAGGCGCCGTACAGGGTGTAGGCGTGTTCCAGCTGGAACGGGTCGCTGAACTGCCCGAGGCTCCGGAGTCGTTGCTCCTGGCTGCGCATCCACGCGCGTATCCCGTCCTGCGTGGCGACCAGCGCGGCCTGGTCGCGCGAGGCCCGGCTGGGCTGACCGGCGAGGTACCCGGCGAAGGAGATCGACTCGTCCGCCAGGAACCCGTTGACCGTGACCTTCCCCTGGTAGTTGCCGCGCCCCGCGTAGTACAGGTCGTTCCCGAGCGTGGCCAGGCCGGTACGCCGTCCCCGGTCGTCGAGGAGTTCCGTGGCCCGGCTCACGAAGTCGTCGCGCAGCTGGAGGCGTTGCTTCTCCTGTCCAGTGCGCCATCCCTGGGTCACCGGCGGATACAGCCGGTCGAAGACCTCGTCCGCCTCTCCCGTGGCCAGGGAGAAGGGGGCGAGGACCTCGGGGCCGGACCCGTCCGGCTCCCAGGTGCGGATGGGTACGGCGTTCTCCAGCACCAGTCGCCGCACCAGCTGGTCGAGACGGTCGTCGTCGGTGTAGTAGAGAAGGCCCCGCACGTCGTTGGGGCTCTTCTTCAGGGTGACGCGGACCGTCGTGCCCTCCGGGACCCAGCCCTGGCCGGTCAGCGGTGTCAGCAAGGGGCGGTTGGACGCGCCGTCGAAGACGAGGCGGCGGGCGTCCTGGGTGCCGGCGTCGTAGCGGCGGGTGATCAGCTCGACCTCGTCGCCGAGCAGGAACACGGAGAAGAAGCCGATGCCGAACCGCCCGCTGGGCGTGAACCCGCCGTCGGCGAGCCCGAGCAGCCGGTTGCGGACGGCGGCGGAACTCCAGCCGCTGTTGCCGAAGTCGAGCAGGCCGTGGATGAGGGTCTCCTCGTCCATGCCGAGGCCGTTGTCGCGGACCTCCAGGCGCCAGGGGCCGTCGGTCCGGGTCAGCCGGACCTCGATGCGCCCGTCGGTGAAGCCGGGTTGCAGGGCCTGGCGGGCCAGCACGGCGTCCTGGGCGTTCTGGATCAGTTCGCGCACCGCGACCTCGGGCTGGTCGCCGTACAGCTGCTCTCCCCCCAGGCTCTTGACCAGGGCGGGGACGTCGGAGACCTTGACCGTCGCGTCGATGGGGCGCCACCCCTGCACGCGGAAGTGCTGGGCGAACCGCTCCGGCGCGTCGACCCCGGCGACCGCGCGGGCCGCGAGCCGGTGCTGCCCGTGGTCGTGCAGGAGCGCGTCGACGGCCTTCAGCTCGCGGTCGACGGCGCGCAGGTGGTCGAGGGCCAGCCACCAGGCACCGGCGTCCTCGGGGAGGAACGGCCGGTTCGAGGAGTACCTGACCCGGTCGCCGTCCAGCACCGGCCGGCTGACGTGCACCTGGAAACGCCAGTGCGCACGGGAGCCGCCCTGCGGATCGCGCAGCGAGAACAGGAACTCCGGAGCGCGCCGGGCGTCGATCTGGGTGGCGTCGGCGAGCCGCAGGACGCAGGCCAGCTTGAGCTTGTCGAGGGTCCACTCGCTCGGCTGCCCGGGAAGCGGTCCGCCGCGGTGGCGGAACTCCTCGGCGAGCCGGTCCACCGACCACCAGTGGCTGGCCGCGAGATCGCCGATCAGCGGGCCGTAGAGGTCGCGCAGCCGGCTGTCCTCGATGAGGTGCATGTCCTGGCCCGTGCTGGACCGCCAGGCCTGGTCGACCAGCCGGCGGGCCTGTTCCGCGTGCGTCTCGCGGATGGCGGTCGCCCGGCACTCCGCCGCGATCTCGGCGGGCGGGTCGTCCAGCTCCTGCCGCTCCGGCCAGCATCCCTCGCGGTGGTAGTAGGCCATCGACACGAGATCGTGCCAGCGGGCCTCGCCCAGGGTGTCCGGCACGCTCGTCCGGTACGCGGCCTCCCCCATCGCGGCGTCGTGCAGCACGAAGGCGCACCCGAGGACGTACGCCTCGGCGGGATTGAGGGTGACCTCGTGTCCGCACACGAGATCGGCCGTCTCCCACAGGGCGTCCACATGGCTGATGTCGTGCACCGTGAAGTCGGGCATGCTGCGGGCGTTCTCCCCGAGGAGCACCGCGGCGTTCCGGCGCAGGTCGAGGTACGACGTGCGCAGCTGTTCGCGCTGCTCGGCGTGGGCGTCACCGTCGTCTCTCGCGGCGAGGGTGCTCCGCCACAGGGCGGTGCTGGTGTAGCCGTGCTCGGGCACCGGGCCGATCACCTCATCGCCGGCAGGAGGAGGAGCCCGGCGAGCAGCCACATCGCGATCACCGAGACGAGGATGAAGAGCAGCACGTACGTCTCGTACCAGCGCACGAAGTTGCCGGGGCGGGGACGCTCGCGGAAGCCGGGGCCGATCAGCTCGTCGGTGATGTCGCACTCTTCGTTGCGGTAGTCGAGCCAGGACAGGACACCGACGACGATCAGGGTGCAGGTGAAGGCGGCGACCACCGTGGTCAGGGTGAGCAGCCCGAGCACACCGCCGCGCGCGGTGGCCGCAGGGATGTCCCACTTCCGGTATCCCACGAAGAGGGCGACGGCGCCGGTCGCGAGTGCGGTGGCGAGCGTCTGGTAGAGGGCGAGGAAGCGGTGGGCGTTCTCGTTCACCGCGTTGATCTGCTGCAGGATGTAGCGGTACCGCTCTAACGCGAACTCCCTGCGGACCGAGGCCGCTTCGGGCCTCGTCTCCCCCGTTGCCGTCATCGTCCCCCACCTGTCCGACCCGTCATCAGGATAGGTAAGACACCGCCCGGCCGCAGCCCGTGCGGGCCACTTGCCGGGCGGTGGGGGAGAGCGGGGTGCGGCGGGGCTACTGCTCCTCGCCGCCGAAGCGCTCCTTGTACGCCGCCAGGTCCTCGTCGGTCAGCTTGGCGAACAGCACCGGCGGGACGGTGAAGGCGGTGCCGGAGGGGACGGAGCCCAGGGACTTCGCCTCGTCGGCGGTGACCCAGGTGGCGGTGTCGTCGGCCAGGGAGAACGCCTCGCGCATCGCCTTCGCCGTGGCCGGGAGCAGCGGCTCGGAGACCACCGCGTACAGGTGGATCAGGTTCATCGCCGTACGCAGGGTGAGGGCCGCGGCGTCCTTGTCGGTCTTGATCTGCAGCCAGGGGGCCTTCTCCTCCAGGTAGGAGTTGCCCGCCGACCACAGGGCACGCAGGGCCGCGGCGGCCTTGCGGAACTGCAGGGACTCCATGTGGCCCTCGTACTCGGCGAGGAGTCCGGCGATCTGCTCGCCGAGCCGCGTCTCGGCCTCACCCGGCGTGCCGCCCGCGGGGACCTCCTCGCCGAAGCGCTTCTTCGAGAAGGACAGCACGCGGTTGACGAAGTTGCCGAGGGTGTCGGCGAGGTCCTTGTTGACCGTGGCGGTGAAGTGCTCCCAGGTGAAGGACGAGTCGTCCGACTCCGGGGCGTTGGCGATGAGGAAGTAGCGCCAGTAGTCGGCGGGCAGGATGTCCAGGGCCTGGTCGGTGAAGACACCGCGCTTCTGGCTGGTGGAGAACTTCCCGCCGTAGTACGTCAGCCAGTTGAAGGCCTTGACGTAGTCGACCTTCTTCCACGGCTCGCGCACGCCCAGCTCGGTGGCCGGGAACATCACCGTGTGGAAGGGGACGTTGTCCTTGGCCATGAACTCGGTGTAGCGCACGGTGTCGTCCGCGTCGTACCACCAGGACTTCCAGTCGCGGTTCTCCGGGTCCTGGTCGGCCCACTCCTTCGTCGCGCCGATGTACTCGATCGGCGCGTCGAACCAGACGTAGAAGACCTTGCCCTCGGCGGCCAGCTCCGGCCAGGTGTCGGCCGGGACCGGGACGCCCCAGTCCAGGTCGCGGGTGATCGCACGGTCGTGCAGGCCCTCGGTCAGCCACTTGTGGGCGATGGAGGAGGCGAGCTGCGGCCAGTCCTTGTCGTGCCGGGCCACCCACTCGCGGACCTCGTTCTCCAGCTTCGACTGCAGCAGGAAGAGGTGCTTGGTCTCGCGGACCTCCAGGTCCGTGGAGCCGGAGATCGCCGAGCGCGGGTTGATCAGGTCGGTCGGGTCCAGCACGCGGGTGCAGTTCTCGCACTGGTCGCCGCGGGCCTTGTCGTAGCCGCAGTGCGGGCAGGTGCCCTCGACGTAGCGGTCGGGCAGGAAGCGGCCGTCGGCGGGGCTGTAGACCTGGCGGATCGCCCGCTCCTCGATGAAGCCGTTCTCGTGCAGCTTGCGGGCGAAGTGCTGGGTGATGTCCCGGTTCTCCGGGGAGGAGCTGCGGCCGAAGTAGTCGAAGGCGAGGTGGAAGCCGTCGTAGACCGCCTTCTGCGCGTCGTGCGCCTGGGCGCAGAACTCGGCGACCGGCAGGCCCTGCTCCTTCGCGGCGAGCTCGGCCGGGGTGCCGTGCTCGTCGGTGGCGCAGATGTACAGGACGTCGTGGCCGCGCTGGCGGAGGTACCGGGCGTACACGTCCGCCGGGAGCATGGACCCCACCATGTTGCCCAGGTGCTTGATCCCGTTGATGTACGGAAGGGCGCTGGTGATGAGGTGTCGAGCCATCGTGGCTGCTCCCAGGTCGCTGCTTTTCTGCGGTTTCGAACCTTGAAATCGTAGCCGACACGGGTGGGCCGCCCGCTTCCCGTTTTACAGCGTGGGAAGGGGCGGCCGGAGGCGTTGCTCGCGGTGACCGAGCGTTACGGGCGCCAGGCGGCGAGTACGCCTTCGTACA
The DNA here is from genome assembly GCF_001027185.1 of Streptomyces incarnatus. Taxonomy (NCBI): domain Bacteria; kingdom Bacillati; phylum Actinomycetota; class Actinomycetes; order Kitasatosporales; family Streptomycetaceae; genus Streptomyces; species Streptomyces incarnatus. The sequence goes on along the minus strand of NZ_CP011497.1, from coordinate 4,215,025 downwards.
GCTCGGTGTCCGTCAGCTCGCGGGGGGTGGGGCCCGCGTGGAAGAAGGACGTGTTGCCGGTCTTCAGCTTGCGGAGGTAGTCGAAGGCCTTGTTGTCGTGCTCTCCGAAGGCGACGAAGGAGAAGAAGACGGTGGGGTGTGACCGCGCCGCGTCGGTGAGGGCCTGGGTGGCGGGGGTCTTCGCGTCCGGGGCGCCGTCGGTCTGGAAGACGACGAGGGCGGGGGTGCGGGGGGTGGTGTCCTTCTCGTACCGGTCGTAGTGGGCGAGTACGGCCTCTACGGCGGCGTGGTAGCTGGTACGGCCCATGCGGCCGAGGCCGGCGTGGACGTCGTCGATCTTCGTCTCGTGGTCCGGGGTGAGGGTGAGGTCGGTGGTGCCGTCGATCTCCGTGGAGAAGAAGACGGTGTGGACCGTGGCCTCGGGGTCCAGGTGGGCGGCGAGGGCGAGGGTCTGGTCGGCGAGGGCCTGGGCGGAGCCGTCCTTGTAGTACGGCCGCATGCTCGCGGAGCGGTCGAGCACGAGGTAGAGCTTCGCTCGGGTGCCGGTGAGGTCGGTCTTCTTCAGCGTGGCTGTGGCGGCCTTGTAGGCGGTGGCGAGGGCGGGGGTGCGGGACTTGACCTTGGCGAGGGGGGTGGCGGGGGTCTTCGTGGCCGACGTCGCGTTGGCCTGCGGCGCTTCGGCGTGAGCGTTCGCCTCGGCTTCGCGGGTTGCCTGCGGCGCTTCGGCGTGGGCTGTGTCCGCCTCGGCTTCGCCTTCGGCGTCCGGGTTCCCACCCGCACCACCCGTGCTGCTTTCGTCGTCGGGTGCGGGTGGCCCCTGTGGGGCGTCCTCGCCGTCGGCGGCTGGCGGGGCGGTGGGCTCGTCGGCTGGTGCGGTCGTCTCGTCGGTCGGTGCGGTGGGCTCCTCCGTCGCCACCGATGCCGCCGCGACGACCTCCTGCGCCCCGGCTTCCGGCTCGACCTGCGCCTCAGCTTCCGGCTCGACCTGGGCGTCGGCCTCGGGCTCGGGCTGCGCGTCGGTCTCGGGCTCGACCTGCGCCTCAGGCTCGGGCTCGGGCTGCGCGGCAGCCTCGGGCTCGGTCTGCGCCTCAGCTTCCGGCTCGGGCTGCGCGTCGGCCTCGGGCTGCGCGTCGGCCTCGGGCTCGGGCTCGGGCTGCGCGGCAGTCTGGGGCTCGGGCTGCGCGGCAGCCGCGACGGCCTTCTGCGTCTCAGCTTCCGGATCGGGCTGTGCGGCAGGCTCGGGTTCGGCCTGTGCCTCGGGCTCGGGCTCCGTCGGTTCCGATGGGTGGGGGACCTTTACCTTGTCGAAGGCGGCCGTTACCAGGTCGTGTTCCTCGGGGGAGGAGCGGCGGGGTTCGGGGACGGTGGGGTCGGTGGTGGGGGGCGTGGTTTCCGGTTGGGTCGGCAGGCGGTGTGCATCCTCTGCCTCGGTGGGGCGTCCCTTGCGGGAGCGGCTGAATGCGTTCCGCAGGCGAGTGAGAATGCCCATTGCGCAACCCTTCGCGTGAGTTGGTGCCCGTCGATCCCTGGCCAGGACGGACACGTAAGGTTAGCGAAGGGCTCAGTGAGGGGAAGCGATCGACCTGGCCGCCGCCACCTCCTGGCGGAGCGGCTCCAGGACGCTGCCCGCGGGACCGGTGAGATCCGTGCGCACCGGCGTCAGGGTTTCCGCGTCCCGTACGCCCTCCGACAGCTCCCGGAGCTGCAGGACCACCTGGGCGATCTCGGCCGGGGCCGGGGGCGGTGCCCCGTGCCGGACGCGGACGCGGGCGGCCGTCGTCGCGTCGACGATCCGTTCCACCGCCACCACCAGCGGCCACCACGCGGCGGCACGCCGGCCGGTCGGCGGTGGTTCGGTCAGGGCCCGCTGGAACTCCGTACGGATCACCGACAGGTCGCGGTAGAGGCGGCGGCGCATGCGGGCGCGGGCGGCGGGGTCGCCGCCGGGGGTGAAGGCCGTTTCCACGTAGCGGGCCGTGTCCGCCACCGCGTCGGCCAGGCGGTCGCCGACCCTGGTGCGCCAGCTCTCCGGCCACAGGAGGTAGCCGGCGGTGAGCGCGATCGCGCAGCCCAGGAGGGAGTCCGTCAGGCGGGGCAGCAGCAGGGCCGTGCCCTGGTGGTTCAGGATGTCGGAGAGGAGGAGGATCACCGGGGTGATCGCCGCCGTCTGGTAGCCGTAGCCCCGGGGGGTCAGGGCCGGGATCAGCGGGGCCAGGAGCAGCATCGCCAGGACGTCCCACCAGCCCAGCGGGACCTCCGCCAGCACCACCGCCGCGATCACCAGGCCCGCCACCGTGCCGAGGGCGCGCAGCAGGGCGCGGGAGAAGACCGAGCCGAAGTCGGGCTTCAGTACGAAGGTGATCGTCAGGGCCACCCAGTAGGAGCGCGGCACGGGGATCAGCGACACCAGGGCCTGGGCGATGCCGATGCAGACCGCGAGGCGCAGGCCGTAGCGCCAGGAGTTGGCCGAGAGGACCACGTTGCGGGCCGCTCTCGCCGTGCGGATGCCCAGTGCCGCCGGGCGGCCCAGGCGGTCGTCGATGCCCCGGGGGTCCACGTCCGGGGCCGTCACCACCTCGGCCGCGTGGCGCAGGGCGTGGTCCACCGCGCGGGCCGTCTCCGTCGTCGGCACCGGGAGGTCCAGGGCCATGGGGCCCGTGTGGCCCGTGGCGACCGCCCGGGCCAGGCGGCGGATCGCCCGCGGGATGCCGGGTGGCAGGGGCCGGCCTGCCAGGTGGGCCGCGGGGGCCGCCTCCACCACCGGGGTGATGGCGTTCAACTGGGCCAGCAGGCGGGTGAGTTCGCGGCTGCGGCCGTGGTGGCGGGCGCGCCGGGCCAGGATCAGGTCGTAGGCCTGGTCGAGGGACTGGGTGACCGCTCGGCGGGCCTCGTCGTACTCGTCGGTCCGGTCGGTGCCGGAGACGGAGAGAAGCGCCGCCGCCGTGTCGTACGCGTCGGCCACCGCCGCGCGTTCGGGCACCCCCGAGCGCAACGGCCAGGCCAGCAGGGCGAGCAGGAGGACCAGCAGGCCTCCGCCGGTCATCAGGGCCGGGGCCAGCCACCAGGGGCGGGGCAGCGGGAGGCCCGCGCCGACCACGCAGTTCAGCAGGAGCAGCAGGCCCGAGACCGAGGCCACCGCGCCGATCGTCGAGATCATGCCGGAGAGCAGGGCGATCCCGGTCACCACGGCGACCGCGTACCAGCCGTGGCCGTACACCAGCGCGCCCAGCGTCACGCCGACCGCGCCGAAGAGCTGCGGGACGGCGATGTTGAGGACGCGCATGCGGTAGGCGTCGGCGGTGTCGCCGATGACGCCGGACAGCGCGCCCATGGAGGCGAGGGCGCCGTACGCCGGGTAGCCGGTGGCGAGGCCGATCGCCAGGGGCAGGGCCATCGCGACGGAGGCGCGGGCGACGGCGGCCTTGTTGACGGGGGCCTGCTGCGGGCGGAGGTTCCGGACCAGCCAGTCGGGAGGGGTGAGGCCGATGGGGAACTCGCGCGACATGCGGTCATTATCGCCGTTTCGTGACCACGGCCCGGTGTCGGCGGTCGTGCAGGGTGAGGTCCACGACGAGGGCGCGGTGGTCGCTGCCGGCCACGGGCAGGAAGCGGGCGCCGGCCGCGGTGAAGTCCGGGGAGAGCAGGACGTGGTCGATCTGGGTGCCGACCACGGCGGCGGTGCGCGCGGGCCAGCTGGCGGCGCGGTCGGCTCCGGCGAGCCGGGCGGCGTCGCTCAGTCCGGTGTCCAGGATGCGCCGGAAGGCCGCGTGGTCCCGGGTGGCGTTGAAGTCGCCGGCCAGCACGGTGGGCGCAGCGGGGTCGGCGGCCGCGAAGGCGCGGAGCCTGCCGAGTTCGCGCCGCCACAGGCCGACCTGGCCCGGCAACGGGGGCATGGGGTGGGCGAGTTGGAGTCGTACGGCGTGCCCGCGCACGTCGGCGACCGCGCCGGGCATGCCCATGGTGCCGGGCACGCCGGCCGTCGGTCTCAGGGGCCGGCGGCTGAGGATGAGCGAGCCGTGGGAGCCGGCCGCGCGCACCGCCCGCCGGTACGGGTAGGTGGTCGCGAAGTCGGTCTCCAGCGTGGCCTGGCAGGTGAACTCGCACTCCTCCACGAAGACGACGTCCGGGCGCAGGTCCCGGATCCACGGGACCAGGGCGGGGGTGCCGCGCCCGAACTCCACGTTGGAGGTCAGCACGCGGAGGGTGGCGAGCGGCGGGCCGCCGGGGCCGGTGGTGCCGTCGTACGGCTGGAGGTACCAGGCGAGCACGCCGAGGACGACGGCCCCGCACACCACGCCCGGCCACCAGCGGGCGAGCAGCGCGCACAGCAGGGCGAAACCGGCCGGCACGAGCAGCCAGGGCAGGAACGCGAGCAACTGGGGCACCGGGGTGACGCCGTCGGTGCCGGCGACCCGGCAACCGGCCACCACGCCGACCCCGGCCAGCAGCAGCCCGGCACACCAGACACCGATCCTGCGCCCGCGGCGACGGTTCACGGGCCGAGCGTACGGGGTGTTCGCCGGCTGGGTGCGGGGATTCGCTGTTGTTCCGGGGGCCGTCTCCCGGCAACCGGGATTCGCCGTTGGTCGGGGCTGTCTTCCGGGTGCGGGGGTTCGCGGTTGGTCGGGGCTGTCTTCTGGGTGCGGGGGTTCGCGGTTGGTCGGGGCCGTCTTCCGGGTGCGGGGATTCGCCGTTGTTCTGGCTGTCGTCTCCCGGCTGCGGGGGCGTCGTTGTTGCTCGCCCCCCGGTGGCGGAGCCGCCGATCGATGCTGCCCCGGCACCCCTCAGGGGTGCCTGGCTCATCCCCAGGTTGTGGATGCCGGGGATGCCGGAGACGGCGTCGTCGCCCCGGTGCCGGGGGCGGAGGGCGGCGCGAGGGGCGTGGTCGGCGTGGCCGTGACGGGTGTGGTGCGGCGGCGGGCCGGGCGGCGTTGGTGCGGACGGCGGGTCAGCCAGGCGGTCAGGGCCACCGTGAGGCCCAGGGCGAGCAGCAGCCAGGACACCGTGCGCAGGGTGCCGGTGAGGGCGTCGTAGACCGCGCCGGCCGCCGGATGGGGCACGTCGGCGGGCAGGCCGGCGAGGGTGAGGCCGCGGCCCACCGTGAGGGCCAGGGCGAGCAGGGCGCCGCCCAGGGCCGTGCCCAGCGCGGTCGCGGCGACGGCGCGCCGGCGGCGGACGGCGAGGGCGATCCCGGTGGCGGCGAAGGCGACCGCCGCCACCGGCAGCCAGAGACCGGCGACTTCGAGCACGTGGAAACCCTTCCGGAAGGAGGCCAGTTGGTCCGCCGGGAGCACGGAGACCGCGGTGTGCTCCACTGGGATGCGCGCGGCCAGCGGCACATGGTCCCGGGTCAGCCGGCGTTTGACCTGGTCGGTGACGGTGGCGAGGTCGACGGTGACCGGCCGCCCCGGCGCCCCGCCGTCCTCCCCGTCGCGCAGGGCGCGCAGGACCGTGTCGTGGAGGACCCGGTTGCCGGTGTCCCAGGCCAGCCGGAAGGCCTCGGTCTGGGTGAAGGAGCGCACCGCGTCGCGCACGAACGGCCGGACGGAGCCTCCCCCGGAGGGGGTACCCCCGGCCCGGCGGACGTCCAGATGCTGGTCCACCGCGCGCAGGATGCCGTCACCGACCGTGTCCGCGACGGCCTCCCGCACGTTCGGGTCGGCGGCCAGCGGAGCCATCGTGGTGACGTACCGGCCCGTGTCGGCGAGCTCGTACGCCGCCCAGGCCGCCAGCGCGCCGAATGGCACGAGCAGGCAGGACAGGGCGAGCAGTACGGCGGACAGGGCGCTCCTGAGGCGTGGGGGCACGCTTCCAGACAACGGCCCTGCGGGCGCGGGCGCGAGCGGTGCGCGTGCGTCCGGGCGAAGGCCCGCCCCCCTTGGCGGAACCGTGCGGACCGGGCTCCGGTGGAGGGTTCACCCGAACGGGTGTTTCCTGGTGTGAGGGGGAGGAGACCGGGGTGAGGGAAGTGGGGTACAGGGGAGGCGTGGGTCCCGGCCCGCCGGGACCCACGCCCGTGCCCGCACCCTCGCGGCCGGCGCGGTTCGGTGGACGCGGCGCCCGGGTTCAGGTGCCCGGGTTCAGTGGACGCGGCGCCCGAACGCGTCCTCGCGCGTGTAGTAGCGGTAGAAGAACGCGCCGAAGGTGCACCCCGCCACGAGCAGCGACATCATCACGGTCCGCCAGACCGAGTGCGGCGTCTGGATGTACAGGAAGCCGAACGCGATGCCGGCGAACGCCGACCACAGCAGCGCGTGCAGCTCCCGCTGCATCCGCGGGGCCAGCCTCAGCAGGGCGATGGACACCCCCGCGAACACCAGCGCGCTCAGCCAGCCGAGCAGCAGGTTCCCGCCGGTGATGGGGCCGCCCTGGCGGGCGTCGGCGGCGACCCAGTAGCCGTAGACCAGGCCCAGGACGACCGGGACGGCGAAGTGGGCGATGCGGTGGGTGCGCGCGTCGAAGACGTCGGGCGGACGGGCGCGCCCGGTGTAGGCCCGTCCTCCGATCTCCCTGTGACCGGGCCGGGAGACGCCGCCGGGCACGGGTGCCGCTTGAGCCATGAGAGCACTCCTCTCTCCTCGCCCCCGCCTTCCAGAGCACACCGGGGGGCAGGGCCTGGCAAGTCGGCCAGGAGAGTGACGGGTGCCCGGATGCGGCGGGTTCTCTCCCGTGTTTCGCTGGGGAGACGCCGAGAGACTTGGAGGGCCGCCCGCTCGTGACGGACATCTCGTGACGGAAGTGGAGTACGGCCGCCGGCGCCGGCTGCTGCGCGTCCGCGGCCGGAACGTCGCCTGGGTGCCGCCCCTGCTGCTGCTCGTCGGCATCGTGCTGCTGGACCTCAACACCACCGAGCGGTTCCGGATCATCACCTGGATCGTGCTGGTCCCCGGCACGGCCGCCGCGCTCTGCGGGGTGTGGACGACGGGCGCCTTCGCCGTGCTGGCGGTGGTGACGTACGTCGCCGTCGACAGCGCCTGGCCGGGCGAGTACCAGGCCGGTCTCGGCGACTTCTGCCTGGTCGCCGTCGGCGGCCTGCTCGCCGTGGTGGCCTGCGCCGTACGGCTGCGCAAGGAGCGGCAGACCCTGCACATCCAGGACATCGCCGAGACCACCCGCCGTACCGTGCTGCGCCCGCTGCCGCCGCGCTGGGCCGGGCTCGAGCACGCCGGGGTGTATCTGGCCGCCGACGTCGAGGCCCGGGTCGGCGGCGACTTCTACGACATCCAGCCCGGCCCGCACGGCACCCGCGTCCTCGTCGGCGATGTGCAGGGCAAGGGGCTCGGCGCGGTGGAGACCGCCGCCGCGCTGCTCGGCACCTTCCGCGAGGCCGGCTACCACGAGAAGGACCTCGCGACCGTCGCCGAGCGGCTGGAGATCCGGATGCTGCGGCACCGCCGGCACACCACCGCGCTCGGCCGTGCCGACGGCGACCGGTTCGCCACCGCCGTGCTGATCGGTTTCCCCGAGGACGCGCCGGAGAGCATCGAGGTCGTCAACTTCGGCCATGAGCCGCCGCTCGCCGTCGGCCCGCACGGAGTCCGCGAGCTGCCCGGCGGCGACGGGCTGCCGCTCGGCTTCGCCGACCTCGCGGGCGGTCTCCCACCCGTGCACCGGGTGCCGCTCACCGACGACGAGACGCTGCTGCTGGTCACCGACGGCGTGACCGAGGCCCGCGACCGGCGCGGCGACTTCTACCCCCTGGCCCGGCGGCTCGCGCCCGTGGTCGCCACCGGTGCCGGCCGCGTCGAACCCCGGCTGCTGGTCCGCATGGTCCGCGACGGCGTGCTGCGGCACTGCGGCGGCCGGCTGGCCGACGACACCACGGTGTTCGCCGTGCGGCGGCTGCGGGAGACGCGGGGCATCCGGGAGGCGGCGGGCGCGGACGGCGAACACGGCGAACACGTTGAACAGGGCGAACAGGGCAAACGCGATGAACGGGGTGACAACGGCTGACACGGTGAACGCGGCGAAGGGGGACGTTTGCCGTCCTGCCGGCTTCCCGTGCCTGCCTGACGCGCGCGTTCGCAGCCGCAGCGGTTACGGTGCTGGCTGGAGAGCGTGGAGAGTGCCGAGAGCCGGCCAGGTCGGCAGGGCCGACAGGGGCTGCAGGGGGAGGACCGATGCCCGGAACCGTGCTGCTGCTCGCGGCCTCGCCGCTGGGCCGGGGGCGCCTGGTGGACGCGGCCGGTGTGCTGCCGGTGCTGGCCGCCGTCGCCCCCGCCGTGCTGTCCGGCACCGACACCGCCAACGTCGTCGAACTCGCCGATCCGCTGGAACCGCAGGCCGTGCTGACCCGGCTGCGCGCCGCCGCGGCCGCGCCCGGGCCGCTGACCCTGTACCTCGCCGGGCAGCTCCAGCTGGACCGCAGACAGCGGCTGCCGCATCTGGCGCTGGCGCGCACCACCGCGGCGACGGTCCGCTACACCGCGCTGCCCTGGCACTGGATACGGGAGGAGCTGCGGTTGCGGTCCGCCGTGGACACCGCGCTGGTCGTGGACCTGCACGCGGATGCGGAGGCGTGGCGGTACGTCGCCGAGCGGGGGCTGGAGTGCGGGGCCAACGCGGCGGTGTACGGCCGTGTGGCGCCGGGTGGGCGGCGGGGGGTGGCCGAGCCGGCGTACATGAAGGCGGTGGCGACGCTGTTGCGCAGCGGGTACCGGCCGCCGCTTCCTCAGCTGCACGAGCAGGCGCTGGCCCGGATCGCCGAGTCCAGTGCGGGCCGTGACCTGGTGCTGGCCGTTCCCGGGGGCTCCGCCCCCAGACCCCCGTTCGCCCACCCGCCCACCTCACCCGCTCGGCTGGAAGGCCGCATCCCCGCCCCACCCGGCACCCACCACGCGCCGCCTGCCGCCGGGCAGACCCGGCACGGCAGCGGGCAGCAGACCCCCGCCGTCCGGCCGGAGCGCCGTGCCGTCGGGGAGTCTCCGCACAGCGTCAAGCCGGTCGCCGGCGCCGTCGGCGCGGACGCCCACGCCGTCATCAGTGCCGCCGTGCAGGACGGGCGGCACGCCGATGCCGAGGTGATCGCGGCGCGGCAGGAGCAGCTCGCCGTGCAGGGCCACGGCCCCGCCTCCGACGAGGCCCTGCACTGGGCCGAAGTCCGGGCCGACCTCGCGATGTTCGCGGGGGACGCCGAGCGCAGTTGCCGGGCGTGGCTGGCGGTGGCCGGGGTGCGGCTGGCCGCCGGGCAGGCGGTGGACGCGCCCGCGGTGGAGGCGGCCGTGGACCGGGCGCACCACCAGTGGGGCCGGATCAAGGACGTGGCGCGGGCCCGTGAACTCGGGCCCGCGCTCGCCGAGTTGCGGCTGCGGGTGCCGGGCCGCCGGCAGGGCGCGCTGGAGAACGTACAGCGGCAGCTGCGGCAGCTCCAGGCCGCACAGTAGGCCCTGGCGGGGCCCTACTTGGTGTACGTGAAGTACTTCCAGGCGCCGTACGTCGTGGAGTTCACGATGTCGCCGGAGCCGCCGTCGATGTACGAGGAGCGGACCCGGAAGCGCCAGCCGACGTCCTTGCTGTGGTCGCCGGTGATCTGCACCTTGGAGACACCGTCGGAGCCGAGCTTGAAGTACGCGGGGTCGCCCGGGTACCACTTGCCCTGGTAGTACACCTGGAACTCGAACTTCTGCGCCCGGCCCGGGTAGTACGTCATCTTCGTCGTGACCAGCGGGTTCCTGGTCTTGTGGAAGAAGTAGTACGTCTGGCCCCAGACGGACTGGGACTTGTACTGGTTGCCCATCGAGGTGGAGATGCTCACCCGGTCGTAGGCCCTGCTCACCGCCGAGGCGGAGTTGTAGCGGGAGTCGCCCGCGAACTTCGCGGTGACCGTGGTGTCCCGGTACAGGTTCAGGGTGACCGACAGGTTGCCGTGGGAGTCGGCCCTGCCGGACTTCACCAGCTTGTTCGGCCGGTCGGGGCCGTACGGGTCGGCCCAGATCTCCACGGTGCGGTTCTTGTACGTCGTACCGAGGTGGGCCGTGAACTTCACCGCCTTGCCGTAGTCGTACACCTTGCCGTTGTTGTCCAGCGTCAGCGCCGTCCTGGCGCGGGAGACGTCCACGGTGTCCGAGGCGGAGCCGGCCGCGTGGTCGGCGTCGCCCGCGTAGGACACGGTGTACTTCACCTTGCCGCCGGCGGGCGGGGTGTCGGTGAAGGAGAAGGTGCCGTCGGCCTTCGTGGTCACCGCGGGCAGCGCCCTGCCGTTCGGGGAGTCCAGGTCGGTGCGGGTGACGGTGAGCCCGGTGCCGGCGGGCAGCGGCAGTGTGGAGGCGGTCCTGCCCTTGACGGTGAGCTGCTTGGCGCGGGTGGCGGTGGCCGGGGCGTCCACCGTGACGGTGGTGGCGGCCTTGGCCGGTGAGTCGAGCACCCGCAGCGAGTACACGTCACCGTCGTTGTGGGTCACCGCGAACAGGCGGGAGCCGTCCGGCGCCCACGCCAGACCGGCGGTGGCCAGGGTGTCGGCGCCGCTGCTGTGCCCGGTGTTGGGAAAGTCGTAGGTCCGCACCGCCTCGCTGCTGCCCGGCCGGAAGACGAAGACGTCCGGGTCGTACCAGGCGAAGGTGCCGCCCGCGACCGTGCCGTCCGGGGCGATCGCGACCGCGTTCGGGTAGGCGTCGGAGACGTACTTGCCGTCCCCGTTGAGGTCGGCGGTCTTGAAGACCTGGTGGTAGTAGGGCGCACCGCTGGCCACCACGACGTCCTTGCCGTCGGGGGTGACCTGGAGGTCGCCGAGGTTGTCCCCGGCCTCCCGGGTGGAGGCCAGCTTGACCGGGGTGCCGGAGGAGACGTCGTAGGACGCGATCTCGGCCGGGCTCTGTCCGGCCGCGCCCGCGACCAGGGTGTTCGAGCCGGGCGCGGCGTCCAGCAGGGGCGCCGCGTACCAGGTGCCGGCATCGACCTGCCCGAGGGTGACCTGGTGCTGGTCGCCCGTGAGGTCCACCGACCCGATGTTGCCGCCGGTGTCGCCGCCGTAGCCGAACCACAGCCGGTCACCGGCCAGGGCGACGCTGTCGGGCTTGCCGCCGATCGCGTACCGGGTGGTCTCGGTGTCGGTGGCGGTGTCGATGACCGCGATGGCGTCGAGGTCCCGGACGGCCGCGTAGAGCGTGCCGGAGTCGGCGGACAGCTCCAGGCCGTCGACCCCGGACAGGTTGGTGCCGAGCTGCTTGACGACGTTGCCCGCGTAGTCGGTGACCACGATCTTGCCGTTGCCCGGGTCGCTGATGAACACCTGCCGGTGCACGCCGTCCACCACGACATGGCCGATCTGCTTGACCGGCAGGACGGTGCTGGAGTCGGCGGACGCCGGGGTGGCGGCGAGGACCGCCGAGCTGAAGAGGACCGCCAGGGTGGTGGCGGCCGTGAGAGAGCGCTTGCGCACGCTGATTCGAACCCCCCGGATCGAATGAAGAGTTGGCACGCCGCGCGGGCACGACCGCGCGGCCCCTTGTGAAGCGGGTGTGCGCCGCGTGTGTGCTCTGTGTGGCGAGTGAGGCGAAGACTAGGTCATGCCACGGACAACAGCGCCAGGGCCCCCGAGACGAGCGTGCGGACACCCGGGGCGATCACGGACAGGTCGGGCGCGAAGTGCGGGCTGTGGTTGCTCGGTACGGCCGCGAACTTCTCCGGGAGGGTGTCGCCGGGCGCCCGGTCCCACACCTCGGCCGGGGTGGTGGTCACGAACCAGTACGAGTACGGGATGGCGCCGTCGAGGGCCAGCGTGGGGAAGTCCTCGCTGCCCATCGCCGGGCCCGGGTCGAACACCGTGCCCGCGCCGAAGACCTCGCCGTGCACGGCGGCCACCGCGGCGTCGGTGGGCGCGTCGTTCACGGTCACCGGGAAGGTGTTGCCGAGGGTGATGTCGGGCTCGCGCGGGCAGCCGGCGGCCAGGCACTCGCCGTGCGCGATCCGCCGGATGGCCTGGAGCATCCGCTGCCGGACGGCCTCGGACTGGCTGCGCAGGTTCAGCGAGACGCGGGCCTCGGACGGGATGATGTTGTGCCGGGTGCCGGCCTCGATCCGGCCCACGGTCAGCACGGCGGACTCGCCGGCCGCGATCTCCCGGGAGACGACCGTCTGCAGGCGGGTGACCAGGTAGGCGGCGGTGACGACGGGGTCGACGGTGGACTCCGGGCGCGAGCCGTGGCCGCCCCGGCCGTGCACCACGATGTCCACGTCCGTCGCCGCCGACATGATCAGGCCCGGCGCGTGCGGGTACAGGCCGGCCGGGCCCGGGGCGGCATGCTGCCCGAGCAGCACGTCCGGCCGCCCGAACCGCTCGTACAGCCCGTCCGTGACCATCCGGGCCGCGCCCTGCCCGGTCTCCTCGGCCGGCTGGCCCACCACCAGCAGGGTGCCCCGCCAGGTATCCCGCCCCGCGGCCAGGGCCTCGGCGGCGCCGGTCAGCCAGGTGACGTGCAGGTCGTGCCCGCAGGCGTGCATCACCCCGTCGGCCTCGGAGGCGTACGGCAGTCCGGTGGCCTCCCGCACCGGCAGCGCGTCCATGTCGGCCCGCAGCAGCACGGTCGGCCCGTCGCCGTTGGCCAGCCGGCCCACGACCCCGGTGCCGCCGACGCCCTCCGCCGTCTCGAACCCGGCGTCCCGCAGCCGCCCGGCCAGTGTCCCGGCGGTGCGGTGCTCGCGCAGGGACAGTTCGGGGTGGCGGTGCAGGTCGCGGTAGAGGTCCTCCAGGTCCGTCACCGGGAGGCCGGAGGTCAGGTCCAGGGCGGTACGGGCGGCGGCAGAGGTCATGGGGGGAGCGTAGGCCTCCGGCGGTTCCGGGAACAGCCGGACGGCTTTGTCGAGGGCAGCCTCTGCCGGGCTACCTGGACGCGCTGATCGCCTGCTCGCCGTGGGTGCCGGGTCCCGGGGCCGCCGCCCGGGCCGGGCCCGCGTTCGCGGCGAGGACCAGGGCGGTCGCGGCGATCACCGCGGCGGCGACGGCCCGGCGTGCGGTGGTGTTGTTTCCGTAGGGTGCGGATGTACGTCCGGGCACGGCGACCTCGCAACACGACAGCGACGTATTAAGCAGACTTAATCCGCCGTTTAACCTAGGGGCTGTACGGGCCGAACGGCAAGGGGTGCCAAGGGAGTTGGGGGGAGCGGGGCCATGCGGGAACGGGACGACCCCGAGGTCATCGGGCGGCGCGTACAGCAGCTGCGCACCCAACGCGGTCTCACCCAGCGGCAGTTGGCGGAGCCCGCCTACACACCCGCGTACATCTCCACCCTGGAGGCGGGCCGGGTCCGGGCCTCCGACGAGGCGCTGCGGCACATCGCCGGCCGGCTCGGCGTGGCCTTCGAGGAGCTGGCCGTCGGCCGCCCCGCCCACCTCGCCACCGACCTGCGCCTCCGCCTCACCGAGGCCCAGCGGGTCCTCGCCGACGGCAGGGCCGAGGAGGCCGCCGGGCAGTACGCGGCACTGCTCACCGAGGCGGAGACCCACGGGCTGCGCGGCGAGCAGGCCACCGCGCTGCTGGGCCTCGGTGAATGCGCGCTGGAGACGGGCGAGCTGGAGGGGGCGCGGGAGTTCTTCGAGCGCGCCGAGACGCGGCTGGCCGAGGAGTCGCTGCCGGTGCGGGTGCCCGCCGTCCGGGGCCGCGCGGTCGCCCACTACCTGGCCGGTGAACTGCGCTACGCCGTCTATCTGCTGGAGTCGACGCTGGATGAGCTCAACCGCGGCGGACTGCACGACCCCGACGCCCTGCTGCTGCTCTACGCCAGCGTGATCGGCCCGTACATGGACATGGGCGCCCACGCCCGCGCCGCCCAGGCCGCCGAGTTCGCCCTCGCCCTCGCGCCGCGGGCCGGCGACCCCGCGCTGATCGCCCGGATGCACCGCTCGGTGGCCCGCACCCTGATCGCCGAGGGCCGGGTCAGCGAGGCCGACGCCTCCCTCGCCAAGGCGGCCGAGCTGTACCGCACGCTGCGGCTGCGCACCGAACTGGCCAACTGCCACTGGATGCGCGGTTACGTCTGCGCGCAGAACGGCGAACTGGAGCGTGCCGAGGCCGAGTTGCGCCAGGCGTACGCGATGCTCTCGGAGAGCCGGGCCGCCCTGTACCGCAGCCAGGCCGCCGTGGAGCTCGCCGACGTGCTGCACCGCCGGGGCAGGTCGGAGGAGTCCGCCGTACTCCTGGAGGGCGTCCTCGGGGACTTCTCCTCCGAGCGCGGCGCGGTCCACGCCGCCGCGGCCCACCGCCTGCTCGGGATCATCGCCGAGGACGCCCGGGACACCGAGGCCGCCGAGGAGCACTACGTCCGCGCGCTCAGCCTGCTGGAACGCGCGGGCGCCGCCGGGGACCTGGCCGACCTGTGCCGCCTCCTGGGCGACCTGCTGCGCCGCACGGGCCGTATCGAGGCCGCCCTGGACGCCTACCGCACCGGCCTCGGCCACCGCACCACCCCGGGCACGACCACCCTGGGCCCGGCGCCGGCCCAGCCGCCCCTGTGACGCCCCGCAGACCAGACCCGCTCATCAGACCCGCTGACCAGGCCCGCTGATCAGGGCCGCTAATCAGACCCTGACCAGGCCTGCGGATGAGACCTGCGGATGAGACCTGCGGATGAGACCTGCGGATCAGACCTGCGCCCGGCCCTGCTTGCGGATGTCCGCCAGGCGCAGGGCGCCGATCTGGACGGCGGCCTGGGTCGCGTCGTTCGGTACGTCGCGCAGGCCGCCGTTGGTGAGGGCGAACGCGTCCGGGCCGACCCGGACGGCGGCCACGTCCAGCGTGAGCGTGGCGTGCCGGTCGTCGGTGTCGGTGGCGGCGAGGCTGATCCTGAGGCCCTGGCGCGCGTCCCCGACCTGCGGCAGCGGCGCGTCGGAGACCTGGACGTCCTCCGTGATCCCGGCCTGGGTGGTGGCCGTGAACCGCGCGCACTGCGCCGGCATCGTCCTCAGCCAGGCGAGCGCCGCGTCCACGTCGGCGGGGCGGCGGTCGGCGATCTGGTAGCGCAGCTGGGCGTCGGTGTCGGTGTCGTCCAGGCCGACGGCGAACCGGGCGGGGCCGCCGAGGAGCTCGTCGGTGTAGAGGGCGTCCAGCAGCCGCTGGCAGGCGCCGGCCGAGGTGGTCGCCTTCAGCAGCTGGTCCCGCCAGGTGGCCGCGCCGCCGGTCGCCGTCCAGGGGGCGCCGAGGTCGTTCGGGTTGAGCAGCGCTGCCTGCGCCTGCTCGTCGGTGAGGGTGCCGTCGGCCCGCGTGCCTCCCTTCCGGGTCGGCGACGGCTTGTCGATCGTCGGCAGCGGCGGGGTCGCGGTCTCCGGCTGCCGCAGACCGAGCGCCGCGCAGCCGCCCATCGCGAGGAGTCCGGCGATGGTGAGCCAGAGCGGGAGGCCGCGGGGGCGTAGCGCGTCGTGCAGAGAGGTCATCGAGGAGCCTCCTGGGCTGCGGGCCGTGGGGTGCCTGGTGAGGGGCAGGCTGGTGGGGTGCCTGATCTCACGGCACCACCGCCCCGACCGGCCCACCAGCGCTCCGGTCCGTCCGGGTGAGCGACCTGCCGGTTCGGGTGAGCGGGCCGGGGAGCCCGGGGGCCGGGGTGGGCAGACCGCGGATCTGGTCGGCGGCCGGCCGGATCGGTGTGGGCGGACTGCGGGGCCGGGGTGAGTGGCCGGGGAGTCCGGGGGCCGGGGTGGGCAGGCCCCGGATCTGGTCGGCGGTCGGCCGGATCGGTGTGGGCGGGCTGCGGGGCCGGGGTGAGTGGCCGAGGGATCGGTGTGGGCGGGCCGCGGGCTCCGGGCGAGGGGCTGAGGGATCCGGGTGGGCGGGCCGTCGAAATCGGCTCGACCCGGTGCGTCGGCGGCTGCTACGGTCGCCGTATGCAGCGCGCCCAGCAGTGCCCGAAGAGCACGACGACGCCGGAGACCGTCCCGGCGCGCTGACACCTGACCAGCATCGAAGCCCCGGGGCGAACGCCCCGGGGCTTTCGTGTGCCGTGGGCGTTCGCCTCCCGCAGTGAGGAGACCCGCCCATGAACGCGAACGCCGCACTCCCCGACCACCGCCGCCTCGGCCGTGAGCTGGGCCTGTTCGACACCGACCCGCTGATCGGCGCGGGCCTGCCGTACTGGCTGCCGGACGGCGCGGTGGTACGGCACACCCTGGAGGAGTACATCCGCGAGGCCGAACGCCGGGCCGGGTACCGGCACGTGTACTCGCCCGCGCTCGGCAAACGGGAGCTGTACGAGATCTCCGGGCACTGGGACCACTACAGCGACGACATGTACCCGCCGATGAAACTCGGTGCGGAGGAGGTCGTGCTGCGGCCCAGCCTGTGCCCCCACCACGCCCTGATCTACCGCTCCCGCTCCCACAGCTACCGGGAACTGCCCCTGCGCATAGCCGAGTTGGGCGGCATGCACCGCGCCGAACTCTCCGGCGTCCTCGGCGGCCTGACCCGCGTCCGCGCCATCCAGCTCAACGACGCCCATATCTTCTGCACCCTGGACCAGGCGGTGGATGAGGCCCGCGCCGCGCTGGAGCTGATCGCCCGCGCCTACGCCGACCTCGGCATCGAGGCGGTACGGCACCGGCTGTCGCTGCCCGGCGAGGGCGGCAAGTACGTCGCCGATCCGGAGCTGTGGCGCCGGGCCACCGAACTGCTGCGGGAGGTGCTGGACGCGTCCGGCGTGGCGTACGAGGAGGCGGAGGGCGAGGCCGCCTTCTACGGCCCGAAGATCGACGTGCAGATCGCCGACCCGGCCGGCCGCGAGTCCACCCTGTCCACCGTGCAGATCGACTTCCACCAGCCGGCCCGCTTCGACCTGCACTACATCGGCGCCGACGGCGCGAAACACCGGCCCGTGATGGTGCACCGCAGCATCATCGGCAGCGTCGAGCGGGCCGTCGCCCATCTGATCGAGGCGCACGCGGGCGCCTTCCCGGCCTGGCTTGCCCCGGTGCAGCTGGCCGTCCTGCCGGTCGGCGAGGAGCAGCTGGGCCGGGCGGCCGAGATCGTGCGCGAGGCGGCCGGGCTGGGACTGCGCGCCGAACTCGCGGGGCCCGCCGAGGGCACCCTCGGCGCCCGGATCCGCGCCGCCCGCCTGGTGCCGTACCAGGCGGTGATCGGCGCCCGCGAGGCGGAGGCGGGCCTGGCCGCCGTACGGCTGCGGGACGGCCGCAGGCCCGGGGAACTGCCGGTGCCCGAGCTGCTGCGGCGGATCTCCGCACGGGTGGCCGCACGCGGCACCGCACTGTGGGAGTGACCGTCCTGATCTAAGGTCGGCTTGACGGAAGGAGCCCGCCGTGACCGGTCAGCCCATCCCCGTGATCATCGACTGCGACACCGGGGTCGACGACGCCCTCGCCCTGCTGCTGGCCGTGCGCCACCCGGGTCTCGACCTGCGCGCGGTGACCTGCGTGGCCGGGAACACGGACGTCGACGGCGTGGTCCGCAACACCCTGACCGTGCTGGAGCAGGCGGGCGCCCCGGAGATCCCGGTGGGCCGGGGCGCGCAGCGCCCGCTGATCGAACCGGCGCGCCCGGCGCAGCACGTGCACGGCGCCGACGGCATGGGCGACCTGGGCCTGCCCGCGCCGAAGCGCCGCGCCTGCGAGCTGGACGCCGTGGCCCTGCTCCGGCGCGAGATCCTGGCCTCGCCCCGCCCGGTCACCCTGATCCCCACCGCGCCCCTGACCAACATCGCCCTGCTGCTGCGCACCCACCCGGAGGTGACCCGCAACATCGAGCGGGTCGTCTTCATGGGCGGCGCGGTGGCCGTCGGGAACGCGACTCCGGTCGCCGAGTTCAACGTCTGGCACGACCCGGAGGCGGCGGCGATCCTGCTCTCCTCCGGGGTGCCCCTCACCATGTACGGCCTCGACGTCTTCATGCAGGTGGTCGTGCCCGCCCCGGAGGTGCACCGGCTGCGCACCAGCGCCGACCCCGGCACCCGCCTGGCCGGAGAGCTCCTCGCCCACCGGCCGACCGCACAGGGCGAGGAGCCCGAGGCGGAGGAGGCGGGCGGCCTGGGCGACGCGGGCGCGGTGTGCGCGGTCGCCGACCCGCAGGGCATCACCACCCGCCTGCTCCCGGTCGAGGTGTCCCTGGCCCCCGGCCCGACCCGGGGCCAGACGATCGTCGACCGCCGCCCCCGCCCCGGCGAGTCCGAGATCCACGAGGGCAGGCGCCAACAGGCGATGGTGGACGTGGCGTTGGAGGTCGCCGTGGACCGCTACGTCAAGTTGTACCTGGAGACGGTCGAACGCTAGTCCCGGGGCACCAGGTCCCGGGGCCGACGTGACGTGCCGTCACCGGCCGCCGGACGCGGGGGCCGTCCAGCGCTCCTCCACCCGGGCCAGGCGCCAGTACGCCAGCGCCGCCGCCCACACCACCACGAACAGGGCGACGATCACGTAACCGATGTTGCCGAGGTCGAGGCCGACCAGCTCCATGGTGCCGATGAAGAAGGCGACCACGATGGACAGCCCGGTGATGGTCAGGTTGTAGAAGACCTTGCGCACCGGGTTCGAGAAGGCCCACTGGTAGGCGAAGTTCATGAACGTGCCGTCGAGCGTGTCGAACAGGCACATCCCCGCGGTGAACAGCAGCGGCAGGCACAGGATGGCGTACCAGGGCAGGCCCGCCGCCGCACCGGAGCCCGCCATCACCATCAGGGTGACCTCGGTGGCCGTCTCGAAGCCGAGGCCGAACAGGAACCCGACCGGGTACATCTGGCCGGGGCGGCTGATGGACCGGGTGAGGCGGCCGAGGAAGCGGTTCATGAACCCGCGTGAGTCCAGGTGGCGTTCCAGCTCGGTCTCGTCGTACGTCCCCGCCCGCATCGCCCGGAAGACGCGCAGGATGCCGACGAGGGCCACCAAGTTGAGCGCGGCGATGAGATACAGGAACGCGCCGGCGATCGTCGTCCCCAGGAAGCCGAGGACCTGGTGGGTGCCGGAGTTCTCGTTGGTCACCTTGTCGGCGAGCTGCGTGCCGGCCGCGATCATCACGGCGAGCACGATCACCACGCTGGAGTGCCCGAGCGCGAACCAGAACCCCACCGACACCGGCCGCTTGCCGTCGGCCATCAGCTTGCGGGTGGTGTTGTCGATCGCGGCGATGTGGTCGGCGTCGAAGGCGTGCCGCACGCCCAGCGTGTAGGCGGTGATGCCCAGGCCGATGCCGAAGGCCTTGGAGCCGACCTGGTAGTGGCCGGGGACGACGAGGAGGAAGAGGATCCCGAAGGCGACGACGTGGAGGGCGGCGATCACCGCCACCAGCCCGATCGTCTTGACGGTGTCCTCGCGCCGCCAGCGGAAGGAAGCCGTCACGGCAGGGGTATCGGCAGCATTGGCCATCGGTTCACGCTCCAGCACCTCGTGGATCACTTCGTGAGCTGCCGTGGCCGGTCTCCTGGCTTACGGGGTGGTGCGTTCGCCGTCCCTGCCTTCCCAGTCGTACGACCGACCAGTGGCCCGGCGGGTGCCGGACGGGACGGGAACTCCCCGATCACAGTGGCGAGGGCCGCGTCGACCTTGCATCGACTTCCCGAACACCACGGCCCGACCACCGTAGGGGTGCGGGGGCTCTTCTGCATAGCTGCACAACCGAGCAGGTATTCAAGATCACATGCCGGGCTGCGAGGATGAGGCCATGCATCTCGTGCCTGCCGACCGAGCCGACCGCCGCACCATCGACGGTCACCGGGTGTGCGAGGCGATCGCCGCCATCGGCGACGCGGGCCACGTCCGTACCTGGGCCGACCGCTTCTCCCTGCTGGCCGACCCCAACCGGCTGTCCCTCCTGCTCGCCCTCCACCACACCGGTCCGCTCGCCGTCTCCGACCTCGCCATCGCCACGGGCATGAACGACCCCGCCGTCTCCCAGGCCCTGCGGCTGCTGCGAGCGGCCGGTGTCGTCGCGGGCGAGAAGGAGGGCCGGGTCGTCAGGTACCAGGTGGTGGACGGCGAGGTGGCGGGGCTGCTGGAGCACTGCGGTACGCCGGGCTAGGCGCGCCACCGGGGCGAGGGCGCGGGGCAGGTGCTCCGTGCCGGGCCGAAGGTTCCTTTTCCGGGCAATGTGGACAGATTCCCTGTACCGTCGTGTCCTTTCCGAAGGGATCCCGTATGGCAGACCGCTTCCCGGACCTCTCCCCCAAGAGCCCCGACTGGTGGCGCCAGGCCGTCATCTACCAGGTCTATCCCCGCAGCTTCGCCGACGCCGACGGCGACGGGCTCGGCGATCTGCGCGGCATCACCCTGCGCCTGGACCACCTCGCCGGCCTCGGCGTCGACGCCCTGTGGCTGAGCCCCTTCTACCCTTCCGAACTGGCCGACGGCGGCTACGACGTCGCCGACCACCGGGACGTCGACCCCCGCCTCGGCACCCTGGACGACTTCGACGCCCTGGTCGGCGAGGCCCACCGGCTCGGTCTGAAGGTCGTCGTCGACATCGTCCCGAACCACACCTCGCACCGGCACCCCTGGTTCCAGGAGGCCCTGCGCTCCGGCCCCGGCTCCCCGGCCCGCGAGCGGTACGTCTTCCGCCCCGGCCGGGGCGCGCACGGCGAACTCCCGCCCACCGACTGGCAGTCCGTCTTCGGCGGCAGCGCCTGGCAGCGGACCCCGGACGGCGAGTGGTACCTGCACCTCTTCGCCCCCGAACAGCCCGACCTCAACTGGGACAACGAGGACGTCCGCGCCGACTTCCGCACCACCCTGCGCTTCTGGTCCGACCGGGGTGTCGACGGCTTCCGGGTCGACGTCGCCCACGGCCTCGCCAAGGACCTCGCCGAGCCCCTGCGGGACACCGGGAACCTCGGCGCCACCGGCGAGGAGGCCCTGCCGCTCGTCCCGCCGGGCAGCCACCCCTACTGGGACCGCGACGAGGTCCACGAGATCTACCGGGACTGGCGCAAGGTCTTCGACGCCTACCGCCCGCCGCGCACCGCCGTCGCCGAGGCCTGGGTCCCCGGACCGCGCCGCGCACTGTACGCCCGCCTCGACGAACTCGGCCAGGCCTTCAACTTCGAATACCTCGAAGCCCGTTGGGACGCCGCGGAACTCCGCCGGGTCATCACCGACGAGCTGGCCACCGCCCACGCCGCCGGCGCCACCGCCACCTGGGTGCTGTCCAACCACGACGTCGTACGCCACGCCTCGCGCCTGATGCTCCCGCCCGGCACCGATCCGGCCTCCTGGCTGCTGTCCGGCGGCACCGCGCCCGCCGTCGACGTAGCCGCCGGCCTGCGCCGGGCCCGGGCCGCGACCCTCCTGATGCTCGCGCTGCCCGGCTCGTCGTACCTGTACCAGGGCGAGGAACTCGGCCTCCCCGAGGTCGCCGACCTGCCCGCCGAGGTGCTCCAGGACCCGATCTGGGAGCAGACCGGCCATGTCCGCAAGGGCCGCGACGGCTGCCGGGTGCCGCTGCCGTGGACGACGACCGGGCCGTCGTACGGCTTCGGGCCGGGCGCCGCCTGGCTGCCGCAGCCGTCGTCCTTCGCGGCGTACGCCGTCGAGGCGCAGACGGAGGCCGAGGGCTCGACCCTGGAGCTGTACCGCACCGCCCTGCGGCTGCGCCGCAAGCTGCTGGAGGGCGAGGCGCTGACCTGGACCCCGGACGCCCCGGCCGGCGTGCTGGACTTCACCCGCTCGCCGGCCTGGCGCTGCGTGACCAACCTCGGCGAGCGGCCGGTACCGCTGCCGCCGGGGGCGGTGCTGCTGGGCAGCCGCCCCCTCGGCGGTACGGCCCTCCCGCCGGACACGACCGTGTGGCTGGCCCCCAGGGCCTAACCCGTCGTCGGCCCGGGGCTCGGCGCCGCCGAGGCGTTGCCGCCGGTCAGGCCGCTGAGGTCGACGGGTGTCGACGTGGGGTTCGGCGGCGGGGTGAGCACCACCTCCGGCTGACCTGCGGCCGGGGGTGGCGGGGTCAGGTCGGAGGCGGGCAGCTTGGGCGGGGTGGTCTGCTGGAAGAGGGTCTGGTCGAAGTCGACCAGGCCGGTCTTCTCCATCACCGTCATGTGGTCCAGCACGGTGTTGTTGGCCTGGTCGGCGAGGGCGCGCACCAGCGAGTTCTTGGTGGTGGACCGGATCTTCGAGATGGTGTTGAAGATCGCGCCGTGCGTCATCCGCAGGATGTTGGCGAAGTCGCTGTCGAACTTCCTCCCGCTGTCCGCCTTCAACTGGCTGACGAAGCCCTGCTGCTGGGGGCTGGCCAGGTTGGGCAGCGTGATGTTCAGCATCGGCGCGATCTTGCGGCAGGTGGTGTCCAGCGCCGCGTGCCCGTCGACCAGGTGCTTGCTGGCCGTGATGACCCCCGGTGTGGTGCCCTTCTGCAGCCCCATCTGCCCCACCGGGTACTCCCACAGTCCGGCGGCCCGCACCTTCACCACGAAGTCGCGGTCCTGCTCGGTCAGCGGCCCCCACTGCGTGTTGGCGATGACGCGGTCCTGCGCGGTGGTCACCTTGGTCACGCCGAGCATGCTCGGGTAGGCGAGTGCGACGAGGGTCATGGCCATCGCACCGCCCACGAAGAGGGTTCCCGTCGCGTTCCGCGAAAAGCGCACCGTGCCTCCTGCCCGGTCGTGGATCCCGCCCCCGATGACGGCTCGGGGCGGTTCGGACGCACAGCAGTACGGATGCGGGCGCCGTTCGTATCGGTGCGGCAGGTAAAGAAGAGTTGACCATTCCCCGGGAGAGGCGAGACGAACCGTTGGCATAGATTCGCCGCATGCCCCCACAGCCACCGTCGCCCCGCATGCCGGCCGGTCGCCCCCCGGCTGCCGCCGCCCTTCCCGTCCTGCCCTACCGCAAGCCCACCAAGGGCCGCGACTACTGGGTGTTCGACGACGTCCTGCCCGACGTGGACGCCGTACGGGAGCGGTGCCTGGCCAAGGACGACTGGGTGCAGGGCTACCCGTACACCTCCGAGACCTGGCCCGGCCTGCGTGCCATGCCCGGCCTGGAACCCGCCGAACTCGCCGTGATCGAGGGCCTGGTGAAGAAGGCCACGGGGGCGAAGGAGCTGTGGGTGCAACAGGCTCCCGGCGGCGGGACGCTGAACCACAACTGCGTGCAGGTGGTCGGCGAGGGCGAGAGCGAGCCCCGCCCGCACACGGACTCACGGGCGCTGTGCCGGTACGCCGCCGTGCTGTACCTCAATCCCGGTGTCCCCAAGAACTGCGGCACGGCCTTCTACCGCCAGTCACTGCCCGGCGGCCGGCTCGGCGGCAACATCGTGCACGCCCCGCACAACAACCTCGTCGAGGCCCTCGGCACGCGGTTCGTCCCGGCGAACCACTTCGAGGAGGACGTCCGCGTCCCCCACAAGTACAACCGCCTCCTCCTCTACAACGCCAACCTCGTGCACAGCGCGACGGACTACTGCGGCACCACGCTGGAGGACAAGCGGATGACGGCGGTCTTCTTCTGGATGGCGTGAGCCGGGGTCACAGGAGCAGCAGCAGCGTCGCCACGGCCGTGCAGCTCGCGCACACCGCGAGGGTCACGGCCACGCAGCGGCGCTTCAGTTCCTGGTAGCGGTGTTCGTACTCGGCGCGCAGGGACGTGCAGCGGGCCGCGATGCGTTCCAGGTCGGCGCGGGAGCGGGCCAGGGCGTCGGTGACGTACCGGTGCTCGATCTCCTCGCGCTGGGCGGTCGTCAGCCACTCCAGGGGCCCGGTGAACTCGTGGGCGCGCTGCTCGGCCTCGGCGATGCGGGCCTGCCAGAGCAGGTATCCCTCGACCTCGTTGGCGAGCGCGTCGTCGGCCCCCTGCCTCGGCGGACCGCTCACCCCTGTCCCCGGTCGGGCCGCGCCGGGATCGCGTGCTCGTGCTCCTGCATCGCGATGTCGGGGTGGTGCAGGTCGAACGCCGGGGATTCCGAACGGATCCGGGGGAGGGTGACGAAGTTGTGCCGCGGGGGCGGGCAGGAGGTCGCCCACTCGAGCGAACGGCCGTAGCCCCAAGGGTCGTCGACGCCGACCGGCTTGCCGTACCTGGCCGTCTTCCAGACGTTGTAGAGGAACGGCAGCATCGACAGGCCGAGCAGGAACGAGCCGATGGTGGAGACGGTGTTCAGGGTGGTGAAGCCGTCGGCCGCCAGGTAGTCGGCGTAGCGGCGGGGCATGCCCTCGGCGCCCAGCCAGTGCTGGACCAGGAAGGTGGTGTGGAAGCCGACGAACAGCGTCCAGAAGGTGATCTTGCCGAGGCGTTCGTCCAGCATCTTGCCGGTCCACTTCGGCCACCAGAAGTGGAACCCCGCGAACATGGCGAAGACGACCGTGCCGAAGACCACGTAGTGGAAGTGGGCCACCACGAAGTACGAGTCGGAGACGTGGAAGTCCATCGGCGGGGACGCCAGGATGACACCGGTCAGGCCGCCGAAGAGGAACGTGACGAGGAAGCCCGCCGCCCACAGCATCGGCGTCTCGAAGGACAGACTGCCCTTCCACATCGTGCCGATCCAGTTGAAGAACTTCACCCCGGTCGGCACCGCGATCAGGAAGGTCATGAAGGCGAAGAACGGCAGCAGCACCCCGCCGGTGACGTACATGTGGTGGGCCCACACCGTCGCGGACAGACCGGCGATGGAGATGGTCGCGGCGATCAGGCCCATGTAGCCGAACATCGGCTTGCGGGAGAACACCGGGATGATCTCGGAGACGATGCCGAAGAACGGCAGGGCGATGATGTACACCTCCGGGTGGCCGAAGAACCAGAAGAGGTGTTGCCACAGCAGTGGTCCACCGTTGGCGGCGTCGAAGACGTGGGCGCCGAACTTGCGGTCCGCCTCCAGGGCGAACAGGGCGGCGGCGAGGACCGGGAACGCGAGCAGGACCAGGACACCGGTCAGCAGCACGTTCCAGCAGAAGATCGGCATGCGGAACATGGTCAGACCGGGAGCGCGCATGCAGATGATCGTGGTGATGAAGTTGACCGAGCCGAGGATGGTGCCGAAGCCGGAGAAGGCCAGGCCCATGATCCACAGGTCGCCGCCGAGTTCCGGTGAGCGGACCGCGTCGGTCAGCGGGGAGTAGGCGAACCAGCCGAAGGAGGCCGCGCCCTGCGGGGTGAGGAAGCCGGCCACCGCGATGAGCGAGCCGAACAGGTACAGCCAGTAGGCGAACATGTTCAGCCGCGGGAACGCCACGTCCGGCGCGCCGATCTGCAGCGGCATGATCCAGTTGGTGAAGCCGGCGAACAGCGGGGTGGCGAACATCAGCAGCATCACGGTGCCGTGCATCGTGAACAGCTGGTTGAACTGCTCGTTCGAGACGATCTGCAGGCCCGGCCGGGCCAGCTCGGCGCGCATGATCAGGGCCATCAGGCCGCCGACCAGGAAGAACGCGAAGGACGTGCCCAGGTACAGCGTGCCGATCGTCTTGTGATCGGTGGTGGTCAGCCACTTCACCACGACGCTGCCGGGCTGCCGGCCCCGGACCGGTACCTCGCTCTCGTAGGCGTCCTCTGCCGCGGCGGCACCATGGGGTTCGTTGAGGATGCTCACAACTCGTCTGTCTCCTGATGCTCGCGGTCCGCGCACGCCCTACGTCGGCTACTGGCCATCCTTTGCCGCTCAGCGCCGCACGCGCCGCCCGACGCGCGGCCGACCGCGTGACGGATGCACCCGGACGGCCCAGCGGCCGTCCGGCGCACCGGCCCGCCCGGCGTCGGCCCACCTGCGGTCCCCCGGAGGCCGGGGCGTCCAGGCCGCGCGCCGCCCGCCGGGCCACCAGAATGGGGGCATGAGCAGCATCGCCATTGTGGGCGCCGGGCCCGGGCTCGGGGCCGCCGTCGCGCGGCGGTTCGGGCGGGAGGGGTTCGCGGTGGCCCTGTTCGCCCGGGACCGGGAACGGCTCGACACGCTGGTGCGGGACCTGGAGGGCGGTGGGGTGGCGGCCCGGGGGTTCGTCGCCGACGTGCGCAGACCGGAGGAGCTGGCCGCGGCGCTGGGGCGGGCGGCGGCCGAGGTGGGGACCGTCGAGGTGCTGCAGTACAGCCCGGTGCCGCACCGGGACTTCATGCGGCCGGTGCTGGAGACCCGGTACCGGGATCTGGTCGGGCCCATCGAGTTCTCCGTGTACGGCGCGGTCGCCGCCGTGCAGCAGGTGCTGCCGGGGATGCGCCGGCTGGGGCGCGGGACGATCCTCTTCGTCAACGGCGGCACCGCCGTCGTACCGCACACCGAACGGGCCGGGACCTCCATCGCGTTCGCCGCGGAGAGCGCCTACGGCCATCTGCTGCACGAGCGGCTGGCCGGCGAGGGGATCCATGTGGCGCAGCTGGTGATCCCGGGGGCGATCACCCCGGGGCACGCGCGCAAGGACCCGGCCGTGCTGGCGGAGGCGCTGTGGGGCCTGCACCGGGACCGGCACGGGTTCCGGCACTTCGCGGACGACCTCGACAGCTGAGCCGGGGATCCCGGGGCAGAGCCGGGGCCCCGGGCGGGCGCTGGGCCGGGGGCTCCGGGGGCTGACGGGGCACGGTCACACTGCGGAGAGTGGCTTTGTACGCCAATATGGTGACGTTGGCCGTATTGCTCTCTTCAAGGGGGCCTCCATGGCTGTCGAAATCCCCGCGATCATCAAGCCGTCCCGGCTCAGAAGCCGGGGCGGACTGCTGGGCGAGTGCCTCGCCGAGTTCCTCGGGACCTTCGTGCTCATCTCCTTCGGCTGCGGTGTGGTCGCGATGGCGGTCGCCGCGCTGCCCGGTTCGGGCCGCGCCGCGACGCCCACCACGATCTTCCTGGCGGCCGGTGACTGGCTGCTGATCACCTGGGGCTGGGCGTTCGCCGTCGTCTTCGGCGTGTACGTGGCCGGCGGCGTCAGCGGTGCCCACATCAACCCGGCCGTGACCCTGGCCATGGCCGTGCGCCGGGGATTCTCCTGGGCCAAGGTCCTGCCGTACTGGTTCTCGCAGGTCGCCGGCGCGCTCGCCGGAGCGGCGCTGGTCTACCTCGTGTACCACCAGGCGA
The DNA here is from genome assembly GCF_001027185.1 of Streptomyces incarnatus. Taxonomy (NCBI): domain Bacteria; kingdom Bacillati; phylum Actinomycetota; class Actinomycetes; order Kitasatosporales; family Streptomycetaceae; genus Streptomyces; species Streptomyces incarnatus. The sequence continues at coordinate 4,188,119 of NZ_CP011497.1, read as the reverse complement.
TCGACGCCTATGACACCGTCGCGCCCGGGCCGAAGGTGAACGGGCACACCAACGCCACCTTCTCGATCTTCGCCACCTTCCCCGCGGCGTACTTCCACGGCGGCGTCTGGGGGCCGCTGGTCGACCAGATCGTCGGTACGGCCTTCCTGCTGATGCTGATCTCCGCCGTCCTCGACCTGCGCAACCAGGCCGTGCAGGCCAACCTCGGGCCGCTGATCGTGGGCTTCGTCGTCGCCGCCATCGGCATGTCCTACGGCGCCAACGCGGGGTACGCCATCAACCCGGCCCGTGACTTCGGGCCGCGCCTGCTCACCTACGCGGAGGGCTGGGGCAGCCTCGCCTTCCCGGGCAGCGTGTCCGGCGTGTACAGCGGCTACTGGTGGATCCCGATCGTCGGGCCGCTGATCGGCGGCGTGGTCGGGATCGTCGTGTACGACCTCTTCATCGGCGACGTCCTGCTGGTCCGGGCGGAGCTGGCCGAGCTGCCGGAGCCGGGCCGGGCGACCGCGGTGCGCACCACCGAGGAGGGGTAGGCGCCGACGAGGGGCGGGCCCGCGGCGTCCGTCAGACCGCGCCGGTGTCCTCGGCGCCGGCACCCGCGGCCCGGCGGGCCGTCGCCGCGATCTCCTCCAGCGCCGCCAGATGCCGGGCGAGCGCCCTGCGGCCGGTGAGCGTGAGCGCGGCCCAGGTGCGCGGGCGCTTGCCGAGGTACCCCTTGCGGATGCTGACGTAGCCCGTCTTCTCCAGCGCGGAGAGGGTCTTGCTCAGCGTGGAGTCGGAGACCTGGCAGTAGTCCCGCAGGACGGCGAACTCCGCCTCGCCGCACGCGGAGAGGTAGGCGGCGAGGGCCAGCCGGGTGGGGTGGTGGAACTCGCGGTCGAGAGCGGGAGGGGTGCCGCGCAGGGGGCCGGTCATGCGGTACGGCCCTGCCGGGTCGCGCGCAGGAGGTAGTCGACGCCGCTCGTCAGGCCCATGGCGATGAGCCAGGCGGCGGGGCCGTACAGGAGGTAGGCCAGGAAGGCCACGGTGCAGGGGATCAAGGGGACCACCCATGCCCGCCAGCCGCGGCGGCCGGGCCCGCGGTCCCGGTTGAACCAGCCGGTCACCCCGCCGTGGTGCGCGCCGAGCCAGACCAGCACGAGGAAGGCGGCCAGGGACAGCCCTCCGGCGACCGTCAGCCACGTACCCCACTGTGGGTACTTCTCGGCCAGCCCCAGTGCGATGAAGCCGGGCGCGCAGGTCAGCCCCTGCCCGATGGCGTACCACCTGGGCCTGTTCCGCTCGTCGCCCGCCGTCCGGGCCGCGCACTGCGCCGCGCGTGCGGCGGCGAGTGCCCGCTCCGCCTGCTGGGCGTCCATCGGTTCCCCCGTGCTGTCCATGTGTGCACCTCCGGTATGGGCAGGGGCGGTTGGTCGGTCCGCCCCGGTCATGGTGTCAGCATGGACATTACTTTCCAAGAATGCAAGTATTTTCAGAGGGGCTGGTTCGGCCAGTCCAGCAGGCGCGCGCCCAGGACGGCCGTCTGGAGCATGTAGCGGTGCGCCGGGTCGGCGGGGTCGGCGCCGGTGAGCTGGTGGATGCGCTCCAGCCGGTAGGTCAGCGCGCGGACGCTCAAGGAGAGCCGGCGGGCCGTCTCGGCGGCCACGCAGCCGGAGTCGAAGTAGGCGCCGAGCGTCTCCAGCAGGGGCAGGGCGCCGCCGCGGGCCCTGGTGAGCGGGCCGAGGGTGTGGGTCACCAGGTCGACCAGCGCCTGCCGGTCCCGGGCCAGCACCGGGTAGACGAGCAGGTCGGCGGCGCGCAGCACCGGCCCGGCCAGGCCCAGCCGGGTGGCCATCTCCAGCGCGGCGAGGGCCTCCTCGTACGACTGCACGACCCCGCCGGCGCCGTGCTGCGGGCGGCCGACCGCGACCCGGACGCCGTCCGACGCCGCGTACGCCTGCTTGGCGAAGTGCAGCAGGATCTCGTCCTCGTCGCCGGGGGCCACGCACAGCAGGCGGCCGTTCTTGGTGGTGAGCAGGATGCTGCGGGAGTCGAAGCGGGCGAGCACGGCCGCCTCGACCCGGCGGGCGAGCGGGCCGCCCTCGACGTACGCGGACGGGCCCTCGGCGACGGCCACCGCGTGCGCCCGGGACAGGTGCAGACCGAAGCGTTCGGCGCGCTCGGCGAGGCGGCCCAGGTCGCTGCGGCCGTAGAGCAGGTCGTCGATGAACTCCCGGCGCGCGGCCTCCTCGCGGCGCACGGAGAGCCGCTGGGCGCGTTCGTAGCCCTCGGCGAACGCGTCGATCGCCTGCTCGACGGCGGCCAGCGTGGCCAGGCCGCTCTCCGCGGCGCCGGGCACGGCCGGCCAGGCGGCGCGGGTGGCGGCCAGGTGGGCCACGATCAGCGCGCGCAGTGACTGCCCGGCCTCGGCGGCCTGTTCGCCAAGGGTCCGCCGGGTCTTCAGTTCCTCCCTGGTCAGCCGCCGGCCGGTGGCCGAGACCTCGGCCAGCGTCCGGGTGAAACCGTCCAGATACTGCTCGGACGTGCCACGTATACCGTGCTTGTCCCCCATTGCCGGTCCCGGCCCCCGTCCTCGTCCCCCGTGCCGCGTGCCCCGCGATCTTGACGCGCCGGTGACGCTTTATTAGCGCCGATCCGGCATCAAGACCCTAGTGAACACTGCCGGACACCGGCAATGCGCGGGTGTGCGCCCCGGCCGCACCATCGTCCGCGGGGAGCACTACGGAGGGTCGCGGTGCCGGGCACCGGGCGATGACCGGTACGCAAGGACCGGTACGGGGGTCCGGTACTGGCGTCCGGCACCGCGATCCCGGGGGGCTCCGTACCTCATCGTCTGACGCAAGGACGTATGCCATGGAAGCCCTGGGCGTGCTCGTCGCCGCCTGTCTCGTCGTCGTACTGCTCGCGGTGCTCGCGTTCTCGCGGCTGTACCGCAAGGTGGACCAGAGCCAGGCCCTGATCGTGTCGAAGACGCGGCGGGTCGACGTGTCCTTCACCGGGCAGGTCGTGCTGCCGATCGTGCACAAGGCCGAGGTCATGGACATCTCGGTGAAGACCATCGAGATCAGCCGCTCCGGCCGGGACGGGCTGATCTGCCGGGACAACATCCGCGCCGACATCCGGATCCTGTTCTTCGTCAAGGTCAACAAGACCGTCGAGGACGTCATCAAGGTCGCCCAGACCGTGGGCACCGAGCGCGCCAGCCACCAGGACACGCTGCAGGAGCTGTTCCACGCGAAGTTCTCCGAGGCGCTGAAGACCGTCGGCAAGCAGATGGACTTCACCGACCTCTACACCAAGCGCGAGGAACTCCGGTACCACATCATCGAGTTGATCGGCATCGACCTCAACGGCTACCACCTCGAGGACGCGGCGATCGACTACCTGGAGCAGACGCCGCTGTCCCAGATGGACCCGGCCAACGTCCTCGACGCCGAGGGCATCCGCAAGATCACCGAGCTGACGGCGGTCGAGCACGTCCGCACCAACGAGGCCCGCCGCAACGAGCAGAAGGAGATCACCCGCCAGGACGTCGACGCCCGCGAGGCCATCCTGGAGCTGGAGCGCCGGCAGGCGGACGCCGAGATCAAGCAGAAGCGGGAGATCGAGACCTCCCGGGCCCGCGAGGAGGCCGAGACCGCCCGCGTGGTGGAGGAGGAACGGCTGCGCGCCCAGGCCGCCTTCCTGCGCACCGAGGAACAGCTCGGCGTCCAGCGGGAGAACCAGGCCCGGGAGATCGCCGTCGCCGCGAAGAACCGCGAGCGGGTCCTCGCCGTCGAGAACGAGCGCATCGAGAAGGACCGGCTGCTGGAGGTCATCGCCCGGGAGCGGGAGACCCAGCTGACGAAGATCGCCGCCGAGAAGGAGGTCGAGGCGGAGAAGCGGGAGATCGCCGAGGTCATCCGGGAGCGGGTCGCGGTGGACCGTACGGTCGCCGAGCAGGAGGAGTCCATCAAGAAGCTGCGCGTGGTCGAGGAGGCGGAGCGCGAGCGGCAGGCGCTCGTCATCGCCGCCGAGGCGGAGGCGCAGGAGAAGCTGGTCAAGGACATCAAGGCCGCGGAGGCAGCGGAGCAGGCCGCGACGCACCGGGCCGCAGAGGAACTCACCCTGGCCGAGGCCCGGTTGAAGACCGCCGACCTCGACGCCCGCGCCAAGCTGCGGCTCGCCGAGGGCGTCCAGGCCGAGGCGGCCGCCGAGGGTCTCGCCGCCGTGCAGGTCCGGGACAAGGAGGCCGAGGTCACCGTCAAGGCCGGACGCGCGGAGGCGGAGGCCACCGAGGCACGGCTGCGGGCCGAGGCCGAGGGCACCCAGGCCAAGGCGCTCGCCGAGGCGGAGGGCGCGCGGGCGAAGGGCCTCGCGGAGGCCGAGGGCGCGCGGGCGGCCGCGGAGGCCACCGAGGCGCGGCTCAAGGCCGAGGCGGAGGGCGCGCGGGCCAAGGGCCTGGCCGAGGCGGAGGGCACCAAGGCGAAGGCGCTGGCCGAGGCCACCGCGATCGGCGAGAAGCTGAAGGCCGAGGCCGCCGGTCTGACCGAGAAGGCCGCGGCGATGGCCGCGCTGGACGAGGCCTCGCGGGGCCACGAGGAGTACCGGCTCCGGCTCCAGGCGGAGAAGGAGATCCGGCTGGCCGGCCTGGAGACCCAGCGGCAGGTGGCCGAGGCGCAGGCGACGGTGCTCGCGACCGGGCTGGAGAACGCCGACATCGACATCGTCGGCGGGGAGTCCGTCTTCTTCGACCGGCTGGTGTCCTCCATCGCCCTCGGCAAGGGCGTGGACGGCTTCGTCTCCAGCTCCCACACCGCGCAGGCCCTGGCGAAGCCGTGGCTGGACGGCACGGGCAGCTTCACGGACGACCTCAGCAGGGTGCTGGGCTCGCTCGGCTCGGCGGACGTCCGCAACCTCACGGTGTCGGCCCTGCTGATGAAGCAGATCAAGGGCGGCGGCCCGAACACCGGGCAGCTCCAGAAACTCCTGGACAGGGCAAGCGAACTGGGCCTCCAGGACACCCCGCTCACGGCTCTGAACGGAAGCGGTGCGGGGAGCTGAGGCCGGGCGGGGGTGGGTCGGCGCGCTGCTCGCTGTGAGGTGCCGCTGCGCCCACCCGTGCCGCCTGGGGGTCCCCCAGGCCCTTAAGGCACTGGGGGAGGCACGACTGCCCACAGCGGCGGCGGTGCCTTGAAGCACCGGGACTGCAGTTCCCCAGGGGCGCGGGGAACTGCGCGACCAGCCACCACGCACCCGCAGTCGGCAGACGACCCGCAGCCCCGAGCTCGTAGCCGCACACCCCACGAAGGGAACCACACGCAATGGCCACCGCTGAGGCGCCGCAGGTGGATGCCGGCACCTACGAGGTGCTCCGCGACCGCCTCGCCGCGCACGCCGCCGACCTCGCCCGGAGGGCGGACGCGCTCAACGCGCGGCGGAGCGAGGAGTTCGGGTCGGCGAAACTCGGCCTCGCCGCCACCGCCCGGCTGAGGACGCCGGAGGCGTGCGTGCCGAGCGACATCGTGGCCGTGGGCGACGCGCTCCTCTTCGGCGCGACCGGCACGGCCACGGACGTCCTCGCGCTGTACGGCCGCGACGGCGCGCGGATGCCCGAGGACGCCGTACCCGGGCTCCTCGACGACCCGGCGTTCGCAAAAGAGATCGGCGCGCTGCACCGCTACTACCGCGAAGCGAGCCTGCTGCGGCTGCGCCGGGTCGACGGCCGGCTGCTGGCGGTGTTCCGCACCGGCGAGAAGGCCGAGGACGTCCGCGTCCTGCGCTGGAGCGTCGCCGACGACGGCCGCGTGGCGTTCCTGGACGCGCGCGGCGACCGTGACGACGTCTTCCCGCCGGCCCAGGACGTGACCTGGACGGAGACCACCCGCGAGGACCACGTCCTGGGCCGGGAGCAGTACGTGGCCGTCCCCGGAGGACTGGCGGTGAGTACCGTCGGCGGCTCCCTCACCGTCCGCACCCCGGAAGGCGGGGAACTGTACGCCGAACCCGTGCAGGAGCCGCTGCAGGCGCTCGCGGACGCGGCCGTCGCGCATGCGCGGGTCGGTGCGCTGGTGCTGCTGCGGGTGCGGCCGTACAAGGAGGAGGACGACCGGCACCTGGTGTTCGACACGCTCACCGGGACCGTCGTCCGGCTCGACGGGATCGGGCAGGCGTGCCGGCGGCTGCCCGAGGAGCAGGGGATCGTCTTCCCGGGCGGGTACGTCCTGGCGGGCGGCACCCACAAGACGTACGAACTCGACGTCACCGGGCTGGAGTTCGAGCGGGAGGTCCGCGCGCCAAACGGCGAGGACGTGCTGTACGCCTTCCGGTCCCGGGCCGGCGGGCGCACGCTGCTGCTGTCGTACAACACCCTGCGCAAGGAGGTCGCGAACCCGCTGCCGTGCCGGGGCTGGGCGCTGTTCGAGGACGGCGCGCTCGCCGTGCTGCGCGACGGGGGCGAGGAGCCCGCGCACACGCATCCGGTGCAGTGGTGGACCTCCCCGTACGTCTCCGACACGCACGCCGCCGCGCTGCGCACCGGCACCGGCGCGTTCGCCCGGGTCGGCAACGCGGATCTCGTGCGCGGGCTCGCCGACTGCCTGTCCGTGGCCCGGCTGGTCACCGACGGCATCGAGACGAGCGAGGGGTACCGGGCGCTGGTGGCGGCCTGTGTGCGGGCCGCCGACGCCCATCACTGGCTGGCGGATCCCGAACTGGGCGGGCTGGCAGGCCCGTTGGTCGAGGTCCGTGCGGCCGCCGAGCAGGTGCTGGGCGAGTTCGAGACCGTACGGGAGCTGACCCGGCACGCGGCGGACGCCCTCGACGAGGCCGAGGCGCGGATCGCCGCCGTGGTGCGCCGGCTGCGCGGCGAGGCCCCGCGCGAGGCCGCCGCCTGGGTGCGCGGACTGACCGAACTCCGCCACGCACACGGCCACTTGCTCACCCTGGGCGAGCTGCGGTACGTCGACGCCGCCCGGCTGCGGGAACTGGCGTCCGCCGCCGAGGACGACCTGGCCTCCTTCGGCCGGCGCGCGGTGCAGTTCCTGGCGCGCGAGGACGCCTTCGCGGGGCAGCAGGCGGAGGTCGAGCGGCTGGTCGGGGACGCGGCGGCCGTCGAGACCGTGGCCGGCGGGGCGCCCGTCGCCGCCCGGCTGGAGGAGCTCGCCGACGGGCTGCGCACGGTCACCGAGGTGGTGACCGGCCTCGACATCGCCGACACGGTCGTCCGTACGGCCGTCCTGGAGCGGATCGCCGAGGTGCTGGGCGGTGTCAACCGGGCGCGGGCCACCCTGGAGGCCCGCCGCCGCAGCCTCCAGGACAGCGAGGGCCGCGCCGAGTTCGCCGCCGAGACCGCGCTGCTCGCCCAGGCCGTCACCGCCGCACTCGCCGCGTCCGGCACGCCCGAGGAGTGCGATGACCAACTCGCCTCCGTGCTGGCCCGGTTGGAGGACCTGGACGGCCGGTTCGCCGAGTTCGACGACTTCCTCGCCGAACTCGCCGACCGGCGCACCGAGATCTACGAGGCGTTCGCCGCCCGCAAGCAGTCCCTCGCCGACGCCCGCGCCCGCCGCGCCGAGCAGCTCGCGCTCTCGGCGGTGCGCATGCTGCGGACGGTCGCCCGCCGGGCCGCCACGCTGGCCGACGCCGACGCGGTCACCACGTACTTCGCCTCCGACCCGCTGGTCGCCAAGGTCCGCCGCACCGCGGGCGAACTGCGCGCCCTCGGCGACAGCGTGCGCGCCGAGGAGCTCGACGGCCGGCTGAAGTCCGCCCGCCAGGAGGCCGTCCGCGCGCTGCGCGACCGCGCCGACCTGTACGCCGAGGACGGCCGCACCCTGCTGCTCGGCGGCCACCGCTTCGCCGTCAACACCCAGCCGCTCGACCTCACCCTGGTCCCGCACGGCGACACCCTCGCCTTCGCGGTGACCGGCACCGACTACCGCTCCCCGGTCACCGACCCGGACTTCGCCGCGTACCGCCCCTACTGGGACCGCCACCTGCCCTCCGAGTCACCGGAGGTCTACCGCGCCGAGCACCTCGCCGCCCGGCTGCTCGCCGAGCACGGCCCGGCCGCCCTCGCCGCCGCCGACGACCTGCCGGACCTGGTCCGCCGGGCGGCGCAGGAGGCGTACGACGAGGGCTATGAGCGCGGGGTCCACGACCACGACGCGACCCTCGTGCTCCAGGCCCTGCTCCCCTTGTACGAGGGCGCCGGGACCCTGCGCCACGAGCCCGCCGCCCGCGCCGCCGCCCAGCTGTTCTGGGCGCACGGCACCACGCAGGAGGCCCGGACGGCCTGGGCGCGGCGGGCGGTGTCGCTGGCCCGGGCCCGGGACGCCTTCGGTGCCGTACCGGCCATCGGGGAGCTGGAGCGGGAGCTGGCCGGGGCGATCGAGGCCTGGGACGCGTCGGTGGCGGGCGGGCCGGCCGCCGCCTACCTCTTCGAGGAGCTGACCGGCGGCCCGGACGGCTTCGTCCTCGGCCTCACGGCGCGCACCCTGCTGGAGAAGTTCCGGCACGCGGAGGGGAGTTACCGCACGGACCTGGAGGGGCTGACCGACCTGGCCGCGCGCCGGCAGGTGGTGCACGCCTGGCTCGCCGCGTACGCCGCCGCGACCGGCACCGAGGCCGGCCCGGGCGAGCTGGCCGAGGCGGTCGCCGCCGAGCTCTGCCCCGGCCTGCCGCGCTACGACGGCGACGCCCCGCTCACCGCGACGGCGGAGGGCCTGCTGGGCGCCCACCTCCGGGTGACCGGTGGCCGGCTTCAGCTGCGGCTGGACGAGTTCCTGGCCCGCACCTCCCGCTTCGCGGCCGAGGACGTGCCCGCCTTCCGCGCCTACCAGCGCCGCCGTACGGCCCTGGTGGCGGCCGAGCGCGACCGGCTCCGCCTGGACGACCACCGCCCCCGGGTGATGTCGGCGTTCGTCCGGGGCCGCCTGGTCGACGAGGTGTACTTGCCGCTGATCGGCGACAGCCTGGCCCGGCAGCTGGGCACCACCGGCGAGTCCAAGCGCACCGACACCGGCGGTCTGCTCCTGCTGGTCTCCCCGCCCGGCTACGGCAAGACGACGCTCATGGAGTACGTCGCCGACCGGCTCGGCCTGATGCTGGTCAGGGTCAGCGGCCCGGCGCTCGGCCACAGCGTCACCTCGCTGGACCCGGCCGACGCCCCGGACGCCACCGCCCGCCGCGAGCTCGAGAAGATCAACTTTGCGCTGGCGGCCGGCAACAACACGCTGCTCTACCTGGACGACATCCAGCACACCTCGCCCGAGCTGCTGCAGAAGTTCATCCCGCTGTGCGACGCCACCCGGCGCGTGGACGGCGTGTGGGACGGCGAGCCGCGCACCTACGACCTGCGCGGCAAGCGCTTCGCGGTCTGCCTGGCCGGCAACCCCTACACCGAGTCCGGCGAACGCTTCCGCATCCCCGACATGCTCGCCAACCGGGCCGACGTGTGGAACCTCGGCGACGTCCTCACCGGCAAGGAGGACGTCTTCGCGCTCAGCTTCGTCGAGAACGCCCTCACCGCCAACCCGGTGCTCGCCCCGCTCGCCGCCCGCGACCGCGCCGACCTGGACCTCCTGATCCGGCTGGCCGACGGCGACGGGACGGCCCTGTCCGACCGCCTCGCCCAGCCGATGCCGCCGGCCGAACTGGAGGCCGTCGTCGCCGTGTTGCGCCAGGTGATGGCGGTGCGGGAGACGGTGCTGCGGGTCAACGCGGCCTACATCGCCTCCGCCGCGCAGTCGGAGGCCGCCCGCACCGAGCCGCCCTTCCGCCTCCAGGGCTCCTACCGCGACATGAACCGGATCGCCGGGCGGCTGCGCCCGGTCATGAACGACGCCGAACGCGAGGCCGTCGTCGACGACCACTACACGGCCGAGGCCCAGACCCTCACCACCGGTGCGGAGGCCAACCTGCTGAAACTGGCGGAGCTGCGGGGGACGCTGAGCCCGGCGCAGGCCGCCCGCTGGGCCGAGGTGAAGACCGCCCACGTGCGCGCCCGCGCGCTCGGCGGCCCCGAGGAGGATCCCGTCGTCCGGGCGGTGGCGGCGCTGGGACTCCTCGCGGACCGGATCGCGGCGGTGGAATCGGCGATCCGCTCCGCGGGCGAGGGCTGACGGGGGACCGTCTGCGAGGTGCGGTTGCGGAGCTCAGCCGAGGCAGACCAGGACCAGGCAGAGCTGGTTGGGGTCGGTCGAGGACGGTGACGTCGGCGAGGTGGAGGTGCCGCTGCCCGTGCCGCTGCCCGTGCCGGTGGAGGTCGGCTGTGTCTTCTTACCGGTACTACCGGCCGTACCCGTCGTTCCGGTCGTACCCGTTGTACCCGTCGAACCCGTCGTTCCGGCCGAACCTGTCGTACCGGAACCGGACGAGGTCGTCGGGGTGCTGACCGGCAGTGCGGCGGCCGGGGCGGCCGGGCGGGCGGCGGCCGCGGCGGTGTGCGGGTGGGCGGCGGACCCGGCCGTCTGTGGCGCGGGCGCGAGGGACTGCTGCCGGGGGACGTTCGCCGCGGGCGTGTGTGCCGTCGGCGTGGCGGACGCGTGCCGGTGCGCGGCGGCGGGCGGTGCGGGAGTGGACGCCGGGCCGCTGGGGGCGGCCGACGGCTCCTCGGTGAGGCCCATGCTCCGGTTGTCCGGCGCGGTGGCCGCCTGGGCCTTGTCGCCGTTGCCGCGGTCCAGCGAGGCGAGCGTCAGGCCGCCGCCGACGAGCGCGACGGCGGTCGCCACCACGGCCCGGCGCTGGTTCTTCTTCCAGCGCGCCAGCTGCCGGCGCCGGGCGGCGCGCCCCTGCTGCGCGGGCGGGGCGTCGGTGACGTCCGCGGGCGGCGCGTCCGTGGCGGTGTCCGCGGGGCCGGCGGGCGGCTCGGCGGCGGGGGATCCGGCGCCGAACCAGCCGTCGGCCGCGAGCGGTGCGGCCGTGACACCGGCGTCGGTGCGGGTCGGGGCTATGTCCGGGGCGTAGGCACCGCACCCAGGGCAGACCAGGGCGCCGTTGAGGTGCCGACGGCACGAGGAGCAGTAGTCCATCAGTGGTCTTCCTGGGTCCAGGGGAGCGGGCGTCCGTCACGCTAACGAGCCTTTCGAAAGGCTGTGTGCAGTCCGTGTGGCGCTCCTGCGCAGATTTGCGGGGTTCTTTTCCCGTGTCCCGGCCGGGTCCGGGCCGTTTGCCTCGGCATAGTGGCGGGCGGCTTCCGCACCGGACCGGCAGGAGGAGACACATGCTCGGCACAGAGTTCCGCACCGGATCGCCCATCTGGATCGACCTCGGCAGCCCGGACACCCGGGCGGCCGTCGCCTTCTACGGGGCCGTCTTCGGCTGGGAGTTCGCCTCCGCGGGCCCGGAAGGGGGCGGCTACGGCTACTTCCGGAAGAACGGCGGTACGGTGGCCGGTCTCGGCCCGCTGACCGAGCAGGGGGCGAGATCCGCCTGGATGACGTACTTCCGCACCGAGGACGCCCGCGCCGCCGCCCGGGCCGTGACCGGGGCCGGCGGCAGGGTGCGCGCCGAGCCGGTGAGCATGGGCGAGGTCACCTTCGCCCAGTTCACCGACCCGCAGGGCGCGCAGTTCGCGGTGCTGCAGTCCGGACAGGGGCTGCAGCGGGCGTCGGAGGACGACGCGCTGGTGTGGGTGGAACTGCACGTGCGCGACCCGCGGGCGGCCATCGGCTTCTACGGCGGGCTGTTCGGCTGGCGGTCGCAGGCGATGGAGGCGCCGGGCATGACGTACCAGGTGCTCAGCATCGCGGAGGGCGACCAGCAGGAGGGTTCCTTCGGCGGTGTGGCCCCGCTGCGGGACGACCATGAGGACGCCCGCTGGGTGCCGTACTTCGCCGTGGCCGACACGGACAGGACCGTCGCGGCGGTGGGCGACAGCGGCGGCTCCGTGCTGATGCCGGCCGCGAACGTCCCCGGCGTCGGCCGCATCGCCTGGCTGGCCGACCCGGCCCAGGCGGTCTTCGCGGTCCTCAGGCCGGACCCGCGCCAGGCCTGATGAGCGCGCCTCAAGCTCCCTGCCCGGCGGGGGACTTGCCCGCCACCCGTGCGGGTGAACGCCGCCCCCACGGCTTGAAGACGGACAGCACGACGAGCGTCAGATACAGCAGCAGCGCGACGGACGGGACGATCACCGTGACGTAGCGGACGAATCCCAGGTGCATGGCCGCGATCGAGCCGGTCGGATGCCGGTCCACGGCGTGCACCGCGTCGTGCAGCCGGGCGGTGAGCGCGAAGATCGAGGCCGCCGTGGCCGCGAGGGTCAGCCAGAACTTGGTGGCGACCCAGTAGTGGCGGAACAGGCCCCAGGGCGTGCCGAGGCCCAGCACCACCCCGCTGAGCAGGGTGAGCAGGCTCAGCGGGACGACCAGCGCGTCGCCCAGCATCCCCATCGCCCGGTACGCGGTCCGCAGGGTGTCCGCGTCGTCGGCCGCCAGGGCGGTGGCCCCGAGCGTGAGCAGGCAGAGCATCAGTGCGAGCCAGCCGACCGAGGCGACCACATGGACGACGACCCAGCTCTTCCGGGCCCTCGGCGACAATCGACGGCTCATCCCGCCTCCTCCAGATCCGGTGCCGGGCGCACCACCAGACTCGCCCGCCGCACCGGTCCGGCGCGTCCGACGACGGAAGCAACGCCCCCTACGCCGAGCCGAGTACGCGCCGAGCCGAGCACCCCCGGCGCACCGTGGACCGGCGCGGCCGGCAGGACGCTGGGCTTCCTGCCGGCCGTTCTCTCACCGCTGCGGACCCTCGGTCGTACCGTGTTCAGGACCGGGTGGCGGTCCCGCAGGTCGTGTCGTGGCCGTGGGGACGGCCGGTGCCGACCGCCTTGCTCCGGTCGTACGGGTCGAGGGTCGGGCCGCCGCTCGGGCCCGCGCCGCCGGTGCCGAAGTCGGGGGTGAAGTAGCCGGTGTAGGCGGTGCCGCAGCCGCCGTTCGTGGTGTCCGACTTGTAGGACAGCAGCGAGAAGGTCCCGGACACGGTGTTCACCTTCGCCGGGTCGTCCCAGCTCATGACGATCTCGCGGCGCACGATGGTCCGTACGACGTCGTCGCTGCCGGCCTTGGCGGACACGACCGGGTACACGAACGTGACGTCGGCGGTCACCTCGACCGCGCCGCGCTCGCCCTCCCGGTAGGTGATGCGTCCCCGGGTCCTGACGTCGTGTCCGACGAGCCGGACCTTCGCCGGGTCGAACCGGCTGAACAGCAGCAGGGGGTCGTTCTTGCGGCTGGGCGCGCGGAACGCGGCGGCCAGCTGGTCCTGGACGTCCCGCTGGCGCGGGTTGATCAGCGCGATCGCCTGCTTCGGGCGGTCCCCGCGCAGCACACCGGGGTCCAGGTCGGCCTCGGCGAGGAAGTCCCGGCTCCGGGCGAGGGCCTGCGCGACCTGTGCCTTGCTCATCCAGCCGGTCGCCTTCGCGGCGGGCATTCCGATCCCGGCCGTGCCGTTCGCCCACCGGGCGGCGGGCGAGCCCCGGAACGGCTGGGCGAGGGTGGGCGGTTGACCGGCGCCGTCGCTCGGCGGCGCCTGGTCCGGCTGCTTCGACTCCGCGGCGAGCGGCGCGCCCCCACCGCCTCCGTCTCCGCCCCCGAACCACCCGGTCACGCGCCCCGGGTTCAGCGCCACGACCAGCAGGCCGGCGGCGACCACCAGACCGACGACGTACCGCGCCTTGCCCGCGCGCCGCCGGGGCGGTTCATGGGCGCGCCACGCATCCGGCCGGCCGGGCTCCTCGCGCAGCCGGCGCGCCACCATCCGGGCCCGTGCCGACGGCTCCTTGGGGGCGCCCTCGACTCCGGCCTCGGACTCCCGCAGGAACCGCTCCCACTCCTCGTCCGATATGGACCCACCCTTGCCCACGCCGCGCTCCCGCCCCTTCCGCGCACCTGCCCGGCCCCTCCCCAGGGCCGGCCGCACGCGGCATCATCACACAGCCGGGCCCGGCCGTGGCTCCCGGCCCGGCCCCTGTCTCACGGCACGAGCACGATCTTCCCGACGGTGCGCCTCTCCTCGATCGCGCGGTGGGCCGCGGCGGCCTCGGACAGCGGGTAGGTCCGCTGGAGGAGGACCCGCAGCCGGCCCGCCTCGACGCGTTCGGTGATGCGGCGCAGCGTCTCCCCCGAGGGCTCGGCGGCGACCCAGACGTAGCGCAGCCCGCGCGCCGCGGCCTCCCGCTCGTCCGTGCCCGGGTCGATCGACGCGCCGATGAGCAGCCCGCCGGGCCGCAGCACATCGAGGGAGCGCGGCCCGTAGGCGCCGCCGACCAGGTCCAGCACGACGTCCACCGGAGCCACGGCGGTCCGGAATTCGGCGGCGGTGTGGTCGATCGGCTCGTCGGCGCCCAGCTCGCGCAGCAGACCGTGGTTGGCGGCGCGCGCGGTGCCGATGACGTACGCGCCGAGCCCCTTGGCCAGCTGCACCGCGACATGCCCGACGCCGCCCGCCGCCGCATGGATCAGCACCCGGTCGCCCGGCCGTACCCGGGCGAGCACGGCCAGCGCCTGCCAGGCGGTGAACGCCACCAGGGGTGCGGCCCCCGCGTGCACCAGGTCGAGGTTCGCCGGTGCGGGGGCGAGCGCGCCGGCCGGTGCGGTGGCGAACTCGGCGTACGCGCCGCGCCGGCCGACCGGGAGCATGCCGTACACCGTGTCGCCCGGCGCGAACCCGGTCACGCCCTCGCCGAGCCGCTCGACCACACCGGACACGTCGGTGCCCGGTGTCCACGGCAGCTCCACCAGCCCCGGTACGCGTCCGGCGCGGATGACCGCGTCCCCCGGGTTCACCCCGGCCCCGGCGACCCGCAGCAGCACCTGGCCGGGGCCGGGCTCGGGCACGTCGGTCTCCGTGTGGGTGAGCACCTCGGGACCACCGAAGGCGGACTGGACGATGGCGTGCATACGGCGGCCGGGCATGGGAACTCCTCGCGCGGAAACGGAAGTTGGCGCGGTCCCGTGATGCGCTTCGCCGAACCGCGCCGCCTGGACGGCGGCGCTCCGGGGGCGCTCACCCGGACGCCGCGCGTCCTGGCGCGCGCGGGCCTGCCGCACTCACAGGTCGTCGCGGTGGACCTGGCGGCGGACCACCCGCCAGTCGCCGTCCACCCGGGTGAGGACGTCCTCGCACAGCGTGCTGCAGTAGATCACCGGCTTCTCGCCGCGCCGGGTCTCCAGCACCATGACGTACGACCGGGTGTGGACCCGGTCGCCGTCCGGGCCCGTCGCATGGTCGGCCGCCAGCATCGTCATGACATGACGGCGGACGATCCCGGCCTCGGCCTGCGCGGCGAAGGCGCGTTCGCAGTGCGCGGCGATCGCGGCCCGGCCGGTGAGGGGTTCGGGGAACGCGTTGGTGGCGAAGACGCCGTCCTCCGTGAAGCTGCCCGCCCACGCCGGCACGTCGAGGTCGTCCGTGGACTGCATCTGACGGGCGTAGAAGTGCTGGAGATCCTGGTAGACCTCCGTGCTGACCGGTACGGGTGCCACTGCGGTCGCCTGGACCATGAGGGAGCCTCCTCGAGGCGGGAATCGGTGACTGGTGAGGTGCACCGGCAGGCTGGGTGCCCCGGCTCAAGGTCCGCTCCAGACCGGGTCAAAGGCGCCGTGTGCCCGTCTTGACCCGGTCTACAGCGGCCTTTGAGCCCGTCTCAGCAAGGTCGGCGCTCGTGCGGCACCGCCTGCGCGGGCCGCCGTCACCCGACTGCCGGAGACGAGGACGAGATGACCCGAACCGAGACGGCGCCGCTGACCGCCGAGACATCGCCACAGGCCCCCGCCCGCCCCCTGCGCTGGGCGGAGGGGCCGGTCGACGCGCTGCTCGCCCGGGCGGCACGCGCCCACCCGGCACGGGTGGCGGTCCGCAGCGGTGATGCGGAGATCTCCTACGCCGCGCTGGACGCGGCCGCGACGGACTGGGCCCGGACGCTGCACCGGGTGTTCGGCGAGCCGCCGGGCACGGTGGCCGTCGCCCAGGCGCTCGATCCGCGGTTCCCCGCCGTGTACTACGGGATCCTGCGGGCGGGCGGTACGGCCGCCGTGGTCAATCCGCTGCTGCCCGCGCCCGTCCTGGCGCACGTGCTGAGGCTGTCGAAGGCCCGTCTGGCGGTCGTGCCGCCCGAGGTGCGGGAGCGGCTGCTGCCGCTGCTGGACACGCTTCCGGACCTGCGGCGGGTGCTGGTCCTCGGGGAGGACCTGCCGGACGGTTCCGGTGACGGGGACTGGCACCCGGCGGCCCCGGCCGAGGAGGAGGGGGCCGTGATCCTGTTCACCAGCGGTTCCACGGGGGTGCCCAAGGCCGTCCGGCTGAGCCACCGCAACGTCAAGGTGAACGCGGCCCAGATGGCGGCGGCGCACCGCGTCGACTCCTCTTCGACGGTCCTGCTCCACCTGCCGATCTACCACCCCATGCACATGAACACGGCGGTCTCCGTCGCGGCGACGCAGGTCCTGTGCGCGAGTACGCGCCCGTCCGAGGCGATCGAGCTGGCCAACCGCACCGCCGCGACCCACTACTACACGTTCCCGGTACGCCTGCTGCAGCTCGCGGCCGACCCCGCGCTGCCCGGCCTGCACCTGGACACGGTCACCCTGATGGCGTCCGGGGGCACCGCCGTTCCCCCGCGCGTCGTGCGCGCCCTGGCGGACACCTTCGGTCTGCCGCTGCTCCAGGGCTACGGCATGTGCGAGACCTCGTCGCTGGCGTCCTCGGACGACCCCGACGCGCCCCGGGCCGGTTCCGTGGGGCTGCCCCTGGACGGCACCCGGATCCGGATCGTGGACCCCGAGTCCGCGCAGGTCCTGCCGGCGTACGGCGTCGGGGAGGTCCAGATCCACGGGCCGCATGTGATGCAGGGGTACCTGGGCCACTCCGGGCCCTCCCCGGTGGACGAGGACGGCTGGCTCGCCACGGGGGACATGGGGCATCTGGACGACGACGGCTACCTCTTCCTGTTCGACCGGGTCAAGGACTGCTTCCGGTGCGGGGGCGAGCTGGTGTCGCCGACCGCGGTGGAGCGCAGGCTGGACGCCCACCCGGCGGTCCGGGGCTGTGCGGTCGTCGGGGTGCCCGATCCGGTGCTCGGCGCGTCCGCGGCGGCCTTCGTCGTGTTCGAGGACGGGGCCGGCGCGGACCCCGACGCGGTTCTGGACGCGGTGAACGCCGGCCTGACCGCCGGTCAGCGCATCCGCCGCCTGGAGGTCGTCTCCGGGATACCGCGGCTCGCCACCGGCAAGGTGGCCCGCGACGAGCTCAGGGGCCGACTTGTCGGCGGCTGAGCCGCGGGGGCAGGCCGGGCCCGCGTGGGAGATCCGCGAGAACTGCGTCAACTGCGACGTGGCCCGCCAGCTGGCGCCGGAAACGGTCGTGGAGGCCGGCGCCCGCTCGGTTCTGCTCCGTCAGCCGGCCGACGAGGCGGAGGAACTGGCCCTGGCGCGGGCGGCGGTCGCCTGTCCGGTGCGGGCGATCCGGCGCGGCCCCGGCGGGATCCCGGCGGCCCCCTTTCCGATGCGCCTGGACGGCGAGGTCCATCTGTGCGGGCACAACTCGGCCCGGACCTTCGGGGCCAACGCCTACCTGGTGCGCCGCCCGGAGGGCAATCTGCTGGTGGACACGCCGCGCTGGTCACCGGCCGTCGCCGCCTCGTACGAGGAGCTGGGCGGCATCGCGCACATCCTGCTGACCCACCGCGACCACACCGCCCACGCCCGGCGGTTCGCCCGGCACTTCGGCGCCCGGGTGTGGATCCACGAGGGCGACCGGGACGCCGCGCCGTACGCCGACATGGTGCTGCGCGGCCGGGAGCCGGTCGACGTGCTGCCGGGGGTGACCGCGCGACCCGTACCCGGCCACACCCGGGGCAGCGTGGTGTACGTCGTGGACGAGCGGTACTGCTTCACCGGTGACACCCTCTACTGGTCGCGGACCGCGCAGGATCTCGAGGTGTTCGAGACGGTGGTCTGGTACTCGCGTGCGGAGCTGGCCGAGTCGCTGCTGCGGCTGGCCGAGCAGGCCCGCTTCAGCTGGGTGCTGCCCGGCCACGGCGACCGCTGTCACCGGCCGGCCGGGGAACTGCACGAACGGCTGCTGGGTCTGGTCGCGCGGATGCGGGGCAGGCCGCCGCAGCCGCTCGACATCGGTGCCGTCGAGTGGTGAGCGGCCCGGGACCGGCCGGGTTCAGCCCTTCGCGCGCCACTGGGCGTCGAACCCGCGGATGACGTCGTCGAGCATGCTCTGCAGGCTCTCCAGTTCGTCCCGCCCCAGGCAGGAGAGCGCCTGCCGGATGTTGTGGATCTGCAGCGGCAGCGCCTTGTCCAGGGTGGCGCTGCCGTGCTGCGTGAGCGCCGCGTAGACGGCTCGCTTGTCCTCCTGGGGCGTCTCCCGGCGTACCAGCCCGGCGAGTTCCATGCGGTCGACGAGTTTGGTCACGCTCGCCTTGGAGACGACCAGGTCGCGGCTGAGCTGCAGCAGGCGCATCCGTTGGCCCTCCGCGTTGTTGAGCCGGGCCAGCACCTCGAACCAGGCGAGGGAGATGCCGTGTTCCTGGGTCAGTGAGCGGTCGAGCGCCTTGGAGACATGGCCGTAGGTGTGCGCCAGGGAGATCCATGCCCGGAACTCCGGCCCGGCGGTTCCGGTCGCGGCGGGGGCCTCATCGGGCGTGACACCCGCTTCAGTTGACATGCTAACTCGCTCCTGTCTACCCTGACGGTGTCGCAGTTTCCAGGCTAACTGTTTCACGCCCCACCGCATTTGTCACGCCCGGTGCGGCGCTCTCCGGAAGTGCGCAAGGTCGCGAGAACGGCCCTTCCAGACACCTCACATCAATCCGCAGTCCATTCGAAATCCAAAGGAGTCGGAGATGGACAGCACCACCTCTCCGGATGCGTCCGAGGCCACGACCGGTCATTTCGGCCGCACCATGACCGTGACCGCCGTCGCCACTTTCATGGTGTCCCTCGACCAACTCGTCGTCACGACCGCGCTGACGAAGATCCGGGAGCATCTGCACACCGGTCTCGAAGGCCTGGAGTGGACGGTCAACGCCTACACCCTCACCTTCGCCGTCTTCCTGCTCACGGCCTCCGCGCTGGCCGAGCGCTTCGGGCGCCGCCGGCTCTTCATCGCGGGCCTCACCCTGTTCACCGGGGCGTCGGCGATGGCCGCGCTCGCCCCGGGCATCGGCGTGCTCATCGCGGCCCGCGCGATCCAGGGCCTCGGCTCGGCCATCGTGCTGCCGCTGACCCTGACCCTGCTCTCCGCCGCGGTCCCGCCGAGCAAGCGAGGCGCGGCGCTCGGCGTGTGGGGCGGAGTGGGCGGCCTGGGCGTCGCCCTGGGCCCGGTGATCGGCGGCTTCATCACCGAGAGCGCGTCCTGGCAGTGGATCTTCTGGCTGAACGTGCCGATCGGCGCGGTGCTCCTCGCCCTCTCCTGGAGCTGGCTGACGGAGAGCTTCGGGCCGGCGGCCAAGCTCGACCTGGTGGGTACCGTGCTCGCCTGCCTCGGTCTGCTCGGCGTCGTGGTGTCGATCATCCGGGGTGACGCGGAGGGCTGGACCAGCGCGCGGACCCTGAGTGAGGGCATCGGCGGCCTGGTGGTGCTGGCGGCGTTCGTCGCCTGGGAGCTGCGCACACCGCACCCGATGCTGCCCATGCGGCTCTTCGCCGGGCGCGCCTTCACCACGGTGAACCTGCTGTCGCTGTTCATGTTCTTCGGAATGTTCGGCTCGATCTTCCTGATCACCCAGTACCTGCAGGCCGCCCTCGGCTACTCGCCGTTCGCCGCGGGGCTGCGCTTCCTGGCCTGGACCGGGGTGGTGCTCATCGCGGCCCCGCTGGGCGGCGGCCTGTCCGACCGGATCGGCGGCAAGCCGATCATCGTGGCCGGTCTGGCCCTGCAGAGCGTGGGCCTGCTCTGGCTGGCCCTGTCCATCACGACCGGCAGTTCGTTCCTGTCCCTGGTGCCCGCCTTCGTCTGCAACGGCTTCGGCATGGGTCTGTACTTCGGCCCGGCGGGCAACGTCGTCATGGGCGCGGTGCGCCGCGAGGAGGAGGGCATCGCCTCCGGTGCCAACAACGCGATCCGTGAACTCGGCGGCGTGTTCGGGGTGGCCGTGCTCGCCGCGGTGTTCGCCGGGCACGGCGGCTACGACAGCCCGGCGCACTACATCCACGGCATGCACGTGGCGCTGTGGGTCGGCTTCACCTTCGTCGCCCTCGGTGCCGTCACCGCCCTGCTGATGCCCCGGCCGGTGCGGGCGGTGACCGCGCAGGGCGAGCCGGTCGCCGTCCCCGACGCGACGCGGCCCGCGGTCGCCGTCGGCGAGTAGCGCACCGCCTGCTGTGCCGGCCCGGGTCCGACGCCTTCCCCCGTCGTCGGGCCCGGGCCTTTTGCGACCGCGTCCCAGACCGAGGAAGAAAAGGGTGTTCACGTGATAGTTCTCGTCAATGTCTTCCAAGTCCACGGATCCGCCGAGGGATTCGAGCGCGCATTCACGAAGGTCTCCGAAATCATGCGGACGCAGCCCGGCTTTCTGCACCACAGGCTGCTCCGTTCCGAAGGCGCCGACTCGACCTATGTGAACGTCGCGGAGTGGCAGGACGAGCAGTCGCTGCGGGCCGCCCTGGCCCGCCGCGAGGTCGTCGCCCGCCTGCGCCCGCTGTCCGCGTTCGCGACCGGGCGGCCGACCGTCTGCCGTCCCGTGCTCGACGCGCCGCCGCTGGAGGTGTGAGATGCCGGTCGAACCCAGCAGCCCGGTGGCACCGGTGCACGAGGTCGAGGAGATCGAGGAGGGCGTCTACGCCTACCTCCAGCCGGACGGCGGCTGGTGCCTGAACAACGCCGGTGTCGTGCTGGCCCGCAGCGGGCCCGTGCTCGTGGACACCGCGGCGACCGAGGCGCGGGCCCGCCGGCTGCGCGACGTGGTCGAGCAGCTCAGCCCGGCCCCGGTCGACATCCTGGTCAACACCCACAGCCACGGCGACCACACCTTCGGCAACCATCTCTTCGGACAGGCCACCGTGGTCGCCCACCGCACGGCGGCCGACGAGATGGCCGAGCACGGACTGGCGCTCACGACGCTGTGGCCCGACGTGCGGTGGGGGCATGTGGAGGCGGGCGCTCCCGAGGTGGTGTTCGACGACCGTATGACCCTGCCGACGTCCGGGTTCCGGATCGAGCTGATCCACTTCGGTCCGGGACACACGGCGGGCGACGCGGTCGTCTGGCTTCCCGGGCCACGCGTGCTGTTCACCGGCGACCTGGTCTTCTCCGGCGCCACCCCGTTCACGCTCATGGGATCGGTCGCGGGATCCCTGCGCGTGCTCGACCGGTTGCGGGCCCTTCAGCCGCTGGTCGTGGTGCCGGGGCACGGACCGGTCGGCGGACCCGAACTGCTGGACGCGGACGCCGACTACCTGCGGTGGGTGCGCGCCGTGGCGCGCCGGGGCATCGCCGAGGGCCTGGATCCGCTGGCGCTCGCCCGGGCCACGGACCTGGGACGGTACGCCCGACTCGCCGACAGCGAACGCCTGGTGGTCAACCTGCACCGGGCGTACGCGGAGGAGCGCGGTGCCGAGCCGGCCGCACGGCTGGACGTGCCGGCCGTCTTCGGGGAGATGGTCGACTTCTGCGGCGCCCCTCCGCACTGCGCCGCGTGACCGCGTCCCTCCGCACCGCGCCGGATGACCGCGTCCCTGTGCGCCGTGCCGGATGACCGCGTCCGTTTGCGCCGTGCCGCGTGACCGCGTCCCTGTGCGCCGTGCCGCGTGACCGCCCGTCGCCACCCCGAAGACAAGGAGCCGCCTTGTGCCCGCAAGCCCCGCACCCGTCCCGGCACCGACCCCGGCACCGAGCCCGGCACCGCGTGGCCGCCGCCGGGAAGCAGAACGCAACGACGAACGTCTGCTCCGCGCCGCGCACCAGGCGCTCGCGGAGGTCGGCTGGACGGTCTCCGTGACCGAGATCGCCCGCCGGGCCGGAATCGGCATGGGCAGTTTCTACCGCCGGTACCGGGGGAAAGTGGCGCTGGCCCAGCATGTGCGGGTCGTCAGCATGGACCGGCTCACCGAGGCCGCCCGCGCGGCAGCCGACGAGGACAACGGCTGGGACGCGCTGGTCCGTTTCCTGTGCGACGCCGTCAGCGCTCCGACCTGCAGCCTGCTGCCCCTGATCGGCGGCATCCTGCCCGGCACACCGGAGGTCGAGGAGGCCTCGGCCCGGCTGCACACCGCGATCGACGCCCTCCTGGAACGCGCCCGGTCCGAAGGAGCGCTCCGGCAGGACGTCGGCGCTGCCGATCTGGTCCTGCTTCTGGTGCACCTCAGGACACGCATCCCCGGCCGGCCCGAGCGCGTCCGGCAACTGCGGCTGCGCTACCTCCACATGACCCTGGAGGGGATGCGCCGCGCCGCGTCCCCGGAACCCCCGGAGCTGCCCCAGCCGTGCCCCGACTGGCAGGAGCTGCATCTGCTCTGGGACAAGCCGCCGGTCACCCGGTCATGCCCGGACGAGAGGACCGACGAGCGACGATGACCTGCCTCACCGCCCCGCGCGCTTTCACCGCCGCCCTGGTGCTGGCCCAGACCCTGGCCGTCCTCTACACGACCGGGTTCGTCTGGACCCTGCAGCTGATGGACTACCCCATGGTGGCCAGGCTCCGCGAGGGCGCGTCGGAGTCGTACATGGCCGCGCACAACCAGATGTTCTGGCGGGTCCTCGCCCCCGGCCTGCTGGTGGCCGGCGTGACGTCGGTGGCGCTCCTGGTGGCCAGGGGCGCGGCGGTCCCGCTCTGGGCGGCGGTGCTGTCGGTGGTGCTGCTGGCCGCGATCATGGCGCTCTCCGGTGCCGTGGCCACGCCCGACCGGGTCGCGCTCGCCCGGCACTTCTCGGCGCCCGTCCACACCCATCTGCTGCGCGTGAGCTGGGTCCGTACGACGGCCTTCAGCGCCTGGAGCGCCCTGGACGGCTGGCTGGTCTGGCGGCTCGTGCGCTGACCGAAACCGACCCACCCGC
This sequence comes from Streptomyces incarnatus, assembly GCF_001027185.1. Lineage (NCBI taxonomy): Bacteria > Bacillati > Actinomycetota > Actinomycetes > Kitasatosporales > Streptomycetaceae > Streptomyces > Streptomyces incarnatus. The sequence goes on along the minus strand of NZ_CP011497.1, from coordinate 4,165,136 downwards.
ATTCCCGTGGCCTGCGACGCGGAACGCTGCGTTGCAGGCCACAGGTATGTCGGGACTTCCGCAACCTTGTCCCAGGGGTGCCGGCGTACTCCTTGGCCGTGGCCACGCCGACCGGGTCGCGCTCGCCCGGCACTTCTCGGTGCCCGGCTGACCGAAACCGGTCCACCCGCACTGCCGTGGCCTGCGACGCGGAACGTTCCGTCGCAGGCCACAGGCATGTCCTGGGGACTTCCGCAAGCCTCGTCCAGTGGTGCTGCCGTACTCCTTGGCTGGATCTATAGCGGACCTTGAGGCCGCGCCGAGAGCGTGTGCTCACGCCGGTGCGGCCCTCCCGCCGACGGCGGCTCCACGATCTGAGTCCCTGTGCGCTCCGGCCGGCGTCGATGCGGCCGTGATGCGAGGGGACGGCCCTCTCACGGAAAGGCAGCCGACATGTCAGCGACGGACCCTGCCGCGGACTCCCGCCGCGCGGCGGAGCCGGGGCGCCGGCCCACAGCCCCCCGCCGGGTGGTCATCACCGGCATCGGAGTGGTGGCACCCGGCGGCACGGGCACCAAGGCCTTCTGGGACCTCATCACGTCGGGACGCACCGCGACCGGACGCATCTCCTTCTTCGACCCGTCCCCGTACCGCTCGCAGATCGCGGCCGAGTGCGACTTCGACCCGGCGCTCCACGGGCTGACGCCGCGCGAGATCCGCCGCATGGACCGGGCGACCCAGTTCGCGGTCGTCGGTGCCGGCGAGGCCGTGCGCGACAGCGGCCTCGACTTCCAGGCCCCCGACCCGGCGCGGATCGGCGTCACCATCGGCAGCGCGGTCGGCGCGACCATGGGGCTGGAGGAGGAGTACGTCGTCCTCAGCGACAGCGGGCGCAAGTGGCTCGTCGACGCCGAGTACGGGGTGCCGCACCTGTACGGGCACTTCGTGCCGAGCAGCATCGCCGCCGAGGTCGCCTGGACCGTGGGCGCCGAAGGCCCCGCCGCGGTGGTCTCGGCCGGCTGCACCTCCGGCCTCGACTCGGTCGGCTACGCCCGCGAGCTGATCGCCGAGGGCAGCGCGGACATCATGGTCGCCGGTGCCACCGACGCCCCGATCTCCCCGATCGCGGTCGCCTGCTTCGACGCCATCAAGGCGACCTCGCCGCGCAACGACGACCCGGAGCACGCCTCCCGGCCGTTCGACAGGAGCCGCAACGGCTTCGTGCTGGGCGAGGGCGCGGCGGTGTTCGTCCTGGAGGAGTACGAGCACGCCCGGCGGCGCGGTGCGCACATCTACGCCGAGATCGCGGGCTTCGCGTCCCGGTGCAACGCCTTCCACATGACCGGACTGCGGCCGGACGGCCGGGAGATGGCGGTGGCCATCGAGACCGCGCTGGCCGAGGCCCGGATGAACCCGCAGGACGTGCAGTACATCAACGCGCACGGCTCCGGCACCAAGCAGAACGACCGCCACGAGACCGCCGCGTTCAAGCGCAGCCTCGGACAGCACGCGTACGACGTGCCGGTCAGCTCGATCAAGTCGATGATCGGCCACTCGCTCGGGGCGATCGGATCCATCGAGATCGCCGCCTGCGCGCTGACGATCGAGCACGGAGTGGTGCCGCCCACCGCGAACCTGCACACCCCCGACCCGGAGTGCGACCTCGACTACGTCCCGCACACCGCCCGCGAACAGCGGGTCGACACGGCGCTCACCGTCGGCAGCGGCTTCGGCGGGTTCCAGAGCGCCATGGTGCTGACCCGGCCCTCGGAGAGGAAGACGGCATGACCGAGTCCATCGCGGTGACCGGCATCGGCGTGGTCGCGCCGAACGGCCTGGGCACCGAGGAGTACTGGGCCGCGACCCAGAAGGGCATCAGCGGCATCGACCGGATCAGCCGGTACGACCCAGGCTGCTACCCGACGCAGCTCGCCGGCGAGGTGACGGACTTCGTCGCCGGGGAGCACCTGGCGAGCCGGCTGCTGCCGCAGACCGACCGGATGACGCAGATGGCCCTCGTGGCCTCCGACTGGGCGCTGGCCGACGCGGACCTGGACCCCGCGTCCGTGCCGGAGTTCGACATGGGCGTGGTGACGGCCAGCGCCTCCGGCGGCTTCGAGTTCGCCCAGCACGAACTGCAGAAGCTGTGGAGCAAGGGTCCCGAGTACGTCAGCGCCTACCAGTCCTTCGCCTGGTTCTACGCCGTCAACACCGGTCAGATCTCCATCCGCCACGGCATGCGCGGTCCCAGCGGCGTACTGGTCACCGACCAGGCGGGCGGGCTGGACGCGCTCGGCCACGCCCGCCGGCACCTGCGCAAGGGCACCGGCGTGGTCGTCTCCGGCGGGGTCGACGCCTCCCTGTCGCCGTGGGGCCTGGTCTCCCAGCTGACCACCGGACGCCTGAGCCCGACCCGCGACCCCGAGCGTGCCTACGCGCCGTTCGACGTCTCCGCGGACGGACACCTGCCCGGTGAGGGCGGCGCGATCCTGGTCCTGGAGCGCGCGTCCCACGCCCGGGAACGGGGCGCGCGCAGCTACGGCACCATCGCCGGCTACGGCGCGACGTTCGACCCCAGGCCCGGCTCCGGCCGTGAACCGGGACTGCGCCGTGCCGTCGAGACGGCCCTCGCCGACGCCCGGGTGGCCCCGGAGGCCATCGACGTGGTCTTCGCGGACGCCGCCGGACTGCCCGATCCGGACCGGGCGGAGGCAGCGGCGCTGAGCGCGGTGTTCGGCCCGTACGCGGTGCCGGTCACCGCCCCGAAGACGATGACCGGCCGCCTCTACTCGGGCGCGGCGTCGCTGGACGCGGCGACCGCCCTGCTCGCCATGCGGGACGGCGTCGTACCGCCCACGCTGCGCGTCACCGAGCAGGCGGCGGACTGTGCGATCGACCTGGTCCGGGACGCCGCCCGCGAGATGACGGTGCGGCACGCGCTGGTGCTCGCCCGTGGCCACGGCGGCTTCAACGCCGCCATGGTGCTGCGCGCCCCGACCGCCGACTGACCTGCCGCACAAGCAATCTGACGAACAGTCACCCGTCCGATCACCCGTACCACTTCGTGGCCCACCGAAACGAGGACACCGACCATGACCGCTCGTGAACTGACCCTCGACGACCTGACCCGCATCCTGCGCGAGAGCGCCGGTGAGGACGAGGGCGTCGACCTCGACGGCGACATTCTCGACACCCTCTTCGCCGACCTCGGCTACGACTCCCTGGCCCTGCTGGAAGCCTCCAGCCGGATCGAGCGCGAGTTCGGCGTGAAGCTCTCCGACGACGCGGTGAGCGAGGCGGAGACCCCGCGGCTGCTGCTGGCGGCCGCCAACGGGGCCCTCCCGCCGGCCGCCCGGGCCGCATGAGCCTCGTCGGCCCTCACCGACCTCATCGCCCGGCACCGGCCCGCATCGCCCGGCACCGACCCTCATCGACGTGAGAAGAGAGAGCACAGCATGGCCAACGACACGGCCACCACGGTCATCGTGACCGGTGGCACCAGCGGAATCGGACTCGCGATCACGGAGAGCCTGGCCACCGCCGGTGCCAGGGTCTTCATCTGCGCCCGCAACGGCGAGGACCTGGACGTCACCGTCAAGGGCCTGCGCGAGCGGGGCCTGGAGGTGGACGGCAGGACCTGTGACGTCCGCTCGCGGGACGAGGTGCGCGCCTTCGTCGAGGCGGCGGTGGAGCGCTACGGCACCGTCGACACCCTCGTCAACAACGCGGGGCGCAGCGGCGGCGGCGTCACCGCCGACCTCGACGACGACACCTGGTACGACGTCATGGACACCAACCTCAACAGCGTCTTCCTCATGACCCGGGAGGTGCTCACCACGGGCGGCATGCGCGACAAGGAGCGGGGCCGCATCGTCAACATCGCCTCGACCGGCGGCAAGCAGGGCGTGGTGCTCGGGGCGCCCTACTCGGCGTCCAAGCACGGCGTCATCGGATTCACCAAGGCGCTGGGCCTCGAACTCGCCAAGTCCGGGATCACGGTGAACGCGGTCTGCCCCGGCTATGTCGAGACGCCCATGGCGCAGCAGGTGCGGGCCAACTACGCGCGCATCTGGGACACCGAGGAGGAGGCGGTCCTGGAACGGTTCGAGACCAAGATCCCGCTGGGGCGGTACTCCACCCCGCAGGAGGTGGCCGGCCTGGTCGGCTATCTGCTCTCGGACCTCGCGGCCTCGATCACCGCCCAGGCGCTCAACGTGTGCGGCGGGCTCGGCAACTACTGATGCGCAGCGACGTGTACGCAGACCCGACGACAGGGAGCAACGTGCGATGACCGACGTTCGGCACACCATCACCACCACAGCGGCACCGCGGACCGTCTACGCCCTGCTGGCCGATGCCGCGTCCTGGCCGGTGAACTTCTCCCCGACCGTGCACGTGGAGCACCTGCAGCGGCCGGACGGCGACGGCGGGACCGAGCGCATCCGCATCTGGGCGCTCGCCGGGGACACCGTCAAGGCGTGGACCTCCCGCCGGGAACTGGACCCCGGCACGCTGCGCATCACCTTCCGGCAGGAGGTGTCCCAGCCGCCCGTCGCGTCGATGTCCGGGGCCTGGACGCTCGAGGCGCTCCCGGACGGCGGCACCCGGATCGTCCTCGACCACGGCTACCGGGCGGTCGACGACGATCCGGCCGCCCTGGCCTGGATCGCGGACGTGACGGACCGCAACAGCCGTGCCGAGCTGGCGAACCTGAAGGCGCTCGCCGAGCGGGCCGCCACCGGGCCGGCGAACCGGCTGACCTTCGACGACACCATCCTGGTGGAGGGCGGCCGCCCGCAGGACGCGTACGCCTTCCTCCACGAGGCGTCGCGGTGGCCGGACCGGCTGCCCCACGTGTCCCGGATGGAGCTCGTGGAGGACGAACCGGGCGTCCAGGTCATGGAGATGGACTCCATCACCCGCACCGGTGACCGGCACACCACCAGGTCCGTACGGATCTGCTTCGCCGGCGAACGCATCGTCTACAAGCAGACGGTGCTGCCGCCGCTGCTCGCCGCCCACACCGGTGAGTGGCGGGTGGCGGCCGTCGACGGCGGCATCACCCTCACCTCGCGGCACACCGTGGTGATCAACCCCGAGGCGGTGGCGGGCGTGCTCGGCGACACCGCGACGGTGGCCGACGCCCTGGAGTTCGCCCGTACGGCGCTTACCGGCAACAGCCGCATCACCCTGGAACACGCCCGGTCGTTCGCACAGGGCGACCCGGCCCTCGTCTCCGGCGGCTGACACCGCATGGAGGCCGCCGTCGCCGTCCGCTGGGCGTATGCGGAGGCGGACCCGCGCACCCGGGCCAGGGAACTCCTCAGGAGCGTCGCCGCCGAGGTGTGCGCCGCCCGGCCGGCCGACGTCGTGCTCGGCCGGGCGGCGTCGGGGCGGCCCGAACTGTCCGGCGCCGCCGCCGGACTGTGCGCCAGTGTGAGCCACACCCGGGGAGTCGTCGCCGTCGCGGTCACCAGGCCGCACACGGAGCTCTCCGGCATCGGGGTGGACGTGGAGGCGGTCCGCCCGCTCGACGCGGCGGGGCTCGCCACCCGCTGGTTCACCCCCGGCGAGGCGTCCTGGGTGCTGTCCCTGCCGCCCGCGCTGCGCCCGGTCGGTCTGCTGCACCTGTGGACGCGCAAGGAGTCGGCGGGCAAGGCGGCCGGCCGGGGACTGGCCGGCGGTGGGCTGCGCAGACCCGTGGGCAGCCCGCCGCCCGGCACCTTCCCCCGCACCTCCCGGCGGCTGACCCGGCTGCCCGGTGACACGGACCTCGCGGGCACCGTCCTGCCCGGCCCGCCCGGCTACGTGCTGTCCTGCGCCGGCCGTGGCCCCGCCGCCGGGACCGCGACCGCCGAGGTCACGCAAGACCGGCAACCCCGGTCCGCTCGCGGTCCGACGAGTCAACGCGACCCACGCAGAAAGGGCGAACACCATGCGAACCACTGACGACGCGATCTCCCACGAGCGGCTCGCCGAGCTGCGCGAGATCAAGGAGGCGGTCCGGCGGGGCCCGGACCCGGCCGCCACCGAACGCCAGCACGCCAAGGGCAAGCTCACCGCGTACGAGCGCATCGAACTCCTGCTGGACGAGGGATCGTTCACCGAGATCGAGGCGCTCCGCAGGCACCGCGCCACCGGTTTCGGCCTGGAGCAGCGGCGCCCCCGCACGGACGGGGTGGTGACGGGCTGGGGCACGGTGCACGGCCGTACGGTCTTCGTCTACGCCCACGACTTCCGGATCTTCGGCGGCGCCCTGGGCGAGGCCCACGCCGCCAAGATCCACAAGATCATGGACATGGCCCTCGCGGCCGGTGCGCCGCTGGTCTCCCTGAACGACGGGGCGGGTGCCCGCATCCAGGAGGGCGTCAGTGCCCTCGCCGGCTACGGCGGCATCTTCCAGCGCAACACCAGGGCGTCCGGGGTCATCCCGCAGATATCCGTGATGCTCGGCCCGTGCGCCGGCGGCGCGGCCTACAGCCCGGCCCTGACCGACTTCGTCTTCATGGTCCGGGACACCTCCCAGATGTTCATCACGGGACCCGACGTGGTGCGCGCGGTCACCGGCGAGGAGATCAGCCAGAACGGTCTCGGCGGCGCCGATGTGCACGCGGCCACCTCCGGGGTGGCGCACGCCGCGTACGACGACGAGGAGTCCTGCCTCGCGGACGTGCGCTTCCTGCTGTCGCTCCTGCCCGCCAACAACCGCGAACTCCCCCCGGCCGAGGCCTGCGCGGACCCCGTCGACCGGCGCACCGACGCCCTGCTCGACCTGGTGCCGCAGGATGCGGGGCGCGCCTACGACATGCGCGCGGTGATCGAGGAGATCGTCGACGACGGCGAGCTCTTCGAGGTGCACTCGGCGTGGTCCACCAACATCCTGTGCGCGCTCGCCCGGCTCGACGGCCAGGTCGTCGGGATCGTCGCCAACCAGCCGGCGTCGCTCGCGGGCGTCCTGGACATCGGGGCGTCGGAGAAGGGCGCCCGGTTCATCCAGCTGTGCGACGCGTTCAGCATCCCCCTGGTCTCCCTGGTCGACGTGCCCGGGTTCCTGCCCGGGGTGGGCCAGGAGCACGGCGGCGTCATCCGGCACGGCGCGAAGCTGCTGTACGCCTACTGCAACGCCACGGTCCCGCGGGTCCAGCTGATCCTGCGCAAGGCGTACGGCGGTGCGTACATCGTCATGGACTCCCGGTCCATCGGGGCGGACATCTCGCTGGCGTGGCCGTCGAACGAGATCGCGGTGATGGGCGCGGAGGGCGCGGCGAACGTGATCTTCCGCCGGGAGATCGCGGCGGCCCCCGATCCGGAGGCGTTGCGCCTGCAGAAGATCAAGGAGTACCGGACCGAGCTGATGCACCCCTACTACGCGGCCGAACGCGGCCTGGTGGACGACGTCATCGACCCGGGCGACACCAGGTCGTGCCTGATCCGCTCCCTCGCGATGCTGCGCAGCAAGCACGCCGACCTGCCGTCGCGCAAGCACGGCAACCCGCCGCTGTGACGCCCGGGCGGCCCGAACGGCCCGAACGGCCCGACGGCGTCCGGGTGCTCCACGGGAACCCGAGCCACGAGGACCTCGCCGTCCTCACGGTCGTGCTGAGCGCGGTACGGCGGCGCGCCGCGGAGGTACCCGCCGGGCCCGGCCCGTCGAGGGCCGGCTGGGGAAGGGCCGAGGAGGGCCCGTGCCGGTCGGCGGGCTCGTGGCGAGCCGGATCACGGGGATGGGCCGGATCACAGGGATGGGGGAGAGGGAACCGTCGTGCGTAAGGTGCTCATCGCCAATCGTGGCGAGATCGCGGTCCGCGTCGCCCGTGCGTGCCGGGACGCCGGAATCGCCAGTGTGGCGGTGTACGCGGAACCGGACCGGGACGCGCTGCACGTGCGCGCGGCCGACGAGGCGTTCGCCCTGGGCGGAGACACCCCGGCGGCGAGTTATCTGGACATGGCCAAAGTCCTGGCGGCGGCCGGGGAGTCGGGGGCCGACGCGGTCCACCCGGGGTACGGCTTCCTGTCCGAGAACGCGGACTTCGCGCAGGCCGTGCTGGACGCGGGGCTGACGTGGATCGGCCCGCCGCCGCGGGCGATCCGCGCCCTCGGGGACAAGGTCGCCGCCCGGCACATCGCACAGCGGGCGGGTGCGCCCCTGGTGGCGGGCACGGCGGATCCGGTGTCAGGAGCGGAGGAGGTGCTGGCCTTCGCGCGGGAGCACGGGCTGCCGATCGCCATCAAGGCCGCCTTCGGCGGGGGCGGCCGGGGCCTGAAGGTCGCCCGCACGCTGCGGGAGGTGCCGGAGCTGTACGAGTCGGCGGTGCGTGAGGCGGTGGCCGCGTTCGGGCGGGGCGAGTGCTTCGTGGAGCGGTACCTCGACCGGCCGCGGCATGTGGAGACCCAGTGCCTGGCCGACGCGTACGGCCATGTGGTCGTCGTCTCCACGCGGGACTGCTCGCTGCAGCGCCGCCACCAGAAGCTGGTGGAGGAGGCCCCCGCGCCCTTCCTGACGGCTGCGCAGAACGACCAACTGTACGCCGCCTCCAAGGCCATCCTGCGGGAGGCCGGGTATGTGGGCGCGGGCACCGTGGAGTTCCTGGTCGGGGCGGACGGGACGATCTCGTTCCTGGAGGTCAACACCCGGCTGCAGGTGGAGCATCCGGTGACCGAGGAGGTCACGGGCATCGATCTGGTCCGGGAGATGTTCCGCATCGCCGACGGCGAGGCCCTCGGGTACGACGATCCGCCGGTGCGCGGGCACGCCTTCGAGTTCCGGATCAACGGCGAGGATCCGGGGCGGGGCTTCCTGCCGGCGCCGGGGACCGTGACACGGTTCGTCGCCCCGTCCGGGCCGGGCGTACGGCTGGACGCGGGCGTGGAGTCCGGGAGCGTGATCGGTCCGGCGTGGGACTCGCTGCTGGCGAAGCTGATCGTGACGGGGGCCGACCGGGAGCAGGCCCTGCAGCGGGCGGCCCGGGCCCTGGGGGAGCTGCGGGTGGAGGGGATGGCCACGGCGGTTCCGTTCCACCGGGCGGTGGTGGCCGACGAGGCCTACACCAGCAGTCCCTTCCGGGTGCACACACGGTGGATCGAGACGGAGTTCGTCAACGCGATCCCCGCGTTCGCCGGCGCCGCGGCGGACCCCGGCCCAGAACCCGCCCGCGAGACCGTCGTCGTGGAGGTCGGTGGCCGGCGGGTGGAGGTGGCGCTGCCCGCTTCCCTGGGGACGGCCGCCCCGTCCTTGGCCGGTGCCGCCAGGCCCAGGCGGCGCACGGCGGGGGCGAACCGGGCCGCCGCGTCGGGTGACGCGCTGACCTCCCCGATGCAGGGCACGGTCGTCAAGGTCGCGGTCCAGGAGGGGCAGCCGGTGGCCGAGGGCGAGCTCGTCGTCGTCATGGAGGCGATGAAGATGGAACAGCCGCTCCATGCGCACCGCTCCGGCACGGTGAAGGGCCTGACGGCGGAAGTGGGCGCCTCGCTCTCCTCGGGCGCACTCATCTGCGAGATAAAGAGCTGAGTCGCCGGCGTGCGGTGGCGCACTCCGTATGCAGCATGCGGAGTGCGCCACTTCCACTTATGCCGCGGACCTGCGGCACGGATCCAGGTTCAGACCCTCGGTCGAGTGCAGCAGAGACGTATCTCCGGAGAGAATTCGCTGGTGGATTCTTGCGACGTGCGGAGACGGTTCTATTCCCAGTTCTTCCCTCAAGTTTTTGTGGAGTTTCCGGAATGTTTCGAGGGCCTGCGCCCTGCGTCCCGACCGGTACTGGGAAACCATGAGAAGGGAATGGGTTCGCTCATGCAACGGATCCTGAATTACCAGGCCGGAAAGTTCACCAATCAACTGGTGATGGCGGCCGAGGTGCAGATCGGCTTCGATGCGCTGTTCGACGGCGACGGTGCGGGATTCCTCCAGCGACGTGCGGTGGGCCAGGAGCTGCGGCCCGGTGCGCACGTCCGCCAGGGCGGGGCCGCGCCACAACTGCGCGGCGCGCTGGAAGGACATGGTCGCGCGGTGGTAGTCGCCGTCCGCCAGCTCCCGGCTCCCCCGGTCGGTGAGCTGTGCGAAGGAGTCCGCGTCGTGCGTCCCTTCGCCGGACGACAGCTGGTAGCCCCAGCCCGTGTACGGCAGTACGTGCTGGGCGACGTGCTCGGTCGACAGCTGCAGGGTCGCCGCGAGTGAACGCCTCAGCAGGACGATGTAGGTCTGTATGACGGTCACCGCACTGGCCGGCGGATCGTGTTCCCACAATTCGTCGACGAGTGCTTCCATCGGCACGACCTGACCGGTGCGAACGGCGAGGAGAGCGAGCAGCTGACGAGGTTTCGGTGCGGTCGGAGCAGCTTCACGTCCTGCCGATCTCACAGTGAGAGGCCCTAGTATCCCGATGTCCATTATCCCCCTTGATTGTACGCCCCAGGTACAGGCGTCGACATCGAAGAATGAGGGAGCCGGCTACGTTGACGTCCCCCCTGAGCATACTCTTGAACAATACGATAGTTAACCTGTCACCTGTCAAGGCGATTCGGACTGCTATCGCTCCGTTTCGCTCGCAAGTGGCGCTTGTCGCATTACTTTCCCTTGAGGGAAAGAATGCGATTACTGGGTAGTAATGAAGAGCGTACCCGAATCGGCCCAGGTCACCTCACCGGCTCGCCGACTCTCCGGCTCGCCGGGGGTTAGGATCCGGCCCATGGCGCTGACCGTGGACGACGTGGACCGGTTCGAGGCGTGCAGGCCCCGGCTGGAGGCGATCGCCTACCGGCTGCTGGGCTCCGCGAGCGAGGCCGAGGACGCCGTGCAGGAGACGTTCCTGCGCTGGCAGGGTGCCGACGTCGGGTGTATCGAGGTGCCCGAGGCCTGGCTGACGAAGGTGCTCACCAACCTGTGTCTCAACCAGCTCGCCTCGGCCCGCGCCCGGCGCGAGACGTATGTGGGCCAGTGGCTGCCCGAGCCGCTGCTCGCCGGGGACCCGATGCTCGGGCCGGCCGACACCGCGGAACAGCGCGAATCGGTGTCGTACGCGGTCCTCGCGCTGCTGGAGCGGCTGTCGCCCAACGAGCGGGCGGTGTACGTGCTGCGGGAGGCCTTCGGCTACCCGCACCGGGAGATCGCCGAGATCCTCGATCTGACCGAGGCCGCCAGCCAGCAGATCTTCCACCGGGCCAAGCGGCACGTCGCCGAGGGCAGGGCCCGCACCGAGGTCGACCAGGCCGCCGCCCGGCGGGTCGTGGAGGAGTTCCTCGCGGCCGCCACCAGCGGGAGGACCGAGCCGCTGGTCCGGCTGCTCACCCAGGACGCCGTCGCGATCGGCGACGGCGGCGGGAAGGTCCCGGCGCGCGCCAAGGCGTTCGAGGGCGCACGCGCGGTCGCGACGTTCATGCGGGGCCTGTTCAGGCCCAGCGAGGCCAAGCGCCGCCTGGTCGGCGGCCCGTCCGAGGTCTACGCCACGACCGCCAACGGCGGCCCCGCCCTCGTCGCGGTCGTGGCCGGCCGGCTCGTCGGCGTCATGTGCCTGGAGATCACCCCCGAGGGCATCGCCGCGTTCCGCAACCAGGTCAACCCCGACAAGCTGGAACGCGCGACGCGGCGCTGGGCGGCCGCCGACCACGGCGCACCCCTGCTCAGCGGCCTCTGATGCTCAGCGGCCTCTGACGTCCTCCGGTGTGCTCCGGCATCCACCGGCCCGCAGGTGAGCTGCTTCACACCCGACTCCTGTCAGGAATCGGCGGCCCGCCCGGTTCAAGGGGCGAACCCGCTGGAGACAGAAGCAAGGAGATGGGCATGCAGCACCGCATCGTCGTCCTCGGAGCCGGCTACACCGGAGCCATCGCCGCCGGGCGCCTCGCCAGGCGGCTGCGCCCCGAGGACGTCGCCATCACCCTCGTCAACGCCGAGCCCGACTTCGTGGAACGCGTCCGGCTGCACCAGCTCGCGGCCGGCCGGTCCCTGCGGCCCCGGCCCCTCGCCGAGATGTTCGCGGGCACCGGCGTCGAGCTGCGGCTCGGCAGGGTCACCGGCGTGGACGTGGACCGCAAGGCCGTCGCCGTCCTCGACCCGGACGGCACGAGCGAGCTGCCGTACGACACCCTCGTGTACGCCCTCGGCAGCGGCTGGCACGACCAGGGCGTGCCCGGCACCACCGAGCACGCCGAACAGCTCGCGAGCCGCCCCGGAGCGCTCCGGCTGCGCGAGCGCCTGGCCGCCCTGTCCGCCGGACAGCCCGTCGTCGTGGTCGGCGGCGGCCTCACCGGTGTGGAGGCCGCGACCGAGATCGCCGAGGCCCGCCCGGACCTCGACGTCGCCCTCGTCGCCCGCGCCGGCCTCGGCGACTGGCTCTCCCCGAAGGGCCGCCGGCACCTGCGCGAGGTGTGCGGCGGGCTCGGCATCACGGTGCACGAGCACACCGCCGTCACCGCCGTCGGGGCCGACCACGTCACCACCGCCGACGGCGTGTCCGTACCGGCCGCGGTCACCGTGTGGGCCACCGGCTTCGCCGTGCACCCGATCGCGCGGGCCACCACCCTGGAGGTCACGGACGACACCGGCCAGATCGTGGTCGACCGGACCATGCGCTCGGTCTCGCACCCGGACGTGTACGCCGTCGGCGACGCGGCCCTGGCGATGGGCCCCGGGAAGAAGCCGCTGCGGATGTCGTGCGCCTCGGGCGGCTTCACCGCGTGGCAGGCCGCCGAAGCGATCGTGGCCCGCCTGACCGGCGGCAAGCTGCCGAACGTGCCGATCCGCTACTACAACCAGTGCGTCTCGCTGGGCCGCAGGGAAGGCCTGATCCAGTACGTCACCGCCGACGACCGCGCCGTCCGGGCGGCCCTGACGGGACGGTTCGCCGCCGTCTACAAGGAACTTGTCTGCAAGGGCGCGGCCTGGAACGCGGCCCACCCGACGTTCGGGATGCCGGCCCGGCGCCGCCGCGTCGTGCCGGAGCCGGCCCCGGCGGGCGCGCCGGTCACGGCGGAGGCCTGACGCCCGCCGCACACACCCACCATCCCCAACTTCCTTTCACGTAAGGACCGTTGTCCGAACAGAAGCCTTTATGTTCCACTGATGTCCTTTCACCACAACGATCACCTGCTCCTGGGCGGGAGAGCATCCATGGGGGATCCGTGTGTGAGGACCTGGGGTTCGAAAGACTCCTCGGTGAGGGGGGCTTCTTCGCGCGGCTGCTCGGGCGGTCGCCGTCCGGCGCCGGCCGCGAACCGCTGTACGGCCCCGACCTTCCGGTGGTGCTGCTCACCGGCGGCCCGGGCATGGGCAAGGGGCGGCTGCTGCGGGCCGTGCGGGACCGCTTCGCCACCAAGGTGCCGGTGATCTACCTGGACTGCGGCTCACTGGTGTACGCGGACCGGGCGGAACCGGAGCCCGGCGCCCGCTCGGCCGCGACCGAGGTCCTGGCCGAGGCGGCCCGGCGGCTCGCGGGCTGGCAGGGGACGGGCGGCTCCTTCGCCTTCCCCCGGCTCTTCGCGGGCCTCGCGATGATCGCGACGGGTGTCACGGAGGGCACCCCCGAGGCGGTCGCGGCCGAGGTCGAACGCTACGAGGAGGTGGCCCAGCGGCAGCGCCTGAGGGGCCTGGGCACGGGCGACTTCTGGCGGGGTGCGCTGCGCGGCGCCCTGCGGAACCTGCTGACGACCCTGTCCGGGCAGGCGCTCGACCCGCTCGCGGCCTCGGTGACCAACGCGCTGCTGGACGCCCTCTTCGCGAGCCTGGCGCCGCGGGGCCGGAGCGAACTGGAGCGGATCTACGGCGCGTATCCCGGCGCCGGCGGCCAGCCCAGGCACGGGCTGCGCGATCTCGCCCACGACTTCCAGGCCGGCGGCGAGGAGCGGGAACTGGCGGAGAGTTTCCTGTTCCGGGCGCTGCGCGAGGACCTGGAGGCGGCGTACGCGGGCGCGCTGGGCTGGCTGAGCCGGGTCGGCCGCCCCGCGGTGCTGCTGGACCGCGCCGAGACACCGCTGGGCGAACAGCTGCTGCGCGCCGTGCTCACCGACCGCCGGGGCGGGCAGCGCGACCGCGTGGTCGTCGTGGGCACCGCGCGCCGGGCGGACGGCGGCGCCTTCCTGTACGGCGGTCTGCCGCCGCGGGACGTGCCGGCCCCGGCGGAGTTCCGGCCCGCCGACGGAGTGCCGCCCACCTGGTCCCGGCGCACCGACCCGGGCGCGGACCGGGCGCCGCTGGCCGACGGGGTGCTGCTGCTGCGGATGCCGCTGCTCACCGGCGACCAGCTCCGCCGGGAGACCGAGCGAAGACAGCGGCGCGCGGAGCCGGAGGGCGGCACGAACCGCCGCCGTACCGACTCCGCTGTGGCGCGGCTGAGCGGCGGACGGCCGCACACGGTGATCCGGCTGGCCGCCGCTGCCGCCGCGTTCCGGATGCCGGCGGACGCCAACGACCGGGACATCCTGGACGCCCCGCTGCGCACCCCGGGCGACGGCGGCCCCGAGCGGCCCGTGGCGGACGTACTGCTGCGGGAGCTGGTCCTGGAGCAGCTGCCGGTCAGGCTGCCGGCCGAGCACCACGACCACTGGCTCGACCTGCTCACCCACCTGTCGGTGGCGCACGACACCGAGTGCGCGGACGTCCTGCTGCGCCACCACCAGTCCGGCCGCGTGCACCGCCTGACGGCGCACACCGTCGCGCAGCTGCTCACCGACACCGGATGGCCCGCCTGCGAACGGCACTTCATCGGGGACTTCGGGCTGCGCCAGCTGCTGGTGCACCGGCTGTACGGGCTGCGCCCCGACGGCGCCGCCTGGTACGCCGACCACCACCTGCTGCGGGACCACTACACCGCGCGCACCGGGCAGGAGCCGGCACCGGGCGGCGGCGCCTTCCGCTCGGTCATGGCGCACCGGATGAACCACCACCTGGTGTCCGGCGGCGTGGACGACGTGGTCCGCCACCTGGCCGGCACACTGCCCGGGCGCCCCCACGAGTGGTGCGCGGAGCTGCTCGAGATCGCCCAGGCGCCGTATCCGGGCGGGGCGGACACCCGGCGGGAGCGCGCCCAGGGCCTGGTCGCGGTGGACGGACCGGCCCTGCGCCGCACGGTCGACCAGCTGCTGCACGCGGTGTGGCTGTGCGAGGAGCGGACCAGGCCGACCGGCAGACAGACCGCCCGCACCCTGGCCAAGCTGCTGGACCTGCTCTCGATCATGGAGTTCGACGGCGCCGGGGAGCTCGGCAGGACCGCCACCGACTGGAGCGCCCTGGCGGAGAACGAGCAGCCGTTGCTGCGCTGCGCCTGCACCGACCAGCTCGGGCGAAGGAGGTAACGGCGATGCCCAGGTGGCGGAAGATCCTCTACGCGCTGCTGGTCACGGCGGCGGTGGTGGCGGGGAGCCTGTACGGCTGGTCCGTCCTCGGCCGGCCGGACACCTGCACCGACGGGGTCGAGCGGATCGGCGGCGAGTGCGTCGGCGTCAACGGCGAGGGCTACGACTTCGGCACCCCGGAGATCAGGCAGGTGGCCCGGGCCATCGCCCAGGAGAACAGAAGGATCGAGGGCCGGCCCCATGTGACGGTGGCGATGATGCTGCCCCTCCAGTCGGACACGGCGGCCCAGCGGCGGGAGATGCGCAGCGACCTCCAAGGGGCCTATCTGGGGCAGCTGAAGGCCAACGAGGGCGAGGGCGAACCGCCGAAGATACGGCTGGTGCTGGCCAACCCCGGGCGGGACTACCAGCACCAGTCGACGGTCGTGGACACCCTGCTGCGCATGGCCGGCTCGGACCGGGACCGGCTGCGCGCCGTGACCGGCTTCAACCTCAGCCTCGACGCCACGCAGGCGGCCGTCCGGCGGCTGACCCAGCACGGGATCCCGGTGCTCGCCTCCCGGATCACCGGCGACCAGATAGCGAACGCGGACGGGGCGGACGGCATGGCGAAGCCGCGGTTCCCCGGCCTGGCCCGGATCATCCCCACCAACCACGACGTGGCCCAGGCACTCGCCGGCTTCAACGGCGCGCAGGGCCGGGAGGACCGCAGGACGGTCCTGGTCTACGACAAGCGGCCGGACGCCTACGACGAGTCGCTGGCGAAGGCGTTCAGCGGGATCAAGGAGACGGGCCCGCCCGGTCCCGCCGCGATGCCCTTCACCTCCCCGGCGATCGACGAGGCGGGTTCGACCGGCAACCAGTTCACCCAGATGGCCAACAACATCTGCGACTCCGAGGCCGACACCGTCTACTTCGCGGGCCGCACCCTGCACCTGCGGCTCTTCGCGCTCAAGCTCGCCCAGGTGGGCTGCGAGAACCGGCACTACACGATCATCAGCGGTTCCGACGCCGCCTCGCTGCGGCAGAACATGACGGACAAGGACTGGCAGCAGCTGCGCGGCGCGGACGGCACGGCGAAGGTGACGGTGCAGTACGCGGCCCCCGCGCACCCGGACGCCTGGAGCAGCCAACTCGCCATGTGGAAAAGGAAGTTCAGGACCGCCCACCACCGCGAGCCCACCGCGGACGAGCTCCCCCAGTACCTCACCGAGCCCGAGAGCGCCCTGGCCGGCCTGAAGAAGCTGATCAGCACCACCGAGGACACCGACCTCGGCGGAACCCCGAACCTGGAGGACTCCCGCACGATGCTCGTGTACGACGGCCTCGTCACCATCGGCACGGCCCTGCACCAGGTGCAGAGCGGCGACGCCGGGAGGGTGCCGAGCCTGGACGACGTGGCCGGGGAGTGGTCGCAACTGCAGTCCCGGCACCGGGTGCCGGGCACGAGCGGTCTGATCTGCCTGACCAGCGCCGGGAACCCGTACGACAAGCCGGTCGCGGTGGTCGAGCTGGATCCCGGCCAGGCGGGCGAGGGCAGGCTGAAGTTCGTCGGCCTCGGCTGGCCCACCGGCCACGAACAGCCGAGGAACTGCGTGATCCCCAGCGGCACGCCCTGACACCCGCGCGGCCGGCCTGCCCGATGAGCCTCGGCCGACCGGCCCGATGAACCTCGGCCGGCCTGTCCGCGTGATGTGCCTCGGCCGGCCCGCGCGATGAGCTCGGCCAGCCTGCCTGCGTGATGAGCTCGGCCGGTCTGCCCGCGCGATGTGCCTCGGCCAGTCGGCCCGCGCGATGTGCCTCGGCCGGTCTGCCCGCGCGATGTGCCTCGGCCAGTCGGCCCGCCCGATGTGCCTCGGCCGGTCGGCCCGCGTGATGAGCTCGGCTGGTCGGCCCGCGTGATGAGCTCGGCCGGTCGGCCCGTACGGTGTGCCTCGGTCGGCCCGTACGGTGTGCCTCGGTCGGCCCGTACGGTGTGCCTCGGCCGGTCGGCCCGCCCGATGTGCCTCGGCCGGTCGGTCCGCGTGATGAGCTCGGCCGGTCGGCCCGCACCATGAGCTCGGCCGGTCTGCCCGCACGGTGTGCCTCGGCCGGCCGGCCCTCGCGTGGCGCCGCGGCTAGTGCTTCCCGCCGCTCTTCCCGCCGCCCGTCCGGCCGTTCCCGCCCGAGTGGCCCGTGCCCGCGGAGGTGCCGCCGGACGTGCCCGTGCCGGAGGTGCCGGTCTTGCCGGAGTCGGTGCCTTTGCCCGAGCCGCCGGTCCTGTCCGTCGTGCCGCTGCCGGTGTGCCCGGAACCTTCGCCGGACTTGCCGCTGTTGCCCGTCCTGCCCTTGCCGGCCGTCCCGCTCGGCGTGGCGGTGGCCCGCTTCAGCTGCTCCGAGCAGTACGCGGCGACCTTGTCCTCGCCGCCGGCGGCCGTGACGAGCCGCTGCCAGGCCGTGGAGTCGAGTGCCTTGCCCCGGCCCTTGACGTGCTCGTAGGCACGGCAGTGGGCCTCGGTGTCCTTGGCGGACGGCGGACGGTCGGTGGGCCGGGAGCCGTCGGAGGGCGCCACCGCCGGCGCACCGCCCGGCCGAGCCGGGGCGACCGCCGAGGGGTGCCCGGCTCGCGCACCGGCACCGGTACCGCCCGCCGAGGAGCCGGCGGAACCGATGGCCGCGACGGCGACCCCACCCAGCGCGAGGCTGGCGAACACCGCCCCGAACGTCATCTTCAGCGACCGCCGGGCCCGCCGCTCCGCGGCCGGCCGCCAGTCGTCCCGCCGCCGGGTACGGGCGCGGTGCGCGCCCGCGGCGCGCGCGTCCCGGAACGCGGCCACGGCCCGCTGCTCGGCCCGGGGGTCGGTGTCGCCGGTGCGCAGGACGGCGGCCAGCGCCGTCTCCAGCGCGGCGGCGTCGGCCGGGCCCGGTGCGCCGGACACGGCGCCGGGCGGCACGGGCCCACGGCCCGGTCTTCCGTCGCCGCTCAGCCGTTCACCCATGTCCGTCTTCCGTTCCCGTCCGTGTCTGTCCGGCCGTGTCGATCGTTTCGATGCGTGCGGCGCACCGGGCCGCCCGGTTCACCGGTTCGTCCGGTGTGCCGGTGCCGGTGCCGGTGCGTGTGCCGGTCCGCCGGCCGCTGTCGCAGGAGTCCTTCATGTCGACTCACCCAGCGCGCGAGGCGCCCCATCCGTCACACCCATTCCCGTCTCGCCGCCGACACCGAGCTGGCGCGCGAGGCGTTTCAGCCCGCGGTGGGCCGCCGTGCGCACGGCTCCGGGGCGCTTGCCGAGGACGCGTGCGGCGGCGGGGCCGTCCAGGCCCACCACGACCCGCAGGAGCACGGCCTCGGCCTGGTCCCGGGGCAGCCCGCGGACCAGTTCCAGGGCCCGCTCGGTGGAGAGGGACTCCAGCGCCTGCTCATGCGTGCTGTGCGGACCGGGCAGGTCCAGTACGTCCTGCTCGGTCCCGCCCGCCCGGGGCCGCACCCGCCGGCGGCGCAGATGGTCCAGCGCCCGGTACCGGGCGATGGTCGCGGTCCAGCCCCGGAATCCGGCGCCGTCGCCCTTGAACCGTCCGAGGTCGCGGGCTATCTCCAGCCAGGCGTCGGCGGCCACGTCCTCGGCGTCGTCGCCGACGATGCCGTGCAGATAGGCGAGCAGGCCCGGCTGCACCAACCGGTAGGCGACCGCGAAGGCGGCCTCGTCGCCCTCCTGGGCCCGCGCGACCGCCGCGCCCAGTTCCGCGTCGTTCGCCTGTGCGCGCCGGGGTTGCCGTACCTGGCCCAAGGTGTCCTCGTTCAGCCGGTTCATAGCCAGTTCGTGTGCCGTCGGCCGCGCACCTGTCGCATCGACGGCCCCGTGGTGATCAGCGTCTGCCCTCACAGAAGTGTCACAACGTACCAGGGCCCCTTCAGGGGGGCCGCGGGTGACCGACGTCCGGCCCCGGGTGACGTTTCCGGCGGGCGGCGCGCTGGCTGAGTGCCGGGCGCGGTACCGCCCGGGCCGGCACCGCTCGCCGGCACCGGGGCCGCAGCCCCCCGACCCCGCTCCGTGCCGTCCACCTCTCCCCCCTTGGGCGGCCCGGAGCGGGACGGGGCGGCCAGGGGCCCCGCCCACTGCACAGGGCCCCGGCCGCCCCACAGGCGGCGCCACCGGTCCCGTCCGGCCACGTGACGCTTCGGTGCCCCCGTGCGCTCCTTGGGGCATGAGCGCGTACCTCCGTCTGCGCGCGGTGCCGCCGCCGGCCCTGCGCAACAGCCCGACCTGGCTGGAACGGCTCTTCGAGGGCGTCTCCGCGGAGACCGTCCGGCGCCACCGGGACCAGGAGCGCATCTACACCGGCGCTTCCCCAAACCCCCTCGCCCAGGACCATCCGCGGACCCAGGTGGTGCTCGGCGGCCGCCCGGTGTTCCGCGCCGGCCGGCCCGGACCACCGCTGCTGGTGCTGACGGCGGCCCAGGCCCGCCGGGTGTCCGGGTTCCTGGCGGGGGCCGACTTCGACGCGCTGTGGGCCTTCGCCCGGGACGCACTGCTGCCGCGCTACGGCGGCGTGCGGGCGGAGCCCGAGACGTGGAGGGCGTTCGCGGCGGCACACCAGGATCTGACGGCGTTCTACACACATGCGGCCGAACATGGAGAAGCGGTGGTGAAGTGGCTGCCCGAGGAGTGAGGTGTGATCTCCGCGAAGATCGGCGCGAGCATGAGGCAAGCAGCAGATCCTCCAGGGCTATCTGAACACCTGCTTCTTCGGCCGACAGGCCAACGGAATCCAGGCCGCCGCCCGCGTGTACTACGGGCTCCCGGTCGAGAAGCTGACCGTGAGCCAGGGCGCGTTCCTCGCCGCCGCGGTCAACGAGCCGAGCCTCTTCCAGTACGCCGACGCCGATCCCACGGCCCGGGCCCGGGCGCGGGCCCGCTGGTCCTGGGTGCTCGACCGGATGGTCACCACGGGCAGGCTGACGCGGGAGCGGCGCGCCCGCATCGCGGCGGCCGGCTTCCCGGTGCCCGGGAAGTGGGCCCCCGGATCCGGGCTCACCGGCCAGACCGGCTACCTGGTCCAGCTGGCCCGCTCGTACGTCCAGGCCCACGACCCCGGCATCACCGACAGCAGCCTGAGCCGGGGCGGTTACCAGATCCACACCACCTTCGACCGGAGGAGGACGGCGGAACTCGCCAAGGCGGTGGCGAAGGTGCGTGCGGAGCGCCTGGGCCCCGCCCACCGGGCAGCCGACCGGAACGTGCAGGTCGGCGCCGCCTCGGTGGACCCGGCGACCGGCCGGATCCTGGCCGTCTACGGCGGCCCCGGCTACCAGCAGGCCCACTACTCGGACAACGCCGACACCTCCGGCGTCCCGGTGGGGTCGACCTTCAAACCGGTCGTCCTCGCCTCCGCGCTCCAGTACGGGGCCGTCCTGAAACCCGGCACACCCCCGGCGCCGATCACCCCGGCCAGCAGGTTCGACGGCGACGACGGCATCCGGATCAAGGACCGGCAGGGCGCCTACGTCACCGACGACAAGGACCCCACCGGCCTGCTGCACCAGCACAACGACACCCCGCACCGCTGGGGGTACATCCCGCTGCGCACGGCGATGGAGCAGTCGGTCAACACGCCGTACGTGCAGCTCGGCGAGGACGTCGGCTACGGCGAGGTGGCCCGCACGGCGAACGCCCTGGGCCTGCGCCCGGAGAGCCTCGCCGCGCCCAGCGCCGGCTTCTACATCGGCACCTCCACCCCGAGCGCCATCCGCATGGCGGGCGCGTACGCGACGTTCGCCGCCTCCGGGATGCGGGCCACGCCGTACTCGGTGACCAGGGTGACCCACGACGGCGCCGTCCTGCCCGGATTCACCGCCCCCACCCCCGTACGAGCCCTGCCGGCGCCGGTCGCCGACAACGTGACCGACGTCCTGCGGGGCGTGATCACCCGGGGCACCGGAACCAAGGCTCAGGCCCTCGGCCGTACGGCGGCGGGCAAGACGGGCACCACCGACGACTACCGCTCGGCCTGGTTCGTGGGCTACACCCGCCAACTCGCCACGTCCGTCGTCCTGTTCAAGGAAGATCCGGCCCACCCGCAGCTGCAGTCCCTGGCCGGCGTCGGCGGCCTGCGGAAGGTGTTCGGCGGGGACATCCCGACCGAGATCTGGACCCGGTACATGCGGGACGCCCTGTCCGGCCTCCCCGACCTCCCGTTCCCCACCCCGGCCCCCCTGGGCCCCGGAGACGACGAGCCCGGCGTCCCCTCACCCTCCCCCAGGCCCACCCGCTCCCCGGCCAAGCACACCGGCACCCGGGGCAAGCGAACGCCCGGCACGACCACGCCCGGACCGGGCGCCCCCTCGCCCGGGACCAAGTGCCGTGCGCACAAGTGCCGTTGACCTCGGCGGCGGGTCGGGGTCATCACGGCCGCCTGCGCCGGTCGCACAGGGCGCCGCACAGCACTTCGCCCCGCCGGACGACCGGCGGGGCGAAGCAGAACGTCTGTGCTGGACTCTTACTTGGTGAAGGCGGCGACGCCGTTCGGGGTGCCGAGGCCCGTGGGGCCGTCGTAGCCCTTGCCCGCCTTGCAGAGGTAGTTCGAGCAGGACCCGTTGGAGCCGTCGGTGACGTCGTTCAGCTTGTCCGGGTGGGCGTAGGGGTAGGACGCCGGGACGTCGCCCGAGCCCGGGGTGCCCGCGAGGGCGTAGACACCGGCGACGAACGGCGCGGAGGCGCTGGTGCCGCCGTACACGTTCCAGCCGCTGGCCTGGTAGGTGTCGTAGACGGCGAGCCCGGTGGCCGGGTCCGCGACGGCCGCGACGTCGGCGACGGCGCGCTTGGCGCAGTCGGTGTCCTTCTGCCAGGACGGCTTGGCGTCGAACTGCGAGCAGCCCGAGCCCGCTCCGTCACCGCCGGCGGAGGTGCCCCACACGGACTCGGACCAGCCGCGGGTGCTGCTGTCCTTCTTGAGCGAGGTGCCGCCGACGGCCGTCACGTACTGCGAGGCGGCCGGGTACTCGGTGCCGTATCCGCTGTCGCCGGAGCTGACGGTGATGGCGACGCCGGGGTGCTTGAAGTACTTGTCGTCCGCCTGGGTGTCGGCGGCCTCCTCACCGCCGCCGTAGCTGTTGGAGACGTACTTGGCGCCCTGCTTGACGGCCTGGTTCACGGCCGCGCCGAGGTCGTCCATGTTCGCGGACTTGGCCTCGACGAGCAGGATGTGGCACTGGGGGCAGGCCGCGCTGACCATGTCGACGTCGAGCGAGATCTCACCGGCCCAACCGGAGTCGGGCGTGGGGTAGTTGGTGCCGCCGTCCTGGTCGATCTTCTTGAAGCAGCCGTTGCTCGTGCTGCACTCCGGCAGGCCGTACTGGGACCGGTAGGCCGCCAGATCCTTCTCGGCGTTCGGGTCGTCGTTGGCGTCGACGATCGCGACGGTGGCGCCCTTGCCGCCGTCCTTGGGGAGGTTGTAGGCGGCCTGCAGATCGGCCGGCCCGAAGCCCTTGGGGGTGTCGTGGCGGCCGAGGGTCTTCTGCGGGGTGAGGTCGGTGCGGACGACCGCCTGGCAGGCCATGTAGCCGGGCTTGGTGGGCTCGGAACACAGCGGCCGGGTGTGCACGGCGGACGCGGACGTCGCGGACGAGGACGTGCCGGCCGAAGCGGTGGTGGTCGTGGCGAAGGCCGCCGACTGCGAGGCGACGGCGAGGCCGCCGGTGATCAGGGCCGCTGCGGACAGGATCGCGGGCGCGCCGCGGCGTATCAGGGTCCTTCTGCGATGAGACTGCAATGAACTGCCCTCCGTGGGGGGATGGGTGGCTCCGCGCCGGCGGCCGGAAGCGGCGTGCGCGCCGTGCAGCATGTTGCGTGCATGACAACCGCTTTCCGTTGGGGGTGGCCGGACGGAGTTGAAGTCGGGCATCCTGCTGATGCTGCCACCCCGATCAGTGGTGGCTATGAAGAGGCTATGAACAATTTGCCGAAGAGAACAGAGCCAGTTGGTAAAAAAGTCGGCCCCAACCACTCAGCGCCGAACGGTACGTTGTGCAGCCATGGAGCTTGAAGCCGGAACCATCAACGACCTGATGTCGCTGGGCCTGGCCCGGTACGAGGCACGGGTCTACCTGACCCTCATCAGGCGTGGTTCTTACACGGCCGCCGAGGTGGCCCGGGAGGCCGACGTGCCGCGCCAGCGCGTGTACGACGTCCTGGACGCGCTCGTACGACGGCAACTGGCCACCACCCACCCCGGCCGGGTGGCCACGTACTCCGCCGTCACGCCCGAGTTGGCCCTCGCGCGCCTGATGACGACGCAACGCGAGACCGTCGACCGCCTGGAGCGGGTCTCGCAGAACCTCGCCGGCCTCCTCCAACCCCTCTGGTCCCAGGGCCGGGACCACACCGACCCCCTGGACTACATCGAGATCCTGCGCGACCCGAAGGCGATCGCCGAGCGCTTCGCCGACATCCAGCGGCAGGCGCGGCACGAACTTCTCACCTTCTGCAAACCGCCGTTCGTCGCCCCCACCGAGAACGCGGAGGGACTGGCGGTGGTCCACCGCCTCCGCGAGGCGGGCGGCACGGTCCGGGCGATCTACCTCGACGACTCCCTGGACGACCCCGAGACGGTGGACCACGTACGGCGCTTCGCCGCGGCGGGCGAGGAGGCCCGCTTCGCGCCCGAACTGCCCCTGAAACTCGTCATCGCCGACGCCTCACTCGTGCTGTGCGACATGCCCGACCCGGTGGCCGGCACCGACTCCACCACCACCCTCTTCATCGAACACCCGGCCCTGGCGGCCTGCTTGCGGCTTGCCTTCCACACGGTGTGGAAGGACGCCGCACCGAGCGGGGAGCGGCCCGGTCTGGCCGGGTGAGCCCGTGAGCCCGGATGGCGCTGCCGATGAGCGTCGTGGTGCATATCGGATTAGCCTCCGAAATGAGCGCAAAAGGATCTTTCGACGGTGCGCTCCAGTCGACCCAAGGAGGACACATGCGCCAGCTCGCCAAGGCCGCCGCGGCGGCCGCGGTCATCGCTAGCGTGAGCTTCATAGCCACCGGCACCGCCACCACCGCCGCCGGCGCGGCCACCGCCCCACGCGCGGTCATGCACCGCGGCGGCGAGTGCATCGACATCCTGGGTAACGTGGGCATCGGGAACGGTATCCTCGGCAACTTGCTGAACGGCGAGGGCAATCCAGGCGCGCAGGTCACCGATTGCGGGTAGCCGGGTCACCCGGCGCACCGAATCGAGTGTCGACGTCAGTCGTCTTCATGTGTGAAGTGGATGCCGAAGACCCCGGACCGTGAGTGGTCCGGGGTCTTTGCACGCCCGCCCCGACGGGGCCGACCGCCACTTGCCGTCAGGCGGTGCGCCAGGACGCCGCGGGCGGGGTGGTGGGGCCATTCGGCGGAGTTGTGATGGCGCCCGCCCCGGCGGGCCCGGAGGCTGGGTGCGCGGGCACCGCCGCGCACCGTGCGGGGGGCAGGGCCGCCCTGGGAGGAACACGTGACCGCTTCGCCGCCCGGCAACGACACACCGCCCGCGCGGTACGACGACCTGCGCGCCCTGGTGATCAACTGCACCCTCAAACGCTCCCCGGAGACGAGCAACACCCAGGGGCTGATCCACCGCAGCACCAACATCATGGACGCGCAGGGCGTGCACGTGGACGTCGTACGGGCGGTGGACCACGACATCGCCACCGGCGTGTGGCCCGACATGACGGAACACGGCTGGGAGACGGACGCCTGGCCGGACCTGTACCGGCAGGTCATGGCGGCCGACATCCTCGTGCTGGCCGGCCCCATCTGGCTGGGCGACAACAGCTCCGTGATGAAGCAGGTGATCGAGCGCCTCTACGCCTGCTCCAGCCTGCTCAACGAGTACGGCCAGTACGCCTATTACGGCCGGGTGGGAGGGTGCCTGATCACAGGCAACGAGGACGGCGTCAAGCACTGTGCCATGAACGTCCTCTACAGCCTCCAGCACCTGGGCTACACCATCCCGCCCCAGGCGGACGCCGGTTGGATCGGCGAGGCCGGCCCCGGCCCCTCGTACCTCGACCCCGGCTCGGGCGGCCCGGAGAACGACTTCACCAACCGCAACACCACCTTCATGACCTGGAACCTGCTGCACCTGGCGCGGGCCCTGAAGGACCTCGGCGGCATCCCCGCCTACGGCAACCAGCGCATCGCCTGGGACGCCGGCTGCCGCCGCGACTACGAGAACCCCGAGCACCGGTAGAGAGTTCCGCGATCCGGGACGGTGTGACGGCCCGGCGCTCCCGTGCGCTGTAGGGGTGGACCCAGGACCACGGCCAGGACGACGGCCAGGACCACGGCCAGGACCAGGACGGACCCGGGGTCCCGTGGCGCCCGCTCGCTCTCCCCTTTCGCGCGGGTGGTCACGCGAGGAGGGGCAGGCAGGCGTTTCCCCCGTCGCCTGCCTGCCCCCTGCGTGCCCTCGGGGGACGGTGTGCGGTCCGGGACGTGGGAGCGACGTGGTCGGGGTGGGTGTGCGGGGTCTGCTGGCGGACCGGTACGAGCTGCGGGAGCTGTTGGCGCGCGGCGCGATGGGCGAGGTCTGGCGGGCCTGCGACCGGGTCCTCGGGCGCCCCGTGGCGGTCAAGCTGCTGCGCGCCGAAGAGGAGGTGGACGCCGAGCGGTTCCGCCTGGAGGCGCGGATCACGGCCCGGCTCAACCACCCCAACGTCGTGGGCATGTACGACTTCGGCTGCCACCGTCATCAGCCGTACCTGGTCATGGAGCTCGTCGACGGCTGGAGCCTGGCCCAGGAACGCTCCCTGCGCGGCGTCCTGCCCCCGGCCGAGGCGGCGGCCCTCACGGCCCAGGCGGCCGCCGGCCTCTTCGCGGCACACCAGCAGGGAGTGGTCCACCGGGACGTCAAACCCGCCAACCTGATGCTGACCACCGGCCGCACCGTGAAGATCGCCGACTTCGGCATCGCGCGCTTCGCCGAGGACGCCGCCGGCGGTCTGACCGCGACCGGCAAGGTGCTCGGTACGGCCGACTACCTCGCTCCCGAACGCGCCCTGGGCCGCCCCGGACAGCCCGCCTCCGACATCTACTCCCTCGGCTGCGTCCTGTACGAACTGCTCACCGGGCGGCCGCCGTTCAGCGCGGCGACGGCACTGGCCGTGGTCCAGCAGCATGTCGATGCCACACCGGCACCGCCCGACCGCCTGCGCCCCGGCGTCCCGCGGCCGCTCTCCGACTACGTGCTGCACATGCTCGCGAAGGATCCGGCCCACCGGCCCACCGCCGACCAGACGGCCGCCTGCCTGGCCCCGCGGTACGGCGCACCACACCCGGCCCCGTACGACGGCGGCCCTGGGCACGGCGCCGCCCGCACCGGCACCTCGGTGGCCGTAGGCGGACACGCGCCGTGGAGTTCCCCCTCGGCTTTCTGATGTTCACCTCCGGCGCTCTTCCCGGTACCGCGCGGGCTGCGTCCGACTCGCGGAGACCGCTCTCACCGCTTCCGCCGGCGCCCGCCCCGGCCCGCGGCCGGTCCGGCGGCCGCCACCGCGGTCCCGGGCGCCGTTTCCGTCCGGCGTCCGGGGCGGTCGGTGGAGACGACGAGGGCGGCGAGGGCGGTGGTGAGGGGGACGGAGGCGACGAGGCCGATGGAGCCGATGAGCGTGCGGACGATCTCTTCGGCGACGAGTTCGCTGTTGGCGACGGTGGTGATGCCGCTCTGGGCGATGGTGAACAGCAGCAGGAGGGGGAGTGCGGCGCCGGCGTAGGCGAGGACGAGGGTGTTGACGACGGAAGCGATGTGGTCGCGGCCGATGCGGATGCCCGCCCGGTACAGGGCGCGGGGACCGAGGGTGGGGTTGGCGTCGTGGAGTTCCCAGACGGCCGAGGTCTGGGTGACGGTGACGTCGTCGAGGACGCCGAGGGAGCCGATGATGACGCCGGCGAGGAGGAGGCCGCTCATGTCGAGCTTGGGGTAGAGGCCGTGGATGAGGCCGGTCTGGTCGTCGGTGTTGCCGGTGAGGGCGGCCCAGCCGATGAATGCCGAGCCGAGGATGCCGATCAGTGTCAGTGAGGCCAGGGTGCCGAGCACTGCCACGGAGGTGCGGGCGGACAGGCCGTGGCACATGTACAGGGCGATCAGCATGATGGCGCTGGAGCCGACCACCGCCACGAGCAGCGGGTTCGCGCCCTGCAGGACGGCCGGCAGGATGAAGAAGTTGAGCACCAGGAAGCTGATGGCGAGGGCTACCAGGGCCATCACGCCGCGCAGCCGGCCCACGACCACGACGGCGAGGGCGAAGATGCCGGCGAGCAGGCCCAGGGGGAGGTGGCGGTTGACGTCGGTGACCGAGTACTGCAGGTCCCTGGGCGCGGAGGGTTCGTAGGCGGTGACGACCTGCTCGCCCTGGTGCAGCTGTCGTGCCTGGTCGGGCTGGACGATCTCGGTGAAGGTGCGTCCCTTGTCCTTGCCGGTGTCGACCCGGATGGTGGCCTGGTGGCAGGTGCCGTTCGCCTCCTGTTGTGCCGAGTTGCCCTCGGCGGTGGAGGTGTCGCCGGTCGGGGTCTCGCCGGAGGCGTTCACCGCCTTGCAGCTGACCTCGACGACCCTGGTGACGGTCGCCTGCTGGGTCTGCTGGTCGAAGCCGACGCCGGTGTGCTTGTGCGGCGGGGCTCCGCCCGGCCACAGCACGACGAGCCCCACCACGACCGCGGCGGTGAAGGGGATCAGGATCGCGGCGATGACCTTGCGCAGGTGCCGGGAGACCGGGGCCGCGGGCCCATGCCCATGACTGTGCCCGTGCCCGTGACCGTGGCTGTGCCCAGCGCCGTGGCCATGCCCTTGCCCCTGCCTCTGACCCTGGCCCTGCCCCTGCCTCTGACCCTGGCCCTGCCCCTGCCCCTGATCCGGGCCCTGTCCCTGCCCGTGACCCCGGCCGTGATCGTGCCGGTGGCCGTGACCGTGGTCCTGAACGCGGCCCTCGGCCCCCGCGCCCGGCCCGTAACCGGCGTCATGTCCGGAGCCGGTCACCGGGGCGTGCCCGTGCCCCATGGCCGGAGCGGGGATGTGGCCCGTGCCGGTACCGGGGCCGTAGCGGGGGTGCGGTAGCGGCTCGGGAGGATGGCCGTAGCCGTAGTCGTGGCCGTACTCGCTCGCACCCCTGGGCCGGCCCGGGTCGCCGACCCGGTTCCAGTCCCCGGCGCTCTGCCGGTCAGCGGCTTCCATGCCGTCTCCCTCGCGGTTGTCCGTGCCCCCTCCGGAGCCGGTCCTGCGCGACGGCTCTGGGGAAGAGTACGGGAACCGTTGTGGCGTGGACTCAGCCCGAGCATCTCCGGAAGACCGGGCGGTCCCCGGCCGGCGCGGTGACCGGGGCGCTCCTCGCGGTCGGCCGGGTTCAGCGGGAGGCGTGGCGTACGCCAGGTGTCGGTTGAACTCCTGACCAGCCCTGTGGCGCCTCTCACGGCTGGGGGACGCATCGGGTGAGCACCTGTGAATCGATGTCTTACGCACGCGAAACCAGGCGCCTGCCGGGCCGGCCCTAGCCTCGCGGGGCATGAGGGGGGAACCGAATCCGCCGACCCGACCACTTTGTCCGCCTTCCCGGCTGGGGCTCCATCCGCGGCCGTATGGCCATCGTCCT
Source organism: Streptomyces incarnatus (assembly GCF_001027185.1). NCBI lineage: Bacteria > Bacillati > Actinomycetota > Actinomycetes > Kitasatosporales > Streptomycetaceae > Streptomyces > Streptomyces incarnatus. The sequence continues at coordinate 4,136,275 of NZ_CP011497.1, read as the reverse complement.
CGCCGTACCCACCTGTCTGCTCCTCGCCCTGACCGGGCTGGGTGTCGCCGACCGCGCACAGGGCTGGTCCGCCGCGCGGGCCACGGAGTCCCAGGTCGGCATCCAGCTGCAGGAGCAGGACCTCGTGCGTGAGCTCCAGCGCGAACGCGGCCTGACCAACGGCCTGTTGAGCGGGGCCGAGCAGTACCGGGACGACGTCCGCCGACAGCGGGCGCGCACCGACGACGCGCGCACGTCCCTGCGCGCCGCGCTCTCGGCGGAGGGCGGCGATCTGCCCGGCGCCGCGGCCTCCGCCCTGCGCAAGGCACAGCTCCCGCTTGCCGGCCTCACCGGAACCCGGACCGCCGTCGACACCGGTACGGCCGACCGCGCCGCCACGCTCCGCTTCTACACGGGCGCCATCACCGCGCTGATCGACGCCGAAGGGGCCGGCGTGCCCGACGGCGACCGCCGTATCGCGCGAGGCGTGCAGGCGCTCCAGGCCCTGGCACGCGCCACCGAGGCCGTGGCCCTCGAACGCGGCTCCCTGAACGGCGTGTTCGCGGCACACCGGTTCCGCTCCGGTGAGTACCTCGACTTCACCGACGTCCGCGCCACGCGGGTCGCCGCCCTCGGCCAGTTCCGGCAACTCGCCGGCGGCGCCGAGCAGTCGTCCCTCGACCGGGCCTTCGCCACGGCCGCCGCCCGCCGCGTCACCGGGTACGAGGCCAAGGCGGAGGCGGGTGCCGACGGCTCGGCCCTCGCCGTCCAGCCCGCCCGCTGGTGGGCCGACATGACCACGCTCGTCGACGACCTGCACGGTGTGCAGAAGCAGGTCGGTGACGACGTACGGGCACGGGCGGACCAGGTCGGGGCCGCGGCCACCCGGGAGCTCATCGGCTTCCTGGCCCTGGGCGCGCTGATCCTCGCCGTGGCGTCCGCGCTCGCGGTCTTCTCGGCCCGCTCCATCACCCGCCCCTTGGGCGCCCTGGCCGACGAGGCGGACTCCGTCGCGGGCACCCGGCTGCCGGACGTGGTCAAGTACATCCAGGAAGCCGACCCCGACACCCCGCCACCCGCCGCGCCGGAGGCGGCCGAAGTCCCCGGCACCGCACGGGAGATCACCCGGCTGGCCGCCGCGCTGCGCAACGTCGAGCGCACGGCCGTGGGCCTCGCCGTGGAACAGGCCGTCCTGCGCCGCAACAGCACCGAGTCGCTGGCCAGTCTCGGCCGCCGCAACCAGGCGCTCCTGCGCCGCCAGCTCGGTCTGATCACCACCCTGGAGAGCCAGGAACTGGACCCGGACGCCCTGGCGGAGCTCTTCGAACTCGACCACCTCGCCACCCGCATGCGCCGCAACGCCGAGTCCCTGCTCGTCCTCGCCGGCGAGGAGCCCCCGGCCCGCCGCTGGCCCGGCACGGTCACCATCACCGAGGTGGTGCAGTCGGCCGTCTCCGAGGTCGAGCAGTACCAGCGGGTCGCCGTCAGCGACATCGAGCAGTGCCGCATCCGGGGCCACTGCACCGCCGAACTCTCCCACCTGCTGGCCGAGTTGGTGGAGAACGCGCTCATGTTCAGCCCGCCCCAGCAGCCCGTGGCGGTGTACGGCTGGCGGGACGGCGGCGAGTACTGCCTCGCCGTGGTCGACCGGGGGATCGGGATGACCGCGCAGCGGATGGCCCAGGCCAACGCCCTGCTGGCCGGCACCGGCGGCTCCCTGCTCACGGCGCCCACCCGGTTCCTCGGCCACCACGTCGTCAGCACGCTCGCGACCCGCCTCGGCGCCCATGTCGAGCTGCGCCCCACGGAGGGCTCGGGTGTCACGGCGTACGTCGCGCTGCCCACCACCCTCGTCCAGCAGCCGGACGCCTCCACCATCGCGGCGACGACGTGAGCGCGCTCGGCCGGGTCACCCCAGCCGAGCGTTCCGTCCGGACCGTGTGCTCACGAGGTCCGCGGGCGGGTGGGGTGGCGTCCGCCCGGCAGTGCGGTCCTGGCGGTCAGTCCGCGCGACTGCCAGGCGTTGTCGCGCAGCTTGCACAGCGCCCAGTAGCGGGTGGGGCACAGCAGCACGATGTTCATGAACACCGCCGACGGCGTCCCGACGAGCCATGAACGCCAGCGCTGGCGCGTGGTCAGGTCGGGTCGCATGAGGACGTACAAGCCTGCCTGGCCGTAGCGCACGACGAGGTACGTCCCCAGGTACACCAGGGCGACGCCGGGGTCGTGGTACCGCCCGCCGAGGGTCAGCACCGTCATGACGACGGTCCAGGCCAGCATGATCGGCGTGATGGCGAGCTGCAGCAGGCCGAACGTCGGCGATATGAGCTGCTTGAAGGACAGCCGCGAGTACACGAACGGCAGCATCCACCACCACGACCGGGCCCAGCGCAGCCGCTGGCGGTAGGTCTTGCGGAGCGTGGTCGGCATGTCCGTGACCACGCCGGCCTCGTTGACGGCCACGACCTCACCGCGCATGAGGGCGCGCAGCGCGAGCCACCGGTCGTCGCCGGTGCCGCACTCCACCTCGTAGGCGTCCAGGTGGTCGTACAACAGCTCGGCCCGGTAGAGGGCCAGCGCCCCCGAGGTGGTCTCCAGGGCTCCCAGCATGGAGCGCGAGGAACGCATCATCACGCAGGACGTGCCGATGTCGATGTCCGCGGCCCTGGAGACCCAGGTCTCCTCGAAGTTCCGGATGTAGATCATGCCGGTGGTGGCCTGGATCTTCGGGTTGCTCATGGCGCGGAGCTGCTGCTCCAGGGCGTCCGGGAAGGGTTCGCCGTCCGAGTCGATGGTGAGGACGAAGTCGAAGTGCTTCCCCTCCGCCTGGAGGTGGCGGAGCACCGTGACCTGGGCCCCGCGCTTGCCCTTGTTCTCCTGCCGGTGCCAGAAGACCCGGGGGTGGTCGAAGGGCTCCACGGGGTGGTGCCGGGAGCCGTCGTCGATCACGTGGATCTCGTCGACCGGGTGTGTCTGCGCCAGGAGCGACCGCACCGTGCGGTGCAGATTCTCCGTGGGCTCCTCGAAGGCCGGGATGATCGCGACCGTCCGGCCGGGAGCGACCGGAAGGTGGCCGAAGGACCGGCCCTTGAGGAACGAGAGCAGGCAGAGCAGGATCACGACCATGCCCAGCCACCAGTAGAGCGTCAGGATGGGGCTCTTCGATCGCAGGTGGACCACCACGGTGGCAGCGGCGAGGGCCGCCGCCACCACAGCGGTCACCACGGTGAACCTGGCCCGTGATGAGGTGTTCAAGCGGACACCCGCCTGCCGCGGGTCGCCAGGCGGAAGACCGCCGCCCCGCCGATCACCAGGAGCATCGCTCCCAGCACGATCCATCCCAGCCCCGTGCCGCCGGTGGCGGCCAGCGCCGCTCCTCCTGCCGCGGTACCGATCGCGGCACCCGCACCGTTGTGTCCGTACATGTTTCCGTCCTTGTCGGGGATCTCGAAGTCAGGTGTGCGGAACGCGCCGTGGGCATGGCGAGGCGGAAGGCGTCCACCAGCGAGTGGGAGAAGGCGTCCACCAGCGAGTGGCGAAGGGGGTCCGTGCCGGGTGCCGTCCCCGCTCCGGACAGCCCGCCGACGCCTGCCGGCCCTCGCGTGCCCAGGCTGCTGTTCCTCGGGTGGGTCAGAGCCGCTCGACGTGCGGCGCGGGTGTCATGGCGCCACGGGTGTCGAGCACATAGGCGGCCTCGTCGGCGAGCTGGGCGAGGTCGAACTCGGCGTGCGGCGTGAGCAGCACGACGGCGTCGAAGTCGGCGACGCTCTCGCCGCTCGCGGCTCCGGCGGTTCCGGCGGCATCGGTGGCCCCGGCGGCTCCGGTGGCTCCGGTGGCTCCGGCGAAGGGAATGTGCCGGCGACTGCCCTCGGGCAGATGGGGATCGACGACCACGACGTCGGCCCCCATGGCCCGCAACCGGTCGATGACCTGGACGGCCGGCGACTGCCGGGCATCGGACGTACCCGGCTTGTAGGCCGCACCGAGAGCCAGGATGCGCGCTCCGTGCACGCTGCGGCGGAAGCGGCTGCTGAGGGCGTCCTGCAGACGCCGTACGACGTAGTCGGGCTGGCTCTCGTTGATGTCCTGGGCCAGTTCGATGAGCCGGAAGGTCTGCCCGTGCCGTGCCTTGACGTGGTGGCTCAGGTAGACGGGGTCGATGGGCAGGCAGTGCCCGCCGACGCCCGGGCCGGGCAGGAACCTGGTGAAGCCGAACGGCTTGGTCGCCGCCAGCTCCAGGGTGTGCCACACATCGACACCCAGCGTGTGGGCCATCCGTGACAGCTCGTTGACCAGGGCGATGTTCACGTGCCGGTAGGTGTTCTCGAACACCTTGGCCAGTTCCGCCTCTTCGAGCCCGGAGGCGGGCACGGTGACGTCCGTGACCGAGTCGTAGAAGGTCTTCACGCGGTGCAGGCAGGCGTCGGTGAGACCCGCGACGATCTTGGGCGTGTTGTCCAGGCGCCAGTCGGCGTTCCCGGGATCGATGCGCTCGGGACTGAACCCGACATGGAAGTCCCGCCCCGCGATGAGGCCGGAGCCCTCCTCCAGCAGGGGTATGAGGACGTCGCGGGTGGTGCCGGGGTGCGTGGTGGACTCGAGCACCACGGTGGCCCCCGGCTCCAGCCACCTCGCCAGGGTCCGCGCGGCCTCACGCACACAGCTGAGGTCCGGGGCTCTGTCGGTCAGCGGTGTCGGCACCGTGATGACCGCGATGTCGAAGCCCTTGAGGTCCTTCGGATCCGGGCTGGGACGGTAGGCGGCCGACCGCAGCACTGCCCGAAGGCGGGTCGACGGGATGTCCTCGACGTACGACGTGCCGGCGGCCAGCTTGTCGCAACGCTCTCGATCGGGTTCGTAGCCGGTCACGACGTGTCCGGCCTCGGCGGCACTGAGGGCTAAGGGCAGGCCGACATAGCCCTGCCCGAGCACACAGACGTGCATGGTGGTTCCTCCCCTTGAGCCGGCCTGCGAACGCGCGCAGACCGGAAAACGGCGCCCCTGAAACGCGGCTGCCTGTTCCTGAAGCAGGCAGCCGCGGCGTCGGTTACTGCGTGAACCGCGGTGTGTCAGCGGATGTGCCGAAGCCCCCGTCGGGCCACGGCGAGCCGCTGGGTGCGATGCACCGGCGATCTCAACCGCGGATCTGATGACCTCGTGTCCTGAGCCGGACGCGCGAGATGATCTTCGCAATTCCCCCCTGTATGTGGACCCCAAGGCTTCAACGGGTTTCGCCGGCATGGAACCCCCTTTGCCGGGCCGATACCCGTGAATCGCCCCCGAGGTCTGCGCGGGCAGCCGACGGGCTGCCAGGTGACCTCACATGCGCGGGAAGGAGACGGTGAGGCGCGGTGAGGTCCAGCCCCACCGGTTGATCTTCACGATTCCTTCCCGTTCATGCATGGTCAAGGTTTCAAGATGTGTCCCTCAAACGGAAGCGTTGTTCCCATATCGCTGTCCGTGAGCTGAAGCACGGGCAGTGGGCGCGCGCCGGTGCGCGCGCCCCTGTACCACCGCCGGGGTTCGTGCTGCCGGCTGTCGGGACTCATCTTCGTAAGTCGCCGCGCAGCCGAGGCCGGCTGCGCCACGCTGGGTCGGCAGGCGCAGTCGCATTCCGGACGCCAGGGAGCACGTTGTGAGCGCACCATCCATCGGCCGGAGGACGGCTCTGCGTCTCGCGGGTGCGTCCGGCTTCGCCGTGGCCGGGGGAGCACTGCTGACGGACGCCGCGCCCGGTGGCAGTGCGACCGTCGGTGACCTCAGGACGCCGCCGGCCCACGCCCCTTCCGGGCGCCGTCCGCGGTACCGCCGCGCCGCGTGGTCGCAGCAGTTCCAGCGGGGGCACGGATGGACGGCCGCCGGAGCCGGTACCGCGTCCAGCGACCTCGGCGACACCGCGGTCTTCGCCCGCGGAAGCCAGTCGGTGCGGGTGACCACCAACGGCACCGGCAGGCAGTCGTACGTCCGCAGGACCGGCATGACCGGGCTGAACCTCACCGGCAGGATGGTCCGCCTGATCCTCCGTGTCGCGGACACCACCCATCTGGCCAGGCTCGCCTTCTACGTGGGCACCGGCTCGTTCACCGACTACTTCGTCTGGCAGTTCCACACGCACTCCGCGACGGCGGCCAACTACGTCCAGTCGGGGGAGTGGGTGACGGTCCACCTGCAGTGGGCCGACGTCAGCTCGGCGGCCGGGGCCTGCTCGATCGCGCCGACCGGGACACCGTCCACCAGGTCCGGCTTCACCGACATGTCGCTGGCCGTGTACGACGACGCCGGCGGGCCGGTGACGTACTGGTTGCAGGCCGTCGAGCTGATCCCCGACACCGCGTCCGTGTTCCCCAGGGGCGTGGTGTCCGTGACCTTCGACGACTCGCACAGCTCGGTGCACGATCTGGCGCGGCCGGTGATGGACCCCCACGGCTTTCCGGGCACGAGTTACAACATCGTGGACGCCATCGGCACCGGCGGCTCCCTGACGATCGGCAGGATGCGGTCGCTGCAGGACCACTCCGGCTGGGAGATGGCGGGGCACGCGTACGCGACGAGCGCCCATGCCGCGGGCTACGGCAGGCTGTCCGCCCACCAGGTCGACGACGACTTCCGCAGGCTGCGCGAGTGGCTGGTGTCGCACGGCTTCACCAGCGAGCACTTCGCCTACCCGCACGGCGCGTTCGGCAGGACGACGGACGGCGTGCCGGTGGATCTCCTCGCCGGCCGGCACTTCACCACGGCCCGGTCGATCATCTCGGAGACGACCGAGTCGTTCGCGCCGGCCATGCCGTACCGGCTGAAGGCGCTGACGGGCATCACCGACGGCGACGGCATCGGCGGCACGCCCCTGTCCCGGCTCACCGGCCCGGGCGGCAGACTCGACCGCTGCGCCACCAACGGCGACTGGCTGATCCTCTGTCTTCACCGGGTCGTCGCCGGGCGGCCGCGCAGCAGCACCGAGATCAGCCGGCGCGGCTTGGCGGCCCTGCTGAAGGGCATCTCGGACCGGGGCATTCCCGTGGCGACGGTCGGGGAGGTGATCGGGCACTACACGTAGCCCGAATACCGCAGGTGGAGCACATGATGAGCCGCCCGAGGCGGGGCCGCCCGGGTCCGGTTCAGGAGTGCGCGCACTGCCTGCGAGCAACTGCTGGACCCGTACGGCTACGAACCCGTACGGGAACCACGCCTTCCTCGGCGGCTGCCTCGACGGCCTGAAGGTCAACGGCCTCCAGGTCGTCCTCGCCCCGGAGCCGGGCGAATGCCGCGTACGGCTGGGCCCGCGCGGCAGCGACGGCGGCGGCCCCCTTTGCCACAGCTTGATCATGCGTATCCCCTCGCCTTGATCTGCCATGTCCCCGACATGACTACGATTGGCCGACTTCGGGGCTCGAGGGGGAGTTGAAGATGGTGCGACGAAGATCGCTCGCTTTCGTCGGCGTGGCCGCGCTGGTGCCGCTGGTCGCTTCCGCCGTTTCCGCCGTTTCCGCGCAGGCGGCGTCGGCCTCACTGGCCGTCACCACACTGGGCCGGCACGGCGGCAAGGTCTCCACGACGGTCACGGTCGTCGCCGTGTCGTCCGGTCAGACGTACAGCGTCACGTCCGGCAAGCGGATCAGCCTGCCGTCGGGGCGCTACGTCGCGATGACCGATATCTACGAGAGCGCCGCGGACGGTCCGGGCACCGACACCATGGGCGCGCAGGTCGTCCAGGTGTCGGGCAGTACGTCGGTGACGCTCGACGCGCGCAAGGGCAAGGCCCTCAAGGTGTCGCTCGACACGCCCGCCGACGTGACCGGCCCGCCGCGGATCAGTGCGCAGGTGTGCGCCGCCGCCGGCAACCTGCCCGCCGCCTTCAGCGTGGGCGGCTGGAACGACGAGGGATCCCTCTACGCCATCCCGAACTCCTCCAAGCTGCTGCAGTTCGGGTACCTGGCGCAGTGGTCGGGCGCCGACAGCTACGTCGCCGTGAAGAACACCACGGGCATCCCGGCCGCGCCCGGTGGGGCGTTCAAGCGGTCGGGGCTGGCGACGGTGCGCTTCTCGGTGAGCGACGGTACGCAGATGGCCCGTCAGAACGACGTAGCGCTCCAGGCACGGCCGAAGACCGACGACTGCACGACCGACCTGATGGCCGACGTCCGCCAGGACGACGCACCGTACAGCGCCACCGTCCATGTGACCCCCGGGACCTGGCAGCCGCGCGACGACATCATCGCGAGCAACGGCGACGACGTCGGCGGCGGTTTCCCGAAGCTCAGGACGCTGCAGGCGGGACAGAGTGTCACCCAGTCCTTCGGCCGGGCCGCGTGGGGTCCGCTGCACTACCTGCCGAGGGTCGACCGGAAGTCCGTCATCTTCTTCCCGGAGGCCCTGATCGGCGACCCCGACGTCGGCACCAGCGGGTTCGACCCGACGAAGGAGACGGTGGTCCTGTCCAAGGGAGGCACCACCGTCAAGAAGCAGACGCTGACCAACTGGGGCACCAGCGACGCCGAGTTCTCCGCCGGCATCCGCTCGGCCGGCTGGTACCGCCTGACCGTCGACGCCCAGCGCTACCGCCCGGGCATCACCTTCCCCGCCGGCATGCTGTCGTCGCGCGCCACCCTCGACTGGTACTTCAAGGCCGACCCGGCCACGTCGATGGTCGCACCCGTCTTCCTGACCCGCTTGCTGCCCACCGGGCTGAACACCCACAACCAGGCCGCACCGAACAGCACCACGACGGTCGACGTGAGTGCGGGCCGCGACTCCCAGGACTCCGACCTGAAGTTCACCAAGGTGACCGCCAAGTCCGTCCGGGTCTGGTCCTCCGCCGACGGCGGCAAGACCTGGCAGGCGGCGACCGTCAGGCACGCCGGTTCGACCTGGCAGGCCTCCGTCCACAACCCGCCCTCCGGCGCCGTCGCCCTCCGCACCGAGGTGACCGACTCCGCCGGGGACCGCTCGGTGGAGACGGTGTACCGGGCGTACGCCATCGGCTGAGGCCGTCGTCGCCGTCGTCCACGGGGGCGAGGACCGGCGGTAGTTCCCCTCGTCCCCGAAGAGGTCCGGGTCGAAGGCGCCTTCTTCTCAGGAGGCGCCGATCGCCGCGCGGCTCATTGCCGAACCGTGGGGCCCTACGGGACGCGGTTCACGCGTCGGTCCCGCCACCGGCCGGGTGCCACGTCCTTCGGCGTTCCAACCCGCGAACGGCACTTCACCTGCCGTTGATCTCGAAGTCGTTCACCAGCCGAGCGCGTCCTCGTCGGCGCGCGTCTCCCGGCCCGGCGCGGCCGGCCGCGTCTCGTGGCAGGTGAAGCCGAGCCGGGTCAGGGCCCGGCGCATCTCACCCGCGGTGAAGTCCCGGCGGTTCTGCTTGGTGATCACTTCCCCGACCTGCATCACGGGGTACACGCGGCGGCCGATGGTCACGGACACGCCGGTGACGGGTTCGGGCGTGATGCCGCTCATGGACTGTTCGACCTCGCTCTTGACCAGGTCGAAGGGGAATCTGGCGATGACACAGCGCATGGCTGCCTCCCTGTCGGCGCGGCGCGGGGCGTGCGCCCTGGCCGGAATTCCGTCCAGCGGCGATCACGGCACGAGGATGCGCAAGAATGAGCCGAAGGAAAAAGAAGACCGGGGTTTCCTCGGAAATCCGGGAAATGGGAAAACAAATGAGCTGGGGCCCGCACCGCAAGAGCGCGTGCCCCAGTCACATGATGCGCGAGCAGCCGGCTCGCGACTCTGCGCGTCAGGTCAGGCGGGAACGATGTTCTCGGCCTGCGGGCCCTTCTGGCCCTGCGTGACGTCGAAGCTGACCTTCTGGCCTTCCTGAAGCTCGCGGAAGCCACCGTTGCTGATGATGTTCGAGTAGTGGGCGAACACGTCAGCTCCGCCACCCTCCTGCTCGATGAAGCCGAAGCCCTTTTCCGCGTTGAACCACTTCACGGTGCCAGATGCCATATTGAATCTCCCTTGGGGCAGTGCCGGACCCCGCACTCTGCGGAGCCGAGTCGCCGCAATGATCACCCCTCCGGAAAGATCCGGAAAGCCTTGCAAAGAAAAAATCCCTGGCAACCAAAACTGCAACTGCTATCACGTTAACACAGGCCGGATGGAGACGGTCATAGGTTTTCGGGCGCGTTCGGCGATTATCCTCCCGCGCTGACACATATTTCTGTAGTGGCGGGGCTAGGTATCCGTTCCGTGCTCGCCCAGCTTCCGGCTTATTTCCCGGTTCAGCCGCAGGGCGTCGTCGAGCTGGTCCTCAAGGGAGACGATGCGGCACGCGGCCTCGATGGGCGTGCCCTGGTCGACCAGCTCACGAGCGCGGGCGGCGATGCGCAACTGGCGGCGGGAGTAACGGCGGTGGCCGCCTTCCGAACGCAGAGGAGTGACCAGCCCGGCCTCGCCGACGGCCCGGAGAAAGGCCGGGGTGGTACCGAGAACGTCCGCGGCCCGCCCCATGGTGTAGGCGGGATAGTCGTCATCGTCGAGGTTGCCGGCGACGGAGGCGTTCTCAGCGGGCGTGGCACCTTCGTTTCGGGGACGCGACGAGGGACCCGGTCGTGCGTGGCGTCGGTCTCCGAAGGATCCAGCACCATCCGCGTCGCGCGACAACCCTAACTCCGGCAGGCACGGAGATGTGGGCTCGCCATGACAGATTCGCGAGGTCGGGCGGGTCCACCGTCGGACCGGCACCGGACACGAGCGAGGCGGCGGCCCACTCCGTCGCTCCGGCGCGGACAGACGTTCATCGGTCGGCCCGCCCCGGTCCCGGGACCGGGGCCGCACCCACGTGAACAGCTCCCGGAACCGCCCGACCAGGTCAGTCGGCCAGCCGGGTGACGGCACCGGCGGTGATGCCCTCCATGTAGCCGGGGTCGTCGCTGGGCTGACCGGTGAGTTCGACGATGCCGAACCTGTGGCCGCTGCGGATCACCGCGACGCCGCCGGCAACCTTGCCGTCGCCGCTGAAGGCCGGGTACCACCTGCCCTCGCCCGCCTTGACGGTGATCGTGTGCCCCTTGCCGTAGTACCAGTGACCACGCGGCTCGTCCTGGCAGCCGCGCACCAGCTTGTCGAGCTGCTTCTCGTACGAGGCCGCCGATGTGTCGGTGGCACCGTCCGCGACGGATTCGGTCAGCGAGGTGCCTTTGCTGTCGAAGGTCCAGGTCACGTCGGCGTAGGCGGCAGCCTTCCCCTTGGTCAGCCCTCGCATCGTCTCCTCGCCGGAGCATGCCGAGAGAGCCTGCTTACCGGTCAGGTCCACCGTCGCGCGGACCGGGGCCAGGCCCTGCTGGAAGAAGTCGTCACTCTGCAGCAGGCCGGCGGAGCCGAGGCCGGGTTCGGCAGCGGCGGCGGAAGAGGCGGTCGCCGACCGACCCGCGGAACTCGTGTCCGCGCCGGCGGCGGGAAGCGCGCCGATGCCGACCGCTATCAGGGCGGCACCGACGGAGGCGGCTACTCCTGCGGTACGACCCCGACGCGCGGACTTCCTGCGGGCTGCCTGGTTGTCGAACATCTCATCTCCTGTCTGGTCGCGACGCGGTTGGCGTCGTCGTACATCTGGGAGATGCCGGAGGTACGGCAGATGTTGGATGGCGATCTGCCGCGATCGATATGACCCATGTCACATGACCGGTGGCGGGGTCTCAGAGCCGTGTCACGGCCGTACGGACGATCCGCGTCATCGCAGCCGTGTCCAGGCAGGCATCGATCTCCAGGACCCCGTAGTGCGAGCCGTTGCGGAGTATGGCGACGCCTCCGCACGGCTCCTTGCCCCGTGGCGCGGTCCCCGTGGTGTTCAGGTCGCCGCCGTACACACCCATCCACCTCGCGGTGATGTCCGCAGCGACGTCGATCGTGTGCGTCGGCCCGTAGACCCAGTGGGTGGCGGGCTCGCTCTGGCACGGCACTTCCTCCAGCAGCAGGCGTTCCGCGTAGTTCTGAGCCAGTGCGCGGCTTCCGGCGTCGTCGGCGACCTCGCGTGCGACCTGATCGTCGATGTTCGCCGCCTCGGTGGGGTCGCCGTGGCCCGTGTCCTTGCTCGTCACCAACCCGCGGAAGTGCGCGCCGTACGATCCCAGCGTCTCGCCGAGGGTCTTCTCGCCGGTGCAGGCCGCGTTGGCGTAGTTGCCGTCTCCGACGCGATCCCGCACGTAGATGTGCTTGGCGAGACCAACGTTCCTGAAGTCGGCCGCTGTCAACAAGTGCCGGTTCGTCATGGGCCCGCTCGCGGGTCTCGGCGCCGGAGAGCCGTTGCCCGGCGAGGACGCCACAGCGCCCGGCGTCACCGTCGGGGTGGCCGGATCAGAGGGCGCGGGCAGGACGAACCGGCCGGTCAGCAGGCCGAGTACGGCGGCTACCGCCAGGATGACGACGATCGTCCGGGCACGCACGGCAGCACCTCCCCGGCCCTCGGTCGAGCTGATGCCGGGTGGGAGCGGGAGGCCGGGGCGTCTCAGAGGCCACCGCCGAGGCGGTCCCGCATGAAGCGACGGGCCTGATGGATGCGGTCCTTGACCGTGCCCAGAGGAGCGCCGGTGATCTCGGCGACCTGAAGATAGGTCAGGTCTCCGAGATCGCGCAGCACGAAGGACTCCACCAGGGCCGGGTGCCGCTCCTCCAGTGCGGCCAGCGCCTCCATCAGGTCCAGGCGGGTCCCCGCGATGACGCTCGTCGTCCGTGGGTCGACACCGTCGGGAACGACGGCATGACTGTCCTCCGCGCGCCGGCGCATCGAGCGGTACGTGGACCTGGCGGCGTTCGAGGCGATCACGGTCACCCAGCCGAGGAACGAGCCCCGCCCGCTGTACTCGTGCAGATGCGTGCTGATCGCGAACAGGGCATCCTGCGCGGCCTCTTCGGCGTCGGCGTGGTGCGGAAGAAACCGGGAACAGCGGCGCAGCACCGTGGGCCGAAGCCTGACGAGGAGGCGGTCCAGAGACGCCCGGTCACCTGCCTGGGCGGACGCCACGAGGTGCGTCAGCTCATCCCCCTCGAGCACCCTGCTGTCCCCCCGCTATCGTCCGCCCTGGACCCACTGGGCCGCACGGAAGCTCCCCAACCACAGTCGGCCACATCCGCCACATCCGCCACATCGTCCCCCGGAAAAATGTTGCCACATGCAGAAGCTAGGTCGTTATCTCCTCGAGGACAGGCTGGGAGCCGGTTCGTTCGCCACCGTCTGGAAGGCATACGACCCCGAGCTCGACACCGATGTCGCGGTCAAGGTGCTGGCCGACAACTGGGCGTCGAACGCCGATGTACGACAGCGCTTCCTGGCGGAGGCGAGGCTGCTCCGCAGGATCTCCAGCCCACGTGTCGTGCGCGTGCACGACGTCGGCGTCCAGGACGACCGGCCGTACTTCGTCATGGACTACGTCCGAGGCGGCACGCTGGCCGAGAAGACAGGGCACTGCCGGCCGGCGGAGGCGCTCCGGCTCGCGGCCGAGGCCGGGTACGCGGTTCAGGTGCTCCATGACGCGGGCGTCGTCCACCGCGACATCAAGCCGTCGAACCTCCTGCTCGACACCGGCCGCACTCCCGCCGCCGTACTTGTCGCGGACCTCGGCAGCGCGAAGCAACTGGCCGACGCGTCGGGGCTGACGGTCACCACCGGCACTCCCGCGTACATGGCGCCCGAACAGGCCTTCCAGACAGGCGGGTTCGACGGCCGAGCCGATGTGTACGCCCTCGGTGTCGTCGCCTTCGAGTTGTTGACCGGACACAAGCCGTTCGGGTCGGCCGGTCGCACGGTCCTGGTGACGCAGCAGGCGTCGACGACGCCGTTCCCGTCCCTTCCCAGGGAGCTGGGGGTTCCGGACGGCATCGAAACACTGCTGCGCGCTGCCCTGTCCGTCGAACCTGACGACCGACCGCAGACCGCACAGGCGTTCGCGGACGCGCTGCTGTCACAGGAGGGAGAGGAGAGGGCGTCGGCCGGGCCTTCGGGGCCGACGAGCCTGACGGTCTGGCTCGCGGCGATCGCCGTGTTCCTGACGACAACGGCGCTGACCTGGTCGTTCCGCTGAACGGCCTGGACCGTGACAAGGGGACAACAAAAACCCCAGGCCGCTGACCTGGGGTTTCTCTCTGGAGCGGGTGACGAGAATCGAACTCGCGCTCTCAGCTTGGGAAGCGACGGCGCTTGCACAGGCTCCATGGCTCTGACCAGTACGGATACCCGGACCTTGGGGTAGACCTGCACGTCGGATCGCATCGCTGGTGACCGTGGTTTTCCGCCCTTGCGGGCACGCGGAGGGCACGGAATCTTGGAAACGAGGAGGCTGGCGCAGCTGAGGGAACAGCTGGGCGCGGTCCGCCTGGTGTGGAGATCAGATGGTGAAGGGGCGTTGCGGTGACATCACCCATGAACCTCCGGCACCGGGTCTCTCCGCCATCCGGTCAGAGCCTCGCGGTGCACTTGCCACCTGCTATGCCATTTTCAATGGCATACTCAAAGCATGACTGATGACGGTGTGGACTTCCTGCCCGGCGACGGCCCCGCCAGCGGTATCTCCGTCACCCTGACCGCTGGAACTCTGCAGGCGATCCGTGAGCGGGTCGGCAAGCGGGGCGTCTCGGCCTACCTGGAGAAGGCGGCCCAGCGGCAGATCGAGCGGGACAACCTGGACGAGCTGATCGCGGACTTTGACAAGGTGCACGGCCCGGCTGACCCCGAGGCCGTGGCGGCCAAGCGTGCCCGGCTGACCGGAGGCGATTCACAGGCTGGGGCGGCCGCGTGAGCGGTGTTCTGGTCCTGGACAGCGAGGGCCTGGCGAAGGCCGTACAGCGTGATCGGGAAATCCACGAGTGGCTGACGGCGGCTCGCGAAGCGGATCTGCCAGTGATCACCTCAGCCGCTGTGCTGGTCGAGGTGATCCACCCGAAGATCAACGACGCCGCGCTGAAATGGACCCTGTCCCGCCTGGCCGTCGAACCGGTGACCCAGGCCGTCGCGCAATCCGCTGCCGCCTTGCTGCGCGCAGCGGGGCTGCACGGCCACAAGTACGCCATCGACGCCATGCTGTGTGCGACCGCCCTGCAGCATCCCGGCAGGGTCACGATCCTGACTTCCGACGTAGAAGACGTCGGGCTGCTCACTGCCGGGCATCCACGCGTGAGCGCCGAAAAGGTCTGAGCCGAGGCACCCGCTGGCAAGACGTGCTTTCCCATGCCTCCCTTCTCTGTCGCGGAGACGGCGCGCGGGGTAGGACGCCACGGTCCCGAAGTCCTCGGACCCGAACAGGACGCACTCACCTGTCATGAGTGCCGTACCGGGGATACATCGGTGTCGGCTGGCCTGAGGCAGAGCAGACCTAATCCATAGGCGCGTCCGCGGCCGATACCGGACAGGACGGCGCTCTGCAATGCGATGGGGTCAGCGATCAGAGCCAGTCCTTCGAGACGGGTTGCCTGAAGAAAGGTCGGGTTTCTCGCCAAGCGCCTCGCAATGACGGCCCCCAACGGACTGCTGCGGACTTCGACAGTCGCCAGCCCTGCTCGGGAGGCTTGACGTTCCCACCAGTCGATCACTTCAGCAGTCTGCAAGCCCACGCGCTTGCCGCGTTGCCCTGTCCTCACCGTCGCCTTAGTGGCATTCGCATCCAGGAGAAACCTCACCCGCTGCCCCGCGAAGCCCGTCTCCGACCAAGAGACTCGCTCAACTGCGACTGCGCGGGCGTAGTTGGCAGGCAGGGCGCGGAGAAAGGCGATCCCAGCGGTCTGGACGCGCAGGATCGCGTCACCACGGTCCCTATCCAATCGGTAGAGCACGCGTGCGGTGTCCGGTGAGACGTGCCCCGGAGTGTTTGGGCACAGGGAGCGGATGGTGTGATGGAGGTGAAGGACATCATCGAGGTCACGTAGCACTTGTGGGTTGCGGGGATTGAGGTGCAACACGATCTGCTGGGCACTGTGGGGTGGCTGCCGCGTCTGCTGGACGGAGCCCTCCGCCTTGGCTCGGTGCCACAACTCGTGAAGACGGTTGGAGATCGCATCCAAGGTCTGTTCCTGCGAACCGGCCATGGGGCGACGAGCAAGAGCCCGCAGGGCAAGACACCCTGTCACCGCCATGAACTGGTCATACTGCGGTAGTCGATTCCGGGCGAACAGGTTGTGCACGGTGGAATGTCCCAAGCCAACTGCGCGGGCCATCTCACGTGCGGAGGGAAACCCCGCGTCCCGGTGCAACTCATGCAGAGCCGCGTTGAGGTCCCGCACCCGCCCTGCTGGCAGTTCTGGTCGCTTGATCTCACCGGCACGGCCCATGGCTTCCCCCTCATGAGTCGGACGTGTCCCCGTGTCGCGTCACAGCTTCTGTCTGTGCCGCAGCCTCACTCCGTGGCTGGCCGTGCCGCAGCCGGCTGTGCTCCAATGATTTTCTCGCTTGTCGGACTGACCAGAGGACGAATGCCGCAATGATGCCGGCTGCTGCGTTCTCCAAGATGTTCACGGAGCGAGCCTCCCTCCGCTCTCCCCGGCTGTGGACAGCTGTGGACACCGAGTTTCCGCGCGAGTGGCGGGCCGAGCGCCTCCGCACCACCAAAGCCAAGACGACCGCCGCCAAGGCATGACGCCTCCTCGACGGCAACCTTGAGACGTCCGTCGACGATCTGAGCAGCCACAACGAGGGAGTGAGCACGGAGTCCACCGTCGAACGCCGTATCGCCACCGTCGGTCAGGTTGACGCTCTTGCCGACGCCATCGTGGTGCGCTGGCGCCTCATGTTCTGCCTCGGCACATGAGGGCCGATGCGCCCGGGGGAACTGGCTGGCCTTCGTCGCAGTGACGTCGATCGCGACAACCTGGTGACCCGCCTTCCTTGTCGTCGCCGAGCCGGAGGGGACGAACGGCAAGCGGGCCTTTGGCGAGACCAAGCCGACGCGCGGGTGTCCGCACCGTCGTCCTCCCAGCTTTCCTCCGCACGGAGGTGAAGCGGCATCTCGCCTTGTACGCCGAGAGGGGGCCCGATGGACTGCTCTTCGTCGGTAAGGAGGGTGCTGCTTTCCGGCACGCCCCCTTCGGTCGGAAGTGGCGTCATGCACGCGCAACCAAGGACACGATGGTCCGCGGGATCGTGTTCTCCGGGCTCGGGCGGAGGCTGCCAAAGACGGCCGACGAGCTTTCTGGCACGAATCTGGCGCGCGACGAGTGATCGCCAAGCACAGCAAAAAGGCCCCGGTCTCTGACCTGGGCCTTTCACATGGAGCGGGTGACGAGAATCGAACTCGCGCTCTCAGCTTGGGAAGCGACGGCGCTTGGGTGGTGGAACGGCCTCTGACCTGCGCGGATTCGTTGTGTCGGCATTGTTGTACAGGGGGGTCGGGCGCCCATGGTTGACCGTGGTTGTCCGCACTTACGGGCACGGATAGGGCACGTCCCTGCCGTACCCCCGTCTTCGCCGTCCTCACCCACCTCGGTGCATGACGGCGGGGCCGGCACCGGGGCGCCCCGGGACGGGTTGGCACCCAGGTGTGCGCCGAACCCGTCGTGACCACCCTCCGGCCCGGGACGGCGAGGTTGCGGTGTTCGTCCGCGGCCCCAAGCATGGGTTCAGGGAACAGCGACAGGGCGCATCAGAAGGCACCTCCCAGGAGGACATGAGAGCCATGACGTTTCCTGCGCCTCGGTCCGCCGGCCGACGCCGGACAAGGCGCACGCGACAGGCATGCGTGCGACCGGCATGACCGACGACGACCGGCCGCTGCGCTGTCTGGTCACCGGCGCCACCGGTTACATCGGCGGCAGGCTGGTGCCGGAGCTGCTCGCCGCCGGGCATTCCGTGCGCTGCCTGGCCCGCGCCCCCGGCAAGCTGCGGGACCATCCGTGGGCTGGGCGGGCGGAGACCGTGCGTGGGGACGTAACGGACGAGAGGGCCGTGCGCGCGGCCATGGAGGGCATGGACGTCGCGTACTACCTGGTGCACGCCCTGGGTACCGGTCGGGGCTTCGAGGAGACCGACCGGCGCGCGGCCAGGGTCTTCGGTGAGCAGGCGCGTGCCGCAGGAATCCGCCGAATCGTCTACCTCGGCGGTCTGAGCCCTTCCGGAGTACCCGAGCACGCACTGTCACCTCATCTGCGGTCCCGCGCCGAAGTGGGCCGCATCCTCCTGGCCTCGGGCGTGCCGACCGCCGTACTGCGGGCAGCCGTGATCATCGGGTCGGGTTCGGCCTCGTTCGAGATGCTGCGATATCTGACCGAGCGGCTGCCCGTGATGGTGACCCCGAGCTGGGTGCGCACCCGCATCCAGCCCATCGCCGTCCGCGACGTGCTCCGCTTCCTCGTGGGATGCGCGAGGCTGCCGTACGACGTGAACCGCGTCTTCGACATCGGTGGACCGGACATCGTCACGTACGAGGAGATGATGCGGCGGTACGCCGTCGTCGCCGCGCTGCCGAAACGCCTCATCCTCCCCGTTCCCCTGCTCACCCCCCGGCTGTCCAGCCTCTGGGTCGGTCTGGTCACCCCGGTGCCGGGCGCTCTCGCCCGCCCGCTGGTCGAGTCGCTGAGGCACGAGGTGGTCTGCGCCGAGCGGGACATCGTCCGTTACGTGCCGGACCCCGCGGAGGGACCGGTCGGTCTCGACCGGGCGATCCGGCTGGCTCTGAGGCGCGTGCAGGACGCGGACGTGGCCACCAGGTGGTCCTCCGCCTCGACTCCGCGCGCCCCCAGCGACCCGCTGCCCACCGACCCCGACTGGGCGGGCGGGAGCCTCTACACGGATCACCGCGAGCGTACGGTCGCGGCGTCGCCGCAGGCGCTGTGGCAGCTGGTGGAGGCGATCGGTGGCGAGAACGGCTGGTACTCCTCGCCGCTGGCCTGGTCCTTGCGGGGCCGGCTGGACACCCTGGTTGGCGGTGTCGGTCTGCGCCGGGGCCGCCGGGACGCGACCCGGCTGCGGGTCGGCGACAGCCTGGACTTCTGGCGAGTGGAGGAGATCGAGCCGGGCCGGCTGCTCCGGTTGCGCGCGGAGATGCGGCTGCCGGGCCTGGCCTGGCTGGAGATGGCCGTCGACCGGGATGCACAGGGGCGCACGGTGTACCGGCAGCGGGCCCTGTTCCATCCGCACGGCCTGGCTGGGCACGTCTACTGGTGGGGCGTGGCACCCTTCCACGCCGCGGTCTTCGGCGGCATGGCCCGCAACATCGCCGCCGCGGCCGAATCGGCCGCCCCTGAGCCGGCCCGTACTCACTGAGGGGCTCGAGAACCGTGCGCGTCTCGGTCGCCCTGTTCACCGCCGACCTGCGGGTGCACGACAACCCGGTCCTCCAGGCCGCCCTGAAGGACGCCGAACGCGTGGTCCCGCTCTTCGTCGTCGACACCGGCATCCGCCGCACCGGCTTCGCCGGACCCAACCGCGCGGCGTTCCTCGCCGACAGCCTGGCTGATCTCGACAGGGCCCTGCGGGCTCGGGGCGGTCGGCTGGTGGTGCGCCTCGGCGACGTGGTCGAGGAGACCTGCCGGGTGGCGGCGGAGACCGGGGCAACTGTGGTGCACATCGCGGGCGGGGTGAGCCGCTACGCGGCACGGCGCGAGGACCGGCTGCGCGCGGAGCTGACCGGCGACCGACGCGAACTACGAGCCCACGACGCCTCGTTGACGGTCGTACCGCCGGGAGCGCTGACACCGGCGGGCAAGGGCCACTTCGCCGTCTTCACCCCCTACTTCCGCCGATGGGAGAGCTTCTCCGTGCGCGGCGTCCTGCCGGCACCGGACGTCGTACGGCTACCCGACGTGGGCTCGGCCGACCTTCCTCGCGCAGAGTCCATCGTGTCGGGATCCACTTCGCCGGGCCTGCCCGCCGGCGGGGAATCCGAGGCCCGCCGCAGGCTGCGGTCATGGCTGGCGGGCCCGCTGTCCGCATACGACGAACGGCACGACGACCTGGCCGCCGACGCGACCTCCCGGCTCTCCCCCTACCTGCACTTCGGCTGCCTCTCACCCACCGAACTGCTGCACCGGGTCCGCGCCCAGGACGGTCCCGGTGCGCACGCCTTCGTCCGCCAGCTCGCCTGGCGGGACTTCCACCACCAGGTCCTGGCGGCCCGCCCCGACGCCGCCGACCACGACTACCGGCCCCGGCACGACCGCTGGCGCCGCGCCACGAAGGAGTTCGAAGCCTGGCAGGACGGCCGCACGGGCTACCCCGTCGTCGACGCCGCCCTGCGACAGCTCCGCCACGAGGGCTGGATGCCGGGCCGGGCCCGCCTGCTCGCGGCAAGCTTTCTCACCAAGACGCTGTACGTGGACTGGCGGGCGGGAGCCCGCCACTTCCTGGACCTCCTTGTCGACGGTGATGTGGCCAACAACCAGCTCAACTGGCAATGGGTCGCCGGGACCGGCACGGACACCCGCCCGAACCGGCTCCTCAACCCACTCGTCCAGGCGCGCCGGTACGACCCCCGCGGGGAGTACGTGCGCCGCTGGCTCCCCGAACTCCGCCACCTCGACGCCACCGCGGTCCACCGCGTCGCTCACCTCGACGCAGCCACCCGGGCGGGCCTGGACTACCCCGGCCCGATCGTGGATCTCGCCGAGGCCGCCGCCCGTTTCAGGGAGCGGCGGGGAGCCGACTGATCGGACAAAAACAAACCCCAGGCCGCTGACCTGGGGTTTCTCTCTGGAGCGGGTGACGAGAATCGAACTCGCGCTCTCAGCTTGGGAAGCTGATGTTCTACCATTAAACTACACCCGCGTAAGTACGGACATGTTCCTCGCGGAACCGGTGTCCGGACCTTGCTCACTGTACATCATCGCGGACCCCTGGTGCCCGGCCCCGGGGGTCCGTCTCTGTCTCAGGGGTGGGATCGGGCTGCGGGTGGGGTGAGTTGGGGCGTACCGTGGAGGCCTCGCGGAGGGGTCGGAAGAGGCCGGAGTGCCGCCTGGAGAGTCGTGTCTTTGATCCCGTAATGTGGCTTTTGTCGTCGGGGCGGAACGCCCGACGAGGCTCTTGGGGAAGGGACTTGAGGGACTTGATGGAACGCACCGTCGTCCGCTGCGCGGACGGGCACGTCTTCAGCACCGCTTCGTTCCCGATGCAGCAGGCCGAGCGGCTCGGCCCCGGCCGGCTCATGAGGTGTCCCCGGTGTGCCCGGCTCCGCAGTGTGGTGCCGGTCACCCTGGAGCGGCGCTGACACAGGCAACAGCGGTCACAGCGGTAACACAGGCGCGCGGAGTCATCACGATTGTCACGGCTCCGCGCGCCTTGCGTATCCTCGCTACGTGCTTCTCTCAGACAAGGACATCCGGGCCGAGATCGACGCCGGGCGGGTACGGATCGATCCCTACGACGAATCCATGGTGCAGCCGTCGAGCGTCGATGTTCGGCTGGACCGTTACTTCCGGGTGTTCGAGAACCACCGGTACCCGCACATCGACCCCTCCGTCGAGCAGCCCGACCTGACCCGGCTGGTCGAGCCGGAAGGCGACGAGCCGTTCATCCTGCACCCCGGGGAGTTCGTGCTCGCCTCCACGTACGAGGTCATCAGCCTGCCCGATGATCTTGCCTCGCGGCTGGAGGGGAAGAGCTCGCTCGGGCGGCTCGGTCTCGTCACGCACTCCACCGCCGGGTTCATCGACCCCGGGTTCAGCGGGCACGTCACCCTTGAGCTGTCCAATCTCGCCACCCTGCCGATCAAGCTCTGGCCGGGGATGAAGATCGGGCAGCTGTGCATGTTCCGGCTCAGCTCGCCCGCCGAGTTCCCGTACGGCAGCGAGCGCTACGGCTCCCGGTACCAGGGGCAGCGCGGGCCGACCGCCTCGCGGTCCTACGTCAATTTCCATCGGACCCAGGTGTGAGGGCCGCAGCAGCATGAGTGACACGCAGGGCGTGCGGGAGAACCTGACCTACGAGGCGTTCGGCGGTGCCGTCCGCGAGCTCGCGCAGACCATCGCCGACGACGGCTACGAGCCCGACATCGTGCTCAGCATCGCCCGGGGCGGGGTGTTCGTCGCCGGTGGGCTCGCCTACGCCCTCGACTGCAAGAACATCCACCTCGTGAACGTGGAGTTCTACACCGGGGTCGGGACCACTCTCGAGATGCCGGTCATGCTCGCGCCCGTCCCCAACGCGATCGACTTCTCCGACAAGAAGGTGCTGATCACCGACGACGTCGCCGACACCGGCAAGACGCTGAAGCTCGTGCGCGACTTCTGCCTCGACACGGTGGCCGAGGTCCGCTCCGCGGTGATCTATGAGAAGTCCCACTCCCTCGTGAAGTGCGAGTACGTCTGGAAGCGGACCGACGACTGGATCAACTTCCCGTGGAGTGTCCTGCCTCCCGTCGTGAAGCGGGCCGGGCAGGTGCTCGACGCCTGAGCACACCGGATACGCGTAAGGGCCCCGGCGGCAGCCGCCGGGGCCCTTACGCATCCTGTCCACGAACTAGAACGTGCCCAGCTTCACTATCGACAGCAGCGCGACCAGCTGGATCGCCGACGCCCCCAGCGCCTTCGGCCAGGGCAGGTCGTGGGAGCGGGAGACCATCAGGGTCAGCAGGGCCCCCGCGCCGATCCAGGTGGCCCAGCCGAGGAGCTGGACGAAGGCCGCGTCGCCGCCGAAGAACATGGCGACCAGCAGCCGCGGCGCGTCCGTGAGGGCCGTGATCAGCATCGACAGGCCGACCGTCGGCTGCCAGGCGCCGTCACCGCCGAGCTGACGGGCCAGGGTGTGGGTGACCACGCCCAGGATGAACAGGCCGAGCACCATCACGACCGCCGTGATCAGCACGATCGGCACCGCGTTGGACAGCGTCGCGCCGATCGCGTCCTTGCGGGCGCCGTCGAAGCCGAAGACGGCCAGCAGGCCGTAGAGGAAGGTGGTGATGAGCGCCGGGGCCCACATCGTGTAGTCCCGCATGCGCAGGAAGGTCTGGTTGGGGGAGGTGATGATCCCCTTCAGCAGCTCCTTCCAGTGCAGCGGCGGGCCCAGCGGGGCGGCGGGCGCCGCGGCCGAGCCGGCGTGGTAGGTCGAGCCCTGCGTGTAACCGGCGGCCTCGTCGATCGAGAACGCCTGGGTGTGGCCCGGGTGGTTGGCCGCGTACGGGTCCTGGCCGCCGTCGTCCCCGAAGTACTCCGGCCCGTCGTCGGCCGGGCCCGGATAGCCGTACGACTGACCCGGCCGGCCGTACGACTGCTGTCCCGGCTGCGGGTACGGCCGCTGCGGCGCCTGCGGGTAGCCGTGTGCGGGACCCGCGGGCTGCCCGTACGACGGTCCCGGCTGCCCGGCCTGCGGTCCGGGCCGGCCGTACGACGGTCCCTGCGGCGCCTGCTGTGCTTGGGGGGTGCGGTTGTTCCGGCCCCCGCGTCCGTTCCTGAATCCAGCCACGTCATCGAACGTACCTGGTCCCGGAGAGTGGCGTGCCGGGCCCGGGCATCCGGGCCGGGCTTTGCGGCCGACCTGTGACATCCCCTAAGGGACCGTCAGGGGACGGTCCCGGGGTTTTCCAGGGTTTGCCGAGGAGACCGCGCCGCGACACCCCGGGGCGGTGCGGGAGCGCGGGGGTGGTGGGCCAGGATGGTGCCATGAGCGTAGTCAAGATCAATGTGCTGACCGTGCCCGCCGAGCAGCGGGAGGTGCTGGAGAAGCGGTTCGCCTCCCGCGCCCACGCGGTGGAGAGCTCCGACGGCTTCGAGTGGTTCGAGCTGCTGCGTCCCGTCGAGGGCACCGACACCTACCTCGTCTACACGCGCTGGCGTGACGAGGAGTCCTTCCAGGCGTGGATGGAGGGCCCGATGAAGTCCGCGCACCAGGGCGGCGGAGAGGGCGCCGAGCGCCC
This sequence comes from Streptomyces incarnatus, assembly GCF_001027185.1. Classification (NCBI taxonomy): domain Bacteria; kingdom Bacillati; phylum Actinomycetota; class Actinomycetes; order Kitasatosporales; family Streptomycetaceae; genus Streptomyces; species Streptomyces incarnatus. Next base: position 4,112,531 of record NZ_CP011497.1, on the reverse strand, counting down.
GAAGCCGGCCGCCTCCGGTTCGACGCTGTGGTCCTTCGAGGTGGTCCAGCAGGCGGGGCCGAAGGCGTAGCGCTGCCGCGCGGGGCGCCCCGTCGCCGGAGGCCCTACGCGGGCGGTTCGGCAGCGGGGCGCTTCGCCACGAAGGAACCGAGACCGGGTTCCGTGTAGGTCAACCCTTCTTCGCGCAGGGCGCGCAGCACCTTGTGGGCCGTGGCGTTGGCGATCCCGAACTCCGACGTCAGCTGCACGACGGACGGCACCCTGGTGCGCGGGGCGTACGTGCCGTCCGCGATTCGGTGCCGGATGATCTCGGCGACCTGGCGCCAGCGGGGGATGTCGGGGGCGAATTCCATCACCGCACCATCATCCGCATGCTTGTACATCCGTGCGATACACAGCGATACACAGAATCCCTGTGACCCCTAGCATGCCTAGACTTCCTCCGCTACGGTAGGGGCACGAAAGACCCCCGCGACGGGTGGAGCCGTCCGGGGGCGTGGCCACCAGCTGATTCGGAGCCGATGACGTGACCGACCTTATCCGCCGCCTCGCCGCGCGCGTGCGCCTTCTGCTCTTCCCGCCCGGACGGGAACCCCTGCCGTACCTCGAACTCCGTTGGGTCCAGCCCCCGTTGATTCCCCTGCCCCCTCACCGGAGTCCGTACGGCCTCGACACTCCCCTCGACGTCACCGCGGTCCGGGCCGTACGGCCGTACGTGGAGGCGGCGTGACGGAGGTACCCCGACTGCTGCCCTGGACCGGGTCCGAGGGCAAGCCCTGCTACCTGATCGGCGACGACGGCGAAGGCCCGCTCTCCCGGCTGGCCGATGCCACGGAGTCCGTGCAGCTCGGCATGGGTGGGCAACTTCTCGCCCACGCCCGGGAGATCCTGCCGGACATGCCGCCCGGCGAACTCCGTTTCCTGGCCGAGTGTTTGACGCAGGCCCTCGCTGACGCCCTGCGTGTCGCGGAGAGCCGGGGCCGGCGGCTGGGGCGGTTGAACTGAAGGGGGCGGGGGCGCGGTTGTCACTCGGACGGCGGGCCAGAAGCGCAGGGGTTCAAGGGGATTGATCACCTCGGGGGTGCGTGGATGCATCGACGAGGAGAAACATGAACCTTCTGAAGTGGTTCGCCGGACGGCGAGCCGTGGCCTCCGGTCTGGTGGCCGCCGCCGCACTGGCGGCGGCCTGTGTGGCGCCCGCCACGCCCGCCGAGGTCCAGTCCGTCACCCCGGCCGTCGCCAGGACAGCCGGCGCGTTGCCGTCCAGCTTCACCTGGAGCTCCAGCGGTGCGCTGATCCCTCCGAAGCCGGACTCGACACACGTCGTCGCCGGACTGAAGGATCCGTCGGTGGTGTACTACCGCGGCAGATACCACGTGTTCGCCAGCGCCGCCAGCTCCTCCGGCTACGGCCTGGTGTATCTGAACTTCACGGACTGGTCCCGGGCCGACCGAGCCGCGCAGCACTACCTGGACAGCAGCGGCATCGGAAAGGGCTACCGGGCGGCGCCGCAGGTGTTCTACTTCAAGCCTCAGCACCTGTGGTACCTCGTGTACCAGAACGGCGGAAACGCCGCTTACTCCACCAACACCAACATCGACAACCCGGACGGTTGGAGCACGCCCCGCACGTTCTACTCGTCGATGCCCGACATCGTCACCAAGAACATTGGCCACGGCAACTGGGTCGACATGTGGGTCATCTGCGACAGTGCCGACTGCTATCTGTTCTCCAGCGACGACAACGGGCACCTGTACCGCTCGCAGACGACCCTGGCGCACTTCCCGCAGGGCTTCACCGACCCCGCCATCGCCGCCCAGGACCCCGACCCCAAGGCCCTGTTCGAGGCGAGCAACGTCTACAAGGTGCAGGGCAGCGACCAGTACCTGTTGATCGTCGAGGCGATCGGAGCGCGGGGAGCGCGCTATTTCCGCTCCTGGACCTCCGGCGGTCTCGCGGGCTCGTGGTCGCCGCTGGCCGCCTCCGAGAGCACCCCGTTCGCCGGGGCCGCCAACGTCACCTTCCCCTCGGGTGCCTGGACCAAGGACATCAGTCACGGTGAGATGATCCGCGCCGGCTACGACCAGACGCTGACGATCAACCCCTGCAGGCTGCAGTACGTGTACCAGGGCAAGGGTGACGACCCCGGTTTCGTGGGCGGCTACGACGACTGGCCGTGGCGTCTCGGTGTGCTCACCCAGACCAACTCCACCTGCTGAGCGTCCACGCGCGTGCCGCGCCCGGCTCACACCGGGAACCCGGCCGGCCTGTCCGCCGTGTGGCGCGGCGGGCCGGCCGGCCGGAGCCCGGCCCACTGACCGGCAAGGAGCATGAGGTAGAGCGGGTTGAGCAGGAGGTATCGCCGCCACAGCCGGCGCGGTTCCAGACCGAGCCGCCACAGCCACTCCAGACCGGCCCTCCGCACCCACAGAGGGGGCCTGCGCAGATTGCCCGCGTGGAAGTCGAACGCGGCACCGACCGCGAGCAGAGGCATCGACAGCAGCGGCCGCATGGCGTGCACGAAGATCTCCTGGCGCGGGCAGCCCAGCCCGACCAGCACGATCCGTGCCCCGGAGGCGGTGATCCGGTCGGCGATCTCCACGTCCTCGCCGGGGCGTGCCGTGCGGAACCCGGACGGCTCGTGGCCGGCGATCTTCAGCGCGGGCAGGCTGTTCTGCAGGTTCATCATCAGCAGGTCAAGGGTCTGCCGCGTCGAGCCGTACAGGTACACCGGGAGGCCCTCGTCGGCGGCTGCCCGGAGGACGTGCAGGGTCAGGTCGGGGCCGCACACCGGCTCGGTGAGGGCCGCGCCGTGGAGCAGGTTCAGTGCCCAGCGCACGGGCTGGCCGTCCGGGGTGACCAGGTCGAAGGAGTTGAGGCGGGCGCCGTGCTCGCGGTCCAGCACGCCCGTCATCACCCCGTGGACGGCCAGCGCGGTGACCGCCAGCGGGCGCTGCTGCCGGGCCGCGGTCAGCACCGCGTCCAGCGCCTGGTCGTGAGTCGTCGCGTCGACGAGGACGCCGAGTACGTCCTTCTTCACCGGGCGGGGGTCCATCTGTCCGCGTTGGCCTCGTAGATCTCGTTCAGGATCAGGGGCACGTCGTAGGTGACCTGCCACTGGGGGTAGTGCTCCTCGAACCGCGCGTTGGAGCTGATCCACCAGATGTGGTCGCCGGTCCGGGGTGCGTCGACGTGCTCGACGAGCATGTCGTTGCCCGAGATCTTCTCGGCCAGGGCGATCGCTTCGAGGTTGGAGGCGTTGGAGTGCCGCCCGCCGCCCAGGTTGTACACCTCGCCGCAGCGGGGGGCGCGGAAGAACGCCTCGAACGCGCTGACCACGTCGTGGCTGTGGATGGCGTCCCGGACCTGCTTGCCCTTGTACCCGATGAGCTTGTAGGTGCGCCGTTCCATGGCGCAGCGCATCACGTACGCCAGGAAGCCGTGCAGTTCCGTGGCGGAGTGGCCGGGGCCGGTGAGCGTGCCGCCGCGGAAGCAGGCCGTCCGGAGGCCGAAGTAGCGGCCGTACTCCTGGACCATGATGTCCGCGGCCACCTTCGAGGCGCCGAACACCGAGTGCAGACAGGCGTCGATGGGCATGTCCTCGGTGATGCCGGCGGCGTAGCGGTGCCCGGGGGCGATCTCCCAGCGGGTCTCCTGCTCCACCATCGGCAGGGAGTTGGGGCGGTCGCCGTAGACCTTGTTGGTCGAGCAGTGGATCACCGGGGCTTCGGCACAGTGCTCGCGGACGTTCTGCAGGACGTTGAGCGTCCCTCCGGCGTTGATGTCGAAGTCCATGTACGGATCGCGCGCCGCCCAGTCGTGGGACGGCTGGGCCGCGGTGTGGATCACGACGGCGATGTCCCGGCCGTACCTGCGGAACACGGACGCCAGCGCGTCCCGGTCGCGGATGTCCACGTCGTGGTGCGCGTAGGCCGTGCCGAGTTCCGTGGACAGGCGGTGCACGTTCCACGCGGTCGACGCCTCGGTTCCGAAGAACCGCGCCCGCATGTCGTTGTCGATGCCGGCGACGTCGAGTCCCAGGCCCGCGAAGTGCCGTACGGCCTCGGACCCGATGAGACCGGCAGAACCGGTCACTACTGCCACGCTCATACCCTCACCTCCTGAGGAGATCGGACAAAGGTGTTCTGTTCCGGTTTCTGCCGGAGGCGGGCCCGCCGTGACCTCGCGCCGGCCAGCAGGACGCCGGCCGCCCAGAAGAAGGGAGTGGCGCCGAAGGGCGATTCGAGGATCACACCCAGCAGCGCGACGATGAGAAGGGAGAGCACCACGAGCACACACAACGAGGTCAGCTCGTCCGGCGGCCCTCTGCGGACGGTCCGGACCATCACGGTCACCAGGCTGGTCAGCAGAGCGACGACCACCGTGAGGCCGATGACGCCCAGTCGGGCGAACGTGTTGACCAGGTAGTTGTGGGGGGAGCGCACGCCCATTCCGCGGCCGATGGGGAGGTCGCCGTTGGACAGTTGCAGGAAGTCCGGTCCGAATCCCACTCCGACGGCCGTCCGCACCGGGTCGTCCAGGGTGTATGTCACGACCCGCTCCCAGGCGGTCAACCGGGCGCGCGTGGTGCCCTGAGCGCTCTCCACGAGTTCCGACGACGCCGCCGGGCCCGCGTTGAGCGCCAGGAGTCGCTGTCCGGCCGGTGACATCGGAAGCACCACGAGCACCGAGAGGACCGCGAGCGCCCCGAGCAGTACCGCGCGCAGGGTGATGCGGCCGTTCCTGCCCGCCCTGAACATGACGGCCACCAGCACGCAGGCGCAGCAGCTGATGAGGCCGGCCCTGTTCGCCTGTGCCAGGGCCGTGACGAGCGTGGCGGCCGCCACCGATGTGTGGAGCCAGATCCACCCTGGTCGCAGCCGCAGCACCGAGACTCCTGCCAGCAGGCCGAGCACCGCCACGTCGAAGTCGGTCCTGATCTCGAAGATGCGGGTGTTGCCGACGGGGGGCAGTGTCGCGACGAAGTCCGGTGCGAGCGTCGCCACCGCCATCCAGCCGAGGTGCAGCAGCAGGGCGCAGTGAATGACCCGGACCGTGCGCTCTCTGCCGCGGGCGCCGACCTTCTGGAAGGAGTGCGCGGACAGATAGGCGATCGCGGCGTAGGCGTAGGGCGCCGCGTCGCGGGCCGCCGTCGGCATGTCGGTCTGCACGTCCAGCAGACGCATCGCCGTGATCACCAGCAGCAGCCCGACCAGGATCCCCGGTCCGGCGAGACGGCCCGGTCGCTTCCCGGACAGCGCGCTCGTCCAGACGGCGAGCAGGAAGGCCCCGGCCAGCAGGGCGTCCCCGACGTACAGCGGTCCCACATGCAGGTGGGAGATCCAGCGGCCACCGGTGAGCAGTACGGCGACAACCGCGACGCCGGCGACCAACCGGTGGTCACCGGTGGTCTCCTGACCGGGTACCCGACCCATGAGCTCTCTCGTTTCCACGACTCGCCCCATGCCTTCCGGGCCGCCCTGCCTAGAGGGCCACCGTTGGGCGGCCGCCGGCGGCACGTGCCGCCTCCTCGTACACCCCGGTGATGCGGCTGAGCCAGGCCCGCTCCGTGTAGTGGTCGGCGTACACCTGACGGCAGTGTGCGCGCAGCGACGGGAAGCGGGCGGCCGCCTCCTGGAGGACGGGGGCGAGCGGCTCGTCCCACTGGGTGACGAGACCGGTGCCGTGTTCCCGTACCGACTCGGCCACCGACGAACCCTCGAAGGCCAGGGTCGGAAGGCCGGCCGCCAGTGCCTCGATCTGCACGCACGGCTGGACCTCGTACCAGCGGCTGGGAAAGATCAGGCCGCGCCAGGACGGCATGCGCCGGCACAGTTCGGCGCGGTCGAGCTGCCCGAGGAAGCGGACGGAGGCGGGCGCGGCCGCCCGGCACTCGGCGAGGAGCTCGCCGTCGCCGATGACGTCCAGTGGTTCGTGGTCCGGCCACTGACGCAGCAGTTCCAGGACGCCCTTCTCGGCCGAGAGGCGTGCGGCGACGAGCCAGCGGCCCGTGTCGCCGCCCTGGTCCTCACCGGGCCCCGGGGCGTCGACGAAGTTGGGTACCAGCGTCAGCCGCTCGGCGGGCAGGCCGGCACGTCGATAAGTGCGCTGGCTCAGACGCGAGTTGAGGACCAGCCGGTCGGCACGGGCCAGCAGGGGATCGGCCCCGATGCCGCGTCGGCCGGCCCAGGCCAGGGGCAGGGTGGCCGCCCGGGAATCGCGGTAGCAGCCGTACCGCAGGGAGGCCCAGGAGTCGCCGTCCGGGCAGCGCGTGCACACGGCGCCCGCCCGGTAGAGCGTCGCCGCGGCACACATGGGCCGGTAATTGTGCAGCGTCGCCACGAGCGGACCGGTCCAGTGGCGTACCCAGGAGCGCCCGAAGTTGGGGAACAGGTTGTGGACGTGCACCACGTCCGGGGCGTAGGCGCGCAGTGCGGCGAGCGGGCTGTTGCCGCGGCCGGAGGCGACACGGGCGGCCGCCCGCAGCGGGTAGAACGGATCGCGGGCCAGTTCGTCGGTGTGCGCTGCGAACAGTTCCACGTCGTGGCCGGCGGCGCCCAGCGCACGCACCTGGTCGCGTACGAGTGCGTTCTCTCCGCTGGGCTTTCCGGCCGTGTAGAAGCTGTGCACTACCGCGATCTTCATGACAGGTGGCCTTCGGTTCGTTGGCAGCCGGAGCCCGCATGCTCGACGGCAAGAGCTAAATTCGCGCAACTGCTCGTCTTTGCCGGTGCTTTGACGAAGGCACTGCCGTAAGCCCACCCGTCTGGCTCAGCGGAGGGGGCCAGGTGGGCCACGGCGGGTCGGACGGGCGGTCTCGGCACCATGCTGCTCATCGGGTGATCGTTCCGCGCGGTCGGGCGTCGCGGGCCGCGTCGTCGCGAACACCTCGGACACACTCGACTGCGTCCGCCGCCTGCCCTGCCCCTGGTCATGCCGTGTCGCTGACGGCCGCTGGGCCGATTCCTTCCGCCGGCAGCTGCGGACCCGAAGTGATCCTTGAGCTGGTTGGAGAGTGTGACCGTGACTGTTCGGGGAGACGTCCCTTATGTCCCGCTGCCAGGGCGTAGCCGGGTGCCGACCGGCCTGGAGCCTGAGCGCCCCAGACGAAGACGCCCCCGCAAGCCCCCCTGGTATCTGCCGGCCGCGGTGGCCGTCGACGCGGTGGGGGCGGCCCTGCCGGTCCGCCAGTCCTTCCGCATGGCCGGCGAGGCACACGCGGCGTGGTACGCGGCGGTGGTGGCCTCGATCTGGCTGCTCGTACGGTTCTCCCGCGGGCGGTACGCGGTGGAGGACCTGGGGGAGAGCGGCCATGCCGGTCTCCTGGTGCGGGACTGGCTGATCCTGCTGGGGCTGCTCACCGCGGTGCGCGCGGTGAGCGGTGAGGCCTCCCCGCTCCCTCTCGTGCTGGCCGGCCTGGTGGCGTGCCTTCCCGGGACCCTGATCTGCCGGCATCTGATGTTCCGTCACCTGACGTCCGTACGCCGCCAGGGCCGGTGCGTCAGCCGGGTTCTGGTGATCGGCGCGGCGGGCGCTCTGGACGATCTGATCGGTCGGCTGGCGCGCCGCACGGACCACGAGTTCGTCGTGGTCGGGGTGTGCCCGGTCGGTGACGACGACCCCGGCCCGGGGGCCCCGGTCGCGGCACGGCTGGGCAGAGGAAAACCGGCGCATCTGTCCGGCGACTCCGCGCCGGTGCTGGCGGCGGCCCGCAGGCTGGACGTGGACATGGTCCTCGTGGTGTCCGGGCCCGAACTGAACGGCGAGCGCCTGCGGCGGCTGTCCTGGTCCGTGCACGAGGACGGTCGCCCGCTCATCGTCGTGCCCGGTCTGACCGAGGTGGCCCAGCGCCGGGTCAAGGTCTCGTCCGTGGCCGGTCTGACGATGCTGCGCGTGGCCCCGCCCGTGCGCCGGGGCGCCGCCCTGCTGCTGAAGGCGGTGACGGACCGGGTGGGCGCCGCGCTGCTGCTCGTGTCGCTCGCGCCGGTGTTCGCTGTGGTGGCGATCGCCGTACGGCTGGATTCTCCAGGAACCGTGCTGTACCGGCAGGTCCGCGTCGGGCAGGGTGGCCGTCAGTTCAGCCTGCTGAAGTTCCGCACCATGGTCGCGGGCGCCGAGCGGATGAAGAACCAGCTCGCCGGTACCAACGAACACGACGGTCTGATGTTCAAGATCCGCCGCGACCCCAGGATCACGCGGGTGGGCCAGGTGCTGCGCCGTTTCTCGCTGGACGAACTTCCCCAGCTGCTCAACGTGCTGCAGGGGCACATGTCCCTGGTCGGTCCCCGGCCGCCGCTGCCCGACGAGGTGGCCAAGTACAACGAGGTGGAGCTGCGGCGACTGAGCGTCAAGCCGGGGCTCACCGGTCTGTGGCAGGTCAGCGGGCGCTCCGACCTGTCCTGGGACGAGACCGTCGCCCTCGACCTGCGCTACGTCGACAACTGGTCGCCCTCCCTCGACTTCGGCATCCTGCGGCGGACGCTGCGCGCCGTCGTCGAGGGCAACGGCGCCTACTGAGCCGCCGCGCGGCCGTCCCGGGACGGCGAAGTGAGCCGGCCGATCCGGTCAGCAGGCCTCTCTGAGTCGTTCACGGGTCAGCTTCCGCGGCAGCAGTCCGCGTTCCCGGGCCACCCGCATGCCGTGCAGGCCCGACCCGTACCGGACACAGCCCAGCAGCAGCGCACCGGCGACCGACAGCTTGGCGGTGAGGATCAACGCCACTGGGCAACCGTCCCCCAGCGCCTGCTGGACGGTCCACAGTGCGAGCCAGATCAGGGCGGTGAGCGCGGCGGCCTGGGCGTACGCCTGGGCGACCAGCCGCCGCGTGGCGGGGAAGAGCCGGTTGAGCCACACATGGAACAGCGTCTGCTTGACGAGATAGCCGACCAGTACCGCCACCATCAACCGGTGAACCCCGCCGCCCAGGAACAGGGCGACCGCGGTGCCCGCGACCACCACGACCAGCTGCACCAGATGGATGGCCACCTTGCCCCCGACCGCGCCCAGGGCCTCCACGAGCGTGCCCGAGAACTGGGCCACCAGACCCACCGCACTGGCCAGACCCAGGATCGGGACCAGCGCCGCGCTGCCTCCCCACTGACCGCCCAGCAGCAGGGCCACCAGCTGTGTGCTGCTCGCGCCGATCACCGCCCACAGCGGGAAGAGAACCAGTGTGGTCAGCGAGACGCAGTCCGCGTGGGAGGTGCCGAGCCGGCTGGTCTCGTGCTGGATACGGCTGAAGGCGGGCAGCAGCACCTTGCTCGCGGCCTGCTGGATCTGCAGCAGGGGAAGCGACGCCAGCAGCGCCGCGCGGTCGTAGAGCCCGGTGGCGGCGACGCCCACGTAGCGGCCGATGGCGAGCTTGCCGAAGTCGTCGGTCAGGTACTCCAGGAAGCCGTTCACCGACACCTTGCCGCCGTACCGCATGACGTCACGCATGGCCCGCAGGTCGAACAGCGGCCGCACCGAGTGCCGGACCAGCGCATAGGGCAGCAGGGCCTGCAGCCCGTACCAGCCGAGTGTGCCGTACACGAGGCTCCACACCCCCGCGCCGAGGAGCGCGGAGGTGATCCCGGTGACGCAGTAGCCGACGACGAAGGAGCAGAAGTCGCACACGGCGATGGCCCGGTACCGCATGCCCCGGCCCAGCAGCCCGTTGGCGGGGGCGCCCAGGGCCATGAAGATGAGCATCAGCGCGGTCGCCCGGATCACCCGGGTCAATTCGGCCGGACCATGGACCAGTTCGGCAGCGTACGGCGCGGCCAGCCAGATCGCCGAGAAGGAAAGGGTGCCCACGACCAGGGCAAGGGTGAACACCACCCGCACGTCGCGGTCGGTGAGCGAGGGGCGCTGCACCACTGCCGAGCGCAGACCACCCTGCGCGAAATTGTGGGCGAAACGCAGAATCAGGTGGGCCAGTGCCATCAACCCGAAGTCCTCGGGGGTGAGCAGCCGCGCCATCGCCGCCGAGTAGGGAATCTGAACGGCGATGCCGGCCGCGCTGGAGAGATAGGTCCAGCGCACGCCTCTGACTGTGACGGAGGTCAGCTGCGTCATGACCTGGACCTTCTCACGGGGGATGTCCCCTAGGCACGCGCGACGCGCCAGGCGGTCGATTCACACGTGAGAGTGAACGGTTCCGTAGGGAGATGGCCGGTCGTTTCAGTGGTTTTTCCTACAGGCTTGCGCCGAACAGTGCACGGCTCGAGTTGCGCACCCGAGGTGACGGGGGCATGTGTTCATATCCTCTTCTGTGTTTTGGAGTTTTCAAGAAAAGCTCCACCCTTCCGTATTTCTGGAGAAAGTCATGCGCGTCGCCGTGACAGGTGGTGCTGGTTTTCTGGGATCGCATCTGTGCGAGGCGCTGCTGCGTCGCGGAGACGCCGTCGTGTGCCTGGACGACTTCAGCACGGGCCGACCGGAGAACATCGCACACCTGCGGGAGCATCCCGCCTTCGCATTCATCCATGCCGACGTGAGTGTCGCCGCGGACGTTCCCGGTCCGGTCGACGCCGTCGCCCATCTCGCCAGTCCCGCCTCACCGCCGGACTATCTGCGGTTGCCCCTGGAGACCCTCGCCGTGGGCAGCCGGGGCACCGAGAACGCCCTCGAACTCGCCCGGCGCAACAACGCCCGGTTCCTCCTCGCGTCGACCAGTGAGGTCTACGGCGATCCGCTGACGCACCCGCAGGACGAGGAGTACTGGGGGAACGTCAATCCGGTCGGACCGCGCAGCGTGTACGACGAGGCCAAGCGGTACGCCGAAGCCGTCTCCCAGGCCTACCGGCGCACGCTCGGCGTCGACGTCGGCATCGTCCGGATCTTCAACACCTACGGGCCGCGTATGCGCCGGCACGACGGCCGGGTCGTCTCCAGCTTCATCGCCCAGGCCCTCGGCGGCCAACCGCTGACCATCTACGGCGACGGCAAGCAGACCCGCAGTTTCTGCTACGTGGACGACCTGGTCCGGGGTCTCGTCGCGATGCTGGACTCGTCCGAGAACGGGCCGGTCAATCTCGGAAACCCGGAGGAGTGGACCGTGTCCGACCTCGCCGAACTCGTCCTCGGCATCACGGGCTCGGACGCCGGCATCGAGTACCACCCGCTCCCCACGGACGACCCGGTCCGCCGCCGTCCGGTCATCACCCGGGCCTGCGAACACCTCGGCTGGTACCCGGAGGTACCGGTCGTCGACGGTGTGCGCCGGACCGTCGACTGGTTCCGGAACGCGGACCCCGCGCTCTGAGAGGAATCCCATGCCCGGTCGCACCACGGTCCTGGTGACCGGTGGCGCCGGTTTCATCGGCAGCCACACCTGCGTCGAACTCCTCGACCACGGCTATGACGTGGTGGTCGTCGACGACTACTCCAACAGCTCGCCCGGCGCCCTGGAACGCGTCGCGAAGATCGCCGGGCGCCCGCCGACCGCCGTACACGAGATCGACCTGCTCGACCGGCGGGCGCTCTCCCGGGTGTTCGACCAGCACGACATCGACGCCGTCATCCACTTCGCCGCGAGGAAGGCCGTCGGGGAGTCCGTGGAACTGCCCGCCGAGTACTACGACACCAACGTGGGCGGCACCACGGCGCTGCTGCGCGCCATGCACGGCCACGGAGTCCACCGGCTGGTGTTCTCCTCGTCCTGCTCCATCTACGGCGACGCCGCCAAGGTGCCGCTCACCGAAGCGGATCCGGCGAGCCCCACCAACCCGTACGCCACCTCCAAGTGGCTCTGCGAGCAGGTGCTCGCCGACATCTGCCGTCGCCTGGACGGGCTGTCCGTCCTGGCACTGCGCTACTTCAACCCGGTCGGCGCGCACCCCAGCGGGCTGCTCGGGGAGGTGCCCCGGGGAGCGCCCAACAACGTGATGCCGTATCTCACCGGGGTCGCCGCCGGCCGGTTCCCCAGGCTCAGGGTCTTCGGGGACGACTATCCCACCCCCGACGGCACCGGCGTCCGCGACTACATCCATGTGATGGACGTCGCGGAGGGCCATCGCGCCGCCCTGGAGCACCTCGACGACGCGACCGGCATGCGGGTCTTCAACCTCGGCACGGGGCAGGGGACATCGGTACTCCAGCTCGTCGCCGCCTTCGAGCGCGCCTGCGGGGTGCCGATCCCGTACGAGATCACCGGCCGCCGCCCCGGCGACGTGCCGGCCCTCGTCGCCGACCCGGGCGCCGTGGCCCGCGCCTGGAACTGGACCACGACGAGAGACCTCACCGCGATGTGCGAGGACGCATGGCGGTTCCAGGAACTCAACCCCTCCGGCTACTCGAACTGACATCGATTGGGGCGAGCAACATGCGACTGACCGTCATCGGCACGGGATACCTGGGCGCCGTGCACGCCGCGTGCATGGCGGACATCGGGCACGAGGTGCTCGGCGTCGACATCGACGCCGAGAAGATCGCGGCTCTCAGCGAGGGCCGGGTCCCCATCTACGAACCAGGCCTGCAGGAGATCCTCGGGAGAACCGTCGGCTCGGGCAGGCTGCGCTTCACCACCTCCCTCGGTGAGGCGGCGGAGTTCGGTGATGTGCACTTCGTGTGCGTGAGCACCCCTCAGCGCCGGGACTCGCCGGCCTGTGACCTGCGGGCCGTCGACGCCGTCGTCGAAGGGCTGGCACCCCGCTTGCGCCGGCGCTGCCTGATCGTGGGCAAGTCCACGGTTCCCGTGGGTACGACGGCCCGGCTCAGCACGCGTGTCCAGGAACTCGCCCCGGAGGGGACCGACGTCGAGGTCGCCTGGAACCCGGAGTTCCTCAGGGAGGGCTACGCCGTCCAGGACACGCTCCGCCCGGAGCGGCTGGTGGCCGGTGTCATGTCGCCGCGGGCCGACCACATCCTGCGCGAGGTGTACGCGCCGATGCTGAGCGACGGCGTGCCCTACATCAGCACGGACCCGGCGACCGCCGAGCTGGTGAAGGTCGCGGCGAACTCGTTCCTGGCCACGAAGATCTCGTTCATCAACGCCCTGGCCGAGGTCTGCGACGCCACGGGTGCCGATGTGACCACCCTGGCCGACGCCCTCGGGTACGACAGCCGCATCGGCCGCCGCTTCCTGTCGGCCGGCCTCGGCTTCGGCGGCGGATGCCTCCCGAAGGACATCAGGGCGTTCAGGGCCCGCGCGGAAGAGCTCGGCGTCGGCGGCGCGGTGTCGTTCCTGAGGGAGATCGACGAGATCAACACGCGACAGCGGCAGCGCACCGTGGACATCGCCCGCGAGATGGTCGGAGGCGGGTTCACCGGCCGCCGTGTCGCCGTTCTCGGTGCCACGTTCAAGCCCGACAGCGACGACGTCCGTGACTCGCCCGCGCTGGCCGTCGCGGCCGCGATCCACCGCGAGGGCGCGGAGGTACGGCTCCACGACCCGGAGGGGATGGACAACGCGCGGGCCGTCCTGCCCCAGCTCGCCTACGCGCCGGACGTGGAGAAGGCGTGCGACGGCGCCGACCTCGTGCTGCATCTGACCGAGTGGGCCGCCTACCGCCGGATCGACCCCGCCGCGCTCGCCGCCGTGACACCCGCGCGGAAGATCCTGGATGCGCGCAACACCCTCGACGCGGCGCTGTGGCGGTCGGCCGGCTGGACCTTCCGGGCGCTCGGCCGGCCGACGCCGCCCGCCCTGCCGAGCCAGCAGACGGCCGCCGGACACGAGGTGTCCGTCTGCCCTGCCGAAATGGGCTGAGCTGCTCCGACACCAGAGCCGGAGACCATGGGGCATGGTCTCCGGCCACTGTCGTCAGTTTCCGTGCCGGGCGACGCCAGCCGACGTACGGCGGGCCCGAAGGCGCAGCACGATGCGGCGGAGCGTGTACGCCGGCCTGGCCGCCAGCGCGACAGCGCACAGCACGGCCGCCTTGACGTACCGTCCTTCCATCGCCAGCAGGCGGGCGTCGCGGAAGCGCCGTTCCGCGCCGTCCTGCCGCCGCTGCGCCTTCGTGGGGCGATACGAGGACACGAACGCATCCAGATCGGGTGCGGGCCGGCCCTCTAGCCGGGCCGTGGCCCGCTGCTCGACGAAGCGCGCGAGCATCTTCATCTCGTCGGGCTGACGGGATGTCATGGCGTTGCTGTGGACCCGGTAGGCGCCGAGCGGCCGCATGACGGTGGCGACCGATCCGGCCAGGGCCAGTCGAGCCAGGAGGTCGAGATCGGCGACGGGCGGAAGGGACTCGTCGAACCCTCCCGCGGCCCGCACCGCGCCGGTGTAGGTGATCAGGGAGGAGATGGGGAACGGCATCAGCTGCCCCCGCTTCAGACGCTCCTGGGTGCCGGCCTCACGCGCGTCCTGACCTGTCCGGCCGAACGGCCGGCCGTCCCCGGACAGGTACTGGAAGACCGCGCCGACGGCGACGACACGGGGGTCGCTCTCCAGGACGGCGATCTGCTCGGCGAGCTTGTCCGGATACCAGAGATCGTCAGCGTCGAGGAAGGCCACCACCTCACCCTTGGCGAGGTCGAGTCCGTGGTTGCGGGCGGCCCCGACTCCCTGGTTCGCGAGCCGTTCGACCCGGACGCGCTCGTCGTCGAAGCCTTCGGCGATCGCCGCGCCGCCATCGGTGGACCCGTCGTCCACCACGATGACTTCGAGCTCCTGATGGGTCTGGCCGAGGACGGACGCGACACAGGCCCCGATGTACTCCTCCGTGTTGTACAGAGGGATGATCACTGAAACAAGCATGGCTGCCTCTCGAAGCTTCGCCCAGACACCGGCATTGACCAGGCATTTTTCTCAGCGGAACAGAATGTCGCGGTAGATCTCCTCGGCGGTTTCCGCCTTCGCGGTCCAGGTGTGTTTCCGCGCCCATTCCAGCGCGGCCCGTTCCATGCAGGGGCGGGTGTGCCGACCGCCGATCACGGCGCTGAGCGCCGATGCCAGGCGCTGGGGCAGATCCGCGGGACTGCCGAGCGGCACCGAGACCGCACCGCCCGGTGCCGAGAAATCGCTGATGCCGTGGTGGCCGAGGTGCACGACGGGGAGCCCTCTGGCCCACGCTTCCAGGGCCTGCATACCGAAGGAGTCCCGCATGCTGGTCATCAGGAACACGTCGGCGTCGTCACACGCGGCGAAGACCTCTTCGCGGGGCGATCGGCCACGGAAGTCGACGCAGTCACCGACTCCGAGGCGGTGCGCGAGTCGTTCGAGGGCCGGGCGCAGAGGTCCCTCTCCGAAGACGAGCAGGCGGGCCTCCGGCAGGTCCGACCGGAGCTGTGCCAAGGTCCGCAACGCCAGTTCCGGAGCCTTGCGCGGAAGCAGTCTGCCCACCCACAGAACCGTGGGCGGGCGGTGCGGCCGATCCTGCCGGGGCTCACCCGGCTCCCGGACCAGCGACTCCTGGATGCCGTCGGCCAGCACCAGACGGGTGGGCGTACGGCTCAGCCGACGAGCCAGCCGTTCCGTGTCCCGGTTGGTGGCCAGTACCACCGCCGCCTTGTCGAGCGTCCGCCGGCACGACGGCCGCCGGCTGAGGCACCCGACCCAGAGCAGGCTCCGCAGTGCCTCCTGCCAGTAGCCGGTCCCGACATGGCGCCGGTGACGGTGCGGGGCGATCTGCCCACCGCCGACGGGGCCGAACACCAGGGGCGGCCCCAGGCGGCACAGCGCGCTGCCGCCCTGCAGGGACCCGTAGGAGACGTGGTGCACCAGATCGGCCCGTCCGAGTCCATGGCTGCGCGCGTAGGTCAGGGCCGCGCGCTGCCAGCGGTCGTAGCTCTTGACCTCTTCGGCCATGCCGCTCAGGCAGCCGGGCAGCAGCCCGGTCCACGAAGGGGCGCGCGGCAGGGGAACGAGGTGCACCGCGATGCGCTCGCCCACGTCCCCCAGCTCCGCCACCCGCTGCTTGATGTTCTGCTCGTTGTCGGACTCGGGGTGGGTGAGGACGTCCACGGTGTGCCCGCGTCTCGCCAGCGCTTCGGCCCAGCCCCAGCCGATGGCCGGTTCGCTGCCGCGCGTCGGATCGCAGGCGAAGGACACCAGCACGATATGCAGTGCGCGTGATGTCGTACCCGCTTCGGGGCCGGGCGCGTCCACGATTGTCCTGCGCATAAAACCCCCTGCTCCTTCGGCTCTGCCGGCCTGCCGTCAGGAATATTGCTGGGGGGCGGGATCCGATTCCGCCGTGAAACGTGCTGCCCGCTGCGTTTCCGGGGTTGTTTTCCCCCGATCGGCTCATGAATTTCCGCAGCTCGTACGGCAGTGCTGCCGTGGCTGCCGGATGCGCGGGACGGCTGCGCCTATTCTGGGCCGACCATTCTCTGGCTCATTCCCGAAAAGGGCGCCATCTCCAGTTCTGTGAGGGGTACAGGTTGGACCTCCGTGGATATCTCAAGGTACTGGCCAGACGCTGGCCGAGCATTCTGATCTCTCTCGTGCTCGGTATCGGCGGGGGCTTGGCGGCGATCGCGGTGAGTACGCCGGTGTACGCGGCCCGCACCCAGCTCTTCGTGGCCACCCGGTCCGGCGTGGACACCGCGGAACTGAACCAGGGACAGTCCTTCTCCCAGGCACGCGTCCAGTCGTACGCGGCGATCGTCGCCACCCGGCAGGTGACCGAGCCCGTGGTGCGCGAACTGCGGCTGAAGACCACGCCGGAACAGCTCGCGTCCCGGATCTCCGCCGAGGCCCCGATCAACACCGTGCTCATCGACATCACGGTGCGCGACCGGGTGCCGTCCCGCGCGGCGCGCATCGCCGACGCCGTCGCGCGGCACTTCGCCGCCGTGGTCGAGCGGCTGGAGACGCCGAAGACCGACAGGCACAAGGTCGTCCCCTCGCCCGTTTCGCTCGGCATCACCGAGCAGGCGAGCATCCCGAAGCATCCCGTCTTCCCGAACCGGCTGCTCGACCTCGCGGCCGGGGTGCTCGGCGGACTGCTGCTCGCCGCGGGGCTCGTCGCGCTGCGCGAGGCCCTCGACACCACGGTCAAGACGAGTGACGCCCTCGGAGAACTGATCTCGCTGCCGGTCCTCGGCTCCATCCCCTACGACAAGGGCGCGGGCCAGCGGAGGGTCGCGATGGACGCCGCCGGCGACTCCGCGCGTGCCGAGGCCTTCCGCAAACTGCGCGCCAACCTCCAGTTCGCGCAGGTCGACGACCAGCCGCAGGTGATCGTCGTGACCAGCCCGGTGCCCGGCGAGGGCAAGACCACCACCTCCGTCAATCTGGCGCTCTCGCTCGCGGACGCGGGCATGCGGACCTGCCTGATCGACGCCGACCTGCGCCGCCCCTCCGTCGCCGACACCTTCGGGCTGGTCGCGGAGGCCGGACTGACGTCGGTGCTCATCGGCCAGGCCGGTGTCGAGGACGTGGTGCAGCAGGCCTGCGGCAAGCTGACGGTGCTCACCAGCGGTCCCCTGCCACCCAACCCGACCGAACTGCTCTCCTGCGGCCGGATGGCCGAGCTGTTGCGCGAACTCGCCGACACCTACGACGTGGTCGTCGTGGACAGCGCCCCCCTGCTGCCGGTCGCCGACACCGTCGGCCTCGCCCCGCTGGCCGACGGCGTCCTGCTCGTCGTACGGGCCTCCAAGACCGGCCGGGACCAGATCCGCAACGCCGCGGAGTCGCTGAACCGGATCGGCGTACGCGTGCTGGGTGCCGTTTTCAGCATGTCCTCCGCCTTCAAGGGCAAGGGCTACGGCTATGGCTACGGATACGCGGCGGCCGAAGTGCCCGTGCCCCGACCGCCGGCCCAGGGCGAGAAACCCGCCGAGGCCGCACCGCTGTCTCCCACCGGCGAGAAGTGAACCGTCCCACCGCCGTCCACGAGGTGAGGCTCCGGTGAGTGCCTTCGAAGTGCTGTTCATCTGCACGGGCAACCGCCATCGTTCACCGGTCGCGGAACGGCTCCTGGCCGCCGCGCTGCCGGAACACCGCTTCAGGGTCGGCAGCGCGGGCACCGACGCCCGGCCGGCCCGGCTGGACGCCGTGACGCGCGCGATCATCGCCGAACTCGGCGGCAGCACAGGGGAGTTCACCGCACGGCGGCTGGAGTCCGCGCATGTCGAGCGGGCCGACCTGGTGCTGGGCCTGGAGCGGTGCCACCGGGAGGCCGCGGTGCGGCTCTTCCCGGTGGCGCTGCGCCGGTGCTTCACGCTCCGGGAGTTCGTGCGGCTCACGGACGGAACCACGGCCCGTACGCCGCACGAGGCGGTCCGGATGGCCGCGTCCCGGCGCGGCGAGGCGGTTCCCGCGCCGGAGGAGAGGGACGGCATCGCCGACCCGGTCGGCGCCCCGCCGGACGTGCACAGGGCACGGGCCCTCGAGGTCCGAGAGGCGGTCCTGGCGCTGGCCGGGGTCCTGGCGCCCTGAGACCCGATGCACGAAGCGGCCGCTGCCGCCGCACCCCGGTTCGGGTGCGGCGGCAGCGGCCGCTTCGACGGTGCTCAGCTGTGGCAGGGTGCCGCGGGCTTCACCTCGGTCCGCAGCGGCGTCACCAGGGGCTGCCGCAGAATCGTCGGCGGGCGGTCGGCGTCCGGCTCGCGCAGCTGCAGCACGAGTGTCCGGCTGGACTGCCGGGGCAGCTCCAGATCGAGGGTGTACGCCGGGTGGCCGCGTTCGGCGCCGGTGACCGGGGTGACCGGGCGGCCGTCCAGAGCGGCCCCCTTCAGCCGGGCCCCCACACCGGCGTAGTAGGTCAGGAGCAGCCGGTTGTCGCCCGGCCGGGTCCGGTAGGGCGGGGCGTCCACTCGCTGGGTGACGTACTGGGGCAGCCCCGAGACCGGTGCCCGGTTGGTGAGGGTCACGGTCACGGTGACGGCACGTCCGTCGTCCGTGCAGGCACCCGGCGCCCAGACGAGGCCGCGGTCGAGGTAGTAGTCCAGCTTGGTGCCGGCCGCGTTGTTCACGACGAGTCCCGCGAAGGGTCCGGGGGTGTCGGGGAGCACGCCTGAGAACGGGCGTGTCTGGAGCAGGCGCTGTTCGTCCGGGTGCGCGCTCCACACCTGGAGCCGGCCCTCCCGCTGGACGTCGTGGACGGCACTCAGCAACGCGGGGATCATGTGCGGGTCGCCGGACGCCTTCATCAGCCGTCCGGCGGCGGCACGGGCGGTCTCCACGAAGTACGCCTTGCGCCGGGCGACGTCGTCGTACTTCGCATAGGCGGCCCGCTCGGTGGTGTCCACGGCGTTGTCGGCGCTGAGTTCGGTGCCGTCGGGCAGCCGGGCGGGCCCGGTCGCGCGGAGCAGGAGGCCGAGCCCCGAGGGATCGATGGCGATCGCACCGTCGAGGCGCTCACCGCTGCGGCTCTGCCAGTCCGCGGTCCAGATGCGGGCCGCGTACGGGAAGTGCGGGCTCATGTTGGAGTTGGCCCACAGGCTCTGGGGTCCGTTGTTCCCGTACTGAGCCGCGAAGTCGGCTCCGAGGTCGACGTCGGCGTGGGTGCCGTCCATCTCGGTGTTGTTGCCGAAGTGCTCGAAGGCCAGCCGGCCCCGGTCCGCCCGCAGCACGGCGAAGGCTCCGGGGAGACCTCCGGTGCCGCGCGCCTCCGCCGTGTTCTGGAAGGCGAAGAGGTAACGCCGCGGCCCATGAGCCCCCAGCATGGACGGCACCACACGGGCCGCGACGGCCACGTCACGGGTCTGCGGCACCAGGCGGTCCAGCTGGTCCGACAGCTGCGCTCGGGCGTGGTCGGCCGCCGGCAGCCAGGTGGAGCCGGGCAGGCGGTGGGCGTCGGACTGCACCTCGGACGCGATGCGCGACGCACGGGTGAACGCGGGGGCCTGGGCCTCCAGTTCGGTGAGGACATGCGGGATGCCGCCCGCGTGCGCGCCCGCCGAGAAGCGGGGTACGGCTTGCACGAGCGGCGGCAGCACGGCTCCGGTCAGCCGGTCCGAGAGCCGGGCGATGCCTCGTACGGTCTCGAAGGGCCTGCCGATGTACGGCAGTTGCGCGGCGGTGTACCAGGCGGGTCCGGTGGTCAGTTCATGGGCGGACGCGGCGTGTTCGGCCGCGGAACGCATCAGTCGCTCCTGCAGGGATTCCGCCGGTGCTCCCGCGGCGGCAGGGGCGGGGTGGGACGTCGCCGCTGTCGCGACCGACTTCCGGAGTGCGTCCAGGTCGTCCTGGGCGGCGCGCAGCTCGTGGTGGGCGAGCAGGCCGGTGACACCGATCCAGGCGACCGCCGCCGCTGGAACAGCGGCGGCGGCCAGCAGCGCGTTCCTGACCCGGGGGCCGGGAACGCGCTGATGTGCCCGGCGGGCGTCCGGCGTGCGACCGGGACGCTTCAGGGGCAGGGACAGCCGTGGTGCGGACAGCGTCATGAGTTGCTGCGACGGCGCGCGACCACCATGGTGCCGGCACCCGCTGCGATCAGGGCGGCGGCCACACCACCCAGGACCATGTCCCGTGTGTGGTCCTGGGCACCGGTGTGTGCGAGGTGCTGCCTCTCCGAGCCGCCTTCGCCGACGTCGTCGCAGTGCTCGTCGTGGTCGCCGTGCTCCTTGTGTTCGCCGTGTTCCTTGTGTTCGCCGTGATCGCCGTGCTCGTCGTGATCGCCGTGCTCGTCGTGCTCGCCGTGCTCGTCGTGGTCACCGTGCTCGTCGTGGTCACCGTGCTCGTCGTGGTCGCCGTGTTCGTCGTCGTCACAGTCGTGCGGCGGCTTCGGCGGGTACGGCGGCTTGGGCGGATAGGGCGGGTACGGCGTGTGCGTCGGATGCGGGGGGTAGGGATTGCCGGCGGCGTGCGCGGTCGCCGCGCCTGCCAGAGGTGCGGCAACGAGTGCCGCGACCACGGCGGCTGACGCCACGGCAGATCGCCATCTAGGCGATGTCGTCATCTTTTCCACTCTCCTCGACTTGGGACGCCCGGACTCGATGAGGGCAGCTCCAATACCTGGATAGTGGAATAAACAGGAAATCAGTGGCACAAATAGCATGAAGCCGCACATAAGCCACCGGATGGTGTAGCGGATGGGGAGCGCGGACAGCACACCGACGCCCCCCTGCCCGGTGCGGGCAGGGGGGCGTCGTACGGCGTGGAACCGCTGTTACTTGACCGGCTCGGGCTCCGGCTCGTTCTCGGCCTCCGCCTCGCCGGCCGGGTCGACCGGGGTCTTCACCGAGTCGAGGAGCAGCTGGGCCACGTCCACGACCTGGATGGACTCCTTGGCCTTGCCCTCGTTCTTCTTGCCGTTCACCGAGTCGGTGAGCATGACCAGGCAGAACGGGCAGGCCGTGGAGACGATGTCGGGGTTGAGGGAGAGGGCCTCGTCGACGCGCTCGTTGTTGATGCGCTTGCCGATGCGCTCCTCCATCCACATCCGGGCGCCGCCGGCGCCGCAGCAGAAGCCGCGCTCCTTGTGGCGGTGCATCTCCTCGTTGCGCAGGCCCGGGACCTTGCCGATGATCTCGCGCGGGGGCGTGTAGATCTTGTTGTGGCGGCCCAGGTAGCACGGGTCGTGGTAGGTGATGATGCCCTCGACCGGGGTGACCGGGACCAGCTTGCCCTCGTCCACCAGGTGCTGCAGCAGCTGGGTGTGGTGGATGACCTCGTAGTCGCCGCCGAGCTGCGGGTACTCGTTGCCGATGGTGTTGAGGCAGTGCGGGCAGGTGGCGACGATCTTCTTCGCCGACTTCGGCTTCTTGGTCGACTCGTCCTCGTCGTCCTCGCCGAAGGCCATGTTCAGCGCGGCCACGTTCTCCATGCCGAGCTCCTGGAACAGGGGCTCGTTGCCGAGGCGGCGGGCGGAGTCACCGGTGCACTTCTCGTCGCCGCCCATGATCGCGAACTTGACGCCCGCGATGTGCAGCAGCTCGGCGAAGGCCTTGGTGGTCTTCTTGGCGCGGTCCTCCAGGGCGCCGGCGCAGCCGACCCAGTACAGGTACTCGACCTCGGAGAGGTCCTCGATGTCCTTGCCGACGACCGGGACCTCGAAGTCGACCTCCTTGGTCCACTCCAGGCGCTGCTTCTTCGCCAGGCCCCAGGGGTTGCCCTTCTTCTCCAGGTTCTTGAGCATCGTGCCCGCCTCGGAGGGGAAGGCACTCTCGATCATGACCTGGTAGCGGCGCATGTCGACGATGTGGTCGACGTGCTCGATGTCCACCGGGCACTGCTCGACGCAGGCGCCGCAGGTGGTGCAGGACCACAGGACGTCCGGGTCGATGACGCCGTTCTCCTCGGCGGTGCCGATCAGCGGGCGCTCGGCCTCGGCGAGCGCGGCCGCCGGGACGTCCTTCAGGGCCTCCTCGGAGGCCTTCTCCTCGCCCTCCATCGTCTTGCCACCGCCGGCCAGCAGGTACGGCGCCTTGGCGTGCGCGTGGTCGCGCAGGGACATGATCAGGAGCTTGGGGGAGAGCGGCTTGCCGGTGTTCCAGGCGGGGCACTGCGACTGGCAGCGGCCGCACTCGGTGCAGGTGGAGAAGTCCAGCAGGCCCTTCCAGGAGAACTGCTCGACCTGGGAGACACCGAAGACGTCGTCCTCGCCGGGGTCGGTGAAGTCGATCGGCTTGCCGCCGGAGGTCATCGGCTGCAGCGCGCCCAGCGCGGTCGAGCCGTCGGCGTTGCGCTTGAACCAGATGTTCGGGAAGCCCAGGAAGCGGTGCCAGGCCACACCCATGTCGGTCTTCAGCGAGACCACGATCATCCAGGTGAAGGAGGCCGCGATCTTCACGCCGGCGAAGAAGTAGGTGAGGTTCTGGAGCGTGGAGACGTCCATGCCCTTCAGCCAGGACACCACCGGGTACGAGATGAAGAACGAGGCCTCGTAGCCGTCCACGTGGTGCTGGGCGCCTTCGAGGGCGTGCAGCATGAAGATGCAGACGCCGACGATGAGGATGATCGCCTCGACGAAGTAGGCCTGGCCGGTGTTCGAGCCCGCGAAGCGGGACTTGCGGCCCGGCTTGCCCGGCCGGGACAGCTGCCGGATGACGACCAGCGTCGCGATGCCGACCACCGTCATGGTGCCGATGAACTCGACGTAGACGTTGTACGGCGCCCAGTCGCCGATGACCGGCAGGATCCAGTCGGCCTTGAAGAGCTGGCCGAAGGCGTTGAGGATCGTCAGGAGCAGCGTGTAGAAGCCGATCGCGACGAACCAGTGCGCGATGCCGACGATGCCCCAGCGGTTCATCCGGGTGTGCCCCAGGAACTCCTTCACCAGGGTGACGGTGCGCTGGTAGGGGTCGTTGGTCCGGGACCCGGCGGGCACCGACTGGCCCAGTCGCATGAAGTGGTAGATCTGGAGGAGGGCGCGGCCGAACAGTGCCACGCCGACCACGATCAGGACCAGCGACACGATGATCGCGGCGAGTTGCATTGGGGCTCCTGAGGCGGCCTCGAACTTACTAAGCGGTAACTTATGCAGTCCGTCTGAGACTACCCCCATCTTCCGTCGGGATGCAGCTGAGCGCGGGGTGATGCGCATCATCCCAGGGTCATCGGATCGTGTTATTCGTACCGAATTGATACTTTCGCCCCTACCTTAGAGCCGTGCTCTACGGGATCGCCGCCGCCACCGCCTCCCTGCTCCTCGCCGCGCTGCTCGCGGCGCTGCTCAGGGTGCCCGCGCTGCGGGCGGGCATCCTCGACCGGCGCCGGCAGCGGCGGCTGCCGCTGCTCGGCGGGCTCGCGGTGGTGTCCGTCACCTGCCTCGTCGCCTGGGTGGGGCAGCGCACCGGGGTCGCGCAGCTCGGGGAGGGGGTCGTGCAGCTGCTGTACGCCGCCGCCGCGATGGCCGCGCTGGGCCTGGTCGCGGACATCTGGCGGCTCCGCCCGCGCGTGCTCTTCGCCGGTACGGCCCTGGCGGCGGCCTGGGTGGTGCCGTACGACGAGACGGGCGTGCTGGGCGGCCTGCTCGCCCTCGGCTGGATCGTGCTCGCCACCTTCGCCTTCAAGGGGCTCGACCACGCGGACGGGCTGGCGGGCACCGTCGGGGTCGTCACCGCCTTCGGGGCCGGGGCCTGCGCCGCCGCCGAGATCATGGACGGGCTCGCCGTGCTGCTGAGCGTCCTCGCCGCCGCCCTCACCGGCTTCCTGATGCACAACTGGCACCCCGCGCGGATCGGGCTCGGCGCCTGCGGCTCGCTGTTCACCGGCTTCCTGCTGTCGTCGTCCGTGGTCTTCACGCGCGCGGGGTACGCCCTCGCGCCGAGCGCGGCGGTGGTGTTCTGCCTCGCCGCGGTCGCCCTCGCCGACGCCACCCTGGTGGTCCTCGCCCGGGGCCTGGCCCGCCGTCCGCTGTGGAAGCGCGGCCCCGACCATCTCGCGCACCGGCTGCGAGGGCTCGGGCTCACCCCCGCCGGGACGGTCGTCCTGCTCGGTGCGGGCTCCTTCTCCGCGGTGCTCGTCGGGGTGCTCGTGCACACCGGGTGGACGGGGGAGGGGGCGGCGCTGTGGGTGGGCGCAGGGGCGCTGCTCGCCGTTCTCGTACTCCTTCGCATCCGTGTCCGTATCCCCGCCCAGGCGCCCCGGAGAGGGCCATCGACGCAGGTCAGGGGGCAGGTGACCAGCCAGTTGCGTGTAAGGAACGGATAAGACTTGAGCCCCGTCGACTCAGGTCTGTTGACCCCACGCGAGCCGTCATGCACACTTGAGTCCGTTCCACTCAAGTCAGCTGGAGGAATCAACCATGGCACGTGCGGTCGGCATCGACCTGGGCACGACTAACTCCGTCGTCAGCGTTCTGGAGGGCGGCGAGCCCACCGTCATCACCAACGCCGAGGGCGCCAGGACCACGCCGTCCGTCGTCGCCTTCGCCAAGAACGGTGAGGTGCTCGTCGGCGAGGTCGCGAAGCGGCAGGCCGTCACCAACGTGGACCGGACCATCCGGTCCGTCAAGCGCCACATGGGCACCGACTGGAAGATCCAGCTCGACGGCAAGGACTTCAACCCGCAGCAGATCTCCGCGTTCATCCTGCAGAAGCTGAAGCGGGACGCCGAGGCCTACCTGGGTGAGAAGGTGACCGACGCGGTCATCACCGTCCCGGCGTACTTCAACGACTCCGAGCGCCAGGCGACCAAGGAGGCCGGTGAGATCGCCGGTCTGAACGTCCTGCGCATCGTCAACGAGCCGACCGCCGCCGCGCTGGCGTACGGCCTCGACAAGGACGACCAGACGATCCTCGTCTTCGACCTCGGTGGCGGCACCTTCGACGTGTCCCTGCTGGAGATCGGCGACGGCGTCGTCGAGGTGAAGGCCACCAACGGTGACAACCACCTCGGTGGTGACGACTGGGACCAGCGCGTCGTCGACTACCTGGTCAAGCAGTTCCAGTCCGGTCACGGCGTGGACCTGTCCAAGGACAAGATGGCCCTGCAGCGTCTGCGCGAGGCCGCCGAGAAGGCGAAGATCGAGCTGTCCTCCTCCACGGAGACCTCGATCAACCTGCCCTACATCACCGCGTCCGCCGAGGGCCCGCTGCACCTGGACGAGAAGCTCACCCGGGCCCAGTTCCAGCAGCTGACGGCCGACCTGCTGGAGCGCTGCAAGACGCCGTTCCACAACGTCATCAAGGACGCCGGCATCTCCATCAACGACATCGACCACGTCGTGCTCGTCGGTGGCTCCACCCGTATGCCCGCCGTCGCCGAGCTCGTCAAGGAGCTGACCGGCGGCAAGGAGGCCAACAAGGGTGTGAACCCGGACGAGGTCGTCGCCATCGGCGCCTCGCTCCAGGCCGGTGTCCTCAAGGGCGAGGTCAAGGACGTCCTGCTGCTCGACGTCACCCCGCTGTCCCTCGGCATCGAGACCAAGGGCGGCATCATGACCAAGCTGATCGAGCGCAACACGACGATCCCGACCAAGCGCTCGGAGATCTTCACCACGGCCGAGGACAACCAGCCGTCGGTGCAGATCCAGGTCTACCAGGGCGAGCGCGAGATCGCGGCGTACAACAAGAAGCTCGGCATGTTCGAGCTGACCGGTCTGCCGCCGGCGCCCCGCGGCGTCCCGCAGATCGAGGTCTCCTTCGACATCGACGCCAACGGCATCATGCACGTCACGGCGAAGGACCTCGGCACCGGAAAGGAGCAGAAGATGACCGTCACCGGCGGCTCCTCGCTCCCGAAGGAAGAGGTCGACCGCATGCGCGAGGAGGCCGAGCGCTACGCGGAGGAGGACCACAAGCGCCGCGAGGCCGCCGAGGCCCGCAACCAGGGCGAGCAGCTGGTCTACCAGACCGAGAAGTTCCTCAAGGACAACGAGGACAAGGTCCCCGGCGAGATCAAGACCGAGGTCGAGGCCGCGGTCGGCGAGCTGAAGGAAGCCCTCAAGGGCGAGGACACCGCCGAGATCCGCACCGCCACCGAGAAGGTCGCGGCCGTCTCGCAGAAGCTGGGCCAGGCCATGTACGCCGACGCCCAGGCCGCGCAGGCCGCAGGCGGTCCCGAGGGCGCCGCCCAGGGCGGCAAGGCCGCCGACGACGACGTCGTGGACGCCGAGATCGTGGACGACGAGCGCAAGGACGGTGCCGCGTAATGACGGAGGAGACCCCGGGCTTCGAGGAGAAGCCCGACGTCCCCTCCGGCGCGACCCCCGACGACGCCGAGCCGAAGGCCGCTCCCGAGGAGGGGGCGGCCCCGGCCGGGGACGGAAACGAGAACGTGGGTCTGGTGGCCCAGCTGGACCAGGTGCGCACCGCGCTGAACGAGCGCACGCTGGACCTCCAGCGCCTCCAGGCCGAGTACCAGAACTACCGCCGCCGGGTCGAGCGCGACCGGATCGCGGTCAAGGAGATCGCCGTCGCGAACCTCCTGACCGAGCTCCTGCCCGTGCTCGACGACATCGGCCGCGCGCGGGAACACGGCGAACTGGTCGGCGGCTTCAAGTCGGTGGCCGAGTCGCTGGAGACCGTCGCGGCCAAGATGGGCCTGCAGCAGTTCGGCAAGGAGGGTGAGCCCTTCGACCCGACCATCCACGAGGCCCTGATGCACAGCTACGCGCCGGACGTCACCGAGACGACCTGCGTGGCGATCCTGCAGCCCGGGTATCGCATCGGCGAGCGCACCATCCGCCCCGCGCGGGTGGCCGTCGCCGAGCCGCAGCCCGGCGCGCAGACGGTCAAGGCCGAGGGCGCCGAGGAGAAGTCCGAGGCGGCGAAGGCCGACGACAAGGAGAGCGGTGGCCCGGACGAGGGCTGACGTGAAGACCACTGAGGGGAAGGAGGGGCGTCGGGGATGAGCACCAAGGACTTCATCGAGAAGGACTACTACAAGGTCCTCGGCGTCCCCAAGGACGCCACCGAGGCCGAGATCAAGAAGGCGTACCGGAAGCTCGCCCGCGAGTTCCACCCGGACGCCAACAAGGGCAACGCCAAGGCCGAGGAGCGCTTCAAGGAGATCTCCGAGGCGAACGACATACTCGGCGACCCCAAGAAGCGCAAGGAGTACGACGAGGCCCGCGCCCTGTTCGGCAACGGCGGCTTCCGCCCCGGACCGGGCGCCGGCGGCTCCTTCAACTTCGACCTGGGCGACCTCTTCGGAGGCGGCACGACCACCCAGGGCGGAGGCTTCGGCGGCGGACTCGGTGACGTCTTCGGGGGCCTGTTCAACCGCGGCGGCGCGGGTACGACCCGTACCCAGCCCCGGCGCGGCCAGGACATCGACACCGAGGTCACGCTGAGCTTCACGGAGGCCATCGAGGGCGCCACGGTACCGCTGCGGATGTCCTCCCAGGCGCCCTGCAAGGCCTGCTCCGGCACCGGCGACAAGAACGGCACACCGCGCGTGTGCCCGACCTGCGTCGGCACCGGCCAGGTCGCGCGGGGCTCCGGCGGCGGCTTCTCGCTCACCGACCCCTGCCCCGACTGCAAGGGCCGCGGACTGATCGCCGAGCACCCCTGCATGGAGTGCAAGGGCAGCGGCCGCGCCAAGTCCTCGCGCACCATGCAGGTCCGCATCCCGGCCGGGGTGACCGACGGGCAGCGCATCCGGCTGCGCGGCAAGGGCGCGCCGGGCGAGCGGGGCGGCCCGGCGGGCGACCTCTATGTGGTCGTCCACGTCGGCGCGCACCCGGTGTTCGGGCGCAAGGGCGACAACCTCACGGTGACCGTCCCGGTGACCTTCGCCGAGGCCGCGCTCGGCGGCGAGGTGCGGGTCCCCACCCTGGGCGGCCCGGCCGTCACCCTGAAGCTGCCGCCCGGCACGCCCAACGGCCGCACCATGCGCGCCCGCGGCAAGGGCGCGGTCCGCAAGGACGGCACCCGAGGCGACCTGCTGGTCACCGTCGAGGTGCGTGTGCCCGAGGACCTGTCGGGGAAGGCTCGTGACGCGCTCGAGGCGTATCGCGAGGCGACCGCGGGCGAGGATCCGCGGGCGGAGCTGTTCGAGGCCGCGAAGGGAGACTGAGAGAGATGGACGGCCGTCGACGCAGTGACAATTTTCGCGGGCCGTATGAACTGACCGAGGAGACCCCGGTCTACGTCATCTCGGTGGCGGCCCAGCTCTCCGGACTCCACCCGCAGACGCTGCGCCAGTACGACCGCCTGGGGCTGGTCTCCCCGGACCGCACCGCCGGGCGGGGCCGCCGCTACTCGGCCCGTGACATCGAACTGCTGCGCACCGTCCAGCAGTTGTCGCAGGACGAGGGCATCAACCTGGCCGGCATCAAGCGCATCATCGAACTGGAGAACCAGGTCGCCGCCCTGCAGTCCCGCGTCGCGGAGCTGGAGGCGGCCCTGGACGGCGCGGCGGCCGCGATGCAGCAGCGCGAGGCCGCCGTCCACGCCTCCTACCGCCGCGACCTGGTCCCGTACCAGGAGGTCCAGCAGACCAGCGCGCTGGTGGTGTGGCGGCCCAAGGGGCGGCAGCAGGACTGAGGGGAACCTCACCCGAAGGGGCCGGTCGGAAGCAATCCCGACCGGCCCCTTCGCCGTACCACCGGCCCCGATCTCGAAGTCGCACCCGCCGCCGCTTGGCATTATCGTCTCGGTGACGATAATAAGAGATCATGATGACGGATGAGGAACTGGCCCAGCGGGCAGCGGAACTGGCCACGAGTTGGATCTCGGCCACCATCCCCTTGTCGCAGACCCAGGGGTGGCAACTGGTAGCCCTGCAGCACGCCGGCTCCGGACACCAGGAGATGCGGGTCTGGGAGGTGGTCGAGACCTGGGCGCGACAACTGGCCGCGGTGCTCGCGACGGCCGATGACTCCGACGAAGGCCGCGACCGTGTCGCCAGGGCGAGGAGCGAGGCAGAGTCCCGGATGCGTGACATGGTCCTGGCCGGCATCCGTGGTGCGGAACTCTTCAACAGTGAACGGGAGGAACCGCGCCGCGTCGACCCCCGCGCCCGACTGCGCGAATTCATCAGCCGGAATCGCGTGAGCCCTCCTCGTCCGTGGCCGGAATACGCCGGTCGGCGCTACCGGGGGAAGCCGCCCGGCTGCCGCTGACCGGGCCAATTCGCGGGCGGTCCCTCGACCCGGGTGAGATGACGCGGCGGGCGGCCGGCCTCAGTAGCTCGCGAGGGCGATGTCGGAGGCGCCCGACTCGGTGCCGTCCGCGTACACCACGGTGACCCGGTAGGAGACGGTGGTCGCGGGCGGCATGGCGCGGTCGTACCAGTGGACGTCGCTGGTGTGCTCCCAGGGCTCGGTGCCGGCCAGGTCGAAGGCGGCGGCCGCGGGGTTCCAGCGGTAGACGCGGAAGCCGGTGACCTGGCGGGGGTCCACGTCGCCGGAGAGGAACCAGGTGCGGACGCCGAAGTTGTCCCTCGGCAGCCCCGGGGCGGGCGCGCCGGTCCAGCTCTGGGCGATGACGGTGTCGCAGTCCGTCTTCTTCGGCGTGCCGGAGAAGGTGGTGTTCGCGTAGAACATCCGCTTGTACACCGGTGAGGTGCAGGTCACCGCGGCGGAGGCGGGCGTGGTGACCGCGGTCAGCAGGGCGCCGGCGGTGGCGAGTACGACGGCCGTGGCGGTCGCGCGGCTGGCTGGGTTCATTCGGTCCTCTGCTCGAGTCGGAGAAGCGGCGCACGGCCGCCGGCGATCACGACTCGCCGGGAACCTTGGTGGTTGTACCGGTCTTTGCCGATCCATGAACCGGCCTTGAATGGAGGGTCCGTAAAGAGAGTTTGGAGGTGATTCCGCCGCCCCTTCACAGAGTCAGCCGAGCGTGGTGTTGCGGACTCGTTAAGTAGTTCTCCTTGACGCCGGGTGTGGCGTCCGCGTTGGCTTTTCAGACACCTGGGTCGTATAGCAGCCCTACGTCCGGAACGCACCTGAAGTGAGCCCTCGAATGCGTCGTATCGCCATGTCCGTGGCCGCATCCACGATGACCCTCTCGCTCGCCGGCTGTGGCGTGCTGGGAGCGACGGGGAGCGGCGCGAGCGCGAGCCCGAGCAAGGGTGACGACATCACCGTGGGCCTGCTGCTGCCGGAGAAGGCGAACACCCGTTACGACCGGTTCGACTACCCCATCATCAAGAGCAAGGTGGCCGAACTGACGGGCAAGAAGGGCAAGGTCGAGTACGCCAACGCCGACGCGGACGCCTCCCGGCAGGCCTCGCAGATGCAGAAGATGATCGACGAGAAGGTCGACCTCATCATGATCGACGCGGTGGACTCGCACTCCATCGCCGACGAGGTGAAGAAGGCCAAGGACGCGGGCATCCCGGTCATCGCCTACGACCGTCTCGCCGAGGGCCCGATCGACGCCTACGTCTCCTTCGACAACGAGCTCGTCGGCGAGGTGCAGGGCCGCACCCTGCTGGAGGCCCTCGGTTCGGGCGCCGACACCTCCAGCAAGGTCGTCATGGTGAACGGCTCGCCCACCGACCCGAACGCCAAGCAGTTCAAGCAGGGCGCGCTCTCCGAGCTGACCGGCAAGGTGACGATCGCGGAGACGTACGACACCACGGACTGGAAGCCGGAGCTCGCCGAGACCGAGATGGCCAAGGCCATCGCCGCGATAGGCAAGAGCAACATCGCCGGTGTCTACGCGGCCAACGACGGCATGGCGGGCGGCGTCATCAAGGCCCTGAAGGCCGCCGGTGTCACCAGCCTGCCCCCGGTCACCGGCCAGGACGCCGAACTCGACGCGGTCCAGCGGATCGTGGCCGGCGAGCAGTACATGAGCGTCTACAAGGCCTACCCGGACGAGGCCCAGGCCGCGGCGCAGATGGCCGTCGCCAAGGTCCAGGGCAAGGACATCCAGTTCGACGCGCTCACCCAGGACAAGGTCGACAGCCCCACCATCAAGAGCATCCCGGCCAAGCTGATCCAGCCGGTCGCCCTGACCAAGGGCAACATCAAGTCCACGGTCGTCGCGGACGGCATCTACACCGTGGGCGACATCTGCACGGCCAAGTACAAGGCGGCGTGCCTGGCGATCGGCCTGAAGTAGGGCGCGTCCCCGCGCCCCTGAGGGCGGCACCCGAGGGGCGCGGGGCCCTTCCCGCCGGGGAGTCCACCGCGTCACCCCCGTGGACGCGGTGCGACCGCCCTGCGGCCTTCCCTGCGGGCGTCACCGTGTCCGGTGACCCGGTGATCCGGTGACACCCGGGGAAGCTGTGACCAACGATGCCGTGACGCGGTCCGCCCCACCACCATCAGCTTGTTGCAATGCGAAGGGCGGAGCCTGGTCGATACCCGGGCATAACGGCGTTTTACGGCGGCCCTGTTGTGGTGAGCCGTGTTGCGGACCCGGTCGCCGCCGCGCATAGTTGCGCTGCGGAAGGGGCAGCACACCGGGGGTGAAATGGGCGATGGCCGGGCGCGTGGCGGAGGAGCATCCACACGGCGCCGACCGACTGTGCGCGGCCGGCGACCGGGTCTATTCCCGGGCCGTACGCCGGGGGCGCGTGCCGCGCACTGACGCCGAGGCGGTGCCCTGTCTGCTGGAGCTGGCCCTGCTGCACCCCGACCCCGACGACATGGACTGGCTGGTGCCGACCTCCCCGCAGGAGGTCATGACCAGGCTGCTGCGCGGGGTCTACGACGAGGTCAGCGCGAGCCAGCGGCGGGTGGGCTCGGCGGTGGCCGCCTTCGAGTGGTACGCCGGACTCGGCCGCCGGCTCGGCGCGCCCGCCGCACCGGCCGAGGGCAGCGCGATCCGGGTGCTGGACGGGCTCTCCCGGATCCAGGCCGCGATGGACGAGGCGACCGAGGCGTGCACGACCGAGGTGCTCACCGTCCAGCCCGGCGGCATCCGCCGGGAGGCGGAGCTGACCGAGGGGCTGCACCGGGCGCTGGCCCTGCGCGGCCGGGGCGTGCGCATGCGCGACCTGTACACGCACGTGGCCCGCCACGGGCAGGGCCTGCTCAACTACCTGGAGCTGATGGGCGACACGGTGGAGGCGCGCACCCTGGACGAGGTGATCGACCGGCTCATCCTCTTCGACCGCACGGTGGCCTTCATCCCCGCCAACGCCGACCGCACGATGGCCCTGGAACTGCGCCACCCGGCCCTCGTGGAGTATCTGGGGACCGTCTTCGAACGCCTCTGGCGCCTGGCCATCCCGCTCACCGCCCCGCTGCCCGACACCGGCATCGAGGGCATCTCGCACCGCGAGCAGTCCATCGCCGCGCTGCTCGCCGAGGGCCACCAGGACGCCGTGATCGCCGAGCGGCTCGGCATCAGCGTGCGCACCTGCCGCGCCCATATCGCCCGGCTGTCGGAGACCCTGGGCGCGGCCAGCCGCACCCAGCTGGGCGTCCGGATCGCCCAGGTCGGCCTGGACGGCCACCGCGGGTCCGGGCTGCCGGCCGGCGCGCTCACGGCTCCTGATCAAGGATCCCCGAGCGTGCGATGAGATAGCCGAGCTGGGCGCGGCTGTCGCTGCCGAGGGCCGCGGCGAGCTTGGCGATGTGCAGCCGGGCGGTACGGACGTTCATGCCGAGCCGGTCGGCGATGACGGCGTCGGTGTGGCCCTCGACCAGGAGGGCGGCGATGGCGCGCTGGCGGGGCGTGACGCCGTTCACCGAGGGCGG
Organism: Streptomyces incarnatus; assembly: GCF_001027185.1. Lineage (NCBI taxonomy): Bacteria > Bacillati > Actinomycetota > Actinomycetes > Kitasatosporales > Streptomycetaceae > Streptomyces > Streptomyces incarnatus. The sequence goes on along the minus strand of NZ_CP011497.1, from coordinate 4,079,664 downwards.
CCGCACCGCCTCCGGGAACATCGGCGTGGCCAGCCGCCACAGCCGCTCGAAGGTCGTGACGAAGTACTTGATCAGTGCCGGGTGGCGGACCTCCAGGGCGAGGGTGCCGTCGTCGTCGGCGGGCAGGAAGGCGACCTTGCGGTCGATGACGATGAGCCGGTCCGGCACCTCGTCGAGGCTGCGGGCCTCGGTGTCGCCGCGCCGGAAGTGCTCCAACGGGCCGTACACCTCCGGCACATGGCGCAGGGTGTGCTGGTAGAGGGTGCGGATCCGGCCGCCGCGGTCCAGCAGCGCCTGATCGCGCCCGAAGGCGGTGTCGCGGGCCACCGCGCCGCGCCGGCCGGTGAGACCGGCGTGCGGCTGGATGGTCAGGGACTCCTCGGTGGCGTCGACCATCGCGTCCGTGATGGCCCGGTTGATCTGCTCGGTGCCGCTGAGCAGCCGCAGCATCGCCGGTTCGGTGCCCGTGCCGGGCGTCTGCGGCACGTCCATCCGCAGCAGCGGGCCGAACCGTTCCACCAGCCGGTCCTCGCGCCGCCGTTCCTCGGCGACCCGGGCCGCGGAGGCGCGCAGCAGCCGGTGCAGGGCCGCGGTGGGCGTGACCGGTTCGAGCAGGCCGATGTCGTCCAGGGCCGGGTGGAGCAGCCCGAAGTCGGTCAGACAGGGCACGTCGGCGGCGTCGTCGGCGGGTATCCGCCCCTCCCGCAGGGCTCGCCCGTACACCTCCTCCCCGGCGGCACACAGCTCCTCCACCCCGTGCTCCCGGTGCTTCACCGGTCCACCTCCCCCTGCTGGTCGAGGATGCCGGACCGCCCGATGAGATAGCCGAGCTGGGCGCGGCTGTCGCTGCCGAGGGCCGCGGCGAGCTTGGCGATGTGCAGCCGGGCGGTACGGACGTTCATGCCGAGCCGGTCGGCGATGGCGGCGTCGGTGTGGCCCTCGACCAGGAGTGCGGCGATGGCGCGCTGGCGGGGGGTGACACCGCTCGGGGCGGGGGGCTGGGCGGCCTCGGGGTGCATGGGGGTGGCGAGGCGCCAGAGGCGGTCGAACACGGTGGACAGGTACGTCACGACCGGTGGATGGCGTATCTCGGCCGCGAGGGTGCGGTCGGCGCTGGCGGGCATGAAGGCGATCGTGCGGTCGATGACGAGCAGGCGCTCGGGTGTCTCGTCGAGGGTCCGCACCTCGACGTCACCGTTCAGGAGCTCGTAGTGCGCGAGGACGGCGGGATCATGACGGCTGGTGTGCTGGTAGAGCGTGCGCATCCGGCAGCCGCGTGCCAGTATCGCCTGTTCCCGGGGCAGGGCCACGGCCAGCTGGTCCACCGGGCGTCTGCCGCCCGGCTGGACGGTGAGCACCTCGGTGGCGGCGCGGCTCAGCGCGTTGCCGATCGCCTCGTTGATCCGGTCGAGACCGCTGTGGATGCGTATCGTCGATGTCTCGCCGAAGGTGCCGGCGCGGTCGGCGCTCGCCCGCAGCAGCGGCTCGAAGGCCTGGGCGAGACGGGCCTCCCGCCGGCGTTCGTCGGCGATGCGCTGCGCGGAGGTGCGCAGCAGTTCCTGCAGGGCGACGGCCGCGGGGACGGGCTCGAACCGGTCCAGGTCCGCCACGGAGGGCTGAAGCAGCCCCAGGGCCGCAAGACAGGGGGCGGCCTCCGTCTCCGCACGGCTGAGGTGCCCTTCACGCAGGGCACGTGCGTACAGCTCCGCTCCCGCCGGACACAGCTGTTCCGCCCCGTGCTCCGGGTGCGGCGGCGCGGTCACCGGGATCCCCTGCGCCGTGCGCGGTTCACCGGTGCCCGTCCGGTTCCGGCCGCGTGTACTCCTTGTCCAGGAGTCCCGACTGGGCGATGAGATAGCCGAGCTGCGCCCGGCTGCCGCTGCCCAGGGCCGTCGCGAGTTTGGCGATGTGCGCCCGGCACGTGCGGACGTTCATGCCCAGGCGCCGGGCGATGGCCTCGTCGACGTGCCCCTCGACCAGCAGCTTGGCGATGGAGTGCTGGATCTCGGTGATGCCGTCGGGGGCGGTCTCGTAGGGGGCGCCGGCGCTCAGCGGGACCGCGCGGGCCCACATGAACTCGAAGACCTTGACCAGATAGCGGACGAGGCCAGGATGCCGGAGTTCGAGGGCGATCTCCCCGTCGTCGCGCGTCGGGATGAAGGCCACGGTCTCGTCGCAGATGATCAGCCGCTCGACGAGTTCGTCGATGGTGCGGTACTCCACCTTGCCGTCGGTGAACTGGGCCACGTAGGCCAGCGTCTCCGGGCTGTAGCGGGCCGGGTGCTGGTAGAGGGTGCGGATGCGGCAGCCGCGTTCGATCAGCGGCCGGTCGCGCTCCAGGGCCTTGTTGAGGGTGTGTTCGAGCCGCCGGCGGCTCGGCTGCACGGTCAGCATCTCGGTCTGGCACTGGGACGTGGCCAGATCCAGGGCCGCGTTGATCCGGTCCAGGCCCTCCAGCACGGTGATCGAGTGCGTGGTCGCCGTGGGCTGGGCACTGATGCTCATGAACGGCTCGAAAGCGTCGGCGAGTTCGATCGACTGGCGCCTGCGCTGGCTGATCTCCTGCTCGATGGGGTTGAGCCGCTGGGCCAGGGCAATGGATGGGGGGACCGGACGCAGCCAGTTCGGGTCGTCGGGGTCGGGATGAAGGAGGGCGAACTCCATCAAGCAGGGTGCCGGCTCCACATCCGCACGGGCTAGGCGTCCCGTCCGGAGAGCGTTCCCGTAAAGGCGGCGCCCGTCCTCGCACAGGTCGGTCAGCCCGTGGGGATGTGTCCGCTTAGTCTCATTTATCGCCAAATCTCCACCCCCCAGGGTCCTGAACGTGCAGGAACATGATGCATCGATTGTGTGGCCATGACGTGCCGGAATGGGCCATCGTCGTATTCGGACGGGGGAGAGGTGACCTTCAAATGAGGACGAAGCCGACTATGCATAAGAGAATGCTTCGCTCGGCGCTTGTCGCCGCCTTCTCCGCCGTGCTGGCCTTCGGAGTGATGACCGGTCATGCGGGGGCGAGGAGTGATGCCGCGCAGGACAGCAGCTGGCTGGTGAAGGCCGCGCCCGGCGACAGCAGTTGGCTGGTGAAGGCCGCGCCCGGTGACAGCAGTTGGGTGATCACGGCGCCGGCCGCTCAGGGCGACAGCTCGTGGGTCGCCCCGACGGACAGCAGCTGGGCCGTGCGGTCATGACCACTCCACCCGACGACCGCTCCTTCCGCCGCGAAATGGCCACGGCCTACCGCTCCGGCTGGCACTTCATCGACCTGGTCACCGCCATCCCCCACAGCGGCGACTCGTTGATGGTGACCGTGTTCGGTGAGCCGGTGGTCGTGACGCGGGACGAGGACGAGGACGTGCGGGCGTACCGGTGTCTGCGCAAGCCGCGTGGCGCGCCGCAGCCGGTGCGGTGTGCCATCCGGTACGGAATGATCTTTGTGAACCTCGACCAGCGCGACCACCGGCTCGCCGAGCCGACGGACCAGGACCTGAGGACCATCTCAGCCACCCCCCGCAGTGCCTGACGCGATTCCCCCGTCGTAAAAGATCGCTCAGGTGCTTCCCCCCGCAGCGGCGTCACCGTGACCTGAACACGGTGACGCCGCTGCAGTTTTCTGGGGATTTTCCATGGCATTTCCTGGTATGGGTTGCCTGTCAGGGTGGCTGAAAGTTTTCGGTCGGCTCAGTCGTTCCCCAAGGTCCGCTCCACGGCGATCTCGATCACCACGCGCGCGGGATTCGGCCGCGGAGTCCGCTCGTAGCGCTCGGCGTAGCGCCGTACCGCCTCCGCCACGCGCTCCGGTTCCGTCCGCACCCGTGCCCGCCCCTCCAGCGTGGCCCAGCGCCGGCCGTCCACCTGGCACACCGCGACCCGGGCGCCCTCGGGTCCGGCCGCGCGCACATGTCCCGCCTTCGCGCTGGTCCCGCTGGTGATCACCCTGGCCAGCCCGGCCTCCGCGTCGTAGGTCACCCCCACCGGCACCACGTGCGGGCTGCCGTCGGGGCGGAGTGTCGTCAGGGTGCACAGGTGCCGTTCTCGCCAGAACGCCAGGTACTGCTCGGAGTCGATCGCCATGCCCGCAACCTAGTCCCCGCAAGACCTCCACCGTCCTCCTTGAGCGGAATAGACTCAACTTTGTGTACGCTGGTTAAGTCAGCAGCGAAGAGAGTGGCCGAGGAGGAGAACGGACAAGGTGGACGCCGAGCTGACCAACAGGAGCCGGGACGCGATCAAGGCGGCCGGCAACCGGGCCGTGACCGAGGGGCACCCGGACCTCACCCCTGCTCACCTGCTGCTGGCACTGCTCCAGGGGCAGGACAACGAGAACGTCACCGACCTGCTCGCGGCCGTCGAGGCCGACCAGGCCGCCGTACGCGCCGGCGCGGAGAAGCTGCTGGCCGCGCTGCCCAGCGTGACCGGCTCCACGGTCGCGCCGCCGCAGCCCAACCGCGAGCTGCTGGCCGTGCTCGCCGACGCCGACGAGCGGGCGAAGGGGCTCGGTGACGAGTACGTGTCGACCGAGCACCTGCTCATCGGCCTCGCCGCCAAGGGCGGCCGCGCCGCCGAACTGCTCCAGGACCAGGGGGCCGACGCGAAGAAGCTGCTGGAGGCCTTCAAGAAGGCCAGGGGAGGACTCCGCGTGACCACCGCCGACCCCGAGGGCCAGTACAAGGCCCTGGAGAAGTTCGGCACCGACTTCACCGCCGCCGCCCGCGAGGGCCGGCTCGACCCGGTCATCGGACGGGACCAGGAGATCCGGCGGGTCGTCCAGGTGCTGAGCCGCCGCACGAAGAACAACCCCGTCCTCATCGGTGAGCCCGGCGTCGGCAAGACCGCCGTCGTGGAGGGGCTCGCCCAGCGGATCGTCAAGGGGGACGTGCCGTCCTCGCTGAAGGACAAGCGGCTGGTCGCGCTCGACCTCGGCGCGATGGTGGCCGGCGCCAAGTACCGCGGCGAGTTCGAGGAGCGGCTGAAGGCCGTCCTCGCCGAGATCAAGGACTCCGACGGGCAGATCATCACCTTCATCGACGAGCTGCACACCGTCGTCGGCGCCGGCGCGGGCGGCGACTCCGCCATGGACGCGGGCAACATGCTCAAGCCCATGCTGGCCCGCGGCGAGCTGCGCATGGTCGGCGCCACCACCCTGGACGAGTACCGGGAGCGGATCGAGAAGGACCCCGCGCTGGAGCGGCGCTTCCAGCAGGTGCTGGTCGCCGAGCCGACCGTCGAGGACACCATCGCGATCCTGCGTGGCCTGAAGGGCCGCTACGAGGCCCACCACAAGGTCCAGATCGCTGACTCGGCGCTGGTCGCCGCGGCCACCCTCTCCGACCGCTACATCACCTCCCGCTTCCTGCCCGACAAGGCCATCGACCTGGTCGACGAGGCCGCCTCCCGCCTGCGCATGGAGATCGACTCGTCCCCCGTCGAGATCGACGAACTCCAGCGTGCCGTCGACCGGCTGAAGATGGAGGAGCTGGCGATCGCCAAGGAGACCGACCCGGCCTCCGTCGCCCGCCTGGAGAAGCTGCGCCGCGACCTCGCCGACAAGGAGGAGGAGCTGCGGCACCTCACCGCCCGCTGGGAGAAGGAGAAGCAGTCCCTGAACCGGGTCGGCGAGCTGAAGGAGAAGCTGGACGACCTGCGCGGCCAGGCCGAACGGGCCCAGCGCGACGGGGACTTCGACACCGCCGCCAAGCTGCTGTACGGCGAGATCCCGCAGCTGGAGAAGGAGCTGGAGGCCGCCTCCGAGGCCGAAGAAGAGGCCGCCAGGGGCACGATGGTCAAGGAGGAGGTCGGTTCCGACGACATCGCCGACGTCGTCGCCGCCTGGACCGGCATCCCGGCCGGCCGCCTGCTGGAGGGCGAGACGCAGAAGCTGCTGCGCATGGAGGACGAGCTGGGCAAGCGGCTCATCGGCCAGACCGAGGCCGTACGGGCGGTCTCGGACGCCGTGCGCCGCTCGCGCGCCGGGATCGCGGACCCCGACCGCCCCACCGGCTCCTTCCTGTTCCTCGGTCCGACCGGTGTCGGCAAGACCGAACTCGCCAAGGCGCTCGCGGACTTCCTCTTCGACGACGAGCGGGCCATGGTCCGCATCGACATGTCGGAGTACGGCGAGAAGCACAGCGTGGCCCGGCTGGTCGGCGCGCCCCCCGGCTACGTCGGCTACGAGGAGGGCGGCCAGCTCACCGAGGCCGTCCGCCGCCGCCCGTACTCCGTCATCCTCCTGGACGAGGTGGAGAAGGCCCACCCCGAGGTCTTCGACATCCTGCTGCAGGTGCTGGACGACGGCCGCCTGACGGACGGTCAGGGTCGCACGGTCGACTTCCGCAACGCCATCCTGGTGCTCACCTCCAACCTGGGCAGCCAGTTCCTGGTCGACCCGACGACGAGCGAGGCGGAGAAGAAGGAACAGGTCCTGGAGGTGGTCCGCACGTCCTTCAAGCCGGAGTTCCTCAACCGCCTCGACGACCTGGTGGTCTTCTCCGCCCTGACCAAGCCCGAGCTGGAGCGGATCGCGCAGCTCCAGATCGGCCGGCTGGGCAGGCGGCTCGCCGAGCGGCGCCTGACCCTGGACGTCACCCCCGAGGCGCTGGCCTGGCTCGCGGAGGAGGGGCTCGACCCGGCCTACGGCGCGCGTCCGCTGCGCCGCCTCGTCCAGACCGCCATCGGCGACCGCCTCGCCAAGGAGATCCTCGCCGGCGAGATCAAGGACGGCGACACGGTCCGCGTCGACCGCTTCGGCGAGGGGCTGCTGGTAGGCCCGGCGACGGGGAAGACGCTGTGACGCCGGGCGGGGGCGCGTAGCCGCCCCCGCCGGATCATGTCGGCCAAAGGCTGACAGGCGGGCGTCGGGGCTTGCACCCCCCCTCCCCCCGTGAGGGAGGATGGCGGAATCCGCATGAAGGGAAATACACGGTGAGCATCGACCCGTCCTCGATTCCGAACTTCGGGGGCCAGCCCGAACCGCAGCCCCAAGGACCGGCGGGCCCCGTCGTCCCGGATCAGGACCTCGTGAAGCAGCTCCTCGACCAGATGGAGCTCAAGTACGTCGTCGACGAGGAGGGTGACCTCGCGGCTCCGTGGGAGCAGTTCCGTACGTACTTCATGTTCCGCGGGGAGGCCGAACAGGCCATCTTCTCGGTGCGGACGTTCTACGACCGGCCCCACAAGATCGACGAGAAGCCGCAGCTGCTGGAGTCCGTCGACGACTGGAACCGCCGCACCCTGTGGCCCAAGGTGTACACCCACACCCACGACGACGGCACCGTCCGGCTGATCGGCGAGGCCCAGATGCTGATCGGCACGGGCGTCGACATCAACCACTTCGTCTCCTCGACGGTCAGCTGGGTGCGGGCCGCGATCGAGTTCGACCGCTGGCTCGTCGAGCAGCTCGGCCTGGAGCAGGAGGTCAACGAGTCGGACGAGCGCGAGAACCCCGAGGGCGACGGCGAGTAGGCCCCGTCCCGGCGGCTACAGCGGTGCCTGCGCGTACACCACGAGGTACGCGCCGTAGCCATGACTGAGCCCGGCCAGGGCCGCGACCAGCACGGTCGCGTGCCAGGGCCGGGCTCTCGCCGTGCGCGCCAGCCCCTGGGCCAGCGGCAGCAGCAGCGGGAACGCCGGCAGCAGGAACCGTGGCTTGGACTCGAAGAACCCCGACCCGCCGAGCGCGATCAGCAGCAGCACCCCGCTGAACACCAGCAGCGGCAGGGGAGCGCGGTCCAGCAGCAGCAGCGCGTACAGCACCGTCGCGGCCGCGACCAGGACCAGCGCCATCGGGAACACGAACGGGCTGCCGTGCAGCAGCATCGCCCGCACGAACCGCAGCGAGCCGCGCCCGAAGTCGAACGTCGACCCCCACAGCCGCTGCACCTCGAAGTAGCCCCCGAACAGGTCGCCCTTGCGCCGCCCGACCCACAGCACATACGCCGTCCAGCCCAGCGGGGCGAGCGCCGCGCCCGTCCACAGCCTGGGGGAAACCCTGCCGCGCCGCCGCCACACCTCGGCTCCGGCCGCGGCCAGCACCGCCGCGGCGACCGCGAACCCGTTCGGCCGGGCCAGTCCCGCGACCGCCGCCAGTGCGCCCGCCCACAGCCACTTCCGGGCCAGCAGCGCGTACAGCGACCAGGCCGCGAACGCGGCCAGCACCGGCTCCGTGTACGCCATCGACAGCACCACCGAGTGCGGCAGCAGCCCCCACAGCAGCACCAGCGCGATACCGGTGGCCCGCCCGTGCAGCCGGGAGCCGACCGCGTGGATTCCGGCCGCGGCCACGGCGGCCGCCGTCCACGAGATCAGCAGCCCGGCGATGCCACCGCCGACCGGGGCCAGCGCGGTCACCGCCCGCAGCAGCACCGGGTACAGCGGGAAGAACGCCAGGTCGCTGTGCGGGCCGGGGTCGGAGGAGGGCAGGTCGTGACCGTAGCCGTGCGCCGCGATGCCCAGGTACCAGACCGAGTCCCAGGACCGGCCGAGCAGGGTCAGGGGATGCCGGCCGGCGACGTGCGCCACGAGGGCGAGCACGGTGACCCCGGTGAGCCGGACCCCGAGGAACAGCCCCACGGCGACCCCGCCCGCCCGCGCCAGGGGCGGCCCGGGGCGGGCGCGCTGCGCCGGCTTGGCCGGGGCTACGGGCGGGGCGAGGGTGGTGCTGGCGTGGGTCACACCTGAGCACCATGCGTGAGGGAGTGGTTCGGCCGCACGGTGAAGCGCCGTTGTGGTGTCCGTCGTCACCCGTCTGCGGGTGCGTCTCGGTCGCTCGCGCCCACGCGGCGGAAGCCGCATGCCGATACGGCCCCGCGCCCCCTTGGGGCGCTACCGCCGCGGACTGCTCACATCGCTCGCAACCGCTCAGCCGCCTCCCGCAGTACGTCCTCCCGCTTGCAGAACGCGAACCGTACGAACGGCGCGCCCGCCTCCCGGTCGTCGTAGAACACGGCGTTGGGGATGGCCACGACGCCGGCGCGGTCCGGCAGGCTGCGGCAGAAGGCGAAGCCGTCCTTCTCGCCGAGCGGGCGGATGTCGGTGGTGATGAAGTAGGTGCCGGCCGGCCGGAAGACCTCGAAGCCCGCCTCCGTCAGGCCCTGCGCGAGGATGTCCCGGCGGGCCAGCATGGACCGGCGGAACTCCTCGAAGTAGGCGTCGGGCAGGGCGAGCGCCTCGGCGACCGCGTACTGGAAGGGGCCCGAGGAGACGTACGTCAGGAACTGCTTCACCGAGCGGACCGCGCTCACCAGCTCCGGCACGGCCGTGACCCAGCCGACCTTCCACCCGGTGAAGGAGAACGTCTTGCCGGCCGAGCCGATCGTCACCGTGCGCTCGCGCATCCCGGGGAAGGACGCGAGCGGCAGATGCACGGCGTCGTCGAAGACCAGGTGCTCGTAGACCTCGTCCGTGACGACCAGCAGGTCCCGCTCGACCGCCAGCTCGGCGATCGCGGCCAGCTCCGCGCGCGTGAGGACCGTACCGGTCGGATTGTGCGGCGTGTTGATCAGCAGGAGGCGGGTGCGGCCGGTGACCGCCGCGCGCAGCTCGTCCAGGTCCAGGCGGAAGCTGCCGTCGTGCGGGCGCAGGGTCACCGGCACGCGCGTGCCGCCCGCCATGGCGATGCTCGCCGCGTAGGAGTCGTAGTACGGCTCCAGGGCCACGACCTCGTCGCCCGGCTCCACCAGCGCCAGCAGCGCGGCCGCGATCGCCTCCGTCGCGCCCGCCGTGACCAGCACCTCGGTGTCGGGGTCGTACGAAAGGCCGTACCGGCGCTGCTGGTGCGCGGCGATCGCGGTGCGCAGCTCCGGGATGCCCGGCCCCGGCGGGTACTGGTTGCCGCGGCCGTCGCGCAGTGCCCGTACGGCCGCCTCCCTGACCTCCTCCGGGCCGTCGGTGTCGGGGAAGCCCTGGCCCAGGTTGATCGACCCGGTCGACAGGGCGAGCGCGGACATCTCGGCGAAGATCGTCGTCCCGAACTCGGCAAGCCGCCGATTGAGGTGAGGGCGTGCGCTGGAGGTCATGGCGGCCATCCTGCGCCCAAGCCCTGCAGTTCCTCAAGGAGGGGCCGTGAGGGATGCGGTCGTCGGTGATGCTGAGGCTTGCACCAGATCGTTCAGTCGATCCTGACGCAGTAGACGAACGGGACGCTGGCCGTGCTTCGACCCGACGTCAGATCGATCGCGCGAACGTGGGCATTCGGGTTTCCGGGAGCGCACCGTCCGGGGAAGCCAGGGGCGAAACCGAAGCTCCCGCCGGCGAATCCCGAGTTCCTGACGGCCGTGACCGTCCGGGACGTGTTGACCGCGCCGGAGAACACGAGGCGGACCGGGCCGTTCACGTTGAAGTGGTCGCCGCTGACTTTGAGGGTGCCGCTTGCCGTACTGGTCCACAGCCGCACCGCCAACCGCCGGTCATCGGCCCGACTGTTGTCGTATCGCGCCTGCGCGCGGGTCTGCGGGGTCACGCAGGTGAGGTCGTCGGAGCCCCATGCCTCACGCCAGACATAGCCCTGCTCGCAGTAGCCGTTGGAGAGGGTCCGGCCGGGGGCCAGAGCGTTGTCGTTGGCGGTGTCCGTACGCGTCTGCGGTGTGACGCACACGAGATCGCTGGCCCGCGCGACCCGCCAGACATATCCCTGTCTGCAGGTGTTGGGCCCGTAGTCCTGGGCGTGGGCGGCCGACGGCGCGCTCAGCCCGCCGCCGATCCCGGCGGCAACCACCATCACCGAGGCCGTGAATCGCCTGAACATGGTCATACCTCCACGGTTGCGAGGTCGCTATGGTTCTGTCGTGATGGTTCTGTCGTGCGTGGCGCTGTAACCGCCGCTTCCGGTAAGGGGGAGGCTGCCGGCCGCCGTGCCCGGCCGTGTCGGCGCGGTACCACATCGGCGCCGGGTTCGGACCCCGCGTCGCGCGCCTCGAAGGGCCTGCTGGTGACGTGGGTTTCAACGCACTACCGCGCGCGGCCTCAGGTCCGACGCGCCGGGCTGTTGTGTGACGGCCCTCGTAACGAGGTTCTCACCGTGGCCTGTGTGGTGCATCTCGGAGGGCGGTCCGACCGCCATGGGCCGGCACCCGGCGTTGCGTTGTCCGCGAGTTGACGCTCAGAAGTTCCTCAACTCCGCTTTGAGCCCGGGGACGGCCGGGCATTCGCCGGTCACCGCGGTCCATGGGGGGCCGCTTCGGGGGAACGGAAGGTGGGTGGCGCCATGATCGTCGGCATCATCTGCGTCGCTGTGGTGTGGGCTCTGTGGGGTTGCCTCCTGGCCGAGCGGCGGAAGGGGCGGCGGAAGGTGTCGCTCGGCAAGCGCGGCGGCGGCCGGTCCCGGTCGTACCGCTCGTCCTCGTCCTCGGCATCGTCGTACGACGGCAGCGGCAGCTGGTGGGCGGGCGAAGTCGACTCCGGTTCGTCGGGCGGGCACCACGGGGGCCACCACGGGGGTCACCACGGCCACTCCTGCGGTGGCGGTCATTCCTGCGGGGGCCACTCCTCCTGCGGGGGTTCGTCCTGCGGCGGGGGTTCGTCGTGCGGCGGGGGCGGATGCGGGGGAGGCAGCTGACACGGGGCAGCCGAGCTCACGGGGAACCGTGTCCGGGCCGCCGCACGCGGGCGCCCGCCGGGCGGGAACAGCCGGCGGGCGCCCGCCGTTCCTTTCCCGCGCCCGGCGCACGCCATGGTTGAACAGTTGAGCAAAGGAGCCCCCTGAGGGATGGAAACCCCACGAAGTTGGGTAAAAACGCTGTGGGGGCGCCTCTTTTCATGATTCCCTCGAAACCGCCAACGCAGCCCCTCGGACGTCCCTGAGACTCCCGCCCCGGCCGAGCCGACTGGGCTGACATGGCCGATCTCCCCCCTCATCGCGTGTTAGCGGAGCCGATCCATGCTCACGACCCTGAACACCTCCTACACCGATACGCGCGCTGCCGACCTAGCCTGGGCCCTGGGGCGCGAGCCGCTCCCGGCCCTGGCCACCCTCGACCTGGAACTCACCGGTGCGAAGCTCCAGTTGAGACTGCTCGGCGCGTCCCACCAGGTGCTGCTCGACGAGGAGCGCGGCCGCTGTTCGGAGACGGTCGCCTGCATCCCCGGCTCCAGCACCCCGCTGCCGCTCGGCGTCGCCAAGCGCGTCGGCGACTGGGAGTACGAGTTCGCCGCACGCGTCGAGGTGCTCACCCCCGGCTCGTTCGCGGGCCGCGCCCAGGAGTTGCTGGCCCTCGTCTCCGACCATCCGCACGGCCTCGCCGGCGTCTTCCCGGGCAGCCCGCACGCCTTCACCGCGATGCTGGCCCAGCGCCACGAGGGCCAGGTGCACTGGCGCACCTGGCACGCCTACCCGCAGGACGGGCAGTTGGTGGCCACCCGGACCCGGGTCGGGGTGCGGGTGCCGTCCGCACAACTGCGCTGAGCACGCCCTGAGGAGATAAACCCCCCGACGTCAACCGCCTCCAGATCCACACGTGTGGGTGACGAAGCGTACCCATCGTGTGACGTAACGTCGCAGAGTGATCGAACCGCACGCTCCCGCGCCCCCGGGTTGCCAGCCGTCCTGGACAGCCCCCGCCCGGCTGCCCGTACGGCCCGGCACCGGGCGGTTCCTGGTCCTCGGGTGCGTCTTCGTCTGCGCGGCCTGCGGGCTCGTGTACGAACTCGAACTCGTCGCGTTCGCCTCGTACTTGATGGGCGACTCGGTCACCCAGGCCTCCGTCGTGCTGTCCGTGATGGTGTTCGCGATGGGCATCGGCTCCCTCGGCGCCAAGCGGCTGCGCTGGCACGCGGCCGCCGGCTTCGGCGCGATCGAGACCCTCCTCGCGCTGGTCGGCGGGTGCAGCGCGATGGCGCTGTACGCCGTCTTCGCCTGGACCGGCGGCTGGGGCGGGGTGTGGGCCGAGGGCCCGCGCTGCCTGCTGGTCGCCTTCTCCCTCGCCATCGGCCTGCTCATCGGCGCCGAAGTCCCGCTGCTGATGGAGCTGATCCAGCGCATCCGCCGGCAGGACGCGGGCGGCGCGGTGGCCGACCTGTTCGCGGCGGACTACGTCGGCGCGCTGGTCGGCGGCCTGGCCTTCCCCTTCCTTCTCCTGCCCGTCCTCGGCCAGTTGACGGGCGCCCTGCTCACCGGCACGGTCAACGTCGTCGCGGGCGGTGCCCTGGTCCTCGGTCTCTTCCGCCGCGACCTCACCCGCCGGGCCCGCTGGACCCTCCTCCTCGTCGGCCTCACCGTCCTCGGCGTGCTCGCCTCCGCCGCGGCCCTCGCCGACGAGTTCGAACGCGCCGCCCGGCACGCCGTCTACGGCAAGGACGTCCGGGTCGCCGAACAGACCGGCGTCCAGGAGGTCGTCCTCGCCGGCGGCACCGACGGCAAGCCCCTCGACCTCTTCCTGGACGGCCGGCTCCGCGTCGGCGGCCGCGACGAACGCCGCTACCACGAGGCCCTCGTCCACCCGGCCATGTCCGGCGGCCCGCACGCGCGCGTGCTGATCCTCGGCGGCGGCGACGGCCTGGCCGCCCGCGAGGTCCTGCGCCGTCCCGGCGTGCGCCGCCTCGACATCGTCGAGCTCGACCCGGGCCTGCTCGACCTGGCCCGGCACGACCCCGGCCTCGCGGCCGTCAACCGCCACGCCTACGACGACCCCCGCGTTCGCACCACCACCGCCGACGCCCTCGACTGGCTGCGCCGTGCCCCGCCCGCCCGGTACGACGTGGTGATCGCCGATCTCCCCGACCCCGGCATCACCGCCAGCACCAAGCTGTACTCCCAGGAGTTCTTCGGCCTGGCCCGCCGGGTCCTCGCCCCCGGCGGACGGCTCGTCGTGCACGCCGGATCCGTCACCGCCCGCCCCCGCGTCTTCTGGACGGTCGCCGCGACCCTGCGCGCCGCCGGCCTCGCCGGCACCCCCTACCGGGTCCTCGGCCACGACTCCGGCTTCCCGGCCGGCCCCGACCGCTCGGCGGGCGCGTCCGGGGCCCCGCACGACTGGGGGTTCCTGCTGGCGAGCCCGGGAGCCACCCCGCCCCCGCTGCGGCTGACCGCCGTGCCGTTGCGCACCCTGACGCAGGCGGGCCTGACGGCGGACGCGCGGGCGGCGCAGCGGACCCGCATCGGGGGACTTCCCGCGTCGACGCTGGTGCACCCCCGGTACTGACGAGCCGGTCGGGCGGGGTGATTTCCGGTCACACCTGGGTAGGCTCACCGGACATGGAGCACCAGGTCTTCGTCCCGGTCCCGCCCGAGCCGCTCAGAGCCGCCCTCGCCGACCCCGCGCGCATCGCCCGCGCGGTCCCCGGCCTGCAACAGGACGCCGGTGCCGACCCCGTCGCCGGACGCCTGAAGCTCCGCGTCGGCGGACACTCGGTCACCTACCGGGGTACGGCACGCGTCGTCGCCCGCGCCGACGGCACGTACGCCGTCGAGGCCGACGCCACCGAGGCCCGCGGCACCGGCGCCGTCAAACTCGCCCTCACCCTGCGCCTCGCGGACACCGAGGGCGGTACGACGGTCACGGCCGAGGGCACGGCCGGCGCGGACGGCCGTATCACGGAGCTGCCGCCGGACGCGGTGCACGCGGCGCTGACCCGCCTGCTGAACCGTTTCGTGGAGAACCTGGCGACGCCCCAGGCGGAGCCGGAGCCCGAGCCCCGGAACGAGGCCGAGCCCGAGCCGGAACCTGAGCCCGAGGAGGAGGCCGAGCCCGAGCCTGGGGCCGACCGCGCCTCGGTGTTCGACACCGAGATCCCCCCGCCGTCCCTGGACCCGGCAGCCGACCGCCTCTCCGACGACTTCGCCGACACCGGCGAGCCCCCCGCCGAGGCCGCCCACGCCCGCCGCACGATGATCGGCCGCAGCGCGGAGGAGGTCGACCATGCCCCGCCGCGGGGGCGATACGCGCCGGTCCCGGCACCGCAGACGGTGACCGCGACCTCCGCACTGCGCTGGGCGGCACCGGCCGCGGCCCTCGTGGTGGCGTCGGCGATCGTCGTCAGCAGGGCACTGCGCAAACGCCGCTGAACGCAAGCGCGCCCCGAAGGGGCGCGGGGAACCGCGCGGCCGGCCACAACGGACGAGCGGCCAGGGCGCGGCGCTCAGCCCCTGCGGCGAGTCGCCCCCAAGTAGCCTCTTCCCGTGAGTAACGAAGACATCACGCTGACCGCAGGCACCGCAGAAGTACACCTCAGCCCCGTTAACGGCGGCCGTATCAGCAGCCTCAAGGTGGGCGCCCTGGAACTGCTCAGGCAAGGGCACCGCTACGGCTGCTTCCCGATGGTGCCCTGGTGCGGCCGCACCAAGGACGGCCGCTTCCTGGACGGCGGCACCGTCCGCCAGATGCCGCTCAACTCCCCTCCCCACGCCATCCACGGCACCGCCCGCGACGGCGCCTGGCGCACCGCGCGCGTCTCCGACAGCGAGGCGGTGATCACGTACGACCTGGTCGACCCCTGGCCGCACCCCGGCCGCGTCACCCAGGTCGTCACGCTCACCGAGGACGGCCTGACGCTGACGATGTCGGTGGAGGCACGGGACGACTCCTTCCCGGCGCAGATCGGCTGGCACCCCTGGTTCAACCGGAACCTGGGCGGTGCGGACGTGACCGTCGACTTCAAGCCCGCCTGGCAGGAGGAGCGCGGGGACGACCATCTGCCCACCGGCAACCGGATCGACCCGGAGCCCGGCCCCTGGGACGACTGCTTCGGCATGCCCGGCGGCGTCGACGTCACCCTCACCTGGCCCGGACAGCTTCAGCTGAAGGTGACCAGCCGCGAGGAGTGGGTGGTCGTCTACGACGAGCAGGCCGAGGCGGTGTGCGTGGAGCCGCAGACCGGCCCGCCCAACGGCCTGAACACCCTCCCGCGCCTGGTCACCCCGCTGGAGCCGCTGGAGGCGACGACGACCTGGAGCTGGCGGCGCCTTTAAGCTGGTCGGCATGACGGACGTACGTGGCGCGCTGCTGCAGCAGATCAAGGACAAGGCCGTGGTGCACGGCAAGGTGACCCTCTCCTCGGGTCTGGAGGCCGACTACTACGTCGACCTGCGCCGCATCACCCTCGACGGCGAGGCCGCCCCGCTGGTCGGCCAGGTGCTGCTGGACCTGACCGCGGACCTGGAGTTCGACGCCGTCGGCGGCCTCACCATGGGCGCCGACCCGGTCGCCGCCGCCATGCTGCACGCCGCCGCGGCGCGCGGGAAGCGGCTGGACGCGTTCGTCGTACGCAAGGCGGCGAAGGCGCACGGGCTCCAGCGGCGGGTCGAGGGTCCCGAGATCGCGGGCCGCCGGGTCCTGGTCGTCGAGGACACCTCCACCACCGGCGGCTCCCCGCTCACCGCCGTGGAGGCCGTGCGGGAGGCCGGCGCCGAGGTCGTCGCCGTCGCGACCATCGTGGACCGCGCCACCGGCGCCGCCGAGAAGATCGAGGCCGGCGCGGGGGTTCCGTACCGGTTCGCCTTCTCGAAGGATGAACTGGGTCTGGACTGACGACGCGGATTGACCTGGACTTGACCGGCGCATGGACCAGGGGTCCATGTCTGGAAAGATGGGGACGACGATGACGTCGCACACCCAGGTCTAGGTCAGGGCCGTAACGCACCACATCCAACCCGCAACACAAGGAGCGGACAGATGCCCATCGCAACCCCCGAGGTCTACAACGAGATGCTCGACCGGGCGAAGGCAGGCAAGTTCGCCTACCCGGCCATCAACGTCACCTCGAGCCAGACCCTGAACGCGGCGCTGCGCGGCTTCGCGGAGGCGGAGAGCGACGGCATCGTCCAGATCTCGACCGGCGGCGCCGAGTTCCTCGGCGGCCAGTACAGCAAGGACATGGTCACCGGCGCGGTCGCCCTCGCCGAGTACGCGCACATCCTCGCCGAGAAGTACCCGGTCAACATCGCGCTGCACACCGACCACTGCCCGAAGGACAAGCTCGACGGGTACGTACGTCCGCTGATCGCGGTCTCCGAGGAGCGCGTGAAGGCCGGCAAGAACCCGCTGTTCCAGTCCCACATGTGGGACGGTTCCGCCGAGACCCTCGCCGACAACCTCGCCATCGCCCAGGAGCTGCTGGAGCGCACCCGCGCCGCCCACATCATCCTGGAGGTCGAGATCACCCCGACCGGTGGCGAGGAGGACGGCGTCTCCCACGAGATCAACGACTCCCTCTACACCACGGTCGAGGACGCGATCCGCACCGCCGAGGCCCTGGGCCTGGGCGAGAAGGGCCGCTACCTGCTGGCCGCCTCCTTCGGCAACGTGCACGGCGTGTACAAGCCGGGCAACGTCGTGCTCCGCCCCGAGCTGCTGAAGGAGCTGAACGAGGGCGTGGCGGCGAAGTTCGGCAAGGCCTCCCCCTTCGACTTCGTCTTCCACGGCGGCTCCGGCTCCACCGAGCAGGAGATCCTCACCGCGCTGGAGAACGGCGTGGTCAAGATGAACATCGACACGGACACCCAGTACGCCTTCACCCGTCCGGTCGCCGCCCACATGTTCCAGAACTACGACGGCGTCCTGAAGGTCGACGGCGAGGTCGGCAACAAGAAGGCCTACGACCCGCGCACCTGGGGCAAGCTGGCCGAGGCGAGCATGGCCGCGCGTGTCGTCGAGGCCACGCAGAACCTGCGCTCGGCGGGCAACAGGATCAAGTAGGCGGTACGTCCGCTCCGCGGCGGGCCCGGCGGCTGTCCTCGGTCGCCGGGCCGCTGTATACCTGGGTGGGTGCCCGACGTCCGGCTGGCCTCGCCCCAGGGCAGGTGGATCCTGTTCACCACGGTCCTCGGCTCCAGCATGGCGCTGCTGGACTCGACCGTCGTCAACGTGGCGCTGCCGCGTATCGGTGAGGACCTGGGCGCGAGCCTGGCCGCCCTGCAGTGGACGGTCAACGCGTACATGGTCACGCTGGCCGGGCTGATCCTGCTGGGCGGCTCGCTCGGGGACCACTACGGCCGCCGGAAGATCTTCGTGCTGGGCGTGGTGTGGTTCGCCGCCGCGTCCCTGCTGTGCGGCCTGTCGCCGAATCCGGGGATCCTCGTCGCCGCGCGGGCGTTGCAGGGCGTCGGCGGCGCGCTCCTGACCCCCGGCTCCCTGGCGATCATCCAGGCGTCCTTCCACCCCGACGACCGCAGCCGGGCCGTCGGCCTCTGGTCCGGCTTCGGCGGCATCGGCGCGGCGGTCGGCCCGTTCCTCGGCGGCTGGCTGGTGGCCGGGCCCGGGTGGCGCTGGGTGTTCCTGCTGAACGTCCCGCTGGCCCTGCTGTGCGTACCGGTGGCGCTGCGGCACGTGCCCGAATCCTCCGACACCGGCAGCCGGGGCCGCTTCGACGTGCTCGGTGCCGTCCTGGGCGCCCTGGCCCTGGCCCTGCTGACGTACGCGCTGATCGAGGCGCGGTCGGGATCCCCGGCGGTGCCGCTGACCGGAGTGGCCGGGGTGGCGGCGGCGGTGGCCTTCGTGCAGGTGGAGCGGCACCGCCCGGAGCCGATGCTGCCGCCGGACATCTTCGCCTCGCGCCAGTTCACGGCGGTCAACCTGGTCACCCTGTGCGTGTACGCGGCGTTCGGCGGCTTCTTCTTCCTCACCGCGCTGCAGTTGCAGGTGGTCGCGGGCTACTCGCCGCTGGCCGCCGGTACGGCCCTGCTCCCGACGACGGCCCTGATGCTGCTCTTCTCCGCCCGCTCGGGCGCCCTGGCCGACCGCACGGGCCCGCGCCTGCCCCTGACGGTCGGCCCTCTCCTCTGCGCGGCGGCGATGCTGCTGATGCTGCGGGTGGGCAGGGACGCGGACTACCTGACGGACGTGCTCCCCGCCCTGCTGGTGATGGGCGCGGGCATGGTGACCCTCGTGGCCCCGCTGACGGCGACGGTGCTCGCCTCGGTCGACACCGCACGTGCGGGCCTGGCCAGCGGCATCAACAACGCGGCGGCCAGAGCGGCGGGCCTGATCGCCGTCGCCGCGCTGCCCCTGCTCGCGGGGATGGGCCCGGAGGCGTACCGGGTGCCCGCGGCCTTCGACGCGGCGTTCCGCCGGGCGATGCCGATGTGCGCGGCGGTCCTGGTGGCCGGCTCCCTGCTGGCCTTCACCCTGGTCCGCCGCCCGCCCCCGGAGTGCCGGCACCCCGAGTGCCGCGTGCACGGCTGTGTGACGGCGCCGCCGCTGGAGGGGGAGCGGAGGGGGTAGGCGCGGGCACCTCCCCGCGAGCAGCGGCCCGACCCCGCCCGGCACCAGTTCACGGCCACCGATCGGCACGCGCCGGCCGCACATGACGACAGCACAGGACACCGGGCGGGAAACCGGTGGACGGGAGCGGCAGACTGGACCCCATGACGATTCACGAAAACCTCCTCGGCGGTCCGCCCCCCACCCACCTCCCCGACGACCCCGAGCCCCGCGAACAGCTCGCGGCCGGCACCGCACCCGCGGACGTCGCCGCCAAGTACCCCACCTCCTCCCTCGCCTGGGCCCAGCTGGCCGACGAGGCGTTCGAGCGCGGCGCGGTCGTGGAGTCGTACGCCTACGCCCGTACCGGCTACCACCGCGGCCTCGACGCCCTGCGCCGCAACGGCTGGAAGGGCCACGGCCCGGTCCCCTGGGAGCACGAGCCCAACCGCGGCTTCCTGCGCGCCTTGCACGCCCTCGCCCGCGCCGCGCAGGCGATCGGCGAGCAGGAGGAGTACGAGCGCTGCGCGCAGTTCCTGAAGGACTCCTCCCCGACGGCGGCCCAGACCCTCGGCTAGCCGAAACGCACGTGACCGGTGTGGCCCGTCTGGCAGCGGACGGGCCTTGCCGGATCCGGGTCCATTGCGGAGGATGCCGGTGGGGACCGGGGCCCCCGTGCCGGCATCGGCAGGGGCGGACCGCTACCCGGAGCTACAACAGGAGACAGCGATGTCCCAATCGGCTCAGCAGTCCTTGGAGACTCAGGAGCCCGAGACTCCGCATCTCGATTTCGCGGGCACGACGCCGTACGAGGACTACGTCAGGGCGGACGTGCTCACCCACCTCCAGCACACCCTCTCCGACGATCCCGGAGAGATGGTCTTCCTGGTCACGACCCAGGTCATGGAGCTGTGGTTCACCGTCATCGTCCATGAGTGGGAGACCGCGGCGGCCGCCCTGCGCGGTGACGACGTACCGGCCGCGATCGCCGCGCTGAAGCGTTCCGTACGGGAACTGGAGGCCCTCAACGCCTCCTGGACGCCCCTCGGTCAGCTCACCCCGGCGCAGTTCAACTCCTACCGCAGCGCCCTCGGCGAGGGCTCCGGCTTCCAGTCGGCGATGTACCGGCGCCTGGAGTTCCTGCTCGGCGAGAAGTCCGCGTCCATGCTGGTCCCGCACCGCGGCGCCCCCCGCGCGCACGCGGAGCTGGAGAAGGCGCTGCACGAGCCGAGCCTGTACGACGAGGTGCTGCGGCTGCTCGCCCGGCGCGGGCACGCGATCCCCGGGTCCGTCCTGCACCGGGACGTCTCCCAGCGCTACGAGCCCTCCGACGCGGTCGAGCGGGCCTGGGCGGCGGTCTACTCCGGCGACCCGGACGCCGAACTCGCCCGCTTGGGCGAGGCGTTGACCGACGTGGCCGAACTGGTCTGGCGCTGGCGCAACGACCACCTCGTGGCCACCCGCCGTGCGATGGGCGCCAAGCCCGGCACGGGCGGCTCGGCCGGTGTGGCCTGGCTGGAGAAGCGCGCCCGCAAGAACGTCTTCCCGGAGCTGTGGACGGCGAGGTCCCATGTCTGAACTGGCCCTGGAAGCGGAGAAGTCGGACGCGGCGGACCAGCTCGCACCGCTGCGTTCCCGTTTCGTCCTCGACGATGTGATCTACCTGGACGGAAACTCCCTGGGAGCCCTCCCGGCGAACGTCCCCGACCGGGTGGCCGACATGGTCCGCCGCCAGTGGGGCGAACTGCGCATCCGCTCCTGGGAGGAGAGCGGCTGGTGGACGGCGCCCGAGCGGATCGGCGACCGGATCGCCCCGCTGGTCGGCGCGGCGGCCGGGCAGATCGTCGTGGGCGACTCCACGAGTGTCAACGTGTTCAAGGCACTGGTGGCCGCGGTACGGATGGCGGGCGAGGGCCGGACCGAGATCCTGGTGGACGCCACGACCTTCCCCACGGACGGCTACATCGCCGAGTCGGCGGCCCGCCTGACCGGCCGTACCCTGCGCCCGGTGACGCCGGCGCGGGTGCCGGAGGAGCTGGGCGACCGTACGGCGGCGGTGCTGCTGAACCACGTCGACTACCGCACCGGCCGGCTGCACGACCTGCCGTCCCTCACGTCGGCGATCCACGCCGCCGGTGCCCTCGCCGTCTGGGACCTGTGCCACAGCGCGGGCGCGCTGGAGGTGGGCCTGGACGAGCACGGGGTCGATCTGGCGGTCGGCTGCACCTACAAGTACCTGAACGGCGGCCCGGGCTCCCCGGCGTACCTGTACGTCCGCCGCGATCTCCAGCCCCGCTTCGACTCCCCGCTGCCCGGCTGGAACTCGCACACCGACCCCTTCGGCATGAGCCCGGCCTACGCCCCGGCGCCGGGCGTCCTGCGCGGCCGCGTGGGCACCCCGGACATCCTGTCCATGCTGGCCCTGGAGGCGGCCCTGGACGTCTGGGACGGCGTGTCCGTCGCCGCCGTCCGCGCCAAGTCCCTCGCGCTGACGGACTTCTTCCTGCGGTGCGTGCGGGCGTACACCGAGCCGGGGCGCGTGGAGTCCGTGACCCCGGAACGCCACGAGGAGCGCGGCAGCCAGGTCGCGCTGCGCTGCGACGACGCGGGCGAGGTGATGAAACGCCTGATCGCCCGGGGTGTCGTGGGCGACTTCCGGCACCCCGACGTCCTCCGCTTCGGCTTCACCCCGCTGTACGTCGGCTTCGGCGAGACCGAGCGGGCGGCCCGGATCCTGGCCGAGGAGCTGGCGTAGGGGAGGGGGCCTGGAGGAGGCGACCGCACCTCCAGGCCCCCCACAGAACCGTTTGTCCCTCACCCTGCGTGACATCCCCATGTCCCCGCACGTCACCGGCCTGATACCGTCCCGCCAACGGCGAACTGGTCGGTCAGACGCCAAAAGGGTTCCCTCGCTGAGAGGTTGGAGCATGCCGGACGACGCCGCAGCAGCCCGCGCCGCCGCCGAAGAGGAGTCGGCCTTCTCGCACGCCCCGGTCGACCCCGACGCCACCTCCGCGTACGGCAGCCACCCCGACCAGGTGATCGACTTCTACGCCCCCCGGACCGCCCCGGAGTCCCCGGCCCCGCTGGTGGTGGTCCTGCACGGCGGCGCCTGGCGCGCCCGCTACGACCGCCGCCACATCACCCCCTTCGCGGACTTCCTGGCCCGCCGGGGCTTCGCCGTGGCCAACGTCGAGTACCGGCGTGGCGGTGACCCGCTGATCCCCGGGCAGAACAAGGGCGGCGGCGACGCCACCCCTCCGGCCGGCCGCTGGCCCGACACCTTCGACGACATCGCGGCCGCCCTGGACGCGCTGCCCGCTCTGGTCCGGCAGGCGCTGCCGCAGTCCGACCCCCGCCGCACCGTGCTGACGGGCCACTCGGCCGGCGGCCACCTCGCCCTGTGGGCAGCGGCCCGCCACGTCCTGCCCGCGGGCGCCCCCTGGCGCACCGAAAGCCCGGCTCTCCTGCGGGGTGTCGTGGCCCTCGCCCCGATCGCGGACTTCGAGGTCGCCGAGAAGCTGGACGTCTGCGGCAACGCGAGCCTGCAACTCCTCGGCGGCCACGACACCTTCGCCGAGCGCCGCCCCTGCGCCGACCCCGTCCTGCTCCTGCCGACGGGCATCGCGACCACGCTCGTCCAGGGCCGTACGGACCTGGAGGTGCCGCAGGCGGTGGCCGAGTCGTACGCGGACGCGGCGGCGAAGGCCGGCGAGGTCGTGGGCCTGACGCTGCTGGAGGACGTCGGCCACTTCCCGCTCATCGACCCGGCGGCGGACGCGTGCGCGGTGGTGGCGGAGGAGATCGCCCAACTGGCCTGGTAGCCGCCCCTCTTGAGGGGCGGTCCCGGTGATACCCGTAGTACTTGAGAGCTACCCCGCAGAACAGCTCCCTGGCGGGACGCGGGCGACACGCCCCCATCCATAACTTCCTTGTCGGACAAGCCCGATGGCCGGGCAATCCGAAAGGAAGCCCACCCATGGGGCACACCCACGAGACCACGCATCCGAAGCCGCCGACGGACATCGCTCCTTGCTCCATGGCGGGGCAGCTGCTGCCGACGGACACGGACTCCCTGCCCACGGACCCGCGGTCGCCGACGGCGCTGTCGCCCCACGAGGGCCACCCGCAGCCGACGACGAAAGCTGCACGGGTGGTGCGGGTGGGAAACCGGACCCGGCCGGAGGCCGGGTGCCCGCCCACGGACCCGCAGCCGAACACGCACAACACGCACAGAACTCACCGCACCCGGACATGGCGCCGCGCCCTCCTCCCCACCCTCCTCACCGTCGCCATCGCCGCCCCCCTCTCCGGCGTCGCCCGCCCCCGGATCCCCGCACCGCCCCCCGCCGCCCTCCCCCCGATCACGGCGACGACCCTCCAGGCGACCTACGCCGCCAACCGGGCCGACGCCACCCGCGCCGCCGACATGGCCGCCGCGCACGGCGACACCCACCGAGCCGCCGCCGACCGCACCCTGGCCGCCCCGTCCCGCCACCTCCTCACCTTCGACGGCCGAGGCTCCGGCCGGGCCACGGAGGTGCTCGGCGACCTCGCCCACGCCGACCACATCGCCGTCCTGGTCCCCGGTTCGGACACCTCCCTGGACACCTACGCCCGCTTCCACAAGGCGGCCGCGGCCCTGTACACGGACCTCACCCACCGCGCCCCCCGGGGCACCAACACCGCGGTCGTCGCCTGGCTGGGCTACGAGACACCGGCCACGGTCAGCACCACGGTGACCACCACCACCCGCGCCGAGGAGGCGGCCCCCCGCCTACGGGCTTTCATACGCCGGCTGCGCGAGGCGACCCCGGCGCAGGCGCACATCTCACTCCTCTGCCACTCCTACGGCACGGTCGTCTGCGGCCGGGCAGCCGCCGGTCTGGACGCCGACGCCCTCGTCGTCGTCGGCAGCCCCGGCACCGGGGCCGACTCCGTCGCGGCCCTGCACACCCGCGCGAGGGTCTGGGCGGCCCGCGGCAGCGAGGACTGGGTGGCGAACGTCCCGCACGTCAGCGCCACCCTCTTCGGCACGACCGTCGGTCTCGGCGCCGACCCGGTCTCCCGCGCCTTCGGCGCCCGGGTCTTCGACGCCGGCGACGCCAGCCACAGCGGCTACTTCACCCCGGGCTCGGCCTCCCTCACCAACCTGGCCCGGATCACCCTCGGCCAACCCCCGGAGGCCCCCCATGCCTGACCCCACCCCAACCCACCCCCACAACACCCCACCGATCCCGGCACCCCGACCTGCCCCCGGCGACTCCGCAGCGCCCCTGGCTACCCGCCACCCCTCCCTCAACTCCCCAGCCCTCACTGCCCCCACCGCCTCCCACACGGCCCCGCAGCCGCCGACGGTGATTGCGCCCCACGGGGGCCACCCGCACCCGCCGACGAAACTGTCACGGGTGGTGCGGGTGGGAACCCGAATCCCGCCGAAGCCCCCCCGCACCCGCACCCGAAATCGGTTCCGCACCCAAACCCGCCCCCGACCCCACCCCCACCCCCAACTCCTCCCCGCCCTACGTCAATCCGCCCGCCACCTCGACACCGTCACCCCCGTCTCCCGAGACCGAGCCGTGGACGCGCTCCGGGCGATCGCCATCCTCGGCGTCGTCCTGGGCCACTGGCTGGTGACCGCACTGGTCGCCAAGGACGGCGGCCTGCACACCACCAGCCCGCTGCAGCACATGCCCCAGCTCGCCCCGATCTCCTGGCTGTTCCAGACCCTGGCCGTGTTCTTCCTGGTCGGCGGCCACGTGGCAACCCGAAGCCTCGCCACCGCCCGCGCCAGAGGCGACACCTACCGCTCCTGGCTGCGCGCCCGCCTGACCCGCCTCCTCCGCCCGGTCGCCGCACTCCTGTGCCTGTGGGCGGTGACCGCCACGGCCCTCCTCCTCACCGGCACCCCGCTCGCCACCACCGAGGCGCTGCTCAAGCTGGCCCTGTCACCGCTGTGGTTCCTGCTGGTCTTCGCCGGCCTGACGGCCGCCACCCCGCTGCTCACCCGCCTCAACCCGCTCTGGCCCCTCGCCGTCGTCCTGCACGTGGACCTGCTCCGCTTCGGCCTGCACACCGGCCCGTCCTGGCTCGGCTGGCTGAACCTCCCGGCGGGCTGGCTGGTCCCGTACACCCTGGGCGCCGCCTGGACCCGGGGCGAACTGGACAGCCGCCGCGCGGCCCGGGTCCTGTTCCTCGGCGGTACGGCGGCCACGGCCGTGCTCATAGCCTGCGCCGGATATCCGGCGTCCATGGTCGGCGTCCCCGGCGCACGGATCTCCAACCTCGACCCCCCGACCCTGGCGGCCGTCACCTTCGGCCTGGCCCAGTGCGGTCTCGCCCTCCTCCTCCGCGACAGGCTGCGCCGCGCGATGGCCCGCCCGCTGCTGTGGGCGGCGGTGGCCCTGGTCAACCTCTCCGCGATGACGATCTACCTCTGGCACCAGACAGCCATGATGGCCACGACGGCCACCGGCCTCCTGGCCGGCCGGCTGCCCGGCCTGCACACCTCACCGGACTCCGTGGGCTGGGTGGCGTACCGCCTCGCCTGGCTCCCCGTCTTCGGACTGGTCCTCGCCGTGTGCCGGACGGCCTTCCGGCACCACGAACAGGGCCCCCGCCGACCGCGGAACCGCAGGTCCCCAGTGGTCCGCCGCCATCTGCCCCCAGCGAAGAAACCCCGCAATGCCTAGTGTTGACCTCGTGAAGCCCGCGGCCGCCGACGGTGAGAACGCCCCCCAGGGGCCACCCGCACCCGACCACGCCCCCGCGCCGGCCGGTGCACCCACCCCCAAGGCCACCCGGCGCCGACTGCGCGCCTGGCTCGGCGAGAACCCGTCGTCCCAGTCACCCCCCTTGTCCCGGCACCGCTGGGCCCGTCTCCTCACCTACCTCGTCACCTTCTACTTCGCGCTGGCCATCGCCCTCGGCGGCGGCGAGGAGCTGGCCAACACCTACGGCTTCACCCCGGCCGTGGCTTTCTTCAGCACGTTCCTGCAGGCCGCAGCCGTGCTGCTGGCCCTGTGGCGCCCGATGCCCGCCTGGGCCCTGTCCCTGACCGGCGCCGTCACCACCGCGCTGCTCGCCCGCCAGCAACTGGCGGCACTGGAGCTCCGGCCGTCCGGCCCCAGCTGGCCCTGGACCACACCCGTCCTGCTGGCCCACATGGCCGTACTGCTGCTCCTGGCCCTGCGCCTCCGGTTCCGTGGGACGGTCGCCGCGCTCGCTACGACCGCCCTGGTGACCGCCGTCGTGGAAGGCGGCTTGGGAGCCGTGCGCTACTCCCCGACAGGCACCGTCGCCGTCGGCCTGTTCGCGATCACCACCGCCGTCGGCGCCGCCCTGCGCAGCCGCAGCGAGGCCCGTACCGAACTGGTCCAGCAGACGACGATCACCGCGGAGGAACGGGCCCGGCGCACCCTCCTGGAGGAGCGCAGCCGTATAGCCCGTGAGCTGCACGACGTGGTCGCGCACCACATGTCGGTGATCTCGATCCAGGCGCAGGTGGCCCCGCACCTGGTGGAGAACCCCTCGGAGGAGCTGAAGGAGAACCTCGCCGGCATCCGCAGCAACGCCCTGGAGGCCCTGACCGAGCTGCGCCGGGTCCTCGGGGTGCTGCGGTCGGAGGGCCCCGACGACCCCGAGGCCCTCGAGGAGACGCACCGGCTGTCCGCCCCCGGCACGGGCCCGGCACCCGACGCCCCGCAGCCGAACCTCGCCCGCCTGGACGCCCTGATGGAGAACACCAGGGCGGCCGGCCTGGACGTGGTCAAGACGGTCGAGGGCGAGCCGCGCGGCTATCCACAGGGTGTGGAACTGTCGGCGTACCGGATCGTCCAGGAGGCCCTGAGCAACGTCCTGCGGCACGCCCCGGGCGCACGGGTCAGCGTCGAGGTCCTCCACCACCCCCACGGGATATGCCTGGACATCACCAACTCCCGGCCCAGCCGTCCGGCCCCGCCGTCCCCGGGCGGCGGGCACGGTCTGCTCGGCATGCGGGAGCGGGCGGCGATGCTGGGCGGGCACGTGGTCGCGGCGGGGGAGCAGGACGGCGGCTTCCGGGTGACCGCGTTCCTGCCGCGCGACGGCACCCCGGTGCCGGCCGGCCTCCCCCTGCCCGCCGCCTTCCGGCGCCGACCGGCCCCCGGCTCCACCCCTGAGCCCGCCCCCGGCTCCACCCCTGAGCCCACCCCTGAGCCCGCCCCCGGCTCCGCCCCCGAGTCGGCCCCCGGCTCCACCCCCGATCCGTACCCGCCCGAGCCCCCGACAGGAGAACAGGACCCATGACGAGCGGCGCCGGTCCCATCCGCGTACTCATCGCCGACGACCAGCAGATGGTCCGGCAGGGCTTCAGCGTGCTGCTCGGCGCGCAGCCCGGCATCGAGGTGATCGGGCAGGCGGTGGACGGCCTGGACGCGATCGCGCAGACCGCCGAACTCGCCCCGGACGTGGTGCTGATGGACATCCGGATGCCCGAACTCGGCGGCATCGAGGCGACCCGCCGGATCACCGCCGAGCATCCCGCCATCAAGGTGCTGGTGCTGACCACGTTCGACCTGGACGAGTACGTGTACGAGGCGCTGCGGGCCGGGGCCTCCGGCTTTCTGCTCAAGGACGCCTCCGCGGACCAGCTGGCCGAGGCCGTCCGGGTCGTGGCCGCGGGCGACGCCCTGCTCGCGCCCGGTATCACCCGCCGTCTCATCGCCGAGTTCTCCCGTCTGGACGGCAGCCACCGGGCCCCGCTCAAGCAGCGCGTCGGCGACCTCACCGAGCGGGAGACGGAGGTGCTGGCGCTGATCGCGCAGGGCCTGTCGAACGCGGAGATCGCCGAGCGGCTGGTCGTGGCCGAGCAGACCGTGAAGACGCACGTGGGCCGGATCCTGGTGAAGCTGGGCCTGCGCGACCGCACCCAGGCGGCGGTCTTCGCCTACGAGTCCGGCCTGGTCCGCCCCGGTGGCCGCTGAGCCCCGAGCGCGAACCCCTCAGGGGCGACCCGTAGTACCTGAGGGGGACCCGTGAGAACCCCTCTCCAAGGTGACGACCGCGCCCCGCCGGCCGCCTACCGTTTCGTACGTGACCCAGACGACGCACACGCAGACGACACCGCCGGGCCCGGCCGGCCGGCCGCGCAGCCCGGAGTTCCGGCTGGCCGCGGACGCCTGGCGAGGGCTGCGGCAGGACCTGTTCCAGGACGCCTTCGCCTACGATCCGCTGCCCCGCCTGAGCGCCGACGGCCCGGTCACCCGCCGGCTGTCCGGCGCGGTCTGGCTGCCGCACACGGTGGTGGCCGCCCTGGGCCTGATCGCGATGTCCCTCGCCGTGGCGGGCTCCTTCGAGTCCGGTCCGGCCACCCTGCTGTGCGGGCTGCTGGCGCTGGCACCGGTCCTGCTGACCCTGGCGCGTCCGGTGGGGGCGTTCTGGTTCTCGCTCGGCGCGAGCACGGCCACCGCCCTGATCGGCCAGGGCGACTTCAGCGACTGGCCCTGGCTGCCGGGCAGCTTCCTGTCCCACCTGGTCGTGCTCACGGTCGTCGCGCTGCGCACCCGCCCGCGCACCGCGGCCTCGATGTGGGTGATGACCGCGGTCTACGGCTTCGTCACCGGAGGCGTCTGGCACCGCTACGCCACCAACGTGACCCCGATGCTGCTCGTGTCGGCCCTGCTCCTGCTGGCCGTCACGGTCCGGCACATACGCCGGCAGGCCCAGCAGGAGGTGACCGCCCAGCAGACGGTCACCGAGCACGAACGCTCCCGCCGCACCCTCCTGGAGGAGCGCACGACGATCGCCCGTGAGCTGCACGACGTGGTCGCCCACCACATGTCGGTGGTCGCCATCCAGGCGGAGGCCGCGCCCTACCGGGTGGAGAACCCGCCGGAGGAGCTTCAGAAGGCGTTCGCCACCATCCGGGAGAACGCGGTGGCCGCCCTGACCGAGCTGCGCCGGGTCCTCGGGGTCGTGCGCGCGGAGGACTACGAGGCGCCGGACGCCCCCCAGCCGACCCTGGCCGATCTCGACGGGCTGCTCGCCAATGTGCGGGAGGCCGGCCTGGCGGTGGACAAGGCGGTGACCGGCGCGGTGCGCGAACTGCCGCAGGGCGTGGAGCTCTCGGCGTACCGGATCGTCCAGGAGGCCCTCAGCAACACCTTGCGGCACGCACCGGGGGCGAGCGCCCGCGTGGAGATCGGCTATGTGCTCGGCGGTCTGGGCCTGCGCATAGTCAACACCCCGCCGCCCGCGCCGCGTCTGACCAAGCCCTCCCCGGGCGCGGGGCACGGCATCACGGGCATGCGGGAGCGCGTGTCGATGCTGAACGGCGAGATGACGGCGGGCCCGGCGCAGGACGGGGGGTACGAGGTGACGGTGTTCCTGCCGGCGCCGACGGTGACCGAGAGCGAAGGGGACGCATGACCATCCGCGTACTCATCGCCGACGACCAGATGATGGTCCGCGAGGGCTTCTCCGTCCTGCTGAACGCGATGCCGGACATCGAGGTCGTCGGCGAGGCCGTCAACGGAAGGGAGGCGGTGGACCGGGTCCGTGAACTCGCCCCGGACGTCGTGCTGATGGACATCCGCATGCCGGAGCTGAACGGCATCGAGGCGACCCGGGAGATCGTGGCGGCGGACGCGGCGGCGAAGGTGCTGGTCCTGACGACCTTCGACCTGGACGAGTACGTGTACCAGGCGCTGCGCGCGGGAGCCTCCGGTTTCCTCCTGAAGGACGCCTCGGCCCGCCAACTGGCCGACGGAGTAAGGGTGGTTGCCGCGGGCGAGGCCCTCCTGGCCCCCTCGGTCACCAAACGCCTGCTCACGGAGTTCTCCCGCCTCTCGGATCCCCCGAGCCTGGTCCCGTCGGCCCACGCGGCCTACGGCGAACTCACCGAGCGCGAGACCGAGGTCCTGGTCCTGATCGCCCAGGGCCTGTCCAACGCGGAGATCGCCGAGCGGCTGGTGGTCGCGGAGTCGACGATCAAGACCCACGTCAGCCGAATCCTCGTCAAACTCGGGCTCAGGGACCGCACCCAGGCAGCGGTGTTCGCGTACGAGGCCCGCCTGGTGACACCCCGCTGACGCCGTTGGCGCACCATGGGCCATCGACGTTGAGGAGCGCACATGGATGTCGACATCCGACCACACGCCGGCGTAGGGCCGTTCCGGCTCGGCATGCCGTTCGACGAGGCGATGGGTATCGCCCAGACGCTGGGCCGCGTCAGCCATCGGCCCGGAGCCGAGCAGCCCCCGGGCAAGTACGTGGTGAACTTCGACGACTCCGCGTTTCAGTACGTCTTGTCGTTCCCCGAGGCCGCCACGCTCACCAGCGTCGAGCTGTGGCGCTTCCGTGACGAGGCGGCCGACATCAACGTCACGTTCGACAAGCTGGACGTCTTCCGCACTCCCAGCGAGGACTTGGTCGAGCGGCTCGAGGAGCGCGGTCACTCGGTCTCCTACGACGACGACCTCAGGATTTACGCCCTGCCCGAGCTGAAGACGTCCTTCGCCAGCAACAGTTCTTTCGAGTATCCCGTCGACGACGAAGGCGCTCCCCTCTACTTCGACTACGTCCTGGTCTCCACCGAGCTGGTTGCCTGACCATGGATCTCGTACTCGACCCACCGCACGGAGTCGCACCGCTGCGTCTGGGGATGACGCTCGACGAGGCGATCGCGGCGGTGTCCGGCTGGGGCGAGCCCAGGGTGTTCAGGCGCCGGAGTTCGGCGCGGGCCTCCTGGTCCCTGGACGGGGTCGGTGTGCAGGCCCTCCTGGAGAGCAGCCCCACGGTCACCGCGATCGAGCTGTGGTGGCCCGGCGAGGGCCGGATCTCCGGCACCCGGGTCCTGCTCGACGGGGACGACGTCTTCGGCACACCGGCGCGGGACCTCTTCCGCCGGGCCACCGCGCGGGGATGGAGGGTCGACCGGTCGCGGCCCGAGCAGCCCGTGCTCCCCGGTGTGTCCCTGGGGTTCACCCGGCAGACCGCCCAGGAGGTGCCCCGCGACGCCGACGGTCTGCCGTTGTGTGTGACGTCCGTGCTCGTCGGCGGGAAGGACTACTACGACTTCCGCTCCGCAGGCCTGGGCTGAGCACCCCTGGTCAGCGCACGGTCCGGCAGGTTAGCGTCCCGGCATGGCAGGCCCCACAGATCTCGGTTTCGACCCCTGGGACCCGGCGTTCCTCGTGGACCCGTACCCGGCCTACGCGGAGCTGCGCGCACGCGGCCGGGTGATCCGGTACGAGCCGACCGACCAGTGGCTGGTCCCGCACCACGCGGACGTCTCGGCGCTGCTCCGGGACCGCCGGCTGGGGCGGACGTACCAGCACCGCTTCTCGCACGAGGAGTTCGGCCGGACCCCGCCCATGCCGGAGCACGAGCCGTTCCACACCCTCAACGACCACGGCATGCTCGACCTGGAGCCGCCGGACCACACCCGGATCCGGCGCCTGGTGTCGAAGGCGTTCACGCCGCGCACGGTGGAGCGGCTGAAGCCGTATGTGCAGGGCCTTGCGGGCGACCTGGTCGCGGCGCTCGTCCGCAAGGGCGGCGGTGATCTGCTGGCCGAGGTGGCCGAGCCGTTGCCGGTCGCGGTGATCGCCGAGATGCTGGGCATCCCGGAGGCGGACCGGGGGCAGCTGCGCCCCTGGTCGGCGGCCATCTGCGGGATGTACGAGCTGAACCCGTCGGAGGAGACCGCCGCGCGGGCGGTGCGGGCGTCGGTGGAGTTCTCGGACTACCTGCGCGAGCTGATCGCGGCCCGCCGCAAGGAACCGGGCGAGGACCTCGTCTCCGGACTGATCGCGGCCCACGACGAGGACGACGACCGGCTGACCGAGCAGGAGATGATCTCCACGGCGGTCCTGCTGCTCAACGCGGGCCACGAGGCCACGGTGAACGCCACGGTGAACGGCTGGTGGGCCCTGTTCCGCAACCCCGGCCAGCTGGCCGCCCTGCGCGCCGACCACTCCCTGGTCCCGTCCGCGATCGAGGAGCTGATGCGCTACGACACCCCGCTCCAGCTCTTCGAACGCTGGGTGCTGGACGACATCGAGATCGACGGCACGACGATCCCGAGGGGTGCGGAGATCGCGATGCTCTTCGGTTCCGCCAACCATGACCCGGCCGTCTTCACCGACCCCGGGCGACTCGACCTGACCCGCCCCGACAACCCGCACATCTCCTTCAGCGCGGGCATCCACTACTGCATCGGCGCCCCGCTGGCCCGCATCGAGCTCGCGGCCTCCATGACGGCCCTCCTCCGGCAGGCCCCCACACTGACCTTGGCGGCGGAGCCGCGGCGCAAGCCGAACTTCGTGATCCGGGGGCTGGAGGGGCTGAGCGTCGAGGTGGGGTGATCATCCGTTCGGCTGATCGCAGCGGCGACCTGACCCGTACTCGCGGGCGGCTCGGCACACTGGCATCGAACTCGGCACCGAGAGGCTGAAGCAGTACGCCGACTGAGCCTCAGCCCGCCAGATCACGCCGCCGTACGCCCGCCAGGCCGCCGGCCACCAGCACCACGGCCAGCCCCAGCAGCACCCCCACCGGCCCCCACTCCATCCCCCCGCCCGGCAACTTCGGCAGATGCCCGAACGGGGACAGGTCCAGCACCACGCGCGGCGCGTTCAGTGCGGGCCCGATCCAGCCGATCAGCAGGGCCGCCCCGGCCACGCCCCACGCCGCGACCGCGCCCCGCGGCAGGACGCCGAACAGGAGGACGGCGACCCCGCCGATCACCCATACCGCGGCGACCTGGAGCAGGCACGCCCCCAGCACCGGGCCGATCTGCCGGCCGTAGCCGACGGCGAAGCCCAGGCCGGCCAGCAGCATCAGCAGGGCCGAGCCGCCGAAGGCGATCAGCAGATGGCCGGCCGCCCAGCGCAGCCGGCCCACGGCCGCGGCCAGCACCGGCTCGGCCCGGCCGGAGGTCTCCTCACCGCTCAGCCGCAGCACGGAGGAGACGATGTAGAGCGCGGCGACCAGACCGAGCATGCCGACCATCGCGGCGAGGAACGCGTCCGTCAGCCCCGACCGGCCGCCCATCCGCTGGAAGATCTCCCGTGCCCCGGCGTTGTCGCCGACGAGCCTGGCCGCGCCGTCCGTCATCCCGCCGTAGACGACTCCGGCGAGGAAGAAGCCGGCCGACCAGCCGAGCACGCTGCCGCGCTGCAACCGCCAGGCCAGCGCGCCCGCCGTGCCGAGGCGGCCGGACGCCGGTCCCGGCCGGGTCGGCAGGAAGCTCATGCCGAGGTCCCGCCGCCCGGCCAACGCGTAGGCGATCAGGGCCTGGAGGGCTACGGCGGCGGCGAACAGCGGCAGCACCCACCAGCGTTCGCCCGCGAAGGCGCGCACGTTCTCCAGCCAGCCCAGCGGGGACAGCCAGGTCAGCACCGACGAACCGTCGTCGCACGCGGAGTCGCCCGCCGCCCGCAGGACGAAGGCCGCGCCCAGCAGGGCCGCCGTCAGCCCCCGGGTCAGCCGGGCGCTCTCCGTCAGCTGGGCGACGATCGCCGCCATCGTGGCGAAGACCATGCCCGTGCCCGCCACCCCGAGCCCGAAGGCCAGGGCACCCGAGCCACCCTGTCCGGCGAGTCCCGCCACGATCAGCACGCACAGCGCCGCGTTCGCGACGGCCGCCGCCACCAGGGCCGCCGTGAGCGGTGCCCGGCGCCCCACCGTCCCGGAGGACAGCAGCTCCTGCCGCCCGCTCTCCTCCTCTTCCCGGGTGTGCCGTACGACGACGAGCAGGCTCATGGCGGCGGCGAGCGCGCCCGCGTACACCCCGACCCGCCAGGCCGTCAGCGCGCCCAGCGAGTCGCCGAAGACGGGGCCGACCATGGCGCGCAGGGAGGTGTTGGTCGCCATCTGGTGCATCAGCCCGGCGCGGGCGGCCGGGGTGCCGTACAGGGTGTTCAGGGTGTTCGGCATGGAGAGGACCATCAGCGCGTTCACCGCGACCCAGACGGGGATCAGCAGGCGGTCGCGGCGCAGGGCGAACCGCAACAGGGTGCCCGTGCCCTCCAGTTCACGCGTCATACCGCCACCTCGTCCGGCTCGTCCTGGTAGTGCCGCAGGAACAGCTCCTCCAGCGTCGGCGGCGTCGAGGTCAGCGAGCGCACCCCGGAGGCGGTCAACGAGCGCAGTACGGCGTCCAGTCGGTCGGTGTCCACCTGGAGCCGGACCCGGTGGCCCCGCACGTCGAGGTCGTGCACGCCCGGAAGGCGGGCCAACCCGTCGGGCGGACCGGCGAGTTCGGCGCTCACGCTGGTGCGGGTCAGATGCCGCAGGTCGGCCAGCGAGCCGCTCTCCACCGTGCGCCCCCTGCGGATGATGCTGACGCGGTCGCAGAGCTCCTCGACCTCGCTCAGGATGTGCGAGGAGAGCAGGACGGTACGGCCGCGCTCCCGTTCCTCCTCCACACAGCGCTGGAAGACCTCCTCCATCAGCGGGTCCAGGCCCGAGGTCGGCTCGTCCAGGATCAGCAGGTCCACGTCCGAGGCGAAGGCGGCGACCAGGGCGACCTTCTGCCGGTTGCCCTTGGAGTAGGTGCGGCCCTTCTTGGTGGGGTCCAGCTCGAAGCGGTCGATCAGCTCGGCGCGCCGCCGCCGGTCCAGTCCTCCGCGCAGGCGGCCGTAGAGGTCGATGACCTCGCCGCCGGTGAGGTTGCGCCACAGCGTCACGTCACCGGGCACGTAGGCGATCCTGCGGTGCACCCGCAGCGCGTCCCGCCACGGGTCGTGGCCCAGCACCTGCGCGGCGCCCGCGTCGGCGCGCAGCAGGCCGAGCAGCACCCGGATCGTGGTCGACTTGCCGGCGCCGTTCGGGCCGAGGAAGCCGTGCACCTCACCGGCCTCGACGTCCAGGTCGAGGCCGTCCAGCGCGTGCGTACGGCCGAAGGACTTGTGGAGTCCGGAGACCGTGATTGCCTTCGTCATGGCTCCGAACGTACGCTTCTTTCAGAAATTTGTGAAGTTACCGAAGCTCCCTAAGGATGGGTACGGTGGGACCCATGACGGATGAGGCGGGGCGAGACCCGGAGGCGGTCTCCAGGTTCGTGGAGCACTTCGCGGCACAGTTGGTCGAGGCGGGGGTACCACGCATGCCGGCCCGGGTCTTCGCGGCGCTGCTCGCCTCCGACGACGGCACCCTGACCTCCGCCGAGCTGGGCGAACAGCTCCGGATCAGCCCGGCGGCCGTCTCCGGCGCGGTCCGCTACCTCGCCCAGGTCCACCT
Source organism: Streptomyces incarnatus (assembly GCF_001027185.1). Taxonomy (NCBI): domain Bacteria; kingdom Bacillati; phylum Actinomycetota; class Actinomycetes; order Kitasatosporales; family Streptomycetaceae; genus Streptomyces; species Streptomyces incarnatus. The sequence goes on along the minus strand of NZ_CP011497.1, from coordinate 4,044,313 downwards.
GGTCTCCCGGGAACGCGAGCCGGGTTCGCGCCGGGAGCGGTACCGGGTGCACAGCGACCAGTGGTACGAGGCGCTCACCAACCGCGAGGCGATCATCAAGCGCTGGGAGGACGCCCTGCGGGAAGGGGTCTCCAGCCTCGGAGCCGGCACCCCCGCGGGACGCCGGCTCGCCGAGACGCTGGACTTCTTCGAGTTCGTGGAGAAGGACGTGGCCGAGATGATGGAACGCTGGCGGGTGTACCGGGAGCGGAAGTACGGACGGTAGGGCCGTGCCCTGAAGGGGCGCGGGGCTCTGTCGACGTGCGGCTCCGCCGCGTGGGCGCGACCAGCCACGACGACGCCGCAGCCGAACGACGACCGGACCCGGCGCCCCCGGCGGAGCGTCAGCGTTCCTTCGTCTCCTCCAGCACCGTCCGCCCCAGCAGCGCGTACCGCTCGGGTGCCCGGCGCTTCAGGTACTGCGCGTAGCCCACGCCCGTCGCCGCGACCAGCGCCACCAGCCACGGCGTCGCCTTCAGCAGCAGTGAGCCGGACTCCGCCCCCGCCGCCACCCCCATGTTGGACACCAGCAGGACGACCACGCCGAGCATCGCGATGCCGCCGACGAGCGGCGCGGTGAACGTCCGGAACCAGTGCCGGCTCTCGGGGTGGTTCCTGCGGAAGTAGACGAGGACCGCGAAGGAGCACACGGCCTGCACGACCAGGATCGCCATCGTGCCGAGGATGGCCAGCAGGACGTAGAGCGCGTTGTACGGGTCCTTGCCCGCGATCCAGAACGCCGCGATCAGTACGGCGCTCACCACCGTCTGCACCAGCCCGGCGATGTGCGGCGAGCCGTGCCGGGCGTGGGTCCGCCCGACGGTGTTCTTCAGCGAGGGCAGCACGCCCTCCCGCCCGAGGGCGTACAGATAGCGGGCGGCGCAGTTGTGGAAGGCCATGCCGCAGGCCAGCGAGCCGGTGATCATCAGCCACTGCATGACGTCGACGGCCCAGTGGCCGACGTACCGCTCGGTGGGGTTGAAGAACAGGGCGAGCGGGTTCGCGGAGGAGGCCGCCTTCACGGCTTCGGCCTCACCGTTGCCCGTGATGGCCATCCAGGACACGAAGACGTAGAAGACGCCGACGCCCAGGACGCTGATCATCGTGGCCTTGGGGATGATCTTCTTCGGGTCGCGGGACTCCTCGCCGTACATCGCGGTCGACTCGAAGCCGACCCAGGACCAGAAGGCGAAGAACAGCCCGAGCCCGGCGGACGTGCCTTTGAAGGCGTTGACCGGGTCGACCGGCGCGAGGCTGAACCCGTGCGGCCCGCCGCCGTGGAAGGCGACCGAGACCGCCATCGCCGCCAGCACGGTCACCTCGGTCGCCAGCAGCGCCACCAGCAGCTTCTCGGCGACGCTGATCCCGAACCAGGTGCCGGTCGCGTTGATCGCCAGCATCAGGATCGCGAAGGCCCACCAGGGCAGGTGGATGCCCGTCTGGTCCTTCAGCGTCGTCGTGGCGAAGGTGGAGAAGATGCCGATGAGGGCGGGCTCGAAGACGACGTACGCGAAGGTCGCGAGCAGCCCGGAGGCGAGGCCGGCGGTCCGTCCGAGGCCGTAGGAGATGAACCCGTAGAAGGCCCCGGTCGACGTGATGTGCTTCGCCATCGACGTGAAACCGACGGAAAAGATTGCCAGGACGACCATTGCCACGAGATAACTGGCGGGTGCGCCGATCCCGTTGCCGGCCGACACCATGAAGGGCACGTTGCCGGTCATCGCGGTGATCGGCGCGGCGGTGGCGACAGCCATGAAGACCACCCCGAGCAGCCCCACGGCGTTGGGTTTGAGCCGGTGAACCGCTTCCCCGTCCCCCGTGTCGGCCGCTGGGGCGACGCCCTCGTCTATTGCCATCGGGTGGCCCCCTCCGTGTCCGGTCCATGAGTCCTGGTGGGTCCTGACTCAGCAGGATGGTGGACGACACGGGGGCACGGGAAGGGGTCGGCGGGGTTAAATATTTGTCACCAGACCATTAGATGGGTTCTGCTGAGGTCTCCGTGGCGACACGCGTGCGGTCCGCTACTCTGAGCGACGATGACGAGCTTCGAGAAGCTGCACATCCCCGCCCCCCTTCGCCTGCACCCTCGACACCTCCGGCTTCGAGGCCCCGCCTCACGCTGAAGGCAGCACCAACCCCCAGGCCCTCTCCGCCACCCGCCAGGTCCGTCGCCGTACCGGGCCCGTCACCCCCGTGTCCGCCCGGTAGCGGAAGTCCGCGCCGATCACGGTCACCGTCCGGCCCGAGGCCCGTACCGGGGTCGCCTCCGCGCCCACCGACAGGGGCCGTACCTCCACCTCCGCGAGCCCGCCCGTGCCCGGTGTCACCGACACGGCCTCCACGGGCTGGCCCAGGTCCACCACCGTCTCCCCGTCGACCTCGACCCGGAGCCGGGAGGGGCCCGGGGCCGGTACGGCGGAGAGCCGGGGCGGGCGGGGGGCGAGGGTGCGGACCAGGGAGCGGTACCAGGGCCGGCCGGAGGAGGCCGCGGTCACCGGCTCGGCGACAGGCGCCCGCACCGCCGGCCCCGGCGGAATCCCCAGCCCGCTCAGCACGACCCCGTCGCTGTCGTCGACCAGCAGGTCCAGCCGCCGCTCGGCCCCGTCCAGCACCGCGCGCGCCGCCGCCACCGTGCCGCCGGGCACGCCCAGCGACTCGGCGAGCCGGGTGTCACCCACCGGGACCACCGACAGCGCGCATCCGGCCAGCTCGCGCGCCCGGTGCAGCACGGTCACGGCCCGTACCAGAGCGTGACCGTCGCCCACCACGACCGGCCGCCGCGCACCCCGTCGGCCCAGCGCGCGGGCGAATTCCTCCGGCCCGTCCGGGAGACACACCTTGGCCGCCGCACCCGCGCTGAGCACGTCTTTCGCGATCCGTACGGACTCTCCGTCCGTCTGCCGTGCCGCCGGATCGATGATCACCAGCAGCTGTTCGGACATCGCGAAGGTCGCCACCTCGGTCCTGCCTCGCTTCCTCGGGTAGCATCTTTGTGCAAGAGCCCCTTGCGCTATTGCGCCAGGGGCTTCGTCTATTCCGGGGCATCCGGTCCGACGGTTGTGCGACCAACGGCGGTCGCTGTGGCACGCGGCGGTGAACCTTACGCCCACGCCCCCGACCTTGGACATGCCCCGCCCGGAAGGGGTGTACGCGCGTGCCCGCACTTGTGCTGCTCGGTGCTCAGTGGGGTGACGAAGGCAAGGGAAAGGCGACCGACCTGCTCGGTGGCTCGGTGGACTATGTAGTGCGGTACCAGGGCGGCAACAACGCCGGCCACACGGTCGTCGTCGGCGACCAGAAGTACGCCCTCCACCTCCTCCCTTCCGGAATCCTGTCTCCCGGTTGTACTCCGGTCATCGGAAACGGCGTCGTCGTCGACCCGTCGGTCCTGCTCTCCGAGCTGAGCGGTCTGAACGAGCGCGGCGTCGACACGTCCAAGCTCCTGATCAGCGGTAACGCGCACATCATCACGCCGTACAACGTGACCGTCGACAAGGTCACGGAGCGCTTCCTCGGCAAGCGGAAGATCGGCACGACGGGGCGCGGCATCGGCCCGACCTACGCCGACAAGATCAACCGCGTCGGCATCCGGGTCCAGGACCTGTACGACGAGTCGATCCTGACCCAGAAGGTCGAGGCGGCCCTCGACGTCAAGAACCAGATCCTCACCAAGCTGTACAACCGGCGCGCGATCGCCGTGAACCAGGTGGTCGAGGAGCTGCTGGGCTACGCCGAGCAGATCGAGCAGTACGTCGCCGACACCGTCCTGGTCCTCAACCAGGCCCTGGAGAACGACAAGGTCGTCCTGTTCGAGGGCGGCCAGGGCACGCTGCTCGACATCGACCACGGCACGTACCCCTTCGTGACCTCCTCGAACCCGACCGCCGGCGGTGCCTGCACCGGCGCCGGCGTGGGCCCCACGAAGATCAGCCGGGTCATCGGCATCCTCAAGGCCTACACCACCCGTGTCGGCGCCGGTCCCTTCCCGACCGAGCTGTTCGACGAGGACGGCGAGGCGCTGCGCCGGATCGGCGGCGAGCGGGGTGTGACGACGGGCCGCGACCGCCGCTGCGGCTGGTTCGACGCCGTCATCGCCCGGTACGCCACCCGCGTCAACGGCCTGACCGACTTCTTCCTCACCAAGCTCGACGTCCTCACCGGCTGGGAGCAGATCCCGGTCTGCGTGGCCTACGAGATCGACGGCAAGCGGGTCGAGGAGCTGCCGTACTCGCAGACCGACTTCCACCACGCGAAGCCGGTCTACGAGATGCTCCCGGGCTGGTCGGAGGACATCAGCAAGGCCAAGTCCTTCTCCGACCTCCCCAAGAACGCCCAGAACTACGTCAAGGCGCTGGAGGAGATGTCCGGCGCCCCGATCTCCGCGATCGGCGTGGGCCCGGGCCGGGACGAGACGATCGAGATCAACTCGTTCCTGTAGAGGATCCATGGCCATGGGTTCCGGTGGACAATCGAGGTATGAGCGTCCACCGGGACCTGCGGTGCCGGGGGCCCTACGGCGGTGAAGGCGCCGAGGCCGAGGGCACGGACTGCCTGGACCCCGCGGTCTTCGAGGTCGCCCGGCACCGGTTGCCCCCGCTGCACGTCTGCCCGGTGCATCTGGGCCCCTCACTGCTGATGGCGAGCGGGGTGCTGTGGCCGCCGGAGATCAGGCTCATCGGCCGTATCTGACATCGGCTGTTTCCCCAGTGTTCGCACCGGGCGCGTGCTGACCCATCCTTGACCTGGACATGGTCATTCCCTGGTTTTCCGGCAATCGTGGGCGCGAGCAGCATCTACGCGGGTAGCCTCCGCACTGCACCCGCCGCTGCTCGCCCCCCGTTCCAGCCACACCAGGAGCCCTGAATGCCCCTCAGTCCCATGAACCGCCGGGAGTTCGTGAAGAAGTCGGCCGTCACCGGGGCGGCGGTCGCCGCAGCCGGGACCGTCGGCACCGGCACCGCCCAGGCGGCCGAGCAGAAGCCGGACTGCCACCCGCGCACCTGGTCGTTCTCCATCCTCGGCACGACCGACCTGCACAGCCACGTCTTCGACTGGGACTACTACAAGGACGCCGCCTACACCGACAAGGCGGGCAACTCCGTGGGCGTGGCGCGCGTGGCCACCCTCATCAAGCAGCAGCGCGAGGCCAAGGGCGAGGACCACGTCCTCCTCGTCGACGCCGGCGACATCATCCAGGGCACCTCCCTGGCCTACTACTTCGCGCGCGTCGACCCGATCACGGGCACCGACGGCAAGAAGGGCCCCAGGCACCCGATGGCCGTGGCCATGAACCACATGCGCTACGACGCCGCCGCCCTCGGCAACCACGAGTTCAACTACGGCATCGACACCCTGCGCAAGTTCGAGAGCCAGTGCCACTTCCCGCTGCTCGGCGCCAACGCCCTCGACGCCAAGACCCTGCGCCCGGCCTTCCAGCCGTACACCGTCAAGCGCATCCGTGTGCCGGGCGCCCCGGACATCAAGGTCGGCATCCTCGGCCTGACCAACCCCGGTATCGCGCTGTGGGACAAGGACAACGTCAGCGGGAAGATGGTGTTCCCGGGCCTGGTGGAGCAGGCGAAGAAGTACGTGCCGCGCCTGCGCGCCCTGGGCTGTGACGTCGTCTTCCTGACGGACCACTCGGGCCTGGACGGCTCGTCGTCGTACGGCGACGCACTCCCGTACGTGGAGAACGCGTCGAACCTGGTCGCCGAGCAGGTCCCGGGGATCGACGCGATCCTGGTGGGCCACACGCACGTCGAGGTCCCGTCCTACACGGTGAAGAACGCGGAGACCGGCGAGGAGGTCCTGCTCTCCGAGCCGTACTGCTGGGGCTACCGCCTGAGCGTCTTCGACTTCGAGCTCGAACTCCACCACGGCCAGTGGAAGGTGACGAGCAAGACGGCGCAGACGCTCAACCCCAAGGACGTGGACGAGGACCCGGAGATCAAGAGGCTCCTGGAGGCCGACCACGAGCTGGTGGTCAAGTACGTCAACACGGCGGTCGGCACGTGTACCGCGGACCTCTCGGCGGCGGACTCCTGCTGGAAGGACGTCCCGATCATGGACTTCATCCACAAGGTCCAGATGGAGAGCGTGAAGGCGGGCCTGTCCACGGCCGACGCCGCCCTCCCCCTGATCTCGGTCGCCGCCCCCTTCTCCCGCACGGCCGACATCCCCCAGGGCAACGTCACCATCAAGGACATCGCCGGCCTCTACATCTACGACAACACCCTGTACGGCAAGAAGCTGACGGGCGCCCAGCTCAAGGACTACCTGGAGTACGCGGCGAAGTACTACCACCAGGTCCCGGCGGGCACGAAGGTCGACACGGCGACGCTGACCAACGCCAACAACTTCTGGGACTACATGTACGACACGGCGGCGGGCGTCGACTACGAGATCGACATCGCGCAGCCGGAGGGGTCGAGGATCAAGAACCTCAGCCACAACGGCGCCGCGATCGCCGACGACCAGGTCTTCGTGGTCGCGGTCAACAACTACCGGGCGAACGGCGGTTCGGGCTACCCGCACATCGCCTCGGCCCCGATCGCGTACAGCTCGACAAACGAGATCCGGCAGCTGATGATCGACTACGTGACCGCGAAGAAGACCCTCGACCCGGCCGACTTCGCCGTCACCAACTGGAAGCTGACGCAGGCGGGCACGCCCGTCTTCTGAGCGGGCCGTTCGCCGGGCGGGCGAGAACGGGAACAGGGGGAGTCGTGAGCACAGCGGTGGACGACGGCAAGAAGGTGGTCCAGGGCTTCTTCGAGGCGGTCAGCGAGGGCCGGCTCGAGGATCTGCCGCAGTACATGGCGGCGGACGTCGTGGACCACAACAAGATCATCCACGGTGAGGCGGACGAGCCGGGGGCGGCGTTCGAGGGGCTGCGCCAGCAGTCGGAGGCCCTCGCACCGCTCACCGTCCGGGTGGACGAGCTGATCGGCGAGGGCGACCGGGTGGTGGCCCGCGTGACCCAGCGGGGCGTCCACAGCGGGGCGCATCCGCGCATGCCGGAGCCGACCGTCCGGTCCTTCGAGATCGAGGCGGTCTGGATCTTCACGCTGCGGGCGGGAAAGATCGCGGAGATCCGCGCGGTGAGCGACCGCCTCGGCCTGTTCGCACAGCTGGGCTGGCCGCTGCCGCAGGGCTGAACCGGTCGCGTCAGGGGGTGGAGCGGGTGGCGCCGAAGTAGGTCTCGTGCGCCCACACGTGGTGGCACGCGGGGCACTGCAGGTGCAGCAGGCTGCCGGTGTGGGAGAGCAGGTAGCGCCACCCGCTCCGGTCGTCGCAGCGCGGGCAGTCCACCCCCCAGGCGCGCCGCGCCCGGTCCGCCTGCGGATCAAGCGGCAGCATCGCCGGGCCCCGGCGGGAGCACACCGGCCGCCACCAGCTCGTCGTAGATGCGCTGCTGCTCCGCGTCGAGGCCGGAGTACAGCAGCGCACGGGCCTCCTCCTCGCCACGGAGCGCGGCCTCGGGATCCCAGCCGTCTCCGAGGGCGGCCATGACGTGGGTGCGCCGGAGCATCTCGTGCGAGCTCAGGTCGACGCTGAAGTCGAAGGTGGGGCCGTGGGGGGACATGCCACCGAACGTAGGCAGGGCATTTCCCCCACGGCAAGAACAGGTGGGTGAAATCACACCGAGCCGAGGCGGCGCTCAGCTGAACACGATCATCGAGCCCTGGGCCAGTGAGCGCGTCGCCGCCGCGTGCAGGCCGAGCCACACGTGCCGTTCCCGGGCGAAGGGGCTGGGGTCGTACGGGGCCGGGACGGCCGGTTCCTCCAGTTCCGTGGGGGCCGTGGGCGGGGCCGGGGCGGCCGGGGGGTTGGCCGGGTCGATGCCGATCGAACCGGCGACGTACTCCAGCTCGCGCAGCAGCGCCTGGGAGGAGCCCAAGGGGCCGCCGCCCGCCAGGAGTTCGTCGTTCGACAGGGGGTTCGGGAAGTCCACCGGGACGTACGCGCCCGCGTGGTCGTAGTGCCAGACCAGGTGGGACTGCTGGGCCGTGGACTCGAACATCTCCAGCAACTGCTCGTAGTCGCCGCCGAGTTCGTCGACCGGGGTCACCGGCAGGCCGCAGACCTGGAGCAGGTACGCGCGGCGCAGGAAGTGCAGGGCGTCGTAGTCGAAGCCGGCCACCGGGGCGACCTCGCCGGACAGGCCCGGCATGTACTGGTACACGGGCACCGGGGGGAGGCCGGCCGCCGCCAGTGCGTTGTTGTACTGCGCGAGTTCCTCGGCGAACGGGTTGTCCGGGGTGTGGCACAACACGTCCACGAGCGGTACCAGCCACAGATCACAGGCCAAAGAGAGCTCCTCATCAGGTGGTCCGGGAAGAGTACTGGTCATCTACCCGTTGGTCAGGTGTTCCAGCAGCCGGAGCGAGTGGGCGTTGGAGGCGGCGACGATGCCGCGCGCGGTGTCGGCCTCGCGGCGGGACAGCGCGTCGACCAGGTCCGTGTGCCCGGCCCACAGACGGCCGCGCAGGTCGGGCAGGCGGAGCAGGTGCTGCACCGCGCAGACCCAGGACTGCACGCGCAGGCGGTTGAGGAAGTCGCCGAGGTAGGGGTTGCCGAAGAGCGCGCTGAGCTCGCGCCAGAAGCGCAGGTCGTAGCCGATGAGGATGGTCAGGTCGCCGGCCGCGGCGGCCCGCGCGGCCTCCTCGCCGCGGCGCCGCACCGTGGTCAGCGCGGCCGTCGTACGCGGGTCCTCGGGCGGGGTGCGGAAGGCGGGGTGGCCGGTGCTGAGGGCCTGGAACATGCCGTCGGTGACCAGGCTGCGCGCCTCGATCATGTTCCGGTAGTCGGTGAGCGAGTACTCCGGCACCCGGAAGCCGCGGTGCTGGTCGGCCTCCAGGATGCCCTGCGCGGACAGGTCGACCAGCGCCTCGCGGACGGGGGTGGCGGAGACGCCGTACTGGTCGGCGATCTCCTTGACCGTGAACGCCCGGCCCGGCCGCAGCCGCCCCGCGAGCACCTCGTCACGGAGCGCGTCCGCGATCTGCTGGCGCAGGGTGCTGCGTGTCACGGCGCCGTTGCCGGGCATGGTCGGGGCCTCTCGTCGCGTGTCCGGTGACGTACTCGTACGGACTGGCTACTCGCTGTCGCCGTCGGCGTCTACGCGGGTATCCACCTGTACGAGCACGCCACCTTACGCGTTCGGATCGCCCCGGCGGCAGCCGTCGTACCGCTACACCGTGTGCTCGTCGGCCACGCTCAGCGCGGCGTCGAGGGCGGCGAGGCCCTCCTTGAGCTCGGCCTCCGTGACATTGCACGGCGGGACCACATGGGTGCGGTTCATGTTCACGAACGGCCAGACGCCGTGCTGCTTGGCGGCGGCCGCGAACGCGGCCATCGGGGCGTTCGCCTCACCGGCCGCGTTGTACGGCACCAGCGGCTCGCGGGTCTCGCGGTTCTTCACCAGGTCCAGCGCCCAGAACATGCCGACGCCGCGCACCTCGCCGACGCTCGGGTGGCGCTCGGCCAGGTCGGCGAGGGCGGGGGCGAGGACGGTCTCGCCGAGCCGCCGCGCGTTCTCCACCACGCCCTCCTCCGCCATCACGTTGATCGTGGCGACGGCGGCGGCGCAGGCCAGCGGGTGCCCGGAGTACGTCAGACCGCCGGGGTAGGGGCGCTTGCCGAAGGTCGCGGCGATCTCCGGTGAGATCGCGACACCGCCGAGCGGCACGTAACCCGAGTTCACCCCCTTGGCGAAGGTCATCAGGTCGGGTACGACACCGAAGAGGTCGGCGGCGAACCACTCACCCGTGCGCCCGAAGCCGGCCATGACCTCGTCCAGGATGAAGACGATGCCGTGGCGGTCGCATATCTCGCGGACCCCGGCCAGGTAGCCGGGCGGCGGCACCATGATCCCGGCCGTGCCGGGGATGGTCTCCAGGATGATCGCGGCGACGTTCCCCGGTCCCTCGAAGGCGATCGTCGTCTCCAGGTGCTCCAGGGCGCGCGCGGTCTCCTGCTCCTCGTTCTCGGCGTAGAAGCGGGAGCGGTAGAGGAAGGGCGCCCAGAAGTGGACGACTCCCTGCGTGCCGCTGTCGCTCGCCCAGCGGCGCGGATCACCGGTGATGTTGACCGCCTGCTGGGTGCCGCCGTGGTACGAGCGGTAGGCCGAGAGCACCTTGGGGCGGCCCGTGTGCAGCCGGGCCATGCGCACCGCGTGCTCGACGGCGTCGGCGCCGCCGTTGGTGAAGAAGATCTTGTCCAGGTTGCCGGGGGTGCGCTCGGCGATCAGCCGGGCCGCCTCCGAGCGCGCCTCGATCGCGAAGGCGGGCGCGAAGGTCGTCATCCGCGCCGCCTGCTCCTGGATGGCCGCGACGACCTTGGGGTGCTGGTAGCCGATGTTCGTGTACACCAGCCCGCTGGTGAAGTCCAGGTACCGCTTGCCGTCGTAGTCCCAGAAGTACGACCCCTCGGCGCCGGCGACGGCGAGCGGGTCGATGAGGTCCTGCGCGGACCAGGAGTGGAAGACGTGCGCGCGGTCCGCGGCCTTGACTGCGGCGCCGGCGTCGGGGTTGGGCTGAGGGGTCATGCGGGTGAGGGTAAATGTCCGCGATGCGGAAGCGACATCGGCGTCCTGTTCCGTGGACGAGGGGTTTCTGCGACAGGTTGTCGACACCCCCAGCAGTCGTGGACGAGCTGGGTATGCCTGTTACGGAACCGTAGGCGGCGGGCCGAGCGACTCCTTCCGGGGCCGGACTATTCTCGGTCTGTTGCACAGGTATGCGATGTGTGTCCGGGGGCGTGTGTCCAGGGGGAGGGGCGGGGCGGCCATGGAGAAGCTGGCGGCGGGGGATCCGCAGCGCATCGGGGGCTACCGGCTGCTGGCGCGGCTGGGTGCGGGCGGCATGGGGCACGTGTATCTGGCCCGGTCTGACCGGGGCCGTACCGTCGCCGTGAAACTGGTCCGCGAGGAGCTCGCCGAGCAGGAGGAGTTCCGGGCGCGGTTCCGGCAGGAGGTGCAGGCCGCGCGGCGGGTCGGCGGGTACTGGACCGCGCCCGTGCTGGACGCGGACACCGAGGCGCCGGTGCCCTGGGTCGCCACCGGGTACGTGGCCGGGCCCAGCCTGCAGCAGGTGGTCGGCCATGACCACGGGGCGCTGCCCGAGCGGTCGGTACGGATCCTGGCGGCGGGGCTCGCGCACGCGCTGAAGGACATCCACGCGGCGGGGATCGTGCACCGGGATCTGAAGCCGTCGAACGTGCTCGTCACCATCGACGGTCCCCGAGTCATCGACTTCGGGATCGCGCGGGCGCTGGAGACGACCTCGCTGGGCGGGGAGGGGCTGACCCGGACCGGGTCGCTGGTCGGGTCGCCGGGGTTCATGGCGCCCGAGCAGGTGCGGGGGGACCGGATCACGCCGGCGTGCGACGTCTTCTGCCTCGGGTCGGTGCTGGCGTACGCGGCGACGGGGGCGCTGCCGTTCGGGACCGCCAACAGCGGGGTGCACGCGCTGATGTTCCGGATCGCTCAGGAGGAGCCGGATCTGTCGGGGGTGCCGGAGGGGATCGCCGACCTGGTGCGGGAGTGCTTGCGCAAGGAGCCGGGGAGCCGGCCCTCGCTGGACGCGATTCTGGAGCGGACGGGGGCGGAGGACACGGTGGCCGGGGGGCGGTCCCGGGATCCCTGGCTGCCGGGGGCGCTGGTGGCACAACTCGGGCGGCATGCCGTGCAGTTGCTGGAGGTGGAGGATCCGGAGGGGGACGGGTCTGTTTCGGGCTCGGGTGCGGGTGCGTCGTCGGGTGCGGGTGCGTCGGGGGGCACCCGGCCTTCGGCCGGGTCCGGGTTCCCACCCGCACCACCCGTGCAGGAATCGTCGTCGGGTGCGGGTGGCCCTGGTGGGGCGGATTCGCCGTCGGCGGGTGCGGGTGGTGGCGGGGGCGCCGCGCCAGTCGTGGGTGCCGGTGGTGCCCTTGGCGGTGCCGCGCCAGTCGTGGGTGCCGGTGGTGTCCTTGGCGGTGGCGTGCCCGGTGCTGGTGCCGGCGGTGGTGGCGGTGTTGTGGCGGGTGAGCATGGGGCCGTTGCCGATGAGGGGAGCGGGCCGGGGGCCGGGGGTGGGGTGAATCATCTGCCGACCGTTGTCGCGGGGCAGACTCCGCCGCCGGGGCCGCCGCCGGCGCCGCCGGGGTTCGCAGGCGGGCCGGGGGCGTACGGGTATGCGCAGCAGCATCCGCAGCCTCAGCCGTACGCGCAGTCGGGCGGGGCCTACGGCTATCCGCAGCAGGGCGGTGCCGGGGCGTGGGGCGGGGCCCAGCAGCCGTACCTCCCCTATGGCGGCGGGATCGGGTCCACGCCGCCGTACGGGCCGCCGCCCGTCGGTGGGACGCGGGAGCCGGAGGGGCGCAACGGGCGGTCGACCGCGCTGCTCGTCGTGATCGCGCTGGTGGTGGCGCTGGGCGCGGGCGGCTCGGTGTACGCGTTGATGAGGAACGGCGGCGGGGGTGACGACAAGGGCGGCGGGACCGTCAGCCCGGCGTCCACCGTCAGCGGCTCCGGCACCTCGGGCGCGCCCAGCACGGCGGGGCCGACGCCGTCCGGCTCCGACTCCGCGTCCGCATCGTCGGACGGGACGATTCCGGCCGGCTACCTGGGGACCTGGGAGACGACCATCGACAACGCCAACGGGACCAACACCCGCCAACTGACCATCCGGCAGGGCGAGGTGGGGCAGAGTGTGCTGACGCTGGTCGCGGACGGGCCGACGGACGGCGGTGGCACGTACCACTGTGTCTTCGACGCCAAGCTCGCCGAACAGCCCGGCACCGGCGGGCCGTTGGAGATCGGGCCGTCCACCGTCACCAGCGGCGATCCCGCCTCCTCCTGCACCCCGGGCGAGGCCACCGAGGTCACCCTCCTGCCGGACGGCCGGCTGAAGCGGGCGAAGGTGGGCGGCGGGGAGAGCCTGACGTACACCAAACAGTAGGCCCGGCGACCACCGGTCAGCACCGCCGCCGACGAGCGAAAACCCCTACGGGCCTAGCGTGGCTCCGGCGGGCGTTGTCGGGGCATGTTCGGGCGGGTTCCGTTGGCGGGGGGGAGCGGGTGGCGGGCCGGCGGGGCGCCGGGCTCCTGGCGGGGCGCGTAGCCGGTCACCGCCGCCTGCATGCCCAGCGGGGCGGAACCCGTGCGGAACTCGACCATCCAGTCGGTCGTCTCCATGCGCACCAGCTCCGTGACGTCCTCCGCGCAGCGCCGCAGCACCCCCAGGCACCGCTCGGCCGCCTCCCCGGCCGTGCCCTCCGCCGGGCCCAGCACCTCCCGGATGCTCTCGGAGGCCCAGTCGAACTGCAGCGCCTGCAGCCGCCGCTGCACCGCCTGCGCGGTGGCCACGTCCCGCATCCAGCCGGACGTCACGCCGAAGAACCGGTCGATGCCGACGCAGCCGACGGCGAGCAGCAGCGCGAGACAGCCCCAGGGCGCGATCCCGTGGGCCGCCCCGGTGACGTCCAGCAGGGGCAGCGCCGCCCCGGCCGCCACGCCCGCCGCCGTGCCCGAGCGCAGGATCCGGGCGGCGCGCCGCTTCCACACCCGGTCCCGCAGATACCAGGACGCCGTCTGCAGTGCGCCGCTCTCCACCCACCGGTACAGCTCGTCGAGCCGTTCGGCCGGTTCGCCCCAGTCGCCGAGCGGGAACGCCCGCCCGGTCAGATCGCCCGGCCGCAGCCCGGCCGCACCCTCGCCCCGCCCGTCCTGAGGCGGACCCTCGGGCTGCATCTCCGGCTGACCCACCCGGCACTCCCTACTGATCCCTGCTGACACCTGATCACGACCGGTCACTTTGCGTGACACCCCATGCGGATTCCAAGCCGCATGCATGCCGATTCCATGCCGATTCCATGCCGACGCGCGGCACCCTTCCTACCGCCCAATGGGTGGCGAAGAAGGAGCTTTCCCGTCTTTTCCGCCCGGAAGAGGGCCTTGATCAGGTATAGGCCCGCCGTACTTCTCACTCGAAAGAGTGGCGGGGCGACGCGGGCGTGGACCACGTAGGCTCGTGCTCAAGAAGAAGAACGCAGAGGAGCTGATCGTGATCCCCGGTGGTGGCCAGCCCAACATGCAGCAGTTGCTCCAGCAGGCCCAGAAGATGCAGCAGGATCTCCAGCGGGCCCAGGAGGAACTGGCGAACACGGAGGTCGACGGGCAGGCGGGCGGAGGCCTGGTGAAGGCCACCGTGACCGGCGCCGGCGAGCTGCGCGCGCTGAAGATCGACCCGAAGGCGGTCGACCCGGAGGACACCGAGACCCTCGCCGACCTGATCGTGGCGGCCGTACAGGCGGCCAACGAGAACGCCCAGACGCTGCAGCAGCAGAAGCTCGGCCCGCTGGCCCAGGGGCTCGGCGGCGGCACGGGCATCCCCGGTCTGCCGTTCTGAGGCCGGGCCAACTACGGTACGTACCGAAAGGTCTTAAGGAAGGGCAGTCCGGTGTACGAAGGCGTGGTCCAGGACCTCATCGACGAGTTGGGGCGGTTGCCCGGCGTCGGTCCCAAGAGCGCGCAGCGGATCGCCTTCCACATCCTGCAGGCCGAGCCGACGGACGTGAAGCGGCTCGCGCAGGCACTCCTGGAGGTCAAGGCGAAGGTCCGCTTCTGCGCGACCTGCGGCAACGTGGCGCAGGAGGAGCTGTGCAACATCTGCCGCGACCCGCGCCGCGACCCCTCGGTCATCTGCGTGGTCGAGGAACCCAAGGACGTGGTCGCCATCGAGCGCACCCGTGAGTTCCGCGGCCGCTACCACGTCCTCGGCGGCGCCATCAGCCCGATCGAGGGCGTGGGTCCCGACGACCTGCGTATACGAGAACTTCTCGCGCGGTTGGCCGACGGGACGGTCACGGAGCTGATCCTGGCGACGGACCCCAATCTGGAGGGCGAGGCCACGGCCACCTACCTCGCCCGCATGATCAAACCCATGGGCCTGAAGGTCACCCGCCTGGCCAGCGGCCTCCCGGTGGGCGGCGACCTGGAATACGCGGACGAGGTCACTCTCGGCCGCGCCTTCGAGGGGAGACGACTCCTAGATGTCTGACGCCACACTGCACGCGACCGGTCACAACCCGGACGATTTCGCGGTCCAGATCGCGGACCAGATCGAGAGCTTCCTGGTGGCCGTCACGGAGGTGGCGAGGGGCGACGAGCCCGGCTCGACCGTCCCCTTCCTCCTCCTGGAGGTCTCCCAGCTCCTGCTGGCCGGCGGCCGCCTCGGCGCCCACGAGGACATCGTCCCCGAGGAGCGGTACGAGCCGGACACGGGCCCGGACCCGGACGTGGACGGCCTCCGCGAGAACCTCGCCCGTCTCCTGGAACCGGTCGACGTCTACTCCGAGGTCTTCGACCCGTACGAGCCCCGCAAGGCGCCGGTGCCCGCCCGGCTCTCCGACGACCTCGCCGACGTCATCACCGACCTGCGCCACGGCATGGCCCACTACCGCGCGGGCCGCACCACGGAGGCCCTGTGGTGGTGGCAGTTCTCCTACTTCTCCAACTGGGGCCCCACCGCCTCCGCCGTCCTGCGCGCCCTGCAGTCGGTCCTCATCCACGTCCGCCTCAACCAGCCCCTGGAAGAACTCGACGGCCTCGACACCGACCAGTCCGACATGGGCGACGAGACCCTGGAGTTCGAGGCGGGCCGCGTCATGGCCCAGGAGATCGGCGGCCCGCTGGGGATGCGACCGGCGAAGTGACTCCGAGTACGACGCCGCTGTCACTCGTTGAGCTGAAGGTATAAGGATTTCCTTTTGTGCTGGCGCGTCCTACGCTGGGATGCGGCGCATGAACTGGGAAATCAACCTCCACTCATCCGTGGAGTCGTGGCTGCTCAAGCTTGCAGAGGAGGACCCGGTGTCGGCGGACCTCGTCGAAGCGGCGGTCGACCTGCTGGCAGAGCACGGGCCTGCACTCGGCCGTCCCTTGGTCGATCGGCTCTACGGTTGCCGCACCCAGAACCTCAAGGAACTACGGCCAGGCAGCGCGGGACGTACCGAAGTCCGGATCCTGTTCGTCTTCGATCCTCGGAGGCAGGCGATTCTGCTGGTGGCCGGCGACAAGGCCGGCCGCTGGAGGGACTGGTACCGCGAATCGATTCCCCTTGCCGAGGCCCGCTACGAGGAATATCTCGCCGTTACGGACGGGGCAGGAGAAGACGGGATGGACCGATGAACCGGTACAGCAACTGGGCAGAAGTCAAGCGCCGGATGCGGGAGAGTCAACCGGAGGTGTCCGACGCCGAATGGGCATCCCGCAAGCAGGCGGCGCGTACGGCGACGGAGGCGCACGTAGTGGGTCACCGCCTGCGCGAGATCCGCGAGGAGCAGGGACTGACGCAGGCCCAGGTGGCGACATCACTGGGCATCTCCCAGGCCCGGGTCTCCCAGATCGAACGGGGGGAGATCCACAACCTGGAAACGATGCGTACGTACGCCGAGGCGCTCGGGGCCAGGATCACCGTGACCATTGAGTACGGAGACCGGACGGTCGGGGCGGCCTGACTGGCGTGGCAGCCATCTCCCGTTCGCTCTCCGCCGGCGGTGCAGTTGGCCGGCGCCACCCCGTCGGCGGGGCCGAGCGGCAGGACCAGCGCCGGGGCGGCGGCCAGGGTGAAGCCCATGTCGGTCAGTCACTGGGCGCATCCGCCGAGCTGGGCGATCGCCGCCAGGAGGATTTCCGGCGCCCCCCACTCCCTGGTTGAAACGTACACAGTCGGCACTGTGAGCCGGGGCACTTTCCCGAGTGGTGTGTCGTGGGCTGGGCAGGGGCCGGATGCGGGCGTCGCCGGATGTCTCACCATGCGGGAGCAGGGTGGTGGAATTCGGGCGCTCGTTAGACTGAGCCGACACAAACGAACCGAGCGAGGAGCGCACGTGGGCCTTGTCGTGCAGAAGTACGGAGGCTCCTCCGTAGCCGATGCCGAGGGCATCAAGCGCGTCGCCAAGCGGATCGTGGAAGCGAAGAAGAACGGCAACCAGGTTGTCGTCGTCGTTTCCGCGATGGGCGACACGACGGACGAGCTGATCGATCTCGCCGAGCAGGTTTCTCCGATGCCTGCCGGGCGTGAATTCGACATGCTGCTGACCGCCGGAGAGCGGATCTCCATGGCCCTGCTGGCGATGGCGATCAAAAACCTGGGTCACGAGGCCCAGTCCTTCACCGGCAGCCAGGCAGGCGTCATCACCGACTCGGTCCACAACAAAGCCCGGATCATCGACGTCACGCCGGGCCGGATCCGCGAGTCGCTCGACAAGGGCAACATCGCCATCGTCGCCGGGTTCCAGGGCGTCAGCGCCGACAAGAAGGACATCACCACGCTGGGGCGCGGTGGGTCCGACACGACGGCCGTGGCGCTCGCCGCCGCGCTCGACGCCGAGGTCTGCGAGATCTACACCGACGTCGACGGCGTGTTCACCGCCGACCCGCGCGTGGTGAAGAAGGCGAAGAAGATCGACTGGATCTCCTTCGAGGACATGCTGGAGCTCGCCGCCTCCGGCTCCAAGGTGCTGCTCCACCGCTGTGTGGAGTACGCCCGCCGCTACAACATCCCGATCCACGTCCGGTCCAGCTTCAGCGGGCTGCAGGGCACGTGGGTCAGCAGTGAGCCGATTGGGGACAAGAAGGTGGAGCAGGCCATCATCTCCGGTGTCGCGCACGACACCTCCGAGGCCAAGATCACGGTCGTCGGCGTGCCGGACAAGCCGGGTGAGGCTGCCGCGATCTTCCGGGCCATCGCCGATGCCGAGATCAACATCGACATGGTCGTGCAGAACGTGTCCGCCGCCTCCACCGGCCTGACGGACATCTCCTTCACGCTGCCGAAGACCGAGGGCCGCAAGGCGATCGACGCGCTGGAGAAGAGCCGGTCGGGGATCGGCTTCGACTCCCTTCGGTACGACGACCAGATCGGGAAGATCTCCCTGGTCGGCGCGGGTATGAAGACCAACCCGGGGGTCACCGCCTCCTTCTTCGAGGCGCTGAGCGACGCGGGCGTGAACATCGAGCTGATCTCGACCTCCGAGATCCGCATCTCGGTCGTCACCCGCAAGGACGACGTGCCGGAGGCCGTGCGCGCCGTGCACACCGCCTTCGGGCTCGACTCCGACACCGACGAGGCCGTCGTCTACGGCGGCACCGGCCGCTGAGCCCGGGTACCGACCGATGACCAGGAAGCCGACGCTCGCGGTCGTGGGAGCGACCGGGGCCGTCGGCGCGGTCATGCTCCAGATCCTGTCCCAGCGCGCGGACGTCTGGGGCGAGATCCGCCTGCTCGCCTCCCCCCGCTCGGCCGGCCGCAAGCTGGCCGTGCGCGGGGAGGAGGTCGAGGTGGTGGCCCTGACCGAGGAGGCCTTCGACGGGGTCGACGTCGCGATGTTCGACGTCCCGGACGAGGTCGCCGCGCAGTGGGCGCCGATCGCCGTCGCGCGCGGCGCGGTCGTCGTCGACAACTCCGCCGCCTTCCGGCTGGACCCCGAGGTGCCGCTGGTGGTGCCCGAGGTCAACCCGCACGCCGTACGGACCCGGCCGCGCGGGATCGTCGCCAACCCCAACTGCACGACCCTGACGATGATCGTCGCCCTGGGCGCGCTGCACGCCGAGTTCGGGCTGCGCGAGCTGGTGGTGTCGTCGTACCAGGCGGTGAGCGGGGCCGGGCGGGCCGGTGTGGACGCGCTGCGGGCCCAGCTGTCCCTGGTGGCCGGGACCGAGCTGGGCACCAAGCCCGGTGACGTACGGCGGGCCGTCGGGGAGGACACCGGGCCGTTCCCGGAGCCGGTCGTGCTGAACGTCGTCCCGTGGGCCGGGTCGCTCAGGGAGGACGGCTGGTCGTCGGAGGAGATGAAGGTCCGCGACGAGTCCCGCAAGATCCTCGGGCTGCCGCGGCTCCCGGTCGCGGTGACCTGCGTACGGGTCCCGGTGATCACCACCCACTCCCTGACCGTGCACGCCCGCTTCCAGGGCGAGGTCACGGTCGACCGCGCCCGGGAGATCCTCGCGACCGCGCCCGGCGTGGTGCTGTGCGACGACCCCGCCGCCGGGGAGTACCCCACCCCCGCGGACGTCGTGGGCACCGACCCCACCTGGGTGGGCCGGCTGCGGCGGGCCCTGGACGACCCCACCGCGCTCGAACTCTTCGTGTGCGGCGACAACCTCCGCAAGGGGGCCGCGCTGAACACCGCGCAGATCGCGGAGCTGGTCGCGGCGGAGTGGGCCGACCGCTGAGGCCGGGGTCGCGGCCCGGCCACGGCAGAACCTTTGTAGGATCCATGTAAGAAGTGTGGCCGGGAGCATGGTCCGAACCACTTGAATCATTGCTCAAGGCAACAGAGGATTTCCCTCCCCGTCCCCGCAACCGTGCGGAGGGCGGGGAGCGTCTTTGCGGTCACTCTTCGGGCGTGGGGACGCCGTGCTCGGGTGGGTGTGGGGACACCCGCCCATATCGGACATAGGGGAAGAGCGGGACGCATGACGGCACTTGAGGCTCGGCCGGTTGTCGCACATGTGACGCCCGGCACGTACAACCCTGGCGGGGGGAGACGTGTCCAACTGGCGTGGCAGAGGTTCTCGAACTCAGCGCGGCCCGCGGCGCGGCGGCCCTTCGGCCGCCCCGTGCGCTCCGGCCCCGCACGCCCGGCGGCATGCCGGTGATCGCGCCCATGCCCGCAGCGCGGCCCGCCCGCATACCAAGTCAGCGTGACGGCTCCGACGAGGCCGCGGCGACCACGGCGACCGAGGCTGCCGGTACGACCGTCGACCACCTCACCGAGACCTACCGGGCGCACTACCGCTCGCTGCTCGGCCTCGCCGCGCTGCTCCTGGACGACACCGCCTCCTGCGAGGACGTGGTCCAGGAGGCCTTCATCCGCGTGCACTCGGCCCGCAAGCGCGTCCGCGACCCCGAGAAGACCCTCGCCTACCTGCGGCAGACGGTCGTCAACCTCTCCCGGTCCACGCTGCGCCGCCGCATCCTCGGCCTGAAGCTGCTCTCCAAGCCCATGCCGGACATGGCGAGCGCGGAGGAGGGCGCCTACGACCAGCTGGAGCGCCGCGACCTCATCAAGGCGATGAAGGGCCTGCAGCGCCGGCAGCGGGAGGTGCTGGTCCTGCGCTACTTCGCGGACATGACCGAGGCCCAGGTCGCCGAGACCCTCGGGATCTCCCTGGGGTCGGTGAAGGCGTACGGCTCGCGGGGCATCGCCGCGCTGCGGGTGGCCATGGAGGCACCGGCATGAGCGCGCGCGCCCAAGGGGGCGATTCCGATGAACGTCACTCCCACGAACGTCACGAGCCCTTCGCCTGGCACGAGCCGACGAGGCGGGATGAGCAAGACCACACGCAATCGCACGCTGGGAACGGAACTGTGAACCACGGCCCCGACGAGAAGGGCCCCGAGGGCCTCGACCAGGGTCCCGAGAGGCGCGGCAACGGTCACGAGGGGCGCGGCAACGGTCCCGAGGGGCGCGGCGAGGGTCCCGGCGGTGGCGGTAAGGGCGCGGACCGGCTCGGCGCGGCTTCCGGCGACGGGCGCGGTGCGGGGCAGGACGGTCCCGGTGCGGATCCGGACGGGTTCGACCTCGGCGGCCTCGGCGCCGACCTCGACGGTCTCGGTACCGACGAGCTGGCCCTGCGCCGGATGCTGCACTCCGCCGTCGACGACATCGAGCCGCGCACCGGCACCCTGGACCACCTGCGCCGGGCCGTGCCCGCGCGGCGGGCCCGCAAGCGGCAGGCCGCCGTCGGCATGGCCGCCGCGGCCCTGTTCATCGGCACCGCGATCCCCGCCCTCGTGCACGTCACCCAGTCCGGCGGCACCGACCCCAACACCGCCATGGCAGGTCAGTCCTCCCAGGCCCAGGGCGGCACCGGGCAGGGCAGCGACAAGGGCGGCGACCCGGGCGGCAAGAAGGACACCGGCAGCACGAGCGTCAAGCCCGGCAAGAGCCCCGACAAGCCCGGGACGAAGGGCAAGGACGGCGGCGCCAGCGGCGGCGGCGCCACCGGCGGCGCCAACCCCTCCGCCACCGTCGCCTCCAACGGCGTCCCGCTGTGTACGACGGCCCAGCTGGGCTCGGCCACCGGCACCGCCGACGCCCCCGACAGCGCGGGCGTGGTCTACGGCACCTTCCGCGTCGTCAACGTCTCCTCCACCGCCTGCACCGTCGCCGGCGCGGGCACCATCACCCCGACCGCCCTGGGCGCGGCCGACCAGGCCAAGATCAGCACCGCCCGGCATGTGGCCGGGGACGCGGCGACCGGACTGCCCGACCCCTCCCTGGAGGTGACCGGGCTGGTCCTGCAGCCGAGCGCGGCCTACGAGGAGAAGTTCGCCTTCGTGCCCTCCGAGACCTGCCCGACCACCGGCGGCGGCACCAGCACCACCGGCGGCTCGGACACCGGTGGCGCGACGCCGGATCCGACGCCGACCGCCTCCGGCGGTTCGACCGAGAGCGCGGGGACGGGCGGTGCGACCACCCAGCTGATGACCGCGGACGGCACGGCCGCCGGGAGCGTCCAGATCACCCACACGGCGCAGGGCGGCTCGCCTTCGGCGACGGCCACGGTGGCGGGGGAGTGCGCGGGGACCGTCATCTACACCGGCGTGCTGGCAGGGGCGTAGAGATCAGGCGGCTCCGGGCCGTCGTTCGACTGCGGGCCGATGGGGGCTGGTCGCGCAGTTCCCCGCGCCCCTAGGGAGCTGCACTTGCCGTCGGCTCCGGTGACTCCTCCGGTACCAGGCCCAGCGCGGCGTCCCGCGCGGCCTCGGCCTCTCGCCGTACCAGGCGGAACCACATGAACACCACGAAGCCGGCGAAGACGAACCACTCCCCGGTGTAGCCGAGGTTCTGGAAGGCCTTGAGGTCCAGGCCGGTGCCCTGCGGTGCCGTCGCGGGCACGGCCTTCATCCCGGCGTCGGCCTTGTCGAGGGTCACCCACGCGTCGTACAGCTTGTACGGCACCAGGTTGACCAGGGTCGCCGAGCTGATCGCGGCCGTCTGCCCGGACGGCAGTCCGCCGGCCGCGCTGACCCCGTTGTCCCCGGGTGTCTCGGACGCCTGCAGCGCGCCGGTGACGGTGACCTCACCGCTCGGCGGCGCGGGCGCCTTCGCCGGGTCCGCCCTGCCCGGCAGCCAGCCCCGTACCACCGGCAGCGCCTTGCCGGAGCCGGTGCGCAGCAGCGTGAGGACGTAGAAGCCGTTCCTGCCGTCCAGCTGCCGGCCGGGCACCAGCAGCTGGGTGCCGTAGTGCCCGCTCGCGGTGACCCGGCGGCCCGAGGTGGCCTTGTCGACGGGCAGCATCGAGTCCAGCGGGCGGGCGGTCTCCCGCTGGTCGGACGCGGCCTGCTGCGTCGCGGTGCGGCTGTCGTGCACGCGCCCCTCGAACCGGCTCAGCTGCCAGGACCCCATGAAGACGCAGAACGGGATGGCGAGCAGCACGAAGACGTTGATGCCCCACCAGCGGGGTGTCAGCAGAAACCGGTACACGCCCTCCACGGTACGGCGCCCGTGCTGTGCCCCGGCCTGCGGGTCAGCCCTTGCTCGCCTTGAGGGAGTAGATCAGCGGGATGCGCGGGTGGTCCGCCGGGAAGCGGTGGTAGCCGTCGCGGACCTCGAAGTTCTCGAAGCGCGGGAACAGCGACACGTCGTGCTCGTGCAGGAACTCGATGCGCAGCCCGGTCGCGGCGAGTGCCGAGACGACGTCGCCGAGGGTGTGCTGCCACTGGACGCTGCGGTTGTGCACCGTGGGGGCGTTCAGGTCGGCGTAGGTGCCGGGCTCGTCCCACACCTGGGCGTCGCGGGCGAAGTAGTCGCGGACGATCCGGGTGCCGGTCGCGTCGTCCAGGGACTCGGTGATCGGATGGAACTCCGCGAGATAGAGGAAGCCGCCGGGGGCGACCAGGGAGGCGGCCGTGCGTGCCCAGCGCCGGATGTCGGGCAGCCAGCACAGCGCGCCGAGCCCGGTGTAGACGATGTCGTACGACGGCTCGGGCACGGTGGCGGCCGCGTCGTACACGTCGCCGGTGACGAAGGCGGCGCGCTCGGGGCCGTGGCCGAGGTCGGCGGCGAGGGAGCGGGCGGCCTCGACGGCCGGGGCGGAGAAGTCCAGGCCGACGACGCGTGCGGCGCCCCGGTGGACCCAGGAGAGGGTGTCGGTACCGATGTGGCACTGCAGGTGGAGCAGCGTCCTGCCGGTGACGTCGCCGACCTCGGCCGTCTCGAAGCCCCGCAGCACGTCCGGGTGGGCCCGGAAGCCGTCGAGGTCGTAGTACTGACCGGCCACGTGCACCGGCACACGCTCGTCCCACATGGCCCGGTTGTCCTCGCGCCAGCCGTCGGGGGCGGAGTGATGGTCGACCTGGGTACTCATGATCGGAAAGTTATCCACAGGCTGCGCACACCCGCCACCCAATTGTCGGCGCGGCCAGGCAGTATGGGCGCATGACTGGGGCGATGAGCGAGAACAACGGGCCGGGTGCGGACGCGGCCGGCATGCCGGACTGGGAGAAGCGCTTCCGGGCGCCGCGGGTGTCACTGCCCGACTGGGCGGAGGACGCGCCGGAGCGCTCCCTGTTCGTGTCGAACGCGACGGGCACGTACGAGCTGTATGCCTGGGACCGAGCGACGGGCGGGCAGCGGCAGGCGACGGACCGGCCGAACGGCACGACGGACGGCGCGCTCTCCCCGGACGGCGCCTGGATCTGGTGGTTCGACGACAAGGACGGCGACGAGTTCGGCATCTGGCGCCGCCAGCCCTTCGAGGGAGGGGCGGACGAGCCGGCCGTCCCGGGCCTCGATCCGTCCTACCCGGCCGGGCTGGCCCTGTCCCGGGACGGGCGCACGGCGGTCGTCGGCCGTTCCACGGACGACGAGGGCACGACGATCCACCTCGCGCGCGAGGGCGAGGACCCGGTCGAGATCTACCGGCACCGCGAGTCGGCGGGCGTCGGCGACCTCTCGCACGACGGCTCCCTGATCGCCGTCGAGCACACCGAGCACGGCGACGCCATGCACGCGGCGCTGCGCGTCCTGCGCCCGGACGGCACGCCGGTCGCCGAGCTGGACGACACCAAGGGCGGCACCGAGGAGCTGGGCCTGGAGGTGCTGGGTTTCGCGCCGGTCGACGGCGACACCCGGCTGCTCATCGGCCATCAGCGCCGGGGCCGCTGGGAGCCGCTGGTGTGGGACGTGGCCACGGGCGAGGAGACCGACCTCGCCCTGGACCTGCCGGGCGACGTCAGCGCCGAGTGGTATCCGGACGGCTCGGCCCTGCTCATCGCCCACGGCTTCGAGGCCCGCAGCGAGCTGTTCCGCTACGACCTGGCGAGCCGCGAACTGACCCGCATCCCCACCCCGCCCGGCACGGTCTCCGGCGCCACGGCCCGCCCCGACGGCAGCGTGGAGTACCTGTGGTCGTCGGCCGCCGAGCCGCCCGCGGTCCGCTCGACGTCCGGCGGCGTCGTCCTGGACCCGCCCGGCATGGCCTGCCCGCCGTCGGTGCCGGTGGAGGACGCGTGGGTGGAGGGCCCCGGCGGCCGCATCCACGCCCTGATCCAGCGGCCGGCGGGCGCGAGCGGCCCCCTGCCGACGGTCTTCGACCTGCACGGCGGCCCGACCTGGCACGACAGCGACTCCTTCGCCGCCGGCCCGGCCGCCTGGGTCGACCAGGGCTATGCGGTGATCCGCATCAACTACCGCGGCTCCACCGGCTACGGCCGCGCCTGGACCGACGCCCTGAAGCACCGGGTCGGCCTGATCGAGCTGGAGGACGTGGCCGCGGTCCGCGACTGGGCGGTCTCCTCGGGCCTCGCCGATCCCGCCCGGCTGATCCTCACCGGCGCCTCCTGGGGCGGCTACCTCACCCTGCTCGGCCTCGGCACCCAGCCCGACGCCTGGACGGTGGGCATCGCGGTCGTGCCCGTCGCGGACTACGTCACCGCGTACCACGACGAGATGGAGGCCCTGAAGGCCATGGACCGCACCCTGCTGGGCGGCACCCCCGAGGAGGTCCCCGAGCGCTTCGAGGCCTCGTCCCCGCTCACCTACGTCGACGCGGTCAAGGCCCCGGTCTACATCTCGGCGGGCGTCAACGACCCCCGCTGCCCGATCCGCCAGATCGACAACTACGTCAAGCGCCTGGAGACCAGAGGCGCGCCCCACGAGGTCTACCGCTACGACGCCGGGCACGGCTCCCTGGTGGTGGACGAGCGGATCAAGCAGGTGAGACTGGAGATGGACTTCGCCGCGCGGCACCTGGGCGGGTAGGGAGCCGGGATCCGTGGAGGGTCAGCGCAGTTCCGCCAGGCCTCTGCGGGTCGCGGCGACCACGACACGGTCCCCCTTCTCCAGGACGTGGTCCGGTGCCGTGTCGGTCCGTCCCTCCAGCGCCAGTACCCGCCAGGACCCGGCGCGGAAAGCCTCCCGTACGGTCCGGCCCTCCAGCTCGGGATGCCCGGCGACGTCCACCGCGGCGAACAGCAGCACCCGCCGCTCCACCGCGACGGCGCCCAGCACCTGCCGCCCCAGCATCGCCCCGGCGAACGCGGGCGCGGCCAGGTGCGTGACGCTCCGGCTCCGGGTGAGGGCGTGCGGGTAGGCGGCCCGCAGGGTGCGGTACACCGCGGTGGCGAAGTCGTCGTCGTACAGCCGTAGCACCACCCGCAGATCCGGCCGTACGTTCCGCGCGTACAGCACGGCCTCCAGGTTCGTGGTGTCCGCGCTGGTCACCGCGAGCAGCGCGTACGCCCGGTGGATCTTCGCGGACTCCAGCACCCCTTCCTGGGTGACGTCCCCGAGGACCACCGGCACCCGCAGCCGCCGCGCGGTCGCGAGTCCCCGCGCCTCCGGGTCGGACTCGACGCACACGACGGGGATGTTCAGCTCACGCAGCCGGGTCAGCACCCGGGTGCCGATCTTCCCGAGTCCGAGCAGCACCACATGCCCGCCGAGACCGCGCGGGGGTTTCCGCAGGGCGGAGGCGGTGCGGAAGGTGCCCAGCGCCTCCAGCACGGCCGCCAGCAGCACCGGGAGCAGCAGCAACCCGACCAGTCCGGAAAGGAGTTGGAGGATCTGCCGGCCCAGGGGCGCGCCGATGGCCGGGTTGTCGATCGCGAAGAGGTCCAGCAGGGTCAGATAGAAGGCGCTCAGCGGATGCATCCCGGTCACCAGCCACAGCGCGACGGCGAGCGCGACCACGCACGCCACCATGCCCGCCAGCGACCACCGCAGCCGCCGCGAGAACAGCGAGGCGAGCGGCGGCACCACGCCCCGGCCGGGCGCGGCCGACTCGCCGCCGCCCGCCGAGGACACCTGCTCCAGCACCATCGCCGGCCGCCCGGCGGCCCGCCCCACCTCGTCGTCGTCCGGCAGCAGCCGGGCCTCCTGGTCCCCGCCGGCCTCGGGATCCGTGCCCGGCGGGGAGAGCAGGGCGAGGGTGCACAGTCCGGTGCCGGCCGTCGGCCGTTCGACGGCCCGCAGCAGCAGCCCCTCGGTCTGGACGACCTTGCTGGTGCCGGCGACGGCGGTGGCGGCCAGCGCGGGCGCGGCGGTGTCGGCGTCGGACAGCACGGTGGTGGAGGCGTCGGTGCCGCCGTCCCCGGCGGCCAACACCGCTGCCTGGTCGAGGAGTTCCTCGATGTGCTGGCCCAGCCGCCGGTTGTAGAGCCTGAGGACGAGCCGCAGCCGCGGGTTGAGCCGGCGGGCGGTCAGCGCGGCCCGGATGTTGGTCTCGTCGTCGTCGAAGACGAGGGCGAGCGCGGCGGCCCGGTCCACGCCGGCCCGGGCCAGCACGGACTCGGTGATCTCGGCGGCCTCCAGCACCCGTTCGGCCTCACCGCCGTTGCCGGAGCCGCCGCCGGCCGTCGTACCGGTCGGCCCGGCCCCGCCCCCGGCTCCCGAGCCGCTGCCGCCCCGGCTCACCGCGGCGTTCACCACCCGGTCGAACAGCGCCGCCGAGGCGGACCGGGCCCGGCCGACGACCGGAGGCCTGACGGTGCGTTCGTTCGGCGGCACCACGAGGGTGACCTGCTCGCCGTAGACGCCGCGCAACTCGGCGGCCAGCCGGTGCGCGAGCCCGTCGTCACCGCACACCACCATGTGCGGGGCACTGGGCCCACCTTGATACGGAACGCTCGCCACGAGGGAAAAGACTGCCCCAAGGACAGGAGTGGTTCCGGCAGCGGGGTGAACACTCGCGGGACGATGCGCGTACTGACGGGGAGGCAGCGAGGAGACCCGGAGGTATCCACCCGTGGCCATCACCGAAGACGCCCCGCCCGGCGGGAAGGCCGCCGCCGCCGGCGCACCGTCCGGCCCGGACGGCGGCCGCCGGCTCAGCTCCCCGCTGGTGCTGACGCTGGTCCTGCTCCTCGCGGTGCTCGCCCAGTCCCCGATCCGCGGGTTCCTCGGCACCCCGCTGATGCAGAGCTGGATGACGGTGTTCGTCGCGGTGACGCTCCAGGCGCTGCCGTTCCTCGTCCTCGGGGTCCTGCTGTCGGCGGCGATCGCGGTGTTCGTGCCGCCGTCCTTCTTCGCGCGCGCCCTCCCGCGCCGCCCGGCGCTGGCGGTCCCCGTGGCGGGGCTCGCGGGCGCGGTGCTGCCGGGCTGCGAGTGCGCCTCGGTCCCGGTGGCGGGCGCCCTGGTGCGCAGGGGAGTCACCCCGGCCGCCGCCCTGGCCTTCCTGCTCTCCGCCCCCGCGATCAACCCGATCGTGCTGACCGCCACCGCCGTCGCCTTCCCGCGCCACCCGGAGATGGCGCTGGCCCGGTTCGCCGCGAGCCTGCTGGTGGCCTGCGCGATGGGCTGGCTGTGGCAGCGGCTGGGCCGCACCGACTGGCTGCGCCCACCTGCCCACGGCGCGCACGAGGGCGCGACCAAGGGGGAGGCGTTCTGGAGCTCGGTGCGGCACGACACCATGCACGCGGGCGGCTTCCTGGTCCTGGGCGCGATGGCCGCGGCCACGCTGAAGGCGGCCACCCCGGCGGACTGGCTGCGCACGGCGGCCGGAAACCCCGCCTTCTCCGTGCTCGCCCTCGCCGTCCTCGCCGTACTGCTGTCCATCTGCTCGGAGGCGGACGCGTTCGTCGCGTCCTCCCTCACCCAGTTCTCCCTGACGGCCAGGCTGGTGTTCCTGGTGGTGGGCCCGATGATCGACCTCAAGCTGTTCGCGATGCAGGCCGGGACCTTCGGCCGTACCTTCGCCCTCCGCTTCGCCCCGGCCACCTTCGCGCTGGCGATCGCGGGAGCGCTCGTGACGGGGGCGGTGCTGCTGTGAACCGCCAGGCCCAGTCCGCCGTCATGTTCCTGCTCGGCGCCGCCCTCCTCCACGCGGGCAGCACCGACCTCTACCTGCGGTACGTCAAGGGAGGCCTGCGCCCGCTGCTGCTCGCCTCGGGGGCGGTACTGATCGCGGCGGCGCTGGCGACGGTCTGGTACGAGCGCCGGCGCGCCAGGGCCGCCGCCGCGACGGAGACACAGGAGACTCAGGAGA
Organism: Streptomyces incarnatus; assembly: GCF_001027185.1. NCBI lineage: Bacteria > Bacillati > Actinomycetota > Actinomycetes > Kitasatosporales > Streptomycetaceae > Streptomyces > Streptomyces incarnatus. Next base: position 4,015,794 of record NZ_CP011497.1, on the reverse strand, counting down.
CACACGCGCACCCCGAACCCCGCGTCTCCTGGCTCCTGTTGCTCCCCCTCCTCGCCCTCATCCTGGTCGCCCCGCCCGCCCTCGGCTCCTACAGCGCCCTGCGCTCCGGTACGGCCCTGCAGAAGCCGTACGCCCTCGATCCGCTGCCCGCCGCCGACCCGGCCCCCCTCTCCGTGATCGGCTACGCCTCCCGCGCCGCCTACGGCCACGGCCGCTCCCTGCAGGGCCGCACCGTCCGCGTCACCGGCTTCCTCGCCCTGGACCACTCGGGCGCGCCGTACCTGGTCCGCATGGCCCTCAACTGCTGTGCCGCGGACGCCCAGCCGGTGAAGATCGCCCTGACCGGCACCCTGCCGCCGGTCCTGCGCCCGGACGCCTGGCTGGAGGTCACCGGCACGTACAGCCCCCGCCTGATCCACGACCCGGTCAACGGCGGCCCCATCCCGTACCTCACGGTCACCTCCACGAGGCCGGTCCCGGTTCCGCACGACCCGTACGACGAGACCTGGAACACCTGAGCCGACCGTGCACGGGGTCGTCAGGGGGCGACGAACTCGCACCACACGAGCTTGCCGGGGGCGCGCTCCCCGACACCCCACTTGTCCGCGAGCATGGACACCAGCAACAGCCCACGCCCGCCCTCGTCCGGGGTGTCCACGATCTCGGGCACACCGGTTCCGCTGTCGTGGACCTCGACCCGGACCACCGCGCCGTCGTAGCGCAGGCGCAGGAGGAAACCCCGTCCCGGCGGCACGCCGTGCACGAGCGCGTTCGTGGCCAGCTCGCTCACGCAGAGCGACACGTCTTTGCTCCGCTCCCATGCGGCCAGTCCCCAGTAGGTCAGCGACCAGTCCGTGAACCGCCTGGCAGCGGGGACGGAGCGACGGGCGCGGCCATAGAACTGGTCGCGCTGGAAGGGGAGTTCAATGTGCGCGTTCACGGGGCGAATGTCGCGCAGGGTGACTAGCCTGGATCAGTGCGTGATCCCGTACGGATTGTTTGTACGGGTGGGTGCGGGGTGGTGTTCGGACAGGCATGGGGAGTTCAGCGAGCATGACGCCCAAACGGAGGAAGAACCAGTCGGCCATGAAGATGCTGGGCCGTCAACTGGCGGCGGCCCGGCGCGCGGCGGGCTTGAGCCAGTCGGGCCTGAGCGCGGAGCTGCACATCGACGAGGAGACGCTCGCCAGCATCGAACAGGGCCGACGCCCGCTGAAGTACAACATCGCCGAGATGTGCGACGAACGCCTGGGGACGAAGGGGACGTTGACCGCCGGGGTGGAGAACATGCCGGAGGTGGACCAGTTTCCGTTGTGGGCGGAGGAGTACATGGATCAGGAGAAGGTGGCCATTGCGCTGTCGTGGTACGACAACGCCGTCATCCCGGGTCTGCTCCAGAACGAGGCGTACGCACGGGCCGTACTGCAGAACCGTGTTCCGGCGTACGAGGAGGAGGAACTGGAGCAGACGCTACGACTGCGACTCGACCGTCAGGAGATCTTGCGCCGCAAGAGTCCGCCGACACTGAGCTTCGTGGTCTGGGAACCGGCGCTGCTGGTCAAGATTGGCGACGAGGAAGTCCGCAGGGACCAGTTGCGCTACCTGCGCGAAACCGCCGAACTCCCTTGTGTCTCACTCCAGGTTCTGTCGCTCGACAGCCCCTTTCACGCCGGTTTGGCAGGCCCGTTCGCCCTCTTCGAAACCCCGGACCACCAGAACCTCGCCTACACCGAGTCGCAGCGCGGCAGCCAGTGGGTCTCTGACCCAGAAGAGGTGTCTCGCCTGACGCGCAAGTATGCGATGCTGCGGACACAGGCCCTGACCACGCAGGACTCGATGGGCCTGCTCGACCGCCTACTAGGAGAGCAATGAGTACCGAGGCGCTTCAGTGGTTCAAGTCGACGTACAGCAGTGACGAGGGCGGCGCGTGCGTCGAGGTCGCCGTCTGCCCGCGCACCATCCACATCCGCGACTCGAAGCAGCCCTCTTCCCCGGACCGCACCCTGGAAGTCAGCCCCGCCACCTGGGCCGCCTTCGCCTCCTCCCTGAAGTGACCTGACGCTCATTCGGCAACGCCCGACCCTCCTTCTTTGCCGGAACCGGCACAAGAACACCCCGGTGATCGAGGGGCACAATCGCGGGCGTGAACCGCTCCGACCTTGTCTACCGTTCCCCTTGGCAGCGCACCGTGTGGTGGCTCGTCCCCCTCGGGGTGGGCGGGGGACTGCTCGCCGGAGTGGGGCTGGGGCACGTGGACGGCCCTGCGGACGCGTTGCCCCTCGTGCTGGTGACGTTCGGGCTGTGTCTGGCGGGGGCCGCCGTGTGGTCGCTGTACCTGGCGACGGGCTGGACACGGGCGGACGCGTACGGGCTGCACTCCTGGACGCTGCTGCGCCGCCGCAGCGTGCCGTGGCAGGAGGTCGCGGATCTGCTGGTCCGGGTGCAGACCCTGCCCCGGGGCGGGGAGAACGAGCGGGTCATGGTGGTGCTGCGGGGTGGGCGCAGACTGCTGCTGCCCCAGCCGTCCGGTGCTGCGTACGGCAAACTGGCCTTCAGCAAACGGCTGGCCGAGCTGCGTCGGCTGCACGCTCTGCACGGCACTCCCGAGTCGACCCGCATCCGCTACGTCAGGGCCAACAGCGTCGGCAGCGGCCGGGTGGGCCGGTTGTGCGGCTGTCTGCTGCTGCTCGCGACGGCGGGTACGGCCGCGTGGTTCGTACCGGCCGCCACGGCGTACCAGCGGGCCTGGGAGGTGGCCGCGCCCTGCCCCGCGGGGGCGTCCGCCGCCGTGTCGTACGACTGCCTGTCCACCTTTCCGGCGGTGATCTCCCGGACCGAGGTGCGCGGACCGAAGCAGCCCAACTGGTTGTACTTCGCCCACGGCGCACCGACCGACCGGCTGAGGGTGTCCGACGATGCCGCTGGGGCGTTCCGGGCCGGCGACCGGGTTCAACTGACCGTCTGGCACGCACAGGTGATGAAGGTCGCCGGAAAGCGGTACGTCTGGCATGAGCACGTCACCACGGGCGGCAGTGTGGCCGTCGCGGCGGCCGTGCTCGCCCTGGCCGCGGGGTATCCGGCGGCCCAGGTGCTGCTGCGGCTGCGCGGGCGGTGGCACCGGCGGCCCGACGACGAGACGCTGCCGTCGGTCCTGCCGTTCGCGGGCGCGCTGGCCGGTACGGCCGCCTGGCTGCTGCCGCTGTGCTACCTCCACCCGACGGGGATGGCCGGGTCCACGGGGCGGATCACCTGGCTGGTCCTGGGTTCGCTGGTCTCGGTCGCCCTGTTCGCGCTCGCCTGGCGAGCCACCCGTTTTCCGGCGCCGGAACACCTCGGAGCGCCGTTGCAGCACTAGCTCGGGCCATAAGGGGGATCGTTGTTGCGCAACGCAGTTCGGGCCGTGGGTGTGGCCGGTCTTGCCGTGGTTCCCTTGCTGGGAGGGGCGGCGGGGGCGCCGGCCGCCGAGGGCGCGAGCCCGGCTCCGGGCGGCAGCCCGTCTCCGGCGCTCCGCCTGGAGGCGGTGGGCCCGCCTACTGCCTGCCCTCCTCTCCGAGGGGGCCGAACCGGTCCAGGTCCCGCAGCCACGCGTGGGCCGTGCCGTCCGACGGGGCGCGCCAGTCGCCGCGCGGGGAGAGGGAGCCGCCTGCCGAGACCTTCGGGCCGTTCGGCATGGCCGAGCGCTTGAACTGGGAGAACGCGAAGAAGCGGCGGATGAAGACCTCCAGCCAGTGGCGGATCTGCGCGAGGTCGTAGGAGCCCCGGTCGGCCTCCGGGAAGCCCGGGGGCCAGGCGCCGGACTCGGCGTCGTGCCAGGCGTGCCAGGCGAGGAAGGCGATCTTGGAGGGGCGGAAGCCGTAGCGCAGCACGTGGAAGAGGGTGAAGTCGTGCAGCGCGTACGGGCCGATCTTCGACTCGGTGGACTGCATCTCCTCGCCCGGTACGAGTTCGGGGCTGATCTCGGTGTCGAGGATCGCGGCGAGGATCTTGCCGGTCTCGTCGTCGAACTGGCCACTGCTGATGACCCAGCGGATCAGGTGCTGGATCAGCGTCTTCGGCACGCCGGAGTTGACGTTGTAGTGGCTCATCTGGTCGCCGACGCCGTACGTCGACCAGCCGAGCGCCAGCTCGGAGAGGTCGCCGGTGCCGAGGACGATGCCGCCGCGCTGGTTGGCGAGGCGGAACAGGTAGTCGGTGCGCAGGCCCGCCTGGACGTTCTCGAAGGTGACGTCGTACACCGGCTCGCCGGCGGCGAAGGGATGGCCGATCTCCTTGAGCATCAGCCGCGCGGTCGGCGTGATGTCCAGCTCGGCCGCGGTGACACCGAGGGCCCGCATCAGCCGGTGGGCGTTGTCCTTGGTGTGGTCGCTGGTGGCGAAGCCGGGCAGGGTGAAGGCGAGGATGTCGCTGCGCGGGCGGCCGGCGCGGTCCATCGCCCGGGCGGCGACGATCAGCGCGTGCGTGGAGTCCAGCCCGCCGGAGACGCCGATGACGACCTTCGGGCCGCCGATCGACGCCAGGCGCTGCTGGAGGCCCGCGACCTGGATGTTGTACGCCTCGTAGCAGTCCAGGGCGAGCCGGTCGGCGTCGGCGGGCACGAAGGGGAAGCGCTCCAGGCGGCGGCGCAGGCCCAGGTCGGTCACCGGAGGGTCCAGCTCGAACGGCACCGTGCGGAAGTCGCCGGTGCGCGCGGCGTGGGTGCGGCGGTTCTCGCCGAACGTGCCCATCCGCTGCCGCTCCTGCCGCAGCAGGTCGAGGTCCACGTCGGCCACCGCGTACTGCTCGCCGAGGGGGAAGCGCTCGGTCTCGGCCAGCAGCGCCCCGTTCTCGTAGATCAGGGTCTGGCCGTCCCAGGACAGGTCGGTGGTCGACTCGCCGAGACCGGCCGCCGCGTACACGTACGCGGCGACACAGCGCGAGGACGCCGAGCGGCACAGCAGCTTGCGGTCCTCGGCCCGGCCGACCGTGATCGGGCTGCCCGAGAGGTTGACGAGGACGCTCGCCCCGGCGAGGGCCGCCTCCGCGCTCGGGGGCACCGGCACCCACATGTCCTCGCAGATCTCGGCGTGCAGCACCAGGCCGGGCACGTCCTGCGCGGCGAAGAGCAGGTCGACGCCGAAGGGGACCTCGGCGCCGCCGAGCCGGATCGTTCCGCCGCGCTCGTCGTCGCCGCCCGCGATCTGCCGGCGCTCGTAGAACTCGCGGTAGTTCGGCGGGTACGACTTCGGTACGACGCCCAGGATCCGGCCGCGGTGCACGATCACCGCGCAGTTGAAGATCCGGTCGCGGTGGCGCAGCGGGGCGCCCACGACCAGCACCGGCAGCAGCTCGGCCGACTCGGCGACGATCGTGGCGAGCGCCTTCTCGACGTCGTCCAGCATGGCGTCCTGCAGCAGCAGGTCGTCGATCGCGTACCCGGACAGGCACAGCTCCGGGAACACGGCGACCGCGACGCCCTCCTCGGCACACCGGCGCGCGTGGCGCAGCACCGCCTCGGCGTTGGCGGGCGGGTCGGCGATGACGGTGTGGCCCGTACACGCGGCGACGCGCGCGAAGCCGTGCTGGTAGATCGACCAGAAGCTCAACGGGACCCCATTCCAGAGTTTCCGAGGCGGTTTTCCTGCAAGAAGAAGCCTAAATGCCGGGGCACCGACCCCGGCCACCCACCGCCCGCCCGCGGGTTTCAGCGGGCAGCTCCTCCAGGAGTCAGCGGAGCCCCGAGGCCCGGAGCACCGCCCGCGCCGTCTCGTCGTCGATGCGCCGGCCGAGGCGCTGCAGGACCTCCGCACCCCGGCGCAGCGTGCCGCGTTCCAGGGAGCGGCGGACGCCGGTGTCGAGTTCGTGCCACAGCAGGGGGTTGGCCGCCAGGACACGGGGGTCGAGTTCCAGGCGGTGGCCGTGGACGTCCCGCAGGACCAGGTGGGAGGAGACGCCGTCGTACTGCCGTACGGAGGTCAGCGCGTCCGTGTGGACCACGTGCCGGCGCCAGGGGGTGCGGACCGCGAGCCAGCCGGGGCCCGCGGTCACCCGCTGGGGGAGCAGGACGGCGCCCACCGCGCCCGACAGGGCGGCCCAGAGCAGGGCGCGCGGGGGCGTCAGGCTTCCCGCGTCCCAGTCGACCAGGAGGCTCAGGGCGCAGAAGGCCAGGGCGCAGGTGAACGCCAGCCGGGCGCTGCCACGCCAGTGGCGGTCGCCGGCCGGGTCCGGCGGTCCGCTCCGTCGCATGACACCGACGCTAGGCGCCGTGCGGGGTACGGCGGCCCCTCGCATACGCGCTTCTAGCGCCGTACGGCCGCATCTTGACGCGTCGCTGACGCGGTGGCGGCCCGCCCCTCCTCAGCCGGTGTGGACGCGCGGGCGTCTGACGCGGTTCGGTTCCGCCTCGCGCAGCACCTCGCGGGTGACCGGGGCCACCTCGCCCTGGCCGAAGAGGAAGAAGCGCAGGAAGTTGGCGAAGGGGGTGCCCTCGGTCCACTCGAAGTAGATGTGCGGGGTGCAGCCCGTCGTGTCCCGGGCGTGCAGGAGGAGGGCCGCCAGGGCGTTGGAGATGGAGGAGTGCTCCAGGGTGAGGACGCGGTAGCGGTCGTGCAGGACCTCGCCGCGTACGGTCATGCCCGCCTCGAACTCGGAGGGGTCGGTGACCGTGACCTCGACGAAGACGAAGTCCTCCGTCGTCGGGATGTCGTTGTCGGCCCGGATCTGCTCGATCTTGTCGCGGTACTCGGCCTTGTCGCGGCGGCCGGGCTTGTTCGCGATGAAGCGGATACGGCGGTGCGACATGTCTCGGATGAAACGTTCCGCCATGTCGTCCAGCTCGATCCGGGTGACGCGCAGCTCGAAGGCGCGGGCCAGCCGGGACAGGAAGGAGACGAGCATGATGCCGACGATGAAGCAGGCGCCGATCTTCACACCGTCCGGCCGCTCGATGACGTTCGCGACGGTCACGTAGAGCAGGACCGCGGCGACGGTGCCGAAGGCCGCGGTCCAGCCGCGCTCCCCGGCCCGGTGGGAGGCGATGGTCACGGCGATCGCGGCGGAGGACATCAGGACCAGCACGCCGGTGGCGTACGCGCCGCCCTGCGCGTCGACGTTGGCGTCGAAGATCCAGGTGACCAGGAAGGCGACGAGGGTGAACACCATGACCATCGGACGCACGGCGCGGGCCCAGTGCGGGGCCATGCCGTAGCGCGGCAGGTAGCGGGGCATCAGGTTCAGCAGACCGGCCATCGCGGAGGCGCCGGCGAACCACAGGATGGCGATGGTGGACAGGTCGTAGACCGTGCCGAAGGCGCTGCCGAGGTACTCGTGGGCGAGGTAGGCCAGCGCGCGGCCGTTGGCCTTGCCGCCGGGCTGGAACTCGTTCGCCGGGATCAGCACCGTGGTGATGAAGCTGGTGGTGATCAGGAAGACGCTCATGATCAGCGCGGCCGTGGTGAGCAGCTTCTTCGTGTCCCGGATCCGGCCGGTCGGCTTCTCCTCGGTGTCCCCCGGGTCGCCCTGGACGTGGGGCATGACGGCGACGCCGGTCTCGAAGCCGGACAGGCCGAGGGCGAGCTTGGGGAAGACCAGCAGGGACACGCCGATCATGGCGAAGACGGTGCCGTGCTGGGTGGTCAGGGCGCTGGTCCAGTCGGTGACCAGGTGCTCGGCGGTGAGCACGTGCCACAGCCCGGCCACCACGACCACGGCGTTCAGGGCGAGGTAGACCGCCACCAGGGCGAACGCGACGCCGATCGCCTCCAGGAAGCCCTTGAGGAACACCGCGCCCAGCAGGGCGACCAGCAGCAGCGTGATGATCATCTGCTGTCCCTGCAGGGCGTGGGTCAGGTGCGGGTTCTCGATGAGGTGGGTGGAGGCGTCGGCGGCCGACAGGGTGATGGTGATCAGGAAGTCGGTGGCGGCGAAACCCAGCAGGGTCAGGACGAAGAGTTTGCCCTTCCAGAACGACAGCAGCCGCTCCAGCATGGCGATGGAGCCCTCGCCGTGCGGGCTCTCCTCGGCCACGCGGCGGTACACCGGGAGGGCGCCGGCCAGGGTGACGGCGACGAGGACGAGGGTGGCGACGGGGGAGAGCAGGCCGGCCGCGAGCGCGGCGATGCCGGGCTGGTAGCCGAGGGTGGAGAAGTAGTCGACGCCGGTCAGGCACATCACCCGGTACCAGCGCTGGCCCCGGTGCGGGGGTTCCGGCTCGGCGTGCGGGCCGGTGTGGCCCCCCGCCTTGCCCATGTCGGACAGCCCCTCCAGCATCCAGGCCCGGAGGCGGCCGGTATGCGGAGGGTGTTGGGTCGTGGCCATCGGCGTGCTCCTGATGTGCCGCTGTGCCGCTGTGCCGCTCGGCGTGCGGAGCGCGAGGTTCGTGAGGCTCGGGCCGTCACGCCGCTGCGTCACCAGCCTAAGCAGACGGTGAGACACGGGCCCCCGGGCCGGGGCGCCCCTGGCGTCAAGCTTCCGTCAAGACCGCCCGACGCGGGCATGACCAGCCACATTGCCCCCCCACGGTCGAAGAACCGCAGCCCCCGCAGACGCCCCCGCAGCGCCCCCTGCAGACGCCGACGGCGAATCCGCCCCACCAGGGCCACCCGCACCCGACGACGATTCCTGCACGGGTGGTGCGGGTGGGAACCCCGACCCGGCCGAAGGCCGGGTGCCCCCCAACGCACCCGCACCCGACGACGCACCCGCACCCCGACGACGAACGGCCCCCCGCGGAGCGCTACGCGTCCGACAGCCGCGCCTCCTCCAGGTCCAGGGCCCGCTGCAGTCGTCGGCGCGTCGTGTCGCTGATGGCGTGGTTGTCGTACAGCCGCTGGAGTTCGCCGCTCTCGACGGCGATCAGATCGCGCCGCAGCTGGCGGTAGACCCGGTCGGCGGATTCGGTCGCGACCCCGCCGTCGCTCCGGGAGAGCCGGTCGCGGGCGTCGTCGAGGCGGGCGGTCAGGCCCCGGCGCAGGCGGTCCAGGACCACCTCGGGCACGACCTCCAGCTCCGCGAGCTCCTCCAGGCGCGCGAGGCCCGCGTGGGCGAGGTGGGAACGGGCCTCGGCCTCCTCGCGCGCGGTGTGGGCGGGCTCCAGGGCGATGCCGGAGGCGCGGACGACCGGGGCGAGGGTGAAACCCTGGACGACGAGGGTGACGACCACGACCGAGGTGGTCAGGACCAGCACCAGCGGGCGGTCGGCGAGCGGCGTGCCGTCCTTCCCGGCCTCGGGGATGGACAGCGCGGCGGCCAGCGGCATCACCCCGCGCGTGCCCGCCCAGGTCAGCACCATCGGGATGCGCCAGTTCGGCCGGGCCACCCCGCCCTCGCGCTGCACGACCGCCGACAGCGGGGCCAGCCACAGCAGCCGTACGGCGACGAGGGTCGCGGCGACGGCGAGGGCGTACAGCGGCCAGGACCGGTCGGCGTGGGCCAGCGCCCGCACCTGGGCGGGCAGGGCCAGCCCGATCAGGCTGAAGACGACGCTCTCCAGCAGGAACACCACGGTGCCGTACACCGCGTGCAGCTGGAGGCGTATGCGGGCGTTGGTCAGCCGGTCGCCCCGGCCGCCCAGCACCACCCCGGCGACCACGCAGGACGTCACCCCGGAGGTGTGCGCGACCTCCGCCAGCAGATAGGCGGCGTACGGGGTGACCAGGGCGATCACCGTCTCCAGGACCGGGTCCTCGGTGCGCCGCCGGATCAGGGTGACCACTCCGGCCACCGCCGTGCCGATCACCGTGCCGCCGCCCGCGAGCAGGAAGAACTGGCCGGTCGCCGCGCCCCAGCTCGCGGCGGCCGAGGCGATGGCGATGCCCGCCGCCACCCGGACCAGCACCAGCGAGGTCGCGTCGTTGAACAGGCTCTCCGCCTGCACCAGGACCTGCACCCTCGGCGGCAGGGCGAGCCGGCGGCCGAGCGCGGTGACCGCGACCGGGTCGGTGCTGGCCAGCACCGCGCCCAGCACGAACGCCATCTCCCAGGACAGGGGGGTGACCAGGGCGGCCACGGCCGCGACGGCCGCCGCGGAGGCGAGCACCAGGCCGATGGCGAGGATCCCGACCGGTTTCCACACCGCCCGCAGCTCCCGCCAGGGCATGTCCTCGGCGCTCGCGTACAGCAGGGGCGGGAGGACGACGAGGCCGATGATCTGGGGGCTGATCCGGATCTCGGGGGTGCCCGGCAGCAGCGCCACCGCGAGACCGGCGACCACGAGCAGGGAGGGGGCGGGAATGCGCCAGCGGCGCGCGAAGGTGGCGACCACCGTGGCGAGGACCACGAGGGCGAGAACCGTACCGACGCTGCGCATGCCGTTCCCTGGAAACGCGGAAGGGATTGCGGAAGCCGCTCCGGCTCCCGGCCGACCAGACTTCCCGGCACACCGGTCATCACCCTATCGGGCCAGGTCTCGTCAAAACAGTGTCAAGGTCCACGGGACCGCCACCGGGAAGACCCCGGTGGCCGCGGCGGCGGCCCGCGTCGACGCGGGCCGGGCGGCGTCACCCGTCAAGGGCCCGTCAAGACGGGCCGGTTGGGCGCGAAGATGCCGGTAGGGCCGTTCGGAGGCGGCGGGATACGGACAGAACCTGGATGCACCGCGTACCGAGGGATCGCGGTCGTCACAGGAAGAAGGAGTACGCGCCCATGTCCGTCCTGACCACCGAGCCGGATGCCGTCCCCGCCGGAGAGGAGCCGCCTGATACCGGGGAGCGGCATCGGCTGACCGCCGTCACGGGACTGGCCGCGCTGTCGCTGGACGCCGTGGCGTCGGTGGCGTACGGCCCGGAGGCGATCGTGCTCGTCCTGGCCGCCGCCGGAGCGCACGGGCTGGGCTGCACGCTGCCGGTGACGCTGGCCATCGCGGCCCTGCTCGTGGTGCTGGTGGCTTCCTACCGGCAGGTCATCGCGGCCTTCCCGGACGGCGGCGGCTCGTACGCCGTGGCGAGGGCCCACCTGGGCGAGCGGACCAGCCTGGTGGCCGCCGCCTCGCTGGTGCTGGACTACGTGCTGAACGTCGCGGTCGCCGTCACGGCGGGCGTGGCGGCCCTGACCTCCGCCTTTCCCGCCCTGTACGGCGACCGGCTGTGGCTGTGCCTGGCCGTGCTCGCGCTGATCACCGGGGTGAACCTGCGGGGGATCGTGGAGTCGGCGAAGGCGTTCATCGTGCCGACGGTCGTCTTCGTGGCCGCGATCTTCGTACTGATCGTGGCCGGCCTGCTGCGGTCGGCCCCGGTGAGCACGGCCGCCACGGCCGGGCATGCCACGGTGGTCACCGGCAACGCCACGAGCGTCGGCGTGCTGCTCCTGCTGAAAGCTTTCGCTTCCGGGTGTTCCGCCTTGACCGGCGTCGAGGCCATCGCCAACGCCGTCCCCTGCTTCCGCGTTCCGCGGGTACGCCGGGCCCAGCGGGCGGAGGTCGCCCTGGGCGCCGTACTCGGTCTGATGCTGATCGGTCTGGCGGTGCTGATCGGGCGCTTCCACCTCCAGCCGGTGGCGGGCGTCACGGTGCTGGCCCAGCTCGCGGACGCCTCGCTCGGCCACAACTGGGCCTTCTACGTCATCCAGTTCGCCACGATGGTCCTGCTGGCCCTGTCGGCGAACACGTCCTTCGGCGGGCTGCCGGTACTGCTGAAGCTGCTCGCCAGGGACAACTACGCGCCGCACGTCTTCGCCCTGAAGGCCGACCGGCAGGTGCACCGGCACGGTGTGCTCGCCCTCGCCGTCGTCTCGGCCGCGCTGCTGGTCTTCTCCGGCGGCGACACCAACACCCTGGTGCCGATGTTCGCCATCGGTGTCTTCGTCGGCTTCACGATCGCCCAGGTGGGAATGGTCCGGCACTGGCGCCGGGGGCGGAACCCGGGGTGGCGCGGACGGGCGCTGCTGAACGGCTCCGGCGCGGTCCTGACCGGGGTCGCGGCCGTCGTCGTCACGGCGAGCAAGTTCACCGAGGGCGCCTGGCTGATCGTGATCGCGGTGCCCTTGCTGGTGGCGGGCTGCACCACCGTGCACCGGGCCTACGGCCGGATCGGCGAGCGGCTCGGCCTCGGCCGCATACCGCAGGCGCCACACCGCGAGCGGTCGCTGGTGCTCGTCCCGGTGTCCTCGCTGTCCCGGCTGACCTCCGAAGCCCTGACCGCGGCCGCCTCCCTCGGCGACGAGGTCCGCGCGGTGACCGTGTGCTACCCGGACGCCGAGGACCGCACCGCGCAGCACGCCCTGGAGCGGTCCTGGGCGCAGTGGGACCCCGGGGTGCCCCTGGTGCGGCTCCCCTGTGCGCGGCGCAGCCTGGGCCGCCCCATCGCCGCGTACGTCCGTCAGGTGGCCGCCGCCGAGCCCGGCACCCGGGTCACCGTGCTGATCCCGGAGACCGAGCCGGAGCGGCTGTGGCAGCGGCTGCTGCAGAACCAGCGGGGTGCGGTCGTCGCACACGCCGTGCGGCGGGAGACGGACGCGGTGATCTGCCGGCTGCGGTTCCGGCTGCCCTGAGCCTCCGTAAGAGACCCGTCAAAGCCGTGAGCACGGCCGTATGAGAGCCGTCAACGGGCGACCGGATCCGGCCGGACCGGCGGTTTCCTCGTACTCGTCCGTTTCCACCGAACCTCACTCCAGGAGTTCGCGATGGCCGATCTGGCCTTCGTCGTCACCGTGCTCGCGGGATTCGCGCTGGTGGCCCTCGTCGCCAAGGGGGTGACGAAGCTGTGACCGCCGAGAACGTCGTCGGCCTGGTCGTGGCCGTCGCCCTGCTGGGCTATCTCGTCCTCGCCCTGATCTTCCCGGAGAGGTTCTGAGCACCGACATGAGTCCAGAAGTCGCGGGCCTTCTCCAGCTGTTCGCCCTCATGGGCGCACTGGCGCTCGCCTACGTCCCGCTCGGCACCTACATGGCCAAGGTCTACTCCTCGAAGAAGCACCTGCGGGTGGAGAAGTGGATCTACCGGGCCATCGGTGCCGACCCCGACGCCGGGATGACCTGGCCCGCGTATCTGCGCGGTGTGCTGGCCTTCTCCGCCGTCAGCGTCCTCTTCCTCTACCTGCTGCAGCGGCTGCAGGGCGTGCTGCCCGGCTCGATGCACTTCGCCTCGGTCGATCCGGCGCAGTCGTTCAACACGGCCGTGTCCTTCGTGACCAACACCAACTGGCAGTCGTACTACGGCGAGCAGACCATGGGGCACGTCGTGCAGACCGCCGGTCTCGCCGTGCAGAACTTCGTCTCCGCCGCCGTCGGCATCGCCGTCGCGGTGGCCCTCGTGCGGGGCTTCGCCCGCTCGCGCACCGGTGAACTGGGCAACTTCTGGACCGACCTGGTGCGCGGCACGCTGCGGATCCTGGTGCCCGGTGCCGCGATCGCCGCCGTCGTGCTGGTCGCCTGCGGTGCGATCCAGAACTTCTCGGGTATCCACGCGGTCGGCCAGTTCATGGGCGGCTCGCAGCAGTGGAACGGCGGTGCGGTGGCCTCGCAGGAGGCGATCAAGGAGCTGGGCACCAACGGCGGCGGCTACTTCAACGCCAACTCCGCCCACCCCTTCGAGAACCCGACTCCCTTCACCAACCTCTTCGAGGTCTTCCTGATCCTGGTGATCCCGTTCTCGCTGACCCGCACCTTCGGCGTCATGGTGGGCTCGGTGAAGCAGGGGTACGCGATCCTCGCCACGATGGCCACCATCTGGCTGGGCTTCACCGCGCTGATGATGTGGACGGAGTTCGCCCACCACGGCGCGGCGCTGCAGGCCGCGGGCGGCGCGATGGAGGGCAAGGAGGTCCGCTTCGGCGTCGGCGGCTCCTCGATCTTCGCGGTGTCGACGACGCTCACCTCGACCGGTGCGGTGGACTCCTTCCACTCCTCCTTCACCGGCCTGGGCGGCGGGATCGCCATGCTGGGCATGATGCTGGGCGAGATCGCGCCCGGCGGCACCGGCTCCGGCCTGTACGGCATGCTGATCATGGCCGTGATCGCGGTGTTCATCGCCGGTCTCATGGTCGGTCGTACGCCCGAGTACCTGGGCAAGAAGATCGGCGGCCGCGAGATGAAGCTCGCCGCCTGCTACCTCCTCGTCACCCCCGCCCTGGTGCTCGTGTTCACCGCGGCCTCCATGGCGCTGCCGACCCCGCCGCACTCGATGCTCAACCAGGGCGCGCACGGGTTCTCCGAGGTGCTGTACGCGTTCACGTCCGCGTCGAACAACAACGGTTCGGCCTTCGCCGGTCTGAACGCGAACACCGACTGGTTCAACACCACGACCGGCCTCGCGATGCTGCTGGGCCGCTTCCTGCCGATGGTGTTCGTGCTGGCGCTGGCCGGCTCGCTCGCCGGGCAGCGGCCGGTGCCGGTCACCGCGGGCACCCTGCGCACCGAGAAACCGCTGTTCACCGGCCTGCTGGTGGGCGCGATCCTGATCATCACCGGTCTGACGTACTTCCCGGCGCTGGCGCTGGGTCCGCTGGCCGAGGGGCTGGCGTCATGACGACCCGAACGGAAAACCAAGAGGACGCGATGTCCACACCCACTCTGGCGCCCCACCAGGACGCGCCGACCGGGCACAAGCCCGCCGAGGGCCGTGTCGGAGCGGGCCTGTTCGACCCCAAGGCACTGGTGAAGTCGCTGCCGGACGCCTTCCGCAAGCTCGACCCGCGGGTGATGGTCAAGTCGCCCGTGATGTTCGTGGTGTGGATCGGCTCGGTCCTGACCACGGTGTTCTCCTTGCAGCACCCGGGCGACTGGTTCGGCTGGACCATCAGCGTCTGGCTCTGGCTGACCGTCGTCTTCGCCAACCTGGCGGAAGCGGTCGCCGAGGGCCGCGGCAAGGCGCAGGCCGACACCCTGCGCAAGGCCAAGACCGACACCGTGGCACGCAAGGTGGACGGGACCGTGGTCGCCGGTACCGAGTTGAAGATCGGCGACCTCGTGGTCTGCGAGGCCGGTGACGTCATCCCCGGCGACGGTGACGTCGTCGAGGGTGTCGCCTCGGTGGACGAGTCGGCGATCACCGGCGAGTCCGCCCCGGTCATCCGGGAGTCCGGCGGTGACCGCAGCGCCGTGACGGGCGGTACCAAGGTGCTGTCCGACCGGATCGTCATCAGGATCACGACCAGGCCCGGCGAGACCTTCATCGACCGGATGATCAACCTGGTGGAGGGCGCCGCCCGGCAGAAGACGCCCAACGAGATCGCGCTGAACATCCTGCTGGCCTCGCTGACCATCGTCTTCCTGCTGGCCTGCGCCACGCTGCCGCCGTTCGCCACGTACGCGGGCACGCACCTGACCATGGTCGTGCTGGTGGCCCTGCTGGTCTGCCTGATCCCGACCACGATCGGCGCCCTGCTCTCCGCGATCGGCATCGCGGGCATGGACCGGCTGGTGCAGCGCAACGTGCTCGCCATGTCGGGGCGTGCGGTCGAGGCCGCCGGTGACGTCTCCACGCTGCTGCTGGACAAGACCGGCACGATCACCTACGGCAACCGGAGGGCCGCCGAGTTCGTGCCGGTGAAGGGCACCACCGAGGCGGAGGTCGCGGACGCGGCCCAGCTGTCCTCGCTGGCCGACGAGACGCCCGAGGGCCGCTCCGTCGTCGTCCTCGCCAAGGAGAAGTACGGGCTGCGCGAGCGCCACCAGGGCGAGCTGGCCGGCGCCGAGTGGATCGAGTTCACCGCCCAGACCCGGATGTCGGGTGTGGACGTCGACGGCCGCGAGATCCGCAAGGGCGCGACCGCCTCGGTGCTGGCCTGGGTCGAGGAGCGCGGCGGAACGGTCGCCGAGGACGCGGACCGGATCGCCCACCGCATCTCCGAGGCCGGCGGCACCCCGCTGCTGGTCGCCGTCCGCGACGGCGGGGGCGCCCGCGTGCTCGGTGTCATCCACCTCAAGGACGTCGTCAAGGAGGGCATGCGGGAGCGGTTCGAGGAGCTGCGCCGCATGGGCATCAGGACCGTCATGATCACGGGTGACAACCCGCTGACGGCGAAGGCGATCGCCGGGGAGGCGGGTGTCGACGACTTTCTCGCCGAGGCCACTCCCGAGGACAAGATGGCCCTCATCAAGCGGGAGCAGGCCGGCGGCAAGCTGGTCGCGATGACCGGTGACGGCACGAACGACGCGCCCGCGCTCGCCCAGGCGGACGTCGGCGTGGCGATGAACACGGGTACGTCGGCCGCCAAGGAGGCCGGCAACATGGTCGACCTCGACTCCGACCCGACCAAGCTGATCGAGATCGTGGAGATCGGCAAGCAACTCCTCATCACCCGGGGCGCGTTGACGACGTTCTCCATCGCCAACGACGTCGCGAAGTACTTCGCGATCATCCCGGCGCTGTTCGCGGCGGTCTACCCGGGCCTGGACAAGCTGAACATCATGCACCTGTCCTCGCCCAACTCCGCGATCCTGTCGGCCGTCGTGTTCAACGCGCTGATCATCGTCGCCCTGGTGCCGCTGTCCCTGAAGGGCGTGCGGTACCGGCCGATGAGCGCGGACAAGATGCTCCGCAGGAACCTCGGGATCTATGGCATCGGCGGTCTGATCGCGCCGTTCGTCGGCATCAAGCTCATCGACCTGCTCATCTCTCTGATCCCCGGGATCGGGTGAAGGACATGAACAACTCCTTTGTGAACACGGCCCGGTTGCTGGGCGCGGGTCTGCGGGCGCTGCTCGTGCTGACCGTGCTCACGGGCGTCCTGTACCCGCTGGCGGTCACGGGCGTGGCCCAGGCGTTCTTCCGCGACAAGGCGAACGGCTCCGAGACCAGGGCGGACGGCAGGGTAGTCGGCTCCTCGCTGATCGGCCAACAGGGCTACGGCCTGCGGTACTTCCAGTCCCGCCCGGCGAACGGCCTCGGCACGAACAGCGTCAACACGCGGTACAAACTGATCCTGTCCGGCGCCACCAACCTGTCGGCGGACAGCAAGGTGCTCCTCAAGCAGGTCGAGGACACCCGGGCCGAGGTGGTGAAGGTCAACTCCGTTCCCGGCTACACCGTCAGGCCGGCGGACGTCCCCGCCGACGCCGTCACCTCCTCCGGCTCCGGACTGGACCCGGACATCTCCCCGCAGTACGCCGAGCTGCAGGCGCACCGGGTCGCCGAGCGGAACGGCCTGCCGGTCGCCCGGGTCGAGCAGCTGGTCAGGGACCACACGACCGGCCGCACCCTCGGCTTCCTGGGGGAGCCCCGGGTGAACGTCCTGGAACTCAACATCGCGCTCAAGGACCTCGTGGCGAAGAAATGACCGCCTTACGCGATCCGCGAGGGGAGCCGGTGCCCGGGTCCTGTCGTTCGACGACAGGGCTCGGGGGTGCCGGCTCCCGCGGGCATGACAGGAGAGGCACACACCCATGACCAGGGTGCTCGTGGTCGAGGACGACCCGCAGCTCGTTCGGGCCCTCGTCATCAACTTGCAGGCTCGGCACTACGGCGTGGACGCCGCCTCCGACGGCGCCACGGCCCTGCGGCTCGCCGCCGCGCGCCGGCCCGACGTGGTCCTGCTGGACCTCGGGCTGCCCGACATGGACGGCGTCGACGTCATCAGGGGCGTACGGGACCGGAGCCGGGTGCCGATCCTGGTCCTGTCCGCCCGGCAGGCGTCCGACGAGAAGGTGGCCGCGCTCGACGCGGGCGCCGACGACTACATCACCAAGCCGTTCAGCATGGACGAGCTGCTGGCCCGGCTGCGCGCCGCCGTCCGCCGTACCGAGGACACCCCGCTGGTCCCCGAGCCGACACGGGTGGAGACGGCGCACTTCACCCTGGACCTGCTCGCCAAGAAGGCCGTACGGGACGGGCGGGACGTGCGGCTGACCCCGACCGAGTGGCACCTGCTGGAGATCCTGGTGACGAACCCCGGCCGGCTGGTCACACAGAGGCAGCTGCTCCACGAGGTCTGGGGCGTCTCGCAGAGCAACAAGACGAACTATCTGCGGGTCTACATGGCCCAGCTCCGCCGGAAGCTGGAGTCGGACCCCTCCCAGCCCCGCTATCTGATCACCGAGCCCGGCATGGGCTACCGCTTCGAGGGATGACATGGCACGTGGCAGGCTCCGGATCTACCTCGGCGCGGCACCCGGCGTCGGCAAGACCTACGCCATGCTGGCGGAGGCCCACCGCCGCGTCGAGCGGGGCACCGACTGCGTGGTCGCCCTGGTGGAGCACCATCACCGGCCGCGTACGGAGGTGATGCTGCACGGTCTGGAGCAGGTCCCGCGCAGGCAGCTGGAGTACCGGGGCACCCGCTTCGGCGAGATGGACGTCGACGCCGTGCTGCGCCGGGCGCCGACCGTCGCCCTGGTGGACGAGCTCGCCCACACCAACGTCCCCGGCTCGCGCAACGCCAAGCGCTGGCAGGACGTTCAGGAACTGCTCGCCGCGGGCATCGACGTCGTCTCGACCGTCAACATCCAGCACCTGGAGTCACTCGGCGACGTGGTCGAGTCGATCACGGGTGTGCGGCAGCGCGAGACCGTCCCGGACGAGGTGGTGCGGCGGGCCGACCAGATCGAGCTGGTCGACATGTCCCCGGAGGCGCTGCGCCGGCGGATGGCGCACGGCAACATCTACCGGCCGGACAAGGTCGACGCGGCCCTGTCCAACTACTTCCGCCCCGGGAACCTCACCGCCCTGCGGGAGCTGGCGCTGCTGTGGGTGGCCGACCGGGTCGACGAGTACCTCAACGAGTACCGGCGCGAGCACCGGGTGTCGGCCATCTGGGGCTCGCGGGAGCGGATCGTGGTCGGCCTGACCGGCGGCCCCGAGGGCAGTACCCTGATCCGGCGGGCCGCGCGGCTCGCGGAGAAGGGCGCCGGCGGCGAGGTGCTGGCCGTCTACATCTCCCGCAGCGACGGGCTGACCTCGGCCTCCCCGAAGGAACTCGCCGACCAGCGCACCCTGGTCGAGGATCTCGGCGGCTCCTTCCACCACGTGGTCGGCGACGACATACCGGCCGCCCTGCTCGACTTCGCGCGGGGCGTGAACGCCACCCAGATCGTCCTCGGCGTCTCCCGCCGCAAGGGCTGGCAGTACGTCTTCGGGCCGGGCGTCGGCGCGACGGTGGCCCGGGACTCCGGCCCCGACCTCGACGTCCACCTCATCACGCACGACGAGGCGGGCAAGGGCCGCGGGCTGCCGGTGGCGCGCGGCGGACGCCTCGGACGTTCCCGGGTCAGCTGGGGCTGGGCCGTCGGCGGGTCCGGCCCCGTCCTGCTGACCTGGCTGCTCACCACGGTCACCCCGGACGTCGGGCTCGCCAACGACATGCTGCTCTTCCTGACGCTGACGGTGGCGGCGGCCCTGCTGGGCGGCCTCTTCCCGGCGCTGGCCTCGGCGGTCGTGGGCTCGCTGCTGCTCAACTGGTACTTCACCCCGCCCGTCCACACCCTGACGATCGCCGACCCGAAGAACATCGTCGCCATCGCGATCTTCGTCGGGGTCGCCGTGTCCGTGGCCTCGGTGGTGGACCTCGCCGCCCGGCGCACCCATCAGGCGGCCCGGCTGCGCGCCGAGTCGGAGATACTCTCCTTCCTCGCGGGCAACGTCCTGCGCGGCGAGACCACTCTGGAGGCGCTGCTGGAGCGGGTCCGCGAGACCTTCGGCATGGAGTCGGTGGCCCTGCTGGAGCGGACCGGCGAGACCGCGCCCTGGACCTGCGCCGGCAGCGTGGGACCCCGGCCCGCGAAGGTGCCGGAGGACGCGGACGTCGACGTCCCCGTGGGCGACCACATGGCCCTGTCGCTGCGCGGCCGGGTGCTGCCCGCCGCCGACCGCCGGGTGCTGGCCGCGTTCGCCGCGCAGGCCGCCGTGGTGCTGGACCGGCAGCGGCTGCAGAGCGAGGCCGACCGGGCGAAGGAACTGGCGGAGGGCAACCGCATCAGGACCGCCCTGCTCGCCGCCGTCAGCCACGACCTGCGCACCCCGCTGGCCGGCATCAAGGCCGCGGTGACCTCGCTCAGGTCGGACGACGTCGAGTGGTCCGCGCAGGACCGGGCGGAGCTGCTGCAGGCCATCGAGGAGGGCGCCGACCGGCTCGACCACCTGGTGGGCAACCTCCTCGACATGTCCCGCCTGCAGACCGGCACCGTCACCGCCATCATCCGCGAGAGCGACCTCGACGAGGTCGTGCCCATGGCGCTCGGCGGGGTGCCCGAGGACAGCGTGGAGCTGGACATCCCCGAGACGCTGCCGATGGTGTATGTGGACCGGGGCCTGCTGGAGCGGGCCGTCGCCAACGTCGTCGAGAACGCCGTCAAGTACAGCCCGCCCGGGGAGAAGGTCCTGGTCCTGGCGAGCGCCCTCGCCGACCGGGTCGAGGTACGGGTCGTGGACCGCGGCCCCGGCGTCCCCGACGAGGCCAAGGACCGTATCTTCGAGCCCTTCCAGCGGTACGGCGACGCCCCGCGCGGGGTCGGAGTGGGCCTCGGCCTCGCGGTCGCCCGCGGTTTCACCGAGGCCCTCTCCGGCACGCTGCGGGCGGAGGACACGCCGGGGGGTGGGCTCACGATGGTGCTCTCCGTACCGACGGTGCTCTCCGGACCGGTCGCGCGAGAGCCCACCCCCGGCGCCGTCAGCCGACGTGCAGGGTGAGGGACGCGGTGTGCAGCTTCCCGCCGGTGCGGAACTGCAGGAACAGCCGCCAGTTCCCGGACCGGGCGAACTCGGCGTGGAAGGTCAGGGCCGGTCCGCCGTGGTCACCGTCGGCCTGCGTCTCCGGGTGGAGGTGGGCGAAGGCGAGGTCGCCCTGGTGGAAGGCGGTCAGGTGGGCGTAGGTGTCGAGGTACGGCTGCAGGTCGGTGACCGGCTTGCCGTCCCTGGTGACGGTGGCGGTCAGCCGGTGCGCCATGCCCGCCATCGGAGCGCCCTGCACCGTGACGGTGTAGCCGTCGACGGTGGCGGTGCCGGACGCCTTCGGCAGGGACGAGGTCATGGCCGCGCCGGGCACCTTCACGGTGCGGCTGAGCACGAAGTCCTTGCCCTTGCCGGCGCCGCCGTCCGGGGTGAAGGAGGCGTACATCCGCCAGGTGCCCGGCCGCAGCGCGGCGAGCGGCGCGGTCCAGGTGCCGCTTCGGGCCATGGTGGGGTGCAGGTGCTGGAAGCCGGTGAGGTCGGAGCGGATGGCGTAGAAGTGCATCCGCCTGGTCTGGTCGACGGCGAAGCCGGTGACCGGCCGGCCGTCCGGGCCGGTGATGGCGAAGCGGTACTGCGTCGCCCTGCCGGCGGGGAGGCCGGCGGCCGTGGCCGTCATCGTGTAGCCGTCCTGCGCGGCGGCGAGGCCGTTGCCGGTGGACGCGGCGCCCATGCCGGGCATCGACGCCATGTCACCGGCGGACGCCGAAGCGGACGGCGTGGCGCTGTGCTCCATGCCGGCCATGCCGGAGTCGTGGCCCTTGTCGGAGCCGGTGCCGGAGCCGCCGCAGGCGGCGAGGGTCAGGGTGAGTGCCGCGGTGGCGGCGGCCGCCGCGAGGGCGCGGCGGGGCGTGCGGAAACGCTGGGACATGAGTGTGTCTTTCCAGGTGGGCGCCGGATGCGGCGCGGCTGAACGTGGCAGAGCCGTGCGGGACCGCGGCGGGCGGCCGGATCCCGGAGGTCCTGTCACGTCCGCGCGACGCACACCTGGAGCAGGAGTTGGCGCCCGCCGTCCGGTGGCCCCCGGCGCCGGGCGCCACCGGAGCCCGGCCGGTTCCACGGCAGCAGGACGGCGGCCGGGAACATGAGGACGCTCGCCGCGAGCGGCGGCGGCGGAATCTCCGACCGGGGCGTCGTGGCCACACACAGCGCGCCCCGCATGGCCTCGTCCGCCCGGGTGCCGGCCATGGCGGCCGCGGCCACGGTGTGGCGGGCAGGGTGCGCGGCCGTCGCGCCGGACGCCGGTGGCTTGGTGTCCGGGTGCGCGGCCGTGGCGTCGGACGCCGGTGGCTTGGTGTCCGGGTGCGCGGCCGTGGCGTCGGACGCCGGTCGCATGGTGTCCGGGTGCGGGGTCGTCGGGGCCGATGCCGGGGCCGGGTGCGGGGCGGCGGTGTCCGTGACCGGCATGGTGCCGTGGCAGCCGCCCGCGGCCGCCGCCGGGCCGCCGTGCATGAGGAACAGCCCGAGCAGGACGGCGACCAGAACGCAGGCCCGCACCGACTGCCGGATGCGGGCCCGGGCCGGGCCGGCGGCGGGCTGCGCGAGGATCACGCGCTCCACCTTACGGGGACCTCCGACCGCGAACCCGGGAAGCAGGCCGAACGGGGGAGGCGTGGCCGGCGGGCACCTCGGGTGCCGACCTGTGTCCGCTCCGGAACTCGGCCGCCGCTCGGTACGACTCCTGAAGCGGTACGGCGCGGTACGGACGACGCCGTACGGACGTGATGGGGAGACGCGGTTGATGCACGAGTCCCGGCAAGCCCCCTCCGGCGCGGGCGCGGTGTCGCGGAGGCCGGCGCCGCCGCCCGCGCTCTGCGGGTTCCTCCTGCTGCTGGCCCTGGTGTTCACGGTGTCGTACGCCGTCGGTGCCGCCGCCGGGCCGGTCGCGCCCGGCATGCACGGCCCCGGCACGAGCCGGAACGGCAGCGGTGTCGGCAGCGGCGGCAGCGGCGGCGACGGGGGAGGAGGCATGGGGGACATGCACGGGGGGAGCCGTTGATGGGTGTGGAACCCGTGGTCGCCCTGGTGACGACCGACCTGACCGTCGGCGGGATGACCTGTGCGGCCTGCGTCCAGCGGGTCGAGAAGAGGCTCGGCAGGCTGGACGGCGTGACGGCGACCGTCAATCTCGCCACCGGCCGGGCCCGGGTGAGCCATCCGGCGCGGGTCAGCCCGGAGGAACTCGTCGCGACCGTCGAGAAGGCCGGCTATACGGCCGCACTGCCCGAACCGCCGGAGAAGCGGGAGCGGGGCGACGGCGACGAGGGCGGGCGCGCGGCACAGGAGCGTGACCGGCTCCTGGTCACCGCGCTGCTCGCGCTCCCGGTGCTCGTGCTGTCGATGGTGCCGGGCCTGCAGTTCCGGAACTGGCAGTGGCTGTGCTTCGTCCTGGCGGCACCGGTCGCCGTGTGGGGTGCCTGGCCGTTCCACACGCGGGCCGCACGGGGCCTGCGGCACTCGGCGGCGACCATGGACACGCTGGTGTCACTGGGCGTGCTGGCCTCCTTCTCCTGGTCGGCGTACGCGCTGTTCCTCGGCGGTGCCGGGCAGCCGGGGATGCGGATGCCGTTCACCCTTGTGCCGTCGGCCCCGGACGGCGTGGCCCACGTCTACCTCGAAGGAGCCGTCGGCGTACCGCTGTTCGTGCTGGCCGGCCGGTTCCTGGAGGCGCGGGCCCGGCGCGAGACCGGGGCGGCGCTGCGGTCGCTCGCCCACCTCGCCGTCAAGGAGGTCTCGGTACGGGAGGGCGCGTCCGAACGGCTCGTCCCCGTCGATCAGTTGGGCGTCGGGCAGGTCTTCGTCGTACGGCCCGGGGAACGGGTCGCCACGGACGGCGACGTGGTGGAGGGCAGCTCCGCCGTGGACCTGTCCCTGGTGACCGGGGAGAGCGAGCCGGTCGAGGTGCGGCCCGGCTCCACCGTGGTCGGCGGGGCCGTCAACTCCGGTGGGCTGCTGCTCGTACGGGCCACGGCGGTCGGAGCCGGCACCCGGCTGGCCCGCATCGCCCGGCTGGTGACCGAGGCGCAGGCCGGAAAGGCCCGGGCGCAGCGGCTGGCCGACTCGGTGGCGGGTGTCTTCGTGCCGGTCGTGCTGGCGCTGGCGGTGACGGCGCTCGGCTTCTGGCTCGGGGCGGGAGCCGATCCGCAGGCCGCCGTCACCGCGTGCGTGGCGGTCCTGGTCGTGGCCTGCCCCTGTGCGCTGGGTCTGGCGACGCCGACCGCGCTGATGGCCGCGACCGGACGGGGCGCCCGGCTGGGTGTGCTCGTCAGCGGGCCGCGGGCGCTGGAGGGGCTGCGGCACATCGACGCCGTCGTCCTGGACAAGACCGGCACACTCACCTCCGGCCGCATGAGCGTCGCCCGGGTCACGGCGGTGCCCGGCGGACTCGGGAGGGAGGCGGTGCTGCGGCTGGCCGGCGCGGTCGAGCAGGGGTCGGAGCACCCGCTGGGCCGGGCGATCACCGCGTACGCCCAACGGGCTGTGCGGGGCGGTCGGTTGCCCGGGGTGAGCGACTTCAGGGCCGTGTCCGGGCGGGGCGTGCGCGGGCGCGTCGAGGGGCGGCTGGTCGAAGTCGTCGCGCCGGAGGACGGGTTGCCCACGGTCCTCTCGGCGGTCATGTCCGAGGCCGAGGCCGCCGCCCGCACGCCCGTCCTGGTCCGCGTCGACGATGTGGCCGAGGCCCTGATCGAGGTCGGGGACGTCGTACGCCCCGGAAGTTACCGTGCCGTGGACCGGCTGCGGCGCCTGGGCGTGCGGCCGGTGCTCGCCACGGGTGACCGGGCGGCGCCCGCGCGGGCCGTGGCCTCGGAGGTGGGCATCGACGAGGTGCACGCCCGCTGCACCCCCGAGGACAAGGCCGCACTCGTACGGGACCTGCGGGAGCAGGGCCACCGGGTCGCGATGATCGGCGACGGCGTGAACGACGCCGCCGCGCTCGCCGGAGCGGACCTGGGCATCGCCATGGGCGGCGGCACCGACGTGGCCGTCGGAGCGGCCGACGTGACCCTGGTGCGCGGCGACATCGAGGCCCTCGCGGACGCCGTCCGGCTGGCCCGGCGCACGCTGGGCACCATCCGCGCCAACCTGGTCTGGGCGTTCGGCTACAACCTCGTCACCGTGCCGCTCGCCATGGTCGGCCTGCTGGCCCCGATGCTCGCCGCGGCCGCCATGTCGGCCAGCTCGCTGCTGGTGGTCGGCAACAGTCTCCGGCTGCGCGCCTGGCAGCCCTCGCCCGCCGGGAGGCGTCGTACCCGATGACCGAGCAGAACCTCTGGCGGCCGCCGCGCCGGCGGCTGACCGACACCCTGGTGGCCGCGCTCGCCCCCGTCGCCGCGAGCGTCCTCGCCCTCGGCGGACTGAGCATGTGGACCGCCTGCGGCAACGCGGGCAGCCCGGCGCGGATCACCGTCTCGAACGCCCGCGTCCTGCTGCCGTACGGCGGCGGCCCGGAGACCGCGGCCTTCTTCGACATCACCAACCTCGGCGGCGCCGACGACCGGCTGGTCGAGGTGACGTCCGGCGCCACGCGGGGCGGGATCGCCCTCAGCCGGCACCGCATGACCGGTGGCGCGGCGGCCTACCGGACCGAGGTCGACTCCGCCACCGTCCCCGCCGGCGGTGAGCTGTCCATGTCCCCGGCCGGGGTGGACGTGACCCTGCGGGCCGGGGCGGGCTGGCAGGCGGGCGACCTCGTGCCGTTCACCCTGCACTTCGAGCACGGGGCGCCGGTCAGGACGACCGCCGTGGTGATCCACCCGGGCGGCCGTATTCCGTGACATTTCCGCACCCGCGCATCACGGCGGACATCCGGATGCGAGGATGAAGCGCCATGACTGCAGGGTGGTGTGCTCGCGCGATACGGGCCGCGGTGTTCGCGGCCGTGTGCGTGCTGCTCGCCGCCCTGGGGCACGTGCTGATGTCCGGGAGCGACGTCCCCGCGTGGGCGCTCACGGGCGGCGTCGCCGTGACCGGTGCCGCGGGCTGGTGTCTCGCGGGGCGTGAGCGCGGGCTGCCGTTCGTCGTGGCGGTCGTGGTCGCCGCCCAGACCGTGCTGCACGAGGCGTTCTCCTACGCCCAGTCGGTCTCCGGCGGTTCGGGCTCCGGCGGTTCGGCCTCCGGTGGTTCGGGCTCTGCGCACATGGCCGGTATGGACTCCATGGACATGGGCGCGATGCGGATGGGCTCCATGGACATGGGATCCATGAAGCACACGGGCATGAGCCATATGGGCACGAGCCACATGGGCATGAGCCACATGGAGCACGTCGGCCACTCCACGGCCGGCGGCATGTCGCCGTACGGCATGTTCGCCGCCCACCTGCTCGCCGCGGTGCTGTGCGGCCTGTGGCTGGCGTACGGAGAGAAGGCCGCCTTCCGGATCCTGCGGGCGACGGCCGGATGGCTGGCGGCACCGCTGCGGCTGCTGCTCGCCCTGCCCCTCGCTCCGCACACCCGCCCGCGCGTCCGCATCCGGCGGCGCCGCTCCGAGCGGGCACCGCGTCTCCTCCTTCTCGTCCACGCGATCACTTCGCGGGGTCCGCCGGTGGGAACGGCTGTCGTCTGAGGACAGCTGGTTTCCCGAGGCTGCCCGTCTGCGCCTCGGGCCACGGCCGTAGGGCCGTTTCCCCCCTTTCACCGGACCGCGCGCCGTCGCGTGCCCCGGTCCGGATCACGGTTGACCCGAGAAGGACACCACGTGACGACCTCTGCCCTGCCCGCCTCGCACGCCAAGAGGCACACCAGTGCGCTCGACGACTCGATCACCGCATGGGCGCTGGCCGCCCGAGCCGGTGACACGGACGCGGTCGAGCAGTTCGTGGGTGCCCTGCACCGGGACGTCCAGCGCTATGTCGCCCATCTCTGCGGCGATCCCCAGGCTGTGGACGACCTGGCACAGGACACCTTCCTGCGGGCGCTCGGCAGCCTGCACCGGTTCGAGGGCCGTTCCTCGGCGCGGGCCTGGCTGCTGTCCATAGCCCGCCGTGCGGTGATCGACAGCTACCGGTACGCCGCCGCCCGGCCGCGCCTGTCGGACGTACCGGACTGGCAACTGGCCGTCGAGCTGGCCCAGCCGTGCGACCTGCCCGGCTTCGACGACGGCATCGCCCTGCTGGATCTGCTGGCCTCGCTGCCCGACGACCGCCGGGAGGCGTTCATCCTCACCCAGCTGCTCGGCCTGCCCTATGCGGAGGCGGCCGAGGTCAGCGACTGCCCGATCGGCACGGTCCGCTCCCGCGTCGCCCGGGCCCGGGCCACCCTGATGGACGCCCTGGTGGCCTGCTGATCCGGGAGGGTGCCGGTGCCGGCGGGAGCATCCGGCACCGGCACCCTTTCGCGCCGTACCGCCCGCTGACGGGAACTCACACGGCGCCCGCGCCGACTACTGGACCGGGGTGACGGAGGTTCGCCCGCGTACCGAGTGGATCCGGGAGTTGTTCGATGCGTTCTCGTGTGTGGGGCCCTGCGGCGGCCGTCGTGCTGGGCGGTCTGCTCGCGTCGGGCTGCGGCGGCGAGCACAGGAACACCGGTGGCGAGAGCGCCGGGAGCTCCGTCCGGGGCGGCTACCCGGTGTCCGTCACCGACTGCACGGGTGCCCGGACCACGTTCTCCGCCGCGCCCAGGAGGATCGTCACCAGCAACGCCTCCAGCCTGGAACTGCTGCTGCGCCTCGGCGCCGGCGACAGGGTGATCGGCACCGGCTTCCCGCCCGGCAAGGGCACGCTGCCCGGCGCACTCGACGCGCGGGCGCAGCGGGTGAAGGTGCTCGGCCGGACCGTCATCCCCAAGGAGAAGCTGCTCGGTTCCGGCGCCGACCTGTACATCGACACCTTCGCCGCCATGGGCGGCATGGGCGGCTCGGGGACGGGGGACGCGCCGACGGCCGAGGAGTTCGAGGCGGCCGGGATCAGGCACATCTACCTGAAGTCCACCGCCTGCGCGGCGCGGAGCAGGACCCCGGTCACCGACCTGTCCGCGGTGGAGGCCGACATCACCTCGCTCGGCGCGGTCACCGGCACGAGCGCGCGGGCGAGGGAACTCGTCGCCGGGATGAAGCAGAAGGTGGACGCCGTCCGGAAGGCGGTCGGCGGTGTGCCGGAGAGCAAGCGGCCGTCGTACTTCTTCTTCGACTACGACGCCGGCACCGAGCAGCCCACCGTCACCTGCAACCGCCAGCTCGCCAACGCCGTGATCACCCTGGCCGGCGCCCGCAACGCCTTCGCCGACTGCGACGGCGACCATCGGCAGGTCGGCTGGGAGGACGTCATCGCGAGGAACCCGGACTGGATCCAGCTCGGGGTCCGCGACCGGGGCAGCGAGGCGGCGAACAAGGAGGCGTTCGACGAGGCCGAGCGGTGGCTGCGGTCCAACCCGGCCACCAAGGGCCTGAAGGCGGTGAAGGAGGGCCATCTGCTGCGCATCGGCTCGGAGGCGACCACCATCGCCGGGGTCGAGAACGCCGACACGGTGGAGGCCATCGCCAAGGCCCTCCACCCGGGCGAGGTCGGCTGACCGTGGCTCGCACGCTGGTACGCCGGAAGGCCGCGGACTCCGGGACGCGTGGCGGCCTGCCCGCCGGTCCCCTGTCGGCCGTCCTGGCCGTGGCGCTGCTGGCCGCGCTGACGGCGGCCGTGTCCTGGGGCTCGACGTCCGTCCCGCCCGGCGAGGTGTGGGGCGTGGTGGCGCGGAGACTGTCCGGCGAGGCGCCGCGGCCCGGCACCGACGACCTGATCGTCTGGCAGCTCCGGGTGCCCCGCGCCCTGCTCGCCGCGCTGGTCGGCGCCGGGCTCGGTGTCGTCGGTACGGCCGTGCAGGCGCTGGTGCGCAACCCGCTGGCCGACCCGTACCTGCTGGGCGTCTCCAACGGCGCCTCCCTGGGCGCGGTCGCCGCGATCGTGCTCGGCGCCGGCGCGGGCGGGGCGCTCGGCCTGGGCCTGTCCGGCGCCGCCTTCGCCGGTGCGCTGGCCACCTTCGCGCTGGTGTGGGCGGTGGCCCGGCGCGGCGGGGGATTCGCGCCGCTGCGACTGGTGCTGGCCGGGGTGGCGATCGGGCAGTTCCTGTCCGGCTTCACCAGCTTCCTGGTGCTGCGGGCGGGGGACGAACAGCAGACGCACAGCGTGCTGTTCTGGCTGATGGGCAGCCTCGGCGGGGCGACCTGGCAGCTGCTCGCGGTGCCCGCCGTCGCCGTACCCCTCGCGCTGCTGTGGCTGCAGGCGCGCGCCCGGGCCCTGAACGCCCTGCTGATGGGTGACGAGACGGCCGCCGGGCTCGGCGTCGACGTCACCCGCCTGCGCCGCGAACTGTTCACCTTGACCAGCCTGCTGACCGGCGTCCTGGTCGCCGTCTCCGGCGCGATCGCCTTCGTCGCGCTGATGGTGCCGCACGCCTGCCGCCTGGTCGTCGGCGGCGACCACCGGCGCCTGCTGCCGGTCTCGGCCCTCTTCGGCGCGGTGCTCCTGGTCGTGGTCGACCTCGTCTGCCGTACGGCCATGGACACCCAGGAGCTGCCGGTGGGCGTGGTCACCTCGCTGCTCGGGGCTCCGGCCCTGCTGTACCTGCTCGACCGGCGTCAGGAGAACGGCAGTTGAGGATCGACATCGAGGACCTGCACGTCGCCTACGCGGGCCGTACGGTCGTGGCCGGGGCCCGTCTCGTCGCGACCGAGGGCGAGATCACCGGCCTGGTCGGGCCGAACGGCAGCGGCAAGTCCACCCTGCTGCGCACCGTCTACCGGCATCTGAGGCCCACCGCCGGGCGTGTCCTGCTGGCCGGCACCGACCTGCGCGAGCTGAGCCCGGCCCGGTCGGCGCGGCACGTGGCCGCTCTTCCGCAGGAGCGGGGGAGCGACTTCGAGCTGACCGTGCGCGAGGTCGTCGCCATGGGCCGGACCCCCTACAAGCGGGCCTTCGCCGGTGAGGACGCCACCGACCGCGACATCGTCGCCCGGGCCCTGGCCGACGTCGGCATGGACGCCCAGGCCGGGCGCCGGTTCACGGCCCTGTCCGGCGGCGAGCGCCAACGCGTCCTGCTCGCCAGGGCGTTCGCGCAGAACCCCGACGTCCTGGTCCTCGACGAGCCGACCAACCACCTCGACATCCGCCACCAGGTCGACCTGCTCGCCCTGCTGCGCGCCCAGCGCCGTACGACCCTGGTGTCGCTGCACGACCTCAACGCCGCCGCCTCCGTCTGCGACCGCCTCCACGTCCTGCACGCCGGCTCGGTCGTCGCCTCCGGCCCGCCGCGCGAGGTCCTCACGCCCGCCCTGATGGCGGAGGTGTTCGGGGTGCGGGCGGCGGTCGTCGAGCACCCCCTCACCGGCGACCCGCTGATCGCGGTCGACCACCGCGCGCCGGCGCTCGCGCCACCGGCGCATGCCGGTGACGTGACCGGCTGACCGCTTTTGAGGACATGCCCGGGAACTCGCCCGCGATCCCTCCCGACTTGTGGGACGAGGCTGCCGTCCGGCAGCCCGTGCGCGAGCGTGAGGGGGGCATCGGTGACACGCCTCAGTGCCGGTTCGAGGCAGCCGGGTCGGCCACCCGCCGGCGAGGACCGCTGGCCGCTCGTCGCCGTGGCCGGCCTGCTGTCGTTCGTGGCGATGCTCGACATGAACATCGTCAACGTGGCCCTGGCGGACATCGCCGCCGGTCTGCACGTCTCCGCCGCGACCGCCCAGTGGGCCGTCCTCGGCTACCAACTGCCCGTCGCCGCCCTGCTGTTGCCGGTCGGGCGCCGGCTGGACGGCGTCGGTGTGCGCTCCGCCGTACTCACCGCGACCGCCGGCTTCGCCCTGTGCAGCGCGCTCGCCGCCGCCGCACCCTGGGCGGCCTGGCTGATCGCCGCCCGCCTCGCCCAGGGCGCGTGCGGCGCCGCGCTCTTCGTGCTGATGCCGGTGCTCGCGCTGCGCTCGGTGCGGCCGGAGCTGCGCGGGCGGGCCATGAGCGTGCCCGCGACCCTGGGCCCGCTGGGCGCGGTGACCGGCCCGGCGGTCGGCGGACTGCTGCTGGACCACCTGGGCTGGCGCGTCGTCTTCCTGGTCAAGATCCCTTTTTGTCTGCTCGCTCTGGTCATGGCGATGCGGGTCCGCCCGCCCGAGGGAAGCCGGGAGTGGGGGCGGCCGGTGCCGCCGGACGGCACCCTGCGCCCGCCCGAGCGGGGGCCGGCTTCGGATGCCCTGCTGGTGGGTTCCGCGGTGGCCGCCCTTCTGCTGGCGCTCACCCTGGCGCCGGGCCACCCCGGGTGGCTGGTGCTCGGGCTCGCCGCCGGTCCGCCGTTGTGGTGGTGGCTGCGGGGGCCGGGCGGCCGCCCGGTGGCCGGCGTACTGCGCGCGACGGGGTTGTTCCCGGCGCACACGGCGGTGCTGGCGCTGGCGGCCGGTTTCTCCGCGATGCACTACGTCGTCGCCCTGCACCTGCAGCGTGACGCCGGCGTCAGCGCGACGACCACCGGGCTGACCGTCCTCGCCTTCCCGCTCGGCATGGGGCTGGCCGGCCCGCTCGGCGGCCGCCTCGCCGACCTCACCGGCGCCCGGCCCGTCGCGGTCACCGGCGCCGCGCTCACCACCGTCGGCCTGTTGCTGCTGGTCCCGCCGGCGCAGGACTGGTCGCCGCCGCAGGTGGCGTGGCGGCTGGCGCTGGCCGGCGCCGGCATGGGCCTGAACGGCGGCCCGACCCAGGCCCTCGTCATGAGCGCCGCCCCACCGGACCGCACGGCGACCGTCGGTTCCTCGGTCCAACTGGCCCGCAGCCTCGGCTTCGCTCTCGGCCCGGCGCTGGCCACCGCCGCCTGGGGACTGGCCGGAGGCGAGGACGGTGTGACGGCCGGGCTCGCCCTCGCGGCCGCGGCCGCCGGTCTGGCCGTACCCCTGCTCGCCCGGCCCGGACGCCGGCCCCGGCCCGAACCCGAGAAGACCACCGACGCGGCTCCCGCCGCCCACCGTCCCTGACCGAGGAGTCCCCATGTGCGGAATCACCGGCTGGGCGTCCTTCCACCAGGACGCCCGCACCCAGGCCCCGGTCATCGAGGCCATGACCGCCACCCTCACCCCCCGCGGCCCCGACGCCGGAGGCGTCTGGCTCGGCGAGCGCGCCGCGATCGGGCACCGCCGTCTCGCCGTCATCGACCTCGAGGGCGGGGTGCAGCCGATGCCCGACCGGCCCGGTGATCCCGACATCGTGCTCACCTACAGCGGCGAGGTCTACAACCACCACCGGCTGCGCGCCCGACTGCGCGGCCTCGGCCATGAGTTCCGCACCAGAAGCGACACCGAGGTGGTGCTGCGGGCGTACACGGAGTGGGGCGAGGGCGTCGCCGAGCACCTGGAGGGCATGTTCGCCTTCGCCGTGTGGGACGCGCGCGCACAGCGGCTGCTGCTGGTCCGCGACCGGCTCGGGGTCAAGCCGCTGTTCTGGGCCCCGGTCGACGGCGGCCTGGCCTTCGCCTCCGAGCCCAAGGCCCTGTTCGCCCATCCGGAGATACGGCCCCGGGTGGACACGGACGGGCTGCGGGAGGCGTACAGCCTGCTGTTCAACACCGGGCCGACCCTGTGGTCCGGGATACGGGAGGTCGAGCCCGGCGGCCTGCTCGTCCTGGACCGGGACGGGATCCGCGCGCGCCGCTACTGGCAGCTGCGGGCCGACGTCCACGAGGACGACCGGGACACGGCCGTGGAGCGGGTCCGCGACCTGGTGGGAGCCGCGGCCCGCGGTCAGCTGGAGGCCGACGTCCCCCTGTGCGGCCTGCTCTCCGGCGGCCTCGACTCCACCGTCCTGACCGCCCTGCTCGCCGGTGAACTCCGCCGGCGCGAGGGCCCGGACGCCCGGATCCGTTCGTACGCCGTCGACTACAGCGACCAGGCGGAACGGTTCACCTCGGACGTCCTGCGCACCGGCCACGACGCCCCGTACGCCACCGAGGCCGGCGCCTTCATCGGCACCGCGCACAGCACGGTCGTACTCGACCCGCACGCCCTGCTCGACCCCGGGCACCGCACGGCCGTCGTGGTGGCCCGCGACTCGCCGATCGGCGTCGGCGACATGGACACCTCGCTGTACCTGCTCTTCGGCGAGATCCGCGAGCACTCCACGGTCGCGCTGTCCGGCGAGGCCGCGGACGAGGTCTTCGGCGGCTACCCCTGGTTCCACGACCCGAGGGCGCTGGCCGCCGGGACCTTCCCGTGGCTGCTGGTGACGGGCGACGAGGCCGCGATGCCGCTGAACCCCGAACTCGGTCTGCGCATCGGAGAGTTCCGGCAGGACACCTACCGCAGCGCGCTGGCCGCCGTACCGCACGCCGACAGCGAGACGCCCGCCGAGCACCGGCAGCGCGAGATGCAGCACCTGTCCCTGACCCGCTGGCTGCGCCAGCTCCTGCACCGCAAGGACCGCCTCAGCATGGCCCGGGGCCTGGAGGTGCGCGTCCCGTACTGCGACCACCGCCTGGTCGAGTACGCCTTCGCCACGCCCTGGGCGCTGAAGAGCTTCGACGGCCGGGAGAAGAGCCTGCTGCGGGCGGCGGGCGCGGGCCTCGCCCCGGACTCCGTGCTGTACCGCCCGAAGAACCACTACCCGGCCACCCACCACCCCGACTACAACCGCGGCCTGCAGAACCTGGCCCGGGACGCGCTCGCCACCGGGCAGGTCCGGGCCCTGACCGACGAGACCCTCGTCAAACCCTGCCTCGACACCCCGCCCGAGCAGCTGCAGTGGGGCCACCGCCTGCGGCTCGAACGCGTCGTCGACCTCGCCCTGTGGCTGGACCACTACCGGCCCGAACTCGCCCTCTGAGGAGCACCGTTGACCACCCAGGAGCCCCTGCCCGACCCGGTCCCGCTGATGGGCTGTCCCTACAAGGCCGACCCGTACCCGCTGTACGCGCGGATGCGCGAGGCTGGCCCCGTCCACCGCGTGCTGTTCCCCAGCGGCGTCCGGGCCTGGCTCGTCACCGGCTACGACGCCGCCCACGGCGCACTCGACGACGAGCGCCTGGGCAAGCACCACGACCGGGGCAACGACCGCTGGCGCGCCCGCGCCTCGATCATGCCCGAGCCGCAGCACTCCCGGCTCCAGGTCCATCTCCTGCACCAGGACCCGCCCGCGCACACCCGGATGCGGCGCCTGGTCACCGGCGCCTTCGCACCGCGCCGCATCGAGCGGCTCCGCCCCCGCTTCCGGCGCCTGGCCGACGCCCTGATCGACGCGCTGCCGGAGCACGGCCCGGCGGACCTCGTCACCGGCTTCGCCGCCCCCTTCCCCTTCCAGGTCCTCGCGGACGTCATCGGCCTCCCGCGTGCACTGGCGGCACGCTTCGACCGCGACTGGGGCAAGGTCGTCCAGCCCGTCGGCCCCACCGACCCCGGACGCCCGCGCTACGAGGCGCGCCTGCACGGCCTGCAGGGCTACATCGCCGATGTCGTCGCCCACAAGCGCGAGCACGGGGACGACGACCTGCTCGGCCGGCTCGTCACCGCCCGCGACCGCGGCGAGCTGTCCCCGGAGGAGCTGGACTCGATGATCTTCCAGCTCCTCGTCGCGGGCCAGGAGCCGGTCACCAACCAGATCACCACGGCCCTGATCGCCCTGTTCCGCAACCCGGACCAGCTCGCCCGCCTCCGCGACGAGCCCGGCCTGCTGCCCCGCGCGGTCGAGGAACTCCTCCGCTACGACAGCGCCTTCGAGCTCACCACCTGGCGCTTCTTCGACCGGGACAGCGACCTGCACGGCACCCAGGTCCCGGCCGGCGACTCGGTGATCGTCTCCCTGTGCGCCGCCAACCGCGACCCGCGCCGTTTCCCCGACCCCGACACCCTGGACCTCGGCCGCTCGCCCAACCCCCACCTCGCCTTCGGCCACGGCATCCACTTCTGCCCCGGCGCCGCCCTCGCCCGCGCCGAACTCCGGATCGCCCTGGAAACCCTGATCACCAGGTTGCCCGGCCTGCGCCCGGCCGTCGCCGACGAGGACCTGGAGTGGATCCCGGCCGTCCTGGGCCGCGGCACCCACCGCCTCCCCGTCGCCTACGACCGGCGCCTGTGACCCTGCCCGCGGGCTGACCGAACCGCCCGCACGCGTTCGCCCCCCGCTTTCCCGCTGCCGCTTTCTCGCCGCCGCGAACCGGCGCCCGGCTGCCACTCCCGCCACGGCGCCATGCCGACGTGCCGACGTGCCGACGTGCCGACGTGCCGTCATGTCCGCGGCGACCTCAGGAGGAACCCCCATGCCACCGACGATCGCGCCGGACGCCCGCCCCATGAGCGTCGCCGCCGAGATCCTCGATCTGCTCCTGCCCCACCACCGCACCACCGACAAGGCTCCCGCCCCCGCCCCCGCGGAAGCGTTCCCCCATCAGTTGCGCCGCATCGCCGACTTCGTACGCTCCGGCGCCCCCGTCGTCTTCACCCTGCCCGGCTTCCCCTGCAAGTCACCCAACCCGGCCAAGGTCCTCGGCCACCTCCCCGACCAGGGCGAACGGCTCTCGCTGAGCTTCCTGAACACCCTGTGCACCGAGATCGAGCGGCTCCACCCGCCCGGCGCCCGCCTGATCATCTGCTCCGACGGCCATGTCTTCGGCGACCTCATCGGCGTCCCCGACGACCACATCGACGCCTACGCCGACGACCTGCGCACCCAGCTGAACCGGATGGACCTCGGCAGACTGTCCGTGTTCGACCTGCGCGACGCCCTCGGCGACCTCCCGCACGACACGAAACGCGCCCGCGTACACGAGCGCTACGCCCCCACACGAGAGGCCCTGCGGGCCGAGATCGCCGCCGACGGCCAAGCCCTCGCCCTCTACCGGGGCATCACCCGCTTCCTCGTCGAGGACACCACCGGCTGGACCGGCACCCGCTCCGCCCTCCAACGCGCCTGCCGGCAACGCGCCTACGGCGTCATCCAGCGCAGCCGCGCCTGGGGTGCCCTGATCGCCGCGCAGCACCCCCGCGCCGTACGCCTCTCCATCCACCCCCAGCCCATCGGCGCCCCCAAATTCGGCATCCGCCTCCTCGACACCGCGGACGCCTGGACCACCCCCTGGCACTCCACCGCCCTGCACCGCACCGACGGCACCTGGACCCTCGTGCCACGGACCGAGGCGGCCCGGCTGGGCCGCCTGGTGGAGCACGGCGGCAGACCCAGCCACTTCACCCAGACCGATCGCGACGCCCCCTGACCGGCATGCCACCGCCTCCGCAGGGGCGCTCGCTCATCCGTACGTCTCCGCAGGGCGCTCGCTCACCCGTACCGGTGCCGAAGGACGCAGGAAGCCGGCTACTGGCTCCGTGGGCCGAGGACACAGAACTCGTTGCCCTCGGGGTCCGCCAGCACCACCCACGACTGATCACCCTGGCCGATGTCGACCCGCTGTGCGCCGTGCGCCACGAGCCGGGCCACCTCGGCGTCCCGATCATCCGGCCGGAAGTCGAGATGCAGCCGGCTCTTGGCCTTCTTCGGCTCATCAAGCCGGACGAAGTCCAACCCCGGCAGGCGATCCGGCTCCGGACGGATCTCGAACTCGTCATCGGAGGAGTAGACCACCACCCAGCCAAGAGCTTCGGCCCACCACCGCCCCAGGGCCACGGGATCCGCCGAGTGCACGATTACCTGTTCCCATTCCAAGGTCATCGGCCGAGCTTAGACGTGGCCGGGCTTGGAGATGAGGGGGTTTTCCGTGCGGTCCGGCCTCCGTCTCCGTTCGCCACGCCCACGTCACCGCCGGTCGTGCACCAGATGGACAGCGGCGCGTGCGACACCGGCGCCTCCGCAACATGCTCGAGGAGAACGACGGCGCGAGAAGGAGAAAGCCGTGTACGCGGCCTCCAGCGTCAAGACCTGGCGCTCGACGCTCCACCTGATCTTCGAGGACGCGATCGACGAGGGTCTGATCACGTCCCACCCGGCCGCCCGGCGGCGCGGGCGCGGTAAACGCGCTGGCCGCTCCCGCAACCGCGGCCCGGAGAAGGTCGTCACCGACGCGCTCGGCATCCTGCTGACCGCAGAGCGAACTGCCCTGCTCTCCGGCCGCGACGATGAGTTCGTCGCCGTCGTCCTCAAGGGCTATACGGGTAAGCGCTGGGGCGAAATCGGCGGCCTGGAGACGGAGTTCGTCCGGCCTGGCGCGTTCCGCGTCGAGTGGCAGCTGTACGAGCCGGACACTGGCGAGCTGGTGCGCTGTCCGCCCAAGGACGACAGCTACCGGACCATCGACGCGATGGACTGGCTGTCGGCCCTGGTGTTCGACCACATCGCCCGCACGAAACCGACACCCTGCCCCTGCCACGGGAGGACGTACGTCTTCCGAGGCCAGGGGGCAGCGCGGACCGGCGGCCACCACGGCGCCAAGCTTGCCGACGTAGCCCGGCTGGCCGGGGTCTCCACGGGAACGGTGTCCAATGTCCTCAACCACCCCCACCGCGTCGCCGAAGCTACGCGGGTGCGGGTCGAGAAGGCCGTGGCCGACCTTGGATTCGTGCGAGGTGGCGCTGTGTCGGGGCATGCAGCCCACTGGCGCAGGAACGGTTTTGTGACCTGGTTGTTCACGCCGGCGGTCTCCGGCTGGTACCCGAAGAAGGCGCCACAGGAGGCCCGTCCCGTACCCATCCTCGGTGAGCCATGGCCCCGCGTCCCGGCGCGAGGGCGGGGTGCCACCGATCGTGCTGATGCCTGCTGGCTCCCAATCGCCAAGGGACTCACCCTCCACGGCCTCCGTCACACCCACCGGACGATGATGGAGGACCTGGGTACGGAGAAGGTACTCATGGACGAGCGCATGGGCCACCTCGACGGTTCGGTCTCCGCACGCTACGCCCACGTCACCCCTGGCATGCGCCAGCGCCTCATGCTCGGTCTCACCGCACAGTGGGAGGCGTCCCTCGACGCCCGCATGGCCCTGTGCCCGACTTCATCGGTGCGCGTGCTCCCTGTTGCGAGGCACTGCCGTTTCCTCGTAGGCGTTCGGCGATTCAACGCTCATCCAGGCTGCATCGACCGATTCGGCGACACGAGCTCGTCTCGGATGATCTGATGGCCCTCAGCCTTGTCCTGTCGCATGCACCAGATCAGGCCACTTCGGCCCCTTTCGCGTTGCGCCTGCAACTTGGGATGCGAGAAGATGTTCGACGCACTGTGGGCTCTGGCGCCGCAAGGTGAAGCGGCGGCGATTGAGTAGTCCCAGCACACAACACGCTTACGGGGTGGGTGGATGAAGTTCGACATGGGGTCGACGACCCTGTCGCAGCTCGGGAAGAGCACCGTCGGCTCAAGCGACGACCTGGGGACGCTGATCAGGTTGCTGATCCAGGCGGCCGAACCGCTGGAGGGCAAGTTCAACGGTGCCGGCAAGGCCGCGTTCGACACGTTCAAGGCGCATGCCGACGAGATCACGGCAGATCTGAACGGCTCGCTGGGCGCGATCCTCGGCGGTCAGTCCGGTATGGACACCGCATTCGGCAGTGGTGACGTGGAGTTGGGTGACAACGCGCACCAGAACATGGGCGCTGCCAACTTCGACGCCGCCCGCTTCGGCGCGCGGTAACCGCCGTCGAGGAGGAACTCACCGCTATCGCCACCGTTTTCAAGGGGGACTCGATCATGGCTCAGAATCAGGACCGCCGCTCGTACGACACCGGTGCCTCCGCCGACGTACAGACCAGCCTGTCCGGAATCATCGGCCAGTTGGAGCGCGTGCTGACCGACCGCGACCGGGCGGTCAAGGCTGCGATGGCCGACTTCCAGGCCGACGGTGTCTCGGACGAGTACCACGGCAAGGAGGTCCGCTGGCACAAGGCCGCGGCAGAGGTGCGCGAGATCATCCGTCTGGTCCGCAACACGCTGGAGCAGAACGACGGCACCGCTCAGGCCACCCTCGCCAAGGCGAAGGCAGCGGTCGACAACATCGGCTGACCGGCGGTTGGCGGTGTCCCTCTCCGCTCCCGTCGGCGCCGCTCGCCCGAGCAGGCCATGCATCTGTAGCCTGCGCGACCATGGCTGACATGTTCGAGCTGATGCTCGCGTTGGACCTGCGTGACGAGTTGTCGGCGGGGGAACTCACGGAGCTGCGATGGCATCTGGGTGCCGGCTCCCAGCCGGACACGTTCCGTATCGTCACCGAATTTCCGGTCGTGGTGGAGGACGAAGACGGAGAGTTCGTCATCGAGGACGATCCGGAGCCCCTTCTCGGCCAGCAGGGTGGTGGCTACAAGGTTGGGGGCGCACTTGTCTCCGTGTTGCTGCGTCTACAGGACGCGGGGCAGGAGGGCTGGGCGCTGACCAGCCGACAGGAAATCCACCCGGACGATTTCGAGCGCACTGGTGAACTCCTCAGCTGGCTCGCGACCAAGGCCAGCGAGCGGCACCGAGGCTCCGATGGCGATGTCCATCTGGGATGGATCCGGTTCTACGAAGAGCCCCGGCCCGCACCGTTGGTAGTGCGTGACGGCGCGGTCGTCTGGCCGTCGTAGATCCGTGTCCGCGCCGTACGGCCGCGTTCGGCGAGGCGTACAGCGACGACCTCTTCGAGCATGGCTGGTCGTGGTCCACGCAGCCGGGTGACGACTGGTTCGGCCGGTATGCCTTCCGGAACACGCACGGCTCGTACAAACCGCACGCCTGGGCCGGTTTTCGGTGGGAGCACATGCGCGAGTTCGTCGAGCCGAAGGTGCGTGAGGTGGTGGACCGGTTCGCCGACACGTTGTTCTGGCACGGGCTGGAGGACGCCACCGGCGCCGGTTCAGGGCTCCCTGGCCGACCGTGCACCTGGGACGCGGACCTCTCGCTGTGGTGTCCGCCCGATCAGGTACCCCCGCTCGCTGGATGGTGGCAGCAGGTGAAAACTCACCTGGAAACACTGCGCGAGCCGTTCATTCAGCACGCCGCGGAGCCCGGCGGACGGATCGGTATGTTCGAGTCGTTTGCCGACCTTCTCACCGACTGGGGCGAGGTGGTCACGGAGGCAGAGCGCCGGGGCTGGGGCATCGTCGGCCTGCGCTGCTGACCGCTGCCCAGCCCCTGCCTCGTTGCGTCCGGAATCCGCACGGCGAGAAGATGTTCGACGAGCACCCGCATGTCCAGCGAACCGGATTTGAGTGATGTCAGCCCAGGATTACGACAGTCAGCTTCTTGAGTCCGTGGCGGTACGGCGTCGGCGGTTGCGTGATGCCGTGTTGTTCGGGGCGCAGCGGCAGCGGCGGACCGTGGACGAGCGGCTCGGGAAGGCATTCGCGGGAGTGGTGATCGCCGCCGTGGTGTGTGCCGGGTGTGTGGGGTGGTCCTTCATCGCACATCGCGTGATCGGGAAGGCTCCGTACGGGACCTCTGTTCCTGTGTCAACGCCCTCTGGTCAGCCCACCGCTCCATCGCAGCCTGCGAATTCGGCCCGATGATAGGTTCGAACGCGTGATATCCCGGGGGACTGTGAGCCGTACGGCACTGAGTCGAGTCACGTTGGTCGGTGAGCGGCGTCGGGTGGATCTGGTGCTGCCGGCCCGGGAGCCGGTCGGACTGCTGTTGCCCGAGGTGATGCGGCTGCTCGACGACCGGGTGGCCGAACGTCCGCAGGCCCGGCACCTGGTGACGGCTGACGGAAGTGCTCTGGAGCCGGATGCCACGCTGGAGTCGGCGGGAGTGCCCGACGGCGCCGTACTCCGGCTGGTCCGGGTCGAGGACGCGCCGTCCGCGCCGGTGGTCCATGACGTGAGTGACGAGGCGGCCGGCGATCTGGATGTGCGGGCCTGGCGGTGGGACGCGCGGGCGCGGCGGATCACGGCCGCGGGCGCGGGTGTGGTCTGGGCGTCGGCCGTCGGCTTCATGGCGCGTCAGGGGTTCGAGGCCGAGACTGCGGGATGGTCGCTCCTGGTGATCGCAGTGATGGCCGCGGTGGCCGGTGCGCTGCTGGGGCGGGCGGGGCACAAGGGGCTTGCCGCTGCGCTGGTCGTGGTGAGTGCCGCTGTGGGTGTGCAGGGTGCCTGGTCGGTTGCCGACGCTCAGGGCTGGCTGGGAGCCGTGCGGTTGGCCGCCGTGCTCTCGGTCCTGGTGCTGGCGCTGTTGCTGCTCGGCTGGTTCTCGCCGTTCGGGCGGGGTGCGGTGGTCGGGGCAGGGGCGCTGGCCGGAGCGGGCGTGTGCTGGGAGGTGGCGCTCGCGTTCCAGTCCGGCGGAGCCGGTTCGGCACGTGCGGGGGCGCTGCTCGCCGTGGTGTCCGTAGTCGCGCTTGGTGTGCTGCCCCGGCTGGCGCTGGCGGCGTCCGGTCTGTCCGGGCTGGACGACCGCCGCTCTGCTGGGTCGTCGGTCAGTCGTCATCAGGTGGCGACCGCGTTGGCCGCCACGCATCGGGGTCTGGCGCTGGCAACGGTCGTCACCGCGGTCTGCGGTGCGGTCGCCGGAGTGCTGGCGGTGCGTACGGTGACGGTGTGGACGGTGTTGCTGGCTGTCGCCGTGGCGTTCGTCCTCGCGCTGCGAGCGCGTGCCTATCCGCTGGTGGCGGAGGTGGTCGTACTGCTCGCGGCGTCCATGGCGGTAGCGCTGCGGCTGGCCTGGCTGTGGCGGGAGCACTCCGGAGCCCCGGCACCGCTCGCCGTTCTCGGCGTACTGGTCGTGGTGTCGCTGGGTGTGCTGGCCGTGCAGCCCGCCGAGCATGTCCGGGTTCGACTGCGCAAGGCCGGTGACATGCTGGAGTCGGCTGGTGTGGTCGCTCTGTTCCCGCTGGTCCTCGGAGTGTTCGGGGTGTACGGGCGGCTGCTGGGCACCTTCGCGTGAGGTGGCGGTGATGACGACTTCCGGCCGTTGGCAGGACGACGTGCTGCGTGAGCTGACCGCAGGCTCGGCCGACGAGGCGCGCGAGCAGCCTGCGCCCGGTGCCGCCCGGCCGCCCTTGCCCGTGCGCGATCCGGACGAGGAGCGTCCCAACCCGGGTCGGCGGTCCCGCGAGCAACACACCACGGGGCCGGTCTCGCGCGGAGACGAGGAGCGGTCCGCTCCGCAGACCCCGGCTCAAGTATCCCCGCGCCCCGCGACCGGGGTTCCGTCGGCGCCGTCGGCCCAGGCCCACCCCGGCACCGGGTCCCCCGCTTCCGGCGTCGAGGCAGTCCCGCAGACCCCGGCGACGCCACCGAACGGCTCCCCCGCTGTACGGCCGCCCCGCCAGGCCCGGCTGCCCATGGCGACGCCCGAGCCGGTGCCGACGCTCGACCCGCGCCTCGCCATAGCGCTCGGTTCGCCCCAGCACGGTGATTCGCTGGTCCGGCGTTCGGGCCGGTCGCTGCGCAAGCTGACCTCGTCGGCCGCGCAGGAGGTCGCCGTGGAGAGTCGGCTGGGCAGCATGGTGCAGCAGCCGGTGACCACGGGCCGGGTGATCGCTGTGACGTCGATCCGCGGTGGCGTGGGCAAGACCACGACCGCCGCACTGCTGTCGCGGGCGTTCAGCCACTATCGGCACGACCCCGTGCTCGCTCTGGAGGCGGACGCCGCCCTGGGCACGCTGCCGGTGCGGATGGGCGCTCAGTCCGTCCGCTGGTCGTGCGTCGAGCTCGCCCGGATCCTCACTCCTTCGATGCAACTGACCGATATCACTGGCTACTTGGTGCCGGTAGCGGACGGCGGCTGGCTGCTGCCCGCCAGTCAGGGGCGGGTGGGCGCACCGCTGGACGTTGCGACCTACCGCACCGTGACGCTCGCGCTGCGGCGTTACTTCGC
Source organism: Streptomyces incarnatus (assembly GCF_001027185.1). Lineage (NCBI taxonomy): Bacteria > Bacillati > Actinomycetota > Actinomycetes > Kitasatosporales > Streptomycetaceae > Streptomyces > Streptomyces incarnatus. The sequence goes on along the minus strand of NZ_CP011497.1, from coordinate 3,973,548 downwards.
CGTCACGGTCGTGGACTGCGAGACGTTGCCCGGCGAGGTGGCCCGTACGGCGATGGACACCGCGCACGCGCGTGTGGTCGTCGCCCCGCTCACCGCCGAAGGGGTGGGCGGTACCCGGATCGTCCTGGACTGGCTCGGCGGGCTGCCGCATGCCGCGCTCGCCTCCACCGTCGTGGCCCTCACCTCGAACACACCCGACGCGAACCTCGACCTGAAGGCCGCCACGGCCCATCTGCGGGAAACCGGAGTCACCCTCGTGCATCTGCCCTACGACCGGCACCTGGCCGGTGGCGGACCGATCATGCCCGATCGGCTGGGTGAGACCACGCGCCGCGCTGCCACCCAGCTCGCCGCCGAGGCACTGCAGAGGGCGGTGCGGGTGCGTTGACACAGCAACAGATCCATCGCCCCGCCCGCTCGACCCGTCCGCTGCTCCCGCCGGCGGCCCGCACGATCGAGCCTCCGCCGAACCTGCCCGAAGGCAAGACCGGCAGCCCGGCGACCGCACTGCTGCCGATGGCCGGCGTCATGAGTTCGGTCGTGATGATGACGGTGATCCGCTCCAGCCAGTTCGCGGGCCTGGGCGCCGTCGTGCTCGTCATCGCGCTGCTCGGTGCGGTCGCCCTGTTCCTGTCGCAGCGCGGCAAGGCCCAGCGGCAGCGGCGCGTTCAGCGCGAGCGGTATCTGGAGTATCTGGAGGAGCTGCGTGCGGAGTTGGGCGCAGCCGAGCGCGAGCATCGTCATGCCGCCCGGCTGCTGCATCCCGCGCCCACGGCCCTGTACGACGTGCTACGCGATCCCGCGCGGCTGTGGGAGCGGCGCCGCACGGACACAGACTTCCTCCACGTGCGGGTCGGTGTCGGTGACGTACCCGTGCAGGAGCTGACCATCGGCCAGCAGGCGGTCGGAGGCGTGCTCACCCCGCCCGACCCGTTCATGCTGAACGAGGCACGCGCCCTGCAGGCCCGCTACACCACCGTGTCCGACTATCCGCTGACCGTGCCACTGGACCGCGCCGGGAACGTCAGCGTCGTCGGCGACCGCGCCGGGGTGCTGCGCGTTGCCCGGTCCCTGCTCGTGCAGGCCGCCGTGACCCACGCCCCGGACGACGTCGCCGTCGCGCTCGCCGCCCCCGTGGACCGTATCGAGGACTGGGAGTGGGCGAAGTGGCTCCCGCACGTCCTCGACCCGCAGCAACAGGACGGGGCCGTCGCCGCTCGGCGCATCGCCCCCGGCATGGCTCAGCTGGCTCAGGTGATCGGCACGGATCTGGGACGGCGTGCCTCGTACGCGGCCGAAGTGCGCCGCGGGCTGTCCGACAACAAGGCGCTCGCCCTGACCGACCGGCTACTGGTCCTCAGCGACGCGTACGGGGAAAACGCCGTAGAGCTACCGCGTCCGGACGCCGCCGTCGCCCTGGACGACATGGGGGTCACGGTGCTGCACCTGCTCGCCGAGCAGGTCCACGAACCCGATCACGTCTCCGTACGGATCACCGTCGACGGCGCCCGGGTCACAGTGGAGGACCTGCGCGGAGAGCAGGTCGTACGGACGGACGGGGTCCTCGACCGCACAGGGCTCCCCGATGCCGAGGGCCTCGCCCGGGCCCTCGCGCCGCTGCGCCTGTCCGCCGAGTCCGCTGCCGAGGGCACGCCCGTATCCGGGCCCGTCGACTTCCCGCAGCTGCTCGGCATCGACGACATGGCCGCCCTCGACCCGGCCCGGACGTGGGCGCCGCGCGGGGAACGGGACTTCCTGCGCGTGCCGATCGGCCTGGACGACCGGCACCAACCGGTGCTGCTCGACCTGAAGGAGTCTGCCGAACTCGGCATGGGTCCGCATGGACTCTGTGTCGGCGCGACCGGCTCCGGCAAGAGCGAACTGCTGCGCACCCTCGTACTGGCCCTGGTGACGACGCACGCGCCGGACGATCTGGCGATGGTCCTCGTCGACTACAAGGGCGGTGCCACGTTCGCCCCGTTCGCCGGCCTGCCGCACGTGGCGGGCGTCATCACGAACCTGGAGAACCAAGCCGGACTGGTGGAGCGCGTGCACACCTCGCTGGCCGGTGAGATCAAGCGCCGTCAGCAGGTCCTCAAGGACGCGGGCAACGTCGCCGACATCGGGCACTACCGCACCCTGCGCGCCGCTACCCGGCCCGACCTCGAGCCGCTGCCGCATCTGTTCGTCGTCATCGACGAGTTCGGCGAACTCCTCACCGCGAAACCGGACTTCATCGACCTGTTCCTGTCGATCGGCCGCATCGGCCGCTCCATTGGTGTCCATCTGCTGCTGTCCAGCCAGCGCATCGAGGGCGGCAAGCTCAAAGGGCTGGAGACGTATCTGTCGTACCGGCTCGGTCTGCGCACGTTCTCTGCGGACGAGTCGCGTACGGTCCTGGAGACCACCGACGCCTTCCACCTGCCGCCCCTGCCCGGCTTCGGTTACCTCAAGGTCGACACCTCCACCTACACCCGCTTCAAGGCGGGCTTCGTCTCCGGCGCGTACCGCGGTCCCGTCGTACACGAGAGCACCACCGACGCCGAACCCCGCGCCTGGACGTATCCCGCCTTCAACGCCCCCGCTGCCGAGCCGGGCGAGGACGCGCCGGCGCCGCGTGAGCGCGAGGCCGGGCCGACAGTTCTGGGCGTGGCGGTCGACCGGCTCGCCGGCGCCGCCGAACCTGTGCGCCGTATCTGGCTGCCGCCGCTGCCTGAAGCCCTCACCCTCGACACGGCCGCCGGCCCGGTACAGGCATCCGCGGACGGCCTCCGGCTCAGCGTCGCCGACGGCCCGATGCGGGTGCCGCTGGGTGTCCTGGACGACCCGGCCCGGCAGTGGCAGGGCCCCTGGATACACGATCTGAACACCGCGGGCGGCCACACCGCCGTCATCGGCGGCCCGGCCTCCGGCAAGACGACCCTGCTGCGCACCCTCGCGCTCTCCCTCGCCCTCACCCACACCCCGCGTGACGTCGCCGTGTACGGCCTGGACCTGGTCGGCGGCGGTCTGAGCGCCCTGGCGGACCTGCCGCACGTCGGCGGCATCGCGACCCGCGCCGACCACGAACGCGCCGCCCGCACCGTCGCCGAGGTGCGCGCCATGCTCGCCGAGCGCGAGGAGATCTTCCGCGAACGGGGCATCGACTCGGTCGACCAGCTGCGGGCCCTGCGCGGACGAGGGGAACTTCCCCAACTCGGCTCCACCGACATCGTCCTGCTCATCGACGGATTCGGCGCCTTGCGTGACGACTTCGCCCACCTGGACGACGATGTGGCCGACCTGCTCAAGCGCGGCAGCGGCTACGGCATCCATGTCGTGGCAGGGATGCTCCGCTGGAACGACGTACGCATCGCCACCCAGTCCCTGTTCGGCAGCCGCATCGAACTGCGTCTCAACGACCCGGCCGACTCCTCCGTCGACCGCAAGCTCTCCGCGACCCTGTCGGCGGACACCCCTGGCCGGGCTCTGACGGACGGCAAGCTGTTCGCCCAGGCGGCACTCCCTCGCATCGACGCGCACGCCACGACGGACGGCCTCGGCCAGGCCCTGGAGCAGGCGGCGGCCACCCTGCGCGCCACCTGGCACGGTGAGACCGCCGCGCCCGTGCGGGTGCTGCCGACCAGGCTGCCCGCGCAGCGTCTGCCCTCCACCGTGGCGGAACCGCACGCGATCCCGATCGGCGTCGACCAGGACACCCTCTCCACGACCGTCCTCGACCTGTTCGGCGCCGACCAGCACCTCCTGGTCCTCGGCGACAACGAGTGCGGCAAGACGAATCTGCTCAGGCTCGTCTCCCGCTCCCTCATCGCCCGTTACGACAAGGACGAGCTGGTCTTCGGTGTGTTCGACCCGCGGCGCGGCCTGCGGGGAGTGATCCCGGAGCCGTACCGCGGCGGCTACGCGCACAACGCCGCGCTCTCCCAGGCGCTCGCCACCGGCATCGCCACCGAATTGGCAAAACGCCTGCCGGAGGCCCCCGATCCCGATGCCCTGACCGATGAGCCGTCGTTCACCGGCCCGCGGATCGTGATCCTCGTCGACGACTACGACATCCTCACCGCGGCCGGACAGCAGCCCCTCTCCCCGTTCCTGCCGTACATCTCCTCGGCCCGCGACATCGGCCTGCACTTCGTCGTCACCCGCCGGGTCGCCGGATCATCGCGGGCCCTGTACGAGCCGTTCCTGACGGCACTGCGCGAAACCGGCGCCACGGCACTGGTGATGACGGGCGACCGCACCGAAGGTCAGCTCTTCCCCGGTCTGTACGCCTCCGCCCAGCCGCCCGGCCGCGGCACACTGGTCCGCCGCGGCCGCCGCCACCAGCTGATTCAGACCGCCCTCGCACCCGAGACCGAGCCAACGCAGACACTGACATGACCAGTCGATGGGTTCGCTGTGCCTTTGGCCAGAAGCGTGTGGCTGCTGCAACAACTGATCTGATAGGGATGAATGTCCTGTTGTCAGTGGCGCGTGCGACGCTGAGCAGCGCTGCTGGAACGTATCTGCATTAGACGCAACGGGGGTTGACGTGACGGGGTGGGACATCAGTCCCAGCGGGGTGGAGTCCATTCTGTCCTTGGTGGGTCTTGCGGCCGACGACCTGAGCAAGGACATCAAGGGCTACGGGACGAGCGTCCAGGACGCGGCGGGGTCCGCGGGCACGATCAGCGGCCCGTACTGCGGTGGCCCGCCGGTGGGGCCGGTGGGTGCCGCGGTCGCGAACTTCGTGTCCGACACCGAGGACTCGATCAAGTTCATGGCGGCCCGTATCAAGAAGACGATGGACGGGACGGTCAAGGCGACCGGTGCCTACATCGACGGTGACCTGGCGATGGCCGCCCGGGCCCAACGTGACGCGGCCAAGGCGCCCACACCGGCCGAGCTTCGGGCCGTGGGAGAGCAGACGAAGCACCACGGGGGCGGGGCGTAGTGGACATGATCGAGCCGGGGGGGATACCCCAGTACACCGGCGACTTCAGCGCGTTGTCCAAAGCAGTCACCGAGCTGCGCACACACGCGATCGGCATCCGTAACGCCGGTCAGGACGTCCACTCACGCTTCCAGGCGACGGGCGCTTTCTACAAGGCGCCGGAGGCGGACCAGCTCCTCTCCTCCACCCAGCCGGTGATGGACACGGCGGACGAGTTCGCCGGCCACATCGAGTCCCTGGCCGACGCCTTGGACACTTTCGTCGGCGAAGCGAAGCCGTATGCGGACCGCTTGAAGCATCTGAAGGAGAAGGCGATCGCCTTCGTCGACAGCGTCGAAGGCGACGACGGCTGGACCAAGGACCAGCACAAGGTCGACGAGCACAACGCCCTCATGCACGGCGTGGCGGAAGCCGTCGTGGGCTTTCAGAAGGCGGAGCACAACGCGGCGGTCAAGATCGGTGCCATCAGCCCGGCGCTGTGCCGCCCCGTCGGCGACGAGGGCGGCACGTACGGCATCAGCGTCGACAAGCTCGAGTCCATGCCCGACCTGCCGTGGGGCACTCCCGTTGCCCGCACCTACGACCGCTGGAGCATGGACTGGTGGGGCCACGGCATCAAGAGCTGGGCCTGGGACGGCATCGTCAAGGACAGTCTCTGGGGCGGCTTCGTCGGCCTGGGCACCTTCGAGGACAACCTCCTGGGCGTCAACGGTTCCGACGCACAGCACCAGACCTGGGACGGCCTCAGACGCACCGTCGTCGGTGCCTACGCCTACGGCATGGACGCGGTCGGCGAGGGCGACCACCTCTCGGACTGGCAGCGCGGCAGCGAGGCGTACGCCAAGGAGTTCGGCAAGCAGTTCATCGCCTACGACGAGTGGCACAAGGACCCGGCCCGCGCCCACGCCGTCACCAGCTTCAACATCCTCACCCTGGTCGGGGGTGCCGGCGGGGCGCTCGCCAAGCTGGGTAAAGCTGGCAGATTCGTCGAAGCCGCCAGCACGGTGTCCAAGGTCGGAGGTGCCCTGGATCCGATCTCCGGCGCCGCGAGGGCGGCGAGAGCCCTGTCCGATCTGCCGAAGGTCTCCGAGGTACTGACCAACGTCAGCGAACACCTGCGGCTGCCGAAGACGAGGTTCCCCGACGGCGCCCTGGACGACCTCAGCAACCGCTACAGGGTCGACAAGGACGGCAACTTCATCGCCCTCAAACCCGACGGCACGCCCGACACCGGCCTGGTCACGCACGAGCCTGCCGCCGGTGACCGCGTGGTGCCTGCCCGGCCAGATGATCGAGAACTGGCTGGCGTCGGAGGCCGAGCGCCCGAAGCAACCACCCATGGGGGCGGCAGCCTTTCCCCGCGCGCGAGCCATGACTCGGTTGGTGGTGGCAACGCAAGTCATGAGGCCTCAGGTGCTGGCAACCACGCAGGTGACGCTCACGTCGCTGGGGCGGATCGACATGGAGAGCACCAAAGCGGCGCTGGTGGTTCGATCTCGGAACACCACCATTTGGGTCAGACCGATGCCGGCGGCGGTGACGGGGGAGGGAACTCAGGCGGCGGTCCCACCGGGCATGGGCAAACCCCAGAACCGGTTCCGCCGGGGCCTCTCGAGCTCGGCGGTGAAGCGGAGCGGCGCCTGCGCGAGGCGCTGGACAACATACCCAAGAACAACATCAAGCCGAAGGTGCTCGAGACGGCCATCGGCAGGTTGGCGGAATATCCGGCCGGACGTGAAGTGGCCGATATCATTAGCTCTGGGCACCTGGCCAAGTGTCCCGGGTTTAGGGACGCCATTTCGATGCTCGGATCGAGTAAACCGGATCAATTCCCTCGGGCTATTGACCAGCTTCGCCTTGGTGATGAGTTCTACCGGCGTGGACTCCGCAACATCGAGTTCGAAGTGAAGAACCAATCGATCAAAGCTGATCTCGATGTGCGAGTAACGGATGAGTCAGGGCATAGCTGGGGCTACCAGCTAAAGAGGCTCAATAATCCGAGGAACCCGTTCAACTCCATCTCCAAGCCCGACCACCTTGGCCAGCTCTCCAAGTCGGCGGCCGACCACAAGATCATGCTCGTGGATGGGCAGGGTACTATTGCCGAGTGGGAGCACAGGGGAATTCCGGAGGAACTTCTGCAGGTTCACCGCGGCGAGCACCCGTTCAAGAGTGACAAGGGGCGTGGCATCCTGTTCGTGATCCGACTTGAGGACGGGACGATCGTGATTCCGCCTGGGGCCACAGTTGATCCACGAGGAGTTTTGTGATTACGACGATCGAGCCTGTTGGCAGTTGGTCCTGGGAGACCAAGGTTGCCAGCCCTGGAAGTGGCCTGTTCGTGCGATGCGTACGACAGGCGCTAGATGTGTGGGCGGCTCTTCGGTCATTTGGTCTTGCGGAAGCGGGGGCACAGGCGGACATCACCGTTGGTGCGGCAACCGGCAGTGCAGCAGTGCTGCGAGTGGATCGGGTACCGGTGGAATCCCCTGAAGCCGGAGCCGAAAGTGTACTCCTGGATGCATTGAGTGAACTGGGCGGGCAGAACGTTGGTTGCGTGACGATTGATCTGTCACTCCCTGGGTCGCCTTTGCGTAGCGGTGTGCCGCACTCCGTTCAACAACTCTTCGTCGTATCGATCGACATATGGCCGAGCGGTGCCACGACGACAACTCTGCACACGTTCTCCGATGCTTGGCTTTCGCATGACTTGCGTGGCCATAGGCAGCCTGACGTGCAAAAAGAGAATGCGCCCCGTCTCAAGGCTGCTCTCGCCGCCATCACGGAGCTGATCGGGGCCCCGGTCCAGCCGTGGGACCCCGGTTCTCACGGCGCACCGACAGAGTACGGATTCGAGGATTTCCCGGACGATGATCCAGATCTTCTCGATTCGTGGTACATGTTCGAGGTTCCGCGGCGTACCGAGCGGCTGCAGGAAAAGATCCCGCAGGATGCACCGCGCTATGAAGCAGAGACTTCGGCGCCTGTCGATTTCGTTGACGTGTCGATCAACGGACGAGTCATCGGCTATCTGTGGGCATCCGAGAACGGTGATGCCGCAGGTTACGAGCCGCGAACCCCTGCGGGTCACATTGCAGTCGACGCTGCGGCGGACTGGTTGGCGTACCTGAGTCAGGCCAGGGGGCGTGGGTTGTCCTCGCTTGAGGCTTTGCATGAAGCAATGTACTGGGAGGGCACCGAACGATCCGGCACCGTAGCACCTGGATCGCTGCGGAAAGCCTCGTCGCCGGAGGAAGTGCAGGACCTGTCCGGCCGGGAGTGAGAGTCCACCACGAAGCCCCGTCCCTGGACGCCCTCGAAGAACTCTCCGGCCCGGTACTGAGCGCAGTGGCGTCGTCCCCTCCGACAGAAAGCACCGCATGCCCCAGGACGTCATCGCCCTCACGCCGCAGTTGCCGGACATCAAGACGCTGCTGGCCGCACTGCACGCCGGCGGCCCGGACCTGCGCGTGAACCGGGCAGCTGGGGGATCCGTGGCCCAGTTGTGCACGGACGGCGGAAAGCTCCTGGTCTCCGTGGAGGCCCCCCGCTACCTGCAAGTGCCGGGCGAGACGGAGCGGCTGCTGGGACCTGGCGTTCGGACAGAGGGACCGGTGTGGTGGACCGAGGTGCGGGCGTCCACCGCCGTCGCAGAAGCCAGGCTGCTCGCCGGCTCGGTCGCGGGACGACTGACAACGCTGCTCGGCGGCATCACATGGCCGCCTGAAGCCGCCCACACCGACGTCGTGACCGTCCCGGCCACGGGCGAGGTGACGGTCCCGCCCGCTGACGTGGACGTACTGACCGATGCGGATGTGCTGACTGACAAGGGCGTCATCGTCATCTACGACCGCCCGGTCGTTGCCGCCACGACATGGCTGACCGAGACGGTGCGAACGGTGGCACAGAGCCGACGGGAGCTGTATCTCGTCACGTCCCCCAACACCCGGCTGAGCCTGCCCACCCGCACCGTGCTGGAGCGCATGCCCGCACGCTGGGTCGTACGCCACCCAGACAACGGCTACTACGACGGCCTCTCCGGAGCCGTACTGCGCTGGCACGACGGACGTTTCTCCCCGGCTGCCGACAGCGGCCCCCGGATCGCGGACGCCTTCCAGCCTCCGCTTGGTAAGGGCGGTGAACGGCAGTTGCTGCTGTCCATCCGCACCATCCACCCCGCCCAGGAGCACCTGATACTCGGTGGTGCTCTGGAAGACGCCTGGCAGACCCTCACCGGACTGCCGCCGGCCGGATGGGCCACCGCTGAGCCCGTGAACGTGCCTTGGTCGCCAGGGCAACTGACCGACCTGGCCCGCAGCCGCGCCCGCCAGGCCCAGCCCACCTGGGCTGTCGCCGTCGGAACCGCCGACCGACCCGCGATCGCCACCTTGCGCATCGCTCACACGCAAGGGGGCGTAGAGGAGCACATCACCCTGGCTCTCGGCTACGCCGCCGACGAACGGGCACCGATCGAGCTGCTGCCCCAGCTCGCCGAATCCCTTGCGGCCAGGCACAACCTCGCCACCATGATCAGTGAACTCCGTGCGGCGCGCGCGGACCTGACCACTCCGGCCCACTACGAACCGCCGTCGATCCCGGTCTCTCTCACCCTCGGCCCGGATGCCGTGGCCGACCTCGGCATCAGCCGTGCCCGCAGCGCCCTGCTGGACTGCGTCCCGACCCAACTCGGCCCTGCCACTCGCCCCACCCTCCACTACTCGCTCGGCGACGGCACCGACCCCGCCGCCTGGCAACGTCTGCGGCACATCGACGAGCACCTGAAAGGTGGAAGCGGGGCAGCTACCCGACCGTCCTGACGGCCACCGCCCCATCGGCTCCAGTAGCGGCACAGACGCCTGCCCTGTCTTCCCCGGCAAGCGGTACCTGGACTGTCAGCTCGACGGCCCTGCTCGCCGACCTTGGCATTCCGGCGGCGAATGACGGCCGTCAGCCTCGCCACTCAGTCACCGAACAGGCTCTCCTGGACGTACTCGACGACATTGGCCTTCGGGCGGAACAGGCCCAGCAGCATGAAGGTCCTGGGGTGGGCCGCGATGTTGCCGACGAAGAAGTGGACGGCACGGTCGGGAGTGAACATCGACTCGTACCAGCGCTCCCGCAGCTTGTCCTGCACGGCGTGCTCGCCGTACTTGCGCAGGAACTTGCGGTACGACGCACCGGCCTCCCAGTCCTTCAGCGCCATGTCGTGCGTGGGGCAGTCGGCGTCCGCACAGCGGAACTTGTAGCGGAATTCCAGAGGCACCCACTCAAGCCGGGCCAAGTCCTGCTCGAAGAGGTCGAGTTGGTCGGCCAGCGCCGCCTTCGACTCGGGCCAGGGCTCTGCCGCCGTCAGCCGGAAGCTGACCTCCCTGGGCCGGAACACGCCGAGTGAGGTGCCGTGCTCCTCCTGGTCTCTTTTTATCGCGCACAGGGACGGCGAGACGAGCGGCTCGACGTACTTGTACCGCTGCTTCCAGTCGCCGTCCGCCGGCACCTCGCCCACGATCTTGAGGGTGTCGAGGTCTGGCCGCAGGCTCTCGGGCCGAGAGTCCCGCTTACCGTGCGGCTCGACGTCGACCTCGATGATCGAGTACTTGGAGAACTGAGCCTCCTCCGCGAGAAGCCGGAACGGCACCGGGAAGAGCCGTACGTGCTGTGGTGCGCCCTGGTCCAGGCGTATGCCTGCCACGCAGCTGGTCTCGCGGTACTTGTTGGACAGCTCCGGATACGTCTTGACCGTGATCATGATCGTCGCGCGCTGTCGATTCCCCGATCCCATGGTTGCCCCCCTCCACAGATCTCCCCGATCCGATTGGAGGAGAGGCATGCGCCACTGGCAAGGGCGCGTGCAGGGGCGAGGGATGAAGTCAGGCCAGGGGGATCACGGGCACAGCGGCCCGCTGGCGGACCGTCTCCAGGACGACCTGTCGGTGACAGCGGCTCTCGTCCTTCTCGAAGCACAGCACCGCGACCCGCGACTGCTGGGCGTGCTCTGCCAGGCGGCCGAGATCGGCCTGCGCCTCCTCGGACCGCAGCACATCACGGAAGCGGGCCCGGCCCACGTCCAGGCGGCCGTCCCAGAACGGCGCCCGGTTGTCCTTGGGATTCCCCAGGCCGCGCAGGTGGGTGTACTCGATGCCGGCCTCGGCGAGCGCCTGCCCGAGGCGGGTCTTGCTGAAGCCCTTCTTGCGGCTGATCGGCGTCAGCCTGACGTCCGCTACTACATCGATACGGCTGTCGAGGAGCGAGGCGATGAACGAGTCGATGTCCCGCCCTTCGTATCCGGCGGACCACAGGCCGGGGCTGTCCTTGGTCTCCCGGAACAGATCATCCAGGGAGATATCAAGAGCCTCTGCGACCGCGCCGACGGTGAAGAAACCTGGCTGGATCGCTCCCTCGCCCTCCAGGCGGGCCAGCGTCCTGGTGCTGATGCAGGCTTCCTTGGCGAGCCGCTCCCGCGACCACCCACGGGCTTCGCGCAGTGCCCGAACTCGCCGGGCGAGCGCGCGAGCGTGGTCGTGAGGACGCGCTGAGTGATGGCCTGCCATGTGTCGTGATCCTAATGGCGATTGAGGCGGGCGGGCATGGTGTTCCCGGTCAGTCACGGGGCCGGATTCGCGAACGTTCAGGTCCGAGTGCCCTCAGCTGTCGTACCCCACACTGCCTCACGGGGCACCCTCTGGGAGAAGCCGGCCAAGATCTTCTCCCAGATTTCTCTCAAACGATCTCCAGGAACCACTCAGGGGCCTGATCCACTCTATGGATCAGGCCCCTGACCTGGTACTACAGCGTCGGGGTGGCGGGATTTGAACCCACGACCTCTTCGTCCCGAACGAAGCGCGCTGCCAAGCTGCGCTACACCCCGATGTCGCTGCTCTCGCGGCGACGACGTTTACTTTAGCCCACTGGTGGCTGTAGACGAAATCCGGTTTAGACGCGGTGGCGGACCGGGGTCGGGCGGATGTGGTCCAGGGCCACGAGGAGGACGGCCAGGGCGTACATCGCGAGGCCCAGGAGGAGGGCGTTCGCGAGGGTGCTGCGGTAGCCGTGGGTGGCCGCGTCCAGGAAGGGGTAGAGGTAGCGGGCGGGGTTGGTGGGGGCGAGAAAGGCCCCGCGGAGCAGGTAGAAGGCCAGGTAGGCCAGGGGGTAGAGGAGCCAGGCGGCCGTCCGGCGCAGGCGCAGGCGGGCCGCGGGGGTGAGCAGCAGCCAGTCCAGCAGGGCCGCCACCGGCGTCAGCGTGTGCAGGATCTGGAGGGTCGCCCACTGGCCGTGCCAGCGCACCGGGGCCGTCGTCGCGCCGGTCATGGAGAACGGCGGCGTCGTGTGGGCCAGCAGCAGGTGGTAGACGAGCGCCGAGATCAGGGCGTAGAGGAGTGTGGCGCCAGTCACGGCGGGCGAAAGGGGGCGGCGGGCGCGCCACGCCCTCGACGCCGACAGGAGCATGACGACGGCCAGCAGGATGCCGGTCTGGACGCTGAAGTAGCTCAGAGTGCGCGCCGGGGTGCCGATCAGGAGTTCCAGGGCCACGCCTCCCGCCGCCGCCAGGGCGGTCAGGAGGCGGAAGAGCGCGACCGTGGGACGGCGGACCGGCGCCACCACGGCCGTGGCGGGGACCGGGGAGGGCAGCAGCAGGGGCGGGCCCGGGACCGCGGGCAGGTCCGGGATCTCCCTGGGTATCGGGGAGGTCATGCCCTCACGCTAGGAGCGGGGGAGGGGTGGGGCCATGTGGTGTAGTCCGGGTGGGTTACGTCCCTGATCGCCTGCCGCTGGGCCCGGCCCGGTAGCCCCGGCTGCCGGCTGCCGCCTGCCGTCCGCCGCCAGGGCACGTGCTGCGTGCTGCCTGCCGCCGGGACACGTGCTCCCTGCCGCCTGCCGCCTGCCGCCTGCCGCCTGCCGCCTGCCGCCCGACACGTGCCCCGCCGGGACACGTGCCGCCGGAACGCCTCCCGCCGGAACGCCTACCGCTCCACCAGCGTCAGCAGCGTCGCCTCCGGTGGGCAGGCGAAGCGGACCGGGGTGTAGCGGTTGGTGCCGCAGCCCGCTGAGACGTGGAGGTAGGAGGTGTGGCCGGCCGCCGTGTGGGTGGACAGGCCCTTCACTCGGTCCGTGTCCAGGTCGCAGTTGGTGACCAGTGCGCCGTAGAAGGGGATGCACAGCTGGCCACCGTGGGTGTGGCCGGCCAGGACCAAGGGGTAGCCGTCCGCCGCGTACGCGTCCAGCACCCGCAGGTACGGGGCGTGGACGACGCCCATCGAGAAGTCGTACGTCCCCGAGGGTCCGCCGGCCACCCGGGCGTAGCGGTCGCGCTTGATGTGGGGGTCGTCCAGGCCCGTCAGCTCGATCGACACGCCCTCGGTCTTCAGGACGCCCCGGGTGTTGGTCAGGTTCAGCCAGCCGGCCTCGTCGAAGCCGTCGCGCAGGTCCTCCCACGGGTTGTGGATGACGCCGACCGCCGGCGGGTTGCCGTTCAGGCCGTGCCGGCCGCTCGCCTTCTCCAGCAAGTACCGGGCGGGGTTGCGGAGTCTGGGGCCGTAGTAGTCGTTGGAGCCGAAGACGTACGCGCCCGGGAACTCCATCAGAGGGCCCAGGGCGTCCAGCACCTCGGGCACCCCTTCCGGGTCCGACAGGTTGTCGCCGGTGTTGATCACGAAGTCGGGGCGCAGGCCCGCCAGCGACCGCAGCCACCGCTGCTTCTTGCGCTGGCCGCTCACCATGTGGATGTCGGAGACCTGGAGCACGCGCAGCGGACGCATCCCCGGCGGGAGGACCGGGACCGTCACCCGCCGGAGGCGGAAGGAGCGGGCCTCGAACCCCGCCGCGTACGCCAGACCGGCGGCGCCCGCCGCCATGATTCCCAGGGGTACTCCGTATCGCGCGCGCATGCGTCCATCGTGTCAGACGCGCGGACGCCGACGAGACGGGCCGTCGTTTGGAGCAGTTAAATCAACGGGCGTTCACGGGAGCGCACCTGCGACAATCGGTCCCATGACCACCACGCTCAAGTCGAAGCTGCAGGACGACCTCAACGCCGCGATCAAGGAGCGCGACGAGCTCCGCTCCTCGACGCTCCGGCTGACGCTCGCCGCGATCACCAAGGAGGAGGTCGCGGGCAAGGAGAAGCGGGAGCTCTCCGACGACGAGGTCCAGAAGGTGATCACCCGTGAGGCGAAGAAGCGCCGGGAGGCCGCGGAGGCGTTCGCGCAGGGCGGCCGCGCCGAGCAGGCCGAGCGGGAGAAGGCGGAGGGCGAGGTGCTCTCCGCGTACCTGCCCAAGCAGCTGTCCGACGACGAGCTGGACGCGATCGTCGCCCAGGCCGTGGCGGAGGCGAAGGCGGCCGGCGCCGAGGGGCCGCGGGCCATGGGTGCCGTCATGAAGATCGTGAACCCGAAGGTGGCCGGCCAGGCCGAGGGCGGCCGCGTCGCCGCCGCCGTGAAGAAGCTTCTGCAGGGATAAGCCCGGGCGCAGACGTAGGCAGAGACAGGCAGAGACAGGCAGAGGGAGTTACGGCGGCGGGGTCGCACCCTGAACCAGGGGCGCGACCCCGCCGCCGTACTCACATCAAGGGGTCACCCCCGCCAGCCCCCGTTGCCGTTCCCCTTGTTTCCACCGTTCGTCTGGCCCTGGATGAAGTTGCCGGGGAGGGAGAAGGTCGGTGTCGGGAAGGGGCCGCCGGTCGTGGCGCCCGTGGTGCCGCCGTCAGCCGTGCCGCCGGCCGTCAGGCCGCCGATCAGTCCGCCGATCCCGCCCGTGCTGTCCCCGTTCTTGCCCCCGTCGTTCCCCCCGTGGCCTTTTCCCTGACCATCCCCCTTCTTGTTGTCGTCGGGGATGTCGATCAGGTGGAAGTCCTCCACGGGTTTGCCGCTGAGCGCGCCGGTCATCATGTCGCGCCAGATGGGGCCGGGAACCTGGCCGCCGTAGACCTTGTCGTTCCAGACGCCGCCGATGCTGATGTTCTTCATCTGGCGCTTGTGGGCCGGGTCGCCGACCCAGACGGCGCCCGCCATGTTCGGGGTGTAGCCGACGAACCAGGCCGCGTAGCGCTCGTCCGTCGTACCGGTCTTGCCCGCGCTCGGGCGGTCGCCGAGGCCGGCCTCCCGGCCCGTGCCGTCCTCGACCACGCCCTTCAGGAGCGTGCTGACGGTGTCCGCCGTCTTCTCCGACATCGCGCGGGAGCAGGTCGACTTCGGCACCTGCAGGGACTTCTGCACGCTGCCGACCTTCTGCGTGATCGACTCTATGGCGACCGGGGTGCAGTACATACCGCGCGAGGCGAAGGTGGCGTACGCGTTCGCCATCGTCAGCGGCGACACCTCCTGGGTGCCGAGCGCGATGGAGGGTGCCTGGTCGATCGCCCGCCCGTCCGCGCGGTGCACGCCCATCTTCTTCGCCATCTCGGTGACCGGGCAGATGCCGATGTCGCTGATCAGCTGCACGTAGTAGGTGTTGACCGACTTGGCGGTCGCCTCCTTCATGCCCATCGGGCCGTGCTCGGACTCGTTCTCGTTCGTCAGCTTGGCGGGCTTGTTCGGGTCGTTGCGCCAGACCTTGCCGTCACACGCCTGCACCTGGTCCGGGTACGGCATCTCGTACGGCGACGAGTACTGCTGCGTCGGGGGCTTGCCGCCCTCTATGGCGGCCGCCGCGACGATCGGCTTGAACGTCGAACCGGGCTGGTAGCCGGCGCCGCCGCCCATGTCCGAGTTGACCGAGAGGTTGATCTGCGTCTCGTTCTGGCCGAAGCCGTACGGGCGGGACTGGCCCATGGCGAGGATCTTGCCGGTGCCCGGCTCGACGATGGTGGCGGCCGTCGCCACCGCGTCGGACTGGTAGACGTGCTGCTTGATGGATGCCTGTACCGAGTCCTGCGCCTGCGGGTCGAGGGTCGTCCGGATCGTCAGACCGCCCTGGTTCCACAGCTTGGCCCGGGCCTCCTTGGTCCTGCCGAAGACCGGGTCGTTCAGAACCACGTCGCGGACGTAGTCGCAGAAGAACCCGGCGCCCTTGACCGCGGTGATGCAGCCGTTCTTGGGCTGGCTCGGGTGCAGTCCGAGCGGCTTCGCCTTGGCCTCGTCCGCCTCCTGCTGGGAGATGTCGCCGACCTCCGCCATCCGCTGGAGCACGGTGTTGCGCCGCTTGGTGGCCTCCGCCTCGTCGTTGACCGGGTCGTAGCGGCTCGGGGACTGCACGATGCCGGCCAGCAGCGCCGATTCCTGGAGGTTCAGGTCCTTGGCGTGCTTGGAGAAGTAGCGCTGGGAGGCGGCCTCGACGCCGTAGGCCTGCTCGCCGAAGAAGGTGATGTTCAGGTAGTTCTCGAGGATCTTCTTCTTGCCGAGCTTCTCCTCGATCTGGATCGCGTACTTCAGCTCCTTGATCTTGCGACCGAGGGTCTGCTGGGTGGCCTCGGCGACCTTCGTCGGGTCGTCACCGGCCTCCTCGATGAAGTAGTTCTTCACCAGCTGCTGGGTGAGCGTGGAGGCGCCCTGGGCGACCCCGCCTTCCTGCGCGTTCTTGTTCAGGGCGCGCAGGACGCCCTTGAGGTCGATCGCGCCGTGCTGGTAGAAGCGGGAGTCCTCGATCGCGACGATCGCCTTCTGCATGTACGGCGAGATGTCCTTGAGGTCCACCACCGTACGGTCGCGGGAGTAGACGGCCGCGATCTGGTTGCCCTGGTTGTCCAGGATGGTCGTGCGCTGACTGAGCTGGGGGCTCTTCAGGTTCGCCGGGATCTCGTCGAAGCTCTGGACCGAGCCCTTGGCCGCCAGGCCCAGCGCGCCGGCCGCGGGCAGCGCGATGCCCGCCATGACGGCTCCGGCGAGCACACTGACACCGAGGAACTTGGCGGCCTGCTGCGTTGGCGACAGACCACCGCCCGAGCGCTTCTTTGGCATGGGGGCAGCCTAATCCGTACTGTTGAGCGTTCCGAAAGAGCGACCGCATCACGGCACGGCAAAGGGAGACGCCCGCCTTCCCATTCGCCGGACACGCGCGCAGGCCTTGGCCTAAGCTGCTCTCAACTGTCACAGCAGTGCGGTCACGTAATCAATACGTCCGGCGACCCCGAATCGTTCCGGGCGTACCCCGTTTTCTCACACGGGGGACGTGACCGGCTCCTGAGGGGGACGTGTCCGAATCCGCCTCGTGTGTCACCCTGCGCCCGTTGTGGCGCACCACAGCTGTCCCGGTTTGCCGGGATGGTCGCGTATGTCGTCAGCTCACTCCCGCGGGTGATCTGCCGTTAACCCATAGTCCGTTCGGGCCATTCAAGATTGGGCCCGAAGGGGGTGTTGCGCTGTGCCCACCTTCCGTAACGTCCTCAACTGGCAGCGGTGAATATGCCGCTGCCGCCGTGGGGGAGCCTCGATTCGGGAGAGGACGGCGCCGGTATGGGCTGGGTAACCGACTGGAGTGCGCAGGCTGCCTGCCGCACTACCGATCCGGATGAACTGTTCGTTCAGGGAGCAGCGCAGAACAGGGCCAAGGCGGTGTGCACCGGATGCCCGGTACGCACCGAATGCCTGGCGGACGCGCTGGACAACCGCGTCGAGTT
Organism: Streptomyces incarnatus; assembly: GCF_001027185.1. NCBI lineage: Bacteria > Bacillati > Actinomycetota > Actinomycetes > Kitasatosporales > Streptomycetaceae > Streptomyces > Streptomyces incarnatus. The sequence continues at coordinate 3,956,068 of NZ_CP011497.1, read as the reverse complement.
CGGCGTGTGGGGAGGCATGACGGAGCGCGAGCGCCGCGCACTGCTGCGCCGCCGGCCCACCGTGACCTCCTGGCGCAGGCTGCTGGAGACCGCCCGCTCGGAGTACGAGCGCGGGGCGGGCATCGTGTCCCTCGACAACGACGAGGTGTACGAGAACTACGCAGCGGTGAGCTGAGGCGGCGGAGGCAGTAGAGGCGGCGGAGGGCATTTCCTCCCGGGCGCCGAGTGGGCGTATGCCGCTCGGGGCAGGGGAAGAGCTGGGGCGCGTGAAAGCGCCGGTCCGGTCCGGCCTGCGCCTGGGGAAGCCACGAACGGCCTTCCGGCCCGGCTCGATCCACGCCGTGCCGCCTGCGGATTCATGTGCGCTCAAGGGTCGGCGCAGGGCCGCATGTCGGCGACGAGTGGTCCGCGTGGTCCGAGATGCCCAGGTTTTCACCAGGCGTCCGATGCCTGTGATGCCTGCGATCCCGCGAATGGTCCCCGCACGCGCATGCCACCGACGCACCGTCCGCGTATGCCGCCACGTACGCGAGACTGTCATTGCACGGGCCCGTTCGACCGCCCGTGTACGTACGCGACGATCAGCCGCGTACGCACGACGATCAGCCGCGTACGTACGACGGTTACCCGCGTACCCGCGCTGATCGCCCGCACGTGCAGGACGATCGCCCGCGCGCATACGGCGGTTCACCGGTGCAGCGTGCGACCGCCCGTCGGCATACGACGACATACGGCGGCTGTCGGCGCGCCAACGACCGCCCGGCCGCGCGCCCGCGTGCACACGGACCCACCGGGCTGCCCGACACCGGGCAAGCTCCACGGCCCCACGGCCGCCGGTCCAGCAGCCGTCGGTTCCGCCTCCGCCGGCCCACTGCCACCGGCCCGCATCCGTCGGTCCCACAGCCGTCAGTTCGGCATCCGCCGTCCCCGCAGCCGCTGGCCTCGCAGCCATCGGTCCAGCCTCTGTCGGTCCAGCATCTATCGGTCCGCAGCCGCTAGCCTCGCAGCCACCGGCCCCGCAGCCACCGGCCTCGCAGCCACCGGCCTCGCAGCCACCGGCCTCGCAGCCACCGGCCCCGCAGCCACCGGCCCCGCAGCCACCGGACTCGCCTCCGTCGGCTCTGGCCGCGCCTACGGCAGCTCCGTCCGTCCTGTCGCGCCCGCGGCCAGGCGGGCGCCGATGTCGCGCAGACCGGCGAGGTCGTGGACGTCGCCGGGCAGCGCGGGTACTTCGACGACCGCCACCTCGGGGTGGCGGGCGGTGAAACGGTCACGCGTGCGCTGCTCGCGCGAGAGCAGCTGCATGCGATCGGCGTGCAGTCGCAGTAGACCCGCGGTGAGCCGGTCGACGGAGCGCTCCGTATCGGCGGGGGAGCCTTGCTCGGAAGCTGGGGCGTCGGTTGCGGCCTCGGATGCGGGAGATCGCGAACTGCCGTATGGGTCGGGAGAGTTACGAAGTCCAGCTTTCCCGCCCCCCTGATCCACAATGCGGGGGTCCTCAAGATTTTCGGCGGCGGCGAGCGCCCGCTCCGCCGACAGCCGGACGGCGCCGCTGCCGTGGACCCGGTTGAGCACCAGACCCATCAGCGGCATCTTCTCCGCCGCCAGCCGCTCCACGAAGTACGCCGCTTCGCGGAGCGCGTCCCGCTCCGGGGCCGCGACCACCAGAAAGGCCGTACCGGGCGCCTGGAGCAGCTTGTACGTGGCGTCCGCGCGCGTACGGAACCCGCCGAAGGTGGTGTCCATCGCGGCCACGAACGTCTGCACGTCCTTCAGCAGCTGGCCGCCCAGCAGCTTGCCGAGCGTGCCGGTCATCATCGACATGCCGACGTTGAGAAAGGCCATCCCCGCGCGTCCGCCCAGCTTGGCGGGGGCGGTCAGCAGGCGGATGAGCCGGCCGTCCAGGAAGGAGCCCAGCCGCTTCGGCGCGTCCAGGAAGTCCAGCGCCGAGCGGGACGGCGGGGTGTCGACGACGATCAGGTCCCACTCGTCCTTCGCGCGCAGCTGGCCCAGCTTCTCCATCGCCATGTACTCCTGCGTGCCCGCGAAGCCCGCCGAGAGTGACTGGTAGAAGGGGTTCGCCAGGATCGTGGCCGCCCGCTCGGGGTCCGCGTGCGCCTCCACGACCTCGTCGAAGGTGCGCTTCATGTCGAGCATCATGGCGTGCAGTTCGCCCTCGCCCTCGGTGCCCTTGACCCGGCGCGGGACGTTGTCGAGGGAGTCGATGCCCATCGACTGGGCCAGCCGGCGGGCCGGGTCGATGGTGAGCACGACCACCTTGCGGCCCCGCTCGGCCGCCCGGAGGCCGAGGGCCGCCGCGGTCGTCGTCTTGCCGACCCCGCCCGAGCCGCAGCACACCACGATCCGCGTCTTCGGGTCGTCCAGCAGCGGGTCGATGTCCAGCACGCGCGCGGGAGAGAGACCGTGGGCCTTCTCCCGTCCGTCGGTCTTGCCGCGCCCGTCGGCGTTCCTCCGTCCGTCGGCCTTTGCCCGCCCCGCGGCCTTCTCCGGCCCGACGGCGGCCTCCGGCCCCGCGGCCTTCTCCCGCCCCGCGGCCGTCTGTGTCGTCTCGGGCGCCTCGGCCGGGTCCGCACTCATGTCAACCCCTGCTTCCGCAGCTCGGTGGCGAGTTCGTACAGGCCCGCCAGGTCCATGCCCTCGGCGAGCAGCGGCAGTTCGCCCAGCGGCAGGCCCAGCTCGCCGAGGACCGCGCGCTGCTCCTGCTCCAGCGCGTACCGCTCGGCGTACTCCGCCGCCTGCCACAGCAGCGGGTCCACCAGCTTCTCCGCGTTCCCACCGCGCCGGGCCCCGCCCAGGCCCGCCGCCGAGAGTGCCTGTGCGACAGAGGAACGCTCCACGGCCCGTACGAGTTCCAGGTCGGCAGCGTCCAACACCTCCGGCCGGACCATGTTCACGATGATCCGGCCCACCGGAAGCCGTGCCGCGCGCAGTTCCGCGATGCCGTCGGCGGTCTCCTGGACCGGCATCTCCTCCAGCAGCGTCACCAGGTGCACCGCCGTCTCCGGCGACTTCAGCACCCGCATCACCGCCTGCGCCTGATTGTGTATCGGGCCGATCTTCGCCAGGCCCGCCACCTCGTCGTTCACGTTCAGGAAGCGGGTGATGCGGCCCGTCGGCGGGGCGTCCATGACGACGTAGTCGTACGCGAACCGTCCGGAGCGGTCCTTGCGGCGCACGGCCTCGCACGCCTTGCCGGTGAGCAGGACGTCCCTGATGCCCGGGGCGATGGTGGTGGCGAAGTCGATCGCGCCGAGCTTCTTCAGGGCCCGGCCCGCGCCGCCGAGTTTGTAGAACATCTGGAGGTAGTCCAGAAGGGCCAGTTCGGCGTCTATGGCCAGGGCGTACACCTCGCCGCCCCCCGGAGCGACCGCGATCTTGCGCTCCTCGTATGGCAACGCCTCCGTCTCGAAGAGCTGGGCGATGCCCTGCCGGCCCTCGACCTCCACGAGAAGCGTCCGCTTCCCCTCGGTGGCGAGGGCCAGCGCCAGTGCGGCGGCGACCGTCGTCTTTCCGGTCCCGCCCTTGCCGCTGACGACCTGGAGCCTGCTCACGTCTTCGAGACTAACCAGTCCGCTCGACACTCACGCGGGAGGCTGTGGATAACGCAGGTCACTGTCCCCGGGGCGCAGGTCACCGCCCCCGCCGCCGCAGCGGCTACAGTCGGCCCCATGACCAAGTGGGAATACGCAACCGTGCCGCTGCTCGTCCATGCCACGAAGCAGATTCTGGACACCTGGGGCGAGGACGGCTGGGAGCTCGTCCAGGTCGTGCCCGGGCCGAACAACCCCGAGCAGCTCGTGGCCTACCTGAAGCGGGAGAAGCAGGCATGAGCGCGGTCGAGGCCAGGCTGGCCGAACTGGGGCTGACCCTGCCGGAGGTCGTACCGCCGCTGGCCGCCTACCAGCCGGCCGTGCAGTCCGGTGTGTACGTCTACACCGCCGGCCAGCTGCCGATGGTCGAGGGCAAGCTGCCGGTCACCGGCAAGGTCGGCGCCGAGGTCACCCCGGAGGAGGCCAAGGACCTGGCCCGTACCTGCGCGCTGAACGCGCTGGCCGCCGTGAAGTCCGTCGTCGGCGATCTGGACCGCATCGCGCGCGTGGTGAAGGTCGTCGGCTTCGTCGCCTCCGCGTCCGACTTCACCGGGCAGCCCGGTGTCGTCAACGGCGCCAGCGAACTGCTCGGCGAGGTCCTCGGCGACAAGGGCGTGCACGCCCGCAGCGCGGTCGGTGTCGCGGTGCTGCCGCTGGACGCGCCGGTGGAGGTCGAGATCCAGGTGGAACTCGCCCAGTGACCCACTGCGGCGGCCCACCGCGGCCCCTCTGACCTCGGGCACCTCTCGAACATTCGCACTGCACGGGATAGCCTCCGGCCATGGCGAACGGTCAGTGGTACCCCCCGGAGTGGCCCGACCGCATCCGCGCGCTCGCGGACGGCACCCTCACTCCGGTGTCCCCCAGGCGCGCGGCCACGGTGCTGCTCCTGAAGGACACGCCGGACGGCCCCGCGGTCCACATGCTGCGCAGACGCGCCTCCATGGCCTTCGCCGGAGGTGCGTACGCGTATCCCGGGGGCGGTGTCGACCCGCGCGACGACGACCGTCTGGTGCGCTGGGCGGGCCCCACGCGCGCGTGGTGGGCGGAGCGGCTCGGCGTCGACGAGCCGGGTGCCCAGGCGATCGTCTGCGCCGCCGTACGGGAGACGTACGAGGAGGCCGGTGTCCTGCTCGCCGGACCCGACGCGGAGTCGGTCGTCGGCGACACCACCGGGGCGGACTGGGAGGCGGACCGGGCCGCGCTGGTCGCGCGCGAGCTGTCCTTCGCCGAGTTCCTCGACCGGCGCGGGCTGGTGCTGCGCTCGGACCTGCTGGGTGCCTGGACCCGCTGGATCACCCCGGAGTTCGAGGCCCGCCGCTACGACACCTGGTTCTTCGTGGCCGCCCTGCCCGAGGGCCAGCGCACCCGGAACGCCTCCACGGAGGCCGACCGCACGGTGTGGATCCGCCCCGCGGAGGCCGCCGCCGGCTACGACAAGGGCGAGCTGCTGATGATGCCGCCCACCATCGCCACCCTGCGCCAGCTGCTGCCGTACGCCACCGCCGCCGAGACGCTCACGGCGGCCTCCGGGCGCGACCTGACGCCGGTACTGGCCCGTGCCCGCCTGCAGGACGGTGAGATCGTCCTGTCCTGGCCGGGGCACGAGGAGTTCACGAAGCACGTTCCGACGGCTCCGACGACGGCCGAGACGACGGGTGGAGGCCCCGCATGACCGACGCAAGCACGCTGCCGGGCCAGCCCCGCGGCCAGGTGCTCTCCGGCCCCGCCACCGAACGGGCCGTCAACGTCCTCGCGCCCAACGCCTCCGCGATGACCCTGGACGGCACCAACACCTGGATCGTCGCCGAGCCCGACTCCGAGCTCGCCGTGGTGATCGACCCGGGGCCCCTGGACGACGGTCATCTGCGCGCCGTCGTGGACACCGCCGAGAAGGCCGGCAAGCGCATAGCCCTCACCTTGCTCACCCACGGCCACCCCGACCACGCCGAGGGCGCCGCCCGTTTCGCGGACCTGACCGGCACACGCGTGCGTGCCCTCGATCCGGCGCTGCGTCTCGGCGACGAGGGCCTGGCCGCGGGCGACGTGATCACCGTCGGCGGCCTGGAGCTGAGGGTTGTACCGACCCCCGGGCACACCGCGGACTCGCTGTGCTTCCATCTGCCGGCCGACCGGGCGGTGCTGACCGGCGACACCATCCTCGGGCGCGGTACGACGGTCGTGGCGCACCCGGACGGCCGTCTGGGCGACTATCTGGACTCCCTGCGCCGGCTGCGGTCCCTGACCGTGGACGACGGCGTGCACACCGTCCTGCCGGGCCACGGGCCGGTCCTGGAGGACGCCCAGGGCGCCGTCGAGTTCTACCTCGCCCACCGCGCCCACCGGCTCGCCCAGGTGGAGACGGCGGTCGAGGACGGCTACCGCACCGCGTCCCAGGTCGTCGCCCACGTGTACGCCGATGTGGACCGCTCCCTGTGGCCGGCGGCCGAGCTGTCGGTACGGGCCCAGCTGGACTACCTGAGCGAGCACGGCCTGATCTAGACCCTGTCGTTCGGATCATCCCGGCGTCGCCGAACGACAGGGCCCGGCCCCGGCTCCCGGCTAGTCGGGTCTGGGCGCCTTCACGCCGTGCACGCGCGCGTACTCGTCGGCGAGCCAGGGTCCGAGGTCGTCGACGTACGTGCGCAGCACCTCCGGGTCGCTGACGGGTTCGTAGCCGTACCCTGCCGCCGTACGCAGCTGTGCGCCCCGCTGTGGGTAGGAGGCGGCGAACGCCTCCGCCATCTCCCGCAGATCGCTGGTCCAGCCGTTCCAGCGGGGCATGACCAGCGTGAAGCCGGTGCGGACGAGATGCCGGGACATGAAGCGCACGAGGCGCCGCCGGGCCTCCTCGGTGTCCTCGGCGTCCGCGATCCGCTCACGCCAGCGGGGCAGCCACAGCGCCAGGTCGCCGTTGGTCTCGCGGGCGAGCAGGGAGTCGGGGCGGTAGCGCGGCAGCTGCTCGGCGAGGTCCGCACCGAGCAGCGGGGTGCACAGACAGGCCACGAACCAGCCAAGGTCGTACCGCTCCAGGTCGCTCAGCAGCCGCTCCCTGCCGTACAGCAGCGTGCCGACGCCGTCGATCTGCGCGAATTCCTCGTCGACCGCCTCACCGAGCGCCCGTACGGCCTCCCGGTCGGCGTCGGCCGGCTCTTCCCGGAGCGCCACCAGCAGGTCCAGATCGCTGCGGCCCGCACGCGCGGTGCCCCGCGGGATCGATCCGTAGAGGTAGGCGCTGTGCAGCCGGGCTCCGAAGGCCTCCAGCAGGCCGTCGCGTGCTGCGGCCACGACGGGACGGAAAACGTCGGGCACGCGCGCGAGGGAGCCTTCGCGCGCGATGAAGCCATGGTCGTCGAGCCCGGGCCGACGGATCGTTTCAGCCATGGGGCAACTGTGCCGCCCGTGAGGCGGGCCGTGCCGCCCGTTTTCGGCGCGGCCGGCAATCCGGCGGCCCCGGGCGGCGACGGCAGCGGGGCCGGGCTTGCATGAAGCCGACCCCGGGGTCGTACGGGCAGGACCGGCGTCAGCGCGACCTCTTGGCCAGCCTCTCCACGTCCAGCAGGATCACGGCCCGCGCCTCCAGGCGGAGCCATCCGCGCTGGGCGAAGTCCGCCAGCGCCTTGTTCACGGTCTCGCGGGATGCGCCGACCAGCTGGGCCAGCTCCTCCTGGGTGAGGTCGTGGACGACGTGGATGCCCTCCTCGGACTGCACGCCGAAGCGGCGGGACAGGTCCAGCAGGGCGCGCGCCACGCGGCCGGGCACGTCGGAGAAGACCAGGTCGGACATGGCGTCGTTGGTCTTGCGCAGCCGGCGGGCGACGGCGCGCAGCAGGGCGCCGGCCACCTCGGGGCGGGCGTTCAGCCAGGGCTGGAGGTCGCCGTGGCCGAGACCGAGCAGCTTGACCTCGGTCAGCGCGGTCGCGGTCGCCGTACGCGGGCCCGGGTCGAAGAGCGACAGCTCGCCGATCAGCTCGCCGGGGCCGACGACGGCGAGCATGTTCTCGCGGCCGTCGGGGGAGGTGCGGTGCAGCTTGACCTTGCCCTCGGTGACGACGTACAGCCGGTCGCCCGGGTCGCCCTCGTGGAACAGGGAGTCGCCGCGTGCGAGGGTCACCTCACTCATGGAGGCGCGAAGCTCCGCGGCCTGCTCGTCGTCGAGAGCCGCGAAGAGCGGGTTGCGCCGCAGAACGTCGTCCACTGAGTTCTCTCCTTGTCGACCTGCTCAGGGGATCTTGCTCCCCCGAGTGCCAGGGGACCGTGTTCCCCATTTTGCCGGACGGTCCAAACAGTGTGATCTGTCACAAGGATGCCGCACAGGTGTGCCGAGGTAAGCGTCAGGGGTCCAATCGGGGGCCGATCCTTTGGGTCCGGGGCGGATGTCAGTGCCGGGCCTTAGGGTGGCCGGGTGTCCAAATCGCCGGTGAGAGCACAGGCTGAGGGGGCTTGGCGGGTGGTTGTACGTCGCGATTCCGCTGTGGGCGAACAGAGCTCCGGCGTCAGTAAGAAAACCGGAAAAACGGCAAAAAAGGCCGCGTCGGCCAAGAAGGCGACGCCGACCAGGAAGGCGGCCTCGGCCAAGAAGGCGGCTCCTGCCAAGAAGGCCCCTGCCAAGAAGGCGGCCGCGGCCAAGAAGGTCGCCCCCGCCAAGAAGGCCGTGGCGACCGGGAAGGCCGTGGCGGTGAAGAAGGCGGCGCCCGTCAAGAAGGTCGCCGTGAAGCCGCCGAGGGACGAGTCCCGCACCGCCCTGGTGCGCCGCGCCCGCCGCATCAACCGCGAGCTCGCCGAGGTGTATCCGTACGCCCACCCCGAGCTGGACTTCGACAACCCCTTCCAGCTGCTGGTCGCCACCGTGCTGTCGGCGCAGACCCCCGACCTGCGGGTCAACCAGACCACCCCGGCGCTCTTCGCGAAGTACCCGGCCCCCGAGGACCTGGCCGCCGCCAACCCCGAGGAGGTCGAGGAGATCCTGCGCCCCTGCGGGTTCTTCCGGGCCAAGACCAAGTCGGTCATAGGGCTCTCCAAGGCGCTCGTGGAGGACTTCGGCGGCGAGGTCCCCGGCAGGCTCGAGGACCTGGTCAAGCTGCCCGGCGTCGGCCGCAAGACCGCCTTCGTCGTGCTCGGCAACGCCTTCGGGCGACCGGGGATCACCGTGGACACGCACTTCCAGCGGCTCGTGCGCCGTTGGCAGTGGACCGACGAGACCGACCCGGACAAGATCGAGGCCGCCGTCGGCGCGCTGTTCCCGAAGAGCGACTGGACCGACCTGTCGCACCACGTGATCTGGCACGGCCGCCGGATCTGCCACGCCCGCAAGCCCGCCTGCGGCGCCTGCCCGATCGCCCCGCTCTGCCCGGCCTACGGCGAGGGCGAGACCGACCCGGAGAAGGCGCGGAAGCTCCTGAAGTACGAGAAGGGCGGCTTCCCCGGCCAGCGCCTGAAGCCCCCGCAGGCCTACCTCGACGCGGGCGGCAAGGCGGCCCCGCCACTGGGGGCCGCGTGACGGAACGATCTCGGGGTCCCCGGGCGTTGGACAGGCAGACAGGCAGAGCGAGGGGGGTGGCGATGGCGAGGGCCAGTGAGACGCGGGGCGGCGCGGTGACACTCAGCACGGAGGGACTGCCGGAGTGGCTGGGGCCCGTGGTGCGGGCCGTCGAGACGGTCGAGCCGCTCCAGCTGAGCCGCTTCCTGCCGCCGGAGAACGGCTCGGGCCGCAAGTCGGCCGTGCTGATCCTGTTCGGCGAGGGTGAGCGCGGCCCGGAGCTGCTGCTGATGGAGCGCTCCGGCTCGCTGCGCTCGCACGCCGGGCAGCCGTCCTTCCCCGGCGGCGCGCTTGACCCCGAGGACGGCGATCCGCACACCGACGGACCGCTAAGGGCCGCGTTGCGCGAGGCCGAGGAGGAGACCGGCCTGGACCCCGAAGGTGTCCAGCTCTTCGGCGTGCTGCCCGCGCTGTACATCCCGGTCAGCGGTTTCGTCGTCACGCCGGTGCTCGGCTGGTGGCGTGAGCCCAGCCCGGTCGGCGTCGTGGATCCGAACGAGACGGCGCGGGTCTTCACGGTCCCCGTGGCGGATCTCACGAACCCCGCCAACCGCGCCACCACCGTCCATCCCAGTGGCTTCCGAGGCCCGGCATTCCTGGTCGAATCGGCCCTGGTGTGGGGTTTCACGGCCGGCGTGATCGACCGCCTGCTGCATTTCGCGGGCTGGGAGCGCCCCTGGGACAGAGAGAAGCAGGTCCCACTCGACTGGCGCGCATGACAGGGTGTCGTTCGTGAACGTGCTGGACATCCTGTTGCTGGTCGCGGCCGTCTGGTTCGCGGTCGTCGGCTACCGCCAGGGCTTCGTCGTCGGCATCCTGTCGGTGATCGGGTTCCTGGGCGGCGGCCTCGTCGCCGTGTACACGCTGCCCGTGATCTGGGACGCCGTGACCGACAACGCGGACGTCGGCACCACCGCTGCCGTGGTCGCCGTGGTCGTCGTCATCGTCTGCGCCTCCGTCGGCCAGGCCCTGACCACCCACCTGGGCAACAAGCTGCGCCGGTACATCACCTGGTCCCCGGCCCGCGCCCTGGACGCCACCGGCGGCGCCCTGGTGAACGTCGTCGCCATGCTGCTGGTGGCCTGGCTCATCGGCTCCGCCCTGGCCGGCACCACCCTGCCGACGCTCGGCAAGGAGGTGCGCGGCTCCAAGGTGCTCCTCGGAGTCTCCCGTGCGCTGCCCGCGCAGGCCGACACCTGGTTCGCGGACTTCTCCTCCGTCCTCGCGCAGAACGGCTTCCCGCAGGTCTTCAGCCCCTTCGCCAACGAGCCGATCAAGGACGTCCAGCCGCCCGACCCGGCGCTCGCGAACAGCCCGGTCGCCGTGCGGGCCCAGCGCTCCATCGTCAAGGTCACCGGCACCGCCCCCAGCTGCGGCAAGGTCCTCGAGGGCACCGGCTTCGTGTTCGCCAACCGCAGGGTCATGACCAACGCGCACGTCGTCGGCGGTGTCGACGCGCCCACCGTGCAGATAGGCGGCGTGGGCCGCAAGTACGACGCCAAGGTCGTCCTGTACGACTGGAAGCGCGACATCGCCGTGCTCGTCGTACCCGATCTGAAGGCGAACGCCCTCAGGTTCTCCGCGCAGGACGCGTCCGGCGGTGACGGCGCGATCGTCGCGGGCTTCCCGGAGAACGGCTCGTACGACGTGCGCGCCGCGCGCGTGCGCGGGCGCATCACGGCCAACGGCCCGGACATCTACCACCGCGGCACCGTCCGCCGCGACGTCTACTCGCTGTACACGACCGTCCGCCAGGGCAACTCGGGCGGCCCGCTGCTCACCCCGGAAGGCCGGGTGTACGGCGTGGTCTTCGCCAAGTCCCTCGACGACGCCGAGACCGGCTACGCCCTCACGGCGGACGAGATCCAGCCCGACATCCAGCAGGGGCGTACGGCGAACGAGCAGGTGGGCACGGACAACTGCGCCCTGTGACCATTCCGGAGGAGAGGCTCAGCCGCGCGGATGACCGGGAGGCTCAGCCGCGCGGGTGTCGCAGACGCATCGAGACCCAGCGGGCCCGGCGGCGCAGGATGCGCGGAATCCCGACCCGGAGGTCGGCTTCCGCGAGTTGCGGGTTGCCTCGCTGAGACGTGCTCGCACCGGCGCTCGAGCGGCGGTTGCGGGGTGCGTCACTGTAGTCGTGCGTCCAGCCCATACCCCGACGTGTGCCCCTGCCCGAAGGTCGATAACCGCCTGAGCGCCGTCCAATTGGCCTATGCGGAAGGCATGTGGCCGTTCGGGGGACAACTGTTCAGCAACCGGATACTCCACGCATCGAACCGTCACCGCACGGTCACCGGTGTCCCTCACCGTTTCGAGTGAACATCACGGCAGCGCGTGTCCGCCGCGCGCGTGCCTCACCGGTCCGGCTCGGGATCCCGCAGCCAGTTGACGAGCTCGGCGGAGAAGGCGGCCGGGTCCTCCTCGTGGGGGCTGTGCTTTCCCGGGGGATAACCCCCGGACCCCCAGCCGTGCTCGAGCGGACGACACTTCACCGGTCCGGCTCGGGATCCCGCAGCCAGTTGACGAGCTCGGCGGAGAAGGCGGCCGGGTCCTCCTCGTGCGGAAAGTGGCCGAGGCCGTCGAACAGGCGCCAGCGGTACGGCGCTTCGACGTACTCGCCCGAACCGGCCGCGCTGCGGGTGCGCGTCACCGGGTCCAGCGAGCCGTGCAGGTGCAGCGTGGGCACCCGTACCGGCCGCTTCATCCTGCGGTTGAACTGGATGCCGTCCGGGCGGGCCAGCGAGCGCACCAGCCAGCGGTACGGCTCGATGGCGCAGTGCGCCGTCGACGGGATGCACATGGCCCGCTGGTAGGTCTTCACCGCCTCCTCCTGCGGCGGCCGCGGCCCGGACCAGTCCCGGATCAGCCGGCCGACCAGCGCACCGCCGTCCGCGGTGAGTTGACGCTCCGGGATCCACGGCCGCTGGAAACCCCAGATGTAGGAGTTGGCGGCCGTCTGCCGGGCGTCCCGCAGCATCGCCGCGCGCCAGCGCCGCGGATGCGGCATCGACACCACGGCGAGCCGCCGTACCAGCTTGGGCCGCATCGCCGCCGCCGTCCACGCCAGATAGCCGCCCAGGTCATGGCCGACCAGCGCCGCGTCCGGCTCGCCGAGCGAGCGGATCACGCCGGTGACGTCGAGGGCGAGGCCCGCGGGGTCGTACCCGCGGGGCGTGCGGTCGCTGCCGCCCACGCCCCGCAGGTCCATCGCCACCGCCCGGTAGCCCGCGTCGGCAAGCGCGACCAGCTGGTGCCGCCAGGTCCACCAGAACTGCGGAAAGCCGTGCAGCAGCAGCACCAGGGGGCCGTCGCCGAGCTCGGCGATGTGGAAGCGCGCGCCGTTGGCGGCGACGTCCTTGTGCGTCCAGGGACCTTCGATCCGTACGGCCGAAGGGGCGGGGTCCGTCATGACGACGAGCGTGCCACAGTCTCGATGGCCGCGGGGGCCCGGTCCGCGGGCAGCTCCGCGCGCGGGTGCGGCTTGGCGTTCTGCAGCACGCCCGCCGTCTCCTTCATCGAGGCGGCCACCTTCTGCGCTCCCTGGCCCTTCTTGGCCTTCTTCGCGAACACCACGCCGATCAGCGCGAGGACGCCGGCGATGAGCACGTTCGCCGCGAAGGACAGCAGGAAGCAGACCGCCAGGTTCCAGTGGCTCCAGGTCCGGATGCCGTAGGCGAGGGCGAAGTTGAGCATCGGGAGCGAGAAGACGAGCAGCACCAGGGCCGCGGTGAACGCGCCGCCGCTGGTCGCGCCGCGCTTGACGTCCTGCTTCAGCTGCGCCTTGGCCAGCGCGATCTCGTCGTGCACCAGCGCGGACAATTCGGTCGTCGCCGAGGCGAACAGCTGGCCGATACTGCGTTCGGCGCCGACCGGGCTGCCGTCGGGTGCGCTCATCGCGTTCTCCCTTACGAGGTCTGTCGTGCCGCGGGCTCCCCGTGCCGTCGTACGGTCGGCGTACTGCCGTCGTACGCGGCCGGCGGGCCCGCTCGTGTGGCCGTCTTGTTTTGTACCGTCTCGTCAGATCATGCCGGACGCCCGCCCTCCTCGCCTGCCCCGCCCGGCACTTCCTCAAAGCCCGTGGCGCGCCGCGGCGGCCTTCTCGGCGGCGATGCGGCGGTGTTCGGCGGCCTTGCGTTCGTGGATCTCGGCCATGCGCAGGTGGTAGGCCGGGTCGTCCTGTTCGTAGACGTCCGGGATGCCGTCGAGGTCCTCGTCGCGCTCCTCCTCCTCGCACAGCCTGCGGTACCTGGCGTTGCGTATCTTCAGCAGCACCGTCGCGCACAGTGCCGCGAGGAGCGATCCGGTGAGGACGGCCGCCTTGACCTCGTCCGTGAGGACCGCGTCGCCGGCGAAGGCGAGTTCGCCGATGAGCAGGGAGACGGTGAAGCCGATGCCGGCGAGGGAGGCCACCGCGAAGACGTCGGCCCAGGCGAGGTCCTCGCTGAGGGAGGCGCGGGTGAAGCGGACGGTCAGCCAGGTGCCGCCGAAGATGCCGATCGTCTTGCCGACGACCAGCCCGAGCACCACGCCGAGCGTCTCCGGCTTGGTGAACACATCGCCGAGCGCCCCGCCGGAGACCTTCACCCCGGCGCTGAACAGCGCGAACATCGGCACGGCGAGTCCGGCCGACAGGGGCCGCACCAGGTGCTCGACGTGCTCGCCCGGGGAGTGCCGCTCACCCTCCCGGGTGGTGCAGCGCAGCATTAGGCCCATCGCCACACCGGCGATGGTGGCGTGCACGCCGCTGTTGTACATCAGGGCCCAGATCACCACGGCGAGCGGCACGTACACGTACCAGCCGCGGACGCCCTTGCGCAGCAGCACCCAGAAGACCACCAGTCCGGCCGCGGCCCCGCCGAGGGCGGCGAAGTTCAGCCGGTCGGTGAAGAAGATCGCGATGATCAGGATCGCGAAGAGGTCGTCGACCACCGCCAGGGTGAGCAGGAAGGCGCGCAGGGAGCTGGGCAGGGAGGTGCCGATGACGGCGAGGACCGCGAGCGCGAAGGCGATGTCGGTGGCGGTGGGCACCGCCCAGCCCTGCGTCGAGCCGTGGCCCATGGCGGTGGTGAGGGCGTAGACGAGCGCGGGTACGGCCATGCCGCACAGCGCGGCGACCACGGGCAGCACGGCCGCCCTGGGGTCGCGCAGGTCCCCGGCGACCAGCTCCCGCTTGAGCTCGATCCCGGCGACGAAGAAGAACACCGCGAGGAGTCCGTCGGCGGCCCAGTGGGCGACGGAGAGGTTGAGGCCGAGCGCGCCGGGGCCGAGGTGGAAGTGGCCGACCGACTCGTAGCCGTGGTGCAGGGCGGGGACGTTCGCCCAGATCAGCGCCGCCACGGTGGCCAGGAGCAGCAGGACACCGCCGACGGTCTCGGTCCGTAGCGCATCCGCGACGAAGGCCCGCTCGGGCAGGGAGAGACGGCCGAGCGCCTTGCGGGGGGCTTTCGGGGTGCGGAGCGCGGCCACGGCGGGGACCTCCGGGTCGTACGGCGATGATCACGCCGTCGCGCGGGGTCGCCGACGGCGTCGCCGACCAGACTTCCCGGCACACCCTGAGGCTGCCACTTTACCGGATTTTGACGCTAGATGTTAGTGAGGTGAACGAAAGGGGGCGCCCGGTGGTGACACCGGGCGCCCCCTGCCGCCGTTCCGCCTAGTCCTCGCTGGGCGCGGCGGGCAGCTTGGCCTGGATGAGGTCCATGACCGTGCTGTCGGTCAGCGTGGTGACGTCACCGAGCTGGCGGTTCTCGGCCACGTCCCGCAGCAGGCGGCGCATGATCTTGCCGGAGCGGGTCTTGGGCAGCTCGGCCACCGGCAGGATCCGCTTGGGCTTGGCGATCGGGCCCAGCGTGGCGCCCACGTGATCGCGCAGCTCGCCGACGAGCCCCTCGGTCTCCGCGGCCGTACCGCGCAGGATCACGAACGCGACGATCGCCTGACCGGTGGTCTCGTCGGCGGCACCGACGACGGCCGCCTCGGCGACCGACGGGTGGGAGACGAGCGCCGACTCCACCTCGGTGGTGGAGATGTTGTGCCCGGACACGAGCATCACGTCGTCCACCCGGCCCAGCAGCCAGATGTCGCCGTCCTCGTCCTTCTTCGCGCCGTCACCGGCGAAGTACTTGCCCTCGAAGCGGGACCAGTAGGTGTCGATGAACCGCTGGTCGTCGCCCCAGATGGTGCGCAGCATCGACGGCCAGGGCTCGGTGAGGACCAGGTAACCGCCGCCGCCGTTCGGCACCTCGTTCGCCTCGTCGTCGACGACGGTCGCCGAGATGCCGGGCAGCGGGGTCTGCGCGGAGCCGGGCTTGGCCTCGGTGACGCCGGGCAGCGGCGAGATCATCATCGCGCCGGTCTCGGTCTGCCACCAGGTGTCCACCACGGGCGTGGTGTCGGCACCGATGTTCTTGCGGTACCAGATCCACGCCTCGGGGTTGATGGGCTCGCCGACCGAGCCGAGGACGCGCAGGGAGGACAGGTCGAACTTGGCGGGGATGTCGTCGCCCCACTTCATGAACGTCCGGATCGCCGTCGGCGCGGTGTAGAGGATCGTGACCTTGTACTTCTGCACGATCTCCCAGAAGCGGCCCTGGTGCGGGGTGTCCGGCGTGCCCTCGTACATGACCTGCGTCGCGCCGTTGGCCAGCGGGCCGTAGACGATGTACGAGTGCCCGGTGACCCAGCCGACGTCGGCCGTGCACCAGTACACGTCCGTCTCCGGCTTGAGGTCGAAGACCGCCCAGTGCGTGTACGCCGCCTGGGTGAGGTAGCCACCGGAGGTGTGCAGGATGCCCTTGGGCTTACCGGTCGTGCCGGAGGTGTAGAGGATGAACAGCGGGTGCTCCGCCTCGAACGCCTGAGGGCTGTGCTCGGCCGACTGCCGCTCGACCAGCTCGTGCCACCACACGTCCCGGCCCTCGGTCCATGCCACGTCCTGGCCGGTACGGCGCACCACGAGCACGTGCTCGACGTTGTCGACCTTGGCGATCGCCTCGTCCACGGCCGGCTTGAGGGCGGACGGCTTGCCGCGCCGGTAGCCGCCGTCGGCGGTGATGACGACCTTGGCGTCCGCGTCCTGGATGCGGGTCGCGAGCGCGTCCGCCGAGAAGCCGCCGAAGACCACCGAGTGCGCGGCGCCGATCCGGGCCGAGGCCAGCATCGCGATCGCGGTCTCCGGGATCATCGGCATGTAGATGGCGACCCGGTCGCCCTTGCGGACACCCAGCTCCAGCAGGGCGTTGGCCGCCTTGGAGACCTCGTCCTTCAGCTCGGCGTAGGTGATCGAGCGGCTGTCGCCGGGCTCACCCTCGAAGTGGATGGCGACCCGGTCACCGTGCCCTGCCTCCACATGCCGGTCCACGCAGTTGTAGGCGACGTTCAGCTCGCCGTCCTTGAACCACTTCGCGAACGGCGGGTTCGACCAGTCCAGCGTCTCCGTCGGTTCCTTGGCCCAGGTCAGCCGGCGGGCCTGCTCGGCCCAGAAGCCGAGCCTGTCAGCCTTGGCCTGTGCATACGCCTCCGCCGTGACGTTGGCATGCGCGGCCAGGTCGGCGGGTGGCGCGAACCTGCGTTCTTCCTTGAGCAGGTTGGCCAGGCTTTCGTTGCTCACGACATCTCCCTCTCGCAGGGTGTCCGTTGTGTCCCAGGCCACAGCTCATCAGACGCGGGGGTCCGCTGACAAGGGTCGTCGGCAAAATTGGTTTAGACCTGTTGGCAAGTTCCTTTCTCCGCCCGAGCTCTGGGCCTCTGTCGGACGGACCGTGTGCCTCCTTCACCGGTACGCCGTCCGGGACACATCCGCGACGCGTCCCCGGACGACCTCGAAGACGCCGCCCCCGTCCCTCTCGCTCCCCGCCAGCACGTACGCCTGTGCCTCGCCCACGTGGAAGTACATCCCGTGCAGCTCCAGCCGGTCCTGCGCCAGCGCCCGGGCCACCGGGTCGTGCGCCCGCAGGTGCTCCAGCTGCTGGACCACGTTGATCAGGCACAACTGCTCCACCGCGTCCGCCGGGGCCCGCCCGGCGAGCCGGGGCCGGGCACGGCCGTCCCCGGCCATCCGCGCCAGACTCGGCCTTCCGTGCCGCAGCCAACGACTCAGCGGGGTGCCGGCGCCGGTGCCGGTCGCGGCCAGCAGGGCCTGCATCGCCCCGCATCCCGAGTGCCCGCACACGGTGATGGAGCGCACGCCGAGCACCTCCACCGCGTACTCGACGGCGGCCGCCACCGATTCGTCGCCGTGCTCCTCGCCCGGCATCGGCACCAGGTTGCCGATGTTGCGGACGACGAACAGGTCGCCGGGACCACTGGCGGTGATCATCGACGTGACGAGCCGGGAGTCGGCGCAGGTGAGGAAGAGTTGCGCGGGCCGCTGACCCTCCCGGGCGAGCCGCGCCAGCTCCTCACGCACCAGCGGCGCGGTGTGCCGCTGGAACGAGCCGATCCCACGGACCAGTTCGTGCCCGGCCTCCCGTCCCGCCGGAGCGGCGACGGCCTCCGGGACGCAAGACCGGTGATCACGCCAGGGCGTCCAGGGCCGCCACCGGCACCCGGCGGGCGGGGCTTGCCCGGTGGACGAGGCCTGCGCGTCGGGCGGGGCTTGCTCGGTGGGCTGTGCTTGTCCGGTGGGCTGGGCATGTCCGGCGGGCGGGGCCTGTCCGGTGGGCGGGGCCTGTCCGGTGGAGGCGAGGGCCTGCCCGGCGGGCGGGGTCCGCCCGGAAACCGGAGTCGGCTCGGTGGCAGGGTCCGGCCCAGTGGGCGGGCTCTGTCCGGCAGCCGGGGTCGGCCCGGGGCTCAGCTCCGGCCCGGCGGTCCGGATTCCGCCGCGCCGGCCCGACAGCTCCGCCGTACCGCCGCGCGCGGTGTGGGAGCTGCGCCAGTCCTGCAGTGACTCGTACGCCGCGTGGTCCATGAACGATCCGTCCAACTCCACGACGGCGTGGGCGCCTTGGGGTACGAGATGCAGGGAGCGGCTGAGCCTGGGCACCGCGAGGAATGTCAACTGGCCTCGGATTCTTACGTGATGGACTCCTTCCTTCTCTTCGTGGGTGATGCGGGTGCGGGCGAGGCGCCGCAGGGCGACGGCGACCGCCACGGCGATCCCGAGGAGCACGCCCTGCAGGACGCCGAGGAGCACCACGCCGAGTGTGGTCGCGGCGTAGACCGGCACTTCGCGGTGGCGGGTCACCGTGCGGATGTGGTGCAGGGACACCATCTGGATACCGACGGCCATGACCAGGGCGGCGAGGGAGGCGAGCGGGATCTCCTCCAGGGCCGGGACCATCAGCAGCGCGGCGACTACTACGAGAACGCCGTGCAGCATCGTGGAGTTCCGGCTCACGGCACCCGCATTCACATTGGCGGTACTTCTCACGGCGACCCCGGCGACGGGCAGCCCGCCGAGTGCCCCGGAGACGATGTTGGCCGCGCCCTGGCCCAGCAGTTCCCGGTCCAGGTCCGACCGGCCGACGCCTGGGCCCGGTCCGGGTCGGGCCGCGGCCAGCTTGTCCACGGCCACCGCGCCGAGAAGCGACTGCACGCTGCACACCAGGGTGGTGGTGAGCACGGCCGCGGCGAGGCCCGGCGCCGGGCCCTCGGGCAGTCCGGCCAGTGCGTGGCTGCGCCACGACGGCAGGTCGACCCGGGGCAGGGTCAGGCCGGTGAGGGCCGCCGTGGCCGTGGCCCCGGTGACGGCGACGAGGGCGGCCGGCACGCGCCGGAGCACCCGGCCGGTGCGGCCGGGCAGGCGGGGCCAGGTCAGCAGCAGGGCGAGCGTCAGCGCGCTCATCGAGACGGCGGCCGGATGCAGGTGGGCCAACTGGGTCGGCAGCGCACGGAGGTTGGCGAGGACGGAGCTGTCGGGGCTGCCGCCGAGGACGATGTGCAGCTGGGCGACGGCGATGGTGATGCCGATCCCGGCGAGCATGCCGTGCACCACGGCCGGGCTGACCGCGAGCGCGCCGCGCGCCACCCGCAGGCTGCCGAGGCCGAGTTGGGCGAGTCCGGCGAGGACGGTGATGCCGCAGGTCGCCCGCCAGCCGTAGCGGTGGATCAGGTCGGCGGTGACCACGGTGAGTCCGGCGGCGGGCCCGCTGACCTGGAGCGGGCAGCCGCCGAGCCGGCCGGCGACGAGTCCGCCCGCGGCCGCGGCGACCAGGCCTGCCTGGAGCGGGGCACCGGTGGCCAGGGCGATGCCGAGGGACAGGGGCAGAGCGATCAGGAAGACCGCGACGGACGCCGACAGGTCGGCGCCCGCCACAGGGAAGCGGGCCCGGCGGCCCGGCGGCGCGCCGTGTGGTGGGGGCGGGTCTTGGATGGGCGAGAGTGCGCAGGCTGACATGGTCCCGTCTCCTCCGGGGCGGCGGGATAGAGCAAAGCTTGGCAAATGAACGGTAATGCCACGTAAAGCACATGCATAGCTTTTCCTGGCAAACAGCCCAGCCGATCCCTCGCACGAGTGAAGTAATCATTTGATCGGCTTGTCGTACTAATTCCTTCTCGGTCCCGTGCGAACTTGGCGGCGCTGCCGGTTCAAGCCCGGCACATCACCGGAAAACGGCCCTCGTCAGCGTTTGCCAGAGAGAAGGAAGAAGGTGGGCGGAACATGGCCGCCACCCAGAGGATCGCCGTCGGTGCCATGGTCGCCGCGGCCTGCGCCTCGTCGCTCGCCGGTTGCACGACCGGCTCGCACGTTTCTCACGGTTCGAAGCAAGCTGCGCCCGGCCCACAGAAGGGGGCTCCGGCGCCCGGCAGCGTATTCCGGCTGATCGGCGACGGATCCACCGCGTACACCGGCTCGCAGCCGCACCTGCCCAGGCCCGAGCGGCTGAAGCCCGGTCAGAAGCCCCCGCAGTTCGTGGTGTTCTCCTGGGACGGCGCGGGCGAGGACAGCCAGAAGCTGTTCTCGCACTTCCGCGAGGTCGCCAAGGAGAACCACGCGACCATGACCTACTTCCTCAGCGGCGTGTACATGCTGCCGAAGGAGAAGCGCGACCTGTACAAGCCGCCGCAGCACTCGCCGGGCAGCTCGGACATCGGGTTCAACGACGAGAAGGGCATCGCCGACACCGTCAGGCAGGCCCGGCTCGCCTGGCTGGAGGGCAATGAGATCGGCACGCACTTCAACGGCCACTTCTGCGGGCCGGACGGCGGGGTGGGTACCTGGTCCGTGGACGAGTGGAAGAGCGAGATCGCCCAGGCCAAGGAGTTCGTGAAGACCTGGAAGAGCAACACCGGCATGAAGAAGTCGGCCCCGCTGCCCTTCGACTACGACAAGGAGCTGATCGGCGCCCGTACCCCCTGCCTGGAGGGCCAGAAGAACTTCACGAAGGCGGCCCGTGAGTTGGGCTTCCGCTATGACTCCAGCGGTGTCAACAATCAGGTCTGGCCCAGGAAGAAGCAGGGCCTGTGGGACCTGTCGATGCAGCTCGTGCCCTTCCCCGGACACACCTTTGAACAGCTCACCATGGACTACAACTTCATGGTCAACCAGTCCGGCACCAAGACCCAGGGCGACCCGGACAAGTTCGACTACTGGGGCGACCAGATGCGCGACGGCCTGATCAAGGGCTTCTACCGGGCCTACGACGGCAACCGCGCCCCGCTGATCATCGGAAACCACTTCGAGTCCTGGAACGGCGGCACCTACATGCGCGCCGTCGAGGACGTGGTGAAGGAGGTGTGCAACAAGCCCGACGTGCGCTGTGTCTCCTTTCATCAGCTGGTCGACTGGCTGGACGCCCAGGACCCGAAGACCCTGGAGAAGCTGCGCACCCTGGAGGTGGGCGAGGCACCCCGGCAGGGCTGGGCGTCCTTCCTCTCCGGCCGTCCGGCCCCGGCGCCCAAGGGCGTGCCCGGGGCGCCGGCGGTCAAGCAGTAGCAGGAGGCGTCACACGGCGGTCGTGACCTCCGCGCCGAGGCTTTCGC
This sequence comes from Streptomyces incarnatus, assembly GCF_001027185.1. Taxonomy (NCBI): domain Bacteria; kingdom Bacillati; phylum Actinomycetota; class Actinomycetes; order Kitasatosporales; family Streptomycetaceae; genus Streptomyces; species Streptomyces incarnatus. Next base: position 3,934,993 of record NZ_CP011497.1, on the reverse strand, counting down.
CGAGCACGAAGGCCGGGTCGACCTGCGCCGCCAGGTCGGCCCCGGTGCGCTCGTTGCCCCACGCCTCGGCGTTCCTCAGGTGGAAGTGCACCATCTGGCGGGTGTAGCGCTCCCAGTCCCGCCGCTCGTAGGTGGCGTCGACGGCGGCCCGCAGGGTGTGCAGAGCACGGGAGTTGGCCTCCTCCAGCAGATCGAACCGGGGCGGCCGGCCCTTCTCCATGGCGCGCACCCAGTCCGAGCGCCCGACGGTCACGAGCAGGTCGTCCCCGACCTCCGCGCGCAGGAAGTCGATGTCGTCCTGCTCCTGGATCTTGTTGCCGACGACCTTCAGGGCGACGCCGAAGTCGCGGGCGTACTCCTTGTACTGGCGATAGACGGAGACCCCCTTCCGGGTCGGCTCGGCGACGAGGAACGTCATGTCGAAGCGGGTGAACATGCCGGAGGCGAAGGAGTCCGAACCCGCGGTCATGTCGACCACCACATACTCGTCGGGGCCGTCGACGAGGTGGTTCAGGAACAGCTCCACCGCTCCCGTCTTGGAGTGGTAGCAGGCGACCCCCAGGTCGGCGTCCGTGAAGGGGCCGGTGACCATCAAACGAGCGGCGCCGCCGTCGAGTTCCACCGGCCGGGCGCAGGCGTCGTAGACCGGGTTCGGCTCCCGCACCCGGACCAGCCGTGAGCCCTCGCCGGGCGGGGTCGTCTTGATCATCGTGGCGGCGGAGGCGATGCGCGGGTTGCTGCCGCGCAGGTATTCCTTGATCAACGGCAGCCGTTCGCCCATGGCGGGCAGCGCGGCGGCCTCCGTCTCGTCGAGGCCGAGCGCGGGCCCCAGGTGCTGGTTGATGTCGGCGTCGATGGCGACCACCGGAGCACCGGCGGACACGAGGTGGCGGATGAAGAGGGAGGAGAGCGTGGTCTTGCCACTGCCGCCCTTCCCGACGAAAGCAATTTTCATGTTCACCAACGGTAGTCGGGTGATCGCTGTGTGTGTCATGCTGAAGTGAAGAAGACCACTCCTTCGAGGGGTCGGCCGGTGGGGTGCGTAGTGTCGTACTCATGAGTACGACAGGCGCGAACGCCGACCCGCTCGCCGCCCTGGGCTCGCTGCCCGGTGTGGCCGACTCCGTGGAATCCGTGCGCAAGGCCGTGGACCGGGTCTACGGGCACCGGATCATGCGGCGCCGCAGCGCAGAGATCACCTCCGAGGCGGCCCTGCGCGGTGCCCGTGGCTCCGCGGCGCTGTCCGGGGCGGACTGGGCCCTGGAGGAGGTGCGGCGGCGTACCGACTTCAGCGGCGACGCCGAGGCGCGGGTCATGGGTGCGGCTCTCAGGCTGTCGGCGGAGGCGGGGCAGCTGCTGTCCATCTGGCGTCAGTCGCCCCTGAGGGTGCTGGCCCGGCTGCACCTGGTGGCCGCGGCGAGCCAGGGTGACGAGGTCGGCAGGCCGCGCCAGGCCGGCGAGAGCGTGGACGAACCGCTGATCGAGCTGCCGCTGCCGGACGCGGCGGAGGTCTCCGGCCGGCTGGAGGGGCTCGCGGACCTGATCATCGCCGGCACGTCCGCTCCGGCGCTGGTCACGGCCGCGGTGGTGCACGGGGAGTTGCTCGCGCTACGGCCCTTCGTCTCGCACAACGGCCTGGTCGCGCGCGCGGCCGAGCGGATCGTGCTGATCGGCAGCGGCTTGGACCCGAAGTCGATCTGCCCGGCCGAGGTCGGTCACGCCGAGCTGGGCCGCGCCTCGTATCTGGCGGCGCTGGACGGGTACACCTCCGGCACCCCCGAGGGCATGGCGGCCTGGATCGCACACTGCGGCCGGGCGGTCGAACTGGGCGCGCGCGAGTCGACGGCGGTGTGCGAGGCGCTGCAGCGCGGCGCGGCCTGAGTTCCCCGGGAAACGGCAAACGGCCCCCCTTGCGCGGCCGGACACGAACGAGGCCGGACACGAACGCGGCCGGACACGAATGCGGCGGTACGAGTCCTCGTACCGCCGCTGGCACGTCCACCGGGTTACCAAGCGTCCTCGATGATGCCCATCAGGTCGGGGTCTTTGCCCGTCACCTGGTGCGGCTGGCCCGTAATCGACGGGTCGACGTCGCGTGGGTGCCCGGTGTTCATGCGTGGTCCGTGGGCCAAGTGCGTATGACAGGTGATCCTCGCGGATTTCCTTTGGTCTCGCGGGCCTAAGGCCTTTGTACCGCGAGCCGGGAGGAAGCGAAAGTCCAGCATGCGGTTCTTTACTTTTGGACGCAAACAAGGGTGAAACGGGCGGCGGACGGACGGCGTCGCGGGGTCAGGCGGTGTTGCGGCGCCGGCTGGCGTACCAGACGAGGCCGGCGGTCGCGGCCGCCGCCCCTATGGCCGCCGCCGCGACCAGTGCGGGGCGGGGCGGGACGGAGAACGCGGGCAGCCGCTTCTTCAGCGGGACCGGCCGGCGGAACTCCAGAACCGGCCAGCCACGCGCGAGTGCCTCGCGGCGCAGGGCGCGGTCCGGGTTCACCGCGTGCGGGTGCCCGACCGACCGGAGCATGGGCAGATCCGTCGCCGAGTCGCTGTAGGCGTAGCAGCGGTCGAGGTCGTAGCCCTCGGACGCGGCCAGCTCCCGGATCGCCTCGGCCTTGGTCGGGCCGTAGGCGTAGTACTCCACTTCTCCGGTGAAGCAGCCGTCCTCGCCGACGACCATGCGCGTGGCCACCACCCGGTCCGCGCCGAGCAGCTCACCGATGGGCTCGACCACCTCGGCGCCCGAGGTCGACACGATCACCACGTCCCGGCCGGCCGAGTGGTGCTCCTCGATGAGGGAGGCGGCCTCGTCGTAGATGATCGGGTCGATCAGGTCGTGCAGGGTCTCGGCGACGATCTCCCGCACCTGCTGCACGTTCCAGCCGCGGCACAGGGTGGACAGATACTCGCGCATGCGCTCCATCTGGTCGTGGTCCAGGCCGCCGGCCAGGAAGACGAACTGGGCATATGCGGTGCGCAGCGCGGCCCTGCGGTTGATCAGTCCACCTTGGTAGAAGGACTTGCCGAAGGTGAGCGTGCTCGACTTCGCAATGACCGTCTTGTCCAGATCAAAGAAGGCTGCTGCGCGGGGCAAGGAGTGGTTTTCCACGCCCCAGAGCATAGGCGCCCACCATTCGGCGTAAGGTGGGGCGCGTGGGTTTGCCTGAGAGGGCTCTCGGGTACACCATGGAAGTCACGGATCGTTCGCGACCGTGCTAACCCGGTCCGACTCCTCCCCCCCCGAGTCGGCCGTGGGGACGACCCCCGCTCTCCCCCCCGGCGGGGGTCGTCGCATGTCCGGACGGGTTTTCTCCCTCCTCCTCTTTCTTCGTGAGGCCGCGGTTGCGGTACGGCGCCGCTGCGGGCGTGGTTTTGCCATGCCCATGATCCGTTACTCGGGGTAATCGTCGCGCTGCTCTGTGGAAGTCGCACAGGGGTCGGTACAGGGGTCACCGGTATGGGTGACGGTGATATTCACAGCCCCCGAGTTGTCCACAGTTTTCGACCAAGATCCACATGATTTCGCGGATCGCTGCACCGTGATTCCAGCGCGCTCGGCAGCGGCGAGTTCATGGCCGGTTCCGATTGCCGGAGCGCCTATGGCCGGTTTCTGTCGGCCGTTCATATGGAGGGCCGCTCGCCGGTTCTTCACACCTTTGGGAATCGCGTGGCCGCAGGGGCTGCGCGGCCCACGCAGTGAAGGGGGAACACCCGTGACCGCAGCCGTCACCCACGACCCGCCGCCCGGCTCCCCGGACCGGCCGGGCAGGCCGCTCATCGTCACCGAGGACGCCGAACTCCTGGACGACCTGCTGCGTCTGTGCGCGGCCGCGGGCGCCACACCCGAGGTCCACCACGGCGTCCCCGCACACGGCGACGGCTGGGAGGCGGCCCCGCTGGTGCTGGTCGGCGACGACGCCGTCCGCCGGGTCGGCGGCGCCACACGCCGCCGCGGAGTGGTGCTGGTCGGCCGTGACCAGGACGACCCGGGGGTGTGGCAGCGCGCCGTCGAGATCGGCGCCGACCACGTCCTGATGCTTCCCGACGGCGAGCAGTGGCTGGTCGACCGCATCGCCGACGTCGCGGAGGGAGTGGGCCGCCCAGCGCTCACCGTCGGGGTGATCGGCGGCCGGGGCGGGGCCGGCGCCTCCACGCTCGCGTGCGCGCTCGCCGTCACCTCCGCGCGCGAGGGACTGCGTACCCTCCTCGTGGACGCCGATCCGCTCGGCGGCGGACTCGACGTACTCCTCGGCGGCGAGAGCGCCGACGGACTGCGCTGGCCCGCCTTCGCCGCCTCCCGCGGCCGCGTGGGCGGGGGCGCCCTGGAGGAGTCGCTGCCCGAACTGCACTCGCTCCGGGTGCTGAGCTGGGACCGCGGGGACTGCGTCGCCGTCCCGCCGCAGGCGGTGCGCGCGGTGCTGGCCGCCGCCCGCCGGCGCGGCGGCACGGTCGTGGTCGACCTGCCCCGCCGCCTCGACGACGGGGTCGCCGAGGTCCTCGCCCAGCTCGACCTGGCGCTGCTCGTCGTCCCCGCCGACCTGCGCGCGGTCGCGGCCGCCGGGCGGGTCGCCTCCGCCGTCGGCATGGTCGTGCGCGACCTGCGCGTGGCGGTCCGCGGGCCGTACGCACCCGGCCTGGACGACCAGGAGGTGGCCCGGTTGCTCGGCCTGCCGCTGGCCGGCGAGGTGCCGGTCGAACCGCCGCTGCTGCGTCCGCAGGGCGGCGCGAAACCGCCCGGTGCCACCGGACGCGGCCCGCTCGCCCGCTTCTGCGCGAACTTCTGGGAGCGCGCGCTGGTCGAGGCCGGAGGCACCCGATGACCCTCACCGGACTCGACCGCGCGGACGGCGCGGCCCTGCTCGACGGCGTCCGGCGCCGACTGGCCGAGAGCGGCGCCGAACCCACCCCCGCGCGCGTGGCCCAGGCGCTGCGCGAACAGGGCCGGGTGCTCGGCGATGCCGAAGTCCTCGGCGCGGCCCGGCAGCTGAGGTCGGAACTCGTCGGCGCCGGCCCGCTGGAGCCGCTGCTCGCCGACCCCGAGGTCACCGACGTCCTGGTGTCCGCTCCGGACCGGGTGTGGGTGGACCGCGGCGGCGGCCTGGAGCTGACGTCGGTGACCTTCCCCGACGCGGCGGCCGTGCGACGCCTCGCGCAGCGGCTGGCCGCCGTGGCCGGACGCCGATTGGACGACGCCCGGCCGTGGGCGGACGCCCGGCTGCCCGACGGCACCCGGCTGCACGCGGTGCTGCCCCCGGTCGCCGTCGGCTGCACCTGCCTGGCCCTGCGGGTCGTACGGCCCCGGGCGTTCACGCTGGAGGAGCTGGTCCGGGCCGGCACGGTGCCGCCCGGCGGCGACCGGATCCTGCGCGCCCTGCTGGCGGCCCGGCTGTCCTTCCTCGTCAGCGGAGGCACCGGGAGCGGTAAGACGACCCTGCTCAGCGCACTGCTGGGGCTGGTCGGCGCGGGTGAACGGATCGTGCTCGCCGAGGACTCGGCCGAACTGCGCCCGGACCACCCCCACGTCGTCCGGCTGGAGACCCGGCCCGCCAACCAGGAAGGCGCGGGCCTGGTCACCCTGGAGGACCTCGTCCGGCAGGCGCTGCGGATGCGGCCCGACCGGCTGGTCGTCGGAGAGGTCCGTGGACCCGAGGTCGTGCATCTGCTCGCGGCCCTCAACACGGGTCACGAGGGTGGCTGTTGCACGGTCCACGCCAACGCCGCCGGAGACGTCCCGGCCCGCCTGGAGGCCCTGGCCACGGCAGCCGGGCTCGACCGGGCCGCGCTGCACAGCCAGCTCGCGGCCGCGCTCTCCGTGGTCCTGCACCTCGTACGGGACCGGTCCGGGCGGCGCCGGATCGCCGAGGTGCACGTGCTGGAACGGGACACCACGGGGTTGGTCCGGACGGTGCCGGCCCTGCGCTGGGGCGAGCGGGCCTTCGTACGGGAGCGCGGCTGGGAGCGGCTGGAGGGGCTCCTGGACGCCGGGACGGACTCGGAGATCGGAGAGGGGTGCGGGAAGTGATCGGTGAGACGTCCATGGGCGCGGCGCTGATCTGTCTCGGCGCGCTGGTCTGGCTGCTGTGCGGCGGGCACTACGGAATGCGGCGGGCGCGGCTGCTGCTCGCGGGCGGCGGAGCGGTGGCGGCCGGCCCGCACACCTGGGGCTGGCTCCGCCCGGAACTACGGCGGCTGTGTGGCCGGTTGGGGGCCGAGTGGTGGGCGCTCGCGGCCGGCCTGGCGCTCGGGCTGCTGGGGGCCTCGGTGATCCCGGTCGCCGCGGGGGCGGCCGGGGTGCCGGTGCTGCGCCGGGTGCGGCTGGCCCGGCAGGCCCGGCGGGTCCGGGAGCGGCGGGCGGACGCGGTGATCGTCCTGTGCGGGGCTCTCGCCGGGGAGGTGCGCGCCGGACGACAGCCGGGTGAGGCGTTGTTGCGGGCGGCGCGGGACTCCGGCGGGCTAGGGGAGGCGCAGGCCGCCGTGGTCGCGGCGGCCCGGTTCGGCGGGGACGTGCCGGGCGCGCTCGCCGCGGCGGCCCGGCAGCCGGGCGCGGAGGGCCTGCTCGGGCTGGCCGCGTGCTGGCGGGTGGCCGTGGACCGGGGCGCCGGGCTCGCGGCGGGCCTGGACCGACTGGACGCGGCCCTGCGCGCCGAACGGGACCAGCGCGCCGACCTGCACGCCCAGCTGGCAGGCGCCCGGGCCACCACGGTGCTGCTGGCCGTGCTCCCCGCCCTCGGCCTCCTTCTCGGCTCGGCCATGGGCGCGGCCCCCCTCCACGTCCTGCTCCACACCGGCGCCGGCCTGGGCTGCCTGACAGTGGGGTCCGCTTTCGAGGCGGCCGGGATGTGGTGGGCCGTGCGGATCGTGCGGGGAGCGGGGGCGGTGTGAGCGCGGACGTTGTCCACAGTCTGGGGACGGCCGGAGGCGTCGTGCTGGTCCTCGGCTGGGCTGTTCGGCGGCTGGACCTGGTCCGGAGGCGGCGTCGGGCACGACGGCGGGTGGCCGAGCTGCTCGGAACGGAAGTACCGGTGCCCAGGCGGAAGTTCGCGTCGGCGGGCCAGGCGCGGCGGTGGCTGCCGTTGGCCGGGGCGGTGGGCGGTGCCTGGGTTCTGGCCGGTGGTGTGACCGGGGCCGTGCTGGGGCTGGGTGCCGGGGTCGTGCTGTGGTGGTGGCGGGGCCGGCAGTTGGCCGCCGGCCGGGCGGAGGCGGTCGACACGGCCGCCGCCACGCGCCAACTCCCGCTGGCCGCCGATCTGCTGGCCGCCTGTATCGCGGCCGGTGCGGGACCGGTGGTCGCCGCACAGGCGGTCGGGGAGGCGCTCGGCGGGCCGGTCGGGCGAGCGCTGGCGCGGGGCGCGGCCGAGGTCCGGCTCGGCGGCGAACCGGCCGCCGCCTGGCGGGGGTTGGCCCAGCTGCCCGGCGCCGCGGCGCTGGCGCGGCTGCTCGAACGGGCCGACGAGTCCGGGCTTCCGGCGGCCGAACCGGCCGCCCGCCTCGCCTCCGACGCACGTGCCCAGTGGGCCCGCACCGCGACCGCCCGCGCCCGGCGCGCGGCCGTACTGATCTCCGCGCCGGTGGGCCTGTGCTTCCTGCCCGCCTTCATCGCGGTCGGCGTGCTGCCCGTCGTGATCGGACTCGCGGGCGGCATGCGGGGAGGCAGGTGAGGCGTCCGAGAGCGAACGAGCGCGAGCGGTCGATGAACCGGGCGATCGCGGAGAACCACGAAAGAGCTGAATCCCACGGGGGTTGGAATGCACAGGAAGATCAGGGAAGCGGCGGCGGTACGGCTGCTGGGCAAGGGCCGCCGGGACACCGGAATGGTGACATCCGAGTACGCGATGGGGATCATCGCGGCCGTCGGATTCGCGTTGCTGCTCTACGAGGTCGTCACCAGCGGCCAGGTCCGGGCGGAGCTGCAGGACATCGTGAAGAAGGCCCTCAGTGCGCGGATGTGAGCGAGGGGCGGACCGGGGATTCGTGACCGCTGAGGCGGCCGTGGTGCTGTGTGTGCTGGTGGCGTTCACGATGGCGCTGGTCTGGGGGCTGCTCGTGGTGGCCGCGCAGATCCAGTGCGTGGACGCCGCCCGCATCGGCGCCCGGGCCGCAGCCCGTCAGGACCCCGCCGACGCCGTGGTGACGGTGACCCGGGAGGCCGCGCCGCACGGCGCCCGGGTGACGGTCCGGCGCGAGGGCGACCGGGTACGGGTGACGGTGGTGGCCGGACCACCGGTGCTGAGCGGCCTGCCGTTCGAAGTACGGGAGCAGGCCGTCGCACCGGCCGAGGAGCCCCCGGCGACAGCAGCGACCGGGGAGGCGGCCAAGTGAGGGGAGAGGGGGCGAGGAGCCGGCCCTACTCGGACCGAAGGGCCGGCGCTGTGTGGATTCGGCGGGACTCGGACTGGGGGGCTGGCGCTGTGCGGAGTCGGCGGCACTCGGATCGGGGGGCTGGCGCCGTGTCGAGCTGGCGGGACTCGGACCGGGGGGCTGGCGCCGTGTGGATTCGGCGGGACTCGGACCGGGGGTCCGGCGCCATGTGGAGCCGGCGGCACCCGGACCCGGTGTCTGGCGCCGTGCAGGCCCGGCAGCGGACCGACCGGGGGTCCGACCGAGGGTCCGCCACCGTGTGGAGTCTGGGGGCGATGGCCGTGCTGTGCGCGGTGTTCGGCGCCGTGCTGGCGCTGGGGCAGGCCGTCGTCGTCCGGCACCGGGCGGCCGGCGGGGCGGATCTGGCGGCGCTCGCGGCGGCGGCCCACTGGGAGGAGGGTGGCGCGGCGGCCTGCGCACGGGCCGAGCGGCTGGCTGCGGCCCAGGGGGTACGGCTGGTGCGGTGCGCGATCGCCGGCGAGACCTCGGACGTGACGGCGGCCTCGGGAAGAGGGCCGTTCGCGGCGGAGGCCAGGGCCAGAGCGGGGCCGGCGGGACCGGTGCCGGAGGAAGCGGGGGCCACGGGGTCGAGGCCTGCGGGGTTGGGGCCCACGGGGTCGAGGCCTGCGGGGTCAGTGCCCACGGAATCGCGGCCCTCGGGGCCCACGGGATCGGGCCCTGCGGCACTGCGGCCGGACGCGCTCAAGCGGGGGGTGCCTGCCCCGGGGCCGCATCTTCCGTCGGCACCCCCGCCTTCTCCTCCGGCGCCCCCCGCAGCAGCACCGTGAGGAGCCGTACCGCCCCCCTCTTGTGCAGCGGGTCGTTGCCGTTGCCGCACTTGGGGGACTGGATGCAGGACGGGCAGCCGGCCTCGCACTCGCAGGACGCGATGGCCTCGCGGGTGGCGGCGAGCCAGGTTCGGGCGGTGTGGAAGGCGCGCTCTGCGAAGCCCGCGCCGCCGGGGTGGCCGTCGTACACGAAGACCGTCGGCAGCAGGGTGTCCGGGTGCAGCGGGACCGAGACGCCGCCGATGTCCCAGCGGTCGCAGGTCGCGAAGAGCGGGAGCAGACCGATGGAGGCGTGCTCGGCGGCGTGCAGGGAGCCGCCGAGGATCTCCGGGATGATCCGGGCCTCGTCGAGCTGGTCGTCGGTGACCGTCCACCACACCGCGCGCGTGCGCAGCGTACGAGGAGGGAGGTCGAGTTTGGTCTCACCGAGCACTTCGCCGGTGATGAGGCGTCTGCGGAGGTAGGAGACCACCTGGTTGGTGACCTCGACCGAGCCGTAGCAGAGGCGGCCGGCACCCCAGGGGATCTCGGTGTCGGTCTCCAGGATGGAGATGGAGGTGGTGTCACGGGCGACCGTGGAGTACGGCGGGTCGGCCTGCTCGACCAGGGCGACCGAGTCCTCCAGGTCCAGGTGCCGCACCAGGTAGGTGCGGCCCTGGTGCAGGTGGACCGCGCCCTCGTGGACCGTGGAGTGCGCGGCGCCCGCGTCGACCGTGCCGAGCAGGCGGCCGGTGCCGGACTCGACGACCTGCACCGGGCGCCCGCCCGCGCCGCGGATGTCGGTCAGGTCGGCGGCCCGCTCGCGGCGTGTCCAGTGCCAGGCCTTCGTCCGCCGGCGCAGCAGCTTCGCGGCCTCCAGCTGCGGCAGCACATCCGCGCAGGCGGGGCCGAAGAGGTCCAGGTCCTCCTCGGTGAGCGGGAGTTCCGCCGCCGCCGCGCACAGGTGCGGGGCGAGGACGTAGGGGTTGTCGGGGTCGAGGACGGTGGATTCCACCGGTTGGTCGAACAGGGCCTCGGGGTGGTGCACCAGGAAGGTGTCCAGCGGGTCGTCGCGGGCGACGAGGACCGCGAGGGCGCCCTGGCCGGAGCGGCCCGCGCGCCCCGCCTGCTGCCACAGGGAGGCGCGCGTGCCCGGATAGCCGGCGATGACCACCGCGTCCAGGCCGGAGACGTCCACGCCGAGTTCCAGGGCCGTCGTGGCGGCGAGCCCGAGGAGTTCACCGGAGTGCAGGGCGCGCTCCAGGGCGCGGCGCTCCTCGGGGAGATAGCCCCCGCGGTAGGCCGCGACCCGCCGGACCAGGGCGCGGTCCACCTCGGCCAGCTTCTCCTGGGCGATCACCGAGATCAGCTCGGCGCCGCGCCGGGACCGTACGAAGGCCACCGAGCGCACGCCCTGCACGGTGAGGTCGGTCAGCAGGTCGGCGGTCTCGGCGGTGGCCGTCCGCCGTACGGGTGCGCCCTTCTCGCCGTGCAGCTCGGTGAGCGGGGGCTCCCACAGGGCGAAGACGAGTTCACCGCGCGGGGAGGCGTCGTCGGCGACCTCGGTCACCGGCAGGCCGGTCAGCCGGCGGGCGGCGACGGCGGGCTCGGCGGCCGTCGCCGAGGCCAGCAGGAAGACGGGTGAGGCGCCGTAGCGCGCGCACAGGCGGCGCAGCCGGCGCAGCACCTGGGCGACGTGCGAGCCGAAGACGCCCCGGTAGGTGTGGCACTCGTCGATGACGACGTACTTGAGCGCCTTCAGGAAGGAGGCCCAGCGCGGGTGGGAGGGAAGTATGCCGCGGTGCAGCATGTCGGGGTTGGTGAGGACGTAGTTGGCGTACTGGCGGATCCACTCCCGTTCCTCGAACGGGGTGTCGCCGTCGTACACGGCCGGGCGCACCGAGGTGCCGAGCGGTTGTGAAAGTTCCTTCACCGACCGGCACTGATCCGCCGCGAGCGCCTTGGTGGGGGCCAGGTAGAGCGCGGTGGCCCCTCGGCCGTTCGGAGCCTCGGCGCCATCCATCAGGGTGGACAGGACGGGCACGAGGTAGGCGAGGGACTTGCCGGAGGCGGTGCCGGTGGCGACGACCACCGAGTCGCCGTCCAGGGCGTGCTCGGCGGCCAGCGCCTGATGGGCCCAGGGGTGTTCGATGCCGCACGCCCGGACGGCCGCGATCACCTCGGCCCGGATTCGGTCAGGCCAGACGGCATGGCGGCCCGCGCGCGGGGGCAAGTGCTCCGTATGAGTGATGCGCGCAGACCGGCTCGGCCCGGAGGCGAGCCGGTCCAGGACCGCGCCCGGAGACGGGCGGGACGCCGGGGCTGCCGGGGATCGATCGGATCGGTGATTCTTGGCCATCGGCACCGAGTGTGTCACTGGCGTGACGGACAATGGAGCCAAGGCGTCGTGCACGCCTGCCGGTAAGTGATTGAATGCCATCGCGGCTGGCGATGCGTCCCGGGGGCCGCAAGCCGAGGTGTCCTTAAGGGGCGACCGCTCGATAGCAAGGTGCTGGAGGATCCGTGGACCTGTCCCTGTCGACCCGTACCGTCGGCGATCGTACGGTCGTCGAGGTCGGTGGCGAAATCGATGTATACACCGCGCCCAAGCTGCGCGAGCAGCTGGTCGAGCTGGTGAACGACGGGAATTTCCACCTCGTCGTCGACATGGAGGGCGTGGACTTCCTCGACTCCACCGGGCTCGGCGTGCTGGTCGGCGGCCTGAAGCGAGTGCGTGCCCACGAGGGCTCGCTGCGCCTGGTCTGCAACCAGGAGCGCATTCTCAAGATCTTCCGTATCACCGGCCTCACCAAGGTGTTCCCGATCCACACCTCGGTCGAGGAAGCGGTGGCGGCCACCGACTGACCCTGGACCGGTCACCGGCGCCGGGCTCCCGTCGGAGCCCGGACGTCGGCCGGTGCCGTCCGGCCCGCTGCGTTCGGGGCCGGTGCACCGGCCGGTTCCGTCCCGGGCCCTCAAGCGGACCGGGGCACAGAAGCACAGCAGGGGGTGTGGCCTCTCGGCGGCCCCGCCCCCGACCGCACGCCCGTAGTCGCTAGGGGGATGCATGGCCACCGTCGAACTCCGCTTCAGCGCGCTGCCCGAGCACGTACGGACCGCCCGACTGGTGGCGGCCGCGGTGGCACGCAGGGCCGGAGTGGACGAGGCCGTCCTCGACGAGGTCCGGCTCGCCGTCGGCGAGGCCTGCTCCCGTGCCGTCGGGCTGCACCAGATGGGCGGCATCAGCGCGCCCGTGAAGGTGGCGCTGATCGAAGAGGAGAAACAGTTCTCCATCGAGGTCGGCGACGAGGCTCCGCATGCCGTCCCGGGCGACACGCCCGGCGCCGCGCAGGACGGCGAGGCGGAGGTCGAGGAGGACGAGATGGGCCTCGCGGTCATCAGCGGCCTCGTCGACGACGTCCAGGTCACCACCGGGCACGACGGCGGCCTGATCCGCATGACCTGGCCGACCACACCGCCGGCCACGGCGCTGGTCTGACCGGCGCCGCAGCACGTCACGAGGGCCCTGCCTGGCAGGGCCCTCGGTGCTTTTCCGGGCGCGGCACATGCCCCCTCGAATTCGTGAAGGAATTCACGATCATTAAACACGATCATTGAACATGCCCTGAGCCCGTTACTCCATTCGGGTTGTCGGGTGGGATCTCGATCATTTACTGATGCGTCGGCGGAGGCGAATTCCGTTTACCGCGCTCTGTTTAGATCACACTGAGGTACCTAGAATCCCCACATCTTGAGCTCAGCCCAAACGTCAAGGAGGACGAATGGCGGGGCTTTCTACCCCTCAATCGGGTCATCCCACATCCCTCGCGGCCGCAGTCCTGACCGGCGACAACCGGATCATCGTGGCCGTCATCGCGGCGGTCGCCCTGGCCGCACTGGTGGTCGCCGGGATCTTGGTGCGGCAGGTGCTGGCGGCCGGCGAGGGCACCGACAGCATGAAGCGGATCGCGGAGGCGGTCCAGGAAGGCGCGAAGGCGTATCTCGCCCGGCAGTTGCGCACGCTCGGCGTATTCGCCGTGGTCGTCTTCTTCCTGCTCATGCTGCTGCCCGCGGACGACTGGAATCAGCGTGCCGGACGGTCGGTGTTCTTCCTGATCGGTGCGGCGTTCTCGGCGGCCACCGGCTATATCGGCATGTGGCTCGCCGTGCGCAGCAATGTGCGGGTCGCCGCGGCCGCCCGGGAAGCCACCCCGGGTCCGGGCGAACCGCAAAAGGATCTCACCACCGTCTCGCACACCGCGATGAAGATCGCATTTCGCACGGGCGGCGTCGTCGGCATGTTCACGGTGGGGCTCGGCCTGCTGGGCGCCTCCTGCGTGGTGCTGGTGTACGCGGCCGACGCGCCGAAGGTGCTGGAGGGCTTCGGCCTCGGCGCCGCCCTGATCGCCATGTTCATGCGTGTGGGCGGCGGCATCTTCACCAAGGCCGCCGACGTCGGCGCCGACCTGGTCGGCAAGGTCGAACAGGGCATTCCGGAGGACGACCCGCGCAATGCCGCGACCATCGCCGACAACGTGGGCGACAACGTCGGCGACTGCGCGGGCATGGCGGCCGACCTGTTCGAGTCGTACGCCGTGACCCTGGTGGCCGCCCTGATCCTCGGCAAGGCCGCCTTCGGCAACTCCGGCCTCGCCTTCCCGCTGCTCGTGCCCGCGATCGGCGTCCTCACCGCGATGATCGGCATCTTCGCGGTCGCCCCGCGGCGTGCCGACCGCAGCGGCATGACGGCGATCAACCGCGGATTCTTCATCTCCGCGGTGATCTCGCTCGCGCTGGTCGCGATCGCGGTCTTCGTCTACCTGCCCTCGAAGTACTCGGCGCTGCACGGCGTGACCGACGCGGCGATCAGGGGCAAGGCCGGCGACCCGCGGCTCCTCGCCCTGGTCGCGGTGGCGATCGGCATCCTGCTGGCCGCCGTCATCCAGCAACTGACCGGCTACTTCACCGAGACCAACCGCCGCCCGGTCAGGGACATCGGCAAGACCTCCCTCACCGGACCGGCCACCGTCGTCCTGTCCGGCATCTCGGTCGGGCTGGAATCCGCCGTCTACACCGCGCTGCTCATCGGGCTCGGCGTGTACGGCGCGTTCCTGCTCGGCGGTACGTCGATCATGCTCGCGCTGTTCGCGGTCGCGCTGGCCGGCACCGGCCTGCTCACCACGGTCGGCGTGATCGTCGCCATGGACACCTTCGGTCCGGTCTCCGACAACGCGCAGGGCATCGCCGAGATGTCCGGCGACGTCGAGGGCGCCGGCGCGCAGGTGCTCACCAACCTGGACGCGGTCGGCAACACGACCAAGGCCATCACCAAGGGCATCGCCATCGCCACCGCCGTGCTCGCCGCGTCGGCGCTGTTCGGGTCGTACCGCGACGCGATCACCACCAACGTGCAGGACGTCGGGGCGAAACTCACCGGCCGGGGCGCGCCGCTGAGCCTGTCCCTGGACATCTCCCAGCCCAACAACCTCGTCGGCCTCATCGCGGGCGCCGCGGTCGTCTTCCTCTTCTCCGGACTGGCCATCAACGCCGTGTCGCGTTCGGCGGGTTCGGTGGTGTTCGAGGTGCGGCGGCAGTTCCGGGAGCGGCCCGGGATCATGGACTACAGCGAGAAGCCGGAGTACGGCAAGGTCGTCGACATCTGCACCAGGGACGCCCTGCGGGAGCTGGCCACGCCCGGTCTGCTCGCCGTCATGGCGCCGATCTTCGTCGGGTTCACGCTCGGCGTCGGCTCGCTCGGCTCCTATCTCGCCGGCGCGATCGGCGCGGGCACGCTGATGGCGGTGTTCCTCGCCAACTCCGGTGGCGCCTGGGACAACGCCAAGAAGCTGGTGGAGGACGGCCATCACGGCGGCAAGGGCAGCGAGGCCCACGCGGCCACGGTGATCGGCGACACCGTCGGTGACCCCTTCAAGGACACCGCGGGACCGGCGATCAACCCGCTGCTGAAGGTCATGAACCTGGTCTCGCTGCTGATCGCGCCCGCGGTGATCAAGTTCTCCTACGGCAGCGACAAGAACCTCGGCGTGCGGATCGCGATCGCGCTCCTCGCGCTCGCGGTGATCGTCGCCGCCGTGTACGTCTCCAAGCGGCGCGGAATCGCCGTCGGCGACGACGAGAGCACCGAGCGGGTCACCAACTCACCGAACACGGCGGTGGTTTCGTAGCCGTCCTTACCGCCTGATCGAGAGGCCCTGCTCAACCGGTGGGCGGGCGGCGCGTGTTGGCGCGCCGCCCGCCCGCTGTCGTCCGCGGGGGCGTGGGTGGGGCGCCCTCTGCCGAGCCGGCTGTGGGCTCGCCCACGTGGTGAGCCTTCTCTCTCATGGTGCAAAGAGTCACAAAGGGTGCCTTGGGGGACGTTCGGGGAGTGGAGGGTGTGGGTCCGCCGTGTAGGGTCCGTGGGCCGAGAGCCATGGAAGGGACCGATCCGGTGAACAAGAAGCTCGCGGCCGCACTGTCCGGCGGTGCGGTACTGGTGGTGGCGCTGACGGGATGCAGCAGCGGCGGCGGTGACAAGGGACCCGACCCCAAGCTGGTCGCCTGGGCCAAGTCCGTGTGCGACGCGGTGCCCGCGCAGGACGCGAAGATCAAGGCGGCGAACGCGGCGATCAGCACGACGGCCGCCGACACCGCCAAGCCCGAAACCCTCCAGAAGACGGACTCGCAGGCCTTCCAGGACATGGCCGACGGCTACAAGGCGATCGCCACGGCCGTCAGCAACGCGGGCGCGCCTCCCGGTGTCAGCGACGGCGCCCAGCGCCTGCAGGACGTCGTGAAGAGCTTCAACGGTCTCTCCGCCTCCTACGCCGGCCTCAAGAAGCAGGTCGACGCGCTGAACACCAAGGACCAGGCCAAGTTCGCCTCCGGTCTGCACGACATCGCGGTGCAGATGACGGACCTGGAGAAGCAGCACAAGAGCGGCACCGACGCGTTGGAGAAGCTCCAGCAGGGCGACGTCAAGAACGCCATCGCCCAGCAGGCCAGCTGCAAGAAGGTCGCGGCCACGGCTTCGTCCGCGTCCTCGCCGTCGGCGGGCTGACGGGACGCTTCCCGGCTGCGGGCCGACGGCTCGCGTACGGCCGTCGGGGCGCGGCCGGGCCGCGGCGTGGGGCGCGCCGTGCATGCGTCTGTGAGGCGTGCCCGCACTGCGGCGGTGAGGCGTGTCGAATTGCGTCTGTTGGCGTGCCGAGTTGCGTCCGTTGGGCGTGTCTAGCTGCGTCGTTGAGGTGTGCCGGGCTGCGTCCGTGAGGCGTGGTGCCGAGCCGTGTCGGTGAGGCGCGCTGAGGCCGCGCGCGGAAGGTGCCGCGGGCCACAATGGGGGCGTGACTGACTCCGGACTCGCTTTCCTGCCCGCTTCCGACCGGCCCGACATCGCCGCGCGCCTGCGTGACGCGCTGCTGGCCGCCTCCTTCACCGCCGACGGTCTGCTGGACCTGCTCGGCGCCCCCGCGTACGCGGCGCTGGCCCGCAGCGAGACCGTGCCCGCCCTGAGGGCGACCCGTGGCGACACGCCGCTGGAGACGCTCGTACGGCTGTTCCTGCTCCAGCAGCCGGTGCCGCACGCGCGCGTGGCGGCCGTTCTGCCGGCCGAGGAGGCCCTGGAGGCCGGCTGGCTCACGCGCGTGGGCGGCGACGAGGTGGCCGCCACCGTGGACGTACGGCCCTACGGCGGCCCCGGCGGCGAGGACTGGTTCATCGTGTCCGACCTCGGGTGTGCCGTGGGCGGGGCGGGCGGCATCGGGCAGCGCGACGAGGGCGTGGTCCTCGGCGTCGGCGGCGCCTCCACGACACTGGCCGGCATCACCGTCCGTACACCGGTCGCGTCCGCCCTGGACCTCGGCACCGGCTCCGGCATCCAGGCGCTGCACGCCGCCCAGCACGCCACGCGCGTGACGGCCACCGACCTCAACCCGCGCGCCCTGCACATCACCGCGCTCACGCTCGCGCTCTCCGGCGCGCCCGCCGCCGATCTGCGCGAGGGCTCGCTGTTCGAGCCGGTCCGCGCCGACGAGACCTTCGACCTGATCGTCTCCAACCCGCCCTTCGTCATCTCGCCGGGCGCCCGGCTCACGTACCGGGACGGCGGGATGGGCGGGGACGATCTGTGCCGCTCGCTCGTTCAGCAGGCGGGGGAACGGCTGAACGAGGGCGGGTTCGCGCAGTTCCTCGCCAACTGGCAGCACGTAGCGGGGGAGGACTGGCAGGACAGACTCAGGTCGTGGGTGCCGCGCGGGTGCGATGCCTGGATCGTGCAGCGCGAGGTACAGGACGTCACGCAGTACGCCGAGCTGTGGCTGAGGGACGCCGGCGACCACCGCGGCGATCCGGCGGAGTACCAGGCGCGGTACGACGCCTGGCTCGACGAGTTCGAGGCGCGCAAGGCCAAGGCGGTCGGCTTCGGCTGGATCACCCTGCGCCGGACGGGTTCCGCCGAGCCCGTCGTCACGGCCGAGGAGTGGCCGCATCCGGTCGAGCAGCCCCTCGGCGACACGATCCGGGCGCACTTCGAGCGCCTCGACTATCTCCGGGAGCACGACGACGCGGCGCTGCTCGAGAGCCACTTCAAGCTCGCCGCCGAGGTGGTCCAGGAGCAGGTCGGGCTGCCCGGTGCCGAGGACCCGGAGCATGTCGTGCTGCGCCAGCACCGCGGGATGCGCCGGGCGACGAAGGTGGACACGGTCGGCGCCGGGTTCGCGGGCGTGTGCGACGGCACGCTGAGCGCGGGGCGCATCCTGGACGCCATCGCCCAGCTCATGGACGAGGACCCGGTGGTGCTGCGCGACCGGACGCCCGCGCAGATCCGCCTGCTGGTGGAGCAGGGCTTCCTCGATCCGGCGCGCTGACCGAGCCGACGTGCTGACCGAGCCGGCGCGCTGACCGGTCCGGCGCGCTGACCGAGCCGACGGGGGCGGCCGGGCGGGGGCGGGCAGGACAGCGGCGGCCGGGCAGGACAGCGGCGGCGGGCAGGACAGCGGCGGCCGGGCAGGGCAGCGGCGGCCGGGCAGGGCAGCGGCGGCCGGCCGGGCCTGCGGCGGGTCACGGCGGCCTGGGTCGGGTGAGGTACGCCGGGTACGGGGGCGGTCGTAGCCGGACCCCGATGCCTTCGTGGCCGCGTCCGGATCATCGTCGTATGCCGGGGGCGTGGACCGGTGCGGACCGGCGTTGGGTGCCGTGACGCGCCGATGCGGGGAAAACGGCCGGAAAAATATGGGTGCCGCGAGCCCAGCCCGTACTAATCGGTCTTGTGTTCGATGTCACGTCGACTTTCCGTTCACCCCGATGTCCCCCGCCCGTCCCCCCTCCGTCTCCCGCGCGTGCCAGTCTCCCGGCGCGGGCGGAGGCGGACGGCACGGAAGGGGTGGGCGGGGATGGAGAGCGGACCGGCGATCTTCGCGGGAATCGTGTTCGCCCTGTTCGGAGGCGCCCTGCTGACCTGGACCGGCACCCGCCTCAGGCGCCGCGAGCCGGTGGCCCACGGTGTGAACCGGGTCGCATCGGCGGCCGTCGCGAGCGGGGCCGGGACCGTCGCGCTGGCCCTCGCCGGGTACTGCCTGACCCGCCTCTGACGTCGGCGGGCGCGCGGCGGTGAGGCTGCCGCGAGAGTAAGAGGAGCATCACGCTCCGGACAGGCGTCCAGTGGGTACCCGGGACTCCGGGCGGCAGGAATACCGGTAGTCGGGTTACCGTTCGAGTGGCCGTTGTGGGCTTTTCCCGTTTGACACGGGGGCGGGATGTACCGTCACACTCCGCAGCGTCACACGTGCCAGAAGTACGCCGCGACCCCGGGAGGAACCTGGGGAAGCCCCAGCGTCGACCGGAGAGAAGAGCGAAGTTGTCCCCGACCAGCGAGACCGCACAGGGCGGCCGCCGACTCGTCATCGTCGAGTCGCCTGCCAAGGCGAAGACGATCAAGGGCTACCTCGGCCCCGGCTACGTCGTCGAAGCGAGCGTCGGGCACATCCGCGACCTCCCCAACGGCGCCGCGGAGGTGCCCGAGAAGTACACCGGCGAGGTACGCCGCCTCGGTGTGGACGTCGACCATGACTTCCAGCCGATCTATGTGATCAACGCCGACAAGAAGGCACAGGTCAAGAAGCTCAAGGACCTGCTGAAGGACTCCGACGAGCTGTTCCTGGCCACCGATGAGGACCGGGAGGGCGAGGCGATCGCCTGGCACCTCCAGGAGGTCCTCAAGCCGAAGATCCCGGTCAAGCGGATGGTGTTCCACGAGATCACCAAGGACGCGATCCGCGAGGCCGTCGCCAACCCGCGCCAGCTCAACCAGAAGCTGGTCGACGCCCAGGAGACCCGCCGCATCCTCGACCGCCTCTACGGCTACGAGGTCTCCCCGGTGCTGTGGAAGAAGGTCATGCCCCGGCTGTCGGCCGGCCGTGTCCAGTCCGTCGCGACCCGTCTCGTGGTCGAGCGGGAACGCGAGCGCATGGCTTTTCGTTCTGCCGAGTACTGGGACCTGACGGGCACCTTCGCGACCGGCCGCGCGGGCGATCCGTCGGACCCGTCGTCGCTGGTCGCCCGCCTGCAGACCGTCGACGGCAGGCGGATCGCGCAGGGCCGCGACTTCGACTCCCTGGGACAGCTGAAGAGCGAGAACACCCTCCACCTGGACGAGGCGACCGCCCGCGCCCTCGCCGCCGCGCTGGAGAACACCCGCTTCTCCGTGCGCTCCGTCGAGTCCAAGCCGTACCGCCGCTCGCCGTACGCGCCGTTCCGTACGACGACGCTGCAGCAGGAGGCCAGCCGCAAGCTCGGCTTCGGCGCGAAGGCGACCATGCAGATCGCCCAGAAGCTGTACGAGAACGGCTACATCACGTACATGCGTACGGACTCCACGACGCTGAGCGACACCGCGATCGCGGCCGCCCGCGCCCAGGTCACCCAGCTGTACGGCGCCGACTACCTGCCCCCGCAGCCGCGTACCTACGCCGCCAAGGTCAAGAACGCGCAGGAGGCCCACGAGGCGATCCGCCCCTCGGGTGATCGTTTCCGCACTCCCGCCGAGACCGGCCTGACCGGCGACCAGTTCAAGCTCTACGAGCTGATCTGGAAGCGGACCGTCGCCTCCCAGATGAAGGACGCGACCGGTAACTCCGTGACCGTGAAGATCGGTGGCACCGCCGCCGACGGGCGGGACGTGGAGTTCAGCGCCTCCGGCAAGACGATCACCTTCCACGGCTTCCTGAAGGCCTACGTCGAGGGCGCCGACGACCCGAACGCCGAGCTGGACGACCGCGAGCGCCGGCTGCCGCAGGTCGCCGAGGGCGACGGGCTGTCCGCCGAGGAGATCACGGTCGACGGCCACGCCACCAAGCCCCCGGCCCGCTACACCGAGGCCTCCCTGGTCAAGGAGCTGGAAGAGCGCGAGATCGGCCGTCCGTCGACGTACGCGTCGATCATCGGCACGATCCTCGACCGCGGCTACGTGTTCAAGAAGGGCACGGCCCTGGTGCCGTCCTTCCTCTCCTTCGCCGTGGTCAACCTCCTGGAGAAGCACTTCGGGCGGCTCGTCGACTACGACTTCACCGCCAGGATGGAGGACGACCTCGACCGCATCGCCGCCGGTCAGGCCCAGGCCGTGCCGTGGCTGAAGCGCTTCTACTTCGGCGAGGGCACCGGTCACGGCGGCGCGGCGGAGGCGGGCAACGGCGACGGGGACCACCTCGGCGGCCTCAAGGAGCTGGTGACCGACCTGGGCGCGATCGACGCGCGCGAGGTGTCGTCGTTCCCTGTGGGCAACGACATCGTGCTCCGCGTCGGCCGCTACGGCCCGTACATCGAGCGGGGCGAGAAGGACACCGAGCAGCACCAGCGCGCCGACATCCCGGACGACCTGGCGCCGGACGAGCTGACCGTCGAGCTGGCCGAGGAACTGCTGGCCAAGCCCAGCGGCGACTTCGAGCTGGGCACCGACCCGGCCACCGGCCACCAGATCGTCGCCAAGGCCGGCCGCTACGGGCCGTACGTCACCGAGGTCCTCCCCGAGGGCACCCCGAAGACCGGCAAGAACGCGGTCAAGCCGCGTACGGCCTCGCTGTTCAAGTCGATGTCGCTCGACACGGTGACGCTCGACGACGCCCTGAAGCTGATGTCGCTGCCGCGGATCGTCGGCACCGACGCCGACGGCCAGGAGATCACCGCGCAGAACGGCCGCTACGGCCCGTACCTGAAGAAGGGCACGGACTCGCGCTCCCTGCAGTCCGAGGACCAGATCTTCACGATCACGCTGGAGGAGGCGCAGGCGATCTACGCCCAGCCCAAGCAGCGTGGCCGGGCCGCCGCCAAGCCGCCGCTGAAGGAGCTGGGCGAGGACCCGGTCTCCGGCAAGCCGGTCGTGGTCAAGGACGGCCGCTTCGGGCCGTACGTCACCGACGGCGAGACCAACGCGACCCTGCGCTCCGGCGACAGCGTGGAGACGATCACCCCGGAGCGCGGCTTCGAGCTGCTCGCGGAGAAGCGCGCGAAGGGCCCCGCCAAGAAGACCGCGAAGAAGGCCACGGCCAAGAAGACGGCCCCGGCGAAGAAGACCGCCGCCAAGAAGACGGCGGCGAAGAAGACGACCGCGGCCGCGAAGAAGACCACGGCGAAGAAGACGACCGCCAAGAAGGCGACGGCTTCCAAGGCCACGGCTTCCGGCGCGGAGGACTGACGGCCCTGGCACCTCTCGCGGTCCGCTGGGGCTGTGGGTACGGGTGGTCGCCGGCTTTCGGTAGTGGTCGAGGGCGGGTTTCGGCGCCGGGAGCCGGCGTCCTCCTGCCCGGGATGCCGCGCCGTCCGGTCGGGGGCTGAGTCCCGTGCCGTCCCGCCCGTTCCGTCCAGCCACAGGGACGAGCGGCCGTAAACCTGCTTTCCCGGCTTCGCAATGTGAACGCCCCGGCATCACTTTGATGTCGGGGCGTGCCCATGCCAGGAGAGGCGGGGTGTGGTGTCGGTGGCTGCCGATAGGCTGAACGCATGACGCGAGCCGAGCAGCCAACGGCCCCCACCACCGCCCCGGACGACGCCCTGGTCGCGGACTCCCGCGAGCGCGCCGTGCGTTCCCTGCTGCGCCGACCCGAACTGCGGCGCCTGTGGAGCGCGCAGCTGGTGAGCGGTGTCGGCGACACCCTCGCACTCCTCGTCCTGGTCGTCCTCGCCCTCCAGGCGGCGATCGCCCAGGGCGCGTTCGGCGGTGGATACCGGGGTGTCGCGTTCGCAGTGGCGACGGTCTTCGCGGCACGGGTCCTCGCCGCGCTGCTGTTCGGCGCGGTCCTCCTCGGCCCGCTGACCACGCTGACCGCCCAGGAGGGCCCCCTCGACCGCCGCTGGACCATGGTCGGCGCCGACGGCGTGCGCGCCGCGCTGCTGATCGTCGCGCCGCTGTGGATCGACTGGACCCCGGCCAACGCACTGGCCGTCCTGCTCGTCACCGCCTTCGTCACCGGCGTCGCCGAGCGCCTGTGGACGGTGTGCCGGGAGAGCGCGGCCCCGGCCCTGCTGCCCGGCCCGCCCCCGGAGGGCGCCACCGTACGGCCGCTGCCGGACCACATGGACGCCCTGCGCCGCCTGTCGCTGCGCACCGGTTTCCTCGCCGTACCGCTGGCGGCCGCCACACTGGTCGTCGCCGCCCTGTTCAACAACCTGCTGGGCACTGGCATGGCCTGGTTCGACCAGCATCACGCGGCGCTCGCCTCGTATGTGGCGGCCGGCCTGTTCGCCGCCTCCCTGTCCGTGCTGACCTCCCTGGAGCTGCCCGAGGTGCGCACCCCGCGCGC
This sequence comes from Streptomyces incarnatus, assembly GCF_001027185.1. NCBI lineage: Bacteria > Bacillati > Actinomycetota > Actinomycetes > Kitasatosporales > Streptomycetaceae > Streptomyces > Streptomyces incarnatus. Next base: position 3,912,082 of record NZ_CP011497.1, on the reverse strand, counting down.
CCGGTCCCCGCTGGAGGGCCTGCGCCGCCCGCGCACCGGCAGCGGCGTCGACAAGGGCCGCACGGGCGCCATCCCGCTGCTCGTCCCCGCCTGCGCGGCGGTCGCCGGGGCCATCGCCGCGGCCGTCTCGGTGTGCGTGCTGCACGCGACCGACCTGGGCGGCGGCCCGGTCCTGTACGGCCTGCTGGTGCTGGGCCTGACCGGCGGCGTCGCCGTCGGCATCCGTACCGCCCCCGCGCTGCTGCCCTCGCTCTCGCGCCGCCGGCTGCTCGCGCTCGCGATCGCCTTCACCGGCATCGCCCTGCTCGCCGCCGGGCTGGTCCCGGACGTCACCACGGTGCTGCTGATCGTCACCCTGGCCGGCGTCACCGCGGGCGTGGCCGCGAACACCGGGCACGCCCTGCTCGACCAGGAGACCGAGGACTACCGCCGGGCGCGCGTCACCGAGCACCTGCACGCGGTCGTCCGCGTCTTCATCGCGCTCGGCGCCCTGATCGCGCCCGTGGTCGCCGGGCTCATCGGCCGGCACCGCCTGGCGAACGGCCGGTTCGTCTTCGCGCACGGCGGCGCCTCCTTCACGCTGATGCTCGTCGGCGCGCTGCTGCTGCCGGTCGCGGCGCTGGTGCTCGCCAAGGTCGACGACCGCTCCGGCATCCCGCTGCGCCAGGACCTCAAGGACGCGCTGCTCGGCGGCGACGACCCGGTCGAGGCACCGGCGGCGAACGGCTTCTTCATCGCCCTGGAGGGCGGCGACGGCGCCGGCAAGTCCACCCAGGCCGACGCCCTCGCCGAGTGGATCCGCGCCAAGGGCCACGAGGTCGTGCTCACCCGCGAGCCGGGGGCCACGCCCGTCGGCAAGCGGCTGCGCTCGATCCTCCTGGACGTGTCCTCGGCCGGCCTGTCGCACCGCGCGGAGGCGCTGCTGTACGCCGCCGACCGGGCCGAGCACGTCGACACCGTCGTACGGCCCGCCCTGGAGCGCGGCGCGGTGGTCATCTCCGACCGGTACACCGACTCGTCGGTCGCCTACCAGGGCGCCGGCCGCGATCTGTCCCCGACCGAGATCGCCCGCATCAACCGCTGGGCGACCAACGGGCTGGTCCCGCACCTGACCGTGCTGCTGGACGTCTCCCCGGAGACCGCCCGGGAGCGGTTCACCGAGGCACCGGACCGGCTGGAGTCGGAGCCCGCGGAGTTCCACGCGCGCGTGCGGTCCGGTTTCCTCACCCTGGCCGCGGCCGACCCCGGCCGCTACCTGGTCGTGGACGCCGGGCAGGAGCCCGAGGCCGTCACCACCGTGATCCGGCACCGTCTCGACACCGTGCTCCCGCTCTCCGAGGCCGAGATCAAGGCTCAGGAGGAGGCGCGGAAGAAGGCCGAGGAGGAGGCCCGCCGCAAGGCCGAGGAAGAGGCCGCGCGCAAGGCCGAGGAGGAGCGCCTGGAGCGCGAGCGCCAGGAGGAGCTGGCCCGGCTGCGCGCCGAGGAGGAGGAGCGCAAGCGCCGCGAGCTGGAGGAGGCGCAGCGCCGCGAGGCCGAACGGCAGGCGGAGGAGGCCCGGCAGCGGGCGGCCGAAGCGGCCCGGCGCGCGGAGGAGGAGCGCCAGCGGCTACTCGCCGAGGAAAAGGCCCGCGCCGAGGAGGAGGCCCGCCGCAGGGCCGAGGAGGAGCGCCGCCGCAGGCAGGCCGAGGAGGAAGCCCGGCTGCGCGCGGAGGAGGAAGCGCGCCGCCTGGAGAAGCAGCGCAAGGCCGAGGAGGCCCTGCTGCGCGCCGAGGAGGCCCGCCGCCAGGCAGCCGAGGCAGCGGCGGCGGCCGACACGGCGGCCCGCCGCTCCAGCACGCCCCTGCCGGCCGCGCCGGGCCCGGTCCCGGACGCGGCGACGGTTCCCACCCCGGTGGTGTCGCCGGACCCGCGCGGCACCGAGGAGACGGTCCCGACCCCGGCGGTCTCGCCGGGACAGGGCGAGCCGGACGGGCGCGGGGCGGGCACGGACGAGACGACGGTGCTGCGTCCCGTGCGCGACGGGGCCGACGAGCGCGAGGAGGGCGCGGCACCGGGCGCGCGCGACGCGCGTGCCGCACGGCCGGCCGGGCCCGGTACGCCCGGCACCGACACCGAGGTGACGGCCGAGCTGCCCCAGCCGCCGGTTTCCGGCGCGGCGGACGAGACGGCGGTGCTGCCGCCGGTTCCGGGGGCGGCCGATGAGACGGCGGTGCTGCCGCCGGTGGTCCCCGGCGCGGCCGACGAGACGGCCGTACTGCCGCCCGTACGGGGTGACGCCCCGGCGGACCGGATGCCGTCCGGCTTCTTCCGCGACGAGCGGCCCGCCGCCGGCCCCGACGGCTCCGAGGACCGTACGCGCGAGATGCCGCAGCTCGACGCCGACGGCACCCCCCGTCGCCGGCCGCGTCCCGACTGGGCCGAGGAGACCCCGCTGGACGACCTGCCGTCGCTGGCGGACGAGCTGCTGGGGTCGCACGACGAGCGGGAGTACGGCGACCACGACGAGGAGCAGGGCCGCAGGGGCCGCGGCCGGGGCCGGCGCGGTTGATGGCCGCGCGGAACTGAGGCGGAACTGAGCAGGGGGCGGCGTCGTCGGAGCACGGGCGGCGCCGCCCCTTCGCTCGCCGTCGCGGCCCTCCGCGGTCCTCCGACCGCCGGTGACCCTCACTGTCAGTGCCCGCCCGCACAATGGAGGGCAGGAACGCGGAGTGTGACGGAAGGGCGGCGTGACCCATGACCGTATGGGACGACCTCGTCGGGCAGGAGAAGGTGAGCGCGGTGCTCGACGCGGCCGCGCGGGACGCCGACGCCCTCGTCACGGCCGCCGCGGCCGACGAGCCGCTGCCCGAGGCGTCGAGGATGACGCACGCCTGGCTGTTCACGGGCCCGCCCGGAGCCGGCCGGAACCAGGCGGCCAGGGCCTTCGCCGCGGCCCTGCAGTGCGTCAGCCCCGACCGCGCCCTCGGCGGAGCCCCCGGCTGCGGCTTCTGCGACGGCTGCCACACCGCGCTGCTCGGCACCCACGCGGACGTCACCACCGTGGCCGCGGTGGGCTCCGAGATCCTGGTGAAGGACATGCGGGACACGGTCCGCAAGTCGTTCACCGCCCCGGCGAACGGCCGCTGGCAGATCATCCTGGTCGAGGACGCCGAGCGGCTGAACGAGAAGTCGGCCAACGCCGTCCTCAAGGCGGTGGAGGAGCCCGCCCCGCGCACGGTCTGGCTGCTGTGCGCCCCCTCCATCGAGGACGTCCTGCCGACGATCCGCTCCCGCTGCCGCCACCTGAACCTGCGCACGCCGTCCGTGGACGCGGTCGCCGATATGCTCGTACGGCGCGACGGCATCGAACCCGAGGTCGCCGCGGCCGCCGCCCGCGCCACCCAGGGGCACGTCGACCGCGCCCGGCGCCTGGCCACGGACCCGGCGGCCCGGGAGCGCCGTGCGGCCGTGCTGAAGCTGCCCCTGCGCCTGGACGAGGTCGGCGCGTGCCTCAAGGCCGCCCAGGAACTGGTCGACGCGGCCGCCGAGGACGCCAAGCAGCTCGCCGAGGAGATGGACGGCAAGGAGGCCGAGGAGCTGAAGGCGGCGCTGGGCGCGGCCCAGGGCGGCCGGCTGCCGCGGGGCACCGCGGGGGTGATGAAGGACCTCGAGGACATGCAGAAGCGCCGCAGAACCCGTACGCAGCGCGACAGCCTCGACATCGCCCTCGGCGACCTCACCGCCTTCTACCGCGACGTGCTCGCCCTGCAGCTCGGCTCCCGCGTGGCGATCGCCAACGGCGACGCGGCGGACGCCCTGGAGCGGCTGGCGCGCGGCAGCAGCCCGGAATCCACGCTGCGCCGCATCGAGGCGATCGCCGCGTGCCGCGAGGCCCTCGACCGCAACGTGACCCCGCTGCTGGCGGTGGAGGCGATGACGATGGCGCTGCGCGCGGGCTGAACCACCTGGTGCGCGGACTGAGCCCGTCTGCGGGGGGCTGGACACCGGAACGGGAGGCCGATCGACGATGCCACTGGGGAGCCGACCGACGATGCACCTCGTGCGAGGCCGCCGCCGCTGTCCCTCGTACGAGGCGACAAGTCCCACGCACCGCATCCGGGGCGTCGCACAGCGTTACGCTCGCGGGATGCACACCAGGCCATCCCTCCGCCGGACCCGCGGCGCCCGCCCCCGGACGACGGCTCGCCTCACGGCCGCCCTGTTCACGGCCGCCGCCCTGCTCGTGTCCGCCTGCTCCTCCGGGAGCTCGACCACGTCGTCGGGCGGTGCGGACGCGGTGCTGGCCGCGCTGCCGCGCGCGACACCGTCGACGCTGTCCTCGTACTACTCCCAGCGGCTGCGCTGGCGCGGCTGCGGTGTCCCCGGTTTCCAGTGCGCGACGATGCGGGTTCCGCTGGACTACGCCGATCCCGGTGCGGGCGACGTCCGGCTCGCCGTTGCCCGCAAGCTCGCCACCGGCAAGGGCAGGCCGCTCGGTTCGCTGCTGGTCAACCCGGGCGGCCCCGGCGGCTCGGCGGTGGGCTACCTGCAGAGTTACGCGGGCATCGGCTACCCGGCCGACGTCCGCGTCCACTACGACATGGTCGCGGTGGACCCGCGGGGCGTGGCCCGCAGCGAGCCCGTGGAGTGTCTCGACGGCCGCCGGATGGACGCGTACACCCAGACGGACCTGACCCCCGACGACCAGCGGGAGCAGGACGCGCTGGTCGCGGCGGACCGGGCGTTCGCGGAGAGCTGCGGCGCGCACTCGGCGCGGCTGCTGCGGCACGTCTCCACCGTCGAGGCGGCGCGGGACATGGACATCCTGCGGGCGGCGCTGGGTGATCGGAGACTGAACTACGTGGGGGCGTCGTACGGCACGTTCCTCGGCGCGACCTACGCCGGTCTGTTCCCCGACCGGGTCGGCCGGATGGTGCTGGACGGCGCGATGGACCCGTCTTTGGACGCCCGGCAGATGAACCTGGACCAGACGGCCGGTTTCGAGACCGCGTTCCAGGCCTTCGCGAAGGACTGCGTATGGCACTCCGGCTGCGCGCTCGGCGGCAGGGGCACGACACCGGCGCAGGTCGGCGACCACCTCAGGGCGTTCTTCCGGAAGCTGGACGCGCACCCCATCCCGGCGGGCGACGCGGACGGCCGCAAGCTGGGCGAGTCGCTGGCCACGACCGGGGTGATCGCGGCGATGTACGACCAGGGCACCTGGGAGCAGCTGCGGGAGGCACTGACCTCGGCGATGAAGGAGAACGACGGCGCGGGCCTGCTCGCGCTCTCCGACAGCTACTACGAACGTGACGCCGACGGTCACTACAGCAACCTGATGATGGCCAACGCGGCCGTGAACTGCCTGGACCTGCCGTCGGCCTTCATGGGCCCCGGGCAGGTCGAGCAGGCGCTGCCGGCCTTCGAGAAGGCGTCCCCGGTCTTCGGCGAGACCCTGGCCTGGGCCTCGCTGAACTGCGCGTACTGGCCGGTGAAGGCCACGGGCGAGCCGCACCGCATCGAGGCGCGGGGCGCGGCGCCGATCGTGGTGGTCGGCACCACCCGTGACCCCGCGACCCCCTACCACTGGGCCCGGTCCCTGGCCCACCAGCTGTCCTCCGGCCGCCTCCTGACGTACGTCGGCGACGGCCACACCGCCTACGGCCGCGGCAGCACCTGCATCGACACGGCGATCAACACCTACCTGCTCCAGGGCACCTCGCCGAGCGTGGGAAAGCGCTGCTCATAGCCCTGCCCGGCCCCTGCCCCGCGCCCCGGAGCCCTCGCTGCCGGGGCGTGGTCGGAGCACCCCCGGAAACTGTGTAGACTTACCGACGTTGCCGATCGCACCATAGTGCGGACGGCGCGCCGCCTTAGCTCAGATGGCCAGAGCAACGCACTCGTAATGCGTAGGTCTCGGGTTCGAATCCCGAAGGCGGCTCCATTCAAAGCCCAGCTCAGACGTCGTCTGAGCTGGGCTTTCGCGTTCAGCGGATAGGACGGGGGCGCAGGGAGCGCGCCGCGCGGGTGCCGGAAATCGGGCGCTCACCGCGGAGACCGCCGTAGTCGCGCGGCGAGCAGTGCGATGTCGTCGTCACAGATGCCGCTGGTCAGCTCCGTCAGGAGCGTGTCGAGCAGGTGCTCCAGTGGATCGTCTGCCGACAGTCCCAGCTCTGTGAGAGCCCGTACGGAGTCGTCGATGTCCACGCCGCGCTGCTCGACGAGGCCGTCCGTGTAGAGCAGCAGCACCGAACCCGGTTCGAATGCGAACGTTGTCATCTCGTAGGCGCCGAGTTCCGTGCCGATGGGAGGGCCGGCCGGGAGGTGCATCAGGCCGGTGCTGCCGTTCGGGCGGATGACCAGGGGCGGCAGGTGTCCGGCCGTGGTGGCGGTGCAGGTCCCGGCCTCGGGGTCCACGAGGACGAGCAGGCAGGTGGCGGCTCGGTCGAGGCCGATGCGCGCGGCGCGCCGGTCGGCTTCGGTGAGCATCGCGTCCACGGGCAGGCCGGCGGCGGCGACGGTGCGCAGGACGGAGCGGTACTGGCTCATGGCGACGGCGGCCTGGAAGCCGTGGCCCATCACATCACCCATGACCAGCAGGGTCCGGGAGTCGGGGAGCGCGACGGAGTCGTACCAGTCGCCGCCGACCAGGGCGCTGCGGCCGGAGGGCAGATAGCGGGTGGCCACCTCGACCGTGGGGTGCGATCCGTCCGGCTCGGACAGCAGGGCTCGCTGGAGTTCCAGCGCCATGGTGTGCTCACGGCTGTACCGGTGGGCGCTGTCGATGGAGACGGCGGCCCGCGCGGCCACCCCCTGGGCGGTGAGGACGTCGTCCTCGCTGAAGGGCGGTGACGCCCCGGCGCGCATCAGCATGGCGATGCCGACGCAGCGCCCGGCCGTGGGCAGGGGAACGATGAGCACCGAATGGACGCCGGCCGCACGGAAGAGCCCTACCCGCTCGGAATGGACGATGACCTTCTGGAGCGTTTCGTCGGAGGCCAGGTTGCCCAGCCACGGCCGGCCGCTGTCGATGCAGCGCCGGGGCGCCGAGTTGCGCGGGAAGTCCGCGTACGGCTCGGGTCCGCCGAGTTCGCGCAGGCGCCGTAGCACTTCGGGCGGTCCCGACAGTTTCATCTTGCGCAGCCGGAGGATGCCGGGAGGCGGTGGGGGCTCGCCGAAGAACTCCTCCTCGACGACCGCCACCCCGGCCACGTCTGCCAGGGACGGCGCGAGGAAGTCCGCCAGCTCGGCGCACGTGACCTTCACGTCGAGGGTGGTACCGACCCGCGTGGTCGCGGCATCCAGCAGGGCGAGCCGCTGGTGGGCGCTCTCCAGGTCGTCCACGTACTGGCGCAGATTGCTGACCTCGACCCCGATTCCGCACACGCCCACGACATGCCCCTGCGCCTCGAGCCGGTGGAAGACCGCACGCCAGAGCCTGCGCCCCACCGGCGAGGGGATGCGGGTGGTGCCGGTGAGCGTCACCTCTCGGGGCTGGCCGTCGGCGAGGACCTCGATCAGCACGTCGTCGGGCACCTGCACGTCCGGCAGCACCTCGCCGAGCGTCCTGCCGATGAAGCCGGCGGCGGGCACGCCGGTGACCCGGGTCCAGGCCGGGTTGACGTACAGGTGTCGCAGATGGCGGTCCAGGATGACCACGGGGGCGGCGGTTCCTTCGACGATCCCGCGCAGTAACCCGCACTCGCAGGAGGTCTGCGAACCGTCGACCAGCGGTATGAAGGGGTCGGTCGCCGTGCTTCGCGGCGCCTGGACCGGCTCCTGGGGAAGGAGCCACGACGGCGGGAGTCTTTCAGCATTCACCGTCTTCTCCTGCTGTCTGGACAAGGCACGGCTCTTGTCCATCGTGAGGCGAGGGCGGATGCGCCGCATCTCGGCCGGCGGTGACCGGATGCGTGTCCCACCTCGGGTTGTACGCCCCGCATACGGCCGTGCGCCCCCTGCATGCCCGAGGCGGCCGTCACCGGTTTGTGTCCGTGGGCGGCGCGGTGCTACCGAGAGTCCGCCGGGCCTCCAGCCATACCCTCTCGAACTCCTCGGCCGAGATCGCGCCGGCCCGCGCCGCCTCCTCCCAAGCGGTGAGCCTCCCCTCGGCGACGAGCCCGTACCGCTGCTCGTAACGGCTCATCACGGCCACGTCCGCACGCTCCTCGTACCGGAGGACCTCCTCCAGGGCGGCAGCGGTCACCGGGGTGCCGTCAGCGCCTCGCACCTCCACTTGCCGAAGCACTCGCCCCTCCTCATCACTTTCGAAGTACTGCCACAGGTCCGAAGCCTCGTCATACACGCGGATCCACATCGTCATGGCACCACGCTCGCGCAGGTGACAGGCTCCACTGGTGCGGCACGCCCGCGCGACCGCGCCGATCCGCCGGGCGGTCCGCAGGGCCTCCACCACCGCCTGGCTGAGCGGAGGGCGGCCATCCCCCAGCCCATCACCCGCCAGGACAAAGCCGGAGCAAAAGGGCGGCAAAGTGAATCGGGATCAGATGAACCCACGGATCTGAGGCAACATCTTGGTGAACGGTGTGCACCGCGCGGTCAGGGCGCGGTGCCGCCGTCGGCCGGATGGGGTGAGGGACGTGGTGGAGCCGAGGATCGCCGTCGCCGTGGTGACCATGGGCAACCGGCCCGCCGAGGTCGACGCCCTGCTGGAGTCCGTGGCCAAGCAGGACCTCGCCCCCGCCCGCATCGTGATCGTCGGCAACGGCTGCCGGCTGCCCGAGTTCGCCCGCCGGCTCTCCCTGCCCGGCGAGGTCACCACCATCGACGTGGAGGAGAACCTCGGCTGCCCGGGAGGCCGCAACGTCGCCCTCGCCCGCCTGCGGGAGTACGGCGACGTCGACGTCGTGGTGGAACTGGACGACGACGGCCTGCTCGTCGACGCCGATGTGCTGCGGCGTGTACGGGACCTGTACGCCGCCGACCCGCGCCTCGGCATCGTCGGCTTCCGCATCGCCGACGAACACGGCGAGACCCAGCAGCGGCACGTGCCCCGCGTCGGCAAGTCCGATCCGCTGTGCGGGGGTCACGTCACCGGGTTCCTCGGCGGCGGACACGCCCTGCGCATGGCCATGCTGGCCGAGACGGGGGACTGGCCCGCCGAGTTCTTCTTCGCGCACGAGGAGACCGACCTCGCCTGGCGCGCCGCCGACGTCGGCTGGAAGATCCTCTACGCCCCCGAACTGCTGCTCCAGCACCCCAAGACCTCGCCGGCCCGGCACGCGATCTACTACCGCGTCAACGCCCGCAACCGTGTCTGGCTCGTCCGGCGCCGGCTGCCGCTGCCGCTCATCCCCGTGCACCTCGCGGTGTGGACCCTCCTCACCCTCGCCCGCACGCGCTCCGCGGCGGGGCTGAAGGCGTGGTTCGGCGGGTTCGTGGAAGGTCTGCGGAAGCCGGCCGGCGAGCGCCGGCCCATGCGCTGGCGGACGGTGTGGCGGCTCACCCGGCTGGGCCGTCCGCCGGTGATCTGAGGCGAAGGGCGTCTGCCCGGGCGGGCCGGACTCGGCGGTGGTCCACGGCGACTTGAGGCAGGGTCACGTGGGGCCGGACGCCTCCTGACGGAGGAAACGGGACGGGGCCCCGGGCGTTCACCTCCGCCGACCGGGGCCCCTTGCGTCCCCGGATCCGGCCTACGGCGACACTCCCCCGAGTTACGCGACATACGCGCGCGCCGTCGGACCAGATCCGATGGAAATGATCACATCAGGACGCACCAACGAATCGCTAACATGTGGCCAACGGTTCGTCGTCAGGTGGCGGACCCGTTGGCCGGAACGCGCCGACAGTATCCGAAGCAGGCCTTCGAACAGGCCGATCCGGGGCAGGTCCGGCCGACGGCAGGTGGCGGGAAACCACCCAGGACAGGGCAGAATTCCGCCAGGGGACGGCGGGCACAGGCTCGTCGCGGAGCACGGTCGGCCCCGGCCGCGCAGGAAGACAGTGGAGCGGCGTGATGCGGCGGTGCGAGCTGCGGTTCGGACTGCTGGGGCCACCCGTCCTGTACGACCGACAGTCGTTCGAGATCTCGAGCGAGACCCCCGACAGCGGCGTCCGCACCATTGGCAGCCCCAAGGTGCGCGCACTGCTGGCCGCCCTGCTGCTGGAGCCGGGCCGGGTCGTCTCGGTGGAGTCGCTGAAGGACGCCCTGTGGGGCGGGGCCCCACCCATCTCCGCGCAGGCGTCCCTGCACAACCACGTCACCCGGCTGCGCCGGCTCCTGGACGACCCCGACCGGCTCAGGGCCGTACCGCCGGGATACGTACTGCGCGTGAACCACGGCGAGTTGGATGTGCACCTCTTCGACGCCGGGGTCACCGAGGCGCGCGCCGCACACGCCCGGCGCGACTGGCCGGGTGTCGTCCGGGCCTGCACGGCCGCGCTCACGCTGTGGCGCGGCACCCCGCTCAGCGGGCTCCCCGCCGATCTCGGCGGCTACGCCCTGGTGCAGCGCTTGGAGGAGGCCCGGCTGCTCCTGCTGGAGTGGCGCTACGACGCCGAACTCGCCCTGGGCGGCGCACGGGTGACCGGCATCGTCCCGGAGCTCGCGGCGCTGGTCGCCGAGTATCCGCTGCGCGAGGCGTACCACCGTCAGCTCATGCTCGCCCTGCTCCGCACCGGCCGTCAGGCCGAGGCGCTCGCCGTCCACCGTGATCTGCGCGCCCGGCTGATCGAGGAACTCGGCATCGAACCCGGCCCGGCGGTCCGCGAGGCCCACGTCGAGGTGCTGCGGGGGAGCGACGGAGAGCTGCAGGCGGCCGAGGGGGAGCGCGAGGCCCGTCAGCGGGACACCGAGGGCGACCACCGCCAACAGCACGCGCGCGCCGGTCACTTGGCCGGTGCCGCCAAGGAGGAGGCCGAGACGCCGGCTTCGCACGAGGGCGGCGGCGCACCGGACCCTCGCCGGACCCCGCGACCAGCCCAACTCCCGCCGCCACCGGCACACTTCACCGGACGCGTGGACGTCCGGCGCGAACTGCGGCGCGCGCTCGCCGAACCCCCTGTTCCGGCTCCGGCCGTCGCCGTGGTCAGCGGCATGGCGGGGGTCGGCAAGAGCGCCCTCGCCCTGGCGGTCGCGCATGAGCTGCGGGATCGTTTCCCCAGTGGGCAGCTGTACGTCAACCTGCACGGCGCCACCCCCGGCATGACGCCGCTCAGCTCCGGCCAGGCGCTCGCCGCGCTGCTCCGGGACCTGGGCGCCGAGCCGCGCAGCATCCCCGAACACCCGGACGCCGCAGCCGCTTTGCTCCGCTCCCTGCTCGCCCCGGCCCGCATCCTGCTGGTGCTGGACGACGCGGCGAACGCGGCCCAGGTACGGCCCCTGCTGCCGGCCGGGCCCGGCTGTGCGGTGATCGTCACCAGCCGCTCGCCGCTGACCGCCCTCGACGGCGCCCGGCGTTTCCCGCTCGCCCCGCTGACCGGCGAGGACAGCGCGGCACTGCTGCGCGCGGTGAGCGGACGCGAGGGGCTGGACGCCGGTCACCCGCTGGTCGAGCTGACCGGCCGGCTCCCGCTGGCGCTGCGCGTCGTGGCCGCCCGGCTCGCCGCCCGCCGGGCCCTCACCCCGGATGTGCTGGCGGGCCAACTCGCGCAGACCGGCGGCCGCTTGCGCCATCTCGAGTACGACGACCTGAGCGTGCGGCGTTCCCTGGCCGTCGCCCACGACGCGCTCGCCGCAGCCGAGCGTGAGGCGGACCGGGACGCGGCACTGGCGTTGCGCCGCATCGGCGCGCTGGACCTGCCGACCTACGGTGCCCCGCTGATCGCCCGCCTGACCGGCACTGACGCGCGGCGCGCCGAGGCGGCCCTGGACCGCCTGGTCGACGTCGCGCTGCTGGAGGAGACCTCCTACGGCCGCTATGCCCCGCACGACCTGGTCCGCGACTTCGCCCGCGAACTGGCGGACACGGGGGTGGGCACCGGCACGGACGCACCGGGCGCGCTCGCGCACACCGAGCGGAGTCCGGACACACAGGGGGAGGCCGGCCGCCGGACCGGCTCCGCCGCCGTAGCCGCCCCCGATCTGATCGCCCTGCGCTGGTACGCCGCCGTGGCCGAACGGCTGCTGGAGGCGGTGGTGGAGCCCGGGGTCGACCAGGAGGACCGGCGCCGGCCCACCTCCGCACAGCCGCCGGAGCACGCGGCCGACGTGGCCGCGCTGGCGTCCTTCGACTCCGCCGAGCAGGCCTTCGGCTGGGGCGAGGTGGAGCTGGAGAACGTCGTCGCCCTGGTGTCACGCAACGCGGACACGTCCGACCCGCGCCGGGCCGCGCACCTCTCCGCGCTCGCGCGGCTGCTCTTCCCCTACGTCCAGCGCGGTGGCCGGGTCGCCGAGATGGAGGTGCTGGGACGGGCCGCGCTCGGGGCGGCGCGGCGGCTCGGGGACGCGGCGGCCGAGGCGTACGCCCTCGGTGACCTGGCGGGGCTGCACTTCCTGACCGGCCGCCAGAAGGACGCCCTCGCCCTCACCGACCGGTCCCTGGAGATCTGGCGGCGGCTCGGTGCCGTCTCCCGGATCCGGCGCTGCCTGAACAACCGGGGCCTGCTGCTGGAGGGACTCGGGCGGTTCGCGGAGTCCGGGGAGGCGCTGCGGCAGAGCCTCGCGTACTCGCGCCGGCTGAACGACCCCTTCGGAGAGGCCGTCACCCACAGCCACCTCGGCAACCTCTACGAGCACACCGACCCGCGTGCCGCGATCGAGCAGCACCGGCGCTCGCTGGCGATCGGGGACGCGATCGGCGCGGTCATCGTGCAGCACTCGGCGCACTGCAACATCGGGTACGCCCATCTCACCCTCGGCGAACCGGCGGCCGCGGCGGAGCACTTCGAGGAGAGCCTGCGCATTCTCGGTGGCCACGGCGACTGGCACGGGGAGTCCCAGACCCGGCTCGGTCTGGTCCGCGCGCTGCGGCAGCTGGGGGAGAGCGAACGGGCGGGCCACGAGTGCGACGAGCTGCTGCGCCGGGCCGACGCCCGCGCCGACCGCTACACGGCCGGCCTGGCCCGGCACCAGCACGGGCTGCTGCTGAGCGCGCGGGGGCGGCGGGCGCAGGCGCACGACGCCTGGCGCGCGGCGCTCGCGGCGCTGGACGGCACCGACGAGCAGGCGGTCGTGGCGGAGCTGCGCGAGCTTCTCGGGGAGTGAACGGGGTGAGCGCGGCGGGCGGAGTGACCGAAGGATCCTCGAACAGCCCTCGATGAGGGACCGAAGTGCGCCCCGGCAGCGCTCACTTGGCGTCGGCATAGCACTCCACCACCGATGTCGTGAACGGGAACCGCACCGGTGTCTCGCCGAAGGTCAGCCGTCCGGCGAGGTCGGCACAGGCGCGGATGGCCTGGACGACCGTGTCGGCCTCCTCGGCGGGGCAGTGCACGATCACCTCGTCGTGCTGGAAGAAGACCAGCTCCGCCTTGAGGTCCGCGCAGGCCCGGCGGAGCCCGGCGAGCATCAGCAGGGCCCAGTCGGCGGCGCTGCCCTGGACGACGAAGTTCCGCGCGAAGCGGCCCCGCGCCCGGGAGTTGGTGGAGGCGTAGCCGGGGACCCAGGCGGTCCGGCCGTCGGCCTGCGTCTCGGCGTCGTCGTCGCCGACGGGGATGCCCGCCTCCTCCGCCGGGTCCTCGCCGGCACCGGCGGCCGGCGGGCAGGTCCGGCCCAGCCAGGTGCGCACCAGCCGGCCCTCCTCACCCGCGCGGGCCGCCTCGTCGACGTAGGCGACGGCCTTCGGGAAGCGGCGGCGCAGCGCGGCCAGGTTCTTCAGGCCGTCGCCCGAGGTCTGGCCGTAGACCGCGCCGAGGACGGCGATCTTGGCCTGGTCGCGGTCGCCGGAGAAGGCGCGGTCGGACACGGACTGGTAGAGGTCGCTCTCGCGGCCGGCGACCTCCATCAGCCCGGGGTCGCGGGAGATGGCGGCGAGCACGCGCGGCTCCATCTGGTCGGCGTCGGCCACCACCAGCCGCCAGCCGGGGTCGGCGACCACGGCCCGCCGGATCACCTTGGGGATCTGCAGCCCGCCCCCGCCGTTGGTCACCCAGCGTCCGGTGACCGTGCCGCCGGCCAGGAACTCGGGGCGGAAGCGGCCGTCGCGCACCCAGTCCTGCAGCCAGGACCAGCCGTGCGCCACCCAGATGCGGTACAGCTTCTTGTACTCCAGCAGGGGTGCGACGGCCGGGTGGTCCACGGACCGGATCTCCCAGCGGCGGGTGGACTTGACCTTGATCCCGGCCTGCGCGAAGGCCTTGATCACATCGGCGGGCAGGTCGGGGCGGACCCGGCGGCCGAAGGCGGCGGAGACCTCGTCGGCCAGCTCGGCGAGGCGGCGTGGCTCGCCGCCGCCCGCGTACCGCTCGCCCAGCAGGTCGTGCAGCAGGCGGCGGTGGACCTCGGCGCTCCACGGCAGGCCCGCGTGGTTCATCTCGGCGGCCACCAGCAGGCCGGCCGATTCGGCGGCCGTCAGCAGCCGCATCCGGTCGGGGTGGGCGGTCCGCTCGTGCCGCCGCAGCTGCTCGGCGTAGACCGTGAGGAGGTCGGTCAGGGGCAGGCGGGTGCCGGTGGGCTCGAACAGCGGGGACTGGGCGCCCGGTTCGGCCGGGCGCTGGGGCGGATCGGCCGGTACGGGGCCGCCCCGGAGGCGGGCCAGGGCGGCGGCGGCCGAGCGCGGCTCGCCGTACCGGCCCTCGTGGCCCAGCAGGAGGGTCTCGGCGTCCTCGATGTCGTAGCACCGCTCCACTCGCACCCCCGTGGCGAGCAGACGCGGGTAGACCTCGGGGGTGGACCGCCACACCCAGCGCGTCACCTCCGGGCGGCTCCGCACCGCCTGGGCGAGATCGCTCTCCCGCCGCACCGGCCCGGCGGGCAGCCCGTCCGGGCCGAGGGGGGCGACCTCCGCGCCTGAGTCCTCGGCCGGTGCGAGAGCCCACCGGTCGGTCATGGGTGCGAGTCTGGCAGCCGGGTCTGACAATCGCTCCGACCTGCGGTTTCAGTCCTCCGACGCGGCTCCGCCGTCCCCGGCGGCGAACGGGTTCTGCTGCTCCGCCAGCAGCGACAGCACTTTGGCGAGGTACGCCTCGGTCGCGGCCTTGGTGACGCCGAGGCCGCTGAGGACGCCCTGGCCGTTCTCCTGCTCCAGGAGCGCGAGCAGGATGTGCTCGGTGCCGATGTAGTTGTGGCCGAGCCGCAGGGCCTCGCGGAAGGTGAGCTCCAGCGCCTTCTTGGCGTCGGGGCCGTAGGGGACGAGGTCCGGGACGTTCTCGGCGGCGGGCGGGAGCGCGGCGGTCGCGGCCTGCCGTACGGCGTCCAGCGGGACGCCCTGCTCGGTGATCGCCTTCGCCCCGATGCCCTCGGGTTCGGCCAGCAGCCCGAGGACCAGGTGCGCGGGGCGGCCCTCCGGATTGCGGGCGGCCACCGCCTCGTTGTGCGCCGCCATGACCACGTTCCGCGCGCGCGGTGTGTAGCGGCTGAAGTCACCGGGGTCGAGGTCGGTGGACTCCTTCTGCACGAACCGCTTCTGCGCCGCCTGCCGGGTCACGCCCATGCTCCGGCCGATCTCGGTCCAGGACGCGCCCGAGCGCCGGGCCTGGTCCACGAAGTGACCGATCAGATGGTCGGCCACGTCACCGAGGTGATCGGCCGCGATCACCGCGTCCTGGAGTTGTTCGAGGGGCTCGTGGTGGGCCTTCTTGATGGCCTCGATGAGGTCGTCGAGGCGTACGGATGCCGTGATGTTCGGGTTGGTCGCCATGTGTCAACCGTAGGTTGCACCCTGCCCGGTGTCAACCGATGGTTGACAGTGCCTCGGAGACATTGAAGAGGTTCACCTTGGGGTTGAGCAGGTTGGTGACGGCGCCCCGGAACGCCTTGACCGCCAGGAACAGCAGGTAGGCCGCGCCCGCCCAGTGCAGCGCCTCGTAGAGCGTCGGCAGGGTCAGGAACAGCGCCGACAGGCCGAGCGCCGCGGTGACCGTGTGCGCGAGCATGGCGCAGGCGACCCCGACGGGGGCCACCATCCCCGTCAGGGGGCCGCCCCGGCCGCCCACGGCCACGATGAACATCATGTCGGGCCCGGGTGACGCAGAGCGCGAAAGCGGCGATCAGGAACGCCGCGTAGAGACGTGTCCACCATGCCGCCATGCTTCGCGCGCCCCTACGCGCGCGTGGCGGAATTCCAGGGACCGAGAGGATCCGCCGGCCAAGTGAGCGACGAGGTCGCGAGGTTGAGGGCCGGTGGCGGCTACCTTGGTCTCGACCACCGCAACCCACACATCCCCGGCACATCCGGCGACCTGGACCGACCTCGAAACCTGCACGCGCGACCCTGCGCCGGGCCCTGCCCCCGCGACTTTGCGCCGGGCCCCGCCCCGCCCTTCATCCACAGCCTGTGGACAGAGCCCGGCCCGCTGTCGGTGGGGCATGGCACGATCGACGGTGTGACCAGCACTGCCAGCACGGTCGAGAGAGCCTTCGGGGCAGCCCTCTACGACGACACCGACACCGGCCTCGACACCGGTGCCTCCCTCCTCGCCGCCGACCCCGCCGCGGATGCCGAACTCGCCCGGCGCGGCGAGGAGTTCGTGGCGATGGCCTGGCGGCGCGGCTGGCAGCCCGCCGATGTCGTACGGCTGGTGCGGCGCGAGCTGGAGGACGGGCATGTGCGCCTGGCCGCCGCGCTGATCCGCGCGCAGGCCGGGCGGGACCGCCCGCGGGGGCGCCGCTGGACCGCCCAGCTGGCGGAGCTGCCCGAGGGTGCCGCCTGCGAGACCGACCGCTTCGCGCAGGCCACGACCGCGCTGGAGCTGTACCGCCTGCTGCTGCGCCTGCCCGCCCTGGAGCCCCTGGAGGAGCAGCCCCGGCGCGCCCCCGGCCCGGGCGCCTCGCGCATACCGGCCCGGATCCGCGCGCTGCTCGCCAAGGCCGAGGCGACCGGGTATCCCGAGGAGGCGGAGGCGCTCAGCGCCAAGGCGCAGGAGCTGATGGCACGGCACAGCGTCGACGAGGCGCTGCTCGCCGCCGAGGCGCCCGCGCCGGACGCGCCCGGCGCCTGCCGGATCGGGGTCGAGCCGCCGTACGAACAGGCCAAGGCGGTCCTGCTCGACGCGGTGGCCGGCGCGAACAACTGCCGCGCGGTGTGGAACGAACCGTTCGGCTTCTCCACGGTCGTCGGCTTCGAGGCGGACCTGGAGGCCGTCGAACTGCTCTACACCTCGCTGCTGGTGCAGGCCACGCACGCGATGACCAAGGCGGAGGCCGCCCAGAGAGCCGGCGGACGGAAGCGGACCAAGACCTTCCGGCAGTCGTTCCTGGCCGCCTACGCCCACCGGGTCGGCGACCGGCTCGCCACCGCCGCCGAGACCCAGGTCGGCCAGGACCTGCTGCCGGTCCTCGCGACCAGAGAGCTGGCCGTCACCGACCGGCTGCAGCGCCTGTTCCCCGAGACCACCACCACCCGGCTGCGCGGGGTGACCGACGCGGCGGGCTGGACGGAGGGCGCCCGCGCGGCGGACCGGGCCCGCGTCGGCTCCCGCCCCGGCCTGCAGCGCCCCCGCCCAGGCGACACCCGGCCCGCCCCGGGACCGGAGTGACCCGCCCGGGCCGCCGGGGCGAGCCCTCCTTGGCAACCCCGCCCGGACCGGACTCGGTGACCCCGCCCAGGCCGGACTCGGTGACCCCGCCCGAGCCGGACTCGGCTCGGTCCGTCCGAAGTCGGCGTCAACGCGGCCGGCGTGCCGTGGTGTCAGTCGCCGACCTGCTGGAAGGCGGTCACGGAGGCGTTCGGGCCGGTGCCGGCGGTCTGGGTGGCGACGGGGCCGTACGACCAGGGGAAGCTTCGGGAGGCGGTGGTGCCGGGCAGGGTGATCTTCACGCTCTTGGCGTCCAGGGCCGCCTTGCCGCCCGCCTTGCCGCGCACGTACGCGATGGTGAACGACGCCGAGTCGCCCTTGGCGAGCTTCAGCTTCTGGGCCTTGGCGCCCTTGAGGGCCGGCACCGTGGCCTCGGTGCCGCCGGCGCTCAGGACGACGCCCGCGAAGTGGTCCAGGGTGCAGGGCCTGCTCTGGTTGGTGATGCTGACCGGAATCTCACCCGTGTCCCCGGCCTGCGGCGCCACGCTCGCGGACCCGATCTGCACGGAGACCCCGCCGATCTCGCAGGCCGAGCCGTTCTGGCCGGCGCTCTTGCCCCCGCCGCCGTCGCAGGCGGTGAGCAGCAGGGCGGCGGCGAGGGCCGTGACGGTGAGCGGAATGGCGCGCATGAGCAGGTCCCATCGAGGTCGTGACGGTGCACCTGCATCATGGCGCCTGCGCGCCGGCCCGGTTCGCCCACCCCGGCGGAATCACCGCTTCAGGTGGCGCCCGCTTCTCGCTGGACGCACACCTGTCACCGCCTCAACTCACCGCTTCAGGTGGCGCCCGCTTCTCGCTGGACGCACACCTGTCACCGCCTCAACTCACCGCTTCGCCTTGGTCGGAAGCGCCGAAGGCAGCTTGCCGCCCTCCGCCTTGGTGTAGGTCTCCTTGCCGGTCCCGCCGGACCAGGTCACCGTCATGCCCTTGCCGTTGACCGAGTCGACCATGCCGGTGACCCGGTCCTTGTTGCCGTCGGGGCAGCTCAGATGGATCATCTGCATCCCGGACTCCTCGCCGGCGGCGCCCTGGCACCAGGTCTTCCGGCCGGTCACGAAGAGCCCGGCCTTCTTGCCGGTGATCACCAGGGCCACGATCTTGCCGCCGCTGGTGGTGATCCAGCTGCCCTGGAGCTTGCCGGAGGCCCCAGCCACCGCCGAGGCGCCGGAGGAGGAGGCGGACGCGGCCGCGCTCGGCGTCGCGGTGGCACTGGTCTTGGCAGTGGTCTTGTCGCCGTCGCCCCCGCCGCCGCTGCACGCGGTCAACGCGGAGAGCGCGCCCACCAGGCCGACGGCCACGATCCCGGTCCGCACTCTCGCACCCACGGCACGCACCGCACCCGTAACAGGCGCAGTACTCGCAGCAGTATCAGTAGCAGTCGCAGAAGTCGCGTCCGTCGCAGACGTCACCGGAAAGCCCCCTAGTTGTAGCGGCCGGCCGCCCTCGGCCGGACGGCCCGCAGCAAGCTACCAGGAGTGACCGCGAGGACCCTGGGACGCCGGGCAGGAATCCGTTGTGAAGCCTGCCATGCCTCATGGATA
This sequence comes from Streptomyces incarnatus, assembly GCF_001027185.1. Taxonomy (NCBI): domain Bacteria; kingdom Bacillati; phylum Actinomycetota; class Actinomycetes; order Kitasatosporales; family Streptomycetaceae; genus Streptomyces; species Streptomyces incarnatus. The sequence continues at coordinate 3,892,928 of NZ_CP011497.1, read as the reverse complement.
CCTGCTCATGGCGTATAGGTAGGCACTTCCCTACGCTTGACTGGTAGGGAAAGTCCTACCTATTGTCGCCCTCATGAACATCACCCACGCCTCCTTCGTCACCCTCCCCGTCGCCGACCAGGACCGCGCCCTGCGCTTCTACCGGGACGTCCTCGGCTTCGAGGTCACCGCCGATCTGCGGATGCCGCCCGGGCGCTGGCTCCAGGTGGCGCCGAAGGGGGCGCAGACCGTCTTCACGCTCTCCGGGCCGGAGATGGGCGGTTTCGAGCCCGGTTCGGCACGGGGGATCATGTTGGTGACGACCGATGTCGACGCCGACTGCGCACGGCTCGCCGAGGCGGGCACCGAGGTGCGGGGCCCGGAGGAGTACCCGTGGGGGCGCATGGCCTCCTTCACGGACCCCGACGGCAACGGTCTGATGCTGCTGACGGAGAAGGAAGGCTTCTGACCGCACCATGAGCACCGGGACCGGGACGGGTACCGCCGCCGAGGACCGCGTCTTCGCCGCACTCGCCAACGCCACCCGCCGGGAGGTGCTGCGCCTGCTGCGCGAGCGCGGACCGCAGCCCGTCCAGGCCCTGGCCGACCACTTCGACATGCGCCGCCCGAGCCTCTCGGAACACCTCAAGGTGCTCCGGGAGGCCGGCCTCGTCTCCGAACAGCGCTCCGGGCGGCAGCGCATCTACCGCCTCGAGGCCGCCCCGCTCGCCGAGGTGCAGGACTGGCTCCACCCGTACGAGCGGTTCTGGCGCGACCGGCTGAAGGGCCTCGGTGACCTGCTCGACCGTCTGCCCGACGATGACCAGCCATGAACGCCCGACCCGCTGACGACCTGACCACCATCCGTGTCGACCAGTTCTTCCCGCACCCGCCCGCCAAGGTCTGGCGCGCCCTGACCGACCCCGCCCTGCTCGCCCAGTGGCAGATGCCCGGCGCCGAGGAGTTCCGGCTGGAGGTGGGTCACCGGTACCGGATGACCTCCGTCCCGCGTCCGAACGCCCGCTTCTCGGGGGTCGTGGAGGTGCGGGTGCTGGCCTACGACATCGAGCGGATGCTGTCCGTCCGCTGGGCCGACGCCGATCCGGCCAACCCCGCGGACTGGACCATCACCTGGACCCTGGAACAGGAAGGGCGCGGTACGCGTCTTTTCCTGGTGCACGAAGGTTTCGATCCGGACGACCCGGCTCAGCTGATGGCACGGAAGATCATGGACGGGGGGTGGCGGGGGCATGTCCTGCCCGCTCTGGGGCAGACGCTGGAGCAGCTTCGCTGACGCAGGCGTCCCCCGGACGGTGACGGTAAAGCGGACGTCAAAGCTGTAACCGTGGGACCACCCCGCGTGCACGTGCACTTGCTCATGCACCTGCACATGAAGAGGTTATGATCCGGGTCAGTTGACCACAGCATCTATGGCCACACCAGCCAGTGCACCACCGGGGAGCGACCTGTGGACCGCGACGTTGACGGCGTGTACGGGGGGTACGACGTGTACAACGGCATGGCTGCCGCGCAGTTGGTCGGAGTGGCCTGGCAGAAGAGCAGGCACAGCAACTCGCAGGGTTCCTGCGTGGAGTTCGCGCGGCTGCCCGGCGGCGACGTCGCCGTACGCAACTCGCGTTTCCCGGACGGCCCCGCGCTCGTCTACACGCGCGCGGAGATCGAGGCCATGCTCCTCGGCGTCAAGGACGGCGAGTTCGATCACCTGATAGTGAGCTGAGGCCGAGGGGGCGCCCCGGCGCGTGTTCTTGGCAACGATGTCGGGGTGTACGCGCGTAGAAATCCGGCGTCCGTGGGTGCGTACCGCGTCAGCCGGCCGACTGCAGCCGGAACAGCGCCCAGACCACCTTGCCGTGGAGCGTGCCCGCGAGCGGGTGCCAGCCCCAGCTGTCGGCGAAGGAGTCGACCAGGAACAGCCCGCGCCCGGACTCGGCGGAGAAGTCGTCCGAGTCGCGCGGCGCCGGCGTCTCGTGGCTCGGGTCGCGCACCGCGCACACCAGCCGCCCGGTCCAGCGCATCAGGTGCAGCCGCACCGAGGACTGGTGCTCGGCGCATCCGGTGTCGGACGGCAGTCCGTGGCGCAGGGCGTTGGTGACGAGTTCGGAGACGACGAGACATATGTCGTCGAAGCGGTCGCCGACGTCCCACTGGTCGAGGGTGCCGCGGGTGAAGCGCCGGGCCTCGCGCACCGCTTCGTAACGGGCGGGCAGGGCGCAGGAGGCGGCATCGGACACGGCCGCGGGATCCAGCGGCGGAAGGCCCTGCCGTAACGGCTTGAGCATGGTCGATCCATTCGTCCCCATGCGAGGCACTCCCGGGAATTCGCGGTCGTTGCGATGCAGCGGTGGCGCGGCACCATGGTTTCGGATGCGCAGAGCAGATGCAAGGGCAGATGCACGTGCACGCGACCGAAATGGCACTGCCCGTACCACTTCTTGGCCATTTTTTCCGCCATGTTGTCGGCGGTCACTGCCAGAGGTCCTGACCTCTTCGCGACCACACCCAGGCGGAAACGGCCCGCCTCTTTCCGTTTCCGTAACCGGACGAGTACTGCTCGGAGTGTTTTAGTGGCAGACTGCGGGCCCTGAAGACGGTTGGGGAGGCGGCGAACGTGAGCGCGGGAGAGCCCGGATCGGTGGTGCGGCGGATGCTGCTCGGCTCGCAACTCAGGCGACTGCGTGAAGCACGCGGCATCACGCGCGAGGCGGCGGGGTACTCCATCCGCGCCTCCGAGTCGAAGATCAGCCGGATGGAGCTGGGCCGGGTGAGCTTCAAGACCAGGGACGTGGAAGACCTGCTGACGCTGTACGGCATCACGGACGGGACGGAGCGCGAGTCGCTGCTCTCCCTCGCCCGCGAGGCCAACGTGGCGGGCTGGTGGCACAGTTACACCGACGTCCTGCCCAGCTGGTTCCCCACCTATGTGGGCCTGGAGGGCGCCGCCTCCCTGATCCGCGTCTACGAGGTGCAGTTCGTGCACGGCCTGCTGCAGACGGCGGACTACGCCCGCGCGGTGGTCCGGCGCGGTATGAAGGGCGCCAGCCCGGCCGACGTCGAACGCCGGGTCGCGCTGCGCCTGGAGCGGCAGAAGCACCTGTTCGCGTCCGGCGCCCCGGAGTTCCACTTCGTCCTCGACGAGGCCGCCCTGCGCCGCCCCTACGGCGACCGTGAGGTGATGCGCGGCCAGCTCCAGCACCTCATCGAGGTCTCCGAGCGGCCCAACGTACGGCTGCAGATCATGCCGTTCAGCTTCGGCGGGCACTCCGGCGAGAGCGGCGCCTTCACCATCCTCAGCTTCCCCGACGCCGACCTGTCCGACGTCGTCTACATGGAGCAGCTGACCAGCGCCCTCTACCTGGACAAGCGCGAGGACGTCGCCCAGTACGAGCAGGCACTGAAGGAGCTCCAGCAGGACAGCCCGGGCCCCGACGAGAGCCGGGACCTCCTCCGAGGACTCCTCCAGCTGTCCTGAGCACTTCCCGAAGTGTCCTGACTGAGCACTCAACTCGCTTTAAACACAAGTACGATGACGTGCGATCAGACCGTGACCAGGATCTGTCTCCGCTAGTGATTGAGGGATCACATGTCGTCCTACTTCAGCGACCTGGCCCAGCAGTACATCGACGGAGAATGGCGACCGGGCACCGGCTCCTGGGACGTCATCGACTTCAACCCCTACGACGACGAGAAGCTGGCCTCGATCACGGTGGCCACGGTGGACGAGGTGGACCAGGCCTACCGGGCCGCCGCCCGGGCCCAGCAGAAGTGGGCCGCGACCAACCCCTACGCCCGCCGCGCGGTCTTCGAGCGGGCGCTTCGGCTCATAGAGGACCGTGAGCAGGAGATAGCCGACCTGATCATCGCGGAACTGGGCGGCACGCGCGTGAAGGCCGGTTTCGAGCTGCACCTCGCCAAGGAGTTCCTGCGCGAGTCGGTCAACCTGGCGCTGCGCCCCGAGGGCAGGATCCTGCCCTCCCCGGTCGACGGCAAGGAGAACCGCGTCTACCGGGTGCCGGTCGGCGTCGTCGGCGTGATCAGCCCGTTCAACTTCCCCTTCCTGCTGTCGATCAAGTCGGTCGCCCCGGCGCTCGCGCTCGGCAACGCCGTCGTCCTCAAGCCGCACCAGAACACCCCGATCGCCGGCGGCACCCTGATCGCGAAGATCTTCGAGGAGGCCGGGCTGCCCGGCGGTCTGCTCAACGTCGTCGTCACCGACATCGCCGAGATCGGTGACGCGTTCATCGAGCACCCGGTCCCGAAGGTCATCTCCTTCACCGGTTCCGACAAGGTCGGCCGGCACGTGGCCACCGTGTGCGCCGCGAACTTCAAGCGCTCGGTGCTCGAACTGGGCGGCAACAGCGCGCTGGTGGTCCTGGACGACGCCGACATCGACTACGCGGTGGACGCCGCGGTCTTCAGCCGGTTCGTCCACCAGGGCCAGGTCTGCATGGCCGCCAACCGGGTCCTCGTGGACGCGTCCGTCGCCGGGGAGTTCACCGAGAAGTTCGTCGCCAAGGTGAAGTCGCTGAAGGTCGGCGACCCGCGCGACCCGCAGACCGTCATCGGCCCGGTGATCAACTCCCAGCAGGCGAACGCCCTTTCCGGCGCCGTCGAGCAGGCGATCGCCGAGGGCGCCACGGCCCTGGTGCGGGGCACCACGGAGGGCAACCTGGTGGCCCCCAGCGTGCTCACCGACGTCCCCGCCGACTCCGCGCTGCTCCAGCAGGAGGTGTTCGGGCCGGTCGTCTTCCTCGTCCCCTTCGACGGCGAGGAGGAGGCGCTGCGCATCGTCAACGACACGCCGTACGGCCTCAGCGGCGCCGTCCACACCGGTGACATCGAGCGGGGTGTCGCCTTCGCCAAGCAGATCGACACCGGCATGTTCCATGTGAACGACGGCACGGTCCACGACGAGCCCATCGTGCCCTTCGGCGGCGAGAAGCACTCCGGCATCGGCCGCCTGAACGGCGAGACGACGCTGGAGGCCTTCACCACCGTCAAGTGGATCTCGGTCCAGCACGGCCGCAGCGGGTTCCCGTTCTGACCGCTGCCTGACCGCCGTCCTCGAACTCCGGCCGCCGTCCTGGAAAGTCGCGGGCCATTGCGGACAGAACCTGACCGCGATGGCCCGTAGCGTCGTCGGTGTCAGGGGGCGCAGGCCCCGGCGAGGACGGACGAAGGGCGGCGGACACATGGTCACGCACGTACCGGCGGAGGCACAGGGCGACGAGCGCGGGGCGCTGCTCGCCTTCATCGAGGAGCAGCGCGGCGGGATCCGACGGGCCCTGCTCGGCCTGACCGAGGAGCAGGCCCGCTCCCGCCCCAGTGCCAGCGAGCTGTCGCTCGGCGGCCTGCTCAAGCATGTCGCGGAGGTCGAGCAGAGCTGGATCGCCCGCGCCCGGCAGGAACCGCCGGTGATCAAGCGCGACGAGTCCAACTGGCACGAGACCTTCCAGCTGGTCGGCGAGGAGACGGTCGCCTCGCAGCTGGCGTACTGGGAGCAGGTCGCCGCCGAGACGGAGGAGTTCATCCGCTCCGCGCCGAGCCTGGACGACACCTTCCCGCTGCCCCCGGACCCCTGGTTCCCGCCGGAGGGCCGGGTCTCGCTGCGCTGGCTGTGCCTGCACCTGATCCGCGAGACGGCCCGGCACGCCGGCCACGCCGACATCATCCGCGAGTCCCTGGACGGCCGGACGGCCTTCGAGCTGGTCGCCCAGGAACAGGGCGCCTCCTGGGGGTGACCGCGGGGCGGTCGGCCGTACGGCGGTGACCCGGACCGCATGCGGGCAGGGCCCGGAGGGCGACCGGGGATGTCAGTGGTGGAACCCGGTCGCCGCCTCCTTGTCCCGGGTCAGCGGATGCGGCTGCCTTCGCAGTTCGGGCAGCAGACGGGTCAGGTCGGCGAGGAACAGGTCGGCCAGGTCGTGGGAGAAGCCGTTGCGGCACACGACCCGCAGCACGGAGAGGTCCTCCCGGTTGGCCGGGAAGGTGTACGCGGGCACCAGCCAGCCGCTCTCGCGCAGCCGCCGGGAGACGTCGAAGACGTCGTACGACGTCACCTCCGGGGCGGTGGTGAAGGCGAAGACCGGCAGCTGGTCGCCCCGGGTCAGCAGCCGGAAGTCGCCCAGCTCCGCGATCCGCCCGGCCAGCGAGGTCGCCACCTCCCGCGTCGACTGCTGCACCGCGCGGTATCCCTCGCGGCCCAGCCGCAGGAACGTGTAGTACTGCGCGACCACCTGGGCACCGGGCCGGGAGAAGTTGAGCGCGAAGGTCGGCATGTCGCCGCCCAGGTAGTTGACCCGGAAGACCAGCTCCTCGGGCAGCGCATCCTTGTCCCGCCACAGCGCCCAGCCGACACCCGGATACACCAGCCCGTACTTGTGCCCCGAGGTGTTGATCGAGGCGACGCGCGGCAGCCGGAAGTCCCACACCAGGTCCGGGTCGAGGAAGGGCGCCACCATGCCGCCGGACGCGCCGTCCACGTGCACCGGGACGTCCAGCCCGGTGCGCTCCTGCAGGGCGTCCAGGGCGGCGCACAGGTCGGCGATCGGCTCGTAGGAGCCGTCGAAGGTCGAGCCTAGGATGCCGACGACCCCGATGGTGTTCTCGTCGCACAGTTCGGCGGCGGCCTGCGGGTCGAGATGGAAGCGGTCGCCCTCCATGGGCACGAGCCGGGCCTCCACCTCCCAGAAGTTGCAGAACTTCTCCCAGCACACCTGGACGTTGACGCCCATGACCAGGTTGGGGCGGGCGCCCGGGTAGCGGTCGGCGTTGCGCTGGGCCCAGCGTCGCTTGAGCGCCATCCCGGCGAGCATGCACGCCTCGCTCGACCCGGTCGTCGAACAGCCCACCGCCGCCGCCGGGTCCGGCGCGTTCCACAGGTCGGCGAGCATCGCCACACAGCGCCGCTCCAGTTCGGCCGTGCGCGGGTACTCGTCCTTGTCGATCATGTTCTTGTCCCGGCACTCCGCCATCAGCACCCCGGCCTGCGGCTCCATCCAGGTGGTGACGAAGGTGGCCAGGTTCAGCCGGGAGTTGCCGTCCAGCATCAGTTCGTCGTGCACCAGCTGGTACGCCGTGGACGGGGCGAGCGGCGCGTCCGGGAGCCGGTGCGTGGGCGGGGCCTCCGTCATGCCGCCGACCGGATTGGCCTCCCCGTAGAACGGGTTGACGGAAACCGTCCGCTGTTCGTGTTTTTCGGGACCTTTGTGCAGGGCCATGAACGTGCCTCCAGGGAGTCCGGGGATGGGTGTCAGCGGATCGGGGTGCTGTCGTCGCGAAGCTGCATCTGCGGTCGCCCGGTGACCAGCAGCCAGGCCGGCAGCGACGCGATGCACAGCACGGCGACGATGGCGGGCGAGGCGACCAGGACGGCGGCGGTGAACAGGCTCACCCAGCCCTGCCGGGTGATCGCCAGGAGCATGCCCAGGACGCCCGTCGCCACGCCGAGTGCCGGTTGCACGGCCGGAACGAGCGCATGGGCGCACAGGCCCAGGGCGCTGCCGATGAAGACCGCCGGGAAGATGCGGCCGCCGCGGAATCCGCAGGACGCGGCGACGAGCAGCGCGGCCAGCTTCACCACCGCCATCCCGGCGAACTGCCCCGCCGACCAGCCCTGCGGGTGCCGGGCCAGCTCTCCGACCTCCGACAGCCCCTTGAAGAGCGTCAGATGGCCGCCGAGGGCCCCCAGGGCGCCCAGTACGACCCCGCCGGCCGGAATCATCAGCATCGGGTGCCGCAGCCGCCGGAAGGCCCTGTGGACGTACGGGAAGGCGTACACGGCACCCATGCCGAGCAGCGCGGCCGCCGAGGTGATCACGAGCGCCGCCAGGACGTCCTTCGCGTCCGGGTGGCCCAGGGGCGGCAGCCCCAGGTCGAAGGTCGGACGGAACACCAGGGTGGTCGTCACGGCCCCGCACGCGCCGGCGGTCAGCGGCGCGAACACGTTGTCCCACAGCCGGCCGTGCATCGGGCGCCCGGCCAGCGCCTCGGAGATGACCAGCGCCGCCGCCACCGGAGTGCCGAACAGCGCGCCGATCGTCCCCGCCTCCGCGAGCACCGGCCACAGACTGCCCGGCGCCCGGGGCACCAGGCGTGCGCCGAGCCAGGCCGCGAGGCCCACGTTCACGGCGATGATCGGGTTCTCCGGGCCGAGGCTCGGGCCGCCGGCCAGCATCAGCCCGGTCGCCAGCACCAGCCCCGGCAGCACGAGCGGCGGCAGCACGGGCGCGTTCAGACCGACCGTGGCCGGATCGGGACCGGCGTGCCCGGGCACCTTCCACACCACCAGCCCGACCGCGAGGCCCGTGGCGGTCAGCATCACGAACATCCACAGCACCGAGTAGCGGCCCACCCCCAGCGCGTCCGGCAGCGGTCCCCACAGCACGTGCAGGAGCTGCTCCGCCGCCGCGCTGACCCCGACGTAGACCAGGCTCGAGACCACGCCGACGGCCACGGCGGGCAGGATGAACGGCAGCAGGGCCCGCGCCGGAGCCGTAGGTGCGGTCGGGGGCGCCTGCGGCGCGTCGGTTTCCTGGGCCACGGGCTCACCATAAGCGGACAAGATCCGCATAACATCCTGAACGTTCCGAACGGCAACCGGCTTGTGCCAACCGGCTTGTGCTTCGGGGGAGAAACGCTTCAAGGCGTTGTACCGGCCCGGGAGTGCGCGGGGTTCACTCCCGGGCCAGGACCACCGCCGTGCCGTAGGCGCACACCTCGGTGCCCACGTCGGCGGCCTCCGTCACATCGAACCGGAACGCCAGCACCCCGTTCGCGCCACGCGCGCGTGCCTGCTCCACCAGCCGCTCCATGGCCTGGTTGCGGGTCTGCACCAGTGTCTTGGTGAGCCCCTTCAGCTCGCCGCCGATCATCGACTTCAGCCCGGCGCCGATCTGGCTGCCGAGGTGCCGCGAGCGCACGGTGAGCCCGAAGACCTCACCGATCACCTGCTGCACCCGGTAACCGGGCACGTCGTTCGCCGTGACAACCAGCACATCCGGCTGGGGCCCCTGGCCGCCGCCGTAGTCATCGAGTCCCATGAGTCACAGCTTTCTCCCAGGCATCCCACAGTGCATCCTGGAGACACCCGTGGAACCTGGGGCGGTCACATCACGTTGATAGCTTTGTGCGGCCCTCCGTCGAAGAGGCGGCCGCCGTAGCCGCCTTCACCCCCTCAGGAGCCCGGACCCGTGATGACACTCGCCCTCGGCCCGAGCTGGCTCGACCCCAACCACCTGCTGAACACCTACAGCATCTGGGGCCTGCTGCTCGTCGTCTTCGCCGAGTCCGGCCTGCTCATCGGCTTCTTCCTGCCGGGCGACTCGCTGCTGTTCACCTGCGGCCTGCTGATCACCTCGCACGCGATGCACTTCCCGCTGTGGGGTGCGATCGGCCTGATCTGCCTCGCCGCGGTCCTCGGCGACCAGGCGGGCTACATGTTCGGCAAGAAGGTCGGCCCGTCCCTGTTCAACCGCCCGGACTCCCGCCTGTTCAAGCAGGAGAACGTCACCAAGGCCCACGAGTTCTTCGAGAAGTACGGCCCCAAGTCCCTGGTCCTGGCCCGCTTCGTGCCGATCGTGCGCACGTTCACGCCGATCATCGCCGGCGTCAGCGGCATGAAGTACCGCTCGTTCCTGATCTTCAACGTCATCGGCGGCTGCCTGTGGGGCGCGGGCGTCACCCTGCTCGGCTCCTGGCTCGGTGACATCGGCTTCGTCAAGAACAACATCGAGGCGATCCTCATCCTGATCGTCCTCGTCTCCGTGGTCCCGATCGCGATCGAGTTCCTCCGCGCCCGCGCCAAGCAGAAGAGGACCCCGCAGCCCGCCCCGGCACCCCGGCCCCAGTTCCAGCAGGCCCCGGCCATGGACACCGCCACCACCCAGCTGCGCCGCATAGAGCCGGACCAGCCGTACGTGCAGGAGGAGCAGCAGGAGCAGCAGTACTGGAACCAGGGGTACGACAGCCAGGGGTACGGCAACCAGGGGTACGGCAGCGACCAGTACTACGACCAGCAGCAGTACCCGCAGCAGCAGTACGACCGGAACCAGTACCCGTACGACTACAACCAGGGCAACTACCGCGCCCCGTAGAGCGCGGGGAACTGCGCGAGCAACCGCAACGGACCCGGAGCCGCCGACGATGAGGCATTCCCGAGCTGGGCGGCGCTAAAAGCCCCTGGTCCGCTTGGCGGCCCGCCGCTTCCCCGCGGACCCGACCCTCAGGAACAGCCGGAAGACCTCCGACCCGAGATTCACCCCGATCGCGATGGCCATCGCCAATGACGCCGCGTTGGCCAGCGAGACCAGCCCCTTGTCCACCTCGTTCTGGGCCATGTTCAGCAGCCCGAAATACGTGGCGGAGCCCGGCAGCAGCGGCCCGATCGCCGCCGTCGTATAGGGCAGCGCCGACGCGAACCGGTACCGCGACAGCAGCTGCCCGAACAGACCGACCAGCCCCGCCGCCACGGCGGTCGACGCCACCGGCGAGATGTCGGCGACGTAGTGCATCGCGCCGTACACCGTCCACGCCACGCCACCGTTGAGGGTCACCCACAGCACGGTCGACCGCTCCTGCTGGAGCAGCACCGCGAAGGTCAGCGACAGCAGCATGGAGGCCGCGATCTGGATCAGCGGCCGTTCGTTGATGACGAGCGCCGCGTCCGGGTTGAGCTTGCCGCCGACCTTCACCCCGAAGTACAGGACGACCAGCACGCCCGCGACGATGCCCACGAAGAAGTACAGGACCTCCAGCAGGCGGGCCGACGCGGTGATGTAGAAGCCGGTCAGACCGTCCTGCACGCCCGCCACCAGCGCCCGTCCGGGCAGCAGCGCGAACAGTCCACCGGTGACGACGGCGGACGCCTTCACGTCGACGTGCGCCAGCGCGAACGCCACGCCGATCGCCGCGGGCGGCATCGCGGCGACCGTGAACTGGTAGAACTCCGGCAGCCCGCGCCCGGCGCACAGCCAGGCCAGCCGGTCGCCGAGCATCGCGCCGAGGGCCGCCGCGACGAACACGATGAGATCACCGCCGACCAGCATCGAGGCCGCACCCGCCAGCAGCCCGCTGGCCAGGGTCAGCGCCCAGCCGGGGTAGGGGTGGCGGTTGCGGCGGATCTCGGCCAGCCGCCGGTAGGCCTCCTCCAGGGAGACATGCGTCTCCGGGTCGGTCAGGTCGTCCACCAGCCGGAACACGGCCGCGAGCCGCGTGTAGTCGGTGCCCCGCCGCCGTACCGTCCGCGAGGCCGTCACGGGGTCGTCCACCAGCGACGGCTGGTGCGAGATCGACAGCAGGGTGAAGGTGACGTTCGGCTCGCAGCGGTCCAGGCCGTAGGAGCGGCACACCGCGAACATCGCGGCCTCCACGTCCTCCGCGCCCTCGCCGCCGGCCAGCAGCAGCTCGCCGATACGCAGGGTCAGGTCGAGCACGCGCGGGACGGCCGGGCCCTCCTCCTCCACCCGCTGCACCGGCTCGGGCGCGGGCCGCTCGGCCACCGGCATGCGCAGCATCGTGCGCATCCGGTCCTGCCAGGGAGCGTCCTTGACCAGGCTGACCAGCGGAACCCCGGCGGCCGGGGTGAACGCCGTGGGGCCGTCCTTGGCGCCGTAGGTCTTCGGCGGGCTGAACGCCGACCCCTCCGGCTCGGCACCGGGCGGCTGCGGCGTCCGAAGGCCCTCCGGCAGGGCGAACTCCGAGGTGCTCTCCGGCTCACCGCCACCCTCGGGGACCTCGATGCCCTCCGGGATGGCGAACTCGGACGTGATCTCCGGGTCGTACCGCGCCTCGTCCGACCGGGGCTTGCGGTCCTCCGCCTCCGTCACCTCGCACCGCTCCCTGAACGACACCTTCCGTACGGCTCAGTATGCGCATGGACGGGCAGCGGACGTACAAACGGGCCGCACACGCACGCGTGCGGCCCGTTCAGCGGGACAGGACTGCTCAGTGGCCGCCCTGCTCCTTGAAGCGCTTGTACGACCGCTCGATCTCCGCCTCGGCGTCGGTGCGGCCCACCCAGTTGGCGCCCTCGACCGACTTGCCGGGCTCGAGGTCCTTGTACACCTCGAAGAAGTGCTGGATCTCCAGGCGGTCGAACTCCGACACGTGGTGGATGTCGCGCAGGTGCTCCACCCGCGGGTCGGTGGCCGGAACGCACAGCAGCTTGTCGTCGCCGCCCGCCTCGTCCGTCATGCGGAACATGCCGATCGCGCGGCACTTGATCAGGCAGCCCGGGAAGGTCGGCTCGTCCAGGATGACCAGCGCGTCCAGCGGGTCGCCGTCCTCGCCGAGGGTGTTCTCGACGAAGCCGTAGTCGGTCGGGTAGGCGGTCGAGGTGAAGAGACGACGGTCCAGGCGGATCCGACCCGTCTCGTGATCCACCTCGTACTTGTTGCGCGAACCCTTCGGGATCTCGATCGTGACGTCGAACTCCACCGGTGGCTCCTCCATGATCAGCACATAGTTCTGGTGATTAAGTGTCCCTCACGCAGGTGTGTGATCGCGAAAGGGGCTGGTGGTCGTGCCAGAGCTGAGGCCGTGGCGGGCCGCGAGACCGCGGGTGGAGCGGATCGCGAACGCCGTACGACCGCGTCTGGCGCGGGCCGGGGCGGCCGCGAGGCCGCGGATCACGCGGTGGACGCGGGCCCTGGCGCCGCATCCGCCGCGGTCACGGGCCCTCAGGACCTGGCAGTACACCGCGGGCGCCGCCACCGCCGGCCTGGCACTGGCCGCCGGTGTGGTGACCGCGGCCGGCCCCTGGGACGCCAACGGTCAGCGTACGGCCGAGCGGGACCGGGCCGCCGCCCTGGAGCGGACAGGTGGCGCAGATCACGGCCGGTCCGGGACGACGGCCACACCCCGGCCCGCGCCGAGCGCCGCACCCGTCCTGGTGGGCCTGGACGGCACGACGAGCGCCGTCGGCATCAAGGAGGCCCCACGGGACGGAAAAGCCCTCTCCGACGTCCTGAAGCCCCTCCTGGGCGCCTCCGCGCTCGGCGGCACCCGCGCGGCCGCCGTCGTCGACGTGGCCACCGGCAAGCGGCTGTACGGCACGGACGCCGACGAGGCCCTCACCCCCGCCTCCACCACCAAGATCGCCACCGCCGTCGCCGCCCTGTCCGCCCTGGGCCCCGACCACCGCTTCACCACCCGCGCCGCCCTCGAACCCGACACCGGTGAACTCGTCCTGGTCGGCGGCGGCGACCCCACCCTCACCGCCCGCAAGAACAGCGACGGCTGGGCGAGCCTGCGCACCCTGGCGGCGGACACCGCGAAGGCCCTGGCCAAGCGCGGCGTCCACAAGGTCACGCTCTCCTACGACACGACCCTGTACTCCGGCCCCGCCCTGCACCCCATCGGCGTCAACGACAACCTCGCCCCGGTCAGCGCCCTGATCGCCGACGAGGGCCGCACCGACGGCTCCAGCAGCGGACCGGCGCCCCGCGTGAGCGACCCAGCGAAGGACGCGGCGGCCAGGTTCGCGGGCTTCCTGAAGGACGCCGGCATCACCACCACACCCCCCGGCCCCTCCAAGGCCAGCACGCGCGCGCAGACCCTCGCCACGGTCTCCTCGCCCCCGCTGGCCGACGTGGTCGAGCGCATGCTGACCAACAGCGACAACGACATCGCCGAGGCCCTGGCCCGCCAGACGGCCCTCACCAGCGGCCAACCCGGCAGCTTCGACGGCGGCGCCGAGGCGGTCTCCGCCCGGCTGACCAAGCTGGGCCTGCCGATGACCGGCGCCTCCTTCCACGACGGCAGCGGCCTCGACCGCGACGACCGGCTCACCGCCGACCTCCTCACCGCCCTCCTGGTCACCGCCGGCGACCCCGGCCGCCCCGGGCTGCGCCCCGTCCTCACCGGCCTGCCCGTGGCCGGCTTCACCGGCACCCTGGCCGACCGCTACACCGACACCGCGGCCGGCGTCGTACGCGCCAAGACCGGCACCCTGACCGGCGTGAACACCCTTGCCGGCACGGTCGTCGACGCCGACGGCCGCCTCCTGGCCTTCGCCTTCATGGCCTCCGGCACGACGGACGCCCAGGCGGCCGAGTCGGCCCTGGACCGGACGGCCACGGCACTGGCGGGATGCGGCTGCAGATGACACCCGCCGGCGGCCGCAGGTGACTCCCGCCGCCCGCCGCGGGTTCCGGCCGCCATCGCCCGGTGGACAGCACGGGGCGGACAGCACCACGTGTCACGGCAACACCCCCGGCCCTGCCCGCCCCACACGGCCTGCCCCCAGTGGGAACGTTCCCGTACGGTTGACGACATGACTGGCTTCGGTGGCACCACATCTCCCGGGATGGTCGACTGGAACCTCGCGGTGGCGACCGCGACACGGCTCGTACGACCGGGCCCCGACGTCAGCCGCGACGAGGCCCGCGCCGTCGTCGCGGAGCTGCGCCGGCACGCCAAGGCCTCGGAGGAACACGTCCGGGGCTTCACTCGTATGGGCACCGACGAGGTCCACGACACCCCCGTCCTGGTGGTCGACCGCCCCGGCTGGGTCCGCGCCAACGTCGCCGGATTCCGCGAGATCCTCCGGCCCCTGCTGGAGAAGATGCAGGAACGGCGCGCCGGCAGCCCCACCGGCGCGGTCCTCGGCACCGTCGGCGGCAAGGTCACCGGCGTCGAACTCGGCATGCTGCTGTCGTTCCTGTCCTCCCGTGTCCTCGGCCAGTACGAGACCTTCGCGCCCGCCACCCGCGACCTCCCGGCCGGCGGCCCCCCTGATGCACCGAGTGGCGGCCGGCTCCTCCTCGTCGCACCGAACATCGTCCACGTCGAACGCGAACTCGACGTCGACCCGCACGACTTCCGCCTGTGGGTGTGCCTGCACGAGGAGACCCACCGCACCCAGTTCACGGCCGTGCCCTGGCTGCGCGACCACCTGGAGGGCGAAATCCAGTCGTTCTTGGCCGAGACCGACGTCGATCCGATGACCTTCCTGGAGCGCATCAGGGACGCCGCCCAGTCCCTCGCCGGAGGCCGCCCCGAGGGCGAGGAGGAGGACGGCGGCCGCTCCTTCGTGGAGCTGGTGCAGACCCCCGCCCAGCGCGAGATCCTCGCCCGCCTCACCGCCGTGATGTCCCTGCTGGAGGGCCACGCCGACTACGTCATGGACGGCGTCGGCCCCAGCGTCGTACCCACCGTGGCGGAGATCCGGGAGAAGTTCCAGCAGCGCCGCGCCAAGGGCGCCTCCCGCCTCGACATCGCCCTGCGCAAGCTGCTGGGTCTGGATGCCAAACTGAGGCAGTACCGGGACGGCGAACGGTTCGTCCGGGCCGTCGTCGAGCAGGTCGGCACCGACGGCTTCAACCGGGTGTGGACCTCGCCCAACACCCTGCCCACCAAGGCGGAGATCGCCAAACCGGCGGACTGGGTCGCGCGGGTGCACCGCAAGGCCGAGTCGTGAACGGCATGGACACGTCGTGAAACGAATCCGGCCGACGGCAGGCGAACGCCCTCCCAATCACCCGTCCGAGGGACCGTGAGCCATGCGTAGGCGTGCAATGCTCGGGGAACCGCCCGCTTCTGTCACCATCTACACACTCTGAGTGACCGGCTCGGGCTCACCCCCGAAAACTTCATGAAGGGAACCGGACATGGGTCCCCATCCTGCGGTCGCGGCGATACGCCTGGCGGTCCGCCGCGTCCTCCACGACATCCTCAACGACCACCAGACCCCCGGCGGCCCGGGCCTGCACGCCCCCGGCGCGCCGGATCGGCGGGCCTTCGGCACGCACCCGGACCCCACGGCCGAGCGGCCCCCCTCCCCGCTCGTGCTCGTCGCATGCTCCGGCGGCGCCGACTCCATGGCCCTCGCCTCCGCCCTCGCCTTCGAAGCGCCCAAGCTCGGCGTCCGCGCCGGCGGCGTCACCATCGACCACGGCCTCCAGCCCGGCTCCGACCTCCGCGCCGACGAGGTCGTCCAGCGCCTGCGCGAACTCGGCCTCGACCCCGTCGAGTCCGTCGCCGTGACCGTAGGCCGCGACGGCGGGCCCGAAGCCGCCGCCCGCGACGCCCGCTACGCCGCCCTCGACACCGCCGCCGAACGCCACGGCGCCACCGCCGTCCTGCTCGGCCACACCCGCGACGACCAGGCCGAGACCGTCCTGCTCGGCCTCGCCCGCGGCTCCGGCATCCGCTCCCTGTCCGGGATGGCCGCGGTCTCGGGGGCCGGCGGCCGCTACCGGCGCCCCTTCCTGCAGCTCGACCGGCAGACCGCCCGCAAGGCCTGCATGGTCCAGTCCCTCCCGGTCTGGGACGATCCTCACAACGCCGACCCGGCCTACACCCGCTCCCGGCTCCGCCACGAAGGCCTGCCCGCCCTGGAGAAGGCCCTCGGCAAAGGGGTCGTGGAGGCGCTCGCCCGCACCGCCCAGCTCTCCCGCGACGACGCCGACGCCCTCGACGCGTGGGCCAGCCAGGCCGAGGCCTCCGTACGCGACGCCGCAGGTCAGCTGGAGTGCACCAAGCTCTACGCCCTCCCGTCCGCGGTACGCCGGCGCATCCTGCGCCGCGCCGCCATCGAGGCCGGGGCCCCGGCAGGTTCCCTCTTCGCACGCCACATCGAGGAAGTCGACCGCCTGATCACCGGCTGGCGCGGCCAGGGAGCCATCAACCTCCCGGGCAGGGTCGTCGCCCAGCGGCAGGGTGGCAGACTGGTGATTCGGCAAGGCTGAATCCTCGCCCCCACGAGGGGTGAGCGGCCGGTGGGACGACCGAAAGTGATGCGGGTGGACGCGAAAGACATGGGTGCCGACCTCCAGCAGGTGCTCATCACCAAGGAAGAGATCGACGCGAAGCTGGCCGAGCTGGCCGCGAAGATCGACGCGGAGTACGCGGGCAAGGACCTGCTCATCGTCGGCGTCCTGAAGGGCGCCGTGATGGTCATGGCGGACCTCGCCCGGGCGCTGTCCACCCCCGTCACCATGGACTGGATGGCCGTGTCCTCCTACGGCGCGGGCACCCAGTCCTCCGGTGTCGTGCGGATCCTCAAGGACCTCGACACCGACATCAAGGGCAAGCACGTCCTGATCGTCGAGGACATCATCGACTCCGGCCTGACCCTGTCGTGGCTGATCAACAACCTCGGCTCCCGCGAGCCCGCGTCCCTCAAGGTGTGCACCCTGCTGCGCAAGCCGGACGCCGCCAAGGTCGCCATCGACGTCGAGTGGGTCGGCTTCGACATCCCGAACGAGTTCGTCGTCGGCTACGGCCTCGACTACGCCGAGAAGTACCGCAACCTGCCGTTCGTCGGTACGCTCGCGCCCCACGTCTACGGCGGCTGAGCCGGCCGGGACGGTGTGAGCCACTCGGCTCAAGCCTTGTAGGACGATCGGGAACCCCGGCGGGTTCCGGGCCGTTGGAGCATGCAGAGACGGGCTCCCCGGCCCCCGAAGCGGACTTCGTGCGGCTTCGGACCACCACGCTGGGGTACCGTCAGAAGAACTGTCTTATCAAACTCACTATGGCAGGAGGGACGGGGCGGCACCGCTCCGTATGGATGGACGTGAAGCGATACTTCCGTGGGCCGGTCATGTGGATCGTGCTGGCCGTCCTTGCCGTGGTCGTGTTGATGCAGGTCGTCGGCTCGTCCGGCGGCTACAAGACGGTGGACACCGGCCAGGTCGTCGCGGCGATCAATGACAACAGGGTCCAGTCGGCCAAGCTCACCACCGGCGACGAGCAGACCATCAAGGTCACCCTCAAGGACGGCCAGAAGGTCGACGGCAGCTCCAAGATCCAGGCGAGCTACATCGGCGACCAGGGCGTGACCATCGCCGGCCAGCTGCAGACCAAGTACCAGGACAAGCAGATCCCGGACGGCTACACGGTCTCGCCGTCCAAGCAGAACCCGTTCGTCGGCGTCCTGCTCTCCCTGCTGCCGTTCGTCCTGATCGTGGTCGTCTTCCTGTTCCTGATGAACCAGATGCAGGGCGGCGGCTCCCGGGTGATGAACTTCGGGAAGTCCAAGGCCAAGCTCATCACCAAGGACACCCCGAAGACGACCTTCTCCGACGTCGCCGGCTGCGACGAGGCCGTCGAGGAACTCCACGAGATCAAGGAGTTCCTGCAGGAGCCGGCCAAGTTCCAGGCCGTCGGCGCCAAGATCCCCAAGGGTGTGCTGCTCTACGGCCGCCCGGGTACCGGTAAGACCCTGCTCGCGCGCGCCGTGGCCGGCGAGGCGGGCGTCCCCTTCTACTCGATCTCCGGCTCCGACTTCGTCGAGATGTTCGTCGGTGTCGGCGCCTCCCGAGTCCGTGACCTCTTCGAGCAGGCCAAGGCGAACGCCCCGGCGATCGTCTTCGTCGACGAGATCGACGCGGTCGGCCGCCACCGCGGCGCCGGCCTCGGCGGTGGTCACGACGAGCGCGAGCAGACCCTGAACCAGCTGCTCGTCGAGATGGACGGCTTCGACGTCAAGGGCGGCGTGATCCTCATCGCCGCCACCAACCGCCCCGACATCCTCGACCCCGCGCTGCTGCGCCCCGGCCGCTTCGACCGCCAGATCGCGGTCGACCCGCCGGACCTGCAGGGCCGCCTGGAGATCCTCAAGGTCCACCAGAAGGGCAAGCCGGTCGCGCCCGACGTCGACCTGGCCGCCGTCGCCCGCCGCACTCCCGGCATGACCGGCGCCGACCTGGCCAACGTCCTCAACGAGGCGGCCCTCCTGACCGCCCGAGGCGACCAGAAGCTGATCGACAACCGCGCGCTGGACGAGGCGATCGACCGCGTGGTCGCGGGCCCGCAGAAGCGGACCCGGATCATGTCGGACAAGGAGAAGAAGATCACCGCGTACCACGAGGGCGGTCACGCCCTGGTCGCGGCGGCATCGCCGAACTCCGACCCGGTCCACAAGATCACGATCCTGTCCCGCGGCCGCGCCCTCGGCTACACGATGGTCCTGCCCGACGAGGACAAGTACTCGACCACGCGCAACGAGATGCTCGACCAGCTCGCCTACATGCTGGGCGGACGCGCCGCCGAGGAACTGGTCTTCCACGACCCGACCACCGGCGCCGCGAACGACATCGAGAAGGCCACCAACCTGGCCCGCGCGATGGTCACGCAGTACGGCATGACCGAGCGGCTCGGCGCCATCAAGTTCGGCGGCGACAACAGCGAGCCCTTCCTCGGCCGTGAGATGGCTCACCAGCGCGACTACTCCGAAGAGGTCGCCGCGCTGGTCGACGAAGAGGTCAAGAAGCTCATCGAGACCGCGCACAACGAGGCCTGGGAGATCCTGGTCGAGAACCGCGACGTGCTCGACAACCTCGTTCTCCAGCTGCTGGAGAAGGAGACCCTCGGCAAGGAGGAGATCGCCGAGATCTTCGCCCCGGTCGTCAAGCGCCCGCCGCGGCCCGCCTGGACCGGCTCCTCCCGCCGCACCCCGTCCACCCGCCCGCCGGTGCTCTCCCCCAAGGAGCTGGCCCTGACCAACGGCGCGAACGGCGCGACGGCCGCCATCAGCACGGCCAAGTCCACCGCCGCGGAATCCGCCCCGGTGACGGACCAGACTCCGGAGGACCGCCCGGAGAACTGACCGGGTTTCGGCCAACCGGCCTGGAATGAACGCCGCGCCCACCAGGTTCTAGCCTGGGGGCGCGGCGTTCGTATGTCCGCAGCAGGCGCGTGGCCGCCGTCACGCGTTGGAAGTTCAGGAACGAGGAAGCACATGACCGACCCGGTGACGCTGGACGGCGAGGGCCCCATCGGCGAGTTCGACGAGAAGCGCGCCGAGAACGCCGTACGGGAACTGCTGATCGCGGTTGGCGAGGACCCGGACCGGGAGGGCCTGAGGGAGACGCCGGCGCGGGTGGCGCGGGCCTACAGGGAGATCTTCGCGGGGCTGTGGCAGAAGCCCGAGGATGTCCTGACGACGACGTTCGACCTGGGACACGACGAAATGGTCCTGGTGAAGGACATCGAGGTGTACTCGACCTGTGAGCATCACCTGGTGCCGTTCCGAGGCGTCGCCCACGTCGGCTACATCCCGTCCGTCACCGGAAAGATCACCGGTCTGTCCAAGCTGGCCCGCCTGGTCGACGTCTACGCCCGTCGGCCGCAGGTGCAGGAACGACTCACCACGCAGATCGCCGATTCCTTGATGGAGATCCTGGAGCCGCGGGGCGTCATCGTCGTCGTCGAGTGCGAGCACATGTGCATGTCCATGCGCGGCATCCGCAAGCCGGGCGCGAAGACCATAACGTCCGCCGTGCGCGGTCAGCTGCGGGACGCGGCGACGCGGAACGAGGCCATGAGCCTGATCATGGCGCACTGAACCGGTGCGTGGGGAGACCGGCGGTCATGCCGCCGGTTCCGCTCCCTGGGGGTTCTGGTCCTCGTCCTCCGGGAGTTTGCAGACCCGCTCCAGGAACAGGGCCGCCGCTATGACGCCGATGCCGGCCAGGACCGAGAAGCCGGCGTAGAAGGCCTGGTCGCGGCGGGCGGGGATGTCCAGCAGTTCCAGCAGGAAGACGCCCGTGCCGCCGTACATGCCGGCGACGAGCGCGGCGACCAGGGCGCTGGCCTGCCCGAAGACGACCGCGCGGGCGGCCATCAGGGGGTCGACGCCCTTCGCGCCGGGGCGGCGCTCGCGCTGGGCCTTGAAGCGGGCGCGCAGCGAGAGCGCCGTCGCGAGCAGGACCACCGCGATCAGGGCGAGCACGATGGGGGCGGCCAGGGGGACGCTGGGAAGGGTCCCGATCGAGTTCCAGAGGCGGGCGCCCGCCCAGGACAGGATCCCGGCCACGACGAACACGCCCGCCAGCACCCTGATGCGCAGCTCTCTCACGGTGTCCCTTCAGCTCCCCCGGACCGGTCCGGACGGCGGTCGTCTCGGCCTTGTCGTCGAGTCGTCTTGACCTTAACGACTACTCGGGCAGTCGGAGTTCCAGGTCCTCGCGGGGCTGGACGCCCGCACGGGTGACGGCCGACAGCAGTTCGGCCACCGCCCCGCGGCCGGGAAGCTGGGCCTGCGGGTCCACGTCGTGCCAGGGCGCGAGCACGAAGGCGCGCTCGTGGGCGCGCGGGTGGGGGAGGGTGAGCTGGGGGTCGTCGGAGGTGACGTCGGCGTAGGCGACGATGTCGACGTCCAGGGTGCGCGGGCCCCAGTGTTCGTCGCGGACGCGTTGGTACGCCTCCTCGATGGCGTGGGCCCGCTCCAGGAGGGAGGAGGGGGGCAGGGTGGTCTTGAGGGCCACGACCGCGTTGAAGTACGACGGCTGGCTGCCGGGCTCGACGCCCCAGGGCTCGGTCTCGTACACCGGGGAGACGGCCTTCACGCGGACGCCGGGGGTGTCCTCGAGCGCGTCGACGGCGCCCTGGAGGGTCTCCAGGCGGTTGCCGAGGTTGGAGCCGATGGAGATGACGGCCCATTTGGGGTTCTGCAGGGTCGTGTCGGCGGCGTCGACCTGCTCGACCACCGAGGCGGGCACCGGCTGGACGGTCGGGTCGCTGTGACCCTGGAGGAAAGGTCGGGTCATACTCGGCTCCGGGTGATGGTGACGGTCACGTCGTCGAAGGGGACGGTGATCGGTGCGTCGGGCTTGTGGACGCAGACCTCGACCTCCTGGACCCCTTCGTGCTTCAGGCAGGTCTGGGCGATCCGCTCGGCGAGCGTCTCGATGAGGTCCACCGGCTCGCCCTCGACCACGGCCACGACCTCCTCGGCCACGATGCCGTAGTGGACGGTCTTCGCCAGGTCGTCGTCCGCAGCCGCCGGCCGGGTGTCCAGCCCCAGGACGAGGTCCACGATGAAGGTCTGGCCCTCCTCGCGCTCCTTGGGGAACACACCGTGGTGCCCGCGGGCCTTGAGGCCGCGCAGCGCGACACGATCCACGCGAATCACTCCTGCAATCGTCGGGAAGGACCGGTCCGTACCACGTGCGGGCGGCACACCGGCCTCAGACGAATCTACCTGCGGGCACTGACAAAACCGGGCCGCGAGCTGCGGGCCCGGGCCGGGACCACGAGGGTTCATCCCGTGTTTCCCCAGGGAAACCCGGCGGTGTCATGGGCTGGTAGCGGCTTCTACCCCGGGGTAGGTGATTCCAACCACTTCTTCATTCCTCCTGCTCGCTTTCCTGTGGAGCGTCTACCCGGTCAGGCGAGGGGGCCGTCGTCCGGATTCGCCCCGTCGGCGCCGGGTTCGTCGTCGGCGCTCTCGGCCAGGACCGGGGAGGCGTGGTGTGACCAGAGTTTCCAGCCGGAGGGTGTGCGCCGGAACACGTTCGTGGCGACGACGAGCTGGCCGACCAGCGGTCCGAGTTCCGCGCCGTCCTCGGGGGCCGGGCCGCCGCTGAGGATGTTCTCGGTGCAGGTGACGAGGGCGGTGTCGCCGGTGACGGAGACGTGCACGTCGGTGAGGAAGAACTGGATGTAGTCGGTGTTGGCCATGATCAGGGCGTATGACCTGAGGACCTCGCCGCGGCCGGTGAGCACCGGCCAGCCGGGGTGCACGCAGGAGATCACGCCGGTGTCCGCCGGGTCGTGGTACTCCTCGTCCACGCCCAGGTCGGAGGGGGCGAGCCAGAGGGAGGACAGGTCCTCGAAGTCGCCGCGTTCCATCGCCTCGTAGAAGGCGGTGTTGGCGGCCTCCACCTGCTCGACGTCGGTATGAGGGGCGCTCACCGGGGTCCTTCCGCCCCGCGCTCATCCGGGGCGCTGGGCGCGCGTCCACTGCCGCACGCCCCGGGCTCGCGCACGGCGCTCGGCGTGTTGTCCGTGGGGTGCGCCGGGTGTGCGCCCTCCGAGCGCGGCGCGACCGTCGCCGGACGCACCCCGCGTTCGCCCTCAGCGCCGGGCGTGTTCCCTGCCTCATGCGCCACGCGTTCACCGCGCGTCTCCGGCGTGGAGCCCGGCGTACGCGCCCCTTCCACGGCGCGCGCGACCCGTACCGCGTCCGCGGTGGCGCGTACCTCGTGGACGCGCACTGCCCACGCGCCGTTGTGCGCGGCGAGCGCGGAGACGGCGGCCGTGGCGGCGTCGCGCTCCCGGGCCGGCGGCGGTGCGCCCTCGGGGCCGGCGAGGACGCGGCCGAGGAACCGCTTGCGGGATGCGGCGACGAGCAGCGGGTGGCCGAGGGTGCGCAGGCGGTCGAGGTGGGCGAGGAGGGCCAGGTCGTGCTCGGCCTCCTTGGAGAAGCCGAGACCGGGGTCGACCACGATGCGGTCGGGGGCGATGCCGCCGGCCAGAACGGCCTCCACGCGTGCGTGCAGCTCGTCCACGACTTCGGTGACGACGTCGTCGTAGGTCCCCTTGACGTTGCCGCCCTGGAGGAAGCCGCGCCAGTGCATGACGACGAAGGGGGCGCCCGCGTCGGCGACCACCGGGATCATCGCGGGGTCGGCGAGGCCGCCGCTGACGTCGTTGACGAGGGCGGCGCCGGCCGCGAGGGACTGCGCGGCGACGGAGGCGCGCATGGTGTCGACGGAGACGACGACGCCTTCGGAGGCGAGGCCGCGGACGACCGGGATGACCCGCCTGAGTTCCTCGTCCTCGTCCACCCGGGTGGCGCCGGGGCGGGTGGACTCGCCGCCGACGTCGACCAGGTCGGCGCCCTCGGCGACGAGGTCCAGGCCGTGCTTGACGGCGCCGGTGGTGTCGAACCAGCGGCCGCCGTCGGAGAAGGAGTCGGGGGTCACGTTGACGACACCCATGACCGCGCACCGGTCCCATGCCGGAAGGCCGGCGACCCGGCCGCGCCCGCTGAGGTTGTTCATACGTTCAGCGTAGGCCCAGGAGCGCGCCGGGAACGCGCGGCGGCCCGGGCGGAAGCCCCGTGCTGGAGGGGGGCGCCCACCCGGGCCCGTCCTGGGACCGCACCGATCGGTCCTGCGGCCCGCAGGCCGTCGCGCACTGATCGGTCCGCGCGGACCGCATACCGTCCCGCAGGGCTCAGGCCGCGCGGACGTCCCGTTCCGCCACGGAGTGCGCGCAGGGGCGCTCGGCGGCCGCCCTGCGCCGGCGCAGGAAGCGCGGGAGCGGCAGGGCGAAGTTGACGAAGCCCTCCGCCTGCATGGCGGCGAAGCCGATGCGGGGCAGGTCGGCGCTGTTGCGGTAGACCACGAAGCGGGGTTCCCAGCGCGGCTGGAACTTGGCGTTGAACTTGTACAGCGACTCGATCTGGAACCAGCGCGAGAGGAACACCAGCAGCCCGCGCCACGCGCGCAGCACCGGCCCGGCGCCGATCTTCTCGCCGCGCGCGAGGGCGGAGCGGAACATCGCGAAGTTCAGCGAGACCCGGGTGATGCCGAACTTGGGGGCGGCCTGGAGGGCGGCGACGATCAGCAGCTCGTTCATGCCGGGGTCGGCGCTGCGGTCGCGGCGCATCAGGTCCAGCGAGACGCCGTCCGTGCCCCAGGGCACGAAGTGCAGGACCGCCTTCAGGTCGCCGTACTCGCCGGGCTCGTCGTCCTGCTTGTGGGCGGTGGCGATCAGGCAGTCGCCGTCGGCGGGGTCGCCGACGCGGCCGAGCGCCATGGAGAAGCCGCGTTCGGTGTCGGTGCCGCGCCAGTCCTCCGCCGCCCGGCGGATGCGCTCCAGTTCGGCCTCGCCGAGGTCACGGATGCGCCGTACCCGGGTTTCGTAGCCGGCCCGCTCGATGCGCTTGACCATTTGCCGTACGTTGCGCATCGCGCGACCGGCGAGCGAGAAATCCGCGACGTCCACCACCGCCTCGTCGCCCAGTTCCAGGGCGTCCAGGCCGGTCTCACGGGTCCACACCTCGCCGCCCGTCTCCGAACAGCCCATGACGGCGGGCGTCCAGGAGTGGGCCTTGGCCTCGTCCATGAAGCGCTCGATGGCGCCCGGCCAGGCCTCGACGTCGCCGATGGGGTCGCCGCTGGCGAGCATCACGCCGGAGACGACGCGGTAGGTGACCGCGGCCTTGCCGCTGGGGGAGAAGACGACCGCCTTGTCGCGGCGCAGCGCGAAGTGGCCGAGGGAGTCGCGTCCGCCGTGCTTCTCCAGCAGGGCCCGCAGCCGGGACTCGTCCTCCTCGGTGAGGCGGGCGGCCGGGTGCTCGGGGCGGAAGGCCAGGTAGATGGTGGTGACGGCGGTGATCCAGCCGAGCGCGCCGAGGGAGAAGGCGACGGTCCAGGAGGTGTTGCCCTGGTAGTCGACCGGGCCCTCGAAGCCGAACAGGCCGTAGACGACGTGCGTCAGCCGATCGGCCAGGCTCGGATCGCCGATGGTCCGGTGCGGGTGGACGCTGACGATGACGAGTCCGAGGACGAGGGAACCCGCGCTCATGAGTACGAAGTTGGTAAGAGCGCGCCACCTGCTGCGGGGGTCCGGCAGGGCCGCGAACTGGTCGCGATGGAGCAGCAGCGGCACGAGCAGCGCCACCGCGATGAGCACGCCGACGACCGAGTGCCGGTACGCGAACTGTGCCGCCGCGCCCGCCGGCAGCAGCGCGACCGCGGCCCGCCACGCCCGGCGCTTGCACCGTTTGAGACCGTGCGCGAGCAGCAGCAACAGCACGCCGGAGCTCAGCGAGAGCGCGGCCGCGAAGGGGCCGAACGAGCCCGGCAGCACCTCGGCGATGGCGTGCATACGGCTGTGACGGAAGCGCGGGAACACGCCCGCGGCAATGTCCAGGACGCCCACGAGAGCGGCCGCCCTGCCGACGAGGACGGGAACGGCCTCGGGGCGCGGGCCGCGCAGTATGCGCCGCGCCCGGCTGGATCGGCTCGGAACCCCGCCCGACATTTCCCCATCTATCCTGACAGACATCGCATCCCGTAGTTCTGCGAGAGACCTTGGACCCGGGCCCCTATCGGGCATCCGGCGACATTGCGCCCTCTAGGACGGTGTCTCGGGGAGAGAGGTTCACTCCCCACCGGAAAGTCGGGTCAAAGGCCAAGGAAAGCCCCGGGCAAGCCTTCGCAACGAAGCGTGGGTGGCGCCGGGCGGAAAGCGCAGGCAGGAAACAGCCCATGGGACTCACGAGCAACAAAGTGCTGATGCTGGCGATCGTCCTCGCCGTGCTGCTGTTCGTCTGCACGGTGTGGTTGTGGCCGCGGCTGGCCCGGCAGAGCTGGCGGGCCGTCAGCGGGCGGGTCGGCCTGCTGCTCACCACCCAGCTGGCGCTCTTCGCCTCGGTGGGCCTCGCCGCCAACCAGGCGTTCGGTTTCTACGCCAGCTGGGCGGACCTGTTCGGCCAGGAGAACGCCCCGGGCGTGGTCGTCGACCATATAGCGGGCGGCGCCGACAGTCCCATCCAGGTGGTCGCCACGTCCAAGGTCATCGGTGCGAGCAGCACGCTGCCGCAGGTGGCCGGGCAGGTGCAGAAGGTCGATGTCATCGGCCGTACGACCCACCTGTCCACGCCGGCGTTCGTCTATCTGCCCCCGGAGTACTTCCAGCCGAAGAACAGCGGGCGCAAGTTCCCGGTGTCCGTGGTCCTCACGGGTTACCCCGGCACGGCCGAGGCGCTGGTGAACAAGCTGAACTACCCCAGTACGGCTCAGGGGCTGGCCCGGCAGGGGAAGATGCAGCCGATGATCCTGGTGATGCTGCGGCCGACCGTGGCGCCGCCGCGCGACACCGAGTGCGTCGACGTTCCCGGTGGCCCGCAGAGCGAGACGTTCTTCGCGAAGGACCTGCGCGAGTCGGTGATGGCCCACTACCGGGTCGACAAGACGCCCGCCAGCTGGGGCATCGTCGGGGACTCGACCGGCGGTTACTGCGCGCTGAAGATCGCCATGCACCACCCGGGTTCCTACGCGGCCGCCGCCGGCCTGTCGCCGTACTACAAGGCGCCGATCGACCCCACGACCGGGGACCTCTTCCACGGCGACAAGAACCTGCAGAATCGATCCGACCTGTTCTGGACGATCAAGCATCTGACCGCGCCCGAGACGTCGCTGCTCGTCACCAGCAGCAGGGTCGGTGAGCACAACTACAAGGACACGCTCAAGTTCATCAAGAGTGTGCAGGACACGAACGTGACCAGGATTTCGTCGATCATCCTTCCCAGCGGCGGGCACAACTTCAACACCTGGCGGCGGGAGATCCCCGCCACGCTCCAGTGGCTCAGCTCGCGACTGGTCGCCCACTGAGCCTCCTGGCCTGATACCGCGTGAGGCCCAGGATGTGGCCGTGTTTTTACGGGGCGGGGGTCCACGATTCGCCTACGCGCGGTAAGTTTCTGGCCATGCCACGTGGACGCCACCGCCATTCACCACCTCTGCACCGGCTGTTGCCCCCGTCGGCGATCGCCGGCGTGTCCCTCGTCTGCGCGCTGGGTCCCTGGGTGTTCTCCGAGGCCACGGTGTTGCGCGCGCTGGCCGGGGCCGCCGCGGCCACGGCCGTGGTGGGCGCGTTCGTGATGCGTCGCTGGGACATCCATGCGGGCAAGCAGGTCGCCGACCTCACACGCGCGCGTGCCAGCGACGAGTGGCGGTACGAGGAGCGGGTCGCCGAACTGGAGACCGACCTGGAGGAGTCGCGCGAGCTGCGCACGAAGCTGGAGCAGCGGCTGCGCGCCAAGCGCACGGAGCTGGCCGGCCTGCGCAACGAGCACGCGGCCCTGCTGCGCCGGTACGCCACGGCGGAGACCGAGCGCGCGAGCGCGCTGGAGGGGCGCCGGCTGCTGGAGCTCGAGGCGGCCGTGCCCTCGTCCTCGCCCGCGCTGCCGCCCGCGCGCCGCGCCGAGCCGGACCTGGAGCCGGCCGAGGTGACGGCGACCGAGGAGCCCGCCGAGGCTGCTCAGACCGCCGAGGCCGGAGCGGACTCGGGGGACGGGCCGACGGCGTACGCGGTGTTCTCGCCCGAGGGCGCACAGCTGTACCGGCGGGCCCTCATGGCCCTGGCCGGGTTCGACGGCGAGGCCTCGCGTGACCCCGAGGACGCCGACAGGGGCGCCGAGGCTTCCGTGGACACGGCCACGCCCGCGGCGTCCGATGCGGCTGCCGTGGATACGGCCCCGGAGGCGCCGGCTTCCGAGACCGGTGAGGCCGACGCCGGTGCGCCCGACGCCGGTGAGACCGGGGCCGTCGCGGGTGCTGCAGCGATCGGCAAGGCGGATGTCCTCAAGGCCGATGTCTCCGACGCGGATGTCTCCGAGGCCGCTGTCCGCAAGGCCGCTGTCCGCCAGGCCGACGCGGGCGGTGCCGAGCCCGCCGCGCAGCCGGTAGGCGCTGCGGGAGACACCGGTGACGACGCGGCGGCGGACGGTGTCACGGACGCCGCCGGTGTCTCCGTGAGCGAGGCCGGTGCGCCGGCCGGCCAGGAGGACGAGGCACAGGGGCAGCCCGGGGCGGCCGGCGGGCACGCGCGCGCGGCCGCCGACCCCATGGCACCGGCCGAGCCCGCCCAGCCCGTGGCGCCGCTGCCCGCCGGGCACTTCACGGTGCCGACCGCGGTGGCCGTCGTACCGGCCGCGCCCACCCGGCGCCCGGCCGTCGAGGGCGGATTCGACTTCTTCGGCACCCAGAAGGACGCCCCGAAGGCCGCGCTGGACTCCGTGCAGAACGAGGATCTCGCCGACGTCGTCGGCCCGGAGGCCCTCGCGGTGCACAAGGCGGAGACCGAGGCCGCGTTCAAGGACGCCGACGCGCGGTCGGCCGGTGTCGGTCAGGTCATCGACCTGACCGCGCACGACGAGACCGAGCAGATCGACGTCCAGGGACTGCGCACCGCGGCTTCCTGAGACCGCACCGGTAGAGCCGTTCAGGCCCGGCTTCCCGCGCGGGGAGCCGGGCCTCATGTCATTCCGGCCTCATGTCATCCGGTCATCCAGCGGTCGGGGCGGGCGTCCCGGCGGCCCGTACGGGACCGCTCCGCCTGGTCGTGCAGGAGCCGTGCGGCCTCCCGCGCGTCCCGCAGACCGGCCGTCACGGTCTTGTCGGCCCCGGTGTCCACGTGGACGTCGGCGAGCCGCCAGAGACGCTGCCAGGGCCCCTGACTCAGCCGCACGCTCTGCACCTTGGCGTGCGGGACCAGCGAGAGCCGGCGGCGCAGCAGACCGTGCCGGGCGGCGAACACCGCACCGGTGACCGCGACGCGGCGCCCGCGCCACCACACCGGCACGCACCAGCGGGCCCGCCCGGGCGGCCGTGACAGCTCCTGAGGCACCGTCACCCCGGGCAGCACGCGCGCGAGGACCGCCTCGGCGACCGGGAGCGGAGCGACCGGTACCAGCACCGAGTTGGCGGACCCGGCCACGTCCAGTTCCACCCGCACCCATCCCAGTCCCCGCCACAGCAGCGGCTGCACGATCCGCACGGTCTGCACCCGGCCGGGCGGGACCGTCTCGTGCGTACGGTCGAGCAGCCCGTGGTCGATGCGCAGCCCGTCCGGCGACTCGCTCACCTTCCAGTCGAACTCGCCGGCGAACCGTCCCGCGCTGCTCGCGCCGGCCGCGCCGAACAGCGGCAGGGCGGTCGCGAGGACCGTCCACAGGTTGTGGGTGGTGAGCCACAGCACGGCCGGCACGACGAGCGCGGCGCACAGCGAGCCCCAGGTGGCGCCCGTCAGCAGCAGGGAGAGCGCCAGCGCGCGTGGGGGCACGCGCAGCAGCTCCTGCGCCGGAGCCTCGCCGACTTCGCGCGCCGTCTCGGGCGCGAAACCCGCCGCGCGCGCCAGCAGCTCCGCGCGCAGGGCGCGCGCCTCCTGCTCGCCGAGGAAGGCCAGCTCGTCCTTGTCGTCGGCACCGACGACGTCGATCCGCAGCTTGGCGACGCCCGCCACGCGCGCGAGGAGGGGGCGGGTGACGTCCACGGCCTGGATGCGCTCCAGCCGGATGTGCGCGGTGCGCCGGAACAACAGGCCGGTACGGATGCGCAGTTCGGTGTCGGTGACGGCGAAGTGCGTGAACCACCAGGACAGGAAGCCGTAGAGGCCGGCCACCGGCACCAGCACCGCGAGCCCCAGCAGCAGCGCGGTGGTGGTCAGCCGCGCCAGCTGCGCCTGCGTCCCGTTCGGGTCGTGCACCGCCCAACCGGCGACCACGGCGACCGGCGCCCACGCCCGGCGCAGCGGCGTGACGGGGTGCAGCCGGCGCTCGGCCACCGGCGCGGGCGCCGGTATCTCCGCGTCGTGGTCCGGGGCCGTCACAGGCCCGCCGATCGCGCCTCGCCCAGCTCGGTGAGCCGGTCGCGCAGCCGTTCGGCCTCGGCCGGGTCCAGGCCGGGGATGGTGGCGTCGGTCGCGGCGGCCGCCGTATGCAGCTGCACGGTGGCCAGCCCGAAGCGCCGCTCGAGGGGCCCGGAGGTCACCTCCACCAGCTGCATCCGCCCGTACGGCACCACCGTCTCCTCGCGCCAGAGGACACCGCGGCTGATCAGCAGGTCGTCCGCCCGCTCGGCGTACCGCCACGAGCGCCAGTTACGGCCCACCAGCCGCCAGCACCACGCGGCGCCGGCCACGGGCACCAGGGCGAAGGCGGCCCACGGGGGACCCACGAGCAGGCCCAGGAGCAGCCCGGTGACGACGGCGAGCGCCGCCGCCCACACCACCACGAGCAGCCGCCGCACCCGCATCAGAGCGGGCCGCAGCCCCCGCCACACCAGCTCGGCCCCCGGTGTCCCGGTCTCCTCCGGGCTCCCCGTTTCCATGCGGCCAGGGTACGTAGGGGAAACTGGGGCCATGACTCCTACGACGGAGACCACGGTCGGGATCGGCGGCGCCGCGGAAAGCACCGACATGGTGCTCAACATCGGGCCCCAGCACCCGTCCACGCACGGCGTGCTGCGGCTCAGGCTCGTGCTGGACGGGGAGCGCATCGTGCGCGCGGAGCCGGTGATCGGCTATATGCACCGCGGCGCCGAGAAGCTCTTCGAGGCGCGTGACTACCGCCAGATCATCGTGCTCGCCAACCGCCACGACTGGCTGTCGGCGTTCTCGAACGAGCTGGGCGTGGTCCTCGCCGTGGAGCGGATGCTCGGCATGGAGGTGCCCGGGCGGGCGGTGTGGATGCGCACGCTGCTCGCCGAGCTGAACCGGGTGCTGAACCACCTGATGTTCCTCGGCTCCTACCCGCTGGAGCTGGGCGGCATCACCCCGGTGTTCTACGCGTTCCGGGAGCGCGAGGTGCTCCAGAACGTCATGGAGGAGATCTCCGGCGGGCGCATGCACTACATGTTCAACCGCGTCGGCGGCCTCAAGGAGGACCTGCCGGCCGGGTGGACCGCACGCGCGCGTGCCGCCGTCGCCGACGTGCGCTCGCGCATGGACGTCTTCGACGACCTGGTGCTCGGCAACGAGATCTTCCGGGGGCGCACGCGAGGCGTGGGCGTCCTCACCGCCGAGACCGTGCACGCCTACGGCGTGAGCGGGCCCATCGCACGCGCCTCGGGCGTCGACTTCGACCTGCGCCGCGACGAGCCGTACCTGGCGTACGGCGACCTCCAGGACACCCTGAAGGTCGTCACCCGGAGCGAGGGCGACTGCCTCGCCCGCTTCGAGGTTCTGCTGGAGCAGACCCACAACGCGCTCGACCTCGCGGACGCCTGCCTGGACCGGCTCGCCGAGCTGCCGCCCGGGCCGGTCAACCAGCGGCTGCCGAAGGTGCTGAAGGCGCCCGAGGGGCACACGTACGCGTGGACCGAGAACCCGCTCGGGATCAACGGCTACTACCTGGTCAGCAAGGGCGAGAAGACGCCGTACCGGCTGAAGCTGCGCTCAGCCTCGTACAACAACATCCAGGCGCTGACCGAGCTGCTGCCGGGGACGCTGGTGGCGGACATGGTGGCCATTCTGGGCTCGATGTTCTTCGTGGTCGGCGACATCGACAAGTAGGCCGGCCCCAGGGACCGGGCCGGCTCAGGCGAGCGGGTCCGGAAATCCAACTAGAGGGTCCGGAATTCCAACCGGCTGGACCAGCCAGCCGAAGTCGCCGAGACCGCCGGGGGCGGTGAGTTCGGCGGCCTCTCCAGCGCTCGCGAGGGCGCGCACGTAGGCCGCGGGGTCCGTGGAGGCAAGGGCGAGCGGGGGGCGTGCGCCGGTGATGTCGAGGGCGCGGAGAGCGGCGCGCTGCGTGAGGAGGCGCGCGGGGGGCAGTGCTGGGCGGGAGGAGGGCTCCTGCGCTGTGCCGAAGGGCGTGTGCGGCGCGTGTGCCTCATGTGCCTCGTGTGCCGTGTCGCAGGGTGCCGGCGAGGGCGGGTGCGCCGTGGCAGCCGCCGCGCACGCGTCCAGCGCGACGTGCGCCGTGATGTCGCACGACCCGTCCGGCACCGGCGCCGTCTCGCGCCCCTCCCGGAAGCCGGTCAGCGTCCCGAACGGGGGACGCGTGCCGACGGTGTGCGCGTAGTCCACGGCCACCGCGAGCCCGCGCACCACCCGCTCCACCGCCCGCGCCCACGCCAGGTCCCGGGGCAGCCCGATCTCCGCGCGCAGCCCTTCCTCGGGCGGCAGCGGCCACCACCGGGCCAGCCAGTCCGCCTCCGCGCCCGTCACCGGTTCCCCGAGCCGTTCGGTGCCGTCGTCGGCGACGAGCACCAGCCGGGGCACACCGTCCGGGTCGACCTCGGCCACGTCCACGGGCACGTTGTCCAGCCACTCGTTGGCGAACAGCAGACCCGTGACGGCGGCCGGGGGCGTGTCCAGCCAGGTGATGCGTGCGTCCAGTCCGGCCGGGCGGTCGGCGAGCTCCACGGCGTACCCACGCGCGCGTGCCGCCACGTCGGCCGGCAGGGCGGCCAGCACCCCGGTGACCAGTTCGCCCCGCCCCGCGCCCATGTCGACGAAGTCCAGCACCGGCGGCCGCCCCAGCGCCTCGTCGACCCGGCACAGCAGCCGGGCCACGGCCCGCGCGAACAGCGGGGAGGCGTGCACGGACGTACGGAAGTGCCCGGCCGGGCCCTCCGGACGGCGGTAGAAGCCGCCGGGCCCGTACAGCGCCGCCTCGGTCGCCGCACGCCAGCCGCGCCGGCCGCGCCCGGCGCGCCCGCCGTTTCCGTCGCCGGGACTCCGTCCCGCCCGCCGTGCCGTCTCATCCGTCACCGGACCAGACTAGGCACACAGGTGATCACTTCCTCCACCTTGCGGAGTACGCGCCCCGGGCGCGGATCGGCCCTCCGGTTGACCCCTGCACGCATCCGGTTTCCCTACTCTGGGTTACGTGCAGCGCCTCTACGACTTCCTCCGCCGCCACCCGACCGGGGTCGACGCCTTCTGGGCCGTCGTCCTGTTCGGGCTGTCCGGAGCGGTCGTGGCGAGCATGAGCCTGCGGCCCGGCGCGCACCGCATGCCGCTCGCCGCGGGGATGGCCGTGTCCGCCGTCCTGTGCGCCGTCGTCGCGCTGCGCCGCCGCTTCCCGGAGCCGATGCTGCTGGTCGCCCTCGCGGCCGGCCTGGCCCAGCTGGTGCTGGACGTCGAGACGACCGCCGCCGACTTCGCGCTGCTGGTGATCACCTACACGGTGGCGGCGATCGGCGCACGCTGGGCCTCCCGGCTCGCGCTCGCCGCCAGCCTCGTCGCGGCGACCCTCGCGCAGCTCCGCTGGCCGGCCGAGCACAGCAGCCTCCTCGGGCAGACCGCCATAGTCGTCTTCCAGACGGTGCCCTTCGCGCTCGCCTGGGTGCTCGGTGACTCCATGCGCACCCGGCGCGCCTACTTCGCCCAGCTGGAGGAGCGCGCGGCCCGTCTGGAGAAGGAGCGCGAGGCGCAGTCCAAGGTCGCGGTGGCCGCCGAGCGCGCCCGCATCGCGCGCGAGCTGCACGACGTGGTGGCGCACAACGTGTCGGTGATGGTGGTGCAGGCCGACGGCGCCGCCTACGTCCTCGACGCCGCCCCCGACCAGGCGAAGAAGGCCCTGGAGACGATCTCCTCCACCGGCCGTCAGGCCCTCGCCGAGATGCGCCGCCTGCTGGGCGTGCTGCGCACCGGCGAGCACCAGGAGAGCGGGGAGTACGTCCCGCAGCCCGACGTCGACCAGATCGACGAGCTGATCGAGCAGTGCCGCAGCTCCGGACTCCCGGTCGACTTCAAGGTCGAGGGCACCCCGCGCCCGCTGCCGAGCGGCGTGGAGCTGACGGCGTACCGGATCGTGCAGGAGGCACTCACCAACACCCGCAAGCACGGCGGGCCCAACGCGGGCGCGAGCGTCCGGCTGGTCTACTTCGACGACGGGCTCGGGCTGCTCGTCGAGGACGACGGCAAGGGCGCGCCGCACGAGCTGTACGAGGAGGGCGGCGCCGACGGCCAGGGGCACGGCCTGATCGGTATGCGTGAACGGGTCGGCATGGTCGGCGGCACCCTGGACGCGGGCCCGCGCCCGGGCGGAGGATTCCGCATCAGTGCCCTGCTCCCGCTCAAACCGGCGCACTGACGCGGCCGCACGCGTCTGGTTGACACCTGTAACACCGGTACCACCGAATTCCGACCGAAAGAGGCCCGATGACGATCCGCGTGATGCTCGTCGACGACCAGGTGCTGCTGCGCACCGGGTTCCGGATGGTGCTCGCCGCCCAGCCGGACATGGAGGTCGTGGCGGAGGCGGGTGACGGCGTCGAGGCCCTGCAGGTGCTGCGGTCCACGCCGGTCGACGTCGTCCTGATGGACGTCCGCATGCCCAAGCTGGACGGCGTCGAGGCCACCCGGCGGATCTGCGCCGAGCCCGACCCGCCCAAGGTGCTGATCCTGACCACCTTCGACCTGGACGAGTACGCCTTCTCCGGGCTGAAGGCGGGCGCCTCCGGTTTCATGCTGAAGGACGTGCCGCCCGCTGATCTGCTCGGCGCGATCAGGGCCGTGCACAGCGGTGACGCGGTCGTGGCGCCCTCCACCACCCGGCGCCTGCTGGACCGCTTCGCGCCGATGCTGCCGGCCACCGGCAAGGAGCCGCAGCACAAGGAGCTGGAGCGGCTCACCGACCGGGAGCGCGAGGTGATGGTGCTGGTCGCGCAGGGCCTTTCCAACGGTGAGATCGCGGCCCGGCTGGTGCTCAGCGAGGCGACGGTGAAGACCCACGTGGGCCGCATCCTGACCAAGCTCTCCCTGCGCGACCGGGTGCAGGTCGTGGTGCTCGCCTACGAGACGGGACTGGTCCGCGCGGGTGGCCACGGCTGAGACAGACGCTGCCGCCCGCTCCCGTACCCACGGCCGGGACCGGCCCTGCCACCTGCTCCCGGTGCCTTGGCTGGGACCGGACTGGGGCGGCTGCTCCCGGTGCTGTGGCTGGGGCCGGGTTGGGGCGGCTGCTCTTGGTGTCGTGGCTGGGGCCGGGTTGGGGCGGCTGCTCTTGGTGTCGTGGCTGGGGCCGGGTTGGGGCGGCTGCTCCCGGGTGCCGTGGTTCGGACTGGGCTGGGGCGGCTGCCCCGGCGCCACGGCTCGCACCGGCTGCGGTGGCGGGTGCCGGCGCGTCCATGGCGCTCCGGGGCCCGGTCGCGCCGGGGGCCCCGCGGACCCATGGCTGCGACCGGCACTGTCGGCTGCCCGGCCCGGATACGGCCAGCACTGACCCCTGTCGGCCGTCTCCCAGGCACCCTGGCACGCGCTCTCCCGCCTGCCCCGCTGGCGCCCTCGCACTGGCCCTCCCGCCTGCCCCACGGGCACCCTGGCACGCGCCCTCCCCGCCTGCCCCGCGGAATCCCTGGCACGCGCCCTCCAGCCTGCCGTGGTCACGGCCGAGCGGCACCGTCACCGGCATGACCACCGGCCCCCGGGGTCAAGGCTGACGCCCGCTGCGGTGAGGGGCCTCAGCGCAGGACGCCCTCGATGAAGTCGCTGCCCAGCCGGGCCACCGCCGCCAGGTCCAGCTGGTGCTGGACGTACCGGCCCCGGCGGCAGTCGGTGATCAGGCCCGCCTTCTTCAGCACCGCCAGGTGCCGGGATATCTCGGGCGCCGACATGCCGTGTGCGTCGGCCAGTTCGCTCGTGGTGTGCGGGGCCCGCGCCAGATGCCGGCACAGCCGCATCCGCACCGGGTGGGCCAGCGCCTCCATGCGGCGGGTGAGCTGTTCGACGGACGGGGCCTGCGGGCGGGAGCCGCTCGCCGGGTAGGTGATCGTGGGCTGCCAGCCGTACCGGTGCAGGACCATCACGTGCGGCCAGCCGAGGCTGGTCGGGACGAGGACCAGCCCGCCGTCGCCGGTCGCGGTGCGGCCCACCAGGAGTTTGTCGACCGTGATGAGCGCGGCCTCCTCGTCCAGGGAGACGGCCCCGGACAGGGCCGCGAGCGCCTCCCCGAGGCCCTTGCGGCGCAGCAGCTCGGTCTTGTGCCGGGCGTCGGCGGCGAGCTGCGGCTGGAGACGGGCCCAGGTGTCGGCGAAGAACGCCTCGTCGCAGTCGAGCATCAGCTCCCGGAACCAGGCACGGACGGCGGGCGGGTCCTCCAGCAGCCGGCGCGTGAACCGCTCCTGCACCACACCGCGCGCGGCGGCCAGTTCCAGCGAGCGGCGGCGCAGCTCCGGGTCCTCGAGCGGGCCGGGTTCCCGGACGTCGTAGCGCAACTGGCAGGTGAACTCCAGGGCCGCCGTGACGAACTGGTCGTCCGCCAGTTTGTCGAGCAGATCCAGTTCCTCGGCGAGGGTGGCGGCGGGGAGCGCGCGGCCGCCGGGGATGCCCGCGAACGGGGCGAAGACGTCGGAGAACGTCGTACGCCACAGGAAGTCGGCCTCGCACAGCCGGTCCGCCAGGCAGGGGTCCAGCCGGGAGGAGACGGCGGTCGCCCAGCCCTGCAGGCCGGGGTGGTGGCCGGGCTCGCTGAGGGCGTGCAACGCCATCCCCAGCTCCGCCAGCGGAGAGGGCACGACGACAACCCGCTCCAGCGGCAGTCCGGTGATGTCGATGGTCACGCTCATGCCCTCCATCGTGCACCCGGCCACTGACAGAGCCGCCGTGGATTGACGGCAGGTGTCAATCCACGGGACAGCCGTCCCGGCCGGCAGCAGGCTGGAGGCACCGGGGCAGCCGCGGAGCCCGGCCGGACACCCGTCCGTCACCGACCAGTTCACGTCCCGAGAAGGCGATCCGTCATGAGCATCACCCAGCAGTACCTCCTGGACGGTTACCGCGCCCGCGTGCTCGGCGAACCGGAGCCGCCCGCGCCCGGCCGGCACGACGCCGGCCTGGTCCGCGAACTGCTCGACCACCGGCGCTTCCACGCGGTCATCGCCGGGCGCCCGGCGCGAGGGCGCGTGCGGCACGCCCTGCGCCGGTGGCTGCGCGCCTTGTGATCACCCCGTGGGCAGGCGCTCCACGAAGTCGGCGACGGCCGCCCGTACGTCGTCCGCCGTCCACTCCAGGCCCGGCGCGCGCACGGCGACCTCGCTGAAGGACAACCCGGGACCGCGGCGGTCCCAGGGCACGGCGAAGAGGTAGGTCCCCGTCTCCTCGGCCTGGCGCACCGCCGCCTCCGTCAGGACGTCCGGGTCGTACGGCAGCCAGACCTGGAAGTCGTGGGTGTGCGGCTCCTCGGGGTGCACGCGCGCCCACGGGACCCCCGCCGCCGCGAAACCCTCCCGCAGCGCGGCGGCGACCACGCGCGCGTGCCGCACGTAGTCCGGCAGCCGGGGCAGCTCGCGCTCCAGACCGGCGAGCGCCGACAGCGCGGTGGGGAACTGCTGGAAGACCATGCCGCCGTACCGGTGCCGCCACGTCTTCGCCTCGTCCACCAGCGTCTTCGGACCGGCCAGCGCGGCGCCGCCGAAGCCGTCGAGGGACTTGTAGAACGACACGTAGACGCTGTCGGCCAGGTCCGCGATCTCCTTCAGGGACCGGCCGAAGTGGACGGTGCACTCCCAAAGGCGCGCACCGTCGAAGTGCACCACCGCGTCGCGCTCCCGCGCGGCCCCGACGACCTCGGTCAGCTCCTCCCAGGTGGGCAGCACGAAACCGGCGTCCCGGAGCGGCAGTTCCAGCATCAGCGTGCCGAAGGGCTCGTCGAAGTCGCGTATCTCGGCGGCGGTGGGCAGCCGGGGCTCGCCGGTCACGCGCACCGGACGCAACCCGCTGACCTCGCTGAAGGCATGCCGCTCGTGCACCTCCGGGTGGGCCAGGGCGTGCAGGGCGACCGCGCGGTTGCCGGTGCGGCCCGCCCAGCAGCGCAACGCCACCTGCTGGGCCATCGTGCCGGTCGGGAAGAACGCGGCGGCCTCCGTGCCGAGCAGGGCCGCGACCCGTTCCTCCAGGTCGGCCACGATCCCGTTGCCGTAGATGTCCCCGTGCCGGTCCAGGTCGTACACCTCGGGTGCCGCTTCCTGGAGAGCCGCCAGCCGCTCGCGGATCGTGCGCTGGAAGCCCGGGCGCGACAGCACACGCTCCGCCTTCGCGAAGGCGCCCCGGCGCCGCTCCCGCATCCGTTCCCGTTCGGACTGCGCCGTCTGCTGTCCGTCGCTCGGTTCCGCCGTGTCAGTCATGGGCGGATCATGCCGCGCGGGTGCCCGCCCGGGCAGCCGGATTTCTGCGCACGCACGCGTGGCGACTTTCTGCGCACGCACGCGTGGCGACGCTGCGAGCCGAGGCGCGGCCGGGGCACCGGTCGGACACGCGACTGCGGCCCGTACACGTGGCGTAACCCACAGCCTGTGGACAACCGATCGGCGCCGGACCGAGATAGCGTTAACATGACGAGAAATCGTCCGGTACCCAGAGCGGACTGGAACGGGAAGGCCGCCGTCGCGTGAGTACAGTCCACCAGCAAGACCTCAAGGACCGCCCAGCGCGGCTCACCGTCGGCGTCGTCGGCGCCGGCCGCGTGGGCCCCGCGCTCGCCGCGTCCCTCCAGCTCGCCGGGCACCGCCCGGTGGCCGTCTCCGGCGTCTCCGACGCCTCCCGGCGGCGTGCGGAGACCATGCTCCCGGATGTGCCGCTGGTGCCGCCCGCCGAGGTCCTGCGGCGCGCCGACCTGGTGCTGCTCACCGTCCCCGACGACGTCCTGCCGGGCCTGGTCACCGGTCTCGCCGAGACCGGTGCGGTACGGCCCGGCCAGCTGCTCGTGCACACCTCCGGGCGGTACGGCGCGCGCGTCCTCGACCCCGCCCTGCGCGCGGGCGCGCTGCCGATGGCCCTGCATCCGGCGATGACCTTCACCGGCACGCCCGTGGACGTCCAGCGGCTCGCCGGCTGCTCCTTCGGCGTCACCGCGCCCGAGGAACTGCGCCTGGCCGCCCAGGCCCTCGTCATCGAGATGGGCGGCGAGCCCGAGTGGATCAGCGAGCAGAACCGCCCGCTCTACCACGCGGCCCTCGCGCTCGGCGCCAACCACCTGGTGACCCTCGTCGCCCAGTCCATGGAGCTGCTGCGCACGGCGGGCGTCGAGGCGCCCGACCGGATGCTCGGCCCGCTGCTCGGCGCCGCCCTGGACAACGCGCTGCGCTCCGGTGACGCGGCGCTCACCGGGCCCGTCGCGCGCGGCGACGCCGGCACGGTCGCCGCGCACATCACCGAGCTGCGCAGGCACGCCCCGCAGACCGTCGCGGGCTATGTCGCGATGGCCCGCGCGACCGCCGACCGGGCGCTCGCGCACGGCCTGCTGAAGCCCGAACTCGCCGAGGACCTGCTCGGCGTGCTGGCCGACGGCACCGGCGGCACGCCCGGCCCGGGCGGCACGAACGGCACTCACGGCACCGAGGGGAACGACCGATGACCACCGCCCTGCTGAGCACCGCCGACGAGCTCCACGCGCGCGTGCGCCGCGGCCGCCGCGCCGTCGTGATGACCATGGGCGCCCTGCACGAAGGCCACGCCACCCTCATCCGCACCGCGCGCGAGATCGCCGGACCGGACGGCGAGGTCGTCGTCACCGTCTTCGTCAACCCGCTCCAGTTCGGCGCCGGCGAGGACCTGGACCGCTACCCGCGCACCCTCGACGCCGACCTGAAGATCGCCGAACAGGCCGGAGCGGACGCGGTGTTCGCACCCTCCGTGGACGAGGTCTACCCCGGCGGCGACCCCCAGGTCCGGATCACCGCCGGCCCCATGGGCGAACGCCTGGAGGGCGCCTCGCGCCCCGGCCACTTCGACGGCATGCTGACCGTCGTCGCCAAGCTGCTCCACCTCACCCGCCCCGACGTGGCCCTCTACGGCCAGAAGGACGCCCAGCAGCTGGCCCTGATCCGGCGCATGGTGCGGGACCTGAACTTCGGCATCGAGATCGTCGCCGTACCGACCGTGCGCGAGGAGGACGGGCTCGCCCTGTCCAGCCGCAACCGCTACCTCTCCCCGGACGAGCGCCGCACCGCGCTCGCGCTGTCCCGCGCGCTGTTCGCGGGCCGTGACCGGCACGCCGCGCAGGAGGCGCTGCGCGCGCGTGCCCGCGAAGTGCCCTCCACGCACGCGCGTGCCGAGGCGCTGAGCGCGCTCGGGGAGTCCCGCGCGGCCGCCGACGCGCACGCGGTCGCCACGGCGTCCCCGGGCGGCCCGGCGGCCGTCCGCGCGGCCGCCCGCCAGGTGCTGGACGAGGCCGCCCGCCTGGTCCCGCCGCTCGAACTGGACTACCTCGCACTCGTCGACCCGTCCGACTTCACCGAGATCGGCGACGACTTCACCGGCGAGGCCGTCCTCGCCGTCGCCGCCCGGGTCGGCACGACCCGGCTGATCGACAACCTTCCCTTGACCTTTGGAGCCGCCTCGTGACCAGCACAGGCACCAGCACCGGCATACGACTGCACGCGCCCGCCCCCGGCTGGGCCATCTCCGCGGACGTGGTCGTCGTCGGCTCCGGCGTGGCAGGCCTGACCGCGGCCCTGCGCTGCCAGGCCGCGGGCCTGACGACGGTCGTCGTCACCAAGGCCCGCCTGGACGACGGCTCCACGCGGTGGGCCCAGGGAGGCATCGCGGCCGCGCTCGGCGAGGGCGACACGCCCGAGCAGCACCTGGAGGACACCCTGGTGGCCGGCGTGGGCCTGTGCGACGAGGAGGCCGTACGGATCCTCGCCACCGAGGGCCCCGACGCGGTACGGCGGCTGATCTCCACCGGTGCCCACTTCGACACCGACGACGAGGGCGACATCCACCTCACCCGCGAGGGCGGCCACCACCGGCGCCGGATCGTGCACGCGGGCGGCGACGCGACCGGCGCGGAGGTCTCCCGGGCGCTCGTGGAGGCGGTACGCGCGCGTGGGCTGCACACCATCGAGAACGCGCTGGTGCTGGACCTGCTCACCGACGCCGAGGGCCGTACGGCGGGTGTCACGCTGCACGTGATGGGCGAGGGCCAGCACGACGGCGTGGGCGCCGTGCACGCCCCCGCGGTGGTGCTCGCGACCGGCGGCATGGGCCAGGTGTTCTCCGCGACCACCAACCCGTCGGTGTCGACCGGCGACGGCGTGGCGCTGGCCCTGCGCGCGGGCGCCGAGGTCAGCGACCTGGAGTTCGTGCAGTTCCACCCGACGGTGCTGTTCCTCGGCCCGGACGCCGAGGGCCAGCAGCCGCTGGTCTCCGAGGCGGTGCGCGGCGAGGGCGCCCACCTGGTCGACGCCGACGGGGTGCGCTTCATGGTCGGGCAGCACGAGCTGGCCGAGCTGGCGCCCCGGGACATCGTCGCCAAGGGCATCCTGCGGCGGATGCTGGAGCAGGGCGCCGAGCACATGTACCTGGACGCCCGGCACTTCGGCGCCGAGATGTGGGAGCACCGCTTCCCGACCATCCTGGCCGCCTGCCGCGCCAACGGCATCGACCCGCTCACCGACTTCATCCCGATCGCCCCGGCCGCCCACTACGCCTCCGGAGGCGTGCG
This sequence comes from Streptomyces incarnatus, assembly GCF_001027185.1. Classification (NCBI taxonomy): domain Bacteria; kingdom Bacillati; phylum Actinomycetota; class Actinomycetes; order Kitasatosporales; family Streptomycetaceae; genus Streptomyces; species Streptomyces incarnatus. The sequence continues at coordinate 3,851,296 of NZ_CP011497.1, read as the reverse complement.
CACCGACGCCCGGGGCCGTACCACCGTGCCGGGCCTGTACGCGTGCGGCGAGGTCGCCTGCACCGGCGTGCACGGCGCCAACCGGCTCGCCTCCAACAGCCTCCTCGAAGGCCTCGTGTACGCCGAGCGGATCGCCGCCGACATCACCGCCGCGTGGGCGGAGAACGGCCTCCACGCGCGTGTGCCCGTGCCGGTCGAGCACCCCGAGACGCCCGCGCACCCGCTGCTCGCCCCCGAGAGCCGGTTCGCCATCCAGCGGATCATGACCGAGGGCGCCGGCGTGCTGCGCTCCGAGGAGTCCCTCGCCCGGGCCGCCGAACAGCTGCAGCGGCTGCACACGGAGGCCCGCGACGCCCTGGAGGAGAACGGCAAGACCGCCGAGCCCGGCGTCGACACCTGGGAGGCCACCAACCTCCTGTGCGTCGCCCGCGTCCTGGTCGCGGCCGCGCGGCTGCGCGAGGAGACCCGCGGCTGCCACTGGCGCGAGGACCGCGCCGAGCGCGACGACACCCAGTGGCGGCGGCACATCGTCGTACGGCTGAACCCGGACCGGTCGCTGGCCGTGCACACCACCGACACCGCAGACTTCCCCCCTACCCGGTAACACCCAGCGCCCCAGGAGCAGTGACAGACGTGAGCACCGACGACCTTCCCCTCGCCCCGACCGGCGGCTGCGGCGACGGCTGTGCCTGTGGCGCGGACGGCGACGAGGAGTATCTGGAGAGCGGGCTCGACCCCGCGCTCGCCGAGCTGCTGGCCGCCGCCGGGCTCGATCCGATCGAGGTCGAGGACATCGCCAACGTGGCCATCCAGGAGGACCTGGACGGCGGGGTGGACGTGACGACCGTCTCGACCATCCCGGAGGAAGCCACCGCCACCGGCGACTTCACCGCGCGCGAGGGGGGCGTCGTGGCGGGTCTCAGGGTCGCCGAGGCGGTGCTCTCCGTGGTCTGCACGGACGAGTTCGAGGTCGAGCGGCACGTCGAGGACGGCGACCGTGTGGAGGCCGGGCAGAAGCTGCTGTCGGTCACCACGCGCACGCGTGACCTGCTGACCGCCGAGCGCAGCGCGCTGAACATCCTGTGCCGCCTGTCCGGCATCGCGACCGCCACGCGCGCGTGGGCGGACGCGCTGGAGGGCACCAAGACGAAGGTCCGCGACACCCGCAAGACGACCCCGGGCCTGCGCTCGCTGGAGAAGTTCGCCGTGCGCTGCGGCGGCGGAGTCAACCACCGCATGTCGCTGTCCGACGCCGCCCTGGTCAAGGACAACCACGTGGTGGCGGCCGGCGGCGTCGCGCAGGCCTTCAAGGCCGTACGGGAGAACTTCCCGGACATCCCGATCGAGGTCGAGGTCGACACCCTGCACCAGCTGCGCGAGGTCGTCGAGGCGGGCGCCGACCTGATCCTGCTGGACAACTTCACGCCCGACGAGTGCGCGGAGGCCGTCGGGATCGTCCACGGCCGGGCCCTGCTGGAGGCCTCCGGCCGGCTCACGCTCGACATCGCGCGCGTGTACGCCGACACCGGCGTGGACTTCCTGGCCGTCGGCGCGCTCACCCACTCCGCGCCGATCCTGGACATCGGCCTCGACCTGCGCGAGGCGGAGTAACCGCGATGCTCCTCACGATCGACGTCGGCAACACGCACACCGTCCTCGGCCTGTTCGACGGCGAGGACATCGTCGAGCACTGGCGCATCTCCACGGACGCGCGCCGTACGGCGGACGAGCTGGCGGTGCTGCTCCAGGGCCTGATGGGCATGCACCCGCTGCTCGGCGAGGAGCTGGGCGACGGCATCGACGGCATCGCGATCTGCGCGACCGTCCCGTCGGTGCTGCACGAGCTGCGCGAGGTCACCCGGCGCTACTACGGCGACGTCCCCGCCGTCCTGGTCGAGCCGGGCGTGAAGACGGGCGTACCGATCCTCACCGACAACCCCAAGGAGGTCGGCGCGGACCGGATCATCAACGCGGTCGCGGCCGTCGAGCTGTACGGCGGCCCGGCGATCGTCGTCGACTTCGGTACGGCGACCACGTTCGACGCGGTCTCCGCGCGCGGCGAGTACGTCGGCGGTGTCATCGCGCCCGGCATCGAGATCTCCGTGGAGGCGCTCGGCGTCAAGGGCGCGCAGCTGCGGAAGATCGAGGTGGCCCGGCCGCGCAGCGTGATCGGCAAGAACACGGTCGAGGCCATGCAGTCCGGCATCGTGTACGGCTTCGCCGGGCAGGTCGACGGGGTCGTGAGCCGGATGGCCCGGGAGCTCGCCGACGACCCGGACGATGTGCGCGTGATCGCCACGGGCGGGCTCGCGCCCATGGTGCTGGGGGAGTCCTCGGTGATCGACGAGCACCAGCCCTGGCTGACGCTGATCGGGCTGCGGCTGGTGTACGAGCGGAACGTGTCGCGGCTGTGAGCTGACCGGCGCGTGGTGTGACCGGCGCGTGAGCCGACCGCCGGCTGAGGTGACCGGCCCGTGGAGGACCGGTGCCTGGGAGGGGCGCCGGTTTTTCCGCCGCACGCGTGCGTGCCGCAGACCCGGTCGTGCGCGTGCCGTAGCCCCGGTCGAGGGAAACCCGGAGCGACACGCGACGGAAAGATCATCCCTATTCGTCACTTTTGTCCGATTAGCGGTAGCGTCGCCGCATGCCCACGCCATACGGATCCCGCGGCGGCATGGCGTTCGGCGTGGAGGAGCTGCGTGTGCTCCGCCGCGCCCTCGCCCTCGCCCTTCACCCCGGCCAAGCGTCCGCCGAGGACGTACAGGACTGCTTCCGGCTCGCCGAGTCGCTCGACGAGGCGATGTGCGAGGGGGCGAGACTGCGCGCTTTCCTGGTGGCCGACCTCGGCCGGTACCGGGCGGCGCTGCCGGGTACCGCCGCCGGCTACCTCACCCTTCTGGAGGAGGCGCTGGGCGCCGGGCACCGGCCGACGCCGGACGATCTCGCCGCGCTGCGGGCGCTGCGCGGGAACCCGGCGGCGGCCGCGCTGCTGGACCGCTGCCAGGCGCTGGCCGAGCAGGATGTACGGGCCCGGTTCGCGCAGGGCGCGCGCAAGGTGCCGGCCCCCGCCGTACCGCCCTCTCGCACCCGCCTGCTGGCCCTCCCCGGCGGCGGCGGAGCACCCGGGCCGGCGCAGGACCAGGAGCGCGCCGGAGAGCCTCAGAAGCCCGCACAGAAGCCCCCGCAGAAGCCCGCCCCGAAACCCGCGCCGACGCCCGGGGAGCGGCCCGGCACGGAGCCCGGGGCGCCGAAGCGGCCCATCCCCACGCCGGGGGAGGTCTTCCCGCGCCGCAAGCCGGCCCCTCCGGCGAACCCGACCGAAACCCGCACTGAAACCCGCACCGAAACCCGCCAGCTGGCCGCCGGCTGACCATCCCCGCCCTCCGGCCGGCCCCGCCCTGCCGCCGGCACCACGTGTACAGCCACCGTCGCCGGGCCGGGTGGCCCTGGCGGGCCGGACGCGCCGTCGGCGGCTCGCGCGTTGCCGGAGGCGCAGGTGGGGCGATGGGGCCGAGGGGTTTGCGCACCCCCGCACCTTTCAGGTGTGGTCCCGTGGCTACTCTGGGGGCATGGACTACGTCTCCGCGCTCGTGCCCCCGGTCGTGATGGCCGTGTTCTTCATCGGCGTGGTCAGGGTGATCGTGAAGACCCAGGGCGGGGCCGCCAAGGCCAAGGAGGACGCGGCCGTCGACGCCGCCCTCGCGCGCGCGGAGAGCGCGCGTCAGACCTCCGTCGGCGGCGACGCCTGAGACAGTCTGCAGAGCCCCCCTCCGTAACTGCGGGCTCTGCGCCCCGTAACTGCGAGCTCTGCGCCCCTTTTGTTCGCGTTCGCGGACTTAGTGCACGTCCGGCACGCCATTGCCGGGATCTCCCACTATTGTTCTGAGTTGTGCCTCGCCCATTGGGAGAACTCGAAGACGCGGTCATGACGCGGGTGTGGAAGTGGAACCGCCCGGTGACCGTTCGAGAAGTCCTGGAAGACCTCCAGCAGGAACGCTCGATCGCGTACACCACCGTGATGACCGTTTTGGACAATCTCCATCAGAAGGGCTGGGTGCGCCGGGAGGCGGAAGGGCGGGCCTATCGATATGAGGCCGTCTCGACGCGAGCCGCCTACGCCGCCGCCCTCATGAACGACGCCTGGTCGCAGAGCGACAACCCGGCCGCCGCACTCGTCGCCTTCTTCGGGATGATGAGCGAGGAACAGCGCCAGGCGCTCCGGGACGCGGTACGCATCGTCCAGGGCCCGGAAACCCCGCAAGCCCCGGAAGCCCGGCAACAGGAAGCCGTACAACAGCAAGCCCCGGAACAGGAAGCGCCCGAAGCCCGGGAAGAGGAGAACCCCGGCTCGGCACCTGACGCGGACGGGCGATAGCGTCCGCTCATGTCAGCAGAGCGCCCCGAAGTCTCCGCAAAAGCCATCACGGTCCGCCGCGCCCGGACCAGCGATGTCCCGGCCGTGCGCCGCCTCCTCGACGCCTACGCCCGCGACCGCATCCTGCTCGACAAAGCCACGGTCACCCTTTACGAGGACATCCAGGAGTTCTGGGTCGCGGAACGCGACGACAACGCCGAGGTGGTCGGCTGCGGCGCGCTGCACGTCATGTGGGAGGACCTCGCGGAAGTCCGCACTCTCGCGGTGAAGCCCGGCCTGAAGGGCGCCGGCGTCGGCCATCAGTTGCTGGAGAAGTTGCTGCAGACCGCCCGCTGGCTCGGCGTTCGCCGGGTTTTCTGCCTGACCTTCGAAGTGGACTTCTTCGGGAAGCACGGCTTCGTGGAGATCGGGGAGACGCCGGTCGACACCGATGTGTACGCGGAGCTGTTGCGTTCCTATGACGAGGGCGTCGCGGAGTTCCTCGGTCTCGAACGAGTGAAACCGAACACCTTGGGCAACAGCCGGATGCTTCTGCATCTGTGATCGTCATTGCCCGGGTGCCCTATGTCCGAAACGCGCATGTTTCCGGACGGAGGGGCTCCGTCGCTCCTCTACCGCTCCTCTCCCAGGGGTTTGTGTTTTTCCGGCAAAAGCGGTTTGCTTTCCGACGTACTGCAGTACTGCATATAACAGGGGCGGCGAAACGGCGGACGCCGCACACCCCTGGCCCTCAACGTTATCGATGAAAGGAAATCCGGTGGCACAGAAGGTTCAGGTCCTTCTTGTCGACGACCTCGACGGCGGCGAGGCGGACGAGACGGTGACGTTCGCGCTGGACGGCAAGACGTACGAGATCGACCTCACGACTGCCAATGCGGACAAGCTGCGCGGCCTTCTCGACCCCTATGTGAAGGGTGGCCGTCGTACCGGTGGCCGTGCTTCGGGCGGACGCGGAAAGGCGCGTGCCGCTTCCGGCGGCAGCCAGGACACCGCGGCGATCCGCGCCTGGGCGAAGGAGAACGGTTACGAGGTCAACGACCGCGGCCGTGTTCCCGCGTCCATTCGCGAGGCTTACGAGAAGGCCAACGGCTGATCCCGCCGGCAGGCGGCCGGCAGTCCCGCGCGCGGGCGCCGCAGCCGGACCCGGTGACACTGAGCTGCCACCGTGTCCAGCAGTCGTACGAGATCGGGGGCGCCCTTCGCGCGCCCCATGGCCGGCATCGCCGGCAACGAGGCCTCGGCCTCGCCTCCGGGCCCAGGGGGCCGCAGCCATACGGCGGCCCCCTGCATGGACCCGGCCCACCCGGCCCCCTGCATGGACCCGGCCCACTCGGCCTCCTGCCCGGACCCGGCCCACTCGGCCTCCTGCCCGGACCCGGACCGTCCGGCTCCCTCGGGCACGTTCGCCGGCGGGACCGGCGCCTCCATCGCGTCGCCCGCCCCCAGGACCCGTAGGTCGAGGGCCACGGCGCTCCACTCCAGCCAGTCCAGCAGCCCCGGCAGCTCCTCCGCGCTGCCCGCGGCCACCAGCAGCTCCATCCGGCCGCCCCGAAGGGCCACCGGAGAGCCCGGCGCGAGATGCCGGAGCGCCCCCGCGCCCGCCTCGGCCGGCACGTCCAGGACGTCGAACCGCACCCCGGTGAGCAGCCGCAGCGGCCGTCCGGGCACTGTCGCCCAGCCCAGATCGTTCTCGTACCAGTGCCGGACCCGGGCGTCGGGGCCGGCCAGGAGATCACCGGTGTCCGGTACGTCCGGATCCAGAGGGCGACGGGGAAGGGGGACCGTTGAGGCCGTGTGGACCGAGCCAACCATGCCAAGCGCAACCGCCGAAACGACCGCCGGGTTACGCCAGGTGTCAACGTGATCGCGCAGAGTGTAGAAAGAGGGGCGCGCGGGAGCGCGGGGGAGGCGCAAGGTTGTTCGCCCATAGCGGAGGGAACCGGTGCGCGCCGCATGGAGTGTCAGTCCCAGCGGGTAAGACATCCCTAGTGGGAGGGGGCGACACGCAGGACGGGACGTCTCACGTTCGCCATCGGCGTACTGGCGAGTGGGGTAACTGCCTGGCCTGCGGGAACATCGTCTCGCACCATCGGGTTGGAGCAGATGTCGGCGCACACGGTCAGGAGGCCATCGACGGTGTCGGCAGTTGGAATGAGCGGTCCCCGCTTGCGGGACTAAGCTGCGGAAGGACAGGGAGGGGAAGTTCCCCCCACTGCCTGACCGCTCTGAGGAGCGATTAACGATGTTCGAGAGGTTCACCGACCGCGCGCGGCGGGTTGTCGTCCTGGCTCAGGAAGAAGCCCGGATGCTCAACCACAACTACATCGGCACCGAGCACATCCTCCTGGGTCTCATCCACGAGGGCGAAGGTGTCGCCGCTAAGGCCCTGGAGAGCCTCGGCATTTCGCTTGAGGCGGTCCGCCAGCAGGTGGAGGAGATCATCGGCCAGGGCCAGCAGGCCCCGTCCGGGCACATCCCCTTCACCCCCCGTGCCAAGAAGGTCCTGGAGCTGTCGCTCCGCGAGGCCCTTCAGCTGGGCCACAACTACATCGGCACGGAGCACATCCTGCTCGGCCTGATCCGCGAGGGCGAGGGCGTCGCCGCCCAGGTCCTGGTCAAGCTGGGCGCAGACCTCAACCGGGTGCGGCAGCAGGTCATCCAGCTGCTCTCCGGTTACCAGGGCAAGGAGACCGCCACCGCCGGCGGCCCGGCCGAGGGCACCCCCTCGACCTCTCTCGTCCTGGACCAGTTCGGCCGGAACCTCACCCAGGCCGCTCGTGAGTCCAAGCTCGACCCGGTCATCGGGCGCGAGAAGGAGATCGAGCGGGTCATGCAGGTGCTGTCCCGCCGTACCAAGAACAACCCGGTGCTGATCGGTGAGCCCGGCGTCGGCAAGACCGCCGTCGTCGAGGGCCTCGCCCAGGCCATCGTCAAGGGCGAGGTGCCCGAGACCCTCAAGGACAAGCACCTCTACACCCTGGACCTCGGCGCCCTGGTCGCCGGTTCCCGCTACCGCGGTGACTTCGAGGAGCGCCTGAAGAAGGTGCTCAAGGAGATCCGCACCCGCGGCGACATCATCCTGTTCATCGACGAGCTGCACACGCTGGTCGGTGCGGGTGCCGCCGAGGGCGCCATCGACGCGGCGAGCATCCTCAAGCCGATGCTGGCCCGTGGCGAGCTGCAGACCATCGGTGCGACCACCCTGGACGAGTACCGCAAGCACCTGGAGAAGGACGCGGCCCTGGAGCGCCGCTTCCAGCCCATCCAGGTCGCCGAGCCGTCCCTGCCGCACACGATCGAGATCCTCAAGGGCCTGCGCGACCGCTACGAGGCGCACCACCGCGTCTCCATCACGGACGAGGCCCTGGTCCAGGCGGCCACCCTGGCCGACCGGTACATCTCCGACCGCTTCCTGCCGGACAAGGCGATCGACCTGATCGACGAGGCCGGTTCCCGGATGCGCATCCGCCGGATGACCGCTCCGCCGGACCTGCGCGAGTTCGACGAGAAGATCGCCGCCGTCCGCCGGGACAAGGAGTCCGCGATCGACTCGCAGGACTTCGAGAAGGCCGCCTCCCTGCGGGACAAGGAGAAGCAGCTCCTTGCCGCCAAGGCCAAGCGGGAGAAGGAGTGGAAGGCCGGCGACATGGACGTCGTCGCCGAGGTCGACGGCGAGCTGATCGCCGAGGTCCTCGCCACGGCGACCGGCATCCCGGTCTTCAAGCTGACCGAGGAGGAGTCCTCCCGTCTGCTCCGCATGGAGGACGAGCTCCACAAGCGGGTCATCGGCCAGAACGACGCCGTCAAGGCGCTGTCGAAGGCGATCCGCCGTACGCGCGCGGGCCTGAAGGACCCCAAGCGTCCCGGTGGTTCGTTCATCTTCGCGGGCCCGTCGGGTGTCGGTAAGACCGAACTGTCCAAGGCGCTCGCCGAGTTCCTCTTCGGCGACGAGGACGCGCTGATCTCCCTCGACATGTCGGAGTTCAGCGAGAAGCACACGGTGTCGCGTCTCTTCGGTTCGCCCCCCGGCTACGTGGGCTACGAAGAGGGCGGCCAGCTGACCGAGAAGGTCCGCCGCAAGCCGTTCTCCGTCGTCCTCTTCGACGAGGTCGAGAAGGCCCACCCGGACATCTTCAACTCGCTGCTGCAGATCCTGGAGGACGGTCGCCTGACCGACTCCCAGGGCCGGGTCGTGGACTTCAAGAACACGGTCATCATCATGACGACCAACCTCGGCACCCGGGACATCTCCAAGGGCTTCAACCTCGGCTTCGCCGCCGCGGGTGACACGAAGACCAACTACGAGCGCATGAAGAACAAGGTGTCGGACGAGCTCAAGCAGCACTTCCGCCCCGAGTTCCTCAACCGCGTCGACGACGTGGTGGTCTTCCCGCAGCTGACGCAGTCGGACATCCTGCGGATCGTCGACCTGATGATCAGCAAGGTGGACGAGCGCCTGAAGGACCGGGACATGGGCATCGAGCTCTCCCAGTCCGCCAAGGAGCTGCTGGCCAAGAAGGGTTACGACCCGGTGCTGGGCGCGCGTCCGCTGCGCCGCACGATCCAGCGCGAGGTCGAGGACACGCTCTCGGAGAAGATCCTCTTCGGCGAGCTGCGTCCCGGTCACATCGTGGTCGTGGACACCGAGGGCGAGGGCGAGTCCCAGACCTTCACCTTCCGCGGTGAGGAGAAGTCGGCGCTGCCCGACGTCCCGCCGATCGAGCAGGCGGCCGGCGGTGCCGGGCCGAACCTGAGCAAGGAGGCGTAAGCCTCCGGCCGACGGGCCGAGTCGAAGGGGCCGGTGCTCACAGCACCGGCCCCTTCGCATGCCCGCACGGGCCGTGGCTTACGACAACTGCCCGTTGTAGTCCGGCAGTTTGAAAGTCTTCTCGGCGTGGCCGCCGGACAGGTCGGTGGCGCTGTTGCCGATGTTCGCGATGATCGTGTAGCCCTTGTTCTCGATGTCGGCGCGCTGGGCGGTCTTGTAGGCGGCGACGTCCTTGAAGAGGTCGAACAGGCCGCGCACATAGAGGCCGGAGACGTCGTAGCCGTCGTGTTCGAGGTTGTACTCGGTGGGCAGGTAGATGATGCCCGGGCGGGCCGTGACGAAGAACAGCGAGACGCCGTGCTCCTGGGCGTACTTCGCGACGTTCAGGACCGGCTTGTTGGCCGGCTGGGGGTAGCTGAAGCCGAAGTCGGTCTCCAGCGTGGTGTTGTCGATGTCGAAGACGATGGCCTGCTTCTCGCCCGGTGCGGCGTCGGCGATCCGCTCCTTCAGATACGGCAGGGCCTGGTCCATCACGGCCTGGCAGTCCTTCTGCCAGGTGGCGTAGTCCACCTTGGTGGCGGAGCCGCCGGTGGCCGCCGTGTCGTCCGCCGCGTGGGCCGGGGCGGCCATCGCGGCCAGGGCGGCCACGGAGACGGCGGTGGCGGATATGCGGTGCGCCCAGGGGCGTCTGGTCATCGGTGGGGGGTCCTCTCACGTCCGTACGCGTGCCTGAAATGTCAGGGGCATGATCTGAGGTGAGGATGGCGCGAGAGGAACCGTAGGGTTACCGAACGGTAGGTGGCCAGAGGTGTGCGTCACATTTCGTGTCGCGGTCCGGGTCAGTCCTGCCGGCGGGCGTGTTCATGTGCCTGGGTGATCAGGTCCAGGGCCACTTCGAGAACCGCCGTGCGCTTCGTCTCGAAGTCGCCCTGGAGGTCCTGCATCAGGAACATCCCCGCGTGCAGGGTGAACATCGCGCTGACCGAGCGCACTTGGTCGACGAGTTCGGCCTTCGGGTCGATCAGGATGTCCCGCAGATCGCGCATCCGGTCCTTGAAGGTGTCACCGATGCGCAGGTCCCGGACCGTGCCCTGGTTGTCGTGCATGAAGCGGAAGAGCGGTTCGGCGTCGGCGAGCACGCGGCTGTAGCGCCGTACCACCTCCTCCTTGGTCTCCAGGGTGTGTGGCTGCCTGCGACCCCACTCGATCAGGTCCTCGATCGGTTTCGTCAGGTCCTCGAAGAGGCTGACGATGATCTCTTCCTTCGTCTTGAAGTGGTAGTACAGGGCCGCCTTCGTGACGTCGAGACGCTCGGCGATCTCGCGCAGGGAGGTCTTCTCGTAGCCCTGCTCCGCGAAGAGTTCGAGCGCGACGTCCTGGATGCGCTGGCGGGTGTTGCCGCGGCGCTGGTGCTTGGTGCCGTCCATGGTGACGCCCATCCTCGTACTCCTTGCGCTCCCGCAGAAACTTACTTGACGCCCGGCTAGTGACGGGTCTACCTTCCCCAGTGTAGTGAACTAGCCGGGCGGCAAGTAAGTAGCCGCCGCAGGGGGATTGGGAAGAGATGGCGGACACGGTCGAAAGCGTCATGGAAAGCAAACAGGAGGGCAAACAGCCCAGAAGCGTGCGCGTCGTCCTGCTCGCGCTCATGATCGCGATGATGCTCGCGATGCTCGACAACATGATCGTGGGTACGGCGATGCCGACGATCGTGGGCGACCTGGGCGGCCTGGAGCACCTGTCCTGGGTGGTCACCGGCTACACCCTGGCCACCGCGGCCTCCACCCCGATCTGGGGCAAGCTCGGCGACATGTACGGGCGCAAGAGCTCGTTCCTCGCCTCGATCGTGCTCTTCCTGATCGGCTCGGCGCTCAGCGGCATGGCCCAGAACATGGGCGAGCTCATCGGCTTCCGGGCCGTGCAGGGCCTGGGCGCGGGCGGTCTGATGGTCGGCGTCATGGCGATCATCGGCGATCTGATACCGCCGCGGGAGCGCGGCAAGTACACCGGCATGATGGCCGGTGTCATGGCGCTGGCGATGATCGGCGGCCCGCTGGTCGGCGGCACCATCACCGACAACTGGGGCTGGCGCTGGTCCTTCTACATCAACCTGCCGCTCGGCGCCGTGGCCCTGGCCCTGGTCAGCGCCGTGCTGCAGCTGCCGAAGAAGCGGTCGCAGGCGCGCATCGACTACTGGGGCGTCCTGCTGCTGACCGTCGGCATCACCTCGATCGTGCTGGTCACCACCTGGGGCGGCTCCGAGTACGCCTGGACCTCCGCGCGGATCATGGAGCTGATCGGCATCGGCGTGGCCGCGCTGATCGGCTTTGTGTTCTGGCAGTTCAGGGCCGCCGAGCCGGTGGTGCCGATGCACATGTTCGCCAGCCGCAACTTCACCCTGATGTCCGTCATCGGCTTCATCACCGGCTTCGTGATGTTCGGCGCCACGCTCTACCTGCCGCTCTACCAGCAGTCGGTGCAGGGCGCCTCGGCGACCAACTCCGGTCTGCTGCTCCTGCCCATGCTCGGCGCGATGCTCGTGACCTCGATGGTCGCGGGCCGGGTCACCACCAACAGCGGCCGCTACAAGGTCTTCCCGATCGTCGGCGGTGCGCTGATGATCGTCGGGCTGTATCTGCTGTCGCTGATGGACACGGGCACCACCCGGCTGACCTCCGGCATCTTCATGGCGGTGCTGGGCCTGGGCATGGGCTGCCTGATGCAGATCACCATGCTGGTGGCGCAGAACAGCGTGGAGATGAAGGACATGGGCGTCGCGTCCTCGTCCACCACCCTCTTCCGTACGCTCGGCTCCTCCTTCGGCGTGGCCATCATGGGCGCGCTGTTCAACGACCGGGTCAAGCACGTCATGGCCGAGCGGGCCGGCGCGCTGGGCAAGGGCGTCACCGAGAAGTCCGCGCAGCTGGACGCCAAGAGCCTGGCGAAGCTGCCGGCTGTGGCGCGGGAGGCGTACCAGCACGCCGTGTCCGCCGGTACGCACTCGGCCTTCCTGCTGGGCGCGGTGGTCGCGGTGATCGTGCTGATCGCGGCGCTGTTCGTGAAGGAGGTTCCGCTGAAGAGCGGGAAGCCTTCGGCGGACAGCGGCGACGAGGTGGCTCCGGTGCAGGTCGTCGAGGCCGTCTGAACCGCTGCTGAGCCGAAGACCCCGGGCAGGTGTCCGCCCCTGGGGTCTTCTTCTTACGTGTTTGCGCTGGTCGAAGCCATTGTCAGTGCCCCGTGCCACCATCGGCTGCATGGACAAGGTACGGCGGCTGCGTCTGGCCAAGGACGCCATGGACCGGGACTGGGCGGACCCCGGTCTCGATCTGGACGCCGTCGCGGCGTGTGCCGGGTACTCGCGGTATCACTTCCTGCGGGCCTTCAAGGACGTCTACGGCGAGACGCCGGGCCAGTATCTGACCCACCGGCGGATCGAGCGGGCCGAGGAGATGCTGCGCTGTGCCAATCTCACCGTGACCGAGATCTGCACCCTGGTCGGCTTCAGCAGCCTCGGCACGTTCTCCGCCCGCTTCAAGGCCCGCACCGGGCTCACCCCGAGCGAGTACCGCGCGCGGCACGTGGGACGCGGGGCCTCGCTGATACCCGGGTGCTACGCCATGCTCTGGGCCGGCGGATTCAGCACCGCAAGATCGGAGAAGCGCCCCGGGGCCGGCCCTGCCTACGGTGACGAGAGGAAATCCGCCGACAGGAGAGCAGAACCATGATCAAGGGGCTTGCCATCACCACCGTCTGGGTCCTGGACCAGGACCGGGCCAAGGAGTTCTACACCGAGAAGCTGGGGCTCGAGGTGCGTACGGACATGACCATGGGGGACGGCGGCATGCGCTGGCTCACCGTCGGCGCCCCCGGCCAGCCCGACGTGGAGCTGACGCTGATGGTGCCCGGGCCTCCGGCGATGGACCCAGAGTCCGCGGAGATGATGCGGAAGCTCGTCGCCAAGGGGGCGCTCGGCGCGGGGGTGCTGGCGACCGATGACATCCACGGCGACTACAAGAAGCTCAAGGAGCGCGGGGTGGAGTTCCTGCAGGAGCCCCAGGAGCGGCCGTACGGCACGGAGGCGCTGTTCCGGGACGACTCCGGGAACTGGTTCTCGTTCACCCAGCGGCGGGAGGGTGGCCTGGATCTGGAGCGGGACTGGGCCTGCTGAGCCCTGCGCCCTGCCCTGAGCTCTGAGCCCTGCGTCCTGCGGACGGGGCGCTCGTCAGCGGCCCGTTGCCAGCGTCGCCCCGCCCGTCGCCTCCAGGACCACTCCGGTCACGAATGCGTTGGCCGCGAGCATGTGGATCGCCCGGGCGATGTCCTCCGGGCGGCCGACGCGGCCGACGGGGGTGGTCGCGGCGAAGCCGTCGAAGAGGGACTGGCGCTGTTCCGCCGGCACGCCGTCCCACCAGGGCGTGTCGACGACGCCGGGGGAGACGGCGTTGATCCGGAGCGGGGCCAGTTCCACCGCGAGGGGCGGGACCATCGCCTCCAGGGCGCCGTTGATCGCGGCGAGGCCCGCGGTGCCGGGCAGGGCGGCGCGGGCGGAGGCGGCGGTCACCAGCGTCACCGAGCCGTCGCGGCGCAGCGCCGGCAGGGCGGCCTGGAGCACCTGGACGTGCGGCCAGAACTTGCCGTCGAAGCCCTTCGCCAGTTCCGCCAGGTCGAGTTGGGCGAAGGGGCCGCCGCCCTTGCTGCCGCTGAGCGCGAGGACCAGGTGGTCGACGGGGCCGGAGCCGGCGAAGAAGGCGTCCACCGCGGCACGGTCGGCCGCGTCCAGCCGGTACGCCGAGACCTTGCCGCCGATCCGGTCCGCCGCCGCGTCGAGGCGGGGCCGGCTGCGGCCGGTGATGACCACCTCCGCGCCGTCCGCCGCGAAGTGGGCGGCCGACGCCTCGCCGATGCCGGAGCTGCCGCCCATCACGACGACGCGCTGTCCGGCGAGGTGGTTCACAGGGCTGTTCGCGGTGCTCATGAGGAGTGGCCTCCCACTTTGTCGAGAACATCGGTCTCGTTAAAGTGTTACCGAGACCGTTAGTCTCGTCAAGCGTGTTTCGGCGTGCCGTCACGCCTCGGGGAGGATGGGCCCGTGCACGACAGCAACGAACCCCGCCCGCACACCGGGCGCCGCCGCAATGAGGCCGCGCGCCGGGCGATCCTCGACGCCGCGCTGGAACTGCTCGCCGACGCCGACGGCGCCCCGGTGAGCGTGGAGACCATCGCGCGCGCGGCCGGGGTGGGAAAGCAGACCCTCTACCGCTGGTGGCCCTCGAAGGGAGCCGTCCTGCTGGACGCCCTCACCGACCGCGCCGCCCAGGACGTGCCCGCGCCGGACACGGGCAGCCTCCGGGCGGACCTGCGTGAGCTGGCGGTGGCCACGTTCGAGGCGTCGCGGCGTCCGCCGTCCGGCCCGGCTCTGCGCACCCTCGTCCGGGAGGCGGCCCGGGATCCGCATCTGGCCGAGCTGATGCGGACGTTCACCGAGTCGCGCCGGGCGGCTGTCCGGCGGGTCCTCGAACGGGGCCGGGAGCGAGGGGAACTGTCCGCCGACCGGGATGTCGACCTGCTGGTCGATCAGTTCTACGGGTTCTTCTGGTACCGGTTCCTGCTGGAGCACGGGCCGTTGGACAGGGCCACGGCGGTGGCGCTGGCCGACTCGCTGCTCGGGTAGCGCTTCGAGGGCCTGGTTGCCGTGCGTGGCCGGTTTCGGCGCCGTTGCGTTTGCTCGCGCCCCGCGGCGGCAGCCGCACATCGGGCACCGCCCCGCGCCCCTACGGGGTGCTGCCCCCCGACAACGGCATCATCGGATGGCTGCCCGTCGCGGTGGGCGCGTGTTCCGGGAGCCACAGGACCGCCACCGCGCCCTCCGCCGGGGTGCCGGCCTGGGTGCCCGCGGGGCGTACGTTGCGGAACGTCAGGCGGGCGCCCAGCACCCGGGCCTGGCCCGCCGCGATGGTCAGGCCCAGCCCGTGCCCCGTACCGGCGCGGTCCTTGCTGCCCGTGCGGAAGCGGCTCGGACCCTCGGCGAGCAGTTCCTCAGGGAAGCCGGGACCGTGGTCGCGGACCCGGATGACCCGGCCCTCGACGGTCACCTCGATCGGCGGCCTGCCGTGCCGGGCGGCGTTGGCGAGCAGGTTGAACAGCACCCGCTCCAGGCGGCGCGGGTCGGTGGTGACCTCCGACTCGTGCACCACCCGTACCTCGATCTCCGGGTCCTTGGCGGCCACGCGCCGGGAGACGAACTCGCCGAGCATGATGTCCTGCAGCTCCGCCCGCTCCGAGGCGCCGTCCAGGCGGGCCACCTCCAGGACGTCCTCGACGAGCGTCCGCATGGCCTTCGCCCGGTCCAGGACCAGTTCCGTGGGGCGGCCGGGGGGCAGCAGTTCCGCGGCGGTGAGCAGGCCCGTCACGGGGGTGCGCAGCTCGTGGGCGATGTCGGCGGTGACCCGCCGCTCGGCCTCGAGCCGCTGCTGCAGCGCGTCCGCCATGGCGTCGACCGCCCGGGCCAGATCGTCGGTCTCGTCCCGGACGACCCCGCCGATGGCCTCCCGCACCCGGACGTCGGTCTCGCCCTTGGCGACCTGGTTCGCGGCGGCCGCCGCCTTGCGCAGCCGCCCGGAGAGCTGCCCGCCGATCAGCACGCCGAGCGCGCTGCCGCCGAACACGACCGCGACGGAGCCGATGACCAGCGCCTGGTCGAGGTCCTTCATCACAGCCGTGGAGCGGTCCGGCA
This sequence comes from Streptomyces incarnatus, assembly GCF_001027185.1. Lineage (NCBI taxonomy): Bacteria > Bacillati > Actinomycetota > Actinomycetes > Kitasatosporales > Streptomycetaceae > Streptomyces > Streptomyces incarnatus. Next base: position 3,835,420 of record NZ_CP011497.1, on the reverse strand, counting down.
GGGGGCCGTGCGTCGACAGCACATGCCCGTCCTTGGTCGGCAGGGCCGCCCAGATGTCCGGCACCCCGCCGTGGTCGATGACGTCGCTGGCCTTCCTGCCGTCCACCATCTTCTGGCGCAGCGCGGCCGGCAGCTCGGGGTCGTCGACCTTGACGTTCGGGAAGTTCGGCCGCCGGCTCGTCTCGTAGTTGCGCTGCGCCCACTGGAGCCGCTGATTGGCCAGGTCGCGTGCGTTGTCGAGCATCGAGACCCGGGCCGCGTTGTGGACGACCAGGCTCAGCGTGATCGCGACCAGGCCGGCCACCAGCGCGATCGCCGCGCTGAGCTTCCATCTGAGCCCGGTGTGCAGGCCCGCGCGCTCCATGCGCCGGACCGAGTGCCGAAGGATCCCCCGCATGCCGCCCCGCTCAGGCCTTCAGCTTGTAGCCGAAGCCGCGGACCGTCTCGATCCGGTCCTGGCCGATCTTCTGGCGCAGCCGCTGCACATGCACGTCGACGACCCGGGTGTCCCCGCCCCAGCCGTAGTCCCAGACCCGCTCCAGCAGCTTGTCCCGGGAGAGCACGGTGCCCGGCGCCGAGGAGAACTCCAGCAGCAGCCGCATCTCGGTCGGGGTGAGCGCGACCGGCTGCCCGGCCCGGCGCACCTCCATGCCCTCGGTGTCGATCTCCAGGTCCCCGAAGGTGAGCACGCCCCCGCTCACCGGGTCCTCGGCCGCCTCGGCCCGGTCACCGCCGCCCGCGTGCCCGAAGCGGCGCAGCACCGCCCGGATCCGCGCGACCAGCACGGCGCCGTCGAACGGCTTGGTCACGTAGTCGTCGGCGCCCGCCTCCAGGCCGAGGACGACGTCGATGGAGTCGGCGCGTGCCGACAGCATGATCACCGGCACGGTCGACTCGTCCCGGATACGACGGCACAGGCTGACGCCGTCCAGACCCGGCACCATGACGTCCAGCAGGGCGATGTCGGGGCGGTTCGCCCGGAACGCCTCCAGGCCCGACAGGCCGTCGGGCATGGCGGTGACCGCGAAGCCGTCCCGCTCCAGGGCGAGCTGGGTGGCCTCGCGGATGACGTCGTCGTCCTCGACGAACAGGACGTGGGTCTGGTCTGCCATCCCGGTGCTCTCAGTCCTCGTGGTGTGCGTGCGTGTGGGGGGTCAGTTCGGCGCGGAGGCGTCGCCGCCGGTCTTGCTGTAGTAGTTGTCGTGTTTGTTCAGCACGGTGAACCGGCCCGCCTTCCACGTGTACGTGATCACGGTTTCCCGGGACGGGTTCGACAGCGTGTCGTCCGTGTCGTACACCTGCTTGGTCACGGTCAGGTCGGTGCCGTCGATCTCCGAGTACACCGGCGAGTCCTCCGCCGTGAACACATTTTTGTACGTGCCTCCGACGTCCCGGTACACGTAGGTGGCGATGCCCACACCGTCGCTGCAGCTCACCACGTTGAGGAGGACGTCGTTGACGGGTCCGTGGGTCAGATCGCCGTAGGTGACGTTGAGCGGGTAGTCGTCGTCGCTGCTGCACGGCTTCAGGGCCCGTTTCACCGTGCCGGAGACCTCCGGATCCTTCTTCAGCAGCGAGACCGCGTCCACCTGCTTGTACTCGGTCGGGCTCGGCGTGGGCGAGGCGACGGCTCCCGCGACCGCCGACGCGTGCGCCGGGCCCTCGTCCCGGGTGCCGGTGCCCCCCGTGCCGCACGCGGCGACGAAAAGGCCGAGGGCGGCGATCGCGGCCACCGCCGCGATCACCGCCTGTGAACTGCCTCGGACCCGGTCGGGCCCGGCCCCGGTCAGGCCGCGCAACGCTCCCGCTCCTCACGCTCCAGCGCGCGTGCGTCCAGATCGCGGGCCTCCAGCTCCTCGCGGAGCCGGGCGAGCGCCCGGTGCAGCGTGCTCTTGACCGTACCGGCCGACATGCCGAGGGCCGCGGCCGTCTCCTCCGTGGACATCTGCTCCCAGTGTCGCAGGACCACGACACTGCGCTGCTTCGGGGCGAGCACTTTCATGACGTCCATCAGCAGGGCCCGGTCGGCGTGCTGCTCGGTGGAGTCCTCCACGGACGCGTCCGGCAGCTGCTCGGTGGGGACCTCCTCCAGCTTGCGCGCCCGCCACCACTCCGTACGGGTGTTGATCATGACCCGGCGCAGATAGGCGTCGGCGAGCCGCTTGTCCGCGATGCCCTCCCAGCGGCCGTACGTCCGCACCAGCGCCGTCTGCAGCAGGTCCTGGGCGTCGACCGGGTCCGGGACCAGCCGGCGCGCGCTGCGCAGCAGCGCGTCCTGCCGGGTGCGGACGTACTCCTCGAACTCGAGCACCTCGCCCTGCGCCATGATCAACCGCCTCCGTTCCCCGTTCACTCCGGCTCCGTGCCTGAAGTCCTGCGTTCGTTCCCCGTGTCCGGTGGTCTGCCGGGCACGGAAAAGAAGTTAGGGAGTGGTTGTCACGGCGCTGTCCGAACCAGCCTGCGGCTAGCAATCGGCTATCCGTCGGTTGTGTAACAGCCGTAGGAACGGGGTAAAGCAGGTGGCTGTTATGTCCCTTTATGCTGGCCTTTGTCGGCTGGATCGGCCCGTAACAGAGGGGCGGTGACTGTGACTTGGCTGTACGTCAGCTGAGCGGCAGCCGATACAGGCCGCCCGGCAGCGGCTCCACCAGACCGTCCGCGACGAGCCCGTCGAGCGCGCGGGCACGCTGCACCGGCTCGTGCCACACCCGGTCCAACACCCCCTGCGGCACCGGCGCGTGCGCCTCCCGCAGCACGGCGAGCAGCTTGCCGCGCACCTGCCGGTCCGTGCCGGCGTACGTCTGTCCGCGGCGCGGCGGTCCCGCGTGCTCCGGCTTGCCGGCCAGCCGCCAGGCGCACTGCGCGGCGATCGGGCACCGCCCGCACCCCTCGTTCTTCGCCGTGCACACCAGCGCGCCCAGCTCCATCGAGGCGGCGGCCCAGCGCGCGGCCGTCCGCTCGTCCTCGGGCAGCAGCTCACGGGCGAGCCTGCGCTCGGCGGCCGTGGTCGCGTTCGGCGGGTACTGCACCCCCGTCACCGCCCGCGCGAAGACCCGGCGCACATTCGTGTCCAGCACCGGATGCCGCTGCCCGTACGCGAACGAGGCCACCGCGGCGGCCGTGTACTCGCCGATGCCGGGCAGCGCCAGCAGCTGCGCGTGATCCGTCGGTACGTCGCCGCCGTGCCGTTCCGTTATGGCGACCGCGGCGCCGTGCAGCCGCAGGGCCCGGCGCGGATAGCCGAGCCGGCCCCAGGCGCGCACCGCCTCGCCCGGCGCCTCCTTCGCCAGGTCCGCGGGTCGCGGCCAGCGGACCAGCCACTCCTCGTACACCGGTAGCACCCGGTTGACCGGGGTCTGCTGGAGCATGAACTCGCTGACCATCACACCCCACGGGCCTGCCTCCGGGCGGCGCCAGGGGAGGTCGCGGGCGTGGGCGTCGAACCAGGCGATCACGGGGGTGTGCAGCTTCTCAGTCATGGCCTTCCGATCCTGCCACGGCTCGGCGTGCGTGACGGGTGACGGCGCGGTCACCCAGCGTTGCGAAGGGTGAAGAACCCTGGGCGGTCACGGCAGTTGCCGGGATGATGATCCGGAAAAGTTGGTGCCCGCGCGGCGGGTGGGGCAAGCAAGCAGGGCGTTCTCTCGTACAGTTTCCGCCGTGGGATCTCTGCGCAATCCGGTCGGGCCGCTTCCCTCCTCCATCTACTGGCGAAGGAGGGTCGTACTGCTGTCGGTGATCGCCCTGTTGGCGCTGCTGATCGCGTGGATCGTCACGGCCGGCGGCGGGGGTGGCAAGAAGAACGCCGGCCGGTCCGACGGCAAGAATCCCGTGCCCACGATCACGCCGGGGCCGTCCTCGTCCGGGCCCGCGATCAGCCAGCACCCGGGCGGGCGCGACGGCTCGGGTGGCGGCTCCGGTGGCGGCGACTCCGGTTCCGGCGGCGACAGCGGCTCCGGCGCCGGTTCCGCGGGCGCCTCCGGCGGCGGTGGCGGCTCGAGTGCGGGCTCCGGCGGCGGCGACGTCGGTACGGGCGACGCGCTCCCCGCGTCCTCCTCGCTGCCCAACTGCTCTTCCTCGGCGGTGACGTTGAGCCTGCGGAGCCTGCGCAACTCCTACTCGCCGGACCAGACGCCGACCTTTGAACTCACCGCGAAGAACGGCTCGTCCGCCGACTGCAAGGTCGATCTCGGCCCGAAGAGCGCGGTGTTGACCATCACGCCGGCGGACGCGAGCGCCGCGTTCTGGTCGTCGGCCGACTGTCCGCGGGGCGCGGGCAGCCTGGTGTTCCGGGTGCCGGCGGGGCAGAGCATCACGTACACCGTGAAGTGGGACCGCAGGCCGAGTGCTCCGCAGTGTGCGACACCCTCCGGGGGTTCGGCCAAGGTGGGGACCTATCTGCTGGAGGCCAAGGCGCCGGGGTTCGGGAAGCTGCAGGCGTCGTTCGTGCTGTCGGCCGACTAGCCGACTAAGGGGTGGGGTGGCGCGGTTCGTGTCCGACTGCGGGTGAGTGGGGGCTTGTCGCGCAGTTCCCCGCGCCCCTTGGGTGGGCGAGCCGCAGCTTGCTTAAGGGGCGCGGGGAACTGCGCGAATAACCACACCGGACCCGCAGCCGCCGGACGACAACGCGCCCCGAGCTATTAGGCGCCCGGCTCAAACTTAGACGTACCGCTCCAAGATGGACGACTCCGCCAAACGCGACAAACCTTCCCGCACGCTCCGCGCCCGGGCCTCGCCCACGCCGTCCACGGTCTGCAGGTCGTCCACGCTCGCGGCGAGCAGCTTCTGCAGGCCGCCGAAGTGCTCCACCAGCCGGTCGATGATCGCGCCCGGCAGGCGCGGAACCTTGGCCAGCAGCCGGAAGCCCCGCGGGGACACCGCGGAGTCGAGGGTCTCCGGCGAGCCCGTGTAGCCCAGTGCCCGCGCCACCGTGCCGAGTTCGAGAAGCTCCGCGTGGGTCAGGGCGTCCAGCTCGGACAGCGCCTCCTCGACCGTGCGGGAGCGCTTGGCCGTCGGCTCGGGGACATAGTCCCGGACGACCAGCTCACGGTCGGGTTCGACACCCGCGATCAACTCCTCCAGCTGGAGCGCGAGAAGGCGGCCGTCCGTGCCCAGTTCGACCACGTATTCGGCGATTTCGGTGGCGATGCGCCGGACCATCTCCAGGCGCTGCGCGACGGCGGACACGTCCCGCACCGTCACCAGGTCCTCGATCTCCAGCGCCGAGAGGGTCCCGGCCACCTCGTCCAGCCGCAGCTTGTACCGCTCCAGCGTGGCCAGCGCCTGGTTCGCGCGGGAGAGGATCGCCGCCGAGTCCTCCAGGACGCGCCGCTGACCGTCGACGTAGAGGGCGATCAGCCGCATCGACTGGGAGACGGAGACCACGGGGAAGCCGACCTGCTTGCTGACCCGGTCCGCCGTACGGTGCCGGGTGCCCGTCTCCTCCGTGGGGATGGTCGGGTCCGGCACCAGCTGCACGCCCGCGCGCAGGATCTTCGACAGGTCCGACGACAGCACGATGCCGCCGTCCAGCTTGCACAGCTCGCGCAGCCGGGTGGCGGTGAACTCCACGTCCAGGACGAAACCGCCCGTGCACATCGCCTCGACCGTCTTGTCCGAGCCCAGCACGATCAGGCCGCCGGTGTTGCCGCGCAGCACGCGCTCCAGGCCGTCACGCAGGGCCGTACCAGGAGCCACGGCGCTCAGCGAGGCGCGCATCAGGCCATCGGAACCGGCACTCCCACCGATTTTTCCGGGAGCTGCTGCCCGGTCGTTGGCTGCCACTGCACTCCTCCGGTCGCAGGTTCTGACGCGCCCCCGTGACCCGCACTCGGTTCGTACGGACGGGCGAGACCAGGGCAAAGTCTACCGGCGGTCCTCCGCCTCCCGTGGGGCCTCTCGGCGACGGGAGCGCGGCAGCACCCGCAGCGCGTCCCCCATGTCGGCGACTTCCAGCACCTTCATACCGGCCGGCACCTTGCCCGGATCGGTCGGTACGAGCGCGTGCGTGAAGCCCAGCCGGTGCGCCTCGGCGAGCCTGCGCTGCACGCCCGTGACGCGTCTCACCTCGCCCGCGAGGCCCACCTCGCCGATCGCGACCAGGTTCTTCGGCAGGGGGGTGTCGCTGGCGGCGGAGGCCAGCGCGAGGGCGATGGCGAGGTCGGCGGCGGGCTCCGACAGCTTCACCCCGCCGACCGTCGCGGAGTAGATGTCCCGCTTGCCGAGCGCGCTGATCCGGCCGCGCTGCTCCAGGACCGCCAGCATCATCGACACGCGCGAGGTCTCCAGGCCCGAGGTTGTACGCCGAGGGGAGGGGATCTGGGAGTCGACGGTCAGCGCCTGCACCTCCGCCACCAGCGGGCGGCGGCCCTCCAGGGTGACGGTCAGACAGGTGCCGGGGACCGGTTCGTCACGACGTGTCAGGAAAAGTCCGCTTGGATCCGCGAGGCCCGTGATGCCCTCGTCGTGCAGCTCGAAGCAGCCGACCTCGTCCGTGGCGCCGTAGCGGTTCTTCACGCCGCGCACCAGGCGCAGGCGCGCGTGCCGGTCGCCCTCGAAGTGCAGCACGACGTCCACCAGGTGTTCGAGGAGGCGCGGGCCCGCGATCGCGCCGTCCTTCGTGACGTGGCCCACCAGGAGTGTGGACATCCCGCGCTCCTTGGAGGCGCGGATGAGCGCGCCCGCGACCTCCCTCACCTGGGCCATTCCGCCGGGCGCGCCCTCGATCTCGGGGGAGGCGACCGTCTGCACCGAGTCGAGGATCAGCAAGGAGGGCTTGACCTCGTCCAAGTGCCCGAGGACGGCCGACAGATCGGTCTCGGCGGCCAGATACAGCTCCTCGTGCAGGGCGCCGATGCGGTCCGCGCGCAGCCGCACCTGGCTCGCCGACTCCTCACCGGTCACATAGAGCGTGCGGTGCTCGGCGCTCGCGGACTTGGCGGCCACGTCCAGCAGCAGCGTGGACTTGCCGACGCCGGGCTCGCCCGCGAGCAGCACGACCGCGCCGGGCACCAGGCCGCCGCCGAGCACCCGGTCCAGCTCGGGCACGCCGGTCGAGCGGGCGGTGGCCTGCCGCCCGTCGACCTGGCCGATGGGCAGCGCGGAACTGGTCACGCGGCCCGGGGCCGTCGTACGCACCGCGGGCGCGCCGTACTCCTCGACCGTGCCCCACGCCTGGCACTCGGGGCAGCGGCCGAGCCACTTGGCCGTCTGCCAGCCGCACTCGGTGCAGCGGTAGGACGGGCGGTCCTTGGTGGTCTTGGTACGGGCAGCCATGCGGAAACCGTAGCCCGCGGCACTGACAACGGGTCCCCGGGCCGTGTGCGGGTGAACCGGTATCGGCCACCACCCGTCGGGTTCGAGCCGTGGAACAAACGGTTCCTGTCCCCTTATGAGGGATCGTTTCACCCGTACGGATTAAAAGAGCTCAAGCTTCAAGAAGGGGCACTCCACCGGCGCCTACGGTCGCACGGGTGATGAGCAGTAGTCCGCAGACCACCACCCGCAGCCCCGGCGCGCACGGGACGCGCGGCGAGGCCCGAGACGCACGAGCGGCGCGGGAGGGGCGCGAAGCAGGACAGGCCCGCGAGGTGCGGGAGGGGCGCGAAGCAGGCCCTGCCCGCGAGGCGCGGGAGGCACGCGACCGCGCCGCCGCGCGCACCCTCGCCCAGCGGCCGCCGGCACGCTACGAGCCGTACCTGGACGGGCTGTTCACCTACTGCCTGTCGGTCCTGTGCGACCACGACGCGGCCACCGCCGCCCTCGGTGACGTCCTCGCCCTGGCCGAGCGGCGCGGACACCGCGTCCCGGAGGCCGCCGACCGCAGGGCCTGGCTGTACGCGCTGGCCCGCTGGGCGTGTCTGCGCAAGCTGGCAGAGGCCAAGCAGAAACGTCAGGCCACCCACGCGGCGGGCCGCACCAGGGCCGCGGGGGAGGTCCCCGAACCGCCCCTCTCCCCGGACGTCCAGGAACAGCGGCGCCGCGAACTGGCCCTGCTGGCCTGGCCGGAGGCGGCCGGTACGACGCCCGAGCAGCGTGAGGCCCTGGAGCTGGCCGTCCGCCACCACCTGGCCGCGCCCGAGGTCGCCGCCGTGCTCGGCATGGAACCGGCCGCCGCGCGCGACCTGCTGGCCGCCGCCGCCTGCGAGGTCGAACGCACCCGCGCGGCGCTCGCCGTGGTCGAGACCGGCGGCTGTCCGAGCGTGGCCCACCTCACCGGGGACAGCGGCCTGGTCCTCAGCACGGCCCTGCGCCGGGAACTGGTCCGGCACGTGGACGACTGCCCGCGCTGCCGCCGCACCGCCGAGCGCGCCGTGCCCGGCCGCTGGCCCGGCGCCACGGTCACCCCGGCCGAGCTGCCCGTCCTGGAGGCCCCCCGGGCGGCCCTGCACATCGCCCTGACGCGCCACGCACGCGCGCGTGGCGCGGCGGCGCCCCGCTTCGACCGGCGCGGGTTCCCGATGGACCCCAAGGACCGCGCGGCCCGCCGCGACCGGCTACGCGCGCGTGCGGTGACGACGACGGTCGTCGCCACGGTGGTGGCCGCCCCCGTCCTGGCTCTGTGGGCCGCCTACCGGGGCGCGCCGACGGCGGACGGGGAAGGCCCCTCCGCCACCGCGCGCGAGGCCCAGGGCCCCGACGCCCTCGGCAGCGACACGGCAGGCGGTTACGAGAACGCCGGGAACGCGAGCGTGAAGCCCGGCGCGCACATCGGCGAGGACGGCAAGGCGGACGTCTCCGTGGAGGTCGTCAGCGTGACCGGAGCGGGCGACCAGGGCGCCGGCCGGCTCGACGTCAGCGCGGCGAACGACGGTGACACGACCCTCGTCACCCTCATCGCCTCCGGCTCCTCCCCGGTCCACTGGTCCGCGTCCACCTCGGCGCCCTGGCTCTACCTCAGCCGGTCCACGGGAACCCTCGGCCCCGGCGACACGTTGACGATCAAGGTGTACGTCGACCACCTCCGCGAGCCGGCCGGCCACTGGCAGGCGCAGGTGGCGATCTCCCCGGCCGGCGCGGTGGTCACCATCGACGGCTACGGCACGGCCCCCACCCGCCGCCCCACACCCCCGCCGGCCTCCTCCTCAGCGCCCGCTTCCACACCGCCCACCGACCCCCCGTCGACCCAACCGACACCACCGACCACCCCACCCAGCACCTCCACCGATCCGACCCCACCCCCTGACTCCCCGACGCCGACGCCCACGGGGACGCTGTCCGGCAGCGAGACGCCCAGCCCGTCGGGGGGCTAGAGGCGGGGCGCGTGGCCATGGGCGATCGGCAGATCCGTGCGGTGATCGGCAGATCCGTTCCAGGACGGCACGGTGCCCTGTTCCCGGCTGGGCGAGAGAGCCGCAGGTCAGGAGGTGCCGCGCCGGAGGGAAGGGCGGGAGGGGGAGCTCAGGCCCGCAGAGGGGGTGGAACGGATCTGCCCATCAGGGACCGAGAAGCCCGGGAGTCGAGAGCAGTGGGGGCTGAGAGGGCGGTGGGGCTGAAGTGACGGGCTCGGGAGTTACGTGGCCGGGTCGGCCGGGTGCGGGGCGATCAGGGGGAGCTGCGACGCCAGGCGCTGTTCGCAGAGCTCGACCAGACGGTCGTACCCGGCCTTGCCCATCAGCTCGGTCAGCTCCGCCCGGTAGGAGACGTAGACCGGCTCGCCCGCGCCGTGCGCGGAGGTCGCCGAGGTGCACCACCAGTGCAGGTCGTGGCCGCCCGGACCCCAGCCCCGGCGGTCGTACTCGCCGATCGACACCTGCAGGACCCGCGTGTCGTCGGGGCGGTCGATCCAGTCGTACGTCCGCCGGATCGGCAGTTGCCAGCACACGTCCGGCTTGGTCTCCAGCGGCTCCCGGCCCTCCCGCAGCGCGAGGATGTGGAGGGAGCAGCCCGCCCCGCCCGCGAACCCCGGCCGGTTCTGGAAGATGCACGAGCCCTGGAACGGGCGGGTCTGGCGGGAGCCCTCCTCGTCCTTGGCGACCCAGCCGTTCCGGGTGCCCTCGTCGTGGTTCTGCCAGATCTCCGGCGTGAGCCGTGCCACATGCTCGGCGACCCGCTTCTCGTCGTCCTCGTCCGAGAAATGCGCGCCCAGCGAGCAGCACCCGTCGTCCGCGCGGCCCGCCTGGATGCCCTGGCAGCCGCTGCCGAAGATGCAGTTCCAGCGAGAGGTCAGCCATGTCAGATCACAGCGGAAGACCTGCTCGTCGTCCGCAGGATCGGGAAACTCCACCCAGGCGCGCGCGAAGTCGAGCCCCTTCTCGTCGCTCATCTTCGGGGCCTTCTTCGACTTCGTGGACTTCTTGGACACGGACGACGCCTTCGCCTGCGCAGAATCCTTCGATCCCTTGGAGGATTTGTGGTCCTTCGCCTTTTTCGTCTTCGGCACCCGTCCAGGGTAAAGCGCCGAGGACCGCTCCGGGGACCGCCGTCGGGCGATCTGGCAGTAGCGTTCCGTATATGAGACTCGGTGTCCTGGACGTGGGTTCGAACACGGTGCATCTGCTGGTGGTGGACGCCCACCCCGGAGCGCGCCCGCTGCCCGCGCACTCCCACAAGGCCGAACTTCGGCTCGCCCAACTGCTCGACGACAGCGGTGCCATCGACGACGACGGCATACACCAGCTGGTCGCAGTCGTACAGGACGCGCTCCAGGCCGCCGAGGACAAGGGCGTCGAGGACCTGCTGCCGTTCGCCACCTCCGCCGTGCGCGAGGCCACCAACGCCGACGACGTCCTCGCGCGCGTGGCGCAGGAGACGGGCGTACGGCTCCAGGTCCTGACCGGTCCGGAGGAGGCCCGCCTGACCTTCCTCGCCGTGCGCCGCTGGTTCGGCTGGTCCGCCGGAAAGCTGCTGGTCCTGGACATCGGCGGCGGCTCCCTGGAGATCGCCTACGGCATAGACGAGGAGCCGGACACCGCCGTCTCCCTGCCGCTCGGCGCCGGCCGGCTCACCGCGGGCTGGCTGCCCGGCGACCCGCCCACCCCGGAGGCCGTACGCGCCCTGCGCCGCCATGTCCGTACCGAGATCGCCCGCACGGTCGGCGAATTCAGCCGCTTCGGCGCCCCCGACCACGTGGTCGCCACCTCCAAGACCTTCAAGCAGCTCGCCCGCATCGCCGGCGCCGCCCGCAGCGCCGACGGCCTCTATGTCCAGCGCGAACTCAAGCGCGAGTCCCTGGAGGCCTGGGTCCCGCGCCTGGCCGGCATGACGGCGGACCAGCGCGCCGAGCTCCCCGGGGTCTCCGAGGGCCGCGCCGGCCAGCTCCTCGCGGGCGCGCTGGTGGCCGAGGGCGCGATGGACCTGTTCGGGGTGGAGAAGCTGGAGATCTGCCCCTGGGCTCTGCGTGAGGGCGTCATCTTGCGGCGCCTTGATCACATGGGTTCGGATTAGAAGCCTGAGGGGCGCGGGGCTGTGTCGATATGCGGCTCCGCCGCGTGGGCGCGAGCGACCACCCAGCCGCACCCGCCCGAATGGCAAACCTCACAACGGCGAACAGGCACCCGACACCGGCACCACCGCACGCCGTAAGGTGACGCACGTGGCTGAACCAACGGACGTGCAGATCGCGCTGTCGACGGCCTCGGTATACCCGGAGTCCACCGCGACGGCCTTCGAGATCGCCGCGCGCCTCGGCTACGACGGCGTCGAGGTCATGGTGTGGACCGACCCGGTCAGCCAGGACATCGAGGCGCTGCGCCGCCTGTCGGACTACCACGGCATCCCGATCCTGGCGGTCCACGCCCCCTGCCTGCTGATCACGCAACGGGTCTGGTCGACGGACCCGTGGGTCAAGCTGCAGCGGGCCCGGGCGGCCGCCGAGAAGCTGGGCGCCTCCACCGTCGTCGTACACCCGCCCTTCCGCTGGCAGCGGCAGTACGCGCGCGACTTCGTCGACGGGATCTGGCGGATGGCGGACGAGACGGACGTGCGGTTCGCCGTCGAGAACATGTACCCCTGGCGCTACCGCGACCGCGAGATGCTCGCCTACGCCCCGGACTGGGACGTCACCCAGCACGACTACCGGCACTTCACGATCGATCTCAGCCACGCGGCGACGGCCCGTACGGACGCCCTGGAGATGGCCGGCCGCATGGGCGACCGCCTCGGCCACGTCCACCTGGCCGACGGCCGGGGCTCGGCCAAGGACGAGCACCTGGTGCCGGGCCGCGGCACCCAGCCCTGCGCGGAGCTGCTGGAGCACCTGACGCTGTCCGGGTTCGACGGCCATGTCGTCATCGAGGTCAACACCCGGCGGGCGATGTCCGGCGCCGAGCGCGAGGCCGACCTCGCCGAGGCCCTGGCCTTCGCCCGCAAGCACCTGGCGTCGGCGGTACGGGTGCCCCGGCGATGAGCGACACTGCGGCCATGAGCGAGCCCCTGCCTCCTGCCGGGAAGCAGCCGACGGCCCGCCGAAGGGGCCGCCCCCCGCGCGCCGAGTCGGCCGACACCCGTGATCGCATCCTCTCCGCCGCCCGTGCGGAGTTCTCCGAGCGCGGCTACGAGAAGACGTCCGTGCGCGGGATCGCCAAGGCGGCCGGCGTGGACTCCGCGCTGGTCCACCACTACTTCGGCACCAAGGAGCAGGTCTTCGAGGCGGCGATCGCGGTGGCCTTCGCGCCCGCGCTGAACGCCCCCGAGGCGGTGGCCGCCGGCCCGCTGGACGGGGTGGGGGAGCGGCTGACCCGCTTCATCTTCGGCGTCTGGGAGAACCCCACGACCCGTACGCCGCTCCTCGCGATCGTCCGCTCGGCCGTCAACAACGAGACCGCGGCCGCCGTGTTCCGCCGCCTGATCGCCTCCCAGCTGCTGCGCCGCATCGCCGCCCAGGTGGATCTCCCGGACCCGGAGCTGCGCGCCGAGCTGGCCGCCGCCCAGCTGGTGGGCGCGGCGATGATGCGCTACGTGATCAAGCTGGAGCCGCTGGCCTCGGCGGACCTGGAGCAGATCATCGCGCGCGTCGCCCCTGTCGTGCAGCACCACCTCACGGTCAGGTGAGACGGGCCGGATGAAACACGTGTCCCGCATTCCGGACAACCGTGTCCAGCGTTTGGAGCACCGGCGTACGCTCGTAAGCAGTCAGAAGTCTCTCTGATCGCAGTCTCTGAAGGAGCGAGCGACGATGCCCGAGCTGAGGTCCCGCACAGTCACCCACGGCCGCAACATGGCGGGCGCCCGCGCCCTTATGCGCGCCTCCGGTGTACCCGGTGCGGACATCGGCCGGAAGCCGATCATCGCCGTCGCGAACTCCTTCACCGAGTTCGTCCCGGGCCACACCCACCTCCAGCCGGTCGGCCGGATCGTCAGCGAGGCGATCAAGGAGGCGGGCGGCATCCCGCGCGAGTTCAACACGATCGCCGTGGACGACGGCATCGCGATGGGCCACGGCGGCATGCTGTACTCCCTGCCCTCCCGCGACCTGATCGCGGACTCGGTGGAGTACATGGTCGAGGCGCACTGCGCCGACGCCCTGGTCTGCATCTCCAACTGCGACAAGATCACCCCGGGCATGCTGATGGCGGCCCTGCGCCTGAACATCCCGACGGTGTTCGTCTCCGGCGGCCCGATGGAGTCCGGCCGCGCCACCCTGGTCGACGGCACGGTCCGCACCCTCGACCTGGTCGACGCGATCTCCGACGCCGTCAACGACAAGATCTCCGACGAGGACATCCTCCGGATCGAGGAGAACGCCTGCCCGACCTGCGGCAGCTGTTCCGGCATGTTCACCGCCAACTCGATGAACTGCCTGACCGAGGCCATCGGCCTCTCCCTCCCCGGCAACGGCTCGGTCCTCGCCACCCACACCGCGCGCAAGCAGCTCTACGTCGACGCGGCCCGCACGGTCATGGACCTCACCCGCCGCTACTACGAGCAGGACGACGACACGGTCCTCCCGCTGAACATCGCCACCTTCCAGGCCTTCGAGAACGCCATGGCCCTGGACATCGCGATGGGCGGCTCCACCAACACGATCCTGCACCTGCTGGCCGCCGCCCAGGAGGCGGGCGTCCCCTTCGGCCTGGAGCAGATCGACGCCGTCTCCCGCCGCGTGCCCTGCCTCGCCAAGGTCGCCCCGAACGTCGCGAAGAACCGCACGTACTACATGGAGGACGTGCACCGCGCCGGCGGCATCCCCGCCCTGCTCGGCGAACTGCACCGCGCGGGCCTCCTCAACGAGGACGTCCACGCCGTGCACAGCCCGTCCCTGGCCGACTGGCTGAAGACGTGGGACGTCCGCGGCGGCTCGCCCTCGCAGGAGGCGGTGGAGCTGTGGCACGCGGCCCCGGGCTGCGTCCGCTCCGCCGAGGCCTTCTCCCAGTCCGAGCGCTGGGCGGCCCTGGACGAGGACGCGGAGGGCGGCTGTATCCGCTCGGTCGAGCACGCCTACTCCAAGGACGGCGGCCTCGCGGTCCTCAGGGGCAACCTGGCGGTCGACGGCTGCGTGGTGAAGACGGCCGGCGTGGACGAGTCGATCTGGACCTTCGAGGGCCCGGCCGTCGTCTGCGAGTCCCAGGAGGAGGCCGTCCAGCGCATCCTCACCCACGAGGTCAAGGACGGCGACGTCGTCGTCATCCGTTACGAGGGCCCCAAGGGCGGCCCCGGCATGCAGGAGATGCTCTACCCGACCTCGTACCTGAAGGGCCGCGGCCTGGGCAAGACCTGCGCCCTGATCACCGACGGCCGCTTCTCCGGCGGCACCTCCGGCCTGTCCATCGGCCACGCCTCCCCCGAGGCGGCCTCCGGCGGCACCATCGCCCTGGTCCAGGACGGCGACCGCATCCGCATCGACATCCCGAACCGCACGATCGAGCTGCTGGTCGACGAGGCCGAACTGGCCCGCCGCGAGCAGGCGCTGAACGGCGTGTACGCCCCCAGGAACCGCGAGCGCAAGGTCTCCCAGGCCCTCCGCGCCTACGCGGCGATGGCGACCAGCGCGGACAAGGGCGCGGTGCGGGACGTGACGAAGCTGGGCTGAGCCCGGCACCGACGAGAAGGGGCCGCCTCCCGCAAGGGGGCGGCCCCTTCGTGCGTCACCAGGCCTTCGGGTCGCGTCCGTCGACGCCGAACACGGTGCCGTCGGGGGCGGTGGCGTAGACGCGGGAGCCGATGAGCAGCGGGGCCGGCACCTCGCCCGCGACCTCGCCCGGGTTCGTGCCGAGCCGCGGCGGAGTCTGTCCCACCAGGCTTCCGTCCGCCGCGTCGAAGGCGAGCAGGCGTCCGTCGGGAGCGGAGAAGTAGACGTGTTCCGCGGAGGCGACCGGCGCCGAACCACGGCTCACGGACGACTCGACGTGCCACAGCCGTCTGCCCGTGCCGAGGTCGAGAGCGTCCAGTGAGCCGCCGGTCGACAGCAGGTGCACGACATCGCCGCGTACGGCGGCCTGGGGCGCCGTGAGCGGGACGGGCAGCACGACCCGGCGCACGGACTTCGAGCCCGGCGCATACCGGACGACGGCGTTCGCGTCCCCCGAGGCGGGGTCGAAGGCCAGCAGGAACAAGGAACCGCCCTGGCTGCCGATGGGCTGCAGCGAGCCCTTCAGCCGCGCTTCCCAGCGCGCCGCACCGGTGCGCGGGTCCAGGGCGGTGACCCGCGTGTACGCCCCGTCCGACGAGGTGCTGGTCGCGTACGCCATCGGGTCGCCGTCGTAGGAGGCCAGAAAAGGGGTGCCGGGCCCGGACACCCGGCGACGCCACTTCGTGTCTCCCGAGGCTCCGGCCACCCCGGTGACCGTCCCGTCCGTGCCGGTGACGAGGAGCATGGATCCGGCGAACCGGATCCCCGTGTGCGCGGGCATGTCCCGGTGCCAACGAGGCGCGCCCGAGACGGGATCCAGGGCCACCACGCGCCGGCCGCCTTCCGTCGGCAGCAGCAGGCCGCCCGAGAGCGCGGGAGCATCGCTCGTCCGTTCCGCGGCGACCTGGCGCCGCCACAGGAGTGAGCCGTGGGCGGGATCCAGGGCGAACGCCAGGCCGGAACGGAAGCAGAACAACTTCCCGGCGCCGGGGACGCATTGAGGCATCCCGGAGCCCGTCCCGCTCGGCTTCGCCCGCCATGCGGCGAATCCGGCAGCGGTGGTGGCGGTGCCGGTCTCCTTCGCCGCGGGACCCGTCCCGCCACCCGGCCACAGCAGCCCGGTGAGCACCCCGGCCACGGCGAGGGCGAGCACCCCGGCGCCGAGGGCCGCTCGCTTGCCGAAGCGCCTGCGGGGTTCGGGCGCCGGCTCGGTGCCGGAGGACTCCCGCGCCGGCGCGTCGTCGTCGGTGCGCTGCGCCGGTATGAACGCCTGCGTGTCGTACGAGGCCGCGACCGACCGCAGCTCCCGCATCAGCTCGTCCGGAGTGGGCCGGTCCTCCGGCTCCTTGGCGAGACACCGCAGCACCAGCGGCGCGAGGCTCTCCGGCACCCCGGTCAGGTCCGGCTCGTCATGCACCACCTGATACGCGACGACGTACGGGCTGTCGGAGTCGAACGGCCCCCTCCCGGTCGCCGCGTGCACCATCACCGACCCGAGGGCGAAGAGGTCGGCGGCCGGCCCCACTTCCCGCGGCCGCCGGAACTGCTCGGGTGCCATGAAAGGCGGAGTGCCGATCAACTTGCCGGTCTCCGTGCGCAGTTCGCTGTCCTTCGGCCGGGAGATGCCGAAGTCGATGACCTTCGGCCCGTCCTCGGCCAGCAGCACGTTGCTCGGCTTGAGATCACGGTGCACGACCCCCACCCGATGGATGTCACGCAACGCCTCGGCGAGCCCGGCCATCAGCCGCCGCAGCTGGGCAGCCGACATCGGACCGTTCCGCTTCACGTGCTCCGAGAGGGTCGGACCGGGAATGAACAGCGTGGCCATCCAGGGCCTTTCGGCCTCCGGATCGGCGTCGACGACCGGCGCGGTGAAGGCGCCGCTCACCCGTCGGGCGGCGGCCACCTCCTGCCGGAAACGCCCTCTGAACTCGGGATCCTTGGCGAACTCGGCGTGTACGACCTTCACCGCGAGCTTCAGCCCCGAGGTGCTGCGGGCCAGGTGCACCACGCCCATGCCGCCGGACCCCAGACAGGACTCCAGGACGTACTGGCCGGCGTACTCGGGAAGTTCCGCTTCCGCGCCCGCTCCGGGCCTGCGCTGTGGCGTCATGGACCACCCCCGTGCTGTTCGTCCGCGCGCGCGACGCACGGAGCCTAGTCGATGACTCGTGCGAGACCGAGGCGGCTTGCTAGCCTGCGCGCGCGAGTTCCTAACGTCCGTTCCGGAACTCGGTTCCAGGGAGACGACGGGCCCCGCCACAGGGGGCCCAGCGGGGGAGGACTGCCATGTCTGTCGAGCACACGGAAGCCGCGAGCGGCGGCGAGCACGAGTCGCTCACCGCGGAGTCGGCCGTACACACGTACCCGGTCGCCCCGGGCGTCCGCCTGAACGTCCGCAGCGGCCCCGGCACCAACTACAGCATCATCCGGGTCCTCACCGAGGGCACCCGGGTCCCGATCTTCTGCCAGGCGCCAGGGACGACGGTGACCGGGCCGTACGGCACGACCAACATCTGGGACAACATCAACAACGGCGAGTACGTGTCCGACGCCTACGTCCAGACCGGCAGCGACGGCTACATCGCCTCGCGCTGCGCCTGACGCCCGACCCCGCCCGGAGCCCGCCCCCGCCCGGCGCCATAATCGTCCCGTGAGCGACGAAAACGGCACCCCGGACGGCCCGGCGGGCTCCTCGGGCGGTACGGCCCAGGGCGGCGGCCCCCGCCCGGAGCCCCTCCGCTTCTTCGGCACCACCTGGGTCGACCACGACAACGGCTACGCGGCCCGCCGCGCCGGTGCCGCCGTCGGCTCCCTCGCCGCGGCCGTCGCCTCCTGCCTGGTCCTCCGCTTCGCCTACGAGGGCATCCGGATCGCCGACACCGGCTCCTTCGTCACCGTGCTGATCATCGCCATGTTCGCGATCTGCAGCGCGCTCGCCTTCCGCAACACCTGGGAGGGCTTCGACAAGCGCCACGACCCCCAGCGCCAGGCCTCTTTGCGCGGCCTGCTCGCCATCGGCTTCGTCGGCTCCCTGCTCGCCTACTTCTTCCGCTCCCTCACCGAGGCGCCGGGCGAGAAGCTGCACCGCGCGGAGTACGAGTCGGCCCGAGCGGAGTACGAGCGCCGCACCTCCCGGCGCACCGGCAACCCCTCGAAGAAGAAGCGGCGCCGCTGACACCGGCTCCGGCGGTCGGCGAAGGGGGCCGGTAACACCGGTCTCCGGTGGCCAGGCCGGCCCGCCATCCTGTGCCCTCTGCCCTCCGTCGCCATTCCGGCTCCCCGCCCCGAAATACCTGAAGAGACCCCTGAAGAAACCCCCGAAGAAACCCCTCCCGTCGCCGAAAACCACCTGCCGTCGCCTCCCCTCGGCCCACACCATGGCCGTATGACCGTGACGCAACCGCCCCCGCCCTCCGCCCGCGCGCACTCCTTCAACTCCGCCGCCGCCCAGTACGCCGCGAACCGCCCGTCCTACCCGCCCGCCCTCTTCGACGCCGTCGAGGAACTGGCCGGCCGGTCACTGACCGGTGCCCGGGTCGTGGACGTCGGGGCCGGTACCGGCATCGCGACCGCCCTCCTGCAGGCCCGCGGCGCCGACGTGCTCGCCGTGGAACCCGGTGCGGGCATGGCCGCCGAGTTCCGGCGTGGGCTGCCGCGTCTCCCGATCGTCCGCGGCAGCGGCGACGCCCTGCCCGTCACCGACGCATACGCCGACTTCGTCACCTACGCCCAGGCCTGGCACTGGACCGACACCGCCCGCTCGGTGCCGGAGGCGCTGCGGGTCCTGCGGCCGGGCGGTGCGCTGGCGGTGTGGTGGAACACCGACGCGCTGGACGTCGACTGGATCGCCGACGCAGCCGACCGCACCGGCCGCTTCCTCGGCATCGACATCGCCGCCGAGAAGCGCAAGGCCGGCGAGCGAACCGACCTTGCCGACCCCAGCGGACGCCTCGACTTCACCCGCCGTGACGTCCGCTGGAGCCGCCGCGTCACGATCGACACCCACCTCGCGAACATCGGCAGCCACTCCGCGTTCCTCCTCACCCCCGAGGACCGCAGGACCGCCTTCCTGGCAGAGGAGCGCGCCCAGCTGCTGAAGGTCTTCCCGGACGGCATGGTCGAGGAGACCTACGACGTGCTGCTGCTCGTCGCCACCAAGCCCTGACCAGCGAAGAAGCGTCGCTGCGAGCGGCGGCCCGGCTCGACCGGCCGCCGCTTTCGCATGTCCGCCCGGCCGGTCCCTTGACGCGTGGGCCCTCCGGGCAGATTATTCATCGCATGATGAATTATGTGCCGGAGCCACCACCCCGGCCCTCCACCGCCGCCGTCCACGCCCAGGACCTCACCGTCGTACGCGGCCCCCGCACCGTCCTCCACCACCTCGACTTCTCGGTCCCCCGCGGCCAGGTCACCGGCCTGCTCGGTCCGTCCGGATGCGGCAAGTCGACCCTCATGCGCTCGATCGTGGGCACCCAGGCCAAGGTCACCGGCACCCTCCAGGTCCTCGGCCACCCGGCAGGCCACCCCGCCCTGCGCTCACGCATCGGCTATGTCACCCAGGACGCCTCCGTCTACGACGACCTGACCGTCCGCCAGAACCTCGAATACTTCGCCGCGATCCTCGACCCCGGCCGCACGGCCGCCGAACGCCGCCACGAACACGTCATCCGGGCCATCACCGACGTCGACCTCACCAGCCACGCCGACGCCCTCGCCGGCAACCTCTCCGGCGGCCAGCGCAACCGCGTCTCCCTCGCCGTGGCCCTGCTCGGCGCCCCCGAACTCCTCGTCCTGGACGAACCCACCGTCGGCCTCGACCCCGTCCTGCGCCGCGACCTGTGGCACCTCTTCCACGACATCGCCGCCACCCGCGGCGCCACCCTCCTCGTCTCCTCCCACGTCATGGACGAGGCCGAGCGCTGCCACCGCCTCCTGCTCATGCGCGAGGGCGAGATCCTCGCGGACGACTCCCCGGACGCCCTGCGCACCCGCACCGGCAGCGACACCGTCGAGGCCGCCTTCCTCCACCTCGTCGACGAGGCAGCCGCGGCAGCCCGCCCCAAGGAGAGCACCCGATGAGCACGACGAGCAGCGCGAGCACCACGACCGCCCCGGCCCCGACCGGTGTCATCAACGCCGGCCGCACCACCGCCACCGCCGCCCGGGTCCTGCGCCAGCTGCGCCACGACCCGCGCACCATCGCGCTGATGATCCTCGTCCCGTGCCTGATGCTGATCCTGCTGCGCTATGTCTTCGACGGCAGTCCCCGCACCTTCGACAACATCGGCGCCTCCCTGCTCGGCATCTTCCCGCTGATCACGATGTTCCTGGTCACCTCCATCGCCACCCTGCGCGAACGCACCTCCGGCACCCTCGAACGCCTCCTCGCCATGCCCCTCGGCAAGGCCGACCTCATCGCCGGCTACGCCCTCGCCTTCGGCGCCCTCGCCATCGTCCAGTCCGCCCTCGCCACCGGGCTCGCCGTGGGGGTGCTCGGCCTCGACGTCACCGGCTCCCCCTGGCTGCTCCTCCTCGTCGCCCTCCTCGACGCCCTGCTCGGCACGGCCCTCGGGCTCTTCGTCTCGGCCTTCGCAGCCTCGGAGTTCCAGGCGGTCCAGTTCATGCCCGCGGTGATCTTCCCCCAGCTCCTCCTCTGCGGCCTGTTCACGGCCCGCTCGAACATGCACCCCGTCCTGGAGGCCGTCTCCGACGTCCTGCCCATGTCGTACGCCGTCGACGGCATGAACCAGGTCCTCCGCCACACCGACATGACGGCCACCTTCCTGCGGGACGTCCTGATCGTGGCGGGCTGCGCGCTGCTGGTCCTGGGACTGGGGGCGGCGACACTGCGACGGCGCACCGCGTAGCCCGGGGGAGCGGAACAGGCCCGGTCCAGATCCGTTCCGCCCACCGGACAGCCGATCGCCACCACACCCGCCGGTGCCAGACTGAACCCCATGAGCCAGAAAGTCGCAGTCCTCGGCACCGGCAAGATCGGCGAAGCCCTGCTCAGCGGAATGATCCGGGCCGGCTGGGCCCCCGCCGACCTCCTGGTCACCGCCCGCCGCCCCGAACGCGCCGAAGAACTCCGCACCCGCTACGGAGTCAGCCCGGCCACCAACGCCGAGGCCGCCAAGACCGCCGACACCCTCATCCTCACGGTCAAGCCGCAGGACATGGGCGCCCTCCTGGACGAGCTCGCCCCGCACGTCCCGGCCGACCGCCTGATCATCAGCGGCGCCGCCGGCATCCCCACCTCCTTCTTCGAGGAGCGCCTGGCCGCGGGCATCCCGGTCGTCCGCGTCATGACCAATACCCCGGCCCTCGTCGACGAGGCCATGTCGGTCATCTCCGCCGGCAGCCACGCCACCGAGGAGCACCTCGCGCACGCCGAGGAGATCTTCGGTGCCGTCGGCAAGACACTCCGCGTCCCCGAGACCCAGCAGGACGCCTGCACCGCCCTGTCCGGATCCGGCCCCGCGTACTTCTTCTACCTGGTCGAGGCCATGACCGACGCCGGCATCCTGCTCGGCCTGCCCCGCGACAAGGCCCACGACCTCATCGTCCAGTCCGCGATCGGCGCCGCCGTGATGCTCCGCGACAGCGGCGAACACCCCGTCAGGCTCCGCGAGAACGTCACCTCCCCGGCCGGCACGACGATCAACGCCATCCGCGAACTGGAGAACCACGGCGTACGAGCCGCCCTCATCGCCGCCCTCGAAGCCGCCCGCGACCGCAGCCGCGAACTCGCCTCCGGCAAGAAGGACTGACCCGGCGCCGGGGGCGACGGCTCACCACCGGCTGTCCGCCCCCGCACGCACGGGCCCGCTAACGACCGGCCCCGCTCAGCGCCGTCTCGAACACCGGCGGCAACAGCCCGATCGCCCGGTAGGCCGCATCGACGGTCGGCCGGGCCATCGCCCGCGCCTTCTCCGCACCATCCCGCAGCACCCCCTCCACATAGCCGGGATCCGCGCACAGCTCCCTGTGTCTGGCCTGCACGGGCCTGAGGACCTCCACCACCGCCTCCGCGGTGTCCTTCTTCAAGGCGCCGTACGAGTCGTAAACGTCTGCCAGTGACTCAGGGTTCCCGCCCGTGCACGCAGCGAGAATCTCCAGCAGATTCGCGACCCCGGGCCGCCCCGCACGGTCGTACGCCACGTCCCGCCCGCTGTCGGTGACGGCCCGCATGACCTTCTTCCGCACGTCGTCCGGCTCGTCGAGCAGATAGACGACACCCAGCCCCGACTCGTCCGACTTCCCCATCTTCGACGCCGGGTTCTGCAGGTTCATCACGCGCGCCGCCACCGCCGGACGGGTCGCCCTCGGCACCACGAAGGTGTGCCCGTACCGCTGGTTGAACCGCACCGCCAGGTCCCGCGCCAGCTCGACGTGCTGCACCTGGTCGTCCCCGACCGGCACCTCGTCCGCGCCGTAGCCCAGGATGTCCGCGGCCATCAGCACCGGATACGTCAGCAGCGACAGCCGTACGGTCCCGCCGCGCTCCCGCACCTTCGCGGTCTTCTCCTTGTACTGGATCATCCGGCGCATCTCACCGTCGGTCGCCACGCACTCCAGCAGGTACGACAGCCTCGTGTGCTCGTCGACATGGCTCTGCAGGAACACCGTGCACACCCCGGGATCCAGCCCGGCCGCCAGCATCAGCGTCGCCGTCTGCCGGCTGAGCCTCAGCAATCGCGCCGGATCCTGGTCCACCGTCAGCGCGTGCAGGTCCACGACGCAGAACAACGAGTCGGCCTGGTACTGGTCCGTCTCCACCCACCGCCGCAGGGCTCCCAGGTAGTTGCCCAGCGTCAGGTGCCCGGTCGGCTGAATCCCGCTGAAGACCCGTGTCATCTCCACTCCACCTCCTGGTCGGGACCGCCGCTCCTGCGGCCGGCCCCCGGAGTCCGGAGGAGATACGAGAACGGCCGCCGAAGCGGCGGCCGTTGGATGCATACGTGAGTACGGCCGCCGTCAGGCGGCCCACCAAAGCTGGGTACACGTACGCGTCGTCATGTCGACCAGAGTACGCCTCCGGAGTGCCCACGGGGCAAGAGTTGACACCCGACACGCCGATCCGTAGTGTTCTCCGGGTTGTCCGACGTGAGCGCCGACTCCGGTCGGTCCCCGGACAGCCACTCCGCAAGTACCAGCCAGCATTCGACGCTGCGGCGCCGACTGCTTCTGCATGCGTATTTATGGAATGAGGAAACCGCGTTCGAAAGGACGCAGCCCCCGATTAGCTCGGGAGCACGGAATCCGCTAAAGTCTCACTCGTCGGAACGGCCCAACGG
>NZ_CP011497.1:3454260-3812088 GCF_001027185.1 Streptomyces incarnatus | reverse complement strand
TTGTGAGGGAGACCCCCGCACCGAAACGGTGCGGGGGTTTTCTGCGTTCGGGTCAATTACGCTCGACGACATGCGCCATGACCTCGTGATCTTCGACAATGACGGAGTGCTCGTCGACAGCGAGCCCATCTCCAATCGGCATCTGGCCGCTTATCTGACCGAGTTGGGACACCCGACCTCCTACGAGGACTCGATACGGGACTACATGGGCTCGGCGATGCACCGGATCCATGAACTCGTGCTGGAGCGGACCGGGCAGCGGCTGCCGGACGACTTCGACGACGTCTTCCACGCGCGCGTGTTCGCCGCGTTCGAGCGGGAGCTGCAGCCGGTGGCGGGCGTGGCCGGCGTACTGGAGAAGCTGGCGGCCGACGGGGTGCCGTACTGCGTGGCCTCTTCGGGCAGCCATGCGCGGATCCGGGTCGGGCACCGTACGACCGGGCTGGACCGGTGGTTCGCGGAGGAGCGGATCTTCAGCTCGGAGGACGTGGGGCGGGGGAAGCCGGCCCCCGACCTCTTCCTGTATGCGGCGGAGCGGATGGGTGTGGCGCCGGAGCGGTGCGTGGTCGTGGAGGACTCTCCACTGGGCGTGCAGGCGGCCCTGGCGGCCGGGATGACCGTCGGGTTCACCGCGATGACGCCGGCGGAGAAGCTGGCGGGAGCCGATGAACTCTTCTCCTCCATGGGCGAGTTGGCTGACCTGGTGGTCTGACGGAAGCCATCGCCCGGTGCCTGACAATTGTCACGCGGACGTCCGGACGATCGTTTCTACTCGCGGACCCCCTGTGGCGGCGAAGCTGAGGGCATGACGAAGAACACGGGGAACACGGCATTCGACAACTTCCGTCCGCTGCTCCTGGATGTGGCGGTGCCGCTCGGCTCGTACTACCTCTTCAAGGACGCCTTCGGGATGAGCACCTTCGCCGCTCTCGCCTGGAGCAGTGTGGTGCCGGCGGTGCGGACCGGGTGGGGCCTGGTGAAGGAGCGGGCGGCCAACGGGCTCGCGCTTCTCATCCTGGTCGTGAGCGTCGTGAGCCTGGTGCTCAGCTTCGTCTCCGGCGACCCGCGGCTGATGCTCGCCAAGGACGGCGCGGTCAGCAGCACCGTCGGTATCGGCATCCTGGTGTCCGTGTGGCTGGGGAAGCCGATGATGACCGCCGGTATGAAGCCGTTCCTGGTGAAGAAGGACATGGCCAAGGAGGCGGCCTGGCAGCGGCTGCTCTCCGGGCGGTCCGTCCGGTCCGCGGCCTTCCGGCGCAAGGAGCGAGTCTTCTCCTCCGTCTGGGGTGGAGCACTGCTCCTGGAGTGCGTCAGCCGGATCCTGGGCGCGTACACCCTTCCCGTGGACACGATGGTGTGGCTCAGCACCGTCTTCCTGATCGGCTTCATGGCGGTCGCGTTCGTCGTCAGCGGTGGCCTTGCCGTCGAGCCGATGGAGAAGATGCTCGCCGCCGAGGCCGACGAGACCGAAGACAGTAAAGCTGAGGGAAATTCATCTTTGGCTGGATCTACCCACAGGTAGCCCGGGGCCCTACGCTCGCCGCCATGACTGATGTGCTGCGGCGCGGTAGGGCCTCGCTGGCGTTCAGCTTCTTCGCTCAGGGCGCCACCTTCGCCCTGCTGGTGACGCGGATCCCCGCCATCCAGGACCGGTACGGCGTCTCCGACGCGCTGCTGCCGGTCTTCCTGGCCGCCGTGCCGGTCCTGGCCGGAGCCGGCAGTGTGACCACCGAGCAGCTGGTGAAGCGCATCCGGCCCAGTCGGCTGCTGCGCTGGTCCCAGCCGGTCGTGCTGCTGGCGCTGCTCGGCGCCGGGGCGGGCGGGCACATCGCGGAACTGGCGCTGGCGCTGGGCGCGTTCGGGCTGGCGGTGGGCGCGCTGGACGCCTCGATGAACATGCTCGGGGTCAGCCTGCAGCGGTCGTACGGGCGCAGCATCATGCTCAGCTTCCATGCCGCGTACAGCCTGGGCGGGATCCTCGGAGCCTCGCTGGCGTGGGTCGGGGCGCACTGGCATCTCGCGCTGTGGGTGTCGTACCTGCCGGTGGTGGCCGTGCTGCTGCCGGCGACGCTCGTGGGGAGCCGGTGGTACGTCGACGGGGATCCGGCAGCCGTGGGGGAGGAGCAGGGCCAGGGCGCCGGTGTCGTCTTCAAGCTGCTGCTGCCGCTGTGCCTGGTGATGACCTTCGCCTACATCGGGGACTCGACCGTCTCCAACTGGAGCGCGAAGTACCTGAAGGACGTGCTGGGCAGCTCGGAGCAGCTGGCGACGGTGCCGTACAACGTGTACATGGTGACGACGCTGCTGGGGCGGGCCATCGGGGACCTCGGGGTGCGGCGGTTCGGGGCCGTGGCGGTCGTTCGGCTCGGGACGCTGGTGGCGGCCGGCGGGTTCGCGGTGGTGGCCTCGGCGCCCGGGGCGTGGGTCGGGATGCTCGGGTTCACGATGCTGGGGTTGGGGTTGTGCGTGCTGGTGCCGCAGACGTTCGCGGCGGCGGGGCGGCTGTTCCCTGGTTCTTCGGATGCGGCCATCGCGCGCCTGAACATTTTCAATTACGTCGGTTTTCTGATCGGTTCGCCGTTGGTGGGGGCGCTGGGCGATGCCTGGAGCTATCGCGGCGCCATGCTCGTGCCGATGGTGTTGGTGCTGGTGACGTTGGTGTACGCCAGGTCGTTCGCGGCTCAACCGGACCGATACGGTGGCGGGCATGAGCGGCCGCGCACAGCTGATGTGGGACGAGGCAGTAACGGGCTATGACTTCGGCCCGGATCATCCGATGGATCCGGTCCGGCTGGCACTGACCCGGAAACTGGTGGGTGCCTTCGGGCTCGACCGGGAGATGGAGGTCGTCGCGGCCAAGCCGGCCGGGGAGTCGACGCTGCGGCTGGTCCACCGGCAGGACTACATCGACGCGGTGAAGGCCGCGTCGGCCGATCCGGCGGCGGCGGACGTGTCGTACGGGCTCGGCACCCTCGACGATCCGGCGTTCGCCGGGATGCACGAGGTGTCCGCGCTGATCGCCGGGCAGTCGGTGGGGGCGGCGGAGGCGGTGTGGCGCGGGGACGCCGAGCACGCCGTGAACTTCGCGGGCGGGTTGCACCATGCGATGCCCGGCGGCGCGTCGGGATTCTGCGTGTACAACGACGCCTCGCTGGCCATCGCCCGCCTGCTGGAGCTGGGGGCCGAGCGGGTCGCGTACGTGGACGTCGACGTGCATCACGGGGACGGGGTGCAGGCGGCGTTCTGGGAGGATCCGCGGGTACTGACGATCTCGCTGCACGAGCACCCCCGTACGTTGTTCCCCCAGACCGGGTGGCCGGAGGAGACCGGGGCGGACTCCGCGGAGGGTTCGGCCGTGAACGTGGCGCTGCCGGCGGGGACCGGGGACGCGGGCTGGGTGCGGGCCTTTCACGCCGTGGTGCCGGAGCTGCTCGCGGAGTTCCGGCCGCAGGTGCTCGTGACGCAGCACGGGGCGGACACGCACTTCGAGGATCCGCTGGCGCATCTCGCCGTGTCGCTGGACGCGCAGCGGGCCGTGCAGGTGGCGTGCCATGAGCTGGCGCACGAGCACGCCGGGGGGAAGTGGGTCGCGCTCGGGGGCGGTGGGTACGCCGTCGTCGACGTCGTACCGCGGTCGTGGACGCATCTGGTGGGCATCGCGGCGGGCAGGCCGGTGGCGCCGGAGACGATGATTCCCGAGGAGTGGCGGCAGGACGTGTTCGCTCGGACCCGGCAGTTCGGACCGCAGCGGATGACCGACGGGCGGTGGCCGGTGAGTTGGGCGTCGTGGGAGTCGGGCTACGACCCCGCGGACCGCCTGGACCAGGCGGTACGGGCCACTCGTCGGGCGGTGTTTCCGCTGCGGGGGCTCCTCCCCTGACCCGACCCGGCGCCGCGGCCACTCGGCCAGTCGGCCACTCGGTCACTCGGCCACTCGGCCGCCTGCGGCCGGGCGGCCGCCCGGTCTCGTCCGTGGGCTCTGCAGGTGCCGCTCGTGGGCTGGGCGGGCGTTTAGGCCAACCGTGCCCATTTTTCCGGATTTCCCGCCGTCCCCGGCCTCCGTACGTCACCATCGCACCCATGTCGACCAGCGGAGCTCTGCGTGCGCATCTGCTGGCTGCCGGGCTTGCCGGGGTGGTGGGGACCTCGCGGGAGGACAGTCTGCGGAGTTATCGGCTGTTCGCGGCCCGGGATCCTCGGGCGCTGATCGGGATCGATCCCGAAGGGGCCTGGGGGCAGCCGGAGTTGCTCGAGCTGATGGCGGAGAGGTGCGGGGTGTCCGGCGATCCCCGGCACACGTCGGGACCGGACGTGATCGATCCGGAGCGGACGCTGGCCGGGCTGGACGCCTTCGCGGGCCGGATCCGGGAGGTGGCCAGGCGTGGCGCGCCCGTGTTGTTCGGGACCGGGCACCCGCAGCGGCTGCTCGGGTTCTACGCAGGCTTGGCGGACGCCCTCTCGGCGGCGGGGTGTGACGTGCTCACCCCCGCGCAGGGTCGCCGTGTCGACATATTGACCCGGTTCGGTCTACGTACGCGTGCACTGGGCTACGCGCGAGGAGTCGGGTTGGTGCGGAGGACCGACGGTGGGCGCCCCGGTTGTGAGCCCGGCGTGCACAGTCATTCGCCGCTGCCGGTTCGGGTCGTGCTGGAGGCCGCGGCGGCGGCCGGAGGGCCGTTGCCCGAGTTGGTCGTGGGGGATCACGGGTGGGTCTGCGGTGCTGGTCAGCTGGGGTTCGAGGCCATCGGGCTGGCCGACACGGACGATCCGGCGCCGTTCGTGGGGGAGGCGGAGGGGCGCGTGTCCGTCGTCGTTCCGGTTGATGACGCCGTGCGGTCCGAGTACTACCGGCCGCTCATCCGCTACGTACTCAAACGAGCGTGTCTGTCACAGTAGGCCTGCGATGGGTGCACCTCTTCCCCACTTGCATCACCCGCCCCTACATTGGGGAGTGAGCACGCAACGACGAAGAGTCACCGGAAGGGGAAGCCGGTGGCCGTCGAGTGCGGAAGGTTCAGGTGTGTCATGGCTGCAGCTGACGAGAGGCCTCTGAACGAGGTCGTGTTCCTTACCGTGGCGGAGGTCGCCTCGGTGATGCGAGTGTCGAAGATGACCGTGTACCGCCTGGTGCACAGCGGTCATCTGCCCGCGATCCGGGTCGGGCGGTCGTTCCGTGTCCCGGAGCAAGCGGTACACGAGTACCTCCGTGACAGCTATGTGGGGGTGGAGACGGCCTGACGGCAATCCCAGGGTGACCCCCGGGTGACCCCGGGTACCCCCCTCGATTACGACCTTGGCGCTCGGTTGGGTAGGCTAGCCCCTCGTAGGTCGTGTGGGCCCATGGCGCCCAAACAACCGAGTGATGAGAAGTGAGCGAGGGTAGTCGTGGGCTCTGTTATCAAGAAGCGGCGCAAGCGGATGGCCAAGAAGAAGCACCGCAAGCTGCTCAAGCGCACGCGCGTTCAGCGTCGCAACAAGAAGTAAGCGACGCCGCGAGAGCGTGTCAGCGCGTATCTGTGGCCTCCCAACGGTACTGAGGTACTGCTGGGGGGCCACAGGCGTATCCGGGCACCCGTCACGGCCCTGCCTTGCATATTCCGATGAGTGAATTTCCGTCACTTCGTGCATCGGGTGGTCATCACAGCGCAACATCGACCCGCTAGGTTGGCCGTACGCATCACGTACGAGGGAAGGCGCTGATCTTGGGGAAGGTCGTGCTCGTCACCGGAGTCGCCCGGCAACTGGGCGGCCGGTTCGTACGGCGGATCCAGCGGGATCCCGAGGTCGACCGGGTGATCGCCGTGGACGCGGTGCCTCCGGCGCACCACCTGGGCGGCGCGGACTTCATCCAGGCCGACATCCGGCAGGCCACGATCGCGCGGGTGCTCGCCGAGACGGGCGCCGACACGGTCGTCCACATGGACGTGACCGGCACGGCACTGGGCAGCGGCAACCGGGCCACGGTCAAGGAGACCAACGTCATCGGCACCATGCAGCTGCTCGGCGCGTGCCAGAAGTCGCCGGCCGTGAAGCGGCTGGTGGTGAAGTCCAGCACCAACGTGTACGGCTCCGCACCGCGGGATCCGGCCGTCTTCACCGAGACGACCCCGCCCAAGTCGCTGCCGAGCGGCGGCTTCGCGAAGGACGCCGTCGAGGTCGAGGGGTACGTGCGCGGGTTCGCCCGGCGACGGCCGGACGTCGCCGTGTGCGTGCTGCGGTTCGCCAACATCCTCGGGCCGGCCGCCGACACCCCGCTCGCCTCCTACTTCGCGCTGCCCGTCCTGCCGACCGTGTTCGGCTACGACCCGCGGCTGCAGTTCGTGCACGAGGACGACGTCGTGGAGGTGCTCAGGATCGCCTCGCACGAGCCGCGCCGGGGCACCCTCAACAGCGGCACGTTCAACATCGCCGGGGACGGGGTGCTGCTGCTCTCGCAGTGCTCCCGGCGGCTCGGGCGGCCCACCGTGCCGCTGCTGCTGCCAGCGGTCACCTGGGCGGGTTCGCTGGTGCGTACGCTCGGTATGACGGACTTCTCGCCGGAGCAGATCCGGCTGCTCACGCACGGGCGGGTGGTGGACACCGTGCAGATGCGCGAAACGCTGGGCTTCACGCCCAGGTACACCACGGCGGAGACGTTCGCGGACTTCGCGCGCGTCCAGGGCCCCGGTCTCGTGCCGCCGGAGGTCCTCGCGGGGGCCGTCGACCGGGTGGCCGCGCTCGCCGCGAGGGGCGGCGACCGGCCCACGACGCACAGCGCCGACAGCGCCAACTGAGGAGAGCGGCAACAATGGCGGACGCCAAGGTCATTCCGTTCGACGACGACCGGTCCCGCGGGAGCGCCGCACAGCGCCCGGCGCGGCGCCGCGGCACGGGCAGCCGGCGCGGCGGTCTCGGCGAGACCGGGACCGGATCCGGGGAGATGGGTGAGGTCCAGCCTCTGCCCGGGCGGACGCGGACGCGCGAAGATGGGCCCGTGAGCCGCGACAGGAAGCCGCAGGAGCCGCTGGAGCGGCGGCCGGGTGCCGGCGGGCCCGGCAGCGGCCTGGAGCGGCGCGTGGCGGCCGGGCTGGCGTTCCTGCGGCGCCGGCTCACCGGGGAGTACGACGTCGACGACTTCGGTTTCGACGAGGAGCTGACCGACCAGGTCCTGATGTCGCTGCTGCGGCCGGTGTACGAGAAGTACTTCCGGGTCGAGGTGAAGGGCATCGAGAACATCCCGGCGAAGGGCGGCGCGCTGATCGTCGCCAACCACTCCGGGACGCTGCCGCTGGACGGGCTGATGATGCAGGTCGCGGTGCACGACCATCATCCGGCCGACCGTCACCTGCGGCTGCTGGCGGCCGACTTGGTCTTCGTGCTGCCGGTGGTCAACGAGCTGGCCCGCAAGCTGGGGCACACCCTGGCCTGTGCGGAGGACGCCGAGCGGCTGCTGGCCCAGGGGGAGCTGGTCGGGGTGATGCCGGAGGGGTTCAAGGGCATCGGGAAACCTTTCAGCGAGCGGTACAAGCTGCAGCGGTTCGGGCGGGGCGGGTTCGTGTCGACCGCGCTGCGGCAGGGGGCGCCGATCATTCCGTGCTCGATCGTGGGGGCGGAGGAGATCTACCCGATGATCGGCAACGCGAAGACGCTGGCGCGGGTGCTGGGGTTTCCGTACTTCCCGTTGACGCCGACGTTCCCGTGGCTCGGGCCGCTCGGGGCGATTCCGCTGCCGACGAAGTGGACGATCCAGTTCGGGGAGCCGATTCCGACGGACGGGTATCCGGCGGAGGCGGCGGAGGATCCGATGCTGATGTTCAACCTGACCGATCAGGTGCGGGAGCAGATTCAGCACACGCTGTACAAGCTGTTGGTGCAGCGGCGGTCGGTGTTCTTCTGATTCCCTGCCCACCCGCCCGCCCGACTCGGTTGGCTGGGAGGGCGCCGTGGAGGGCGACCTGCCGGCCCGGCGTTGTTCGGGCACCCGGCGCCTGTCCGACCTTGGCTTTCCCACCCGCCCGCCCGTGACTGGCCGCTGGGAGGGCGCTCGACAGGCCCGAGTGGGCGCCGCCCGACAGGGCCGCGCGGGCCACCCGACAGGCATGCGTGGGGGTGCCTGACAGGCCGCGTGCGGTACGTCGTCTGACAGGCCGCGTGCGGTACGCCTGGCAGGCCGTGTGGGGTGCGCCTGGCAGGCCGTGTGGGGGCGCCCTGCTCGGGAAGGGCGCCCCCACTGTCGTAGCCGTACCGCCGCTAGTGCGTCTCCTCGCCGTCGATGCCCAGGCCCGGCAGGAGGCCGGGGAGGAGCGGGGGGAGGGTGACGTCGGGGGCGGGGGTCGGGGACTTGCTGGTGGGCGGGGTGCTGCTGCCGGTGCCGGTCTTCGGTGGCTCCAGCAGGCCGCCCGTGTCGCCGCCGATGAGGCCCATGCCGCTGCTGCCGGTGGCCGAGCCGCTCGGGTCGCCTGGGCGTGCGTGCTTGCCGGAGGACGGGGTACTGCCGGAGGAGCTCGGCGCCGTCGACCGGTGGCCCCCGGAGGAGCCGGAGGATGCCGAGCCGGAGCCCTGCCGCTTGCCGTCGCCGCCCTGGGCGGGCGACTGCGGGAGCAGGGACTGCAGCGGGGCGACCTCTTGGTCTATGGCGTCGAACACCGACGAGACCTGCTGTTTGACGTCTCCGAGCTGCACGGGCAGCTTGTGGCTCAGCGCGGTCCACACCTCGCGGTGGGCGCGGGAGAACGTGGACAGGGCCTGGATGGGACCGAGCGACTGGGGGTCGGCCTCGTAGGCCTCGTGGAGCAGGCGGTGGCCCTCGGTGACGTCCTGCTGCATGCCCGAGAGCGTGCGGCGGATCTCGCTGATGGACTCGTGGTCGAGGTGTCCGCCGCGGCCTCGCTCCATCAGCCGGCGGGCCTCGCTGAGCCGGGTGGAGGCCTGGTCCAGGTAGGTCTGGCCGCGTTGGTCGTCGCCGTTGGTCAGGTAGTTGAGCTTGAAGTCCTCGATGCCGCGTTTGAGGCCGTAGAGGGAGTCACCGGGCAGGGCGTCCGAGCTGGCGGCGGCGACTCCGCCGAAGGCTCCCGCGGCCACGCCCACGCTGAGCCCGCCCGCCGCGAGCCCCTTGGTCAGCCGGGAACGCGGGCGGAGCTTGCCCAGCGGGCTCGCCCGGTGCGCCCCCCGCGACCGCGAGGAACGCTGTCCCGGTACCGACGCGTCCGCCGCCCCCGTGCCCTCCTGGAGCATGGCCTCCATCGCGGCCACCAGCTGGGCGCGCTGCACGACCTTGACCTCGGGGTCGAGGTGCGGCCTGGGCAGCGCGCCGAGGTCCGCGGCCAGGGCCAGCAGCTCGCCCTGCTCGGTCTGTTCCTCGGCGGTCGGCGGGGAACCCGCCGGGTCTACGGACTGCTCGGCCGCCGTGTCCCGGTCGGACTGTTCTTCCAGGGCCTGGGCGAAGGCGTTCGCCCGCCGGTGCGCCGATACGTTCGCGATCACTGGCGGCACCTCCTCTCGTCATGACGGTCGACTCCCCAGGGGGTCCTGAGGGTTGCACGCCCGCGACCACTTCACACGATCGAGTGATCAGGGTCGGCCAGGACGTGACCACAGGGAGCCTGTATCCCGCACAACGACTGGCGCGGCACTTGGGTTACGGACGGCGGGGGCCCGGATCGTAAAGGCAACGCGCCTTCACGGAACGTGAGTTGGGTGTTGCCGAGAGTCGCCCCGGTTCAGCGGGCGTCGTCCGGCAGCAGACGGGCGAGCGTGCGTACGGCGCGGTACTGGAGGGTCTTGATGGCGCCCTCGTTCTTGCCCATGACGCGGGCGGTCTCGGCGACGGAGAGGCCCTGGAGGAAGCGGAGGGTCACGCATTCCTGCTGCTGCGGGTTGAGCCGGCGCACGGCGTCCAGCAGCGCGGCGTTCGACAGGGACTCCAGGACGGAGTCCTCGGGGGAGCGCTCGACCTCGTTGGCGTCGAGCATCTCGCCGGTGGTGACCTCCAGCCGGAAGCGGCTGGACTTGAAGTGGTCGGCGACGAGGTTGCGGGCGATCGTGACCAGCCAGGCGCCGAAGTCGCGGCCCTGCCAGGTGAAGGTGCCGATCCTGCGCAGCGCCCGCAGAAAGGTCTCGCTGGTGAGGTCCTCGGCCGTGGCCCGGCCGCCGACGCGGTAGTAGATGTACCGGTACACCGTGTCGCTGTACTGGTCGTACAGCCGGCCGAAGGCCTCGGCCTCGCCGGCCTGGGCGCGCTCGACCAGGTCCATCATCCGGGCGCTGTCGCTGTCCGCGGCCGGGCGGCGGGCGGTGGTGGCGCCGGCGGAGCGCCCTCGTCTGCCGACGGCCGCGCTGCTCTCGGCCAGTGCGTAGCACGGGCCGACGGGCGCGGCGGCGAGGGCGGGGACGGCGTACGCGGTGGGGACGAGGCCGCGCAGCGTCTCTTTGACCGTTGCGACTGTTGCGCGCAGCGTAGCCAGGCCCGAGGCGTCAACCCCGACGTGTGGGTACACGGGACTCCCAGAGGCAGAGCTTCCATCACGTGCAGTGCGGGACCGTTCACCCGTCGTAGCGACGGAGGGGTACCGGTTTGCGTCTGAGGAGAATAACGCTTCGTGCAGGCACTGCTACACCGAGTTGCTCAAATCATCGATTGCGTCGCTTCTGTTACCGATTGACGCCTCATCAAGTACCGCAGTCTGATCGGTTGTTGACCGAAATCCGGCCGCTTTCGGTGAGGTACAGGGCGTGTTGAAATGGCCGCGGCATAATCCGGGCGCGGAAGCGCCCGAAGAGGCGCGCGGCCCTGTTGGCGGGCGGGGCCCGCGGCTATGGCGCGGATGCGGGTGCGGCGACCGCGACCCCCCTGGGAGCGCGGGCTGTATCGATGTGCGGTCTCCGCCGCGCGGGCGCGACCGGCCCACCACGGGCCGTGGCCGGGTGACGGGCCGCAGTGCCACGGCGATCGGCCGCCGCGGCGCCGGGCTATCGCCGGCGTCGGCTCAGGGCGATGGCCGCCGCGGTGCCACCGGCCACCGCCCCCACCCCGGCCGCCGCCGGAATGCCCACCTTCGCCGCCTTGCGCCCCGTGCGGTAGTCCCGCAGGCGCCAGTCCTTCTCCCGGGCGTGCCTGCGCAGCTTGGCGTCGGGGTTGATCGCGTAGGGGTGGCCGACGAGGGACAGCATCGGGATGTCGTTGTGGCTGTCGCTGTAGGCCGCGCAGCGGGACAGGTCGAGGCCCTCCGCCGCGGCCAGGGCACGGACCGCCTCCGCCTTCGCCGGGCCGTGCAGCGGCTCGCCGACCAGCTTGCCGGTGTAGACGCCGTCCACCGACTCCGCGACCGTGCCGAGCGCGCCGGTGAGGCCCAGGCGGCGGGCGATCACCTGGGCGATCTCCACCGGGGCGGCCGTGACCAGCCACACCTTCTGCCCGGCGTCCAGGTGGGCCTGGGCCAGGGCGCGGGTGCCGGGCCAGATGCGGTCGGCCATGTACTCGTCGTAGATCTCCTCGCCGATCGACTCCAGTTCGGCGACCCGGTGGCCCTTGACGATGGACAGCGCCGAGTCGCGGGCGTCCTGCATGTGCTCGGGGTCCTCGACGCCGGCCAGCCGGAACCACGCCTGCTGCCAGGCGAACTTGGCGAGGTCGCGCGTCTCGAAGAACTTCCGCTTGTACAGGCCCCGGCCGAAGTGGAACAGCGCGGCGCCCTGCATGACGGTGTTGTCGAGGTCGAAGAAGGCAGCCGCCTTGTCGTCGCCCATGACGGGGAACTCCGGTTCCCGGTCGGCGACCTGCGGGGTCTCCTGCGCCTCCTGCGAGGACTTGCGGGCAGCCTCCGCCGAGGCCTCGCCTGCCAGCACGCTGCGCGCTGTGGCGGAGCGCCTACGGGGAGTGAGCCATCCGAGAGCGGCCATGGCGTGAGCATAGCCAGTTTGTTCGGTGCTTCCGGAGTTCAGAGGTTGGGTGTGTGTGAACTCTCCGCGACCGGGCCGTTAAAGGCCTGATCGGAAGCGTGCGCGGCGCGCGCGAGAATGGCCGGTATGAGTCCGCTTTTCCGGCGCAAGGCCGATCCGACCGACCCCCGTGACCGGCAGGTCACGCTGATCCGCAAGCCCGGCTGTCATCTGTGCGACGACGCGCAGGTCGTGGTCGAGAAGGTCTGCGGGGAGCTGGGCGTGTCCTGGGAGCAGAAGGACATCACCGAGGACCGGGCCCTGCACGACCAGTACTGGGAGCAGATCCCGGTCGTCCTGATCGACGGTGAACAGCACACCTTCTGGCGCGTGAACGAGGAGCGGCTGCGCCGGGCACTGACCGACTAGTCCAAACAGGTCGGAACGTCGCTTAGGATCGACGGCGGACTGATCTCGGGGGCGGGATTCGTGAGGAGAGTGTGCGGTTTTGCCCCCAGTAACGAAGGAACGTCGGTGCGTATGCGCCGGTTCCCGTCGAGGGCGTGAACGGCGCGTGACCCCGGTCACTTCTGCCGGGCAAATCGGACACCATCTTTGTGCACGCGTTCACAAAGACATAGCCTGCTGTCGACGGGGCGGTCTGGGGACGTATGACCGCCCGCAGCCCCGCTCTACCCGCAGGAGCACCGTGGCAACTGGCCGAACACACCGACCGGCGACCCGTAGCCGAGGGATTCCCGAGGCCACCGTCGCCAGGCTTCCGCTGTACCTCCGAGCCCTGACCGCGCTGTCGGAGCGCTCGGTACCCACGGTCTCCTCCGAGGAGCTCGCGGCCGCGGCGGGGGTCAACTCCGCCAAGCTGCGCAAGGACTTCTCGTACCTGGGCTCCTACGGAACGCGCGGTGTCGGCTACGACGTGGAGTATCTCGTCTACCAGATCTCCCGTGAACTCGGCCTGACCCAGGACTGGCCGGTTGTCATCGTCGGTATCGGTAACCTCGGCGCCGCCCTCGCCGGCTACGGCGGTTTCGCCTCCCGTGGCTTCCGGGTCGCCGCGCTGATCGACGCCGACCCGGCGATGACCGGGAAGCCCGTCGCCGGTATCCCCGTGCAGCACACCGACGACCTCGAGAAGATCATCAAGGACAACGGGGTCTCCATCGGCGTCATCGCCACCCCCGCCGGCGTCGCCCAGCAGGTCTGCGACCGGCTCGTGGCCGCCGGGGTCACCTCCATCCTGAACTTCGCGCCGACCGTGCTGTCCGTCCCGGACGGCGTCGACGTGCGCAAGGTCGACCTGTCGATCGAACTCCAGATCCTCGCCTTCCACGAGCAGCGCAAGGCCGGCGAGGAGACCCCCCTGGAGACCGCGGCGGGCGACGGAGCGCTGCCCGCGACCGCTCCCCGCGGCGCGACCGGCGAGGACTCCGCAGACCAGGGACCCGACGGGGACGTACCCGCCGTGATGCCGGCATGAGTCTCCTCGTCGTCGGGCTGAGCCACCGCAGCGCACCGGTCAGCGTTCTGGAGCGGGCCGCGCTGAGCGCGGACGCCCAGATCAAGCTGCTGCAGGACACGGTCGCCGCCGAACCCGCCACCGAGGCCGCGGTGCTCGCCACCTGCAACCGCATCGAGCTGTACGCCGACGTGGACAAGTTCCACGCCGGTGTCGCCGAGCTGTCCACGCTGCTCGCCCAGCACAGCGGTGTCGGCCTGGAGGAACTCACCCCCTATCTCTACGTGCACTACGAGGACCGGGCCGTCCACCACCTGTTCTCGGTGGCCTGCGGCCTGGACTCGATGGTCGTCGGCGAGGGGCAGATCCTCGGCCAGATCAAGGACTCCCTGGCCCGGGCGCAGGAGCTGCACACCGCCGGCCGGCTGCTCAACGACCTGTTCCAGCAGGCCCTCAGGGTCGGCAAGCGCGCCCACTCCGAGACCGGCATCGACCGCGCCGGGCAGTCCCTGGTCACCTTCGGCCTGGAGCAGCTGGCGGCCGGCCGAGCCGTCGAGGACTGGGCCCGGGGCAGGAAGGCGCTGGTCATCGGCGCCGGGTCGATGTCCTCGCTGGCCGCCGCCACGCTGGCGCGGGCCGGGGTCGCCGAGGTCGTCGTCGCCAACCGCACCTTCGACCGCGCCGAGCGGCTCGCACAGATACTCACCGAGGCCGACGACCACGCGGTGACCGCCCGGGCGGTACGGATGGACGCCGTGCCGGGCGAGCTGACACGTGCCGACGTCGTCGTCTCCTGTACCGGGGCGACGGGCCTGGTGCTCACGGCGGCGGCGGTCGCGCAGGCGGTCGAGGGCCGCACCGGCGCGCCCGTCGCCGAGATCGCCGACAGCGGTCGTACGGCCCCGAAGGCCGCCGCCACCCCTCTGCAGGCCGCCGGCAGCGACGAGAACTGCCCGCTGGACCTGGCCGCCGTACAGCCCGGCTTCTCCGTCATGGGTGAGGCCGCCGTCGCCGGCATGGACGCGGCCACCCTGGAGCAGCACGCGGCCTGGGTCGCCGGAGGAACGATCGACCGCCGGGAGCGCCGTACCCCCGAGGCCGACGCCGAGCTGATCACCGCGCTCGCCGCGACCGCCGCGACCGTGGGCCGGATCCCCGAGCGGCGCAGGCCGGAGCCGCAGGCCGAGCGCCCGGCGCCGTTCTTCTTCCTGCTCGACCTGGCCATGCCCCGGGACATCGACGCGGCCGTGCACCGGCTGGCCGGGGTGCGCCTGGTGGACATCGAGTCGCTGGCGGAAGCTTCCGCCGACGCTCCGATGGCCGCCGATGTGGACCTGGTCCGGCGTATCGTCTCCGACGAGGTCGCGGCCTTCGGCGCGGCACAGCGGGCGGCGCACATCACGCCGACCGTGGTCGCGCTGCGCACCATGGCCGCCGACGTCGTCGCCAGTGAGATCGCGCGGCTCGACGGCCGCCTGCCCGACCTGGACGAACGCCAGCGCGGCGAGATCCGCCAGGCCGTGCACCGGGTCGTCGACAAGCTGCTGCACGCGCCGACCGTACGGGTCAAGCAGCTCGCGGCCGAGCCCGGCGGCGCCGGGTACGCGGACGCGCTGCGCACCTTGTTCGACCTCGACCCCGAGACGGTCGCCGCCGTCTCCCGGGCCGGGGACAGCACAGACAAGAAGGACCGACCGGCATGAGTGACAATCCACTGAGGCTGGGGACCAGGCGGAGCAAGCTCGCCATGGCCCAGTCCGGGCAGGTGGCGGAGGCCGTCCACCGGGTGACCGGCCGGCCCGTCGAGCTGGTCGAGATCACCACGTACGGCGACGTCTCCCGCGAGGCCCTCGCGCAGATCGGCGGCACCGGCGTGTTCGTCACGGCGCTGCGCGACGCGCTGCTGAAGGGCGAGGTCGACTTCGCGGTTCATTCGCTCAAGGACCTGCCGACCGCGCAGCCGCAGGAGCTGGTCCTGGCCGCCGTACCGGAGCGCGAGGACCCGCGGGACGTGATCGTCGCCCGCGACGCGCTGAAGTTCACGGACCTGCCGCGCGGGGCGCGCATCGGCACCGGCGCGCCGCGCCGCATGGCGCAGCTGAACGCGTACGCCCGCGCCCACGGCCTGGACATAGAGACGGTCCCGATACGCGGCAACGTCGACACCCGCATCCGGTACGTCCGGGACGGCGAGCTCGACGCGGTCGTGCTGGCCGCCGCCGGACTGAACCGGATCGGCCGGATCGACGAGGTGACCGACTTCCTGTCGGTCGACACGGTTCTGCCCGCCCCCGGCCAGGGGGCCCTGGCGATCGAGTGTGCCGCGGGCAACGCGGACCTGATCGCGGCACTCGGCGCACTCGACGACCCGTTCACCCGGGCCGCCGTGACCGCCGAACGGTCACTGCTCGCCGCCCTGGAGGCCGGTTGCAGCGCCCCTGTTGGCGCGCTGGCCGACCTGTTGGCCGACGGGCAGTTTGTCAAGGAAATGCGCCTGCGGGGCGTCGTCGGCACGACCGACGGCACCCGCATGGTGCAGCTGTCCACCACCGGTCCCGTGCCCCAGACGCACGACCAGGCGCTGGCACTCGGTCGCGACCTCGCCACCGAGATGCTCGCCCAGGGCGCGGCCGGTCTGATGGGGGAGCGAGCACATTGAGCCCCACCGCCCTTCCTGCCGCCGGTCCTGAACACGGGCACGTCACCTTCCTCGGTGCCGGACCCGGAGATCCGGGACTGCTGACTCTGCGCGCCGTGGAGGCGCTGTCGCACGCGGACGTCCTGATCGCCGAGCACGAGGTGCTCGACGTGATCCGGACGCACGCCCGACAGGGCGTCTCCGTGGTCCGCACGGACGCAGACCCCTCTTCGGTCTCGCCGCCGGGCACGGGCACGCCCCAGCTGACGGTCGTTGACGGCACGTCAACACCCGCCGCTGTCCCGGCCGCTGCCCGGGATGCCGCTCATCTTGTCATGGAGGCTGCGCGGGGCGGCAGGCGGGTCGTCCGTGCGGTGTCCGGCGACCCGGGACTTGATACGTACGCGGCCGAGGAAATGCTCGCCTGCGCGGCCGCCGGGGTGCCCTTCGAGGTCGTCCCCGGTGTCGCGGCGGCGGTCGGTGTGCCCGCGTACGCCGGTGTGCCGCTGCGGGACGCCGAGGGCGCGGACGTCCGCTTCGTGGACGCCCGTACGGCGTCGGACCGCTGCTGGACCGAGGTGGGCGCGTCGGACGGCACGGTCGTCGTCTCGACGACGCTGGACTCGGTCGCCGCCGCGGCGGGCGAACTGGTCTCGGCGGGCCGCAAGCCCGACACCCCCCTGTCGGTCACGATCGCCGGTACGACGACCCGCCAGCGCACCTGGACGGCGACGCTCGGCACGATCGCGCAGACCCTGAAGCAGGCGAAGGTGCTGCCGTCCCCCGACGGCGGCCGGCCGGTGATAGCCGTGGTCGGCGAGCGCAGCGCCGCCGCCCGGCGCGACCAGCTGTCGTGGTTCGAGTCCAAGCCGCTGTTCGGCTGGAAGGTGCTCGTGCCGCGCACGAAGGAGCAGGCGGCGTCGCTCTCCGACCAACTGCGGTCCTACGGCGCCGTGCCGCACGAGGTCCCGACGATCGCGGTGGAGCCCCCGCGCACCCCGCAGCAGATGGAGCGCGCGGTCAAGGGCCTGGTGACCGGCCGCTACGAGTGGATCGCGTTCACCTCGGTCAACGCGGTGAAGGCGGTCCGCGAGAAGTTCGAGGAGTACGGCCTTGACGCTCGGGCTTTCGCGGGTATCAAGGTGGCCGCGGTGGGCGAGCAGACGGCCAAGGCGCTGGTGGCCTTCGGCGTGAAGCCGGACCTGGTGCCCAGCGGCGAGCAGTCCGCGGCGGGCCTGCTGGAGGACTGGCCGCCGTACGACCCGGTGTTCGACCCGATCGACCGTGTCTTCCTGCCCCGTGCCGACATCGCCACGGAGACGCTGGTCGCCGGTCTGATCGAGCTGGGCTGGGAGGTGGACGACGTCACGGCCTACCGCACCGTGCGTGCGTCGCCGCCGCCGGCCGAGACCCGCGAGGCGATCAAGGGCGGCGGCTTCGACGCCGTTCTCTTCACGTCGTCCTCGACGGTCCGGAACCTGGTCGGCATCGCGGGCAAGCCGCACAACGTGACGGTGATCGCCTGTATCGGCCCGGCCACGGCGAAGACCGCCGAGGAGCACGGCCTGCGGGTGGACGTGATGGCTCCGGAGCCGTCCGTGCACAAGCTGGCGGAGGCGCTGGCCGACTTCGGCATGAAGCGCCGGGCTGCCGCCCTGGAGGCGGGGGACCCGGTGACGCGGCCGAGCGAGCGGCGGCCGGGGGCGCGGAGGCGTCGGTCTACGACGTGAGGTGTGACGGGTGCCCTGCCCAGGGCACCCGCACGCTCAGTGGTCGGCGGCGTACGGCAGGAAGGCCGCCCAGGCTGTGGGGGTGAGGGCGAGTCGGGGGAGTCGCGGACGAGGACGTGGGTCTCGTCGGGGGCGGCTACCTCTACGCAGTCGGGGCCCTCGTCCGTGCTGTAGCTGCTCTTTGTCCACTCCAGCTTCATGTCTCCGCGTGATGCGGTGGCGCCGCGGCCGGGGGCGGCAGCGTGACTCCTGATCGAATCACCTTCTTCGTCATTGCGCGTCTGCGATGCTGACCGGCATGGGTGGGGACCGACGACGTGATGGTGCGGCCCGCTGGTTACGGCGGCGTGCTGCGGCGGTGGCGTTGACATGTTTCGGGGTTGCGGCCGCTGTGCTGCATGTCCTGGCACCCGGGCTGAAGATCGACGGGGTCACGGTCGCCCTGCTCGCGGTGGCGGCGGTGCCGTGGCTCGGGGATCTGGTCCGCAGTATCGACGTGCCAGGGTTCGTGAGGATTGAGTTCCAGGACATGCGGCGCCAGCTGGAGGCGGCCCAGCGGACGGCGAACGCGGCTCTCGTCGGTGATGGACCGGGCGGCGGCGCAGTGGACGACACGGCCGCGCTGGCCGCGGTGCGGGAACTGGCGGCCGAGTATCTGAACGTACGCGATGAGCTGCCCAGTGGTCCGGCGCGGACCCACCGGATGGACCAGATCTTCGCCCGCCTGGTACGAGCGACGCAGCGGGTGCGGGACTTCGACGCCGAGACGCTGCTGCGCTCGCAGGACGCCGGGCTGCGGCTCGCGGCCTACGCGCGCCTGTACGCGCTGCCCGAACCGGAGTTGCTGGACACGCTGGTCGACGTGGTGACCGCTGAACCGTTCTCCTTCAACCAGTACTGGGGGCTTCGCGTGGTCGGCAGAGAGGTGGAGGAGATGGGAGCAGAGCACGTTCCGCTCGGCGTGGTCCGCCGCTTGGAGGAGTTCCGCTCCCGGCTGCCGCGCGACAGCGACCGGGGGCAGCTCGCCGACCGGGTGCTCACGGAGTTCGGCGGGGGCTGAGCGGCCGGAGGGTGCCGGGGCATCCGCCGGCCGCTGTCCGGTCAGGCCGCCGTACCCCCCGCGTAGTCGCTGTTGAACGTCGTCTCGACGGTCTGCGCCACCGGCTGGGCCACGCCCGTGCCGGTGAGGATGATGCCCAGCTCTCGGTTGTTGCTCAGGGAGTTGCTGCTGAGGTTCATGGAGCCGGCCTCGACCTCCTGGGTGGACAGGCCGTAGTCGGCGACCATGGCCTTGGCGTGGATGTAGAAGCCGTTGGGGTCGGAGTAGCCGACGACCGTGCCGCCGGCGGCCTTGACGGCGGAGACCTCGCTGGAGTAGCTGGAAGGATTCTCCAGGACCACACGGACCTTCACGCCCGCCTTGGCGCGGGCCACGAGCGCGTTGACCACCGTGCTGTCGCTGAACTCCAGTTCCTCCACGTCCAGCGTCCTGGTGGCGGAGTTGATGAAGGACACCAGGCGG
Source organism: Streptomyces incarnatus (assembly GCF_001027185.1). Taxonomy (NCBI): domain Bacteria; kingdom Bacillati; phylum Actinomycetota; class Actinomycetes; order Kitasatosporales; family Streptomycetaceae; genus Streptomyces; species Streptomyces incarnatus. Next base: position 3,792,865 of record NZ_CP011497.1, on the reverse strand, counting down.
TTGCGGGAGTCGGTGGGGGACCACAGCAGGTGGTCGCCGTCGGTGGGGGTGATCGAGGTCGCCGTGTAGTCGGCGTTGAAGACCTTCTCGATGGCGGCGACGTCGCGGGTGTCGTCGGTGAAGACGCCGTAGTCGCGGCTGGTCGTGTAGTACTGGGACGTCAGGTTGCCGGTCAGGACCAGGGACTTGGTGCCGTCGACGGTGATCGTCTTCTGGTGGGTGTAGACGTAGGCGGAGGACGACCAGACCACGCCTATGCCCGCGTTCTTCAGCGACGTGTAGGCCGCGTTGTCGGCGCTCTGGTGCTGGCGGTCGAGGATGACGCGGACCGTGACGCCCTTGTTCTTCAGGGCTATGAGGTCGTTGACGGCCGTGGTGTCCTGAAGCTCGTACATGGTCATGTCGAGTGTGCGGGTGGCCGAGTTGATGAAGTCGTAGATCGTGGGCTGGCTGCCGCTCTGGGAGAAGGCGAACGCCGAGTAGCTCGCGGCGTTCGCGGGTACGGCCGTGGCGACGACGGCCGCTCCGGCGGTCAGGGCGATGGCCGCGCGGGTGAGGACCTTCCGCAGCATGCGTGACTCCTGGGTTCACGGGTGGTGCACGGCGAGGAGGGGTGGCGCGTGCATGACACCACGCGCGTAGAACGCCGGGGAGGCAAGCGGCTCGAGAGACGGCCAGGGGAGCGCAAAAACTTCGTATCGGTGTTCCGCTATGCCCCGGTTGGCGCCGCTCGGCGGCCGACAGGGCGTCGGCAAAGGCGGGGGTGGGGCGGGCGTAGCGTAGAAGGCATGACGAAGTACGGATCCTTTCCCGGTACGCGTCCCCGGCGACTGCGCACCTCGCCCGTCATGCGGCGGATGGTCGCCGAGACGCGGCTGCACCCCGCCGACTTCATCCTCCCCGCCTTCATCCGCGAGGGCGTGAGCGAGCCCGTGCCGGTCACCGCGATGCCCGGTGTCGTCCAGCACACCCGCGACAGCCTGAAGAAGGCCGCGCTGGAGGCCGTGGAGGCCGGGATCTCCGGGATCATGCTGTTCGGCGTGCCGGAGGAGGCCAACAAGGACGCGCAGGGCACGGCCGGTACCGACCCGGACGGGATCCTGCAGGTCGCCCTCCGGGACGTGCGGGCCGAGGTCGGCGACGACCTGCTCGTCATGTCCGACCTGTGCCTGGACGAGTTCACCGACCACGGGCACTGCGGCGTCCTCGACAGCGAGGGCCGTGTCGACAACGACGCCACCCTGGAGCGGTACGCCGAGATGGCCCAGGTGCAGGCCGACGCCGGCGCCCATGTCGTCGGGCCCAGCGGCATGATGGACGGCCAGATCGGCGTCGTCCGCGACGCGCTCGACCAGATCGGGCGCGAGGACGTGGCGATCCTCGCCTACACCGCCAAGTACTCGTCCGCCTTCTACGGCCCCTTCCGCGAGGCCGTCGCCTCCTCGCTCCAGGGTGACCGCAAGACCTACCAGCAGGACCCCGCCAACTGGCGCGAGTCCCTGCGGGAGGTGTCCCTCGACCTGGAGGAGGGCGCGGACATGGTCATGGTCAAGCCGGCCGGACCGTACCTCGACATCCTCGCCCGGGTCGCGGACGCCGTGGACGTGCCCGTCGCCGCGTACCAGATCTCCGGCGAGTACTCGATGATCGAGGCCGCCGCCGAGAAGGGCTGGGTCGACCGCGACCGGGCCATCTTCGAGACCCTGACCGGCATCAAGCGCGCCGGGGCCCGGAACATCCTCACCTACTGGGCGACGGAGGCAGCGCGGAAGCTGCGCTGAGGGGCGCCGGGCGGTGGAGTGCCCTCCGCCGGTGGGGCGCCGGGCGGTGGAGTGCCCTCCGCCGGTGGGGCGCCGGGCGGTGGTCGGCGCGCGTGGAAACGGGCCTTCCGGCGTGTGCGCGAACTGGCCGTCCGGATCGCGGAATTAACGGGTGTAGACGGCACGTAGTTCTCTAGCCTGACGGCTCCCAGAGCCGAAGGAGAGCCGCGCCATGACCACCGCCGAGCCCGCCGCCCCGACCGCTGCCCCGAGTCGCGCCGCCACCACCGCCGCCGGGCCCGCCCCTGCCGTCGCCGAGGCCGCCCCTGCCGTCGCCGAAGAGGCGTCGGCCGCGGCCCCCGCCCCCGTCCCGCCGTTGGCCGCCCGTGCCCATGCCGTGGGCGGTTCGCCCGTGCGGGACATCCTCGCGGTCACCGCACGCCCCGAGATGATCAACTTCGCCGGCGGGCTCCCGGCGCCGGAACTCTTCGACCGGGAGGGCATAGCGGCGGCGTTCCAGGAGGTGCTGACGCGGACCCCGGCGCAGGCGCTGCAGTACTCCACCACCGAGGGCGAGCCGACGCTCCGCACGGCCCTGGCCGCGCGCATCACCGCCCGGGGACTGCCCACCACGCCCGACGACCTGCTGATCACCACCGGCTCCCAGCAGGCCCTGTCCCTCCTCGCGACGGCCCTGCTCGAACCCGGCGACACCGTCCTGGTGGAAAACCCCTGCTATCTGGCGGCACTTCAGGTCTTCGGCCTCGCGGGAGCGCGTGTGGTGGCCGTGCCGGGCGACCGGGACGGCGTGGACCCGGGCGCCCTGGAGGAGGCTGTCCGCCGCGAGCGGCCCAAGCTGCTCTACCTCGTCCCGACCTTCCAGAACCCCACCGGCCGTACGATGCCCGCGCCACGGCGCGCGGAGATCGCCGCCGTCGCCGCCCGCCAGGGCCTGTGGATCGTCGAGGACGACCCGTACGGCGAACTCCGCTACGACGGTGCACCCGTCCCCTGGATCGCCTCCCTCCCCGGCGCCGGGGACCGGACCGTCCTGCTCGGCTCCTTCTCCAAGGTGATGGCCCCCGGCCTGCGCCTCGGCTGGCTGCGCGCACCGGACGGGCTGCGCCGCGCGTGCTCGGTGGCCAAGCAGGCGGCCGACCTGCACACCCCGACGCTCAACCAGCTCGCCGCCGCCCGCTACCTGGACGTCCTGGACACCCATGTGCAGCACGTGCGCGCCGTGTACGGCGAACGCCGGGACGCCATGCTGGCGGGCCTGCCGAGCGCGCTCCCGCCCGGCTCGCGGTGGAGCCGGCCCGAGGGCGGCATGTTCCTCTGGGTGCGCCTGCCGGAGCCGTACGACACCCTCGCCCTGCTGCCCCGCGTGGTCGAGCAGAACGTGGCCTACGTCCCCGGGGCGCCCTTCTACGCCGGCACCCCCGACCCCACCACCCTCCGCCTCTGCTTCGTCACCCAGACTCCGGAGGAGATCGCGGAGGGACTGCGGAGGCTGGGGCGGGGCCTGCAGGGCTGACGGACGCGCGGGGTCAGTCCCACCAGAAGGTCCAGACGGGCCGGCCGACCAGTCCCTTCGCGTACGCGAGGAAGGTGTCCTCCTCACCCTGGAGCACGTTGTCCGGGCAGAACGCGAAGTGCTCCGCCGCCACGGCCTCGGCGTCCTCCTGGGTGGCCGGCGGGGCCGCCACGGACACGACGAGGGTGTCGAGGCCGAGGGCCACGACCCGTATGCCGAACCTGTCCTCCCAGGAGCGCAGCACCGCGCACATCCGGGCCACGTCGCTCTCGTAGTTCACCGGGCCGGTCCAGCCGATCGCCGCCGGGATGTCGGCCGACCGGCGCGCCGGGACCAGGGCGAGGTGCGCCTCCTCGATCACCGCGCCGCGACCGCCCTCCAGCCCGTCGGCGACCTGCGCGGCGCGGGTGTCGGGGTCCGCGGCGAGGGAGCCGGCCGGCGCGAGGCCGGGCCACGCGGCGCCGAACGGCCCGATCTCCTCGGCGAGCTCACCGTCCTCCGTCTCCTCCTCCCAGTACTCCGCCAGGACATCCTCGGCCTCGTGATCGCCCGGATACGACGTCTCGCCGGGCAGCAGCACCCAGTCCTCCGGACCGCCCCGGGACGCGGCCAGGTCCACCAGCACCGGCAGCAGACCGGCCCGTGCCGCCGGCGCGCCCAGCGCCTTCCACGTGCCCGGCGCGGCCGGCTTCTCCGCGTACCACAGCAGCGGTTCGTGCCAGGGTCCGTCGTACGTCATGTCGACCAGCCTGCCGGGAGGGAGCCGCAGCCCCAGGGAACGGCCGCTGGGGTCGGTTGCCAGCTTGGGCAGCGGGTTGGGAAGAGTCGCCATACCCGTGACTGTAAGGGCCGCCACTGACAACGCCGTTGAGCCGTGCCCGCGATGAACCCACGGCCCCCGAACCCGCTCTTACCGGGGGGTGTTGTGATGGGTGGGGACACGGTGACCGTGGTGACGGGAAGGACGGAGGAACGTGCGGATCGGGCGTTACCCGGTGCGGTGGCACATCGTGCTGCTCACGCTGTGGACGGCCGTGTGGTTCGTCGTGGCCGAACGCCACGCGGCCGTGTCCTGGCACTATCTCCGCGAGGGCGAGCGACTGCTCTTCGGCCAGGCCTCCGGCGGCGGCCTGGCCCTCTACGCCAACCACCCCGATCTGCAGATCGGCCCCGTCAGCTTCGTGGTCGCCGGACTCTTCGCACCGTTCCCGCCCGACCTGGGTGAGAAACTGGCCGACGCGTTCATGTCCGGCCTCGGCCTGTACATGCTCGTCCTGGTCGGCCGCGCCGCCGCCGACCACTACCTCGGCACCGGCGTCAACCACAAACGCCTCCAGCAACGCGTCCTGATCGCCGGGGCGGCCTTCATCCCCATGTGGGTCGAGGTCTCGGTCCGCTTCGCCCACCTCGACGACGTCCTGGCCCTGTTCTTCACCACGCTCGCGGTCCGCGCGCTGGTGCGCGGCAACGCGACGGCGGTGGGCGTCTTCCTGGCCCTGGCGGTGGACTCCAAACCCTGGGCGGTCGGCTTCCTGCCGCTGCTGCTGGCCCTGCCCCGCCCAGCCCGCCTGCGCTCGGCGACCTGGACCGTCGCCCTGGTGGCGGCGGCCTGGCTCCCCTTCTACCTGACCCACCTGGAAACCCTGCACGCGGCCCGCTTCACCATCCCCAACCAACCGGCCTCCTCCCTGCGCTGGTTCGGCGTGGACGACCCCGCGACCCCCTGGTGGGACCGCCCCGCGCAGATGGCTCTGGGCATGGGCCTCGGCGCCCTGGCGGTACGACGGGGACGCTGGCCGGCGGTGGTCTTCCTGGCCGCCGACGCCCGCATCCTGCTCGACCCCAGCGTCTACACGTACTACAACGCCTCGGTCCTCCTGGGCACGCTGATCTGGGACTCCATCGGCCAACGCCGCCTGGTCCCCTGGGTCAGCTGGATCGCCCTCATCTCCCTCTACGGCAGCGCCCTGCTGATCCCCTCCGACTCCACCCGGGGCTTCATCCGCCTGGCCTTCTGCCTGGGCTCGGCGGCGTACGTGCTGCTGTGGCCCCAGAGACCACCTCGCGGCAGACGGGGCCGCCGCTCACAGGGCGAACCTGCTCAGGGAACCCTCATCAACAACTGACCGAAGCCGACCTCGGGCATGGCCCTCGTCCTCGCCCCCGGCGCCGATCGGTTGCCGTGGGGCCGCCCGGGGAAAGTGGGCGGCTTGGCGGCTGCCGGTCGATGGGTGGGCAAAGGGGCGGCGATGGGAAGATGTGGGCACCCCTCGGCCGACTCTCCACCGCCTGGCGGGGGCGGCCCACGTGGCGGAGCTAGACCAGCGTCGTGATGCAGAACGGGTGCCCGGCGGGGTCCAGCAGCACCCGCCACCGCTCCCCGCCCGGCTGGAACTCCGGCTTGCTCGCGCCCAGTTCGAGCAGTCGCTTCTCGGCGATGTCCAGGTCGTCCACGCCCAGCTCGATGTGCGCCTGCTTTTCCTGGGCCGGGTCCGGCCAGGTGGGCCGGCGGTAGTCGGCGAGGCGGTTGAAGCCGAGGCCGGTCGAGCCCTCCTTGCCGAGCAGGACGAAGTCGTCGGTGGAGAACAGGACGGACATGCCGAGCAACTCGCCGTAGAAGCGAGCCAGTTCGGCCGGATCGGCACAGTCGAAGGTGACCGCGGCGTAGCGGAATGCAGGCGCGGACGGGGATGTGGAAGTGGTCTGCGTGGTCATGGGAGGGACGCTAGAACACAACCAGGACGGTTCCGGTCCTGGTTGTGCGAACCTTGTGCCAGACTCCCGCCGTGCTCAGCTCCTCCGCCCGCCTGCTCCGCCTGCTGTCCCTGCTGTCCTCCCGTCCCTCCTGGACCTGCGCCGAGCTGGCCGAGCGCATGGAGGTCACCGACCGCACCGTGCGCCGGGACATAGCCAGGCTCCGCGACCTCGGCTACTCGGTCGACTCGGAGGCCGGCCCCTGGGGCGGTTACCGCCTGCGTGCAGGCTCCCGCGTCCCGCCGCTGATCCTGGACGACGAGGAGGCGCTTGCTGTGGCCGTCGGCCTGCGCGAGGCGGCCCTGAGCGACGCGCTCGGCGGGGATCAGGCGGCGCTGTCGGCCCTGCTGAAGCTGCGGCAGGTCCTGCCCCGGCACATCGCGGACCGCCTGGGCGACCTGGACGACGCCTTCGTACGTCTCCCGGGGACGGGTGGCGCCGACGGGCAGCAGGTCCGACCGGGCCTGCTGCTGGAGCTGGCCGACGCCTGCCGGCAAGGGCGTCGGGCCCGGCTGTCGTACACCGACGGAGAGGGACGGGCCACGGTCCGGGAGGTCGATCCCTACCGCCTGGTCCACACGGGCCGCCGCTGGTACTTCGTGGCGCGGGACGTGAACCGCGCCCAATGGCGCACTTTCCGGGCCGACCGGGTCGACCGCCTCCAGCCCACCGCCCACCCGGCGGACGTGACCGACCCACCGGACCCCGCCCAGCTGGTCTCCCGCAACATCGCGAACGGCCCCTACCCCCTGTCCGCGACCATCCGCCTCCCCCTCCCCATGAGCGAGGCGCTACGGCTGATCCCACCCACGGTCGGCACCCACCGCCCCGACGGGCCCGACGTCACCCTGGTCGACATCGGCGGCCCCGACCCGGCCGGCCTCGCCCGCTACCTCCTGAGCCTGGGCACACCCCTACGAATCCTCGAACCGGACTCGGTACGCCAGGCCCTGGTGCGCCGCGCCCTGGAGCTTGCGGGAGAGAACGCCGGGGTTGCGCATGCGCCCCGACGGGGCTGCACGTCGACCACGCGGTCGTAGTCCACCTCGGAGTTCGGCTCCCTGCCGATCCACCGGGACCTCACCACATGCCGTTCTCGAACTCCTCGAGCGACAGGTTCCACTGGGACTCCTCGTCAGCGAATGGTGTGGGATCGAAATCGCCCACCACGCGTCGGAAACGCTCGGAGAGTTCCGTTCGGTCCATGTTGTTGTCGTGATCGACTTCGAGCTTTCGGAACTCGATGAGACTGAAGAGGAGCGATTCGACATCGCGATGCAGGAAGATATATTGCGATTCGCTCTCAGGGAAGGCGTACACCTTTCCTGAGTGTGGGTCGAGGGCGATGAGCGAGGTGAAAAGGTAGCCCAGAATCCACCATGTCCTGCTTTCCTCCGGGCACGGCCAACCGTAGTGATCGAAGCGGCTGCCGATGATGAGCGGGTCGAAGCCCGGATCGTACGGGTCCTCCGGATCCTCTTTGCAGGTGAAGACTTCCGAATGCGGAAGCCCCACGGAGCTGAGGAGGGACAACGCGCGTGAGTCGACGGGTCCAGCGGCGTCGAATTGAGGATAGTAGACCACATTGGTCAAGCCGTAGGCGTCGAGCATGGCGCTGGGGGTGACAGTGAAATGCATGGATGCATCCTAGCGTGCCGCTAAAGGCCGAGGGCTTTCTTCAGGCCGTTCACGTACTTGGTGTGTTCCGCGTTGGTGGTCTTCATGTTCTGGTCGTAATAGTCCGCGGCATGAGTGACCTTGAAATCCTTTCCGAAGTGGTAGCTCAGCCAGCGGGCGCACACCGGATTCTTCTGGCAGGGTTCTCGTTCCGTGAATATTTCTTTGAGTCTGTGCCCTTGGTTCGAGTGCAGGATCGGGAATCCGATCATTCGCTCGGAATGTCCCCGCTTGTTGCTGTAACCGACGAGAATCGATTCCCTGCCGCCCGCGTCGACGTAGCGACCTGCTGCGTAGTTCGTCCCATCGAAGTCGTCCCGCGCGACACGGGCCGCCTGCGTGGCCCGGGCCAGATCGCTGGTGGATGCATCGATCTTCTTGGACTTCACCCGGTCTTTATGGGCTTGCTCGGCGTAGAATTCCGACTTCTGCTTCTGCGTCGATGGGATGTAGAAACGTCCGTCGTCGCCGACGATTCCGTCGAGACGCTTTTTGTCGTGGTCGTCGAGGCCTGTCGTACCGCCGTCGGCGTGCAGTCGCTGCACGGATCCGTCGGCGTGCATCAGGTACACACGTTGTTCGCCGTCCCTGCCTGTCCTGATCCCCTTGGCCCGCAGTCCGACCTCGTTGTCGATTTCCTTGTGGTGCCGGGAGACCGCCTTCGCCCGATTCGGAATCGTCTCGGTGAGGTGTTTGCCGATCTTGACGAGTGCCTTCTCGCAGCCGTGCAGCGCACCATGGATCATCGAGTCGAAGGCCTGGGTGAAGGGGTCCTTGCCCTGAGTGCGGCCGAACAGGCCCTTGGCGCGGCCGAGTGGGGCGGCGCTGTTCGTGTGGAGTTCGCTGCCGTGGAAGGAGAGCTTGCCGGCGCCGCTCTCGAACTCCTCGTGGTCGATGTGGAGGTCGCCGCCCGAGCCCGAGCCGCCGGAGGCGGAGGCCAGTTCCATGCCTCCGCTTCCACCTCCCGCCGAGGCCAGCTTCATGCCGCCGTGTGCGTGTCCGTGGCCGTGACCGCCGCTGTCGCCGCTGCCACCGCTCCCGCCCGTCGGTGCGGGCGGCAACGTGAACGCGTCCTCCGCCAGGTTCAGCACCGCGTCCTCGATCATCGCCTCCAGCTTGGCGTTGACCGGCTCGCTGACCTTGGCGATCAGTTCGTTCACGATCTGGTCGACGGCCTCGTCGATGATTCGTTTCACCAACTGCCGCATGGCCGTGACCTCTGCTGCGCCGAGCACGGCGGACAGGCCGCCGGTCACGAAGGACAGGCCTACCGACAGGCCCACCGAGCCCGCCATGACGGCGAGTTCGGCCTCGGCCTTGGTCTTCATGCCGAAGACGATGTCCGCGACCACGTCCAGGGCATCGGCGAACAGGCGGGCCAGCTCCGGGATCTTGTCCAGGTGGCCGGCCTTGACCTGGTTCCAGTGGGTCTGCATCGAGTGGACCGCCCAGCCGTGCGAGGAGGCCAGGATCTGTTCCACCGTCTTGTGCGCGTCCGCACCATGGCCCTCGAACTTGTCGGCGAACTCCCGCATGGCATGCGCCATCTCGCGGTAGTCGTCCTCGTCGACGTTCGGAAAGTGGATGCCGATGTAGTCCAGGACCTGGTCCAGCCAGCCCGGAATCGTGTAGCCCATCCCCCGTGACGCCCCCTTGCTCTCCCGATCATCGTATGAGCATGAAAACCTTAACGAGAAAAGGGCGTTGGAGGGCAAGGGTGCCTGCCGTGCCTATGGCATGACTGTGACACCCTGTGCCAGGGTCACGCCGGGCGCAGATGCACCAGCATCTCGTCCGTGCCGACCAGGAGCGTCCCGGCACCGGTCATCGCGAGCGCGCGCACCGGGGCCCCCGGCCAGTACCTGCGGAGCGCGCCCTCCTCGTCCAGCGTGTGGTGTTCGACCAGGCCGTCCGCCCAGCCGATGGCCAACACCGGTCCGTCGTCGGTGGTCGCCGCCGCCAGCGCCGTCACCGGGCACGCCCGCGAACGGACGGGAGACGCCAGCGGGTCCGCTCCAGGACCCCACGCCCGTACCGTGCCGTCGTAACCGCCGCTGTAGACCAGGGGAATGCCCGGCGCGTTGTCGGACACCTCAAGGCGCAGTGCTGCCACGGCCGCCACCTCGCCCTCGTGCAGCCGTGCCGTCAGCGGCCCCGGCTCACCGTCGGTCTCCGCGAACACGTGCACCAGGCCCGTCGCGTCGCCCACCGCCAGCAGCCCCTCCGCGTACGCCACCGCCACGGCTGTGCCGCCGACCTGGGACCGCGCCGCCTCCACCAGCCGCTCCAGCGGCGTCGGACCGTCCTCCAGCAGTGCCGCCAGGCCCGTCGCCCTGGGGGCCGCCGGACTGCGCCTTGCGTGCAGCCGGCCCTCCGCGTCCAGGACCACGACGTCACCCTCGGGTCCGGCAGCCACCGCGCGCACCCCCGCCACCGGCTCGGGCAGCCTGCCGACCGGCGTCGCGTCCGTCTCGTCGAGCAGGCGGACCGTGCCCTGGTGGTCGGCCACGACCAGGTTGCCCGCCAAGTGCCCGCGCCCCGACGACAGCGCGCGTGCCGGTCCCGGCCACGGCGGACGGACATCGCCGCGCACCCTGCGCCAGACCACCTGCCATGCGGCGCCCCCGGTCAGCGCGGCGAGCGCTCCCGGCAGCCTCGGGTCGGCATCGTCGCCCAGCGCCGACAGGAGGACGACGGCACGGTCCGCCGGGCTCTGCTCGCGGGTCAAGGACGCCCCCGCCCGCAGCCATGCCGCGCGCAGGCCTCCGTGGGGGTCCGCGGAGCGTTCGTAGCCGACGGACACCTGCCCGGGGTCCGCGGTACAGACCGCCGCCGGGTCGTCCAAGTCGACGCCAGCGGTGAGGATTTCGGGTATCGGCTCAGGCCGGCCGGCGGGCCGGGTCGCCGCCCACGCCGCATACCGCCCCGGATCCGTCCACTGCGGCTGATCGAGGTCCATCACGGCCGAGGGAACCGCCATGAGCGTTCCGGCGCTGTTGCTGCGGGCCTCCACCAGCAGCCGAACATGCGGCAACTCCAGTAGTGCGAGGGCGAGTTCGGTCACCGCCTCGACGTCCACCGCCGCGTGCAGCTCCGGCAGCACGAGCACCGTACGGCGCTCGTCGGCGAGCAGGGCCTCGACCAGCTCGCCCGGGGTGCGGGCCGCCACGTGCAGCTGCTCGGCGAGGGTCCAGGCGGCGGTCAGGGCGGTCTGGCCGGCCAGAGGGACGAAACCGTGGATCCGGCGTTCCGGCTGCGTCCCCTCCCGCGTACCGTGCCCGATCAGCCACGCCAGCAACGTCGACTTGCCGCACCCCGCGCTCCCGGTGACGACACACAGGCGAGGGGCGTGCGGATCGGCCAGCCAGGACAGCAGAGCGCCGGCGGCCGGTTCGCGACCCGCTGCGGGGCGGGACCACTTCGGCTCCGCGCTCACTGGGGACCTGCCTGCTGCGCCGCGTGTGTGATCAACTCCTTGAGGCCGTCCTCGCGGGAGTCCGCCGTGTCACCGTAGTCGAAGCTGTGCGTGAACTCCGCGTGGGGAAAGGTCGCTTGGAGCCAGACCGCGCAGTAGTGGCCCGGCATCATGCACGGTTCCAGTTCGCAGTACACCCGCCGGACCTGCTCCGGGGCCACCCCCTGCGCGTGCAGGCGCTGCCAGACCAGTTCCTCGGGGTGCGGGCGCCCCGCGCCGGTGGCGTCGGTGACGATCTGCTTGGCGCCCGTCGCGTCGATGTACTCGAAGGCGGAGGAGAACGGGAAGTTCAGCGTGTGCCGTACGTCGTCCAGGACCCTCGGCCACCAGCTCTCGCGGTCCTCGAACGCGGCGGCGTCGATCTGCCGCAGCTCGGCGTTGAGTTCACGGAACGCGGCCGCCGCCACCGGGAGGCTGGTCGAGGCGGCGATCACCGGCATACGGCGGTCCAGGGCCGCCAGGGAGGCGTTGAACGCCCACACGTCCGAGCTGACGAACATGTCGGGCTCGCCGAGACCCAGGAACACCGCCTGCACCGCGCCGTCCGGACGCACGCACAGGTGGGCCAGCGGGTCGCTGCCGAGCCGCAGCCAGGTCTCCCGGCCGTCGGCGGGTGCCGGCAGGCCCTGGTGGCCCGCGGTCATCCCCAGGGTCGGGTCGTCGGTGTCACCCGCCGCCGTGAAGTACGGCTGCACATGCAGCGGCACCCCTGTGTCCGCCAGCACCTCACGGGTCGCGTCGGGCAGCTGGACGCCGTAGGAGGCCGGCACCGTGAACCGGCGCATGCCGGCTGCGCCGAAGTGGGCCGTGGACGGATCGGGGACTCGCTCGGACATCGGGCTCCCTCAGAGTCTGTGGAGATAGGACACGGCTCCACAGACTCTAAAGGGTGGTCGTCAGAGCTTCTCCGGTGTCCGGATGCCCAGCAGGGCCATGCCCTGGTGCAGGGTGCGGGCCGTGATGTCGCACAGGAACAGGCGGTTCTCCACCTGCTGCGGCGTCTCGGCCTTCAGGACCGGGCACTTGTCGTAGAAGGACGTGTACAGGGACGCCAGCTGGTAGAGGTACGCCGCCAGCTTGTGCGGGGCGTACTCCGCCGCCGCCTCCGCGACCGTCTCCGCGAAGGCGTCCACGTGCAGGCCCAGGGCGCGCTCCGCCGCCGCCAGCGCCAGCTCCGGGTGCGCGGCCGGGCGGGTCTCGCCGGCCTTGCGGAGGATGGACTGGATACGGGCGTACGCGTACTGCAGGTAGACGGACGTGTCGCCGTTCAGGGACACCATCTGGTCCAGGTCGAACTTGTAGTCCCGGTTCGCCGACGTCGACAGGTCCGCGTACTTCACCGCGCCGATGCCCACCTGGGCACCCCGCTCGGCGATCTCCTCCTCGGACAGGTCCTGGGCCTTCTCCCGTACGACGGCCGAGGCGCGGTCGATCGCCTCGTCGAGGAGGTCCACCAGACGGACCGTCTCGCCCTCACGCGTCTTGAACGGCTTGCCGTCCTTGCCGAGCACCGTGCCGAACGCCAGCTGGAAGGCGGTGACGTCCTCGTTCAGCCAGCCGGCCCGGCGCGCCGTCTCGAAGACCATCTTGAAGTGCAGGGCCTGGCGCGCGTCCACCACGTACAGCAGGGTGTTCGCCTTCAGGTTGAAGACGCGGTCGCGGATCGCGGAGAGGTCGGTGGCCGCGTAGCCGTAGCCGCCGTCCGACTTCTGCACGATCAGCGGGACCGGGTTGCCGTCCGGGCCCTTGATGTCGTCGAAGAAGACGCACAGGGCGCCCTCGGAGCGGACCGCCACCCCCGACTCCTCCAGGAGCCGGCAGGTCTCGGCCAGCATGTCGTTGTAGCCGGACTCGCCGACGATGTCCGCGTCCCGGATCTCCATGTCCAGCTTCTCGAAGACGGAGAAGAAGTAGATCTTCGACTCGTCCACGAACTTCTGCCACATGGCCAGCGTGTGCGCGTCGCCCGCCTGGAGGTCGACGACCCGGCGCCGGGCCCGCGTCTTGAACTCCTCGTCGGAGTCGAAGAGCTTCCGCGCCGCCTTGTAGAGGCGGTCGAGGTTCGACATCGCCTCCTCACCCGTGACCTGGGCCTCCTTGTGGTCCAGCTCGTGCGGGTGCTCGTCCAGGTACTGGATCAGCATGCCGAACTGGGTGCCCCAGTCGCCGATGTGGTGGCGCCGGACCACGTTCTCACCCGTGAACTCCAGCAGCTGGACCACCGAGTCGCCGATCACCGCCGACCGCAGGTGACCGACGTGCATCTCCTTCGCCACGTTCGGCTGCGCGTAGTCGATCACCGTGGTGCCCGGCTGTGCGGCGGTCGGCACGCCGAGGCGGCCCGTGTCGTCCGCGTACCGCGCGGCCAGGTTCGCGGTGATCGCCCGGTCCGCGATCGTGATGTTCAGGAAGCCGGGGCCGGAGACCTCGACGTCCTTGATCAGCTCGTCGCCCGTCTCCACCCGCGAGACGACCTGCGTCGCAAGCTCCCTCGGGTTGGCCTTCGCCTTCTTGGCCAGGGCCAGGATCCCGTTGGCCTGGAAGTCGGCCCGGTCGCTTCGTCGCAGCAGCGGGTCCGCGCCGGCGGCCTCGGGCAGGGTGGCCGAGAGGGCGGACGCGAGGTGCTGCTGGACGGAATCGCTGAGGGACGTGACCGAGGCCATAGGAATGGGTGCCGTTCTCCTCGTGGGGATGGATAGACCCAGCCAGTATCCCACGGCGGGTAAAGCCGTTTTCGCCGTCGCATCCCGGTCTGTGAGAATGGGGTGTCACCCCGATCAGATGGAGTGCCATCCCCGTTCAGAAAGAAGGACGTGCCGATCGTGGCTCAGAGCACCGAGACCACCGACTGGGTCTCCCGTTTCGCGGATGAGGTCATCGAGGAGTCGGAGCGCCGGGCCCCGGGCAAACCGGTCGTCGTCGCGTCCGGACTCTCCCCGTCCGGCCCGATCCACCTGGGCAACCTCCGCGAGGTCATGACCCCGCACCTCGTCGCCGACGAGATCCGCCGCCGCGGCCACCAGGTCCGGCACCTGATCTCCTGGGACGACTACGACCGGTACCGGAAGGTCCCGGCGGGTGTCGCGGGCATCGACGAGTCCTGGGCCGAGCACATCGGCAAGCCGCTGACCTCGGTCCCGGCGCCCCGCGGATCGTCGTACCCGAACTGGGCCGAGCACTTCAAGGCCGCGATGATCGCCTCGCTCGCCGAGCTCGGCGTGGAGTTCGACGGCATCAGTCAGACCGCGCAGTACACCTCCGGTGTCTACCGCGAGCAGATCCTGCACGCCATGAAGCACCGCGGCGACATCGACGCGATCCTCGCCCAGTACCGCACGAAGAAGGCCCCGAAGAAGCAGCAGCAGAAGGCCGTCGACGAGGCCGAGCTGGAGGCCGAGGAGGGCTCCGGCGCCGCGTCCGAGGACGACGGCAGCTCCGGCTCCGCCGGGTACTTCCCGTACAAGCCGTACTGCGGCAACTGCGAGAAGGACCTGACGACCGTCACCTCCTACGACGACGACACCACCGAGCTGTCGTACACCTGCACCGCCTGCGGCTTCGCCGAGACCGTCCGGCTCTCCGAGTTCAACCGCGGCAAGCTGGTCTGGAAGGTCGACTGGCCCATGCGCTGGGCCTACGAGGGCGTGATCTTCGAGCCGAGCGGCGTCGACCACTCCTCTCCCGGCTCCAGCTTCCAGGTCGGCGGCCAGATCGTCGGGATCTTCGGCGGGAAGCAGCCCATCGGCCCCATGTACGCCTTCGTCGGCATCAGCGGCATGGCGAAGATGTCCTCCTCCCGCGGCGGCGTCCCCACCCCCGCCGACGCCCTGAAGATCATGGAGCCGCAGATCCTGCGCTGGCTCTACGCCCGCCGCAGGCCCAACCAGTCCTTCAAGATCGCCTTCGACCAGGAGATCCAGCGGCTCTACGACGAATGGGACAAGCTCGCCGCCAAGGTCGACGACGGCTCCGCCCTGCCGGCCGACGTGGCCGCGTACACCCGCGCCGTCGGCACGGCCGCCGCTGACCTGCCGAAGACCCCGCGCCCCCTGCCGTACCGCACGCTCGCGTCCGTCGCCGACATCACCGCCGGCCACGCGGACCAGGCCCTGCGGATCCTCTCCGAGCTGGACCCCGAGCAGCCCCTCGCCTCCCTGGACGAGGCCCGGCCCCGGTACGACAAGGCCGAGGCCTGGATCAACACGCACGTCCCCGCCGACCAGCGGACCATCGTGCGCGACGAACCCGACGCCGAACTGCTGAAGTCCCTCGACGAGGCCTCCCAGCAGTCCGTACGGCTGCTGCTCGACGGGCTCGCCGAGCACTGGTCCCTCGACGGACTGACCCACCTCGTGTACGGCGTGCCCAAGGTGCAGGCCGGATTCCCGGCCGACGCCACCCCGAAGGAACTGCCCCCCGAGATCAAGACGGCACAGCGCGCGTTCTTCGCCCTGCTGTACCACCTGCTCGTCGGGCGGGACACCGGACCTCGCCTGCCCACGCTGCTGCTCGCGGTGGGGCAGGACCGGGTGCGGCGCCTCCTCGGGGAGTGAACCGGCCCGCGTGAGCGGCGACGCGGAAGGGGCCCTCGACCGAGGGCCCCTTCTTTGTGCTCACGCCCTTCAGGCGATGTGGTTCTCCTCCAGCTCCGCGTTGAAGCGGTTGGTGAAGCGCTTGACCATCCGGTCGGCCTCACGGGAGGGGAGCTTCATCCCGTACGTCGCCTCCACGGCCTCCCCGAACTGGTGCGGAGTGGGGAAACTGCCGTCGATCGACTGACGGAAGACCTGGTAGTAGGCCTCCTCATCCGGCTCCGGGGCGCCACCGCCCTCGCCCAGCTCCCGGGTGCGGTTCGGACCCACCGGAATCGGGAAGCTGCCGGTCTCCTCCGGCGAGGGCTGCTGGAAGTCCTCCGGCTGCTGATCCTCGTACCACTCCTCGTACTGCTCGTCCGGGGCGTACTGAGGCTCCTGCAGCATCGGGTCGTACGTGGGGTCGTAGCCACCGTGGTACTGGATCTCCCGCTGGGCCTGGAACCACGGGCTCTCCTCGTCCACGGGCGCGCTGTCCGGCTGCCCGGGGCGCTGGCCCGGCAGCTCGAGGCGCTGCTCGCCTGGAGGTGCCGCCTGCTGCGGGACGGGCGCCGCCCCAGCGGCACGACCGCCCGCGGCCACGGCCGGTATCAGCGTCGGCTCTATCCCCGCCGCGGCCAGACCCGCCGGAGCCGTCTCCGCCAGCGGGACGCCGTACCGCGCCAGACGCAGCGGCATCAGGGACTCCACCGGAGCCTTCCGGCGCCAGGCGCGGCCGAACCGGGAACGCAGGCGCGCCTGATAGACGAGACGTTCCTGCTCCAGCTTGATGACCTGGTCGTACGAACGCAGCTCCCACAGCTTCATCCGACGCCAGAGCAGAAACGTGGGAACCGGGGAGAGCACCCAGCGGGTCAGCCGGACGCCCTCCATGTGCTTGTCCGCCGTGATGTCCGCGATCCGGCCGATCGCATGCCGGGCCGCCTCCACCGCGACCACGAACAGCACCGGGATCACCGCGTGCATACCGACACCCAGCGGATCCGGCCAGGCGGCGGCACCGTTGAACGCGATCGTCGCCGCCGTCAGCAACCACGCCGTCTGGCGCAGCAGCGGGAAGGGGATCCGGATCCAGGTCAGCAGCAGATCCAGGGACAGCAGGACACAGATACCCGCGTCGATGCCCACCGGGAAGACATAGGAGAAGTTCCCGAAGCCCTTCTTCAGAGCCAGAGCCCGGACAGCCGCGTAGGAGCCGGCGAAACCGATGCCGGCGATGATCAAGGCGCCGGTCACGACCACGCCGATGAGAACGCGGTGCATCCGAGTCAGCTGCAGTGGCGCGGCCACTCGTACTCCCCTCCCCTTGCCTGTTGTTGCGCGCAACAGGGTGGCACACGCGAACGGCGAACGTGGTATCGGTCAGGCTTCGAAACCCGACCGACCCCTGCGTCAGTTCTTCTTCGCGGCCGACTTGGACGGAGAAGCGCTGGAAGAAGCCGACTTGGACGGAGAAGCGGACGCGGACTTCGAGGACGAAGCCGACGCCGACGGAGCCGCCGACCCGGAACCCGCCGACGAGGCGCCGCCATTGGCGGACGAAACCGCCCCGACCGCTTCCTTGATCGCGCCCTGTGCCGCCTTCGTCAGGTCATCGGCGTCCGGGGTCTTCTCACCCGCGAGACCGGCGCCGTTGTAGTCCAGCGTGACGACCACGTTCGCCACCCGCGCGACCACCGTCTGCTGCTTGAACAGACCTTCCTTCTTGCTCAGGTCGTAGCGCACCACCGTCGCCTCCGAGCCCGTGCCCGACAGCGGGATCTCCCGGGTGTTCTTCGCACCGTCCACCGCCGCGGCATCCTTCACCTGCTGCGCGAAGTACGTGTGGGCCTGCGTGTCACCGGAACCGCGCGTGGCGTCCGAGTCGAACCGCAGCAGGGACACGTTCAGCCACCGGAACTGCGAGCCCTTCACACCGTTGTTGTCCAGGCTGCTCCAGGAGCACGAGGCACGCGACGACGGATCGTCCGAACCGCCCTTCTTGCCCGAAGTGTCCTTCGGGACAAGGCTCGTCAGCGTGTTCTTCGACAGCACCGCACACGCATCCGGCAGCCTCTTGTACGCCGCCGCCTGCACGCTCGGAGACGCGCTCGCCGAAGACTGCGAGCCGCCGCCCGCCGACTGCTGCGCGCTGCTGCCGGACCCCTTGCCCTTGGCATCACCCGAGCCCGACGAACAGGCGGCGGTGATCAGCACCGCCGGCACGGCTGCCGCGCAGACAAGAACACGGCTCAGGCGCTTGCCACGCACTCCTCGCTGGGCACGGTCGTCTCGCTGCACTGCTCGCTGCATGGTTCCTTCACTCATGACACTCGGTGATCGTGCGGGTTCCTGCGGGGGCCCACGGTACGCGGTGAAGGAGCTGTGCGGTCTCCGTTCGGGCGCTTTGCGCGCCGCCCGGCGAGCGGCACCCGGGGCCCTCAACCGCCCAGCGCGTCATCCAGATGAGAGGCCAGATTACGGGCCCTGTCCTGCATTTCCTTGCTGTCCGGGACCGCCCCGACGGCCGTCGGCTGCTCCTCGTACTCGATGGTCACGATGACATTGGACGTGCGGAACACCACAGTCACCGTCCGCGGTTCGGCGGTCGAACCGGACGAACCGAGCTGGTCGTCGATATACGCCTCGTCACCGAGATCGGACAGCACCCGCGGCTGCAGATCAGCGGCGGAGCCGGAGGCGGAACCGGACGGGGACCCGGAACCGGAACCCGAGGGCGACCCGGCACCCGACGGGGACGCGCTGCCGCTCGCGGAGGACGACGGCGAGGACGACGGCGAGGACGACGGCGTCCCGCTCGCGGTCGGCGCCGCACTGCCGCTCGCCCCGGAGGAACCGCTGGGCTCAGGGAGATGGGCGGCCGCCTGGTCGTCCCCGAACAGCTTCTGCGCCTGGTCGTCGTCGCTGACCGCGTTGTCGTACGACACCACACGCTCGAAGTCGACCGACAGCCGGTCGGTGGCGTCCGCGGACTCCACCTTCCAACGACAGCCGACCTTGCGATCGGTGTCGTAAGTGAGCGCCGCCTGGCCCTGGTAGGCCTTGTCCCGCTGGCCGGGATCGGCCATCTGCTTGATGCCGGGCAGCATCGCGTCCAGCGTGTCGTGACCGACCGCACCGCAGGGCTCCGGCAGCGTGCGGTACTTGCCGGGCTGCGCGGCGACCGTGGCCGTACCGGCGTCGCCGGGGTGGGCGTCGTCCGTCGAACCGTCGCTCCCCGAGCCGCTCGTACAGCCGGCCAGCAGCGCCGCGAGGAGGGCGGCGGTGCCGGTTACGTACGCCTTCCGCTGCACGGTCGGGCTCCTCTCGGGTCTGCGCTCGCGCGGTCCTCCAGTGTCCCCGCTGGTTATTCGCTTGCCGCGGCGGGGCGTCCACTGGAGACAATGTGTATCGCACGCGCTGCCGTGACCGCCGGTCCCTTGTCCGTTTCCACCGGCATCAGCGCTGATTTTCCGCTTTGTTGCTAATAAGCCTTGAGTAAACCTTTATTGTCTGTTCCAGGGGGATGAGAACCGTATGTCGTACGTGGAGATGCCGGGCGCGAAGGTCCCGATCCGGATGTGGACCGACCCCGCGACGGTCGAGGACGTGGCCCTGCGCCAGCTCCAGAACGTGGCGACCCTGCCCTGGATCAAGGGCCTCGCGGTCATGCCGGACGTCCACTACGGCAAGGGCGCGACGGTCGGCTCCGTCATCGCCATGCAGGGCGCGGTGTGCCCGGCGGCGGTGGGGGTGGACATCGGCTGCGGGATGTCGGCGGTGAAGACGTCCCTGACGGCCAACGACCTGCCGGGCGACCTGTCGCGGCTGCGGTCGAAGATCGAGCAGGCGATTCCGGTGGGGCGGGGCATGCATGACGATCCCGTGGAGCCGGGGGACTTCCATGGGCTGGCCACCGCCGGGTGGGCCGACTTCTGGGGGCGGTTCGACGGGGTCGCGGAGGCGGTGAAGTTCCGGCGGGAGCGGGCGCATAAGCAGATGGGTACGCTCGGAAGCGGCAACCACCTGATCGAGTTGTGTCTGGATCAGTCAAATTCGGTCTGGCTGATGTTGCACTCCGGTTCCCGCAACATCGGCAAGGAACTCGCCGAGCACCACATCGGTGTCGCGCAGAAGCTCCCGCACAACCAGGGGCTGGTCGACCGTGACCTGGCGGTGTTCGTCTCGGACACCCCGCAGATGGCGGCGTACAGGAACGATCTCTACTGGGCGCAGGAGTACGCCAAGTACAACCGCGCGCTCATGATGGCGATCCTGAAGGACGTGGTCCGCAAGGAGTTCAAGAAGGCCAAGCCGACTTTCGAGCCGGAGATCTCGTGCCACCACAATTACGTTGCTGAGGAGCGGTACGAGGGCATGGATCTGCTCGTGACCCGCAAGGGAGCGATCCGAGCCCGCTCCGGGGAGTTCGGGATCATTCCGGGCTCGATGGGTACCAGCTCGTACATCGTGAAGGGCCTCGGGAACGAGAAGGCTTTCAACTCGGCGTCCCACGGGGCAGGTCGGCGTATGAGCCGCAACGCGGCGAAGCGGCATTTCACCGTCAAGGACCTTGAGGAACAGACGCGGGGTGTGGAGTGCCGCAAGGACGCGGGGGTGCTGGATGAGATTCCGGGCGCCTACAAGAACATCGACCAGGTGATGGCGCAGCAGCGTGATCTCGTGGAGGTCGTGGCGAAGTTGAAGCAGTTCATCTGCGTGAAGGGCTGATGAGCGAGGCCCCCTGCACCGGCAGAGGGCCTCGCTCATCGGGTCACTGGTCGCTGGGCTTGTGCGCAGGCGCCAGAGGCGGAGATTGCAGCTTTGGGTGGTCCTGCCGAGTACATCAGCGGCAGCCTGCGGGCTGTTGAGCTTGAGCAGGATCCGGTCTTCGTGCTCAGTCAGCGGCGCCTTGTGTGCGCGGCCCTCATGCCTGCGGGGCGTGACCAAGCCGAGAGGGAGTCGGCGGCAGTGTGCTTGCGGTCCAGGGACAGGCAGCCGGGGTAGTACAGGTCGGCCGCCAGACGCTGGGCCACCTCCATCAGGTAGAGGATGTTGTAGATGTCGTCGCGAGTGTTGCGCTTGAGGATGCGCTCGGCTCCCGTGATGTCCCTGGCGTAGTCGCGCAAGCAGGACGCGATGGCGGAGCTGGCCGTGGTGAGGGAGACGAACGGGAATCCCTTGCTGGTGAAGCCGACCGAGCCGTCTGCGTCGATCAGGCCTCGCAGGTAGTCGCGGCGAGAGAACTCGGCGTCAGGCGGAGCGATCGTCTTGGACTTACGGCCGTAAGGCAGGCCGAGTTCGTTGATCCTGGTCCTGGCCTCAAGGGAATACAGGCTCCAGATCGCGGCGGTGTGGGTTTCGGAGAAGTTGGTCGACCGGGTGCGTTCGGTGATGCTGCTGTTGTAGGGCGTCAGTTTCTGGAACTTGCGCAGCAAGTCGACGTCACAGGCGCTGAGCTCGACTGTCAGTCGCCCGCGTTGCCGTGATTGCTGGGACGGATGCCCATCCGCCTGCAAGAACCCGAACATGTACGCGTACTCGGGCACCGTGAGGTCCATGAACCGGTGGGCGCTAGGCTCGCATTCAGCCACAGGGAAGCCTCCACTTCCGTGCTGGTGAGGCCCTCGGCAGGGACCGGCATCCCTGCCGAGGGCCGTTGAAGTGATCGTGTGGCGCGAGCCTAGGTCGCCGGTTCGTACGGCGATCGGGTGATCGAGGAGGTTCGCCCGTTTGGGCTAAACGTTGGTCACTTCGCGTGACGGACCGCATAGATCATGACGAACGCCACGATGTGGATGCCGAAGAGGAAGTAGCCGAGGAAGTACCAGACCTTGCGTTCGTCCTTGGTCTCCTGGGCCAGGCGGGCCTTTTCCAGGGACTCGGCGGCGTTCGTGTTCTCTTCGGGCATCACGGCTCCCGGTGGACCTTGGTGTTGGAGGCCTGGGCGCGGGGGCGGAGGACGAGGAGGTCGACGTTGACGTGGCTGGGGCGGGTGACGGCCCAGGTGATGGTTTCGGCCACGTCGTCCGCGGTGAGGGGTTCGGCCACGCCCTCGTAGACCTTGGCCGCCCTCGCCTCGTCGCCGCCGAAGCGGGTGAGGGCGAATTCGTCGGTCTTGACCATGCCGGGGGCGATCTCGATGACGCGGACCGGCTGGCCGACGATCTCCAGGCGGAGGGTCTCGGCGAGGACGTGGGCGCCGTGCTTGGCGGCGACGTAGCCACCGCCGCCCTCGTAGGTGCCGTGGCCGGCGGTGGAGGAGACGACGACGATCGCGCCGTCGCCGCTCGCGACCAGCTTGGGCAGCAGGGCCTGGGTGAGGTTCAGGGTGCCGATGACGTTGGTCTCGTACATCGTGCGCCAGTCGGCGGGGTCGCCGGTGGCCACCGGGTCCGCGCCGAGGGCGCCGCCCGCGTTGTTGACCAGGACGCCGATGGTCTGGAAGGCCGTGGCGAACTCGTCGACGGCCGCGCGGTCGGTCACGTCCAGCTGGTAGGCGACCGCCGAGTGGCCCGCCTTGGTCAGCTCCTCCGCCAGTGCCTCGATACGGTCCTTGCGGCGGGCGGTGAGGACGACGCGGTAGCCCGCCTCGGCGAGCTGCCGGGCCGTGGCGGCGCCGATGCCGCTGCTCGCACCGGTGACGACGGCGATGCGGGAGGCGGGGGCCATGGGCAGCTCCTGGAGTCTGGCGGCTTTCGAGGTCCCGTCCAGCGTAAGTGAGGCTCAGGCGCCGTTTCTCGGGGCCCACATGATCACGGCCATCCCGGCGAGGCAGATCAGTGCCCCGGTCACGTCCCAGCGGTCGGGGCGGTAGCCGTCGGCGATCGCGCCCCACAGCAGTGAGCCGGCGACGAAGATGCCGCCGTACGCGGCCAGGACGCGGCCGAAGTGGGCGTCCGGCTGGAAGGTGGCGACGAAGCCGTAGGCGCCGAGGGCCAGGACGCCGCCGGTCATCCACAGCCAGCCCCGGTGTTCGCGCACGCCCTGCCAGATCAGCCAGGCGCCGCCGATCTCGAGCACGGCGGCGACGACGAACAGGGCGGCGGAGCGGAGGATCGGCATGGGCAGCAGCTTGGCACGGTCCCGGTCAGGTGGGGTTCTCGGTGTCGTAGCGCTCGCGGGCGGCTCGTACCTCCTCGAAGTGGGTTTCGGCCCAGTCCTTCACGGCGGTCAGCAGGGTGGCGAGGCTGGTGCCGAGCGGGGTGAGGTCGTAGTCGACGCGGACCGGGACGGAGGGGGTGACGGTGCGGCTGATGATGCCGTCCCGTTCGAGGGTGCGCAGGGTCTGGGTGAGCATCTTGGGGCTGACGCCGGCGATCTGGCGGCCGAGGTCGCTGTAGCGCTTGGTGCCGCCGGACAGGGCGGCGATGACCAGGCCGACCCACTTGTCGCTGAGCCGGCCGAGCAGCTGGTGGGAGGGGCATGCGCGCAGGAAGGCGTCGTAGTCGGCGCGGGCCTGCTCGCGGCGCTGGGCGGCGGTCGTGGTCGCCATGGGCTCTTCCCTTCAGGGCAGCTACGCACTCTCAGGTAACTACTTACCGATGGATAGTAGCTCTCCTACGGTTGGTGCTGCGGCCGGAAAGGCGCCGTGGGACTTCAACTGCCTTGAGATTGGGGAGAGTTGGCATGCGTGCTGCTGTGGTGAGGGCGTTCGGCGGTCCGGAGAGCGTGGAGATCGCGGAGGTCGCGGTGCCGGAGCCGGGGGCGCGTCAGGTGCGGATCAAGGTGGCCGCGGGTGCGCTGAACCCGGTGGACGCGGCCGTGCGTGCCGGTGTCTTCGGCGGGGCCCGGAAGGCCCTGGGGCTCGGCTGGGACGTGGCCGGCACGGTGGACGCGGTGGGTGCGCCCGCCTCCTGGGAGGTCGGTGATCCGGTGGTGGCGCTGGTGGCCGGCGTGGCCGAGCCGTTGGGGTCGCATGCCGAGTACGTGGTGGTGGACGCGGACGCGGTGGCCGCGGCGCCCGCCTCGGTGGACGCGGCGCACGCGGGCACCCTGCCGCTGAACGGGCTGACCGCGCTGCGGGCCCTGGACCTGCTGGACCTCGCGCCGGGTGACCGGCTGCTGGTGACGGGGGCCGCGGGTGCGGTGGGCGGGTTCGCGGTGCAGCTGGCCGCGCACCGGGGGGTCGAGGTGACCGGACACGCCAGGGCGGGCGACGAGGAGCTGGTGCGCTCCCTGGGTGCCGCGCGTTTCACCGCCGGCGAGGTCGAGCCGGGGAGTGTGGACGCGGTGCTGGACGCCGCCGTGCTCGGGGCGCCCGCGCTGGCGTGGGTGCGGGACGGGGGCGCGTTCGTCGCGGTCCGTGACGGGGCGCTGCCGGAGGCGGAGCGGGGTGTGCGGCTTGCGACCGTGGGGGTGCGGGCGGACGGGGCGCGGCTCGCGGAGCTGGTCCTGCTGGTGGACGAGGGGGTGCTGACCCTGCGGGTGGCCGAGACGTACGCCCTGGAGGAGGCGGCCAAGGCGCATGCGCGGCTCGCGGAGGGCGGGGTGCGCGGGCGGCTGGTGCTCGTGCCCTGAGTGCCCTGACGTAGCGGGCCGTCCCGGGGTGGCGGGTCGTCCCGAGGTGGCGGGTCGTCCCGAGGTGGCGGACTCGCGGGCGGACCGGAATAACCCGGCCGGGGTGGGGGTTCAGCGGATATAGTTGAACCATAAACAACCTGGAGGGTGAGCGAGCATGCAGTTCGGGATCTTCACGGTCGGCGACGTCACGCCGGACCCCACCACGGGGCGCGCGCCGACCGAGCGCGAGCGGATCAAGGCCATGGTCGCCGTCGCGCTCAAGGCCGAGGAGGTCGGCCTGGACGTCTTCGCCACCGGCGAGCACCACAACCCGCCGTTCGTGCCGTCGTCCCCGACGACCATGCTCGGCTACATCGCGGCGCGCACGGAGAAGCTGATCCTCTCCACCTCCACCACCCTGATCACCACCAACGACCCGGTGAAGATCGCGGAGGACTTCGCGATGCTCCAGCACCTGGCCGACGGGCGCGTGGACCTGATGCTGGGCCGCGGCAACACCGGGCCGGTCTACCCCTGGTTCGGCCAGGACATCCGGCAGGGCATCAACCTCGCCATCGAGAACTACGCCCTGCTGCGCCGGCTGTGGCGCGAGGACGTCGTGGACTGGGAGGGGAAGTTCCGCACCCCGCTGCAGGGCTTCACCTCCACCCCGCGCCCGCTGGACGGCGTACCGCCCTTCGTCTGGCACGGTTCCATCCGCTCGCCCGAGATCGCCGAGCAGGCGGCCTACTACGGGGACGGCTTCTTCCACAACAACATCTTCTGGCCGGCCGACCACACCAGGCGGATGGTCGAGCTGTACCGGACGCGGTTCGCCCACTACGGGCACGGCGCGCCCGAGCAGGCGATCGTCGGCCTCGGCGGCCAGGTGTTCATGCGGAAGAACTCGCAGGACGCGGTGCGCGAGTTCCGGCCGTACTTCGACAACGCGCCGGTCTACGGCCACGGGCCCTCCCTGGAGGACTTCACCGACCAGACCCCGCTGACCGTCGGCACCCCGGAGCAGGTCATCGAGAAGACGCTGTCCTTCCGCGGTTACGCCGGTGACTACCAGCGCCAGCTGTTCCTGGTGGACCACGCCGGGCTGCCGCTGAAGACCGTGCTGGAGCAGATCGACATGCTCGGCGAGGAGGTCGTGCCCGTGCTGCGCGAGGAGTTCGCGAACGGCCGTCCGGCGGACGTGCCCGAGGCGCCGACCCACGCTTCCCTGAAGGCGTCCGAGGAGGTGGCCGCGGCATGAAGCTCGTCGGAGGTGGCCGCGGCATGAGGGTCGTCGTCGTGTCCGCGGGACTGGGCGTCCCGTCCTCCACCCGGCTGCTGGGCGACCGGCTCGCCGCCGCGGTGGCGCGGCGGACGGAGGCGGCCGTGGAGGTGGTCGAGCTGCGGGACCTCGCCGTCGAGATCGCGCACAACTTCACCAACGGGTTTCCCGGGAAGGGCCTCGCCGCCGCGCAGGACGCGGTGGCGGGGGCCGACGGCCTGATCGTCGTCACACCGGTGTTCTCGGCGTCGTACAGCGGGCTGTTCAAGTCGTTCTTCGACGTGCTGGACAAGGAGGCCCTGGTGGGCAAGCCGGTGCTGATCGCGGCCACCGGGGGCACCGCCCGGCACTCGCTGGT
This sequence comes from Streptomyces incarnatus, assembly GCF_001027185.1. NCBI lineage: Bacteria > Bacillati > Actinomycetota > Actinomycetes > Kitasatosporales > Streptomycetaceae > Streptomyces > Streptomyces incarnatus. The sequence continues at coordinate 3,766,952 of NZ_CP011497.1, read as the reverse complement.
GCTGGAGCACGCCCTGCGCCCGCTGTTCGCCCACCTTCGGGCCGTCGTCGCCCCCACGGGTGTGTACGCGGCGTCGGAGGACTGGGGCGAGGAAGGGCTCGCCGGTCGGATCGAGCGGGCGGCGCAGGAGCTGGCCGGCCTGATGGCGGGGTCGCGGGCGGCCGCGCCGGAGCGGGCGGCCGAGCCGCTGGTCGTACCGTTCGAGGAGCAGCTCGCCAGGCTCGGCGCTCGGGCAAGGTGAGAAGACGGTAGGGCGGCGGGGCCGGGTTGCCCGTGTGACGGTGAGAGAGGGGTAAAAAGGGTGATCGTAGGTCCACCCGCCCCGACCGAACCGCCCCAGGCCTTGGCAAACTGGGTGCGTGCCCCAGACTGTGCTGCTCGCTGAAGACGACCGTGCCATCCGTCATGCCCTGGAGCGTGCCCTGACCCTGGAAGGGTACGAGGTGACGGCGGTCGCCGACGGCGTCGAGGCGCTGGCACAGGCCCACAAGACGCCGCCGGACGTCCTCGTGCTCGACGTGATGATGCCGGGGATCGACGGCCTGCAGGTCTGCCGGGTGCTGCGCGCCGAGGGCGACCGCACCCCGATCCTCATGCTCACCGCCCTCGTGGAGACCGCCGACCGCATCGCGGGCCTGGACGCCGGCGCCGACGACTACGTGGTCAAGCCGTTCGACGTCGAGGAGGTCTTCGCCCGGCTGCGCGCCCTGCTGCGCCGCACCAGCCCGGTGCCGGCCGGCAGCGGCGCCGGTGGCGGCGAGACCGCCGGCCGGGAACCCCAGCTCTCCGACCGGCAGATCGAGGCCGCCGGCATCCGCATGGACCTGCAGGCCCGCCGGGCCTGGCGCGGCAAGCGCGAGCTGGAGCTGACGCGCACCGAGTTCGAGCTGCTGGAACTGCTCGTGCGCAACGCGGGCATCGTGCTCGACCACTCCACGATCTACGACCGGATCTGGGGCTACGACTTCGGGCCCGGCTCGAAGAACCTCGCCGTGTACGTCGGCTACCTGCGCCGCAAGCTCGACGAGCCCGGCGCCCCGCAGCTGATCCACACCGTGCGGGGCGTGGGTTACGTGCTCCGGGAGGACTAGGTGGGCCGCCTGCGGCGGCTGCTGGCCCCCGGCCGGCCCAAGCTGGTCTCCCTGCGCACCACCTTCGCCGTCTCCTTCGCGGCGGTCACCGCCGCCGTCACGATCCTCGTCGGCATCCTGTCGTACGGCAGCGCGGCGCGGCTCGTGCGGGTCGACCAGCAGTCGGTGTTCAGCCAGGTCGTGCAGGACGTGCGGGACGAGGTACGGCAGCACGAGATGGTCCCCGAGGACTTCTCCTCCTCCCGCCCCGGGCACGACCTGGTCCGGCCCGCCCGCACCGATGTGCAGGTGCTCGGCGCGCAGGGCCAGATCGTGGACCACGGCAACCCCAGCCTGCCCGTCACCTCCCGTGACAAGGCCATGGCGCTGGCGACGACGGCCGGGAAGGTCGTCCAGCACAAGGACGTGCCGGTGGACGGGGATGTGTACCGCATCGCGACCGTCTCGCTCGGCGACGGGCGGGGCGCGGTGCAGGTCGCGCAGGAGTTCAGCGACACCGAGGACCTGCTGCGGACGCTGCAGCAGCGCACGCTGATCCTGATGGCGGCGGTCGTGGTGGCGGCCGGTCTGTTCGGGTGGTGGCTGGCCCGCCGGATCACCCGGCGCCTGGTGGTGCTCACCTCCGCCGCGGAGGACGTGGCCCGCACCCGGCAGCTGGGCATCGAGGTGCCGGTGGCCGGGCTGGACGAGGTGGGCCGGCTGGGCCGCGCCTTCGACCGGATGCTGGGCCGCCTGGCGCAGTCGGAGGAGGACCAGCGGCGCCTGGTGCAGGACGCCGGGCACGAGCTGCGCACCCCGCTGACGTCCCTGCGCACGAACATCTCCCTGCTGCGCCGCATCGACGAGCTCTCCCCCGCCATGCGGGAGGAACTGGTCGCCGACCTCGCCCAGGAGGCGCGGGAGCTGACCGACCTCGTCAACGAGCTGGTCGACCTCGCGGCGGGGCAGTCCGACACCGAGCCGCCGCAGCGGGTGGACCTCGCCGACATCGCCGAGGAGGTCGTGGGTCTCGCCAAGCGCCGTACCGGCCGCGAGATCGTCCTGCGCACGAGCGGCGACACGACCACCGACGGGCGGCCCGGGATGCTGCAGCGGGCCATGTCGAACCTGGTGGAGAACGCGGCCAAGTTCGACCGGGACGGGAAGGCGCCGATCGAGGTCGACATCACCGGTCCCGCGCGGTCCGGGACCGTGCGGGTGGAGGTCCTGGACCGGGGGCCCGGGATCGCCGAGGGCGACCTCATCCGCATCTTCGACCGCTTCTACCGCGCCGCCGACGCGCGCTCCCTGCCGGGTTCGGGCCTGGGTCTGTCCATCGTCCGCGAGGTCGCCATGGCCCACGGCGGAGCACCGTTCGCCTTCCGGCGCGAGGGCGGCGGCGCGGTGATCGGCTTCACGGTGGGCGGCTGAGCGCCGCGGGGAGCTTTGCGGGTGCTGGTGCTGGTGCTGGTGCTGGTGCTGGTGCTGGTGCGGGTGCTGGTGCCGGTGCGGTGCGGCAAGGCCGGCTGAGTACGGGTACCTAGCCCCATCGGGTAGGCGCGCGCATCCGTGGGGCCGTTCCGGCGCCTTAGCGTCCTCGTATGTCCGAGGAGACCACCACGCCGAGCCCTGACCCCGACCCCGCCGGTTCCGGGGGCCGTTCCCTCGCTCTCGGCTGCCTCGGGTGCGGCGGCCTCGCGCTCGCCGTCGTGCTCGTCATCGTCGGCCTGCTTGTCCACAACTCCTGGGGCTCGACCGACTACCCCAGGGTCGGGTCCCAGGAGATGGCCGGCCGGGCCTTCCGGTACTCCCAGGAGGCGTACGACGTCATGGGGTTCACCCGGCCCGTGCGGCCGGGAGCCGAACCCGATGGTGCCGGCACGGAGGACACCTTCAGCGCCGACTACTGCTACGACGGAGGCCCGCTGGGGCTGGAGGACAAGACCGTCGACGGCGCCTACCGCCTGTATCACTCGTGGGCGCTGGACCATGTGCCCGCGAGCCAGGCCCTGCCCGGTCTGCGCCGGCTGCACCAGCGGCTGACGGACGAGGGCTGGCAGATCTCGTCGTACCGGGCGGGCGGGAAGGGCGAGGACGCGGAGCTCCACGCCCAGCGGGACGGCGGGGACGAGTGGATGTCCTTCGACTGGTACGCGGACCGGCAGTACTTCTCGGGCGGCGCCGGAGTGCCCTGCGCGTACGACCCCGCGTGGACCGGAAGCGACGCCGGGCCCTACGACCCCGGCTCCGCCGCCGGCTCCGTCACCCCGCCCGTCCTCCGGGCCGGCAATGGTTCCGGCAGGGGCTAAGCCTTGCGACCGCCCGTCCCCGGCAGCTCCAGGAAGCCCTCCGCACGGGCGCTCGCCAGGCCGATCCTCGGGATGTCACTGCTCTTGGCGAACAGCAGGAAGCGCGGTTCCCACACCGGACGGTACTTGGCGTTGGCGCGGTAGAGGGACTCGATCTGCCACCAGCGTGAGAAGAAGGTGAGGGTGGAGCGCCACAGGCGCAGGACGGGGCCCGCGCCGAGCCGTGCGCCGCGTTCGAAGACCGAGCGGAACATCGCGAAGTTCAGTGACACCCGCTGGATGTCCAGCTCCTTGGCGCGCAGCAGGAGTTCCACGACCATGTACTCCATCAGGCCGTTCTCGCAGTCGCGGTCGCGCCGCATCAGGTCCAGCGAGAGGCCGTGCTCGCCCCAGGGCACGAAGCTGAGCAGGGCGCGCGGCTCGTCGTTCGCGTCGCGGCACTCCAGCATCACGCAGCGGCCGTCCGCCGGGTCGCCGAGGCGGCCGAGGGCCATGGAGAAGCCGCGCTCGGTGGCGCCGTCGCGCCAGCGGTCGGCGCGGTCGACGAGCAGGGCCATCTCGTCGGCGGGGATGTCCTCGTGGCGGCGGATGCGGACGGTGTAGCCGGCCCGCTTGACCCGGTTGTGGGCCTGGCGGACCACGCGCATGGCGCGGCCCTCCAGGGTGAAGTCGGCGATGTCGACGATCGCCTCGTCGCCGAGTTCGAGGGCGTCCAGGCCGTGCCGGGCGTAGATCGTGCCGGCCTCCTCGCTCGCGCCCATGACGGCCGGGGTCCAGGCGTGCCGGCGGGCCTCGGTAAGCCAGGCGTCGATGGCGCCGGGCCAGGCCTCGGGGTCGCCGATGGGGTCACCGGAGGCGAGGGAGACGGCGCCGACGACGCGGTAGGTGACGGCCGCCTTGCCGGTGGGGGAGAAGATCGCGGCCTTGTCGCGGCGCAGCGCGAAGTAGCCGAGGGAGTCCCGGGCGCCGTGCTTGTCCAGCAGGGCCCGCAGGCGGGTCTCGTCGTCCTCGGTGAGCCGTCGGCGGCCGCGCGGGGAGCGGAAGCAGGCGTACAGGACCAGGAGGAAGGCCGCGGCGAGCAGGATGTTGACGATGATGTCGGCCCAGCGGGGCGCGTGCACGGAGTCGACCCGGTCGGCGAGCGGGCCGACGCTGATGCCGCGCAGCAGGGTGTAGGCGAGCTCGTCGTACCAGGTGGCGCCGGTCAGCTTGTTGGTGGCGTGCACGAGCAGCGTGCCGAGACCGCCGGTCACCAGGATGCCGCCGGCGCCGACGGCCAGCGCGAGCTTGGGGTTGGAGGGGTCGCCGATGGCGTTGAACTCGCGGCGGCCGACCAGCAGCGCGGCCACGAAGAGGCCGGTGAGGGCGGTGGAGACCCAGTTGAAGGCGTGGTCGCGGAACGGGTGCTGGGTGAGCGCGAGGACGTACAGCACGAACAGGGGGCCCGCGCACAGCAGGTTGACCACCCATGCGGCCCGCTTCCCGCGCCGCATCACCAGTGCCAGGAAGATCGCCGCCGCGGCCGAGGCCAGGCCCGCGGTGGCCAGGTACGGGGTGAAGAACTGGCCGGCGTGGTGGGTGTGCGCGTGCACGTGGCGGGCGGTGAAGAGCTTGCCGTCGTTGTGTTCCTGCACCTCTTTGCGGAACGGCAGCGACATGACCGCGATGATGTTGAACACGGCGATCAGCCGCAGGTACCACACGGTGGCCGAGGCCGCCCGCGCGCGCAGGCGGGGGCCGGGCACGGGCAGCTGCGGCACGCGACGCGTGCCACGCTGTGCGGGGACCTGTGAGGAGAGCAGGGTCTGCTGCTGAGCGGGCATGGTGACTGGTCACCTTGAGGGGAGGGGGACGGGTCGACCCCGGTCGGGGCCACCCTGACCCTACAGCTTGTAGGGTAGTCCGGTCGGTCGGTCTTCCGGGACAGGAGCGTACCGACAACCGCTCTTACCCGGCCCCGGTCGTGCCGAGCCTCTTACCCGGCCCTTCCCCTGCCGCGCCGGGCCGCCATCAGATGCCAGCCGAGGTTGCCCACCGCCGCGCCGGCCGCGACCGCGGCGACGATCACCCCGCCGGTCGCGAGCCCGTCACTGAACAGATGCGGCCGCCGGTCGAGGCTGTGCAGCCCGAACCCGCACAGCTCGTACACGCCGACGGCGGCGACGAGAAGGCTGACGGCCAGCAGGGTCAGCGTCGGCGCCAGACTGCGCACACAGACCTCACCGGCGGCCTCCACTTCCGTGTCCTGCATGGATCCCCCGATGAACAGACGAATGAACGGCTCCGCGATGGTCTGCGGTTGGGAACCTACAATACGTAGGGTCGGCCGGGGGTGCGGTACGGCGGCGCGGGGCGCGGGTCTCCGGCCGGTTTCCGCTCAGTTCTCCTCGGCGTCCCCCCGGGTGTTCTCCTCGGCGCGCCCCGTCCGGCGGGCGTAGGCGCGGGCCGCGCGGGCGCGGTCGCCGCAGCGGGTGGAGCACCAGTGGCGGCGGCCGTGGCGGAGCAGGTAGCGGTTGCAGGGGGGCGAGCCGCAGGCGGTGAGGCGGTCGGCGTCGGCGCCGGTGAGCAGGTCGGCGGCGTCCGCGGCGAGCGCGGCCAGGGCGTGCTCGAGGATCTGGGTGGTGGGGTGGGTCGCCGCACGGTACGGGCCCCGCTCCGGGGACCAGTGCAGCAGCGCCGCCGCGGGGGCGCGGGTCAGCGCGTCGTTGACGGCGTTCAGGGCCCCGGCCGGAGGTGTGTGCCCCTCGACCCGGGCGGCGATCAGCGACCGGAGATGCTCGCGCAGGGAGCGCAGCTGGGCCGCGCAGGTCTCGCGCAGCCCGGCGTCGGCGGGCGCGAGCCCGTGCGCGGTGAGCCACAGGTTCGCGGCCCCGGGAGTGGCGAGCAGGTCGCTGTACTGGCCGCCGGGCAGGGTGACCGCGCTGTTGGCGAGGTCGAGCGCGGCGTGCTGCTCCGCACCCGGCGCGGGGGGCAGACCCAGGTCGTCGGTCAGGGTTCCCTTCACATGACTCATGGTACGGCTTGCCTTCATCCGTGAGATCACGCTAGCTTCTTCTCACGGACAGAACTCGAACCAACCGTGAGGATCCGCCATGACCGCTCCTGCCGAGCCGATTCCCGTGCGCGTACTCGGTGGCCCGACCGTCCTCATCGAGTACGGCGGCCTCCGCCTCCTGACCGACCCCACCTTCGACACCCCGGGCGACTACCCGCGCGGCGGCGGCCGGTTCCTCACCAAGACCGCCCCGCCCCGCCTGCCCCGGGCCGACCTCGGGCCCGTCGACGTCGTCCTGCTTTCCCACGACGAGCACCCCGACAACCTCGACCACTCCGGCCGGGCCCTGCTCGCCGACGTACCGCGCACCCTCACCACGGGCGGCGGCGCCACCCGCCTCGGCGGCACCGCGCAGGGCCTCGCCCCCTGGCAGTCGGTCGAGCTCGCGCGGCCCGACGGCGGCACCCTCACCGTCACCGCCGCGCCCGCCCTGCACGGCCCCGACGGCGCCGACGCGGTCATCGGCGAGGTCATCGGATTCGTCCTCACCTCCGCCGACCTGCCCACCGTCTACGTCAGCGGCGACAACGCCTCCCTGGAGCTGGTGAAGGAGGTCGCCGACCGGTTCGGCCCGGTGGACACCGCGGTGCTGTTCGCCGGGGCGCCCCGCATCCCGGGCATCCTCGACGGCGCCCTCCTCGTCCTCGACGGCGAGGGGGCGGCCGCCGCCGCCCGGCTGCTCTCCGCCCGCCGGGTGGTCCCGGCCCACTGCGACAGCTGGGCGCACTTCACCGAGGGCCGCGAGGACGTGCGGAAGGCGTTCGAGGCCGCGGGCCTCGCGGACCGGCTCCAGCCGGCCTGACCGCGCCGCCCCGCGGACGGCCGCCGCCGACGACGATCGCCGGCATGTTGCCCACGCCCCCGGCGAAGGCGAGGGCCCCGGCGGCAGCCCGAGCGAGGAACGGCCGGTGCCGAGGCCGGGCAGAGCCGCCGTGAACACGCTCCCGATCTCGGCGCCGAGGCCCGGCGGTGGCGGTCCTGGACGAACTCGAACGCCCCAGCCCCGACCGCCACTTCACGGTCGCGGAGCCGGACAGCTGGTCCAGGTCCGCTGGTCCGGGTCCACTAGTCCATGTCCACCGGCCCGTCGTCCGACTTCCGGTCCTTGCCGGAGTGCAGCTGGAGCAGGCCGTTGACGTCACCCCTCGGGCCCTGGCCGTCCTTGTCCTGGCCCAGGCCCTGCCGGACCGAGTCGAGGATCGTCAGACCCTGGGACACCAGCCCGGCCGCGATCTCGCCGAGGCCGTCCGCGCCGTTCAGGACGTTGACGTTGGCGCCGGACAGGCCGCCGGCGGCCTCCTTCACGATCTGCGGGAGCTGGTCGATGAGCATCCGGTCCAGCGCGACCCGGTCGTAGGAGGCCGCGGCCTCCGCCTGGATCTTCATGCGCTGGGCCTCGGCGGCGGCGAGGATCCTGACCCGCTCGGCCTCGGCCTCGGCGGGCTTGACGACCTCGGCGACCAGCTGCTGCTGACGCAACTTCGCCTGCCGCTCGGCCAGTTCGGTCTGCGCGGCGAGCACCTCCTGCTGGGCGTGTGCCTGGGCGAGCGGTCCGGCCTGCGCGGCCTGCGCCTGGGCGCGGTCCACCTCGGCCGAGTACTCGGCCTTGACGATGGCGGTCTGCCGGGCGTACTCGGCCTGCTTGCGGGCCGCCTCCTGCTCCGCCTCGACCGCGGCCTGGGTGGCCTGGGCCTGGGCGATCTGGGCCTGCCGCTGGATGGCCGCCTTGTGCGGGGCGGACATGGCGTCGATGTAGCCGGTGTCGCCGTCGTCGATCGACTGGATCTGCAGCGAGTCGACGATCAGGCCGATCTTCGCCATCTCCGTCTTGGACGTGTCCAGGACCTCGGCGGCGAGCTTCTGCCGCTCGGTGACGATCTCCTCGACCGTCATCGAGCCGATGATCGCCCGCAGGTGGCCGGCGAAGATCCGGCCGGTGAGCACCGACATCTGCTCCTGGTCGGACAGGAAGCGCTGGCCGGCGTTGATGATGCTCTCGTGGTCGTTGCCGACCTTGAAGGCGATGACGGCGCGGACGTGCAGCGAGATGCCCTGCTTGGTCACACAGGTCTCGGTGACCTCGGCCTCACACATGGAGAGGGTGAGGAAGCGGACCTTGCGGAAGACGGGGAGGACGAACTTTCCGTGGCCCGTCACCACTCGGAACGGCGCGCCCCCCAGTCCCCGCCGGCCCCCCGAGATCAACATCGCCTCGTCGGGAGCGGGAACGCGGTATCCGAACATGCTTGTACTCCTCAGCCTGCGCCGGCGGCCTCTCCGCCGAGCGCGTCCAATGGATCCACCCACTCGATGACACCGACCTCGCGGCATCCCCGCGATTCGATCACGAGCACCGTGGCGCCCGCGGGCAGGGGATCCTCGGACCACGCCAGGAAGGTCTCGGAGCCACCTCGAACCCGCACCAGGACCTCACCGGGGCCCGCGGAACCCCGCGTCCCGATGAGCACCTTGCCCATGCAGCCGACCACGGCCTCGTCCTGCGGCATCACCGGCCGTCCTCCTCGTCCTGGCCTGAGAATTCCGACGATAGACCTGCCGCGGCCGGTTCCCAACGGCTGGGTCGCACGGGAGGGATCGCGGGCCGGGTGCGGCCCGAGCCGGGCCTGTGCTGCGCCGGGCTTGTACGGCGCCGGTCCCGTACGGCGCCGGACGGCGGGACGTCAGGAGCAGCGCAGCAGGATCATGAACCCGTAGTCCATGTGGAGCTGCTGGTGGCAGTGGAACAGGGACAGCCCCGGCTGGTCGGCGGTGAAGTCGAAGGCGAGGGTCTGGTATCCGCCGAGCATGACGACGTCCTTGCGCAGGCCGCGGGTGGGGGTGCCGGCGATGTGCGTGAGCTCGAAGGTGTGCCGGTGCAGGTGGAGCGGGTGGATGTCGTCGGAGGCGTTGCGCAGCCGCATCCGGTACCGCCGGGGTGCCGGTGTCGCTGTGCACGTCGACCACGCGGGCGGCCTTCGGTGAACCATGCGGATCAACGACGCCGAAGCCGGTAGATCGGGCGCGGTAACGGGGTGAATCACCGGGTGGCGGGGGCGCAGCCGGCGGGCCCGTGCCGGGATGCTACGGCGCCGAAGGCCATCCGTGGTCACCCAGCCGGCCCACCTCCAGGCCCCGTTCCGCGCAGGTGTCGAGGATGCGGGGCAGGGCGCCGAGGGCCGAGTGCCAGGCGCCCGGGGCGGAGGTGCAGTCGGAGTCGTGGAGCAGGATGGTTCCGCCGCCGTCGAGGTCGCGGGTGACGGTGCGGTGGACGGACTCGGGTGTGGCCCGGGCCGTCCAGTCCTCGCCCCAGCAGGTCCACAGCACCGGCGTGAGGCCGAGTCGGCGGGCCGCCAGATGCGCGGCGGTCGACATGACGCCGTACGGCGGCCGGAACAGCGTGGGCCGTCGCCCGGTGATCGCGGCGACCGTGTCACGGGCGCGGGCGAAGTCGTCGTGGGTGGCCCGCGGGCCGCGCAGCAGCAGCGGGCGGTGCAGCCAGCCGTGGACGCCGATCTCGTGGCCGGCGTCGGCGATCTCGCGGACCAGACCGGGGGAGCGGTGGGCCTGCGTACCGAGCAGGAAGAAGGTGGCGTGCACCCCGCGCTCGGCCAGCAGCCTCAGGAAGTGCGGGGTGGCGGCGGGGTCGGGGCCGTCGTCGAAGGTCAGGGCGATGTGGTCCGGGCGGCCTCGGCCGGACAGGCGGGGCAGGGCGCGGTTGCGCAGCGGCCCGAACGTCGAGACGACGGGGGCGGCGTGGGCGGCGGCCAGCACCGGCAGGGCGGTCAGGGCGGCGGTGCGCAGGGCGCGGGCGGCGGCCGGCCCGGGCAGGGCGGTCAGGGCCGCTGTGCGCAGGGTGCGGGCGGTGGTCGGCCCGGGCAGGGCGGTGGTGCGCAGGGTGCGGGCGGTGGTCACGAGTGGTGGCCTTCCGGGCGGGGCCCGTGATGCGGGGCGAGGTCGTCCAGGTCGAGGCCGTGGCCGATGGTGCGGGCGAGGCGCGGACCGTCGTACGCCGTCGCGGCTCCCGTGCCGACGGCGCACGCCCACACCGCGCACGCGACGGCGACGGTCGTGGCGAGCCGCCGCGGGGCGGGGCGCCGCCGGGCGGCGGGACGGTGGCCCGGCTGCGGCGGCCCGGCCCGGTGCACGCGCGCAATCTCGGCCGCCGGGCCCTCGTCCGGAGCCCCGGCGAACAGGGCGAGGCCCGTCTCGCGCTGGAGCGTGCCGCGCGGGCCGTCGATCAGGTCGCGCAGGACGGCCTTGAGGTCGGCCGGCTCGCGGATCCAGACGGCCGCGCCCGCTTCGTCCAGGGCGGCGGCGTTGGTCAGGCCGTGGCCGGGTATGCAGCGGTAACTGGCGACGGGCAGGCCCGCGGCGAAGGCCTCCAGGGAGGTGAGCCCGCCGGCGTTCTGCACCAGGACGTCGGCGGCGTGCATGAGGCCGGGCATGTCGTCCACCCAGCCGTGGACGTGCTCGATGCCGTCGGCGCGCAGCTGCTCGGCCAGGGCCTCGTTGCGTCCGCACACGACGACCGGTACGGCGGCGCCGCAGTCGCGCACCTCCCGGGCCACCTTCCGGACCGGGCCGACGCCCCAGGACCCGGCGACCAGCAGCGCGAGCGGGGCGTGCGGCGGCAGCCCGAACCGGGCCCGGGCGCGGTCGCGTTCCGCTCGGCCGCAGGGCCGGAACCGCGGGTCGGTGACCGGCCCGCACACCCGTACGTCCGCCGCTCCGGCGGCCCGTGCCTGGGCGGCGGGCACGGCGTGGGCCGCGAGGTGGACGTCGACCCCGTCCGCCACCCACAGCGGATGCACCGAGAAGTCGGTCAGGTAGGTGAGGACCGGTGCGGTCAGCCGCCCGGACCGGCGCAGGTTGCCCAGCACCCGGCTGGCCCCGGGATAGGTGGAGACGACCGCGCCGGTCCCCGGGGCCAGGGCGCGCAGCACCCGGTCCTCGGCGGAGCGCAGCAGCGCCCGTGCCGCCGGGCCGCCGCCACCGGCGCGCTCGGTGCCGGCGTAGATCCGCTGGTAGGCCCAGGGCGCCCGGACGAGCATCCGGTGGTAGCCCTCCTGGACGGCGCGGCCGAGCCGGGCGGGCAGCAGGTCCAGCAGGTCGTGCCGGTCGACGGTGAAGCCGTCCGCGTCGAGGCGGCGGGCGAGTTCGGCGGCGGCGCCGTCGTGCCCCGCGCCGACGCTCGCGGAGATGATCGCGATCCGGCCGGCGGGCGTCGCCCCGCCCCGTGGGCGCGGTACGGCGCCCACGGGTGCGGGCACGGGAAGAGTGCGTCCGGCGTAGGGCATGGGCTGGTCCTCCGGCCGTGGGAGAGCTGGGACTCTACAAGATGTAGTAGTTCGCGCGTCGAAGTCGGAGCATACCTCCTACAACTAGTAGGAGGTGACCGGGTAGCCTGTCCTGGCCAAGGCGAGGAAGGACGGACGGTGAACGACCCGAAGAACCGGGACACTTCTGGCCGGCGTGCGCGCGGCGAGCTGGAGAGCGATGTGCTGGCCGCGCTGTGGGCCGCCGACGGCCCGCTGACCGCCCGCCAGGTCCTGCAGCGGCTGCCCGGCGACCTGGCGTACACCACCGTCCTGACGATCCTGTCCCGCCTCCACGACAAGGGCATGCTCGTCCGGCACCGGGAGGGCCGCGGATTCGCCTACGCGCCGGTGCGGGACGAGGCCTCGGACACGGCCCGGCGCATGCGGTCACTGCTGGAGAAGGGCTCCGACCGCGAGGCGGTGCTGACCCGTTTCGTGTCCGAACTCTCCGCGGCCGACGAGCAGTTGCTGCACCAGCTGCTGTCCGGGCCCGAGGCTCGGGGCGAGGGCTCCGACGGGAGGCGGTGAGCCGGTGCTGATCAGCGTCTACGTCCCGTTCGCCGTCACGGCGGTCCTCACGCTGCTCGCGCCCCGGCTCGCACGACGGCTCACCCCGCGCCCCGCCGCCTGGGCCCTGGCCTGCGCCGCGCTCGTCACCGCGATCGGCTGGACCGGCTCCCTCGCCCTGCTGGCCTTCACCGGCATCGCGCAGATCCCCGAGGTCGCGGCCGAGGGCCACTGGTCGGTGACCGCGCTGCGCGCCGAGGACCCGGTGTATCTCGTCGTCGCGGCCGTCAGCGCGTGCGTCCTGGCCGCGAGCGTCGTCTCGCTGGGCGTGGCCGCCCTCCGCCAGGTGCGCCAGGTGGTGCGGACGCGCCGGGAGTGCGCCGGGCTGCGCGGTGGCACGGAGCTGGCCGTGCTCGACGACGACGCCCCGCTGGCCTTCGCCCTGCCCGGCAGGCCCGGACGGATCGTGGTCTCCCGGGGCATGCTGCGCTGTCTCGGCGACGCCGAGCGCGAGGCCCTGCTGGCGCACGAGCGGGCCCATCTGCGCGGCAGGCACCATCTGTTCCTGAGCCTGTGGCGGCTCACGGCCGCCGTGAACCCGCTGCTGCGCCCGCTGGCCGGCACGGGCGCCTTCGTCCTGGAGCGCTGGGCCGACGAGGAGGCAGCCGCGAAGGTCGGGGACCGGTCGGTCGTCGCCCGCGCGGTCGGCCACGCCGCCCTCGCGTCCGCCGGCGCGCCCAGCCCCGCCCTCGCCGTGACCGGCGGGGAGGTGCCCCAGCGGGTACGGGCCCTGCTGGCGCCCCCTCCCGCCCGCCGCAGCCTGCCCTTCCTGGCCGGCGCCCTCCTGCTGCTGACCGTCTGCTGCGCGAGCCTGGCCAACGCCGCCTCCGACAGCGACCGCATGGTCGACAGCGCGAAACGAGCCCAGTGCGTGGCGCTCATGGTCACCGCGAGCACCTCACCGACGACCGGCCACCGGCACACCCCCGGCGTCTGCTGCCCTCACCACCACGGCGAGCACGGCGAACACGGCGAACCCCGCCGGGACAGCACCGGCTGACCGAGGTACGACGCGAGCGGGGACGGGACCCGAAGACTCCGCCGGAACCCCGGGAAACCTCAGCTCACGGCCACACCAGGCAATACGGCTGATGCCCCGCCTCATGCAGGCGATGCGAGAAGTCCTGCCACTCGTGCAGCAATTGGGGGTGGCGGGGCGCTGGCCTGGGGGTTCGCACGGAAAAGGCAGCTGAGCTGGGGAGACTCCTCTCCGTAGTTCTCACAGGTCAACACCGTTTCCCAGGCTCATGTGCCCTCGATGTGCCCTGGCGACTTTCCTACCGGCGGGTTCCCGCAGCCCGCTTCTGTAGCGTCCGCTGGGCGATCTTCCGAGCGCCGGAGGCGTTCATGCGCCACGCGGCGAAGCGCAGGCTCACGTCGAATTGCTTTGCGACTTCTTCGTCAGACCTTCTCGACAGAGCTGCGGACACGGCGGCCTTGGTTGGAATCAGGAGTTCTCCGGAGAGGTAGGCGGCTTCCTGTTCCCGCGCGGCCATCTCGGGGCCGAGGGCACGGCAGCCGCCGTCAGCGAAGAGGATGCCGTCGAATTCGTGCTCCAGCAGGAGGTGCGACATCTCGTGCGCCACGTTGGACCTGCGGCGCTGGAGGGTGTGCGCACTGTTTTCCACGATGAACCGCGCTGTCCCCACTGGCACCAGTGCCGCCGACCACGCCTCGGGACGGCGGAGCGAGAAGTGCTCCAGCGCCTCGTCGGAGCAGCCGTCGCCGGCGAGCTGATCCGAGGGATAAACGGGGATCGAGTATTCGTCCGTCAGTTCCTGGAGGTCGAGCCGGTCGTGTAGTCCGACGCCTATCTCCTCGCGGACGTCAAGTGCAAGCTGCTGAAGAGCCTTCTTAGTCCACCCCTGATCCACGCGTCACCTCGAACGGGCTTCCCGATCGGAGGCGAAGCGGCGCACGGCGGCTCCGATCACCTCTTCCAAGTACTTCACGTCCTCTGCCCCCAGGTCGCTGCGTGCTCTGAGAAGAGGTGCCAATTGGGCCATCAGCTCGGGCTCGGCTGGCTGAGTCGATTCCTCCGCACCGTCAGGATCAACCATGAAGGTTTCGGCTGGCATGCCGAGCCATCGCACGAGGGCCGCGAAGGCATCCACGTCCGGTCGGTTGCCGTTGGCCATGCGCGTCATGGTCGAGGGGCTAACGCCTACCTCGGCGGCGAGCTGTCGCCATGACAGCTGCCTCTCGTTCTTCGCGGCGTCGAGAGCCGCGTACAGGGCGGACACGTTTACGCGAGTCCGGGCCATCGCCTTCCTCCTCGGTATCGGGTGGTCAGTCTACTTTCCAACGGTGTTCGACATCCAGAACAAGAAGGTGCTACTCTGGCCGCGGTGTTCGACTTTCGAAACACTGCGACGCTCTCGTTACATTGTGAGCGTTGGCTCCAACCCGCGTGAAACGAGGTACGGCTATGACCGCCCACGATGAGGTGACCGCGCAGACGTCTCCGCCTCGGCCTCACCCGATCACTGTGACCGTCAACGGTCAGCCGGTCGAGCTGCCGGATCGCGAGGTCACCGGTCTCGAGATCAAGCAGGCCGCAGGTGCTCAGGGCCTGCCCGTCGACGACCGCTTCCAGCTCTCCGTCCGTCGAGGTAACGGTCGCTACGAAGTCGTGGACGACAGTGATCAGATCCGCGTGCATGCGCACCAGGAATTCCTGGCCGTCCCTCCGGATGACAACTCGTGATCAACGTCGCTCCGGCCATCGCCGAAGCCGTCGAAGCCGTCCGTGCCCACTTTGCCGGTCACTCGGTCGTGGTGGAGACGGACGGCGCCGGCGGAGTGATCGTGACCATCGATGAGGTCATCATCGGCCCCGCCTACACCTCACAGTCGACATGGCTCGGTTTTCAGATCAGCGCCGCCTATCCAGACGCGGACATCTATCCCCACTACTGCGGTGTCCTGAGCCGCACCGACGGACAGGCGCACGGGCCAGCCATTCAGCATGTGCAGTGGCGAGACCGTCCCGCGTTGCAGATCTCACGCCGTTCCAACCACCGCGATCCACGTGTGGACAGCGCGGCTCTTAAGGCCGAGAGGATCCGACGATGGCTGGCCGACCAGTAAACCCACCCAGCGATGGCTGGAGCCTTACTATCCCGCCCCGGCTCTGGAGTGCGCTGTCCAGCCACCTGTTCTCCGACGGTGAGGAACATGGTGCCGTCCTCCTTGCTGATCAAGCAGAAGGCCCCCGCGGACCGCGTTTGCTGGCCCGCGAGCTGTTTATCGCCCGGGACGGTGAGGACTACGTGCCAGGTGAGGTCGGCTACCGTGCGCTGTCCCCGACCTTCGTGCGCAACGCGATCGTCCGAGCTCGGGAGGAACGGCTCGCCTATCTTGCCGTCCACTGCCATCCCGGCGGGGACAGCGTCCGCTTCTCTCGTATTGACCTGGCTAGCCATGAACGCGGCTACCCCGCTCTGCGACAGATCAGTGGGCACATCGTCGGAGGTGTCGTCTTCACCCCCCATGCAGCAGCTGGCGACCTGTGGCTCCCTGATGGCGGTCGAGCTGCGTTGAGCGAGACTGTCATCCCGTCGGGAAATTTGGTTCGCCTGAGACAGAGCCCTTCTGGGTCTGCGGTCTGCGATCCTCTGTGGGACCGGCAGGCGAGACTTCTTGGTGACCGCGGCCAGGAAGCGCTCAGTCGGATGCGCGTTGCGGTTGTCGGCCTGGGCGGCGTCGGGAGCCTCCTCGTCGAAGAACTCGCTCGACTCGGGGTTGGCGGACTGGTTCTCGTCGACGATGAAACCGTCGATGCGACAAACCTTCCGCGCCTGGTCGCTGCGGAGCGCGGCGATGTCGGCGAACTCAAAACCAACGTCGCGGCCCGCAATGCTATACGGGCCAATCCAAGCGTTCGACTGGCTCCCATTCCGCGGCGGGTGGAGCACCACGAATCTCTCCGTGAGCTGTCCCGGACAGATTGGATCTTCCTTGCCGCGGACAGTCATGCTGCTCGGCATTGGGTCAACGCGGTTGTGCAGGAGTACCTGATCCCCGCTACGCAGGTGGGGGTGAAGATCCCCGTCGTTGGCGGCGGAGAAATCGGCCAGATCCACACGGCCACTCGTCTGATCGCTCCTGGCGTCGGGTGCTTCTGGTGCAACAGGCTCATCGACCGTACGGAGCTGGCTATCGAGATGCACCCAGCTGATGAGCGCGAAAGAGCCCGCTATGTGCCTGGAGTGCCGGCGCCCAGCGTGATGCCCCTGAACACGCTCGCAGCTGGCGAGGCGCTTACCCACTTCCTATTGGCTACTGCCTTGCTGCACGGGGATGATGGCGACCTCGGCTCCGTAATCCATCGGCCGCGTAGCCGTGAACGGGGCCTCCAGGACTCGCGCCAGGACGCCGATTGCCGCTGGTGTACGGCTGCGGGCAATCTTGCTCGCGGCGACCGGGGCGAAGTCGCGATGCGAGTCGCTTCGGCCGAGCTGCAGCGCACCTGAGGCGCCCCGGGCTCGCCACACCGGAATGGCCGTCTCTCGGCTCCGGCGGCGGTGTAAGCAGGGGCGCCGCGCCTTCACCGACACCTTCGCCGGCATCGCCCCCGCGTCGATCGCGGGGTTCATCGGCATGCAGCTCGTCGGAGCCGTGGCCGGACTGGCACTGGTGGCCCTCGTCTCCCTGCCCGGCCGGGAAGCCGCGGAGTGACGCGGGCAGCTCCGGTCGTGGTGATCGGTGGTGGCCAGTCCGGGCTTGCCACCGGCTGTCACCTTCGCCGGCTGGGCGTCGACTTCGTCATCGGTGTTTCTCTGTGCCCCCGGCAGGATTCGAACCTGCGACACCCGCTTTAGGGGTTTTCCCTGGGCAGGGCTGTGACCTGCGGAAACGTCGGTCGGAGTGCGTCTGGCCTGGGAAAATACCACTCCGTAGTTCTCCAGTGTTCACGGGGCTTCCCGGCCTCATGTGTGCTGGTTCCGTTCCGTCGGGGGCGAGAGGGCGGGCGATCTTGCAGACGTCGGTGAGTGTGGCGCCAGGAGTAGCGTGGGAGCTGCGGAACGGAGTCCCGTCGTCGCACCGGCCCTACAGACGGGTGGTCATCATGACCAGCTCGGACACACCACCTGTTCCCCGGCGTCTGCCCAGTGGCGTCCACGAGGCGGTGCGGCCAGGGTGCGCGCTTCTCCGGCTGGAGACGACCGAATCACGCGAAGGCGTCCTTGACGGCGCGTGGTGGCCGCGCTCGCGCGACATCGGGGCCGAGCTGCCCGCCCTGTTGAGTGCCCTCGTCGCCCACCTCGGCCCCGTGTCCCGCGTGGGGCTGGATGCCTCCGCCTGGGAGGGTCTCCCGACGCGTATCGTCGTGGACGACCACGTGGTGCACATCGACTCCTTCCCGGTCGGTGACGACACGGTCCTGATCACCCGGGGCGACCGGGACATCTTCTCGCTGCTGGTCGTCCCGCCCGACGCGGCACTGGATGCCGCCCGTGCCGCGATGGCCCAAGCGGTCCGGGTGGACAACGTCAGCGACGCGGAACAGATCCTCATCGACACCGGGAGCGGGCGTGGTCCTGTGGGCTGACGGGGCGGCGCGGGGCGCGACCGTACGGCTTGACCGGCGCACCAACGCTCTCCGTCCGGTGGCCCGTTCCCTGGGGTGCTTCTGTCGACGTCAGGCCCGCTGAGGGCGCGCCCCTTTCGGCCTCATCGGGTAGAGCAGACCGTCGGAGCCCGTGTCCATGAGCAGTCGTTCGGTCTGCGGGGAGGGGTGGTGCAGCAGGAGGAACGCCTGGGCCTCGGCGGCATGCTCCGACACGTCGAGGAAGACGCGCAGGCCGCTGTCGTCACAGCGGTCGACGGTGGTCAGATCGACGTCGATGAGGGTGATCCCGTCCCGCAGACACTGCTCCAGAGCGGCGCGCACCCGGGGCGCGGTGACGGGGTCGATCACACCGGCCAGGGTGACCAGGGCCCGCGCGCCCCGGTCGTGCCGGTAGACGTTCAGCCGTGGAAGAGTCATGACGCCTCGGTTCGGATGCTCGGAACCTCGGGTGCTCCAGAGCCTGCGTCCACGCCCCGGGCTCGCGTCGCCGCGGGCCGGGTGGGCGGTGGGGCCGGGCGGCCGGTCGGACGCCCGGATGCCGACCCATGGTGCGGGGTGCGGCTGGGGCGCGCCACGGTCACGGCGACCGGGCCGGGGAGTGCTGTACCGGTACGCCGCGATCCTGTCGGCGTGCTGGAGCCCGAGCCGGTGGATCACGTACGCCGCCACTGCGACGAGGACCAGGAAAGCGACGGCCGTCAGGAAGGCGTTCATGGCGGCCACCTCACATACCGATGATCAGCCGGCTGGCCGGCCCTGGCGGACCGGTCTGTCCGGTGACGGCCGCGGACACCGCCGAGGCGCCGCCCTCGTACTCCCATGCCTCGTCCGGGCCCAAGGTCTGGTCGGTGGGGGAGACGGCATGCCGGGCCGCTTCCGCGGCGATGAGCGCGCTCGCGGTCAGGAGCGGGTCGTCGTGGTCGGATACGGCTGCCATCAGACGGGCCGCCGACTGCGCCCCGGTCTCGGGCGGAACGACGAGGAGATCCAAGCGGCTGGTGCCGTAGGAGAGCAGCAGCAGCTTGTGCGGGTCGATCTCCGACGTGAACCAGCCGACCTTGACGATGTGCCCGCTCACGGGGATCTTGCGGGGGATGGCCGGCCAGTGTTCCGGGTTGACGGCGATACGGGTGATGCGGCCCCACAGTGGGTCCAACAGGTCGGTGAGCGCCGGCAGTTCACTCAGCAGGTCCCGGGACCGTGGCCACCAGGCTCCGTCCAGCAGCCCGCGGGATGCGCCGTCGGTCTTCAGCGCGAGACGCGCGGCCGGGGCTGCGACGGGCTCGCGGTGCGGCAGGGTGGGGTACAAGGTCGCCGACATGGTGCGGACCTGTCTCCGGGCCACCTGTGCCGCGGCCCGGGTGTCATCCTTCGCCGGGGACGACCCGGCGTGGAAGCCGGTGTGCGAAATGCCCTCGGTACTGCCCACACTACTCCGCGTTCATTGGCGGCGAGGGGCGGTGGTCGTACGGATGTGCGGTACCTGCCGCCGTGCAACGGTGACGGACGGCGGGGACGAGAGGTCAGCCGCGCCACTCCACCATGAGCAGCGTCGCGTCGTCGCTGGTCTGTCCGCCGCGCGCCTGCTTGAGCGTGTGGGACAGGGAGCGCGTCACCGCCCTGATGCCGCGGCCGGTCCTCTCCAGCTGGTTCACACAGTCGATCAGCTGGTCCTCGCCGAACTCCTCCCCGCCGCTCTTGTGTTCCTCGACCACTCCGTCGGTGAAGCAGAGGACTCGGTCCCCGGGCACCAGCCCCAGTTCGCTCACCCGCGGCTCCATACCGCCCAGGCCGACGGGAAGGGTCGTCGGGGCGACCAGACGCTGTGCGACGCGGTGGTCGCGGACGAGGATCGGCGGCGGGTGCCCGGCGTTGACCCACTGCACCCGCCCCGTGGTGGTGTCCAGCTGCAGCATCTGCGCGGTGACGAAGTGCTCGGGACCGAACTGCTCGGCCACGGCGCGGTCCATGAACGCGTAGATCTCCGACAGTCCGATGCCGGAGCGGCGGGCGTGGCGGTAGGCGCCGATGGCCACGGTGGCCATCGTGGCCGCGTCCAGTCCGTGGCCCATCGCGTCGATCATGACCACGTGGAGGACATCACCGTTCAGCGCGTAGTCGAAGCTGTCGCCGGCCACGTGGTAGGCGGGTTCCAGGATTCCGGCCACGGCGACCCGGGGCATGATCATGGCCAGCGGTGGCAGCAGGGACCACTGGATCTCCGCGGCGACGCTCATGGCCTCATCGCGTCGGACGTCGAAGAACAGGTCGGAGTAGCCGTGCTTGGTCACCAGAAGGTCGGCCACCAGGCCGGAGATTCTGAGCAGCAGGCGGCGGTCGTCGTCATCGACGCTGTCCAGCGTCACCGCCATGACTCCCACCTGGTCACCGCCGTCCAGCAGGGGTAGATGGACCCGGACGCCGTCTTCCTGAGGCACCTCCACGGGGACGGCGTCGAGAAAGCAGCGGCCCGCGTCGGAGTCGTCGATCACCTGCGGCTCCCCACCGGTGAGTCCCTCACCGGGCAGAGGCACGAGCACCAACTGGCCGTAGTCCTGCAACAGCACCTGCGGACGGCGGCCACCGAGCCGCTCCATCACGTCGGCGACCAGGGGCCCGATGAGATGGGGTGGGAGTTCGTGCGCGCTGTCCAGGATCTTTCCGAGGAGCGCTTCCCCGAAGCTTTCGGACCGGCCCGGGCGCCGTCCTGCCGCCATTCCCTCACCTTCCGCGGCCACGCCTCGGGCGGGGGTGAGCCGGGATGACAACGGATCTGTCGGTGCCATGGCTCCATCATGCGGTCGTGGATGCCCGGTCCGCCGGTCGGGTGCAGCCGGTTGGGCTGCTTACCTGGGGTCCGGCTCCTCCTTCCGGCTCCCCGGTGTCCTGTCCGTCGAGGCCGCTCTCGGCGAGTGCCAGCAGGCGCGGAGCCGACAGCGGGTTGGCGGGGTCGGCGGCGGCGGTCAGCAGCCGGGTGGCCACTCGGGCCGACTCGTCCGGGGGGATCACCAGCAGTTCCCAGCGCCCCACGGTGTCGCAGTCCACGGTGATGGCATGCGCCTCGGCGGCGGAATCGGTCAGCATCACCTCGATCACGTGCCCGGGTGCCATCACCTCCTGCGGGGCATCGGGCCAGGCGGCCGTCCCCACGGTCACGCGGGTGATGGTGCCGATGCTCGGGTCCAGGGAGCCGACCAGCACGGGCAACTCCAGTTCCAGTGCGTCGCAGCGCGGCCACCATGCGCCGTCCAGCGGGCCATGGCTGACGTCCGGGGTGAGACGGAGCCGGGGCAAGGGCATGCGGTAGGAGTGTCCGTCACCTGGCGCCGTACCCTCGGCGGGCTGTGTGATGGCGTTCATCGTGCGATCCCGTTCCGGGCGGTGCGGTTTCCGGCTGCCCGTCTCGTGTTACTCGCCGGGAACGGCGCCGCCGTCATCGTGCGCCCGGAAGTTCTCGGTATGTCTCAGATTACTCCCGGCGTGGCGGACGGCGTGGCGCGCAGCCCTCGCACTGCCGCATCACCGGCGGGCAAGAGCTGTTGCCTGGGCGGACAAGGTCAGCACGCAGGGGGCGACGGCGCCGTGCAGCCCCACGACCTCACCCATGTTCTGCCAGCCCCAGGACGAGAAGGCGGCTTGTCCTGTCTGGTCGGCAGGATGCAGCAGGGTGATGCCGAGGGAGGAGTGTAGGTCTGTGAGGAGACGCTGTTGCAAGCGGTGGGCGATGTCGCGGTGTTGAACGTGCGGACGGGCCACGACCTGGGTGAGGACGACGAACCGCGCACGGGAGGTGAGCCGCTGGATGATCTCCTGGAGCGGTCCGCCGTCCTTACGGCCGTCGGAGCCGTCAGAGCCCACCGGAAAACCGAAGGCGCAACCGACCAGCACCGTCGTCTCGGCGACCAGCAGGGCGAAGCCGGGGCGGTGGGCGGTGACCGCCAAGCGGTGCAGGAAGTCTCCGCGATCGTGGTACGCCTCTCCGACGGTGCCCGCGACGGACTGCGCAGCCAGGTCGGCAATGTCCTCGCGCATGTCTTCCGCCTGCCAGCGGGTCAGCCGGCGAAGGCGGATACCGTCCCTGAGGACCGGCTGATCCGCCCGACGAGCGGGGTCCTCGGGCGCCCGCGCCGCGGTGCTCATGAGGTCGCTGGATGCGGTGGGCGGCACGGGAATCACGGGGGCCGCAAGGAGCAGCGACGACGATCCGGTGGCATCGAGGAGCCGGGCGATCTGAGCACACGGATGGTGCAGCCGCAGGCGGGCGTGGACCCGGCCGGCGCGACGTGCTGCCGACAGGAGGACGTCCAAGCCCCGGGCGTCGCAGGAGCCGACCGTGGTCAGGTCGATGTCGATCTCGGTGACGCCGTCCAGCAGACACTGCTCCACTGCGGCCCGCAGCAGCGGCGTCGTGGCCGGCCCGATGTCGCCGGCAAGCGTGACGAGCGTCCGCTCTCCTCGGTTCCGCCGATAGATGTCCAGCCGGGAAAGGGCCATCACGTCTCTCCTCGGCGGGATTGCGGACCTGCGCGGGCGCTCGGCGCGGTTCCTGCCCGTGATGAGCTTGCGCTGAGTTGCTTCGACCGCGGCGGACATGGTGCCGACCCGTCTCCGCGCCGACCACGGGGGCGGCCCGGATTCACTCGTCTCTCGCCGAGGACGACCCGGCGTGGGGCCGGAGTGCGTGATGCCCTCGGTACTTCAACCGTACGTCGGCCGCAACCGGAAGCGGCTGCGTCGAAGGACGCGCACCTCACAGCCGAGGGCCGGCGGGGTAAGGGCGGGGCGCCACCCCGTCCCTGCCCTGTCGCGGCAGGTTTGCAGGATGCGCCCCGGCTCTGGTGGACCAGCACCGGGCGCCGCGCAGCCCCCTGAACACAGCACAGCGCTGCCGCCCGTGAAACCCGCACGCGACGCGATCTCCGCCCACCGGGTCTCCGAACCAATCCGAGCGAAACGTCCCACGCCAGGGGGACCGGTTCCTAGGTGAAAGCCAGCTTTCGGAAGGCGTTGCGGACACCGTTCAGCAGTTCGCGGTCGCGGGAGTAGTACAGCTTGTTGGTCAAAAGCACCGCCCACCGGCCGTCGATGGGGGAGATCCACATGCCTGTGCCGGTGAAGCCGTAGTGGACCCAGACCTCCTCCTCGGCAGTGGTGCCGGGAGCCGGATGCCAGAACAGGCCGCGAGCCGGCTGGAGATCACCCGTCTGCTTGGTCAGGGAGCAGGTGGCCCACTTGCTACCGAAACCGGCCCGCCAAGAGGACGTGGCAGGGGCGAGCATGTAGCGGAGGAAGGCGGCGAGGTCATCGACGACGGTGAAGACCCCGGCGATGCCGCACACGCCGCCGAGGAGGCGGGCCGAGAAGTCGTGGGCGACTCCCTTGAGGTGGGTGTCGGTGTCCTGGTCGAGTTCGGTCGGTGCGCAGCGGGCGGCGAGGTCGGCGGGCAGGGGGCCGAAGCGGGTGGAGGCCATGCCCAGTGGGTGCCAGGCGCGGGTGGTGGCCAGTTGGTCCAGGGGCTGGCCGGAGAGGTGTTCGGCGAGGTAGCCCAGGATGAGGGCGGCCCGGTCGGTGTACTCGACAGCTTCTCCGGGTGCCCGATGGAGTTGTTCTCGGAGGACGCCTCGGCGGATTTCCTCGGGCTTGGTGCCATAGAGGTTCTTCAGCTGTGCCCGCAGGGGAACGCCGGCGGTGTGCGTCAGCAACTGCTGGGCGGTTACGGCGGCGAGTGGATGGCCGGCGACCTCGGACCAGAACGCGCCGAGCGGCTGGTCGAGGTCGAGGGTTCCGTCTTCCCACAGGGCGCCGATGGAGGACCAGACGGCGAGGATCTTTGTGAGGCTCGCGGCGTCGAAGACGGTGTCGGTGCGCATCGGCACGTCCGGCTCGTCGGGGTCGAGGACGCCGGTGGCGCCCTGGGCGAGGACGCCCGTGGCATCGCCGACGGCCCAGACGGCGCCCGGGTACACCTTGTCGCGGACTCCCTCGTCGAGTAGGGCTTCGATGCGGTCGCGGTCGTACGTCATGGTCTCCCTCTTCGCCGACGTGTCCTGCCGGGCGTTCACCGAGGAAACTTGGGAACGCTGGACGCGGTCACTCATCACGCCGTGGGGCGAGACTTCTTCCCCAGAAGAGGCGCTCAGTTATTTCCAGCCGTCCAGCGACACCTGGGGCCCGCCGCTGAGGTAGCGGTGGAGGGCACTGGCGGTGGTCTCGACGAATTCGTCGGGGATGGCGTTGGCGTCGACCCAGCGGACTTGGGCGTGCTTGCTAGGTTCGCGGTTTTCGGGCTCGCCGGACCATTCGTGGGCGACGAAGACGACGGTGAGGAAGCCGTTGGGGGCTTCCACGCCCCAGGCGCCGTGGATGATGTGGGCGACCTTGAGCGCTTCTGGCCTGACGGTCAGACCGGTCTCCTCGTACAGCTCGCGGACGGCCGTCTCGGTGATCGGCTCGCCGGGCTCGCTCTTGCCGACCGGGAGGTCCCACATGCCCTTGGCGAATTTGGCCTGGTCGCTGCGCTGGAGGAGGACCACGCGGTTGGTGGCCTTGTCGTGGACGATGACGGCGGCGACCAGCAGGGTCATGGATTCCACGGCGGGCTTGAGCGCTTGGGGCTGGTCATCGGTTGTCGGCTGAGCCACGGGGGTCCCTTCGTCGGCCGGGTTGGTGGGCATGTTAGGCGAGCGCCTCTCGGGCGCGACGGGCGAGTTCGGCGGCGCCGGGGACTTTGCGCCGCTGGTAGACCGCCAGCGTCGAGCGAATGGAGGTGATCGCCTTGCGGGTGCGGTCGGAGGTCATGCCGTCCATCAGCGTGAGGGCCTGGTTCCAGGCGGCGACTGCCTCATCGGCGCGGGCCTGGGCGGCGAGGCTGTCGCCGAGGTCCGCGTAGGTGAGGGCGTGGACGCGCTTGTACTTCTCAGGATCCCAGCGGACGAGCGCGTCGCGGTGCTGTTGCTCGGTTCCGACATGATCGGCGAGATCGGTGAGGGTGCGGGCCGTGTGGCTGGCGACGGTGCCGGCGGCGGGGCCGCTGACGAGGGAGAAGCTGGCCTGGGGGCCGTCGTCGCGGAGCAGAGCGTCTTCGGCGGCGAGCAGGGCGCGGGCCGCTGCGGGTTTTTCGTGGACTGCGGCGAAGGCGCGGGCGTGGGTGATGTGGAGTAGTGCCTCGGTCTGGCCGTCCACGTAGCCAAGTCCACGGCTGAGGGCGCCTTCGACGAGGTCGACGCAATGGTGGGGCTGTTTGAGGCTGAGGGCCTGGTGGGCGAGGGCGCGCATCATCCATGCGGCGTGACCGTGCGGGTCGGCTTCGCAGGCGAGCTGGTAGCCGACTTGGTAGTAGCGCTGGGCGGCGCCCTCCTGACCGAGGTCGTGGTGTTTCCAGCCCGCGAGGTAGGCCAGCTCGGCGACGGCGCCGAAGGCGGCCCGGCGCAAGGCTTCTGATGCGAAGCGGGCGCGGAGCATCGGGGCGGCGGTATCGGCAAGGTAGGCGGTGACGGTGGTCAGCCCGTGACCGCCGCCCAGGCGTTCGTCGGCTGCGCTGAACGCGGCAGTGATCTGGCGGATCACGTCGACGTCCTCGGCTCCTACCAGGGTCCGGCCCGTGCGTGCGCGGAGCATGCGGGACGCAGCCTCATGGTCGTAGGCCAGGGGCATGACCACGCCTGCGGTGGTGAAGGCGGCCACAGCCAGGAAGCGGCGTCGTTCGACGTCGGCGCGGCCCAGGTCGGTGGCCGTGACGACGGGATCGGGGTCGTCAGGAAGGGGCGCCTCGGGGTCGCGCAGGCCGATCTCGGTCAGGGTGACGGTGCGACCGGCCCTGCGGGAGAGAGCTTCCGCGAGGTAGTGGCCGGTCTGCCCTGTCGGTTGCCGAGTGCCGTTGACCCAGTGGGAGATCGCCGACTTGTTGGTGCCGATGATCTCGCCGTTCTCCGCGGCGATCCGGCGCACGTCCCTGGCCAGCGCGTCGTACGTGCAGCCGATCGCGTCGATGGCCTCGCGTAAACGGATGTTGGGCCTGTTGGGTGCCGCCATGACCTCCTCCGTCCTGGGGCTGTAAACCGCGTATACCGCTTGGCCTCGCCCACTCCGTACCCACTGTGCGTGACCGACTGTTCACTTAATCACAGCCGCCCGGAACTGCCCGACCGCAGTCCCGGCTCCCCCCTTCGGCCGGGCGGCCCTCGAAGTTCCGTACACCCTCTCCGGGTTCGGGCACTCCTGTGCCCGAACCCGCCGATCAGAGACGGAGACACGGTGACCACCATCGACACCAAGGCCATCACGGTCGAACTGCCGCAGGCGTTCGACGAGCGCTGGAGCCGCCTGCCGGGCATCCAGGTCGACGGCCGGCGCATCACGATCGACCCGGCCGAGTACTTCTTCCGCTTCGAGTCCAACACCTGGCTCGTCGCCGACTGGGAGCTGGTCAAGTCCCAGCTCTTGGACGTGCAGGAGACCACTGAGAGCGCGGTGGAGCAGCTCGCGCTGGACTTCATCAAGGCCCATGGCGAGTCCACCTCGGACGCCGCCCGGGTGCTGTCCACCGCCTACGAGGTGTACGCCTACCTGTTCCGCGACGACCACCTCGACGGGCTCGGCCTGCCGCAGATCACCGCCGACCACCTGCGGATGCTGCGCGAGGCGGCCACGCTCATGGCACTCAACAAGGTTGAGCTCGACGGGCACATCTCCAACGTCGGCCCGTGCTGGTTCTTCCCCGCCGCCACCTCGGTCGTCTTCGACCTGGACGACGAGATGGGCGGGATGCTCGACGAGGTCTACCACGGCGGCTGGTTCAACGAGCACCGCCGCATCGAGTCCATCAAGGCCCACGCCGCCCTCGGCGGACGTCTGGTGCACGGCTGCCAGTCCGTGCCGGACCAGTCCGGCGGCGTCGTCGCGCCCTACGGTGCCTCGATGGCCAACTTCCGCGATGACCTGGCCGCCTTCAAGGCCGGCTGGATCGAGCAGGTCTACGCCCACCGCGTGAGCCCCGCCGCGTAAGACCAGCAGCAAGGCTTCGGGGCGGGCAGGTCCGCTCGCCCGCCCCGGATGCCGTCACGACCGTAATGGAGTCCCCGTGAACGACAACCTCACCACCGATCTCCTCGCCAACCTGTGCATCGTCGCGAACCAGACCGCCGCCAAGCGCGAGGAGGTGAGGGTGTGGTCGATGTCCGGCGTCGAACGCGTGACCTTCCCCGACGGCAGCACGCGGATCTTCAAGTACGCCAAGAGGCCCTTCGACAGCGAGGACCAGGCCCTACGGCTGGCCGACACCCTCGGCACCCCCGTCCCGAAGGTCTACCACTCGGTCCGGATCGAGGGCTGGCTCGGCATGCTCCTGGAGGACCTCGGCACCCCCATCCGAGAAGCGGATGACCTCGACGGTGCCGCCGCGGCCGTGGTTCTCCACCGCACGCGCACGGCCGGCGCGCTGCCCGTAATGCACGAGGAAGGGCTACGGGCCCTGCCCAGCCACGCCCTGGACCACCTCGACCAGCTCCGCAAGGCCGACCGGTGGCAGGACACCGGCGACATCGAGCAGGCCCTCAACCAGATCGCCCAGGCCGCCGACGCCCGCGCGCAGGGAACCACCCTGGCCCCGTTCGGCTGGGTGCACTCCGAGTTCCACCCCACCAGCCTCCACATCGGCCGACGCGGCTGGCGCCTGCTCGACTTCGCTCGCGCCTTCACCGGACCCGGACTGCTCGACCTCGCCAGCTGGCACGGCACCCTCGACGACCCCGACCCCATGCGCCTCCGCGTCTTCCTGGAGTCCTACGTCACCGAAGGCGGCACCCCGGACGTACTCGCGGAGCGGGGCGGCCTGCCCGCGGAGAAGTGGGCGCTGGGCTGGCACCGCATGTGGGCCGTCGAGTGGTTCATGGAGCAGTCCATCCGCTGGATCAACGACCCCGCCACCGACCCCACCTACATCAAGGTCGTCTGCAGGCACCTCACCGACGTCCTCCAGCTCCTGGAGGTGTAGGTGCTCGCCCAAGCCTCCCCCTGGTACGCCCACGCCCTCCAGCGCACGGCCGCCGGCCCGGCCGAACCACTCGCCCCACCCGCCCGGATGGAGTGGACCACACGGCCGGGCATCGGACCCGGCGCCGAGATCCTCGGCCCTGACCTGCGCCGCAAGCGCGTGGTCGAACTTGGCTGCGGACCCGGCCACAACGCAGCATGCCTCGCCACCCGGCACGCGGCCCACGTCACTGGCGTCGACCTGGTCGGCCTGCAAGTCCGCAGGGCCCGCTCACATTACGGACGGCTGAACAACCTCACCTTCGTCGCCGGACACGCCCTGCACTACCTGCAGGCCACCGACGAGCAGTTCGACGCGATCTACTCCGTCTTCGGCGCCATCGGCCTCGTCGCCCCCGAACTCCTGCTCCCCGCCATCGCCAACCGCCTCAAGCCCGGCTGCAGCCTGGCCTTCTCCGTCCCCCACCCACAGCGCGGCGGTCGGGCCCCCGCTGCCGACGACCGACCCCGCCGCGACTACGTCACGCTGCCGGACCGCACCCGCCTGCCCGTCGCTCGCTGGGACTTCGATGCCAGCCGCTGGGAGAAACACCTCGACCGCGCGGGCCTGTGGCTCGCCTCCGCCCAGGACTTCCACGACCCCCGACAGGGCCGCTGGCCCACCACCCTGCTGATCACGGCACGCAAGCTCTGACACCTGCCCCGGCTTCCGTGGAGGAACCGATGCGTCCCTACCTGCTCATCGACATCGACGGCGTCCTCATACCCTTCCCCGACGCGGATGGCACCACCCCCGCCACCCATGCCCGTCACGAGGTCGTACCCACAGGCCGCAGTGCCGACGACCCGGTCACCATCTGGCTCAACCCCGCCCACGGTCCCGCGCTCATGGACTTGATGCGTACCGGCCTCCTCACACCCGTCTGGTGCACCAGTTGGCGCCAGGACGCGACGACCCTGATCGGCCCCCTTCTCGGCCTCCCGCCACTACCGCACGTCGACTTGCCACGCCCCGACATCACCACCAGCCACCCCAACGGCTACCTGTGGAAGCGCGACCACGTCGACGCCTGGCTGGGCGACGCGCCCGCTGTGTGGATCGACGACGACTTCACCAGCCTCGACCACGAATGGTCAGCGGAGCGTGTCGCCCGCGGGTTGCCGACTCTCCTGATCCAGCCCAATCCCCGAGAGGGTGTCCAACCGGAGCACTTTGCGGAGGTCTCGGTATGGGCTACGGAGGTGTCCACGCTCCGGGGAAGCGAGTCCTCGCCTCTGCGTGAGGCTGAAGCTGCATAGGCAGAGGCCGCTGCAGCGGATCTACGCGTCCGGCTGGTAACGCCATGAGGGATTGTGTCGTGGGCCAGCGCCGGAATCACCGGTGGCGAGCGGATGCCGTCAGACCAGGCCGGGCTGCAACGCTCGTGCTGGTTTGGGCGGCTCGTGCTTGGTCGCTGGGGACCTGCCGGGCGGCGAGGCGTTGGATTCGCCAGGTGAGGGTCCTGGCGGTGGAGCGGGCTTCGTCCAGGGTGCGCAGCCGTGCGGCGTGCTGGAGAAGCTGCTCGGGGTCGTGACCCGCGTTCTCCGCTTCGGTCAGGGCGGCGGCCAGTGCCGGCCAGGCTGGGTCGTCGAGGACCTGCTGGACGTGGTCGGGCAGGATCACGAGGATCCGCTGGGCGTGCCGTTCCATGGTGCGGACCGGTGGCTGACGCTGGGCCAGGGCGGTAAGCGGTCCGGCGGCGGCTTGATGGTAGGCGGCCTGCAGGTGGACCAGAGCTTGGTGAGCGGCGGCGACTTGCTGGTCGTGCCGGTGGACCTGGTGCCAGCGGGCCGCGGCGAGGACGACGAGGACAGCGATGTCGAGGAACATCGCCAGCCCGGACCCGTCACCGGTGACCGGGGCGGTGCGCAGGGCGCGTACGGCGCCCCGGAGGGCGCGGGCATGGTCCTGCTGGGCGCGAATGCGGGAGCGGGTGGCACGTTCGAACGCTGTGGCGGCCTTCTGCAGCTGTGGCCTCAGGTGGCTGGGGGCGAGCAGCGGAAGGACGTCGATGGCCTCACCGAGAGCCGCGATGTGGGCCTGGGCGACTTCGTCGTCGCCGTGGTCGAGGTGGTGGGGGATGCGCTCGGCCGCGGCGGTGGCCTGGTGCCAGGGGTTGGGTCTGCGTCGGCTGCCCGGCTCGGTGGCCGGCGCGGTGTCGATGGCAGTGAGGCGCTCCGCGATCTTGGGAAGGGACAGGTCGGGGGCGAGTTTGGCGCCGGAGAACCAGATCGGCTCGCCGGCGGCGTTGGTGTCGCCTTCCAGGGCGACCTTGTAGCCGCGCACGTCGCCGGAGGGGAAGTGCTGGACGTCGATGAGCACGCCCTCAACGCCCTCGAGTAGATGAAGGAAGTCCTCGGGGCTGGTGGCGATGGACACCAGCTGCCGGATGGTGGTGCGCAGGTGCTCGCGGGAGGTCTTGGCCTTGCCGGCGCGGCGGGCCTTCTCCTGCTCGGCGCGAGTGGGGCGCTTGGCGGCGGTGCGGTCTCCGCGCACGACCTGGTGAAGACCGTACTCCTTCTCGATCTTGGCGAGTTCGCGGTCGGCGGTGAGGTAGTCGTTCCAGTGGCGCGCGGTACTCAGGTCGCCTCGGACCTTGGTGGCGGCGATGTGGATGTGGTCGAGTGCATGGCGGACGGCGACCCAGCGGCAGCCGTCCGGGTCGTCTTGTGGCGCGATGCCGGTGGCCGCCACAACACGGCGGGCGATGTGGGCCCATTCCTCGTCACTGAGGTGGCGGTCGGTTGTGGCGGCTCGGACGGAGCAGTGCCAGACATGCCGCTCTGGTGCACGTCCCAGTCGGCGGGCTTGCTTGACGCGCAGGTCGAGGTCAGCCACCAGGAGCTTCTTTGTGGCGGCGAAGTCGTCGCTTCGGCCGGGGTCGGGGGCAAAACCGTCCCAGGAGGCGACGAGGTGAGGGTCGGTGTGGTCCGTGGCCCTCTTGGTGTCGAAGAGGTAGCGGATCAGGCCGGCTGTGTCCTTGCCGCTGCTGATCTTGGCGATCATCAGGCCGCCTTCTTGGTGACGGCCTGGTTAGCGGCTGCAGCGATCTCGCCGACGGCAGCACGGACCGCCGTAAGGGTGCGCTCGGCATGGGTCAGAGCAGCGTTGTCCCCAGGGCGTGGATGGCCGCCCGCGTTGAGCTTCCGGGCGATCTGGTTGACGTTGTTGCCGATCTTGGCGACCTGCTCGCGCAGGGCGGTCAGCTCGTCGATGTAGTCATCGAGCGGGGTGCGCTGGCCGGGCAGGGCAAGGTCGCCATGGATGTGCGCCATGACAACAGCGCCGACGTAGTGGGCGCCGGCGATGTTCAGCGACCGGGCTTTGCGGAGGATCGCGGCCTTCTCCTCGATGCTGTAGCGCACGTCGACGCGTTCCTTGCGCTGGGTGTCCTTGCGCTTGCGGCGACGGGCGATGCGGTGCAGGGCGGCTGCTTCGGCGGCGCGCGGGAGCAC
This sequence comes from Streptomyces incarnatus, assembly GCF_001027185.1. Taxonomy (NCBI): domain Bacteria; kingdom Bacillati; phylum Actinomycetota; class Actinomycetes; order Kitasatosporales; family Streptomycetaceae; genus Streptomyces; species Streptomyces incarnatus. The sequence goes on along the minus strand of NZ_CP011497.1, from coordinate 3,735,573 downwards.
GCCGGTCCCTGCGTCGGCGTGTTCCTCCTCCTCGGGCGCCCCCTGGTGCCCGATGGCCTTCGCCACCCCTGGGGCGGAGGCATCCCTGTTGGAACGGCCCTTGGACGGTCCAACGGCATACCTTGCTGGCTGGTTGGCGTTGGTGGTCATCTCGGGCTGCCAAGCTGGGAGTTCGTGGTCGTCATGCATCGGGCGGTTTCTCCAAGCACCGTTGCGGGTGTTGTGGGGACGGAAGCGTCTGTGGCCGTCAGAGGACACCGGCGGGTTCCTTGCCGGGCTCGGCACGACGGGCTGACTCGTCGAGTTCGGCCTGCACCCGGTCCTTGATCTGCGTCAGACGGTCCTTGCCGATGCGGTACCTGGCGGCTCGAATGGCAGTCTCGATGTTGCGGCGTGAGGCGCGACCTCCGCGTCCCAACGGTGCGGTGCGCGCGACGACGAGCAGTTCTTCGAAGGTTGCGTCGTGCTCGTGCGCATCCGTGTTGGCGTGTGCCTTCTGCGGCACATCGACCGCTTCCTCTGCCGTGTTCGGGGGTTCGGCCACATCGGGCAAGCTTTCGGCCTGCGCCGGCAGACCGGCGTCGTCCTCCGCAGGGGCGGGCGGTTCGATGGTGTTGTGGCCGGGGTCGGGGACGTTGTGGCTCTTTGTGGCGGCGGCTTCGTCGGCCTGGGGTGCGGGGTGGCGGCGGATCACAAGATCGAGGTGGACAGCGCCGGCGAGCGCGAGTGGGGCGATGGCGGACAGGGCGCCAACGGTGACGTTGTCGAGGTGGAGTCCGGCGGTGTGTGCCTGCTGGTTGAGACGGACGGCGTGGAGGGCGTTCGCCCAGATGCTGGTGACGGTCGCGAGGCCGACGAGTGCCCAGACGTACAGACGAGAACGCCATGGTGCGGCACGAAGGATGAGCAGGGCGGCGACGCCGATGGCGATGAACCCGTCGATCACGAGCGGGAAGGTGTAGGTCAGCACTCCGCGGATGTGGATGGCGACGGCCATCTGCCGCAGGGCGTCGTAGGAGAGGGCGAAGCCGATCGTGCCGACCAGGGCGACCCCGAGGCGGATCGCGGCGGTCAAGACCGGCACGGGGGACGTGGTGGTGCGTGAAGGCAAGCGGCGTACTCCAGGCGATGGCGGGTGCCATGGGCACAAGGGGCTGGCGGGAAGGGCAGTGACTCGTCGCACCCGTCGCATGCCTGGTCAGGCAGGTACGGATGGCCGCCGTGGTACGGGTGGACTCGTCACAGCGAGGACACCCGTCGCGGGGCTGACCTGCGATGCGACGAGTGCGACGAGTCTTTACGGGTGCGGGCTCGGGACGTGGGCGTCGTTCTCGTCGCCGCTGTCGGCCGTCGGCTCTTCGGGGCAGTAGCGGGCCCACGCGTCGATGAAGCGGAGGCGGGCGAAGCCCTTGGCCTGCCGTCCGCCTTCGAAGCGGTGGGTGGCGGCCTTGATGTCGAAGTCCTTCAGGAGGATCCCCAGGTGGCGCGGGCTCAGGCCGGCGGTGCCGTACTCAGCCCAAGGCGCCTCCTGATCCTTGAGGAGTTCGTCCAGGAGGTCACGGGTGCGCATGATGTCGGGATCTCCGCAGCGTGCGAAGGCACGGCGGATGTCCTGCAGCAGGCGCGTCTTCAGGTTGGACTCGTCGTCTTTGCCCGCCTCGGCCGCGCACATGGCCGCACACGCGGTACGGGCCTGCTCGGGCCAGGTGTCGCCGGCGAGTTCGGCGACGATCACCAGTGGCTCCCAGGTGTCCGCCGCACGGTCCTGCACCGGCATCGGCGGTACCAGATCCGCTGCGGTGTCCATCAGGGGTCGGAGCCAGGCGGTCAGCCGGTCGCGCAGACCGTGGAGGGCAGGGATGTCACGGCGGGAGCGGAACTGATCCACCCGCTCACCGTCCTTGCGGCGCTGCATGCGGATCACCACCGCCCGGTCCATGACCGTGTCCGGCAGGTCCCCGATGCCGGCGAGTGCGGCCATCGCGAAGGTGGGGAACGCCTGCGGCTTGTGCTCCGGGCCGGAGATGCGCAGGGCGGGCCGGTTGCGCTGGTGGCCGGCGTTGAGCAGGCCGCGCAGCTCCTCGTTCTTCTCGGCGGCCTTGATGCTGCCGAAGATGGTGTCGGCCTCGTCCACCAGCAGGGTGGGTGGGTCGTCGCCGATGGCGCGGAAGACCACCGCTGGGCTGGTGTTGACCGTGATCAGCGGTTCGCGCACCGTCTCGGTGATCACGTCCAGCAGGCGGGACTTGCCGCACCGCTTCGCTGGCCCGACCACCGCGAGACGGGGCGCGTGCTGGAGCGCGGGCTGGATGTGGGTGGCGGCCACCCACAGCGTCACAGCGGTCAGCGCCTCGCCGCTCGGCAGGATCACGTACCGCGCGATGGCTGCCCGCAACTCGTCCAGTAGCAGGGCCCCTTCATCGGGTCGCGTCGGCTCCTCGTCGGTGGCTGAGGTCGGGGGAGCGGGGGCGGTGGCGGAAGACGTAGGTTCGTCCACAGGCATTCCTCCCTGGTGGGCCGGACGGGCAAGGCCCGGCCCACCGGTTCGATCGTTCAAGGGCGACGGAGCAGGGGCTTGGACCGGCGGCTTCAGGACGCGAGGTCGTACGCGGACTGGCTGGTCACCCAGGCGTCCACCTCGTGCCAGCGGTAGCGCAGGTGGCGGCCGACCTTGTGCACGTTGGGGCCGATGGCCCGGTACTTCCACTGGTAGAGGGTCTTCACCGGCACGCCGAGGTAGGCGGCGACTTCCGCCGGGGTGGCCAGCGGACCCCGCCTGGCAGCGTCGGCGGTGGAAGAGGCGTTGGCGTTGCGGGCAGCGGTATTCGGCATACGGCTCCTTTTCGGTCATGGACAGCGTGCCTGGACAACACAGCCACACCGCGAGCGAAGAAGTCCAGCGTTGGTTCTAAAACTCTCCACTAATTCCCTCGGCGTGGCTGGGAGGGGGAATAACCGTAGAGGCGGATCGGCCGTTGACCAAAAAGTCGGCGGCTACGTCCTCGTCCTTGAGCCCACGAGGGGTCCCCTCAGGGTCGGTGCCGGCCGTTGTCGCAGGCCAAGGGTGACTAGGTAGGTGCGCAAATGGGCTGGAGCGGGCGGTGAGCACATCGGTATATACCTGCTCAAAACACCCAAACTTTCCGCGCGACGGCAAGTTAGCGCAGCGACCGGCGGGAATTGCCCGTGCGCGCCTCGTGAATAGGAGAGATAAACGCCACGCCGCCCACGGTCACCTGGCGGCGAGTTCTGTAGAGTTTTAGAGCCAACTCTTGCCATAAAGGCCAGCTGCAAGTTACAGCTACCTGTCATGGCAACTCGACCCGTCGAAATAGGCCCCGCCGGCCTCCACACCGCCCGCGCCATAGAGCGAATACGTATCGCGCGCGGCCTGACCCAGCACCAGCTGGCTGCCCGATGTACCGCGCTGGGCCGTCCGATGTCCAACACCGCCCTCAGCCGCACCGAGCGTGCCCACCGCCGCTGCGACGTCGACGACCTCGTCGCGATCTCCGCCGCCCTCGGCGTCTCGCCCGCAGTCCTGCTGCCTCTGGAGACCTCTCCAATCCAGATCTGGGAGTGCATCCAGGGGGTTCTTCTTGGCTGACGTGTACGACCGCTGGCACAAGTCCCACCCCAAGCCCACCGAGGCCGAGTGCGGTGAACACAAGAGCCGTACGCGGCAGATGGTCCCCACCGCTGATCACGGCGTCGGCAAGCGTTGGCAGGTCCGCTACCGCGATCTGGACGGCCGCCAGCGCAAGGAGAACTTCGACACCAAGGCCGAGGCGGACAACCGGGCCGCTGAGGTCGACGTCGAAATCCGGCGCGGCTCCTACGTCGTGCCAGCCGAGACGAAGCAGACGCTCGGCGCCTACGCGCAGAAGTGGCTGGACGCGAACTCCGTCGGTCCGACGACAGCCCTCCGCTATGAGGCGACGGTCCGCAACCACATCGTCGAGCACCTCGGGCGACGCGAGCTGCGTTCCCTCAACCAGCCCTCGGTCATCCAGGGCTGGATCCGCACTCTTCAGGACGCCGCCCTGGAGGTGTCGACGATCGAGGGCATCTTCGACATCCTCTCCAGCATCCTCGGCGCGGCCGTGGAGGACGGGCTGCTGCCGAAGAACCCCTGCAAGGCGAAGTCGGTCAAGCTGCCGACCGCGACCAAGAAGAAGATCATCCCTTGGCCGCTGGAGCGCGTTCGCGCAGTCATCGCCGGCCTGCCCAAGCGCTTTCACGCTGGCGGCAAGCTGGCCTTCGGCTGCGGCCTGCGTCAGGGCGAGGTCTTCGGCTTCGCCGTCGAGGACATCGACTTCAAGACCGGTTGGATCCACGTCAACCGCCAGGTGCGGCTCGTCGGCACGAAGGCCGTCTTCGCGCTGCCCAAGGGGAACAAGATCCGGTCCGTGCCTCTACCGGCCCAGCTTGCCGCTGCCCTCAAGGCGCACATGAAGGAGTTCCCGCCGGTCGAGGTCACCCTGCCCTGGGCCAAGCCGGACGGCGAGCCGAAGACCTTCCGTCTCCTCTTCGTGGACCAGAAGGGGCGGGCGTACAACCGCAGCGTCTTCAACATGGGCGACTGGAAGCGCGCCCTGGCCGCCGCCGGCGTGATCCCTCCCCGTGAGCGCGGCGCGAGGTACCTCCAGGCGGCCCGGGAGGACGGGATGCACGCCCTCCGGCACGCCTACGCCTCCGTGCTCCTGGATGCGGGGGAGAGCATCAAGGCGCTCTCCGAGTACCTCGGCCACTCGGACCCGGGCTTCACGCTGCGGACGTACACGCATCTGCTGCCGTCCAGCGAGACGCGGACCCGCAAGGCGATCGACGACGCCTTCATGGAGGAGTCGGCAGGGGGAGCCCAGGGCACATCGGTGCCCCCGGCGAAACCAATGTGCCCCCAATGTGCCCTGGCCGCCTGAAGGCCCCTCCTGGCACATGACGAGGGCGGGGTCCGAAAACCCCGCCCGCCACCCGAGAAATCCCAGCTCAGGGCCACACAAGGCAATACGGCTGATGCCCCGCCTCATGCAGCCGATGCGAGAAGTCCTGCCACTCGTGCAGCAGCTGGTACACGTTGAACGCGTCCCGTGGGCCGCCCCGGTCCGGGACCGTCGACCAGATGAAGGCCGCCGCGCCGACCGCTTCCTCGCCGATGCCGCGCAGGGGGTCGACGACGGTCATGGGGAGCTTGACGACGGCGTAGTCGGGGTGGAGGACGACCAGTTCCAGGGGCGGGACCTTGTGCAGGGGGACGCCCTCGATGCCGGTCAGCACCATCGCGGCCATGGTCTCCGGCTTGATCTTGGTGAACATGCCGTTCATGCCCAGCTCGTCGCCGCCGAGTTCCTCGGGGCGCATCGAGATGGGGACGCGGGCCGCGGTCGCGCCGTCGGGCGCGCCGAAGTATTTGTATGTCACCCCCACCCGACCACCATTCCTGCTCCCCGCCCTCAGGCGGTCGGCCCGATGGTCGAACCGGCGGTCGGACGGCCGGTCCAGCTGGCTCTCCAGCTGCCGGTCGGTCCGCCGGTCGTACCGCTCGGGCTCACCCGGTACACCCTGTGTCTGACGTGCGTCGCTCTGCCGTGCCTCGCTCGCTTCCTCCGCGTCGCGCCGGTGCCTTCCCCGCCGGGCACGTCGAGGACCCAGGTCATCAGTCCCCTCGCCCAGTCCGCCACCGCGATGCATATCTCCACCCGACTGCTTTTCTAGGACGCGTGGCCCCCGCCGCGCAACCCGATCATCGTGTCAGTGACCTCCCCCACGGCCGCCCGCCGAAACGTGCGGTGGAACAACAGTCCACGGGTTCTTCCCGGCCCCTGAGCATCCTCTGATCATTACGTGCGTAAGAGCTGTGTGTATCAGCTCTCAGTCTCGCAGATGGGACGCGCGCGGTGCCGCGGACCGGAGGCGGGCCGCCCCGTGCCCGGCCCGCGGCCTACCCTGAGGAGGTCACCCAAGCAACCGGAGTCCGAGAAGCCGGAGAAGTCGCACACCATGAGTGCCCTGAGCGAAACGCCCTATCCCTACGACGCGCCCGTCTCCCAGGCGCTCTTCGACCGCGCCTCCGCCGTCACGCCCGGCGGTGTGAACTCCCCGGTGCGCGCCTTCCGTGCCGTCGGCGGCACGCCCCGTTTCATGGTGTCCGGCCGCGGCCCCTACCTGACGGACGCGGACGGCCGGGAGTACGTCGACCTCGTCTGTTCCTGGGGGCCCATGATCCTCGGGCACGCGCACCCCGAGGTCATCGCCGCGGTCCAGGAGGCCGTCGCCCGCGGTACGTCCTTCGGCACGCCCGGTGAGGGCGAGGTCGCGCTCGCCGAGGAGATCGTCGCCCGGGTCGAGCCCGTCGAGCAGGTCCGGCTGGTCAGCAGCGGGACCGAGGCGACCATGAGCGCCATCCGGCTCGCCCGCGGGTTCACCCGGCGGTCCAAGGTGATCAAGTTCGCCGGCTGCTACCACGGACACGTCGACTCGCTGCTGGCCGCCGCCGGCTCCGGGGTCGCCACCTTCGCCCTGCCGGACACCCCCGGTGTCACCGGCGCGCAGGCCGGCGACACGATCGTGCTGCCGTACAACGATCTCGAGGCGGTGCAGGAGGCCTTCCACCGGCACCCCGGCGAGATCGCGTGCGTGATCACCGAGGCCTCGCCCGGCAACATGGGCGTGGTGCCGCCGGACCCCGGGTTCAACCAGGGGCTGCGGGACGCCTGCCACAAGAACGGCGCCCTCTACATCTCCGACGAGGTCATGACCGGGTTCCGGACCAGCCGCGCCGGATGGTACGGGGTGGACGGGGTCAGGCCCGACCTCATGACCTTCGGGAAGGTCATGGGGGGCGGGTTCCCCGCCGCCGCCTTCGGGGGGCGGGCCGATGTCATGGCCCACCTCGCGCCCGCGGGTCCCGTGTACCAGGCGGGCACCCTCTCCGGTAACCCCGTCGCCACCGCCGCCGGGCTCGCCCAGCTGCGGCTGCTCGACGACGCCGCGTACGACACCGTGAACGCCGTGTCCGCGCAGATCCAGGGCCTGGTCAGCGAGGCGCTGAGCAAGGAGGGCGTCGCGCACCGGGTGCAGACCGCCGCCAACATGTTCTCCGTGTTCTTCACCGACCGGCAGGTGCGCGACTACGAGGACGCCAAGCGGCAGGAGTCGTTCCGCTTCACCGCGTTCTTCCACTCGCTGCTGTCGAACGGCGTCTACCTGCCGCCGTCGTCCTTCGAGTCCTGGTTCGTGTCCACGGCCCATGACGAGCGGGCCCTTCAGAAGATCGCCGACGCCCTTCCGGCGGCGGCCCGGGCGGCTGCGGAGGCCACCGCGTGAGCAACAGCGTCAGCAGCAGCACCGGCAGCAGGGACAAGGACGTCACCGTCGTCCACCTCATGCGGCACGGAGAGGTCGAGAACCCGACCGGGATCCTGTACGGGCGGCTGCCCGGCTACCACCTGTCCGAGCTGGGCCGGCGGATGGCCGACCGGGTCGCCGAGCACCTCGCCCCGCGGGACGTGACGTACGTCTGCGCCTCACCGCTGGAGCGGGCGCAGGAGACGGCCGGCCCGATCGCCAAGGCGCACGGTCTCGACCTGGACACCGACGAGCGGCTCATCGAGGCCGACAACGTCTTCCAGGGCAAGACCTTCGGCGTCGGCGACGGCGCGCTGCAGCGGCCCGGCAACTGGAAGCACCTCGTCAACCCGTTCCGGCCGTCCTGGGGCGAGCCGTACGTCGACCAGGTCGTGCGCATGATGGGCGCGCTGAACGCGGCCAAGGACGCGGCGCGCGGGCACGAGGCGGTGCTGGTCAGCCACCAGCTGCCGATCTGGATCGTGCGGTCCTATGTCGAGCGGCGGCGCCTGTGGCACGATCCGCGCAAGCGGCAGTGCACGCTGGCCTCCCTGACGTCCTTCACCTACCTCGGCGACAAGATCGTGTCGGTCGGCTACAGCGAGCCCGCCATCGATCTCGTCCCGGCCCATCTGCGGGCCGGTGCCAAGCCGCAGAAGGGCAAGGGCACCGCCCAGGGGAAGGCCTTCGGGGCCTGAGCCGGCCTGGGCAAGCCCTGAGCAGGCCCCGAGCAGGCCTGAGCAAGCCCCGAGCGGCGTTTTCTGACGGTCCGTTTGGCGGCGCTTAGGTTATCTTTGCCGCAACTATTGCGAAAAACATAAGAATTATCGGAACCTCCCCGATCGCCGTGTCCTCTCAGTGGGTGACCACCACACAGGCGCGATGATCGGGGAACTCCATGCGCACCGTCTCCCGGACCTTCTCCCGCCGGGGAATACTCGGCCTCGGCGCGGGTGCCGCGGCCGCCGCCAGCCTCGCCGGTTGCGGGAGCCACACGTCATCGGACGGCGCCGGGGCCGCGGACGGTTCCGGCGGCGGAAAGAACGGCGGCAAGGGCGGCGACGCGAGCGGCGCGCCGCAGGGCCGCCTCATCGGGGACGGCTCCACGTCCTTCACCGGCAAGCAGCCGCACCAGCCGCCCGCGCCGGAGCCGCTGCAGCCCGGCCAGACCCCGCCGCAGTTCGTGGTCTTCTCCTGGGACGGCGCCGGCGAGGTCGGCAACGGGCTCTTCCCGCGCTTCCTGGACCTCGCCAAGGAGCACGGCGCGAGCATGACCTTCTTCCTGTCGGGCCTGTATCTGCTGCCCGAGTCGAAGAAGCGGCTGTACGTCCCGCCGAACAACAAGATCGGCGCCTCCGACATCGGCTACCTCGCCGACGACCACATCAAGGCGACGCTGACCAACGTCCGCCGGGCCTGGCTCGAAGGCCACGAGATCGGCACCCACTTCAACGGGCACTTCTGTGGCGAGGCCCACACCTCGGTCAAGTGGTGGACGCCACAGCAGTGGCACAGCGAGATCAAGCAGGCCAAGTCCTTCGTCAAGAACTGGAAGACCAACACCGGCCTCACCGACATGCCGGCGCTGCCGTTCGACTACGACAAGGAACTGGTCGGTGGCCGTACGCCCTGTCTGCTCAACCAGGAGAACCTGCTGCCCACCGCCCGCGAGCTGGGCTGGCGTTACGACGCCTCCTCGCCGGGCGGGCTGCAGATGTGGCCGGTGAAGAAGCAAGGGCTGTGGGACCTCCCGCTGCAGGAGATACCTTTCCCCGGCAGGAAGTTCCAGGTCCTCTCGATGGACTACAACATGATGTTCAACCAGTCGCAGAACTCGACCAAGGCGCCGGCCTACAACTACCCGGCCTGGCGCGAGCAGGCGGCCGGGGCGTACATCGCCGGCTTCAAGCGGGCGTACTTCTCGAACCGGGCGCCGTTCTTCATCGGCAACCACTTCGAGCACTGGAACGGCGGCATCTACATGGACGCCGTCGAGCAGGCCTTCAAGCACATTGCGCAGGCGAAGGAGAAGGGCGCCGACGTCCGGCTGGTCTCCTTCCGGCAGTTCTGCGACTGGATCGACGTACAGAAGCCCGAGGTGCTCGCCAAGCTGCGCACGCTCGCGCCCGGACAGGCTCCGGCCGGCGGCTGGAAGACCTTCCTCGCGTAGCCGCTCGCCCGCCCGCCTGCCGGAAATGTCCCGTGTAAATACGCCCTGAAATGCGGTTTTCCGCCCGGCAGGGGGGCGCCACAGAGCGCCGGAGGGGACATGCGAAACTTTTCACATGAGTACCCGTAGCCGCGCCGTCCTGCTCAGCGCCGTGGCCGCCGTCGCGGCCCTGACCTTGTCCGCGTGCGGCAAGGGCGGCACCTCCGGCGGCGGTGGCAACACGGGCTTCGTCACCGGCCACAACGGCATCGCCACCGTCCCGGCGGGCGAGCGCGCCAGTGCCCCGGACCTGTCCGGCAAGACCATCGACGGCAGGACCCTGGACGTCGCCGACTACAAGGGCCAGGTCGTCGTCATCAACGTCTGGGGCTCCTGGTGCAGTCCGTGCCGCGAGGAGGCCCAGTACTTCGCCAAGGTCTCGAAGGAGTACCAGGGCAAGGGCGTGCAGTTCGTCGGCATCAACACCCGGGACACCAGCACCACCCCCGCCGTCGCCTTCGAGAAGGAGCACGGGATCGGCTACCCCAGCCTGTACGACCCCACGGGCAGGCTGATGCTCCGCTTCGAGAAGGGCACCCTCAACCCGCAGCTGATCCCCTCCACGCTCGTCATCGACAGGCAGGGGAAGGTCGCCGCGCGGGCCCTGGAGGCGCTCGACGACACCACGCTGCTGAAGATGCTCAAGCCGGTCCTCGCGGAGAAGTGACGTGAGCGCACTCGTGACGCTGGCCGCGACGGGCCAGAACGAGACGGTGCTCAACGGCGCCCTGCTGATCGCGCTGCCGGTCGCGTTGCTCGGCGGGCTCGTCTCCTTCTTCTCGCCCTGCGTCCTGCCCCTGGTCCCCGGCTACCTCTCCTACGTCACCGGCGTCGCCGGCACCGACCTGGCCGAGGCCAGGCGCGGGCGGATGGCCACCGGCGCCCTCCTGTTCGTCCTCGGCTTCACCGCCGTGTTCGTCTCCGGCGGCGCGCTGTTCGGCTTCTTCGGCTCCACCCTGCAGGAGTACAAGGACACGCTGTCCAAGGCGCTCGGCGTGCTCATGATCCTGCTGGGCGTCTTCTTCATGGGGCTGATGCCCTGGCTGACCCAGCGTGAGTTCCGCTTCCACCGGCGTCCGGCGGCCGGTCTGGTCGGCGCGCCCCTGCTCGGCGCCCTGTTCGGAGTCGGCTGGACCCCCTGCATCGGTCCGACCCTCGCCTCCGTCATCGCCCTGTCCTCCCAGCAGGCGAGCGCCGGCCGGGGCGCGATACTGACCGTTGCCTACTGCCTCGGCCTCGGCGTCCCCTTCGTGCTCACCGCGATCGCCTTCCGCAAGGCGCTCGGTGCCTTCGGCTGGGTCAAGCGCCACTATGTCTGGGTGCTGCGCGCCGGCGGCACGATGATGATCGTCACCGGTGTGCTGCTGCTGACCGGTGCCTGGGACAGCCTGGTGCAGCAGATGCAGACCTGGTCCAACGGCTTCACTGTGGGGATCTGACCGATGAGCAAGACCGAAACCGACAAGAGCCAGGACCAGGCGAACCCGGACGGGGCGAACCCGGACCAGGAGGACCTCGGCGCGGCCGGCTCCCAGCTGTCCACCGCCCCGGCGGAGGAGCTCTCCGTCGCGCCGGGGCTCGGCGTCATCGGCTGGGCCCGCTGGTTCTGGCGGCAGCTGACCTCCATGCGGGTCGCGCTGCTGCTGCTCCTGCTGCTCTCGCTCGGCGCGATCCCTGGCTCGCTCATCCCGCAGACCGGCGCCGACCTCAACAAGGTCGACGACTTCCGCAAGGCCCACCGGACGCTCGCGCCGATCTACGACAAGCTCGGCCTGTTCCACGTCTACAGCTCGGTGTGGTTCTCCGCGATCTACATCCTGCTGTTCGTCTCCCTCATCGGCTGCATCGTCCCGCGCACCTGGCAGTTCGTCGGCCAGCTGCGCGGCCGCCCGCCGGGCGCCCCCAAGCGGCTGACGCGGCTGCCCGCCTACACGACGTGGCGTACGACCGCCGACCCCGAGCAGGTCCGCGAGGCCGCGCTCGCGCTGCTGAGGAAGCGCCGCTTCCGCGCCCATGTCGCCGGTGACGCCGTCGCCGCCGAGAAGGGCTATGTGCGCGAACTGGGCAATCTGGTCTTCCACATCGCCCTGATCGTGCTGCTGATCGCCTTCGCCTCCGGCCAGCTGTACAAGTCGGACGGCACCAAGCTGATGGTGGAGGGCGACGGCTTCTCCAACGCGCTGCCGATGTACGACGACTTCAAGTCCGGCAGCCTGTTCCAGAACGACGACCTCGTGCCGTTCAGCTTCGACCTGAAGAAGTTCACCGGCACCTACGAGGTCTCCGGCCCCAACAAGGGCACGCCGCGCACCTACGAGGCGAGGATCGACTACAGCGTCGGTGCGTACGGCAAGCCGAAGTCGACCACCGTCAAGGTCAACCAGCCGCTGCACATCGGCGACGCCAAGGTCTACCTCGTCAGCCACGGCTACGCGCCGGTCGTCACGGTCCGCGACGGCAAGGGCAACGTCGTCTACCGCGATGCCGTACCGCTGCTGCCGCTCGACGGGAACGTCACCTCCAACGGTGTGATCAAGGTGATGGACGGCTACCGCAACGCCCAGGGCCAGAAGGAACAGCTCGGCTTCCAGGCCTTCTTCGTGCCCACCTTCGACCCGAAGGCCGGCACGATGCTCTCCCAGTTCCCCGCGCTGGTGAACCCGCTGCTCGCGGTGAACGCCTACCACGGCGACCTCGGCGTCAACGCCGGCATCCCGCAGAGCGTGTACCAGCTGGACAAGACGCACATGAAGGCGTTCAAGGACAGCAAGGGCCAGCTGCTGAAGAAGCTCCTGCAGCCGGGCGACACCATGACGCTGCCGAACGGCGCCGGGTCCATCACCTTCGAGAAGGACATCAAGGAATGGGCCGGCTTCGAGATCGTCCAGGAGCCCGGCAGCGGCTGGGCGCTCGGCGGTGCCCTCGCCGCGATCTTCGGCCTGGCCGCCTCGCTGTTCATCCAGCGGCGCCGGGTGTGGGTGCGCGCGGTGCGCGGCGCCGACGGCGTGACGGTCGTCGAGATGGCCGGCCTCGGCCGCAGCGAGTCCGCCAAGGTGCCCGAGGAGCTGGGCGACCTCGCCGGAATCCTCTACGACCAGGCGCCGGGGGCACCCGACCCCGACGACGACCCTTCAGAATCCTCCGACACCCCAGTCGTACCTGCCGAAGGGGCTGAGAAGTGACTCTCGCCGCCGCAACCGATCTCGCCGCCGCGACCAACGAACACCTGGCGAGCATCAGCAACACGCTGATCTACTCGTCGATGGCCGTCTACACCCTGGCCTTCTTCGCGTACATCGCCGAATGGCTCTTCGGCAGCCGCAGCAAGGTGGCCCGTACGGCCGCCGCGCTGACGGCGTCGGAGACCTCCGCGAAGGCCCCCGCGGTCACCGTGAAGCAGGCCGGGGGCACCGCCGTGCTGGAGCGGCCCAAGGTCGTCGTCCGCTCGGCCGCCGGCGCCCGCGACGTGCCGGACGGGCCCGGCGCGCACGGCGGGGACGCGCAGGGCGACCTCTACGGCCGGATCGCCGTCTCGCTCACCGTGCTCGCCTTCCTGGTGGAGCTGGCCGGTGTCGTCGCCCGCGCGGCCTCCGTGCAGCGGGCGCCGTGGGGCAACATGTACGAGTTCAACATCACCTTCTCCACGGTGGCCGTCGGCGTGTACCTCGCGCTGCTGGCGCTGAAGAAGAACGTGCGCTGGCTCGGGCTGTTCCTGATCACCACGGTCCTGCTGGACCTGGGCCTCGCGGTCACCGTCCTGTACACGGCCAGCGACCAGCTGGTCCCGGCCCTGCACTCGTACTGGCTGTACATCCACGTCTCCACCGCGATCTTCTGCGGCGCGGTGTTCTACGTCGGCGCGGTCGCCACGATCCTGTACCTGTTCAAGGACTCGTACGAGAACAAGCTGCAGACCGGCGGCAAGCCCGGCGCCTTCGCGACCTCGGTCCTGGAGCGCCTGCCCGCCTCGGCCTCGCTGGACAAGTTCGCCTACCGGGTCAACGCGGCCGTCTTCCCGCTGTGGACGTTCACGATCATCGCGGGCGCGATCTGGGCGGGCGACGCCTGGGGCCGCTACTGGAACTGGGACCCGAAGGAGACCTGGTCCTTCATCACCTGGGTCGCCTACGCCTGCTACCTGCACGCCCGGGCGACGGCCGGCTGGAAGGGCCGCAAGGCCGCCTACCTGGCGATGATCGCCTTCGGCTGCTGGCTGTTCAACTACTACGGCGTCAACATCTTCGTCAGCGGCAAGCACTCCTACGCGGGCGTGTGAGCCGAGGGTCGCCCACACTGGTGACATGAGCGGTTCCATCGCACAGGGCACCAGTCAGACCCACGGGAACACGCACATACTCCACTTCCTGGTGCGGCTCCCGAGGCCCATGGAAGACGTCTGGCCGGCGGTGGCCACCCCCGAGGGACTCGGGGCGTGGTGCACCGCCGTCGACGTTCTGCAGCCCCGCCTCGACGGCGCGGTCGGCCTGCGCGACCTGGGCTCCGGCCGGGTCACCGCCTGGGACGTGGACCGGGTCGCGGAGTACACCGTCGAGGGCGGCGGCCGGATCCGGTTCCATCTGGAGCGGGGCGGCGACGGCGGGAGCGTGCTGCGCTTCACGCACGAGTTCCGGGGCGAGGCGGCGACGGAGTCCGGCTGGCGGGCCAGATTCGAACGCCTGATCGACATCCTGGCGTCCGCGCAGGGTCTGCCGGGGCAGCAGCCGTCCGAGCCCGTGGAGCCCCTTCCCGGGCAGTTCACCTAGGGGCGGCGCGGGGCGGCGGGCGCGGGGCGGCGTACGGCGGCAGGGGCTCAGGACACCGCGGGCAGGGTGCCGTGGGCCACCGAGGCGATGTGGTCGCGCAGCCGCTCGACGTACAGGCGCAGGTTCTTCGCCGCCACGTCCGTGTCCGGGTACCGGGTCGCCAGCCACAGCCCCTCGTGCAGCCGGTTCACCCACACGCACACCTGGTCGCCGTAGCTCACCCGCAGCAGCGCGTGCGCCCGCTGCTCGGCCCAGCGCTCGGCGCCGGGCACGGCCCGGGTGTCGACGTAGGAGACGATCGAGTACAGGTCCGGCGAGGTCGGCCGGAAGTCCGCGCCGAGCAGGCTCAGCACCCGGGCCAGCGGCATCCGCGCCAGCGAGCGGTTGGCCTGCAGCTCCGCGCGCACCGCCCGCAGGGTGTCGGGGAAGCCCGTCGTACGGCCCACCGGGACCTCGATCGGGGCGCCGCCCACGTACCAGCCCACCGAGTCGCTCCAGCGCGACTTCACCCGGGTGTGGAACGGCACCACCGTCCGGTACACCGGCTGCCCGCCCAGCTCGTGCACGATCAGCCCGGTCGCGGCCAGCAGACCGACCAGGCTGCCGCCGTACGGCCTGCAGAACGCCTCGAACGCGGCCGCCTCCGCCGCGTCCGCCAGCGGCTCGCACAGCATCCGCTGCCTCGGCAGCGGGCCGCCCGGCTCCAGGCCGAGGTCGACCGGGAAGCCCGGCAGCATGCCGTCGCAGCGCCGGATGAACGCGCGCCAGCGGCCGACGATCGCGTGCCGGGCGTCGATGCCGTCCGCGTCGGCCCGCTCGATCTCGCAGAAGTCGACGTAACTGGCCGCCGGGGCACGGGAGTCGGGATCGGTGTCGGCCAGGCCCGCCGTGTACAGCTCGTGCACCTCGGCGGCGATCCGGGTCAGGGAGTAGGCGTCGACGTTGCTGTGGTCGAAGGCCAGGTACACGCTGGCGCCGTCGTCCCGTACGACCGCCGTGTAGATCAGGTTCGGCCAGCGCAGCGCGTCCGCGACGGTGTCGAAACGGTCCTGGAGGTGCCGGACCAGCGCGTCCGCGTCCGGGAAGTCGCCCGCGTCCGTCCGCGCCAGGGACACGTCGGCGGCGTCCAGGGTGAACCGGCGCAGTTCGTCACCGGCCCAGCGGAAGCCGCTGCGCAGCGTCTCGTGCCGTACCGTCCACGCGCGCAGCGCCTCCTGGAGCACGTCGAGGTCGACCGGGCCCGGCAGGTCGAAGGCGGTGCCGAGCCAGGTCGGCACGAACAGCCCGTCCTCCCGGACGCAGCGGGCGGTCCTGATGTGCGACTCCTGGATGTAGGCCGGGGGCCGGGAGTCCTCCGGGAGTGACGTCGCCGCCGCCACCGTCGCCGGGCTCAGTGTCCACTCGACGAGCCGTCCCGGCCGGACCTCGCAGCGCTGGATGTCAGTGATTCGCACGCGTCTCCCATCGCAAGAAGGGGGCCCTGGTTGTGGGCCCCCTTCAAGGCCAATGCCGTGGGACGCGGCCGGGACATGCCCGTCGGCTTCATTTCAACGGAACGGGTGATGGTGCGAACGCGTGAGCGGACAACGGGCGGTGCGGCCGTACGGGGGTTCACCCGAGGGTGATCGAGTCCAGCTTCTCGCGCAGATACACATGGGAGTCGACCGGCGGGTACGCCACCCGGCCCACCGGCGCCGGCACGGACTCCACGCGGGTGCCCGGCGTGCACTCGCCGAAGTACACCAGCGACATCAGCTCCTCGGCGGGCGCGTCGACGGGCGGGGGCAGCACCCGGTGCCGCCCGGACCGCCAGCGGTCACCGGTCCAACGGGTCAGCAGGTCACCGATGTTGACGGTGAAGGCGTCCGGGTCGTACGGCGCGTCCTCCCAGCCGCCGGCGTCCGTGTACACCTGGAGCCCGCCCTTCCCGGCCTGCCGGTCGAGGATGGTCACGGTGCCGAAGTCGGTGTGCGGCCCGATCCGGAACTGCCCGGGCAGCGGCTCGCCGACGACGTCCGTGCCCGGATACCAGTTGATGTTGAAGCCGTACGTCGGACGGTCCATGTGCCGGGAGAAGAAGTCGCGTTCGAGCCCCAGCGCGTAGCCGAGCAGCGACAGCAGCTCCTTCTCCAGGTCGGCCATGCGTGCCAGGTACGTCCTGCACAGCGTCCGGAGCTCGGGCACCTCGGCCGGCCAGACATTGGGCGCGTACCACTCGGCGTTGACCACCGGGTCCTCGAACGGCTCGTCCGTCGCGAAGGTCAGCGACTCCTTCAGGTCGGGCGGCGTCTCGGTCCCCTCCGCGTACCCGTTGGCCTCGGCACCGGGCCCCAGCCAGCCCCGGCCGCCGACCTTCGCCTCGTACCGCTGCTTGACCCCGGCGGGCAGCAGGAAGAACTCCCGCGCCGTCCGCCGGATCCCCGCCCGCAGCCCCGGCTCCACGCCGTGCCCTTTCACCAGTAGGAACCCGGCGGTCTGCAGCGCCCCGTCGACGGTACGGGCGAGGGCGGCCCGGGCCCGCTCGTCACCGGCCAGCCAGGGCCGCAGGTCGATGGTGGGAACACGCGTGTCAGTCACCGATGTCCTCGTTCCACAACTCGGGGTTGTCCTTCACGAAGGCACGCATCACGGCCACGCACTCGGGGTCCTCCAGTACCAGGACCTCGACACCGTGCCCGGCCAGCCAGTCGTGGCCCCCGTGGAAGGTGGTGGCCTCGCCGATCACCAGCCGGGAGATGCCGAACTGGCGGACCAGGCCGCTGCAGTACCAGCAGGGCGAGAGCGTGGTGACCATGGTCGTGCCACGGTACGACCGCTGCCGTCCCGCCGCGCGGAAGGCGGCCGTCTCGGCGTGCATCGAGGGGTCCCCGTCCTGGACCCGGCGGTTGTGCCCCCGGCCGAGGAGCGTGCCGTCGGGCCCGTAGAGCGCGGCACCGATCGGGATCCCGCCTTCGCCCAGCCCGGCACGGGCCTCCGCCACGGCGACACCGAGCCAGGCACGGGCCTGCTGTTCGTCCATGGCTTTACTGTGCTGCGCCGGGGAAGGGCGGGGCAACAGCGCCCCGAACGGGCTCGGCGCTCACCCGTCCCCGGCCACCGCCCGCCAGATGCGTTCCGGCAACAGCACCGCCGCCTGGTCCAGGTCCACGTCGTCCACCCCGGACAGCCAGCGCCGGGCGACCGCGACGACCGGCCCCAGGATCAGGGACTCCAGCAGGGGCACCGGAAGAGGAGCCAGGTCACCGGCGTCCACATACCGTCCCGCCCACTGCGCGAGCGGCGACACGCGGGCCTCCTGCGCGTCCCGGAGCCGCCGCCCGTCGGCCATGGAGTGGCGGTCGGCGTACGCGGAGTGCAGAAGCAGCGCGGCGTCCCGGTGCTCCTGGACGAAGTTCAGGTACGCCCGCACCAGGGCACGGATACCGGTGTGGGCGGTACGGGTGTGCTCCAGCGCCGCGAGCAGCTCGCCGAGCAGCCGGCCGAGCCACCGCGTCAGCAGGGCGTTCATCAGTCCGTCGACGCTGCCGAAGTGGTGGTACAGGCTGCCGAGACTGACGCCGCTCGCCTTGGTGACCGCGGCGACCGTCAGCCCCTGCTCACCCGACTCGGCGTAGACCCGCAGTGCGGCGTCCAGGAGCTGTTCGACGGTGGCTTCGCCACGCTGCTGCTTGGGGCTCATTCTGAAGTAGGTTTCTAGAAAGATATTTTGGTTCTGGGCCCCTGTTGGCCCAGACTGGTCGCCTCATCCTCACATCCAGGAGCAGCCGGTGTCGTCACCCGAGAACCACAGGGGGAGTGAGTTGAGCGGGGAACACTGCGGAGTCGAGCCGCTTCAGGCCGGTGATCCGCGGCGGATCGGGCCGATTCCGCTCGTCGGCCGGCTCGGGACCGGCGGCATGGGGCGGGTCTACCTCGGTGTGCACGAGGGACGCTACGCCGCCGTCAAGCAGGTCCTGCCGTCGGTCGCCGGCGAGGACAAGGACTTCGTCCGCCGCTTCGGGCACGAGCTGGACAACCTCGCCCGGCTGCCCGCCGCGGCCACCGCCCCCCTCCTCGCCGGGGACCGGGACGCCCGCCCGCCGTGGTTCGCCACCGCGTACGTCCCCGGGCTGACCCTGCGCGAGGCCGTCGAGGCGCACGGCGGGCCGCTGCCGGCCGACTCGCTGTGGCTGCTGCTGCGGGAGGCGGCGGCCGGGCTGGCCGCGGTGCACGGGCTGGACATGGTGCACCGGGACGTCAAGCCGTCCAACGTCATGCTGACCCTCGACGGGGTCACCCTCATCGACTTCGGCGTCGCCCGGGCCGCCGAGCAGAGCCAGCTGACCCGGACCGGCATGGTGGTCGGCACCCCGGCCTACATGTCTCCCGAACAGGCCTCCGGCGCCCGGCGGCTGACCGGCGCGGTGGACGTCTTCGCGCTCGGGTCCGTGGTGGCGTACGCCGGGTGCGGGCGGCCGCCGTTCGGTGACGAGTCCGGGCACGCGGTGCTGTACCGGATCGTGCACGAGCAGCCGGACCTGGCGGAACTGCGCGCGGTGGACGCCGAGTTGGCCTCCGTCGTCGCCTCCTGCCTGGACAAGGACCCCGAGGGCCGCCCCACCGCCGCCGAACTGCTGGCGGCGGCCGAGGCCCACGTGGTCTCCGGCGCCCCCCTGTGGCCCGCCACCCTCACCGAACTCCTCACCGCCCGCGCCGAGTTCGCGGCCCAGGCGCCGGAGGCGGACGGGGATTCCGGTCCGGAGGGGGCAGGGGCAGGGGGAGCCACGACGGTCCCGACCCCGCGCGGAACGGGAACAGACAGGCCGGAGGCCGAGGGCGGCGGACCCGAGCCCGAGGCCACCAGGCCGGAACCCAAGAAGGACGGGCCCGAGTCTGAGACCGGCAGGCCTGGTTCCGAGGGGGGCGGGCCGGGGGCCGAGGGCACCGGGCCTGGATCCAGGGGCGGCGGCCCGCGTACGGAGAACGGTGGGCCGCGTACGGAGAACGGTGGGCCCGAGTCCGGGAACGGTGGGCCCGGGGCCGAGAACGGTGGGCCCGGGGCCGAGAACGGTGGGCCGGAGTCCGAGCTCGTCGTCCGGCCCACCGGGTCCGCCGCGCGTCGGCCGGAGCGGGAGCGGCGGCGTCGGCGCGTGCTGGTGGCCGTCGTGCCGATCGTGGTCGGCGCCGGTGTCGCGACGCTCGCCTTACAGCTGGCCCCGTACGCCACCGACACCCACCGGAACGGCGCCGCGGGCACACCCGGCGCCTCCGTCTCCGCGTCGGCCGATCCGGCGCCCGGCGCCCCCTCGGGGAGCGGCTCCGGGAGCCCCGAGCCGAGCGGGAAGGGCGCGGACGGCAAGGGCTCCGCCTCACCGGCGAGCGAGAAGCAGCGGCGCGGCAAGGGGGGTGCGACGGCGGACCGGCCGGGTGGCTCGGGCGGCTCCGGTGCCGGGTCCGGCGGCGCGTCCGGCACCGGGAGCGGTGGCAGCGGTGCCGGATCCGGCAGCTCGGGGGGTTCCGGCACCACCGGAGGGGCCGGCGGCTCCGGTGGATCCGGCGGCTCGGGCGGTTCCAGCAGCTCAGGAGGCAGTTCGGGAGGCAGCTCGGGGGGCAGCTCCGGCGGCTCGACCGGTGGAGGCACCGGTTCCGGCGCCTTCCGGCTGAAGAACGGCGAGAACGGCAAGTGCCTGGTCCAGGTCTACGGCTCCAGTGCCCTCGGCAGCTGCTCCGACTCGACCGCCGGCTGGACCTTCCGCAGCGCCTCCGGCGGCACCGTCAAGGTCATCAACGCCTCGACCGGGCAGTGCCTGAGCGCCAACATGAAGGGCCAGGCGGTCTTCGTCGGCGACTGCTCCAGCGCCAGCGCGGCGATCCAGTGGCGGACCGGCTCCGGCAACTCCCTGATCACGACCTACGACGGCGGCTGCCTCGACGTCGGCTACGGCGGCAACGTCGTCACGGCGAGCTGCGCGTCCGGAGCGGACTCCCAGAGCTGGGCCAGGAGCTGAGCGCCTGCCGCCGACTGCCCGGCTCCGGCGGCCGCCTGGTTCCTGACGATGCCATGCCCTCTGTGAACAGTTGACGGGGACTCAGTCGGCCACCCGCAGCAGCAGCTTCCCCGTGCTCGACCGTCCGCCCATCAGCCGGTGTGCCTCCGCGGCCTCCGCGAGGGGGAACTCGGCCGTCACCGGCAGGGTCACCGTGCCGTCGACCGCCTTCGCCAGCGCCCGCTCCGTCAGCCGGCGCAGGGCGTCCGGCGCGGTCCGGGCCAGGGTCAGGACGGAGAAGCCGGAGACCGAGACGCCGAGCGGGTACAGCTCGGGCTGGCCCACGCTCCACGGCTCGGCGCCGCTCGCGTTGCCGTAGGAGACCAGGCGCCCGAAGGGTGCGAGTGAGGCCAGTCCGGCGCGCAGGGTGTCGCCGCCGACGGGGTCCAGCACCAGGTCCGCGCCGCGCCCGCCGGTCGCCGCGCGCACCGGCTCCTGGAAGGCGCCGACGAACACCTCGTCGTAGCCGTGGTGCTTGGCGTACTCCGCCTTCGCGGCCGAGGACACCACGCCGTACACCGCCCCGGCGCCCGCGGCCCGCGCGAGCTGCCCGACCGCCGTGCCGACCCCGCCGGCCGCGCCCTGGACGAGGACCGACTCGCCGGGCTGGAGCCGGCCGACGGTGTGGACCAGGGCGTACGCCGTGGTGAGGACCGTCGGGAGGGTGGCGGCGGTGCGCAGGTCCAGGCCGGAGGGGACCGGGAAGACGGTCGTCGCCTCGGCCACCACCACCTCCGCGTATCCGCCGCTGCCGGTGTGCGCGACCACCTCCTGGCCGACGGCCAGGCCCGTGACGCCGGCGCCGAGCGCCCGGACCCGGCCGGAGACCTCCAGGCCGGGGACGAACGGCAGCGCGGGCACCCGGTAGCCCTCCGCGCGGGCCTTGAGGTCGGCGAAGTTCACGCCGGTCCAGGCCACGTCGATGCTCACCTGCCCGGGTCCGGGTTCCGGCACCTCGGCCGTGACCAGTCGCAGCACCTCGGGACCGCCGTACTCCTGGAACTCCACCGCGCGCATGCCACACCCCTGGCTCGACTCGACTGTTCAATCAAAAGCGAACACTCGTGAGTGTATGGTTTTCATCGAACACTCGGCAAGCGGAAGAGGGGAGCGTGGCGTGGTAGCCGCCGGTCACCGGGCCGCCCCGGAGCACACCCATCCCGACGACGTGCCCGTCCTCGCGGCGCTCGCCGCCCTCGCCGACCCCGTGCGCCTCGCCCTGGTCAGGGAGCTGGCCGGCGCCGCCGACTGGACCCGCAGCTGCGGCAGTTTCGACGTGCCGGTCGGCAAGGCCGCCCTCAGCCACCACTTCGCGGTACTGCGCGCGGCCGGCCTGGTGGAGCAGCGGGACGAGGGCCCCCGCCGGGTCAACCGGCTGCGCCGCGCGGAGTTCGATGCCCGCTTCCCGGGACTGCTCGACCTCGTGCTGCGCGCCGACTGACGCACCACGCCTGACGGTCCTTCACATTCCCTTCGCCTCACGTTCGTTGAGCGTTCCATCCGTCATCGTCCGGGGAGCGGACGATCCTGTCCCCGCTGACGCAGGAGACACGGGTGGTCACACACAGAGCCGAGACCGAAAGACCCCGTCAGACCGGTGAGCCCCGCCTGCGGGTCGGGGAGCCGGCGGACCCGCCCTCGCCGGGCTCCACGGCGCGCCGGTGGTTCCCGCGCGCCGTCGCCGCCGTCACCGCCCTGTGCGCGATCGTCGTCCTCGCCCAGGGCCATGTCGGCCTGCCCTTCACCCGTATCGTCACGATCGAGGCCAAGATGGCCTCGAAGGCGGACTACTTCGAGGATCCCGAGGTCCAGCGGCTGCTCGTCCGGCACGGCTTCCGGGTGCACATCACCCGCATGGGCTCGCGCGGGATCGCCGCCCAGAGCTACGACGGCTACGACGTCGTCTTCCCCTCCGGGCAGCCCGCCGCCGACCTGATCACCAGGAAGCGTGCGGCCGAGGGCCACCCGGCGACGACGTACCGCCCGTTCGTCAGCCCGGTCGTGCTCGGCACCTACCGCGAGTACGCCGAGACGCTGCAGGACGCCGGGATCGCCACCCCGTTACCGGGGGTGCCCGCCGGAGCCAAGCCGATGTACTACTCGCTGGACATGCAGAAGTTCCTGCAGGCGACCGCCGACGGCCGCCGCTGGGACAGCCTCGGCACCGACCGCGGCGGCAGACGCGTCGGCATAGACAGCCACGGCATCCACAACGGCAACAAGGTGCTCGCCCAGACCTCCGACATCTGCGAGGCCAACTCCGCCGGCACCTATCTGGGGCTCGTCTCCTACATCTGGAACCACGACAACATCCCGCAGGACACGGCCGAGGCGACCCGGTTCGCCGCGCGGATAAGGCTCCTCCTCAACGACCAGGGCATGCCGTCCTCGGAGAAGAACGAGACCTACGTCTCGGCCGAGGGCAAGAGCATCGCGCCGATCGCGGTGATCTACGAGCACCAGTTCCTGGCCCACCAGATCGCCACCCAGGCCGGCACCGGGCACGTCGACAGCGAGCGCGTGCTGCTCTATCCGTCGGCGCGGTTCATCGCCGAGCCGCAGCTCATCGCGCTCACTCCGGCCGGCGACCGGCTCGGCGACCTGATCACCAGGGACCCGGCGCTGCAGAAGCGGGCGATGGAACTGGGCTTCCGGGTCCGGGACGCCGAGGGCGCCTCCGCCACCAGCGACTCGCTGACCCGGTTCCTCACCGACCACCACATCCAGGCGCCCGTCCTGTCGGACGACGACACCAAGGCGGTGCTGCCCCGGCTCGACCTGCTGGAGAAGATGATCGAGATCGTCGGCGACTGCGACCCCGTGCCACAGTCGGCCCCCGGCGGTGACGCACCATGACCACCCGCGGACCGATGACCACCCCCGACCCGGTAGCCGCCCGCGGACCGTTGGCCGCCTGCGGGCCTATGGCCGCCCGCACCCCGATCGTCGCCCGCCGACCGATGGCCGCCCTGTGCCGGGCTCGTGGTCTCCCCGCCGCCCTGTGCCTGGTCCTGGTCGCCGCGCTCGGCTCCCTCGTCTCCTGCTCCGGCGGGGGTGGCGGCCCCGAGACCACCCTGCACGTCCTCGCCAGCGACGAACTCACGGACATGGAGCCCCTGTTGGGCCGGCTCCGGCAGGACACCGGGGTCCGCCTGGACATGGACTACCGGCCGACCAACGACGCGAGCGACACCCTGCTGACCGGCCGCCACTCCTACGACCTGGCCTGGCTCTCCTCCGACCGCTACTTCCGACTGAAGGCCAAGAGGGCGGCCGCCGGGACCCACCCGGCCGCCATCGTGCAGAGCGCCTCGGTCATGCGCTCCCCGGTCGTCGTCGGCCTCACCCGCGACGTGGCCCGCACACTGCGCGCCGAGGCGCCCGGCGGACGCCTGTCCTGGGCGGACCTCGCCGACGCCGCCGCCACCGGCACCGTGCGCTTCGGCATGGCCGACCCCCGGCACAGCAACAGCGGGCTCGCCGCGCTGGTCGGCGTCGCCACCGCCGCGGCCGGCACGGGCAGCGCGCTGAGACCGCAGGACGTCAGCTGCGACCGGCTGCGCGGCTTCCGCTCCGGGCAGACCCTCACCGCCGAGAGCTCCCACGCCCTGCTGGACGCCTTCGCCGAGCGCCCCGGACGCACCAACGCCCTGATCACCTACGAGTCCGAACTGCTCACCCTGAACGCCTCCGGGCGCCTCAAGCAGCCCCTGGAGATCGTGCACCCCGCCGACGGCATGGTCCTGTCCGACTATCCGCTGCTCCTGCTCGACCAGCGCAGCCGGGACGCCTACGACCGGGTGGTGAAGTGGCTGACCGCCGCCGACCACCAGCGGGAGATCATGCGGCGGACGCTGCGCCGCCCGGTCAGCACCGCCGTCGCCCGCGACCCCCGGCTCACCGCGCCCCTGGACAACGCCCTGTACTTCCCCGACGACCCGGCCGTCCTGGACCGGCTCCTCGCCGACTACGGCGACCCCCGGCGCCGCGTCGCCGACCAGGTGATCTTCCTGCTCGACTTCTCCGCCTCCATGCGCGGCTCCCGGACCACCGCGCTCCGGGCCGCGTTCGCCGGGCTCAGCGGCGCGGACTCCTCCGCCACGGGCAAGTTCGTCCGCTTCTACCAGGGCGAGAAGCTGACCGTGATCCGCTTCGGCGGGCGCCCGCTGGCCGAGCGCACGGTCACCGTGCACGGCGGCGCCGACCTCACGGCCCTCACCGACTTCGTCGCCGACGGCGGCTACGACGGCTCGACGGCCGTCTGGTCCGCCCTGGACCACGGCTACGGCACCGCCGAGCGGGCCCTCGGCGCGGACCCGGGGCGGGCCGTGGCGATCGTGCTGATGACCGACGGCGAGAACAACGCGGGCATCGACCGCGCGACCTTCGTCAGCCGCTACCGGGCCCGGCCCGCCGACGCCCGAGCCGTGCACACCTACCCCGTCCACTTCGGCGACGCGGACGCGGCCGAACTGCGCCAGGTCGCCTCGGTGACCGGCGGCCGCATGGTCGACGCCCGGCACTCGTCCCTGTCCAGCGCGTTCAAGGAGATCCGTGGCTGTTCTTGACGGCACCTGGTGGAGCGCCTGGTGGGGCGCGATGACATGGTGGCTGGTGGCCTTCGCCGGCCTCGTCGTGCTGGCCGTGCTCGTCGTACGGCGGGCCGTGAAGCGACTCGGGAGGACGGTCGAGGAGCCCCACTACCTTCCGCTGTATCTGGACAACGACGCGGTCATGGACGTGTTCAGCATGCGCAACCACCGGTCGGCGCTGCGCAAGGAGGTCGAGGAGCGGAACGTGCGCAACACCGGCTGCCTGGCGGCGATCCCGGTGCTGTCCCTGATGTTCCAGCTCACCGGGGACAGGACCACCGAGATCGTCGCCAAGTACGTCGACGAGAGCAAGCCGATACAGGTGATCGGGCTGCTGCTGTCCGTCCTGGAGCGGGGAGACGGGCTGGCCAAGGTGCGACTGCGGGAGAAGTCCCGGGAGAAGTCCACCGTCACCCCCAACCGCGCCCTCCTCGGCGCCGGGGTCACCGACGACGTGGTGCTCAGCGAGATCGGTGAGTTCGTCATGATCACCGGCCGGTTCGAGGCCCAGGACCCCCAGGGCGAGACCCTGGTGATGCGGGCACCCTACGGAGACGGCGAGCAGTCCGCGCACCTGCGGGTCGTCCTGCGCCCCGCCGGGCTGCGTCCCCCGGGCCGGCAGTTGCCCGAGGGCCAGTTCCAGGCCCACTGCCTGGGCAAGGTGACGACCTGGCGCCCCGACACCCGCGAGGTCGTGCTCCAGTACCCGGTCGCCGTCTTCCAGTGACCGTCAACCCTGCCCGGGGTCCTCCTTGTTCAGGGACCTGAGGAACTCGGGGTTGTCGTCGGGGGCGACCCACCGCCCGGCCGCGGCGCCGCGCGCCGTGGCCCCGCTCCGCACCTTGCCGGTGAGCAGCCAGGCCACCGGGCCCACCAGCACCTCGCCGAAGAGCAGGATGATGACCACCCACACCACCTTCGGCAGATGCCGCACCTCTTCCTCCGGGGTGTTCAGACAGTCCACGAAGGCATAGATCCACAGCGCCAGCACCAGCAGGAACGGCAGATACCTGAGCATGGCGTGCAGGGTATACGAGCGCCCCGGATATCGAGCGCCCCGAAGGGGCGCGGGGCTGTGCCGATATGCGCCTCCGCCGCGTCGGCGCGAGCAACCCGCCCGCACCCGCACCCGCACCCGTACCTGGCAACGGCGCGACAAGCCCCCCACGGCCGCCGTTTCTCCCCGTCGGCGATACTTGACCGCATGGCTTACGACGATCTTCGCTCCCTGCTGCGGGCGCTGGAGCGCGAGGGCGACCTCAAGCGCATCAAGGCCGAGGTCGACCCGTATCTGGAAGTCGGGGAGATCGTCGACCGGGTGCAGAAGTCCGGCGGTCCCGCCCTGCTCTTCGAGAACGTGAAGGGCTCGGCGATGCCCCTCGCCATGAACGTCTTCGGCACCGACCGCCGCCTGCTGAAGGCGCTGGGCCTGAAGTCGTACGGCGAGATCTCCGAGAAGATCGGCGGCCTGCTGCGGCCCGAGCTGCCGCACGGCTTCGTCGGCGTGCGCGAGGCCTTCGGGAAGCTGGGCGCGATGACCCACGTGCCGCCGAAGAAGGTCAAACCCGACAACGCGCCCGTGCAGGAGGTCGTCCTGCACGGCGACGAGGTGGACCTCGACCGGCTCCCGGCGCTGTTCACCTGGCCCAAGGACGGCGGCTCCTTCTTCAACCTGGGGCTCACCCACACCAAGGACCCGGAGACCGGCGTCCGCAACCTCGGGCTCTACCGCCTCCAGCGCCACGACAGGCGCACCATCGGCATGCACTGGCAGATCCACAAGGACAGCCGCAACCACTACCAGGTGGCCGCGAGAAGGGGCGAGCGGCTGCCCGTCGCCATCGCCTTCGGGTGCCCCCCGGCCGTCACCTACGCCTCCACCGCGCCGCTTCCCGGCGACATCGACGAGTACCTGTTCGCCGGGTTCATCGCGGGCAAGCGGATCGAGATGGTCGACTGCAAGACCGTCCCGCTCCAGGTGCCGGCGAACGCCGAGGTCGTGCTGGAGGGCTGGCTGGAGCCGGGCGAGATGCTGCCCGAGGGCCCCTTCGGCGACCACACCGGCTTCTACACCCCGCAGGAACCCTTCCCGGCGCTGAAGATCGACTGCGTGACGATGCGCCGCCGCCCCCTGCTCCAGTCGATCGTCGTGGGCCGCCCCCCGACGGAGGACGGACCGCTCGGCCGCGCCACGGAACGCTTCTTCCTGCCCCTCCTCAAGATCATCATCCCGGACATCGTGGACTACCACCTGCCCGAGGCGGGCGGTTTCCACAACTGCGCGATCGTCTCGATCGACAAGAAGTACCCCAAGCACGCCCAGAAGGTGATGCACGCGATCTGGGGGGCACACATGATGTCCCTGACCAAGCTGATCGTGGTCGTGGACGCCGACTGCGACGTGCACGATCTGCACGAGGTCGCCTGGCGGGCCCTCGGCAACACCGACTACGCCCGTGACCTCACGGTCGTCGAAGGCCCCGTCGACCACCTCGACCACGCCTCCTACCAGCAGTTCTGGGGCGGCAAGGCGGGCATCGACGCGACGAAGAAATGGCCCGAGGAGGGCTACACCCGCGACGGCGGCTGGCCGGACATGGTGGAGTCCGACCCGGATACGGCGGCCCTGGTGGACCGCCGCTGGAAGGAGTACGGCCTGTGAGCAGCGCCTCTGCCGCGATCCCCCAGCCGGGACGCACGAAGGCCTTTCTGCGACTGGTGATGATCGAGCACTCGATCTTCGCGCTGCCCTTCGCCTACATCGCCTCGCTCACGGCGATGTACGAGTGGGACCGGAACGTCCACTGGGGCCGGCTGCTGCTGGTCACCGTCTGCATGGTCGGCCTGCGCACCTTCGCGATGGCGGTCAACCGGATCATCGACCGCGAGATCGACGCCCGTAACCCGCGTACGGCGCACCGCGAGCTGGTGACCGGCGCGATGACCGTCCGGCACGCCTGGACGGGCGCCCTGATCGCCCTGGTGATCTTCCTGGGCGCGGCGGCCCTGCTGAACCCCCTGTGCCTGGCGCTGGCCCCCATCGCCGTGATCCCGATGGTGGTGTATCCGTACGGCAAGCGGTTCACGAACTTCCCGCAGGCCATCCTCGGTCTCGCGCAGGCGATGGGCCCGGTGGGCGGCTGGCTGGCCATCTCCGGGACCTGGAACTGGGACGCGGTGATCCTCGGCCTCGCCGTCGGCGTCTGGATCGGCGGCTTCGACCTGATCTACGCCTGCCAGGACGTCGAGACCGACCGCGAGATCGGCGTCATGTCGGTACCGGCCCGCTTCGGCATCCCGGCGGCGATCTGGGGCGCCCGGGCCTGCCACACGGTCACGACGGCCCTGTTCGTCTGGTACGCCCTGGCCACTCACGCCGGCGCGTTCTTCTGGCTGGGCCTGCTGATCGTCGCGGGAGCCTTCGTCTACGAGCACACGATCGTGCGCCCGCACGACCTGTCCCGCCTCAACCGCGCGTTCTTCTCGGTCAACGGCTTCATCGGCATTGCCCTGTTCGTGTGCGCCCTGCTCGATCTCCTGGTTCGAGGTCTGACCGCCTGAGTAGCCTCCGGCGGTGTGGGCCGACTTCACTCGCAGCTCGCCCGGTTCGAGGACGCCTTTCCCGGCTTCCGTACGGAGATCGTGGAGGGCAATGTCGTGGCATACCCGGTCAGGCCGTTCGACGGCAGCACCGTCCACGCGGTCTGGAACGCCGTCGAGTCCCAGCTGCCGTCGGGACACGCCCCGGTGACCGACGTGGCGTTCCCCTTCGACCACGCGCACGAGTTCTGCCCGGACATCGCGGTCATCCCGGCCGAGGCGGAGGCCGAGAACCGCATCTCCTACCCGCCGGACCTCATCGAGTTCGTCGCGGAGGTCGTCTCCCCGGAAAGCATCCGGCGGGACTACGAGCTGAAACCCCGTTGGTACGCCGCCCGGGGTATCCCCAACTACCTGGTGCTGGACCCGCTCAAGGGCCACGTCGTCACCATGTGGAACCCGGGGTCCGACGGCTACCTGGGCCGCGACACCATTCCCTACGGCCCCGAGCTCATCGTGCACTCACCCCTCGGGAAGCTCACCGTCCCCACCTCCCGCCTCCCCGTCCACCCCGAGGCCCCCCACCCGGCCTGAGCACCTCCCGACCCACCGGTACGCTCAAGGTGTGAACGCAGGAGAAACGCAGCGCGTGCCTTGGATCGTGGGGGTGTCCGGTGCTTCCGGGACGCCGTATGCGGCTGCCGTGCTGCGGGGGCTGCTCGGGGCGGGGGAGGCGGTCGACCTCGTGGTCAGCCGGGCCTCGCGGCTGACGCTGCTGGACGAGACGGGCATCTCGTTCCGGGACGCCCACTGGCAGGACGACCTGCGCGAATGGCTGGCCCGGGGAGCCGACGGCAAGCCCGGGACCTTCGACGTGGACATCAGCGGGGTGCGGTACTGGAGCGCGGGGGACCTCGCGGCCGGCCCGTCCTCGGGGTCGTACCCGGTGCGGGGGATGCTGATCGT
The DNA here is from genome assembly GCF_001027185.1 of Streptomyces incarnatus. Taxonomy (NCBI): domain Bacteria; kingdom Bacillati; phylum Actinomycetota; class Actinomycetes; order Kitasatosporales; family Streptomycetaceae; genus Streptomyces; species Streptomyces incarnatus. The sequence goes on along the minus strand of NZ_CP011497.1, from coordinate 3,706,130 downwards.
GCCCGCCTCGACGGCCTGTGTCGCGGGCGTCGCGCTGGGCCTGTCCAAGGACCTGCTGCAGCGGGCGGCGAGCGTCACCCTCAAGGAGCGCCGCCCCCTGGTCGTGGCCGTACGCGAGACCCCGCTCAGCGGCCAGACCCTGCGGCACCTCGTGGCGCTGGACGACGCCGGCGCGAGCGTCGTACCGGCCTCGCCCGCCTTCTACGCGGGCGCCACCCACATCCAGGACCTGGTGGACTTCGTCGCCGGGCGGGTGCTGGACGCGGCGGGCGTCGGGCACGGCCTGTACCGGCGCTGGAAGGGCGAACTGGGCGGCGGCACGGACCAGTAGCGCACATGGCGGTACGTCCCAGCAGTACGGCTCATCACTTCAGGAACTCTTCAGACCTCTTCAGCGGAAGGCTTCGATCGCATGGACGCGGTGGACAGGCAGCTCATCCAGGCCCTGAGGGAGAACGGCCGGGCCTCGTACGCGGAGCTGGGGCGCCTCGTCGGCCTGTCGGGCCCCAGCGTCACCGACCGCATCAACCGTCTTGAGGCGGCCGGTGTCATCACCGGCTACCGCGCCACGGTGAACGCGGCCTCCCTCGGCCTCGGCGTCACCGCGCTGATCGGCATCTCGCTCTCCGACGCCGCCGACCACGAGGACGTCGCCCAGCGCCTGCGGGACCTGCCGGAGATCGAGGACTGCTGGTTCATCGCCGGCGACGACTCCTTCATGCTCAAGGTGCGGGCGACGGACGTGGACGGCCTGGAGAAGATCATCCGCCGGCTGTCCGGAACCAAGGGCGTCTCGCGCACCCGCACCACGATCGTGCTCTCCACCAAGTGGGAGAACCGGGTCGGGGAGCTGCCCGAAGAGGTCTAGGGATACGGTGGGCGGTGCTGTCGTAGAAAGGGCGTGTTGGCATGGACGTCGGGCTCAAGCGCGAGCTGGAGGAGAAGGTCCGCTCCGGTGAGCGGCTGACCCGCGAGGACGGCATCGCGCTGTACGAGTCGGACGACCTGGCCTGGCTCGGCGGCCTCGCCCACGAGGTGCGCACCCGCAAGAACGGTGACGTGGTCCACTTCAACGTCAACCGGCACCTCAACATGACCAACGTGTGCACGGCCTCCTGCGCCTACTGCTCCTTCCAGCGCAAGCCGGGGGAGAAGGACGCGTACACGATGCGCATCGAGGAGGCCGTCAAGCTCGCCAAGGCGATGGAGTCGGACAACCTCACCGAGCTCCACATCGTCAACGGCCTGCACCCGAACCTGCCGTGGCGCTACTACCCGCGCTCGCTCAGGGAACTGAAGAAGGCCCTCCCGAACGTCTCGCTGAAGGCCTTCACGGCGACGGAGATCCACCACTTCGAGACGATCTCCGGGCTGAGCGCGAGCGAGATCCTGGACGAGCTGATCGACGCGGGCCTGGAGTCCCTCACCGGCGGCGGCGCGGAGATCTTCGACTGGGAGGTCCGGCAGCACATCGTGGACCACCGGACCCACTGGGAGGACTGGTCCCGCATCCACCGCCTGGCGCACGAGAAGGGTCTGAAGACCCCGTGCACCATGCTGTACGGCCACATCGAGGAGCCCCGCCACCGCGTGGACCACGTCCTGCGCCTGCGTGAGCTGCAGGACGAGACGAACGGCTTCCAGGTCTTCATCCCGCTGCGCTACCAGCACGACTTCGTGGACATGAAGGACGGCAAGGTACGCAACACCCTCCAGGCCCGCACCCAGATGGCGACCGGCGCGGAGGCGCTGAAGACCTTCGCCGTCTCCCGTCTCCTCTTCGACAACGTCCCGCACGTGAAGGTCTTCTGGGTCATGCACGGTGTCCAGACCGCCCAGCTGGCCCTCCAGCACGGTGCGGACGACATGGACGGCTCGGTCGTGGAGTACAAGATCACCCACGACGCGGACAACTTCGGCACGCCGAACAAGCTGACCCGCGAGGACCTGCTGGAGCTGATCCGCGACGCCGGTTTCCGCCCGGTGGAACGCAACACGCGCTACGAGATCATCCGCGAGTACGACGGCCCCGACCCGGCCCGCCGGGAGTCGCCGCAGCCGATGCGGGTCTGAGATCCCTCGCCCGCCCACCCACCCGACTCGGTCGGCTGGTAAGCGGGGGGGAAGTGGTCCCACCTAAAGGGGCGCGGGGAACTGCGCGACGAGCCACGACGGCGCGGTAGCCGGGCGACGGCCGAAACCACCCCTTCGTTCGCCACGCCCCACACCGGGTACCCGGCGGGCATGGCTGTGACGAAAGCCCCCGAGGACGCCTACACCGCGGAGCCCTTCGTCCCCGACGGTGCCGATCTCGCCGCTCTCCGCCGGGCCGCCGCGGACTGCCGTGGCTGCCCCCTCCACGGCCCCGCCACGCAGACCGTCTTCGGCGCCGGAAACGCCCACGCGCGCGTGATGCTCGTCGGCGAGCAGCCCGGCGACCAGGAGGACCGCCAGGGCAGGCCCTTCGTCGGTCCCGCCGGCAAGCTCCTCGACCGCGCCCTCGCGGAGGCGGGCATCGACCCGGCGGAGTCGTACGTGACGAACGCCGTCAAGCACTTCAAGTTCACCCAGGCCGAGCCCCGCAAGCGCCGCATCCACAAGGCGCCGAGCCTGCGGGAGATGACCGCCTGCGGGCCCTGGCTCGCGGCGGAGCTGGCGCTGGTCGAGCCCGAGCTGATCGTGGTCCTCGGCGCCACCGCGGGCAAGGCGCTGCTCGGGTCCTCGTTCCGGGTGGGCGAGACGCGCGGGACCGTACTGGAACGGGAGATCCACGGCCGCCCCGAGCGGCTGGTGCCGACGGTCCATCCGTCGTCCGTGCTGAGGGCGCAGGACGAGGACCGCAGGGCCGCGTACGAGGGACTGGTGGCGGACCTGAAAGTGGCTGCGCGAGCCCTGGGGTAATGGCTAACATCGCCGCATGCCACTTACCTTCACGCTGGACCCCGCCATCACGCCCGAGCTGCGGGACGGCTTCCTCGACCTGTGGACGGACGTCAGCAACGCGGGCGGCGCCGTCGGCTTCGTGCCGCCGGTGACCCGCGAGGAGATACGCCCGGAGCTGGTCCGGCTGTTCGCGCAGCTGGCCGAGGGGCGCAGCCGGCTGCTCGTCGGGCACGACGAGGCCGGAGAGGTGGCCGCCACCGCCGTCATCTCGTTCAACGCCCACCGTCTGATGCGGCACTGGGTGTGGCTCTACACGGTGATGGTCCACCCGAGGCACCAGGGCAAGGGGTACGGCCGCGACCTGCTGGCGGCCGCCGCGGACGCGGCCCGCACCTTCGACGGCATCGAGGCGATCCGCCTGGGCTGCCGGGGCGGCCACGGCCTGGAGCGCTTCTACGCGTCCTGCGGCTACAAGGAGGTCGGCCGGGTGCCCGGCGCGATCCGGGTCGCCCCGGGGGACGACCGCGACGACATCACCATGCTGCTGCCCCTCGGCTGACCCCCGTGCAAGATCCCTCCCCGCTCGTGCTTCACTGGACGATGACCCCTTTTGGAATCGGACGAGTGGATTGAGATGCTCCGCTACACGCTGATGCGCCTCGGCATCTTCGCCGGCTGCCTCGTGGTCGTCTGGGGAGCCGTCTACTCCGGCATCTTCCCGCGCGGCTTCGGCAACTCCAACGGCCTCTGGGTCCTGCTGCTCGCCCTGATCCTGTCGGCGCCGATCAGCTGGGTGGTGCTGCGCAAGGAGCGGGACCGGGCCTCGGTGCAGATCGTGACCCGGGTCGACCGGATGAAGGCCAACCTGGACGCCAGCCGCGGCCAGGAGGACGGCGCCGACGACGCCGCGAGGGCGCAGGGCGGGGCGGCCGCGTCCAACTAGTCTTGCCCTCATGGGTGGGGCGAAGACCAAGCGGATGCCGCGTGCGGTGCGGGAGCAGCAGATGCTCGACGCCGCCGTACGCATCTTCGGGCAACGCGGCTACATGGCCGCCTCCATGGACGAGATAGCCGAACTCGCCGGTGTCTCCAAGCCCTTGGTCTACCTGTACCTGAACTCCAAGGAAGACCTCTTCACCGCCTGCATCCGCCGCGAGGCCACCGCCCTGACGGAGGCCGTCCGCGCCGGGGTGCGCACCGACCTGCCCGCCGACCGCCGGCTCTGGGACGGCCTCCAGGCGTTCTTCGCCCACACCGCCGAGCACCCCGACGCCTGGTCCGTGCTCCACCTCCAGGCCCGCACCCACGGCGAACCCTTCGCGACCGAGGTGGCCGCGATGCGCGAGGAGATCGTCGCCTTCGTGACCCACCTGGTGGCCGTCGCCGCCCGGGAGGCCCACCGAGCCCCCGACCTCCCCGAGCACGAGGTGGCGGGCCTGGCGGAGGCCCTGGTCGGCGCGGCGGAATCCCTGGCCGCCTGGGCCAACACCACCCCCGGCGTCACCGCCCGCCAGGCGGCGACCACCTTGATGAACTTCGCCTGGTCGGGCTTGGGCAATCTGATGCGGGGCAACTCCTGGACGCCGCCGACTGCGGATGCCTAGGGGCGCGGGGCTGTATCGATATGCGGCTCCGCCGCGTGGGCGCGAGTAACCACGACGGACCAGCACTCGGCAACGGCGAAGCACCCCAACGGCGCCTAGCTCACCTCACCCCACAGATGCAGTCGCCCTCCCTCACCCCGCAACTCGAACCGACCTGACCCATCCGCCCCGTAAGCCACCGTCCCCGGCAACAACACCGGCGCCAGAAACCGAGCCCGCACCACGGCGGAGCCGCCCGCGGAGCCGCCCGCGGAGCCGCTCGCGGCGAGGCACCGCGCCACCGTCCACATCCCGTGCGCGATGGCCCGCGGAAAGCCGAGGAGGCGGGCGGTGAGCGGGTGCAGATGGATGGGGTTGCGGTCGCCGGACACGGCGCCGTACCGCCGGCCCACGTCCCCCGCGAGCCGCCACTCGGCGACGACGGGCAGCGGTGCGGGCCGCGCCTCCCGGGGTTCGGCGGGCCCGTCGGTGCGGTGCCGCGCGAGATAGGTGCTCCGCGACTCCCATACGACCTCACCCTCGGCCCGCATCCCGGTGACCACGGTGGCCTCGGTGCCGCGCCGGTGCGGGGCCAGTCCCTCGACGTGCACGGCGAGTTCGTACTCCCCGGTCGCCGGAAGGGAGGTGTACCGGGTGATCTCGATCGAGGTGTGGACCAGCCCCAGCAGCGGCAGCGGAAAGGCCCGGTCGCTCATCAGCCGCATGGCCGTCGGGAAGCCGAGGACGTGCGGATAGGTGACGGGCAGGGCGCCGTCGGCCGAGCCGGTGGGGAAGCCGCACACCCGCTCGTAGGCGGCCAGCCGGTCCTGGTCGACCCGTATCCCGGCCCGCACCAGCCGGTCCCTAGGGAAGTCCGCGTGCGGGGAGGGCCGTTTGAAGGGAGAGCGAAGCACGCCGCCCGTGAGATGCAGCAACTCGCCTGGCATGTCCAGCTCCCATTGCTTACTCTGCAGTAAGGTTACCGCCGGTAAGTCTAACGTGAGCGTCCGTCACACAACCCCCGAGGCTGCACATCCCCGGCCCCGGAGCACCCCCGAACCCGCACGATCCCCTCACAAGGGACCCGTACGATCACCTCGCTAACCGGAGGTAACCCCTATCTCACGGACCGCCGCCGGTGAACGCCTCCACGCGTGAGGCACGTACGTCATGCAGCAAGCCGCGCACCGCTGCAACGCCAGAGGAGCCGCCCGTGTCCGCCCCCTTCCCGAACGCCCCCGTCTCCTCCGGCACCCCCGTCTCCGCCACCGACTACGACGGCCGCCCGGTCCTCGTGGAGCCCTGGGTCCAGCGGCTGGACGGCGCCGTGCGGGAGGTGTCCGTACCGCCGTTCGCGTCCCCGGTGAAACACGGCTCGCTCGCGGACCTGCCGTTCGACAACGCGGACGCGTCCCCCGCCGCGATCGTGCTCAGCCGCAGGCAGCAGGACGGCCGCTGGGCCGACGTGACGGCCGCCCACTTCGCCGAACAGGTCCTCGCCGTGGCCAAGGGGCTGATAGCGGAGGGTCTGGTGCCGGGCGACCGGATCGCCGTCATGGCCCGTACGACGTACGAGTGGACGCTCCTCGACTTCGCCGCCTGGGCCGCCGGCCTGGTCACCGTGCCGGTCTACCCGACCTCCTCCGTCTTCCAGACCCGGTGGATCCTGCACGACTCCGGGGCGGTCGCCCTGATCACCGAGACCGCCGCGCAGGCCGCCGCCCTCGGCCCCGAACTCCAGCACCTGCCCGACCTGCGCCACCTGTGGGTGATGGACAAGGACCACGTCGCCCGGCTCGCCGAGGCCGGCGTCCAGGTGCCGGACGGCGAAGTGGCCGTACGCCGGGGCATGCTGGGCCCCGACACCCTCGCCACCCTCATCTACACCTCCGGCACCACCGGGCGTCCCAAGGGCTGCGCCCTCTCGCACGGCAACTTCTTCGCCGAGGTCGACAACGCGATCGAGCTGCTCCACCCCGTCTTCAAGGCCGACCAGGGCGAGGAGCCGTCGGTCCTCCTCTTCCTGCCGATGTCCCATGTCTTCGGGCGCATGGTGGCCATCGCCTGCGTCCGCGCCCGCGTCCGGCTCGGCCACGCGCCTAGCCTGGCCGCCGACGACCTCCTCCCGGACCTCGCCGCCTTCAGGCCGACCTGCCTGCTGACCATTCCCTACATGCTGGAGAAGGTCTACAACTCGGCCCGCGCGAAGGCCGAGTCGGGCGGCCGGGTCGCCGCCTTCGACCGGGCGGCGGCGGTCGCCGTCCGCTACGGCGAGGCCCTGGAGGCCCGGCAGACCGGCACCGGCGGCGGCCCGAGCCGCTCCCTGAAGACCGCCCGCGCCTTCCACGACCCGCTGGTCTACCGCAAGCTCCGGGCCGCCATGGGCGGCCGCGTCCGGTACGCCATCTGCGGCGGCTCCCCGCTCGGCCGGCGCCTGGCCGCCTTCTACGCGGGCGCCGGAATCGAGATCTTCGAGGGCTACGGCCTGACCGAGACCACCGGCGCCACCACCGTCACCCCACCGCTCAAACCCCGCCTGGGCACGGTCGGCTGGCCGCTGCCCGGCACCCGCGTCCGCATCGCCGCCGACGGCGAGATCCTCGTCTCCGGCGACCACGTCCTGCGCGGCTACTGGGACCCGCAGGCCGGCGGGGTCGTCCCCGCGACCCGGGACGGCTGGCTGCCGACCGGCGACCTCGGCGAGCTGGACGACGAGGGCTACCTCACCATCACCGGCCGCAAGAAGGAGCTGCTGATCACGGCGGGCGGCAAGTCGGTGGCCCCGGCCCCGCTGGAGAACTGGCTGCGCCAGCACCCGCTGATCTCCCAGGTGATGCTGGTCGGCGACGGCCGCCCGTACGTGGCCGCGCTGATCACCCTCGACATCGACGGCCTGACCCACTGGCGGCAGATGATCGGCAAGCACCCGGTGCCGCCCGAACTCCTCGTCGGTGACCCGGAGTTGGAGACCGTCCTGCAGCGCGCGATCGACGAGGCCAACAAGCTGGTCTCCCGCCCGGAGTCCATCCGCCGGTTCGCGGTCCTGCCCGTGGACTTCACCGAGGAGTCCGGCCATCTGACCCCGTCGATGAAACTGCGCCGCGAGCAGATCACGACCGACTTCGCGAGCGAGGTGGAGGGCCTGTACGGCCCGGCCACCGGGCCCTGAGCGACCGGGGGTCGGCACCCGCTCCTCGCGCGCGGAGCGGGTTGCCGCCTGGGTCGGCCGTGGCCCGCCACCGATCCTCGTACGGCACCTGACTGCCAGTCAATCCTTGGGTTTCCTTCCCGTACCCAAGTGTTAGCTTGGATGTCGTGACCCTGGACGACCTCCGTGTGTTCGTGGCCGTGTGCCGCGCCGGCAGCCTCAGTTCCGTCGCCCGGGACCTCGGCTGCACCCAGTCCGCCGTCAGCCAGCACATCAAGCGCCTGGAGCGGGAGACCGGGGTCGCACTGCTGGAACGGCTGCCGAGGGGCGTCCTGCCGACCCAGGCCGGGCGGATACTGGAGGCCGCCGCGGCCGAGGGCATCTCCGGGCTCGACCTCGCCGTACGGCAGCTGCGCGACCTGGTCGACGGCCACAGCGGGCAGGTCCGAGTCGCCACCGGTGCCACCACCGTCCGGCACTTCATGTCCGAGGCGGTGGTCGCCTTCCGCCGCCGCCATCCCGCCGTCAACCTCGAATTCCGCACGGTCAGTTCGGGGCGCGGCACCTTCGACGCGCTGGCCGACGGCACCCTGGACCTGGCCTGGATCACCGTCGGCTCCCCGGTCCGGGGCATCGAACAGCGGACGGTCGCGGAACTGCCGTGGCTGCTCGCGGTCCCCGCGGACGACCCCCTCGCCGGGCGGCCCCGTCTCGACGCGGCCGATCTGGCCGGCGTACGGCTCATCCGGCTGCCCCCGAACTCCACCTCCGCCGTCCACTTGGACGCGGCCTGCGCCGAGCTGGGCGTCCGCTTCACCTACGACACGAGCGTCGCCGACTGGGACACGGCGCTGCAGCTGGCCGAGCTGGGGGTGGGCCGGGCCGTGGTCCCCGCCGTACCGGGCCTTCCGGTACCGGGGGAGGGCGACCTGCGACTCGTCCCGCTGCCGGGCCTGCGCCCCCTGCCGGTCGGCTGGGCCGTCCGCCGCTGGGACGCCCTCAGCCCTCCGGCGCGGGCCTTCGCCCACACGGTCGCGGAGTTCCGGGGCGGGGCCGCTGCGGGCGCTGCCGCGGGCTGAGCGGGAGTTCGGCCCAGACGGTCTTGCCGACGGTGCGCTGCGTCACGCCCCACCGGCTCGACAGCACGAGTACGACGACGAGCCCGCGCCCGTTCTCGTCCTCCGGCCGGCCGTCCAGGAACCGCAGCTCCTTGTCTCCCCGGGCGTCACTCACCTCGATGCGCAAGGTGTCCCTCTCGGAGAGGAGCCGCAGCCGGAGCTCGAAGTCCCGGCCGGGGACGCGACCGTGGGTGACCGCGTTCGCCGCGAGCTCCGCGACGATCAGCTGCGCCGTGCAGTTCGGGTCACTGTCGTGCGGATATCCCCAGATCGCGAGCTGGGTGGAGGTGAGCCGACGGGCCAGCCGGGCGCCGAGCGGGGTGGCACTGAGGCGCTGGACGAGTTCGGTGGCCCCGGTTGCGGGGGTGGAGATTTGCGGATTCACGTCACCGAGAGTGGTGGGTTCTCCCTACGCTGACCAGGGGAGGACCGGCGACTGTGCGTAGTCGTACGGGTGCGGTTGGTTTGCTGTACGGGAGTCGGAGGTGACGATGGACGAGCGGCGACCGGAGACGCCCGCCGAGGTCAACGGGGCGGTGGGTGTCTTCGTCGTGATCGGCAAGCAGCTGAAGTTGCTGAGGGAGCGGGCGGGGCTGAGCCAGCGGGAGTTCGGGGACCTGGTGGGGTACGGCCCCGACCAGATCTCGGCGATGGAGAGAGGGGTACGGACACCGAGGCCGGAGTTCTTGCGGAAGGCGGACGAAATCCTGGGAGCCGGGGGGCTGTTGACTGCCGTCATCCCGCAGGTCGAGGAGGCGATGAGCAGGGCGCGGACTCGGCATCCGGAGTGGTATCGGAGTTACGCGGCGATGGAGGCGGAGGCGGTTGAGCTGCATCACTACAGCAGCCACGCCTTGCAGGGCCTACTGCAGACCGAGGGGCACGCGCGGGCCGTGTTCGCGAAACGGCGGCCGTTTCTCAGCGAGGAAACCATCGAGAAGCGTGTGGCCGACCGCCTCTCGCGCCAGCAAGTGTTCGAGCGCCGACCTGCGCCAGTGGTCAGCTACGTCCTCGAAGAGGTTGTGCTTGACCGGCCGATGGGTGGGCAACTGGTCCACGCGGAGCAGCTGCGCCGCCTGCTTCGAGTCGGCGCCATGCAGAACGTCGAGATCCAGGTGATGCCGACGTCCTCGGAGGAACACCCCAACATGGACGGCGCGTTCAACCTCCTCTTCCCCAAGGGGCACCCGCAGGTTGCGTACACGGAAGTCCAGGGCTTTCCACGATTGATCACCGATGGCGAAGAGGTCCGGAAGATCGCAGACCGCTATGGGACCATGCGGGCGATGGCACTATCACCCACGGAGTCCCGGGCGTTGATCGAAAAGAAGCTGGAGTCGCTATGAGCAGTGGCCAACTCGCCTGGTTCAAGTCGAGCCACAGCGGCGGTGAGGGAGGAGACTGCCTCGAACTCGCCTACAGCTGGCGCAAGTCGAGCTACAGCAGCGGTGAAGGCGGCGAATGCCTGGAGGTGGCCGCCCACCCCACCGCCATCCACATCCGCGACTCGAAGCAACCCGCCGCCCCCCACCTCACCGTCGCCCCCGCCGCCTGGTCAGCCTTCCTTCTGGGCGAGAAGGAACGCCTGGTCCGCTGACTCGGCCTGTGCCGCGTCCCGTTGGCGGACGGTGCTGGAGCGGAGCGTGAAGCCGCCGTCGGCCAGCAGGCCTGCCATGAACTCGGGGCGGCGGCGCTCGAAGTCCAGCGTCACCGGACGCCCCCACGGCTGAGCCAGGCGTCGCGGCTCGTCGCCCGTCTGGAAGGCGAGGAGGAGATGGCCGCCGGGGGCGAGGACCCGGTGGAACTCGGCGAAGAGGCGGGGGAGTTCCTCCACGGGCGTGTGGATGCTGGAGTACCAGGACACGGCCCCGGCGAGCGAACCGTCGGTGAGGGGCAACTCCAGCATCGAGCCCTGCTCGAACCGCAGGGCGGGATGCTCGCGGCGGGCGACGGCGAGCATGGACGCGGAGAGGTCGAGCCCGAAGACGTCGAGGCCGAGGGAGGCGAGGCACGCGGTGGCGACGCCGGTGCCGCACCCGAGGTCGGCCACGGTCCCGGCGGTGCCGACCAGTTCGGCGAACGCACGGAGCAGCGCCCGCTCCAGCGGCTTGTCCCCGAGGTGGTCCCCGAAGTGGGCGGCGTAGTCCTCGGCGACGGTGTCGTAGAAGGTGCGGGTGGCGGTGAGAAAGTCAGCCGTGTCGGTCATGACGGGGGACCGTACCGGCCCGCACTGACACCCCCCTTAGGCTGCTGCCGTTCGGTCAAGTGATCGGAACGGGGGGAAAGAGACCGATGGACCAGGAAACGGGCGTTTTCCAGCCACTGCAGGCGGACGATCCGCCGGTGGTGGCCGGTTACCGGCTGGCCGCGCGGCTCGGCGCCGGAGGCATGGGCCGGGTCTACCTGGCGCACACCCAGGGCGGCCGGCCGGTGGCGCTCAAGGTGGTGCGGCCGGAGCTGGCGGACGACCCGGACTTCCGGCGCCGGTTCGCGCGGGAGATCGGGGCGGCCCGGCGGGTGCGGGGGGCGTACACGGCCGAGCTGATCGACGCGGACGCGGACGGCGTACCGCCCTGGCTGGCCACGCTGTACGTGCCGGGGCCGTCGCTGGCGGATGCCGTGGCCCGGCGTGGACCGCTGCCGGTACCGGCGGTGCTGTGGCTGATGGCGGGGGTGGCGGAGGCGCTGCAGGCCATCCACGCCGAGGGCATCGTGCACCGGGATCTGAAGCCGTCGAACGTGCTGCTGGCCGCCGACGGGCCGCGGGTCATCGACTTCGGCATCGCGACGGCCGCCGACGGCACCGCGTACACCGCCACGGGTGCCGTCATCGGCACGCCCTCGTTCATGGCTCCCGAGCAGGCGTCGGGCCACGAGGTCACGGCGGCGACCGATGTCTTCGCGCTCGGTCAGACGGCGGCGTTCGCGGCGCTGGGCCGGCCGCTGTACGGGGACGGCCCGGGGATCAACGTGCTCTACCGGATCGTGCACTCCGAGCCCGACCTGACCCTGCTGCCCGAGCCGCTCCGGCCGCTGCTGGCCCGGTGCCTGGCCGCCGATCCGGGGGAGCGGGCCACTGCGGCGGAGGTGGTGCGGTGGTGCCGGGAGCGGCTGGGGCCGGGCGCGGACGCGGGTGGTGGGCCGGCCGTGTGGCGGGAGATCACCGGGCCGGAGGTCGTGGTTCCGGGGCCGGTTCCGCGTCCCGCCCCGGCGCACACGCGGCCGTTGTACACCCAGCCGCTGCTCGCTCCGCCCCGTCCGCCGCAGCCGACGCCCGAGCAGCGGAAGGCCCGCAGGCGGCGAACGGCGCTGATCTCGGCCGCCGGGGTGGCGGGGGGTGCGTTGCTGGTGTCGTTGCTGGCGTGGTCGGTCATGGACGCCAAGGACCGGCTCGGGCGCCGGGACGCGGCGGATTCCAGGACGTCCGCCACCGGTCCGGCCGCGCGGTCGTCGGCGTCGGCGCCGAGCTCCGCATCGGACTCGTCGGACCCTTCGGCGCAAGGGGGCGGTGACGGTGGCGGCAACGCGTCCGGGGATGCCGCGTCCTCGTCGGCCTCGCCCCGGGACCCGCGGCCGGAGGGCTTTCCCCTGCTGTGGCTGGACGCGAAGACCTCGTTGAGCCTCAAGGACAAGGAGCCCGCACGGAAGGACCGCAAGGGTGACATCCGCTTCGACTGCCGGCCGATCGGGTGCGAACTGACCAGCGACAGCGCGGTGTTCTTGCAGATGTACGGCGCGCACGGCACCACCCTCGACGACTGCCGGCTCATGCTCAGGAGCGCCGACAAGCACAGTTGGACGCTGTCCGGGGCGGCGGTCGGCACCGAGTTCTGCATGAAGGACACCGAGGGCGACATCGGGCTGTTCGTGATCCAGGTGAAGTCCACGGCGGTCCCGGACATCGCCTTCCTGGAGGGAGACCTGACGATCTGGCGAAAGGCGGTCTAGCCCCGGCCCAGCCCCGGTCTAGCCCACCCCCGCCAGCCGCAGCAGCGCGGTCGTCGTCGCCGCGGCCACGACCACGACGGGGAACGGCGCCCGGCGCCAGGCCAGGACGCCCGCGACCAGGACCCCGGCGGGGCGCGCCCAGCCCGCGAAGCCGCCGGACTCCGTCAGCGCGCCGGTGGCCAGCAGGGCGACGAGCAGGACCACCGCCCCGGCCGAGGCCAGCTCCTGTGCCCGCGCGGGTATCTCGACCCGCCCGTGCAGCACCGGCCCCACCAGCCGGAAGGCGTACGTGCCGACGGCCAGCGCGAGGATCACCACGACGGTGGCGTTCATACGGCGGCCTCCACGCGCTGTCGGCGGTGCAGGAGGAGTCCGGCCAGGGCGAGCAGCACCGGCACCCCGGCGGGCACGGCGGGCGTCACCGCGAGGGCGATGACCGCGCCGAGCAGGGCACAGCGCCGTACCGTCGCATCGCCCCGCAGCTGGGGCAGCACCAGCGCCACCAGTACGGCGGGGAACGCGGCGTCGAGGCCGTACCGGGCCGTGTCCCCCAGGGCGTCCCCGGCGAGTGCGCCGCCCAGCACACCGATGTTCCAGACGGCGAACAGACCGAGCCCGGAGATCCAGAACGCCCTGCGCTGCCGTACCGGATCGGACTGGGCGAGGGCGAAGGCGACCGTCTCGTCGGTGACCAGGTGCGCGCCGAGGAAGCGGGCCGCGCGCCCCGTACCGATGATCTCCGCGACCGCCAGGCTGAACGCGGCCGTGCGGGTGTTGAGCAGCAGCCCCGTCGCCGCGGCGGCGATCGGCCCGCCCCCGGCGAGCAGCACGCCCACCGCGCTGAACTGGGCCGAGCCGGCGTACACCACCAGGGACATGAGCACCGGCACCCACATCGGGAGGCCGCCCGCCACGGACACGGCGCCGAAGGAGACGCCGACGACCCCGCTGGCGAGCCAGACGAGCGAGCTGTCACGGACCAGGGACATGTCATCAGGTGTTCGCGCTGTTCGCTGTACCGAACGCATGTTTCCTACAATGGACAGCAGATCGCCTGTCCGTCAAGGCGAACGATCGTACCGATGAAGCGAACGGAGCGAACGCGATGTCCGAGCCCCCCGCCCGGCTCCCGTTGGAGTGGATCGCCACAGCGCTCAAGCGCGAGCGGGCCCGCACCGGGCTGTCCCTGTCCGAGCTGGCCAAACGCGCCGGAATCGCGAAGTCGACGCTCTCCCAGCTGGAGGCGGCGGGCGGGAATCCGAACGTGGAGACACTCTGGGCGCTCGCGGTCGCCCTCGGGGTGCCGTTCAGCGCGCTGGTCGAGCCGCCCGCGCCGCAGGTCCAGGTGATCCGCGCCGGCGAGGGCCCGGAGGTCGCCTCCGGGCAGGCGAACTTCGTCGCCACCCTGCTGTCCGCGAGCCCTCCCGGGGCCCGGCGGGACGTCTACCGCCTGCGCGCCGAGCCGGGGGCTGCCCGGATGTCGGACCCGCACATCCCCGGCACGGTCGAGCACCTGATCGTCGGCTCGGGCCGGATGAAGGCGGGCCCCGCCGGGCAGGAGGTGGAACTGGGGCCCGGCGATTACCTGACCTACCGCGGGGACGTGGCGCACTCGTACGAGGCGCTGGAACCGGGGACGACGTTCATCCTCGTCATGCAGCACACGTGAGCCGGGAGGCCGCGGGAGGCCGCGGGAGGCCGCCGGGAATTCACCCGGAATTCATGGACGGCCGGGCCGGAAAAGGCAGGAGCCCCGTCGCCGGAACGGCGCGGGGCTCCTTGGGTACTGCTCTCAGGTTCTGCGATCAGGCAGAGATCAGACGGGGGTGACGTTCTCCGCCTGCGGACCCTTCGGGCCCTGCGTCACGTCGAAGCTCACCTGCTGGTTCTCCTCGAGGGAGCGGAAGCCGGAGGCGTTGATCGCGGAGTAGTGAACGAAGACGTCGGGGCCGCCGCCCTCCTGGGCGATGAAGCCAAAGCCCTTTTCGGCGTTGAACCACTTAACGGTTCCGGTAGCCATAAGCCCTCCTTGGGCTCAAAAGGGTTGCCCTGCTCCAGAACCTGCAAGTGTGAAACGGTGCTGCACAACTGCATACTTCTGAAAACGACGAGAGCCTGCGGTTACATGCTCCGCAGGCTCTGTACTGCAAGGGAAACCAAACTGCAACTTGCGGCAAGCCTAGCATCCGGGCGGCCGAAAGCAATAGGGGTCAAGATCACGTCACCCGGAGGTTTGAACACCCGATAGCCCGTTTGGCGGTGGGGGCGGTCCCGGCGCCGTACGGCACGGGGTCTAGTCTCGCGATGTGGACAATTCTCGCACCCGGCCGCGCGTCGGCCACATCCAGTTCCTGAACTGCCTGCCCCTGTACTGGGGGCTCGCGAGAACCGGCACCCTACTCGACTTCGAGCTCACCAAGGACACCCCGGAGAAGCTCAGCGAGCAGCTCGTGCGCGGCGACCTCGACATCGGCCCCGTCACCCTGGTCGAGTTCCTGCGCAACGCGGACGACCTGGTCGCCTTCCCGGACATCGCCGTCGGCTGCGACGGCCCGGTGATGTCCTGCGTGATCGTCTCGCAGGTCCCGCTGGACCGCCTGCACGGCGCCCGGGTCGCGCTCGGCTCCACCTCCCGCACCTCGGTCCGCCTCGCCCAGCTCCTGCTCGCCGAGCGCTACGGCGTCCAGCCCGACTACTACACCTGCCCGCCCGACCTCAGCCTGATGATGCAGGAGGCCGAGGCCGCCGTCCTCATCGGCGACGCGGCGCTGCGGGCGAACCTGCTGGACGGCCCGCGCTACGGCCTCGAGGTGCACGACCTCGGCGCGCTCTGGAAGGAGTGGACCGGCCTGCCGTTCGTCTTCGCGGTCTGGGCGGCCCGCCGGGACTACGCCGACCGCGAACCGGACATCACCCGCAAGGTCCACGAGGCGTTCCTGGAGTCCCGCAACCTCTCCCTGGACGAGGTCGCCAAGGTCGCCGAACAGGCCGCCCGCTGGGAGGCCTTCGACGAGGCGACCCTGGCCCAGTACTTCACCACCCTCGACTTCAGCTTCGGCACCCCCCAACTGGAGGCCGTCGCCGAGTTCGCCCGCCGCGTCGGCCCGACGACCGGCTTCCCGGCGAACGTGAAGGTGGACCTGCTGCGGCCGTGAGCGGGCATCACTAGGCTGCCGTACAGGAGGCGTCGAGGGGGAGAGTGCGCCATGCAGCCGCTGGAAGTCGACGAGCCGGCCACCGTCGGGCCCTACCGGCTGCTCGGCCGGCTCGGCTCGGGTGGCATGGGCCGGGTCTACCTCGGCCGCAGCGCGGGCGGCCGTACCGTCGCCGTGAAGATCGTGCACCCGCACTTCGCGCTGGACGAGGAGTTCCGCGCCCGGTTCCGGCGCGAGGTGGCGGCCGCCCGCCGGGTCGGCGGCGCCTGGACCGCACCCGTCCTGGACGCGGACCCGGACGCCCCGGTGCCCTGGGTGGCCACCGCCTACGCGGCCGGCCCGTCCCTCGCCGCGGCCGTCACCGACACCGGCCCGATGCCCGCGCACACCGTACGGGCCTTGGGCGCGGGCCTCGCCGAGGCGCTCACGGCCGTACACGAACAGGGCCTCGTACACCGGGATGTGAAGCCCTCCAACGTCCTGCTGACCCTCGACGGCCCCCTGCTGATCGACTTCGGCATCGCGCGGGCCATGGACGGCACGGCCTCCCTCACCTCCACCGGCGTGTCGATCGGCTCCCCCGGCTACATGGCCCCCGAGCAGATCCTCGGCAAGGGCGCCACGGGCGCCGCCGACGTCTTCTCCCTCGGCGCGGTGCTGGCCTACGCGGCGACCGGCGAGCCGCCGTTTCGCGGGGACTCGTCCGCCGCGCTGCTCTACAAGGTCGTCCACGAGGAACCCGAACTGGACTCCCTGGACGGCGACTTGCGCGAGCTGACCGCATCCTGCCTGGCCAAGGACCCCTCGTCCCGCCCGAGCCCCACCGAACTGGCCCACCACCTCGCCCCCGAGGGAGCCACCCGCCTGATCACCGGCGGCTGGCTCCCGGGCCCCCTGGTCGAACAGGTCAGCCGCAGCGCCGTACACCTGCTGAACCTGGACACGGGGGAGACGGCACCTTCGGGGCCGGTGGCTTTCGACAGCCCTGCGGTGACGGGGTCATCGGCGGGGACGCCGGTTTCCGGGGAGGGGCTGGGCGCGGGTGCGGGGCCGGCTCCGAGCACGGGTGCAGGGTCGGCTTCCGGGCCGGGGCCGGCTTCGGGCGTGGGGCCGGCTTCGGGCGTGGGGTCGGCTTCGGGCGTGGCCCCGGTTCAAGGCGCTGCCTCCATCCCTGCCCCCGCCGAGCCGAACTCGTTCGCCGGGGCCGGGGTGTTCGGGCCCGCACCGGTGATGAATCCCGGTGTGCCTGGGCCCTCTTCCGGGACCGCGACCGGTGTGGCCGGGGCTCCCCACGGCGCGCCGACCGTCGTGCCCGCGCAGCGGGACGCGCCGCCGCCCGGCCGGTTCTCCGTCAGCGTGGCGGCGGCCTCCGCGCCGGCCGAGGGCGGCCGTGGGCGCCGGCTGAGCTGCACGGTGGTGCTGGCCGTCGCCGGTGCGCTGGCCGTGGGGACGTTGGGCGTCGGCGCGCTGCTCC
Organism: Streptomyces incarnatus; assembly: GCF_001027185.1. NCBI lineage: Bacteria > Bacillati > Actinomycetota > Actinomycetes > Kitasatosporales > Streptomycetaceae > Streptomyces > Streptomyces incarnatus. Next base: position 3,688,821 of record NZ_CP011497.1, on the reverse strand, counting down.
GGCCCTGGTTGCAGGACGACGGGAACAGCAGTGCGGGAGGCAGCGCCCCCTCCCTCTCCCAGACGCCGCCCTCGGCCTCCAACGGCGCCGGCGATCAGGGCACCGGAGCCGGCGCGATCCCGGCCCGCTACCTCGGCACCTGGGAGGGACAGGCCACCGGCCTCGGCGGCAGCCTGCCCATGGGCACCTTCCGGCTCACCGTCCGTCAGGCCGCCGTGGGCCAGGAGCTGGGACGGCTGAGGCAGACCGACCAGATCGGCGGTGTGTGCACCGATGTCCTCACCCTGAAGAAGGTGACGAAGACCCAGATCCTCGCGACCTCGACCGGCGCCAAGGACAACCCGGGGCACTGCGTACCGACCCCGCACCAGGTCGAGTTGACCCCGGTCGGCGACGACCTGAAGTTCACCTCGGACAGCTCGGCGGAAGGGAATCCGGTGGCGCGCATGTCGAAGGTGGGCTGACGGGCGAGGTGGACGCCCCTGCGGAATCAGGAGTCCGACGGGGCCTTGTAGAGCCGTACGGTGCCGAGGATTCTCCGTATCGTCGCGTCCGGTACCTCGTGGGGCACGTTCTTCGCGCCGAAGAACGACCAGGAGACCAGGCCCCCTGAGGCGTTCTTGAAGCCGAAGGTCCACGCCTTGCCGTCCGAGGCGCACTTCTTCGACTTCGGCACGCCCACGGACCAGGCCGTGCCCAGCGTGCCCTTGAGGCCGGAGTTCGTGGTGAACGCCTGGAGGGCGCCGGCCTTCACCTTCTTCTTGTCCGGCTGGGCGTACCCTCCGTACACCCAGGTCCCCGGGTCGGAGCCGGCGATGTCCTGGGTGCTCCGGTAACCGTTGTTGCCCCTCGTACCCACCTGGGCCAGTGGTGTGTTCTCCAGGGTGCCGTTCCGGTCGTCGTCCGAGGAACACCAGGTCTTCTGCAGCATGGCGACATTGCGGATCGCGATGAGCGGGTTGTCCTCCGGGTCCCCCTCCTTGGACACATAGCTGACCCAGTCGGCGGACTGGACCTCCCATTGGGGCGGGACGTCGAACGCGATTCCCTGGGTCGGGTTCGTCAGGACCTGCCAGCCCTTGATCGTGGCGGTCGCGGTGTCGGACCCACGGGGGTCGGCGGAACTCTGCGAAGATGAGGGGGAGTTGGTCGGCTTCGGGCCGGGCCCGTCGTTCTTGTGGCCGCCGAGCACCAGGAATCCGGTGACGCCCGAGGCGATGACGACCGCCCCCGCGGCGACGACTGCGACGATGCCGGCCCGGTTCCGGCCACCGCCCGTCGGCGCGGGCCCGGACGCGCCGGCGGCCGGCTGTGTCGGCATCTGCCAGGGCTGAGGCTGCTGGTAGGGGTTCGACTGGAAGGCGCCAGGGCCGGGTTGCTGGTAGGGGTTCGGCTGACCGGGGCCGGGCTGCTGGTACGGGTTCGGCTGACCGGGACCCGGCTGCTGGTACGGGTTCGGCTGGTGTCCGACCTGGGGCTGCTGCGGGTTCTGGCCGCCCCCCGGCGACTGCTCTCCTGGCCACATGTGCGGTAACGATACGGCGGCCGTCTCCCGTACCACGACCGAGGGTCTGGGTACGCCCCAGGCGGGTCCGCTCCCAACTCCCCACGCCTGACGGTCGATAGGATTCAAGCATGGACGCCTCTCACACCCTCACAGAGGCCCGCGACAGGGCGTCTCACGCCGAGGGGCCCGCACGGCGCGCCGGCGTCGCCGCGGCCGGATGAGCGGGGTGCTGCTGTGGGTCGCCGCCGCGCTGTGGGGCGCGGTGGCGGGAGCACTGCTTCCCAGGGCCGCCTACCGCTTCGCCGTCCCGGCGGGGGAGGAGTGGCGGGACCGGTGCCCCCGGGGACACGCGCTGCGGGGCTGGCTCGGGCCGGCGCGCTGCGGTCGGTGCGGGCGGGGTGGCGCGGGTTCCGCCGGACCGCTCGGGGCGGTGGAGTCGTCCGGTGCGGTGGAGTCGTCCGGTGCGGCCGAGCCGCCGTACGCCCCCTCCGTCCCCCTCCTCTCCGCGGCGACCGCACTTGCGTGCGCCGCGCTGGCCGCCGCCACCGGAACCCGCCCGGAGCTGGCGGTCTGGCTGCTGCTCGCGCCGGTCGGCACCTTGCTGGCGGCCGTGGACTTCCGGGTGCAGCGGCTGCCCGACCCGCTGACCCTGCCGCTCGCCGCGGCCGCCCTCGCCCTGCTGGGCCTCGTCGCGCTGCTGCCCGAGCACGCCGGTCACTGGTCCACCGCGCTGTACGGCGCCCTCGCGCTCGGCGCCGGCTACTACGCGCTGTTCCTCATCAACCCCGCCGGCATGGGCTTCGGCGACGTCAAGCTGGCCGTCGGCATGGGCGCCGTACTCGGCTGGTACGGCTGGTCCACCGTCCTGCTCGGCGCCTTCGCCGGTTTCCTGCTCGGCGCGCTGTACGGCGGTGCGCTCGTCGTCGTACGGCGGGCGGGCCGGAAGACGGCGATCCCGTTCGGGCCGTTCCTGCTGGCCGGGGCCTTCGCCGGGCTGCTGATCGGCGCGTACGCGGCCTGACGTCGGTGCGGTGAAGGCGCTGGCGTAGGCTGGTTCGGTCCGTCCAGACCCCTTACGAACCCTGACGAAAGGGACGCCCGGTGACCGAGAAGGCCGACCTCCAGTCCGTGCTCGACCGAGCCGCAGCGGGCGGACGCATCACGCCCGAGGAGGCGCTCGACCTCTACCGGGACGCCCCGCTGCACGCGCTGGGCGCCGCCGCCGACGCCGTACGCCGCCGCAAGTATGCCGGTACCGAGCACATCGCGACGTACATCATCGAGCGGAACATCAACTACACGAACGTGTGCGTCACGGCGTGCAAGTTCTGCGCCTTCTACGCGGCCCCCAAGGACAAGGACAAGGGTTGGACCCGCGACCTCGACGACATCCTGCGCCGCTGCGCGGAGACCGTCGAGCTGGGCGGCACCCAGATCATGTTCCAGGGCGGCCACCACCCGGACTACGGCGTCGAGTACTACGAGAAGCACTTCCGGGCCATCAAGGAGGCCTTCCCGCAGCTGGTGATCCACTCGCTGGGCGCCTCCGAGGTCGAGCACATGGCCCGGATCTCCGGTGTGCCGGTCGAGGAGGCCATCACCCGGATCCACGAGGCGGGCCTCGACTCCTTCGCCGGCGCCGGCGCGGAACTGCTCCCCGAGCGCCCCCGCAAGGCCATCGCGCCCCTCAAGGAGTCCGGCGAGCGCTGGCTGGAGATCATGGAGACCGCGCACCGGCTGGGCGTGGAGTCGACCTCCACCATGCTGATGGGCACGGGCGAGACGAACGCCGAGCGCATCGAGCACCTGCGGATGATCCGGGACGTACAGGACCGCACGGGCGGCTTCCGGGCCTTCATCCCGTACACCTACCAGCCCGAGAACAACCACCTGAAGGGCCGGACGCAGGCCACGATCTTCGAGTACCTCCGGATGATCGCCATCGCCCGCCTCTTCCTCGACAACGTCCAGCACATCCAGGGCTCGTGGCTGACCACCGGCAAGGAGGTCGGCCAGCTGTCGCTGCACTACGGCGCGGACGACCTCGGCTCGATCATGCTGGAGGAGAACGTGGTCTCCTCGGCCGGCGCCAAGCACCGCTCCAACCGCCTGGAGATCATCGACCTCATCCGCAAGGCGGGCCGCGTCCCGGCGCAGCGCTCCACGACGTACGAGCACCTGGCCGTCCACGACGACCCGGCGAACGACCCCGTCGACGTGCGGGTGATGTCCCACATCTCGTCCACGGCCATCGAGGGCGGCACGGCCCACCCGGAACTGAAGCTGCTGGCGTCCAACTGAGGCCGCCTTGCTGACGATTCACACCGACTCCAGGGGCCACGCCCTCGCCGTCGAGGGGGAGTTGATCGCGAGTGCCGGTCCCCTTGAGGAACTGGTCGCCGTGTACCCGCACGCGCGCGTGCGCTCCTGGCCCGGCATCCTCACGCCGGGGCTCGTCAACCAGCACGGCACCGAGTTGCTGGAGGAGGCGTACCACCCGGACCCCCGGGAGGCCGACGAGCTGGGCACCGAACCGCTGACCGGCGACGCCCTCACCGCGCTCGCGCTCGACGACGCCCGCTGGGGCGCGAGCGCCCGGCGCGGGGCGCAGCGCATGCTGGCGCACGGCACGGTCGCGGCGGCCTGCGAACCGCTGCGCAACCGGGCGGTCGCCGACGCCGTACGGCGCACTGGACTGGTGCTCGCGGGTCGGGCCGCCCGCCCGGCCGGCGTCCCGTCCCTCGACCCGTTCGCGGCCGGGGTACCGGCGGTGTTCGCCCCGGCCCGTGACCGGGGCTCGGCCGCCCGCTTCGCCGTCTTCGACGTCCGCGACGAGAAGGAACTGACCGAACGGGGCGCGGGCACGTGCGTGGCGACGGTGCTGGCAGGCCGACTGGTGTTCAGACGCCGCTGACTCCTGCGACGGTCTACCCCCCGAACGCCTCCCCGAACGCCCCCGCCCCCCTGACTCACCCCGCTGCAGTCGGTCGCCGCGTCGTCCGCCCCGGACTCTCGCCCGTACACCGCCGGTCCTGGAAGGCGGCCCACATCGACACCCAGGCGATCCCCTTACGCTCCGCGAACCTCCGCACCTGGATGCCGGGCCGGCAGATCGTCTACTGGGTCGTCCCGCTCGGCGACCCCCCGGGCAACGCCCGGGGCGAGCAGGCCTGGGAGATCCTCTGGTACCTGCGCACGTATCTGTGGTTCGTCCTGCTCTCCCCGGCCCTGCTGTGGATCTTCCGCGGCGCCCGTCCGCGTGCTGCTCCTGTCCCGCGCCCCGATCCTGGTCCTGAACTTCCTCTCTCCTGATCGCCGTCTTCGTCCTGCTGTGCGGCTGGGTGGAGGATGTCGCGGCGCGCAGGGCACCGAGGCTCCTGCCGTGAGACCGGGCTGCAACAATGGGCGGGTGACCCGCGCTTCCCTGAACAAGCAGCCGCACGAAGTCGCCTCGATGTTCGACGACGTGGCGGAACGGTACGACCTGACGAACGACGTGCTGTCGCTCGGCCAGGACCGGGTGTGGCGCAAGGAGGTGGCCAAGGCGGTCGACGCGCGCCCCGCACAGAAGGTCCTCGACCTGGCCGCCGGTACGGCCACCTCGTCGCTGCCCTTCGCGCGCACGGGCGCGTACGTCGTCCCCTGCGACTTCTCGCTCGGGATGCTCCAGGTCGGCAAGCGCAGGCACACCTGGCTGCCGTTCACGGCCGGCGACGCGACGCGGCTGCCCTTCAAGGACGACACCTTCGACGCCGTGACGATTTCCTTCGGGCTGCGCAACGTCCAGGACACCGACGCGGCGCTGCGGGAGATGTACCGGGTCACCCGGCCCGGCGGACGGGTGGTGATCTGCGAGTTCTCGCACCCCACCTGGGCGCCCTTCCGGACCGTCTACACCGAGTACCTGATGCGGGCGCTGCCGCCGGTCGCGCGCGCGGTCTCCTCGAACCCCGACGCGTACGTCTACCTCGCCGAGTCCATCCGCGCCTGGCCCGACCAGCCCGCCCTCGCCGAGCGGCTGCAGAAGGCGGGCTGGTCGAGGGTGGCCTGGCGCAACCTCACCGGCGGCGTGGTCGCGCTGCACCGGGGCTTCAAGGAGAGCTGAGGCCGCGGGGCCGACGGACGGGCGCTCAGCGGTTGATCATCTCGAAGGCGTCACCGGGCTCACCGAGTTCGCGTTGCAGGCCACCGGCGGGCGGCCGCGGGACGCGTGGCTCGCGCACGCCTCCGCCGCCCTCTCCGTCGCCGAAGTCGAACCACACGTACACCATGGAGTCCCGGGGCACCTCGGCGCCGGGCTGCGGGTACTGGCGTACGACGTAGTCGACGACCGCGAGGTGGAAGTCCGGGCGGTCCGGCGCATTGAGGAACAGGCCCTGCGCCCGGGCCGTTTCGCGCGCGTCCACGGCCATCATTCCGACCAGCCGTGGCACGCGCACTTCGGGTGTTTTGGGTGTTATGCGCACAGATGTCACCCCCAGCGGTACTGGAAGGGTAACTCCCGTGCGCCCCGGCCGGAAGGAGTTGGTGTCTTTCTGTGACAGTTGACTACTCTGCGTGAGTAATGGTCAGAGGGTCAGCCGGAAGCAGAGGGCGTCCTCGTCCAGGGTGGGATGCCGGTAGGTCTCCGCCGGGCGCATGCCGAGCCGCCGGGTCACCGCGATCGACCGCTCGTTGCCCGGCCGGACCATCGCCACGACCTCCTTGACCCCGGCCTGGCGCACCCGCCGCAACGTCTCGTGCGCGGCCGCGGTGACGTACCCCTTGCCCCAGTGCGCGCGGCCCAGCCGCCAGCCGATCTCCATCTCGCCGACCGGACCCCAGTCGGGCCGCCAGGGCTGCGCTCCGGTGAAGCCGATGACCTCACCGGACTCGTCCAGCATGGTCCACAGGCAGAAGCCGAGCTCGGCGTCGTGCCGCCGCTGCCGCGCGGTGAGTTCCTCGTAGACCGACAGCGCGGCCGGCTTGCCGCCGTAGAACTCCATGACCTCCGGGTCGTCGAAGACCCGGTGCCAGGCGATCGCGTCCTCGTGGGTGGGGACGCGCAGCCGTACCGCGGGGAGAGGTCGGTTCACAGGGCAGCCCTTCAGCCGGGTGATCAATTCTGCTGAATAGACTGCCCATGTCCAGTGCCGGTCGGCACGCAGATTTCGAACTTGGGGAGATCCCGCCGTGACCGTCGTGAAGGAGCCCCTCTCCGAGAACACCGCCGACGTGATCGTCGTCGGCGCGGGGCCGGCCGGCTCCACGACCGCGTACCACCTCGCCAAGGCCGGTCTCGACGTCCTGCTCCTGGAGAAGACCGAGTTCCCGCGCGAGAAGGTGTGCGGCGACGGCCTCACCCCGCGCGCGGTCAAGCAGCTCGTCGCCATGGGCATCGACATCTCCGAGGAGGCCGGCTGGCTGCGCAACAAGGGCCTGCGCATCATCGGCGGCGGCTCCCGACTCCAGCTGGACTGGCCGGAACTCGCCTCCTACCCGAACTATGGACTGGTCCGCAAGCGCGACGACTTCGACGAGCAGCTCGCCCGTAACGCCCAGAAGGCGGGGGCGCGGCTGTACGAGCGCTGCAACGTGAGCGGCCCGGTCATCGACGACCGCACCGGCCGCATCACCGGCGTCACCGCCAAGCTCGGCGAGGAGAAGCGCGAGGTCACCTTCCACGCGCCGCTGGTCGTGGCCGCCGACGGCAACTCCACCCGGCTGTCCCTGGCGATGGGCCTGCACCGCCGTGAGGACCGCCCGATGGGCGTAGCGGTCCGGACGTATTTCACCTCGCCCCGCCATGACGACGACTACCTGGAGTCCTGGCTGGAACTGTGGGACCGCCGCGGCCCCCAGGACCGCCTGCTGCCCGGCTACGGCTGGATCTTCGGCATGGGCGACGGCACCTCGAACGTCGGCCTCGGTGTGCTGAACACCTCCGCCTCCTTCAAGGAGCTGGACTGGCGCGAGATCCTCAAGGCCTGGTGCGCCTCCATGCCTCAGGACTGGGGCTACACCCCGGAGAACATGACCGGCCCCATCCGCGGCGCCGCCCTCCCCATGGCCTTCAACCGCCAGCCCCACTACACGCGCGGCCTGCTGCTCGTCGGCGACGCCGGCGGCCTGGTGAACCCCTTCAACGGCGAGGGCATCGCCTACGCCATGGAGTCCGGCCAGATCGCCGCCGACGTCATCGTCCAGGCACACGCGCGTGCCACACCCGCCCAGCGCGAGATCGCCCTGCAGCGCTACCCGCGCGTCCTCAAGGACACCTACGGCGGCTACTACACCCTCGGCCGCGCCTTCGTGAAGCTCATCGGCAACCCGAAGGTCATGCAGATCGCCGCCCAGCGGGGTCTCACCCACCCGCTGCTGATGAAGTTCACCCTCAAGCTCCTCGCGAACCTCACCGACCCCACGGGCGGCGACGCGATGGACCGCATCATCAACGGCCTGAGCAAGGTGGCCCCGAAGGCGTAGGCCTCACCGGGCCCGGCGCAGCTCTGCCGCCCTGGCGGACCGGCGGGCGAGCACCTCGTCCCGCCGGTCCGCCATCTGCCGCAGCGCATCCTTTTCGTCCCGCTTGGAGAGCCGATCCAGGTAGAGGCGCCCCTCGGTGTGGTCGGTCTCGTGGATGAGACAGCGCGCGAAGTACCCCGTGCCCTCGACGACAAGGGGGTTGCCGTCCCTGTCCTGCCCGCGCACGACGGCCCGGTCCGGCCGCGCCACGGCCATCACGGCACCCGGCACCGACAGACAGCCCTCGCCCTTGTCCAGCAACCGTCGCCCGCTCGTGGGCGTTTCCAGCACCGGATTGACGATGTGTCCGACATGCCGGACTCCGTCGTCATCGGGGCAGTCGTACACGAAAAGCCGCAGACCGACCCCTACCTGATTCGCGGCGAGTCCCGCCCCTTCGGCGACATAAAGGGTGAGGAACATGTCGTCGATGAGTGCGGCGAGGTCGGGCCCGAACTCCGTGACGTCCCGGCACGGCTTGTGCAGGACCTCCTCGCCGGCCTCGGTGATCCGGCGCACCGCGCCGCGCCCGGCCTCGGGGGCGTGGCGGGGGTAGTGGTCGGCGGGCCTTCCCTGGACGAACACGCGTGGCATGACGCGGTCTCCTTCGCTCGTGGACGGACCGCCGGCCGGCGGTCCGGTCAGAGCTTGTCAGGAAGGGACCCGGAGGCGCGCCGGGAACGGCGCAAGGGCCGCTGCCCCCGAGCGGCTGCGGCCCTACGCGCGTGAGAGGTGCGTGGTGCGCTCAGAGCACCCGCACGGCGCCGGTCGGCGGGTCGTACGACAGCGGGTGCTCCCCGACGCCGCTGGAGGGGTTCTGCGCGCCGACGAACATGCCGTCGCCCACGTACACCGCGACGTGGTAGGCGCTGCCCGCGCTGCCCCAGTACAGGATGTCGCCCGGCTGCAGGTTGCTCAGCGAGACCTGGGTGCCCTGCGTCGACTGGTCCTGCGAGACGCGCGGCAGGCTGATGCCCACCTGCTTGAAGGCCGTCTGCACCAGGCCGGAGCAGTCGTACGCCGAGGGGCCGGTGGCGCCGGAGACGTACGCCTTGCCGATCTGCGCCTTGACGAAGGCGACGACGGCGGCGGCGGAACCGGTGGCGGTGGAGCTGCTCGCGGAGGTGCTGCCGGTGTCCGTGGCGGCGAGCGTCGTCCGCTCGGCGTTGCGCGAGGCACGCGCGGCGGCGGCCCTGCGGGCGGCCTCGTCGGCCTTCTTCTTGGCCTCGGCGGCCTTCTGCTTGGCCTCGGCGAGGTCCGCCTTGGCCTGCTTCGCGGCCTTTGCGGCGGCCGCGTCGCGCTCGGCCTGCAGCTGGTAGTTCGCGGCGGCCTGCTGGGTGGCGTCCGCGGACTTGGCTGCCTGAGCGGCCAGGTCGGCCGTCAGGGTGGGCAGTTCCAGGGTCTGCGTCACCGGCTCGGCCGCGTTCGCCGAGCCGGACGCCCCGGCGACTGCCAGGCTGCTGAGGACGCCACCGGCAACTCCGGCCCGCATCGCGAGGGTCGACGCGCTGCGGCGGGGCTTCCGGTGGCTGCGTATGTGAGCGGTGTGGGACATGGGAACAAGCGGTACCAGGGGCTCCTTCATATCTTCAAGAAACGTGTGCTGCGCCACAGTTGCTCAATCGAGACCTGGAATCCCGGGCGTGTCGCTCTTTATTGACGCCGTAACGGACATTGCGGACGTCGGTGATCAAGGGCTTGATCACGGTCTTTGATCATTACGTCCGAATTGCCCCCCACCTACCACCGGTTGGGGTCGTTGGCCAAGCCCGGTTCTCAGGGGTCTCTCATCGATGTGGCGGAGGTCACGGAACGGTCACCGGAATCGCGGCGTCCCGTGCGCGCGGAGCTCGTGAATGTGTGCACGCGTCCACATGCCCGTCCACATCGCACCGCGCACCTCCCTCTGATGTGTGAACGCGCCCTCTAGCAGGCGCCCGCGTCCAGCGCCAATTTGCATGCAGCGGAACTCTCTTGATATGGAGACGCGCCCTCCGGCCTGCGATGACAAGCGAGAATGTCACTTCTCGTGATCAACTGAACGCTTCGCGTATGAAGATCACTCATCATCCGACTTCATGATCCTTCGTCAGGTGGTGGAGATCACAAAGCTCGTGCAATACCCCGTGTCGCAGATCACAGAGCGACGGGCATAAGATGCGTGGCAACTGGGCTTGTGACCTGCTTCACATGTTCTCGATCTTCGCCCGGGACGGCGGGGTTCGTGGGGCCGGTGAGGCGGAAGTGAGCGCAGTGCACCAGTGCAACCGCCAGCAGTCAGCGCCGACTGAGAGGAGCGAGGAGCGGTGAACGCGTATGCGCCCATCCTCGTACTGGGAGCCCTCGGGGCAGGCTTTGCGATCTTCTCCGTGGTCATGGCCACGCTGATCGGTCCGAAGCGGTACAACCGCGCCAAGCTCGAGGCCTACGAGTGCGGCATCGAGCCGACCCCCACGCCGGCCGGCGGCGGGCGCTTCCCCATCAAGTACTACCTGACGGCGATGCTCTTCATCGTCTTCGACATCGAGATCGTCTTCCTCTATCCCTGGGCCGTCACCTTCGACGCCCTGGGGATCTTCGGGCTCGTGGAGATGCTGCTCTTCGTGCTCACCGTCTTCGTCGCGTACGCGTACGTGTGGCGGCGCGGCGGCCTGGAATGGGACTGAGGGGCCTTAGGACATGGGACTCGAAGAAAAGCTGCCGAGCGGCTTCCTGCTGACCACCGTCGAGCAGGCCGCGGGCTGGGTGCGCAAGGCGTCCGTCTTCCCGGCCACCTTCGGCCTCGCCTGCTGCGCCATCGAGATGATGACCACCGGCGCCGGCCGCTACGACCTGGCGCGCTTCGGCATGGAGGTCTTCCGCGGCTCACCGCGCCAGGCCGACCTGATGATCGTCGCCGGCCGGGTCAGCCAGAAGATGGCGCCGGTGCTGCGGCAGGTCTACGACCAGATGCCCAACCCGAAATGGGTGATCTCCATGGGCGTCTGCGCCTCCTCGGGCGGCATGTTCAACAACTACGCGATCGTCCAGGGCGTCGACCACATCGTCCCGGTCGACATCTACCTGCCGGGCTGCCCGCCCCGCCCCGAGATGCTGATGGACGCGATCCTCAAGCTCCACCAGAAGATCCAGTCCTCCAAGCTCGGCGTCAACGCCGAGGAAGCGGCCCGCGAGGCGGAGGAGGCGGCGCTCAAGGCCCTGCCCACGATCGAGATGAAGGGGCTGCTGCGGTGAGCGACGCGAACGGCAACGGCACGGGCGGCGTGAACGGGTCCGCGAACGGGGTGAACCCCGAGAAGGACCTCTCCGCCTCCAACCTCCCCGGCCAGCGCGGCCAGGGTGGCGAGGAGATCCGCGTCCAGCGCGGCATGTTCGGCGCCAACAACGGCGGCGACACTTCCGGCTACGGCGGCCTGGTCCGCTCGGTCCGGCTCCCGGGACCGGCGAGCCGCCCCTACGGCGGCTGGTTCGACGAGGTCGCCGACGAGCTGGAGGGCGCCCTGGAGGAACAGGGGCTCCTCCCCGGCAACGCCATCGAGAAGACGGTCGTCGACCGCGGCGAGCTGACCTTCCACATCGAACGCGAGCACCTGCTCCGCGTCGCCCGCACCCTGCGCGACGACCCGGCCCTGCGCTTCGAGCTCTGCACCGGCGTCAGCGGCGTCCACTACCCGCACGACAAGGGCCGCGAGCTGCACGCCGTCTACCACCTGCGCTCGATCACCCACAACCGGCTGATCCGCCTGGAAGTCAGCGCCCCCGACGCCGACCCGCGCATCCCGTCCCTCGTCTCCGTCTATCCGACGAACGACTGGCACGAGCGCGAGACCTACGACTTCTTCGGAATCGTCTTCGACGGTCACCCGGCCCTGACGCGGATCATGATGCCGGACGACTGGCAGGGCCACCCGCAGCGCAAGGACTACCCCCTCGGCGGCATCCCCGTCGAGTACAAGGGCGCCCAGATCCCGGCTCCGGACCAGCGGAGGTCGTACTCGTGAGCACGCAGTCAGCATCCGCCGCGTCGGCCGCCTCGGCGCGCGAGACCACCGAGGGCACCGTCTACACGGTCACCGGTGGCGACTGGGACGAGGTCGTCCAGTCCGCGACCCGCGCCGACGACGAACGCATCGTCGTCAACATGGGTCCCCAGCACCCCTCCACCCACGGAGTGCTCCGCCTGATCCTGGAGATCGAGGGCGAGACGGTCACCGAGGCCCGCTGCGGCATCGGCTATCTGCACACCGGCATCGAGAAGAACCTCGAGTACCGCACGTGGACGCAGGGCACTACCTTCGTCACGCGCATGGACTACCTGACGTCCTTCTTCAACGAGACCGCCTACTGTCTCGCCGTCGAGAAACTCCTCGGCATCGAGGACGACATCACCGAGCGCGCCAAGATCATCCGGGTGCTCCTGATGGAGCTGAACCGGCTGTCCTCCCACCTGGTGTGCATCGCCACCGGCGGCATGGAGCTCGGCGCCACCACGATCATGATCTACGGATTCCGTGATCGTGAAATGATTCTCGACCTCTACGAGCTCATCACCGGCCTGCGGATGAACCACGCGTACATCCGCCCCGGCGGACTCGCCCAGGACCTGCCGCCCGGCGCGGTGGACCAGATCCGCGAGTTCGTGAAGAAGATGAAGAAGAACCTCCCGGAGTACGACAAGCTCGCCACCGGGAACCCCATCTTCAAGGCCCGCATGCAGGACATCGGCTACCTCGACCTGGCCGGCTGCATGGCCCTCGGCGCCACCGGCCCGATCCTGCGCTCCACCGGCCTGCCCCACGACCTGCGCAAGGCACAGCCGTACTGCGACTACGAGACGTACGACTTCGAGATCCCGACCGCCGACACCTGCGACGCCTACGGCCGCTTCCTGGTCCGCCTGGAGGAGATGCGCCAGTCGCTCGGGATCATCGAGCAGTGCCTGGACCGGCTCCAGCCCGGCCCGGTCATGGTGGCCGACAAGAAGATCGCCTGGCCCGCCCAGCTCGCCCTGGGCCCGGACGGACTCGGCAACTCCCTCGACCACATCAAGAAGATCATGGGCACCTCCATGGAGGCCCTGATCCACCACTTCAAGCTCGTCACCGAGGGCTTCCGCGTCCCGCCGGGACAGGCGTACGCGGCCGTCGAGTCCCCCAAGGGCGAACTCGGTGTGCACGCCGTCTCCGACGGCGGCACCCGCCCCTACCGGGTCCACTTCCGTGACCCGTCCTTCACCAACCTGCAGGCCATGGCGGCGATGTGCGAGGGCGGCCAGGTCGCCGACGTGATCGTCGCCGTCGCGTCCATCGACCCCGTGATGGGAGGCGTCGACCGGTGACCACCTCTTCTTCGGAGCGGGGCGTCAGCCTGGGCATGCCCGAATTGCCCGCGCCCGCCTACCCGGACGACGTCCGGGCCCGGCTGGAGGCGGACGCGCGCGAGGTCATCGCGCGCTACCCGGACTCCCGGTCCGCCCTGCTCCCGCTGCTCCACCTCGTGCAGTCGGAGGAGGGCCATGTCACGCGCACCGGAATGCAGTTCTGCGCGGACATGCTGAACCTCACCACGGCCGAGGTCACCGCCGTCGCCACCTTCTACACCATGTACCGGCGGAGGCCCTCCGGGGACTACCAGGTGGGCGTGTGCACCAACACGCTGTGCGCGGTGATGGGCGGCGACGCGATCTTCGAGACCCTCCAGGAGCACCTGGGCGTCGGCAACGGCGAGACCACCGACGACGGCAAGGTCACCCTGGAGCACATCGAGTGCAACGCGGCCTGCGACTTCGCGCCGGTCGTGATGGTCAACTGGGAGTTCTTCGACAACCAGACCCCCGGCAGCGCCAAGCGCCTGGTCGACGACCTGCGCGCGGGACGGCCCGTACAGCCCACGCGCGGGGCGCGGCTGTGCACGTTCAAGGAGACCGCGCGGATCCTGGCCGGCTTCCCCGACGAGCGGCCCGGGGCCGTCGAGGAGGGCGGCAGTGCGGGACCCGCGTCGCTGGTGGGCCTTCGCCTGGCAAGGGGAGAGGCCGCACCCGCGCGCGTGGTCCATCCGCGCGGAGGCCCGCATGAGGAACCGAGGGACAGGGTGCACGAGCCGTCGCCGGCCGAGCACCTCAGTTCCCATGACGCGCCGCAGGAGACATCGGCCTCCGACCCGGCCCACCCGGCAGGGCCTACCGCCGAGGAGGGGGAGTGATGACCGTGGTACCCGAGGTCAAGGACACGAGCCCCGAGAAGCTGCTCGCACCCGTGCTGTCGGCCTTCTGGGACGAGGACCGGTCCTGGACCATGGACGTCTACCGGAGGCACGAGGGGTACGAGGGGCTCCGCAAGGCGCTCGCCATGTCCCCGGACGACGTGATCGCCTACGTCAAGGAGTCCGGGCTGCGCGGCCGCGGCGGCGCGGGGTTCCCGACCGGAATGAAGTGGCAGTTCATTCCGCAGGGTGATGGAAAACCGCACTATCTAGTTGTCAACGCCGACGAATCGGAGCCCGGGACCTGCAAGGACATCCCGCTCCTCTTCGCGAACCCGCACAGCCTCATCGAGGGCATCGTGATCGCGTGCTATGCCATCAGGTCGTCGCATGCCTTCATCTATCTGCGTGGTGAAGTCGTCCCCGTTCTGCGGCGGTTGCACGAGGCCGTGCGCGAGGCCTACGCGGCGGGCTACCTCGGCGAGAACATCCTGGGCAGCGGGCTCGACCTGCAGCTCACCGTGCACGCGGGCGCCGGCGCGTACATCTGCGGTGAGGAGACCGCACTGCTGGACTCGCTCGAAGGCCGCCGTGGTCAACCGCGGCTCCGTCCCCCCTTCCCTGCGGTGGAAGGCCTCTACGCCTGTCCGACTGTTGTGAACAACGTCGAGTCGATCGCGTCGGTTCCCGCGATCCTGAAAAACGGGAAAGACTGGTTCAGGTCGATGGGCAGCGAGAAGTCCCCGGGCTTCACGCTCTACTCGCTCAGCGGCCACGTCGCCAGCCCCGGCCAGTACGAGGCCCCGCTCGGCATCACCCTCCGCCAGCTCCTCGACATGAGCGGCGGCATGCGGCCCGGCCACCGGCTGAAGTTCTGGACGCCGGGCGGCTCCTCGACGCCGATGTTCACCGACGAACACCTCGACGTCCCCCTGGACTACGAGGGCGTCGGCGCCGCCGGTTCGATGCTCGGCACCAAGGCCCTGCAGTGCTTCGACGAGACGACCTGCGTGGTGCGGGCGGTGACCCGCTGGACCGAGTTCTACGCCCACGAGTCCTGCGGCAAGTGCACGCCCTGCCGGGAAGGGACGTACTGGCTGGTGCAGTTGCTGCGGGACATCGAGGCGGGCAAGGGCGTCATGTCCGACCTCGACAAGCTGAACGACATCGCCGACAACATCAACGGCAAGTCCTTCTGCGCCCTCGGCGACGGCGCCGCGTCCCCGATCTTCTCCTCGCTGAAGTACTTCCGTGAGGAGTACGAGCAGCACATCACGGGCCGGGGCTGCCCCTTCGACCCGGCCAAGTCGACGGCCTGGGCGGACCGCCCGGAGGTGAACGCATGACCGTGACCACCAGTGCTCCCGCCGGTGGGGGAGAGGCGGCGGTCCCGCCGGAAGACCTCGTCACGCTGACGATCGACGGCATCGAGATCAGCGTGCCCAAGGGCACCCTCGTCATCCGGGCCGCCGAGCAGCTCGGCATCGAGATCCCCCGGTTCTGCGACCACCCCCTCCTGGACCCCGCCGGTGCATGCCGTCAGTGCATCGTCGAGGTCGAGGGCCAGCGCAAGCCGATGGCGTCCTGCACCATCACCTGCACCGACGGCATGGTGGTGAAGACCCAGCTGACCTCGCCGGTCGCCGAGAAGGCCCAGCACGGTGTGATGGAGCTGCTGCTCATCAACCACCCGCTGGACTGCCCGGTCTGCGACAAGGGCGGAGAGTGCCCGTTGCAGAACCAGGCGATGTCGCACGGCAACGCCGAGTCCCGCTTCGACGGCAAGAAGCGGACGTACGAGAAGCCGGTACCGATCTCCACACAGGTGCTGCTCGACCGCGAGCGGTGCGTGCTGTGCGCCCGCTGCACCCGGTTCTCCAACCAGATCGCGGGCGACCCGATGATCGAGCTGATCGAGCGGGGCGCGCTCCAGCAGGTCGGCACCGGCGAGGGCGAGCCGTTCGAGTCGTACTTCTCGGGCAACACCATCCAGATCTGCCCGGTCGGCGCGCTCACCTCGGCGGCCTACCGCTTCCGCTCCCGCCCCTTCGACCTCGTCTCCTCGCCGTCCGTCTGCGAACACTGCGCCGGCGGCTGCGCCACCCGCACCGACCACCGGCGCGGCAAGGTCATGCGGCGGCTCGCCGAGAACGACCCCGAGGTCAACGAGGAGTGGATCTGCGACAAGGGGCGCTTCGCGTTCCGGTACGCACAGCTCAAGGACCGCCTCGACACCCCGCTCGTCCGTAACGCCGACGGCGTCCTGGAGGCCGCCTCCTGGCCGGAAGCCCTGGAGGCGGCCGCGCGGGGCCTGACCGCCGCCCGCTCCCGGGCCGGCGTCCTCATCGGCGGCCGGCTGACCGTCGAGGACGCCTACGCGTACAGCAAGTTCGCGCGCGTGGCGCTCGACACGAACGACATCGACTTCCGCGCGCGCGTGCACAGCGGCGAGGAGGCCGACTTCCTGGCCGCCCGGGTGGCGGGCCGCGGCCGCGACCTCGACGGTACGGGCGTCACGTACACCTCCCTGGAGAAGGCGCCCGCCGTCCTGCTGGTCGGCTTCGAGTCGGAGGAGGAGGCGCCCGGCGTCTTCCTGCGGCTGCGCAAGGCCTGGCGCAAGCACAAGCAGAAGGTGTTCGCGCTGGCCACGCACGCGACCCGGGGCCTTGAGAAGGCGGGCGGCACCCTGCTGCCGGCCGCACCCGGCACCGAGACCGAGTGGCTGGACGCCCTGGCGAGCGGCGTCGGCCTGGAGGAGCCCGGCACACGGGCTGCGGAGGCCCTCCGCACCGAGGGCGCGGTCATCGTCGTCGGTGAGCGGCTTGCCACGGTCACGGGCGGGCTCACCGCCGCCGTACGCGCCGCCGCCGCGACCGGCGCGCAGCTGGTGTGGATCCCGCGCCGGGCCGGTGAGCGCGGCGCCGTCGAAGTGGGCGCGCTGCCCTCGCTGCTGCCGGGCGGCCGTCCCGCGACCGACCCGCGCGCGCGGGAGGAGGTCGCCGCCGCCTGGGGGCTCGCCGAACTCCCGCTGCGCTACGGCCGCGACACCCACCACATCGTCGAGGCCGCGGCCACCGGCGAACTGTCGGCACTCGTGGTCGCCGGGGTGGAGGTCGCCGACCTGCCCGACCCGGCACGCGCGCGTGAAGCACTCGACAGCGTCGGCTTCCTGGTGTCGCTGGAGCTGCGGCCCAGCGAGGTCACCGAGCACGCCGACGTCGTCCTGCCGGTCGCCGCGGTCGCCGAGAAGGCGGGCACCTTCCTCAACTGGGAAGGCAGGGTGCGGTTCTTCGAGGCCGCCCTCAAGCCCGACCAGATGACCCGCCGCCTGGCCCCCACGGACGCGCGCGTGCTGCAGATGCTCGCCGATGCCATGGACGTCCACCTGGGCCTGCCGGATCTGCGCACCACGCGCGCGGAGATCGACCGGCTCGGCCCCTGGGACGGCCCGCGCGCCTCCGATCCCCAGGAGTCCGCGGGTGCGCTGCCCCGCCCGGCCGCCGGGGAGGCCGTACTCGCCGGGCACCGGCTGCTGCTCGACCAGGGCGTCCTCCAGGCGGGCGACGAGGCGCTCGCCGGCACCCGGCATGCCGCACACGCGCGCGTGTCCGCCGCGACCGCCGCCGAGGCAGGCGTCAAGGACGGCGAAGTCCTTGCCGTCACCGGTCCCTCCGGCACCGCCGGACTCCCGCTGCGGATCACCGAGATGCCCGACCGGGTGGTCTGGCTCCCGTTGAACTCCGTCGGCGCGGGCGTCGCCTCCGACACCGGCGCACAGCCCGGTTCCCTCGTCCGCATCGGCCCGGCGGCACCCGCCGAACAGGCCCCCAAGGAGGTGGAGGCATGAGCCCGTACCTCGCCGCTGAAGACCTCTCGATGTTCGGCCGCGACCCCTGGTGGCTGGTCGTCGTCAAGGCCGTCTTCTGCTTCGCCTTCCTGATGGTGACCGTGCTGTTCTCCATCGTCTGGGAGCGCAAGGTCGTCGCCTGGATGCAGCTGCGCATCGGCCCGAACCGGCACGGCCCCTGGGGCATGCTCCAGTCGCTCGCCGACGGCGTGAAGCTGATGCTCAAGGAAGACATCATCGTCAAACGCGCCGACAAGGTGGTCTACGTCCTGGCCCCGATCGTCGCGGCCATCCCGGCCTTCATGGCGATCGCGGTGATCCCCTTCGGGCCGGCCGACAACGAGATCTCGATCTTCGGTCACCGCACGACGATGCAGCTGACCGACCTGCCGATCGCGATGCTCTACATCCTCGCGGTCGCCTCCGTCGGCATCTACGGCATCGTCCTGGCGGGTTGGAGTTCCGGATCCACCTACCCGTTGCTCGGCGGCCTGCGTTCCTGCGCGCAGATGATCTCCTACGAGATCGCGATGGGCGCCGCGTTCGCCTCCGTGTTCCTGTACTCGGGGTCGATGTCGACATCCACGATCGTGGCCCAGCAGCACGACCGCTGGTACATCCTGCTGCTGCCGGTCTCGTTCATCCTCTACATCGTCACGATGGTCGGCGAGACCAACCGCGCCCCCTTCGACATGCCGGAGTCCGAGGGCGACCTGGTCGGCGGCTTCAACACCGAGTACTCGTCCATCAAGTTCGCGATGTTCATGCTCGCCGAGTACGTGAACATGGTGACTGTGTCGGCCGTGTCGACCACGCTGTTCCTCGGCGGCTGGCGCGCCCCCTGGCCGATCAGTTCCTTCTGGCAGGGCGCCAACCACGGCTGGTGGCCGCTGCTCTGGTTCGTGATCAAGGTGCAGCTGCTGCTGTTCTTCTTCATCTGGCTGCGCGGCACGCTCCCCCGCGTCCGCTACGACCAGCTGATGAAGCTCGGCTGGAAGGTCCTCATCCCGGTCTCCGTGACCTGGCTGATGCTGGTGGCGACCGTACGGGCCCTGCGCAACGAGCACTACGACTTCGCCGACATCGCCCTGTACGTGGGCGGCGCAGTTCTCGCCCTGCTGCTGATCTCCTTCGTCGCCGACATGTTCCGGGAGAAGGCCAAGGCCCCCGAGCAGCCCGCCGCCGAGCAGGCCGGATTCGACGCGATGGCGGGCGGATTCCCCGTACCGCCGCTGCCCGGACAGGAGCTGCCGCCGGTGCCCAGGCGCCGCCCGCGCCGCGAGCGGGAGCTGATTGTCAGTGGCGGGTCGGACACTGTCAGTGATGGATCTACGGATGGAAAGGAGGCGTCCGATGGCTGAGGAGCCCAAGGAGACCAAGCCCGGTTTCCTGAACCCCGTGGCCGGCTTCGGCGTGACCTTCAAGGCCATGTTCAAGAAGCGGCTGACCGAGCAGTACCCGGAGCAGAAGAAGACCACGGCTCCGCGGTTCCACGGACGGCACCAGCTCAACCGCCATCCGGACGGCCTGGAGAAGTGCGTCGGCTGTGAGCTGTGCGCCTGGGCCTGCCCCGCCGACGCCATCTACGTGGAGGGCGCCGACAACACCGACGAGGAGCGCTACTCGCCGGGCGAGCGGTACGGCCGCGTCTACCAGATCAACTACGCCCGCTGCATCCTGTGCGGCCTGTGCATCGAGGCGTGCCCCACGCGCGCGCTGACGATGACCAACGAGTTCGAACTGGCCGACTCCAGCCGCGCCAACCTCATCTACACCAAGGAACAACTCCTCGCCGGCCTCGAAGAGGGCATGGTCGACACGCCGCACGCGATCTTCCCGGGGACCGACGAACAGGACTACTACCGGGGCCTGGTGACACAGGCCGCCCCCGGCACGGTCCGCCAGGTCGCCCTGTCCAAGGGCGAGGTCCCGCAGGAGGCCGCGTCCACCTTCGGCGAGGACGAGCCGGCCTCGGAGAAGGTGATCGGCCGATGACCGCACAGCTCGCCGCCTACACCACCTCCACCGGTGAGGCCTTCCAGTTCTGGGTCCTCGGCACCGTCGCGGTGATCGGCGCCCTGTGCACCGTCCTCATGAAGAAGGCCGTGCACAGCGCGCTCTGCCTCGCCGGGACCATGATCGTCCTGGCGGTGTTCTACCTCGCCAACGGCGCCTACTTCCTGGGCGTCGTACAGATCGTCGTCTACACCGGCGCGATCATGATGCTGTTCCTGTTCGTGGTGATGCTCGTCGGCGTCACGGCCGCGGACTCGCTCAGGGAGACCATCAAGGGCCAGCGCTGGCTGGCCCTTCTGTGCGGGGCCGGCTTCGGCATCCTGCTCTTCGCCGGCATCGGGAACGCCTCCCTGAAGGAGTTCGCCGGCATCGGCCAGGCGAACGTGAACGGCAATGTGGAGGGCCTCGCGTCCCTCATCTTCACCAAGTACGTCTTCGCCTTCGAAATCACCGGCGCCCTGCTGATCACGGCGGCCGTCGGCGCCATGGTGCTCACCCACCGCGAGCGCACCGAGCGTGCCAAGACCCAGCGCGAGCTGTCCGAACAGCGGGTCCGTGAGGGCACGCACGTGCCGCCGCTGCCCGCCCCCGGTGTCTACGCCCGGCACAACGCCGTCGACATCGCGGGCCTCCTCCCCGACGGCACCCCTTCCGAGCTGACCGTCAGCAAGACGCTGCGCGAGCGCGGCCAGATCCGTGACGTGTCGGCGGAGGCCCTCAACGACCTGCGGGCGCTGGAGCAGCGCGCGGAGGAGCGTCTGGAGCGCAAGGCGATCGAACCGGCGACGTTCAAGCGGCCCGAGGAGGCGTCGAAGTGAACCCGGTCAACTACCTCTACCTCGCCGCCCTGCTGTTCACGATCGGCGCCACCGGCGTACTGATCCGCCGCAACGCCATCGTGGTCTTCATGTGCATCGAGCTGATGCTGAACGCCTGCAACCTCGCGTTCGTCACCTTCTCCCGGATGCACGGCAACCTCGACGGCCAGATCATCGCCTTCTTCACGATGGTCGTCGCCGCCGCGGAGGTCGTGGTGGGCCTCGCGATCATCGTGTCGCTGTTCCGTACCCGCCACTCGGCCTCGGTCGACGACGCCAGCCTGATGAAGCTGTAAGGGGTCGGAAGAATCGTGGAGAACCTGATCGCGCTGCTCATCGCGGCGCCCCTGCTCGGAGCGGCCGTCCTTCTGGTCGGCGGCCGGCGGCTCGACGCCGTCGGCCACTGGATCGGCACGCTGCTCTCGTTCGTCTCCTTCGCCATCGGCCTCGTCCTCTTCGCCGATCTGCTCGGCAAGGCCGCCGATCACCGGACCTTGATGCAGCACCTGTTCAGCTGGGTCCCGGTGGCCGGCTTCCAGGCGGACGTCACCTTCCGCCTGGACCAGCTGTCGATGACGTTCGTCCTGCTCATCACGGGCGTCGGCTCGCTGATCCACCTGTACTCGGTCGGGTACATGGAGCACGACGAGCGGCGCCGCCGCTTCTTCGGCTACCTGAACCTGTTCCTCGCGGCCATGCTGCTGCTCGTCCTCGCCGACAACTACCTGCTGCTGTACGTCGGCTGGGAGGGCGTCGGCCTCGCCTCGTACCTCCTGATCGGCTTCTGGCAGCACAAGCCCAGCGCCGCGACGGCGGCGAAGAAGGCCTTCCTGGTGAACCGCGTCGGCGACATGGGTCTGTCGATCGCGATCATGCTGATGTTCACCACCTTCGGCACCTTCGCCTTCGGCCCGGTCCTCAGCCACACCGGCGACACCTCCGAGGGCAAGCTCACCGCGATCGGCCTGATGCTGCTCCTCGCCGCCTGCGGCAAGTCCGCCCAGGTGCCGCTGCAGTCCTGGCTCGGTGACGCCATGGAGGGCCCCACCCCGGTCTCGGCCCTGATCCACGCCGCCACGATGGTGACCGCGGGCGTCTATCTGATCGTCCGTTCCGGAGCCGTCTTCAACGCGGCCCCCGACGCCCAGCTGGCCGTCACCGTCGTAGGCGCCGTCACGCTCCTGTTCGGTGCGATCGTCGGTTGCGCGAAGGACGACATCAAGAAGGCGCTGGCCGGCTCGACCATGTCGCAGATCGGCTACATGGTGCTCGCCGCGGGCCTCGGCCCCATCGGCTACGTCTTCGCGATCATGCACCTGGTGACGCACGGCTTCTTCAAGGCCGGGCTGTTCCTCGGCGCGGGCTCGGTCATGCACGGCATGAACGACGAGGTCGACATGCGCCGCTACGGCGGCCTGCGGAAGTACATGCCGATCACGTTCATCACCTTCGGGCTCGGCTACCTGGCGATCATCGGCTTCCCGTTCCTGTCCGGCTTCTACTCCAAGGACAAGATCATCGAGGCGGCCTTCGCCAAGGGCGGCACGGAGGGCTGGATCCTCGGCGGCGCGGCCCTGCTTGGCGCGGCCATCACGGCGTTCTACATGACCCGCGTGATGCTGATGACGTTCTTCGGAGAAGAACGCTGGCGCGACGCCCCGACCCCGTCCCCCGCCGAACCGAGCGTGGAGCCCGCCGCCGAGACGCGCGGCGAGCACGCCGTGCCGCACCCGCACGAGTCGCCCAAGGTCATGACGATCCCCATGATCGTGCTGGCCGTGGGATCGGTGGCCGGCGGCTTCTTCTTCAACCTCGGCGACCGCTTCCTGCACTGGCTCGAGCCGGTCACCGGGCACAGCGAGGGCCACTCCCCGGTCAGCACTTGGACCGTCACCGGAGCCACCCTGGTCTGCCTGGTCGTCGGCGTGGGCATCGCCTGGGGCCAGTACGGCCGCAAACCCGTCCCCGCCGTCGCCCCGCGCGGCTCGCTGCTCACCCGCGCGGCCCGCCGCGACCTGCTCCAGGACGACTTCAACCATGTGGTCCTGGTGCGTGGCGGCGAGCACCTGACGCGCTCCCTGGTCTACGTCGACCACACCCTGGTCGACGGCGTCGTCAACGGCACGGCGGCCGGCTTCGGCGGCCTGTCCGGACGGCTCCGCCGGATCCAGAACGGCTTCGCCCGCTCCTATGCGGTCTCGATGTTCGGCGGTGCGGCACTCCTGGTCGCCGCGACCCTGCTGATGAGGGCGGTCTGATACCGATGTCCTTTCCTCTGCTGACAGCGACGGCGGTGCTCCCGGCCGTGGGAGCCGTCGCCACGGCCGCCGTACCGGCCGCGCGGCGCACCGCCGCCAAATGGCTGGCGCTGCTCGTCTCGCTCGCCACGCTCGCCCTGGCGATCACCGTCCTGGTCCGTTTCGACCCGAACGGCGCCCGCTACCAGCTCACCGAGTCCCGCGCCTGGATCGAGAACTTCGGCGTGAGATACGAACTGGGCGTCGACGGCATCGCGGTGGCACTGATCGCGCTGACCGCCGTACTGATCCCGTTCATCATCCTCGCGGGCTGGCACGACGCGGACCCACTGGAGACGGGCAGCCGCCGCTGGCGGCCCACCCAGGGCTTCTTCGCGCTGATCCTCGCCGTCGAGGCGATGGTGCTCATCTCCTTCGAGTCCACCGACGTCTTTGTCTTCTACATCTTCTTCGAAGCCATGCTCATCCCGATGTACTTCCTCATCGGCGGTTTCGGGGACCGCGCCCACGCGCAGGGCGAGAAGGCGGCGTCGACGCAGCGGTCGTACGCGGCGGTGAAGTTCCTGCTCTACAACCTGGTCGGCGGTCTGATCATGCTGGCCGCGGTGATCGGCCTCTACGTGGTGGCCGGAAACTTCAGCCTGCAGGAGATCGCGCAGGCCCGCGCGAACGGCTCGCTGCACATGGCGACGAGCACGGAACGCTGGCTGTTCCTGGGCTTCTTCTTCGCCTTCGCGGTGAAGGCCCCGCTGTGGCCGCTGCACACCTGGCTGCCCAACGCGATGCAGGAGGCCACCGCACCGGTCGCCGTCCTCATCACCGCGGTCGTCGACAAGGTGGGCACCTTCGCGATGCTCCGCTTCTGCCTCCAGCTCTTCCCCCAGGCCAGCACATGGGCGACGCCCGTCATCCTCGTCCTGGCGCTCATCAGCATCGTCTACGGCGCACTGCTCGCCGTCGGCCAGCGGGACATCAAGCGCCTGGTCGCCTACGCGTCGATCTCGCACTTCGGCTTCATCATCATGGGCATCTTCGCGATGACCAGCCAGGGCCAGTCCGGCGCGACGCTCTACATGGTCAACCACGGCATCTCCACCGCCGCGCTGATGCTGGTCGCCGGCTTCCTGATCTCCCGGCGCGGCTCGCGGCTCATCGCCGACTACGGAGGCGTGCAGAAGGTCGCCCCGGTGCTCGCCGGCACCTTCCTGATCGGCGGCCTCGCCACCCTCTCGCTGCCCGGCCTCGCCCCGTTCGTGAGCGAGTTCCTGGTCCTGGTCGGCACGTTCACGCGCTACCCGGCGATCGGCATCATCGCCACCTTCGGCATCGTCCTCGCCGCGCTCTACACCCTGGTCCTGTACCAGCGGACGATGACGGGCCCGGTGA
This sequence comes from Streptomyces incarnatus, assembly GCF_001027185.1. NCBI lineage: Bacteria > Bacillati > Actinomycetota > Actinomycetes > Kitasatosporales > Streptomycetaceae > Streptomyces > Streptomyces incarnatus. Next base: position 3,664,284 of record NZ_CP011497.1, on the reverse strand, counting down.
AGCCCGAGGTCTCGGCGATGCCCGACCTGCGCGTGCGTGAACTCGTGGTCGTCGCCCCGCTGATCGTGCTGCTGATCTTCCTCGGCGTCTACCCGAAGCCCGTCACGGACATCGTCAATCCGGCGGTCAAGCAGACCATGTCCGACGTCCACAAGACCGACCCCAAGCCCTCGGTGGAGGCGGCCAAGTGAGCACAACAGTCGTCCACAGCCTGTGGACAACCGCGGCCGACCCGATCGCGAAGATCCCGGCACCGAAGATCGAATACGGACAATTGTCGCCGACGCTGATCGTCGTCGGTGCGGCACTGGTCGGCGTGCTGATCGAGGCGTTCGTCCCGCGCAAGTCCCGCTACTACGCCCAGGTGTTCGTGTCCGTCGTAGCCCTCTGCGCCGCGTTCGCCGCGGTGGTCGCGCTGGCCGCCGACGGCTACGGCACCACCAAGGCGCACATCGCGGCCATGGGGGCGATCGCGGTCGACGGACCCTCCCTGTTCCTGCAGGGCACGATCCTGCTGGCCGGACTCGTCGGCCTGTTCACCTTCGCCGAGCGGCGCCTCGACCCGGCCGCGCACGGCAACCGCGTCGACTCCTTCGCCGCGCAGGCCGCCTCCGTACCCGGCAGCGACAGCGAGAAGGCCGCGGTGAAAGCCGGCTTCACCACCACCGAGGCCTTCCCGCTGCTGCTCTTCGCGATCGCCGGCATGCTGGTGTTCCCCTCGGCCAACGACCTGCTGACGCTGTTCGTCGCCCTGGAGGTCTTCTCCCTGCCGCTGTACCTGCTGTGCGCGCTGGCCCGCCGCAAGCGGCTGATGTCGCAGGAAGCCGCGGTCAAGTACTTCCTGCTCGGCGCGTTCGCCTCGGCGTTCACGCTGTTCGGCATCGCCCTGCTGTACGGCTACGCGGGCTCGGTGTCGTACGCGCGCATCGCCCAGGTCGTCGACGGCACGGTCACCAACGTCGATCCGGCGCTCGCCAACACCATGGGCAACGACGCGCTGCTGCTGCTCGGCAGCGCCCTGATCGTGATGGGCCTGCTGTTCAAGGTGGGTGCGGTGCCGTTCCACATGTGGACGCCGGACGTCTACCAGGGCGCGCCGACCCCGGTGACCGGCTTCATGGCGGCGGCGACGAAGGTGGCCGCGTTCGGCGCGCTGCTGCGGCTGCTGTACGTCGTTCTGCCCGGGATGCGCTGGGACTGGCGGCCGGTCATGTGGGCGGTGGCGATCATCACCATGCTCGGCGGTGCGATCATCGCGATCACGCAGACCGACATCAAGCGGCTGCTGGCGTACTCGTCCATCGCGCACGCCGGATTCATCCTCGCGGGTGTCATCGCCACGTCGAAGGACGGCGTCTCGTCCGTGCTCTTCTACCTGGCCGGCTACTCGTTCGTGACGATCGGCGCCTTCGCGGTGGTCACGCTGGTCCGCGACGCGGGCGGCGAGGCGACCCACCTGTCCAAGTGGGCGGGGCTCGGCCGGCGCTCCCCGCTGGTGGCGGCGGTCTTCGCGGTGTTCCTGCTGGCCTTCGCCGGCATCCCGCTGACCTCCGGCTTCGCCGGGAAGTTCGCCGTGTTCAAGGCGGCGGCGGACGGTGGCGCGGCGCCGCTGGTCGTCGTCGGTGTGATCTCCTCGGCGATCGCCGCGTTCTTCTACATCCGCGTGATCGTGCTGATGTTCTTCAGCGAACCGAAGCCGGAGGGCCCCACCGTGGCCGTCCCCTCCCCGCTGACCATGGCGGCGATCGCCGTCGGCGTCGCGGTGACGCTGGTGCTCGGTGTGGCCCCGCAGTACTTCCTGGACCTGGCGAGCCAGGCCGGAGTGTTCGTGCGCTGACGCTCCACCCTGCCCGTGCCGCTGCCCGGCACCGCCCGTTCGGGAGGGGCCGGGCAACGGCACGTTTCCATGATCACCGGGCCGGGTGCCTGTGGATAACTCCGAGGCTGTCGGTCCGGACCCCTATCGTGGAGGCAGCGGTCGAGAGACGACACACGGGGGACCGACGGGGGACAGGACGATGGGTGCGACGGGCGGGATCAGCGAGATGCCACAGGTGACCGAGGGGCCGGGCGCGGCCGACAGCGAGGCGCTGGCCACGCTGCACCGGGTCTTCGGGTACGACGCCTTCCGAGGTGAGCAGCAAGCGGTCATCGAGCATGTGGTGGCGGGCGGCGACGCCGTCGTCCTCATGCCCACCGGCGGCGGAAAGTCGCTCTGCTACCAGATCCCGGCCCTGGTCAGACCGGGGACGGGCGTGGTGATCTCGCCGCTGATCGCGCTCATGCAGGACCAGGTGGACGCCCTGCGCGCCCTCGGCGTGCGCGCCGGCTTCGTCAACTCCACGCAGGACTTCGACGAGCGGCGCGTGGTCGAGGCCGAGTTCCTGGCCGGCGAGCTGGACCTGCTCTACCTGGCGCCGGAGCGGCTGCGCCTGGAGGGCACGCTCGACCTGCTCTCGCGCGGCAAGATCTCCGTCTTCGCGATCGACGAGGCGCACTGTGTGTCCCAGTGGGGCCACGACTTCCGCCCGGACTACCTGACTCTGTCCCTCCTCGGCGAGCGCTGGCCGGACGTCCCGCGGATCGCCCTCACCGCCACGGCCACCCGCGCCACCCACCAGGAGATCACCCAGCGGCTGAACCTGCCGGCGGCCCGCCACTTCGTGGCCAGCTTCGACCGGCCCAACATCCAGTACCGGATCGTGCCCAAGGCCGACCCCAGGAAGCAGTTGCTCGCCTTCCTGCGCGAGGAGCACCCGGGCGACGCCGGCATCGTCTACTGCCTGTCGCGCAACTCGGTGGAGCGGACGGCGGAGTTCCTGACCGCCAACGGCGTCGATGCGGTGCCGTACCACGCGGGCCTGGACGCGAGCATGCGCGCCGCCCACCAGGCCCGGTTCCTGCGTGAGGACGGCCTGGTGGTGGTGGCGACCATCGCCTTCGGCATGGGCATCGACAAGCCGGACGTACGGTTCGTCGCCCACCTGGACCTGCCCAAGTCCATCGAGGGCTACTACCAGGAGACCGGCCGCGCGGGCCGCGACGGGCTGCCGTCCACGGCCTGGATGGCATACGGCCTGAACGACGTCATACAGCAGCGCAAACTGATCCAGTCCGGCGAGGGTGACGAGGCGTTCCGCCGCCGGGCCACGGCCCACCTCGACGCCATGCTCGCGCTGTGCGAGACGGCCCGCTGCCGCCGCGGCCAGCTGCTCGCCTACTTCGGCCAGGACCCCGACGCGGCGGGCTGCGGCAACTGCGACACCTGCCTCACCCCGCCGGAGACCTGGGACGGCACGATCGCGGCGCAGAAGGTGCTGTCCACGGTCGTCCGCCTGCAGCGGGAGCGCGGGCAGAAGTTCGGCGCCGTGCAGATCGTCGACATCCTGCTCGGCAAGCGCACCGGCAAGGTGATCCAGTTCGACCACGACCAGCTGTCCGTCTTCGGCATCGGGCAGGACCTCAGCGAGGGCGAGTGGCGGGGCGTCATCCGGCAGCTGCTGGCGCAGGGGCTGCTCGCGGTCGAGGGGGAGTACGGCACTCTGGTGCTCACCGAGGGAAGCGGCTCCGTGCTGCGGAGCGAGCGGGAGGTGCCGCTGCGCAAGGAGCCGAAGAAGCCGGCCGCCTCCCGGTCCCGGTCGTCCGGCGGCGACCGCAAGACCAAGGCCGCCGTGGCCGAACTGCCCGAAGAGCTCCTGCCCGCCTTCGAGGCGCTGCGTGCCTGGCGTGCCGACCAGGCCCGCGAGCAGGGCGTACCGGCGTACGTCATCTTCCACGACGCCACCCTGCGGGAGATCGTCACCCGCAGGCCCGGTTCGGTCCGTGAGCTCGGCACGGTGAGCGGCGTCGGCGAGAAGAAGCTGGCGACGTACGGGGAGGGCGTGCTGGCCGTGCTCGCCGCCCTGGACGGCCCGGCCCCGGCCCCGGCCGCAGGCGACGCACAGGACGCCGACTGGCCGGAGCCGGACGTGGAGCCCGAACCGGACGACTGGATATAGCGGGCGGGCGGGTTCGGGGTGATGCGCGGAAGCGCCGCCGTCACAGCCCCCGAGCCGCGTAGGCCCTGACGTCCGCGTCCGAGTCGGCGGTGGCCGTCGCGAGGGCCGCGCGTGCCTCCTCGGTGGCCCGGTGCCGGGTCAGGGACAGCACCGCCGCCTTGCGCACATCGGCGTTGGTGTCGGCCAGCGCCTTGGCCAGGGCGGCGACGGCGATCTCGGAGGACGCGGCGGACAGCGCGGTGGCGGCGCCGGAGCGGACCTGCCAGGCCGGGTGGGACAGTGCGGCGACGGCACGGTCGGCCAGCGGGCCCGGGCAGCCGGTGCCGGCCAGCGCGCCGTACGCGGCCCCGCGCACCAGGGGATCGCTGTCCTCGGTGAGCCGGTCCAGGGCGGCGGTCAGCAGCTCCCGGTCGGCCGCGGTCAGGGACACCGAGCCGACGGCGGCCAGGGCCTTGGCCACGGTGACCCGGACCTCCCGTGAGGGATCGTCCGCGGCACCCGCGAGCGGCCGGACAGCGTCGACGGAGACGAGCGCTCGTACGGCCTCGGTGCGCACGGTGATGTCGGGGTCGTCCAGCGCCGCCGCGAACACCCCGGCCTCGCCGAGCCGCAGGGCGCGCAGCACATCGAGGGCGGCGGCGCGGACCACCGGGTCGGCCGCGGCGAGGGCACCGGTGAGAGCGGTGCCCAGGGCGGGTTCGGGCGGCAGGGTCTCGACGAGTTCGCGCAGCGAGGCAGCGGCGGCGGCGCGCACCCCGGCATCGGGATCGGACAGGGCACCGGCCAGGGCCTGCCCGGTGCCGGATGGCACGGTCTCGGTCAGGACCGAGACGGCCGTACGGCGCACGGCGGGGTCCGGGTCGGCCAAGTAGGGCTCGACCAGCACGAGTTCGGGTTCCGCATCGGCCAGCTCCAGCAGTTCCAGCAGCCGAGGGGAGGCACTGCCCGGCGCGTCGGCCCGGTCGGCGGAAACGGTGGCAGGCGCGGACGTCCGTCCGCCTGCGACCGGAGCCACCTCGCGCGGCCCCGCCGTGGCCACGTGCTCGGGGCGGACCTCGCCCAGCTTCCGGGAGGGACCGCCGACCGGCGCGAACTCCTCGACCGGGACCAGATACGGAGCCACGGGACGGGCCGTGAACTCCATCGCACCAGAGGGGGACTTGTGCAGATCGAGATGGCGGAACCAGGAGACGTCGTCGCGACCGGGGTGGTCGAGACGGTCGTGGTAGAGGCCCCAGCGGGACTCGGTGCGGGCGAGAGAAGCGCGGGCGGCCATCTCGGCGCAGTCCCGGATGAAGGTGACCTCGGCGCAGCGCATCAGCTCGTGCGGCGTGCGGGCACCCATGGCGGCGATGTCGGCGTGCATCCGCTCGAAGGCCTCCAGGGCGAGGGAGAGCCGGGCGCCGGACTTCGGCGGTGCCACGTAGTCGTTCACGAAACGGCGCAGCTTGTACTCGACCTGGGTCTGCGGCGGGCCGTCGGGGTTGCGCAGCGGGCGGTAGATCAGCTCGTGCGCCTCACGCACCTGATCCGCGGGAAGTTCACCCTCGTACGCGGTGTACTGGGCGGCGTCCGCACCCGCGAGGTCGCCGAAGACGAACGCGCCGATCATGTAGTTGTGCGGGACGCAGGCGAGGTCACCGGCGGCGTACAGGCGGGGGACGGTGGTGCGGGCGTGGTCGTCGACGCGGACGCCGGAGGCGGAGTGGCCGCCGCACAGGCCGATCTCGGAGATGTGCATCTCGACGTCGTGGGTGCGGTAGTCGTGCCCGCGGCCGGCGTGGAAGGTGCCTCGGGTGGGCCGTTCGGTGGAGTGCAGGATCGACTCCAGTGCGGAGATCGACTCCTCCGGGAGGTGGCTGAGCTTGAGGTAGACCGGGCCGCGGTCGCTGGCGATCTCGGCGGCGAACTCGGCCATCATCTGCCCCGACCAGTAGTCGGAGTCGACGAACCGCTCACCGTGCCGGTTGACCTGGTAGCCGCCGAAGGGGTTGGCGACGTAGGCACAGGCCGGGCCGTTGTAGTCCTTGATCAGCGGGTTGATCTGGAAGCACTCGATGCCGGTCAGCTCGGCGCCGGCGTGGTAGGCCATGGCGTAACCGTCCCCGGCGTTGGTGGGGTTCTCGTAGGTGCCGTACAGGTAGCCGGAGGCGGGCAGGCCGAGCCGGCCGCAGGCGCCGGTGGCGAGGATGACGGCGCCGGCGCGGACGGTGACGAAGGCGCCGGTGCGGGTGTTGAATCCGGCGGCGCCCACGGCCCGCCCGTCGGCGGTCAGGACCCGGACCGGCATCACCCGGTTCTCGATCCGGATGCGCTCCCGCATCTCGCGCCGCCGGAGCTGCCGGTACAGGACCTTTTTGACGTCCTTGCCCTCTGGCATGGGCAGTACGTACGAGCCGGAGCGATGCACCTGGCGCACCGCGTACTCACCGTGCTCGTCCTTCTCGAACTTGACGCCGTACGACTCCAGCCGCTGCACCATCGCGAAACCGCGGGTGGCGGTCTGGCGGACGGTGGACTGGTCGACGATGCCGTCGTTGGCGCGGGTGATCTCGGCGACATAGTCGTCGGGTTCGGCGCGGCCGGGGATGACCGCGTTGTTGACGCCGTCCATGCCCATGGCGAGCGCGCCGGAGTGACGGACGTGGGCCTTCTCCAGCAGCAGGACGTTCGCGCCGCGCTCGGCGGCGGTCAGGGCGGCCATGGTGCCGGCGGTGCCGCCGCCGATGACGAGGACGTCGCAGGTCAGTTCATCGGCGTCGGCGACGGCGGGAATCTCCGGGGAAGTGGTGGCGGGGGTGGTCACCGGGGTGCCTTTCAGGAGCCGAGCGAGGAGAGGATGTCGCGCCGCAGGGCCATGCGGGCGGGGTCGTCCACGGCCCCGCGGTCACGCGGCCCGGGCACGTCCCGTACGGCGGCCACCCGGCCGGAGCCGAGCAGGGCGACGCGATCTCCGAGGAAGAGGGCCTCGTCCACGTCGTGCGTGACGAAGACGATGGTCGCGCCCGTGCCGCGCAACACCTCCACCAGCAGGTCCTGCATGCCGGAACGGGTCTGTGCGTCGAGGGCGCCGAAGGGCTCGTCCATCAGGACGGCGCGCGGGCTGTCGGCCAGCGCCCGGGCCAACTGGGCGCGCTGGCGCTGCCCCCCGGACACCCGGTGCGGCAATTGCCCCGCCTGCGCACTGAGTCCGACGCGGGCGAGCCACGCCTCGGCCCGGGAACGCCGTTCGGAACGCGGTACGCCGCTGATGGCGAGCGGCAGTTCGACGTTCCCGCGCAAGGTGCGCCAGGGCAGCAGCGTGTCCTCCTGGAAGACCAGCGCGCGGTCGGCCGACGGTCCCGTCAGCGGGACGCCGTCCACCTCGGCGGTGCCGCCCAGGGGAGGCAGCAGCCCGGCGAGGGTGCGCAGCAGGGTGGACTTGCCGCAGCCGGAGGGACCGACGACGGTGAGGATCTCGCCGGGGGAGACATCCAGGTCGACGTCGTACAGCACCGGCGCGTCCGGCCTGCCGAGCACGGCGGAACGGAAGGTGAGCCGGGTGCCGCGTCCGGCCTCCGACGCCGGCGTGACAGGAGCGGTGACGATCTCAGACGAGGTGCTCATCGCGGGCCTCCTCGGCGTCCTGCTGGCTGTGTTGCTCGGGCTGGGCCTGGTGCTCGGAATCGCTGTCGGCACCAACGGGGGCTATGACAGGCCGGGGCACGCGGGTGCGGCCGCTGGGGACGTACGAGGTCCGGGGCAGCCAGCGGGTCAGGCGCCGGCCGAGGAGTTCCACGGCCGTGGAGGTGACCCAGCCGAGGACGCCGATGGTGACCATGCCGACGAAGACGCCGGGGTAGTTCACCACCGTGTAGTCCTGCCAGGTGCGGTAGCCGACCCCGTACTGGCCGGAGATCATCTCCGCGGAGATCACGCAGATCCACGACACGCCGATGCCGACCGACAGCCCGCCGAAGATGCCGGGCAGCGCGCCCGGCAGCACCACCGAGCCGAGAATCCGCAGCCGGCTGCCGCCCATGGTGCGTACCGCCTCTTCCCAGACGGGGGTCAGCGCGCGGACCGCGTGCCGGGTGGAGACCAGCACGGGGAAGAAGGCGGCGGTGCAGGTGATGAAGACGATGCCCTGCTCATTGGACGGGAAGAGCAGGATCGCGACCGGGACGAGGGCGATCGCGGGGATCGGGCGGATGACCTCCAGGACCGGGCCGAGCAGATCCTCGGCAAGGCGCGAGCGGGCCACGAGCACGCCCGTCGCCACGCCCAGGGCGGCCGCCAGCGCGAAGCCGGTGAGGATCCGGGTGAGGCTGTCGGTGAGGTCGGTCCAGTAGTCGCCTCCGGAGAGCCGGTCGGCGAAGGCGCGGGCCACGTCGGTGACCGTCGGGAACTGCGAGAAGCGCAGCCACAGGTCGACGTTCAGGCTGGTCAGCGCCTGCCAAAGCCCGAGGAAGGCGGCGAGGGAGGCCGTCCGCAGCGCATACCGGGCCAGGGGCTGCCGGGTCATGAGGCGCGCTCCAGAGCCTCTCGGTACGACACCGTACGGGCACCGCCGTGGGCGGTGACGTAGGCCTGCGCGGTTGCCGGGGTGACGAAGGGCAGCAACTGGTCGCCGTCGGCCACCCAGACTGCCTTGTCGGCGAACCAGAGGGTGCCGGTGGTGACGTCAGGCACATAGGCGGCGCGGACGCCGCCTTGGTGCCCGGCCACATACGCCAGCAGCTCCTTGGCGGACTTGAAGGAGACCGTCTTCTCACTGCCCTTGGGCCATACCTCGTCCGCGGCGGGTGCGGGCCCGTCGGCGAGCCGCCGGGCGTACGAGGCGGCGAGGGCCTTCTTGACGTACTGGTCGTCGACGAAGGAGTCCACGTCGATGTCGCCGGTCAGCTTGGCAGCCTTCAGTACGGACACGTCCTGCTTCAGTGCGGAGACGAGCTGTGGCTTGACGGCCGGATCGAAGGTGGCGACGCCGTGGGCGCCGTTGTAGAGGTAGACGACCTCGGCGGGCAGGCCGGTGGCCTTCGCGACCTTCTCGGCGGCGGCGACGGGGTGGGCGTTGAGGTAGTCGGTCGCCTCCGCCTGAGCCTTGAGGAATGCCTCCAGGACTGCCGGATGCTGCTTGGCGAAGTCCTCACGGGCGGTGACACCGTGGAAAGTGGGCAGGTTCAGCTGGGCGCCGTCGTACAGCGCCTTCGCCTTGCCCTGGTAGGCGAGCAGGCCCGGCCAGGCGACGAACTGCGACAGGGCGTCCACGCTGCCGGAGGAGAGTGCCGAAGCCCCCACCGCAGGCTGCTGGTTGAGTTTGGAGATGCCCTTGTCCGGGTCGATGCCGGCGCGCTGCAGGGCTCGTACGAGGGTGCCGTCGGCGGCGGAGCCGATGCTCGTGGAGACCTTCTTGCCCTTCAGGTCCTGCAAGGACGTGAGCTTCGAGCCGGGTGCGGTGACGACGGTGTTGAGGCCGCCGCGCAGGTTGTAGCCGGTGACCGAGACCAGATGGGTGGGGCGGCCGAGCTGTTTGCCGCGGGCGGCGTTGAGCAGCAGCGGGAAGTCGCCCATCGAACCAATGTCGATCTTGCCCGCGGTCATCTGGGCGGTGATCGGGGCGCCGGTGGCGTAGTCCTGCCAGTCGACCTTGTAGGTGTGGCCGTCGTGCAGGGAGTTGAGCTGTTTCTCGAAGGAGCCGAGGGAGCGCAGCAGGGTGCCGGCGGTGACGGTGTTGATGGTCTTGGACTGGTAGCCGACGGTGACGGTGATCGTGGAGCCGCTGCCTGCCTCGGCGCTGCCGCCGCAGGCCGACAGGGGGAGGAGGAGCGCGGCGGCGGATGCGGCAACTGCTGTTCGTTTCATGGTGGTGGTACCTCTCACCGGAGCAGGTAGGGCATGTTGACGGTGACGGCCCCGGTGGGGCAGCGGGCTGCGCAGGGGCCGCAGTACCAGCACTCGTCGACGTGCATGTACGCCTTGCCGTTCGTCTCGTCGATGGCGAGGGAGTCCAGCGGGCACATGTCCACGCAGAGGGTGCAGCCGTCGATGCACTTCGACTCGTCGATGGTCACGGGCACGTCGGCCCGCTGGGGCGCCAAGGGCATGGCTGTCTCCAGGAAACGTGCAGGCAGGGGCAGGTGCGGCGGGGTGTCTACGACCGGTGGAGCAGGCCGCTCATGGTGATCCGGTCGCCGCGGAAGCGGATGAACTCCAGGTCGACGGGGCGGCCGTCGGCGAGGTGGGTGAGGCGTTCCAGCATCAGCACGGCGGCGCCGCGCGGGGCCTGGAGTACGGCAGCGGAGTGGGCGTCCGCGGTCACCGCCTCCAGGGTGATCTCGGCATGGCCGAGGGGGCGGCCGGTGATGGCTTCCAGGAGGCGGAAGACATCGGTGTTCTCCAGGTCGGCGCCGAGCAGGGCGGTGCCGATGTCGAGCGGGATGTAGGTGAGGTCGAGGGAGAGGGGGAGGCCGTTGAGACGGCGCAGGCGTTCGATGTAGAGGACGTCGGCACCGGCGGGGACGTGGAGGCGGTCGGCGACCGGGGCGGGTGCGGGGGCGGGGCCCATGGTGCGGACCTCGTTGGTGACGCGGCCGTGTTCGCGGAGGGTTTCCGCGAGGCCCATCAGACGGTCGAGCCCGTGCGGGTATTTCCGGGCGACGACCACGGTGCCGACACCGGGCAGCCGTTCCACCAGGCCCTCCGCCCTGAGGAGGTCCAGGGCCTGGCGAACGGTGTTGCGGGAGGCGCGGTAGTCGGTGGCGAGGGTGGACTCATGGGGGAGGGGGCCGTTCTGGAAAGCGCCGGTGAGGATCTGGTGGCGCAGCAGGTCGGCGAGCTGCCGGGCCCGGTCCGCGCGCAGCCGTCGACGCGTGCGGTGGGCGGCGACGGTGGTCGCGGCGCCCTGACCGGCGTGGTCGCGGGGGCGGTCGGTGGGTGGCATGGCTGGAACCATACCGATGCGGTAGGGAAAGTCGTGTTGCTGAAGTGTTGCGCCAGGTGAGGCGGCGTCGGATACCCCGCTCACCTGCGGGTTTTCCTTGCCGGTCGGGAAGATCTGCCACTCGGTGAGCCGGTCAGGACAGTGCCGTCAGCCCCGGCGCGAACGTGATCAGCAGCGGCAGCAGCGGCACCAGGGCGGCCACCGTCGTCGTCAGGGCCCGGTGCCGGCGCAGCAGCCGTGGCGGGGGTTCCAGCAGCCGGTCCACGCGTTCGCCGAGGAGACGGCGGCTGGAAGCGCAGGACAGGACGCCCCGGTGCTGGTTCAGTTCGATCAGCGCGAGGGCCGTGGTGAGGTGGCCGCAGCGCCGGGACGCCGTGTCGTCGGCGGCCAGCTCGACCAGGCGGTGCGTCTGGTCGCAGAAGTGGGCGAAGAGCGGCACGCGCGGGAAGCCGGTCGCGAGCGCGGTGGACAGGTGCAGCAGCCAGTCGTGGTGGGCACGCGCGTGCCCGCGCTCGTGGGTGAGGACGGCGTCCAGCTGATGGTCGGTGAGCCGGTGGAGGGCGCCGGTGGTGACGACCAGCTGCGGCGGATGTCCGGGCATCCACCAGGCGTCCGGGTACTCGTCCTCCAGCACCAGCATCGGGCCGCGTGCCGCCGGCAGCCCGGCCGGCAGGTCGGGGGCGCGCTCGCGCAGCTGTGCGCGGGCCTGGCCGCGGCTGCGGCGGGCCTCGACGAGTTCCCGGGCCAGCATCGCCGTCGTCCAGGCGGCCCCGCAGGCCAGCAGCATGGTGAGGGCGGAGGCCCACACCGGCGCGGAGGAGAGGTCGTAGGCGGCGGTGACGGAGGGCGGCGCGGGGGCGAACACGTGGTCGCGGACGGTGTGGAAGACGGCCGCCGCGCCCAGGACCAGTGCGGCCAGGCAGCACAGCAGGACGGTGGCGACCAGGCACTGCCACACCCACAGCGCGACGACGGGTTCCCGCTCGGGCCAGGCGGCACGGGTCAGGGCGCGCGGCGCCGGCAGGGCGGCCGTCAGGGCGACGACGCTCAGCAGGAGCAGGCAGACGGTCATGCCGGGGCTCCGGTTCCTGGTCGGAGAGTTGTGCGGGTGTCGGGTGGTGCGGGTCGATGCGCCGAGGGCGCATCGCATGGTGCGTGTCCGCCCAGTATGACGGTGCCGGGCGGCGAGAGGCAGGTCTCGGCGGTGATCCGTCGCGTGGTTGCGGCCACTCGCTCGCCCCTGGGTCCGGCTTGCGGTGGATGCGGTCCCCACGGTTCCGTCGCAACGCGAGTTCAGCAGGGCACCACGCCCTTGCCGTGGTCGAGTGCGGACAGCCGGCAGGCCGCCGGGGTGCCCGTGGCAACGCCGGAAGTGCGGGCGTAGCGGTCGACCAGGGCCGGGAGGCCGCCGACAGGGCGGTCACGCCGAGATCCGTCATGGAAGTCCGCATGGAAGCCCGCCGTGAACGCACGACTCGTACTCACCGCTTGCGTCAAACCGTGAGTACAAGGCGTCCGTCCCGGCGGACTTGTGTCAACGACCTGCTACAAGGAGACCACCCTTCACCCCGCCACGACCCGTCCGCTGACCTCCCCCAGCCCGACCCGGCGTCCGTCCGCGCCGGGGGCCCAGGCCGTCAGGGTCACCACGTCGCCGTCCTCCAGGAAGGCCCGCTTGCCCTCCGGGAGTTCCAGGGGGTCGCGGCCGTTCCAGGTCAGCTCCAGCAGCGAGCCGCGCTGACGCTCCTCGGGGCCGCTCACCGTGCCCGAGCCGTACAGGTCGCCGGTGCGCAGCGAGGCGCCGTTCACCGTCATGTGGGCGAGCTGCTGGGCGGCCGTCCAGTACATGGTCGAAAAAGGCGGCTCGGAGACCACGTGGCCGTTGATGGCGATGGAGATCCGCAGGTCGTAGCCGCCGGGCTCGATGCCGGGTGCAGAATCGTCCAGGTAGGGCAGCAGCGGGTGCGTGCGCTCCGGAGGCGCCACGCGCGCGTGCTCCAGCGCTTCCAGCGGGGTGATCCACGCCGACACGGAGGTCGCGAAGGACTTGCCGAGGAAGGGGCCGAGGGGGACGTACTCCCAGGCCTGGATGTCGCGCGCGGACCAGTCGTTCAGCAGGCACAGCCCGAAGACGTGCTCGCGGAAGTCGCCGAGCGGGACCGGCCGGCCCAGCGCGGACGGCGCGCCCACGACGAAGCCGACCTCGGCCTCGATGTCCAGCCGGATCGACGGGCCGAACACGGGTGCCGGATCGGCCGGGCCCTTGCGCTGCCCGGACGGCCGTACGACGTCCGTGCCGGAGACGACGACCGTGCCGGAGCGGCCGTGGTAACCGATCGGCAGGTGCTTCCAGTTGGGGGTGAGCGAGTCCTCGGCGTCCGGGCGGAAGATCCGGCCGACGTTGCGGGCGTGGTTCTCCGAGGCGTAGAAGTCGACGTAGTCCGCCACCTCGAACGGCAGGTGCAGGGTTACCTCGGACAGGGGGTGGAACAGCGGCTCGACGGCCTCGCGGTGCGCGGGGTCCGTGACCCAGGCCGTGACGGCGCGCCGTACCTCCGTCCAGGCCGGGCGGCCGGCGGCCAGCAGCGTGTTGAGGGTGGGCCGCGCGAGCAGCGCGTGGTGCGGCGAGCCGAGGGCGGCGGCCGCGGCGCCCGCGTCGAGGACCTGGCCCCCGAGCCGGACGCCGACCCTCCGCTCCGTGCTGCCGGAGGGCGAGAACACGCCATAGGGAAGGTTGTGCGGGCCGAAGGGGTCGCCCTCGGGGACGTCGAAGGGGGGCATGGGGTGCTGCCTCACTCTCATCCGGGCCGTGCGTGGCGCTCGTTCCATGTGGTCGCGCCACACGTTACGGCCGTGATGCGTGTCTTGGGCAGAGCCTCCTGCGGCGCCCGTCACGGTGTCCGAAAGGTCGTGTCGAAGAGGCTTCGAAAGGTTGCTCGCACCCTGTCTAAAGAGTTCGCAATGTCCGAATAGGCCTTGTCGGAGGCGGCAATTCCGGCTTAGCGTCCTTTGGGGACACGGACGGGGTGGGTCCGTTCCATTGGGGGGACACGTGGGGGGACCCGTGGCCGGAGACACCGTCGGTGTGCCGTTCGAGGCGGACCGGGACGTACCAGGGCTGATCGTCAAGTTCGGCGACTATCCGCTGCACCACGGCGGCGTCGGCGCGATCCGCAGCCTGGGCCGGCTCGGCGTGCCCATGTACGCCATCACCGAGGACGCCTACACGCCCGCGGCCTCCTCCCGCTATCTGAAGAAGGCCTTCGTGTGGCCGACGACCGGTGCGGAGGAACCCGGCCATCTGGTCGAGGGCCTGCTGCGCATCGGCCGCCGCATCGGCCGCCCCACGGTTCTCGTCCCCACGGACGAGGAGGCCGCCGTACTGATCGCCGAGCACCAGGAAGAGCTGGCCGGTTCCTTTCTCTTCCCGCGTGTCGACCCCGCGCTGCCGCGCCGGCTCGCCAGCAAGCAGGGCCTGCACGAACTGTGCGTGGAGTACGGCATCCCGAGCCCCGCGTCGGCGTTCCCGGAGTCGTACGAGGACGTGGTCGCCTTCGCCGACACGGCGCGCTTCCCGGTGGTGGCCAAGAACCGGGAGGCGTTCGTCCGGCGTACCCGGCCGGCCGTGGGCGGCACCACGCGGATCGCCACCCGCGAGGGCCTGCTCGTCCTGGCCCGCGACTGGGGCGCGCGGCCGGGGGTGATCCTCCAGGAGTACCTGCCGCGCGAGGAGGCCGAGGACTGGATCGTGCACGCCTGCTTCGACCAGGACGCGAGCCCCCTCGCGATGTTCACCGGCGTCAAGGTCCGCTCCTGGCCGCCGCACGCCGGCATGACGGCGAACGCGTACGTCGTCGACAACCCGGAACTCACCGACCTCGCCGCGCGTTTCATCAAACAGATCGGCTACAGCGGCATCATCGACCTCGACCTGCGCTTCGACCGGCGCGACGGACAGTACAAGCTCCTCGACTTCAACCCGCGCATGGGCGCCCAGTTCCGGCTGTTCGAAAACGAGTCGGGCGTGGACGTCGTACGCGCCATGCATCTGAACCTGACCGGCCGCCCCGTCCCGGAGGGGGAACAGCGCGCCGGCCACCGCTACATCGTGGAGAACATCGACCTGCCGGCCCTCCTCGCCTACCGCCGCAGCGGCTATACGACGCCGCACGCGCCGGCGACGGCGAGCGGGACCGAGCTGGCCTGGCTCGCGGGTGACGACCCGCTGCCGTTCCTCACGATGCTCGCCCGCTTCGTGCGCCCGGGCGCGAAGCACCTCTACCAGCTGTGGCGGACCAACCGCCGCGGCAGCAGCACCTCCACGAAGTAGGCAAAGCCACCGCCAAGAGTGGCGCACCATGTCCTGGGGAGGGACTTCGTGACTCGACCGGTTGCAGTCATCGGGGCCGGGCCGTTCGGCCTGTCCACCGCCGCCCATCTGCGGGCGCGCGGCATTCCCGTCCGCGTCTTCGGTGACCCCATGGTCAGCTGGCGCGACCACATGCCCGAGGGCATGCTCCTGAAGTCGACACCCGCCGCCTCGAACCTCGACTGCCCGCAGCCCGGCCACACCCTCGCCGACTACTGCGACGCGGCAGGCATCCGCCGCCTGGTCACCGACGAGGACATCATCCCGGTGGAGACCTTCATCGCCTACGGCGAGTGGTTCCAGCAGAAGCTCGTCCCCGGCCTGGAGGGGGTCCGGGTCGTCTCGGTGGACCGCGACAAGAGCGGCGGCTTCGAACTGAAGCTGGATTCGGGGGAGATGTTCACCGCGCGCGCGGTCGTCGTCGCCACCGGGCTGTCGGGCCTCGCGCATCTGCCGGCGGAGCTCGCGGAAGCAGCGGCCGACGGACCGGCGCCCACCGGCCCGGTCTCGCACAGCTCCCAGCACCACGACCTGAGCCGTTTCGCCGGCAAGGAGCTCATCGTGGTCGGCGCGGGCCAGTCCGCGCTGGAGACCGCGGCGCTCGCCGCCGAGGCGGGGGCACGCGTGCGTGTGGTCGCGCGCGGCCGCGGCCGGGTCGCCTTCGGCGCCCCGCCCTGGGACCAGCCGAAGCTGCGTCCCGAGTCCCCGTTCGGCCGCGCCTGGTCGCTGTGGGCGTTCAGCTACTACCCGCACCCCTACCGCTACCTGCCCGAGGCCACCCGCCACTTCCTGGTCCGCCGGGTCCTCGGACCGCTCGGCGCCTGGTGGCTGCGCGAGCGCTTCGAGAGCGCGGTGCAGGTGCAGGACGTGGAGCGGGTGGTGAGCGCCGAGGCACCGGGCGGCAGCCCCGTCCTCACCGTCCGCACCCACGGCGGGCACACCGAGCGGCTCACCGCCGACCACGTCATCGCCGCCACCGGCTACCGCGTGGACATCGCGGCGATGGACTTCCTCGGCCACGAACTGCGCACCCGGCTCGCGGTGAGCCGCGGCACGCCGAGGCTCGGCCCCGGCTTCGTCTCGTCCGTTCCCGGCCTGTACTTCACCGGTCTGCCGGCGGCGTCGTCGTACGGCCCGGTGATGCGTTTCGTCTGCGGCACGGAGTTCGCCTCACCGCGCCTGACGAAACACCTGGCGTCGGCCCACGGGTGAGGCCGCGGCCCGCCCTGATCCCGCTCATCGGCGCGCATCAACGAGGAGGCGGGAGACACCACTTGGGGTGGATCAGCACGTAAGTGCGCAGGGCGACAAGGTGAGTCGGCGGAGCCAGGTATCCGTATTCTCTGATCATGGCAGCCTCACCCGCATATGCACTGATCGCCACCGACCTGGACGGAACACTGCTGCGCGGCGACGACAGCGTCTCCGGCCGGTCGCTCGCCGCGCTCGCGCGGGTGGCGCGGGCCGGTGCCCGGCACCTGGTGGTGACGGGCCGCCCGGCTCCGCGGGTACGGCAGCTCCTCGCGCACCTCGGCTGCACGGGGCTCGCGGTGTGCGGCCAGGGCGCACAGGTCTACGACGCCGGGACCGGCCGTCTGCTGTGGTCGGTCCGGCTGGACCGGGAGCTGGCCGAGACCGCGCTCGGCAAGATCGAGGCCGAGGTGGGGCAGGTGTACGCGGCCGTCGACCAGGACGGGGTCGACGGGCTCACGCTGATCGAGCCCGGGTACCGGATGCCGCACCCGACCCTGCCCGCGGTCCGGGTCGGCCGGCGCGACGACCTGTGGTGCGCGCCGATCAGCAAGGTGCTGCTGCGCCATGCCGCCCTGCCCGACGACGAGTTGGCGGCCATCGCGCGCGCGGTGGTGGGCTCGCTCGCGACCGTCACCATGTCGGGGCCGGGGACCGTGGAGCTCCAGCCGTCGGGGGTGACCAAGGCGACCGGTCTCGCGCTGGCCGCCGAGCGGCTCGGGATCGCGGCGGAGGCGGCCCTGGCGTTCGGCGACATGCCCAACGACATCCCGATGTTCGAGTGGGCCGGACGCGGGGTCGCCATGGCCAACGCGCACCCCGAACTGAAGGCGGTGGCCGACGAGGTCACCCTGTCGAACGAGGACGACGGCATCGCCGCCGTCCTCGAAAGACTGTTCCCGACCGACTGACCGGCACATCAGTAGGCGCCCGCCCGTCCCGCGGAAGCGGCGACGGCCGCCCGGCGCGCCCCTCCGTCAGGTCGGGGCACACTCCGGGCGGCCGAGGCCGGGCCGGTCGCGGGACCGTCAGTACGCGCTGGACACGTTGTCGATCGACCCGTACCGCGCGGCGGCGTAGTTGCAGGCCGCGGTGATGTTGGCGACCGGGTCGTAGGGGTCGAAGGAGGTGCCGGCCACGTGGTAGGCGTTGAAGGTCGGGTCGATCACCTGGAGCAGGCCCTTGGACGGGATGCCCTTGGCGGCGTTGGAGTCCCAGTTGTTGATGGCGTTCGGGTTGCCGGAGGACTCCCGCATGACGTTGCGGTGGATGCCGTCGTAGGTGCCCGGGATGCCCTTCTGGGCCATGATCGCGAGGGACTCGCGGATCCAGCCGTCGAGGTTGTTCGGGTACCCGGCGAGGGTGGTGGAAGCCGTCTTGGTGGCGGTCGTGCCGGTGGCCGCGGAGGCGCTGGTGGCACCGATGAGCGGCAGGGCGAGGACGGCGGCGCCGGTGCCGGCGACGGCGAGGGCGCGGGCGAGACGGTTGGCGCGGGGGCGGCGGTGCTGAGCGGCAGCGGGCATGGGGAAGTCCTCTCCGGCGCCTGCGAGGTGAGCTGTCGGGTTCGGGCGGGGAGGTGCCCGGCCGCGCCCTCGGGAGAGGACACGGCTTCACCCCTAGCCGTTCCGGTGCGGCGTGTGCCGGCCGGTCCGGCGGACTTACCTGGGTCCCCCGCTCCTGCCGTACGAATGAGTTCGTCGATGGGTCACACGGGCGGCGGCAGGATTCGGCGTCCACCCGACTGGCCCGGAACGTATGCGAGAGCACATGTCGGGAACAAGGGCTGGATTCACATAACGTCCAGTTTGACCTTGGTATGCGCCGTTTGGGACACTTGATCCTTTGCGGTTGCCAACTCTCAACTCGCCCACGGAGCAAGGAGTGGAGGTAGCCTGGCGGGCCCTCAGGGGTGGCGGTTGCGCGTGATCGCGCGTGACCCAACTCACTAAATCGCAAAGTATTTTAAATCGGACATGAGGGATTTGGGTGAATCGGGTGGCAGGCATTACTCCGCCCGCTCTTCGGTTCGCGACACAGGGCGCGGATTCCTGTTAAGTCGATAAATGTCCGCTCATAGCACTTGATCAAAAACATACCGGTCGTGATCCGATACCGCCCGGGCTGGACCGGTGGGCGCTATCGGTGATCGAACAGGGACCGGATACGCTGACTTGAGTGATGGCAGCGACCTATCGACAAACCGTGTAATCGCCAGCAGACACCAGCAGACAGGAGACCCCTCGTGACCGTCGTCGGGCCGTTCGGGCTGAGCGTGCGGGACCAGGCTCTGGAAGCCGATGTCCAGGCCGGATTGGCGGCTGTCGAGGAAGGCTTGCTCGAGGCCACCAAGAGCGAGGTCCCGTTCATCACGGAGGCCGCGCAGCACCTCGTACGAGCCGGCGGGAAGCGGTTCCGGCCGCTGCTCGTGATGCTCGCGGCCCAGTTCGGCGACCCCTACGCGCCGGGCATCGTGCCCTCGGCCGTGGTCGTGGAGCTGACCCACCTCGCCACGCTGTACCACGACGACGTCATGGACGAGGCGGCCGTGCGCCGCGGCGTGGACAGCGCCAACACCCGCTGGGGCAACTCCGTCGCGGTGCTCACCGGCGACTTCCTCTTCGCCCGCGCCTCCCAGATCCTCGCCGACCTCGGCCCCGAGGCGGTCCGGGTGCAGGCGCTCGCGTTCGAGCGGCTGGTCACCGGCCAGATCCTGGAGACCGCCGGCCCCTCCGACGGCCGCGACCCGGTCGAGCACTACCTGGACGTGCTCGGCGGCAAGACGGGCTCGCTGGTGGCGGTGTCGTGCCGGTTCGGCGCGATGATGTCCGGCGCCGACGAGACGGTCGTGGACGTGCTCACCCAGTACGGCGAGCGGCTCGGTGTCGCCTTCCAGCTCGCCGACGACGTCCTGGACATCGCCTCCGACTCGCACGAGTCCGGCAAGACCCCGGGCACCGACCTGCGCGAGGGCATCCCGACGCTGCCCGTGCTCCGGCTGCGCGAGCGGGCCGCCCGCCTGGGTCTGGCCGAGGACATCGCGCTGTGCGAGCTGCTCGACTCCGACCTCAGCGACGACGCCCGGCACGCCGAGGCGCTGGCCGCGCTGCGCGCCCACCCCGCGCTGGAGCAGGCCCGCCGGGACACCGTGCGGTACGCGGAGGAGGCGCGGGCCGCGCTGGTGCCGCTGCGCGAGTGCGACGCCAAGGCCGCGCTGATGGAGCTGTGCGACGCGGTGGTCCACCGCGCTGGCTGACCTCCCGTCACCCGACACGCCGTACGCCTCCGGTCGTACGGCCCGGCACGCTTCCGGCCGTTCGCCGCGCCGTTCACCGCGCCGCGCTCCGGGCCGTGCGACCGGGTGGCCCGTCTCCGGTGGTCCGCCGCTCCGGGCCTCCGGCCGTCCGCCCCTCCGGTTCGTACGGCCCCGCACGCGCGCGTGCCGGGTCATACGCCCGTGCGTCCGTACGCCCCCACGACCCCGTACGGCTCCCTCCGTTCCGGTGAGACCCCTACGGGTCGGCGGAGCTCCGGCCCCTACGTGTCATACCGCAGGCGTACACGGAGTTGGCTCCGTGGTCTGACGCTTCCTCATGGCTGATTTGGTGAGATGGGGACCACGGAAATCACCACTCCTCACCGATTCGGGTGAGAATGGCGGCTCTGGTGGACCAGCGTGAGAACAGCCGCCGCCGACGACGGAGGTAAGGCACACATGGCACCGTACGAATCCGACGACGCAGTGGACGCCGGGCGGGAGGACGAGGAGCGGCACCCCGGACGCCGCAGGGCCGCCCGCTACGCGGTCCCGGTCGCCGTGGTGGGGGTCGCGGCGGCCACGATCGGTCTGGTCCCGGCGCTCGCCGCCTCCGGGGACCCCGACCTGCCCAGGATCACCGCACAGCAGCTCATCGAGAAGATCGCCAAGTCGGACGTGCAGCAGCTGTCCGGCACCGTGCGAATCAACACCGACCTCGGCCTGCCCGACCTCGGCGGACTGGAAAGCAGCCTGGCCTCCGGCGCCGTCAAGGGCTCCGGCGGCGGCTCCTCCGCCGACCCGCAGTCCCAGCTCACCTCGCTGGTCTCCGGCACGCACACGCTGCGCGTCGCCGCCGACGGTCCCGAGAAGCAGAAGCTGTCGCTGCTGCAGAGCGGCTCCGAGTACAGCCTCATCCACAACGGCACGAACGTGTGGGGCTACAACAGCAAGACCAACGAGGTCTACCACGGCACTTCGGCCGACTCCGGCAAGGAGCACAAGGCCGAGCCGCCGGCCACGCCGAAGGACTTCGCGGACCAGGCGCTGAAGTCGGTGGACGACACCACGTCCGTCACCGTCGACGGCACCGAGCGGGTCGCCGGCCGGGACGCCTACAAGCTGCTGATCAAGCCCAGGCAGTCCGGCACCACGGTAGGTGCCGTCAGCATCGCCGTCGACGCGAAGACGGGCATGCCGCTGAAGTTCACGCTGACGCCGAAAAGCGGCGGCGCCGCCGTCCTCGACGTGGGCTTCACCCAGGTCTCCTTCGCCAGGCCGGCCGCCTCCGCGTTCTCCTTCACCCCGCCCAAGGGCGCGAAGGTGACGGAGGAGAAGAAGGACCCCGCGGCTCGGAAGCACGCGCCCGACTCCGGCGAGGACTTCGCCAAGGGCAGGAACGGCGCCAACGTGCTGGGCAAGGGCTGGACGTCCATCGCCACCTTCGACACCGGCGCCAAGGGCGGCCTGCCGACCGGCTCCCGGGGCGGTGACCTCGGCGGCTTCCTCGGCTCGCTCGGCGACAAGGTCTCCGGCAAGTTCGGCAAGGGCACGGTCTTCTCCACCCGCCTGGTCAACGCCCTGATCACCGACGACGGCAAGGTGTACGCCGGCGCGGTGACCAAGGACGCCCTGGTGAAGGCGGCGAACGCAGGAAAGTGACCCCTCCCGGGCACTACGCGGCGTGACCGTACGTTCACCCTTCACGGAGGCTGAATCGAGGGAAGCCGGATCGAGGGGGAGCCGATGGACGGAGCGTCCGCCACGGAGCGCGAGGCGGGGGACGCGGAGCAGCGCGCCCCGGGGCAGGTCGAGGAGCGGGCCCCGGGGCAAGGCGAGGAGCGGGCCCCGGGGCGAGTGAAGCAGCGTGTCCGGGGGCAGGTGGAGCAGCGTGCCGCCCCCGGGGACGTGGAGGCGAGCGTCATTGCCACCCGTGGTCTCACCAAGCGCTACCGCGGCGGACAGCTCGCCGTCGACGGCCTCGACCTGACCGTCCCCGCCGGCAGCGTCTTCGGCTTCCTCGGTCCGAACGGCTCGGGCAAGACCACCACCATCCGCATGCTGATGGGCCTGATCGAGCCGACGGCGGGCACGGCCCGTGTGCTGGGCCGCCCGATGCCCCCGGCGGCCCGGTCCGTCCTCCCCCAGGTCGGCGCCCTCATCGAGGGTCCCGCGCTGTACGGCTTCCTCTCCGGCCGGGACAACCTGCTGCGCTACGACGCCGCCGACCCGACCGCCGACCCCCGTACCCGGCGCGTCCGCGTCGCCGCCGCCCTGGACCGGGTGGGCCTCGCGGCCGCCGCCGGCAAGAAGGCGAAGGCGTACTCGCTGGGCATGAGACAGCGCCTCGGCCTGGCCGCCGCGCTGCTCCAGCCGCGCCGGCTGCTCGTCCTGGACGAGCCCACCAACGGCCTGGACCCGCAGGGCATGCGCGAGATCCGCACCCTGATCCGCGAACTGGCCGCCGACGGCACGACCGTCTTCCTCTCCTCCCACCTCCTCGACGAGATCGAGCAGGTCTGCACCCACGCGGCGGTCATGGCCCGAGGCCGGCTCCTCACCCAGGGCGCGGTGGCCGAGCTGGCCGCCGGGGCGCGCGGCCGCCTGGTGGTGACGACCCCGGATCCGGCCGAGGCGGCCCGGGTGCTGAAGGAGCAGGGCGTCGGGGACGTCACCGCCGACGGCGACCGGGTCACCGGAGAGCCACCCGCGCGGGACCTCGCCGAGGTGAACGCGGCCTTGGTCGCCGCGGGGGTCCGGGTCCGGGGATTCACGGTCGAACGGGCCTCGCTGGAGGACGCGTTCGTGGCACTGACGGGGGAGGGCTTCGATGTCGCGGGCTGAGACGGTCCCGGTGTCCGAGGGGGTCGCCGCATCCGCCGCGCGTCGGCCGAGCCCCCTGTGGACCTTCGGGCTGCTGCGCAGCGAACTGGTCACGACCCTGCGCCGCTGGCGCACGCTCGCCCTGCTCGTGGTGCTGGCTGCCGTGCCGGTGCTGGTCGGGATCGCGGTGAAGATCCAGACCCGGGGCGGCAGGACGGTCGACCACAGCGGCCAGGGCCCGGCGTTCATGACGCAGATCACCAATAACGGCCTGTTCCTGGTGTTCACGGCCCTGGCCGCGACCCTGCCGTTCTTCCTGCCGATGGCCGTCGGGGTCGTCGCCGGCGACGCGATAGCGGGCGAGGCGGGCGCGGGCACCCTGCGCTATCTGCTGGTCGCCCCGGCCGGCCGCACCCGGCTGCTGCTCACCAAGTACACGACGGTGATGGCCTTCTGCGTGCTGGCCACGCTGGTCGTGGCCGGCTCGGCGCTGATCACGGGCGCGCTGCTCTTCCCGCTGGGCGACCTCACGACCATATCCGGCACGCGCATCAGCTTCGCCGAGGGCCTCGGCCGGGCGGTGCTGATCGCCCTGGTGGTCGCCGCCTCACTGGTCGGCGTCGCGGCGCTCGGCCTGTTCGTCTCGACCCTCACCAACAGCGGCATCGCCGCGATGGCGACCACCGTCGGCATACTCATCACGGTCCAGATCCTGGACCAGATACCCCAGTTGCACGCGCTGCGGCCGTACCTCTTCCCGCACTACTGGCTGTCCTTCGCCGACCTGGTGCGCGACCCCGTCTACTGGGACGACCTGGTGAAGAACCTCGAGCTCCAGGCGCTCTACGCGGCCGTGTTCGGCTCGGCGGCCTGGGCGCGGTTCACGACGAAGGACATCAGCGCCTGATTCCCCTTCAGGCGACCAGGCGATGAGGCGATCAGGCGGTCTCGGCGATGTCGTACGGGAAGCGCGCGAGGGGCGGGTCCTGCGCGAAGAACGTCTTCGCGTGGGCCAGCGCGTCGGCGTCCTTCAGCACGTCACCCGGAGCGCTGCCGTTGCCCAGCAGGACGCCGCCGAAGCGCATGCCCATGTAGGCGGCCGAGTTGTTGAGCGTGCCGATGTAGGGGTCGGCGACCGGCGTCTCGGCATGGGCGAGCGCGGCGATGCCCCAGAGCGTGCGCCCGGCCAGGGTCGCCTTGAAGTCGACGCCCGGGGTGCGCAGCCAGCCGGACCAGTGGTCCAGATAGCGCTTGGTGAGGCCGGACACCGAGTACCAGTACAGCGGTGAGGCGATCACGATGTCCGTGGCGGCGAGGGTGGCGTCCAGCAGCAGACCGGTCGGGCTGTCCGAGGGCGGCCGTACGTGGTCGCTGTCGTGCCGCAGGTCCGTGAAGTCGGGCAGCGGGTGCTCGGCCAGGCGGATCCACCGCTGTTCGACGTCACCGGGCAGCTGCTCGGCCGCCGCGCGGGCCAGCAGTTCGGTGTTGCCCTGGGCACGGGAACTGCCCAGGAGGAAGAGGAAGCGGCGCGTCGTCATGACTACCCCCGGTTGATCGGCGTACGACAATAAAGCGCACCTGCATTATATGCACATGCAGCTTTCCTGTCGGGGTCCGTCGCGTTCGGGAGCCTTGCCGGCCTCCGCGCCCCGCAGGTGACGGGCCGCCCATCTGGGACGAGGCTGTGACGTCGCGGTGACGCGTGGGCCGCACCGTGGGGAGAGACTGGGGAGCACGGTACGAGGGGTACGACCGGATCGTGATGTGGGGGAGAGGCACACTGATGGCCCGACTCAGCTTCGAGAAGAAGCGGGCGCAGCAGCCCGTGGCGCATCCGGCGGTGGTGGCCGTCCGGGTGTTCGGTGCGGGAGGCGCGTCGGTGGGCGGGACGTCGGTGGTGGCGGCGCCGGGCGAGGAGATCCAGCAGGCCGTCCTCAACCACCTCCAGCGCCTGGCCATCAGCCTCGGCGCTCCTATACACGCCACGATCCACGACGACCGCGCGGGCTGCGTGGTTCCCCTGGAGGTCTCGGCGGACGGCTCCAGCCGGGTCACGGGGCAGGCGGTACGGGTGACCACGCCCTCGACGAAGCCGCGGGCGGCGAGCGTGACTTCACCGGAGCCGCCGACCGCGACGGGTGCGCGGGCCGCGGCGGGTGTGACGGCCGCGGCGGGCGAGGCGTCACCGGCGGTGGCTTCGCAGGCGGCTGCGGCTTCACCCATGCCAGTGCCTTCCCCGCAGGGTGTGCGGGATGTCCCCTCGGTGAAGCAGCCGGTGCCCGTGTCGCCCGGGACCGTGCAGGCGCCGACCGGGCAGTTCGGTCCCGCGCCGGTCATGTCGGTCGCGGAGGCCCTGCTGCCCGTCATCGACGCCTCCGAGGCCGAAGCCGCCCCCACCACCGCGACTCCCACCCCCGCCCGGGGTTTCGACGCCGTCGCCGAGGAGGTGCTCGGGGACGAACCCGTGACCGAGACCGCGGAGGGCGCCGAGTTGCTCACGGAGCCGATGTCACGGATCAACGAGGCCGTGCGGGCGGGCCGGATCGAGGCGGCGGCCGAACTCGCCGACCGTACGGTCATCGAGGCGTCCGCCGTGCTGGGCGCCGGGCACGCCGAGGTGCTGCACCTGCGCGAACTGACCGCCTACATCGCCTACCTGGCGGACGAACCGGTCCGCGCCTGCGAACTGTCCCTGGAGCTCGCCGCACTGCGCAGGCAGGCGAGGGACGCGGAGGCCGCGTACGGCAACGTGCAGAGCGCGGCGACCGCGTGGCGCGCGGTGCGCGACCCGGAGGAGGGCCTGCGACTGGGCCGCGACCTCATCGAGCTGTGGGCGGACCTCACCACCGAGCCGGGTCCGGCCGCCGCCGACCCGCGTCCGCTGGAGTCCGCCCGCGCCCGCATGGTCCGCCTGACCGACCGTGCGGCCCGCGCCGCACAGCCATAACCGGCGTCCGCACAGCCGTACTCGGAGGCCGCACGCCGTACCCGGCGGCCGCACGCCGCATCCGGCGGCCGCACGCCGCATCCGGCGGCCGTACGCCGTACCCGGCGGCCGTCGCCGTATCCGGCGCACAGCCCTACTGCACGCAGAACTCGTTGCCCTCCGGGTCCGCCATCAGTACCCACTCACCGGCGGGCTCCTTCACCTCGCGCAGTACCCGCGCGCCCAGCGCCTGGAGCCGGGTCACCTCGTCCGCGCGTCTGCCCTCGTCGGCGTGCAGGTCGAGGTGCAGCCGGTTCTTGACGGTCTTCGGCTCCGGCACGCGCTGGAACAGCAGCCGCCGGCCGAGCCCGGTGCCGGTCTCCGGGTCGTACGGGTCGTCGGGGTGCCGTACGGCGATCAGGTCACGGAAGGCGGGCCGGCCGTGGTACTCGACCGTGGCCGCGCCGGGCAGCGCGCCGAGGGACAGCAGCCGTTCGACCAGGGCGCTGTTGTCCTCGGGCGTGTAGTGCAGCGCCGCGGCCCAGAAGTCGGCCTGGGCGTGCGGGTCGGCCGCGTCGATGACGAGCTTCCAGTGCAGTGGTGCGGGTGTCTGCGTCGACATGGTCGTCACTTATAGCGCGCGGCACTGACAACGGCCGTACAAAAAGGCCGTGCAATCGGCCGTGCAAAGGGCCGCACAACCGGCGTCAGATCTCCACCGGCGCCGACTCCGCCCGCTCGCCCCGTGCCACCACCAGCGATGCCCGGGTCCGCCTCGCGGTGCGCAGCGCGTCCGCCGTGAGCAGCACCAGCGCCAGCCAGACCAGTGCGAACCCGGCCCAGCGCTCGGGCGGCATGGCCTCGTGGAAGTACAGGATGCCGAGCAGGAACTGGAAGACGGGCGCCAGGTACTGCAGCAGCCCCAGCGTGGAGAGGGGGACGCGGATCGCCGCCGCGCCGAAGCAGACCAGGGGCAGCGCGGTGACCAGGCCGGTGGAGGCGAGGAGGACGGCGTGCCCGGGGCCGTCGTTCAGGAAGCTCATGTCGCCGTGCCCGCCGAGCCACAGCAGATAGCCGAGCGCGGGCAGGAACTGGATCGCGGTCTCGGCGGCCAGCGACTCCAGGCCGCCGAGGGCGACCTTCTTCTTGACCAGGCCGTAGGTGGCGAAGGAGAACGCGAGGACGAGCGAGATCCACGGCGGGCGGCCGTAGCCGACGGTCAGCACGACGACGGCGGCGAAACCGGTCGCGACCGCCGCCCACTGCGCGGGCCGCAGCCGCTCCTTCAGCAGCAGTACGCCCATCGCGATGGTCACCAGCGGGTTGATGAAGTACCCGAGGGAGGACTCGACCACATGGCCGGAGTTCACGGCCCAGATGTACACGCCCCAGTTCACGGTGATGACGGCGGCGGCCACGGCGACGAGCCCGAGCCGCCGCGGTTGGCGCAGCAGCTCGCCCGCCCACGCCCAGCGCCGTACGAAGAGCAGGGCGACGGCGACGACGACCAGGGACCACACCATGCGGTGGGCGAGGATCTCCACCGCCCCGGCGGGCTTCAGCAGAGGCCAGAAGAGGGGCACCAGGCCCCACATGCCGTAGGCGGCAAAGCCGTTCAGCAGGCCTATCCGGTGCTCACCCTTGGACTTTCCGGCCACCGGCCCCTCCCTCTCACGTCAGGCACGCGAGAACGAAGGTAGCGCCGAGCACCCCCGGCTGTCATGGCCGTATCGCCATACGGTCATGACAGCCGGGGTGTGCCGGATGACTCAGCCCTTGAGCGCGGCGGTGACCGCGTCCGCGAGCGGGGTGGCGGGGCGGCCGGTCAGCCGCGAGAGGTCCCCAGAGGAGACCACCAGCTCGCCCTTCTCGATCGAGGCGTCCACACCGGCCAGGATCGCGGCCAGCGGCCCGGGCAGCCCGGCGCCGGTCAGGATGCCGGAGAAGGCCTCGACGGAGACGGGGCTGTAGACGATCTCCTTGCCGGTCTGCCGGCTGAGCTCCGCCGCGTACTCGGCGAAGCTCCACGCCTCGTCGCCGCCCAGCTCGTACGTCTTGTTCTCGTGGCCCTCGCCGGTCAGCACCGCGACCGCGGCGGCGGCGTAGTCGGCGCGGGCGGCCGAGGAGACCCGGCCGTCGCCCGCGGCCTGGACGACCGCGCCGTGCTCCAGCACCGGGGCCAGGTTCTCGGTGTAGTTCTCGTGGTACCAGCCGTTGCGCAGCAGCGTGTACGGCAGGCCGGAGGCGAGCAGTACCTGCTCCGTCGCCCGGTGGTCGTCCGCGAGGGCGGCGGTGAGGCTGCCCGGGGCGCTGGTGTAGGCGAGCAGGGCCACGCCGGCGGCCTTCGCGGCGTCGATGACGACTTGGTGCTGCCGCACCCGGCCCTTGTCGAACTCGTTGCCGGAGATCAGCAGGACCTTGTCGCCGGCGGCGAACAGGCCGTCGAAGGTCTCGGGCGCGTTGTAGTCGGCGACGGCGAGCCTCACCCCGCGGGCCGCGAAGTCGGCGGCCTTCGCCTCGTCGCGCACGACGGCGGTGATCTGTTCCGCCGGAACCTTCTCCAGCAGCTGCTCCACGACGTGCCGGCCGAGGTGTCCGGTGGCTCCGGTGACGACGATGCTCATGATGCGGAACTCCTTGTGGAATGCCGTAGGTCTCGTATGGCACTCACCCTAGGAGGGGCGCTAACCTAGCGAAAGTACCCACTTTGAAGTAAGGTACTGGCATGGCGGTAAGTGAGACGAGGGAAGTGCGTGAGAAGCGGCTCGTGGACGCCGAGGCGCTGTGTCCCTACCGGCTCGTCCTGGAGCACGTGACCAGCCGCTGGGGCGTCCTCGTCCTCATCGAGCTGCTGGAACGGCCGTACCGGTTCAGCGAGCTGCGCCGGGCGATCAGCCGGTTCGGCGGGCGGGGCGTCAGCGAGAAGATGCTCACCCAGACCCTGCAGACCCTGGAGCGTGACGGCCTGGTCCACCGGGACGCCAGGCCGGTCATCCCGCCCCGCGTCGACTACTCCCTCACCGCCCTCGGCCGCGAGGCGGCGGAGCAGGTGCGCTCCCTCGCCCAGTGGACCCATGACCGCATGGGCGAGGTGGAGAAGGCCCGCCGGGCGTACGACGAGGCCCGGGACGCGGGGTCCCGGGCCTCGTAGTCACCTCACCCGAAGTCGGTCTCGGCCGAAGCCGGTGTCGGGGGACGCCTCAGGCCTCAGCCGATGACGGTCCAGGTGTCGCCGCCGGCGAGGAGTGCGGCGAGGTCGCCCTTGCCCTTCTGCTCGATGGCGGTGTCGAGCTGGTCGGCCATCGCGGTGTCGTAGACGGGCCGGTCGACGGAGCGGAACACGCCGATCGGGGTGTGGTGCAGAGTGTCCGGGTCCGCGAGGCGGGACAGGGCGAAGGCCGTGGTGGGGGAGGCGGAGTGGGCGTCGTGGACCAGGACGTCCGCCTCGTTGTCGGCCGTGACGGTGACGACCTGCAGGTCGCCGGTGGTCTTGTCGCGGACGACGCCGCGCGTGCCGTCGGGGCCGAAGCGGATGGGCTGCCCGTGCTCCAGGCGGATGAGGGCCTCCTGGGCCTGTTGCTGGTCCTTGAGGGCGTCGAAGGCGCCGTCGTTGAAGATGTTGCAGTTCTGGTAGATCTCGATCAGGGCGGTGCCGGGGTGGCCGGCGGCGGCGCGCAGGACCTCGGTGAGGTGTTTGCGGTCGGAGTCGATGGTGCGGGCGACGAAGGACGCCTCGGCGCCGATGGCCAGCGACACCCGGGTTGAACGGGGCGTCGAGGGAGCCCATCGGGGTCGATTTGGTGATCTTGCCGAGTTCGGAGGTGGGGGAGTACTGGCCCTTGGTCAGGCCGTAGATCCGGTTGTTGAACAGCAGGATCTTGAGGTTGACGTTGCGGCGCAGGGCGTGGATGAGGTGGTTGCCGCCGATGGACAGGGCGTCGCCGTCGCCGGTGACGACCCACACGCTCAAATCCCGGCGGGTGGTGGCCAGGCCGGTGGCGATGGCGGGGGCGCGGCCGTGGATGGAGTGCATCCCGTAGGTGTTCATGTAGTACGGGAAGCGGGAGGAGCAGCCGATGCCGGAGACGAAGACGATGTTCTCCCTGGCCAGGCCGAGTTCGGGCATGAAGCCCTGGACGGCGGCGAGGATGGCGTAGTCACCGCAGCCCGGGCACCAGCGCACCTCCTGGTCGGACTTGAAGTCCTTCATCGACTGCTTGGCCTCGGCCTTGGGGACCAGCTGCAGCAGCCCGTTGCCGGTGTCAGTCATCGATGGCCTCCTTCAAAGCCGCGGCGAGCTGTTGTGCCTTGAACGGCATGCCGTTGACCTGGTTGTAGGAGCGGGCGTCGATGAGGTATCTGGCCCGGATCAGGGTGGCGAGCTGCCCGAGGTTCATCTCCGGGACCACCACCGTGTCGTAGGCCTTGAGGACCTCGCCCAGGTTCGCGGGGAAGGGGTTGAGGTGCCGCAGGTGCGCCTGCGCGATCGCATCGCCGGCCGCGCGCAGCCTGCGGACGGCCGCCGTGATCGGCCCGTAGGTCGAGCCCCAGCCGAGGACGAGGGTGCGCGCGTCGCCGGTGGGGTCGTCGACGTCGATGTCCGGCACCGTGATGTTGTCGATCTTGGCCTGGCGGGTGCGGACCATGAAGTCGTGGTTGGCCGGGTCGTAGGAGATGTTCCCGGTGCCGTCCTGCTTCTCGATCCCGCCGATACGGTGCTCCAGCCCCGGCGTCCCCGGCACCGCCCACGGCCGGGCCAGCGTCTGCGGGTCCCGCTTGTAGGGCCAGAACACTGCGGTGCCGTCGTCCAGGGTGTGGTTGGGGCCCTGGGCGAACCGCACCCGCAGATCCGGCAGCTCCTCCAGGTCGGGGATCCGCCACGGCTCGGAGCCGTTGGCCAGATACCCGTCCGAGAGCAGCATCACCGGGGTGCGGTAGGTCAGCGCGATCCGGGCCGCCTCCAGAGCCGCCTCGAAACAGTCCGCCGGCGTGCGCGGCGCCACGATCGGCACCGGCGCCTCCCCGTTACGCCCGAACATCGCCTGCAAAAGGTCCGCCTGCTCCGTCTTCGTCGGCAACCCCGTCGACGGCCCGCCCCGCTGGATGTCCACCACCAGCAGCGGCAGCTCCAGCGAGACCGCCAGCCCGATCGTCTCCGACTTCAACGCAACCCCCGGCCCGGACGTCGTCGTCACCGCCAGCGAACCGCCGAACGCCGCACCCAGCGCCGCACCGATCCCCGCGATCTCGTCCTCCGCCTGGAACGTGCGCACCCCGAAGTTCTTGTGCTTCGACAGTTCATGCAGGATGTCCGACGCGGGCGTGATCGGGTACGAGCCCAGGAACAGCGGCAGGTCCGCCTGCTGGGATGCGGTGATCAGACCGTAGGCCAGGGCCAGGTTGCCGGAGATGTTGCGGTAGGTGCCGGTCGGGAACGCAGAAGCGGCCGGGGCGACCTCGTAGGAGACCGCGAAGTCCTCCGTCGTCTCCCCGAAGTTCCAGCCCGCCCGGAACGCCGCCAGGTTCGCCGCCATGATCTCGGGCTTCTTCGCGAACTTCGCCCTCAGGAACCTCTCCGTGCCCTCGGTCGGCCGGTGATACATCCACGACAAAAGACCCAGCGCGAACATGTTCTTGCTGCGCTCGGCCTCCTTACGGGACAGCTCGAACTCCTTCAGCGCCTGAACCGTCAGCGTCGTCAACGGCACCGGGTGCAGGCTGTAGCCGTCCAGCGAGCCGTCCTCCAGCGGGGAGACGTCGTAACCGACCTTCTGCAACGCCCGCCTGGTGAACTCGTCCGTGTTCACGATGATCTCCGCACCCCGCGGCAGATCACCGATGTTCGCCTTCAACGCCGCCGGATTCATCGCCACCAGCACATTCGGCGCATCCCCCGGCGTCAGGATGTCATGATCGGCGAAATGCAACTGGAACGACGAGACACCCGGCAAGGTCCCGGCAGGCGCGCGGATCTCGGCGGGGAAGTTGGGCAACGTGGAGAGGTCGTTACCGAACGACGCGGTCTCCGAGGTGAACCGGTCACCCGTGAGCTGCATACCATCACCCGAGTCCCCCGCGAACCGGATGATCACCCGATCCAGGCGCCGCACGTCCTTCGCGCCGCCCGGTTTGCGCTGTTCTCCGACGACGGCTCCGTCGGCCTGCTCCGCCTGGCTGCTGACCTGGCTGGTCACTGAACTGGACCTCCTTCGAGGCGGCTGTCCGGGGCGATCGTCCCACGGACCATCCCAGGATCAACCCTACGTCGGTTAGGGTCGCCTTCCCGAGGTCATCCGAAGATTGGACGGCGTTTCGAGACGGCTTGTCGCGCTGCTGCTCACTCTCCCGCATGATGACCCGCGTCGCCGGAATCCCGATCAAGAAGCCCCCGAGCATGCCTCAGAAGGGCTCTCGGGAATTCAGACCTCAGGAATGCGGACCTCAGGAATTCAGGTACGTCAGTACGGCCAGGACACGCCGGTGATCACCCTCGCTCGGCGCCAGCCCGAGCTTCAGGAAGATGTTGCTGACGTGCTTCTCCACCGCGCCGTCGCTCACCACCAGCTGTTTGGCGATCGCCGAGTTCGTGCGGCCCTCCGCCATCAGCCCCAGGACCTCGCGCTCCCGCGGGGTCAGCCCCGCCAGCACGTCCTGCTTGCGGCTGCGGCCGAGCAGCTGCGCGACCACCTCGGGGTCCAGCGCCGTACCGCCCCCGGCCACCCGCACCACCGCGTCCACGAACTCGCGCACCTCGGCGACCCGGTCCTTGAGCAGATAGCCCACGCCCCGGCTGGATCCGGCCAGCAGTTCGGTGGCGTAGCGCTCCTCCACGTACTGCGAAAGCACCAGCACCCCGAGCCCCGGATGGGCCTTGCGCAGCCGTACGGCCGCCCGGACGCCCTCGTCGGTGTGCGTCGGCGGCATCCGTACGTCCGCCACCACGACGTCGGGCAGCTCGCCCTGTGCGTCCAGGTCGGCGACGGTCTTCACCAGCGCCTCCGCGTCGCCGACGCCGGCCACGACATCGTGCCCGCGGTCGGTCAGCAGCCGGGTCAGGCCCTCCCTGAGCAGCACTGAGTCCTCGGCGATGACGACCCGCACCCTTTCCTCCACGATCCCCTGGCCCCCCAAGTCAGCCCTACGCAGGTCCGGTACGGAGGTCCAGCATTCCAGCATTCGGTACGCGCCGCTCGCCCGGCCGGCACAATCCCGCCCCCGGACCACGGAGGCGGGACAGGCAGGGGCGGGTTCACGCGTCAGGTTCGCCAGGGCAGTTCCGCGATCACCCGGGTGGGGCCGCCGGCCGGGGAGTCCACCACGAGGACGCCGTCCACCGCGTCCAGACGGCCGGCGAGACCGGCCAGGCCCGAGCCGCGAGCGGCGTCCGCGCCGCCGACGCCGTCGTCGGTGACCTGCAGCATCAACCGGTCCTCCGTGCGCCACACGTCCACCGAGGCGGACCGGGCCCGGCTGTGCTTGCTGATGTTCTGCAGCAGTTCGGAGACGGTGAAGTAGGCGATGCCCTCGATGGCGGGCGCGGGTCGGCACGGCAGATCGACCTCCACCCGCACCGGCACCGTGCAGCGGGAGGCGACCGCGGACAGGGCCGCGTCCAGGCCCCGGTCGGTCAGGACGGCCGGGTGGATGCCGCGGGCGAGGTCGCGCAGCTCCTGCAGCGCCGTCTTCACCTCGCCGTGCGCCTCGTCCACCATCCGTGCCGCCGCCCGCGGGTCCTCCCGCAGCTTCTCCTTCGCCAGCCCCAGGTCCATGGCCAGGTTGACCAGCCGCGCCTGGGCGCCGTCGTGCAGGTCCCGCTCGATGCGCCGCAGATCGGCGGCGGCCGCGTCCACCACGACCCCGCGGTCCGACTCCAGCTCCACCACCCGCGCCGACAGCGGTGAGGGCCCCAGCAGGCCCCGGACCAGCAGCCCGTCCACCGTCGTCAGGGCCCGTACGATCCACGGCGCGGCCAGCGTGAACACCAGCCCGACCAGCGCGGTCACGGTGATCTCGAAGGGGTTGTCGAGATAGACGCTGTGGTGCTCGTCGCCGTACAGCTGAAGCCCGCCCTGGCCGCCGTACATCGGGAAGACCCAGAACCACAGCGGGTACGTCAGCAGCGACAGGGCCATCGACCACAGGCTCAGCGCCACCGAGAACGTGAACACGGCCCACGGGAACTGCAGCAGCGTGTACAGCAGGTTGCGCCAGGAGGTGCCGCTCTTGAGTACCGCGCCCATCCAGGCCAGCGCCCCCGGCGCGCGCATCCGCAGCGGCTCCGGCTCGGCCACCTCCAGCCGCAGCAGCCCGCGCGCCCGCGCCCGCTCCAGCGCGCCGAAGCCGCGGCAGCCGGCGAGCGCCGCCGCGAGCACCGGGACGCCGAGGAAGGTCACCAGCAGGCCCGCGCCGAGCGAGGTCATGGTCACCGTCCAGGTGAACAGCACGATCGAGAGCGGCAGGCTCAGCAGCACATACCCGAACTCACGCCAGGTGCGCGCCTCGAACGGCGCCCGCAGCGCGGCGGGCAGCCGATGGCGGGTGCCGGCGGGCCTGCCGTCCTCCCGCCCGTACCCGTACCCGTGTCCGTACTCCGTGGCCATCGATGTCGTCCCGTTCTTCTCGTCCGAGCGGCGGTTCAGCCGTGTCTCCAGGGTCGTGTGCCGTGGTCCGCCGGGCCATGGAGTCCGTCGGCGTCTTGGGGCGGGGGTTTTCCCTACCGGTTGCCTCCGGCGGTCGGGCCGATTGACCGGTGTGCGTTGGCTCATCGGTGCGGTTGGCTGTGGATGGCGTTGTGCGCTCTCGCCGTGGGGGTTCTGCTGTCGGGCGGGTGCGCGTCCGTCGTGGTTGCTCGCGCAGTTCCCGGCGCCCCTGGGGAGTTGCAGTCGCCGTACCCGAAAAGGGCACGTCGGCCTCCGCACCCGAAAGGGCACGCCAGCCTCCGCACCCGAAAAGGCATGCCGGCCGCCGCACCCGTACCGGGAGCCGTCGGCTTACTCCGTGCGGTCACGCCACGGCAGCTCCGCCGTGACCACCGTCGGGCCGCCGGGCGGTGAGTCGAGGACGAACAGGCCGTCCACCGCGCCCAGTCGCTCGGCGAGGCCGCGCATGCCGGTGCCGCCGTCGAGGCGGGCGCCGCCCCGGCCGTCGTCCCGGACCTGCATGAACAGCCGGTCCTCCGTGCGCCACACGTCCACCGAGGCGGACCGGGCGCGGCTGTGCTTGCTGACGTTCTGCAGCAGCTCGGAGACGGTGAAGTAGGCGATGCCCTCGATGGCGGGCGCCGGGCGGTCCGGCAGGTCCACGGTCACCTTCACCGGAACCGTGCAGCGGGAGGCGACCGAGGACAGGGCCGCGTCCAGGCCCCGGTCGGTCAGCACGGCCGGGTGGATGCCGCGGGCGAGGTCGCGCAGCTCCTGCAGGGCCAGCTTCACCTCGCCGTGCGCCTCCTCCACCATCGCCGCCGCCGAGTCGGGATCCTCCAGCAGCTTCTCCTTGGCCAGACCGAGCCCCATGGCCAGGTTGACCAGCCGTGCCTGGGCGCCGTCGTGCAGGTCCCGCTCGATGCGCCGCAGATCGGCGGCGGCCGTGTCGACCACCACCCCGCGGTCCGACTCCAGCTCGGCGATACGGCGCTCCAGCTCGTCCGAGGGCGACAGCAGCCCGCGCACCATGAACCGGTCGACGTTCGCCAGGCCACGCGCCAGATACGGCAGCACCGGCCACAGCACGAACAGCGAGGTCAGCACGGTGCAGAAGGTGAGGACGCCCCAGGGCAGCCGGATGAGGTCGTACAGCAGTGTCCGCCAGGCCACCGGGTCCTTCAGCGCCATCCACAGCCGCTGCGCCAGGCCGCCGGTCCGGGCGAGCGGCAGCGGAGTCGGCTCCTCCACCCGCACCCCGAGCAGCCGCCGGGCGCGGGCCCGCTCCAGCTTTCCCAGCTGCCGGGAGCCCAGCAGGCCGAGCGCCAGCAGCGGAAGGCCGACGACGGTGATCGTCAGGGACCCGCCGACGGACAGCGCGGTGAGCGCGTACACGAAGCCGAACACCGTGACCGGCAGGTTCAGCAGGAGATACAGGATCTCCTTCCAGGTGTGCGCGTCGTACGCCGGCCGGAGCGGGGGCAGCTGGTCGGTGCCGTCGGCCCGGCCGGCGGCGGAACTGGTAGCGGTCATACCGGTCAGCCTGCCGTGCCCGGCACCCTCCGCGCCATGCGGTACGCCGCCCTCCGCCGACGGGGGAAAACCCCACCCCGCACCCCTCGGCCGTCCCCGCCGGCCGTCCCGAGCCGTCTCATGGCGTGACAGGCTGCTTACCCGCTCTTTATCAGGGCCTAGACTCCCGTGCGTACAGATCGTCGAATGATGTCAGGGAGCGAGGTCGGACGGTGCGGGAGACGTTGGGGGACTCGACGGCCGCCGCGGCGCACGTCATCGCGGCCGGCTACTTCCAGTCCTACTCGGTGGTGGGCCTGCTCGCCCTCGTCGGCGTGCTGTTCGTCGCGGTCGCCTTCGGCGCGGGCCGCCTGCTGCGCCCGGTCGTGCCGACCCCCGAGAAACTCCTGACCTACGAGTGCGGCGTCGACCCCGTCGGCGAGGGCTGGGCCCACACCCAGGTCCGCTACTACGTCTACGCCTTCCTGTACGTGATCTTCGCCGTCGACTCGATCTTCCTGTTCCCCTGGGCGACGGTCTTCGCCGCCCCCGGCTACGGCGCGACGACGCTCGTGGAGATGTTCGTCTTCCTCGGCTTCCTCGCCGTTGGCCTGCTGTACGCATACAAGAAGGGCGTCCTGACATGGACGTGAACCCGGAGCCCGTGTACCTGCCGGAGCCCAAGCGGCTGGGCGCCCTGGCCCGCCTGGCCCCCGAGCCGATGAAGGTGGTCCTGAACTGGGGCCGCCGCTACTCGCTCTGGGTCTTCAACTTCGGCCTCGCCTGCTGCGCGATCGAGTTCATCGCCGCGTCGATGGCCCGTCACGACTTCATCCGCCTCGGCGTGATCCCGTTCGCCCCCGGGCCCCGCCAGGCCGACCTGATGGTGGTCTCGGGGACGGTCACGGACAAGATGGCCCCGGCCGTCAAGCGCCTGTACGAGCAGATGCCCGAGCCGAAGTACGTCATCTCCTTCGGTGCCTGCTCCAACTGCGGCGGCCCCTACTGGGACTCGTACTCGGTGACGAAGGGCGTCGACCAGATCATCCCGGTGGACGTGTACGTCCCCGGCTGCCCGCCGCGCCCCGAGGCGCTGCTCCAGGGCATCCTCAAGCTCCAGGAGAAGATCGCCCGCGAGTCGCTGGAGGAGCGGTACGGCTCCGGTTCCGCCCGGCCGTCCGCGGCCGCCCTGACCAGCGACCTGGTGAAGCCGCCCGCCCCCGCCGGTGAGGGGGACACCCGATGAGCGCTGTCGGCTGGCTGCCCGCCCCGGTCGAGGACCTCTTCGGTACGGACGCCACGGCCGAGGAGTCGTACGACCTCCTGACCGTGGATGTACCCCCGTCCTCCTGGCTCACCGCCCTGGAGACGGCCCGTACGACCCTGGGCTGCACCTACTTCGACTGGCTGAGCGCGGTCGACGAACCGGGCACGGGTTTCCGCGTCTCCGCGCACGTCGTCGCCCTGGGGCCGGTCCGCCGCCTCCTCGTCCGTACGACCGTCCCGCACGAGGCGCCGGCACTGCCCTCCGCCGTCGGCGTCTACGCGGGCGCGGCCTGGCACGAGCGCGAGACCCACGAGATGTTCGGCGTGGTGTTCGAGGGCCATCCGGGTCTGGAGCACCTGCTCCTGCCGGAGACCTTCGAGGGCCACCCGCTGCGCAAGGACTTCGTCCTCGCCGCGCGTGTCGCCAAGGCCTGGCCCGGCGCGAAGGAGCCCGGCGAATCCGAGCACGGCGGCCCCAAGCGCCGCCAGATGCTCCCACCGGGCGTGCCGGACCCCAACGAGTGGGGCCCGCTGAAGGGCCAGCTGCCCCCTGCCCCTGCCCGCCCGGCGCGGGGCGCGGGCCGCGCGCCGGGCGAACGACCGGCAGCTCGCGCGGGCGCGGCCGGTGACCGTCCGGTACGACGCACCCGTACGGCGGCGGAGGGCTCGGCGAGCCAGACGGGCGAGGCTGCTACGGCGGCGGGGGCTGGTGCGGCTCCGGGCACGGGTGCTGCTGGGGTTGCGGGTGCCGGTGCTGCTGGGGCTGTGGGTGCGGCTGGGACTGCGGGTGCCGGTGCGGCTGGGGCTGCGGGTGCTGCCGGTGCCCGGCCGCGGCGGATGCGGAGCGCCGGTGAGGGCTCGGTGAGCCAGACGCCGGCACCCCAGGACGTGGCCCAGGACGCGGCCGAGCTCGAGCAGGCCGCTGCCGAGGGCGACACGACCCGTGCCGCGGCGGCGGAAGGCCCGGTCGCCGAGGCCTCCGTGGCCCACGAGCCCGGCCCCGCCCCGGCCCGTCCGCGCCGCGCCCGCAGCGCCTCGGAGGGCTCCGCCTCACAGCGACCCCGGACTCCGGAACCGACGGCACAGGCGCCGGGCGAGCCGACGGCACCGGCTACGGATGAGCGGGCGGCGCCGGACACCGCGGCGCCCCCCGGCCGCCGGAGCCCGGCCCCGCGCAGCGCGGACGCCCCGTGGCACCACGCCCGCCCGGCCTTCGAGGAACCGGAACAGGCCCCGGCGGCGCCGGAACAGGCGCCGGAGGAACCGGAGCGGGCGCCGGAGGAACCGGAGCGGGCCGCTGCGGCGCCCGAACACACCGGGCAGGCAGGGCAGCAACCCGAAGGGCCGGCCGTAACCGGGGGCGCGCCCACCACCGGGGAGGCGCCCACCACCGGTGACGAGCCCACCACCGGGGAAGAGCCCGGCAATCCGGACGACTCCAGCCCGGACACCGGCGCCGACTCCAGTCCGGACACCGGCACCGCCCCCGACCCTGACGACCACGACCCCACGGGAGGCCCGCAGTGAACGGCGCGCTGGACGTCGCCCTGCGACTCCTGCTGGTGTTCGTCGTCTTCCTCACCTTCCCGCTGATCATCGGCCAGACCGAGCACAAGGTGATGGCGCACATGCAGGGCCGCCTCGGCCCGATGTACGCGGGCGGCTTCCACGGCTGGGCCCAGCTCATCGCGGACGGCGTGAAG
Organism: Streptomyces incarnatus; assembly: GCF_001027185.1. NCBI lineage: Bacteria > Bacillati > Actinomycetota > Actinomycetes > Kitasatosporales > Streptomycetaceae > Streptomyces > Streptomyces incarnatus. Next base: position 3,625,622 of record NZ_CP011497.1, on the reverse strand, counting down.
TTCGCACAGAAGGAGGACGTGGTCCCGGCCGGCGCCGACCGCCGCGTCTTCCAGCTCGCCCCGGCCGTCGCCCTGCTGCCGTACCTCCTCGTGCTGCTCGCCATCCCGATCGGCCCGAGCAAGGGCGCCGTCGGCCAGGTCCTGGACGCGGGCGTGTTCTTCGTGCTGGCGGTCATGGGCGTCGGCGTGCTCGGCTCGCTCATGGCCGGCTGGGCCAGCGCGAACAAGTTCTCCCTGCTCGGCGGCCTGCGCACGGCCGCCCAGCTGCTCGCCTACGAACTGCCGATGCTGCTCGCCGCCGCCTCGGTCGCCATGGCGGCGGGCACCGTCTCCCTGCCCGGCATCCTGCACGCCTTCCACTGGTGGTGGGTGCCCTGGCAGATCGTCGGCGCGGTCGTCTTCTTCGTCGCCGGACTCGCCGAGCTGCAGCGCCCGCCCTTCGACATGCCCGTCGCCGACTCGGAGATCATCTTCGGCGCGTACACCGAGTACACCGGACTGCGGTTCGCCCTCTTCCTCCTCGCCGAGTACGCCGGGATCGTCGTCCTGTGCGGCCTGACCACCGTCCTCTTCCTCGGCGGCTGGCACGGACCGTGGGGCCACGACGGACTCGGCTGGCTGTGGACCCTGCTGAAGACCGCGATCCTCGCCTTCCTCGTCATCTGGCTCCGCGTCACCTACCCACGGCTGCGCGAGGACCAGCTCCAGAAGCTGTCCTGGACCCTCCTCGTCCCCCTCTCCCTCGCCCAGATCGCCCTCACCGGCATCGTCAAGGTGGTGATCTCCTAATGGCCCCCATCCCTGGCAGCGGCCTCGCCAAGGGCCTTGCCGTCACCCTCCGCACGATGACGAGGAAGCACGTCACCGAGCAGTACCCGGACGCCCAGCCCGAACTCCCGCCCCGCACCCGCGGCGTGATCGGCCTGTTCGAGGAGAACTGCACGGTCTGCATGCTCTGCGCCCGTGAGTGCCCGGACTGGTGCATCTACATCGACTCCCACAAGGAGACGGTCCCGCCGGCCGCCCCGGGCGGCCGCGAGCGCAGCCGCAACGTCCTCGACCGGTTCGCCATCGACTTCTCCCTGTGCATGTACTGCGGTATCTGCATCGAGGTGTGTCCTTTCGACGCGCTGTTCTGGTCCCCGGAGTTCGAGTACGCCGAGACCGACATCCGCGAGCTCACCCACGAACGGGACAAGCTCCGCGAGTGGATGTGGACCGTCCCGGCCCCGCCGGCCCTCGACGCGGCCGCCGAGGAACCGAAGGAGATCGCCGCCGCCCGCAAGACCGCCGAGAAGCTGGCCGCCGCGCAGGCCGAACCGGGGGAGGCCACGTCGTGACCCTCGCCTCCACCCTGAGCGCGGCCGCGGGTCACCCCGGCGTGCACCTCGCCGCGGCCTCGCACGGCTTCCTGTCGCCGACCGGCGTCGAGATCGCCTTCCTCCTCGTCGGACTGGTCACCTTCGGCGCCGCGCTGGTCACCGTCACCACCCGCCAGCTGGTGCACGCCGCCCTGTGGCTGGTGGTCGCGCTCGGCGGCCTCGCCGTGGAGTACCTGCTGCTCACGGCCGAGTTCATCGCCTGGGTGCAGGTCCTGATCTACGTCGGTTCCGTCGTCGTCCTCCTGCTGTTCGGGCTGATGCTCACCAAGGCCCCCATCGGCCGCTCCCCGGACGCCGACTCCGGCAACCGCTGGGCCGCCCTGACCGTCGCGGTCGCCGCCGCCGTCGCCCTGGTCTGGGTGGTCGTCGACGCCTTCCGCACCACCTGGATCGACCTGAACGGCCCGGCCGCCGGCTCCACCCGGGTCACCGGCGAGAGCCTGTTCCGCAACTGGGTGCTGCCCTTCGAGGCGCTGTCCGTGCTGCTCCTCGCGGCCCTGGTCGGCGCGATCGTCCTGTCCCGGAAGGCCAAGGCGGACACGGACGCCACCTCCGTGACCGGCGTGACCACCGCCGGCGAGAAGGAAGGCGCCCGCTGATGCACCTCGCCTACCCGGCCGTACTCTCCGCCCTCCTGTTCTGCACCGGCCTGTACGGCGTCCTCGCCCGCCGCAACGCGATCCTGGTCCTGATGTCGGTCGAGCTGATGCTCAACGCCGTCAACCTCAACCTCGTCGCCTTCGACGTCTGGCTCAGCCGGGCCGCGCAGGAGACCCTCCACTCCGGCCAGGCGCTGACCCTGTTCACCATCACCATCGCCGCGGCCGAGATCGGCATCGGCCTGGCGATCGTGCTCGCCGTCTACCGCAACCGCGGCACCTCCGACATCGACAAGCTCCGCGACACCGCCGAGGGTCCCGGCACCGAGGGACCGGGTTCCGCGGCCGAGAAGGCTGAGGCCAGCGCGTGACCACGACCACCCTCGCCGTCCTCGTCCCGCTTCTGCCGTTCCTCGGCGCGGCGGCCGGACTGCTGCTCGGCCGCACCGGGCCCGGGTTCGTCCGTCCGCTCGCCGTGCTGCCGCCGCTGGCCTCGCTCGTCCTGGCCGCGCTGGTCGCCGCACGCCAGGGCGGCGGTCAGGCCATCGACGCCCACACGGAACTGACGCCCACCGGCTCGGTCCCCATCGAGCTGGCGCTGCACATCGACGGCTTCGCCGCGCTCGTCGCGATCCTGGTCGCGTTCGTCGCCGCCTGCGTGCAGATCTACTCGACCGGCTATCTGCGCGACGACCCGCGCTACCCCTCGTACGCCGCACTCGTCTCCCTGTTCACCTCCGCGATGCTCCTGGTCGTCTACTCCGGCGACCTGATCGTGCTGCTGGTCGGCTGGGAAGTCATGGGCATCTGCTCCTACTTCCTGGTCGGCCACTACTGGGAGACCCCCGAGGCCCGCGCCGCCTCACTGAAGGCCTTCCTGGTCACCAAGCTCGGCGACGTGCCGTTCCTCATCGGCCTGTTCGCGCTCGCCACCGACGCCGGCTCCTTCCGCATCACCCGCGTCCTCGGCGCCGTCGCGAGCGGCGGCCTGCACCATCCGACGGTGGTCGCCCTGCTGCTCCTCGCGGGCGTCGCGGGCAAGTCGGCGCAGTTCCCGCTGCACACCTGGCTCCCGGACGCGATGGCCGGCCCGACCCCCGTCTCGGCGCTGATCCACGCGGCGACGATGGTCGCCGCCGGTGTCTACTTCATCGCCCGTCTCCTTCCCGTCTTCGAGGCCTCCCAGGCCGCGATGACCGTGCTGGCCGTCATGGCCGCCGTCACGATGGTGGGCTCCGGCCTCGCCGCGCTCGCCCAGGACGACATCAAGCGCGTCCTCGCCTACTCGACCATCGGCCAGCTCGGCTACATGACCGGCGCCCTCGCCGTCGGCGACCGCGGTGCCGCCGTCTTCCACCTCCTGTCCCACGGCGCCTTCAAGGCGCTGCTGTTCCTCGCGGCCGGTGTGATCATCCACGCCGCCGGCACCAACTCGCTGGCCGCCATGTCCCGCATGCACGGCCTGCGCGACCGCGTGCCGGACGCCTACTGGACGATGACCGTGGCGCTCCTCGCGCTCGCCGCGATCCCGCCGTTCAGCGGCTTCTTCTCCAAGGAGTCCGTCCTCGGTGCCGCCGAGCGAGCGGCCGACGGTCACACCGCGCACGTGCCCGGCGCGGCCGGCTGGATCGTCCTCGTCACCGGCCTGGTCACGGCCCTGCTGACCGCCGCCTACGCCACCCGGCTGTGGCTGCTGGCCTTCCGCGGCCGGGGCGCCGAGGCCCCCGACCACGGCCGCCAGCCGCTGACGATGACCGTGGTGCTGTGGGTCCTCGCCGTGCCGTCCCTCGCCTTCGGCGGGCTCGCCTACCGCGCGCTGCCCGGCTGGTTCGACGGCCGCGACCTGACCCCGACCCTGCTCACCTCCGTCCTCGGCACGGGCCTCGCCCTGGTTGGCGGGCTGCTCACCTTCGGCGCCTGGCAGCGCACCACCGCCCTCGCCGCCCGGGTCCCGCTCGGCGCGGTCGCCGCCCATCCGGAGGAGGCCGCCGGACTGGTCGAGGCCGAGGCCATCGCCACCCACGAGCCGGCCTACGGCGACATCGCCTACGCGCCGGACCCCGCGGACCCGGCGCGGCTGCTGCTCGGCCCGCTGCGCCGCCACGCGGCCGCCGGCTTCCACGTGGACGCCGTGTACGCGGCGCTGTTCGTCCGCCCGGTGCAGGCCGGAGCGAGTCTCGTCCGGTTCCTCGACCGCGAGGTCGTCGACACCTACGTACACGGCGCGGCCGCGCTGCCCCGGCTGCTCGGGGCCGCCGTACGCCGGGCGCAGACCGGCAATGTGCAGACCTATGTGAGCGCGCTGCTCGCCGGCACCGTCGTCCTGGCGGTCGCCGTCGTCCTCGTCGCCACGGGAGCGTGAGCAGGCGTGATCGATATCAACGAGTCCGTGATGCAGTTCCTTCTGGCATTCACCGTCGTCGGCCCGCTCCTCGGCGCCGTCGCCGCCCTCCTGCCCGCCCCGCCCGGGCTGAAGGGGAAGTCGCCCGAGCAAGCCGTGCTGCGGCACGGCGTGACCGTGACCGGCGCGATCCTCATCGCCGCGATCGCCCTCGCGCTCGGCTTCGACCACCACCATCCGTCGAAGATGCAGGCCACGACCGACATCAGCTGGATCCCCGCGCTCGACGTGCGGATCCACCTCGGCATCGACGGCATCTCGCTCCCCCTTGTCGTGCTGACCGCGCTGCTGACCTTCCTGTGCGCGCTGTACTCCTACTTCAACCCGCCCAAGGGCGGCTCCCCGAAGGCGTTCGTCGCGCTGCTGCTCCTGCTCGAGTCCGGCACCCTCGCGACCTTCGCCGTCCTCGATCTGCTGCTGTTCTTCCTCGCGTTCGAGATGGTGCTCATCCCGATGTACTTCCTCATCGCCCGCTGGGGCGGCGAGGGCCGGACCCGGGCCGCGTGGAAGTTCATCCTGTTCACGCTGCTCGGCTCCGTCGTCATGCTGCTCGGCCTGCTCCTGATCGGGATCAAGGCGGGCACGTTCGACATGGTGGCACTCGCCACTGACAACGGCCGGTCGCTGACCGCGTCCGTGCAGGTCATCGCCGTTCTGGCGATCGGGATCGGGCTCGCGGTGAAGTCGCCGATGTGGCCTCTGCACAGCTGGCTGCCCGACGCGCATACCGCCGCGCCGACCGTCGGCTCGGTGCTGCTGGCCGGTGTCCTGCTGAAGATGGGTACGTACGGGTTCGTCCGGATCCTGTTGCCAGTGGCGCCGCACGGCTTCCACACCTTCGCGCCGTACCTCGCGGCGTTCGCCGTGGTCGGGATCATCTACGGGTCGCTGGCCTGTCTGGCGCTGGCCAAGCGGGGCGCGAAGGGCGATCTCAAGCGGCTGATCGCCTACTCGTCCGTCGGCCACATGGGCTTCGTGCTGCTGGGCATCGCCACCATGACCCCGACCGGCGTCAACGGCGCCCTGTTCGCCAACATCGCCCACGGCCTCATCACCGGCCTGCTGTTCTTCCTGGTCGGCGCGCTGAAGGACCGCACGGGCACGACGGACCTCGACACACTCGCCGAGGAGACCGGCCTCGCCCTGTACGGCAAGGCGCCCCGCCTCGGCGGCCTGCTCGCCTTCGGCGCCGTCGCCTCGCTCGGGCTGCCCGGGCTCGCCGGGTTCTGGGGCGAGATGCTGGCCCTGTTCGGGTCCTTCAAGCCCGCGGCCGACCTCAGCCGGCCCGCGTACCTCACCTTCATGGCGATCGGCGCCTTCGGCACCCTGCTGACGGCCGCGTACATGCTGATCGTGGTCCGCCGGGTATGCATGGGCGGCGCCGAACAGGAGGTCCCGGAACTCGCCGACGTGCGCGGCTACGAGTTCGCCGCCTGGACCCCGCTCGTCGCCCTCACCGTCGTCGCCGGACTGTGGCCGAGGGCGCTGCTCGGCCTGACCGACCCGGCCGTGCAGCAGCTCCTCGCAGGAGGCACCCGATGAGCGCCCAGCCCCTCGCCGAGTCGCTGGTCCAGTCCGTCGACTGGCTCGCCGTCGCCCCGCCCACCATCGCCGCCGCGGTGGGACTCGTCGTCCTGGTCGCCGACCTGTTCCTGCCCGAGGCCCGCAAGGCCGTCCTCGGCTGGGTCTCGGTCGCCGGACTGGCCGTGGCCGCGCTGATGCTCCTGCCCCTCCTGGACGGCGACCGCAGCACCTTCTGCCTGACCGGCGGGGGTACGCGCGCGTGCAGCTACACCGCCGACCACTTCACGCTCGTCATCCAGTTCCTCGTCCTCGGCGGCGCGCTGCTCGCGGCCCTGCTGTCCGTCACGAACCTGGAGGACGACCGGCGGCGCGTACCGCCGGGCGAGTTCTGGTTCCTGCTGCTGTCCTCCGCGGCCGGAGCCGCCCTGCTGCCCGCGTCCCGGGACCTCGCCACCCTGATCGTCGCCCTGGAGGTCGCCTCCCTGCCCGCCTTCGCCCTGGTCGGCATCCGGCACGGCGACGAGCGGTCCTCCGAGGCCGCCCTGAAGTTCTTCCTGTCCTCGGTGACGGCCACCGCGGTCAGCCTGATGGGCATCAGCTTCGTCTACGCCTCCACCGGCACCCTCTACCTCACCCAGGTCGCCCAGCGCCTGCCCCACGTCGGCGGACAGCTGCACACGCTCGCCCAGGCGGGTGTCGTCCTCACCCTGATCGGCTTCGCCTTCAAGACGGCCGCCGTCCCCTTCCACTTCTGGGTGCCCGACACCTACGTCGGCGCGCCGCTGCCCGTCGCCGCCTACCTGTCGGTCGTCGGCAAGGCGGTCGGCTTCTCCGGCCTGATCCTGGTGACCGTCGTCGCGTTCCCGTCGTACGCCGACGTCTGGGGTCCCGCGCTCGCCGTCCTGGCCGCGCTCACCATGACCGTCGGCAACGTCGGCGCCCTGCGCCAGCAGGCCACGCGCGCGTACAGCGCCGTACGGCTGCTCGCCTGGTCCTCCGTCGGCCAGGCCGGCTACCTGCTGGTGCCGATCGCCGCCGCCGGCTACGCCAGTGACCCGCAGAAGGCGATCGGCTCCACGGTGGCCTACGCGCTGATGTACGGCGCCGTGAACCTCGGGGCGTTCGCGGTGGCCGCCGTGGTGGGCCGCAGCCGGGACCTGAACCGGATCAGCGACTACCGGGGCCTGTACGCCACCAACCCGCTCACCGCGCTCCTGCTGGCGTTCTTCCTGCTGTGCCTGGCCGGACTGCCGCCGGGCGTGATCGGCCTGTTCGCCAAGGTCACCGTGTTCTCGGCGGCCGTGGACGCGGGCCTCGGCTGGCTCGCCGTCGTCATGGCCGTCAACGTCGTGATCGCCCTCTTCTACTACCTGCAGTGGACGGCGCTGCTGTTCCGCGCCCCCGAGGGCGAACCCGCCCGGCACCGCGTCCCGGCCCCCGTCACGGCAGCCCTCGCCCTCACCGGCGTACTCGGCGTGGCCCTGTCCGGAGCACCCCAGCTGGTCCTCCGATTCGCGGCCACCGGACTGTTCTGAGACGCGGCCACGCGCGCGTGGGGCACACCCGGCCCCACGCGCACGTGGCCGCACGCACCCCGTCACCCGTACGGCCCCGGCGCGCACCCGCACCCACCAGGGAACTCCCAGCCGCCGCCTGGCGTTGTCACAGGCGGGAGGGTCCACTGGACCAAAGTGTTCCCCAGCTGCACGACTTGGAGGGCGCACAGTGCACCGCCGGCACAACGGGCTCAGGACCGCAGTACTCCTCGGGGGGCTGTCCGCACTCATCATCGTCATCGGCAGCTTCTTCGGCCGTGCCGGTCTGGTCGTCGCGGTCCTGGTCGCCCTCGGGACGAACGCGTACGCGTACTGGAACAGCGACAAGCTGGCCCTGCGCGCGATGCGCGCCCGCCCGGTCAGCGAGTTCGAGGCCCCGGCGCTGTACCGGATGGTCCGTGAGCTGTCCACGCAGGCCCGCCAGCCCATGCCCCGCCTGTACATCTCGCCCACGGAGGCCCCCAACGCCTTCGCCACGGGCCGCAACCCGCGCAACGCGGCCGTGTGCTGCACCGAGGGCATCCTGCGCCTGCTGGACGAGCGCGAGCTGCGCGGCGTCATCGGCCATGAGCTCAGCCACGTCTACAACCGGGACATCCTCATCTCCTCGGTGGCCGGTGCGCTCGCCTCGGTGATCATGTTCCTGGTGAACTTCGCCTGGCTCATCCCGGTCGGCCGCTCGGACGACGACGACGGCCCCGGCCTGCTCGGCATGCTCTTGATCATGATCCTCGGCCCGCTCGCCGCCAGCCTCATCCAGCTGGCCATCAGCCGCTCCCGCGAGTACGAGGCGGACGCCTCCGGAGCCCAGCTCACCGGCGACCCGCTGGCCCTCGCCAGTGCCCTGAGAAAGCTGGAGACCGGCACCCAGCAGCTCCCGCTGCCCCCAGAGCCGCGGATCGAGACCGCCAGCCACATGATGATCGCGAACCCGTTCCGCCCTGGTCAGGGGCTGTCCAAGATGTTCTCCACGCACCCGCCGATGGCGGAGCGCATCGCCCGGCTGGAGCAGCTGGCGGGCCGTCACCGGTGAAGGCCCGCAGTCCTTGGAGGGACGGGACGAGCAGGACGACGCCCCGGTCACCCTGGTCCGTCCAGGGCCGGTGGCGACGGCCGTGAGCGCCGTGCCGCGGGAAGAGTTCTCGAAGGCGGCACTGAAGACCGGTCTGTAGGACCTGCGGTGGCTGGAGGCGACCGCCCGCGCCCATCACCCGGTCATCGAGACCCTGGCCCGGCACACCACGGTCCCCCTGCGGCTGGCCACCGTATATCTCGACTAGTTGCGGGTCCGGGACATGCTGCGCGAGCAGTCGCCGCGCTGCTGGAACGGCTCGCCGACCAGGAGGAACGGGGCGTCAAGGTGCACGCCGAAAGTGCCTGCCGACGCTGAGCCCGACCCCCCGCGGAAGTCGGCGGCCCGGCGGTGGAGCGCGCCCGGCACCGGCCGCAGGAGGCGGACCGCCCCTGTGGTCGGCGCCCCGGCACGGGGGGGGATCAGCGCCCGGCGAATCCCTGGTCCGACGCGACCACCTCACGTCCGAGCGGCATGAGCGAGACCGGGACGAGCTTCAGGTTCGCCCAGCCGAAGGGGATCCCGATGATCGACAGGAACAGCGGGATGCTCGTGATCAGGTGCCCCAGTGCCAGCCACCATCCCGCGAAGATCACCCAGATCACGTTGCCGATGAAGGAGCCCGCCCCCGCGTCCGGCCGTTCCACGGTCGTCCGGCCGAACGGCCACAGGACGAAGCCGGCGATGCGCAGCGAAGCGATGCCGAACGGGATGGTGATGATCAGGACGAAGCAGATCACGGCAGCGATGAGATAACCGATCGCCATCCACAAGCCGCAGAAGACGAGCCACAGGATGTTGAGCAGCAGGTTGAACACCTTCATGATCGGTACCTCTCCAGGTCGTTCCGTCGGCATGCCTGCTGCCACCAGTATCAGCATGTCCGGCGTTCGGGCAGAACCGCAGCATCCTTGTGGCGTGATCGGGAACGTTCGCGGACGGTCCCACTCGGCGGCGCCGCCGGCCCGCCGGGCGGGCCGCCGGAAAACGGGCACCACGCGCGCGTGCCGGGCGCGCTGACAAGGCGTCACTCGGTACGCCGCCGCGCCCGCCGCCGTACGGCGTGGACCGCCACGCCCACCGCGAGCACGCCCGCCCCCACGGCCACCGAGACGGCGGGCAGCGCGAACGCCAGCGTGGCGCAGCCCAGCAGGCCCACCACGGGCACCACGCGGGCGGCCGGGGCCGGACTCAGGGTCCACGCGGAGGCGTTGGCGACGGCGTAGTAGGCGAGCACGCCGAAGGAGGAGAAGCCGATCGCGCCCCGCACGTCGACCGTCGCGGCCAGTACGGCGACCACCGCGCCCACGGCGAGCTCCGCCCGGTGCGGCACCTGGAAACGCGGGTGCACGGCCGCCAGCACCCGGGGCAGATGCCCGTCCCGGGCCATGGCGAGCGTCGTCCGGGACACGCCGAGGATCAGCGCGAGCAGCGAGCCGAGCGCCGCCACCGCGGCCCCCGCCCGCACCACCGGCACGAGCCCCGGCGCGCCGGCCGCCCGTACCGCGTCGGCCAGCGGCGCCGCCGCGTGCCCGAGCCGGTCCGGACCGAGAACGGCGAGCACGGCGACGGCCACGCACGCGTACACCACGAGTGCGATCCCCAGGGCCAGCGGGATCGCGCGCGGGATCGTGCGCGCCGGATCCCGTACCTCCTCCCCCAGGGTGGCGATCCGGGCGTATCCGGCGAACGCGAAGAACAGCAGTCCCGCCGCCTGGAGCACCCCGCCCGCGCCCGACGACAGCCCGATGTCCAGCCGCCCGGCGCCGGCCCGCCCGGAGGCCAGGCACACGACCACCACGGCCGCGAGGACGGCCAGCACCACCGCCACGATCACGCGCGTCAGCCACGCGGACTTCTGGAGCCCGCCGTAGTTCACCGCGGTGAGGGCGACCACGGCCGCGACCGCCACCGCGTGCGCCTGCCCGGGCCATGCGTAGGCGCCCACGGTGAGCGCCATGGCCGCGCAGGACGCCGTCTTGCCGACCACGAACGCCCAGCCCGCGAGATAGCCCCAGAAGGGGCCCAGCCGTTCCCGCCCGTACAGGTACGTCCCGCCGGAGGCCGGATGGCGCGCGGCCAGCCGGGCCGAGGACATCGCGTTGCAGTAGGCCACCACGGCCGCGAGCGCCAGCCCGGGCAGCAGCCCCGGTCCGGCCGCGCGCGCGGCCGGACCCAGGGCCGAGAACACGCCGGCCCCGACCATCGAGCCGAGGCCGACGACCACGGCGTCCCGCACCCCGAGGGTGCGGCGCAGTCCGGGGCCCGGTCCGGTGCCGGAGAAGGTCATGCGCCGACCCTACTGACCGCCCCGACGGCGCCGTGGACCGGTGATGTCGTCCACGTCAACAGACCACGAACCCACGGTCACCAGGTCGCGAACACACGGACACCGGATCACGAACACTCGGTCAACAGGGCGCGAACCACGGACACGCGCGAAGACAGCACGGAAGGGTGGGCACCGCTCGGGGTGCCCACCCTTCCGTTCGGGTCCTACCGCTAGGTGTTGCCGGTAGGTCTTACCGGTAGTTCACGAACTGCAGCGCGAAGTCGAAGTCCTTGCCCTTCAGCAGCGCGATCACGGCCTGCAGGTCGTCCCGGCTCTTGGAGGAGACGCGCAGTTCGTCACCCTGGACCTGGGCCTTCACACCCTTCGGGCCCTCGTCGCGGATGATCTTCGCCACCTTCTTCGCGTTCTCCTGGGAGATCCCCTCCTGGATCGACGCGAAGATCTTGTACTCCTTGCCGGACAGCTGGGGCTCGCCCGCGTCCAGGGCCTTCAGCGAGATACCACGCTTGATCAGCTTGGACTCGAAGACGTCGAGGACGGCCTTCACCCGGTCCTCGGAGTTCGCCTCCATGAGGATCTTCTCCCCGGACCACGAGATCGAGGCACCCACGCCCTTGAAGTCGTAGCGCTGCGAGATCTCCTTGGCGGCCTGGTTGAGGGCGTTGTCGACCTCCTGCCGCTCGACCTTCGAGACGATGTCGAAACTGGAGTCGGCCATGTCCTGTGGCTCCTTGTATCGGGGTGCGTATCGGATGCGTGTCGGGTGCGTGCCGGCGTGCGCGGCGGCGGCCGCCGGGCCCGGCGTCGTACCGGGCCGCATCCGCACCAGCCTAGCCACCCCACGAGCCGAGGGGCGGAGATCAACCGGGTGGCGAAGCACCCCCGTGTATCGGGTATTGTTTACGTCGTCGCCAGGGAGCACCGCCGAGAAGTGGTTCGATCTGGTGGCCGACCCGGCGGTGTGCCCGAGCGGCCAAAGGGAGCAGACTGTAAATCTGCCGGCTCAGCCTTCCCAGGTTCGAATCCTGGCGCCGCCACACGGAATCGAGAGCCCCGTGACCTGCGAGAGCAGGTCGCGGGGCTCTTGTCGTCGGTCGTCAGTGGAACTTGGCGGCCATGCCCGCCTCGTAGTCGCCGGCGGGCTGCTGGGTGATGACGTTGCCGCGGTTGAAGGCGTTGATGGCGGCGATCTGGGCCACCAGGTCGGCGAGCTGGTCCTCGTCGTAGTACTTGGCCGCGTTCGCCCACACCTCGTCCGGGACGCCGCCGGCCGCGTCGGCGATGCGGGTGCCCTGCTCCGTCAGCTCCAGCGCCGCACGCTCGGCGTCGGTGAAGACCTTGGCCTCCCGCCAGGCGGCGACCAGGTGGAGGCGTACGGCGGTCTCGCCGGCCGCGGCGGCTTCCTTGGTGTGCATGTCGATGCATCCGGCACAGCCGTTGATCTGGCTGGCGCGGAGCATCATCAGTTCGCGGGTCGAGGCCGGCACGGTCGACTCCGAGAGCGCCCTGCCCGCGGCGATGAGGTGCTTCATGGCCTTGGCCGCGACCGGACTGGCCATGACGTTCAGACGAGCTTCCACGGTGTACTCCTGGGTGGTTGCCGGTGCGTACGCCCTCTTGGACAGAGCGGCCCCGCGCGCTGTGACAACCCATGAATGTGACCTGCGCCTCATGTGTCTCGTACGGCGGAGAACCGTTTCGGCGCGGATCCCGTTCGGTCGCATCCCGCTGGTCGCACTTCCGGGTATCCTCACTAGAATCGAACGTGTGAACGATGACCGTCCGCTGACGCGTCTCGACATGCTGCGTTTCGCCCGCCGCGTCGTCGAACACCAGGCCGCGCGGCAGCTCGCCCTGATGGACCGGTGGATCGCGGACGAGGAACGCAGGGAAGCCGAACGGCAGCGCCGTCTCGCCACCCGGCAGGCCGCTCCGGACTGGCTGATCGAGCGCGGCCTGAACGGCCGCACCGCGGTGTACGTCCACGTCGGCGGCTGTACCGGCGCCGGCGGGCGGGCCAAGGAGGTCGGGCGGAACCAGGCGGTCCGTGCGCTCACCGAAGGAGGAGTCGCCGCATGCCCGCTGTGCCGCCCCGACACCGCGCTGGGAATACTGGAATGACCGGTCCGGGTGCACGCCCGGACGGTCCGGACGATGCTGGAGCCATGGCCGGGAAACGCCCCATCATCGTGCACCTGCCGTCCCCGACCGGCGGCCGCCGGGTCCGGGTGGACGGCGAGATCCTCGGCCTGGCGCACAGTGTCGCGGACCTGGTGGAGTTCCTGCGCCGCGCGGGGCTGGAGATCGAGCCGGAGCAGGTGGCCGACTCGCCGCTGATCGACTGGCGCGGGGTGGGCCCCGATCGCTGGGAGGCCGAGACCCGCACCTGACGGCGGTGTCGCGCCGGCGCCGGTGCGGGCACACTGACGGCATGTCCTCCCGACGCGGAACCTGCCCTGTGTGCCACCGCGACATCGCCGTCGTCGCGGGCCGCTACGCGCGGCACGACCCGCCCGGCGCACGGCAGAACGGCGAACTCGTCTCCTGCGCCGGGTCACGGCGGCAGGCCCGACTCGGGGCCGCCCAGCCCGCGTTGGACGGATTCGCCGTACCGGAGTTTCCCGGGCAGCTGCCTCTGTTCTGAGTCACGAGGAGTCCGAGTCACGAGGAGGCGGAGCGAGACTGCTGGCGAGTTGGCCTGCGTGCGCGGGCGGGTGAGCTGACGCGGGGACAAGTGGACGGCGCAGACGGCTCGGTGGCGGGACCTGTCCGTTCAACGGCCGGAGGCCTGCGTCAGTTCCCGGCCACCGACTTCACCGCCACCGACACCGGTGCCGATCCGCTGATCAGCTCCAGCGTCAGGCCGGCCGTCGCCGGGGTGTCCACCAACTCCGCGAGTACGGCCGCCACATCGTCCCGGGGGATCGCGCCGCGCCCTGTGTGCGCCTCCAGACGGACCTGACCGGTACCGGCGTCGTCCGTCAGCGAGCCGGGGCGCAGGATCGTCCAGTCCAGGGCCTCCTGGCGGGCGATGTACGCGTCCGCCTCGCCCTTGGCGCGCAGGTACGCGTCGAAGACGTCGTCGCCCCGGTGCGCGGGATCCGCGCCCATCGAGGACACGACCAGGAACCGGCGCACGCGCGCGCGAACGGCCGCGTCCGCGAACAGCACCGCCGCGCCCCTGTCCACCGTCTCCTTGCGGGCCGCCCCGCTGCCCGGGCCCGCGCCGGCCGCGAAGACCGCCGCGTCGGCGCCCTGCAGGTGCGCCGCGACCTCCTCCACCGAGGCGGACTCCAGGTCGAGCAACACCGGTTCGGCGCCCGCCGCCCGCAGGTCGTCGCCCTGTTCGGACCTGCGGATGATCCCCGCGACCTCGTCCCCGCGCGCGGAGAGCAGGCGCTCCAGCCGCAGCGCGATCTGACCATGACCACCAGCGATGACAATGCGCATGATTCCGACCGTACGCCGGACGGGGCGCATCCGCCGCATGGGTTGCCCGGCGTGGCAGAACCGCGCCGCCTCACGCCAACGACCATGCCGACGGGCTCACGCCCACGGACGCGCCGCCGGGAGCGCATCTCCGGGCTCGCACCCACGGGTACGCGCCGGGCACGCACGGCCCCCCGCCCGTGCCCCCCGCGCACGCACCCCCCACCGCACGCCCCCCTCGCCCGCGCTCCCAGGCGCCGACTCCCGCCCCCGCACCACCCCCCTCACGACAACTCGCCCCGCCCCTGCCGCGGCAACCCGAGCTCCGCCGTGGCAACCGAGTTGCAGTACTCGCGTACCGCACTCGTGCGGGCCACCACCCGGCCCCGGTGGACCACGATCCGGCTGTAGGCCAACGACAGGGCGCCGGCCAGGCGGTTGCCGCGTACGGCGAGGAGGTCGGCGGGGAAGCCGGCCTCCACGCGTACCTCCGGCAGTCCGAGCGTGGCGCGGGCCGAGCTGCTGACGGCGTCGTAGGCGTCCTCCGGGCGCAGGCCGTGGGTGGAGGCGAGGAGGTAGGCGGCCTCCAGGGGATCACCGCGGCCCACGGGGTTGGCGGCGTCGCGCAGGGCGCCGCTGCCGGCGGACACGCGCACTCCGGCCGCGCGCAGCAGCCGTACCGGGGCGGCGCCCCGGCGGTCGGCGCCGCAGCAGCTGCCCTGCGGGAGGCACACGACCGTCACGCCGGCCGCCGCGAGCTGGTCCGCGGCGCGGGAGGCGGCCTCGGTGGGCAGGCGCGCGAGACCGGCGCACGGTCCGATCGTCACGCCGGGGCGCAGGCCCCCGGCCATGGCCGCGAGCCGGGACAGCCGGGCCGGGTCGGAGGCGTCCGTGTGCAGGTCCACCGGGCAGCCGTGCTCGGAGGCGACCTCCAGGACCGCCTCCACATAGCCCGTGGGGTCGGGGTCCAGGTCGGGGCAGCCGCCCACCACGGACGCGCCCATCTTGAGCGCGTCGCGCAGCATCGCCAGCCCGTCGGCCCCGGCCACCCCGGTCAGCAGCCGTGGCATCGCCACCGCCGTCAGCTCGGCGAGCCCGCGCAGCGAGCGCCGTGCCTGCAGGACGGCGCCCAGCGCGCCGAGCCCCTGCACATCGCCCACGCGCACGTGCGCGCGTGCCGCCGTCGCGCCGTGGCCGAGCTGCAGCAGGGCCGCCTCCGTAGCCCGGCGCTGGACGTCCTCGGGGGCGTAAGACACCGGGCCGGGGCGCTCGGCGGACAGCGCGGTGTCGCCGTGGGCGTGCGGTTCCGCCGGGGCCGGCAGGAGCAGGTAGCCGTTCAGGTCCACGCGCGTGGCGCCCGTCCGGGCCGGGCCCGGCGCCAGACTGCCGGCCGTGCCCACCGCCTCGATGCGCCCGCCGCCCAGCCGTACGTCCACCGTCCGGCCGTCGGTGAGGCGCGCCCCGCACAGCAGCAGGGCGGCCGGGTCGGACTGGCCCGAGGAGCCCGAGGAGTTCGACGGCGGGTGGGGCTGCGGCTGGCTGTCGGGCATCGCGCTCCAGGAGGGGGCCGGGGGCTCGGGCGGGCCCGCGTGAGACACCGGGGCCCGGGCCCCAAGATCACGCAGAGCGAGTCGAGCCTAGGGTGGCGAGCCGCGCCGGGCGCGCAGGAGCGCAATAGTCGTACCGGTTGGTCCGCCCATGGCAGTACACGTGTCGCCCACCCGCGTGGCCCGGCTCTCCCCGATGAGGCCCACGCGCGCGTGCCGCCGCTCCCGCTCCGCGCGCTCCCTGTGCTCCGTGCGGCGACACTGGGGCCGCTGCGAGCGCTGGGGTGGGAGTTGCCGGGAGCCGCCGGATACGGATTTGGGTGAACGGCGGCGGACCGTGTAATGTCTTCATCGCTCGCCCCAATAGCTCAGTCGGCAGAGCGTCTCCATGGTAAGGAGAAGGTCAACGGTTCGATTCCGTTTTGGGGCTCTGGTGTGAGAGGTTCCCGTCGAAAGGCGGGGTCCGATCACATCACAGCGGTGTAGCTCAGTCGGTAGAGCAAGCGGCTCATAATCGCTGTGTCACCGGTTCAAGTCCGGTCACCGCTACTGACAGTAGCCGATTGCGGGGTCGGTCCTTCGATCGGCTACTCTTTCTTGCGTTGAATTAGTCCACCCGTTCGTCTTAGGAGCACTCACGTGGCTGCCACCGACGTCCGCCCGAAGATCACGCTGGCCTGCGTGGAGTGCAAGGAGCGGAACTACATCACCAAGAAGAACCGGCGTAACAACCCGGACCGTCTTGAGATGAAGAAGCACTGCCCGCGTTGCAACGCGCACACCGCGCACCGCGAGACGCGATAAACAGGCTCGTCCGCGAGGCCGTCCCCTTCCGAGGGGGCGGCCTCGCGGCGTTTCACCGCTTCACCGGCGTTTCACCGCTTCACCAGTGCTTCATCCTCACCAGCGCTTCGGCCCCACCGGCGCTTCGGCTCCCCCGTGCTTCAGCGGCCAGGGGGCACACGCGTCCCCCCGCGCATTCCCCGGCGGGAATCCGGCTAATTTGGGGCCATCACAGCAGACATCAGGAGGTGCCGGGCCATGGCGCTCGACCAGTCCTTCGTGGGACGGACCTACCCGCCCACCGCGCCCTATGAGGTGGGCAGGGAGAAGATCCGCGAGTTCGCCGAGGCGGTGGGCGAGACCAACCCGGTCTACACGGACCCGGAGGCCGCGAAGGCGTTCGGTCATTCCGATGTGATCGCCCCGCCGACGTTCGTGTTCGCCATCACCTTCCCGGCCGCCGGGCAGATCGTCGAGGACCCGCAGCTCGGACTCGACTACAGCCGCGTGGTGCACGGCGACCAGAAGTTCGCCTACAGCCGCCCCGTACGCGCCGGCGACCGGCTCTCCGTGACCTCCACCATCGAGGGCATCAAGTCCCTCGCGGGCAACGACATCCTGGACATCCGCGGTGAGGTGCACGACGAGGCCGGCGAGCTCGTCGTGACCGCCTGGACCAAGCTCGTGGCCCGCGCGGCCGAGGAGGCGTGAGGACCTGATGACGGCGAAGATCGCGTACGACGACGTCGAGGTCGGCACCGAACTCCCGGCGCAGACCTTCCCCGTGACCCGTGCCACGCTCGTGCGCTACGCGGGCGCCTCCGGGGACTTCAACCCGATCCACTGGAACGAGAAGTTCGCCAAGGAGGTCGGCCTGCCGGACGTCATCGCGCACGGCATGTTCACCATGGCCGAGGCGATCCGCGTGGTCACCGACTGGACCGGGGACCCGGGCGCGGTCGTGGAGTACGGCGTCCGCTTCACCAAGCCGGTCGTCGTGCCGAACGACGACCAGGGCGCGCTGATCGAGGTCAGCGGCAAGGTCGCGGCCAAGCTGGACGACAACACCGTGCGCGTGGACCTCACGGCGACCAGCGGTGGCCAGAAGGTGCTGGGCATGTCCCGCGCGGTCGTGCGGCTGGCCTGACGGCTCCACCGGAACCGGTGATGTAAGGGGCGTCCTCCCTGGTGGGGCGCCCCTTACGTGCGTCCCGGTCCGGACGGCTTGCCAAGTTAGTGATTGAGTACTAACTTAGCCGCATGCCCAGGATGAGTGCAGAGGAACGACGCGAGAGCGTCATTCGCGCGGCGATCGCCGAGTTCGCGCAGAGGGGCTACTACGGCACCTCCACCGAGGCGATCGCGAGCCGCGTGGGGGTCTCGCAGCCGTACCTCTTCCGGCTCTTCCCGGGCAAGAAGGCGATCTTCGCCGCCGCGTCGCTGCGCTGCGTCGACGACACCTGCCGGGTTTTCGAGGAGGCGGCCGAGGGGCTGCGGGGCGAGGAGGCCCTGCATGCCATGGCGAACGCCTATGTGCGGCTGATCACGGAGCAGCCCGAGAAGCTGCAGATGCAGATGCAGACGTACATCACGGTCGCGGCGGCCGAGGCGGAGGGTGACCATGAGTTCGGCGAGGCCGTGCGGACGGCCTGGATGAAGCTCTGGGACACCGTTCACCTGCCGCTGGGAGCGGACGACAACGAGACCACGACCTTCCTGGCGTACGGAATGCTCATCAACGCCCTCGCGGCCATGGGGTTTCCGCCCCAGCACCGGGTCTGGCAGGGGATGTATCCGTCGGCCCGGACCACCGGCCGGCTGGAGAAGTAGCGGAACGAGGCGGCTGCCCTGCCTTTTTTCATGCGCACGAAAGTTAGTAAGCAATAACTAACTAGATCGCTCTCTGGGGGAGAGATGTCACAGCAGACCGCACCGAGCACGGGCCGCGGAAGCGCCGCCTGGGCCCTCGTCATCACCAGCGTCGCCGGCTTCATGGCGGCCCTCGACAACCTAGTCGTGACCACCGCCCTGCCCTCCATCCGCAAGGATCTCGGCGGCGCCCTGGACGACCTCGAGTGGACCGTGAGCGCCTACACGCTCACCTTCGCCGTCCTGCTGATGTTCGGCGCGGCGCTCGGTGACCGCTTCGGCCGCCGCCGGCTCTTCATCGCCGGACTCGCCGTCTTCACCGGTGCCTCCGCCGCCGCGGCCATGGCCCCCGGCATCGGCTCGCTGATCGCCGCCCGCGCGGTCCAGGGCGTCGGCGCGGCCGTGATGATGCCGCTCACGCTGACCCTGCTGACCGCGGCCGTCCCCGCGGCCAAGCGAGGGATGGTGTACGGCATCTGGGGCGCCGTCAACGGGCTCGCCGTCGCCTCCGGACCCCTCATCGGCGGCAGCCTCACCGAGCACGTCTCCTGGCACTGGATCTTCTGGCTGAACGTGCCGCTCGGCCTGGTCACGCTGCCGCTCGCCCGTCTCCGCCTCGCCGAGTCCCACGGCACCGGCGCCCGGCTCGACGTCCCCGGCACCCTGCTCGCCAGCGGCGGCCTCTTCGGGATCGTCTACGGCCTGGTCCGCGGCCCCGCCGACGGCTGGACCGACACCGTCGTCCTGACCGCGCTGTTCGCGGGTGGCGCGCTGCTGACCGGGTTCGTCCTGTACAGCTCG
This sequence comes from Streptomyces incarnatus, assembly GCF_001027185.1. Lineage (NCBI taxonomy): Bacteria > Bacillati > Actinomycetota > Actinomycetes > Kitasatosporales > Streptomycetaceae > Streptomyces > Streptomyces incarnatus. The sequence continues at coordinate 3,606,366 of NZ_CP011497.1, read as the reverse complement.
CGCGCGGCCAACCCCATGCTGCCGATGCGGCTGTTCCGGTCCCGCGCCTTCTCCGGCATCAACGCGGCCAGCCTGCTGATGTTCGTCGGCATGTTCGGCTCGATCTTCCTGCTCAGCCAGTACATGCAGGGCGTGCTCGGCTACTCGCCCACCGAGGCGGGCCTCAGGATGCTGCCCTGGACCGGCATGCCGATGCTCGTCGCGCCGATCGCCGGGATCCTCTCCGACCGCATCGGCGGGCGCCCGGTCGTCGCCGCGGGCCTGTTCCTGCAGGCCGCCGGTCTCGCCTACATGGCCGCGGTCGCCACCACGGACGCCTCCTACGCCGCCCAGCTTCCCGCCCTGGTCGTCAGCGGGGTCGGAATGGCCCTGTTCTTCGCGCCGGCCGCCAACCTGGTGATGTCCAGCGTCCGCCCGCAGGAGCAGGGCATCGCGTCCGGCGCCAACAACGCGCTGCGGGAGGTGGGCGGAGCGCTCGGCATCGCGGTGATGTCGTCGATCTTCTCCGCGCAGGGCGGTTACGACAGTGCGCGGAGCTTCGTCGACGGCCTGCGGCCCGCCCTGGTCACCGGCTCGGCGGTGGTCGCCCTCGCCGCGGTCGCTGCCCTGGTGATACCGGGCCGGCGCAGGGCCGCCCGTCTCGCCGCGGCGGACGAGCGGACGCCCGCGACCGCCTCGGAGGGCACTCCCTCGGAGGGCGCGGCGCCGGCGGCCGGGGCCTCGGTGGCCACGGCCCCGGCGGCTACCGCCTTGGAGAGCACCGCCCGCTGAGGACGGGACCCTGGATCGCCACCCGGCAGACCTCCAGCGACCGAATGCCGGGGAGCCGGGAGAAGGCGGAGCCGGCGGCTCACGTGGCCCGACGACGGTCGGCAGTTGGGGCACACACCGCCTACGCGCGCGTGGTCTTCGAGAGGAGGCCACGCGCGCGTGCATGTGTGCTGGCTTCCACCCGCGCGTACATGCGTCTGTGCCGTCCACGCGCGCGTGCCGGTCGGCAGGGAGCGGTCAGCCGTGGGCGGCAGGGGGCCGAGGCGTCATGCCGCAAGGGCCGTTCCTGGCGGGGCGTGCGGGGACGGGACCAGAGGTCGCCCGCCCCGCGAGGGCGCCCTCGTAGCCCCGGACAGGCCGGCCGGGGACGAAGGCAAGATCGCCTCGACGCCACCCTGCGTCAAGGCCCTGGCCCACCGGACGAGAGGCCCCCGCCCCGCCCACGGTGCCGAGAAGCCCCCGGTCCCGGCCTCGGCGCCGCCGTCGCCGCCCGCGTGGATGCCGGGCTGTCGGGGCCGTCTCGTAGTCTTGGGCCCGTGCAGGTACTCCACGACGCCCCTCTTGCCCCGCTGACCACCTTCCGGCTGGGCGGTCCCGCGACGCGGCTGGTCACTGCGGTGACCGACGCCGAGGTGATCGCCGCCGTCCGTGAGGCCGACGACAGCGGGACGCCGCTGCTGGTCATCGGCGGTGGATCGAACCTGGTCATCGGCGACAAGGGCTTCGACGGCACCGCCCTGCGCATCGCCACGCGCGGTGTCGAGATGCGCGGTACGACGCTGGAGCTCGCCGCCGGCGAGGTGTGGACGGACGCCGTCGCCCGCACGGTCGAGGCGGGGCTCGCCGGCATCGAGTGCCTGGCCGGCATCCCCGGGTCCGCGGGTGCCACGCCGATCCAGAACGTGGGCGCCTACGGTCAGGAGGTGTCCTCCACCATCACCGAGGTCATCGCCTACGACCGGCGCGCCGGCGAGACCGTCACGCTCACGAACGAGGAGTGCGCCTTCGCCTACCGCCACAGCCGCTTCAAGGCCGACCCCGAGCGCCATGTCGTGCTGCGCGTCCGCTTCGAGCTGGAGGACGCGGGCGGGCTGTCGGCGCCCGTCAGGTACGCCGAGGCGGCCCGTGCGCTCGGTGTCGAGCCGGGGGACCGGGTGCCGCTGGCCGAGGCCCGCGAGACCGTGCTGAAGCTGCGCGCCGGGAAAGGCATGGTGCTCGACCCCGAGGACCACGACACCTGGTCCGCCGGGTCCTTCTTCACCAACCCGATCCTCACCGGCGAGCAGTTCGACGCGTTCCACGCGCGCGTGCGCGAGCGGCTGGGCGACGGCGTGGAGCCGCCCGCCTACCCGGCGGGGGAGGGCCGTACGAAGACCTCCGCGGCCTGGCTGATCGACAAGGCGGGCTTCACCAAGGGCTACGGCACCGGACCGGCCCGCATCTCCACCAAGCACACCCTCGCCCTCACCAACCGGGGCGCCGCCACCACCGAGGACCTGCTGGCCCTGGCCCGCGAGGTGGTCGCCGGGGTCCGCGAGGCCTTCGGGATCACGCTCGTCAACGAGCCGGTGACGGTCGGCGTCAGCCTGTAGCGCATCGGCCCGCAGGGACAGACCGGGGAGCGAGGCGCACGCCTAGTACGCCACTCCCACTCCCTGCTTCACCGTCGCCTCGTCGTCGATCATCGCCAGCATGGCGTGCGCGACGTCGGCGCGTGCGATGAAGCGGCCCTGGCGCGGGAAGCCGCCGACGACGGTGCGGTAGCGGCCGGTGAGCGGCTTGTTCTGCAGGCGCGGTGGCCGTACGGACGTCCAGTCCGTGGCGCTGCGGGCCAGCTCGGCCTCCATGGCGCGCAGGTCGGTGTAGACGTCCTTCAGGGCGGCCGAGACCAGACCGCGCATCGCACGGTCGAGCGTGCCGTCGCCCTCTGCGGCGGGGCCGACGGGACCGGCGCTGACCACGAGCAGCCGTCGTACGCCCTCGGCCTCCATGGCGTGCAGGACCGTACGGGTCAGCCGGGTGGCGACCCCCGCGTCCTTGCGGCTGCGCGCGCCCAGGCCGGAGAGGACGGCGTCCCGGCCGCTGACAGCGGCGCGCAGCTCCTCGGGGTCGGCGAGGTCGGCGCGGAACACCTCCAGCGTGTCCCCTGTGACGTCGAGCCGGGCCGGGTCGCGGACCACGGCCGTCACCCGGTGGCCGGCGCCGAGGGCCTGACGCACGATCTCGCGGCCGATGCCGCCGGTGGCGCCGAAAACGGTGAGGTTCATGAGTACTCCCGCACTGGATGGTGGGTGAGTGTTCACTCACCCTTGCCTCCCTCTAGAGTGGGTAAGCACTCACTCACTCGTCAAGCCCGATTGGACGCCCCATGGAGCCGAAGCCGGCACGTGTCCGCATCCTCGACGCCGCCCACGAGCTCATGCTCACCGTCGGACTCGCCCGCGCCACCACCAAGGAGATCGCCCGCGCGGCCGGCTGCTCCGAAGCGGCCCTCTACAAGTACTTCGACAGCAAGGAGGAGCTGTTCGTGCGCGTGCTCACCGAGCGGCTGCCCCGGCTCACGCCCCTCCTGGCCAGTCTCGCCGCCGAACCCGGACAGGGCACCCTGGAGGGCAACCTCACCGAAATCGCCCGCCAGGCCGCGCTCTTCTACGAGCAGAGCTTCCCGATCGGCGCCTCCCTGTACGCCGAGACCCAGCTCAAACGGCGCCACGACGACGCCCTGCGCAGGCTCGGAGCCGGCCCGCACCGGCCCATCGAGGACCTGGACGCCTACCTGCGCGCCGAACAGGCCCTCGGCCGCGTCCGCGCCGACGCCGACACCTTCGCCGCCGCCAACCTGCTGCTGGGCGCCTGCGCACAGCGCGCGTTCGCCTACGACATGACCGCCACAGGGGAGCGGCCGCCGGTCGACGCGTTCGCCGCGCGGCTCGCGAAGACGCTGCTGGGCGGAATCTCCGTTGCGCCCACGCGCGCGTGACCCCCACGCTGGGCACATGACAAGCACCCGGACAGCCGCCCCGTGGAGCACCGTATGCGGCTGAGGCTGCGCGAGTTCCGGCCCCGCACCGGACCGCACGCATACCGGGTCGTCCAGCCGCGGCACCCCCTGCGGCACACCTCCCTGCGCGCTCCCGACCCCATCGGCCTGCTGCTCGGCGACCACGACGGACTGAGCCGGCTCGCGGGCCTGTTCTCCTTCGCCGCCTGCTCCCGGCACACCATCGTCCATGTGCCGCTGCGCGACGGCGTCCCGCCCGACGAGGGCGTCGGCGAGCCGGTCGACCTCGTCCTCGTCCACCGCAGCCTCGGCCTGCGCGCCGGTCACTGGCCCGAACTGCGGCGCAGGCTACGGCAGGGCACCCCGCTCACCGTCCGCACCGACGAGGCGCGCACCGCGCGGGACGCCGCCGCCTGGCGCGCACGCCAGGAGCTGACCGGTTTCCGGGACGAGCTGAGGCACGCCACGCACGCGCGTACCCTCTTTTTCTTCGGCGACCGGGACCTGTTCGCCGACACCGCGGTCTTGCTCGCCCGGGCGGCGGGCCACGGGCCGCATCAGGCGGGTGTCGGCGAGGGACACATGGCGTACCTGGGGTCGGTCTTCCACCTGGTCGACCCGCCCGGCGGCGGGCATCCGATCGAGGTGATGGTCTGCTTCAAGGCATATCCGCCCTACGCCCACTTCAGGCCGCCGGGCGAGCCAGCCACTCGTCCACGCCGGCCAGCAGCCGCGCCCTGACGTCCTCCGGGGCAGCCGACGCCCGCACCGACTGCCGGGCCAGCTCGGCCAGTTCGGCGTCCGAGAAGCCGTGGGCCTGCCGCGCGATCTCGTACTGTGCGGCCAGCCGGGAGCCGAACAGCAGGGGGTCGTCGGCGCCGAGGGCCATGGGAACGCCTGCCTCGAAGAACGTCCGCAGCGGGACGTCCTCGGGCTTCTCGTACACGCCGAGCGCCACGTTCGAGGCCGGGCACACCTCGCAGGTCACGCCCCGGTCGGCCAGCCGCTTCAGCAGCCGCGGGTCCTCCGCCGCGCGCACCCCGTGCCCGATCCGTGAGGCGTGCAGGTCGTCCAGGCAGTCGCGCACCGAGGCGGGGCCGGTCAGCTCACCGCCGTGCGGGGCCGACAGCAGACCGCCCTCACGCGCGATGTGGAAGGCCCGGTCGAAGTCCCGCGCCATGCCGCGCCGCTCGTCGTTGGAGAGCCCGAAACCGACCACACCCCGGTCCGCGTACCGCACGGCCAGGCGGGCCAGCGTACGGGCGTCCAAGGGGTGCTTCATGCGGTTGGCGGCGACCAGCACGCGCATGCCGAGCCCGGTCTCCCGGGACGTCGTCTCCACCGCGTCCAGGATGATCTCCAGCGCGGGGATCAGCCCGCCGAGCCGGGGCGCGTACGACGTCGGGTCCACCTGGATCTCCAGCCACCCCGAGCCGTCCCTGAGGTCCTCCTCGGCGGCCTCCCGGACCAGGCGCTGGATGTCCTCCGGCCGGCGCAGGCAGGAGCGCGCCGCGTCGTACAGCCGCTGGAAGCGGAACCAGCCCCGCTCGTCGGTGGCCCGCAGCCTCGGCGGCTCACCGCTGGTCAGCGCCTCCGTCAGGGCCTCGGGCAGACGTACGCCGTACTTGTCGGCCAGTTCCAGGACGGTTCCCGGCCGCATCGAACCGGTGAAGTGCAGGTGCAGATGGGCCTTCGGCAGCTCAGAGACATCACGTACACGCTCCATCCCAGGATCCTGCCGTACGCACCTGTCACACCGGTAGCCGTTTCCCCGTACGTGGTCTTGCTCGCACAAACGAACAGGGGCACCTCCGAGGTCCGGAGGTGCCCCTGTCCAGAAATGGACCACTCAGTCCCTGGCCTCCGCCAGCAGCTTCTGGATGCGGCTCACGCCCTCGACGAGGTCCTCGTCGCCCAGCGCGTAGGACAGCCGCAGATAGCCCGGCGTGCCGAAGGCCTCGCCCGGGACCACCGCGACCTCGGCCTCCTCCAGGATCAGGGCGGCCAGCTCGACGGTGTCCTGCGGGCGCTTGCCGCGGATCTCCTTGCCGAGCAGGGCCTTGACCGACGGGTAGGCGTAGAACGCGCCCTCGGGCTCGGGGCAGACCACGCCGTCGATCTCGTTGAGCATCCGCACGATGGTCCTGCGGCGCCGGTCGAAGGCCTCGCGCATCTTCGCCACGGCCTCGAGATCACCGGAGACGGCGGCCAGCGCGGCCACCTGGGCCACGTTCGAGACGTTGGAGGTGGCGTGCGACTGCAGGTTCGTCGCGGCCTTGACGACGTCCTTCGGGCCGATGACCCAGCCCACGCGCCAGCCGGTCATGGCGTACGTCTTCGCCACACCGTTGACCACGACGCACTTGTCGCGCAGCTCGGGCAGCAGCGCCGGCAGGGACACCGCGGCGGCGTCGCCGTAGACCAGGTGCTCGTAGATCTCGTCGGTGAGCACCCACAGGCCGTGCTCCAGGGCCCAGCGGCCGATCGCCTCGGTCTCGGGCTCGGAGTACACCGCGCCGGTCGGGTTGGACGGGGAGACGAAGAGCACGACCTTCGTCCTCTCCGTGCGCGCCGCCTCCAGCTGCTCGACCGAGACGCGGTAGCCGGTCGTCTCGTCGGCCACGACCTCCACCGGGACACCGCCCGCCAGGCGGATGGACTCCGGGTACGTCGTCCAGTACGGCGCCGGGACGATGACCTCGTCGCCCGGGTCGAGGATCGCGGCGAACGCCTCGTAGATGGCCTGCTTGCCGCCGTTGGTCACCAGGATCTGCGAGACGTCGGGCTCCCAGCCGGAGTCGCGCAGCGTCTTCGCGGCGATCGCGGCCTTCAGCTCGGGCAGGCCGCCGGCCGGCGTGTAGCGGTGGTACTTGGGGTTCCTGCAGGCCTCTACGGCCGCCTCGACGATGTAGTCCGGGGTCGGGAAGTCGGGTTCGCCGGCGCCGAAGCCGATCACCGGACGCCCGGCGGCCTTCAGGGCCTTGGCCTTGGCGTCCACGGCGAGGGTGGCGGACTCGGAGATCGCGCCGACTCGGGCGGAGACCCGGCGCTCGGTGGGTGGGGTTGCAGCGCTCATGGAGCCCATCGTTCCAGACCGGAAATGTCCCCGGCACACGGGTTTCACGGACTGAACAACCAGGGGTCGAAGCGTGAACACGGGTCCGAATACGCCCTCCGGCCAGGACGATCTTTGGTCAAGTGGCCCCGGACGGGCTCTTTCTGTTCGACGCCGGGCCGTGGACCACGTACACTCTCACCTCGTTGGCCTTCAGAAGCCGCCGCCGAAACCGGTGCACACCGCGCACCCGGCCGGATGCGGTACGTTGGGGGACACACAAAGGGTCGTAGCTCAATTGGTAGAGCACCGGTCTCCAAAACCGGCGGTTGGGGGTTCAAGTCCCTCCGGCCCTGCTACACACACCGCCAGGATGTGTGCGCATGTACGTACAGCAATGCACCGCCGTGCGGCTCAGAAACCGGGCGCGGCACGGCCACGACCCGGGACCAGGTGAGGACAATGACGGACGCCGTGGGCTCCATCGACACGCCTGATGCCCAGGACGAGGCGCTCGAGTCGAAGAAGAAGGCCCGCAAGGGCGGCAAGCGCGCCAAGAAGGGCCCGCTGAAGCGCCTCGCCACCTTCTACCGCCAGGTCATCGCGGAGCTCCGCAAGGTCGTCTGGCCGACGCGCAACCAGCTGACGTCGTACACCACCGTGGTGATCTTCTTCGTCGCCATCATGATCGCGCTGGTGACCGTGATTGACTATGGGCTCAACCACGCGGCCAAGTACGTCTTCGGCTGAGCCAAGAGCGAAGGGCGCCGTGGTACCGGCGCCCGTTTTCGCATGTTCCACCCCTATGTATCCAGGAAGAAGCAGCCATCGTGTCTGACCCGAACCTGAACGACGACGCCATCGAGTCGCGCGCGACCGCTGCCGAGACGGTGGACGACGAGCTCGACATCGTCGAGGGCGCGGACGAGCAGGACGAGTTCGAGGCTGCCGAGGCCGAGGCGGGGGAGCCGGCCGAAGAGGCTGCCCTGAACGTCGAGGACGAAGAGGACGAGGAAGCCGGCGAGGAGGCTGCCGCCGAGGCCGAAGAGGCCGCCGAGGAGGAGCCGGCCGAGCCCGTCGACCCCGTCGAGGCCCTGCGCCAGGAACTGCGTTCCCTGCCCGGCGAGTGGTACGTCATCCACACCTACGCCGGTTACGAGAACCGCGTGAAGACCAACCTGGAGCAGCGCGCCGTCTCGCTGAACGTCGAGGACTACATCTTCCAGGCCGAGGTGCCGCAGGAGGAGGTCGTCCAGATCAAGAACGGCGACCGCAAGACGATCAAGCAGAACAAGCTGCCGGGTTACGTCCTGGTCCGCATGGACCTGACCAACGAGTCCTGGGGCGTCGTCCGCAACACGCCGGGTGTCACCGGCTTCGTCGGCAACGCCTACGACCCGTACCCGCTGACCCTGGACGAGATCGTCAAGATGCTCGCCCCGGAGGCCGAGGAGAAGGCCGCCCGCGAGGCCGCCGAGGCCGAGGGCAAGCCCGCCCCGCAGCGCAAGGTCGAGGTCCAGGTGCTGGACTTCGAGGTCGGCGACTCGGTCACCGTCACCGACGGTCCGTTCGCCACGCTGCAGGCGACCATCAACGAGATCAACCCCGACTCGAAGAAGGTCAAGGGTCTGGTGGAGATCTTCGGCCGCGAGACGCCGGTCGAGCTGTCCTTCGACCAGATCCAGAAGAACTGATCCAGAAGTACTGATCCAGAAGAACCAGTCCATTTCTGGACGTCGCTCTTCCGCGCAGGTCAGGCGGCCGTCTCAGGCTGTCTGACCTGCTCGGTTTTTGGCCGCGCATCTATACCCGTTATCGTTGTGCGGTATGCCTGCGTCAGGGTCGCGACCTTGCGTGGGCATGGACCCGAATGAAAGGACCCGGAGAGCTATGCCTCCCAAGAAGAAGAAGGTCACGGGGCTCATCAAGCTCCAGATCAACGCCGGTGCGGCGAACCCGGCCCCGCCGGTCGGCCCCGCGCTGGGTCAGCACGGCGTCAACATCATGGAGTTCTGCAAGGCCTACAACGCCGCGACCGAGTCGCAGCGCGGTTGGGTCATCCCGGTGGAGATCACGGTCTACGAGGACCGCTCCTTCACCTTCGTCACCAAGACGCCGCCGGCCGCGAAGATGATCCTCAAGGCCGCGGGCATCCAGAAGGGCTCCGGCGAGCCGCACAAGACCAAGGTCGCCAAGATCACCGAGGCGCAGGTCCGCGAGATCGCCCAGACCAAGCTGCCCGACCTGAACACGACTGACCTGGACGCCGCGGCGAAGATCATCGCCGGTACCGCGCGTTCCATGGGCGTCACGGTCGAGGGCTGACCTCAACCCCCCAGCAGTCATGCGGCCGTAGCCGGTCGCACGTGGCAGGGCCTGCTCGGCCCGAGGACCACGACTCCTCACGAACACACAGGAGCAAGTTGTGAGCAAGCGCAGCAAGGCTCTCCGCGCTGCGGACGCCAAGGTCGACCGGGAGAAGCTGTACGCCCCGCTCGAGGCCGTCCGTCTCGCCAAGGAGACCTCCACGACCAAGTTCGACGCCACCGTCGAGGTCGCCTTCCGTCTGGGTGTCGACCCGCGCAAGGCCGACCAGATGGTCCGTGGCACCGTGAACCTTCCGCACGGCACCGGTAAGACCGCCCGGGTCCTGGTCTTCGCGACCGGCGACCGTGCCGAGGCCGCGCGTGCCGCGGGCGCCGACATCGTCGGTGCCGACGAACTGATCGACGAGGTCTCGAAGGGCCGTCTGGACTTCGACGCCGTCGTCGCCACCCCGGACCTCATGGGCAAGGTCGGCCGCCTCGGCCGCGTCCTCGGCCCGCGTGGTCTGATGCCGAACCCGAAGACCGGCACCGTCACCCCCGACGTCGCCAAGGCCGTCACCGACATCAAGGGCGGCAAGATCGAGTTCCGCGTCGACAAGCACTCGAACCTGCACTTCATCATCGGCAAGGCGTCCTTCGACGACGCCAAGCTGGTGGAGAACTACGGCGCCGCGCTGGAGGAGATCCTCCGTCTGAAGCCGTCCGCCGCCAAGGGCCGCTACCTCAAGAAGGCCGCCATCACCACCACGATGGGCCCCGGCATCCCGGTCGACCCGAACCGCACCCGCAACCTCCTCGTCGAGGAGGACCCGGCCGCCGTCTGAGCCCACCGCTCACCCCGGTAGCCGCGTCAGGTACGCGTAAGAGAGGGCGGGCCCCGCAACCTTTGAGGTGCGGGGCCCGTCCTTTCTTTGTACGAGGCTGTGCGGGAACTTTCGTACGGCTGTCAGTGGCCTGGGCTACGTTCAGGGCACAACGACTCGCAACAGGGGTGGGACGAGACATGAAGAGCACGACCGTGCGCCGGGTGACCCTTTCCATGGCGGTGGCCGCCGCGCTGACGTCCGTGGCGGCCTGCGGCTCCTCCTCCGGCTCGGGCAAGGGTGACAAGGCGGCCGGCGGCGGCACGATCCACGTCAGCCCCATCGCCGCCGTGCTGCGCAGCGCCGAGCAGGCCACCGACAAGGCGGACTCGGCCAAGGTGCGCTCCACGATGTCCCTCGGCAACGTGATGTCGGCGACCGGAACCGGCGCCCTCAACTGGGCCCACGGCCTCCAGGGCAACATGACCCTCAGGTACACCGGCGGCCAGATGGCCCAGATGATGCGCGCGGCCGGCACGCCGACGACTCAGGCCCGCTACCTGGCGGACGCGTACTACGCGCACATGAGCGACACCTTCGCCCAGAAGACGGGCGGCAAGCACTGGCTCCGGTACGCGTACGCCGACCTCGCCAAGTTCGGCGGAGCCTCCGGTTCGTACATGAAGGACCAGCTCCAGAACGCCACGCCGACCCAGACGGTGAAGCTGCTGCTGGCCTCCCCCGACGTGAAGAAGGTCGGCCAGGAGACCGTCTCCGGCGTCCGTGCGACGCACTACGCGGGCACGGTGAACGTCGCCGACTTCGCGGGCCGGAGCAGCAACCTCAGCGCGGACCAGCTGGCCGCCCTGAAGACACAGCTCGACCAGGCGGGCATCACCACCGAGACCATCGACATCTGGCTCAACGACCAGAACCTGCCGGTGAAGAAGACCGAGCGGGCGGACACGGCCAAGGGCGCCCTGACCAGCACCGCCTACTACAGCGACTACGGCGTGCCGGTCTCCGCCGAGGCCCCGCCGGCCAGTGACACCAAGGACTTCAAGGACCTGCTGAAGTCCCTCGGCACCCCCGGCTCGGGGAACACGTCGAGCGGCTCGGCCACCGGCGTCCCCGGGGCCGGCATCGGCAGCAGCTCCTGACTCCGCCACGGGACCTGGGCGCCGTAGAGCCCGATTTGCTCGACGGTGCCCGGGTCCCGTACTCTCTTCCAGAAGCCAAAGACCGCTGGTCGTTGCCGCGCGCTCGTACGAGGGTGCGGTGGCCGAAGGATCCGCTGAAAAGTGGGCGACCCGCGCAGGTGACAGTGGAAGAACTCCCGGAGTGCGCGCGCCGAGCGCGTGTGCGGCCGGTCGAGTCCGCCCCGTGCGCCTGCGCCGGGGCGTTTCGTTTTCCCCAGTCCTCCTTCGGGTCCGCGCGGTCCGAATCACCCGGAAGGAGGCCGAGGCTCTATGGCGAGGCCCGACAAGGCTGCCGCGGTTGCCGAGCTGACGGACAAGTTCCGCAGCTCCAACGCCGCCGTGCTGACCGAGTACCGCGGTCTCACCGTGGCGCAGCTCAAGACGCTGCGCCGGTCGCTCGGTGAGAACGCCCAGTACGCCGTGGTGAAGAACACGCTGACCAAGATTGCGGCCAAGGAGGCCGGGATCACGCTGGAGGACCAGCTCTTCGCTGGCCCGACGGCCGTCGCCTTCGTCACCGGTGACCCGGTGGAGTCGGCGAAGGGTCTGCGTGACTTCGCCAAGGACAACCCCAATCTCGTCATCAAGGGCGGTGTCCTGGAGGGCAAGGCCCTCTCCGCCGACGAGATCAAGAAGCTTGCGGACCTCGAGTCCCGCGAGGTTCTGCTCGCCAAGCTGGCGGGCGCCATGAAGGGCAAGCAGTCCCAGGCTGCCGCACTCTTCCAGGCGCTCCCGTCGAAGCTCGTCCGCACCGTGGACGCGCTGCGCGCCAAGCAGGCCGAGCAGGGCGGTGCCGAGTAATTCGGCTCGCATCATGACCGCCGCCGCCAGGCAGCGGTCGTAGCGGGCCGAACGTACGCCCGCCAGTCATGTACATCCGGCACCAGCCGATTTAGTGGAAGGAAAGCCATCATGGCTCTCACCCAGGACGAACTGCTCGCCGAGTTCGAGGGCATGACCCTGATCCAGCTCGCCGAGTTCGTGAAGGCGTTCGAGGAGAAGTTCGACGTCACCGCCGCCGCCCCCGTCGCGGTCGCCGCCGCCGGCGCCCCGGGTGCCCCGGCCGCCGAGGCCGTCGAGGAGAAGGACGAGTTCGACGTCATCCTCACCGGCGCCGGCGACAAGAAGATCCAGGTCATCAAGGTCGTGCGTGAGCTGACCTCCCTGGGTCTGAAGGAGGCCAAGGACCTCGTCGACGGCACCCCGAAGCCGGTCCTCGAGAAGGTCAACAAGGAAGCCGCCGACAAGGCCGCCGAGGCCCTCAAGGGCGCCGGCGCCTCCGTCGAGGTCAAGTAAGACCTTCGCGACCGCGCAAGCGGCCTCCTAGGGCCACGGTCGTAAGAAAACGGCCTCCTAGGGCTGTAACGCGAACGCACCGAAGGGCGATCATCCATCCGGGTGGTCGCCCTTCGGCGTTCCCCGGGGCCCGGAGTGGGCTGCCTTGCACCTGTGTTCGTGAGGGGTAAGGTGATCTTCGCCGTGTCTCCGGATCCCCGGTTCCCGCAAGGGAGCCCTTGACGAACCGCACGCAGCGCGCAATTCTCAGGACGCGTCGTCACAAGGATCCGAATCCGAGGCATGGATCGACGGCGAAGAGGGCAGTATCAACGTGCGTTGAGGGCAGCATGCCGAGGGCGTTGACAAGAGCGGTGAGCACAGCGAGGGTCTCGACAAACCCGCACTGGACATCAGTGTGCCAAGTGGCTACACTGACCCTTTGCGCTGCCTGTTAGCTGCCCCCTGCCCGTCACCAGGGGTCTGCCCTCACTCGAGCACTGACGACAAAAGCCACCTTGACCTGGGGCTTCTGTCTCTGTGTACGGGAGAGGGGCCGGCACGCGCGTAGTGAGTCCGAGCCCTCGGAAGGACCCCCTCTTGGCCGCCTCGCGCAATGCCTCGACCGCGAATATGAACAACGGCGCCAGCACCGCCCCGCTGCGCATCTCCTTTGCAAAGATCAAGGAGCCTCTCGAGGTTCCGAACCTGCTCGCGCTGCAGACCGAGAGCTTCGACTGGCTGCTCGGCAACACCGCCTGGCAGAGTCGGGTCGAGGAGGCTCTGGAGAACGGTCAGGACGTCCCCACCAAGTCCGGTCTGGAGGAGATCTTCGAGGAGATCTCCCCGATCGAGGACTTCTCCGGGTCGATGTCCCTGACGTTCCGGGACCACCGCTTCGAGCCGCCGAAGAACTCCATCGACGAGTGCAAGGAGCGCGACTTCACGTACGCCGCCCCGCTCTTCGTCACCGCCGAGTTCACCAACAACGAGACCGGTGAGATCAAGTCCCAGACGGTCTTCATGGGCGACTTCCCGCTCATGACGAACAAGGGCACCTTCGTCATCAACGGCACCGAGCGTGTCGTGGTGTCCCAGCTGGTCCGTTCCCCCGGTGTCTACTTCGACTCCACCATCGACAAGACGTCCGACAAGGACATCTTCTCCGCCAAGATCATCCCGTCCCGGGGCGCCTGGCTGGAGATGGAGATCGACAAGCGCGACATGGTCGGTGTCCGCATCGACCGCAAGCGCAAGCAGTCGGTCACCGTGCTGCTGAAGGCGCTCGGCTGGACGACCGAGCAGATCCTCGAGGAGTTCGGCGAGTACGAGTCCATGCGCGCCACCCTGGAGAAGGACCACACCCAGGGCCAGGACGACGCGCTGCTCGACATCTACCGCAAGCTGCGCCCGGGCGAGCCCCCCACGCGTGAGGCCGCGCAGACGCTGCTGGAGAACCTGTACTTCAACCCGAAGCGCTACGACCTCGCCAAGGTCGGCCGCTACAAGGTCAACAAGAAGCTCGGTGCGGACGAGCCGCTGGACGCCGGCGTGCTCACCACCGACGACGTCATCGCCACCATCAAGTACCTGGTGAAGCTGCACGCCGGCGAGACCGAGACGGTGGCCGAGTCCGGCCGCACGATCATGGTCGAGACCGACGACATCGACCACTTCGGCAACCGCCGTATCCGCAGCGTCGGTGAGCTGATCCAGAACCAGGTCCGTACGGGTCTCGCCCGTATGGAGCGTGTCGTGCGCGAGCGCATGACCACGCAGGACGTCGAGGCGATCACGCCGCAGACCCTGATCAACATCCGCCCGGTCGTGGCGTCGATCAAGGAGTTCTTCGGCACCTCGCAGCTGTCGCAGTTCATGGACCAGAACAACCCGCTGTCGGGGCTGACGCACAAGCGTCGTCTGAACGCCCTCGGCCCGGGTGGTCTCTCCCGTGAGCGGGCCGGCTTCGAGGTCCGTGACGTGCACCCCTCGCACTACGGCCGCATGTGCCCGATCGAGACGCCGGAAGGCCCGAACATCGGTCTGATCGGCTCGCTCGCCTCCTACGGCCGCGTCAACGCGTTCGGCTTCATCGAGACGCCGTACCGCAAGGTCGTCGAGGGCCAGGTCACCGACGAGGTCGACTACCTGACCGCCGACGAGGAGGACCGCTTCGTCATCGCGCAGGCCAACGCGCCGCTGAACGACGAGATGCGGTTCGCCGAGGCCCGCGTGCTGGTCCGCCGCCGTGGCGGCGAGGTCGACTACGTCGGCCCCGAGGACGTGGACTACATGGACGTCTCGCCGCGCCAGATGGTGTCGGTCGCGACCGCCATGATCCCCTTCCTGGAGCACGACGACGCCAACCGTGCCCTCATGGGCGCGAACATGATGCGTCAGGCCGTGCCGCTGATTAAGTCCGAGGCCCCGCTCGTCGGCACCGGCATGGAGTACCGCTCCGCCGTCGACGCCGGTGACGTGGTCAAGGCCGAGAAGGACGGTGTGGTCCAGGAGGTCTCCGCGGACTACATCACCACCGCCAACGACGACGGCACGTACATCACGTACCGCCTGGCCAAGTTCTCCCGGTCCAACCAGGGCACCTCGGTCAACCAGAAGGTCATCGTCAACGAGGGCGACCGGATCATCACCGGCCAGGTGCTGGCCGACGGCCCGGCCACCCAGAACGGCGAGATGGCCCTCGGCAAGAACCTGCTCGTGGCGTTCATGCCGTGGGAGGGTCACAACTACGAGGACGCGATCATCCTGTCGCAGCGCCTCGTGCAGGACGACGTCCTCTCCTCGATCCACATCGAGGAGCACGAGGTCGACGCCCGTGACACCAAGCTCGGCCCCGAGGAGATCACCCGGGACATCCCGAACGTCTCCGAGGAGGTCCTCGCCGACCTCGACGAGCGCGGCATCATCCGCATCGGTGCCGAGGTCATCGCCGGCGACATCCTCGTCGGCAAGGTGACCCCGAAGGGTGAGACGGAGCTGACCCCGGAGGAGCGCCTGCTGCGCGCGATCTTCGGTGAGAAGGCCCGTGAGGTCCGTGACACCTCGCTGAAGGTGCCGCACGGCGAGACCGGCAAGGTCATCGGCGTGCGCGTCTTCGACCGCGAGGAGGGCGACGAGCTGCCGCCGGGCGTGAACCAGCTGGTCCGCGTCTACGTCGCGCAGAAGCGCAAGATCACCGACGGTGACAAGCTCGCCGGCCGGCACGGCAACAAGGGTGTCATCTCCAAGATCCTGCCCATCGAGGACATGCCGTTCCTCGAGGACGGAACCCCGGTCGACATCATCCTCAACCCGCTGGGTGTGCCGTCCCGAATGAACCCGGGACAGGTCCTGGAGATCCACCTCGGCTGGCTCGCCAGCCGCGGCTGGGACGTCTCCGGCCTCGCGGACGAGTGGGCCCAGCGCCTGCAGGCCATCGGCGCCGACCAGGTCGCCCCGCGCACCAACGTCGCGACCCCGGTCTTCGACGGTGCCCGTGAGGACGAGCTGGCGGGTCTGCTGCAGCACACCATCCCGAACCGCGACGGCGAGCGCATGGTGCTCCCGTCCGGCAAGGCGCGGCTGTTCGACGGCCGCAGCGGTGAGCCGTTCCCGGACCCGATCTCGGTCGGCTACATGTACATCCTGAAGCTGCACCACCTGGTCGACGACAAGCTGCACGCCCGCTCGACCGGTCCGTACTCGATGATCACCCAGCAGCCGCTGGGTGGTAAGGCGCAGTTCGGTGGCCAGCGGTTCGGCGAGATGGAGGTGTGGGCACTCGAGGCCTACGGCGCCGCGTACGCCCTCCAGGAGCTGCTGACCATCAAGTCCGACGACGTCACCGGCCGCGTGAAGGTCTACGAGGCCATCGTCAAGGGCGAGAACATCCCCGAGCCCGGCATCCCCGAGTCCTTCAAGGTGCTCATCAAGGAGATGCAGTCGCTCTGCCTGAACGTGGAGGTGCTGTCCAGCGACGGTATGTCCATCGAGATGCGTGACACCGACGAGGACGTCTTCCGCGCTGCGGAGGAGCTCGGAATCGACCTGTCCCGGCGCGAGCCGAGCAGCGTCGAAGAGGTCTGACGGGAGTCCGGCAGGGGCCTCATCACCGTGAGGCCCCCGCCGACCCCCAGGCCCCCGTTTCAGACCAAAGACTTTCGACCCTGAGAGGGATTGACGCATAGTGCTCGACGTCAACTTCTTCGACGAGCTCCGGATCGGCCTGGCCACCGCTGACGACATCCGTCAGTGGAGCCACGGCGAGGTCAAGAAGCCCGAGACCATCAACTACCGCACCCTCAAGCCCGAGAAGGACGGACTCTTCTGCGAGAAGATCTTCGGTCCTACCCGGGACTGGGAGTGCTACTGCGGCAAGTACAAGCGCGTCCGCTTCAAGGGCATCATCTGCGAGCGCTGTGGCGTCGAGGTCACGCGCGCCAAGGTGCGCCGTGAGCGGATGGGCCACATCGAGCTGGCCGCGCCCGTCACGCACATCTGGTACTTCAAGGGTGTTCCGTCGCGCCTGGGCTACCTGCTCGACCTGGCGCCGAAGGACCTCGAGAAGGTCATCTACTTCGCCGCGTACATGATCACGTACGTCGACGAGGAGCGCCGTACCCGCGACCTGCCCTCCCTGGAGGCGCACGTCTCGGTCGAGCGCCAGCAGATCGAGAACCGCCGGGACGCCGACCTGGAGGCCCGCGCCAAGAAGCTCGAGTCCGACCTGGCCGAGCTGGAGGCCGAGGGCGCCAAGGCCGACGTGCGCCGCAAGGTGCGCGAGGGTGCCGAGCGCGAGATGAAGCAGCTGCGCGACCGTGCGCAGCGCGAGATCGACCGCCTCGACGAGGTGTGGAACCGGTTCAAGAACCTCAAGGTCCAGGACCTCGAGGGCGACGAGCTGCTCTACCGCGAGCTGCGTGACCGCTTCGGCACGTACTTCGACGGCTCGATGGGAGCCGCGGCGCTGCAGAAGCGCCTGGAGTCCTTCGACCTGGAGGAGGAGGCCGAGAAGCTCCGCGAGATCATCCGCACCGGCAAGGGCCAGAAGAAGACCCGTGCCCTGAAGCGCCTGAAGGTCGTCTCCGCGTTCCTGCAGACGTCCAACAGCCCCAAGGGCATGGTCCTGGACTGCGTTCCGGTCATCCCGCCGGACCTGCGTCCGATGGTGCAGCTGGACGGTGGCCGCTTCGCGACCTCCGACCTGAACGACCTGTACCGCCGTGTGATCAACCGCAACAACCGTCTGAAGCGGCTTCTCGACCTCGGTGCGCCCGAGATCATCGTGAACAACGAGAAGCGCATGCTCCAGGAGGCCGTTGACGCCCTCTTCGACAACGGCCGTCGCGGTCGCCCGGTGACCGGTCCCGGTAACCGCCCGCTGAAGTCCCTCAGCGACATGCTGAAGGGCAAGCAGGGCCGCTTCCGTCAGAACCTGCTCGGCAAGCGTGTCGACTACTCGGCGCGTTCCGTGATCGTCGTCGGCCCGCAGCTGAAGCTGCACCAGTGCGGTCTGCCGAAGGCGATGGCGCTGGAGCTGTTCAAGCCGTTCGTGATGAAGCGCCTGGTCGACCTGAACCACGCGCAGAACATCAAGAGCGCCAAGCGCATGGTGGAGCGCGGCCGCACGGTCGTGTACGACGTCCTCGAAGAGGTCATCGCCGAGCACCCGGTCCTGCTGAACCGTGCTCCCACCCTGCACCGCCTCGGCATCCAGGCCTTCGAGCCGCAGCTGGTCGAGGGCAAGGCCATCCAGATCCACCCGCTCGTCTGCACCGCGTTCAACGCGGACTTCGACGGTGACCAGATGGCCGTGCACCTGCCGCTGTCCGCGGAGGCGCAGGCCGAGGCCCGCATCCTGATGCTGTCCTCGAACAACATCCTCAAGCCGGCCGACGGCCGTCCGGTGACGATGCCGACCCAGGACATGGTCCTCGGTCTGTTCTTCCTCACCACCGACGGCGAGATGCGTGACGTCAAGGGCGAGGGCCGCTCGTTCGCGTCCGTGGCCGAGGCGATCATGGCGTTCGACGCCGGCGAGCTGTCGCTGCAGTCGCGCGTGGACATCCGCTTCCCGGTGGGCACCATCCCGCCGCGCGGCTGGACCCCGCCGGCGCGCGAGGAGGGCGAGCCGGAGTGGCAGCAGGGTGACAGCTTCCGGCTGAACACCACGCTGGGCCGCGCGCTCTTCAACGAGCTGCTGCCCGAGGACTACCCGTTCGTCGACTACGAGGTCGGCAAGAAGCAGCTCTCCGAGATCGTCAACGACCTCGCCGAGCGCTACCCGAAGGTCATCGTGGCGGCGACGCTCGACAACCTGAAGGCGGCCGGCTTCTACTGGGCGACCCGTTCCGGTGTCACCGTGGCCATCTCCGACGTCGTCGTGCCCGAGGCGAAGAAGGAGATCGTCCGCGGCTACGAGGCGCAGGACGAGAAGGTCCAGAAGCAGTACGAGCGCGGTCTGATCACCAAGGACGAGCGCACGCAGGAGCTCATCGCGATCTGGACCAAGGCGACCAACGAGGTCGCCGAGGCGATGAACGAGAACTTCCCGAAGACCAACCCGATCTTCATGATGGTGAACTCGGGTGCACGAGGCAACATGATGCAGATGCGTCAGATCGCCGGTATGCGTGGTCTGGTGTCGAACGCCAAGAACGAGACCATCCCGCGTCCGATCAAGGCCTCGTTCCGTGAGGGTCTGTCCGTGCTGGAGTACTTCATCTCCACGCACGGTGCCCGTAAGGGTCTGGCGGACACCGCCCTGCGTACCGCCGACTCGGGTTACCTCACCCGTCGTCTGGTCGACGTCTCGCAGGACGTCATCATCCGCGAGGAGGACTGCGGCACCGAGCGCGGCCTCAAGCTGGCGATCGCCGAGCGCGGCGAGGACGGTGTCCTGCGCAAGACGGGCAACGTCGAGACGTCCGTGTACGCGCGCTGCCTCGCCGAGGACATCGTGGTCGACGGCAAGGTGCTGGCCCCGGCCGGTACCGACCTCGGCGACGTGCTCATCGACGAGCTGGTCAAGCACGGCGTGGAGACGGTCAAGACCCGCTCGGTCCTGACCTGCGAGTCCGCCGTCGGCACCTGCGCGATGTGCTACGGCCGTTCGCTGGCCACCGGCAAGCTGGTCGACATCGGTGAGGCGGTCGGCATCATCGCCGCCCAGTCCATCGGTGAGCCCGGTACCCAGCTGACGATGCGTACCTTCCACACCGGTGGTGTGGCCGGTGACGACATCACCCAGGGTCTGCCGCGTGTCGTCGAGCTCTTCGAGGCCCGTACCCCGAAGGGTGTCGCCCCGATCTCCGAGGCCTCCGGCCGCGTGCGGATCGAGGAGACCGAGAAGACCAAGAAGATCGTCGTCACCCCGGACGACGGCAGCGACGAGACGGCCTACCCGATCTCCAAGCGTGCCAAGGTCCTGGTCAGCGAGGGCGAGCACGTCGAGGTGGGCCAGCAGCTCACCGTGGGTGCCACCAACCCGCACGACGTGCTGCGCATCCTGGGCCAGCGTGCCGTCCAGGTCCACCTGGTCGGCGAGGTCCAGAAGGTCTACAACTCGCAGGGTGTGTCGATCCACGACAAGCACATCGAGATCATCATCCGGCAGATGCTGCGCCGCGTGACGATCATCGAGTCCGGCGACGCCGAGCTGCTGCCCGGCGAGCTGGTCGAGCGCTCGAAGTTCGAGACCGAGAACCGTCGTGTGGTCCAGGAGGGCGGTCACCCGGCCTCCGGCCGTCCGCAGCTGATGGGTATCACCAAGGCCTCGCTGGCGACGGAGTCCTGGCTGTCGGCCGCCTCCTTCCAGGAGACGACCCGAGTCCTGACGGACGCGGCGATCAACGCCAAGTCCGACAGCCTCATCGGCCTCAAGGAGAACGTCATCATCGGTAAGCTCATCCCGGCCGGTACGGGCCTGTCCCGCTACCGCAACATCCGGGTCGAGCCGACCGAGGAGGCCAAGGCCGCGATGTACTCGGCCGTCGGCTACGACGACATCGACTACTCGCCGTTCGGCACCGGCTCCGGCCAGGCCGTTCCGCTGGAGGACTACGACTACGGTCCGTACAACCAGTAAGCGAGCGGTTTGAACCGAAGGGCGGTCACCCCATTGCGGGGTGACCGCCCTTCGGCGTCCTTCTGCGGCTTCTGTGGCCCCTCAGGGGGCCGGCGGCGCCACGGTGGCCCGGCGGGGCCGCAGGGAGGCGCTCGGGCCCGTACAGCCGCTTCCGCGTGTGCGGAATGTGAAATCGAAGATCATCCACGGTGTAGGGGCTTGACACGGGGGAACCGGTACTGCGGGGCGCGGTCCATTTGTTTTGACCACAGCGAATGAGGTAGGTACGCTCAGACCTTGTGCCTGGGGTGTGCCCTGGCTCTCGTGCGTGCCTTCAGACCGTACGGCGAGCCCTGAGCGGCCACCGTAATCTGTGCTCTTTTCGCCTAGCGGCGGGAGTCCGCCGGATTCGACACACCCGACCGCGTGGGTCGGCGACGTTCCAGGTTAGCTGTACCCATCGGCACACAGAAACCGGAGAAGTAGTGCCTACGATCCAGCAGCTGGTCCGCAAGGGCCGGCAGGACAAGGTCGAGAAGAACAAGACGCCCGCACTCGAGGGTTCCCCTCAGCGTCGTGGCGTCTGCACGCGTGTGTTCACGACCACCCCGAAGAAGCCGAACTCGGCCCTCCGCAAGGTCGCGCGTGTGCGTCTGACCAGCGGCATCGAGGTCACCGCTTACATTCCGGGTGAGGGACACAACCTGCAGGAGCACTCCATCGTGCTCGTGCGCGGCGGCCGTGTGAAGGACCTGCCGGGTGTTCGCTACAAGATCATCCGCGGTTCGCTCGACACCCAGGGTGTCAAGAACCGCAAGCAGGCTCGCAGCCGTTACGGCGCCAAGAAGGAGAAGTAAGAATGCCTCGTAAGGGCCCCGCCCCGAAGCGCCCGGTCATCATCGACCCGGTCTACGGTTCTCCTCTGGTGACCTCCCTGATCAACAAGGTGCTGCTGAACGGCAAGCGCTCCACCGCCGAGCGCATCGTCTACGGCGCCATGGAGGGCCTGCGCGAGAAGACCGGCAACGACCCGGTCGTCACGCTGAAGCGCGCTCTCGAGAACATCAAGCCGACCCTCGAGGTCAAGTCCCGCCGTGTCGGTGGCGCCACCTACCAGGTGCCGGTCGAGGTCAAGCCCGGCCGTGCCAACACCCTGGCGCTGCGCTGGCTGGTCGGTTACTCCCGCGCCCGTCGCGAGAAGACCATGACCGAGCGTCTCCTCAACGAGCTTCTCGACGCCTCCAACGGCCTCGGTGCGGCCGTGAAGAAGCGCGAGGACACGCACAAGATGGCCGAGTCCAACAAGGCCTTCGCGCACTACCGCTGGTAGTCGCTACCCACATCGAGACCGAGAGAAGACTGAAGCCTTATGGCTACCACTTCACTTGACCTGGCCAAGGTCCGCAACATCGGGATCATGGCCCACATCGACGCGGGCAAGACGACCACCACCGAGCGGATCCTGTTCTACACCGGCGTTTCGTACAAGATCGGTGAGGTCCACGACGGCGCTGCCACCATGGACTGGATGGAGCAGGAGCAGGAGCGTGGCATCACGATCACCTCTGCTGCCACCACCTGCCACTGGCCGCTGGAGAACGTCGACCACACCATCAACATCATCGACACCCCGGGTCACGTCGACTTCACCGTCGAGGTGGAGCGCTCCCTGCGCGTGCTCGACGGTGCGGTGACGGTGTTCGACGGCGTCGCCGGCGTCGAGCCCCAGTCCGAGACGGTGTGGCGTCAGGCGGACCGCTACGGCGTTCCGCGTATCTGCTTCGTCAACAAGCTCGACCGGACCGGTGCCGAGTTCCACCGCTGCGTCGACATGATCTCTGACCGCCTGGGCGCTCAGCCGATCGTGATGCAGCTGCCGATCGGTGCCGAGGCCGACTTCAAGGGCGTCGTGGACCTGGTCCGCATGAAGGCGCTCGTGTGGTCCGCCGAGGCGACCAAGGGCGAGATGTACGACGTCGTCGACATCCCGGCCACGCACACCGAGGCGGCCGAGGAGTGGCGCGGCAAGCTGGTCGAGGCCGTCGCCGAGAACGACGAAGAGATCATGGAGCTGTACCTGGAGGGCGAGGAGCCTTCCGAGGAGCAGCTGTACGCCGCGATCCGTCGTATCACCATCGCGTCCGGCAAGTCCAAGGGCACCACGGTCACCCCGGTGTTCTGCGGCACCGCGTTCAAGAACAAGGGCGTCCAGCCCCTGCTCGACGCGGTCGTGCGCTACCTGCCTTCCCCGGTTGACATCGAGGCCATCGAGGGCCACTCGGTCAGCAACCCGGAGGAGGTCGTCAAGCGCAAGCCGTCCGACGACGAGCCGCTGTCCGCGCTGGCGTTCAAGATCATGAGCGACCCGCACCTCGGCAAGCTCACCTTCGTCCGGGTCTACTCGGGCCGCCTGGAGTCCGGCTCTTCGGTGCTGAACTCCGTCAAGGGCAAGAAGGAGCGCATCGGCAAGATCTACCGCATGCACGCCAACAAGCGTGAGGAGATCGACTCGGTGGGCGCCGGCGACATCGTCGCCGTCATGGGCCTGAAGCAGACCACCACCGGTGAGACGCTGGCCGACGACAAGAACCCGGTCATCCTGGAGTCCATGGACTTCCCGGCGCCGGTCATCCAGGTCGCCATCGAGCCCAAGTCGAAGGGCGACCAGGAGAAGCTGGGCGTCGCGATCCAGCGCCTGGCCGAGGAGGACCCGTCCTTCCAGGTCCACTCGGACGAGGAGACCGGCCAGACCATCATCGGCGGCATGGGCGAGCTGCACCTCGAGGTGCTGGTCGACCGTATGCGCCGTGAGTTCAAGGTCGAGGCCAACGTCGGCAAGCCGCAGGTGGCCTACCGCGAGACGATCCGCAAGGCCGTCGAGCGCGTCGACTACACCCACAAGAAGCAGACCGGTGGTACCGGTCAGTTCGCGAAGGTGCAGATCGGCATCGAGCCGCTCGAGGGTGGCGACACCTCGTACGAGTTCGTGAACAAGGTGACCGGTGGCCGTATCCCGAAGGAGTACATCCCTTCGGTGGACGCCGGCGCGCAGGAGGCCATGCAGTTCGGCATCCTCGCCGGTTACGAGATGACCGGTGTCCGCGTGATCCTGCACGACGGTGCGTACCACGAGGTGGACTCCTCCGAGCTCGCCTTCAAGATCGCCGGTTCGCAGGCCTTCAAGGAGGCCGCGCGCAAGGCCAGCCCCGTGCTGCTCGAGCCGATGATGTCCGTCGAGGTCACCACGCCCGAGGACTACATGGGTGAGGTCATCGGCGACATCAACTCCCGCCGTGGCCAGATCCAGGTCATGGAGGAGCGGGCGGGTGCCCGCGTCGTGAAGGGCCTCGTGCCCCTGTCGGAGATGTTCGGCTACGTCGGAGACCTCCGCAGCAAGACATCGGGTCGCGCGAGCTACTCGATGCAATTCGACTCCTACGCCGAGGTTCCGCGGAACGTCGCCGAGGAGATCATCGCGAAGGCCAAGGGCGAGTAACGCACCGCGTTCACACGCCGTAGGCTTGACTCCGGAGCCTCAAGGGGCAAACAGCCGTAAACCCGGATGTTTGCCCCCGGTTCCGGGCCTTTACAGCAAAGATCACCTGGCGCCGATGAAGTAAGGCGTACAGAACCACTCCACAGGAGGACCCCAGTGGCGAAGGCGAAGTTCGAGCGGACTAAGCCGCACGTCAACATCGGCACCATCGGTCACATCGACCACGGTAAGACGACCCTCACGGCCGCCATTACCAAGGTGCTGCATGACGCGTACCCGGACCTGAACGAGGCCACCCCGTTCGACAACATCGACAAGGCGCCCGAGGAGCGCCAGCGCGGTATCACCATCTCCATCGCGCACGTCGAGTACCAGACCGAGGCGCGTCACTACGCCCACGTCGACTGCCCGGGTCACGCGGACTACATCAAGAACATGATCACCGGTGCCGCCCAGATGGACGGCGCGATCCTGGTGGTCGCCGCGACCGACGGCCCGATGCCGCAGACCAAGGAGCACGTGCTCCTGGCCCGCCAGGTCGGCGTTCCGTACATCGTCGTCGCCCTGAACAAGGCCGACATGGTGGACGACGAGGAGATCCTGGAGCTCGTCGAGCTCGAGGTCCGTGAGCTCCTCACCGAGTACGAGTTCCCCGGCGACGACGTCCCGGTCGTCAAGGTCTCCGCTCTCAAGGCCCTCGAGGGCGAGAAGGAGTGGGTGGACTCCGTCCTCAACCTGATGAACGCCGTCGACGAGTCGATCCCCCAGCCGGAGCGCGACGTCGACAAGCCGTTCCTGATGCCGATCGAGGACGTCTTCACCATCACCGGTCGCGGTACGGTCGTCACCGGCCGTATCGAGCGTGGTGTCCTCAAGGTCAACGAGACCGTCGACATCATCGGCATCAAGCCGGAGAAGACCTCCACCACGGTCACCGGCATCGAGATGTTCCGCAAGCTGCTCGACGAGGGCCAGGCCGGTGAGAACGTCGGTCTGCTGCTCCGCGGCATCAAGCGCGAGGACGTCGAGCGCGGCCAGGTCATCATCAAGCCGGGCTCGGTCACCCCGCACACGGAGTTCGAGGCCCAGGCCTACATCCTGTCCAAGGACGAGGGTGGCCGCCACACGCCGTTCTTCAACAACTACCGCCCGCAGTTCTACTTCCGTACGACGGACGTGACCGGCGTGGTGACCCTCCCCGAGGGCACCGAGATGGTCATGCCGGGTGACAACACCGAGATGTCGGTGCAGCTCATCCAGCCCGTCGCCATGGAAGAGGGCCTGAAGTTCGCCATCCGCGAGGGTGGCCGCACCGTGGGCGCCGGCCAGGTCACCAAGATCGTCAAGTAAGTTCCGCTTGCTTGAGGGTCACCTGACCTGAGTGGCTCGGAGGGGCCCGTACGACTTCGGTCGTACGGGCCCCTTTGCTGTCCCCGGCAAAGGTCGCGACCGAACGCTGCCGCGGCGACCCAGCCTGCTCCGCTCGACCAGGCGTTGTATGATCTAGGTCGGGTACTTCATGTGCGGGGATTGATCGCGCGGGCCTCGGATGGGGAAGTCCGGGGAGTTCTGCCGGACAGCAGGCGACCTTCTCCACGTAGGGCGTCACACCCCAGGAATCGCGTCACTGAACACGGCAGCCGGTAGGACGACCATGACTGAGTTGGACACCATCGCACATCCCTCCGATCCGGCGGTGCAGCGGATCATCGATGTCACCAAGCCTTCTCGATCCAACATCAAGACCACGTTGATCGAAGACGTCGAGCCCCTCACGCACTGCATCGGGGCCGGGATGGAGTTCATCGAGGTCTACGGCAGCGACAGCAGCCCTTTCCCCTCCGCATTGCTGGATCTGTGCAGGCGGCACAACATCCCGGTCCGCCTCATCGACTCGTCGATCGTCAACCAGTTGTTCAAGGGGGAGAGGAAGGCCAAGACGTTCGGCATCGCCCGCGTCCCACGTCCGGCCAGGTTCAGCGACATCGAAAGCCGGAGTGGGGACGTCGTCGTTCTCGACGGGGTGAAGATCGTCGGGAACATCGGCGCGATCGTACGGACGTCGCTCGCGCTCGGCGCGTCGGGGATCATCCTGGTCGACAGTGATATCGCCAGCATCGCGGACCGGCGTCTGCAACGAGCCAGCCGAGGGTACGTCTTCTCGCTTCCCGTGGTTCTCTCCGGTCGCGAGGAGGCCATCGCCTTCATCCGGGACAGTGGTCTGAAGCTGATGACGCTCAAGGCAGACGGCGACATGTCCGTGAAGGAACTCGGGAACAGCCCCGACCGGCTGGCCCTGTTGTTCGGCAGCGAAAAGGGTGGGCCTTCCGATCTGTTCGAGGAAGCGGCTTCCGCCTCGGTCTCGATCCCCATGATGAGCTCGACCGAGTCCCTCAACGTGTCCGTTTCCCTCGGCATCGCGCTGCACGAGAGGATCGACAGGAATCTCGCCGCCAACCGGTGAGCGCCTCAGTTCCCCCGGACACTCGGTTCCTCGACGTCGCTCGGTAAGTGGTGACCACCGCACACGGCGGCGATCACCACTGACGAATCGAGGTGCGCCGGTTCACCGGACACGTCGGAGGTACACGTTTCTCACACCTCCCAGGCCGGCAACGCCCAGCGCTTCAGCCGGTACGGCGCCCACCACACACCGCCGCCGATCCGGACGACCAGGTGCTGCTTCTCGAACACCGACATCGCCTGGTCCGGCATGGAGTCCGCTCCGCGGTCGGCCAGCAACGAGTCGATCGCGGAGACAAGGGCGCCGTCCGAGACCGTGAGCCGGCGCAAGCCGGCGTGGCGCCGGTCCCTGATCTGCAGGAATCCGGGTCCCCGGCGGAAGAAGCACCGGCCGACGTGGTACCTCGCCCGCCAGACGGCCAGCACCTCGTCACCGCGCGGCCCCTCCAGGACCGACGGGGGGAAGAGGTGGCTGAACACCCACCACACCGGGCCGTCCGACGCCAGGCGCGCCCGCCAGTCCACCTCCACGCCGTAGCCGGTGAGTTCGCGGATGAAGGAGAGCACGGGGATCATGTGCTCGCTCCCGGGCCGCCCACTGAGGTCGACAAGGGGCTCGACCGACACGAACCGCGCGCCGGACTCATGGATCCGGCGCGCCTCGTCCACGACGTCCCCGCCGAGTACGCCGTCGCCGAGGTGCATGTCCGGCAAGGCCCGTACCCCCGGGGCACCGTGGCGCCACAGGCTGAACCGTACGTCGAACCCGCTACCGGGAACGGTCGCGACATCATTCATCGCCGGCACGTGCACACTCACCTCTCACACCGCCACGGGCGTCGGAGACGGGCGGTCGGATGCCGACAGCCCCTGGCCCACCTGGATCTGCATGAACCTCTGGTTGCGGTCCTTGGTGACGACGTGAATCATCCGACCGTCGTCCGTGAAGATCAGGCCCAGTTCCATCCACCGGTCGATCACGGCGCTGACGTCCGTCTGCCCGAACCGCTTCGAGCATTCGCGCTCGAGGTACTGGAGCGTCCTCGGCTGGTCGAGCAGTTGGAAGAGCGCGAGCTCGACGTCGGTGGTGAGCTGGACGACGTCCCAGTCGAAGCCCGGCCGGGTGTTGGTGATCGTGACGCCCTCGTCGGTCTCGAAGTAGGACAGCTGACTGCGCCAGTGCTGGTGGCGCCACTCGTCCAGGCCGGCCCTCAGTTTCCACGCCATGTCGTTCCCGATGCCCCGGTGCGTCGCGTCGAAGATGTACGCGATGTCGAACAGTTCCTTCTCGGGAAGGTCGTAGGTGAGCGCGTACTGAGAGGCCGCCCACCGCTCCTGGAAGCCAAGCGAGGGGTTCTCGAAGTACGGGGCGAAACGCTGGACCGCGAGCCTGTCGTCCCCGCCGGCCGGGCCCAGGTGGTGCAGCTTCGGGAACTGCTCGATGATCTTGGCGTAGTCCTCGTCCGTCTCCCCGGGGAACCCGTAGAGGTAGGCCCAGATGACGGTCAGGCCCAGCGACTCGGCGTCCCGCAGCATGCGCACGTTCAGGCAGCCGGAGACGCCCTTGTCCATGAGCTTCAGCACCCTGCTGCTCAGGCTCTCGACCCCGGGCTGGATGCAGACCACGCCGCCCTTCGAGATGATCTCGAGTTGCTCGTAGCGCAGGTTGGCCTTGATCTCGTACATCAGCCGCAAGTCGATGTCGGCCTCGGCGAGATGAGGCAGGAGCGAGTCCAGGTAGGCCATGTCCAGGATGTTGTCCACGATCATCACGTCGAGGATCCTGTGGCGCTTCGCGAGCGTGACGAGGTCGTCGATGAACTGGTCCGGCCGCTTGCTGCGGAACATCATGCTGGCGCCGTTCAGCCCGCAGAAGGTGCAGTGGTGCTTCTCGCCCCACCAGCAGCCGCGGGAGCTCTCGATGACCAGCCTGGGCTCCAGCCAGAACCGGGCGTGCGACTTCGAGAACTGCGCGAAGTACTCGTCGTAGTGGGGCAGGACCATCGCGGCCGGCGGCAGTGGCTTGGTGCTCACGGCGTTGAACACCGAGGTCCCGCTCTCGTCCCGCCAGCACAGACCCGGGACGGCCTCGAAGGCCGGCTCCTCGCGCAGTGAGCGCAGCAGACCCGGCCAGGCCAACTCGCCCTCACCGCGGACCACATAGTCGATGAAGCCGAAGTTGCGGTGCAGCGCCTCGCCCATCGGCCCTTCGCAGTTGGCGCCGCCGAACACGGTCACCGTCCGGGGGGACAGTTCCTTGAGGCGCCGCGCGACCGCGAGGGACGCGGTGAGGGTCTGGAACGTGGTGGTGAAGCCGACGACGTCGGGTTCACCGGAGGCGATGCGCTCGGCGAGTTCGTCGGTGAACTCCTCGACGTGTTCGTGGAGCCACAGCGTGGTCTGCGTCCGGCTTTCCACGGTCGTTCCGTGGGCGAGGTCCTGCCCGGGGTCGAGCGCCGCCTGGGGGCCGAACTTCTCCAGGAACTCCGGTACCTTCCACTTCGGGTCGTGGTAGAGGGCCGAGGAGAAGACCCAGTCGCCGGTGCCGATGTAGCAGCTTTCGAGGTCGTAGTAGCGGTAGTCCTCGTAGCTGAAGTCGGGGCGGCGCGAGGTGATCCAGTCCACGAAGTCGAGATTTCCGTACACCACGTCGACCTGGGCGTCGGGAAACTCCTTGAGCGTAAGACTCTTGAGCAGTCCGAGTGCCAGGGATGGAAACCCGATCGGACTCCACGGCACATTAGCGAGCACAATGTGCATGATTCTCCTCCGTTGAGGTCGATTTCGGCCGGACCATTGCGTAGCTGGAGGCGTGCGGAGCCAGATCCAGACGGATTCCGGTAGGAGGGCTACGGATGTGCGAGCTCCTTGGCGACGGCGTCGAGTTCCTTCGCCAGTTCCTCGGTCGACTTTCCTGCCAGTTCCTCGTTGGCGCGAGCGAGGAGGTAGCAGAAAAGGAACCGCTCAGCCAGGTTGAATCCCATGGTGTAGAGACAGCTGTACAGCAGGCTCGTCTGAATCCGGTACGCCAGGAAATCCGGGTTCCGGTGCAGGAGGTCCGACATCTCGTGCGACAGTTCCTTTGAGTGGAAGCTGCTGCGCGACAACGCGGCGTCGGGGGTCTGGTGGAAGTCGTCGAGCGTGGGCCCGTCGTGGGTGATGAGCCCGGCCCGGCATGCCTCGCGCAGGGTGCCGAAGTGCTGCCGGACGACGTCCACCCAGGCGCGAGCCGGCTGGTCGTCGGCGGCGGGCAACGGGTTTGACGCGCAGTCGCCGATGAATTCCCGGGCAGCCGAGCCCAATTTCTCGTAATAGGCGGCACAACGACGCTCGAAGGCATCAGGGTCCTTGGCCTGCGCGGCCTTGGCGCCTTCGTAGTGTGAGCGGTAGCTGAGCATACGGAGGCTGAGGAGTTCGCGGAAGTCGCGGGAGGACAGCTGCCGCTGCTCGGACTCCAGCAGGGTGGCGCCCGAATTCGCGACCATCAGGCGCAGTGCCAGCAGGTAGGCCTTGGCCGTGTCGCCGCCGATCTCCGACACGCTGCGGGCGAGGACCGGCGCCACGGCGCGGTAGAGCCGCTTCGCCGCGGCGTCGAACCCGTCCCCGCCGATGCCGGAGTTCCACAGCGGGGAGGGGATCTCCTCGAACAGGACCTCCGCCGTGGCCGGACGCAAGCCGTGGCGGTCCGCCGCGCGTTGGACGCGGTCGCGCGCCTCGCCGGCCGTGACCGTATCGGACCCGAGGCTGATCTGCAGACAGTCGCGTCCGGTCGCCTGCTCCCAGGTGCGCACGAAGTAGAAGTCACCCGGCCAGGCGGGCTGGGCCGGCCCGAACAGGTCGGTGATGAAACCGCGGACCACCTGCGGCAGCGTTCTGTTTCCCCCGTCGAGGGGGATCGTCACAAAGACATGCACCATACGTATCTCCGGGTAAGTCGCTGGCGCCGGGCGCGCATTCGGTGAATGGCGCCCGGCGGCAGCAACTATCCTCGCCGCCTTATCAAGAAGGCGACGATGATGTCGCGCAGGCGGTGCCGGCGCAGGGAGTCACTGTCGCCGGGCGCGCATTTCGCGAATGGCGCCCGACGACAGCGACATGATGCGCTGTCCGGTCAGGACGACGAGGACGACGACGAGCTGGTCGTGCAGCCCGTGGTCGTGCACGAGGCCGCCATGACCTGCGACAGGGTTTCGTCGCTGTAGCTCGAGTCCTCAATCAGGTCCGAGATCTCCAGCGCATTCAGGTCGAGCTGCTCTGCAGCGTCCACTTGAAACACCTCCCTTTCGGTTTCGGTTTCCATTCCATCTTACCGCCATATAGCGGTAGTTGTGGTGACAAGAGCTGAGAAATCCAAATGGTCACGAACGGATTCCTGCGCTCCGGTCAAGCCTTGTGCGGCACCCGCAGTTCGGTCAGGGAACTCCGGATGACGTACGCCAGGAACGCCTCCGCGGCCGGAAGAATCCCCAGGCGGTTGTTGGTCGTGTGTATGTAGTTGGCCAGGCAGCCGGCATACGGGGTTCCTTCGAGCGCGAGCTCCCCGAAGTCACTCCCCGTCGGTTTTTCCTGTACCGAGAGTGTGGAATTCAGCGCAGTGGCATAGATGTCGTGGAAGACGTCGGTGGCTCCGTCGCGCCAGACCGCGCCGCACAGGTTCGTCACCCTGCTCCGCGTCTTCTCGTACACGGCCGCCCATTTCTCCTCGTAACCGGGCGGTACCCACCTGAGCCAGTCCTTCTCATAGGCGCGGAGGAAATCCTGGCTCTGCTCCACGTCCAGCCCGGAACCTTTGAGGGACATGGCCATGACGCGCATGGCCAGACCCGCCGGCGACGCCTGGAGTTCACGGTCCGACCGGTCGGCGAGGAGATCCAGCACCGCGGCCGAAGTCGAGCGGAACAGCTCTTCGGCGATACGGAGTCCCGTGGTCCCGCCGTACTTCGCGTACTCGGGCGAGTAGGGGGAGGGTTCGATGGTGCCCGGCGCCCTGACCTCCTCGGGCTTCGCCCCTTCGAGATCTGCCAGGCCCGGCTGGAGGGAGGACTGCTCCTCGTACTCGGCGGCCTGCTCGGCGTCGAGCGTGGGCATCGCCGCGGCCAGCATGCCGCGTACCGACTCGACGGTCTCGTCGGACGCCCGGTGCAGCCTGAGCCGGATGTGCGGACCGCCCTGCCAGTACCGCAAGTACCAGAAGCGCTCCCGCATCCCGGCGTCCCGCACGACGGGACGGATCACGTCCCGCAGGAAGGTGGGCTGGAGGGACATCGGCAGATAGACATGGAGGGGCCGCCACTCGGCGTCGGGTTCAGTCCCTGTAGAGCTCAACGAAAAACTCCTCTGCCGCTGCCGGCCCTGAGCCGCCGTACTCGTCGGTCGCCGGCATGCACTCTCGAACGGACACGTAGACGTCGTCCCGCGTCAGAGCGGTCTTCGCGAAGCTGCGCACCAGATACGGATTGCGGAAGTCGACGTACATGGGCTTGTGGACACTGGCCCTGTGCAGGTGGTTGAAGTCGGTCCAGTCCCGTGGGATCTCCTCGACCAGCCCGGACAGCAGGTTGTACTCGTCCAGGCGCTGCGTCAGCACGAACGCGTGCTGGGGCAGGCCCTGTTCGATGCGCCACTGGTCGAAGCGCAGCAGCGCCGGGTACGAGTCCTTGCTCAGCTCGGACAGTTCGGGGATCTCGCGCGCGGGCACCGTCCAGGTCCTGCGGCTGGCGACGACGTCGCCGACCATCAGCCGGGGGGACGAGCCCGGATATCCGCGGTGACCCATCGCCCGCCCGATGTTGTCCATCGGCGCGTAGTTGTACCTGATGGTCGGGCTCAGGACCTCGATGAGGTTGTAGAGGACCGGCACCACGATGGGGAGCAGGAAGTTCATGGGGGTCAGATGGACGCGCTCGTCGCGCTCGGGGTCCCAGAGGAGCAGCCCGCGGTGGGCGTGGTCGATCCGGATCATGAGCTTGTCGAGGCTGTAGGCCTTCATCTCCGGCGAGGTGGGCCAGGTGCCGGGGTAGTTCAGCACCCGGTCGGTGAGCGGCGGGTGCAGGTTGAAATTGAGCCCGGCGACCATGTTGAGGTCCACCTGCCCGGGGAACGCCTTCCTGAGGTGTTCCCGGACGGCCGACCGGAGCGTCCAGCCCTCGGCTGCCGAGCCCTCGATGAACGAGCTGAAGCGCGAGAAGTACACGCCGTATCCGGTCAGGACGCCGTTCACCACGACGGCGGGCGACGGGGCGCCGCCCGCGAGCTGGACCCGGAAGGTGATCGAGTCGGGGTCGACGCAGTCCTCCACGCCCGCACACGCGTCCTTGAGGGCCTCGGGGGACATCCGGACGACGCCGTCCTCGGGTACGAGCTGCCGGCCGATGTCCCGCAGGGCCTGGTCGCGCTGCGCGATGAAGGTCTTCGACGCCGCGGCGGAACGCCCCCAGAACACCGCGTCCTGCTCGGCTTCCGAGAGCTGTACGAGCTTCTCGAAGAACGTCAGGAAAGGCACGGTGTCGCGGTCGCCGAAGGTGTCCGCCGCGAAGGCGTACACGCCCAGCCGCTTCGCGTGGCCGTAGTCGAGCATCGACGACAGCCGCCACAGGCTCTCCAGCGCGGGGACGCTCTTGGCCACGGCTTCCCGGTTCCAGGTGGCGGGACGGTCGGGCGTCCAGAGGTCCTCGTACACCGGCGCCCGGGTGATCTCGGCGGGGGGCGCCTCCAGCCCGCACACCTCGGCGATGCCGGTGAGAGCCTGGTCCGCGGCGCTCAGCAGCGGCCTGCGCTTCTCCGTGGGCGCGTCGGACAGCGCCGCTTCCAGTTCCACGAGGGTGTCGAGGTGACCGCTCAACGCGGCTACGGGCGCGGTCGTCCCGGCGCGCAGGACCCCCGCCAGCTTCTCGGAGTATCCCGGGTCCTGTTCGTCGAAGCCGGGGCAGACGTACAGCAGCTCGAGAAGCAGCATCGTCCGCAGGGCCTTCCGGCTGGCCTCCTCCTTGCCGGTCAACTCGGTCAGCGCCCGGAGCACCTCGGGCACCGACGCCGTGCCCGAGTCCATGACGGTCAGGATGCAGTTGACGACCTTGTCGCGCTTGAGCCTGACGACCGTCTCCGAGAGGCCTTCCCCGTCGGCGTCGGGGACGACCCCGATGAACTCGACCGTCTTGTCGTCCGCGCGCAGCGACGAGTTCAGCAGCACCTGGCAGAGGTCGATACCGCCATCGACCCGTCGCAGTCCCGCGACCAGCCAGTTCACCAGCACCCGGTTCAGGGTCGACGTCGAGTACGTCCGGGGCTCGGACACGGCGTGTTCGGCCTCGGGAAGATCCGTGGGGAAGGCTCCGACCTCGGTGAACCGGCCGAAGGGCGACGGCTTCAGCGCGGCGCGATAGGCGAAGTTCACCAGCGTGGACTCAAGGACGCGCAGCCGGCTCGGCTTGGCCGAACGCATCTCGCCCGAGGTGTACCGGCGCAGGCTCTCGTAGAGCTGGTCGCCCGAGAGCTGGATGCTCCTCGCCATCGAGTCGTGCTCGAAGAGCCGGGCGAAACCGGCGCGTGCCGACTGCGTCCTCGCGTCGAACAGCGACTGTGCCTCGTCCTCGCAGCGCCGCGTCCGCCGAACGAGGTCGAACCACTCCCGCAGCCCGGCGACCGTGTCCTTCTCCAGGTGCGGTTCCACGACGGCGATCCGCCGCGCCGCCGGCTCGGCACGCTGGTTGTAGACGTCACGGCGCAGCCTGACGAGCTCGGCACGCACCGACTCGTCCACGTGCGGGACGACCCCGGCCAGACGGTCGGACACCTCTTCCGCACGCCGCGCACATTCCACCCGGAGACGGCGGCTCTCCTCGATCCGCTCCCAGGTCTCGTCGAACCGGAGGTCCGCCAGTTCTGTCACCGGCAGCCGACTACGCCGGAAGAGGACGTAGGGGCTGACCCTCGCGGTGGACTCAGCCGGCGGCTCCGCATGCTCATCCGATCGCACGAAAGGGCTCTCTTTCTCTTACCAGCGGGCTACGCAAAGGGGTGCGGCGGGACGTCCGCCGGGGTCTGGTCGTCGGGCAGCAGCGAGGGGTGGGGGAGCCGTCCGCCGTGCAGGCGTGGCAGCCCCTCCATGCGCCGTGTGCGGTGCCCGAACGTCATCGGCAGGCATCCGGGGACGAAGCTGCGTGTGCACACCAGCCCGCGCCAGCGCAGCTCCGGCGTGGTGAGATCGGCCGCGTAGACGTGACTGCCGACGGCCTCGATCCGCGTGCGCACGTAGTCGAGGTCTTCCTTGAGGGTGCCGAACTCCGGGGCTGCCGCGGCCGCCGCGCTGAGACTGACCTCGGGCCGGTCCGGCGTCGTCAGGAACGCGAACCAGTCGCGGGAGGCGGGCAGCGCACCGAGCAGGCTGTGGTCGTCCATGGTGACCAGCGAGTCGTGGTCCTCCGCGAGCCGCTGCCGGTGCTCCGGGTCGTCGTCGTACACGCACCGCATGGAGGCCACGCGCGCGGCCACCTCGAAGATGGCCGACTCGGCCGCCGCCCGCGGATACAGGCCGGCCGCCGTCGACACGAGCGTGCAGGGACCCGAGTCCGCGTCGCGCTGGGCGAGTGCCAGCACGACCGGGATCTCGATGTCCAAGGTCGCCCAGTACAGCCGGACCCGGAATCCGGTGACCACTTCGACGCGCTCCATCAGGTCCCTGACGTCGCTGTCGGCCGGTCCCAGGGTGAGTTCGGGGAGGAGCAGCTTGCGGTACCACGTGAGCAGGAAGGCGTCCCGTTCCACGATCTCGAAGAGCCCGTGCAGGGTCGCTTCCTCGTGACTCTGGCCCAGCGCGAAGCCGTTCGACGTGTCGTAGAAGAACGGCTGCCGCGTCCCCGGGCGGCGCACCCACGACAGGGCGACCTCCGGAAGGTACCGGGCGGGTCCTTCGCCGAGGGGTGTGACCGGGACCCACTCCACCGTTTCGGCCGGATCCAGCGGCGTCCAGGGAAAGTCCTCGCGCGCGTACTGGTCGGCGGAGTGGTAGCCGAGGGTGCGGGGGTCGATGGCCCGTGTCCCCAGCTCCGAGAGCGAGGCCTCCACGGTGCCGTCGACCGGCTGGTGGCAGAAGCCCGCGAGACGCTCCAGGCCCTCCAGCACCGCGGTCGTCCGGCTCTTGGCGAAGCTCCGGGAGCGCCCGACCCCGGGCTCCAGCATGCCGTTGCCCAGCGGCAGGCCCACCTGCGCCGTGGGGAGGGGGCCGTCCAGATCGGCGAGCGGTTCCCTGAACAGCGAGTGCGGTCCCATGTAGTCGGACGTGAGTGTCGGCGGCAGCGGGCGGCCGGCCCGGAGCGCACCCTCGGACTTCTCGAGCAGCTCGGGCGCGGAGCCGAAGGCGACCGTGGTCGTGGTCGTCGCCGACTGGCATGCCGGGCATCCCGTCCTCGGCGGTACGAGCCCTTGTCGCACCGTGCCGCCGGCTCGGTCGACCATGGCGAGCGTTCCGGCGGGCGGGTTCTCCCGCAGGAAGAGTGCCGCGGTCCGAGTGACGACTGTGCGCACCGCGGGACCGGCCTGCCGCCAGAGCGCGTCGCTGCGCGCGCCTTTCGCGGAATCGCTGTCGGACGCCTCCTCGAACGGCAGGTCGGCCGAGTCCACGTGCCTGGTGAGGGACCACGCCAGGCACCGCGGGCATCCGCCGCCCCCCTGGTCCGCCCGGTCGTAGGCCAGGACGTAGACGCTGCCGCACCAGAACAACACGGCTATGCTCCGCCCCGTTCCGGCCCCGTCGGCGTGTATCCGTGTGGGGTCGGTCAGCGGTCCCAGGAGCACCTCCGCGGGCGTGGGTGCGCCGGCGTCGGCCGACAGCGCGGAGACCAGGTCCGCGGCGGGTGGAACGTGCGTTTGCGTCCTCATGCCATCTCCACCAGTCGGACCTGGTGCCGCGCGAAGGGAACCGTGTGCGCGGTCACCTCCGTACATCGCGGCCGTGCGATGTGCCGCCATACCTCGGCCCAGTCACGGAAGTGGGGGTTGAGCGGGACCAGGGCGCCGTCGTCGTTGACGAGCCGGAGCAACGCCATCGACACCGCTTCCGCGTAACAGGCGCCCGCGCCCTGCGTGACCGTTCCTCCGGCGGCGCGCCCCAGGACCCGGTAGACGCCGTTCGGCAGGCGGGTGCCGGACCACTGCGGCGCCTCGCAGCCGGCGGTGCGCTCGACACCCCGCTGGATGTACCGGCTGAATGCGGCGCACTCGTCGTGCCCCAGGTCGTCGTCGGACAGCGGCACCAACTCGGGGCCGTCCGCCGGCGTCGCCATCGACTGCCTCAGCAGGGCTCGGTAGACCGCCTCGTCCAGAGTCCATCCGGCGCTGAGTGTCGGCCGCGGTCCGTCGTGCTGCGCGGCGAAGAGTTCGAGGCCGTTGAGCGCTGCCTGGTAGAGGGCCTCCCGGGACGACAGCGTGGCGGCGGTGATCTCGCGCGTCCCGGCAGGTCCGACGAGGAGGGTGGCCCGTGCCTGTCCGAACGGGACCTGGGGCAGGTCGCCCCCGTCCAGGTAGCGGAAGGGGCCGGCGAACTCGTCCGTCCAGCCGGCCAGGACGTCGATGATGTGCCCGTGGTCGTCGTCCAGCCGGCTGTCGTCGTCGGGACTGACGATGTTCCTGCGGACCAGGGCCTCTTCCGCGTCGTCGCGCCGGTCACCGGTGGCGGGTGGTACCACCGCGCGGTGGCAGCGGCAGCCCGCCGCCGACCACGCGGGATGCGGTTTCACCGCCGGCAGGCTCGCGTCGAGGGGCATGGCCACCGCTGCTGCCGTGTGCTCACCGAGCCCGGCAGTGCGCTGGTAGATCGCGTGGATCACGGCCGCCGCGGTGAAGTCGTCCGGTGCCGGTGACACGG
Organism: Streptomyces incarnatus; assembly: GCF_001027185.1. Lineage (NCBI taxonomy): Bacteria > Bacillati > Actinomycetota > Actinomycetes > Kitasatosporales > Streptomycetaceae > Streptomyces > Streptomyces incarnatus. Next base: position 3,569,050 of record NZ_CP011497.1, on the reverse strand, counting down.
TGCCGGCCGGAGCGCCGGGCCGCGCCGTGCGACCGTACCGGCACAGGCAGGCCCAGCAACCGGTCGACGTGTCGTCGGACCAGAGGATCCAGTGGCGTCGGCCCGCCTCGCCCACGATGCCGTGCGGTACGCCGCGGTCCAGCAGCGCGTCCTGCAGTCGCACGGTGCGTTCGTACGGGAGGCTGTCCGCGTCGATGACGACCAGGCCCGCGTCCTCCCACAGCGGCAGCGGATCCTCGTCCGAGACGGTGTGGTACTCGGTCCTCAGCCCGAACAGCGGTGAACCGGCCAGGAGTTGGCGCAGGCGCGCGAGCCAGTCGGTGCCGCCGTACAGGTGGAGGGCGGTGGCGAGGACGCGGTCCAGCGCGCGCACCGGTTCGTCCGTCAGCTGTGAGAAGAACGGAATCAGCCACTCCGCCGCGGGGCCCTTGGCGGTGACCTGATGGGCGATCGGCGCGTCGAGGACGGTGACGCACCGACGGGTCACCAGCGCGTCGAGCACGCGCGACACCGCCGCGCGTGACCCGGCCGGGAACGCACCGACCAGGTCAGCACCGGTGCGACTGCCGTCAGACCGGTCCAGCAGCGTCGAGACCACGCCGAAGGCGGACGCACCCTTGATCGTGAAGGACGCGGAGCCGACACCGATCCACGCTCCGTGTTTCGTCCGCAGCGCGGACACGTCCGGGCGGGCGAGGACGACTCCGTCCGCGCGGGACGCACCCTCGTAGGACATCGATTCACTCGCTTTCGTCGCGCAGCATGTCGCGTCGCCGGATGACCGTCGACGGGGGTGGGGGATGGGCGCGTTTCGAGGCCTGTGATCAGGGCGCCGGGTGGGCGTAGGTCGCGGCGAGCAGGGGGTGCCGGGTCGCACCGTCGCTCTGGACCAGATTCCGGACGGCCGAGCCGATGAACCCGCCGAAGATGGTGCCGACGAGGTCGTGGGACTGGCATCTCAGGTGGAAGTCGTAGAGGGCCATGGAGGCACGCACCGCGCAGAGGCGGTAGCCGTGCGATCCCGCCCACGAGTCCGCGCGGTCGATGTCGGCGTAGACGCTGACGATTCCCGCCGCGTCGGCGAACTCGCGCTGGACACCGAGGAGTTCGGGATCGCCGACGACCGAGGCCGGGGCGATGTACGACGCCTCCCGCGCGGTGACCCGGTAGACCCCGGCCGGCTTCCCCTCGCTGCGCAGCGCGAAGACGAACGCCTCGAGCGGGCCGGTGTCGTCATCGAGCTGCCAGCCGTCGGAGTCGCGCCGCAACGTCTTCTGCACCAGGCTCAGGATCAGATCCGTGCGCACGGGTGTGTCCGCGTAGTGCAGGGACGACCGGCGTGTCAGGAGGGTGGCGGCCAGATCGCGGGGGTGCCCGGGGGCCGCCTCCTGCTCATCGACGGCGACGCGCGTGGCGTCCGCGAACGGCTTCGGTGACCGGTGTGCCGCGAGACCGTCGCTCGTCCGGGCACGAGCGGCGAAGCCGTCGAGCAGCGGCTGCATCATGGACGTGTCGGATCGCATCGAATCAGCCCACTTCCATGACCGCGGCGATGGGTTCTTCGGCGGGGGAGAGGCCCAGGTACTCACTCAGCAGGTGGTCGTCCCAATCCGTGACGAGCGAATAGTCCAGGTTCAGGTGGTCGGTGACCCTCCGGGCGGTGGACAGTCCGACGCCCGCGTCGCAGAGCGAGAGCCGGAGCCCGAACGTGCCGTACTTGGCGGCGATCTTCTTGAGATTGGAGGTCACGACCAGCAGCAGCGGCCGGTCGCCCGGCAGCTCGTCGGTGGTGAGTTGTGCGAGGGAGTGGTCCTGGTCGCGGTACGCGTACCCGCCCACGGGCAGGACGGCCTCGTCACGGCTCACCACATAGGCCGTCGCCGAGCCGATGTTCCCGCCGGCCGCGGTCCACCGTTGTACCCACCCCTCGGTCCGCTCGCGGATGCCGAACGCCATCGCGAGCAGGAGGGCGACATCGGGCCGGCCGAGGTCCGCCCGGTCTTCGGCCGGCGCTCCGGCCAGCCTCGACACGTCCGCCTCGGGCAGCGCCAGCCGCGGGCAGCTGGGCCAGCTCCGGAACTCGAACTGCAGCTTGATGTTCGAGGACTGGAAATGGGCCAGATGCCCTTTGGGGTCCAGGAACCTGCGCGGTGGCAAGGCCACCGCCGCCTCGTATGTCGCGCTGGACGGCGGCACGGAGGCCGTCGTGCCCTCGCTGAACGAGCAAGTGGGACACCCGGGGCGGGTCGCGCTCGGACGGTGTCGCGTCGCCAGGGTGGTCAGGTCGATGATGCCCGCATCGAGCGGCAGGTAGGTCCGGATCGATCGCGAGACGAGCGCGAGCACGTGATGGGCGACGAGGCCGGCGACGAGGTCGTACGCGTGCTGCGGCGGATCGTCAGACAGGTCGTCCTCGCCCGACACGCCGCACTCCAGGCACGGGGTGAACGCGGGGTCCACGTACGGTCCCATGACCATCGAGGTGCTGTCGGCCCGGACGCGCAACAGGGGTCGCTTCTCCAGCCAACATCGGCGCCGCAGTTCGACGAGCTCCGGCTGGGACTGCCGGGTCTCGAAGAAGACGACGAAGGCGTCGTCGGCGACCGGCAGCCGATCGATGTCGTCGACCACCTCGCACACCCCGCTCAGGCAGCTCGTCGTGGCCTCCACCAGAGGGCGGTGTCCGGCCACATGGACCGTGGCGCGACCGAGCCTCGCCGCGGCGTCGGTCCAGGACGGGTTCACTCCGGTGGAGTTGCCGAGCCGTGACAGCAGGCAGGCGAGCTCGGGCGGTAGCGCCGGGTGTTCGCCGTCCTGGGTGCCCTCCTCCAAGGCCCCTGACGCCCACAACAGGGCCAGGGCCTTGTGGACGACCGCCTCGTCGAGTCCCACCGCGGCGGCGAGATCGGCATGCGCGGCGGCACCGTCACAAGCGGCGGCCAGCCGGCCGAGCGGGCCGCGCGCGAACTTCCCGGTGAAGACCTGCCGTTTGTCCGCGCCGTCGAGCATCACGGCGTCGCCGGACCGGCGCAGCCGGACACCCTTGCGGAGTACGGGGCGGACGGGGACAGCGATCTGCTTGTCATGACGCGCGACCCGTCCGAGGGTATCCGCCCTCAGCTCAACACCCATCGCTTGCACTCCTCCCCCGAAGCGAGAAACTCACGTGAGACCAGCCATCGCGTCGATGCCCGTCCGCCGGTCGCCCCATCGGGCACCGCAACGCGGACAGCGGTCCACCGCCACCGTCGACGCGGTCGACAGCGTCCCCGTGACGAGGTCGAACGTCCGTACCGTGCCGCCGAGCCCCACCGGGCCCGTGCGCAGCTCGGCCACGGCCAGCGTCAGCAGACCGTGCGCGATCGCGAGGTGCATCCGGCCGAAGCCCTCCGGCAGTCCCCGGGTCGCCTCGCCCACGGGATCGGCCTGCCCGGGGTCCCGGTGCTGCTCGACGCGCCGCAGGTAGCAGTCGTAGCAGGCCGTGGCTCCGGGGATCACGGCCGGACCGCATACGATCCTGGTCGGGAGCAGCTCGACCGCCACCGTCGGGACGCCCCGCTCGAATCCGAGCCGGTCGAGCGCGTCACGCAGTTTCTCGTCCTGCCCGGAGTAGACGGCGGCGATCACCGCGGCGTGCAACAGCCGGTCGTCGTCGGGAAGTTCACTGCCGGTCACCCGGCTCGATGCCGCCGCCTGGTACGCGTCGGCGTACTGCTCCCCGAACGCGTCTCTCACCAGGTACAGGCATCCCTCTGATTGCTCGGACAGCACGTGCCTTGTCCCCTATCTACGCAGCGGGCTGTGGTTCCGGATTCAGCGACTCCTCGCCGTGGCTCTCGTGCCCCATCGCCGTGGGCGCGGTGTAGAGCCGGTCCGTGCCGAGGTAGCGCTCGCTGTGAATGAACGACAGCGGCACGGCCTCGGGGACCAGCACCTTGACGGCGTGCATGCCGACCTGTCGTGCCTCGTCCGTGGTGACGTCCACCACGAGCACCTCGGCCCCCCGCGCGGCCACCCGGGACACCGCGGTCGCCAGCGGGTCCGGGTCGGCGGACAGGTCGGGCAGCTCGTCGAGGCGTCGTACGTCCCGCTCGCCTTCCAGCAGGTGCCGGAAGGCGTCCCGTCGGTCGGCCGAGGCGTTGTAGGCCGCCGAGCCGATCACGCTGACGGTCCCGTCGTCGGGCCGCCCCGCCGGCCGGCTGTCCACCGCGGCGCGCAACGCCACCCGCACGGCGGCGAGTTCGCGGTAGATCTTGGCCACGGCCCGCCGCGGATCGACGTCGCACGTGGCGCAGACGATCTGGGCCAACCGGTCTTCGTGGGGCGAGAGTTGCACGGCGTACACCACAGGGATGCCGAAGTCCGTCGTCGCGTCGAAGAGCCGGACGTCGAGGTGACGCGCGGTTCCCGTCGCGTGGTAGGCGCGTTCGAGCGGTTCCAGCAGCTCCGGATCGACCGACAGGTGCGGCAGCCGCAGGCGCTGCAGCCACGCGATCGAGAGCGCGTCCCGCTCCACGACTTCGAGCAGCCCGCCGAGCACCGCGCCGCGGAGATCGGAGTGGACGGCCGCTCCCGTGGTGATGCCCCGGGTGAAACGTTCCGACCGTGACCGCGGTGCCATGTGCAGGTACACCGCGATGGCCGGGACGAGGACGGAGCACCGCCGGGTGAGCGACCAGGCCCGGACCCATCTGATCGGAACAGCCGGGTCGTACGGGACCAGACCGCAGTCGTCGCGAGCGAACTCGCTCGCGGAGCACTGGGGCCAGCGCGTCGGCGAGACGAACTCCTCGGTGAGCTCGTCCTCGGCGGCGACAACGATGTCCTCGTCGTGCCAGGCGCAGACCGAGTACCGTTCGAGCGCCTCGGCGATCGAGATCAGCCTGGCCCGCTCGCCGGCCAGAGCGCTGCCCACACCGTCGACATTGCCCAGGTCCCCGTCGTTGCTCCAGCCCCGCATGCTGTGCAGGACCTTCGACGGGTCGCCGATGCCGGCGACGCGGATGGTGAAGTCCGGATCGCCGTCGGCCACTGGCAGGGCCGCGGTGCGGGACACAAGGCCGTACGGAGACACCAGAGACGTTATTCGCCGTAACGCAGGCGTACTGACGTCCATAGATTCTCCCCCGTTGAGAAACTCAGGCCGACGGCGGTTGGTGGACCGCCGTGGGCCGATCGTCACCGACCGCGGTCCAGGCTGTCAAGCAATGTGGAGCCGGTCCCTTCGGTTGCGTGTCCTATCACTGCTGGTCGGGACGCATTTTTTGCATGTAGGGAGCACGTGCCGTCACAGGGTGACTTCGCGGCACTCGGGCAACGTGTCGGCAAAGGGCTGGCCGTCGAAGAGGATGTGCGGCACGATGCTGGCGGCGCAACGGGGAGAAATGCTGCACCTACGCCGGCGGACGTGGCCCTGCGTGCATGACATCGGGGCCGGTCGGGTATGTCGACGTGTTAACGCGGTCGAAGCAGCAGGGAACCGCCGGTGCGTGGTTCGGTAAAGGCTTTCGACGGGCCCCCGTCGGTCCGTTATGGGCGAGAAGGCGGTCGAAGGGGGCACTTGCGGCACAGCCGTCGCGGATATGGGCGAGCGAATCCGGCCAATGCGGCCTGGCCGGTGGCGACATTTTTCTGGGACAGTCTGCTGGAACCATGACCCGAAATCCGGCCAGTTCACTGCCCTAATGCCGCGTACGGTGCGGGGAGTTCGCCGCAGCGGATGGGTTCCGGCCCCGCGCGGACACAGGGCGGATCGACAAGGGGGAAACGACGTGACCGACGTGACCAAAGAGAACCAGCGGCTCCTCGCACTGTGGCAGGAATACGCTCCCCGCTATGACCGTGACGCCGGGCGTCTCGAACGCATGCTGCTCGATGACGGGCGTTCCTGGGTGGCCGGCCAGGCAAAGGGAGAAGTCCTCGAAGTCGCCATCGGCACCGGCCTGAATCTGCAGTTCTATCCGGCCGGGGTGTCCCTGACCGGACTCGACCTGAGCCCGGCCATGCTGGACCAGGCCCGCGACCGCGCCGCCGCACTGGGCCGGGAGATCGAACTGCGGGAAGGACAGGCCCACGCGATGCCGTTCGCGGACGACTCGTTCGACACGGTCGTCTGCACGCTCGGGCTGTGCAGTGTGCCCGACGAACGGCCCGTGATCGCCGAGATGTACCGGGTGCTGCGACCTGGGGGGCGGCTGCTGCTGCTCGACCACGTGGGCAGCCACCACCGGTTGATCTTCTGGTGGCAGCGCATGCTCGAGAAGAACATGCTGCGACAGTGCGGCGACTACCAGACCCGCCGGCCGCTTCCGCTGGTCCAGCGGGCCGGATTCGTCATCGAGCACCAGGAACGGCGCAAGCTGGGCGTCGTCGAGCGGGTCACCGCGCGCAAGCCGGCCGCATAGCGGGCCGCTTCACTTCGGTCGGCCACCAATTCGACGGGCAACGGACCAGCCGATGGAAATCCTGGCTTCGGTGGCCGTGTCCAGGGACTTTCTTCTGGGGCCCGGGACGAAGCCCTCCGCCATCGGATTCCATACCCACGCTCTAGCAAAGGATGACGAAACGTGACATCCATGGCCGACACCTGGGGAATTCACGAGGCGCAGTTCTGGCTACGTGGCCGGGCGCCGGAAGCCCCGGTGCGCTACGACGCCCAGGCCGGAATCTGGTGCGTCTACGGCTATAAGGAAGTCCAGCACGTCCTGGCCAACCCCGCGACGTTCTCCTCGCATACACAGCGCGTCATACCCAAGGACATGCTGGAGGGCCAGGAGGAGTTCAGTGAGGGCAACCTCATTCAGATGGACGGGCTGGAGCACAAAAAGCTCCGCGGACTGATCAGCCATGCCTTCACTCCGAAGATGGTGGCCGATATGGAACCCCGCATCGCCGAGCTGACCAACGAGTTGCTCGACGAAGTCGCGGACGGCAACCGGATGGAGCTGGTCAACGACCTGGCCTATCCGCTTCCGGTCATCGTCATCGCCGAACTGCTCGGAGTGCCCGGCTCGGACCGGCACAGATTCCGGGAATGGGGCGACGCCCTGATGGAGAGCACCCAGGAGTTCTCCTTCGCCGACCGGACCGAAGGACAGCGGCAGCGGCTTCAGGACGCGATGCTGAAGGTCCGGAAACTCTCCGACTATCTGCGTGAACATGTGGAGGATCGCAGGAGGAATCCCCGCGAAGACCTGATCACCAAGCTGATTCAGGCCGAAGTGGACGGTGAACACCTCACCGACAACGAAGTGGTGAACTTCTCCAACGTCCTGCTGATCGCCGGGCACATCACCACCACAATGCTGCTGGGCAACTCGATCCTGTGCCTGGACACCCATCCGGAGTGGTTCGCCAGGGTGCGCGAGGACCGGAGCCTGATCCCCGCGGCGATCGAGGAAGCGCTGCGGTACTTCAGCCCGTTCGCCGGGACGGCGCGGGCCACCACGACCGAGGTCGAACTCGGCGGCGAGCGCATCCCCGCCGACTCCTTGGTGGTGACGTTCCTCGGCGTGGCGAACCGGGATCCGAAGGTGTTCACCGATCCGCACACCTTCGATCCGACGCGGGACCCGAACCCGCACATGGCGTTCGGCCGCGGGGCACACTTCTGCATCGGAGCGCCGCTCGCGAGGCTGGAAGGCAGAGTGGCGCTGAACATCCTCCTGGACCGCTTCCCGAACCTGCGGAGCGATCCGGAAAGGCCGCCTCGGTTCCTTCCCAGCCTGAGCATGACCGGGGTCAAGGAACTCCCGTTGGTGTTCTGAGCACGACACAGTGCGGCCCTGCCCCGCCGAAGAGCTCGCGGTTCCGGACGGTGGAGATTCTGACCGGCGGTCACTGCAGGTCGGCGCGCCGGCCCGGGGATGCAGCCGTACGGCGGTGCGGGCCGGCGGGGCCGGTCCGGGGAAGACTGCGGTGATGTCGAGGGGCCGGGGCGGCGTCGTACGCGTCATGACCGTTCAGGCTCCGGGCCCCTCTGGCAGGGCGGCCCGGAGCGATGGCCCGGTTGCCCCGGGCGGGACCGTTACGGCAGGTCGACGGCGTTGACGGACAGGCCGTTGTCGACCGTGTAGTACGGCCGTACCCGGGCGCGTCCGCGCGGGGTGTCCTCGAACACCGTGACGGGGTACACGTACACCTTCTTGCGGTCCTTGACGTCGCCGAACCAGCCGCCGACGCGCACCGGTTCGGTCCGGCCGGCGACGCGGACCGACAGGTCCCACAGGTCCTGCTCCGCGTGGTGGTGGCGGGCGACGTCCGCGCAGCTGACGCGGGCGTGCAGCAGCCCGTCCCCCGCGCGGTGCCAGGACGGCTCCAGGACCGGGGCGTCGGCGCGGCCGCGGTGCCGCAACTCGACCCCCTCGACGTCGGCGCCGGTCCCGAACAGGCGCACCGTCACGCCGATCTCGCCGCCGTCGATGTCGATGCCCTGCACCTCGGCGTGCACATCGGCCTCACGGGTGCTCAGCGCGACGAACCCGTCCACGGTCGTGTACGGCAGCAGCGCCCGCACCGGGGAGAGCTGCGGCTCGGGCCGGAAGTCCATCAGGCCCCGCAGGTCGAGCAGTTCGCTGCGCAGCCGCTTGCGCGGCCCCTTCGCCGGAGCGATCCACAGGTCCCACACCGCGTTCCCCAGGGGCAGCGTGCGCTCCACGGGAGCCGAGAGCCGGCCGCTGTCGTCACGGACGAGCGGCACGCGCAGGGTCGTACGGTCCTCGCCGCCGCGCCTGATCAGCAGCAGCTCGCCCTTGTCGACCGGCGCGGTGGGCGCCGTCACCACGCGCAGCGAGCCGTCCGCGCCGGCCTGGACGGACCCGCTCATCGGAGCCGGCGCCGACGACGCGGACGGCCGCGACCCCGCCGCCGGCGTCTCCGCCGTCCGGTCGGCGCGGGTGCGCAGCAGACGGCCCCACAGCGAGGGGCGGACGGGCGCGGCGGCGGAGCGGCCGGCACCGAGCTCACGGAACAGCTCCTCGTAGCGCACGGCGACCGCGGCGGGGTCGAACCGCTCGGCGTTGCGGCGAGCGGCGGCACCCATCGCGGCCCGCGCGCCCTCGTCGTCGATCAGCCGCAGCAGGCCCGCGGCGATGGAGTCGACGTCTCCCGGCGTGACCAGCAGGCCGTCCTCGCCGTCGCGGATGATCTCACGCGGGCCGAGCGGGCAGTCGGTGCTCACGACCGGGACCCCGCAGCGCATCGCCTCCACGATGGTCATGCCGAAGGACTCGCTGTCCGAGGTCACCGCGGCGATGGAACCCTTGACCCACTCGGCCTCGATCGGCGAGGCGAGCCCCATCAGATGGACCTGGTCGTACAGACCGAGGTCATTGATCAGGGAGCGCAGCTTCCCGCGCTGGCCGCCGTCGCCGTAGATCCGCAAGCGCCAGTCGGGGTGCTTGGCGGCGACCTGCGCGAAGGCCTGCACGAGCAGGTCGTACCGCTTGACGACCGCCAGCCGGCCCGCGGCGACGACCGTCTTGGCGGCGGGGTCGGCCGGGGAGACCGACGGCGCGGGGACGCTGTTGGGTATGGAGACGATCGGCAGCCCCGGAATGGCCATGTCACTGCGGTAGTTGGCCGCATCGGCCTCGGACACCGTGACGAATGCGTTCAGGCGTGCGTAGGCCTTCTTCAGGTCCGCACGCAGGGCCTCCGAGTGCGAGGCGAGCGTGATGTGCTCCTGGCCGATGCGCAGCGTCCGGTCGCCGCCGAAGCGGGCGACGTACACGTTCAGGCCGGGGCGCGTGCCGATGAGCACATCCGGGCTGTTCCGGCGGAAGTGCGCGGCGGCCCGCTCGTCCGTCACCGTGCTGTACTGGTGGTAGCGGGCCTCGGCGGCGGGGAAGACCCTGGCCGGTACGGACCGGTCCTTCTCGGGGACCTCGCGCGTGTCGATGAGACTGGTCAGCCTGATCCGCGGGTCCACGGTGAACAGCGGTGCGTCGGTGCTCTGGAACACCGACACGATCTCCACCTCATGGCGCTCGGCCAGGGCCGTCGCGAGATTGATCGTCGTCCGGTTTGTCCCACCCAGGCCATACACATTGTGGATGAGGAACGAGATCTTCACGCAGTTCTCCGGCTTTGTGGCATGGGTGGGGCCCGCCGACGAGTCGGGCTCAGACCGTCCGCAGGGCAGTCATACAGTATTCACACATTTTCCATACCGTTTACAAGGGCTTAGAGGTCTCGAAACGAACAGGAGCCGGCCGGGGCCGGTCGCGGCGATTGCCGTACCATGCGCCCCTGTGGCGATACAGAACCCGTACCCGTGGGGCCCTCCTTACGGCGGCCCGCCGCCTGCGCCGCCGAACATCCCGGCGAAGGTCCTGCGACCCCGGCGCCTCTGGTATGTGGTGGCCGGGCTGCTGGGGCTCGTCCTGGCCGGTGCCGGTGTCGCCTTCATCGCGGTGACGCTGAAGAACACCGTGGACTCGGTCGACACCGCCCACAGCTTCTCCAGCGGCGACTCGCGCACCTTCAGCTTCGTCCAGGGGAAGACCAAGGCGATCTACGTCTCCCAGTCCGGGCCGGGTCACGTCGACTGCCGGATCCCCCAGATGCGGTCCGGCTCGATGACCCAGCCGTCCAGCTCCTTCCGCGTCACCGCCGGCTCCCGCACCTGGGAGCGCGTCTTCGAGGTGAAGCCCGGCAGCACCGGCAGCTACACCCTCACCTGCACCTCGGAGCTGCCGGCCGAGTTCGCGCTGGGGGACAAGCCCCGGGTGGGGGCGTTCGTCGGCAACGTCTTCGCGGGGATCGGCTGCTTCGTCGCCGCGTTCGTCACGGCCGCGACCATCGCCGTCGTCACCGCCGTCCGCCGCCACCGCCACCGCCGCCGCCTCACCGCCACGTGGACCGCCCCACCCCAGTGGGGCCCACCCCCCTCAGGCCCCGCCCCATGGCCTCCGGCCGGCCCGGTGTCCTAGCGCGTCGCGTGCCCGTGGCCGGCTCTCTCACCTTGGGGCCGGCATGGTGATCTCGGCCCACACGGTCTTGCATGGCAGCCTGCCCGGCGCGGCACCCCAACGGTCGGCCAACGCCGCCACGAAAATCAGCCCCGTCCCGACTCGCCCTCGCCGCCCGGGAGTTGCCTCCGGGGCAGGCGGTCCCCGCGCCTGTCGGTCACCTCGATGCGGAGGGCGTCGCCGACGACGTGGAGGGTGACCTGGAAGCTCCTCCCGGGCACACCGCCGTGGGTCGCCGCGTCGGCCACCGGCTCGGCCACGTGTGCTGCGCCGCGACCAACGTGAGTCCGGACGCGCGGAGTTGCTCGATGGCGAGGAGCCGGGCCAGACGGGCGTGACGAGATCGAGCCCGTGGCGCAGGCGGGGGAGTACGCGCGAGCGCTGCTGCCAACCTGGCGGCCGGCCCGCAAGCCCATCGCCCGGTTGCCGCCCGTGGAGCTTCAGGTCATGCCAACCACCGACGGTGACTTCGCGGGCCGCCCGGTCTCGAACCCCAGGCAGCTCCGGGTCCTCGACCTGCGCTATGGCATCATGCGGGCTCAGGCGCTCACGCCCGAGGAGTCTGTGGTCTTCATCGAGCAAGCACTGTGGGCTCGGCGATAGGTGTGCTGCCGGCGGTGGTGGGGCTCGCCTTCGTAGCCGTACGGCCGTCGCCGCCGCTGGACCGGTTTCCGGGCGGTCACCGCACCTCCTCCGCACCGCTGCCCGCCGAGACGGCGCTGCCCTCGAGTGCCCCGGGGTGGGGTCGACCACGCCGGACCACCCACCCGCAAGGACCCCTTCCGCGGCTCGCCCGTCCAGCGATGGGCCGAGGGGGCGGACGCCATCGAGGTGCCGGCCGCGAAGGCCGTGGGCGGGATGAGCCGGCAGGACGTGGCCCTCGCCCTGCGCCGTACCAAGGAGTTCCTGGTCGGCACCAACCTGGACTCGGCCGTGCTGCCCGGCGGGCAGTCCGACGCGGCGCCGGCCCTGCTCGACCCGCGGCAGCCCACACACTGCCCGACCTGCGGCGCTCGCTGCGCACCCCGGACCGGGCCCACGACCCCCTGGAAAGCTGCGGGTACACGCGGACTACCCCTTCGTCTGCCCGCTGGTCCGGGCCGGCGGAAAGGGAGACCGCGATGTCGTGGCACGGACGATCACCGCCGCGACCTGACCACGGTCCTGCTCGACCCGCACGAGTGGATCGCGACCGAGGGCAAGCTCAACGTCCGGTCGTCCGACAGCGAGTTCTACAACAGCGAGCGCGGCGGCTACGACGGCTGCTACCACCCGATCTTCCCGGACCTGAAGCAGAACGTCGGCGGCATCGTCGCGGGGACCGGCTGCTTCCTTGCCACGTTCGCCGTGGCGGCGACCGTCCTCGTCGTCGGCCTGCGGGTGCGGTGGCGGTGATCGCTAGGTCGGCAGCGCAACTGCCCCCGTCTACAGGATATTTGTTAGCGTGATACGCCAACGCGCAACGAGCGGACGGGGGTTGGCATCGTGGCAGGAAAGGCACATGGCGACCAGCACATAGCCGAAGGATCGGCTGGACAAGGGGCCGTCGGGATGCGGCTCAACCACCTGCCGGACGGCCCTGGTGGCGGCGGGCCCACGGGCGGAAAGCCGGACCTCGCGTCCTCGCCCGCCCAGAAGCGGGCCGCGGCGAATGCGATCGAGCAGCACATCGAGCCCGACACCAAGAAGGCGGGCGATGCTGCAAAAGACCAGACGAACGCGGTGGTGAAGGCATTCGACGCGAAGGACGGCAGCGGATGGCTCACCTCCGGCGCGGTGAGCAAGGCGTACAAGACCTGGGGTGAGCAGGTCCAGAACCTGATGAACCGGCTGTGGTCGGAGAAGTCGGCGCTGCGTGGGGCCAACAGGGTCTTCACCGGGACGGACGCAGGAGTCGCGGCCGGAGTACGGACGTCGTCTTCGCTGGACGCGTACTGATCCAGCCGCCGTCGGAAACGCCATCGCTTCACTCAACGGGGGACTCATGCCGACGTACCACGAGATTCTGACGACCGATCTCTCCACGCTCACCACGGCCGCCGAGCACTGGGACGGTGTGGCCAAGGACTTTCATACGCAGGAGACCGCCTACCGCCGGGACGTGTACGGGATCTCCATGGGGCCGGCGTGGCAGGGTATGAGCGCCACCGTCGCCAACGGGCATTTCGACGTCACGCTGAAGGAGTTCCAGAAAGCCCGGACCGAGGCAAAGGCCATCGCCTCACTCTTCCGCGACGCGCACACGCAGTTCATGGACCTGCGCAAGAAGCTCGAGTCGGCCAGGGATGACGCCATTGCCCAGGGGATGAAGGTGTCGGACCAGGGCGTGGTCTCGTATGACACCGGGAAGCTCAGCCCGGGGGACCGTCAGGCACTGGCACACGACCCCGACTATCAGGACAGCATCCGTAAGTCCGTTGCCTCGTGGCAAGCGCTCATCGACCAGTGCGTGAAGAACATGGATGACGCGGACGCGGGCGTTGCGATTGCCTTCCAGGCCGTCGTGATCGACTCTGACACCAGCGACGGCACAGTCAATGGCTTCAACGGCAAGGCGCAGGGAGACATCAAGAAGTACGACGCCGAGGCTGCAGCAGCGGCCAAGGAGGCCCGTACGAAGCCCGACGGCTGGCACGCCAAAGGCAAGACCAAGTTGACCGGGCCCGACGCAGGCTTCTCCGTCACCACTGACCCCAAGTACGGCAAGGAGGGGTCCGTCAAAGCGTACGCCGACCTCTTCCACGCGACCGCGGACGGCACCCTGACCAACGGAGACTTGAAGCTTGCCGGGGTGGTCGACGGCTATGGAGGAGCCAGGGCCACCGCGAACTACGGATTCAACAACAAGGGCGTCGTGGGCAAGGCCGAGGCATCCGTCGGGCTGCGAGGATTGACTGAAGGCCGGGCTGAGTACGGTCCCTACGGCAGTCTCTATGCGCGGGCCGACGGATTCGCCGGTGCCGAGGCGGGGGTCAACGCCAAGGTGACCAAGGACGAGGTCACCGTCGGCGGGAAGGCGTTTGCCGGGGCGAAGGGAAGCGTAGCCGGGGGTGGCGAAGTCGCAGGTATCGGTTTCGGCGCGACGGCCGAGGGGTGGGCCGGTCCCGGTGCAGAGGCCTGGTGGGGTTACAAGAAGGACGACAGCGGGGCTTATCACCTCGGCGGTAAAGCCGGCGTCTCCCCGATCCTGGGCGGCTCGGTGGGATTCGAGATCACTGTTGATCCACACAAGCTGAGCAAGACCGCCGACGCCGCAGCCGATGCGCTGGGTGACGCGGCTGAGAAGGTTGGCGAGGGATTCAGCTCCGTCACCAACGTCGCCAACTGGCTCTGACCTACTTGCCCAGAAGGAGGGCTGCAATGCCCGCGACACTGCCAACGCCCATCGAGTTCCGGTTGCCGGAGGGCTGGCTCCCAGCCCGTTCGGAAGAGTCCGATGCTGCTTGTGTGGCCTTCGCTGCGGTGCATCCGCAGCCGGATGCCGGCTTTGCCGCAAACATCACCATTGATGGCGAAGCGGTGCAGGACCCGGTGACGCTGACCGACCTCGCGGACGAGTCGGCCGAGCGCCTGCGTGAGGTCGCCGAGTCGGTGGTCGTGGCGCACCGCCGCGAGGTCGGGACAGCCGACGCGCCCGCCCTGACGCAGCGGCTGACCTTCTCGGCAGTTGTCAATGGGACGCATCGCGACCTCGTCCAGTCACAGGTCTACTTGTCCCTGCCGGACGTCGGGGAATCGCATAAGCATGCGGTGATCCGGTTGACTCTGACCGCCTCCGCGTCCCAGCACGACGATGTCCTGGGGGATTTTCAGGGCTTCGTCCGCACGGTTCGCCCGGATGCCCCGGCGGGTGCCTGAGGATGGGACGTCTCTGGGAAAGACTGACCGGCACCAGGCACCCCGACAGCGGTGTCGCACCGCTGTCGGCGACGGAGGTCCGGGCCGCCCTGTTGGCACTCAATGGACCGGATGTGCCGTACCGCGTGCGCAACGCTTCCCTTGACGAGAAGGCCGATCTCGTGGCGGAGTGCACGGTTCGGCGGATGGGTGTGAGGCTCAGGACGCGGATGCGCCTGATCCCGGAGAAGCGGGAAGTGCGCTCTCTGGACGAGCGGTGGGAAAACCGTTCGTCCGGTCAGGCCAATGCGCAGTACGGCCGTGGGCACGCGCCGGCGGTCTACCGGCAGTGGGAGATGAAACAAGGCCCCGACGGCCGTCGGCACAAGGTTGAAGCGTTCCGCTTCGACACGCGGGAGATGACCGATCCCCTGCAGAATGCCGTCCTTGGCGCCGGATGGACCTGGCGGGGAGTGTTCCGGCTCTGATCGGCGGGTGAGCCGTCGGCGGGGCGTTCGCCCCGGTCGGCGCCGCGGCGGGGGTCAACACGTCCTCGGCTCGCCGTGCACTCCGCCGCCTGGACCGCGTTATCGGGTATGCCGCCGAGCGCCGGCGGCCCACACCACCAGGCCCAGCCTCAGCAGCGCGGCCCCCCGTTGCCGGGACGGCAACCCACCCCGCCGATGCGGTATGCCGTGATGCCCAGGGCCGGAGCCCGTCGCGCCGCCGAGGTAGTACGACGTCATGCAGACGGATGCGAACCGGGCGGGAGGGGCGGTGGGTCGTAGACCACGCTCATGGTGAGCATGTGGGCGGCATGGACGACGGCGTCCATCAGCAGGGCGCCGGCCGCCGGCCAGTGCAGGCTGTGACCGCCCGGCCACGTCGCCGCGAACGCGATCACACCCCACAACAGCAGCACACCGGTGGCCCCGCCCTGTGGCCGCTGTCAGCGCGTCGGCCCGCCGCCTTGGCCGCGATCGCGCCTGCGGCGCCGACCAGGGAGAACAGCCCGATCGCAGATGATCCCCAGCCGTAGTGCGGTCCGGCCGGCCGGAATGCCGAGGTCGCCCAGAAGACGCTGAAGGCCGCGAAGCAACACGCCCCGATCAGTGAGCGTCGGCGCAGCACCGGCTCGGTGGCGGCCGGCCGCAGCGTGGCGGCGAGCTGGGTGCCGTGTCCGGGAGACACGTCCGGCGGAGACGGCGGCAGCACCGTACGAGGAGCTGGGCCACGGCCGCCGGCGTGCCGGACGCGGCCAGGGACACCGCGCGCCGGCCGAAGGCCCCGCTGAGCAGCCCGGCCGCCGTGCGGGAGAGCAGGATGCCGAGCAGGATACCGGTGAGCAGGGTCGCCATCGCCCGGACCAGCGCAGCCCCGGGGACGTCGGAGGCCGCGTGCGGGATGAGGACCCGGACGACGACCGCCCCGGCCCGCGGCGAAGCCCCCGCTCAGCAGTGCCCACAACGAGGGTGTTGCCCCCGACTGGAGCACTTCGGCGGTGGCCGTGCCGAGAAGGATGCCGATCAGGCGGACGCGCGCACGGCCGCCTCGGCGTGCTCCTCGTCGGACTCGGCGGTCTCCTCCCCTGCGTTTGACCTACGTCACCATGGGGGTATTCTCTCCGCCCCGATTGGCATCCGCCCCGCCCCATATGGCAGACTGTCCGAGTTGCTCGGTCGAGTGTTGATGCTGCGCGCCTCCCGCCGGGAGGACCGGAAGCGAGTCCCACAGTACTCGTCGTCCTAACTGCCACCACGGCAGCACTGGGGCGGACGTACGGGAATCTTCCGGGAAGCGTGGGCGCGGCACCGGCCAGGCGCCCGGTGGGCCCGAGGTCCCCGGTCCGCGGTTCCGGAAGGGCCGTCGTAATCCCCGCAGGGATGTTCGAACAAGGGACATCTGTGTCAGCGGGAGCGCGACACGCCCGACCGCGTGGGTCGGAGAAACGACGGCAGCAGAAGGAATCCGCCGGGTGTCAGAGCGTAAGAGAGACAGGACTACTGAGTAGCCATGGCGGGACAGAAGATCCGCATCCGGCTCAAGGCCTACGACCACGAGGTCATCGACTCCTCGGCGAAGAAGATCGTCGAGACGGTGACCCGCACTGGTGCGTCGGTCGCGGGCCCGGTGCCGCTGCCCACTGAGAAGAACGTGTACTGCGTCATCAAGTCGCCGCACAAGTACAAGGACTCGCGCGAGCACTTCGAGATGCGCACGCACAAGCGCCTGATCGACATCCTCGACCCGACCCCCAAGACCGTTGACTCTCTGATGCGACTCGACCTGCCGGCCGGTGTCGACATCGAGATCAAGCTCTGAGGCTGGTGGGCTGAGAATGGCTAAGCAGATCAAGGGCATCCTGGGCGAGAAGCTCGGCATGACGCAGGTGTGGGACGAGAACAACCGTGTTGTTCCGGTCACCGTCGTCAAGGCCGGCCCCAACGTCGTGACCCAGGTTCGTACGAACGACGTCGACGGCTACGAGTCCGTTCAGATCGCCTTCGGCGAGATCGACCCGCGCAAGGTGAACAAGCCCCTCAAGGGCCACTTCGCCAAGGCCGACGTCACCCCCCGTCGTCACCTCGTCGAGATCCGCACCGCGGACGCCTCCGAGTACACGCTGGGCCAGGAGATCACCGCCGAGGTGTTCGAGGCCGGCGTGAAGGTCGACGTCACCGGCAAGAGCAAGGGCAAGGGCTTCGCCGGTGTCATGAAGCGCCACAACTTCCGTGGTCTCGGCGCCGGGCACGGCACCCAGCGCAAGCACCGCTCGCCCGGTTCCATCGGTGGCTGCGCCACCCCGGGCCGCGTGTTCAAGGGCCTCCGCATGGCGGGTCGCATGGGCAACGAGCGGGTCACCACCCAGAACCTGACCGTCCACGCCGTTGACGCGGAGAAGGGTCTGCTGCTCATCAAGGGCGCGGTTCCCGGTCCGAACGGCGGCCTCGTCCTGGTCCGCACCGCGGCCAAGGGGGCCTGAGGTAACCGATGAGCACTGTTGACATCCTTTCGCCGGCGGGCGAGAAGGCCGGTTCCGTCGAGCTCCCCGCGGAGATCTTCGACGCCAAGGTCAGCGTTCCGCTGATCCACCAGGTCGTCGTCGCGCAGCTGGCCGCTGCCCGCCAGGGCACGCACAAGACCAAGACCCGCGGTGAAGTCCGTGGTGGTGGCAAGAAGCCGTACCGCCAGAAGGGCACCGGTCGCGCCCGCCAGGGTTCGACCCGCGCGCCGCAGTTCGCCGGTGGTGGCGTCGTGCACGGTCCCGTGCCGCGTGACTACTCGCAGCGGACCCCGAAGAAGATGAAGGCCGCCGCCCTGCGCGGTGCCCTCACCGACCGGGCGCGTCACAACCGCATCCACGTCGTCTCCGGCGTGGTCGAGGGCCAGATCTCCACGAAGGCCGCCAAGAGCCTGTTCGGCAAGATCAGCGAGCGCAAGAACCTGCTCCTGGTCGCCGAGCGCTCCGACGAGGCCGCGTGGCTGTCCGCCCGCAACCTGCCCCAGGTCCACATCCTGGAGCCGGGCCAGCTGAACACGTACGACGTTCTCGTCTCGGACGACGTGGTCTTCACCCAGGCCGCTTTCGAGTCCTTCGTCGCCGGCCCGAAGGCCAACGACACCGAAGGGAGCGAGGTCTGATGGCCATCCGTCACCCCGCTATCGCCTCGAAGGCCGCCAAGGCCGCCAAGGCCGCGCGCGTCGCCAAGGCGCGCCGTCACGCCGCCGAGGGCAAGAACACCGTCGAGACCCCGCTGAGCAAGTCCTTCACGGACCCCCGTGACGTGCTGCTCAAGCCGGTCGTCTCCGAGAAGAGCTACGCGCTCCTCGACGAGAACAAGTACACGTTCGTCGTCGCCCCGGGCGCCAACAAGACCCAGATCAAGCAGGCCGTCCAGGCGGTCTTCGACGTCAAGGTCACCGGGGTCAACACGATCAACCGCCAGGGCAAGCGCAAGCGGACCCGCACCGGTTTCGGCCAGCGTGCCGCGACCAAGCGCGCGATCGTGACCCTCGCCGAGGGCGACCGTATCGACATCTTCGGCGGTCCGACCGCCTAAGGGCGGTCCGGATCGTCCGATATCGGACGAGGACTGAGAAATGGGAATCCGCAAGTACAAGCCGACTACGCCGGGCCGTCGTGGCGCCAGCGTCGCCGACTTCGTCGAGGTCACGCGGTCCACGCCGGAGAAGTCGCTGGTCCGCCCCCTGCACAGCAAGGGCGGCCGTAACAACGCCGGTCGTGTGACCGTTCGCCACCAGGGTGGCGGACACAAGCGCGCCTACCGAGTGATCGACTTCCGTCGTCACGACAAGGACGGCGTGCCGGCGAAGGTCGCGCACATCGAGTACGACCCCAACCGCACCGCGCGCATCGCGCTCCTGCACTACGCGGACGGCGAGAAGCGCTACATCCTCGCGCCGCGTGGCCTCAGCCAGGGCGACCGCGTCGAGAACGGTCCCGGGGCCGACATCAAGCCGGGCAACAACCTGGCCATCCGCAACATCCCGGTCGGTACGACCCTGCACGCCATCGAGCTGCGTCCGGGCGGCGGGGCCAAGTTCGCCCGCTCCGCCGGCGCCTCCGTGCAGCTGCTCGCGAAGGAGGGCGCCTACGCCCACCTGCGCATGCCCTCCGGTGAGATCCGCCTGGTCGACGTGCGCTGCCGCGCCACCGTCGGCGAGGTCGGCAACGCCGAGCAGAGCAACATCAACTGGGGCAAGGCGGGCCGCAAGCGGTGGCTGGGCGTTCGCCCGACCGTCCGTGGTGTGGTCATGAACCCGGTTGACCACCCGCACGGTGGTGGTGAGGGCCGGACCTCCGGTGGTCGCCACCCTGTGTCCCCGTGGGGCAAGAAGGAAGGCCGTACTCGTTCGCCCAAGAAGGCGTCGAACAAGTACATCGTCCGCCGCCGCAAGACGAACAAGAAGCGCTAAGGACGGGTTGAGATGCCTCGTAGCCTGAAGAAGGGGCCCTTCGTCGACGACCACCTGATCAAGAAGGTGGACGCCCAGAACGAAGCCGGCACCAAGAACGTCATCAAGACCTGGTCCCGCCGCTCGATGATCGTCCCGGCCATGCTGGGCCACACGCTCGCGGTGCACAACGGCAAGACCCACATCCCGGTGTTCGTCACCGAGTCGATGGTCGGCCACAAGCTCGGCGAGTTCTCGCCGACGCGCACCTTCCGGGGTCACGTCAAGGAAGACCGGAAGTCGAAGCGCCGCTAGCAGCGGATCGCATTCAGACACGTAAGTAACTGAAGGGACAACCATGGAAGCCAGGGCCCAGGCGCGGTACATCCGCGTCACGCCCATGAAGGCCCGCCGCGTGGTGGACCTCATCCGTGGCATGGACGCCACGGAGGCCCAGGCTGTTCTGCGATTCGCTCCGCAGGCAGCCTCCGTGCCGGTCGGCAAGGTGCTCGACAGCGCCATCGCCAACGCCGCGCACAACTACGACCACACCGACGCCGACAGCCTCTACGTCTCCGAGGCGTACGTCGACGAGGGCCCGACCCTGAAGCGGTTCCGGCCGCGCGCCCAGGGCCGTGCCTACCGGATCCGCAAGCGGACCAGCCACATCACCGTGGTCGTCAGCAGCAAGGAAGGAACCCGGTAATGGGCCAGAAGGTTAACCCGCATGGGTTCCGGCTCGGTGTCACCACGGACTTCAAGTCCCGGTGGTACGCCGACAAGCTGTACAAGGACTACGTCAAGGAAGACGTCGCCATCCGTCGGATGATGACGTCCGGCATGGAGCGCGCCGGCATCTCCAAGGTGGAGATCGAGCGCACCCGTGACCGCGTGCGTGTGGACATCCACACCGCTCGTCCGGGCATCGTCATCGGCCGCCGTGGCGCCGAGGCCGACCGCATCCGCGGCGACCTCGAGAAGCTCACCGGCAAGCAGGTCCAGCTGAACATCCTCGAGGTCAAGAACCCCGAGACCGACGCTCAGCTGGTTGCCCAGGCCGTCGCCGAGCAGCTCTCCTCCCGCGTCTCCTTCCGCCGTGCCATGCGCAAGAGCATGCAGTCGGCGATGAAGGCCGGCGCCAAGGGCATCAAGATCCAGTGCGGTGGCCGCCTCGGCGGCGCCGAGATGTCCCGCTCGGAGTTCTACCGCGAGGGCCGCGTGCCCCTGCACACGCTCCGCGCGAACGTGGACTACGGCTTCTTCGAGGCCAAGACGACCTTCGGCCGCATCGGTGTGAAGGTCTGGATCTACAAGGGCGACGTCAAGAACATCGCCGAGGTCCGCGCCGAGAACGCTGCCGCCCGTGCGGGTAACCGCCCGGCCCGCGGTGGCGCCGACCGCCCGGCCCGTGGTGGCCGCGGTGGCGAGCGGCGCGGTCGCAAGCCGCAGCAGGCTGCCGGCGCCGAGGCCCCCAAGGCCGAGGCTCCCGCCGCTCCGGCTGAGAGCACCGGAACGGAGGCCTGACCGACATGCTGATCCCCCGTAGGGTCAAGCACCGCAAGCAGCACCACCCGAAGCGCAACGGTATGTCCAAGGGTGGCACGCAGGTTGCGTTCGGCGAGTACGGCATCCAGGCGCTGACCCCGGCCTACGTCACGAACCGCCAGATCGAGGCGGCCCGTATCGCGATGACCCGCCACATCAAGCGTGGCGGCAAGGTCTGGATCAACATCTACCCGGACCGTCCCCTCACCAAGAAGCCTGCCGAGACCCGCATGGGTTCCGGTAAGGGTTCTCCGGAGTGGTGGATCGCGAACGTCAAGCCCGGACGTGTGATGTTCGAGCTGTCGTACCCCAACGAGAAGATCGCCCGTGAGGCGCTGACCCGTGCGGCCCACAAGCTGCCGATGAAGTGCCGGATCGTCAAGCGCGAGGCAGGTGAAGCGTGATGTCGGCCGGTACCAAGGCGTCCGAGCTGCGCGAGCTGGGCAACGAGGAGCTTCTGGCGAAGCTCCGCGAGGCCAAGGAAGAGCTGTTCAACCTCCGCTTCCAGGCGGCGACGGGCCAGCTCGAGAACCACGGCCGTCTCAAGGCGGTCCGCAAGGACATCGCCCGGATCTACACCCTCATGCGTGAGCGTGAGCTCGGCATCGAGACGGTGGAGAACGCCTGATGAGCGAGAAGAACGTGACTGAGCAGAACACTGAGGCGCGCGGTTTCCGCAAGACCCGTGAGGGCCTCGTCGTCAGCGACAAGATGGACAAGACCGTCGTCGTCGCCGTCGAGGACCGCGTCAAGCACGCGCTGTACGGCAAGGTCATCCGCCGTACCAACAAGCTCAAGGCGCACGACGAGCAGAACGCCGCGGGTGTCGGCGACCGCGTCCTCCTGATGGAGACCCGGCCGCTGTCCGCGACGAAGCGCTGGCGCGTCGTCGAGATCCTCGAGAAGGCCAAGTAGGTAATTCCCGCAAGGGAATTCCAAAAAGTACGTTCCTGCGGGGCGCCCCTCGCAGGACAGTTCCGCCAGGCTCCGGGGGCCGCTCGGTTGAGCGGCCCCCGGGGAACCGGCAGACATTCAGGAGATAGACGTGATCCAGCAGGAGTCGCGACTGCGTGTCGCCGACAACACTGGTGCGAAGGAGATCCTTTGCATCCGTGTGCTCGGTGGCTCCGGTCGCCGCTACGCGGGCATCGGTGACGTCATCGTCGCCACCGTCAAGGACGCGATCCCCGGTGGCAACGTGAAGAAGGGTGACGTCGTCAAGGCGGTCATCGTTCGCACCGTCAAGGAGCGCCGCCGTCCGGACGGCTCGTACATCCGCTTCGACGAGAACGCCGCCGTCATTCTGAAGAACGACGGCGACCCTCGCGGCACCCGCATCTTCGGCCCGGTCGGCCGTGAGCTGCGCGAGAAGAAGTTCATGAAGATCATCTCGCTCGCGCCGGAGGTGCTGTAAGCATGAAGATCAAGAAGGGCGACCTGGTCCAGGTCATCACCGGCAAGGACAAGGGCAAGCAGGGCAAGGTCATTGCCGCTTACCCGCGCGAGGAGCGTGTCCTGGTCGAGGGTGTCAACCGGGTCAAGAAGCACACCAAGGCCGGTCCGACCGCTAGCGGTTCCCAGGCCGGCGGCATCGTGACCACCGAGGCGCCGATCCACGTCTCCAACGTCCAGCTGGTCGTGGAGAAGGACGGTCAGAAGGTCGTCACGCGTGTCGGCTACCGCTTCGACGAAGAGGGCAACAAGATCCGCGTTGCCAAGCGGACGGGTGAGGACATCTGATGGCTACCACCACCACTCCGCGTCTGAAGCAGAAGTACCGCGAGGAGATCGCGGGCAAGCTGCGTGACGAGTTCAAGTACGAGAACGTCATGCAGGTTCCCGGCCTCGTCAAGATCGTGGTCAACATGGGTGTGGGCGACGCCGCCCGCGACTCCAAGCTGATCGAGGGCGCCATCCGCGACCTCACCACGATCACCGGTCAGAAGCCGGCCGTCACCAAGGCCCGCAAGTCCATCGCGCAGTTCAAGCTGCGTGAGGGCCAGCCGATCGGTGCCCACGTCACGCTCCGTGGCGACCGCATGTGGGAGTTCCTGGACCGCACCCTGTCGCTCGCGCTGCCGCGCATCCGCGACTTCCGCGGCCTGTCCCCCAAGCAGTTCGACGGCCGTGGCAACTACACCTTCGGTCTCACGGAGCAGGTCATGTTCCACGAGATCGACCAGGACAAGATCGACCGTACCCGGGGCATGGACATCACCGTGGTCACCACGGCGACCAACGACGCTGAGGGCCGCGCGCTCCTTCGTCACCTCGGCTTCCCGTTCAAGGAGGCGTGAGCGAGATGGCGAAGAAGGCTCTGATTGCCAAGGCTGCTCGCAAGCCCAAGTTCGGTGTGCGTGGCTACACCCGCTGCCAGCGCTGCGGCCGTCCGCACTCCGTGTACCGCAAGTTCGGCCTCTGCCGCGTGTGCCTTCGTGAGATGGCTCACCGTGGCGAGCTGCCGGGCGTGACCAAGAGCTCCTGGTAATCCCGACTTTTAGGGATTCCTGGACCTCTCGGTAAGCAACCGGAACGGCAGGGGCCCTCCTGCACATGCCTTAGGCTAGGAGGGTTGGGCCTCTGCCGCCCGTACGACTTACTACGCCGTAGGTCCCCGCACCGCACCCGTCCCGTCTGCAGAAGTACGGGGAGAGGGATGGCGCATATAGGAAACCCCGGCGAGAAAGGCCACAGGCCAATTCATGACCATGACTGATCCGATCGCAGACATGCTGACGCGTCTGCGGAACGCGAACTCGGCGTACCACGACTCCGTGACGATGCCGGCGTCCAAGATCAAGTCTCACATCGCGGAGATCCTCCAGCAGGAGGGCTTCATCACGGGCTGGCGCGTCGAGGACGCCGAGGTCGGCAAGAACCTCGTCCTCGAGCTGAAGTTCGGCCCGAACCGTGAGCGCTCCATCGCGGGCATCAAGCGGATCTCCAAGCCCGGTCTCCGGGTGTACGCGAAGTCCACCAACCTGCCGAAGGTGCTCGGCGGCCTCGGCGTGGCGATCATCTCCACGTCGCACGGGCTCCTCACCGACAAGCAGGCCGGCAAGAAGGGCGTGGGTGGGGAAGTCCTCGCCTACGTCTGGTAGCAGAAGGGAACGGAGGAAACAGCTATGTCGCGCATCGGCAAGCTCCCCATCGCGGTTCCCGCCGGCGTGGACGTCACCATCGACGGCCGTACGGTCTCGGTCAAGGGCCCCAAGGGCTCGCTGACCCACACCGTCGCGGCTCCGATCGACATCGCTAAGGGCGAGGACGGCACCCTGCAGGTGACCCGCCCGAACGACGAGCGTCAGAGCAAGGCCCTGCACGGCCTCTCCCGCACGCTGGTGGCGAACATGATCACCGGCGTGACCCAGGGTTACGTGAAGAAGCTCGAGATCAGCGGTGTCGGTTACCGAGTGACCGCCAAGGGTTCGAACCTGGAGTTCGCTCTCGGTTACAGCCACCCGATCCTCGTCGAGGCCCCCGAGGGCATCACCTTCAAGGTGGAGTCCCCGACCCGCTTCCAGGTCGAGGGCATCGACAAGCAGAAGGTCGGCGAGGTTGCGGCCAACATCCGCAAGCTGCGCAAGCCCGACCCGTACAAGGCCAAGGGCGTCAAGTACGAGGGCGAAGTCATCCGCCGCAAGGTCGGAAAGGCGGGTAAGTAAGCCATGGCATACGGGCAGAAGATCCTCAAGGGCGACGCCTACAAGCGCGCCGCGATCAAGCGCCGTCACATCCGGATCCGCAAGCAGATCTCCGGTACGGCGGAGCGCCCCCGTCTGGTCGTGACCCGCTCCAACCGCCACATCGTGGCGCAGGTGATCGACGACCTGAAGGGCCACACCCTGGCGTCGGCGTCCACGCTGGACGCTTCGATCCGTGGTGGCGAGTCCGACAAGTCCGCGCAGGCCAAGCAGGTCGGCGCCCTGGTCGCCGAGCGTGCCAAGGCCGCCGGTGTCGAGGCCGTCGTGTTCGACCGTGGTGGCAACCAGTACGCCGGGCGCATCGCCGCCCTGGCGGACGCCGCCCGCGAGGCCGGGCTCAGGTTCTGAGCCGCCGTAGCTAGCGGAAAAGAGAGAGGTAAATCCAATGGCTGGACCCCAGCGCCGCGGTGGCGGTGCCGGTGGCGGCGAGCGGCGGGACCGGAAGGGCCGTGACGGCGGCGCTGCTGCCGCCGAGAAGACCGCGTACGTTGAGCGCGTCGTCGCGATCAACCGCGTCGCCAAGGTTGTGAAGGGTGGTCGTCGCTTCAGCTTCACCGCGCTGGTCGTGGTGGGCGACGGTGACGGCACCGTGGGTGTCGGATACGGCAAGGCCAAGGAGGTGCCGGCCGCCATCGCCAAGGGCGTTGAGGAGGCCAAGAAGCACTTCTTCAAGGTCCCCCGGATCCAGGGCACCATCCCGCACCCGATCCAGGGTGAGAAGGCTGCCGGCGTCGTGCTGCTCAAGCCCGCGTCCCCCGGTACCGGTGTTATCGCCGGTGGTCCGGTGCGCGCCGTGCTCGAGTGCGCCGGTATCCACGACGTGCTGTCGAAGTCGCTCGGCTCCGACAACGCCATCAACATCGTGCACGCGACCGTGGAGGCCCTGAAGGGCCTGCAGCGTCCCGAGGAGATCGCGGCCCGCCGTGGTCTGCCGCTCGAGGACGTCGCTCCCGCGGCTCTCCTTCGTGCGCGTGCCGGGGCGGGTGCGTAATCATGGCGCAGCTCAAGATCACGCAGGTCAAGTCCTACATCGGCAGCAAGCAGAACCACCGTGACACCCTGCGGTCGCTTGGTCTCAAGGGGATCAACACCGTGGTCGTCAAGGAGGACCGCCCCGAGTTCCGCGGCATGGTGCACACCGTCCGCCACCTCGTGACGGTCGAGGAGGTCGACTGATCATGGCGGAGCAGAACCCGCTGAAGATCCACAACCTCCGTCCGGCCCCCGGCGCCAAGACCGCCAAGACCCGTGTCGGTCGTGGTGAGGCGTCGAAGGGTAAGACGGCCGGTCGTGGTACCAAGGGCACCAAGGCCCGCTACCAGGTTCCGGAGCGCTTCGAGGGCGGCCAGATGCCGCTGCACATGCGCCTCCCGAAGCTGAAGGGCTTCAAGAACCCGTTCAAGACCGAGTACCAGGTCGTGAACCTCGACAAGCTGGCCGCGCTCTACCCCGAGGGTGGCGAGGTCACCGTCGAGGGCCTGGTGGCCAAGGGTGCCGTTCGCAAGAACAGCCTCGTCAAGGTCCTCGGCCAGGGCGAGGTCTCCGTGGCGCTGCAGGTGACGGTCGACGCCGTCTCCGGCTCCGCCAAGGAGAAGATCACCGCCGCCGGCGGTACGGTCACCGAGCTGGTCTGAGTTCCTCAGGTCCCTCGATGACGTGAACGATCCCGACCGGGGATACTCCACAAAAGGGGTATCCCCGGTCGGTCGTTCCAAGGGGGGTGCTCTCGCCGGTAAGGTGGCCAGCACTGCCTACTTTCAACGGATGCTTCCCATGGGGCACCCTGAGCGGCAGTTGACCGTTAGTAATTCGTCTGTATCCGTCGAACCTCAAGACCGTCACCCTTGACGCAGTTGCGCGGGGGTCGCAGGAGGCACCGTGCTCACCGCGTTCGCCCGGGCGTTCAGGACGCCCGACCTGCGCAAGAAGCTGCTCTTCACGCTGGGCATCATCGTGGTCTACCGGGTCGGTACCCACATTCCGATCCCCGGCGTGAACTACGCGTCTGTACAGCAATGCGTAAAGGAGGCCTCTGGCAACCAGGGGCTCTTCGGCATGATCAACATGTTCAGCGGCGGTGCGCTGCTGCAGATCACGGTCTTTGCGCTCGGCATCATGCCGTACATCACGGCCAGCATCATCCTTCAGCTGCTGACCGTGGTCATCCCGCGCCTGGAAGCCCTCAAGAAGGAGGGCCAGGCCGGTACGACGAAGATCACGCAGTACACCCGTTACCTCACGGTGGCCCTGGCCATCCTGCAGGGCACCGGTCTGGTCGCCACCGCCCGCACCGGCCGGCTGTTCAACGGCTGCTCGGTCGCCACGAGCATCGTCCCGGACCAGTCGATCTTCACGACCGTCACGATGGTCGTCTGCATGACCGCCGGTACGGCCGTCGTGATGTGGCTCGGTGAGCTGATCACCGACCGCGGCATCGGCAACGGCATGTCGATCCTGATGTTCATCTCGATCGCCGCGACCTTCCCGTCCGCGCTGTGGGCCATCAAGAAGCAGGGCACCCTGGCCGGCGGCTGGATCGAGTTCGGCACCGTCATCCTGGTCGGC
Organism: Streptomyces incarnatus; assembly: GCF_001027185.1. NCBI lineage: Bacteria > Bacillati > Actinomycetota > Actinomycetes > Kitasatosporales > Streptomycetaceae > Streptomyces > Streptomyces incarnatus. The sequence continues at coordinate 3,541,512 of NZ_CP011497.1, read as the reverse complement.
CTGGTCATGGTCGCGCTCGTCGTCTTCGTCGAGCAGGCCCAGCGCCGCATCCCGGTGCAGTACGCGAAGCGCATGATCGGCCGCCGTTCCTACGGCGGCACGTCCACGTACATCCCGCTGAAGGTGAACCAGGCGGGTGTGATTCCCGTCATCTTCGCCTCCTCGCTGCTCTACATTCCGGCGCTGTTGGCGCAGTTCGCGGGGGGCAAGTCGGGCTGGAAGACCTGGATCGAGCAGAACCTGACCAAGCAGGGCGATAGTCCCGTCTATATCACCCTGTACTTCTTGCTCATCGTGTTCTTCGCGTTCTTCTACGTGGCGATCTCCTTCAACCCCGAGGAAGTCGCCGACAACATGAAGAAGTATGGTGGCTTCATCCCGGGCATCCGGGCTGGCCGACCGACCGCTGAGTACCTCAGCTACGTGCTCAACCGGATCACCTGGCCGGGTTCGCTGTATCTGGGTCTGATCGCTCTCGTACCGACAATGGCGTTGGTGGGCTTCGGGGCAAGCCAGAACTTCCCCTTCGGTGGGACCAGCATCCTCATCATCGTGGGTGTCGGCCTTGAGACGGTGAAGCAGATCGAGAGCCAGCTCCAGCAGCGCAATTACGAAGGGTTCCTCCGCTGATGCGTATCGTCCTCGTCGGGCCGCCGGGTGCCGGTAAGGGAACGCAAGCCGTCCGGCTCGCCAAGGAGCTGGCCATCCCGCACATCTCCACCGGTGACCTTTTCCGGGTCAACATCAGTCAGGGGACGGAGCTGGGCAAGCTCGCGCAGTCCTACATGGACAAGGGCGAGCTGGTGCCGGACTCCGTCACCATCGGCATGGCCAAGGACCGCATGGAGCAGAAGGACGCCGAGGGCGGCTTCCTGCTGGACGGCTTCCCGCGGAACGTGGAGCAGGCCGAGGCGCTGGACGAGCTGCTGGAGACCGAGGGCATCAAGCTGGACGCCGTCCTGGACCTGGAGGTCCCCGAGGACGAGGTCGTCAAGCGGATCGCCGGCCGGCGCATCTGCCGCAACGACTCCTCGCACGTGTTCCACGTGACGTACAGCCCCCCGAAGAAGGAGGGCGTGTGCGACGTCTGCGGCGGTGAGCTGTACCAGCGCGACGACGACTCCGAGGACACCGTCCGCACGCGGCTGGAGATCTACCACACGAAGACCGAGCCGATCATCGACTACTACAAGGCGCAGGGCCTGGTCGTGACGATCTCCTCCCTGGGCCCCGTGGACGAGATCACGCAGCGGGCGCTGGAGGCCCTCAAGCGTGAGAAGGCCGAGCAGTAACAGCCCGGCTCCTCCGGCCGCGGTGCCCTCCCCGGGTGCCGCGGCCGTACTGTTGTACAGATACCCCAGCCGATGTGAGTGACGGAGAGCGCAGGCCCCCATGGTGCAGATCAAGACGCCCGAGCAGATCGCGAAGATGCGTGCGGCGGGCCTGGTCGTCGCCGCCATCCACGCGGCCACCCGCGAGGCCGCGGTGCCCGGCGCCTCCACCAAGGACCTGGACGAGGTCGCCCGCAAGGTGCTGGCCGAGCACGGCGCCAAGTCGAACTTCCTGGGGTACGGCGGCTTCCCCGCGACCATCTGCACCTCCGTGAACGACGTCGTCGTGCACGGCATCCCCTCCGACGAGGTCGTCCTCAAGGACGGCGACATCATCTCCATCGACTGCGGCGCGATCGTCGACGGCTGGCACGGCGACGCCGCCTACACGGCGTTCGTGGGCTCCGGTCACGCCCCGGAGCTGATCGAGCTCTCCCGGGTGACGGAGGAGTCGATGTGGGCCGGCATCGCGGCCATGAAGCAGGGCAACCGGCTGGTCGACGTCTCCCGCGCGATCGAGACGTACATCCGCCGCCAGCCCAAGCCGGGCGGCGGCAGGTACGGGATCATCGAGGACTACGGCGGCCACGGCATCGGCACCGAGATGCACATGGACCCGCATCTGCTGAACTATGTCGACCGGCGCCGCGGCAAGGGCCCCAAGCTGGTGCCCGGCTTCTGCCTCGCGATCGAGCCGATGGTCTCCCTCGGCACCCCGAAGACCGAGGTCCTCTCCGACGACTGGACGGTCATCACCACGGACGGCACCTGGTCCTCCCACTGGGAGCACTCGGTGGCCCTCACCGAGCAGGGCCCGCTGGTGCTGACGGCACCGGACGGGGGCAGGGCCAAGCTGGCGGAGTACGGCATCACCGCGGCGCCCGACCCGCTGGGCTGAGGGTCATTCCCTGAAGATCGCAAAGCCTTCACCAATAATCGATCTTCAGTTCGATTTCTGCAGTTAAGATCAACGTCGACCAACAGGGGGACGGTCGGCTGATCTGAGCGCTCCCCTGGCATGTACATGAAGAGGGGAAGCGTAGTGGGTTCGACACTGAAGCGAACGGTCGGCGTTCTGGCCGGTGCGGCCGCCCTTGCCATCACCACCGGCACCGCTCCCGCGTTCGCGTCGGCGGCGGGGTGTCACGGCGGTGCCTGTGTGAGGGTCCAGGGTTCCGGCCTTCACGTGGACTGGATCCAGGCCTACTCGGGGGACGAGGTCTTCCACGGCAAGTTCAAGATCTACGCCGAGAAGATGGGGTACGTGAAGTACTCGCCGCTGACGACGTACTACAACACCGGTGATCACTTCACCTACTTCCGGGTGCCGATCAACAAGAACTGGAAGGACGGCACCGACATCTGCGTCCAGGCCCTTCTGGACGGCACGCACGATGACGGCACTGCCTGCGAGACCGTCGAGAAGTAAGCCGACAAAGCAGTAGTGGGACCAGCTGCTCGCCCCGTTCGTCGTGCATACCGTGCCGATGGGCGGGGCATCGTCATGAGCAGGCGTGGTGCACGGGCGAATTCGTCTTTTCCGACGCGCTGACGTAGACTGACTCGTCGGCTCTCGTGTACCCGCATGTCCGCATGCCCCTCGTGAGTCGATCAAGGTAGTCGATTCGAAGGGCGAAGCGTGGCCAAGAAGCAAGGTGCCATCGAGATCGAGGGCACTGTCGTCGAGTCTCTGCCGAACGCCATGTTCAAGGTCGAGCTCCAGAACGGCCACCAGGTCCTGGCACACATCAGCGGCAAGATGCGTATGCACTACATCCGCATCCTCCCTGACGACCGGGTCGTGGTGGAGCTGTCTCCGTACGACCTGACGCGTGGCCGGATCGTCTACCGCTACAAGTAGATCTTGCCCGCATCCCGCTTCCACGGGGTGATGGCACTGACCCGGAGAACCTCAATCCCATGAAGGTCAAGCCGAGCGTCAAGAAGATCTGCGACAAGTGCAGGGTGATCCGCCGTCACGGCCGGGTCATGGTCATCTGCGAGAACCCGCGCCACAAGCAGCGCCAGGGCTGACGCACGACCTCACCCTCTGCACCTCTATCGCAGAGATTCGCGCGACGCGAGCTGAATATGTTCATACGCAGAACCCGAGCCACTCAGCTCGACACCCCCGGTTCGGAGGCCGGGGACCCGGTTCGTACCTGGTACGGCGGCCGGGAGCCGGTTCTGCGGAAGACCTCCGAAGATCACCAGGAGCCATTGAATGGCACGCGTTTCCGGTGTTGACATCCCGCGCGACAAGCGCGTGGAGGTCGCCCTCACCTACGTGTTCGGCATCGGCCGGACCCTCTCGAAGGAGACGCTGGCTGCGACCGGCGTCGACCCGAACACCCGCGTCCGTGACCTGAGCGAAGAGCAGCTGGTCGCGATCCGCGAGTACGTCGACAACAACATCAAGACCGAGGGTGACCTCCGTCGCGAGATCCAGGCCGACATCCGCCGCAAGGTCGAGATCGGCTGCTACCAGGGTCTCCGTCACCGTCGCGGTCTGCCCGTCCGCGGTCAGCGCACCAGCACCAACGCCCGCACCCGCAAGGGCCCGCGTCGCGCCATCGCCGGCAAGAAGAAGCCGGGCAAGAAGTAGTCCGCAGCGGACACCTGTCCACGGTCTTCGCTGTAGGACCGACCACCTCCCGTAGGAGTTAGTAGATGCCCCCCAAGGGACGTCAGGGCGCTGCCAAGAAGGTGCGCCGCAAGGAAAAGAAGAACGTCGCTCACGGCCACGCGCACATCAAGAGCACGTTCAACAACACGATCGTCTCCATCACGGACCCGTCCGGCAACGTGATCTCCTGGGCCTCCGCCGGCCACGTCGGCTTCAAGGGCTCCCGGAAGTCCACGCCGTTCGCCGCGCAGATGGCCGCCGAGTCGGCCGCCCGCCGCGCCCAGGAGCACGGCATGCGCAAGGTCGACGTGTTCGTCAAGGGCCCGGGCTCCGGTCGTGAGACCGCGATCCGCTCCCTGCAGGCCACGGGCCTCGAGGTCGGCTCCATCCAGGACGTCACCCCGACCCCGCACAACGGCTGCCGTCCGCCGAAGCGTCGTCGCGTCTGACGCACGGTTGACCGATGGGTCCGGGCGGTATGGCTCCGTAGGGGTCGTACCGCCCGTACCCTTGCAGTACCCGCACTTTTCACGGGTGCGGTTTCCGTCGGACGTCAAATAGCGGGCGTCCACGAATGAAGGATCTGATCCACACATGCTGATCGCTCAGCGTCCCTCGTTGACCGAAGAGGTCGTCGACGAGTTCCGCTCCCGGTTCGTGATCGAGCCGCTGGAGCCGGGCTTCGGCTACACCCTCGGCAACTCCCTCCGTCGCACCCTCCTGTCGTCGATCCCCGGCGCTGCTGTCACCAGCATCCGCATCGACGGCGTCCTGCACGAGTTCACCACCGTGCCGGGCGTCAAGGAGGACGTCACCGACCTGATCCTCAACATCAAGCAGCTGGTCGTCTCCTCGGAGCACGACGAGCCGGTCGTGATGTACCTGCGCAAGCAGGGCCCGGGTCTGGTCACCGCCGCCGACATCGCGCCCCCGGCCGGTGTCGAGGTGCACAACCCCGACCTCGTCCTCGCCACGCTCAACGGCAAGGGCAAGCTGGAGATGGAGCTGACGGTCGAGCGCGGCCGCGGTTACGTCTCCGCCGTGCAGAACAAGCAGGTGGGCCAGGAGATCGGCCGTATCCCGGTCGACTCCATCTACTCGCCGGTGCTCAAGGTCACGTACAAGGTCGAGGCCACCCGTGTCGAGCAGCGCACCGACTTCGACAAGCTGATCGTCGACGTCGAGACCAAGCAGGCCATGCGTCCGCGTGACGCCATGGCGTCGGCCGGCAAGACCCTGGTCGAGCTGTTCGGTCTGGCGCGCGAGCTCAACATCGACGCCGAGGGCATCGACATGGGCCCGTCCCCGACGGACGCCGCCCTGGCCGCCGACCTGGCCCTGCCGATCGAGGAGCTGGAGCTCACGGTCCGCTCCTACAACTGCCTCAAGCGCGAGGGCATCCACTCCGTGGGTGAGCTCGTCGCCCGCTCCGAGGCCGACCTCCTGGACATCCGCAACTTCGGTGCGAAGTCCATCGACGAGGTCAAGGCGAAGCTGGCCGGCATGGGCCTGGCCCTGAAGGACAGCCCGCCCGGATTCGACCCCACGGCCGCTGCCGACGCCTTCGGCGCCGACGACGACGCGGACGCGGGTTTCGTGGAGACCGAGCAGTACTGACCGTACTGACCGGTCGTTGCCGGTGAGCATCCGCTCATCGGGTTCCTGACCCCGGTACCTGACACGGCCGGGGCAGACACACAGGAGAAGAACCATGCCGAAGCCCACCAAGGGTGCCCGTCTGGGCGGCAGCGCCGCGCACGAGAAGCTGCTCCTCGCGAACCTCGCGAAGAGCCTCTTCGAGCACGGCCGTATCACCACCACCGAGGCGAAGGCCCGCCGCCTGCGCCCGTACGCCGAGCGTCTGATCACCAAGGCGAAGAAGGGCGACCTTCACAACCGCCGTCAGGTGCTCCAGGTCATCACGGACAAGAGCATCGTCCACACGCTCTTCACCGAGATCGGCCCGCGGTACGAGAACCGTCCGGGTGGCTACACCCGCATCACCAAGATCGGTAACCGCCGTGGCGACAACGCGCCCATGGCCGTCATCGAGCTGGTCGAGGCGCTGACGGTGCAGCAGAAGGCCGTGGGTGAGGCCGAGGCCGCCACCAAGCGTGCGGTCAAGGAGGCCGACGAGGCCAAGGTCGAGGAGACCAAGGCCCCCGAGGCTGCCGCCGAGGAGCCGAAGGACGCGTAAGCGTCTGCCGGGGGCTGCCGGTCGGCGGCTGCGGCGCCGTAGTGGCTGGTCGCGCAGTTCCCCGCGCCCCTCAGGGCGTTGGCGGGCCCGTTCCTTTCAAGGAGCGGGCCCGCTTTTCTGTACCTGAGAGGATGTGCACGTGACTGACGAAGTACAGCCCGGTTTCGTACGCATCCGCCTCGACCTCTCCTACGACGGCACCGGCTTCCACGGCTGGGCCAAGCAGGCCGGCGGCAAGCGGACCGTGCAGGGCGAGATCGAGGACGCCCTGCGTACGGTGACGCGGTCGAAGGAGACGTACGACCTGACCGTGGCCGGACGGACCGACGCCGGTGTGCACGCGCGCGGTCAGGTCGCCCATGTCGATCTGCCCCGGGAGGTCTGGGCGGAGCAGAGCGGAAAGCTGCTCAAGCGGCTCGCCGGGCGGCTGCCGAAGGACGTGCGGGTGTGGGCGCTCAGGGAGGCGCCCAGCGGTTTCGACGCCCGGTTCTCCGCGATCTGGCGGCGCTATGCCTACCGGGTGACGGACAACCCCGGGGGAGTGGACCCCCTCCTGCGGGGCCACGTGCTCTGGCACGACTGGCCGCTCGACGTGGACGCCATGAACGAGGCCGCGCGGGCGCTGCTCGGCGAGCACGACTTCGCCGCGTACTGCAAGAAGCGGGAAGGGGCCACGACCATCCGGACCCTGCAGGAGCTGAGCCTGGAAAAGGGCGCCGACGGGATCATCACCGCCACCGTGCGCGCCGACGCCTTCTGCCACAACATGGTGCGCTCGCTGATCGGCGCGCTGCTGTTCGTCGGGGACGGGCACCGGGGACCGGAGTGGCCCGGGAAGGTGCTGGCCGCGGGGGTGCGGGACTCCGCCGTGCATGTCGTACGGCCGCACGGGCTGACCCTGGAGGAGGTCGGCTACCCCGCCGACGAGCTGCTGGCCGCGCGCAACAAGGAGGCGCGGAACAAGCGCACGCTGCCGTCGGCGGGGTGCTGCTGAGCCGGCGGGTCAGCCGGCCAGGGCCTTTTGGACCGTCGGCCTGAGGAAGGGCACCAGCGACTTCGCGTAGCCCGCCGTGATGTGGCTGGCGTCGAAGTAGACGATCTGGTCCGCGATCACCGCCGGGCATACGCCGCTCGCGCAGAACGCGGGCAGCGTGTCGATGACCTCGGCACCGTGGGCCTCGGCCACCCGCTGCTCCGTGGCCCGGTGGTCGCGGTACTCGATGGCCTGGTCCTGGGTGGGGTTGCAGGCGGAGACGTCGTGGAGGTGGGTGGCGAGGCAGTCCGGGACGTTCCGGCCGGGCTGCGGGGTGTCCGTGAGGTACAGGAGCCTGGCACCGGAGGCCTCGAACCGCTCGAAGGCCTCCTCGGCGCCCTTCTCGGTCACCTCGCGGCGGATGCGGCTGGAGACGACGATGACATCGGGCTTGAGGTCCTCGATGCTCTTGAACGCCGATTCCCGCCAGCTGTCGCACTCCGCGTACTCGCGGTTCAGCTCGGGGTTCTTGATGGCGTAGACCTCGGGGGAGCAGCCGCCCTTCGCCATGGTCACCACCTTGGCGTGCAGCGACGCGCCGAGGGCGTTGAAGGCGTCGCCCCACTGCCAGGCGTGGGAGTCGCCGATGACCACGATGGTCTTCCTGCCGGACCGGTCGCCGATGACGCAGTTCCCGCGCAGGACGAACGTCTTGACGTCCGTGTTGTCGATACAGCCGTAGTGGGTCATGTCCTTGGGCGCCCCCGGGAGGGCGCTCTGGGCGGTCGCCGAGAGCTCCTTGTGCAGCACGGCCTGCTTCACCGAGCCCGCGCCGGAGTAACCGGCGGCGTCGCCGCTCGCGGCGGAGGCGGAGGTGGCGAGGTTGAGCGGGACGAACATGGCGCAGGCCGTGGCCGCCGCCGCGCCCGCGGTGGCGGTGCCGCCGGCGCAGATGCCCTTCCAGGGGGTCGCCACCAGTTGGGCGTTGTTCCGGAACCGCAGCTCGACGACGTAGTACATGACGACGGCCAGGATGAACGACAGGGACAGCACCCGGAAGCGGTCCGAGTAGGTCATGTCCCGGCCCACGACGTTCGGCCACAGGACCAGGATCGGCCAGTGCCACAGGTACCAGCCGTAGCTGACGTTGCCGATGTAGTCGGTGACCGGGTTGTGCAGGATCGTCTCGACGCCGAGGCGGGGATGGGCGCAGCCGCCGGCGATGATCATGCAGGCGCCGAGCACGGGACCGGCCACCGCGTAGCCCGGCAGCGGGGTCTCCTTGGTGATGAGCAGTGCGGTGCCGATCGTGGTCGCCAGGCCCGCCCAGGTGATGACGGCGGCCAGGCCCTGGTTCATGCGGGACAGCAGGGGCGCCCCCAGGGCGAGCAGGATGCCGGAGGCGAGCTCCCAGACGCGGGTCTGGGTGCCGAAGTAGGCGAGGGGCTGGTTCGAGGCGGTCTGCTCGACCGACAGATACAGCGACCCGCCCACCACGGCCGTCAGGAACAGGCCCAGCAGGACGCGGTTGCGGAGGATCCTGCGGGACAGCCACACCGTGACGACGAGGACGACCGGGGCGGCCAGATAGAACTGCTCCTCGATGCCCAGCGACCAGAAGTGCTGGTACGGGGACTGCGTGCCGTCGCCTGCGAAGTAGTCCGTGCCGGTCTCCACCAGGCGCCAGTTCATGAAGCTGAGCGCCGCGCTGAGACCGTCCTTCATGGTGGTGCGGAACCTGAGCGGGCTGGCGTAGAGCCAGGCCACGGCCGCCGTGGTGATGACGACGACGGCCATGCCCGGCGCGAGCCGCCGCATCCGGCGCGCCCAGAACTTGCTCAGTGACACCCTGCCGGTCCTGTCGATCTCGGCGATGAGCTGGCTGCCGATGAGGAAGCCGCTCAGCACGAAGCTGACGTCCACGCCGCCGTGGATGTCGAGGATGCCGACGTGCATGGTGACCACCATCATGATGGCTACGGCACGCAGGCCCTGGATGTCCGGCCGGTACGTGCGCAGACGCCCGGTCTGCGCGGCCGTTGAGCGATGGCGGGTCACGGTTCTCCAGTAACTGTCCGGTCGGGCCGGCGACTTCAGTGGGCCGTCGGGCAGGCGGCAGCCGTACCGCTGACGCGCACCCCTTGGGCGGGAATGCGGATGCCGCACGACAGCCGCAGCTGGGCGGGGAGCTCGTTCTGCGCGCCGACATGCGAGTGGCAGCCGACCACGACCTCGTGCAGGAACGATTCGCTGCCGATCGAGGAGTCGTGGTCGACCACGGAATCGCGGATCCGGGCGCCCTCGGCTACGGTGACGTGCGCGCCGACGATGGAGCGGTCGACGACCACGCGCGGGCCGATCACGGCGTGCGGGCCGATCGTCGAGCCGCCCGTGACGCGGGCGGTCGCGTCGACGGTGGCCGTGGGATGGATCAGGGCCTCGGCCGGCGGCCCCACCAGCGGCGAGGCCGCCCGGCCGGTGACCAGGTCGGCGGACCCGTGCACGAAGGCGAGCGGGGTGCCGAGGTCACGCCAGTAGTCGTCGGTGACATGGCCGAGGACCCGCCCGCCCCCGGCGACGAGCCGCGGGAAGGTCTCCTGCTCGACGGAGACCTCCCGCCCGCCCGGGATGGCGTCCAGGACGGAGCGGCGGAAGACGTAGCAGCCGGCGTTGATCTGGTCGGTGACGATCTCCTCCTGGGTCTTCGGCTTCTCCAGGAAGGACAGCACCCGGCCGCTGTCGTCGGTGGGGACGAGGCCGAAGGCACGGGGGTCGGCGACGCGGGTGAGGTGCAGCGTCACGTCCGCCTCCGCGGCCTCGTGGCGGGCCAGGATGCCGCGCAGGTCCACGCCGGAGAGGATGTCGCCGTTGAGGATCAGCACCGGCGCCTCGGGCCCGCCGCGCAGCAGCCGTCCGGCGTTGCGGATCGCCCCGCCCGTGCCGAGCGGCACCTCCTCGACGGCGTAGGAGATCTCCAGATCCTGGGAGAAGCCCCGGAACTCCTCCTCGAAGAGGCCGGCCAGATAGGACGTGGCGAACACCAGGTGCTCGACGCCCGCGTCCATCAGCTTGGCCACCTGGTGCCGGATGAAGGAGGAGCCGGCGACCTTCAGGAGCGGCTTGGGGGTGTGGTTGGTCAGGGGGCGCAGGCGGGTTCCCTTGCCGCCCACGAGAATGATGGCTTCCTGCATGAGTGCCTCGCTCGGTCAGCTGGTGGTCTGGGGCCCGGGTCCCGCGTAGTCGGAGGTGAAGCAGGCCCTGATCGCCTTCTCGGTGAGGGGACGGCCGGCGAAGTCGAGCCGGGAGGCGACCTTGTCGTCGGGCGCGGTGTTCGGGTCGTCGTCGAAGTAGATCGACCACCAGTAGACGCCGCTCATCTTCCGTTCCTGGACGACCTTGCAGACGGCCGTGTACCAGGTGGCCTGCACCCGGGGGTCGACGGCCCGCTTGGTGGAGAAGTCGCCGGGGGCGTGGTAGGCGCCCTTCATGGCGCCGATGCCGGCCTCGGCCACGGTGATCTTGGGCAGCGGGCCGGTGGCCTTCCTGTCCAGCCACCGGTTCCAGCCGGCGGCCAGGGTGTCCACCGAGGCGCCGTCGCCGGCCTTGACCGGGAAGTAGGCGTCGACGCCGAGGTGGCTGACCGGCATGACCACCGGGCCCCGGACGTAGTTGTCCCAGTTGGCGTCGTAGGCGACCTCGCCGCTGAACAGCTTCTCGGCGTCGTTCACGACGGTCTCCCAGTGGGGGTCGCCCTCCAGGGAGTTCAGCTCGGTGCCGATGACGAAGGTGGCCGCCTTCTCGCTCTGGGCCGCCTTCAGGTACGGGGTGACGAACTTCTCGTACGACGCGAACCAGGCGGCGCGGCCGGCCGGTTCGATGCTGCCGCGCCAGCCGTGTTCGGCCTTCAGGGAGTGCTCGTCCATGAGCGGCCGGACGGTGGTGCGCAGCCCGGCCTCGTGGAAGATCTCCAGGACGCGGGCGAGCCGGTCCGGCGTCGGGGTCCTGGCGCCGCGGGTGATCTTCGTCGAGGAGCGGTTCCCGGTGAAGAAGGGGAAGGACACGCTGACGGAGTTGGCGTGCAGGCCGACCAGGTAGTTCGCGTGCAGCCGCGCCTGCTTCTCGACGTAGGCGAGGGAGTGCCGGGGGTTGTCCTCCCAGTAGATCTGGGCGCCCCACTGGGGCATGCCCTGCTTCCACTCCTTGTCCACCTTGGCGAGCTCGGGGCCGGTCGAGGGCGCCGCGGCAGTCCTGCCGTCGCCGCCCGTGGGGCCGGCCGGGCGGGTGTGTTCCTTGCCGTCGAGCACCAGGTGGGGCACGGGTGAGCCGGACGACCACTGCAGCGGGTGGTCGCCGAGCACGAAGGGGACCGCGACCACGAAGGAGATGACGGTGACGGGGAGCACGGCGAGCATGGGCAGGCGTGCGCGCTTCATGGGTGTGTGATCTCTTCCGGGTCAGGCGGGCTTGGCGATGACGACGAACTTGTTCTCCTCGCGGCGGATGAACTTCCACAGGCCCCTGATCCCGCCGAGCCCCTCGATGAGGGAGAAGTAGGGCAGCAGGACGAGGACGACCAGGGGCTCCCACCACTTGCGTCGGCCGTTCACCGAGGCGATCGCGTTGAGCCGCAGCCCTTCCCAGTACGCCCAGATCACATAGGCGAAGCTGATCGACCACAGGATGACCACGGACTGGGTCACGGGTGAGGTGTTCATGTCGCCGATGAACCAGGCCACGAACAGGATCGTGCCGACGTGCTGCAGCGGGCCGAGGATCCAGCTCGTCACGCAGATGGTGAGGAACCAGCGGTAGCGCAGCGGCACCTTGCGGTTGAAGCAGAGGGCGACCAGGCCCCAGGCCCAGCGCTCGCGCTGCTTGACGAAGTCCTTGGTGTTGGCCGGCGAGGCGCCGTAGCAGCGGCCGTTGAACCAGTCGCTGCGGCCCGGGTAGAGCCGGCAGAACGTCAGCGCCAGCCGGGCGTCCTCGACGATCTCCTTGGGCCCGAAGTCCCAGCCGATCTCGGCCTCGATGGAGGCGCGGATGACGAGCAGCTCGCCGTGCACGCCGGCGGCCGGGGTGCCGAGCCCGGTGAAGGCGCGGAACCGGGCGATGTCGTCGGCGGGGCGGATGGCGTCGGCGAACCAGGTGACCAGGCTCACCGCGTTCTCGCGCGGGTAGGTCAGGATGCCCTGCGCCATGTGCTTGACCTCTTCCGGGGTCGCACGGCGCTGGCGGTTGATGAACTGGGCGAGGGCCGACGAGGTGTCGGGGCCGACCCCGGTGTCGTCGTCCATGTGCAGCACCCAGACGTTCTCCAGGGCCTCGCCCTCCGCGATGCGCAGCTCGTGGGCGTAGTTGTTGGCGCGGGCCTTGAAGCGGGTGCCGTTCCTGGTCCGGTAGGCCTTCGGGACCGTGACCACGCGGATCAGCGGGCTGCTCGCCGCCAGGGCGTCGATTCGCTCGGCGGCCTCGCAGCCCTCCTCGGTGAGGACGTCCACGCGCAGGTACGGGAACCACTCCGGCAGGTGCTCCACGTACGACAGCACGGAGCGCTCCAGGGCCGGGTAGGTGTCGTGGCGCCCGATGGTCGGCACCAGCACGATCAGGAAGTCCTGCTCGACCGGGGCCGGCGGGGTCATCAGGTGTGCCTTGCGCAGCCGGCGCCGGATGAGGAGGAAGCCCTGGACCGACACCAGCACCCCCGGCACCGGGAGGGCCCAGCAGATGGTGATCAGCCAGGCCAGCGGCGAGTGGCTGGGCGTGTACGACCACAGGCTGAAGAGGGTCAGGAGGACCAGCGGGATCAGGAACGGCAGGAGGCCCGGTTTCCACGCGGCGGTACGTTTCGCCAGCTTGGAGTTGTGCCGTGACTGCTGCATCCCCCCGTCGACCAGTGTCGATGCCATGACGACTGCGGAACTCCCCGTGAGATCGGTGGGCGCGTCGAGGCGGCAGCAGGCATCGGCCGTGGTGCGACGGCGCACCACGGCACTCTCTTACTCGGGTTCCGTGCCCCCCGACGCCTTCTTCGGCGTCTCGGCCACTGCGTGCTCAGAAGCCCCCCCAGGCGCTCAGATCACTGGCCGAACAGAAAGCTGATCCTTACACGTATGAACGAAGTAAGGAAGCGGTGTGAGGGTGATGTGTTCAAAATTTAACCAAGTGGACTCTTGTCCGGAGATCTCCAGTCGTCTGCGGTGATCACCCGGTCGGATCCGTAGGTCTGCCGCACATCGGCCACCGTGTTCCGGTACCGAGGCTCGGAGACGTTGTCGTAGGTGAGTGCCTGGCCCCATACCGTCCACAGCACCCACGGCGTGTCGGAAAGTGTCCCCGGCTGAGCGGAACCGAGCGGGACGTGAAAGGACTCGGCCATGACGCGGGGCCGGTCGTAGCCCTCCAGACCCCGGTACCAGAACTCGGTCCAGCGCTCGCCCCGGTACGGCCGCTGCGGGGTGTCGCTGTAGTCGTCGACGCCCACGAGATCGACGTGGCGCCCGCCCGGGTAGTAGTCGCCGGGCTCCCACGCGAAGGTGCCCTCCCAGGCGCTGGGCGACCACACGAACAGCAGGTTGTGCAGACCGCGGGTGCCCACCAGGTAGTCGTACGTGATCCGCCACAGCTTCCGGTACGCGGCGGGATCCTGCCCGGCCCACCAGAACCCGTGGCCCGGCCGGGTGTTCATCTCGTGGTACGGCCGCAGCAGCACCGGTACGCCGTGCGCGGCCAGGTAGCCCAGGTGGTCGGCCAGGTAACCGAGGTCGTGCAGCAGGGCCCGGTGCTCGTCCGTGCCCTCGGTGACCACCCGGCCGAACCAGCCGCGGTCCCGGGCCGCCGGGGAGTTCCGGTACCGGGTCTGCTCGAAGCCCTTGACGGTGCTGCCGGGGTAGGGCTGGTGGAAGGAGAAGCCGACGATGCCCGCCGGACCGCCCCCGTTGTCCGGCAGGCTCACCCGCGTCCCGGAGGCGCAGTCGACGTGTGTGCCCGAGGGGCGGTACGAGCCGTCCGCCGCCCGCGGCAGCCCCGCCCACACGCCGAGCGCCAGGTCCACGGCGTCCTCCGCGTACCCCCAGCACCTGCGGCAGCCCGGCCACGAGGACGAGTACGGGCGCGGCTCGCCCACCGCCCACCCCGGCTGCCCGTACCCGGGCCCCAGGTCCACCTCCACGAACCCCGGCAGCCGCCCGGTGATGTCACGGGCCTTCTTGTAGTAGTAGCCGGGCTGCTTGGCGCCCCGGTAGTCGCCGTACGCCGGGTTGTAGCGCTCGTTGTGCAGCTCGACGTGCTGGCCGATGACGGTCCGGGACGCCTCGCCGCGCCGCGCCCGGTTCTCCAGGCCCGCCAGCAGCGCGTACACGCGGCGGGCCTCGGCGGTCGCCTCCGGGTCCCGCTCGGTCAGGTCCGTGGGGACCGGGCGGGGTCCGCTCGTGGCGGGCCCGGGCCGGGCGGCCCACCAGGCCACGGGCGCGAGCAGGGCGGCCGACACCCCGGCCCCGATGAGCCGAACCCGCCCGCGCATCCGCATCCGTACCCCCCTGGCCGGTGATCAGGCGGAGAGTCTCACACGAGCGCGGCCGGTCGTGGCCGGTGTCAGCCGTTCGCAGCCGCCGACGCCTGGGCCTGGCCGCGGCGGTAGATCTGGTTGAAGACGAACTGCTGCAGGTCGTTGCCGGCGGAGAAGACCTTCGTGTCCTTGTTGGTGACGTTCTTGCCGTTGAGGAAGCCGCCGGTGGTGAGGTAGACGTAGCGGCCGACGGAGTTCGTGGTCGTCAGGCAGACCGCGGAGTCGCAGAAGTTCTTCACGCCCTTGCCGGGCAGGGAGCGCACCACGGCGTTCTTCTTGGCCTGCCGCCTGACCTTGGTGGCGTGCGCCTGGTCGTCGAAGACCGCGACGCCGACGGTGACCGCGACGCCGCCGTTGGTGTAGGTCGCGCGGATCAGCCGGGTGCAGCCGCCCGCGGTGAGGATCTTGGGCAGGTTCGCGCTGGCGGCCGAGGCGCAGTTCGTGGTGTCGGCCGTGGCGCCCTTCTTGTACACGGTGCCGTTCATGGTCAGCTGCGTCCCCGGGAAGAGGGTGTCGGCGCTGAGCGGGGCCGTGTCCTTCTTGGCGCTGGCTATGAAGTCCTTCGGGTCCAGCGGCGGCGGGGCGCTGGTGGGCGCGAAGGAGGGGGTGGCCGAGCCGCTGGGCACGGCGGCGCTGGCGGGCAGGTTGGTGGGCGTGCCGTGGGCGTCGGCGCCGCTGTTCGCGGAGACGACGGCCATGGCCACAGCCGTGCCGACCGCGACCGTGGCGACCGCGCCGGCGCCGATGAACAACAGCTTGCGGCGCTTGTTGCGGGTCTCCGAGGCCTCGGCGAGCGCGGCCCAGTCCGGGGTCCCGTCGTCACCGCCGGTGGTCCAGGACTGCTGGGAATGCGGTTTCCAGGGATCCCACTGAGACTGGGGTCCCCCCTGCCCGTAACTCATGGGGCGCATCTTAGACGGGGGGCGGGGGTGAGCACGCCGATCGCTCGTTTTGACCCTCACCGACGACCCCGGTATCCTGCTTGTTCGTTGTGTATTGGCTTGCTCATTCTCACGGGACGGGCCCTTACACCGGTCCACCGGGCCGATGACCAGCGACCCCACTACGCGGTATGCGTCGCCGCCGTGCGGTCCAGGCTGTCGTGATCGTTTCGGTGACCTGTTCAGGACCATTCACTCGAAGCGAAGGCTACGAACCGTGCGTACGTACAGCCCCAAGCCCGGCGATGTGACGCGCCAGTGGCACGTCATCGACGCTCAGGACGTTGTCCTGGGCCGTCTCGCCACCACCGCAGCGACCCTTCTGCGGGGCAAGCACAAGCCGATCTACGCCCCGCACGTCGACGCTGGTGACTTCGTCATCATCATCAACGCCGACAAGGTGCACCTGTCCGGCAACAAGCGGACCCAGAAGATGGCCTACCGCCACTCCGGCTACCCGGGTGGTCTGCGCTCCGTCCGTTACGACGAGCTGCTGGACAAGAACCCCGAGAAGGCCATCGAGAAGGCCGTCAAGGGCATGCTCCCGAAGAACTCCCTGGGCCGTCAGATGCTCTCGAAGCTGAAGGTCTACAAGGGTGACCAGCACCCGCACGGCGCGCAGCAGCCGCAGCCGTACGAGATCACCCAGGTCGCGCAGTAAGTCCGGCCACCCCCTAAGACTGAACAGAATCTGAGGAGAATCGTGGCCGAGACCACTGCCGAGCAGCCGCTCGAAGAGCTTGACATCGACAGCTACACCACCGAGTCCGAGGTTCCGGTGGAGGGTGAGTACACCTCCGAGTCCCTCGCCTCGCGCTTCGGTGAGCCCCAGCCGGCCGCCGGCCTGGGCCGCCGCAAGAACGCCATCGCCCGCGTCCGGATCGTTCCGGGCACCGGCAAGTGGAAGATCAACGGTCGCACCCTCGAGGACTACTTCCCGAACAAGGTGCACCAGCAGGAAGTCAACGAGCCCTTCAAGGTGCTCGAGCTCGACGGCCGTTACGACGTCATCGCCCGCATCGCGGGTGGCGGTGTCTCCGGTCAGGCCGGTGCCCTCCGCCTCGGTGTCGCCCGCGCCCTGAACGAGGCCGACGTCGACAACAACCGCGGCCCGCTGAAGAAGGCCGGCTTCCTCAAGCGCGACGACCGCGCGGTCGAGCGGAAGAAGGCCGGTCTGAAGAAGGCCCGCAAGGCTCCGCAGTACAGCAAGCGCTAATCAGCAGCTGCCTGCTCGTACTCCGAACGCCCCGGCGGCACGCCACCTGTGCCGTCGGGGCGTTCGTTTATCCCAGGCAAGGGCGTATAACGACACGAGACGCTCAGCCGCTCTTCGGCTTGTGTGATCGCAGTTTCCTCAGGAGGACAAGTGGGACGACTCTTCGGCACGGACGGTGTGCGCGGTGTCGCCAACGCGGACCTGACCGCCGAGATGGCGCTCGGCCTGTCCGTCGCGGCGGCCCACGTGCTGGCCGAGGCGGGCACCTTCGAGGGCCACAAGCCGACGGCGGTGGTCGGTCGGGACCCGCGGGCGTCCGGGGAGTTCCTGGAGGCGGCCGTGGTCGCGGGCCTCGCGAGCGCGGGCGTGGACGTCCTGCGCGTCGGCGTGCTGCCGACGCCCGCGGTGGCCCATCTGACCGGCGCCCTCGGCGCCGACCTGGGCGTGATGCTCTCCGCCAGCCACAACGCCATGCCGGACAACGGCATCAAGTTCTTCGCCCGCGGCGGCCACAAACTCGCCGACGAGCTGGAGGACCGGATCGAGGCGGTGTACGACTCCCACCGGCACGGCGAGCCGTGGGAGCGGCCGACGGGCGCCGGCGTGGGCCGCGTGCGGTCGTACGACGAGGGCTTCGAGAATTACGTCGTCCATCTCCTCTCCGTCCTCCCGAACCGGCTCGACGGACTGAAGATCGTCCTGGACGAAGCGCACGGCGCGGCCTCGGGGGTCTCGCCGGAGGCGTTCTCCCGGGCGGGCGCCGAGGTCATCACGATCGGCGCGGAGCCGGACGGGCTCAACATCAACGACGGCTGCGGTTCCACGCATCTGGACCAGCTGAAGGCCGCGGTCGTCGAACACGGCGCGGACCTCGGCATCGCGCACGACGGCGACGCCGACCGGTGCCTGGCCGTGGACCACACCGGCGAGGAGGTCGACGGCGACCAGATCCTCTCCGTGCTGGCGCTGGCCATGCGGGAGCGCTCCGCGCTGCGGGCCGACACGGTCGTCGCCACCGTGATGTCCAACCTGGGCTTCAAGCTGGCGATGGAGAAGGCCGGGATCAACCTGGTGCAGACCGCCGTCGGCGACCGGTACGTGCTGGAGGAGATGAAGGAGCACGGGTACGCCCTGGGCGGCGAGCAGTCCGGGCACGTCATCATCCTCGACCACGCGACCACCGGCGACGGCACGCTGACCGGGCTGCTGCTGGCGGCGCGGGTCGCCGAGACCGGGCGTTCGCTGCGGGAGCTGGCCTCGGTCATGGAGCGGCTGCCGCAGGTGCTGATCAACGTGCCGGACGTGGACAAGTCCCGGGTGAGGACCTCGGCCGACCTCGCGGCCGCCGTCGCCGAGGCGGAGCGGGAGCTGGGGGAGACCGGGCGGGTGCTGCTCAGGCCGTCCGGCACCGAGCCGTTGGTGCGGGTGATGGTCGAGGCGGCCGACATCGACCAGGCGCGGTCGGTGGCCGGGCGGCTGGCCGACGCGGTGAAGTCGGCGCTGGGTTAGGCCGGCGGGATCCGCCGGGGCGGGAGCGTCTCCTGCCCCGGACGTCCCACACGGGTGCGCCCTTCCGGGGCACGCGAGTCACCCTAAGAACGCAATAAAGGATGCGAAATCGATCGCTGTCGGTATCCCTTCCGTCGAGGCCGTCCCGTGTGGCGTGCCCCCTTCGACGGAAGTGAGAAAGCGCAGCATGAAGATCGTGAGCAGTACCTTGAAGCGAGCGGTCGGTCCGGCCCTGGTGGCGGGTGTCCTCGTCGCCTCGGCCGCCACCCCGGCCGCCGCCCAGACGCCGGGTTCCACGGCGTTCCGCCTCTTCGGCAGTCTTGCCGTGCTCCAGGCGCAACCCGGTGTGAACAACACGGTCACGGCCACCGTTTCCGGTCCCCATCTGTACCTCACCGACACCCACGGCATCGCGGTCGGCCCGGGTTGTACCCGGCTGTCCCCCAACACCGCCGACTGTGGCCCTGCCACCAGCCTCGCCGTCCAGCTGGGCGACGGGAACGACTACTTCGACGGTTCGATGGCGCCGGTCAACACCACCGTCGACGCCGGTACGGGCATGGACAGGGTGATCACCGGCAACGGCAACGACACGATCGGTGTGCAGGATCATGTCGCCGATGACATGGTGAACTGCGGCGGTGGCACCGACACGGTGTTCCGCGACCCCGGTGACATGATCACCGCTTGCGAACGAGTGTTCTAGAGGCCGCCCGCCTCCGCCGCGCGCTCACGCTGCCTCGCCCACAGCCACTTCTGGGCCGGCAGCGTGAGCGTGCCGGCCAGGACGATCCCCACCAGAGGACGTCACAGTTTGCGCAGCCTCAGCCGCTGCACCTTGTGGTCCGGGCCCTTGCGGACCACAAGGGTGGCCCGGCCGCGGGTGGGGGCGATGTTCTCGACCAGGTTGGGCTTGTTGATCGTCCGCCACTGCGTGCGGGCGTAGTCGAGGGCCTCCTCCTCGGAGACCTGGGTGTACTTGCGGAAGTACGAGTTCGGGTCCTGGAAGGCGGTCTGGCGCAGCTTCTTGAAGCGGTTGAGGTACCAGCGCTCGACGTCCTCGGCGTTGGCGTCGACGTACACGCTGAAGTCGAAGTAGTCGGCGAGACCGACCCGGGTACGGCCGTCCTTGCCGGGCAGGGCGGGCTGCAGGACGTTCAGGCCCTCGACGATCAGGATGTCGGGGCGGCGCACGACGAGCTTCTCGTCCGGGACGATGTCGTAGATCAGGTGGGAGTAGACGGGGGCGGTGACCTCGTCCTTGCCCGCCTTGATGTCGGCGACGAAACGGGTCAGGGCCCGGCGGTCATAGGACTCGGGGAAACCCTTCCGCGACATCAGGCCGCGGGCCTGCAGCTCCTTGGTCGGCAGCAGGAAGCCGTCGGTGGTGACCCGCTCCACGCGCGGGTGCTCGGGCCAGCGGGAGAGGAGGGCCTGCAGGAGACGGGCGACGGTGGACTTGCCGCAGGCCACGGATCCGGCGATCCCTATCACGAACGGGGTGCCGGACTGGGAGCCCTGCTCGCCGAGGAAGGTGTTCAGCGCGCCGCGCAGGCCGTCCGTGGCGCCGACGTAGAGGTTGAGGAGCCGGGAGAGCGGGAGGTAGATGTCCCGCACCTCGTCCAGGTCGATCACATCGCCCAGACCGCGCAGCCTCTCCACCTCCTCAGCGGTGAGCGGCAGCGGCGTCTTGTCGCGCAGCGCGCTCCACTCGGCGCGGGTGAGGTCGACGTAGGGAGTCGCCTCCGGCCTGTGCCGGTGGGCGCTCCGGGGCATCGAGGAGACCGGTGAGATCACAGTCCATTGTTAACGGAGTTTGAACAGCGCGGCGGGTGGGGTCCATCACGCCCGCCACCGGAATCCTCCGCGAAGTGCGCGGACCGGCCCTCGTACGACGGTGGGAATTTCCGATTTCGGGCAGGCGGAGGCCAGTTCTGGCCGTTTCCGGGTCGTAGGCTGCGGCCCATGTGCGGAATCGTTGGATACGTAGGGTCACAGTCGGCGCTCGATGTCGTGATGACCGGGCTGAAGCGGCTGGAGTACCGGGGTTACGACTCGGCGGGTGTCGCCGTGCTGGCCGACGGCGGGCTGGCCGCGGCGAAGAAGGCGGGCAAACTGGTCAACCTGGAGAAGGAACTGGCCGAGCGGCCGCTGCCGGCGGGCGCGACGGGCATCGGCCACACCCGCTGGGCCACGCACGGCGGACCCACGGACGCCAACGCCCACCCGCATCTCGACAACGCGGGCCGGGTCGCCGTCGTCCACAACGGCATCATCGAGAACTTCGCGGTCCTGCGGGCCGAACTCGCCGAGCGCGGCCACGAACTGAACTCCGAGACGGACACGGAGGTCGTCGCCCACCTGCTGGCCGAGGAGTTCTCCTCCTGCGCGGACCTCGCGGAGGCCATGCGGCTGGTCTGCCGGCGGCTGGAGGGCGCGTTCACGCTGGTCGCGGTGCACGCGGACGAGCCGGACGTGGTCGTCGGCGCGCGGCGGAACTCGCCGCTGGTGGTGGGCGTCGGAGACGGTGAGGCGTTCCTGGCCTCGGACGTCGCCGCGTTCATCGCCCACACGCGCTCCGCGATCGAGCTCGGCCAGGACCAGGTCGTGGAGCTGCGCCGCGACGGCGTCACGGTCACGGGCTTCGACGGCCGCCCGGCCGAGGTCCGCAGCTACCACGTGGACTGGGACGCCTCCGCCGCGGAAAAGGGCGGGTACGACTATTTCATGCTCAAGGAGATCGCCGAGCAGCCCAAGGCGGTCGCCGACACGCTGCTGGGCCGCATCGACCCGTCGGGTTCGCTGACCCTGGACGAGGTCCGTATCACGCCCTCCGAGCTGCGGGAGATCGACAAGGTCGTCATCGTCGCGTGCGGTACGGCCTTCCACGCCGGCCTGATCGCCAAGTACGCCATCGAGCACTGGACGCGCATCCCCTGCGAGGTGGAGCTCGCCAGCGAGTTCCGGTACCGGGACCCCATCCTGGACGGCCGCTCCCTGGTCATCGCCATCTCCCAGTCCGGCGAGACCATGGACACCCTGATGGCGCTGCGGCACGCCCGCGAGCAGGGCTCCAAGGTGCTGGCGATCTGCAATACCAACGGCTCGACGATCCCGCGCGAGTCGGACGCGGTGCTCTACACGCACGCCGGCCCGGAGGTCGCGGTGGCCTCCACCAAGGCGTTCCTGACCCAGCTGGTCGCCTGCTACCTGGTGGCGCTGTACCTCGGCCAGGTGCGCGGCACCAAGTGGGGCGACGAGATCCAGGCCGTGATCAAGGACCTGTCCCGTATCTCGGTGGAGGTCGAGCGGGTCCTGGAGACCATGGAGCCGGTGCGCGAGCTGGCCCGGAGCCTGGCCGCGAAGAACACGGTGCTGTTCCTGGGCCGGCACGTGGGTTACCCGGTCGCCCTCGAAGGCGCCCTGAAGCTGAAGGAACTCGCCTACATGCACGCCGAGGGGTTCGCGGCGGGCGAGCTGAAGCACGGCCCGATCGCGCTGATCGAGGAGGACGTGCCGGTCGTGGTCGTCGTCCCGTCCCCGCGCGGCCGCTCGGTCCTGCACGACAAGATCGTCTCCAACATCCAGGAGATCCGGGCGCGCGGTGCCCGCACGATCGTCATCGCCGAGGAGGGCGACGAGGCGGTGGTCCCGTACGCCGACCACCTGATCCGCATCCCGGCCACCCCGACCCTGCTGCAGCCGCTGGTGGCCACGGTGCCGCTCCAGGTCTTCGCGTGCGAGTTGGCCACCGCCAGGGGGAACGAGGTGGATCAGCCGCGGAATCTGGCGAAGTCGGTGACGGTGGAGTAGGGGGCGGGTGCGGCTACTCGTCTGCCGGGTGCGGTTGTTCGCCGGCTGCGGGTCCGATGGGGCTGGTCGCGCAGTTCCCCGCGCCCCTGGGGGGCGCTCAGTGGACCGAGAAGCCGCCGTCCACGAAGATCGACTGGCCTGTGATGTAGGCGGAGGCGCGGCTCGCGAGGAAGACGGCCGCGCCTTCGAAGTCCTCGGCGAGGCCGTTGCGGCCGGTCATCGTGCGGGCGGCCAGGGCGGTCACCTTGTCAGGGTCGGACGACAGCCGCCGGTTGAGCGGCGTCATCACGAAGCCCGGCACCAGGGTGTTGACGGTGACGCCGTACGGCGACCAGGCCTCCGCCTGCGAGCGGGCCAGCGACTCCAGCGCGCCCTTGGAGACGCCGTAGGCCCCGCTCTGCACGAAGGCGCGGTGGGCCTGCTGGGAGGTGATGTGGATGATCCGGCCGAAGCCGCGCTCCGCCATGCCGGGCCCGAAGCGCTGCCCCAGCAGGAAAGGCGCCTCCAGGTTCACGGCCATGGTGGCGTCCCACACGTCCTCGCCGAGCTCACCCATCGGCGGCCGCAGGTTGATCCCGGCGGAGTTGACGAGGATGTCCGGCTCACCGAAGACGGCGGCCGCCTCCTCGGCCGCCGCGCGCACGCCGTCGCGGGTCCCCAGATCGACGGCGACCCAGGCGGCCCGGCAGCCCGCAGCCGTCAACTCGCCGACCGTCTCCTCCAGTTGGTCCTTGGTGCGGGCCACGACCACCACGCTCGCACCGGCCCGGGCCAGCGCCCCGGCGATGGCCCGGCCGATGCCGGAACTGCCTCCGGTCACCACGGCGACACGGCCGTCCAGCGAGAACAGTTCGGAGAGGTAGTTCTGGGGCGTCATGGGACGGAGCGTAGACGGCACGCGCGCGGACGGCAGTTGCGTTTCGACAGGTGGGCGGGTGGCGGGCGGCCGGTGGGCGGGTGCCGCCGGGGCCGCGACCGTAGGCTGCCCGGCATGAGCATCATCGGAGTCGGGATCGACGTCGCCGAGATCGACCGGTTTCGCGCGTCGCTGGAGCGGACGCCCGGGCTGGCCGACCGGCTGTTCGTGGCGCGGGAGCTGCTGCTGCCCAGCGGGGAACGGCGCGGGATCGCCTCGCTCGCGGCCCGGTTCGCCGCCAAGGAGGCCCTGGCGAAGGCGCTGGGGGCGCCACCCGGGCTGCACTGGACCGATGCCGAGGTGTACGTCGAGGACAGCGGGCAGCCCCAGCTGAGGGTGACGGGCACCGTGGCCGCGCGGGCCGCGGAGCTGGGCGTGCGGTCCTGGCACGTGTCGCTCAGTCATGACGCGGGCGTCGCCTCGGCCGTGGTGGTCGCCGAGGGCTGAACCCCGGGTGTGGGTGACGGCCGTTCCGGGGCAGACTCGGTGCCATGCGGAGTGCGTACGGCGTGGAGACGGTAAGGGCGGCCGAACGGGCGCTGATGGCGCGGCTGCCGGACGGTGCGTTGATGCAACGGGCGGCCGCGGGGCTGGCCGCCGCCTGCGCCGAGTTGCTCGGCCGGGTGTACGGCAGCCGGGTGGTGCTGCTCGTCGGCAGCGGTGACAACGGCGGGGACGCGTTGTACGCCGGGGCGCGGCTGGCCCGGCGCGGGGCCGGGGTCACCGCCGTGCTCCTGACGCCCGAGCGGGCGCACGCGGGCGGGCTGGCCGCGCTGCGGCGGGCAGGAGGCGCGGTCGCCGGGGCCGGTTCCGCCGACGGGCTGATCGAGCGGGCCGACCTCGTCGTGGACGGGATCGTCGGGATCGGCGGCAAGGGCGGGCTGCGGCCCGGGGCCGAGGCCCTGGCCGGTGCCGCCGAGCGGTCCCGGGCCGCCGTGGTGGCCGTGGACCTGCCGAGCGGGGTCGAGGCGGACACCGGAGAGGTGCGGGGGGCCGCGATCCGGGCCGATCTGACGGTGACCTTCGGGACGTACAAGCCGGGCCTGCTGATCGATCCGGCGCGGGAGTACGCCGGGGTCGTCCGGCTCGTCGACATCGGCCTGGAACCTCCCGCCGAACCCGAGCTCCAGGCCCTGCAACACGCCGACGTGGCACGGCTGTTGCCGGTGCCCGCCGGGGAGAGCGACAAGTACCGGCGCGGGGTCGTCGGCATCGCCGCCGGGTCCGCGCGCTATCCCGGCGCCGCCGTGCTCGCCGTCTCCGGCGCACTGCGGGGCGGGGCGGGTGCCGTGCGCTACGTCGGGCCGGCCGGGGAGGCCGTCATCGCCCGCTTCCCGGAGACGCTGGTGTCCGACCGGGGACCGGCGAAGGCGGGGCGGGTGCAGGCCTGGGTGGTCGGGCCGGGTGCCGGGGACGACGCCGTGACCGTGGCCGAGGTGCTCGCGGCGGACGTGCCGGTGCTGCTCGACGCGGACGGGCTGCGGCTGGCCGAGCGGGACGCGGTGCGCGGGCGTACGGCGCCGACCCTGATGACGCCCCATGCCGGGGAGGCCGCCGCGCTGCTGGGCGTACGCCGGGAGGAGGTCGAGGAGGCCCGGCTGGCCGCGGTGCGGGAGCTGGCGGCGGCGTACCGGGCGACGGTGCTGCTGAAGGGGTCCACGACCCTGGTCGCCGACGCCGGGGGCGGGGCCGTGCGGGTCAACGCCACGGGTACCCCTTGGCTGGCCACCGCGGGCAGCGGTGACGTGTTGTCAGGGCTCGGCGGGTCGCTGCTGGCGGCGGGGCTGTCCGCGCTGGACGCCGGGAGCGCGGCGGCCTACCTGCACGGCCTCGCCGGCCGCTTCGCGGCGGACGGCGCGCCGGTGGGAGCGCATGACGTGGCCGCGCACATTCCGGAGGCGTGGCGGGACGTGCGTGCGCTGTAGCCGACCGGGGTGTGGCTGGGCGGGGGGCTCGCTCGTCTGCGCCGGCGGGGCACCCGGTGCTGCGGCTGGGCGGGGGTGGGTGTCGCTTGCCCGCGCTGGCGGGGTGCCGCTGCGCCCACCCGTGCCGCCTGGGGGTCCCCCCAGGCCCTTAAGGCACTGGGGGAGGCACGACTGCCCGCAGCTACGCGGGTACGACTGTGGCGCAGGGCTGCAGGAGCGCCCCGAAGGGGCGCGGGGAACTGCGCGACCAGCCCCCACGCACCCGCACCCGGCCGATTACCGACGTACCCAGCTCCATCCCCCGGGTGACCTCCCCCGCGCGGCACCCCTGATCCGGCGGAGCCGCGCGCTTGGCTGATCGCATGATCAGCAGACGAATCGCGTCCAGAGGCGTCGCCGTGCTGCTCGCCACCGCGACGGCCCTCCCGGCGGCCGGCACCGCCGTGGCCTCCCCGGCGGCCGGTGCCCCAGCGGCGAGCGTGCACGCGGCTGCCGCTCCCGTACCCCCCGCCGTCGCCCCCGAGCTGGTGCCCGGTGTCGCCCCGGGGCCCGCCCAGCCGTGGCAGATCGACACGCCCGACCAGGCGTTGCCGCCGCGGGTGTACACGCCGAGCAAGGCCGAGGACGCCGTGGAGCCGAGGGACGCGGCGCCGGGGACGTACGACCTCATCGAGTACGTGCCGCTGGACGACGCGGTCGGCAAGGCGACGTGCAGCAAGCAGGCCGGCCCCTATCAGTGGCAGGTCGAGGCGTGGCTGAAGCTGAAGGTCGACGGGAAGCAGTCCACCGCCGACTGCAAGGCCATCCGCGCCTTCCAGCTGAAGTACAAGATCAAGCCCGCCATCGGGTTCGCCGGGCCCGTCACCTGGTCGACCATGATGCTCGTCGCCGCGAAGAAGAACCCGAACGCGGCCGGGAAGTGCCCCGTCCGGTCGTACAAGGTGGCCTGCGTCGATCTGGACCGGCAGCTCACCTGGGTGCAGAAGGGCTCCAAGGTGGTGTTCGGGCCGGTGCCCATGCGCAGCGGACGCAAGGGGTACGTCACCCGCAAGGGCTGGCACACCATCTACTGGCGGCACAAGAACCACGTGTCGACCCTCTACAACCAGCCCATGCCGTACGCCCAGTTCTTCGACGGCGGCCAGGCCTTCCACGCCGTCTACGGCAGCATTTACACGACCGTCGGCTCCATGGGATGCGTGAACCTGAAGCTCTCCGACGCGCGCACCCTGTGGGACGTGCTGAAGAAGGGCGACCATGTCTACGTATGGGGGAGGCGGCCGGGTACCTGAGGTCCGGAGACTGCGGCCGGGGCCCTGACGGCCCTCTGAGACACTGGGGGCGCGATGAGTGAGACTGCGACTGTGCCGACCGCCCCCCTGCGCGCCCGTGCCGAGATCGACCTGGGCGCCCTGCGGGCCAATGTGCGTGCCCTGCGTGCCCGGGCGAAGGGCGCGGCCCTGATGGCCGTCGTCAAGTCCGACGGGTACGGCCACGGGGCGGTGCCCTGCGCCCGCGAGGCCCTCGCGGCGGGCGCGACCTGGCTCGGCACGGCCACGCCCGAGGAGGCCCTCGCGCTGCGCGCGGCCGGACTGCGGGGGCCCGTTCTGTGCTGGCTGTGGGTGCCGGGCGGCCCCTGGCGGCAGGCCGTCGAGGCCGGCATCGACGTGTCGGTGAGCGGCATGTGGGCGCTGCGGGAGGTCGTCGCGGCCGCCAGGGAGGCCGGGCGGCACGCGCGCGTGCAGCTCAAGGCGGACACCGGGCTCGGCCGCAACGGCTGCCAGCCCGGGGCGGACTGGGCCGAGCTGGTCGCCGAGTCCCTGCGCGCCGAGGCCGAGGGACTGGTGAAGGTCACCGGGCTGTGGTCGCACTTCGCCTGCGCCGACGAGCCCGGCCACCCCTCCATCACCGCCCAGCTCGACCGCTTCCGGGAGATGCTGGGGTACGCCGAGGAGCAGGGCGTGCGCCCCGAGGTGCGGCACATCGCCAACTCGCCCGCCACGCTCACCCTGCCCGAGACCCACTTCGACCTCGTGCGCACCGGCATCGCCCTGTACGGCATCTCGCCCAGCCCGGAGCTGGGCACCCCGGCCGACTTCGGGCTGCGCCCCGTGATGACGCTCAGCGCCTCGCTGGCCCTGGTCAAGCACGCCCCCGGCGGGCACGGCATCAGCTACGGCCACCATTACGTCACCCCCGGTGAGACCACCCTCGGCCTCGTCCCGGTCGGCTACGCGGACGGCATCCCCCGGCACGCCTCCGGCACCGGTCCGGTGCTGGTCGACGGCAAGTGGCGCACCGTCGCCGGCCGGGTGGCCATGGACCAGTTCGTGGTGGACCTCGGCGGCGACGAACCCGAAGTGGGCAGCGAGGCCGTGCTGTTCGGCCCCGGCGACCGCGGGGAGCCCACCGCCGAGGACTGGGCGCAGGCCTGCGGCACGATCGCGTACGAGATCGTCACGCGGATCGGAACCCGGGTTCCGCGCGTCTATGTGAATGCGTCTGTGTAAATGCCTTCTGTGTGACCGAGTTCATGTGAACGGGGAAGGACTTCGGTAACCCGTTCGACAGACGCGACCCGGATCACGTGTAACTCCGGTCATACCTGTTGCGGCGGCAGCACAGGCACCATCGTCGCACCCACCTGGCGAACTGCAGTACGGCGAAGAGGAGCGGTACGTGAGCGAGAGCAGCGCGGAGGCCGTGGCGGACGTCGTCGCCTCGGCGGCCGCCGCCTCCGCCGCGGGAGCGGCCGGAAGCTGGCGCAGGGCGACCGGCATCGCCGGTGCCGCGATAGGCGTGATCGCCGCGGGAGCGGCGGCCGGCGTCGCGATAGAGCGGATGACAGTGGGGCGCGGCATGCGCCGGAAGGCCCGGCTGGCGCTGGACTCCGCGGGCCCCTACGGCACCCTGCGCGGCATCCCGGGCAAGGCGATCGCCGACGACGGCACCGAGCTGTACTACGAGGTGGACGAGGTCGAGCCCGACCCGGGGCCGAACGTCTCCCCGCGCCGGCGCCGCCTGTTCGGCCGCAAGGCTCCCGCGCCCGTGACCGTCGTCTTCTGCCACGGCTACTGCCTCAGCCAGGACTCCTGGCACTTCCAGCGCGCGGCCCTGCGCGGGGTCGTACGCACCGTGCACTGGGACCAGCGCAGCCACGGCCGCTCCGGGCGGGGCGTGGCCCAGACCCGGGACCGGGTGCCGGTCACCATCGACCAGCTCGGCCGCGACCTCAAGGCCGTCCTCGACGCCGCCGTACCTCAGGGCCCGATCGTGCTGGTCGGCCATTCCATGGGCGGGATGACGGTCATGGCGCTCGCCGCCCAGTTCCCCGAGCTGATCGAGGAGCGGGTGGTCGCCACCGCCCTGGTCGGTACGTCGTCCGGGCGGCTGGGCGAGGTCAACTTCGGGCTGCCGGTCGCCGGCGTCAACGCGGTGCGCCGGATCCTGCCCGGGGTGCTGAAGGCGCTCGGGCAGCAGGCGGAACTGGTGGAGAAGGGGCGCCGGGCCACCGCCGACCTGTTCGCCGGGATCATCAAGCGGTACTCGTTCGCGGGGCGGGACGTCGACCCGGCCGTCGAGCGGTTCGCGGAGCGGATGATCGAGTCCACGCCGATCGACGTGGTCGCCGAGTTCTACCCCGCCTTCACCGACCACGACAAGACCGAGGCGCTCGCCTGCTTCCGGGACATGCCGGTGCTGGTCCTGGCCGGCGTCCGGGACCTGGTCACGCCCAGCGAGCACAGCGAGGCCATAGCCGACCTGCTGCCCGACGCCGAGCTGGTCCTCGTCCCGGACGCCGGGCACCTGGTGATGCTGGAACACCCGGAAGTGGTCACCGACCGCCTGGCCGACCTGCTCACCCGCGCGGGTGCGGTGCCCGCAGGGGCTACGGTTATGGGCTATGGAAGCACCAGCAGCACCGCAGGACCCCACTGAGACCCGGCTGACGATCACCTCGCCCGAGCAGATGCGGGAGCTGGGCCGCAGGCTGGCCAAACTGCTGCGCGCCGGCGACCTGGTGATGCTCAGCGGTGAGCTCGGAGCCGGCAAGACCACGCTGACCCGCGGGCTCGGCGAGGGACTCGGGGTGCGCGGCGCGGTCACCTCGCCGACCTTCGTGATCGCCCGGGTGCACCCCTCCCTGGGCGACGGCCCGCCCCTCGTCCACGTGGACGCCTACCGGCTCGGCGGCGGCCTGGACGAGATGGAGGACCTGGACCTCGACGTCAACCTGCCCGAGTCGGTGATCGTCGTGGAGTGGGGCGAGGGCAAGGTCGAGGAGCTGACCGAGGACCGCCTCCAGGTCGTGATCCACCGCGCCGTCGGCGACACCACGGACGAGGTACGGCACGTCACCCTGACGGGGCTGGGGGAGCGCTGGTCGGACGCGGGCCTGGAGACGCTCACGGCCTGAGCGCCAGGATTCCGACAAGCCGTCGGCAACATGTTGCGCAGGACCTCCCGGGCGTGGTCACATGGTATCCAGCCCGTAGTTAGGTATGCCTAACTACCCGCCCCCGCACGTCAGGAGGCGCCCCATGACCGCACCCACCCCCGCCGGTGTGTCGATGCACGACCTGCTGGCGTCCTGCGAGGCGGCAAAGGCGGTTTCCTGTCCACCCCGGGCCTCTGAGGAGCGCCCCGAAGGGGCGCGGGGCTGTGCCGAATCCGCGGCCACCGCCGCGCGGGGGCGACCGGCCACCACGAACCCGCAGCCGCCGGACGGCGAATCGCGGCACTCGCCGGCGGCGGCCTAGCGAATCACCACGACCTTCACCCCGACGGTCGCGAACATCCACATCGCGTCGCCATCGGCCCGGGTCTCCCGGATCCCCCCTGTCCGCCCGCCCGGATCGGCGGCGGCCGCCCGCGGGGCGACCGCCGCGCTGAACCCGATCGTCAGCCCGTTCACGCTGGTGAAGCGGACGACATGCTCGACGGGAACACCGTCCGTGCCGGTGGTCGCGCTCGACCGGGACGTGACCCAGTACAGGCCCGGGGGAGGGTCGACCGTGCCGGGCGC
Organism: Streptomyces incarnatus; assembly: GCF_001027185.1. Lineage (NCBI taxonomy): Bacteria > Bacillati > Actinomycetota > Actinomycetes > Kitasatosporales > Streptomycetaceae > Streptomyces > Streptomyces incarnatus. The sequence continues at coordinate 3,511,475 of NZ_CP011497.1, read as the reverse complement.
GACCTTGAAGGAGCGCTCCAGCCGGTTGGTGCCGTCGACCAGCCACACCCGGTCGTCGTCCACCGAGTACACGACCCGTTCACCCGTACCGGACCCGCGCGGCACCGAGGACGGGCTGTGCCGGCCCCCGGGGACCTGGCTCGCGCTCGCCGCGGAGTTCGGGCCGGGGCTGCCGCTCAGGTGCGCCGGCGCGGTCGCCCGGGCCTGGTAGCCGAGGAAGCCGACGGCTCCGAGGGCCGCCGCGGTGAGCCCGGCCACGATCAGCGAGCTGGTCCCCGCCATGTGCGCTCACCTCTCCCTCGTGTTCCTCGGGTTCCTCATGCGATATGTCGTACTTCGTACAGACCGTAGCAGTCAGTGACCGTCCGCCCCGGACGGCCGTGCACGCGGCGCGGGCGCCGTAGGCTGTTCGCGTGCTCTTGCTCGCTCTGGATACCGCAACCCCCGCTGTCACCGTCGCGCTGCACGACGGCACGGACGTCATCGCCTCGTCGAGCCAGGTGGACGCGCGCCGGCACGGAGAGCTGCTGCTGCCGGCCGTCGACCGTGTGCTCGCCGAGGCCGGGCTCAGGCTGGAAGCCGTCACCGGCATCGTCGTCGGCATCGGACCGGGGCCGTACACCGGCCTGCGGGTCGGCCTGATGACCGCCGACACCTTCGGTCTGGCGCTGGGCGTCCCCGTCCACGGCGTGTGCACGCTGGACGGTCTCGCCTACGCCGCCGACATCGAGAAGGGCCCCTTCGTCGTGGCGACCGACGCCCGGCGCAAGGAGGTCTACTGGGCGACGTACGCCGACTCCCGCACCCGGTTGACCGACCCGGCCGTGGACCGGCCGGCCGACATCGCCGAGCGGGTCGCGGGCCTGCCGGCGGTGGGCGCCGGCGCGCTGCTCTACCCGGACACGTTCCCGAGCGCCCACGAGCCCGAGCACGTCTCCGCCGCCGCCCTCGCCTCGCTGGCCGTGGCGAAGCTGGCCGCCGGCGAGGAACCGGCGGCACCCCGGCCGCTGTATCTGCGCCGCCCGGACGCCCAGGTGCCCAAGAACTACAAGGTGGTCACGCCGAAGTGACCGTACGACTGCGCGAGATGCGCTGGTGGGACATCGACCCGGTCCTCGAGCTGGAGAAGGACCTGTTCCCCGAGGACGCCTGGTCCCGGGGCATGTTCTGGTCCGAGCTGGCGCACTCCCGGGGCGCCGAGGCGACCCGGCGCTATCTCGTGGCCGAGACCGACGGCCGTGTCGTCGGCTACGCCGGGCTGGTGGCCGCCGGTGAGCAGGGCGACGTCCAGACCATCGCCGTGGCGCGCGACCACCAGGGCACCGGCCTCGGCGCGCGGCTGCTGGCCGAGCTGCTGCGGGCGGCGACCGCGTTCGACTGCCACGAGGTGATGCTCGAATGCCGGGTCGACAACGTCCGCGCCCAGAAGCTCTACGAGCGCTTCGGCTTCGAACCCATCGGCTTCCGACGCGGCTACTACCAGCCGGGCAACGTGGACGCCCTGGTCATGCGCCTGACCACAGCACCCGACAGCGGCTCCGCCGCGGGACCATCAGCACAAGGAACCGAGATCAATGACTGACGAACCTCTCGTCCTCGGCATCGAGACCTCCTGCGACGAGACCGGCGTCGGCATCGTCCGCGGCACCACCCTGCTGGCGGACGCCGTCGCCTCCAGCGTCGACGAGCACGCCCGCTTCGGCGGTGTCGTGCCGGAGGTGGCGTCCCGGGCGCACCTGGAGGCGATGGTCCCGACCATCGACCGTGCGCTGAAGGAGGCGGGGGTCAGCGCGAGGGACCTCGACGGCATCGCCGTCACCGCCGGTCCCGGTCTCGCGGGCGCCCTGCTGGTCGGCGTCTCGGCGGCCAAGGCGTACGCCTACGCCCTCGGCAAGCCCCTGTACGGCGTCAACCACCTCGCCTCGCACATCTGCGTCGACCAGCTGGAACACGGCCCGCTGCCCGAACCGACGATGGCCCTGCTGGTCTCCGGCGGGCACTCCTCGCTGCTGCTGTCCGAGGACATCACCTCCGACGTCCGCCCGATGGGCTCGACCATCGACGACGCGGCCGGCGAGGCCTTCGACAAGATCGCCCGGGTGCTGAACCTGGGCTTCCCGGGCGGCCCGGTCATCGACCGGTACGCGCGCGAGGGCGACCCCGAGGCGATCGCCTTCCCGCGCGGCCTGACCGGCCCCCGCGACCCCGCCTACGACTTCTCCTTCTCCGGCCTGAAGACGGCCGTGGCCCGCTGGATCGAGGCCAGGCGCGCGGCCGGCGAGGAGGTCCCGGTGCGTGACGTGGCCGCCTCCTTCCAGGAGGCCGTCGTGGACGTCTTGACCCGCAAGGCCGTCCGCGCCTGCAAGGACGAGGGCGTCGACCACCTGATGATCGGCGGCGGTGTCGCGGCCAACTCCCGGCTGCGCGCGCTCGCCGAGGAGCGCTGCGAGGCGGCCGGCATCCGGCTGCGCGTGCCGCGCCCCAAGCTGTGCACGGACAACGGCGCGATGGTCGCGGCGCTCGGCGCCGAGATGGTCGCCCGGGGCCGGGCCGCCTCCAGCTGGGATCTGTCCGCCGACTCCTCCCTGCCGGTCACGGACCCGCATGTGCCGGGTAACCACGACCACGTGCACGAGGTCAGCAAGGAGAACCTGTACTCGTGACCGTCGCGCTGATGTGGGAGGCCCGGGCCGCCGCGGGCCGGGGCGAGGAGCTGCTGGCCTGGGTGCGCGGCCAGCGCCTGACAAAGGAGCCGCTCAGGCGCGAGACCTTCCGTGCGCCGCAGGACCGGGTGCTGGTCATCACCTGGTGGGACGCGCCGTACGACGCCGAATTGCCCGAACTGCCCGAGCCGGACGGCGAGTTGGTGACACGGGCCGTGCACCGCTGGCGGTTCGAGCCGGTCGCGGACGGCTGAGTTGCCAAGATCCCCCCGACCTGGGCTATGATCATCACACAGCGAACGGCCGGAACCCGGAAGGCGGAGAACGGCTCGGACGCAGTGCGTTGGTGGTCCAAGGAAAGACGCCCCGCTTCCTGCGGGGAGATGCAGGTGCAAGGCCTGCCCGGCGCTCCACAGGAACCCCGCCTCCGGATCTTCCGGAGACGGGGTTTCGCGTTACCGGCGCCCGGCCTCCTCGGGCTGCACCGCCTCCGCCCCGCGGCCCCCGAACTCCGGGGCCGCGGCCCGTCGTTCCTTCACCTGCGCATACCCCATCAGGCCGAACAGCACCGCGAGCAGCACCGCCGAGGAACCGGCCGTACCGAGGTCCAGGCCGCCCTTGGCGACCGGCTTGGTCAGGAGGTCGCCGGCCGTGGCGCCGAGCGGGCGGGTCAGCACGAACGCGATCCAGAAGAGCAGGACGTTCGGCACCGCCGGGACCTTCATCAGGGCGACCAGGACGAGCAGCACGCCGGTCACCAGGGCCGCGCCGCCCAGATAGCCCAGGCCCGAGCTGTCGGAGAGGAAGTCGCCCATCGAGGTGCCGAGGGTGTTGGAGACCAGGATCGCCGACCAGAACAGGGCCTCGCCCCGGAAGGTGACGATCTCGGTGATCTGGAAGGTCATCCCGCTCAGCTTCCAGCCGAGGAAGATCAGCAGCAGGATCGAGATCAGGATCGCGGCGCCCTCCGGGTAGCCGAGGCCGAGACCCTGCGGGCCCCAGCCCAGCTTCGTCGCGCCGTTCGCGAGGTACTTGGCGCTGGCGTCCCGGTTCATGAAGTCGGACATGGTGGTGCCGGCCATGGAGGTCGACAGGATCACGGTCCAGTAGAAGAACGGGTTGTAGCGCGCGGCGCGCAGCTGGACCACCAGCGTCACCACGAAGACCAGGAACAGGGCGACGGTGGTGAGGAAGTAGCCCAGCTTGAGGGTCTGGGCGAACAGGTCGCCCGCGGTCTCGCCCAGGGTCGTCGCCGCGATCTTCATGATCCAGAACGCGAGGGTGACCTCGGGCAGTTTCTTCATGACGGACTTCGTCGTGGGGGGTGTCGTCGAGGGCGTCAAGATCGGTGCTCCTGTGGGGGTGTCAGATGATCAACGACCCTGTCAGGGGCACCCTGAAAGCATCCTGAACGCCCGTGTCAGAGGTCTTGCGGAAGCGCGTTCGGTGTGCTCCCGCCGCGGCCTCATACGTTCCACCCCGCCCCTGATGTTCAATCGGTTCCCCGGGACACCTCCACCTCGCACCGAAGCCGCCGCTCGGGCCCGACCACCCGGACCGGCCCCGTCAGCCGCAGCCGCACCCGGTGCCGTACCTCCGTGCTCGACGCGGCCAGCCGCAGCTCCAGCGCGCCCGGCTCCACCACCCGCGTGCCCGAGCGGTCCGTGAAGGAGGACAGGTCGGCGTGGAAGCGGAAGGTGAGGCGGCGGGACGCGCCCGGGTCCAGCTCCACCCGCCGGTACCCGATCAGCCGTACGTCGGGCCGGGTCACGCTCGCCACCGGGTCGTGCAGATACAGCTGGACCACCTCGGCCCCGGCGCGGTCGCCGGTGTTGCGGACGGTGAGGGAGAGGTCGTACGAGCCGTCGGTCGGGATCCCGGCCTCGGGGGCGTGGACGTCCTCCCAGGCGAACGTCGTGTACGAGCGGCCGTGCCCGAACGGGTACAGCGGGGTCGGATCCAGGCTGCTGACCTCGCCGGCCAGGCCCAGCGGGGGCTGGAGATAGGTCCAGGGCTGGCCGCCGGGCACGCGCGGCACGCTCACCGGGAGGCGCCCGGAGGGGTTCACCCGGCCGGACAGCACCCCGGCCACCGCGGGTCCCCCCTCCTCGCCGGGGAAGAAGGCCTGGACGACCGCGCCGAGCCGGCCGTGCCAGCGGCCCAGGGCGTACGGCCGCCCGGTCAGCAGCACCAGCACCACCGGGACGCCGGTCGCCACCAGCCGGTCCAGCAACTCCGCCTGCACGCCGGGCAGTTGGAGGTCGGTCACGTCGCAGCCCTCGCCGGAGGTGCCCCGGCCGAACAGGCCCGCCCGGTCACCGAGCACCGCCACGCACACGTCCGCCTCCGCCGCCCGGGCCACCGCCTCCTCGAAGCCGGCGGTGTCCGGGTCCGAGACCCCGCAGCCCTCGGCGAACGTCACCTTGGCGTCCGGGAGTTCGGCGCGCAGGGCGTCCAGGACCGTGGGGATCTCGATGCCGAGCGGGACCTCGGGGTGGTGGGTGAGGACATGGGAGGGGAAGGAGTAGCAGCCGAGCATCGCGAGCGCGTCCGCCGCGCGCGGCCCGACCACCGCGATCCGGGTGCCGGAGGCCAGCGGCAGCAGTCCGCCGGGGTTGTCCAGCAGGACCACCGACTCCTCGGCCAGCCGCCGGGCCACGGCCCGGTTCTCCGCCGAGTCCAGGTCCACCGGGCCCTCCGGCTCCGCCTTCCAGCCCGGATCCAGCAGGCCCAGCTCGCACTTCTGCAGCAGCACCCGCCGGGCCGCCCGGTCCACCAGCGCCTGCGGGACGCGGCCCTCGCGTACGGCGGTGACCAGCGGGGTGCCGTAGCACTTCACGGTCGGCAGCTCGACGTCGATGCCCGCCGCCAGCGCCCGGTGCGCCGCCTCCTCCTCGTCCGCCGCCACCCGGTGCAGGCTCTGGAGGAACCCGATGCCGAAGTAGTCGGCGACCACCGTGCCGGTGAAGCCCCACTCCTCGCGCAGCAGCCCGGTCAGCAGGCGCGGGTCGGCGGAGGCGGGCACACCGTCGGTCTCGGTGTAGGCCGCCATCACCGAGCGGGCCCCGCCCTCGCGCAGCGCCATCTCGAAGGGGGGAAGGGTGATGTCCGCGAACTCCCGTACCCCCGCCCGCACCGGCGCCAGGTTCCGGGCGCCGGCCGAGGACGCGTACCCGGCGAAGTGCTTGAGCGTGGCGACCACCCCGGCCGACTCCAGGCCGCGCACATAGGCCGTGCCGATGGTGCCGACCAGGTACGGGTCCTCGCCGATCGTCTCCTCGACCCGTCCCCAGCGCGGGTCGCGGACCACGTCCAGGACGGGGGCCAGGCCCTGGTGGACGCCACAGGCGCGCAGGTCGTGGCCGATGCGCCGGCCCATCTCCTCGACCAGCGCCGGGTCGAAGGCCGCGCCCCAGGCCAGCGGCACCGGGTAGGCCGTCGCGCGCCAGGCGGTGAAACCGGCCAGGCACTCCTCGTGGGCGACGGCCGGGATGCCGAAGCGGCCGGCGGCGGCGATCCGGCGCTGGGCGCGGGCCAGGGCCCGCGCGCCGACCGCCGGGTCCACGGGGGCGGTGCCGAAGGAGCGGGTCAGCTGGCCGAGGCCCTGGGTGATCAGCTCGTCCCAGTCGACGTCGGCGGTCATCTCGCGCTGCAGGGGGGCGACCCCGTCGCCGTCCGTGGCGGCGCCCACCCACACGCCGTACAGCTGGGCGGCCTTCTCCTGAAGGGTCATCCGGGCGAGCAGGTCGGTCACGCGGGCGTCGGCGGGCAGGGCGGGATCGCGCCAAGGAGCGGTGGTCATGGAACTCCCGTCACTCTGACTGTCGCTCACGAATGCCTACGAATGTTTCGAAGAAGATACCGAATGTTCCGGGGAACCTATGGCGCGCGCAGACCTTCGTCAAGGGGGCCCGCGACGATACGATCGCGGGCATGAAGCCTTCGAAGTCCGCAGAAACGCAGACGGCGACCCTCGCCGAGATCGCCCGTGAGGCCGGGGTGTCGGCTCCGACTGTTTCGAAGGTGCTCAACGGCCGCGCCGACGTCGCCCCCGCGACCCGCACCCGGGTCGAGGAGCTGCTGCGCGCCCACGGCTACCGGCGCCGCCGCGCCGAGGCGTCCCGCTCCCCGCTGATCGACCTGGTCTTCCACGAGCTGGAGAGCGCCTGGGCGCTGGAGGTCATCCGGGGCGTGGAGAACGTGGCCCGGGACGCCGGGCTGAGCGTGGTGCTGTCCGAGTCGGCCGGCCGGCTCACCCCGGGCCGGACCTGGGCCGATCAGGTGGCCGCGCGCCGCCCGCACGGTGTGGTGCTGGTGCTGTCCGGGCTCGACGAGTCCCAGCGGGCGCTGCTGACCAGCCGGTCCATCCCCTTCGTGGTGATGGACCCGGCCGGCGACCCGGGCCCGGACGTGCCGTCCATCGGCGCCACCAACTGGCAGGGCGGGCTCGCCGCCACCCGCCATCTGGTCGAGCTCGGCCACACCCGCATCGGCGCGATCAGCGGCCCGTCGAGGATGATGTGCAGCCGGGCCCGCGTCGACGGCTACCGCGCCGCCCTGGAGACGGCCGGCCTGCCCGTCGACCCCTCGCTGGTCGTGGCGGGCGACTTCCACCATGACGCCGGCTACCGCCTGGGCCTGGAGCTGCTGCGTCGCCCGGACCGGCCGACGGCCGTCTTCGCGGGCAACGACCTGCAGGCGCTCGGCCTGTACGAGGCCGCCCGTGAGCTGGGCCTGCGCATCCCGGAGGACCTCAGCGTGGTCGGCTTCGACGATCTGCCGGTGGCCCGCTGGGTCGGCCCGCCGCTGACGACCGTACGGCAGCCGCTCACCGAGATGGCCGAGGCGGCGGCCCGCCTGGTGCTGGAGCTGGGGCGGGAGCCGGAGGAGCGGGGGGCGACCCGGGTGGAGCTGGCGACCAGCCTCGTCGTCCGCAGCAGCACCGCGGCGGCGGCCGCGGCCGGCCGACCCTGACCGCGACAGGGGTGGGCGGCCCCACACTCCTCCCGAAGCAAATCGGTGCTTCGGTCGAAACTTTCGGGTCCGTGTGGGCGGCGCATGAGAAATTCCCGAGAAATCCGGCACTCACAAGTTCTGCTAACAGTCCCCTAATAATTCGGACTTACGTTCCTGTCCGTGACGCGACAAGAGGAGCAACGCGACGCCGGCAGACGGGTGGGCCGACGGTCGGGAGCGCTGAAGGCCGTCGGTCTCACCCTGGCGGGTGCCCTGGTGCTGGGCGTGGCGCTGGCGGGCTACGCGTACTGGCATCTGGACAACAACATCAGAAGCGTCGACATCAACAGCGCACTGGGCGACGACCGTCCGGCCAAGGCGGTGGTCACCCCCTCGGCCGCCGCCGTCCCGCTGCCGACCGGCTCCCTGAACATCCTGGTCCTCGGCTCGGACTCGCGCAGCGGCAGGGCCAACCAGGAGCTCGGCGGCGGCGACAGCTCCGGCGCCCGCTCGGACACGGCGATGGTCGTGCACATCGACGCGGGCCGTACGAAGGCCACCGTTGTCAGCATCCCGCGCGACACCCTCGTCACCCGCCCGTCCTGCCCGCTCCCCTCCGGCGGCTCGACGGCGGTGGCCCACGGCGCGATGTTCAACACCGCGTACGAGCTGGGCGGTCCGGTGTGCGCGGTGAAGACCGCGGAGTCGGTCACGGACGTCCGCATGGACCACTACATCGGGATCGACTTCTCCGGTTTCGCCAGGCTGGTGGACGCGCTCGGCGGGGTCGACGTCACCACCGTGAAGGACATCGACGACGACTACAGCCATCTGCACCTCAAGGCCGGCGCCCACCACCTGAACGGCACCCAGGCCCTCGCGCTCGCCCGCACCCGGCACGGCATAGGCGACGGCAGCGACCTCGGCCGCATAGGGCTGCAGCAGATGCTGGTCAAGGCCCTGCTGGCGCGGATGGCCGCCACCGACCTGCTCACCGACCCCGCCAAGCTGTACCGGGTCGCCGACGCGGTCACCGCGAGCCTCACCACCGACACCGGCCTGGACTCCCTGGGCGAGCTGATGCGGCTCGGCCGGAGCCTGAAGGGCCTGACCGCCGACCGGGTGAAGACGGTGATGATGCCGGTCGTCACCGCCCCCTCCGACCCCAACCGGGTGATCGCGAAGGAACCCGCGGCGAGCGAGCTGTGGGCGTCCCTGCGCTGAGTGCGGGCGCCGGCGTGACGGCATCACCGGTGCCGGAAAAAATCTTCGGTGACCGTGTCGATCCGGGTGTCTCCCGTTCGACGCATGGGTGAGCGGCGGGGAGAGGCCCCGCCGCCCCTGCCGTGAGGAGTCGTCATGCCCCGCTATCTGTCGCTCGTACGCGTCGACGAGACCACCGCTCCGCCCGAGGGCCCCAGCCCCGAGCTGATGGAGCGCATGGGCGCCCTGATCGAGGAGATCACGAAGGCCGGCGTCATGCTCGACACCGCCGGGCTCACCCCGCACAGCCAGGGCAAGCGGGTCCGCTGGGAGGGCGGCAGGCTCGCCGTCACGGACGGGCCGTTCACCGAGTCCAAGGAGGTCGTCGGCGGCTACGCGCTCATGCAGTGCAAGGACATGGACGAGGCGATCGAGTGGACCAAGCGGTTCCTGCAGACCCACGAGGAGTACTGGACCGTGACCTGTGAGGTCCGGGAGATCGCCGAGGCCTGAGATTCCTGGCGCCGGGCCCTTGCAGGGTGTTGCATGGTGGGCTGTGGAAGAACCACGGCCCACCCCGCCACCGCCCACCCCGGCCCACGCCATCGAGACCGTCTTCCGCCTGGAGTCGCCCCGGATCATCGCCGGTGTCGCCCGGATCGTCCGGGACGTCGGCATCGCCGAGGAACTGGCGCAGGACGCGCTGGTCGCCGCCCTGGAGCGGTGGCCGCGCGACGGCGTGCCCGGCAACCCCGGCGCCTGGCTCATGGCCACCGCCCGGCACCGCGCCGTCGACCTGGTCCGGCGCCGCGAGACCTACGCCCGCAAGCTCGCGGAGATCGGCCGCGACCTGTCGGAGACGACGCCGTTCGAGGACCCCGCCGACCCCGAGGACATCGACGACGACCTGCTCCGCCTCGTCTTCACCGCCTGCCACCCGGTGCTGTCCCCCGAGGCCCGCACCGCGCTCACCCTGCGCCTGCTCGGCGGTCTGACCACGGCCGAGATCGCCCGCGCCTACCTGGTCCCGGAGCCGACGGTCGCCCAGCGCATCGTACGGGCGAAGCGGACCCTCGCCACGAGGAACGTGGCCTTCGAAGTGCCGTACGGCCCCGACCGCGAGGCCCGCCTCGGCTCCGTCCTGGACGTCATCTACCTGGTCTTCAACGAGGGGTACGCGGCGACCGCCGGCGCCGACCTGCTGCGCCCCGGCCTGTGCGAGGACGCGCTGCGCCTGGCCCGCGTCCTGTCCGCGCTGATGCCCAGGGAGCCGGAGGTGCACGGCCTGACCGCGCTGCTGGAGTTCCAGGCCTCCCGCACGGCCGCCCGCACCGGTTCGGACGGCGAGCCGGTGCTGCTGAAGGACCAGAACCGCCGCCGCTGGAACCGCATGCTCATCGCCCGCGGCGTCCACGCCCTCGACCGGGCCGGCGCCACGGCGACCGGGCCGCCGGGCCCGTACGCCCTCCAGGCGGCCATCGCCGCCTGCCACGCGCACGCGTACACGTACGAGGAGACCGACTGGCGCACCATCGCCACCCTCTACGCCCTGCTGGCCGCCCGCGCCCCGTCCCCGGTGGTGGAGCTGAACCGCGCGGTCGCCGTGTCGATGGCCGACGGCCCCGCCGAGGCCCTGGAACTGGTGGACGCCCTGACCGCCGAACCCGCCCTGCGTGACTACCACCTCCTGCCCAGCGTCCGCGGTGACCTGCTGGCCCGCCTGGGCCGTACGGCGGAGGCCCGGGCGGAGTTCGAGCGGGCGGCGGGCCTGGCGTGGAACGAGCGGGAACGGGAGCTGTTGCTGTCGAGAATCCGTTCCCTTCCCGGTCACTGAGGGGTCACGGGCGCCCCGACCAGCATCGTCGGCGCCCCCGCCACCCGGGTCAGGAACACGGTCGCGGAGTTCGGCCCCTGCGGCTTGACCTTCTTGCGCAGTTCCTCCGGCTCGACGGCCGACCCGCGCTTCTTCACGGTCAAGGTGCCGACCTCGCGCTCCCGCAGCAGGGCCTTCAACTTCTTTACGTTGAAGTGGAGTTGGTCGGTGATCTCATAGGCCGAGGCATAGGCCGTGGGGCGCGGTTCGTCGGCGGTGACGTAGGCGATGGTGGGGTCGATCAGCCCGCCGTCCAGCTGCTCGGCCACCTCGGCGACCAGATGGGCGCGGATGACGGCGCCGTCGGGCTCGTACAGATAGCGCCCCACTGGCCGGACGTCCGGGTCGGGCAGCCCCTTGCCGAGGAGGGTGCGCGGGCCGGGCAGCAGGGTGGCGCGCACGGCGCCCGGCTCGGTGCCGAACCACACCACCGCCTCCTTGACGTCCCCGCCGTCCGAGATCCACTCGGCCTCGGCGTCGCCGGGCACGGCCTCGTGCGGAATGCCGGGCGCCACCTTCAGCGCCGCGCGGGGCGCCCGGCGGGCGGCCTCGATGGCCCAGGACAGGGGAGGGGAGTAGGCCTCGGGGTCGAAGATCCTCCCGCCCGTCGCCCGGCCACCACCCCTCACCGACGCGCTTCGCGCGGCCCCTCCCGATTGCCCGCCCCGCCGGGCGGGGTCCACGAACACGGCGTCGTAACCGCCCGTGTCCACCGCCGTGACGTCCGCCTCGCGCACCTCGATCAGCTCGCCCAGCCCCAGCACGTCGGCGTTCGCCCGCGCCACGGCGGCGGTCACCGGATCCCGGTCCACGGCCAGCACCCGGATCCCCGCCCGGGCGAACGCGATCGCGTCCCCGCCGATCCCGCAGCACAGGTCGGCGACCGAGGTCACGCCGAGGCTCCGGAACCGCTCGGCCCGGTAGGCGGCGACGCTCGCCCGCGTCGACTGCTCGACCCCGTTCGGCGTGAAGAACATCCGCCCCGCGTCCGCCGCCCCGAACTTCGCCGCCGCCCGCTGCCGCAGCCGGGCCTGGCCGAGCGCGGCCGACACCAGCTCGGCGGGGTGGTCCCGGCGCAGCCGGGTGGCGACGGTGAGCTCGTCGGCCGGGGCGGTGTCGCGGACCTCGTCGAGGAGGGCACGGCCTTCGGGGGTGAGGAGGAGAGCGAGGTCGTTCATCGGGTCATTGTGGTCCAGTCGGTGGATCGTGCGCCTTCCGGCGGCGGTGTCGGCCCGGGGACCGGGCTCCGGGCTGGGAGTATCCGACACCATGCGAGTAGTCGTACAAAACGATAAAAATTGGGCCCGGTGCGGGCGTCGGTTCATCGGCCGCGGAGCCGCCGCGCTGGCCTGCTCCGCCCTTTTGTCCAGCTGTGCCGGCTCCCCCTCGCTCGCGCCCCGCCCCACCCCCGCTCAGGGCCCCGTGCACGTCCTGAGCCCCCAGGACCGTCAGGCGGCCGAACACGCCCGTCTCGTCGCCGCGGCCCGGCGCTGGGGCCTCGACCGGGCCCCGCTGACGCCACCCCCGCCCCCCAGGGTGAAACCGGAAATCACCGCGCGGGCGGGCTTCGAGGTCGGTCACCAGGAGGACTGGGACCTGCCGCCCGTCTTCACCACGATCCCCACCAAGCGGAAGATCGTCTTCCTTACCATCGACGACGGCTCGGAGAAGGACCCGAAGTTCCTGCGGATGATGCAGGACCTGAAGATCCCCTACACCGCCTTCCTCAGCAACTACCTGGTCAAGGACGACTACGGCTACTTCCGCAGGATGCAGTCCTACGGCCACACCCTGAACAACCACACGCTGACCCACCCCTACCTGCCGGGCCTGTCCTACGAGGAGCAGAAGGACGAGATCTGCGGCATGCAGGACATCATGGAGAAGCAGTTCGGCAGGCGTCCGACGGTCTTCCGGCCGCCGTATGGCAACTACAACCAGGACACCCTGCGCGCCGCCAAGGCCTGCGGCATCAAGTACGCGCCGATCTGGAACGAGGAGGTCTACGTCGACCACTGGGAGTACCGCGAGGACGACCAGAGGATGCGCCGCGGCGACATCGTCCTCACCCACTTCCGCGGCCGCTCCGACTGGAACGGCACGATGGTCGACGACATGCGCCGCTTCCTGAACAAGGTCACCCGTGAGGGCTACGCCGTGGCCCGCCTGGAGGACTACCTGTGAGGCCGGGGGCGGGCCGCCGCAACGCGGGTTCCGGGTGGCGCCGCCCGGCCCGCTACCTCGGCGCGCTCCTCGCCTCGGCCCTGCTCCTCACCGGCTGCGCCCAGTCAGTCGACCCCATCGAACGCCTCGGCAAGAAGGCCGCGGAGGGAGTGCGCCCGCACGGGGCCGCCCCCGACCAGACCTACCGCCGCTGGGGCCTGACCGAGCCCCTCGCCCGCCCGCCGCAGCCCGCCGCCCACGCCCTCGCGCTCACCCCGCAGACCGGCGGCCGCACCCTGCCCCGCGTGCTGGACCACGTCCCCACCCACGACCGGGTCGTCTTCCTCACCTACGACGACGGCGCCGACCAGGACCCCCGCTTCGTCGACATGGTCCGCGAACTCCGGCTCCCGGTCAGCATGTTCCTCACCGACAGCGTCGCCGCCCCCGCCTACGGCCACTTCGCCCGCCTGCACCGGCTCGGCGCCGGCATCCAGAACCACACCCTCGACCACCGCGCGCTCGCCGGACTGCCGTACGCCGGGCAGCGCGCCGAGATCTGCGGCCAGCAGGACCGGCTCAGATCCCGCCTCGGCCTCACCGCCCGCCTCTTCCGCCCGCCGTACGGCGCGTACGACCACACCACCCTGCGCGCGGCGGCCGGCTGCGGCATCTCCGCGGTCGTCCTCTGGCGCGCCGCGATGACCCCGACCGACCTCGTCTACACCCACGGCGAACACCACCTCCGCCCCGGCGACATCATCCTGATCGGCCCGGACGAGACGACGGGCCCGAGCCTCAGGGAGCGCACGGCGCGGGTGCTGCGGAGGGTGCAGCAGCGGGGGCTGACGGTGGGGCGGCTGGAGGATTACCTGTAGGCCGTTTCGGGGCCGGGGGCGTTTTTAGCGACGGTCGGCACCTTCCAGCCCGTCCGGCGTTTGAGGACGAGGGCCGCCAGGCCCGACAGCGGGGGTCCGGGGGCGGCAGCCCCCAGGACGGCGGGGCGACTCCGGCCCACCGAACAGCCCGGCGCCGACAGGGATCCGGCCGACGCGCCGCACGGCATTGGCACTCCGCTTGACCGAGTGCTAATCGCGGTCATAGTCTCGGCTCTGGCACTCCCCACTGGAGAGTGCCAACAAAGCGACGGGCAGGTCCGGCACCCGCGACGACGGATCGACCTGGTCGCCACCTCAGACAGTTAACCCCGTGAGATCTCCGAAGGGGGAGGTCGGATCGTGACGACCGCCAGCTCCAAGGTTGCCATCAAGCCGCTCGAGGACCGCATCGTGGTCCAGCCGCTGGACGCCGAGCAGACCACGGCCTCTGGCCTGGTCATCCCGGACACCGCGAAGGAGAAGCCCCAGGAGGGCGCCGTCCTCGCCGTGGGCCCGGGCCGGTTCGAGAACGGCGAGCGCCTTCCGCTCGACGTCAAGGTCGGCGACGTCGTCCTGTACAGCAAGTACGGCGGCACCGAGGTGAAGTACAACGGCGAGGAGTACCTCGTCCTCTCGGCTCGCGACGTGCTCGCGATCATCGAGAAGTAAGACCACCTCGAAGCAATTCATTGCTTTTGAGCTGCGCCCCTGGCCCCCGCGACCGATAACGAAGCCGGGCGCCCGGGGCGCAGTCGTTTACCACCCATAGATTTCCGAGAGGGCTCCCGCTGTCATGGCGAAGATCCTGAAGTTCGACGAGGACGCCCGTCGCGCCCTCGAGCGCGGCGTCAACAAGCTGGCCGACACGGTGAAGGTGACGATCGGCCCCAAGGGCCGCAACGTCGTCATCGACAAGAAGTTCGGCGCCCCCACCATCACCAACGACGGTGTCACGATCGCCCGCGAGGTCGAGATCGAGGACCCGTACGAGAACCTCGGCGCGCAGCTGGTGAAGGAGGTGGCGACCAAGACCAACGACATCGCGGGTGACGGCACCACCACCGCCACCGTGCTCGCCCAGGCGCTGGTCCGCGAGGGCCTGAAGAACGTCGCCGCCGGCGCCTCCCCGGCCGCCCTGAAGAAGGGCATCGACGCCGCCGTCAAGGCCGTCTCCGACGAGCTGCTCGCCTCGGCCCGCCCGATCGACGAGAAGTCCGACATCGCCGCCGTCGCCGCGCTGTCCGCCCAGGACCAGCAGGTCGGCGAGCTCATCGCCGAGGCGATGGACAAGGTCGGCAAGGACGGTGTCATCACCGTCGAGGAGTCCAACACCTTCGGTCTGGAGCTGGACTTCACCGAGGGCATGGCCTTCGACAAGGGCTACCTGTCGCCGTACTTCGTGACGGACCAGGAGCGCATGGAGGCCGTCCTGGAGGACCCGTACATCCTCATCAACCAGGGCAAGATCTCCTCCATCCAGGACCTGCTGCCGCTGCTGGAGAAGGTCATCCAGGCCGGCTCCTCCAAGCCGCTGCTGATCATCGCCGAGGACGTCGAGGGCGAGGCCCTGTCGACCCTGGTCGTCAACAAGATCCGCGGCACCTTCAACGCCGTCGCGGTGAAGGCCCCCGGCTTCGGCGACCGCCGCAAGGCGATGCTGCAGGACATGGCGATCCTCACCGGCGCCACCGTCATCTCCGAGGAGGTCGGCCTCAAGCTCGACCAGGTCGGCCTGGACGTGCTCGGCTCCGCCCGCCGCGTCACCGTCACCAAGGACGACACCACCATCGTCGAGGGTGCCGGCAAGCAGGAGGACCTGACGGGCCGCGTCGCCCAGATCAAGGCCGAGATCGAGAACACCGACTCCGACTGGGACCGCGAGAAGCTCCAGGAGCGCCTCGCGAAGCTGGCCGGCGGCGTGTGCGTGATCAAGGTCGGCGCCGCCACCGAGGTGGAGCTGAAGGAGAAGAAGCACCGTCTGGAGGACGCCATCTCCGCGACCCGCGCCGCGGTCGAGGAGGGCATCGTCTCCGGTGGTGGCTCCGCCCTGGTCCACGCCTCCAAGGTCCTCGAGGGCAACCTCGACAAGGCCGGCGACGAGGCCACCGGTGTCGCGGTCGTCCGCAACGCCGTGGTCGAGCCGCTGCGCTGGATCGGCGAGAACGCCGGCCAGGAGGGCTACGTCATCGTCTCCAAGGTCAAGGACCTGGAGAAGGGCAACGGCTACAACGCCGCCACCGGTGAGTACGGCGACCTGGTCAAGGCCGGCGTCATCGACCCGGTGAAGGTCACCCGCTCCGCCCTGGAGAACGCCGCCTCCATCGCCTCCCTGCTGCTCACGACCGAGACCCTGGTCGTCGAGAAGAAGGAAGAGGAAGAGCCGGCCGCCGCGGGCCACGGCCACGGCCACGCCCACTGACCCGACCGGGCACAGCCCCGACAGGCCCGGCGCTCCTCTCGAGCGCCGGGCCTGTCCCGTTTCCGCCGGCCCCCGCGCCGGCGCACGTCACGCCGTCCGGCCCCATACCGCGGCCGGCCGGTGGGTGCGTCCCTGACGGGCCCAGGACGCCGGGCGGATGACATCGGCGGGCAGGTCCCCCACGCGGTGGTTCACCACGCTGTGCAGGACGACCAGGACGGCGGCGAGCTCCTGAGGGGTCGGCTCGCCCGACTCGATCCGGATCCCGTTCATGCCGGCTGGTTCCCGTGCTTGCGGTGCGGCAGCGGCGCGCTCTTGGTGCGCAGCATCCGCAGGCCCGAGGCGAGCACGGCCCGCGTGGACTGCGGGGTGATCACGTCGTCGACGAGGCCGCGCTCGGCGGCGTAGTACGGGTGCATCAGCTGCGCCCGGTACTCGGCCACGCGCCGGGCCCGGACCGCCTCCGGGTCGTCGGCGGCGGCGATCTCCCGCCGGAAGATGACGTTCGCGGCGCCCTCCGCGCCCATCACCGCGATCTCGTTGGCGGGCCAGGCGTACGACAGGTCGGCGCCTATGGAGCGGGAGTCCATGACGATGTAGGCGCCGCCGTAGGCCTTCCGCACGATCATCTGGATGCGCGGCACGGTCGCGTTGCAGTACGCGTACAGCAGCTTGGCGCCGTGCCGGATGATGCCGCCGTGTTCCTGGTCCACTCCGGGCAGGAAACCGGGCACGTCCACCAGCGACACCACCGGGATGTTGAAGGCGTCGCACAGCTGCACGAACCGTGCGGCCTTCTCCGAGGCGTGGATGTCGAGCACCCCGGCGAGCACGAGCGGCTGGTTGGCGACCACACCGACGGGGGCGCCCCCGATCCGGCCCAGCGCGCAGATCACGTTGCCCGCCCAGCGCTCGTGCACCTCCAGGAACTCGCCGTCGTCCAGCACCTCCTCGATCACCCGGCGCATGTCGTACGGCTGCGCCGGGTCCGCCGGCACGAGGTCCAGCAGGCCGGGGCACAGCCGGTCCGGCGGGTCCGCCGAGGGCGCCTCGGGCGGGGTCTCGGTGCTGTTCTGCGGGAGCAGCGACAGCAGATAGCGGACCTCCTCCAGGCAGGTCTCCTCGTCGTCGTAGGCGAAGTGCGCGACACCGGAGGTCGCGGCGTGCACGTCGGCGCCGCCGAGCCCGTTCTGCGTGACCTGCTCGCCGGTCACCGCCTGGATGACGTCCGGGCCGGTGATGAACATCTGCGCGGTCTCGCGGACCATGAACACGAAGTCGGTCAGGGCGGGGGAGTAGGCGGCGCCCCCGGCGCACGGGCCGAGCATCACGCTGATCTGCGGGATGACCCCGGACGCCCTGACGTTGCGCTGGAAGATGCCGCCGTAGCCGGCCAGCGCGGTGACACCCTCCTGGATGCGGGCGCCCGCACCGTCGTTGAGCGACACCAGGGGCGCTCCGGCCGCCAGGGCCATGTCCATGATCTTGTGGATCTTCTGGGCGTGCGCCTCGCCGAGCGCGCCGCCGAAGATGCGGAAGTCGTGCGCGTACACGAACACGGTACGGCCGTGGATCGTGCCCCAGCCGCCGATCACCCCGTCCGTGTGCGGTCGTTTGTCCTCCAAGCCGAATCCGGTCGCCCGGTGCCGGCGCAGCGGCTCGACCTCCTGGAACGTGCCGGGATCCAGGAGGATCCCGATGCGCTCCCGGGCCGTCAGCTTGCCCTTGGCGCGCTGCCGTGCGGTGGCGGCGGCGTCGCCCGCGACCACGCCCGAGCGCAGCCCTTCCAGTTCCGCGGTGCGGGCCCGCAGCGACGGCTGGACGGCCGGGGCGGCGAACTCCTCTTCCAGTTCGGCCAGTTGACTGCTGCTCACGGTCTGCACGGACATGGCCGGTCTCCTTTCCGTTGTCTGATCCCTTGTCTGATCGCGTGTCTGATCGCTTGTCCGATCCCTGTCTGATCCGTGTCCGGTCCCTTGTCCGGTTCCTTGTCCGGTTCCTTGTCCGGTCCGGGAGTCACAGGCCGAGGCCGCGGTAGCGGCGGGGCCACAGGCCGTGGCTGCCGGGGGCCAGGACGCCCGCCGGGTCGAGGGTGTCCTTCACCCGCTCGCCGAGCCGCCGCAGAGCGTGGTCGTGCTCGGCGTAGGCCGCCGCGACCTCGTCCATCAGGGCCGGGTGCGCCTGCCGTACGCCGAGTCCGTCGGCCGCCGCCCGTGTCACCAGGCGGCGGGCCAGGGCCAGGGCGCCGGCCCGGCCGTCCGGGTCGTGGACGTCGAACACGACCGGCACATGGTGGTGCAGGACCCGCCGGCCCACCACGAAGGAGCCCAGGTAGTCGTGGTCCGCCGCGTGCAGCAGCCGCCGGGTGCTGCCGTACTGCCCGAGCGCGTCCGCGCCCGTGGCCGGCAGCACGGGTGTGACGGCCAGATGCCCGCCGTGCTTCAGCCAGCCGTCGGCCGCGTCACCCCACAGCCCGGCCGGCGCCCGGTCCGCACCCGGCTCGCCCAGCGTGCACCGGGCGCCCGGGACCGGCTCCAGCGCCTCCCGCAGCGCCGCCCACCGGGCGTTCACCACGGCCGGGTGACCGGCCAGCGTGCCGTACGCGGTCCAGTGCCCGAGCCGCAGCTCGCGCACGACGGAGGCGACGGCGTCCTCGGGCACCGGGCCCGGCACACCGGGGAAGTCCTCGCGGCGTCGCCCGGCCGCCGCAGCGGCCAGCAGCGGGCCGCGCACGATGGGCGGCTCGGTGAGCGTCCCGTCGGCGCGCAGCGCCCGCAGGATGTCTACGAGCGGGCCGAGGTCGTCCGCGCGCGGCACGGTGACGACATAGGAGCGGCGGTCGGCCGGCGCCGGGCGCAGCCGTACGCCGAGTCTGGTGACGACCCCCAGGTTGAGGGGCGCGAACATGGTGTCGAAGGAGGGACCGTGGCCGTACGGCCACAGATGAGCGGTGCGCGCGCCCGGCACGGCACCGGTGCCGGTGCGCACCAGCTCGCCGTCGGGCAGGACGACCTCCAGACCGCACCACAGCGGCGGCTCGTCCTCGTACGGGGCGAGACCGCCGGTGTCCAGGGCGTGGCCGAGCACGCTGCCCCAGCCGAGGTCCACCGGGTCCAGCCGGTAGGGCAGCCGGTGGGCGGCGAGGTGCGCGGCGAGGTCGGCGAAGGTGACGCCGGGTTCGACCACGGCGTGCCCGAAGGTGGCGTCGACGGCCACGATCCGGTTCAGCCCGGCGAGGTCCAGGACGACCGCGCCGGGCAGCCGGGGGGCCGCCCCGCCCAGACCGGTGTGGCGGCCGGGCAGGGCGGGGGCGAGCGGGATCCGGTGGCGGCCGGCGAGGGGCAGCAGCTGCCGTACCTCCTCGACCGAGCGGGGCAGCAGGGCGGCGCTGGGGGCGAAGTGCCCGGCTCCGCACACCGCCTGGGGATCGTCGTACCCGGTGAGGGCCACCGCCTCGGCGGTCAGCACCCGGGAGTCGCCGAGCACCGCGCGGAACGCGGTGAGTGCCTCGGCGAACTCCCGGGCGCCGACACCGTGCGGGAGCCGGGTACGGCCGCCGACGGAGGTCACGGCCGGCCGTCCGGGCCGGCCCCGGTGCGGGGCACGGCGTCGGTGAGCCGCACCGGGGAGTTCAGCGAGGGCGCGAACGCCTGGACCTCGATGCGCTCCCAGACGCCCGAGACGGCGAACGGATCGTTGAAGGCGAACTCCTCGGCCTGCTCGCGGGTCTCCGCCTCGACCAGGATCAGGCTTCCCACCGGAGTGCTGCCGTCCTCGGCGACCAGGGGCCCGTAGAGCACCGGCACCACCGGGGCGGCGCGCAACCGGGCCGAGTGCGCGGGCCGCTGGTCCGCGCGCAGTCCGGCGGTGCCCGGCGCGTCGAGGCAGTGGATGACCCACAGCATCGGTCTCCGCCTCCTCACACGCCGGCGAGCGCCGGCTCGCGCAGCTGGGCCAGTCCGTTCGCCACGGCCTGGCGGGCCGCGATCTTCTCCTGCTTGACGCTGACCGGCTCGGGGATCACCCGGTACTCGGCCTCGACCACGCTGGCGAGGGTGTCGCCGTGGTGGACGGAGATACGGCACCGGAAGACCGTGCCGACCGGGGTGCGGGCCAGCTCCAGCAGCTCGTAGCGCAGCGTGGCCGCCAGCGGGAAGACGAAGCTGTGGAAGGAGGACGACACCGAGCCGATGACGAACCGGGTGCGCTCGGGACCGGTGACGTAGAACTGCTCGGTCACCACCGTCCAGAACTGGCGGGCGGCCTCCAGCAGGGTGATCGCCGGGATGTGCTGGCCGGTGAGGTGGTCCGCGAGCACCTCCACGCGCTGGTCGAGCACCAGGTCGGCGACGAACGCGTGCTCACCGACCTGACCGACCGGCCCGATCAGCACGTTGGCCGGGTCGTGCTTGTGGGTCAGCCGCTGCTCGGCGCGCTCGGGTATGCCGGGTTTGGCGACCGTCACGGTCGGTGCGTGCCGGTCGACCAGCCCGCGCAGTTCCTCCAGCTGCTCGGTGCTCAGGCCCTGGCCGACGCTGAGGGCGAGGCGCTCCGGCAGGTCGCCGGAGCGCAGCCGCTCCAGCAGGGCGGAGACCGGCACGGTCCCGCGGTTGGCGAGGAACTCCTCGAAACGGTCCCCGACGACGATGACTGCTTCCTGTGACATGACTCGGTCCTTCGCTCGTTGGTGGGCGATCCGTGTGCTCCGGGATCGGGGTCTCAGACGGAGGCCGCGGCGAGGTTCGCCAGCGTCTCGACGTAGGCGTCGGTCAGCTCGCGCACCGTTCGCACGTCGGAGATGACGTAGTCCTCCTCGAACGGGTCGGCGCCGAACTCGATCTCCAGCTGGATGATCAGCCGGGCCAGCAGCAGGGAGTTGAGCCCGATCCGGGCCAGCGGCTCGTCCCCGGTCAGCAGCGTCACGGGGCGGCCGGCCTCCTTGAGCAGGGCGTTGATGTTCTCGTGGACGGTCGCGGTGATGTCGGTCGTGGTCAGCATGTGATTCCTCCGTCGACGACGATGGTCTGCCCCGTGATGAACGAGGCGCCGGGTGAGATGAGGTAGAGCACGGCATCGGCGATCTCGTAGACCGTGCCGAGCCGGCCGAGCGGGGTACGCCCCTGGATGCGCTCCTTGTTCCGCTCCGTGACGTCGGCCGTCATGTCGCTGTCGAAGAAGCCGGGGACGATCGAGTTGACCCGGATGTCGAACGCGCCGAGCTCCCGGGCGAGACTCCGGCTGAACCCGTCCAGTCCCGCCTTGGCGGCGGAGTAGACGGCCACCCCGCGGTAGCCGCGGATGGCGTTGATGGACGAGACGTTGAGGATCTGGCCGCCGCCCTGCTTGGTCATCGCCCGGGCGCAGGCGTGCGCGAGCGTGATCGGGGCGAGGAGGTTGGCGGTGATCAGGGTCGAGGTCTGTTTCGCGGACGTGGTCAGGAACAGCTCCTGGTGCAGCACGCCCGCGTTGTTGATGAGCAGGTCGATCCGGCCGAAGCGGCGCAGCACCGTGCGGACCGTCGCGCGCAGCGAGTCGGGGTCGGTCAGGTCCGCGGCCTCCCACAGGAACCGGTCCTCGGCGGTGACCTGGAGCTCCTTGACGAACGCGTTCGCCGACCTGCTGAACGTGGCCACGCGCCAGCCGTCCATCAGCAGCCGCTCCACCAGCAGCCGGCCCAGTCCCTTGCTGCCGCCGCTGATCAGGGCGACCCGGTCGCGATGGCCGGTGCCGTAGTCGGGTACGGCGCTCATGCGGCGCTCCGGATCTTCTTGTAGCGGTCGGAGTGCATCGGCGCCTCTGCGATCTCGACCAGGGCCGGCACCTTGTACGGCTCCAGCCGCGCGGTGCAGAACTCCCGCACCCGGCGCGTCAGTTCGCGCCGGTCCTCGGCCTCGACCAGCTGCACGGTGGCCTTGACGACCATGCCGGTCACCGGGCTCGGCCGGCCGCTGACGGTGGCCTCGGCGATGTTGTCCAGCTGGAGCAGGACGGACTCGACCTCGCTCGGGTAGACCTTCTCGCCGCCCACGTTGATGATCTCGGAGTTGCGGCCCAGGATCCGCACCCAGTCGCCGTCCACCTCGACCACGTCCTGGGTGTTGAAGTAGCCCTCGTCGTCGAAGGGCGCCGGGGCGTTGAGGTAGCCCAGCATCGCCATCTCGGAGCGGATCCACAGGACGTTGTCGATGATCTTGTGGTCGAAGCCGGAGTCGCCGAGCTTCACCCACAGCGTGTCGTCGCCCCGGGAGCGCGTCGGCAGGATGCCCAGCTCCGACAGGCCGTACGTCTGCTTCAGCCGGACCCCGGGCAGCGCCTTGCCGAGCCGGTGCAGCGTCTGCAGCGGCATCGGCTCGGTGCCGTACGTCACCAGGCGCAGGGAGCCGGTGGCGAACCGCTCGTGGGCCGCGGAGATCAGCACCATGTTCAGGAAGGTGGGCGTGGTCGGCAGGATCTCCACCCGGTGCTCCTCGATCGCCCGGAACACCGCGTCCGGCGTGCGCTCGGCGACCGTGATCACGGTGCCGCCCTGACTGAGCGTGTGCAGCAGGGTGTTGACGCCGCCGATGTGGTCCAGGCTGAGGAAGGACAGGATGCGGCTCGGCTTCTTCGCCTCGCCGTACCGGCCGAGCACCTTGTCGAAGTCCAGCACCGAGGCCTTGCTGCGGCCGGTGGTGCCGGAGCTGAACAGCACCAGACCGGGATGCCCCGTGCCGCGCAGCCGCTCGTACAGCTCGTGCCCGGCGCGCCGCCCCGTGCGCTCGGCCCGGTGCCCGGCGCCGCTCGCGTCGACGTGGATCACCACCTCGACCTGGGCGACGTCCAGGAACTCCGCGCGCTTGGCGGCCGGGAGGGCGCTGAGCGGTACGACCACGGCGCCGCGCTCGATCAGCGCGAGCAGGCCGGCGCAGGCCTGCGGGGAGTAGGCGCCCTCCAGGGTGACGACCTCGCCGGCCGCGACCTGGTGGCGGTCGAGGAAGCCGCGCCAGTCGTCGACGAGGCGCAGCAGCTCGTCATAGCCGTGGGACCGGCCCTCGAACACGATGGACTCGGTATTCCCGAAGGATTCCAGCCGTTCCAGAAAAGGGTGGGGCATCGCTGTCTCCCGTTGGTGTTTTCGCCTGTTTTTGAATTCGTGTGCGATGTCGATGCGGAAAACGCTAGTTCCGGACTGTTCTGGGGTTCAATCTGCCTTTTCCGGGGTCTCTTCCGGGGTGTCCACCGGGTATGCCCGAAGGGGTGTGTCCGCATGGCCAGGGGTGGGGGTGGCCGTACGGCCATGTAGCGGAAGAGGCATCGGGCGAGGCACGATCGGGGCAGCGAAGCACTGCCGTGACCTTGTCCTGGGATGGCAGTGGCCCGCCGCACACGGCGGGCTTCGGTGCGCCTTTTCCGCGGCGCCTTTCATCCCAGGAGAAGTCGTGATCCAGCAGATACTGCCGCCCGTCGTCGCCGGCGCCGACACCACCGCCGACCTGCTCGACTCCCCGGTTTTCCCGGAGGAGGAGGCATATCTGGAACAAGCGGTGGAATACCGCCGGCGCGAGTTCGTCACCACCCGCGGCTGCGCCCGCAGCGCCATGGCCGCGCTGGGTCTGCCGCCGGCCCCGGTGGGTTCCGGGGCCAAGGGCGAACCGCGGTGGCCCGCCGGGGTGACCGGCAGCATGACCCACTGCGACGGCTACCGGGCGGCGGCCGTCTCCCGCAGCCGCGACTACCACTCCGTCGGCATCGACGCCGAGCGCCACGAGCCGCTGCCCGCCGAGGTCGTGGAGTACGTCACGGTCGCCGAGGAGCGCGCGCACCTGCGCGAACTGGCCCGCACACATCCCCACGTCCACTGGGCGACGGTGCTGTTCAGTGCCAAGGAGACCGTCTACAAGGCCTGGTATCCGCTCGCGCGGCGCTGGCTCGGCTTCCGGGACGCCCGGCTGACCTTCGATCCGGACGCCGGCACGTACACGGCACGGCTGCTGGTGCCGGGGCCGGTCGTGGACGGCACGCGGATCGGCTGGCTGACCGGCCACTGGTCGGTCCGCGACGGGATCGTCCTGACGGCGATCGCGGTACGGCGCGGCCGGTGAGACCGGCCGGCCCGCGCTCCCGCGGTGCTCCGCACCCCTCCGCCCAGTGCCTTGCCGCTCAGTGCCCCTCTGCCGCTGCGAGCAGCAGAGCGGGCGGGACGGCCGGGCTCGGCAGGCGGCCGGGGGCCGCCGACAGCACCGGCCAGTCGAGGGCCTGGGCGCGTTCCAGCAGCACCCGGTCGGCGCCGACCACCACCGGGTTGCCGACGGCGCCCAGCATGTCCAGGTCGCTGGAGTGGTCGCCGTAGCAGAAGCAGCCGGCGGCGTCGAGCCCGAGTTCCGCGACGCTCTCCCGTACCGCCGCGGCCTTGTTCGAGCCGATCATCGGCCGTACGACCTCCCCGGTCAGCAG
The DNA here is from genome assembly GCF_001027185.1 of Streptomyces incarnatus. Classification (NCBI taxonomy): domain Bacteria; kingdom Bacillati; phylum Actinomycetota; class Actinomycetes; order Kitasatosporales; family Streptomycetaceae; genus Streptomyces; species Streptomyces incarnatus. Next base: position 3,486,887 of record NZ_CP011497.1, on the reverse strand, counting down.
CCCGTCCGCGCCGACCACGGGCTCGGAGCACAGGATCCGGTGGGCGCCGAGATCCTCGGCCAGCGGCTCCAGCAGGCCCCGGAAGGAGCCCGAGACCAGCACCACCAGGTCGCCCGCGGTGCGGTGCCGGGTGGCGGCGGCCCAGGCGGCCACGACCACGGCCGTCGGCCCGCACCGGTACTCCTCCCACCACGCGCGTCCGGCCGCCAGCAGGTCGTCGTACCGCTCACCGGCGAAACGGCGGTAGTAGGCGCGGTTGATCTCCGTGCGGGGCACCCCGGAGGCCGCGGCCTGGCGCACCTGGGCCATGACCGCCTCGTGGCCGCTGCCGTCGTCGCCCTGCCGGGCCATCCAGAAACGCAGGAAGTCGAACATGCTCTTGACGTTGACCAGCGTCTCGTCGACGTCGAAGAACGCGGCGCGGTCGTGGCGCGTGCTGCTCATGGCGGGGCTCACCAGCCGTTCGTGAGGGTCGGGGCGGACACCGGGTCGGCGGCCGCCGGGAGGGGAAGCACGCCGCCGCGTACGGGGAGTTCGGCAGGACGCGGGGCCGGGCGGTCGTGGTGCTGCGGGGCCGGTCGCTCGGCCTGGTGCGGGGCCGGCGGGGCGCACAGTCCGTCGCGTATCGCGCGGACGGTCGCCAGCGTGCGGTTGGGGCAGTTCAGCTTGGCGAGGATGTTCGCGACGAGGCGCTTCACCCCGTGCTCCGAGATGTGCAGCCGGCGGGCGATCTGCTTGTTGCTCAGGCCCTCCACGAGATGCGTCAGGGCCTCGCGCTCGCGCGGCGTCAGACGGGGCGTCACCGGAACGGGCCGCGCGCCGCGGCCGGCGAGCTGGAGCAGGTCGCGGGTGAGCGAGGCGGGGATGTGCACGTCGCCGTCGCGCATCACGGTCAGCACCTCGTGCAGGTCCTCGACCTGGAGGCCGCCCGAGCACAGCAGGGACACGCCGGGCAGCGAGGCCACGCGGGCCAGGTCCACCGAGTCCAGGTCGGGCAGGAGCAGCAGCACCCGCACGCCGTAGGCGACCACGCGGTGCAGTACGGAGTCGGGGTCCAGGTCGGTGCCCCGGGGAGCAACGATGAGCAGGTCGGTCGCCGCGTCGGAGACCGCGTCCACGGCGGACGTGAGATCGGCGAAGGCGTGGCAGGCGGCCACGCCGCGGAGCGGACGCAGCATGCCTTCGAGGCCGTAGCGCTGCAGGTCGTCGTGGACGGACAGGATGACGTTCAGGGGCTCGGAGAGCACTGCCGCGAGGGCAGTACGGCGCGGTGACATGGTGACCGTACCTCCAGGGGTCCTGTGGTTGACCGCGGGTACTTCCATGCCCGGAACGCTAGAGCCGCCCGGCCGCCGATGGGCGCCCACTGCCTCCAAGACGGGGTGGCCACGGACCGAAAGTGGTAGCGCGGTACCTCGCCGGCAGAACCCGGCAGACCCCCGGGCCGACCGCCTGGAGCCGCCCGCGTGCCCACGAGCCGCCTGCCACCGACGCCGACCCGCGCCGGCCGACGCCAGAAACTCGTACAGCAACCGCCGGTGGGCACCCGGTGCGGAGACCTGTGGCGGGGCGGCCGGGCGTGATCGGGGCGGTGGGCGCCTGTGGGGTGGGGCGGCTGGGCGTGATCGGGGTGGTGGGGGCCTGTGGTGGGGCGGCCGGGCGTGATCGGGGCGGTGCGGGCCGGTGGGGTGGGGCGGCTGGGCGTGGTCGTGTGCCCGTGTGCGGAGCGCGCTCGCGGTGGGCCACTGGCGCGCCCGCCCAGGCATGACGGCGATCGGCGACTCGCGAGGGTTCGGGGCGGTCGCTGGGCGGACGGGGCCGTGGGGGCGGGTGGTGTGGCGGGGTGCCGGCTCGCGGTGAGGATCGAGTCGGTTGCCGGGGTGCGGGTCTGGGTGGAGCGGGTGCGGCGGATGGGTGGTTGTGCGGCTGCGAGTGGGGGCCGGGGTCGGGGGGCCGTGACGGGAGTGCCGGCCGTGGCTCAGCCTGCGGTGGGTGTCCGGCCCCCGGGAGTGCGGGCTGTGCCTCGGTCGGTTGCCGGGATGCGGGTCTGGGTGGAGCGGCGCGGTGGATGGGCGGTCGCGCGGCTGCGAGCGGGGGCCGGGGGGACCGCGACGGGAGTGCCGGCCGTGGCTCAGCCTGCCGTGGGTGTCCGGGCCCCGGGAGTGCGGGCTGTGCCTCGGTCGGCTGCCGTGGCTCAGCCTGCCGTGGGTGTCCGGGCCCAGGGAGTGCAGGCTGTGCCTCGGTCGGTTGCCGTGGGTGTCCGGGCCCCGGGAGGGGCGCGTCGGCCTTGTGTCAGCCGGTCGTGGGGGTCCGGGTCACCGGAACGGCGTTCGTGGCTCAGGCCGGCGCCGGGGTTCGGGCCTCGAGGGCGTGGCGGGCGAACTCCACCACGTGTTCGCGCAGATCCGGCTGTGACCCGGCCGTGCCGAGGATCAGCCGGGACATCTGCGGCACCGCGGCCGGCCAGACCGCGAGGCCGATCAGGCTCAGCAACACGCGCGCCACGACCGCGGCGGTCTCCTCGTCGCCCAGGGCCTCGCCCAGCCCGAGGCTCTCGCCCAGTGCGGCGATCTTCTCCTCGTAGTGCGCCCGCCGCTGCCCCTCGCCCGGCAGCACCTCGTCCCGGTAGTGCAGGCCCTCCCAGAGCAGGAGGCGTACCAGCACGGGGTTGTCGCGATGGAAGTCGTAGACCCGGCCCACGTACTCGGCGGGATCGTCCCCTCCCTTGAGCGGCACCGCCTCGGCCAGCTCGTCGAGGGCGCGGCCGACGACCGCGTCGAAGAGCTTCTGCTTGTTGCCGAAGTAGCCGTAGATGCGCTCCTTGTTGACCCCGGCGCTCGCCGCGATGCGGTCGACTCGCGCGCCGGCGATGCCGTGAGCTGCGAATTCCTCGGTCGCGGCGCTGAGGAGCCGCTCTTTGGTGGTGTTCGGGTCCCTGGTCATGACCCCAGCGTAGGACGCCGGCCGCTCCTTGCCAACCAACTAGGTGGTTGACATCCAACTGGTTGGTTGGTTCACTGGTGATGTCGCCGAGGGCGGAGCACACACCGCCCCGGCCCCAGGACTCAGCACCACATGCGCCACCTGCATCACCCGCTCCACCCGCACCACCCGGAGCGCCCGGCGGCCCGGCAAACGGCCCCCGCTCCGGCCACCGCAGAGCAAGCCATCGAGATCCGTGCCGACAGGATTGGAATCCGCCATGACCACCGTCGCTCACCGCCCCGCCGAGACCTCGACCGCCGCGTCCGCTCCCGCCGCCCCGGCCCAGGCCTCCACCCCGGCACCGGCGCCGGCCGGGCTGCCCTCGATCCACACCCGGTTCCTGTTCACCTGGCTGTCGGTGTTCTCGGCCCTCACCGTCGTACAGCTCCTGGCCGGTCCGTACGTCGTCCACCTGCCGCTGCTGCTGCGCAACCTGACCGTGACCGGGCTGGTCGTGCCGATCGTCGTCTACGGCCTCGTCCCCGCCCTGCTGAAGGTCCGCGCCGCGGTCCTCGGCCGCCGCACCACTCCCCGACACCGCTGAACCCCGCACCGCTGAACCCCGCACCGCCGATCCCGGCCGTTGTTCGGCCGGCCCCCGAGCCCGCGGTCAATCCCCCGGGCCGCGGTAACCGGACAGGCCTGGCGACTTTTGTTCGCCAGGCCTGTTTCCGTTGCTTTTTCCGCCCTCGCCGTGCCTCCCTGAAGAGTCTTTCGAATTTCAATCAATCAGTGTTTTACAGCGATGTCACACGCGTTTTTTCGGCCACCGGTTACTTCTGGCCGTTGAATCGGCTTACCCTGCACCCCGGCTACCGGGGGTCCGACTCCCGGTCCGTAGGGGGGAGGGGAACGTCTTGGGGGATTCCACGGCAAGCCCGTCCGGTATCGATGCCGGCGGTCTCTGCGCGCAGCGCTTCCGGTCGTACGAGGGCGCGGCCATAGCCGCCTATGCCGAGCGCTTACGTGTCATCAGCAGCCCGCTCGTCGGCTCCGCGGAGGCGTGGCAGCAGTGCGAACTTCAGGCCCGGCGGATCTTCGCCGACTGCGCCGAGAGCCTCGCGCTGGGCCGTACCAAGGTCACCGACAGCCAGATCGCCGAGGTGATGGACCTGGGCGGGATCCGCGTCCAGCAGAGCATCCACCTCACGCACTCGGTGCGCGCCGGCGTCATCCTTTTCGACACGGTGCTGGACTACCTGCTCCAGAGCATCGAGCACGCCGGGGAGAGCGTGCCCGAGCGGGTCGCCGGATACGCCCCGGCCGTCCGGGCCCTGCAGCAGGGCATCGGCCGCCGCCTGGAGGTCGGCTCGATCGCGTACGACTCGTTCATGCTCGGCCGGGTCCGCGAGGTGCACGAGCAGGGGCATCGCAAACTCGCCCGGGAGATCCACGACCAGCTCGGCAACTCCCTCAGCCTGGCCATGCGCCAACTCGAGCTGCACGAACTGGAGTTGAGCCGAAAAGGGGCCGAGGTGTCCAAGGCGGTGCGATCCGCCCGGGCCGCCATCCTGGAGACCCTCGCCCGCACCCGGGAACTCGTCACCGAACTGCGCCGGCCCTCCGTCTCCGGCTGCCTGGAGGCGGCCATCAACCAGTTCGTCGCCTCGATGGGCGACTCCGTGGCGCCCGTACAGGTGTGGGTGCGCGGCCTGGACGAATGGATTCCGCAGCCCGTGTCCGAGGAACTGTTCCTCATGGTGCGCGAGTGCCTGCGCAACGCCTTCCGGCACGCCGACGCGGGCAACATCGTCGTCCACATCGACATCGCACCGCACGAGATCCAGACGGAGATCATCGACGACGGCCTCGGCTTCGACGTCGACGAGGTCCGCACCGGCGGCAGCGCCAACGGCCTGGCCGGACTCCAGGAACGCGCCGAACTGGTGGGCGGCCGCCTCCACATCTCCTCCGCCCGGGGCGGCGGCACCCACGTCACCATCTGGATACCCATCACGGAAGGCCAGGTGACCCGGTGAGCGAGCACATGACCGCCGCACCCGGCGCGCGGCGCGGGGACACCGTCCGCATCCTCGTCGCGGACGACCACACCCTGCTGCGCGAGGCCCTGTGCGACCTGCTGCGCGCCGAGCCGGACTTCGAGGTGGTGGCCCAGGCGGGCAACGGCGAGGACGCGGTACGGCTGGCCGCCGAGCACCGCCCCGACGTCGTACTGCTCGACGTCGAGATGCCCCGCAACGACCCGCCCGTGACCGTCCGCCGTCTGCTGGAGCGCGACCCCGGGCTGCGCATCATCGTGCTCAGCATGTACGACGGTCAGCCGCTGGTACAGGAGTTGCTGCGCCTGGGCGTGCGCGGCTACCTGCACAAGAGCACCGGCCGCGAGACGCTGGTGTCCGCCGTCCGCGACCGTGACGGAGCCGGCGGGCAGACCGTCACGGTGTCCGTGTCCCCCGCGAGTCTGCGCCCCGACCCGGTCCCGGGCGGCGGCGCGGAGGTGCTCTCCGAGCGGGAGACCGAAGTCCTCGCGCTCGTGGCCCAGGCCATGAGCAACCGTCAGGTCGCGGCCCGCCTGGGCATCGCCGAGGGCACCATCAAGCGCCATCTGCGCAACGTTTTCGCCAAACTCGACGCGGTCTCCCGGATCGACGCCGTCAACAAAGCGGTCGAACGCCGCCTGATCCCCGCCCCGGTCCGCCGCTCCGACAGCGCCTTCGGCCCGGGCCCGCACCGGGGTTTCTGAGCGGGGCGGCTCCCGCCGGTGCGGGGATCGCCCGGACCGGGCGGCGGGCGAGCATGCCGTCCGCTCCGGTCCGGGCCTGTCCGCTCCGGTCCGGGCCTGTCCGGGCCTGTCAGGGCCGGGCCGCTGCCGGACGGTGCGCCGGCCGTGGGTGTGCGGTGCTGTTCGGGTGCTGGGCGGTTCGGGTGCTGGGCGGTGCCGGTGCTGGGCGGTTCGGGCGTCGCGCTGTGGGGTGCCGGCGGCCGCATGGTGCGGGGACGGGCGTGGTGCGGGAACACGCGTGATGCGGGAACACGCGGGGTGCAGGGGCAGTCGCTCGTCGTACGCGCCGCGGCCTCGCCCCGCACAGCGCTCTACGGCCCGGTGCGGCGGCGCCCCGGGAGGGCGCGGCCGCACCGGGCCGGAACGGTGGGGCGCCGGTGGGGCGGCGCCGGGTCAGCGTGCCGTCCAGGCCAGCGCGGCGAACAGCGCCAGGTGGACCAGGTGCTGCGTCACCATGAAGGCGCGGTAGGGCGTGCGCCCGCGCGCCGCGTTGCCGCGTGTCGTCCCGCACAGGACCGCCACCGTGACCGCCCCGCCGGCCAGTACGGACGCCGCCGGCCCCAGGAGCGCCGGCCACCGGACCGCGACCGCCGCGAAGCCCGCGGCCACGAGCAGCGCGCCGAACGCACCGGCGAGCCGTGCGGTCCCGTCGCCCCAGGCGGTCACGGAGGTGCGCCGGCCGGCCGCCGCGTCCCCGGTGACGTGCGAGAAGTCCTTGGTGACCGCGCCCACGGCGGCCATCCACAGCGACATCGCGACGGCCACGGCGAGCGCCGGCCCGGAGGGCAGCGTCCGGCCGGCGGCCGTCCAGCCCGCCGCGTAGGTCAGCAGACCCATCAGCAGTACGGAGCCGGAGGTGCCCGCGGCGGACCGCTTCAGCTGGAACGGTGCCGCCGAGTAGGCGTATCCGAGCAGCAGGAACAGCAGGTCGTACCCGGTCAGCAGGGTGCTGCCGCTGAGCAGCGTCAACACCACCGAACCGGCCGCGCACAGCCAGGTCCACACCGCCGCGGTGCGGGCCGGCAGCGCGCCGCGGGCGATGGGCCGTCCCGTCCTGTTGACCCGGTCCTCGCGGACGTCGCAGACGCCGTTGATGCCGTAGGTGAACAGGGTCGCCAGTACCCAGGCGGCCGCCGCCTCGGCCATCGGTGCGCCGAGTGCGGAGAACCCGCCGGCGGAGACCAGCGCGCCGGCCAGAAAACGCATCAGGAAGATGACCTGCACGCTCGGCCGCGCCTCTTCGAAGAAGAGCGGGAAAGAGCGCGGGAAGGGCTGGAACCGGCGGAAAAGGCCGCCGTGGTATGCCCGGGCGCCGTGTCCGCGGGCGCCTTCGCCGCCGCCCGGCAAAGAGCGCCCGGCGACCGGGCGGAGCGGCGTCGTGAGCGGACGCGGCGCGGTGATCGTGTACGAGCCACTGATCTGTGCGGTGTATTCCCCCATGGCGGGGACACTAATGAAGCCCGGACCACGCACACATGCCCCATCGGCGGCCCTTCCGATACCCCTTTTGGGGAAGGGGGAGTATCGGATGGGCCGCCGACGGGGCGCTGCTCACCGGACGGCTCACTGCTCCTTCTGCGCTCCGGTCACCGAGGGGAGGTTGACCAGGAGCGTGGCGAGCAGGCCGATGATCAGGCCGGTGAAGTGGACCTGCTGAGCGGCGCCGATGTAGATCCAGTAGCCGAACCACATGCCACCGCACAGGAAGAGCAGGAAGAGGCCGATGAAGGCGCCGAGCGCCAGGTTGGTCTGCTGGGTCGCGGCGATGCCGGTGCGCAGGCCGCGCGCACGGCGCCACTGCAGCACCGCGGCCCGGGCCAGCAGGGCGACGGTGAGGATCTCGTAGACGATGACGCCGATCAGGGTCGGGGTCGCCATCGACGCCGGCAGCGCCCGCCACTCCAGGCCGTTGCCGCGCACCGGGTCGTGGACCAGGTCGACCATGGTCAGCATCCGGGTGATCAGTGCCTTGTTGGTGCCGAAGTCGTTGAGGTTGTTCAGCGTCACCAGGCCGAGCCAGAGGGTGAGCCCGCTGAGCAGGAAGGCGTTGAACGCCGCGAGGCGTGAGCGCACCGCGAGGTCGCCGCGGCCGGCGGGGACGGCGGCCGTACCGCTCTGGGCCGGCCGGTCGGCAGTGAGCGCCATGGGAAGTCTCCTTGGACAGTAGGACGATAGGGCGGAGCACAAGTGAGGGACTTGAGAGCCGCTCGTGCGGGAACCGCTCTCGATGCCCTCAGCCTGCCGCCGTCCGTACCGCCCCGACAGCTCCCTCTTCGACCTGCCCGACGGAAAAGCCCCTACGGCCTGCCCGGCCGGCTACCGCTCCAACTCGTCCAGCGCGCCCAGCTGTTGCAGCAGTCCCAGCTGGTCCTCCTGCCACCAGGTCTCGGCGATCTTGCCGTGGGCGCCGAAGCGGAACAGCGTCGTCCCGGTCATGGTGACCTTCCGTCCGGTCGGCGGGATCCCCAGGAAGTCGCCCCTGTGCGTGGCGTTCCAGGTCCAGCGTGCGCAGGCCCGGTCGTCCTGGGTGAGCACGTCCTCGAGCGTGAACCTGAAGTCGAAGGCGCCGCGCCACATCCGGTACTCCGCGCGGACGTTGTCCAGGCCGATGGTGTCCTGCGGGTTCACCGGATCGTGGCTGTGGATGTCCTCGTCCAGCAGGTCGTTGAGCGGCGGCAGTTCACCCGGGGTCGCGAGCGTCTCGTAGAACCGCCGCACGGTGTCCTCGGCCAGCCGCTCGTCCCGTACGACGTCCAGGTCGGTGAACGTCGGCGTCTCTTCGCACAGCGCGACCATCTCCTGGAAGATCCTGTCGGTCTCCGGGAGGTTCGAGTTCCGCACCGCCTCGTCGTACGACGGGAACTCCACCACTTCGACGATGTGGGACGCGTCCGACCGGTCCTTGCCGACCAGCGCGTGCCGCGCCGTCCGTTTCCCCTTGGTCTGGGCGACCCAGTCGTCCATGAGCCGGTTCATCTCGTCCAGCCGGCTCGTCCTGCACTCGATGAGCTGTACGAAGGTCATGACGCCGCCTCCCAGGCCGGCAGAGAACGTCACGCCTATTTTATTCTTGTACGCCACCTACGTCCCGCTGGGGTCTCCCCGGCACGGGGAGGGGGACGGGGGAGCGGGACGGGGCCGGTCGCCGTCACCGGCGATCACGACCGCGCCACCGGCGCCGCCGCCACGCCCGGCCCGCCTTGACCGGGTCCGTCGCGTCACGCCGCGCGAACTGGCCAGCCGGCTGCAGGAGTTGGCCGTGGTCGCGCCCGGCCGACGCAGGGGCATGCGGGCACGCCGAAGGACGGGTGTCCGCCCTGCCCGTGTTGCCGGCCGGGAGCCTACTGAGGCCCGTACTTCCGCCCCGTCCTCGACGTGACTCCGCCCAGCAGCCCCCGCGGGGTGACCTTCACCAGGCCCATCAGCGCCTTGTAGCGGGGGTCGGGGATCGACAGGGACTTGCCGCGGGCCAGGTCGGACAGGGCCGCCGCGACCAGCTTGTCGGCGTCCAGCCACATCCAGCCGGGGATGTTGTCCGTGCCCATCCCGGCCCGCTGGTGGAACTCGGTGCGCACGAAGCCGGGGCACAGGGCCATCAGGCGGACGCCGCTGCCGGCCAGGTCCTTGGCCGCGCCCTGCGTGAACTGCACGACCCAGGCCTTCGAGGCGCCGTAGGTACCCCGGGGGACGAAGGCGGCCACGGAGGCGACGTTGACGACTCCGCCCCGGCCCCGCTCGCGCATCGCCTCGGTCGCCGCCGAGGTCAGCCGGAGCACCGCCTCGCAGTGCACCTTGAGCATCCTGAGCTCGTCGGCCATGGGGACCTCCAGATAGCGGCCCTTGTTGCCGAAGCCGGCGTTGTTGACCAGCAGGTCGACCGGGTTCCTCCGGTCGCCGAGGCGGTCGGCCACCGTCTCGATGCCCTTGTCCTCGGACAGGTCGGCGGTCAGCACCTCCACCTCGATGCCGTGCCGGTCGTGCAGTTCGGTCGCCTGTTCGCGCAACCTCCTGGTGTCCCGTGCCACCAGCACGAGGTCGTGCCCGTCAGCCGCCAGCCGCCGCGCGAACGCGGCACCGATCCCCGCGGTCGATCCCGTAATCAGAGCCGTTGTCATGGCCCAAGGGTATTGACCCGGAGCGCCCGCGTCCGCTCTCCTCGGCCACGGGAGTTGACCGCCGCGCATCCCGGCCGACGCCGCCGCGCGTCCCGGCCGACGCCGCCGCGTGTCCCGGCCGACGGCCGCCGCGCGTGCCGGGCGACGGCCGAAGTATCCCTGTGAGCCCGGCCCCCGCAGGGTCGTACCCGTACGGTGGACACCCCCGGCATCAAGTCTCCCGACCACCCGCCTGCCTGCCCGGTGGTGCCTTCCGGCTCCCAGTCTTCCCGGGGGCGGTCTTCTCAGGGGCGGTCTTCCGGGCGACCGTCTTGCGGCCGACCACCTCCCGGCCGCCCCCTCCCGTCCAGCCGGTTCGCCGTCCGGTCCGGGTGACGGCTGATCAGCCCGCCTGCTCCGCCACGTACTTGCGCGCCCGCTTCAGCGACTCGGAGTGCAGCGCGTCGCCCGCCGCGAGGAGTCGCGGCAGCAGCTCCCGCTCGGTGGTGACCGCGCGGAACTGCAGCGCCGCCGTCACGCCGTGGTGCGGCCGGTGCACGATCTCGATCGGATCGCCCGCCCGTATCTCACCCGGTTCGATCACCCGGAGGTAGGCACCGGTTGCGCCCTTCTGTGTGAACCTCCTGACCCAGCCCCGTTCGCCCAGATGGCCCTGGAACGTACGGCACGGGATCCGGCCCGAGGTCACCTCCAGGACCAACCCGGAGCCGATCCGCCAGCGCTCGCCGATCAGCGCCCCGGAGACGTCCAGCCCGTCCGTCGTCAGGTTCTCCCCGAAGCAGCCGTTGGCCAAGGGCCGGCCGAGTTCGCGCTCCCACTCGTCCAGGTCCTCGCGCGCGAAGGCGTACACCGCCTGCTCGTCCCCGCCGTGATGCCGCAGGTCGCACACCGCGTCACCGGCCAGCCCGCTCGCGCCGACGCCCTTGGGACCCGGCGCCGCCACCCGCACCGGCCCGTCGGCGGGCTTCTTGCCGATGCCTGTCACACCGTCCGCCTGGTCCGTGTACGGCACCGGCTGCGGACGGCCCAGATTGACCGAGAGGAGCTTCATGACCGCACGGTACGGGACAGCGCCTCAAAGCGTCGAGCGAATATCGCGCATCATCCCCAAGCTGCCCTTATGCTCAAGGGGTGATCGAGGCCCGTCATCTCCGTGTCCTGCGCGCCGTCGCCGCCACCGGTTCCTTCTCGGCGGCGGGGCGCGAGCTGGGCTGCACCCAGCCCGCCGTCAGCCAGCAGATGAAGGCCCTGGAGACCTCGGTCGGCACCCCGCTGCTGGTCCGCAGCGGCCGCGAGATGCGGCTGACCCAGGCCGGGGAGGCCCTGGTCAGGCACGCCTCCGGCATCCTCGCGGGGCTCACCGCGGCCGAGGAGGAGGTCGCGGCCATCGCGGGCCTGCGCGCCGGCCGGGTCCGGCTGGTGTCCTTCCCCAGCGGCAGTTCCACCCTGGTCCCCACCGCCCTGGCCGCCCTGCGCGCCGCCCACCCCGGCACCCGCGTCTCCCTGGAGGAGGCCGAGCCTCCGAGGTCGGTGGAGCTGCTCCGCGAGGGCGACTGCGACCTGGCCCTGGCCTTCCGCTACGAGGGGGCGGCGGTCGCCGAGGACTGGGACGACCTGGTCGTACGGCGCCTGCTGATGGACCGCCTGGTGGCGCTGGTGCCCGAGCGGCACCGGCTCGCGCGCGCGGAGAGCGTCGCCATCGGCGAGCTGGCCCAGGAGCCCTGGATCGCGGGCTGCCCGCGCTGCCGCGGCCAGCTGGTCGAGGTCTGCGAGGGGGCCGGTTTCACCCCGCGCATCGACTTCGCCACCGACGACTATCCCGCGGTGGTCGGCCTGGTCGGCGCGGGCCTGGGGGTCGCCGTGCTGCCCCAGCTGGCGGTGGAGTCGGTACGGCCCAGAGGCGTGCGCACGGTACGGCTGGAACCGGCGGTCCGGCGCGAGATCGTCGCCCTCACCCTGCCCGACCTGGCCCAGGTGCCGGCCGTTGGGGCGACTCTGGAACAGCTGGCCCGGGCGGCGGGGCCGGCGGGGCGCGGCTAGCAGGCGGAGGGGGGCCGCGCGGCCGGGCCGCGGTCGTCCGGCCGGGAGCCGGGGCCGCCGGGCGGCGGCAGAATCAAGGGCACGCGCGTGGCGACGCGGCGTGCCCTGGGGGAGGGATATGGCGCACCCGGGGGAAGGTGCGTGCAGAAACGTTCCTTCATTGGTTCGGGGTGGTATCCGCGCCGGCGGCCGAGGCCGTCACCAGACGGTTGCGCGCGCGCCCCATCAACTCCTCACGCTCGTCCTCGGTCAGGCCGCCCCACACGCCGTACGGCTCGCGTACCGCCAGTGCGTGCGCCGCGCACTCCGCGCGGACAGGGCACCTCATGCAGACCTCCTTGGCCGAGTTCTCGCGAGCGCTCCGAGCCGCCCCGCGCTCGCCCTCGGGGTGGAAGAAGAGCGAGCTGTCCACGCCGCGGCAGGCAGCCAGCAGCTGCCAGTCCCACAGGTCCGCGTTCGGTCCGGGAAGGCGGGAGAAATCTGCCATTACGTGACCCCTTGTAGCCGTTCTGAGCGGATACGGTGCCATCGACCGTACATCTCCGGTCTAAGGAGATGAAAATATGACTCATTGCGAATCTAGCCTCAGACACCGCAAAACGGGAAGAAAAAGGGCCGAACGGGGCATAGTTGTGATGAAAAGTTGAGGGTCTGTTGTGCGTGTCTGCACCGTGTCGGCCCCCTCACGTAGAGTGCCGAAGACGGCACGTAGCCCCGTAACTCTTTCGAGTGACCGTCGTTGAGAGTGCGGAGGCGGTTGAAAACACAAGCGCTCGGGCAGGCGTCCGAGGCGGTCGACCGCACAGGTGACGATTCCGTACCAGCCTGGAGGCTCAAGGTGACGCGCATCAGCTGCGGAGGGCGGTCATGACATCCGTCCTCGTCTGCGACGACTCCCCGCTTGCCCGAGAAGCGCTCCGCCGCGCGGTCGCGACCGTGCCCGGTGTCGAGCGCGTGACGACGGCGGCCAACGGCGAGGAAGTCCTCCGCCGCTGGGGCGCCGACCGCTCCGACCTCATCCTGATGGACGTGCGCATGCCCGGCCTGGGAGGCGTGGAAACCGTGCGCCGCCTGCTGTCCGCGGACCCCGGCGCGCGCATCATCATGCTCACCGTCGCCGAGGACCTCGACGGCGTGGCCCTCGCGGTCGCCGCCGGCGCCCGGGGCTACCTGCACAAGGACGCCTCGCGCGCGGAGCTGCGCGCCACGGTGACGCAGGCCCTCGCCGACCCGACGTGGCGCCTCGCCCCGCGCCGGCTCCGCTCGGCCGAGATGGGCGCAGCGCCCACGCTCACCGCGCGCGAGATCCAGGTCCTGGAGGGCATGAGCCACGGCCGGTCCAACGCCGAGATCGGTCGCGAGCTCTTCCTGTCCGAGGACACCGTCAAGACGCACGCGCGGCGCCTGTTCAAGAAGCTCGGCGCCTCGGACCGGGCCCACGCGGTGGCGCTCGGCTTCCGCTGGGGACTGGTCCGGTAGACAGTGCCCAGCCCCGCGGGGCAGGCGGGGCCCGCCCGGCGCCGGGAAGCACACCCGGAGCCGGACGCGTGTCCGCCTCCCCTGGCAGCAGCGGGATGTCTCACCGGCCCTTTCGGGCAGCCCCCCGGGCCGACCGCCGACCCGAAGGCGACGCACGTACGGCACCGTGCCGGGCCCAGGCGCCGGTGCGCCGTGCCCCGGCCCCGCGCGGGCCCGGACCAGCGCGCTCTTCGGCGGCGCCGTCGGTACGGCGGTCGTAGCCGTCGTACCGGGGTCGAAGCCATGGGCACCGGGGTCGAAGCCGTCGGTCCCCGGCCGTACCGGTGCCCCGGCGGCATGCACGCGTGCGCGGAACTGTCGTGCGCGTGCGCAGAGCTGCCGCGCGCGTGCGCGGAAGTGCCCTGCGGCTCCGCTGCCGTACGGGCGTGCCCGGACCTGGCGCCCGCACCTGTCCTGGCGCCGGTGCGCCGGGTGGACGATCGCCCCCGCGGGGCGGTCGTGACGGGCCCTCGCGGGGTGGACCCGGTCACACCCGAGGAGCCGCGCGGCAGGCGGTCGGCCCGCCGTGCGGCCGGCCGTGCGGACGGAGATCCACTTCATGAACAGCCGTGGTCGGCGCCGCGCGGCGAGGCGCGGGACGCACACGGCCGGGCGGTCCGCGCCCCGGGCGTACGAGTCCGGGTGGCGCCGCGGCGGGCGGTGCACACGTCGGCCCGCCGGACGCGCGCTGCTCGTTTCGGCGCGGATGCCGCATCCTTGAGATGTGGAGTCTCTCGGGGACGAGTCGGTCGAGCGGAAGGGGAGGGCGCAGGAGATGAGTGCCGGCGCACCTGCTCATAACGCTTCGGTGCACAACCACGAGCACAATGCGACGGACCCGACGGCCACAAGGCACCATGGACCGATGCGCGACGACGAGGCGGGCACGGCCCATGGGGCGATCGGTGCGCTCGTCCATCGCGCCGTCGACGGTGACGAGCAGGCCACGCACGATCTGCTCGCCCATGTCCACCCGCTGGCGCTGCGTTACTGCCGCACCCGGCTGTCCCGGCTGCCCGGCGACGCGCGTCACTTCGTCGAGGACCTCGCCCAGGAGGTCTGCGTCGCGGTCCTGCTCGCGCTGCCCCGCTATCGCGACACCGGCCGCCCCTTCGAGGCGTTCGTCTTCGCCATCGCCTCCCACAAGGTCGCCGACCTGCAGCGGGCCGCCATGCGCCACCCGGGTTCGACGGCGGTGCCCTCCGACGAGATGCCGGAACGGCCCGACGACTCCCTCGGCCCCGAGGAGCGCGCCCTGCTCAGCAGCGACGCCGAGTGGGCCAAGAAGCTGCTGGCCAACCTGCCCGAGAACCAGCGCGAACTGCTTCTGCTGCGGATCGCCGTGGGCTTGACCGCGGAGGAGACGGGGCAGATGTTGGGAATGTCACCCGGCGCGGTCCGGGTCGCCCAGCACCGGGCACTGAGTCGCCTGCGCGCGCTCGCCGAGCAGTAACGCCCTGGTACGAAGCCCCTGCCGGTCCCTCTGTTGAGCAGGCACGCTTCCGCTTCCGTACGAACATACGAAGCCTGAAGTCACCCCGTACCGTGGAATTTGCTAGCGATGCTTCCCGTTAGCATGGACATCCGCACCGATCAAGGCCATTTTGGGGAAGGTGTCATGACTGCCAACGTCGACGGAGTGCCCGGTAAATTCGCGACACTCGGGCTGACCTACGACGACGTGCTGCTGCTGCCGGGCGCATCCGAGGTGCTCCCCAACGCGGTCGACACCTCGTCCCGCATCTCCCGCAACGTCCGGGTGAACATCCCGCTGCTGTCGGCGGCGATGGACAAGGTGACCGAGTCCCGCATGGCGATCGCTATGGCCCGGCTCGGCGGCGTCGGCGTGCTGCACCGCAACCTCTCCGTCGAGGACCAGGTCAACCAGGTCGACCTGGTGAAGCGGTCGGAGTCCGGCATGGTCACCGACCCGATCACGGTGCACCCGGAGGCGACGCTCGCCGAGGCGGACGCCCTGTGCGCGAAGTTCCGCATCAGCGGCGTTCCGGTCACCGACCCGGCCGGCAAGCTGCTCGGCATCGTGACCAACCGCGACATGGCCTTCGAGAGCGACCGCACCCGCCGCGTGCACGAGGTCATGACCCCGATGCCGCTGGTCACCGGCAAGGTCGGCATCTCCGGCCCGGAGGCCATGGAGCTGCTGCGCCGGCACAAGATCGAGAAGCTGCCGCTGGTCGACGACGAGGGCGTCCTCAAGGGCCTGATCACCGTCAAGGACTTCGTCAAGGCCGAGAAGTACCCCAACGCCGCGAAGGACGCCGAGGGCCGGCTGCTGGTCGGTGCCGCGGTCGGCGCGAGCCCGGAGGCGCTGGAGCGCGCCCAGGCGCTCGCCGAGGCCGGTGTGGACTTCCTGGTCGTCGACACCTCGCACGGCCACAACAGCAATGCCCTGAGCTGGATGTCGAAGATCAAGTCGAGCGTGAACGTCGACGTGGTCGGCGGCAACGTCGCCACCCGCGACGGCGCCCAGGCGCTGATCGACGCCGGTGTGGACGGCATCAAGGTGGGCGTGGGCCCGGGCTCCATCTGCACCACCCGAGTGGTCGCCGGCATCGGCGTCCCCCAGGTCACCGCCATCTACGAGGCGTCCCTCGCGGCCCGTCCGGCCGGCATCCCGCTGATCGGCGACGGCGGCCTGCAGTACTCCGGTGACATCGGCAAGGCGCTCGCCGCCGGCGCCGACACGGTGATGCTGGGCAGCCTCCTCGCCGGCTGCGAGGAGTCCCCGGGCGAGCTGCTCTTCATCAACGGCAAGCAGTTCAAGTCGTACCGCGGCATGGGCTCGCTGGGTGCCATGCAGTCCCGCGGGCAGGGCAGGTCGTACTCCAAGGACCGCTACTTCCAGGCCGACGTGACCGCCGACGAGAAGCTCGTGCCCGAGGGCGTCGAGGGGCAGGTGCCCTACCGCGGCCCGCTCGCCAACGTCCTGCACCAGCTCGTCGGCGGCCTGCGCCAGACCATGGGCTACGTCGGCGCCGCCACCATCGAGGAGATGGAGTCCAAGGGCCGGTTCGTGCGGATCACCTCCGCGGGCCTGAAGGAGAGCCACCCGCACGACATCCAGATGACGGTCGAGGCGCCGAACTACAGCACCAAGGGCTGAAACGGCGTCCCCACGCGCGCGTGACGGACATCAACGGCGGCTCCGGAACCCCCGGGGCCGCCGTTGTCGTCCCCGCGGCGGGCTTCTGCCGTACCCGTCGGCGATACTGGAAGGCGCTGCAACGCATAGGGAAAGGCCTAGAGACGTGACTGAGATCGAGATCGGGCGCGGCAAGCGCGGCCGCCGGGCGTACGCCTTCGACGACATCGCCGTCGTCCCCAGCCGCCGTACGCGGGACCCGAAGGAGGTCTCGATCGCCTGGCAGATCGACGCCTACCGCTTCGAGCTGCCCTTCCTGGCCGCCCCCATGGACTCCGTCGTCTCCCCGGCCACCGCGATCCGCATCGGCGAGCTGGGCGGCCTGGGCGTCCTCAACCTCGAGGGCCTGTGGACGCGGTACGAGGACCCGCAGCCGCTGCTGGACGAGATCGCCGGCCTGCCCGCCGAGCGGGCGACCCGCCGTCTGCAGGAGATCTACGCGGCGCCGATCAAGGAAGAGCTGATCGGCGCCCGCATCAAGGAGGTGCGCGACTCCGGCGTGGTCACGGCGGCCGCGCTCTCGCCGCAGCGCACCGCCCAGTTCTCCAAGGCGGTCGTGGACGCGGGCGTGGACATCTTCGTCATCCGCGGTACGACGGTCTCGGCGGAGCACGTCTCGTCCTCGCACGAGCCGCTGAACCTGAAGCAGTTCATCTACGAGCTGGACGTCCCGGTGATCGTCGGCGGCTGCGCCACCTACACGGCGGCCCTGCACCTGATGCGCACGGGCGCCGCGGGCGTGCTCGTGGGCTTCGGCGGCGGCGCCGCGCACACCACACGCAACGTGCTGGGCATCCAGGTCCCGATGGCCACGGCCGTCGCCGACGTGGCCGCGGCCCGCCGCGACTACATGGACGAGTCCGGCGGCCGGTACGTGCACGTGATCGCGGACGGCGGCGTCGGCTGGTCCGGCGACCTGCCCAAGGCGATCGCCTGCGGCGCCGACGCGGTGATGATGGGCTCCCCGCTCGCCCGCGCCACGGACGCGCCCGGCAAGGGCCACCACTGGGGCATGGAAGCGGTCAACGAGGAACTGCCCCGCGGCCAGAAGGTCGACCTGGGCACGGTCGGCACCATCGAGGAGGTCCTCACCGGCCCGTCCCACACTCCCGACGGCTCCATGAACCTCTTCGGCGCCCTGCGCCGCGCGATGGCCACCACCGGCTACAGCGAGCTGAAGGAGTTCCAGCGGGTCGAGGTGACCGTCGCGGACAGCCAGCACCGCCGCTGACGCACACACGACGTACAGGGCCCGGCCACCGACGAGGTGGCCGGGCCCTGTTCCCTTGCGGGAAGGCGTTACGCGGCGGCCTTCTTGGTGCCGGAGAACGCGGCGAAACCGGCGATGGCGAAGAAGACGAAGGTCAGCGGGTCGGCCTCTTCCTTCCAGGCCTTCTGGACGATGTCGAAGTGGTCGAAGAAGACCGTGGAGAAGCCCAGGCCGCTCGCCTTGGCGCCGATCATCGCCTCGCCCACCAGCTGGCCGAGGTAGACGGCGGCCAGGGACAGGACGACGGCGGCGATCGGAAGGACGGGGTTGCGGCCGCCCGCCTTGCCCGCCGCGACGCCGACGACGAAGCCGACGCCGACGGCCGCGTAGCCGATCTCGTGCTTGGTGGCGCCGATGATGACGCCGTAGAGCGCGGCGGCGGCCGCGGCCGCGACGACCGCGGCGACCAGGCCCAGGACGAAGTTGCTGCGGCCGGGCGCGGGCGGCGCCGGCGGGGCGAACGCGCCCGGCTGGGGAGCCCCCGGCTGCGGCGGGTACGGCGCGCCGGCCGGGGCCTGCTGCGCGTACGGGTTGCCCTCGACCGGACCGGGCTGCGAAGGCTGAGGCGGTGGAGCTGACTGGCTCATGACAGAAATCCCCCCGATATGGAGCACGACTGAAAGGACGGAAACGGAAACGCGCGTGCACGCGCGTGTGCGCTCGCCGTACACGTGTGCGCGGCGAGTCCGGGGGAGACTAACAGCCGGGCACGACAACGCTCCCGGCCGTTTTCCGTTCGTGACCGGGCTCAGAGCCGGTGCGCCGCTCCCGTCGGGGTGGCTCCGCGCGTGTCCAGCAGCAGCTGCGCCTTCACCGACAGGCCCTGCAGGTCGTACGTGCGGTGCTGCTGGAGCAGGATCGTCAGGTCGGCGTCGGCGGCGGTCTCGTAGAGCGAGTCCGCGCGGGGGACCGGGCGGTCCAGGACGTTCCAGGAGGCCACGAAGGGGTCGTGGTAGCTGACGGCGGCGCCCAGCTCCATCAGCCGGATCGCGATCTCCTGGGCCGGTGTGCCCTGCAGGTCGGCGAGGTCGGGCTTGTAGGTGACGCCGAGGAGCAGCACCCGCGCGCCGCGGGCGGACTTGCCGTGCTCGTTGAGGAGGGTGGCCGCGCGCTGGACCACGTACCGGGGCATCCGGCTGTTGACCTGCTGGGCCAGCTCCACCATCCGCAGGGTGCGGGTGGCGTGTCCGGTCAGGTCCTGTGGGACGCCGTGCCCGCCGACGCCGGGCCCGGGGCGGAACGCCTGGAAGCCGAAGGGCTTGGTCTCGGCGCACCGGATCACATCCCACAGATCGACGCCCAGCTCATGGCAGAGCACGGCCATCTCGTTGACCAGCGCGATGTTGACGTGCCGGAAGTTGGTCTCCAGTAGCTGCACGGTCTCCGCCTCGCGCAGTCCACGCGCGCGTACCACCTTGTCGGTGAGCCGGCCGTAGAAGGCGGCGGCCGACTCGGTGCAGGTGGGGGTGAGGCCGCCGATGACCTTGGGGGTGCTCGCGGGGACGTGGTCGCGGTTGCCGGGGTCGACCCGGCTGGGCGAGTAGGCGAGGTGGAAGTCGCGGCCGGCCCGCAGCCCCGAGCCCTCCTCCAGCAGGGGGCGGAGGAAGTCCTCGGTGGTGCCGGGCAGCACCGGCGACTCCAGGATGACGGTGGTGTGCGGGCGCAGCTGCTGGGCGAGGGCGCGGGTGGCCGCCTCCACCTGGCCGAGGTCGAGTCCGCCGTCGGCGCCGCGCGGGGTCGGCGCGCAGATCACCGCGGTGCGCACCCGGCCGAGCTGGGCCGGGTCGGTGCCGGGCCGGAAGCCCGCGGCGTGCATCCGGCGCAGCTCGGCGGGGCTGAGCGAGCCCGCCTCGGGGCCGGTGGCGTAACCGATGGTGGGGATGCCAGCGGCGACGGCGGCCTGGGCGAGCGGCAAGCCGTAGGGGCCGAGTCCGATGACGGCGAGGTCTGCGGGCATGGCGTGGGCCGTCCTTCCCAGTAGCCGAAGCGGGACAGGTGCGCAAACGCTGTGGACAGGGTGCGCGAGTGCAATGTCAGACTAGGTACACATATGACCGTCATGTGTGATTCTGTTCGTGTGTCTTGCAAGGGTTGTGCTCGAGTTGTCCACAGGTTGGGAACCCGTGGTGGCTGAAGTCGGGCAACCCGGTCAGAATTTGGGCATGAGGAGGGGATGAACCGGGCTTCGCCCACCGGGTGCGGCCGACGCGAGCGAGTCTGCGACAGCGGGAGGCAGCGTGAGGACAGCGACTCTGGGGCCGACGCAGCGCGCCGAGGCACTGGCGGCGATGGCGGAGCGGGAGCTGGACGTGCTGGTGATCGGTGCCGGAGTGGTCGGCGCGGGTACCGCGCTGGACGCCGTCACGCGCGGCCTGTCCACCGGCCTGGTCGAGGCCCGCGACTGGGCGTCCGGCACCTCCAGCCGGTCCAGCAAGCTCATCCACGGCGGCCTGCGCTATCTGGAGATGCTCGACTTCGCCCTCGTACGGGAAGCGCTGAAGGAGCGCGGACTTCTCCTGGAGCGGCTCGCACCCCACCTGGTCAAGCCGGTGCCGTTCCTGTACCCGCTGCAGCACAAGGGCTGGGAGCGGCTCTACGCCGGCTCGGGCGTCGCGCTCTACGACGCGATGTCCATGGCCCGCGGCCACGGCAGGGGCTTGCCCGTGCACCGTCACCTGAGCCACCGTCACGCCCTGCGCGTCGCCCCCTGCCTGAGGAAGGACGCCCTGGTCGGCGCCCTGCAGTACTACGACGCCCAGATGGACGACGCCCGCTTCGTGGCCACGCTGGTGCGCACGGCGGCGTCCTACGGCGCGAAGGCGGCCAACCGCGCGCGCGTGACCGGGTTCCTGCGCGAGGGCGAGCGGGTGGTGGGCGCCCGGGTGAAGGACGTGGAGGGCGGCGGGGAGTACGAGATCCGCGCCAAGCAGATCGTCAACGCGACCGGGGTGTGGACCGACGACACGCAGGCCATGGTGGGGGAGCGGGGCCAGTTCCACGTCCGCGCCTCCAAGGGCATCCACCTGGTCGTGCCCAAGGACCGCATCCACTCCACCACCGGCCTGATCCTGCGCACCGAGAAGTCCGTCCTCTTCGTCATCCCCTGGGGCCGGCACTGGATCGTCGGCACCACCGACACCGACTGGAACCTCGACAAGGCCCATCCGGCCGCGTCCAGCGCCGACATCGACTACCTGCTGGAGCACGTCAACTCGGTGCTCGCGGTGCCGCTCGGCCGCGACGACGTGCAGGGCGTGTACGCCGGTCTGCGTCCGCTGCTCGCCGGCGAGTCCGACGCCACCAGCAAGCTGTCCCGCGAGCACACGGTCGCCCATCCGGTGCCGGGACTCGTGGTCGTGGCCGGCGGCAAGTACACCACCTACCGCGTGATGGCGAAGGACGCGGTCGACGCGGCGGTGCACGGCCTGGACATGCGGGTCGCCGACTGCGTGACGGAGGAGACCCCGCTGCTGGGCGCGGAGGGGTACCAGGCGCTGTGGAACGCGCGCGCCCGGATCGCCGCCCGCACCGGGCTGCACGTGGCCCGCGTGGAACATCTGCTGAACCGGTACGGCTCCCTGGCCGAGGAGCTGCTGGACCTCGTCGCCGCCGACCCCTCCCTGGGCCGGCCCCTGCAGGGCGCCGAGGACTATCTGCGCGCCGAGGTGGTGTACGCCGCCTCGCACGAGGGCGCCCGGCACCTGGACGACGTCCTCACCCGCCGCACCCGCATCTCCATCGAGACCTTTGACCGGGGCACCCGCAGTGCCCGTGAGGCGGCCGAGCTGATGGCACCGGTCCTCGGCTGGGACAAGGACCAGATCGAGCGCGAGGTCGAGCACTACGAGAAGCGGGTGGAGGCCGAGCGCGAGTCCCAGCTCCAGCCCGACGACCAGACGGCGGACGCGGCGCGGCTGGGCGCACCGGACATCGTTCCGCTCGGCTGAGGAGGCCCCGCCCCGGTCCTTTCGGGCAGCCGTGGGGCAGCCGTGCGTGCCGATGGCCGAACGCACCGTCACTCCCGCGAGCGGAACGCGTACTTCGCCCGGCTTCCGGCAGGTTGGCCCCGCCCGGCGAGGGGCACCCTGGGCACGTGGCACTTGTCGGGTGAGAGACAATGGAGGCTCTGTCAGGGCGGGTTGTATCGAGGGGACGCATGTCGGAGGCGGAGCGGGCGGGAACTTCTCGTCAGGGGACTCGTCGGGACAAGAGCGAGCGTCGTCTCCTCGCCGGGCGGTACCGGCTGGGAGACGTGCTGGGCCGGGGCGGGATGGGCACCGTCTGGCGCGCCGAGGACGAGACCCTGGGCCGGACGGTCGCCGTCAAGGAGCTGCGGTTCCCGTCGAACATCGACGAGGAGGAGAAGCGGCGCCTGATCACGCGCACCCTGCGCGAGGCCAAGGCGATCGCCCGGATCCGCAACAACAGCGCGGTGACGGTCTACGACGTGGTCGACGAGGACGACCGGCCCTGGATCGTCATGGAGTTGGTGGAGGGCAAGTCCCTCGCCGAGGTCATCCGCGAGGACGGCCTGCTGGAGCCGAAGCGCGCCGCCGAGGTGGGGCTCGCCATCCTCGACGTGCTGCGCTCCGCGCACCGCGAGGGCATCCTGCACCGGGACGTGAAGCCGTCGAACGTGCTCATCGCCGAGGACGGCCGGGTCGTGCTCACCGACTTCGGTATCGCACAGGTCGAGGGCGACCCGTCCATCACCTCCACCGGCATGCTCGTCGGCGCCCCCTCCTACATCTCTCCGGAGCGGGCCCGCGGCCACAAGCCGGGCCCGGCGGCCGACCTGTGGTCGCTCGGCGGCCTGCTGTACGCGGCGGTCGAGGGCGTGCCCCCGTACGACAAGGGGTCGGCGATCGCCACGCTCACCGCGGTGATGACCGAGCCGCTGGAGGAGCCCAAGAACGCGGGCCCGCTGCGGGACGTCCTCTACGGCCTGCTCACCAAGGACCCGGCCAAGCGGCTCGACGACGCGGGCGCCCGGGCCATGCTCAACGCCGTGATCCACGCGCCCGAACCCGAGCCGATGGACGCCACGCGGGTGGTGCCGCTGCCGCCGCGGCCGGGCGCGTCCGAGGGCAGGCGGAGCGAGGAGGCCGGGGAGAAGCTGCGCGGCGCGCTGCGTTCGGTGCGCAAGGCGGCCGGTGCGGCCACGGCGGCCGCGGCCGCCCGGACGAAGAGCGGCGGCGACACGGCCGCGCCGGGTGCCGGTGAAGCCACGGGCGCGGGCGGTGCCACCGCCGGCGGGGCACGTCCCGCCGCCAAGGGCGGAGCGCGACCAGCCTCCCCCGGCGGAGCGCGACCCGCCTCCCCCGGCGGAGCGCGACCCGCCTCCTCCACCGGGGCGCGACCGGCTTCCCCCGGTGGGGCCGGCGCCGAATCCGCCGGGAGACAGACGGGTCCTGCCGTCGGCGCCTCCGGTGCCTCAGGAGTGCCGAACTCCAGCGCGAACAAGCCGAGTTCGGGCTGGCCCGTGGTGCCGCCGCCGGACCTGGACCTGCCGCCGCGGCCGGTGCCGAGGGCGCCGCTGACCGACGTGGTGCCCAAGCGCACGCTGGTGATCATCGCGGTGGCCGTGCTCCTCGCCGTCCTCGGCACCGTCCTGGCCTTCGCCCTGAGCGGCGACGACAAGGACGGCAAGAGCAGCGGGGCCGGGGCGGCGGCGAGCGCCAGTGCGTCCACCAAGCAGGACAAGAGCGGCAAGGGCACGGGCAGCGGGCGGACGGGCGCCGCGAACTCGTCGTCGGGCGGCACCGGTGCCACCTCGGGCGCCGCCGTCGACGCGAGCGCGTCCACCGACGGCTCCGGTTCGGACGGCTCCTCCGGTGCGTCCGGTGCCAAGGGCGGCGGGAGCGCACCGGTGGTGTCGACCCGCAAGGGCGGCCAGGGGTACTCGATCGGGCTGCCCAAGGGGTGGAAGTACCAGTCCACCGGTGACGCGGGCGACCGCTACACCGGTCCCGACGGGCAGAAGCTGCTCATCGGCTGGACCGGCAGTCCCAAGAGCGACCCGGTGGCCGACTGGGAGAACCAGGAACACGCGATGATCCGGTCCCAGTACCAGCGTATCCGCATCGAGAAGGTGGGCTACCGCGGTTGGAACACGGCCGACTGGGAGTTCACCTACGTCGACGGCGGCACCAAATACCGTGCGATCGACCGCGGCTTCGTGGTCAACGGCCGTCTCGGGTACGGGATGATGTACACCGCGAAGGCCGCGAACTGGGACAGCGCGCTGCGCAAGGACACGTGGAAGACGCTCACGGCGTCCTTCGCGCCCAAGTCGTAGACGCCGGGCGCCGGTTTGGGGCGTGAGAATCCGTCATCCACTCGGTGCGGGTTGCCTACGGCACGTATCGTGAATGGTTGCGGACCGTACGCAGCCGGAAGTGTGTGCGAAACGGGTCGTGAGGCGAACGGATGTGACCGACCGGGCGGCCGGGGGAGGCAGTGTGGACGACTACGCGGGTCGGGTGCTCGCCGACCGCTACCGCCTGCCGTTGCCGCCCTCCGACGAGTACGAACTCACCGAGACCCGCGCCTTCGACACCTACAGCGGCCAGGAAGTGCTCGTCCGTCAGGTGCCGTTGCCGGAGGTCGTCGAGGCCGAGGTGCTCGACGCGGAGGGACTGCCCGAGGGCTTCACCGCACGTGAGCGCGGGGCCGGGGCCCGTGCTGGGGGCGGTTCCGGGGGCCGGCGGACGGCGGACACCCGGGCCGCCACCCGGCGGCCCGCCGACCCGGCCGTGCGGCGCGCCGTGGAGGCCGCGCAGGCGGCGGCCCGCATCCCCGACCATCCGCGCCTCGACCAGGTCTTCGACGTGTTCGCCGAGGGTGGTTCGCTGTGGATCGTCAGCGAGCTGGTGGCCGCGCGCCCGCTGGCCGCGCTGCTCGCCGAGCAGCCGCTGTCGCCGTACCGGGCGGCCGAGGTCGCGGCCGACGTGCTCATGGCGCTCCGGGTGCTGCACGGCCATGGCTGGGTGCACCGCAACATCACCGCCCGCACGGTGCTCGTCTGCGACGACGGCCGCGTGATGCTGACCGGCCTGGCCGTCGGCGCGGCGGAGGAGGCGTTGTGCGGGTACGACCCGGTACCGCGCCAGGAAGGGCTGGAAGAGGGGGCCGCCGGGAGCGCGGCGACGGAGGCGGCCGGGCCGGGCGCGGGTCCCGCGAGGCGGGCCGACGGCGACCGGGGCGGCGTTCCTCCGGGGGCGGGTGCTGGCCCTGCTGCCCATCCGGGGGCGGGCGGTGGACCTGCTGGGCCTCTGAGGCCGGACGGTGGCCTTGCTGCCCATCCGGGGGCGGGTGCTGGCCCTGCTGCCCATCTGGGGCCGGGTGCTGGCTCTGCTGTGCCTCTTGGGCCGGGCGGTGGCCCTGCTGTGCCTCTTGGGCCGGGCGGTGGCCCTGCTGTGCCTCTGGACGCGGGCAGTGGACCTGCTGGGCCCCTGGGCCCGGGCGCCGGCCTGGATGTGCCTCCGGGGCCGGGCGGGCTGGGAGCGGGCCGGGGTCCGGGCGGGGACTTCTTCACCGGGGCCCGCGGGGATTCCTCCGGCTCCGGTGGCTCCGGCGGTTCCGGTGACCGGCCGAGCGGTGTGGCCGGGGCGGCCGGAGCGGGCGGGGTGCCTTCCCCGGACGTCGATCCCGAGGTCGCGCGCCGGGCCGCGATCCAGGCACGGGCGGCCGGAGGACTGGCGGCGCCGGGGGCGAACGGGGTGTCCGGCGGGACCGGTGTGCCCGGCCCGGCGGGGCAGACGGGGCAACGGCCCCTGGAGAACGGCGCGGACATCCGTGCCGCCCGCGCCGGGGCCATCGCCGCGTACCGTGCGGGTGCCCGGGCCGCCGCACGGGTGCAGGAGGCCCGGGACAGCGGGCGCCCCGCCCTGCCCGGGGCGCGGCCGCCCGCCGAGGGCGACACCGGTGCCGCCCGGGCCGACGGCACGCCGCAGTCGCCGTACTCCGGCGGTCCGGGCGCCGCGACCCCGCCCGGACGGATCGCCGACCCCTACGGAGTACAGGGCGCCCCCTGGCACGGCGCCTCACCGTGCCCCGCCTCCGGCGGCGCCTCGGCCCTGAGCGGCGCCCCGCAGCGCCCCGGGCTCCCCTCGACCGACCCGCGCCACGGCCCCCCGTCCGTACCGGCCCAATCCCCAGCCCCGGACCCCACCACCCCCGGCCGCCAAGGCTCAGAGCTGCCCCCCTACGGCACTGGTCCGTCCCTGTCGGCGCACGCCACCGGCCCGGCCGCCACCGGGGCCGGCGCCGCCCCCGGCCACCACGGCTCCGAGCTGCCTCCCTACGGCACCCGGCCGGCCCTGCCGCCGTACGCCACCGCCCCCGTCGTCGGCCCCGGGACCGGTGCGGACCCCGGCCACTCCCGCTGGAACGAGCCGGGAGCGGCCGGTGTCCGGCGGGGGCCCGGGAGTGCGTTGGCGGCTGAGCGGGCGCGGCAGGTGCGGATGACTGTCGTCGGGCCGGTGACCGAGCGGTGGGCGCCGGAGCAGGCGGGGCCCGTGCACGAGAACTGGCAGCTGGCGGCGCCGATCGGGCCGGCGACCGATCTGTGGGCGCTGGGCGCGCTGTTGTTCCGGGCGGTGCAGGGGCACGCGCCGTATCCGGAGGAGTCGACGGCCGAGCTGGTGCAGCTGGTGTGTGCGGAGCCGCCGGCGTTCGCGGAGGAGTGCGGGCCGCTCCGGCCGGTCGTGGAGTCGCTGCTGCGCCAGGACCCCACCGAGCGCCTGGACTTCGAGGAGCTGAACGGCTGGCTCCGCTCGCTGGTGCGCTCCGCGCCCGAGCCGGACGCCGGTACCCATGTCGTACCCGTGCCGCCCGCCGACCCGAGCCGGCTGCCGGTCGTGCGGCGCCGCGGCGAACTCGTGCGGTTGCGCAGGCGGCGTGCCGGACTCCCCGAGGTTCATCCGCACGGCCGGCACAAGAGAGGCCGGGCCCGGGAGGAGGTGCGTTCGCCGCGCAGTCTCGGCCGGACCCTGCTCCTGCTGATCCTTCTCCTGCTGGCCGGCGCCATCGCGTACGCGATGCTGTTCATGCCCAAGCAGGGGGCGAGCGGGGCCACGGGCAGCCCGGACCGCACCGGAAACGCCGGGGAGGTCAGTACCGCGCCCTCGGCCACCGGGCCGTCCCCCTCGGAGCAGGGCGGCAGCCCCTCCGCGTCCGCGCCCGCCACCGAGCCGCAGACCGGCGGCGATGCGTCCGCCGCCGACGGCTTCACGCTGCGCAGGGATCCCGAGGGATTCCAGGTCGCCGTCGCCCAGGGCTGGGACCGCACCCCGAAGAACGGCAGCGGCCAGGTGGTCTACGCGCACGGGAACTTCGAGCTGATCCTCGTGCCTGGCCGGGACAGCGCCGCCGCCTACGGCAGTGACCCGATGACCTACCAGCGGGACAAGGAGAGCGAGCTCCAGCCGTACCGCGACTCCAGCTGGGCCACGGCCACCGGCCTGAGAACCATCGAGGTGGGCGGGCGGACCATGGCCGAGGGCCAGTTCACCTGGACCGACGGCCAGGGCCGCGACCTGTTCGTGCGCAACATGGCGATCCTGCTGAACGGCCGCTACCACATCATCCAGGTCCGTGGCCCGGAGTCCCAGCGGGACGCGGTCACGCGGCTGTACGAGCAGGCCACGGCGACGTACCGCTACACGGGTTGAGCGCCCCGTATACCGGTTGACCGATCCGGGCCGATTCCGGCGGCGACAACCGTCACAGTGCTGTCACCTTGGCACCCCGCTTGTTCCCAGTTGGTTGACCGGTCCTTAGTCTGACCCTGTCAAGAGCATTGCGGGGCAACGTGAATCAGATGCAGGGCCTGCTGATAGCGGGCCGCTACCGGCTCGCCGATTCCATCGGCAGCGGCGGCATGGGCCGGGTGTGGCGCGCCCACGACGAGGTGTTGCACCGGACGGTCGCCGTCAAGGAGTTGACCGCCGCGCTCTACGTCTCCGACAGCGATCGGGCCGTGCTGCTCGCCCGCACCCGGGCCGAGGCCCGCGCCGCGGCGCGCATCAACCACTCCGCCGTCGTCACCGTGCACGACGTGCTCGAACACGACGGCCGCCCGTGGATCGTCATGGAGCTGGTCGAGGGCAACTCGCTGGCCGACGCGGTCAAGGAGCGGGGGCGGGTGGAGCCCGCGGAGGCCGCCCGGATCGGGCTGTGGGTGCTGCGGGCGCTGCGCGCCGCGCACTCCGCCGGGGTGCTGCACCGGGACGTCAAGCCCGGCAACGTCCTCCTCGGCCGGGACGGCCGGGTGCTGCTCACCGACTTCGGCATCGCGCAGATAGAGGGCGACTCGACCATCACCCGCACCGGCGAGGTCGTCGGCTCGGTCGACTATCTCGCGCCCGAGCGGGTGCGCGGCCAGGACCCCGGCCCGGCCTCGGACCTGTGGGCGCTGGGGGCCACGCTGTACACGGCGGTCGAGGGCCGTTCACCGTTCCGCCGCACGTCACCGCTGGGCACCATGCAGGCGGTCGTGGAGGAGGAGGCCGACGAGCCGCGCCACGCCGGTGCGCTCGGCCCCGTCATAGCCGCCCTGCTGCGCAAGGAACCGGAGCGCCGGCCGAGCGCGGAGGAGGCGGAGCAGATGCTCGCCGAGGCGGCGGAGGGCCGCCGCCCGCACACGGCCCAGGCCTTCATCCCGACCCAGGGCTCGGGCCTGCACACCGGCGGGCCGAGCACCTCGGGTTACAGCCCCACGGGCCCCACTTCCGGCTACGGCCCCACTTCCGGCTCCGGCTCCACCTCCGGCTACGGCCCCACTTCCGGCTCCGGCTCCACCTCCGGCTACGGCCCCGCCTCCGGCTCCGGCGCCACGGGGACCGTCCACGGCCCCGGAGCACCGGGGGGTCCGGGCCGTTCCATGACCGGACCGACGGCCGTGGCGCCCACGCCGCGGGGTCCGGCGCCGGTACGGCCCCGGCCCCGCCGCCGGCTGCGCACCCTCGCCCTCGTCGTCGCCGCCGCGGCGGTACTCGGCGGCGGCGCGGCGGTCGCCTTCCAGGAGTGGGGCGGCATGCAGCAGCACACCGGGTCGGGCACGGGCGCGGGTCCGGCCACGGACTCGCCCTCCGCGAGCGGCAGCGCCACGCCGGGCGGCGCCGGGACCCTGCCGGTCGGCTGGGAGCAGCACCACGACCCGGTGGGCTTCAGCATCTCCCTGCCCAAGGGGTGGAAGCGGTCCGTCTCCATCGACCAGGACGGCCTGCGGCAGGTCGACTACTCTCCCGACAAGGGCAAGCACCTCGTGCGGGTCGCCGTCGACACCGCACCGGACTTCCGCACCTCGTACGAGCACATGAGCAACCTGGATCAGCGGGTCTCACGGCGGCTGCAGGACTACAAGAAGCTGAGCCTCAAGGACGAGCTCTTCCGCGACCAGCCGGGCGTCCGCTGGGAGTACACGTGGAACGCGCTGGCCAAGGACCCGCCGCACTACTTCCCTGGGCCCTACCACGCGATCGACGTCGCGTACATGGAGGGCAACGGCACCGAGTACGCCCTCTACGCGGCCTCGCCGGCCGACGACTGGGCCACCACCAGCAAGCAGTTCGACTGGATCCTGCGGGGCTTCCAGGAGGGTTGATCTCTCACCACGCGGTCGCCTGTCGGCCCGTCGAACTGGCCGAAGCGGTCGCATACTTGGCCGGTCGCCGTCCCGGAAGGGGTCCGTCCGATGCGGCATGATGGGGCGCATGGGGACCGAGGGGGACGTCTTCCGTGTGATCGCCGGCCGTTACCGTCTGGAGGCACGCATCGGGCGCGGCGGCATGGGCGTCGTGTGGCGGGCCGTGGACCAGGTGCTGGGCCGGCGTGTCGCGGTCAAGGAACTCCTCCCGGACGACTCGCTCGCCGAGGGCGACGCACGGCGCCGCCGGGACCGCACGTTCCGTGAGGCGCGAGCGGTCGCCCAGCTGCGGCATCCGCACGTCATCGTCGTGCACGACGTCGTGGAGCAGGACGAACGGCCGTACCTGGTCATGGAGTTGATCGAGGGCGGTTCGCTCGCCGACCGGATCGCCCGGGACGGCCCGGTCGACGCCGCCGAGGCCGCGCGGATCGGCATCGCCCTGCTCGGCGCGATCCGCACCGCGCACGAGGCCGGGGTGCTGCACCGGGACATCAAACCCGCGAACGTGCTGATCGAGTCGGACACCGGCCGGGTCGTGCTGACCGACTTCGGCATCGCGCAGGTCGCGGGCGCCACCACGCTCACCGAGACCGGCTCCTTCGTCGGCTCCCCCGAGTACACCGCCCCGGAGCGGATGTCGGGGCTGCGCACCGGCCCGGAGTCCGACCTGTGGTCACTGGGCGCGCTGTTGTGCACGGTGCTCAGCGGCGAGTCACCGTTCCGGCGCGACTCGCTCGGCGGCATCCTGCACGCCGTGGTCGCCGCCGAGATCCGGCCACCCGCCGAGGCCGAGCCGCTGCTGCCGGTCGTACGGGGGCTGCTGGAACGCGACCCCGACCGGCGGCTCGGCGCGGCCGATGCCGAGCAGATGCTGCGGACGTTCCTGGAGACGGGCCGGACCCCGGAGGCACCGGGCACGCCCGGCGCGCCCGCCTCCGGGCGGGGACACCGGATCGGCGGGGGCCGGACACCGAGGCCGGGGGCGCCGGGGAACCGGCCGCAGAGATCCCGGGCGGCGGGGAGCCGTCTGCCGGGGTCCGGGCCGGTGGGGAGCCGCACGCCGGGGTCCGGGGCGGCGGGGG
The DNA here is from genome assembly GCF_001027185.1 of Streptomyces incarnatus. Lineage (NCBI taxonomy): Bacteria > Bacillati > Actinomycetota > Actinomycetes > Kitasatosporales > Streptomycetaceae > Streptomyces > Streptomyces incarnatus. The sequence continues at coordinate 3,456,318 of NZ_CP011497.1, read as the reverse complement.
GCCGGCCGTCGGAATCCGATGAGGCCCAAGGGCGTACGGCGGCATCCGGTGCGGACCATGGCCGTACGCCGGGATCCGGCGCGGCCCAGGATCGTACGGCCGATGCGGCCGGGGCGCGTGCCCCGGGGGCGGACGCGGCTTCGGGGCGTGCGGCGTGGTCCGGTGCGGACGAAAGGCGTACCCCCGAAGGCGGCGCGGGATACACGCCGACCCAGCAGGACCTCCCGCACGGCGGACCCCCGTCGCCGCCCACCGTCTCCGGGACGGCGGCGGAGCCCGCGGCGCGCACGTCCACGCGCGGGGTGCTGGTCGCGGCGCTGCTCGTCGCCGCGCTGGCGGGGGCCGGGGTGTCGGCGGCGGCGCTGCTGCTGCACGGGAGCGGGCACGGCGGCGGCAGCCCCGGCGGTACGGCGACCTCCCCGGCGACCGGGACCGGCACGAGCCACTCCGCGCGGCCGTCCCCGTCCCCGACGCCCGCTTCCCCCGGCCCGTCGCCCAGCGGGACCGGCCCGTCGCCCAGCGGGACCATCCCGACGGCCTCGGCGGGCTCGCGCACCGCGCCCTCCGGATACCGCACGGCCCGGGATCCGGCCGGCTTCTCCCTCGCCGTACCGGATGACTTCACCCGCAGTCCGCAGGGCGAGCGCGTCTTCTACCTCTCACCGGGCGACACCTTCCGCCTCGGCATCAAGGTCGCCGACCCCCAACCGGGCGGCCCGCAGGCCGTGATGAACCGGTCGGCCGCCAACGGACCGTCCACCAACCCCGGTTACCACGACGGCCGGGTCACCTCCACGAGCCACGACGGACACCCGGCGGCGCTCTGGGAGTTCACCTGGAACGGCTTCAGCGCGGCGGAGGGGCCGCGCCACACCTACGACCTGTGCTGGGAGGAGGCCGGGCGGATGTACGACGTGTGGGTGTCGGCGCCGGTCGGCAAGGTGCGGGAGGCGCGGGAGTACTTCGACGTGGCGGTGGACACCTTCCGGGCGGGGTCCTGAACGGCCGCTCGGTCACGGGTGTGTGACCGGTTCGCCGTCCCTGTGGCTGTGGGCGCGGGTGGCGCGATAGGGATGAGGCATGAGCAGTGACGGGGGAGTCGGCCACGGGACCGACGACACGACGAGTTTTGTTCTGCGACCGCCGCAGCCGGACGCGCGACCGCACCCGGTCCCGGCACAGCAACGGGACCGGCAGGAGACCGGTACCGGGCGGCTCGTCGCCGGCCGGTACCGGCTGCTCGGCAGGCTGGGCCATGGCGGGATGGGCACCGTGTGGCGGGCCAAGGACGAGGCGGTGGACCGGGAGGTCGCCGTCAAGGAGCCGCGCGTACCGGACCACCTTCCCGAACGGGAACGCGCCAACGCCTTCGAGCGCATGCACCGCGAGGCTCGCGCGGCGGCCCGTCTCGACCACCCGGCGGTGGTGAACGTCCATGACGTCGCGGTCGTCGAGGGCCGGCCCTGGATCGTGATGGAGCTGGTGCGCGGCCGCAGCCTCGGCGACGTCCTGCGCGAGGGCACACTCGACGCGCGCGAGGCCGCCCGGATCGGCCTGGAGGTGCTCGGGGCGCTGCAGGCGGCGCACGCGGCGGGCGTCCTGCACCGCGACGTCAAGCCCGACAACGTCCTGCTCGGCCGGCACGACCGGGTGGTCCTCACGGACTTCGGGATCGCGCAGATCGAGGGCGACACGCGGCTCACGGACACCGGCGGCTTCGTCGGCTCGCCCGAGTACATCGCGCCGGAGCGGGTGCTGGGGCAGCGGCCCGGCCCGGCGAGCGACCTGTGGTCCCTGGGCGTGCTGCTCTACACGGCCACGGAGGGCGTCTCGCCGTTCCGCCGCAGCAACACCCCGGCCACCCTGCAGTCGGTCCTCAACTCCACCCCGGCCGCCCCCGCGTCCGCCTCCGGCCCGCTGGCCGAGGCCATCAACGGGCTGCTCCACAAGGACCCCGCACACCGGCCCGGGGCGGACCGGGTTCGGGAGCTGCTCCGGGAGGCGGCCAGGCCCCCGGCCCCGCCCGCGCCGCCGGTGCCGACCGTGCCCGGCCAGGTC
>NZ_CP011497.1:3399810-3454235 GCF_001027185.1 Streptomyces incarnatus | reverse complement strand
GTCCCGGCGCCCCGGCCGCACGGCGTGGCCGGTCGCGGGCGCGGCGCTGGTCGTGGCGGCGGTGGCGGCGTACCTGGTGCTCGCCGACCCCTTCGCGGGCCCGCTGCCCGGCGGCTGGGCGAAGCACCCGGACCCGAAGCTCGGCGTCACCGTCGCCGCCCCGGCGGGCTACCGGGAGATCAGGCCGGCCAAGGACGACTCCGACCAGAACTGGGTGATCTACGAGGACTGGAGCGGCGGCGTCCGGATCAGGCTGGACCTGGCCAGGAAGGCGCAGGACTCGCTGAACGAGATCAAGAACAGCGCGCGGTCCCAGATGTACGCCGACGACGAGAAGTTCCGCGGCGACGGCGACTACACCCTCGACATGCCCGGCCACGCGAGGACCCGTCCGGACGACACCGCGACGTACCACGGCAGGGAAGCCGCGGAGAACACCGTCGACTTCACGACCAGCGACAGCCAGGACCCCCGCCCGCGCGAACTGCAGATCTTCTACTACCGCACCAGCGCAGGCGACCTGTACAAGCTCACCGTCGGCTACCCGGGCAAGGGCGACTTCACGGCCCGCGGCCGCGACGTGGCCAGGGCAGCGATCGCGAACCTGGACATCAAGAGGCTCTGACCTCCGGGGCGCCCCGGCCCCGGTACCGGCCCGGGGTGGTGCCGAACTCCCGGCTGAAGGCGTGCGAGAGGGCGTACGGGCTGCCGTATCCCGTCTCCCGCGCCACCGTCGCGAGCGGCGCGTCCGTCTCGCGCAGCCGTCTCGCCGCCAGGGTCAGCCGCCACCAGGTCAGATACGCCATCGGCGGGCGGCCGACCTGGGCGGTGAAGCGGCGGGCGAGGGTGGCGCGGGATACTCCGGCGCGGGCGGCCAGCAGGCCGTTCGTCCAGGGTGCCGCCGGATCGGAGTGCAGGGCGTGCAGGGCGGTGGCGGTCACGGGGTCGGCCAGGGCCGCGGGCCAGCTGCCCGAGCGGGCGCGGGCCGCCCAGGCGCGGATCATGTAGACCAGCAGCAGGTCCAGCAGCCCGGGCAGCACCAGGGCGGCACCCGGCCGGCCGGCGTCACCGTCCAGTTCCCGGGCCAGCAGGCCCACGGCGGCGCCCAGTTCGGGGCAGCGCCCACTGTCGTCCGGCAGGTGCACCAGGTCGGGCAGCTCGGCCAGCAGGGGGTGCTTCCGGCTGCGGTCGAGGCGGTACTTGCCGCACAGCAGCCGCACATCGGGCCCGGCTCCCGCGAGCGGCCGGTCCGCTTCCCGTACCTCCTCGAAGGGCCGCGCCCGGCGCGTCGCGTCCGGTCCCGCCGTCGCGTCCGCCAGCACGTGCCCGGCGCCGTGCGGCACCAGCACCACGTCGCCGGCACCGAGCGGCACGGGCGCGCCGCCGCCGTCCGGCAGCAGGGTGCAGGCACCGCTGAGCACGACATGGAACCCCGCCCCCTCGTACGGCGCCAGCCGCACCGCCCAGTCGCCGCTCACCCGCAGCCGGCTGGAGGACGGCCGCCCCACCCGTACGGCGGAGATCGCGTCGCTGACCACGTCCATCGGACACCTCCTGGGACGGCCCGCGAAGCGGCCCACGAAACACCTCTGTGAGACTCCAGCGTATTCGATCGAGCCGGTCAAGCATTGGGATGCTCGTCGCGGGCTCCTAGGGTGGAGGCATGGCCGAAGACAGCGTGCAGAAGTTCATGGTCGGGGACGTCGAGGTGCTCCGCGTCGTCGAGTGGCAGGGGCCCATCGCCCCCGCGCGGCGGCTCGTCCCGGACTCGGGCCCCGAGCTGTGGCAGGAGCACGAGGACGAGCTCGCCCCCGAACACTGGGATCCCGGCGCCGACGTCGCGGTCTCGGCGCTGCAGACCTGGGTGGTGCGCAGCGCCGGGCGGACCGTCCTGGTCGACACCGGGGTGGGCCGGAACCGGGAGCGGCCCGCCAACCCGCTGTTCCACCGGCGCCCGGGCGACCTCCCCGAGCGGCTGCGGCGGGCCGGGGTCGACCCCGGCGAGGTGGACATCGTGGTGAACACCCACATCCACGCCGACCACTGTGGCTGGAACACCCATGACGTCAACGGCGCATGGGTGCCGACCTTCCCCCGCGCCCGGTACCTGCTGCCGGCCGCCGACGACCGCCACTTCGGCCCCGAGGGCGGGTACGCCGGCGGGGTGCGGGTGGACGACCGGCTGCTGTACGAGGACAGCGTCGCGCCGGTGCACCGGGCCGGGCAGGCCGTGCTGTGGGAGGACGGCCACCGGATCGACGAGCACCTCGTCCTGGAGCCCGCCCCCGGCCACACCCCGGGCTCCTCCGTGCTGCGGGTCGAATCCGGCGGCGAGCGGGCCGTGTTCGTCGGCGACCTCCTGCACAGCCCGGTGCAGATCCTGCGCCCCGAGTGCAGCAGCTGCTTCTGCCTCGACCCCCGGCAGGCGGCCGCGACCCGGCGGCGGGTCCTGGAACGCGCCGCCGAGGAAAGGGAGTTGGTCGTCCCGGCCCACTTCGCCGGTGCCGGAGCGGTGGAGGTGCGCAAGGCGCGGCACGGCTTCACCCTGCACCGCTGGGCCGCCTGACGCCCGCTACGGACGAGCCGAACCGCCCGCTACGGACGAGCCGAACCGCCCGCTTCGGACGAGCCGAACCGCCCGCTTCGGACGAGCCGAACCGCCCGCTTCGGACGAGCCGAACCGCCCGCTTCGGACGAGCTGACCGCTTCGCTGTGTCCCGCTTCGACAAGAGCCTGGTGCGCACGGTACTCATGTGACATGAGTGGAGACGGCGAACGCCCGCCCGACGCACGTCTGATCGGTGGCCGCTACCGGCTGACCGACCGCCTCGGGTCCGGGCCCACCGGGACGGTCTGGCGTGCCCTGGACGAACAGCGGCCGGGCCGCCAGGTCGCCGTCAAGGAACCGCAGTTGCCCGGCGATCCGGCCGACGACGAGGACAGCCGCCGTATCGCCCACCGCCTCTTCCGGGAGGCCCGCGCCGCGGCCCGGGTGCGCCATCCCTCCGCCGTCACGGTGTACGACGTCGTCACCGAGGGCGAAGTCCCCTGGATCGTCATGGAGCTGGTGGCGGGGGAGTCGCTGGAGGTAGTTCTGCGGCGCGGCCCCCTCCCGCCCGCCGAGGCCGCCCGGATCGGGCTCGCCGTGCTCGGCGCCCTGCGCGCCGCCCACGCCGTCGGCATCGTGCACCGGGACGTCAAACCGGCCAACGTCCTGCTGGAGTCCGGCACCGGGCGGGTGGTCGTCACCGACTTCGGGACCGGCGACGGACACGCCGAGGACGCGCCCGCCGGTTTCGTCGCCCCCGAGCGCGCCGCCGGCCCCGGCGCCGGCCCGGCCTCCGACCTGTGGTCCCTCGGTGCCCTGCTGCGCGCCGCCCTGGCCGGCACGGACCCCGGCCCGCTGAGCCCCCTGCTGGACCGGCTGCACGCCGACGCACCGGAGGCCCGCCCCGGCGCGGCGGAGGTCGCGGCGGCCCTGCGGGAGTACCTCGGGCTCACGCCCATGACCGACCCGGCGCCCGAAGCCGCCCCCGAGCCGCCTGCGCCACCACTCCCCTCTGCGCACCCGACCCCCGGCCCACCTGCGAGTCCGTCCCCCGATCCCCCGCGCCGCACCCCCAGGACCGCGCTCGGGCTGCTCCTCGCGAAAAAAGCCGGACTCCAGTGATCCTTCCGCTCGCCACGGCGCCAACGCCCTGATCAGCACATTCACTGCCAGTGATCACTGGCAATGTGTGAGCACTCGGTGAATCCCCGTTACCGACGGGTACACAAAGGCTGCGCCGCGGCATACCCTGCGCGTCATGACGGACACGCAGGCCCCGGACAGCACCGGCACCAACCCGCTCGCGCCCGCCCCCGAGGGCGCCCGCACCGCCGCCGACGTGGTCACCCCGGAACTGGTGGCCCAGCTCACCAAGGGCGTCGTCGGCTCCGGCCGGACCGCCAACCACACCCCGTTCACCGGCGAGAAGCTGGCCGACCTGCCGGAGTCCACCCCCGAGGACGTACAGAAGGCCTTCGAGGCGGCCCGGTCCGCCCAGGCCCTGTGGGAGAGGACCCCCGTACGGCAGCGGGCCGCCGTCCTCCTGCGCTTCCACGACCTGGTGCTGCAGCGGCAGGCCGAGGTGCTCGACCTGATCCAGCTGGAGACCGGCAAGGCCCGGCTGCACGCGCACGAGGAGGTGCAGGCCGTCGCCGTCGCGGCCCGTCACTACGGCCGCAAGGCCCCGGCCTACCTGCGGCCCAAGGGGCACACCGGCGCCGTCCCCACGCTCACGAAGGTCACCGAACTCCGCCATCCGCGCGGCGTCATCGGCCAGATCGCCCCCTGGAACTACCCCCTTGAGCTGTCCGTCGGTGACGCGCTGCCCGCCTTCGTCGCCGGCAACGCGGTCGTGATGAAGCCGGACACCGAGACCTGCCTCACCGCGCTGTGGGCCCGCGACCTGCTCATCGAGGCCGGTCTGCCCGAGGGCGTCTTCCAGGTGGTGCTCGGCGAGGGCCCGGTCGTCGGCCCGGAGGTCGTCCGGCACGCCGACTACGTCTCCTTCACCGGCTCCACCCGCACAGGGCGCGAGGTCGCGCAGGGTGCGGCGGCCCGCCTGGTCGGCGTGTCCCTCGAACTCGGCGGCAAGAACGCCATGCTGGTCCTCGACGACGCCGACATCGAGAAGGCCGCCGCCGGCGCCGTACGCGCCTGCTTCTCCTCCGCCGGCCAGCTCTGCATCTCCATCGAGCGGCTGTACGTCCACGAGTCGGTCGCCGACGCCTTCCTGGAACGCTTCGCCGCCCGGACGAAGGCCATGCGGCTCGGCAACTCCCTCGCCTACGGCGCCGACATGGGCTCACTGGTCGGCGAGCGCCAGCTGAAGACCGTCGAGCGCCATGTGGAGGAGGCCGTCGCCAAGGGCGCCAAGGTGCTCGCGGGCGGCCGGGCCCGGCCCGACATCGGCCCCTACTTCTTCGAGCCGACCATCCTCGACGGCGTCGAGGACTCCATGGCCGTCTGCGCGGAGGAGACCTTCGGCCCGGTCGTCTCCGTCTACCGGTTCAAGAGCGACGACGAGGCGATCGAGCGCGCCAACGCCACGCCGTACGGCCTCAATTCCTCGGTCTGGACGACCAGCGCCCGGCGCGGCCGCGAGGTCGCCGCCCGCCTGCGCACCGGCACGGTCAACGTCAACGAGGGCTACGCCCCCGCCTACGGCAGCGTCCAGTCCCCGATGGGCGGCATGAAGGACTCCGGCCTCGGCCGCCGCCACGGCTCCGAGGGCATCCTCAAGTACACGGAGGCCCAGACGGTGGCCCAGCAGCGGCTGCTGCCGATGGCGCCGTCGCTGGGCATGACCGATGAGGCCTACGCGCGCTTCATGAGCACGAGTCTCCGGCTCATGAAGGCGTTCCGCTTCCGCTAGAAGCACCCGTACGGAAACACCCGTTCTCGACGAGGAGAGCACGTGTCGCAGGAGAAGTCTGTCCAGACCCGGGACGAGGACGGGTACGACTACGACGTCATCGTGGTCGGATCGGGGTTCGGCGGTTCCGTGTCCGCCCTCCGCCTGACCGAGAAGGGATACCGGGTCGGCGTGCTCGAAGCGGGCCGCCGCTTCACCCGCGACACCCTGCCCAAGAACTCCTGGGACCTGAAGAACTACCTCTGGGCCCCCAGGCTCGGCATGTTCGGCATCCAGCGCATCCACCTGCTGGGCAACGTCATGGTCCTCGCCGGCGCGGGCGTCGGCGGCGGCTCGCTCAACTACGCCAACACCCTCTACGTACCGCCGAAGGCCTTCTTCGACGACCCCCAGTGGCGGGACATCACCGACTGGCAGGAGGAGTTGAAGCCGTACTACGACCAGGCCCAGCGCATGCTCGGCGTACGGCTCAACCCGACGATGACCCCCTCCGACGTCCATCTGAAGGCGGCGGCGCAGCGGATGGGCGTCGGCGACACCTTCCACCTCGCCCCGGTCGGCGTGTTCTTCGGTGACGGCAAGGACGCCGACGGGAAGGCGAAGGCCGGGCCCGGCGAGCAGGTGAACGACCCGTACTTCGGCGGCGCCGGTCCCTCCCGCAACGCCTGCACCGAGTGCGGCGAGTGCATGACCGGCTGCCGGCACGGCGCCAAGAACACCCTGAACGAGAACTACCTCCACCTCGCCGAGAAGGCGGGCGCGGTGATCCACCCCATGACGACGGTCGTGTCCGTCACGGACGACTCCCGTGGCGGGTACGCCGTGGCGACCCTGCCGACGGACCGGAAGAAGAAGGGCGAGGGCCGGCTCTTCACCGCGCGCCGCGTCGTCCTCGCCGCCGGCACGTACGGCACGCAGACCCTGCTGCACCGGATGAAGGCCGGCGGCCAGCTGCCGTACCTCTCCGCCCGGCTCGGCGACCTGACCCGCACCAACTCCGAGGCGCTGGTGGGCGCGCAGACCGACAACCGCCGCTACCGCAAGGCGACCGGTGAACCCAGGGCCGACTTCACGCGGGGCGTGGCCATCACGTCCTCCATCCACCCCGACGAGAACACCCACATCGAGCCGGTCCGCTACGGCAAGGGCTCCAACTCGATGGGCGGCCTGTCCATCCTCCAGGTCCCCTACGCCGAGGGCTCCTCCCGCGCGCTGGCCTGGCTGGCGAACGCGGCCCGGCATCCGCTGCTGGTCCTGCATTCCCTCTCCAACCGGCGCTGGTCCGAGCGGACCATCATCGGCCTGGTGATGCAGTCGCTGGACAACTCCCTGACGACGTATCTGAAGCCCGGCGGCGTCGGCAAGGGCCTGCTGACCGCCCGCCAGGGACACGGCGCCCCGAACCCGAAGCAGATCAGGGCCGCCACCGAGGCCGCCTCCGCGCTCGCCGCCGAGATCAACGGCTTCGCCGGCAGCAACGTCGGCGAGCTGATGGGCACCCCGCTCACCGCGCACTTCCTCGGCGGCTGCCCCATCGGCGACTCCCCGCAGACCGGCGTGATCGACCCCTACCACCGCCTGTACGGCCACCCGGGCATCTCCGTCGTGGACGGCGCCGCGGTCTCGGCGAACCTGGGCGTGAACCCGTCGCTGACCATCACCGCGCAGGCCGAGCGCGCGATGTCCTTCTGGCCGAACAAGGGCGAGGAGGACCCGCGTCCGGCGCAGGGTGCGGTGTACGAGCGGCTGAAGCCGGTGGAGCCGCAGGCCCCGGCCGTTCCCGCGGAGGCGTTCGGCGCGCTGCGCCTGCCGTTCCTGGGGATGCCGGCGGTCCCGCCGAAGAAGTAGTGCGGTCGCCCATGAAGTAGTGCGGGTATGCCGAAGGGGCCTGCACCCCCCTCCTGGTGCAGGCCCCTTCCGGTTGCGCGACTGCTCGTGCGGCCGCGCCCACGTGGCTACGGCTTTACGCGGCCGCGTCCGAACCGGCGCCCTTGCGGCGGCGGACGGCGAACACCGCTCCGGCGCCGACGACGACGGCGACACCGCCGACCAGACCGATGGTCGGCAGCATGGAGCTGGAACCGGTCTCCGCCAGCGAGCCGGTGACGTCCTGGGTGTTGGTCTTGCTCGGCTTCTGGGTGGGAACCGGGACCTGGCCGCCCTCCTGGGGCTTCGTCCCGTCGGTGTCCGTGCCGGCCTTGACGATCTTGATCAGGTAGCTGGCCTGGTCGGTGCCGATGCAGTTCTCCTCGTCGTCGAAGTACATCCCGCCACCGATGGTCAGGCCCTCGCCGACCGGGGCGCCCGCCTTCACGTTCAGCCGGAGCTGGTAGTTGACCGTCTGGCCGGCCTTGATGTTGTTCAGGTCGAGGTAGCCGTTGGAGTGACCGGCGCCGTCCTCGACGTCGTACCAGGACCCGTCGTACTTCACCTGCAGCTGGACCTGGCTGGTCTTGAACGCGTACTGGGCGTTCGGGTCGCTCGGACCGACACCCGCGTAGAAGATGACGTCCTTCAGGTTGCCCGACGTCGGGTTCTTCACGCTGAGGGTGAAGGGGTGCCAGCCGCTGCCCACGGCGATCTCGCCGGGCAGACCGCTGAGCGAGGCGTGGATCTTGGACTTGTAGTGGGCGTCGTCCTCCTCGCAGACCCCGGACGGCGTGGTCGGCCCGTCGCTGGGCTCGGCGCTCTCGCTGGGGCTGGTGGAGGCGGACGCGGAGGCGGACCCGGATGCCGACTCGGACGCGGAGGCGGACGCCGAGGTGCTCGCGCTCGCCGAGTCGGAGGCGGACGGGCTGTCCGACGCCGTGGCGGCGGGCGAGCCCGTGTCGGCGGCCGGGCTGGTGCTCGGGTCGGCCGCAGGAGTCGACTCGGTCGCGTCCGGGCTGCTGACCGTCGCGCTCGGCGCGTCCTCGGCGAACGCGGCAGGGGCGCAGACCAGGGCGAACGGCGCGAGGGCAGCCGTCGCGGCCGCGGTCATCATGGCGCGGCGAAGCTTCATTGGGGACCTCTTGTGGGGCTCGCGTGCTGCCGCGCGGCAGCACGTGTCGGAGGCCTCCGTGTGTGGGGCACGGGCATGGCCGTTGGTTGCGTAGGTGAGACCCGTGACCTGTGAGGAGGGTTGTGCGTCATCCGACGGGATGATGATGTGAAGTAGGCCACACGTGCCGAGGTGTGCCGGGGCATGACGCCCGGGTGTGCCGGGGCATGACGAAGGGCCCCGCGGGACGGAGAGACCGCGGGGCCCTTCTTCTGGTCAGCACCGGCGTCAGGGCAGCGCCGGTGCCTGGGGGCGGCGCCGGGGGGTGCGCCGCTGGTCCTTGGTCCTGCTCCCGACGGGGTGGGTGGTCCTGCCCCCGAGGGGTGGACGGGGTGCAGCCGTGCCGTTGTCGGTGCGGGGACGTGACGGGTGACCCGGCACTGGTGCGCATGTGCAGTTTTCCGCCGGTCGGCCCCGGGCGTCCCCGGAGCCGACCGTTCTCTTGGGTGACCGGGCTGCTGTCCCCTGCCGTCCGGTCACTTCCCTGGAGCGAGGTCCCACGGCGTACGGCACGACCCGTACGCCTCATCGCTCCAGCGAGCCACGCGTGGTTCTGTCGGGCCCGCCCCTGGCTGGCACGGACACCCCGCTCAACGAAGCGCCGCGCGAGCCGGTCACGCGCCGTACGGGTGAGACGGCGCCCGAACTCAGATGCGACGCGCGGACACGGCGGGGACGTGGCGCGGAAGCGGCGCACGGCCAGCCGTCTGGACACGACGCGGCTCGTACACGACGCGGCTCGGACACGGCGTTCAGATGCGGCCCCGGCACAGTTCGAGCAGGGTCATGGCGAGCCCGGTGCCCGGCTTGCCGAGGGCGTCCCGGTACCGGCCGAGGATCTCCATCTCACGGGAGAGGTGCACCCGGCGTCCGCCGGAGGCGATGCGGGTCTGCTGGACGACGGCGGAGACGGCCATCCGCTCCTGGATGAGACCGATGATCCGGTCGTCGAGCACGTCGATGCGCCCACGGGCGTCGGCGATGGTCTGTTCCGGGGTCGAGGCGGTCTCTTCCGGGGTGGTGGTGGTCATGTCGGGGGCTCCTGGTGAAGGTGGCGGGACGCCCCGGAACGGCAGGACCCGGAAAACGACAGGCGCCCCGGGCCTTGTCGGCCCGGGGCGCCTGGGAAGTCGCTTGGCGTTGCGCTCAAGCAGCACGACCATGGCAGCCGGCGGGCCGGGTGCCATAGGTAAAGACGAAGGTCGCGTGCTGAAGCATGCGCCCAGTATGCCACGGCCCACTTCCACCCCACCGGGCCGATCGGGGTCTGGCGGCGGAGCCCCCGGTGACCTGAGCTGTCCCCACGCGCACCCCGTTAGAATCGGTAGCACAGACCCCCGCCCAGACCGCCGGAAGGCACATCGTGTCATCAGCGACCTCCGCTGCCGCCACCCCCGACACCGTCCTGGTCGTCGACTTCGGCGCGCAGTACGCCCAGCTCATCGCCCGTCGCGTCCGCGAGGCCCGGGTCTACAGCGAGATCGTGCCGAGCACCATGCCGGTGAAGGAGATGCTCGCCAAGAACCCCGCGGCGATCATCCTCTCCGGAGGCCCCTCCTCGGTGTACGAGGAAGGCGCCCCCCGCCTCGACCGCGAGATCTTCGAGGCCGGTGTCCCCGTCTTCGGCATGTGCTACGGCTTCCAGCTGATGGCGCAGGTCCTCGGCGGCACCGTCGACAACAGCGGCGCCCGCGAGTACGGCCGTACCGACCTGCACGTCTCCAGGACGTCCTCCACCCTCTTCGAGGGCACCCCGGCCGAGCAGCACGTGTGGATGTCGCACGGCGACGCCTGCTCCGCCGCCCCCGAGGGCTTCACGGTGACCGCGTCCACGGACGTCGTCCCGGTCGCCGCCTTCGAGAACGACGACAAGAAGCTCTACGGCGTCCAATACCACCCCGAGGTCATGCACTCCACGCACGGCCAGCAGGTGCTGGAGCACTTCCTGTACCGCGGCGCGGGCCTGAAGCCGAACTGGACGACCGGCAACGTGATCGAGGAGCAGGTCGCCACGATCCGCGAGCAGGTCGGCGACAAGCGCGCGATCTGCGGTCTGTCCGGCGGCGTGGACTCCGCCGTCGCCGCGGCCCTCGTCGCCCGCGCCATCGGCGACCAGCTGACCTGCGTGTACGTCGACCACGGTCTGATGCGCAAGGGCGAGACCGAGCAGGTCGAGAAGGACTTCGTGGCCGCGACCGGCGTCAAGCTGGTCGTCGTGGACGCCGGGGAGCGCTTCCTGACCGCCCTCAAGGGCGTCTCGGACCCCGAGGAGAAGCGCAAGATCATCGGCCGTGAGTTCATCCGCGTCTTCGAGCAGGCGCAGGCGGACATCATCGCCGACGAGGGCCCGGCCGTGGAGTTCCTGGTCCAGGGCACCCTGTACCCGGACGTGGTCGAGTCCGGCGGCGGCACCGGCACCGCCAACATCAAGTCGCACCACAACGTCGGCGGCCTGCCCGAGGACCTCGAGTTCAAGCTGATCGAGCCGCTGCGCAAGCTGTTCAAGGACGAGGTCCGCATGGTCGGCCAGGAGCTCGGCCTGCCGGAGGAGATCGTCCAGCGCCAGCCCTTCCCGGGCCCCGGCCTCGGCATCCGCATCGTCGGCGAGGTGACGAAGGAGCGCCTGGACCTGCTCCGCGACGCCGACGCCATCGCCCGCGAGGAGCTGACCGCGGCCGGCCTGGACCGGGACATCTGGCAGTGCCCGGTGGTGCTGCTCGCCGACGTCCGCTCCGTCGGCGTCCAGGGCGACGGCCGCACCTACGGCCACCCGATCGTGCTGCGCCCGGTGTCCTCCGAGGACGCCATGACCGCCGACTGGTCCCGGCTGCCGTACGACGTCCTGGCCCGCATCTCGACCCGGATCACCAACGAGGTGCGGGACGTCAACCGCGTCGTGCTCGACGTCACCTCGAAGCCGCCGGGCACCATCGAGTGGGAGTGATCCCCACGGCCCCTAGGTGCGCTTGATCATGCGCACGGGCTCACCGGGCGTCCAGACCTGGACGACCAGATACCGGTCGTCCTCGACGTAGGTTCGCACGACCTCCGTCAGCTCGGTACGGAAGAGGTGGAACGGCTCCGGCGGTTCCACCTCTTCCGCGTATCCGGACTTCCGCTCGCCCTCGACCTCGTACGCCCGCCCCGCGATCCGTACGTCCCCGCCGCCCATCCCCGTGCCCTCGCCCGGGTTCGCCTGGAGCGCGAAACGCGCATCGCGCCGCAGGTCGAGGGCTTTCCGCGAGCCCGCCATCATGCCGAGCCACAGCTCGCCGCCGCGGAAGTCGGCCTCCAGGCCGGACGTGCGCGGCGAGCCGTCCCCGCGGAGGGTGGCGAGGACGTGGTGCCGGAAGGCACGAAACCGCTGCTCGACGGTTGCGGCCAGCTCGGGTTCGGCGGAGCTGAAGGCCGCCCAGTTCATCCGTGTCATGCGCGCCAGTCTCACCGGCAAACCCGACATCTTCTGTCGGGTATCCGTCGCGTACGTCATCTTTACAAAACGTCTCTGCCCTTTTGCGCTGACCGGCGGTAACTTCCGGCTCGTAGAGCAACCCCAGTGCTGGAGGACCTATGCACGGGCCCACCCCGCCGCTGCCGCTGCCCACCGACCAGCTGCGGTTCGCCATGCCGCCGATGTTCGACTCGGTGGCGGACGAACGCCGGCACCGCAAGGAGCGGCTCGCCGGTGCGCTGCGGATCTTCGGCCGGACGGGGCTCGAGGACGGGGTCTCCGGGCACATCACCGCCCGCGACCCGGAATTCACCGACTGCTTCTGGGTCAACCCGTTCGGGATGCCGTTCAAGCACGTCACCGTCGGCGATCTCGTCCTCGTCAACCAGGACGGTCAGGTCGTCGAGGGCCGCTATCACGTCAACCAGGCCGCGTTCACCGTGCACGCCCAGGTCCACGCCGCCCGCCCGGACGTCGTCGCCGTCGCCCACTGCCACTCCGTGTACGGCCGCGCCCTCGCCGCGCTCGGCGAGCTGATCGACCCCATCACCCAGGAGAGCTGCGCCTTCTACGAGGACGTGGCCCTGTACGACGCCTACACCGGCGTCACCGTCGACATCGAGGAAGGCCGCCGGATCGCCGAGGCCCTCGGCTCCCGCAAGGCGCTCGTGCTGCGCAACCACGGCACGCTCACCGTCGGCGACTCGGTGGACGCCGCCGCCTGGTGGTTCCTGTCCATGGAACGGTCCTGCCAGGTGCAGCTGACGGCCAGGGCCGCCGGCCGCCCGGTCCTCATCGACCACAAGCAGGCCGTCGCCACCCGCGAACAGCTCGGCGGCGACCTGGTGGCCTGGATCAACTACCAGCCCCTGTGGCAGGACATCAGCCGCAGCGAGCCGGACCTGCTGAGCTGAACCCGCCGGGCACGCTCAGCCGAACCCCCTGAGCACCGCCGCCTTGGTCGTCGCGAACTCCTCGTCGGTGAGCACCCCGTCCCGGTGCAGCTCCCCCAACTCCCGCAGCCGGCGCAGCAGTACGTCATGGTGGTCGGCCCGCCCCGGTACGGTCCCGCGCCGCCGGTCCCGGCCGTCGCACCCGGCACCCGTGCGGGTGGAGGGATGCGGCAGCCGGGCGGTGACGGCCGTCGCGACCAGCGCGGTCAGCAGATCGCGCCGCACGCTGCCCCACAGGTCCAGGGTGTAGGGGTCCCGCTCGGGCGGCAGCTTGGAGAACACCGTCTCCGGGGTCACGAACCGCAGAAAACCGTCCTCGAACCCGGAGTTCGGCAGCCACTCCACCTGCACCAGGTCGCCGAGGGCGATGATCCGCGGGCCGGTCGCGCGCTTGACCCGGTCGGAGGTGTCGGCCCAGTCGATGCGCACCTGCGTGCCGTCGAAGGAGACCGTGCCGTCGGAGGACCGCACGGACACCGGCACCGGCGGGCCCGGCAGCAGATAGGCGGTCGTGGGCTCCTTGGGGATCCGGTCCAGCAACAGGGCGTGCCGGATCTCCTCGGCGACGTACTCCGCGACCCCGCCGCGGTCCGCGTCCACCGCCAGCCGGTAGGGGTCGGCCGCCTCCGGCAGCCGCCCGCCCGTCGCCTGCAGCAGCGGGTCGGCGCCCTCGCGCAGCCGCATCCGCAGCCGGCCACGCCTGCGCTCGGGTTCCCAGACCACGTCCGAGACGGCTTCCAGCGGCACGGAGACCTCCCCGTACGTCTGCCGGAACAGCGGCACACAGCGGTGCAGTCCGGGGGTGATCCGGATCGTGCTGCCGTCGAAGGCCCAGGTCCCGTCCCGCTGGATGATCTCGGCCATACGGAAATTCTCGCAGCCGGGTCAACACGGCGGCTCGTACTTCACCCGCCGTGACCCGGTCCGACGGTCCCGGACGGCCCGGCGTAGGGCACAATTCGCTGTCGACACAGGGCAGTTGCGCGGCGGCCGGGCCTTCCCACGAGGGCCCGCCGGCCGTGCCGGAAGGACGTGGGGAAGGCGGGCGCCGGTCGTGGCGGTGCAGGAGGCGAGACAGGGCACGGATGCCGAGGGGATCCACCAGGGCGGCTGCAGCTGCGGGGACTGCCCGCACGGCGCCCGGGAGGGACACCGGCGGGCCGTCGCCGCGTTCCTGCGCCGGCGCGACGAGTTCGCGGCCGGGCAGGGCCTGCCGGTGGCCGTGGCGCACTCGGCCTCGGCCTCCCGCCAGTGGGTCTCCGAGGAACTGACCCAGCGGGCGGAGGCCGTCGCCGAACGCGGCCGCGCCGAGGGCGAGGCCTGGCTCGCCCGGCTGTGGCTGCGCACGGTGTGCGTCGTGTGGGGCGCGGTGCTCGCGCTGCTGCTCGGCGAGGCGCTCACCGCGGTCGGCGCGGGCTGGACCGGCGCCCGCACCGCTGCCCTGATCGCCGCGCTCGTCGTCGCCGGTGTGCTCGGCGCCGCCTCCTGGCTGCACCGGGCGCGCGGCGGGGCGCTGGCCCCGGTGATCGGCGAGGACAACCGGATGTCCACCTCCCGTACGGTCGCCGCCTGTTGGGTGCTGTTCGTCGGCTACGCCGTCCTCCTGCTGGCCGCACGCCTCGCCGCCGCCTCCGACCACGCCCGGCGCGACGCGCTGATCTCGGGCCTCGACCTCGCGCGCGGCGCCGGTGTGGTGACCGTCCTCGCCGTGGTGTGCGGCATCGCCGTCCTGGTCCGCCGGGTGGTGGGCCTGCGCATCCTCGCGCAGCGGCTGCAGAAGGTGCCGGCCGACCGGCCGCGCGCCGCCGACCTGCTCACCGACGACTCCGGCCGCGGCGCCTTCACCGACATCCAGTACGTCGCCGTCAGCGCCGTCGCCCTGCTGTTCGCCGCCGTACGGCTGGCCCGCCGCCCCGACCAGCTGCCGGACCTGCCCTGGGGGCTGGGCGTGGTGGTGCTGATCTCGGCCGTGACCTACCTGGCCGGCAAGTACACCGAGGGCGGCCGCCCGGTCGTCCTCTCCGTGGTCCGCGCCCGTGAGCCCGGCGACCTGGACGGGCCGATCCGCACCGGCGACGACATCGAGATCCGGGGCGCCGGTTTCGTGCCGCCCGGCGCCCACAGTGCCGACCGGCTCTCCCGCATGGTCGTCCGCATCGGCAGCGTCGACGTGCACGTCCCGCTGGTCCCCGTCACCGGCGGCTTCAGCAACCCGACCGACAGCGTCCTGACCGTGCCCGTACCGGCCGACGTCGAGCCCGGCGCGGTGGAGGTGCAGGTGGTCACCGCGGCCGGGGTGGCGACCAACCGCTGCATCGTCCAGGTGACGGAGTGAGCGGCGGGGGAGCGGCGTTGCGGTGAGCGACGACATCCTGTCGGTGATACCGGCCGACCCGCACCGGCAGCCGGCACCGGACGCCGGGAAGCGTGCCGCGGCCCTGGTCCTGGAACCGGTCTCCGGCTCTCCCGACGACGCCGAACCCGGCGATGTCGACGATGTCGACCTGGACGTCGACTGGTACGAGGCGATCACCGCCGTCGACTGCGGCTCGAACCTGGTGAGCATCCGCTGCCGCGTGTCGAGCAGGTCCCGGTACCACTCGGGGGCGATGGAGCGGTCGCAGTGGGGGGATCCACAACGCCCCCCGCTCACCCCCGAAGAACTCACCACCGTCGGCCGCGCCCTCGGCCATCCCGTGCGGCAGATCCCGGCGCGCATCTGAACGAGGTCCGACGGGCGCCCGCCGGCCTCTTCGCACCGGGGGCCGAAATCCGGAAAAACATCCGGGTTGGGATTGAACTGCGCCCCCTTGTCGTACGTATGGTCAAGTGAGGGGCGGGACGGCGGGCGAGAGGGCGGTTTGCGGCCATGACTCACGGCATGCGGACGGACACGCACATGAACCGGCTGAACGGCCCGGGCGGTTGGCGGGACACCGCCGCCCACTACGCCCTCCTGCCTCTGCGCGTCTTCCTCGGCGTCACTTTCATCTACGCCAGTCTGGACAAGCTCACCAGCAGCTCCTTCCTGAAGTCCGGCGGGGCCGGGTCCGTCGGCGACACCATGCGCTCGGCCCGCGACTCCGCCGCCATCCCCGCCCTGGTCGACCTGGCCCTGAAGTCCCCGGTCGGCTTCGGCTACGGCATCGCCCTCGGTGAACTGGCCGTCGGCATCGGCACCCTGCTCGGTCTGCTGGCCCGGCTGGCCGCGCTCGGCGGCGCGCTGATCTCGTTCAGCCTGTGGATGACGGTGAGCTGGTCGACGACCCCGTACTACTACGGCAACGACCTCGCCTACTTCATGGCCTGGATCCCCCTGATCCTCGCCGGCGCCCCCTACCTCTCCGTGGACGCGGCCTGGCGAGCCCGCCGCTGGCAGCGACTGGGCGGCTACCGCTAGCGGTCGGACACCCCCGGCCCGGCGGATCCCCCCCGGCCAGCGGATGCCCCGGCGACCGGACACAACCCGGCAACCCTGGCGCCGGCGACGCCCCGGCCACCGGACACCGCCCGGCCACCGGACACCCTGCGGCCCGCCGAACCTGGACCGCCGGCCCCCGACCGTCAGCCGCTCCTGGCGTCGCCCCGTCTGCGGATGCCCCGGGCCACGGCCGCCGTGGCACCGGCGAGGAACAGGCCGCCCACGACCAGCGGCACCACCGCGAACCACGGCGTCTCCCACAAGCCACCCGCGTCACCCGCGAAGACGACGCCGGTCGCGGTGAGGAAGAGCCCGGCGACCAGCCTCCCCGGCTGGAACTCATGACGCAGCACGATCGACCTCCACCTGTCCCGCACCGACCCTGAGCGTGAGGTCCAGCGTGCCGGTGTCCCCGGCGCCCTTGGCCGGCGCCAGCGTCACGTTCTTGAGCCTGCGCGGCTGCACGTCCACGTCCTTCCTGTCCTCCCCCGGCAACCGGATGTCGCCGACGCCCACCTCGATGTTCATCCGCACCCTCGCGTCCGCCGGCACGATCACCTTCAGCTGTCCCGCCCCCACATGGGCGTCCGTCGCGACCGTCCGCCCCGGGCCCGGACGCACCCGGCTCAGGTCCAGCGTGCCGCGCCCGGTGCCGAGGTCGTACGACGGCCGCACCTGCGCTGCCGCGGCGGGCGTCCAGGAGGTGTCTCTCCAGTGGGTGGTGATGTCCTTGGGCATGGCCGCCGCCCCGGCGAGCAGCGCCGCGGTGACGAGCGCCAGGAAGACCGTCCCGGCTCCCGTGCGGCCCAGGAACGCGCTGAGCGTGATGCCCAGGCCGAAGACGGCCAGCGCGCACGCCAGACCGGTCTGCAGACTCGTGCCCAGCGGGTGCGTGTCCCAGGTCAGACCGGTGCCCAGGCCGCCCGCCACCAGGGCGAGCAGGAACACCCAGCCACCGATCCAGCGCGGGCCACGCGGTCTCTCAGGCGCACTGGGCTGCGGCTGTATGGAGCCCTGGTGGCCGTGGTGCGTCCAGGGGGTGGCGATGCCGATGTCGATCAGCGAGGTGATGTCCCGGTCGCGGGCGTCGCCGGGCCCCCACAGATAGCCGGTGCCGCCGACATGGCTGCCGTCCTTGACGATCGGGTCCCGCCACCATGACGGGTAGGTGGCGACGACCGGCGGCGCCTGGGCCTCCGGCGGCGCGTCGGCGGCTGCCTGGGCGGCGAGCGGGTCGGGGTCGGTGGCGCCGCGGCGCCGCGACCAGTACCCGGCGCCCGCCAGCAGCAGGGAGAGCACCACCGCGAAGGTCAGCACCCCGCCGTTTCTCAGCATGGTCAACAGGCCCCCGCAGCCGACCAGGGCGAACAGCACGGCGGCGAGCGCCTGGCCGTCGACCCGGCCCGTCAGCAGCTTGCGGACCTCGTTGCCCTCCTCGTCCTCGTACGGCACCAGCAGCCAGGCGAAGCCGTAGAAGATGAGGCCGATGCCGCCGGTCGCGGACAGCACCGCCAGGGTGATCCGGAAGATCACCGGGTCCATGTCGGTGTGCCGGCCGAGGCCCGCGCACACGCCCGCGATCATCTTGTGCCGGCGGTCGCGCCGGAACCGGTCGGGGGCTCCGGCGGCGGGCTGCTCCTGCTCCTGCCGCTGTGCGTCGGCGGGTGTGCCGGCGCCGGCCGCTCCCTTCTCCTGCGTCGCGGCGGGTGCGGCATCCGTCGGTCCGGTGCCCGGGGCCGGGCGCGGGCCGGTGCCGGGTCCCGGACCCGTCGCGGCGTGCTCGTGATCCGTCATGCGTCCATGGTGACGGTCCGGCCGCCGCCGCGGCAGTCGGGACGACCCTGGCCGAACCCTGAAATCGGCCCTGAGACCAGGCGGGGAACCGTTCGAGCCGCATGCGGCCGCTCCTGCCCGGCGCTCCCCGACCCGGCCCCGAGGAAGATCAGGGGCGTCTCGGGGCCCGACCCTGATGCCTGGCCCCGCCGGGCATGTGACCATCGTTGGCATGCCGGAAGCCGCAAGCCTGCCAGTCGACGACCCGCGGCCGCCGCGCAAGCTCTACCGCAGCAGCGACGGACGCTGGCTCGGCGGAGTGGCGCGGGGCCTCGCCGGGCATCTCGGGCTGCCGGTCGTCTGGGTGCGGCTCGCCTTCGTCGGCCTGTTCATGGCCCACGGCTTCGGAGCGCTGCTCTACGCGGCGTTCTGGTTCTTCGTCCCGCTGGGCGTCGGCGGTGTCGGCGACCAGAAGCCGCCGTCGCTCGTCACCACGGAGACCGCGCCGGACGGCCGCCGCAGACTCGTGAGCCGCAAGCCGGACCGCGGCCAGATCGTCGCGCTGCTCCTCATGGTCATCGTGTCCGTGGTCTTCGTGAGCAGCGTCAATCTCGGCGGCGCGGCCAAGGTGTATCTGCTGCCCGCCGTCCTCGTCGCGGCCGGTGTCGCCCTCGTCTGGCGCCAGGCGGACAACGCCCGCCGGGCCCGCTGGGTCGAGGTCGGCCGCAGGCGGCGCACCCTCACCCTGCTGCGCGCGGCCGGCGGTGTCCTTCTCGTCACGGCCGGTGTCACCGCCATCTTCTGGCTGCAGGGTTCGGCCGCCCATCTCGGCGCGGTGCTGCAGGCGGCCCTCGCCGTCCTCGTCGGCATCACCCTCCTCGCCGGCCCGTATCTGGTCCGCATGACCCAGGACCTGTCCGAGGAGCGCCTGATGCGCATCCGCGCCCAGGAGCGCGCGGAGGTCGCCGCCCACGTCCATGACTCCGTGCTGCACACCCTCACCCTGATCCAGCGCAACGCCGACAACGCGGGCGAGGTGCGCCGCCTCGCCCGCGCCCAGGAGCGCGACCTGCGCACCTGGCTGTACAAGCCGGAGGGCACCGGCAAGGACGAGGCGGATGAGCCGGACACGGTCGCCGAGGCGGTCCGGCGCAGCGCCGCCGAGGTGGAGGACAAGCACGGGGTGCCCATCGAGGTCGTCATCGTCGGCGACTGCCCGCTCGACGAGAGGACCGGCGCGCAGATGCAGGCCGCGCGCGAGGCGATGGTGAACGCCGCCAAGTACGGTGGCGAGGGCGGCGCCGTACAGGTCTATGCCGAAGTCGAGGGGAGGACGGTCTTCGTGTCCGTGCGCGACCGCGGCCCCGGCTTCGACCTCGACTCGATACCCGCCGACCGCATGGGCGTCAGAGAATCGATCATCGGCCGCATGGAGCGCAACGGCGGCACGGCCCGGCTGCGGTCGGTGCCGGGCGGTGGCACGGAGGTCGAACTGGAGATGGAGAGGGCGGAGAAGACGTCATGAGCGACGCGACCGAGGCGAACGGCACGGCGGGCACACCCGAGGGGGCCGGGTCCGGGGCTGCCGACGGCGGCGCGGGCGGACGGCACGTACGGGTGGTGCTGGTGGACGACCACCGGATGTTCCGCACCGGCGTCCAGGCCGAGATCGGGCAGACCGCCCAGACCGGCGTCGAGGTGGTCGGGGAGGCCGCGGACGTCGACCAGGCGGTCACCGTCATCACCGCCACCCGGCCCGAGGTGGTCCTCCTCGACGTGCACCTGCCGGGCGGCGGTGGCGTCGAAGTGCTGCGCCGGTGCGCGGCGTTGATGGCGGACACCGAGCGGCCCGTCCGCTTTCTCGCGCTGTCCGTGTCGGACGCGGCGGAGGACGTGATCGGGGTGATCCGCGGCGGTGCCCGCGGCTATGTCACCAAGACCATCACCGGCACCGATCTGGTCGACTCCATCTTCCGCGTCCAGGAGGGCGACGCCGTCTTCTCCCCGCGCCTGGCCGGGTTCGTCCTGGACGCCTTCGCCTCCACCGACGCCCCGCCCGTGGACGAGGACCTGGACCGCCTCACTCAGCGCGAGCGCGAGGTACTGCGTCTGATCGCCCGGGGGTACGCCTACAAGGAGATCGCCAAGCAGCTGTTCATCTCGGTCAAGACGGTCGAGTCCCATGTCTCGGCGGTCCTGCGCAAGCTCCAGCTGTCCAACCGCCATGAACTGACCCGCTGGGCGACCGCGCGCCGGCTGGTCTGACCCGTACGGCCCGGCCCCTAGACCACCCGGGTCGCCCCCGCGAACGGCATCAGGTCGATGGGGGCCAGCCGGACCGGTGCCGAGGGGTTCGGGGCGTGGATGATCTGCCCGTTGCCCACGTAGATGCCGACGTGGCTGATCCCGGAGTAGAAGAACACCAGGTCACCGGGCTGAAGTTCGGAGCGGGAAACGCGCCGGCCCGCGTTGATCTGGGCGTAGGTGGTGCGGGGCAGGGAGATGCCGGCGGAGCGGTAGGCGGCCTGGACCAGTCCCGAGCAGTCGAAGGCGTCCGGGCCGGCCGCGCCCCACACATAGGGGCTGCCGAGCTTGGCGTAGGCGTAGGCAAGGGCCGCCTCGGCGCGCGCGTTCGGGGCGTCGGCCGATCCGGCCTGCTGCAGCGCGTCCCGGGGGCCCGAGGCCGAGCGGGAGGCACGACCGGGCGCCCCGCCGTCACCGGCCACCTCGGCCCGCTGCTGCGGAGTGAGCCGCGCCAGCAGCCGCCGGGCCTCGTCCAGCTTGCCGGTGATGGTCTTCTTCTGCTGTCGCAGCTCGGCCTGCCGGGACCGCAGCGACGTCAGCTCGATGCGTGCCGCACCCCGCAACTGCTCGATCTCCCGCAGCTGTTCACGCACCCGGGACACGGCGGCGGCCTGCCGGTCACCGGCCCGCTCCACGAACCCGGCGTTGTCCAGGTACCGGTCGGGGTCGCCGGACAGGGCCAGCTGCCAGGTCGGTGCGAAGCCGCCCTCGCGGTACTGCGCCGCCGCGAACGAACCGAGTGCCTCCCGGGCCGAGCTGAGCCTCTGCTGCTTGCGGGCGGTCTCGTCCCGCAGCGCGTTCAGCCGCCGCTGCGCCGTGTCCGCCTTCTCCTTCGTGCCGTCGTACTTCTCGGTCGCGGTCTCGGCCTCCTGGTACAGCTTGTCGACCTGGGCCTTCACCTGCGCCGGCGTCAGCTGTGGCTCGGCGTGTCCCGTCCCGTCGAACCCCGCCGCTGTGGCCGCCCCCGCCAGGGCGATCGTGGCGGCCGTCCGTGCCGTAGGGCCGCCCATCGAGCGTTGCCGGGGCTTGCGGTGCGCTGCCACCTGGACCGTCACGTCCTTCCGTACGACTCGCACGACCGAGCAGTCCGTGCGTCCGGCGGCGGCCCGCACAGGGGAAACGGGCCACCGCCGGACCTTTCTCGGCGGTGGTGGCCGACGGCCGCCCCTGGCCCGGGCGGTGGTGGGGAGCCGGTCACCTGGGGGAGGACGCTAGGCCCGACTGTGACGAGTGGGTAACGCGGTGTACGGAACTGGTCCCGACCGACCGGGAGGTGACCGGAAGTGACCGCATGACCGTTCTGGAGTCGTTGGCTTCACGCAGCGTGGTGACCGAAGCGCGCAAAGCGGGACGCGCAGGAGGCGTGAGGTGCTATGGGGCGCATATATGCAAGATCGCCCGCGTGCTCGCCGGCCGCTGCGGCCGGGGTCGGTGAACCCAGCCCGTTCGCCATCGAATCCAGCCGTTGCGGCGAGGCGCACGGTTCCGTCAGCCCCATCGTCCCGGAGGATGACGGCCCTTCCGCCGTCTGACCGATCCCGCCGCACAGGCCTCGTGCAGGCGGCTCATCCGCGTCCGCCGCGCAGGCTGACGCCAAAGCATCGGGAGGCGCGTGAGCATGAGTCCCATGAGCATTCAGCCGTCCGCCACTCCCGCCACACCCTCGCCGACGCCACCCCGCTGGGCCGTCCGGGCCGCACACCTGACCACCGTGGTGGTCCTGCCGAGCGGTCTCTGGCGCATCGCCTTGGTGCTCGGATGTCCCGCCGGTTACACAGAGACGGGCTTCAGGACCTTCGACACGTTCGGGGCCAAGGTGTGGATGCTGACGCTCAGCGTGCTCTGCGAGCTCGCCGCCTTGCTGACGATCGGCCTGGTGCGGCCGTGGGGCGAGGTTGTCCCGCACTGGATACCGCTGATCGGAGGGCGGAGGGTTCGTCCCATGGCCGCCGTCGTCCCTGCCGCCCTCGGCGCTGCGATCCTGACCGTGATCTGGGCCGATGTCCCCTGGTGGTGGACGTATGCGCACGAGGACATGACACCCACCGGAAACCTGGTCGTCGGCATTCTCTACCAGCCGTTGGTGCTCTGGGGCCCACTGACCGCGGCCGTCACGATCTCCTACTACCGCCGCCGCTGCGTCCGGGTTCAGCCGGTCGACGGTTGAGCCGGCCGTTCTTCATGGGCCGACGGCTGACGCCGGACTTCTACGGCACCCTGCCGTCTCTGGGGCTGCTGCCGACGAATTAGGCTCCGGGCCCATGGACGCACTCATCCATCTCTTCGTCGGCCTGCACATCATCGGCATCGCCGCGCTGCTCGGCGGTTTCCTCACCCAGATGAAGGCGATGGGCCAGGGCACGGCCCAGTTCGTGCCCGGGATGCTGCACGGCGCGCTGACCATGCTGGTCACCGGTGTGGCCCTGGTCGGCCTCAACCAGGCCGACGACCACCACGTCAACACCATCAAGATCGGCGTCAAGCTGGCCCTGCTGATCGTGATCCTCGGGCT
Source organism: Streptomyces incarnatus (assembly GCF_001027185.1). Taxonomy (NCBI): domain Bacteria; kingdom Bacillati; phylum Actinomycetota; class Actinomycetes; order Kitasatosporales; family Streptomycetaceae; genus Streptomyces; species Streptomyces incarnatus. The sequence goes on along the minus strand of NZ_CP011497.1, from coordinate 3,431,361 downwards.
GGTCTACGTGAAGCGTGACGAGGAGAGGATCGACAAGGGCATGTTCGGAGTGGTCGGCGCGCTGACCACGGCGAACATCTTCATCGCCGTCCTGTGGACCTGACGGTCATCCGTCCCTGCCGCCGGCGCGGGCCGCGAGCACCGCACCGGCGGCGACCGCGAGCCACACCACCGCCGCCGCCCACAGCAGCACCCGTCCCGGCCGGTTGAGCCACGGGACGCCGAGGGCGGTCGCGACGGCCAGCGTCGCCACCGCCGTCATCCCCATCGGGAACACCGTCGCCCACCGCAGCTCGTGGTAGCCGGGCCGGGGCCGCGCCGCCTCGGCGGCCAGCAGTACGACGTACCCGACCAGGTCCAGCACGAGCAGCACGACTGTCATATTGCGCAGCACGCTCCGTTCGCCGTTGTCCCACAGGTACATGCCCGTGTCCCCGGCGACCATCAGGTTGGCCCCCGCCAGCGCCGAGATCGCCAGTGCACCGCCCGCGATCCAGTGGTCGCCCGCCCCCTGAAGCACCTGCCGTGCGTCGAAGTGGGCCAGCGCCAGGCCGTAGAGCACCAGCCCCAGCCAGAACAGCACCAGCGCGGTGTGCGCGAGCCATGCCGTGCGCTCGGCCGCGGCCAGCGTGGCGGCCAGTACGGCGAGCCCCTCCGTGGCCACACAGCAAAGGAACACCGAGCCCGCCATGCGCGGCCTCCAGTGCCGTACGACCAGGACCAGCAGCACCGGCCAGAGCAGCGCCGCGAGCGCCAGCAGCGCCTCGGCGGGGGTCTGCCGGCCCAGCGCGGAGATCCGGGTGCCGAGCACCGTGGTCGCGGCGACGGAGGTGAGCGCGCCAGGGCTCGCCGACTCGGACACCCAGCGCCGCCGCTCGCCGACCAGCCGCACAGCGAAGTCGGCGGCCAGCGCGGCCCAGGCGACACACGCCATCGCCAGCACGACCCGGGAGACCGTCTCGGCGCCGGTCATGTGCAGCCCCACCGACAGCACGCCGGTCGCCATCACGGCGGCCCCTGCCGCGGGGGGCCGCCCCGCCCACCACGCGAGCAGACCTGAGATGCCGGGCATGCGCCCGATGCTAGGGAGCCGAGGGGCCCCGGCCCGGAAGGGCACGCGCGCGTGGAGACCAAAAACGCCGGTACGCGCGCGTGGGCGGGACTCAGCGACCCGTGCCGGGAGGAGCAGGGCGCCGGGCACTCCGCGCATGGCGCGGGCGGGGCTCAGCGACCGTGCCGGGAGGAGCAGGGCGCCGGGCACTTCGCGCATGGCGCGGGCGCATCCGGCGCCCTCGGCGCGGATCCCATGACTCCCAACCCCCGCACGCCCACGCGCGCGTGGGCGTGGAATGCTGCGGCACCGTGCCTGGACATGCAAGGCGGTGGCACGCACGCGTGCAGCGGGACGGACCGGGGCCCGCGCCCGGGTCACGAGGGGCGGTCAGCCCGGGCGGACCACGCTGTGGATGATCGACTCGCCGCCGTAGTAGATCGACTCCTCGCGGACGTACGCGCCCGGCTTGGGGGCGTGGATCATCATGCCGTTGCCTATGTAGACGCCGACGTGGCTGATGTCGTCGTAGAAGAAGATCAGGTCGCCCGGCCGCGCGTCGGCGAGCGAGACCGTGGTACCCGCATTGACCTGGTCGTACGTGGTGCGCGGAAGCGTGACGCCGGCGGCCTTCCAGGCGGCCTGGGTGAGGCCCGAGCAGTCGTAGGAGTCGGGCCCGGTGGCGCCCCACACATACGGCTTGCCGATCTGCGCGCGGGCGAAGGCGATCGCATTCTCGGCCTTCGTGTCGTACGAGCCGGATGTGGACCCGGTCGAGCCGGATCCCGTCGAACCGGAGGCGGACCCCGACCCCGACCCCGTGGACGAGGACGACGACGAGCCGGCCTGCTGCCGGGCCGCCTGCTGCTTGGCCAGCTCGGCCGCCTTGCGGGCCGCCTCCTGCTGCTTCTCCCGCTCGATGGCGGCCAGCCGCGCCTTCTCCTGGGCCGTCAGCTGCGACAGCAGCTCGCGCGCCGAGGCGAGTTTCCTCTGCACGGTGGCCTTGGCGGTCTGCAGGTCGTGCTGTGAGTCGGTCAGCGTCTGGAGGCTCTCCGCGGCCTCCCGGCGCTTCTTCATGGTCGCGGCCTGCTCGCCGATGTAGTCGTCGACCGCGCTCTTCTCCCGCGAGGTCAGCCGGTTCATCAGCTGGGTCTGGTCGAAGTAGTCCTGCGGGTCGTTCGCCAGCAGGAAGGTGGCCGTGCCGGGAGCGGCGGTGCCGGTGCGGTACTGGGCCGCGGCGAAGGATCCCAGCTCCTCACGGGCCGTGTTGAGGCGTGCGGTGCGCCGGGCGACCTCGTCGCGCAGGGCGTCGGCGCGGCTCCGCTGTTTGCCGGTGCGCTCCTTGGCCGCGTCGTACTTCTCGGTGGCCGACTCCGCCTGGCGGTAGAGGTCGTCGACCTTCTTCTCGACCTCTTCCAGGCTCGGCTTGGCGTGATCGGTTCTCGGGGCGGCCTCGGCGGTCTGCGAGAACACCGCCATGGAGGTGAGGGCGGCGGTGGCGAGGGCGGGGGTGCGGAGACCGGCTCCGGTGGTTCCGCCGGGGCGCGGCTTGCGGTGCGACGCCAAGGGAGGCGACTCCTTCCAATGGGCCGCCTACCGGGTTAGCTGTCGGGTTCGGGCGGCGGTTCGGAAGGGTTGCCCTACGGCGTCGTCCCGGGCGGGAGTCGGCCGATTCACCCCAGGATCGGTGGGTCCCCGGCTCCGGGCACCACGCGGGCGCACCGGACTCGGCGGAGGCCGCGCACGCGGCCTGACGGCAACCTAGCCAACTGGTGTGACTAGTGTGAAGGTTGGTGCGTGATATGTCCGATACATTTTCGTGATCTGGCGCTGAAATCACGTTCCCGTCATCGGCCGATTCCGCACGGTGAGTGGCTTTCCCGGGCGGGCTTCGGCGGCCATCTTCCCGGGACGGCGACCGGTTGTCGGTGGGGCACCCTAGACTCGGAGAGCGATGAGCAGCCTCTTTGACGACAGCTTCCTGGCGGACCTCCAGGCCCCTCGCGGGCACGAGGAGGAGCCCCCGCCGCCGCCCGAGGACGATCACGCTCCGGAGCCGCTTCCGGACGATCTGTTCGGCGGGAAGTTCGACATGCCGCCGGACCGGGACACCCACTACCGCGACGGCGCGCCCCGCCCCGCGATCGACTCGGCGGCGCTGCTGGAGGGGCTGAACGACAACCAGCGCGCGGCGGTCGTGCACGCCGGCTCCCCGCTGCTCATCGTCGCCGGCGCCGGCTCCGGCAAGACCCGCGTGCTCACCCACCGCATCGCGTACCTGCTCGCCGAGCGGCATGTGCACCCCGGCCAGATCCTCGCGATCACCTTCACCAACAAGGCCGCGGGCGAGATGAAGGAGCGCGTCGAGCACCTCGTCGGCCCGCGCGCGAACGTGATGTGGGTGATGACCTTCCACAGCGCGTGCGTGCGCATCCTGCGCCGCGAGTCGAAGAAGCTCGGCTTCACGTCGTCGTTCTCGATCTACGACGCCGCCGACAGCAAGCGTCTGATGGCCCTGGTCTGCCGCGACCTGGACCTCGACCCGAAGCGCTTCCCGCCGAAGTCCTTCAGCGCGAAGATCAGCAATCTGAAGAACGAGCTGATCGACGAGGAGGACTTCGCCGCCCAGGCCACCGACGGCTTCGAGAAGACCCTCGCCCAGGCCTACGCGCTCTACCAGTCGCGGCTCCGCGAGGCCAACGCGCTCGACTTCGACGACCTGATCATGACGACGGTCAACCTGCTGCGCGCCTTCCCGGACGTCGCCGAGCACTACCGCCGCCGCTTCCGGCACGTCCTGGTCGACGAGTACCAGGACACCAACCACGCCCAGTACGCACTCGTACGGGAACTCGTCGGCACGGCAGAGCGCCCCGCCGACGAGGGCGACACCCCGACCGGCGAGTACGACATCCCGCCGGCCGAGCTGTGCGTCGTGGGTGACGCCGACCAGTCGATCTACGCCTTCCGGGGCGCGACCATCCGCAACATCCTCCAGTTCGAGGAGGACTACGCGGACGCGACGACGATCCTGCTGGAGCAGAACTACCGCTCCACGCAGACCATCCTGTCCGCGGCCAACGCGGTCATCGAGCGCAACGAGTCCCGCCGCCCGAAGAACCTGTGGACCAACGCCGGGCAGGGAGCGCGGATCACCGGTTACGTCGCGGACACCGAGCACGACGAGGCCCAGTTCGTCGCCGACGAGATAGACCGCCTGGTCGACGCGGGCGAGGCCAGGGCGGGCGACGTCGCCGTCTTCTACCGCACCAACGCGCAGTCCCGTGTCTTCGAAGAGGTCTTCATCCGCGTCGGCCTGCCCTACAAGGTCGTCGGCGGCGTCCGCTTCTACGAACGCAAGGAGGTCCGGGACGTCCTCGCCTACCTGCGCGTCCTCGCCAACCCGGAGGACTCGGTGCCGCTGCGCCGCATCCTCAACGTGCCCAAGCGGGGCATCGGTGAGCGCGCGGAGGCGATGATCGACGCCCTCGCCCAGCGCGAGAGGATCAGCTTCCCGCAGGCGCTCAAGCGCGTGGACGAGGCGTACGGCATGGCCGCGCGCTCCACCAACGCCGTCAAGCGGTTCAACACGCTGATGGAGGACCTGCGTACGATCGTGGAGTCCGGAGCCGGTCCGGCCACCGTCCTGGAGGCCGTGCTCGAACGGACCGGGTATCTGGCCGAACTGCAGACCTCCACCGACCCGCAGGACGAGACCCGCATCGAGAACCTCCAGGAACTCGCGGCGGTGGCCCTGGAGTTCGAGCAGGAGCGCGGTGAGGGCGAGTCGGTGGGGCTGGCCGACTTCCTGGAGCAGGTGGCCCTGGTCGCCGACTCCGACCAGATCCCCGACGAGGACGAGGACGGCTCCGGAGTCATCACCCTGATGACCCTGCACACCGCCAAGGGCCTGGAGTTCCCGGTCGTCTTCCTGACCGGCATGGAGGACGGCGTCTTCCCGCACATGCGCGCCCTCGGCCAGACCAAGGAGCTGGAGGAGGAGCGCCGCCTGGCGTACGTCGGCATCACGCGCGCGCGGGAGCGGCTCTACCTCACGCGGTCGGCCATGCGCAGCGCCTGGGGCCAGCCGTCGTACAACCCGCCCTCCCGCTTCCTGGAGGAGATCCCGCCCACCCATGTGGACTGGAAGCGGACGGGAGCGACGGCACCGGTCTCGTCCGGTCCCGCGTCCGGGATCGCGGCCTCGCTGTCCTCGACCCGCTCGCGTTCCTCGGCGTCGGGCGCGTCCGGGTTCGCCACCCGGCGCACCTCGGAGAAGCCGGTGGTCGCCCTGGCCGTCGGGGACCGGGTCACCCACGACCAGTTCGGGCTCGGCACGGTCGTCGCCGTGAAGGGCACGGGTGCGAACGCGGAGGCGACGATCGACTTCGGCGACGCCAAGCCGAAGCGGCTGCTGCTGCGGTACGCGCCGGTGGAGAAGCTGTAAGCCGAAGGGGCCCTCGCCGGAACAGCGCGGGCCCCTTCCGGCATTCCTACGCCCCTGGCATTCCTACGCCGACGCGGGATTCCTACGTCGGGTCGAGGCCGTGGCTCCGCAGCCACGGCAGCGGGTCTATGGCCGCCCCGCCCGCGGGTCGTACCTCGAAGTGCAGGTGCGGGCCGGTGGAGTTGCCGGAGTTGCCGGAGTAGGCGATCGGATCGCCGGCCTTGACGACCGTCCCGGAGGCGACGCGGTAGCTGGACAGATGGCAGTACCAGGTCTGCGTACCGTCCTTCGCCGTCACGATCATCATGTTGCCGTAGGCGCTGTTCCACTTGGTGGTGACCGTGCCGTCGGTGGCGGCCATCACCGTGGTGCCGTAGGCGACGGGGAAGTCGATGCCCGTGTGCACGGACATCCAGTTCACGCCCGCCTGGCCGAAGTAGGCGCTGAGCCCCTTCTGCGTGACCGGCAGCACGAACTTGGGGCGCAGCCGCTCCTTGAGCGCGGCCGCCGCGGCGGCCTTCTTCTTCTCCAGCTCCTGCTGGTTCTTGAGGTCGATCCGCTCCTGCGTACGGCTCGCCCGGTCGGCGAAGTCATGGGCGCCGGCGGACAGGGTGTTGAGCTGGGTGTCCAGCTTGCTGTTGGCCACCGAGGCCTTGACCGCGTGCGCGTCCGAGGCGGTGGCGGTGGTGTCCTGACTGCCGTCGGTCAGCGCGCCGATCGAGGCGGCGGCGATGCCGGCGACGCCCATCACACAGGCCGAGGGCACGGCGACGGTCAGCAGCGCGGAGCGCTTGGCGGTCGTACGACGGCGGGAGCGCGCGGCGCTGCGCGAGCCGGCCCGGCGCGCGGGCGCGCGCTCCTCCTCGTCTTCCAGCAGGCCCTGCCCGGCGTGCGCCTCGTCCGGGGCGCCCGACTCCTCGTCCCCGGTGTGCTCTTCACCGAACGCGGTGCTCTCGTACGGCGCCTCGTCCTCGTACGGGGTCCGGTCGTACGGCGCCTGCGGGAAGGCCGCGGTCGCCTGCGGGTCGCCGACCTGGTCGAAGACGCCGGTCGGCTGCTGGCCGAACGGTTCAGCAGCGTGCCCGGCCTGTGCGGGCACGGCCTGGCCGCCGGAATTCCACTGCGTGGCGTCGAACGTGCCCGACTCGAAGGACTGGGTGCCCCACGACCACTGCTGGGTCGGGTCGGTGGCGCCGGACTGCTCGGGCGGCAACCACGCGCTCGTGTCCCACTGCCCGCTGACGTCGTTGCCCCTGGCCTGGGCCGGGATCGTCCAGGCGGTGGAGTCGTAGGCGCCGGAGTCGTAGGCGGCGTGGTGCTGGGCGGCGTACGGGTCGTAGTGCGGGGTCTGGCCGGTCTGCCACTGCGTGCTGTCGTACGAGCCGGTGCCCTGCTGGCCGGGCATGGTGCCGAAGAGCGGGTCCGTGGAGAAGGTGCCGGTGCCGTCCGGAAAACCGGTGGTGCCGTAGCCGCCGTACGTGGTGAGGTCGCCGTAGGGGGCTTCATACGTCCCGTACGGCGCGTAGTGCGCGGCGGAGGCGTCGGAAGCCGGGGCCGGGGTGGTCATGGTCCCCGACGGGTGACGGTCGTTCACCAACTTCTCTTTCGCCTCGACAACAGGGGCTGCCAGAGCAGTGCGGTGACTGTACCCGCCGGTACCTGGGCGCGACAATCTTCGGGTGGTTTCGGGCCCGCCGTAACCGGGCAATCGGCGGCGTTTCGGGGGGCGCCGGACACGAGTTTGGCCGAGAGTTCGATTGCCGTTCGATGTGCGGTGGCTGTTCACCACCTGTGCGTCACCCGGTCGTCGGGCCTCACGCCACTGTCAGACCGCCCGTGACCCGGTCCTCGGGGTGCGGGGAGTCCAGGGCCTCGCGTATCCCGGCCGCGACGGCGGGGTGCACGGGCAGGGCGAGATGCCCGATGCCGGTCACCCGGACGTTCTGCACGTGGAGGTCGGGGTGGTCCAGGCAGGCCGTCTCCAGCGGCACCATCACGGAGTCCAGGTCGCTCCAGAAGCTGACGAACCGGGTACGGCAGCCGGGCGCGGGCCGGGCCAGCTCCTCGATCACCCCCGAACCGGGCCGCATCTGGCGCACGATCGGATGGGCGTTGGCCAGGGGTGCCGCGCTGGTCCCCGAATGCGGTGTACCCAGGGTGACGAGGACGCGCACCCGCAGGTCACCGCCCAGACACTGCACGTAGTAACGGGCGATGAGCCCGCCGAGGCTGTGCCCCACGATGTCGACCCGGTCGCTGCCGGTGCGCTCGCAGAGCTCCTCTATGTGCCGGCCGAGCAGCTCGGCGGCGGCGCGGATGTCGCAGGTCAGCGGGGAGTAGTTGAGCGATACGACGCGCTGCCTGCCGTGCTGGGCGAGGTTGCGGCGCAATAACACGAACACCGAGCGGTTGTCGATGAAACCGTGCAGCAGCACCACCGGAGGGCCGGAGCGGACCGGCAGCTGCGCGGTGCCGCCCTGGGCGGGCAGGGCGCAGGAGCGGCGTTCCTGGGTGAGGCCGGTCGGATACAGCAGCAGATGACCGGCCAGGATCGCGGCCTCGAGGGCGGTCGCCTTGAGCAGCGCCACGGAGATTCCGGCGATTCTGCCGGGCCACAGGCGCCGGCAGAACGGGAGAAAGAGTGGCAGTACTCCGGTGACCTTCATGGGCCGACCTCCTGTCGGCACGCCGGAGGACGGCTCGATCCCCCGTGTGCCCTCATGTCCCACCATGTGATTTCCCCCTCGCTGCGCACCGTAAAACTGCCGGTTGCGGGATGCTGGAGATAACGTTCGTTCACTTCGCGACGGGTGGCGGAACGCGCCAAAAGTGCGGTACTTGTCGTTACGGACGGAAGCGATCGCTTCCGTGGTCGTTTGATGGAGGCAGTGATGGGTGTGGCAGCCGGTCCGATCCGCGTGGTCGTCGCCAAGCCGGGGCTCGACGGCCACGATCGGGGGGCCAAGGTCATCGCGCGTGCCCTGCGCGACGCCGGTATGGAAGTCATCTACACCGGGCTCCACCAGACGCCGGAACAGATCGTGGACACCGCCATCCAGGAGGACGCCGACGCGATCGGCCTGTCCATCCTCTCCGGCGCGCACAACACGCTGTTCGCCGCGGTGATCGACCTGCTCAAGGAGCGCGACGCCGAGGACATCCTCGTCTTCGGCGGCGGCATCATCCCGGACGAGGACATCCCGCCGCTGAAGGAGAAGGGCGTCGCGGAGATCTTCACACCGGGCGCGACGACCGCGTCGATCGTGGAGTGGGTGCGGGAGAACGTCCGTCAGCCCGCCGCGTCCGGCTGAGCGGCCGCCTGCGGCGGTCGGGCCGGCGGCCCGGTGAGCGGGGAGCGGTCCGGGGCGAGTTCCGCGGCCATCTCCGCCCGCAGCCGCAGCGTGGTCACCAGCCGCTGGAACGCCTCCGCCCAGTAGCCGCCGGCTCCCGGCGCGGCGTCCTCCCGTTCGTCCGGTATCGCCAGCAGCGCCTCGAGCCGGCCGGCCTCCGCGGGGTCCAGGCAGCGCTCGGCCAGCCCCATCACCCCGCTGAAGCTCCACGGGTAACTGCCGGCGTCCCGTGCGATGTTGAGCGCGTCCACGACGGCCCGGCCCAGCGGCGCGGCCCAGGGCACCGCGCACACCCCGAGCAGCTGGAACGCCTCCGACAGTCCGTGCGTGGCGATGAACCCGGCCACCCACGCGGCGCGTTCCGCACGGTCCAGGGCGGCCAGCAGCTTCGCGCGTTCCGCCAGCGACACCGCGCCCGGCCCGCCGGCCTCCGGCGCCGACGGCGAGCCGAGCAGCGCCCTCGACCACTCGGCGTCCCGCTGCCGTACGGCCGCCCGGCACCACGCAGCGTGCAGTTCGCCCTGCCAGCCGTCCGTCACCGGCAGCGCCACGATCTGCTCCGCCGTACGTCCGCCGAGCCGCCCCGGCCACGTGCCCAGCGGGGCCGCCTCCACCAACTGCCCCAGCCACCATGAGCGTTCCCCTCTGCCCGCGGGAGGTGTGGCCACCACACCATCCCGCTCCATGCCGGAGTCGCACTCGAGCGGCGCCTCCACCACGATCGCCGGCGAGTTCCCCGTGTGATCGAGGGCCACACACGCCGCGGCCCGCACGGCCATGCGCGCGGCGAGGGCGGAAGCGGGCAGCGCCGACAGGAGTTCCGCCGCCGTCGCCCGGACATTGCGGCTGCGGTCGCCCAACGCGTGCTCAAGGAAAGGCTCGTCCGCTGCGCACAGGCCCGTGCGCAGCGAGTCGAGGAACATCAGCCGGTCCTCGGCCCGCTCCGTCGGCCAGGTCGACGCGAGCAACTCGCGCGCGAACGCGGGCGCAGCGGCGCGCAGCGCGCCCAGCAGGGCCACCCGCTCCGCGAACAGTCCCTCCTGCCACAGCCTGCGCACCGCCTCGGTGTCGCCGGGCCCGGGCAGCGTGGCACCGCCGCCGGGGGCCGCGCGCAGCGCGAAGCGCCAGTCCGCGTTCAGCCGGGCCAGCCACAGCGCCCGCGGGCCCGCGAACGCCAGCGCCGCCGGGCGCAGGTCCGTACGGCCCCGGGCCGCGTCCAGCAGGGCGGGGAGCGTCTGCGGGGGTGCCGCGTATCCGTGCGCGTTGGCCGCCGCGAGCCACTGCGGGAGCAGCTCCATGAGGTCCGGTGAGCTGCCCCGGCGGCCACCGCTTCCGCCGCCGGAACGGTCGGCCAGCAGCGTGGCGAGTCTGCGGGCCGCCGCGGGGGGCAGGGCCGGGCGGGGGTCCTCGGGCGCCGAGTCCGGTCGGCGCGCCGCCCGCGCGGGCCGCAGCCCGGCGCGCCGCCGTACGGTCGCCACGGCGGCCTCGTCGAGCAGCGCGAGGGGTGCCTCACGGCCGGACCGGGCGTACGCCAGCGGGCGTCGGTCGGTGCCGAGAAGAGCGGTGGTGACCAGGTCTTCCCAGGAGCTTGCGGCCGCTGTGGTGTTCGTGTCCGTCGAGGTCGTCCCGTTCATCGCGTTTCCTTCCTTGGATGTGTCCGAGGAATGCCGGCGCCTTCCGGCGGGCTGGTACCTGGGGCTCCGCCCCGGACCCCGCCAGGGGGCTGCGCCGCCTGGACCTCCGCCCCTCCCACCCACCACCCGACCCGGTCGGCTGGAAACGTGCCCGACACGCCCCGCCGGCACCTCGGTTCCGACTCGGCGCCGGTCAGCACAGTGGCACCGCCTCGCCCGTGCCGGCCGGCCAGGCCGTGAGGGGGGTGAAGCCGCGGTGGCCGCACTCGCCGAAGACCGTGACCGGGGCGCCGCCGGACAGGGCGACCAGCCGCCACAGGCCGGGGCGGGAGCGGGCGGCCCGGGTCAGCGGCAGGGCAAGGTCGGTGTCGGCGAGCTGCCACTCGTCGCCGTCCGGGACCGGTATCACCCGGTCCAGGGTCACCGGGACGGACTCCAGCCAGGGGTCGTCGCGCAGCGCCTCGCCGTACCGGGCCGCCGCCTCGGCCGTGCTGGTGCCCGGCGGGCGGAACGCGGCCGGTGCGGGCGGGGCGAACCGCTCGCCCAGGGCGGACCGGGACTGGCCTGCCCCCGGATAGGCGGACAGCTCCGCGTCCAGGGCCAGCCCCACCGGCAGGGACAGCTCCGGCGCCCGGCCGGCCGCGCCATAGGACAGCAGCAGCCGGGTGCGGCCCGAGCCGGCGCCGTGCAGCCAGGTCCGGCGCGTCGTCAGTTTCGCGTCCACCGTGTCGTACTGGGCGAGGACCAGCCAGTGGTCGCGGAGCGGGGCACCGTCCGCCGTGGCGGGCAGGCCGAGCCGGGAGCGGACCGTGGCCACGAGGGCGTCCGGCAGGTGGTCGCGGCGCAGCCAGCCCTGGTCGAGCAGGTGCAGCAGCGCGCACTCCTCCAGCAGCCGGGCCGGCCAGCCGGCGCCGGATGCCGCAATCGCTCCCAACTCCCGCACCCGCGAGGCCAGTCCGGGTGCCTGGGCGTCGACCATGCGGGCCGCCGTCTCGTCCCACAGGGCGTACCCCGCCTGCTCGGCCGCGGCCAGTCCGCCGCGCAGCAGGTCCGCGAGGCGCTGTTCCAGCTCGGTCGCACCCGCAGTGGCCCGCTCGGCCCGGCGCTCGGCCCGCCGCCGGGCCGCCTCCGGATCGGCGGCCCCGCTCCCGGAACACGCTTCGGTTTGGCCCTGCTTGGTCTCGGCGCGCCGGCGTCTGCCCGCGAGCCACTGCTCGGCCCAGTCCGGCGGCTCGGCGAACGCGGGCACCGAGCCGCCGTCTCCCGTCCACAGCAGCAGCAGGCCGAGCGCGTGCTTGCAGGGGAACTTGCGGCTCGGACAACTGCACGTGTACGCCGGTCCGGCCGGGTCGGCGAGATCGACCACCGTCTGGTACGGCCTGCTGCCGCCGCCCTTGCACAGCCCCCACACCGTCCCCTCTCCACTCCCCGCCTCGGACCACGGACCCGCCGTGCCGAGCTTGCCTCCCGCTGTGCGTGACGCGGCGTCAGGCGCCAGTGACAGCACCTGGTCCGCGGTCCAGCGCACCCCCTGCTCAGTCATGCCTCCGACGGTAGGTCCCGCCACTGACAATCCGTCCGGTGCGGGCGTTTGTGCAGGTCAGGGCGATTGTCAGTGGCGTGGTGCACGGTGGATGCCAGATCCGAACCGGCCGAGCTGGAGGGGGCCTCAGCCATGTCAGCCATGTCTGCTTCTGCCACGTCTGCGTCTGCGCCCGTGCGACCGACCACCGCCGAACCGACCGCCGGTGAGGGCGCGTCCGGCACCGCACAGGCGCTGCGACCGCACGCCGAGCACGCCTTCGCCGCCGAACTCGCCGCACTCGCCGCGCAGGACGACCGCCCGCGCCCGGCCCGCTGGAAGCTGTCGCCGTGGGCGGTGGCCACGTACCTGCTCGGCGGCACCCTGCCGGACGGCACCGTGATCACACCCAAGTACGTGGGCCCGCGCCGGATCGTCGAGGTCGCCGTCACCACACTCGCCACCGACCGCGCCCTGCTGCTGCTCGGCGTGCCCGGCACCGCCAAGACCTGGGTCTCGGAGCACCTCGCGGCCGCCGTCAGCGGTGACTCCACCCTGCTGGTGCAGGGCACGGCCGGCACCCCGGAGGAGGCGATCCGCTACGGCTGGAACTACGCGCAGCTGCTCGCGCACGGGCCGAGCCGCGACGCCCTCGTGCCCAGCCCCGTCATGCGCGCCATGGCCGAGGGCATGACGGCCCGGGTGGAGGAACTGACCCGTATCCCGGCCGACGTCCAGGACACGCTGATCACGATCCTGTCCGAGAAGACCCTGCCCATCCCGGAACTGGGCCAGGAGGTCCAGGCGGTCCGCGGGTTCAACCTCATCGCCACCGCCAACGACCGGGACAGAGGGGTCAACGACCTCTCCAGCGCGCTGCGCCGCCGCTTCAACACCGTCGTGCTGCCGCTGCCCGAGAGCGCCGACGCCGAGGTCGACATCGTCACCCGCCGGGTCGAGCAGATCGGCCGCTCGCTGGACCTGCCGGCCGCGCCCGACGGCATCGAGGAGATCCGCCGGGTCGTGACCGTCTTCCGCGAGCTGCGCGACGGCGTCACCGCCGACGGCCGCACCAAGCTGAAGTCGCCCAGCGGCACGCTGTCCACGGCGGAGGCGATCTCCGTCGTCACCAACGGGCTCGCGCTGTCCGCGCACTTCGGGGACGGTGTGCTGCGGCCGGACGATGTCGCCGCCGGCATCCTCGGCGCAGTCGTGCGCGACCCGGCGGCCGACCGGGTCGTCTGGCAGGAGTACCTGGAGACGGTCGTCCGCGAACGCGAGGGCTGGACGGACTTCTACCGCGCCTGCCGGGAGGTGACCGCATGACCGACGACAAGACCGACGACAAGACCGACGACAAGACCGACGACACGCGCTGGCCCAGGGCGCACGGCTCCGGACCGCTCCTGCTGGGCGTGCGGCACCACGGCCCCGGCTCGGCCCGCGCGGTACGCGGCGCCCTGGACGCCGCCCGGCCCGCCGCCGTCCTGATCGAGGGTCCGCCCGAGGCCGACGCGCTGATCCCGCTGGCCGCCGACCCCGGCCTGCGGCCCCCGGTCGCCCTGCTCGCCCATGCCGTCGATGAGCCGGGCCGCTCGGCCTTCTGGCCGTTCGCCGAGTTCAGCCCCGAGTGGGTGGCGATCCGCTGGGCCCTGCGGCACGGCGTCCCGGCCCACTTCATCGACCTGCCGGCCGCGCACACGCTCGCGTGGGAGGGAGGAGAGGGAAGAGAGGGGGAGGGCAACGAGCAGGAGGGGAACGAGCACGAGGGGAACGAGCGTGAGGGAAAAGGAGAGGAGAACACCGCGGCGGATCCGCAGCGCGCCGATGACGGACGGGACGGCGCTGAGCAGGCCCGGGTCGATCCGCTCGCCGTGCTCGCCGAGGCCGCCGGGTACGACGATCCCGAGCGCTGGTGGGAGGACGTGGTCGAGCACCGGGGGCCGGGGGAGCGGGACCCCTTCGCGCCCTTCGGCGCCCTGGAGGAGGCGATGGGCGCTCTCCGCGAGCGGTACGGCGTCGGCGGGCATTCCCGGGACCTGGTCCGCGAGGCGCACATGCGGCTCCGGCTGCGCGCCGCGCGCAAGGAGTTCGGTGACGAGGTGGCCGTGGTCTGCGGGGCCTGGCATGTGCCCGCCCTGCGCGCGAGGACCACGGTCACCGCGGACCGGTCCCTGCTGAAGGGGCTGCCCAAGGTCAAGGCGGACCTGACCTGGGTGCCCTGGACCCACCACAGGCTCGCCCGGTCCAGCGGGTACGGCGCGGGCATCGACTCACCGGGCTGGTACGGCCATCTGTTCCACGCCCCCGACCGGCCGGTCGAGCGGTGGCTGACCAAGGTGGCGCGGCTGCTGCGCGAGGAGGACCGGATCGTGTCCTCCGCCCACGTCATCGAGGCCGTCCGGCTCGCGGAGACCCTGGCGGCACTGCGCGGGCGCCCGCTGCCGGGGCTGGGCGAGACCACCGACGCGGTGCGCGCGGTGATGGGCGACGGCTCGGACGTGCCGCTGGCCCTGGTGCACGACCGGCTGGTGGTCGGGGACGTCCTCGGGGAGGTCCCGGAGTCGGCGCCCGCGGTGCCGCTGCAGCGCGACCTGACGCGGCAGCAGCGTGCGCTGCGGCTCAGACCCGAGGCGCTGGAGCGCGAACTCGAGCTGGACCTGCGCGGCGACACCGACGCCGGCCGCAGCAGGCTGCTGCACCGGCTCCGGCTGCTCGGCGTGGACTGGGGCGAGCCCACGCGGTCACGCGGGAGCACGGGCACCTTCCGGGAGACGTGGCGGCTGCGCTGGGAGCCGGAGTTGTCGGTGCGGGTCGCCGAGGCGGGCGTGTGGGGGACGACCGTCCTGGGCGCGGCACAGGCGAAGGCCGAGTCGGACGCGACGGCCGCACGCACCCTCGCCGACGTCACCGCGCTCGCCGAGCAGTGCCTGCTCGCCGGGCTGCCGGACGCCCTGCCCGTGGTCATGCGGATCCTCGCCGACCGGGCCGCGCTCGACGCCGACGTGGGCCATCTCGCCCAGGCCCTGCCCGCCCTGGTCCGCTCCCTGCGCTACGGCGACGTGCGCGGCACCGACACCGGCGCCCTGGCCGGCGTCGCCGCAGGCCTCGCCGAACGCGTCTTCGTCGGCCTGCCCCCGGCGTGCACCGCGCTCGACACGGACGCGGCGAACGAGATGCGCGCCCATGTGGACGCCGTGCACACAGCGGTGGGGCTGCTGGCGGAGACATCGACCGCGACCGGTTCCGGGACCGGAGGGCGTGCCGGGGGCGGGGTGGACGGCGGTGCCGTCACCGGTGCCGGGCACGGGGATCTGCGGGGCCGCTGGCGAGCGGTGCTGCGGGTCCTGTCGTCGCGTGACGGCGTGGCCGGGGTGCTCCGGGGGCGGGCGGTGCGGCTGCTGTTGAACGACGGGGAGCTGGGGTCCGAGGAGGCGGCGCGGCTGATGGGGCTCGCGTTGTCGCCGGGGACGCCGCCCGCCGACGCCGCCGCCTGGATCGAGGGCTTCGCCGGCGGCGGGGGCGGACTGCTGCTGGTGCACGACGAGCGGCTGCGCGGCCTGGTGGACGGCTGGCTGACCGGGGTGCCGGCGGAGGCCTTCACGGACGTACTGCCGCTGCTGCGGCGCACGTTCGCGGCGTACGAACCGGGGGTGCGCAGAACGCTCGGCGAACTGGTCCGGCGCGGACCGGGAGGCCAGGTGGCCCACGAAGCCGTGACCCCCGGCTTCGCCGCCGAGCCGGACACCGGGCGCGCCGACGCCGTACTACCGGTACTGCGGCTGCTGCTCGGCCTGGACGGACAGGCCGAGACGGCCGACGACAACCACCTTGTGGAGGTGGGCACGTGACGATCGAACCGACAACGACGGATGCGCTCGACCCGGCGCGGGAGCGGTTGCGACGCTGGCGGCTGGTGCTCGGCGGGGAGCAGGCCGACGGCACCGGATGCGCGCTGTCCGGGCGGGACGCGGCGATGGACGGCACGCTGGCCGCGCTGTACGGGAAGGGGGACAAGCCGCAGGCGGGCCGGGACCGTTCGGCGGGGCTCGGGGCCTCGGCGCCGTCGGTGGCGCGCTGGCTCGGGGACATCCGTACGTACTTCCCGTCCTCCGTCGTCCAGGTCATGCAGCGCGACGCCATCGACCGCCTCGGCCTCGCCGCCCTGCTGCTGGAGCCGGAGATGCTGGAAGCGGTGGAGGCGGACGTGCACCTGGTCGGCACGCTGCTCTCGCTGAACAAGGCGATGCCGGAGACGACGCGGGAGACCGCACGCGCGGTCGTGCGCAAGGTCGTTGAGGACCTGGAGAAGCGGCTCGCGAACCGTACGCGGGCCACCCTCACCGGCGCCCTCGACCGCAGCGCGCGGATCAGCCGCCCGCGCCACCACGACATCGACTGGAACCGCACCATCGCGGCCAACCTCAAGCACTACCTGCCCGAGCACCGCACGGTCGTGCCGGCACGGCTCGTCGGATACGGGCGGGCCGCGCGGTCCGTGAAGAAGGAGGTCATCCTCTGCATCGACCAGTCCGGGTCGATGGCCGCGTCCGTGGTCCACGCGTCCGTGTTCGGCGCGGTCCTCGCCTCCATGCGGTCGATCAGCACCCGGCTGGTCGTCTTCGACACGGCGGTGGCCGACCTCACCGACCAGCTGGACGACCCGGTCGACGTCCTCTTCGGCACCCAGCTCGGCGGCGGCACCGACATCAACCGGGCGCTGGCCTACTGCCAGTCACGGATCACCCGGCCCGCCGAGACCGTGGTCGTGCTGATCAGCGACCTCTACGAGGGCGGCATCCGCGACGAGATGCTCAAGCGGGTGGCGGCGATGAAGGCGTCCGGGGTGCAGTTCGTGGCGCTGCTCGCGCTGTCGGACGAGGGGGCGCCCGCCTACGACCGGGAGCACGCGGCGGCGCTCGCCGCGCTCGGCGCACCGGCCTTCGCCTGCACGCCGGACCTGTTCCCCGAGGTCATGGCCGCCGCACTGGAGAAGCGGCCGCTGCCCATACCGGACACGGTGTGACTCCGGACACGAAAGGGGCGAGAAAAGGGACATGACTACCCATCGGTAACAGGGGGCTTGCGCGGGCTCCGGCGTCGCGTGCAAGGATCGGCGGAGCCCATGTCGTGCCGAGCCGAGGATCCAGCTCCTTGACCTTCCCAGCAGCCCTCCTTGGTACCACCGTACGCGTGCTGCGTACGGCGGCCGGGCGGCGTGCGCTCCAACTGACGCTGCTGGTGGGTGGGCTGTTCGCGCTGGGTTTCCTCTGCGGAGAACAGGCGCACGCGGCCGACGGGGCGCCGGTACCGGCGCCGTCGCCGGCTCAGGCGA
The DNA here is from genome assembly GCF_001027185.1 of Streptomyces incarnatus. NCBI lineage: Bacteria > Bacillati > Actinomycetota > Actinomycetes > Kitasatosporales > Streptomycetaceae > Streptomyces > Streptomyces incarnatus. The sequence goes on along the minus strand of NZ_CP011497.1, from coordinate 3,414,022 downwards.
CCTCCGTGAGGTCCGAGGCGGCCGCCGCGCATGCGGGCGCGGCACGGGAAGCGCAGGCCGCACGGTCGGCACAGGCCGTACCGGCAGTGCAGGCCGAACCGGCAGTACAGGCCGTACCTGCGGTGCAGGTGGTCCGTACGGCGGTCGGGCGGGTCACCGCGCGGGCCCAGAGCGTCGGTGGACAGGCCGTCACCCCCGTACGTGACGTGCTCACCACCCTTTCCCGGACTGTCGAGACCACGGCCGCCCAGGCCGTGGCCGACCGGCCCCGGACGGCGGCGCCCTCCCTGCCTCTGCTGGGCCTCCCCCAAGTCACCGACGCACCGGCCCAGTTGACGCCCGGGCCGAAATCCACGGCGCCGGGCCCGCGGCCGAACAGCGGTACGGCGGCGCCCGCTCCGGTGGAGCGGCCGATGCAGGGGCATGCCCGCGCCCAGGGTCGTACGGCCGTCGGCGCACCGGCGCCGGGTGCCGTGTACGGCCCGGTGGCCGTCGCCGTGCCGCAGCGCGTGGCGCACACCTTCGCGCGCCACGGGGCCGCGGTCCCGGGCGTTCCCGGCCGACCCGCGCCCGGCGGAGACTCCGACGGCGTGCCGGGCAAGCAGGCCGCCGACGGCAGCGCGTCCCGCCACGGCGACGCGCACGCCGTCACCCTCGACGCCCGGGCGCCCCTGTGGCTCGCGCCCGGCGCCACGGCGCGCGTGGACGCGCCCCGCACCCGGGACCGGCACCGGGACATCCCCGTCTTCCCCGGCTAGGCAGCAGGGCCGACCTCCCCGCCACGGACCTGTCGAGCGGGGGCGGAACAGGTCTGCCCGTCCGTCCGGACCCTCCAGCGATCAGCGCTGTCGAGCACCGTCAGCCGTCGAAGCGTCAGCGCGACCGGCGTTCAGCGGTCTCCGGGCGGCACCCCCAGCCGATCCCGGCCGTTTCCGGCCATGTCCAAAGGACTTGACGCACGCAATGAACAAGAACATCCGCCGTTCGATCGTGATAGCCGCCGGTGTCACCGGCGCGTGGGCGCTCGGCTCGGCCGTCGCCAGCGCCGACGAGCTGTCCACCAGCTCCGTCTCCGTCCCGGACGCGGGCACCGACAGCGTCGCCGGGACGGTCGACGGCGTCCTCAGCGGCGTCCATGACACCGTGTCCGGAGTTCAGAACACCGTCACCGGCACCGTCTCCGGCCTGACCGGTACGGCCACCGCGGCCACCCCCGCCGCCCCGGCCGCCTCCTCCACCTCGCTCACCTCGACCGCGTCCACCGCCACCGGCACCGCCGACCAGGCCCGCCGCTACGTCGACGCCAAGATCCCGGCCGCCGCGAAGATCCGGGGCGCCGAGGCGGTCAGGGGCGCTCAGGCGGCCCGTGAGGCGCGGCCGCACGTGCGGGCCCGCGTCCAGGCCGACGGCACGCACGTCACCGGACCCGCCGCCCATGCCGCCCACACGGCCGCGCGCGCCGCCTCGGCCGCCTCCCGGGCCGTCCCCCACGTCACCCCGCAGGACGAGATCGACTACCTCTTCGGCCCGCTCTCCTCCTTCGCGCCCGAGCTGGAGCAGGCGCTGGCCGCCGCCCAGACCAAGCTCCAGGCCGCCCAGACGGCCGCCCGCCTCAAGGCGCAGGGTGTCGAGGGCGCCGTACGGACGACGGCACAGCAGACCGTCGCCGCGGCGCAGGGCCGGACCGCCGGTGCCGCGCCCGCCGTGACCGGCACGGCGGCCGGGGCGGCCGGCGTGGCCGAGGCCTCCGTCGCCGGTGTGCCCGCGCACGTCAGCGGTGCGGCCACGGCTGCCGGGCAGCGGGTCGTCGGCACGGTCCGGACCGTACCCGGTGCGGTCACCCCGGTGGTGGACGAGACGACGGCCGCCGTCCTTCCCCCGGTGGCCTCCACGGCGCTGAACGGCGCGGTGCCGGTCGCCGGCGAGGCTGTGACGGGCCTGCGGGGCACGGCAGCGCACGCGGCGGCGGGCGGGTACGGAACCGTCGGGCACGAGGTCCCCGCCGTGCAGGCGGCCGCCGGGGGCGCGGTCTCCGGTGCGCTGGGCGTCGCCGAGGGCGCCGCGTCGGGTGTGTACGGGACGGCCGGGGGCGCCGTGTCGGGTGTGTACGGGACGGCCGAGGGCGCCGTGTCCGGGGTGTACGGGACCGCCGGGGCTGCGGTGTCGGGGGCGTACGGAACCGCCGCGCACACCGCCCCCGGTGTGTACGGGACGGCCGGGGGCGCCGTGTCCGGGGTGCACGCGGTCGCCTTGGGCGCCGTAGGCGATGTGCGGCCGGTGGCAGCGGGCGCTACGGCGTACGTCGGCGGGCCGGCCGGGCAGGTCGCGCGGGACGCCACGGACGCGGTGCTGCCGCCGGTGGCCGCCGGTGCCGTGCACGGCGTCGTGCCGGTCGCCGGGCAGGCCGTCGCGGACGCGGGCGCCCTCGGCCAGGGTGTGGCCGGTGACGCCCAGCCCTTCGCGGGCGGTGCCGTCGGCGCCGTACCCCCGCTCGCGCACGGCCTGACCGCGCGGACCGGAGTCTTCGCCGACGGGGTCACCGCCCAGGTGCCGCCCTTCGCGGCCGGAGTCACCGGCGCGACGGCCCCGCTCACCGGCACCGCCACGTCCACGGTCACGCAGACGGCGCACACCGCCACGGGCACCGCACACCGGGTGGCCGGGACCGCGACGGGGGCCGCCCACCAGGTGGCCGGGACCGCCGCCACCACCGTCTACCAGGTGGCCGGGACCGCGACGGGGATCGCGCACCAGGTGGCCGGGACCGCCGCCACCACCGTCTACCAGGTGGCCGGGACCGCCGCCACCACCGTCTACCAGGTGGCCGGGACCGCGACCGGGACCGTGCACCGGGCGGCCGGGACCGTCGCCGCGACCGTGGCTCCCGTGGCCGGGCAGGTCGGCGGGACCGTGCTGCCGGTGGCCGGCGGCGTCGGCGGGAGCGCCGTCGGGCTGGCCCATGGAGTCGCGGGCGAGGCCGGGCCCTTCGCGGCCGCAGCCACTGGTACGGCCGCTCCGGTCGGCCGGCAGACCGGGGGGTTCGCCCAGGACGTCCAGGGCACGGTGCGGGACGACGGCGGCTCGCTGGCGGGTCACGCGGTCGGCGGGGGCGAAGGGGTCACCCGTACGGCCGTACCGGCGTACCTCCAGGACTCCCACGACCTCCACGACGTCCAGGGCCCCCAGGGCCTCCACGACGTCCAGGGCGTCCAGGGCCTCCAGGACTTCCGGGATTACGCGAGCCTCCCGGACTCCCCGCACGTCCGGGGTGTCCCGGGCGGGTACGGCGTGCCGGGTGCCGCACAGGGCATCCAGTAGCAGGGCTGAGTGCCCCGAACCGCTCCGCGGGGTGTCCGGACCCGGACGGCCGAATGCCGTCGGCGCGTCCGGCCGGGGCCCCGCGGCCCGGGCGGGTGGTCCCCATTGGGGTGGGGATCAACCGCCCCGGCCCCGGCACCACCGGGGCCGCCCCAGAGGCCTCACCGGGTCAACCCCAGCCCGGTGAGGCCTCGCACACCACCCCGATTGCGGCACGGCGTGCCAACAGATCCGGCATCATGTGACAGGTATCACCGCTCACGTGTGACCCTCGATTTAGGGAGCTCCCGCAAGCGGCGATAACCTGCGAGACGGACATGCCGCGCGCTCGGACACCGTGTGCGCCCCCCTAGTGACAAGCGGACGTCACGTTGCCCTTCGCGGCACGCCCACGCATCCAACGAACCGCGAGATCACTGATAGGGACGGAAGCGCGTGGACCTGTTCGAGTACCAGGCGAGGGACCTCTTCGCCAAGCACGATGTACCGGTGCTGGCCGGTGAAGTCATCGACACGCCTGAGGCGGCGCGCGAGATCACCGAGCGTCTGGGCGGCAAGTCCGTCGTCAAGGCGCAGGTGAAGGTCGGTGGTCGCGGCAAGGCCGGCGGCGTCAAGCTGGCCGCCACCCCGGACGAGGCCGTCGCCCGCGCGACGGACATCCTCGGCATGGACATCAAGGGCCACACGGTCCACAAGGTCATGATCGCCGAGACCGCTCCGGAGATCCTCGAGGAGTACTACGTCTCCTTCCTCCTCGACCGTGCCAACCGCACCTTCCTCTCCATCGCCTCCGTCGAGGGCGGCATGGAGATCGAGGAGGTGGCCGCCACCCGTCCGGAGGCCGTCGCCAAGGTCGCGATCGACGCCATCGACGGTGTGGACAAGGCCAAGGCCCAGGAGATCGTGGCCGCCGCCAAGTTCCCGGCCGAGGTCGCCGACAAGGTCGCCGACGTCCTGGTCAAGCTGTGGGACACCTTCATCAAGGAGGACGCCCTCCTGGTCGAGGTCAACCCGCTGGCCAAGGTCGCCTCCGGCGACGTCATCGCCCTCGACGGCAAGGTGTCGCTCGACGACAACGCCGAGTTCCGTCACCCCGAGTTCGAGGAGCTCCACGACAAGGCCGCGGCCAACCCGCTCGAGGCCGCCGCCAAGGAGAAGAACCTCAACTACGTCAAGCTCGACGGCGAGGTCGGCATCATTGGCAACGGCGCCGGTCTCGTCATGAGCACCCTGGACGTCGTCGCGTACGCCGGTGAGAAGCACGGTGGCGTCAAGCCCGCCAACTTCCTGGACATCGGTGGCGGCGCCTCCGCCCAGGTGATGGCGAACGGCCTGGAGATCATCCTGGGCGACCCGGACGTCAAGTCGGTCTTCGTCAACGTCTTCGGTGGCATCACCGCCTGCGACGAGGTCGCCAACGGCATCGTGCAGGCCCTGAAGCTCCTGGAGGACCGCGGCGAGAAGGTCGAGAAGCCGCTCGTCGTCCGCCTCGACGGCAACAACGCCGAGCTGGGCCGGAAGATCCTCACCGACGCCAACCACCCGCTGGTGCAGCGCGTCGACACCATGGACGGCGCGGCCGACAAGGCCGCCGAGCTGGCCGCCGCCAAGTAAGCACTCAGGACGAGGACACCAACACACCATGGCTATCTGGCTCAACAAGGACAGCAAGGTCATCGTCCAGGGCATGACCGGCGCCACCGGCATGAAGCACACCAAGCTCATGCTCGGTGACGGCACGAACGTCGTGGGCGGCGTGAACCCGCGCAAGGCGGGCACCACCGTGGACTTCGACGGCACCGAGGTACCCGTCTTCGGGACCGTCAAGGAGGCCATCGAGAAGACCGGCGCCAACGTCTCCGTCATCTTCGTGCCGGAGAAGTTCACCAAGGACGCGGTCGTCGAGGCCATCGACGCCGAGATCCCGCTGGCCGTCGTCATCACCGAGGGCATCGCCGTGCACGACTCGGCGTCCTTCTGGGCGTACGCCGGCAAGAAGGGCAACAAGACCCGCATCATCGGCCCGAACTGCCCCGGCATCATCACCCCGGGCCAGTCGAACGTCGGCATCATCCCGGGCGACATCACCAAGCCGGGCCGCATCGGCCTGGTGTCGAAGTCCGGCACGCTGACCTACCAGATGATGTACGAGCTGCGTGACATCGGCTTCTCGACGGCCGTCGGCATCGGTGGCGACCCGATCATCGGCTCCACCCACATCGACGCCCTGGCCGCGTTCCAGGACGACCCGGAGACCGAGCTCATCGTGATGATCGGTGAGATCGGTGGCGACGCCGAGGAGCGTGCGGCCGCGTTCATCAAGGAGAACGTGACCAAGCCGGTCGTCGGTTACGTCGCGGGCTTCACCGCGCCCGAGGGCAAGACCATGGGCCACGCCGGCGCCATCGTCTCCGGCTCCTCCGGCACCGCCCAGGCGAAGAAGGAGGCCCTGGAGGCCGCGGGCGTCAAGGTCGGCAAGACCCCGACCGAGACGGCGAAGCTCGCCCGCGAGATCCTCTCGGCCTGAGTGGCTTAGCTGAGCGTCGGTGGGCCCGTCCCGTTGTCTGGGGCGGGCCCACCGACGCTTCCGCTCGCCACGCTGGGTGGGTGCCGCCTGCGCCCACCCGTGCCGCCCCAGCGGCACGACTGCCCGCAGGCTGCGGTGGCGGGGAGCGCCCCGTAGGGGCGCGGGGAACTGCGCGCTCAGCCACGGCGGATCCGCAGTCGGCGGACGGCCCGCAGCCCCAAGGCGGGTCGTCGAACGCTCACCGTGCCTCCGGGAGCACCCTCTCCGGCCCGCTCGCGGCAGCCCCCCTCAACTTCGCCCGCAGCGCCTGTTCCTCCCGCGACAGCGGTCCCATCACCCCCACCGGCGGAACCCCCTGCACGGCCTGGGCCGGGGCGAGCGGCGCCTCGTAGTGCGTCGGCGCCGACCACACCGTGAGCGTCGTCGCGCCGATGATCGTCACCGTGGACGCGATCGCCGCCCGGGTCCACAACGCGTTCCGCCGTTCGCCCTCGCGCCGCACCGGCTCCGGCAGGGCCGCGTGCAGGAGCTCCGCCGAGGCCAGCGCCCGCAGCCGGCGATGCAGCTCGGCGGGGTCGGCCAGCTCCGGCAGCCGCGCGGCGAGCGCCTCGCGGGCGTGGGTCAGCCGGTTCGCGGCGGCCGGTGTGCTCGCCTCCGTCTCCGCCGCCGTCTCCGGCAGGTCGAGGCCCACACCGTCGTACAGGACGAGCGTGCGCCGGTAGGTCGGCGGCAGGTCCAGCAGGGCGTGCAGCAGCGCCCGGTCGGCCGGGTCGGCGGGCGGCGGCTCCGGGTGCCGGTACCGGGGCCGGAAGCGGTGCCAGGGCGAGAGCGCGCAGTCGTGCGCCGCCGCCCGCACCCAGCTCCCCGGATCCCGGTCCCGGGCCACCTCGGGCCAGCGCTGCCAGGCCAGCTGGAACGCCCGCGCCACGGCCTCGCGGGCCAGCTCCCGGCGCCCGGTGAGCAGATAGGTCTGGCGTACGAGGGAGGGGGCGCAGAAGGCGTACAGCTCGTCGAAGGCCTGAGCGGGCGTCAGGGGAGCGGGCGTGCCGGCCAGGGGTGTCCCCCGGCCCGCCCCGGCCGCTGTCGCCGTCTCGACCGTCTGGACCGTCTGGACCGTCTCGACCGTCTCGGCCATCTCCACCGTCTCCACCGTCTCCACCGTCTCGGCGGTCTCCTGGAGCGCGAGCGCCGTCAGCAGCCTGGCGTACGCCTCGCCCTCGCCGCCCTGCGGGACGCGGCGGCCGGTTTCCCACGCGCGCAGCGTCGAGCGGCGGACGCCGACCCGCACCGCGACCTGAGCCCGCGTCAGCGACCGGGAGCGGCGCAGGCGTCGGCGCTCCTTCGGCGGTGGCAGCGGACCGGCGGCGCTCTGCGTCGTCACCGCGCACCCTTACGTGCGAAAAAGAACATAATCGTATATTGAGCGACACTACGGAAGTTCGCCTGTTACGACCGGAAAGCGTGTGTCATTGGGAGCATGGCGGGCGTGATCCCGATGACCGTTCGCCGACCCTCGCTGTCGTCCCTGCTGACCTCGCTGTCGCCCCTGCTGACCCGGATGCGGGACCGCGAGCCCGGACTGGCCGCGAGCCTGCTGGGCGGAGCCGTCGCGGCCGGACTGGGCTTCGCCTCGTTCGCCGCGCTGCTGATGGTGCTGTGGGTCAGCTCGCCGTACCCGGACAGCGGTCCGGGCGGCGCGCTGCATGTCGCCGGTGCGCTGTGGCTGCTGGCCCACGGCGTCGAACTGGTCCGCACCGACACGCTCTCCGGCGCGCCCATGCCGGTGGGTGTCACGCCCTTGCTGCTGCTGGCACTGCCCGTGTGGCTGGTGTACCGGGCGGCCAGGGACGCGGTGGACGCCCCCGCCGACGCCGACGGCCCGCCGCCGGTACCGGCGTACACGGTGTGGACGGGGGTCGTCCTCGGTTACCTCGGCGTCGGCGGCGCGGTGGCGCTGTACTGCTCGGGCGGCGAACTGCGGCCCTCCTGGCCCTGGGTGACGGTGTGTCTGCCGCTGGTCGCGGCGGGCTCGGCGGCGGCCGGGGTGTGGGCGGCGTACGGCCGTCCGCGTGAGCCGGTGCTGAGCGCGCTGGCGGTGCTGCCGGGACCGGTGCGGCGGCTGGTGTTCGGTGAGGACGCACGCGCCCGGCTGGGCACGGCCGTACGGGCCACCGGTGCGGCTGCGGCGGTGTTCCTCGGCGGCGGGGCGCTGGCGCTCGCGGTGTCGCTGGTGTGGCACGGCGGGGCGGCGCGGGCGTCCTTCCTTCAACTGACGGAGGGCTGGACGGGGCGGTTCGCGGTGCTGCTGCTGGGCATCGCGCTGATCCCCAACGCGGCCGTGTGGGCCGCGTCCTACGCCCTCGGCCCCGGCTTCCTGCTCGGCGTCGGGCACGTGGTGCAGCCCTTCGCCTCGGACCCGGCCCCGCTGCTGCCGCCGTTCCCCCTGCTGGCGGCGGTGCCGGACGCGGGTGCCGGGACGCCGCCGAACTGGGCGGCGGGGCTGGTGCCGGTGGCGGCCGGGATGACGGCGGGGTGGTTCGTGGCGCGCGGGGCGGTACGGCGGCCGGAGCCGGGTGCGCCGGTGTCGGCCCGCTGGTCGGCCGCCCGTACCGCGGGGATGGTGCTGCTGACCGCGGTGCTCTGCGCGGCGGCTCTCGCCCTGTTCGCCGACCTGGCCGGCGGCCCGCTCGGCGTGTCCGCGCTGGCCCGCTTCGGACCGGTGTGGTGGCAGACCGGGGGAGCGGCGGGGGTGTGGACGGCGCTGTTCGGGATGCCGGTGGCGCTGGTCGTACGGGCGTGGCGGCTGTGGCGCGGGCGCGGCGCTCGGGGCGGGGAGCTCCCGACGCAGGGGCCGGGGGCGGCGACGGGCAACGCCGGGGCCGGAAAGGACCAGGGGACGACGCAGACGAAGACCACTGCCGAGGGCGGGAAGGCGGAGCCGGAGGAGGAGGCGGCCAGGGGCAGGGGCAAGGGTCTCGCGGGCAAGGCCAAGGAGCCGGGCAAGGGCAAGGAGTCGGCCAAGGGCACGGAGTCGGGTAAGGGCAGAAGCCCTGTCATCCGGCCGGAGGTCTCCGCGCCCGACGAAGAGGAGCTGTACGACTTCCTCCCGGCCGACGACCCGTTCCCGCCCGACCGGCACGACGACCTGACCCGCGCCTCACGCTGGGCGGCCCTGCGAGAGGCAGCCGCCTCCCCCGACCTGCCCACCCCCGCTGCGGCCCCCGCAGGCCCTTCGACGCCGGTACCGGAGTCAAGCCCACCCGCAGAGCCAACCCCTGGCGCGCAGTCAAGGCCCCCGGCGGAGTCAACACCTCGCGTGGGGGCGACGTCCTCGGCAGAGCCACTGCCCCGCTCAGAGTCGCTGCCCCGCGCGGAGTCACTGCCCCGCTCAGAGTCACTGCCCCACGCAAGGCCCCTGGCCGAGTCAACGCCTCGCGAGGGGTCACCGCACCCTGCGGAGCCACTGTCCCGTGCGGAGTCGACGCCTCCTGCAGAGCCAGCGCCCGGCGCGGACACGCCCCCGCCGGCCCCTCAGCCGGACCTCCCGGACCTCTCCGATTCCTCCCCCGCCCCTCCGGAACCCCCGGACACGGCGACGGCCCACTGACCCCGCCGGACCCATGCCTGCGGCCGGCGGAAGCACCGCCATCTCACCGGACCCACCCGGCACCGAGCGGATCACGCCCCCCAGCGCGGCCTCAGCTGTTCCCCGCTCCCAGGACGCCGCGCAGCTCCTGCGGGAGCAGCCGGTCGCAGGACTGTTTGGCCTCGTGGGTGAGGGCGTCGTTCACGCAGGTGTAGTAGTCGCGGTAGACGAACTGGACGGTGAAGGTCGAGGCCACCAGAACCAGGGCCAGGGATGCCGTGACCAGGCCGCCGACGGCTGCCGTGACCTGGGGACGGCCCGCGCCCGGTGGCGGCGCCGGGGTGTCGGGGTTCGTCGTGCGCGGCTTGGCGCGCAGCGCGCTGCTGCCCCAGTACAGGGCCAGCGCGCCCAGCAGCAGGGACACGTACGGCCAGCTGAACAGGGCGAAGAAGACGGCCCACATGCCGGACAGCAGGGCGTAGCGCGCACGGCGCTGGGCGGGGTCGGTGGGATCCCAGCGCATGCCGCCGGGGCCGGCCGGTCCGCCGGGGCCCTGGGGACCGCCGCCGGGCCGCTCGCCGAAACCGCCGGGGGAGCGCCCGGGCTGGCGGTCGCTCCACTGGTTGCCCCACGGGGAGCCGCCCCCGGGGCCCGTGCCGTGACCGGAGCCCTCGGGGTGGCGGGGCTGCCAGGGCCGGTCCGGGGCGCCCTCGGGCGGTGGCGCGAAGGGATTGTCGTCCTGCCGCCCACCGCCGCGTCCGTCACCGCCCGGGCCACCGTGCCCCCCAGGCGCGCCGTGACCGCCGGTCCCGCCGGAGCCCGCGTGCCCGCCGGTCCCGCCCTGCCCCGCGGCCTCGTCGTGACCTGCACGGCCACCCGCACCACCATGCCCGCCGGCCTGACCACCAGTCCCGGGAGCTCCGCCCCGACCGCCCTGGCCGCCACCGCGAGCCTCCGGCGGCGATGCCGGCCGCTCTCGCAGCACCGTGCCACGCTCGCCTCCCCGGGGCGGGCCGAGAGGGAACGTGAGGACTCGCAGGCTGCGATCGGGCATCAAAAGAGCGTCTTCCCCTAGGTGAATACGGCTGTGCACACGGCTGTCCGATATGAGCTTCCACCCCGACAACGCACCGTACGACGACCGCGTTCCCGAGGGTGCCCTTCGTGATCCTTGCGTGATTCCCTGCGAACGCTACCTTCCGGCCACGCCCCCGTCCCGTGGGGGCCTTCCCGAGGTGCCGGTATCGTTGCTGACGGTCGGCCGCTTCGTAGACTTCCCTGTATCGAGGGGCGTAACGCATTCGTACGAATGTACAAAGCGCCGGCTCGACCCGTCGCCACCCCAGAAAGGGCCCCAACGTGGCCGCCACCCCCGCCGGCTCAGCGGTCAAGCGCCTCGTCGTGCTGGTCTCCGGATCCGGCACCAATCTGCAGGCGCTCCTGGACGAGATCGAGCGCACCGGAGCCGAGGAGTACGGCGCCCGGATCGTTGCCGTAGGGGCCGACCGCGCCGGTGTCGAGGGGCTCGCCCGCGCCGAGCGGGCCGGGCTGCCGACCTTCGTGTGCAAGGTGAAGGACTACGGCAGCCGTGAGGAGTGGGATGCCGCCCTCACCGAGGCCGTCGCCGCCCACCAGCCCGACCTCGTGGTCTCCGCCGGGTTCATGAAGATCGTGGGGAAGGAGTTCCTCGCGCGCTTCGGCGGGCGGTTCGTGAACACGCACCCCGCCCTGCTGCCCAGCTTTCCGGGGGCCCACGGTGTCCGTGACGCGCTCGCGTACGGCGCCAAGGTCACCGGCTGCACCGTCCACTTCGTCGACGACGGCGTCGACACCGGCCCGATCATCGCCCAGGGCGTGGTCGAGGTCCGGGACGAGGACGACGAGAGCGCGCTGCACGAGCGCATCAAGGAAGTCGAGCGAAGGCTGCTCGTCGAGGTCGTGGGGCGGCTCGCCCGCCACGGCCATCGCATTGAGGGACGAAAGGTAGTAATCCAGTGACCGCCGAGAGCACAGTCACGGCCGAGAGCACCAAGCGGGCCATTCGCCGCGCGCTCGTCAGCGTCTACGACAAGACCGGGCTGGAAGACCTGGCGCGCGGGCTGCACGAGGCCGGTGTCGAGCTCGTCTCCACCGGGTCCACGGCCGGCCGGATCGCCGCCGCCGGCGTCCCCGTCACCAAGGTCGAGGAGCTGACCGGCTTCCCCGAGTGCCTGGACGGCCGGGTGAAGACCCTGCACCCCAGGGTGCACGCGGGCATCCTCGCCGACCTGCGGCTGGACAGCCACCGCGAGCAGCTCGCCGAGCTGGGCGTCGAGCCGTTCGACCTCGTCGTCGTCAACCTCTACCCGTTCCGCGAGACGGTCGCCTCGGGCGCCTCGGACGACGAGTGCGTGGAGCAGATCGACATCGGCGGGCCGTCGATGGTCCGTGCCGCCGCCAAGAACCACCCCTCCGTCGCCGTGGTCACCAGCCCGGAGCGGTACGCCGACGTGCTCTCGGCCGTCAAGGACGGCGGCTTCGACCTGGTCGCCCGCAAGCGCCTGGCCGCCGAGGCGTTCCAGCACACCGCCGCCTACGACGTGGCCGTCGCCTCCTGGTTCGCCTCCTCGTACGCCCCGGTGGACGAGTCGCCATTCCCCGACTTCCTCGGCGCCACCTACGAGCGCAAGAACACGCTGCGCTACGGCGAGAACCCGCACCAGCCGGCCGCCCTGTACGTCGACGGCAGCGGCGGGCTCGCGGACGCCGAGCAGCTGCACGGCAAGGAGATGTCGTACAACAACTACACGGACACGGACGCCGCCCGCCGTGCCGCGTACGACCACGACGAGCCGTGCGTCGCGATCATCAAGCACGCCAACCCCTGCGGTATCGCGGTGGGTTCGGACGTCGCCGAGGCGCACCGCAAGGCGCACGCCTGCGACCCGGTCTCCGCGTACGGCGGTGTCATCGCCGTCAACCGGCCGGTGAGCCGGGAGATGGCCGAGCAGGTCGCGGAGATCTTCACCGAGGTCATCGTGGCCCCGGACTACGAGGAGGGGGCCCTGGAGGCCCTCAGCAAGAAGAAGAACATCCGGGTCCTGAGGGCTCCGGGCGCGCCCTGCAACCGGGTCGAGGCCAAGCAGGTCGACGGCGGTGTCCTGCTCCAGGTCACCGACCGGCTCCAGGCCGAGGGCGACGACCCGGCGGGCTGGACGCTGGCGTCCGGCGAGGCGCTGAGCGACGAGGAGCTGAAGGAACTGGCCTTCGCCTGGAAGGCGTGCCGTGCGGTGAAGTCCAACGCCATCCTGCTCGCCAAGGACGGCGCCTCGGTCGGCGTCGGCATGGGACAGGTCAACCGGGTGGACTCCTGCAAGCTGGCCGTCGAGCGGGCCGGTGAGGAGCGGGCGCACGGCTCCTACGCAGCCTCGGACGCGTTCTTCCCGTTCCCCGATGGCCCGCAGATCCTCATCGACGCCGGTGTCCGGGCGATCGTCCAGCCGGGCGGTTCGATCCGTGACGAGCAGGTCGTCGAGGCCGCCAAGGAGGCGGGCGTGACGATGTACTTCACGGGCACGCGCCACTTCTTCCACTGAGCACCGCATACGCGTGACGGCCTCCGGCCCTCCCCCGAGGGAGCCGGAGGCCGTCGGCCTTTGCCGGGCCGGGTCAGCAGGGACGCAGGGAGTAGATCGGGTCCCACGTCGCCGTGCCGGCCTCGTACGCCGTCGACGTCCAGCGGACGCTGCCGTCCTGGTTGTAGAACCTGGCGACCGTGCCCGGGGTCTGGTTGTTGGTGAACGGGCCGTCGCCGGTCCAGTTGGAGACGGTCCACGTCTGGCACTTGTAGAAGTCGAACTTGGTGCCCCTGACGATCATGCACAGGTGGCCGTAGGCACAGTCCAGGTCCTTCTTGGCGGCCAGCTTCGGGGCCTTGGTCAGGGTCAGGCCGTCGTAGCGGACCTGGTCGGCGGAGGCCGAGAGCGGCTTCGGGTGGCCCGCGAGGACCTGGTCGGCGACCTGCTGGACGCCGGTGACGCGGGTGCCGTCCGGGGTGGCCGCGGTGGCCCAGGCCGTGGAGCCGGCGAGCAGGGCGGTGGCCGCGACGAGCAGCGCGGCGGGCTTGGCGATGTTCACGTGTTCCCCCATGTGAACGAACGGTGTCGGTCGCTCCGCCGGGCCGAGCGGTCCGTGGCGGAGTGGTCCCACCGTCGCAGCCGTACCCTCCGGCCGGTACCTCGGACGTCTCAGGGTCACTTCTTGCCCGCGGGCGCGTACTCCTTGAGGTAGTGGGCGACGCGGGCGCAGTAGTCGCGGTACTTCGGGGGAACTCCGCCCGCGTCGTTCACCTTCGAGTACGACGTCCGGTAGGCGGCCGCGAGCAGTACCCGCTCGTCGCCGGGCAGGCCGGCCTTCAGGTGGGGCGCGATGAAGCAGAGGTAGCGGCCCATGGCCGGGATGGAGACGGAGGGGGTGAGGGGCGGGGTGGGCGTGGCCGGGGCGGGGACACCGTCGTCGCGCATGTACCAGCGCAGGACGGCGGGGGTCCAGCGGGCGATGCCGAACTCGTGCCTGGCCGGGTCGGAGAGGTTCGGGTCGAAGTTGCTCTCGGCCTTCAGCATCGCCGCCATGAGGGCGGGCGTGACATCGGACTCGGGGCAGGCGTGGGCGGAGTCCACGATGAGCCTGCGGTAGACGACCGGGATGCCCTGGTCGGTGCGCAGTTCCGAGGCGCCGTAGGACGCGTCGCGGGCGTTGCCGTGCATGTCGTGGCCGCCGCCCGCGGCCCAGGTGCTGATGCC
>NZ_CP011497.1:2882201-3399453 GCF_001027185.1 Streptomyces incarnatus | reverse complement strand
CCGCAGCAGCACCTCGGTGCCGATGCGGGCCGCGTGCGTCCGGGCCAGGCAGTCCCGCACGATCTCCCGCCAGGCGTCCGGGAGTTCGGGGGACAGGCGCAGTTCGTCGGTGCCGCGCGCATACGCGGCGGCCGCGTCGCGGCGGGCCGTCGGGGTGGCGCCGGACAGCGGGAAGGAGTCGGTGAGGACGAGATGCGCGAGCACGCCGAAGGCCCAGACGTCGGCGGACGGGCGGATACGGCGGCCCCGTTCGCCGATCTCCGCCCACAGCAGCTCGGGCGGGGTGTAGTCGGGGGTGGAGAAGGCCGGGGTGTAGGCGTGGGTGCCCTCCAGTTCGGCTGCCATGTTGAAGTCGGCGAGCCGCGCCGAACCGTCCGGCATCAGCAGCACGTTGGCCGGTTTCAGATCCCCGTGCACCCAGCCCGCCCGGTGCAGCTGGGCCAGCCCCTCGCAGACCTGGGCGAGCAGCGCGGGACCGGCGGCCGGGCGCGGTGCGGCGGCGAGCAGCGCGGACAGGGAGCCCTCGGCCCGCTCCAGGACGAGGACGGTGGCGCCGTCGAGCGCGGGGCGGTCCGGGTCGTCCACGACGAGCGACTCGTACATCCGGATCAGCCGCGGCCGGCTGAGCCGCCGGTGCAGGTCGACCTCGCGCTCGATGAGGTCGCGCAGATGGGCCAGTTGACGCGGGGTGCCGGTGCCGGTGGGCAGGAACTTCAGCGCGGCGGTGGCGGGCAGCTCCGCCGGACCGCCGGTGCGCCGGCCCACGTACACGCTGCCGAAGGCGCCCGTCGCGATCGGCTCGCGCACCTCCCAGGCGCCGACCCGGTAGCCCCGTGGCACCGGTACGGCGTACGGCTCGGTCACCGGGCCGTACGGCCGACGTCGGCGGAGGCGGCGGACAGGACCACCAGGTCGTCCTCCCGTACGAGATCGAAGCGGAGCGCCAGGGAGACCAGGGACTCCTTCTTGCCGTTGAGGCGGGGACCGGTGTCCGCGGTCTCCGGGCCGGGCTTGAGCCGCAGCTTCACCGCCAGGTAGTCGATGTTCCACTGCACCGAGGTGCGCGAGGCGGCCGGCCAGGCGGGGCGCAGCCGGTCGACGACCTGGTCGACCGTGGGCAGCGGGGCGTGCGGATCGCCGCGCAGCCGGGGTTCGCACAGGGCGGCCAGGACGGCGAAGTAGCGCTTGGTGCGGTCGACGGAGAAGGCGGGCGCGGTGGTGTCCCCGTCCGGCCCGGCCCCCTCCCGCAGATAGTCGTGGCGCGGCGCCCACACCTCGATCGGCAGCAGGTCACCGGCGGCGGGCAGCACGATCCGCGAGAACTCGAACGGGATCGGCGCGTCCAGCCGGCCCGGGCCGACCTTGATGTGCTCGCCGGCGCCCTCCGGGTTCTCCACCACGTAGGTCTGGCGCGCGGACAGGTTGCTCAGTATCCAGAACGCGCCCTGGGCGCTGAGTTCCCCGGCCCGGCGGGAGACCCCGTCGTGCGGGATCGTCAGGTCGTTGCCCAGCGCCCGTCCGAAGCTGAGGCGCTCACCGGGTGCGAGCCGGATCTGGGTGCTGCGGTCCTGTCGGTCCTCCGGGGTCGGCGGAGGTACGACGATGATGCTGTACAAGGTGCGTCTCCCCGTGCCTGACGGCCACCGGCCGGGTCTGGCCGCACCGGTCAGCCTAGGGGGACACACCAGGGCCGTGCCTCCCCCTGGACGGGTGAGACACGGCCCTCGGTGTTGAAATGGCGCGAACTGTTCCGTGACGCGCGCAGCGGTCAGTAGCTCGGGCGGTTGAACCAGTAGCTGCCGCCCTTGTTGGCGCAGAAGACGATGGTCAGGATGCCGAGCACGATGCTGACCAGCGCCAGGAGGTTGCCGCCGAAGAGGCTGAGCACGCTGAACAGCGTGACGAGCGAGGCGTAGACGATGGCCGAGACGCGGACGCCTCCGCGACCGCCCGCGAACTTGGCGCCGGTGAAGATCCCCCAGAACGCGAACGCGAGGACGATGATGCCGAACACGATCATCACGCCCACACCGATGCTGGCGGCCTTGTCCGCGTCGGTCGACGAGACGGTGCCGTCGGACGACACGACGCTCCTGATGCGGTCGGCGAACCAGGAACTGGCCACCAGCATCAGCAGACCGGCGAGCGCCTGGAACCCGCCCAGTACGAACAGGAACACGCGCGCGGCCTTCACACCGCCGGGCATCGCCGCGGGGGCCACCGGGGCGCCGTAGCCGGGCTGCTGGACCGGCGGCGCCGCCGGGTAGCCGTAACCGGCACCCTGGGGCTGCTGGGCGTAGCCGTAACCGGGCTGCTGCCCCTGCGGGGGGCCATAGGGGTTGTTCGGGTCACCGAAGCTCATGGTGGGGTTCCTCCGTTTTTCGAGTGCGGGGACGAGGCGCGGCACTGCACGGAGGAGGGTTTCTACAGATGCGGTCCGTCCCCCCGTCGAGCTGCCCGCTGCACTGTGGTGTCCATCGTTCTTGACCGGTTCCTGACTTGTCCAGCCGAAAGCCCCAGGTGTTGTGCAAGTGCAACATCATTGATCATCTGCCGGCCGTGCCGCGGGACCTCCGGCCACCCGGATTGGAACCGGGGGCGGGTCATCCGCGAGGATGGGGGCATGACCGCCCAGATTCTCGATGGCAAGGCCACCGCAGCCGCGATCAAGTCCGATCTGACCGCCCGCGTGGCGGCGCTGAAGGAGAAGGGCGTCACGCCCGGCCTCGGCACGATCCTGGTCGGGGACGACCCCGGCAGTCAGAAGTACGTCGCCGGCAAGCACCGCGACTGCGCGCAGGTCGGCATCGCCTCCATCCAGCGCGAGCTGCCGGGCACGGCCACCCAGGAGGAGATCGAGGCGGTCGTACGGGAGCTGAACGAGGACCCGGCCTGCACCGGTTACATCGTCCAGCTGCCGCTGCCCAAGGGCATCGACGAGAACCGCATCCTGGAGCTGATGGACCCGGCCAAGGACGCCGACGGGCTGCACCCGATGAACCTGGGCCGGCTGGTCCTGAACGAGCCCGCCCCGCTGCCCTGCACCCCGAACGGAATCCTTTCCCTGCTCCGGGCCCACGGCGTGGAGATCAAGGGCGCCGAGGTCGTGGTCGTCGGCCGCGGTGTCACCATCGGCCGGCCCATGCCGCTGCTGCTCACCCGGCGCAGCGAGAACGCCACCGTGACCCAGTGCCACACCGGCACCCGCGATCTGTCCGGCCACCTGAGGCGGGCCGACATCATCATCGCCGCGGCCGGCTCCCCGCACCTGATCCGCGCCGAGGACGTCAAGCCGGGCGCCGCCGTCCTGGACGTCGGTGTCTCCCGCAACGCCGAGGGCAAGATCATGGGTGACGTCCACCCGGACGTCGTCGAGGTGGCCGGCTGGATCTCTCCGAACCCCGGCGGTGTGGGCCCGATGACCCGGGCGCAGCTGCTGGTCAACGTGGTCGAGGCGGCGGAGCGCAGTGCCGGCTGACGAGGCCCGCGCGGGGGCGGTCACCCGCGGCACGCAGAGCGCGGGCGCGGTCGCCCGCGGGGCGCACGGCGCCGAGGAGCGTCCGGAGCGGACCACCCGCCGCTTCCCGCGGATCACGAAGGACACCGCGCGGCCCGAGGGCGGCGGCCGGGCCGCGCCCGGTGACGCCCCGGCCCCGGCGCGGCAGTGGCCCCTGCTCGTGGTGCTCGGCGGGGTCGCGTGCGGCCTGCTGCTCACCGCCCTCGACCTGTTCCGCGCCGGCACCCTGCTGATCGGCGCGGCCCTGCTGGCCGGCGCGGTGATGCGCTGGATACTCCCGAGCGTCGGCATGCTCGCCGTACGCTCCCGCTTCACGGACATCGCCACCTACGGCGTGCTCGGCCTCGCGATCGTCCTGCTGGCGATGATGGCCCAGCCCAAGCCGTGGCTCGAGATCCCGTTCCTGAAGGATCTGCTGCACGTCACGATCAGCAACAAGTAGCCGGGCCGCGCCGCCGGTGGCCCGCGCCTCCCCCCGGGGCGCGGGCCACCGGCGTACCCCCGTGCCCCGACGGTACGGCCGCCCGCCCGGCCCCCGCGTCCACCGGCGGACCGAACTCCCTCACCACCGCGGGCGGTAGGCCACCTGGTTCCTGCAACTTCCGTACTACTCCTCAGGTTTGACTCCCGCCTCCGGCCTCGGGCGTTACCCTGCGGCGATGCGACCGCTGACGCCCCGCCCGCTCCTGGTGGACACGCTGATCGCGGTCGGCATGGCCGTGGTCGCCGTCCTGCTGGGGCAGGAGTCACGATCGCAGGGCTGGCCGGAACTCGACGCCCGCGCCTATGTCCTGGTCGCCCTCGCCCATCTGCCGGTCGCCCTGCGCGGCCGGTGGCCCCTCGCCGTCTTCGCCGTCGTGCAGGCCGCCGCGATCGTCTACACCACCCTCGGCTACTGGCCGGTGGTGTGCACCTTCGGCTCCATGCTCGCCCTCTACACCGTGGCCTCCGTACGCCCCGTGCGCACCGCCCTGGCCTGCGCGGCCTGCATGACCGGGGTCTGGGCGTACGCCGGGGTGGTCAGCCACACCCCGTCCATGGCGTCCGTGCTCGGCCAGGCGCTGCTGTACTGCTCGGTGCTGGTCTGGTTCGGGCATCTGGCCCGGCGCTCCGCCGAACTGACCCGGCGGCTGCGCGCCGAGCAGGCCGAGCGGGCCCGGCGCGCGGTCGCCGAGGAACGGGGCCGGATCGCCCGCGAGTTGCACGACGTGGTCGCCCACCACATGTCGGTGATCTCGGTGCAGGCCGGTCTCGCCCGGTTCGTCTTCGACTCCAACCCCGGCCGGGCGCGCGGCGCGCTCGGCACCATCGCGGACACCAGCGGCGAGGCCCTGGAGGAGCTGCGCCGCATGCTGCAGGTGCTGCGCGAGGAGGACCCGGAGGCGCCCGAGCGCGCCCCCATGCCCACGCTGGCCCGGCTCGGCGAGCTCCTCGACCGGGTCCGGGCCGGCGGGCTGCCCGTGGACCTCGCGGTGGCGGGCACCGAGCGCCCGCTGCCGCCCGGCGTCGAACTGTGCGCCTACCGGGTCGTCCAGGAGGCCCTCACCAACGCCCTCAAACACGCCGGTCCGGCGCACGCGCGCGTGGAACTCCGGTACGGCTCCCACGAGCTGACCGTCCGCGTCACCGACGACGGGCAGGGGACGATTCCGGCCAGAGTGCCGGCGGGCGGCGGACACGGCTTGATCGGCATGCGCGAGCGGGCCAAGCTCTACGGTGGGACGATCACGGTCGGCCCACGCTCCGAGGGCGGGTTCGAGGTCCTGCTGGACCTGCCCACCTCGGCCGCCGAGCGCGGCGGCACCGGCGCACCGGAGGCGGAGCTGTAGGGACGGCGCCGGCAACGGGACGGCGCACGGCGAGGGGACGACCGTACGGCATGACCAGAGTGCTCGTCGTCGACGACCAGTTCCTCATCCGCGCCGGACTCGTCGGTCTGCTGGAGGCCGCGCCCGGCTTCGAGGTGGTGGGCGAGGCCGCGGACGGCGAGGAGGCCGTGCGGCTCGCCGCCGACACCCGCCCCGACGTGATCCTGATGGACATCCGGATGCCCGGGGTCAACGGCATCGAGGCCACCGAGCGGATCCTCGCCGCCGCCGACGGCCGCCCGCCCCGGGTGCTGGTGCTGACCACCTTCGACCTCGACGAGTACGTGTACGGGGCGCTGCGCGCCGGGGCCTCCGGGTTCCTGCTGAAGGACTCCGGGCCCGAGCGGCTGCTCGCCGCCGTCACCGCGGTCGAGGGCGGCGACGCGCTGTTCGCGCCCAGTGTCACCCGGCGCCTGGTCGAGGCGTTCGCCCACCGGCAGGCTCCGGCCGGGACCGAGACGGCCGCCCCGCCCGACCTCGCCGTGCTCACCTCCCGGGAGAGGGAGGTCCTCGAGCTCACCGCCCGCGGCCTGTCCAACGTGGAGATCGCCGACCGCCTCTACATCAGCGAGGCCACCGTCAAGACCCACCTCAACCGCACGATGAGCAAGCTCGACCTGGGCAGCCGGGCCCAGGCGGTCGTGCTGGCGTACGAGACGGGACTGGTGACACCGGGCGGCTGAGCGGCGGCTCGCCCCCACCCCCGAAGGGAGGCGAACCACCGCCGGGAATCAGCCTTCCGCCCATGAACCGCCTGTTCAACGGCTGTCCTTGCGCTGTGGCACGGAAGTGACCGTTCCGCTACGGTGTCCGCGCGCCGTCCATGCTCCCGCGCGCCCCTACTCCGGGAACTGGGATCCTTAGGGAGTGCATCCTTGTGGGTAGCCAGGACGGGGGAAGTAGGGGGGAAGCGATGCCTCGTTGGAAAGATCTGCCCGAGGAACTGGATCCGCAGATCAAGGAGTTCACCCAGCAGGTGCGGCGGCTCGTGGACCGCAGCGGTCTGAGCGTCGCGGCACTCGCCGACCGCACGGGCTACAGCAAGACGTCCTGGGAGCGTTACCTGGGCGGCCGGCTGCTCGCGCCCAAGGGGGCGATCGTCGCGCTCGCCGAGGTCACCGGCACCAACCTGGTGCACCTGACCACGATGTGGGAGCTGGCCGAACGCGCCTGGAGCCGGGCCGAGATGCGGCACGACCGCACCATGGAGGCGATCCGCATCTCCCAGGCGCGCGCCGCGCTCGGGGAGTTCGGCGCCGCGGAGGCGACCGGTGGCCCGTCCGGCCGCAAGGGTGCCGGCGCGGCCACAGGGATCGCCGGTCCGGCCGGTGTCTCCCCGACGATCCCCACCCAGCCGACGGCCCCTGACGCCGACGCGCGGGAGGGGGCGGGACGTGAGCGGGGCGAAGGCCGTGACCGGGCGGAGGGTCTCGACCGGGCCGGGGGGCTTGACCAGGCTGGGGGGCCTGATCGGGTCGACGACTCTGGGCGGGGCGGGGGTTCCGGGCGCGGCTCGGTCGGTGGTTCCGGTCGTGGTGCGGCCGACGGATCCAGTCGTGGTTCGGCCGGTGGTGCGGGCCGCGGGGCGGTCGACGGTTCGGGTCATGGGGCCGGTGACGGTTCGGGGAGTGGTGCGGCCGGGGGTCCGGGCGGCGGCTCGGGCCCTGGGGGCGCCGAAGCGGCAGGTCCCGGTACGGCCGACGGAGCGGGCCGGGAGCCGGCCGAGGCGGCTGGGCGGGGGCTGACCGGCGACGCGGGTCCGGGTCCGGCCGGCCGGGACGGCGCCGGGCGCGGCGCGGCCTCGGGCGCCAACTCCTGGGGTCTGGCCGGGTACCAGGGCCCGTCCAAGGCGAGCGCCCGCCCCGGCGCCGGGGCGCGCGCGGAGGCCGGTGCCGGGGCGGGCGCGGGGGCCGGTGCCACCGCCGTGAACGGCGCCAGGCCCGCCGGTTCGCCCGAGGGCCCCGGCTGGACCCCTGCCACCCCGGACCCGTACGGCGGCGGGCCGGCTGGGCCCGGCCCCACCGGCGGCGGCACCCCGGCACCGGGGAAGGCCGGCCGGCAGCGGGTGATCATGTTCCTCGCGGGGCTCGTCGGCGTGCTCGTCGTCATCGGCGCCGTCTTCTTCTTCACCGACCGGGGCGGCGCCAGGCACGAGAACGCCGGCAAGCGGCCGTCCCCCAGCGCCACCGCGCACGCGCCCCTGCCGCCCGGGGTCAAGTGCGCCGGCTCCGCCTGTGACGGCAAGGACGCCGAGGCCATGGGGTGCAGCGGCGAGCTGGTGACCACCGCCAAGACCGCCACCGTCGGCACCACGACCCTGGAGGTCCGCTACAGCAAGGCCTGCGGCACCGCCTGGGGCCGCATCACCGGCGCCGCCCAGGGCGACCAGGTCCAGGTGTCCGCCGGGAAGGCCCGGCAGACCGGTGCGACCTCCGGCGCCGGCGACACCATCGCCTACACCCCGATGGTCGCCGTCAAGAACGCGGCAGAGGCCAAGGCCTGCGCGACCCTGGCGTCGGGGCGCACGGGGTGCACCAAGTAGGGGCAACGGGACCGACGCCCCTCGCGGTCCGGCGTGCGGCGGAACGGGCGGCCCCGCGCAGGGGCAACGGGCGCCCCGAGCGCAGGGCCGGCGAGCGCCCCGAGCGCAGGGCTGACGCGCGCCCCGGGCACGGCCAATGGGCGCCTGAGCAGGGCTGACGGGCCGCGGCGCGTCCGGCGTACGGCGTGCGGGGAATCGGGAGGGTGAAATTCCGGGGCCGGGTGCATGGCGGGCCGGATTCTGGGCACGCGCCCCAGTACCCCCCACGGGAGTCCGGCACGTCCGGTACCCCCACCTGGCGGCCGCCTCCGTCCTCTCCCCCTCTCCCGGACGGGCGGCCGCCCTTTCGTTAGACCCACCTTCGACTTGTGGGGTGATCCACAGGGCCCCGGACGTCTCGCATGCCGGATGCGCGATAGCCTGACCGCTGGATCGATCTCTTGACGCCAAGAGATCGATCATCCGCCCGGGGCCGGGATGCCCCACCGCCAGCTGTCATACGGAGAACGCCATGACCCGCACTCCCGTGAACGTCACCGTCACCGGCGCGGCCGGCCAGATCGGTTACGCCCTGCTCTTCCGCATCGCCTCCGGCCAGCTGCTCGGCGCGGACGTGCCGGTCAAGCTGCGCCTGCTCGAGATCACCCCGGCCCTGAAGGCCGCCGAGGGCACCGCCATGGAGCTGGACGACTGCGCGTTCCCGCTCCTGCAGGGCATCGACATCACGGACGACCCGAACGTCGCCTTCGACGGCGCCAACGTAGCCCTCCTGGTCGGCGCCCGGCCCCGCACCAAGGGCATGGAGCGCGGCGACCTGCTCGAGGCCAACGGCGGCATCTTCAAGCCGCAGGGCAAGGCCATCAACGACCACGCCGCTGACGACATCAAGGTCCTGGTCGTCGGCAACCCGGCCAACACCAACGCGCTCATCGCGCAGGCCGCCGCGCCGGACGTCCCGGCCGAGCGCTTCACCGCGATGACCCGCCTGGACCACAACCGCGCGCTGACGCAGCTCGCGAAGAAGACGGGTTCGACGGTCGCCGACATCAAGCGGCTGACCATCTGGGGCAACCACTCCGCCACCCAGTACCCGGACATCTTCCACGCCACCGTCGCCGGCAAGAACGCCGCGGAGGTCGTGAACGACGAGAAGTGGCTGGCCGAGGACTTCATCCCGACCGTCGCCAAGCGCGGTGCCGCGATCATCGAGGCCCGCGGTGCCTCTTCGGCGGCCTCCGCCGCCAACGCCGCGATCGACCACGTGTACACCTGGGTCAACGGCACCGCCGAGGGTGACTGGACGTCCATGGGCATCCCGTCGGACGGTTCGTACGGCGTGCCGGAGGGTCTGATCTCCTCCTTCCCCGTCACCACGAAGGACGGCAAGTACGAGATCGTCCAGGGCCTGGACATCAACGAGTTCTCCCGTGCGCGCATCGACGCGTCGGTGAAGGAGCTGGAGGAGGAGCGCGAGGCGGTTCGCTCGCTGGGCCTCATCTGAGAGTTCCGTCAGACGCGGTGACGCTCGGCACCCCGCCGTGGGGGTGCCGGGCGTTTGCCGTCTGCGGGTGCGTTCCGGCTACCCGCCGTAGGAGCGCGCGCTTGCTGCCGGATGCCGGTCCGTTGTGGTTGCTCGCGCAGTTCCCCGCGCCCCTTCGGGGCGCTTTCCATATCCCGCCACCACCAGTGCCGTAGCCCCCAGCACCACCACCCCCGCCGTTCGCAGCGCCGGGCCCAGGCCGTGGAGCAGGTCGGTGTGGGCGGACAGGACCGTGCCGGTGACGGCGACCCCCAGGGCCGCGCCCGTTTCCCGGGCCGTCGTGCCGAGGCCGGAGCCGAGGCCCGCCTGGTGGGCGGGGAGGGAGGTGACCACGCCGACGGTCAGGGCCGGCATGGAGAGGCCGGCACCGGCGGAGATGACCAGGAGCCAGCAGACGAACACCGCGTAGGGCGTGCCGGCGTCGGCCGTGGACGCGCCGAGCAGGCCGAGGCCGATGAGGGCGAGACCGGCGCCGATGACCGCGCGCGGGTGGCCGGCCCAGCGGGTGGCCAGCTTCTGGGACACGGCCATCCCGAAGACCAGGGGCATGATCGCCACCCCCGTGACGGCGGGGCCGAAGCCCTTCACGCCCTGCAGGTACTGGGAGTTGACGAAGAACAGGGAGAACAGGCCGAAGAACGCGGTGGCCGTGCCGAGGGAGGCCGAGCGCAACCGGGGCGAGGCGAAGACCCGCGGGTCGAAGAGGGGCGCCGCCGAGCGCAGGGCGTGCAGGGTGAAGGCCGCGATCAGCAGCGCGCCCGCCGCGAAGGCGCCGAGGATGCGCGCGGAGCTCCAGCCGTAGGTCGGGCCCTCGATGATGCCGAACAGGACCGCGACCAGGCCCGCGGTGAGCAGCAGGGTGCCGAGCGGGTCGGGGCGGGCGGCGGTGGCGCGTTCGGTGCGCGGGACGGTGAGCGCGGCGGCCACGGCGAGTACGGCGGCCAGCGGGACCATCACCGCGAACAGGGCGCGCCAGGTGAGGAACTGCCCGGCCAGTCCGCCGCCCAGGTTGCCGGCCGCGCCGCCCAGGCCGATCGACAGCGTCCAGGCACCCATCGAGCGGACCCGGTGTTCCGGCGCGGACAGCTGCATCAGGATCGAGAGGGTGGCCGGGGTGATCAGGGCCGCTCCGGCGCCGGACAGCCCCCGGCCCGCTATCAGCATGGCGGGCGCGGTCGCGAGCGCGCTGGTGGCGGCGCCCGCCGCGAACAGGGTCAGCCCGGTGAGCAGGGCGCCCTTGCGGCCGTACCGGTCGCCGAGCGCGCCGGCCGGGATGAGCAGGCCCGCGAAGACGATGACGTAGGCGTCGACCGTCCACAGGATCTCGGTGTGCGAGGGATGCAGGGACGACGAACTCAGCTGCGGGATGAGGAGGTTGATGGCGGCGACCATGCTCTGGGCGACCAGGACGCAGGCGCACAGCGCGAGCAGGGTGGGGCGTTTCAGGGCGTGCGCGGGCACGGCTCCTCCCGGGAGCTTCGGAGGTGGTGGTGGGATCGCCCTCACCGTAGGCTCGGCGGTGACCTGCTTTCCAGTGCAACCTTCGCAAGGGATACCTGCACATGACGCAATCCACGGGGCTGGACCTGAATCTGCTGGTCGCGCTGGACGTGCTGCTGGAGGAGCAGAGCGTGCAGGGTGCCGCCCGCCGACTGCATCTGTCCGAGCCCGCCATGAGCCGCACGCTCGGCCGGATCCGCAAGGCGCTCGGCGATCCGGTCCTGGTGCGCGCCGGGCGCCGGATGGTGCCCACTCCGCACGCGCTGGCCCTGCGGGCCGAGGTGGGCGCGGTGGTGGAGCGGGCCCGGGCCCTGTTCGCGCCGGGCCGCGACACCGACCTGCGGACCGTCTCCCGCACCTTCACGATCCTCGGCCACGACGCGGTCTCCGCCACCCACGGCGCCGCCCTCTTCGCCCGCGCCGCCCGCGAGGCACCCGGCATCCGCCTGCGCTTCCTCTCCGAGAGCCATGTGGACGCCCCGTTCCTGCGCCAGGGCACCGCCGACCTGGAGGTCGGGGTGATCGACACCACCGCGCCCGAGGTGCATGTGGAGACGGTGTACGAGGAGCGCATGCTGGGCGTCGTACGGTCCGGACACCCGTTGCTGGACGGGGAGTTGACGCCCGAGCGGTTCGCCGGGCAGGCCGGTCACCTCGTCGTCTCCCGGCGCGGCAGGCAGCGCGGCCCGGTGGACGACGCCCTGGCCGAACTCGGCCTCGGCCGCTGCGTGGTGGGCAGCGTCGGCACCTATCCCGCCTCGCTGTTCGTGCTGCGCGAGACCGACCTGATCGGCCTGATCACCACCTACAGTCGCCCGATGGCGGACGCCCTCGGTCTCGTCGTCTTCGAGATCCCCCTCGAACTCCCGGCGGTCGAGGTGGGGCTCGCCTGGCACCCCCGGCACGACGCCGACCCCGCCCACGCCTGGCTGCGCGCCTGCGTCCGGGACCTGATGGCCGAGGCGTCAGGCGCCGTCCTCGGCTAGTAGCCGCTTCTCGAACCAGTGGCCGCCGTAGACGTCGTCGTTGTAGCGCGGGATCTCGGTGTACCCGCACGCCCGGTACATCGCCTGCGCCTCGGTGAGCACCGTGTGCGTGTCCAGGCGTACGACCGTCAGGCCGCGCTCCAGGGCCTCCCGCTCCAGCGCCGCCGGCAGCCGCCGTGCGAGCCCCAGCCGGCGCGCCTCCGGGTGCACCCACACATGGCGGATCTCGCCGGCCCCGGGTGCCAGCCGTCTGAACGCCCCGCAGCCCACCGGCCGCCGTTCCTCGTACGCCACCAGGAAGGCACCGGCCTCCCCGGTGACCTCCTCGGGGCGTACCAGGGCCGCCTTGTCGTAGCCCTCGGGGAAGCGCGCGTCGATGTCCGCCGCGTAGGCCTCCAGGCAGGCCCGCGCGTCCGGCGAGGCGCCGTCGACGCTCTCCACCGTGATCCGCACCTCACGCCGGGGCGAGCGGCCGAGCCTGCGCCGGTTCCTGGTCGACATGATCGAGGAGTACGCCCGGCACGTGGGCCAGGCCGACCTGATCCGGGAGTCGCTCGACGGCCGCGTGAACGAGGACCCGCCGGCCGGCTACCGGGCGTGGTAGCCGGCCGGCGGGTCCTCATGCGGGCCTTCACGGCTTCACGGCGTGGGGTCCGGCGGATCGGTGTTCGTGGCGTGCCGGGGGCGGTTCCTCGTCGAGATCTGGCCGACGAGTTCCCAGAAGCACACCAGAGCGGTGACCGGCGGGATTCCGAAGATCACTAACGAGAGCAGCGCATGCGACGAGTGGCTGACGCACAGCCCCACGGCGAGCGCGGAAGCGGCCAGCACGACGCACCAGGAACGCCGCGCACTGCGGCGCTGAGCGGTGGCCCGCAGTACGGAGAGGGCGGCCACGAACCACGGCCCGTACACGGTCAGCGGCCAGCATTGCGCCAGTCTCGTCGGCAGCACGGACGACGCGATTCCGCGCAGTTGCCAGTACGAGTAGCAGACGGACCAGCCCAGCATGCACAGCGCGCAGACGGTCACCGTCGCGATCAGCAGCGTGATGTGGGTGAGGCTGCGGCCGCCGTCGAGCAGATGGGACTCGTGACGCACCCGTCGGCGGTTGTTCCTGCGCGGGGACGGCAGGTCCAGGGGGGTGACGGGGCTCACGCTGGTCGGCGTGGACAGTATCTGGGCCAGTTCCTCGACCGGGTCCCAGTCGTTCGGCGCGATGTCCTGGTCCGGGACGTTCCAGGTTTCCATCGTTCTACCTCCGTACCCCCGCCTCAGGACGCCCTGTACAGAGCTGCCATCGTCCGCCGGTATTCATTTTCCATTGTGTTGATTTTCGTAAGGAAGTCGTCGAGCAGATCCGAGCATGACGTGACGTCCGCCTCGCCGCTCCAGCGCAGCATGGTCGTCTTATGATCCTCGGCCGCGTGCCAGTCCAATCGCATCACGGTCACCTAACGACGGCCGATGGAGGTGGGCTTTGGGGCATTCGGGGGAATTGTAAATACACAGGCAATTGTATTCCGTGAATACTGCAATTAAATGGTCGACGGGTTGAGTGATCTGGTGCGGGCTGATGTGACCCCGCGCACTTTCCGTCATCGATCGCGCATGCGAGGTGCCGGTCCTGGGCAGGCGGCGACGGTCCCCGAGCGTGGCACGCGAGTGACACAGGGGCATCGATCAGGAACGGAAGGCAACACCGATCATGGCGGACAGAACGGCACGACAGGCCCAGGCGACCATCCACGCGGGAGGCGAGTGGCTGGCTGCGGTCTCCGGCGCGACGCGCGAGATCCTCGACCCCGCGGACGCCCGGCCGTTCGCCGTGGTCGCCGAGGGTGACGAGAAGGACGCCGAGCGCGCGGTGGCCGCGGCCCGGCAGGCCTTCGACCACGGCCCCTGGCCGCACACCCCGGTCGCCGACCGCGCCGCCCTGCTGCGCCGCGTCGCCGGCCTCCTCGTACGCGACCGCGAGGAGCTGGGCCTGCTGGAGAGCCGGGACGCGGGCAAGACCGTCGAGGAGGGGCGTATCGACATCGACTGTGTCGCCGACGCCTTCCGCTACTTCGCCGACCTGGTCGCCGCCGAGGCGCCGGGCCGGGTCGTGGACGCGGGTTCCCCCGACATCCACAGCGTCGTCGTGCACGAGCCGGTCGGCGTCTGCGCGCTGATCACCCCCTGGAACTACCCGCTGCTCCAGGCCAGTTGGAAGATCGCTCCGGCCCTCGCCGCCGGCAACACCTTCGTGATCAAGCCCAGCGAGATCACCCCGATGACCACCGTCGCGCTGATCGAGCTGCTGGCGGAGGCGGGCCTGCCCGCCGGGGTCGCCAACCTCGTCACCGGCCCCGGCCACACCGTCGGCGCCCGCCTCGCCGAGCACTCCGACGTCGACCTGGTCTCCTTCACCGGCGGCCTGGTCAGCGGCACCAAGGTGGCCCAGGCCGCCGCCCCGACGGTGAAGAAGGTCGCCCTCGAACTCGGCGGCAAGAACCCCAACGTCGTCTTCGCCGACGCCTGCGCCACCGAGGAAGGCTTCGACACCGCCGTCGACCAGGCCCTCAACGCCGCCTTCATCCACAGCGGCCAGGTCTGCTCGGCCGGCGCCCGGCTCATCGTCGAGGAGTCGGTCAGGGACCGCTTCGTCGCCGAACTCGCCCGCCGGGCCCGGCGGATCAGGCTCGGGCGCGGCACCGCGGACGGTGTCGAGTGCGGCCCGCTCGTCTCCGAGCAGCAGCGCGCCAAGGTCGAGGCGTACGTCGCGTCCGCGCTCGCCGAGGGCGCCGTACTGCGCTGCGGCGGCAAGCGGCCGGAGCCGTCACCGGAGCGCCCCGAGGCCGGCTACTTCTACGAGCCGACGGTCCTCGACGCCTGCCACCGCGAGATGCGGGTCGTCCGCGAGGAGGTCTTCGGACCGGTCCTCACCGTCGAGACCTTCCGCACCGAGGAGGAGGCCGTCAGCCTCGCCAACGACACCGAGTACGGCCTCGCCGGCGCCGTCTGGACCGCCGACGCGGGCAGGGCCCGCCGCGTCGCCGGCCGGCTGCGCCACGGCACCGTCTGGATCAACGACTTCCACCCCTACCTGCCGCAGGCGGAGTGGGGAGGCTTCGGCAGGAGCGGCACCGGCCGCGAGCTGGGACCCGCCGGACTCGCCGAGTACCGCGAGACCAAGCACGTCTACCAGAACCTCGCGCCGAAGCCGGTGCGCTGGTTCGCCGGCTGAGCCCCACCTCTTCGCCCCCCGGAAACACCCCCTGGAGTAGTACCCCCATGTCCCACACCCCCCACGTCTACGACTATGTCGTGATCGGCGGCGGCACCGCGGGCTCCGTCATCGCCTCCCGCCTCACCGAGAACCCGGACGTCACCGTCGCCGTCATCGAGGGCGGCCCGAGCGACGTCGGCCGCGACGACGTCCTCACCCTGCGCCGCTGGATGGGCCTGCTCGGCGGCGACCTCGACTACGACTACCCGACCGTGGAGCAGCCGCGCGGCAACTCCCACATCCGGCACAGCCGCGCCCGCGTCCTCGGCGGCTGCTCCTCCCACAACACGCTGATCTCCTTCAAGCCGCTGCCGTCCGACTGGGACGAGTGGGAGGAGGCCGGCGCCAAGGGGTGGGGGGCCGTGCCCATGGAGGCGTACTTCGCCCGCCTGAAGAACAACATCGTCTCCGTCGACGAGAAGGACCGCAACGCCATCGCCCGGGACTTCGTCGACGCCGCCCAGGCCGCGCTCGGCGTCCCCCGCGTCGAGGGCTTCAACAAGAAGCCGTTCACCGAGGGCGTCGGCTTCTTCGACCTCGCCTACCACCCCGAGGACAACAAGCGGTCCTCGGCGTCGGTGGCGTACCTGCACCCGGTGATGGACGAGCGCCCGAACCTGACGATCCTGCTGGAGACCTGGGCGTACCGGCTGGAGCTGGACGGCACCCGGGCCCAGGGCGTCCACGTGCGCACCAAGGACGGCGAGGAACTGCTGGTCCGGGCCCGGAACGAGGTGGTCCTGTGCGCGGGCGCCGTCGACTCCCCGCGCCTGCTCCTCCACTCGGGCATCGGCCCCCGCGGCGACCTGGAGGCCCTCGGCATCCCCGTCGTCCACGACCTGCCCGGCGTCGGCGAGAACCTGCTGGACCACCCCGAGTCGGTCATCGTCTGGGAGACCCACGGCCCGATCCCGGAGAACTCCGCGATGGACTCCGACGCGGGCCTGTTCGTGCGCCGCGACCCCGGACACGCGGGCCCGGACCTGATGTTCCACTTCTACCAGATCCCGTTCACGGACAACCCGGAGCGGCTCGGCTACGAACGCCCGCGGTACGGCGTCTCGATGACCCCGAACATCCCCAAGCCCAGGTCCCGCGGCCGCCTCTACCTCACCAGCGCCGACCCGTCCGTCAAGCCCGCCCTCGACTTCCGCTACTTCACCGACGAGGACGACTACGACGGCCGGACCCTGGTCGACGGCATCCGCATCGCCCGTGAGATCGCGAGGACCGAGCCGCTCGCGAGCTGGCTCAAGCGCGAGGTGTGCCCCGGTCCCGAGGTCCGGGGCGACGCCGAACTCAGCGAGTACGCCCGCAAGGTCGCGCACACCGTGTACCACCCGGCCGGCACCTGCAGGATGGGCGCCGCCGACGACGAACTGGCCGTAGTCGACCCGGAGTTGAGGATCCGAGGCCTCGACGGCATTCGCATCGCCGACGCGTCCGTCTTCCCGACCATGACCGCCGTGAACCCGATGATCGGGGTGCTCATGGTCGGGGAGAAGGCCGTCGACCTGATCGGAGGTGACGCCCGATGACCCGCACCGTCCCCACCCGCAAGCCGCCCACCGCCGCCCCTGTCTTCTCCGTCGAGGGCCTGTGGAAGGTCTTCGGCCCCAAGCCCCAGCGGATCCCCGCCGACCCGGAGCTCAGCACGCTGGACCCCGCCGACCTGCGCGCCCGCACGGGCTGTACGGCGGCCGTCCGCGATGTCTCCTTCGACGTCCGCAAGGGCGAGGTCTTCGTGGTCATGGGCCTGTCCGGCTCCGGCAAGTCCACCCTGGTCCGCTGCCTCACCCGGCTGATCGAACCGACGGCGGGCACGATCTCCATCGACGGCGAGGACGTCCGCGCGATGGACAAGGGCCGCCTGCGCGAACTGCGCCGGCACCGGGCCGCCATGGTCTTCCAGCACTTCGGCCTGCTCCCGCACCGCACGGTCCTGGACAACGTGGCCTACGGCCTGGAAATCCAGGGCGTCGGCAAGGCCGAGCGGCGCGAGCGGGCCGCCGAGGTCGTCGCCAAGGTCGGCCTCGAAGGCATGGAACACCGCCGCCCCGCCGAACTCTCCGGCGGCCAGCGCCAGCGCGTGGGCCTGGCCCGGGCCCTGGCCGTCGACCCCGAGGTCCTGCTCTTCGACGAGCCGTTCAGCGCCCTCGACCCGCTCATCCGGCGCGACATGCAGGACGAGGTGGCCCGCCTGCACCGCGAGGAGGGCCGCACGATGGTCTTCATCACCCACGACCTGTCCGAGGCCCTCAAGCTGGGCGACCGCATCGCCCTGATGCGCGACGGCAGGGTCGTCCAGCTCGGCACCCCGGAGGAGATCGTGGGCTCCCCGGCCGACGCTTACGTCCGCGAGTTCGTCCGGGACGTCCCGCGCGAGCAGGTGATGACGGTCCGTACGGCGATGAAGCCGGGCGACTGCGGCGGTTCCGAGCACCCGGGCGCCCTCACCCCGGACGCCGTGGTCGCGGACGCGATCAAGGCCGTGGCCGAGACCGGCACACCGGCGTGCGTGGTGGAGGACGGCCACTGCGTCGGGACCGTGGACCACGAGCTGCTGCTGGACGTCGTGGCGGGCCTCGACGTGTGCGTACCCGCCCCGCGCATCAGCCCGGAGGCGGTCTGATGGCAACGCTCACCGTCCCGGCCTCCCGCACGAACGTCCCCCGCGTCCTCAGGAGCAGAACCACGGCGAAACTGCTCCTCCTCGCGCTGGTCACCGCCGTACTGCTGCCCCTCCTGCACGGCGGACCGTGGCCGCAGCACCTGACCGTCAGCCTGGACAAGCCGCTCACCGGCGCCAGCAACTGGGTCATCGACAACCGCGACAGCCACCCGCTGTTCCTGTACTTCTTCGGCTACATCAGCAACGCCGTCGTCATCGCCGTACGCGGCGTCTACCTCACGCTGCTCGCCGCGGGCTGGGCCGGCGTCACGGCGTTCGGCGCCCTGCTCGCCTGGCGCTTCGCCGGCCCCCGGCTCGCCGCCGGCACCGCGATCGCCTTCCTGGCCTGCGGCGCCCTGGGCATGTGGGTGCCGACCATGCAGACCCTCGCGCTCATGGTCGTCGCCGTCCTCGCCTCCGTGGCCGTCGGCGCGCTGCTCGGCCTCGCCGCCGGCCTGTCCGACCGCCTGGACCGCGCCCTGCGCCCGGTCCTGGACACCATGCAGGTGCTCCCGGCCTTCGCCTACCTCCTCCCCGTCGTCCTGGTCTTCGGCATCGGCGTCCCCGCGGCCGTGCTCGCCACCGTCGTGTACGCCGCCCCGCCGATGGCCCGCCTCACCGCGCTCGGCCTGCGCGGCGCCGACCCCGAGGTCCTGGAGGCCGTGGAGTCGCTCGGCGCGACCCGCCGCCAGCGGCTGCTGACCGCCCGCATCCCGCTCGCCCGGGGTGAACTCCTCCTCGGCCTCAACCAGACGATCATGATGGCGCTGTCCATGGCCGTCATCGCCTCCGTCATCGGCGCCGGCGGCCTCGGTGACCGCGTCTACCAGGCGCTCGCCTCGGTCGACGTCGGCCAGGCCCTCGCCGCCGGCATCCCGATCGTGCTGCTCGCGATCGTGCTGGACCGCGTGACCGCGGCGGCGGGCGCGGGCGCCGGCGACGGCACCACGCGCCCGAGGACCATCGGCTGGGTCTACGCCCTCGCCGTCACCGTGGCCGCCGCCCTGGCCGCCCGCCTCCTGCACGGCCTCGACTGGCCCTCCGGCTGGACCCTGGACATCGCCGAACCGGTCAACCGTGCCGTCGACTGGATGACCAACCACCTCTACTCCGGCGTCCCGGTCGTCGGCGGTACGGCCGACTGGGCGGGCCACTTCACCACCTGGGTGCTGGACCCCGTGCGCGGCGGCCTGCAGTGGCTGCCCTGGTGGTCGGTGCTGCTGATCGTCGCCGCCCTGGCCTGGTCGATCGGCACCTGGCGCACCGCCCTGACCGCCGTCCTCGCCATGGCCGCGATCGGCGTCCTCGGCGTCTGGGAGCCGGCCCTCGACACGCTCTCCCAGGTGCTCGCCGCCGTGGCCGTCACCCTCGTCCTCGGTTTCGCGACCGGCATCGCCGCCGCCCGCAGCGACCGCGTCGAACGGGCCCTGCGGCCGGTCCTGGACGTGTTCCAGACCATGCCGCAGTTCGTGTACCTGATCCCGGTCGTCGCCCTGTTCGGCGTCGGCCGCGCCCCCGCCGTCGCCGCGGCCGTCGTCTACGCGCTGCCCGCCGTCGTCCGGATCACCGCGCAGGGCCTGCGCCAGGTCGACCCCGCCGCGCTGGAGTCGGCGCGCTCGCTCGGCGCGACCGGCCGGCAGCAGCTGTGGCAGGTCCAACGCCCGCTGGCCAAACGGTCGTTGCTGCTCGCCGTCAACCAGGGCGTGGTCCTGGTGCTCGCCGTCGTCATCATCGGCGGCCTGGTCGGCGGCGGCGCCCTCGGCTACAACGTGGCCTTCGGCCTCGCCCAGGGCGACCTGGCGACCGGTCTGGTGGCCGGCGCCGCGATCGTCTGCCTGGGCCTGATGCTCGACCGGGTGACCCAGCCGACCGGGCGACGCGCGAGGAAGGGAGCGTGACATGACGAAGCTCAAGCGCAGGACGGCACTGATCGCCGCCGGAGCGGCCACCGTGTCGCTGCTCACCGGCTGCGGCGCCGCCGACATGACCAAGCAGGCCAGCCCGTTCGCGAACGCCAAGGGCTCGAAGACCGTCACCCTGTCCGTGCAGTCCTGGGTGGGCGCGCAGTCCAACGTGGCCGTCGCCCAGTACCTGCTGGAGCACGAGCTGGGCTACCGCGTCGACACCGTCCAGGTCGACGAGGTGCCCGCCTGGGACGCGCTCAGCCAGGGCCGGGTCGACGCCATCCTGGAGGACTGGGGCCACCCGGACCAGGAGAAGCGGTACGTCCAGGACAAGAAGACGATTCGGCGGGGCGGCGGCCTCGGGGTGACCGGTCACATCGGCTGGTTCGTCCCCACCTACCTCGCCGAGCAGCACCCGGACATCACCGACTGGAGGAACCTGAACAAGTACGCCTCCCTCTTCCGCACCGCGGAGAGCGGCGGCAAGGGCCAGCTGATGGACGGCTCCCCGTCGTACGTCACCAACGACAAGGCCCTGGTGAAGAACCTGAAGCTGGACTACCAGGTCGTCTTCGCCGGTTCCGAGGCCGCGCAGATCACCCAGATCAAGCAGTTCGCCAAGGAGAAGAAGCCCTTCCTGACCTACTGGTACGCCCCCCAGTGGCTGTTCAAGAAGGTCCCCATGACGGAGGTGAAGCTCCCGCCGTACAAGGACGGCTGCGACGCGGACGCGGCGAAGGTCGCCTGCGCCTATCCGCACACCCCGCTGCAGAAGTACCTCAACGCCGGGTTCGCCAGGTCCGGCGGCAAGGCGGCGGCCTTCCTGAAGAAGTTCAGCTGGACGACCGAGGACCAGAACGAGGTCTCCCTGATGATCGCCGACCAGAAGCTCTCGCCCCAGGACGCGGCGAAGAAGTGGGTGGACAGCCACCCCGACGTGTGGAAGCGGTGGCTGTCCTGAACGCCCTCATTCCTTGAGGGAGTCGGCGATGCCCTGAAGCGCGGCTGCGGCCCGCCGCTGCGGTCCCGGTCCGAAGGTGACGCGGGTGGCCCCGAGTTCGCCGAGCCCGGCGGGCGAGGGGCCGGCCCAGCCCTCGCCGTCCAGCCGGGCGAGCGCGTTCAGCGGGCCCTGGATGCCGGACCGCAGCAGCGGCAGTACGGCGGCGGGGGCGAGGATCGGATAGACGCAGTCGGCGCCCGCCGCCACGTACAGCGCGGCCCGCTCGATGGCCCGCCCGGGGTCCTTGTCGCCGTGCACGAAGGTGTCGACCCGGGCGTTGACGAACAGCCGGCCGGCGGCGGCCGAGCGGACCTCGGCGAGGAACTCGGCGTGCTCGCGCGGGTCCTTGAGGACACCCCCGCGCGAGTCCTCGAGGTTGCACCCGACGGCACCCGCCTGAAGCACCCGCTCCACCAGTTCCTTCGGCGCGAGCCCGTACCCGTCCTCGACGTCCGCCGACACCGGCACGTCCACCGCCCGCGCGATCCGGGCGACCGCGGCGAACATCTCGTCGGCGGGGGTGGCCCCGTCCGCGTACCCGAGCGAGGCGGCCACCCCGGCGCTCGGTGTGGCCAGCGCCGGGAACCCGGCCTCTTCGAAGACGCGCGCACTGGCCGCGTCCCAGGGCCCGGGCAGGACCAGCGGGTCGCCCGGGGGGCGGTTGCGGTGCAGTGCGCGGAACGCGTCCACTTTGCTCACGGCTGATACCCCCCGGGCGGGACGCGACGGCTGACCATGATCCGGTTCCAGCCGTTGATGACGGCGACCAGGCCGATGAGGTGGGCGAGTCCGGCCTCGTCGAAGTGCTCGGCGGCGCGCTCGTACACCTCGTCGGGCACGAACCCCTCGGTCAGCACGGTGACGGCCTCGGTCAGCGCCAGCGCGGCCCGTTCCCGCTCGCTGTAGAGGCCCTCGGTCTCCTCCCAGGCGTTCAGCAGCTGGACACGGTCCTCCGACTCCCCGTTCTCCCGGGCGGCCTTCAGGTGCATGTCGAGGCAGAACGCGCAGTGGTTGAGCTGCGAGGCCCGGATCATCACCAGCTCGGCGAGGACCGGATCCCCGAGCCCCTTCTTCGCCGCCGCGCTCAGCGCGGACATCGCCCGCCCGACCTCGCGGTCCAGCAGTCGGGTACGGCTCACGTGTGCTGCCCGGGCTGGTAGTGGCCCGGGGTCATCCGGGTGGTCACCCCGAACCGGTTCCAGGTGTTGATCACCGCGATGGCGGCGATCAGCTGGGCCAGCTCGGCCTCCTCGAAGTGCCCGGCGGCCCGGTCGTACACCTCGTCCGGCACGAAGCCGTCGGTCAGCACGGTGATCGCCTCGGTCAGCTCGATCGCCGCCAGCTCCTTCGCGGTGTAGAAGTGCCGCGACTCCTCCCAGGCGCTGAGCTGCACGATCCGCTCCACGCTCTCACCGGCCGCGAGCGCGTCCTTGGTGTGCATGTCGAGGCAGAACGCGCAGTGGTTGAGCTGCGAGGCGCGGATCTTCACCAGCTCGTACAGCTTGGGGTCGAGCCCCTGCCTGGCGGCGGTGTCCAGCCGGATCATGGCCTTGTAGACCTCCGGCGCGTGCTTGGCCCAGGCCAGTCGCGGGGCCTGCTCGGTGACGTACTCGGCGTTTTCCTGTGCAGTGCTCATGCCCTCGACCCTAGGAGCCGGGCAGCCCAGGAGTATGGTCCATTTCCATGGCGGAATCCTGGGCCACTCTGGGCGTCGACCTGCATCTCGAACCGGCCGGCTCCGGCGGGCTGCGCCGGGGCCTGACCGACGCCCTGCGCGACGCCGTCCGCACCGGCCGCCTCGCCCCCGGCACCCGGCTGCCCTCCTCCCGCTCCCTCGCCGCCGACCTCGGCATCGCCCGCAACACCGTCGCCGAGGCGTTCGCCGACCTGGTGGCGGAGGGCTGGCTCACCGCCCGCCAGGGCTCCGGCACCCGCGTGGCGGACCGGGCCGTCGTCCCGCCGGCGGACTCGGCACCCCGGCGCCGGGAAGCCGCCCGCCCCACCCACAGCCTCATCCCCGGCACCCCGGACCTGGCCGCCTTCCCCCGCACGGAATGGCTCAAGGCCGCCCGCCGCGCCCTGGCCACGGCCCCCTACCAAGCCCTCGGCTACGGCGACCCGCGCGGCCGCCCCGAGCTGCGCGAAGCCCTCGCCGGCTACCTCGCCCGCGCCCGCGGCGTGCGCGCCCACCCGGACTCCGTCCTGATCACCGCCGGCTTCTCGCACGCCCTGCGGCTGCTCGGCACGGTGCTGCGGGCGCGCGGGGCGCGCACGGTGGCGGTCGAGTCGTACGGCCTGGACGCGCACCGGGACGTGCTGCGCGCCGCCGGCCTGACGGCACCCGCCCTCCCGTACGACCGGCTGGGCACGGACACCGGCCCGTTGACGGACGCCGGCGCGGTCCTCCTCACGCCCGCCCACCAGTTCCCCATGGGCACGCCCCTGCACCCGGACCGGCGCACGGCCGTCGTGGACTGGGCGCGGCGGACCGGCGGCCTGGTCCTGGAGGACGACTACGACGGCGAGTTCCGTTACGACCGCCAGCCCGTCGGCGCCCTCCAGGGCCTCGACCCCGACCGCGTGATCTACTTCGGCACCGCCAGCAAGTCCCTCGCCCCCGGCCTGCGGCTGGGCTGGATGGTGCTGCCGACGGCCCTGACGGAGGAGGTGACCGCGGCCAAGGGCCGCGTCGACACGGTGGGCGCGCTGGACCAGCTCACCCTCGCCGAGTTCATCACCTCCGGCGCGTACGACCGTCACGTCCGCTCCTCCCGCCTGCGCTACCGGCGCCGCCGCGACGCCCTCGCCGCCGCCGTCGCCGCCCGCGCCCCCGAGGTCACGGTCACCGGCATCGCCGCCGGCCTGCACGCGGTGCTGCGGTTGCCGGCCGGCATGGAACAGCCGGTGATCCAGGCCGCCGCCTGGCAGGGGCTGGCCCTGCACGGCCTCGCCTTCCACCGCCACCCGGAGGCCGGCACCGAGCCGCTGGACGCGCTGGTCGTGGGGTACGCGACACCGCCGGACAGCGCGTGGGCGGGGGCGCTGGACGCGCTGTGCAGGGTGCTGCCGTAGCCGCGCTCCGGCCGGTCAGGCGCCCGGCGGCAGCCAGGGTGCGAGGTCGTCGCGCCATCCCTCGAAGTGCTCCAGGGCCACGCCCAGACGGGAGTTCTCCGCCCGGTACAGGGCGCCGACGATCTGGTGCGGGTCGACGACCGGGAGCAGGGACTCGCCCTCCTCCTCCGAGGCGGCGACGGCTTCGGCCTCCGGCCCGGTGAGCCGGTCGTACGGGTAGGTCAGGGACGGGCACGTCCGTTCCGGGCCGGGGCAGGGGGTGCCGGGCGGCCACACCCAGACCGCACCGTGGTGCCGTACGAGGACTTCGCCCAGGTACCGGGCGACCGCCCGCAGGAACGGGCCGCGCCGGTCGTCGTACTGCCGGCCTGCTCTGGTTCAGGCGCCGCCGTACCAGTGGCGAGGGGTAGGCCCCTGAGCTGACCGGCCCACCACCTCGGGAGGCCCCCGCCCGAAGGGAATCCTTCGGGCGGGGGCCTCCCGCGTCTCACCGCTCACCGTGAGGGGCGACCGGAGGTCGCTTCCGCGGAACTACGGCTGCCCGGGGAGCGGCTCAGCCCTCCTCGGCCACCGCCACCGGTGCCTCCCCGAACCGTGCCAGCGCCAGCGCGCCCGCCACGGCCACCAGGAACCCCAGCACCGCCAGCCAGGTCAGCCCCTCGCGCGTACGGTCCCCCAGCCACACCACGCCCACCGCGGCCGGGCCGATGGTTTCGCCGATCACCATGCCGGCGGTCGCGGTCGTCACGGACCCCCGCTGCAGTGCCGACGTCAGCAGCATGAACGCGGCGCCGCCGCCGATCAGCAGGGCGTAGACCGCCGGGTTGGTCAGAAGATCCGCCGGCGCCAGACTGTCGATCAGCCGCACCGACACCTCCACCACCCCGAAGCCGAACCCGGCCCCCAGCCCGAGCACCAGCGGCCGCGCCGGTCCGGACAGCCGCCCGGCCGCGAACGCGAGCAGCAGCATCCCGGCCGCCACGGCGAGCATCACGTACCGCAACACGTCCGAGCCGCCCACGTCGCCCTCCGGGCCGGACGCCAGCCCCAGCATGGCGAGCCCGGCGCAGACCACGGCCACCGCGCTCCACTCGGTGCCGTTCAGCCGCACCCGCAGCAGGCGCGCCGCCACCACCGCGGTCACCGCCAGACTCGCCGCCAGGGCCGCGCTGACCGCGTAGATCGGCAGGGACCGCAGTGCCGCGATCTGGAACAGGAAGCCGAGCCCGTCCAGCGCGAGACCGGCGATGTACCGCCACTGCCTGAGCGCCCGCAGCAGCAGTGCCGCCTCGCCACCACCCCCGTCCGTGCCCGCCGCCCGCGCGGCCACCGCCTGCAACACCGTCGCGGTGCCGAAGCAGACCGCCGCGCCAAGGGCGCACACCATTCCAAAGACCACAAAGGGACTCTAGGAGACGGCTGATCCGGCCACCCCCTGTGGCCTGCGCTCTTACCGTTCTCTAGGCTGGCGGCCGGCATCAGGCCACTCGGATCCGGACACGGGGGAGACACGAACATGGCTGACACCCGGCGGCGGTTGCGCTCGGGCACGGTGATCCTCGGCGGCATGGGCCTGCTGGCCGCCGCCCTCACCGCCTGCTCGTCCGACCCGGACAAGCGCTGCGTCGACCGCGACAGCTACACCTACGCCAAGGGCTACAAGGTCGTCTCCGACAAGAACTGCACGTCCGTCAAGGCGTCCGTCGACGGCGGCTGGTACTACGGCGGCAAGAAGAAGGGCTCCTGGGTGAGCGGCGGCTCCTTCACCAGGCCCAGGTCGGGTTCGGGCGGCAGCCACGGCGGCAGCGGGGTGCACCGCGGCGGCTTCGGCGGCGGCCACCACAGCTCCGGCGGCTGACCGGTACCGGGCCATGGAACGCCGTACCACCACGCCCCGCCCCGGCTGGCAGCGGACCGTCGAGGCGCAGGGGCTCGTCTACCCCCTCACCCGCCACCCCGACGGCTCCCTGCGCCCCTACTGGGACGAGAGCGCCTACTACGTCTTCTCCCTGGCGGAGGTCGAGGCGCTGGAGGAGACGGTGGAGGAACTGCACCGCATGTGCCTCGCGGCCGCCGAGCACATCGTGGCGAAGGACCGGCTCGCCGACCTCGGCATCACCGACCCGCGCGTGGCCGAAGCCGTCACCGAGGCCTGGCGGCGCCGCGCCGAACTCCCCTCCGTCTACGGCAGGTTCGACCTCCTCTACGACGGCAGTGGCCCCGCGAAGCTGCTCGAGTACAACGCCGACACCCCGACCTCACTGGTCGAGGCGGCCTCGCCGCAGTGGTTCTGGATGGAGGACCGCTTCCCCGGCGCCGACCAGTGGAACTCCCTGCACGAACGCCTCGTCGCGGCCTGGCGGACCCAGGCCGCGCTGCTGCCCCCCGGCAGCCCGCTGCACTTCGCCCACTCCTCGGCCGACGAACTCGGCGAGGACCTGATGACGGTCGCCTACCTGAAGGAGACCGCCGAGCAGGCCGGCCTCGACACCGACTGGCTGTCCATGGAGGAGATCGGCTGGGACACCCTCTCCGGCCGCTTCGTCGACAACCAGCTCCGTTTCATCCGCGGCATCTTCAAGCTCTACCCCTGGGAGTGGCTCACCACCGACGCGTTCGGCGGGCACGTCCTGGACACCCTCGACAACGGCGGCGGCACCGGCAGCACCCTGTGGATCGAACCCGCCTGGAAGATGCTGCTCAGCAACAAGGCCCTGCTGGCGGTCCTGTGGGAGCAGTACCCCGGCCACCCCAACCTCCTGCCCGCCTACCTCGACGGCCCCCGCGAGCTGGCCTGCGCACCCGGCTACGTCGCCAAGCCGCTGCTCGGCCGCGAGGGCGAGGGCGTCACCGTGCACGAGCCCGGCGCGCCCGCCGTACTCCGCGACGAGCCCTGCTGCTACCAGCAGCTCGCGCCCCTGCCCGCCTTCGACGGCAACCACGTCGTCCTCGGCGCCTGGGTCGTCCAGGACGAGGCCGCCGGCCTCGGCATCCGCGAGTCCACGGGCCTGATCACCGACGAGTACGCCCGCTTCCTGCCACATGTGATCCTCTAGGCTCCCAGGACGGTCCGCAGCTGCTCCAGCCCCCACTCCAGTTCCTCCTCGCCGATCACCAGCGGCGGGGCGATGCGTACGGTGGCGCGGTGGGTGTCCTTGACCAGGACCCCGCGGTCCATCAGCCGCTCGGAGACCTGCCGCGCCGTGCCGGCCTTCGGTGCGATGTCCACGCCCGCCCACAGTCCGCGCCCGCGCACCGCCGTCACCGCGCCCGTGCCGAGCAGCGCGCCCAGGTCCCGGTGCAACCGCTCGCCCAGC
The DNA here is from genome assembly GCF_001027185.1 of Streptomyces incarnatus. Taxonomy (NCBI): domain Bacteria; kingdom Bacillati; phylum Actinomycetota; class Actinomycetes; order Kitasatosporales; family Streptomycetaceae; genus Streptomyces; species Streptomyces incarnatus. Next base: position 3,372,265 of record NZ_CP011497.1, on the reverse strand, counting down.
TCGGCCGCCCGCGCCTGGAACTCGCCCGTGCGCAGCATCGCGATCACCTCCAGTGCCACCGCGCAGGCCAGCGGATTCCCGCCGAACGTCGAGCCGTGCTCGCCCGGCCGGAACACCCCGAGCACCTCCGCGCTCGACACCACCGCCGACACCGGCACGATCCCGCCGCCCAGCGCCTTGCCCAGCACGTACATGTCCGGGACCACCCCCTCGTGCTCGCACGCGAAGGTCCGCCCGGTGCGGCCGAGACCCGACTGGACCTCGTCGGCGACGAAGAGCACGTTCCGCTCGCGGGTCAGCGCGCGGACGGCGGCCAGATAGCCCTCCGGCGGTACGACCACCCCGTTCTCGCCCTGGATCGGCTCCAGCAGCACCGCCACGGTGTTCTCCGTCAGCGCCTGGCCCATCGCCGTCAGATCGCCGTACGGCACGATCTCGAACCCCGGCGTGTACGGCCCGAAGTCCGCCCGGGCCTCGGGGTCGGTGGAGAAGCTGATGACCGTCGTCGTACGGCCGTGGAAGTTGCCGCCCGCGACCACGATCTTCGCCATCTCCGCGGGCACCCCCTTCACCCGGTACCCCCACTTCCGGGCCGTCTTCACCGCGCTCTCGACGGCCTCGGCCCCCGTGTTCATGGGCAGCACCGTCTCCATCCCGCACAGCTCGGCCAGCTCGGTGCAGAACGCGGCGAACCGGTCGTGGTGGAAGGCCCGGGAGGTCAGCGTCACCCGCTCCAGCTGGGCCCGCGCCGCCGCCACCAGCCGCGGGTGGCGGTGCCCGAAGTTCAGCGCCGAGTAGCCGGCCAGGAAGTCCAGGTAGCGGCGGCCCGCCACGTCCGTCATCCAGGCCCCCTCGGCGGTGGCGACGACGACCGGCAGCGGGTGGTAGGTGTGCGCGCTGTGCGCGTCGGCGGCGGCGATCAGGTCTTCCGCAGTGGTCACGACGGCCTCCGAGGACGAGGGGGGATCTCCTTCCTACCGTCGCTCGCATGGTGGACCGAGGAACCTGGCCGCGCGCTCCGCCCGGTAGGCTGATCAGCGGGCCGTGACTGGCGCGCTGGGATGGGACGGACCATCGGGGAGCGGCCCGAGTCTGATGTGTGCCGTGCGCCTGGGCCGAACGTGAACGCTGTACGCACGCCGTCCGGAGGTCCCCATGTCGAAGCAGCACCTCTCCACCGAGTCCACCGCCTTCCGCGCGGCCCTCGACGTCATCCGCGCCGTCGAACCGCGCGTCGCCGACGCCATCGGCCAGGAGGTCACCGACCAGCGCGCGATGCTCAAGCTGATCGCCTCCGAGAACTACGCCTCCCCGGCCACCCTGCTGGCGATGGGCAACTGGTTCAGCGACAAGTACGCCGAGGGCACCGTCGGCCGCCGCTTCTACGCCGGCTGCCGCAACGTCGACACCGTCGAGTCCCTGGCCGCCGAGCATGCCAAGGAGCTCTTCGGCGCCCGCCACGCCTACGTCCAGCCGCACTCCGGCATCGACGCCAACCTCGTCGCCTTCTGGGCCGTCCTCGCCGACCGGGTCGAGGCCCCCTTCCTGGAGAAGGCCGGCGCCCGCCAGGTCAACGACCTGACCGAGGCCGACTGGGCCGAACTGCGCCAGGCCTTCGGCAACCAGCGCATGCTCGGCATGTCCCTGGACGCCGGCGGCCACCTCACCCACGGCTTCCGCCCGAACATCTCCGGCAAGATGTTCGACCAGCGCTCCTACGGCACCGACCCGGCCACGGGCCTCATCGACTACGACGCCCTGCGCACCCAGGCCCGCGAGTTCAAGCCGCTGATCATCGTCGCCGGCTACTCGGCGTACCCCCGTCTGGTGAACTTCCGGATCATGCGCGAGATCGCCGACGAGGTCGGCGCGACCCTCATGGTCGACATGGCGCACTTCGCTGGCTTGGTCGCCGGCAAGGTCCTGACCGGCGACTTCGACCCGGTCCCGCACGCCCAGATCGTGACGACCACCACCCACAAGTCCCTGCGCGGCCCGCGCGGCGGCATGGTCCTGTGCGACGACTCCCTGAAGGACCAGGTCGACCGCGGCTGCCCGATGGTCCTCGGCGGCCCGCTCCCGCACGTCATGGCCGCCAAGGCCGTCGCCCTCGCCGAGGCCCGGCAGCCCGCCTTCCAGGACTACGCCCAGCGCATCGTCGACAACTCGAAGGCGCTGGCCGAGGGCCTCATGCGGCGCGGCGCCACCCTGGTGACCGGCGGCACCGACAACCACCTCAACCTGATCGACGTCGCCACCTCCTACGGCCTCACCGGCCGCCAGGCCGAAGCGGCCCTCCTCGACTCGGGCATCGTCACCAACCGCAACGCCATCCCGGCCGACCCCAACGGCGCCTGGTACACCTCCGGCATCCGCATCGGCACCCCCGCGCTCACCACCCGTGGCCTCGGTACGGCGGAGATGGACGAGGTGGCGGGCCTGATCGACCGCGTCCTGACCACCACCGAGCCGGGCACCACCAAGTCGGGCGCCCCGTCCAAGGCGGCCCACCTCCTCGACGAGAAGGTCTCCCAGGAGATCGCCCAGCGAGCGACGGACCTGGTGGCAGGCTTCCCGCTGTACCCGGAGGTCGACCTGGGCTGATCAACCCCGGTCAGGGGCAGCGCCCCGGAAGGGGCGCGGGGCCGCATCAATATGCGGCTCCGCCGCGGGGCGCGACCAGCCACAACCGGTCCGCAGTCCCCGACGCACCCGATCCACCCCCCCACCTCTCGGGCCAATGACACCCCCAGCCGATGAGAGAATGGGCAACATGGCTTCCGCTGACGAACCTCGCGTGCTCTCCGGCATCCAGCCCACCGCCGGCTCGTTCCACCTCGGCAACTACCTCGGCGCCGTCCGCCAGTGGGTGGCCCTGCAGGAGTCCCACGACGCGTTCTACATGGTTGTCGACCTGCACGCGATCACGGTCCCGCAGGACCCGAAGGAGCTGCGCGCCAACACCCGCCTGGCCGCCGCCCAGCTCCTCGCGGCCGGTCTGGACCCCGACCGCTGCACGCTGTTCGTCCAGAGCCACGTCCCCGAGCACGCCCAGCTCGCCTGGATCATGAACTGCCTCACCGGCTTCGGCGAGGCCAGCCGCATGACCCAGTTCAAGGACAAGTCCGCCAAGCAGGGCGCCGACCGGGCGAGCGTCGGCCTGTTCACGTACCCGATCCTCCAGGTCGCCGACATCCTCCTCTACCAGGCGAACGAGGTGCCGGTGGGCGAGGACCAGCGCCAGCACATCGAGCTGACCCGCGACCTGGCCGAGCGCTTCAACGGCCGCTTCGGGCAGACGTTCACGATCCCGTCGCCGTACATCCTCAAGGAGACGGCGAAGATCTACGACCTGCAGGACCCGTCGATCAAGATGAGCAAGTCGGCGTCCACGCCGAAGGGCCTGATCAACCTGCTCGACGAGCCGAAGACCACCGCCAAGAAGGTCAAGAGCGCCGTCACCGACACCGACACCGTGATCCGCTACGACACGGAGAACAAGCCGGGCGTGTCGAACCTGCTCACCATCTACTCCACCCTCACCGGCACGTCGGTCGCCGAGCTGGAGCGGGAGTACGAGGGCAAGATGTACGGCGCCCTCAAGACCGACCTCGCCGAGGTCATGGTCGAGTTCGTGACGCCGTTCCGGGAGCGCACCCAGCAGTACCTGGACGACTCCGAGACGCTCGACTCGATCCTGGCCAAGGGCGCGGAGAAGGCGCGCGCGGTCGCCGCGGAGACGCTCGCGCAGGCGTACGACCGGGTGGGCTTCCTGCCGGCGAAGCACTGAGAGGCACACGGACGCACGGACCGGCGCCGAGGCGCACGACCGTACACACGTCCTAGTGGGCAGAGCGCTGCACATCACTTCCGCTGCGCCTGCCCCCAGGACGACCGTGGCCGTACAGTCGATACCCGGACGACTGAGAACACAACAGACGCGACGACAGGAGACGACGTGGGGACCGTAACGATCGGCGTGTCGATCGCGGTCCCGGAGCCTCACGGCCGCCTGCTCCAGGAGCGGCGCGCGGGCTTCGGCGACGCCGCGGCTCACGGCATCCCCACGCATGTCACGCTGCTGCCGCCGACCGAGGTCGACGAGAGCGAGCTGCCGGCCGTCGAGGCGCACCTCACGGAGGTCGCCGCGGGCGGGCGGCCGTTCCCGATGCGGCTGTCCGGCACCGGCACGTTCCGTCCGCTCTCCCCGGTGGTCTACGTCCGCGTCGTCCAGGGCGCCGAGGACTGCACCCTGCTGCAGCAGCGGGTCCGGGACGCCTCCGGGCCGGTGGCGCGTGAGCTGCAGTTCCCGTACCACCCGCACGTCACCGTCGCGCACGGCATCGACGAGGCGGCGATGGACCGCGCGTTCGAGGAGTTGGCCGGCTTCGACGCGCAGTGGCCGTGCACGGGTTTCGCGCTGTACGAGCAGGGGGCCGACGGGGTGTGGCGGAAGCTGCGGGAGTACACGTTCGGGGGGACTGTGGTGCCGTCGCAGGCCGGTGCGGTGCGTGAGTTGGGCCGGAGTAGCGCAGTCTCGTAGTGCCGGGAGCTGTGGTCTGGCGGCTGCGGCTGCGTCGTGGCTGGTCGCGCAGTTCCCCGCGCCCCTTTGGGGCGCGTTCCTCGCGGTGCTAAACAGGCAGCCGTCGGAACAGCGCCCTAGGCGTGTGCCGCAACGCCGACATGACCATCCGCAGTGCTCCCGGCACCCACACCACCTCCGAGCGTCTGCGCAGCCCCAGTTCGATGGCCGTCGCCACCGCCTCCGGAGTGGTCGAGAACGGCCCCCCGTCCCGGAGGTACCCGGGCCGTACGACCATGACGTGGGCGCCCGTGCCGTGGAGGGCGTCGCCGAGGCCCTGGGCGAAGGCGTCGAGGCCGGCCTTGCTGGAGCCGTAGATGAAGTCGGTGCGGCGGGCCCGCTCGCCGGCGGCGGAGGAGAGCACCACCAGGGAGCCGTGCCCCTGGGTCTGCAGGGCGCGGCCGGCGACCAGGCCGGCGGAGACGGCTCCGGTGTAGTTGGTCTGGGCGACCTGGACGGCGCGTGCCGGGTCCCGCTCGTCGTGGGCCTGGTCGCCGAGGATGCCGAAGGCGAGCAGCACCAGGTCGATGTCGCCCTCCGCGAACACCTTGCCGAGGGCGGTCTCGTGGGACTCGGGGTCGAGGGCGTCGAAGGCGACGGTACGGGTGTCCGCGCCGAGTGCGCGCAGGCTCCCGGCGGCCTGTTCCAGGGCCGGTGAGGGGCGGCCCGCGAGCCATACCGTGCGGGTGCGGCGGGCGATCAGCCGGCGCGCGGTGGCCAGCGCGATGTCGGACGTGCCGCCGAGGACGAGCAGGGAGTGGGGGAGACCGTGTTCCGGGCCGTCAGGTCGTCGCATGCCGGTGACCGTATCGTCCCTGTATGGGGGTTAGTTACGGAACATTCGGCCACTCCACACAATGGGTGATTAGTGGGATGTCTTACGAGCGCGCGGTCGGGGGCAGGAACGGATCATGGACTGGCTGAAGAGACTCCCCGGCATCGGGCCGCTCGTGGCCCGGCTGACGGAGACGCACGCGTGGCACTGCTACGAGCGGCTGGACCGGGTGAAGTGGACGCGACTGGCCGCCGCGATGACGTTCATCAGCTTCGTGGCGTTGTTTCCGCTGCTGACCCTGGTCGCCGCGGTCAGCGCCGCCACGCTCAGCCCGGCCCGGCAGAAGACCGTCGAGCACAAGATCGCCGAGCAGTTCCCCGGCGTCCTGTCCAGCCGCCTGGACCTGACCTCGCTCGTGGACAACGCCGGATCCGTCGGCGTCATCGCGGGCGCCCTGCTGCTGTTGACGGGCATCAGCTGGGTCGGCCAGATGCGGGACTGCCTGCGCGCGGTGTGGGAGCTGCCGGACCAGCAGCAGAATCCGGTGGTGGCCAAGGCCAAGGACGCCGGCATCCTGCTCGGCCTCGGCGGGGCCGTGCTGGTCACGCTCGCCGTGTCCACGCTCGCCTCGGCCGCCGTCGGACTCGTCTCGCGCACCCTCGGCCTGGCCGAGCACGGCTGGGGCAGTGCGCTGCTGCGGATCGCCGCGTTCGCCGTCGCCGCGCTCGCCGACTTCCTCGTCCTGCTCTACGTCCTGACCCTGCTGCCCGGTGTCGAGCCGCCGCGCCGCCGCCTGCTGGTGGCGGCCCTGCTCGGCGCGGTCGGCTTCGAACTGCTGAAACTGCTGCTCAGTGGCTATATCCAGGGGGTCGCCGCGAAGAGCATGTACGGCGCGTTCGGCGTCCCCGTGGCGCTGCTGCTGTGGCTCAACTTCACCGCCAAACTGGCACTGTTCTGCGCCTCCTGGACGGCGACGCCCAGCAAGGAGGACCGGGAACCTAGGACCGCGGCCGACGGCGCATCAGGTCCGGCAGCGGCCACCGGCGATTGACCAGGAACGCCGCGCCCGCGAGCAGCACCAGCACCCCGCCGGTGATGGCGGCGGCGGTGCCGATGCCGGAGCCGGCGGCGGTACCGGCGGTGGCACCGGCCACCGGCCTGGCGCCGGCGCCGTTCTTCCCGGAGTTCCCGGCGGACGCGCTTGCCCCCGGGCTCGGCAGGGCGCTCTTCGGCGGCACCAGCTCGCCCACCGGATTGACCTTGCCGGCCGCCTGGAAACCCCAGTCGAACAGCCTGGCCGTCTCCTTGTAGACCTCGTTGTGCTCGGCCTTCTCCGGATGCATCACCGTGACCAGCAGCACCCTGCCGCCCCGTTCGGCGACCCCGGTGAAGGTGGCGCCCGCGTTGGTGGTGTTGCCGTTCTTCACGCCCGCGATGCCCTGGTAGACGGGCACGTCGGTGTCACCGCTCAGCAGCCGGTTGGTGTTGCGGATCTCACCGGACTCGAACCTGGCACTGACGGTGGAGCAGTAGTCGCGGAAGTCCTTCTTCTGCAGCCCGGACCGGGCGAACAGCGTCAGGTCGTACGCCGACGACAGCTGCCCCGGCTCGTCGTAGCCGTCGGGCGAGACCACGTGGGTGTCCAGGGCCTGCAGTTCGTCGGCGTGGTCCTGCATGTCCTTGACGGTCTGCGCGACGCCGTTGTTCATCGAGGCCAGGGTGTGCACGGCGTCGTTGCCCGAACGCAGGAAGACCCCGAGCCACAGGTCGTGGACGGAGTAGGTGTGCCCCTCCTTTATCCCGACCACGCTGGAGCCGACGCCCATGCCCGCGAGGTCGGCCGGCACCACCTTGTGCTTCTCGTCCTTCGGGAAGCGGGGCAGCAGGGTGTCGGCGAACAGCATCTTCAGCGTGCTCGCCGGGGGCAGCCGCCAGTGCGCGTTGTGCGCGGCGAGCACCTCGCCGGACTCGGCGTCGGTGACGATCCAGGAGCGCGCGGTGATGTCCTTCGGCAGCACCGGGACACCCGGCGCGAGGTTGACCTGCGTGCCGGGCTGCCCCAGCCGGACGCCGCCCACGGTCGACATCCGGTCCGGGGGAGTGGCCGTCGGGTGGGCGGAGGGGACGGGGGCGGCGAGGGCGGCGGGCGCGGTGGCGGACAGCGCCAGCAGGGTGGCTGAGGTGACCAGCAGGGATCGCCGGCCGGTCTTCTTCGGTGCGGACACGGTCGAGAACGTACCTTTTGTCGGCTGTGAAGTCCCATGACCCGCCTCACCCCGGACACGGAACCGGACGGCGAACGGCGATACTGGTCGTATGAAGCTCAGCCGTCCGGTCTCCTGGTTCCTGCTCGCCTTCGGGGTGTGGTCCTGGGTCATCTGGGTCACTTTCGTCAAGAACCTGGTCAAGGACAGCAGCGGGCTCGCCTTCGACCACGGCCACCCGACCGCGTACTTCTGGGTGCACCTGCTGCTGGCGGTCGTCTCCTTCGTATTGGGGACGGTCATCGGGGGCATCGGGTTGCGCGGACTGCGCGCACTGCGCCGCGCGTCATAGCCATCCGGGATGGTCGCCGTCCTCGCGCTGGTCGCCGTCGCCGCCCTGGCCGTCGTGGCGGGCCTGCACTGGTACGTCTGGCGGCGCCTGGTCCGCGACACCACGCGCGGCGCCGGCCCGGCCCGCCGCGCCGGCACGGTGCTCTTCGTCACAGGCCCGGCCCTGACGCTCGGGGCCCTGCTCACCGAGCACTCCGCCGCCCCCTTCTGGCTCCAGCGCACCCTCGCCTGGCCCGGCTTCCTCTGGATGGCCGTCGCCCTGTACCTGCTGCTGGCGGTACTGGCGGGCGAGGTCGTACGCCCCCTTCTCCGCCGCATCCTGACCCGCCGCAGCAGACCCGGCGAGGAGGAGACGGCAGAGCCTCTCAGCGAACCGAGCGAGAACCTCGTCGCTTCACCTCTCAGCGAACCGAGCGAGAACCTCGTCGCTTCACCTCTCGGCCAACCGAGTCGGGTGGCGGGTGGGCATAGGCCGGGGGTCCAGGGGGCGGAGCCCCCTGGTACGCCCACTGCAACACCGGATCCCACGCGCCGCCTCTTCGTGTCCAGAGTCGTAGCCGCCGCAGCCACAACCGCGGCCACAGCGACCGTTGGCTACGGAACCTACGGAGTACTCCGCGGCCCGCACGTGAAGAACGTCACCGTCCCCCTGGCCAAACTCCCGCGCGCGGCCCACGGTTTCCGCATCGCGGTCGTCAGCGACATCCACCTCGGCCCCGTCCTCGGCCGCGACTTTGCGCAGCGGGTCGTCGACACCGTCAACGCCACCCGGCCGGACCTGATCGCGGTCGTCGGCGACCTGGTGGACGGCAGCGTCAAGAACCTGGGCCCGGCCGCCGCACCCCTCGCACAGCTCAGCGCGCGGCACGGCGCCTACTTCGTCACCGGCAACCACGAGTACCTCTCCGGCGCCGAGCAGTGGGTGGCCGAGGTGCGGTCCTTCGGCCTGCACCCGCTGGAGAACGCCCGCACCGAGTTGCCGTACTTCGACCTGGCCGGGGTGAACGACCTGGCAGGCGAGAGCGAGGGCCGGGGACCGGACTTCGGCAGGGCGCTCGGCGACCGGGACCCGGCACGCGCGTGCGTGCTGCTCGCGCACCAGCCGGTGCAGATCCACGAGGCCGTCCGGTACGGCGTCGACCTGCAGCTGTCCGGGCACACCCACGGCGGCCAGCTCTGGCCCGGCAACCTCCTCGCGGCCGCCGCCAATCCGACCGTCGCCGGCCTCGACCGCTACGGCGACACGCAGCTGTACGTCAGCCGGGGCGCCGGCGCCTGGGGCCCGCCCACCCGGGTGGGGGCGCCGTCGGACGTGACGGTCATCCACCTGGCCGCCACGCGCGCGTGAGCCAGGTCAATCCACCTGGCCGCCACGCGCGCGTGAGCCGCTCCACGCCCGAGCCGCGGCCCGAGCCGCGCCGCCCCCTGGCCGAAACCGCTCCCATGCCTGTGAAGACGCTGTGAAACCCGGGGGAAACAACGCCTCGGTAAGTTCTTTCCCCATCTGGTCAGAAAGCCCTTCCCCCAGGCGAAACCCGTGTGATTAGGTGAGCCGCGCCACTAGGGGGTGGCGAAATTGTGCTGGCCAGGGGTAGGGCCTTTGAAGGGCCTGGGGAGGGCACCACCATGCGATCAGTTCGCATGCGCGTTCTCGTGGCACTGCTCGTGCTCGCGATCGTGGGAATCGGCGGCTGGCAGCTGCTGCCGTCGCAGGACAACCAGAACAAGACCATCGCGGTCGGTACGACGGACGCCGTCACGGACCTCGACCCGGCCGGCGCCTACGACGCCGGTTCCTGGGCCTTGTTCAGCAATGTCTTCCAGTCGCTGCTGACGTTCGAGCCGGGCGGCGTCGAGCCGGTCCCGGACGCGGCGCAGAGCTGCGCCTTCCAGGGCGGCGGTCTGCGGACGTACCGGTGCACACTGCGCTCCGGGATCACCTTCCCGAGCGGACGCGCGATGACGGCCGAGGACGTGAAGTACTCCTTCGACCGGGTCAAGAAGATCAACTCCGACGTCGGCCCGGCGTCGCTGTTCGCCACGCTCGGCTCGGTGACCGCCGACAGCGCGACGACCGTCACGTTCCATCTGTCGTCCCCTGACGCCACCTGGCCGCTGAAGGTCGCCACGGGCGCCGGGGCGATCGTGGACAAGGAGAAGTACCCGGCCGACGCCCTGCGCAAGGGCACCGACGTCGACGGCACCGGCCCGTACACCCTGACGTCGTACACCAGCGACGACAAGGCCGTCCTGGAGCCGAACGGCCACTACAAGGGCTATCTCACCGGCACCGGCCGCCCGATCGAGCTGCGGTACTACGCCGACTCCGCGAAGCTCGACAGCGCCTGGAAGGCGGGGCAGGTCGACGTCGCCACCCGGGAGCTGCCGCCGAGCGTGCTCTCCCAGCTGAACCCGAGCGACCCCAACCAGCGGGTCACCGAGTCCGACAGCGCCGAGACCCGCAACCTGTACCTCAACACGCGCGCCACCTCGCCTCTGCACGACGCCCGGGTGCGCCGCGCGATGGCCTGGCTGGTCAACCGCGAGCAGCTCGCCTCGACGGTCTACGAGGGCACGGTCGACCCGCTGTACTCACTGATCCCGACCGGCATCACCGGCCACACCACCTCGTTCTTCGACGACTACCCGACGCAGAGCGTGCAGAAGGCTCGGGCGCTGCTCGGCCAGGCCGGGGTGAGCCTGCCGGTGCGCTTCACGTTCGGCTACGGCAGGAACCGGGGCGTGGGCGAGCAGGAGGCCGCCGCGCTGAAGCGGCAGCTGGAGGCCGGCGGCCTGTTCAAGGTGGACGTCCAGGGGTACGAGTGGACCGACTTCCAGAAGCGCTGGGCCGCCGGGAAGATGGACGCGTGGGCGGTCGGCTGGGTGCCCGACTATCCCGACCCGGACACCTTCGGCGCCGCGCTCGTCGGCACCGGCTCCACGATGAGCACCGGGTACAGCAACAAGCTGGTCGACAGTCTCATCCAGGACAGCCAGCGGTACGCCGACCGCAGCCGGGCCGCGAACGACTTCAAGGACATCCAGGCGGACGTCGCCCAGGACGTCCCACTGATCCCGCTGTGGCAGCGCAAGGAGTACGTGGTCAGCACCGAGGCCGTGGGCGGCAGCCAGTACCTGGACGACGGCACGGGCGTGTTCCGCCTGTGGCGTCTGCAGTGGATCTGATCAGCCGGCCTGCTCGCCGCGCCCCTTGGTCTCCTTGGTCCCCTTGGTCTCGTCCCTCTTGGTACGGGGATCCGGCAGTGCCTTCGTCATGCCGGGCAGGAAGTCCGTGAACAGCTCATGGACCTCCAGGACCAGGGGGCGCAGCACGCGGAAGCGGGCGAGCGCCACCCCGCGGGCGGTCAGCCGGGCGCCCCGGCGGGCCAGGCGGTAGCTGCGCTCGCGCCCTTCGGTCCGGTCGAAGACCCAGTACAGGACCAGGCCCATCTGGGAGAGCCACATCAACTCCGGGAGCACGTCCCGCAGTTCGGGGGCGACCTTGGACTTGGAGCCCGCCAGCACCTCGCGGTGGACGGCGATGGCCTGCTCCCGGGCGTGCTCGCTCTCCGGGGAGAAGGGGCTGAGCGGGCTGTCGGGGTCGGCGGCGTTCTTGAAGAACTGCACGGCGAACTCGTGGTACGGGCGGGCGATGTCGAGCCAGACGGTCAGCACGCCCGCGAGCCGCGCCTCCAGGTCCGTCTCCCGCTCCAGGACCTCGCGGACCGCCGCCCGGTGCTCGGCGGCGATCCGGTCGTAGAAGCCCTGGATCAGGTGTTCCTTGCCCTCGAAGTAGTAGTAGGCGTTGCCGACGGAGACCCCGGCCTCCTTGGCGATGGCCCGCATGGTGGTCTTGTCGTACCCGCGCTCCTGGAACAACCGCATCGCGGTCTCCAGGATCAGCGCGCGGGTCTGCTCGGACTTGCTGCTGGGGGAGCCGGCCCTCTCGGGGCCGTCGTTCTTCGCGGGCACGGTGAAGAGCCTAACGAGTACGCCGTAAGGGCCTAACCGGTGGCGCAGGCTCCGCCGGAGCAGGAGCGCGGCTCGTAGCTCCAGCCGGTGTCGGGACGGTAGGTCCACCCGTCCTCCCGCCGGTAGGCGGTCCCGCCCCAGTTCCATTCGCCGCGCGGCGCGCCGTTGTTCCGCTGCGCACCCCGCCACTTCGCCGCCGCCAGCACCGCGCCGCGGGCGAGCCGGGCGCCGGAGGGGGTGCTGAGCCGGTGGGCGAGGGGGCGGTGCTCGCGCAGGGCCCACAGGACGACGATCCAGGCGCGCGAACCCCGGTACACCTGGCCGGAGTCGCCGACAACGGTGACCTCGTCGAGGGTGGCGGCGTGGTCGAGCCCGGGGAAGCGGGCCCGGGCCCGGTCCGAGCCGGCCGGCAGCAGGTCCAGCGGCACCAGCTGCGGCTGCCGGGCGAGCCAGTCCCGTACGTGGGTGCACAGTCCGCACCCGGCGTCGTACAGCACGGTCAGCCCGCGGACCGGGACGCCCCCCGTGGCGCCCCGGTCCCCCGTGGTGGTCACGGCGGTCACGCCCCGGCCGCCGGGGCGGTCCACTCCTGCGGGCCGACCGGGGGCAGCTGCTCGCGCTCCATGACCCCGCGCCGGCGGATCCGGTTGAGCACGTACACGTTGCCCAGGTGCATCACGCCGAGCACCAGCAGCACCACGCCCAGCTTGGTCGACAGGGCCTCGAAGATGCCGCGGGTATCCTCGATCGTCTCGTCCCCGCTCAGATACAGCGCCACGAAGCCGAGGTTGACCAGGTAGAAGCCGACGACCAGGAGATGGTTGACGGCGTCCGCGAGCTTCTCGTTGCCGCGCAGCACATCGGCGAGGAAGATCCGGCCGTTGCGGCTGAGCGTGCGGGCCACCCAGATGGTCAGCGCGATGCTGACGACCAGGTAGATGACGTAGGCGATGACCGTGCGGTCCATACCCCACCCCTTGTTGAACGCGTTCAAAACGCTGACAGGGATGACTGTAGACCTCTTTTTGAACGTGTTCAACTCAATCGCGGTCAGCTTCTGCGGCCCAGTTCCCGGCGCTTGGTGTAGTCCGTGAAGCCGAGGACGTTGCCCCAGGGATCGGCGATCTCCACCGTCCACCCGGTGGCCCCCTGGACCACCTCGTCCAGCGGCTGGATCCCGGCCGCGGCCAGCTCCCGTGCCGCCGTCCGCGCGTCCGGCACCTCCAGCCAGACCCGCGCCGAGGGCCAGGGCGGCGACCGGTGCCCCAGCTGCTCCTCGACGCACAGCAGGATCCCGGGCGTCTCCGCGCCGACCTTCAGCAGGGCGAGCCCGCCCTCGTCGAACCGGAAGCCGACGCTGAACCCGGCCCGCTCGTAGAACCCGACGGCCTCGCCGAGGTCTCCGACGGGAAGCAGAACGTTGTCGAAACCGAGCAGCTCGTAGGACTCTTCGTCTGACATGTCGTCACATTAGAACCGCCCGGTGCGGAAACCCGACAAAAACGCCCGAGGGCCCTGCTTCCGGAGGATCGGAAGACAGGGCCCTCGGGCCGGACCGGCGGCGCCGGCGTGACCGGCGGGCGGATCAGTAGCGACGTGTGATCAGCGCGCGCTTGACCTCCTGGATCGCCTTGGTGACCTCGATACCGCGCGGGCAGGCGTCCGTGCAGTTGAAGGTCGTGCGGCAACGCCACACGCCGTCACGGTCGTTGAGGATCTCCAGGCGCTGCTCGCCCGCCTCGTCACGGCTGTCGAAGATGAAGCGGTGGGCGTTCACGATCGCGGCCGGACCGAAGTACTGGCCGTCGTTCCAGAACACCGGGCAGGACGACGTGCACGCGGCGCACAGGATGCACTTGGTGGTGTCGTCGAAGCGCTCGCGGTCCTCGGCGGACTGCAGCCGCTCCCGCGTCGGCTCGTTCGTGTCCTTGGTGACCAGGAACGGCATGACGTCCCGGTACGCCTGGAAGAACGGCTCCATGTCCACGACCAGGTCCTTCAGGACCGTCAGGCCCTTGATGGGCTCGATCGTGATCGGCTTCTCGGGGTTGATGTCCTTGATCAGCGTCTTGCAGGCGAGACGGTTCCTGCCGTTGATCCGCATCGCGTCCGAACCGCAGATGCCGTGCGCGCAACTGCGGCGGAAGGTGAGGGTGCCGTCGAGGTCCCACTTGATCTTGTGGAGGCCGTCGAGGACACGCTCCTTCGGGTCGATCTCCAGCTGGAAGTCTTCCCAGGCGGCCTCCGCCGAGACCTCCGGGTTGAACCGGCGGACCCGGAAGGTGACCGTGATGTAGGGGGAGTCGGCGAAACCGGGCTCGGGCTTGCCGGCCGCCTCTTCCTTGTCCAGAACAGGGGTAGCCATCAGTACTTACGCTCCATCGGCTGGTAGCGGGTCTGGACGACCGGCTTGTAGTCGAGACGGACGGTTTCCGAGCCGTCGGCGCCGACCTCGCGGTACGCCATGGTGTGGCGCATGAAGTTGACGTCGTCGCGGTTCGGGTAGTCCTCGCGGTAGTGACCGCCGCGGGACTCCTTGCGGGCCAGCGCCGAGACGGCCATGACCTCGGCCAGGTCCAGCAGGTTGCCCAGCTCGATGGCCTCCAGCAGGTCGGTGTTGAACCGCTTGCCCTTGTCCTGGACCGCCACGTTCTTGTAGCGCTCCCTGAGCTCGGCGATCTTCTCGACGGCCGTCTTGATCGTCTGCTCGGTGCGGAACACCATGACGTTGGCGTCCATGGTCTCCTGCAGCTCACGACGGAGCGTGGCCACCCGCTCGTTGCCGGTGGAGTTGCGCAGCCGCTCGATCTGCTCGACGACGAACGACTCCGGGTTCTCCGGCAGCTCGACGAAGTCCGCCTTGTGGGCGTACTCGGCGGCGGCGATGCCCGCGCGGCGGCCGAACACGTTGATGTCCAGCAGCGAGTTGGTGCCGAGGCGGTTGGCGCCGTGCACGGAGACACAGGCGACCTCGCCGGCCGCGTACAGACCCGGGACGACGGTGGTGTTGTCCGCCAGGACCTCACCCTCGACGTTCGTCGGGATGCCGCCCATGGCGTAGTGCGCGGTCGGCTGGATCGGGATCGGGTCCGTGTACGGCTCGATACCGAGGTAGGTGCGCGCGAACTCGGTGATGTCCGGCAGCTTGGCGTCCAGCTGCTCCGGCGGCAGGTGGGTGAGGTCCAGGTAGACGTGGTCGCCCTCGGGACCGCAGCCGCGGCCCTCGCGGATCTCGGTGTAGATGGAGCGGGACACGACGTCACGGGACGCCAGGTCCTTCATGACGGGAGCGTACTTCTCCATGAAGCGCTCGCCGTCCTTGTTGCGCAGGATGCCGCCCTCACCGCGGGCGCCCTCGGTGAGCAGGATGCCCATGCGCCAGATGCCGGTCGGGTGGAACTGGAAGAACTCCATGTCCTCCAGCGGCAGGCCCCGGCGGTAGACGGCGGCCTGGCCGTCACCGGTGAGGGTGTGCGCGTTGGAGGTCACCTTGAAGAACTTGCCGCAGCCGCCGGAGGCGTAGATGACGGCCTTCGCCTGGAAGACGTGGATCTCGCCGGTCGCCAGCTCGTAGGCGACGACACCGGCCGACTTCTTGACGCCGTCGACCTCGGTGATCAGCTGGTCCAGGACGTAGAACTCGTTGAAGAACTCCACGCCCTCCTTGACGCAGTTCTGGTACAGCGTCTGGAGGATCATGTGGCCGGTGCGGTCCGCGGCGTAGCAGGACCGGCGGACCGGGGCCTCACCGTGGTTGCGGGAGTGACCGCCGAAGCGGCGCTGGTCGATGGTGCCGTTCGGGGTCCGGTTGAACGGCAGGCCCATCTTCTCCAGGTCGAGGACGGCGTCGATGGCCTCCTTCGCCAGGATCTCGGCGGCGTCCTGGTCGACCAGGTAGTCACCGCCCTTGACCGTGTCGAAGGTGTGCCACTCCCAGTTGTCCTCCTCCACGTTGGCCAGCGCGGCGGCCATGCCGCCCTGCGCGGCGCCCGTGTGGGAGCGGGTGGGGTAGAGCTTGGTCAGCACGGCGGTACGGCTGCGCTTCGTCGCCTCGATGGCGGCGCGCATGCCCGCGCCACCGGCGCCGACGATCACTGTGTCGTACTTGTGAATCTTCACTGGGTCTCGCCTCACTGCGGGGCTTTGTCGGAGACCGGGAGGTGCGAGCATCGGCCGGGGGTCCGGGGGTTGTCCCCCGGGAAATGCAGCATGATTCTCGCAGCCCCGTGCCTAGCGGATGTTCGGGTCGAAGGTGAAGATCACCAGCGTGCCCAGCAGGATGGTCCACACCGTGGCGGTGTACAGCAGGGCCTTCAGCCACATACGGGAGGCGGGACGCTCCGCGTAGTCGTTGATGACCGTGCGCAGGCCGTTGGCGCCGTGCAGCATCGCGAGCCACAGCATCAGCAGGTCCCAGACCTGCCACCAGGGGGACGCCCAGCGGCCCGCCACGAAGGCGAAGCCGACCTTGGACACACCGCCGTCCAGCACGAGCTGGATCAGCAGGTGGCCGATGACCAGGACGACCAGCACGATCCCGGACAGGCGCATGAACAGCCAGGCCGCCAGCTCGAAGTTGCCCCGGGTCGACTTCGGGGACTTCTTGGTGCGCTTGCGCGGCGCCTCGATCAGCGGGGCCGGGTTGTCGACGGTGTAGACGGGGGCGCCCTCGACGGGGCCGACTCCGGACGCGGCGGTTTCAGTGGTGGACATCGGCGTCAGCTCCCAAAGAGAACGCGGTACGCGTGACCGAGGACCGGGTAGATCGCCCCGACCATCAGCACGATCCAGACACCCATCACGGTCCAGAACATCTGCTTCTGGTAGCGCGGGCCCTTCGACCAGAAGTCGACGGCGATGACGCGCAGGCCGTTGAGCGCGTGGAAGAGGATGGCGGCGACGAGGCCGTACTCCAGCAGCGCGACGATCGGCGTCTTGTACGTGGCTACGACCTTGTCGTAGTCCTCGGGGGAGACACGCACGAGAGCGGTGTCCAGCACGTGAACGAACAGGAAGAAGAAAATGAGGACGCCGGTGACTCGGTGAGCCACCCAGGACCACATTCCTTCCCGGCCGCGGTACAGCGTTCCAGCCGGCACGGAAGTCCCTCCGGGAGCGGGGATTGGGGCCGCGCCGGCTTCGGTGTCGGGCGGGCCCGGCCGGGTACGGTCCACCGGCCCCCAGCATCGTAGCGATGCGCTGCGCTGTGCTTTACGGGGGGCCTACCTTGTGTGATCAAATTGGCACCGGATGGGTTAGGCGGCGGGCGGCTACCGGGGCGGTGTGTCCTGTTATTTGCCGGGTGCGGGTGCGTTGGGGCTGGTCGCGCCCCGCGGCGGAGCCGCTGATCGATACTGCCCCGCGCCCCTGAGGTAGGTGCCCAGTCGCCCTCTCGCAAGGCGCCGGAGTTCATCTGCAGCTATGACCCGTTCCTCTTCGGGATCGTTTGTCAATCGTGATCGGATCGCCTCGAGGATGCGGTCGAGGGATTCGTCCGGGTGGGTGTCACCCAGGTAGATGACGAACGCGTGTCCGAACCTGGCCTCGTAGGCCGCCTGTGCCGCGCTCAGGGCCATGTGGGCCGCGGAGTACGTGTCCTCGGGGAGCTCGGGGAGGGACTCTCCGGCCAGCGCCTCCGCCATGTCGGCCGGCGACAGGTCGTACGCCGCCTCGTCCGCCGCGGCCAGGAGGGAGTCCAGGTCGGGGTAGGGGCGGTGGTCCGCGACGCGGTGGGACCAGCGCAGGCTGCGCAGGCAGTGCAGCAGGAGGGCGCGTGCCTCGTCGGCGGGTGCCGCGTTGAAGGCGTCGAGCGGGTTGGGGAGATTCGGGAGACGGTGGGCGGGCAGCGTGGGTCCTCGCGTCACATGTGGCGTGGCAGGGGATGCTGTGAAAGGTGTGTCGTCAGGTTATCGAGAGTGGTCACTGTGTGTCCGCGAGGTGCCTGAAATTCACCCGGACGGCAGAGTTTCAAAGCGCCTGGATGACGAACGAAGTGCCAAACGGTCGTACGTTGGCAGGGTGACCCAGCACAAACGCAGTGATCCGGCGCAGCAGGTGATGCGGAAGCGGGTGGTGGTGGCCGCCGCGGTCGTCGGGACCGTCGCGCTCGGCACGGGGGTCGGCGTGTGGGCCTCGGCGGGCGGGGGCGGCGGGAAGCCGGCGGAAGGGGGTGCGCGGCAGTCGTCGTCCGGCCGGGTGGCCGGCGGTTCCCCCAGCGGGGCGGGCACGCCCTCGGCGAGTCCGGCGCCCAGCCGGTCCTATCCGCTGTCCCGGGCGCCGCGCACGATACCCGCGGTGCGCTCCCACACTCCGGCGCGCGGGCCCGGCTGGAAGCCGCGGAGGGCGGACCGGGTGGTGATCAGCAACGGCGAACTGGCCGACGAGGGGCGGCTGATAGCCGGGGAGCTGGGGCTGACCTACGCGGGGCAGAGGGCCGACGTACGGGCGGGGGACCTCCGGCTGGCGCTCGGTGGCGGGGGCGGGAACCAGGAGTCGTACACCATGACCGTCCGCGGGGGGCGGGTCGACATCAGCGGGCCCGGCGACGCCGGCGTCTTCTACGGCACCCGGACCCTGAAGCAGGAGATCAAGGGCGGCGGTACGGCCCCGGAGGGGGTCGTACGGGACGAGCCCGCCAAGCCGGTGCGCGGGTTCAACCTGGACATCGCGCGCAAACCGTTCTCCGAGTCCTGGATAGAGGACCGGATACGGGAGCTGGGGGACCTGAAGTTCAACGAGCTGGGGCTGCACTTCTCCGACGACCAGGCCTTCCGGATCGAGTCCAGCACCCACCCCGAGATCGTCTCCCCGGTCCATCTCAGCAAGGCGCAGGTCAGGCGGATCGTGGACCTGGCGAACAGCCGGCACATCACCGTCGTACCCGAGATCGACTCGCCGGGGCATCTGGGCGCCGTCCTCGCCGCCCACCCCGACCTGAAGCTGCGCAACGCGAGCGGGGTCGTCACCAAGGGCGCGATCGACATCTCCAAGCCCGCCTCCGCGAAGCTCGTGGACGATCTGCTGAACGAGTACGCGGGCCTGTTCACCGGCGGCCAGTGGCACCTCGGCGGCGACGAGTACCAGGCGCTGACCGTGAAGAACCCCCAGGCCTCCTATCCGCAGCTCGCGGCGGCCGCCCGGCGGAAGTACGGCTCCGGCGGCACGGTCGCCGACCTCGCCACCGGCTGGCTGAACGACCGCGCCGCCACCGTCCGCGCCCACGGCAGGACCATGCGCGCCTGGAACGACGGCTTCTACCGCGGTACGTCCGTGCAGGCGGCCCGGGACCTCCAGGTCGCCTACTGGACGGGCAAGGAGCTCGGCGCCCGCCAGCCGGTCGACTACCTGAGCGCGGGCCGCAAGGTCATCAACTACAACGACGAGTTCCTCTACTACGTCCTCGGCCAGCCGCAGACCTTCGTCTACCCGACCGGACAGCGGATCTACGAGCAGTGGAACCCCCGGGTGCTGCGCGGCACGGCCGCCGTACCGGCGAGCTACGACGGCCGGATCCTCGGCGGGTCGTTCGCGGTCTGGTGCGACTTCCCGAACGCGCAGACCGAGGCTCAGGTCGCGGCCGGCATCCGGATGCCCCTGCGGGCCACCGTCCAGAAGCTGTGGGACCCGGGCAGGCCCGCGTTGTCCTGGGCCGACTTCCGGAACCTGGCGAACCGGCTGGGCTGACTTGGCCGAAAACCTGCGCTGTGACACTCCCGTGCAGTATCACGCAGTAAAGGGAAGTGCGGGCTCCGTAACGGTCGGCGCCCCGGCGAGGGAGACATTTCATGAGCCTGGTGGAACGGATCGCACAGGCCGACGCACGCGGACTGGCTGCCGGCGGGCTGGCTTGTTTGGATCGGTGCCTGCCGCTGCTCGGCGCCGACGACGAGCTGCTGCGCCCCCTGTGGGCGTGCCTCGCCGACGGCTCCGACTGGGCGGCGAGCCTGGAGAAGGCGCGGGGCGCGCTCGGTGCCGGACAGCCGGACGACGAGGCCGCGCTGCTCGCCCGGCGCATGCTGGACGCGGCGCCGGCCGAGCGCGGTGCCGACGCGGTACGGGCCTGGGCCGACGCCTGCTCGGTCGCCTCCCTGCGCATCCACCGGCTGCTCGACCCCGCCGCGGACGGCACGTCCACGGCCGACGGGCTCGACGCGGGGCGGGCGGGACAGACGGCCGACCTGCCTCCCCTGGTCGCGGCGGAGCTGCGGCGGCAGACCGCGGTGCTGGACGTCCTCGCCGAGCACGGCGCCAACGGCCTGCGCCGGGCGCTGGACCTGTCGATCGAGGGCCGGCGGGTGCTGCGCGCGGTCGTGTCGCGCCGGGAGCGCGCCGGGTCCTGAGCAGCGCGGGGTGCTCTCCGGCCGGCCGGGGCTGGGGTCGGGTCGCTTGCCGGCGCGTTCAAACCCCCCGCGTGCGCGAGTCCTGTGACCGTCGTGCGGTCGGCATGGGGTGGTTCTGCGGTGGTTGGCGGAACCGTACTGAATGGCGTGACAGTCGGCCGCGGCGGCTCGCTCTTCCCTATGTGACAGCCCAGTACGTGACAGCACAGCAGGAGACCAGGCCGCACGCCGCGGCGAAGCCCGTGCGGTGGGCCGCGGACGCCGTGGCGACCATGCGCGAGGGTGCCCGGGTCCGGCTCGACTACTCGGCGCAGAGCCTGTGGCGGGTGGACCGGATGATCGAGGAGATCCGGCGCGAGGGGCCGCCGTACGCGGCTGTCGAGAGCGTGCTGCGCGGCTTCGGCGCCTACGCCGGTGAGGTGATCGTCCGGCAGTGCGGCGCCGAGTGGTGGGCGTCGGGAGGCGACCACTGGGTGCGCACGCCGGACGGGCGGCTCTGGGACCCCTTCGACGAGGCCCGGCGTGCCTACGGCGGCAACGGCTCGCTGCGCCTGCTCTGCCGGGACGCGACCGGCTCCCGCTGACCGGCGGACGCCCTGCTCTCCGCGCACGTCAACGGGTGGGAACGAGGTCCGGACGGGCCTGCGCGGGCCGCCGGGCGGGGCGCACGGGAGGCTGTGACACTTCTGTGAGCCGTGACGCTGATGTCCCTGGGGACGCGGGACGCCGAAAGTCGTGTCGCTCGGTACGGACGAGGACGGTTCTTGGGCCACGGAGGGGAACCCCGCCGCCGGCAGGCGTACGACGGGGAGCTGGGCGCGGCCGTCGTGCGGGCCCAGGACGGCGACGAGACGGCCTTCGCGGTGGCCTACCGGATCGTGCAGCCGGGCCTGCTCGGCTATCTGCGGGGCCTGGTCGGCGAGGACGCCGAGGACGTGGCGTCCGAGGCCTGGCTGGAGATAGCCCGCGACCTCGGCCGGTTCAAGGGCGACGGCGCCGGCTTCCGCGGCTGGACCGCGACCATCGCCCGGCACCGCGCCCTGGACCATCTGCGCCGCCGCCGGGTGCGGCCCCGGGCTGCGGCGCTGGAGCAGGACGCGCTGGAGCTGCCCGGCCGGCTCGACACCCACGACCAGGCCCTGGAGTCGCTGTCCACCGCACGGGCGCTGGAGCTGCTGCGCGGCCTGCCGCAGGACCAGGCCGAGGCCGTGCTGCTCCGGGTGGTCGTCGGCCTCGACGGCCCGGCCGCCGCGCGCGTCCTCGGCAAGCGCCCCGGCGCCGTCCGCACGGCCGCGCACCGCGGGCTGAAACGCCTCGCCCGTCAGCTGGGCGTCCAGGAACCGGCGGCCGGGCCGGCGACGGAAGCCGGCCCCGGGGAGAAGTAGTCCTCGTCACCCGGGCGTACCCGTGAAAGGCAACGGCCGGGGCCGCCACCCCCCACAGGAGAGGCCCCGGCCGTCGCGCTGCCGGGCCGCGTGCGGCCCGTACTCTCTACAGCGCCGAGCGTGCCGTATCTGTCACACCCGGCCACCGCCGATCCTCACCCTGCGCACATCCGTACCCGGTCACGAGTTAGTTGCATCTTCTACAGACATGGACGTGGAGCGGTTTCACGCCGTAACGTGCCTTTCGCGCCGACCGGGAAACAAGGCGTAAAGGGAGTCAGGTGCTGGGGGACGACGCGGAGCTGACCGCCGCGGTGCGATCGGCACAGGACGGTGACGAGACCGCGTTCCGTACTGTGTACCGCGCGGTGCATCCACGCCTGCTCGGATACGTCCGCACGCTGGTCGGCGATCCGGACGCCGAGGACGTGGCGTCCGAGGCCTGGCTGCAGATCGCCCGCGACCTCGACCGGTTCAGCGGAGACGCCGACCGCTTCCGCGGCTGGGCCGCCCGCATAGCCCGCAACCGCGCCCTGGACCACATACGGATGCGCGGCCGCCGCCCCGCCATAGGCGGCGACGAGACGGAACTCACCGGCCGGCCCGCCGAGTCCGACACGGCCGGCGAGGCCATCGAGGCCCTGGCCACCGGCAGCACCCTCTCCCTCATCGCGCGGCTGCCGCAGGACCAGGCCGAGGCGGTCGTCCTGCGTGTCGTGGTCGGCCTCGACGCCAAGAGCGCCGCCGAGACCCTCGGCAAACGCGCCGGTGCCGTACGCACCGCGGCGCACCGCGGCCTGAAGCGGCTCGCGGAGCTGCTCGGCGACGATCCGGAATCGGCCGGCGTGCTCGACGCGCTCCCGCCCCAGCGAGAACCGCGCGGCCGCGCGGTGTCGTCCGCAGGTGTGACGGATACGCGTGCGCGGACGCAGAAGGACATGTGATGGCCGACGAGCAGTACAAGTGGCTGAACCGGGAGACGGCGGAACGCCTGCTGCGCGGTGAGTCGCTGGAAGCCGTCGACGCCTCCGCCCGTGACCAGGCCGAACGCCTCTCCCGGGCGCTCGGCGCGCTGACCTCGCAGACGGCCCCCGCCGCCGACGAACTGCCCGGTGAGCAGGCCGCCCTCGCCGCGTTCCGCAAGGCCCGCGAGGCCGCCGGCACCGAAGGCAGCACCGCGGACCGGGCCGGCGACACCGCCCGCTCGTCCGCGCCCGGCGCCGACGCGGGCCTGGTCCGCATCGGCACCCCGGCCCGTACCGGAATCCCGGCCCGCCGCCGCCCCCGCTGGGGCCGCCCGGTGCGGCTGGCGCTGGCCGCGGCGGTGGCCGTGGGCACGGTCGGCGGGGTCGCCATGGCCGCCGGGACCGGGGTGTTGCCCACGCCGTTCGGGCCCGAGCACCCCGCCTCCTCCTCCTCCTCCGTCTCCGCCGACCCGAGCTCCGGATCGGCGCTCGCCTCGGTCCCGCAGGGCACTCCGGGGGCGACCGTGAGCCCGGGCGCGCCGAGCGGCAGCGCGGGCACGCACCCCGGCGCCTCCGGCGCGGCCGTCGGACCGGGCGACCACACCGGCAAGAGCACCCCGCCGGGCAGCGGCGACCCCTCCGGCACCCCGGGCGGCCGGTGGAAGGACGCGGCCTCGGCCTGCCGGGACATCAGGGACGGCAGGGAACTGGACGCCGGCCGCCGGCGCGCCCTGGAGAACCTGGCCGGCGGCAGCGCCCGGGTGAGCCGGTACTGCAAGGCCGTCCTGGCCACCGTCGACTCGGTCGACGGCGCGACGGGCGGCGGCAAGGGCGACGACAAGGGCGACAAGGGCAAGGGCAAGGGAAGCGGCCAGGGCGACGACGAGGGCCACCCCGGCCACGGCGGCGACGGTCACCCCGGCTGGTGGGGCGGCAACGGCGGCAAGGGCGACGGCGGCGGCAAGGGCAACGGCGGCAAGGGCAACGGCGGCGGCAAGGGCCGGCACGGCGACGACGTCGCGTCCGCTCCCTCGGCCCTCTCCCCGGCCCGCCACACCTGGACGACCGGCACCGTGCTCGGCCCGGTACCGAGCCCGACGTACACCGCGCTCTGACCCCGATTGCCCGTCTGACCTGCGGTTTCGTGGGCCGCGAAAAATTCTTCGCGCGGGGTGTGACGTTTTTGGAGCCCCGTACGCAGTACTGAGTGAGCCGACTGGTCATCGGCCGTCGCACTGAGCCGGGGTTCCCCCCGTACCCACGGCTCGTGCACCTGGCGCGGGCGGGACACGTTCCCCCGGTCCCGCCCGCGCCCCGCAATCCCGCCTCACCAGTGGACGACCACCTTGTCGCCCACCCGCACCTGAGCGAAGAGCTGCTGGATCGCGGCCTCGTCCCGGACGTTCACGCACCCGTGCGAGGCTCCCGCGTAACCGCGCGCCGCGAAGTCGGACGAATAGTGCACGGCCTCGCCTCCGCTGAAGAACATCGCGTACGGCATCGGCGAGTGGTAGAGCGTCGACACCCAGCTCCGCTCCTTCCGGAAGACGTGGAAGACGCCCTCCCGGGTCGGCGTGTACTGGGCCCCGAACCGCACCGCCGTCGTGGCGAGCGTCCGCCCGTCGACCATCCAGCGCAGCGTCCGCGTCGTCTTGTCGATGCACAGCACGCGTCCGGTCAGGCAGCGCGGGTCGGGCGCGCCGGCCGGCTGACCGCCCATCAGATACAGCTCCCACGTGCCCGGCGGGTGCGTCATCTCCACCAGCCGCTGCCAGGTGACGCTGTCCGTCCGCCCGGTCCGCGGCAGCCCGCGCTTGCCCTGGAAGCCCCGCACGGCCTGCTCGGTCGGACCGTCGTACGACCCCGTCGGCCCGTCGAACAGCCACGCCACCTGGCGCAGCCGGGCCTGCAGCTCCCGCACGCCCGGCCCGCTGTCACCGCGCGCGTACAGGATCCGGGGAGCGGGCGCGGGGACGGGCGCGGGCGAGGAGGACCGCTCCGGACGGGCGGGCTCGGCCGGGCGGCTCGCCGGGATCTGTGCCGGGCGCTGGACGTGCACCGGGGCCCGGGGTTTGCCGTCGGCCTCCGCGGGCTGCACGCTGCAGCCGCACAGGGCGGTGAGCGCGGCGAGGGCGGTGGCCGAGGTGAGCACGGCGGCGGGTCTTCGCGAGATCGTCATGCCGGGATGCTTCCCCGCGTGACCGCCGCCGAACGACGGGGCATGGTGAGGGGGTGACAGGACGCGCAACCCGGAGGCATCCATGACGCGTGAGTCGGAGTCGGGACTGCCCATCGAGCAGGTCTACGGGCCGCAGGACCTGCAGGGCTGGGACCCGGCCGGGAAACTGGGCGAACCGGGCACGTACCCCTTCACCCGCGGGGTCTACCCGACGATGTACACCGGCCGGCCCTGGACCATGCGCCAGTACGCCGGCTTCGGCACCGCCGCCGAATCGAACGCCCGCTACCGGCAGCTGATCGCCCACGGCACCACGGGCCTCTCGGTCGCCTTCGACCTGCCCACCCAGATGGGCCACGACTCCGACGCGCCCCTCGCGCACGGCGAGGTCGGCAAGGTGGGCGTGGCGATCGACTCGGTCGAGGACATGCGGGTGCTGTTCGACGGCATCCCGCTGGACCAGGTGTCGACCTCGATGACGATCAACGCCCCGGCGGCCCTCCTGCTGCTCCTCTACCAGCTGGTGGCCGAGGAGCAGGGAGCGCGCGCCGACCGGCTGACCGGCACCATCCAGAACGACGTGCTGAAGGAGTACATCGCGCGGGGGACGTACATCTTCCCGCCGAAGCCCTCCCTGCGCCTGACGGCGGACATCTTCAAGTACTGCACCGCAGAGATCCCGAAGTGGAACACGATCTCGATCTCCGGCTACCACATGGCCGAGGCGGGCGCCTCGCCCGTCCAGGAGATCGCGTTCACGCTGGCGGACGGCATCGAGTACGTCCGTACGGCGGTCGCGGCAGGCATGTCCGTCGACGACTTCGCGCCCCGCCTGTCCTTCTTCTTCGTGGCCCGTACGACGCTGCTGGAGGAGGTCGCCAAGTTCCGCGCCGCCCGCAGGATCTGGGCGCGCGTGATGCGCGAGGAGTTCGGCGCCCGCAACCCCAAGTCCCTGATGCTCCGCTTCCACACCCAGACGGCGGGCGTCCAGCTGACGGCCCAGCAGCCGGAGGTGAACCTGGTGCGGGTCGCCGTACAGGCCCTGGCCGCGGTGCTGGGCGGCACCCAGTCCCTGCACACCAACTCCTTCGACGAGGCGATCGCGCTGCCGACCGACAAGTCCGCCCGGCTGGCCCTGCGCACCCAGCAGGTGCTGGCGCACGAGACGGACGTGACGGCGACGGTGGACCCGTTCGCGGGCTCCTACGCGGTGGAGCGGATGACCGACGACGTGGAGGAGGCGGCCGTCGACCTGATGCGCAGGGTCGAGGACCTGGGCGGGGCGGTCGCGGCGATCGAGCGGGGCTTCCAGAAGTCCGAGATCGAGCGGAACGCCTACCGGATCGCCCAGGAGACCGACTCCGGGCAGCGGGTGGTCGTCGGCGTCAACCGCTTCCGGCTGGACGAGGAGGAGCCGTACGAGCCCCTGCGCGTCGATCCCGCCATCGAAGCCCGGCAGGCGGAACGCCTGGAGAAGCTCCGGGCCGAGCGGGACCAGCGGGCGGTGGACGCGGCGCTGGACGCGCTGCGGAAGGCGGCGGAGGGCGAGGAGAACGTCCTGTATCCGATGAAGGAGGCGCTGCGGGGGCGGGCGACGGTGGGGGAGGTGTGCGGCGCGCTCCGCGGGGTGTGGGGGGCTTATGAGCCGTCGGAGGTGTTCTGAGCTGGGTGATTCCCTCGAATGGGTGATCGAGGGCGGAATCCGCACGTGCCCGGATACGCTCGTGAAGAGTGAGTCCCCGAAATGGAGGATGCCGTGGCTGTACTGCAACACGAGCTGACGTTGGGCGAGGCCGCCGACCTGCTCTCCCGTGCACTGCCTGGGCACCGCGTGGAGATTCTCCAGGGGAGGCTCACCGTGACACCGCCGCCGGACGGTTCGCATGCGCTGTCGCTGACGAAGCTCGGTAGGGCATTCGACCGAGCAGGGATTGTCGATGTGGGCGGCGAGTATGTCCAGGGCGTCGGCCTTTGGTTGCCCACACTGCCTGAGGACTTCGCGATTCCCGACTTCTCGGTCGTCGATGAGGACTTCCGTGACGCCCATGTCACGAAGAACTACTACGCACCGAACGTCTTCCGTCTGGTCGTGGAAGTGACATCGACGAACTGGTCAGACGACTTGGGCCCCAAGGTCGAGTGCTACGCCCAGGCCGACATCCCGGTTTACATCGTGGCCGACCGCAAGCACGACGAGGTCCTCCTCTACACCAACCCGGCCGACGGCAAGTACCCCGACCCCGTCCGCTACAAGCGAGGCCAGTCCGTCCCCGTCCCCGAATCCGTCGGCGTCACCCTCGACCTCCCCGTGGACACCCTCCTCGACGGCGACGACTGACCCGGCCCGAACCGGAGTGTCGTACCCCCGTGCGACACTCCTTTCCATGTTCGGCGTCATCGATCTCCCCACCTATCTGGCAGGACTCGTCCTGATCGTCCTGCTGCCCGGGCCCAACTCCCTGTACGTCCTCTCCGTGGCCGCCCGGCGCGGAGTCCGGGCCGGTTACACCGCGGCCGCGGGAGTGTGGTGCGGGGACACCGTGCTGATGACGCTGTCCGCCGCCGGGGTCGCCTCGCTGCTCAAGGCCAACGCCGTGCTGTTCGGGATCGTGAAGTACGCCGGTGCCGGGTATCTGACCTGGCTGGCGATCGGCATGCTGCGGGCCGCCTGGCAGATGTGGCGGACCCGGCGGGAGAAGGCCGTCGAGGAGGACGCCCCGTCCACCGCCGGGTACGAACGGCCTTTCCGGCGCGCCTTCGTCGTCAGCCTCTTCAACCCCAAGGCGATCCTGTTCTTCGTCGCCTTCTTCGTGCAGTTCGTCGACCCGGACTACGCCTACCCGGCCCTGTCCTTCGTCGTCCTCGGCGCGTTCGCCCAGCTGGCCAGCTTCCTGTACCTCAGCGCGCTGATATTCAGCGGCACCCGGCTCGCCGCCGCGTTCCGGCGCCGCAGGCGGCTCTCGGCGACGGCCACCTCGGCGGCGGGCGCGCTGTTCCTCGGGTTCGCGGTGAAGCTGACGCTGGCCAGCGCGTAGCGCAGGGTCAGGCACCCACCCCGGCCAGGTAGGCCCGGACCCCGTCCGCCGTGTCGCCCGCCCAGCCCACATAGCCGTCGGGCCGGACCAGGAACACCCCCGGGCCGTACGACTCGGGAGCGGCGGGCAGCGCCCGTACCCCGGCGACCGGGGTGTCCGCGCCCAGCAGCGTCCAGTGCGGCCCCCGGAACACGTCGAAGAGGCGGATCCCGGACACCGTGCCGTCGGGGGCGCGGTCGCCCGCCCGGACGCCGGTCGGGTCGGTCCGCGTCTCGGCGCTCAGGGACGACTCCCGGTAGCCCAGCCCGAGTTGCATGGTCGCCTGTCCGCGCCGTACCTCGCCGCGGTGCACGCCCGTCGAGAGGTCCAGCATGGCCGCCGCGGTCGCCCGGCGCTCCTCCTCATAGGTGTCGAGCAGGGCGTCCGGCGCCCCGCCGCGCAGCACCGCGCCCAGCTTCCAGCCCAGGTTGTAGGCGTCCTGGACGCTGGTGTTCAGGCCCTGGCCGCCGGCCGGGGAGTGCACGTGGGCCGCGTCGCCCGCGAGGAAGACCCGGCCCACCCGGAAGCGGTCCGCGAGGGCGGCGCGTGGCCGGAAGTCGGACGCCCAGCGCAGCTCCGTCACGTCGTCGGCGTCCAGATGGGTGTACCCGGCGACGATCTTGCGGATGCCGTCGAGGGACAGGTCGAGGTCCGTGCCGTCCGGGAAGCGCCCCGCCAGCTGGAAGTCCTGTGTGGCGGGCAGCGGGCACAGCAGGACCCCGCTGTCGTCGGATCCCGGAAACGCGTGCCAGTGGTCCCGGTCCAGGCCCCGCACCCGTACGTCCGCCACCAGGAACGGCACCGGGTCCACCGTCTCCCCGGTCATGCCCACACCCACCGCGCGCCGGACCACCGAGCGGCCGCCGTCGGCCGCCACGACATAGCGCGCGCGGACCGTCGTACCGTCGGCGAAGCGCGCGGTCACCCCGTCCGGGTCCTGCTCCAGGTCCGTCAGTTCGCGTCCGAAGGCCACCTGGCCGCCCAACTCCCGCAGCCGGGCGTGCAGGACCTCCTGCGTCCGCCACTGCGCGACCATCCACGGCTCGGCGTACGGCGTGCCCTCGTCCGCCTCGATCCGCTCGAACATCGGCCGCTCGCCGACCCGTTCGCCGTCCTTCCAGATCATCCGCACCGGAACGGGACCGCCCGCCGCGCGGATCTCCGCCAGCACCCCGAGGTCGTCGAAGACCTCCAGGGTGCGGGGCTGCAGGCCCTTGCCGCGCGAGCCGGGGAACAGGGCCTGCGCCCGCTCCACCACCAGTGCCTCCACCCCGCGCCGGGCCAGGTCGATGCCCAGGGTCAGGCCGGTGGGACCCGCGCCCACGATCAGGACGTCCATCACATATCCCCTTAACGTTGTTAAGTGCTGGCGATCGCAAGCGTGCCCTTAACGCTGTTAAGCTGTCAAGTGTGAGCCCCGAGAAACGCGCCCCCCTCGACCGCCGACGCGTCGCGGACACCGCACTGCGGCTGCTGAACGAGGTCGGTCTGGACGGCCTGACCCTGCGCGCCATCGCGAAGGAGCTGGACGTCAAGGCGCCCGCGCTGTACTGGCACTTCAAGGACAAGCAGGCACTGCTGGACGAGATGGCGACGGAGATGTACCGGCGGATGCTCGCCGGCACCGTGCTCGACCCCGCCGACACCTGGCAGCAGCGGCTGCGCGGGACCGGCCGCGGACTGCGCGCCGCGCTGCTCGGCTACCGCGACGGCGCCAAGGTGTTCAGCGGCTCGCGTTTCACCGGCACGGACCACGCCCCCGTCCTGGAGGCCCACCTGCGGCTTCTGACGGACGCCGGGTTCACCCTCGCCCAGGCCGTCCACGCGGGCCGCACCGTGAACGCGTACACCATCGGCTTCGTCACCGAGGAACAGGGCGTGCAGCCCCTCCCGGGCGAGCGCCGGGAGGGGTACGACGTCGAGGAACGCGCCCGGCGCCTGGCCGAGTACCCGCTCGCCGCCGAGGTCGGAACGCTGCTCTTCGACGGTTACGACGAGCAGTACGAGGAGGGACTCGCGATCGTGATCGCGGGCGTCGGGGCGCGGTACGGGATCAGCTGAGCGCGGGCGGCGTGCGCTTCAGCGCCCGCTTCAGCAGCGGACCGAACGGCCTCTCCACGAACCGGTGGATCAGCCAGGCCAGCACCAGCATGCCCAGCACGGTCACCGCGAGCGTCGGCCAGGCGGGCAGGCCGAGACCCCGGTGCAGCACCCGGATGACGAACCAGCCCAGGTGCTCGTGGACCAGGTAGAACGGGTACGTCAGCGCGCCCGCCGTGACCAGCCACGGCCAGGAGGCCCGGCGCGTCCAGCCCAGCGCCACGGCGGCGACGGCCGCGAAGGCGACCGTGACGATCAGGACGACGACGTACGGGTCGCGGTGCGGGTGCGCGCCCCACAGGCCGCGCGTGGCCGAGCTCTGCGCGAGCAGCCAGGACATCGCCACGATGCCCCACGCCAGCAGGTCGCTGCCGAAGCGGTGGATCAGGTACAGCGCCAGACCGCCGATGAAGAAGAAGGCGTAGTCCGGCATGACCACCTGGTTCAGCAGCTCGTTGCCCGACGTGCGGCACAGCACCGCCGCCAGCGCCCATACCGAGCAGAACAGCACCACCCGGCGGTAGGTCACCCCGCGCAGCACGACGAGCAGCGCGAAGAGGGCGTAGAAGCGGACCTCGACCCAGAGCGTCCAGCACACGCCCAGGACGCGGGTCGCGCCCATCGGCTGCTGCAGCATCGTCAGGTTGACCAGGAACTCGTCGAGACGCACCGGGTGCACGACGACGGGCAGGGCGAGGGACGCCCCCGTGACCAGGAGCAGCGCCACCCAGTAGGCGGGGTAGAGGCGGGCGACCCGGGAGCGGAAGAAGTCGCCGAGGGTGCGGCCCCAACTGCTCATGCAGATCACGAAACCGCTGATGACGAAGAAGAACTGCACGCCGAAGTTGCCGTAGACGGCGGCCCGGGACAGCCCCGGGAAGAGGTGGCCCGGACTGCCGTGCCAGGACGCCGAGACCGTGCCGCCACGACCGGTGTAGTGGTAGAGGCAGACCATCAGCGCGGCGACGAGCCGCAGCCCGTCCAGGGCGAGCAGGCGGCCCCGGCGCGGGCCGGGGGCGGCCGGGACCTCGGCCGCCCGGCCTATGAGAGGGCCGGGCGCCGGGACGACGCCGGAGGGTGGAGCGGCCATGTGCGCTTTCCTTCCTGGTCCGTGGTCCTGGTCCGTGGTCAGCCGCGGGCGCCGCGCCGCAGGCTCCGCGCCTTCTTCGCCATCCGGCGGACCGTCGCGTTGCGCGGGATGAACGCCAGCTGGGCGGGCACCCCGCCGGGCAGGGCCAGCGAGGTCAGCCGCCGGCGCTTGAAGTAGCGCAGGGTGTGCTGGTTCAGGTTCCGCGCGAGCCAGGTCTCGGCCTCGGCGCGCAGCCCCGGGTAGATCTTCGGCTGCATCGCGAAGCCCACCGCGCGGAGCAGCGCGCCGAGCGCCTCGACCGCCATGCCGGTGTGCTGCTCGGTCACCGCCCCGCGGTCGCCGAGGTCGGGCAGCAGCGCGTCGACGATGGTCACCGGGACCCGGTTGCTGTTCTCGTACGGCGTCAGTTGCTCCAGCAGCAGCCCGGTCCCGATCCGGGCGACCGGCAGGCCGTACAGGGCCTGCGCCGTGAGCAGGGCGGTGGAGAAGCAGCCGACGACCAGCGCGGGACGCATCCGCTGGTACAGCACCTCGGCGAGGACCGGGGTGTCGAGCACGGTCAGCTCCACCTCCAGCCGCTCCGCCCGCTGCTCCAGCAGGCGGGTGAAGCGGGCCGGGGCGGACGGGTGCGGCTTGAACACCACCCGGGAGTGGCCGAGTCGGGCGGCCCCCTCGAGCATCCGCACATGCAGGTTCTCCTCCTGCTCGGCGGTGAGGATGTCCAGCGCCGACAGATACTGGCCGAGCAGCAGCGCGGGCTCCTCGATCCGCGGCAACTCCTCGTCCGAGGGCGCCAGTTCGGCGAGCACCTTGGTGAAGGCAGGCGTCGGCACGAGCTCCGCGGGCACGTCGAACTCGGTGAGCAGCAGCGGCTTCAGGCCCGGCACCAGGTCCAGGTGGAGCACCCGGTCCACGCGGGTGCCGACCAGCGGGTCGATCTTGTTGCGGGTGGGACCGTAGCTCATCAGGCCGTCGGCGTAGACCGTCACCGGGGCGTCCGTGAAGATCTGCGCGAGCGCGTGGGCCGGGTTGACCTGGATGGACTCCACGGCCAACTCGACGTCGTCTTCGCCCAGTTGCCACTCGTGCCGCAGGAAGCGTTCCCACAGCGGCATGTCGTCCACCCGGGGCGCCCAGCCGCCCGGGTGGAACGGGAAGATCGTGTCGTTGTACAGGATCACGTCGTCGAAGCGGTCGCGCAGCTTCTCGAAGCCGGGCGCCTCGTCCAGCGCGGGCGTGGTCTCGGGCGTGGCCGCGTTGTTGCACACCAGCAGGATCCGCCGGTCGGCCGGGCGGAAGCAGCCGGAGTCCAGGGCGGCGGCGAGCGTGGCCGTGCCGTACAGCGTCGACGCCTGGAAGATCTGGGTGGTCACGCGGCGGCCCCCGCGGAGGCGGGACGGCGGCGCAGCCGGCGCAGCTTGCCGGCGCGCTGGAGATCCATCGAGTCCAGCGCGTCGTCCAGCACGTCCTGCGGCATGCGCCGCAGGGCAGCGGCACTCATGGATTTCAGTTTCTTCGCCACCGCGGGCTCGAACCTTTCGATGGATCCCAGATGATGGGAAATGATGGCGCAATAGGTACGGACGGCCTTCGGCAACAGCTGGTCGGCGTCCCGGTCCTGGGCGGTTTCCGCGACGACCTGATCGAATGCCCGAATGAAATCGAGTTGCCGGACATCGCCGATCTGGGTGAGCGAGGAAGCCACGCCACGCCGGTAGAACACCCCGAGCAGGCTCACCGCGGCGAAGGACTCCGCCTCCCGGTGCAGCTTCCAGATCCACGGCCGGTCCTCCGCCGTGCGCAGCCCGTCGGTGAAGTGCAGCAGCCCCTTGTCCAGCAGCCGGCGGTGGTAGACGCCCGCCCACGCGTACGCGTAGTCGACGGAGGTGGACCGGTCGGTGGGCAGGATCGCCTCCCGCGGGTCCAGCACCACGTTCCGCCGGCCGACGGGCACCCGGTTCACGACGCGCGACCGCGCGGTGCACTGCACATGGTCGGTGCGGATGAAGTCGCAGCCGAGTTCGTCCATCGCCGTGACCAGCCGCGGGAAGTACCCGGGGGCGAGCCAGTCGTCGCCGTCCAGGAACGTCAGGTACGCGCCGCGCGCCCGGTCGATACCGGTGTTGCGGGCGGTCGCCAGCCCCCCGTTCCGCTCGTGCCGGACGTAGACCGCGCCGGGCAGCTCGCGCTCCGCGCGCGCGAGAATCTCTGGTGTCCCGTCGCGGGAACAGTCGTCGACGAGAATGAATTCGAAGTCCTCACGCGCGTTCGCCTTCAGGCTCCTGAGCGTGTCGGGCGCGTATTGCTGCACGTTGTAGAACGGCACGATGACGGAGAGCTTGACCACGGCTTGAACGTTAGGGCGAACCCCGTCATTCGTCTTGACCGACTGCTTGATGCTGAGTGAACGGCACGTGGCGAAGCTGTGAACCGGGCTTTTTTCCGGTGCTCTCGCGGCCCGATTCGCCATTCGGCGATGTGCTGTTAACCGTTTGTTGCATTCGGGTTGGGCGGAACCTCGGAATGGCTTCCTAGCGTCTTCGGCGTGCCAGCAAGTGCTACGAAGTCCCTGCGGGTCGCCGTCCTCGCCGATTCCGACACCCGGTGGAAGTGGGGCGCCCTCACCGCGCGGCGCCTCGCCCCCACGGACGCCGGGATCCGGCTCGACGGCTACCTCCTGCGGGGGCGCGCCACCCCGACAGCGCGTCAGCTGAAGGAGGTCGGCGTCCGGGCGGACTCCCTGCGCGAGGTCACCGGCGTCGAGTTCCTGCGCGCCATGGACGAAGCGTCGTACGACGTCCTCGTCCTGGCGCTGGTCGGCGGCGGCGTCCAGGCCATGCTGCACGGGCTGCGCGCCACCTGGGCGGGTGCCGGCCGTCGCCCCGTCGTCGTCACCGGGTACGTCGGTGTCGTCTACGAGAAGCTCGCCGACGGCCTGCTGCTGCGGCACGGCGCCGACCTCGTCCTCGCCAACTCCCGCCACGACGCGGACCGGTTCCGGGCCGTGTACGAGGGCGTGGGCGCCGACGCCTCCTCGGTCACCGAGGTCGCGCTGCCGTTCCTCGGCGGGGCGCCGTACACCGGTGAACACGAGCCGTACACGGTCGTCTTCGCCGCCCAGCCGTCCGTCCCGGACAGCCGCAAGGACCGCGCCTACCTGCTCAACCGGCTGATCGGGCACGCCCGGAAGCACCCCGAGCGCGAGGTGCTGCTGAAGCTGCGCTCCAAGCCCGGCGAACACACCACCCACATCGAGGAGTTGCCGTACCAGAAGCTGGCCCAGGGCCAGGACCTGCCCGCCAACTTCCGCCTGGTGTACGGCCACATGGGCGAGGTGCTGGACCGCACCGACCTGCTCGTCACGGTCAGCTCCACGGCCGCCCTGGAGGCCCTGCACCGCCGTATCCCCACGGTGATCCTGACCGACCTGGGCGTGCGCGAGGTGCTCGGCAACCACCACTTCACCGGCTCCGGGTGCCTCGCCTCCTGGGACCAGCTGGACGCCGGGCACCGGCCGGTGGCCGACGAGGACTGGGTGGCCCGGCAGGGCGTCGCTGCCGACGGCTCGTACGAGACGGCCTTCGACGCCGCCCGCGAACGCATCGCCAAGCTGCTCGACCGCCCCGGCGGCCTGCCGCCCCTGAACCCCTACTACACCCCCGAGACCGCGCCCGGCTATCTGCCCGGCATCCTCGCCCGGCACCACCTCGGCCCCGACGGCGTCCCGCTGCCCGGCGCGCCCGCCGCCGACAAGGAGCCCGGACCGGTCCGCCAGATCGTGCGCCGCGCCGCGCGTGGCGCCTACCGCCACGGCGTGCAGCGCGTCGCCCCGGTGATCCGCCGGATGGGGGAGCTGTGACCTCATCGCAAGGAGTAGATCCCATGTCCAACCCGGAAGCGGGCCACGGCGCGACGGTGCGCCGGGTGCTCGCGGTGATCCCCGCCCGCGGCGGCTCCAAGGGCGTGCCCGCGAAGAACCTCGCGCCGCTCGGCGGCGTCCCGCTGGTGGCGCGCGCGGTGCGCGAGTGCCGGGCCACCCGGCTGGTCACCGACGTCGTCGTCTCCACCGACGACCAGGCCATCGCCGCCGCCGCCCGGGAGGCGGGCGCCGAGGTCGTGCTGCGGCCGGCCGCCATCGCCGGGGACACGGCGACCTCCGAGGCCGCGGTCCTGCACGCCATGGACGCCCACGAGGCGCTGCACGGCGCGGCCGTCGACGTGGTCCTGCTGGTGCAGTGCACCAGCCCGTTCATCGTCCGCGAGGACATCGACGGTGTCGCGTCGGCGGTGCTCGAGGGCGGCGCCGACACCGCCCTGACGGTCGCGCCGTTCCACGGCTTCGTCTGGCGGGAGACGGTCGACGAACTCCCCGCGCAGGGCGGTCCGTCGTCCGGCGCCGCGGTGCCGGAGGGCCGGTCGGCAGCGCAGGTCCCGGTGAGCCTGCCCCGCCCGGCAGCCGGCCCCGTCAGGGCCTCGGCGGCGGCAGCGCCGGGCCCGACCACGACGCCTGGCACGGCCCCGGTGACCGCGGCGCCGGGCGGCGGTCCCGTCGTTCCCGCGTCGGCCGCGGGGGGTTACGGCGGTGGCTCCGCCGCTTCCGCGTCGGCCGCGAGGGGTTGTGGCGGCGGCCCGGTCGTTCCTGCGTCGACCGCTGGAGGCCATGGCCCCGCCGTTCCCGCGCCGACCGCCGGAGGCCACGGCGTCAACCACGACAAGTCCTTCCGGCCGCGCCGCCAGGACCGCCCCCAGGACTTCCTGGAGACCGGCGCCGCCTACGCCATGGACGCGGCGGGCTTCCGCAAGCACCAGCACCGCTTCTTCGGCCGTACGGAACTCGTCCGCACCGATCCCGCCCGGGTGCTGGAGATCGACGACCCGCACGACCTCGCCCGCGCCCGCGCGCTGGCCCCCCTCTTCGACGCGGACCGCCCGGGTTCGCTGCCCACCTACGACGACATCGACGCCGTAGTCCTCGACTTCGACGGCACCCAGACCGACGACCGGGTGCTGATCGACTCCGAGGGACGGGAGTTCGTCTCCGTGCACCGCGGCGACGGACTCGGCATCGCGGCCCTGCGCCGAAGCGGCCTGAAGATGCTGATCCTGTCCACGGAACAGAACCCTGTGGTCGCCGCCCGCGCCCGGAAGCTGAAGCTCCCCGTGCTGCACGGCATCGACCGCAAGGACCTCGCGCTGAAGCAGTGGTGCGAGGAGCAGGGCATCGCGCCGGAGCGCGTGCTCTACGTCGGCAACGACGTCAACGACCTGCCGTGCTTCGCCCTCGTCGGCTGGCCCGTGGCGGTCGCGAGCGCCCACGACGTCGTACGCGGCGCCGCACGCGCGGTCACCACCGTCCCCGGCGGTGACGGCGCGATCCGAGAGATCGCCAGCTGGATCCTCGGCCCCTCTCTCGATTCCCTCCCCAAGTAAGGACATCCCCCTGATGAGCACCAACTCCCGTCTGCGTACGTTCGGTTCCCGCGAGGTCGGCCCCGGCAAGCCCGTCTACATCTGCGGCGAGATCGGCATCAACCACAACGGTGAGCTGGAGAACGCCTTCAAGCTGATCGACGTGGCCGCCGCGGCCGGCTGCGACGCGGTCAAGTTCCAGAAGCGCACCCCGGAGATCTGCACCCCGCGCGACCAGTGGGACATCGAGCGCGACACCCCCTGGGGCCGGATGACCTACATCGACTACCGCCACCGCGTGGAGTTCGGCGAGGACGAGTACCGCCAGATCGACGAGTACTGCAAGGAGAAGGGGATCGACTGGTTCGCCTCCCCGTGGGACACCGAGGCCGTCGCCTTCCTGGAGAAGTTCGACGTCCCCGCCCACAAGGTGGCCTCCGCGTCCCTGACCGACGACGAGCTGCTGCGCGCGCTCCGCTCCACGGGCCGCTCGGTCATCCTCTCCACCGGCATGTCGACGCCGAGGCAGATCCGCCACGCGGTCGAGGTCCTGGGCAGCGACAACATCCTGATGTGCCACGCCACCTCGACGTACCCGGCGAAGGCCGACGAGCTGAACCTCCGCGTGATCAACACGCTGGAGAAGGAGTACCCGAACGTCCCGATCGGCTACTCCGGCCACGAGACCGGCCTGCAGACGACGCTGGCCGCGGTCGCGCTGGGCGCGGTCTTCGTCGAGCGTCACATCACCCTCGACCGCGCCATGTGGGGCTCCGACCAGGCCGCGTCCGTGGAGCCGCAGGGCCTGGAGCGCCTGGTCCGCGACATCCGCGTGATCGAGGCGTCCCTGGGTGACGGCGTCAAGAAGGTCTACGACTCCGAGCTCGGCCCGATGAAGAAGCTGCGCCGCGTCACCGGTGTCGTCGCCGAGGCGGAGATCGCGGCGGCGGCGGGCGAGCCGGTCTCGGTCTGAGCACCGGCCGCCTGAGCCCCTTCGGATTCCCTTCGGATTCCCTCACGACGGGACGGTCGTACGCCGATGAGCCCCCGCGCCGGTCACGCCGGCCACCCTCCCCGCACGCTCGCCTTCGTGGAGAGCCCGGTCCAGCTGCTCAACGTGCTGGAGTGGGCGCATCTGCGCGGACTGGGCGGCCCGGAGCAGCCGGATCCGCTGCCGTCCGTGCCCGCCCAGGTGCGGCGGACCGTGGCCGGCGGCCCGGCACGGACCGGCGCGGACCTCACGGTCGTCGTCCTGTCCCCGACCGACCCCATGACCCGGGGCCAGCTGCGCCGCATGGCGGACCTGGCCCGGGACGAGGGGTACCGGGTGCGCTGGGAGGAGGCGCGGGGCGGCCCGGCCGCGCCCTTCTCCACGATCGGCGGCCTGGCGGGCCCCTTGAGAAGGGCCAAGCGGATCGTCATGGGAGACCCGTTCTCCCGGTACGTGCAGTTGCTGTTGACGATCACCCGGGCGAAGGACCTGGTCGTGGTCGACGACGGCACGGCGACGATGGAGTTCGTCGCCCAGCTGGCCCGGGGCGAGCGGCTGGTCCGCTGGCACCGCAAGGGCGGCCGCCCGGGAGCCCGGGACCTGCTGTTCGCCCCGGTGTCGTCCTCGGCCCGCCGCCGCCTGACCCCGAGCGCCCGCCGGAGCGTGGAGGTCTTCTCCTCCATGCCGGTCACCGAGACCCCGGACGGCGTCACGGTCACCGCGAACGACTTCTCCTGGACCCGGGCCCGCTTCGGTCCGCCGCGCATCACCAAGGGTGCGGACATGGTCGGAACCTCCCTGGTGGAAACGGGAGTCGTGGACGGCGACGCGTATCTGGAGGCGGTTCGTCACCTGTCCCGGACGCACGGTGCCACGCGCTACTTCGCCCACCGCAGGGAGAGCGCGGAGAAACTCCACCGCCTGGCCGCCGAGACCGGTCTGGAGATAGTCCGCCCGGACCTCCCGCTCGAGGTGATCGCCCGCCGGGGCCCGATCGGCCGTACGATCCTCAGCTTCCCGTCGACGGTCGTCCACACCCTGCCACTGGCGCTGGTGGGCACGGGGGTGAGAGTGGCGGTGTGCGACATCGACCCGACCTGGCTGACCGAGACCGCGTCCCCCCGGGCCCAGGGTTTCCTGTCCGGGGTGACGGGCACGGCACGGGACGTACACCGGCTGGCGGCGGTGAGCCCGGCCTAACCGCCCAGGTCCTGGCCTCGCCGGCCCGCCGCGGACGCGAAGCCCAGCCAGGTGTGCCGGTTGCCCGCCCAGCACCAGCCGACCTTGGGGGCGTCGCGGCGCTCGCGGCCGTCCCGCCCGGTGCCGTTGCTGATCCACAGCGCCGGGGTACGGGCGTCCAGGGCGCCGCCCGGCTTGCGCAGCCTGGAGCCGATGGTCATGAAGCAGTGGTTGCGCTCCAGGACGGTGGGCTGCTGCAGCACCCAGTGGATGCCCTCGGTGAGCAGCAACGGCGTGCGGGACTCTGCGGTGAGGGCGGGCAGTGCCTCGGCAGGGCTCCAGTTGGCCATCGTGTCGCCTCGGTCGAGGCCGGTGAGGAGGTGGAGCGGAGTGTCGGGCAGCACGACCGTGTCGAGCGGGGCGAACAGGTCGACGTCGTCCATGTCGGTGACGACGAAGCCCGGCTTGCCGTCGCGGCGGAGCAGCGGAGCGAGCGCGGACGCGGGGGCCCGGTCCGGGTGAACGGCGAGCAGGGCGCCGCCGTCGCAGCCTGCAGCGGCCCCGGCTGCGGCGGCGAAGCCACGGAGCTCTTCGGCGGGCACCCCGGCGATCTCGTGCACCCCCAGCTCGATCAACCGCTCGGCCTGTGCGCTCAGGGGCGGGAGTAAGGGCAGAACGCTGGAGGCGGCGGGCGTGGTCGCGGACATGATCCTCCCAGGGACGGCGATCGCGGACGGGCCGGGGGCGGGCCTGGTGGGGCCCATGTGGCCCAGAGGTGGCCCGGAGGCGGGCTCAGGGCCAACGAGGCGGGCCGCCGGAAGGTTCCCGCTATGGGGGCCGACGATCGTCAGGGCTTGCGGGCCAGTACGAACGCGCGTGCCCTTTTCTCCTCGCCGGCCGGCTCCCGGCGGACCGTCGCCACCAGGTCGAGGTCGGCCTCCGCCAGCAGCGCTGTGATCTGGTCCGGGGTGCGCCAGTAGTAGTCGAGGTCGATCTCGTGGCCGAAGCGTTCGGGCAGGTGCAGGTGGCCGGGCTCCTCGGAGGTCTGGAAGGCGAGGAGGACGTGCCCGCCGGGCTGGAGGGTGCGGTGGATCTCGGCGCAGGCCGTCGGCAGGTGGGCGTCGGGGACGTGGATCGTCGAGTACAGGGCGAGGACGCCGCCCAGGGTGGCGTCCGGCAGGTCCAGGGACGTCATCGAGCCGATGTGGAAGCGCAGTTGGGGGTAGGTGTCGCGGGCCAGCGTCACCATGGCGGGGGAGAGGTCGACGCCGAAGGCCGGGACGCCCAGCTCGTCCAGGAGCGCGGTGACGTGGCCGGGGCCGCTGCCCAGGTCGGCCACGGGGGCCGGGCCGTGCTCGGTGACCAGCTCGGCGAAGGCCGTGATCACGGCGCGGTCGAGCGGGTGCCGGCCGCCGGGCGGGAACTGGGCGGCGTAGTCCTTGGCGATCGCGTCGTAGGAGGTGCGGGTCGTCTGCAGGAAGCTCTCGGTCGCGTCCGTCACGGGTGCGCACCCTAGCCGGACGCGACGCGCGCTGTGGTCCGGTTCGTGGACATGGCGAGCGTGACTGTACCGAGGCGTGGTATCCGTGGAAGAAGGAAAGAAGGGTTTTACCCATCAGAGTCCGCCGCCATGCGTCCGCCGGTCAGATTTTCTTCCCCTAACGGGCTGAACTTTTGTTGATCGAGGGGTAGTTGACCAGCCGGGCGTCCTACCCTTCAGAGGGTGAAGCAATTGATGTCCCTAGAGTCCGAGGCCGGCCTCGCGGGGGATGTGCTCCCCGGCGTGCTGAGCGCAGCCCTGCACGCCGAACTCGTCGCCTTCCGTCGCGACTTGCACATGCACCCTGAGCTGGGCAATCAGGAGTTCCGTACGACCGCCGCGATCAAGGAGCGGCTGGAGCTGGCCGGGCTTCGGCCCCGGGTGCTCGCCAAGGGAACCGGACTCGTGTGTGACATCGGTGTGGCGGAGGGTGAGCGGCCGGCCCTACCGCTGCTGGCCCTGCGGGCGGACATCGACGCCCTGCCCATCCCGGACACGAAGAGCGACTGCCCGTACCGGTCGACCGTGCCCGACCGGGCCCATGCGTGCGGGCATGATGTGCACACGACCGTCGTGCTCGGGACGGGGCTCGTCCTCGCCGACCTGCACGCCAAGGGCCTGCTGCCCCGGCCGGTCCGGCTGATCTTCCAGCCCGCCGAGGAGGTGCTGCCCGGCGGCGCGCTGGACGCCATCGAGGACGGGGTGCTCAAGGGGGTCGAGCGGATTCTCGCCGTGCACTGCGACCCCCGCGTCGACGCCGGGAAGATCGGACTGCGGCACGGCGCCATCACCAGTGCGTGCGACCGGCTGGAGATCTCGCTCGACGGGCCCGGCGGGCACACCGCCCGGCCGCACCTGACCACCGACCTGGTCACCGCCGCCGCCCGCGTCGCCACCGACGTGCCCGCGCTGATCGCCCGCCGTGTCGACACCCGGGCCGGGCTGGCCCTGACCTGGGGGCGGATCGAGTCGGGGCACGCGCCGAACGTGATCCCGCAGCACGCCGAGCTGTCAGGCACCGTGCGCTGCCTGGACCTGGAGGCCTGGCGGCAGGCCCCGGACATCGTGCACGCGGCCATCGACGAGGTCGCCACCATGCACCGCGCCAAGTCCGAGATCACCTACGTGCGCGGGGTCCCGCCCGTCGTCAACGACCGCGAGTCCACCGATCTGCTGCGCCGGGCCATGGCCGCGCGCCGGGGCCGGGACTCCGTCGAGAGCACCGAGCAGAGCCTCGGCGGCGAGGACTTCTCCTGGTACCAGGAGCACGTCCCCGGCGCCATGGCCCGGCTCGGGGTCCGGCGGCCCGGCGAGCGCACCGTGCGCGATCTTCACCAGGGTGACTTCGACGCCGACGAGCACGCGATCACGGTCGGCGTGGAGATGTTCACGGCGGCGGCCTTCCTGGAGCCGAACGGAACACAGGGCTGAGCGAGCCGAGCGCAGGGCCTGAGCGAGCCGAGCGCAGACCTGAGCGAGCCCAGCACACGGTGAGCCGGCCGAGCGCCCGGCTGAGCCGGCCGAACGGAGCACAGGGCTGAGCTCGCGGCCCCCGCGGCGCTGCCCCGGGGGTCTTTCCCCTGGCCGGCGCAACACAGTCGTAAGCCATTCGTACACGGTGCGCAACAGCCCTCTGCAAGAGGTCGAGACCACGTGTTCAGACGCTGTTTGCCTCGAATCGATAACGGCTTCGAGAGGGGGTGTTTTGCGACATCTACGCGCGTTACGATGCCGCGAAGCCGACGCCGCCGGGGCGTTTCGGCTCGAGCACTGGCATGGTGCTCACATCAAGCGCCGACACGGCGCTCAGGTCAGGTGAAGGAGCCTCCCGTGCGCCGGGTAGCCAAGCTTTCCGCTGCGTGTGCCGCCACCGCAGCCCTCGCACTGACTGCCACCGCGTGTGGCAGCACGTCCTCCGACAACAACGCCTCGTCCTCCGCCTCCTCGGGTGGCGGCAAGGGCATCAAGATCGGCCTCGCCTACGACGTCGGCGGCCGTGGTGACCGGTCCTTCAACGACTCCGCCGCGCGCGGTGCCGACAAGGCCGAGAAGGAGTTCGGCGGTTCCATCAAGGAGCTGACCGCCAAGACCTCCGACACCGAGGCCGACCGCGAGCAGCGCCTGTCGGACCTGGCCCAGGCGGGCTACAACCCGATCGTGGCGGTCGGTTTCTCCTACGCCTCGGCCGTCGACAAGATCGCGAAGCAGTACCCGAAGACCAGCTTCGGCATCGTCGACTCGGTCGTGAACGCGAAGAACGCCGACAGCATCACCTTCACCGAGGAGCAGGGCTCCTACCTCGCCGGTGTCGCCGCGGCGCTGAAGAGCAAGGCGCACCACATCGGCTTCATCGGCGGCGTCGACGTCCCGCTGATCAAGAAGTTCGAGGCGGGTTACGTCCAGGGCGCCAAGGCCACCGACCCGAAGATCAAGGTCGACACCCAGTACCTGAGCCACGGCTCGGACTTCTCCGGCTTCGCCAGCCCCGACAAGGGCAAGGCGGCCGCGCAGGGCATGCTCGACAACGGCGCCGACGTGATCTACTCGGCGGCCGGCTCCTCCGGCAACGGTGCCATCGAGGCCGTCAACGGCAAGAAGGGCACCTGGGCCATCGGCGTGGACTCGGACCAGTACAACATCCCGGGTCTGGCCAAGTACAAGAACTCGATCCTGACCTCCATGGTCAAGAACGTCGACGTCGGCGTGTACGACTTCATCAAGTCCGTGCACGACGGCAAGCCGCTGACCGGCCTCAACGCCTACTCCCTCGCAAAGAACGGTGTCTCGCTGGCCACCAGCGGCGGCTTCATCGCCGACATCCAGCCCAAGCTGGACGCCGCGAAGAAGGACATCGTCGACGGCAAGATCAAGGTCAAGACGACCCCGTGACCCGAGCGGTACGGCCGGGCCGCCGACCCGGCGGTCCGGCCGTACCGTGGGACTTGAGGCTCGGCGCGGGGGCGCCCTCCGGAGCCCCCCCGCCGAGCCATAACAATGTGTCAACTCTACGCGTGTAGCATGGAGTTGCCGCGCTAGCGTCGCCGACGCCCAAGCCCTCCCCTACGCAGCCCCTTTCCCCGAGGAGAGTGCGCCATCAACGCGTCCAGCCCTCCCGCTGCCGTCGAACTGCGCGGCATCACCAAGCGTTTCCCCGGCGTCGTCGCCAACCGCGACATCGACATCACGGTCCGCACGGGCACCGTCCACGCCCTGTGCGGTGAGAACGGCGCCGGCAAGTCCACCCTGATGAAGATCCTCTACGGCATGCAGCAGCCGGACGAGGGCACCATCACGGTCAACGGCGAACAGGTCACCTTCCACAACCCCGGCGACGCCATCGCCCGCGGCATCGGCATGGTGCACCAGCACTTCATGCTCGCCGACAACCTCACCGTGCTGGAGAACGTCGTCCTCGGCGCGGAGAAGCTGTACGGCATCGGGAACAAGGCCCGCACCAGGATCAAGGAGATCTCGGACGCGTACGGCCTGAACGTCCGCCCGGACGTGCTGGTGGAGGAGCTGGGCGTCGCCGACCGCCAGCGCGTGGAGATCCTCAAGGTCCTCTACCGCGGCGCCAGGACCCTGATCCTCGACGAGCCGACGGCCGTGCTCGTGCCGCAGGAGGTCGAGGCGCTCTTCGACAACCTGCGCGAGCTGAAGTCCGAGGGCCTCACCGTCATCTTCATCTCCCACAAGCTGGGCGAGGTGCTGTCGGTCGCCGACGAGATCACCGTCATCCGGCGCGGCACGACGGTGGGCACGGTCTCGCCCGAGGGCACCACCCCCAAGCAGCTCGCCGAGCTGATGGTCGGCAGCGAGCTGCCCACCCCGGAGACCGAGGAGTCCACCGTCACGGACGTCCCGATGCTGAAGGTGGAGGGGCTGCACCTCGCGCAGACCGACCTCGAGGGCATCGAGCGGATCATCCTGGACCAGATCTCCTTCACCATCCACAAGGGCGAGGTCCTCGGCATCGCCGGTGTGGAGGGCAACGGCCAGTCCGAGCTGGTCGAGGCGATCATGGGCATGCGCCACCCGGACGCCGGTGTCGTCACCCTCGACGGCACCGACATCTCCCACACCCCGACCCGCGACCGCCGCGAGGCCGGCATCGGCTACATCCCCGAGGACCGCCACCGCCACGGCCTGCTGCTGGAAGCCCCGCTGTGGGAGAACCGCATCCTCGGCCACGTCACCGAGAAGCCCAACGCGCGCGGTCAGCTGCTCGACATCAAGGCCGCCCGCGCCG
The DNA here is from genome assembly GCF_001027185.1 of Streptomyces incarnatus. Classification (NCBI taxonomy): domain Bacteria; kingdom Bacillati; phylum Actinomycetota; class Actinomycetes; order Kitasatosporales; family Streptomycetaceae; genus Streptomyces; species Streptomyces incarnatus. The sequence continues at coordinate 3,327,881 of NZ_CP011497.1, read as the reverse complement.
ACACCGAGCGGATCGTGCAGGCGTACGACGTCCGCACCCCCGGCATCGACGTGACCGCGGCCTCGCTGTCCGGCGGCAACCAGCAGAAGCTGATCGTCGGCCGCGAGATGAGCCACGACCCCAAGCTGCTCATCGCCGCCCACCCCACGCGCGGCGTGGACGTCGGCGCGCAGGCCGCGATCTGGGACTACATCCGCGAGGCCCGCCGCGAGGGCCTGGCCGTCCTGCTGATCTCCGCGGACCTGGACGAGCTCATCGGGCTCTCCGACACCCTGCGGGTGATGTACCGCGGCCGCCTGGTCGCGGACGCCGACCCCGCCACCATCACCCCCGAAGAGCTGGGCTCCGCCATGACGGGTGCGGCCACCGGCCACCTGGAGCACACAGAGGACGACGAGCGATGAACAAGCTGACCTCACGGATCGACAAGGAGCGGCTGCTCCTCGGCCTCGCCGCCCCGGTGCTGGCGATCGTCGCCGCGCTCGTCGTCACCGCCCTGGTGATCCTCGCGACCGGCAAGAACCCCGGCGACGCGTTCAGCGACATGGTGACCTACGGCTTCGCCAGCGACAGCCAGGTCTACATCCTGAACAAGGCGACGACGTACTACCTCGCGGGTGTCTCGGTCGCCATCGGCTTCCGGATGAACCTGTTCAACATCGGTGTCGACGGCCAGTACCGGCTCGCCGCGTTCTTCGCCGCCGTCCTCGGCGGGGCGCTGACCGTGCCCGGCTGGATCGCGATCCCGCTGATCCTCATCTGCGCCATGGCGACCGGCGCCCTGTGGGCGGCCATCGCGGGCATCCTCAAGGTCACGCGGGGCGTCAGCGAGGTCATCTCGACCATCATGCTGAACTCGATCGCCACCGCGATCATCGCCTATCTGCTGCAGCCCGGGAAGCTGGCCCAGCTGGAACAGGGCGGCACCCTCGTGTCCACCAAGCCGCTGCCGTCGTCCTCGTACTTCTTCAGCATCAACACCGGCCCGGCCGGTGAGCTGTGGGGCTTCATCTTCATCGCCGCGGCCGTCGGCGTGGCGTACTGGTTCGTCCTCGGCCGCACCCGGTTCGGCTTCGACCTGCGCACCGTCGGCCAGTCCGAGAGCGCGGCCGCCGCGAGCGGTGTGTCCGTGAAGAAGATGATCGCCACCAGCATGATCATCTCGGGTGCGGTGGCCGGTCTGATCGGCATGCCGACCCTGCTCAACGACTCCTACGCGTTCAGCAACGACTTCCCGGTCGGCATCGGCTTCACCGGCATCGCCATCGCCCTGCTCGGCCGCAACCACCCGATCGGCATCGCGCTCGGCGCCCTGCTCTGGGGCTTCCTGGAGCGCACCACCAACCACCTGGAGTTCCAGGGCTACGACAAGGAGATCCTCGGCGTCATCCAGGGCGTCATCGTCCTGTGCGTCGTGATCGCCTACGAGGTCGTACGCCGCTACGGCCTCAAGCGCCAGCAGCAGAAGGTCGGCGCCGAACTCGCTGCGCAGGCCGCCGCCCCGACGAAGAAGCAGGAGGTGGCGTGATGACTGCCACGATGACCGACACGCCGCCGCCCGCGGCGCCCAAGGCGGCGGGCGCGCCGCAGCGCTCGGGCCGCTCCTTCGGCCAGATCCTCCTGCTCGTCGCGGGTGCGCTGCTGCTCCTGGCCGCGGTCCGCATGATCACCGGCTCCCAGCAGCTCGACTCCGCCGGGCAGGTCAGCGCCGCGCTCGGTCTCGCCGTGCCGATCGGCCTCGCCGGCCTCGCCGGTCTGTGGTCCGAGCGGTCCGGTGTGGTCAACATCGGCCTCGAAGGCATGATGATCCTCGGCACCTTCGGCGCCGGCTGGGTCGGCTGGCAGTCCAGCCCCTGGCTCGGCCTGCTGTGCGGCATCGGCTTCGGCGTCCTCGGCGGCCTGCTGCACGCCGTCGCCACCGTCACCTTCGGCGTCGACCACATCGTCTCCGGTGTCGCGATCAACCTGCTCGCGCTGGGCGCCACCCAGTACCTCGCCAAGCTGTTCTTCGCGGGCGGCGCGGCGGCGAACGCGGGCGGCAACCCCAAGCAGTCCCCGCCGGTGGACTCGCTGCCGCAGGTCACCGTGCCCGGCCTCTCCGACGGTCTGCAGTCCCTGGAGAACCACCACTGGTTCCTGATCTCCGACCTCGCCGGCATCCTCGGCGGCCTGATCACCAACCTGTCCGTGATCACGATCCTGGCCGCGGTGCTGTTCGTCGGCAGCTGGTGGCTGCTGTGGCGCACCCCGTTCGGCCTGCGGCTGCGCTCCTGCGGCGAGAACCCGACCGCCGCCGAGTCCCTCGGCGTCAACGTCTACAAGTACAAGTACGCGGCCGTGGCCGTCTCCGGCGGACTCGCCGGCCTCGGCGGCGCCTTCCTCGCGCTGGTCACCTCGCACACCTACCTGGAGGGCCAGACCGGCGGCCGCGGCTACATCGGCCTCGCCGCGATGATCTTCGGCAACTGGCGTCCGGGCGGCCTCGCGATGGGCGCGGGCCTGTTCGGCTACTCCGACGCGCTCCAGCTGCGCAACGGCGGTCCGACCGTCCACGCGCTGCTGCTCCTGCTGGTCATCCTGCTGGTCGCGCTGGCCGGCTGGAAGCTGTACCGCACCTCGCTGTGGCAGGGCGCGATCAGCCTGATCGTGGCTGCCCTCGTCCTGGTGTGGTACCTGGTCACCGACGAGGTCCCGAGCGACTTCGTGGGCGCCACGCCGTACGTCGTCACCCTGCTGGTGCTGTCCCTGTCGGCGCAGCGCCTGCGGATGCCGAAGGCGGACGGCATGCGCTACCGGAAGGGCCAGGGCAAGTGACACAGGAAGCCGCGGGGTTCGACTGGGAGGCGCTGCGGGAGGTGGCGCGCGAGGCGATGACCCACGCGTACGCCCCCTACTCCGGCTTCCCGGTCGGCGTGGCGGCCCGGGTCGACGACGGCCGCACGGTGACCGGCTGCAACGTGGAGAACGCCTCCTACGGGCTCGGCCTGTGCGCCGAGTGCGGCCTGGTCTCCGACCTGCAGCGCACGGGCGGCGGCCGCCTGACGCACTTCACCTGCGTCGACGGCACCGGCGGCCTGCTGGTCCCGTGCGGGCGCTGCCGCCAGCTGCTGTACGAGTTCGGCGGCCCGGAGCTGCTCCTGGACACCCCCGCGGGCGTCCTGCCCCTCTCCGAGATGCTGCCCCAGGCCTTCGGGCCCGGGCATCTCTCCTCGTAAGTCCCGTACGGCCCCCCTGCCCCGCTCGCAGGGGGGCCGCACACTTCGCACCTCCCGGAAGGAACCACACCCGCCATGGCCATGGACGCCATCTCCGTGATCCGCACCAAGCGGGACCGCGGCGAGCTGACCGACGAGCAGATCGACTGGGTCATCGACGCGTACACCCGCGGCGAGGTCGCCGACGAGCAGATGTCCGCGCTCGCCATGGCGATCCTGCTCAACGGCATGACCCGCCGCGAGATCGCCCGCTGGACGGCGGCCATGATCGCCTCCGGCGAGCGCATGGACTTCTCGGCCCTGTCCCGCCCGACGGCCGACAAGCACTCGACCGGCGGCGTCGGCGACAAGATCACCCTCCCGCTTGCCCCGCTCGTGGCCGCGTGCGGTGCCGCCGTCCCCCAGCTCTCCGGCCGGGGCCTCGGCCACACCGGCGGCACCCTGGACAAGCTGGAGTCGATCCCCGGCTGGCGGGCCCTGCTCTCCAACGAGGAGATGCTGCACGTCCTGGACACCACGGGCGCGGTGATCTGCGCGGCGGGCGACGGCCTGGCCCCGGCGGACAAGAAGCTCTACGCCCTGCGTGACGTCACCGGCACGGTCGAGGCGATCCCGCTGATCGCCTCCTCGATCATGTCGAAGAAGATCGCCGAGGGCACCGGGTCGCTGGTCCTGGACGTGAAGGTGGGCACCGGCGCCTTCATGAAGACGATCGAGGACGCCCGCGAGCTGGCCACGACGATGGTCGGCCTCGGCACCGACCACGGCGTGAAGACGGTCGCCCTCCTGACGGACATGTCGACCCCGCTGGGCCTCACCGCGGGCAACGCCCTGGAGGTCCGCGAGTCGGTCGAGGTCCTGGCGGGCGGCGGCCCGGCGGACGTGGTCGAGCTGACGCTGGCCCTGGCGCGCGAAATGCTTCAGGCGGCCGGGGTGAAGGACGCCGACCCGGCGAAGGCCCTGGCCGACGGCTCCGCGATGGACGTCTGGCGCCGGATGATCGCGGCCCAGGGCGGCGACCCGGACGCGGCGCTGCCCACCTCGAAGGAGCAGCACGTCATCAAGGCCCCGGCCTCCGGTGTCCTGACCCGCCTGGACGCGTACGACATCGGCATCGCCGCCTGGCGCCTGGGCGCCGGCCGCGCCCGCAAGGAGGACCCGGTGCAGGCGGCGGCGGGCGTCGAGATGCACGCCAAGCCGGGCGACACGGTGACGCAGGGCCAGCCCCTGCTGACCCTCCACACCGACACGCCCGAGCGCTTCGAGTACGCGCTCCAGGCGGTCGAGGGCTCGTACGACATCGCGGCACCGGGCACCGACTTCACGGCATCGCCGGTGGTGCTGGAACGTATCGCCTGACCAGGGGATTTCCCTTGCGGGTGAACGGGACCGGTGGACCGCCACCGGTCCCGTTCGGCATGTTGGATGAGCCCATGGCGGAGATCATCCAGGGGCTCGTCACCGTGGCTCCCTACTCCGCCGTCATGACTGCCGACCGACCCGGCGTCACCCCAACCCCGCCGCCACCCCCACCAGCACCGGCACCGACACCACGGTCGACAGCAGGATGGACTCGCGGGCCAGGCCCTCGGCGACCCGGTAGCGGCCGGCGTACGTGAAGAGGTTCTGCGCGGCCGGGAGGGCCGAGGTCACCACCACGTCCAGCAGCGGGGCGCCGTGGAGGCCGAAGAGAGCGGTCGCCAGCGCCCACGCCACCAGCGGCTGGCCCACCGACTTCAACACCACGGAGAGCAGCACCAGTTGGCGGTCCCGGCCCCGGCCGGGGGCCGGACTGCCGTGCAGGGACATGCCGAAGGCCAGCAGGGCCGCCGGGACGGACATGCCGCCGATCAGGCTGAGGGGGTTCATGAGGGGGCCCGGGACGTGCACGCCCGCCGCCGAGACCACCACACCCGTCAGCGAGCCCACCGCGATCGGATTCCGCAGAGGCGTCAGCAGGCGCCGCCACACCGTGCCCTTCTCGCCCATCCCGGACAGGTCCAGGACCGTCAGCGCGACCGGCGTCACCAGGACCACCTGGAAGAGCAGCACCGGCGCCACCAGGGAGGCGTCGCCCAGGACGTACGCCGCGATCGGGATACCGAGGTTGCCCGAGTTGACGTAACCGGAGCACAGGGCACCGATCGTCGTACGGCCCACGCCCCAGCGGCGTACGGCACCGACCGCCACGAAGACCCCGGCGACCGCCGCCGTGCTCAGCGCCGTCACCAGCAGGCGGGCCGAGAAGAGCACCGACAGGTTCGCGCGCGCGAGGGTCGTGAACAGGAGCGCGGGGCCCGCCACCGCGAAGGCCAGCCGGGTCAGCACCTCGCCGCCCTGCGCCCCGAGTGTCCCGCACCGCCCGAGCACATAGCCCAGCCCGATGACGACCACGATCACCGCGAACCCGCTCAGTACCCCCGTCACCCGGCCAACCCTCCGAGGAGAAGCGGGAACTGGTCAAGGTGATCCGTGCCGACGATGATCCGTACCGATGAGTTCCGCCCGGACCGCCGGTCTACCGCACGTGAAGGCCGAGGAACCCGCCGTGCTCGTGCTGCCCGGCCCCGTCACCCGGGACGAGGTGGCGGGGCTGTGCGCCCAGGTGCAGTCGCTGCTGGCGGGCGAGGGCGCCCGCGTCGTCGTGTGCGACGTGGGCGGGCTCGGGCCGCCGGGCCTGGCCGCCGTGGACCTGCTGGCGCGGCTGGAGCTGGCCGCCCGCCGGGCCGGCGGGCGGATCCGGCTGCGGGACCCCGATCCGGCGCTACCCGCCCTGCTCGACCTCGTCGGGCTCCGCTTCCAGATGGAGGGGCAGGCCGAAGAGCGGGAACCAGCGCTTGGTGTCGAGGAAGCAGTGGAAACCGGTGATCCGGCCGTCTGACAGCTCCAGCACCTGCACGGCCCAGGGGGCGAAACCGCCCTTCTCCTCGTCCGGCTTGTAGTGCGCGAACCCCGGCAGGCCGTTGACCTGCACCGGCAGCAGCCGCGAGCCGGCGCAGGAGGCACCGAGCGTCGACATGAAGCCGGTGATGTCGGCCGGGCCGCGCAGCCACAGGTCGAACGGCGGCATCGTCATGACGGCGTCCTCGTGCAGCAGCGCCGTCAGCGCCGTCATGTCGTAGCCCTCGAAGGCTTTGACATAGCGCTCCAGCAGTTTCTGCTGCTCCTCGTCGAGCGGATCGGACACCGCGCCCTCGGGGCCGGCGTCCGCGCGCTCGGCGAGCGTGGCCCGCGCCCGCTGCAGCGCGCTGTTGACCGAGGCGACCGAGGTGTCCAGCAGCTCGGCGACCTCGCTCGCCTTCCACGCCAGCACCTCGCGCAGGATCAGCACCGCCCGCTGCTTGGGCGGCAGCTGCTGCAGGGCCGCCATGAAGGCCAGCCGGATCGACTCCTTCGCGACGGCGGCTTCCGCCGGGTCGTCGACCGTGGGCAGCACGCGCGCGTCCGGCATCGGCTCCAGCCAGGTGTGGTCCGGGCGCGGGGAGAGCGCGGCCTGTGCGAGCGGGGTCGACTCCGTCAGGTCCATCGGTCTCGCCCGCTTGTTGCCCGCCGTCAGCATGTCCAGGCACACGTTCGTCGCGATCCGGTACAGCCACGAGCGCAGGCTGGAGCGGCCCTCGAACTTCTCATAGCTCCGCCAGGCCCGCACCAGGGTGTCCTGCACCGCGTCCTCCGCCTCGAAGGAGGAGCCGAGCATGCGGTAGCAGTACCCGGTCAGCTCGGTCCGGTGCTTCTCCAGTGCGACGTCGAGGTCCGCCGTCGCCGTGCTGTCACCCATCGTCCACCCACCCCTGTGGCCGTTCCCTGCGGCGCTTCCTTGCGCCCCAGCACTTGGAAGCTACCGCAGGGCACTGACAATGGCGCCCGGAGTCGGGAAACGTGCAGGTGAGGTGGTGCGCCGCAGAACTCGGGTGGGTGCTGTTCGCGGGCGGCCGCGGGGCCGTCGTGGTTGCACGCGCCCACGGGGCGGAGCCGCATGTCGACACAGCCCCGCCCCCCCTTCAGGGCGCCCCTCAGTGCGCGTTGGCCACGACCGGGCGCCGCGCCGCCACCCGGGCCGCCCGCGTGCCCAGCACCGTGATGGTGACGACCCCCGCGACCGCCAGCAGGCCGACCCCCACCGTGCCGCCCCAGCCGTCCGCGTGGAACGCGATCGCGCCGACCGTGCTGCCGACGCTGGAGCCGATGTAGTACATGGACTGGTACAGGGCCGAGGCCTGGGCGCGGCCGCGCGTGGCCGTCTTGCTGACCGCCGAGGAGGCGACCGCGTGGCCCGCGAAGAAGCCCGCGGTGATCAGCACCAGGCCCAGCAGGACCAGCGGCAGCGAGGGGACCAGCGAGAGCAGCAGGCCCGCCGCCGTCGTACCGCCGGCCAGGTACAGCGCGCCCCGACGGCCGAGCCGGCCCACCAGGCGGCCCGCCGTGGACGCCGAGGCCGTACCCACCAGGTAGACCAGGAAGATCGAGCCGATGATGCCCTGCGGCAGCCCGAACGGCGCGCCCGTCAGCCGGTAGCCGATCACCGTGTACACACCGCCGAACACCGTCATGAAGAGCGCGCCGATCGCGTACAGCCGCCGCAGCAGCGGGTTGGCGAGGTGGTCGCGGACCGTGCCGAGCAGCACCCGGGGCCGCAGCGAGCCCGCCGTGAAGTGCCTCGGCGCCGGCAGCAGCAGCCGGAAGGCGATCGCGCACCCGACGGCGACCACGCCGATCACGCCGACGGCCACCCGCCAGCCCCACTCCTGAGCCACCCAGCCGGTGATCACCCGGCCGCTCATACCGCCCACGCTGTTGCCCGCGACGAACAGTCCGATCGCCGTGACCAGCGCCTTCGGCCGGACCTCCTCGGCCAGATACGCCTGCGCGGAGGCCGGCAGACCGGCCAGCGCCGCGCCCTGCACCGCCCGCAGCACCACCAGCACGCCGAGCGACGGCGCGAACGGCACCAGCAGCCCCACGGTCACCGCGACGGCCAGCGAGGCCGTCATCACCGCACGGCGGCCGAAACGCTCGGACAGGGCGCTCATCGGCAGCACGAACAGGGCCAGACCGCCGGTCGCGGCCGCCACGGTCCAGCTCGCCTCGCTCGCCGCGACCCCGAACTCGCCGGAGATCAGCGGCAGCAGGGCCTGGGTGGAGTACAGCAGGGCGAAGGTCGCGACCCCGGCGAGGAAGAGGGCGAGGCTCATCCGGCGGTAGCCGGGCCCGCCCGGAGTCATACGGGAGTCGGCGGCGGAGGTGTCGGGGACGGGGACGGTCGTTGCGGCGCCCACGGTGGTGGACGCCCCGGTACTGGCGGGAGACATGCCTCGACCGTATGGACGCCCTCGCTCATCCGTCCAATGCATGGAATCGCCATAATCGTTCCCATGCCGCATCAGCAGAGCTCACCGCCTCGCCTGTCACCGAACAGTGACACAGAAGACATGTCCGGGATGTCGAGGGTGCTGGCGCCCCGCCTCGCGTACTTCGCCGGTGTGGCCCGCACCGAGCACGTCACCCGCGCCGCCCACGAGATGAACGTCCCCCAGTCCACCCTGTCCCGCGCGATGGCCCGCCTGGAGCAGGACCTGGGCGTCGACCTGTTCGCCCGGCACGGCCGCACGGTCTCCCTCACCCCGGCCGGCCGCACCTTCCTCACCTCCGTCGAACGCGCCCTCGCCGAGATCGAGCGGGCCGCCGAGGAGGTACGCGCGGACGCCGACCCGGCCACCGGCAAGGTCGCCTTCGGCTTCCTGCACACCATGGGCGCCGAGACGGTCCCCGGCCTCCTGCACGCCTTCCGCGAGGACCACCCGCGCGTCCGCTTCAGCCTGGTCCAGAACTACGGCGAGGCGATGCTGGAACGCCTGCGCGCCGGAGAACTGGACCTCTGCCTCACCTCACCCGTCCCCGACGCCCCCGACCTGGTCGCGCGCCGCCTGGACGAGCAGAAACTCCGCCTCGTCGTCCCCGCCGACCACCGCCTGGCCACCCGCCGCCGCGTCCGCCTCGCCGAGGCGTCCGAGGAAACCTTCGTCACCCTGGAGCCCGGCTACGGCTTGCGCCGCATCGTCGACTCGCTGTGCCAGGAGGCCGGCTTCCGTCCCAGGATCGCTTTCGAGGGCGAGGAGGCGGAGACCCTGAGGGGTCTGGTGGCGGCGGGCCTCGGGGTCGCCCTGCTCCCTCCGCCCACGGTCCCGAGGCCAGGGGTCGTGGAACTCACGGTCACGGCCCCGAGAGCGGTGCGGGAGATCGGCGTGGCGTGGCTCGCGGACCGCCCGGACACACCCCCGGTGGCCGCGTTCAAGAAGTTCCTGCTCTCGAGAAGGGGCAACCTGCTGCCCACCTGAGCGCTACCGCTGCAACGACTTGCCGAACCCCACGGCCAACGGCATCCGAAGCCCGATCGGCGGCGGAGCCGCCAGCGCGTCCTCAACAGGGCGGGACACGGAGTGCCCGAACAACGCCCCCATCATGAAGTCAACGGCCAGGGAAGCGACTTCGTCCCGGTGCCCATACAACCCGTGTCCGTCGGAGTGCACCTCGAACCGGCACACCTCCCGGTTCACCTTCTTCGCCCGCGCCGCGAACCGGAACGACAGCTCGGGATCGGTCCGCTCGTCATTCGTGCCGTGCACGATCAGCACCCGCCGCCCCACCAGCTGCTTCACCGGCTCCGCAGGCGCGGCCACGTCGTCCTCGGGCAGCCAAGGGGCCAGCGCCACAACGGAGTTGACGGCCTCGTGCCCGCCCGCCCGCAGCGCCGCCCGCCCGCCCATGTCCACCCCGACCAGGCACACGGGAACGTCCCCGTACCGCCGTACGACCTCGTCGGCGGCCCACTCGGCGTCCACGGCCAGCTGTGCCTCGCTGCCGTTCCAGCCCCGGCACCGGTAGTGGACGGTGTGGACGGCCAGCCCCTCCTCCCGGCCCGCGCGAGCCAGCCGACGGCCCAGCGAGCGCAGCGCGAGCGCCGCCCGGACGGGGGACGGCCTGCGGGCGGAGACCTCCTCCCCGCCGGGGAGCAACAGCACCGCTCCGCTCACCGCCGTCGGCACCGCGCCGACCGCCTTCCCCAGCCCGGCCGTTCGGACCGGTGTCGCTTGCTGTCCCATGGCAGAACAGTGTCAGAAGGGGCGGTGTACGAAACCCGTACGCGCGGTCACTGTTGCATATCGACGGAAAACCGTCCCCGCGCAGCTGACGCGTTCACCCGTATCTCTACGCGCGTAGGCGTTACAGTGCGGAAATGACGAGCCAGACTGCACCAAGTGGGGCCGTTCCGACGCCGGACCAGATCCGCCGGGCACCCAAGGTTCTGCTGCACGATCATCTCGACGGCGGGCTCCGCCCCGGAACCGTCGTCGAACTCGCCCAGGAGAGCGGCTACGCGGAGCTGCCCGAGACCGATCCGGACAAGCTGGGCATCTGGTTCCGCGAGGCCGCCGACTCCGGCTCGCTGGAACGGTATCTGGAGACCTTCAGGCACACCGTCGGCGTGATGCAGACGCGGGAGGCACTCGTCCGGGTCGCCCGCGAGTGCGCCGAGGACCTCGCCGAGGACGGGGTCGTCTACGCCGAGGTGCGGTACGCCCCCGAACAGCACCTGGAAAAGGGGCTCACCCTCGAAGAGGTCGTCGAGGCCGTCAACGAGGGGTTCCGGCAAGGCGAGCGGCTCGCCCGGGAGAACGGCCACCGCATCCGGGTCGGCGCCCTGCTGACCGCCATGCGGCACGCCGCCCGCTCCCTGGAGATCGCCGAACTCGCCAACCGCTACCGGGACTCCGGAGTCGTCGGCTTCGACATCGCGGGCGCCGAGGCGGGCTACCCGCCCACCCGGCACCTGGACGCCTTCGAGTACCTCAAGCGCGAGAACAATCATTTCACGATCCACGCCGGCGAGGCCTTCGGGCTGCCGTCCATCTGGCAGGCGCTGCAGTGGTGCGGCGCCGACCGGCTCGGGCACGGGGTGCGGATCATCGACGACATCGAGGTCCACGACGACGGCTCCGTCACCCTCGGCCGGCTGGCGTCGTACGTCCGCGACAAGCGGATCCCGCTGGAGCTGTGCCCCAGCTCCAACCTGCAGACCGGGGCGGCGCCCTCCTACGCCGAGCACCCGATCGGGCTGCTGCGCCGACTGCACTTCCGGGCCACCGTGAACACCGACAACCGGCTGATGTCGCACACGAGTATGAGCCAGGAATTCGAGCATCTCGTCGAGGCGTTCGGTTACACGCTCGACGACCTCGGGTGGTTTTCGGTCAATGCAATGAAGTCGGCCTTCATTCCTTTCGATGAACGACTCGGCATGATCAATGACGTCGTCAAGCCCGGATATGCGGAACTGAAATCCGAATGGCTGTTCCGGCAGACGGCCTCCACCAGCGGGTCTGCCGGTTCGGCGGGATAGCGGCGGCTCGGCGTGACGGGCGGGTTGTGAAAGGCGGTTCACAACCCGTCCGCATTTCGGTGTTTGCGGCGGGTGATCGGGCGTGTTTACGGTCAAGGACCGTTCATCGTTTTTGTTCTCCGTCCCCTATTGCAAGGACGCATTCGCCATGAAGCACTCTGCCGTCAGGACTCTCGGTGTCGCCGCCCTCGGTGCCGCTTTCGCTGCCGCCGGCGCGGGAGCGGCCAACGCGGCGGTCCCGGCCGTCCCGGACGCGGCCCCGGCGCTCGGCACCGTCGCCAGGACGCTGCCGGCCGGGGACACCGGCATGAACCAGCCGGCCGCCACCGACGCCCTCAGCCGGGGGCAGGACGCCCTGGGGGCCGGGATGGCCGCCACGCAGCCGGCCGTCGAGAACGCGCTGCACGGCGGGCCGACCGGGCCGCTCCACAGCCGCATCGGCGGACTGCCCGTGCAGGGCGCGCCCGTGCACGGCCTGCCGGTGAACGGGCTCTCCCTCGGCTGACACCGCCGCCGTACCACGCCGTCGGGGCGCCTCGGTCAGGTCCGGGGGCGCCCCGACGGCGTGGTGCGTACGGCGGTCATGGCAGCCGGGCCGGTCACCAGGCGGTGCGCGGCTTGTCCTCGGCCGGCAGCAGGATCCACAGCGCTATGTAGACCAGGAACTGGGGGCCGGGCAGCAGGCAGGACAGCAGGAAGATCACCCGCATCGTCGTCGCCGAGGTGCCGAAGCGCCGCGCCAGGGCTGCGCACACTCCGCCGATCATGCGGCCGTGGGTCGGGCGGGCAAGGGTGGTCATCTCGGCTCCTCCGTGTCGTCGGTCCCTGTCGCCGGCTGTCTTCATCAGCGGCTTCATCGGCTGTCGTCAGCCGACTTCCGAGCTGTCTTCGACGATACGGAGACGAAGCGGACGAAGCGTCACTCTATGGAGCTATTCCGACCCTGGGAATCGTCGGGGTCCGCCCCTGAGACGGCTCCTCCTGGACGGTGACGGCCTCGGCCCCCGCGCGCTCGTCCAGCTGCCACCGCCGCACCCGGGCCCGGCCCGCCGGCACGACCACCAGGTGGGCCAGCGCCACGCCGGCCGTGTTCAGCAGCAGCGAGTCGACGTCCACGACCCGGCCGGGGACGCCGGTCTGCAGCAGGGCGATGCCGACGGAGACCAGGGCGCCGGCCGCGGTCGTACGGATCAGGGAGGAGACCGGGGACACGGTGAGCCTGCCGTGCGCCATCGGCAGCAGCACCCCGAGCGGGGCGAGCAGGGCCACGCCCTCGCCGATGCGTCTGGCCGCCACCGGCCAGCCCAGGGCCAGATCGGCCCGGATGCCGGCGAAGGGGTGCAGATTGGGGGGTGCCACCCAGGGGACGTCCAGGGGTCGCAGCATCAGCCAGGCGACGAGGGCGAGATGGGCGACGAGGAGGACACCTCCTGTCACCCGGATACGGATCGCGGCGCTGTCGCCGCCGATGGAGCCTTGACGCTGCACGACACCCTAGACGCGGGGGTGGTGCCGGTCGGTTCCGGCCCGCAACTTTTTGGTTGCCGTGTGCGCTGGAAGCGGTTTCGCTCCGCTGGGTTGGGGGAGCGGTTTCGCCGTGGGGGTCCTGATTCGTTGCGGGCTGCGGGTTCGTTGTGGTTGCTCGCGCAGTTCCCCGCGCCCCTTCGGGGCGCTGCCCCCCGCGAGGCCATCGAAGGCGCTGGTGCCCCCTACCGCCTCGGGATCTCGGTCGATGGTGGTTCTGCGGTGCCCGGGCGGTCGCGGACGTCGGCGGTGCAGTCGTAGCGGCGCAGGGGTCCGCCGGTCGGGCCGCCGAGGGTGACCGAGCCGTCGCCCTCGGTCGCCGCCGAGTCGGAGAGGGTGCACACCAGCTGGGCCAGGGCGTAGGAGGTGAGCCGGGACGGTGCCGTGCTCAGGCGGAGCGCGTCCTCGGGGTCGCCGGGACCGGGCCCGCGCACGGTGAGACCGCCCGGCACGTACGTCGTATAGCCCGCGGAGCGCTCCGCGGCGGACGGGGACGCGGCGAGCTGGTCCAGGAGACCCTGGGCCACGATCACGCGGCGCCGCGCGTCCGGGGTGCCCTCGGGCACCCGTACCGTCCGGTCGACGGCCACCAGGGACGCCCCGCAGAGCAGGAAGACCTGCACGGGCACGCCCCGCGCGGACTGTGTGGCCAGGTCCGGCCCGGCCAGCGAGCACGGCACCCGGGACGGCGCCGCACCGAAGTCGGTCGGCACCTGGGTGGCCCGGATACCGCAGCCGGAGACCAGCAGGCCGAGGAGAGGCAGCGTCAGCAGCCGTCGCACGGTCGGTCGTCGCGCGGTCAGGCGTCGTACGGACATCACCCCTCCTCTCCTGAACTTCCTGAACTTCCCGAACGTCCTGAACCGCCTGAACTTCCCGGATCCCCCTTGCTTCCGGAGTTCCCGGGAGCGTCCCTGTCGGCCTTCCCGCCCTCGCCGGTCTCCTCCGTCAGCCGGGAGGCGTCCCGCGGAAGCCTCAGGGTGAACACCGCGCCGCCGTCGGGCGAGTTGGCGGCGGTGATCTCGCCGCCGTGGATGTGGGCGTTCTCCATGGCGATGGACAGGCCCAGCCCGCTGCCCTCGGAGCGCGGCCGGGAGGCGCTCGCCTTGTAGAAGCGGTCGAAGACGTGGGGGAGCACGTCCTCGGGGATGCCCGGTCCGTGGTCGCGCACCGCGATGACCAGGTCGTCGCCGTCTATGCGGACCGACACCCGTACCGGCGACCCGCCGTGTTTGAGCGCGTTGCCGATCAGGTTGGCGAGTATGACGTCCAGGCGGCGCGGGTCGAGGCGGGCGTGGATGCCGCGCTCGGCGTCCAGTTCGACCGCGTCCAGCCAGGCCCGGGCGTCGATGCAGGCGGTGATCTGGTCGGCGATGTCGACGTCGTCCAGGACCAGCCGGGCGGTGCCCGCGTCGAAGCGCGTGACCTCCATCAGGTTCTCGACCAGGTCGTTCAGGCGCCGGGTCTCGCTCACCACCAGCCGGACCGCGGGCTCGATCATCGGATCCATGGATCCGGACTCGGCCTCCAGCTCCTCCTCCAGCACCTCCGTCACGGCGGTGATGGCGGTCAGCGGCGTCCGCAGCTCGTGCGACATGTCCGCCACGAAGCGGCGGGACGCCTCGTCCCGCGCGGCCATCTCCGCGACCCGCTTCTCCAGCGCCTCGGCGGCGTTGTTGAACGTCCGTGACAGATCGGCGAGTTCGTCGGTCCCCGACACCCGCAGCCGCGTGTCCAGCCTGCCCTCGCCGAGCCGCCGGGCGGCGATGCCGAGCCGCTGCACGGGCTTCAGTACGGTCGAGGCGGCGGCCTGGGCCAGCAGCGCGGCGCCGATCAGGGCGAGCCCGGTGGCGATGCCCAGCGACCAGGCCAGCGAGTTGAGGTCCTTCGCCTCCGGCTCCAGCGACTTGGCCATGTAGCCCGTGGGCCCGCCGCCGATCACCCGCGAACCGGCCACCAGATACGGCGTGCCGTGGTCCACCACCCGCTGCCAGTACAGGTGGTACGGCTCCTTGTTGGCGTCGGTGACCTTCTGCTGCTTGTTCACGGCCGCGCGCAGCGACTTCGGCACGTCCTCCAGCGAGAAGCCGTTGATGCCGCCCGAGTTGCCGTACACCGTCTTGCCGGCGGCGTCCTGGGCGACCAGCAGCACGCTGAAGTGCTGGCTGCTCGCCGCCATCTGGCCCGCCGCGCGCTGGAGTTGGTCCTGGGTGGGATGCGCCGGCAGCGCGCCCGCGCGGTTCTGCATCTCCTGCCGGAAGTCGCGCAGCACCGCGTCCTGGGCCCGGGTGAGCACCGCTTCCCGGTTGAGCCAGTAGGCGATGCCGGACGCCGAGACGGCGGCCGTCAGCGCCACCAGCGCGAAGACGACGACCAGGCGCAGCCTGAGGCTGGTGAACCTGAGCCGTGACAGATTTCCCCTGCGCCCCGCGGCCCAGCCGCGCAGCCCCCCTTGCGTGTCGGTCACTGAGGCGTATCCAGGCGGTAGCCGACACCACGGACGGTACGGATCAGCGTCGGGGACGAGGGCACGTCCTCGACCTTCGCGCGCAGCCGCTGCACACAGGCGTCCACGAGCCGCGAGTCACCGAGGTAGTCGTGCTCCCACACCAGCCGCAGCAGCTGCTGCCGGGACAGCGCCTGACCCGGTCGCCGGCTCAGCTCCAGCAGCAGCCGGAGCTCGGTCGGGGTCAGCTGCAGGTCCTCGCCGTTCTTCGTCACGGTCATCGCCGACCGGTCGATGACGAGGTTGCCGAACGTCGCCGAGTCACTGGACTCGCGCTCCCCGCGCCGCAGCACGGCCCGGATCCGGGCGTCCAGCACCCGGCCCTGCACCGGCTTGACCACGTAGTCGTCGGCGCCGGACTCCAGCCCGACCACCACGTCGATGTCGTCACTGCGCGCGGTCAGCAGGATGATCGGCAGCTGGTCGGTGCGCCGGATGCGACGGCACACCTCGAAGCCGTCGATGCCGGGCAGCATCACGTCCAGCACGATCAGGTCGGGCCGCTGCTCGCGCAGCAGCTTCAGACCGTCCTCACCGCTGGCAGCGGTCGCCACCCGGTGTCCCTGGCGCGTCAGGGAGAGCTCCAGGGCCGTGCGGATGGCGTCGTCGTCCTCGATCAGCAACAGGGAAGGCACGGGCTCATTCTGGCCCATGGACGGGCCGTCGTACGACCCGCCGACACCGGGCCTTCCCTACCGCCACCATCTGTGCACTTCCTGTGACGACGCTGGGCCGGACCCCTGTGACAGGTCTGTGACAGTCGGCGGACACGGCGATGAAGTCGCCCCGGCAGTCTTTTGGGCACGGGCCGGACGGGGGAGCCAAGGGCCGGCCCGGCAAGACCGAACCACCGGAAGTCCACCACGGGGAGCGCGAGATGAACACGCTGCACAGCATCAGCACCAGCGCAGTGATCACGCGTCTGCACGACGTGAACCGGGGTTCCGAGAAGTCCGGTGCCGTGAGCGGGCGGGGGTGCGCTCGCGGCACCGGGCGCCAGCACGCCGCCTACATGACGGTGGTCGACGCGCACACGGGGGACACGCACGGGGGATCCGCGTACGGGGAGGACTCGGGGGAGCAGCGCCGTTCCCTGACGGAGGCGGAGTTCACCGCCTACGTCCAGGAGCGCCGCGCCTCCCTGTACGCCACCGCCTACCACCTGACCGGCGACCGCTTCGAGGCCGAGGACCTGCTGCAGAGCGCGCTGTTCTCGACGTACAAGGCGTGGGAGCGGATCAGCGACAAGGCCGCGGTCGGCGGTTACCTCCGCCGCACCATGACCAACCTGCACATCAGCGCCTGGCGGCGCCGCAAGCTCAACGAGTACCCGACCGAGGAACTGCCGGAGACGCCCTCCGACACGGACGCGATGCGCGGCACCGAGCTGCGCGCGGTCCTGTGGCAGGCGCTGGCCCGGCTGCCCGAGCTCCAGCGCACCATGCTGGTCCTGCGCTACTACGAGGGGCGTACGGACCCGGAGATCGCGGAGATCCTCGGCATCAGTGTCGGCACGGTGAAGTCCAGCATCTGGCGCTCGCTGCGCCGGCTGCGCGAGGACGAGGTCCTCAGCTTCGGCCGTGACGAGGAGGACGCCTTCGGCGAGCTGGTGGCCTGAAGGTCCGGGGTCACTGGGGGGTGACCCGCGGGGGGACACGGGGGAAAACGGAGGGGGACACGGGGGCCTCGGGGGAGGGACCCACGGGGGAACGGGGGAGCACGAGAAGCGGGACTGGAGGGGCCGGGGGGCCTGTCCAGTCCCGTTTCGCGCTCCGCCGTGCGGTGTTCTCGTGTCCGTAGGGCGGTTACGCCACCGTCTGCCGGCGCGCCTGCCGCCCCGCCGCCGCTGCCGCGAGCCGCCCCAGTGCCTCGTCGCGGTCGCAGGGATGCGCGCCCAGCGACACCTGGCGGGTGACGATCGAGCGTTCCGCGCGCATGAGCCGCCAGCCGCGGCGCAGCAGGAACGGCACCGACTTGCGGCCCTCCTTCAGATCCCGCAGGAACCGCCGGCGGAACGTGGTGACCGGCCCGCGGCTCAGGCACAGCGCGTCCGCGAGCAGGCCCTCTTTCCGGCAGCGTTCGACGATCTCCGCGGCGAAGATGCCCTCCGCGATGAACAGCGGGGTACGGCCGATGTGCAGCGTCTCCTCGCCGGTACGGGCGCTCAGTGAGATGTCGTACACCG
This sequence comes from Streptomyces incarnatus, assembly GCF_001027185.1. NCBI lineage: Bacteria > Bacillati > Actinomycetota > Actinomycetes > Kitasatosporales > Streptomycetaceae > Streptomyces > Streptomyces incarnatus. The sequence continues at coordinate 3,310,053 of NZ_CP011497.1, read as the reverse complement.
GAACCGGCGTCGAGCCGGTGGCACACAGCCGGGCGATGGCTTCGACGGCGGAATCCGCGTCCCACGACCGCGGATGGTCCCAGTCGATGTCCGAACTCCCGTCCACCAAGGGCAGGGTCGGGTCGTCGCCCTCCTTGTAGAAGTCGTCCAGACGCAGGACGGGGAGTCCGGAACGGGCGGCGACGAGGGACTTGCCCGAACCCGAGGGGCCGCACAGCAGCACGACGCGGGCGGGGGACGGGGGATGAAGGCTCACGGAACACCAGTTTGACGCATGGCGGCCCGCCTGCCGACCCCGCGGGTCGGCTTTTGAGCGTGACTCCCGCCTCAACTACCCTTCGTGTCGACCGCTTCACCCTGCGTATCAGAAGGTGACCCCGCATGACACGACACACGCCTCCCCGCCAGCGCACCGCGCGGCGCGCCCTGATCGTCCTCGCGACCGCCTCGGCGGCGCTGGGTGCGGGCGTGGCGACGGCATCCGCGGACGCCGCCCGTGTCCCGGACGTGCCCTGGCGGCCTGCCTCGACCGGGGCGATGACCCCGCAGGCCGGCGCCGAGGTGCCGGGGCTGACCGACTACGCCGCCATCCCCGTCCAGGCCCTGCGGTACACCCCGGTCGCCCCCACCCGTGTCGCGCCGGGTGACGACGGTGACCTCGGCGGTCTGACCGGCCCGGTCGCCCGCATGGGCCCGATCGGCGTCGCCCCGGCGGCGGAAGGCCTCAGCGGTGTACTGGGCGGTCTGACCGGGGGCGAGGGCTGACCACGCGCGAGAGAGCCGCGCCGCCCCTGGACGGAGGGGTGGCGCGGCTCTCGGCTGTGGTGGGCGGCAGGCTGCGGTGGGCGTCAGTAGGAGGAGCCGGACGCGCCCAGGGAGCCCGTCGGGTGCCACACCGTCTTGGTCTCCAGGAAGGCCGTCAGGCGGTCGGTGCCCGGCGTCTCGGAGTAGTCCACAGGCTGTGGACGCAGGACGCGCTTCAGGTTGTCGGCCGCCGCGATCTCCAGTTCCTTCGCCAACTCCTCGTCGGCGCCCGCGAGGTCGATCGCGTTGACGTCCTGGTGCGCGGCCAGCGGTGCCGCGAGCTCCGCCGTGCGGCCGGAGAGGATGTTCACCACACCGCCCGGGACGTCCGACGTGGCCAGCACCTCGGCCAGGGAGAGGGCCGGGAGCGGGGACTTCTCGCTCGCGATCACGACCGCCGTGTTGCCGGTGGCGATGACGGGCGCGAGCACCGAGACCAGGCCCAGGAAGGACGACTCCTGCGGGGCCACGACGGCCACCACGCCCGTCGGCTCCGGCGAGGAGAGGTTGAAGAACGGGCCCGCGACCGGGTTCGCCCCGCCGATCACCTGGGCGATCTTGTCGGTCCAGCCCGCGTACCAGACCCAGCGGTCGATCGTCGCGTCCACGACCGCGGCCGCCTTCGACTTCGACAGGCCCTCCGCGTCGGCCACCTCGCGCACGAACTGGTCCCGGCGGCCCTCCAGCATCTCCGCCACGCGGTAGAGGACCTGGCCGCGGTTGTACGCCGTCGCGCCGGACCAGCCGCCGAACGCCTTGCGCGCGGCCACGACCGCGTCACGGGCGTCCTTGCGGCTCGACTGCGGTGCGTTGGCCAGCCAGTTGCCCTTTGCGTCGGTCACCTCGTACACCCGGCCGCTCTCGGAACGCGGGAACTTCCCGCCGACGTACAGCTTGTAGGTCTTGAAGACGCTCAAACGGTCAGACATCGAGGTATGCCTCCAGGCCGTGGCGGCCGCCCTCGCGGCCGAAGCCCGACTCCTTGTAGCCGCCGAACGGCGAGGTCGGGTCGAACTTGTTGAACGTGTTGGACCAGATCACGCCCGCGCGGAGCTTGTTCGCGACCGCCAGGATCCGCGAGCCCTTCTCGGTCCAGATGCCCGCCGACAGGCCGTACTGCGTGTTGTTCGCCTTGGCGACCGCCTCGTCCGGGGTGCGGAAGGTGAGGACCGACAGCACCGGGCCGAAGATCTCGTCGCGGGCGATGGTGTGTGCCTGGGTGACGTTCGTGAAGAGCGTCGGGGCGAACCAGTAGCCGGAGGAGGGGAGTTCGCAGGCGGGGGACCAGCGCTCGGCGCCCTCCGCCTCGCCCCGCTCGGCCAGCGCGGTGATCCGGGCCAGCTGCTCCGCGGAGTTGATCGCGCCGATGTCGGTGTTCTTGTCCAGCGGGTCGCCGAGGCGGAGCGTGGTGAGGCGGCGCTTGAGGGAGTCGAGCAGCTCGTCCTGGATCGACTCCTGCACCAGCAGCCGGCTGCCCGCGCAGCAGACCTGGCCCTGGTTGAAGAAGATGCCGGTGACGATGCCCTCGACGGCCTGGTCGATGGGCGCGTCGTCGAAGACGATGTTGGCGCCCTTGCCGCCCAGTTCCAGGGTGAGCTTCTTCCGGGTGCCCGCGACCGTACGGGCGATCTCCTTGCCGACGGCCGTGGAGCCCGTGAAGGCGACCTTGTTCACGTCCGGGTGCGCGACGAGCGCGGCGCCCGCGTCGCCGTAGCCCGGGAGGATGTTCACGACACCCTTGGGCAGGCCCGCCTGGCGGCAGATGTCCGCGAAGAACAGCGCGCTCAGCGGCGTGGTCTCCGCCGGCTTCAGCACGACCGTGTTGCCGGTCGCCAGCGCCGGGGCGATCTTCCACGCCAGCATGAGGAGCGGGAAGTTCCAGGGGATGACCTGGCCGGCGACGCCCAGCGGCCGCGGGTCCGCGCCGAAACCGGCGTGGTCGAGCTTGTCGGCCCAGCCCGCGTAGTAGAAGAAGTGCGCCGCCACCAGCGGGAGGTCGGCGTCCCTCGTCTCCTTGATCGGCTTGCCGTTGTCCAGCGTCTCCAGGACGGCCAGCTCGCGGCTGCGCTCCTGGATGATCCGGGCGATGCGGAACAGGTACTTGGCGCGCTCGGAGCCCGGCAGCGCCGACCACTTCTCGAAGGCCTTGCGCGCGGCCTTCACGGCCCGGTCGACGTCCTCGGCGCCGGCCTGGGCGACCTCCGAGAGGACCTCTTCCGTGCTGGGGCTGACCGTCTTGAAGACCTTGCCGTCGGCCGCCTCGGTGAACTCGCCGTCGATGAACAGGCCGTAGGAGGGGGCGATGTCGACGACCGAGCGGGACTCGGGCGCCGGTGCGTACTCGAAAACCATGATCGATCAGTCCACCGTCACGTAGTCGGGGCCGGAGTAGCGGCCGGTGGCCAGCTTCTGACGCTGCATCAGCAGGTCGTTCAGCAGCGAGGAGGCGCCGAAGCGGAACCAGTGGTTGTCCAGCCAGTCCTCGCCCGCGGTCTCGTTGACCAGGACCAGGAACTTGACGGCGTCCTTGGAGGTGCGGATGCCGCCGGCCGGCTTCACGCCGACCTGGACGCCGGTCTGGGCGCGGAAGTCCCGTACGGCCTCCAGCATGAGCAGGGTGTTGGCGGGGGTCGCGTTCACCGCCACCTTGCCGGTCGAGGTCTTGATGAAGTCGGCGCCGGCCAGCATGCCGAGCCAGGAGGCGCGGCGGATGTTGTCGTACGTCGACAGCTCGCCGGTCTCGAAGATGACCTTCAGTCGGGCGCTGTCGCCGCAGGCCTCCTTCACGGCCACGATCTCGTCGTACACCTTCAGGTACCGGCCGGCGAGGAACGCGCCACGGTCGATGACCATGTCGATCTCGTCGGCGCCGGCGGCGACGGCGTCCCGGACGTCGGCCAGCTTCACGTCGAGGGCGGCACGGCCGGCCGGGAAGGCGGTGGCGACCGAGGCGACCTTGACGCCGGAACCGGCGACGGCCTCCTTGGCGACGGCCACCATGTCGGGGTAGACGCAGACCGCGGCGGTCGTCGGGGCCGTACGGTCGGTGGGGTCGGGGTGGACCGCCTTGGCGCCGAGCGCCCGGACCTTGCCCGGGGTGTCCGCGCCTTCCAGCGTCGTCAGGTCGACCATCGAGATGGCGAGGTCGATGGCGTACGCCTTCGCGGTGGTCTTGATGGAACGGGTGCCGAGAGACGCGGCGCGCGCCTCCAGGCCGACCGCGTCGACGCCGGGCAGCCCGTGCAGGAAGCGGCGCAGCGTGCTGTCGGACGCGGTGACGTCAGCGAGAGCGTGTGCTGTGGGTGCAGTGGTGGGCATGGTCACCAGACGAGCATATCTACGCGCGTAGCAGATGTATAGCCCCGGTGCTCATATCCCGGCCGGAGATCACAGCTGAGCGCCGGTTCCGGGGCGCGTGGCGGCAGCGCCGCCGGGGTCGTGCAGACTGGGCGCATGACCACCCCCGACCACCAGTCACCCGCGTCACAGCCCCCGGGCCCCACCGTCAAGGACCGGATCTACCGCTCGCCCATGGCGCTCGTGGGCGGCGTGCTGCTGCTCGCCGTCGTCGGCTGGCTCGGCTTCGACGCGCTGTTCCGGGGCCATGGCCGCGCGCCGTGGCTGGCGCTCGCCGCGATGATCCTGATCGTGCCGCTGGTGATCGCCTTCACGCTCCGCCCGGCGGTCTTCGCGGGGCAGGACCGGCTGCGGGTGCGCAACCCGTTCCGGGTGATCAGCCTGCCCTGGGGAGAGATCGCCTCGCTGCGCTCCGGCTACTCCAACGAGGTCGTCGCGAAGTCCGGCGGCAAGTACCAGCTGTGGTCGATCCCGGTGTCGCTGCGGGCCCGCAAGAAGGCGGAGATGCGCAAGGCGCGGGCCGCGGCGGAGGCGGGGCGCGGCGGGGCGCCGGCGCGCCGCGGTTTCGGCGGTTTCGGCGGCATGGGTGGCTTCGGCGGCGCCGGCGGCGCGGACATCGCGGCCGGACCGACCCGCGCCGAGCCCGACCAGGCCATGGACGACCTGCGGGACCTGCTGGACCGGCGCGGCGAGGCGGAGTCGGCGCAGGGGGAGGTCACGGTGCGCTGGGCGTACGAGGTGATCGCACCCACGCTGGCGGGTGCGGTGCTGCTGCTGATCCTGCTCGCCACGGGGTGAGGCCTTCCGGGGCGCAGGGGTCAGCGGGCGCCGGGCGGGGTGGGCCGGGGCTCGCGGCAGGCAGAGGTGTGGGTTGACCATCCGGGTTCATGGCCGCCGGGGCTCCTGGCACGCGGCGGCGTGGGCTGACCACGCGGGGTCGTGGCCGGCCGGGCTCGTGGCACGCGGCGGTGTGGGCCGTCGGCCGGGGTTCATGGCCGACGGCCCACGGCTCATGGCACGCGACAGCGTTGGCTCTGGAACATGCGTGAGCCTCCGCCGCCGTTCGCCCTGGACGGATGGAACCTGCGGTTGAAGTTCATCGGGATGTCCAGCGCGAAGAAGTTCTTCCCGTCCCCCGTCCGCGCGCGCACGCGGATCTGGTGCTCGGCCACCGGCACCGCCTCGGGCAGCTGCAGGATCCAGGCCTGCTTCCACGGCCCGGCCGGGGGCCGGAGGTCCCTCGGCATGCGCGCGCCCATGAGCGCCAGCAGGTCGGGCAGCCGGTACCGCCGGTCCAGCATCTTCACCGGACCGAACTTCATGATCACGTGGCAGGTGACCCGGGTCAGGTCGACCGTCTCCTTGAGGTGGCCGTCCATCTCGCAGCGGACCTGGTGACCGAGCCACGGCAGGGCGGGGGTCAGGGTGATGGTGAGGAGGTCCAGGACGTAGGTGTCGTCGCTGATGTCCTCCACCAGGGCCACACTCATCTGACTCACCCCGCAGTGTCGAGTACGAACGCCCCTTCACCCGTTCGGGCGCGGGGAAACGGTGGGAAGGAAGCCGACGGCCGTGGCGTCGGCGGGGGCGCCGACGCAAGGCGTCCGGGCGGACACCACCGGCGGGATCGGCCGGTGACGGGAGGGACGGCCGTCCGGACACCCGGCGTACGGCGCCTGGTGTCCGGCCCTGGTGGGATGCGCACGGCGCGTGGGCCGTCGGACAATGGGCACAACCGGTGCTCCGGCCCGATTCCGGCGGGCCGGAGCTCCCCGACATCGCGGGTTCTGGGCTACTTGCCGCCGCCCCAGTTCCCGCCCTCCCACTCGCCGCCGCCCCAGCCCTCGCGGTGGATCACGCGGAAGCTGGCCACCACACCGTCCTTGATGCGGATGTCGTCGACCTTGCCCACGTGGACACCGTCCGCGGAGCTGTGGGGGCCGACGGTGGCGATGGGGGCGCCGTTGTCGCAGACCACTCCGCGGAAGACCTCGACGGTCTTGTGGCTGTCGTTGCGGATGTTCAGACTCCTGGCACCGAGGCCGCTGACCACGGTGATGCAGTCGCCCGGGTGGGCGGAGTACGACCGCTCGTTGATCTGGATCCGGCCCCAGTCGCCCTCCTCGTGCCTGCTCCAACCCTCGTTGCCCTTGCCCTGCCCGTTGTCGCCGCCGAGGGGCGCCGCGGCGGCAGATGCCGGGGCTGACTGGGGCGCCGGGGCGGAGGCCGCCGAGGCGTAGGTGATGCCGGTCGCGGCCAGGGCGGCGGCGGATGCGACACCAGCGGTGACCACGGTGGAACGGGGGAGCTTCATATCGCTTCTCCTGTCTCCGGTTTCAGAGATACCGGCCCGTCAGCCGGCTCGTGAGTAAAAGTACCCACCGCAGTCATATTGGTCATATAGGAAGATAGGGATAAGGGGCCAATAGAGGTATTTTTGGCGTCATATCCCTGTCCTCGGGAAGCCTCGACGGCCCATCAAGTTGCCGTGATTAAAAGCAGATTGACCGACTATTAGGCCTTCCGACGGATCTTCTGACGCATGCTCATCTCCGTCGTGTCGCGGCGTGTCGCACCGCGCCGCAGCGTGTCGCCGTCGCGGGGGAGGCGAGTCGTGTTAGGAGGGGCGCGCCGCTCGGTGCGCTGCTCGGTGCCGTCGGGCGAGTACCGGACGAAGGCTTCGCGGGAGGTGAAAGACGTTTCCCTTCCGGGGAGTTGAGGAGAACCGCGGCCCTGGAACGACGAATGGGCGCCCCCCGGGTCGGGGGCACCCCATCGGTGTCGTACGGGATCGGTGTCGTACCGGATCGGTGTCGTACCGGATCGGTGTCGTACGGGTCAGATGCCGGCGGCCGCCGACAGGTCCCGCTTGATCGCGGTGAGGAGCTCCGTCGCGCGGGCGCGGGCGGCCGGAAGCGCCGCGTGGTCCGCGACCGGCACGACGACCTCCAGGTAGCACTTCAGCTTCGGCTCGGTGCCGCTCGGGCGGACGATCACGCGGGCGCCGTCGAGGCTGTAGCGCAGGCCGTCCGTGGGCGGCAGCTTGTCGGTGCCCCGGGTGAGGTCCTCGGCGCGGACGACGGCCAGGCCCGCCAGCCCGGTCGGCGGCTGCTCGCGCAGGCGGCGCATCGCGTCCGCGATGAGGGAGAGGTCCTGGACGCGGACGGAGAGCTGGTCGGTGGCGTGCAGGCCGTGCTCCACGGCGAGGTCGTCGAGCAGGTCCAGGAGGGTACGGCCCTCCTCCTTCAGCACGGACGCCAGTTCTGTGATGAGCAGGGCCGCCGTGATGCCGTCCTTGTCGCGCACGCCCTCGGGGTCCACGCAGTAGCCGAGGGCCTCCTCGTAGCCGTAGCGCAGGCCGTCCACGCGGGCGATCCACTTGAAGCCGGTCAGCGTCTCCTCGTACGGCAGCCCCGCCTTCTGGGCGATCCGGCCGAGGAGGGAGGAGGAGACGATCGACTCGGCGAACACGCCGGTCGCGCCCCGGCGGACCAGGTGGGCGGCGAGCAGGGCGCCGACCTCGTCGCCGCGCAGCATGCGCCAGTCGGCGCCGTCCTTGACGGCCACGGCGCAGCGGTCGGCGTCGGGGTCGTTGGCGATGACGAGGTCCGGGTCCGTGGCGCGGGCCCGGGCGAAGGCCAGGTCCATCGCGCCCGGCTCCTCCGGGTTCGGGAAGGCGACCGTCGGGAAGTCCGGGTCCGGGTCGGCCTGCTCGGCGACCAGCACCGGCTCGGGGAATCCGGCCCGGGCGAAGGCGGCCAGCAGCACGTCCTTGCCGACGCCGTGCATCGCCGTGTAGACCGTGCGGGCGGTGCGCGGGGAGCCGGGGGCCAGCACGGCGTCCGTACGGGCCAGATAGGCGTCCAGCACCGCGTCGTCCAGGGTCTCCCAGCCGGCGTCCGGGCGCGGTACGTCGTTCAGGGAGGCGATCGCGTCGATCTCGGCGGCGATCCCCGCGTCGGCGGGCGGCACGATCTGGGAGCCGTCGCCGAGGTAGACCTTGTAGCCGTTGTCCCGGGGCGGGTTGTGGCTGGCGGTGACCTCGACGCCCGCGGCAGCGCCGAGATGCCGGATGGCGTAGGCCAGGACCGGGGTGGGCAGCGGGCGGGGGAGTACGGCGGCGCGCAGGCCGGCGCCGGTCATCACGGCGGCGGTGTCGCGGGCGAAGTCGGCGGACTTGTGGCGGGCGTCGTAGCCGATCACGACGAGTCCACCGGCGTGGCCGTGCTCCTTCAGGTACGCGGCGAGGCCGGCGGCCGCCCTGATGACGACGCTGCGGTTCATGCGCATCGGGCCGGCGCCCAGTTCGCCGCGGAGACCTGCGGTGCCGAACTGGAGGGTGCCGCTGAAACGGGCCGAGAGTTCCGTGACGTCACCGGCCTCGATCAGCTTGGCCAGTTCGTCCCGGGTCTCCGGGTCCGGGTCCTCGGCGAGCCACGCCTTGGCCCGTGCGATGAGATCGTCGTGCACCTTGGGATCAACCTCTCCGTGTTTGCCTGGTCCACTGGGGGCTCCGCCCCCAGACTCCCGGTTGCCCACCCGCCCACCCGAATCTGTCGGCTGGAAGGCGGGCGGAAGGGGTCAGCGGCGTTTACAGCTTGCCCAGCACCTGGCCCAGCAGTTCGCCCATCCGAGCCGCCGAGTCGCGGCCCGCCTGGAGGACCTCCTCGTGGTTGAGGGGCTCGCCGGTCATGCCGGCCGCGAGGTTGGTGACCAGGGAGATGCCCAGCACCTCGGCGCCGGCCTCGCGGGCGGCGATGGCCTCCAGGACCGTGGACATGCCGACCAGGTCCGCGCCGATGACGCGGGCCATGCGGATCTCGGCCGGGGTCTCGTAGTGCGGGCCGGGGAACTGCGCGTAGACGCCCTCCTCCAGGGAGGGGTCGATCTCCTTGCACAGGGCGCGCAGGCGGGGGGAGTACAGGTCGGTCAGGTCGACGAAATTGGCGCCGACGATCGGCGACGTCGCCGTCAGGTTGATGTGGTCGCTGATCAGGACCGGCTGGCCGGGGCGCATGCCCTCGCGCAGGCCGCCGCAGCCGTTGGTGAGGACCACGGTCTTGCAGCCGGCGGCGACGGCGGTGCGGACGCCGTGGGCGACGGCGGCGACGCCGCGGCCCTCGTAGTAGTGGGTGCGGCCCAGGAAGACCAGGGCGCGCTTGTCACCGAAGGAGTACGAGCGGATCTTGCCGCCGTGCCCCTCGACGGCCGGCGGCGGGAAGCCGGGCAGCTCGGTGACCTGGAACTCGGCGTCGGGCGCGCCCAGGGCATCGACGGCCGGAGCCCAGCCGGAGCCCATCACGAGGGCGACGTCGTGGGTCTCGGCGCCGGTGAGTGCGCGCAGGCGCGCGGCGGCGTCGGCGGCGGCGGCGTACGGGTCGCCCTGGATGTCGTCCGGAAGAAGAGATGCGTTCACGAGGTCGAGGGTAGCCGCTCTTCGCCTACGCGCGTAGATGACAGACGTCACGGGATCGGGATCGTTGTCTTGTCGTTTCCGACGAAGCCGCTCCGCGGGCGTCGCTGTCACTCGTCGGTGATGAGGATGTCCTTGTCGTTGAACACCTCGACGATGAAGATCAGCAGACGGCCGCGGCTCACCGTGTACTCCACCAGGATGTTCTGGGTGAGCCGGATCGTACGGTCGTCGCCCGTGGACCCTATGGGCCGGGACACCGGGAGGAAGGGGTCGCGGGCCAGCTCTAGATCGGCGCCCGCTCAGCAGGGGCGTTTCCGCAGCTCCATCACGTAATCGTGGGGCGCCCCCGCCGACTCCGCCGCGTCGGCGATCTCCCCCAGGTAGCGGGCCGAGGGCAGGCCGCCCTCGTAGCCGTTGAGGACGTACGTCCACGCGGCCTCCTCGCCGTCCAGGGTGTGCACGCGTACGCGGACCCGGCGGTAGAGGCCGTCGCCCACGCCTTCCCACCGGTCGAGGGACTCCTCGTCCAGGGGTGCGATGTCGTACAGGCCGACGAAGACCTGTGCCAGCGGGTCCTCGACGATCGTCGCCAGCGCCCCCTCGAAGTCCAGGTGCTCGCCGCCGAACGTCAGCCGCCAGCCGTTCAGCCAGCCCGTGGCGCGCAGCGGGGAGTGCGGGGCGCGGAAGGACATCAGGCGCGCGTCGAGGTTGCCGGCGTACGCGGCATAGAGCGACATGGGGAGAGCGTACGGCAGGGAAAGTCCCGTCACTCGCGCCCCGTACGGCACTCGCGTGCGCCCCCGGGCAGTAGCACCTTGAAGCGTGCGGGACAATGGGGTACGTGACTCGGATCGTGATCATCGGTGGCGGACCCGGCGGATACGAAGCGGCCCTGGTGGCCGCCCAGCTCGGTGCGGAGGTGACCGTCGTCGACTGCGACGGTCTGGGCGGAGCGTCGGTGCTGACCGACTGCGTGCCGTCGAAGACGCTCATCGCAACGGCCGAGGTGATGACCACCTTCGACTCGTCGTACGAAGAGCTCGGCATCATCGTCGCCGACGACACCCCGCCGCTGGAGCAGGCGGCCCGGGTGGTCGGGGTGGACCTGGGGAAGGTCAACCGCCGGGTGAAGCGGCTGGCTCTCGCGCAGTCCCACGACATCACCGCCTCCGTCACGCGGGCCGGCGCCCGGGTCATGCGCGGCCGCGGCCGGCTGGAGGGCATGCAGGCCCTCGACGGGTCCCGCAAGGTCGTCGTCACCGCCGCCGACGGCACCGAGGAGACCCTCACCGCCGACGCCGTCCTCATCGCCACCGGCGGTCACCCGCGCGAACTGCCCGACGCCCAGCCCGACGGCGAGCGCATCCTGAACTGGACCCAGGTCTACGACCTCACCGAGCTGCCGGAAGAGCTGATCGTGGTCGGGTCGGGTGTGACCGGCGCCGAGTTCGCCGGCGCCTATCAGGCCCTCGGCTCGAAGGTCACGCTCGTCTCCTCCCGGGACCGCGTGCTGCCCGGCGAGGACCCGGACGCCGCCGCCGTGCTGGAGGACGTCTTCCGGCGCCGCGGCATGAACGTCATGGCCCGCTCCCGCGCACAGTCCGCCAAGCGCGTCGGCGACCGGGTCGAGGTCACCCTGGCCGACGGCCGGGTCATCAGCGGCAGCCACTGCCTCATGGCCGTCGGCGCCATCCCGAACAGCGCCGGGCTCGGCCTGGAGGAGGCGGGCGTCAAGCTGCGCGACTCCGGGCACATCTGGACCGACAAGGTGTCCAGGACGACCGCTCCCGGCGTGTACGCGGCCGGTGACGTGACCGGGGTCTTCGCCCTGGCGTCCGTCGCCGCCATGCAGGGACGCATCGCCATGTACCACTTCCTCGGCGACGCGGTGGCCCCGCTGAACCTGAAGACCGTCTCCTCGAACGTCTTCACCGACCCCGAGATCGCGACCGTCGGCTACTCGCAGGCGGACGTGGACGGGGGCAAGATCGACGCGAGGGTCGTGAAGCTCCCCCTCCTGCGCAACCCGCGCGCCAAGATGCAGGGCATCCGGGACGGCTTCGTGAAGATCTTCTGCCGGCCGGGTACGGGCATCGTCGTCGGCGGTGTGGTCGTGGCACCGCGCGCCTCGGAACTGATCCACCCCATCTCGATCGCCGTCGACAACAATCTGACGGTCGAACAGATCGCGAACGCGTTCACGGTGTACCCCTCCCTTTCGGGGTCGATCGCGGAGGTGGCCCGGCAGCTGCACACCCGCAAGGCCGGCGCGGAGGCCTGACGGCCGGATCCGACTTCCCGCTGGTCACGGGGAGTTGCCGCGTGTGCGTACGGCATAGGCGGGGCGACTAGGTCCTATACCACTTCCCGCCCTGCCGTGCGAACAACTTCTGTTATTCGGCGCAAACTGCTGAAACCAGACGGTCGCTGGGGTTACTGTCAGTTTCGTGTTCGCTGCTGAACGTCGCCAATTGATCCTCGAAATGGTGCGAGCGAACGGAGCCGTGTCGCTCCGTGAGCTCGCCCGCGTCGTCCAGACCTCCGAAGTGACCGTACGGCGGGACGTGCGGGCACTGGAGGCAGAAGGACTCCTCGACCGCCGGCACGGCGGTGCGGTACTGCCGGGCGGTTTCACCCGCGAGTCGGGCTTCCCGCAGAAGTCCCATCTCGCGACCGCCGAGAAGACGGCCATCGCCGACCTCGCGGCGAGCCTCGTCGAAGAGGGCGAGGCCATCGTGGTCGGCGCGGGTACCACCACGCAGGAGCTGGCCCGCCGGCTCGCGCGGGTGCCCGGCCTGACGGTGGTCACCAACTCCCTGCTGGTCGCCCAGGCGCTGGCCCATGCCAACCGGGTGGAGGTGGTGATGACCGGCGGCACCCTGCGCGGCTCCAACTACGCCCTCGTGGGCTCCGGTGCCGAGCAGTCCCTGCAGGGGCTGCGGGTGTCCAAGGCCTTCCTGTCGGGCAGCGGTCTGACGGCCGAGCGCGGGCTGTCCACCTCCAACATGCTCTCGGCGTCCGTCGACCGGGCCCTCGTCCAGGCCGCCGCGGAGGTCGTGGTCCTCGCGGACCACACCAAGCTCGGCACCGACACGATGTTCCAGACCGTGCCGACCGACCTCATCACGCGGCTCGTCACCGACGAGCCTCCGCCTCACGACGACCGTGCGGCCACCGAGCTGCAGGCCCTTGCCGACCAAGGGGTGCAGATCGCCGTGGCCGGGGCCGGCAGCCCTCCGGGGGGTGAGCAGGCCCCGGCGCGACGCGCCGCGCTGCCGGGGCCGCGCAGGGGGGTGTCGCTCCGCTCGGGAGCGGGGTACGGGGAGCCTGCGGGAGCCGAGCGGGGGCGCGTTGCCGATCTGCGGCGGCGCTGAGGGTGCGCTCAGAACGGGCTGAGGGTGCACTGAGAACGGGCTGAGGGTGCGCTGAAAACGGAACGCCCGGCAGGCCAACCGAGGTTGGTCCACCGGGCGTCCTTCGAAAGCCGCGTCAGTCCTTGATCTCGCAGATCGCCGCGCCGGAGGTGACCGACGCGCCGACCTCGGCGCTGAGGCCCTTGATGGTGCCCGCCTTGTGGGCGTTGAGGGGCTGTTCCATCTTCATGGCCTCCAGGACGACGACGAGGTCGCCCTCCTTGACCTCCTGGCCCTCCTCGACGGCGACCTTGACGATCGTGCCCTGCATCGGGGAGGCGAGGGTGTCGCCGGAGGCGACGGGGCCGGACTTCTTGGCCGCGCGACGCTTGGGCTTGGCGCCGGCCGCGAGGCCGGTGCGGGCCAGGGACATGCCCAGGGAGGACGGGAGGGAGACCTCCAGGCGCTTGCCGCCGACCTCGACGACGACCGTCTCGCGGCCCGTCTCCTCCTCCGCCTCGACATCGGCGGGGGCGGCGAACGGCTTGATCTCGTTGACGAACTCGGTCTCGATCCAGCGGGTGTGGACCGTGAACGGGTCGGTGGAGTCGGTCAGTTCGGGGGCGAACGCCGGGTCCTTGACCACCGCGCGGTGGAAGGGGATCGCCGTGGCCATGCCCTCGACCTGGAACTCGTCCAGGGCACGGGCGGCCCGCTGAAGGGCCTCCTTGCGGGTGCGGCCCGTCACGATCAGCTTGGCCAGCAGGGAGTCCCAGGCCGGGCCGATCACGCTGCCGGACTCCACGCCCGCGTCCAGGCGGACACCGGGGCCGGAGGGCGCGTCGAACCTGGTGACCGTACCCGGGGCCGGGAGGAAGTTGCGGCCGGGGTCCTCGCCGTTGATGCGGAACTCGAAGGAGTGGCCGCGCAGCGGCGGGTCGTCGTAGCCGAGCTCCTCGCCGTCGGCGATGCGGAACATCTCGCGGACCAGGTCGATGCCGGCGACCTCCTCGGTCACCGGGTGCTCGACCTGGAGGCGGGTGTTGACCTCCAGGAAGGAGATCGTGCCGTCCTGGCCGACCAGGAACTCACACGTGCCCGCACCCTCGTAGCCGGCCTCCTTCAGGATGGCCTTGGAGGCGCGGTACAGCTCGGCGACCTGCTCGTCCGAGAGGAACGGCGCGGGGGCCTCCTCCACGAGCTTCTGGTGGCGGCGCTGCAGCGAGCAGTCACGGGTGGAGACGACGACCACGTTGCCGTGCTTGTCGGCCAGGCACTGGGTCTCCACGTGGCGCGGGCGGTCCAGGTAGCGCTCGACGAAGCACTCGCCGCGGCCGAAGGCGGCGACCGCCTCGCGGACGGCGGACTCGTACAGCTCGGGGACCTCTTCGAGGGTCCGGGCGACCTTCAGGCCGCGGCCGCCGCCACCGAAGGCGGCCTTGATCGCGATGGGCAGGCCGTGCTGCTCGGCGAAGGCGACGACCTCCTCGGCCCCGGAGACCGGGTCGGGGGTGCCGGCCACCAGGGGGGCGCCGGCGCGCTGGGCGATGTGCCGGGCGGCGACCTTGTCACCCAGGTCGCGGATGGCCTGCGGGGGCGGGCCGATCCAGATCAGGCCCGCGTCCAGGACCGCCTGGGCGAAGTCGGCGTTCTCCGAGAGGAAGCCGTAGCCCGGATGGATGGCGTCCGCGCCCGACTCGCGCGCCGCGTTCAGGATCTTGTCGATCACCAGGTAGCTGGTCGCCGGGGTGTCACCGCCCAGGGCGAACGCCTCGTCCGCGGCGCGGACATGCAGAGCGTCGCGGTCCGGGTCCGCGTAGACGGCCACGCTCGCGATCCCGGCGTCCCGGCAGGCCCGGGCCACGCGGACAGCGATTTCGCCACGGTTGGCGATGAGCACCTTGCGCACGATTGAGGCTCCCTCCTTGAAACAAGCCGAGTTTAGGGACTGCCGACACGGCACTTCGACCCGTCCCCAATGGTGAGCTTGCCCACACGGAGCGTGATGCGAGGCTCGCTCCACCCGCGAAAACCCTTGTCGCACCGGTCGTACGCAGGGGTCCTCCGGAAAACCCTAGCCCGGTCATGTGGTCAAGGTCTCTGTGAGAGCGTGCTGCGGCCCACTCTGTTTCTTTGTCGAGTCCCTACGAATGGCCCAATGATTCTTTGCTGCCGCGCGAACCCTTGTCCCGGGGTTTACCCGTTAGTAGCGTTCATGACGACTCGAACGTACCTGGAGTAACAAGACGCTGGCTCGAGAGTGGGTGGGGACCGGTGGTGCGCAGACCGGTGGCATGGGTGGTGGCGATCGTCCTCCTGGCGGAGGCGTTCTTCATCGCGGCGCTGAACTGGTTCCTCGGGGTGGTCGTCGACCGGCAGAAGATGTCCCTGGCCGGGCTCGACCCGAACGTGATGTCGACGTCCTCGAAGATCGGCGGCGTCGTCTTCGGCCTCTACTTCGCGCTGTGCGCGCTGGTGGCCGTCCTGGTCGCGATACGCGACCGCGCCCCCGCGGGCTTCGGCCGGGTCCTGCTGATCAGCGTGGCGGTCGTGCACGGCCTGCTGGGCGCCTTCGCGCTGAGCCTGGTCGGCGTGACGGCGTTCCTGTTCATGGTGGTGGTGCTCGGCCTCGTCGTCCTGCTGCTGATGACGTACGACCGTGACGGCG
The DNA here is from genome assembly GCF_001027185.1 of Streptomyces incarnatus. Taxonomy (NCBI): domain Bacteria; kingdom Bacillati; phylum Actinomycetota; class Actinomycetes; order Kitasatosporales; family Streptomycetaceae; genus Streptomyces; species Streptomyces incarnatus. Next base: position 3,294,455 of record NZ_CP011497.1, on the reverse strand, counting down.
GGCCGGAGCCGGCCGGGCCCGGTGGTGCGGGGCAGGGCGGTGACCCGAAGGCCGAGGCCGGGCCCGAGCCGGCCACGGCCCCGGACGCGGCGGCCGTGCCCGCCCCCCGTACGGGCGAACCCCAGGACGGGGACGACGAGCCACGGGACGCCGTGCCCGCCCAGGTCACTCGGCCGGTGACCACAAGTCCGTGATGCCGACGCCCAGTTCGGCCAGCAGCTTGCGCACCAGGGGCAGGCTGATGCCGATCACGTTGCCGTGGTCGCCGTCGATGCCCTCGATGAACGGCGCCGACAGGCCGTCCAGGGTGAACGCGCCGGCGACGTAGAGGGGCTCGCCCGAGGCGACGTACGCGGCGATCTCCTCGTCGGTCGGTTCGCCGAAGCGGACGACGGTGGAGGCGGTCCCGGACACGTACCGCTTGGCCGTCGTGTCCCAGATGCAGTGCCCCGTCTGGAGGATCCCGGCGCGCCCGCGCATCGCCTTCCAGCGGGCGGTCGCCTCCTCGGCGTCGGCGGGCTTGCCGAGGGCCTGCCCGTCCAGCTCCAGCACCGAGTCGCAGCCGATCACCAGGGCGCCCTGCACCTCCGGCTTCGCCGCCACGACCGAGGCCTTCGCCTCGGCCAGCGCGAGCGCCAGCTCCGCCGGGGTGGGGGCGGTGACGGCGTCCTCGTCGACGCCGCTCACGATCACCTCCGGTGAGAGGCCGGCCTGCTGCAGGAGGCCCAGGCGGGCCGGGGACTGGGAGGCGAGGATCAAGCGGCGGCGTGGCTTGGCAGTCATGCCGTCAGGGTAGCGGCGGCGCCGCGCTCGCTCAGGCCGAGTCATCGCTGGCCGAGTCGTCTCAGGCCGGGTCATCGCTGGCCGAGTCGTCTCAGGCCGGCTCATCTCAGGCCGGATCATCGCTGGCCGGGTCATCGCAGGCCGATGACCAGCATGGCCAGGATCATGGCCAGGGCCAGGAGGAAGCCGAGCCGCCGGAGCATGTCATGCGCTTCGCGCATGTCCTCCGGCGGCTCGTCCTCGGGGTCCGACCACAGCATGCCACCAGCGTGGGGCCTCGGCCGGGGCGGGCGCCTGAGTACGGGTACTCAAATGGCGCCCTGAACTATGAGGTTGATTCCGCTCAGCTCGGCCAGTAGGTGCGGGTCCAGGACGCCGGGCCCGGCTTGGGCAGGTGGGCGCCCGCGATCCTGCTGGGGTCGGACCACGCGTCCCTGGGGCCCTCCGCGCCGGGCGGTGCCGCCGCTGCCGCCGCGGCGCGGGCGCGGACCACCGCCAGGGCGGCGGCCAGCTCCTCCGGGGTCGGGTTGCCCCGTACGACTCTGATCGTCACAGCGGGCTCCTTTACAGGGGGATGTTGCCGTGCTTCTTCGGAGGCAGGGATTCCCGCTTGGTACGCAGCTGACGCAGGCCGCGGACGATGTGGGCGCGGGTGTCGGACGGCATGATCACGGCGTCGATGTAGCCGCGCTCGGCCGCGACGTAGGGGTTGAGGAGGGTGTCCTCGTACTCCTGGATCAGCCGGGCCCGGACCGCCTCGACGTCCTCCCCGCTCGCCTCCGCCTCGGCGATGGTGCGGCGGTGCAGGATGTTGACCGCGCCCTGGGCGCCCATGACGGCGATCTGGGCGGTCGGCCAGGCCAGGTTGAGGTCGGCGCCCAGGTGCTTGGAGCCCATGACGTCGTAGGCGCCGCCGAAGGCCTTGCGGGTGATGACCGTGATGAGCGGAACGGTGGCCTCGGCGTACGCGTAGATCAGCTTGGCGCCGCGCCGGATGATGCCGGTGTGCTCCTGGCCGACGCCGGGCAGGAAGCCGGGGACGTCCACGAAGGTCAGCACCGGGACGTTGAAGGCGTCGCAGGTGCGCACGAAGCGGGCGGCCTTCTCGGAGGCGTCGATGTCCAGGCAGCCGGCGAACTGCATCGGCTGGTTGGCGACGATACCGACCGGGTGGCCCTCGACCCGGCCGAACCCGGTGACCATGTTCGGCGCGAACAGGGCCTGCGTCTCGAAGAACTCGGCGTCGTCCAGGACGTGTTCGACCACCGTGCGGATGTCGTACGGCTGGTTCGCGCTGTCCGGGACCAGGGTGTCCAGCTCGCGGTCCTCGTCGCTGACCGTGAGGTCGGCCTCCTCGGGGAAGACCGGGGGCTCGGAGAGGTTGTTGGACGGCAGGTACGACAGCAGCTGCTTGACGTACTCGATGGCGTCCTTCTCGTCGCCGGCCATGTGGTGGGCGACACCGGAGGTCGCGTTGTGGGTGCGGGCGCCGCCCAGCTCCTCGAAGCCGACGTCCTCGCCGGTGACGGTCTTGATGACGTCCGGGCCGGTGATGAACATGTGCGAGGTCTGGTCGACCATGACCGTGAAGTCGGTGATGGCCGGGGAGTAGACCGCGCCGCCCGCGCAGGGCCCGACGACCAGGCTGATCTGCGGGATCACACCGGAGGCGTGGGTGTTGCGGCGGAAGATCTCGCCGTACGCGCCGAGGGAGGCCACGCCTTCCTGGATGCGGGCGCCGCCGGAGTCGTTGATGCCGATGACCGGGCAGCCGGTCTTCAGCGCGAAGTCCATGACCTTGACGATCTTCTGGCCGTAGACCTCGCCGAGGGCGCCGCCGAAGACGGTGAAGTCCTGGGAGAACACGGCGACCGGCCGGCCGTCGACGGTTCCGTAGCCGGTGACCACGCCGTCGCCGTAGGGGCGGTTCTTCTCCAGGCCGAAGTTCGTGGAGCGGTGCCGGGCGAACTCGTCCAGCTCGACGAAGGAGCCCTCGTCGAGGAGGAGCTCGATCCGCTCACGGGCCGTCAGCTTGCCCTTCGCGTGCTGCTTTTCGACGGCGCGCTCCGAGCCGGCGTGCGTCGCCTCGTGGATACGGCGCTGCAGATCCGCGAGCTTGCCCGCGGTCGTGTGGATGTCGATCTCTTGGCGCTCTTCCGGCTCGGACATCGGGATCGCGGCTCCCTGCCTGCTCAAAAGGGGGGACGGTTACTCATCCGTAGAGTAGTGCTGGGCCTGGGTGTCGGCAGTGCGGCGTTTCCCACACCTAGGGTGACTTGCATGACGCCGCACAATGCATCAGATGACAGCCGTGGTTCCGATGACAGCCGTGCTTCCGGTGACCGCCGTGGGTCCGGCGACGGCCGCTGGTCCGACCTGGACCGTCCGCCCCTGAACGCCGTGGCGCTGCGCCGCGGGCTGGTCCGGGACGGGGGCCTGTACAGCGCGGTGGACGTGGTGCAGCGCACCGGCTCCACCAACTCCGACCTGGTCGCCCGGGTCGGCGCCGGGCAGGCCGGTGAGGGCGCGGTGCTGGTCGCGGAGGAGCAGACGGCGGGCAAGGGGCGGCTGGACCGCCGGTGGACGGCGCCGGCGCGCTCGGGCCTGTTCTTCTCCGTGTACCTGCGCCCCGCCGAGGTGCCCGTGGCCCGTTGGGGCTGGCTGCCGCTGCTCACGGGCGTCGCCGTGGCCACCGGGCTGGCCCGGGCGGCGGGCGTGGACACGGCCCTGAAGTGGCCGAACGACGTGCTGGTGACCGTGGGCGGAGAGGAGCGCAAGGCCGGGGGCATCCTCGCCGAGCGGGCCGGTGACGACGGTGTGGTCATCGGCGTCGGCATCAACGTCACGCTGCGGGCGGAGGAGCTGCCGGTGCCGCAGGCGGGGTCGCTGGCGCTGGCGGGTGCGGTGAGCACGGACCGGGATCCGCTGCTGCGGGCGGTGCTGCGGGCGCTGGAGGACTGGTACGGGCGGTGGCGGTCGGCCGGGGGTGACCCGTCGGTGAGCGGACTGCAGGAGGCGTACGCGGCGGGGTGCGCGACGCTGGGGCGCACCGTGCGGGCCGAGTTGCCGGGGGAGCGTTCGATCGTGGGCGAGGCGGTGGCGGTCGACGGGGACGGGCGCCTGGTCATCGCGACGGAGGCCGGGGTGCAGGAGCCGGTGGGGGCGGGGGACATCGTGCATCTGCGGCCTGCGTGACGGTGCCCTCTGCTGTGCGGGGGCCCGGTGCCTGTGCCGGCCGGGGGTCGGGTCGCTTGCCCGCGCTCGCGGGGTGCCGCTGCGCCCACCCGTGCCGCCCCAGCGGCACGACTGCCCGCAGCTACGAGCCCCGTAAGGGGCGCGGGGCTGTATCAATATGCGGCTCCGCCGCGTGGGCGCGACCAGCCACGACGGACGCGCGGCCGGGGACGGCGGGGGCGCCCCCGGACCTGCCCCGAGGCGGGGGTCTGGGGGCGCAGCCCCCGGGGTTGGCCGGCACCGACGCCGGTCACCGGACCCGGCACCGGGAAGTGGACCGTCCGCCGAACCCAACGGAGTGAGCTGGCGCACACCTGCCGTAGAGTTGAGGCCGGTCGATACCTGACCGCGGCAGATCGGAAGGGCAGCAGGCGTGACCGTCGACGACACGGGCTCCGGCGCGGACGCGGACGGCCGGGTGGACCCCCTCCAGGAGCGGGGGGACGCCCATGCCGCCGGTCCCGGCGAGGACCCGCTGGCCCTGCGCCTCGAACAGCTCATCCTGGGCGCCGAGCGCCGCTACACGCCGTTCCAGGCGGCCCGCAGCGCCGGTGTCTCCATGGAGCTGGCGTCCCGGTTCTGGCGGGCCATGGGTTTCGCCGACATCGGGCAGGCCAAGGCGCTGACGGAGGCCGATGTGCTGGCCCTGCGCCGGCTCGCGGGTCTCGTGGAGGCGGGGCTGCTCAGCGAGGCCATGGCGGTGCAGGTGGCCCGGTCCACCGGGCAGACCACCGCCCGTTTGGCCGAGTGGCAGATGGATTCCTTCCTGGAGGGCCTGACCGAGCCGCCCGAGCCCGGGATGACCCGCACCGAGGTGACGTACCCGATCGTCGAGCTGCTCCTGCCCGAGCTGGAGGAGTTCCTGGTCTATGTGTGGCGGCGCCAGCTCGCCGCCTCGGCCGGGCGGGTCGTGCAGTCGGCGGACGACGAGGAGATGGTGGACCGGCGGCTCGCCGTCGGCTTCGCCGATCTGGTCGGGTTCACCCGGCTGACCCGCCGGATGGAGGAGGAGGAGCTCGGGGAGCTGGTCGAGGCCTTCGAGACCACCGCGGCGGATCTGGTGGCGGCGCGTGGTGGCCGGCTCATCAAGACCCTCGGTGACGAGGTGCTGTACGCGGCGGACGACGCGGGCACGGCAGCGGACATCGCGCTGCGGCTGGTGGAGACGCTGTCGAACGACGAGACGATGCCGGAACTGCGGGTCGGCATGGCGTTCGGCACGGTCACCACTCGCATGGGTGATGTGTTCGGTACGACGGTGAACCTGGCCTCCCGGCTGACGTCGATAGCCCCCCGGGACGCCGTGCTGGTGGACAGCGCCTTCGCCGAGGAGCTGATCCGCACCGGCGAGGCGCCCGCCTCCGAGGCGGAGGCGGCCGAGGCCGCGGCGGCCGCCGAGAAGGAGGGCGAGGAGCCGCCGACGTACCGCTTCGCGCTCCAGCCGATGTGGCAGCGCCCGGTGCGTGGACTCGGCGTGGTCGAGCCCTGGTTGCTGGCCCGCCGCGACGGTCAGCCGTGATGCCTCTCCAGGCGCTCCGCTAGCGGCCGGTGCCGGCCGCCGCGTCCACGCACAGACCCAGCACCGGTACGCACAGCCCGCCCGGGCCCGGATCCGTCGTTCCGTGGCTGGGCGCCGGGGTGGTCGGGGCCGGGCGGCCGGTCGTCGGGGCCGGAGCCGGGGCGGACGTCGTCGCCGAGGGTCGCGGTGCGGTGCCCGGGGTGGAGACCGCGGTGGTCGGGAGGCCGGTCGCGGTCGGTACGGCGGTGCTCCCCGCCGATGTGCTGGGCGCGGCCGGGCCGGTGGGTGTGGCCGTGGGCGTCGGCGCGAGGCTTCTGCCGCCCATGACGGAGGTCGCCGAGGGCAGCGCGGTCGGGCCGGCGGTGACCGCGGCGGCGGTGTCCGCCGCGTGGTCCCCGGCGCCGCCGCCCGCGCCTGAGCGGGGCTCGGCCTCCGCCGTGCCCGGGGCGCCGACCCCCGACTCCGACGAGACCCGGACCAGGCTGAGCACGCCCGCCGCCAGGGCGAGACCGCCGGCCGCGAGCAGCACCTTGCGCGGGCGCGGTTTGCGGTGCCGCCCACGCCGTACGGGCCCCTCTTCCGCGTCTTCCGCACGGGCCTCTTCAGGTATCGGTGCCATGGTTCCCCTCCCCGGTTCCCCTCCCGGCCGCGCCCCGGGCGGGCCGTGGCGGACGCACGCTATGCGTTCCTGTGGGCGATGTGGGGTGAGACGGCCGGGATGTCACTCGAACGGGCGTAGCCCCCTGGGCTTTCCCGGGATCGGGTACGGCTGCGATGATCGGTCCGAGCGGTGCGTTAACCCGCGTTAACACGTGAGCCGGAGGGTGTCATGAGCGAGGAGCGGTTCGGGGAGTTCGTGCTGGTGCGGCGGCACGGGCATGTCGCGGAGCTGGTCATGGACCGGCCCAAGGCGATGAACGCCGTCTCGACGGAGATGGCCCGCTCCCTCTCCGCCGCGTGCGCGGCGCTGGCCGCCGACCGGGACGCGCGCGTGGTGGTGCTGACCTCGTCCCACGAGCGGGCGTTCTGCGTCGGCGCGGACCTGAAGGAGCGGAACTCCTTCAGCGACGCGGATCTGCTGCGGCAGCGGCCGGTGACGCGCGGTGCGTACACCGGGGTGCTGGAGCTGCCGATGCCGACGATCGCGGCGGTGCACGGGTTCGCGCTGGGCGGGGGCTTCGAACTCGCCCTGTCCTGCGACCTGATCGTGGCCGACCGTACGGCGGTGGTCGGGCTGCCGGAGGTGTCCGTCGGTGTGATCCCGGGCGGCGGCGGTACCCAGCTGCTGCCGCGGCGGGTCGGGGCGGCGCGGGCGGCCGAGCTGATCTTCTCCGCGCGTCGGGTGGAGGCGGCGGAGGCGGCCGGGCTGGGGCTCGTCGACCGGCTGGTGGACGAGGGCCGCGACCGCGAGGAGGCGCTGGCCCTGGGCGCCGCCATCGCCGGCAACTCCCCGGTCGGCCTCCGCGCCGCCAAGCGCGCACTGCGGCTGGGGCACGGGCTCGATCTCCGGGCGGGCCTGGAGGTCGAGGACGCCGCCTGGCGTTCGGTGGCCTTCTCGGGCGACCGCGCGGAGGGAGTGGCAGCCTTCAACGAGAAGCGCAAGCCGGAGTGGCCGGGGGAGTAAGGCACGCTGTGCTGGGGCTGGTGGGGGACGGCTGGCCACGCCGGGTGGGTGCAGGCTACGACGGCGATGAGCGCCCCGTAAGGGGCGCGGGGAACTGCGCGATCAGCCCCCACGCACCCGCACTCGGCAGACAGCGCGCAGCCCCGAGCTCCTAGCCGCACAGTCATCCCCCTGATCGCCGCACCAATGTCCCGAATCCCCTAAATCATCCCTAACCTGGAGTAATGGGCGAGGACAAGCGGCTAGCCGCAGTCGTGGCGCTGGCGCAAGGCATGGCGGCGGCGCACACCCCGGCAGGGGCATGGCAGGCCGCCGCGCTCGGTGCCTGCCGGGCGCTGGACGGCAGCTTCGCCGCGCTGTCGGTGTGGGAGCGCGAACTGGGCCGGCTGCGGGTCCTCGTGAACGTGGGCGACCGGCGCCCGGACGAGGAGGAGTTCCCCGAGTCCGAGGCCTATCCGGTGCACCAGTTCCCGGAGATCACCGAGTTCCTGCACGAGCGCTGGGCCGGCGGGGGCGGACCGAACGCGTGGGTGGAGACCGCCGAGGGCACCGCCGCCGGCACCCCGGGCTATTTCCATCAGCGCGTCGCCGCCCTGCGCCGCCGGGGGCGCGGCTGTTGTGTCGTCGCGCCGGTCCTGCTGCACGGCAGGGCGTGGGGCGAGTTGTACGTCGCCCGTGCCGTCGGGGACCCCGTGTTCGACCGGGCCGACGCCGACTTCGCGACCGTGCTGGCCGCCGTCGTCGCCGCCGGGCTCGCGCAGACCGAGCGGCTGGAGGAGGCCCGCCGGCTCGCGTACACCGACGCCCTCACCGGACTCGCCAACCGGCGGGCCGTGGACGTACGCCTGGAGGAGGCGGTCGAGCGCCACCGCACGGAGGGGGTCGTCGTCAGTCTCGTCGTCTGCGATCTCAACGGGCTCAAGCGGGTCAACGACACCCTGGGGCACGCCGTCGGGGACCGGCTGCTGGAGCGGTTCGGCTCGGTGCTGTCGCTGTGCGGTGCCATGGTGCCGGGCGCGCTGGCCGCGCGGCTCGGCGGGGACGAGTTCTGTCTGCTGGCCGTCGGGCCGGCCGCCGACGACGTCGTCAAGGCGGCCGACGAACTGTGCCGCAGGGCAGGGGAGTTGGAGCTGGGGGAGGGCGTGGCGTGCGGGGTCGCCTCGACCGAGGATCCGGTCGGGGAGGTGCGTGACGCGCGGCGGCTGTTCCGGCTCGCCGACGCCGCCCAGTACCGGGCCAAGGCCCTGCGGGCGGACCGGCCGGTGGTGGCGGGCCGGGAGGGGCCGGAGGATCCGGTCGTACGGCTGGCCGACGAGCCGCCGCACGTGTCGCCCGCCGAGCGCCGCCGGTTCCGGGGGCGCAGGCCGTAGGCGAGGTCCCGTGGGTGAGGTCCCGAGGGTGAGGCGAAGCCCACACGGGTCGGTAAGGGTCGCTCCCGTACTCCACTAGTGACATCACGGCATTCAATGCGTACGCTCCTGAATATGGATATGCACACTGTGGTGGTGGGGACGTCGGGTGTCACGGCGTCCGACGTGCTCGCCGTGGCGCGCGGCGGTGCCCGCGTCGAGCTGTCGGCCGAGGCGGTGACGGCCCTCGCGGCGGCCCGCGAGATCGTGGACGCGCTGGCGGCCAAGCCCGACCCGGTCTACGGCGTCTCGACCGGCTTCGGCGCCCTGGCGACCCGGCACATCAGCCAGGAACTGCGCGCCCAGCTGCAGCGCAACATCGTCCGCTCGCACGCCGCAGGCATGGGCCCGCGGGTCGAGCGCGAGGTCGTACGGGCGCTGATGTTCCTGCGGCTGAAGACCGTCTGCTCCGGACACACCGGCGTGCGGCCCGAGGTCGCGCAGACCATGGCCGACGTGCTCAACGCCGGGATCACCCCGGTCGTGCACGAGTACGGCTCCCTCGGCTGCTCCGGCGACCTGGCCCCGCTCTCCCACTGCGCCCTCGCCCTCATGGGGGAGGGTGACGCGGAGGGCCCCGACGGGGTCGTACGGCCCGCCGGTGAGCTGCTCGCCGCGCACGGCATCGAGCCGGTCGAACTGCGCGAGAAGGAGGGCCTGGCCCTCCTCAACGGCACCGACGGCATGCTCGGCATGCTGGTCATGGCCCTCGCCGACCTCGACACCCTCTACAAGTCCGCCGACGTCACCGCCGCCCTCAGCCTGGAGGCGCTGCTCGGCACGGACAAGGTCCTCGCGCCGGAGCTGCACGCCATCCGACCGCACCCGGGGCAGGGCGCCAGCGCCGCCAACATGCTGGCCGTGCTGAAGGGTTCGCAGCTCACCGGGCACCACCAGGACGACGCCCCCCGCGTCCAGGACGCCTACTCCGTGCGCTGCGCCCCGCAGGTCGCCGGTGCCGGGCGCGACACCATGGCGCACGCCCGGCTGGTCGCCGAGCGGGAGCTGGCCTCCGCCGTCGACAACCCGGTGGTGCTGCCCGACGGCCGCGTGGAGTCCAACGGCAACTTCCACGGCGCGCCCGTCGCCTACGTCCTGGACTTCCTCGCCATCGCCGCCGCCGACCTCGGCTCCATCGCCGAGCGCCGCACCGACCGGCTGCTGGACAAGAACCGCAGCCACGGGCTGCCGCCGTTCCTCGCCGACGACGCGGGTGTCGACTCCGGGCTGATGATCGCCCAGTACACGCAGGCCGCGCTGGTCAGCGAGATGAAGCGGCTCGCCGTACCGGCCTCCGCGGACTCCATCCCGTCCTCCGCCATGCAGGAGGACCACGTGTCCATGGGCTGGTCGGCCGCGCGCAAGCTGCGCACCGCCGTCGGCAACCTCACCCGGATCATCGCGATCGAGCTGTACGCCGCCACCCGCGCCATCGAGCTGCGCGAGGGTCTCGCCCCGGCGCCCGCCTCCCAGGCCGTGATCGAGGCCGTGCGCGCCGCCGGCGTGCAGGGTCCGGGCCCGGACCGGTTCCTGGCGCCCGACCTCGCCGCCGCCGACGCGTTCGTGCGCGGCGGGCACCTGGTCGCCGCGGTGGAGGCCGTCACCGGCCCGCTGCAGTAACGTCCCGGCAGGACGACAGGGGCCCCGCCGTGCGCGGGGCCCCTGTCGTCACGTCACTTCAGCTTGGCCTGCTGGGCCTTGACGACCTCCGGTGACACCGCGTACGCCTTCTTGTCCATCATCGCGCCCAGGTTCGACGTGAAGTAGACCGACAGGGTGGTCCCGGTCCGGACGACCTCGGCGTGGACGGGCGCCGGGTCCCCGTCGCCGGTGTCCATGGTCGCGGTGAACGCCACCGCCCCGTCCCCGGTGGCCGTGGCCTTCTCCTCGGCGACCTTGGTGAACTTCGTCCTCGTGCCCGCCTGCGCGGCGGGGAAGCCGCTCGCGCAGCCCTGCACGGCGGTGCGGACCGTGCCGAGCGCCTTCTCGGCGCCGGCCCCGTCGTACGAGGCCAGGGTGACCGTGGTGACGTCCCGGTCCAGGGACTTGTGGATCGCCTCCTCGAACTTCCCGTCGGCCAGGTCCTTCATGGAAGTCGCCTTGTCCGTGGGGTCCTTCGTCTGGTTCTCCGTGGCCAGCCGGTCGGTCTGCGCCGCCGCCTCGACCGGCGGGAGCCCGCTCATCACGCGGGCCAGCGGCCGGCACAGATCGCTCTGGGTCGTGATCGGCTTGGCGCGGGTGGCGGGCACCGGCGCCACCTTGTAGCCGGGCACCTCGCCCTGGGCGATGATCAGCTTCTTCAACTCCGCGGCGCCCAGCGCCTTCGCGGCCGTACCGGAGTCCTTCGCGTCCCCGCCCGAACCGCCGCCGGAACAGCCCGTGACAAGGGCGAACGACAGTGCACCAAGAACCGCGGCGGCGCACAGCCGTACGCCCGATGATCTCTTCATGGGCGCACTATGTGGGAACCGTCAAAGGCTCGTCAAGGGAAATTAAAAGCCCATGCGTTCGCGGCGCACCGAATACATGACGAAGCCCGCGCCCACGCCCAGGAAGAGGGTGCCGCCGACGACGTACGGCGTGGTGTCGATGCTTCCGGTGTCGGCGAGCTGGGTGTCGTCCGCCGCCTCCCGCGCGGTCTCCGCGGTCGCCTGCGTCACCGCCCTGGCCTGCTCGGTCAGGTGCGCGGCGGAGGTTTCCGCGTTCGCTCTCGCCGTGGCGTCCGCCTGGGAGTCCTGCGACGCGTTCGCGGACGGGACGAACCACAGGGCGCACAGCAGCGTGCCCGCGGCGGTGGCGGTCAGCAGCGGACGGCGAGCGGATGACACGGAATATCGATCCCCTTGTGACGCTGGCGAATTGGCCGTGGGGAGCGATGTTAGTGAAAGTCGCGGGTCACAGGAAAGTCACGGGTGGTTTCGGTCGTACGCTCGCGCCATGAACGCTGAAGAGACATCACGGTATGTACGGCTTCGAGTGGAGATCGTCCTCGAGGTGCAGGACGAGGACGAGGTGAGCAAGGCCGCGCTGCGCCGGCTCGCCGCCGATCCGGAGCTGCCCGCGGCGGAGCGGGCCCAGGCCGAGGGGGCTGTGACGGAAGACACCGCGGAGGCCCTGGCGTATCTCGTGGACCCGTTCGACCTGGTCAGCGAGGTGCCCGGGGTGGAGCTCCAGCAGGCGTCCTGGTCGAGTGAGCGGATCGACTACGACCCGGACTCGCCGGACTGGGACCTGGATGAGGAAGATGGAGCGGACGACGAAGAAGAGGACGGCATCGGCTGAGCGTCCCGGGGCACCCTGACCCCGGACGGCAACCGCCGTCCGGGGTTTCGTCGTTCCAGGGGGACGCACGGACCGACTCCCGTACCACCCGCGCACCGTGGACGTGGTGTGCCCCACAGATCCCCGGGATGTGGAACGGGACGGCATGGCCGGAGCGTTGACGGTTCCTACGGGGGTTCTCGGGGTTTTTGGCGACTCGGCAACGATGGAGAAGCGTGTGATGACGGACAGTAAGCGGCGCAAGGGCCTGATGGCCGCGTCCGCACTGCTCGGTGGTGTCCTGGCCCTCACGGGCTGTTCCGGCGGCGGCAAGGCCAAGGCGTCCGACCAGGGCGAATCCTCCCAGGCCCAGGCCGACGCAGCGGCGGCGAAGAAGTCCTCACAGGCGCAGATCACGATCACGCCGAAGGACGGCTCCGACAACGCCTCCATCAACAACTCCGCCGCCGTCACCGTCAGCAAGGGCACGCTCACCGGCGTCACGATGACCACCCAGGACGGCAAGGCCGTCGCCGGTCAGCTCTCCGCCGACCGGACGAGCTGGAAGCCCACCGTCCAGCTGCAGCGCTCCACCACCTACAAGGTCGCCGCCGAGGCCAAGGACTCCCAGGGCCGCATAGCCAACGAGAACGCGACCTTCACCACCGTCTCCCCGGCCAACAGCTTCATCGGCACCTTCACCCCGGAGGACGGCTCCACGGTCGGCGTCGGCATGCCGGTCTCGATCAACTTCGACAAGGCGATCACCAACAAGGCGGCCGTGCAGAAGGGCGTCACCATCACCTCCAGCAGCGGCCAGGAGGTCGCCTGCCACTGGTTCAACGCCAACCGCATGGACTGCCGCCCGGAGCAGTACTGGAAGGAAGGCTCCACCGTCACCCTGAAGCTCGCCCTCGACGGCGTCCAGGGCGGCCCCGGCATCACCGGCGTGCAGCAGAAGACGGTCACCTTCCACATCGGCCGCAACCAGGTCTCCTACGTCGACGCGAAGACCAAGCAGATGAAGGTCACGCAGGACGGCAAGGTCGTCAAGACCATCCCGATCTCCGCCGGCGCCCCCGAGCACACCACCTACGAGGGCCAGATGGTGATCTCGGAGAAGTTCAAGCAGACCCGGATGAACGGCGCGACCGTCGGCTTCAAGGACTCCGACGGCAAGGGCGAGTACGACATCAAGGACGTGCCGCACGCCATGCGCCTGACCACCTCCGGCACCTTCATCCACGGCAACTACTGGGGCGCGCCGTCCGTCTTCGGCAACGTCAACACCAGCCACGGCTGTGTCGGCCTGCAGGACGCCAAGGGCGCCGGCGACCCGAACACCCCGGCCGCCTGGTTCTACAGCCACTCCCTGATCGGTGACGTGGTCGTCGTCCAGAACACCGGCGACAAGACCGTCGCCCCGGACAACGGCCTCAACGGCTGGAACATGAACTGGGCCCAGTGGAAGGCCGGCTCGGCCGTCTGACGGTCCGTCCACAGCTCCCCGGTGCCGCCCCCTCAGAGGGCGGCACCGGCGTTTCCGGGCCCTCCATGGGCCCGGCCACGGCCTTCTCATGCATCTCTTATGCCGGGCTCAGGGTGCCGTCACGGGGCGTCCCTAGCTTGCCGGCCATGTTCTTCACCTACCTGAGGCGCGAACTGCGCCGCCGCAGAAAGGCGGCCCTCGTCGTCGCCTCCGGCCTCGCGCTGGGCATCGCGCTGGTCATCGTGGTCAACTCCGTGTCGAGCGGCATGGGCAAGGCCCAGGACAAGGTCCTGCAGTCGCTGTACGGCCTGGGTACGGACATGACCGTCACCAAGGCGCAGACGCCGAGCGGAAGCAGCTCGCAGCGGCCCCGCTTCCGGTTCGACGCGAAGGGCAGCGACGACACGTCCACCCAGAGCAGCGACCGGGTCATGGTGCAGGGCTTCACCACCCTGTCCGCCTCGACCGTCTCCAAGGTCGCAGGCCAGCAGGGCGTGTCGACCGCCGTGGGCGGGCTGAACCTCAACGTGTTCAAGGTCAGCGGCCAGTTCACCCGCGGCCAGTTCCAGCAGAACGGCGGGGGTGCCGGCGGGTTCCAGCGCGGTGGCGGCACGGGGCAGCCGCAGGGCGAAGTGAAGGGCGGCGGCGCCGACTTCGACATCAACCAGTACACCGTCTTCGGCACGGACGTCACCCGGACCGGCGTCGGCCCGCTGAGCTCCTCGAAGATCACCAGCGGCCGTACCTTCAGGACCACCGAGACGAACGCCGCGGTGGCCGTGGCCGACTCGGCGTACGCCAAGGAGAAGAAGTACAAGGTCGGTTCGACCGTCACCGTCAAGGGCACCAAGTTCACCGTGGTCGGCATCGCCACCGCCGACAGCGGCGACTCGGCGGCCAACCTGTACATCCCGCTGAAGCGGGCGCAGACCCTCGCCGACGAGAAGGACAAGGTCACCACGATCTACGTCAAGGCGACCGACTCCCAGAAGATCGACTCCGTCAAGAGCGCCATCCAGAAGAACGTCTCCGGTACGACGGTCACCACCTCCTCCGACCTGGCGAAGACGGTCTCCGGATCCCTGTCCACCGCGTCCTCCCTGGCCACCAAGGTCGGCACGTGGCTGTCCATCGCGGTGCTCGTGGCCGCGTTCCTGGTCGCCGGCCTGCTGACCTCCTCCGCGGTCTCCCGCCGCGTCCGCGAGTTCGGCACGCTGAAGGCGCTGGGCTGGAAGTCGGGCCGGGTGACCCGGCAGGTGGTCGGCGAGGCCGTGGTCAACGGCCTGGTCGGCGGCGCCCTCGGCATCGCCCTGGGCCTCGCGGGCGCGTACGCGGTCACGGCGATCAGCCCCACGCTGCAGGCCCAGCTGGGCGGCGGCGGTGGCGGCTTCGGCGGCGGTCCCGGTGCCGGTGGCGGTGGCTTCGGCGGGCCGGGGCGACAGACGGCCAGGACTCTGGAGGTGGCCCTCACGGCACCGGTGAGCGTGACGACGATCGCCCTGGCGGTGGCCCTGGCAGTGGCGGGCGGCCTCATCGCGGGCGCCTTCGGCGGCTGGCGCGCGTCGCGGCTCCGTCCGGCGGATGCACTGCGCCGAATCGAGTAGTTGACGTCGGCTGCTGCGGCGGCGCTACGAAGCCGACGGCACTGCAACTCCCTAGGGGCGCGGGGAACTGCGCGACCAGCCCCCACTCACCCGCAGCTGACAACAAGCTCACCACCCCCGAACCCTCCCCAGGAGCCACCCCCGTGTACGAACTCAGAAACGTCACCAAGCGCTACACCCGAGGCAAGGACACCGTTCACGCCCTCGACGGAGTCGACCTGACCATCGCCGACGGAGACCGGCTCGTCATCCAAGGCCCCACCGGCGGCGGAAAGTCCACGCTCCTGCAGATGCTCGGCGGCCTCGACCGGCCGACCTCGGGCGAAGTCGTCCTGGACGGCACCGACCTGGCCGAGCTCGGTGAGGCCCGGCTGACCAGGGTCCGCAGCGAGAACATCGGCTTCGTCTTCCAGTCCTTCAACCTCATCCCCACGCTCACCGCACAGGAGAACGTCGAGACGGCCCTCGTACCGCTCGGCATCAAGGTCAGGGAACGCCGTGAACTCGCCGCCGACGCGCTGAAGTCCGTCGGTCTCGGTGAGCGCCTCTCCCACCTCCCCGGCGAGATGTCCGGAGGACAGCAGCAGCGCGTCGCCATCGCCCGGGCCGTGGTGAAGAAGCCCAAGGTGCTGCTGGCCGACGAGCCGACCGGCAACCTCGACGAGGGCATGCGGGACGAGATCATGGACGTACTCGAACGCCTGTGGAAGGAGCACGGGCTGACCTTCATCATGGTCACCCACGACTCCGCGATCGCGAAGAAGGCCCCGCGGCTGGCCACCATCCGCAAGGGAAAGATCACGGTAAGGGAGAACGCCGGTGCCTGATCCCGCAGTTGTGTAACGGCGGTCCGGCCGCGGCGTAACAGTTTTCCGTCATCATTTCTTACCGTCCTCTCGTCTATTGAGCCGTCTGATCACCCCCCGGCATACTCTGCGTGACCCCGGGGGGGGGGTTGACGTTCGACGACGTTCACATCCACGACCTCCCCCCGGCCGGGCGACGGGGAATTCGCCCGGTACTCCATCTCCAGGGGGAGAACTTGCGCAGACAAGTGAAAAGAGCTGCTGCGGCCAGTGTCGCCACGGCCGCAGCCGTCGCCCTCGCAGCGGGTATGACCAGCCCGGCGTCGGCGAAACCCGCGGTGCCCACCACGGCCGCCGCCTCCGCGCTCACCGCCGAGACCCATGTCACGCTCATCACCGGTGACCGTGTCGCCCTCGACGCCAAGGGCCGGATCGTCGGCCTTCAACGGGCCAGGGGCCGCGAGCACATACCCGTCCAGATCCGCAGGACCGAGGGGCACACGCTGGTCGTGCCGGTCGACGCGGCCCACCTGGTCGCCTCCGGCAAGCTGGACCAGCGCCTGTTCGACGTCACCGAGCTGAACAAGGCGGCCACCCGCCGGGCCCAGAAGAACGGCCTGAAGGTCATCGTCGGCTACCACGGGACCGCCGCGGCCGCCAGGGCCGGCGTCCGGGGCGCGGGCCATCTGCGGCGCACCCTGGGCGCCCTCGACGCCGATGCCGTACAGACGCCGGTCGATGACACCGCCGCGCTCTGGCACGCCGTCACCCACGGGGACGACACCGCCTCCGGCATCGCGCACGTCTGGCTCGACGGCGTCCGCAAGGCCTCCCTCGACAAGTCCGTGCCGCAGATCGGCGCCCCGGTCGCCTGGAAGGCCGGATACACCGGCAAGGGCGTGAAGGTCGCCGTCCTGGACACCGGCGTGGACACCAGCCACCCGGACCTCAAGGACCAGGTGATCGCGTCCAAGAACTTCTCCGGCGCCGCCGACGCCACCGACCACTACGGGCACGGCACCCACGTCGCCTCGATCGTGGCGGGCACCGGCGCCAAGTCGGGCGGCAAGTACAAGGGTGTCGCTCCCGACGCCAGGATCCTCAACGGCAAGGTCCTCGACGACACCGGCTCCGGTGACGACTCCGGCATCCTCGCCGGCATGGAGTGGGCGGCCCAGCAGGGCGCCTCCGTCGTCAACCTCAGCCTCGGCGGCTACGACAGCCCCGGCATCGACCCGCTCGAGGCCGAGGTGAACAAGCTGTCCGCCACCAAGGGCATCCTGTTCGCGATCGCCGCGGGCAACGACGGCCCGCAGTCGATCGGCTCGCCGGGCAGCGCGGACGCCGCGCTCACCGTCGGCGCCGTCGACAAGAAGGACAAGCTCGCCGACTTCTCCTCCACCGGCCCGCGCCTCGGCGACTACGCCATCAAGCCGGACGTCACCGCGCCCGGCGTGGACATCACCGCCGCCGCGGCCAAGGGCAGCGTCATCGACCAGGAGGTCGGCGAGAAGCCCGAGGGCTACCTGACCATCTCCGGCACCTCGATGGCCACCCCGCACGTCGCGGGCGCCGCCGCGATCCTGAAGCAGGAGCACCCCGACTGGGGCTACGCCGAGCTGAAGGGCGCGCTGACCGGCTCCGCCAAGGGCGGCAACTACACGCCGTACCAGCAGGGTTCGGGCCGTATCGCGGTGGACAAGGCCTACCGGCAGACCGTCGTCGCCGACCCGGTGTCGGTGAACTTCGGGCTGCAGCAGTGGCCGCACACCGACGACAAGCCGGTCACCAAGAAGGTGACGTACCGCAACCTCGGCGACAAGGACGTCACGCTCACCCTGAGCAGCACCGCCCTCGACCCCAAGGGCCACGCGGCACCGTCGGGCCTCTTCACGCTCGGCGCGACCAGGCTGACGGTCCCCGCGCACGGCAAGGCCTCCGTCGCCCTCACCGCGAACACCAGGCTGGGCGGCACCCTGGACGGCGCCTACTCCGCGTACGTCACCGCGACCGGCGCCGGCCAGACGGTCCGCACGGCCGCCGCGGTGCAGCGCGAGGTGGAGTCGTACGACGTCACCGTGAAGGTCATCGGCCGTGACGGCAAGCCGGGCAGGTACTACACCGCCGACCTCAGCGGTGTGTCCGGCCTGGCGAGCGGCACGCAGGTGAGCCCGTACGACCCGTCCGGCACGGTGAAGGCGCGCCTGCCGAAGGGCACGTACCTGCTCAACTCCGCGGTCTTCGTGGACAAGAACGGCACCAAGGGCACCGACTGGATCGTCCAGCCGAAGCTGACCGTCGCCAAGAAGCAGACCCTCACGATCGACGCGCGCAGGGCCAGGCCGGTGGACATCACCGTCCCGGCCGCGGGGGCCAGGTCGCAGTTCGCCTCCCCCGGGTACTCCCTGACGCTCGGCGACAGCGAGTACAGCTACAGCTGGTTCCTGGACTCGTACAGGAACTTCCGCACCGCCCACCTGGGCCCGCGGCTGCCCGCCGGCCGGCTGTTCCAGCAGTGGGACGGCCACTGGAGCAAGGGGGCGGACCAGGAGTACGACGTGACCTCCGGCGGCCCCGTCAAGCAGCTCGCCACCGGCTACACCAAGCACTGGAAGGCGAGTGAGCTGGCCACCGTCAAGGCCCGGCTCGGCGCGTCCGCGCGCGGCAAGACCGGCGCGATCTCCGCGACCGGCTGGCTGCCCGGCAGCTCCGGAGCCTCCTCGATCGAGATCCCGCAGCAGCTGCCCGGTGACCGCACCCTGCATCTGTCCGCCGGCGGCGGCGTCCTGTGGAACCTGGACTTCAGCCAGTACGGCGGACGCGACCAGGACGGCTTCCCGATCCAGGACGCCGGCTACACGCTCGGCCAGTCCTCCTACAGGGCGGGCCACAGCTACACGAAGACGGTCAACACCGCGGTCTTCGGCCCGCACCTCGACAAGGACCTCGGGCTGTTCCGCACCGGCAACGAGATCTACGGGGCGCTGCCGCTGTTCGCCGACTCCGCCCGGCACGCCGGGTACTCGGAGTTCACCTCGGTGAACACCACCCTGTACCGCGACGGCGCCAAGGTCGGCTCCACCGAGGACCCGCTGTTCGGCGACGAGACCTTCAAGGTCCCGGCCGGTGACGCCGCGTACCGGCTGACCACCTCGGTCAGGCGCTCGGCGAAGGTCGCCCAGGCCTCCTCGCGGATCGACGCGACCTGGACCTTCCGCTCCAGGAAGACGTCCGGCACCGCCAGCCGGCTCCCGGCCTCCGTCCTGCACTACGGCGTCACGACCGGCCTGGACAGCCGGGTCCCGGCCGGGAAGACGATCACCTTCCCGGTCACCGTCGAGGGCTCCGCCGCGGGCGGCAACCTGAAGTCCCTCGCGGTGTACGTCTCCTACGACGGCAGGACCTTCACGAAGGCCGACGTCCGAGGCGGCAGGATCACCGTCAAGAACCCGGCGAAGGGCAAGTCCCTCTCCTTCCGCTCCGTGATCACGGACAAGAAGGGCAACACGTCCGAGATCACGATCTACGACGCGTACTTCGGCCAGTGAGCCGCAGCGCCCGCTGAACGAGCGAGGGGCACCCGGAGCACAGGCTCCGGGTGCCCCTTCGTCGTAGGAGGGCCTACGCCGACGGCACCGCGCGGGTCGCGTCCGTGCCCCAGCTGGCCAGCAGACGCAGCGAGTCGGCGGACGGGGAGCCCGGCTCGGCGTGGTAGGTGACCAGGCACTGGTCCGCGTCGCCGGCCAGGCGGAAAGACTCCCAGTTCAGGGAGAGGTCGCCGACCAGCGGGTGGTGCAGGCGCTTGACGCCATGGCTCTTCTCCTTGACGTCGTGCGTCGCCCACAGCCGACGGAACTCCTCGCTCTTGACGGAGAGTTCACCGACCAGCGCCGACAGCCTCGGGTCGTCCGGACAGCAGCCCGCGTCCATGCGCAGGGCGCAGACGATGTCGATCGCCTTCTGCTCCCAGTCGACGAACAGCTCGCGGTACTCCGGGCGCAGGAACGTCAGACGTGCCCAGTTCCGCTCCGCCGCCGGCAGTTCCGCCCAGTCACCGAAGAGCGCCGCCGCCATCCGGTTCCAGGCGAGGATCTCCGAGCGGCGCCCGACGATGTACGCCGGTACGCCGTCCATCGTGTCCAGCAGCTGCCGCAGCGCGCCCCGGACCTGCTGCTGCCGTGCCGCCGGCTTCTTCTTGTGCGACTTCGGCTTGGCCAGATGCGTCAGATGCGCGTGCTCGGCGTCCGACAGCCTCAGCGCCCGGGCGATCGAGTCCAGGACCTCCGCCGAGACGTTCCGCCCGTTGCCCTGTTCCAGCCGGGTGTAGTACGCCACCGACACCCCGGCCAGCTGTGCCAGCTCCTCGCGGCGCAGCCCCGGCACCCGACGGTGCCGGCCGAACTCCGGCAGCCCCACGTCCTCCGGCTTCAGCCGGGCCCGCCTGCTGCGCAGGAACTCGCTCAGCTCGGCCCGCCGGTCCAGCGGCCGTCCGGCGGCCGCCGCGGCCCGCGGTGCTGAGTCCCTGTGCTCCATACGTCCAGTATTCCCGGTCGTACGTGCACGAGCCTGACCCCGCCAGTGGTAGGCACAGCGGTCGTACGCAAAGGCGTGGTCTGGGTGGCCGGCCCGGATCGCGGCAGGCTGGGGCCGTACCCGGTCGGAAGGCAACCGGGCACGGAACACCTGCTAGGAGAACCCCCGGCATGACCACTGTTGCTGCGTATGCCGCGCCCGCCGCGAAGGCTCCGCTGGAGCGGACCACCATCGAGCGGCGCGCGGTCGGCGAGTTCGACGTCCTGATCGACATCAAGTTCGCCGGCATCTGCCACTCCGACATCCACCAGGCCCGCGAGGGCTGGGGCGAGGCCATCTTCCCGATGGTGCCCGGCCACGAGATCGCGGGTGTGGTCTCCGAGGTCGGCCCCGGTGTGACGAGGTTCGCCGTCGGCGACCGGGTGGGCGTCGGCTGCATGGTCGACTCCTGCCGTGAGTGCGAGAACTGTCTGAGGGGTCTGGAGCAGTTCTGCCTCAAGGGCATGGTCGGCACGTACAACGCCGTCGGCAGGGAGGGCGAGCCCACCTACGGCGGCTACTCCGAGAAGATCGTCGTCGACGAGAACTACGTCGTGCGCATCCCCGACGGCCTGTCGCTGGACGTGGCGGCCCCGCTGCTCTGCGCCGGCATCACCACCTACTCGCCGCTCAAGCACTGGAACGCGGGCCCCGGCAAGAAGGTCGCCGTGGTCGGCCTGGGCGGCCTCGGCCACATGGCCGTCAAGATCGCGCACGCGATGGGCGCCGAGGTGACCGTCCTCTCGCAGTCCCTGCGCAAGAAGGACGACGGCCTGAAGCTGGGTGCCGACCACTACCACGCCACCAGCGACCCGAAGACCTTCGAGGAGCTGGCCGGCACCTTCGACCTGATCGTCTCCACCGTCTCGGCACCGATGGACTTCGGCGCGCTGCTGTCGCTGCTGAAGGTGGACGGCGCGCTGGTGAACGTGGGCGCCCCCGAGGAGCCCATCTCCCTCAACCTGTTCTCGGTGATCGGCGGCCGCAAGACCCTCGCGGGCTCGATGATCGGCGGTATCGCCGAGACCCAGGAGATGCTCGACTTCTGCGCCGAGCACACCCTGGGCGCCGAGATCGAGCTGATCAGCGCCGCGGAGATCAACGAGGCGTACGAGCGGGTCCTGTCGAGCGACGTCCGCTACCGCTTCGTGATCGACACGGCGACGATCTGATCTTCCGGGTCGTGATCGGTACGGCGGTCATCTGGTCTTCCGGGTCGTGATCGGCGCGGCGGGCATCTGCCGTGCCGATTCGGAGAGCGGTCGGGCAGGCGCAGCCGGTGCGGGCCGCCGACCAGCGGTGGTGAGCGCGCCGGCTGGTGTCTCCAGTGGCACCGGCCGGGGCTTGTCGCGAGGCCGGCGGCCACCCACACTGCTGCACCCGTCGGCGGCGGGCACAGCAGCCGCGGTGTGCGGGTGCGCGTGCGGATGTGGGAGCGGGTGTGGGTGCGAGTTCCGGGTGACGCGGCTGGGTGGCTGAGGTGCGGTCAGCCGCCGAAGCCGACCGGCCCGGCCGCACCGGTCGCTGGGCCGGCGCGGACGGCACCGGGCGCGGTCAGGCCTGGTCGATCGCGAAGCCCTCTCCGGCGCGGTAGGACCGCACGAGCGCACCCCCGTCCCCGCCCGGCCGTACCACATGGGCGCGGCCCAGACCCGCCACCCGGACCTCGCCGTCCACCACGTGGAGCAGGGTGCTCTCGTCCACGGCGACCCCGTACGGCGCCGCGCCGCGCCCGACCACCGCGATCAGCCGCGCGAGCGTGCCCCACTGGGCGGCGTGGACGTCCACCGCGAACGGCACCAGTCCGAGCCCCGCCCGCACCTCGACCTCCGCCAGGTCCTCCCCGGTCTCCTCCGGGCACACCGGCACCCCGTCCACCAGCCACCCGCCGACCACGGCCCGCCGCGCGGCGACGGCGGCACCGGCGGAGAACCCGGCATACGGCATCCCGCGCCCGGCGAGCAGCGCCGGCAGCCGGTCCAGACAGTCGCCGAGCGCCTCCTGGTACGCGGGCGTCAGCCCACCGCACACCAGCAGCCCGTCGACCCCGGCCAACGCCGCCTCCGGCTCGAACCGGCCGCCGAGCGGCACGAGCAGCGGCACGGGCGTGCCGGCCCCCGCCTTCCGCAGCACCTCGGCGTACCGCTCGAACTGCGCCGCCCCGTCCCCCTCGTCGAGGATCAGGCACCCGATGCGCCGGTCCCCTCCGACCGCACGGACGAACGGCTCGTACACCTCGGCCGTGTCCCATCCTCCACCGATCAGAAACGTGTCCATCGCTCTCCTCCCCCTTGCTGTACGGCTTGCCGGCAGCTCGCGTGGCTCCCTGGCTTCCGCGGCTTCGCGGACGGTGAATGTACGGGGGAGGGCCCGCCCCCGTCGCCGGATTTACCCGGCCCGCCCCGCGAGCCCCAGCAGTCCGGCCGCGTTGCCGCCGAGGACGCGCTCTTGGAGCTCGGGGGAATCCGTCGCCCGCTCCACCATCGCGCGAGCCACGACCGGGTCGCCGTAGGGCGCGTCGGAGCCGAAGAGGGTGCGCTCGGGGAGTGCACGGACGGCGAGCCGTACGGCGATGACCAGGAAGGCGGTGGACAGCTCCAGGTACATGCCGGGCGTGTCCCGGACCAGCTCGACGGCCTCCATCCAGTGCAGGCCGCCCAGTTGGCTGACGACGAGGGGGACGCGGGGGTGGCGGCGGGAGAGGGCGGCGAGCGTGCGCAGGTCCTCGGCGGTGGTGGGGGCGAACCCGTGCACGACGACCGGCAGCCCGCCGTGATCGGCGGCCGCCCGCAGCACCGGCTCCAGCCGGCCCGCCCGCCCCGGGGCGGGCGTCAGCTCACCGATGCCGTGCAGCCCCCGCCCCACCACGTCCTCGGCGACGGCCCGCTCCACCTGGGCGTCCGGCAGCTCCAGGGGCACGGAGCCGAATCCGAGGAACCGGTCCGGATGGTCCGCGACCGCCGCGCTCACCTCGTCCAGGGCACCGGCGAAGGCCTCGCGCGATCCGTCCGTCCCGCCGAGCGCGCCGTCGAGCACGGCGAACTCACGGCGCAGGCCCGCCAGATCGGTGGCGCGCTCGGGGTGGGGGCGAGTGGGGAACAGGACGGCCTTGTCGACGCCGGCGGCGTCGAGGGCCTCCAGGTGAAGACGGACGGGGTCGTGCACATGCCCGTGCGCATCGATGATCATCTCTCTCCTCCGGGACGCGGAATAGTGATCGCCGGGGGAGAGTTGCAGCCTGACACGGTGAGAGGGTCAAGCGGCACGCGGAGCGGGAGGGGGCGGCGGGGGATGCTGATCGGTGAACTCTCCGCCCGCACCGGCACGAGCCCCCGCCTCCTGCGTCACTACGAACGCACCGGCCTGCTGTCCCCGCGCCGCCGCGCCAACGGCTACCGCGAGTACACGGAGGCCGACGTCCCCCGGGTCCGGCGCATCCGCACCCTCCTCGCGGCGGGCCTGCCGACCCGGGTGGTCGCCGCTCTGCTGCCCTGCACCGCCGACGACTCCACGTCCGGCCCCACCCTCGCCCCGTGCCCCGGCGTCCCCGAGGCCCTGCGCCACCGGCTGGCCGAACTCGACGAGCGAGCCGCCCGGCTGGAGACCGAGCGCACCGAACTCCGCCGACTGCTCGCAGAGCTGACCTGAGCCACGTCCGGCCCGGGTGAGCGCATCGGCGGATCAGGGGACCGAAGGGCCGCCGGCGGAGTTCGCGGCCCTGAGACAGGAGATCATTCAGCGACAGGCCACTCGGGTCTGACCGTGACGGCTCTGTGCTTCCTGCTGTTGTGGCGAACCGCCAGGTCGGCGCGGGATCCCGGCCCGAGCCGCCGCGTCCATCCGCCGGAACCGCGTCGTGAGCCGCTGGACTGACGGTCGGGGGCCGGGGTGCCGGTCAGCCGGGGAGGGTGGCCGGGCTGCCGCCGTTGGCCTCGTAACCGGCCACCGCCAGGGCGCGGTAGAGGGCGAACTCGGCGGCCGGGTCGGCGGACAGGGTCCAGGGCAGCGCCCCGACGTGCCCGTCGACGTGTATCAGCTGGTGCATGGCCTCCTGCCAGCGCTCGGCGCGGACCAGGAAGAAGATCAGCAGATGGCGGACGTGCGCGAGCATCGGGTCGTCGGGGCGGGCCGAGTGCACCGCGTGCAGGGCGCCGTGCATCGCCTTGGTGACGACCTCGCTCTGGTAGAAGCTCGCCACCAGGTTCACCTCGGGGAGGTGCTCGAAGACCGCGAACAGGGGCAGCGCGGCGAGCAGTGAGCCCTGCGGTGCGCGGGCCGCGGCGGCCTCGGCGAAGGAGTACGCCTGCTCGCGCGAACCGTGCCACTTCTCGCACCAGTAGTGCAGCGCGGCCAGATGCGCGCCCATGTGATGCGGGGCGCGGTCGAGGATCTTCAGCCACAGCTGGTCGAACTCGTCCTGGGAATAGGCGAGTCCACGGGCAATGGACAGCTCGACGATGTACGGCACCGGGTCGCCGGGAGCGAGCAGGGCGGCCTGTGCGCACGCGTCCCGGGCCTCCTCCATGATGATCCGGAAGTCGTCCGTGCCCGGCGTCGAGGTCCGCCAGGCCTGCTGGACCAGGAACTCCGCGTAGACGGCGGCGCAGCCCGCGTCCTTGGGCTGCTCGGCCCGCCACACCCGAAGCCACTGGCCGCCCGGCGTCTCGTGTATCCCGCCGGGCCGCTGCTGCAGCTCCAGCGCGGCCGCGCCCGCGAAGGCCTGCACGCGCTGCCAGCGCGGCTCGCCCTCGGTCTCGGTGCCGGCCAGCAGCTGGGAGGCCGCGTGATAGTCCTGCGTGCGCTGCACCAACTCCAGGACGTCCAGCAGGTCCTGGTCCGGGCCCGGCATGCGCAGGTCCAGCTCCTCCTGGCGCATGAAGCCGTAGGCCGCCGGATCGGCGGCGTCGGGGTGTCCCGGGGGAACCTGCTCGATCACGCCGCGCCTGCGCCGCATGACCGACAGCAGCACGAAGCTCAGCATGAGCAGCGCCATGAGCAGCCAGAGAATCGACATGCCCCAAGCGAACCAGACGCCGCCGACAATTGGCCAACCCCGCCACGAGGCTGTGGAAAACTCCGGGGCTGTTCATGACAGGGCAACGCCACAGGGCAAGGACGCAGGGCGAGGACGCAGGGAGAGGACGCAGGGCGAGCAAGGGTGAGGGGAAACCCTTCCTCCGGTGCCGCTCGAGCCCGGCGGGCGTCAGGATCCGGTCAGGCGCACTACGCTCGGTGCACATGAGCGACAGGCACATCAGTCAGCACTTCGAGACCCTCGCGATCCACGCGGGCAACACCGCGGATCCCCTCACCGGCGCGGTCGTCCCGCCGATCTACCAGGTCTCGACCTACAAGCAGGACGGCGTCGGGGGGCTGCGCGGCGGCTACGAGTACAGCCGCAGCGCCAACCCCACCCGCACCGCCCTCGAGGAGAACCTCGCCGCGCTGGAGGGCGGCCGTCGCGGCCTCGCCTTCGCGTCCGGCCTGGCGGCCGAGGACACCCTGCTGCGCACGCTGCTCAGCCCCGGTGACCACGTGGTGATCCCGAACGACGCCTACGGCGGCACCTTCCGCCTCTTCGCCAAGGTCGTCACCCGCTGGGGCGTGGAGTGGTCCGTCGCCGACACCAGCGACCCGGCCGCCGTACGGGCCGCGATCACCCCGAAGACCAAGGCCGTCTGGGTGGAGACCCCCTCCAACCCGCTGCTCGGCATCACCGACATCGCCGCCGTCGCCTCCGTCGCGCACGACGCGGGCGCGAAGCTCGTCGTCGACAACACCTTCGCCACGCCCTACCTGCAGCAGCCGCTGTCGCTCGGCGCGGACGTCGTCGTCCACTCCCTGACCAAGTACATGGGCGGTCACTCGGACGTCGTGGGCGGCGCGCTGATCGTCTCCGACCAGGGCCTCGGCGAGGAGCTGGCCTACCACCAGAACGCGATGGGCGCCGTCGCCGGCCCCTTCGACTCCTGGCTGGTGCTGCGCGGCACCAAGACGCTCGCGGTGCGGATGGACCGGCACAGCGACAACGCCACGAAGATCGCCGACATGCTGACCCGGCACCCGCGCGTGACCAGCGTGCTCTACCCGGGCCTGCCCGAGCACCCCGGCCACGAGGTCGCCGCGAAGCAGATGAAGGCGTTCGGCGGCATGGTGTCCTTCCGGGTGCGGGGCGGTGAGGAGGCCGCCGTCGAGGTGTGCAACCGCGCCAAGGTGTTCACCCTCGGCGAGTCGCTCGGCGGCGTCGAGTCCCTCATCGAGCACCCCGGCCGGATGACGCACGCCTCCGCGGCCGGCTCCGCGCTGGAGGTACCCGGTGACCTGGTACGCCTGTCCGTGGGCATCGAGAACGTCGACGACCTGCTGACCGACCTCCAGCAGGCGCTGGGCTGACGGAAACCAGCGCCGGGGTGCGCGGGGAGGCTCGTGGGGGCGGGCCGGTGGCGGGTGGACGGTTGCCGGACGTCACCAGCCGGTGATCGGCGGAGTCGTCTGGGAGGGCGGCTCCGTCCACGGGTGCACTCGGGCCGCCCACACGCTGAACGCGACGACCGCGGCGCAGGCCAGCAGCCACAGCACCCGGCGGACGAGCTGCCTGCGCCCGAGCAGCCGCTCGCCGCGGCGCACCGCCTCCGCGCACAGGTCCGGCGGCACCGGTGCCGGAGCCCGCTCCATGATCTGCCGCGCGGCGGCCTCCCGTTGGGGCCGGTTCATCCCGCCCTCCCGCCGCGCCGGGTTCCCGATGCCCGCGCGCTCCTGGGCTCGCCCCCACGCGGGGCGCTCCCGGCGCTCTCCCCGCCCCGCGCGCGCCCGCGGCCCGACCCACTCCGCACGGCCGGGGGGCTCGACGCGGCCGGAGCACCCCCCACGGCCGGAGCACCCCCCACGGCCGGGGCACCCCTGGCGGCCGGTACGCGCCACGCGCTGTTCGCTCCCCGCCTCCTCACGACGGCGCCACCTTCCTGCCCGCCGTCCGTGGCGAGGGGCGGCTCGGCGGGTGGAGCAAGGTGGCTGTCGCGCGGTCGCAGATGGTGTGGACGCGCTCTTGCGGGAGCCCGAGGAGGGCCGCGGTCTGTTGCTCGGCGACGCCTTCGTACAGGCGCAGCACCAGGATCAGCCGCTCCTGCGGGGTGAGCGCGGCGAGCGGGCTGCGCGGATCGGGGCGGCCGCGGCCGAAGGCGCCGTACTGGTGCCAGGTCGCGCGGGCGAAGCGGGTGGCGAGGTACTGGCGGGCGCAGTCGTACGGGTCCTCGCCGTGCAGCCGGTCCCAGCGCGCGTAGGTGTGGGCGAGCGCGAGCGTCAGCAGGCGCCGCGCGCGCGGGTTGGCGTCCGGCGCCTCCGCGGTCAGCAGCGTGGCGGCATGCAGCAGACGTCCGGCCGCGCCCGCGACGAAGGCCTCGAACTCGCGGGCCCGGCGGGTACTTCGGGACACCTGCCGCTCACGCACCGCGCCTCCCCCCTTGAACGGGGCCCGTCCGGTACGGGAAATGGTGAACCGCGTACGACGCAGGACCCGGTCTCATATGAGGCCAGCGGCGGCCCGGGGTCAAGACTCCGGAAGCCACCGATGCCGGGAGGCGCCGACGGGGTTCAGGACGCCGGCTGCTGTTCCGCCGGCGCGGGCCCCTGCACCGTCATCCGCGCGGACAGCGCGCGGTTGAAGCGGGTCAGGAGCGTGCAGAACTGCTCACGCTCCTCCGGTGCCCAGTCCTGGGTCAGCTCGGCCATCAGCTGACGCCTGGAGGAGCGCACCTCCTCCAGCCGCGCGACCCCGCGCGGGGACAGCTGAAGGACCACCGCCCGCCCGTCCTCGGGGTGCGAGGTGCGCTTGACCAGCCCGGTGTCGACCAGCGGAGCCACCTGCCGGGTGACCGTGGAGGAGTCGATGCCCATGCTCGCCGCGAGCGCCTTGACGCCCATCGGGCCTTCCTTGTCGAGGCGGTTGAGCAGCAGATACGCCGCGCGGTCCATGGAGTTGCGCACCTGCCCGACGCCGCCGAGCCGGGTCTGTTCGGCACGGCGGGCGAACACCGCCACCTCGTGCTGGAGGGTGTCGAGGAGACCGGTGTCACCGACGGTCGTCATGTCCATCGACATTTCAGGTGTTGTGGGCATGGCCGGGGGCTCGCTTCATGAAGGGCTGCTGGGTTGGGGGACAGGGTACGCGGCCCGGCGGCGGACCGTACCGGCGCTGCGCAAACCGGTCTCGCAGCTTGGTCACACCCGTCGTGTACGACCGTGAACTGCGATGCTGGAGTCATGAGCTACCGCACGGCTGACTCCTTGCGTTCCGTCACCCTGGACGATGTGCGAGGAGCGCAGAAGATGCTCTCCGGCGTGGCACGGGTCACCGCGATGGAGGGCAGCCGGCACCTTACCCAGCTGGTCGGCGCGCCGGTGCATCTGAAGTGCG
This sequence comes from Streptomyces incarnatus, assembly GCF_001027185.1. Taxonomy (NCBI): domain Bacteria; kingdom Bacillati; phylum Actinomycetota; class Actinomycetes; order Kitasatosporales; family Streptomycetaceae; genus Streptomyces; species Streptomyces incarnatus. The sequence continues at coordinate 3,265,741 of NZ_CP011497.1, read as the reverse complement.
AGAACCTGCAGCGGACCGGCTCGTTCAAGCTGCGCGGCGCCTATGTGCGCATCTCGGGACTGCTGCCGGAGGAGCGGGCGGCCGGGGTGGTGGCCGCGAGCGCCGGGAACCACGCCCAGGGTGTGGCGCTGGCCTCCTCACTGCTCGGTGTGCACTCCACGGTGTTCATGCCGAAGGGCGCGCCACTGCCGAAGATCAGCGCGACGCGCGACTACGGCGCCGAGGTGCGCCTGCACGGCCAGGTGGTCGACGAGACGCTGGCCGCCGCCGAGGAGTACGCGGCCGAGACAGGGGCGGTGTTCATCCACCCCTTCGACCACCCGGACATCATCGCCGGTCAGGGCACGGTCGGCCTGGAGATCCTGGAGCAGTGCCCGGAGGTGCGCACGATCGTCGTCGGCATCGGCGGCGGCGGGCTCGCGGCCGGGATCGCGGTGGCGGTCAAGGCGATCCGGCCGGACGTCAGGGTCGTCGGCGTGCAGGCGGAGGGCGCGGCCGCCTATCCGCCGTCGCTGGCCGCCGGGCACCCGGTGTCGGTGCGGAACCCGGCGACGATGGCCGACGGCATCAAGGTGGGGCGGCCGGGCCTGGTGCCGTTCGGGATCGTCAGGGATCTGGTCGACGAGGTGCGCACCGTCAGCGAGGACCAGTTGTCGGCCGCGCTGCTGCTGTGCCTGGAGCGGGCCAAGCTGGTCGTGGAGCCGGCCGGGGCGAGCCCGGTGGCGGCGCTGCTGGCCGCGCCGGACGCCTTCGAGGGCCCGGTCGTCGCGGTGCTCTCCGGCGGCAACGTGGACCCGGTACTGATGCAGCGCGTGCTGCGGCACGGCATGGCCGCGCAGGGCCGCTACCTGGCCGTACGCCTGCGGCTGACGGACCGCCCGGGCGCCCTCGCCACGCTCCTCGGGGTGTTGTCAGCGGTCGACGCCAACGTCCTCGACGTGAGCCACGTACGAACCGACCCCCGGCTCGGGCTCACGGAGGCGGAGGTGGAGCTGCACCTCGAGACGAAGGGCCCAGCACACTGCGCCGAGGTCGGCCAGGCCCTGCGGGACGCGGGTTACACCGTCATCGACTGAGGCCGGGCCGCCTTGCGCCCCTGCGCCTCGTACCCCCTCGCCACCCGATCAGGTGAAGTCCATTGAGGGACGCGATACATCGCGTTATGGTGTGTCGTGGAGGCGGGCTGCTCGCGGCTCTTTGCCCGTCCCTTGGAAAACCACGGGCGCATTTGAACGTGCAAACCTAACCTTTCCGAAGAATCCCGGACGACGACCCCCGATGACGTGGAGACAGACATGCCAGGCGCCATCCATGCCGAAGGCCTGGTGAAGACCTTCGGCGACGTAAGGGCTCTCGACGGCGTAGACCTCGACGTGCCCGAGGGCACGGTCCTCGGCCTCCTCGGGCCGAACGGCGCCGGCAAGACGACGACCGTCCGCTGCCTGACCACGCTCCTGCGCCCCGACAGCGGCAAGGCGGTCGTCGCGGGCGTGGACGTGCTGCAGGACCCCGACGCCGCGCGCCGCTCCATAGGCCTGTCCGGCCAGTTCGCGGCGGTCGACGAGTATCTGACCGGCCGGGAGAACCTGGTGATGGTCGGACAGCTGTACCAGATGAAGGCCAAGGCGGCGAAGGCGCGCGCGGCTGAGCTGCTGGAGCAGTTCAACCTCGCGGACGCCGCCGACCGCCCCACCAAGACCTACTCCGGAGGCATGCGCCGCCGGCTCGACCTCGCCGCGGCCCTCGTGGTCTCCCCTCCGGTGATGTTCATGGACGAGCCGACGACCGGCCTCGACCCGCGCAACCGCCAGCAGCTGTGGGAGGTCATCAAACAGCTCGTCTCCGGCGGCACCACCCTGCTGCTGACCACGCAGTATCTGGAGGAGGCCGACCACCTCGCCCACGACATCGCGGTGGTCGACCACGGCCGGGTGATCGCCCAGGGCACCTCCGACCAGCTCAAGGCCCGCACCGGCGGCGAGCGCGTCGAGATCGTGGTGCACGAGCGGGAGCACATCGCGACCGCCGCCGAGGTGGTGCGCGGCTTCGGCAAGGGCGAGGTCACGGTCGAGGAACACACCCGCCGGCTGACGGTTCCCGTGACCGGCGGCGCCAAGCTGCTCGCCGAGATCATCCGCGAGCTGGACACCCGCGGGATCGAGATGGACGACATCGGGCTGCGCCGCCCCACCCTCGACGACGTCTTCCTGTCGCTGACGGGACACGTGGCCGAGACCGCCGCCCACGACGACGAGGCGACCGCCGAGGAGGCCGTGAAATGAGCGCCGTCAGCGACTCCCTGGTGGTCGCCCGCCGGAACCTGATCCGCATGCGCCGGATTCCCGAGATGCTGGTCTTCGGGCTGATCCAGCCCATCATGTTCGTGGTGCTGTTCACCTACGTCTTCGGCGGTTCGATCCAGGTCGGCGCGTCCCACTCCACCCAGGACTACCGCGAGTTCCTGATGGCCGGGATCTTCGCGCAGACGGTCACGTTCGCCACGGCGGGCGCCGGTGCGGGCATCGCCGACGACATGCACAAGGGCCTCGTCGACCGTTTCCGCTCCCTGCCCATGGCGCGTGGCGCGGTCCTGACCGGACGCACCCTCGCCGACCTGGTCCAGACGGCACTGACCCTGCTCGTGCTCGCGGTCGTCGCCCTGATCGTCGGCTGGCGCACCCACGAGAACCTCGGCAAGGTGCTCGCCGGATTCGCCCTGCTCCTGCTGCTCGGGTACGCGTTCTCCTGGATCGGCGCGCTCATCGGCCTGTCCGTGCGCACTCCCGAAGCGGCGACCTCGGGAGGCCTGATCTGGCTGTTTCCGCTGACGTTCATCTCGAACGCGTTCGTGGACGCCAACCAGATGCCGGCCTTCCTGCGGCACATAGCGGAGTGGAACCCGTTCAGCGCGACCGTGCAGGCGTGCCGCGAGCTGTTCGGCAACCTCCCCCCGGGCTTCCGGACACCCGGCGCCTGGCCCATGCAGCACCCCGTGCCGGCCTCGCTGATCTGGTCGGTCGTGATCATCCTGATCTTCCGCACGCTCGCGGTGCGCAAGTACCGCCGGGCCAACGGCTGACCTCGGGGCGTCACAGCGGGCCGACCGCGACCGCCTCGCCCACGGTCTCGTGCACCTTGAGGTCGTGGGTGGGCCGCGCGATGCGCAGAAGCCGGTGCACGCGCCCCTTGGGAACCACCACCCGCACCGTGCCTCCGTGTCGGACGGCCGTCCGGTGGGCACCGATGAGCGCACCCAGTCCATGCGCGTCGCAGAAGGTGACGTCACCGAGGTCGATGATCACCTGGGGACGCCCACCGTGGTCGGCGATGAGTGCTCCCAGATGCGTCCGCAGCCCCGGCTCGGTGAAGATGTCGATCTGGCCGGCCAGGCTGGCGATCGTCCAGCCGTCGAGGCGGTCGACGGACACCGTCAGCTTCCCATGCCCGTCCCCCTGTCGGTCTTCCCTGTCCATGCCGCACCTCCACTCCGGCCTTACCGGCAGCTTCACGCGGGCGGTGGGGTGCCGACAGGGGCGGACGGTCCCGGGTGGGGTGCTGCGGGTCCTTGCCGCGGTAGGCCGTTCGGCCCATGGCGCGGGCACGGGTGGATGGCCGTGGCGCGCCGTCGGGCGTTCCCGAGGTCTCACCGCGGCCCCCGCGCTGTTGCGGAGGCCGGGGCCCGGCGTTGCAATCAAGTGTGAGGCACTTTGGCGGCGCCGTGCCCGCAGGCCTCCCCGCTCCCGGGACGGGGGCCGGCCGGAAGGGGCTGAAGACCGACGCCCTGGGCATGTTCTCCTCGGTGGCCATGGGCCTTGCCTCCACCGGCCCGGCGTACAGTCTGGCCGCGACGCTGGGCGTCATCGTGGCCGGGGTCGGACTGCAGGCCCCGATCGTCACGATGCTGGCCTTCATCCCGATGCTGCTGATCGCGTACGCCTTCCGGGAGCTCAACGCGAGCAACGCGGACTGCGGGACCACCTTCACCTGGGCCACGCGCACCTTCGGACCGCGCGTCGGCTGGATGGGCGGCTGGGGAATCATCGTCGCCGACACCATCGTCATGGCGAACCTCGCCGAGATCTCGGCCGCCTACGGCTTCCGGCTGGTGGGCCTGGACGGACTGGCGGCGAGCCGGCTGTGGACCACCGTGGTCGGCATCGCCTGGATCGCCGTACTCACCGCGATCTGCTACGTCGGCATCGAGTTCTCGGCGGCCGTCCAGCGCTGGCTGCTGTGCCTGGAAGTGGTGATGCTGGTCTGCTTCGCCGTCGCGGCGCTGGTCAGGGTCTACACCGACCCGCCCGCGACGGCGATCCATGTCTCCGCCTCCTGGTTCAACCCGTTCGAGGTGCCCTCGGTAAGGGCGCTGACCTCGGGCATCCTCGCGGGGGTCTTCATCTACTGGGGCTGGGACACCGCGTTCTCGGTCAACGAGGAGACCGTCGACAGCACGCGCGTCCCCGGGCGCGCCGCGGTCCTGACCACCGTGCTGCTGCTGGTCATGTACGGCCTGGTGTCCACCTCGGCGCAGTCGTTCGCGGGAGTCGGCACCTCCGGCATCGGGCTCGGCAACCCGCGCAACTCCGACGACGTGCTCTCCCGGCTGGGCGACGCCGTGTTCGGGACGGACGGCACCGGGCTGCTCCTGTCGCGCATGCTCGTCCTGATGGTGCTGACCTCCGCGCTGGCCTCCGCCGAGACCACCATCCTGCCCCTGTCCAGGACCGTCTTCTCCATGGCGGTCCACAAGGCGGTCCCCGCCCGGTTCGCCCGGCTCCACCGCAGGTTCCTCACCCCGACCTGGGGCACGGTCGGCGTGGGAGCGGTCTCGATCGCCCTGTATGTCCTGCTGGCGTCGTTCAGCCAGAACATCCTGGCCGACTCGGTCGAATCGGTCGGTCTCGCGATCGCGTTCCAGTACGGGGTGACCGGCCTCGCCTGCCTCTGGTACCACCGCAAGGTCCTGACCCGCAGCACCAGGGATCTGGTCTTCAAGGGCGTACTGCCGGCGCTGGGCGCGCTGATGATGCTCTCGCTGTTCCTCTACGCGGCCTTCGCCGTCTACGCGAAACCCGGGTACGGCATGACCGCCGTCGATCTGCCGCTGATCGGCAGGACGGGCGGGGTCACCGTGCTGGGCCTCGGCGCCCTGCTGATCGGTCTGCTGCTCATGCCGGTGGTCACCCATGGCCACACCATGGCCCTCAAGCTGCAGCGGAGCCTGCTTCCACGCCGCCTGCCGGCCCACGCCGCCGTCGACTCGGCGAGCCGCTACCAGCCCGCCGACAGCCGGTCCGGGGTGGGTGGCGACTGGTACGACGTCATTCCCCTGTCGGGCACCCGGGTCGGCCTGGTCGTCGGAGACGTGCTCGGGCACGGCCTGCGTGCCGCGGCCACCATGGGCCGCCTGCGTACGGGGGTGCGGGTGCTGGCCCGGCTGGACCTGAGCCCGGACGAGCTGTTGTCCCGCCTGGCCGACCTGGTCGAGCAGACCTCGTACGAGGGCGGGGCCGGCCGGGGCCCGGGCCACCCGAAACCGCACGCCGACGAGGCCATGGGCGTCAGCTGCCTGTACGCGGTGTACGACCCGGTCTCGGGCAGGTGCGGGCTCGCGCGGGCCGGGGAGCCGGTGCTGGCGGTCGTCGACCCGCGCACGGGCGTCGTCGACTGTCCGCAGCTGCCGAGCGGGCCACCGCTGGGGATCGGGGGCCCGCCCTACCAGAGCACGGAACTGGACCTCGCGCCGGGCAGCCTCCTCGCCCTCTGCACGGACGGCCTGCTCCAGGCGGCCGACGACCGCGCCGCCGGGCTCGCCCGGCTGTCCCACGTCCTGGCCGGCGGCCACGCGTCCCTTCCGGAGCTGTGCGACAGGGCGGTGGCCACGCTGCTGCCCGGGCCGGTGGACGTGGACGCGACGCTGCTCGTGGTCCGCACCCGCCTGCTCGACCGGAACCAGCTCGCCGAGTGGTCGGTACTCCCGGACCCGGCGGCGGTGGCCACCATCCGCACCGCCACCGGCAAGCAGCTCGTCGACTGGGGGCTGGACGACCTGGCCTTCACCACCGAGCTCGTCGTCAGCGAACTGGTCACCAACGCCATCCGCTACGTCGGCGGTCCGATCCAGGTACGCCTGATCCGCGACCGGGCCCTGATCTGCGAGGTCTCCGACACCGGCCACACCTCGCCGAATCTGCGGCACGCCGCGAGCGACGAGGAGGGCGGGCGGGGCCTGTTCATCATCGCGCAGATGACCCACCACTGGGGCACCCGCTACACCAGCGCCGGCAAGACCATCTGGACCGAACAGGACCTCCCGCCCCCGGGCGGCAGCTAGTGCCGGGGCACCAGGCCCGGGACCCGGCGCCGGGCACGGCGAAGCCCCCGGGGGCCGGGCGGGATCCGCCGGCCGCCGGGGGCTCGAGGTCACATCGGGTGGGGGATCAGCCCGAGTACGGCTCGGCCTTCAGGATCCGCACCGAGGCCTTCTTGCCGTTCGGCAGTTCGTACTCCGCGTCCTCGCCGACCTTGTGGCCGATCACGCCCGCACCGAGCGGGGACTGCGGCGAGTACGTCTCGATGTCGGAGCTGGCGTACTCGCGGGAGGCGAGCAGGAACGTCAGCGTGTCGTCCTCGTCACCGTCGAAGGCGATCGTGACGACCATGCCCGGCGCGACGGCACCGTCGGCGGAGGCCGGGGCCTCGCCCACCTTGGCGTTCTCGAGAAGCTGGGTCAGCTGCCGCACGCGCAGCTCCTGCTTGCCCTGCTCCTCCTTGGCCGCGTGGTACCCGCCGTTCTCACGCAGGTCGCCCTCCTCGCGCGCGGCCGCGATCTTGGCGGCGATCTCCGTGCGCGCAGGACCAGTAAGGTACTCAAGCTCGTCCTTGAGCTTGTTGTACGCCTCCTGGGTCAGCCAGGTGACGTTCTCGCTGGTCTGGGTCACAGGGTGCTCCTCGTCGGTACTGGGAATACAAAGCATCGCCCTACCCAGAAGAATGTTCCCTCTCGGGTGGGCGAAACCACGAGCCTAACAATTCGAGGCCGCAAGGGGGAGGACATAAGCCATAAGAATTACATCAACGCAGGTCAGCGGCTACGTATTCCGGGTGATGCCGGGGATGTCCGGCCCTGTCAGCCGGTGTGACAGCCGAGCAGTTCGGCCGTCGTCCCCTTCGCCGTCGTACGCAGCGTGACGACCCGGTCGATGCGCGTGGCCGGCCCGGTGAAGCGGAAGTCGGCCCGGCCCACCTCGGAGCCGTCCGCCGCCTGGGAGCGCAGGGTGCAGTAGCCCGAGGTGCCGGAGTCCTTGCGGACCTCCAGATGCACCTTGACCGCGTTGTCCGTGGCGTCGAAGGCGATCACCTGGGCGCTGATCCTGCTCTGCACGACATAGTGGTAGGCGAAGTAGGCGACCAGTGCGAGCAGGGCCGTGCCGAGCACCGCACCCGCGACCCTGAGCCTACGGTCCGCGCGCTCGTCCGAGGAACGGCCGTAGCGGCCCTCGGGCAGCCGCGTGCTCGCCGTACTCATGATCGTCCTCTCGGCCGGAACCGGACCCGGAATTATTCGCCCCCCGATTCCGTCACTATAGAAGTCGCCGACTGCGCCCGGAGCCACGGGGGCGCCGACTTACCGAGGATTGAGTCTTGACTGACCAGCTGCGACTGATGGCCGTTCACGCGCACCCCGACGACGAGTCGAGCAAGGGCGCGGCCACCATGGCGAAGTACGTGTCCGAGGGGGTGGACGTGCTGGTGGTGACCTGCACCGGCGGAGAACGCGGGTCCATCCTCAACCCCAAGCTCCAGGGCGACAGGTACATCGAGGAGCACATCCACGAGGTACGCAAGAAGGAGATGGACGAGGCCCGCGAGATCCTCGGGGTCAAGCAGGAGTGGCTCGGCTTCGTCGACTCCGGCCTGCCCGAGGGCGACCCGCTGCCGCCGCTGCCGGAGGGCTGCTTCGCCCTGGAGGACGTCGACAAGGCGGCCGGCGAGCTCGTGCGCAGGATCCGCGCCTTCCGCCCGCAGGTGATCACCACCTACGACGAGAACGGCGGCTACCCGCACCCCGACCACATCATGACCCACAAGATCTCCATGGTGGCGTTCGAGGGCGCGGCGGACACCGAGAAGTACCCGGAGGCCGAGTACGGGCCCGCCTACCAGCCGCTGAAGCTGTACTACAACCAGGGCTTCAACCGCCCCCGCACCGAGGCGCTGCACCACGCGATGCTCGAGCGCGGCATGGAGTCGCCGTACGGGGAGTGGCTCAAGCGCTGGGACGAGACGCAGCGTGTCGAACGCACCCTGACCACGCACATCCCGTGCGCGGACTTCTTCGAGATCCGCGACAAGGCGCTGATCGCGCACGCCACGCAGATCGACCCCGACGGCGGCTGGTTCAAGGTCCCGATGGAGCTGCAGAAGGAGGTCTGGCCGACGGAGGAGTACGAGCTGGCGAAGTCTCTCGTCGACACCTCCCTCCCCGAGGACGACCTCTTCGCGGGCATCCGGGACAATGCCTGACATGAGCGCAAGCGTGAGCCCGGCAGTGACGCACCTCGTCCCCCTGGCCGACCTCGACCAGAACAAGGTCACCCCCGGTGTCCTCGGCTTCATCGTCTTCGCGGTGATGGCCCTGGCGGTGTGGGGCCTGATGAAGTCGATGAGCAAGCACATGAACAAGGTCGACTTCAAGGAGTCCCCGGACCCCGAGGAGAAGCAGGCCGAGAACGCCGACTCCGCCGCCCGGCGGCACTGACCCGGGCGTCAGCGTCCCGCCGCCACCGCCACCCCCATCACCTCCCGGGCGTGGCGGTCCGGCGTCATGCGCAGCCGCCAGGCCTGCCAGCCGTCCTCCAGGCTGACCCCGCGTTCCAGCAGCAGCGCGTACGCCGGGACGTACTCGGCCAGTTTCTCGTCCCGCAGGGGATGACCGGCGCGGGCGAGCTGGGCCAGCTCCTCCTGGGCGACCGCCGCGCCCACCTCCGCCCCGCCCGGCGCCGCGTACGGCAGCAGGGTGCAGCGCAGGAAGCGGGCCCAGTCCTCGCCGCGCCGGTCGCCGTAGGAGACGAACAGGTCCAGCGCCTCGTCGGCGAGGGCCAGCGCGGCCTGCGTACGGGCGTTGCCCGCGTCGACCACGGCCAGCTCCAGGCAGCTCCACGCCTCGCCGTGGGCGACGCCGATGCGCTGGAAGTCGGCGCGGGCGTCCACCAGGAGCTGCCGGGCGAAGCCGGAGTTGCGCAACGAGCCGGTCTGCGCGGCCCGCTGGTCGCGGGTGACCCGCGCCGAGTGGTGCCGGGCGCAGGCCAGGCCGTACACGTCGCGCATCCGGGAGAACATGGTGCGGGACCGCTCCAGGTCGCGCACCGCCAGGTCCAGGTCGCCGGTCTCCTCCAGCGCCTGGCCCAGGTAGTACAGCGTCCACGCCTCGCCGCGCGCGTCCTCGTTCTCCCGGTGCCGGGCGGCTGCCTGCCCGAGGCTCTCCACGGCCGGTGAGGCGTCGCCGGCCACCAGCCGGGCCCGGGCCAGCTGGGTCAGCGCCCACGCCTCGCCGCGCGCGTCGTGCGTCCGGCCGTACCGCTCCAGGGCCGCCCGCAGCTCGGTCTCCGCACGCGGCACGTCCCCCATCCGCAGCGCCAGCTGGCCGAGCTGGAAGTGTGCCCAGGCCTCGCCGTGCACCGAGCCGCCCTCGCGGTGCAGCACCAGCGAGCCGGTGAGCAGCTCCAGCGCCTCGGCCGGCCGGGCCCGGTCACGCTGGACGGCGGCCAGGGCGTGCATCGTCCAGGCCCGGTCGGTGGCCAGCTCGGGGGCCGCCTGCAGATCCAGCGCCTCCTGCAGCTTGGCGGCCGCCTCCGTGAGGTTGCCCTGGTGGTGCAGGGTGATCCCGAGCGAGCACAGGGCCCGGGCCGCCCCCGCCTCGTGGTGCGCCTCCCGGTACAGGTCCACCACCGACGCCAGCGTGGAGCGCGCCTTGTCCAGCTCGCCCAGCTGCCGGGCCGCGATACCGGTACGCCACTGCACCGAGCGCACCAGCAGCCCCTGGTCCACGGCCTCGGCCAGCTCGCTGATCTCCCCGAGCCGGTACAGGTCGCCGCGCAGCAGGCAGTAGTCGCACAGCGCGCCCAGCAGGTTCTGCACCGCCGCCTGGTTGACGCCCTCGGCGTGCCGCAGGGCCGCGGTGATGAAGCTGGACTCGTCGTCCAGCCAGCGCAGCGCCTCGTCCAGCGAGGTGAAGCCGTGCGGGCCGAACTGGTGCGAGCGCGTCGACACGTTCCCGTCGACCAGGCGCAGCACCGAGTCGGCCAGGTCCGCGTAGTTCACGATCAGCCGTTCCTGCGCGGCCGCGCGCTCCGCCGGGTCCTCCTCGTCCAGCAGCCGGGCCTGGGCGAAGGCGCGCACCAGGTCGTGCAGCCGGTAGCGGCTGCCGCGCACGTGGTCGAGGAGGCCGGCCCGGGCGAGGGCGACCAGGTGGCGGGTGGCCTCGGCCTCGTCCGTGGCGAGCAGCGCGGCGGCCGCCGCGGCACCCAGCGAGGCCCGGCCCGCGAGCGCGAGCCTGCGCAGCAGCCGGCGCGCGGGCTCCGGCTGGTCGGTGTAGCGCAGCCACAGGGCCCGCTCCACCGGCTCCACCGGCCCGTACGCGCCCAGGTCCGTGGCCAGCTGCCGGGGTGAGCGCGGGCCGAGCGCGGAGCCCGCGATCCGCAGGGCCAGCGGCAGCCCGCCGGTGAGGTCCCGGATCCGGTCGGCGGACTCGGCGTCGTACGGCCCCGACGCGTCCTCGGCGACGGCACCGAGCAGTTCCTCGGCGCCCGCCGCGTCCAGCGCCTCGACCGGCAGGTGGTGCACCCAGGCCGACAGGTCCGCCGGCAGGTCCAGGGCGTCGCGGGCGGTGACCAGGACCAGGCTGTCGGAGCGCTCGGGGACCAGCGCCCGCACCTGCTCCGAATCGGCGGCGTCGTCCAGCACGATCGTCACCGGCAGACCGGACAGATGCTGGTGGTACAGCTCGCCGAGCCGCTTGACCTGCTGGTCGGGGGAGGAGCGCTCCCGGAACAGCAGCTGCTCGCGGGGCGCGCCGAGCCGGTTGAGCAGGTGCAGCAGGGCGTCCCGGGTCGCGAGCGGTGCCTCCTCCCGCCTGCCGCCGCGCAGATCCACGACCACCGCGCCGCGGAAGTGGTCCCGCAGCTCGTGCGCCGCGCGCACCGCGAGCGTGGTCCGGCCCGAGCCGGGCTCGCCGTGCAGCACGACCACCGTCGGCCGGGTCTCCGTCGCCGCCCGGGCGGCCTGCGCCCACTGCCGGATCCGCGCCAGCTCCGCCCGCCGCCCCGCGAACGCGCGGTCCGCGTCCGGGAGTTGCCCGAACGACTGCTCCAGCACCGAACGCCGGCGGGCCGCCGCGCTCTTGTCCGTGCCGCGCAGCGCCGGGCCGCCCTTCTTCTTCGGGGCCGTGGCGGCGGTCAGCACCCGCTGCTGGTCGAGGAACGGGCGGATGCCCCGCACCTCCAGCGCGGTCAGCCACTGCAGCCGCAGCTGTTCGGGCCCGCCGGGCTGCCCCGCCGCGCCCGCGCGGTGATGCGCGGCGGGCAGATGGGCGCCGGCCACCTTCACCACGGAGGCGGCGGCACCGACCACACCCGCGGTGACACCCGCGCCGACGGCCGTGCCGGCGCCGGTGCCGAGGGAGACGTCGGCCACGGCCGCGGCCACCGCCGCGACCACCGCCACCAGCAGCGCGGTTCCGGCGCCCTCGCGCGCGTAGCGCTGCCCGAAGGTCAGCCGGCCCGCCTCGGCCTCGTCCAGCGCGCGGACGTAGGCCTCGTACTCCTCCCCGGCCGCCCCCGCCATCGCGTCCAGCGCGCCGCGCGCCCGCGACAACAGCACCTGCCCGTCGATCCGCCCGCCCGAGCGCCGTACCTCCTCCTCGACGGCCCGCACCAGCAGCCGCTCCGCGTCCACCCGATGGCCGTCCCGCATGTCCCGTCCCCCTCCGGCGTCAACTCCGTTGCCTATGAGTGTCCTTCGGGGCGCACGGGATGGCGAGGGGGTGACGATCAGGGGGTGGGTGAGGGTTTCGTGCCGACGCCTCGCGCACGTCCCCGGCCGAGTCGATCACGTCCGGGAATCAAGGAACCGGGCCAAGGCCCGTAAAGGCCGAGCCGTCGCAGGACTGACCGGAACGTGTGGGGCAGGATGGAGGTATGCCGAACCGACTGGCCCATGAGACATCCCCCTACCTGCTCCAGCACGCCGACAACCCCGTCGACTGGTGGCCTTGGTCGGCTCAGGCATTCGACGAGGCGCGCAGGACGAACAGACCCGTACTGCTGAGCGTCGGATACAGCAGCTGTCACTGGTGCCACGTCATGGCTCACGAGTCCTTCGAGGACCGGGCCACCGCCGACTACCTCAACGAGCACTTCGTCACCATCAAGGTCGACCGCGAGGAACGCCCGGACGTGGACGCCGTCTACATGGAGGCCGTACAGGCCGCCACCGGTCAGGGCGGCTGGCCGATGACCGTGTTCCTCACCCCGGACGCCGAGCCCTTCTACTTCGGGACCTACTTCCCGCCCGCGCCCCGCCACGGCATGCCCTCCTTCCGGCAGGTGCTGGAGGGGGTGCAGCAGGCCTGGGCGACCCGGCGCGACGAGGTGAGCGAGGTGGCCGGGAAGATCGTCCGCGACCTCGCCCAGCGGGAGATCGGCCAGCAGGCCGCGCAGCCGCCCGGCGAGCAGGAGCTCGCCCAGGCCCTCCTCGGGCTCACCCGTGAGTACGACCCGCAGCGCGGCGGATTCGGCGGAGCGCCCAAGTTCCCGCCGTCCATGGTGCTGGAGTTCCTGCTGCGGCACCACGCCCGGACCGGCGCGGAGGGCGCGCTGCAGATGGCGCGGGACACCTGTGAGCGGATGGCGCGCGGCGGGATCTACGACCAGCTCGCCGGCGGGTTCGCCCGCTACTCGGTCGACCGCGACTGGGTCGTGCCGCACTTCGAGAAGATGCTCTACGACAACGCGCTGCTCTGCCGCGTCTACGCCCATCTCTGGCGGGCCACGGGATCGGACCTCGCCCGGCGCGTCGCCCTGGAGACCGCCGACTTCCTCGTGCGTGACATGCGCACGGACGAGGGCGGGTTCGCCTCGGCTCTCGACGCCGACAGCGACGACGGCACGGGCCGGCACGTCGAGGGCGCGTACTACGTGTGGACGCCCGAGCGGCTGCGCGCCGTCCTCGGGGACGCGGACGGCGACCTCGCCGCCCAGTACTTCGGCGTGACGGACGAGGGCACCTTCGAGCACGGGCAGTCCGTCCTCCAACTGCCGCAGAGCAACGCCGTCTTCGACGCCGGGAAGATCGCCTCCATCAGGGAGCGGCTGCTCGCCGAGCGCGCCGGTCGCCCCGCGCCCGGCCGGGACGACAAGGTCGTCGCGGCCTGGAACGGCCTCGCCGTCGCCGCGCTCGCCGAGACCGGCGCGTACTTCGACCGGCCCGACCTGGTCGAGGCCGCCGTCGGCGCCGCCGACCTGCTCGTGCGGGTGCACCTCGACGAGCACGCCCGGCTCGCCCGGACCAGCAAGGACGGCCGGGTCGGCCCCAACGCGGGCGTGCTGGAGGACTACGCCGACGTCGCCGAGGGCTTCCTCGCGCTCGCGTCCGTGACGGGCGAGGGCGTCTGGCTGGATTTCGCCGGGCTGCTCCTGGACCATGTGCTCGCCCGCTTCACCGACCCCGGCACCGGTGCGCTGTACGACACCGCCGCCGACGCCGAGCCGCTGATCCGCCGGCCGCAGGACCCCACCGACAACGCCACCCCGTCCGGGTGGACCGCGGCGGCGGGCGCGCTGCTGAGCTATGCCGCGCACACCGGGTCGGAGCCCCACCGTACGGCCGCCGAGCGGGCGTTGGGGGTCGTGAAGGCGCTCGGGCCGCGCGTGCCCCGGTTCATCGGCTGGGGGCTCGCCGTCGCCGAGGCCCTGCTCGACGGGCCGAGGGAAGTCGCCGTCGTCGGACCCGGCCTCGACGAGGAGCGGACGGCCGCCCTGCACCGTACGGCCCTGCTGGGGACCGCGCCGGGTGCCGTCGTCGCCGTCGGCACCGCGGACAGTGACGAGTTCCCGCTCCTCGCCGACCGGCCGCTGCACCACGGTGAAGCGGCCGCGTACGTCTGCCGTAACTTCACCTGTGACGCGCCGACGCCCGATCCGGAACGGCTGCGAGCGGCGCTCGGCAGCCGGTGAGCGGCGCGGACGCGCGAAAGCGTGAACGGGTGAAGTGTCCGAGTGTGAGCGGGTGTCCGGGTAAGTCCCGTTACCCGTAGCACCGTTCCGAAACACGCTATTTATCGGAAGAGCTCCCGCGCTTCACAGTTCCCCCCTAGTCTCTCCACAGCGGGTTGACGGGTGGTCACTCACCGTCGCCCGCACAGGGGGTAATCGGGGATCTGGGGGGATCTTTTTGCTCACGTCCGTCTTCATCGCCGCCGTCTCGCTGGCCCTGTTCTGGATGGCGGCTTTCACCCTGTGGTGGCAGATGCACGCGTGGCGCACGCCCGAGGTGCTGGCCTCCACCCGGTTCGGCAGACCGGACGGCGACGAACACCTGTCGTTCTCGCTGCTGCTGCCCGCCCGGCACGAGCAGGCGGTGCTGGACCACACCATCCAGCGGCTGCTGGAATCCACGCACACCGACTTCGAGATCATCGTGATCGTCGGGCACGACGATCCGGAGACCACCGAGGTGGCCGAGAAGGCCGCCGCACGGGACCCGCGCGTCCGGGTCGTCGTCGACACCCACGAGAAGAAGAACAAGCCGAAGGCCATGAACACGGCGCTGCCGCACTGCCGCGGTGACGTCGTCGGGGTGTTCGACGCCGAGGACCAGGTCCACCCGGAGCTGCTCGCCCACGTCGACCACGCCTTCCGCACCACCGGCGCGGACGTCGTCCAGGGCGGGGTCCAGCTCATCAACTTCCACTCCAGCTGGTACAGCCTGCGCAACTGCCTGGAGTACTTCTTCTGGTTCCGCTCCCGGCTCCATCTGCACGCGCAGAAAGGTTTCATTCCGCTTGGCGGCAACACCGTCTTCGTCCGCACGGACGTCCTCAGGGAAGCGGACGGCTGGGACCCGAACTGCCTCGCCGAGGACTGCGACCTGGGTGTCCGGCTGTCCAGCGTCGGCAAGAAGGTCGTCGTCGCCTACGACTCCGACATGGTGACCAGGGAGGAGACCCCGGGTTCCCTCATGTCGCTGCTCAAGCAGCGCACCCGCTGGAACCAGGGCTTCCTCCAGGTGTACCGGAAGAAGGACTGGCGGCAGCTCCCGGGACTCGGACAGCGGCTGCTCGCCCGGTACACCCTCATGACCCCGTTCATGCAGGCCTTCTCCGGCGTGATCATCCCGCTCAACGCGGCCGTCGCGCTCTTCCTCGACGTGCCCGTCGGGATCGCCTTCCTCACCTTCCTGCCGCTGGTCACCGCCGCCGTCACCTTCGTCTTCGAGGTGGTCGGGCTGCACGACTTCGGCAAGCAGTACGGCCTGAGGGTCCGACTCGTCCACTACGTGAAGCTCATCGTGGGCGGCCCCTTCTACCAGGTCCTCCTCGCCGGTGCCGCGATCCGCGCCGTCTGGCGCGAGCAACGCGGCCGCAACGACTGGGAGTTGACCACGCACGTCGGCGCGCACCTCACCGCGGCCGAGCCCCTCCGAGAGGACGTTCCCGCGTGACCTCCACACTTCCCGCGGTGACCGCAGCGAAGGTCCCCGCGCAGCGCCCACCTGTGCCGCAAGACCGTTCGACCGGCCGGACGGACCCGCCGCCACGGCTCCGCTCCTCCCGCCCCGACCTGCTGCTCTGCGGCCTCCTGCTCACGGCGATCCTCGTCGTCCAGGGCTGGAACATCGCCGACTACCCGACCCTCAGCGACGACGAGGGCACCTACCTCGCCCAGGCCTGGGCCGTCCAGCAGGGCCGGGGCCTGGCCCACTACACCTACTGGTACGACCACCCGCCCCTCGGCTGGATCCAGATAGCCCTGCTCACCCGGCTCCCCGCGGCGATCAGCCCCGGCTCGATGACCGTCGGCACCATGCGGCTCACCATGCTGCTGGTCAGCGGCATCAGCGCGGTCCTCGTCTACGTCCTCGGCCGCCGGCTCTCGCTGCCCCGCTGGGCCGCCGGGCTCGGCATGGCACTGTTCGGGCTGTCCCCGCTCGCGGTGGTCCTCAGCCGGGAGATCTTCCTCGACAACATCGCCGTGATGTGGCTGCTGCTGGCGTTCTGCCTGGCCGCCTCGCCCAGCCGCCACCTCTGGCACCACTTCGGCGCGGGCCTCGCCGCCGCCGCGGGCGTGCTCAGCAAGGAGACGACGCTCGTCGTCCTGCCGGCCCTGCTCGTCACCATGTGGCGCCACGGCCACCGCGACACCCGCAAGTTCGCCCTCACCGGAGCCGTCACCGCCTGCGCCCTGACCGGCTTCTCCTACCCGCTGTTCGCCCTGCTCAAGGGCGAGCTGCTGCCCGGTGCCGGACACGTGTCCCTCTGGGACGGCATCACCTACCAGATGTCCAGGCCGGGCTCGGGATTCCTCCTCGACCGCTCCTCCGGCTCCTACGGCGTCCTGCACTCCTGGCTGTACTACGACCGCGTCCTGCCCCTCGGCGGCCTCGCCGCGGCCCTGCTCCTGCTGCTCGCCCGGCGCTGGTCGGTCACCGCCCGCGCCCTCGCCGGACCGGCCCTGGCCGTGGCGATCCTGGCCGCCGTGGCCCTGCGCCCGAACGGCTATCTGCCCGCCATGTACATCATCGGCGCGCTGCCCTTCCTCGCCCTGGTCCTCGCGGGCGGCGCCGCCTCCGTCGCCCACACGGCCCTCCGCAGGTGGCGCACGGAGGGCGAGAAGCGGTACGTCACCGGCGGCCGGTACGCGCTGGCCGCCGTCCTCGCCCTCGCCGCCGGCGCCTACGTCGTACCGCACTGGTACGACGGCGACCGCACCGCCGTCACCGCCGACGCCAACCGGCCCTACCGGCAGGCCTCCCACTGGCTCAGCACCGAGGTCGCGGACCCGGGGGACACCCGTGTGCTCGTCGACGACGCCCTCTGGCTGGACCTCGTGCACGCCGGATACCGGCCCGGGCTCGGCGCCATCTGGTTCTACAAGGCCGACCTCGACCCGGCCGTCATGAAGACCATGCCGCACGGCTGGCGGGACATCGACTACGTCGTCGCCTCGCCGACCGTGCGCCGCGACGCCAAGGACCTGCCCAATGTGCGGGCCGCGATCCGGCACTCCACCCCGGTCGCCACCTTCGGCACCGGACCCGACCGCATCGAGATCCGGCAGATCCAGGCCGGGGGAGGGGCGCGATGAGCGAGTACACCGCGCCGGCACAGGGCCTCGACGCCGTAGAGATCCCCGAGCCCGGCGCCGTCACCATCGTCGTACCCACCTTCAACGAGTCCGCGAACGTCCGGCGGTTGCTGGACCAGATCACCGAGTCGGTGCCCGCGCGGCTGCCCTGCGAGGTCCTCTTCGTGGACGACTCCACCGACGACACCCCCGAGGTCATCCGCGCGGCCGCACAGGACTGCCCGTTCCCGGTGGCCGTGGTGCACCGCGAGGAACCCGTCGGCGGGCTCGGCGGGGCGGTCGTCGAAGGGCTGCGGGCGGCCACCTCCGAGTGGATCGTCGTCATGGACGGCGACTGCCAGCACCCGCCGTCGCTGGTACCGGAGCTGGTGGCCACGGGGGAGCGGACGAGCGCCGGACTCGTCGTCGCCTCCCGGTGCATCGAGGGCGGCAGCCGGGCCGGGCTCGCCGGTGGCTACCGGGTGGCCGTCTCGCGCGGCGCGACCTGGCTCGCCAAGGCCCTCTTCCCGCGCCGGCTGCGCGGCATCAGCGACCCGATGAGCGGTTTCTTCGCCATCCGGCGCAGCGCGGTCACGGCGGACGTGCTCAAGCCGCTCGGCTACAAGATCCTCCTCGAACTGGCCGTCCGCAGCCGCCCCCGGCAGGTCGCCGAGGTGCCGTTCGTCTTCCAGGACCGGTTCGCGGGCGAGTCCAAGTCCACCGCCAAGGAGGGCTTCCGCTTCCTGCGCCACCTGGCGGGCCTGCGCACCGCGTCCCCGGTCGCCCGGATGGTCGGCTTCGGCCTGATCGGCGCCAGCGGCTTCGCACCGAACCTGCTCGGGCTCTGGGCGCTGACCGTCCTCGGGATGCACTACCTGCCCGCCGAGATCCTCGCCAACCAGCTCGGCGTCGCCTGGAACTTCCTGCTCATCGAGCAGCTGCTGTTCCGCGACCGGCGGGCACACCGGCGCTGGTGGGACCGGCTCGGCCGGTTCGCGCTGCTGGCCAACGCCGACCTGCTGCTGCGGATCCCGCTGATCGCCCTGCTGGTCGGCCGGTTCGGCATGGGCGCCCTGCCGGCCACCGCGCTCGCGCTGGTCATGACGTTCGTCCTGCGCTTCGCCGGTACCGAGGCGCTGGTCTACCTCCCCCGCCGCCGGGGGAGCCGAGCAAGGAGAGCCGTGTGAGGACGACGTATCGCAGGCGCCGCAGACGGACCGCGCTGGCCGGGGTGGGCGCCCTGACCGCCGGCCTGCTCCTGACCGCGCCCCAGCCGGCCGAGGCCGCCAACCTGATCAAGAACCCCGGCTTCGAGACCGCCGGTACGGACGGCATGCCGTACTGCTGGGAGAAATCCGGCTGGGGCGACAACGACTTCAGCTTCGAGACGACCTCGGACGCGCACTCCGGGTCCCGGGCCATGAAGGTCACGCTGGCCCGCCGGGCCGACGGCGACCGCAAGGCGCTGATCACCGAGTCGACGGACTGCGCGCCGGGCGTGACCGCCGGAAAGCAGTACGACCTCGGGCTCTGGTACAAGACGACGACCCCGGACGCCAACATCACCCTCTTCCGGCACGACACCACCGCCGGCTGGCAGTACTGGACCGACCTCAAGACCCTCGACATGGCGTCGGCGTGGACGCAGGCCACGGTCCGCACCCCGGAGGTCCCGGCCGGCACCGACCGCATCACCTGGGGTGTCTCCGTCTACGGCACCGGCTCGGCGACCACCGACGACTACACCATGGACCAGGTCCCGGACCCGCTTCCGCCGGCCCAGTGCACCGGCACGAACGACCAGTGCGCCAACGGCAGTTGGTCGGTCCTGCCCACGCAGAACCCGGTCCGCTCCATGCACTCGGTCGTCCTCAACAACGGCAAGGTGCTGCTGATCGCCGGCTCCGGCAACAGCGAGGAGAACTTCAACGCGGGCACGTTCACGAGCGCGGTGTACGACCCGGCGACCGGTACGTACAAGGTCATCCCGACGCCGAAGGACATGTTCTGCGCGGGGCATGTGCAGCTGCAGGACGGCCGGGTGCTGGTGCTGAGCGGCAACAAGGCGTACCCGGTCGCGGGCGGGCACGGCTACGAGGGGTTCAAGGACTCGTACATCTTCGACCCGAAGACCGAGACGTACACCAGGACGAACGACCTGAACGACGGTCACTGGTACCCGTCGGCGACCGAGCTCGGCAACGGTGACGTCATCTCCTTCGGCGGACTCCGCGAGGACTCCACCGGCTCGGTGACCGCGGAGAGGTTCAGTTACGCGCAGAACCAGTGGCTGCCGCTGTGGCAGGTCAACCAGACCTGGTCGTACTGGGGCCTGTACCCGGCGATGATCCTGATGCAGGACGGCCGCCTCTTCTACACCGGCAGCCATGTCTTCGGCAACAACATCCCCGGCACGGGCTCGGCGGTCTACGACTACGACGCCAACACGGTCACGCAGATCGCGGGGTTGCAGAACAAGGACGAGCGCGACCAGTCGGCGTCCGTGCTGCTGCCCCCGGCGCAGGACCAGCGGGTGCTGACGATCGGCGGCGGCAACATCGACTCCAACCCGGACGCGGGCCGCCTCACCGACCTGATCGACCTCAAGCAGGCCAACCCGTCGTACGTCGCCGGACCGCCGGTCCCGCAGGGCACGGTCGACCTCGGCGGCGGGCCCCGGCCGGAGACCGGCAACCAGGGGAAGATGTACGTCTCCGCGGTCCTGCTGCCCGACGGCAAGGTGCTGGAGACGGGCGGCGCCCTGCACAACCGGGCCGACCCGGTGTACGAGTCCTCGCTCTACGACCCGGCCACGAACACCTTCGACCCGGTCGCGGCCGACCCGGAGTCCCGCGGCTACCACTCCTCGGCGTTCCTGCTCCCCGACGGCCGGGTGATGGCGACGGGCGACAACCCCGGCAACGGCAGCTGGAACCACAACGTGTCCATCTACACCCCGCCCTACCTCTACAAGGGCACCCGGCCGACGATCACCTCGGTGATCAACCAGGAGTGGAAGTACGGCGACACCCAGCGGATCACCGTCGACCGCCCGATCGCCAAGGCGGAGCTCATCCGCCCGGCGGCGGTCACCCACTCCTCCGACCCGAACCAGCGGTTCGTGGACCTGCCCCTGTCGGTGGACGGCGACAACGTCGACCTGAACGTCACGAACAACCCGAACATCGCGCCGCCCGGCTGGTACATGCTCTTCGCGGTCGACCCGGGCGGAGTGCCGTCGGTGGCCAAGTGGGTCCACCTGACCGGCCCTTCGGCCCTGACCGCCGCGTCCCCGCACATCCACGCCTTCGCCGACTCGCTGTCCGGCAAGGTGTCGGGCCCCGGCAGGAAGCGGACCGCACAGCAGGTCAGCCCGACCATCTCCGGCTGCGACCGGCACTACGGCTCGGCCAACGTGTGCGTGCCGACGGTGTTCCCGCCCGAGGTGAGGAGGACGGCGGCCGCGCGGTGTGCCTGGCTCAAGGAGAACAACTACGGCCGGCTGAAGGTGAACGGCGCCGACGACCCCCTGGGGCTGGACCGGGACCGGAACGGGACCGCCTGCGACAAGGGGGATGTGACCAGGCGCTAGCCGCGCGCCGCCAGGGCGCGCTCCACGATGGCCTCCAGCTGGTCGTGGTGCGCGCCCTTCCAGTACGCGCGACCGCACTCCGTGCACTGGGCGAAGACGTCGTAGGTGCGCTGGGTGCCATGCTTGAGCTGGTCGGCGACCTCGGCCTTCGTGGCCTGTTTCAGCAGGCCGTTGCAGGCGGTGCAGCGGGTCCAGGGCTTCAGGTCGGGAGCGAAGCGGTCGAGGACGTCGTGCAGCTGGTCGTCGGGGCGGGTGCTGTAGACGAACGCGCCGGCCCAGAGTTCGCGGCGGCGCAGCAGGCCCCGGTCGCGGCTGAGCATGACCCGCTTCTCGGCCGCCGAGCGGGCGGCGAGGGCCGCGTCGCCGATGTCCGTCGATTCGTACGCCGTGTCCACGCCGAGCAGGCGCAGGCGGCGGGCGAGCGTGCCGAGGTGGACGTCGAGCAGGAAGCGGAGCGGGGCGCCGGGGACCCGCTGGGGGCGGTCCACGGGGCGTACCCGCACCGTCTCGCCCGCCCGCGGGATGTGCGACACCGGCACCTCGCGGCCGTCCACCTCCAGCGCGCCGACCTCGGTCAGCGGGACGCCGAGGGACTCGATGACATGGCCGAGCGTCGAGACGCCGTCCGTGCCGAGCGGCGTGGCGCCGGTGCGGCGGGCGGCCGGTACGAACAGGTGGAGCGCGGGGGCGACTTCGACGTGGATCTCGGGTCCGTTCACCCCGTCAGCATCGCACGGGACGGCGCCCGCGCCTCAGCGGTTTTCGCTGGGCAGGCCGTGCTCCATGACGTCCAGAGCGCGGTCGATCAGGGCCGTGAAGTCGTCCCGGTGGTCGTTCTCCGCCCAGTACATGGAGGTCTCCATGAGGCCGCCGATCAGACACATGGCGTAGACCCGGACCTCCAGGCTGTCCGGGTCGCGGCCGGTGCGCTCGCCGATGGCCTGACAGAGCATGCGGCCGGTGGCCGACATGCTCTCCATCATCCGCGAGCGCACCGCGGGGACCTGGACCATGAGGTGGGTGCGCAGCCGGGTCACCGCGGGCTCGTCGGCCATGGCGAGCCCGACGGCCCGGTGCAGGACGTACCGGATGGTCTCGGACCAGGGTTCGCCGGCGGGCCGTGCCTTGATCTCCTCCAGGATGACCGGGTCGTACTCGTCCGTGAGGACGATGTCCTCCTTGGTCGGGAAATACCGGAAGACGGTCGACGGCGACACCTCGGCCCGCTCGGCGATCTGGTCGATCGTCGTGGCGTCGTAGCCCTGCTCCCGGACCAGTGCGTACGTCGCCGCGCGGATCGCCTCCCGGGTCTTGATCTTCTTGCGTTCCCGCAGGCTGAGGCGGGGCCGGTCGGCGGGGGAGGTGCTGGGGGTGCGTGCGGCCGTCATGCGGGACATTGTCAGGCATCCGCGGCGGGGGCGGCCACGGCCGGGGTCTCCTTCCGCTCGGTGCGCCGCACCGCGGGGACGTCCGGCAGCAGCAGGGCCGCGAGCAGCGCCGAGAGCAGGGAGGCGACGCCGCACACCAGCAGCACCAGGGCCAGGCCGTGCACGAAGGCGCCGTTCGCGGAGGCCGCGAGGTGGGCCGAGTGCACCTTCCCGGCGACCACGTGCGCCGCGACCACGGACTCCCGGGCGGTGTGCGCCACCGGACCCGGCAGCCCGGTCACGTCGAGCCGGTCGCGGAAGGCGCCGGCGAGGAGGCTGCCGAGCAGGGCGACCCCGATCGCGCCGCCGACCTGGCGGAAGGTGCTGAGCAGTCCGGAACCGCTGCCGGCCCGGTCGGCGGGCAGGGCCCCGAGGGCGCCGTCCATCGCCGGGACGACGGAGAAGCCGAAGCCGAGGCCGGCGAGGGCCAGCCACAGCGCGGTGAAGCCGTAGCCGGAGTCCACCGCGGTACGGCTGCCCAGCAGGGCGGCGAAGGCCAGGACGACCAGGCCGGCGCTGACCACCGCGCGCGCCCCGAACCGGGCGACGGCGGCCTGGGCGCCCTTGGCGGCGACCATCAGGCCGCCCATCATCGGCAGCAGCCTGAGGCCGGTGCCGAAGGCGTCGTGGCCGAGGACCGCCTGGAGGTAGGTCGGCACCGCGAACATCAGGCCCGACAGGACGAACATCACCAGGGTCGCGGCGACCGTGTTGAGCAGGAAGCCGCGCCGGCCGAGCAGGCCCATGTCCAGCATGGGGCGGGTCATCCGGCGTTCGCGCAGGACCAGGCAGGTCAGCAGGGCGGCGGCCGCCGCGACCATGGCCAGGACCAGCGCGTCGGTCCAGCCGCGGTCCGGGGCCTCGATGATGGCGTAGATCAGGGCGCCCAGGCCGGTCGCGGTGAGCGCGGTGGAGACGGGATCGACCTTGGGGCTCGCCGGGTCGCGGGTCTCGGGCAGCAGGAAGACGCAGGCGGTGATGCCGATCGCGGCCATCGGGAGGTTGACCAGGAAGACCGAGCCCCACCAGAAGTGGTTCAGCAGCCAGCCGCCGACGAGGGGGCCGAGCGGCATGCCGAGCGCCGAGGCGGCGGAGATCATGGCGACGGCCTTGCCGCGCTCGTCCGGGCCGAAGAGGGCGGGCAGCACGGACAGCGAGAGCGGCATGATCAGCGCGCCGCCGATGCCCATGACCGCGCGGGCGGCGATGACGGTGTTCACATCGCCGGCCAGGGAGCCGAGCACGGAGCCCGCCAGGAAGACCCCGAGGCCGGCGATCAGCATCAGACGGCGGCCGAAGCGGTCGCCGAGCAGACCCGCCGGGAGCATCAGCGCGGCGAAGACGACGATGTACGCGTCCATCATCCACTGCTGCTGCCCGGTCGTGGCGCCGAGCTGCCCGGCCATCGTCGGCAGGGCCACGTTGAGGATCGTCGAGTCGAAGGCGAGCACCAGCATGCTCGCGACCAGGGCCCCGAGGGCCCACCAGCGGCGGGGGTCGCGCCGCGCCTCGGCAGCGTCAGTGACAGTAGCCATGAAATGAGAGTAGCTCTCAAAATCATGTCAGTGTCAATAAACAGTCGGTGGCGGGCAAACGAAACCGGCCACGGCTGATGAGCCGTGGCCGGAAGGGGGGTGGGGGTGGCGGCTTACGCGTGCTGGTAGGCCACCAGCGAGATGCCGACGTAGTGGACGACGAACGCGGCGAGCGTGAACGAGTGGAAGACCTCGTGGAAGCCGAACCAGCGCGGTGACGGGTTCGGGCGCTTGATGCCGTAGACCACGCCACCGGCGCTGTAGAGCAGGCCTCCGACGATCACCAGGACCAGGACCGCGATGCCGCCGGTGCGCATGAAGTCGGGCAGGAAGAACACGGCCGCCCAGCCCATCGCGATGTAGCAGGGCGTGTAGAGCCAGCGTGGGGCGCCGACCCAGAAGACGCGGAAGACGATGCCGGCCGCGGCGGCGGCCCAGATGCCCCACAGCAGCCACTGGCCCTTGGCCCCGGGCAGGAGCAGCAGGGTCAGCGGGGTGTAGGTGCCCGCGATGATCAGAAAGATGTTGGCGTGATCCAGGCGGCGCAGGACGCCGTCCATCCGCGGGCTCCAGTTGCCCCGGTGGTACAGCGCGCTGACCCCGAAGAGCAGGCAGGCCGTCAGGACGTAGATGCCGCAGGCGATCCGGCCTCTGGTGGAGTCGGCGAGGGCGGTGAGCACGAGGCCCGCGATGAGTACGGCCGGGAACATGCCGAGGTGCAGCCAGCCGCGGAGCCTGGGCTTGACCTGTTGCGACAGTGAGAGCGCGGGACCGCGGCCGTGGGCCGGCGTGTCCGTGGGCGCGTCGGGGACGGACGCAGTCATGGGGGGCATGGTACCTACGGCGCCGTAAGTCGGGTGTCAGGGCGGTCTCGGTCGATCGAACGCAAAAAGACCTTCAGGTGACGCAAACCTGGACGTAAAGGGAACGCAAACAGGCCTGGAAACCGTGGTCTTCCTCACGTCGCTCACCTGTGAGGTCCCCTGGACATATGCGCACTCTGGGCGGATGATCAAATGAGTGCGGTCGGCACCGGATGAGCATCCCGTGAAGCATCCGGGTCGCAGCCCCCACGGGGCAACAGGACAAAATCCCTCACCAGGGTATAAATCCCTCACTTAGGAGCAACCGTGGCGCGCGACAACTCGGCTACCAGCGTTCCCACCAACCACCAGGCACTGATCTCCTGGGTCAACGAGATCGCCGAACTGACGCAGCCGGACAACGTGGTCTGGTGTGACGGCTCCGAGGCCGAGTACGACCGGCTGTGCGAGGAGCTGGTCGCGAAGGGCACCTTCAAGAAGCTCGACCCGATCAAGCGCCCCAACTCCTACTACGCGGCCTCCGACCCGACCGACGTCGCGCGCGTCGAGGACCGCACCTTCATCTGCTCCGAGAAGGAGGAGGACGCCGGCCCGACCAACCACTGGAAGGCCCCCGCCGAGATGCGGGAGATCTTCAGCGGCGAGAAAGGCCTGTTCCGGGGCTCCATGCGGGGCCGCACCATGTACGTCGTCCCGTTCTGCATGGGCCCGCTCGGCTCCCCGCTGTCCGCGATCGGCGTGGAGATCACCGACTCCGCCTACGTCGCCGTCTCGATGCGCACGATGACGCGCATGGGCCAGGCCGTCCTGGACGAACTCGGCGACAGCGGCTTCTTCGTCAAGGCCGTCCACTCCCTCGGCGCCCCGCTGGAGCAGGGCCAGGAGGACGTGCCGTGGCCGTGCAACTCCACCAAGTACATCTCGCACTTCCCCGAGGACCGCGAGATCTGGTCCTACGGCTCCGGCTACGGCGGCAACGCCCTGCTCGGCAAGAAGTGCTACGCGCTGCGCATCGCCTCCGTCATGGCGCGTGACGAGGGCTGGCTGGCCGAGCACATGCTGATCCTCAAACTCACCCCGCCGCAGGGCGAGTCCAAGTACGTCGCCGCCGCCTTCCCGAGCGCCTGCGGCAAGACCAACCTCGCCATGCTGGAGCCCACCATCTCCGGCTGGACCGTGGAGACCATCGGCGACGACATCGCCTGGATGCGCTTCGGCGAGGACGGCCGCCTGTACGCGATCAACCCCGAGGCCGGCTTCTTCGGTGTCGCGCCCGGCACCGGCGAGCACACCAACGCCAACGCGATGAAGACCTTGTGGGGCAACTCGGTCTTCACCAACGTCGCCCTCACCGACGACGGCGACGTGTGGTGGGAGGGCATGACGGAGGAGACCCCGGCCCACCTGACGGACTGGAAGGGCCGCGACTGGACCCCGGACTCCGCCGAGCCCGCCGCGCACCCCAACGCCCGCTTCACCACGCCCGCTTCGCAGTGCCCGATCATCGCGCCGGAGTGGGAGGACCCCAAGGGCGTGCCGATCTCGGCGATCCTCTTCGGCGGCCGCCGCGCCTCCGCGGTGCCGCTGGTGACGGAGTCCTTCGACTGGAACCACGGCGTCTTCCTCGGCGCCAACGTGGCCTCCGAGAAGACCGCCGCCGCCGAGGGCAAGGTCGGCGAGCTGCGCCGCGACCCCTTCGCCATGCTGCCGTTCTGCGGCTACAACATGGGCGACTACATGGGCCACTGGATCGACGTGGCCAAGGGCAAGGACCAGTCCAAGCTGCCGAAGATCTACTACGTCAACTGGTTCCGCAAGAACGACGAGGGCAAGTTCGTCTGGCCCGGCTTCGGCGAGAACTCCCGCGTCCTGAAGTGGATCGTGGAGCGCCTGGACGGCAGGGCCGAGGGCGTCGAGACCCCGATCGGCGTGCTGCCGACCAAGGCGGCCCTCGACACCAAGGGCCTGGAACTCTCCGACTCCGACCTGGACTTCCTGCTCACGGTCGACAAGGACGTCTGGCGCGAGGAGGCGGCACTCGTCCCTGAGCACCTCAACACCTTCGGCGACCACACGCCGAAGGAGCTGTGGGACCAGTACCACGCGCTCGTGGAGCGCCTGGGCTGAGGCCCGCACCTCGAAAGAGATCCCGAAAGACTCCACGGCCGGCCGCCGTGCCCTGACCAGCGATCGTCCCGGCCGGCCGTGGTGACAAACCGGCGAGGCCCGCACAACGGCGTGGGGGCTCTGGGCCTGTCGTCACGTTCCCGCCCGCCCCGCGGGAGCACGACGGCAGGCCCTCGCCCGTGTACGGCGACGCGCCCCGAAGGGGCGCGGGGAACTGCGCGAGCGACCACGAACCACAGGCAGCCGCAGAACGACATCAAGCCCTACGGCGAGACGTGGCCCGACCCACCGCACCGAAGAAACGCCCCGCACCCCAGGAATCCGGCCAAAGCCAACGCGGTGTATGGCGCCCGGTCCGCGCGTCGCTGCACGTGCACGCGGACCGGGGCCGGCGAGGGGACCCCGGGCTGGGGTCAGGGGGTCGAGCTGAGTTCCTTCGGATCGGATCCCGCACGGGCGTGCGCGTCCATCCGCTCGGCCGCGAGGATGGCCGCCGCGGTGTCGGCCCGCGAGGCGGCGACCACGAGCGCACGGCCGGCGAGCGCGTGCGCACGCCGGTGCAGCGCCGCGGGATCGCCGGCCGCGGACGGCGTCGCGCGCAGCGGAGGGCGTCCTCCCCGGAGCCGGGCCACCTGCTCGGCGAGCCGCTCGCCGGCGGTCTCCAGGTCGGCCGACGGAGTCAGCCCGCGCAGCTCGTCGGTCACGGCGAGCAGCGCGGCGAGGTGGCCGGCGAGCTGGATGTCGAGCTCCTCCTCGCGCGACCGGTGGGGGAAGTCGGAGGCGGTGCCGGCCATCGTGCGGTGGACCGACTTGGTGCGGATCGGTTCGTACATGGGGGATGGCCTCCTGTGCTCTGACAGGAAGCCATCCTAGCTTGGATTTCGTCTAAAGTTGAGTCGAGTCACGGAAAGGAGTCCCCAGGACTCTCTCCGCTACGGCTGGCTGTAGCCGTCCAGGAAGTTCCCGATCCGGGTGATCGCGTCCCGGAGGTCGCCGACCGACGGCAGGGTCACCACCCGGAAGTGGTCCGGCTCCGGCCAGTTGAAGCCCGTGCCCTGGACGACCATGATCTTCTCCTGGCGCAGCAGGTCCAGGACCATCTGCCGGTCGTCCTTGATCTTGAAGGCCTGGGGGTCGAGCCGCGGGAAGAGGTACAGCGCGCCCTTGGGGCGGACGCAGCTGACGCCCGGGATCTGCGTCAGCAGCTCGTACGCCGTGTCCACCTGCTCCTTCAGCCGCCCGCCCGGCAGCACCAGGTCGTTGATCGACTGCCGTCCGCTGAGCGCGGCGACCACCCCGTGCTGCCCCGGCATGTTGGCGCACAGCCGCATGTTCGCCAGGATCGTCAGGCCCTCGATGTAGGAGTCGGCGTGCGCGCGCGGCCCGGAGATCGACATCCACCCCACCCGGTACCCGGCCACCCGGTAGGCCTTCGACATGCCGTTGAAGGTGAGGGTGAGCAGGTCCGGGGCGACCTTGGCGGTCGGGGTGTGCGTGGCGCCGTCGTAGAGGATCTTGTCGTAGATCTCGTCGGAGCAGACGAGGAGGTTGTGCCGCCGGGCGATGTCCGTGAGCCCCTTGAGCATGGCCTCGTCGTAGACGGCCCCCGTCGGGTTGTTGGGGTTGATGATGACGATGGCCTTGGTGCGGTCGGTGACCTTGCGCTCGACGTCGGCGAGGTCGGGCATCCAGTCCGACTGCTCGTCGCAGCGGTAGTGCACCGCCGTACCGCCGGACAGGGAGACGGCGGCGGTCCACAGCGGGTAGTCCGGGGCGGGTACGAGTACCTCGTCCCCGTCGTCCAGCAGGCCCTGCATCGCCATCACGATCAGCTCGGACACGCCGTTGCCGATGAAGACGTGCTCGACGTCCGTCTCGATGCCGATGGTCTGGTTGTGCATGACGACGGCGCGGCGGGCGGCCAGCAGGCCCTTGGCGTCGCCGTAGCCGTGCGCCGTGGAGACGTTGCGGAGGATGTCCTCGAGGATCTCCGGGGGGCACTCGAAGCCGAAGGCGGCCGGGTTGCCGGTGTTGAGCTTGAGGATGCGGTGGCCCGCCGCCTCAAGCCGCATGGCCTCCTCGAGAACCGGGCCCCGGATCTCGTAACAGACGTTGGCGAGCTTGGTCGACTGGATCACCTGCATGACGTGAGCTTACGGCCCGGTAATGCCTCATGGCTCGTGTTTTCCAACACGTGAGACACATCGGTTTGCCCCGATATCTCCATCGGCTGTCTCAGTGGTCACCCGCGTCCCTAGAATGCGGTGCCGCCGGGCGCCGGATCCCGCACGGCGACGGGAGTGGGGCGGGGAGGTACAGAGGGATGGGGATGGACGGCGGACACAGACCGGACGGCGGCCACGTACCGGGTCTCGCACCCCGGCACGGCCCCGACGCGGCCGCCACGCAGCCGCTCCCGGCCCCACCGGCCGGCCCTCCGGCGCACCCCTTCCCGGCGGCCCTGCCGCCGGACGCGGTCCCAGGCGTTCTGCCACCGCACGCGGGTCGAACGCAGCCCCTCCCGGCTTCCCTGCCGCCGGACCCGGGGCAGCCCCGGTCGTTCCCGGACGCCCAGCCGCACCCGGGGCACGAGCGGCAGCCGGCCGCGGCTCCGGCCCCGGTTCCGCCGCGGGCGGGCCATGCGTCGCCCGGCTCGCCGCCGCCGAACGTGTACCTCCCGCAGTCGGTCCCCGCTCCGGCCTACGACGAGTACGCCGACCCTGCGGCCGCCCACGGCTGGCAGAACGCCTACGACCGGACCCGCGAGCTGCCCGCGGTCCCGGCGGCGGACGAGCCGGGCGCGGCGGCGATCGCCGCTCTGGCGGGCGGCTCGGATTCCCCCGCCCCGGACGGGTCCGGTCCGGCCGCCGGCACGTCCGCCGCCGCGAGCCCCCGCACGGACACCGGCTCCCCGGCCGCGGGCACGCCGACGGCGGCCGGCGGCTCCCCCTCGCCCTCGCCGTCCCCCTCGACCTCCTCCCCGGACGTCCAGGCGTCCCGGAGCCAGGGCCAGGGTCCGGCGACCGACGGCCCGACCCCCTCGGCGTCCGCTCCGGCCGCTACGACGTCCCGGGCGCCCGCACCCACGGCGACCACGGCCGCCCCGACCACCTCCGGGCCCGCCTTTCCCGGCGGCCAGGGCCACGGTCACGGAGCCACGAAACACCCGCACTGACCAGCGAAGATCGCTTTCTCGCCAACGACGGCCCCAATCCAGGTCACTTGGCCTGTCGTCAAGTCGTGTCGGCATGCCGGCGGGCGAGAGTTGTACGCATGACCGAGCAGCCTCACCCTTCCCCCTCCCGACAACCGCTGCCCCACTCCGACGTGCTCGCCTCCGACGAGGACCGCGAGCGGGCCGTCGAGCGGGTCCGGGCCGCCGTGGCGGACGGCCGGCTGGCACTGAGCGAGCTGGACGACCGGCTGGACCGGGTCCACGGCGCCCGTACTCTCGGCGAGCTGGCGCAGGCCGCACGTGGGCTGCCCGAGCCCGGGCCCAGGGATTCCCTGGTGGTGGAGGACCGGGCACCCACCTCCCGCTTCGCGATCGGCGTCTTCGGCGGATTCCGGCGTGACGGCGAGTGGGTCGTTCCGCCCAGGTTCACCGCCTGGTCCATGTGGGGCGGTGGCCGGCTTGATCTGACCGAGGCCCGCTTCGCCGCCCAGGAGACCGTGATCCGTGCCGTCGCCCTGTGGGGCGGCACCGGGATCGTCGTTCCGGACGACATCGACGTCGAGGTCAAGGGGCTCGGGCTGTTCGGCGTGTTCCGACGGCGTGGTGCCCGTAAGCCCGGCAGGCCGGGCGTCCCGCGCGTCGTCATCAAGGGTCTCGCCCTGTTCGGGGCCGTGGTCACCAAACCCCCGGAGCGGTAGTGGAGTTGCTCAGGCCGGGAGGTACAGGGAAACCCCTATGACCTGAGCGGGCTTCTTGTTCGCGTCCCCTCCATGTGCCGATGATGTGCATGACAAACGAGTGGGCGGCCGGAGACTCCGGTCGCCCAAGTCGTCAGAGGGGACCCCCACATGAACAAGCCTCTCCTTGCCGCGCTCTCCTCCCTGGCCATAGCCGGGCTGGGCGCGACCCCCGCGGTCGCCGCGCCGCACACCACCGCTGCCGCCAAGCCCAAGGCGACCGTCAACTTCGCCGGCACCGTCGCGCTCAGCAACTGCTCCGGCTCCGTCATCCGCTTCCCCAACTCCGCCGACAGCGACCCGGCGCTCGTGCTCACCAACGGGCACTGCCTGGAGACCGGCTTCCCGGACCCCGGTCAGGTCATCACCGGCCAGTCCTCCAGCCGTACCTTCGGTCTGCTGAACGCCTCCGGCAGCAAGGTCGCCACCCTGCGCGCCAACCAGGTCGTCTACTCGACCATGACCGACACGGACGTCACGATCTACCGGCTGACCACCACGTACGCGCAGATCAAGAGCGCCTACGGGATCAGCCCGCTCACCGTGAGCGACACCCACCCCACCGCCGGCACCGCCATCAAGGTCGTGTCCGGCTACTGGAAGCGCACCTACAGCTGCAGCATCGACGGCTTCGTGTACCGGCTGAAGGAGGGCGACTGGACCTGGAAGGACTCGGTCCGCTACACCTCCTCCTGCAACACCATCGGCGGCACCTCGGGCTCCCCGGTGATCGACACCACCACCGGCAAGGTCGTCGCCGTCAACAACACCGGCAACGAGGACGGCGAGACCTGCACGGAGAACAATCCGTGCGAGGTGGACGAGAACGGCAACGTCACCATCCACCAGGGCATCAACTACGCCGAGGAGACCTACCAGATCCCCGCCTGCTTCACCACGGGCAACAAGCTGGACCTCGGCGCGTCCGGCTGCGTCCTGCCCAAGCCGTAACGGCCATACGGTCATACGGTCATACGGGCGTACGGCGGACGGACCGGCCCGCGAGCACGTCCGTCCGCTTCCCGTCCTCGATGACGAACCGTCCGTCGACCAGGACGTACGGGATACCGGTCGGCAGCGTGCGGGGCTCGGCGAACGTCGCGCCAGGCGCCACCGTCTCCGGGTCGAACAGCACCAGGTCGGCCCGGTACCCCTCGCGCACCAGCCCCCGGTCCGGCAGCCGCAGCCGGGCCGCGGGCCGGGACGTGAGATGGGCGACGCACTCCTCCAGCGACAGGATCCCCAACTCCCTTACGTAGTGGCCGAGATAGCGCGGGAAGGTGCCGTAGGCGCGCGGGTGTGGCTTGGCGCCCCGCAGGATGCCGTCCGAGCCGCCGGTGTGGGTGCGGTGCCGCATGATCGTGCGGACGTTGTCCTCGTGGCCGACGTGCTGGAGGATCGTCGTACCGAGCCGGTCCTCGACCAGCAGCCGGCGGGCGGTGTCCCACGGGGCCTCCCCGCGCACGGCGGCCGACTCCCGTACGGTACGGCCCACGTACTCCCCGAGCGCCGGGTCGCCGACCCCGGAGATCTCGATCGTCCCCCACTCCACGGGCACGCCGTGACAGCCGTCCGAGCCGGTCACCTCCAGGTCGTGCCGGATCCGCGCGGCCGTCGCCGGGTCGCCGAGCCGCGCCAGGATCTCCTCCGGGCCGCCCTCGCTCGCCCAGCTCGGCAGCAGCGCGGCCAGGGTGGTGCAGCCGGGGGTGTAGGGATAGGTGTCGAGGGTGATGTCCGCGCCGGCGTCCAGCGCCTGGTCCAGCAGGGCCAGCAGGTCCGGCGCGCGGCCCTCGTTGACCCCGAAGTTCATCGTGGCGTGGGCCAGATGGAGCGGACAGCCGGCCTCCCGCGTCAGGGCGACCATCTCGGCATAGGCCTCCAGGGCCCCGGCGCCGTAGGAGCGGTGGTGCGGGCAGTAGTAGCCGCCGTACGACGCCACCACCCGGCACAGCTCGGTCAGTTCGGCGTCGGGGGCGTACATGCCGGGCGTGTACGTCAGCCCGGAGGACAGCCCGACCGCCCCCTGCTCCATGCCCTCGGCGACCAACTGCCGCATCCGGTCCAGCGCTTGGGGTGTCGCCTCCCGGTCCTCCCAGCCGACGGCGAGCGCGCGGACCGTGCCCTGGGGGACGAGATAGGCCGCGTTGACGGCGATGCCCCGGTCGAGCCGGTCGAGATACTCGCCGACCGACCGCCAGTCGAGGTCGAGGT
Organism: Streptomyces incarnatus; assembly: GCF_001027185.1. Classification (NCBI taxonomy): domain Bacteria; kingdom Bacillati; phylum Actinomycetota; class Actinomycetes; order Kitasatosporales; family Streptomycetaceae; genus Streptomyces; species Streptomyces incarnatus. The sequence continues at coordinate 3,232,771 of NZ_CP011497.1, read as the reverse complement.
CGTCGCCGTACCCGTTCCACCCGCTGATCGCCCGCCGTACCTCCTGAAGCGTGCGGTCGTCGACGGGCGCGTACGACAGCCCGTCCTGCCCGAGGACCTCCAGCGTGACCCCCTGCGCGGCCTTCGCGCTGTGGTCGGGGTCGCGCAGCAGGGCGAGGTCGGAGTGGGCGTGCATGTCGATGAAGCCGGGGGAGAGGACCAGGCCCTCCGCGTCCAGTTCCCGCACGGCGCGCGGACGCTGGCAGCCGGCCGCGGCGGCCTCCTTGACGATTCCGGTGATCCGGCCGCCGTCGACCACCACATCGGCCCGGTACGACGGTTCGCCGCTGCCGTCCACGACGTCGGCGTCCCGGATCACGAGTTGCTCCACGGCCGGTTCCTCCCGCGGGTCTAGAAGAACGTACGGATGTACTCGACGACCGTCCCGTCGGCCTCGGCCACCGGGATCAGCTGCCACTTGTCGAACGACGTGCACGGGTGGGACAGGCCGAACCCGATCCAGTCGCCGACCTCGACGTCCGCGCCCGGCTCCGTGCGCAGCCAGGCGTGCTGGTCGGACAGGCCGGTCACCGTGATGCCGTGGGCCGGGCGCTCGGCACCGTTCCGGCGTACCACCTGGGCGGCCGGCAGGTCCAGGTCGTAGGCCGCGTCACGCTTGCCTGCGTTGGCGAAGGCCTGCTCGGGGGTCGGCCGGGCGACGACCTGCGCCCACAGCCGGAAGGCGGGCTCCAGCGCCCCTTCCTCGGGGACGCGGGTGAAGGGGGTGAGCCTGCGGTAGTGCCCGTCGTCGTGCGAGACGTACGCCCCCGAGCGCAGCAGCTTCAGCACGGGCAGGGACAGCTCGGGGATCTCCTCGAACACGTCGGCCACCGCGTCGAACCAGGCGCTGCCGCCCGCGCTCACCACGATCTCCTCCGCGTCCTTGAGGTGTCCGGCCCTGTCGAGGCCGGCGGCGAGCGCGACCAGCCGCCGCAGGTACGACCGCACCCGCTCCGGATCGGCCCGCGGGACCTCGCCCTCGTAACCGGCGACGCCCACGAGCCGCAGCGTGCGCGTACGGCCCACCGCACCGGCCACGGCGAGGGCCTCGGCCTCCGTGCGCACCCCGGTCCGCGCGCCCTCGCCGGCGCCGAGCTCCACGACGACGTCGACGGGCCGCGCGGAGCCCTTCAGGGCCGCGTCCATCAGCTCGGCGCCGCGCACGGAGTCGACGTAGCAGACGAGCCGGAAGTCCGGGTCGGCGGCGAGTTCGGCGGCGATCCAGCGCAGGGCCGGGGCGTCGACCAGCTCATTGGCGAGGAAGACCCGCTGGATGCCGAACGCCCGGGCGACCCGCACCTGGTGGGGGACCGCCAGCGTGATGCCCCAGGCGCCGTGCTCGATCTGGCGCTGGAAGAGCTGCGGGGCCATCGAGGTCTTGCCGTGCGGGGCGAAGGCGAGGCCGTGCCGGGCGGCGTACGTCTCCATGAGCGCCAGGTTGTGCGCGAGCCGCTCCGCGGAGAGGACGAGGAGGGGAGTGGTGAAGCCGCCGCCTCCGGGTTCCGCCGAGAAGAGGTTGCGGCGCTGGGCGGTCAGTTCGCCGACGGTGAGGCCGTCGGCGTCCGGCGGGAGGCCCTTGAAGCGGTGGTCGACGCGTTCCTCGGCCAGCCGGGCGAGCGCTTCGCTGCTGCTCATGGAGCCCCTCTCTCGACCCGTTGCACTCTCTGCAACGGTCATTGCATGTATTGCTGCTTGGTGTCTAGCATCTCGCCGACGCCGGGTCAACGGAGCCGCTACCCGGGTATCGGACAGGAGTCATCATCAAGGACGCTGCTTACCCCGTGAAGGGTTCGGCCGTGCGGGATGTGGACGTGGACGTGGTCGCGCTCGGCGAGTCCATGGTCACCTTCCTGCCCAGCCGGCCGGGCCGCCTCGCGGACGTGCCCTCCTTCGACCGCGCGATCGGCGGCGCCGAGTCCAACGTGGCCTGCGTGCTGGCCGCCGCCGGGCACACCGCCCGCTGGATCGGCCGGGTCGGCGCGGACGGCTTCGGCGACCACCTGGTGGAGTGCATCGCCGGGTACGGCGTCGACGTCTCGTCCGTCTCCCGCGACCCGGCGCGGCCGACGGGGGTGTACTTCCGTACCGCAGGCGACCGGGGCACGGGTGCGCACGAGGTGGCGTACTACCGGGCCGGCTCGGCGGCCTCGGCGATGTCGGTGGGAAACGTGGACCTCCGCGCGGTACGGGCGGGCCGCGTGCTGCACCTGTCGGGGATCACGGCCGCACTGTCCGGCGCGTGCCTCGACCTGATGCGTGAGCTGACGGCACCCCGCCCCGGCCGTCCGCTGGTCTCCTTCGACGTCAACTACCGGCCCGCGCTGTGGCGCGGCGCCGACGGACCGCGCGTCCTGCTGGACCTGGCGCGGCGCGCGGACATCGTGTTCGTGGGGGACGACGAGGCCCGCGACGCCTGGGGGCTGCACGGCGGACGGTCCATCGCCGGGGCGCTGCCCGAGCCGGCGATGGTCGTCGTCAAGCGGGGCAAGGCCGGCGCGACCGCCTTCGGCAGGACCGGCGACGGTACGGAGGACGCCGACGGCACCGCGACGTTCGTCCGCGCTCCCCAGGTGGACGTCGTCGCCCACGTCGGCGCGGGAGACGCCTTCGCCGCCGGCTTCCTTTCCGCCACCCTCCGCGACCTGCCCGTACGGGACCGCCTCCGCCACGGCCACCTCTTCGCCGCCGCCGCCCTCACCACCCCCGGCGACCTGGCCACGCCCCCCGCCCGGGACCACGCCGACCGCCTGACCGCCCTGGACGACACCGCATGGGGGAGACTTCGACTCGCCCCCGGCTGGACGCAGGCCGAGCGGGCAACGGAGGAGGCGAACACCCCATGAGCCAGACCGTAGACCGCGCCCTGAGCATCCTGCCGCTCCTCGCCGAGGGCCCCGCGGACCTCGGCCAGGTGGCCGACCGCCTGGGCGTGCACAAATCCACGGCGCTCCGCCTCCTGCGCACCCTGCACGAGCACGGCCTGGTCTACCGCCAGTCCGACCAGCGCTACCGCCTCGGCGCCCGGCTCTTCGCCCTCGCCCAGGAGGCGATGGAGAACCTCGACATCCGCGAGATCGCCCACCCCCACCTGGTACGGCTGAACGAGGCCTGCGGCCACACCGTGCACCTCGCCGTGTACGAGGAGGGCGAGGTCCTCTACATCGACAAGGTGGACAGCCGCTACCCGGTCCGCATGTACTCGCGGATCGGCAAGCCCGTCGCCATCACCGTCGCGGCCGTGGCCAAACTCCTCCTCGCCGACCTGCCCGAACCCGAGCGCCGCGCCCTCGCGGACAAGCTCGAATACCCCCTGTACACGCCCCGTTCGACCGCCAACGCCCCCGCTTTCCTGCGGGAGTTGGAGAAGGTCCGCGAACAGGGCTGGGCCACCGACCTCGGTGGCCACGAGGAGTCCATCAACTGCGTCGCCGCCCCCATCCGCGGCGCCGACGGCCGCGTGGTCGCCGCGATGTCGGTGTCCGCGCCGAACGTGGTCGTCACCGCCGAGGAACTCCTCACCCTGCTCCCGCAGGTCCGCCGTACCGCGGACGCGATCAGCGGCGAGTACTCCGGAAGAACGCCAGTGGGCGACCCCGAATGACAGACGAGGACCGTGCATGACCGAGAAGACCGCCCTCACCCCGAAGACCCACACCACCCCGCCCGCCAAGTTCTCCCACGGCGTGAAGAAGGGCAACATCCTCCAGGTCGCCGGCCAGGTCGGCTTCCTGCCCGCCGAGGAGGGCAGGCCCCCGACTCCGGCCGGTCCCACCCTGCGCGAGCAGACCCTCCAGACCCTCGCCAACGTCAAGGCGATCCTCGAAGAGGGCGGCGCGAGCTGGGACGACGTGATGATGATCCGCGTCTACCTCACCGACGTGGACCACTTCGCCGAGATGAACGAGATCTACAACGCCTACTTCGAGGAGCAGGGCCTCACCCAGCCGCCCGCCGCCCGGACCACGGTCTACGTCGGTCTCCCGGCCGGCCTCCTCATCGAGATCGACGCGCTCGCCGTACTCGGCTGAGCGCCTGACGGTCCCCCACCTCCCGCACGCCCCCTCCCGGTACGGCGGCCCCCACCCCCGGGCCGCCGCACCGCGATCCACCCTGCCCGAAAGCACCATGAACTTAAGCAGAGGACCCCCGTATGTCCTTCATCCCCTTGGCTGCTGCCACGCCCGCCACCCCACCCCACACCGGAGGCCTGCTCCTCCTCCTGCACGGCACCCCCGGCCTCCTCACGGTCGCGGCCCTCGGCATAGCTCTGCTGCTGTTCCTGATCATCAAGGTCCGGCTGCAGCCCTTCGTGGCCCTCCTGGCCGTCTCCATAGCCGTGGGCCTGCTGGCCGGCCTGTCGGTCACCGAGCTCTTCGGCACGGTCCAGCGTTCCGACGCCGTCTCCACCGTCGAGTCCGGCATGGGCGGCATCCTCGGCCACGTCGCGATCATCATCGGGCTCGGTACGATGCTCGGCGCGATCCTGGAGGTCAGCGGCGGCGCGGAGGTGCTGGCGGCCCGCCTGCTCGGCCTGTTCGGCGAAGAGCGCGCCCCCCTGGCCATGGGCCTGACGGGCCTGATCTTCGGCATCCCGGTCTTCTTCGACGTGGGCATCTTCGTCCTGGCCCCGCTCGTCTACGCGGCGGCCAAGCGGGGCGGCAAGTCGATCCTGCTCTACTGCCTGCCCCTGCTGGCGGGCCTCTCCATGACCCACGCCTTCCTGCCCCCGCACCCCGGCCCGGTCGCCGCCGCGGGCCTCCTCCACGTCCAGCTCGGCTGGATCATCCTCATGGGCATCGTCTGCGGCATCCCGGCCGTACTGGCCGCCTGGGCGTACTCCGCCTGGATCGGACAGCGGATCTTCGTCGCCGTACCGCAGGACATGGTCGAGGCGGCCCAGGAGGCGAAGGGGGCGGTCGTGGCCGAACAGCGCGCCCAGGGAGTGGAGCCCCAGGAGCGTCCGGTGCCGCTCACCACGGTCCTGGCCATCATCGGCACACCCCTCATCCTGATCCTCGTGGCCACCTTCTCCTCGATCGCCCTGGACCCGTCCCCCACCCGCTCGGTCCTGGAGTTCTTCGGCCACCCCTTCGTGGCCCTGACCCTGGCCCTGCTCCTCGCCTACTACCTCCTGGGCATCCGCCGCGGCTGGTCCCGCAAGTCCCTGGAGGCGGTGTCCACTTCCTCCCTCAAGCCGGTCGGCAACATCCTGCTGGTGGTGGGCGCCGGCGGGGTCTTCGGCGCCGTACTGAAGGCGAGCGGGGTGGCCCAGGCGTTGTCGGACACGTTCCATGGCGTAGGCCTGCCGGTGATCGTCCTGGCGTACCTGATCTCGCTGGTCCTGCGGGTGGCGCAGGGCTCGGCGACGGTGGCGATCGTGACGACGGCGGGCATCGTGGCGCCCCTGCTCTCGGCGGGCCACCATTCCCAGCCCTTCGTGGCCCTGGTCATCATGGCCATCTCCGCGGGCTCCATCTTCGCGTCCCATGTCAACGACGGCGGCTTCTGGATGGTGGCCAAGTACTTCGGCATCAGCGAACGCGACACGCTGCGCACCTGGACGGTCCTGGAGTCGGTGCTGTCGGTGACGGGGTTCGCGGTGGCGGCGGTGGTCGGTTTGTTCGTGTCACCTTCTTGGCCGTGAACGACCGAGCTTGTGTTCGCGGTTGTTCACACCTTGTCGCGCTCCCGACTGCCCCCTACGACAGGACGGTCACGGGTCGCATCCACCCACCCCCCCGATGGTCAGGGGGAGGATGCGGGTGCGGTGACAAGCACCCACGCCGAGCGTGCGCGATCGCGCACGTTGACCCCGGCGACGACATCGGCCGGGCCAGCGAGCCCGCACCGACGACAGCGGAAAAGGTCCCGGTCGGGCCGGTTGGCCCGCTCGGTGTGGCCGCAGCGCGGGCAGCGTTGCGAGGTATGGCGCGCGTCCACCTCGAGGAACGGCACCCCGGCCTTCTTGGCCTTGTAGGCGAGGTGCTGTCCGAGCCGGTGGAAGGGCCAGGCGGAGAGGGTGCCCCGCTGGTCGCGGCGTAGCCGTACCCGCTCGCGGATCCCGCCGAGTTCCTCGACGGCGATCCCGCGACCGGTGCGTTGTGCGACGGACACGATCTCCTTGCTGATGCGGTGGTTCACGTGGGTGGCATGGCGCTGCTCCTTCTGTCTCCGGCGGGCCAGGCGGCGGGTGGCCGAGCGCGTCTGTTTCCGCTGGAGTTCGGCACGCTTGCGGGCCTGCCAGCGCCGGTAGCGCGTCAGGCGGCGGCCTTGGTGATTGGTGCCGTCGGACGTAGTGGCCAGGTTCACGATGCCGCGGTCCACTCCGATCCAGTCGACCGGCTCATACACGTGCGGATCGGGGATCTCACATGTGGCGACCAGGAACCACTTGCCGCCGCGCCGGACGAGGTCACTCTCGCCCTTGCGGCACGTCACGAGCGTCTTGAGCCGATCGGGCGAGCAGGCGAACCGGATCCCCTTCGTCCGCCCGTCCACGGTCCAGATGGAGACGGTGCGTGCGTCGTACTGCCAGGACAGGCAGCGGTCGTCGAACGGCTGGGCCGCCTCCGGCCGGAAGACGATCGGCGTGCTGACCGCCTTGCGGTACCGCTTGGAGGTGGGCGGGCCGAAACGCCCCGCCCGCAGGTTGGCTTTCAGTGACGCGTAGGCGTCGACGACCTTCTTCACCGTCCTCACCACCGGCTGCGCCGACAGCCCGAACGTTGCCTTCAGATCCGCGTACACCTCCTTCTGCAGACCGTTGCGGTCCTTGATGTCCTGGGCAAAGCCAATCTGCGAGGCGTAGGTGGCGGCCCGATTGCAGGCGCGCAGGGTCGACTCCAGAGCCGACGCCTGCTCGGGCGTCGGCAGCAGTTTCACCTGGATCACCAGCTTCATGGCATCGGACCGTAGTACGGCCACCGAAAACGTGAACGCATCTTTCTCGGATGTCGCCAATTCGGATGATCTATGCGATGACTGTTCGCATTCTCGGGCTTCACGGAGTGTTGGGTAGAGGCGTTTCACGGCGTGAGAGAGCGGTTGTGGTGACGCTCCGCGTTGCTGGAGTGAAAGGGGATGAGCGGGCTGACTGGTTCCGGCACAGGGAAGTCGTCCATACTGCCGCCGTGGAGCAGCGCATAGGAGCGAGCAGCAAGCCGTACGGGGCCGAGCCGTTGAAGGCCGAGCCCGTGACGGGCGCCGGTTTCGACCCGGCGTTCATCCCCGGGATCACGGCCCCGGCACCGGCGAAGTCCGACGAGCCGGAGGACGCGGTGGTGCCGGCGGATTCGCCGGATTCGCCGGAGCCGGAGGACGCGAAGGCGCCCGAGGAGACCACGGAGCCCGACGGGACCCACGAGACCGACGTGACCGCGGAGTCCGGCGAGACCACGGACGGCGACGGCCCGGACAACGGCCCCGAGGACGGCCCGGTCTTCGAGGCCGCCGACCGCCGCGCGAGGATCGTGGCCGACCGCAAGGGCGTCCGCCTCCGTCTGGACGAGGAGTCCTGCGAGTTCCGCTGGGACGAGATCGCGGCGGTGGAGACGGAGACCCCCCGCTTCGGCAAGCGCTACACGATCACCGTCCACACGCCCGAGCGCCGCTGGTATCCCATCGAGATCGAGGCGACGTCGAAGTCCCTCTTCAAGGAGTGGGACGACCAGCTGGACGCGGTCCTGGACGCGTACTTCGAGGAAGGCTCCGCGGCGGAAGAGTCCGCATAGGCGTCCGGCCCCGGCGACGGCGGACTCGTGTGATCACGCCCGGGCCGCTGAAGGCCCGGGCGTCGGTGTCATCGGTCGGATGTCATGCCACGTGTCATGTCACGGCAGCGCATGCACATGCGCCCCCACCCCGTTCGACCACGCGTTGCCCGCCGACGCGTCCCAGTTCGTCGACCAGGTCATCGCGCCCCGCAGGTCGGGATAGGTCTTGGCGGGCTTGAAGGTGCCGCAGTTGGTGCCGGCCGTCAGGCAGTCCAGGGCGTTGTTCACCACGGTGGGGGACACGTAGCCGCTGCCCGCCGCGCTCGTGGAGGCCGGGAGGCCGAGGCCCACCTGGGACGGGGCCAGGCCGCCCTGGAGCTGGATGCAGGCGAGGGCGGTGAGGAAGTCGACCGAGCCCTGGCTGTAGACCTTGCCGTCGCAGCCCAGCATGGAACCGCTGTTGTAGTACTGCATGTTGACGACCGTGAGGATGTCCTTCACGTTCAGCGCCGTCTGGAAGTACGCGTTCGACGTCGACTGCATGTCGATCGTCTGCGGGGCCATCGTGATGATCAGGGACGAGCCCGCCTTGGCCGACAGGGCGCGCAGGGCCTGTGTCATGTAGGTCGCGTTGAGGCCGTTCTCCAGGTCGATGTCCACGCCGTCGAAGCCGTACGTCTGCATGAGGGAGTAGACCGAGTTCGCGAAGTTCGTCGCCGACGTCGAGTCGCTGATCGACACCGTGCCGTTCTGGCCGCCGATCGAGATGACGACCTTCTTGCCGGCCGCCTGCTTGGCCTTGATGTCCGCCTTGAACTGGTCCACCGTGTAGCCGCCCAGGCCGGACGAGTCCAGGTTGAAGGTCACGGCACCCGGAGTCGACGTGGCGTCCGCGAAGGCCACCGCGATGATGTCGTACGAGGAGGGGACGTCCGACAGTTTCTGGACCGTCGCGCCGTTGTTGAAGTTCTGCCAGTAGCCGGTCACCGCGTGCTTGGGCACGGAGCCACCGCCGCCACCGCTGCTGCCCCCGGAGGACGTCGTGGCCGTCACCGCCGCCGACTTCGCCGATTCGCCCGCCGTGTTGGTCGCCGTCACCTGGAAGGAGTACGACGTGGACGCCGTCAGGCCCGTCACCGTGGCCGACGTTCCCGTCACCGCCGTCACCTTCGTGCCGTCGCGGTAGACGTTGTAGCCCGTGGCGCCCGTCACCGGGGACCAGGACAGCGACGCGGAGGAGGACGTCGTACCGGAGACCGTCAGGCCGGCCGGAGCCGCCGGGACCGTGGGGGCCGGGTCACCGCCGCCTCCGCCGTCGGGGCCGTAGACCGAGACGTCGTCGGCGTAGTAGGCCGCCTGGCCGTACCAGCCGTGCGTGTAGACCGTGACCGAGGTCGTCGACGCGCCCGTGGTGAAGGTCGTCGACAGCTGCTTCCAGGCGGAGGTGTCCGGCGTCCACGTGGACACGTCCGTCGTGCCCGTGCCGGTCACGCCCAGGTAGGAGTAGCCACCCTGGACCCAGGCGCTGAGGGTGTACGTCGAGTTGGGCTTGACCGCGACCGTCTGGGTGCACTGGGCGTCGTCCTGGCCGGCCGGGGTCGCCTTCAGGGCGGAGGAGCCGGAGTGCACCGGGGAGGAGACCGTCGTGCCGCTGCCGGCCGTGCAGGTCCAGTTGGACAGGCCCGACTCGAAGCCCGCGTTCCTGACGTTGTTGACGTCCGCCGCGGAGGCCGGGCCCGCGGCCGCGGTGAGGCCGGCCACGGAGAGGGCCAGGGCCGTGGCGGCGGACCACAGGGTGATTCGCCGTCCACGGGGTCTGGGTATGCCTGGTGCATGGTCCACTGGGGCCTCCGGTGGGGAAGGGGGCTTCGGCGAGGGCGCCTTGGCGTGGGAGGGGAAGGGAGGGGAGAGATGCGGTGGCCACCGTTGGGCATACAAGTTGGTCCAGACCAATCCGGGTGTCAAGAGGTCCAGACCAAAACCGTTTCCGGATCGCGGCTCAAGCTGTCCGGATATGGCCCAAGTTGTGACCGGAGAGTTCCACGCGAGCTTCACAAACGCTGTTCTCCGGCCATACGGCCGTGGATACAGTGCTCACGTAGTCACGCAGTGAAGTCGTCCTGGCGCACGGGAGTCACCTCCGTGGGCCGGCGGGTGTGAAGAGCGGGGAGCTGCGCGTGCCAACTGCCATTGCCGTGACCAGTGCCGACATGGCGCTGCCGGCGCAGGACGAACGGACCATGCCGGCCGTCGTGCTCGGCGGCCTCGACCAGCGGCCCCTGGAGCACGCGCTCACCGAACTCCACACCCTGACCGAGCAGTACGGATACGTCATCGTCGTCTGCTCGACCGCGACCCCCGAGCCCGTCGTGCGGCGGCTGCACACCCTGCGCTCGCTGCTGGAGAGCGACCGCATCGCCGTCTTCCGGCCCGAACTGCCGCCCCTCGGCATCGCCGTGCTCGCCCGGCAGCTGCGGCAGCTGGCCTCCTGCGACCTCAGTCCGGGCGTCCTCGCCTCCGCCGGGCGCCTGCTCACCCACTACATCCACGCCGGGGCCGTCCTCGCCTCGGTCGCCAGGCTGGACCGGGTGCCGGTCGGACTGAAGGCGCACGCCAAGTCCTGGGTGCCCGGCAGCCAGTTCGCCGTGCTCGCGCACCCCGAGCCGCAGCTCGTGCGCACCGGTCCCGGTGTCACGCTCAAGGGCCCCGAGTTCACCACCTGGATGCTCGTCGCCAAGGGGCAGCTGCCGGGGGACTGGGTCGCCGGTCTCGCGGGGCAGTGGAGCGTGCACGGGCTGCGCGAGGTCCCGCTGCCCGCCGAGTCCCCGGTGTGGTGGGGGACGGGCCGCATGACCGAGTTCTGCAGCTACCTCGCCGATCTGTCCGTTCTGTACCAGCTGGTGACCTCGGTGCGGCAGACCGCCTGCCACTGGTGCGGCCTGGACGTCATCGGCGACCGCTGCGTCTTCTGCTCCGCCACCCCGCCCGCCCGCGAACCCGCCGCGCCCCGCGCCCTGGAACAGCGCACGCCCGCCTGACCCGACCCGCACGTCCCCAGTCCGCTCGACCGATTCCCCCAATGAGGTTGCACGGTTCATGAACTCCCGTCAGCGCCGCGGCGTGATACTCCTGATCCTCTCGGTCCTGTGCGCTCTCGGCGCGTTCGCCGGCGTGCTCTCCGTCGTCCACAACGTCGATTCCAAGGTCGGGCCCGAGGTCACCGCCTACCGGGTGCGGTCCGACGTGAAGCCGTACACCACCCTCGGCGCCGGTCAGTTCGAGAAGATCAAGATGCCCAGGCGGTGGCTGTCCGGCAACGCGGTCACCGACCTGCGGCAGATCCAGGGCAAGATCGCCGTCACCACCCTGCGCGCGGGCTCCCTGCTGCAGACCGACATGATCGTCGACCAGCCCGCCCTCCAGCCCGGACAGCAGGAGGTCGCCATCATGATCGACGCGGCGACCGGCGTGGCGGGGAAGATCACCCCGGGATCGCACGTCAACGTGTACGCCACCTTCGCCGGGAAGAAGGAGGGCGACCCGGACCAGTCGAAGATCATCGTCGCCAACGCCCGGGTCCTCGACGTCGGCCAGATCACCGCCCTCGACCCGGACCAGAGCAAGAACCAGCAGCAGCCCAGCCAGGCCGTCCCCATCACCTTCGCGCTGTCCACCCTCGACGCCCAGCGCATCACCTACGCCGAGTCCTTCGCCCAGCGCGTCCGGCTCGCGCTGGTGGCGCCCGGCAGCGAGACCAGCGTCCCGGACCGGGACCGCACCTACGAACTCGCGACGGACAAGTGAGAGGCGGTGGCCCGCATGCCGACCAGGATCCTCCCGGCGGGAGCCGACCCGGACGCCGTACGCTCCCTCACCACCCTGCTCAGCCAGCTCCCCGACGCCGAACCACAGCCACCGGTCGGCGACTCCACCCAGCTCGTCGACACCCTCGCCCGGCTCGCCGCCGAGTCCGTGGACGAACTCCCCGAAGTCGTCGTCGTCCACGAGCGCATCGGACCGGTCCCGGCCCTGGAGCTGATCCGCGAGGTCGCCCTCCGGTTCCCCGCCGTCGGCGTCATCCTCGTCACCACCGACGCCGGCCCCGGCCTGTTCTCCGCCGCCATGGACTCCGGCGCCCGCGGCCTGGTCGCGCTCCCGCTGTCGTACGAGGAACTCGCCAGCCGGGTCCAGGCGGTCGCCCAGTGGTCGACGGGCGTACGGCGCCATCTCGGGCACGGCGCCTCCGACATGCTCGGCGGGGTCGGCGGCACGGTCGTCACGGTCAGCGGCGCCAAGGGGGGCACCGGTGCGACGCTGACGGCGCTCCACCTGGCCCTCGCCGCACAGGCCTCCGGCCGGGCGACGGCCCTGGTCGACCTCGACCTGCAGACCGGGGACATCGCCTCCTACCTGGACATCCAGTTCCGGCGGTCCGTGGCCGACCTCGCCGCCATCACCGACATCTCCCCCCGCGTCCTCGCCGACGCCCTCTTCCGCCACGACACCGGGCTCGCCCTGCTCCTCGCGCCCGGCGAGGGCGAGCGCGGCGAGGAGGTCACCGACCGCGCCGCCCGGCAGATCGTCAGCGCCCTGCGCTCCCGCTACGAGGTGGTCGTCGTCGACTGCGGCGCCCAGCTGAGCGGTGCGGGCGCCGCCGTGGTGGAGATGGCCGACATCGCACTGCTCCTCACCACGCCGGACGTCATCGCCGTCCGCGCCGCCAAGCGGACCGTACGGATGTGGGACCGGCTGCAGATCCGCAAGGCCGAGGAGACCACGGTGGTCGTCAACCGGCACAGCCGCAGTACGGAGATCCAGCCCGCGCTCGTGCAGCGCATCACCGGGACCGCGCTCGCGCGTACGGCGATTCCCGCCAACTTCAAGGAACTTCAGGCCGTTGTGGACGCCGGCCGGGTCCATGAGCTCGACAGCAAGAGCACGGTGAAGCAGGCGCTGTGGGGGCTCGCGGGGGAGCTGGGGCTGGTGAAGGCGGCCGAGGGGGCCGCGGGCCATCGGGGGAGCGGGCGTGGTCCGGGCGGATTCCGGCGGCGGAAGGAGTGAGTGCTCCATGAGAAGGCCGGGTGGGGACCGGGAGCGGGACCGGGGGCAGGTCAGCATCGAGTTTCTCGGGATGACGCCGCTGATCATCCTGACGCTGGTGCTCCTGTGGCAGGCCGTGCTCGTCGGGTACACCTTCACGCTCGCCGGGAATGCCGCGGACGAGGGGGTGCGGGCGGGGACGGCGGCGCCGCAGGGTGGTGCGCGGCAGGCGGCCTGCTCGGCGGCCGGGCTGAGGCACCTGTCGGCGGCGTGGCGCGGGGACGCCACGGTGACGTGCAGCCAGTCCGGCTATGTCACGGCCGATGTCTCCCTCAAGGTGCCCGTTCTCTTCCCCGGCGTGATCTCCTTCCCCGCCACGGTGCACGGCCACGCCGGTGCCGTCGAGGAGGTGAAGCGCTGAGATGTCCCCTCGCCGGAGCAGCGACCGGGGCCAAGTCGCCATCGAGTACCTCGGGTTCATCCCGGTCCTGCTGATCGTGGCCATGGCCGGCATCCAGATCGGGGCCGTCGCCTATGCCGCCGAGCAGGCCAGTACGGCGGCCCGGGCCGGGGCGCGGGCGGCCTCTCTGCGGCAGGACGCCCAGCAGGCCTGCTCCGAGGCCGTCAGCGGCGGACTCACGGTGACCTGTGCGACCGGGGGCGGAGGAGACGGCTCCGTGACCGTCACCGCCACGGTGAACATCCCCCGGATCGTCCCCGGCTGGCCCCTCGACCCCGCCGTCAAGTCCGCCACCATGCCGCTCGACCACTGACCGAGGAGGTGCCGACATGAGCCTGCGGGCACGCATCAGCACTCCGGAGGAGCACGGCAGCCGGGGCGAGGACGGGCATCTGGTCGCCTCCTACCGGGCCAAGCTGCTGGAGGAGATCGACCTCGCGGAGATGAGCTCGCTCGCCGCGGCCGAGCGCCGGGCGCGCCTGGAGCGGGTGCTCGGGCACATCATCAGCCGTGAGGGCCCGGTGCTGTCGACGGTCGAGCGCGCGCAGCTGATCCGCCGGGTGGTGGACGAGGCGCTGGGCCTCGGCATCCTGGAGCCGCTGCTGGAGGACGCGTCGATCACCGAGATCATGGTGAACGGCCCCGACGCGATCTTCGTCGAGCGGGGCGGCCGCGTCGAGCAGCTGCCGCTGCGGTTCGCCTCCGCGGACCAGCTGATGCAGACCATCGAGCGGATCGTGTCCACCGTCAACCGGCGGGTGGACGAGTCGAACCCGATGGTGGACGCCCGCCTGCCCTCCGGCGAGCGCGTCAACGTCATCATCCCGCCCCTGTCGCTGACCGGACCGATCCTCACCATCCGCCGCTTCCCGCGCTCCTTCACCCTCCAGGAGCTGGTCGCCTTCGGCTCCCTGGACGAGCCCATGGTGTATCTGCTGGCGGGGCTGGTGCAGGCGAAGTTCAACATCATCGTCTCGGGCGCCACGGGCACGGGGAAGACGACCCTGCTGAACGCGCTCTCGGGTCTGATCCCGTCCCACGAACGCATCATCACCATCGAGGACTCCGCCGAGCTCCAGCTCCAGCAGACGCACGTGGTCCGGCTGGAGTCGCGGCCGCCGAACGTCGAGGGCAAGGGCCAGGTCACCATCCGCGACCTGGTCCGCAACTCCCTGCGCATGCGCCCGGACCGGATCGTGGTCGGCGAGGTCCGCGGCGGCGAGTCCCTCGACATGCTCCAGGCGATGTCGACGGGCCACGACGGCTCGCTGGCCACCGTGCACGCCAACAGCGCCGAGGACGCCCTGACCCGGCTGCAGACCCTCGCCTCCATGTCCGACGTAGAGGTGCCCTTCGTGGCCCTGCACGACCAGATCAACAGCGCGGTCGACGTCATCGTCCAGCTCACCCGCTTCGCCGACGGCGCCCGCCGGATCACCGAGATCGCGCTGCTCGACAGCCACGGCGGGGAGCCGTACCGGATCGCGACCGTGGCCCGGTTCGACGCCCGGCCCATGACCCCGGACGGCCGCGTGTACGGCAGCTTCCAGTACTTCCCGATGCCCCGCCGTACCGCCGACCGCCTCTACATGGCGAGCCAGCCCATCCCGCAGGCCTTCGGAGTCGCCCACTCCGTGGACCAGCTCGCCACCCGAGAAGCCAGGTAGGCCACCCATGGAACTCCACACCCTCGTCCAGCTCACCACCGGCGTGACGCTGCTGACCTGCGTCCTGGCGGTGGCCGGCGTGCACGCCTACGCCGCGGGCCGGGCCCAGCGCGCCGCGCTCGTGGACCGTCTCACCCACACCGGCCCGGCCCCGGCGACCGGCCGCACGCGCCGCTTCCGCGACCTGGACCGGCGGCTGCGCCGTACCCGTCTCGGCCGCCGGCTGGAACTGCGCCTGGCGGCCACCGGCCTGGACGTCACCCCGGGCGAGTTCTTCGTCTACATGCTCGCCGCCATCGCCGCGCTCTGGCTGATCGGCCAGGCCACCCTGGCCCCCTTCTTCGGCCCCCTCGCCGGCCTGCTCGGCATCTGGGCAGCGGTCCAGTTCCTCAACTGGCAACGCCAGAAACGCATCGAGCGGTTCATCAACCAGCTCCCCGAACTCGCCCGCATCCTGGCCAACGCCACCCAGGCGGGACTCGCCCTGCGCACCGCGATCGGCATGGCGGCCGAGGAGCTGGAGGCCCCGGCGGGCGAGGAACTGGCCAAGGTGTCGGACCAGCTGGCCATCGGCCACTCCCTCGACGACGCGCTCGGCGAGCTGGCCGACCGCCTCCCCTCCCGCGAACTGGTCGTCCTGGTCACCACCCTGGTGCTGTCGAACAGAGCGGGCGGCCAGGTGGTGAGCGCCCTGCGGAACCTCACCGAGACCCTGGAGGAACGCAAGGAGACCCGCCGCGAGATCCGCACCCAGCTGAGTCAGGTGACGATGACGTCGTACGCCGTCCCCGTCCTGGGCGTGGGCGCGCTGTTCCTGATGAACGGGGTGAAGGACGGCGCGCTGGCCCGCATGACCGGCTCACCGGTCGGCCAGGCTTGCGTCCTGATCGCCTTCGCGATGTACGCGGTCGGATTCGTCCTCATCCGGCGCCTGAGCCGGATCGACGTGTGAGGGAGGGCGGCCCGGTGATCGGATTCCTGCTCGCCCTGCTGATGGGCCTCGGCGTCTGGGGTGCCTTCGCGGGCATCCGGATGTACCGGGCGGACGCGAAACTCCCCGGTGACCTGGCGGTGGCCCTGGAGGTCGGCGCCACCCGCACCGGCGCGGTCGGCTCGGTCATCGACCGGATGGGCATGCGCTACGCCCCCGCCGTGCTGCGCCTGATGGGCCCGCGCCTGGTGGCCAAGTACCGCCGCAGGATCGACCTCGCCGGCAACCCCGGCGGCCTGACCATCGACCGCTACGCGGCCCGGCGGGCGGTGTACGGCGCGCTGGGCGCGGTCGGCTGCCTGGTGTTCCTGCTGCGGGGCCAGTGGTTCGTGGCCGTACTGCTCCTGTTGTTCGGCGCGTTCTGGACGGAGGTCGGCATCTGGTCGGCGATCCGGGTCCGCAAGGACGTCATCGAGCGCACGCTGCCGGACTTCCTGGACGTGCTGGCGGTGGTGGTCAGCGCGGGGCTGGGCTTCCGCCAGGCCCTGGACCGCGTCGCCTCCCGCTACGAGGGCCCCTGGGCGGACGAACTGCGCATCACCCTGCGCCAGATGGACCTGGGCATGAGCCGCCGCCAGGCCTTCGCGGAGCTCCGCCGGCGCAACGACTCCGAACAGGTGGCGATGTTCGTGACCGCACTGCAGCAGGGGGAGGAACTGGGCGCACCGATCGTCGACACCCTCGTCTCCCTGGCCAAGGACATGCGCCGCACCGACGCGCAGAACGCCCGCCGCAAGGCCGCCCGCGCGGTGCCCAAGGCCACGCTGATGATCACCACCTTCATGGTCCCGGCCACGATGCTGCTGCTGGGCGCCGGCCTGATCCTCGGTTCCGGCGTGGACTTCGGCTCGCTGACGGGGAAGTGAGCGGACGTGACGGTGACGGGGCTGACGGGGCGCGGGGGAGGGACGTTCCTCGGCGGCAGGATGAGAGAGGTCCTCGGCCGGCTCCGGGAGCGGTCCAGGGCCGCCACGGGCCGCCTTGCCGTGCGCCGGAGGACGGCGGCCGGTACCGCACCCGCTCCCGAACCCTCCGAGAAGATCCAGATCAGCGCGCTGCAGGCGATGTGCCGGCAGGTCTTCGGCTTCCGCCTCGCCATGATCGCCCTGGCCGCCCCCGCCGCCCTGCTCCACGCGGCCCCCGGCCTGGGCGCCCGCCTGGTGGGCGCGGCCGTGGTCGTCACCTTCATGGTGTCGTACGTCCTGTTCCGCGACTGGGAGCGCTTCGGCCCGCTCCTCCTGCGCCACCCCAGCCTCCTGGCCGCCGACACCCTCTTCGGCTCGTTCCTCCTGATCTCGGCGGGCCCGGACACCACCCTCGCCTACGTCAGCGTCTGCACCCCGCTCCTGGCGGGCCTCGTCTACAGCTGGCGCGGCGCCGCGTTCTTCGCCTCCCTCCAGTCCCTGATCCTGCTGCTCGTCCACGCCACCCTGAAGGCCGACCGCCACGCCCCGGTGGCGGAAGCGCTCCTCCTGCCCGGCCTGTGCGTCATCGCCGGTGCCATGGGCTCGACCCTGCGCAATCTCATGCTCCGCTTCGGCGCCGCGACCCAGGCCCTCACGACGGTCCAGGCGCGCCTCGCGGCGGCGGAGGCGGTGAGCGCCGAACGCGCCCGGCTGGCCCGCGAGATGCACGACTCCGTGGCCAAGACCCTGTACGGCGTCGCCCTCGCGGCGGACGGCCTGGCGGCCACGGCCTCGGCCGACGCCCCCGACCCCGGCCGCATCCGGCAGCAGGCGGAACTGGTGTCCCGCTCGGCGCGCAGGGCGGCGGCGGAGTCGCGGGAACTCCTCACGGACCTGCGCCGACAGCAGCCGGACCGGCTCGACGCGGGCGGCGTCGACGGCGGGGGTACGACGGTCTGGCACGAACTGACGGAGACGGCCGACCACTTCACGGCCCGCACGGGTCTGCGGGTCACCTGCCCCGACCTGGACCCGAACCATCTCCCGTCACTGGCCGCCCCCCTGGCCCGGCACCTCCTCGCCATCACCACGGAAGCGCTGGAGAACGCCTACCGCCACGCGCGCGCCACCCACGTGGAGGTACGGGCGGCCGTGCACGGAGGCCTGCTCCGCCTCACGATCCACGACGACGGCCGTGGCCTCCCGCCCGGCACCACCCTCGAACGGCTCCGCGACTCCGGCCACTTCGGCCTGCTCGGCATGGTGGAGCGGGCCGCGCAGGTGGGCGCCCGGATCCGCATCGGCCGGGGCGGCCACGAACGGGGCACGGAGGTGCGCGTGGAACTCCCTCTGCCTCCCCTGCCGTCGCCCAACGGCCCCGACCCCGCACCCCGGAACCCCTGAGAGGAGGCACCATGCAGCACACCCATCCCTGGCCGGAGGCCGCCGCGCCACCGCCTTCCCCGCCCCTGCGTCTGCTGGTGGCCGACGACAACCCCGTGGTCCGGGCGGGCCTGACGGCACTGCTCTCCGGCCGCGAGGACACCACGGTGGTGGCGGAGGCGACGGACGGCCGCGAGGCGTACGAGGCGGCCGTACGACACCGCCCGGACGTCATCCTCCTCGACGTCCGCATGCCCGGGGTCGACGGAATCTCGGCGTTGCCGCACCTGGTACGGCTGGCGCCGGTCATGATGCTCACCTACAGCCACGAGACGGAGACCGTGCGGGAGGCGTTGCGGCTGGGGGCCGGGGGATATCTGGTCCACGGCGAGTTCACGACGGAGCAGCTGGTGCGCGCGGTACGGGATGTCCGGGAGGGCCGGCCACATGTGACCCCGGGGGCGGCGAAGGCGTTGCTGACGGAGTTGCTGGGGAGTGCACCTGCACACACGGAACCTCAACAACCGGACTTCCTAAGGGAAAACTCCACCAAAGGCCTTTCGCACCTGCAACCCACCATGGGACAGTCATTCCGTTCGAGTTTCCGGCTGAGCACAAGGGAGGCGGAGATCATGGACCTCATCGCGTCCGGCATGACCAACCAGCAGATCGCCGCCGCCTGCTTCATCTCCGAGAAGACGGTCAAGAACCACATCAACCGCATCTTCGCCAAGCTCCAGACCACCACCCGGTCCCAGGCGGCGGCGAAGTGGCTGGGGGTGGCCTGAGGTGGGGGCGTGGGGGTGCGGACGGCAGGGGGAATGGGTCCGGGGTTGGGCCCTGGGGCCCTTGGGTGGCGCGAGCGCCGGGCCGTACGTTGCCGAGATCGGAGGCGAGTCCGGAGGGGACCACCATGAACAACTGGTTCAACACCACCGTCGCGTATCTGCAGGCCCGAGTCGCTCGCAGCGACAGGGGGCAGACCGCGGTGGAGTACCTGGGCATCATCGCGGTGGTGGTGGCGATCGTGTTGGCGATCACGGGCACGAGCATCGGGCAGACGATCTTCGACGCGATCACCAACAAGATCGCGCAGGTAACCGGCGGCTGATCCTTCCGAGCGGCGACGCAGGGCAGGCCTTCCCCATCTACATCACGGTGGTGGCAGGCCTGCTCTTTCTTGCGTTGGCCTACCTCGCGGTCGGCCAGGCCACGGTGAACCGGAGCAGTGCGCAGACGGCTGCGGACGCGGCGGCGCTGGCGGCTGCCCAGAAGACCCGTGACCAGCTCGCGGGCATATGGGTGGACGATGTACGCGACCCGACCAAATGGCAGGCCGTCTTCGCCGGTCAGGGTGGTGAGGACTTCTGCTCGCGGGCCGGCCAACTCGCCGGGCAGAACGGTGCGACGGCGCAGTGCCAGTTCCAGCCACCCCTGAGCTACACGGTCGAGGTCAAGACGAACAAGCCCGTGGGTGACTCCGTCGTACCCGGTACCGAGAACGTGCATTCGACCGCGCACGCGACGGCCGTGATCGAACCTCTCTGCAAGCCCCCCGACGCCGGTGCCAAGGGCGATGCTCTGCCCCAACTCATCTGCCGGGACAAGGTGTGGGACCTGAAGCCGGATGATCCGTCTGGACTGCCGAAGCCCAATGACCTCTTCGACGTCCACCTGGCCGACTCACCAGCGAACGATCAATGACGAAGGAAGCGGAGCGATGAGCATTCGGTTCACTGCGCAGGCCCGCAGGGGGATGGTCGCATTGGCCGTTGCGGCTGGTCTGGCCGTCGGTGTGGCCGGCTGCGGTGGAAGCGGCGGTGGCGACGACATGAAGCCGGGCAGCTCGGCATCCGCTTCCAGGACAGGCGGCTCCAACCCGACCGCGCAGGAGGGTCAGTCGGACCAGCCGCTGGCCGAGTTGAAGGGGTCGGACGGCCTGCTCCTCCAGATCACCTCGGCACAGCGCGATACGGGCGGTTTCGTCTCGATCAATGGCACACTGAAAAACGACGGGGCCCAGACCGTTGCGATTCCCTCGGCCCTGAGCGGCAACGAAACCGAGATCATCAAGAACGGCAGATCTCTGGGCGGGGCCACCTTGGTCGATGCGCAGGGCAAGAAGCGGTACTACGTGCTGCGGGACACCGAAGGCCGCCCGCTGACGACCACCGGCTTCTCGACACTCAAGGCCGGCGAAACCCTGGCCGTCTTCATGCAGTTCCCAGCCCCACCCGCGAACACCACCGACGTGGAGTTCCAGCTGCCCACCTTCGCCTCCGCCACCATCAAGATCTCCGGGTGAGGCCGAAGTGACCCCCACCCGTCTCGCCCTCACCCTCACCGCCGTAACCCTCCTCCTCACCGCCACCCCCGCGAGGGCCGACGGCACGGACCCCAGTCAGCCCCCGGACACCGCGCCCTCCGCGGCCGCCCCGGTGAAGATCGACCCCACCGATCCCGACCTCAAGCTCCCCGAAGGCGCCACTCTCGCCGCGCCCAAGGTGCTGGACATCAAGTCGGTCGTGGAGGACCAGAGCGGGGACGAGCGGCGGGAGGACACCAACGCCGACGTGACGTTCGCGCTCCAGGCCGAGGTCCTCTTCAGCAAGGACAGCGCGAAGCTCAGCGACGAGGCGAAGTCCCGCATCGCCACCATCGCCGGGGAGATCAAGAAGCAGAACGCGACCCAGGTCCGCGTCTTCGGCTTCACGGACAACCTCGGCTCGTCCGCCCACGGCGACGTCCTCTCCAGGCAGCGCGCCAACGCCGTACAGGCCGTCCTGGACCAGGACCTGAACGACCCGAACATCACCTTCGAGGTCCGGGGCTACGGCGAGCAGTACCCGATCGCCGACAACTCGACGGAGGAGGGCCGCAGGAAGAACCGCCGGGTGGAGGTGTCGTTCCCGCGTACGCAGGAGTGACGGGCACTCACCCACCTCGTAGCCGAACTAAACGGCTCCGTGCAGGTACACCTGGTCGTGCTGCGCGTCGACGGGGTGGACGGCGATGTTCAGCCAGTTCAGGTCTCCCTCACAGACTGTGCACACCGGCCCTTCGGTGACGTCGGCGAGTGTCTCCGGCTCCTTCAGACCGAGGTGGGCAAAGGGGGTGGTCGGCGACTGTCCCGTCCCCGAGGTAAGGGGGGCGTTCCGGTGCAACAGGGAGCTCTCGGGACCCAGCTTCGCAATGAAGGCCTTGGTGTCGGCCTTGGGCAGCGTGAAGGCGAGCAGCACGCCGTCGTCCTGGAACCCCCTCTGGTAAGCGGCCCTGAGGTCGGTGGCCCGCGCCGGGATCGTGACGTTCATGTCCCGGGCGACCTGCGCGGGGGTCGTGCCTTCGACCCAGTACGGGATGCGCCGTCCGCCGGCGGACCCCTCCCGCACCGAGGTCCCTGGTGCGGGTGACGAGGAACAGGCGGTCAGCGAGCAGGCCAGGGCGGCGCACAGCACGCCGAGGAGCGCCCGGCGTGGGCGCGCGGAGGGCACAGGGAGAGCGGATGTGTTTCTCACCGGGCGTCTCCGTTGCGTCCGATGTCCGTACGTGTCCCGTCCCGCCCGGGATCGGCCGGGGGAGGCAGGGAACCCGACGTGGTTCCCAGGTCGTAGTGCTGCACCGACCCACTGCCTCTCATGTCGTACTCCTTGGCCAGGCCCGTCCTGTGCAGCCGGGCCATGTCCGCGTCGGTCACGGTCGTCGGTCCGATCGGGGTGGCCTTTCCAGGGTCCCAGTTGTAGCGGTCCCAGACGTTGACCCGGTAGTCGAGGCCGATCTTCGGCTTGCCGTCGGCTCCCGGTACCACGGTGACCACGCCGGTGGTGTTCGTCTTGGCGCTGCCGATCGCCAGGTACCAGTTGCGATCGGAGTGCGTGTAGCCGGTGCCGGAGGACTCCACCGGAATCGCCACGGGCTTGCCGCCCGACTTCCGGTAGGCGTCCAGGGCCTCTTGCCGCCAGTGCTCCTGGTTCTCCGTGATGCTCGCCTTAGCCGCGTCACGCAGCACGGCGTCGTCGCGCAGCATCCTGTCCACGTCCAGGTCGAGGGCCGTCCCGGTGCCCCGGAGGTAGTGGTCCATGTTGCGGGCCGCGTCCGTGTTGCCGATGAAGTCGCCCGCGTTCGCCATTCCTTTGGCTTCCGCCAGAATCCAGTAGTCGTGCGCGGTCGGGTCTTCGACGTCGTACGGACCGGATCCGCCGTCGGGGGAGATCTGCTTGACCGTGACGCCGAGGATTCCGGCGGAGATCAGGTGGTCCTTGTCCTGGGACCACAGTTCGGCACGTGCCCCGGGACTCAGTGACTCCCACAGCCGGCGGAGTTCTGCGCGCTGCTGCGGATTGGCGTCATCGCCGAGTTCCGCGAGCTTGCGGGCCCGCGGCAGCATGTCCTCGTCGAGGGAGGTGTACGTGGCGTGGCCCGCGTTATAGGGGTCGTTGCCGTGGCTTCGGCCGAGTGCGCGCACCACGGCGGCATCGATCTCCGCGGCGTGACGCACCAGGTCGGTGAGGGAGTTGGCGTACCACTGCATCAGTTCGCCCTGCGTTGCAGGCCGACGAGTTCCTGGTGGGCGTCGTCCAGGACGCTCCAGATGCTCTTGGCCTCACTGTGCAGGTCGGCGCACTCCTTGGCCGTCTTGTCCACGAACTCGCGCGTCACGGTCGCGTTGACCCCAGTGGTGCGACTTCAGCGCGGCGGCGGCCTGCATCGTCGTGCCCGCACCGCGGTCGTCGGCTCCCGCTCCCGCGATGTCGGCCTGATCGTGGAGGCGGGCGTGCAGCTGGAAGGCCTCGTGACCGACGGCACCGAGGTCGTCCTGATGGACGACGAGATCCGCGCCGCCGGTGCCGCCCGTGCCGCCGACGGTGTCGGCCACATGGTTCAGTTGCAGGTGCGCCGTTTTCCCCTCAGCAGCTTGGTTCTTCAGCTGCTCCCATTCCTCCCAAGCCATGCGTCACGAACCCCCGTTGTGATGCTTTTGAATTCCTTGCCGGGCAGTTTACGTGCACACAACCATGCGTCGCCGGACGAGACCGGGCCCGCTACGCGTCCACCTCGTACTCGAACCAGATCCGGTGGGTGCCGTCCGCATCGATCCGCAGACCACCGGACCCTCGGATCCCGGCCAGCGCCCCCGTCCCGCTCCCCGGCACGATCACGAAGAACTCGGCCTCTCTGCCCTCCCCGAAGGTCGTCGCCGAGTGGGCGAAGTTGAAGGCACCGCTCAGCTCGCCCAGCGTCCCCTCGAAGGACTCCATGGCGACATACGTGCCGGTCCCGCTGGACTGGTCGTACGCCGCGGTGAACAGCGTCTGCGACACCCCGGCGACCTCGCCCTCGTACCGCTTCCGCATGGTGGCCACCCCGACCGGCACCGCCGTCCCGACCACCGGCTCCGGCAACCGCACCTCCGCCGGAGTGAACTCCTCGACCTTGAACGTCCCTGAAGCTCTCATGCCGCGATGCTAGGACGCGCCACTGACAACGGCCCTCAACCCGAGCCGTCCGCACCGCCGGTGCCACCTGGGTCACGAACGCCGTCGGTGTCGCCCTCGGCCTCCACGCTCACCCGGACCCCCGCCCGCAGCCCCCACCCAGCCATCACCCCCGCCTCCGCCTCCAGCACATGCCGGGCCCGCAGGCGGGGGCGGCCCAGGCGGCCCGGCTTCATCGTGCGGACGGCGAGGACGGTCAGGCGGCGGTCCAGGTAGGCGACGTCGATCGGGATGCGCATGCCGAAGGTGTGCACCCCGCTCGCCGGTGACAGCAGCATCGCCCCGGCGACCGAGTCCCGGCCGAGCAGCCCCTTCGTACGGGCCCGGTAGGAGGCCGCGATCTCCAGGGGGAGGACCAGCGGGGCGGCCGTCGGGGCCTCGCCGCCCTCGTCCCGCGGCACGATCAGGCTGCCCGAACCGTCCCGCCAGCGTCTTGCCATGTGCCCTCCCGCGCCTCGGTGCCGCCAACTCTCCGTCGGCCAAAACCGGTTGTCACCCCACGTCCTCCCCACTAGGAAGAGGACCATGACTGGACTCGGTGTCGTGTTCCGCCCCCAGCTTCCGCCCGAGCGGCTGCGGGCGGCGGCCCGTGCGGCGGACGAAGCAGGACTCGACGAACTGTGGTTGTGGGAGGACTGCTTCCGGGAGGGCGGGATGGCGACCGCCGCTGCGGCGCTCGCCTGGACCGAGCGGGTGCGGGTCGGTGTCGGACTGCTGCCGGTGCCCCTCAGGAACGTGGCGATCACCGCGATGGAGGCCGCTTCCCTGCACAGGATGTTCCCGGGGCGGGCCACTGTCGTCGTCGGGCATGGCGTGCAGGACTGGATGGGGCAGGTCGGTGCCCGCGCCGCCTCCCCGCTCACCCTCCTCGGCGAGCATCTCGACGCCCTGCGCGCCCTGCTCGGTGGTGCTCGGCTCACCGTGCGGGGCCGGTACGTCTCCCTCGACGACGTCGCCCTCGACTGGCCGCCGGAGCGGCCGGTGCCCGTCCTCGCCGGCGCCACCGGGCCGCGTACCCTCCGCCTTTCCGGAGCCAAGGCCGACGGCACCCTCCTCACCGCCGCCACCTCCCCGGACGGCGTACGGCAGGCCCGGCAGCGCATCGCGGAGGGGCAGAAGGAGGCCGGGCGTGGGGAGCAGCACCCCGTGGTCGTCTATCTGCTCGCCGCCACGGGCCCCGGCGCCGAAGCCCGGCTGCGGGCCGAACTCGCCGACGAGGGGCTGGAGTCGGCCACGGACGTCGGCGTGGCGGGGGACGCGGGCGCCGTGGCCGCGGCCGTACGGCGGCTCGCCGAGGCCGGTGCCGACACCGTCGTGCTGCAGCCGACCGGGGACGAGCCCGACCCGGAGGGGTTCGTGCGGTTCGCCGCCGAGGAGGTCCGGCCGTTGGTGCCGTGACCGCAGGTGGCGAGGCGTTGTCAGTGGCGGCTGCCACACTGCCTGGCATGACCGACGAGCGCAGCGGCGAGCAGGGCGACGAGCACAGCGGCGAGCTCCGTGAAGTGCGCCTGCGGGGCGTCAGGGATGACGATCTGTACGTCTTCCTCTCCTATGAGCACGACCCGGAAGCCGTCCGCCGGTCGAGATTCACGCCCCGGCCGCGGGACGCGTTCCTCACGCACTGGCGCAAGCGCGTGCTGGGCGATCCCGACTGCCTCGTGCGGACCGTCACGGTGGGGGGCGAGGTCGCCGGTCACATCGTCTCCTGGACGGTGGACGACAAGCAGCGGTTCGTCGGGTATTGGCTCGGACGGCCGTACTGGGGTGGCGGCATCGGCACCCGCGCGCTCGGTCTCTTCCTGGAGCTGGAGCGCGTACGGCCTCTGTACGCCGACCCGTTCGGCGGCAACACCGCCTCCGTCCGCCTGCTGGAGAGACACGGCTTCGAGCGGGCCGGCACGGTCCGGCACGGGGATGACGAACACGTGCTGCTCGTCCTCACCGGATCCGGGGGCGAGAGCCCATGACCGCGCCCTCGCCCCCGCTCCGGGTCGGCTAGCGCCGGTCGGCGGCGGGCGGGTGGTCGCCGGTGGCGCCGTCGATCAGCTCCCGCAGGATGTCCATGTGGCCGGCGTGCCGCGCGGTCTCCTCGACCATGTGGACCAGGGTCCAGCGCAGGCTGACGGTGATGTCCCGCCAGGCCGGGCTGCCCTGGGCGTCCAGCGGCAGCCCGGTGATCACGGCGTCGGCGGCGGCGCGGGCGCGGCCGTAGAAGGCGACGATCCGCTCGGTCGTCTCCCCGGGGGTGACCCGCATGTCGTCGTGCGGGTCGAACCACAGCGGCTCGGGCTCGCCGCCGAACGTCTCCACGAACCAGCCGTACTCGACACAGGCCAGATGTTTCACCAGGCCCAGCAGATTGGTGCCGGACGGTGTCATCGGCCGGCGCAGCTGCTCGTCGTCCAGGCCGTCCAGCTTCCACAGCACGGCGTCCCGGTGCCGGTCCAGGCTCGCGTGCAGGGTCTGCTTCTCTCCGGCGGAGTAGGTCGTCATGCGGGCGGAAATTAGCAGGCACGGGCCGAGGTCACCCTGCGATCATGGCGGCCATGTCAGGGAACCGCTCGTTCGAGGACCTCGTGGCCGAGGGAGCCGCCGTATCCACCGACGGATGGGACTTCTCCTGGTTCGAGGGGCGGGCCAGTGAGGAGCGGCCCTCGTGGGGGTACGCCGTGTCGGCGGGGGAGCGGCTGGCCCGGGCCGAGGCCGTGCTGGACGTCCAGACCGGCGGCGGTGAGGTGATGGACTTCGCGCTGGGCAGGGCGGAGCCCGCCCGGCCGGTGCTGGCGGCCGCGACGGAGGGCTGGCCGCCGAACGTGGCCAGGGCCACCGCGCTGCTGCGACCGCGCGGGGTGGTGGTCGTCGCCGCCCCGGACGACGCGCCGCTGCCGTTCGCCGACGAGACGTTCGACCTGGTGCTCAGCCGTCATCCGGTGCGCCCGTACTGGGACGAGATCGCCCGGGTGCTCCGGCCGGGTGGCACGTACTTCGCCCAGCACGTCGGGCCGGCCAGCGTCGTCGAGCTGGTGGAGTACTTCCTCGGGCCGCTGCCGCAGGGGGTGCGCTCCGGCCGGGACCCCGAGCGCGAGCGGGCCGGCGCCGAGGCGGCGGGCCTGGAGGTGGCCGGGCTGCGGGCGGAGCGGCTGCGGATGGAGTTCCATGACATCGCCGCCGTCGTCCACTTCCTGCGCAAGGTGGTGTGGATGGTGCCGGGCTTCACCGTGGAGGCGTACGAACCCCGGCTCCGGGCGCTGCATGACCGGATCGAGAAGGAGGGGCCGTTCGTGGCGCACAGCACCCGGCACCTCTTCGATGTCCGCAAACCCGGCTGATTCACCCGGAGTTTGCCAACGGTTTCCACATCGTTATCCGGTGTGGTTCACATGAGCCTCATCTGTCACATAAGTTCAGACCAAGGTAATTCGCGCTGGCAAACCCGCGCGGGTGGCACCGCGCAGTGGAGGGGGCTGCGCGGTGCCGTGAAGCCGAGTGATCTCCCCCGTCCGTCGTAGCGGAACCGTCAAGTCACCGTTCGCTGACCGGGTAGCCCGTCGGAGGGACCCCGGACCAACGCGCCGACATGCGCCCAGATGGCGTAAACCGGCCGAATCTCTCCGAATCGTTTCGCATCTGATCGGTTTTCCCTGGGATTCCGCTGTGAACCGGCCATGTGACCCCCCTGAATCCAGCATTCCGTGCCCACCGGGGCGTCGCCGGGTGATTCCGGAGAGTAGTTGTGTCCCGCCAATGCACCCACCATCCCTCACGAAGGGTTATGGTGGAACCCCCCCCTCGGGCCGGTCCGTCTCCCCCCCACGGACCGGCCCGTTTTTCATGTCGCCTCCGGCGGGATTCCCGGCGAGGGCTCCGGGAACCTCCCGGCGCCGACCGGGCGTCCCAACGTCAGGGGCGCGGGGAACCGGGCGCGGAACCCCCGCACAGCCGCGCTCGACGGCGAAACCGCAGGGCCCCCGAACCCGTCCCCGAACCCCGTCCCCAAACCCCGGGCCAGAGCAAAGTCCCCAGGGGGGTAGGCTCGAACAACTCCCGCTCCCCCAACCCGCCGCCAACCCCCCGGAGGGCCACGTGAACCTGCGCGACAACCTGCGCAGCCTGCTCGTCAGGCTCTACGCACGCCGGGTGGAGGGCCACCTGGACCACACCCAGGTGCCCAAGCACATCGGCGTCATCATGGACGGCAACCGCCGCTGGGCGAAGGCGTCCGGCTCCACCACCGTCCACGGCCACCGGGCCGGCGCGGAAAAGATCGAGGAGTTCCTCGGCTGGTGCACCGAGACCGACGTCGAGGTCGTCACCCTGTGGCTGCTGTCCACGGACAACTTCGACCGGCCGCAGGACGAACTCGTCCCGCTGCTCGGCATCATCGAGGACGTCGTCCGCACGCTCGCCGCCGACGGCCGCTGGCGCGTGCACCACGTCGGCACGATGGACCTGCTGCCGGGCGGCATGCAGCGCACCCTGAAGGAGGCCGAGGAGGCCACCGCCCACATCGACGGCATACTCGTCAACGTGGCCATCGGCTACGGCGGCCGGCAGGAGATCGCCGACGCCGTGCGCTCCATGCTCCTCGACGCCCGTGACAAGGGCGTGACGATGGAGGACCTCGCCGAGTCCGTCGACATCGACATGATCGGCCGTCACCTCTACACCGGCGACCAGCCCGACCCGGACCTCGTCATCCGCACCAGCGGCGAGCAGCGGCTGTCCGGATTCATGCTGTGGCAGACCGCGCACTCGGAGTACTACTTCTGCGAGGTCTTCTGGCCCGCCTTCCGCAAGGTCGACTTCCTGCGCGCCCTGCGCGACTACGCCGCACGTCACCGGCGTTACGGCGGCTGAACACCCCTCACGCCCCGCCGGCCGCCACGGCAGCGGGGCGCTCCTTATACCCCGGTTCCGGCGGACTTAACAAGGAGTTCACCGGCACGCCGTTGGCCGCTTTTGCATGGCGGTGCATGTTCGAGGGCATAAGCCAGTCAGGTCGACACCCGAACCACGGGTGTCGGATCTCAGCGGGCGGCACGGGGCCGTCCGCCCGGGAGGCCCTTTGCACCAGCCCGATCGTGCGGTCACTGCACGGAAGCAGCCGCGGAGGGCCGGTTCACGGCCCGCCGCACGCGGGGGCCAGACACCGGTCCAGCTCAGCCTCGTCGCTCCCCGACCTCATCCGAGGGGGTACGTCCTTCCGTGGTGACCAGCACAAAGCGCCACAAGCCAGACCGGCGCACCTATGTTCTCGACACCAGCGTCCTGCTGGCCGACCCGAACGCCCTGACCCGCTTCGACGAGCACGAGGTCGTGCTCCCCATCGTGGTGGTCACGGAGCTGGAGGCCAAGCGGCACCATCCCGAACTCGGCTACTTCGCCCGCCAGGCCCTGCGCCTGCTGGACGACTACCGGGTGAAGAACGGTCGCCTCGACGCCCCCATCCCGATCGGGGAACTGGGCGGGACCGTCCGTGTCGAGCTCAACCACTCGGACCCCAGCGTGCTGCCCACCGGCTACCGCCTGGGGGACAACGACTCCCGCATCCTCGCGGTGGCCCGCAACCTGCAGGCCGAGGGGTACGACGTCACCGTCGTGTCGAAGGACCTCCCGCTCAGGATCAAGGCCTCCTCCGTCGGTCTCCTCGCCGAGGAGTACCGCGCGGAGCTCGCCATCACGGAGAACTCCGGCTGGACCGGAATGTCCGAACTGACCCTCCCCGGCGAACAGGTGGACATCCTCTTCGAGGAAGGGCACCTCTACGTCCCCGAGGTCACCGAACTGCCGGTGCACACCGGTCTGACCATTCACTCCGAGCGCGGCAAGGCGCTCGGCCGGGTCACCGCCGAGGGCAACGTCCGGCTGGTGCGCGGCGACCGGGAGGCGTTCGGCATCAAGGGCCGCAGCGCCGAGCAGCGGATCGCCCTCGACCTGCTGCTCGACCCGGACGTCGGCATCGTCTCGATGGGCGGCCGGGCCGGCACCGGCAAGTCGGCGCTGGCGCTGTGCGCGGGCCTGGAGGCGGTCCTGGAGCGCCGCCAGCACCAGAAGGTGATGGTGTTCCGGCCGCTGTACGCGGTCGGTGGGCAGGAGTTGGGCTATCTGCCGGGCAGCGAGGCGGAGAAGATGAGCCCGTGGGCGCAGGCCGTCTTCGACACGCTGTCGGCGGTCACCAGCCGCGAGGTCATCGAGGAGGTCACCGCGCGCGGGATGCTGGAGGTGCTCCCGCTCACCCACATCCGCGGCCGCTCGCTGCACGACGCGTTCGTGATCGTGGACGAGGCGCAGTCGCTCGAACGGAATGTGCTGCTCACCGTTCTGTCCCGAATCGGCGCGAATTCACGGGTCGTTCTCACCCATGACGTGGCACAAAGGGACAATCTACGTGTCGGCCGTTATGACGGGGTCGTCGCCGTCGTGGAGAAGCTGAAGGGCCACCCGCTCTTCGCCCATGTCACGCTGACCCGGTCCGAGAGGTCCCAGATTGCGGCGCTCGTGACCGAAATGCTGGAGGACGGCCACATCTGACCCCACCCGCACGACAGTTGGCGCCGTCCGGCAAAGGCCAAGAGCCTAGCCGGGCGGCGCCTCGGCGTGTGGAGGTTTCCGAAAATCCCCCGGGCCAAACGGGATGTGAGCTTTCACACTCAACGCAGAATTGCCACCCGGCGTCCGGTTACGGCAGAGTCTCAGTCCTGTCAGGCCCCGCATACGACACACCTGTACCCCCAGCGGTACAGCACCACAGCAGCACCACCAACTCCATAGAGTCCGTCGTATGCCGCCCGAGCACCACGCGGCGCTCCCCGCAGGGGGAGTTGCCCACCGGGCCCGCGCCTCCCGTGACCCCGCAGTTGGGAGGCCAGTGCCAGGGGCACGATTGCGTCCGCCAGGGTCACCGAAGCGGGCGATGCTGGAAGGAAACCGTGTGAGCCGGATTTCGGTCCGGGGATTCGCAGTGGCCTCGGCCACCGCGGTCACCGCCGTCGGAAGCGTCGTCGGAGTTGCCTCGGGCAGCGTCGCGCAGAACAACGACGCCGAGCCGACGGCCGCCGACACCACGCTCCTCGCGGACATACCCGCGGGCCAGCAGGCCCAGGTACAGTCCGCGTCCCTGACGCAGCAGGCCGACGCACAGGCCATCGCCGCGGACGCGAGCGCCAAGAAGGACGCCGAGGCGGCGGCCCGCAAGGCAGCCGCCGAGACAGCCATCGCGAAGAAGGCGGCGGCCGAGCAGGCGGCCAAGGACGCCAAGGCGCGCGCCGAGGCCAAGTCCGCGGCCAGCCGCGACAGCGCCCGCGACTCCTCCAGCTTCCCGGTCCAGAGCAGCTACTCCGTCGCGCAGATCCAGGCGATGGCGCGGCAGATGGTGGCGTCCGACCAGTTCCAGTGCTTCAGCAACATCGTGGACCACGAGTCCAGCTGGAACTACCACGCGGTCAACGCCTCCTCCGGCGCCTACGGTCTCTTCCAGGCCCTGCCCGCCGGCAAGTACGCCTCGGCCGGCGCCGACTGGCAGACGAACCCGGCGACCCAGATCAAGTGGGGCCTCAACTACATGAACAGCCGGTACGGCAGCCCCTGCCAGGCCTGGTCGTTCTGGTCGGCCAACCACTGGTACTAGACCAGCCCGGTCCGCACCGGTCGCACTCAACCTCGCGCAGCCCCTCCCCGTCCTCAGGTGAGGGGCTTTCGCCCTGTACGGTCGTACCCGAACGCCTCCAGGGGGAGGAGAGGTGGCGAGCACGCGGGGACGCGGGGGAAGAGGACGGATCATGTCGCGAGTGCCAGGGTGGCTCGGCAAGCTCGGCGCCGGTCTCACCGAGATGAGCGAGCGCCTGGACGAGCGCCGTGCCGAGGTGGCGCGCGAGGACACCGCGACCCCCGCGGACACCCCGCCCGAACCCGCCGCCCCCGGCCCCGACCCGATCCCCGTACCGGCCGCCCGCCGGCCCACGCCGGCCGCTGGCCCCCGTCCCGACCCCGCCGAGGCCGTGCCCTGGGGCGTGCGGGTCGCGGCCGAGGCCGGCTGGCGGCTGCTGGTGCTCGCCGGCACGGTCTGGGTCCTGATGAAGGTCATCAGCGCCGTCCAGCTCGTGGTGTTCGCCTTCGTCATCGCCCTGCTGGTCACCGCGCTGCTGCAGCCGACGGTCGCCCGGCTCACCCGCCGCGGAGTGCCGCGCGGCCCGGCCACCGCGCTCACCGCGATCAGCGGGTTCGTCGTCATAGGGCTGATGGGCTGGTTCGTGACCTGGCAGGTCATGGAGAACATCGACACGCTCTCCAACCAGATCCAGTCCGGCATCGACGACCTGCGCGACTGGCTGCTGAAGAGCCCGTTCCACGTCACCGACAAGCAGATCAACCAGATCGCGAAGAACCTCCGCGAGGCGATCGGCGCCAACGCCGACCAGATAACGTCCGCGGGCCTGGAGGGCGTCCAGGTCATCATCGAGACCCTCACCAGCATCCTCCTGGTGTTCTTCTCGACCCTGTTCCTGCTCTACGACGGCAAGCGCATCTGGGAGTGGTTCCTGAAGCTGGTGCCCGCGGCGGCCCGCCCGGGCGTGGCCGGCGCCGGCCCGCGCGCCTGGCGCACCCTGACCGCCTATGTGCGCGGCACCGTCCTGGTCGCCCTGATCGACGCGATCTTCATCGGCATCGGCATCTACTTCCTCAACGTGCCGATGGCCGTCCCGCTGGCCGTCTTCATCTTCCTGTTCTCCTTCATCCCGCTCGTCGGCGCGGTCGCCTCCGGCGCGCTCGCGGTGATCGTGGCGCTGGTGACCCAGGGTGTCTTCACGGCCGTCATGACCCTGATCGTCGTCCTCGCGGTCCAGCAGATCGAGGGCCACGTGCTGCAGCCGTTCATCCTGGGCCGCGCGGTCCGCGTCCACCCCCTCGCGGTCGTCCTCACGGTCGCCGCCGGCGGCATGGTGGCCGGCATCGGCGGCGCGGTGGTCGCCGTGCCGCTGGTGGCGGTGGCCAACACGGTGGTGGGGTATCTGCGGCAGTACTCGGAGGAGCTGCAGCGGCAGAAGGCCGCCGCCGAAGAGCCCCTCCCCGAGAACGCGGAAGACCCCGTCCACCAGGAGTGAACGGGGCCTGTCCGGGACGGCCTACTCGGCCAGCACCGCCTCGGCGTCAAGGGTGACGCCCACGGCCTGGATCACGGAAGCGATCTTGAACGCCTCCTGGACGACCTCGCGCTCCACGCCCGCCTTGCGCAGCACCTGCTCGTGCGAGTCCAGGCACAGACCGCAGCCGTTGATCGCGGAGACCGCGAACGACCACAGCTCGAAGTCGACCTTCTCCACCCCCGGGTTGCCGATGACGTTCATCCGCAGGCCCGCGCGCAGGGTGCCGTACTCGTGGTCCGACAGCAGGTGGCGCGTCCGGTAGAAGACGTTGTTCATCGCCATGATCGCGGCGGCCGACTTGGCGGCCGTGTACGCCTCCGGCGTCAGGTTCGCCTTCGCCTCCGGCTCCAGCTCACGCAGCACGATCGGGGAACGGGAGGCGATGGCGGTCGCCAGCACCGTGCCCCACAGCTGCTGCGCGGGCAGGTCGGAGTTGCCGATGACCGAGCCCAGGTTGAGCTTCAGGTCCTTGGCGTAGTCCGGGACGCGGGACTTCAGCGAGTCGAGCGACATGGGTCACTCACCGGCCAGGAGCGCGACCGGGTCCAGGGTGCTCTCGCCCTTGTTCCAGTTGCACGGGCACAGCTCGTCGGTCTGCAGGGCGTCCAGCACCCGCAGGACCTCCTTGGGGTTACGGCCCACGGAACCGGCGGTGACCATGGTGAACTGGATCTCGCGGTTCGGGTCGACGATGAAGACGGCGCGCTGCGCGAAGCCGTCCTCGCCCTCGATGCCCAGGTCGCGCATCAGCTCGTGCTTGGAGTCGGCCATCATCGGGAACGGCAGGTCGGTCAGGTCCGGGTGGTCCTTGCGCCAGGCGTGGTGGACGAACTCGGAGTCACCGGAGAAGCCGAGGATCTGGGCGTCGCGGTCGGCGAACTCGTCGTTCAGCTTCCCGAACGCGGCGATCTCGGTCGGGCAGACGAAGGTGAAGTCCTTCGGCCACGCGAAGACGACCAGCCACTTGCCCTCGTAGGACTTGTGGTGGATCTGCTCGAACTCCTTGCCCTTCTCCAGCGAGACGCAGGCGGTCAGTTCGAACTCGGGGAACTTGTCACCGACAGTGAGCACACGCTCTCCTTGCAGCGAGGAACACCCCTTTTGGGGGTGTTTCCCATGGGTTGGACTTTGTCGATGTTGGCACAGACTGCATTGATTAGTGAAATAGCTACACTCGGTCATGTTGATCGGAGGTAGTTATCAGTGACCGTCAGTAACGGCAAACGGAGGCAGCCGAGCCTCGCACAGCTGCGTGCCTTCGCCGCCGTCGCCGAGCATCTGCACTTCCGGGACGCGGCGGCCGCCATCGGGATGAGCCAGCCCGCCCTGTCCGGCGCGGTCTCGGCGCTGGAGGAGACCCTCGGGGTGACCCTTCTCGAGCGTACGACGCGCAAGGTGCTGCTCTCGCCCGCCGGTGAGCGCCTCGCCGTACGGGCGAAGGCGGTGCTGGACGCCGTCGGGGCGCTGCTGGAGGAGGCCGAGGCGGTCCGGGCGCCGTTCACGGGCGTCCTGCGCCTCGGGGTGATCCCCACGGTCGCGCCGTACCTGCTGCCGACCGTGCTGCGGCTGGTCCACGAGCGCTATCCGCACCTCGACCTCCAGGTGCACGAGGAGCAGACCGCCAGCCTGATCGACGGCCTGGGCTCCGGCCGCCTCGACCTGCTGTTGCTGGCGGTGCCGCTCGGCGTGCCCGGTGTCGTCGAACTCCCGCTGTTCGACGAGGACTTCGTGCTCGTCACCCCGCTCGACCACTGGCTCGGCGGCCGCGAGGGCATCCCGCGCGCGGCGCTCAAGGAGCTGAACCTGCTGCTCCTGGACGAGGGCCACTGCCTGCGGGACCAGGCGCTCGACATCTGCCGGGAGGCGGGCCGCGAGGACGCCCCGGTGACGACCACCGCCGCCGGCCTCTCCACGCTGGTCCAGCTGGTCGCCGGGGGCCTCGGCTGCACGCTGCTGCCGCGTACGGCCCTGAAGCTGGAGACCGCCCGCAGCAGCCAGCTCCTCACCGGTTCCTTCGCCGACCCGGCCCCGAGCCGCCGGGTCGCCTTCGCGATGCGGGCCGGGGCCGCGCGCTCCGCGGAGTACGCGGAGTTGGCCGTGGCTCTGCGGGGGGCGTTGGGTGCCCTGCCGGTGCGGGTGCTGGAAGCGCCCTGAAGGGGCGCGGGGAACTGCGCGACCAGCCCCCACCGGCCCGCAGCCGCGCGTACCCCGGAGCCACCCTCCCCGGAGCGATCCTGCTACTCGGTACGCAGACCTTCTGGCCGCATCAACCGCACCAGCGGCGGCAGGCTCAGCAAGGTCACGGTCACGACGACGCCCGCGCCCACCGCCGTCATCGACAGCACGCTCCGCCAGTCCACGCTCACCGTCGCGCCCACCATCTTCAGCAGAACCCCGCCCAGCGTCAGGCCCACGGCCGAGGCGAGCAGCAGGCCCAGGGCGATGGGGATCGCCGTCTGCCAGAGCACTGACATGCTCAGGGTGCGCCGCCGGGTGCCGAAGGCGACCAGCGAGGACAGCAGCTTGCGGCGCTCGCGCAACTGCTCCAGCTGGGAGACCAGCAGGCTCATGCCGATCAGTGCCAGCACGCAGACGGCGCCGACGAACGTACCGGTGCGGATGGACGTGAACTTGTTCGACTGCTCGGTCGACGACCACACCATCGCGTCCGCGAGCGGATCGATCCGCGCCGCCGTGTTGCGGACGTACTCGTGCACGTCCGGCACCGACTCGTCGATCCTGAGGTACACCCCTCCGGTCAGCGCGCCGCTCATCCGGCCGGTCAGCGCGGCCGGCGTCATCAGCACCCCGCTGTCCTTGGTGCCGTTCGGCCCGGTGATCGCGCGGGCCTGCTTCAGTCCGTGCGGCACGGTCCAGACGACGTCCGGGCCGTCGCCCCGGCCGTCGCTCGTGTTGACGTGGAGCGTGCGGCCCGGCCGGGCGTATCTGTCGACCTCGGAGTCCTCGTCCCCGCCCTTCGCGACGAAGACGTCCCCGTCGTGGCAGGAGGTCAGCGCGGCCACCTTGCGCAGGGAGGCGCAGGTGCCGACGGTGAGGCCCACCGTGTTCTCCGGCCCGGCGTCCCCGCGCCAGGGCCGGTCGCCCATCTCGGTGCTGCCGAGGGCGGTGGCCTCGCGTACGCCCGTGGTCGCCGCGAACTTCCCGGCGGCCGCCACGAAGGGGACGCCCCGGGACAGGTTGACCTGCATCTGAACGCGGTCGGTGTCCTGGCCCGTGGACTTGGTGTAGTCGCCCTGCACCCCCGAGAACAGCATCTGCAGCGCGATCGCCCCGGCCACCGCGACCGCGATGCCGTTCACCATGCGGGCCGCCGTACCACTGCTCAACTGCAGCCGTCGTACGGCCAGTTGCCAGGCCACCCCGCCGCGCCCGAGCCGGGCCACGACCGCCTCGACGATCCACGGCAGCAGCGCGGTCACGCCGACGAGCAGCAGCAGGACGCCGCCGATCACCAGGTACTCGTTGAAGGTGCCGTTGTTCCGGCCCTGGCCGATCATCGGCGCGAGGCACGCCAGTCCGCCGAGCGGCAGCAGCAGCCGCCACCACAGCCGGCGGCGCGCGGGCTTGGCCGTACGGACCACGCCCAGCGGTTCGATGACCACCCCGCGCAGCGCGAACAGCGTGACCAGGACCGCCGCCGCCGGGACGGCGACCGCGACCAGTGCGGCCAGCGCCGGGGAGGGGTTGAGATAGCTGGGGAACACGCTGACGTCCATGATCTCGACCGAGGCCGCGAGCTGCCGGCCGAGCAGGAAGAAGACGGTGCCGAAGACCAGCCCGACCAGTGACCCGGCGAGCGCCTCCCCGGCCGCGATCCGCCGGGTCATCCGGCTGTCGGAGCCGACCAGCCGCAGCGCGGCCAGCCTGCGGTCGCGCCGTTCGCCGCCGAACCGTACGGCGGCGGCGATGAACACGGCGACCGGCATCAGCAGCACCGCGAAGACGACCAGCACCAGCAGGATCAGCACCGGGTCGGCCTTTTCCGCCGGGGACGCCTGCGCGGGCCCGAAGTGGGTGATCCGGGCCGTCCGCCAGTTGTTGATGTGCGAGGCCAGGTCCTTCGCGCCGGCGTAGTAGGCGAGTTCGTGCGAGCCGATCAGCCCGGACTCGGCGATCGTCCCGACGATCCGGTACGGCAGCCGCTCGCGCAGCAGCTTGCCGTCGGCGGAGCCGAGCAGCTTCTTCAGCGCGGGGGAGACGACCATGTCGCCGGGCGCCGGATACGCCGTCAGGCCCGGCGCGACCGGTGCCCGCGGCCCTTCCGGTTCCACCAGCCGGCCGCGGACGTCCGTGCCGTGGTACGTCGTGTCGGCGTCGGAGATCACCAGCGTGTTCGCGGCCTTCGGCCGGTGCGGGCCGTAGGTGTAGTCGAGGCGTGCCTGGTCACGGTCGTGCCGTACCGCGATCGCGTTCGGGAGCGCGGTCGTCAGCAGCAGCAGCGCCACGCCGAGGCCGACGCCGACCGCGGTCAGCAGCATCCGCACCCAGCCCTCGCGCCCGCCGGTGAAGGCGAACCGGACGCCCATGCCGAGGTCCCTGGACCACTGCCGTGCCTTCATATGGCCCGCTCCATGTCGCGGGACTTCCCGTCGCGTAC
Source organism: Streptomyces incarnatus (assembly GCF_001027185.1). Lineage (NCBI taxonomy): Bacteria > Bacillati > Actinomycetota > Actinomycetes > Kitasatosporales > Streptomycetaceae > Streptomyces > Streptomyces incarnatus. Next base: position 3,195,321 of record NZ_CP011497.1, on the reverse strand, counting down.
GACGATCTCGCGGTCGGAGTAGGCGGCCACCCGGGGCTCGTGCGTGACCAGCACGACGGCGGCGTTGGTGGTGCGGGCCGCGTCGGTCAGCAGCTCCATCACGCGCTCGCCGTTGAGGGAGTCGAGCGCGCCGGTCGGCTCGTCGGCGAACACCACCCGGGGCTCGGTGACCAGGGCCCGCGCCACCGCGATGCGCTGCCCCTGGCCGCCGGAGACCTCGCCGGGCCGCTTGCCCCTGAGGTCGTCCACCTCCAGGCGTTCCATCCAGGTGAGCGCGGCCTTCTCGGCCTGCTTGCGGGAGGTGCCGTTCAGCCGGAGCGGCAGCGCCACGTTCTCCACGCAGGTCAGCTCGGGCACCAACTGGCCGAACTGGAAGACGAAACCGAACTCGGACCGGCGCAGCGCGCTGCGCTCGGCGTCGCTCAGGCCGGCCAGTTCGCGGCCGTTGTAGACGATGGACCCGGAGTCGGGCGGCACGATGCCGGCGAGGCAGTGCAGCAGCGTCGACTTGCCGGAGCCGGAGGGGCCCATCACGGCGACGACCTCGCCGGGGTGGATGGAGAACTCGGCGCCGTCGAGCGCGACCGTGGGGCCGTACGCCTTGTGCAGGTTCTCGGCGGCGAGCAGGGAGCCGGGGGGAGGAGTCACTTGGCCACCGCCTCACGGAGCTTGTCGAGGCGCGCGGCGGTCAGCTCCAGCCAGCGCAGGTCGGCCTCCAGGTGGAACAGCGCGTGGTCGCAGATCAGCTGGTCCGCGAGGTCGCCCTTGCGCTTGCGGTCGGTCAGGATCCGCATGCTGCGCAGGTGCTCGGCGCGCTGGGTGTCGAGGATGACGGAGGCGTCGCGATGGGTGAGGAGGGCGAGGACGACCTTGTTGTACAGGGTCGACTGCAGGTACTCCTCGGGCTTCTCCGGCGTGCCGAGCCAGCGCTCGACGTCCGTGATGCCGGCGCCGGTGATGGCGTACCGCTTGCGCTCGGGGCCGTCGCCCGCCTCGATCCCGTCGACCTCGACGAGGCCGTGCTTCAGCAGCCGGGACATCGTGGAGTAGACCTGGCCGTAGTGCAGCGGCCGGTCGTGACCGAACTTCTCGTCGAAGGCCCGCTTCAGGTCGTAACCGTGCCGCGGGCCGGACTCCAGGAGTCCCAGGAGAGTGTGACCGATGGACATGCACCGCACTCTACACACGGTGTATACGTCGCATGTATACGCGGAGTGTGTAGATCATGGCGGCGCGTACGGGGGCCCAGGTGGCGGGCCATTGTCATGGTTCGGTAACGAAACAGCCCGTCCGGCGTGCGCGGGGAGGCCGTTCAGGCCGACGGGGGTTCGGGGGCGGAGCCTCCCGGCGGCCGGCCCCGGCGCGGCAGCGGCCCCGTCTCCTTCGGCAGTCGTCCCGCCTCGGCCAGTGCCTTCCTGAGCAGGAACTCGATCTGCGCGTTGGCCGACCGCAGTTCGTCCCCGGCCCAGCGCGCCAGTGCCTCGTACACCGACGGGTCGAGCCTCAGCAGCACCTGCTTGCGCTGCTGAGGCCGACGCTTCGGAGTCCCCGAAGGCTCCGTCACTGGTAGAGCGTCCCGGTGTTGAGGACCGGCTGCGGGGCCCGGTCGCCGCACAGCACCACCATCAGGTTGGACACCATCGCCGCCTTGCGCTCCTCGTCCAGTTCCACGATGTCCGCCTCCGCGATCCGGCCGAGCGCCGCCTCGACCATGCCGACCGCGCCGTCCACGATCTGCCGCCGCGCGGCCACGACCGCACCGGCCTGCTGCCGCTGGAGCATCGCCGAGGCGATCTCGGGAGCGTACGCGAGGTGCGTGAAGCGCGACTCGACGATCCGCACTCCGGCCGCCTCCACCCGCGCCTGCAGCTCGACGGCCAGCTTCTCGGTGATCTCCTCGGCGTTGCCGCGCAGCGACAGACCGTCCTCGTCGTGGGCGTCGTACGGGTACTCGATCGCGATGTGCCGTACGGCCGTCTCGGTCTGGGTGGCCACGAACTCGGTGAAGTCGTCGACCTCGAAGGTGGCCTGCGCGGTGTCCTGGACCTTCCACACCACGACCGCGGCCAGCTCGATCGGGTTGCCGTAGGCGTCGTTGACCTTCAGTACGGCGGTCTCGTGGTTGCGCACCCGGGTGGAGATCCGGGTCCGCGAGGTGAACGGGTTCACCCAGCGCAGGCCGTCCTGCCGGACCGTGCCCCGGTAGCGCCCGAAGAGCTGCACGACCCGGGCCTCGCCGGGCGCGACGGTGTTCAGGCCGCGCAGCGAGATGATCGCGGCGAGGAACACGACGATCCCGGTGACGATGAGCCCGGCCCTGGCGCCGGCGGCGGTGACGGCCGAGGCGGCGGCGAGCAGCCCGGCGGTGGCACCGAGTCCGAGCAGGCCGAGCAGCAGCGCGAGCCCGCCGCCGATGCTGTGCGCGGTGAACTCCCGCACCTGTGGCGCGGGCATCTCGGGTACGTCGAGTGCGGAGTCGTTGGCGGTCATGGTGATCCCCGTTCAGGTGGTGCTCACTTCGGTCTAGCTAAGTGATATCACTTTTCGCGCCGGAAGCAACCCTGTGACCTCCACAACCGTCGGTTCCCTTGGAGCAGGTGCTGATTGTCACGTCCGTAAAAGAACGGATCGGACGTCCTTTGTCATATAGACGGGTGTTAGCTTTCGGAGCTGACCACTGAGACGGAAGCGGAGCGAAGGAACCCATGGGACGAGCGGAAGAGAGACGAGCGCGCCAGCGCGGTGGCCACCGCGCGGCGCCCAAGCGCCGCCGCTCCGCCCCCGCAGGCGGCGCCGCGCCCGCACCCGGCGGCAGCGCCGGGCCCGCCCCGGGCCGCAGAGCCGCCGGCAAGGCCGCCAAGCCGCCCAAGGGCCGCATACGCCGCCTCTTCACCTGGAAGAAGATCCTGGGCACGTTCTTCGGCCTGTGCCTGTTGACGATCGCGGCCTTCATCGGGCTGTACATGTACGTGGACATCCCGGTGGGGAACGCCGACGCCCAGTTGCAGAGCAACATCTACAAGTACAGCGACGGCACCATGCTCGCCCGCACCGGCCAGCTCAACCGGGAGAGCGTCGACCTCGCCCAAGTCCCCAAGGACGTCCAGCGCACCTTCGTCGCGGCCGAGAACAAGACCTTCTACCACGACTCCGGCGTCGACCTCAGGGGCACCGCCCGCGGTGTGCTCAACACCCTTATGGGGCGCGGCACACAGGGCGGTTCGACGATCACCCAGCAGTACGTCAAGAACTACTACCTGGACCAGAACCAGACCGTCTCGCGCAAGCTGAAGGAACTGGTCATCTCGCTGAAGCTGGACCGCCAGAAGTCCAAGGACTACATCCTCGCGGGCTACATCAACACCAGCTACTACGGCCGCGGCGCCTACGGCATCCAGGCCGCGGCGCAGGCGTACTACCACAAGGACGCCAAGGACCTCTCGGTCCAGGAGGGCGCCTACCTGGCCGCGCTGCTCCAGGCACCCAACCAGTACGACTGGGCCATCGCGAGCGACACCGGCAAGAAGCTGGCGGTGGCCCGATGGAACTACGTCCTGGACAACATGGTCAAGCAGCACTGGCTGGACGCGGGCAAGCGCCAGGCCTTGAAGTTCCCGGTACCGAAGGCGCCCAAGGCCGCGCCCGGCATGAAGGGACAGACCGGCTACCTGGTGGACGCGGCCAACGCGGCGCTGGAGAAGCAGCTGGTCGCCCAGGGCAGGGCCAACTCCATCGGGGACGCCGAGGCGTTGGTGAAAAAGGGCGGCTGGACCATCACCCTGAACATCGACAAGAAGAAGCAGGCCCAGCTGGAGCAGGCGGTCACGTCGCAGCTGATCAGCAAGCTGGACCCGAAGAAGCGCTCCGTCGACGGCAACGTCCAGCCCGGTGCCGTGTCCGTCGACCCGAAGACCGGCAAGGTCCTCGCCATGTACGGCGGTGCCGACTACTTCAAGCACTTCACCAACAACGCGACCCGCCGCGACTACCAGCCGGCCTCCACCTTCAAGCCGGTGATCCTCGCCGCCGCCCTGGCCGAGGGCGCCACGACGCAGGACGGCCAGCCCATCACGGCGAACACGATCTACGACGGCACCAGCGGCCGCCAGGTCGTGGACCGCGGCAGCAAGGTCGGCTTCGGCCCGCCGAACGAGGACGACCAGGACTACGGGCCCATCACCGTCCAGACGGCGATGAACAAGTCCGTCAACTCCGTCTTCGCGCAGATGGGCGTCGACGTGGGCATGAGAACGGTGATGGCCACCGCCGCCGAGCTCGGCATGGACACCAAGGGCATGGACCCGGTCCCCGCGCAGACGCTGGGCTCCATGGGCGCGAGTCCGCTGGAGATGGCGGGCATCTACGCGACCTTCGACAACCACGGCAAGAAGGTCACCCCGGCGATCATCAAGTCGGCGGAGCACAAGGACAGCGACCTCGCTCTCCCGGACCCGATCGGCGACCAGGTGATCCCCCAGAAGGCCGCCGACACGGTCACCTCCGTGCTCACCGGCGTGGTCGACGACGGTACGGCCAGCGACTCGGTGGCGGGCAACTCGGCGCGCCACGGCCAGCAGGTCGCCGGCAAGACGGGTACGTCCGACAACAACAAGTCGGCCTGGTTCACCGGCTACACGCCCGGCCTGGTCACCTCGGTCGGCCTGTTCGGCGAGGACTCCAAGACGCACGCGCAGGTTCCGCTGACGGGCGCGACCGGCCCGCTCAACCCCATCGGCCACACCGGCCGCATCAACGGTGGCGGCTATCCGGCGATGATCTGGGCCTCGTACACCTTCGAGGCGATGGGTGACGTCAGCAAGTTCGACCTGAACACCGACCAGGGCGCGGCCGTCCAGCCGACACAGACCCCGACGCACAGCCAGACCCCGTCCCAGACGCCGTCGCACACGCCGACCAGCAAGCCGCCGACCAGCTCCGCGCCGCCGTCGAAGACGCCGACGCAGACGCCGACCCAGACGCCCACGCAGACGCCGACGCAGACCCCCACACAGACGCCGACGCAGACGCCGACAGGCGGCATCTCGGACAACCCGCTCGATCCGGGTGGCGGCCGGAACTTCGGCCAGTAGGCCAGTAGGCCCGTAGGCCGGTGGGCCAGCGGGCCAACAGGCCGGTAGGCAGGTGGAGCGCACACGTGAAAGGGCGCCCGGGAACTCCCCGGGCGCTCTTTCACGCAGCTACGGCTCTCTCAGCCCCGGTTCAGCTCGAACCACACCGACTTGCCGGTGCTCAGCCGGGTCGCGCCCCAGCGCCGGGCCAGCTTGTTGACCAGGTACAGGCCGCGCCCGCCCTCGTCGTCGGCCCGGGCCTGCCGCAGCCGCGGCAGCTGCGGTACGTCGTCGCCGACCTCGCAGCGCAGCACGTCGGTGCGCAGCAGCCGCAGCGTCACCGGCCGGGACGCGTACCGTACGGCGTTCGTCACGACCTCGCTGACCAGCAGCTCCACCGAGTCCGACAGATCCTCCAGGTCCCAGCGGGCGAGCGCGCGCCGGGCCAGGCGGCGGGCCTGGCCGGGGGCCGTGTCGTCCGGCTCCAGCTTCCAGTACGCGACGTCGCTCGGCGCGATCCCGTCGAAGCGGGCGGCGAGCAGCGCGATGTCGTCGTCCCGGTCGCCCGGCCCGAGCATGTCCAGCACCTCGTCGCACAGGGCTTCCAGCGGCGGCGGATGGTCCGGGCCGGTCAACCGGGCGGTCGCGGCGAGCTTCTCCCGCAGCTGCTCTATGCCGGTCCACACGTCCCGCAGCCGGGACTCCACCAGCCCGTCGGTGTAGAGGAGCAGCGTGGCCCCGGCGGGCGCGTCCAGCTCCACGGCCTCGAAGTCGACACCCCCGACGCCGATCGGCGCCCCCGGCGGCACCCGCAGCACCTCGGCCCGGCCGCCCAGGTGCAGCAGCACGGGCGGCGGATGGCCGGCGTTGGCGATGGTGATGCGGTGCGTCACCGGGTCGTAGACGGCGTACAGGCAGGTCGCCATGCGGTCCGTGCCGAGCCGCTGCGCCTGCTCGTCCAGGTGGTGCAGCACCTCCTGCGGCGGCAGGTCGAGACCGGCCAGGGTCTGCGCGGTCGTCCGCAGCTGGCCCATGATCGCCGCCGAGGTCATGGAGTGGCCCATGACGTCACCGACCACGAGCGCGACCCGGCTGCCGGGCAGCGGGATCGCGTCGTACCAGTCGCCGCCGACCCGCGCGGTCTCCGCGGCCGGCAGATACCGGGAGGCCAGCCGCACGCCCGTCGGCCGGGGCAGGGTCTCGGGCAGCATGGTGCGCTGCAGCTCGTCGGCGATGTACGCCTCACGGCCGTACAGCACCGCCTTGTCGATGCCGAGCGCGCTGTGCGTGGCCAGCTGGGCCGCCACCAGCAGGTCGTCGGCCTCGAACGCGAGCCGCTCCGGGCGGCGCAGGAACAGGGCGGCGCCGATCACCCGGCGCCGGCCGCGCAGCGGCGCGAGGATCGCGTGCTGCCCGGACGGTACGACCGTCTCGGCGCACTCGCCGAGCAGCTCCGGCAGCGCGGCCCGGGCGGCGGGCGAGTCGGCGAACACCGGGCGCACCCCGCGCAGCACCTCGTTCAGCGCACCGCCGGGGCGCACCTCGCACAGCTCGGTGGTGAGCGAGGACAGCTCGGCCAGCGCACTCGGATCCGGCTCGGGTTCGAAGGCGGGCGGCAGCAGCACCCCGTCGGTGTCCCGGTCCTCCGGAATCCGGTCGGTACGGCGCAGCCGCAGCACCACCGGACCGGTGGGCCGCTCGTCGCCGACCGGCAGCGGGTCGCGCAGATAGACCAGGATCGCGTCCGAGAACGTCGGCACGGTCGCCCGGCACAGCCCCATCACGATCTCGTCCAGGTCCAGACCGCGCGCGATCCGCCGGGTGGCCGCGCCCACGAAGCGCAGCCGGTCGCCGTCGCGCCGCATCGGCATCGGCCGGCCCGGCGGCAGACCCCGCCCGGTACGGCGCTCCTGACCGCCCGTCGCCCGCTCCTGCTCGGCGCCGGGCTGCGGCGGGATGGCCTCCGGCGCGGGGCGCGCCGGAAGGGCCGCCTCGGGCGCGGGACGCGGGCGGTGTGCGCCGGGCTCGGTGGTGGCGGGCTGGGAGTGCTCGGGGCCGTTGACTGGGGGCTCCTTCCCCTTGCCGACCGGGGACTGCGTCCCCCTGCCGTCCTTTCCCTGGCCACACGGTGTGGCCGTGCCCGGTGCGCAGGACACTCCCTCCGGCCGGGCCTGCGCCGGTAAGGCCGGGGTGCCGGCCGGTTTCGGGGCACGCGTGAGCGCCCCGTGGCCCTCCGCGGGGTCGGCGCCCTGAGGGCGCTCGAAGGAGGTGGGCTGCTCCGTCACGCGTGTCGCATCCATCCGTACGGCACTGCGCGCCGGGCGCGCAGTTGCTCCCGCAGAAGTCCCGATACCCGCAATACGTGCCCCAGGAACGGAATTCCCGCGTGGTCAGAGGTGGTTCCTGTGCCCTGGTGCCCCTCGCTCACGTGCTGCCGCCCCTCGGTGACGATCGGTCAAGCCCGGCACATGCCCCGGGAGTTGCTTGTACGCGCCCTTGCGGAGGACGATCCTACGTTTTGTGCCCGGGGGCGCATCAAGGGTCTCATGAGGACACATGCGCGGGCGTACGGTCCCAGTCCTCCGGGAGAGAAGGTACCGCCCAGGACGGATCCGGGCGCCAGTGCTGCCAGCCGTCCGAGAACGGCGTCCCCCACGCCTCGATCACCTCGACCGCGTCCCGCCCGGCCGCCCGGACCCGCTCGGCGGTGGCCGCGTCCATCAGCCCGTCCCGCTGGGCCTGCGCGAACTCGTCCTCGTCGCGCCAGTGCCAGCTTCGGTCGGGGTGCACGGAGATGTCCAGGAAGTAGTCCTCGGAGTCCACCCCGCCCGACCAACGGGCCAGCGGCTGCTCCAGGTTGACGTACCAGTTCTTGAACCGCCAGCCCGGCTCCCAGAACAGCCACACCGACCAGGGCCGGCCCGGCTGGGCCAGCTTCAGCACACCCGTGCCGAACCAGCGGTCCCGCTGCACCGAGCGCGGCTTGGTGTAGCGGGACCGGAGCGGCTCCAGGTGCACGGGCGTGCCGTCGGCGAGGACCGGCTTCACGCACTCGGTGCCGGGGGCCATCCACACGGCGAGCAGTTCGGCGTCGTCACGGACGACGGTGACGGGCCGGGCGATGTGGATGCGCGCACCGGCGTTCGCCCGGTAGCGCCACAGGATCTGGGCCCCGGGGGCCCAGTGGGGCGCGGGTCCCGTCCCCGCGGCCTCGGCCGTGTCCGCCGGGTCCGCCGCGTCCGCCGTCTCCACGTCTGTCGTCGCTCCGTCGTCCGTCATGGACAGATATTAGGTGCCGCAGGCATACGACGCTGCGGTGCACGTCACGGTTCCGGGCGGCCGGTGACCGGTGGCCGGAAAGGTTCGCTCGTGGTTACGGGTGCGTCATCCGCAGGACATCCAGGGCCTCGTCGAGCTGGTCGAGCGTCAGGTCGCCGCGCTCGACATAGCCGCTCTCCAGTACGACCTCACGGATCGTCTTCCGCTCCTCGAGCGACCTCTTGGCGACCTTCGCGGCCTCCTCGTAGCCGATGTACTTGTTCAGCGGGGTCACCACGGACGGGGACGACTCCGCGTACTCCCGGGTCCGCTCCCGGTCGGCGGTGATGCCGTCGACCGTCCGGTCGGCCAGCAGCCGGGAGACGTTGGCGAGCAGCCGGATGGATTCGAGCACGTTCTTGGCGATGACCGGCAGCATGACGTTCAGCTCGAAGTTCCCCGCGGCGCCGGCCCAGGCGATGGTGGCGTCGTTGCCGATGACCTGCGCGGCCACCATGAGGACGGCTTCGGGGATCACCGGGTTGACCTTGCCCGGCATGATGGACGACCCCGGCTGCAGGTCCGGCAGCCGGATCTCGGCGAGCCCGGTGCGCGGCCCGGACGCCATCCACCGCAGATCATTGGCGATCTTCGTCAGTCCGACCGCGATGGTCCTGAGCTGTCCGCTGGTCTCCACGATCCCGTCCCGGGCGCCCTGCGCCTCGAAGTGGTCACGGGCCTCGGTGAGCGGCAGCCCGGTGGCCCGGGCGACCTCCTGGATGACGGCGGCGGAGAAACCGGGCGGGGTGTTGATACCTGTGCCCACGGCGGTGCCGCCGAGGGGGAGTTCGGCGAGCCGGGGAAGGGAGGCGCGGAGCCGCTCGACGCCGTGGCGAACCTGCGCGGCGTACCCGCCGAATTCCTGACCGAGCGTCACGGGGGTGGCGTCCATGAGGTGGGTCCGCCCGGACTTCACGACATCGGCGAACTCCCCGGACTTGCGGCTCAGGGAGGCGGCGAGGTGGTCGAGGGCGGGGATCAGGTCGTGGGTGACGGCGGCGGTGGCGGCGATGTGGATGGAGGAGGGGAAGACGTCGTTGGACGACTGCGAGGCGTTGACGTGGTCGTTCGGGTGCACGTCCCGGCCCAGCCGGTCACTGGCGAGGGTGGCGATGACCTCGTTGGTGTTCATGTTGGACGAGGTGCCGGAGCCGGTCTGGAAGACGTCGATGGGGAAGTGCTCGTCCCATCGCCCCTCGGCGACCTCGGCCGCGGCCTCCTGGATCGCTTCGGCCACCTCCTCGTCGAGCACGCCGAGTTCGGCGTTCACCTTGGCGGCGGCGCCCTTGATCCGGGCCAGCGCCTCGATGTGCGCGCGTTCCAGCCGCTGCCCCGAGATCGGGAAGTTCTCGACGGCGCGCTGCGTCTGGGCGCGCCACTTGGCGGCGGCGGGGACACGGACCTCGCCCATGGAGTCGTGCTCGATGCGGTAGTCGCTCATGGCGGTTATAGCGGTCGGGCAGGCGCGGTTGTTCCCTGTCGTTACGCTGAGTGAGTGAGACGGGCCATGACCAAAGCCGCAGGCCGGGGGGTGTGGGGCAAGGAGCGGTGGAACAGGTCTGCCCATTGCCTCCCCTCACACCCACCCGGCTCACCCGGCGGGCAGGCGAGGCGCGACCGCGCGCCCCGCCCGCCACCCGCAAGCCGCCATGCCCGAGTACTGCGGCGGGGCGTCAGGCCAGGCCCGGGCCCCGGACCGGGATCGAGGTGAACGTCGGCTGCGGGGCAGGGTCGGTGAAGAAGTCGTTGCCCTTGTCGTCCACGACGATGAACGCCGGGAAGTCCTCGACCTCGATCTTCCAGACGGCCTCCATGCCCAGCTCCTCGTACTCGAGGACCTCGACCTTCTTGATGCAGTCCTGGGCGAGGCGGGCGGCGGGGCCGCCGATGGAACCCAGGTAGAAGCCGCCGTGGGCCGCGCACGCGTCCGTGACCTGCTTCGACCGGTTGCCCTTCGCCAGCATCACCTTCGAGCCGCCCGCCGCCTGGAACTGCTCCACGTAGGAGTCCATGCGGCCGGCCGTCGTCGGGCCGAAGGAACCGGAGGCGTAGCCCTCGGGGGTCTTCGCCGGACCCGCGTAGTACACCGGGTGGTCCTTCAGGTACTGCGGCATCTCCTCGCCCGCGTCCAGCCGCTCCTTGATCTTGGCGTGCGCGATGTCACGGGCCACGACCAGCGGGCCGGTCAGGGACAGGCGGGTCTTCACCGGGTACTTCGTCAGCTCCGCGAGGATCGTGTCCATCGGCTGGTTGAGGTCGATCTTGACCACGTCACCGTCCGACTCCAGGTGCGCGTCCGTCGTCTCCGGCAGGAAGCGCGCCGGGTCCGTCTCCAGCTGCTCCAGGAAGACGCCCTCGGCGGTGATCTTCGCGACGGCCTGGCGGTCGGCCGAGCAGGAGACGGCGATCGCGACCGGGCAGGACGCGCCGTGCCGGGGCAGGCGGACCACGCGGACGTCGTGGCAGAAGTACTTGCCGCCGAACTGCGCGCCGATGCCGATCTTCTGGGTCAGCTCGAAGACCTTCTGCTCAAGGTCCTTGTCGCGGAAGCCGTGGCCGAGCTCCGAGCCCTCCGCCGGGATCTCGTCCAGGTAGTGCGCGGAGGCGTACTTCGCGGTCTTCAGGGCGTACTCCGCGCTGGTGCCGCCGACGACGATCGCCAGGTGGTACGGCGGGCAGGCGGCCGTACCGAGCGAACGGATCTTCTCCTCCAGGAACTTCATCATGGAGGCCTCGTTCAGGACGGCCTTCGTCTCCTGGTAGAGGAAGGACTTGTTGGCGCTGCCGCCGCCCTTCGCCATGAACAGGAACTTGTACGCGCCGCCGTCGGTGGCGTAGAGCTCGATCTGGGCCGGCAGGTTGGAGCCGGTGTTCTTCTCCTCCCACATGGTGAGCGGAGCCATCTGCGAGTAGCGCAGGTTCAGCTTGGTGTAGGCGTCGTAGATGCCGCGGCTCAGCGCCTCCTCGTCGCGGCCTTCCGTCAGCACGTTCTGGCCGCGCTTGCCCATGACGATCGCCGTGCCGGTGTCCTGGCACATCGGGAGCACGCCGGCCGCCGCGATGTTCGCGTTCTTCAGCAGGTCCAGCGCCACGAACTTGTCGTTGCCGGACGCCTCCGGGTCGTCGATGATCCGGCGCAGCTGGGCGAGGTGGGCCGGGCGCAGGTAGTGCTGGATGTCGTGGATGGCCTCCGCGGCCAGCTTGCGCAGCGCCTCCGGCTCCACCTTGAGGAACGTCCGCCCGTCCGGGCCCTCGACGGTGGAGACGCCCTCGGACGTCACCAGCCGGTACGGGGTGGTGTCCTCTCCCTGGGGGAGCAGATCGGTGTACGCGAACTCAGGCATCTCAGCCCATTCCTCACTCTGACGGACGGCCGCCCGCCGACGCTGGCGGGCCTCACCAGCCTAGAACCTGCCGCCGACACGGAACCTGTGAGGTAAGGCTCAGTTCGACACGCCGAGCCCGCAGGGGGTTTTCCACAGCCCCTAGTCGCGATCTATCGCGTTTCGGTACGCTGTGCCCGTGGACCTTCAGAAGCACACCGAAGCACCTGTCGCCGAGCTGCGTGCCTCGGACGCCGACCGTGACCGCATCGCCGAGATCCTCCGTGAGGCCCTGGCCGAGGGCCGGCTGACCGCTGACGAGCATGCCGAGCGGGTCGACGGCGTCCTCGCCGCCAAGACGGTGGGTGAGCTGGAGGTCTTCATCCGGGACCTGCCCGCGGCCCACCAGCCCCCGGCCGGCCCCGCCTACACACCCGTCCCGCCCCGCCCCACCCCCGGCGCGATACCGCACGAGGCGGACGCCAACGTTGTCGCGGTCTTCAGCAGCGCGGCGCGCCGGGGCCGCTGGCGGGCCGGCCGCCGGATCCACGCGTACTCGGTCTTCGGCAGCGTCGAGATCGACCTCAGCGAGGCGATCTTCGAGTACCAGCAGGTCGTGATCAAGGCCGTCTCGGTCTTCGGCGACGTCCAGATCCGCGTCCCGGAGAACGTGTCGCTGCGCGGCACCGGAGGCGGCGTCCTCGGCAACTTCGAGGTGGACACGCTGGACTCGGTCGACTCCGACGCACCGGTGGTCTACGTCGACGGCTGGGCCGTACTCGGCAATGTCGAGGCCCGCCCCAGGCGCGGCAAGCGCGTGGCGGACATCCTGGACCGGGTGCAGAGCAGGATCGACCGCAAGCTGGAGCGGGTCCAGGACAAGGTCGACCGGAAGATGCGTAAACACCTGGGCCGCTGACGCTCGCGATTCCGCCGGTGAGCGGAGGGTTCCGCTCCTCCTGTGCCGTCACGAGGGGGCGCGAACAAGCCGCCGCGCGCCCGCGACTGGGAACGCTGTGCATAGGCGCGCGCACAGCGGGTAGGCCTTGCTGCATCGTCTCTCGCTCGCGAAGCCGTCGTCAGGAGTAGACCGTGCTGCAACCGCCGCATTCGTCCCTGCAGGTCGCTGCCCTTCCGGCCCAGCGGGTGCCAGTGCGAGACAGGGACCAAGACGCTCCCTGGCACACCGAGGCCGTGTGCCGGCGCGACGAGGCGGGCCTGTTCTTCGCGCCGTCGAAGGAGCCGACCGCCGCCCGGCTGTCCCGCGAGGAGGCGGCCAAGCGCGTCTGCGCCCGCTGCCCGGTGATGGTCGAGTGCCGCGAACACGCGCTCCTCCAGCCCGAGCCGTACGGCGTCTGGGGCGGCCTCACCGCAGCCGAGCGCCGCGTGGTCCTGGCAAGGCGCCGCAGGCGAGAGCTCGAACTGAAGAAGGCGGCACGGGCGACTGCGGCCAACCGCATAGCGGGCTAGGAGATGGGGCGCCCCCTCCGCACCGGGGGCGCTGATTCCCTGAAGGGCGCGGGGCTGCATCGATACGCGGCTCCGCCGCGTGGGCGCGACGGCCACGCATCACCCGCAGCCGCCGACGCTCCACGCGCCCCCTTTGACACGGGCGCTGATCAGCTCCGGAACTACTTGGCCCGGTCGAAATCGATCGCGCTGTAGGCCCGCAGCTTGCTCAGCCGGTGCTCGGAGTCGATCCGGCGGACCGTCCCCGACTTCGAGCGCATCACGATCGACTCGGTCAGCGCGGTCTCCGACTTGTACCGGACACCCCGCAGCAGCTCACCGTCGGTGATACCGGTGGCGACGAAGAAGACGTTCTCCCCGGACACCAGGTCGTCGGTCGTCAGCACGCGGTCCAGGTCGTGCCCGGCGTCGATGGCGCGGGCACGCTCCTCGTCGTCCTTGGGCCACAGCTTGCCCTGGATGGTCCCGCCCAGGCACTTCACGGCGCAGGCCGAGATGATGCCCTCCGGCGTGCCGCCGATGCCCAGCAGCAGGTCGACGCCGGTGCCCTCGCGCAGCGCGTAGATGGAGCCCGCCACGTCACCGTCGGAGATCAGCTTGATGCGCGCGCCGGCCTCACGGACCTCCCGGATCAGACCCTCGTGCCGCGGCCGGTCGAGGATGACGACGGTGACGTCCTCGGGCGTGGCCTTCTTCGCCTTGGCGATCCGCTTGATGTTCACCGCCACGGGCGCGTCGATGTCGACGAACTCGGCGGCCTCCGGACCGGTGACCAGCTTGTCCATGTAGAACACGGCGGACGGGTCGAACATGGCGCCCCGCTCGGCCGCGGCGAGCACGGCGATCGCGTTGGGCATGCCCTTGGCGGTCAGCGTGGTGCCGTCGATCGGGTCGACCGCGATGTCGACCTCGGGACCGGTGCCGTCGCCCACCTGTTCCCCGTTGAAGAGCATCGGGGCCTCGTCCTTCTCACCCTCGCCGATGACGACGACGCCGTTCATCGACACGGTGGAGACGAGGGTCCGCATGGCGCGCACCGCGGCACCGTCGGCGCCGTTCTTGTCACCGCGTCCCACCCAGCGGCCCGCTGCCATCGCGGCGGCTTCGGTCACCCGGACGAGTTCCAGGGCGAGGTTGCGGTCGGGAGCCTCGGAGGGAACATCGAGCTCGGACGGCAGGTGATGATTTTCGGTCATCGGAGCGCACCTTTCTGATACGACGACGGCCGGATGAGGGTATTCGACCCTGACTTTATCGCCGGACAGACAAAATGAGCAGGGGACCCCACGGATGAGCGCTTGGGGCACCTGCGACGATAGAGGGCGTGGCAGGTTCGAACGGTAAGCAGAAGACAGCCCGGGACATGGTTCTCTCCCTGGCCCTGATCGGCATCGCGGCGTTGGTCGTGTACTTCCTCGCCATCCCGCACGACGATCACGCTCCCGACCTCAAGCGGGTCGACTACCGGGTCGAGCTGCTCACCGCCCGTCGCGCCGCGAGCTACCCGGTGGCCGCGCCCGAGGGCCTGCCGAGTACCTGGAAGGCGACCTCCGTACGCTTCGAGGGCGAGAACGGTGACCGCTGGCACCTGGGCTTCCAGACCCCGGACAGCCAGTACGTGCAGATCGAGCAGTCCACGCAGAAGCCGGCCGACTTCATCGACCAGGCCAGCCAGGGCGCGTCGGCGACGAAGCAGACGGAGACGATCGGCGGCCGCACCTGGACCCGCTACAGCGGCGGCCGCTACGACGCCCTCGTGCTGAACGGCACGCGCGGCTCCACCACGGTGGTGGCCGGCACGGCGCCCTTCGCGGAGCTGACCAAGATGGCGGCGGCGCTGAAGATGCAGTGACCTCCCCGCATGTGAAGAGGCCCCCTCGAATACGCCGTCACGCGGGGGCCTCTTCATGTACGGATCCGCTCAGGCGGTGATGACTCAGACGGTCGTGACGACGTCCTCGTACGCCAGGCGCGGCGAGCGCGGGAACCAGGCGTCCGGGCCGGGCTTGCCGATGTTGACCACCATCAGCGGGGTGTGGTCGTCGTCCAGGAACTCCTTGCGGACGCCCTCGAAGTCCAGACCGGTCATCGGGCCGGCGGCGAGGCCGGCGGCCCGGACGCCGATGATGAAGTAGGCGGCCTGCAGGGCGGCGTTCAGCGCGGCGGCGCCCTCACGGGCCGGACGCTCGCTGAAGAAGAGGTCCTTGGCCTGCGGGAAGTGGGGGAAGAGGGTCGGCAGCTCCTCGTGGAACTCGTTGTCCGCGGAGAGGATCGCGACCAGCGGGGCGGCGGCCGTCTTCGGCTGGTTGCCCTCGGCCATGTGCTGCACCAGGCGCTCGCGGGCCTCGGGGGAGCGGACCAGGGTGATGCGCAGCGGGCTCTGGTTGAAGGCGGTGGGGCCGTACTTGACGAGGTCGTAGATCGCCTGGACCTGCTCGTCGGTGACCGGCTCGTCGGTGAAGGCGTTCGCGGTGCGGGCCTCACGGAACAGCAGGTCCTGGGCGGCGGGGTCAAGAACGAGAGACATGCGTGAACTTCCTGGATGGCACCTTGATCCGACGTACCGGACCGTGGTCCGGATCGGCTGACGTGATGAGCCTACGACAGTGAAGTTCAACCTTCAACAAAAGTCGGGGGGTGGTGACCCGCTTCACAACGGGAGCGGCTGCCGACCCCTACTCGGCCTCCGTCTCCGCCTCCTTATCCGTCTCCGCCTCCTCCTCGGCCAACGCCGCGTCCAGCCGCGCCCGCGCCCCCTCCAGCCAGCGCCGGCACACCTTGGCCAGCTCCTCGCCGCGCTCCCACAGCGCCAGGGACTCCTCGAGCGTCGTACCGCCCGCCTCCAGGCGCCGTACGACCTCGATCAACTCGTCCCGCGCCTGCTCGTAGGAGAGCGCCTCGTCCACCTTGCCGGTCATTCGCCTACCTTCACTGTGAATTCGCCTTCGGCGACGCGGGCCCGGAGTGCCTCGCCTTCGGTCACCTCGTCCGGACCGCGTACCACGTGCCCGTCCGTCTTCTGCAGCACCGCGTAGCCGCGCTTGAGCGTCGCCGCGGGGGAGAGGGCCACCACGCGCGCGTGCGTGTGCGTCAGCTCCGAGTCCGCGCGGTCCAGGAGATGGCCGAGGGTCCGCCGACCGCGCTCGGCGAGGGAGGCCACCTGGTCGGCGCGCTCGTCGATCATCCGGTGCGGATCCTCTATCGAGGGCCGGGCGAGGGCATGCGCCAGCCCCCGCTCCTCCCGTTCGACGAACGCGTTCACGCAGCGCCGGGCCCGGTCCCGCAGCATCCGCACCCGCTCGAACTCCTCACCCACGTCCGGCACGACCTTCTTGGCAGCGTCGGTAGGGGTGGAGGCGCGCAGATCGGCCACGTGGTCGAGCAACGGGTTGTCGGGCTCGTGCCCGATGGCGGAGACCACGGGCGTACGGCACTCGGCCACGGCCCGCACCAGCTGCTCGTCGGAGAAGGGCAGCAGATCCTCGACGCTGCCGCCCCCGCGGGCGACGATGATCACATCGACGTCCGCGATCTCGTCCAGCTCCTTCACCGCCTGCACGACCTGCGGGACCGCGTGCACGCCCTGCACCGGGACGTTGCGCACCTCGAAGCGGACGGCGGGCCAGCGGTGGCGGGCGTTCTCCAGCACGTCCCGCTCCGCGGCGGAGGCGCGACCGCAGACGAGCCCGATCAGCTGCGGCAGGAAGGGCAGCGGCTTCTTCCGCTCCGGCGCGAACAGTCCCTCGGCCGCGAGCGCCTTCTTCAGCCGCTCCAGCCGGGCCAGCAGCTCACCGACGCCGACGGGCCTTATCTCGGCGGCGCGAAGGGACAGCTGGCCACGCGGGGCATACCACTCCGGCTTCGCCAGTACGACGACGCGGGCGCCCTCGCCGACGACATCGGCGACGGCGTCGAACACCTGCCGGTAGCAGGTCACGCTCACGGAGATGTCGTACGACGGGTCCCGCAGCGTCAGGAACACGACACCGGCGCCCGGCCGCCGCGACAACTGCGTGATCTGCCCCTCGACCCACACCGCACCGAGCCGGTCGATCCAGCCCCCGATCAGCCGGGAGACCTCACCTACGGGCAGGGGGGCTTCGGGGGTGGTTTTGGCAGCCATGCGGTTGAGAGTAACGGGGGGTACCGACAACGAGTCTCCCGCCGACACCGCCGACACCGCCGCCGACGCCGCCAAGCGCCCCCACCCCCCGCTCGGCGTGGCGGCGAGCGGTCTCGCGCAGGTGGTGGGCGGACGAGCCTGTCCCGGCCGCCGGACCGCCGCGACCAGGGTGATCACCGCCGCGCACAGCGGAGCGACCCGCGGCACACCGGCGTCCGTCCGGGACAGCGCACGGGGCAGCCGGCGATCCCTGCCCCTCCGGCCCCCCTTGCCGAGCCCCACGCGCGCGTAGCCGTCGCCCCCGCGTACACCAGCGCCACCGCCCCGTGCGAGCGGGCGTCCGGGGCGTCCGGCGTGCCGGACACGTCGACCGGCGCCATGGGAGCGATGAAGAGAAGTCTGTGATCACGAGGTCCCGCAGGCCGAGACCGCGGCGCAGCCGGTGGTGTGGGTCGGCCGCGCTCGGTGAAGGGGCCGGGGACGGCGTCGTCGTATCCGGGCCGGACATGGCCATCGGTGTTCCCCGCGCGGCGCCGGACGGGCGATCTCGGCGCCGCCGAACGCGGCCTTACGATGGGACGCATGACCGCTTCGCCTGGCCGCCGTGTCCTGCTCGCCGCCCCCCGGGGCTACTGCGCCGGTGTGGACCGCGCCGTGATCGCCGTCGAGAAGGCCCTCGAGCAGTACGGGGCCCCGATCTACGTCCGGCACGAGATCGTCCACAACAAGTACGTCGTGCAGACCCTGGAGAAGAAGGGCGCCGTCTTCGTCGAGCGGACGGAGGAGGTGCCACCGGGCAACATCGTCATGTTCTCGGCGCACGGCGTCGCCCCCGTCGTGCACGAGGAGGCCGAGCAGGGCCGCCTGGCCACCATCGACGCCACCTGCCCGCTGGTCACCAAGGTCCACAAGGAAGCCGTCCGCTACGCCAAGGAGGACTACGACATCCTCCTGATCGGCCACGAGGGCCACGAGGAGGTCATCGGCACCTCCGGCGAGGCCCCCGAGCACATCCAGCTCGTCGACGGCCCCGGCGACGTCGACAAGGTCGAGGTCCGCGACCCGTCGAAGGTGGTCTGGCTGTCCCAGACCACCCTGTCCGTGGACGAGACCATGGAGACCGTCGACGCCCTGAAGACGAAGTTCCCCGGTCTCGTCTCCCCGCCCAGCGACGACATCTGCTACGCCACGCAGAACCGCCAGCTCGCCGTGAAGCAGATGGGCGCCGAGGCCGAGCTGGTCATCGTCGTCGGCTCGCGCAACTCCTCCAACTCCAAGCGGCTGGTCGAGGTCGCCAAGCTCGCCGGTGCCCGCGAGGCGTACCTGGTGGACTTCGCCGACGAGATCGACGAGGCCTGGCTGGAGGGAGTGACGACGGTCGGCGTCACCTCCGGCGCCTCCGTCCCGGAGGTCCTCGTCGAGCAGGTTCTCCAGTGGCTCGCCGAGCGCGGTTACGGCGACGTGGAGATCGTCAAGGCCGCCGAGGAGTCCATCACCTTCTCGCTGCCCAAGGAGCTCCGCCGCGACCTGCGCGAGGAGGCCGCCGCCCTGGTCGCCGAGCGCGGCGGAAGCGGTACGACCGAGGCGTGACTGTCAGTGGTCCGTCGTAACGTAGTGCCATGCAGATCTTCGGCGTGGACATCGGCGGATCCGGGATCAAGGGCGCCCCTGTGGACCTGGACAGGGGCGACCTGGCCCAGGAGCGCTGCAAGGTGCTCACCCCCCATCCGGCGACACCGGACGGCGTGGCCGACGGGGTCAAGCAGGTCGTCGACCACTTCGGCTGGACCGGCCCCGTCGGCCTGACCTTCCCCGGAGTGGTCACCGGCGGCGCCACGGTCCGTACGGCGGCGAACGTCGACAAGAGCTGGATCGACACCGACGCGCGCGCGTTGTTCAGCGGCAAGCTGGGCGGCCTGCCGGTGACGGTCGTCAACGACGCGGACGCGGCGGGCGTCGCCGAGATGCAGTTCGGCGCCGGCCAGGGCCGCGGGGGCACGGTCATCCTGCTCACCTTCGGCACCGGCATCGGCAGCGCCCTCTTCTTGGACGGCCGCCTCGTGCCGAACACGGAGCTCGGCCACCTGGAGCTGAGCGGCCACGACGCGGAGAAGAAGGCCTCCAGCAAGGCCAAGGACGACCACGGCCTGAGCTGGGAGCAGTGGGCCCGCCGCGTCCAGAAGTACCTGGCGCACGTGGAGATGCTGTTCTCGCCGGAGCTGATCATCGTCGGCGGCGGGGTCAGCCGCAAGGCCGACAAGTTCCTGCACTTCATCGACGGCATCAGGGCCGAGATCGTCCCCGCGCAGCTGCAGAACAACGCGGGGATCGTGGGAGCGGCGATGAGAGCGGCCCAGGAGAGATGACCGGGGGCGGCCGGGGGCGTCGGCTCAGTTCCGCCGCCGGCGCCGCCGTACCCACCGCACCCGGCGTACCAGCACGATCACCCCGGCGGCCAGCGTCCCGCAGTACAGCCAGCCGGCCTGGGTCGCCAGCCCGGTGAACAGCCCCATCAGCCGCCCGACCAGCCCCCCGCCGCCGTCGGCGACGGGCACCATGCCCGCGGCGAACGCGATGGGCAGGACGACGGGAGCGGTCAGCACGTCCCCCGCCCGCACCCACAGCGCCGTCAGCGCGCACACGGGCAGGAACAGCACGCCGTACGCGCTCAGGGACCCGCCGAACAGTGCGTCCAGGCAGCCCAGCAGGAACATCGCGAGGGTGCAGAACAGTCCGCCGCCGAGCCCGGTGAGCCGGGGCCCGGGCACCCTCGGCTCGGGCGCGGACGGCCGGGCGGCGGCCCAGGCCTGCCGCCCGCCCCGCTCCTGCCGCCCCGCCCGCCCCGACCTCCGCGCCCCCTGCCCCTGGCCCGGCCCGCGCCCGCCGCCGGGCCTGCGGCGGGCCTGCGGAGGCAGGTGCGCGGGCTGGTGCGGCGTGCCGCGTCGCGGTCCGTCGTTCGGGGGTCGCGATCCGTGTTGCTCCACTGGACCAACTTAGGTCTGTTTATGTGCCGAATAGCCCATCAGACACGCCGGTGGGAAGCGCTTGGCCAGGCGTTCGAAGCTCCCGCGAGCCGCTCGGCGCGGACGCCGTAGACTGGTGGATCGGCCAGCGTTCCTGGCCCCTGGCAGCCCCTGGCCCACTCATCTACGGGAAGTCGCAACGTGTCGCTCACGATCGGAATCGTCGGCCTGCCCAATGTCGGCAAGTCGACCCTGTTCAACGCCCTGACCAAGAACGACGTGCTGGCGGCCAACTACCCGTTCGCCACGATCGAGCCCAACGTCGGTGTGGTCGGCGTCCCCGACGCGCGGCTGGCCAAGCTGGCCTCGATCTTCGGCTCGGAGCGCATCCTTCCGGCCACGGTCGACTTCGTGGACATCGCCGGTATCGTG
Source organism: Streptomyces incarnatus (assembly GCF_001027185.1). Lineage (NCBI taxonomy): Bacteria > Bacillati > Actinomycetota > Actinomycetes > Kitasatosporales > Streptomycetaceae > Streptomyces > Streptomyces incarnatus. The sequence continues at coordinate 3,174,623 of NZ_CP011497.1, read as the reverse complement.
CGCGGCGCCTCCGAGGGCGAGGGCCTGGGCAACAAGTTCCTCGCGAACATCCGTGAGTCCGACGCGATCTGCCAGGTCATCCGCGCCTTCAAGGACGAGAACGTCGTGCACGTCGACGGCAAGGTCTCGCCGAAGGACGACATCGAGACGATCAACACCGAGCTGATCCTGGCGGACCTCCAGACGATCGAGAAGGTCCTCCCGCGCCTCCAGAAGGAGTCGCGCATCAAGAAGGACGTCGCTCCCAAGGTCAAGGCGGTCGAGGAGGCCAAGGAGATCCTGGAGAAGGGCGACACACTCTTCGCGCACGGCATCGTCCAGGGCACCGAGCGCAACGAACTCCTCCATGACCTGCACCTGCTCACCACCAAGCCCTTCCTCTACGTCTTCAACGTCGACGAGGACGAACTGATCGACGAGGACTTCAAGAACGAGCAGCGCGCCCTGGTCGCCCCCGCCGAGGCGATCTTCCTCAACGCCAAGCTGGAGGCGGACCTCGCCGAGCTGGACGAGGAGGAGGCCCTGGAGCTGCTGGAGTCCGTCGGCCAGCACGAGCCCGGCCTCGCCACGCTGGCCCGCGTCGGCTTCGACACCCTCGGCCTGCAGACGTACCTGACGGCCGGCCCCAAGGAGTCCCGCGCCTGGACGATCAAGAAGGGCGCCACGGCCCCCGAGGCGGCCGGTGTCATCCACACCGACTTCCAGAAGGGCTTCATCAAGGCCGAGGTCATCGCCTTCGACGACCTGGTCGAGACCGGCTCGGTCACCGAGGCCCGCGCCAAGGGCAAGGCCCGCATGGAGGGCAAGGACTACGTCATGCAGGACGGGGACGTGGTGGAGTTCCGCTTCAATGTATAGGCATCGCATTGCCGTGGATCCGGTGAATTAGCAAAACACCAGGTCAGGCGGGGTCGGCCCGGATTCGGGTCGGCCCCGTTCGCATGCCCGTGACTGGAATTCGGCTGGATGATCTGACGCTTCCTCACCCGTCGTCATCCGGCTCACGTCGGGCACGCGATTCGCGGTGGTTGACCGCCCGCGCCCCTGACGAGACGTCAGCCTGGCAGGCAGTGAGCGGGCTCTGCCGAGAAAGGCAGTGCCCCTGACCTCGGACGCTGGGCCGTCAAGGTCGCTGCAGGGTCGCTGATCAGGCAGAACGGCACTTCGCGGCAGCGCCGAACACCACATCCATGCGGTTCAGTGCGCGTTGCGAACCGTCTCGAACGCCTCGCGCAGCAGCGTCACGAAGTGGTCGGCGGAGAGGCGGCGGTCCGAGGCGTCCGTGTGCTGGGCGACGTGGGCGATGAGGGCGCTGCGGATGGCGGCCACGCAGACGCGGGCGAGTACCTGCGTACGCAGGTCGCCGTGGTCCGGCAGCCGCTCGGCAAGCGCGTCGGCGATGGCGGCCTCGATGTCCCAGAGCACGCGCGTGCGGCCGGGGCCCGTGGACAGGTCGCGGGGCGGGGCGCCGACGAAGAGGATGGCGAGGCCGCCGTCGAGTTCTCCGGCGGCGGCCAGGAGTCCGTTGAGGACCGCGGTGAGCGGGGTCTCGTCGGCGGGGCGCCGTGGGATCTCTCTGCGCAGCAGCGGGAGGAGGTCCTGGATCTCCGCGAAGACGAGGTCTTCCTTGGAAGGGAAGTAGCGGAAGAACGTGCGTTCCGTCACGCCGGCCGCCGCGGCGATGTCCTTGACCGTCGTGCTCTGGTAGCCGTGCTCGGCGAACATGCGGGCGGCCGTGTGCAGCAGCGCTCCCCGCGTGGCGGCCTTCTTCCGGTCCCGCCGTCCCAGCTCGCGTCCACCCTCCTCGTTCATCCGTTCATCCTGACATGCCCCGAACGCCGCCCGGTCGGCAGACCCTCTGCAAAGTGTCATGACTGACATGTTATGTATCGTGTCAGTCATGACAGTTTTTGGTCGGCTGATATCCCGCGCCGGTGCGCGGCGTCGCGTCACGCTCGCCGTGGTGGCCGCGTTCGCCCTGACCGGCACCGTGGGCATGGCCGAGTTCGTCTGCCGGGACAGGATCGGCGAACGGTTCGCGACGGAGGCCGGGAAACGGCTCGGCAGGACCCCGGGCGTCGACGTGGGCGCCAGGCCCGTGCTGTGGCAGCTGGCCCGGGGCTCGTTCCCGGATGTCGGACTGACGGCGGACGGCGTGACGGTCCGCCGGATGTCGGGGCTCGGCATCGACGCCCATCTGCACCAGGTGCGACGGTGCGGCCACACCGTGACGGTGCGGTCCACCACCGTCGACGTCGAGGTCCCCGCCGCCTCCCTGGCGGACGGCGCGTTCCAGGGCCTGGGCGGCGAGGTGGTTCCGAGCCCGGAGACCGGGCAGCTGCTCGTCCATCTCGGCCGGGCGGGCGCGCTCACCGTCCCGGTCACACCCACCCTGCACGGCGACACGATCTGGACCGTCCCCGGCCGACCGACCTTCGACGGCGCTCCCCTGCCGGGCGCCCTGGCGCACAAGGTCACGGACAGGGCCGAGCGCTCCGTCGAACTGACCGGTCTGCCCCTGGCGTTGGAGCCGCGGCGGCTGGCCGTCACCGATGACGGCCTGCGTCTCACCCTGTACGGCGGCCCGGCCGCGTTCCACGCCTGACCAGCAGGCCCATCCCCCTCGCGGGCCCCTCCCCGACCGTGCCGCTCGCCCCTGCACATCCCCCCTCAAGGAGCACCTTTTCCATGGCTACCCTGCTCTACCGGATCGGCCGCGGTGCCTTCAGGCACCGCCGGGCGGTGCTGGCCGCCTGGCTGCTGGCACTGACCGCGGTGGTCACCTGTGTGATCACCTTCGGCGGCACGACCAACGACGAGTTCACCGTCCCGGGTTCACCGGCCCAGACCGCGATGGACACCCTCAAGACCGAGCTGCCCTCGGCGGCCGGCACCAGCGCCCAGATCGTCTTCGTGGCCCCCAAGGGGCACAAGATCACCGAACCGCAGTACGCCAGGGCGGTCAGCGCCACCATGGCGGATGCCGACAGGGCCCCGCAGGTCGTCGGCGTCACCGACCCGGTGCAGAGCAAGGTCATATCGCCGGACCGCACGGCCGCCCTCGGCCAGGTCCGCTACCAGGTCAGCAGGGCCGACCTGCACGACGACAGCCTCAGCTCGCTGGAGAAGACCACCCGGCCGGCGAAGGACGCGGGGCTCACCGTCGAGGTCGGCGGGTCCGCCTACGGCAGCAGCAAGAGCACCGGCCACACCAAGGAACTGATGAGCCTGGCCGTCGCCCTCGTCGTGCTGACCATCACCTTCGGCTCACTCTTCGCCGCCGGCATGCCCCTGCTGACGGCGATCACCAGTGTCGGCATCACCCTGCTCGGACTGTCGGCGCTCACCGGCGTCCTGACCATCTCCAGCACCGCGCCCTCCCTGGCCTCGATGCTGGGTCTCGCGGTCGGCATCGACTACGCCCTGTTCATCCTCTCCCGCCACCGCTCCCAGCTCGCCACCGGCATGGACACCGAGGAGTCCGCGGCCCGCGCCACCGCCACCGCCGGAAGCGCGGTCGTCTTCGCCGGCCTCACCGTGATCATCGCGCTGTGCGGCCTCGCGGTCGTACGCATTCCGTTCCTCACCGTCATGGGCGTGGCCGGTGCCGCCGCCGTACTGATCGCAGTCGGCGTGTCCACGACGCTCCTGCCCGCCCTGATGGGCTTCGCCGGTGAACGGCTGCGGCCGAAGCCGGGCTCACGCACCGCCCGTCGCGAGCAGGCGGCCCAGGGCGAAGGGCACAGCCGGCGCAGGCCGATGGGCGAACGCTGGGGCAGGATCGCCATTCGCCGCCCGCTGCTCACCCTGCTGGCCGTCCTCCTCGGCCTGCTCGCCGTCGCCGTCCCCGCCCGCGACCTCCAACTCGCCCTGCCCGACAACGGATCGGCCCCCATGGGCAGCAGCCAGCGGCAGGCGTACGACACCGTCGCCGAGAAGTTCGGCCCCGGCTTCAACGGCCCGCTGCTGGTCCTCGCCGACACCTCGCACACCGGCAGCCCGCAGCAGGCCACGGCCACGCTCGTGAAGGACCTGAAGGCGGACGACGGCGTCGCCGCGGTCGGGAAGCCGCAGGTCATCGAGCACGGGGACGCGGCGGTCATCCAGGTGGTGCCGAAGACCGGCCCGTCGGACCAGAAGACGAAGGATCTCGTCGAGCACATCCGGAACGAGGCGGGCGACTGGCACAGGCAGACCGGTGCAGAGGTGTCGGTGACCGGTACGACGGCCGTGAACATCGACGTCTCCGACCGGCTCGCGAGCTCGCTCGTCCCGTTCGCACTGGTGGTCGTCGGACTGTCCCTGCTGCTGTTGCTGCTCGTCTTCCGGTCGGTGATCGTGCCGGTGAAGGCCAGCCTGGGCTTCCTGCTGTCCGTGGCCGCCACCTTCGGCGCGGTCGTGGCCGTCTTCCAGTGGGGCTGGCTCTCCGGGCCCCTGGGGATCGCCGAGACCGGGCCGATCGTCAGCATCCTGCCCATCCTGGTGATGGCGGTGCTGTTCGGACTCGCCATGGACTACGAGGTGTTCATGGTCAGCCGCATGCGCGAGGCGTACGTCCACGGCGCCAGGCCACGCGATGCCGTCCTGGCCGGTTCGCGCCACGCCTCCCGGGTCGTCACCGCCGCCGCACTGATCATGTTCGCGGTGTTCGCGAGTTTCATCCCCGGCGGCAGCTCCATGCTCAAGCCGATCGCCCTCGCCCTCGCCGTCGGCGTCTTCATCGACGCCTTCCTCGTCCGCATGACCCTCGTCCCGGCGGTCCTCGCCCTGGTCGGGCGCTCCGCCTGGTGGCTGCCGAAGTGGCTGGAGCGGCTGCTGCCCCAGGTCGACATCGAGGGCGAACGGCTGGGCGGCGACCACGGCACCGAGGCCGACGCCCCCGGGCACGGTGAGCCGGTCACCGCGGGCAGGAGCGTCGACGGCGGGACCTTGTAGAACACCGTCCCTCCGGGTCCTGCGGGCCCGCATGGGGGTGCGGCGGGGCGCGGCCCGGCAGACGAAGCGAGTCCGCCGGGCCGCCCACGCACGGAGCGCACCGGACCGGCGGCGGCCCGCAGCCCGCCGGCCAGGTCAGCCGTGGGGCGGAGCCGGCGGCGCCCCCGTCTGCCGCACCCTGTTCGGCGGCCTGGGCAGGCTCCGCGGTGAGCAGTGCGGGGGCGGCGAGCACGGTGGTAAGGGCGGCGCCCGGGAAAGTCTTCAGTGCACGCCTGCTCCTGCTTGTCCCGGCGCGGTGTCCGCCGCCATGTGGTGCACCGCGAGGCGCCGGGCGTCGTGCTCGGGGCGGATGGCGGCAAGGGCAAGGGCGCCCGCGACGAGCATCACCGCGGCGGCGGCGAGGAACGCGGTGGTGTAACCGGCGGCCGGGCTGCTGGACGCGTCGATGAGGTGCCCGGTGAGGAGCGGCGCGACGAGGCCGGGCAGAGTGCCGACGGCGGCGACGATGCCGAACACCGCACCGCGCTGGGCCACGGGCACCACCTCGGCGGTCGTCATGTAGTGGAGCGGTATGGCGATCGACGTGGCGCCGAAGCCGAGCGTGATCAGGATCAGGCGCGGACCCGTGGCGTGGACGAACGGAATCGCTGCCATGGCGCAGCCTGCGACGCACACGGCGGTGCTCTGCACCGCCCCGCTGGACCAACGGCTGCTCACCCCACGGGACTTCAGCGCGTCCACGAACGGGGAGACCGACAGCAGCAGCACCAGGCCGAAGCCGGAGACGACGCTGATGCAGGCCGCGGCGGACCGCGCCGACATGCCCAACTGGGTGCGGAGGTACGACGGCAGCCACGCCTGGCTGAGGGAGAGCGCCCACTGCGCGCCGAAGGCGCTGGCGATGCTGCCGAGGACGGTGCCGGTGAGCAGGATCCTGCGGTACGGCAGCCGCAGCCCGCCGGCACCGGTGCCGGTGCCGGCGTGTTGGCCGTCGTAGGGGCCGTCGTGGCCGGTGCGCCACCACAGCAGCGCCCAGACGGCGCTGACGGCGGCGAGTGCGGCGTAGGCCGAGCGCCAGCCGAACGCCTGGACCAGCCAGGTGACGACGGGGGCCGCGATCAGGGTGCCGAGTGCCGCCCCGCCTATCTGGAGGGCCGACGGCAGGGCACGTCGTTCGGCCGGGAACCACCTGTACAGCGCGTGGATCGACAGGGAGGCCGCCGGCCCTTCGGCCGCGCCCAGCAGGACGCGGCCGGCCATGAGGGTCGGCACCGACGCCACGGCCAGGACCGGGAGCTGGGCGGCGGACCACAGCAGGGCCATGCCGAACAGCAGGGTGCGACTGGAGATCCGGGTGGAGAGGAAACCGCCGACGAGTCCGGAGAGGGAGAACAGGAAGAAGAAGGAGCTGGAGATCAGGCCGTAGGCGCTGTTGCTGAGGTGCAGCTCTTTCGTGATCGGTACGGCGGCGAGGCCGAGAACGGACTTGTCGGCGTAGTTGACGACCATGAAGGTCACGATCATGGCCGTGATCAGCCAGGCTCTGCGGCGGTCGGGACGGAGGACGGCGATGGCGCCGTCGCTGTGCCCGGTCGAAGGCGCGGAGGAGTGGGGTGCCATGGGTGACTCCTGCGGGTGCGGGTGAAGCAGGGGGTCGTTAAGGAGGGGCGGGTCCCCGTGACCACAGGTCCTCGGGCATGAGGCGCGTACGAAGTCCTGCGGCGCCGCCCCTGTGGCACCAGGGGAGTCGGTCAGATCAGGCCCTTGGCGATGGCGTTCTTGTGGATCTCGGTGGTGCCGGTGACGATCCGGAACATCCGCAGGCTGCGGAAGATCTGCTCGACCTCGTTGCCGCGGGTCAGCCCGGCCTTGCCGTGGATCTGCACGGCCTGGTCGGCGACGCGGAAGCACGCCTCGGAGGCGAACAGCTTGCACATGTTGGCCTCGACGGAGACGTTCTCGCCCCGGTCGGCCTTCGCCGCTGTCGCCGTCACCATCGAGCGGGCCGCGTAGATGTCGGTGGCCATCTCGGCGATCTTGTGGTGGACGGCCTGGTGGGCGAGGAGAGGCCGGCCGAAGGCGACACGGTTCGTCGCGTACGTGACCGACAGGTCCCAGGCGCGGCGTGCGGCGCCGATCAGGGACGGGCAGTGCAGGAGCCGGTTGAGGGTGATGCGCCCGATGCCGATGCGCAGGCCCTGGCCGATCTCGCCCAGCAGGTTCGCGGCCGGGACACGGCAGTGGTCGAAGACGAGGTCGCCCTCCATCTGCTGCCCGGACATGGGGACTTCACCGTCCAGGACCGTGCAGCCGGGCGTGTCGAGGTCGACGAGGAACGCGCTGTACAGCTCCTCCTCGCCGGCCATACGGGCCACGACGATGGCGAAGTCCGCGAAGGGGGCGGCGGAGCTGAAGACCTTCTTGCCGGTGAGGACGTAGCTGTCACCGTCCGGGGTCGCGGTGGTCGTCATCCTGCGTACGTCGGAGCCCGCGTCCTCCTCCGTGAGGGAGAAGCAGCAGGCGCGCTCGCCCCGGATGACGGGCATCAGGTAGTGCTCCAGCTGGTGCTCCGTGGCGTACTTCACGATGGCTCCGGCGCGCAACGGGCCACCCATGTCGCCGAGCACCGAGTGGGACAGGGCCGCACCGGAGGCCGTCAGCTCCTCCTTGACGGCGCAGAGTTCGGTGAAGCTCAGCCCCTGGCCGCCCAGCTCGGGGGGCAGGCTGATGCCGTAGAAGCCGAGTTCGCGGCTGCGTTTCCAGACGTGTTCGAGGGTGGGACGCTCCAGTCGGCTCTCGGCGGTGATGCCGCGCTCGCGCTCGAAGGGGATCAGTTCGTCGCGCAGGTAGGCACGCAGGCGGACGACGAGGTCCTGGAGGCGCGGGTTGTCGTCGTAGGAGGGTTCGAGGGTGAAGGGCATGCGGGGGCTTCCTTGGAAAGACGGTCGGGGAAGGGTCAGTTGACGCGGCGGTCGGCGCCCGCCCAGTACCGGTCGCGGATGGCGCGGCGGTCGATCTTGCCGTTGGGGTTGTGGGGCAGCGCCGCGACGAAGTCGACCGAGCGGGGCTTCTTCATGCGGGCCAGGCGGTCGGCGCAGAAGCCGATGAGAGCGTCCTCGGTGAGCGTGGCGCCCTCGCGCAGGACGACGACCGCCTTCACGGCCTCGCCCCACTGCTCGTCGGGGACGCCCACCACGGCCGCCTCGTACACGTCCGGGTGCTGGTGCAGGACGGACTCGACCTCGACGGCGTAGATGTTGAAACCGCCGGAGACGATCATGTCCTTCTTGCGGTCGACGATGAAGACATAGCCGTCCGCGCGGCGGCGGGCGAGGTCGCCGGTGAGGAACCAGCCGTCGCGGAAGGAGGCGGCGGTCAGCTCCGGCGCGCCCAGGTACCCGGGGACGACGTCCGGTCCGCGTACGGCGATCTCGCCGATCTCCCCGTCCGGCACGGGAGTTCCGTCCTCGTCCACGATCGCCACCTCGGCCTCGGCGAGCGGACGTCCGCAGGACAGCAGCAGTTCCTCGTCCTCGCCCTCGATGGCGCGCCGGTGGTCCTCGGTGGACAGGAACAGGACGCCGGAGGTCGTCTCGCCGCAGCCGTAGCCCTGGGAGAGGACCGGACCGAAGAAGTCCCACGCCTCACGGATGCGCCGCGGGGACATGGGAGCGGCGCCGTAGATCAGCTGGCGCAGGCTGGAGGTGTCGTAGTCGCGGGCGTGGGGCAGCGCGAGCACCGTGTTGATCATCGTGGGGACCACGAACGCGTGCGTGGCCCGCTCGCGCTGGACGGTGGCGAGGAACTCCTCCGCGTCCCAGCGCGGCAGGATCACCGCACAGCCGCCGGCGAAGAAGATGCCCAGCAGCGGCATGCCGGAGGCGTGGGTGACCGGCCCGGCCAGGATCTGCCGGTCACCGGGGCCCACGCGGGTGCCGGCGCTCATCACCGTCTTGCGCATCAGGGCCAGGCGGTTTCCGTACGTCTGGACCGCGGCCTTGAGCTTGCCGGTGGAGCCGGACGTGAAGTGCAGGACAGCGGCATCGCCCTCGGCGCACTCGACAGCCACGGGCTCCGCTTCATTTCCGGACAGTGTGTCCAGGTATCCGGGACCGAGGTCGGTGGGGCCGTCGTAACCGATCACCGTCTTCGCCGCGGTGCCGGACACGATGGGGCGTACGGCGTCCAGGTGGGCGGCGTCGGCGAGCAGCACCCGCGCGTCCGACTCGCGCAGCAGGTGGGCCACCTCGGTGGCGCCCAGCCGCGCGTTGATCGGGACGCGGACCAACCCGGCCTTGTACAGGGCGATCTCGGTCACCACCAGCTCGGCGCGGTTGGCGGCCAGGGTGGCCACCCGGTCGCCCTGATGCAGACCCAGGCCGCGCAACGCGACCGCGAGCCGGTCACTGTGGTCGTCCAGTTCCGCGTACGTCAACCGGGTCTTGCCGCAGATCACGGCTTCGGCGTCGGGCTGGTGGCCGGCTGTCCGGCGTACGTACCGCCCCAGGTTCATCGCGCACCCCACATGAGTTCCTGAACAATCTGTTCGGTAACTAGCTTGGCGTCCAGCAACGTAAGCCCAGCGTTAAGGTCGGGTCAACGGTCAGGGCCACACAGGGCGAGAAGGAGACACAGTGGAAACGAAGCCCGCCGGGGACCGGCGCGTTCGCCGGACCCGTGCCGCTCTGCGTGCGGCGCTGGTCGAGCTGGTCCTCGAAAAGGGGTTCCACGCGATCACGGTCGAGGAGATCGCGGAGCGCGCGGACGTCGGCCGGGCCACCTTCTACGCGCACTACCGCGACAAGGAAGACCTCCTCGTCGGGATCGTCCAGGACCTCGCCGAGGACCGCGAGCGCCTGCTGCCGGCCGTCACACAGGCCCGGGAGAAGGGCTTCACCGGCCAGCCCGTGCTCTACATCTTCCAGCACGCCCAACAGGAACGGCCCGTCTACCAGGTCATCCTGCGCGGGGAGGGCGACGGCCGGGCGCTGCGCGAGTTCACCGAACTCATCCGCACCCAGGCCGAGCAGGTCTTCCGCACCCGCGCCGAACAACTCGGCGCCACGCCCCGCATCCCTCTCGACATCGTCGCCCGCGCCTGGACCGGCGAACTGATCGGCCTGCTGACCTGGTGGGTCGAGAACGACACCGGCTACAGCGCCGAGGAGATCACCGCCCATCTGCGGGACCTGTCGGTCTACGGCCGCGTCTGGGCCACGGGCCTCACACCCCTCGACGCCCCCGGAGCACTCGATCTCACACCGTGAGCACCGCGTCCTCCGTGCCACGAGTCCGGCCCCGACCGGGGCGGCCTGACTGTGCACCGTCAGTATTCCGCTTCAGCGTGTGATCAGTCCGCGGCCGGCAAGGGGCCGGCCTCTCGGTGAGCCGGGCCCCGTGGTCGCGCCCGCCGGCGGCGAGGCCGGGGGCCGACATCAGCGGCATCGAACTCGCGCCCCGCCGCCAGCGGTTGACGGCTTGTCTGGCCGGTATCGCCCTCAACCTGTCCGTCGCCTCGGCCCTGCTCCTGGCCCTCGCCCTGACGCACACCGGTACGACGGCGCACCGGCTGCTGTCCGTGGCCCTGCTGCCGGCCGTGCTGCCGTTGCCGTTCCCGTTCATGGTGTTCACTCGCGCGGACCTGTACTTCGTCCTTCAGGACCTCACCGGCTGCCGGAACCTGTACGGCGACGGGCGCGCCTACGCCCGGTACCTCCTCCGGCGCGTGCTGCGCTCACCGCGCCCCGGCAGCGGGGCCACCGGGACCGGTGACCCGGGCGCCCGGCTGTCCGCGCACGAGCGGCGGGCCGTTCGCCTCTGCAGCGTCGTGCTGGTGGTCGGCACGGTGGCCTGCCTGATGTTCATGGCCGCCGTCACCCTTCCCGCCGACGTCACCCTGCTGGTCCGGGCGGCACGCGGTCTGGGGCCGGGGCACGGCCTCGCGGGCAATGCCGACTCGGCGGCCGTACTGGTCACCCTGGGCGGAGTCAACGTCCTGCGGCTGGTCACCCGGTGGCGCGACCGCCGCTCGGGCCGGTCCCCGGGAGCCGTCCGACGGCCCGCGCCTCCGCCGGACGGGGATGTGAGGGCTCACATCCCCGTCACCCGCGCCACCGTGAACGGCGTGGTCGGTGTCCCCGCCCCCATCGGGCCGCCCTTGTCGAACTGGGAGCGGACGACGAGCAGGCCGTGGTGGGTGTGGGCCAGGGTGGTGGGGATCTGCAGGGCGGGGGTGGTCAGGGTGCGGGTCAGCCGGGCCTCGGTGCCGTCGGGGGAGAGGTGCCAGCGGGTCAGGGTGTTGGTCCTGTTGTGGGCCGCCCACAGGGTGCGGTGGGACAGCTCCAGCCCGTCGCCGTTCACCAAGTCGCCCCCGTGCAGGGTGACGTGACGGACCGAGCCGTCGGTCACGTCGACCCGGTACAGGCCGCCGCCGGTCATGTCGACCACGAACAGCAGCCGTCCGGTGGGGTCGGCAACGATGCCGTTGAGGGTGTAGGCGTCCCGTGAGTGCGGGGGTACGGCCCCGCTCAGGTCGACGTGCGCGACGAGCGGCGCGCTGCCGCCCCGGGCCACCTCGGCGGGCGTGATCCGGTACAGCACCGGACGCACGCTGTCGGTGGCGTACGCCGTGCCGTCCGCGGTGACGACGAGGTCGTTGATGAAGCGCTGGTCGCCCTCCGGCACCGCGAAGCGGGCCAGCAGGGCGCGGTCGCGCAGGTCGTAGACGTCGATTCCGGTGGTGTGGTCGATGACCCACAGGCGGCCCGCCCGGTCGGCCTTCAGCCCGTTGGCCGTCGTACGGCCGTCCGTGCCGGCCGGCAGGAAGACGCCGGCGGCCCGGGCGCCGGCGGCGGCCCGGTAGACCGCGCCGGTCGTGAAGGAGCCGACGTACGCATCGCCCGTGCGCGGGTCGAGGGCGATGCCCTCGGGGTAGGCCCGGTCGTCCGGGAGGGCGAAGGCGGTGGAGACGCGGGGGCCGGTGGCCGCGGCCGCCCGGGGCGCGGCGAGGGCCACGGCCCCGGCGGCGGCGCCGGTCAGGAAGGTGCGGCGGTGGATCGAACGGGACACGGCGGTGCCTCTCGGTTCGGCTGCTCACTATCAGATGACTGAAAACCTATATTAGAGCTCTAATCATCGCCAGGGTATTTATCTCCGCCAGAGTCTTCATCTCCCACCACGCACTAATCTGGCCGGGTGACCTCCATGCCCGCGTCCGAGCGCCTCGGCTCCCACCTCAAGCGGGCCGAGCAGGCCCTCAACGCCACGAAGACCGCGGTCCTCAAGCCCGCGGGCCTGACCGTCGCCCAGTACGCCGCGCTGCTCCACCTCTCCGGCAACCCCGGCATCTCCGCGGCGGCCCTGGCCCGGCTGTGCGGGGTCACCCCGCCGACCATGAACACGGTCCTGAAGAACCTTCAGGACCGCGAACTCATCACCCGCAGCCCGCACGAGTGGCACAAGAACGTCCTGGAGACCCGCCTCACGGACGAGGGCCGCGCCGTCCTGGCCGAGGCCGACACGGCCGCCGTACGCGTGGAACGGGCCCTCGCCGCGGAGTTCACCGACGCCGAGCAGGAGGCGCTGACCGGGCTGCTCGCCCGCTGTGCCAGAGTCCTGGAGGAACAGCGCCCGGGAAGCCGATGACGGGCTCCGGCGCCGGATCCGTCACCCAGCCCGCCACCAGCACCAGCCGGGACTCGCGGTCGACGGCGAGGAAGCCGAAGGGGCGGTCGAAGACGGCGCGGACGACCGTGGTTTCGTAGCGGTACTGCGGCGGGGCGCTGCCCGGCGCCGCCATCACCGCCGTCACGGCCGCCGCCCGGAACCCCAGTGGACCGAACTGGGCCAGTGCCGACTGGCGGGCCGCGCCGATGGCGAGCGGGTACTCGCTGATGCCGGGGAAATGGCCGTGGCGGGCATCCGTCGCCGCCGTCAGCCCGAACAGCCCCGCCAGGGCGAGCAGATCGTGGTCGGCGCGCACCTCGTAGGCCACCGTCCGCACGTCCAGCGTCACCGGCGCCGGCTCGACGGCCGGCTGCTGCTCCACGTACAGGCCCGGACCCACATGCCCGTGCGGCAGCGCGCCGCCCCCGGTCAGCGGCAGTGCCCGCGCCACGATCCCCACCCCGGCCGCCAGCACCTGACCCGGCGTCATGCGCTCCTCGCCGAGGACCAGATGGACGTCGATGCCGTTGTCGCCGGGCACCGTCAGCGCGGTGACGAAGCCGTCCGGGGTGCCCGTCACGCCCACCCGGTCCGGTCGTACGCTGCGCCGGTGCAGGCCGCGCAGCGTGCGCCCCTGCCAGGGGCCGGAGCCGGGCCGCAGTGGCAGCTCGGTGAACGGATGCCGCCACGTCGTGCGCAGCGCCAGCGCGCTCGCCAGCACCATCCGGGCGTCCCGGGTCAGCGTCACCGGCATGCGCTCCACCAGCCCGCCGGTCCGCTCGGCCGCCCAGGCGTCCAGTCGCTCCTGCGCGGTGACGAGGTCGTCCCCGAACACCCCGTACGTCCCGGCCGGCAGCCCGGCCCGCCACTCCTCCCGCAGGGGGAGCGCCTGGTGCGTCCACAGGCCGAGCGCCGCGTCCAGGCCCGGTACCGACCGCAGCGCCGCCAGCAACTCCCGTGCCGCACCCGCCGCCTGATCCGCCGGCAGCCCGAGGGCCTCGCTCAGCTCGGCCCGCACCGGGCCCGCGGCGCCGTCCGCCAGGAAGGCCAGCAGCGGCCAGACGCCCGGCGCGGAGAAGACGGTGCCCTCGGGCAGGGCCTGCGCCCAGCGGGCGGCCAGCCCGTTCACCCGGCGGACGGTGTCGGCGGCCACCTCGCTCACTGATCGTCCTTCCACGGGTCGCTCGCGTCCAGCTCGTCCGGGTACTCCGGGAAGCGCAGCGGGTCCGTCACCCAGCCCGCCGCCAGCACCAGCCGTGAGTGCCGGTGCAGCGCGAGGAAGCCGAAGGGGCGGTCGAAGCGGGCCTCCACCCTGCTCGACACATACCGCAGCCGAGGCATCGCACCGCCCGCGACCAGCCCGAACATCGTGACCGCCGCCGCGCGGAAGCCCAGCGCCTCGAACCGGGCCAGGGCACTCTGCGTGGCCGATCCGACGGCGAGCGGGAAGCCGCTGATGCCCGGGAAGTGGCCCCGCCGGGTGTCCCGCGCCGTCGTCAGCCCGAACAACCGGGGCTGCTTCAGCAGATCGTGGTCCGCCCGCGCCTCGTACGCGGCCGTCAGGACGTCGAGGACCGGCGGTGCGGATGCCGCGCAGCGCTCCTTGACGACCCGCAGACCCGGGCCCACCTCCCCGTACGGCAGCCGGGAGCCCGGTACGACCGTGCGCGGGTGGTGCAGCAGATCCACCCCCGCGCCGAGCACCCGGCCAGGGGCCATCCCCTCCTCGCCCAGCAGCAGATGCACGTCCAGCGCGTCCGTGCCGAGCACCTTCAGCTCGGTGACCCAGCCGTGCCGGGTGTCGGCGACGCCGACCCGGTCCAGCAGGGTGCTCCTGCGCCGCAGGCCCAACCGCTCGGTGGCGGCCCAGGGTGCGTACGACGTCTCCAGCGGCACCTCGTGGAACGGGCTCAGCCACCTGGTCCGCATCGTCAGCGCACCGGCCAGCACCAGCTCGGTGTCCTCGTCCAGCGGGGCCGGCATCCCGTCGATCAGCCCGCCGGTACGGTCCGCCGCCCAGGCGTCCAGCGCCCGCTGGTCGGCGGCCACGTCCCCGGTGAGCACGCCGTGCGCCTCGGCGGGCAGCCCCGCCCGCCACTCGGGAACGAGCTCCACCGTCCGGCTGGTCCACAGGCCGACGGCGGAGTCCACCCCGGGCAGGGCGGCCAGCGCCCCGAGCAACTCCCGTGCCGCACCCGCCGCCTGATCCGCCGGCAGCCCGACGGCCTCGCTCAGCTCCGCCCGCGCCGGGCCCGCCGCGCCGTCCGCCAGGAAGGCCAGCAGCGGCCAGACACCGGCCGCCGAGAAGACCGTGCCGTCCCGCGCCGTCTCCGCCCACCGGGCGGTGAGCCCGTTCACCGCCCGGACGACCTCGCCGCCCACCCGGCTCCCCGTCAGGGTCCCCACCCTCATTCCGCCCCCGTTCGTTCCCCGCCCAACCGTATCGGTGTCCCGTGCCCCGCCTGGTGCAGGTGTGAGCACAGTCGTCCGAGCGTATCTATGCGGCTATAGGGAGAAAGTGCCTGGGTAAAGGCCCCGCACGCCTCACGTCATCACATCGAGTGATTCCCTGGCCTTTGCTTGCATGGCACAACCCACGGTTGCCAGGCTGTTGCTGTCTGTACAACCTGATGGGAGCGGCCAGTGACTTTCGGTGAGCAGCCGGCGTACCTGCGTGTCGCGGGTGATCTCCGCAAGAAGATCGTCGACGGTTCACTGCCGCCCCACACCCGCCTGCCCTCCCAGGCCCGCATCCGCGAGGAGTACGGCGTCTCGGACACCGTCGCGCTGGAGGCCCGCAAGGTGCTGATGGCCGAGGGGCTGGTCGAGGGCCGCTCCGGTTCGGGGACGTACGTCCGCGAGCGCCCGGTGCCCCGCCGCGTGGCCCGCTCCGGATACCGCCCGGCCACCGGCGCCACGCCCTTCCGGCAGGAGCAGGCCGACGCCTCGGTGCGCGGCACCTGGGAGTCCAGCAGCGAACAGACCGAGGCCGGCGCCGCCATCGCCGAGCGGCTGGGCATCCAGGCCGGCGACCGGGTCATGCGCACCAAGTACCTGTTCCGCGAGGCCGGCGAGGCGATGATGCTCTCCACCTCCTGGGAGCCCCTCGCCCTCACCGGCCGCACCCCGGTGATGCTGCCCGAGGAGGGTCCGCTCGGCGGCATGGGTGTGGTCGAGCGCATGCGCGCCATCGACGTCATCGTGGACAACGTCACCGAGGAGGTCGGCGCCCGCCCCGGCCTCGCCGAGGAACTCCACGTCCTCGGCGGCGTCCCCGGCCATGTGGTCCTGGTCGTCCACCGCACGTACTACGCCTCGGGCCGCCCGGTGGAGACGGCCGACGTGGTGATCCCGGCGGACCGGTATCAGGTGGCCTATCACTTGCCCGTCAGGTGACGGGGGTTGGCAGGGGTGGGTGGGAAGCGGTGGGGTCACGCCCGGGGCTGACGCGCGCCCGCCGTCGCGCCCCACCGGCCCCACGTCCCCCACCTCCACCGGCGTGTCGCCGTCCCCGTACGCGCCCCCAAGTGAGGTAGCGCACACCCTTGGCGCCTGCCGCCGGTGTGATCTCCGGTCGCGCGACCTCCGTACGGGCCGAACCAAGGCCACAATTCGGCCGTCTTCCCAGGTGGTCAGCGGTCACACGGATATGCCTCCGACTCGGGACGGTGGCGCTCACGGCGGCGCGTTCGCTTCCGTGCGCCCCCTGCGTACTGGCCGGTTGCATACCTCTTTGTGAAAAGGCGTGTTCGCTGCGTAAAGGTTGGGCGTACGCTCGGGCATATGCGTATTGCGGTTTCCTTAGGTGGGGCACGGCGGGGGCCCACAGGAAGCGGAAGTGGGTGGGGCGGTGCGAGAAGGGGCGGCGCGGGCGGTGGGGGCCATGAGTGAGGGGACGGTCTCCCTGCCCTGGCTCGTGATACGGCAGGACGACAACGGCAATCGCTACCGCGTGGGCCGGTACGCGACCCGCGCCGAGGCCCAGAAGATCGCCGACAGCCTCGACGACCGGGGACACAAACAGCTCTACTGGGTCGAGCGCATCGGCCAGAACGGCGACGGCGCCCGCAACTGACCACACGCGCCCTCCCGTAGGCTCCGCCCCATGACGTCCATGACCCCCGGCACACCGATGACGGACCGGACCGTGGTGGTGGGAGCCGCCCTGCTCGACGGCGGCCAGCTGCTCGCCGCCCGCCGCAGCGCACCCGCCGACCTGGCCGGACGCTGGGAACTGCCCGGCGGCAAGGTCGAGCCGGGCGAGCGGCCCGAGGACGCCCTGGTGCGTGAACTGCGCGAGGAGCTCGGCATCGAGGCCGAAGCGGTGGAGCGGGTGCCCGGGCAGTGGCCGCTGCGCGCGCCGTACGTGCTGCAGGTGTGGACCGCCCGCCTGCGCCCCGGCTCGCCCGCACCGAGGCCCCTCCAGGACCACGACGAGCTGCGCTGGCTGACCCCGGACCGGATCTGGGAGGTCGACTGGCTCGACCAGGACGTGCCCGCGGTCCGCGAGGTCTCACCCCGGCTCACCACCGGCCCGCGCTGAGCGCCCCCTACGCCGTTCGTGCCACTGTGCGCCCTCCTGTGCGGTACTCCCCCTGGGATATCGGGTATGTGCCCATTAACCCCATGAAACCGGACATGGGTGGGCTCGCTGGCCTGGGAAGTGATCGGCGTGATCGACACCGATGGCGACTGCGCCGAGTGGACGTTTCCCGCGGAGCCGGGGGCCGTGCGCACCGCACGCGCCGCCGTCCGCCGCCAGTTGCACGGCTGGCACCTCGACTGCGTCGCCGACCTGGCCGCGTTGCTGGTCAGCGAGCTGGTCACCAACGCGCTGCGGCACGCCACCGGCCCCATCGGGGTACGGCTCGTCCGTCCCCTCGGGCTCGACGACGCGCTCCTGGTGGAGGTGTCCGACCCGCTGCCCGACCCGCCGCACGCACGCGTCGCCCGCGACGAGGACGAGAGCGGGCGCGGTCTGCAGCTGGTCGCCGGCTCCTCCCGCCGCTGGGGCACCCGGCCCGGCGCGAGCGGAAAGACCGTCTGGTTCGAACTGGCGGTGCCGGGGTGAGCACGAAGCACTCGGGGGGCAGGGGGGTGTACAGCCGGCGGGGGTGCGTCCATCGTGCGCCGCGGGCGCGCGGCCGGCTCCGGGGCGCGTGATTCGAGGACGCCTTCCCTGGTTAGAAGAGTGGAAGTGATCTCACGGTCGGTCCGAAAAACATCTGGACCGAGCTGTGATCGTGAACACCGTGTCATGCGGCGCCGTAGTGCTGGATACTGCGGGCAGCCGCTGTCGGTGACCGGTGCCGGGCGCGGTGAGCTGGAGGGGACGGTTCGCGTGAGCGAGATACCAGCGAAGGCCACGGAGTCCGAGGACCCGTCGGGCGGCGCGATGAACCAGGCCGCGGAGGCCGCCGCACCCGGCGACGCCATGTGGCAGAGCAGTCCGCCCGGTTCCATCTACGACTACATCAAGGTCGCGTCCTTCTCCATCGGCCCCGGCGGGCTGGTCGACCAGTGGAGCCTGCGCGCCGAGCAGCTCTTCGGCGTCCCCGCCGCACGCGCCGTCGGCATGGACCCGATAGAGGCCTTCATCGATCCCGACCTGCGCGAGCGCGGCCAGCGCAAGATGGCCGAAATCCTCGACGGGCGGGAGTGGACCGGGGTCGTGCCCTTCCGGATGCCGGACAAGGCGGACGGCACGCGCGGCGAGGAGGGGCTGGCCGAGGTCTACGTCATGCCCACCCGGACCGCCGAGGGCGACAAGGCCGCCGTGTGCATCGTCGTGGACGTCCGCACCCTGCGCAGCATCGAGACCGACCTGGCCGCCTCACAGGCCATATTCGGCCAATCCCCGTTCGGATTCCTGCTGATCGACACCGATCTGAGAGTCCGTCGGGCCAATGAACGGTTCGCCTCCACCTTCGGTGGAACCCCGGACGACCACCGGGGCAAGGGAGTTCACGACTATCTGCCGCGTGGTGAGGCCGAGCGGGTTTCGGCCACCCTGCGGCGGGTGCTGGAGACCGGCCAGTCCATCACCGACATGCATGTCACCGGTCACCTCCCCGGCTCCGAGGAACGCCGGCACTGGTCCGTCAACCTCTACCGCGTGCACGGCGGCACCGGCCGGCCCATCGGCATCGCCTGGCTCGGCACCGACATCACCTCCCGCCGGGCCGCCGCCCGCGAGGCCGCCGCCGCCCGGCGCAACCTCGCCCTGCTCAACGAGGCCGGCGCGCGCATAGGGAACTCCCTCGACCTGGAGACCACGGCCCGGGAACTCCTCGACGTCGTCGTCCCCGGCTTCTGCGACCTCGCCACCGTCGACCTCTACCAGGGCCTGCTCACCGGCGACGAGACCCCGCCCGGACTCACCGACGGCAGCGCCGAACTGCGCCGCGTCGCCTTCGCGAGCGCCGTCGCCGGGGCGCCCTTCGCCGGCTCCGGTGAGCCCGTCGAGGTCGGCGCGGTCCACCACTTCCCCTTCAACTCGCCCTGCGCGGACGCCCTGCGCACCGCCCGGCCGCGGGCCGTTCCCCCCGAGGAGGGCGGCCTCGTGCAGTCCACGCTGGCCGTGCCGATGGTCGCCCACGACACGGTCGTCGGCCTCGCCCAGTTCTCCCGCGCCAAGGGCAGCGAGCCGTTCGGCGACCGGGACCGGGACCTGGCCGTGGAGCTGGCCGCGCGCGCCGCGGTCTGCATCGACAACGCGCGGCTGTACCGCAGGGAGCACGAGCGGGCGCTGATCCTGCAACGCTCGCTCCTCCCGCCCGGCGACCCCGAGGCCTCCGGGCTGGACATCGCCTGCCGCTATCTGCCGGGCAACGCGGCGACCGAGGTGGGCGGCGACTGGTTCGACGTGATCGAACTGCCCGGCCACCGTACGGCGTTGGTGGTGGGGGACGTGATGGGGCGCGGCCTGCGGGCGGCCGTCGCCATGGGTGAACTCCGCACCGCCGTACGCACCTTGGCGCTGCTGGATCTCGAACCCGCCGAGGTGCTCTCGGCGCTGGACGAGATCGCGCGGGGGCTGGGGACGCCGGGGGGCGTGCAGCAGGCGACCCGTACGGCCCGCCAGCCGCGGGACGCCGACCTCTCCGAGGTCTACCTCGCCACCTGCGTCTACGCCGTCTACGACTCCGTCACCCGACGCTGTACGTTCGCCAACGCCGGCCATCTGCCCCCCGTCCTGGTCGAGCCCGGTGAACCGGCCCTGATGCTGGACGTGCCGCCCGGCATGCCGCTCGGGGTGGGCGGCGAGCCCTTCGAGGAGGTCGAGGTCGAGCTGCCGGAGGGCGCGCTGCTGGCGCTCTACACGGACGGTCTGGTCGAGTCCCGCGACCACCCCCTGGACGAGGGCCTGCAGGCATTCGTCGGCGCGCTCACGGACCCGTCCCGCCCCCTGGAGGACGTCTGCGACCATGTCCTCAACACCCTCGACACCCACCACGGCGAGGACGACATCGCGCTGCTGATGGCCCGGGTCCAGGGGCTGCCGGCCGAGTGCGTCGGCGACTGGACGCTGCCGCGGGAGCCGCGGAGCGTGGGGCGGGCCCGGGAGTACGCCCGGGGGCAGTTGCTCAGCTGGGATCTGGAGCCGCTGGTCGACACGACGGAACTGCTCGTCAGCGAGCTGGTCACCAACGCGCTGCGGTACGGCGAGGGGGAGATACGGCTACGGCTGCTGCTCGACCGCACGCTGGTCTGCGAGGTGTGGGACAGCGGACTGGTCCAGCCGCGTCGGCGGCGCGCCCGGGACACGGACGAGGGGGGCCGGGGGCTGCAGCTGGTGGGGTTGCTCAGTGCGGCGTGGGGCTCGCGCCGTACCCCGCGGGGCAAGACGGTGTGGTTCGAGTTGCCGCTGCCCGGGGCGGAGGCGGGCCTGACCGACCCGGCGGAAGCACTGCTGAGCCTCTTCTGAGCCGCCCCCTGGGGGCTCCGCCCCCAGACCCCCGGGCACGGCTTCCTCGGCTACGCAGGCGTTGAGAAGCTGTGGCGGGACCTGGTCCGTGGGCCGCCGTAGCTTGCCGGGGGGCCGGCGTCCGGGGTTTCGGAGAGGAGGATTCCGCCGAGGACTGCGGCGGCCAGGCCCGGGGCGTCGCCGTCGGCGGCGGTGTGCGGGTTGCCGTGCGCCCGTACGTTCCGTTCGGCCAGGTCCCGGGCCTCGCGGGCCAGGGCATCGGCCTGGGCGGCGTGGCCGGCACCCAGTTCGCGTGCCGCCTCCGCCAGGCGGACCCGGGCCTGAGGGCCCACCGCGCCCCGGTGCACCGTGACGAAGTCGTCCGCCCCGGCGACCGAACCCCTCGCCACAAGCAGCGCCGCGGCGGACGGCGCACCGGCGAGGCCCGTGTCCAGCCGCTCCACCGCCCGCGCGATCCGGCGCAGGGCGTCCAGCGGGTCGTACGGGCCGGCCGTCAGCTCATGCCGTACGGCGGCCAGCACGGCGTCCGCGTGGGCCAGCCGGGCGTGCAGCTCACCGCTGGTCAGGGGGCCCGGCACGCCCCCTTTGCGGGCCGCCGCGATCTCCGCCTCCGCACCGGTCAGCGCGGCCGGCACCAGCGCCGCCGCCTCCCGCAGCTCGGCGGCGAGCCGTTCCACCCCGGTGACCAGGACGTCGGCCTGGGCCACCGCGCCCTCGGCGGCGCGCAGCTGCCCGGCGGCCCGCGCACCGGCGCCCGCGTCGGCCGACTGGCGGGCCTCGTTGAGCCGCATGGTGGCGAACACCAGCCGGTCCTTGGCCTGTTCGAGGTACCCGGTGACGGGCGCGACGGCCGCCGGTGTGCAGCGGTCGCGCAGGGAGGTCAGGGTGTTCCCGGCGGTCAGCGTCCGCCCCGTCAGCTCCCGGAACCGCCCCTCGGCGACCTCCAGCGCCCCGGCCAGCCCGGGCCCGTCCAGCTCCCGCAGCCGGTCCAGCGCGGCGGCCTCGGCGTCCAGCCGGCGTCCCGCCTCCGCGCACCGGCCGACCACGCCGACCAGCGCCTGCCGCCGGGCCACGTCGTCCTCCGGCACCCCCTGCTCGTACCGCCGCCAGATCCCGCACGCGGCCGCCAGTTCGGTCTCGGCGGCCCGCAGCGCCTTGACGAAGGGCTCCGTGTCCGCCCCCCCGAAACGCGCCCGGACGAAGGAGAGTTCCTCCTGGCTCGTGCGCACACAGTCGTCGGCCAGGACCAGCGCGGCGCGGGCCTGGCGCTCGGAGTCGGCCGGAGTGGGCGCGGGCGGTGCGGCCGAGACGATCCCGGGCGTCGTACGGGTCCGGGCACGGCGGGTGCGGCGCACGTATCCGTATCCGGCCAGCCCCACGGCGGCGACCACCGCGATCAGGGGCAGCACGAGGTCGGCGGTCGACGTCTCCTCCTGCGGCGCGGCGGCGCTCGCGACGGTCCCGGTGGACGTCACGGGAACCGGATCTTGCGCACCGGCCGTCATCACCGGCAACACCAGCCACCCGGCCCCGACCACGACACCCAGCACGGCATGCGCCACCCGCACGCGTATGTGCGCCTTGGCGCGCCGGGGCCGGCCGCGGATCAGGGAGGACGTCACATTTCGGAGCGTATGGGCAGGTAGGCGCCTTCGCGAGCGGGACGGATACGGCTGGGGGACGGGATGGGCAGGGGGTCAGGAATGGACGCCAGAGGCAGCGACCGGCCGATGACGGACGGGGGAGGGACGGACGAAGGAGGGACGGACGGGGGAGCAACGGACGGGTCAGCCGACGAGCTCGTGCGGCGACCGGCGCAGACCGCCTCCGCGAAGGATGCCCCGCACGGACCGCCCGCCCCCGACACCGAGGACACCCGGTCGGGTCCGCCCGGCCCCGACGCCGAGGACACCCGGTCGGGTCCGCCCGGCCCCCACGCCGAGGACGTGCCCCAAGAGGCATCCGCCCCCGACGACGAGACCCGCCCGGCCGGTGGGAGTCGGAAGCGCGCCTGGCCTCGGACGCTGCGGCGCACCGCGCTCGTCCTCGTCCTCCTGCTGCTCCTCCCCACCCTCGCCGCGGAGACCGCCCTCCGCGTCAACTACACCGGCACCCCTGAACCCGGCACGTACACCCGTGACCGCGATGCCATCTGGCTCGGTCACGCCTGGATCGACGGCCGTAAGACCGACGCCGACGTCACCGCCCTGGCCGGCCGGCTGCGCGGCACCGGCATCCGCGACCTGTACGTCCACGCGGGCCCCCTGGAGCACGACGGAACCCTTCCCAAGTCGGCGTACCCACGGGCGCGTTGGCTCATCGAGACCTTGCACGGCAAGGCGCCGCACATCCGCGTCCAGGCCTGGCTCGGCGACGAGGTCGCCCCCGAGAAGCCGTACGCCATGCACCTGGAGCGCCCCGCGACCCGCTCCCACGTGGTCGCCTCCACCCGCCAGATCCTGGACACCGGCTTCCAGGGTGCCCACTTCGATCTGGAGCCCCTGCACTCCGGCGACCGGAACTACCTCGCCCTCCTGGACGCCCTGCACCGCGTCACCCGGGACCACCGTGCGGTGCTCTCCGTCGCCGCGCACCAGATCGATCCGCTGCCGGCCCTCCACTCCTTCTGGGGAACGGCCACGGGCCACCCCAAGTGGTGGTCGCAGGCGTACTTCGGGCAGGTCGCGCGCCGCGTCGACCAGATCGCGGTGATGTCGTACGACACCATGCAGCCGTCGCAGAGCCTGTACGGCGGCTATGTCGCCCAGCAGACCTCGCTGGCCCTGGAGGTCACTCCCGAGTCCACGGACCTGCTCATGGGCCTGCCCTTCTACCACGAGAACCGCTTCGGCCACTGGGCCCGTGCCGAGACCGTCCCGGCCGCGGTACGCGGTGTCCGCCTCGGCCTGTCCCGCACCGACAAGGGCCGGGCACGCTTCGGGGTCGCCCTCTACGTCGACTTCGCGGCCACCGAAGCGGACTGGACGGCTTATCGGGAAGACTGGGTCCGGTGACCGGAACAGGACACCGTGAGGGAACATGATGGGCATGCACATGTTCTTGGTGATGGCGGCCGTCCTCGCGGTGACGCTCATGGGCGTGCTCGGCGTCCTGGCCGTCGGGGGGGTGTGGGTACCGCCGGTGGCCCGCCGCCGGGTGCTGCGGCCCCGGCTGTGGGGGTACGGGGCGCTGGTGAACGCGGTCGGGCTGGGCCTGTTCATGTTCCTCGGGCCCCTCGCCGACGCGGGTCTTGAGTTCCTTCCGGCCCTCGGCTGGTGCCTGTGGATGGGCGGAACGGTGGTCCAGCTCCTCGCCCAGCGCCCCGGTCGCCCCGCCCCTACGAAGACCGCCTCCTGATCTTCGACCCGAGCCACACCAGCGGGTCGTACTTGCGGTCGACCGCGCGTTCCTTCATGGGGATCAGGGCGTTGTCGGTGATCTTGATGCCCTCGGGGCAGACCTCGGTGCAGCACTTGGTGATGTTGCAGTAGCCGAGGCCGTGTTCGTCCTGGGCCGTGCGCTTGCGGTCCAGGCCCGTGTCGGCGGCCGAGTCCAGCGGGTGCATGTCGAGTTCGGCGATCCGCATCAGGAAGCGCGGGCCCGCGAACGCCTTCTTGTTCTCCTCGTGGTCCCGGACGACATGGCAGGTGTCCTGGCACAGGAAGCACTCGATGCACTTGCGGAACTCCTGCGAGCGGTCCACGTCCTCCTGCATCATCCGGTACTCACCGGGACCGAGCCCGGCGGGCGGGACGAAGGCCGGGACCTCCCGCGCCTTCTGGTAGTTGAAGCCGACGTCCGTCACCAGGTCCCGGACCACCGGGAAGGCGCGCAGGGGCGTGACGGTGATCGTCTCCTCGCGGGAGAACACCGACATCCGGGTCATGCACATCAGCCGCGGGCGGCCGTTGATCTCCGCCGAGCACGAACCGCACTTGCCGGCCTTGCAGTTCCAGCGCACGGCCAGGTCGGGGGCCTGCGTGGCCTGGAGGCGGTGGATGATGTCGAGCACCACCTCGCCGTCGTTGACCTCGACCTCGAAGTCCTCCAGGCCGCCGCCCTCGGCGTCACCCCGCCACACCTTGAAGCGGGCCTCGTAGCTGCTCACTCGTACAGCTCCTCTTCGGCGAGGTACTTGACCAGCTCCTCCTTCTCGAAGAGGGCGAGCAGGTCCGGGCGGATGGGGGCGGTGGTCTCGCGGGTGAGGCGGATCTGGCCGCGGCCGGGGTCGGTCGCCGCGAGGCCGCCGGTGGGGTCGGCGAGGGCGCAGAGCAGGTTCACGTTGCGCCACTTGCGGTCCATCGTGGGGTGGTCCTCGCGGGTGTGGCCGCCGCGCGACTCGGTGCGCTCCAGGGCCGCACGGGCCACGCACTCGCTGACCAGCAGCATGTTCCGGAGGTCGAGGGCCAGGTGCCAGCCGGGGTTGAACTGGCGGTGGCCCTCGACCCCGGCGCGGCGTGCGCGTACCCGCAGCTCGGCGAGCTTGTGCAGGGCCTGCTCCATCTCGCCCTCGCGGCGGATGATGCCGACCAGGTCGTTCATGGTCTGCTGGAGTTCCTGGTGCAGGGTGTACGGGTTCTCCGGCGGGCCCGCCTCGCCCGCCCGGTCCGCCTCCGCCGAGAACGGGCGCAGGGCCTCCGCCGCGGCCGTGTCGACCTGGGCGTCGTCCACCGGCGGACGCCGGTACGCCAGCCCCTGCGCGTACTCCGCCGCGTGCCAGCCCGCGCGGCGCCCGAAGACCAGCAGGTCGGAGAGGGAGTTGCCGCCGAGCCGGTTGGAGCCGTGCATGCCGCCGGCCACCTCACCGGCCGCGAACAGGCCCGGCACCCCGCGTGCGGCCGCCGTGTCGGAGTCGACCGCGATGCCGCCCATCACGTAGTGACAGGTCGGCCCGACCTCCATCGCCTCCGCCGTGATGTCGACGTCCGCCAGCTCCTTGAACTGGTGGTACATGGACGGCAGCCGGCGCCTGATGACCTCGGCGGGCATACGTGTCGACACGTCCAGGAAGACACCGCCGTGGGGCGAGCCCCGGCCCGCCTTGACCTCGGCGTTGATGGCGCGGGCCACCTCGTCGCGCGGCAGCAGCTCCGGTGGGCGCCGGTTGTTGTCCGGGTCCTCGTACCACCGGTCGGCCTCCTCCTCCGACTCGGCGTACTTCTCCTTGAAGACGTCCGGGATGTAGTCGAACATGAACCGCTTGCCCTCGGAGTTCCGCAGGACCCCGCCGTCGCCGCGCACCGACTCGGTGACGAGGATGCCCTTCACCGACGGCGGCCAGACCATGCCCGTCGGATGGAACTGCACGAACTCCATGTTCAGCAGCGGCGCGCCCGCCAGCAGCGCGAGCGCGTGGCCGTCGCCCGTGTACTCCCACGAGTTCGACGTCACCTTGAAGGACTTGCCGATGCCGCCGGTCGCGATCACCACGGCGGGGGCTTCGAGGACGAAGAAACGGCCGGTCTCGCGCTCGTACGCGAAGACGCCCGACACGCGCTCCCCGTCTTTGAGGATCCTCGTGACCGTGCACTCCTGGAAGACCTTCAGCCGGGACTCGTAGTCCCCGGTCTCCTTGAAGTCCTCCTGCTGCAGGGCGACGATCTTCTGCTGGAGGGTGCGGATCAGCTCGAGGCCCGTACGGTCGCCGACGTGCGCGAGCCGCGGGTACTCGTGGCCGCCGAAGTTGCGCTGGGAGATCCGGCCGTCCTTCGTACGGTCGAACAGCGCGCCCCAGGTCTCCAGTTCCCAGACCCGGTCCGGGGCCTCCTGGGCGTGCAGCTCGGCCATCCGCCACTGGTTGAGGAACTTGCCGCCGCGCATGGTGTCGCGGAAGTGGACCTGCCAGTTGTCGTGCTCGTTGGCGTTGGCCATCGCCGCCGCGATGCCGCCCTCGGCCATCACCGTGTGCGCCTTGCCGAACAGGGACTTGCAGATCACCGCCGTACGGGCGCCCCGCTCGCGCGCCTCGATCGCGGCCCGCAGCCCGGCGCCGCCGGCACCGACCACGACGACGTCCCACTCCTGGCGGTCGACCACGGACATTCGCTCAGATCCTCACTGGTCTCTAGAAGAAGCGCGGGTCGGCGAAGACCCCGGACGCGACGAGATAGACGTAGAAGTCGGCGAGCGCCACGCTCAGCAGCGACGCCCACGCCAGCTGCATGTGCCGGGCGTTGAGCCGGCCGACGAACTGCCACGCCTTGTAGCGCACGGGATGCCGGGAGAAGTGTTTGAGCTTGCCGCCGACGATGTGCCGGCAGGAGTGGCAGGAGATCGTGTAGGCCCAGATCAGCGTGATGTTGACCAGGAACACCACGGTGCCGAGGCCCATGTGGCCCCAGTTCTCGTGCGGGTCGCGGAAGGACAGCACCGTGTCGTACGTCAGCACGCCCGCGACCAGGATCGCCGCGTAGAAGAAGTACCGGTGGACGTTCTGCAGGATGAGCGGGAAGCGCGTCTCGCCGGAGTACGTCCGGTGCGGCTCGGCCACCGCGCAGGCGGGCGGGGACGCCCAGAAGCTGCGGTAGTACGCCTTGCGGTAGTAGTAGCAGGTCAGGCGGAAGCCCAGCGGGAAGATCAGGATGATGATCGCCGGGGAGATCGCCCACCAGCTGCCGAAGAGATCCGCGTTCGGCCCCGAGGGCATGGTCTTGCAGTTCTCCGCGAGACAGGGCGAGTAGAACGGCGAGACGTACGGCGCCGCGTAGTAGTCCGCGTTCGCGAAGGCCCGCCAGGTCGAGTAGACGACGAAGGCGAGCAGACCGGCCGCGGTGACGGCGGGCGCCAGCCACCAGCGGTCGGTCCGCAGGTGCGGGGCGGCGATCGCGGCGCGCGCAGTGGTCCGTACGCCGCCGCTGTTCTGTTGGGGTTCCGTACCAGTGGCCAATGCGGGGCTCCGCTTCTATGGCTCGATCTGCGCTGGGGACCTGTGACTGGGGGACGGCTCGGGGCGGCTCGGGGATCAGGGGGCGTGGCGGTCGCGGGCGCCGAGGCCCTCGTCGTCCGAGCCCACCCACAGGCTGGTGTCGTACGGCGCGTCGGAGATGGTGACGAGGTCGGGGCGGCGGGGGGACTCCGGCGCGGCGGCCGCCTCACGCAGCAGCGCCACGCTCTCCCGCAGATGGTCGGCGTCCAGCCGGACCCGGCGCACGTCCAGGCCGCCGCTGCCGAGCTGGTGTTCCAGGCGTCCCAGCGACCGGTACAGATCGTCGAGAGAGCGCTGGACCGAGGTGATGTCGTCGTGCACGGACATGACTTGCCCTCACTTCCGCGGTTCCGGCGGGTCCTGGGCGGCGACGTTCATGCGCCTTGGAGTGTTGCGCGCCACACCCGCCGATGTGAAGGCGTGTGCAGCGATTGGCGGAGGCGCACTGGTGCATCTCCGGTGGTGTTGCGCCACACGAGTGGGGTTACTGCTCGTGAGCGCCGTGTCGCCCGTTGTTGCCGGATCCTTTCCTCTTCAGTGGGCCGCATAGATCTGATCAGCTCCATATACCGCCAAAGGTGATCAGCTCCACATTCCGACACATGTGAGCATAAACCCGCGGCTTCCCGGAGGTAGCAGAGATGTCCCACGACGGAGTCGGACCGCGCGCCGTCATGCGATCGGTCGCCTTCCTGGCCGCAGGCGCGCTCGCGGTGCCGTTCCTCGCCGCGTGCGGCTCCGACGAGGAGGTCCCCAAGCCCCTCGCCGCGCAGGACATCGCCCCGGTCGCCCGTGGCCTGGTCGCCGACGGCGGGACGCTGAAGTGGGCCGTCGACGCCGTACCCGCGACCCTGAACGCCTTCCAGGCCGATGCCGACGCCGGCACCAGCCGCGTCGCCCAGGCCGTCCTGCCGTCGATGTTCCGGCTGGACGCCACCGGCCGGCCGGTGCCCAATCCCGCCTACCTGGAGTCGGCCAAGGTCATCGAGACCGAGCCGCGCCAGGTGGTGCTGTACAAGCTGAACCAGCAGGCCGTGTGGAGCGACGGCCGGGAGATCGGCGCGGCCGACTTCGCCGCCCAGTGGCGCGCCCTGTCCGGCAGGAACAGCGCGTACTGGACCGCCCGCAACGCCGGCTACGACCGCATCGAGAAGATCGAGCGCGGCGCGAACGACCTCGAGGTCCGGGTCACCTTCTCCCGCCCCTACGCCGACTGGAAGTCGCTGTTCTCCCCGCTGTACCCGAAGGACGTCATGGGCACCCCGGACGCCTTCAACGACGGCGCCCGGCGCGGTCTGAAGGTCACCGCCGGGCCGTTCACCGTGGCCAAGGTCGACACCGCCCAGAAGGACGTCGTCCTCACCCGCAACCCGCGCTGGTGGGGCAAGGCCGCCAAGCTGAACGAGATCGTGCTGCACGCCGTACCCCGCGACAAGCGGGCCGAGGCGCTCGCCGACGGCAGCGCGGACCTCGCCGACGTCGACCCCGCCGACGCCCAGCGGATCGGGCTCGCCGCCCACGGCGCCGCGAACCCGCTGCAGGGCTCCGGGAAGACCTCGGTGAAGAAGCTGCGCGCGTGGGCGCGCGCGCACGACTTCGACCCGGACGACGTCAAGGCCGGCCGGACGAAGCTGCGCAAGGCCATCTCCGAGTACCTGGACGAGCAGCAGGCGCTGAGCGGTGTCGAGGTCCGCAGGTCGCTGGAGCCCGCGTACACGCAGCTCGCCCTGAACGGCTCCCGGGGCCCCCTCGCCGACGAACGCGTCCGCCGGGCCGTCGCCCGCGCCCTGGACCGCCGGGAACTGGCCAGGCTGGTGCTCACCCCGCTGGGCCTGCCCGCCGTTCCGGTCGGCAGCCACCTCGCCCTGTCCGGGCAGGCCGCGTACGCCGACAACAGCAGCGCGCTCGGCGCCCAGGACCCCAAGGAGGCGCAGGCGCTGCTCGCCGACGCCGGGTGGGTGCCGGGCGGCCCGGTGCAGGAGCCGAAGAAGGGCGAGAAGGCGGCCGGTCCCGAGCGCGGGAAGACCGACGGCGGCGAGAAGAAGGGGAAGGGCGAGAAGGCGGAGGACAAGTCCGACGGCGGCAGGGACGGCGAGTACATCGTCGGCGAGGACGAGAAGAACGGCGGACGCGGGGACGGGGGCGACCGGCACCTGGCCCAGGAGGGCAGGCACGGGGGCGCACAGGGTGCCTACGCCCCGCAGGGCACCGCCGCGCCGGCGGCCGCGGCGAAGCCGCTCGCCAAGGACGGCAAGCCGCTCCTGCTCCGGTTCGTGCTGCCCTCCGGCGCCGGCTCCCAGACGCTGACCTCGGTCGCCGACCGGATCTCCGCCATGCTGGAGCGGGTCGGCATCCGGACGACGATCAGCAAGGTCTCGGATGCGAGCTACTTCAAGGACCACATCGCGTCCGGCGACTACGACCTCGCGCTGTACTCCTGGCCGTCCTCCGCGTTCCCGGCGACGGACGACCGGCCGGTGTACGCCAAGCCGGTGCCGGCGGCGGACGGCTCGCTGAACGTCGAGCAGAACTACACACGGGTCGGCACCGACCAGGTGGACCAGCTGTTCGACGAGGCCGCGACCACCCTGGACGAGGACGAGGAGGTGTCGCTGATCCGCAAGGCGGACGCCAGGATCTGGGCCGCGGCCGGGTCGATTCCGCTGTACCAGCGGCCTCAGCTCGTGGCGGTGCGGAAGAACCTGGTCAACGCCGGGGCGTTCGGATTCCAGACGCCGGTCTACGAGGACATGGGCTTTCTGAAGAAGGGGGCGAAGGTCTCCGCGAGTCCCACGACCGCCTCCGCCAGTCCCGGCAGCTGACCTCCCCGGAGATCATCACACGGCCCTGAGGAGGCCGCTTCCCGCGGGGCCACGTACCATGGGGTGAGGCCGTGGCGTGTCCAGCCCGGCAGGACCCGCGCGACACAGACGTACGCGCAGGGCAATCCTCACACTCCGGGAGTTCGTCGCACTATGGCTGTGTCCATGACACGTCACGACATCCGCAACGTCGCCATCGTCGCTCACGTCGACCACGGCAAGACCACCATCGTCGACGGCATGCTGAAGCAGGCCGGCGCGTTCGCCGCCCACCAGCTCGACCAGGTCGACGACCGGGTCATGGACTCGAACGACCTGGAGCGTGAGAAGGGCATCACGATCCTCGCCAAGAACACGGCGGTGAAGTACCACCCCAAGGACGGCGGGGAGCCCATCACCATCAACATCATCGACACCCCCGGCCACGCCGACTTCGGCGGCGAGGTCGAGCGCGGTCTGTCCATGGTGGACGGTGTCGTGCTGCTGGTGGACGCCTCCGAGGGCCCGCTGCCGCAGACCCGGTTCGTGCTGCGCAAGGCGCTGCAGGCCCGCCTGCCCGTCATCCTGTGCATCAACAAGACGGACCGCCCGGACGCCCGGATCGACGAGGTCGTCAACGAGACCTACGACCTCTTCCTGGACCTGGACGCGGACGAGGAGCAGATCGAGTTCCCGATCGTCTACGCCTGCGGCCGTGACGGCATCGCCTCGCTGACCAAGCCCGAGAACGGCACGGTCCCGGCCGACTCCACCAGCCTGGAGCCGTTCTTCTCCACGATCCTGGAGCACATCCCGGCTCCGACGTACGAGGAGGACGCGCCGCTCCAGGCCCACGTCACCAACCTCGACGCCGACAACTTCCTCGGCCGTATCGCGCTGCTCCGGGTCGAGCAGGGCGAGCTGCGCAAGGGCCAGACGGTCGCCTGGATCAAGCGCGACGGCAGCATCAGCAACGTGCGCATCTCCGAGCTGATGATGACCGAGGCGCTCACCCGCAAGCCCGCCGAGGTGGCCGGCCCGGGTGACATCTGCGCCGTCGCCGGTATCCCCGACATCATGATCGGCGAGACCCTGGCCGACCCGGAGAACCCCATCCCGCTGCCGCTGATCACGGTCGACGAGCCCGCGATCTCCATGGTCATCGGCACGAACACCTCGCCGCTGGTCGGCCGGGGCGGCACCGGCAAGGGCGCCGACGCGAAGGCGGCCGTGAAGGACCGCAAGGTCACCGCCCGCCAGGTGAAGGACCGCCTGGACCGCGAGCTGATCGGCAACGTCTCCCTCCGGGTGCTCGACACCGAGCGTCCGGACGCCTGGGAGGTCCAGGGCCGTGGTGAGCTGGCGCTCGCCATCCTGGTCGAGACCATGCGCCGGGAGGGCTACGAGCTCACCGTCGGCAAGCCGCAGGTCGTCACCAAGGAGGTCGACGGCAAGGTCTACGAGCCGGTCGAGCGCATGACGATCGACGTGCCCGAGGAGCACATGGGCGCCGTCACCCAGCTGATGGGTGTCCGCAAGGGCCGCATGGACAACATGTCCAACCACGGTTCCGGCTGGGTCCGCATGGAGTTCGTGGTGCCGTCCCGCGGTCTGATCGGCTTCCGGACCGAGTTCCTGACGCAGACCCGCGGTACCGGTATCGGGCACTCCATCCACGAGGGCCACGAGCCCTGGTTCGGTGCGCTGCAGACCCGCAACAACGGCTCGCTGGTCGCCGACCGCTCCGGTGCCGTCACCGCGTTCGCGATGACGAACCTCCAGGAGCGCGGCGTGCTCTTCGTGGAGCCGGGCACCGAGGTGTACGAGGGCATGATCGTCGGTGAGAACTCCCGCTCCGACGACATGGACGTCAACATCACCAAGGAGAAGAAGCTCACCAACATGCGGTCCTCGACGGCCGACGTGGCCGAGTCGATCGTGCCGCCGCGCAAGCTGTCGCTGGAGCAGTCGCTGGAGTTCTGCCGTGACGACGAGTGCGTCGAGGTGACCCCGGAGGCCGTTCGCATCCGCAAGGTCAACCTCGACCAGCGTGAGCGGGCGCGCGCCGCGAGCCGCGCCAAGCACGGCTGATCCCCGAGCAGTTGAGCCCGGGCGTCCCCAAGGATGGGGGCGCCCGGGCTTTTTGCAACCCGTTTTTGGTGGCCCCATGTCCGACATGCGGAGATCGCTGCCCGATAGCCATGTAACAAGTCCGTTTCGCGCCTTCTTCGGTCGAACAGTTTGTCCAGATTTTGGAAGGTCCAGCGGCGAGCTGTGACTGAATTGAGATCTACGGGCGGTGGTCGGTATCCGACCCATGGCAGATAGTTAGCCGCGTAGCGCTCGGGTCAATGGGTCCAGCGCACTGTGGGGACAGTGCGCCGACTCACGAGCACCAGGGGGTGCCTGTCCCTCCGTCAGGGGTGTCGGAGGGACGACGGAAACCCTCTCCTGTTGGTGAACACGTGGAGTCATGAGGAGGAACACCCATGCGCGGTGTCACGAACGCCAGGTGGGTCGGTTCGTCATTTCCAGCGGTGTGATTCGGCGGTAGGACTACGCGCGTCCGCCTCGCGGTTCAGCGCGTCCTCGGAGTACCCGGGCACCTCCCACACTCATACCTGTGAAACGGACGAACCGTGACAAGTCCTATCGACATTGAGGGCGGCGGTACCTCGGTCGTCGTCGACGGCGAACCAGGGCCGGAGGCGAAGAGCGAAACCGTCAAGCTCGAAGGCCGGTCCCCCGGCCAGCTGATGTGGCTGCGCTTCAAGCGCGACCGCACGGGCGTGATCTCGGCCTACGTCGTGGGCTTCTTCTTCCTGATCGGCCTGCTCGCCCCGCTGATCGCCAAGCTGTACGGCAAGAATCCGTACACGGTGTATGCGGACGAGCGCCCGGAACTCTTCGACAGCGCCGGCGTGCCGGTGCACCCCAACGGCGGTATCAGCAGCGAGTTCTGGTTCGGCCTCGAACCCGGCAACGGCTACGACGTCTTCACCAAGCTGATCTACGGCATCCGCACCTCGCTGATGATCTCGGTCGCCGTCACCGTCGCCGTCGTCATCACCGGCATCCTGCTCGGTGTCGCGGCCGGCTATCTCGGCGGCAGGACCGACTACTTCATCGGCCGGGTCATCGACTTCCTCCTCGCCTTCCCGGCACAGCTGTTCTTCATCGCGAGCATGCCGGTCGTGGTGTCCCTGTTCGTCAGTCCCCGCGACGAGACACCCACCTACGTCCGGGTGCTGGCCCTGATCATCGTCCAGTGGTTCCTGGGCTGGATGGGCCTCGGGCGGATCCTGCGCGGCACCGCGCTCGCCCTGCGGGAACGGGAGTTCATCGAGGCGGCCAAGGTCAGCGGGGCCTCGCCGTGGCGGATCATCCGCAAGGAGATCCTGCCGAACATCGTCACCCCGCTGCTGGTGCAGGCGACGTATCTGCTGCCCAACTTCGTGACCGCCGAGGCCGGTCTGTCGTACCTGGGCGTCGGCATCGTCGAACCGACGCCGGACTGGGGGCAGATGTTCTCCAAGGCGTCCACCGAACTGGTGATGCAGAACGACATCACCTACATGTTCTTCCCCGGCGTATCGATGATCATCTTCGTCGTCGCGTTCAACCTGCTCGGGGACTCGGTCAGAGACGCCTTCGATCCCAAGACCGCGCGCTGACCGCAGCACGTCAATCACACGGAACGTCAAGTTTCACAGATGGGTGGGAAATTTCGTGATGAGTAGGGGCGGACGCCACGTCTACGGCGCGCTCTCCGTGCTCGCGGCCGGAGCTCTCGTGCTCACCGGTTGCAGCAAGGGCGGCAGCGACACCGGCACCAACGACAAGAAGGACCAGCAGGACGCCAAGCGGCAGCAGGCGTCGATCAAGTTCGGCGGCACGGCGGACTCCACCGGCCCGGCCGCCGCCGTGCCCGGCGCCAAGTCCGGCGGCACCATGGAGGTGCTGCAGCGGGACAGCTTCGCGCACCTCGACCCGGGGCAGATCTACGTGTCCGACCAGATGGCGCTCGCCCAGCTGATGCACAGAGGCCTCACCGGCTACAAGGCCACCAGCAACGACGGCAAGCAGCACGAGGTCGTCGGCGACCTCGCCACCGACTCCGGCACCACCACGGACGGCGGAAAGACCTGGAAGTACACGCTCAAGGACGGCATCAAGTTCCAGGATGGCACCCCGATCACGTCCAAGGACGTCCGCCAGTCCGTCGAGCGGCTCTTCGCGCCCTTCATCACCCAGGGCCCCACCTACCTGCAGCAGTGGCTGGCCAACGCGTCGGGCGCCACCTACCGCAAGCTGCTCCCGGACGGCCCCTACAAGGGCAAGCACCTGCCGGACAGCGTCCTGGAGACGCCCGACGCGAAGACGATCGTCTTCCACTTCGCCAAGCCGCACCCGGACCTGCCGTACACGCTCGCCATGGCGGGCTACGCCGTCGTGTCCGCCAAGGGCGACACCAAGGAGAAGTACGACAAGGCGCCGCTGGCGACCGGCCCGTACGAGGTCCAGTCGTTCAAGTCCGGCAAGTCGATGGTGCTGGTCAAGAACCCCAACTGGGACCCGAAGACGGACCCGATCCGCCACCAGTACGTCGACCGGTTCAACTTCACGTTCAACCAGCAGTTCGAGACCTCCACCAAGGCCCTGCTGGCGGACAGCGGCCCCGACCAGACCGGCGTCAGCTTCAGCAACCAGGTGGACGCGGGCAACCTCTCCCAGGTGCTGCGCGACCCCAAGCTCAAGTCCCGCACGATCTCCGGCTACCAGCCGTACGTCGGCCAGATGAACATCAACATGAGCAAGCCGGAGATGAAGGACATCCGCGTCCGCCAGGCCATCGCGTACGCCCTGCCGGTCACGCCGTTCGTGCGTGCCTACGGCGGCACCGACGCGATGGAGGTCGCCGGCGGCATCATCAGCCCGACCGTCAGCGGCTACGACGCCGCCTTCGACCCGTGGGGCAAGAAGAAGAACCCGGCCGGTGACCCGGAGAAGGCCAAGGCGCTGCTGAAGCAGGCCGGCAAGCTCAACATGAAGCTGACCTTCGGCTACACCAACACCCCCGAGGGCCAGCAGTACTCCACCGCCATGGCGGCGGGCCTGAAGAAGGCCGGCTTCGACGTCCAGCGCCAGGAGATCCCGTCCGAGACCTACTACGACCAGGTCTCCAAGCTGAACAACACCTACGACATCTTCCACACCGCGTGGGGCGCCGACTGGCCGTCCGCCTCGACCGTGATCCCGCCGCTGTTCGACGGCCGTGGAATCGCCGACGGCGCGCAGAACTACCCGCAGATCAACGACCCGAAGGTCAACAGCGAGATCGACCGGATCAGCACGATCACCGACCCGGTCAAGGCCGCGGCCGAGTGGGAGAAGCTCGACCAGTACATCGTCAAGGACGCCGTCGCCGTCGTCCCGACCGCGTACTACAAGCAGACCCAGATCGCCGGTTCCAAGGTCGGCGGCCTCGTCTACGACGACGTGATCGGCGGAGTCGACCCGCGCCGCCTCTTCATCAAGTAACCGTCCCCTCCCGGTACCCGGCGCGCCCCCGCACCAGGGGCGCGCCGGGCGCCGCCAAGGCCGCCGACGTCTGAGAGCTGCCCTGTCATGCTGCGCTTCCTCGTCCGCCGGATCATCGGTGCCGTCGTCATCCTGTTCCTGCTGAGCATCGTCACGTTCGTGCTGTTCTTCGGGGTGCCCCGGGATCCCGCGCTGATGATGTGCGGCAAGACCTGCAATCCCACGAGCATCGCGAACATCCACCACGTGCTCGGCCTGGACAAACCCATCACCGAGCAGTACTGGATCTTCCTGCACAACCTGTTCCTGGGCAGCAACCAGTTCGACCAGGGACCGTGCCCGGCCCCCTGCTTCGGCTACTCGTACCACACCAACGAGCTGGTCTGGGGCACCCTGATGGACCGGCTGCCCACCACCGTCTCGCTCACCCTGGGCGCGAGCGTGTGCTTCCTGATCGTCGGGCTCGGCACCGGGCTGCTCGCCGCCTGGCGGCGCGGCACACTGATCGACAAGACGGCCACCGCCGCCGCCATGGTCATCAGCTCGCTGCAGATCTACTTCCTCGGCCCGCTCGCCCTGGCGATCC
Source organism: Streptomyces incarnatus (assembly GCF_001027185.1). Classification (NCBI taxonomy): domain Bacteria; kingdom Bacillati; phylum Actinomycetota; class Actinomycetes; order Kitasatosporales; family Streptomycetaceae; genus Streptomyces; species Streptomyces incarnatus. Next base: position 3,138,243 of record NZ_CP011497.1, on the reverse strand, counting down.
TCGTCTACCAGACGCACTGGTTCGACAAGCCCGCCTACACCAACTTCACCCAGGACCCCGTCTCCTGGTTCTCCGGCCTGATCATCCCCTGGGTGATCCTCTCCACGATCTTCGCCGCGCAGTACACCCGTATGGCCCGCTCCTCGATGATCGAACAGCTCCAGGAGGAACACGTCCGCACCGCCCGCGCCAAGGGCATGTCCCGCCGTTACGTCTTCTTCCGCTACGCCTGGCGCGGTTCGCTGATCCCGATCGTCACCATCTTCGGCATCGACCTCGGCTCGCTGTTCGGCGGCGCCATCATCACCGAGTACACCTTCGGCCTGCCCGGCCTCGGCAACCTCGCCGTCCAGTCCGTCTTCTTCAGCGACCTGCCGCTGCTGCTCGGCGTGATGCTCTTCTCCGCCAGCATGATCCTGCTGTTCAACATCATCGTCGACGCCGCCTACGCCTTCATCGACCCGCGCGTGCGGCTGTCCTAGGAGCACTGTCGTGACCACTCTGACCAAGGAGGCCGGTGCCCCGCACCCGGCCGGCACAGCTCCCCTGCTCTCGGTGCGGGACCTGCACGTCAGCTTCAGGACCGAGGACGGCGTCGTACGGGCCGTGGACGGGCTCTCCTTCGACCTGGAGCGCGGCAGGACGCTCGGCATCGTGGGCGAGTCCGGCTCGGGCAAGTCGGTGACCAACCTGACCATCCTCGGCCTGCACAACCCCATGTTCACCACCGTCGAGGGCGAGATCCTGCTGGACGGGCGGGAGTTGACGACCGCTCGGGAGTCCGAGCTGGAGAAGCTGCGCGGCAACAAGGTCGCCATGATCTTCCAGGACCCGCTCACCGCGCTCTCCCCGTACTACACGGTCGGCCGGCAGATCGCCGAGCCGTATCTGAAGCACACCGGCGCCTCCAAGAAGGAGGCCTGGGCCCGTGCGGTGGAGATGCTCGGCAAGGTCGGCATCCCCAACCCCAGGGAGCGGGCGAAGGACTACCCGCACCAGTTCTCCGGCGGCATGCGCCAGCGCGCCATGATCGCCATGGCCCTGATCTGCGACCCCGACCTGCTCATCGCCGACGAGCCGACGACCGCCCTGGACGTGACGGTCCAGGCGCAGATTCTCGATCTGCTCAAGGACCTGCAGCAGGAGTTCGGATCCGGCATCATCTTCATCACCCACGACCTGGGGGTGATCGCCGACATGGCCGACGACATCATGGTGATGTACGCGGGCGGCGCGGTGGAGCGGGGCACGACCGACGAGGTGCTGCGCTCGCCCCGGCACCCCTACACCTGGGGCCTGCTGAACTCGATGCCGCGCCTGGACTCCGATCCCGGCGGCCGGCTCTCCCCGATCCCCGGCACCCCGCCCTCGCTGCTCACCCCGCCGTCCGGCTGCCGTTTCCACCCCCGCTGCACCTATCCGGAGCGGGTCGAGGGCACCGGCCGCTGTGTGCGCGAGCGCCCGCTGCTGGCGCCGGACCGGGCCTCCGCGTGCCATCTCACGGAGGAACAGAAGCGGACCATCTTCATCGAAGAGATCAAGCCCCGTCTGGGCTAGGAGGACATCGGCATGACTGAGGACATGGTCCTCCCGGCCCCGCGCGACGAGAGCGCCGCCCCGGACGGGGAGCCGCTGCTGGAGGTCTCCGGACTGACCAAGCACTTCCCGGTCAAGGGCGGCTTCCCGATCCGCCGGACCGTCGGCGCGGTGCAGGCCGTGGACGGCATCGACATCACCGTGCACGCCGGGGAGAGCTTCGGCCTGGTCGGCGAGTCGGGCTGCGGCAAGTCGACCACGGGCCGGCTGATCACCCGCCTGCTGGAGCCGACGAGCGGCACGATCACCTACCGCGGGCGGGACATCAGCCACGCCTCGCGGGGGCAACTGGCGCCGATCCGCTCCGAGATCCAGATGATCTTCCAGGACCCGTACTCGTCGCTGAACCCGCGGCAGACGGTCGGCAAGATCATCTCCGGGCCGATGGAGATCAACGGAATCGAGCCGGAGGGCGGCAGGGAGAAGCGGGTCCGGGAACTCCTGGAGATCGTCGGCCTGAACCCCGAGCACTTCAACCGCTTCCCGCACGAGTTCTCCGGCGGCCAGCGCCAGCGCATCGGCGTGGCCCGCGCACTGGCCCTGGAGCCGAAGCTGATCGTGGCGGACGAGCCGGTCTCCGCGCTGGACGTCTCGATCCAGGCCCAGGTCGTGAACCTGCTCCAGGAGGTGCAGAAGGAACTGGGCATCGCGTTCGTGTTCATCGCCCACGACCTCGCGATCGTCCGGCACTTCTCGCAGCGCGTGGCCGTGATGTACCTCGGCAAGATCATCGAGGTGGGCGACCGCGACTCCATCTACACCCGGCCGCGCCACCCGTACACCCACGCCCTGCTGTCCGCGGTTCCCGAGGTGAACCTCTCGGAGGACGACACGGGGGCACGCGAACGCATCCGCCTGGCCGGCGACGTCCCCTCGCCCATCTCCCCGCCCTCCGGCTGCCGCTTCCGTACGCGCTGCTGGAAGGCGCAGGAGCGATGCGCCACCGAGGAACCCCCGCTGATCCAGATCTCCGGCAACCGAGAAGGCCATCTGACGGCCTGCCACTTCCCGGAGGAGCCGACGACCGAGGCACGGGACGAGGACATCGTCCTGGACCCGGCACTGGCGGCACTGGAGGAGAACGCCGACTAATCAGGGGGAGGGCGTCGGCTGGTCAGGAGGAGGGCGTCGGCCGGTCAGGAGGGCCGGGCCACGGTGATGATCTCGGGGCTCGCGGGGGTGAGCGGCCCCCGCCCCCAGTCGCCGTACTGCTCCACGACCGTCAGGCCGGCCTCGGTCAGGAAGCCCGCCAGGGACTCCCCGTCCAGGAACCGCAGGACGCTGTGGCAGACCTGCGGGGCCGGCCAGGCATCGCCGTCGTAGGTCTCGGTGAACCGGACCCGCTCACCGCTGAGGCCGTCGCCCTGGACCTCGTGCCACACCCGCACCGGGGTGCCGTCCTCGGCGGTGATCTCGTACACCCGGTCCGGCGTCCACCGCTCCCAGGCGCGGGCGCCGGGGTTGCGGGTCTCGAACACGAACCGCCCCCCGTCGCCGAGAGCCGCCCGGACCCCGCGCAGACAGTGCCGGATGTCCTCGTCCCGGACCAGTTCCTGGAAGGCGTGCCCGGTCATGACGGCGAGGTCGAACTCCCCGTCCCACAGCCGGGCGCGCATGTCCCCGAGCACCCACTCCACGTCCGGCCGGGCCCGCCGCGCCTGGACGAGCATGGCGGGGGCCGGATCGAGCCCCGTCAGCCGGCCCCGGTGCCCCTCGGCCCGGGCCCGCCGCAACAACTGCCCGGTGCCGCACCCGACATCCAGCACCGAACGGGCCGCCCGCACCAGACCCAGGTAGAAGTCGTCTCCCGGCCCCCAGGGGTTGAGGCGGTCGTAGAGCGCGGCGAGCGTGAGATCGGTAAACACATGATCTACCACCGCGGCAGTCTGACACATCCTGTTGAACGGTGCGTCAGGTTCCGGTGCAGTTCTTGAGGGGTTCTCAACTCTTGGTGCGGGCGGCCTCGTTGTACGACGAAGGCCCGCGCCTGGGGAGGCGCGGGCCTTCGTCCCCTGGAAGCGGACGTTCAGGGGCTCGGGTCAATGGGCCGGTGAAGGTCCGTTCCGCGAGGGGGCGGCTGACGAAAAGGGGTGTGTCAGGCCGCCGCCTCGGGGTCCTTGGAGAGACTGTCCTTGGGGGCCCGGGGGGCGGGGATCGTCTCCTGGGTCTCAGGATAGTGGCACGCCGTGAGGTGACCCGGCTTGTTGCCCTCCGCCTGCACCAGCGGCGGGGCCTCCGTCGCGCACTTCTCCGTCGCCTTCCAGCAGCGGGTGCGGAAGCGGCAGCCGGAGGGCGGGTTGATGGGGGAGGGCACGTCGCCGACCAGGCGGATGCGCTCGCGCGGCTCCTCGTCCACCGTGGCCTCGGGTACGGCGGAGAGCAGCGCCCGGGTGTAGGGGTGGCGCGGGTTGTCGTACAGGTCCTCGCGGTCGGCGATCTCGACGATCTTGCCGAGGTACATGACCGCGACCCGCTGCGAGAAGTGGCGGACGATCGCGAGGTCGTGGGCGATGAAGACGAACGCGATGCCCAGTTCCTTCTGCACCTTCTGCAGCAGGTTCACGACCTGGGCCTGGATCGAGACGTCGAGGGCCGAGACCGGCTCGTCCGCCACGATCAGCTTCGGCTCCAGGGCCAGTGCGCGGGCCACGCCGATGCGCTGGCGCTGGCCGCCGGAGAACTCGTGCGGGAAGCGGTTGAAGTGCTCGGGGTTGAGACCGACGATCTCCAGGAGTTCCCGGACGCGCTTCTCGCGGCCGCCGGCCGGGTTGATGTCGTTGATCTCCATCGGCCCGGAGATGATCTTGCCGACCGTCTGCCGCGGGTTCAGCGAGGCGTACGGGTCCTGGAAGATCATCTGGATCTCGGAGCGGATCGGCGCCAGCTCCTTGCGGCCCGCGTGCGTGATGTCCTGCCCGCGGTAGGTGATCTTGCCGCCGGTGGGCTCCAGCAGGCGGGTGATCAGCCGGCCCGTGGTCGACTTGCCGCAGCCCGACTCGCCGACGAGGCCCAGGCTCTCGCCCTCGCCGACCTGGAAGTCCAGCCCGTCCACGGCCTGCACCGCGCCGACCGTACGGCGGATCGGGAAGCCGCCCTTGATCGGGAAGTGCTTGGTGAGCCCGGAGACGTCCAGGAGGGGGTTCGTGTTGCTCATGGTCGTGAAGTCCCGTCTGCTGTCCGTCAGTTGTGCCGGGTTGTGGCGAAGTCGGTGAAGAGCTCCCGCTTCTGCTCCACGGTCAGGTGGCAGGCGGAGCCGCGGCCCTCCACGACCTCCAGCAGCGGTCGGTCGCTGGAGCACTTTCCGTCGGCGATCTTCTCCGCGAAGGCACAGCGCGGGTGGAAGCGGCAGCCGGAGGGCGGGTTGAGCAGCGAGGGCGGGGAGCCGGGGATGGGGGAGAGCGGCACGTCGACCGGGCCGTCCAGGCTCGGCATCGAGTTCAGCAGGCCCAGGGTGTAGGGGTGGTCCGGGGCGCTGAGCACCTGCTTCTTGGTGCCGCGCTCCACGCACCGGCCGCCGTACATCACCAGCACGTCGTCCGCGATGTCGGCGATGACGCCCAGGTCGTGCGTGATGAAGATGATCGCGGTGCCGAACTCCTGCTGCAGGTCCTTCAGCAGGTCCATGATCTGGGCCTGGACCGTCACGTCGAGGGCCGTGGTCGGCTCGTCGGCGATCAGCAGCTCGGGGTCGCAGACCAGTGCCATGGCGATCATCGCGCGCTGGCGCATACCGCCGGAGAACTGGTGCGGGTAGTCGTCCACCCGCACGTCTGGCTGCGGGATGCCGACCCGGCGCAGCATCTCGATCGCGCGGTCCCGGGCCTCCTTCTTGGAGCAGCCGGTGTGCTTGCGGTACGTCTCCGCGATCTGCACGCCGACCTTGTGGTACGGCGACAGGGAGGCCAGCGCGTCCTGGAAGATCATGGACATCTTGTTGCCGCGCAGCTTCTCCAGGGTCCGCTCGGAGGCGGTGAGCAGCTCCTGCCCGTCGAGCAGGATCTCACCCTCGAGGGCGGTGCGTTCGCGGTTGTGCAGGCCCAGGATGGCGAGGTTGGTCACCGACTTGCCGGAGCCGGACTCGCCGACGATGCCGAGGGTCTTGCCCTTCTCCACGTCGAAGGAGAGCCCGTCGACGGCCTTGACGATGCCGTCCTCGGTGGAGAAGTGCACGCGCAGGTCGCGGACGGAGAGGAAGGGGGTGCTCATCTTGTCTCTCCTTAGGCGAGGCGGACGCGCGGGTCGATGAAGGCGTACACGGTGTCGACGATGATGTTGAACAGGACGATCGCGCCGGCCGCCACGAGGACCACACCGAGCAGCATCGGCAGGTCGTTGTCGCGCACGGCCTTCACCGAGAGGGCGCCGATGCCGTGCAGACCGAACGTCGCCTCCGTGATGATCGCGCCGCCGAACAGCGAGCCCAGGTCCAGGCCGAGGATCGTCACGATCGGGCCCATCGCGCCGCGCCAGGCGAAGCGGAAGAACACCGTGCGCGCGGACAGGCCCTTGGCCCGTGCCGTGCGGACGTAGTCCTCGTTCAGCGTCTCGACCAGCTGGGAGCGGGTCATACGCGTGTAGTTGGCGGTGAAGATGATCGCCAGCACGAACCACGGCAGCAGGAAGCCGCCGAACCAGCCCGCGGGGTCACTGGTGAAGCCGGAGTTGTCGTTCGGGCGGGGCAGGATGCCCCACTCGTCGGAGAGGTAGAACATCGCGACGATGCCGACGATGTAGATCTGCAGCGACGAACCGACCAGCGAGGCCGAGGAGGCGATCTTGTCGAGCGGCTTGCCCTGCTTGACGGCCGCGATCATGCCGGTGCCGACACCGAAGACGACGAACACGACCGCGCTGCCCAGAGCGAGGGAGAGCGTTGTCGGGAAGCGGTCCGTGATCATGCCGAGGACCGGCTCACGGTTGATGAACGAGTAGCCGAGGCACGGTGCGTTGCAGTGACCGAACGAGGCGTAGTCGCGGCCCACGAAGACGCCTTCGAGCCAGTGCCAGTACTGCACCGGCAGCGGATCGTCGATCCCCAGGTTGTGCTTCACCAGCGCCAGAGTCTGTGGCGTGCAGATCTTGCCGCAGGCGACCCGGGCGGGGTCACGCGGAGCGACGTAGAAGAGGAGGAAGGTGATGGCACTGATGATCAGCAGGATCACCGCTGCGCCGAGTATCCGGCGGACGAGAAAGCGGAACATGGCGATGGGATTCCCTGGGCGACGCCGTGGTGGGGGCGGAGGGGGACGGGCGGGGCGCCGGTGTACGGCGCCCCGCCCCTGGACGAACTGGGGCGTCAGGCCTTCGTGTACAGCTTGTACATGATGAAGCCCGAGAACAGCGGGTCGAACACCGCGCCGCCGACCTTGTCGCCGTACAGGTAGAACCGGCGCTGGAAGGTCTCGGGGATGATCGGAGCCAGCTCCGTCATGATCTTCTTGTCCAGGTCCTCCCACGCGGCGCCGGCCTTGGCCGGGTCGGTGATGACGGCGTTCTTCTTGATCGCGTCGTTGACCCAGCTCACGTTCAGCTGGGAGACGTTGTTGGAGCCGTTGGCGATCGTGCCGCCGTCGAACAGCGGCTGCATGACGGTGTAACCGGTCGGCCAGTCCGGGGACCAGCCGAACCACATCACGTCGAACTGGTTGTTGATCTGCTGGATCTGGTCGTAGTAGCTGCCCTGGTCGACCGCCTTCACGACCGGGTCGAAGCCCGCCGCCTTCAGGGCGTTGACGATGACGACCTTGGTCTTCTCGTAGGCGTCGTTTCCACCCTTGGGGTAGGTGTAGACGATCTTCTGGCCGAGCTTGCCGGCCTCCTTCAGCAGCGACTTGGCCTTCTCCGGGTCGCCCTGCGGCTTCTTCAGCTTGCCGTAGACGTCCTGGTGTGCGTAGCCCAGGATGTCGGGGCTGATGATGGAGGTCGCGTAGTCACCGGCCGCCTCGCCGCCGTAGATGCGGCGGATCTGCTCCAGCGGCCAGGCGTAGTTGAGCGCCTGGCGCACCTTCGGGTCGGTGATCCGCTTGCAGTTGATCGCGTAGTAGTAGAGGCCGCTGAGCAGACCGTTGATGGTCCGCTTCTTCAGCGTGGCGTCGCTCAGCACCTTCTGCAGACGCTCCGCGGGCACACCGCTGTACGCCATGACGGAGTACTGGTCGCCGCCGCTCTGCGCGATCAGCCGGTCGGTGGCGGCCAGCGCTTCGGTGCCGAACTCGAAGGTGAAGCTGTCCGGGTACGCGTTGCGGATCGAGTCCGTCGACGGGTCCCAGTGCGGGTTGCGCACCAGCTTCAGGGACTTGTCGACGGAGTGCTGGGCGATCTTGTACGGGCCGGCCGAGACCGGGTCCTTGTCGTACTTCTCCTTGGTGTCGTGGCTCACCGGCACGGCGCCGTAGGAGTGCATGGCCAGCGTGAAGTTGAGGTCCGGGCGGGCCTCCTTCAGCTTCAGCGTGATCGTCTTCTTCGTGTCGTCGGTGACGATCGAGTCGAGGTGCTTGCTGCTGAACGGGCCCTTGTACTTCGAGCGGAAGTCGCTGGAGCCGACGAGCGCGGACTGGACGTACTGCGCACCCTCGGTGGTGAAGCTGGCGAAGCCGCGCTCGATGCCGTGGCGGACGTCCTCGACGGTCAGCTCGCTGCCGTCCTCCCACTTCAGACCGTCCTTCAGGGTGAAGGTCCAGGTCTTGCCGCCGTCGCTCATGGTGCCGGGGTCGGTGGCGAGGTCACCGACCAGCTTCATGGAGCCGTCCATGGCGATCTTGTAGCCGGTCAGGGCACGGATGTACAGGTTGCCGACGGTGGAGTTCCAGGCGTAGTAGATCCGCTGCGGGTCCAGGTGGGAGAAGTCGGTCGGGCCGAGGCCGGTGATGTTGCCGCCCTTCTTCGCACCGGGGATCTCGGGGGCGGGGCCCGTCGAGTCCTCCTTCGTACCGACGGTCACGTGACCGGTGTACTTGTCGGTGCCGGCGTGGCCGTTGCCGCTGTTCCCGCCACCTCCGCCGCTGCTGCACGCGGAGAGGACCATGGAGCCGCCGGCCGCGACCGACGTGGCGATGACGAAGTTTCTGCGGGAAAGGGACATGGTTTCCTGCTCTGGTCGAGGAGAGATACGAGCTTCTCCGGCGGGCCCCGTCGCCCGGACCGGAAGGTGGAACGGGAGGTTCAGCGCCCGGCCTTCGGGTCCAGCGCGTCGCGCACCGAGTCACCGAGGAGGTTGAAGGCGATGACGAAGATCACCATCGCCAGGCCCGGGAAGAGCATGTACGTGATGTCGTTCTGGTAGAACTTCGACGCGTTCTGGACCATGACGCCCCAGTCGGGCGTGGGGTCGGACAGACCGACGCCGAGGAAGGACAGACCGGCCTCGACCGTCACGTACATCGGAAGCGCCAGGGTCGACTGGATGAGGATCGGCGTCCAGAGGTTCGGCAGCAGTTCCTTGAAGATGATCCGGGCGGGGGAGGCCCCCGTCACCTTGGCCGCTTCGACGAACTCCCGCTCCCGCAGGGAGATCACCTCACCGCGCAGCAGTCGGGCGATGGGCGCCCAGCCGAACGCCGTCATGACGGCGATCAGGGAGACGACGGTGAGCCAGGTCGGGGTCGCCTCGTCCGGCGCGACCAGGATCGTGAGCATCACCGGCCAGAAGCCGATGAAGAACAGGGTCTGCGGGAAGGCCAGCAGGATGTCGATGATCCGGCCGACGAGGTAGTCCGTCTTGCCGCCCAGGTAGCCGGCGGTGAGGCCGATGACAACGCCGAAGAAGGCCACCAGCAGGGTGGTCGCCGTCGCGATCAGCAGCGAGTTGCGGATGGCGTAGAGCAGGAACGTGAACACGTCCCGGCCCAGCTGGGGGTCGATGCCGAACCAGAAGTTCCCGTCGATGCCGCCGTTGGGCTTGACCGGGAGACCGAAGTCGTTCAGCAGGGTCGGGTCGTTCTGACCGTACGTGGTGTACGGATCCTTCCCGTACACCTTGGCGATCAGCGGTGCGGCGATGCCGATGACGAAGAAGAAGATCACCACAAAGGCGGATATGACGCCCGTCCGGTCCCGCTTGAAGCGGGTCCAGGCCAGCCGTCCCGGAGAGCGGCTCTCGGTGCCCTTGGGGTTGCCGGGCTTCGCCGAAGTGGCGCTGTCTTCTTCGGTCACCTCGAGTGCGGCGGCCGGGGAAGAGGATGCGGGGGTGGTCATGATGCTCCGTGCCTTGTGGGTCAAGGCTCCGCAGGGCGCTCCCCTACGGGCTACGCCGGACTTTTTCAACGCAATTCATTCACGGTCAATAAATTCTCGGTCGCCTTGGTTGCGTCTTTACCTTCTTTACTCGTACTTGATCGTTCCGTAGCTACGCGGGTAGTACGCCGTAATCAATCCGTGCTTCACATCGGGCTAATGGGGCTAATCGGGCAAGAAGTTCGATATGCGGACGGTGGTGTGTCGAAATGCGTACATCGACACGTCGCAATCCAACGTTTCGGCATCGTTGTCCGAAGATCTGTTGTGCACCCTTGGCAAGATCGTCCAGCCGCCCCCGTCCGGCTGCCCGCGTTCGGATGATGCGTCCCCCTAACGGCCCCTCAATCCGGCGGCGCGCATGCGGTATGCGTCGTATAAGCCGATATTGGCCGGTAATGGATCGGTGAGCGCGGAGGAGGCAGCCATGCGGGGTAGCACGCACGCCCGATGGGCCGCCTGCGCGATCGCGGCCGGGCTGCTGGCCACCGCGTGCGGTGGGGGCGGCGGCGTCGGCGGCGCCGGGGTGCTGACCTCCTCCTGGGGCGACCCGCAGAACCCCCTGGAGCCCACCAACACCAACGAGGTCCAGGGCGGCAAGGTCCTCGACATGATCTTCCGGGGGCTGAAGAAGTACGACCCCAGGACCGGGAAGGCGCAGGACTGGCTCGCCCAGTCCATCGAGACCAAGGACTCGCAGCACTTCACGATCAAGGTCAAGGACGGCTGGACCTTCTCCAACGGGGAGAAGGTGACCGCCCACTCCTTCGTGGACGCCTGGAACTACGGGGCGAGCCTGAAGAACAACCAGAAGGACGCCTACTTCTTCGCCTACATCGACGGGTACGACAAGGTCCACCCCGACAGCGGCCCCCAGACCGCCGACACCCTGTCCGGACTCGAGGTCGTCGACGACCACACCTTCACCGTCCGGCTGGGCCAGAAGTTCTCCAGCTTCCCCGACACCCTCGGCTACGCGGCCTTCGCCCCGCTGCCCCGCGCCTTCTTCACCGACCACGCCGCCTGGCTGAAGAAGCCGGTCGGCAACGGGCCGTACCAGATCGAGTCGTACACCCGGGGCTCGGCGATGAACCTGAAGAAGTGGGACGGCTACCCCGGCCCCGACAAGGCCCGGAACACCGGGGTGACCCTGCTGGTCTACACCGACAGCAACACCGCCTACACCGATGTGCTGGCCGGCAACCTCGACCTCGTCGACGACGTGCCGGCCAGCCAGCTCAAGAACGTCGAGACCGATCTGAACGGCCGCTACATCAACACCCCGGCCGGCATCCTGCAGACCCTCGCGTTCCCCTACTACGACCCGAAGTGGAACACCGACGGGGCGCGCAAGGTCCGCACCGGCCTGTCCATGGCGATCGACCGCAAGCAGATCACCGAGACCATCTTCCGGAACACCCGCACCCCCGCCACCGACTGGACCTCACCGGTCCTGGGCGCGGCCGGCGGATACAAGCCCGGGCTGTGCGGCCACGCCTGCGACTACGACCCCGCGCAGGCCAAGAAGCTCATCCAGGAGGGCGGCGGGATCCCCGGCGGCCAGCTGAAGATCACCTACAACGCGGACACCGGCTCGCACAAGCAGTGGGTGGACGCCGTGTGCAACTCCATCAACAACGCGCTCGGCAACGACCGGGCCTGCGTGGGCAACCCGGTCGGCACCTTCGCCGACTTCCGCAACCAGATCGGGCAGCACAAGATGACCGGCCCCTTCCGGGCCGGCTGGCAGATGGACTACCCGTTGATCCAGAACTTCCTGCAGCCGCTGTACTACACCGGCGCCTCCTCCAACGACGGCAAGTGGTCGAACAAGCGGTTCGACCGGCTCGTCGACCGGGCCAACGCCGAGACCGGCCAGGCCGCCGCCGTCCGGCTGTTCCAGCAGGCCGAGGAGGTCGTCCGCGACAACATGGCGGCCATCCCGCTCTGGTACCAGAACGGCAGCGCCGGCTACACCTCCCGGATCTCGAACGTCGCGCTCAACCCGTTCAGCGTGCCGGTCTACAACGAGATCAAGGTGGGCTGAGCGGCATGGGGCGCTATGTCGTACGGCGGCTGCTCCAGATGATCCCCGTGTTCATCGGGTCCACCCTGCTGATCTTCCTCATGGTCAACGTGATGGGCGACCCCATCGCCGGCCTGTGCGGCGAGCGGGCCTGCGACCCGGCGACGGCCGCCCAGCTCAAGCGGGAGTTCGGCCTGGACAAGCCGCTGTGGCAGCAGTACGCGACCTACATGGGGAACGTCTTCACCGGAGACTTCGGTACGGCGTTCAACGGCCAGCCGGTCACCGAGCTGATGGCCACGGCGTTCCCCGTCACCATCCGGCTCACGATCGTCGCGATCCTCTTCGAGATCGTCGTCGGCGTGACGCTCGGCGTGCTCACCGGCCTCCGGCGCGGCCGGCCCGTCGACACCGGGGTGCTGCTGGCCACCCTGGTGGTGATCTCCGTCCCCACCTTCGTCACCGGCCTGCTGCTCCAGCTGCTGCTCGGCGTCCAGTGGGGCTGGATCAGACCGTCCGTCTCGGCGTACGCGACCTTCGGCGAGCTGATCGTGCCCGGCCTGGTCCTCGCCTCCGTCTCCCTCGCCTACGTCACCCGGCTGACCCGCACCTCCATCGCGGAGAACAAGCGCGCCGACTACGTCCGCACGGCGATCGCCAAGGGCCTGCCCAGGCGCCGGGTCGTCACCCGTCATCTGCTGCGCAACTCGCTGATCCCCGTGGTCACCTTCATCGGCGCCGACATCGGCGCGCTGATGGGCGGCGCGATCGTCACCGAGCGGATCTTCAACATCCACGGCGTCGGCTTCCAGCTCTACCAGGGCATCCTGCGCCAGAACACCCAGACGGTCGTCGGCTTCGTGACGGTCCTCGTCCTGGTCTTCCTCGTCGCCAACCTCCTCGTCGACCTCCTGTACGCCGTACTCGACCCGAGGATCCGCTATGCCTGAACAGCCGTACGAGCCCGAGGGCGCCATCGCCGGGACCGGCATGGGCGGCGCGATGGACCTGGGCGCGAGCGAGGCCGCCACGCTGGAGCGGACACCGGGCGGCCCGGAGGGCACCGGCCCGGCCGGCAGGCCGCGCTCGCTCTGGTCCGACGCCTGGCGGGACCTGCGCCGCAACCCGGTCTTCCTGATCTCGGCGGTGGTGATCCTCTTCCTGGTCTTCATCTCCCTGTGGCCCTCGGCGATCGCCCCCGGCAGCCCCCTGAAGTGCGACCTCGCCAAGGCCCAGGACGGGCCGGGGCCGGGCGCGCCCTTCGGGTACGACGGCCAGGGCTGCAACGTCTACACGCGCACCGTGTACGGCGCCCGTACGTCCGTCACGGTGGGCGTGCTGGCGACGCTCGGGGTGGCCGTCCTCGGGTCGGTCCTCGGGGCCCTGGCCGGGTACTTCGGCGGCACCTGGGACTCGATCCTGTCCCGCATCACCGACATCTTCTTCGCCATCCCGGTGGTTCTCGGCGGTCTGGTGCTGCTGTCGGTGGTGACGAGCAACACGGTGTGGCCGGTCATCGGGTTCATGGTGCTGCTCGGCTGGCCGCAGATCGGCCGGATCGCCCGCGGCTCGGTCATCACCGCCAAGCAGAACGACTACGTCCAGGCCGCCCGTGCCCTCGGCGCCTCCGACTCCCGCGTCCTGCTGCGCCACATCGCCCCGAACGCCGTGGCACCGGTGATCGTGGTGGCGACCATCGCGCTGGGCACGTACATCGCGCTGGAGGCGACCCTGTCGTACCTCGGCGTGGGCCTGAAACCCCCGAGCGTCTCCTGGGGCATCGACATCTCCGCCGCCTCCCCCTACATCCGCAACGCCCCCCACGCCCTGCTGTGGCCCTCGGGCGCCCTGGCCGTCACGGTCCTGGCCTTCATCATGCTCGGCGACGCGGTCCGCGACGCCCTCGATCCGAAGCTGAGGTGAGGGCCGTGCGAGGTGATGGCGGCGCGCTGCTCGAAGTACGGGACCTGTGCGTGGAGTTCCGGACCCGGGACGGGGTCGCGCACGCCGTCAACGGGGTGAGTTACGAGGTGGACGCGGGTCAGACCCTGGCCGTGCTCGGCGAGTCGGGATCCGGCAAGTCGGTGACCGCGCAGGCCGTGATGGGGATCCTCGACACCCCGCCGGGCAAGGTCACGGGCGGCCGGATCCTGTTCCGGGGCCGGGATCTGCTCACACTGAAAGAAGAGGAGCGCAGGAGGATCCGCGGCGCCGAGATGGCGATGATCTTCCAGGACGCGCTGTCGGCCCTCAACCCCGTCATCTCCGTGGGCGACCAGCTCGGCGAGATGTTCGTCGTGCACCGCGGGATGTCGAGGAAGGACGCGCGGCGCAAGGCCGTCGAGCTGATGGAGCGGGTGCGCATCCCGGCCGCGGCCCAGCGGGTGCGTGACTATCCCCACCAGTTCTCCGGTGGCATGCGCCAGCGCATCATGATCGCCATGGCGCTGGCCCTGGAACCGGCGCTGATCATCGCCGACGAACCGACGACGGCGTTGGACGTCACCGTGCAGGCCCAGGTCATGGACCTGCTCGCGGAGCTGCAGCGCGAGTACCACATGGGGCTGATCCTGATCACCCACGATCTCGGGGTCGTGGCCGACGTGGCCGACCGGATCGCGGTCATGTACGCCGGGAAGATCGTCGAGTCCGCGCCCGTCCGCGACATCTACAAGGCGCCCGCCCACCCCTACACCCGCGGCCTGCTCGACTCCATCCCGCGCCTGGACCAGAAGGGACAGCAGCTGTACGCCATCAAGGGCCTGCCGCCGAACCTGATGCACATCCCGCCCGGCTGCTCCTTCCACCCGCGCTGCCCGATGGCGAGGGACGTCTGCCGCACCGACGAACCCCCGCTGTACGAGGTCTCCGGCACCCGCGGCAGCGCCTGCCACTTCTGGAGGGAGTGCCTCGATGACCCCGGCGACCGCGACCACTGAACCCATCCTCGAAGTGACCGGACTCGTCAAGCACTACCCCCTCACCCGGGGCATCCTCTTCAAGAAGCAGATCGGCGCGGTGAAGGCCGTCGACGGCGTCGACTTCACCCTGGCCAAGGGCGAAACCCTCGGCATCGTCGGCGAGTCGGGCTGCGGCAAGTCGACCGTCGCCAGGATGCTCTGCAACCTGGAGCGCCCGACGGCCGGCTCCATCAGGTTCAAGGGCGAGGACATCACCAAGCTGTCCGGCAGGGCCCTGAAGGCCGTACGCCGCAACATCCAGATGGTCTTCCAGGACCCGTACACCTCCCTCAACCCCCGTATGACGGTCGGCGACATCATCGGGGAGCCGTACGACATCCATCCCGAGGCCGCGCCCAAGGGCGACCGCCGCCGCCGGGTCCAGGAACTGCTGGACGTGGTCGGCCTCGACCCGGAGTACGTCAACCGCTATCCGCACCAGTTCTCCGGCGGGCAGCGCCAACGCATCGGCATCGCACGGGGGTTGGCGCTGCGTCCGGAGGTGATCGTCGCCGACGAGCCGGTGTCCGCCCTCGACGTCTCGGTCCAGGCCCAGGTGATCAACCTGCTGGCCCGCCTGCAGTCGGAGTTCGACCTCTCCTACGTCTTCATCGCGCACGACCTGTCCATCGTCCGGCACATCTCCGACCGGGTGGCGGTGATGTACCTCGGGCGGATCGTGGAGACCGGACGCGACGCCGAGATCTACGACCACCCCACGCACCCCTACACCCAGGCGCTGCTCTCGGCGGTCCCGGTCCCGGATCCCGAGGCCCGGGAGCAGCGCGAGCGGATCATCCTCAGCGGAGACGTGCCGTCGCCGACGAACATCCCCTCCGGCTGCCGCTTCCGCACCCGCTGCTGGAAGGCGCAGGAGCGCTGTGTCCGGGAGGTGCCGGCCCTCGCGGTACCGGCCGTCTTCCGCGCCGCCTCCGGCCCGGCGGCCCACCCCTCGGCCTGTCACTTCGCGGAGGAGAAGCGGGTGGTTCCGGCGGAGTAGGCGTAGGCAGAGGGAGGAGGAGACAGGGGAATCCGCGGCGTGGGAGTGCGCGGGGAGTGCGCGTACGGCAGCGGGCCGGGATGACATGGCGCATCCCGGCCCGCTTACGGCACCCGCACGGCCGTACGCTGATCAGCCTCGCGCGTCCGTATATCGGTACCGCTTCCGTGAAGTTGCCTGCGTGTTAACGCGGTTCACGGTCATTTTCCCTGATCGGGCAGGGCTCGCCGGAGGAAGTCCAGCTGGAGCAGCAGCAGGTTCTCCGCGACCGTCTCCTGCGGGGTCATGTGCGTCACCCCGGACAGCGGCAGCACCTCGTGCGGGCGGCCGGCGGCGAGCAGGGCGGAGGACAGCCGCAGGGAATGGGCGACGACGACGTTGTCGTCCGCGAGGCCGTGAATGATCATCATCGGGCGGTGCGGCTCGGCCGCGTCGACGAGGCCCGCGTCGTCGATCACCGAGTTGCGCCGGAAGACCTCCGGCTGCTCGTCCAGGAGGCCGAGGTAGCGCTCCTGGTAGTGGGTGTCGTACAGCCGCAGATCGGTGACCGGGGCGCCGACGACCGCCGCGTGGAACACGTCGGGCCGGCGCAGTACCGCCAGGGCGGCCAGATAACCGCCGAAGGACCAGCCGCGGATCGCCACCCGGCCCAGGTCCAGCGGGAACTCCCCGGCGAGCGCGTGCAGCGCGTCCACCTGGTCCTGGAGCACGACGGCCGCCAGCTCGTCGCGGACCGACTTCTCCCAGGCCGGCGAGTGCCCCGGAGTGCCCCGCCCGTCCGCCACGACCACCGCGAAACCCTGGTCGGCGAACCACTGGGAGGTGAGGTGGGCGTTGTGCGCGGCGACCACCCGCTGGCCGTGCGGGCCGCCGTAGGGGTCCATGAGGACGGGCAGGGGACCGTCACCGTGGTAGTCCCGTGGCATAAGCACGGCGCACGGAATTCGGCGTGCGCCCCCATGAGTGAGCGTCACTCGGGGGGACAAACCAGGATCTTCGGCGTACGACCGGACAGTCGCCGCCGGTTTTCCGTCACAGAGCACCTGGACACGGGACCCCGGAGTGTCCGGCGTCGCGGACACGAGCACGGTCACGCCGCCGGCGCGCACCGCCGAGTGCACCCCGGGCTCCTGCGACACGCGCTCCACGCCCAGCTCGTTCACCCGGTACACATGGACCTGGCCGGTCTCGGGCTCCGGTGCCTCCGCGCCCGCCGAGGCGGAAACCAGCACGTCGTGGTCGCCCACGTCCAGCACCGCCCGGATGTGCAACAGGCCGCTGGTCAAGGGCCGTTCGCCGACCGCGAGGACCCGGACGCCCCCCTCGTCCGCGATCCGGACAAGCTGCCCGGACGGGCTCCAGCACGGCACTCCAGGGAAAAGTTCCAGCCAACTTGGATCTTCGTCGGCGTGCACCATCCGGGTGGCCCCCGTGTCCGGGTCCACCGCCAGGAACAGCTGGCTGCGCTGGTCCCGCGCCTGCACCAGCAACAGCGGCGCACCCGCCGCTGACCAGTGCACACGGGCCAGATACGGATAGCGGGACCGGTCCCACGCGACCTCCGTGCGCGCCCCGTCGAGCCCGATCACGAACAGCCGCACGTCCGCGTTGGGCGTGCCGGCGGCCGGGTAGGCGACGTTATGTGGCTCACGCTCCGGGTGTGACGGATCGGCGATCCACCACCGCCGCACCGGCGTGTCGTCCACGCGCGCCACGAGGAGCCGGTCACCGTCCGGAGCCCACCAGAAACCCCGCGAACGGCCCATCTCCTCGGCCGCGACGAACTCCGCGAGCCCGTAGGTGACCCGTCCCGGTCCGTCCGTGGACTCCGGCTCGGCGAGCGCCCGGTCACCGTCGCCCTCGGCGCCCACGACCCGCAGCGCACCCTGCGCGACATACGCGATGTGCGTCCCGCCGGGGGAGGGGCGCGGGTCGATCACCGGCCCCGGGACCCGGAGTTCACGTGCCGTACCGGCTCGCAGCTCGGCCGTGAAAAGCCGCCCTGACAAGGCGAAAGCGGCCAACTCCACGGCGGTGTCGGTGGCGTAGGAGACGATGCCGGCGCCGCCCTCCCGGCTGCGCTCGCGCCGGGCCCTTTCCTCGGCGGAGAGCTCTTCGGAGGCGCCGCCGAGGAGCGCGCCCGGATCGGCCGCCAGGCGCTCCGCGCCCTCCGGAAGATCCATGATCCACAGGGAGTTGGCCCGGTCGGTGCCGGAGCCGGAGCGCAGGAACGCGACACGCGCACCGTCGGGTGCCACCGTGAACGCACGCGGCGCGCCGAGGGTGAACCGCTGCGTCCGGGCGTGCCGGCGGGGGAAGGAGTCAGACTCGGTCGTCATACCCCGACCATATTGGCCATGCGCCCCCTTGTGCGGCCGTGCGCCGAGCGATGCGCGAGCACGGATAGTTATGATCACTACCGCTGTGTGGGTATGAACCTGCTGGCGTCTGCATGGATTTGCTCAACTGATCTAGATCTGACGATCTTTGGAGGTGAGCCGCCGTGGCACTCTCGATTTCGGCGGTGGTGCTGCTGGCGATCATCGTCTTCCTGCTGATCAAGAAGTCGGGGCTGAAGGGCGGTCATGCGCTCGTCTGCATGCTGCTCGGCTTCTACCTCGCCTCCTCGACCGTCGCCCCCACGATCAGCCAACTGACGACCAACGTCGCCAGCATGATCAGCAGCATCAAGTTCTGAGGGCAGCTCCGGCGGGCGTCAGAGGGGCTGCCGCGTCGGGATGCCTCAGCGGGCGCCAGGAGGCTGCCGCGTCGGGGGCCAGGGGTTTGGCTGCGGTGGGGTCGGGGGTTGGCCCAAATCTTCCCATTGCCCTGCTCCCTCCCGGGCCCTCGTCCCCGGCCCCGGTGCTCAGCGTCCGGCAAGCCCCGGTGTCGAGCCCCCTCCGACCCCGCCCCGGCCACCCCCGTCGGCGGGCTGGCGCGGCGTAAGGGGGAGTGGGCCTCGTAGGGTGGACCCATGACGGAACTCCCCGCCCGGCGTCTGCTTCTGGTGCACGCGCACCCGGACGACGAGTCGATCAACAACGGCGCCACCATGGCCAGGTACGCGGCCGAGGGGGTGCACGTGACCCTGGTCACCTGCACGCTGGGGGAGAGGGGGGAGGTCATCCCGCCCGAGCTGCGGCATCTGACGGGGCCCGCGCTGGGCGCGCACCGGCGTAGGGAGCTGGCCGACGCCACGCGCGCGCTGGGCGTGAGCGACGCTCGGCTGCTCGGCGGCGCGGGGCGGTACGGCGACTCCGGGATGATGGGCATTCCGGACAATGGCGACCCCGGATGCTTCTGGCAGGCCGATGTGGACGAGGCCGCCGGATATCTGGCCGACGTGATCCTCGAGGTCCGGCCCCAGGTCCTCGTCACCTACGACGACAACGGCGGCTACGGCCACCCGGACCACATCCAGGCCCACCGCGTCGCCATGCGCGCCGTCGAGCTGGCGGACGAGCGCGGGCACCGGATCGACAAGGTGTACTGGAACCGGGTGCCGCGTTCCGTCGCCGAGGCCGCCTTCGCCCGGCTCCAGGAGGAGCTGGCCGTACTGCCCTTCGAGAAGAGCGGCAGCGTCGCGGACGTACCCGGCGTGGTCGACGACGAGCGGGTCACCACCAGCGTCGACGGCACCGCCTTCGCCGCGGCCAAGGCCGCCGCGATGCGTGCCCACGTCACCCAGATCGAGGTGGCCGAGCCCTACTTCGCGCTCTCCAACGAACTGGCCCAGCCGCTGTTCACCACCGAGTACTACGAGCTGGTGCGCGGCGAGGCCCGGCCCGGGGAGACCGACCTGTTCGCGGGCGTCGAGGAGGCGGCGGCATGAGCGGCGGCGGTGGCATGAGCGACAAGGGACAGGGCCCGCTGCTCGCCCAGCCGCTGCAGCGGCCCTCCGCCGGGCGGATCGCCGCCTATGTCGGGCTTTTCCTGCTCGGCGCCGTCATCGGGGCGGCCGGGGCCCTCGTGCAGGCCGCCTGGTTCCCCGGCGGGCTGCTGCTCGCCCTCGCGGGCGCGGCCGGGCTGTTCCTCGGCGGGGCGTACGCCACGGGCGGCCGGGGCGGGGCGGTCGCACCGGTGGTGGGCTGGATCGTCACCGTCATCCTGCTCACCACCTCGCGTCCCGAGGGCGACTTCCTGTTCGGCGCGGGACTCGGCTCGTATCTCTTCCTGCTCGGCGGCATGGCCCTCGCTGTGATCTGCGCCACCCTTGGTGCCGGGCGGCAACCTCGGGGTGGTCCCGCCCGACTTGGCAAGTGACGTACTACTTTCTCCGCGCGGCGCACGTGCGAGTCCGGTGTGGGTTTCCTCAGCGGTCATGGGATACACGCCAGAAGTGGCCAGTATGGTGGTGCGCGCCGCCGAGCCGCCCGAGCTAGTTGAGGTCGTAACGGGCGGCGAAGCCAACTGGGAGAACCTGCCTTGAGTCGTGAAACTGACACTCCGTCCTCCGGGCCCAACGGGCGCGGCGGAGCCGCATACCCATCCGGCACGCCGCCGTACGGGACCCCCATGGCTTCCGACGACGGTACGGACGCGGGCCGTTCGGTCACGCGGCCGGAGGAGAAGAAGACCGAGACCACACTGACGACCCGGATCCGGATCAACATTCCGGGGTCCCGGCCCATTCCGCCGGTCGTCGTGCGCAAGCCCGTCGGGGACACCGACGGCGCCGGGGACGAGGCGCCCGCCCGTGACACGCGGCCCGCGGCCGACGGCCCCGCCACCGGCTCCGTCGAGCCGCCCGCCGAGCCCGCGGCGCAGGCCGAGGAGAAGACCAGCGACTGGTTCGCGCCCCGCAAGTCCTCCGGCGGCAAGGGCGCTCCGGCCACCGGCGGCACGAACGGGTCCGGAACGTCCGGCGGTTCCAGCACCGCCCCCGGCTCGTCGGGCACCCGTTCGGGTGGTCCGGGAGCATCCGGTGCGTCCGGTACCACCGGCGCACGATCCGGCGGGCGTCCCGGCGGTGTGGTCGGCTCCATGAGCGTCCCGGGCGCCTCCCGCTCCGGTACGGGCACCGGCAAGGGTCTGCCCGGTGCCACCGGCGGCCCCGTCGCCCCCGGACACGGCGGCGGCACCGGTTCCTTCGACGTGACCGAGGTGCTGAACGCGGGCCCGAGGGGCGCCGGCTCCCGTCCCGGCGCGTCCGGCGGCGAACCGCGCCGCGACGACCTGCCGTACTTCTCGGAGAACGGCGGCCAGGACGACTTCGACGGCACGGGTACGGCGGGTTCGGGTGCGGCCGGTACGGGCGGCCACGACGGCTTCGGCACCCCGGGTGCGAACGGCCAGAACGGCTTCCCGGGCGCCCCCGGCGCTCCGGGGGCGAACGGCCTCGGCGGCCCCGGCGGTCCCAGCGGCTTCAACGGCCCGCACGGCCACGGCGGCCCCGGCGGTCCGCAGGGCCCGGCCGGCCCCACCAGCGGCCCGGTCACCGGCGACGGCCCCCTCGTCCCGTCGGCGGGCGAGCCCTTCGACGGCCTGTCCGGCAGGGACGGCAGGGACGGCCTGGGCGGCTACGACGGCCCCGGCCGCCCGGGCACGGCCCAGCCCCCGCGCAGCGCCCTCGCCGACATCGCCGACCTCGAAGGTCCCGCCGGCCCCGGCCGTCCAGGCGGCGGCCCCGCCGGACCCGGCGCCCCGGCCGCCGGCCCCGGTGTCACCGGTCTCGGCCCGGGTGGCGGGCTCAGCGACGACACCGCGATCCTCACCCCGCAGAAGCCGGCCCCCGAACCGGGCACGCCCGGCTACCGCCCGGCCGACAACGTCTCCGGGCACACCGTCACCAGCGGCATCCCGGTCGTCCCCGGGGCCGGCACCTCCCCGTTCGGCACCCCGGCCGGCGGCCCGGCCGCGCAGCGCCCGTCCCAGCCGGAGCCGTCCGGTGCGCCCAAGGCGCAGGCCAAGCCGAAGAAGAAGGGCCGCAGCAAGCTGGTGCTGCTGGGCGCCGGCGTGGTCGTCGTCGCGGGCGGTGCCTACGGCGCCGGACTGCTGATGAACCACACCGACGTGCCCAAGGGCACCACGGTCCTCGGCGTGGACATCGGCGGCGGCACCCGGGACGACGCCGTCAAGAAGCTCGACGACGCCTTCGGCGGCCGGGTGAACAAGCCGCTGAAGCTCTCCGTCGGCGGCAACACGGTCACCCTCACCCCGGAGAACGCCGGTCTCCAGTTCGACTTCCAGGCCACCGTGAGCAAGGCCGCGACCAGCGACTACAACCCGGTCCACGTCATCGGCTCGCTCTTCGGGCAGAAGCGGGTGATCGACCCCGAGATGCCGGTGGACGAGGAGAAGCTGCAGGCCGCCCTCCAGCAGGCCGGCGGCGGCTCCGGCTCGGTCGTCGAGGGCGGCATCGACTTCAAGCCGGGCCGGGCGGTAGCCGTCTACGGCAAGGCGGGCAAGGCCATCGACGCCGCCCAGTCCACCCAGGCCGTCGAACAGGCCTACCGCACCCTGGTGGAGACGGGCACGCCGACCCCGGTCACCGTCCCGACGACCACGAAGCAGCCGACGGTGTCGAACGCGGCGGTCGACCAGGAGATGAAGCTGTTCGCGGAACCGGCGATGTCGGCCAAGGTGACGGTGTCGGCGGGCGCGGGCCACGTCGTGCTGATGAGCCCGGAGAAATCGCTCTGGAAGTTCCTCAAGGTGGTGCCGACTTCGGACGGCAAGCTGGTCGACAAGCCGGACCTGAACGCCCTGAAGCAGCTGTACGGCAAGGCCTTCGACGGCGTGCTCATCACCCGCGGCAACGGCAGCAAGACGCCCGTCACCCCGCAGGACGTCTACGTCGCCCTCCGTCAGGCCCTGATCAGCAGGACCAACCGGGTCGCCGTCATCCCCACCAACCCGAGCTAGCACGGCGACACCACAGGGGGCGCCCACCGGACACCGGGCGCCCCCTTCGCCATGCCCTGTCACCCGATCGGCATGACATCTGTCATCCGGCACTCAGGACCCCCGACACTGCCCCGCACCCGGCCCCCGCCGCGAGCATGGGTGCCATGACGACAACTGCGGCACCGGCCACCACCACCCCGGTGGTCGGCTTCGACCAGGTGACCAAGACGTACGGGAGCGTGAAGGCCGTCGACGGGCTTTCGCTCCGGCTGTACCCGGGCGAGACCGTCGCCCTCCTCGGCCCGAACGGGGCCGGCAAGTCCACCACCCTCGACCTGCTCCTCGGCCTCAAGCAGTCCGACAGCGGAACGGTGAGCCTGTTCGGCGGCACCCCGCGCGAGGCGATCGTCGCCGGTCGGGTCGGGGCGATGCTGCAGAGTGGCGGGCTGATGGACGAGGTCACCGTCGCGGAGCTGGTGAAGCTGAGCTGCTCGCTGCACCCGAAGCCGTACCAGGCCTCGGACGTGATGGCCCGCGCCGGCATCACGCAGATCGCCGACCGCAAGGTCAACAAGCTCTCCGGCGGCCAGGCCCAGCGGGTGCGCTTCGCCCTGGCCACCGCCGGCGACAGCGACCTGATCATCCTGGACGAGCCGACGACCGGCATGGACGTCTCCGCCCGCCAGGCCTTCTGGGCCACCATGCGCGAGCAGGCCGACCAGGGCCGTACGGTCCTCTTCGCCACCCACTACCTCGAAGAGGCCGACGCCATCGCCGACCGGGTCCTGGTGCTGCACCGCGGCCGGCTCCTCGCCGACGGCACCGCCGCCGAGATCAAGGCCAAGGCCGGCGCCCGCCGCGTCTCCTTCGACCTGGAGGGCGAGATCGACGAGGCCGCCCTGCGCGCCCTGCCGTTCCTGACGTCGATCGACGTATCCGGCCAGACGGTCCGCATCCAGTCGTCCGACGCCGACGCCACCGTGCACGCCCTGTACGGCCTCGGTGTCTACCCCCGCAACCTCGAAGTCGCCGGTCTCGGTCTGGAGCAGGCCTTCGTCGCCATCACGGAGGCCGAGGAGGCCAAGCAGTCATGAACGCCCTGATCAAGCTCGAACTGACCCGCGCCCTGCGCAACAAGAAGTTCCTGTTCTTCTCGGTGCTGTACCCCGCGATCCTGTTCCTGATCTTCTCCAGCAGCTCCGGCTCGAACGAGAAGGTCGACGGCACCGGCCTGACCGTCGCCACGTACCTGATGGTCTCCATGGCCTCCTTCGGCGCCCTGACCGCCGTCCTGATGGGCAACAGCGAGCGCATCGCCAAGGAGCGCGAGAACGGCTGGGTACGGCAGCTGCGGCTGACCCCGCTGCCCGGGCGCGGCTATGTCCTGGCCAAGACCGCCAGCGCCGCCGTGGTGAGCCTGCCGTCGATCATCGTGGTGTTCGTGGCCGCCGCCGCGATCAAGCACGTCCACCTGGACGCCTGGCAGTGGCTGGCCCTCACCGGGGTCATCTGGGCCGGCAGCCTCGTCTTCGCCGCGCTCGGCGTCGCCATCGGCTACCTGGCCTCCGGTGACGCGGTCCGCCCGATCACGATGATCGTCTACTTCGGCCTGTCGATCCTCGGCGGCCTGTGGATGCCCTCCACCAGCTTCCCGAAGACCCTGCAGGACATCGCGAAGTGGCTGCCCACGCACGCGTACGCTGCACTGGGGCGGGCGATCGAACAGAGCCAGGCCCCGCACGCCACGGACATCGCCATCCTCGCCGTCTACTTCGTCCTCTTCGCGGGCGGCGCGGCCTGGCTGTACCGGAAGGACACGCTGAAGGCGTGAGCACGATGACGGAAGACCCGCGGGCCGGCGAGCGGCGGCCGGAGCACCAGGTGCGGATCGGCCAGGGGCCGCGCAACCGGCGCGAGCTGGTGGTCAAGGTGCTGTGGATCGGCATCTGGCTGGTCTTCCTCAGCGCGCCGGTGCAGGACCTGGCCTCGGGCCGCCACACCGTGGGCGCCACGGTGGCCGGCGGGATCGGCCTCGCCGCCTTCGTCACCGCCTACCTGACGCTGGTCTTCCGCAACATCGGCCGGCCCTTCACCCCACGAGTCGTCCTCTCCCTGCTCGCGGTCCTCGGCGTCCTCGCCCCCCTGCTGACGTTCACCCTGGGCGGCGCGTGGCTCGGCCTGTTCATCTACCTCTCGGTCGCCTGCGGGGCCACCCTGCCGGTCCGGGCCGCGTTCTGGGCGATCCCCGGGGCGACCGTGGCGATGTTCCTCGTCGGGCTGCGCTGGCACGAGAAGCCGGACGAGAGTCTGCTCCTGGTCCCGATGATCGGGTTCGCGATGGTCGGGGTCGGCCAACTCGTCCGTACGACGGTCGAGTTGCGCAAGGCCCGGGAGACGGTGGCCCACCTCGCCGCCAACGAGGAGCGCCTCCGCCTCGCCCGCGACCTGCACGACCTGCTCGGCCACTCGCTGTCCCTGATCACGCTGAAGAGCGAGCTGGCGGGCCGGATGCTGCCCGACCACCCCGACAAGGCGGCCCAGCAGGTCGCCGACATCGAGCAGGTCAGCCGGCAGGCCCTGGTGGACGTACGGGAGGCGGTCACCGGCTACCGGCGCCCCAGGCTCGCCGCCGAACTGGCCGGCACCCAGGTCGCCCTGACCGCCGCCGGTGTCAGCGCCGAGGTGCCGGCCGAGCCGGATCTCGGCGACGTGCCCGAGGAGTCGGAGTCCGCGCTCGCGTGGGCGCTGCGCGAGGCGGTCACCAACGTGGTCCGGCACAGCGGCGCCGACAGGTGTCTGGTCCGGCTCACCCACCGTCAGTCCCTCGACGGCGCCATGCTCGAACTCTCCGTCGAGGACAACGGATCCGGTGGCTCCGGCGGCGGACCCGGCAACGGTCTGACCGGCCTCACCGAGCGGCTGGAGAAGGTCGGCGGCTCCCTGGAGGCGGGCCGGATCAAGCACGGGTTCCGGCTGGTCGCCCGCGTCCCCGCGGCCCCTTCGGGGCACGTAGGATCCGGGGCATGACGAGCACGATCAAGGTTCTCCTGGCCGAGGACCAGTCGATGGTCCGCGAGGCCCTGGCCGCGCTGCTCGGCCTGGAGGAGGACATCGAGGTCGTCGCCCAGGTCGCGCGCGGTGACCAGGTACTGGCGGCCGTCGGCGCGCACGGCGTGGACGTGGCGCTGCTCGACATCGAGATGCCCGGCTGCACGGGCATCGAGGCGGCCGCCCGGGTCCACCGGGAGTTCCCGCAGGTCAAGCTGGTCGTCCTCACGACTTTCGGGCGCCCCGGCTATCTGCGCAGCGCCATGGAGGCGGGTGCCGACGCCTTCCTCGTCAAGGACGCCCCGGCCGCCCAGCTCGCCGAGGCGATCCGCAAGGTGCTGTCCGGTGAGCGGGTCATCGACCCCACGCTCGCCGCCGCCGCGCTCGCCGAGGGCGCCAATCCGCTCACCGAGCGCGAACGCGAGGTCCTCCGCGCGGCCGCCGACGGCTCCACCAACGCCGAACTGGCCAAGACGCTCCACCTCTCCCAGGGCACGGTCCGCAACTACCTCTCCACGGCCATCCAGAAGCTGGCGGTACGGAACCGGGCGGAGGCGGTGCGGACGGCGCGGGAGAAGGGGTGGCTGTGACCGGACCGGCCGCCCCGCCGTTCCGTCGATCCCGCCCGGCCTGTCAGTTGAGCATGGCCCGCGCGGTATGGGCCTGCTGCCGTACCTTCCGCGCGGCCGACTCGTCCACCACCTCGATCAAGTCGGCGTAGTACTCCAGCTCTTCCGCCCCGGAGCAGAACTCCCCGCGCTGCACCAGGAGTTGCCCCCGCTCGTACCGGAGCCGGGCCGGATGCGCGGGCACCAGCAGCGCCAGCTCCACGGCCCACAGCGCCACGTCCGACCGTTCCGGCCGGGCGGCGGCCCACGCGCGGATGTTGTTCAGGATCCGCTGGACGACCTCCAGCGGCGCGGCCGGCTCCAGCATGGAGGCTTCCAGCGGCGCCCCCGTGGCCCCCACCACGAGCATCTCCGCGTCGGTCCCGGTCAGCACCCGGCCGCCGTCGAACGGATCGGCCAGCACCTGCTCCTCGGCCGGGCCGAAGCCCACCACGAAGTGCCCCGGCAGCGCGACGCCGTACACCGGAGCCCCCGCCCGCCGCGCGACCTCCAGCCACACCACCGACAGCAGGATCGGCAGCCCGCGCCGCCGCCGCAGCACCTCGTGCAGCAGGGAGGACTCCAGCCGGTCGTAGTCGGCGGGCGTGCCGTGGAAGCCGTAGTGCGCCCCGAGCAGCCGCCGTACCGCTTCCGCCCACGCGCGCGGCCCGCCCGGCCGGTACGGCAGCTCGCCCGCGAGCCGGTCCAGCTCCAGCTGGGATGCGTCGATCCCGGCCTCGTCCAGCGTGCCGTCGGCCTCGGCGCCGATCAGCAGGCACAGCGCCGACAGATCCGGCCGCTCGGACCGGGCCTCCTCGGCGAACCTGCGGCGCAACTCGGCCGACCGCTCCGGCGGGGGCGGGTACGGCGGCGGCAGATACGGGTGACGCATGCCAGGCTCATGCCCTTCCACGGGCGGTTCTACGACCCACCCGGACCGGAATCGTCCGTCTCTTCGCCTTCGTCCCGGCCGGCTCCCGGATCCCGGCGGTCAGCGGGGCCGGCGCCATGGCTCGGGCGACCCACCGCACCCGCGCCCGATCCCCGTCCGCCGCCCGCGCCCGTCGCCCGGTCCGGGTCTCGGTCCGGGCCCGCGGACCCGCCCGTTTCGGCGTGCTGGTCCTCCGACGCCGCCGCGTCCGGTTCCCGGTAGTGGTGGTACGCGAAGTGGGGTGTGAAGCCCAGGGCGGCGTACAGGGCGCGGGCCCCCTCGTTGTCCGTCTCGACCTGCAGCCAGGCCGCCGACGCTCCCTCGTCCAGCGCCTGCCGGGCCAGCGCGGCCATCACCTCCGTGGCGAGCCCCTCCCGGCGCCGGCCGGGGTCCACCTCGACCGCCGCGAACCCGGCCCACCGCCCGTCCACGACACACCGCCCGATCGCCGCAGGGGGCTCGTCCCCGGCGCCGGGCACGGTCGCGAACCACACCGACGGGCCCCCGCCGAGCACCCGCAGGGCCACCTCGCTCACCCCTTTGCGCTGGTACCGGGCGAGCCACGCCTCGTCCGCCTGCCGGGACAGCACCACACCGGTGCCCTCGGCCCGGTCCGCGACCGGTGCCAGGGCGCCGGTCCACACCTCGGCGGTCACCTCCCGCACCCAGCCGCGCCGCTCCAGCTCCGCGCACAGCAGCTCCTGCGTGCCCTCGGCACCGGTGGCCGTCTGGACGTAGGCGGGCAGGCCACGCTCGCCGTACCAGCGTCGTACGGCGGCGAGGGCCGCGTCGAGGGGCAGACCGGGGTCGCCGAGCGGCAGCACACTGTTGGCCCGCCGGGTGAATCCACCGGCCGCCCGCAGCTCCCAGTCACCGAGCCGCTCGGTCTCCAGCGGCTGCCAGCCGCGCGAGGCGACCCGCGCGAGTTCCTCGTACGAGGCGGCGGGGCCCCTGCGGCGCGCCGGAGCGGCCGGTACCACCTTGCCCGCGACCAGCTCGGACTCGGCGATCCGGACACTCCGCCCGTCCCGCCGTGTGATCATGAGCACGCCATCGTCCCATGATGTGAGAACACCCACCGTGTCGGTGAACTTCTCCGGCGCCTCACCAGTTTCGCTCAAGCGCCGTACTGACACCCTTTTTCCCACGTCAGAAGGGGTGATACGGACTTTCAGGCGTCCTGCCGCCGAGATTTCCACTGGTCAGTTCACCCCTCCTGTTCGGATCATGCTCCGGAACGGAGATACTAGGGGCGGGCATCGACGACGCCGCGCTCCCGCGCGCCAGGCGGCGGAGCCTGAGGAGGCCCGCCAGCGCCCTATCGAGGAGGAACGACAGCGTGACCTACGTCATCGCGCAGCCTTGTGTCGACGTCAAGGACAAGGCGTGCATCGAGGAGTGCCCGGTCGACTGCATTTACGAGGGCTCCCGGTCCTTGTACATCCACCCGGACGAATGCGTCGACTGTGGTGCCTGTGAGCCGGTCTGCCCGGTCGAGGCGATCTTCTACGAGGACGACGTCCCGGAGGAGTGGAAGGACTACTACAAGGCGAACGTCGAGTTCTTCGACGAGCTCGGCTCTCCCGGCGGCGCCAGCAAGCTGGGGCTGATCGAGCGCGACCACCCGTTCGTCGCCGCGCTGCCGCCGCAGGGCGAGTGACCGTCTGAGCGCCAAGCGGCCCGCACACCGCCGCGCCGCCTCGGTCCCGTACGGCCCGATCGTCCAGATCACCGCCGTACGGGACCGAGGCGTTTGCCGCACCGTACGAAAGTGAGCCTGATTCCCGTGTCCGCAGTCTCCGACCGGCTCCCCACCTTCCCCTGGGACAAGCTGGAGCCGTACAAGAAGACGGCCGCCGCGCACCCCGACGGGATCGTGGACCTCTCCGTGGGCACCCCGGTCGACCCGGTGCCCGAACTGATCCAGAAGGCCCTGATCGACGCGGCCGACTCGCCGGGCTACCCGACCGTCTGGGGCACCCCGGCGCTGCGTGACGCGATCACCGGCTGGCTGGAGCGCCGCCTGGGCGCCCGCGGGGTCACCCACCGCCATGTGCTGCCGGTCGTCGGCTCCAAGGAACTGGTCGCCTGGCTGCCGACCCAGCTGGGCCTCGGCCCCGGCGACAAGGTGGCCTACCCGCGCCTCGCCTACCCCACCTACGAGGTCGGCGCCCGCCTGGCCCGCGCCGAGTACGAGGTCTACGACGACCCGCGCGACCTCGACCCGGCCGGCCTGAAGCTGCTCTGGCTGAACTCCCCGTCCAACCCGACGGGCAAGGTGCTGTCGAAGCGCGAGCTGACGGACATCGTCGCCTGGGCCCGCGCCCACGGCGTCCTGCTGTTCTCCGACGAGTGCTACCTGGAACTGGGCTGGGAGGCCGACCCGGTCTCGGTCCTGCACCCGGACGTCAACGGCGGCTCCTACGACGGCATCGTGGCCGTCCACTCCCTCTCCAAGCGCTCCAACCTGGCCGGCTACCGCGCGGCCTTCGTCGCCGGCGACCCGGCCGTCCTGGGCCCGTTGCTGGAGATCCGCAAGCACGGCGGCATGATGACCCCGGCGCCGACCCAGGCGGCCGTGGTGGCGGCCCTCGGCGACGACGAGCACGTCCGCGTCCAGCGCGAGCGCTACGCCGCCCGCCGCGAGGCCCTGCGGGCCGCCCTGCTGGGCCACGGCTTCCGCATCGAGCACAGCGAGGCGAGCCTGTACCTGTGGGCCACGCGGGACGAGTCCTGCTGGCGGACGGTCGCCCACCTGGCCGACCTCGGCATCCTCGTCGCCCCCGGCGACTTCTACGGCGAGGCGGGCGAGACGTTCGTACGCGTCGCCCTGACGGCGACGGACGAACGCGTCCGGGCGGCGGTGTCCCGCCTGACGGCCTAGCCGGTCCGGACACAACCGAACGGGGTCCAGGGAATTCCCTGGACCCCGTCACCGGTCAGCGCCGGGCGCTCAGCCGAGCGGCGACAGGCCCTGCACCGGCAGGTTCGGCACGCCGGTCTTCGTGGCGTTGGACGCGGCGCCCCCGAGGGCCTGCCCCGCCGCCCCGGCGGCACCGCCCGCGGCCTGCTGCGCCACCGGCGCCGTCTTCTTCAGGGCACCGCCCGTCGCCTTGCCCGCGGCCGGCACCGTCTGCTCGACCGCCTTGCCGCCCGTGTGGCCCGCGAGGGAGGTGACGTTCTGCGCGGCACCGTCGACGGTGCTGCTGGCGTGTGCCGTGTCCAGAGCGGACAGGCCACCCACGTTCGGGGTCGCCGGCAGGCTCGTGGCCGCACCGGCGGAGCCGGCCGCACCGACCCCGGCTGCCGCTCCCGCTGCGACGAGCAGCGCGGCACGGGCGATCCGGCGGGTCAGAGGGAGGGACATGATGCTCCATTCGACGGGAGAGAACGGTGTCTGCGTCCGGGTCCGTGTCGCGGCCCGGACGCCGTGACTACCGCTCGAAGCCCGCGAAGGTTGCGGACGCCCCAGGTAAAGAATGGATAACGCATCGCATTATCAGGTGTGGATAAAAACGGGCAAAGAACATCCGCCCCAAACCCGCGCAGAATCCTTACAGCCCCTGGTTTTCCAAGGAATCCCCGAGACGGCACGCGTCCCGTCCGAACCGCCGCCCGAACCGGCGCCGCACAACCCCTCGGGGTGATCTCCCGTACTACTGTCCGGCCACGATCCGGACGACCCCCAGCGCCGCCCCGGCACCGCGCGCCCCGCCGGAAGCGGCCGTCCTCCACTGCCCGCCGCCGCTCCCCGCGGCCCACTCCCGGCCCTCGTACGACACCCGCTGGATGTGCAGCGCCGAGGAGTTGGCCACGGCCCACTGCGCCAGCTGCCAGCCCCGCTGCCGTTCGCCGCGCCCGGTCGCGTCGACCTTCGTGCCCTGCGGCACCGGCACGGTCACCGTCCGGCCCTGCGCGGTCGCGGTGACGCTCGGCGAGGGAGAGGGCGACGGCACGGGCGTCCCGCCCACCTGCGCGCCGGTCTCCTGCAGCGCGTCCCGCCCGAAGTCCCGCACCAGCGCCGCCCGTACCGCGTCCGGACCCGTCGCCGAGGCCGTGGTCTCCGGGCGCCCGTCGCAGGTCAGCGTGGCCGCCGCGCGTCCGGTCAGGGCCGCGGCCAGCAGCTGCGCGTCCGGCTCGTGCTTGGCGTACGCCTCCGGGTAGCCGCTGCGCTGGACCTCCTGGGCCGCCTCGGTCAGCGGCAGACCGGTGTAGTGCGGCACCTTGGCCAGGTGCGCGTAGAAGATGCCCGCCGCGTACGCCGGGTCCATGATCTGCTGCTCGGTGCCCCAGCCCTGCGAGGGCCGCTGCTGGAACAGGCCCAGCGAGTCCCGGTCGCCGTGCTCGACGTTGCGCAGCCCCGACTCCTGCAGGGCGGTCGCCAGCGCGATCGTCACCGCCCGCTCGGGCATGCCGCGCCCGGTGCCGACGGCCGCGATCGTCGCCGCGTTCACCGCCTGCTCCGGGGTGAACTCGTACGACTTTCTGTCGCCGTCGGCCGAGACCACCTTGCAGCCGCGCGCTCCGCCGCCTCCGGTGACGTACTGCACCACGAGGTACGCGGCGACGCCGCACAGGACCAACAGGGCCGCGCCGAAACGGAAGAGGCGGCCGCGGCGCTTGGGACGGGTGGGGGACGGCTCTGGCACGCGTACAAGGTACTGGAGGCCCGCCCGGGCCTCACGCGGGGTTGACCGGACAGCGCTTACCCCCGGCCCCCACGAACGGCGCGCTAGGGTCGGCGCCATGGCCGACACCTCGCTTGACCTCACGCTCGACGCCGCCGCGCTCACCGCACAGCTCGTGGACTTCCCCTCCGAGAGCGGCACCGAGAAGCCGCTCGCGGACGCGATCGAGACCGCCCTGCGCGCCCTGCCGCACCTGACGGTCGACCGCTACGGCAACAACGTGATCGCCCGTACGAACCTGGGCCGCGCCGAGCGCGTGATCCTGGCCGGCCACATCGACACGGTCCCGATCGCGGACAACGTGCCCTCGCGCCTGGACGAGGACGGCGTGCTGTGGGGCTGCGGCACCTGCGACATGAAGTCGGGCGTCGCGGTGCAGCTGCGCATCGCGGCCACGGTCCCCGCGCCCAACCGCGACCTCACCTTCGTCTTCTACGACAACGAGGAGGTCGCCGCCGACCTGAACGGCCTCAAGCACGTGGCCACGGCCCACCCGGAGTGGCTGGCGGGCGACTTCGCGGTCCTGCTGGAGCCCTCCGACGGCGAGGTCGAGGGCGGCTGCCAGGGCACCCTGCGGGTGCTGCTGAGGACGACGGGCGAGCGGGCCCACTCGGCGCGCTCCTGGATGGGCTCCAACGCCATCCACGCGGCGTCCCCGATCCTGGCCCGTCTGGCCGCTTACGAGCCCCGCTACCCCGTGATCGACGGCCTGGAGTACCGCGAGGGCCTGAACGCCGTGCGCATCGGCGGCGGGGTCGCCGGCAACGTCATCCCCGACGAGTGCGTGGTGACGGTCAACTTCCGCTACGCCCCCGACCGCACCGAGGAGGAGGCGATCGCGCACGTCCGCGAGGTGTTCGCGGACTGCGGGGTGGAGGAGTTCGTGGTCGACGACCACAGCGGCGGCGCGCTGCCCGGCCTCTCCCACCCGGCCGCCGCGGCCTTCATCGAGGCGGTGGGCGGCACGCCGCGCCCCAAGTACGGCTGGACGGACGTCTCCCGCTTCTCCGCGCTCGGCATCCCGGCCGTCAACTACGGCCCGGGCAACCCGCACTTGGCCCACAAGCGCGACGAGCGGGTGGAGACGGCGAAGATCCTGGCGGGCGAGGAGCGCCTGCGGAACTGGCTCACCGCGTAGGCAGCCGCGCTCCGGGCCGCCGCGGGACGGCATGAGTCGCCCGTACGGCGCACGCGTGCCGGACATACGTATGTCCCCCCTCCGTAACCGGCGTGGATCTACGCTGAGGTGGAACCACCCCCGAGCGGAGGGAGCGCACATGCCTACCGGCAACCCCGAGGGGAAGAAGATCCCGCCGGACGAGCAGCGGCTGGGACCGGTCCTCCGCCGCCGAGGACAGGTGACGCCGAGTACGACGGACCAGCGGCTGCTGGACGCCGGTGGCCCCTCGGACTGGGTCCACACCGATCCGTGGCGCGTGCTGCGCATCCAGTCGGAGTTCATCGAGGGCTTCGGCACACTGGCCGAACTCCCGCCCGCCATCAGCGTGTTCGGCTCGGCACGTACGCCGGTGGACTCGCCGGAGTACGACGCCGGGGTGCGGCTCGGCCGGGGCCTGGTGGAGGCGGGCTGGGCCGTGATCACGGGCGGCGGGCCGGGCGCGATGGAGGCGGCCAACAGGGGCGCCTGCGAGGCGGGCGGCGTCTCGGTCGGCCTCGGCATCGAGCTGCCCTTCGAGCAGGGCCTGAACCCCTACGTCGACATCGGCCTGAACTTCCGCTACTTCTTCGTCCGCAAGATGATGTTCGTGAAGTACGCGCAGGGTTTCGTGGTCCTGCCCGGCGGCCTCGGCACCCTCGACGAACTCTTCGAGGCGCTGACCCTGGTCCAGACCCAGAAGGTCACCCGCTTCCCGATCGTCCTCTTCGGCAGCGAGTACTGGGGCGGCCTGGTGTCCTGGCTGAAGAACACCCTGGTCGCCCAGGGCAAGGCCAGCGCCAAGGACCTCCTGCTCTTCCACGTCACGGACGACGTGGAGGAGGCGGTGGCCCTGGTGTCGAAGGAGGCGGGCCGCTAGCGCGCGCTCTGGACCGCCCCCTTGCCCATCCGCGCTCCCGCCCGACTCGGCCGACCGAGCGGCGGGGGGCGAAGGGGCCGGCGGGGCGAATACGGCGCCGTGACCCTCAAGGCGGTCACGGCGCCGCACCCGGCTCAGCACTCGAGCCATCACGCTGGGATCCGCTCCGAGCGATCACACCGCCGCGCCACCCGGCCACCACGCGGACATCCGGCCCGCCCCGCCTCGCCCGGCAGCCGCAGCGCGATTCCCCATCCACCGCAACCCACTGCCTCAGCCTCCCGGCCGACCGAGACGGGTGGGTGTGGTGGGCAGACGGGGGTCCAGGGGGCGGAGCCCCCTGGCACCTAGGCCAGACCCCGGCGAGCCACCGCAGGGACCCGGTGGCCGGCGATGGACGCGACCATCTCCAGGACCTGGCGGGTCTCGGCCACCTCGTGCACCCGGTACACCTGCGCCCCCAGCCACGCGGACACCGCGGTCGTCGCCAACGTACCGATCAACCGCTCCTTCACCGGCCGGTCCAGCGTCTCACCCACGAAGTCCTTGTTGGACAGCGACACCAGCACCGGCCACCCCGTGGCGACCATCTCGTCCAGCCGCCGCGTCGCCTCCAGACTGTGCCGCGTGTTCTTCCCGAAGTCGTGCCCGGGATCGATCAGCACCGACTCCCGCGGCACCCCGAGCGCGACCGCCCGCTCGGCCAGACCCACGGTGACGTCCAGGATGTCGGCCATGACGTCGTCGTACGTCACCCGATGCGGACGCGTACGCGGCTGCACACCCCCCGCGTGCGTGCACACCAGCCCCACCCGGTACCGCGCGGCGACCCCCGCGAGCCCCGGATCGACGCCGCCCCACGCGTCGTTCAGCAGATCCGCCCCCGCCTCGCACACCGCCTCGCCGACCTCGGCCCGCCAGGTGTCCACGCTGATGATCACGTCCGGGAAGCGCCGCCGTACCTCGGCCACGAAACCGACCGTCCGCCGCGCCTCCTCCTCGGCCGTGACCTCCTCGCCCGGCCCGGCCTTCACCCCGCCGATGTCGACGATCGCCGCACCCTCGGCCACCGCCTGCTCCACGCGGGCGAGGGCAGGCTCGTCGCGGAACGTGGCCCCCTGGTCGTAGAAGGAGTCCGGAGTCCGGTTGACGATCGCCATGATCACCGGCTCGTGGGGCCCGAATTCCCGCCTGCCCAGCCTGAGCATCCGCTGTGACCTCTCCTCGTATGTCCCGCAGTACAGCCGCCTGTGACCCTAACTGTCAGACTCGCATGGCACGATCGGAGCCAGACAGATTCAGCGTCCGGCACAGGCCGGCACGGAGCGTGGGGACCCCTGGCGATGGTGATGTTCTTGTTCCTGGTCGTCGCGCTGGTCGTCGTCGTCGCCGCGGTGACCCTCGCCGTGGTGGGCGGCGGCGGGAGCGGCCCGCTGCCCGAGGTGGCACCGGAGCGGCTGCAGGACCCGCTGCCCCCCGACCGCCCGGTGAACCGCGCGGACGTGGACAGCCTGCGCTTCCCCCTCGCCCCGCGCGGCTACCGCATGGCGGACGTCGACGACGCCCTCGGCCGGCTCGGCGCCGAACTCGCCGAGCGGGACGCCCGTATCACCGATCTGGAGTCGGCGCTGGCCGGCGCCAGAGCCGCGGCGGCACACGTCCACCTGGAGAAGCCCGAGCGGCCGGAGGACCCGCGATGAGCGACGGCGCCGCCCTTGCCGGGCCCGACGGCGCCCTGCGCTGCCCCTGGGCCCTGTCCACCGACGACTACGTGGCATACCACGACGAGGAGTGGGGCCGCCCGGTCCACGGCGACGACGCCCTCTTCGAGCGGATCAGCCTGGAGGCCTTCCAGTCGGGCCTGTCCTGGATCACGATCCTGCGCCGCCGCGAGGGCTTCCGCGCGGCCTTCGCGGGCTTCCGCATCGAGAAGGTGGCCGCGTTCACCGACGAGGACCGCGAGCGACTGCTGGCGGATCCGGGCATCATCCGCAACCGCGCCAAGGTCGACGCCACGCTCGCCAACGCGCGCGTGCTGGCCGGCTGG
The DNA here is from genome assembly GCF_001027185.1 of Streptomyces incarnatus. NCBI lineage: Bacteria > Bacillati > Actinomycetota > Actinomycetes > Kitasatosporales > Streptomycetaceae > Streptomyces > Streptomyces incarnatus. The sequence goes on along the minus strand of NZ_CP011497.1, from coordinate 3,102,225 downwards.
GCGGAAGGCGAGCTGGACGAGCTGATCTGGTCCCACGCCCCCGACCCGGCAGGCCGCCCGGCCCCGAAGACCCTCGCCGACGTCCCGGCCGTGACCCCGGAGTCCACGGCCCTGTCCAGGGCGCTGAAGAAACGGGGCCTCAGATTCGTCGGTCCGACGACGGCGTACGCGTTGATACAGGCCTGCGGCCTGGTCGACGACCACCTGGAGACGTGCGTGGCGCGAGGCGCCGGTGCCTGACCGCATGTCCGGGTCCCCGACGCTGGCCGGCATCCTGGACGCGGCGGCCCGGGGGCGCTTCCCGGCTCCCGACGGCGCGGTCACCGTGGTGCCGCAGCCGAGCCGTCGCGACGCCGGGGTGATCGCGTTCACCGCCCACTCCGTGGTGTTCACGGACGAGGACCCGCGGTGGGTGCGCAGCACGCTCGCGTCCCTCGACTGCGACGCGCTGGCGTCGGCGATGAACCCCCGCTTCCTGGCCGCGTTCCTGGCCCGCACGGGCCGGTCGACCGACACCACGGACCTGCTCACCGTGGCGAGCTCCCTGCCCGGCGACCCCCCGCTGGAACTGCGCGAGATCGCCGACCCGGACCATCTGCGCGTGCACAGCGCGCGCAGGCGCCGGGACGAGGTGCGCGTCTGGGCGACGGACGGGGGAGTGGTGGTCCTCGGGCGGGGCGTGGCGGGCCGCTGGGAGACGGCCGTCGAGGTGGACGAGGACGTACGGCACCGGGGGCTGGGCCGGGCCCTGGCCACGGCCGCCCGGCACCTCGTGCCCCCCGGGCAGTGGGTCTGGTCGCAGCAGGCCGCGGGCAACGCCCGCAGCGTCCGCGCCTTCCAGGCGGCCGGCTACCGCCCGGTGGGCGCGGAGGCCCTGTTCACCGCGCGGTAGCACCGGCCCACGGGCCCGCCCTGTCCGGTCCTGTCCGCTAGCGGCCCAGGTACTTCGGCCTCTCCTTGTTCACGAACGCCTGCACGGCGATCGCGTGGTCCTCGGACCGGCCGGCCCGGGTCTGCAGCTCGTCCTCCTTCTCCAGGGTCTCGGCGAGGGAGTGCGTGAGGCCGTAGGCCACCGCCTCCTTGAGGGCCGCGTACGCCACCGTCGGGCCCTCGGCCAGCGCCCGCGCCGTCTTCTCGGCCTCGGCGCGCAGCTCGGCCGCGGGGACGAGCCGGTTGGCGATGCCCAGCTCCAGCGCGTCCTGGGCGCTGATGCTGCGCGGGAAGAGCAGCAGGTCGGCGGCGCGGCTCGGGCCGATCACCCGGGGCAGGGTCCAGGAGATCCCGGAGTCGGCGGTCAGGGCGACGCCCGCGAAGGAGGTGTTGAAGGCGGCCGTGTCGGCGACCAGCCGGTAGTCCGCGGCGAGCGCGAAGCCGAAGCCCGCCCCGGCGGCGACGCCGTTCACCGCGGCGACCACCGGCTTGGGCGCCCCGGCGAGGGCTCGCACGATCGGGTTGTAGTGCTCCTTGACCGTGCTCATCGTCTGCCCGGACCCGGTCTCGCGGTCCGCTGCGAGCAGCCCGATGTGCTCCTTGAGGTCCTGTCCGACGCAGAACGCCCGGTCCCCGGCCGCGGTCAGCAGGATCGCCCGTACGGCCGTGTCCCCGGCCGCGGATTCCGCCGCCTCCCGGAGGGCGACCTTGGTCGCGATGTTCAGCGCGTTCATCGCCTCGGGGCGGTTCAGCGTGATCGTCGCGAGCCCGTCGCTCACCTCGTAGAGCACGGTGTCGGCCATGGGTCATCCCCTCCAGTCGCGGATGACGTACCGCTCAGTACGTCCCTGTACGAAGGACAGCATGGCGGAGATCGCCGCCCAAGGGCCGGACCGGACGTGTGAGCTGCGTCAAAGAAAACCGGAGCGGAGCCGGCCGGTGGATGTCCGTGCGGCGGTGCAGTATCGCAGCCACATCGCCGAATTGGGTGGTTTTGCTCGCGCGCGTTGCCCAAGCGATGCCGACTGATGTTGGTCATCGGGTCCTGCGATGCGGGATAATGGCTGGGAAGCAATGTGTTCGATGCCGGTGGCGCGTGTCCGTTCCGGAACACGCGGATGCCCTCCTAGGGCTCTCGGCAGACGATGAGCTGGTTTCAGGAAGGGGAACGAGCATGGCGGCCATGAAGCCGCGGACGGGCGATGGCCCGCTCGAGGTGACCAAGGAGGGGCGGGGCATCGTCATGCGCGTTCCGCTCGAAGGCGGCGGTCGACTCGTCGTCGAGCTGACCCCTGACGAGGCCGAGGCGCTCGGCGACGCCCTCAAGAAGGTCGTCGTCTGACGTCCCAGCGATCCTGTCCTGCGGACTGCCCCGGCATCGTACGCGGTGCCGGGGCAGTCGCGTGTCCGTCCCGCGGCGGGCCGGTCACCGCTTGACGGCGCACAGCAGCCCGTCGCCCACCGGCAGCAGCGAGGGGACGAGCTCCTGGCTCTCGCGCACCGCGCGCAGCAGCTCGCGCAGCCGCAGCACTTCGGTGGGCTGCGGCCCCGAGTCCACCGTGCGGCCGCCCGCGAAGACGCCCTCGAAGACCACCAGGCCGCCCGGCCGCAGCAGGCGCAACGATTCAGCTAGATAGTCCAGGTACTCCAGCCGGTCGCCGTCGCAGAAGACGAGGTCGTAGCCGGCGTCCGCGAGCCGGGGCAGCACGTCCAGGGCGCGGCCGGGGATGAAGCGGGCCCGGTTGCTGGCGAAGCCGCAGGCGCGGAAGGCCTGCCGGGCGAACTGCTGGTGCTCCGGCTCCGGGTCGACCGTGGTGAGCACCCCGTCCGGGCGCATGCCGTGCAGCAGATGGATTCCGGACACCCCGCAGCCCGTGCCGATCTCCGCGACCGCCTTGGCGTCCACGGAGGCGGCGAGCAGTCGCAGCGCGGCGCCGGTGCCGGGCGACACCGAGCGCAGCCCTGCGGCGCGGGCCCGGTCACGGGCCCACCGCAGTGCGTCGTCCTCGGCGACAAAGGCGTCGGCGAACGCCCAGCTCGTCTGCCGGTTGCCGGTAATGACCCTCTCCTGTCCCCGTGGTTGCCTGGGCGTGACTGTATCCGTTGGTGGCGGGAACCCGCAGATGGGACCGGGCGTTTATAGGGATGAGACGGTGGCCGGCGACGCGACGGGGGGCGAGAGGTGGATCAGACCGCCGAGCAACTGCTGACGCAGTCGCACGAGCCGTATCAGCGAGTATCAAATTCTCGTAAAACCGCTTATCCGGAGCTAACGGGCGAGGTGGCTATGGTAGGGGCTCCACTGGACACCACCAGAGCCGACAGGGGAGGTGCGGCTGCGCCCGAGGATCGGGGTGGAGTGCTGCGGCGCTTCCTCGGGTCGGCGGGCAGGCCGAAATCCGTGACCGACACCGCTGCTGACCACCACGCCGGTCTCGCCGCAGGCGAGGCCCAGACCGCGACCTTCTCCACCGACGCGGACGGGCAGGCGTGGACTCCGCCCACGTGGGAGGAGATCGTCAGCACGCACAGCGCCCGGGTCTACCGGCTCGCCTACCGTCTGACGGGCAATCAGCACGACGCGGAGGACCTCACCCAGGAGGTCTTCGTCCGCGTCTTCCGCTCCCTGTCGACCTACTCGCCGGGCACCTTCGAGGGCTGGCTGCACCGCATCACCACCAACCTGTTCCTGGACATGGTCCGGCGCAAGCAGCGCATCCGCTTCGACGCCCTCGGCGAGGACGCGGCCGAGCGCCTGGCCAGCCGCGAGCCCACCCCGCAGCAGCTCTTCAACGACGCGCACTTCGACGCCGACGTCCAGCAGGCCCTGGACACCCTCGCGCCCGAGTTCCGCGCCGCCGTCGTCCTGTGCGACATCGAGGGCCTGTCGTACGAGGAGATCGCCGCGACCCTCGGCGTGAAGCTCGGCACGGTCCGCTCCCGCATCCACCGCGGCCGCTCCCAGCTCCGCAAGGCGCTCGCGCACCGGTCGCCGGAGGCGCGCGCGGCCGAGCGGCGCACCTTCCTGGCCCGTGTCCCCGCTCTGGGGGGAGGGGGCGCGACCGCGTGAGTGGATCCCGGCCCAAACCCGCGGGGGCACACCTCGCAGAGCAGCACCTGGGAGACCGGCTCTCCGCCCTGGTGGACGGAGAGCTCGGTCATGAGTCGCGTGAGCGGGTCCTCGCGCACCTGGCCACCTGTGCCCGGTGCAAGGCGGAGGCGGACGCCCAGCGCCGGCTGAAGAACGTGTTCGCGGAGGCGGCCCCGCCGTCCCCCTCGGCGAGCCTCCTGGCCCGCCTGCAGGGCCTGCCCGGAGGAGGTGACCTGGACGGCGACGGCATGTCGCCGCCAGGGGGACTCTTCGGCCGCGGCTCGGACGACGACGACACCACGGGGACGACGGGAGCATCCGGCGGCTCGGGCGTCTCGGGCGGCTCGGGCGTCTCCGGGGTCTTCGGGGTCTTCGGGGTGAGGCGCGGCGAGCGCTTCGCGTTCGGATACGTCCCCGCCCGTCCGCACGGCCCCGCGCACCCGGGCAGCCCCGTCTCCGCCGCCGAGGAGCGCGGCTTCCGCATCCATCCCGTCGGCCGCCCGGACGACGGCCGCTCCGCCTCGCGCGGTCTGCGGTTCGCGGCCGCCGCCGCGGGCGCGGTGTCGCTGGCCGCGGTCGCCCTCGGCGGCGTCACCACCGCCATCCCCGGCGACACCGCCGTGGACGCCCGCGGCGGCTCCGGCACCGGCAGCAATGTGATCCCGGCGCGCCCGGCGGGCACCGGCGCGGGTTCGGGGGCCGCCACGCCCGACAGCCAGCGCCGCCGCTCGCCGGCGCCGCTGTTCGCCCAGGGCGGTACCCAGCTCGGACCGCTGCCGGCCGTCCCGACCTCGATGGCGGCGCCGCTGGTGCCCGGCCTGCCGGCCCCCGGCACCGGCCAGGGCCAGGGCGGCGACGCCGTGAGCGGCCTGACCGCGCCGGTGACGGCCGGTGCGGCCGCGGTCTCCCCGCTGATACGTCCGCTCGACGACACCGTGGTCTATCCGCTCGCCGCCTGGTCGAGAGTTCCCGGAACGCCCGGCGCCGGCTTACTGCCCGCCCCGCTTCCCGCTCCCGTCCTCGATATCACCGCCGCTCCCACCCCGTCCCCCTCCACCCCCCGCCAGACGCCCTGACCGGCCCCTTCGCCACGGCCCGCGAACCTGGTTGAATCCGGTGAGGGCCGTTCCCGCGGCGATGACCCGGGGGCGCAGTCGACGTTCCGCGGCCGCCGCCGACGCGTGCGGCCGCGGCCAGCCGTGGGGAGAGCATGAACAAGGGCAACCGTGTCCCACCGGAGTCCGACCCGGAGGGAACGGCGGGGGCGACACCGGCCGACTCCGCCCCGGCGCAGGGAGCCGGGTCGGTGCGGGCCGGGTCCGGGACGGGCGAGGCGGACAACGCCGCCGCCTTGGCCGAGGGGGCCTTCGAGCTGACCGAGGACGGCGATTTCGAGCTGGCCAAGCCGGTGTCCGAGCCGACGGGCGCAGCCGAGCCGACAGGCGCCGCCGAGGTGACCGGAGCCGCTCCGGCCGACGGCTCGACCGGGCCCGGGGCAGGCGCGGCAGGTGCCTGGGCGGCGCCCACCGAGCGGCCCAAGCCGTTGCACGACCCGGACCCCTACGGCACCCCGCCGTACGGCCAGCCGGGCCCCTGGGCGCCCGCGCCGCCGGTGCAACACCCTGCGGTCACGGCGGCCCAGGGAACGACTCAGGGAGCCCCCGTGCCTGCTCCCAGCACTCCATCGATGGCACCCGGCGCTGCCGCGCCCGGGCCGCCCGCACCGCCAGCCGAGGCGCCCACACCCGCACCCCTGACGGGGCCGCACACCCCAGCACACGGCGTCCCCGCGCCAGAGACACACACCCCCGCAGCCGGCGTACCCCTACCCGCCGCCACCGCCCCCCTCGCAGTCCCCGGACCGCCCACCCCCACCGCTCCAGCCGCCGCCCCCTCGACCCCTGCGGCGCCCGGCGCTCCGACCTCCGCGGCGCCTGCCCCTGGCGTTTCATCTGCCGGTGTTCAGCCCTCCGGCACTCCCGCGCCTGCGGTGCCCGCGTCCGGCGTTCAGCCCCCCGGCACTCCCGCCCCCGCGCCAGCCACCCCCGACACTTCAGCCCCCGGCGCCCCAGCCCCCGGCGCCCCTGCTCCCGCGGGCGCCCCAGCCCCCGGTGCCCCCGCTCCCGAGGGCGCCCCGGGGCCATCCCCCTCCGAGGTGGAGGCGGGGCGGCGGTATGACCCGTGGGCTGTGGGGTCTCCCAAGGAGCAGGTGCTCGGGGCGGGGGCGTTGCAGCAGACCGGGGTCGGGGTGTTGACCCACGAGGAGCGCGGTCGGCGGGGGAAGCGGCTGTTCGTGGGGTGGAGCCTCCTGGTGGCCCTGGTGTCGGCGGTGGCCGGCGGGGTGGCCGGCGCCTGGGTCGAGCGGCAGGGGCTCGGGGACGACGTACGGCTGCCGCAGGCCGGGCACGTGCCTGCCGGGCGGGCGCCCGGCAGCGTGGCCGGGATAGCCGCCCGCGCACTGCCCAGCGTCGTCACCCTGCACGTCACCGGCACCGACCAGAGCGACACCGGCACCGGCTTCGTGCTCGACACCCAGGGGCACATCCTCACCAACAACCACGTCGTCGCGCCGGCCGGCTCAGGCGGCGCGATATCCGTGACGTTCAGCAGCGGCGACACCGTCAAGGCCGAGGTCGTCGGCCACGACAGCGGCTACGACCTCGCCGTCGTCCAGGTCCCCGGCATGCAGGGGCTCACCCCGCTGCCCCTCGGCAACTCCGACGACGTCCGGGTCGGCGACCCCGTCGTCGCCATCGGCGCCCCCTTCGACCTCGCCAACACCGTCACCTCCGGCATCATCAGCGCCAAGGAGCGGCCCGTCACGGCCGGGGGAGAGAAGGGCGACGGCAGTGACGTCAGCTATGTCGACGCGTTGCAGACCGATGCCCCGATCAACCCGGGCAACTCCGGCGGCCCGCTCCTCGACTCCCGGGCCCAGGTCATCGGCATCAACTCCGCCATCCGTTCCGCCGACGGCGGCTCCGACTCGGACAGCAGCCAGGCCGGGTCCATAGGCCTCGGCTTCGCCATCCCGGTGAACCAGGCCAAGCGGGTCGCCGAGGAACTGATCAGCGACGGCCACGCGACCCACCCCGTGATCGGCGTCACCCTCGACATGGCGTACACCGGCGACGGCGCCCGTATCGACAGCAGGAGCGCGAACGGCGGCCCCGCAGTGAGCAGAGGCGGCCCCGGTGACCAGGCCGGTCTCAAGGCGGGGGACGTCATCACGGAGGTCGACGGAGAGCGCGTGCACACGGCCGAGGAGCTGATCGTCAAGATCCGCGCGCACCGGCCCGGCGACCGGCTGCGGCTGACGGTCCGGCGCGACGGCACGGACCGGGACGTCCCGCTCCGACTGGGCGCGGCCGAGCAGAACTGACACAAGTCTCACCTCGGGACGGTACCGGTCGGACAGGAACGCCGGGTACCGTTGAGCGACCGAGGACATCGCAAGGAGCGTCAGGTGTTCAATGACATAGGGCCACTGGAGCTGGTGACCATCATCGTGCTCGCCGTGCTCGTCTTCGGTCCGGACAAGCTCCCGAAGGTCATCCAGGACGTGACGCGCACGATCCGGAAGATCCGCGAGTTCTCGGAGAGTGCCAAGCAGGACATCCGCAACGAACTGGGTCCGGAGTTCAAGGACTTCGAGTTCGAGGATCTCAACCCGAAGACGTTCATCCGCAAGCAGCTGGACAACGACGAGCTGGGCCTGAAGGAGATCCGCAACGGGTTCGACCCGCTGAAGAAGGAGATGGCCGAGATCACGGACGCGGTCAACGGGCGGGAGAGCGAGGTGTCCGCGTCGGCCGCGGCCTCCTCGGTGTCCGCGTCGGCCGCGGGTTCGGCCGCCTCGGGGCGTGTCGACATGGCCAAGAAGCCCGAGGAGCCCGCCAAGGACGAGCGGCCGCCCTTCGACGCGGACGCCACCTAGGCGCACCCCCCGCGCCGACACGCGCACCCTCCTCGCCGACACGCGCACCTCCGGCGCCGACCGCGCACGCTCGGCGCCGACACGCGCACGCGGGCGTACGCCGCGCACGTGACGCGTTTCATAGCACGCCCCCGTCGCATACGGCCTGAACAGGCCGTTCGCGCGACCCACGCATCCAGCGCCTGCCCTGCGGCTCTCACCGGTGTGGATATGCTGCCGAGTTGTTGTGCGGACCGGACGAGTACGCCCGAAGGGGGGCGGGCCACCGCTGGTCCGACGAGAGCGAGGAGGCGTCCGGGCAGATGGAGACGACGAGTCGGGTGGGCGCGCAGGCGCCGGTCGCGGAGGGCGCGCAGCAGCTGTCCTCCGCCCGGCGTACGGTCGACGGTTATCTGCAGGCACCTTTCCCCTGGTACGGCCTCGACGAGGCGTTCACCGGTCCACGCTGGCTGATGCAGGTCGGTACGGCGGCCGACGGCGCCGTCGAGCACGGGTCGATCGGACACGGCGACGAGCCCTCCGTGCGCGGCGAGGCCGGCTCCCCCGGTGAGCCGCGGGAGAAGTTCGCGGTGGTCGTCACCGTCGCCGCGCAGCCGTCCCGGCGCAGCGCCGACGGTACGGGGCTGCTGGAGGCCACGTCGGTGTCCTCGGCGGCGTGGCTCGCGGGGGTGGGGCTGCTGTCCTTCACCTGGCCGGGGCAGATGGACCACACCCTGCGGGACGACTGGCTGGAGCAGCAGACGGAGACCGCGTGGTCGCTGGCCGACGATCTCGAGGGGCCGGAGTGGAGCCGGCTGTCTCTGCCGGTGGACGGGGCCGCGGCCTCGTTCTACTACCGGGAGTCGGAGTTCGGATGGGTCCTGGCCGGGTCCACCGAAGCGGGGGTGCACCTGGGGGCGTACGGACGGGGGATGAGCGCGTACGGGCTCGGATTCTCCGTGATCAAGGACATCGCCGCGTACGCGTAGGGTGCGGGGCCCGGGTGCGCTGCCGCCCGGGCCCTCGGCCGCGCTCGTCAGTGCCTCAGGTTGTGCCAGACCGCCAGGACGGCACCGACCTGCACCAGGAGCCAGGCGATCTGCCCCGACAGGCCGCGCATCTGGTAGATCGACAGCAGCAGCGCCAGACGGCTGGGCCAGTACTGCCGCTCTTCCCGGAACGTCGCCATGTCCATCGAGGTGCTGGTGAGGGTCAGGACGGTGAGGAGGAGCACGGTGTACAGGATGAGCTGGCGGGGGTTGGTGTCGGTGATGCGGATGAACAGCGTGGCCAGTAGCACGGGGATGCAGTAGGCGGCCGTGAGGTAGCACGCCCGTGCCTGGCTGCGGCGTCCGGGCAGCAGACGCCACAGCGCCCCGAGGGTGAAGCCCGCGGCAGCCCACGCGACCTGATAGAGGATCAGGTCGGCGGCGGCCTCCGGAATGCCGGTGGGACCGTACAGGGTCTGGTCCACGGTGTAGAGATCGCGCGCCTGGTAGTAGACGAGGGCCACCGTGGCCAGGGTGCCGAAGCAGAAGGCCAGACGCGCCGCGCGTACCGCGTTCGACCACCAGTGTCCGTCGGGCCCCCAGGCCAGGGCGGCGTCCAGCACGGAGATCTGCTCCGGCGGGTTCCTCCTGCCGCACCCGGCGACCAGCCACCCGCGCAGCCGGCGCAGTTGGTCCTCCAACTCGGCGCAGGTGACCCCGCCGCCACGGCCCTGTTCCAGCAGGTACATCTGATGGTTGACGTTGCGGTACTCGTGCGCCTTCTCCATCAGTTCACGTCGGCGTCCCTCGGTGTCCAGCCGAAGCGCCCGGAAACGGCCTCCCAGCTCGCCCAGCACGGACCGTCGACGTCCCATGGCGAGAACAAGGTAGACGGAGAGGATGTCCAGCGGCAGCCAGATGCCGTACAACGCGCTGGCGCCTGCGAATCTGGCGGCCCTCAGCCCGACGAAGAAGGCGAACATCGAGATCGTCAGCAGAAGATCCGGTCTGCTCGGTCCCAGGGAGAAGCGCTCGGGCCGGTGACGGCGGTGCGCACGGCGCGACTGGTTGCGGAAGTGCAGCAGAGCCAGCAGCGCGATGCCTGTCAGCACCCAGCTGTAGGAGAAGGCCCATTTGAGGTCGGTGAAGGAGAAGTTCTCCAGCACCCTGTTCACGGTCGTGCCGTACGAAGCGGGGGGCCGGTCGACGAGCCAGGTGGCGCGCTTCCACTGTCGTTCGTTCACCCCCCAGGCGCATGCGAGCAGCGCCACGGCGACGGCCGCCAGCAGGCACCCGACCAGAGCCACGGACTTGCTGGGCGCCCTGTCCCACCGCGCGGTCCAGCGGGCGCGCAGCAGCCCTCCCTCGCGTGCGAAACGCCAGGCCCAGGCGGACATCGCGGCCAGCCACAACCACATGGTCGCCAGGCCCAGCATGACGAGTCCGGCGCGGCCGACGGTAGTTGCCCTCCGCGGCGCCAGGCTCTCCGGAAGCCCGAAGAGGTCGTGGGCCACGACCACCAGCAGGCCGACGGCGGCGACAGCGCCCGCGGTCGCGACGACGGCGCGCACCTGCCGGCGCCGGGCCACGCTCAGGCGGGCCGGCTCGTGGCGCGCGGTACGAGGTGCGGCGGGTGACATGCCGCGGCTCCAGGGGCGGGCGACGATGATCAGCGCCAGGCCCGCGGGGATGCAGAGAAGGGCGTGCCACCGGGGCGACTCCTGGTCCCGCGGGAAGAGCAGCAGCAGCGACAGGGCGACTGCCACGCTGAGCACGGCCCACTCCAGAAGCACCCGGGGGAGGCTCAGGTCGCGCCCGGCACCGGTGCGCACGACCTGCGCCCCCGGTCCCCCGGCCGCCGCCCCGCGCGGGGCGCGCCGCGCCGCCCCGCGCACGGCGGCCGGGTCGTAGCGTCTGGTCCGGAGCGCCGCCACGGCGAGCAGGATCGAGGCGCACACCCACCAGGAGACGACGCCCGCGGTGCTGATGCGCGACTCACTGAGGACCGCCGCCCACGTCCGTCGCCAGGACAGATCGACCTCGACGCGTACCGTTTCGGGGAGCTGATCGCGCCAACTCAGGGTGTTCTCGCTGGAGTACGACGCCCGTTCCGAGAGATCGTTGAAATTGAGGCCTCCGAGGTCGGCCTCGATGCTCTTCCAGGGGATCGTACGAAGCGTCGGCGGGTTGAGGAGGATCGTCCACTTGTCTTTGTTCGGGGCGATCTCCCAGGGCCCCACCAGGACGGGCTTTTCGGTGGTGATCCAGGTGAACGCGACGTAGTGCACCTTGACCCGGTCACCGGTCTCCATCACCGTGGGGTCTTTCTGGTGCCACTCGTTGCGCTCGCTGGAAGTCTCGTTGCCGCGCAGCAGGCATCGCATGGCCTGGCGGTACTTCGGCGAATTCTCACTGAACGTCAAATGCCTCGCCAGCCGCCACCGCTTCGGCACCTCCACACTCATGTCGGAAGTGAGCTGCGGGACATCGCGCTCGTGCTGTTCCAGCCGGAGTGTGGCCTTGACAATGCTGCCTTCGAGGCCGCCTGAAGAACAGTCAGTGCTTTCTTCACGCGTCTCCGTCGTGCCGCACCCACTCGCGCACGCCAGCAGCAGAATCAGCGACAGCAGCCGCCACCACCGCGTCATCACCATCGGGCTGACCCCTCTCCCTGTCCCCGGCGAATCTAGACAAGGCGTCATATATGTCATGCACAGACACACGAGGAGGCCCGGACACTACCCCTTTGGGTGTGACTCTGGCATTTGCAACCGGCAGATGATCGACGGACAATGGAAGTAGCTGACCGTCAGCCGATTGACGGAGGACCCATGACCGATACCAAGGTGGGGTTCCCCCGGAGTCCGCTTCCCCGATTCGAGGAGGCCGAAGGGCTGGGGCCCCAGGACACCGAATTCGTCAAGGATCTGGTGGCGGTACTGGCCAAGTACGGGAATCTGGACCGTTTCGGCCTGTGCCTGCTGCACGACCACTTCCCGCTCTCCGCGGACGAGGTTCTGGTGGAGACGAACGACCCCGAGGCTCGCACGCTGCACGCGCACGTGGAGAAGGCGGACGGGACACGGCACGCCAAGGCATCGCAGTGGCGGTTCGTGCCGCACGCCGACCATGAGCCGGGTCGGGAGGCCGGCACGGACTCCTGCCAGGAGATCATGCTGTGCACCACCCTCGACCTGTGCCCGGGACGGGAGCACGAACGAGGCGACCGCTGACGCGGACCACCTGGCCACGCGGCCACACGCCCACACCGAGGAGGGACCACGACGAGGGGGCGCCGTCCGTGCCGGACGGCGCCCCCTCGCTGCGGCGGCTCTAGAACTTGTTCTTCGGCGTGATCCCCAGCGACAGGCCCGACAGGCCCCGCTGGCGGCCGCCCAGCTTGCCGGCGATGGCACGCAGGGCGGAGCCCGCCGGGGAGTCCGGGTCGGTCAGGACCACCGGCTTGCCCTCGTCGCCGCCCTCGCGGAGGCGGACGTCGATCGGGATGTTGCCGAGGACCGGGACGGTCGTACCCGTGGTGCGGGTAAGGCCGTCGGCGACCAGCTGGCCGCCGCCCGTGCCGAAGACGTCGACCATCTCGCCGCAGTGCGGGCACGGCAGGCCGGACATGTTCTCGACCACGCCGACGATCTTCTGGTGGGTCTGGACCGCGATGGAGCCGGCGCGCTCGGCGACCTCGGCCGCCGCCTGCTGCGGGGTCGTGACGACCAGGATCTCGGCGTTCGGGATCAGCTGGGCCACGGAGATCGCGATGTCGCCGGTGCCGGGCGGCAGGTCCAGGAGCAGGACGTCCAGGTCGCCCCAGTAGACGTCCGCCAGGAACTGCTGCAGCGCCCGGTGCAGCATCGGGCCGCGCCAGACGACCGGGGCGTTGCCCGGGGTGAACATGCCGATGGAGATGACCTTCACGCCGTTCGCCGACGGCGGCATGATCATGTTCTCGACCTGGGTGGGACGGCCGTCCGCGCCCAGCATGCGCGGCACGCTGTGGCCGTAGATGTCGGCGTCGACGACGCCCACCTTCAGGCCGTCGGCGGCCATGGCGGCCGCCAGGTTCACCGTCACCGAGGACTTGCCGACGCCGCCCTTGCCGGAGGCGACCGCGTAGACGCGGGTGAGGTTGCCGGGCTTGGCGAACGGGACCTCGCGCTCGGCCTGGCCGCCGCGCAGGGCCGCCGCCAGCTCCTTGCGCTGCTCGTCGCTCATCACGTCGAGGGTGACGCCGACGCGGGTGACGCCCTCGACCCGGGAGACCGCCTCGGTGACCCGCTGGGTGATCGTCTCGCGCATGGGGCAGCCGGAGACCGTCAGGTACACGGTGACCGCGACCGCGCCGTCATCCCCGATCTCCACCGATTTGACCATCCCCAGTTCGGTGATGGGTCGGTTGATCTCGGGGTCGTTCACCGTCGCCAGTGCCTCGCGCACCGCGTCTTCCGTAGCCATGAGAACGATGGTACGGCGCTCCGAGGGGCGTCCGGGATGCCCCTCAGCGGTCGTCTGTGTCACGTCCCGGCGACCGATCTGACCGTTCCGCCGGGAATACGACATGCCCGGGGTGCCCGTCGTGCCGGCGGCGTTCGTCCAGCTCCTTGACGAGGTCCTGCAGCTCCGAGCGGATCCAGTCGCGGGTCGCCACCTCGCCCAGGCCCAGGCGCAGCGCGGCGATCTCCCGGGTCAGGTACTCGGTGTCGGCGATGGACCGCTCGTTCTGCTTGCGGTCCTGCTCCAGGTTGACCCGGTCGCGGTCGTCCTGCCTGTTCTGCGCGAGCAGGATCAGCGGGGCCGCGTAGGAGGCCTGCAGGGACAGCGCGAGGGTCAGGAAGATGAACGGGTACTCGTCGAAGCGCAGATGCCGGGGCGCGGCGATGTTCCACAGCACCCAGACGATGATGACGACCGTCATCCAGACGATGAAGCGTCCCGTGCCCAGGAAGCGGGCGATCCGCTCCGACAGCCGGCCGAAGGCCTCCGGGTCCCACTCGGGGATGATCCGGCGGCGCGGCGGGCGCGGCTGGTCCAGGCGGGGCGCGCGGGGCCGGGTGGCGGCCGTGGCGCCCACCGGGGTGCGCTCACGGGTCGCGGTGTCGCGCTCAGGAGCCATAGGTCCCCACCCCCTCGTTCTCGTCGTTCAGGTGGAACTCCGTCTCCCGCCAGTCCTCGGGCAGCATGTGGTCCAGTACGTCGTCCACGGTGACCGCCCCGAGCAGCGACCCGGACTCGTCCACCACGGGCGCGGCGACCATGTCGTACGTGGCGAAGAACCCGGCGATGACGCGCAGCGCCGCGTCCGGGTCGAGTGGCTGCAGGTCCGTGTCGACGATGGAGCTGACCAGGGAGTACGGCGGCTCGCGCAGCAGCCGCTGGAAGTGGACCGTGCCCAGGTACTTGCCGGTCGGGGTCTCGTCCGGCGGACGGCAGACGTAGACCTGGGCGGCGAGGGCCGGGGAGAGGTCGGGGTTGCGGACCCGGGCGAGCGCGTCGGCGACCGTGGCGTCCGGGCGCAGCACGATCGGCTCGGTGGTCATCAGACCGCCGGCCGTGTGCTCCTCGTACGACATCAGCCGGCGCATGTCGGCCGCGTCGCCCGGCTGCATCAGGCTCAGCAGCCGCTCCTTGTCCGCCTCGGGCAGCTCGCCGAGGAGGTCGGCCGCGTCGTCGGGGTCCATGGCCTCCAGGACGTCCGCCGCGCGCTCCTCCTTGAGCTTGCCGAGGATCTCGATCTGGTCGTCCTCCGGGAGCTCTTCCAGTACGTCGGCCAGCCGGTCGTCGTCGAGGGCGGCGGCGACCTCGGCGCGCCGCTTGGGGGAGAGGTGGTGCAGGACGTTGGCGAGATCGGCGGGGCGCAGCTGCTCGAAGGTGGCGAGCAGGCTCTCGGCGCCCTGTCCGTGCTCCTCCAGGGAGAAGCCGGTGACGGCCGACCACTCGACGGTCAGCGTCTCGCCCTTGGCCCGCCGGAAGGCGCTCGCCTTCCGGCCCTTGCGGACGAAGACGCGGTCGACCTCCCAGTCGCGGCGGGCCGGCAGCTGCTGCACGGACAGGTCGAGGACGGTGACCTCCTCGCGGGTCTCCACCAGCGTCACGCGCCGGTCCAGCAGCTCGCCGAAGACCAGCCGCTCGGTGGGCCGCTGCTCGAAGCGCCGGACGTTCATCACGCCGGTGATGATGACCTGCCCGGACTCGACGCCGGTGACCCGGGTCATGGGCAGGAAGATGCGGCGCCGGGTGGTCAGTTCGACGACCAGCCCGAGCAGGCGCGGGGGTTTGCGTCCCACGCGCAGCATCACGACGAGGTCCCGCACGCGGCCCACCTGGTCGCCGTTCGGGTCGAAGACGGGGACCCCGGCGAGGTGCGAGACGAAGATCCGGGGGGCGCCGGCTGCCATGGCTGTGGTTCCTTTGGGTGGGGTTCGTGTGAGTTGCTCGGAAATGCCCGCACGGTTGCGCTTCAGGCTAGCCCCTCCTGATCGGATACGCCCCGGTGGGCCGCCCGGACGGACTGGCTCCGCCGGGCGGCCGGGGCACCGGTACGCTGCGGTACGCCGCTCAGGAACCGTCAGAAAGGCAGCTCCACCTGTGACTGCGATTCCCCACGGCCGAACCGGCCGGGCCGCGCGGCTCACCGCGCTGTGCGCACTGGCCGTGACCGGGGCGGTGGTGCTGACGGGGTGTGGCGGCGGGGATCCGGACGCGGGGACCAACGGCGTGGGCAAGCTGCCCCCCGACCGGATCCAGGCGAAGACGCGGGCGGCGGCGTCGGCGGCGTCCGCGGTGCGGCTGTCCGGCACGGTCGTCACCAGCGGCCGTACGTACACGCTGGACATGCGGCTCAAGGCCGACGGCGGCACGGGGTCGGTGACGTCGAAGGGGGCGACCTTCAAACTGCTGCGGGTCGGCAGGCAGCTGTATCTGAAGGCCGACGCGGACTTCTGGAACCAGGCCGATGGCAAGGGCGGCGACGGCGCGGCCGCCTCGCTGAACGGCAAGTACGTCAAGGTGCCGCAGGGCGACCCCGCGTACCGGAAGTTCAGTGGGTTCACGGACAAGGACGTCCTCCTCGGCGGACTGCTCACGCTGCACGGCACACTGGCGACGGACGGCCACCACGACGACGCGGGTACCCGCACCATCCGCATCACCGGCGACAAGGGCTCCGGCGGCAGCCTCGACGTCTCCCTGGAGGGCACGCCGTACCCCCTCCGCCTGGTCCGCGGCGGCGGGGCGGGGACCCTCAGCTTCTCGGACTGGGGTAAGGACTTCACCGTTACCGAGCCCGCGAAGGGTGAGACCGTGGACTACGGCAAGCAGCTGCCGACGTCCTAGTCGTTCGGACAGGGGGTGCCGGTCGGGTGGGCCGGGGAGGGTTCGGCACCGCCGGTCCGGCCCGTGCGGCCCGAGCGCCGTTGCGGCCGACAGAAGTGGCCGGCATCGCTCGCCACCGGCACGTCGTCTCCGCCGCGCCCTGGCACCGGCACTCCTCTCTCCGTCGCGCCGCCGGTCAGGCCCGTGCGGCCCGAGCGCCGTTGCGGCCGACAGAAGTGGCCGGCATAGCTCGCCACCGGCACGTCGTCTGCGCCGCGCCCGGTTGGCACCGGCACTCTCTCTCCGCCGCGATGGCGCTCAGCCACGACGGCGGTGACCGGCGGTGCCGCACCCTCCTCGGCCCTCGGCGTCAGCGACCCTTCCGCCGCTTCGCCAGCAGCTTCGGCAAGCCCGCCGGAATCGGCATCCGCGTGGTCGCCGGAGTCGTGACCGGCCGCTCGGCCAGGCTGCCGGACGGCAACGGCAGCACGGACCCGGCCGGAGCCAGGCGCAGCACCCGGCACTCACGTGCCCAGCGGCCCGGCATCTCCTCGCCGTCGGGAGCGTTCAGGCGCTTGCCCTTCAGCTCGGCGACGGCCGCCTCCCACTCCTCGGAGCCGGGGGACAGCTCGGACACGGTCACCGGGAACGTCACCAGCCGGCCGCCCTTGTCCTTGCTGCGCACGGTGACCTCGGCGGTGCCCCCGTCGGCCAGCCCCTCGAGCGGCTGCTCACCGGGCCCGTCGCCGACCAGGCACAGCGCGCCCTCGTGCCACACGTGCCACAGCGCACGCGCGGCCGAGGCACCGGCGCCCCTGACCCAGATGAGACCGGACTTCTTCGAGGCCTCCTCGATGAGGGCCCGGTCGAGCAGCTCGCTTGTCATGCGCCCAGCCTAACCAGCGCCCGCTCACAGCCAGCCGTTGCGCTTGAGCACCCGGTGGATGCCCACGCACATGGCGATGGTGACGCCCAGGACCAGCGGGTAGCCGTACTTCCAGTGCAGCTCCGGCATGTGGTCGAAGTTCATGCCGTACACACCGGTCACCATCGTCGGCACGGCGATGATCGCGGCCCAGGCGGTGATCTTGCGCATGTCCTCGTTCTGCGCGACGGACGCCTGCGCCAGGTTGGCCTGGAGGATGGAGTTGAGGAGTTCGTCGAAGCCCAGCACCTGCTCCTGCACCCGGGCGAGGTGGTCGGCGACGTCCCGGAAGTACTTCTGGATGTCCGGGTCGACCAGCCGCATCGGCCGCTCGCTCAGCAGCTGCATCGGCCGCAGCAGCGGAGCCACCGCCCGCTTGAACTCCAGCACCTCACGCTTGAGTTGGTAGATCCGCGCCGAGTCCACACCACGGGAGACCCCGCCCTTGCGGCCCGGCGAGAAGACCTCGGTCTCCACCTCGTCGATGTCGTCCTGCACCGCGTCGGCGACCGCGATGTAGCCGTCCACGACATGGTCGGCGATCGCGTGCAGCACCGCCGAGGGGCCCTTGGCCAGCAGCTCCGGGTCGTCCTGGAGGCGGTGCCTGAGGGCCCGCAGCGAGCCCTGACCGCCGTGCCGGACGGTGATGAAGAAGTCCCGGCCGGTGAAGCACATGACCTCGCCGGTCTCCACGACCTCGCTGTTGGCGGTGAGCCGGTCGTGCTCGACGTAGTGGATGGTCTTGAACACGGTGAAGAGCGAGTCGTCGTACCGCTCCAGCTTGGGCCGCTGGTGGGCCTGCACCGCGTCCTCGACGGCCAGCGGGTGCAGCCCGAACTCGCTCGCGATACCGGCGAATTCGGCCTCGGTCGGCTCGTGCAGGCCGATCCACACGAAGCCGCCGTCGCGCCGCACCTGCCGCATCGCCTCCTGCGGGGTGAGCGGCTTCGCGCTCGCGACCCGCGCGCCGTCGCGGTAGACGGCGCAGTCGACGACGGCCGACGGGGTGGCCGGGTCACGGGTGGTGTCGTACGACGTGCTCGACGCGCTCGTGGCCTTGCGCAGCGAGACGCGGGACGGACGGACCACGGCGCGCAGGTCGCGGATCATCGACATGGGCAGGCTCCTTCGCGACAGGCAACGAAAGACCGCCGGCGACGGGTGGAACTACCCGGAATGAGGACGTTTTCACTGCGGATGTTTGGCACGTCCACAAAGCGGGGAGCACCGCACCGTCGCGGTGGCGACTTCGCTACTGATGCAGAACTGATTCGATCAGGCAGATCGGGTGATCAGACGATCAGGGCAAAGCGAAACGAAGTGCTCTTCCGAAGGGCAACGCGCACGGGAAGGCGTGGAACAGCCGGAAACCAGCCAGTGACTACATCAACGGGCGGAAGAGCGAGTGGTACTGCACGGTCGACTTCGATCCATGACAGCCCCACCTCCTCCGGCCGGTCCCTCGTAAGGGAGTCTCCTCGGCGTCGGGACCCGATCGCGACGCTGCTGCGTGCTGTCCCGAACCACCGGCTCAGCGTAGCAGCCGCCCGAAGTGTCAAGTCGCCGCTTTGCCCGCTACTGACGAGTTCTATGCTCGCCGCATGGTTGATGTTCTTCCTCTGGTCGAGGCACGGTTGACGACCGCCCTGGGCGAGCCGGACGCGCGCGCCGCCGTCACCTTCCTCGGCACGGACCGCATCGAGGTGCTCCGGTTCCAGGAGGGGGACGTCCTGCGGTACGCCACCCTCGGCATGTCCGCACACCCGATGACCGACCCCACCGCGATGGTCGCCGACCCGGTCAAGGGCCCCCGCGCCGAGCTGGTCCTCTCCGTCCGCGCGGGCCTCGCCGACACCGACAAGGTGCTCCGCCCGCTCGCCGTACTGGCCGCGTCCCCGCAGGTGGAGGGCCTGATCGTGACCCCGGGCGCCTCCCTGGACGTGGGCGACCCGCTGTGGCCCGGCGCTCCCTTCACCTCGGTGCTGGTGGGCGAGCCCGGCGGGCTGGTCGAGGACCTGGAGCTGGACGACCCGATGGAGCCCGTGCGGTTCCTGCCGCTGCTGCCGATGACCCCGAACGAGGCCGCCTGGAAGCGGGTGCGCGGCGCCCAGGCCCTCCAGGAGCGCTGGCTCGCGAACGGGACGGACCTGAGGGACCCCGCCCGCAGGTCCGTCCCGCTCGACTGACCGGCGCGTGACCGATCTCACCAATGCGGGCCCGGATCCGGTCAGTTGGCGAAGGCGGTGACGCCGTCCTCGCCGGCGTGCTCCGGCGCCGGCTCCTCGGCCCCGTGCGCGAGGGCCTTGCGGCGTACGGCCACGACGGCCGCGCCGAGCAGCGCGGTGACCGCCGCCACCACGAACGGGAGGTGGATGTCGCTCCACTCCTCGATCTTGGGCGCGAAGTAGGGCGCGGCGGCGGCCGCGAACCAGCGGACGAAGTTGTAGCCCGCGCTCGCCACCGGGCGCGGGGCGTCCGACACCCCGAGGGCCAGCTCGGTGTAGACGGTGTTGTTCACGCCGATGAGCGCGCCGGACAGGATCGTGCAGACGATCGCGGTGGTGTGGTCGCCGTAACCGAGGACCAGGACGTCCGCGGCGAGCAGTACCAGTGAGCCGCCGAGCACCTTCAGCGAGCCGAACCGCTTCTGCATGCGCGGCGCCACGATCACGGAGAAGACCGCCAGCAGCACACCCCAGGCGAAGAACACCGCGCCGGACCGGTACGGGGTCATGTCCAGCACGAACGGCGTGAAGGCCAGCACGGTGAAGAACGTGTAGTTGTAGAAGAACGCGGAGACCGCGGCCGAGGCGAGACCGCCGTGGCCGAGCGCCCGGATCGGGTCCAGGACCGAGGTCCTGCGGGCCGGCTTCGGCTGCTCCTTCAGGAACGCCGTGATGCACAGGAAGCCGATCGCCATCAGCGTGGCCGTGCCGAAGAACGGGTAGCGCCAGCTCATGTTGCCGAGGATGGCGCCGAGCAGTGGGCCGCAGGCCATGCCGAGGCCGAGCGCGGACTCGTACAGCAGGATCGCCGCCGCGCTGCCCCCGGCCGCCGCGCCGACGATCACCGCGAGCGCGGTGGAGACGAAGAGCGCGTTGCCGAGGCCCCAGCCCGCCCGGAAGCCGACGAGCTGGGCGACCGAGCCGGACGTGCCGGCCAGGCCCGCGAAGACGACCACGAAGGCGAGGCCGAGCAGCAGGGTCCGGCGGCCGCCGATGCGGCTGGAGACGAACCCGGTCAGCAGCATCGCGACCGCGGTGATCAGGAAGTACGAGGTGAAGAGCAGGGACACCTGACCGGCGGTGGCGTGCAGGCCCTGCGCGATCGACGGCAGGATCGGGTCGACCAGGCCGATGCCCATGAAGGCGACGACGGAGGCGCCGGCCGTGGCCCAGACCGCCTTGGGTTGTCGCAGCAAGTCCATCTGTACTCCCCACTCACATCGCAAGTTAGCTCGTCTAATTATTGTATATTACATTGAGTTTGCCGGACGGGTGATCGTCCTTGACGTTGGCGGGCAGGGGTAGGACCGTGGAGCCCTATGAGGGGCGAACCCAGTTGCCCGAGGTGCGGTGGCCGGGTCAGGGCGCCCGGTCTCTTCGCCGATGCGTGGCAGTGCGATGTGCACGGCACGGTGTATCCGCTGCAGCCCGTGATCCCGCCCAGTGTCGAAGCCCTCGCCGCCGTCGTGCACCGCACGCACGTGCCGTTGTGGATGCCCTGGCCGCTGCCGGTCGGCTGGCTCTTCACGGGGGTGGCCTACGCGGGCGACGACCGCAGCGGTGGCCGCGCGACCGCCGTCGCCTGCTCCGGGCCCGGCCCGCTGGGCGGCCCGGGTGAACTCATCCTGGTCGCCGAGGAACTCGGCGTCGGCCTCGGCGCGCGGTACGCGGGCATCGACGGCCCGGACCCGGGGTCGTACATGAACGTCGAGAAGCCGCCCCAGGCCAAGGTGCTGGCCGGCGGCCGCCCGACCCCGCTCTGGCACGTCTACCGCACCCCCGACGACCGCGCCGTCTTCGCCGGTGAGGCCCTCGGCATGTGGCTGTGGGCGGTGATCTGGCCCGAGCAGGCGGGTCTGCTCATGTACGACGAGCTGGTGCTGACGGATCTGCGGGACGCGGGGGCGGAGCTGGATCTGGTGCCCTGCGGAGCGTTGTCGCCGCGCTTGCTTCGGCCGTGACGCCCGCTGGGGCGCCGGGTTCTGTTTCGTTGGCGGGTGCGGGCGCGTGGGGGCTGGTCGCGCAGTTCCCCGCGCCCCTTCAGGTCGGTTGTCGTAGGGGGCGCTGATCAGTTGCGGGTGTGACAGTCGGGCCTCAAAACGCCGCTATCCTTAGGTGTCCCCTTCCGTGACCGTCATCCGTCTGGAGTCTGCGTGCGTATCGATCTGCACTGTCACTCCACGGCTTCCGACGGTACGGACACCCCGGCCGAGCTGGTGCGCAATGCCGCTGCTGCCGGGCTGGACGTGGTCGCGCTGACCGATCACGACACCACCCGGGGGTACGCCGAGGCGATCGCCGCGCTGCCCGAGGGGCTCACGCTGGTCACCGGGGCGGAGCTGTCCTGCCGGATCGACGGCATCTCGATGCACATGCTGGCCTACCTGTTCGACCCCGAGGAGCCCGCGCTGCTCGCCGAGCGGGAGCTGGTGCGGGACGACCGGGTGCCGCGGGCCAAGGGCATGGTCGCCAAGCTGAACGCGCTGGGCGTGCCGGTCACCTGGGAGCAGGTCGAGCGGATCGCGGCCGGTGGTTCCGTGGGGCGCCCGCATGTCGCGACGGCGCTGGTCGAGCTGGGCGTCGTACCGACGGTGAGCGACGCGTTCACCGAGGAGTGGCTGGCCGACGGCGGGCGGGCCTTCGTGGAGAAGCACGAGACGGACCCCTTCGAGGCGATCCGGCTGGTCAAGAACGCGGGCGGAGTCTGTGTGTTCGCGCACCCGGCCGCCGCCAAGCGCGGCCGGACGGTGCCGGAGTTCCGCATCGCGCAGATGGCCGAGGCCGGTCTGGACGGCATCGAGGTCGATCACATGGACCACGACGCCGACGCGCGCGACCGGCTGCGGGGCCTGGCGAAGGACCTGGATCTGCTGGTCACGGGCTCCTCGGACTACCACGGCAGCCGCAAGACCGTGACGCTGGGCGCGTACACGACCGACCCCGAGGTGTACGGGGAGATCACGCGGCGGGCGACCGGCGCGTTCCCGGTGCCGGGCACCGGCGGGGCCTGAGGCCGTCAGCGGCCCTTCCGCGCCCCCAGTTCACCTTTTTCCAGCAAGGCCAGTACTTCCCCCATGTTCGACATCGCCGTCTTCGGCTCTCTGTTCCTGACCCTTTTCGTCATCATGGATCCCCCCGGGATCACCCCGATCTTCCTCGCCCTGACCGCCGGCCGTCCGGCCAAGGTGCAGAAGCGCATGGCCTTCCAGGCCGTGTGCGTGGCGGGCGGGGTCATTGCCACCTTCGGTGTCCTCGGCCACCAGATCCTCGACTACCTGCACGTCTCCGTCCCCGCGCTGATGATCGCGGGCGGTCTGCTGCTTCTGCTGATCGCGCTGGACCTGCTCACCGGCAAGACCGACGAGCCGAAGCAGACGAAGGACGTGAACGTCGCGCTCGTACCGCTGGGCATGCCGCTGCTGGCCGGACCCGGTGCGATCGTGTCCGTGATCCTGGCCGTGCAACGGGCCGGCAGCGTGGCCACGCAGGTCTCGGTGTGGTCCGCGATCCTCGCGATCCACGTCGTGCTGTGGCTGGTGATGCGTTACTCGCTGCTGATCATCCGGGTCATCAAGGACGGCGGTGTCGTACTGGTGACGCGGCTCGCCGGCATGATGCTCTCCGCGATCGCCGTGCAGCAGATCATCAACGGGATCACTCAGGTGATCCGGGGGAGCTGAGCCCTCGTCGGCTCGGCTCCCCCGGAAAGCTTGAGTGGTGCCCCGCGCGTGAGCGTTACGGCGTTACGAGGCCTGGGTCTCGGCCGGGCGGATCCACAGACGCTGCCCGATGGCGGCGGCCTGCTGAACGATCCGGTTGACGGAGGCGGCGTCCACGACGGTGCTGTCCACGGTGGTGCCGTCGACCTCGTCGAGTCGCATGATCTCGAAGCGCACAGGCTTCTCCCTTCGTCTGGTCATCCTCCTGAGGAGAACTACTCGTGGTGACATGCGGTGTATCCGCTGTCGTACGGAGTCAACGCGCTTCTTGTTACAAACATTCCCTACGCTAAAGAAATTTTTCGAACGGCTAATTACTAGCCGGTAAGTATCGTCTGTCGAACCGATCGGGACCGGTTGTGTTCGCAGCGTGACCACCGGGACAATGGAGTCGATGAACGACGACCTGGCGGCCCTGGGCGCCCGCATCGACCGCACGAACGAGCTGCTGGAACGCATGCTCGCCGAGGTGGCGAAGACGCCCTCCACCCACGCGATCTTCGTCGACGCGGGCTATCTGTACGCGGCCGCGGGCCGGCTGGTCGCCGGGACCGAGGACCGCCGGGCCTTCGACCTCGACGCCGAGGGCCTGATCGAGGCCCTCATCGACCGGGCCCGCCAGGTCTTCGCGGACAGCCGTCTGCTGCGGGTGTACTGGTACGACGGCGCCCGCCGCCGCATCCACACCGCCGAGCAGCAGTCCATCGCCGAACTCCCCGACGTCAAGGTCCGCCTCGGCAACCTCAACGCCAACAACCAGCAGAAGGGCGTCGATTCCCTGATCCGCAGCGACCTCGAATCACTGGCGAGGCACCGCGCGATCAGCGACGCGGCCCTGCTCGGCGGCGACGAGGACCTGGTGTCGGCGGTCGAGGCGGCCCAGGGCTACGGCGCCCGCGTCCACCTGTGGGGCATCGAGGCGCCCGAGGGCCGCAACCAGGCCGAGCCGCTGCTCTGGGAGGTCGACAGCCAGCGCACCCTCGACCTGGAGTTCTTCAAGCCGTACGTCTCCCGCCGCACGGCCGCCGCCTACGACGCCACCGCCGGCACCCGCCCCACCCGCGAGGACGTGCGCTTCGTCGGCGCCCAGATCGCCGCCAAGTGGCTGGCCGCGCGGGGCCGCGAGGCCCTGGTCGAGCTGCTCCCGGGCCACCCCTACCTGCCCGGCTCCGTCGACCAGGACCTCCTGGTCGAGGCCGAGGGCCTGCTCCAGTACTCCCTGCGCGGCCAGGCGGACCTGCGCCGCGCCCTGAGGGACGGCTTCTGGGAGCACCTGCAGACGCAGTACTAGCCCTGCTCGGCCGCGGAGTCCCAGAAGTCGGCCAGCGCGCGGGCCGTGGCGAGCGGCTGGTCGGTGTTGGGGGAGTGCTCGGCGTCGTCGATCACCGTGCGCCGGGCGTTCAGCCGTACCGCCATGTCGTCCAGCAGGGACAGCGGCCAGGTGTCGTCCCGGGCGCCGGACAGGACGTGGAACGGCAGCGGCAGCGCGGCCAGTTCCGCGACCCGGTCGGGTTCCGCGCACAACTGGCGTCCGGCCGCGATGAGTTGGGCGGGCTTGGTGGCGAGCCAGCGGCGCCGCAGGTCGTCGCGGTCGTCGAGGCCGCCGTCGAGCACCGGCGTCTCCGTCTCCTCGGGCGTCTCCATCGCCCGCATCGCGTTCCACACCTCGGCCATGGTCATCACCGCGAGCGCGTCCCGCAGCAGCTTCACGCGCTGCTGCTGGGCTTCCGAGATCTGCGCGGGGCCGGAGGCCATGAGGGTGAGCGACCGGAAGGGCGCGTGGTCGAGCAGCACGGCCGTGCGCGAGACCTGCCCGCCGAAGGAGTGCCCCAGCAGATGCACCGGCTCCCCGAGCGCCTCGGCCTGTGCCAGCACGTCCCGCGCCAACTCCTGCTGGGCGTAAGCGGATTCATCGGTCTCGGGACCATCCGACTCGTACTGGCCGCGCCCGTCGACGGCGACCGTCCGGTACCCGCGCCGCGCGAGCGGCACGTGCAGCGGATTGAAGTCCTCCTTGCTCCCGGTGAACCCCGGCAGCAACAGCGCCACCCCGCGGGGCTCGGCCCCGTCGGCCACGGGAGCGTCGACGACGGCGAACTCCCCGCGCGCGGTCCGCAGCGCGTACGCACGGGCACCGGGAGGCGGGACGAAGGTGGCGGGCCTGCTCATGCGGAGAGGCTATCGGGTGGTCGTGCGCTGTGGTGCGGCTGGGCCGGGGATGCGGCCGCCGGCCCAGGTCGGCGGGGTACCGGCGGCGGGAAGCACCGAGGAGGGGGGCGGGAAGCGCCAGGGAGGGGCGGCGGGAAGCACCGAGGAGGGGGGCGGGAAGCGCCAGGGAGGGGCGGCGGGAAGCGCCAAGGAGGGGGTGGGAAGCACCAGGGAGAGGCGGCGGGAAGCGCCCCCGGAGGGACGGCGCCGGATCCGGACATGCGACGGCCCGGTCCACATCGGTGGACCGGGCCGTCGCATGTCGGGTGCCGGGTCAGCCCTCGGCGGCCTCGGCGGCCACCGTGGCCTTACGGGTACGGCGGCGCGGCTTGGCCTCCGCCTCCGGCTCCTCGGTGGCCTGCGCCGGAATCTCGGCGGTGACCGCCTTGGCGACGGCCTTGCGGGTCCGCCGGACCTTCGGCGCTGCCACCTCGGCGTCCCCGTCCGCCTCGACGACGGCAGCGGCCGTCTTGCGGGTCCGCCGGGGCTTGGCCTCGGCCTCGGGAGCCTCGGTCGTCTCCGGCGCGGCTGCGGCCTTCTTGCGGGTGCGGCGCGGCTTGGCCTCGGCCTCCGGGACCTCGGCCGCCTCGGGCGCGGCTGCGGCCTTCTTGCGGGTGCGGCGGGGCTTGGCTTCCGTGCCCTCGGCGGTGTCCACGGCGGCCTCGGCCTGCGGGGCCTCGGCGGCGGCGGCCGTCTTCCGGGTGCGGCGGGGCTTGGCCTCGGCCTCGGGGGCTTCCGTCGTCTCCGGGGCTTCCGTCGCCTTGGGCGCGGCTGCGGCCTTCTTGCGGGTGCGGCGGGGCTTGGTCTCCGTGCCCTCGGCGGTGTCCAGGGCGGCCTCGGCCTGCGGGGCTTCGGTCGTCTCGGGCGCGGCTGCGGCCTTCTTGCGGGTGCGGCGCGGCTTGGGCTCCGCTTCCGTGTCCACCGGTGCCGCCTCGGTGACGGCGGCGGCCGTCTTCCGGGTGCGCCGGGGCTTGGCTTCCGTGCCCTCGGCCGTGGCGACGGCCGTCTCGGCGGCGGGCTCGGCCGTCTTGCGGGTACGGCGGCGCGGCTTCGGCTCCTCGACGGGCGCGGCCACGGCCTGCGGCTCGGTGGCCACAGGGGCCGTCTCCGCCTCCGGCGCGGTCGTCTCGGGCGTCGTCCCGGTCACGGCCGGCTCCGCCGACTTGCGGGTGCGGCGGCGGCGCGGCTTCTCCGGCGCCTCGGGGGTCTCCAGCCGGGCCGGGCCCTCCGCCGTGTCCACCGACTCGACGGCGGCCTCGACGGCGGCCTCGGTGGCCGTCACCGGCTGCGCCGGAGCCCCGCCGCGCGTACGGCGACGGCGGCGCAGGGTGCGGGGAGCGCCGGCCTCCTCCGCGCCGGTGGCCTCCGCGGCGCCCGGCTCGGCGGTCGGCACAGCGGTGGGCGCGGCGGCGTCGAGCGGTGCTCCGCCACGGGTGCGGCGGCGACGGCGCGGCGTACGGGCCGTACGCTCGCGCTCGGCGGCGCTGCCGGACCCGGGACGGTCGTCACGCTCGCCCCGGCCACCACGGCCGCGGCCGCGGGCGCCACGCCCGCCGGTCTCGCCGAGGTCCTCCAGCTCCTCCGCGTCCAGACCGGCACGGGTCCGCTCCGAGCGCGGCAGGGTGCCCTTGGTGCCCTCGGGGATGCCGAGGTCGGAGAACAGGTGAGGGGACGAGGAGTACGTCTCCACCGGGTCGTTGAAGTCCAGCTCCAGCGCCTTGTTGATCAGCTGCCAGCGCGGGATGTCGTCCCAGTCGACGAACGTGATCGCCGTACCCTTGGCGCCTGCGCGGCCCGTACGGCCGACCCGGTGCAGGTAGGTCTTCTCGTCCTCGGGGGACTGGTAGTTGATGACGTGGGTCACGCCCTCGACGTCGATGCCGCGCGCGGCGACGTCGGTGCAGACCAGGACGTCCACCTTGCCGTTGCGGAAGGCGCGCAGCGCCTGCTCGCGGGCGCCCTGCCCGAGGTCGCCGTGGACCGCGCCGGAGGCGAAGCCGCGGCGCTGGAGCTGCTCGGCGATGTCCGCCGCCGTACGCTTCGTACGGCAGAAGATCATCGCGAGGCCACGGCCCTCGGCCTGCAGGATGCGGGCGACCATCTCCGGCTTGTCCATGTTGTGCGCGCGGTAGACGAACTGCTTGATGTTCGCGACCGTCGCACCCTCGTCGTCCGGCGCGGTGGCGCGGATGTGCGTGGGCCGGGACATGTACCGGCGCGCGAGGCCGATGACCGCGCCCGGCATGGTCGCCGAGAACAGCATGGTCTGGCGCTTGACCGGCAGCATGTCGATGATCTTCTCGACGTCGGGCAGGAAGCCCAGGTCGAGCATCTCGTCGGCCTCGTCGAGGACCAGGCACTTGACGTGCTTGAGGTTCAGCTTCTTCTGGCCCGCGAGGTCCAGCAGCCGGCCCGGGGTGCCGACGACCACGTCGACGCCCTTCTTCAGGGCCTCCACCTGGGGCTCGTAGGCCCGGCCGCCGTAGATCGCGGCCACGCGCACGTTACGGACCTTGCCCGCCGTCAGCAGGTCGTTGGTGACCTGGGTGCACAGCTCGCGCGTCGGGACGACGACGAGGGCCTGCGGGGCGTCGGTGAGGGCCTCGGGGGCGGCGCGTCCGGCCTCCACGTCCGCGGGGACGGTGACGCGCTCGAGGAGCGGAAGACCGAAGCCCAGCGTCTTGCCGGTGCCGGTCTTGGCCTGGCCGATGACGTCCGTGCCGGAAAGGGCGACGGGGAGCGTCATCTCCTGGATGGGGAAGGGAGTGATGATGCCGACGGCCTCCAGGGCCTCGGCGGTCTCGGGAAGGATTCCGAGTTCTCGAAACGTCGTAGTCAGGGTCATGCCTCTTCTGTGTGCGCGGCGCGAGGCGAGCGCGGGGGTCATGTGCGACCGTGCCGGGGACGTCGGCTGCCGTACGGGCGAACCACTCGGGCAAGCCGTAAGACACGGGACCTCTGCCGACGCTCTAGCGCTCGTACCGCTGAGGGTGTCCCTCCGGTCGTCGTACGTACGTCGCCGTACGGCCAGGGAGGGCTGTCGGGTCGGAGCCGATCGGGCCACCGACCGGGCATCCTCATGCGTGCGGCCTGTTCGGAGACGTCGAACACCGTCGACGCACTCTGGCAGGCGCATTACCACCATACCCCGGATTCGCGCACATGCGATGGCCGATTTCGTCACGTCATGGTCGTCACACTGATCGGCCGGGCCCCTCCGGTGCAGCGCAAGCGGGCTATTGTGCGCCTCATGACTAGCTCTGACAAGCCTGAGAACGCGTCCGCCGCCTCCGCCGAACCCACCGGTGTCGCCGCCCAGGACTGGGCGCAGGCCTCCGCCGACCCGCAGTACCGCGCTGCCGTCGTGGACCTGCTCGGCGCGCTCGCGTACGGGGAGCTGGCGGCGTTCGAGCGGCTCGCCGAGGACGCGAAGCTGGCGCCGACCCTCGCGGACAAGGCGGAGCTGGCGAAGATGGCCTCGGCCGAGTTCCACCACTTCGAGCGGCTGCGGGACCGGCTGACCGAGATCGGCGAGGAGCCGACGGCGGCCATGGACCCCTTCGTCGCGGCCCTGGACGGCTTCCACAAGCAGACCGCGCCCTCGGACTGGCTGGAGGGCCTGGTCAAGGCGTACGTCGGCGACTCGATCGCGAGCGACTTCTACCGGGAGGTCGCGGCCCGCCTCGACTCCGACACCCGCGAGCTTGTCCTGGCCGTCCTGGACGACACCGGGCACGCCGGGTTCGCGGTGGAGAAGGTGCGGGCCGCGATCGACGCGGACCCGCGCGTGGGCGGCCGGCTGGCGCTGTGGGCGCGGCGGCTGATGGGGGAGGCGCTGTCGCAGTCGCAGCGGGTGGTCGCCGACCGGGACGCGCTGTCGACGATGCTCGTGGGCGGGGTGGCCGACGGGTTCGATCTCGCGGAGGTCGGGAAGATGTTCTCGCGGATCACTGAGGCGCACACGAAGCGGATGGCTGCGCTGGGCCTCGCGGCCTGAGAGCCGGG
Source organism: Streptomyces incarnatus (assembly GCF_001027185.1). Classification (NCBI taxonomy): domain Bacteria; kingdom Bacillati; phylum Actinomycetota; class Actinomycetes; order Kitasatosporales; family Streptomycetaceae; genus Streptomyces; species Streptomyces incarnatus. Next base: position 3,072,894 of record NZ_CP011497.1, on the reverse strand, counting down.
TGCGCTCTGTGGGGGTGAGTGCGGTGAGTTGCGCGGCTGCGGGCGCGTTGTGGTTGTTCGCGCCCCCGCGGCGGAGCCGCATATCAGATTCAGCCCCGCGCCCCTTTTGGGCGCTGCCCCCTACGCCCGCTGCAAAGGCGCCGTCGCTACGCCGTCGCTGATCGGCGCAGCCTGCCTGCGGGGCGCAGGAGCAGGGACAGGGATGCCGCCGAGATGATCGCGGCGCCCAGGAGGCTCAGCCAGGCGGTGCCGGGGCCGAGGGCGGTGTGGGTGACGAAGTCGCCGAAGAGGGCGCCGGCGATGCCCGTGCAGAGGACCAGGGGGCGGGCCGGCAGACGGTGGGACAGGCGGTACGCCGCCGCCCAGGCGAGGACGAGACCGAGCACAGCGGAGCCGAGCGCTTCCAGGATCATCAGCGGGTCCCTCCCACGGCGCGTCTGCCTTGACGGTCGTAGCCCGTCATACCCGTGACCTGCGGAGTGCAATCCTCCGCTGTGGAGGAGTTGTGCGCCGGCCGTGTGCATCGCTCATACGGAAGGGCCCGGCGGCTCGCGGCCGCCGGGCCCTTGTGCATGTCGTCCGCCTACAGCGCGCCGAAGCCCACCTTGCGCACGGTCGGCTCGCCGATGTCCACGTACGCGAGGCGGTCGGTCGGGACCAGAACCTTGCGGCCCTTCTCATCCTGCAGGCTCAGCAGCCCCGTCTTCCCGGCCAGCGCCTCGGCCACCACGCGCTCGACCTCCTCGACGCTCTGACCGCTCTCCAGAACGATCTCGCGGGGCGCGTGCTGCACGCCGATCTTGACCTCCACGGCTATGTCCCTCCGACGGTCACTGATGTGCGCGATCTGCCGCGCCGTACCCAGCACACATTAGTCCGGTGAGGGGACCTGCACGCTTCGGGCCGGAACGCCGTCAGCGAACAGCGGACGGGAACACACGGCCGTCAGTGGTGTTCGCTGCCGTGCAGCGGGAAGCCCGCGATGCCCCGCCAGGCCAGTGAGGTGAGCAGTTGCACCGCCTGGTCGCGCGGCACGCTGCGGTCGCTGTGCAGCCAGGAGCGGGCCACCACCTGGGCGAGACCGCCGAGACCGGAGGCGAGCAGCATCGACTCGGCGCGCGACAGGCCCGTGTCCTCGGCGATGACGTCGCAGATCGCCTCGGCGCAGTCGTTGGTGACCTTGTCGACGCGCTCGCGCACCGCGGGCTCGTTCGTCAGGTCCGACTCGAAGACCAGCCGGAAGGCGCCGCCGTCGTCCTCGACGTAGGCGAAGTAGGCGTCCATGGTGGCGCGGACGCGCTGCTTGTTGTCGGTCGTCGAGGCGAGTGCGCCCCGCACCGCCTGGATCAGCGACTCGCAGTGCTGGTCCAGCAGGGCGAGGTAGAGGTCGAGCTTGCCGGGAAAGTGCTGGTAGAGCACCGGCTTGCTCACGCCGGCCCGCTCGGCGATGTCGTCCATCGCCGCAGCGTGGTACCCCTGCGCGACGAAAACCTCCTGGGCGGCGCCCAGCAGCTGGTTCCGTCGAGCTCGGCGCGGCAGACGGGTGCCACGCGGGCGTGCCGCCTCAGTTTGCTCGATGGCTGTCACGCCGCCTCCCAAAGTCGTCCATTTCGCGGTGTCGGCCGCGCGGCCATCGTACTTTTCGGTAACCGTGGTGTGCGCGCTGCGAGCGCAGAATTTCACGTACCGGACGACGGGGAAAGCCGTAATGGGCTCCCCGTGCGGCCGCGGGAGTCCGGGGAGGTCAGCGGTAGTCGTCCTCGTCGAGCGAGACCACACGCGCCTGTTCGGCCAGATCTGCCTCGTTCGCGCGGTCCGGATCCTTGCCCGTCAGGGGGTCGTCGCGGTCCGGGGCGATGTCGTGATGCTGCTCGGCGGCGTCCGCCTCGGGGGCCTCGACGTCGATCTCCTCGGCCGTTTCGGCCTCCAGGTCCTCGATCGTGTCGGGCTCGATGGGGTCATAGGCCATGGTGGGCTCCCTTCCTACGAACGTCCCTGGAAGCAGCAGGGGGCCACATACGGGTGCCCTTTCTACGAGCCTAGGAGACAGCAGATCCGGACGCCATGCCGTCGCGCCCGTTCGTAGCGGACCGGTCCGGTTCCGGTTCACCCGTCACCCGCGGCCCGCACTGTGACGGCGAACACATGAACCCCGGCGTGATCACCTCGTAACATTGCCGCATGTCTTCGACCGAGTCGCCGTCCGTGTCGGCCGCCAGTGTGCTTCCGAGGGTGGCGCCCGTCCGGGTCGGCGAGGGCGAGCGGTTGCGGTCCGTGGGACTGCCCGGAGTCACCCTGTCGGTCCGCTCCCGCCGCCCCGCGCGCGAGGGCCTGCCGCCCGCGCTGTACGTGCACGGGCTCGGCGGTTCCTCGCAGAACTGGTCGTCGCTGATGGCGGAGCTGGACGGCGTCCTGGACAGCGAGGCGGTCGACCTGCCGGGCTTCGGCGACTCCCCGCCCCCGGACGACGGGGACTACTCCGTCACCGGGCACGCGCGTGCGGTGATCCGCTACCTCGACGCGGCCGGCCGCGGCCCGGTCCACCTGTTCGGCAACTCGCTCGGCGGCGCGGTCACCACGCGCGTGGCCGCCGTACGCCCCGACCTGGTCCGTACGCTCACGCTCGTGTCGCCGGCCCTGCCGGAGCTGCGCATCCAGCGCACCGCGGCGCCGACCGCGCTGCTCGGAGTGCCCGGTGTCGCCGCCCTGTTCACCCGCCTCACCAAGGAGTGGACGGCCGAGCAGCGGGTGCGCGGCGTCATGGCGCTCTGCTACGGCGACCCGTCGCGGGTGTCCCCCGAGGCGTTCCAGCACGCCGTGGAGGAGCTGGAGCGGCGGCTGCAACTGCCGTACTTCTGGGACGCGATGGCCCGCTCCGCGCGCGGCATCGTCAACGCCTACACGCTCGGTGGACAGCACGGGCTGTGGCGCCAGGCCGAGCGCGTGCTCGCCCCGACGCTGCTGATCTACGGCGGCCGTGACCAGCTGGTCGGCTTCCGCATGGCCCGCCGGGCCGCCCGCGCCTTCCGCGACTCGCGCCTGCTGTCCCTGCCGGACGCCGGGCACGTGGCGATGATGGAGTACCCGGAGGTGGTGGCCACGGCGTTCCGGGAGCTCCTCACGGAGACCGAGGACGCCGGCGCCGACTCGGGCACGGGGAGCTGAGGCCGGCGTGGGACGCCACAGCCGCCGCGGCCCGGCCCCCAAGGCCGACTCCGCGGACATAACCGCCCCCAGGCGGACGCGCGGCACCCGGGACGAGCAGCCACTGCTGCCCGGGCAACGACAGGCACCGACGAACGGGACCGGTGCCGGCCCCGCCGCGGCCCCGCAGCGCGGCTCGCACCAACCACCGACGTTCCCTTCCGGCATCCCTGCGCCGGGCGCGCCCCGTCTGCCCGACGGAACACCGGCACATGGTTTCCCCGGGCTTCCGGACGGCACTCCGGCGCACGGTTTCCCCGGGCTTCCGGACGGCACTCCGGCGCACGGTTTCCCGAAGTTTCCGGACGGCACGCCCGGGCGCGGTGTGCCTCGTCTGCCTGATGGCACTCCCGCGCATGGTGCACCGAGCTTCCCTGATGGCACGCCGGCCCAGGGCGTTCCGCGTTTCAGCGAGGGAACCCCGGCGCGCGGTGTGCCGCGTCTGCCCGACGGCACTCCCGTGCGCGGTGTCCCGAGGATTCCGGACGGCACCCCCGCGCACGGTGCCCCGAGGATTCCGGACGGCACCCCGGCGCGCGGTGTCCCGAGGCTTCCGGACGGCACGCCCGCGCACGGTTTCCCGAGGCTTCCCGATGGCACCCCCGCGCACGGTGCCCCCCGTTTCGGTGAGAGCGCGTCTGCTCGTGGTGGGCATCCCGAGCAGCGGGAAGCCGGCGGTGGCTGGGGTGAGTTCGCGGGGGCGGCCGGTCCGGGGGTGGTGCTTCCGCGGCCGCGGCCGGCCGGGCCGGGGGCGGGTTCCGGGCCCCGGCAGGAGTACCTCGACGCCTTCGCCGACGGGCGGGCCGGCGGCGTCGGTCTCGACGACGACGTCGACGTCTTCGCGCCCCGCCCGGGCAAGCCCCGCCCCGACGAGGAACACCCGGCCGACGCGCCGGAGGCCGACGCCGGCGACGCACCCCCGGCCGGCTCACCCGGGCCGCGCCCCTCCGGTGTGCCCGCGCAGCGCCCCGGCGGCAAGGGCCGGGCCTTCACCGGGATCGCGGCGGCCGCCGTCACCACCGTGCTCGCGGTGGTCGTCGCCGGACAGGTGACCGCATCGCGGCACGACGGCGGACAGTCGGGCTCCGCCACCGGCCAGGCCCGGGACGCGCGCACCTCCGGCGGGAAGACCCCCTCCGCCCCGCCCGGCACGGTCACGCTGTCGTACGAGCAGAAGATGGACCGGAAGTACCCGCTGAGCGCCACGCTGAAGGGACCGGGGAAGTTCGACGCGGTGCCCGGTTTCGCCAAGGCACCCGGTACCGGGCAGAAGTACACCTACCGGGTGGACGTCGAGCAGGGGCTCGGCCTGGACGGCGAGCTGTTCGCCGAGGCCGTGCAGAAGACCCTGAACGACGACCGCAGCTGGGCCCACGGCGGCGCCCGTACCTTCGAGCGGATCTCCTCCGGCAAGCCCGACTTCGTGATCACGCTGGCGAGCCCCGGTACGACGGCCCAGTGGTGCGCCAAGTCCGGGCTCGACACCGCGGAGGACAACGTCTCCTGTGACTCCGCCGCCACCGAACGAGTGATGATCAATGCGTACAGGTGGGCCCAGGGAAGCAAGACATACGGCGACAAAATGTACGCATACCGGCAGATGCTGATCAACCATGAGGTCGGCCACCGGCTCGGCCACGGCCATGTGACGTGCCAGAAGAACGGCGAACTCGCCCCCGTCATGCAGCAGCAGACCAAGTTCCTCGACCATGACGGAATCCACTGTCTGCCCAACCCCTGGCCCTATCCCAGGAGTTGACAGTCACCGCTCATGTCACATTGACATGAGCCCTGACTTCGTTCATATTTCTGCACATGTGGTCTAGTCATGCCGTCCGTGAGAGCTCAGCCATAGAGCTGGCGCTCATCGGCGTGACCGCGCTCTGCGTGGCCGACATCCACTGTCGCTGACGCCGCCTCCCTGGCGTTCGCGTCGCGATTCTTCTTCCTTCTCTTCCGACCGTGCTCCGTCCGTGACCCTGTCGCGGACGCACGGGCCTTTCGACGACCCGACGCCGGGGCCGACGTCTGCCCGCAGTCGTCTCACTCCTCGTCCATCAGTCTCAGTATTCGAGAGGTCGTCATTCCGATGCGTCAACCGTCCGTCATAGCGCGCCGCGTGGCAGCGGCATCCGTCAGCCTGGTCGTGGCAGCGGGCGTCGCCGCCTGCGGCCCGAAGGACAACGATGCCAAGGGCTCCGGTGGCGACTCCACGCCCCACAAGGGCGGCACCCTCACGGTGCTGAACTCCCAGCCGCAGACCGACTTCGACCCCGCCCGCCTCTACACCTCCGGCGGCGGAAACGTCCCTTCGCTGGTCTTCCGCACCCTCACCACCCGCAACCGCGCGAACGGCGCGGCCGGCACCAAGGTCGTCCCCGACCTCGCCACCGACACCGGGCGCCCCAGCAAGGACGCGACGGTGTGGACGTACACCCTGAAGAAGGGGCTCAAGTACGAGGACGGAACGCCGATCACCTCGGCCGACATCAAGTACGGCATCGAGCGCTCCTTCGCTCCGGAACTCTCCGGCGGTGCGCCCTACTTGAGGGACTGGCTGGTCGGCGCGGCCGACTACCAGGGGCCGTACAAGGACAAGAAGGGGCTCTCGGCGATCGAGACACCCGACGCGCGGACCATTGTCTTCCATCTCGACAAGCCCGAGGGCGAGTTCCCGTACCTCGCCACGCAGACGCAGTTCACCCCGGTGCCCAAGAGCAAGGACAACGGCACCAAGTACGAGGAGCACCCGGTCTCGTCCGGCCCCTACCGGGTCGTCAAGAACGAGAACGACGGTGAGCACCTGGTCCTCGAACGCAACACGTACTGGTCGACGGCCGTCGACGACCAGCGCAAGGCCTACCCGGACACCATCGACGTCCGCTCCGGCCTCGACTCCTCGGTGATCAACCAGCGGCTGTCCGCGTCTCAGGGTGCGGACGCGGCCGCGGTCACCACGGACACCAACCTCGGCCCGGCCGAGCTCGCCAAGGTGAGCGGCGACAAGGAGCTGGCCGCGCGCGTGGGCACGGGGCACTTCGGCTACACGAACTACATCGCGTTCAACCCGACCGTGAAGCCGTTCGACAACCCGAAGGTGCGTGAGGCCATCGCCTACGCCGTCGACCGGTCCTCGGTGGTCAACGCGGCCGGCGGCAGCGCGCTCGCCGAGCCCGCCACCACCTTCCTGCCCGACCAGAAGTCCTTCGGCTACACGCCGTACGACCCGTTCCCGGCCGGTACGTCCGGCAACCCGGCCAAGGCCAAGGACCTGCTCGCCCAGGCCGGTTACAAGAACGGGCTTACGGTGACGCTGACCCACTCCAACGCCAAGGACTTCGAGACCAGCCCGGAGATCGCGACCGCCCTCCAGGACGCGCTCAAGAAGGCCGGCATCACGGTCAAGCTGCAGGGCCTGGAGGACAACGACTACCGGGACAAGATCCACGGCGTGAAGACCGAGCCCGGTTTCTTCCTCGCCCACTGGGGTGCCGACTGGCCCTCCGGCGGTCCGTTCCTCGCCCCGATCTTCGACGGCCGGCAGATCGTCAAGGACGGCGCGAACTTCAACACGGGCCTGCTCAATGACAAGTCGGTCAATGACGAGATTGACGCGATCAACAAGTTGACCGACCTTGACGCGGCCGCCCAGCGCTGGGGTGCACTGGACAAGAAGATCGGCGAGAAGGCCCTCGTCGTGCCGCTGTTCCACCCGGTCTACAAGCGTCTGTACGGCAAGGACGTCAGGAACATCGTCATCAGCGACTGGACCGGCGTGCTGGACATCTCCCAGGTCGCGGTGAAGTAGCGCCGTGAGCGAGGCACTCGTCGCCGTCGAGGCCGCCGGGACGGACGCTTCCGTCCCGGCGGCCTCGGGGGCCCGTCAGTTCTGGCGGCGGCTGCGCGCGCAGCGCGCCGCCCTGGTCGCCGCGGCCGTCGTCGCGCTGCTCGTCCTGGTCGCGCTCGCCGCCCCGCTGCTCACCGCGCTGGAGGGCCAGGACCCCACCACCTACCACCCGTCCCTGATCGACTCCGCGCGTGGCGGCGTGCCCATCGGTTCCCTCGGCGGCATCGGCGCCGACCACTGGCTGGGCGTCGAACCGCAGACCGGCCGCGACCTGTTCGCCCGGCTGGTCTACGGGGCGCGGGTGTCACTGGGCGTCGCGCTCGCGGCCACGGTGCTGCAGGTCGTCATCGGGGTCGCGGTCGGTGTCGGTGCCGCGCTGGGCACCCGATGGGTTGATCAACTGTTGAGCCGGGCTACCGACGTCATCGTGGCGATGCCGCTGATGATCATGTCGTTGGCGCTGCTGGCCATCGTGCCCCCCGGGTTTCCGCGGCCGGTCCTGGTCACCCTGGTCGTCGGCCTGATCGGCTGGGGCACCATCGCGAAGATCGTGCGGGCGCAGACGCTGTCCCTCAAGGGGCTCGACTACGTCTCCGCCGCCCGGCTGAGCGGCTGGGGCGCCTGGCGGGTCGCCCGCCGCGAACTGCTGCCCGGCCTCGCCGCGCCGGTCATCACCTACGCCGCCCTGCTGGTGCCGATGAACATCTCCGTCGAGGCGGCGCTGTCCTTCCTCGGCGTCGGCGTGAAGCCGCCCACCCCCTCCTGGGGACAGATGCTGACCGCCGCGGACGTCTGGTACCAGGCCGCGCCGCAGTACCTGCTGCTGCCGGCCGGCGCCCTGTTCGTCACCGTCCTCGCCCTCACCGTCCTCGGCGACGGTGTGCGCACCGCACTCGACCCGCGCGCCGCCTCCCGCCTGCGCGTCGGCACCGGCCGCAAGGACGTCGAGAACGCCAGGAGCGAAGACGTCAAGACCGCCAAGAGCGAGAAGGAGGCCTCCGTATGAGCGGCTTCATGAGCGGCTTCGGCGGATTCCTGCTGCGCCGCGCCGTCGGCGCGGTGGTCACGCTGCTCGCCATCTCGGTGATCGTCTACGTCGTCTTCTACGTCACCCCCGGCAACGTCGCCCAGATCACCTGCGGCCCGCGCTGCTCACCGGTACAGGTGCACCAGGTCGCCGAGCAGCTGAAGCTGGGCGACCCCCTCTACCTGCGCTACTGGCACTTCCTGCAGGGCCTGTTCGCCGGCCAGGACTTCTCCACGGGCACCGCGGTCGAGCACTGCGCCGCGCCCTGCCTGGGCCAGTCGTACCAGACCGACCAGCAGGTCCTGGACATCATCCTGACCAAGCTGCCGGTCAGCCTGTCGCTGGTCCTCGGCGCCATGGTGGTGTGGCTCGTCCTCGGCGTCGGCACCGGTGTGCTGTCCGCGTGGCGGCGCGGCCGGGTCTCCGAGCGCGTACTGACCGCGATCACCCTCGCGGGCACGGCCACGCCCGTCTTCGTCATCGGCCTGGTGCTGATGATCGTCGTCTGCGGCGAACTGCAGCTGCTGCCCTTCCCGCAGTACGTGAACTTCTCCGACGATCCTGAGCAATGGGCCTGGAACCTGCTGCTGCCCTGGCTCTCGCTCGCCCTGATCGAGGCCGCGGCCTTCGCCCGCCTCACCCGCGCGGCCATGCTGGAGACCCTCGCCGAGGACCACATCCGCACCTTCCGGGCGTACGGCGTCGGGGAGCGCTCCGTCGTCGGCCGGCACGCCCTGCGCGGCGCCCTCGCGCCCGTGATCGCGCTGAACGCCAACAACGTCGGCTCCGCCGTCGGCGGTGCCGTCCTCACCGAGACCCTGTTCGGGCTGCCCGGCATCGGCCAGGAGCTGGTGCACGCGGTCAACGTCGTCGACCTGCCGGTGGTCGTCGGCATGGTCCTGGTCATCGGCTTCTTCGTGGTCCTCGCCAACGCCGTCGCGGACGTCCTGTACGCGGTGGCCGACCGACGGGTGGTGCTCGCATGAGCCTGGTGGACGTCACGGACCTGACCGTCGAGTTCGGTTCGCTGCGGGCCGTGGACGGCCTCTCCTTCAGGCTCGCGAAGGGAGCCGCGCTGGCCCTGGTCGGCGAGTCCGGCTCCGGCAAGTCCACGGTCGCGGGCGCCCTACTGGGCCTGCACCGCGGCACCGGAGCCCGGGTCACCGGCTCGGTCCGCGTCGCCGGCACGGACGTACAGGCGGCTGTGGACGAGGAATTGCGGCGCCTGCGCGGTGCCAAGGCCGCCATGGTCTTCCAGGACCCGCTGTCCTCGCTGGACCCGTACTACGCGATCGGTGACCAGATCGCCGAGGTCCACCGCGTGCACACGCGCGTGTCGCGCCGCGCCGCACGCGCGCGTGCCGTGGAGGTGCTGGAGAGGGTTGGAATTCCGGACGCGGTACGGCGGTCCCGGTCCCGGCCGCACGAGTTCAGCGGCGGCATGCGCCAGCGCGCCCTCATCGCCATGGCCCTCGCCTGCGAGCCCGACCTGCTGATCGCCGACGAGCCGACCACGGCCCTCGACGTCACCGTCCAGGCCCAGATCCTCGACCTGCTGCACACGCTGCGCGAGGAGACCGGCATGGGCCTGCTGCTCGTCACCCATGACGTGGGCGTCGCCGCCGAGAGCGTGGACGACGTCCTCGTCATGCGGCACGGCAGGGCCGTCGAGCACGGCCCGGTCGGCACGGTCCTCGCGGCGCCCGTCGAGGCGTACACCCGGGAGCTCCTCGACGCCGTCCCGCGCGTGGACACCCGCCGCACCGCCTCCCAGGCCTTTGACGAGGTCGTGCTGGAGGCCACCGGGCTGCGGCGCGAGTTCGGGCGCGGCAGGGGGGCGTTCGCGGCTGTGGACGACGTCTCGCTGACCGTCCGCCGCGGCGAGACGCTCGGCGTGGTCGGCGAGAGCGGCAGCGGCAAGACCACCCTCGGCCGCATGCTCGTCGGGCTGCTGGAGCCGACCGCCGGCGCGATCCGCTACGAAGGGCGCCCGCACACCGGCGTGAACCCGGCCGTGCAGATGGTCTTCCAGGACCCCGTCTCCTCCCTCAACCCCCGCCGCAGCGTGGGTGAGTCCATCGCCGACCCGCTCCGCGCGCGTGGCGAACAGGACGAGCGGCGCATCCAGGGGCGCGTGACGGAACTCCTGGAGCGCGTGGGGCTCGAGAAAGCGCACTACGACCGCTACCCGCACGAGTTCAGCGGCGGCCAGCGCCAGCGCATCGGCATCGCCCGGGCGCTCGCCGCCGAACCGCGCGTCATCGTCTGCGACGAGCCGGTCTCCGCGCTGGACGTCACCACACAGGCCCAGGTGGTCGGGCTGCTCGGCGAACTCCAGCGGGAGCTGGGCCTCGCGCTGGTCTTCATCGCCCACGACCTCGCCGTCGTACGGCAGGTCAGCGACCGGGTCGCGGTGATGCGCCGGGGCCGCGTGGTCGAGTGCGGGCCCGCCGACGAGGTGTACGACAGCCCGCGCGAGCCGTACACCCGGCAGCTCCTGGCGGCCGTACCGGCGCTCGACCCCGAGCTGGCGGCACAGCGGCGCGCGGCGCGGCGGGAACCGGCCGTGGCGTAACGTTTCGTGCACGGTTGATCGCCGGGTGAGGCCTTAGCGCGGCCGAACGCGACCCGCACGCGAAAGTTACGACCGTTCACCCCTTTTGGTGGCGCGATGGACAACCGTCCGTCGCGCCACCGCCTTGTGCGCTTACGTTCGTCCCGCTGCGAGCCGCCAGTGCAACGGCGGCTCACCGGACGGGAGATCGGGGGTGCACACGTGCGCATCGGACTGCTTACGGCAGGCGGCTACCCGTATGTGAGCGGTGACGCCGGACTCTGGTGCGACCGGCTCGTGCGCGGGCTCGACCAGCACGAGTTCGACATCTACGCGCTCAGCCGCAGCAGGCGCCAGGAGGACGACGGCTGGGTCCCGCTCCCGCCGCAGGTCAGCGGGGTGCGTACGGCGCCGCTGTGGACGGCCGAGGACGACGGGGTCGCCTACTCACGGCGCGCGCGCCGGCGCTTCACCGAGTGCTACGGCGAGTTGCTCGCCGCCGTGTGCGCCGGGCCCGGAGCCGCCTCCGAGGAGACGTCCAACGATCTGACGGACCGTTTCGGCAGCGCCCTGTACGGACTCGCCGAACTCGCCCGCGACGAGGGCGGCCTGGTCCGCGCCCTGCGCTCGGACGCCGCCGTGCGCACCCTCGAACGCGCCTGCCGCGCCCCCGGCGCGCTGCGCACGGCGCGCGAGGCGCGCGTACCCGATCTGCTCACCGTCACCGCGCACCTCGAACGCGCCCTGCGCCCCCTCTCCCTCGACTGGTACGGCGACGACGGCCTCGGCGCGGCCGACCTCTGCCACGCCGCCGCCGGCGGCTCCGCGGCCCTCCCCGGGCTGCTCGCCCGGCACTTCTGGGACGTGCCGCTGCTCGTCACCGAGTACGGCGTGCAGCTCCGCTCGCACTACCTGGCCCTCGGCCCGGACACCGCGCCCCCCGCCGTACGCGCGCTGCTCGCCGCCTTTCAGGGTCGGCTCGCCACCGAGGTCTACCGGCGTGCCGAGGTCCTCACCCCCGGCAACGCGCACGTCCGTCGCTGGCAGGAACGGTGCGGCGCCGACCGGGCCCGGATCCGCACGGTCTACCCGGGCATGGACGCCACCCGCTTCGCGGAGGTCGGCGAGGCCCCGGACCGCGCCGACCCCGGCACGCTGGCCTGGGTCGGGCGCGTCGAGCCCGCCAAGGACCTGATCTCGCTGCTGCACGCCTTCGCCGAGGTCCGCAAGGAGGAGCCCAAGGCGCGTCTCAGGATCGTCGGCGCGCCCTCCGGGCCCGAGGGCGCGGCCTACCTCGGCCACTGCCGGGCACTCGCCGCGCAGCTCTTCCCGGACGAGGCGGAGGGCGTGCACGCGGTGGGTTCCAATCCCGTCTCCTTCGAGGAGATCGGCGGCCCGGAGGCCCCCAGCCTGGCCGAGGCGTACGCCGCGGGAGCGGTCGTCGTCCTCTCCAGCGTCGTCGAGGGCTTCCCCGTCGGCCTGATCGAGGCCATGTTCTGCGGCCGGGCCACGGTGTCCACCGACGTCGGCGCGGTGGTGGAGGTCATCGGGGGCACCGGACTCGTCGTGCCCCCGCGCAATCCGCGGGCGCTCGCCGAGGCGTGCGTGGCGCTGCTGCGCGACCCCGAGCGCCGTGAGCGCCTCGGCGCCGCCGCACGCGCCCGCGCGCTCGAACTGTTCACCGTCGAGCAGAACATCGCGGCATTTCACGGCATTTACCTGCAGATCGTCTCGCACTGTCCGGTCCGCCGGGTCGTCCTCGACGAGGCCGGCGAGCCCCTGCCGTTCGCCACTCCCGCCGAGTCCCACGTCCCCGGCCGCTGGACCGGCCCCACGGCCCGCGTCCTGCCCCGGAGCGTCCCCGGCTGGGTCACGGCCCCACCGGTACGCACGACACGACTGGCCGCCGCAGAGGGGGCGTGATGGACACACGTGACGACGGCATGGGCACAGACGGCGCTGGGGTAGTGGCCGACCGTATGGGCACAGACGGCGCTGGGGTAGTGGCCGACCGTATGGGCACAGACGGCGCTGGGGTAGTGGCCGACCGTATGGGCACAGACGGCGCTGGGGTAGTGGCCGACCGTATGGGCACAGACGGCGCTGGGGTAGTGGCCGACCGTATGGGCACAGACGGCGCCGGGGTAGTGGCCGACCGTATGAGCGGAGACGGCGCCGGGGTAGTGGCCGACCGCATGGGCGCAGACCGTGCCGGAGCGATGGCAGACCGTGCGGGCGCGGACCGCACTCGGGCGGTGGCCGAGTTGAGCGAACGGGGCGCGCCGGGGGACCTTCGGCTGCTGAGCGCGGGGGTATCAGGGGAGTGGTTCGAGTCGGAGCCGGGCGGTGCGGAGGCCGGGACCGTCGAGACCTCGTCGGCGCCGTCCGCCACGGGGGCCGGCGAGACCTCGTCGGGGCCATTCGCCGTCGTGTCCGATGCGCGAGGTGCCGCCGGTGCCGTCCAGCCGGACGGACGGCCGGGCCGTCCCGGAGCGCTCGCCGGGGCCGCGGCCACTCGGGCGGAACCGGACGACTCGCCGTTGAGCAGCTCACGGTCCGGCGATCAGGAGTCGGGCACGAGGCGCGTCGCCATGCCCCGGCGGGGCGCCGTCGACCCCGTGAAGGCCCTGCTGCACCGGCACCGTGAGCTGTGCGAGCGGGCCGTGGACCCCTTGGAGATCGCAGCCGGGCTGGAGGCGCACGGCGTCACCGACCGGACCGCCGCCCGCTTCCGCCACCGCGATGTCTTCTCGCTCGCCGAGGAGCTCTACGCGCGCGTGCCCCGCACCGGCGAGCCGGTCCCGGAGGCCGAGCCCCTGCCCCTGCCCGTGCCCCGGGTGCGCGCGGTCTGGATCCTGCTCACCCTCCTGCCCGGCGCCCTCGGAGCGGCCACCGTGGCCGGACTGCGCCTGACCCAGGCACACCCCCGCCTCCTGACCGCCGTCCTCGGCATCATCGCCGTGGCCCTCGCCACGCGTGCCGCACTGCGCCACGGCCCCCTCGCCGGCACACCCCGCACGCGCGCGTGGCGCACGGCGAACGGGACGCGCGCGTGGACCCTGTGGCTGCTGGGCTACGCCCTCCTCGGCGACGGCCTCCTCCGCGCCGTCGTGACCGGTGGCCCGGACGCCCTGCCGACCGGCGCCCCGGACGGGCCCTGGCCCACGGCCCTCGCGCCCACCCTGGCCCTGACCCTGGCCTGTGCCCCGGCGGCCTGGTGCGCCCACCTGCTCAGCGCGGGCGCCCGCCGCAGACTCGCCGGCAGCCGGGGCCTCGAGGACTTCACGGCCGCCGCCAAGCCGTTGCTGTTCGGCGCGTTCACCCTGTTCCTGGGCGCGCTCACCGCCCTGCTCCTGACGTGCGGCGCTGTCCTGCACGAACCCGTGGCCTACCCGCAGACCCTCGCCCTCGGTGCCCTGTTGCTGCTCGCCCGCCTCCTCACCGTGCACGGCCACCGGCACGCCCCGGCCGTGGCGCTCGGGGCCGCGGCGGCCACGGAGGCCCTCGCCCTCGCCCTGCCGTCGGCCGGGAGGCTGCCGGGCTGTGCCGTCCTGACGGCGCCCGTAAGGGCTCTTCTGGACACCTGGGGAGAGGCCGCCGTCCCCGTCCTCGCCTGCGGCACGGCCGCGCTGGCCCTGCTGTTCCACGCCAGCCGCACCCTCACCCGGGCCTCGGCGCACGCGCCCACGGGAGCGCCCGACTGAATCTCCCGCCGCCGGCCCGAACCGCAGCCGGCGGCGACCGCACCACCCGTTTTGAAGGAGAACGCCAGATGACCACCTCCCGACCCGGAGCGTCCGGTGCCCCCGGAGCCGCCGGCACCGCAAGCGCGGGCGGGCCCACCGCACCCTCTCGGCCCAGCACACCCTCTTGGCACGCAGCATCCAGTGGCCCCTTCGGCCACATTCGTTCCGTCCGTCACCTCGGCCCCGCCGGTCACGCCGGCGCCGACACCCCGGGAGTCGTCCGATGAGGGTCCTGCTGATCGGAGCCAACGGATACATCGGCCGCTTCGTCGCCGACCGCCTGCTCGCCGACCCGGCCGTGCAGCTCACCGCACTCGGCCGCGGCGACGACGCCGACGTCCGCTTCGACCTCGCCAGCGGCAGCCCCGGCGCACTCACCCGCTTCCTCGACGCGGTCCACCCCGGGGTCGTCATCAACTGCGCCGGCGCCATCCGCGGCGGTGCCCGCGAACTGACCCGGCACAACACCGTGGCCGTCGCCACCGTCTGCGAGGCCCTGCGCCGCAGCGGCTGCGGGGCCCGTCTGGTGCAGATCGGGTGCAGCGCCGAGTACGGGCCGAGCCAGCCCGGCTCCTCCACCGCCGAGGACGCCGTACCGCGCCCCGGCGGCCCGTACGGTGTGAGCAAGCTCGCCGCGACGGAGCTGGTCCTCGGCTCCGGACTGGACGCCGTCGTGCTGCGGGTCTTCTCCCCGGCAGGCCCCGGCACCCCGGCCGGCTCCCCGCTGGGCCGGCTCGCCGAGGCGATGCGGCGCGCCATGCAGTCCGGCGACGGCGAGCTCAAGCTCGGCGGCCTCGGCGTGCAGCGCGACTTCGTGGACGTACGCGATGTCGCCCGCGCCGTGCACGCCGCCTCGCTCTCCGCCGCGCAGGGCGTCATCAACATCGGCTCCGGCCGCGCCGTCCGCCTCCGCGACGCCGCCGCCGTCCTCGCGCGCGTGGCCGGATACGGCGGCGCCCTGCACGAACTCGACGCCCCGCCCGGCCCGTTGCGCAGCGCGATCGGCCACCCCCGCGCCGACTCCGACCACGCGGCCCCGGCGGCGTACCCGTACCCGGACGGCTGCGGCAGCTGGCAGCAGGCCGACGTGCGCACCGCGCGGGACCGGCTCGGCTGGCGGCCCCGCATCAACCTCGAGGAATCCCTGGCCGACATCTGGATGGAGGCGGCATGCCGCATCTGACCAGCACCACAGCAGGCGCCACGAGCACCGGCCTGCGCACCGCCATCGGCGTCCCCGGCTACGCCCACCCGCTCGTCGCCCCCGCCCAGTGGGCCGAGCTCGCCCGCCCGGGCATCCCGCTGGACTGGGTCGTCCTGAACGTGGCCGCCGGCCCCGGCACCCGGCCGGACCCGCACTGCCTGGAGGCCGCGGGCCGGCTGCGGGGTGCGGGCGTCCGGGTCCTCGGCCACCTGGACCTCACCCATGGCGGCCGTGCCCTCGCCGACCTGCTCTCCGATGCCCACCGTTACCTCGACTGGTACCGGGTCGACGGCTTCCTGCTGGACCGCTGCCCCACCGACCGCACGGCGCTCACCGAGGTCCGCCGCGCGGTCACCACGCTCCGCATGATCAGTGACTCTGCCCACATCGTCCTCGGCCACGGCACCCACCCGCACCCCGGGTACGCGGAGAACGCCGACCAACTGGTGACCTTCTCCGGCTCCTGGTCCGACTACCGCTGGTCGCAGGTCGCCGAGTGGACCGCCGACTATCCGCCGGACCGCTTCTGCCACTTCGTGCACGGAGTGCCCCGCGGCCATCTGGAGGAGGCGCTGCGCATCGCCCGCTGGCAGGGAGCGGCGACGATCTACTTCACCGACCGCACGGACCGCGGGGGCCGCATCGACCCCTGGGAGACCATGCCCGGCTACTGGGACGAAATCGTCTCGCGTGTCGGAACAGGTGTCTCGGAATGAAGAAGGCCGTGGCAGTGTTACGAGGAGAACAACTGTAGTGATTGACCGACCAACGGAGTCCCCGTGTCGCTGCCACCCCTGGTTGAGCCGGCTGCTGAGCTCACCGTAGACGAGGTCCGCAGGTACTCCCGCCACCTGATCATCCCCGACGTGGGCATGGACGGGCAGAAGCGGCTGAAGAACGCCAAGGTGCTCTGTGTGGGCGCCGGCGGCCTGGGCTCGCCGGCGCTGATGTACCTGGCCGCCGCGGGCGTGGGCACGCTCGGCATCGTGGAGTTCGACGAGGTCGACGAGTCGAACCTGCAGCGCCAGATCATCCACAGCCAGTCCGACATCGGCCGCTCCAAGGCCGAGTCCGCCCGCGACACCGTCAAGGGCATCAACCCGTACGTGAACGTGGTCCTGCACGAGGAGCGGCTCGAGGCCGACAACGTGATGGACCTGTTCAGCCAGTACGACCTGATCATCGATGGTACCGACAACTTCGCGACGCGCTACCTGGTCAACGACGCCTGCGTGCTGCTGAACAAGCCGTACGTGTGGGGGTCGATCTACCGCTTCGACGGCCAGGCCTCCGTCTTCTGGTCCGAGCACGGCCCCTGCTACCGCTGCCTCTACCCGGAGCCCCCGCCGCCCGGCATGGTTCCCTCCTGCGCCGAGGGCGGCGTCTTGGGCGTGCTGTGCGCGTCCATCGGCTCCATCCAGGTCAACGAGGCCATCAAGCTCCTCGCGGGCATCGGCGAGCCGCTGGTCGGCCGCCTGATGATCTACGACGCCCTGGAGATGACGTACCGCCAGGTCAAGGTCCGCAAGGACCCGAACTGCGCGGTCTGCGGTGAGAACCCGACCGTCACCGAGCTCATCGACTACGAGGCCTTCTGCGGCGTCGTGTCCGAGGAGGCCCAGGCGGCCGCCGCCGACTCCACGATCACTCCGAAGCAGCTCAAGGAGTGGATCGACGAGGGCGAGAACATCGAGATCATCGACGTCCGCGAGCCGAACGAGTACGAGATCGTCTCCATCCCGGGCGCCCGGCTGATCCCGAAGAACGAGTTCCTCATGGGCACCGCCCTGGAGGGCCTCCCGCAGGACAAGAAGATCGTCCTGCACTGCAAGACGGGTGTCCGCAGTGCGGAAGTCCTCGCCGTCCTGAAGTCCGCGGGCTTCGCCGACGCCGTGCACGTCGGCGGCGGCGTCATCGGCTGGGTCAACCAGATCGAACCGCACAAGCCGGTCTACTGATCACCGGCCCGGCTGATCAGCGGGACTGAAGAAGCCCACGGCTCCGAACTGCTTGGATGCCGTGGGCTTCTGTCGTTGTTGGTTGGCGTCGGCCGGCCTCGGACGGCCCAGGGACGGCCCGAGTGGCGTGCAGCCTGAACGCCGGTGTGTCCCGCTACCAACCACCGCCGAACATGGGTTGCAGGGTTGCCGCTGCACCTGACGTGATGGCGAGTATTCCGCCCAGGCCGGCCAGGGTGGTGGTGTTCTGGAACAGCTCCTGTCGGAGACGCGCCCACCAATCGCGGCTGCGGCGACTGGGACCACGTGCCATCACGAGACCGGTTTGGTCAGACAGGGTTACTGATCGGGTGATCACGCGGGGAACGGCGCTGTCGGCTTGACCCTCTCCTTACGTCAGGCTTGAGGCTGTACGCCGACGAAAGGTCAGGTGGATGAGCTACTCCGTGGGACAGGTCTCGGCCTTCGCCGGTGTGACGGTACGTACGTTGCATCACTACGACAAGGCAGGGCTGCTCTCGCCCAGCGACCGCAGCCACGCCGGCTACCGGCTCTACAATGACGCTGACCTGGTCCGTCTCCAGCAGATCCTCTTCTACCGCGAGCTCGGTTCCTCCCTCGAGGAGATCGCTGCGATCCTCAGGGATCCGCTGTCGAACGCCCTGGAACATCTGCGCGCCCGTCAGCGGCAACTGAGGGAGGAGATCGCCAGGCTGCAACGGCTGGCCGAGGTGGCGGAGCGGGCGATAGAGGTCCAGCAGACCGGAGTGTCCCTGACTCCCCAGGAACGCTTCGACGTCTTCGGTGAGATCACTTTCGACCTGAGCTATGCCACCGAGGCGGAGCTGAAGTGGGCGCAGTCGGATGGGCAGCGCGAGGCGATGGCGCGCGCAGCTGCCCACACCAAGGAGGACTGGCGGCAGCTCATGGGCGAGGCAGCTGCCTGGCGCGCGGAGCTACTCGCGGCCTTCGACGAGGGGGAGCCGAGCGACGGCGAGCGGGCCATGGACCTCGCAGAGGAGCACCGCCTGCACATCTCACGATGGTTCACCTGTTGCCCGCCTGACATGCACCGGCGCATCGCGGACGACTTCATCGCCGACCCGCGCGCTTTCGCCCTGGTCGTACCGCCGTCGCAGCAACGCCCGGGACTGGCCGTCTACACGTGCAAGGCGGTCCACGCCAACGCGGCCCGCCACGCAGCCGGCCGTACCGATTCCGAGGAGAACCGATGAGGATCCTGATCGCCGCAGCCGGATCACGCGGCGACGTCGCGCCCTATACGGGCCTGGGCGCAGAACTGCGCCGCGCCGGATACGACGTCGTCCTCGCCACCACGGAAACCTTCGCGCCCCTCGTACGCGACGCCGGGCTGGAATTCCGCAGTCTCCCCGCCGACCCGCGGGGACATGGCGGCGTGTCGGGCAAGCGTGAACTGATGCGTACTGCTGCCGCGTTCATCACCGAACTGGGCCAGGGGTTTGCCGACGCGATGGCGGACGGCCCGGATCTGCTCCTGCTGTCGACCACCACGGCCCCGCTGGGCTGGCATGTCGCGGAGGCCACGGGCACGCCTAGCATCGGTGTGTACCTCCAACCCACCGCACCGACCGGCGACTTCCCACCCGTCGTGACCGGCTCATGCTCGCTGGGCCGTCCCGCCAACCGGGTGGCCGGGCGTTTTGCTCTTCGCATGACCGACCGGGTCTTCGAGCAGGCGGTGGCAAAGCTGCGCCACCGACTCCAGCTGCCGCCGGCTTCCGCGTCAGCGATGCGCAGACGGCAGGAACAGGCGAACTGGCCCATCCTGCACGGCTTCAGCACGGCACTCGTGCCCCGCCCCTCGGACTGGCGCCCCGGACTGGAGATCGTGGGCAACTGGTGGCCCCATCACGATCCGTCCGGCCGACTGCCCGCCGATCTGGAGGACTTCCTTCGTGCCGGCCCCCGGCCCGTCCTCATCGGCTTCGGGAGCATGGCGGCCGGGGACGGGGTACGGCTGAGCGAGCTCGCCGTGCGGGCCCTGCGCCGCGCCGGGCTGCGCGGCATCCTCCAAGCCGGCAGTGCTGGGCTCGCAGCCGACGGCGACGACGTGCTCACCATTGGGGACGTACCGCACGCCCTGCTGTTCCCACGGCTGGCTGCTGTGGTCCACCACGCAGGGGCCGGCACGTCAGCGGCCGCGTTGCGCGCCGGAGTGCCCGCGGTCACCGTGCCGGTGACTGCCGACCAGCCGTTTTGGGCGAGACGGCTCGCTGTCCTCGGCGCCGCCACCAACCCGATCCCCTTCCGATCCCTGACTGCCGAACGGCTGGCCGACTCACTCGACCGGGTCGTGAAGCAACAGGCATACGCACGAGCCGCCGCGAGGGGCGCGCAACACATGGCGACCGAGGACGGAGCCGGCCAGGCACTCAAGGCCATCCAGCAGCTGGTGAGATCCAGCTAGGTCGGTGGAGCGCACATGGCACGTATGTGGCTCACCAGGTAGGGAGTTCCTGGCGGCTCATGTGGGGGCGGGCCACGAACGGGCGGAGCGGTTGCGCTGTCAGCGGTTGCTCGTGGTGCCGATGTCGACGATGTGGTTGTACCGCTCCACCAGCACGAAAAGCTTGATCTTCTGCGTCGTCTCCCCGCTGCCGAAGGTCAGGGTGACGATGACCTCATGGCCGTTACCCACGGCGCCGTTGTCGGTCACCGTCCACTTCCGCGGGACGTTCTGGGCACGCAGGACACCGTCCGCCCCGTGCTTCTTCTCCCAGGCCGCCAGTCGCTTGGCGAAGTCGGGCGTCAGGTAATGCTTGCGGAGAACCGTTTCCAGCGTGGCGTCGGGGTCCGTGTAGTCGTCGATCGCGTCGATGTACGCGCCGTAGAAGTCGGCGACCCGGGTCACCACTTGGCCGCTCGTGCCGCTGACGGACTGCGGTGCTGCGGCGGACGACTTTGCGGGGGCATGGACGGATGCCTGTGCCGACACCTGTGTCGACACACCGAGTCCGACAGCCAGGACGAGGCCGACGGCGACGGCCGCGCGGCGGCCCGGACGGCGGTGTGCGGGGGACTTCCTGTTCATGTGCATGTTCCTTTTCTGTTCCCTATGTGGTTGCTCTCGGCCCGGTGTCTTCGTGCCGGGGCCGTCGTGTGGCTATCGCCTCTTCGGGTCGGCGGGCCCTGCCCCGGAGTCATGAACATCTGCTGCTGCGCGGACCCGTTCCCCCCTGCCGCGGCTCGGGACGCGATCGACGACACCAAGTCCTGCTGAATCGCGCCGAACGACCCTGTCAGTGGTCGATTGGCCGCCCTCCCCACCCCCGTGGCGGAGGGCGGCCCCGGTCATGCGGTCAGCGGAGCTTGTCCACGGCCCGTGACGGCCGTCTTCTTGGAGGCCTTCACCGGCGCATGCCGGAAGTCGCGAGACGGGTGCCAAAGACGGCCCAGGAGGTCACCGTGCGCAGGCCGTATCCGTGCCCGCTCCCCTCCACAGGCGGCGTGTCGTAGTCCTTCAGCGTGGCCTCGGTCTCCGAGCCGGCCTTCTCGATGCGTGCGCACAGGACTTGATGTCGTTGCTCGGCCGCGAGAAGCTCCCCTTCGCCACAGCCGTCCTGGACAACTGCACGCTGACCTGACGGACGGTCGCTCCTGTCGAGTTCGGTGCGGAGCTCCCGGTATCAGGTCCGGGCCGTCGCCGCCCAGTGCCATGCGTAGACAGCGGTCCTGTTCCACCGACTCCAGTACGCAGGCGGTGACCTTGCCGACCGTTCAGGGCGGGCTTGGTACGACGGGAGTTGGGCCGCCGTGGGGAAGCCGACGCCTTGGCCGCGACGTTTGCCAGTGTGGCGGGCGTCGTGCCGAGGGCGAGCCCGTGACGGCGAGTGCGAGGGGCGGGCCTGCTCGGGTGCGCCGGGGCATGGGTGTCTCCCGTGGATGAGTGCATGAGTGTCGTTGGTCGCCCGCCGCCGACTGGTCGGTCCGGTCCTGGTCGGTGCGACACCAAGAGCATCAGCCGTCACGACGGCTCGGCGCAACGCCGGACGCCCGCCTGGCGAGGGTGGAACCATCCCAGCCCATCTGACGTGCAGGTATATGGACCGCCTGAGATACGGGGACACGTGGGAGGCTGGGGGAGCGGTGTCGACCGGGGACGACGTCGAACAGTTCGCGGCGCTGCTGCGCCGGCTGAAGGACCGCACGGACCGGAGCTACGGCTCCCTGGCCCGCCGTCTCGGCATGAACACCTCCACGCTGCACCGCTACTGCGCGGGCGAGACGGTCCCGCAGGACTACGCCCCGGTGGAGCGGTTGGCCGCCTTCTGCGGAGCAACACCGGAGGAACGCCTCGATCTGCACCGCCTGTGGCTGCTCGCGGTGACGGCACGACAGCGGCCGAGGGCGGGTGAGGAGGCAGCGGATCCGACAAAGACCGAAGGGGCACTGAAGCCGACAGGGGACGAGCGGGCTTCGGGTCCGGACAGCCGGACGGCGGGGCGTGCGGGTGGCAGCACGTGCCGTGTGGGTGGTGGCGCCGACGGCATCGGTGGTGACGGGGGCGGCACGAGCGGTTCACCACCGCGACTCGATGCGGGCGCCCCCGACGCCGCACTGGCTGCTCCCGGCGCTCCCGGACCGGGCAGTCGCGAGTCGACGGCCCAGTGGGATGCGGTCCGCTCAACTGGACGGCCCTGGTACCGAAGTCGCCGTACCGTCGTCGGCGCAGCCACGGCGACCGTACTGCTGGTCACGCTGGGCAGTATGTCGGCGCTGTCGGCCGACCGGTCTCACGACAACTCCGCCAAGGCCCCCGGTCAGTCCCGGACGACAGGAACCGGTACGTCACACCACCCCTCGGCCACTGCGGCCAGCCCCTCCCGCAGCCGCTCTTCGGCCTCGCCCTCCACAGGAGTACGGGCTTCAGGGAGCCCCGAGTCGAAGGGCGGATCGTCGGCTGAGACGAAGAGCGACGCCCCCGTGCCAACCGGTGTGCCACTCACGTGGACCGCCGACTCGCGGATCTGGGACGGCGGTTGCGGGTACGACTACGTCATCGGGAAGGAGCCGGCCCAGGTGCCCCCGCCGCCGGTGGAGCAGGACGCCGGACTGTGGGCAGCGACGCTGCAGGCGGTACCTGGGCGGCAGACGATGGTGCAGATCTCGGTGCAGGGGAAGTCGTCCACGGCCGTGGTCCTCGCGGCCCTCCGGGTCCGTATCGTCAGCCGCGGCACCCCGGTCACCGGCAACGCGTACGCCATGGGTCAGGGCTGCGGCAGTGATCTGCCGCCCCGCAACTTCTCCGTGAACCTGGACGTCGACCGCCCGATCGCCCACGCGCGCCCCGGCAACGACAGCGGAAAGCCCGTCCCTGCGGTGCAGTTCCCCTACCGCGTCTCCGCCGAGGACCCGGAGGTGCTGCAGGTCACCGCGACGACCGAGGCCTACGACTGCAACTGGTACCTGGAACTCGACTGGTCATCCCAGGGCCGCACCGGCACGGTCCGCATCGACGACCACGGCCACCCGTTCCGCACCAGCAGCATCAAGGGCCTGCCCCACTACTGGTACGGCACGAACGACCACGGTGTGCGTCAGTGGGTACCCACCGACTCTTGAGGGAACGTGGGGGCTGCTCGGGCCATTCATCCACTCAGGTTCGGTGTCGGATCCGGCATGACACCTGTCATATGCAATACCGGATGCAGAGCACTGGGGCTCGCGGGTCGACGTCCGTACGGTACTTCTCATGACGAAGAGCAACGGGGAGAACTCACCGAAGACCGACATCAAGGTGAGCCTGATCGGCGGTCATCGCCTGGCAGGAGCCACCCTCCACGAGAGGACCGTCACTGCTTCCCTCATCGGTGGTGCCGACGTCGATCTGACGGACATCGACATCCCGGACGGCACCGAGCTGCGCATCACCAAGTTGAGCCTGATCGGCGGCGTCAGCCTCAAAGTCCGCCACGACGTCCGGGTGGAGGTCCACGGGCTGCGCCTGGGCGGAGTGAAGGACGATGGCCCGAGCGAGCCGGGTGGCCCGACCGTCCGGATCGACGCCTGGGGCCTGGTTGGCGGCGTCAGCGTCACCCGCGCCTAGCTAAAGTTCAAAGAAGCCACCAACCTCCTGGCCGTTCTCCATCCGCTTGCGTGGTTCGGGGCCGTGGCCGTGCCGCCGTCGTCCGTGACCGGCACCGCGACCACCTGAGCCGAGACGGCGACCGCCATGTGGATCCTGCCGTACTCCCGGCCGCTAGCCGTGTGCAGGATCGGGTTCGCGCTCAGCTCGCTCACGATCAGTTCGGGGTCTACTGAGCCGGCTCCCCGGTGCGGATGGCGGTAGCCTCGGGTGCGTACGGCGCCCGGGGCCCCCGTCCGCGTCAGGAGCAGACCTTGCCGTCCTTCGGTACCGTCCCGTTCAACAGGTAGGCGTTCACCGTGGAGTCGACGCAGTCGCTGCCGTTGCCGTACGACCCATGTCCCTCGCCCTTCCAGGTGAGTTCGACGCCGACGTCCTTGCCCAGCTCGTCGGCCATTCTGCGGGCGCCCTCGTAGGGCGTGGCCGGGTCGCCGGTGTTGCCGACCAACAGGATCGGCGCCGCTCCCGGTGCGCTGACCTCCGGAGTCGTGTACTGGCCCGGCACCGGCCAGTCGTGGCACCAGCCGGCCGTGTCCCAGCCCAGAAAGTCCCCGAACACCGGCGAGATCCGCTCGAACTCCGCCAGCCGTTTCCTGGTCTGCGCGAGCGTCGGCCGCTCCCTCTCGTCCAGGCACGATATGACCCGCTGGGAGTGGGACGTCGTGCCGTAGTGACCCGAGGAGTCCCGCTCGTCGTAGCCGTCGGCGAGCGCGAGCAGTGGTGATCCGTCGCCCTTCTCCGCCGAGTCGAGCGCGGCGGTCAGCCTCGGCCAGCCGGACTCGCTGTACAGCG
Source organism: Streptomyces incarnatus (assembly GCF_001027185.1). Taxonomy (NCBI): domain Bacteria; kingdom Bacillati; phylum Actinomycetota; class Actinomycetes; order Kitasatosporales; family Streptomycetaceae; genus Streptomyces; species Streptomyces incarnatus. The sequence continues at coordinate 3,048,435 of NZ_CP011497.1, read as the reverse complement.
GCAGGACGATCCCGGTGACCGCGAGAGAGTCGGTGAGCTTCCGCCCGGACGACGTCGGCAGTGGTCGCGCGTCGATCCGCTTCAGCAGGGCCGCGATCTTCCGGGTGCCCTGTGCGGGGTCCTGTCCGGTGGACTTCAGGTAGTCGTCCAGCGCCCGCTGGAAGCCGCGGGCCTGGTTCGCCGCCTGGCCCACCGTGTCCGCGGTCGGGTCGACCACCGCGTCGAGGATCAGCCGTCCCACCCGCTTCGGGAACAAGTGGGCGTACACGCCGCCGAGTTCGGTGCCGTAGGAGATGCCGAAGTAGTGCATCCGCGGGTCGCCGAGGACCTGGCGCATCAGGTCCATGTCCCGGGCGGTGTCGGTGGTGGACACATGGGCCAGCAGGGTGCCGGCCGCCTGCTGGCAGCCCTTGCCGAAGTCGGCGACGTCCTGGAAGAAGGCCTTCTCCTCGCGCGGGGTGTCCGGTGTGGCGTCCACGTCCTCGGCGGCCTGGATCTGCCGGTCGCCGCGGCACCGGACGCCCTCACTGGCGCCTACTCCGCGCGGGTCCCAGCTCACCAGGTCGTAGCGCTCACGGAGTTTCGCGACGGTGTTCGCGTAGTACGGCATCATCTCCAGGCCCGAGCCGCCGGGGCCGCCGAAGTTGAACAGCAGCGAGCCGATTCGGCTCCCGCCCGTCGCCCGCGCGCGGATCAGTGCCAGGCCGATCGTCGCACCGCGCGGCTCGGACCAGTCCAGCGGCACCTTGAGCGTCGCGCACCGCCAGTCGCCGCTCGGCGCGGGGGAGTCCCCCGTGGCCTTGCACCCGTGCCAGTCGAGGCGCTGTGAGGTGAGGGAGGCGGGCAGGTCGCTCGCCGCCGCCGACGGGGGAGCCGCGCTCGTGCCCCGGCTCCGTTCGCCCTTGTGTCCCTTCCCCTCGCCGCTCCCGCCCGACGAGCCGCCGCAGCCGGCCACCAGCAGCGCCGCGGCCACCGCGGCCGTCCAGCGCAAAAATCGCCTCATACGCACCCCCCTCACAGGCCCTTCGCGTCGTGCCGCGCCGGGCGTTCAGGCCATGGTAGGCACATCCGATCGAGCCCGCGGCAGCCTGTGGATAACGCTCTGACCAGCGGTTTTCCCCGCTGTGGGATGTTTCGGGCTCCAGGGCGGGTCAGGTGCAGACCGTGCCGGCCTTCGGCTCCCTCCCGTCCAGCAGATAGCCGTTCACCGCGCTCTGCACGCACCTGTTCTTGCTGTCGTACGCACCGTGCCCCTGGCCCTTGTACGTCAGCTCCACGGCGACCCCCTTGCCGAGCGCGTCCGCCATCTTCCGCGCGCCCTCGTAGGGGGTGGCCGGGTCGCCGGTGTTGCCGACGACGAGGATGGGCGCCGAGCCGGGCGCGCTGACGTCGGGATGGTCGGCGGCACCGGCCACGGGCCAGTCGGTGCAGCTGAGCATGCCCCAGGCCAGGTAGTCCCCGAACAGCGGGGAGGCAGCGCGGAACTCGGGCAGCTTCTGCTGGACGTAGCCGGCGGTGTACCTCGGCTTCTCGTCGGCGCAGTTGATGGCGACGTTCGCGGCTGTGATGTTGCTGTACTGGCCGTCCTCGCTGCGGCCGTTCATCGAGTCGGACAGCAGCATGAGGATCTTGCCGTCGCCCGCGTAGGCCTGTTCGAGGCCCTCGGTGAGGTACTCCCAGAAGTCCTTGGAGTACAGGGACTGCGCGATGCCGTTCGTCGCGGCGGTCTGGGTGAGCTGGCGCGGCGCGATGCCGGGGATCGGCTTCTTCTCCAGGTCGTCCAGCAGTTTCGCGATGCGGTTCTTCACATCCTGCGCGCTGGTGCCGATCGGGCATTCCGCGGTCTTCGAGGCGCAGTCCTCGGCGAAGTTGTCCAGCGCGAGCTGGAAGCCCTTGGCCTGTCCGAGCGCGCTCTGCTCGGGGTTCTGCGTGGGGTCGACGACGGCGTCGAGCACGGCCCGGCCGACGTGCCCGGGGAACAGGTGGGCGTACACGCCGCCGAGTTCGGTCCCGTACGAGATGCCGAAGTAGTGCAGTTTGTCGTCGCCGAGGACCTGGCGCATCAGGTCCATGTCGCGGGCCGCGTCCGTTGTCGCCACATGCGGCAGGATCTTCTTGGAGTTCTTCTCGCAGGCCGCGTTGAACTGCTTGGTGCGGTCCAGGAGTTGGGTGCGTTCGGCACTGTCGTCGGGGGTCGCGTCCTGCTGGAAGTACGCGTCCAGCTGGGCGTCGCTCTCGCACTTCACCGGCGCGCTGCGGCCGACGCCCCGCGGGTCGAAGCTGACCAGGTCGTAGCGGGTGCGCAGGGCGGCGTAGTCGGAGGCGAAGGCGGGCAGCGCACTGACGCCGCTGCCGCCTGGGCCGCCGAAGTTGAACACGAGCGAGCCGATCCGCCGGCTCGCGGGGCCGCTGGCCCTGGCGCGGATCAGGGCGATGCCGATGGTGTCGCCCTTCGGTCTGCTCCAGTCCAGCGGTGCCTTCATGGTGGCGCACTGCCATGTGCCGCCGTGCGGCAGCGGGGACGGGGCACTTCCGCCGCCCTCGGCCTCGGACGGAGCCGGGCAGTCCTTCCAGTCCAGCTTCTGCGCCGCGAGGTCGCCGTCCTTGCTGCCGTCTCCGCAGCCGGCCAGCAGGGCGGAGACCAGCAGGGCAGTGGTGGTCAGGGCCGCGGCGCGCAGCCGGGAGGGGTTCGCCATGTTTCCCATCCTGGAGGTGCGCACGCCGGGGCGCGCGGGGCGCGGGCCGTACGAGGTACGGGCACCCGGCGCCCGTACGGGGCTCTCTGCGCGGTGCACGTCGCGCCCGTACGGGGGTCTTTGCGCGGTGCACGTCGCGCCCGTACGGGGGTCTTTGCGCGGTGCACGTCGCGCCCGTACGGGGGTCTTTGCGCGGTGCACGTCGCGCCCGTACGGGGGGTCTCTGCGCGGTGCGCCCCGTGCCCGTACAGGGCGTCCTGCAAACTGCACCCCGCGCACGTACAGGCTCCCTAGAGGGCTCCCTTCCGGGTGAGCTGGTTGAAGGCGAGCCAGCCCGGCAGCACCGGCAGCCACAGCGTGAGCAGCCGGTACAGCAGGACGGCCGGCGCGGCGACCTCCTTGGGCAGGCCGAAGGCGATCAGGCCGAGCGTGAGGCTTGCCTCGACCGCGCCCACGCCGCCCGGGGTGGGCGCCGCGGACCCGAGCGCGTTGCCCGCGAGGAAGACGACGGCGACACTGGCGATGCTCAGCGAGGCGGAGCCGCCGCCGAACGCCCGGATCGAGGCGTCCAGGCACATCACGAAGCAGGCCGTCAGCAGGAGCATGCCGCCGATGCCGGTGACGAGCTTCTGCGGGCGCTGCAGCACGTCGAGCATGCGCGGTACGACACCGGCGAAGAGCGACCGCACGCGCGTGACGACGAATTTCCGCAGGAACGGCACCGAGGTCACCACGAGCACCAGCACCGCCACGGTCAGCAGACCCGCGATGACCGTACGGGACGGCGACAGTGACGGCGTCTTCTCGGTGCCGGTCAGATAACCGAAGGACAGCAGCATCAGGATGTGGCAGCCGAGCCCGAAAAGCTGCGACGCGCCGACGCTCGCCACGGCGAGACCCGCGCGTACGCCGGCGCGCTGCAGGAAGCGCGTGTTGAGCGCGACACCGCCCACCGCGGCCGGCGCCACGATCTTCACGAAGGACCCGGCGACCTGCGCGCCCACCGTCCTCAGGAAGGGCACCCGCTCCGGTACGAACCCCAGCAGCGCCATCGCCGCGGCGACGTAGCTGAGCGCGGAGAACAGCACCGCGGCGACCACCCAGCCCCACTGCGCCTGCGCGAACAGCGTGCCGAACTGGATGTGGGTGAGCTGCGTCAGCAGGTAGTACGCGCCGATCGCGCCCGCGATGAAGCTGATGAGTGTGCGCGGCCGTACCCGCTCCAGCCGGGCAGGTTCGACGGGGGCCTGCGGCCTGATCCGCAGCACCTCGTGCCGGATCTGGGTGAGCAGGTCCTCCTCGCGGGCCTCTTCGAGGGCCTCGTCGATGGCTCGCCGCTCCGCGCGCTGCTCGGCGCGGACCGTCTTCTTGTCGGGCCTTTCGAGGCCGGCCCCGCTCGTCCCGGTCCCCTCCTCCGGGCGGGCCTGCCTGGCCTGCCGGGACGCCTCGAGGACCGCCTCGCGCTCGCGCTGGGCGCGTTCCCTGGCCAGCCGGCGCAGCGTCGCGCGCGTGGAGCGCGTCAGGGCGATCGGCTGGAGCATCGGCAGACAGTCGGCGACCGCGTCGGGCCCGAGCACCCGGACCGCCGAGGCCACCGCGCGCTCGGCGCCCACCCGCAGACCGAGGGTCGTGACCAGCTGGGCCACGTCCATGCGCAGCAGCAGCTCGCCGGCCGCGATCTCACCGCCGCGCAGTTCGGCGAGGATCACCCTGCCGGAACGATCCACCAGAATCGCGTCACCCGCGAGTCGGCGGTGCGCGATGCGCCGCGACTGCAGCGCCCGCACCTGGTGCCAGGTGTTGCGCAGCAGCTCGTCGGTGATCTCCTCGTCGGCCAGCGAGTCCAGCGTGCGCCCGCCGGTGTGCTCGTAGACGAGCATGACCGCGTCGGGGCCGAGTTCGGAGGTGGCGATCAGCTTGGGCGCGTTGGCGCCGGCCGCGATCGCCGCGTACGCCAGCAGTGCCTCCTGCTCCAGCGCCTGGCGCAGCGACTGGAGGCTGGAGCGGGTGGCGAAGCCGCGCAGGGTGAGATTGCGCCACGCACGGTAGAAGAAGCCCTGGGCCTGCTGTTCCCGGTCCACGACCGTGACGTCCAGCGGCGGGCCGTCCTCCAGGGTGACGAAGTAGCGCCGGCCGCGGTCGCCGTTCTCCGTCTCCACGGCTTCCTCGCGCGCCGCGCTGACGGGATGGAAGCCGACGTGCCTGAGGCCCGCCATCAGGGTCTGGCCGGTGGGGCGGACGTTGGGGGAGCCGACCGCGTACAGCGTGCCGTAGGCGATGGTCCAGCCGATCAGCACCGTCAGGATGATCGAGAACGGGGTGGTGTAGCCGGTGACCAGCATCGAGAACGCGTCGAGCAGCAGCACGATCCACAGCACCGCGCGCCATCTGGGTCTGCGGGACATGCCGACGGCCGTCATATAGGCGATCACAGGTGCCAGATAGCCGTGCACGGGATCGGTCAGGGCGTGGATGTCGCCCGGGGAGGGCTGGGTGAGCGCCTCCTGGATCGAGCCCGGGGCGGCCCGCGCCACCCACAGGTCGGTCGCGAGGGTCACTCCGTGGGCGAGGACCGCCGCGAGGACGCCGTCGGCGATGCGCAGCCCGTCGCGTTTGACCAGCCGTTCGATCGCGAAGGCGACCGGCACCAGCAGGATCGCGATGCTGGACGCCAGACCCGCGATCCTGATGAGCAGGTCGGGGGCCTGCCCGGTGCCCTTGTTGATGTCCTGCTCGAAGCCCGAGGTGGTGCCGTGCGCGAACGCGGCGATCGCGAGCAGCACCACGATGGCGAGCACGCCCACCAGGAGCCGCATGAGATCGGAGGGGCGGTGCACGCGCGCGGGGAGCAGCGGTTCGTCGCCTTCCACGGCCTCGGCGTGCGGATCGTCGTCCGCGCCTGGACCGTGGCCGGGAGGCGTGTTCTGCGGGACCTGTGCCCCCATGGTGTCGCCGTCCGCGTCCTCACGCGCGCGCGTGAGGTCGTTTTTGTCGGTCTCACGCGCGTGCGTGCGATCGCTTCCGTCGGTCTCACGCGCGCGCGTGCGGTCGTTTCCGTCCGTCTCCCGCGCGCGCGTGCCCTCGGCTGCGTTGTCCTCGCGCGCGCGTGCGGTGCCGTCTTCCGTGCCGTCGTGCCGACGCGGAGCGGGGTCCCGCTGCTGGGCGGCGTCGCCGCTTCCGGCCGCGCCGCCGGCGGTGTCGGGGCGCGCGGCGGCGTCAGGGGTGCCCGCCGCGCCTTCGGGGTGCACGCCCTGCTGCTTCATGGTCTCTTCTTGGTCTCGTATCACCGGTCACCGCCCGCACGATGGTGGCATGCCCCCCCGACACCCGCGGGCATCAGGGTGCGGATGCGCGGGCGCACAGTCTGCCGGAAGCGCCGTCCGGGGGCGAGAGGGCCGTGCCCCGCGGTCCGCGCCGCGATGTCGGTGGCGTGCGGCAGGATGGGACGAATGAGCGAGCAGAGCCCTGCCGAGGACACCCGCGAGGACCACGCGGACGCGCTGCCGGAGTACGCGGAGCGGGTCCTCGAGGTCGCCGAGCGGATTCCGCCGGGGCGGGTCATGACGTACGGCGATGTCGCCGAGTGGCTCGAGGAGGGGGGACCGCGCCAGGTCGGCCGGGTGATGTCGCTGTACGGAGGCGCCGTCCCGTGGTGGCGGGTGGTACGCGCCGACGGGATGCTGCTGCCCGGCCATGAACTGCGCGCGCTCGCCCACTACCGCGCGGAGGGCACGCCGCTGAAGGAGGCGGCCAGGAGCGCCGGGGGGCATCTGCCGCGGATCGACATGCGGCGGGCCCGATGGGACGGCGGGGCGGGCGCGGTGGGTCACATCTGACAGCTTCCGCCATTCGATGCCCTCGAGGAGAGCCCATGGCCCGTTCGGGTGACGCCGGGGACATCCGTGGCATGACGTACGTTCGTGGGTTGTGGGACGCACGTGGTCCGCGCGCCATGAGGGAAGAAGCGGAAGCCCTGCTTCCGTCCCGTGTGGCGGCGTAGCGTCGGCTGCACGTGTCCCCCTCACCCCGCGGCCACCGCCTCGCACCCGTGACCGCCCGCCCACCAGCACGAACACCAGGACCGGCCCATCACGTGAGCTCCTCTTCCTCCACCAGGCGCCTGCCGCACCCCCCGGTGCGGCAGGGGAGCCGTGGCGCTTACCGACTGGTCCGTACCCCGCCGGCCGCCGTCGACCCCCCTCGTCTGGACGCGGCACAGCGCGCCGTGGTTGACCACCGCGCCGGACCCCTGCTCGTCCTCGCCGGCCCCGGCACCGGCAAGACCACCACCCTCGTCGAGTCCGTGGCCGCGCGGATCGCCCGCGGTGCCGACCCCGAGCGCATCCTGGTGCTGACGTTCAGCCGCAAGGCCGCCGTCGACCTGCGCGACCGCATGGCCGTGCGCATCGGCGCCGCCCGCGCGCCCCGGGCGACCACGTTCCACTCGTACTGCTACGCACTGGTGCGCGCCCACCAGGACAGCCACCTGTTCACCGAGCCGCTGCGGCTGCTCTCCGGCCCGGAGCAGGACGTCACGGTCCGCGAGCTGCTCGCCGGGCAGCCCGAACTGCAGCGGCTCGGACTGGCCCATGTGCGCTGGCCCGACGAGCTGCGCGCCTGCCTGACCACGCGGGGCTTCGCCGACGAGGTCCGCGCCGTCCTCGCCCGCAGCCGCGAGCTGGGCCTCGGTCCCGACGCGCTGGACGCCTTCGCCCGCCGCATCGGGCGCCCCGACTGGCGCGCCGCGGCCGCGTTCCTCGCCGAGTACCTGGACGTGCTCGACCTGCAGGGCGTGATCGACTACGCGGAACTGGTCCACCGCGCGGTCCTGCTCGCCCGCCGCCCCGAGACCGCCGTACGGCTCGCCGCCCAGTACGACGCCGTGTACGTCGACGAGTACCAGGACACCGACCCCGCCCAGGTACGGCTCCTGCACGCGCTGGCCGGCGGCGGACGGACCCTGGTGGCCTTCGGCGACCCCGACCAGTCGATCTACGCCTTCCGGGGCGCGGACGTGAACGGCATCCTCGACTTCCCGGCGGCTTTCCCGCGCGCGGACGGCCGCCCCGCCCCCGTCGAGGTGCTGCGCGCCTCCCACCGTTCCGGCGCGGCCCTGCTGGCCGCCACCCGGCTGATCACCCAGCGCATGCCGCTGCCCCGGCTGCCCGCCGACAAGGTCCGCGCGCACCGCGAGCCGGTGGCCGTGCGGGACGGGGGACGCGTAGAGGTCTACACGTACCCGACGGCCGGTACAGAACTGGACAACATCGCGGACATCCTGCGCCGTGCGCACCTGGAGGACGGCGTCGCCTGGAGCGACATGGCCGTCCTGGTCCGGGCCGGCTCCCGCAGCCTGCCGACCCTGCGCCGCGCCCTCACCGCGGCCGGCGTCCCGCTGGACATCGACGGCGACGACCTGCCGCTGCGCCACGAGCCGGCCGTGGCCCCCCTGCTCACCGCCCTGCGCGCGGTGGCCATGGCGGAGTCCCGGAGTCACGAGGAGAGCGCGGGCGCGCTCGCAGGCCCGCTCCAGGAACTCGCAGCTTCCGGGGAACCCGAGGGAACCACCTCCGCACCCGAGGGAACCACCTCCGAAAAGGCTGAAGGGGCTGAGGAGGCCGCCACCGCGGACGCCGCTCCCGAGGACGCCGCCCCCCAGGACACCGCAGAGCCGGCCCCCGACGCCACCTGGCTCGACACCGAGACCGCGCTCACCCTGCTCGCCTCCCCCCTCGCCGGCATGGACCCGGCCGACCTGCGCCGCCTCGGCCGTGCCCTGCGCGAGGAGGAGCGGGCGGCCGGCAACCCGCTGCCGCCCCCCTCCGACGTACTGCTCGCCCGGGCGCTCGCCGAACCCGAGCGCCTGGCCGTGCACGACCCGGCGTACGCGCGCGGGGCGCAGCGCCTCGGCGCCCTGCTCCGCAAGGCCCGCGAACGGCTCGCGGGCGGCGGCACGGCCGAGGAGGCGCTGTGGGACTTGTGGGAGGGCACGCCCTGGCCCGCGCGGCTGGAGCGGGCCGCCCGGCGCGGCGGCGCCGCAGGCCGCAACGCCGACCGGGACCTGGACGCCGTGTGCGCGCTGTTCGCCACCGCCGCGCGCGCGGAGGAGCGCACCGGAGGCCGTGGCGCGCTGAACTTCCTCGCGGAGATCGAGGCCGAGGACATCGCCGCCGACACGCTCGCCCGCCGCGCGGTACGCCCCGACGCCGTCCGCCTGATGACCGCGCACCGCGCCAAGGGCCTGCAGTGGCGGCTGGTCGTGGTCGCCGGTGTCCAGGAGGGCCTGTGGCCCGACCTGCGCCGCCGCGGCTCCCTGCTGGAGGCCGACCGCATCGGCCGCGACGGACTCGCCGAACCGCTCACCCCGGGCGCCCTGCTGGCCGAGGAGCGCCGCTTGTTCTACGTCGCCGCCACGCGCGCGCGTGAACGTCTCGTCGTGACCGCTGTGAAGGCGCCGGCCGACGACGGTGACCAGCCGTCCCGCTTCCTGACCGAACTCGGCGTCGAACCCCGGGACGTCACGGGCCGCCCCCGCCGCCCGCTGTCCGTGGCCGCCCTCGTCGCCGAGCTGCGCGCCACCACGGTCGACCCGCGCGCCTCCGCCGCCCTGCGGGAGGCCGCCGCCCGGCGCCTGGCCCGGCTCGCCGCGCTCGCCGACGAGGACGGCCGCCCCCTGGTGCCGTCCGCGCACCCCTACCGCTGGTGGGGCATGTACGACCCGACGGAGAGCAAGGTGCCGCTGCGCCACCGCGACCGGCCGGTCGTGCTCTCCGGCAGCGCCCTCGACCAGCTCGCCAACACCTGTGCGCTGCAGTGGTTCCTGGGTCGCGAGGTCAAGGCGGACGCCCCGGCCACCACCGCCCAGGGCTTCGGCAACGTCGTCCACGTCCTCGCCGACGAGGTCGCCTCCGGCCGCAGCCCGGCCGACCTCGACGTCCTCATGGAGCGCCTGGACTCGGTGTGGAACGCGCTCGCCTTCGACGCGCCCTGGAAGTCGCAGCAGGAGAAGGACAACGCGCGCGTGGCGCTCGAGCGCTTCCTGAACTGGCATGTGCTGGACCGCACCGGACGCGCCCCGGTGGCGAGTGAGCAGGACTTCGACGTCACCCTCGAAGCGGGCGACTACCAGGTCCGCATCCGCGGCCAGATGGACCGCGTGGAGACGGACGCCGAGGGCCGTGCCTACGTGGTGGACTTCAAGACCGGAAAGCAGGCGCCCAGCGCCGCCGAGGTGGCCCGCCACCCCCAGCTCGCCGTCTACCAGCTCGCCCTCCGGGAAGGCGCCGCCGACGAGGCCTTCGACGGCGTGCGTCCCGAACCCGGCGGCGCCGAACTGGTGCACCTCAGACAGGGCGCCGCCCGGCGCGACGGAGGCGACAGCCTGCCCAAGGTGCAGACCCAGGAGCCGTTGTCGGGGGAGTGGGTCGGCGAGCTGCTGGCCACGGCCGCCGGCAAGGTCCTCGACGAGCGGTTCGCGCCGAACACCGGCCAGCACTGCACGCACTGTGCGTTCCGCGCCTCGTGCAGCGCCCGGCCCGAGGGACGCCACGTGGTCGAGTGAGCCACCGTCAGATGCGGGAGTGACGTACGGCACCACCCATGCTGACCTGCGCTTCTTCCTCCCCGGAAGGTCGATCCGGACCCGACTGTCGGTGCCCGCCGCTAGCCTTTTCCGACATGCCCTCCCGTATCACCGACCCCGAGCAGCTCAAGGAGCTACTCGGCATCCCGTTCACCCCGGAGCAGACGGCCTGCATCACCGCGCCGCCCGCCCCGCAGGTGATCGTGGCCGGAGCCGGGTCGGGCAAGACCACCGTGATGGCCGCCCGCGTGGTCTGGCTGGTCGGCACCGGCCAGGTCGCTCCCGAGCAGGTCCTCGGCCTGACCTTCACCAACAAGGCCGCCGGCGAACTGGCCGAACGCGTCCGCAAGGCACTGATCAAGGCCGGCGTCACCGACCCGGACGTCATCGATCCCGACAACCCGCCCGGCGAGCCCGTGATCTCGACGTACCACGCCTTCGCCGGCCGCCTCCTCACCGACCACGGCCTGCGCCTCGGCCTGGAGCCCACCTCCCGCCTCCTCGCCGACGCCACCCGCTACCAGCTCGCCGCGCGCGTGCTGCGCGAGGCACCCGGCCCCTACCCCGCGCTGACCCGCTCCTTCGCCGACCTCGTCAGCGACCTGCTCGCCCTCGACTCCGAGCTCGCCGAACACCTCGTCGACCCCGAGGAGCTGCGCCTCTGGGACGCGGACCTGCTGCGCACCCTCCAGAGCGCCAAGCTCACCAACGCCGATCTGCGCAAGGTGCCCGAGACGGCCGCCGCGCGCCGCGAGCTGGCCGACCTCGTCCGCCGCTACCGGACCGCCAAACGCGAACGCGACCTGCTCGACTTCGGCGACCAGATCGCCCTGTCCGCCCGCCTCGCCCGCATCCCCGAGGTCGGCCGGCTGCTGCGCGAGGAGTTCCGCGTGGTGCTCCTGGACGAGTACCAGGACACCTCCGTGGCCCAACGCGTCCTGCTGGCGGGCCTGTTCGGCGGCGGAACGGGCCATCCCGTGACCGCCGTAGGCGACCCCTGCCAGGCCATCTACGGCTGGCGCGGTGCCTCCGTCGCCAACCTGGACGACTTCCCCGCGCACTTCGCGCACGCCGACGGCCGCCCCGCCACCCGGCAGGCGCTCAGCGAGAACCGCCGCAGCGGCGGCCGCCTCCTCGACCTCGCCAACGGACTCGCCGAACCCCTGCGCGCCATGCACGCGGGCGTGGAGGCCCTGCGCCCGGCCCCCGGCGCCGAGTACGACGGCACGGTCCGCTGCGCCCTGCTGCCCACCCACGCCGAGGAGATCGACTGGATCGCCGGCTCCATCGCCCACCTCGTGCACACCGGCACGGCCCCCGGCGAGATCGCCGTCCTGTGCCGTACGGCGACCGACTTCGCCGAGATCCAGGGTGCCCTGGTGGCCCGGGACGTCCCCGTCGAGGTGGTCGGCCTGTCCGGGCTGCTGCACCTGCCGGAGGTCGCCGACCTCGTCGCCGTCTGCGAGGTCCTGCAGGACCCCGGCGCCAACGCCTCCCTGGTGCGCCTGCTCACCGGCCCGCGCTGGCGCATCGGCCCCCGCGACCTCGCCCTCCTGGGCCGCCGCGCCCGCCTCCTGGTGGCCCACGCACGCGTGGCGGACGGCGACGACCCCGACCGCCGGCTCGCCGCGGCCGTCGAAGGGGTCGATCCGGCGGAGGTGATATCGCTCGCGGACGCCCTCGACACCTTCCTCGAATCACCGAGGGAGGACGACACCGAGGACGACGAGCTGCCGTTCTCGGCGGACGCGCGCGTGCGCTTCGCCCGGCTGGCGACCGAGCTGCGCGACCTGCGCCGCTCGCTGTCCGACCCGCTGATGGACGTCCTGCACCGCGTGCTCGCCGTCACCGGCCTGGAGGTGGAGCTGTCGGCGTCCCCGCACGCCCTGGCCGCCCGCCGCCGCGAGACCCTGTCCAACTTCCTGGACACCGCCGCCTCCTTCGCGGCGAGTGACAGCGAGGCCACCCTGCTCGCCTTCCTCGGCTTCCTGCGCACCGCCGCGCAGTACGAGAAGGGCCTCGACAACGCCCTGCCCGGCGGCGAGAACACCGTCAAGGTGCTCACCGCCCACAAGTCCAAGGGCCTGGAGTGGGACGTCGTGGCCGTCCCCGGACTGGTCAAGGGCACCTTCCCCAGCGCGCAGGGCCGCGAGAAGTGGACGGCACAGGCCAAGGTGGTGCCGCACGCCCTGCGGGGCGACACCGACACCCTGCCCGACGTCGACAGCTGGGACGCGCGCGGCATGAAGGCCTTCCACGAGGCCATGAAGGACCACCAGCACACCGAGGAGCTCCGCCTCGGCTACGTCACCTTCACCCGGCCCCGCTCCCTCCTGCTGGGTTCCGGCCACTGGTGGGGCCCCAGCCAGAAGAAGCCGCGCGGCCCCTCCGACTTCCTCCAGGCCCTCCACGACCACTGCGCCGCCGGGTACGGCGAGATCGAGGCCTGGGCGGAGGAGCCCGCCGAGGACGCGGAGAACCCGGCGCTGCACACGGCCGGCGCCGACCAGGTGTGGCCGCTCCCGCTGGACGCCGCCGCCCTGGCCCGCCGCCGCGCGGCCGCCGAGACCGTCCTGGCCCACCTGGACGCGCTCGCCGCCCAGGACACCACCCACCCGCCGGCCGCCCACGACCCCGCCGCCCTCGACGACCCGGACTGGCCCGTACCCCCGGACGAAGAGGACGGTTACGACCGGGACCCCTACAGCGACGAACCGTACGAGCCCGATGCCGGGGAACCGTACGCGGGCGAGCCCTACGCCGGACACCCGTACGCGGGCGAGCCCCACGCCGAGGGCCCGTACGACGACGACCCGTACGGGAGCGAGGCCCCGTACGCGGACGGCACCGGTGCTCAGGATCCCGACGGATGGGACTCCTGGAGCGCCGAGCGGCCGACCGTTCCCCACCAGGCGCCCCCGCCCGGCGCCCGCGCCCCGCACGGTCCCGCCCCCGATGCCTCCCTCACCCCCGAGGAGGCCCGCGCCATCGCCTCCTGGGACCGTGACCTGGACGCGCTCACCGGAGAGCTGCTGCGCGCCCGCCAGGCCGTCACCGACGTCCCGCTGCCCGCCACGCTCACCGCCTCCCAGCTGCTGCGCCTGGCCGAGGACCCGGACGGGCTCGCGCAGGAACTCGCGCGCCCCATGCCGCGCCCCCCGCAACCGGCCGCACGCCGGGGCACCCGGTTCCACGCCTGGGTCGAAGCCCGCTTCGAGGAACTGCGACTGCCCCTGCTCGAACCGGACGAGCTGCCGGGCAGCGACGCCGAGATCGCCGACGAACAGGACCTGGAAGCCCTGAAGGAGGCCTTCGAACGCACCGAGTACGCCCGGCGCACCCCCTACCGGGTCGAGGCCCCCTTCCAGCTCACCCTCGCCGGCCGCGTCGTACGAGGCCGTATCGACGCGGTGTACCAGCACGGCGACGGCGAGAGGACGACGTACGAGATCGTCGACTGGAAGACCAGCCGCACCCGCACCGCCGACCCGCTCCAGCTCGCCGTGTACCGGCTGGCCTGGGCCGAGCAGCAGGGCGTGCCGCCGGAGTCGGTCACGGCCGCCTTCGTCTATGTGCGCAGCGGCGAGGTCGTACGGCCGCGTGACCTGCCGGACCGGGCCGCCCTGGAACGGCTCCTCAGGGAGGACACCCGAGCGGCAGACTCCGGAACGGAAGACTCCGAAACGGCACGGCGGGCACCCTGAGTGTGACGAACCGCCCGCCGAGGTTGTCGGTGCGGGCCGATAGGCTCGTGGGCATGAGCCAGACCCCGGACAGCGCCGTCCGCACGTACATCGAGCAGCACCGCGCCGCCTTCCTCGACGACCTCACGGCATGGCTGCGCATCCCCTCCGTGTCGGCCCAGCCCGACCACGCGACCGACGTACGGCGCAGCGCCGACTGGCTCGCGGCCAAACTCAAGGAGACCGGCTTCCCGACGGCCGAGGTCTGGCTGACCCCCGGCGCCCCGGCCGTCTTCGCCGAGTGGCCCTCCGGCGACCCCGAGGCGCCCACCGTCCTCGTCTACGGCCACCACGACGTGCAGCCCGCCGCCCGCGAGGACGGCTGGGACAGCGACCCCTTCGAGCCGGTCGTCCGCGGAAACCGCCTCTACGCGCGCGGGGCGGCCGACGACAAGGGCCAGGTGTTCTTCCACACACTCGGCGTCCGCGCCCACCTCGCCGCCACCGGGCGCACCGCCCCCGCCGTCAACCTGAAGCTGCTGATCGAAGGCGAGGAGGAGTCCGGCTCCCCGCACTTCCGGGCCCTGGTCGAGGAGCACGCGGGCCGGCTCGCCGCCGACGCCGTGATCGTCTCCGACACCGGCATGTGGTCCGAGGACACCCCGACCGTGTGCACCGGTATGCGCGGCCTCGCCGAGTGCGAGATCCGGCTGTACGGCCCCGGCCAGGACATCCACTCCGGCTCCTTCGGCGGCGCGGTGCCCAACCCGGCCACCGCCGCCGCCCGCCTGGTCGCCGCCCTGCACGACGAGCACGCGCGCGTGGCGATCCCAGGCTTCTACGACGGCATCGTGGAGCTGACCGACCGCGAGCGCGAACTGTTCGCCGAGCTGCCCTTCGACGAGGAGCGCTGGCTGGAGACGGCCAAATCCCGCGCCGCCCACGGCGAGGCCGGATACAGCACCCTCGAACGCATCTGGGCCCGCCCGACCGCCGAGGTCAACGGCATCGGCGGCGGCTACCAGGGCCCCGGCAGCAAGACGATCATCCCGTCCTCGGCCATGGTGAAACTGTCCTTCCGCATGGTCGCGGGCCAGGAACCCGACCACCTCGAGAAGGCCGTCCGCGACTGGGCCGGGACACAGGTGCCCGCCGGGATCCGGCACGAGATCCGCTTCGGCGCGGCCACCCGGCCGTGCCTGACGCCGCTCGACCACCCCGCACTGCAGTCCGTGGTCCGCGCCATGGGCCGGGCCTTCGAGAAGCCGGTCCGCTTCACCCGCGAGGGCGGCTCCGGACCCGCCGCCGACCTCCAGGACGTCCTCGGCGCCCCCGTGCTCTTCCTGGGTATCTCCGTCCCCTCCGACGGCTGGCACGCCCCGAACGAGAAGGTCGAGCTGGACCTCCTCCTCAAGGGCGTCGAGACCAGTGCCTACCTGTGGGGTGACCTGGCCGAGCACTGGCGGCCCACGCCCTGACCGACCGGCCCCGTACGGGAGGGCATCGCGCGCGGGGCACACTGGAACGACCGTCCCGCCCGTCCCACCCGCGCCCGGCCCGGTGCCCGCCCGCCCACGTCCCGCCGAACGACCCGCCGAACCAACCGCTGCACTGGGGGAGTTGGAAGCACCCGTGACCACCTGGACCGACGACACAGCCGATCGACCCATCTCGCTGACCGCCCCGAGCGGCATCGACCGCGCCGCCCACCACCGGCTCGACGAGGCCTGGCTCGCGGCGGCGTGGAGCCACCCCACGACCCGCTGCTTCGTGGTCTCCGGCGGCCAGGTGCTCATCGACGAGACACCGGACGGCCGCACCGAGCTCGTCATGACGCCCTCGTTCGAGGCCCCGCTCACCGAGGCGCACCGCTACTTCCTCGGCATCGACGAGGACGGCGTCAGCTACTTCGCGCTCCAGAAGGACGCGCTGCCCGGCCGTATCGACCAGTCCGCACGCCCCGCGGGCCTGCGCGAGGCCGGACTGCTCCTGTCACCGCGCGACGCGGGCCTCATGGTGCACGCGGTCGGCCTGGAGAACTGGCAGCGCACCCACCGCTTCTGCTCCCGCTGCGGCGAGCGCACGGTGATCGCCGCCGCCGGTCACATCCGCCGCTGCCCGGCCTGCGGCGCCGAGCACTACCCGCGCACCGACCCGGCCGTGATCATGGCCGTGACCGACGCGGACGACCGCATCCTGCTCGGCCGCCAGGTCCACTGGCCCGAGGGCCGCTTCTCCACGCTCGCCGGCTTCGTCGAACCCGGTGAGTCCATCGAGCAGGCGGTGCGCCGGGAGGTGTCCGAGGAGGTCGGGGTCACCGTCGGTGCCGTGGACTACGTGGCCAGCCAGCCCTGGCCCTTCCCGTCCAGCCTGATGCTCGGCTTCATGGCCCGCGCCACCTCGACCGAGATCGACGTCGACGGCGACGAGATCCACGAGGCCCGCTGGTTCTCCCGGGAGGAACTGCACGAGGCCTTCGAGTCCGGCGAGGTGCTGCCGCCCTACGGCATCTCCATCGCGGCCCGCCTGATCGAGATGTGGTACGGCAAGCCGCTGCCGACGCGCAGCTTCGTCTGAGACAGCGTCCGAGACACAGCAGGGCGGCCCCTGATCCTGTTCAGGGGCCGCCCTGCTGCGGTCACCGCGGAAGCCCGCGGAGCGTCACGCGGCGAGCTTCTGCTTCACCTGGGCCAGCGACGGGTTCGTCAGCGTGCTGCCGTCGGCGAAGAGCACGGTCGGGACCGTCTGGTTTCCGCCATTCGCCTTCTCCACGAAAGCGGCGGACTCGGGGTCCTGCTCGATGTTGATCTCGGTGTAGGCGATGCCCTCCCGGTCCAGCTGGCTCTTCAGCCGCCGGCAGTAGCCGCACCAAGTCGTGCTGTACATCGTCACAGTGCCCTGCATGTCTCTCGCGCTCCTCAGGCAGCTCGGAAAAACGTCCAGGGGGAGAACGTACGCGAGCCGTCCGCCATTCCCGCCCGGGGTATCCACGCGCGGTATCCACAGGCCCATGTGACGCCTGCCGCATTAGTACGACTACAGGTGCCCGCCTGTGGACAACCGGCACGCCGGCCCCGGAGGACCTGGCAGCATGGCGGGGTGACAGCAGCAACGCACTCCACCCTCTTCCCGCAGACACCGGACTCGGCCGACGCGGTGCTCGAAGGGCTCGACCCCGAGCAGCGCGCGGTGGCCACCGCCCTGCACGGGCCGGTGTGCGTCCTGGCCGGAGCGGGCACCGGCAAGACGCGGGCGATCACGCACCGCATCGCCTACGGTGTGCGCGCCGGCATCCTCCAGCCCTCCAGCGTGCTCGCCGTCACCTTCACCAACCGCGCCGCCGGAGAGATGCGCGGCCGGCTGCGCCAGCTCGGCGCCCACGGCGTCCAGGCCCGCACCTTCCACTCCGCCGCCCTGCGCCAGCTCCATTACTTCTGGCCGAAAGCGATCGGTGGTGGCATGCCCCGGCTGGTCGACCGCAAGATCCAGCTCGTCGCCGACGCGGCCGCGAGCCTGGGCACCCGGCTCGACCGGGGCGAGCTGCGGGACGTCACCGCCGAAATCGAATGGTCCAAGGTCACCCAGACCATCCCGGCCGACTACCCGTACGCGGCCGCGAAGGCCGGCCGTGAGGCCCCGCGCGATGCCACCGAGATCGCCCACCTCTACGCGGCCTACGAAGACCTCAAGCGCGACCGCGCCGTGATCGACTTCGAGGACGTCCTGCTGCTCACCGTCGCCATCCTGCAGGACCGGCACGACATCGCCGACCAGGTCCGCGCGCAGTACCAGCACTTCGTCGTCGACGAGTACCAGGACGTCAGCCCCCTGCAGCAGCGGCTGCTGGAGCTCTGGCTCGGCGACCGCGACGACCTGTGCGTCGTCGGCGACGCCAGCCAGACCATCTACTCCTTCACGGGCGCAACGCCCGACCACCTCCTCGACTTCCGCACCCGGCACCCCGGCGCCACGGTCGTCAAACTCGTCCGCGACTACCGCTCCACCCCCCAGGTGGTCCACCTCGCCAACGGCCTGCTCGCCCAGGCCCGCGGCCGCGCCGCCGACCACCGGCTGGAACTCGTCTCCCAGCGCCCCGCCGGCCCCGAACCCGTCTGCACCGAGTACACCGACGAGCCGGCCGAGGCCGAAGGCGCCGCCCGCCGCATCCGCGAGCTGATCGACGCGGGCGTCCCGGCCGCCGAGATCGCCGTCCTGTTCCGCACGAACGGACAGTCCGAGACGTACGAGCAGGCCCTCGCCGACGCCGGCGTGCCCTACCAGCTGCGCGGCGCCGAGCGCTTCTTCGACCGGCCCGAGGTGCGCAAGGCCGGCATCGCCCTGCGCGGCGCGGCCCGCTTCGGCGGCAACGACTCCCTGCTGGACGACGCCGTGGACCTGCCCTCCCAGGTGCGTGCCGTCCTGTCCTCAGAGGGCTGGACCACCGAGCCCCCGGCCGGCTCCGGCGCCGTCAGAGAGCGCTGGGAGTCCCTCGCCGCCCTGGTCAACCTCGCCCACGACCTCTCCGCCGCCAGACCCGGCGTCACCCTCGGCGACTTCGTGACGGAACTCGACGAGCGGGCGAACGCCCAGCACGCCCCGACCGTCCAGGGCGTCACCCTCGCCTCCCTGCACGCCGCCAAGGGCCTGGAGTGGGACGTGGTCTTCCTGGTCGGCATCGCCGAGGGCATGCTGCCCATCACCTACGCCAGGACCGACGAGCAGATCGAGGAGGAACGCCGGCTGCTCTACGTGGGCGTCACCCGGGCGCGGGAACGGCTCCACCTGTCCTGGGCGCTGTCCCGGTCACCCGGCACCCGCCCCAACCGCCGGCCCAGCCGCTTCCTCGACGGACTGCGCCCCGGCACCACGGCCACCGTCGGCCACAGCGGCGCCGCCGCGACCGGAGGCATCGAGCGCGGCACCACCACCGGCGCCCTCGCCGCTCCCCGCCGTACCCAGCGCACCCCGGCCCGCTGCCGGGTCTGCGGCCGCACGCTCACCGACGCGGGCGAGATGAAGCTGATGCGCTGCGAGGACTGTCCCTCGGACATGGACGAGGGACTCTACGAACGGCTGCGGGAGTGGCGGGCCGTCCAGGCCGAGCGCAGCGGACAGCCGGACTTCTGCGTCTTCACCGACCGCACCCTGATGGCCATCGCCGAGGCCCGGCCCGGGACTCCGGCCGAACTCTCCCGCATCCCCGGTGTCCTCAGCCGCAAGCTGCGCAGCTACGGAACCGACGTTCTGGCCATCTGCGCAGGCCACGAGGCCGGAGAGGGCGACGAGGACGACTGATACGAACTCGTCGAAAAAATAGTTTGCGCATGCCCCGGCAATCCCCATAGGTTCTAGGCACGGACGCAGCGGCCTTCTCGAAGGGCCCGGCTCCGTGATGTACTTGCACATCCGAACGGACTGGTTCACCCCAGTCCTCGAGACGCCGAGAGGAGGCGAGTCCAGTGATCAGCATCAACAGCAGCACCATCAGCACGGCCAAACTGACCGATCGCTCGGCCGTCTCCCTGTGCATGCTCGGCGCCTCCCACCGGGGCACCGGTCTGTCCGGCATTCGTGCCGACCGTCCGGCGTCCTCCGTCGCTCTCGCGGGCCTTCCCGTCCGTGAGCGCAATGAGCGACCGACCAAGGCACTGGAAGCAGTAGCGGCACAGGCGCAGGCCTATGCCTTTGCGGCGGCCGGTGCCGGATTCCGGAAGCAGACGACGCAGCACCACCTGATGTGGGCCTTCCGTGGGCCAGAACCCTGGAGTGATCCAGCCTGATCCGATCAGGCCGGCGCCTTCAGGGCCGCGGAACCCCATCCGGGATCCGCGGCCCTTCTGTTTTCCCCAAAACGGGGACGACGGAGCGAAGGGGCCTCGGGACAAGAAAAGAACCCGGTACCCAGCCGACACCCGGTCAACCGGCCGGACCGACCAGACGAGGAAGACCAACCGTGCAACTCGAAGCGCACGCCCCGTCCGTACCGCCTTCGCAAACGATCCCCCCGCCCGGCCTCACGGAGGACTCCACCTTGACCCCCCTCACCGCGCTCACCGCGCTCGACGACGCCATCGAGAACCTCGGCGTACCCGTCCCCTGCCGCTCCTACGACCCGGAGGTCTTCTTCGCCGAGTCGCCGGCGGACGTCGAGTACGCCAAGTCCCTCTGCCGCACCTGCCCGCTGATCGAGGCCTGCCTCGCCGGCGCCAAGGAGCGGCGTGAGCCCTGGGGCGTCTGGGGTGGCGAGCTCTTCGTCCAGGGTGTCGTCGTCGCCCGGAAGCGGCCGCGTGGCCGCCCGCGGAAGAACCCGGTCACGGCATGAACACCGCAGGAACGATCGATCGCCCCCTCACGCACGACCCCCAGAAGCAGGCCCCGATGAAGCCGTCCACCAGCGAGCCCGCCGGCTCCGCGACTCCAGACGTCACCACCACCGGCGCGACCGAAGCGCGCCAGAACAGGACCCGAGAGATGCAACTCATGCAAGAAGCCCTGGCTCGTGCGCATATGCACGAACGACTCGACGACGCCGTGCGGGAACGCCGGGCCGTCCGCCTGGCGGTCGCCCAGCGGATGCAGCGCCGGGCCGAGCGCGCCTCGCTGCGCGCCCGGCGCGCGCTCGCCATGGCGGTCATGCAGTAACGATCACACCCACAGAAGAGGTGGCCTCCCGGCCCTGGGGAGGCGAAGCCTTCTGCGCGGGGGCCGGTCCGGCCGAACGGACCGGCCCCCGCGGCGCGGGCCGGTCCGGCCGAACGGACCGGCCCCCGCGGCGCGTTGTGCCCGCCGCGGTGCGTTGTACGGCGATCCGCCGCCTGCGGAGTTATCGTCGCGAGGTGACGAGTCCTCCCGGAGGAAGTGATCAGGGCGGCTCCACCCCGGAGCGCCGTGTGCTCGTGTGCGCCCGTTGCGGCGCCCCCGCCGACGGTCCTCCGCCGGCCACCTGGACCTGTTCCGTGGAGAACGGCGTCCGTCAGTACTTCTGCGACACCTGCTCCAGGGAGAACCTGAGGGCGATCGAGGGGCGGCTGGACTCGTCCTGGTGGTGAGCCGCTGCCAGGGGGCCCCTCCCCCCTCCCTCCCCCCCCCAGTTCCGGTCACGCCTCCGCTGCCGTCCCCTCCTCCTCCGTCTCAGGTTCTTCTTCGAGGGCGAAGCCCGGCAGCCACTCCTGCAGTTCCTCGCGGAGCCGTACCGTGGCGCCGAGTTGGCACAGCACGCCGATGGTGCTCAGCGTCACCCGGTGGATCAGCAGGTAGGCGGGCGGCAGGTTGAGCCGCTTGCCCAGCTGGTAGGCCGGGGAACGGGGGTCGGCGATGCGGGCGGCCTGGTTGCGCATCCAGGTGCGGTTGAAGGTGAACGCCTCGACGCGGGCCGGTTCGATGATCGGCAGCAGGTAGTCGAGGACCGCGTCGGGGTCCAGCTCTATGGACTCCTTCACGAATCCCTCCTCGCAGAGGAGTTCGTAGACCGTCTCCGCCTCGCCGTCCAGCGTCATGCGGAGCGAGATGCCGATCGGGGTCGGCAGACCGCCGGGCAGCCGGTCGACCGTGCCGAAGTCCAGGACGCCCAGACGCCAGTCGTCCTCCCCGGCCGGGCCGCCGGGCAGCAGCCGGAAGTTGCCGGGATGCGGGTCGGCGTGCAGCAGGCCGGTGCGGGCCGGGCCCGAAAAGAGGAACCGGGCCAGGAGCTGGCCGGCACGGTCGCGCTGCTCCGGGGTGCCGTCTGAGATCACCTCCGACAGCGGGATGCCGTCGATCCACTCGGTCACCAGGACCTGGTCGCACTGGTGCACCACCGCCGGGACCACCACGTCCGGGTCGTCCGCGAACTCCTCCGCGTGAACGGTCTGGGCCTGCGCCTCCAGTGCGTAGTCCAGCTCCTCGGAGACGCGGTCCCTCAGCTCCGCGATGAGCGGCTTGATGTCCATGCCGGGAATCAGCGGCCCCAACAGGCGGGCGAAACGGCTCAGTTGGCTCAGATCGGAGAGCAGGGCCTCGCCGGCGCCCGGGTACTGTACCTTGACCGCCACCTCGCGGCCGTCGTGCCACACCGCCCGGTGCACCTGCCCGATCGAGGCCGCGGCGGCCGGCTTGTCCTCGAACTCCTCGAACAGATCGCGCCAGTCCGGACCGAGCCGCTGCTCGAGCACCGCGTGCACCGTGCGGGTCGGCATCGGCGGCGCCGCCTCCTGGAGCTTGGTCAGCGCGGCGCGGTAGGGCCCGGCGATCTCCTCGGGCAGTGCGGACTCGAAGACGGACAGGGCCTGCCCGAACTTCATGGCCCCGCCCTTCAGCTCGCCGAGCACCTTGAAGAGCTGCTCCGCCGTGCGCTGTTGCAGTTCACGGCCGACGATCTCCGCGGACTCGCCCACGATCCGCTTGCCCAGCCCCCAGGTGGCCCGGCCGGCGAAGCCGAGCGGGAGCGCGGCGAGCTTGGCGGTACGGGTGACCGCCTTCCGGGGAAGATCAGACATGCGCCCTCCAGGTCCCAGTCGGCCGCGCCGCGCCCGCTGTGCGTCGTCGCTCCGTCGACGGCCGTTGCACCGCCATTGTCGCGCGCGCCGCGCCGTCGTTTGAGGGGTGCTCCTCTTTGGGTCTCTGCGCAGCGCCGCACCCGCATGCCGGATGCGGCCTGACCGGTCGGGCGTGCCAGTCGAGGCCGGGCGTGGAGGCCTCCCAGCGGGTGCCGGTGCTGGACGGCGACTCCCCGTCGAGGAAGGCCAGCGCGTGTGCCGCGGCCAGTCCGGCGACCGCCGTGGCCAGCGTCAGATCGCAGGCGCCCACCCGGCGGGCCCTGGCGCACCGCCACTGGGCGGTCAGCCGCGGCCAGGCCGGGTCCCGGTCCCCGCGGTCGAGGTGCAGACAGCGGGCGCAGCCCGACTCGCCGGGTACGACGAGCGGTCCGACGACTCCGGTGCCCTCGACCACGCCGGCGTACAGGTGGGGCGTCCCGGAGGTCATGAGCGGCTCGGCGTCGGCAGGGTCCGGCGCGTGCACGGCGACTTCGTCCCGGGGTGTGAGGACCACCAGGGAGAGCCCGGGGTCCTGGGCGACGGAGCCGGGGGAGTGGGCGCGACGGGGTGGGCGGTCGGGTGCCGCACGGCGCACGGCGGCCCGCGCCGCCGTCTCGCGGCGCTCGCCGAGCGACTCGGCGGGCAGCCCGCCCGGCGCGACGTCCCACGGCTCCACGCGTCCCACGTCGCGCACGTCGATCTCGCCGACTCCGGCGCCCGAGAGCGCCGAGGCGAGCACCGCGCCGACCCGTCCCGCGCCGCGCACCTGCACGCGCAGTGCGCGGCGGGCGGCGAGCCGGGCGAGCGCGCCGCCGGGCTCGGCCGTGGTCAGGGACAGCGCGGCGAGGTCGGGGCGCAGCCGCCGCAGGACGTCGGTCTTCGCGCGCAGGGCGTCGGCGGCCGGTCCGCCGCCGCGCGCGTCGTCGACCAGGCCCGCGCGGGTCAGGCGTGCCAGCAGGGTGTCGACCTGGCCGGCCGGGAGCCGCATGCGGCGGCCCTCCTGGCGGAGCAGCGGCAGCCCGCGGGTGCCGTTGAGCAGATCCAGGAAGGCGTGCGTCGCCGGGTCCATGGGTCCCAGTGTCAGCGCGTGCGCCGCGGTCATCCCGAACTGCACGGTCTCGCGATCACGCCAGCCGCGCCGCAGCGCGGGTTTCATCACCGGATGCATGACTGGCCCCCGTATCCCTGGAAAGCATCCCGAACGTCTCGTCGCCGGTGGAACCGGTCACGTTCCCCCGACGCCTGCCAGCATGCCGCGACCGGCCGCCCGGCGCCGAGGGTTATCCACAGGTTGGGGGTATTCGTCACACAAGAGGACTGGATAAAGGGTGTCGAACCGGGCGTGCGGAGCATCGTACATCCGGATGTGCGGATCAGTCGTAGGAGTCACAGGAATCAAACGCATGGTGGGGGATCGGCATCGAACCCTCCCCGAGCCGGGACTTCGGCCGCACCCAGCGGGTAACGTCGGGGCGTGCCCGCCGACCCACTGCACCGCGCCGGAAAGCCACAGCGCAGCACGACGAGCCAGCCGCCCGGCGGCTCGGGGGCGAGCGCGATCGAGGTCCGCAGGAGCTCCCGGCGCCGCCGGACGGTCTCCGCGTACCGCGAGGGCGATCGCACCGTCGTGCTGATCCCCGCCCGGATGTCGAAGGCGGAGGAACAGCGCTGGATCACCGTCATGCTCGACAAACTCGCCGCCCAGGAGAGCCGGCGGGTGCTCGGCGACGCCGAGCTCGCCGAGCGTGCGGAGCGGCTGTCGGCCCAGTACTTCGACGGCCGGGCGCGCCCCGCCTCCGTACGGTGGGTCACCAACCAGAACACGCGCTGGGGTTCGTGCACCCCGGCCGAGGGCAGCATCCGGCTCTCGCACCGGCTGCAGGGGATGCCCGAGTACGTCGTCGACTACGTCCTGTGCCATGAGCTGGCCCATCTCCTGGTCCCCGGTCACGGGCCGGACTTCTGGCGGCTGCTGGAGGCGTACCCGCGCACCGAGCGGGCCCGCGGCTACCTCGAAGGGGTGGTCGCCGCGGAACGGCTGCCGCACCTGCCCGGGGTGCGCGGGGAGTGAGCCGGGCGCGGTCCGTCCTCCTCCGGGCGCGGTTGTGTACCGGGTCTGTACCGGCTGCGTGCGATGTCGGACTTTGCCGTTAGCCTGGCGCGACGCACTCACATTCGGGATGGGGGACGGTCGTTACGCATGGCCAGGGAATTCCAACGCGGCCACAAGGCCAGGATCAGTGACCTCACGGCGGGCACGGATCTGTACGTAGGCGTACAGATCTCCGCCCCCGGACTGACCTTCGACATCAGCTGCTTCGGTCTGGACGCCGACGAGCGCCTCTCGGACGACCGGTACTTCGTCTTCTTCAACCAGCCGAAGTCCCCGGAGGAGTCCATCCAGCTGCTGGGTGCCCAGGCGGGCGACACCGAGTCGTTCCGGGTCACCCTGGACCGCATCCCGTCGCACATCCACAAGCTGTCCTTCACCGCGACCGTCGACGGCACCGGGCAGATGTCGCAGATCGCCCCCGGCTACCTGCGCATCGTGGCGGGCGGTGAGGAGGTCGCGCGGTACTCCTTCAGCGGCGCGGAGTTCTCCACCGAGCGGGCCGTGATGCTCGGTGACATCTACCTGAAGGACGTGTGGCGGTTCGCGGCCGTCGGCCAGGGCTTCGACGGCGGTCTGGAGGCCCTGCTGAAGAACTTCGGCGGTGAGGTGCTGGAGGAGGAGGCGGCCGCCGCCCCGCAGCAGCCGCAGACCGGCGCCGCCCCCGGCTTCGCCCCGCCCGCCCAGGCGACGACCCCACCGTCGTTCGCCGCTCCCTCCGCGCCGGCCCCCGCGCCCGCCCCCGCGCCGCAGCCCGCCGCCCAGGGCTTCGCCCCGCCGCCCGGAGCCACGCCCCCGCAGGGATTCACACCGCAACCCGGCCAGACCCCGCCCGGCCAGACCCCGCCCCCGCCTCCGGCACCGGGCCCGGCGCCCGCGCCGAACGTGCATGGCGCGCCGACGGTCATCGCCCCCATGACCCCGCCCGCCGGCGGCACGGTCCCGCCGCCGGCCCCCGCGCCCGCGCCCTACGGCCACCCGCAGCAGCAGCCGTCGTACGGCTACCCGCCCCAGCAGCAGTCGTACGGCGGTCAGCCGACCGCGCAGATGCCCCCCGGCTACGGCCAGCAGCCGCCCTCCTACGGCGGCCGGCCCACCGCGCCCATGCCGCCGGGCTACGGGCAGGTACCGGGTCAGCAGCCCGCCGGCTACCCGGCGCCCCAGGGGGCCCCGCAGGGCGGCGCGGGGGTGACGGCCGCGCTGCAGATGTACAAGGAGACGCCGACCGGGCAGCGCTGGACCCAGCAGAACAAGAAGCTCATGCGCGTCGACCTCGGCATCGGCGGGCAGCCCGTGCTGGCCAGGCAGGGCAGCATGGTGCTCTACCAGGGCAAGGTCGACTTCAGCTACAAGGGCGCCGGGTTCGCCGGGCGGATCGTCGGCAGCGCCACCGGTCAGGAGATGCAGCTGATGCGCTGCACCGGCAACGGCCAGGTGTTCCTCGCCGAGAACTCCACCCATCTGCACCCCGTCGAGCTCCAGGGCGACGCGATCTGCGTCTCCGCCGAGAACGTCCTCGCCTTCGACGAGAGCCTGCACCACGAGGTCCGCCGCATCGAGGGCCACGGCATCCCCGGCGGCGCGCTGTTCACCATGCAGTTCCAGGGCACCGGCACGATCGTCGTCAAGACGCACGGCACGCCCGTGGTCCTGCCGGTCACGCCGACCACCTTCGCCGACTGCAACGCCGTCGTCGCCTGGTCGGCCGCCTCCCAGGTGATCGTCTCCAGCCAGGTCCGCATGCGCCGCAACGCCTACCCGGGCGACACCGGCGAGAGCGTCAACCTCCAGTTCCGGGGCGCGCCCGGCAACTTCATCGTCGTCCAGCCGTACGAGGTCTAGAGGGAGCCCGTCATGAACCAGCCGCTCGCGGGCTACGCCCCCGCACCCGTCACCGCCCGCATGGAGAACCACGGCCACCACATGCTGAAGGTCGCCATGCAGACCGGCAACGACCTCCTCGCGCGCGTGGGCTCGATGGTCGCCTACGAGGGCTTCGTCCAGTACGAGCCCAACCCGCCGGCCGTCCGCCAGATCGCCCGCGACTGGATCACCGGCGAGGGCGCGCCCCTGATGAAGTGCACCGGGGACGGGCTGCTCTATCTCGCCGACTACGGCGCGAACGTCGTCGTGATCAACCTCAACGGAGACGGCATCTCCGTCAACGCCACCAACCTGCTGGCCTTCGACGCCCACCTCAGCTGGGGCGTGGAGCGGGTCAAGGGGCTCGCGAAGTTCGCCGGACAGGGCCTGTGGAACACGAGGATCTCCGGGCAGGGCTGGGTCGCGCTGACCTCCCGGGGCGAGCCGATCGTCGTCGACTGCGGCGGCGGCGAGGACGAGACGTACGTCGACCCGGACGCGCTCGTCGCCTGGTCGCCGAACCTCAAGGTGAAGGGCAAGCGCAGCTTCAAGGCGCAGTCGCTGATCGGCCGGGGCAGCGGTGAGGCCTACCAGATGGCCTTCTCCGGCCAGGGCATCGTCGTCGTCCAGCCCAGCGAGGACAGCACCGACCGCATCCGGATCCGGGGCTGAGGGGGAGTCAGGAAGCCATGCAGAGCCCGCTTTTCGCGCACAACGACATCCAGACGCAGGAGCGCTGGAGCCTGCAGAACGCGCAGCTGCTCCGCGTCACCCTGGAGGGTCACGACGACATCCTCGCCCGCAAGGGCACCATGGTCGCCTACCAGGGGCTGATGGAGTTCGACGCCGAGTACCAGAACAACCACCAGGCACGCGCGCGTGCGTACACCGGTGAGGGCCTGGACCTGATGCGCTGCCACGGGCAGGGCACGGTGTATCTCGCCAACCTCGCCCAGCACGTGCACATCATGGACATCGAGCAGGACGGGCTGTCCGTCGACAGCTCCTACGTCCTCGCCATGGACTCCTCGCTGCACTACGAGGTCGTCGCCGTCGACAGCCTCTACGGCATCTCCGGCTCGGGGAAGTACCAGCTGAACATCACCGGGCGCGGCAAGGTCGCCCTGATGACCTCGGGCGCGCCGCTGCTGATGCAGGTCACGCCGGACAAGTACGTCAACTGCGACGCGGACGCGATCGTCGCCTGGTCCACCGGGCTGCGGGTGCAGATGCAGGCCCAGACGCATTCCTCCGGGGTGTGGCGCCGGCGTGGCAACACCGGTGAGGGCTGGGAGCTGAGCTTCATGGGCTCCGGCTTCGCACTGGTCCAGCCCAGCGAGCTGCTGCCGCCGCAGAGCGCGGTGATCGGGCAGGGTCTCGCCGCCCAGTTCGGCATGGGGCAGCACGGGGCGCGCGGCCAGAACCAGGGGAACGTCTGGAGCTGAGCGTCCAGTAAGCCAACGTAAGGGGCGTCGGCCATGGCGGGCGCCCCTTACACATGCCCCCGGGTCAGAGGCGCGCCCGGGCCGCCTCCAGCAGGCGTACGACCGACTCGTCGGCCGCGTCCGCCACCTCGCCGTAGGCGAACCAGCGCAGGTCCAGCGACTCGTCGCTGATCGCCTCCACGGCCCCGTCGGGGGCGACGGCGGCGTACTGCACGTCCAGGTGCCAGGCGCAGGGCGTGTGGTGCCGGTCCAGACGCACCGGACCGCTCGGCAGCAGGATCAGACCGGCGATGCCCGACTCCTCCGTCGCCTCACGCAGGGCGGCGTCCGCGAGGGTGGCGTCGGCCGGCTCGCAGTGGCCGCCCATCTGCAGCCACATCCGCATCTTCTTGTGGAGGGTCAGCAGCACCCGCTCGCGCGCCGGGTCGATCACCAGGGCGCTCGCCGTGATGTGCCCGTCCCCGCAGGCCTTCCACATGCCGTCCGGATGGGCCGCCAGATGGTCCAGGTAGGCCTGGCGCAGCTGCTCCTGGCCCTCGTACCCCTTCAGGACGAGGACCGCGTCGTCGTACAGGCTCACTCGGTGTCGTCGCCCTCGTCGTCGTCCTTCTTGTCGTCCTTCTTCAGGTTCGGTTTCCCAGCGGAACCGCCCGCCGCCTCACCGAGCATCTTGTCCAGCTCGGAGAAGTCCAGCTGCTCGCGGTGTACGAAGCCGTCCGGGTCGTCCAGGTCGGTCGCGGTCGGCAGCATGTCCGGGTGGGCCCACAGGCCGTCCCGGCCGTCGACCCCGCGCGCGTCCGTGAGCGAGGCCCACAGGCGGGAGGCGTCGCGCAGCCGACGCGGGCGCAGCTCCAGGCCGATCAGCGTGGCGAACGTCTGCTCGGCGGGGCCGCCCGTGGCACGGCGGCGGCGCAGGGTCTCGCGCAGGGCGTCGGCGGAGGCCAGACGCGGCTTCGCGGCCGCGTGGACCACCGCGTCCACCCAGCCCTCCACGAGCGCCAGAGCGGTCTCCAGACGGGCCAGGGCGGCCTTCTGCTCCGGGGTGTCCTCCGGCTGGAACATGCCCTGCTGAAGGGCGTCCTGCAGCTGCTCGGGGTTCTGCGGGTCGAACTGGCCGACCACGTCCTCCAGCTTGGCGGTGTCGACCTTGATCCCGCGCGCGTAGCCGTCGACCGCGCCGAACAGGTGCGAGCGCAGCCACGGCACGTGCGCGAAGAGGCGCTGGTGGGCGGCCTCGCGCAGGGCCAGGTACAGCCGCACCTCCTCCTGCGGCACGCCGAGGTCCTTGCCGAAGGCCTCCACGTTGGCCGGGAGCAGCGCGGCCTTGCCGGCCGGGCCGAGCGGCAGGCCGATGTCGGTGGAGCCGACGACCTCGCCCGCGAGCACACCGACGGCCTGCCCGATCTGGGTGCCGAACATGGCGCCGCCCATCGAGCGCATCATGCCGATCAGCGGGCCCGCCATGGCCTGCATCTCCTCCGGCAGGACGTCGCCCATGGCCGCGCCGACCCGCTCGGCGACCGGGTCGACCAGCTCCTGCCAGGCGGGCAGGGTCGCCTCGACCCACTCCGCGCGGGACCAGGCGACCGCCGAGGCGGAGCCCGACGGCAGGGACGTGGCGTCGTCCAGCCACAGGTCGGCCAGGCGGACGGCCTCCTCGACCGCCCTGCGCTCGGCCGGGCCGACGCTCGCGTCCTTCGTGCCGTCCGGGGTGCCCTGGGCGACCGTCTGGCGGGCGATCTGCTTGGCCATGTCCCAGTTCACCGGGCCGCCCTCGTAGGAGAGCATCTGACCCAGCTGCTGGAACGCGGCGCCCAGGTCGGTGGGGTTCAGCGACCCGAACATCGCTGCGAGCGGATTGTCGGCGCCGGGGCCGCCAAAGCCGCCGGCTCCGGGCAGGCCGCCGAAGCCGAACGGGTTGGCCGGTCCCTGCCCACCACCGCTCTGCTGGTCCTTCTTCTTGCCCTCGTCGCCGTCCTCCGGCTCCTCCGGCGGAAGGCCGAAACCGAATGGGGTGTCACTCACGGGATTCCTCGGCTGGTAAGGCCACCGGTTCTCTCCGGCGGCGCGGCTGCCCGACAACACCACCCAGCGTAGACACCCGGACCCGATCGGGGCTCGGTGCTTCGCCCGCGGAAGGCCTGCGGCAGGATGGATACACCTGGTACGAACGCGTCACTCGCGCTCGTACTGAAGACAACCGCTGGAGACGCCCGGTGAGTTCCCCAGATCCGCAGGTTCGCGCAGCGCGAAACCCGTCAACCCCGTCCACTCCCGCCGTGCGCGGACCCGTCGTCGCGGTCACCGGCGCCGCGAGCGGGGTCGGTGCCCTGCTCACCGAGCGGCTCGCCGCCTCGGAGGAGATCCGGCAGGTCGTCGCCATCGACGAGCGGCGCGGCGACTGCGCCGGGGCACAGTGGCACATCCTGGACGTGCGCGACCCCGCCATCGCGGACAAGCTGCGGGGCGCCGACGTGGTCGTCCACCTCGCGCTCGACCTCGACCTGGAGACCGATCCGGCCGCCCGCAGCGCTTACAACGTCCGGGGGACGCAGACCGTCCTGACCGCCGCCGCGGCGGCCGGTGTGCACCGCGTCGTGCTGTGCACCTCGGCGATGGTCTACGGCGCGCTGCCGGACAACGAGCTGCCCCTCTCGGAGGACGCCGAGCTGCGCGCGACCGCCGAGGCCACCGGCGTGGGTGACCTGCTGGAGATCGAGCGGCTGGCCCGGCGGGCGCCACGCGCGCACCCGGGGCTGAACGTCACCGTCGTACGGCCCGCGGTGCTGGTCGGGGGCACGGACACCGCGCTGACCCGGTACTTCGAGTCGCCGCGGCTGCTCGTCGTCGCCGGTTCGCGGCCGGCCTGGCAGTTCTGCCACGTCGAGGACCTGTGCGGCGCCCTGGAGTACGCCGTCCTGGAGAAGGTCGACGGGGAACTGGCCGTCGGCTGCGACGGGTGGCTGGAGCAGGAGGAGGTCGAGGAGCTGAGCGGGATCCGGCGGATGGAGCTGCCGTCGGCGGTGGCGCTGGGCGCGGCGGCCCGGCTGCACCGGATCGGGCTCACGCCGTCCCCGGCGGGGGACCTGGCGTACACGATGTACCCGTGGGTGGTCAGCGGCAGCCGGCTGCACGACGCCGGGTGGCGGCCGCGGTGGACCAACGAAGAGGTCCTCGCGGAGCTGCTGGAGGAGGTGTCCGGGCGGCACACGGTGGCCGGGCGGCGGCTCGGGCGCAAGGACGCGACGGCCGCGGGTGCGGCGGGGGCGACGGTGGCCCTGCTCGGCGCCGCCGCCGTGGTCCGGCGGGCCCGCAAGGCCCGGCGCCGCGCGTGAGCCGGGTGGATCATCAGCCGGGTGGCCGGGGTGCCGCTGAGCCCCGCCGCGTCGTAGGACACTCCAAACGTCCCCGCGCGCGTGCCTGGTGAATCTCGTATTCCCCGGTGTCACAGGCGTGCGGCACGATGGGGACATGGCACATGCGAACGAGCACCCCGGTGAGCAGGCGGCACAGGATCCCATCAAGTTGATCGGTGTCCGGGAGACCGCGCTCTCCGTGGACGAGGTGTTCCGGGCCGTCGGCGACGACGCGGCCGGGGGCATCGCCCTGTTCGTCGGGACGGTGCGCAACCACGACGGGGGCGCGGACGTGGACGCGCTCGGGTACTCCTGCCACCCCAGCGCCGAGGCCGAGATGCGGCGGATCGCCGAGAAGGTGGTGGCCGAGTATCCGGTGCGGGCACTGGCCGCCGTGCACCGGGTCGGGGACCTGCGGGTCGGGGACCTGGCCGTGGTCGTCGGCGTCGCCTGTCCGCACCGGGCCGAGGCCTTCGACGCCTGCCGGAAGCTGATCGACGACCTCAAGCACGAGGTGCCCATCTGGAAGCACCAGAGGTTCTCCGATGGCACGGACGAATGGGTCGGCGCCTGCTGAGTGCCGGGCCGGCCGAGGCCGTCAGGTACGTCACTCGGAGCACACGGGCCACCCCGTGTTGCGTAACCGGCACCCTCGCGTGAGCGTTGTCAGTGCGGATGGTTAATCTGCTGATCAGTCAGTTGCGTACGCTCATGGCGTTGGGAGGTCGGCATGGGGGCGCTTGTCTGGCTGCTGATTCCGCTGGTGGCCGCGATCGGCGGCGGACTGTGGGGCAGTTGGGCCAATCGGACTCGTAAGATGCGCGGCGACGGCCCGGAGCTGGACGGCTATGCCCGGTTCCGCGAGGCCATGGAGAGGTCTCAGACGGGTGCCGGCGGCGCGTGACAGGGGTGCCCTGACGGTGCGCTGACAGAGGCGTCCCGTACTGTCGTGGCATGCCACGCCGCACCGCGACGATGCTCGCCTCCACCCTGATGCTGATCGCGCTCCTGTGCGCGGGAGTGCTCATCCCCGTGCCGTACGCGGAGATGTCCCCCGGCCCGACCGTGAACACGCTCGGGGACCACGACGGCGAGCCGGTGCTGCAGATCTCCGGGCACCCGACGTACCCGACCGACGGCAACCTGAACATGACGACGGTCCGGGTGACCAGCGCGGACTTCCGCATGAACCTGGTGCAGGCGGTCTACGGCTGGCTGGACCCCGACACCAAGATCGTCCCGCACGACACGCTCTACCCGAACGGGACGACCGAGGAGCAGTCCTCGCAGCAGAACGCCGAGGAGTTCAGCCAGTCCCAGGAGAGCGCCAAGGTCGCCGCCCTGAAGGAACTGGGCGTCCCGGTGAAGTCCTGGGTGATCGTCTCCACCGTCGTCAAGGGCTCGCCGGCCGAGGGCAGGCTGCACGCCGGTGACGTGATCAAGGCCGTCGACGGCACGGCCGTGAAGCAGCCCTCCGACGTCGCCAAGTTCGTCACCAGGCACAAGCCCGGGCAGAACGTCGTCTTCACCGTCGTCCCCGCCAAGGAGCAGGCCGCCGCCGAGAAGGCGCACAGGACCGCGACCAGGACGCAGGACGTCACCATCACCACGGCCACGTCCCACGACACCGGCGGCAAGCGGGCCATCGTCGGGATCTCCGCCGGCACCGACCACACCTTCCCGTTCACGATCGACATCAAGCTCGCCGACGTCGGCGGGCCCAGCGCCGGTCTGATGTTCGCCCTCGGCATCTACGACAAGCTGACCCCGGGCAGCCTGACCGGCGGCAAGTTCGTCGCCGGCACCGGCACCATCGACGACAACGGCACCGTCGGGCCGATCGGCGGCGTCGAGATGAAGACCGTCGGCGCCCGCGACCGGGGCGCCCAGTACTTCCTGACCCCCGCCGACAACTGCGCGGCCGCCGCCAAGGACACCCCGGGCGGGCTCACCCTGGTCAGGGTGAAGAACATCGGCGACGCGCTCGACGCGCTGAAGGACATCCGCAGCGGCGACACCGCGGCGCTGCCCAAGTGCACCACCAAGGGCTGAGCGGTACGCGCGCGCGACCGTGACACACGGCTGGGGGCGCCCCCCAAGCAGGGGCGCCCCCAGCGCCGCGTTCGAACCGGGCGCGGTCAGTCCGCGAACGTCGCCGCCAGGGCCTCGGCCAGGCCGGGCACCAGGTCGGGGCCGGTCAGGACCTCCGTCGGGGAGTCCTTCTCGCGCAGCCGCAGCGCCGACTCGCGCCCGCCGTCGCGCAGCACCGCGACGGTCATGCGCACCTCCTGGCGCTCGGGGTGGTCGGCGACCCACTTGGCCAGCCTGGCCTCGCTCAGGTTCTCCGGGACCTGCGCCTCGGCGGACGGCGGCAGCATCAGGCGCTCCACCGAGAGCGCGCAGCCGACCACGGCGTCCGGCCAGGCGATGGTGCCGAGGAACTCGTCCAGCGGCTTGCCGGACGGGATCTCGTCCTGCTCGATCGGGGTGAGACCGGCGGAGGCGGACTCGTCCTCAAGGCCCAGCTGGGCCGCGAGCGCGGGTTCCTGAGCCCGCAGCCGTGCGGTGTCGACAAGGGCGAAGAGGCGAGCGGGCTGGTCCCAGCCGAGGCCGGAGACGTACTCGTCGATCTCGAGTACGGCCCGGGTGAGCGGGCTCGCTGCCATGGGAGTGTTGGACATGGTCACAATCCTGCCTCGTTCCCCACCCGAATCGGGAACCGACCAAAGCGTGAGTAAGTTGCATAGGTGTGGGTCCGCGATCACGGGGGGCCACGGCGGGTCCGCGAACACGAGGGCCCGACGGATCGACAGCGAACTTCGAGGTGCGCACCTTGGCTTTCCAGATGCCGGACCGCGGCGGAGGCCCGACGGGGCCACGGATCAGAGCGGGACGACCGTCCCGGGGCGTCCGGACCCTGCTGATGACCCTGGGCGTCCTGGCCGTCCTCGGCATGGCGTTCACCATGTTCGCGGGCTTCTGGACGGACTGGCTGTGGTACCGGTCGGTGCACTACTCGTCGGTGTTCACCACCACGCTGTGGACCAAGATCGGCCTCTTCTTCGTCTTCGGCCTGCTGATGGCGGTCGCGGTGGGGGTCAACATCTGGCTGGCGCACCGCCTGCGGCCCCCGCTGAGCGCCATGTCCATGGAGCAGCAGAGCCTCGACCGCTACCGGATGGGCATCGCGCCGTACAAGACGTGGCTGCTGCTCGCCGTCACCGCGCTCGTCGGGCTGATCGCCGGCGCCTCGGCGGCCGGCCAGTGGCGGACCTGGCTGATGTGGGTCAACGGCGTGCCCTTCCACCAGAAGGACCCCCAGTTCCACCTCGACATCTCCTTCTACGCCTTCGACCTGCCCTGGTACCGCTTCCTGCTCGGCTTCGGCTTCGCCGCCGCCATCCTGTGCCTGATCGCCGCCGCGCTCACGCACTACCTGTACGGCGGGCTGCGCGTCACCAGCCCCGGCGCGAAGGCCACCGCCGCCGCGACCGGGCATCTGTCGGTGCTGCTCGGCGTCTTCGTCGCCCTCAAGGCCGTCGCCTACTGGCTCGACCGGTACGGCCTGGCCGTCAAGTCCAGCGACTTCAAGGCGACCGGCAACTGGACCGGCCTGCGCTACGTCGACGCCAACGCCTATCTGCCGGCGAAGACGATCCTGTTCTGCATCGCCGTCATCTGCGCGCTGCTGTTCTTCGCCACGCTGTGGCGGCGCACCTGGCAGCTGCCGGTCATCGGCTTCGGCCTGATGGTCCTCTCGGCGATCCTGATCGGCGGCCTGTACCCGGCGATCGTGCAGAAGTTCCAGGTCCAGCCCAACGAACAGGCCAAGGAAGCCCCGTACGTCCAGAAGAACCTCAAGGCGACCCGCGAGGCGTACGGCATCGACGACACCAAGGTCACCGAGTACGCCGGCAAGTCCACGGCCACGGACAAGACCGGTCTGCGCCGTGACGCGGACGACGCGGCGAGCATCCGGATCATGGACCCGAACATCGTCTCGCCGACGTTCCAGCAGGCGCAGCAGATGAAGAAGTACTACGCCTTCCCGACCAACCTGGACGTCGACCGGTACCCCTCGAAGGACGGCAAGGACGACAAACACGACACGGTGCTCGGCCTGCGCGAGCTGAACCTGGACGGCGTCCCGAGCAACAACTGGATCAACGACCACTTCCGTTACACGCACGGCTACGGCGTGGTCGCCGCCAAGGGCACCGAGGCCGACGACCAGGGCCAGCCGGTCTTCACCGAGTCCGGCCTGCCGTCCACGGGTGACCTCGGTCCGTACCAGCAGGGCATCTACTACGGCGAGAAGACCACCACGTACTCCATCGTCGGCGGCCCGCAGAAGGAGGTCGACTACTCGCGGGACGACGGCACCGAGAAGACCACCAGGTACACCGGCAACAGCGGCGTCAACCTCGACAACCCCATCAACCGGGCCGCGTACGCGGTGGCGTTCAACGAGCCGCAGATCCTGTACTCGGGCGCGATCGGCAAGGGCTCGCGGATCCTGTACAACCGCACGCCCAAGGAGCGCGTCGAGGCGGTCGCTCCCTGGCTGACCATCGACGGCGACACCTACCCCGCGGTCGTGGACGGCCACGTCCAGTGGATCGTCGACGCCTACACGACGTCGAACGGCTACCCGTACTCCTCGCGTACGACCCTCGGCGACACCACGGCCGACTCGCTGACCGCCACCAACAACAACCGCGCGGTGGTGGCCCAGCAGAACCAGGTCAACTACATCCGCAACTCGGTGAAGGCGACCGTCGACGCGTACACCGGCGAGGTCAAGCTGTACCAGTGGGACACCCAGGACCCCGTGCTGAAGACCTGGATGAAGGCCTTCCCGGGCACGGTGCAGCCGAAGAAGGCCATCTCGCCGGACCTGCTGTCCCATCTGCGCTATCCGCAGGACCTGTTCAAGGTCCAGCGCGAGCTGCTCACCCGCTACCACGTGACGGACGCGCAGACGTTCCTCACCGGCAGCGAGGTCTGGCAGGTGCCCGACGACCCGACCAACGACTCGGGCAGCGCGGTGCCGCCGTACTACCTGAGTATGAGGATGCCGGACCAGAGCCGGCAGTCGTTCTCGCTGACGACGACGTTCACGCCGAACGGACGGGACAACCTCAGCGCGTTCATGGCCGTCGACTCCGATCCGGGCACCAGTGACTACGGCAAGATCAGAATCCTGAAGCTGCCGACCAGTACGACGGCCGACGGTCCCAAACAGGTGCAGAGCCAGTTCAACTCCCGGCCGGACATCGCGGAGACGATCAGCCTGCTCACCCGCGGGCACTCCAAGGTCGAGTACGGCAATCTGCTGACCGTGCCGCTCGACGGCGGACTGCTGTACGTGGAGCCGGTCTACGTCCTCGGCGGCAACAAGCTGAAGTACCCCCTGCTGGGCAAGGTACTGGTCTCCTACAACGGCAAGCCGGCGTTCGAGGACACTCTCGACGCGGCGCTCAACAAGGTGTTCGGCGTGGACGGTTCGACCACCACACCACCGGACACCGGCACCACCCACCCGCCGTCCTCCACCAACCCGACCGTCCAACAGGCCCTGGCCGACGCCCAGAAGGCGTTCGACGCGGGCCAGCAGGCCCTCAAGGCGCCGGACGGCCCGGACTGGACCGCGTACGACAAGGCCCAGAAGGATCTGAAGGCCGCCCTGAAGCGGGCCGAGGAGGCGCAGGCCAAGGCCGGCAAGAACGGCACCGGCGGCAAGAGTTGATCACGGGCACCCCGCGTCGTGGTACGGTTGACACGCAACGGCGCGGGGTGGAGCAGCTCGGTAGCTCGCTGGGCTCATAACCCAGAGGTCGCAGGTTCAAATCCTGTCCCCGCTACTGCAGTCGAAGGCCCGGATCCCCAGGGATCCGGGCCTTCGTGGTGTGCGAACTCATGTGCTGAGGGGAGGGACGGCCGCGCCGCCGTGGGGAGTTCGGGGCTGTGTGTTTGACTTGTCGTCCTGTGGGCATGTCGACAAAACGCTGAAGTGACCTCACGGGCTGCGGTATACCGGGTGTACCCAGGTTGCAGGTGGTGCGACGATGGACGTTATGGGGGACAAGGCAACTCTGTTCGAGTCAGGGCGATTTGCGCAGGCTTCCGGTGAGGAACCGACCCGTGACGAAATGACCGACATGGGGGAAGCCGCCGAGGAGGTACGCCTCGGACTCGCCGCGCAGAGCGGCGACGCCGAGGCCGCGAGCGTCCTCGGAGCCATGCTGCTGCGCCGCGGCGACCTCGACGGAGCCGAACCCCAGCTGCGGGCCGCCACCGCGGCCGGCGACCGGGCCGCCGCCAACAACCTGGGCGTGCTGCTGCACCAGCGCGGCTACCCCGAGGAGGCCGCCGGCTGGTGGCGCATCGCCGCCGTCGCCGGTTCCGCCGCCGCCGCGCACGCCCTGGGCCGCTACCACCGGGAGCGCGGGGACGAACCCGCCGCCGAGTACTGGCTGCGCCAGTCCGCGGAGCAGGGCCACGTCCTCGGCGCCTACGCGCTCGCCGACCTGCTGGAGCACCGCGGGGACGTCGGCGCCGAGCACTGGATGCGGGCCGCCGCCGAGCGGGGACACCGGGAGGCCGCCTACCGGCTGGCGCGCGCGCTCGACACCGCGGGGCGCGAGGACGAGGCCGGGGCCGGGGCCGACAACGCTGTCGCCGAGGCGGAGCAGTGGTACCGGCAGGCCGCCGCGCGCGGCCACCGGCGGGCCGCGCTGCACCTCGGGGCGATCCTGGAGAAGCGCGGGGAACTGAAGGAGGCCGGGCGCTGGTACCTGACCTCCGCCAAGGACGGCGAGCCGCGGGCCGCCTGCGCGCTCGGCTTCCTGCTGCGCGACGCCGGGGACACCGAGAGCGCGGCCGTGTGGTGGCTGCGCGCCGCCCAGGAGGGCGACGGCAACGCGGCCAACGCGCTCGGTGCGCTGCACGCCGAGCGCGGCGAGACCCAGACCGCCGAGCGCTGGTACCGGGCGGCGCTGGACGCCGGTGACGACAACGGCGCCTACAACCTCGGGCTGCTCTGCGCCGAGCAGGGGCGCACCGCCCAGGCCGAGCAGTGGTACCGGCGGGCCGCCTACGCCGGGCACCGGGAGGCCGCCAACGCGCTCGCCATCCTGCTGCTCCAGGGCGGTGACACCACCGGCGCCGAGCCCTGGTTCTCCAAGGCCGCCGAGGCCGGCAGCGTGGACGCCGCGTTCAACCTCGGCATCCTCTACGCCGGACGCGACGAGGAGAGCACGGCGCTGCGCTGGTACGAGCGGGCGGCCGCCGCCGGGCACACCGAGGCCGCGCTCCAGGTCGGGATCGCCCGGCTGCGTGCGGGCGAGGAGCAGGAGGCCGAGCGGCACCTGCGGTGCGCGGCGGGCGGGGGCAGCACGGAAGCGGCGTACCGGCTGGCGGCGCTGCTGGACGCGCGGCGGCCGCCGGAGCCGGCGCACGAGCTCGGCGAGATCGTGCACGAGAAGACCGAGTGCGAGGAGTGGTACGAGCGGGCGGCGGCCCAGGGGCACCGGCGGGCCCAGGTGCGGGTCGGGATGCTCGCGGCGGCGCGGGGTGACGTGGTCGAGGCGGCGCGCTGGTACCGGGCGGCGGCGGAGGCCGGGTCGCGCAACGGCGCCTTCAACCTCGGGCTGCTGCTGGCGCGGGAGGGGAGCGAGCCGGAGGCCGCGGTGTGGTGGACGCGGGCGGCGGATGCCGGGCACGGCCGGGCGGCGCTGCGGCTGGCCCTTGTCTACGCGCGTCGGGGTGAGCTGGCGGAGGGACAGCGGTGGGCCGACCGCGCGGTCGAGCTGGGACCGGCGGAGGTGTCGGAGCGGGCGGGGCGGCTGCGGGACGCGCTGCGCGAGGAACTGTCGGCGTGAACGAGTGAGCCCCGCCACGTCGCGGGTAACCGATTTGCTTCCGTCGACCTCTCTCACGTAATGTCGTGTTCACCGACGCGGGGTGGAGCAGCTCGGTAGCTCGCTGGGCTCATAACCCAGAGGTCGCAGGTTCAAATCCTGTC
Organism: Streptomyces incarnatus; assembly: GCF_001027185.1. NCBI lineage: Bacteria > Bacillati > Actinomycetota > Actinomycetes > Kitasatosporales > Streptomycetaceae > Streptomyces > Streptomyces incarnatus. Next base: position 3,009,161 of record NZ_CP011497.1, on the reverse strand, counting down.
CCCGCTACTGAAGGCCGAGGGCCGGAATCCAGAGATGGGTTCCGGCCCTCGGTGTTTTGCCCGTCGCAGGCGCGCAAAGAGCCTGGGTGCGCAAAGGGTCCGGGTACGCAAAGAGCCCCGGCGGTCGCCGGGGCTCCAGGGAAGCGGTGGGTTACGCCTTCGCGCAGTCCGGGCACAGCCCCCGGTACGTCACCTCGACGTCCGACACCGTGAAGCCGAAGCGCTCGGTGTCGGGGAGGTCGGCGAGCGGGTTGCCCAGGGGGTGGACGTCGCGGATCGCGCCGCACTGGGCGCAGACCAGGTGGTGGTGCGGCCGGTGCGCGTTCGGGTCGTAGCGCTTGGCGCGTTTGTCCGTCGTGACTTCCAGCACCTCGCCGAGCGAGACCAGCTCACCCAGCGTGTTGTAGACGGTGGCCCGGGAGATCTCGGGCAGCTTCGCGACAGCCCGGGCGTGGACCTCGTCGGCCGTCAGGTGCACGTGGTCGCCGTCGAGGACCTCGGCCACGACGCGCCGCTGCGCGGTCATCCGCCATCCGCGTCCACGCAGCCGTTCCAGAAGGTCACTCATGGACAACAGCCTAACAGCAAGGGGGACCAGGACGGGAATAGGTGTGAGTTTGGATCGATTTTTGACTTAGAACTTGTCCAATGTAGGATCGGGACCGGCTTTGGTCACAGGACAGGACCGGGCCAGGACCGGGACAGGACGGTCAGGAATGACGCAGGAGGCGCGCGTGACGCAGGGACCGCTCACCACGGAGGCCGGTGCTCCGGTCGCCGACAACCAGAACAGCGAGACGGCGGGCGTCGGCGGACCGGTCCTCGTCCAGGACCAGCTCCTGCTGGAGAAGCTCGCCCACTTCAACCGGGAGCGCATTCCGGAGCGGGTGGTGCACGCGCGGGGTGCGGGCGCCTACGGCACCTTCACCGTCACCGCCGACGTCACGCCGTACACCCGTGCCGCCTTCCTCTCCGAGGTCGGCAAGGAGACCGAGGTCTTCCTGCGGTTCTCGACCGTCGCCGGGAACCTCGGCGCGGCGGACGCGGTCCGTGACCCGCGGGGCTTCGCGCTGAAGTTCTACACCGAGGAGGGCAACTACGACCTCGTCGGCAACAACACCCCGGTGTTCTTCATCCGGGACGCGATCAAGTTCCCGGACTTCATCCACACCCAGAAGCGCGACCCGTACACCGGCAGCACCGAGGCCGACAACGTGTGGGACTTCTGGTCGCTGTCGCCGGAGTCGACCCACCAGGTGACCTGGCTGTTCGGCGACCGTGGCATCCCGGCGTCGTACCGCCACATGGACGGCTTCGGCTCGCACACCTTCCAGTGGAACAACGCGGCGGGCGAGGTCTTCTGGGTCAAGTACCACTTCAGGACCGACCAGGGGATCAGGAACCTCACGGCGGCGCAGGCCGAGGCGCTCGCGGGCAAGGACCCCGACTCCCACCAGCGCGACCTGCGCGAGGCGATCGAGCGCGGGGAGTTCCCGAGCTGGACCGTGGGCGTGCAGATCATGCCGGCGGCGGACGCGGCGACGTACCGCTTCAACCCGTTCGACCTGACCAAGGTCTGGCCGCACGCGGACTACCCGGTGATCGAGATCGGCAGGCTGGAGCTGAACCGCAACCCGCGGAACGTCTTCGCCGAGGTCGAGCAGTCGGTCTTCAGCCCCGCGCACTTCGTGCCGGGCATCGGCCCCTCGCCCGACAAGATGCTCCAGGGCCGCCTCTTCGCGTACGGCGACGCGCACCGCTACCGCGTCGGCATCAACGCCGACCACCTGCCGGTGAACCGCCCGCACGCCACCGAGGCGCGCACCACCTCCCGGGACGGCTTCCTGTACGACGGCCGGCACGGCGGCGCGAAGAACTACGAGCCGAACAGCTTCGGCGGGCCGCGGCAGACCGGCCGTCCGCTGTGGCAGCCCGTCCCCGCCGACGGCTCCACCGGCAACCACCCGACGCCGGTGCACGCCGAGGACGACGACTTCGTGCAGGCGGGCAACCTCTACCGGCTGATGTCGGAGGACGAGAAGGAGCGCCTGGTCGAAAACCTGGCGGGTGCGCTCGCGCCGGTCTCGCGCGAGGAGATCGTCGAGCGCGCGATCGGCAACTTCCGCAAGGCCGACGCCGACTTCGGCAAGCGGCTGGAGGCAGCGGCGCAGGCGCTGCGCGGCTGAGCCTGCGGCCATGAGCCGGGGGCTGTGAGTCGGGGGCTGTGAGTCGACGGCGATGAGTCGGCGGCGATGAGTCGGCGGCACGCCCGTGCCGCTGGGCGGGCCGGACCCCAAGGTGCTCGGGGTCCGGCCCGTTCCGCGTGCTCAGAGCGCCGGTGCGGGCTCGCGGGCCGGGGCCCAGCAGCGGATGATGTCGCGGACCGAGACGATGCCGGCCACCTCGCCGTGGTCGAGGACGACCAGGTGCCGGAAGCCGCCGTGCGCCATGGCGCCGGCGGCCTCTTCCAGGGTCCAGGTGGGCGCCGCGAAGACGACGTCGGTGGTGGTGTGGGCGTGGGTGCGTTCCGTGTCGGGGTTCTGGCCGAGGCCGACGGAGTTCAGGATGTCGCGTTCGGTGAGGATGCCGATGCCGCCGGCGTCCGGGTCGAGTACGACGGCGGCGCCGACGCGGCGGGCGGACATCAGGGCGGCTGCCTGGCGGAGGGTGTGGGCGGGGCCGACGGTGAGGATCACCGTGCTCATGGCGTCTCGGACGAGCATGGGTGGGGCCACCTCCTAGGAATCCAGTGAACTAGTTCATGGATTCACAAGTTCACAAGTGGGGGTGGACCCAGAGTGCCAGGTAAAGGGCGGGTCAACAAGGGGGCGCGTGACGCCAGTTGAGGGCGTACCGGGAGTACTCCCGTGCCTCACTGGCGCGGGTTGAGATACCCCAGCAACTCGTCGTGCAGCAGGCCGTTGGACGCGACCGCGTTGCCGCTGTGCGGGCCCGGACGGCCGTCGAGGCCGGTGAAGACGCCTCCGGCCTCCGTCACGACGATCGCGTTGGCGGCCATGTCCCACAGCGACAGCTCCGGCTCCGCGCAGATGTCCACGGAACCCTCGGCGACCATCATGTACGGCCAGAAGTCGCCGTACGCGCGCGTGCGCCACACCTGGCGGGTGAGGTCGAGGAAGCCGTCGAGGCGGCCCTGCTCCTCCCAGCCGGAGAGGGAGGAGTACGCGAAGGACGCGTCCTCGAGCTTGCCGACGCCGGAGACGTGGATGCGGGTCGCGGAGGTCAGACTGCGGCCGGTGAAGGCGCCGTGGCCCTTCGCGGCCCACCAGCGGCGGCCGATGGCGGGGGCGGAGACGAGGCCGACGACGGGCTCGAAGCCACCCTCGCCCGCCTCCATCAGCGCGATGAGGGTCGCCCACACGGGCACACCGCGGACGTAGTTCTTGGTGCCGTCGATGGGGTCGATCACCCAGCGGCGGGGGCCGGAGCCCTCGATGCCGTACTCCTCCCCGAGCACCGCGTCCCTCGGGCGGGCGCGCTGGAGCTGGCCGCGGATCAGTTCCTCCGCCGCCTTGTCCGCCTCGCTCACCGGGGTCATGTCCGGCTTCGTCTCCACCTTCAGGTCGAGGGCCTTGAAGCGGTCCATGGTGGCGGCGTCGGCGGCGTCGGCGAGGACGTGGGCCAGGCGCAGGTCGTCTAGGTAGTCCGGCATGAAAGGAACGGTATCTGCCGGGGGTGGTGGCGGCCAGCAGGGGCGGGCGGTGTCGGGGCCTGTGCTGCGGGCGGGTGGCCGCGATTGCTGCAGCTGGCTCCCTGACGGGGCGCGCGCTGCGGCCGGCCGGGGGGCGGGTCGCTTGCCGGGCGGCTCCCCACTCCCGGTTCCGCCCTATCGCTCCAGGCTCCGCCCGAGCGCTCCCGGTTCCGCCCTATCGCTCCCGGCTTCGCCCGAGCCCTCCCGGCTTCGCTCAAGCGGGGCGCCCTCACCGCCCACCCGCGGCGTGAACCCGGCGCCCGAACCCCCGCGAACCCTTGACAGTGCATACAAGCGCGTCAAATCTGGGCGCAGAGCCGCTCCGCCCCCAGGGAGGCGATGATGCCTGCTGCCCGGGAGTCCCTCCTGGACGCCGCCTATACGGCCCTCGCGCGCCGGCCGTGGTCCGCGGTGCGGATGGTCGACGTGGCCGCGACGGCGGGGGTGTCCCGGCAGACCCTGTACAACGAGTTCGGCAGCAAGGACGGGCTGGCGCGGGCGCTGGTGCGGCGGGAGGCCGACGGATACCTCGCCGGGGTCGAGCGGGCCCTCGCCGGGCCGGGCGAGCCGGGGGAACGGCTCACCGCCGTCGCCGAGTGGACGAGCTCCGCCGCGCGGGGCAACGCGCTGGTACGGGCCATGCTCACCGGCTGCTGGAGCGAACGGCTGCCCACCCCGCCGCTCGCCGCCGTACCGCCCTCCTCCTCGGTGCCGGCGCAGCGCCGCGCCGACGGCCCGCTGCCCACGCCCCGCGACTTCGTACGGATCGTGCGGGACCGCGCGGTCACCGCCCTCGCCGGACCCACCGCCACCCCCGCCGACGCCGCCGAGCTGGCCCGCCCCTGCGAACTGGCCGTACGCCTCGCCCTGTCCTGCGTCGCGGCGCCACCGGGGGAGGGCGGCATGGCCGAGCTGATCCGAGCGGTCGTCCCCCGCCAGGCGGTGTGATGCGCCGGAGACTGACCGGCGACTTCCCGGGGATTCCCCTGATTCCCCCCGGCTTCCCCTTGATAGCCCCGGATTTCCCAGTAGGGGCCGCCCCGGTGGTTCAGTACGGGCCGCCCCGGTAGTAACGAGCCCCGTACGGCCGGGGCCGGTCACCGCGCTCATGGGCCGCGTCGGACCGGTCCGCCGGTGCCGTACGCTCCGCCAGCGCGCGCAGCCGCTCCAGGCCGGCCAGCACCTCGGCGCGATGGCGGGACTCCTTCATCCACCGTGGCAGCCGAGGGAACATCGCCCTCGTGAAACCGGTGCCGCCCTCGCGCAGGGTGGCGGCGACATAGGCGGCCAGCGCGTCGACGTGCTCCCCGTTGTAGGCCCACAGCACCCGGCTCGCGCAGCGCGTCTGCAGCCACAGGGGGCGCAGGAAGAACGGGTCCTCGGTCCCGCCGAGTTGCGCCGCGACCAGCCCGCCATCCCGCACGGCGGCCTTCCACTCCGCGTTCGCGCCGCATGCCGCACACGTGAGCCGACGGGGCCGGAACAACAGCTCGGAGTAGTACCTGAGGGCCGGAAGACCGGGGCGCTCGGCGACGTCCGCCCGGCCGCCGCAACCGGGACACACCACCAGGATGCGGTCGGCGAACCGGGCCAGCCATTCCCCTTGGTCAAGGTGCCGGACCGGGCCGGTGCCCTGCTCGAAGTCCATGCCCGCGCCCCTAGTGCGCCGACCCCGACAACTGCAGCCCGATCACCCCGACGATGACCAGGCTGATCGAGACGATCTTCAGGGTGGACACCAGGTCACCCAGGAACACCATGCCGTAGATCGCGGTGCCCGCCGCGCCGATGCCGGTCCACACCGCGTAGGCGGGGCCCACGTCGAGCTTCTTCAGGGACAGGGTCAGCAGGCCGAAGCTGCCGAGGGCGAAGGAGGCGAAGGCGACGGTCGGCCAGAGGCGGGTGAAACCGTGCGAGAGCTTCAGGCACACGGCGAAACCGGTCTCCAGAATCCCGGCCACGATGACCAGCAGCCACGCCATGCGCTGTCCTCCCGTTGATCCGGATCTCCGGCTCGGTGCGAGTATGCACTTACCGGACCCGGCCCCCCGCAAACAACGCAGGCCGCCTCAGTCGCCCTCCTTGCGCTCCCGCGTGGCCAGCAGCCGGCGCAGCGAGTACAGGCGCGCCGGGTCGGCGTGGCCCTCCTCGACCCACGCGTCCAGCGCGCAGTCCTGCTCGTCGTGGCTGCACGCGCGCGGGCAGCCCTCGGTGCCGGGTTCGAGGTCCGGGAAGGCGTGGATCACCCGGGACGGGTCGATGTGCGCCAGGCCGAAGGAGCGGACCCCGGGGGTGTCGACGACCCAGCCGTCCGTATCGGACAGCGGCAGGGCGAGGGCGGACGTCGTGGTGTGGCGGCCGCGGCCCGTCACCGCGTTCACCTGGCCCGTCGTACGCCGGCGCTCCAGCGGGACCAGCGCGTTCACCAGCGTCGTCTTGCCGACACCGGAGTGGCCCACGAACGCGGTGACCCTGCCGTGCAGATGCTCCCGCACCCGGTCCGCCGCGTCCCCGCTCTCCAGCTCCTCCCGGCTGGTGACGACGTACGGGATGTCGAGGGCGCCGTACAGCTCCAGCAGCTTGTCCGGCGGGGCCAGGTCCGACTTGGTCATCACCAGCAGCGGCTCCAGGCCGCCGTCGAAGGCCGCCACCAGGCAGCGGTCGATCAGCCGCGGGCGCGGTTCCGGGTCGGCCAGGGCCGTGACGATCGCCAGCTGGTCGGCGTTGGCGACGACCACGCGCTCATAGGGGTCGTCGTCATCGGCCGTGCGCCGCAGCACCGACGTACGCTCCTCGATCCGCACGATCCGGGCGAGCGTGTCCTTCGCGCCGGACAGGTCGCCGACCAGGGCCACCCGGTCCCCGACCACCGCCGCCTTGCGGCCCAGCTCGCGGGCCTTCATCGCCATCACGGTCCGGTCCTCGACCAGGCAGGTGAGGCGGCCGCGGTCGACCGTGAGCACCAGGCCCTCGGCCGCGTCCTCGTGCTTGGGCCGGATGTTCGTCCGCGGCCGGTTGCCCTTGCGGTTGGGACGCGTGCGGATGTCGTCCTCGTCGGTGTGCTTGCCGTAGCGGCGCATGGCGTACGTCCCTACTGCCCGAGCATCCCGGTCCACAGCTCGGGGAAGTCCGGCAGGGTCTTCGCCGTCGTCGCCACGTTCTCGATCCGCACGCCCTCGACGGCGAGACCGATGATCGCGCCCGCCGTCGCCATGCGGTGGTCCTCGTAGGTGTGGAAGACGCCGCCGTGCAGCGGGCGGGGGCGGATGTGCAGGCCGTCGGCGGTCTCGGTGACGTCACCGCCGAGTTCGTTGATCTCCTTGGTCAGCGCGGCCAGCCGGTCCGTCTCGTGCAGCCGCAGATGGGCCACGCCCCGCAGGGTCGAGGGGGAGTCGGCGAGGGCGGCGACCGCCGCGATGCCCGGGGTCAGCTCGCCGACGTCACCCAGGTCCACGTCGATGCCGTGGACGGCGCCGGAACCGGTGAACACCAGCCCGAACTCGGTGAGTTCGCAGGAGCCGCCCATCTCGGTGAAGATCTCCCGCAGCCGGTCGCCGGGCTGGGTGGTGCGCTCCGGCCAGTCCGGGACCAGCACCTTGCCGCCGGTGACGAGGGCCGCCGCCAGGAACGGCTGGGCGTTGGACAGGTCCGGCTCGATCGTCAGGTCCCGGCCGAGCAGCGCGCCCGGTGTCACCCGCCACACGTTCGGCTCGCCACCCGACTCGGGGGTGTCCACCTGGGCGCCGACCGCGCGCAGCATGTCGACGGTCATCCGGATGTGCGGCATGGACGGCAGGGTGCCGCCGGTGTGGCGGACCTCGACGCCCTGGTTGAAGCGCGGGCCGGACAGGAGCAGGGCGGAGACGAACTGGGAGGACGAGGAGGCGTCGATCGACACCGGGCCGCCGTCCAGGGCCCCGCCGCCGTGCACGGTCAGCGGCAGCGCGCCCCGGCCGTCGTCGTCGATCCGGGCGCCGAGGGCGCGCAGGGCGTCGATCACGCCGTGCAGGGGACGCTCGTACGACCGCGGGTCGCCGTCGAACCGGATGGGGCCGTCGGCCAGCGCGGCCACCGGCGGCAGGAAGCGCATCACCGTGCCGGCGTTACCGACGTCGACCGTGGCCGGGCCGTGCAGGCCGGTCGGCAGGACCCGCCAGGCCTCGCCGGTGCCGTCCGGGCCCACCCCCTCCTCGATCTCCACGCCCATCGCGCGCAGCGCCCCGGCCATCAGCAGGGTGTCGCGGGAGCGCAGCGGGCGGCGCAGCCAGCCGGGCTCGGAGGCGAGGGCGGCCAGCACCAGCGCGCGGTTGGTGACCGACTTGGACCCGGGCACGTGGACCGTCGCGTCGACGGCTCCGCTCGCGTGCGGGGCGGGCCAGAGGGCGGTGTGTGCGGGGTTCACGGTCATGCGCCCCACTTTAGTGGCTGGGGACGGTCGCAGAACTCGATCAAAAGTGCCGAAACCCCACCGAAAACGCGGCAGAAGCTGTCAGGTGCGGATGCGCCCGGTCCCGGTGTTCACACCTGCAGCAGCCAGCGGCCCCCGCCGATCAGCGAGCTGAGCGACACCGCGTGGAACAGGAACAGCCACAGCCCCGCCGGCACGTGCGTCAGCCGGGACAACTGGTCGGCGTCGGAGTCCCCGGCGCCACCACGGGACCGCTTCAGCTGCAGCTCGAACGGCGGCCGTACCCCGCCGAACAGCAGGAACCACACCACCGCGTACGCGAACCCGGCCTGCACCTGGGGCCCCGTCAGCCAGGACACCAGCAGGAAGGCGCCCCCCGCCAGCACCACGGTCAGGACGCCGTACGCGTTGCGGATCATCACCAGCATCGCCACCAGCAGCGCCGTCGCGACCCAGAGCAGGAGCGTGATCCGGCCCGCGGCCAGCAACGCGGCCCCGCCCAGCCCCAGCAGGGAGGGCGCCGTGTACCCGGCCGCCGCTGTCAGGATCATGCCGAGCCCGTACGGCTTGCCCCGGCTGACCGTGAGGCCGCTGGTGTCCGAGTGCAGCCGGATGCCGGTGAGCTGCCGGCCGGTGAGCAGCGCGATCAGCCCGTGGCCGCCCTCGTGCGCGATGGTGATCGCGTTGCGGGATATCCGCCACAGGGTGTGCGGGACGACGACGGCGAGCGCGGCGGCCGCCATGGTGAGCACCACCCACAGGGCGGGGTCGGGCTGGGTGCCGGTGAGCCGGTCCCAGAGGTCGGGCAGCGCGAGGGCGGCGAGGCTGTCCATGGTCCGAGTGGCTCCCTCTCCTGGTGCGGAGTCTGGCAGTGTGGCACGTATGTGCGGACGGTATGCATCGAGTCGTAGGCCCGAGGATCTCGCGGGAATCTTTGAGATCGAGATGGGGGTCCCCCCAGGGCGAGCGGAGTCGAGCCTCTGGGGGAGGGAGCCCGAGGAGACCCTGGAGCCGGACTACAACGTGGCCCCGACCAAGGAGGTCTACGCCGTCCTCGACCGTCCTCTCAAAGACGCGGACTCCCCGCGTCCGGTTCGCCAGCTGCGCAGGCTGAAGTGGGGACTGGTGCCGTCCTGGGCCAAGACGCCCGAGGGCGGCGCCCGGATGATCAACGCGCGGGCCGAGACCGTGCACGAGAAGCCCGCCTACCGCCGGGCCTTCGCCGCCCGCCGCTGCATCATCCCGGCCGACGGCTACTACGAGTGGGTCACCGGCACGCAGGAGCGCGAGCTGGAGGTCGAGGGCAGGAAGAAGCGGCCGCGCAAGCAGCCCTACTTCGTGCTGCCGGCCGACGGCTCGGTGTTCGCGATGGCCGGGCTGTACGAGTTCTGGCGCGACCGGACCCTGCCCGACGACCACCCGCAGGCCTGGTGGGTCACCTGCTCGGTGATCACCACCGAGGCGGAGCGGACCCCGCTGGCCGTGGCCCCCGCCGACGGCCCGCACGCCCTGGCCGACATCCACCCCCGGATGCCGCTGATGCTCACCCCGGACCGCTGGGACGCCTGGCTCGACCCGGCCCGCACCGATCCGGACCACCTGCGCGACCTGCTGGCGCCGCCCCCGCCCGGCCTGATGCGCGCCTACCCGGTCTCCACGGCCGTCAGCAACGTCCGCAACAACGGCCCCGAGCTGCTCAAGGAGCTCGAGGCGCCGGAAGAGGGCACACTCTTCTAGCGTGATCGAGATTGTCGAGACCGACGCCGGTACCGCCCGCATCACCTGGCACAAGGCGAAGAAGCCCCGACTCGTCCTCGCCGTCGGCCACGGCGCCGGCGGCGGCATCGAGGCGCGCGACCTCCAGGCGCTCGCCCGGGCCCTCCCCGCGCACGGGGTGACCGTCGCCCTCGTGGAGCAGCCCTGGCGCGTCGCCGGGAAGAAGGTCGCCCCCGCGCCGGGGACCCTGGACACCGGCTGGCGCGGCATCTGGCCGGCGCTGTCCGGGATGGCCCTGCCGGTGATCTCCGGCGGCCGCAGCGCCGGGGCCCGGGTCGCCTGCCGTACCGCGACCGAGCTGGGCGCGCACGCCGTGCTCGCACTCAGCTTCCCGCTGCACCCGCCGGGCAAGCCGGAGAAGTCCCGTGCCGAGGAGCTGCTCGGCACGGGAGTGCCGACGCTGGTCGTGCAGGGCGGCAACGACCCCTTCGGGAAGCCGGAGGAGTTCCCCGCGGGCGGCCACGAGCTGATCGAAGTGCCGTACGGCGATCACGGGTTCGCGGTCCCCAAGCGCGCGGAGATCACCCAGGAGCGGGCCCTGGAGATCATCACCGAGGGTGTCGCGCGGTGGACCGCGTCACTCGGGTGACCCCCGGGAATGTTGCGCGGTGACCCTCTGTTGAGGCGGACAGAAGTGCTGAGGCCTCGGCACCGACGTCGTAGGAGAGGAAGTCCGCCGCATGGGTTCGACCATCTGCCCGGCCCGCAGCAGCCGTACTGACCTGGACTGGACGGTGCTGCACGCGGCCAAGACCGCTCCTATTCGAGGGGCGGCAGGCACGGGTCGTGTTCTATCCTCCGAATCGAGTGGGACCGGTCTCGGTCCTGCCCGGGATCTTGAGGAGGTGGGTCCGGTCACCGGTACCGACGCAGGGACCGACAACGGCCAGGCGGAGCAGCCCGAGGGCCAGGGCGTGAGCGCGGAGGCGACCGGCGAGTCGACCGCGGAGCGCAGCGCGCGCTTCGAGCGGGACGCGCTGGAGTTCCTCGACCAGATGTACTCGGCCGCGCTGCGCATGACGCGCAACCCCGCCGACGCCGAGGACCTGGTGCAGGAGACCTACGCGAAGGCGTACGCGTCCTTCCACCAGTTCCGCGAGGGCACCAACCTCAAGGCGTGGCTGTACCGGATCCTCACCAACACCTTCATCAACTCCTACCGCAAGAAGCAGCGCGAGCCGCAGCGCTCCGCCGCGGAGGAGATCGAGGACTGGCAGCTCGCCCGCGCCGAGTCGCACATGTCGACGGGCCTGCGCTCCGCCGAGTCGCAGGCGCTCGACCACCTGCCCGACTCGGACGTGAAGGAAGCGCTGCAGGCGATCCCCGAGGAGTTCCGCATCGCCGTCTATCTCGCGGACGTCGAGGGCTTTGCGTACAAGGAGATCGCGGACATCATGGGGACACCCATCGGTACGGTGATGTCCCGGCTGCACCGGGGCCGCCGTCAACTGCGCGGCATGCTGGAGGACTACGCCCGTGAGCGCGGGCTGGTCCCGGCGGGCGCCGGAGAGTCGAACGAAGCGAAAGGCTCGGGCTCATGAGCTGCGGAGAGCCGCACGAGACGGACTGCAGTGAGGTCCTCGACCATCTGTACGAGTTCCTCGACAGCGAGATGCCGGAAGTCGATCGCGACAAGTTCCAGCACCACTTCGAGGAATGCTCTCCGTGCCTGGAGAAGTACGGCCTGGAGCAGGCCGTGAAGAAGCTGGTCAAGCGGTGCTGCGGGCATGACGACGTGCCCGCGGACCTGCGCGCCAAGGTCATGGGCCGGATCGACCTGATCCGCTCCGGCGGGACCGTGCCGGAGCACGACGTGACCGCCGCCCCGCAGGAGAACTGACCGCCGGGCCATCACCCGAACGTGCTAATCCTCAGGTCGTAGACCCCGCACCCCCGATCCCCGCCCTACGCTCCGAGCCTGGACAGGCATGGTCGAGGAGGGGAGCGCGATGGAGGCGGTACCGGCGAGGGCACGCGGCTGTGTGACCGCCGCCGCCCTGCTGGCGCTGCTCTGCCTGCTGCCGCTGGCGACGGTACGCACCCCCTGGTGGGCGCTCGGCCTGCTCGCCGCGCTCTACACCGCCTGCGAGCACGTCGTCCGCCGGCGCTTCGGCGGCACCTTCTACCCCGTGCTCCTCGCCGGGGCGTTCCTGCTGCCGCCGCCGGCCGCCGCGCTGGTCCCGCTGCCCGCGGCCCTGCTGCCCGCGGCCCTGCTCCGGCCGGGTGACCACGGGCCCGCGTGGCCGCGCCGCGTCTGGCGGGCCGCGCGGCCCGCGCTCGCCGTGTGGGGCGCCGCCCGGGTGCACTGGGCGCTCGGCGGCCGGGACGCGGTCGTCGCCTCCGACTTCCCCTACGCGCTGCTGCCCGCCGGCGCGGCCGTCCTCGCCTTCTGCCTGATCCTCACCGCCCTCGACGGCGGCATCCGCGCGGCCGCCCTCGGCGTCCCGCTGCGCCGGGCCTGGCGCGGGCTGCTGTCGCGCTCCCTCGCGCCGGTCGCGGTGCACGGGCTCGCCGGGCTGATGATGGCCGTGCTGTGGCGCAGCCCGTACGGCCCGGTCGCGGCCCTGCTCGTGCTGCTGCCGATGTGCGTCTCCTGGTGGATCTTCGCCCAGTACCACCGCGAACGCGCCGCCCACCAGGCCACCATCCGCGCCCTGGTCCAGGCCGTGGACATCAAGGACGGCTACACCCGCGGCCACAGCGAACGCGTCGGCCAGGCCTCCGTGCTGATCGCCCGCGAACTCGGCATGGACGACGACCGCGTCGAGGTGCTGCGGTTCGCCGGGATCCTGCACGACGTCGGCAAGCTCGGCGTCCCCACCAGGCTGCTGCGCAAGGACGGCCCGCTGACCCCGGAGGAACGCCGGATCATCGAACTGCACCCCGAGTACGGCCATGAGATGGTCCGCGGGATCTCCTTCCTGGGCGAGGCCCGCGCCGCGATCCTGCACCACCACGAACGCCTCGACGGCAGCGGCTACCCCTACGGCCTCGTCGGCGACCGGATCCCCGAGTGCGCCCGGATCGTCGCCGTCGCCGACGCCTTCGACGCGATGACCTCCACCCGTTCCTACCGCCGGGGCCGCCCGGTCGAGGCGGCCGTGGCCGAGCTGGAGCGGTGCGCCGGCGCGCAGTTCGACCCGCGCATGGTCGGCGCGCTCGTCCGGGCGCTGGCCCGATGGGGCTGGCACCCCACGGTCACCGCCGACGAGTCCGCGTCCGACGGCCAGGTCCGGGAACCGGTCACCGGGGCACCCCGATGACCGCCCTGCGGGCCGTCCACGGCGCCGCCGCCCTCGTCGCGGCCGGCTCCCTGGCCGTCACCCTGTGGACCGGGCTGCACGAACGGGACGTCGCGCTCGCCTTCGGGGTGCTCATAGCCGTCGGCGAGCTGACCCGCTGGAGCGGCGCCCCGGTACGGCAGGCCGCGCCCCTCGCCACCGCCGGCTCGCTGTCGTACGCCCTGCTCGGAGCGGATGCCGGGCGGCCCACGCAGCACGACGCGGCGCAGGTCGTCACCGTGGTCCTCGCCGCCGCCCTGCTCGGCGCCGTCCCGCACATCTGGCACGGACGCACCCCCACCCTCGACCATCTGGCCCGCCGCGTACTCACCGTCGGCTTCGCCGCCGTCTGCTTCCAACCCCTCTGCCACCGGGGCCTGTTCGCCTCCTGGAGCGGCCCCGCCCAGGCCCTCCTGCTGGTCGCGCTGCTCTGCCTCACCGCCCTGTGCGACGCCGTCCTGGCCGCCGCCCTCGCCCACTCCCGCACCCGCTGGCCGTTCGGCCCGCTGCTGCGCGAGGAGCTGCGCGGGCTGCTCGGCATCGGCTCCGCCGTCTGCGCGACCGGCGCGGTGATGGCGCTCGGGGTCGCCGTCGCCGGGCTGTGGGCGCTGCCCGTGTTCTGCCTGCCCCTGCTGCTCACCCAGCTGTCCCTGCGCCGGTACGCCGCCGTGCGCGCCACCTACCGGCAGACCATCGCCTCCCTCGCCCGCGCCACCGAGATCGCCGGCTGCACCCCCGCCGGGCACGCCCGCCGCGTGGCCGCGCTCAGCCTCGCCGTCGGCCGGGACCTCGGCCTGACCGGGGGTGAACTGACCGTTCTGGAGTACGCGGCCCTCATGCACGACATCGGCCAGCTCAGCCTGGTCGACCCGGTCCCGGGCGGCGCCACCGCGGGTCTGCCCGCCGCGGAGCAGCGGCGGATCGCGTTGCTCGGCGGGGCGGTCGTACGGCAGACCGGGGTGTCCGCGGCCGTCGCCGTGATGGTGGAACGGCAGGCGGACCCCTACCGCGAACAGCCCGTCCCGGCCCGCATCATCCGGGCCGTGAACGCCTACGAGGAGAAGGCCCGGGACGCGGGCCCCGAGGGGCCCCTGCGGGCGCTGGAGGAGCTGCGCCTCGGTACCGCCGGTGACTACGCTCCTGAGGTGGTGGAGTCCCTCGCCCGGGTGCTGGCGCGGCCACGGACCTGGCGGGAGAGCGCGCCGGTGGCGGGCGACGGAAGACGCACGGCACTGTCTGACCCCGCTCCGGGCTGGGTAACCCATGGGTAATGAGCGCCTTTCCCGCCGTACGTGGTTGGATGCGAGGGAGAGGGTGTCCGGGGGCACAAGCCAGCCCATGGGTGGAACTGGAACTGGCAGGCGGGAATCGTGAGGATCTTCGGCAAGGGACGGCACCGGCCCTCCGCCTCCTGGCGGCAGGCCACCGACCGTGCGTTCACGCTCATCGGCGACGGCCGGTACGAGGACGCGGGCGAGCTGCTGACACGGGCCGCCGATCTGGAGCCCTGGCTGTCGGAGTCCTGGTTCAACCTCGCCCTGCTGCACAAGTTCCGGCACGACTGGGAGCAGGCGCGGGCCGCGGGGCTCCGGGCGGTCGCCCTGCTGGACCGGGAGGCCGGGGCGCCCGACTGGTGGAACGTCGGCATCGCGGCCACCGCGCTGCAGGACTGGCCGCTGGCCCGCCGCGCCTGGCAGGCGTACGGCCTGAAGGTGCCCGGCGGCGCCACCGTGGCCGGGGAACCGGCCGGCATGGAGCTCGGCAGCGCGGCGGTACGGCTCTCCCCGGAGGGCGAGGCCGAGGTCGTGTGGGGCCGCAGGCTGGACCCGGCGCGGATCGAGGTGCTGTCCATCCCGCTTCCCTCGTCCGGGCGACGCTGGGGCGAGGTGGTGCTGCACGACGGCGTCCCGCACGGCGAGCGCACGACGTCCACCGGGCACGCCTACCCGGTCTTCGACGAGATCGAGCTGTGGGCCCCCTCGCCCGTGCCGACCTGGGTGGTCCTGCTGGAGGCGGCCACCGAGGCGGACCGGGACGCGCTGGAGCAGCTGGCCGCGGACGCGGGGTTCGCCGCGGAGGACTGGTCCTCCTCGGTGCGGCTGCTGTGCCGGATGTGTTCCGAGTCCCGGATGCCGTCCGACGAGGGCGAAGGGGAGCACCTGGACCCGCATGATCACAGCGAGCCCGGTCATCCCGGGCCGCTGGGCCACCGGACGGACGGGCAGCTGTGGGTGCCGGAGCGGGAGTGCGGGGTGGCCGCGCCGGCTTCGCTGGTGCGGGGGTTGCTGGACGGGTGGGTCGCGGACAGCCCGGACTCCAGGGACTGGCGGGATCTCGAAGAGGTTTGCTGAGCCGCCGATGACCAGCCGTCGCCTTTAGGCTGTACCCGAGACTTTTCCCAGGTTTGCAGGAAGGCGTACGTCGGTCATGGCGCAGCAGGACACCGATCAGCAGCACGCGGGCGTGCTCCCCGTCGACGACGAGGGGTACGTCGTCGACACGGAGGACTGCGAGGAGCGCGAGAAGGCCTGGCGGGAGCGCGGGACCTCGCGGCCGATCACGGTCGTCGGCAATCCGGTGCTGCACAAGGAGTGCAAGGACGTCACCGAGTTCGGCGAGGAGCTGCAGCAGCTCGTCGCCGACATGTTCGCCAGCCAGCGCACCGCCGAGGGCGTGGGCCTGGCCGCCAACCAGATCGGTGTCGACCTGAAGGTCTTCGTCTACGACTGCCCCGACGACGAGGGCGTCCGGCACACCGGCGTGGTGTGCAACCCGAAGCTGGTCGAGCTGCCCGCCGACCGGCGCCGGCTGGACGACAGCAACGAGGGCTGCCTGTCCGTGCCGACGGCCTACGCGCCGCTCGCCCGCCCCGACTACGCCGAGGTGACCGGCCAGGACGAGCGGGGCAACCCGGTCAAGGTCCGGGGCACCGGCTACTTCGCACGGTGTTTGCAGCACGAGACCGACCACCTCTACGGCTATCTGTACATCGACCGGCTGTCCAAGCGGGACCGCAAGGACGCGCTGCGGCAGATGGCCGAGAACGAGCCACGCTATCCCGTGGTCGCCAACGACTAGGGCACGCCGGGGACTTGGGGCGCCCGGCCGGGACCGCTCCCGGCCGGGCGCCCTTCGCATGACCCGCCTCGCTCATCCGTGCGTCGTACAACCGATCCCTTCCGGCCTCCTAGTGATCCTTAATCAGTCACACAAGGGGGGATTCTCGGCATCTTGGGGTGGTGAGTGAAGCAAATCCGTTCCCAACGCGGTCAGTTGTGGTGCTGAATGTAAGTGCGGGGATACGCAACGGCGCACGCCCGGCACGACCGGGAGGGTGTGCGTTCCTGGCGGCTGAGAGGGGTTTGTACGTGCATGCTTTCCCACACAGCACCACAGCGACACGGACGGCGGTGGTAGTACCACCGTCACTGGCACTCCCGGTGATCGAGTCCGCCTTTCCTCGGCGACTGCACCCGTATTGGCCGCGACTCCAGGAGAAGACACGGGTCTGGCTCCTGGAAAAACGGCTCATGCCGGCGGACAAGGTGCAGGAATATGCCGACGGACTGTGCTACACCGACCTCATGGCGGGCTACTACCTCGGCGCCCCCGACGAGGTCCTGCAGGCCATAGCCGACTACAGCGCGTGGTTCTTCGTCTGGGACGACCGCCACGACCGGTACGTCGTCCACGGCCGGGCCGGCGACTGGCGGCGCCTCAGGCACCGCCTGCACGCGGCCCTCGACGCACCCCGGCACCATCTGCACCACCCGGACCCGCTGCTCGCCGCCTTCGCGGACAGCGTGCTGCGGCTGTACGGCTTCCTGCCGCGCACCTGGAACCAGCGGTTCGCCCGGCACTTCCACGCGGTGATCGAGGCCTACGACCGCGAGTTCCGCAACCGCGTCCAGGGATACGTGCCCGGCGTCGAGGAATACCTCGCCCTGCGCCGGCACACCTTCGCGCACTGGATATGGACGGACCTGCTGGAGCCTAGCGCCGGATATGAACTCCCGGCATTCGTGCGGAAAAACCCGGCCTATCGCCGGGCCGCGCTGCTCAGTCAGGAATTCGCCGCCTGGTACAACGATCTGTGCTCGCTGCCCAAGGAAATAGCGGGCGACGAGGTCCACAATCTCGGCATCAGTCTCATCCTCCATGAGGGGCTGACTCTCGAGGAATCGGTGGACGAAGTGAGGCGGCGCGTCGAGGAATGCATCAGTGAATTCCTCCAGGTCGAACAGGACGCCCTCCGGTTCGCCGACAGTCTGGCCGACGGCACCCTCCGCGGAAAGGAGCTGAGCGCCGCGGTGCACGCCTGCGTCGGCAATATGCGGAACTGGTTCAGCGCCGTCTACTGGTTCCACCACGAGTCCGGCCGGTACATGGTCGACACCTGGGACGACCGGTCCACGCCCCCGTACGTCACGAACGAAGCGGCAGGTGAGTAATGACCGTCGAGTCGGTAAGGCCCCTGACCCCCGAGACCGCGACCGAACTGCGTGAACCGCCCCTGGCCGGGGGCGCCCTGCCGGGCCTCGGGCACGGCCTGAAACTGGTCCGCGACCCGCTCGCGTTCATGTCCGGGCTCCGCGACCACGGCGACGTCGTACGCCTCAAGCTCGGCCCCAAGACGGTGTACGCCGTCACCACCCCGGAGCTCACCGGCGCACTCGCGCTCAGCCCCGACTTCAAGATCGACGGACCCCTGTGGGAGTCCCTGGAGGGGCTGCTCGGCAAGGAGGGCGTGGCCACCGCCAACGGCCCCCGGCACCGCCGCCAGCGGCGCACCATCCAGCCCGCGTTCCGGCTGGACGCGATCCCGGACTACGGGCCGGTCATGGAGGAGGAGGCGCACGCGCTGACCGAGCGCTGGCGGCCCGGCGAGACCGTCGACTGCACCTCCGAGTCCTTCCGGGTGGCCGTCCGCATCGCCGCCCGCTGCCTGCTGCGCGGCGAGTACATGGACGAGCGCGCCGAGCGGCTCAGCGTCGACCTCGCCACCGTCTTCCGCGGCATGTACCGGCGGATGGTCATCCCGCTCGGGCCGCTGTACCGGCTGCCGTTCCCGGCCAACCGCGAATTCAACCGGGCGCTGGCCGATTTGCATCTGCTGGTGGACGAGATCGTCGCCGAGCGGAGGGCATCTGGTCAAAAGCCGGACGATTTGCTGACGGCATTGCTGGAGGCAAAGGACGACAATGGCGAGCCCATCGGGGAACAGGAGATCCACGACCAGGTCGTGGCGATACTCACCCCCGGCAGCGAAACAGTGGCGTCCACGATCATGTGGCTGCTCCAGGTGCTCGCGGAACATCCGGAACACGCCGAGAAGGTACGGACCGAGGTCGAATCCGTGACCGGTGGCCGGCCCGTCGGATTCCCACACGTCCGCTCACTCACGCACACCAACAATGTCGTCGTCGAGGCCATGCGGCTCAGGCCGGCCGTATGGATTCTGACCCGGCGCGCGGTGACCGACACGGCGCTCGGTGACTATCGCATTCCGGCTGGGGCGGACATCGTCTACAGCCCCTACGCGATCCAGCGCGACGCCCGTTCCTACGACCGCCATCTCGACTTCGACCCCGACCGGTGGCTGCCGGAGCGGGCCGCGCAGGTGCCGAAGTACGCCATGAGCCCCTTCAGCGTCGGCAACCGCAAGTGCCCCAGCGACCACTTCTCCATGGCCCAGCTGAGCCTGATCACGGCGGCGGTCTCGGCGAAGTACCGCTTCGAGCAGGTGGCGGGGTCGGACGACAGCACCCGGGTGGGCATCACGCTGCGCCCGCACAACCTGCTGCTGAGGCCGATGCCTTGGTAGGACGCCTGGTACCGGCGCGCGCTCCGGCGGCCTCACGGCCCGGAACGCGCGCCGGCGGACGTGCCGCGGCCCGGCTCAGAAGTCCTCGTCCAGGTCGACGGTGCCCTCCACCGCCACCTGGTACGCCGACGGGCGGCGCTCGAAGAAGTTCGTCAGCTCCTGGACGCCCTGCAGCTCCATGAAGGAGAACGGGTTCTCCGAGCCGTACACCGGGGCGAACCCGAGGCGGGTGAGGCGCTGGTCGGCGACGCACTCCAGGTACTGCCGCATCGACTCGGTGTTCATGCCCGGCAGGCCGTCGCCGCACAGGTCCCGCGCGAACTGCAGCTCCGCCTCGACGGCCTCCCGCAGCATGTCGGTGACCTGCTGCCCCAGCTCGTCGTCGAACAGCTCCGGCTCCTCCTTGCGGACCGTGTCGACCACGTCGAAGGCGAAGCTCATGTGCATCGTCTCGTCGCGGAACACCCAGTTGGTGCCGGTCGCCAGACCGTGCAGCAGGCCCCGGCTGCGGAACCAGTAGACGTACGCGAAGGCGCCGTAGAAGAACA
This sequence comes from Streptomyces incarnatus, assembly GCF_001027185.1. Classification (NCBI taxonomy): domain Bacteria; kingdom Bacillati; phylum Actinomycetota; class Actinomycetes; order Kitasatosporales; family Streptomycetaceae; genus Streptomyces; species Streptomyces incarnatus. The sequence goes on along the minus strand of NZ_CP011497.1, from coordinate 2,989,612 downwards.
GGCCCTCGATGCACGCGGCGAAGCAGATGAGGTTGAGCAGGAAGCGACGGCGGTCGGCCTTCGTCTCCAGCCGCTCCAGCTTCTCCACCTCGTTGATCCACTTGAAGCAGAACTGCGCCTTCTCGCGGATGGACGGGATGTTCTCCACGGCCGCGAAGGCCGCCGCCCGGTCGTCCGGGTCGGGGAGGTAGGTGTCCAGCAGCGTCAGATAGAACTGGACGTGCACGGCCTCCTCGAAGAGCTGACGGCTCAGGTACAGCCGCGCCTCGGGGGAGTTGATGTGCTTGTAGAGCGTCAGCACCAGGTTGTTGGCCACGATCGAGTCACCGGTCGCGAAGAAGGCGACCAGGCGGCCGATGAGGTGCTGCTCCTCGGGCGTCAGCTTCGCGAGGTCGGCGACGTCCGAGTGGAGGTCGACCTCCTCCACGGTCCAGGTGTTCTTGATCGCGTCCCGGTAGCGCTCGTAGAAGTCCGGGTAGCGCATGGGACGCAGGGTCAGCTCGAAGCCCGGGTCGAGGAGGTTGGCATTGCGGGTTGGCGCAGTCGGCGCGGAGCGCCGTCCATCAGGGGTGGTGGTCGGGCGACGGGTGGGCATTACTGGCAGGCCTCGCAGGACTCGGGGTTCTCAAGGGAGCAGGCGACGGCGTCGGGGTCGGCGGCCTGCTGCACGGGGATGGGGGTCTTGGTCTGCGCCTGGCCCTGGGCCGCGCGGGCGATCCGGGTCGCCGGGCGGGAGCGCAGGTAGTACGTCGTCTTCAGGCCCGACTTCCAGGCGTACGCGTACATCGAGGAGAGCTTGCCGATGGTCGGCGTCTCCATGAAGAGGTTCAGGGACTGGGACTGGTCCAGGAACGGGGTACGGGCCGCCGCCATGTCGATCAGCCCGCGCTGCGGGATCTCCCACGCCGTGCGGTACAGGGCGCGCACGTCCTCGGGGATCCAGGCGAAGCCCTGCACCGAGCCGTTCGAGTCGCGCAGCGCCTCCCGGGTGCGGGCGTCCCAGACGCCCAGTTCCTTAAGGTCGTTCACCAGGTACGAGTTGACCTGCAGGAACTCACCGGACAGCGTCTCGCGCTTGAACAGGTTCGACACCTGCGGCTCGATGCACTCGTACACGCCCGCGATCGAGGCGATGGTGGCGGTGGGCGCGATGGCCAGCAGCAGGGAGTTGCGCATGCCGACCTCGGCGATACGGCTGCGCAGCGCCTCCCACCGCTCGGGCCAGGTCAGCTCGACGCCGTAGTGGTCGGGGTGCAGCACACCCCGGGCCGTACGGGTCTTCTCCCACGCCGGCAGCGGGCCGCTGCGCTCGGCGAGGTCGGCGGAGGCCTCGTACGCGGCGAGCATGATCCGCTCGGCGATCCGCGTGGACAGGGCCTTGGCCTCCGGGGAGTCGAAGGGCAGGCGCAGCTTGAAGAAGACGTCCTGCAGGCCCATCGCGCCGAGGCCGACGGGCCGCCACTTGGCGTTGGACCGTCCCGCCTGCTCGGTCGGGTAGAAGTTGATGTCGACCACGCGGTCGAGGAAGGTCACGGCGGTGCGGACGGTCTCGTCCAGCCGCTCCCAGTCGATGTCCCCGGTCGCCGTGTCGACGAAGGCACCGAGGTTCACGGAGCCCAGGTTGCAGACCGCCGTCTCCCCGTCGTCGGTGACCTCCAGGATCTCCGTGCAGAGGTTGGAGGAGTGGACCACGTGCCCCGGCAGGGCCGTCTGGTTGGCGGTGCGGTTGGCCGCGTCCTTGAAGGTCATCCAGCCGTTGCCGGTCTGCGCGAGGGTGCGCATCATCCGGCCGTACAGCTCCCGGGCCGGGATGGTCTTCTTCGCGAGGCCCGCCTGCTCGGCCTTGCGGTAGGCGGCGTCGAACTCCTCGCCCCACAGGTCCACCAGCTCGGGCACGTCCGCCGGGGAGAACAGCGACCACTGCTCGTCGGCATTGACCCGGCGCATGAACTCGTCCGGTACCCAGTGCGCGAGGTTCAGGTTGTGCGTACGGCGGGCGTCCTCACCGGTGTTGTCCCGCAGCTCCAGGAACTCCTCGATGTCGGAGTGCCAGGTCTCCAGGTAGACGGCGGCGGCACCCTTGCGCCGGCCGCCCTGGTTCACGGCGGCCACCGAGGCGTCCAGGGTCTTCAGGAACGGCACGATGCCGTTGGAGTGCCCGTTGGTCCCGCGGATCAGCGAACCGCGGCTGCGGATCCGGGAGTACGAAAGGCCGATGCCGCCGGCGTGCTTGGAGAGCCGGGCCACCTGGTGGTAGCGGTCGTAGATGGAGTCCAGCTCGTCCAGCGGGGAGTCGAGGAGGTAGCAGGACGACATCTGCGGGTGCCGGGTGCCGGAGTTGAAGAGCGTGGGGGAGGACGGGAGGTAGTCGAGCCGGCTCATGAGCCCGTAGAGCGCGGCCACTTCGTCCACGGACCGGACGGTGTCGTCCTCGGCGAGCCCGCTCGCCACCCGCAGCATGAAGTGCTGGGGCGTCTCGATGACCTTGCGGGTGATCGGGTGCCGCAGCAGGTAGCGGCTGTAGAGCGTCCGCAGGCCGAAGTAGCCGAAGCGGTCGTCCGCCTGCCGGTCGACCAGCGCGTCGAGCCGCTCGGCGTGCAGCCGCGCGAACTCGGCGGTCCGGTCGGCGATGAGCCCCTCGCGGTGTCCCACGGCCACGGACCCGGTGAAGGACGTCACGCCCTGCGAGGCGGCCTCGGCGCGGATGGAGATGGTCAGCAGCCGGGCGGCGAGCCGGGAGTAGGCGGGGTCCTCCGAGATGAGCCCGGCGGCGGCCTCCGTGGCCAGCTCGCGCAGCTCCGACTCGTCGGCCTTCGCCGACCGGCCGCGCAGCGCGGCGGCGGCGACCCGGCCGGGGTCGGCGTCGGGCAGGTCGGCGGTCAGCTCGGTCAGGGTCCGCAGCAGCGCGGTGCCGGGACCGTCGGTCTCCAGGCCGCCGGCTGACATGCCGCCGGCTGAAGCCGGGTCTGCTGGCGCGATGGTCACGTGGGGCTCTCCCTCGCTCGGCACGGGGGCCTCGCGGGCGGGCAGGGGGCAGCCACGAGCGCAGACGGCGCCCGAGTCCACCGGCCCATTCCGCGAGGCCCGGACGTCGGAAGGCACCCGGACCGGACGGCCGGGCGCGCGCTGCCGGCAGGTCCTCGGACTGACACGGGCGTGCGAACGCACGCGAGTACACCGTTGCGGGACAGTTCCGGATTCGCACCGGATTCCCCTGCGGCGACAGCGAGCACGAGCATACATCTAGTGCCGGGCTGTCGTGACACCCCCAGATGTTGTGTCGTGGCGGTGTCGGAGCGTCAACTCGTAGGTGAGCAGAGTGATGTCGAGCTGCCCCGGCAGCGGATTCCAGTCCCGCTCGGGCGTGCGAACGAAACCCAGCCGTTCGTAGATGCGGTGGGCGGCGTGCATGGTGCGCTGGGTGGACAGGACGACGGCCCGGCAGCCCTCGGTGGCCCGCGCGCGGTCGACGCAGGCCCGCACGAGAGCCTCGCCGACGCCCCGGCCACGCGCCGCGTGGGCCACGGCGAGCATCCGTATCTCGGCCTCTCCGGGGCGTGCGATGTCGGCCATGGGTCCGGGGGACGGAACGAAGGTGACCCCGCCGAGGAGGGTGTCGTTCTGCGTGGCCACGAGTACGTCCGCGTCGGCGGCGCGCTTGGCCACGTCCCTCAGTTCACCGAGGTACGCGTCGCTCTCCCCGAAGTCGAGGAGACCGTCCTGGAGGTAGGCCTGGGCGGTGACCTCGCCGAGGCTTTCGTAGTCGCCCGGGGTCACCTTCCGGATCACGAAGTCCATGGCACCGAGTGTGCCGGAGGGGTACGACAACGGGCCGCCGGTTTTTCCTCCGGCGGCCCGTCGTACGACAGTCGTTCAGTGACTGGCGCCCGCGGTGGCCGGCGGCAGTTCCACCTGCACCCCGGGGTCTCCCGCGTCCGCCGTGTAGTCCTCCGGCTTGGTCTCGTCGGTGCCCTCCGGGGCCTTCAGGGCCTTCAGGGCGAAGGTGAGGACCACGGTGACCACGACGTTGAGGACGAACGCCGTGAGGCCGATGTAGCCGATCTCGCCGATGCCGGGGATCTCCTTCGCCGAGCCGCCGAAGTGCTTCTGGGTCGGGGAGGCGACGCCGTACGCGGCGACCGTGCCGTACGCCATGCCGACCGCCCAGCCGGCGAGCAGCGCCCAGCGGTGGAACCAGCGGGTGAACAGGCCGCCGACCAGGGCTGGGAAGGTCTGCAGGATCCAGATGCCGCCCAGCAGCTGGAAGTTGATGGCGACCGTCTTGTCCATGGTGAGGACGAAGACCAGGGCGCCGACCTTCACCAGCAGCGAGACGACCTTGGAGACCTGGGCCTCCTGCTTCGGCGTCGCGTCCGGCTTGATGAAGTCCTTGTAGATGTTGCGGGTGAAGAGGTTCGCCGCCGCGATCGACATGATCGCCGCCGGGACCAGCGCACCGATGCCGATCGCCGCGAAGGCCACGCCCGCGAACCAGCTCGGGAACATGTCCTCGAAGAGCTGCGGGATGGCCAGCTGGCCGTTCTTGACCTTCACTCCGGCCGCGATCGCCATGAAGCCCAGCAGGGCGAGCAGGCCCAGCATCAGGGAGTACAGCGGCAGGATCGTGGTGTTGCGGCGGATCACCTCACGGCTCTTGGAGGACAGGGTCGCGGTGATCGAGTGCGGGTACATGAAGAGCGCGAGGGCGGAGCCGAGGGCCAGGGTGGCGTACGTCCACTGGCCCGCCTCCGGGGGCACGAGCGCACCGCGCGGCTTGCCCGTGGCCGGGTTGACCTGGCTGAAGGCGTGGGCCGCCTTGGCGAAGACGTCGTCGAAGCCGCCCAGCTTGATCGGGATGTAGATGATCGCCACCGCGATGACGATGTAGATCAGCGCGTCCTTGACGAAGGCGATCAGGGCGGGGGCGCGCAGACCGGACGAGTAGGTGTACGCCGCGAGCACACCGAAGGCGATCAGCAGCGGCAGGTCCCGTACGAACCAGTTGGTGCTGCTGTCCCCGCCGACGCCCATCACGTCCAGCACCGCCTGGATGCCGACGAGCTGGAGCGCGATGTACGGCATCGTCGCCAGGATGCCGGTCAGCGCCACCGCCAGCGACAGGCCCCTGGAGCCGAAGCGGCCCCGGACGAAGTCGGACGTGGTGACGTAGCCGTGGCGGTGGCTGACCGACCACAGGCGCGGCAGGAAGGTGAAGATCAGCGGGTAGACCAGGATCGTGTACGGCACCGCGAAGAAGCCGGACGCGCCCGCCGCGTAGATCGCCGCCGGTACGGCGACGAAGGTGTACGCCGTGTACAGGTCGCCGCCGAGCAGGAACCAGGTGATCCAGGTGCCGAACGACCGTCCGCCCAGGCCCCATTCGTCCAGGGAGTGCTCGTTCTCGGCCCTGCGCCAGCGGGCGGCGAGGAAGCCCATGACCGTGACGGCCAGGAAGAAGAAGATGAAGACGCCGAGCGCGACGCCGTTGACGCCGTTCTTCACTCCGCCTCACCGCCCGTCTCTGAAGCGGGGGAAGCCTGGGAGGCGTGGGCGCGCTGGTCGCGCTGCCACAGCTGGTACGCGGTCATCGTGAGCGCGGTGGAGATCAGCACCCAGAGCATCTGGTACCAGTAGAAGAACGGGATCCCGATGAAGGCGGGGCCCGTCTTCGCGTAGGAGCCGACCCAGAGCATCGCCACGAAGGGCGCGACCAGACACAGGGCGATGATCACCCGGACCGGTGTGACGACCGGGGGTCTCACTTCAGACGTATCGGACATGCCACGGCTCTCCGTCCCCTCGCTGATCACCTGTGTAATGCGCAGGCAATCTAGGTGACGGTGTCAGGGAAGTGGAAGACGTCGTCCGTATATCGGTATATCGATTCAGTGAAGGCCCTGGTGAAGGCCCCGGCGGAGGCCCGCGGGACCCAGCCGCCTTACTCCGCCGGGCGCTTGAGCCGCGCCACGAACTTGTACCGGTCGCCCCGGTACACCGACCGCACCCACTCCACGGGCTTGCCCTCGCGGTCCAGGGAGTGCCGGGAGAGCATGAGCATCGGCAGGCCGACGTCGGTGCCGAGCAGGCCCGCCTCGCGCGGGGTGGCCAGCGAGGTCTCGATGGTCTCCTCGGCCTCGGCGAGGTGGACGTCGTAGACCTCGGCGAGGGCGGTGTAGAGGGACGTGTACTTCACCAGGGAGCGGCGCAGCGCCGGGAAGCGCTTGGCGCTCAGGTGGGTGGTCTCGATGGCCATCGGCTCGCCGTTGGCCATGCGCAGCCGCTCGATGCGCAGCACGCGTCCGCCGGCGGCGATGTCGAGCAGCCCGGCGAGCCGGTCGTCGGCGGTGATGTAGCCGACGTCCAGCAGCTGCGAGGTCGGCTCCAGGCCCTGGGCGCGCATGTCCTCGGTGTAGGAGGTGAGCTGGAGCGCCTGGGAGACCTTGGGCTTGGCCACGAAGGTGCCCTTGCCCTGGATGCGCTCCAGCCGGCCCTCGACCACCAGTTCCTGAAGGGCCTGGCGGACGGTGGTGCGGGAGGTGTCGAACTCGGCCGCCAGCGTGCGCTCGGGCGGGACCGGCGTGCCCGGCGCCTGGGTCTCCGTCATGTCGAGCAGGTGCTTCTTCAGGCGGTAGTACTTGGGCACGCGCGCCGTACGCACGGTCGTCCCGGCCTCGTTCTCCGCACTGCTGACGTCGGTGGTCATGCTCTGCCTTCCCGGCTCCGGATGCCGAAAGCGACCGACTGACATCGGCCACGGCTCACATCGTGGCACGGGTTCTTCTGTCAGGACTCCACCCGCACGCTCCGTGATCTCCTCTATATACAGTGGTGACCGAGGTTGGTCTAGTCCATGATGGCGGGCTGGGCGTCAGATCCCCTGCCAGTCCGGCTTGCCCGCGTAGGTGTGCCGGAAGTAGTCGGCCAGCTTCAGCTTGGCCGCGGCCGGCTCGTCGACGACCACCGTGGCGTGCGGGTGCAGCTGGAGCGCCGAGGCCGGGCAGACGGCGGCGACCGGTCCCTCGACGGTCGCGGCGACCGCGTCCGCCTTGCCCTCGCCGGTCGCCAGCAGCACCAGGTGGCGGGCCTCCAGGATGGTGCCGATGCCCTGGGTGATGACGTGGTGCGGGACCTGCTCGATGTCGCCGTCGAAGAAGCGGGCGTTGTCGATCCGGGTCTGCTCGGTCAGCGTCTTGATCCGGGTGCGCGAGGCGAGGGACGAGCAGGGCTCGTTGAAGCCGATGTGGCCGTCGGTGCCGATGCCCAGCAGCTGCAGGTCCACCCCGCCGGCCGCGGCGAGCGCGCGGTCGTACGCCGCACAGGCCGCCTGGATGTCGTCGGCGGTGCCGTCGGGTCCGAGGAACTTGTCCATGCCGATGCCGAGCGGCTCGAGGACCTCCCGGCGCAGCACCGAGCGGTAGGACTCGGGGTGCTCGGCGGGCAGTCCCACGTATTCGTCGAGCTGGGCTATGCGCGCCCGCGAGGTGTCCACGGCGCCGGAGCGCACCTTGGCGGTCAGCGCCTGGTAGATGGGCAGCGGGGTGGAGCCGGTGGCCACGCCGAGCAGGGCGTCGGGCTTGCGTCGCAGCAGCTGTGCCATGGCCTCGGCGATGAGCTCGCCGCCCGCCGCGGCGTCCGGAACGATGACAACTTCCACGCTGGGCCTGCCGTTCTGAAGTGGGCTCTGGACGTCTCTATGTGGTTTAGACCAATCTAACAGAGCCGGGCCTCCGGAGGGGCTGGTTCATTTCTCTAAGGTCCGCTATAAAATGACCCTCATGGTGACCTCCAGATCGCGTGGCCGCCCGCGCTCCTTCGATCGTGCCACCGCCCTGGAGAAGGCGCTCATGGCCTTCTGGGAGCACGGCTACGAGGCCACCTCCGTCGCCGACCTCACCAGGATCATGGGCATCGGCGCCCCGAGCCTCTACGCCGCCTTCGGCGACAAGCGGACGCTGTTCGAGGAGGTCGTGCGGCTCTACACCGACACCTACGGCGCCTTCGGTGATCGTGCCCTCGCCGAGGAGCCCACCGCCCGCGCCGCCGTCGAGCGCCTGCTGCGCGAGGCCGCCGCCGAGTACACCGACGCCGCCCACCCGCACGGCTGCCTGGTCGTGCACGCCGCCACCAACTGCACCAGCCCCGAGGTGGGGCGGCTGCTGCGCGAGCGGCGCAACGCGAACATCGCCGCCCTCGAGTCCCGGATCCGGGCGGACGTCGTGGCGGGCCGGCTCCCCGCCGGCACCGACGCCGCCGCCCTCGCCCGGCACACCGGCGCGATGATCCAGGGCATGTCCCAGCAGGCCCGCGACGGCGCGAGCCGTGCCGAACTGGAGGCGCTCGCGGAAATTGCCCTGTCCATCTGGCCCCATGGCTGACCGCGGCGGGCTAGGCTTCGTGGCATCGGGTGCCATCAGTCGTGCATGCCGACAAGACCATGGACACATCGTTGTGGTCTAGTCCACAATCGACGACGACGTTTCTGTGCGAACAAGCCTCCGTCTTCCCCGCACAGGAAGGCGGATCGAGGATCCGGAGCTCTCTGCCCTGACTGCCCCGGCTCCTCGACCTTCGGCCGACCGGGACCGCACACCCCACGGCCGATGATGCTCCGGGCTGCGGTGCCGGGAGGGTTGAGGGTCCCTTCCAGGCGCCGCGGCCCGCGGGTGTTCCAGGGGCCGCTCGCGACTGGTTTTCGGCCATGTTCGAACGTCCGGGTACGCTCGCAGACGTGCCCTCCATGAACGAACTGGTCCGCCAGCACACCGCCCTCGACGACTCCGACCTCGAGTGGCTCCACCTGCTGGTCTCGGAGTGGCAGCTGCTCTCCGACCTCTCCTTCGCCGACCTGGTCCTGTGGGTCCCCACCCGGGACGGCACCCGGTACGTCTCGGTGGCCCAGATGCGCCCCAACACCGGCCCCACCTCCTACCAGGACGACATGGTCGGCCACCTGGTCCCGCGCGGCCGGCGGCCCATGCTGGACGCGGCGCTGGACGAGGGCCGGATCGTGCGCGAGGGCGACCCGGAGTGGCGCGAAGAGGTCCCCGTACGGGTCGAGTCCATCCCCGTACGGCGGGAGAGCCGCGTCCTCGGCGTGATCGCCCGCAACACCAATCTGCTCACCGTCCGCACCCCGAGCCGCCTGGAGCTCACCTACCTGCAGAGCGCCTCGGACCTCGCGCAGATGATCGCGGCCGGCTCCTTCCCGTTCCCGGACCAGCAGGTCGACATGGACGCCGCGCCCCGCGTCGGCGACGGCCTGATCCGGCTCGACGCGGACGGCCTCGTCCAGTACGCCTCGCCGAACGCCCTGTCCGCCTACCACCGCCTCGGCCTCGCCGCCGACCTGGTCGGCCAGCACCTGGGGCAGACCACCGCCGAACTCGCCCCGACCCGGGGACCGGTCGACGAGGCGCTCGCCAAGGTGGCCAGCGGCTGGGCGCCGCGCGAGTTCGAGATCGAGGCCAACGACGGGGTCATCCAGTTCCGGGCGATCCCGCTCAAGCCCAAGGGCACCCGGATCGGTTCGCTGGTGCTGTGCCGGGACGTCACCGAACTGCGGCGCCGCGAGCGGGAGTTGATCACCAAGGACGCGACCATCCGGGAGATCCACCACCGGGTGAAGAACAACCTCCAGACGGTGGCCGCGCTGCTGCGCCTCCAGGCCCGGCGCATCGGCTCCGAGCGCGGCCGGGAAGCCCTGGAGGAGGCCGTCCGCCGGGTCGGCTCGATCGCGATCGTGCATGAGACGCTGTCTCAGAACCTGGATGAGCGCGTGGAGTTCGACGACATCGCCGACCGGGTGCTGGCGATGGTCGCCGAGATCTCGCCGGGCAAGGTGACCGGCCGGCGCAGCGGCCGTTTCGGGATCCTCGACGCCGAGGTGGCCACGCCGCTGTCGATGGTCCTCACCGAGGTCCTGCAGAACGCCCTGGAGCACGGCTTCCGTGAGGGCGACACCGGCACGGTCGAGGTCTCCGCGGTCCGGGGCGGTACGACGAAGGAGGCCCGGCTGCTGGTCACCGTCCAGGACGACGGGGTCGGCCTGCCCGAGGACTTCGACCCGCACCGCTCGGGCAACCTCGGCCTGCAGATCGTACGCACCCTGGTGGAGGGCGAGCTGGGCGGCTCCTTCGACATGGTCCCGGCGCCGGGGCGGGGGACCAGGGTGATCCTCGACATTCCGGTGCGGGCGCAGAAGTAGCCCAACTGCCGTAGGGCAGGGGGCGTTTGTCATACGGAGAGCGGGCACAGCACGAAGCCGACGGGCGCAGCAAAAAGCCCCGGACCGTCGTCGGTCCGAGGCTCGTGCTCGTTGCTGCTCTGCTCAATCGCTAGCGGCATCGGGGGATACTGCGCGCTGCGGCTCGGGGGCGGGAGATGCGTGCGTGCTGCACGCGCCGCCAAGCTCAGGCTGTCAGCAGGGGTGGGTATGTCAGGCGGAGGCCTGACGAGCCCGGTTGCGGGCGGCGCGGCGCTTCATGGCGCGGCGCTCGTCCTCGCTGAGACCACCCCAGACGCCGGAGTCCTGGCCGGACTCGAGCGCCCACTGCAGACACTGCTCGATCACCGGGCAGCGACGGCAGACGGCCTTGGCTTCCTCGATCTGCAGCAGCGCAGGACCGGTGTTGCCGATGGGGAAGAAGAGCTCGGGGTCTTCCTCGCGGCAAACGGCGTTGTGACGCCAGTCCATGGCTGCTACCTCTCCTAGGTTCTCTGAACGTATGACGTACAGGTTGCTTGTGAATGTGAACGCTTTCACGAATCCCTCAACAAGTGAAGGGCCGACCGCCGAGTCTTCCCCGGCGTGGTCCTTGGTTTGAAGAGGGGTTCCGGTGATCAGTGGAGGCCGGTGTTGCGGGCCGTCCCGATCGCCACGTAGAGACTCGCAAACCTCAGCGACGGATACAACCCCTTCCGGAAAGTTTTTTTTGATTCCTCGGTGTCGACTGGGTCACAGCCGTACTTCCATGGGGTGGATCCTGGCCTAAACGTTCGAGTGAAAGGACTTTTGCCCGTTCCGCTCACACAATCACACGCAGTGCGCGGCGTACACCTGTGAACGTCACGCTCGTACGCAGCCCCAGGTGGTCACCGTCCATCTGAAGGGGCAGAGGCACCTTCGAATGCAAGGTGAACTGATCCAGATCATGCAGCGAGACGACATGTCGACCATGGGGGCCGCGCTCGGGGGACGAAGTGAGCAACTGGGTGCCATACCGGGCAACCGCGGCCGTCGACAGGCGGCTGAGACCGAGCACATCGACGCCGGTATCGAACGAGGCCTTAGGTGATGTGTACATGGGGCGATTGCCGAGATACGTCCAAGGGGACGTGTTCGAGACTATGGCCACCACGAGATCGGCGATCGGGTCCTCGCCGGGCCGCGACAGCGTGATCGAGCCGTGCCGGCGGTTCGGCTCGCCGAGGAACTGCCGGATGACCTGACGTACGTACAAGGCGTGCGTCGACTTCTTCCCGCGCTCGCGCTGCTGCTCCACCCGGCCGACGACGCCCGCGTCGAAACCGAGCCCCGCGTTGAAGGTGAACCAGCGGTCCGGGACCGCCTCGTCCTCGGTGCCGGGCGTGCCCGAGGCCAGCCCGAGGCCGACGACCCGCTCCCGGCCCTCCCGCAGCGCGTCCAGCAGGGCGCCGGTGGCCTCGACCGGGTCGTTGGGCAGGCCCAGGGCGCGGGCGAAGACGTTCGTGGAGCCGCCGGGTACGACGGCGAGGCCGGGCAGGCGCTCCGGGTCGGGGCCGGCGTGCAGCAGGCCGTTGACGACCTCGTTGACCGTGCCGTCGCCGCCGAGGGCCACGACCAGGTCGATGTCGTCGCTGTCCGCCGCCTGCCGGCCGAGGTCGCGGGCGTGTCCGCGGTACTCGGTGGTGACCGCCTCCAGCTTCATCTCGCTCGCCAGCGCGTGGATCAGCACGTCACGCCTGCGTGCGCTTGTGGTGGTTGCCGCCGGGTTGACCACGAGAAGTGCACGCATGGAGGGCAGCGTACCTACTGGGGGGTACCGGGCCCATACCGAGGTAGGGATCGGGTAAGAGGTGGGGGCGTGAGCCTGGACACTCCGTTGGTGTGCGGGCCGCCCCTTCGGGGCGCTGACACCACCCCCGCTACCCTGCTGGGGTGAGCAGTGAGCAGACCCCCGCCCCGGACACCACCGAAGCCGCTGTCGGCCCGCGCCCGCGTCGGTTGACGTATGCCGCGCTGCTGGCCGGGCTGGAGGGTGTGGCCCTCGGGGCCGGTGGGCTGTGGGTGCTCGTGCTCGGGCTTGCCGGGTCGCCGGACGACCGGCAGCAGGCCGTGACCCTCGGGGTCACCCTCGTCGTGCTCGCGCTGCTGCCGCTGCTCGCCGCGCGCGGGCTGCTGCTGCGGCGCGGCTGGAGCCGCGGTCCCGCGGTGATCACGCAGGTCATGGCGCTGCCGATCGCCTACAACCTGCTCAAGGCCGACAGCATGGCCATTCCGGCCGGTATCGCCATCGCGGTCGTCGCCGTGGCGGCGCTGGTCCTCCTCGTCAACGGCGAGACGACCCGGGCCCTCGGCATCAAGGGTCCGGGCCGCGCGGAGTAGGACCACCTGCTCGTTCGCCTACTCCTCCACCAGCAGCTTCTCGCGCAGCTGGGCCAGCGTGCGGGCCAGCAGCCGGGAGACGTGCATCTGGGAGATGCCGACCTCCTGCGCGATCTGCGACTGGGTCATGTTCCCGAAGAAGCGCAGCAGCAGGATCCGCTTCTCCCGCGGCGGGAGGTCCTCCAGCAGCGGCTTGAGCGACTCCCGGTACTCCACGCCCTCCAGCGCCTCGTCCTCCGCGCCGAGGGTGTCGGCGACCGCCGGGGACTCGTCGTCGGTGTCGGGGACGTCCAGGGACAGCGTGGAGTAGGCGTTGGCGGACTCCAGGCCCTCCAGGACCTCCTCCTCCGAGATGGCCAGCTTCTCGGCCAGCTCGTGGACCGTGGGGGAGCGGCCGTGCAGCTGGGACAGCTCGGCCGTCGCCGTGGTCAGCGCGAGCCGCAGCTCCTGCAGCCGGCGCGGCACGCGGACCGCCCAGCCCTTGTCCCGGAAGTGCCGCTTGATCTCGCCGACCACGGTCGGGGTGGCGTACGTGGAGAACTCCACGCCGCGCTCCGGGTCGAACCGGTCGACGGACTTGATCAGACCGATCGTGGCGACCTGGGTGAGGTCGTCCAGCGGCTCGCCGCGGTTGCGGAAGCGGCGCGCCAGGTGCTCCACGAGCGGCAGATGCATACGGACCAGCTGATTGCGCAGCTCCGCGTACTCCGGGCTGCCCTCCTTCAGCGCGCGCAGCTCCACGAACATCGCCCGTGCCCCGCTGCGGTCCGCCGGGTCGTGCTGTGCGGCCTGCACGGGCTTCGCGCTCGGCGCGTCGTCCTCGGCGTACCGCTCGTGCTCGCTCATCGTCCCGCCCGTAGCCCTTCCCCGAGCCCTGGCTCCCGCGCGGCCGGCGGCTTGGGTGCCGCCGGAGTCCTCCGGCGGTACGGCCTGCGCGCCACCGTCGCTCGCGGTGTGCGCGGAGTCGTCCTCCGGATGCGGTCTGGCCTGCTCGGGGATGCCGTCGATGCCGTCCGCCATGCGCCGGGAACCGTCCCGGGGAGCCTCCCCGGAGAGGTCGCCCGTGCTCGGCCAGGGGGCACCCCCGTCCCCGGCCGGCAGCTCCCGTGTGCCGCGCTCTTCGTCCCGCACCGGACCGTCCCCGTTCCTCACGCCGGGCCGGGGCCCGCGCCGCGCTGTTTGTAGAGGCTGATCGACACGGTCTTGTCCTCGTCGACGGCGGACGAGACCTTGCCCGCGAGGGCCGAGAGCACGGTCCAGGCGAAGGTGTCCCGCGAGGGGGCGTGACCGTCCGTGGTCGGCGCCGAGACCGTGACCTCCAGCGAGTCGTCGACGAGCCGGAAGACACAGCCGAGCACGGAGCCCGGCACGGCCTGCTGGAGCAGGATCGCGCACGCCTCGTCCACGGCGATGCGCAGGTCCTCGATCTCGTCCAGGGTGAAGTCCAAGCGGGCCGCGAGTCCGGCCGTGGCCGTCCGCAGCACCGACAGGTAGGCACCCGCGGCCGGCAGCCGGACTTCCACGAAGTCCTGGTTCGCCGCGGGCTCGCCTGCGATCTGGGACACCCTCACCTCCATGGTGGTACAAGCTTTACGGGGCCGAGGGTCGCCCCCCGGGGTAACGCGGACGCGGTTCCGCGGTGACGCTATCGCGCTCCCAACGTTTCTGTCCCGGGACCCCAACCCCCCTGGCGTCACTCACAGTAAAGCTGTGTATACGCTCCGTGTCTAGGGGGTTTGCGGGCCCAAATGGGAACAGCGCGCGCCGGGTTGACGTACCCAGACGTCAGACGCTCGAACCGTCGTACGGCCACCGCCCCATGCAGTGTCACACGAGAAGGCGGCCGGGCGGGAATGTGATCACGCGATGACGTGCTCAGACCAGTACGTGGTCCACGAAGCACCACCGCCAGTCCTCGCCGGGCTCGAAGGTCCGCATCACCGGATGACCGGACGTCTCGTGGTGCTGCGTCGCGTGCCGTCCGGGTGAGGAGTCGCAGCAGCCGACATGGCCGCAGGTGAGGCACAGCCGCAGCTGCACGGGGTGCGTGCCGTCGCGCAGGCACTCCGGGCAGGTCGCGTCGAGCGGTTCCGGTTCCGGGTGCGGCAGCGCGTCGGCGTGCGTGCACTGTTTCATGATTGCCAGATTACGACGGGCGTGCGGCTGACCGCGCGGAAAACGAGGGTGGGCGAGGATCATGGACGTGATGCCGCTGCTGTTGCTGGTGGCGGGCAGTGCGGCGATCGCGGGGGCCGCCCGGCGCACTCCGGTGCCGGCGCCGCTGCTGCTGGTCGCCGTGAGCCTGGCGGTCTCGTACATCCCCGGGATCCCGCACTACACCCTGGATCCGCAGATCGTCCTGCCCCTGGTGCTGCCCCCGCTGCTGTACAAGGAGGGCACCGAGAGCTCGTACCTCGATCTGCGCGCCCAGATGCGGCCGGTGGGGCTGCTGTCGATCGGGTACGTGCTCTTCGCGACCTTCGCCGTCGGCTGGGTCGCCTACCTCGTCGTACCCGGACTGCCGCTGCCCGGCGCGCCCGGTGGCGGGCGCGGTGGTCGCGCCCACGGACGCGGTCGCGGCCGCGGCGATCGCGCGCCGGGTCGGCCTGCCCTCCAGGATCACCACCATCCTCCAGGGCGAGTCCCTGCTCAACGACGCCACCGCGATCACCGCCTACAAGGTGGCCCTCGCCGCGGCCGTCGGCGAGGGCGCCACCTGGGCCGGCGGGATCGGCGAGTTCCTGCGGGCGGCGATCGGCGGGATCGTCGTCGGCCTGGTGCTCATGGTGCCGATCCACTGGCTGCGCACGCACCTGAGGGAGGCCCTTCTCCAGAACACCCTCTCCCTGCTGATCCCGTTCACCGCCTACGGCGTCGCCGAGCAGTTCCACGGCTCCGGGGTGCTCGCGGTCGTCGTGGTCGCGGTCTACCTCGGGCACCACGCGTGGGAGGTCGACTTCGCCACCCGGCTCCAGGAGGACGCGGTGTGGCGGATGGTCGCCTTCCTGCTGGAATCGGCGGTCTTCGCCCTGATCGGCCTGCAGCTGCCCACCGTCCTCAAGGGGTTGGCCGCGTACCACGGGGCCGACGCCGCCTGGTACGCGATCGCGGTCTTCCTCGTGGTCGTCGCGGCCCGCTTCGTCTGGGTGTACCCCGCGGCCTTCCTGCCCCGCCTGCTCTCCCGGCGCATCCGGGAACGCGAGGACAACCCCACCTGGCGGGCGCCGATCGTGACGTCCTGGGCCGCCATGCGCGGTGTGGTGTCCCTGGCCATCGCGTTCTCCATCCCGCTCACGGTGCACGGCGGCGCCTCCTTCCCGCAGCGCAACCTGATCCTCTTCCTGACCTTCACCACGGTCATCGGCACCCTCGTGGTGCAGGGGCTGACGCTCGCGCCGCTGATCCGCCTGCTGAGGTTCCCCGGCCGCGACCCGCAGGCCGAGACCCTCGCCGAGGCCAACGCCCAGGCCCAGGCCTCCCGCGCCGCCGAGAGCCGCCTCGACGACCTCCTCGCCGACGAGCGCAACGCCCTGCCCCCGCCGCTCGCCGACCGCCTGCGCACGGTCCTGGAGCGCCGCCGCAACGCCGTCTGGGAGCGCCTCGGCCAGACCAACCCCGTGACCGGCGAGTCCGTGGACGACACCTACCGCCGCCTCTCCCGCGAGGTGATCAGCACCGAGCGGGAGGTCTTCGTCAGGCTCCGCGACCACCGCTACATCGACGACGAGATGCTGCGCGCCCTGCTCAGACGCCTGGACCTGGAGGAGGCGGCGGCCTACCGGGAGGCGGAGTAGCGCCAGCGGCCGAAGGGCTCGGGGAACGGCCGGCCGGTGACGACGGCGGCGACCGTCGTGCCGCGCACGAAGGCGCCCTCGTCCGCCAGGGCGACAAGTCCGTAGAGCAGCTTGGCGACATAGAGGCGTTCGACGGGCAGCCCGTGGCGGTCCTCGAAGTCCGCGGCGAACGCGTGCAGTTCGGGGGTCGTACGGCCGTAACCGCCGAAGTGGAAGCGCTCGTCGAGGGACCAGGAGCCGGTGCGGGCGCCGAAGGCACTCTCCTGCAAGGCCTCGGTGACGCGCTCCAGAAAGCCGCCCTTGAGCACCGGCACGCCGAGCGCGCGCTGCCCGGGGCCCAGCCCCGCGGCCAGGCCCGCGAGCGTGCCGCCGGTACCGCAGGCGACCGCGACGACGTCGGCGTGTCCGCGCAGCTCCTCGCCCAGGGCCCGGCAGCCGTGGACGGCCGCGCTGTTGCTGCCGCCTTCGGGCACCACGTACGCCTCCTCGGCGCCGGCCGCGCGCAGGATCGCGGCCAGCGTCTCCGGCTCGTTCTTCCGCCGGTACGTCGACCTGTCGACGAAGTGCAGGCGCATGCCGTCGGCCGAGCACCGGGCCAGCGAGGGGTTCAGCGGGCGCCCGGCCAGCTCGTCGCCGCGCACCACGCCGGTGGTCGCCAGCCCGAGGACGCGGCCCGCGGCGGCGGTGGCCCGCAGGTGGTTGGAGTAGGCCCCGCCGAAGGTCACCAGGGGGCGGCCCCGCGCCGCGTCGATGTTCGGCACGAGCTTGCGCCACTTGTTGCCGACGAGGTCGGGGTGGATCAGGTCGTCGCGCTTGAGGAGGAGCCGGAGACCGTGCCGCCCGAACCGGTCGTCCCGTACCTCCTGGAGGGGGGAGGGCAGGCGGGGGGTGAGCGGGTCGCTGCTGGTCACGGCTTCATTGTCGCCTGGGCGGGGGGATGCGTGAGTCCCTCTTTCTGCCCACTCGTCCGATGAGCCATTCCCGCTCTTTCGGGTAATGGCGCGACCACGGTGCGTGATGGAAGGCTCGGTGCCGAGACCCGGTGCCCCCTGCGATTCGGCACCGGGCATACCTGGGAGGCAATTCTCTATGTCGGTAGGCGAAGAGGTCCGCACGGAACAGGGCAGGCCACAGCAGTCCCTCGGGACCGCGGCCGCGCGGAACCTGGCCACCACCACCAAGTCCGTTCCGCAGATGCAGGAGATCAGCTCCCGCTGGCTGCTGCGCACACTCCCGTGGGTGGACGTACAGGGCGGCACATACCGGGTGAACCGGCGGCTGACGTACTCCGTCGGCGACGGCCGCATCACCTTCGTGAAGACCGGGGACCAGGTCGAGGTCATCCCGGCCGAACTCGGCGAGCTGCCGGCCCTGCGCGGTTACGAGGACGAGGAGGTGCTGACGGAGCTCGCCCGGCGCTGCCGCCAGCGCGACTTCGCGCCCGGTGAGGTGATCGCCGACTTCGGCAACCAGACGGGCGAGGTGTACCTGCTGGCCCACGGCAGGGTCGAGAAGGTCGGCACCGGCCCGTACGGCGACGACGCGGTCCTCGGAGTCCTCGCCGACGGCGCCTACTTCGGCGAGCAGGCGCTGCTCGACCCGGACGCCATCTGGGAGTACACCGTCCGCGCGGACACCGCGACCACCGTGCTGATCCTCAGCCGCCAGGACTTCCAGCAGGTCGCCGAGCGCGCGGACACCCTGCGCGAGCACCTCGAGCGGCTGCGCTCCGTGCCGGAGCAGCGGACCAACAAGTACGGCGAGAAGGAGGTCGAGCTGGCGGCCGGTCACTCCGGCGAGCCCGACATCCCGCACACCTTCGTGGACTACGAGGCCCGGCCCCGTGAGTACGAGCTGAGCATCGCCCAGACCGTGCTGCGCATCCACACGCGCGTGGCCGATCTCTACAACCAGCCGATGAACCAGACCGAACAGCAGCTCAGGCTCACCGTCGAGGCGCTCAAGGAGCGCCAGGAGCACGAGCTGATCAACAACCGCGACTTCGGCCTGCTCCACAACTGCGAGTACGACCAGCGGATCCAGCCGCACGACGGCGTGCCCAGCCCGGACGACATGGACGAGCTGCTCAGCCGCCGGCGCAGCACCAAGCTGTTCCTGGCCCACCCGCGCGCGATCGCCGCGTTCGGGCGCGAGCTGAACAAGCGGGGGCTGGTCCCGGAGACCGTCGAGATCGGCGGCAACCGCATCCCGACCTGGCGCGGTGTGCCGATCTACCCGTGTGGCAAGATCCCGGTCACCCCGGAGCGCACGACCTCGATCATCGCGATGCGTACCGGTGAGCAGGACCAGGGCGTCATCGGCCTCCGGCAGTCGGGCATCCCGGACGAGATCGAGCCGAGCCTGTCCGTCCGCTTCATGGGCATCAACGAACAGGCCATCATCAAGTACCTGGTGACGGCCTACTACTCGGCCGCCGTGCTGGTACCCGACGCGCTCGGCGTGCTGGAGAACGTCGAGATCGGCCGGTGGAGGTGACGTTTCCGCACTTCGCGGCCGTGTCCCCGCCCGCCGGGCAGGGTAGACCCTCGCCATATGCGTCCGGCCGGGCCGGCGACGCCGGTGTCCGCGGACCTGGCGAGGGGGAGACATGGCCGAGTTCATGACGGAGACCGAGCAGCGTTGCCCCGCCGTGCCGCATCACGGCACGGCGGGGGAACGCCGGGGGAGGACCACCGGCACCGGTGCCGGTCGGCTCGACGGGCAGGCCGACGGGCAGGAGGCGGCTGTGCTGCTGGAGCGCACCCGGGCCGTCGTCGACCCGGAGCTGCGGGCGGCCCTGGAGTCGCTGCCCGCCCCCATGCGCCGGATCGCGCTCTACCACTTCGGCTGGCAGCACGCGGACGGCACTTCGGCGAACGGCAGGACGGGCAAGGCGATACGGCCCGCGCTCGTTCTGGCCGCGGCCGCGGCACTCGGCGGACCCGCGGCCCGTACGGCGGCGGTCCGGGCGGCGGTGGCGGTCGAACTGGTCCACAACTTCACGCTGTTGCACGACGACGTGATGGACCGGGACACCTCGCGCCGGCACCGTCCCACCGCCTGGACCGTGTTCGGTGACGCCGACGCGATCCTCGCCGGTGACGCCCTGCAGGCGCTGGCCCTGCGGCTGCTCGCCGAGGACCCGCACCCGGCCGCCCGCCCGGCGGCGGCCCGGCTCGCGGACTGTGTCGTGGAGCTGTGCGCGGGCCAGCACACCGACACGGACATGGAGCGCCGCGGCCCCGACGAGGTCACCCTCGACGAGGTGCTCGCCATGGCCGAGGCGAAGACCGGCGCCCTGCTGGGCTGCGCCTGCGCCCTGGGGGCGCTGTACGCGGGCGCGGGCCCGGACGACGTGGCGGCACTCGACGGCTTCGGCCGCCAGGCGGGGCTCGCCTTCCAGCTGATCGACGACGTCATCGGGATATGGGGCGATCCCCGGCACACCGGGAAGCCGGCCGGTGCCGATCTCGCCGCCCGCAAGAAGTCCCTGCCCGTGGTGGCGGCCCTGTCCTCCGGCACCGAGGCCGCGGCCGAACTCGCCGAGCTGTACGGGAAGCCGTACGTCGCCGGTGACGTCGAGGGCATCGCGCTGACGGCCCGGGCCGTGGAGCGGGCCGGCGGCCGGGACTGGGCGCAGGCCGAGGCGGCCGACCGGATGGCCCGCGCCGTGCAGGAGCTGTCCCGTGCGGTCCCCGTCCCCGAGGCGGCGGGCGGTCTGCTGGCGCTCGCCGAGTTCGTGACCCGGCGCAGCAGCTGAGCGCCGCGGCCCCCGGAAGCCGGGAGGACCCCGGAGTCCCGGGCCCGTGCGGCTCCCTGACCCCGCACGGACTCCGGGTCTCCGGCCGGGCGAGCCCCGCGCAACCCCCCACAGCGCGCGGGGCTCGCCGTCTGGGTGAACGCCGATGTGGCGCGGGGCTCGCCGTCTGCGGGAGCGCGGACGTGCTGCGTGGTTCGCCGCCTGCGGGAACGCCGATGCACTGCGCGGCTCGCTGCCTGCGGGAATGCCGATGTAGCGCGGGGTTCGCTGCTTGCGGGAGCGCGGACGTGTTGCGTGGTTTGCCGCCTGCCGGAATGCCGATGTGGCGCGGGGTTCGCTGCTTGCGGGAGCGCGGACGTGCTGCGTGGTTCGCCGCCAGCGAGAACGCCGATGTGGCGCGGGGTTCGCTGCTTGCGGGAGCGCGGACGTGCTGCGTGGTTCGCCGCCTGCGGGAACGCCGATGCACTGCGCGGCTCGCTGCCTGCGGGAATGCCGATGTAGCGCGGGGCTCGCTGCCCGCGTGCATGGCGATGTGCCGTGGGAAGCGCCGGACCCCCCGCCGCCCTACCCTGAGGGCATGGACAGCGAGGGTCACGTCTGTCCCGTCTGCGGACAGCCCGTCGACACGGTCGTCGGACGGCGCAAGACGCTCGGCGCCTGGGTACCGGTGTGGGGCCCCGGCCCCTGCCGCAACCCGGGCTGCGCGGCCTACGGGAAGTCCGTCGAGCCCCCGGCTCCGGCCGACGTGACCGGGCATCCGCGCCCCGGTGAGTCCGCGGCCGAGAAATCCTGAGCCGTGCCGGGAGTCTCGAGCCGAAGGAGCGGACCATGAAGTACCTGGTGATGGTGCAGGGTACGCAGGCGGACTACGACGCGATGAGCGGCAGGGCCACCCCGCACGCCCCCGCCTGGACCGAGGTACAGCTGAAGGCCATGTACGCCTACATGAGCTGGATCAACGACGACCTCACCGAATCCGGCGAACTCATCGACGCCGAGGGCCTGGCGGAGCCCGCCCGGACCCGGCTGGTCGCCCGCGGCGAGGACGGGGCGTCGGTGATCACCGACGCCCCGTACGGCGAGACCCAGGAGGTGATCGTCGGCTACTGGCTGCTGGAGTGCGCGAGCCTGGCCCGGGTCACCGAGATCGCCGAACGCGTCACCCGCTGCCCCGGCCCCGAGGGCCTGACCGACTACCCCGTGGTGATCCGGCCCGTCATGGACGGCGCCGACGACATCGGCGCCGGACAAGACATGGGCGCCGGATAGGGGACCGGCGCCGGAAAAGCAGGCGCCCGCGGCCCGGCCGAGGCCGTAGCGTGGCCGCATGCCGAAGCTTCCGCACATCGTCCACATCACCGAGCGCTCCCTGTGGGAGGCGGCGCGCGAGCGCGGCACCTATGAGGTGTCGACCCGTGGCCGCACCCTGCAGCAGGAGGGCTTCATCCACTTCTCCACCCGCGAACAGCTCCCGCGCATCGCCGAGTTCCTCTACGGGGACTACGACGGCCCGGACGAGCTGGTCGTGCTGGTCGTGGACCCGGCCCTGGTGGGCGCGCCGGTGAAGTACGAGGCCATGGAGCCCGGCGGGGAGGAGTTCCCGCATGTGTACGGGCCGGTGCCGGCCGACGCCGTGGTGGACGTCGAGCCCTGGGGGTGACCGGGCAGGGGGGACACCTCGCCGCCGGTGGTGGCGCCGGGCGGTGAGGTCTGGGCGGTCGCCGTGGTCCTGGGGGCGGGACTCACGCTCGGACACCGGGAGGACGCCCGGCCTCGGGGGCTGTACGTCTGGGACGACGGGCACGGGCACGGGCGGTCCGTCGCCGGGTGCGCGGCGCCCCCAGCCGCAGCCGCAGCCCCCTGGCGAGCGGGGCGGCGACCGCTCCTGCCCGCCGAGTCCGCCGGCGGACCCGGCCGAGGCCTCCCCGCCCGCCGGGGTCATCTGCCTCTACGCGACGGCGGGCTCGCTGACCGGCGTCCGTCGCGCGGCTCGCTGATCGGCGTTCGTCGCGCGGATCACCGACCGGCACCCGTCGCGTGGATCACCGACCGGCGTGCGGCAGGCCGCCGGTCTCCGGGTCGCGGCCGGTCAGGCAGTAGACGCCGCCCGCCGGATCGCGCATCACGGCCCAGTGCGGGCCCTCGCTCACCCGGGCGGCGCCGTGTTCCTCGTGCCGGGCGCGGACGGCGGCGATGTCCGCGCAGGCCAGGTCGAGGTGGGCGGAGGCGGGGCGCTCGTCGTCGAGCCGCTGCAGCAGGATCCGGACGGGCAGCCCGGTCGGCGGCTTGAGCACCTCGAACTCCGGCCGGGACCCCGTCAGCCGCTCCCAGCCGGTGAGACCGGCCCAGAAGTCCGACTCGGCGGCGTACGCCGACGGCGGGATGTCCAGGCACACCTGGTCCAGCCGGCTGCCGGCCACCACCGGCGGCCGTACCGACTCCCCGTGCCAGGGCACGGCACAGAACAACTGCCCGGCCGGGGAGCGCAGTACGGCCCACTCGCCGTGGTCCGCGACCAGCCCCGCACCGGCTTCCAGGGCCGCCCCGATCAGCTTCCGTACGTCCCCGGTGCACAGGTCGAGGTGGGCGCCGCCGGCGCCCTCGGTGACGCCCTGGAGCTTCACGCACGCGTCCGTCCCGGCCGCCCCCTCGGGCAGCAGGGTCATGAACTCGTCCCACTCACCGCGCGGCAGGGACGCCCGGGTGCCGGTGACGGCCGTCCAGAAGGCGCGGGCCTCGGGCAGCCGGCCGGCGGGCCGGTCGACGAAGGCGTACGTCCAGCGAATGATCACCTGGCGAGTGTAGGCGCGAACTCGGCGACCAGGCCGGGGAATCCACCCGGGCCGTTCATTGCGCGGGCCGCTGGAGGAAGCGCAGCTGGTTGCCCGCCGGGTCCCGGAAGGCGCAGTCGCGCACCCCGTACGGCTGGTCCGTCGGCTCCTGGAGCACGTCGGCGCCGGCCGCCCGCACCCGCTCGTACAGCGCGTCGCAGTCCTCGGTCGTGAAGATGACACCCCGCAGCATGCCCTTCGCGAGCAGCTCCGCGAGCGCCTGCCGGTCGGCGGGGGACGCGTCCGGGTTCGCCCCCGGCGGCTCCAGCACGATGTCGACGTCCGGCTGCAGCGGCGAGCCCAGCGTCACCCAGCGCATGTCCTCGAAGCTCACGTCATTGCGGACCTCCAGGCCGAGCACGTCACGGTAGAAGGCGAGCGCCTTGTCGTGGTCGTCCACCGCGATGAAGCAGTTCTTGAGTTTCACGTCCATGGGCTCACGCTAGGCCCATCCGGCCCTGGACGCGCGCGAGCCGGCAAGGCGGACGGGGGGCGGAGGAAGAGCGGGAAGGGGCGGCTGCACGGGCGCGGGGGGATGCCGTGCGAGCCGGGCAGGTGAGGCCAGGGCAGGGGCCGGGGCGGTCACGGGGCGTACGGGCGGCGCCGGGGGCGGGTGAAGGTGCGGGCCACGCAGGACGGGATCACCGCGCTCTCCTCGTGCGAGCGGGAGCGGTAGGCGCTCGGTGTCTCCCCGACCAGCTCGGTGAAGCGGGAACTGAAGGAGCCGAGTGACGTACAGCCCACGGCGAGGCACACCTCGGTCACGGTGAGGTCGCCCCGGCGCAGCAGCGCCTTGGCCCGCTCGATCCTGCGGGTCATCAGATAGCTGTACGGCGTCTCGCCGAAGGCCTTGCGGAAGCTGCGCTGGAAGTGGCCCGGTGACATGTGGGCACCCCGGGCCAGCTCGGCCATGTCGAGCGGCTCGGCGTACTCACGGTCCATGCGGTCGCGCACCCGGCGCAGCCGTCTGAGGTCCTCCAGGGTCACGTCCACAGCTTGGCACAGGGCACGGACACCGGGAGAGAACCGAACGTATCAGCACAGGACTGCACAACAGACTCCCTCATTACAGGGCTGCACAACAGACTCCGGGAGCCCCCATGCATGTCGACTGGTCCGCCCTCGGCAAGGCCGCCGCGGCCGGCCTCGGTGTCACGGTCGCCGTGGTCGTCGTCCTCACCCTCGGCGCCCTGGGCCTCTTCCGTGGGGTGCCGGGAATCTCAGGCGCGCGGAGAACCCCCGTCGCCCTCCCACTCCCCGGCGTGCAGGGGTGCGGTGGTGGCCCGCGGGATCAGATGCGTGGGCAGCACGATGTGCTGCGTGTGGTCCGGCTCGGAGTCGTCGATGAGCTTCAGGGCCAGCCGGCCGGCCTCGTGGCCGATGTCCGAGGGGGACTGGGCGATGGTGGACAGGTCGAACAGGTCGGCCACCGGCTGGTCGTCGAAGCCCAGGACGGACACCTGCTCGGGCACCTCGATCCGCGTCCGGCGCAGGGCCCGGATGACGGCGACGGCGACCTCGTCCTGTTCGGCGAAGACCGCGGTGGGCGGCTCGCGCAGGCTCAGCAGCCGCCCGAGGGCTTCGGTGAGGGCGCGTTGGTCGCCGACCGGCAGGGCGGCCACCAGATCGTCGTCGAGCGGGACGCCCGCCTCGGCGAGCGCCTGCTGGTAGCCGAGCAGCCGCTCGTTGGAGCTGAACGAGAAGCCGCTCGCGCCCACCGTCTTGATGAAGGCGATCCGGCGGTGGCCGAGGTTGAGCAGGTGCCGGGTGCCGTGCAGGGCGCCGGCCACGTCGTCGACGTACACGCTGGGGCGGCCGTCGACGTGCTGGCTGACATAGATGACCGGCATGCCGAGGCTGTCCAGCCGGTCGGTCTCCTCCTCGGTGAGGTCGAAGGAGAAGACCAGCAGCGCGTCGGCGTTCCGGCGGGCGGGCAGCCGGTCGAAGAACGAGGTGCGCTCGGCGAGATCGGGGATCACATAGACGGTCAGCTCCATGCCCGCCGCCCGCAGCACCGGGGCCAGGCTGGAGAGGGCCGAGCCCATGAACCACGCGTTGAGGGTGGGGACGAGCACCGCCACGGTGCCCGTCCTGCCCGTGACCAGGCTCGCGGCCTGCCGCGAGACGGCGAAGTCCAGTTCACGGGCGGCCTGTTCGACCCGGGCGCGCACCTCCGGCGAGACGGTGGTCAGTCCGCGCAGGGTCCGCGAGACGGTGGAGGCGGATACCCCGGCCCGTTCGGCGACGTCAGCCATCGTGGGGTGTCGCTGAGCTGGTGGCATGTGCCGGACGGTAGCACAGAAGGGCCCCATGTCGAGCCCCACCGTGACAGCGCTTTCACGGCTCCCGTGCCCTGTTCTCCTCTCATTACCCAGAAGTAACGCATTGACTTCCGGTTACCCCGCTCCTAGCGTGCAAGCGTTGTCTCGGCGGGATCAAAGCCACTCCCTCGGGGTCTACTTCACCCGCATTGACCTGCGTGTTTGATCAAGAAGCTGTCGTGACAACGCAGTCTCACCACCTCGCAGTCTCACAACACCGCAGTCTCGCAACAGAGTCGCCTTCGGTTCCGCACGACCAGGAGAGACAGTGAAGACCAGAACAGTCAGAGCCCTTCGGTGCTCGGCCGCGCTCGCCGCCGCCGGACTCCTCCTCGCCGCCTGCGGCTCGTCCGGCGACGGCGGCTCCCAAGGACAGGCCGGGACCACGTCGTTCACCGGCCGCGGCCCCATCACCTACGTGGCCGGAAAGGACACCACCGGCGCCGTACAGCCGGTCCTCGACCAGTGGAACAAGCTGCACCCGAAGGAGAAGGTCACCTTCATCCAGCTGCCCACGGACGCGGACGCGCAGCGCCAGCAGATGATCCAGAACGCGGAGACGAAGTCCGACGCCTACACGGTGCTCTCCCTCGACGTCGTGTGGACCTCGGAGTTCGCCGCCCACCAGTGGATCGACAGGCTGCCCGAGCAGAGCTTCCCGCTGGACAGGATGCTCAAGCCGGTGGTGGAGACGGCGCGGTACCGCGGCGGCCTGTACGCGGCCCCGGCCAGTTCCGACGGCGGCCTGCTGTACTACCGCACCGACCTGCTCAAGCAGGCCGGGGTCACCAAACCCCCGGCCACCTGGGCCGAGTTGAAGGCCGACTGCGCCAAGGTGGAGAAGCTGCCCGCGGCCAAGGGCATGTCCTGCTACGCGGGCCAGTTCCAGAAGTACGAAGGCCTGACGGTGAACTTCTCCGAGGCCGTGAACTCCGCGGGCGGTGTCGTCACCGACGCGAACGGCAAGCCGGACGTGGACACCCCGGCGGCGCGCGAGGGACTGGACTTCCTCGCCGGCTCGTTCAAGGACGGGACGATCCCCAAGGAGGCCATCACCTACCAGGAGGAGGACGGCCGGCAGGCGTTCCAGGCCGGCAAGCTGGTCTTCCTGCGCAACTGGCCGTACATGTACGCGCTCGCCGGCAAGAGCAAGCTGGCCGGCAAGTACGCCGTCGCGCCGCTGCCCGGCCTGAACGGGCCCGGCTCCTCCAGCCTGGGCGGCCACAACCTGGCCCTGTCCTCCTTCGCCAAGAACAAGGCGACGGCGCTGGACTTCATGAAGTTCTACAGCAGCGAGACGACCGCGAAGACCTTCCTGGAGAAGGCCTCCCTCGCCCCGCCCTACGCCGACCTGTACGACGACGCGGCACTGACCGGGCAGTACCCGTACCTTCCGGTCCTCAAGCAGTCGATCCTGCACGCCGTACCGCGCCCGCGGGTGGTGAGCTACGGCGATGTGACCTCGGCGGTCCAGCAGGAGGCGTACGCCGCCCTGACCGGCACCAAGAGCAGCGCACAGGCGCTGCAGGACCTGCAGCGGGAGCTGCAGAAGGCCACGGCGCAGTGAGGGGCGCGGTCATGACCGACACCCGGATCCCGCCCGGACCCGCCGCCCCCGGGTCCCGCCGGCCGCCCCGCACACCGGTGACGGGCCGGCGGTCCCGCACCCGCGCCACGGCCGGCACCGGGCGGCTGGCGGCCCTGCTGGTCTCCCCGACGCTCCTGGTGCTGACGATCGTCGTGCTCTACCCGACGGTCATGGCGCTGCGGGAGTCGCTGTACGGGCCGAAGGGCCTCGACCCGAAGACCGGCTTCATCCGCAGCACCGAGCCGTTCGTCGGGCTCAGGAACTACGCCGACATCCTCGGCGCCGCCGGGGACCGGTTCTGGAACGCCTTCTGGAACACCACCTTCTTCACCGTCGTCACCGTCGGCCTGGAGACGGTGATCGGCGTGACCATGGCCCTGATCATGCACCGGGCGTTCAGCGGCCGGGCCCTGGTCCGGGCCGGCATCCTCGTCCCCTGGGCGGTGCCCACGGCCATCTCCGGCCTGCTGTGGCGATGGATCTTCAACAGCGACGGCATCGCCAACGCCCTGCTCGGCCACCAGATCCTGTGGACCACCGAGGGCTTCCACGCCAAGGTCGCGGTCATCGTCGCCGAGGTGTGGAAGACCGCCCCGTTCATCGGGCTGCTGGTCCTGGCCGGACTGCAGGTGATCCCGAACGAGGTCTACGAGGCGGCGCGCCTCGACGGCGCGAGCGCGTTGCGCCGGTTCTGGCACATCACGCTGCCGCTGGTGAAGCCGGCGCTGCTGGTGGCGATGCTGTTCCGCTGCATGGACGCGCTGCGGATGTTCGACCTGCCGTACATCCTGATCGGCGCGCAGAAGAACTCGGTGGAAACGCTGTCCATGCTGGCGCAGAACGAGGCGTCCAACGTCCGCTTCGGCCCGGCCTCCGCCTACGCGGTCCTGCTCTTCCTCTACGTCTTCCTGATCGCGCTCGCCTTCGTACGGCTGCTGGGCGCCGATCTCGTCGGCGGCGCCGGCACGGGAGGCGGTCGCAGGAGCGGGCGCAGGTTCGTGTTCGCGCGCCGCGCGGAGGTGACGGCATGACGACCACGACGGCCATGACGACCAGGGCGACGACAAGGGCGGCCGCCGGGAAGTGGCGAGGCCGGCTGCTGTACGTGGGGGTCGCCGCGGTGGTGGCCTACTGCCTGGCCCCGTTCTACTGGATGCTGGTCTCCAGCCTGCGCCGCACCTCCGACATCTTCGACACCTCGCTCGTCCCGTCCCCGGTGTCGTTCGAGAACTACCGCTCGCTGTTCGGCGCCTCCCAGGGGTTCACCCGGGCGCTGCTCAACAGCCTGGTCGTGGCCGGGGTCACCACCGTGCTGGCGCTGCTGCTGGCCACGTTCACCGCCTACGCGATGGCCCGGCTGGAGTTCCGTTTCAAGCGGCTGATCCTGACCCTCATCATCGCCACCTCGATGTTCCCGGTGGTGTCGATCGTGGTCCCGCTGCTGAAGCTGTTCACGGACATCGGCTGGATCAACACCTACCAGTCCATGATCGTGCCGAGCATGTCCTTCGCGCTGCCGCTGGCGGTGTGGAACCTGACCACGTTCTTCCGGCAGATGCCGGACGAACTGGAGCACGCCGCCATGGTGGACGGCTGCACCCGCGGCCAGGCCTTCCGCAAGGTCATCATCCCGCTGGCCGCGCCGGGCATCTTCACCACCGCGATCATCACGTTCATCGCCGCCTGGAACGAGTTCCTCATCGCGCTGTCGATGACCAACCGGCCGGAGATGCAGACCGCTCCGGTCGCCATCTCCAAGTTCACCGGCGCCACGACGTACGAGACCCCGTTCGGCAGCCAGATGGCCGCGGGCGTCCTCGTCACGATCCCGCTGGTGGTCATGGTGCTGCTCTTCCAGCGCCGCATCGTCGCCGGCCTGACGGCCGGTGCCGCGAAGTAGACCCTCCCACTGCTAAGGAACAGCATGCCCGGTACCGCACCCTGGTGGCGCAGCGCCGTCATCTACCAGGTCTACATCCGCAGCTTCGCCGACGGCAACGGCGACGGCGTCGGCGACATCGCCGGCATCCGCTCCCGGCTGCCGTACCTCACGTCGCTCGGCGTGGACGCCCTGTGGATCAACCCCTGGTACAAGTCGCCGCAGGCCGACCACGGTTACGACGTGGCCGACTACCGCGCGATCGACCCGCTGTTCGGCACGGTGGCCGAGGCCGAGCAACTCATCGAGGAGGCCCACCGGCACGGGATCCGCATCATCCCCGACATGGTGCCCAACCACACCTCCGACCGGCACGCCTGGTTCCAGGCGGCCCTGGCGGCCGGACCGGGCAGCCCGGAGCGCGAGCGCTACGTCTTCCGCCCCGGCCGCGGACCCGACGGCGCCCTGCCGCCCAACGACTGGGTCTCCTCCTTCGGCGGCCCGGCCTGGACCCGGCTGCCGGACGGGGAGTGGTACCTGCACCTCTTCGCCCCCCAGCAGCCCGACCTGAACTGGCAGCACCCCGAGGTGCGCGCCGAGTTCGAGTCGATCCTGCGGTTCTGGTTCGCCCGGGGCGTGGACGGCTTCCGCATCGACGTGGCGCACGGCCTGATCAAGCACCCCGAACTGCCCGACCTGCCGCCGCGTCCGGCCGGGGCCGGGTCCGGCGGGCGCGGGCAGCACCTCGACCACCCGCACTGGGACCGCGACGAGGTGCACGACATCTACCGCGCCTGGCGGAAGGTGGCCGACGAGTTCCCCGGCGACCGGTGCTTCGTCGCCGAGGCCTGGGCGGACACCCCCGAACGGCTGGCCGCCTACGTCCGCGCGGACGGCCTGCACACCGCGTTCAACTTCGACTTCCTGATGGCCAGTTGGGACCCCAAGGACCTGCGTACGGTCATCGACGACTCCCTCGCCATGCTGGGCGCGGTCGGCGCCCCCGCCACCTGGGTGCTCTCCAACCACGACGTCATGCGCCACGCCAGCCGCTACGGCCGCAGGGCGGCCCGGCGCTGGGTGGCCAACGAGCGGTACGAGCCCGAAGGCCCCCTCGACCTCGAACTGGGCACCCGGCGCGCCCGCGCGGCCGCCCTGCTGATGCTCGCCCTGCCCGGCGGCGCCTACATCTACCAGGGCGAGGAACTCGGCCTGCCCGAGGTCGAGGACCTGCCCGATTCCGTCCTCCAGGACCCCGTCTGGGAACGCTCCGGCCACACCGACCGCGGCCGCGACGGCTGCCGGGTGCCGATCCCCTGGTCCGGGCGGACCACGCCGTACGGCTTCAGCCCCGAGGACGCATCCGCCGCGCCCTGGCTGCCGCAGCCCGCCGACTGGGCCGCGCGCACCGTCGCGGCGCAGACCGGCGACGAGACCTCCATGCTGGAGCTGTACCGCGCCGCCCTGCGGCGGCGCCGCGCGCACCCCGCCCTCGGCGACGGCACCCTCACCTGGCTGGACGCCCCGGCAGGAGTCCTCGCCTTCCGCCGCGACCCCGGCTTCGTGTGCGTGGTCAACCTCTCCGGCGAGCCGTACCCGCTGCCCGACCACACCGCGGTCCTGCTGACCAGCGAACCCGTCGAGGACGGCCGGCTGGGCCCGGACCAGGCGGCCTGGCTGGCGGTGTAGCCCCTCCCGCGCGCAGCGACAGGCGGCCGCCGGTCACCGCCGGCCGGGGGCCGCTCCGCCGGGCGCGACCGGGCGTCCGCCGGGCGTGACCGCGCGTCCGCCCGGCGTGACCAGGCCCGTCTCGTAGGCGAGGACGACGGCCTGGGCGCGGTCGCGGAGGGCGAGCTTGGCGAAGATCCGGGCGACGTGGGTCTTCACCGTGGCCTCGCTGAGCGTGAGGGACGCGGCGAGCTCGGTGTTCGACAGGCCCCGGCCCATCAGGGCCAGCACTTCGCGTTCGCGGGGGGTCAGCGCGGCCAGGTCACGGTGGAGCGCAGGCGGGGGCGCCGCGGTTGCCGCGGTGGCGGGGCGGTGCGCCGGCTGGGCCGGATCCGCCTCCTGGCCGGCCGCGTACCGCTCGACCAGACGGCGGGTGATCGAGGGAGCGAGCAGCGCGTCGCCCGTGTTCACCAGCCGTACCGCCGCGGCGAGATGGGCGGCGGTGACGTCCTTGAGCAGGAAACCGCTCGCGCCGGCTGCGAGCGCGGCGTAGACGTAGCGGTCGAGGTCGAACGTGGTGAGCATCAGGACCCGGCAGCGCGGGACCAGCCGCAGGACGCGCTTGGCGGCTTCCAGGCCGTCCAGGTCGGGCATCCGGATGTCCATCAGGACGACGTCCGGGCGCAGCCGTTCCGCTTCTGCCACTGCCTGCAGTCCGTCCGCCGCCTCACCGACGACCTCGATGCCGCGCGAGGTGAGGATCAGCCGGAACCCGGTGCGGATGAGCTCCTCGTCGTCGGCGATGAGGACGCGCGGGGCGCCGGTTTCCTGGACCGGGACAGGCGCCGGGACAGGGCGGTCCGGTACGGGGGCCGGGACAGGGCGGTCCGGTACAGGCGCCGGGACAGGGCGGTCCGGGATGCGGCCCGGCGCGGGGCCGAGGCCGGGGTCTGCGGCGGGTTCGGTCACGGGCGCTCCAGCGGGATGCGGGCACGGACACGGTACCCACCGCCGATGCGGCGCCGGGCGTCGAAGTGGCCGCCGTAGACGGCCACACGCTCACGCAGGCCGATCAGGCCGCGCCCCGCCCCCTCGTCCCGGCGCTTCCCGGCACCCGGTGCCGGACCGCTGCTCGCGCGGTCGGCGGCCGGCACGCCCGGTCCGCTGTCCAGCACCTCGACCCGCAGGCTGTGGTCGGCGTAGCGCACCGTCACGGTCGCCGTGCCGCCGTCGCCGTACTTGAGGGAGTTGGTCAGCGCCTCCTGGACGATCCGGTAGGCGGTGACGTCGATGCCGGGAGGCAGCGGGCGCGGTTCCCCGGAGATCCGCACCTCGACCGGCAGTCCGGCGAAGGCGATCCGGTCGACGAGCGTGCCCAGCTGGCGCAGGCTCGGCTGCGGAGCGAGTCCGGAGAGGTCGCCGTGCCCGCTCGGCTCGGCGGGGTCGTCGCCGTCCGGCGACGGCGCCAGCAGGCCCAGCAGATGGCGCAGTTCGGTCATCGCGTCGCGGCCGGCGCCCTCGACGGCCGCCAGCGCGGTCTCCGCCGCGTCCGGCAGGGTGGCGAGCACCTCCCGGGCGGCCGTCGCCTGGACCACCATGAGGCCGACCTTGTGGCTGACGATGTCGTGCAACTCGCGGGCGATGCGGGCACGTTCGGCCGCCACCGCGGTACGGGCCGCGGCCTCCCGCTCGCGCTCCAGCAGCCAGCGCCGGTCTTCCAGCACCTTGCGGTACCGGCGGTGGGCCCGCGCCAGCAGCACGACGGCGACCCCGGCCGACGCCAGGCCCACCGCTGCCAGGGCGATGAGGAGCGCGCCCGTCTCCGATCTCCACACGCCGACCATCGTGCCAGCCGGCGGAGTCACGGGCGTCCTCCTCGGGGGCCACCCCGTACATCGCCGGGATGACCACCGCCGCGGGATATCTCCGGGGGCTGACGCCGGGACGGACCCGGCCGCCTACCGTCCCTGCCATGACCACCGAAGACATCGGCGACCCGAACCCGGGGCCCGGCCCGGCCGCCGTACCCGGCCAGGAAGTCGTCCGGCTGAGCGGCCTGCGCAAGGAGTACGGCGACACCGTCGCCCTGGACGGCGTGTCGCTGGAGATCGCCGCCGGGGAGGCGGTGGCGGTGATGGGGCCGTCCGGCTGCGGCAAATCGACCCTGTTGAACATGATCGCCGGTCTGGACCGGCCGAGTGCCGGACAGGTGCGCGTGCACGGCGAGGACCTGGACGCGCTCAACGAGACCGGACTGGCGCTGTTCCGGCGCCGCCGGATCGGGATGATCTTCCAGTTCTTCAACCTCATCGACGACCTGCCCGCGATCGACAACGTCGCCCTGGCCGCCCAGCTCACCGGCACCCCGGCCCGCCAGGCCCGGCGCCGGGCGCTGGAGCTGCTGGACGAACTCGGCATCGCCGACCGCCGGAACGTCTACCCCGCCGCGCTCAGCGGCGGCGAGCGCCAGCGGGTGGCGGTGGCCCGCGCGCTGACGAACCGGCCCGCGCTGCTGCTCGCGGACGAGCCCACCGGCGCGCTGGACAGCCACGCGGGTGAGCAGGTGATGGACCTGCTCATCGACCTCAACGAACTCGGCCAGACCCTGCTGCTGGTGACGCACGACCCGAGGCTGGCCACGCGCTGCGCCGGCCGGCTGGTGACCATGGCGGACGGCCGGATCACCGGCGACCGGACCCTGGAGCGGACGGCGTGAGCGCGGTGTGGCGGGCCTCCCGCGCGGCCGTGCGCCGCCGCCGGCTGCAGACCGCCGTGATCGGGGCGGTGGTCCTCGTCTCCTCCGTGGCCCTGGTGGTCGCCCTCGGCCTGCTGGACGTCGCGTCCGGGCCGTTCGACCGGATCTTCGGCCAGGCGCACGGCGCCCACGTCGTCGCCACCTTCGACGCGACGAAGGTCACCCGCACCCGGCTGGCACGGACCGCGCACCGACCGGGCGTGCGGGCCTCGGCCGGGCCGTTCCCGGAAGCGGTGGTCGACCTGCCGCAGAGCGCGGTCGCCGAGCTGCCCGGGATGGGGCCGGGCCCGCTGACCGTGGTGGGCCGGGCGGACCCCGGCGGCGCGGTCGACCGGCTGGACCTGTTCGCCGGGCACTGGGCCACCGGCCCCGGCCAGCTCGTCCTGGCGCTTCCGGACGCGCCCGGGTTGGGCGACGGCCCGCACTCTCCGATCGGCAGACGGATCAGGCTGCCCGGGCTGGCACCGCTGACCGTCGTCGGACTCGCGTCCAGCGTGAGCGGCACCGCGCAGGCCTGGGTCTCCCCACGGCAGATCAACGCCCTGCATCCCACGACGTACCAGATGCTGTACCGCTTCGACCGGGCCGGCACGGCCGGGCGGATCACGGCGGACACCGCGGCGGTGAGGGCCGGCCTGCCGTCCGGCTCGCTCCTCGCCCACCAGTCGTATCTGACCCTGAAGGCGCAGGTCGCCACCGACCCCAACGCCTTCGTGCCGTTCCTCATGGCCTTCGGCGTCCTCGGCCTGCTGGTGGCCGTGCTGATCGTGGGCAACGTGGTGAGCGGCGCCGTCGTGTCCGGCTTCCGGCACATCGGGGTGCTCAAGTCCGTGGGATTCACACCGGTCCAGGTGACCGCGGTCTACCTGGTGATGGTCTGTGTCCCGGCGACGGCGGGCGCGGCGATCGGCACCGCCGTGGGCGCCGTGGTGGCACGGCCGCTGCTGCACCAGGTCTTCTACGGCGCCGACCTCGGCACGGTGACCCTCAGACCGGCGATCAGCTCCTGGGTGTACGTGACGACGGCGCTGGGCATGCCCGCGGTCGTGCTGCTGGCCGCGCTGATTCCGGCGCTGCGCGCGCACCGGCTCTCCGCCGCGCGGGCGATCAGCGCGGGCAGCGCGCCCGACGGCGGACGCCGGCCTGCGGTGCAGCGGTGGCTGAGCGGGGTGCGGCTGCCGCGCTCGGTGACGCTGGGGCTGGGCCTGCCCTTCGCCCGGCCCGGGCGGGCGCTGCTCACCGTCTGCGCCGTCCTGCTCGGGGTGGCGACGGTGACCTTCGCCACCGGCCTGTCGGCCACGATGGTCTCCTACGGCGGTGCGGTCGAGGGCACCGGCCGAACGCAGGTGGTCGTCTTCGCCGGGCAGGCCAGGTTCGGGGAGACCGTTCCGCACCAGGGCGACGCCGCGACCCAGGCCCTGTTGCGCTCGCTGCCGCATGCGGCGGACGTGTCCGGCGTGGGCTTCGCCGGGGTGCGGATGCTCGGGCAGAGCCAGGACGTGACGATTCAGGGCGCGCGCGGGGGCCGGTCCGCGCTCCAGGACGACCTGGCCAGGGGCCGGTGGGCGCGCAGGCCCGGCGAGGTGGTGGCCTCCGGCAGGTTCCTGTCCAAGTACGGCCTGCGTGTCGGTGACTCGGTCACGCTGAGCGCGGCGCACGGCCGGACGGAGCGCGTGACCCTGGTCGGGGAGGTCATGGCCGGGCCGGCGGACTGGCTGCGCGCCGACTGGCCGACGGTGACCGCCCTGGCACCGCACGCGCAGGCCAACCAGTACTGGGTGCGGCTCACCCCCGGAGCCGATGCCGGCGCCTATGTGAAGGCCGTCCGGGCAGCCGATCCCGGGCTCTACCCGAGTGAGCAGACCTCGCTCAACGCCGGGGCGGTGACCGTGATCGGCTCGGCCTCCGCGCTGACCCTGATGCTCACGACCGTCTCCGCGATGGGCGTGTTCAACACGGTCGTGCTGAGCGCCCGGGAACGGCGGCGCGACCTGGGGATGCTGAAGTCGATCGGCATGACACCACGTCAGGTGACGGTGATGCTCGTGGTGTCCATGGCCGGACTCGGCCTGGCCGGCGGAGTCCTGGGGCTGCCGGTGGGCGTCGCGGCCTACCGCCTGGTGATCCCGATGACCGAGCACAGCGCCCATCTCACCTTCCCGGCCCGGATGCTGGACGTCTGGCACCCCGCGACCCTGGCCGTGCCGGTGCTGGCCGGGGTGGCGATCGCCGGGCTCGGTGCGGTGATTCCGGCGCGTACGGCGGCCCGGCAGACCATCGCCCGGGTCCTGCGCACGGAGTGACGACCGGCTCGCACCCCGCCCTCTCCGCACCACCGGGTCACCGGGTGAGCCGTGCGGACGCCGCGCGTCAGGGGACCCGCCAGGACATGACCTCCTCGACCTGGCACCGATGGGCATGCTGTCGGCCGGCGTCCTTGGCCCCTTGTCAGCAGGCGCACGCGCCCGCTCCTGGTCACCGGGGCTGGTAGGCGGTGGCCAGCACGGAGACGGTGACCTGATCGGGCAGGAGGCCGTCCTCGCTGAGGTCTGCGCCGTTCACGTGTCGTGCGCTGGGCGTCATCGCCACCAGGTCCCTGGCATCCAGCCTGGTCAGGGTCGCGGGGTACTCCACCTGTTCGGTGACGGAGGCCTCGAAGAAGGGGTCCAGTGCCCGGCGCAGGCGCTGTTCCTTGGCCGGGTCGATCGTGACCATCGCGGGCAACCGGCCGCGCAGCTCGGCCAGGTGGCGCCCGGTGGGACGGACCACGATCAGCCGGCCGGCGGGGTGCAGCACGCGGTGGAACTCGGCCGGGTTGCGCGGGGCGAACACGTTCAGCACGACATCGGCCGCTGCGTCGGCCAGTGGGAGGGGGCGGAAGACGTCCCAGGCCACCGCGGCGGCTCGTTCGTGGGCTCGGGCGGCCGAGCGCAGCGCCCGCACCGATGTGTCCAGGCCCAGACCTCGGGCGTCAGGGAACTGGTCGAGTACGCCGGCCAGGTAGTAGCCCGTGCCGCACCCCACGTCCACCACCGTGGCCCGCTCACAGACGGCGTCGGCCGCCAGGCGGCCCACGGCCGTGCGGATGGGCGTGTAGGTGCCGGTGGACAGGAATCGGTCCCGGGCCCGGACCATCGTCGCGTCGTCGCCGCTGGTGGCGCGGGTGCCCGTGAGCAAGCCGGCGTAGCCATGGCGGGCGATGTCGAAGGTGTGGCCCACCGGGCAGCGCAGTGCGCCCCGGGCGGGGTGCAGCTGGCGCGTGCGGCACGTCGGGCAGCGCAGCAGGTCGAGGGACAGTCCGAGGGCAGGGGGAAGCGACACGGGCACGAAGCACTCCTGGCAGGGGCGAAGGGAAGAGACGCTCAGGTGGGAGCGGGCCGCGCCGGGAACGTGGTTCCCGCAGCGGGCACACCAAGGAGGGCGACGCCGACCGGCATCGCCCTCAACGCCTTCCGGTCACAGGAAGCAGCAGTGCGGGGTGCTCATGAATGCCACGTCATGAGTCTACGAGCCCCGGCGAAGCCCCTCGGGCCCCAGGGGAGTTGGGAGACATGACCTGGTGATCAGCAGTACGGCAAGGGGCCCGGCCGGAACACCCGGCCGGGCCCCTTCGCGCAGGGCAGAAAGCCTCAGGCCTTCTTGGTCTCCCAGAAGATCTTGTCGATCTGGGCGATGTAGTCCAGCGCCTTCTGGCCCGTCGCCGGGTCGGTGGACGCCTTGGCGGCCGAGAGGGCCTTCAGGGTGTCGTTGACCAGCTGGTGCAGCTCCGGGTACTTCTCGAAGTGCGGGGCCTTGAAGTAGTCGCTCCAGAGCACGGAGACGTGGTGCTTCGCGAGCTCCGCGCGCTGCTCCTTGATGACGGTGGCGCGTGCCTGGAAGTGGGGGTCGTCGTTACCGGCCATCTTCTCCTGGACGGCCTTCACCGACTCCGCCTCGATGCGGGCCTGGGCCGGGTCATACACGCCGCAGGGCAGGTCGCAGTGGGCGCTGACCTTGACCTTGGGGGCAAACAGGCGGGAAAGCATGGAGCATTCCTTCCTCGTGATCGTCTTCTCAGGTGCGACATTACTCCCTGAGGAAGGCGATTTCTCGGGTGCCCCCTAGGGCTTAGGACAAAAGTCCAGGGTCAGACTGAGACTGGTGGAGGAACGGACCGGGGAGGTGCCGGGGATGCCGGAGCTGTCGCAGGAGACCGAGCGGGGGAGGGCCGGGGCGCCCTTCGGGGTGGCGGAGGTGACCGGGCCGTCCATGGTGCCCACGCTGCGTCACGGTGACCTGCTGCTGGTGCGGTACGGCGCGTCGGTCAGGGCGGGGGACGTCGTCGTCCTGCGTCATCCGTTCCAGCAGGACCTGCTCGTCGTCAAGCGTGCCGTGGAGCGGCGCGACGGCGGCTGGTGGGTGCTCGGGGACAATCCGTACGCGGGCGGGGACAGCACCGATTACGGCGTCGTGCCGGACGAGCTCATTCTCGGGCGCGCCCGCTTCCGGTACCGGCCGCTGCCCGCCGGTCAGCGCTCGCCGCTGGCGCTGGTGCGCTGGGCGCTCTCGACGGCCAGGCCGCTGCTGCCCGACCGGTCGGCCTCCAGGCGCTTGCGGGCCCGGTAGGCGGCCACGTTCGCGCGGGTCGCGCACCGGTCGGAGCAGTAGCGCCGGGAGCGGTTGGTGGAGGTGTCCAGGTAGGCGTTGCGGCAGGGGGCGGCCTCGCACAGGCCGAGGCGGTCGACGCCGTACTCGGTGAGGTGGAAGGCCAGGCCCATCGCGGCGATCGCCGCATAGCCCGCCGTCGCGTTCGACGGGTGGTCGGCCAGGTGCATGTGCCACAGCGGGCGGCCGTCCTCGTCCCGGAAGTCGTGGCCGGAGATCTGCGGCGACACCGGGAACTCCAGCAGCAGGGAGTTCAGCAGGTCCACGGCCAGCGTCTCGTCGCCCTTGTCGGCCGCCTCGAAGACCGCGCGCAGCCGCGCCCGCACCGAGCGGAAGCGCGTGACATCGGCGTCCGTGGCGCGGCGGGCCGCCGACGCGTTGGCGCCGAACAGGTCGCGGACGGCCTCGACCGAGGTCAGCGAGTCCTTGCCCCGGGCCGGTTCCTCGCTGTTGACGAGACGGACGGCGTAATCCGAGTAATAGGCCAGTTCCACTTGTAGTCCTTACGAGGGCGCTTTATGGTCGTGTCTGCGGTCGGGTAACAGCCGGTCGTGCTTCCAGGGTATTACGCAGACAAGGGGGACGGGCTCCATGACGACGAGTACGGGCACCGACTGGGCCGCGTGGCAGGAGAGCTGGGACCGGCAGCAGGAGTGGTACATGCCGGACCGGGAGGAACGGTTCCGGATCATGCTCGACATGGTCGAGGCGCTCGTGGGCACGGCTCCACGGGTTCTCGACCTCGCCTGCGGCACCGGCAGCATCACCGCCCGGCTGCTGGCGCGCTTCCCGGCGGCCACCAGCACCGGCGTCGACCTCGACCCGGCCCTGCTCGCCATCGCCCGCGGCACCTTCGACGGCGATGACCGGGTCACCCTCGTGGAGGCCGACCTCAAGGACCCCGAGTGGCCGGCGCGGCTGCCGTACGACTCCTACGACGCCGTCCTGACCGCCACGGCCCTGCACTGGCTGCACAGCGAACCCCTCGCGGCCCTCTACGGTCAGGTCGCGGAACTGGTCCGCGACGGCGGTGTCTTCATGAACGCGGACCACATGATCGACGACAGCACGCCCCGGATCAACGCGGCCGAGCGCGCCCAGCGGCACGCCCGCATGGATCAGGCCAAGCGGGACGGTGTCCTGGACTGGGCCGAATGGTGGCAGCTCGCGGGGAAGGACCCGGCGCTCGCCGGGCCGACGGCGCGTCGTTTCGAGATCTACGGCGAGCACGCCGACGGGGACACGCCGTCGGCGGCGTGGCACGCGCGCACTCTGCTGGCGCTGGGCTTCGGCGAGGCCCGGCCGGTGTGGTGCTCGCCGTCGGACACGCTGCTGCTCGCGGTGAAGTAGCCAGGAAGCAGCCCTGAAACGGCGTGGAGGGGCGGTACGGAGTCCGTACCGCCCCTCACTGACACCCGGTCAGAGAACCTTCGACAGGAACGACTGCGTCCGCTCGTGCCGGGGGTTCGTCAGGACGTCGCGCGGATGGCCCGATTCGACCACCACGCCCTCGTCCATGAACACCAGGCTGTCGCCCACCTCGCGGGCGAAGCCCATCTCGTGCGTGACGACGACCATGGTCATGCCGGACTCGGCGAGGTCCCGCATGACGTCCAGGACGTCACCGACCAGCTCCGGGTCCAGGGCCGAGGTCGGCTCGTCGAACAGCATCAGCTTCGGGTCCATCGCCAGGGCCCGGGCGATCGCCACCCGCTGCTGCTGGCCGCCGGAGAGCTGCGAGGGGTAGTGCCCGGCCCGGTCGGCCAGGCCCACGCGCTGCAGCAGCTGCATGGCCCGCTCCCGGGCCTGCGCCTTGCTCACGCCCTTGACCTGCACCGGCGCCTCCATGACGTTCTCCACGGCCGTCATGTGCGGGAACAGGTTGAAGCGCTGGAAGACCATGCCGATGTCCCGGCGCTTGCGCGCGACCTCGCTGTCCTTCAGCTCGTACAGCTTGTCGCCCTTCTGGCGGTAGCCGACCAGCTCGCCGTCGACGTACAGCCGGCCGGCGTTGATCTTCTCCAGGTGGTTGATGCAGCGCAGGAAGGTCGACTTGCCGGAGCCGGAGGGGCCGATCAGGCAGAACACCTCGCCCGGCTGCACCTCCAGGTCGATGCCCTTGAGCACCTCGACGTGGCCGAAGGACTTGTGCACGCCCTGCGCCCTGACCATCGGGGCCGTACCCGCCGGCGGGCTGTCCTGCGGCGGCGTGTCCTGCGCCTTGCTCAGCTTGTCGGTCATGCGCTCACCGCTCCCTTCGGACGGCCCAGGGAGAACATGTTCGCCCTCACCCTCTGCCACGGGGTCGGCGGCAGCTGGCGGCTGGAGCCGCGGGCGTAGTAGCGCTCGATGTAGTACTGGCCGACGCTCAGCACCGAGGTCATGATCAGGTACCAGGCCGCGGCGAGGAAGTACATCTCCACCGGGGCGCCGGAGTTCTGGCCGATGTCCTGGGCGTAGCGGAACAGCTCGGGATACTGGACGGCCGCCACGAGCGAGGTCGTCTTCAGCATGTTGATGACCTCGTTGCCGGTCGGCGGCACGATCACCCGCATCGCCTGCGGGATGATCACCCGGCGCAGCGTCCTGCCGTGGCTCATGCCCAGCGCGTGGGCCGCCTCGGTCTGGCCCTCGTCCACC
Organism: Streptomyces incarnatus; assembly: GCF_001027185.1. Lineage (NCBI taxonomy): Bacteria > Bacillati > Actinomycetota > Actinomycetes > Kitasatosporales > Streptomycetaceae > Streptomyces > Streptomyces incarnatus. Next base: position 2,949,149 of record NZ_CP011497.1, on the reverse strand, counting down.
GCGAGCAGGCCCGCGCGGCAGATCTCGGCCATGTACGCCGCCTCGTTCAGACCCAGGCCGAGCAGCGCCGTCAGCAGCGGCGTCATGAAGTTCGACCAGTAGTCCTTGTAGAACGGCATCAGGTTGATGTACTCGAACACCAGGCCCAGGTTGAACCACAGGAACAGCTGGACCAGGACCGGGGTGCCGCGGAAGAACCAGATGTAGAACCAGGCGATCGACGAGGTCACCGGGTTCTTCGACAGCCGCATCACGGCGAGGACGATGCCGAGCACGATGCCGATCAGCATCGACAGGACCGTCAGCAGGAGGGTCTTGCCGACGCCGGTCATGATCCGGTGGTCGAAGAAGTACTCCGGCACCGCATGCCAGTTGATCCTGCCCTGGCTGAAGGCGTAGACGATCGCGACGAGGAGCGCGATGGCGATGAGGGCCGAAACGTACCGTCCGTAGTGCCGGACCGGGATGGCCCGGATGGCCTCGGGGCGGCCGGCCGGGGGAGCGGGGTTCGCCCCGGCGCCCTCCCCGGCGCCTTCCCCGGCCGTCTTCTCGATGTCAGTCACGCGTGTTGCCTCTCAGTGGCCGCTTCTGCTTTCGCGGGTCACTTGCCGCCGTTGACGACGGACTCCTTGACGGCGCCGTCCTGGGCGCCCCACTTCTGGAGGATCTTGGCGTACTCGCCGTTCTTGATGATCGCGTTCATCGCGGCCTGCAGCGCGTCGCGCAGCTGGGTGTCCTTCTTGGCCACGGCGATGCCGTACGGCGCCGCCTCGACCTGCTGGCCGACGATCTGGAAGTCCTTGCCGCCGCCCGAGGTCTTCACCGCGTACGCGGCGACCGGGAAGTCGGAGGAGGCCGCGTCCACACCGCCGGAGCGCAGCCGGGTCTGCGACTGCTGGTCGTCGTCGAAGGGCTCGATGGTGAGCTTCTTGCCGCTCGGACACTTCTTGGCCTCCTGCTTGGCCAGGTCCTCCGAGACGGTGCCGCGCTCCACGGCGATCTTCTTGCCGCACAGGTCCGACCAGCCGTTGATGCCCTGGGTGTCGCCCTTGCGGGTGTAGATGGAGACACCGGCGGTCAGGTAGTCGACGAAGTCGACGCCCTCGCCGACCTTCTTGCCCGTGTCCGGGTCGACGCCGTTCTGGCGGTTCTTGTTGTCGGTCATGGCCGACATGGCTATGTCGTAGCGGCCCGAGCGCAGACCGGTGAGCAGGGCGTCGAAGGTGCCGTTCTGGAACTCCAGCGTCACGCCGAGCTGCTTGCCCATCGCCGCGGCGAGGTCCGGGTCGAGGCCGACGGCCTTGCCGGAGGAGTCCTTGAACTCCACGGGGGCGTAGGCGATGTCCGAACCGACCTCGATCTTCCCCTTGTCCCGGATCTCCTTGGGGAGCTTGTCGGCGAGCGGGGCGCTGCTGACGGAGGCGCCGGAGTCCTTGCTCTTGTCCTTCGTCTGGTCACCGCAGCCGGTGAGCAGCAGGGCGCCCGCGACCGCGATCGCACCGGCCGCTGCCAGACGGGAGCGTGCGGCGGTCGTACGAGGGGTGGAGCTTGCGGTCATCGTGGTTCCTCCGGCTGATGGGAAGAGGTGCGATGGGTCAGCGAGAACACACACCTTCGGGCGTCGCGACCTCGCGGGTTTACCGCATCTTGCCATTCGGACTGCGCCGTTCAGGGGCCCGCTTATGTCAAAATCGGATAACGGGTCACCCCCGAACCGCATCAGGTCGGTACATCCTTGGTCGTTCACCACCGAACCATCTGCGGGAATCCAGCCTTCCGGCCGGAAAATCTTCGGCGCATCTCACGATGTGGTCAGCGCGGGCGTCCGCGTACCAGCGTCTCCGTGTGCGTGGCGTGGTTGTCAGCCGCGAGTCATCTTGCAGTGGCTTTCCGGTTCCCCGATGTGACCTTGCACCTAATGGACTCGTCGTGGGTGCCGTCCGTCCGGTATGAAGGTTCTTTACACCCCTCATCCGGGGCTCAGGGCGCGTGTGCGGCGCGCCCGTCGCGTATGGCCCGTACGTATCAGCAATCGGGCGGTACGCGGTGCCCGCCCACCCCTCACCAGGAGTGGTCGACCCTCAAACCATGCATACCTAAGGGGTAAAACAAAGTGGCAGCGGAGATCGTCAATCCTCGCAGCGACAACAAAGCGGATCAGGACGGCGGGGCCGAGCCCCTCGATTCCTTCGATCCGGTGTTCGCGCTGCACCGCGGCGGCAAGATGGCTGTGCAGGCCACCGTGCCGGTCCGCGACAAGGACGACCTTTCCCTCGCGTACACGCCCGGTGTGGCGCGCGTGTGCACCGCGATCGCGGAACAGCCGGAGCTGGTCAACGACTACACATGGAAGTCCTCGGTGGTCGCCGTCGTGACCGACGGTACGGCCGTGCTCGGACTCGGGGACATCGGTCCCCAGGCCTCCCTCCCCGTGATGGAGGGCAAGGCGATCCTGTTCAAGCAGTTCGGCGGCGTCGACGCGGTGCCGATCGCGCTCGACTGCACCGACGTGGACGACATCGTCGAGACCGTCGTCCGGCTCGCCCCGTCCTTCGGCGGAGTGAACCTGGAGGACATCTCGGCGCCCCGGTGCTTCGAGATCGAGCGCCGGCTCCAGGAGCGCCTGGACATCCCGGTCTTCCACGACGACCAGCACGGTACGGCCGTGGTGACGCTCGCGGCGCTGCGGAACGCGGCGCGGCTCAGCGGCCGTGAGATCGGGCAGCTCCGGGCCGTCATCTCGGGCGCCGGCGCGGCCGGTGTGGCCATCGCCAAGATGCTCGTCGAGGCCGGCATCGGGGACGTGGCCGTGGCGGACCGCAAGGGCGTCGTGTCGGCCGACCGGGAGGACCTGACCCCGGTCAAGCGGGAGCTCGCGGGCTTCACCAACAAGGCCGGCATCAGCGGCTCGCTGGAGGACGCGCTCGCGGGCGCGGACGTCTTCATCGGCGTCTCCGGCGGTACGGTTCCGGAGGAGGCCGTCGCCTCCATGGCCGAGGGCGCCTTCGTGTTCGCGATGGCCAACCCGAACCCCGAGGTGCACCCGGACGTCGCGCACAAGTACGCGGCGGTCGTCGCCACCGGGCGGTCGGACTTCCCGAACCAGATCAACAACGTGCTGGCGTTCCCGGGCATCTTCGCGGGCGCGCTGCAGGTGCGGGCCTCCCGGATCACCGAGGGGATGAAGATCGCCGCGGCCGAGGCCCTGGCCGCGGTGGTGGGCGACGATCTCGCCGCCGACTACGTGATTCCCTCGCCGTTCGACGAGCGGGTCGCTCCCGCGGTCACGGCGGCGGTCGCGGCCGCGGCGCGGGCCGAGGGCGTCGCTCGTCGCTGACGTCGCGGTGCATGGCCCCGTCCGTCCGGGCGGGGCCATTCCTCTTTCCCGCCCGCCCATCGAGGGGCGGTGGCCTGCTGCGCTGTGTGGGTGCCGTTGCGCAAGAGGGCATGTGTCACAGGGCCTGCTGGTTCCGTCGGCTGATCAGCGCCCCTATCGTCGGCTGCATGTTCGCTGTCTACGCCGCCCGAATCGACCGCGACCAGCCGCTCACCGGCCTGGAGTTGGGGGAGCGCCCGGCTCCCGAGGCCCGGCCCGGCTGGAGCACCATCACGGTGCGCGCCGCCTCCCTCAACCACCACGACCTCTGGTCCCTCAGGGGCGTCGGCCTCCCGGAGGACCGGCTGCCGATGATCCTCGGCTGTGACGCCGCCGGCGTCGACGAGGACGGCAACGAGGTCGTCCTGCACTCCGTCATCGGCCAGACCGGCCACGGCGTCGGCCCGGACGAGCCGCGCTCCATCCTCACCGAGCGCTACCAGGGCACCTTCGCCGAGCAGGTCGCCGTGCCGACCTGGAACGTGCTGCCCAAGCCCAAGGAGCTGTCCTTCGCCGAGGCCGCCTGCCTGCCGACCGCGTGGCTGACGGCCTACCGGATGCTGTTCACCAACGCCGGGGTACGGCCCGGTGACTCGGTCCTCGTGCAGGGCGCGGGCGGCGGTGTCGCCACGGCCGCGATCGTGCTCGGCAAGGCGGCGGGGCTGCGTGTCTTCGCGACCAGCCGGGACGAGGCCAAGCGGAAGCGGGCCCTGGAGCTGGGGGCCGTGGAGGCGGTGGAGCCGGGGGCGCGGCTGCCGCAGCGGGTGGACGCCGTGATCGAGACCGTGGGCGCCGCTACCTGGTCCCACTCGGTGAAGTCCCTGCGGCCCGGCGGGACCATCGTCATCTCCGGTGCCACCAGCGGCGACCGGCCCTCGCACGCCGAGCTGACCCGGATCTTCTTCCTCGAGCTGAAGGTCGTCGGCTCCACCATGGGCACCAAGGAGGAGCTGGAGGACCTGCTCTCCTTCTGCGCCGCGACCGGGGTGCGGCCCGTCATCGACGAGGAACTGCCGCTGGACCGCGCCCGCGAGGGCTTCGAGCGGCTCGCGTCCGGTGAACAGTTCGGCAAGATCGTGCTCACCAACAGCTGACCTGGCCTCAGGAGGCACGGTCCGGCGACTCCTGCCGGGTCTTGCGGCAGCGCCCGGCGGGGTGCCGGGCGCTGCCTCCTGTGCCTCGGGCTCAGACCTTCGGCCGGCGGAGTAGCGCACCGATGTGGGCCGCCGCCGTGGACAGGTGGCGGCGGGCGTCCCGGAGCTGGGTGGGGGTGACCCCGTGGTCGCGGGCCGCGTCGCGGATGTCGTCGCGGAAGCGGTCCAGGAGGCGGTCCAGGTCGCGGGCCGGGTCGCCGGTGGAGTCCTCGTGGGCCCAGGCGGGTTCGTACTCGGCCGGGAAGTCCTCGTCCGCGGGGACGTAGTGCGTGTCCGGGGGTGGCGCGGCGGGCTTCGGGGCCGGTTCCGCGGAGGTGCGGGGGGAGCCCCAGGACTTGCCGAAGTCGCCCAGCTCCCTGGCCAGTTCGGACAGCCCCTCGCGCACACCCGTCGGCCAGTCGCCCTGGGCGAAGTGGTCCTGGACGCGGTCCTGGACCTGGCGGGCGATGCGCTGCATCTCCTCCTGCGCCTGGGCCCGCGCCCGCGCCTGCGCCTCCTGGGCCTGGCGCCGGGCCCGCTGGGCCTCCTCACGGGCCCGGCGGCTCTCGTCCTTGGCGCGGCGGGTCTGCTCCTTCCACTCCTGCTTGACCCGGCGCATCTCCTCCTTGGCGGCCCGCCAGGCCTCCTTGTCGGTCAGGTCGCCGTACTCCGCGAAGGGTCCCGCCGCAGCGGACCCCGGTTTCGGGCTCCGGCGGGCCTCGGAGGCGGCGGCCCGCATCTCGCGGCGCAGATCGCCGGCCGCGCCGCGCACGTCGGCCCTTATCTCGGCGGCCAGTTCCGCGACCGACTCGCGGATCTCCAGCTCCAGGTCGTCCAACTCGCCGCTGCGCTCGGCCAGTTCGGCGCGGCCCGCGTCCGTGATGGCGTAGACCTTGCGGCCGCCCTCGGTGGTGTGCCTGACCAGGCCCTCGGCCTCCAGCTTGGCCAGCCGGGGGTAGACCGTGCCCGCCGAAGGGGCGTACAGGCCCTGGAAGCGTTCCTCGAGGAGCCTGATCACCTCGTAGCCGTGGCGCGGGGCCTCGTCCAGCAGCTTGAGCAGGTACAGGCGGAGGCGCCCATGGGCGAAGACGGGGGGCATGTCAGAGCACCTTCTTTCCGGTCGTGCCGTCGGCCTGGGCGCCGGTGCCGTCGGAGGCGTCGGCGCCCTGGCCGGAGACGGAATTCTCCCCCGGGGCGGCCGGGCTGCCCGCGGCGGGGGCGGTGCCGGGGTGCCGCGGGGGCGCGGAGGGCTCCGCGGGCCCGGGCTCCCACGGGGCGTCCGCCTCGTCCTCGCGCGGCGGGCGGCGCAGCAGGGCGATCGAGCCGGAGACCGTGGTGGCCCGGAGCCTGCCCGTGCCCGCGCCGAGGCGGCCGGTGATCTTGTGGGCGCCCCACTGGCCGTGCACCCGCAGTCCGTCGAAGGCGTTGGAGATCGTGCCGCTCGCGGTGTTGGCCTCCACCTCCGCGTCCCCCGGGTGCGGCAGGCGGATGGCGATCTCGCCCGAGACGCTGGTGAGGCTGACCTCCGTCGGGCCGTCCGGGTCCAGGTCCACGATCATGGAGCCGCTGACGGAGTCGGCGCGCACGGAGCGGCCGGAGCCCTCGACCACCGTCAGGTCTCCCGAGACCGAGTTGAACCGGAGGTCGCCGGTGACCGCCTGGGCTTCCACGTTCCCCGACACGGTGTCCGCGCGGACCGGGCCGGAGACGCCGACCAGGGTCGTGTCACCGGTCACTCCCTTGACCACCGCCGGGCCGCGGATGCCGGAGACGACCGCGCCGGCGCCGACCACACCCACCTCCACGCGCGTGTCGGCCGGGACCGCCAGGGAGACGACCGCGCTGCGCCGCCAACCCTTGCGGTCGAGCCACTTGAGGAAGCCCTTCCAGGGCAGGTCGTCGTAGGCCACCGTGAGGGTGCCGTCCTCCTGGGTGACCACCAGGGGTGGCCCTTCGATGTCCGAGATCTCCAGGCGGGCGGAACCCTCGTCCGTGCCCACCACGTTCACCGTTCCGTTGACGATGCGGACCTGGAGGTCGCTCACGCGGGTGTCGAACGTCAGCTTCCGTGGCTCGTTGACGGACCACTCGGGCATGGGGGACCTCCTCGGCGGGCAGGATCGCGGCATGTGACACGCCATATCGCGTCTACTGAGAAACACGATATATCGCGGACGCCGTAAGTCAAGACACCCTTTCGGGGGACGACGGCCCGGGAAGGGGCGCCGTACATGCGAAAGGGGCGCCATGAAGGCGCCCCACCGTGCGGACCCGAGTCGTCCTGACTGCTCGTCGTCGACGCGTCGTCCCGGCTACTCGTCGTCCTCGTCGTCCAGCCGGGCCAGCCACGTCGCCAGCCGCTCCACCGGCACCTCGAAGTCCGGGTTCAGGTCGACGAACGTCCGCAGCTGCTCGGCCAGCCACTCGAACGTGACCTCCTCTTCGCCGCGCCGCTTCTCCAGTTCTTCGATGCCTCGGTCGGTGAAGTACAAGGGATGCTCCACAAGGGGAAAGGGACGTACGCGTCAAGGTTAACCGGCCGTGCCCCTGCCCCGGTCCGGACAGGCGAAGGGCCCGGTACCGAGCAGAAGCTCGGTACCGGGCCCTGAGGGGCGGCTTGGGCCGCCGGAGGCCTAGGCCTCGAACACCTCACGCACCAGCTGCTCCTGCTCGGCCTGGTGCCGCTTGGCGGAGCCGACGGCCGGGGACGAGGAGTGCGGACGCGAGATGCGCCGCAGCCGCTCGCCGTGCGGGACGTCCGCGCCGACCGCCAGGTCCAGGTGGTCGATCAGGTTCAGGGCGATGAACGGCCACGCACCCTGGTTCGCCGGCTCCTCCTGCGCCCACAGGTACTTCTCGGCGTTCGGGTACTTCTTGATCTCCGCCTGGAGCTCGGCACCCGGCAGCGGGTACAGCCGCTCGATGCGGATGATCGCGGTGTCGGTCGCGCCCCGCTTCTGCCGCTCGGCCTCCAGGTCGTAGTAGACCTTGCCCGCGCAGAAGACGACCTTGCGGACGGCGGCCGGGTCGACCGAGCTGTCGCCGATGACCGGGCGGAACTCGCCGGTCGTGAACTCCTCCGCCTTCGAGGCCGCCGCCTTCAGGCGCAGCATCGACTTCGGGGTGAAGACGATCAGCGGCTTGTGGTGCGGGTTGTGCACCTGCCACCGCAGGAGGTGGAAGTAGTTCGACGGCAGCGTCGGCATGGCGACCGTCATGTTGTTCTGCGCGCACAGCTGCAGGAACCGCTCCGGGCGCGCCGAGGAGTGGTCCGGGCCCTGGCCCTCGTAGCCGTGCGGGAGGAGCAGGACCACACCGCTGGTCTGGCCCCACTTCTGCTCGGCCGAGGAGATGAACTCGTCGACGACCGTCTGCGCGCCGTTGGTGAAGTCGCCGAACTGCGCCTCCCACATCACGAGCGACTCGGGGCGGGCCAGCGAGTAGCCGTACTCGAAGCCCATCGCCGCGTACTCGGAGAGCAGGGAGTTGTAGACGTTCAGGCGGGCCTGGTCCTCGGACAGGTACTGCAGCGGGGTGTACTCCTCGCCGGTCTCCCGGTCGATCAGCACCGCGTGCCGCTGGCCGAAGGTGCCGCGCTGGGAGTCCTGGCCCGCGAGGCGGACCGGGGTGCCCTCCAGGAGCAGCGAGCCGATGGCGAGGGTCTCGCCCATGCCCCAGTCGATCGTGCCGTCCTCGACCATCGCCGCACGGCGCTGCAGCTGCGGCTGCAGACGCGGGTGGACGGTGATGTTCTCCGGGATGTTGACCTGGGACTCGGCGATCCGCTTGACGACCTCGGCGGAGACCGCGGTCGGGACCGTGACCGGGAAGCCGTCCTGCGGCGCCTGGGCGTCGACGGCGGCCGGCTGCGAGGTGGCCTCGCGGACCTCGGTGAAGACCTTCTCCAGCTGGCCCTGGTAGTCCTGCAGGGCCTGCTCGGCCTCTTCCAGGGTGATGTCGCCGCGACCGATCAGGGACTCGGTGTAGAGCTTGCGCACCGAGCGCTTCTTGTCGATCAGGTCGTACATCAGCGGCTGGGTGAAGGCCGGGTTGTCCGACTCGTTGTGACCGCGGCGGCGGTAGCAGATGAGGTCGATCACCACGTCCTTGTTGAACGCCTGGCGGAACTCGAAGGCGAGCCGCGCGACGCGGACCACGGCCTCGGGGTCGTCGCCGTTCACGTGGAAGATCGGGGCCTCGATCATGCGGGCCACGTCGGTGGCGTACATCGACGAGCGCGAGGACTCGGGCGCCGCGGTGAAGCCGACCTGGTTGTTGATGACGATGTGGACCGTGCCGCCGGTGCGGTAGCCGCGCAGCTGCGACATGTTCAGGGTCTCGGCCACCACGCCCTGGCCCGCGAAGGCCGCGTCGCCGTGGATCGCCACCGGCAGGACCGTGAAGTCGGTGCCGCCCTTGTTGATGATGTCCTGCTTGGCGCGGGCGACGCCCTCCAGGACCGGGTCGACCGCCTCCAGGTGGGAGGGGTTGGCGACCAGGGAGACCTTGATCTGCTCGCCGTCCAGACCGGTGAAGGTGCCCTCGGCGCCCAGGTGGTACTTCACGTCGCCGGAGCCGTGCATCGACTTCGGGTCGAGGTTGCCCTCGAACTCGCGGAAGATCTGCGCGTACGACTTGCCGACGATGTTCGCCAGGACGTTCAGGCGGCCGCGGTGGGCCATGCCGATGACGACCTCGTCCAGGCGGGACTCGGCAGCGGAGTCGATCACCGCGTCGAGCAGCGGGATGACGGACTCGCCGCCCTCCAGCGAGAACCGCTTCTGGCCGACGTACTTGGTCTGCAGGAAGGTCTCGAAGGCCTCCGCCGCGTTCAGCCGGCGCAGGATGCGCAGCTGCTCCTCGCGCTCCGGCTTGGAGTGGCCGCGCTCGACGCGGTCCTGGATCCACTTGCGCTGCTTGGGGTCCTGGATGTGCATGAACTCGATGCCGGTGGTGCGGCAGTACGAGTCGCGCAGCACGCCGAGGATGTCGCGCAGCTTCATCATCGACTTGCCGGCGAAGCCGCCGACGGCGAACTCGCGCTCCAGGTCCCACAGGGTGAGGCCGTGCTCGACGATGTCCAGGTCGGGGTGCTTGCGCTGGCGGTACTCCAGCGGGTCGGTGTCGGCCATGACGTGGCCGCGGACCCGGTAGGAGTGGATCAGCTCGAAGACGCGGGCGGCCTTGGTGACGTCGTCGTCGTGGCTGGCGTCGATGTCCTTGAGCCAGCGGACCGGCTCGTAGGGGATGCGCAGCGCCTCGAAGATGTCGTCGTAGAAGCCGTTCTCGCCGAGCAGCAGGTTCGCGACCTGGCGCAGGAACTCGCCGGAGGCGGCGCCCTGGATCACCCGGTGGTCGTAGGTCGACGTGAGCGTCATGACCTTCGAGATGCCGAGCTTGTTCAGGGTGTCCTGGCTGGTGCCCTGGAACTCCGCCGGGTAGTCCATGGAGCCGACGCCCATGATCACGGACTGGCCGGGCATCAGACGCGGCACCGAGTGGACGGTGCCGAGGCCGCCGGGGTTGGTCAGGGAGACCGTGACACCGGTGAAGTCGTCCATCGTCAGCTTGCCGTCACGGGCGCGGCGGACGATGTCCTCGTAGGCCTGCCAGAACTCGAAGAAGTTCAGCGTCTCGGCCTTCTTGATGGCGGCCACGACGAGCTGGCGGTCGCCGTTGGGCTTCACCAGGTCGATGGCCAGGCCGAGGTTGACGTGCGGCGGCTTGACGAGGGTCGGCTTGCCGTCCTTCTCGCCGAACGACCAGTTCATCGACGGCATGGCCTTGATGGCCTGCACCATCGCGTACCCGATCAGGTGCGTGAAGGAGATCTTCCCGCCGCGGGCGCGCTTGAGGTGGTTGTTGATGACGATGCGGTTGTCGAACAGCAGCTTCACCGGGACCGCGCGGACCGAGGTGGCGGTCGGCAGCTCCAGCGAGGCGTTCATGTTCTTCGCGACCGCGGCGGCCGGACCGCGCAGCGTGATCAGCTCCGGGCCCTCGGCGGCCGCGGCAGCCTTCGCGACGGGGGCGGCCTGCTTCGGCTGAGCCGGCGCCTGTGCGGGCGTCGCCGGCTTGGCCGGGGCGGGGGCCGGAGCCGCGGCGGGCTTCGGAGCGGCCGCGGGAGCGGCCGGAGCGGCGGCCTGCGGGGCCGGAGCGGCCGGCTGGGCCGGGGGAACCGCGGGCTGGGCCGGAGCGGCCGTGGAGGTGGTCTCTGCGGCCCCCGCGGCCGCAGTACCCGCCGCAGCCGGGGTGGCAGGAGCCCCCGGCTTGTAATCGGCGAAGAAGTCCCACCAGGCGCGGTCTACCGAATTCGGGTCCTGGAGGTACTGCTGATAGATCTCGTCGACGAGCCACTCGTTCGGACCGAACGCGGCAGCGGGGTTCTTCCCGGCTTGGTCGTCGGTGGAGACGCTCGGGTTACTGGGGGACTGTGGCGACACGGCGGCAACCGCCCTCTTCCGCTTCACAAGGTGATGGACAGCGGGAATAAAGGCTACGCCTCCACGGCCGGGAAGGTCAGGTCGAGCAAGGTCATCGTCGCGTAAGTCACATCGGAAATCTTGTTTCAGGGCTTGATATGGCGGGAAACAAGCGTGGTTCCGCAGATGAGAGGGTGCACCGGCCCAGGCCCGGCGCGTGTGCGTTCGACCGATCGCGCGGGCCTGCTCCCGATCACACGTGTCCAGCTGCACGGCAGGGGCGCGGACGCTCGTGGATCTTGTGCTTCCGGTTCGAACTTTACGTCAACTTGAGACGGAGGACAGTCCCGGAAGGGTGACGATGATCCGGCAGCCCCGCTCGGATTCGGCCACACCGATCCGGCCACCGTGCAGATCCACCGCCCAGCGGGCGATCGCCAGGCCGAGCCCGGTGCCGCCGTCGCTGCCCGGCCCGTGCGGCCGGGTCACCGCACCCCGGTTGAACCGCTCGAAGACCCGGTGCCACTCCGACCGGGGGATGCCGGGGCCCTCGTCCAGGACCTCCAGCTCCAGCGACTCCGGCCGCGGCCCGCGCCGCGCCCGCACCGTCACCCGGCCGTGCGGCGGGCTGTGCTTGACGGCGTTGTCGATCAGGTTGGCGACGACCTGGTGGATGCGCTCGGGATCCGCGTGCGCGGTCAGCTCCGGCGGGGAGACGTCCAGGTGCAGATGGACGTCGGTACGGGTGTGGCTGCCGGAGCCGGAGGCCATGCCCGCGCGCACCGAGGCCACCATGTTGGCCTCCTTCAGCACGCCCGACAGGTACGGCCACACCTCGAAGCGCCGCATCTTCAGCGGTACGACGCCGTTGTCGAGCCGGGACAGGTCCAGCAGGGTCTCCACCAGCCGGCCGAGCCGCTCGGTCTGCTTCAGGGCCGTCCGCATGGTCTCCGGGTCGGCCTCGGTGACCCCGTCGACGATGTTCTCCAGCACCGCGCGCAGGCCCGCGATCGGGGTGCGCAGCTCGTGCGAGACGTTCGCGACCAGCTCCTTGCGCTGGCTGTCCTGGGCCTCCAGCTCGTCCGCCATGACGTTGATCGTCCGGGCCAGGTCGCCCAGCTCGTCCCGGCGGCCCTCGCTCACCCGGCGGGTGTAGTCGCCCTCGGAGATCGACCGCGCCACCGCGTTCATCTCGTCCAGCGGCATGGTGAGGGAGTGCGCCACGAACTGCGTGATGAGCAGGGTGGCGATCATGGAGAAGACCGTGATGAAGCGCAGCTCGGTCTTGGTGTGCACCGCGATCATCGACAGACCGGTGGTGATCAGCACCGAGATGACGACGAGCGCGCCCAGCTTGGTCTTGATCGAGAACGGGCGTACGCCGCCCCAGGGATCGTCCCCGGGGCTCCTCCGCGCGGCCTGCCGCCCGCCGTCGCTCATGGGGTGGGCGTCTCCAGCGCGTACCCGACGCCGTGCACGGTACGGATCCGCTCGGCGCCGATCTTCCGGCGCAGCGCCTTGATGTGGCTGTCGACCGTACGGGTGCCGGAGGCGTCCGCCCAGTCCCATACCTCGGCCAGCAGCTGCTCCCGGGAGAGCACCGCGCGCGGGGTGTTCGCCAGGCACACCAGCAGGTCGAACTCGGTGGGCGTGAGGTGGACGTCCTCGGACTTCACCCGCACCCGGCGCTGGGCGTGGTCGATCTCCAGCTCGCCGAGCCGCAGGATGCCGGAGCGCGGGGTGGCCGCGGCCAGCGCCGCCCGCTCGACCCGGCGCAGCAGCACGTGCACGCGCGCGGCGAGCTCCCGCATGGAGAACGGCTTGGTCATGTAGTCGTCCGCGCCGACCCCGAGACCGACCAGCATGTCGGTCTCGTCGTCGCGCGCGGTCAGCATCAGCACCGGCACCGGGCGCTGCGCCTGCACCCGCCGGCAGACCTCCAGGCCGTCGAAGCCCGGCAGCATGATGTCGAGGATCAGCAGGTCGGGCTGCCAGGCCTCGGCCGTGTCGACGGCGGCCGGGCCGTCCGACGCGGTCTGTACGAGAAATCCCTCGGCGCGCAGCCGGGCCGCGATGGCGTCGACGATCGTGGGGTCGTCCTCGACGACCAGCACCCGGCGCTGTGCGCCCGGGGTGGTCGTCGCCGCGCCGCTCTGGGAGGTGTGTGTCTGCTCCATCGCCCGCCCCTGCTTGTTGCTTTCCGGAACCAGTGGGGTGATCCCATGTCTGCGAGTGACGCTTGGTTGATCCGTTGAATGATCCGCGTCAGGGCAGCACATTACGGGGATCCACCGTGCCGCCGCTATCCAGGTCGGACGGCGAGGTGTACCGCGTCCGGAACGCCCCGGGCAACCGGCACCTCTTCGGTACGCACCTGTTGGAACCCGGCATTCCGCAAGGTACCTTCAAATTCCGGAGACGGCTGGGCGGACCACACCGCGAGCACCCCGCCGGGATTCAACACCCTTGCGCAGGCGGCGAGTCCGGCCGGTGAGTACAGGGTGTCGTTGTCCTCCGTGACGGTCCAGCCGGGGCCGTTGTCGATGTCCAGGCAGAGCGCGTCGAACGTGTCGGAAGTCTCATTGACGAACGCCACGAGGTCGCCCCGCACGATCTCGGTGCGCGGATCGCCGAGCGCTCCGGCGGAGACCTGGGCCAGCGGCCCGTCCCGGTGCCAGTCGATGACGGCGGGCTCCCGCTCGACGACGGTGATCCGCCCCCACCCCGGGTCCGCCGCGGCATGTGCGAGTGAGAATCCCACTCCCAGCCCGCCGATCAGCACCTTCGGCTCCGGTCGCCCGTCCAGCGCCCGGCGCGCGGCGTCGACCAGCAGCCGCTCCGAGCGTCCGTCGGAGGTGTCCATCAGGAAGCAGCCGTTGGCGATGATCTGCAACAGCGCTCCGTGCCGGCGCAGCACCACCTCGCCGTACGGGCCGTCGCGCCGGTCCAGGACCACGGGGGAGTCATACGCGGCAGTCATGCTCCCATCCTCCTTGAACACACCTTGACCTGCACGGGAATTAGGCATGTCGCACTGATGTGCACCCTTGCGGTGGGAGACGTGGACGCCTCCGCAACGTAGGAGGTTGCTGTGAATCGGCTCTCGCGTGGCGTCGGTCATAGACAGCGGCCCCCGGAACCCGAAGTGTGGGCCGGAACGGAAGGAGCGCCACAGCGTGGAACGGACCGCGACGGGCCCTGTGACGGCCGCGTCCCCGCCCCTTGCGGGCACGCCCCTCCCGGACGGCACCGCCGCCGTCCAGGTCCCCGCGATCGCGGACCTGCTGGACGGCATGCCCCGTCAGCGGCATGCCGCGCCCCCCGCTCCCGGACCGGCCGTCGCCGCCCCGCGCCCGGCCGCACCGCACCCGCTGCCACCCCTGCTTCCGCTGCCGCGGCTGTGGCGCCTGCTGCCCACACCGCTCGGCACCCCGTTCGCCTTCGCCTACACGGCCGTCCTGGCCGTCACCTCGGTGTTCGCCGCCCTGGCCGACCCCGCCCTGGTGAACGCCCTCTACCAGGCCTCCAGCACGGACGTGGCCCATCTGGTGCGCACGCCCGCGGTGGTGCTGCTGGCCAGCGCGCTGTGGATCGCGGGCGGTGTGCTCTCGCCGTACGCGCTGGCGTTCGTGCTGGTGCTCACCGCGCTGGAGCGGCGCATAGGCGGGGGACGCGCGGCCTGCGTCTTCCTCGCCGGGCACGTCCTGGCCACGCTCGCCACCGAGATCCCCGTGGGCCTGGCCGTCCTGGCCGGCCACCTCCCGCCCACCTCGCTGCACCGCCTCGACTACGGCATCAGCTTCGGCGTGGCCGCCAGCATCGGCGCCCTCTGCGGCCTCCTCAGCCCCTGGCTCCGCTGGCCCCTTCTCACCCTGACGGCCGGCGAACTCCTGAGCGACCTGATGGCCTTCGAGGACCCGATGACCAACTGGGGCCACCTGATCGCGCTGACGATAGGGGTGGCGAGCTGGCCTTTTGTACGCCGGTGGCAGGAAGCGCCCCAGAGGGGCTGTAACGATGTGCGGCTCCGCCGCGCGACCGGCCACAGCTGAGCCACACCCGCGAACGCACCTTCCACAGCACCCCCTTGGGCGAACCTGATCGCTCAGAGCGAACAAACCCCGGGAACACCAGCAAGCTCCCCAACGGTTGAGTCGGCATAGCTCAACTTGACTGCCGAAGGGGAGATCATGGCTACTGAGTCACCGGCGTTCACGCTCACCCTGCCCGTGCTGCCGCTCGACGACGAGGTCGTGCTGCCCGGCATGGTGGTTCCGCTGGACCTGAGCGACGCCGAGGTACGGGCCGCGGTGGAGGCCGCGCAGGCCGCCGCCCGCTCGGAACCCGGAAAGCCCAGGGTGCTCCTGGTGCCACGCATCGACGGCACGTACGCGAAGACCGGTGTGCTGGGCACGGTCGAGCAGGTCGGCCGGCTGGCCGACGGTGACCCGGGGGCCCTGATCCGCGGCCGCAGCCGCGTGCGCATCGGCGCCGGCACCACCGGTCCCGGCGCGGCCCTGTGGGTCGAGGGCGCCCGCATCGACGAGAGCGTCCCGGACCCGCTGCCAGGCCACGTCGCCGAACTCGTCAAGGAGTACAAGGCGCTCGCCACCACCTGGCTGAAGAAGCGCGGCGCCTGGCAGGTCGTGGACCGCGTCCAGGCCATCGACGACGTCTCCGCGCTCGCCGACAACTCCGGCTACTCGCCATTCCTCACCACGGAACAGAAGGTCGAACTGCTGGAGACCGCCGACCCGGTGGCCCGGCTGAAGCTCGCCACGCAGACGCTCCGCGACCACCTCGCCGAGCAGGAGGTGGCCGAGACCATCGCCAAGGACGTCCAGGAGGGCGTCGACAAGCAGCAGCGCGAGTTCCTGCTGCGCCGCCAGCTGGAGGCCGTCCGCAAGGAACTGCGCGAGCTGAACGGCGGCTCCAAGGATTCGGCCGAGGAGTCCGACGACTACCGGGCCCGCGTCGAGGCCGCCGACCTGCCGGAGAAGGTCCGCGAGGCCGCGCTCAAGGAGGTCGACAAGCTGGAGCGGTCCAGCGACCAGTCCCCCGAGGGCTCCTGGATCCGCACCTGGCTCGACACGGTCCTGGAGATGCCCTGGAACGAGCGGACCGAGGACGCGTACGACATCCAGGGCGCCAAGGCGATCCTCGACGCCGAGCACGCCGGCCTGGAGGACGTGAAGGAGCGCATCACCGAGTACCTGGCCGTCCGCAAGCGGCGCAGCGAGCGCGGACTGGGTGTCATCGGCGGCCGGCGCGGCGGTGCCGTACTGGCCCTCGTCGGCCCGCCCGGCGTCGGCAAGACCTCGCTCGGCGAGTCCGTCGCGCACGCCATGGGCCGCACGTTCGTCCGCGTCGCTCTCGGCGGCGTCCGCGACGAGGCCGAGATCCGCGGCCACCGCCGTACCTACGTCGGTGCGCTGCCCGGCCGGATCGTGCGGGCCGTCAAGGAGGCCGGGTCGATGAACCCCGTGGTCCTGCTCGACGAGATCGACAAGGTGGGCTCCGACTTCCGCGGCGACCCGGCCGCGGCCCTGCTCGAGGTCCTCGACCCGGCGCAGAACCACACCTTCCGTGACCACTACCTGGAGGTCGAACTCGACCTGTCGGACGTGGTGTTCCTGGCCACCGCCAACGTCCTGGAGGCCATCCCGGAGGCGCTCGCCGACCGGATGGAGATCGTCCGCCTGGACGGCTACACCGAGGACGAGAAGGTCGTCATCGCCCGCGACCACCTGCTCCCGCGTCAGCTGGAGCGGGCCGGACTGGGCGCGGACGAGGTCGCGCTGGACGAGAGCGCCCTGCGCAAGCTGGCCGGTGAGTACACCCGCGAGGCGGGCGTGCGCACCCTGGAGCGGTCGATCGCACGGCTGCTCCGCAAGGTCGCGGCGCAGCACGAACTCGGCGAGCGGGAGCTGCCGTTCACCGTCCGCGCGGAGGACCTGCGCGATCTGATCGGGCGCCCGCACCACGTGCCCGAGTCCGCCCAGGACCCGGCCGAGCGCCGTACGTCCGTGCCCGGCGTGGCGACCGGTCTCGCGGTCACCGGCGCGGGCGGCGACGTGCTCTTCGTCGAGGCCTCCCTGGCCGACCCGGAGACGGGCGCGGCGGGCCTGACCCTGACCGGTCAGCTGGGTGACGTGATGAAGGAGTCGGCGCAGATCGCGCTGAGCTTCCTGCGCAGCCACGGCGCCGAACTGGAGCTTCCGGTGGCCGACTTGAAGGACCGCGGGGTGCACATCCACTTCCCGGCGGGCGCGGTCCCCAAGGACGGCCCGAGCGCCGGCATCACCATGACCACCGCGCTCGCCTCCCTCCTCTCCGGCCGCCTGGTCCGCACGGACGTCGCCATGACCGGCGAGGTCTCGCTGACCGGCCGGGTGCTGCCCATCGGCGGCGTCAAGCAGAAGCTGCTCGCCGCCCAGCGCGCCGGGGTCACCACCGTGATCATCCCCAAGCGCAACGAGCCCGACCTGGACGACGTCCCGGCCGAGGTGCTGGACAAGCTGGACGTCCACACCGTGACCGACGTCCGCCAGGTCCTGGAACTGGCGCTCGCGCCCGCGACGAGCGGCGCGACGCCGGAGGTCCCGGTCGCGGCGTGACGGACGCAACCGGATGAGTGAAGGCCCGGGTCCCGTGAGGGAGGCCCGGGCCTTCGCCATGCGCCCGTACGAAGGCGCCGTCCGCCCGTACGGAGGCCCGCGGCATGCCCGTACGGGAATTCCCCGCCAAGTGCCCACAAAGGGATCACTCGATAGAATTCAGGCGTGAGTTGGCCCCCCAGGACCCCCTCCGGTCTGATCGGGGCCGAGATCGCGGGCTACAAGGTGGAGCGCGAACTCGGTCGTGGTGGCATGGCGGTCGTCTACCGCGCCAGGGACCTGCGCCTCGGCCGGACGGTCGCCCTCAAGCTGCTCGCCCCCGAGTACACCAGGAACGACGCCTTCCGCCGCCGTTTCGCCCAGGAGTCCCGGGTGGCCGCCGCCATCGACCATCCCAACATCGTCCCCGTCTTCGAGGCCGGCGAGTACGAGGGGCTCCTCTACATCGCCATGTGCTACGTCGCCGGGCAGGACCTGCGCGCCCTGATCGACCGGGAGGGCCCGCTCCCGGTGCCGGTCGCGCTGCGCATCGCGGCCCAGCTGGCCTCCGCCCTGGACGCGGCGCACGCGCGCGAGCTGGTGCACCGGGACGTCAAACCCGGCAACGTCCTGGTCGCCAAGGGCGTCGACAGCGACCACCCCGAGCACGTCTACCTCACCGACTTCGGGCTGGCGAAGAAGTCGCTGTCGCTCACCGGGTTCACCACCGCGGGCGAGTTCGTCGGCACCCTGGACTACGTGGCACCCGAGCGGATCGCCGGGCGCCCGGTGGACGGCCGTGCCGACCTGTACAGCCTGGCCTGTGTGGTGCACGAGATGCTCGCGGGTGCCCCGCCCTTCCGGCGGGAGGACCACCTCGAACTGCTGTGGGCCCACCAGTACGACCCGCCGCCCGCGCTCAGCTCGGCGCGGCCCGGTGTCCCGGCCGCCGCCGACGAGGTGCTGGCCAAGGCCCTGGCGAAGGCCCCGGACGACCGTCACGGCACCTGCCTGGAGTTCGTCGCGGCGCTGCGGGCCGCCGTCGCCGACCGTGGTGCCCGCCGTCGTACGCCGACCCTGGTGGACCGGGTCCCGCCACCGGATCCGCCGGCCTGGGCCCGGCCGTTCCTCACCTGATCCCGTACCGCTTACGCGACTTTTACCCGACGCCTGTGGGTGCGTCAAGTCCCGAGTCCTCGGAACGTGACCCCGATTTCCCGTTCGGGCTTACTTGAAGCACGGCCTCACCGAAAAGGAAATGAGGCGGTCCGAGGGGCGGAAATCCTTCCGGAAATCCCCTCCGGTAAATCCTCCGGGTAATCGCTCGGGAAATCCTCACAGCAATGGAGAAAGCTCATGACTCGTAACGTTCACACCCACGCCGACGCCCGCCCGAAGCGCCGAGGCCTCCGTTTCGCGACCCTGGCCGCCTCCGCCGCACTGGTCACCGGTGGCGTCCTGCTGCCCGTCTCCGGCGCGATGGCGGCCCCGATGCCGACCTCGACCGTGGCCTTCGTGCACGGCGGCGGCGCCGGTGGTGCCGGTGGGGACGGCGGTGGCGGCCTGGTCGGCGGCGGCGGTGGCGCCGGTGGATCCGGTGGCGGCAGCGTCCTCGGCACCGGCGGCGACGGCGGCAAGGGCGGCAACGGCGGCGACGGCGTGCTGGCCGGTGGCGGCGGCGGTGGCGGCGGTGGCGGCGGCGAAGGCGTCGTCGGCGGCAAGGGCGGCGACGGCGGCAACGGCGGCTTCGGCATCCTCTCCGGCGGGAACGCCGGCAGCGGCGGTGGCGGGGGCGACGGCGTCCTCGTCGGCGGCAAGGGCGGCAACGGCGGGAAGGGCGGCAACAGCATCTTCCAGGGCGGTAACGGCGGCAAGGGCGGCAAGGGCGGCTTCGGTGGCCTCTTCGGCGGCGCCGGCGGGTCCGGCGGGGCCGGTGGCTCCAGCCTCTTCTGACCGTCTCCTGTCCGACCGTCTCCTGTGACCGTCGACGGGGTCGGCCCCCTGCTGACCCCCACGGGGTGGAGGCCGCCCAGGCCTCCACCCCCTCCCCGGACCTCTCACCTCACATCACTTGACCCGCACAGCACTGACCCGCACATCACTTGATCCGAAACGGAAACCCCGATGTTCACCAGGCACTCCCGGCGGCCCCTCGTCCTCGCGGCGGCCTCCGTGACTCTCGTCACCATCGCCGCGTGCGGCGCCCAGGCAGCCACCCACACGGCCCCGGCCGCTCCCACCGGCTACACGGCCCTGGCCCACCAGGCCGGCCACTGCGGAGAAGGCGGCGAAGGCGGTAAGGGGGGCGAAGGCGGCAAGGGCGGCGCGCCCGGACAACCGGGTCAGCCGGGCAAGCCCGGAAAGCCGGGCTGCCTCTCGCTCCACGACCTGCCCGACAAGCCGAAGTCGGAACTCTCCCTGACGGACCGCGCCCGGATCGCGCTGACCGTGCTGACCGGCCGGGCGACGAAGGCCGACGTGGCCAAGAAGTACAAGATCCAGGAGAAGGAGGTCGAGAAATGGGAGCGCCAGGTTCTGGACGGCGACTGGCTCGGCCTTCTCGGCGACGCCACGTGAGAAACGGAAATCCCATGCGCAGGAATTCCTGGAAATTCGGTATCGGCCTCGCGGTCTCGACCGTGGTGATCACCGGGGGCGCGATGGCCCCGGCCGCGATGGCCGACACCGGCCCCGCCGGCGGCGGAGCGGGCAGCGGCTCCGCCGGTGTCGGCAGCGTCCACCCGGTCGGCGGCGCCATCCACGCCATCCACGTGGGCAACGGCAGCGTCCGCATCGGCGACTCGATCTGCGCGGGCAACTGCAACGGCACCGTCAACGGCACCAAGGGCGGAAACGGCGGCATCTGCGCCGGGCTGTGCAACGGCAGCGCCAACGGCGGCGACGGCACCACCGGCGCGCCGGGTCGTAACGGCGGCAAGGGCGGCAACGGCGGCATCTGCGTCGGCGTCTGCTCGGGCAGCGTCAACGGCGGCGCCGGCGGGAACGGCGGCGACGCGGTGGGCGGCGGCGACGGCGGCGCCGGCGGGCGGGGCGGCAACGGCGGGATCTGCCTCGGCGTCGGCTGCGAGACCAGCGGCAACGGCGGCCGCGGGGGCAACGGTGGCAACGGCTGAGTCAGCCGGCGGCCGTGGCGAGCGACTGCTCCGCCCACACCGTCTTGCCGACCCGGTCGTGCCGGGTGCCCCAGCGCTCGGCGAGCTGGGCGACGAGCAGCAGGCCCCGGCCGCCCTCGTCGAAGATGCGGGCGCGCCGCATGTGCGGGGTGGTGCCGCTGGAGTCGTACACCTCGCAGATCAGCGTCGAGTCCTGGTGGATCAGCCGGAGCCGGATGGGCGGGCGGCCGTAGCGGATGGCGTTGGTGACCAGCTCGCTGACCATCAGCTCGGTGGGGAAGGCGGCCGCGCCCAGGCCCCAGGCGGCCAGCTGGCCGCAGGCGAGGTGGCGGGCGCGGGCGACGTCCTCCGGGTCGCTCTCCAGCTGCCAGGCGGCGACCCGGTCCTCGTGCAGGACCCGGGTGCGGGCGACGAGCAGGGCGATGTCGTCGTCGGGCCGATGGGTCAGCAGCTCGGTGAGCACGTGGTCGCAGACCGCGTCCAGCGACCGGGCGGGCCGGACGAGCGCCGCGAACATCTTGTCCAGCGCCTCGTCGATGTCGTGCTCGCGGGCCTCGAACAGCCCGTCGGTGTACAGGGCGAGCAGGCTGCCCTCGGGCAGCTCGGTCTCGGTGGCCTCGAACGGCAGCCCGCCGAGCCCGAGCGGCGGGCCCGCGGGCACGTCCAGGAAGCGCACGGCACCGTCCGGCGTGACCACGGCGGGCGGCGGATGGCCGGCCCGGGCCAGGGTGCACCGGCGGGACACCGGGTCGTATACCGCGTACAGACAGGTGGTGCCGATGCCGCCGGCGGTCTCGGCGGTCGGGTCCGTGCTGCCCTCGTCGGCGGCGAGCCGCAGCACCAGGTCGTCGAGGTGGGTGAGGAGTTCGTCGGCGGGCAGGTCGACGTCGGCCAGGGTGCGCACGGCGGTGCGCAGCCGGCCCATGGTGGCCGAGGCGCGGATCCCGTGCCCCACCACATCGCCCACGACGAGCGCCACCCGCGCCCCGGACAGCGGGATCACGTCGAACCAGTCGCCGCCCACCCCGGCCCGGGTCGCGGCGGGCAGATAGCGGGTGGCGATCTCCAGGGCCGCCTGGTCGGGCAGCGTGTGCGGGAGCAGGCTCTGCTGGAGGGCCATGGTGGTGGTGCGGGTCCGGCCGTAGGCGCGGGCCTGCCGGATGCCGTCGGCCGCCTTGGCGGTGAACTCCTGGGCCAGCCGCAGGTCCTCGGGGCCGAACGGCTCCCGGCCGGGGCGCCGGCCGAACAGCGCCACCCCGAGCGCGCTGCCCTGGGCGAGCAGCGGCACCGCCAGCAGCGAGCGCGCCCCGGACGCGCGCAGCCAGGCCGCGCCCGGGTCCACCGCCGCCCACTCGGCGACGGGCGGCTCCGTGGTGTCGTACAGCAGGGGCGGGCCCGTCGTCAGACACCGGGCCGGAGGTGAGTCCGGCGGGCAGACGACCGCCTCGCCGACGCCGCTGCCGTAGGCCGGTCCGACATCGTCGGGTACGGCGCGCAGCGCGGCGCGGCGCAGGACGACCGGGCTGGTCCGCGGGGCGGGTTCCCGGCCCGCCTCGCGGGGGGCGTCGAGCAGGTCGACCGCGATGACGTCGGCGAGCCGGGGGACGGTGACCTCGCCGAGCTCCTGCGCGGCGCGGGCCTGGTCGGCGGCCATGCCGACCTGCGCGCCGCTCTCGGCCGGCGGGCGCTGCCGGGCCGCGGAGTCCTGCGCGGGTGCCTGTGTGGACAGGCAGACCGCGCGCACCCGGCCGTCGGCGTCCTTGAGCGGGGTGAGGACGAGACCACGGCCCAGTTCCGTGCCGAGCCGGGCCCGGGCCTCCTGCGGCCGGCCGGTCTCCAGCGCGAGCCGCATCGACCGGTCGGCCTCCTCGCTCGCGGCGCTCGGCACGATGTGCGGCAGCCGCAGCCCGCGCATCGCGGCCTCGGGGAGGGCGAGGGCGTGCTCCATGCGGCGGTTGGCCCGCACCAGCCGCAGATCGGCGTCGAAGATGGCCAGCGGGAACGGGGACTGCAGGAACGTCCACTCCTCCAGCGGCTCGCCCCGGGGCGGCTGCGCACGGGCCGTCACCGCGCTCACCACGAGCCAGTCGGTGACGCCGGTGTCCGAGGTCCGGCGGTGCGCGAGCACGCCCAGCTCCAGCAGCCGGCCGTCGCGGTGCCGCAGCGGCACGGTGCCGTTCCAGCGGTCCCGGCCGGCGACGATGCGCCGGGCCGCCGAGCCGTCGGTGGCGAGGAGTGCGGTGGCGGGCCGCCCGACGACGGCCGGTGAGTCGTAGCCGAGCAGCCGCTGTGCGCCGTCGCTCCAACCGGTGAGGATGCCCTGCTCATCGATGGTGGCCGTGGCCGTGTACGTCGACTGTCGCTCCATCGCCGCTCATCTCGCCCTTGCTCGGCAGGCTCTCCTGACCAGCATGATCCCGGGCGGCTTTGAGCACCAACGCAGGGTGGGCGGGAAGTCCCGACCGGCCGCGACCGACCGGCGACCTCCCGCCGTGCGGACGACGTCCCGCCTTCCGGCGGACACTAACCGTTGGCCAGGGCCTGCACCCGGTCCAAGGCTCCGTTGCTGTGTCCGCCCGGGGGCGACCCCCGGACCCCCGGCCGGGAGGGTGTTGGCCTAACCGTTGGCGAGGGCCTGCACCCGGTCCAGTGCCCCGTTGAACTTGTCGTGGTCGCCGACGGTCGGGCCGGACGACGTGTACTGCCACATCGTGTAGTACGACCAGCCGGCCGGCAGGGTCCCCGGGTCCGAGGCGTAGCGGGCGATCCACAGCGGGTTGTTCGCGGCGAAGCCGCCGTAGTTGCCGGTGCACTGGGTCCACCAGCTGGTCGCCGTGTAGATGACGGCGTCCCGGCCGGTCAGCGACTTGTAGGTGGTCAGGAAGTCGGCGATCCAGCCGACCATCTGGCTCGCGGTCTTGCCGTAGCAGGCGGCGCCGTACGGGTTCCACTCGATGTCGAGCGCGCCGGGCAGGGTCTTGCCGTCCCGGGACCAGCCGCCGCCGTGGCCGACGAAGTAGCTCGCCTGGGTGGCGCCACTGGTGGTGTCCGGGGTGGCGAAGTGGTAGGCGCCGCGGATCATGCCGACGTTGTAGGAGCCGTTGTACTGCTGGGCGAAGTACGGGTTCGTGTAGTACGTGCCTTCCGTCGCCTTCGTGTACGCCCAGCGCACCCCGCTGTTCCACAGGGTCGACCAGGCGACGTTGCCCTGGTAGCCGGCGACGTCCACGCCCTCGGTCTGGGTGACGTCACCGGAGGTGGGGGTGCCGGCGTGGCCGTCGTGCGCGAGGACGCCCATGCCCATGTGGGCGGAGCCGCGGCTGGGCGTGGTCGCGGCGTGGGCGGAGGTGAGCGGGAGGGTGAGGGAGAGCGCCGCGAGCAGGGCCGTGACCAGGACGGCGAGGGGGCGCGGGCCGAAGGAGCGGTCAAAGCGGTCGGAGCCGGGTCTGTGCACGGGCATGACGTGCCTCCGGGGAGTGGGGTGGGGGGAACGTGGCTGTGACCGTGTACCGGATGCCGCACTGGCGTGGGCATGCCAGTGATTGCCTGGTAAAGAAGCTACGCACGTAGATACGGCGTGGGAAGGGGGTCCGGACGCCGCCGTTGGTCTAGCCCTGCGAAATACTGACAGAGCTGCGGCAATGACGACGTTTGACAGAAACTTTCAGGACCGCGAAACCGAGCAGGGGTGCTGACGTGCACGAGGACGGAAACGGCGACGCGCATCGCGGCGCCCACCAGATGACGCCCACTGGTGCAGACCAGGAGTTCCTGGCGCTGGAACGGGAGTTGACCGTGCTGCTGAGGCGGGCCCGGGCCAACCAGGGCGAGATGGCCCGCGAGGTCCATCCCGACCTGGAGTCCTCCGCGTACGGCCTGCTCATCCGCCTGGACGAGTGCGGCGGCCAGCGGGCCACGGAGCTCGCCGGCTACATCGGCGTCGGCAAGGCCACCATGTCCCGCCAGCTGCGCGCGCTGGAGGAGCTGGGCCTGATCGCCCGCGAACCCGATCCCGCCGACGGCCGCGCCTGGCTCGTCACCCTCACCGACGAGGGGCGCGGCCGGGTCGGCAAGGTCCGCGAGGCCCGCCGCGCCCGTTACGTCCGGCAGCTCGCCCACTGGGACCGCCGCGAGGTCGCCGAACTCGCGCGCCTGCTGCACCAGTTGAATGGCGTCATGGAGAAGTAGGCGCCCGGAGCGGTGGCGCCGGCGTCGGCCGCGCGGAGCCGGGGCCGGAGCCGGGGCCGGTGGCCGCTCACAGCTCGGCGTAGACCACCGTCGCGTCGTCGTGCGTCTTGCTCCGCCCCAGGAACGCCCGCTCCTCGCGGTCCGCCGCCTCCAGCTCCCGCACCCGGTCCACCAGGGACCGAGCACCACCCTGCTTCGCGACCGTCGCGAACAGGGCCTGCCAGTCGCCCTCGTGGAACTTCTCCGTCCAGCGGGTCGCGCCGTCCGTCAGCGCGGCCAGGGCGCGGACCTCGCGCCGGGGCACCGTGCCGGCGACCGCGCGGGCGGCCACCGAGGGATCGGCGGCGGCCGTGAAGAAACCGCCCTCCTTGTTGCGCAGGGTGGCGTCCACCAGGGCGTCGGTGGCGAGCGCGGAGCGCGGGAGGCGGGCCAGCCGGTCGTCCAGGACCGGGGTGACCGTCCCGTCGGCGCCCTGCAGCAGCAGCGCGGAGTCGGACAGCACCAGGTACTCGACGGTGTCCGCGGACCAGCGGGCCAGGGCCACGGTCGCCTGCGGGGTGCGCGGGTGAGAAAGGTCACAGGTTTGCGCGTGGGCCTCTGCGGTCCGGCCGATCGCCCGCGAGAGAATCTCCGCCAGCGTCAGATCTCCGCGCGAAACGGTCAGTTCGGTCAGCGTGCCGCCGAGCCGCGCGGTGAACCAGGGGACGGAATGCAGACACCCCGTCCCACCTCGCGGCGGAGTCACCCCGTCCAGGACGATCACACAACCTCCCTGTCCGGAGGCGGGTAGTCCGACAGCGGCGAAGTCCTCGTTGGGTCGGTTCGCGGCACCGGGTTCCGAAACGAGATCAGTTCGCATCCAGCCAGTCTGCACGAGGCCTTCACAGGATCCGCCAAAGGCTGGCAACCGTCGCCGAATTGGCACGACCTCGCAGGTCAGGCGCCTGGTTTGGGAGGGAATGATCCGCTCCGGGAAGGCGTGGTGGCGAATACTGCCAAAGCCCGCCCCGCGCGTCCAACCGGCATGCCGCGAAGCGGCGTCACACGCGTCACAGGAACTTGCCCGCCAACTCCCCTCCGATGTTCACTCCTTCGGGTGGCGGGTCAGGTGATGCGCGACCGCCGCCCACCGGCGCTGGGAGGGTCGGGGACCGTACGAACCGGGTGTACGCACCACTTGGCACCGAAATGACGGGGCGCCACCCGGGCCCTTGGGTAGACGAGTTCAGGAATGCGAGCACCGGTGCAGATGAAGCGGCCTCGGCGCACAGGCAGGCAGACGGACCCCACGGGGACCGACCGGCAGACACCCGTGGGCACCGGCCGCCCCACCCATGTGCGCACCCGGCTCGTCATCGCCGTCGCCGTGGTGGCCGCCGCCGTCGCGGGAGCCGGCGCGCCCTCCCTGCTCTCCGCCTCCCAGGACGTCAGCGATTCCCAGGACCTGGTGACGCTGGCCACCCGCACCCAGGACGCTCTGGCCCTCGCGAACTCCCTCGCCGACGAGCGCGACGAGGTCACCTCCTACATCGCGGCGGGACGCCCCGAGTCCAAGGCCCCCTCCGAGGACCGCAGCACCCGCGTCGACCGGCAGGTCGAGGACCTGCGCGCCGACCCGGACCTCCCGGCCACGCTGCGCACCGACCTCTACGGCATCTCCGTCACCCGGCGGGCCGCCCTCACCGGGAAGACCAGCGCGCTCCAGACCCACCAGGCCTACTCGGCCACGATCACCGAACTGCACCGGCTCGCCGAAGAGCTGGCCGACCGGATGCCCCCGCGGGCCGGCTCCGGCGCCCACGCGCTCGCCGAACTGGACACCGCCGTCCAGCAGTCCGCCGCCGCCCGCGGCCTGCTGCTCGCCGCGCTGAACGTGCCGTCCACCACCCGCACGGTGATCAACCCCGTCACCGGCCTGCCCACCACGACCTCCAGCACCTCCGAGGCCGACCGGAAGCAGCGCGACGAGCTGACCGCCGCCGCCCAGCAGTCCCGGCTGCGCGCCGACGCCGCCCTCGCCGACTTCCGCGACACCGCCCCCAAGACCGCCGTCGACTCCTACGACTCCACGGTCACCGGCTCCGACGTCAACTCGGCCGAGAAGTACCTCGCCCGGCTCACCGGCCGGCCGACGCTGGCCGACAGCGAGCTGACCACCAGCACCAAGAAGCTGGACGCCGCCCTGTCCGCCCGCGTCGACCTGATGCGCGGCGCGGAGTCGGCCCTCTACGACCACCGCACCAAGGACCTGGCGAAACTCCGCGACGACGACGTCACGGCGCTGGAGATCCGCGTCGCGGTCCTCGGCGCCCTGATGCTGGTGGCCGTGGGCCTCGCCACGGCCATGGCCCGCACCCTGACCCGCCCCCTGTCGGTGCTGCGCCGCGGCTCGGCCCGGCTGGCGGAGTCCGCCGACCCGACCACGCAGGAACCGATCGCCTTCACCGGCCGCAACGACGAGTTCGCCCAGGTCGTCCGCTCGGTCAACGCCCTGCACGCGCACGCGGTCGCTCTGCGCGAGCAGACCGTCGCCGCGAGCGAGCGCGTGGCCACGCTGGAGACGGACCGCAAGCACCTGGTCGGCCAGCGCCAGCAGATGGCCGACGCCCGCGAGGCCCTCCAGGCCGAGCTGAGCCAGGCCGCCGAGCAGATGGAGCGGCTGCGCACCAGCATCGGCGGCACGTTCGTCAACCTGGCCCTGCGCACCCTCGGCCTGGTCGAACGCCAGCTCGCGGTCATCGAGGGCCTGGAGGACCGCGAGCAGGACCCGGACCGCCTCGCCACGCTCTTCAAACTCGACCACTTCGCCACGGTCATGCGCCGCCACAGCGAGAACCTCCTGGTCCTGGCCGGCGCCGAGCACGTCCAGCAGCACCACGGCCCGGTGCCGCTGGTCGACGTGGTCCGCGCGGGCGTCAGCGAGATCGAGCGCTACGAGCGGGTCCGCATCGCGGCCCTGCCCCCGCACGCCCATGTGGCGGGCTTCGCGGCGGACGACCTCTCCCACCTCCTGGCCGAGCTGATGGAGAACGCCACCTCGTTCTCCCCGCCGGACCTCCCGGTGGAGGTCTCCGGCTGGCTCCTGGAATCCGGTGAGGTCATGCTCTCGGTCCAGGACGAGGGCATCGGCATGGCGCCCGACCGCCTGGACCGCCTCAACGCCCGCCTGGCCGACTTCGACCCCGAGTCCTCCTACGACAGCGAGGGCGACGCCGGCCTCGGCCTCGGCCTGTACGTCGTCGCCCGCCTGGCCCACCGCCACGGCGTCCGGGTGCAGCTGCGCGAGCAGAAGCAGGGCGGCATCGCCGCGGTGGTCGTCCTGCCGGCCACCCTCTTCAGCGAGGCCCCGGCCACCGCCCTGCCCCCGCGGACCTCGTCCATGAGCACCACGGGCACCTTCTCCCTCCCCGGCGCCGACGCCGAGGTCAACTCCAACGTCCTGCACGGGCGCACCAAGGCCACCGACCCCCTGGTCGCCCTGGCAGAACAGGCGCTCCGCGGCTCGGTTGCCTCTGGCGGTACGGCCGAGGAGGGCGCCTCCGGAGTGGCGGCCGCGGAAGGTGCCGTCGCCACTCCGGCCGACGAGCCCGCCGCTCCGGAGGAGCCGGCACGTCCGACGACTCCAGGAACCCCCGCGGGCGACACCGCGACGACCTTCGGCACCTTCAGCCAGGAGGCCGCCACCGCCGGACCGAGCGGTGAGCCGGAGGACGCCTTCGAGGGTTCCGCCCAGGACGCGGTGCGTGAGGCCTTCGGTGCCGGGCAGGCGGAGCCCCCGGCTCACGAACAGGCCGCCCCCGCCGCCCAGGACACGGAGACCCGCCCGAAGGCCCCGGCGGAGACGTTCGCCGAGTCGACGATGGAGCTGCTGCTCCCGGACCTGACGCAGGAGCCCACGGCCGACGCGCCGCGGGCACTGTCCACGCACCCGGTGGCCGCCGACGGCGGACGCGCCCCACAGGGGCCACCCGCACCCGACGACGAAAGTGGTACGGGTGGTGCGGGTGGGAACGAAATCCCCGCCGAAGGCGAAGCCGGGGCGGAGGAACGGCTCACCGCCAAGGGCCTCCCCAAGCGCACACCCAGGATCACGGTCCCGGCCCAGGCGGCCCCGCGCCAGCGGCCCCGCTCGGTGGACGCCGAAGCCCTCCGCAGGAGACTCGGCGGCTTCCGCCAGGGCGCCCAGGCCGGCTACCGCGACGTAGAGGCAGAGATCGCAGCACGTACCGAAAACGCCACGGGGGGCACAGCCGAGGAGGCAAGCAGTTGACCGCGCCCAGTACCTACGGACTGAGCAGTGAAGCCCGCAACCTGCACTGGCTGCTGACCAACCTGGTCGAGGAAGTCCCCGGCATCCAGTCGGTCGCCGTGGTCTCCTCGGACGGCCTGCTCCTGCTCTCCTCCGACCCGGGTCACACGGAGGAGGCCCGTCAGGCCCGCGGAGCCAGGCGCAGCGGCCCCCGCGGCTCCTCAGCCGACCTGGCCACCATCGTCTCCGGCATCGGCAGCCTCACCGTCGGCGCGGCGAAACTGATGGACTCCGGCGGCGTCAAGCACACGATGATCGCGATGGAGGAGGGCAGCCTGTTCGTGATGTCGATCAGCGACGGCTCGCTGCTCGGCGTGCACGGCAGCGCCGAGTGCGACATGAGCGTGGTGGCGTACCACATGGCGCTGTTCGTCGGCCGCGCCGGCCACGTCCTCACCCCGGAACTCCGCAGCGAGCTGCGCAAGTCCCTGGAGGCCGAGTCGGCGGGGAGTGCCCGATGAGCGGCACGCCGAAGAGCCTCCCCGTGCGCGGCGGCGACCGCAAACCCGCCCGGGTCCGCCCCTACTCGCTCACCGGCGGCCGTACCCGCTTCGGCCACGTCCTCCTCGTGGAGACGTTCGTCGCGGCGCTGGAGGCCCCGGAGGAGCGCAAGGAACTGACGAACGGCTCGCTCTCCCTTCGGGTCATGCCGGAGATGCAGGCCATCGTCGAACTGTGCCGCCGTATGCGCACGGTGGCCGAGATCGCCGCGCTGCTGAAGATGCCGCTCGGCGTGGTCCGCGTGTTGCTCAGCGACCTGGCGGACCAGGGAAAGATCCGCGTCTACGGAACGGGAACCGGGCACGGCACCGGCCGCCCGGACCGCGCTCTGCTGGAAAGGGTGCTGAGTGGACTCCGTCGTCTTTGAGGACACCGACGAGGACCTGAGGTCCTGGCAGACGGACCGCACCCGCGCCCCCATCGCCACGAAGATCGTCGTGGCGGGAGGCTTCGGGGTCGGCAAGACCACCCTGGTCACCTCCGTCTCGGAGATCACGCCCCTGCAGACCGAGGCGCTGATGACCGAGGCGAGCGAGGAGACCGACGACCTCACCGCCACCCCGGGCAAGCTCACCACCACGGTGGCCATGGACTTCGGCCGCATCACGCTCGACGACGACCTGGTGCTCTACCTGTTCGGCACGCCGGGCCAGCAGCGGTTCTGGTTCATGTGGGACGACCTGGTGCGTGGCGCGATCGGCGCGGTCGTCATGGCCGACACGCGCCGGCTGAAGGACTGCTTCCCGGCGCTGGACTACTTCGAGAGCTGCGGACTGCCGTACGTGGTGGCGGTCAACCACTTCGACGGCACCGAGCTGTTCGAGCCGGAGGACGTACGGGAGGCGCTGACGATCCCCGCGCACGTCCCTGTCATGATCATGGATGCGCGGCGTCGAATTTCGGTCATCGAGACCCTGCTGTCCCTGGTCGGCCACGCGCTGGACGAAACCCCCGAGTAGTCCCCGAGCAGTACCCGTTAGGAGTCCCCACCCGCATGCGGAAGATACTCGTCGTCGGAGCCGGCCAGTCCGGCCTCCAGCTCGCCCTCGGCCTGCAGTCGCACGGCTACGAGGTCACCCTGATGTCGAACCGGACCGCGGACGAGATCCGCACCGGCCGGGTCATGTCGACGCAGTGCATGTTCCACACGGCGCTGCAGCACGAGCGCGATCTGAAGCTGAACTTCTGGGAGTCCCAGGCCCCGAAGATCGAAGGACTCGGCGTCTCGGTCGCGGCCCCCGGCTCGCACGACCCCGGCCCCACGCAGCGGGCCATCGACTGGGTGGGCAAGCTGGACGGGTACGCCCAGTCGGTCGACCAGCGGGTGAAGATGGCCGGCTGGATGGAGACCTTCGCGCAGCGCGGCGGCCAGCTGGTCATCCACGGCGCGGCGGTCGGCGACCTCGACTACTTCTCCCGTACGTACGACCTCGTCCTGGTCTCGGCGGGCAAGGGCGAGCTGGTCCAGATGTTCGGCCGCGACGCCTCCCGCTCCCCGTACACCGAGCCGCAGCGCGCGCTGGCGGTGGCGTACGTCCACGGGCTCGGCCCGCGCCCGGAGCACCCGGACTTCCACGCCGTCCGCTGCAACCTGGTCCCCGGCGTCGGCGAGCTGTTCATCATGCCGACCCTGACCACCTCCGGCCCGGCCGACATCCTGTTCTGGGAGGGCATACCCGGCGGCCCGCTCGACGTCTTCAACGGCGTCAAGGACCCGGCGGAGCACCTCTCCCTGACCCTGGAACTCATGGAGAGGTTCACGCCCTGGGAGTACGCGCGGGCGACGAAGGTCGAACTGACCGACGCGGGCGGCACGCTGGCCGGCCGCTACGCCCCGACGGTCCGCAACCCCATCGGCCGGCTGCCCGGCGGCGGCCTGGTCCTGGGCGTCGCGGACGTCGTCGTGGCCAACGACCCGATCACCGGCCAGGGCTCCAACTCGGCCGCCAAGTGCGCGGCGTCGTACCTCGCCTCGATCCTGGAGCACGGTGACAAGCCGTTCGACGAGGAGTGGATGCAGGCCACCTTCGACCGGTACTGGGACACCGCGCAGCACGTCACCAAGTGGACGAACGCGATGCTCATGCCGCCGCCGGAGCACATCCTGAACCTCATCGGCGCGGCCGGCC
This sequence comes from Streptomyces incarnatus, assembly GCF_001027185.1. NCBI lineage: Bacteria > Bacillati > Actinomycetota > Actinomycetes > Kitasatosporales > Streptomycetaceae > Streptomyces > Streptomyces incarnatus. The sequence goes on along the minus strand of NZ_CP011497.1, from coordinate 2,917,361 downwards.
AGCTCCAGCCGGTGGCCGACCGCTTCGCCAACGCGTTCAACGACCCGGCCGACTTCGAGAACTTCTTCTACGACCCGGAGAAGACGGCGGCCTACCTGGCGTCGGTCGCGGGCGCCTGAGCGTCCGGTCGTACGGCACCGAGTACCGGATTGGACGCCAGCGGTGACAGCTGGACGTTCGCTCCGGGTCTCGGTGCCTGTACGACCTTGCCGTCGCCCACGTACATCGCCACGTGGGTCGCGTCCGGGAAGTACACCACCAGGTCGCCGGGGCGGAGGTCGCCGAGCGGGATCCGCTTCAGGCGCTGCCACTGCTCCTGGCTGGTGCGGGGGATGGATCTGCCCGCGTACTCCCAGGCCTGGGAGGTGAGGCCCGAGCAGTCGTAGGCGCCCGGGCCCTCCGCGCCCCACCTGTACGGCTTGCCGAGCTGGTACAGGGCGTAGCGGACCGCGCGGGCGCCCTCGGGGGAGGCGGGGCGGTTCGCGGGGAGGGAGCCGGAGGCGGCGAGCTTCTGCTGGGCGGCGGTCACGCCCCGCTGTTCCAGTGCGGCGACCGCGGCCAGTTGGGCGGGGCTGAGGGAGGCCAGCAGCCGCTCCACGCCCGCCAGCCTCTGCCGTACGGCGTCGCGCTGCTTCTTCTGCTGGTCGGCGAGGGTGAGCTGGGCGTCCAGGGCCGTGCGGGCCGCCCGGGCCAGGGTGTCCCGCCGCCTCTCGGTGGCGGCCAGCCGCTGCACCGTACGCGCCCGCACCCGGGCCAGTTCGCCGATCACATGGCCCTCGTCCAGCGCGGCCTGCGGATCGGGGGCGAGAAGGAGGCGGACGTACGGGCCCAGGCCGTCGGTGCCCTGGTACTGCCGGCGGGCCAGCCGGCCGGCGTCGGCGCGGCTGTCCTGCAGGGACAGGCGGGCGCGGGCCAGTTCGCCGTCCAGGCGGGCCACCTCGGCGCGCCGGCGCTTCAGCTGCTCGGCGGTGGCGTTGTAGGTCTCGGTGGCCTGTTCGGCCTGCCGGTACAGCTGCTGAAGCTCCGTCAGCAGCTGGGACACGGACCGCTGGGGAGCCGGTACGGCCGCGGCGGGTGCGGGCACGAGGACGGCCTGGGCCGCCAGCGCGGTCGTACAGGCCAGGCGTGCGAGCATTCCTGACACAGGATCACCTCGGGTGCGGGGAGGGATTCCCGGCGGGCGGGCTGTTCGCCTCCTATCGCACCGCGATAATCAGATGTATCCGTGCGGGGCGCGCTCCCGGCGTGCGCGGTTCGGCGCAAGCAGTCACTCGTTCGTGGCGTCCGGAGCCGCGGGCGGGGCGGCGGACGGCGCGGCGGACGGCTTCGACCAGGGCCACCTGAGCCTGCCGCCGGAGGTGTCGTCCGGGTCGTACAGGTACTTCCACCCCTGGATCAGCCCCAGCCGCCTGCTGTGCCCCCTCGGCACCCGGCGGTAGACGAGCACCGTGGCCGGGCCGCCGTCTGGGTCCGGGACGGGGATGCGGTACGTCTTCGGCGGATGCCCGGTGGGCCCGACCATGACCGGCAGCACCCGCCCGTCCATGGGGCCGCCCTCGAAGGGGGTGTCCTGACTCTTCACGGCTTCAGTGTCAGCCATCCTCGCCGAGCGCGCTGACGACGGCGGCCGTCTGCGGGTCCCGGGCCGCGGTCACGGTGAGTACGGCCACGAACTGCTCCACCAGCCAGGCGCGCAGCTCCTCCACCGGGGGCTCCTTGTCCTCGTCCAGCCAGATCAGGGAGGCCGCCTCCACGGCCGTGATCCAGGTCCGGACGGTCATGCGCAGGCGGGGGCCGGGCCCGGCGACACCCAGGTGGCCGTAGATGTGCTCGGCGGCGGCCCGCCGCACCCCGTCCACGATGGCGGTCGTCCGGGACGTCTCCACCACGCTGCCGCCCTGGAGCAGCGCGCTGAACCCGGTGTCGTGCTCGTCGACGAAGCTCAGATACCGGTCCAGGGCGCGGGACAGGCGGGGCAGCAGGGGACCCTCGCGGGGCTCGTCGAAGCACAGCTGCAGTTCCTCGGCGGCCGACCGCAGTGCCGCCTCGTACAGCTGCTGCTTGCCGCCCGGGAAGTACCGGTACACCAGGGGCCGCGACACTCCGGCGGCCTCCGCCACGTCGTCCAGCGACACGTCCTCGGGGGCGCGGTGGGCGAAGAGGTTCAGGGCGGCGGCGAGGAGCTGACTTCGCCGCTCCTCGACGCTGAGGCGGCGGTAGGCGGGGGTGGCGGCGGGCGGGGTCATGCCGGGAAGCCTAATCGCTCCGCTCAGCAGGCCGTCTTTCGTCTGCCGGTCCGCTGTGGCTGGTCGCGCCCGCGCGGCGGAGCCGCATATCGATACAGCCCCGCGCCCCTTCGGGGCGCTCGTAGCTGCGGGCAGTCGTGCCGCTGGGGCGGCACGGGTGGGCGCGGCGGCATCTCACAGCGAGCAGCGCCCAACCCCCGCCTCGCCCCTGCCTACGCCAGCAGACCCGACGACCTCCACAGCCGCCGCCCCACCCCCCGCAGCACCCCGATGTCGTCCAGGAAGTCCGTCAGTCGCTTCGCACCCGTCTGCATGACCTCGCGGCGGTGGCCGCTCGCCTTCACCTGGGCCATCGCCTCCCGCTTGTCCAGGCCCACGTTCGTGTAGACCTCGGGGTTGACGAACGCGACGGAGAACACCCGGGCGAACTCGCCGGAGGTGATCCGGGTGAACTCCTGGGACCACTTCGGTGCCGTCACCATCTGGCGCCGCAGTTCCTCGCGGGCGTACCGGACGTGCCGGGCCTCCTCGACCACGTGGATGCGGGTGACGCCACGGATCAGCGGCTGGATCCGCTCGTCCGGGAAGGTCAGCCGCTGCATCCAGTCCAGCACCTCCTCACCGAGGAGCGTGGCGGTGAAGGAACCGGGGGTGGTGGAGATGGTCTTGAAGAGGCGGCCGAGGTTCTGGTGGACCTTGGCGACCGGGTACCAGGGCGTGCCGCCGTGCGAGATCAGGCGCGCGAACATCTTGGAGTGCCGGCACTCGTCCTCGATCTCGGTCAGCGCGTACCGGACGTGCGCGCTCGTCGCCGCCTTGTCGTAGATGTGCCGGACCAGCAGCTGCATCAGGATGATCTCGAACCAGATGCCGAGCGAGGCCAGCGCCGCCGCCTCGTGCTGGGAGAGCAGGATCCGCTGCTCCTCGCTCATCCGCCGCCACATCGGCGTGTCGTAGAGCGAGACCAGTTCCGGCGGCCAGAACCACTTGCCCTCCTCGAAGGGCGCGTCCCAGTCCAGCTCCTCGTCCGGGTCGAAGGAGTGCTTGGCGGAGGAGGCGAGCAGCCGTTCGGCCACCTGCTCCCGGTCCTTGAGCAGGCCGAGCGCATCGCGCAGGCCGTCCAGCGCGTCCGCTTCCGTCAGGGTCGTCATGGCTCCCTCACCTCGTTACCCGGGGGTAGTCGTCCTGGCCTCTTATGAGACTGCTTGTCAGCAAGCCCGTCAATCCCCTGCGCATGACTTGTTGACTTCGCGTCTACGTGTGAGCCTGCGAGGTATGCCGACCCATGACCTGTACGCCAACCACCCCGGTGACACCCCCTGGCAGGTGCCCGCGAGCGGCGCCGCCCGGTTCAGCTGGGAGTACGACGACGGCCGCGAACGCCTGCTCGCCCTGTACCAGAAGGGCAAGGACAAGCAGTGGGACGGGCGGACCCGTATCGACTGGGACCTGGAGGTCGACCCGTACGACGCCCTCGGCACGCCCGAGGAGGCCATGTCCCTGTACGGCACCAGGTACTGGGACAGGATGACCGAGAAGGACAAGGGCGAGCTGCGGCGGCACTACGCCTCCTGGCAGTTCAGCCAGTTCCTGCACGGCGAGCAGGGCGCGATGATCTGCGCGGCCCGGATCGTGGAGTCGGTGCCCGACCTGGACGCCAAGTTCTACTCCGCGACCCAGACCATGGACGAGGCCCGGCACGCCGAGATCTACGGCAGGTTCCTGCACGAGAAGATCGGGCTGGTCTACCCGATCAACGACAATCTGCAGTCGCTGCTCGGCGACACGCTCCGGGACAGCCGCTGGGACATGCCGTACCTGGGCATGCAGGTCCTCATCGAGGGGCTGGCGCTGGCCGCCTTCGGGATGATCCGGGACACCACCGACAAGCCGCTGCCCAAGCAGATCCTCACCTACGTCATGCAGGACGAGGCCCGGCACGTGGCCTTCGGCCGGCTCGCCCTGCGGGACTACTACAAGCAGCTCACCGACGCCGAACTGCGCGAGCGCGAGGAGTTCGTCATCGAGGGCTGCTATCTGATGCGGGACCGGCTCAGGGGCGTGGAGGTCCTGGAGAACTTCGGCATCCCCAAGGCCGAGGCGGAGGCGCTCAGCGAGCGCTCCGAGTTCCTCCAGCTGTTCCGCAGGCTGCTGTTCAGCCGGATCGTGCCCTGCGTCAAGGACATCGGCCTGTGGGGCAAGCGGCTCCAGCAGGCCTATGTCGACATGGGCGTCTTCGAGATGGGCGACTCCAACCTGGACCTGCTCATGGCCCAGGACGAGGAACTCGCCGAGCAGCTGGACGCCGAGCGGTTCGCGGCCGAGGAGCGGGAGCGGGTGGCTGAGGTGCAGGAGGCCATCGAGTCGGGGGCGGCGGAGGGCTGAGGCGGGCGGTGGGCCGACGCGGGGGTGGGCCGAGGCCGCGGTCAGCTGAGGCCGCGGTGAGCCGGGGCCGTTGCCGGGCCGTTCCTCCGGGTGCGGTAACAGGTCGTTCACCCCGGTGCAGTAGCGTGCGGGCGTGTCCACGCCTCCGCCACCGCAGCAGCCGTACCCGAACGGCCAGCCGTACCCCAACGGCCCCCAGCAGCCGCCGAACCCGTACGCCCCGCCCTCCCCGCAGGCCGCCCCCGGCCCGTACGGCCAGCAGCCCGCGCAGGGAGCCCCCGGCGCCTACGGCCAGCAGCCCGCACAGGGAGCCCCCGGCGCCTACGGCCAGCAGCCCGCACAGGGAGCCCCGGGCCCGTACGGCCAGCAGCCCGCGCAGGGAGCCCCCGGCGCCTACGGCTACCCGCCGCAGGCGCCGTACCCAGCGGAGCCCGGGTATCCCCAGCAGCCGTACCCGGGCTGGGGCGCGCCGCCCGTGGCCCCGCTGCCGAAGAAGCGGCGGGTCGGGCTGATCATCGGGATCGTGGCCGGTGCCATCGTCACGGTGGTCGTGGTGCTCGTCGTGATCGGGATGGCGGTCGAGAGCGGCTTCCCCGAGGCGAAGAACAAGCTGACGCTGCCCCAGACCCTGCTCGACGGCAAGTACCGGCTGGCCCAGGACCTCTCCGACTCCGAGGGCAAGAAGATCGAGGACGAGGCCCACGGGGCCTGGGACGCCAAGGACCTCCACGGCGTGGTCGGCACGTACAACCTGGACGGCGACGCGGCCAAGGGCACCCTGGTGGTCTCGGGCATGTACGGCCGGTTCCAGAACACCGACACGGCCCGGCGGAACATGATGAAGGGCGCCGCCCAGGGCGACAACGCCAAGGTCGCCGTCCCCGCGAAGGACTTCGAGCTGAGCGGCGTGACGATCAGCTGCGAGGTGGTGACGCAGGAGCAGCTGGGCACGAAGTTCACCGTGCCCATGTGTGCCTGGGCCGACGGCAACACGGGCGCCACGGTCGCCACCGTGAACACGCCGCTCCCGACGCAGGACCCGTCGCAGATCGATCTGGAGGCGGCCGCGCGGAACACCCTCAAGGTCCGCTCCGAGGCGGTCCGGCCGATCTGACCGACGGCCCCTCGGCCGGTGCTCACCGGCCGAGGACCGCCCGCATCACGTCCCGGGCGATCGGCGCCGCGTCGCCGCCGCCGCTGATCTCGCCCCGGTTCGCCGAGGCGTCCTCCACCACCACCGCGACCGCCACCTGCGGCTCCAGCGAGTCGTCGGCCTGCGCCCAGGAGACGAACCAGGCGTACGGCACGCCCGTGTTGCCGACCCCGTGCTGCGCGGTGCCGGTCTTGCCGCCGACCTGGGCACGGGGGATGGCCGCCCGGCGGCCGGTGCCCTCCCGGACCACGTCGGTCATCAGCTCCTTCAGCCGCTCGGCGGTCGAGGGGTTCAGCACCTGCCGCACCGGATGCACCGCGCTCCCGGCCACCGTCTCACCGCTGCGCCGGGTCGTCCGCTCCACCAGGTACGGCGTCCGCAGCTGCCCGCGGTCCGCGACGGCCGCCGCGACCATCGCCATCTGCAGCGGAGTGGCCCGCGTGTTGTACTGCCCGATCGAGGACAGCGCCAGCTGCGCCCGGTCCACATGCGGGTCGAAGGTGCTGGGCGCCACGGAGAAGGGGATCCGCAGCCGGGTGTCGTTGAACCCGAACGCCCCCGCCGTGGCCACCATGCCCTGCACCCCGACGTCCACGCCCAGCTTGGCGAACACCGTGTTGCAGGACCACTCGAAGGCCGCCCGCAGCGAGGCGTCCCGGCAGCCGTCGGCCTCGTTGGTCAGCCGCGTCGTGGTGCCGGGCAGCCGGTAGGGGTCGGGCGAGTCGGTGCGCGCGTCCAGGTCGGTGACCAGGCCCGCGTCCAGCGCCGCCGCCGCGGTGACCACCTTGAACGTCGACCCCGGCGGATAGGTCTGCCGTACCGCCCGGTTGAGCATCGGCTTCTCCGGGTCGTGGTTGAGCCGCGCCCACGCCGAGGCCACCGCCTCGCCGTTGCCCGACAGCACCCCGGGGTCGTACGACGGACTCGACACCAGCGCCAGGACGCGGCCGGTGGCCGGGTCGATCGCGGCCACCGCGCCCTTGCGCCCGGCCAGCCCCCGGTACGCCGCCTCCTGCGCCTTCCGGTTCAGGGTGGTGACGACGTTCCCGGCCGGGCCGAGCCCGCGCGTCACGTCGTTCCACAGCGGCAGCGGCGACAGCATCGGATCCGTGCCGGAGAGCACCCCGTCCCCGGCGTGCTCCAGGAACGTGGTGCCGTACGACTGCGAGGCGAAGCCGGTGACCGGCGCGTACAACGGGCCGTCCTTGTAGGTGCGTTCGTAGCGCAGCTGCTCGCCGGTGTCCACGGAGCCGGTGATCGGCTCGTCGCCGACCAGGATGTCGCCGCGCGGATGGCCGTAACGGGCGATCTCGGCGCGCCGGTTGGCGGGGTTGTCGGTGTAGACCCGGGACTGCACCACCTGCACGCGGGCCGCGTTGACCAGCAGTGCCGCCAGCAGCAGCGTGCAGAACGCGCAGGCGTGCCGGATGTAGCGCGCCATCGGCCGCCCGCCCTCCTGGAAGCCGCCGTACTCGCTCACGGTGCCTCCCGCCCGCCGTACTCGCTCACGGTGCCTCCCAGCCCGCCGAACCCGGTCACGGTGCCTCCCGCCCGTCGTACTGGCTGCGGGCCGAGTCGCTCACCCGGATCAGCAGCGCCACGATCGCCCAGTTGGTGACCACCGAGGAGCCGCCCTGGGCGAGGAACGGCATCGCCATGCCGGTCAGCGGGATCAGCCCGGTGACCCCGCCCGCGATCACGAAGACCTGCAGCGCCAGGATCGAGGCCAGCCCGACCGCGAGCAGCCGGCCGAAGGGCTCGCGCAGGGCGAGGCCCGCCCGGTAGCCGCGCTCCACCAGCAGCGCGTACAGCAGGATGACGGCCGCGAGCCCGGCGAGCCCCAGCTCCTCGCCCGCCGTGGCCAGGATGAAGTCCGACTTGGCGGCGAACCCGATGAGGACGGAGTGCCCGCGCCCGAGCCCGGTGCCGAGCACTCCGCCGGCGGCGAAGGCGAACAGCGACTGGGAGAGCTGGTTCGGTCCCTGCCCGGCCTCGATGGTGCGGAAGGGGTGCAGCCAGTCCTCGATCCGCTGGTTCACGTGCGGCTCCATCCGCCCGACGGCCACCGCGCCGAGGACGGCGAGCAGCAGGCCGACCGCGATCCAGCCCGTCCGCCCCGTGGCGACGTACAGCAGCACCACGAACAGCCCGAAGAACAGCAGCGAGGTGCCCAGGTCCCGCTCCAGCACCAGCACCCCGACGCTCAGCAGCCAGATCGTCACGATCGGCCCGAGCACCCGCCCGGTCGGGAACTGCAGCAGCCACAGCTTGCGGCCCGTGTACGCGAGCGCGTTGCGGTTGGCGGCCAGGTAGGCGGCGAAGAACACCGCCAGCAGCACCTTCGCGAACTCGCCCGGCTGGATGGAGAATCCGGCGAGCCGGATCCAGATCCGCGCGCCGTTGACCGCCGGGAACAGGATCGGCAGCGCGAGCAGCCCGAGCGCGGCGGCCACGCACACGTACGCGTACCGCTGCAGCACCCGGTGGTCGCGCAGCACCAGTACGACGCCGATGAACAGCCCGATGCCGAGCGTGGACCACACGAGCTGGGCCGGCGCCGCCCGGTCGTGCGGGGTCTCCAGGTCCAGCCGGTAGATCAGGACCAGCCCGAGCCCGTTGAGCAGCACCCCGATCGGCAGGAACAGCGGGTCGGCGTACGGCGCCCGGATGCGCACCGCGAGATGCGCGGACAGCGCGAGCACCCCGAGCCCGGCGCCGTAACCGACGGCCCCGGGCGGGACGGTGTGGGTCCGTGCCAGACCGACCGCGCAGTAGCCGTACACCGACAGCAGTACGGCCAGCACGATCAGGGCGAGTTCGATGCCACGGCGCCGGGGGAGACGTACGACGGCTCCGGGAGCCCGCGCCGCCGCCACGGTGGTTCCGGCCTTGGTCATGCCGGGAACCTACCCAAATGGGGCGACTTGCCGCCGTGGGGCACCCCGAAGGGGCGCGGGGCAATGTGAGATGCGTGGCTCCGCCGCGTGGCCCGGGAAACCACCAGGGCCCCGCACCCGGCGACCCACCGGCGGGCCCGAGCTCTCCGCCCCCGCTCAGCCGACCGGCAGGACCAACGTGGCAACGGCCCCGCCGTCCACCGCGTTGGCGAAGAACAACCGCGCCCCCAGCACCTCCGCCTGCCCCACGGCGATGGTCAGCCCCAGCCCGTGCCCGGTGGCCCCGCCCTCGGTACGGAACCGCTGCGGCCCGTGGGCCACCAGGTATCCCGGATACCCGGCGCCATGATCACGCACGGTCACCACGGCCCCGTTCACCGTCAGCACCACCGGCGGCGCCCCGTGCTTGTGGGCGTTGGCCACCAGGTTCCCCAGCACCCGCTCCAGCCGCCGCCGGTCGGTCTCCACCCGCGCGTCGGTCAGGACGCGCACCTCCGTGTCGGTGCCCGAGGCCCGTACCACCCGCCGGGCCAGCGCCCCCAGCTCCTCGGTGTCCACCTCGAGCTTCTCCCGCCCGGTGTCCAGCCGGGAGATCTCCAGCAGGTCCTCGGTGAGGGTGCGCAGCGCCGCCACCCGGTCCCGCACCAGCTCCGTCGGCCGCCCCGGGGGCAGCAGCTCCGCCGCCGCGTGCAGCCCGGTCAGCGGGGTGCGCAGCTCGTGCGCCACGTCCGCGGTGAACCGCTGCTCGCTCAGCAGCTTGCTCTGCAGGCTCGACGCCATGGTGTCGAGCGCCGCCGCCACCGCGGCCACCTCGTCCTGGGGCCGCGACGGATCCTTCGTACGGGGGTCGTCGACGCGCGCGTCCAGGTCGCCCGCGCTGATCCGCCGGGCCACCCGGGCCGTGCCGTGCAGCCGCCGGGTCACCCGGGTCACCGCGAACACGCCGACCAGCACCGTCGCCCCGATCGCGAGCGCCGACGACCACAGGATCGAATTGTCGAGCGCGGCGATGGTGCGGGACTGCTGCGAGTAGTCGACCGCCACGGCGAGGGCACGGTGCCCGGCCACCGGGCCCGCCGCCCACATGGTCGGCCGCCCGTCGTGCTGGGACACCATGGTGCCGCGGTCACCGGCCGCCGCCAGCGCGCGCAGCGGCGCGGGCAGCCCCTGGGGGTCCACTCCGGCGTTCGGCATCAGCGTGTCCCCGGCCTCGTACGCCTCGGTGGCGTCCGCGAGGCGGGACAGGGCCGTGCCGCGGGCCTGGCCGACGGTCTGGTTGGTCACCGAGACGTGCACCAGGACGCCGAGCAGCGCGGCCAGCGCACAGCACATCACCGTGATGAACGCGGCCGCCTTCACGGCGAGAGCCCCGGCCCACTGGGGCAGTGCGAGCCTCATCGGGCGCTCGCCGAGGAGGAGAGGGAGGGGGAGGAGGTGGAGGTGGACTGCGAGCCGGACGGGGAGGAGGTGGACGGCGCGGGGGAGGCCGAGGGCGAGGGCTTCTTGGCGTGGCGGCCGTTACCGGTGTGCAGGTACTCGTCGCGGGAGAACACCATCGCCCGCTGCCCCGGGTCCCACACCCAGGTCGTGCGGTACTCGTAGCCGGAGATGTCGGCCGGCGAGCGCTCGATCAGTGACCGGCCGGCCAGCTCCACGCCGAGGATCGCGTCGTTGTCGGCCAGCACCTGCACCAGCCTGTGCTTCTCGACGGTGTAGACCCGCACGCCGGTCTGGTTGGTCGGGTAGAGCCGGAAGCCGAGCGTCATGTCGTCCCGGCCGTCGCCGGTGAGGTCCCGGTAGTACGGCATCAGCAGCGGGCAGCGGGCCCGGTCGCCGCCCGGCCGGCAGTCCTTCAGCCGGTCCACGGTCGCGTGGTAGGCCCCCTTCGACCCGTAGTCGTCCGGATGCGCCTTGACCTCGGCCTCCACCACGTCCACCGGGTCCACCTCGCGGATGTCGTCGCCGGGGACCGTGATGCCCTTGACGACCTCCCTGGTCGCCACGTCGTAGGGGTAGGCCGGGCTGGACGCCGGACGCAGGTCCGGCCAGAGCTTGGCGGGGCTCACGGCCGCCGGGGTGGCGCCGGCGCCCCGCAGCCCGCCGGCGTCCCCGCAGGCCACCGCCGTCGCCGACAGCAGGGCGACGGCGGCCGCGGTGAGGGCGATGCGCGCGGGACGGCGGGCTGGCACGGTGCTCCTGGGGTGTCGGGGTCACTGGGGTCGCTCGGGCCCCGTACACCTTATGCGTAGACGAGTAAATTCCGATGTAAGTACTTTTTGCACCCATGGGGGTGACGCTCGAAGAGAGGCTACTCGGCCTGCGAAAAGACGCTACTGGCTGGTCGTGAGTCGCTGCTCCGCCAGTGCAGAGCGGGTGCTCGCCAGTGCGGAGCGGCTGCTTCGCCGGTGAAGAGTGGCTGCTCGGCCGCCGGGGAGCCGCTGCTCGGCCGCCGGGGAGTCGCTGCCCGGTCAGCGGGGGGACGCTGCGGCCGGCGAGGGGACGCCGCTCGGTCGGCGCGGGGGGATGCTGCGGTCGGCGAGGAGACGCCGCTCGGCCGGCGAGGGGGCGCCGCTCGGTCGGCTGAGGCTCGCCGCTCGGCCGCCGGAGGCGCTATTCGGCCAGCTCCTCCAGCAGCCGCACCGTCGACAGGCCGGCGCGCAGGTACTCCACGAACAGCTCGTTGTGCAGCGCCCACGCCGAACGCCGGGCCCGGATCAGCTGGATCACCTCGTCCGGCGGGGCGTGCCCCCGCTGGAGCAGCGCGTGCGCGACGACCAGGCCCGAGCGGTTGTACCCGTGGTAGCAGCGCACGAGCACCCGGCGCCCGGCGTCCAGCGCGTCGTTCGCCGCCCGGGCCAGCCGGATCACCCCGGCGAGCTGCGTCCCGTCCAGCGGGCCGTCCGGTATCGGCCACACATGGTGTTCGACCCCCGGATCGGGGCCGTACCCCGGCAGCCGCAGCAGTGACTGCACCACGTCGAACTCATCGCGTACGACGGCGAGCTCCGTCCGTCCCGAACGTCCCCGGAACTCGTGCCCGCCCATCCACAGGCCGGGCACGATCTCGTTCCACGGGCTCTCCGGAGCCGGTACGTCGGGCTGCTTTCCGCGGATCCGCAACGGCGCCTCCCCAACTCCCCCTCGCGGGGCCGTCCTCCACGGTAACCGGTCTTGCCCCGGGAGCACCCCGCCTGTTCCCATGGTCGAGGGGTGATGGCGCATGAGCGCACTGCGCGTGGTGCCGGCCTATCGGCACGGCCGGGAACGGCTGTACGTCTGCCGCCCGGACGGAAGCAATGCCGCCTGGTACGACCGCGAGACGGGCCGGGTCAACCTGCTCGGCGAGGATTCCAGGGAGGACGTACTGGAAGCCCTGAAACCGTTCCTGACCGGCCCGGTGACCGTGGGCCCGCCGCCGGTGCCGACCCCGGCGGAGCTCGCCCGGCTCACCCTCCACCCCGACGACGACCTCGCACCCAACCGCCCCGGCGAGGCCCTGCTCGTCGCCCTCGACCGCGATCCCGGCCCCGCCCACCGGCTGCGCCCCGACCCGCGCCGCCGCGCCCTGCTGGCCGAGGAGACCATAGGCGGGGCCCTGGACGGCCTGGAGGGCGCCGGCTGGCACACCCTGCACTCCATAGCCCTGCCCGGCGGCGACCGCATCCACCATCTGCTGCTCGGCCCCGGCGGCCTGTTCGCCGTACACGCCCTGTACGCCCGCAAGGCCCGGGTCCTGGTCGCCGATCCGATGGTCACCGTCGGCCGCCGCGAGGCCGAGCCGCTGCTGCGCCGGCTGCGCGCCGCCGCCGACCGGGCCTCCCACGCCCTGACCGCCGAGGTGCGCCCCGTACTGGCCCTGGCCGGCCCCGCCGAGGTGACGGTGACCGCCGCGCCGCGCTCGGTGCGCATCCTGCAGGACACCGAGCTGGCGGGCCTGGCCCGGTCCGGCGGCGTACTGAAGCCGGCGGACGTGGAGGCGCTCCACGGGATGGCACGGGACCGGAATACGTGGGGGAGGGTGTAGGCCGGGGAGGGTGCGGGGCGGAGAGGGTGCGGGTCAGCCGGAGGGTGCGGGTCAGCCGGAGGGTGTGGGCCAGGGGGAGGGCGTGGGCCCAGGGGCAGGCGCAGGCCGGGGGAAGGCGGCGGGTCAGCCGGAGGGTGCGGGTCAGGGGGCGGCGCAGGCGGGGGGGGAAGGTGCGGGTCACGGGAGCGGCGTGGCCGCGTCCGGGTCCAGGAGGCCGGCCATCAGATCGCCGAGGTCCTGCAGCCGCGGCGCGATGTCGCCCGCCTGGAACTCCAGCTGAGCGGGGTTGCGGCAGTCGGCGACCTCCTCCCAGGTCACCGGCGCGGACACCAGCGGGGCCCGGCGGGCGCGCAGCGTGTACGGCGTGGCCGTGGTCTTGCGGCCCGCGTTCTGGCTCCAGTCGACGAACACCTTCCCCGGTCTGAGGCTCTTCGTCATCCGGTGCACCACCAGCCGGGGCATCGCCCGCTCGGCCTCCACGGCGAGCGCCTTCGCGTACTCGCTGGTCTCCTCGGACGACGAGCCCCGCACGGAGGCCAGCAGATGCAGCCCCTTCGACCCGGCCGTCTTCGGGTACGCCTCGATGCCGTCCGCCGCGAGCCGCTCGCGCAGCCACAGGGCCACCTGGCAGCAGTGCACGACGGTCGCGGGCGCGCCCGGGTCGAGGTCGAAGACCAGCCGGTCGGCCTCGTCCGGGTGCTGCACCAGCCACTGGTGCGTATGGAACTCGGTGACGAGATTCGCCGCCCAGACCAGGCTGGCCAGATCCTGCACCACCACCATCCGGGCCGGACTGTCCGCCGAGGACCGCGGCACCTCGGCGGTGGTGACCCACTCGGGCGTACCGGGCGGAACGTTCTTGGTGAAGAACAGCTGCCCCTCCGGTCCGTCCGGATAGCGCAGGAAGGACACGGCCCGCTCGCGCAGGTGCGGCAACAGCACATCGGCGCTGGTCGCGTAGTAGTGCACCAGCTCCGCCTTGGTGAAGCCGGTCTCCGGATACAGCACCTTCTCCAGGTTGCTGAGCGCGACCCGCCGCCCCTCCACCTCTGTGATAGGCGTCATACGATGACAATCCCAGACAAACTGGTGAAGGAAGGGTGCGGCACGTGCGATCCATATGGAACGGCGCCATCTCCTTCGGGCTCGTCAGCATCCCGATCAAGCTGGTGAACGCCACGGAGAGCCACGCGATCTCCTTTCGCCAGATCCACACCGAGGACAACGGCCGCATCCGCTACCGCAAGGTGTGTGAACTGGAGGAACGCGAGGTCACCCAGTCGGAGATCGGCAAGGGGTACGAGGACGCCGACGGCACGATCATCCCGATCACCGACGACGACCTCTCCCACCTCCCCATCCCCACGGCCCGGACGATCGAGATCGTGGCCTTCGTGCCGGCCGACCGGATCGACCCGCTCCAGATGGACGCGGCGTACTACCTGGCCGCCTCCGGCGCCCCGGCGGCCAAGCCGTACACCCTGCTGCGCGAGGCCCTGAAACGCAGCAACAAGGTCGCGATCGCCAAGTACGCCCTGCGTGGCCGCGAACGCCTCGGCATGCTCCGGGTGGTCGGCGACGCCATCGCCATGCACGGCCTGCTCTGGCCGGACGAGGTCCGCGCCCCCGAGGGCGTCGCCCCCGACGCCCACGTGACCATCCGCGACAAGGAACTCGACCTCGCGGACGCCCTGATGGACACCCTCGGCGAGGTCGACCTGGAAGACCTCCACGACGAGTACCGGGAGGCCCTGGAGGAGGTCATCGCCGCGAAGGCCTCCGGCGAGGCACCCCCGGAGGCCCCGGCCCCGGCCGCCGCGGGCAAGGTGCTGGACCTGATGGCCGCCCTGGAGAACAGCGTCCGCGCGGCCCGCGAATCCCGCGGCGAACCGGTACCCTCCGGCGGCCCGGCAGAGGTCAGACCCCTGCCGGGCAGGGCCGCACCCAAGGCTGCGGGCGGCAAGAAGTCGACGTCGACGGCGAAGAAGACGGCCACGGCGAAGAAGCCGGAACCGGCCCGGAAGTCCACGTCCGGGACGGCATCCAAGGCGGCACAGGGGGCGAAGAAGACCACGACGGCCAAGACGGCGACGGCCAGGACGACGGCGGCGGCCAAGACGACGGCGGGGAAGAAGACGGCGGCGAAGAAGACGGCGTCGCGCAAGCGGACGGCTTGAGGGCGCGTGCGCGGAACTCGGTTGTCAGTGCGGGACTGGTGGGGACCACGGCATGATTCCGGGCTCATCGTCCGCGCGCATCAGCATGCGAGCACCTTGGGCTTCGATGTGGAGCGGTGGCTACGTCGTCTCGGACACGGCTCAGGGACGACCCTCGGCCGGCCGCTGGTGCCCGGACGGCACCAAGCCGCCGTTCTTGTCGAGGACCTCGGCGTCGGCACATGAGTTCACCCACGCAGTGATGCCCTGGTCATGTACAACCACGTTGAACGGCGACTGCTCCGGCTCCGTCTCGGCGGTGAACGCCCCCACGGGTTCTTCAAGGCGGACGGGGTCTCACGAGAGAGAGCCGCACCCGTCGGCCCCGAGAGCATCTACAAGTCCATGGCGCACATCAGGCAGACCAAGAACACGCCGCCCCCGGCCGACGACCAGGCGGGCAGCAGACGCCAGTACGCGCCGCAGGGGTCCACCACCCCGACATACGGCCGCTTCCGCCGGGCAGTGCTGGGATTCATCACGCGGCCTCTTCGAGCCACCCCGCAGGAAAGAACGGCGTAGGGACCAGTGCCGCGAAGGCGATCTGAGCCATGACCTGGAACACCAGGGGTTCGCTGGCGCTGCTCGCAAGGAGGGGGCAAGCGCAGACGACCAGCGGAAAGGCGAGTAGCACACGGAACCGGACCGTGTCCATCCGGTTGTGCACCCAGACCGCGAAAATAGCGATGAGCAGGGTGGGAATACCGATGATCAGCAGCATGCCCATCGCCAGCGTCATGATCTCCAGGAAGCCGGCTTCCCACCAGACGGTCTGCGAGACGGCCACCCACGCCGCGGTGTGGAGGAGCACGTATGTGAGCACACACCGCCCCATGCGGCGCAGGATGTACCCAAGCCTGCCGGCAGCTCCCATCTCGATCCCCGCCCCGTGTCCGAGCTCCGGAATTGAACGCGTTCAACATAGTGCACTGGCCGCCTGACCGGCAGCGTGGGGACCCATGACGGCCACTGGAAGGCGACCCCTCTGGCGTCAGAAACGGATGTACGCGGCCCGCCGCCCAGCGCTGGCTACTGGGCAGGAGACCGGCATAGCCCCAGCACCTCGCGGCGAAGCGGAGGCCGGCCGCCTCCCCGGCCGAGCCGCGCCCGCCCGGCGGTGTGCATGTGCAGGGGGCAGGCCTGGCAGGACGCTGGGCCGTCCGATCCACCTGGTTGGCTACCGGCTCCGCGCAATCGCAGGTACTCGGCGCGACCGCCTCCGGGTGCCCAGGACGGGCGGGGGAGAGGATGCGAGGCTGGAGTGAGGGGCCCGCGAGTGGAGGTCCGAGTGTGCCTCATCCGGTCCGGGGCCCCCTCCTTCGGCCTGGCGACCATGTCCCGGTCCGGCTCGATCGATGCGACGCAGAACCGTGCGGTCAGTCTGTGAGCCCGCCGGCCGGGGCACCACTCACCGAGCGTCGCCAGGTGGCCTTACCGCGCGGACCGGCTCGCCGGGACCAGGACCGCGCGACCAACCCGGAAGGCAGGTGCGTCCCATGCGCACGTCGACTCGTATCGCCGGTGCCCTCACCGGCCTGACCCTCACCCTCGGCGGTGCGGTCCTCGCCGCTCCCGCGGTACGGGCGGACATTCCCGCCTGCACGAAGATGGCCGAACTGGCCGGTGCCACCGCTTCCGACTCCGTCACCGCGGCCTGCGGTCGTGGCGTGGTCGGAGACCTGCAGGGTTGTGTGACCGGGCTGACCGCGGCCGGAGTGGCGGGCGGCGCCGCGACCGGCGCCTGCCGGGCGGCGGCCCACGAACCGCGTTAGAGGACCGCGCGCGCCGGCTGCCCGCCGGCACCGGTCGGAGGCAGGTACCACCCGTCTCCTCCTCAACTCCTCAACCCCCGGCCCGCCCGGACACACCGCGGCCCCGGCGGGCAGTCTCGACGCCAAGAACACCAAGGACGCCAAGGACGCCAAGGACGCCCAGGACATCGCCGTCGCCCCGCTCCTGCGGACGCGCACGCGGCGCCCAGCCTCCCCTCGCGGGCCTCATGCGGAGCGCCCATGCTGAGTAAGAGGGCGCCGTAGCCTTGGGACTTGTCCTTCCCGAAGACCGAACGAAGGCGCCTGAGAAGAGGAGGACCTCATGCGCATGCGCAGAATCCTTGGCCTCGCCCTGGCCGCGGCAACCCTTGTCGGCGTGAGCGCCGTCGGCGCTGTCAGCGCCGGGGCCGCCTCGTCTCCGAACATCTCCAGAGACGACTGCACGGCCGCCGGCGGACAGATCGTTTCACGCCCCTACGCCGGCGAGGTCTGCGCGCTGCCTGACGGGACCACGCAGGCGATCACTTGACCGGTCGGCGCACGGCTGGGCAACCAGTCTGGCCGGTGCACCCGGCGCGGTGCGTATGGGGTGACGGCACCCGGGCCACCGTGGGGTGGATCGCCCGCGCCCGTCTCGACACCGCGGCACGCGCGATGGTGGAAGCCGACCGTCTCGAAGCCAAGGCCGTCAACGCTTCGAGACGGTCCGCGCCGTCCTGAACACCGCGCTCGCCGCCGTCCTGAACGGCCTCGGCCACGTCGTCATCCAGTGACCGACGAGGCCGTTGGCATTTCCTGGCTGTATTGATTCGGATTGGGTCCAGCAGGCCATCCCGCTCCACCAACCCGTCTCACCCACCAACCCCTCTGAGCCAGGGCCGACCCCGCCGGCATCGCCAACCGGTATGCGGCCCACGGCCCTCTCCGGGGACCTACGGCACGGCGCCTCAGCAACACGACCAAGGAGCCGACCGGCACGACGCACCTGCCGGTCGGCTCCGCCATGCTCCTCGACGGCCCCGGGGATGACTCCGTCGTTCGGCCCATCAAGGGCACCGGCCGCAACGCCGAAGAGGACAAGCGGAGTCGCCCACCCCCGCCTTCCCGTACGCCTCCGCGCCCGCGCCCCAGGCCGCCCCGATGACGGCGGTCCCCTACCCCGGCCGACAGGCCCGGAGGAGATCCCGCATGCGCCTCTTCCCACCCCTGGCCGCCGTCACCACCGCCGCGCTCCTGCTCGTCACGGCCACCGGCGCGACTCCCGCCGCAGCGGACCGGAACCCAGACGGCACACCCCTGGTCAAGGTGTCCCACGGCGACCCGTACGCGACGTGCACCGTTGGAGCGAGGTCTCCCGACAGCATCGTCTACCCGGCCACCGAGGTCGAGCCGTACCTGTCCGTCGATCCGCGCGACCCCGAGCGCGTGGTCACCGTGTTCCAGCAGGACCGCTGGAACGACGGCGGCGCCCGTGGCCTGGCGGCCGGCTGGACCACGGACGGCCACACCTTCCACCGGAGCACGTTGCCGTTCAGCCTGTGCGCCCCCGGCGGCGCGGACTACGAACGGGCCACCGACCCCTGGGTGAGCACCGGGCCGGACGGCACGGTCTACGCCGGCGGGGAGGGCGTCGACTTCACGAAGAGCACGCGTACGGCCCTGCTGGCCGTCACCTCCCGCGACGGCGGCCGCACTTGGCGGAACCTCACCACCACGCACGTCGACGAGCAGCCGTTCTTCAACGACAAGCCCTCACTCACCGCCGACCCGATCCGCAAGGGCACCGCCTACCAGGTCTGGAACCGCCTCGACAACGACCCGCCCGGCCCCAGTTCCCTCGACGGTCCCGGCTACATCTCCCTCACCCGCGACGGCGGCCGCACCTGGAGCAAGGCCAGGCCGTTCGTCGACACCAGCACCGTGCCCAACACTCAGACCATCGGCCATCTGATCGTCGCCGACCGGCGCACCGGCATCCTGTACGACTTCTTCGACCGGATCACCTACTCCGACGACCTGAGCACCGTCGTCGAAGCACGCTACGAGGTGGTCACCTCGACCGACGCCGGAGAGACCTGGAGCGCCCCGGTCACCGTGGCCCGGGACACCTCCGTACCGGAGGTCGACCCGAACGACCCCACCAAACTGCTGCGCGACGGGACCACCCTGCCGAGCCCGGCCGTCGACCCCGAGACAGGAACGCTGTACATGGCCTACGAGGGCTCGGACTTCTCCGGTGGAAAGTTCGACTCCGTCCAGCTCGTGCGGTCCACCGACGGCGGACGCTCCTGGGGGACCCCGGAGCTGATCAGCCCCAGGGGCGTTCCGGCGTTCTCACCGTCGATCGCGGTCGCCGAGCGGGGCACGGTCGCGCTCACTTACCACGACCTGCGCTTCCTCAGGCCCGGCAACACCACCACCCTGCCCACCGCCTACCAACTGGCCACGCTGCGGCACGGAAACCCGAAGCTCCGGACCGAACGACGGATCACGCGGGTCTTCGACTGGCTGCAGGCCCCGTTCGCCGGGGGATACTTCCTCGGCGACTACCAAGGCCTGGTGGCAGACGGCAAGAGAGTCCGGGCGGTGCTCACCGAGACCCACTACGGCGCACCAGAGAACCGTACGGACGTGTACACCAGCAGTCTCCGCACCCGCTGACCGACGCGGACGCCGTCGGCCGGCCCGACCGCCGACGGCTGCGGGCAGGCCTCGGACCCACTCCGTGACCACGTGGGACGGGGAGGTTCGGCCGCGTTTGCCGGTCCGCCGGACACGGAAGGGGCACGCGCGGGGCACGCCTGAGACCTGGCATCCGAAGATCCGATGCGCCGGCGGTCGTCAGCCCGCCGACGGTTGATCGGGATCTCATGGACGATCTCGCGATGAGCGACGGGCACCACGATGTCCGCCGTCTCACGGGCCGCCCCTGGTCGCTGTAGCCGGATGCGCGTGACGAGGCGGCCTTCTGGATGCCGAGCAGTGATGCCTCCTCGGCAGTCGCCTGCCTTGGCTCCGGGTGCTCCACGGCGTCGCTGACGGTGACCCCGATTACGGCCATGCGGTTCACAACGCCCGCCCCCGCGCGGGGCCCCCTTCAGGGAGGACGACGAGAGTACCGGCCGGCGATTCCAGCTCCCGCCTGCCGCGTGCTTCCGGGCCGACTCGGACCTGGCGTGCCCGACGGTTGGGCACAGTCCCTTCGACTCCCCCGGCTACGCTCGCGCGGGAGCGCCCCGCGGCGCGTGGCTGCGGGGCGCCATATGGGATTCAGTCGATCTGCTCCCCGTCGTGCGTACCGCCCTTGCAGTAGTTGCCCGTCTCATTGATCGCGGGCGTTCCGCCGCCCTGCTTGCACTGAGAAGGCGTGACGTAGGATGGCGCACCCTGTGCTGTGGTGGCGGCGGCGGTGGCGGCGCCTGTGAGGCCGAGTCCGGCGAGGGCTGCTGTGGCGATGACGGCGGCGAGTATGCGTCGAATGCGCATGTGGTTCCCCTTTCACGGATTGCCTCGATTGGGGCACTAGCCAGCTTGATCTTCACCCATGTGGGTGGCACGCCATGTTGCGCCATTCGGGTGACGGTGCGGTCGGGTGCGGGGCCGGTGCCGCGCCCGTTCAGACAGGCCCTGCAACGAACAGACCACCCTGCCCGGATGGGTTCTCCCTTGCTCCGGAGGGTGCAGCGTCCGCAACCGGCCCCATGGTGAGAGCCGTGTCGACTGGCTCGAACGATACGGTCGACCGACGCGTTCCCGTGAATGCCGTGCAGGCGAGCCAGTCGCTCACTGCCGTCTCCTATGCCGGATCGTGGGATCGCTGCCGTGGACGCCGCCTGGTGGCTTTCTACGCGGTGCTGTACTACGCGGGACTCTGGCCCGCTGATGCGGTCGGGCTACGGCTGCCGGACTGCCACCTGCCGGAGAAGGGCTGGGGCACCCTGACACTGCGGAGAAAACATCCGCACCGCTCAGGACTTTCCTCTCCTTCATGTTCCTTCGTGTGCGGCAGGGGATTGCGCTCGCTGCTTGGGAAGCTTCCGTTTCTTGCGTTCTCCGACGCTGTGTCCGGTTGCCTTCGAGGGAGCGTCGGATCGTGTGCCTGCCTTGGCGCTTGCCGCGAGACGTTCTGCTGTTAGATAGTGGCTGTTGAGTACCGGCTGGTCGAGATCGGAAAGCTTTTTCAGCCTGCTCGGTGACAATCCGGTGATACTCGTTGATCTGCCCCTGATTTAGACCCATGAGCGCGGCAAGCTCCGTATCTTTCCGAAGCTTCTCAAGTACTTCTTGCTTGTACTCTTCTTCCACCTTGAGGACTTGGTTGAAGCGCTAGTTCTCATTGTCCAGTTGCTGCCTGCGTGTGATCAGGAAGACGGTCAGCGCAGAATTAGGAAGGGAGCCTAGCGTCTCGGTCGTGTACCGCCGCCGCTTGTGATGATTTCTTGCCGTTTCCGGCTCGACTGGCGCCCTGCCAAGGGTGCGGCCGCGTACATGGCCGCCAATACCGATGAGTCGGGCAGCGGCGACGGCTGATGGCCGGCGGTTGAGTATGTCGGCGGTGTGTCGCGAACGCTGAGAGGCAACGAGAGAGGGTGGGTCTCAGTGAGACTGACTCCCGCCTTCTTCCGTCGGTATCCGCCCTGGTCAGCGCCTGATTTCTGCTGATCCTCAGCGAGTGCCTCCGACAGGATTCGAACTTGCGTACACGGCTCCAGAGGTCATGCGCATGACGCCGCTGACCTGCGTAGATGCACACCCAATCTCACGCACTGCTCACGCACAGGGCCGTGTGCTCCCGCTGACATCGGCCTGTGCACTGTCGTCGTCGGGAGTGCTGTAACACCTGGGTGTTACAGCCTCGGGACCCGGACAGTCGGACGCTTGCCGTCGAAGGATGTCCGGTCCATTCGTGCAGGTCAACGCTCTAACCGGACAGTCGGACGGACATCGCCGTGGATCGTGTCGGATGAGCTGTGGGATCGCCTGGAGCCGCTACTGCCGCAGCGTGAACGGCGCTTTCGGTCCCCAGGCCGCAAGGCGTTACCGGACCGGGAGGTGCTGTGCGGGATCCTCTACGTGCTGCACACCGGCATCCAATGGGAGTACCTCCCGAAGGAGCTGGGCTTCGGCTCGGGCATGTCCTGCTGGCGACGCTTGCGGGACTGGAACGAAGCCGGCGTCTGGCAACGGCTCCACGAAGTCCTGCTGGCTGAACTGAACGCAGCCTCACGGCTGGACTGGTCCCGCTGCGTGGTCGACTCCTCCCACGTCAGAGCGCTAAAAGGGGGAGCCGCACGGGCCTCTCGCCGGTCGCCCGGGGTAGGGCCGGCTCGAAACACCACCTCATCACCGACGGACACGGCACCCCGCTCGCCGTCCTGCTGACCGGCGGCAACCGCAACGACGTCACCCAGTTCCTACCCTTACTCGATGCGATCCCGCCGGTCCGCGGCCGGGTCGGACGACCGCGCCGCAAACCCGACTCGCTCTGCGCTGACCGCGGCTACGACCACGACCTCTACCGCGACCAGGTCAGCGAACGTGGCATTGTGCCCGCCATCGCCCGCCGCGGAGCACGACATGGCACCGGACTGGGCACCTACCGCTGGGTGATCGAAAGAAGCTTCGCGTGGCTGCACGGCTTTCGGCGCTTGCGGATCCGTTGGGAACGCCGAGCCGGCATCCACGAAGCGTTCCTCAAACTCGCCTGCTGCCTGATCACCACCGACAACTCAGCTCATTGTGTTAGCCGTTGTAAGGGCCTCTGCGGCCAGAGGGGCGGGAATGAACAGGTTCCCGGCCCGATTCCTGTATTGTGCACCTGGCCGGAGAGCGCCGGCCCAATTCCGGTGAGCCGGCGTTCTCCAGCGTGCGCATCAGGTGGCTGCTGGCCTCAGTCCTCGCCGAATGTGCCACCCCCGCCGAATCCGCCACCCTCGCCGAATCTGCCACCCTCGCCGAATCCGCCGCCCTCGCCAATCCCGTGGCGGCAGATGACGCGGAAGCTGGCGATGACTCCGTTCTTGACCTTCACGCCGTCCTCCATCTCCTCGTGGTGCTCGCCCTTCTCGTGGTGCTCGCCCTTCTCGTGGTGCTCGCCCTTCTCGTGGTGCTCGCGCTCCTCGCAGTTCTCGTGCTCGTTCTCCTTCTCGTCCTCGTCCTTGACCCTCGGGCAGACGCCGTTGGCGGAGCTGAAGGGGCCGACGGTGGCGATGGGGGCGCCGTTGTCGCAGACGGCCCCGCGGAAGACCTCGACCACGTTGCGGCTGTCGTTGCGGATGTTGAGGGTCTTGGCACCCAGGCCGCTGACGACGGTGATGCAGCCGTCGGGGCGGCCGGAGAATTCGCGCTCGTTGAAGAGGATCCTGCCCTCGAAGTGGCGGCGGGGCCCCCCTCCTTCTCTTCCTTCGTTGCCCTTGCCTTCGTTGCTCTTGCTCTCGTTGTTGTTGGGGGTGCTGGGACCGCCGGACGGTGCCGCCGTGACCGTCGGGGCGGCCTGGGGAACCGGATCCGAGGCGGCCGAGGCGTAGGTGATACCAGTCGCGGTCATGGCCGCGGCGGCCGCGACGGCCGTGGCGATCTTGCGGGAACGGATCGTGAACATATCGCTTGCTCTCCTCTGAGACTGGGACAGGAGCGCCCGCTGTGGCAGCCGGTGCGTGATTGAACGTACTAACACCCCTTATCGCTGTCATATCGAGCAAATCGGAATCCCGGCTCCGTGGGGCTGATCGGGTACACGGAGCCCCTCGACGTCACTCGGGGACAGAGCTGGCGAGCAATCAAATGCACTGCGGACACAAGCAGTTGGGTAGCAATTAGCCCTTACAGGTGATCTTCTGACGTCTGGTCACCCGTGATGCTGGTGGGGGTGCCGGGAATTGTCGGCGAGTCGCTGCTTGACATGCGGCCTGTCGCAGGTTCAGAGGAGGCCATGTGAACGGGAGCTGTCCGACGAACGTAGCCGCACGCAGCAGGATTCGCCCAGGCCGGACGGTGACCAATGCCAGCGGGCGTGGTCTACCCGCCGCGTCCAGAGAATCAAAGGGCGTGGCAAGACCTGTCTTCTTGCCCCGGGTCTTGTCGGGGATCTCGGGAAGCTGGGTTTCCGCTGCTCAGGAGCCGTGGGCTCGTGCGTCTGGGTGGTCGTCGTGGGTCGTCATCGGCCGCTGTTGAGCAGCCTCGGACTGCCCAGGGACGGCCCGGCGTGGCAAGTCCGGGACGTGCGCAATCCCCAGATGGGTTGCCGCCGAGCCGGTCTACTTTCCGCTAGAAACCTGTTGGCTATCTCTCGTGCTCGGGGAGGCTGAGACCGGTCAGCTTGTACCGATCCGAGACCTCGTCCGCTTGCTGCTGGATACGGTTCCGCAGCTGTGCCAGGGCCTCATTGAACCGTCCGTCGGAGCCTGGTCCGAAGCGCTCCCCGCTGGGTCCGCCGGCCTCGATGAAGTCCGTGAAGCCCTCACGCATAGCACGAAGCCACATGCGCAGGTCGCCCCCTGGCTTCTCCAACTGGCCAAGTTACCCGGAGAGCGGCGCCCTGCACTCGGCGGCCGACGCAAGGCATGCCTCCGCCTCGATCTGCGGGCGTGCGCGGCCGATCGTAAGCACACGCTTGTCGGCAAGGAAATCCAAGACCTTATGCGCGATGACTCTGTCGGACTTCGTGAACTCCCAGTTGATACCAAATCCGAACGCACTGAACGCCGTTGGCCGCATCCCCATCGGGCCCCCTCATGGTCGTTGTCCCATGTCTATCAGCCTCGGTTGCACCTGGGGCCGCTTGCAGCCGATTGGTGCCCTCAGCTTGGAAAGCTGCGCTCATTCGGGGGCGGGTACGGCAGCTGACCTGGGCGGTTGCCTGGTACCAGGTCTCATCGCCCTTGGTCGCTTTCACCGCGGTTCCCAGCGGTTCCCCGCCCCATCTGGTGCTCTTGTGGTGCGCCGGTCGCGTCGTCGCCTGGTGCTGTCGACTCGTCGGCTTCGCCGTACAGGTTGGCGCGGAGGCGCTCCTTGGCCGCTTCCAGCTGCGGGCCGTAGTCAGGTATGAAGATCTCGCTCAGCCTCTTGTCCAGCGTTCCTGAGATCGCGTAGATCGGCGACCAGACAGCTCGCTCGTGCACGATCCCCTCAAGGTCATCGGACCGGAACATGACTTGGTAAAGCCAGTCCGACAGTACGAACGCTTGATCGCGCGTGAGCCGGATAGTGATCGCATCTTCGTCCACGTCCTCAACCTAACCGCCTCGACTGGCGGTGTCCTGGGGCCGGGCTTCCGTGCGGGCCAACACCCTTTCCAAGTCTGTTGGTGGCTCGGAGGCGTGAGCGTAGGGGCGTTCACCTGCGTTCATGGTCGGTTGGCCGTGGAGGCGGGGGACAGCTCAAGGTCTCGCGTGAACGGCCGTGAACGGCGCTGAATGAGACGGAAACTGAGACGGACGCGGGACAGCCGGACCTGCCGCCTCGCCTGGTCAGCAGCGGAAGGGAGCCGTAGCACGTCGACGTGCAGGAGGAAGTCTGTGATCGCTGGCTCACCGTCGAGCGGTACGAGGACCAAGCCGAGATCGTCCACCGCTTGCCACGCGCGCGGGATACGAAGGACGTCTGAGTCGTCATCCTCCAGGGTTGCCCGGGCCCACTCCTCGATGATGGGCCGGATGTGGAGACGCTGCCCAGGGAGACCGCGCATGGCGCCGCGCCAACACCGATGGGCCACACCTGTACTTCAGGCCCGCAATATCACGTGCGGGCGTGGGGTGGGGGACTGCTGTGGCGCAGGGGAAGGTGCGTACACTGTCGTGACTTTGAGCGGACCGGGTACCGGCCGCCGGCGTGCTCCCCTCCCCCCACCATGGCCGGCGTTGAGCGCCCGGTGCGCTCCCTTCATGGGGAGGAACGGGTGGCTCAACACCCTCACAGACGCAGCCGTCTGCTGGCCGCGGCCACCGCGACCGTGCTCGCGGCAACCTTCGCTGGTCCCGTCGCCTGGGCGGACACCGCCGCACCAGCACCGGTCACCGCGCCAATCACCCTGCCGGCCGAAACCGTTCCGGCCTCCGTCGACCCGGGCCAGGTCGCCGGCGTCTCCTCAACCGGCGTCCTGCACGGTAGTTACGGGAACAGCTACGCCTGGACCGACTTCGCCTCCGGGACGACCACGCAACTGGCGCTCCCGGCCGACACCCGGGAAGCCCGGTACGCCGGCAACGGGCTGGTGGCGTTCTACGCCAACGGCGCCAGCGGCACTCCGCTGGTGTTCCAGAGCCTTTCCGACGGCAGCCGCCAGACGGCCTGCGACTGCTACGTGTACGGCGCCTTCGCCGGAAAGGCCCTGGTGTCCAACCACGGCAGGGGGCTGGCACTCGCCTCGCCGGACGGCACTCTCACCCCGGTCGCCGCGCCGACCGGTGCCGTGTTCAGCAGCTCGGTCTGGGGCGGTGGGGACAACGATCACATGATGATCCCCTATGAGCAGAATGGCGCTCAGTACTACTTGTGGACGATCCGCGGATGCCCGCGTTGCTGCCGACTGGCCGCTTCTTCGACGTCTTGAGCGTGGACCAGCGCCTCGGCATGGAGATGTACGACCGGCTCCTGCGCAGTGGAATGCCGTTCGGGCCTACGGCCATCGACCGCAAGGCACAGCGCGTCGGGTTCTTCCTCAGCTCCCAGAGTCGCGAGTCCTTCACGCACTACCTCGAACGCGAAACCTCGACTCCTCCGACGTACCGGTACCTCGATAAGGGCTCGGCCGTCGTCGTCCCCGGCCCCATTCCGCTGTTCGATGACCGGTACCAGTGGCTTCGCCCGCCCACGCGTCGACCGGAGGCCAATCCGCTACGCCCTGTCGCCCTCGCGACGGCGCTGGTGGCCTCCGCTGAGCTGCTGGCAAGGATCGACCGCTTCGATGAGCAGTACCCGACCCCGTACGCCGCGGTCGCTGCCCTTCCCGAGGAGACCGACCGCTGATGCCGCATGAACCGACCGACGGACACGACGCTGCCACGTGGTCGCCTCTCGACAGCGAGGGGTGGTACGCGGCACGGAACGCGACGACCGCCCTGCGGGACGCCCTGGTGCGGGCCGGTCTGGAGAAGGATTTCCCCTATCTGCGTGCGGACTTGAACGCCTTCGGGCACGGTCTCGTCGAGTTGGGCCGGGTTTCCCCAGACACGGCTGAGCGCCTCGCGGAACTCCTGCGCCTGGCAATGGCCAGCGGATTCCGCCGGGACCGTGACGGCGACGAGCACGAGCATGCACCGGCCACCAGCGAAGAGCACAAGGGAAGGATCTAGGACCATGACCGACCGGCGGGGAGTGTTGGCCAAACGAGCGGAGGACCTGGTTCCCGGCGTGGCCTACGTCCGTGGCTGGGCACGCGCACGACGAAGCGCCGGCACCTTGGCCGATCAACTCGTTCTCCTCGGACTGGACTCCGACTTTCCCAGCCTGGCAGCTGACGTGAACGTCTTCGGCGACGGATTGGTGCAGCTCGGCACCGTTCACCCCGAAGCAGCCGAACTGCTGGCGAAGCTGATCACTGCTGGACTGGACGCGGAGATGGACAGCAAGGTGGATGAAGCGCATCCGAGCAGCCGGCACGAGACGCCTGCGGCCTGAATGCTCCCCGGACTCCCGGTCGGCCGCGAATCGATCGCGCTCCTACACTGAGCCGGCCTGGTCCCGTGCGACAGCGTTCCCCAGCGCTGCTGTACGGGGCTAATTGCTGTCCCGGCGCCCTCGGTTGGCCTGCCGCTCGGCCGGGACCGGCGCCCCAGCGCCGCAGCCCGGACGAACGGCAGGCCACCGGATCGGGGTCCAACTCCGGGGCAGCCCAGCTCACAGGCGGCGCAAACGTGCAGCCCATCCCCTCGGGCCTCCAGAAGTTGCGCCGCGGACTACGACCGACCGGCAGCAGACTGAATGGATGCATCAGCGTGGCTCTCTTACGGCCCCTCCCGCATGAACGGCCGGGGCGCGGGCCCGGGGCCGCATCTCTGCTGCAAAACGGATGACTCGCACCCGTCTAGCGCGGACAATGACCGGGTGATCAGCCGCGAGGAAGTCGATGAGATGAGTGCCGTGCTCGGTGTCAACGCCGCTGATGTGCAGCGCGACTACGTTTTCGGTTGGCTCCTTGCGGGCCTGTATGGCGAGAGCCAGTTTGCTGACCGTCTCGTCCTCAAGGGCGGAAACGCCTTTCGTAAGGGGTATTTCCACGCCACTCGTTTTTCAGGCGACCTAGACTTCGCTGCACCCGACGCCGTCGACCCTGACCAGTTGCTCGTTGCCTTGAACCAGGTCTGCCGGCTCGTCCAAGCGCGTACCGGTGTCATCTTTGACGTTGAGCGCAACCGTCAGACCGGCGGCCATGGCATTGGGAACGACAAGACAGTCTACAAGTACACGCTTTACTTCACGGACTTCTACGGAAATCGGAACAACGTGACTATCGGCTTGCGTATGGACGTCACCGAGTTCGGTCGCCTCTATCGAGCTCCTCAGACACGTCGGCTCATCCACCCCTACAGCGACAGATTCGACTGCGCTGTCGACATCTGCGTCGTCAGCTTGGAGGAGGGCCTAGCAGACAAGCTAAAGTGTCTGCTGCAGCGTCGGTCCTCATTTGATCTATTTGACCTAGTTTATTCGATCTTCGTGAACAACGACATCGAGGTAGACAAGCGCGCCATAGTCACTACATTTCTGAAGAAGACTATCTTCACCCCCAGCCCCACGGCCGCGCTTTCACTCTTGTTAGCTGTGCCCTTTGAAACTATGCGCCACTACTGGGAGCACAAGATCGTATGCGCCCGAGAAAGCCTGATGGACTTCGCAATAGCTGTCGACCGCTTTAAGGACGAACTAGGGTCGCTGTTCTCTACGTTCCGATATGGCGACGACGGAGAGCTGGCGTTCTTCCCTGCCGAGATCCGCACCCCCATCATGGAAGCCGGCGCAAAGCGCACCCTGCTGCGCATGACCTATGAAGGTACCGAACGTCTTGTGGAGCCTTACTCGTTGCGGTTCAAGAGACGCAGGGATGGAGTCGGGCAGGAATACCTCTATGCATGGGACCAGACTGGCGGACGATCTGGACCTGGCCTCAAGTCCCTGGTCAACTACAAGGTTGACAATATTGCGGTCACGGACATCGCCTTCGAGCCTCGCTATGATATCGAGCTAGCCAAAGCTGGCGAGCTTGGCGATCGTACTACCTTCTCCAGCTCCATCCGTCAGCGGCCGGTCGTTCGACGCAGTCCCGCAGCGGCGCGCTACCGCGTCCAGTGCGCTTACTGCGGCAAGACGTTCTCCTTTGGCAGTCCTTCGACTCGGCTGGGCGCTCACAAGGATCGTTACGGCAACCCCTGTCACGGGCGCAGGGGCCACCGACTGTGACCCGGGGCTTCTATCGCATCTCAGCTGAGTGCCAGGAGCACGCGCCCACAGTCTGCTGGCGGAGCGCCGGGCCTCGCTGAGCTGCTCACCTGTGTTCATGACTGATACGCCAGGCGCTCGGTGAAGGCTCAGGTTCGCGGCTGAACAGCCATCAGGTTGACCATGTGTCCCCAGCAACGTCCGTAAGTTAGTAGAGTGCGGTCCGCGAACTTCGAAGACCTACTCCTGCCGTGTGCACCGCGACGGGACGAAGCGGATGGTGGCTGCCTTGAGCATGGAAGAGCTTGCCCAAAAGGGATACCTGACTCCCGAAGGAGTTCAGGGTAAGCGCTTCGGTGACTATGAACTTCTCGATCTTGGCGCCACCTCTGTCGCACGACTCGCTAAGGCGGGTCTCGACTTCACGCCCGCCAGCTCTATCCCCTTCCCCTGTGAGCGCTACAAGGCTCCCAAGAACGCCCATCTTTGCAAGCCGGACAGCGTCTATGTAGAGCGGGTGGCAGGACGCTTGGTTCCGATCGCCGTTGCCGAATGGAAGGATAAGTCGAAACTAAAGAGAGACGAGGATATCCTCGCGGCCGCGGAGCAGGCTGTTGTTGGGGCGCTTGCTATGGGTGTTCGTTTGGCTCTCACTACCGATGGAGAGCGGTATCGCTACATTGATGCTGCAGCTTCAGCCGACGCAGGGAAGATTGTCGAGATCCCGGAAAGCAGAGACTTCAACCCGTCGGTCCTTTCGGATCTTTACCGCGGTGAGTCCGATGTGGAACGGGACCCCCGACCCCTTTCTGAAACAGTTTGGCAGATTATCTGGCACGCTACGAAGGCTGAGCCAAAGGACTGCTTGCTAACCTTCGTTGAGATCTTCATGCTGAAGTTTCTCTCCGACAACCTGCCCCTCTCGGTCTTCCCGAAGGACTACCGGTTTGACGTACTACTTAAAGATCCAGACGAATTCAAGCTCGAAAAAGGTCTATCTCAGATCGAATATTATGTTCGCACCATCCGGCCGCGAATCAAGGAGATTTTCGCCGAGCGATTGGTGGTGGACGATGAAAAGGTGCGAGAGTTGTTCGGGATGGCGACGATCACTTCGCACACGTCAATCATTAATGGCTTCGCATTCTTGAAGTCGTCTCCTACAACGACCATCTCCTCGTATAATCGTGTTTTCTGTCAAATTTTGGAAGAATTCCAAAGCTACGGCTCCTTGACGAATATTGACAAGGAATTCAAACTTCGCCTGTACGAGACGTTCCTAAAGCGGTCGGCACGTCAGCAGCGTCTGGGCCAGTTCTTCACCCCCAGAAACATCGTGAAGCCAATGGTGAAGATGGCTCAGCTTAATGCTCTACCCGAAGGTGCCACCGTACTGGATCCCGCGGCCGGCGTGGGCGGATTCCTTCTGGAGCCGTTGCTGTTCCCCGATGCCCTTCCGGGAAATGTGACATTCGCTGATGGAAAACCTTATCAGCGAGTAAAGCTCATCGGTGTCGATGTAGATGCCTCTACTAACATACTCGCTAAAGCGAATATGCTTCTGCATTTGGCCGAATCTGTCCGAGATCCGCAGACCACCTCCGAGGCCCTCAATCAAGCGCTGACCAATACGTTCATTTTGATGAATGAGAATGAGACTTTGGGCAGCCTTCTTTATCCGCCTCAAGAATCTGTTGATGTCATCCTTACGAACCCGCCCTACGTCACGCAGGGGTCGGCCATCTATCGTAAGGAACTTGATCACATCAAGAGTAAAAGAAACGGTGTCTATCTGGAGGACTATTACGACACGGGCGGCCTTGGTGTCGAGGCGCTTTTTCTTCGTTACATTGCGGGAGCCTTGAAGCCTGGTGGACGGGCTTTCGTGATTGTTCCGTTGGGGCTCTTGAACCGAACGGCACAAAGAATGAAGAAGGAGTTGCTCCGTGAATGCAACATCCTTGCTAGCCTACAACTCCCGCGTAACGCATTCTTCAACACCGCTCAGCCGACATACATCCTGGTCCTAGAGAAGCGCAGGGTCAGCGGCCAGTCCCGTCCACCCGTATTCTGTGGAATCGCTCGAAGTATCGGTGAAACTCTGGACCACGAAAGGGTGCCGACGCCTAACGACAATGATCTGGCAATACTGGCTGATCTATTCGTTCGGTACTCCAATAACGGCGCTGACGGTTCAGTAACTCGGCCCACAACGTACGCGGATTGTATTTTCGCTAAGCTGGTTCCAGCGAGTGAGTTTGCTCCAGATGAGCGTTGGGACGTGATTCGTCATTGGACGGACTCCGAACATGTGGCTTTGGGGGAACGCTCGGAGACGATCGACCGAGCAGACTTCATTGACGTTGCAACGGAGACGCTCCAGGAGTTGATTGACGATCTACGAGCGGCCAAGGAAGAGCTGGCAGAACTTCAGACAGGTCCGACCAAGACGTTCTCCCTCTCTGATTCGAGCAGATTCCAGGTGCGTTCTGGCATCAGGATTCGAAATGTCGATCTCCGGGAGCACCCTGGCGATGTGCCAGTCTATTCAGTGTTCACTCGCCCTGAAACGGTCAAGGGCTACATCAGCAAGGAGTGGTTGCTGGAACGCGGGGTTGAGCCGGAGCCGTATCCGTCCGTGACGGTAATGGCGACCGGAGCTTCGGCTGTCGGGACCGTCTTTTACCGTGAAGCCAACTGCGTGATGACGGATGATGTCGTTATCGTCCAGTCGTGGCCTATGGAGGACGACCGTCTGCAGCTGTCCTTTGAGGATGATGCCGAGAGCGTCGAGGAATCCATTGATGACATAACCCCGGAACATGACATTGACTTGGCATACCTTGCAGTGGCCTTGTCTCAGACCATCGCTCAGGGCGGCTATCTTTATGAGGCCAAGCTCTATACAAAGCGTGTTGCTCAATTGTCTGTCGAGGTACCGGTAAATGCAGAAGGGGATCCTGATATCGAGCGGCAGCGGCAAATTGCCGCGGTAGCGAAACGTCTGGATCAAATCCGATCCAAGCTTCAAGAGACAGGGGCGTGGAGTAAGAGCGTCCGCCTCGCCTAAAATCGGCTGTTCGGTTGGGCTTCGTTCCGCAACTCAGGGCGGCGGAGTGTCAATGGATGTGGCAGGCGGCGACAACTGCCCGTCGAGGCGAGCCGGCCTACAGCCCCTCTTGCTCGAAGACGCGAGACGCGATGCCCGTGGTCGGCTCAGGCCGAGCTGCTGTACAGCCACTACTGATCACAGGTCTCGCTGACCAGCGGGACTGACGAAGCCCACGGCTCTGACCTGGTCGGATGCCGTGGGCTTCTGTCGTTGTCGGTCGGTGTCGGGTGGCCTCGGACGGCCCAGAGACGGCCCGAACGTAGGTAGCCGCACAGGAGACCGCAGCGCGGCTGCACTCAGTCCTGCCCTACGATCACCCTGACTGCGTGGCCGGCAGCTGTAGACCCGCAGCATCGGCCCGTTGTGGAGGGGGCCAGCCCCTTTCGAGCCGGGCCAGTGGGCTGACACCCGTTGAGGGGCTGGTGTTCCGCGGGCGGGGCCAGCGATTCCTTCCGGGTGTCCGGAGTTGGTGGAAGATCCGTCGGAGGGACACTACCGAGGGCATCGTCGGAGCGATCACCGGCACCCTGTCGCGCCCGCGAAGCCTCCTCACATGCCGCCCTCTCGGAACGCCTCGGTCATCCCCGCCACTCCACCGACCAGCGCGCTGAGCAGCATCACAGCGCTCAGCGAGCCGAGCAGTACCAGCCACGAGCGGGCTACTCGACGCTCACTGGCCTTGCTGCAGGCGGCCAGAATCCCTATGAGCAGCACCATCAGGCCAAGCAAGGAAATCGCCAGCCACCCGCACGAGGCCGCGACGCCTGTTTGCGCGTATCCGCCGGAGGCCGTCAGCTGCAACGCGACCGTGCTGCCGACGGGCAGGCGTGTGTCGATCGTGGCCTCAGGTTTCACGACGGTCCCGTCAGAGGAGCGAAAGATGCCGCTGCAGTGCGGATACCGGTGGCCCCCGACGTGCTCCCAGACGCATGTTTCGACCCGAAGATGACCCGGCGTGCCCGCCAGGCCCGTGGCGTAGGCAAGATGTGCTCCCGCGAACCAGGTCAGGGCGGCGCCTGCGGCAAGCAGACCGACGATCAGAAGCACCGGACGGCCTGCCCGGGGCCGACCGTAGCGATTCATCCGTTTTCCCTCCGAGCGAGTCTGACCGGGACACTAGCTCGGGTCCGGCGCAACATCACTCATGGTGCGGCAAAGGCTAGGGCCAACACGCTTTCCAAGTCTGTTGGTGGGGTCAAGGGGTGCGGCCATGGCCGTTCGCCTGCGTTCATGGACGGACGAATGCCGGGACGGCTGCTACCGATGGACCTGTCTGTACGGCGGTGAACCTGGCTCAATGAGACGGAAACTGAGACGCCCTGGCACGGAGCCAGACCGCCTCTACCTGGTGCCCTGCTGACTGGCATGGGACTGGCTACGAGAAGGGTGGAGCAGTCGGCAGTCGGCTAGGAGT
This sequence comes from Streptomyces incarnatus, assembly GCF_001027185.1. Lineage (NCBI taxonomy): Bacteria > Bacillati > Actinomycetota > Actinomycetes > Kitasatosporales > Streptomycetaceae > Streptomyces > Streptomyces incarnatus. The sequence goes on along the minus strand of NZ_CP011497.1, from coordinate 2,883,767 downwards.
CATGCGGCTCCGGCTCTCCGCCTCTCACGCCTGCGGCGTGAAAGGGCACCGGCGGTGCCGGCGATCGCCGTCAAGAGGGAGCCTCCGAAGGTCCATGGCAGCTGAGATGTGAATGACGGGAGGGGCTGAGTCGCGAAGACGCGTGCCACCAGCAACCCGAGGAAGGCACCAGTCAACGTGAAGCCCCAGCCCCAAGCCAGGAGCGTCCAGCCGCTCTGAGCGTCACTCCATCGATTCACCCTGCGTACCCAGTTCACGCGCACATCATCAACGGCAGGTCCATGTAGAAGCAAGGGCCATGATCGCTGCCGCTCCCATAGCACGCGCCGTCAAGCAGCAGCGCACCCGGCCACAGACTGTAAATCTGCCGGCTCAGCCTTCCCAGGTTCGAATCCTGGCGCCGCCACAGTAACGGGAATCAGCCCCTGACCAGCAAGTTTGGTCGGGGGCTGATCTCGTCTAGGGCTATCGCGAGTCTCCGTGATTCCCCGCGGTTCCCCCCTCGATCTGGCACGCTCGTGGCACGGCTCGGTGACCTTGATCACGCGGTCGGCGGAATGACCCAGTCAAGCGCCCCCGTGTTCGGACCCTGGAGCACTAGTTTCGAAGATCACGTCTCCGGCCGTGGGGCGACCAGGTGATAACGCCTACCAGCGAGTTCCTGGTGGGTTCGCCGGAGTTCCCCGGTGTTCCCCGTGGTTTCCCGTTCCATCGGGCTCGATCAGCGACCAGGGCGCCCCGAAGGACCGGACGACCACTCCCGACGAGCCACGGTCGGCAAGCTGCTTTGAAGCCACATGCGGCGCTCCCGGGCCACCGAACAACTTACGGAGTTGCTTTGTTGGTAGCCCGCCAGGTACCTTGCGCCGCATGGTAGCTCCTGATGAGCCACGTTCAGGGATCAGCCAACTCAGGAGGGGTGTACTGCAGTTCTGCGTCCTGGCGCAGCTGCGCGACCGCGAAAAGTACGCCTACGAGCTGGTACGTGAACTATGTGAGGTGCCCGGACTGGTGACCAGCGAGGGCACGATTTACCCCCTGCTGTCCCGGCTTCGAAAGGACGAGTGGGTCAGCTCTTTCCTGCGCGAGTCCGAGGTCGGGCCGGCGCGCCGCTATTACGCGCTGACGTCCGCAGGACGCCAAGCGTTGGAGAAGTTCACGAGCGACTGGGCGCAGTTCCGAACATCCGTCGACAACATGCTGGACAACGAGGAGGACCACCGATGACGTCTGTGCGCAAACAGCTCGTCGAGGAGTACTTGAAGCGCCTGGACAGCGCCTCGGTGGCTCTCGCGCCGCAGCGCCGTGTGGAGCTTAGAGAAGAGATTCGTGAGCACATCGACGCGGCTGCGGACGAGGTGGAGATCCTGGACGCGACTGCCGTACGTGCCATCCTGGGGCGGCTGGGATCTCCGGAGGAGATCGTCTCGGCTGAGCAGGGTCCGGCATCCACGGGCTCTACGCCCGCGGTCGCCCCTGACTCTGCTCTAGCCACTCACGTGACCGAGACGCAACAGCCCCCACTGAGCAGCACCAAGAACGAAGGGCCAGAGCTGACCGACCCTC
>NZ_CP011497.1:2878940-2880304 GCF_001027185.1 Streptomyces incarnatus | reverse complement strand
CAGTCGCCAGCGCCACCGAAGGTCAGGCGGCCCGGCAGGAAGATCTTCGTTCTTGGTGCAGCGGCGATGCTCATACTCTGTTCGCTGGTGCTAGGCAGATGGGCCTTGCTGTCGTCCTCTCCACACGACGCTCTGCCACAGCCCAGTAGGCCACCGGCTACGAGCACCCCCTAGGGGCGAACTATGGGCGGGGCGGTCGCTGAAGTGTGCCCGGGTGATCAGACGTTCGCTCGCGGGTGGGGTTGGTCGGCTGCGGTTGCGGCGGTTGCTGTACTTCGCTGCTGTACGCCACACCCCAGGGGCAGGCCCGGCCGTCGACCGCCGGCGCGGGACGCCCTTTACGTCCGCCGCGTGGGCTACTTCTTGCCGTGGGACGCGTGGTGGCCTGGCTTGCGGTTACTCGGCTTGTGGTGGCTGGGCTTGTGGTGGCTGGGCTTGTGGTGGCTCGGCTTGTGGTGGCACCAATTCGGGTCGATGACAGTCGGGTCCGTGGCGGTAGCGGTGCCGTCGCCGCCTCCGCTGACGGTCGCGGTGTTGGTGACCGTGCCGGTGGCGGTGCGGGCGACGCGGACCCTCAGGGTGATGGGCGGGTAACTGCTCCCGACGGCCAGGACGTTGCTGCGGGTGCAGGTGAGGGTGGACCGGGTGCAGCGCCATCCGGAGCCGGTGAGGCTTGTGACGGTGAGCTCCGGCGGAAGGGTGTCGTGAACGGTGACCGTGGTGCCATCGGTTGGAGCTGCCCCGTTGTTGCCGACGGTGATGGTGTAGACGCCCACCCGGCCTGGGGTGAAGGTCCCGGTGTGGGTCTTGGTGATGGTCAAGGAAGGCTTGATCGGGGCGATCGCCACCCCCTGCGGGCCGTTGAAGCCGGTGATGACGGCAGTTTCGGTATTGGTGGTGGTGTCAATCACCGACACCGTGTCGTGGCCATCGCCGGTGACGTAAGCGCGCGCGCCGTCCTGAGTGATCGCCACATCGACCCCTTCGGTGATCAGAGGGATGGTGGCGGAGACAGAATTGGTGGCGGTGTCAATCACCGACACATAGTGACTGAAGTTGGTGACGTAGGCGTGTGCGCCGTCCGGGGTGATCGCGATACTCCTCGCGGAGCCGCCGACGGTGATGGGGCTGCCCACGATGGTGTTGGTGGTGGTGTCGATCACCGATACGGTGCCCGAGGCATTGACGACGTAAGCGTGCGCGCCGTTGGGGGTGATCGCCACATCGAACGGGGTGCCACCGCCGGAGGAGATGGTGGTGGTGACGGTGTTGGTGGTGGTGTTGATCACCGACACATTGTTCGAGTTCAGGTTGACGACGTAGGCACGTGTGCCGTCCGGGGTGATCGCCACATTGAACGGGCC
>NZ_CP011497.1:2820882-2878853 GCF_001027185.1 Streptomyces incarnatus | reverse complement strand
CCGATACGGTGCCCGAGGCATTCTGGTTGGTGACGTAGGCGTGTTTGCCGTCCGGAGTGATCGCCACATCGAACGGGTTGGCGCCGACGGGGATGGGGCTGCCCACAATGCTGTTGGTGGCGGTGTCGATCATCGACACACTGTTGTCGCCGTAGTTGGTGACGTAGGCGTTCGGGCCTGGCGCAGCCCAGGCCTGAGATGGGGCGATGGCCGGCAAGGCCAGTCCTGCCAAGATGGCCAGCCCTGCCATGCAGAGCCGCACCCACGCCCACGGCCATGACCGAAGCCCGCTCTTTTCGGACCCCTGACCACGATACGGCTCACTCTGTCTTCTCCCGCGCCTGATCACCGGCACCTCTCTCGCACATTGGTGTGGCTCGCCTCAGCCGCGCCGATGGCACCGAAAGCAAGCCCCTATCACTCACTGTGATCGGGCATTAGCCTACGCAAGGCTGAGTTATTTCATGCGATATGACCCGGTATGATCTGCTGGCTTGCGGCGAGCGGCGCCCACGGGTCAAGGGGCGCATGGCCTACCTGCACATTGCCCTGCAAGGTCGGCGGAACGACTTTGGCCTGGAGCTGCTTTGGCGCGAGTGATCATGGCCCCGTAAGCTTCCGGCGCGTCGGGCGGTCTGTGGACCTGCCCGGTGAAGCACGACGTTGGGGCCGTGATCTTCGAGGCTCGCGCCAAAGTGGCTGGCTAAAGCGTGGAGCCGACCGCCCCAGCCACAGCGGGGTTCTCCCCCTCTCATGGCCGCGGCCGCCATCCGGCCGGCCTGGTGCGTGGATCAGCGGGCCGTACGAACGCCCGCGCATCCGGCAGCGTCGGCCCGCATGCCTCCGCTACCACGATCCGGCCTCTTGCGGTAACACAAAGCGTCTTTGACCTGCACCGTTGGGGATCGCCGTTCGCCCCCGTGCCCGTGTTGGAATGTGGCCGCTGCGTGCGGCGACGGACGGGCGGCGACGTGCGGCCGGTGGCGAAGACAGATGAGGCGGCGCGGCGGCGACCGGCCGGCGCCGCCGCGCTTGGCGCGGCCCCTCGGGTCTTGATCCGACCTACCGGAAGTAGGCAACCGGGTGGAAAGGGGTACGCGGTGGCCCCGGTAGCGGGGCGCTGGGGCCGAGCTGCTGTTGCCTCTTTCCCCTCCTGAGGCCGGATCGTGGTGGCGGTGGCGTGGGGGTCGGCGCGGCCGTTGATGCGCCTGGGCGGAGGGTGCGGCGGTCGGGTTGGCGATAATCCAAGAGCGCCGTTGACCGCGGGACCAGCGAGCGAAGCGAGCCTTGATGACGTAGAGAAAGTCTGAGCCAACCTGGGCCGTGCTACAGCCGGAACGACAGCTCCAACTCGTCGCCCGGGAGGTGGAACTCCTCCAGGGCGAGAGGCTTGGCGGACTCGGTGAGGGTCACGCGGATGATGTGGAGTAGCGGGACTCCGTCAGCGAGCCGTAGTGCCTGAGCCTGGTCGGGCAGGGGCATTCGCGTGCGGACGTATTCCATGAAGTGGAGTTCGTGGCCCAGGTCGGCGAGTGCAACGTAGAGCTCCGGCGCCGGCGGTGGGGCTTCTTCCTCGTACTTGGTGTCGATAAGCACCGAGAACGGGACGTAAGTTCGGTGAAGTTGGCGCAGTCGGCCGTGGTCCGCGGTCTGTAGGGCGTCGTAGGTGAACATCGGCTCACCGGGCGGGATGCGGAGCAGGTCCGCCAGGGCAAGCGGGGCGTCGGTGCGGGTGGCTACCGGTGGTTCGGCGTCCCTCCAGATGATGCCGTCTGCCTCGACGTAGCGGCCGTCCGTGGTCCGGCGTACGCCGCGCGGGCGCGTGTGGCTGGGACGGCTGTGCGGGGAGCGGGCGAAGGTACCGCGGCCCATGATGGCCTCGACCAGACCCGACGCCCTGAGTTCGCTCAGGCCCTGACGAACCGTGGGACGTGTCACACCGAACTGCTTGGCCAACGCCTCCTCTGACGGGAGCGGTTGGCCGGCCGGGAACGTGCCGTCCAAGATGCCATCGCGCAGGTAGTCGGCGATCTGCCGGTACTTCGGCTGCGTGCCCTTCGGCGGCATGCGGGCCCTCCATGGCCGTGGTTTCTGTGGCTGTTCGTCCTCGTAGACGTCTTGTCCGTGTTCGTAGAGAGCTTCTCGTATCGCGAGCCGGTTGACAACCCGTACTACGGGTGGCCACTCTAGTCCTGGCACCCGTACTACGGGTCGTCTAGCTACCCGAAGGAAGAGCCTTCGGTGACAGAGATGAGGAGATCCGAACAGTGGCAAGCCTTCCGATCGACACTGCGAAGTTCACGGGGATCATCTGTGCCGTGCCCCCGGCTCCGCGGGTCGCGAACCGTGAGACCGGCCAGCTTCGCGTGGACCGTGAGACCGGCAAGACCATGTACCAGGTCGGTCTGTGCCTGATGGCCGGTGCGTCGGCCGACGTCGTGACTGTGAGTGTGGCCGGTGAACCGGCCGGTGTGCAGCTCGGCATGCCGGTGGCCGTGCGGGACCTGGTCGCCACCCCGTGGGAGAACGAGGGGCGGCATGGCATCGCGTTCCGGGCGGCGGAGATCCGGCCCCTCAGCGCTCCCGCCTCGGCGGGCAAGGGGGCCGGGCAGTGATGAACCTGGCCTCCTCCGCCACTTCGGCCGGTGTGGCCGGGCCGAACTGGGTGCTGGTGGTGGCCGCAGCGCTGGTGTCGGGCCTGCTTCTTGCGGGCCCGGCCCTGCGCCGCCGCTACCCCGTGACCTGGTGGCTGTTACTCGGCTACCCGGCTACGGCCCTCCGGGTCGTGCGCACCTGGCGGCCCCTGATGGCTGGATGCGGGCTCGCCGTGAGTCGTCGGCCGGCGCTGACGGTCGTGTCCGGGCTCGTCGGCAACGGGGCGCCTCCGCCACAACCGCGCCTACCGCGTCGCGGCCTCATACGCCCGACCTCCAGCGGGTTCGTCCTGCTGGTGCGGCTGTTGCCGGGGCAGGTGCCGGAGGACTTCGTCAAGGCCGCGCCCGCCATGGCGGAAAGCTGGCAGGTGCACGCGGTGCGGGCGACCTCCTGGAGACCGGGAGTCGTACGGGTCGTCGCGTCGGCGGCTGATCCGTTGGCCGCTCCGCGCGTGCCGAAGCAGCGAGGCCCCGGCCATCTGCTCCGAGTGACCGTGGGTGCGCTGGAGACCGGAGCCACGTGGGTGCTCGACCTGCGGCGCGTGCCGCACTGGCTCATCGTCGGGGCCACCCGCTCCGGCAAGTCCACACTCATCAACGCAATCGTTGCGGGCCTCGCTCCGCAACCCGTCGCCCTGGTCGGCATCGACTGCAAGGGCGGCATGGAACTGTCCCTCTACGAACCGCGGTTGTCCGCCCTCGCGACCAACCGGGAGCAAGCCGTCCGGCTGCTGGCCGCACTCGTGGACCTGACCCTCAACCGCATGACCGTCTGCCGGGAGGCCCGCGTCCGGAACATCTGGGGTCTGCCGGACAAGGAACGCCCGATCCCCATCGTCGTGATCGTCGACGAGATCGCGGAACTGTTTCTCGTCGCGAGCCGGAACGAGAAGGACGAAGCGCAGGCTGCCGGTACGGCGCTGATCCGGCTGGCCCAACTGGGTGCGGCACTCGGGGTCTTCCTCGTCGTCGCCGGCCAACGCGTCGGCTCCGACCTGGGGCCCGGCGTCACCGCTCTGCGAGCACAGCTTGGCGGCCGGGTGTGCCACCGGGTGGCCGACCCCGGCACGGCGGAAATGGCGCTCGGAGATCTCAACCCCGACGCCCTGAAGGCGGCGCAGGCCATCACCCCGGAACAGGCCGGTACGGCTGTTCTCGCCTCCGGTGACGGCTGGGAACGGGCCCGGTCCCACCTGATCACGGAGTCGGAGGCGGAAGCAGTCGCCGTGGAGTATGCGCACCTGACTCCGGTCCTCTCCGAACTGCACGTCGAAGCGCCGTGAAAGGGGCCTGCCGTGCTGGTGTCCATGTCCGCCGTTCTGCTGCTCGGGTTGCTGATCTGGTTCCTCCTACGTATCCGCTACCTGCGGTGGGTCGACGCGCTGATCTGCGGAGCCTTCGGCTTCCTGCTCTCCCGGACCTTGGCCGCGCCCCTCGTTCAGACGCTCCTCGACGGCGTGAACGGCTTTCTCGGTCATCTCCGCTTCTGAACACGCCCACTCACCAGAGAAGGGAACTTCCTGTGTCCGACTACGTCATCCGCTCCGGTGACCGCGCCGCTTTCCTGGCCGGTCTGCGGGAGCTGGTCGACTTCCTGACCACCAATCCGGCAGTCGTCGTCCCGCGTCACGCGTCCGTCATCGTCCTGGTCGACGCCGCTGACCCTGCCGCTCGCCGAGCTGGCGTGGAGTCCGTCGCTGCTCCGCTCGGCGTGCCGGCGGAGGACATCGGCCTCGGATACTTCGCCGCGCGCCGTGATTTCGGGCCGATCTCGTTGGGCGTCGCCGGGGTGCCGGGCGAGTTGGACGCCGTCGCGTTCTCCTCGGAGGCTGCCTGGGACCACGCGGCCGGCCAGGAACTGCAGTGATTGCCCGTACGACGGGCTCCCGACGGGGCGCGAAGTCGCCAAACCCGACCCCGTCAGGAACCCACTCCGTCCGCCACGTGAGCAGTGAAAGGAGCACTCACACTTTGTCCACCGCGCATCATTCGCGCAAATTCCGGCTGCCCGACTGTGAACTCAGGCAGCGTGACGCGCAGGTCTCGACCTGCGACGGACGGGAACAGATCGTCCTCGTCGGCCTCGACGGAGCCGAGCAGCATCTGTGTCCCGCGCACGCGGCCGCCCTCTGGCTCACGGACCCGACGCTCCGCTTCAGCGCCAAGACCCGTCCGGAAGGGTTCTCCGCCGTGATGGGGCAGGCGTTCGGGCGCGGGGGTGGTCGCCGATGACCATCGCGATTGCGGCGGACGCTGCCGCGCTGGTCGCCAGAGCGGCGGAGCCGGACTTCGCCGCCTGGCGCCGGAACATCGTCCGCCTTGGTGGCTGCACCAATCCCATCCATCTGGTCGGTACGGCAACCGTCTACGACCCGGCGACCGGCGCGGCTCTGCTCTCCTACGGCTCGGATCTCTACGGCGGCCGCCTGCTCGTTGCGTGCGGCAACCGGCGGGCGACGGTCTGCCCGGCCTGCTCGGGCCTGTACCGGGCGGACACGTATCACCTCGTCCGCACCGGTCTCGTCGGCGGCAAGAGCGTTCCGGAGTCGGTGAGTGGACACCCGCGGGTGTTCGCCACGCTCACCGCTCCCGGCTTCGGCCCGGTCCACACGCGCCGTGACCGTGAGGGGCGCGTGCGGGTCTGCCGGCCTCGTCGGGCGGGGGAGTGCTGCCCGCATGGGACTCCGGCCGGATGCCGGGAGCGGCACCCGGCGGATGATCCTCGTCTCGGCGAGCCGCTCTGTCCGCGCTGCTACGACTACGCGGGGGCCGTGCTCTGGCACGCGTTCGCCGGTCGGCTCTGGCACCGATTCGGGCTGGAGCTCCGGCGCGAGGTCGCCCGGCGGGCCGGGCTGTCCCGTACGGAGTTCGGGGAGGTTGCCCGGCTCTCGTACGCGAAGGTCGCCGAGTACCAGCGGCGGGGCCTGGTCCACTTCCATGCCGTGATCCGGCTCGACGGTCCGGACGGGCCCGGCTCGGCTCCGCCCCACTGGGCGAGCGTCCGGCTCCTGGTGGACGCGGTACGGGCCGTGGTCGTTCGGGTGCGGTTGACCGCTCCGGGCGCCGATGTGGTCGGTCCGCGGGTGCTGCGCTTCGGCACGCAGGTCGACGCACGGCCGGTCACCTCGCACGACCGGGACGCGGAGGAGCCGCCTGCCTCTGCGGGGGCCGTGGCGGGCTACATTGCCAAGTACGCCACCAAGGGGGCAGAGTCCGCCGGCGCGGTGGACGGTCGCATTCATCACGCGCGAGACATGGTCATGCTGCCGGTTCGTGCGCATGTGCTGCGGATGATCGGTACGTGCTGGTGGCTCGGCGGCCTGCCTGAGTTCGAGCCGCTCGGGCTGCGCCGCTGGGCTCACATGCTCGGGTATGGCGGCCACTTCTCCACCAAGTCACGTCGCTACTCGACCACGCTGACCGCCCTCCGGCAGGCCCGTGCCGACCACCGCGCGGAACAGCAACGGGTCTCCCTCGGCCTGGCCGACCGTCCCACGGTCACGGTCGGCGAATGGCGGTACGCGGGGCGCGGCTACTCGCCGGAAGCGGCCCTCCTGGCTGCCTCGGTGCGGGAGGGCGGTGGTCCCCATGGCGCGTGACGGCCGTGCGAAACCGGTGGAACTTCTCACGGTCCGGCAGGTGATCGACGAACTGGGCGGCATTTCCCGGCGGACCTTCTACCGCTGGCGGGAACTGCGGCTCGCACCGGCCTGCATCCGACTGCCGAACGGGGAGCTGAGGGTCCGCCGAGACGTGCTTAACGAGTGGTTGGAGGAGCGGGCAGAGGGGGCGGCATCATGAAGTCGTACAAGGTCGTCGTCTGGAAGCTCAGCGTCAACCGCTCGGCGAAGAAGCCCACCCATCTCGTCCGCTGGTCTGTGGACGGCCAGCCATTCCACGAGTCCTACAAGACCAAGGCATTGGCTGACCGCTTCCGGTCTCAGCTCCTGAGAGCGGCGGACAAGGGCGAGCCCTTCGACACCGTCACCGGCCTGCCTGATTCGCTGCGCGGCGGCAAAGCTGCCCTGTCCCTCCTGGACCTGGCGGTGAAGTACGTGGATGCCCGGTGGGCGGAGGCGTCGGCCAAGCAACGGGACAGCATGACGGACGCACTGGCGACGGTCGTTCCCGTACTGGTCAAACCGGGACGGGGCCGACCTGGCCCGGAGGTGCTGCGGCGGGCGCTGCGCTCGTACATCCTGCCGGTGCCTCGCCGAGAGCGTGAGCGGCCGGAGGAGATCGCAACGGCGGTGAAGTGGGTCGAGAAGGCGTCGCTGCCGGTCGCCGAACTGCAGGAGATCACCAGGGCGCATGACCTGATCGATGCGCTGGGCCGGAGGCTGGACGGCAAGCCTGCGGCGACGCAAACGTACCGGCGGCGGCGCGCCGTGGTCTTCAACGTCCTCGAATACGCGGTGGAACTGGAACTCCTCCCGTCCAACCCGCTGAGCCGGGTCCGGCGCAAGCGGGGCAAGCGGGCGCTGCAGGAGGTCGACCGCCGGGTGGTGGTCAACCCTCGGCAGGCTCGGGAGTTGCTGACCGCACTCACGTATGTGGGTGGCTATGAGCGGGCGAGTGGCCGGCGGCTGCGGGCGTTCTTCGGGTGCCTGTACTACGCGGCCATGCGGCCGGGGGAGGCCCTTGGCCTTCGACGTTCCGACTGCGCGCTCCCGCCGTCGGGTTGGGGCCGCATCGAGCTGGCGGAGACCCGCCCCACTGCAGGTAAGGCGTGGACGGACTCCGGTGAGGCGCACGACCGGCGCGGCCTGAAGCAGCGGGCACATGGTGAGGTGCGCATCGTGCCGATTCCGCCTCCGCTGGTGCGCTTGCTCCGCGAGCATCTCAGCGAGTTCGGCACGGCGAAGGACGGCCGGCTGTTCGCCAGCGAGCGGGGCAACGTGATCGCTGCCTCGTCGTACTCGCGGGCGTGGAAGCAAGCTCGCGAACTCGCGCTCGTACCTGATCAGGTGACGTCGGTCCTGGCCTTCCGGCCGTACGACCTTCGGCACGCGGGAGTCTCCCAGTGGCTGAACTCGGGCGTGCCGGCTCCGGAGGTCGCCGCTCGTGCAGGCCACTCGGTGGACGTTCTGCTGAAGATCTACGCGAAGTGCATCGACGGCCAGGAACAGGAGATGAACGACCGGATCATGAAGGGGCTTGGGGAGGACTCAGCAGACTGACCACAACCACCTGATCAAATACGGGAGCCCCGGACTGCGCGTGGTCTGGGGCTCCGGTCTGTCGCGGGGAATGTACATCCTGGGCTGCACGGCCGGAGAATGATCTAGCCCGGTCGGATTGAGGAGACAAACATGGCCCCCGAGCCCATGAGCCTGCCTACGGAGACCCGAGTTCGTCTGCAGGACAGCAGCTATGCCGTTCTCACACTCGCGGATGTCGCTGTAGCTGCCTTGCACACGCCCGAAGATGAGAAGTTCGACGTGCTCGCGGCGGTCGGCGGGAGGAACCTCCCTGCACTCCTGCTCGTGCGGAATGCGCTGAAGGGGCGAGAGCCGTTCAACACCAACGTTGCCGAGATAGCTTTGCACGATCTCGGGTTCAGCATCCTGGTGCGTCGACGGTTCGACAACGCTACCGGTGAGCCGGTGCGCCTGACCCGCGAGCAGATCAACAGCTCTTCGGTCTGACCTCGGACGACGTCTCCGCGGCAATCGATCGAATGCCAGAGCCCCAGCCGTGAATGGTCCGGGGTTTCGGCCTGTCCACAGGTGGTCCACAAAGCCACGCGTGGAGCCTCGTGAAACATGCTCTGACCTGCCGCGAAGCACCTCAAGATCATTACGTCGTCATTACGTGATCGGTGGCAAACGGCTGCCTTTCGAGGCATCTGCCTGCACATACGCGAAGACCCCGGCCTCAGCGTTTCCGCTGGTGACGGGGTCTTTGGGCACCTCATACTGGGTGCCCCCGGCAGGATTCGAACCTGCGCACACGGCTCCGGAGGCCGTTGCTCTATCCCCTGAGCTACGGGGGCGTGTCGGTTGTGGAGCTCTTCGCTCGCGGCGACGGGTAGAACACTAGCAGGTCCGGAGGGGTGATCAGGAATCTGTTTCCCCGGGGCGAGCGGAGGGGGCTGTGCCGGGGCGGAACGGGGCCGGGGTGCGGGTGGGCGGGGGCGGCTGGGGGCCGGGTGCGGGCTTCGTCGGGGGTCAGGGCGGCTGGGTGTGGGGGTTGGGCTTCGCCTGGACGGGGCATGGTGGTGGACCGGGTGAGGTGGACGGGTCCCCTGTACGGGGTGGAAGTGGGGAAAACCCGGACGCGGTGGCCGGTCCGGACCTACTCTCGACTTGTGCCAGGCGCCTCGGGTCGGGTGCTTGTTGTGGACGACAACAAGGTCATCCGGCAGCTGATCAGGGTCAATCTCGAGCTGGAAGGGCTCGAGGTCGTGACCGCGGCCGACGGTGCCGAGTGTCTGGATGTGGTTCATCAGGTGCGGCCCGATGTCGTGACGCTCGACGTCGTCATGCCCCGGCTGGACGGCCTGCGCACCGCCGCCCGGCTCCGCGCCGACCCCCGTACGCACCATCTGCCCCTCGCCATCGTCAGCGCCTGCACGCAGTACGAGGTCGACACCGGTCTCGACGTCGGCGTCGACGCCTTCCTCGCCAAGCCCTTCGAGCCCGCCGAACTCGTACGACTCGTCAAGCAGCTGATGGAGCGCGGTGGCGGGAGTGGAGGGGAAGGCGGGCACGGGGGAGGTCGCGGGGGACACCGTGGCGGGGGTGGCAGCGGCGACGGGGAAGGGGACGAGGACGGTGGCGGGGGGAGTGGCCGAGGCGCGGACGGGGGTCTCGCCGACGGGGTCTCCGATGGCGTGCCCGGTGGGATTCCGTCCGGTGGTTAGCCGGCCCGCGGGGGCCGGGCGGCGGGCCGGGGTCGGTCAACGGGCCGTCCCACAGTAAGAACCGCTTCGCCTACCCACCCCCTTCCTCCCCTACGCTTGTCCCGTGACCCCCGTCGAGTTGTCCCGCACCGTGCTGCAGGCGGTGCGTCGTGCTGTCGACGACGGGGAGCTGAGCGTGACCGTGCCCGAGCGGGTCGTGGTGACCGAGCCGGGGCCCGGGGGGTGCGGGGACTTCGCCACCAATGTCGCGCTGCAGCTCGCCCGGCCGGCCGGGCAGCCCCCGCGGCGGGTCGCCGAGATTCTGCGGCCCCGGCTCGCCGGTGCCGACGGCATCCGGGACGTCGTCGTGACCGGCCCCGGGTTTCTCAACATCAGCCTCGACGCGCAGGCCGACCTCGTCACCGGGCTCGTCCGGGAGATCCGCGCCCGCGGTGCCGCGTACGGGCACGGTGATGCCCTGGCCGGGCAGGTCGTCGAGCTGCGGGTGCCGTACGAGGTGCGGGCCGAGGTCGTCGCGGACGCCGTCGTACGGATCGTGGCCACGCAGGGCGGGCGTGCCACCGTCGAGCACGGTGAGCCCGTCAATCTGCGGCCCGTGCCCGCGCCGGAGGATCCCGCGCCGCTGGGCCACGACGCCTCCCAGTGGGCCCTGCTCCACCCCGCCGCGCACGACCGGCCCCGGATCACCGCCGATCATCTGGTGCAGCGGGAGAGCAATCCGCTGTTCCGGGTGCGGTACGCCCACGCCCGCATCCGGTCCCTCAGCCGCAACGCCGCCCGCCTGGGCTTCGCCGCCGAACCCGGCCCGCTCGACGCCGGCCCGGCCACCGACGCCAACCCGGTCGCCGACACCGACTCGGCCACCGACACCGGCCCGGCCGCCGGCACCGCCCCGCTGAACGCCACCCGGCTCACCCCCGGCCCGCTCGACCCTGGCCCCCTCGACGCCGCCCCGGTCCATCCCGCCCCGGTCGACACCGGCCTGCCCCCCACCGGCCCGCTCGCTCCCGGCCCGCTCGGCATCCGGTTCGTCGGCCCGCTCGACCCCGGCCCTCTCGACACCACCCCACTCGCCGGCCCGTCCACCACCGGCTCCCTCGGCCTCGGCCCCCTCGACCCCGACCCCCAGAACAGCTCCGCCCGGGCAGACCGCGCCCAAGCCCCCGCAAGCGGCGCCCAAGCCCCCGCAAGCGGCGCCCAAGCCCCCGCAAGCGGCACCCACGCCGGCACCACCACCGGCCCCGGCGTCACGCCCCACCGCGCCACCTCCATGGGCCCCGGTATCAGCCCCCACCCCACCACCAGCGCCACCACCGCCGCCACCACCGGCACCCCCCGCGACCTCCTCATCCCCCTCGCCGATCACCCCCGTATCCTCGCCGCGGCCGCCACCCACCGTGCCCCGGACCGGCTTGCCCGGCATCTCGTCACCGTCGCCGATGCCGTGCTGCCCTTCCTGCCCTGCGTGCTGCCCTGCGGCGAGGAGAAACCCTCGGCCGCCCACCGTGCCCGGCTCGCCCTCGCCGAAGCCGCCGGGACGGTGCTGGCCGGCGGCCTGTCCCTGCTCGGCATCGACGCACCCGAACACCTCTGAGGCCGCTCGCGAGAGTTGCCCGGAGAGAGACAGAGAGTCTGAGAGCCACCGTCATGAGCCGTTCCGCCCACCCCGCCGGGCCCCGTCACGCCGACGTCCTGCCCGAGGGGCACTACTCCGCGCCGCCCGCCGATCTCAACGCCCTCGACCACAAGGTGTGGGCGCAGACCGTCGGGCGCGGCGCCGACGGGGTCGTCACCGTCGGTGGCGTCGACGTGAAGACCCTCGCCGAGGAGCACGGCACCCCGGCCTACATCCTCGACGAGGCCGACTTCCGGGCACGCGCGCGTGCGTGGCGTACCGCCTTCGGGGCCGACGCCGACGTGTTCTACGCCGGGAAGGCGTTCCTGTCCCGTGCCGTCGTGCGCTGGCTCCACGAGGAGGGGCTCAACCTCGACGTGTGCTCCGGGGGCGAGCTGGCCACCGCCCTGTCCGCCGGCATGCCGGCCGAGCGCATCGCCTTCCACGGCAACAACAAGTCCCAGGACGAGATCCGCCGCGCCATCGAGGCCGGGGTGGGGCGGATCGTGCTCGACTCCTTCCAGGAGATCGTGCGCGTCGCCCACATCGCGCAGTCCCTGGGCACGCGGCAGAAGGTCCAGATCCGGATCACCGTCGGGGTCGAAGCGCACACGCACGAGTTCATCGCCACCGCTCACGAAGACCAGAAGTTCGGGATCCCGCTGGCCGGGGGGCAGGCCGCGGAGGCCGTGCGGCGGGCGCTGCAGCTCGACGGGCTCGAGCTGATCGGGATCCACTCCCACATCGGGTCGCAGATCTTCGACATGTCCGGCTTCGAGGTCGCCGCCCACCGCGTGGTCGGGCTGCTGAAGGACATCCGTGACGAGCACGGGGTCGAACTGCCCGAGGTCGACCTGGGTGGCGGCCTCGGGATCGCCTACACCAGCGACGACGACCCCCGCGAGCCGCATGAGATCGCCAAGGCGCTCACCGAGATCGTCACGCGCGAGTGCGAGGCCGCGAAGCTGCGTACCCCGCGGATCTCCGTCGAGCCCGGGCGGGCCATCGTCGGGCCGACTGCCTTCACGCTGTACGAGGTCGGCACCGTCAAGCCCCTCGACGGTCTGCGCACATACGTCTCCGTCGACGGCGGTATGTCCGACAACATCCGCACCGCCCTGTACGACGCCGAGTACAGCGTCGCCCTCGTGTCCCGGGCCTCCAGTGCCGAGCCCATGCTCGCCCGTGTGGTCGGCAAGCACTGCGAGAGCGGGGACATCGTGGTCAAGGACGCGTTCCTGCCGGCCGACCTGGCGCCGGGCGATCTCATCGCCGTACCGGCCACCGGTGCGTACTGCCGGTCCATGGCCAGCAACTACAACCATGTCCTGCGGCCGCCCGTCGTCGCGGTGAAGGACGGCGAGGCCCGGGTGATCGTCCGGCGCGAGACGGAGGAGGACCTCCTGCGCCTTGACGTCGGCTAGTGCCGGAGTAGGGCCCGGGAAGATCTCCGGTCTTCCCGGGCCGTACAAATGAAATACATGTCTCAGGATCCGGACGAAGGGTAGAAACTCCCGTCCGGTGAGTGAGACTGGTCCAACCGTAGACGGTATGAGGAAACGAGGTCGGATGATGCGTACGCGTCCGCTGAAGGTGGCGCTGCTGGGCTGTGGAGTTGTCGGCTCAGAGGTGGCGCGCATCATGACGACGCACGCCGACGACCTCGCCCAGAGGATCGGCGCCCCGGTGGAGCTCGCGGGCGTCGCCGTACGACGGCCCTCCAAGGTGCGCGAGGGCATCGACCCGGGCCTCGTCACCACCGACGCCACCGCCCTCGTCAAACGGGGGGACATCGACGTGGTGGTGGAGGTCATCGGGGGGATCGAGCCCGCCCGGACCCTCATCACCACCGCCTTCGAGCACGGTGCCTCCGTCGTCTCCGCCAACAAGGCCCTGCTCGCCCAGGACGGGGCCGCGCTGCACGCCGCCGCCGAGGAGCACGACAAGGACCTCTACTACGAGGCCGCCGTGGCCGGCGCCATCCCGCTGATCCGCCCGCTGCGCGAGTCCCTGGCCGGCGACAAGATCAACCGGGTGATGGGGATCGTCAACGGCACGACCAACTTCATCCTCGACAAGATGGACTCCACGGGGGCGGGCTACCAGGAGGCGCTCGACGAGGCCACCGCGCTCGGGTACGCGGAGGCCGACCCGACCGCCGACGTCGAGGGCTTCGACGCCGCCGCCAAGGCCGCCATCCTCGCCGGGATCGCCTTCCACACGCGCGTGCGCCTCGACGACGTCTACCGCGAGGGCATGACCGAGGTCACCGCCGCCGACTTCCGCTCGGCGAAGGAGATGGGCTGCACCATCAAGCTGCTCGCCATCTGCGAGCGCTCGAAGGACGGTGCGTCCGTCACCGCGCGCGTGCACCCCGCCATGATTCCGCTGACCCACCCGCTCGCCTCCGTGCGCGGCGCGTACAACGCCGTCTTCGTGGAGAGCGATGCCGCCGGTCAACTGATGTTCTACGGCCCCGGCGCCGGCGGTTCCCCGACCGCCTCCGCCGTGCTCGGCGACCTCGTCGCCGTCTGCCGCAACCGGCTCAGCGGCGCAACGGGGCCCGGTGAGTCGGCGTACGCCGCCCTGCCCGTCTCGCCCATGGGCGAGGTCGTCACGCGCTACCACATCAGCCTCGACGTCGCGGACAAACCGGGTGTTCTCGCCCAGGTCGCGACCGTGTTCGCCGAGCACGGGGTGTCGATCGATACGGTGCGCCAGCAGGGCAAGGACGGCGAGGCCTCCCTCGTCGTCGTCACCCACCGCGCGTCCGACGCCTCCCTCACCGGGACCGTCGAGGCGCTGCGCAAGCTCGACACCGTGCGGGGTGTCGCCAGCATCATGCGGGTTGAAGGAGAGTAACCAGCAATGACCCACCAGTGGCGCGGAATCATCGAGGAGTACCGGGACCGGCTGCCGGTATCCGACACCACGCCGGTCGTGACGCTCCGCGAGGGCGGCACGCCCCTCGTGCCCGCGCAGGTGCTCTCCGAGCGCACGGGCTGTGAGGTCCACCTGAAGGTGGAGGGCGCGAACCCGACCGGCTCCTTCAAGGACCGCGGCATGACCATGGCCATTTCCAAGGCCAAGGAGGAGGGGGCGAAGGCGGTCATCTGCGCCTCCACCGGCAACACCTCCGCCTCCGCGGCCGCCTACGCCGTGCGGGCCGGCATGGTTTCGGCCGTTCTCGTGCCGCAGGGCAAGATCGCGCTCGGCAAGATGGGCCAGGCCCTCGTGCACGGCGCGAAGATCCTCCAGGTCGACGGCAACTTCGACGACTGCCTCACCCTCGCGCGCTCGCTGAGCGAGAACTACCCGGTGGCGCTGGTCAATTCGGTCAATCCGGTGCGTATCGAGGGGCAGAAGACGGCCTCCTTCGAGATCGTGGACATGCTCGGGGACGCCCCCGACATCCACGTCCTGCCGGTGGGCAACGCGGGCAACATCACCGCCTACTGGAAGGGCTACAAGGAGTACGCCGCCGACGGCATCGCCACGAGGACCCCGCGCATGTGGGGCTTCCAGGCCTCCGGCAGTGCGCCGATCGTGCGCGGCGAGGTGGTCAAGGACCCGTCGACCATCGCCACCGCCATCCGCATCGGCAACCCCGCCTCCTGGCAGTACGCGCTGCGGGCGCGGGACGAGTCCGGTGGCGCCATCGACGAGGTGACGGACCGTGAAATCCTGCGCGCCTACCGGCTGTTGGCCGCGCAGGAGGGTGTCTTCGTGGAGCCCGCCTCCGCCGCCTCCGTGGCCGGTCTGCTGAAGGCCGCCGAGCAGGGCAAGGTCGACCCGGGCCAGAAGATCGTGTGCACGGTCACCGGCAACGGTCTCAAGGACCCCGACTGGGCGGTCGCCGGTGCCCCGCAGCCGGTCACCGTCCCGGTCGACGCGGCCGCCGCCGCCGAGCGACTCGGCCTCGGCTGAGGATCCGGCACCCCGGGTTTTCCCTGACAGGGTGCACAGGGGGCTTACGACACGCATCGTGCGCCTCCTGTGCGCCCTATGTCGCCACAGAACCTTCCTTCGATAGGCTGTACCGAACCCGCCCGTTGCATATGCCCGACCCAGGGCTGTGCATCGGGGCAGCGCCGCGCCGTCTGCGCGGCCCGAGGGTCTCCCCGTACGTCATCGAATGTCTTCGACAGTCCACGCAGCTCAAGGAGAGTCAACGAGCGATGGCCGGTCCAGCGTTCCGCGCCGCCGCCGTCCGGGTGCGCGTTCCCGCCACCAGCGCCAATCTCGGCCCGGGCTTCGACGCCCTCGGCCTCGCGCTGGGGCTCTACGACGACGTGGTCGTCCGGGTGGCCGACTCCGGGCTGCACATCGACATCGCGGGGGAGGGCAGTGAGACCCTTCCGCGTGACGAGTCTCACCTTCTCGTCCGCTCCCTGCGCACCGCCTTCGACCTGCTCGGCGGACAGCCCCGCGGCCTGGAGATCGTCTGCGCCAACCGCATCCCGCACGGCCGTGGCCTCGGCTCCTCCTCCGCCGCCATCTGCGCCGGCATCGTCGCCGCCCGCGCGGTGACCATAGGCGGCGAGGCCCGCCTGGACGACGCGGCCCTGCTGGCGCTGGCCACCGAGATCGAGGGCCACCCGGACAACGTGGCCCCGTGCCTGCTCGGCGGGTTCACGATCGCCTGGATGGAGTCCGGCGCCGCCCGGGCGATCAGGCTGGACCCCAGCGATTCCATCGTTCCGGTGGTTTTCGTGCCCGGAAAGCCGGTCCTCACCGAGACCGCGCGCGGCCTGCTCCCGCGCTCCGTGCCGCACGTGGACGCCGCCGCCAACGCGGGCCGTGCCGCCCTGCTCGTCGAGGCCCTCACCCGGCGCCCCGAGCTGCTGCTGCCCGCCACCGAGGACCGTCTCCACCAGGAGTACCGCGCCCCGGCGATGCCGGAGAGCGCCGCGCTGGTGGAGCGGCTGCGCGCCGACGGCATCCCGGCGGTCATCTCCGGGGCCGGACCCACCGTCATGGCCCTGGCCGACGCCGAGAGCGCCGACAAGGTGGCCCACCTCGCGGGTGCGGGCTGGGCCGCGAACCGGCTGGACCTCGATGTCCAGGGAGCGAGCGTGCTGCCGCTTGCGCCCTGACACACGGTTGCCGGATTTGGAGAGGGGGAATGTTTGTTGGATCCGGTAGTGTTAACCTCAAGTCTGCACCCGACCCCACCATGGCGAGGTGCCTCGTGTCCCAGTCCGGGACAGACATTCTTCCGGGAGCCTCCCACGCCACTCCGTGTTCCGTACGCCGTACCTGGGCAGTACGTCGTATGCGGGCACTGAGCAGGCCACTGGGCACGCTCCGGAACAGGTGCTACCACGCCGCGTGACACTGGGTGCCACGACTCGCGGAAGCGCCGTCACCGCACATTTCCTCCGCCGCTTTGGCGGACCACCGCCCCGGCACGGTTCACGGAAAAGCCAGAACCGTAGCCGGACAGCACAACCGGTCGCCGAGCCAGACAGGCCGACGTCCGCTCCAGGGAAGGACCCTTCGTGAGCGACACCACCGATCTGATGGGCGCACGTGTCGAGGAGACCGCTGCCGCGCCCGCCACGGACGCCTCCGCGCCTGCCACCGGTGCCGGCTCCCGGCGGCGCCGCGGTACCGGCCTCGAGGGCATGGTGCTGGCCGAGCTGCAGCAGGTCGCCTCGGGCCTCGGCATCAGGGGCACCGCGCGGATGCGCAAGAGCCAGCTGATCGAGGTCATCAAGGAGGCGCAGGCCGCAGGGGGCGCCGCCCCCAAGGCCGAGACCGCCACCGAGACCAAGCCGAAGCGCCGCGCCACCTCCAAGGCCCGCACCGGCGAGTCCGCCGAGAGCGGCGAGAGCACGGCGAAGAAGGCGGAGGCCAGGACCGAGGCCCCCGCCGAGAAGGCCGTGGCCCAGCAGCAGATCGAGATCCCCGGCCAGCCGGCCGCCGACGAGGCGCCGACCGAGCGCCGTCGCCGCCGCGCCACGGCCGAGGCCGGCACCCCCGCCCAGAGCAGCGCCGAGACCGTCGCCGCCGAGGCCAAGGCGGAGCCCAAGGCCGAGACGCCCGCCCAGCAGCCGCAGGGCGAGGCCGCCAAGGGCGACGCCGGTGACGGCGAGGGCCGTGGCCGCCGCGACCGCCGTGAGCGCGGCCGCGACCGTGACCGTGACCGCGACCGTGACCGCCGTGGCAAGGGCGACGACCAGCAGGGCGGCCAGCGTCAGCAGCAGGGCCAGCAGCAGGGCGGCCGCCAGGACCGTCAGCAGGACGACGACGACTTCGAGGGCGGCCGCCGGGGCCGTCGCGGCCGCTACCGCGACCGCCGTGGCCGCCGCGGCCGCGACGACATCGCCGAGCCGCAGCTCGCCGAGGACGACGTCCTGATCCCCGTCGCGGGCATCCTGGACATCCTCGACAACTACGCCTTCATCCGGACCTCCGGGTACCTTCCGGGTCCGAACGACGTGTACGTCTCCCTCGCCCAGGTCCGCAAGAACGGCCTGCGCAAGGGTGACCACGTCACCGGCGCGGTCCGCCAGCCGAAGGAGGGCGAGCGCCGCGAGAAGTTCAACGCGCTGGTCCGCCTCGACTCCGTCAACGGCATGGCGCCCGAACACGGCCGTGGCCGCCCGGAGTTCAACAAGCTGACCCCGCTCTACCCGCAGGACCGCCTCCGCCTGGAGACGGACCCGGGCGTGCTCACCACCCGCATCATCGACCTGGTCTCGCCGATCGGTAAGGGCCAGCGCGGTCTGATCGTGGCCCCGCCGAAGACCGGTAAGACCATGATCATGCAGGCGATCGCCAACGCGATCACGCACAACAACCCCGAGTGCCACCTGATGGTCGTCCTCGTCGACGAGCGTCCGGAAGAGGTCACCGACATGCAGCGGTCGGTCAAGGGCGAGGTCATCTCCTCGACCTTCGACCGCCCGGCCGAGGACCACACCACGGTCGCCGAGCTCGCCATCGAGCGCGCCAAGCGGCTGGTGGAGCTGGGCCACGACGTCGTCGTCCTGCTGGACTCCATCACGCGTCTGGGCCGTGCGTACAACCTGGCCGCGCCGGCCTCCGGCCGCATCCTGTCCGGTGGTGTGGACTCGACCGCGCTGTACCCGCCGAAGCGGTTCTTCGGTGCTGCGCGCAACATCGAGGACGGCGGTTCGCTGACCATCCTCGCCACCGCCCTGGTGGACACCGGGTCCCGCATGGACGAGGTGATCTTCGAGGAGTTCAAGGGCACGGGCAACATGGAGCTGAAGCTCGACCGCAAGCTCGCGGACAAGCGGATCTTCCCGGCCGTGGACGTGGACGCCTCCGGTACCCGTAAGGAAGAGATCCTGCTCGGGGCCGAGGAGCTGGGCATCGTCTGGAAGCTGCGGCGTGTGCTGCACGCGCTTGACCAGCAGCAGGCCATTGAGCTGCTGCTCGACAAGATGAAGCAGACCAAGTCGAACGTCGAGTTCCTGATGCAGATTCAGAAGACGACGCCGGCGCCCGGGAACGGGGACTAGTCGCTCCGCTGGGAGAGCCGAAGGACTTCGGTGATCCGTCGACTGCGGGCCGTATGTGGCTGGTCGCGCAGTTCCCCGCGCCCCTGGCGTGTTGAGGCCGCCCCCCGTCGGAAAGTGACGGGGGGCGGCCCTTTGGCGCTGAGAGGTACGGGAGCGCATCAGGCGCCCGTCCCTTCTCATCTCTCTCGGGGGAAACTCCCTTGTCCAAGCCCCTGTCCGGGCGGCACAGACGTCGGATACGCGTCGGCCTGCCCCTCGGTGCCGCTGCTGTCGCCGCCGCTGTCACCGCCGCGCTGACGATGACCTCCGCCGGTGCCACGACGGCCTCGGCGTCGCCGACCGTCAAGCCCGCCACCAGCTCCGCGTCGCTCACCGAGCTCACGGACCGGGTCGCCGGCGCGCTCGCGAGCGACAAGGACTTCAAGAAGGCCGCGAAGACCAAGGACACCAAGGGGACGACCTCCTCCTCGTCCTCCTCGTCTTCGTCCTCGGCCACGGCGTCCGGCTCCGGGACCGTCAGCCCGATGATCATCGGCGGTACCGGCACCAGCATCAGCTCGGCCCCGTGGATGGCCCAGCTCTGGTACTACGACGACAAGGGCACCAGCGATACCGGCGACGACCTCGGTTTCTTCTGTGGCGGTGCCGTGGTGGCGCCGACGAAGATCCTGACCGCCGCGCACTGCGTCAAGGGCTACGACTGGCACGCCTACGGCGCCGTCGTCACCGGCACCGACCAGCTGCCCACCACCGACTCCTCCGGCAACACCGACCTGCACGGCGGCACGGTCTCCGGCGTGTGGCGGCAGTGGAACCACCCGTCGTACAACGCGACGACCATCGACAACGACATCGCCGTACTGACCCTGCCGAGCCCGGTCAGGGCCACCCCGATCCGCATGACGACGTCCGACGACTCGGCGTCGTACACGGGCACGGCGGCCAGGAGCGCCAAGGTCTACGGCTGGGGCCGCACCAGCTCCACCAGCGGCGACATCTCGCAGACGCTGCGTACGGCGACCCTGCCGATCCAGTCCGACAGCACCTGCTCCGGCGCCTACGGCAGCGACTTCGTCGCGGGCCACATGGTCTGCGCGGGCAATCCCGCGACCGGTAGCGACACCGGCACCACCGCCACCTGCAACGGCGACTCCGGCGGCCCGCTGGTCGTCGGCAACCGCATCGTCGGGGTCGTGTCCTGGGGCGTGCAGAACTGCGTCGCCAAGGGCGCCTACAGCGTGTTCAGCAAGGTGCGGACGTACGTCGGCGCCGCCTACCCGCGCATCGACGACACCAACCTGAGTGGCGACCACAAGGCTGACCTGTTCGTGCGCGAGCACTCCACGTCGACCGGTTACGAGAAGGACTCCAAGGGCACCTCCTTCGCGTCCCGCGTCTCCTGGGGCAGCTTCTCGGGCTACAACACGATCCTGCAGACGGCCCTGGACCGGGACGGCTACCAGGACTTCGTGCTGCGCCGCAGCAGCGACGGGGCGGTCTTCTGGCTGCACTACATCCCAACCACCCAGAGCTGGAGCAGGAAGGAGATCGCCACCAACTGGTCCACCCGGAAGTTCATCGTCGCCCCCGGCGATGTCACCGGTGACTACCTGCCCGACCTGCTCTCGGTCGACTCCTCCGGCATCCTGTGGATCTACCCGGGCAAGGGCGACGGCACCTTCGCCGCCCGCGTCGAGGTCGGCTCCGGCTGGGGCCAGTACAACTCGCTGCGCGGCCACGGCGACTTCGACGGCGACGGCAAGGCCGACCTGATCGCCCGGCAGAGCGGCACCGACGACGTGTACCTGTACCGGGGCACCGGCAAGTCCGGTTCGGGCGCCTTCGCCTCCCGGGTCAAGGTGCGCAGCGGCTGGACCGGCTACAACGCCTTCGACGCGGTCGGCGACGTGACCGGTGACGGCAAGGCCGACTTCCTGGCCCGCACCCCCGGCGGCACGCTCTACCTGTACCCGGGCACCGGCAAGGCGACCAGCGAGATCTTCGCCACAAGGATCTCCGTCGGCACCGGTTTCCAGGCGTACGACATCTGGGGCTGAAGCCCCAGGTGAGCGAGGCTCACCGGCGGTAATCCCATGACGCACCGTGCCCATCGCCGTACGCGATGGGCACGGTGCGTTGTGCAACCCTTGCCCGAGTTTCTCCGTCTGCCCTTACGGAGCGACGATGGAGCGGTACCGACCGCGCCTGACCCTGAAAGCAGGGGGTAACCGACCGACGAGACCTAGGAGCGATGTGTCCGCCGAGAGCACGCCGGAGCCCGGCATAGCCACGCCGGGTGAGACCGGCCCCCGTCGCGGTGGCAGGGGCCGCCGCCGCAAGGCCCGCAGCAGCGGCCGCAAGGCCCTGCGCGTCGCGGCCTGGACGGCCGCCGGTGTGGTCGTGCTGGGCGGTGCGGGCGTGGGGTACCTCTACTTCAAGCTCAACGGCAACATCCGGAGCGTCGACATCGACCAGGCCCTCGGCAACGACCGGCCCTCGAAGATCGACAACGGCTCCGAGAACATCCTGGTCCTCGGCTCGGACACCCGCTCCGGCGCCAACAAGAAGCTCGGCGGCGGCACCGACGACGGCAGCGCCCGCTCCGACACGGCGATGATCGTCCACGTCTACGAGGGCCACAAGAAGGCCGCCGTGGTCTCCGTCCCCCGCGACACCCTGATCGACCGCCCGGCCTGCACCGACACCAAGGGCGTCACGCACCCGGCCGCGTCCGGGGTGATGTTCAACGAGGCCTACGGCACCGGGGGCGCCGCCTGTGCGGTGAAGACCGTCGAGTCCCTCACCGGCATCCGCATGGACCACTACCTGGAGGTCGACTTCGCCGGCTTCCAGAAGCTCATCGACGACCTCGGCGGCGTCCCCGTCACCACGACGAAGAACATCGACGACCCGCAGAGCCACCTGAGCCTCCAGGCCGGCACCCACACCCTGAACGGCCGCCAGGCCCTCGGCCTGGTCCGCACCCGGCACGGCGTCGGCGACGGCTCCGACCTGGGCCGCATCCAGCTCCAGCAGGCCTTCGTCAAGGCACTCATCGGCCAGGTCAAGAACGTCGGCGTCTTCAGCGACCCGAAGAAGCTCTACGACCTCGCCGACACCGCCACCAAGACCGTCACCACCGACTCCGAGCTGGGTTCGGTCAACTCCCTCATCGACTTCGCGGACGGCCTCAAGGGCATCGGCGCCAAGAACATGTCCATGATCACCATGCCGGTCCAGTACGACCCGTCCAACCCCAACCGGGTCCTCATGGAGAAGCAGAAGGCCCAGCTGGTGTGGGACGCGTTGAAGAACGACCGCCCGATCCCCAGGGCGGCCACGGCAGGCACGGCCACCGGTGAGGCCAGGGGCGTGGTGAGCGCCCCATAGGGGCGCGGGGAACTGCGCGAGTAACCCACCACGCACCCGAACCCGCCCACGGCGATCAAGTGGCACCCCATTAGGCGGGCAAACACCCCCGAGGAATAAAGAACAGTGGCCCCCGGTTTTGGGGGATGGCCCCAGTCCTGGCAGACTGGTACGTCGGCTCCGGTTCACGCTCCCGCACCCCGCGGCAGCGACCCGGCGCCCTCCCGAAACCTAGGAGACACCTTGAAGCGCGACATCCACCCCGCGTACGTCGAGACGCAGGTCAGCTGCACCTGTGGCGCGTCGTTCACCACCCGTAGCACCATCGAGTCCGGCACCATCCGGGCCGAGGTCTGCTCCGAGTGCCACCCGTTCTACACGGGCAAGCAGAAGATCCTCGACACCGGTGGCCGTGTGGCCCGCTTCGAGGCCCGCTTCGGCAAGGCTGCCGCCGGCTCCAAGAAGTAGCGAGCCCCATTTCGCCGGTCCACGGTCACGCCCTCGCGGGGGTGTGCCCGGGACCGGCGTTTTTGGTCGCCCGCCCTTCCCTTCACCGCAGTACAGGAGCCCAAGATGTTCGAGGCCGTCGAGGAACTCGTCGCCGAGCACGCCGATCTGGAGCAGAAGCTCGCCGACCCGTCGGTCCACGCCGACCAGGGACACGCGCGCAAGCTGAACAAGCGCTACGCCGAGCTGACCCCGATCGTCGCCACGTACCGCTCCTGGAAGCAGACCGGCGACGACATCGAGACCGCGCGCGAGCTCGCGGCCGACGACCCCGACTTCGCCGCCGAGGTCAAGGACCTGGAGAAGCAGCGCGAGGAGCTCACCGAGAAGCTCCGCTTCCTGCTGGTCCCGCGCGACCCGAGTGACGACAAGGACGTCATCCTGGAGATCAAGGCGGGCGCGGGCGGCGACGAGTCGGCGCTGTTCGCGGGCGACCTGCTGCGCATGTACCTGCGCTACGCCGAGCGCGTCGGCTGGAAGACCGAGATCATCGACGCCACCGAGTCCGAGCTGGGCGGCTACAAGGACGTCCAGGTCGCCGTGAAGGCCCGCGGCCAGCTCGAACCCGGCCAGGGCGTGTGGGCCCGGCTGAAGTACGAGGGCGGCGTGCACCGCGTGCAGCGCGTGCCGGCCACCGAGTCGCAGGGCCGTATCCACACCTCCGCCGCCGGTGTCCTCGTCACCCCGGAGGCCGAGGAGGTGGACGTGGAGATCAACCCGAACGACCTCCGCATCGACGTCTACCGGTCCTCCGGCCCGGGCGGCCAGTCGGTCAACACCACCGACTCCGCGGTGCGCATCACGCACATCCCGACCGGGGTCGTCGCCTCCTGCCAGAACGAGAAGAGCCAGTTGCAGAACAAGGAGCAGGCGATGCGTATCCTGCGCTCCAGGCTGCTCGCAGCGGCGCAGGAGGAGGCCGAGCGGGAGGCCGCCGACGCCCGCCGCAGCCAGGTCCGCACGGTCGACCGCTCCGAGAAGATCCGCACCTACAACTTCCCGGAGAACCGCATCTCGGACCACCGCGTCGGCTTCAAGGCGTACAACCTGGACCAGGTCCTGGACGGCGACCTCGACGCGGTCATCCAGGCCTGCGTCGACGCCGACTCGGCGGCGAAGCTGGCGGCCGCGTAAGACACCCACGCACGTACGAGCACGACACGGAGGACTTGCGTGAACCTGCTGCTCGCGGAGGTGGCCCAGGCCACCCAGCGGCTGGCCGACGCCGGCGTGCCCTCGCCGCGCACCGACGCGGAGGAGCTCGCCGCGTTCGTGCACGGCGTGAAGCGCAGCCAACTGCACTCCGTGAAGGACTCCGACTTCGACGCCCGGTACTGGGAGGTCATCGCCCGGCGCGAACAGCGCGAGCCGCTGCAGCACATCACCGGGCGGGCCTACTTCCGGTATCTGGAGCTGCAGGTCGGGCCGGGTGTCTTCGTGCCCCGGCCGGAGACCGAGTCCGTGGTCGGCTGGGCCATAGACGCCGTGCGCGCCATGGACGTCGTCGAGCCGTGCATCGTCGACCTGTGCACCGGCTCCGGGGCCATCGCGCTCGCCCTCGCCCAGGAGGTCCCGCGCTCGCGCGTGCACGCCGTGGAGCTGTCCGAGGACGCCCTGGTGTGGACGCGGAAGAACGTGGCGGGGTCCAGGGTCGACCTGCGCCAGGGCGACGCCCTGACGGCCTTCCCGGACCTCGACGGCCAGGTCGACCTGGTCGTCTCCAACCCGCCGTACATCCCGCTCACGGAGTGGGAGTACGTGGCTCCCGAGGCCCGTGACTACGACCCCGAGATGGCGCTGTTCTCCGGCGAGGACGGGCTCGACCTGATCCGGGGCATCGAACGCACCGCGCACCGGTTGCTGCGCCCGGGCGGTGTCGTCGTGATCGAGCACGCCGACACCCAGGGCGGCCAGGTGCCGTGGATCTTCACCGAGGAGCGGGGCTGGGCCGACGCGGCCGACCACCCCGACCTCAACAACCGCCCCCGGTTCGCGACCGCCCGCAAGGCGCTGCCGTGACCACCCCCCGGACTTCTACCCAGCAGTACGTGTACGAGGAGGCCCGCTAGACATGGCACGGCGATACGACACCAACGACGCGACCGACCGCGCGACGGGTCTGCGCGAGGCCGCGTCCGCCGTCCGCCGGGGCGAGCTGGTGGTGCTGCCGACCGACACGGTGTACGGCATCGGCGCCGACGCGTTCTCCTCGGAGGCCGTCGCCGACCTGCTCGCCGCCAAGGGCCGGGGCCGCACCATGCCCACTCCCGTCCTCATCGGCTCCCCGAACACCCTGCACGGCCTCGTCACGGACTTCTCCGAGCTGGCCTGGGAACTGGTCGACGCGTTCTGGCCGGGTGCCCTGACGATCGTCGCCAAGCACCAGCCGTCCCTGCAGTGGGACCTCGGTGACACCCGCGGCACGGTGGCCATCCGCATGCCGCTGCACCCCGTCGCCATCGAGCTGCTCACCGAGGTCGGCCCCATGGCCGTGTCCTCCGCCAACCTCACCGGCCACCCGGCGCCGGAGAACTGCGACGCCGCGCAGGACATGCTCGGCGACTCCGTCTCCGTCTACCTCGACGGCGGCCCCACCCCGGCCAACGTGCCGTCCTCCATCGTGGACGTCACCGGCCCGGTGCCGGTGCTGCTGCGCGAGGGCGCGATCTCGCCGGAGGAGCTGCGCAAGGTCGTACCCGACCTCGAGGTGGCGAATTGACGGCCCCTGAAGCGGGGCGTGGCATAGGCATCGGGCAGCGTGTCGCGGAGGAGACGACCACCTTCGGCTTTCCCCGCGACACCTTCCGCATCCTCCACGTCAGCACCGGCAATGTGTGCCGTTCGCCCATCACCGAGCGGCTGACCCGCCATTTCGTCGCCGAGCGGCTCGGTGTGCTCGGCGGCGGTCTGATCGTGGAGAGCGCGGGTACCTGGGGCCACGAGGGCGCGCCGATGGAGGCCAACGCGGAGACCGTGCTGGCCGAGTTCGGCGCGGACGCCTCCGGCTTCTTCGGCCGGGAGCTGCTGGACGAGCACGTCATCAGGGCCGACCTCGTGCTCACCGCCACCCGCGACCACCGCGCCCAGGTCATCTCCATGGGCCATTCCGCGGGTCTGCGCACCTTCACCCTGAAGGAGTTCACCCGGTTGGTCCGGGCGATAGATCCGGCCACCCTGCCGCCCCTGGACGACGGCGTGGTCACCCGCGCCCGCGCCCTGGTCCGCGCCGCTGCGGCGCTACGCGGGTGGCTCCTCGCGCCGACGGCCGAGGCGGACGAGGTCCACGACCCGTACGGGGCGCCCCTTCCGTTCTTCCGCTCGGTCGGGGACGAGATACACCAGGCCCTGGATCCGGTGGTGACGGCGCTGACCGGGGTACCGGCGCGGGCGTGAACGCCCCGTAAGATGCCGCAATACCGGGCGTCCCGGACATCTGGGTCCTACATTGGTCATACGTCACCGTCGACCGCCCGGGAGCCCGCCATGTCGGTCACCCATACCCTCGAGACCGACGCCCTGCGGCGGCAGGACCCGGCGATGGCCGAGATCCTGCTCGCGGAGCTGGACCGGCAGTCCACCACCCTGCAGCTGATCGCCGCCGAGAACTTCTGCTCGCCGGCCGTGCTCGCCGCCCTCGGGTCGCCGCTCGCGAACAAGTACGCCGAGGGCTATCCCGGCGCCCGCCACCACGGCGGCTGCGAGATCGTCGACCTGGCCGAACGCGCCGCCGTCGACCGGGCCAGGGAACTCTTCGGCGCCGAACACGCCAACGTCCAGTCCCACTCCGGCTCCTCGGCCGTCCTGGCCGCCTACGCCGCCCTCCTGCGCCCCGGCGACACCGTCCTCGCCCTCGGCCTGCACTACGGCGGCCATCTCACCCACGGCTCGCCCGCGAACTTCTCCGGCCGCTGGTTCGACTTCGTCGGCTACGGGGTGGACGCGGAAACCGGGCTCATCGACCACGACCAGGTGCGCCACCTGGCGCGGAACCACCGGCCGAAGGCGATCGTGTGCGGCTCGATCGCCTACCCCCGGCACATCGACTACGCCTTCTTCCGTGAGGTCGCCGACGAGGTCGGGGCCTATCTGATCGCCGACGCCGCGCACCCGATCGGGCTGGTCGCGGGCGGCGCGGCGCCGAACCCGGTGCCGTACGCCGACATCGTGTGCGCGACCACCCACAAGGTGCTGCGCGGTCCGCGCGGCGGGATGATCCTGTGCGGGAGCGAACTGGCCGAGCGCGTCGACCGGGCGGTGTTCCCGTTCACGCAGGGCGGCGCGCAGATGCACACGATCGCCGCGAAGGCCGTCGCGTTCGGCGAGGCGGCGACACCGGCCTTCGCCGTGTACGCCCATCAGGTGGTCGCGAACGCACGGGTGCTCGCCGGTCACCTGGCCGCCGAGGGCCTCACCGTGACCACCGGCGGCACGGACACCCATCTGATCACCGCCGACCCGGCCCCGCTCGGGGTGGACGGCCGCACCGCGCGCGGCCGGCTCGCCGCCGCCGGGATCGTCCTGGACTGCTGCGCACTGCCGCACGGCGACGGCCGGGGCCTGCGCCTGGGCACGGCCGCGGTGACCACGCAGGGCATGGGGGAGCCGGAGATGGTGCGGATCGCCGCCCTGATGGCGGCCGTGCTGCGCGGCGACACCGACCCCGCGGCGGCACGCGAGGAGGTGCGGGTGCTCACCGGCGCCTTTCCGCCGTATCCCGGCTGAACGGGGGTAGGCGTTGTCCCGTACACCCCGATGTGCGTCATGGCCCACAGCCGGGCGTGCAACCATCGTGGCTACCCGGAAGTCCCCATCCATATACGTCCATCGCTAGGGTGTGGGGCTGTGATGGCCAGCGAGACCCGTGGGGAAGCCTGTGCGTGAATACCTGCTGACGCTCTGCATCACGGCCGCGGTGACGTATCTGCTGACAGGGCCGGTACGGAAGTTCGCGATCGTGGCCGGGGCGATGCCGGAGATCCGGGCACGTGACGTGCACCGGGAACCCACTCCGCGCCTCGGCGGTATCGCCATGTTCTTCGGCCTGTGCGCGGGCCTGCTGGTCGCGGACCACCTGACCAACCTCAACGAGGTCTTCACGAAGTCGAACGAGCCGCGGGCCCTGCTCTCCGGCGCGGCCCTGATCTGGCTGATCGGCGTCCTGGACGACAAGTTCGAGATCGACGCGCTGATCAAGCTGGGCGGCCAGATGATCGCCGCGGGCGTGATGGTCGTACAGGGTCTGACGATCCTGTGGCTGCCCATCCCCGGCGTCGGCAACGTGGCGCTGACCCAGTGGCAGGGCACGCTGCTGACCGTGGCGCTCGTCGTCATCACGATCAACGCGGTGAACTTCGTGGACGGCCTGGACGGCCTCGCGGCCGGCATGGTCTGCATCGCCGCGGGCGCGTTCTTCCTGTACGCCTACCGGATCTGGTACTCGTACGGCATCGAGGCCGCCGCCCCGGCGACGCTCTTCGCGGCCATCCTGATGGGCATGTGCCTGGGCTTCCTGCCGCACAACATGCATCCCGCGCGGATCTTCATGGGCGACTCGGGCTCGATGCTGATCGGTCTGGTGCTGGCGGCCGGAGCGATCTCCATCACGGGGCAGATGGACCCGGACGCGCTGGGCCTGTACGTGGGATCCGAGAAGGCCGCGGTGCACGCGACGGTCCCGGTCTACATCCCTCTCCTCCTCCCGCTGACGATCATCGCGGTACCGGCCGCGGACCTGGTGCTGGCCATCGTCCGCCGCACCTGGCGCGGCCAGTCTCCGTTCGCCGCGGACCGCGGCCATCTCCACCACCGGCTGCTGGAGATCGGCCACTCGCACAGCCGGGCGGTGCTGATCATGTACTTCTGGTCGGCGCTGATCGCCTTCGGCGCGCTGGCGTACTCGGTCAACTCGGCCTCGATGTGGATCGTGCTCGGCGTGGTGTTCCTCAGCGCGGTCGGTCTGATCCTGCTGCTGCTCCCGCGCTTCACGCCGCGGGTGCCGGCGTGGGCCCAGGCCTTCGTGCCGCCGCGCTACCGGCCGCGTAGGCGTGCCGCCGAGGCCGCTGTGGCGATGGAGGCCGACGAGGCGAAGGAGCCGCAGGAGGCGCCGGAGGCCGCGGGGCGGGCTCCCGTCACCGCCGGGGTCTCGGGCGTCAACGGAGCGACCGCGATCGGCGCTCGTTCGCGTTTCCTTGACCGGCGCTGACCCGGGCAAGGTAAGAATCTGACGAGAGCATTGCCAACTCGTGGGGGAACAAAGCCCCTCAATACCAGACAAGTGGTCCCGGTTCATGCACAGACGCGCACTGTCACTCTCATGTGTGACAGCAAGCACACCGACCAGGTAAAGACCTCATCAAATAGTTTGTGATACGGTTCACGAGAACCCGGATAGAGCCGAAGGACCGCAGTGCGACGGTCCCTTGGTGTGAGGTCTCGATCACTCAGCCCGGGACTACGCTCGTCCATGACGACACCCTGCCCCCTGTGAAAGCGGAGTTGCCGCCATGCCGTCCAATGACGCCCGGAACCTACTGCAGATCGCTGTGCCCGCAGCGGCTGCGGGTGCGATCGCCGTCGCCGTGAGCGCCGCGGTCGCCGGGGGCAAGGGCGCGCTCGGCGCGGCCGTCGGTACGGCACTGGCCGTCCTGTTCATGGGAATCGGTCTGTACGTGCTGCAGTGGACGGCAAAAACGCTCCCGCAGCTGTTCCAGGCCATGGGGCTGATGCTCTACATGGCCCAGCTGCTGCTCCTCTTCATCTTCGTCGCCGTCTTCAAAGGCACCTCCCTCTTCAACGGCAAGGCGTTCGCCGTGGGGATCGTGGTCACGACCGTCGCGTGGATGGCCGCGCAGGCCCGCGCGCACATGAAGGCCAAGATCTTCTATATCGATCCCGACTCCGCGAAGAGCGACAAGCCCGAGAAGACAGGGCCGTCGTCGTGAGGGGTAGGGGCGGGATAAAGGCTTGTGAGATCTCCTGCTATCGTCCGGTGCCAACTGCGGCATCGCGGGCGCGGGCATCTGAGCTGACGCCTGCTCGATCGCGAGGCTCGATGCCCCCCAGCCGCCCCCACATCCGTAACACCAGTCCGGTGCCGATCCGCGGCCGTGTGCCGCGCCGACACAACGAGGTTGCCGTACCCATGCGTCACGCCGAAGGAGCCCGCGGTGAGTGCTGACCAGACCCAGCTCGCCTTTGACTGGAGTTGTCGGATCATGTCCGACAACGGGTGTGGCTTCCCGGCTCCGGGCCTGCACTCCTTCCTGTTCAAGCCGCTCTTCACGGTCGGCGGCTTCGACTTCAACAAGGTGATGCTGCTCGCGCTCATCACCACCGCGCTCGTCGTCGGCTTCTTCTGGGCCGCCTTCGGTAACGCCAAGGTCATCCCTGGCAAGCTGCAGCTGGTCGGGGAGGCCGGCTACGACTTCGTGCGCCGCGGCATCGTGTACGAGACGCTCGGCAAGCGCGAGGGCGAGAAGTGGGTGCCGTTCATCGTCTCCCTCTTCTTCTTTATCTGGATCATGAACGTCTGGTCCGTGGTCCCGCTGGCGCAGTTCCCGGTGGGCTCGATCATCGCCTACCCGATGGTCCTGGCCGTGATCGTCTGGGTCCTCTGGGTCGGCCTGACCTTCAAGCGGCACGGCTTCGTCGGCTTCTTCAAGAACGTGACGGGCTACGACAAGTCGCTCGGTCCGGTGCTCCCGCTCGTCATGGTCATCGAGTTCTTCTCGAACCTGCTGGTCCGCCCGTTCACGCACGCGGTGCGACTCTTCGCCAACATGTTCGCCGGTCACCTGATGCTGGTGATGTTCACCGTCGCCTCCTGGTACCTGCTGAACAGCTGGATGATCCCGGCCGCCGGCGTCTCCTTCGTGATGACGATGGCCATGATCTGCTTCGAGCTTTTCGTCCAGGCCGTCCAGGCGTACGTCTTCGTACTGCTGGCCTGCTCCTACATTCAGGGCGCTCTCGCCGAGCACCACTGAGCCCCACCACACCCCCGGTCGTCCGGTGGCCAACCCCCACCGGTCCGTAAAGAGAAGGAAGATTCAGCATGGCTGCCACTGAGACCCTCGCCGCTGTCTCCGGTTCCATCGGTTCTGTCGGTTACGGCCTCTCCGCCATCGGCCCCGGCATCGGCGTCGGCATCATCTTCGGTAACGGCACCCAGGCCCTCGCCCGTCAGCCCGAGGCCGCGGGTCTGATCCGCGCCAACCAGATCCTCGGTTTCGCCTTCTGTGAGGCGCTCGCCCTGATCGGCATCGTCATGCCGTTCGTGTTCGGTACGAAGTAAGACCTCCGTACCCGACACGTATCGACGAAAGGCACTGATGTGATCGCCAACCTGGTTCAGCTGGCGGCCCCGGAGAAGGGTGGGAACCCGCTCCTTCCCGAGTGGCCCGAGCTGCTCGTCGGCACCATCGCCTTCGCCATCGTGTTCTTCTTCTTCTGGAAGAAGCTGCTTCCGAACATCAACAAGGTTCTGGAGGAGCGTCGCGCGGCGATCGAAGGCGGCATCGAAGAGGCCGACGCCATGAAGGTCGAGGCCCAGAGCGTCCTTGAGCAGTACAAGGCCCAGCTCGCCGAGGCCCGGCACGAGGCCGCGCGCCTGCGCCAGGAGGCGCAGGAGCAGGGTGCCGCGCTCATCGCCGAGATGCGGGCCGAGGGCCAGCGGCAGCGTGAGGAGATCGTCGCCGCCGGTCACGCCCAGATCGAGGCCGACCGCAAGGCCGCCGCGCAGACGCTGCGTCAGGACGTCGGCAAGCTCGCCACCGAACTGGCCGGCAAGCTCGTCGGCGAGTCCCTCGAGGACCACGCCCGGCAGAGCCGTGTGATCGACCGCTTCCTCGACGAGCTCGAGGAGAAGGCCGAGGCCACGCGATGAACGGAGCGAGCCGCGAGGCCCTGGCAGCCGCACGGGAGCGTCTCGACGCGCTGACGGACTCCACGTCCGTGGACGCCGTGTCGCTCGCCGACGAGCTGGCGGCCGTCACCGCGCTGCTCGACCGCGAGGCCGGACTGCGCCGGGTCCTCACCGACCCGGCGAAGCCCGCAGAGGCCAAGGCGGACCTGGTCCAGCGCCTGATCGGCGGCCAGGTCAGCGGACCCGCCGCCGACCTGGTGGCCGGCACGGTGCGCTCCCGCTGGTCGCAGCCGCGTGACCTGGTGGACGCGCTGGAGGAGCTGGCGGACACCGCCGACCTCACCGCCGCGGAGAAGCGGGGCACCCTGGACGAGGTGGAGGACGAGCTGTTCCGGTTCGGCCGGATCGTCTCCTCCAGCACCGACCTGCGGGCCGCGCTGACCGACCGCGCCGCCGGTACGCCGGCCAAGACCGAGCTGCTGCACCGGCTGCTCGGCGGGCGGGCCAAGCCGGCCACGGAGCGTCTGGTGACGCGCCTTGTGACCGCGCCGCGAGGACGTAGCCTGGAAGCGGGACTGGAGTCCCTGTCCAAGCTCGCCGCCGACCGCCGGGACCGCATGGTCGCCGTCGTCACCTCGGCGGTGCCGCTGAGCGACGGCCAGAAGCAGCGCCTCGGCGCCGCCCTCGCCAAGCTCTACGGCCGCCGGATGCACCTCAACCTGGACGTGGACCCCGAGGTGATCGGCGGTATCCGGGTGCAGGTCGGTGACGAGGTCATCAACGGCTCCCTCGCGGACCGGCTGGACGACGCCGCCCGCCGCATGGCGAGCTAGCAGCAACTCGATATTCGGGACAACTCGATACTTCGAGAAAAGCAGTACGTACTTACGGCCCTGGTTGGGCCGTGCAGAGGATTCCTGGGGGTCGCCCCCAGACCCCCCAAGTGAAACTTCGGGCCCAACAAGGAGAGCAGGGAACCCAGATGGCGGAGCTCACGATCCGGCCGGAGGAGATCCGGGACGCGCTGGAGAACTTCGTCCAGTCGTACAAGCCGGACGCGGCCTCGCGCGAGGAGGTCGGTACGGTCACCCTTGCCGGCGACGGCATCGCGAAGATCGAGGGTCTTCCCTCGGCCATGGCCAACGAACTGCTGAAGTTCGAGGACGGCACCCTCGGCCTCGCCCTCAACCTCGAGGAGCGCGAGATCGGTGCCATCGTCCTCGGTGAGTTCAGCGGCATCGAGGAGGGTCAGCCGGTCACGCGCACCGGTGAGGTCCTCTCCGTGGCGGTCGGCGAGGGCTACCTCGGCCGTGTCGTCGACCCGCTCGGCAACCCGATCGACGGCCTCGGCGAGATCGAGACGTCCGGCCGCCGTGCGCTGGAGCTGCAGGCCCCCACGGTCATGCAGCGCAAGTCGGTGCACGAGCCGATGGAGACCGGCTACAAGGCCGTCGACGCGATGACCCCGATCGGCCGTGGTCAGCGTCAGCTGATCATCGGTGACCGCCAGACCGGCAAGACCGCCCTGGCCGTCGACACGATCATCAACCAGCGTGACAACTGGCGCACCGGCGACCCGAAGAAGCAGGTCCGCTGCATCTACGTCGCCATCGGCCAGAAGGGCTCCACCATCGCCGGCGTGCGCCGCGCGCTGGAGGAGAACGGCGCCCTGGAGTACACGACCATCGTCGCCGCCCCGGCGTCCGACCCGGCCGGCTTCAAGTACCTGGCGCCGTACACCGGTTCGGCCATCGGTCAGCAGTGGATGTACGAGGGCAAGCACGTCCTGATCATCTTCGACGACCTGTCGAAGCAGGCCGACGCCTACCGCGCCGTGTCGCTGCTGCTGCGCCGCCCGCCGGGCCGCGAGGCCTACCCGGGTGACGTCTTCTACCTGCACTCCCGGCTGCTGGAGCGCTGCGCCAAGCTCTCCGACGACATGGGTGCCGGTTCGATGACCGGTCTGCCGATCGTCGAGACCAAGGCCAACGACGTCTCGGCGTTCATCCCGACCAACGTCATCTCCATCACCGACGGCCAGTGCTTCCTGGAGTCGGACCTGTTCAACGCCGGTCAGCGCCCCGCGCTGAACGTCGGTATCTCCGTCTCCCGAGTCGGTGGTTCCGCCCAGCACAAGGCGATGCGCCAGGTCTCCGGCCGCCTCCGGGTGGACCTCGCCCAGTTCCGTGAGCTGGAGGCCTTCGCGGCCTTCGGTTCCGACCTGGACGCGGCCTCCAAGGCGCAGCTGGAGCGCGGTTCGCGCATGGTCGAGCTGCTGAAGCAGGACCAGTACCAGCCGATGGCCACCGAGGACCAGGTCGTCTCCGTCTGGGCCGGCACCAACGGCCGTATGGACGACGTGCCGGTCGCCGACATCCGCCGCTTCGAGAAGGAACTGATCGACTTCCTGCACCGGAAGCACCAGGGCCTGATGACCTCCATCAAGGAGGGCGCCAAGATGTCGGACGACACGATCCAGGCGATCGACGACGCGGTGGCCGAGTTCAAGAAGCAGTTCGAGACGAGCGACGGCAAGCTGCTCGGCGAGGACGTTCCTGCCACTGCCGCCAAGTGACGTAAGGAAGGGACCTGACTCATGGGAGCCCAGCTCCGGGTCTACAAGCGTCGCATCCGATCCGTCAGCGCGACCAAGAAGATCACCAAGGCGATGGAGATGATCGCCGCCTCGCGCGTCGTCAAGGCGCAGCGCAAGGTGGCGGCCTCCACGCCGTACGCGAACGAGCTGACGCGTGCGGTCACGGCGGTCGGCACCGGCTCGAACACCAAGCACCCGCTCACCACGGAGGCGGAGAACCCGACCCGTGCCGCGGTCCTGCTCCTCACGAGCGACCGCGGCCTGGCCGGCGCCTTCAACTCCAACGCCATCAAGACGGCGGAGCAGCTGACCGAGCGCCTGGAGCGCGAGGGCAAGCAGGTCGACACGTACATCGTCGGCCGGCGCGGTGTCGCCCACTACAACTTCCGTGAGCGCACGATCGCGGAGTCGTGGACGGGCTTCACGGACGAGCCGACGTACGCGGACGCCAAGAAGGTCGCGGCGCCCCTGATCGAGGCCATCGAGAAGGACACGGCCGAGGGTGGTGTGGACGAACTCCACATCGTCTTCACCGAGTTCGTCTCGATGATGACGCAGACGGCGCTGGACGCCCGGCTGCTTCCGCTGCGCCTCGAAGAGGTCGCCGAGGAGGCGAAGCCGCAGGGCGAGATC
Source organism: Streptomyces incarnatus (assembly GCF_001027185.1). Taxonomy (NCBI): domain Bacteria; kingdom Bacillati; phylum Actinomycetota; class Actinomycetes; order Kitasatosporales; family Streptomycetaceae; genus Streptomyces; species Streptomyces incarnatus. Next base: position 2,844,258 of record NZ_CP011497.1, on the reverse strand, counting down.
CTCCCGCTGTACGACTTCGAGCCGTCGGCGGAGGACGTCCTCGACGCCCTGCTGCCGCGCTACGTGGAGAGCCGGATCTACAACGCGCTGCTCCAGTCGGCCGCTTCGAAGCACGCCGCCACGCGGCGCGCGATGAAGTCGGCCACCGACAACGCCGGAGAGCTCATCGAGACGCTCACCCGGCTTGCCAACGCGGCCCGTCAGGCCGACATCACCCAGGAAATCAGCGAGATCGTCGGTGGCGCGAGCGCCCTGGCCGACGCGACCGCGGGGAGTGACCGATAAATGACCACCACTGTTGAGACCGCGACGGCTACGGGCCGCGTCGCCCGGGTCATCGGCCCGGTCGTCGACGTGGAGTTCCCCGTCGACGCGATGCCGGACATCTACAACGCCCTTCACGTCGAGGTCTCCGACCCGGCGAACGCGGGCGAGAAGAAGACGCTGACCCTGGAGGTCGCCCAGCACCTGGGTGACGGCCTGGTCCGCACCATCTCCATGCAGCCCACCGACGGTCTGGTACGCCAGGCCCCGGTGACCGACACGGGCGCGTCCATCTCCGTCCCCGTCGGCGACTTCACCAAGGGCAAGGTGTTCAACACCCTCGGTGAGGTGCTGAACGTCGACGAGTCCTACGACGGCGAGCGCTGGCCGATCCACCGCAAGGCCCCGAACTTCGACGAGCTCGAGTCCAAGACCGAGATGTTCGAGACGGGCGTCAAGGTCATCGACCTGCTCACCCCGTACGTCAAGGGCGGCAAGATCGGCCTGTTCGGCGGCGCCGGCGTCGGCAAGACGGTGCTCATCCAGGAGATGATCTACCGTGTCGCCAACAACCACGACGGTGTCTCCGTGTTCGCCGGTGTCGGCGAGCGCACCCGTGAGGGCAACGACCTGATCGAGGAGATGTCGGACTCCGGCGTCATCGACAAGACCGCGCTGGTCTTCGGTCAGATGGACGAGCCCCCGGGCACCCGTCTGCGCGTCGCGCTGGCCGGCCTCACCATGGCCGAGTACTTCCGTGACGTCCAGAAGCAGGACGTGCTGTTCTTCATCGACAACATCTTCCGCTTCACGCAGGCCGGTTCCGAGGTCTCCACGCTGCTCGGCCGCATGCCGTCCGCGGTGGGTTACCAGCCGAACCTGGCCGACGAGATGGGCCTCCTGCAGGAGCGCATCACCTCGACCCGCGGTCACTCGATCACCTCGATGCAGGCGATCTACGTCCCCGCCGACGATCTGACCGACCCGGCCCCGGCGACCACCTTCGCCCACCTCGACGCGACGACGGTGCTGTCCCGTCCGATCTCCGAGAAGGGCATCTACCCGGCCGTGGACCCGCTGGACTCCACGTCCCGGATCCTGGACCCGCGTTACATCTCCGCGGACCACTACAACGCCGCCATGCGCGTGAAGACGGTCCTGCAGAAGTACAAGGACCTCCAGGACATCATCGCGATCCTCGGTATCGACGAGCTCGGCGAGGAGGACAAGCTCGTCGTCCACCGTGCCCGTCGCGTGGAGCGCTTCCTGTCCCAGAACACCCACGTCGCCAAGCAGTTCACCGGCGTCGACGGGTCGGACGTGCCGCTGGACGAGTCGATCGCCGCGTTCAACGCGATCATCGACGGCGAGTACGACCACTTCCCGGAGCAGGCGTTCTTCATGTGCGGTGGTCTCGAGGACCTCAAGGCCAACGCCAAGGAGCTGGGCGTCTCCTGAACTCGCTGAGTTCGTGTGAGAGGGGCGCGGGCGCACCCTTCGGGGTGTGTCCAGCCCCTCTCTCCACGCCCACTAGAATTGACCCCAACACCCGGCAGAACCGCCGGGTGGTGACCCGAGGAGCCACCCTTGGCTGCTGAGCTGCACGTCGAGCTGGTCGCCGCCGACCGCCAGGTCTGGTCCGGCGAGGCCACCCTGGTCGTCGCGCGCACCACGTCCGGCGACATCGGCGTCATGCCCGGTCACCAGCCGCTGCTCGGTGTGCTGGAGTCGGGCCCGGTGACCATCCGTACGAGTGACGGTGGAACGGTCGTCGCCGCGGTGCACGGCGGTTTCATCTCGTTCGCGGACAACAAGCTGTCCCTGCTGGCCGAGATCGCCGAGCTGTCGGACGAGATCGATGTCCAGCGCACGGAGCGGGAGCTGGAGCGCGCGAAGGCGGAGGGCGACGCCGCCGCCGAGCGCCGCGCGGACGTCCGCCTGCGTGCGGCGGCGGCGCGCTGACCCAGCCGCGCGGTACGTTGACATCACTCAGCCGCGGCCGGCCCGGAGCAATCCGGTGCCGGTCGCGGCTGAGGCAGATGTGGGTGTTTTTTCCGTTTCATTACTCAGTAACAGAAGCAGTTCCTAGGAGACGAGGAGGTCGGTGCCGATGGTCCTCGCTCTGACTGTGTGCGGGATCGTGGTCGCGCTCGTGGTGGTGGGGCTGTTCCTGTTCGGCCTGCGGCGCCGGCTGATCCAGCGCTCCGGCGGCACCTTCGACTGTTCCCTGCGCTGGGACGTGACCGAGAAACCGGACGCCAGCGGCAAGGGCTGGTCCTACGGCGTCGCCCGCTACAACGGCGACCGCATCGAGTGGTACCGCGTCTTCTCCTACGCCTTCCGCCCGCGCCGCACCCTGGAGCGCGCGCAGATCGAGGTGGCCGGCCGCCGGCTGCCCGAGGGCGAGGAGGAACTGGCGCTGCTCTCCGACGCGGTGGTCCTCGCCTGTACCCATCGGGGCACGCGCCTCGAACTCGCCATGAGCGAAGACGCGCTGACCGGATTCCTCGCGTGGCTGGAGGCAGCCCCGCCCGGTCAGCGCGTCAACGTCGCTTAGGAACTGTTCCTAGAGGTTGCTGCTGATGGCGTTCACCAGCTCACCGTCGCTGGTGTCGCCGCTGAACTCCCAGAAGAAGGCGCCGCCCAGGCCCTGGTTCTTGGCCCAGCTCATCTTCCCGGCGATGGTCGACGGGGTGTCGTACGACCACCAGTTGGTGCCGCAGTGGGCGTACGCGGTACCGGCGATGGTGCCGGTGACCGGGCAGGACGTCTTGAGCACCTTGTAGTCCTCGATGCCCTGCTCGTAGGTGCCCGCCGCGGGTCCCGTGGCCGTGCCGCCCGGGGCGTCCTGGGTGACGCCGGTCCAGCCGCGGCCGTAGAGGCCGATGCCGATGAGCAGCTTGGACGCGGGGACGCCGACGGACTTGTACTTGGCGATGGCGTCGGCCGTGTCGAAGCCGGCCTTCGGGATGCCGTTGTACGAGGTGAGCGGGGAGTGCGGGGCGGTCGGGCCCTGCGCGTCCCAGGCGCCGAAGAAGTCGTACGACATCACGTTGTACCAGTCGACGGAAGCGGCGGCACCGGCGTAGTCGGCGGCCTCGATCTTGCCGCCGGAGGAGCCGTCGGCGGTGACGGCGGCCGTGACCAGGGCGGAGGAGCCGAACTTGGCGCGCAGTGCGGCCATCACGTTCTTGAAGGCCGCGGCCCCGCTGGTGTCACAGCTCAGCCCGCAGGCGTTCGGGTACTCCCAGTCGATGTCGATGCCGTCGAACACGTCCGCCCAGCGCGGGTCCTTGACCAGGTTGTAGCAGGACTGCGCGAACGCGGCCGGGTTGGCGGCGGCCTGGGCGAAGCCGCCGGACCAGGTCCAGCCGCCGAAGGACCACAGCACCTTCAGGTTCGGGTACTTGGCCTTCAGCTCGCGCAGCTGGTTGAAGTTGCCGCGCAGCGGCTGGTCCCAGGTGTCGGCGACGCCGCTGACCGACTGGTCGGCGGTGAAGGCCTTGTCGTAGTCGGCGTAGGAGTCACCGATCGCGCACTGGCCGTTGGTCACGTTGCCGAAGGCGTAGTTGATGTGCGTGATCTTCGCCGCCGAGCCGGACGTCACCAGGTTCTTGACGTTGTAGTTCCGGCCGTAGATCCCCCACTCGGTGAAGTAGCCGAGCTTGACCTTGCCGCCGGTGGGCGGGGGAGTGGTGGTGCCGCCGGTGGTGTGCACCTTGACCGCGCCGCTGACCGGGCCGGTCTGGTCGGCGGTGTCGCGGGCCTGCACGGTGTAGGAGTAGTCGGTGCCGGCGGTCAGTCCGCTGTCGGTGTACGAGGTCGTCGTCACCGTGCCCACGACCTTGCCGTCGCGCAGGACGTCGTAGTTCTTCACGCCCTTGTCGTCGGTGGCCGCACCCCAGGAGAGCTTGACCGAGGTGTCGGTGATGTTGGAGGCGGTCGGGGTGCCGGGGGCGCTCGGGGCCGCGTCGCCCGGGACGGTCGTACCGTCGCAACTGTCGCCGTTGAGCTTGCAGTTGCTCGGCGATCCCGGTCCCGAGCCGTTGAAGCCGAAGGAGACCGAGGCGCCGGGGGCGATGGTGCCGTTGTAGGACTTGTTCTTGGCGGTCCAGTGGGTGCCGGAGGACGTGACGTCCGCGTCCCAGGCGGAGGTGACGGACGTGCCGGAGGGGAAGTCCCACTCGACGGTCCAGGAACTGATGCTGGCGCTACCGGTGTTCTTGATGGTCCACTGACCGCCGAACCCGGTTCCCCAGTCGCTGGTCTTGGTGAAGCTCGCCGTCGCGTTGGCGGCGGCCTGGGCGGGGCTCGCGAGACCGACGAGGCCGGCCAGAGGGAGCAACAGGGTCGCGAAGCCTGCCGCGGCTCTGTGTCTGAAGCGCATGCTGCGCCTCCTTGGGTATGTGGGGATGTCAGGGGCATGACTGAGCCTTCACGCCCACGGTGCTGCGAGAGTAGAAAGGTCTGGACCACAGGTCAATAGGTCTGGACCAATTCCCGGGGTGCTCCGGGCGTCCGCCTCAGATCCCCAACTCCTGGGCCAGTACGGCCGCTTGCACCCGGCTGCGCAGCTCCAGCTTGGCCAGCAGCCGGCTGACGTGCGTCTTCACCGTGCCCTCGGCCATCCCCAGCCGCCCGCCGATCTCCGCGTTCGACAGCCCCTGCCCGACGCAGGACAGCACCTCGCGCTCGCGCGGGGTCAGACCGTCCAGCACCGCCGGATCGGCCTTCGCCTCCCGGGCCGGACCGGCCGCGAACTCCGCGATCAGGCGCCGGGTCACGGCCGGCGCGACGATCCCCTCGCCGCGCGCCACCGTGCGCACCGCCTCCAGCAGATCCCGCGCCTCGGCGTTCTTCAGCAGGAAGCCCGCCGCCCCGGCCCGCAGTGCCCCGAAGACGTACTCGTCCAGGTCGAAGGTGGTCAGCACGAGGACGTCCGCGAACCCTTCGGCGACGATCCGCCGGGTCGCCGACACCCCGTCCAGGCGCGGCATCTGCACGTCCATCAGCACGACGTCCGGCCGCAGTTCCCGGGCCAGCTCCACCGCCCGCTCGCCGTCCGCGGCCTCCCCGACCACCTCGATGTCCGGCGCGCTGCGCAGGATCAGGACGAGCCCGGAGCGCACGGCGGACTGGTCCTCGGCGACGAGAACCCGGACGGGCCGGTCGGGCCGGTCGGGCTGGTTCATGCGGGGGCTCCTTCGGTGAGCGGAAGGCGGGCGCGTACGGTCCACAGGCCGGCCTCGGGACCGGCCGTGAAGCCGCCGCCGAGCAGCGCGGCCCGCTCCCGCATCCCGGTGAGCCCGGAGCCCGAGCCGGGGGCGCGCGGTGTGTCACCGGGCCGGTAGGGGCTCGTGACCTCGATGTGCAGGATGCGGTCGGCCTGCCGCAGGGTGACCCGGACGGGTCCCGGGGCCGCGTGCTTGAGCGCGTTGGTGAGCGACTCCTGCACGATCCGGTAGGCGGCCAGCTCCACCGGCGCCGGCACCCGGCCGTGCCCGGCGTCCAGCCGGACGTCCAGGCCGCCCGCGCGGGCGCCGTCGACCAGGGCGGCGAGGCCGTCGAGGGTCGGTGTGGCAGCCGGTTCCAGGTCGCCGCCGCTGTCCCGCAGGATGCTGATCAGCCGACGCATCTCGGCCAGCCCCGCCACGCTGTTCTCCCGGATCACCGTCAGGGCGTCCCGGGAGGTGGCCGGATCGTCCAGGGACAGCGCGGCCGTGGAGTGGATGGCGATCGCTGACAGGTGACCCGCCACCATGTCGTGCAACTCCCGTGCCATGCGGGCCCGTTCGGCCGTGACCGCCTGGGTCCGGTCCATCTCGGCGAGCAGCGCGGTCTGTTCGGCGCGCAGCCGGGCGGCCTCGGCGGCGTCACGGTGGTCGCGCACCACCCAGCCCGTCGCGGCGGGCGCCAGCGCCACCACGCCGACGCCCACACCGATCAGCAGCGCGGCCGGGTCCCGCCAGAGAGCCGCGGGTACGACTCCGCCGAGCACCGTCAGCAGTCCGGTGATCCAGGGGATGCGGCGGGCCGAGGACGGGGTGCCGTACAGGACGGCCGCGTAGACCAGGTCGGTGTACAGCAGGACGGTGACGACGTTGCCGACCGTCACCGTGTCCACGGCCAGCGCGAGGGTGCCGGCGAGCAGCCCGAGCCGGGGTCGGGTGCGGCGCAGCGGCTCGCACGCCGCCGTCACCGCCAGCGGCACCAGCGGGGCCCAGGGCGCCGCCCACAGCACGACCGGGGCCGAGGGCACGCGGGGGTGGAGCCCAAGCGCCCACAGCAACACCCCGCCGAGCAGCCCGCTCACGGCGATGCGCACGTCGTCGCGGTGCGGGCGGGGGAGTGCGAGGGCCATACCCCTATCCAACACGCCCCGCGGCCGTGCCGGCCTGCACCCCGGGCAGGGTCCTGAACCGCCCTGGCTGCGACTTTCGTTTACACCGGGTCTCGGCCGCGACGACGACGATCCGCGCCTCCGACGCCGGGAGCCTGGAAGGGTGAGCGAGGGGAGTGAACCGTGATCGTCGGGTTTGTCGTCGCCTGCGAGGTGGCGTTCTGGGTGCTGCTCGCGGCCGCGCTGGCCGCGCGGTACCTGCTGAAGTGGCGCCGTACGAGCGTGGCGTTGCTGTTGTGCGAGCCCCTGCTGGAGCTGGTGCTGTTCGCCGTGACCGCGATCGACCTGAGGAACGGCGCGCAGCCGGACTGGCGCCATGGCCTGGCCGCCGTCTACATCGGCTTCACGGTCGGCCTCGGCCACTCCACGATCAGCTGGGCGGACGCCTGGGTCGCCCACCGCTTCGCCGGCGGTCCGCGCCCGCCGAGGCCCCCCAAGTACGGCACGGCCCGCACCGTCCACGAATGGAAGGTCGCCGCCCGCTGGATCCTGGCCGCGTGCGTCGCCCTCGCCCTGCTCCAGGCCGCCGCCTGGTACGTCGGCGACGGCGACACCAGCTCCCTGCGGACCTGGCAGCGGAGCATGCTCTGGGTGATCGGCATCAACCTGGTGATCGCCGGGAGCTACACCTTGTTCCCCAAGCGCGAGCCGACCGACCAGCCCTGAGCCCTCCGGGCCGGTTCCGGCATCCGTACGCTGATGGCCTGGACGACCAGCGCCGCCCAGGTGGCCGCTACAGCCCCGCCCGCCCTGCCGCGCGCCCGGTGCCGGGTCGTACGCTGGCCGGCGACGAGGAGGGCGGCGGATGACGGAGACGGCGAGCCGCGGTGCGGTGCTGGTCGTTGATGACGACGCGGCGATCCGGCGGGCGCTGGAGCGTGGGCTCAGGCTGAACGGATTCGCGGTGCGGACCGCCGGTGACGGGGCGGAGGCGCTGGCGGCGATGGCGGACGCGCCGCCCGATGTGCTGGTGCTCGACGTGTCGATGCCCGGCATGAGCGGCATCGAGGTGTGCACCCGGCTGCGCGCCGAGGGCCGGGACCTGCCCGTGCTGATGCTGTCCGCGCTGGACGAGACCGCCGACCGGATCGCCGGCCTCCAGGCGGGCGGCGACGACTACCTGGTCAAGCCGTTCGCCCTGCAGGAACTGGTGCTGCGGCTGCGCGCCCTGCTGCGCCGCCGCCCGCCGGTCGGCCGCGAACGGCTGCGCGTCGCGGACCTGGTGATCGACCCGGACGCGCGCACCGCCGAGCGGGACGGCACGCCCCTGGACCTCACCCGGCGCGAGTTCGAGCTGCTGGAGGTGCTCGCCCGCAACGCCGGACTGGTCCTGACCCGCGACCAGCTCCTGGAGCGGGTGTGGGGCTACGACTTCGACGTGCGCACCGACGCCGTCGACACCTTCGTCAGCTATCTGCGGCGCAAACTGGAGGCGGACGGGCGGCCCCGGCTGATCCACACCGTGCGCGGGGTGGGCTTCGTGCTGAGGGAACGGCCGTGAGGCTGTCCACCCGTATCGCCCTCGCCGTCGGCTGCACCGTCCCGCTGCTGGTGCTGGCCTGCGGCTGGCTGCTGCTGAACCTGGTCGCCCGCGATCTGCACCGCACCGAGGACCAGCATCTGCGGCAGCGCGCGGTGGCCGTCGCCCCCGAGGCCCGGGCACTGCTGCGGGCCACGGCGAACGGCCGCCCCAAGGCGGCGGACACCCGGGAGCGGAAACTGTTCAGCGCCGCGCTCGACGTCGGCGTACGCGTCGTCGGGCCGGGCGCGGACTTCACCGGCGGACCCCAGCCCGGCCCGACCGTGGCCCTGCCCGGCGTGTCCACCGGCTTCGCCACCGTCCGTGACGGCGCCCGCAGTTGGCGGGCCCTGGCCCGGCCCCTGAAGGGCCCCAGCGTCTCCGGCACGCTGTGGGTCTTCTCGCCCGACACCGCCGACCGCACCCAACTCCGCCTCGTCCGGCGCCGGGTGATCCTCACCGCCGTACTCGCGGCCCCCCTGGCCGGGCTGCTCGCCTGGGGCCTGGCCACCGGAGCGAGCGCGCCGCTGCGCCGCCTCACCCGCCGTACCGCCGGCCTGGACCCGCGGACCACCACGGCCCGGCTCCCCGAGGAGCGGACCGGGGTACGGGAGGTGGACGAACTGGCCGCAACCCTCAGGACCGTGCTCGCCCGCTACGACGAGCAGGCCGCCCGCACCGCCGAGGCCCTCGACACCGCCCGTTCCTTCTCCTCCGCCGCCGCGCACGAACTGCGCACCCCGCTGACGAGCATGGGCACCAACCTGGACATCCTCACAGACCACTCCGGCCTGCCGGACGCCGACCGCACCGAGGTGCTCGCCGATCTGCGGCGCGAGCACGCCCGGCTGCAGGGCCTGCTGGTGATGCTGCGCGAGCTGGGGCGCGGCGACCTGGTGGAGGCCGAGGCGTTCCGGGACGTCGACCTGTCCGAGGTCGCCGACGCGGCCGTCGCCGAGACCTGCCGCCGTGCCCCGGACGCCGACATCGCCCTGGACACGGCACCCGGGCTCACCGTGCACGGCTGGGAGCCGGGCCTGCGCCTGCTCCTCGACAACCTGCTCGGCAACGCCCTCGCCCACGGCCGGGACACGGCGGGCCGGGCCCGGGTGCGGGTCGGGGTGCACGGCGGCGCCGGGCACGTCCGCGTCACCGTGGACGACCACGGGCCCGGTGTCCCGCCGGCCGCCCGCGCCCGGATCTTCGAGCGGTTCCAGCGCGGCCCGGACAGCGCGGGCTCCGGACTCGGCCTCACCCTGGTCGCCCAGCAGGCCGCACTGCACCGGGGGAGCGTCACCGTGCGCGAGGGGCCGGACGGCACCGGGGCGCGCTTCGAGGTGCGGCTGCCGTCGGGCGGCGATGTGCTGCCCGGCCGCCGGGACTGGCTGATCGGTACAGCCGGGGCAAACCGGTCACAGAGTTTCCCCAAAGACCCTTCCTAGCCTCCGTCTCGTCGGATGGACGACGGGCCCGTACGGCAAGGGACACGGGCTCGTCCGGAAAGGAACGGGAGACACCGATGAACGCACGTCGACGTACGCGCACCCTGCTCGCGGGGTGCGCCGTGGCGGCCGTACTGGCGGGCACCGCCGGGGTGGCCTCGGCCGACACCAGCACCCCCGCGCCCGGGCCCACCGGTGACGGGGCGCACGCCCTGTGCAAGCGGGTGCCCAGGATCGACCGCCGGATCGAGCGCGCCCTGAAGCGGCTGGACGCCGGGCCCGGCACCCGGGGCTCGATCGCCCGCCTGCAGCAGCGCGTGGACAACGCGAAGAAGGCGGGCCACACCCAGATCGCCACCTTCCTCCAGGACCGGCTGGACTTCCGCAAGTCCCTGGTCACCAACCTGAAGCAGCGCCAGACGGACCTGAACGACGTGAAGACGTGGTGCCAGGCCCACGGCGGCGTCGGGAAGGCGGCGAGCTGATGCGGGCACGCCGGGCGGCGCTGCCGGCGGTGGCGCTGCTCGTGGCGCTCACCGCGGGCTGCGCCCACCACGACGGGGCGTCCCCGAAGGCGCCGGCGGGGTCCGGCACGCCCTCCGGATACGCGGAGATGCAGAAGAAGGTGAACGCGGCCGAGTCGGCGGCCGCCGCGGCCGACCGGGACGCGACGAGCGGCACCGACCGCTGACCCGACGGGGTCCCCGGGCGGAGGTTGCTCAGCGCTCCCCGCCCGGGACCCACAGCACGTCACCGAGGTCCTTGTTGGCCACCCGGGCCAGAATGCTGCATTTCCCGGGGGACAACCCCCGGACCCCCGGCCGGGAGGGTGCTTCAGTCACGTTCGCCGCCTGGCACCCACAGGACGTCGCCGACTTCCCCGTTCGCCACCCGGGCCAGAATGAACAGCAGGTCGGACAGACGGTTGAGGTAGGTCGCCGTGAGCGGGTTCATCGTCTCGCCGTGCACCTCCAGGGCCGCCCAGGTGGAGCGCTCGGCGCGGCGTACGACCGTGCAGGCCTGGTGCAGCAGGGCCGCGCCCGGGGTGCCGCCGGGCAGGATGAAGGAGCGGAGCTTCTCCAGCTGCTCGTTGAAGCGGTCGCAGTCCGCCTCCAGCTTGTCGATGTAGAACTGCTCGACCCTGAGCGGCGGGAACTCCGGATTCTCCACGACCGGCGTCGACAGGTCCGCACCCACGTCGAACAGGTCGTTCTGGACGCGCGTGAGCACCTTGACCACCTCCGCCTCCAGACCCCCCAGCGCGATCGCGGTGCCGATCACCGCGTTGGCCTCGTTGGCGTCGGCGTAGGCCGAGATCCGGAGGTCGGTCTTGGCGACCCGGCTCATGTCACCGAGCGCGGTGGTGCCCTTGTCGCCGGTCCTGGTGTAGATGCGCGTCAGATTGACCATGCGGCCAGCCTAGTTACGCCCCGGCCGTCCGGAACACTCGTGTGCCCACTGTCACCGCCAGCGCCGCGAAAGCGACGGCGACGAGGACGCCGTAGAGCATGTGCGCGCTCGCGTAGTGCCCGACATACGCGTCACGCACCGCGTCCACCAGGTAACGGAACGGGACGAAGTGCGACAGGACGTTCAGCCAGGTGGGTGCGAGGGTCATCGGGAGCATCAGGCCGGACAGCAGCATCGACGGCATCGACACCATGTTGATCAGCGGGCCGAACTCCTGCGGGGTGCGGACCTTCATGCCGAGCGCGTACGACAGCGAGGCCAGCGAGAGCGTGAGCAGGGCGACGAACGCGAAGCCGATCAGGACACCGGCGAGCGGTGCGCGCAGGCCCATCACCAGCGCGGCCAGCACCAGCAGTACCGCCTGGAACACGAAGACCGTGGCGTCGCGCAGCACCCGGCCGAGGAGCAGGGCGAGCCGGCTGACGGGGGTCACCCGCATCCGCTCCACCACCCCCTGCCCCTTCTCCACGATCACCGTGAACCCGGCGAACAGCGCGCCGAACAGGCCGAGTTGGAGCAGCAGCCCGGGGACCAGCACCTGCCAGGAGCCGGCCGTGCCGCCCAGGGGGAGACCGGTCAGCAGCGGGCCGAAGAAGACCAGGTACAGCAGGGGCGTGAGCACCCCGAAGAGCAGCGCGAAGCGGGAGCGCAGGGACTGGCGCAGATAGCGGCCGTAGACGAGTGCGGTGTCGTGGAGAAGCATCTCTGTGTGGGTCCTCTTGCGGCTCATACGGCGACGGGGGCGGGGTCGGCCGGGGCGGGCCCGCGGCCGGTGATGGCGAGGAACGTGTCCTGGAGGGTCGCGTCGATCGAGCCGCCGTGCCGCAGCTTCAGCGCGCTCGGCGTGCCCTCGGCGGCGACCGTGCCCCGGTCGACGATGACCAGCCGGTCGGCGAGGGCGTCGGCCTCGTCCAGGTAATGGGTGGTCAGGAACACGGTCGTCCCGTGCTCGTCGCGCAGTCGCCGGACCAGGTCCCACAGGTCGGCGCGGCTGCCCGGGTCCAGGCCGGTCGTCGGCTCGTCCAGGAACAGCACCTTCGGCCGGTGCGTGAGCGCCATGGCGATGTCCAGCCGCCGCCGCTGCCCGCCGGAGAGCGCGCCGGCCTTCCGGTCGAGGAACTCGGTGAGGTCCAGGTCGCGGGCAAGTTCCTCGGCGCGGGCACTCGCCTGCGCCCTGGGCAGGCGGTACATCCGTCCCTGCGTGACCAGCTCCTCCCGCACGCTGATCTGCGGATCGACCCCGCCGGACTGGGCGACGTACCCGCTCACCGTGCGCACCCCCACCGGATCGGTCGCCAGGTCGCGCCCGGCGACGGTGGCGGCGCCACCGGTCGGCTTCAGCAGGGTGGTGAGCATCCGCAGGGTCGTCGTCTTCCCGGCGCCGTTGGGGCCGAGGAAGCCGAGGATCTCGCCTTCTCGTACGGCGAGGTCGATGCCGCGCACGGCCTCCACGGGTCCGGTTTTCGTCTGAAAGGTGCGGGCGAGTCCCGCCGCGCTGATGACTGCTGCCATGCGGAACAGAAAAACAGAGTCCCTGAAATTTTGCAACGTCTCCAAGTTTTCAAGGCACCCAAGTTTTCATGGGCCCCAGCGAAGTTAGGATGCGGGCATGGCAGAGGGGCTCAGGGAGCGGAAGAAGCGGCAGACCAGGCAGTACATCTCGGATGTCGCCACGGGCCTGTTCGTCGAGCGCGGCTTCGACGCGGTCACGGTCGCGGAGATCGCGGAGGCGGCGAACGTGTCCGTCAACACCGTCTACAACTACTTCCCGGCCAAGGAAGACCTCTTCTTCGACCGCTCCGCCGGCATGATCGACCGCCTCGCCCGCTGGGTCCGTGGCCGCCCCGAGGGCGAGTCGGCCGCCGCCGCCGTACTGCGCGAGCTGCGCGAGGAGGTCGAGGCGGTCTCACCAAGGGTCGGCCTGCTCCCCGGCTACGCCGCCTTCATGAAGGTCATCGAGGAGGCCCCCGCCCTGCGCTCCCGCCTCTGGGCCCTCGCCCAGGAGGTCCAGGCCAACCTGGAAGAGGTGCTGCGCGAGGAAACCGGCGCCGCGGACGACGACGAACTGCCCCACCTGATGGCCGGTCAGATCAGCTGGATCCACGGCACGGTCATCGCCGTCATCGGCCGCGAGATGGTCAAGGGCCGCGATCCGCGCGAGGTGTCCCGAGAGGTGCTCGCGCTCCTGGACGACATCGAGGACCTGCTGAGCGAACGGGTCCTCACCTATGCCGTGCGCACGGCAGAGCGGAGCCCTTCGCCAGGGGGCTGACCGTCGGCTCCGTGCTGACCTTCGGAGACCTCTCCGGGCAAGGGATGGTTCACCCTCGCTGCGGCTGGATTCCGGCAAGCCGCTCTGGACGGACCCGATCGCCCGGGGACCGTGGTCACGGTGCGTACGACCGCACGGGCAGGCCCCTCACCACGATCCCGCTCCGTACGGGAACCCTCGAACTCCGCGCCACACCCAGGGGGCGGACGTACGCCGTAAGCAGCATCCCGTGGGCGTCGCCCGCCTGTGGTGGCGCGCCGCTAGCGGAACGATCCGTCCCTGACGGCGCCGACGAACGACGACCAGGAGCCGGTCGCGAAGACGAGGGCCGGGGCGTCGGGGGTCTTGCTGTCGCGGACGGGGACGGTGGAGGGGAGGGTGTCGCAGACCTCGAGGCACTCACCGCCGCTTGTGTTGCTGTAGCTGCTCTTGCGCCACGTCACACCGCTCAGGTCGATGGCTCGCACGGCATTTCCTCCAGCATCCGCAGGATGAACTTGCATGACTCGGCCGGGGACAGCGCGAGGTCCCGCATCGCATCGTACCTACGCTGCAGCAGCTCAACTGAGGCGTTTTCTTCCACGAGTTCGCCGCGCAGGTCATTCTCAGAGTAGGCGACTGTGTGGCCGTCCGTGAGCCTCAGGAACATGACGGCGGTGTTGGTCAGGCCATGGGGTCCGGCACTGAACGGCAGTACCTGGAGGGTGATGTTCGGGCGCTCGGCGACCTGTGCCAAGTGCTCCAACTGCTCACGCCACGCCCGCGTATCCCGCAGGGCCGTGCGCAGCACCGCCTCGGAGAGAATGGCTCGGAACAGCGGCGGGTGCTCGCCCTCCAGCACCTGACGTCGTCCCAGGCGCGCGTCGATCTGCTGGTCCAGCTCATGCTCTTTGATCCAGCCTGCCGCGAGCGCCTCTCGTGCATACCCGGCCGTCTGAAGCAGGCCCGGCGGCGCGCTCACAGCGTAGTGCCACAGGCTCACCGCCTCGGACTCCAGGACCATGTACCGCCGGTACTGCTCCCTGAACTGCGTCGGATCCCCCACCGCCAGCTCCCACATCGCCAGCAGCAACCCAGGCGTGCCATAGAACTCGTCCAGCGCCTCGGCGACCTCCGGACTGCCCAGCGTCTCCCCGCTCTCCAGCTTCTTGAAGAGGGACGGGTCCCAGCCGACCGCCTCGGCCAGTGCACGCAGGCTCAGGCCTCTGGAGGCGCGCAGGCGCCGGAGTTCCTCCGCATAGCGCTTACGCGGCTCCTGGCTGCGTCCCGTGACCACCTTCCGCGCCGGCATGACGTACCCCCTTCGTGCTCCATGTGCAGCGGCCCGAGCACGGAGCGTAGCGGTCAGATGGGGTGCAACGTGCCGGTTCCGTGAGAAAAGGTGCCGCCAAACCCCGCGAACCCGCGCGGAATTGAGGCTCCGTGACGGGCGTCTCAGCCTCTGAGACCGTGACACGCGTTACTAACCGCTCACACAGCGCCGCCGGAGCGCTATGGTCCGCCGGAGAAGCAGACTTGGAGCGCGTTCAAGGGAGTCGGAGTGGCACGGAAGCTCGCCGTCATCGGGGCCGGTCTCATGGGGTCCGGGATCGCTCAGGTCGCCGCGCAGGCGGGCTGGGACGTCGTCCTGCGGGACGTCACCGACGAGGCATTGAAGCGTGGCACCGACGGCATCAAGGCCTCGTACGACAAGTTCGTGAGCAAGGGGAAGCTGGCGGCGGACGACGCCGAGGCCGCCCTGGCCCGTATCACCCCGACCACCGAGCTGGACGCCGCCGCCGACGCCGACATCGTGGTCGAGGCGGTCTTCGAGAAGCTGGAGGTCAAGCACGAGATCTTCCGCGCGCTCGACAAGCTCGTGCGCGAGGACGCCGTGCTCGCCTCCAACACCTCCGCCATCCCGATCACCAAGATCGCGGCGGCCACCGAGCACCCCGAGCGGGTCGTCGGCGTCCACTTCTTCTCGCCGGTGCCGATGATGCAGCTCGTCGAGCTGGTCCGCGGCTACAAGACGAGCGACGAAGCCCTCGCCACCGCGCGGGAGTTCGCCGAGTCCGTCGGCAAGACCTGCATCGTCGTCAACCGGGACGTGGCCGGCTTCGTGACCACGCGGCTCATCTCCGCCCTCGTGGTGGAGGCGACCAAGCTCTACGAGTCCGGCGTCGCGACGGCCGAGGACATCGACCTCGCCTGCAAGCTGGGCTTCGGCCACGCCATGGGCCCGCTGGCCACCGCCGACCTCACCGGCGTGGACATCCTGCTGCACGCCACCGGCAACATCTACACCGAGTCCCAGGACGAGAAGTTCGCCCCGCCGGAGCTGATGCGCCGGATGGTGGACGCCGGTGACATCGGCCGCAAGAGCGGGCAGGGCTTCTACAAGTACTGAGCACCATCTGCACGGACTTTCGCCGGATCTCACCCCCGGGAGTATCACTCCCCGGGGTGAATTCGGTATCGGTTCGCTTACAAACAGCAACCGCACCACCACTCGCACAGTCAGACGTTGCAACGTCACGGAGTACGCCAACCGCACTCAACGGGGAGCGCATATGCATATCAGGGGCGACCACGCCGAGCTGGTCGTCGGGGGCCGCCTCGACGTCCGCAGCGCGGCGGACGCCCGTACGGCCCTGCACTCGGCCGTCGACACCGGAGTCGGCGACCTGGTGCTCGACCTGTCCGAACTGGACTCCTGGGACGCCACCGGACTCGGGGTGATCATGGGTGCCCATCGGCGGGCCGGCCGCTGCGGGCGCCGTCTGGTGCTGCGCGGTGTCCCGCCGCAGATGCAGCGCCTGCTGGTCGCCACCCGGCTGCACCGCATCCTCGCCATCGAGGGCGGCATCGGGGTGGAGTCGCTGCCCCGGGTGTAACGCCACGAGCGGGTGGGAAAGGGGCGACGCGGGAGACCCGGGCGCAGCCGTCGAAGCGCGCGACGCGGGCAATCCTCACCGGACTGTGATGTCTCGGACCGCACGGCACCCCACCCTGTCGGAGATACTGAGCGAAGGTTTAGGGTTCGGTCGCCCGCCGCCTCGCAACCCTCGACCGAGCGGGCCCGGACCAGAAGCGACAGCGCGGTGTGCGACAAGGCCGGGAGGGGCCGACATCACGGGCACACGACGCTTTTGGGGGGTTTGAACCCATGGAACCCATGGACCCGATCCACCGGGGATCCGAGGAGCACGGCCAGGCCGCGAGCCGCCGGCCGCCCCGGGAATCCCTGACCTCCGACTTCGGTCACAGCACGCCCGCGCTCGCCCGTACGGCGCACGTCGTGACCGGCGACCTGCTGCTGACCGTGAACCCCGTCGACGGCAGCGAGATAGAACCCTGCCCGCCCGTCGAGCGACCGGCGCGGCCCCGCAAGCGCACCGCCGCCGAGCGCGCCGAGGCCGAGCGTGCCGCCCGGCCGCCCGTGCCGCCCGGCCCCGCCCAGCGGCCGCTCTCCCTGCTGGAACGCCAGGACGAGCGCGAGCGCCTGGTCCGGCTGCTGGCCCGCGGCCGTTCGGTCCGGCTCACCGGCCCCGGCGGCAGCGGCCGCACCGCCCTGCTGGACCTGGTCGCCGAGGACTGCCTGGACCTCGCCCCCGACGGCGTGGTGCGCCTGAACGGCTTCCACCGCACGGTGGGCGACCTCCTGGACGACCTCTTCCACGCCGTGTACGACGCCCCGCGCCACCGTCCCGACCCGGACGAACTGCGCGCCTACGTCCGCGAGATCGGCGCGGTCGTCGTCCTGGACGACATCGACTTCGGCGGCGCCGCGCTCGACGAGCTCCTCGACGCCACCCCCGAGTGCGCCTTCCTGATCGGCGCCACCCCCGACGTGCCCGCGCCCTCCGAGGGCTCCGAGGTCGAGGAGGTCTTCCTGGCCGGCCTCGACCGCGCCGGCGGAGTGGAGATCCTGGAGCGCACCGTCGGCCGCGTCCTCACCGAGGAGGAGGCCAACTGGGCCGGCGACCTGTGGTTCGAGTCCGAGGGACTGCCGCTCAGGTTCGTCCAGGCCGGCGCCCTGCTCCGGCAGCGCGAGGAACTGCGGGCCAGCACGGGAGCCGTGGACGAGTACGGCGTCTTCGAGGACGTGCGCCCACCGGGCGAGCCGTCCCTGGAGCCGGCGGACGAGGTCCCGCTGCCCTCCCTCGGCGAGGCCGCCGCGCCCGCCCCGCTGCTCGCCTCCCGGCTCAGCGCCTCCGCGCGCGCCGCGCTGCGCTTCGCCGTCGCCCTCGGCGGTGAGGTGCCGCACCAGGCGCACCTGCCGGCGCTGATCGGCGACACCCACGCCGACGCCGCGCTCGGCGAGCTGGCCGCCTGCGGACTGGTCTCGCCGGTCGGCGGCCGCTACCGGCTCGCGGCCGGTGTGCAGACCCAGCTGGAGGCCGCCGGGTACGCCGACGACGCCCCGGCCCAGGCGCTGGCCGCCGCCGAGCACTACGCCTGGTGGGCCGGGCATCCCTCGGTCACTCCCGAGCGGGTGTGCGCGGAGGCGGACGCGGTCCTGGCCGCACTCGCCGCGATCGTCCCGCTCCCGGCCCCGCCGGCCGAGGGG
Organism: Streptomyces incarnatus; assembly: GCF_001027185.1. Lineage (NCBI taxonomy): Bacteria > Bacillati > Actinomycetota > Actinomycetes > Kitasatosporales > Streptomycetaceae > Streptomyces > Streptomyces incarnatus. The sequence continues at coordinate 2,826,339 of NZ_CP011497.1, read as the reverse complement.
GAGGAGAGCTGCGCGGTACGGCTCGCCCGCACGGCCGCGCCCGCGTTCGCCGCCGGCCTGCACTTCAGCGCCTGGGAACGGGCGCTGCGGTCCGGCGCGGAGGCGTCCCGGGTGGCCGGTGAGGTACCCGATCAAGCCTATTTCCACCACGAGTTGGGCGTCCTCGCGCTCTGCGCCGGCCAGCTCGACCGGGCCCGCGCCGAGTTGGAGGCGTCCATCGGGCTGCGCGGGGCGCTCGCCGACAAGCGGGGCACGGTCGCCGGGCGCCGGGCGCTCGCGCTGGTCGCCGACCGCTCGGGTGACGTACCGGGCATCCCGGTGTCGGCGGGGGAGGAGCTGCCGGAGGTACGGCAGGAGGAGTCGGCGCCGCCGCCGTACGTGCCCCTCGGCGAACCCTTGATCACCCACCAGCTCCCGGCCGCCACCACGGACCGGCGCGTGGGCTTCCGGCAGCTGGCCCGCCGCAACCTCGTCGCGGTCGGCTCCGGGGCGCTGCTCGCCGCCGTGCTCGGTACGGTCGTCACGCTGGGCATGACGTCCAACGACAACGCCGACAAGAACCCGGCCGGCAAGGTCGACGTCAACCCCTCGGCGAGCCAGGACCCGTCCGACGGCACCCTGGGCGCCGACCCGAACCAGACCCCACCGGCGGGCGCCGCCTCGACCCGCCCCACCACCCGCCCCACGAACCCGGGCCCCGACGGCACATACGGCACGACGGACGACCCGACCCCGTCCCAGCCGGTCACATCCCACCCGAGCCACACAAACGGCACGAGCAGCGGGGGTACGACCCCGACGCCGTCCAAGTCCCACACGACGAAGCCGAGTTCAACCCCACCGACGACACCCTCAGGGGGCAGCACGCCGCCCTCGACCCCGCCGACGTCCAGCACACCCACGTCACCGACCACGAGCCCGACCTCCACGGCCCCGTCCACGACGAACACGGCAAGCGGCCCGGCATCCAGCAGCCCCGCGAGCGCATCCCAGAGCACAGGCACGGGCACGGAAACACCGACCGGCCCGGGCACGGTGATGTGACACGGCCTGCTTCTTTCCCGCCGCAACGGCGCTCAGCCCGTACAGGGCGCCGTCGCGGCGGAGAAAAAGATCAGAACAGGCGGAGCTTGTCGTCCTCGATGCCGCGGAGGGCGTCGTAGTCGAGGATCTGGCAGTTGATGCCGCGGTCGGTGGCGAGGACGCGGGCCTGGGGCTTGATCTCCTGCGCGGCGAAGATGCCGCGGACCGGCGCCAGATGGGGGTCGCGGTTCAACAGCTCCAGGTAGCGGGTGAGTTGTTCCACGCCGTCGATCTCGCCCCGGCGCTTGATCTCCACCGCGACGGTCCCGCCGTCGGCGTCCCGGCACAGGATGTCCACCGGCCCGATGGCCGTCATGTACTCGCGGCGGATCAGCGTGTATCCCTCGCCGAGCGTCTCGATGCGGTCGGCGAGCAGCTCCTGCAGGTGCGCCTCCACGCCGTCCTTGATCAGCCCGGGATCCACGCCGAGTTCGTGCGAGGAGTCGTGGAGGATCTCCTCCATCGTGATGATCAGTTTCTCGCCCGCTTTGTTGACGACCGTCCACACGCCCTCGTCCTCACCCGCGCCCTCCTTCAGTGTGCAGGGCGGCGACATCCAGTTGAGGGGCTTGTAGGCCCGGTCGTCGGCGTGGATGGAGACGCTGCCGTCCGCCTTGACCAGGATCAGGCGGGGCGCCGAGGGCAGGTGGGCGGTGAGCCGGCCGGCGTAGTCGACCGAGCATCGGGCAATGACGAGACGCATGGTCGGCAACGCTACTCGACGCCCCTCGGTGCGCGCGATTCGCCCGCCCCGCTCCCGATCGATCGCCCCAATTGTCCCTGGAAACTCTTGTTCATCCGTGGCCGATTGTGCCCGTAAAGGGACCGTTCCATATACGCATTCTGCTGGTGTGGTCACCTACGGTTGCCTACCGTAGTAAACGGGAGGTCGCGACCCGTGTACTGAGCGTGTTCGAAATAGCGAACCTCCCCTTTCTGTCCGGCAACCCCTGCTCTTCGGGGGTGCGAGAGGAGTACCCATGTCGCTCGACGTCTCACCGGCCCTACTCGAACAGGCCGAGCGAGGCGAGGTCGACGAAGCAGAATTCGTCGACTGCGTCCGGACCTCCCTGCCCTACGCATGGGAGATGATCAGCTCCCTGGTGGCCCAGCTGAAGGTCGACGGCGGACCGTTCGCCGACAACCAGACGCCCCCGCCGGACGAGCAGGCACGCGGTCAGCTGCTGCGTGCGCTCGCGAGTGACGCCATCCGCGGCGCCCTGCAGCGGCACTTCGGTGTGCGGCTGGCCTTCCAGAACTGCCACCGGGTGGCGGTGTTCCCGCTGGACGCCTCGGTGGACGAGACGTTGGCCCGCTTCACCTCGGTACGCAGCCAGTTGCTGAACCAGTCGCCGGAACTTCGGGACTGCTGACGGGGCAGCCCCGGTACGGCAGACGCTGTGAGCCGCTTGCTTGCCGCTCCACCCGCGGGAGGTGCATCGAGTGCTGGGGCGGCAAGCCCCCAACGCGGCCCGGGAGTCGGCGGGCGGCTCAGCGCAGCTGGGGCAGCACCTCGGCGCCCAGCCGCCGCAGGTTCTCCTCCGTCGCGGCGAGATCGCCCGAGCCCTCCACCAGGAGGGCGAAGCGGGAGATGCCGGTGCGCTCCGAGGTGGCCGCGAGCCGGTCGGCGGCCAGTCGCGGGGTGCCGACCGGGTGCAGCCCGCAGAGCAGTTCGGTGTAGGCGTAGGGGTCGCGCATCGCGCGCTCCCGGCCGTCGACCGTCACATGCGCCTCCAGACCCTGCCTCAGCCAGCCCGGCATGGCCTTCATGAGCGTCTCCGCCGCGTCCGTGCGCCGGTCGGCGAGCTGGCACACCCCGGCCGAGACGTGCCCGGCGCCCGCGATCTCGTCGCCCGGCCGGCCCGCCGCCCGGGCGCAGCGCCGCCACAGGGCGACCATCTCGGCCTTTTCCTCGTCCCCGACGTGCATGCCGAGCAGCATCGGCAGCCCGCGCTCGGCGGCCAGCCGTACGCTCGCCGGGGAGGTGCACGCGACGACGACCTCGGGACCCGGGGTCTCCGTCAGCGCCTCCGACGGGCGGGGCACGACCGGCACCTCGCGGAAGCGGAACCGCTCGCCGGACGCCGCGACCCGTGGCTCGCGCAGCCAGCGCAGCAGCAGGTCGAGTGACTCCGGGAATCCGTGTTCGTACGCCTCCAGGCCCGCGCCGAAGACCTCCAGGTCCACCCAGGGTCCGCCGCGGCCCACGCCCAGCGTGAACCGGCCGCCGCTCGTCAGGTGCAGCAGCGCGGCCTGCTCGCCGAGGGCGACCGGGTGGGCGGTGGGCAGTACGCTGACCGCCGTGCCGACCCGGATGCGGCGGGTGCGGCCGAGCAGCAGCGCGGCCAGGGTGACGGCGGACGGGCATGTGCCGTACGGCACGAAGTGGTGCTCCGCGAGCCACACGGCGTCGAGGCCGGCCTCCTCGGTGACCTCCGCCGAGCGGACCGCCCGGTGCAGGGCCTCCCCGGGGCCCTGGCCCGGGAACTGGGCGCCCAGCACAAAACTTCCTACGTACATCGCATTTCCTGCTTCCTTGGCTCCGGCTCGGAGCTCCCCCACCCGGCATAACCGTCTGACACGTGCCCAGGACACGGCCTGGCGGAGAGATTTGCGGATTGTCTGCAGAATGGGCCGCCCTGGAGGGGGACTTGTGTGGATTGGTTCCGTACCCGTACCCCACTTGGCGGCGCGTAGGCTGGAGACAGCCGTGCTTCCTGTATAGCCCCGAGAGGTGTCCCGTGTCCCCGCGTCGCAACCGACCGAAGGCAGCCGGATCGTCGGGCCGGAGCGCCGAGGACGACCAGGCCGGCCGGTACGGCGGCTGGCAGTCGACCGAGCGCTGGCAGGACGAGGAGTGGAGCGTGCGCCATGTCGCCGGGGCGAGCGCGGAGGGCAAGACCTACCGCTGCCCGGGCTGTGACCAGCTGATCCCCTCCGGCGTCCCGCACGTGGTGGCCTGGCCCCAGTACGCGGGCGTGGACGACCGCCGCCACTGGCACAAGGCCTGCTGGAACGCGAAGGACCGCCGCACCACCCGGGTGCAGCGGTCCCGTAACGCGCCGAGGTTCTAGGCCCCGTCGTCAAACTCCCGCCTGCCTCGCGACGCCATGCACGCACTCTCGCCGCACCGGGCCCGGGCCCAAGTACGTCCAGTACGAGGGCCAGGGCCCGGCACACCGAGAGCACGCACCTGACGCCGCGAGGCCCGCCCTTCGGGCGGACGGCGGGAGTTTGACGACAGGACCTAGGCGCCGGCCGGCACCGGCCTCACACGTCCCGCTTCTGCAGCAGCGCGACGGCGCCGGCGAACGCGGCGGCCGTCAGGCCCAGCATGATCCACAGCGGGTCCCAGCCGTTGGGGCCGGAGCGGCTCAGGGCGTTGTCGTAGAAGCAGCTCATCTGGCTCGGGATGGAGTACTCCAGCAGCCACTGCCGCACCTTCTCCAGGGACTGCGAGGCCATGAACAGGGCGATCACCAGCGGGGCCAGCACCGCGCCGATCATGATGGTGATGGCGCCCGCCGAGTGCCGGATGATCGAGCCGATGAGCAGCGAGAACAGTCCGAGCAGCGCGATGTAGAGGCTGATCCCGACGGTCCCCTTGAGCCATTCGTCGGTGGTGGGGGCGGGGGCGCCGCCGACTCCTTCCAGCATGGACGCCTGGACCATGGCCACGAAGCCGGACGTGGCCAGGGTGACGACGAAGGCGACGAGGAAGAACACGACCGCCTTGGCGGCGAGCACCCGGCTCCGGCTCGGGCACGCGGTCATCGTCGTGCGGATCATGCCGGTGCCGTACTCCGAGGCCGTGGTCAGCACGCCGAGCGTGATGATGCACATGCTGCCGAGGAGCAGGCCGAAGAAGCCGAACTGCAGGGGGTCCTGGTCCGTCAGGCTCTCCGAACCGGAGTTGGACTTGACCACCGAGGCGGCCATCAGACCGATGCCGAGGACGAGCACGATGAAGACGCCGAGCGTCCACATCGTCGACCGGACCGACTTGATCTTGGTCCACTCGGAGGCCAGCGCGTGCCCGAGGTGGGTGCGCACCACCGGGATCGGCGAGGTGTAACCGGGGTACGACCCGCCGGGCGCCGCCTGCCAGTCGGGCGCGGCGGCCGGGGCCTGCGGCATCGGGGGCTGGTGGGTGCTCATCGGGCGTCCTCGGGCTTGGTCAGGTCGGCGGGAGCGGAGGCGGGGGCGGCGGGGGAGGTGGCCGGCGCCGGGGCAGCGGGCGCCTGCTGCGGCGCGGGCGGGACCGCGGGTGCCTGCGGCGCGGCAGGAGCCGGCCGGTCACCGGGCGCCGCGGCCGGCGGCTGGCTCTGCGGGGCCGGAGCGGTCGACTGGCTCTGCGGCGCGGTGGGAGTCGAC
>NZ_CP011497.1:2619873-2820857 GCF_001027185.1 Streptomyces incarnatus | reverse complement strand
CGGCGCCGGAGGCGCGCCCAGCAGCAGGGTCTGCGGGGCCGGCGCCTGCGGCTGCTGCGGGGCGGGGACGTGCTGCTGTGCCTGCTGGGCGTACGGGTTGGCCGCGTCGCCGCCCGGCGCGGCGGGAGCGCCGTAAGCGCCCGCCTGCGGGCCGCCGTACGGCCCGCCGGGCGCCTGGGGCATCGCGAACGGCTGGCCGCCCTGCTGGGGCGGCGGCGGGGCGTACCAGCCGGGCTGGCCCTGGCCGGGCACCGGCAGGGGCGGCTGGGCGCCCGGCGGCAGCGGCTGCTGCAGGCCCGCCTTCTGGTCGATGGTCGAGCGGTAGTCCACGGCGCCCTGCGTCATCCGCATGTACGCCTCCTCCAGCGAGGCCTGGTGCGGCGACAGCTCCCACAGCCGCACGCCCGCCTCGTGTGCGAGGTCGCTGATCCGGGGCAGCGGCAGCCCGGTCACGCGCAGCGCGCCGTCCGGCTCCGGCAGCACATGGCCGCCCGCCTCGGCGAGCGCGGTGCCGAGCTTCTCGCGCAGCTGCGGCTCGGTGTCCGGGGTGCGCACCCGGGCGAAGTCGGCGGAGTTCGCCGAGATGAAGTCCTTCACGCTCATGTCGGCGAGCAGCTGGCCGCGCCCGATGACGATGAGGTGGTCGGCGGTGAGCGCCATCTCGCTCATCAGGTGCGAGGAGACGAAGACCGTACGGCCCTCGGCGGCCAGGGCCTTCATCAGGTTGCGGACCCAGAGGATGCCCTCCGGGTCGAGGCCGTTGACCGGTTCGTCGAACAGCAGCACCTGCGGGTCGCCGAGCAGCGCGGCGGCGATGCCGAGGCGCTGTCCCATGCCGAGCGAGAAGCCCTTGGACCGCTTGCGCGCCACGTCCTGCAGTCCGACCACGCCGAGCACCTCGTCCACCCGCCGGGCCGGGATGCCCGACAGCTGGGCGAGGCTCAGCAGATGGTTGCGGGCACTCCGGCCGCCGTGCACGGCCTTGGCGTCGAGCAGCGCACCGACCTGGCGGGGGGCGTTGGGCAGCTTGCGGTACGGATAGCCGCCGATCGTCACCGACCCGGACGTGGGATTGTCCAGCCCGAGGATCATCCGCATCGTCGTCGACTTCCCCGAGCCGTTCGGCCCGAGGAAGCCGGTGACGGCACCCGGCCGCACCTGGAAGGAAAGGTTGTACACGGCGGTCTTGTCGCCGTAGCGCTTGGTCAGGCCGACAGCCTCGATCATGCTCCGCACCCATCGAAAGGTTCAGGACAGCGGGGACCCGCCCCCGTAAGGGTTAGGAGGATATCGGGGCGCTGACGGTTCCGCCCAAGAGAAAGTAAAGCTATGCGTCCCGGTTCCTGAGCACTGCGTAACCGCCGGCGAGCGCCGCGATCACCCACAGCACCATGATCCCGAGCCCGCCCCAGGGCCCGTACGGCGTGTCGTCGGCCCTCGGGACCACCTGCATGATCCGGCTGCCCGCCTGGTCGGGCAGGAACCGGCCGATCTTCTTGGTGGCGTCGACGTTGCCGAGGATGTTCGAGATCAGGAAGAAGAACGGCATCAGGATGCCGAGCGACAGCATCGGCGAGCGCAGCATCGCGGCGACGCCCATGGAGAAGACCGCGATCAGCGCCATGTAGAGCCCGCCGCCGAACACCGCGCGCAGGACGCCCGGATCGCCGAGCCGGGCCCGGTACGGGCCGAGCACCGCCTGGCCGAGGAAGAACGCGGCGAAGCTCGTGGCCATGCCGACCACCAGCGCGAGCGCGCCGGCCACCGCGATCTTGCCGGACAGGAAGGTGCCGCGTCGCGGCACGGCGGCCAGCGAGACGCGGATCATGCCGGTGCTGTACTCGTTGGAGACGACCAGCACGCCGAACACGATCATGGCGAGCTGGCCCAGGCTCATGCCCGCGAAGCTGACGTAGGTCGGGTCGAACGCCAGCCGGTCCTGCACCGGCATCGAGGCGAAGCCGCTGCGCGAGAGCGCGGAGATGAGCATCCCGACGGCGATGGTGACCACCACGGCCAGCGACAGCGTCCACACCGTGGATGCCACCGACCGGATCTTGGTCCACTCGGACCGGAGGACCTGCACCGCTGCCATGGCCGTCAGGCCCCCTTCCAGCCGGCGCCCCAGTCCTGCGCGGCGGGTCCCGGCCCGGCCTGCGCGGCGGGTCCCGGCCCGCCCTGCGCGTGGTACTCCACCGCCTGCGCCGTCAGCCGCATGAACGCCTCCTCCAGCGAGGCCTGCCGCGGGCTCAGCTCGTGCAGCACGATCCCGTGCCGCGCCGCCAGCTCACCGATCCGCTCGGCCTTGCCGCCCGCCACCTCCAGCGCGCCCCCGCCGGCCTCCACGACGGTGATCCCGTCCTCGTGCAGCACGTCGAGCAGCCGCTCGCGCTGCGGAGAGCGGATCCGGACGCAGCTGCGCGAGTTCTCCCGGATGAAGTCGGCCATGGACGTGTCCGCCAGCAGCCGTCCCTGCCCGATGACCACGAGATGGTCGGCGGTGAGCGCCATCTCGCTCATCAGGTGACTGGACACGAACACCGTCCGCCCCTGCGCGGCCAGCGATTTCATCAGGTTCCGGATCCAGTGGATGCCCTCCGGGTCCAGCCCGTTGACCGGCTCGTCGAACATCAGGATCCGCGGCTCCCCGAGCAGCGCCGCCGCGATCCCCAGCCGCTGCCCCATGCCGTACGAGAACCCCTTGGCCTTCTTCCGCGCCACCGCGCCGAGCCCGACGGTGTCCAGCACCTCACCCACCCGGCGCTTCGGGATCCCGTTGCTCTGCGCGAGACACAGGAGATGGTTGTAGGCGCTCCGCCCACCGTGCACGGCCTTGGCGTCCAGCAGCGCGCCGACGTACGTCAGCGGGTCCGTGAGCTGCTCGTAGTGCCTGCCGTCGATCCGCACGTCACCGGCGGTGGGGTGATCGAGCCCGAGGATCATCCGCATGGTGGTGGACTTCCCGGCCCCGTTGGGCCCGAGGAACCCGGTCACCACCCCGGGCCTGACCGCGAAGGTGAGATGGTCGACCGCCACCTTCTCCCCGAACCGCTTGGTCAGTCCCTCCAGCTCGATCATGCGGCCACGCTAAAACGGGGGAAAGCCCCCCGCCACTTGAGGACAGGGGGCTCCACAGCGCGCCCGAAGGGGCGCGGGGAACTGCGCGACCAGCCACAGCCGGCCCGCAGTTACCCACGGACCGAAGTCACCGGGACTGCTGCGCCGGCACCCCACGAGAGATGGGCTCATCGTCCCCCGGCGTGCCCGCGGCAGCGACCGCCGCACCGGTCAGCGTCGCCAGCATCTCCCGGACGTTCGTCAGCTGGGCGTTGATCGAGTCGCGGCGGTTGGTCAGCGCGGCGAGCTCACGCTCGGATTCCGAACGGATCCGGTCGGCCTTGGCGTTGGCGTCGGCCACGATGTCCTCGGCCTGGCGCTGGGCGGTCTCCACCGTCTGGCGGGCGCGGCGCTCGGCGTCGGTGCGCAGCTTCTCGGCCTCCAGGCGCAGCTGCTCGGCGCGGTGCTCGATCTCGGCGAGGCGCTTCTCGGCCTTCTGCTGACGCGAGGCCAGGTCGCGCTCGGACTGCTCGCGGCGCTTGGCCAGGTTCGTCTCGAAGTCGGCGGCGGCCTGCGCGGCCTTGGCGCGGGTCTCCTCGAAGAGGGCGTCCGCCTCCTCGCGCTTGGACTGCGCGTCCTTCTGCGCCTCGGCGCGCAGCTGGGCGGCGTCGCCCTTCGCCTTCTCGACGATCCGGACGCCCTCGTCCTCGGCCTTGGCCTTGCGCTCGGCGGCGTAGGACTCGGCGTCGTTGCGGACCTGCTGGGCCGCGGACTCGGCGAGGTCGCGGTGCTGTTCGGCCGCCCGCCGGGCCTCCTCACGCAGCTCCTTGGCCTCTTCCTCGGCCAGCCGCAGGATCTTCTCGACCCGCGCGCCGAGACCCGCGTACGACGGCTCGGCGTCGGTGACCTGGGCCTGGGCGTTCTGCGTCTCGAGGTGGAGCTCCTCGATGCGCTTCTCCAGGGCGGTGATGCGGGCGAGTGCGCTGTCACGGTCGGAGACGAGCTTGGAGATACGTTCGTCCACCTGAGCGCGGTCGTACCCACGCCGCACAAGCTCGAAGCCGTAGGGGGAAGTGTCGCTCATGGGGTTCCTGTCAATGAGACCGGTGAGGTGATAAGGGGAATCCTAGGGGCCGAAGCGGTGTGTCATCGAGCGGATACGGTTTTGATCTGGAGAATGGCACCTCTTTTGAGTGGCTGACCGCCGGACGGCTTGCCAACGAGTCGGGCAAAGCCCCCAGACGTTACCGGAACGCACCGCTCAGGTTAGCCGTCTGACGACTTGCCACCCGATCGGGGGGCGCCCACCGTCGCGCCGGCCTTGACCGAGCCGTCCTTGCCCGGCGGCGCCTCGAAGGACTCGAGCGCCTCCAGGACGTCCTGGACCCGGGAGATCTCGGCGTTGATGTCCTCGCGCCGGCGCACCAGGATCTCCAGCTCGCGCTTGCCCTCCTCGACCGTGCGCCGGGCCTCGCGGATCGCCTCGGCCTTGAGCTCCTCGGCCTCCTTGACGAGGCTGGCCTTCTTCTGCTCGGCCTCCTTGAGCAGCCCCTCCGCCTTCTTGACGGCGGCGATGCGCACCTTGCCGGCCTCGGAGTTGGCCTCCGACACCAGCTCCTTGGCCTTCGCCTCCGCCTTGGCCAGCTGCTCCTCGGCGGCCTTGATGAGCGCGTCGCAGCGGTCGCCGGTCGACTTCATGGTCTCGGCGGCCTCGCGGCGGGCCCGCTCGTGCAGCTCCTCGATCTCGGCGGTGATGCGGTCGCGCAGCTCCTCCGCGCGCTCCCGGATCGCGGTCGCGTCCCGGCGGGCCCCGACCAGCAGCTCGTCGGCGTCCGTACGGGCCTTCTCCACCAGCGAGTTGCCCTCGATCGTCGCCTCGGAGACGATCCGCTCGGCCTCGCTGCGGGCCGCGCCGACCATCGTGTCGGCCTGCGACTCGGCGTCCGCGGTGGTCTTCAGCGCCTGCTCCTGCGCCTCGCTGAGCAGCTTGTCGACCTCGGCCGTGGTCTCGGTGATGAGCGTGTCGACCTGCTCGGCCGCCTCCGAACGCCGCTTGTTGGCCTCCTTGCGGGCCTCGTCCAGGGTCCGCTCGGCCTCCTCGCGGGCGGAGCCCACCAGCCGCTCGGCCGTGTCCTCCGCGTCCGCCTTGAGCTGCTCGGCCTCCGCCCGCACCCGCTCGGCGTGCGCCTGCGCCGAACCGACCGTCTCGGCGGCCTCCGCGCGCAGCCGCTCGGCCTCGCCGGTGGCGTCCCCGAGGAGCTGCTCGGCGGCCGCCCGGGCCTCCGCGCGCACCCGGTCCGCCTCGGCGAGGGCCTCCGTGCGCACCCGCTCGGCCTCGGCGGCGGTCTCCGTCTGCAGCCGCTCCGCCTCGGCGATCGTCTCGGTCTGCAGCCGCTCGGCCTCGCTGCGGGCCTCGGTGATGAGGGTGTCCGCCTGGGTCGCCGCGTCGGAGCGGATCCGGTTGGCGTCCTCGCGGGCGTCCGCCCGGGTCCGGGAGGCGGCCTGGTCGGCCTCGGCGAGGGCGTCCGAGGCCTCGGTGCGCACCCGCTGGGCGTAGTCGCCGGCGTCCGCGCGCAGCCGCTCGGACTCCGCCATCGCCTCCGCGACCGTCCGCTCGGCCAGCGCCTTGGCGGCCTCCGACGCCTCGTTCGCCTCGCGCCGGATCCGGCTCGCGTCCTCGCTCGCCCGCTCCCGCTCGGCGTAGGCGTCGGCGCGGACCCGGTCCGCCTCCTCCTCGGCCTCCCGCCGGGTACGGTCCGCCGCGTGCTCGGCGGCCGACCGCAGCCCGGCGATCTCCTCCTGCGCCTGCTCGTGCAGCCCGGCGACGGAGTCCCGCACCTGCTGGGCGTGCTGCTCGGCGGCGGACACCATCTCGGTGGCGCGCCGGTCGGCCTCCTCGACCAGCCGGGTCGCCTCGGCCTGGGCCTCCTCCACGCGCCCCCGCGCTACGGCCAGCAGCTCCTCGCTCTGCTCGCGGGCCCGCAGCCGCTCCTGGTCGGCCTCCTCGCGGGCCGAACCGAGGGTCTCCTCGGCCTCGCGGCGGCGCCGGGCGGCCTCCTCCTGGGCGGCGGCCAGCGTCTCGGACGCCTCGGTGCCGAGCCGCTCGGCGGCGGCCTGCGCCTCCGCGCGCACCCGGTCGGCGGTGTCCTGGGCCTCCGCCTTCAGCCGCTCGGCCTCGGCGGCGGCCTCGCTGCGCAGCCGTACGGCGACGGCCTCGCCCTCGGCGCGGGAGGCGGACGCGTCGGACGCGGCCTCGGTGCGCAGCCGGTCCGCCTCGGCCTCGGCCTGCTGCTGGAGGGTGCGGATCCGGTCGGCCGCCTCGGTGCGCAGCCGCTCGGCCTCCTCGGCGGCCTCGCGGCGGATCCGGGCGGCCTCCTCGCGGGCGTCGGTGAGCGCCTGCTCGGCCGACTCCAGCCGGTCCTGCGTCTCGGTCTGCAGCCGCGTCAGCTCCTCGGCGGCCTCCGCGCGGCGGGCCTCGACGGCGCGCTCGGTCTCCTCGCGCAGCTCGCGCGCGGCCCGCTCGGCGTCCGCCCTGACCGACTCGGCCTGCTCGTCGGCCTCGGCGCGCAGCCGCTCGGCCTCCTTGCGGGCCCGGTTCAGGGTCTCCTCGGCCTGCCGGCGCAGGCTGGTGGCCCGCTCGATGGCCTCGGTGCGGACCTTCTCGCTGTCGGTGGTCGCCTTCTGCCGCAGCTCGTCGGCGTCCGCCTTGGCCTTGGCCAGCAGCTCCTCGGCTGACCTGGCCGCCTCCTCGATCTGGGCGACCGCCTCGCGGCGGGCCTCGGCACGGATCGACTCGCCCTCGGCGACCGCGTCGGCGCGCAGCTGCTCGGCCTCGCCGCGCAGCCGACGGGCCTCCTCCTGCAGCTCGACGGTCTTGGCGCGGTACTCCTTGGTGTCGTCCTTCGCCGCGCCCTTGAGCTGCTCGGCGATGTCGTGCGCCTCGGCGCGCAGCCGGTCCGCCTCGGCCTCGGCCTCGGTGCGGATCCGCTCGGCCTCCTCGGCGGCGGCCCGGGTGGTCCGCTTGGCCTCCTCGGACGCCTTGTTGAGCACGTCCTCGGCGGTCTTGGCCGCCTTGGACAGCTGGGTCGCGCTCTCCTCGGCGGTGATCGTGCGGGCCTTCTCCGCGGCCTCGGCGACGATCTTCTCGGCCTCGGCCCGGGCGTCCGCGACCAACTGCTCGGCCTCGGACCGGGTGGTCTCGGCCTCCTTGGTGGCCTCCTCCACCAGCCGGGCGACCTGCTCCTTCGCGGTGCGCGTGCGGGCCTCGCCCGCGGCCTCGGCGCTGGAGAGGGTCTTGGCGGCGGCCTGCTCCGCCTCCGTGACCAGCTTCTCGGCCTCGGCCTGCGCCTTGCGCAGCGCCTCCTCGGCCGCCGCGATCCGCTCCTCGGCGGCCCGGCTCAGCTCGGCGGCCTGCCGGCGGGCGCTGTCGGACTCGCCGACCGCGTCGGTGCGCAGCTGCTCGGCGTGGTCGGTGGCCTCCTGGGCCTGCTGGGAGGCGGCGTTCAGCAGGCGTTCGGCGTCCGTCCGGGCGCGGCGCAGGATCTCCTGGGCCTCCGTGCGGGCCGTCTCGGCGTCGCTCTGCAGCCGCTCACGGGCCTCCCGGGTCAGCCGCTCGGCCTCGGCGCGGGCGGCGGCCAGCGCCTGCTCGGCCTCGGCGCGGGACTCCTCCAGCAGCCGGCGGGCCTGCTGCTCGGTGCGGGCCCGCAGCTGCTCCGCCCAGGCCACGTTCTCGTTGACGTGCGACTCGACGGTGGCGCGGCGCTCGGCCAGCTCCTGGTCGAGCTGCTGGCGCCGGGTCACCGCCTCCTGGTGCAGTTCGGCCTGCAGCCGGGCGGCCTGCTCGGCGTGTTCCTGCAGGATGCGCTGGGTCTGCGCGCGGGCCTGGCTCAGCTCCCGCTCGGCGTCCTGACGCAGCTGGTCGGCCTGCATCTGGGCATTGCGGAGCAACTGCTCGGCCTGATAGCCGATGTCACCGCCGTCGAAGGCGGGCCGGGTCATGAGGGTGCGGCGCGCCTCGTGCAGCTTGGCGCGCAGCACCTCGACCTGGTAGCCGAGGTCCTCGGCGTGCTGGATCGCCTTCTCCCGCTCGGTCTTCAGCCGCTTCATCTCGGCCTCGAACCGAGAGAGGTGGTCGACGTCAGCCGCCGGCTCTCGCTCCTGGCTCTCGTAGCCCCGCACTGCGCGGTCCCATCCGTCCCCTGGTCAGCTTCTCCAACGAGCTCCGTCCATCCGCCGAACGGGGCCCCCGGGGAATGGTGTCAGACAGACGGCGGAGCACGGGCTGCTGCCCCGACGCTCGTCCCCCGAAACCCGGACCCCGGCGCGGCCGTCCCCCGCTTTCAGGGACGACCGCCCCCAACCCTACCGGCCCTTATGTACGGGGGTCAGTGCTCAGGGGACTCAACCGGGGCCGAAGTGACCAGTTCTGTGAGCACGCCATGGCAATCCTTGGGGTGCAGGAAGGTGATCCGCGACCCCATGGAGCCGCGTCGTGGCTCGTCGTACAGCACGCGGACGCCCTTGTCCCGGATGTCCGCGGCGTCCCCGTCCACGTCGGCGGTGCCGAAGGCGATGTGGTGGACACCCTCGCCGTTCTTCGCCAGCCACTTGCCGACCGCGGAGTCCTCGCGGGTCGGCTCCAGCAGCTGGAGGTAGGAGGCGCCGCCGTCCGAGGTCTCGTTGATCTTGAGCATGGCCTCGCGCACGCCCTGTTCCTCGTTGACCTCGGTGTGGAACACCTCGAAGCCGTAGGTGGCCTTGTAGAACTCGACAGTGGCGTCGAGGTCGTGGCAGGCGATCCCGATGTGGTCGATTCGCGTCAGCATGGATTCAGTGCAGCGCTACGGCGGTGGTTACGCAACGTGCGAGCGATCACACTGACAGCCCGATGACGGCACGGAGTGCCATCAGTACATTCGAAGTAAACCCTCGTTCACTCCTCGGCCTGGGCAGGCCGGTAAGGGGATCGCAGCTCATGCCTTCTGGAACGAACAGCTCGGTGATCGTCGCTGGGGCGCGCACGCCCATGGGACGACTGCTCGGCTCCCTCAAGTCCTTCTCCGGAGCCGACCTCGGCGGCTTCGCGATCAAGGCCGCCCTCGACCGTGCGGGGATCGGCGGCGACCAGGTGCAGTACGTCATCATGGGCCAGGTGCTCCAGGCCGGCGCCGGGCAGATCCCGGCCCGCCAGGCCGCCGTCAAGGCCGGCATCCCGATGAACGTCCCGGCGCTCACCATCAACAAGGTGTGTCTGTCCGGCCTCGACGCCATCGCGCTGGCCGACCAGCTGATCCGCGCCGGCGAGTTCGACATCGTCGTGGCGGGCGGCCAGGAGTCCATGACCAACGCCCCGCACCTGCTGCCGAAGTCCCGCGAGGGCTTCAAGTACGGCGCGGTCCAGATGCTCGACGCCATGGCGTACGACGGCCTGACCGACGCCTTCGAGGGCATCGCCATGGGCGAGTCCACGGAGAAGCACAACACCCGCCTCGGCATCAACCGCGCCGAGCAGGACGAGATCGCCGCCCTGTCCCACCAGCGGGCCGCGGCCGCGCAGAAGAACGGCCTGTTCGAGGCCGAGATCACCCCGGTGGAGATCCCGCAGCGCAAGGGCGACCCGGTCCTGTTCAGCAAGGACGAGGGCATCCGCGGCGACACCACCGCGGAGTCCCTGGGCAAGCTGCGCCCGGCCTTCAGCAAGGACGGCACGATCACGGCCGGGTCGAGCTCCCAGATCTCGGACGGTGCGGCGGCCGTGGTCGTGATGAGCAAGGCCAAGGCCGAGGAGCTGGGCCTGCACTGGCTCGCCGAGATCGGCGCCCACGGCAACGTGGCCGGACCGGACAACAGCCTGCAGTCCCAGCCGTCCAACGCCATCCAGCACGCCCTGAAGAAGGAGGGCCTGGAGGTCTCCGACCTCGACCTCATCGAGATCAACGAGGCCTTCGCCGCGGTCGCCGTGCAGTCGATGAAGGACCTCGGCGTGTCCACCGAAAAGGTGAACGTGAACGGTGGTGCGATCGCCCTGGGCCACCCCATCGGCATGTCCGGCGCCCGGCTCGTGCTGCACCTGGCGCTGGAGCTCAAGCGGCGCGGCGGCGGGGTCGGCGCGGCCGCGCTGTGCGGTGGCGGCGGTCAGGGTGACGCGCTGATCGTGCGGGTACCGAAGGCGTAAGCACCCTCGTGGTGCGCACCCGCTTGTGGTGCGCACCGGTACGTCTGCGTATGCGCCTGTACGTCTGCGTACGCGTCCGTACGTCTGCGTACGTATCTGTACGTCTGCGTACGTCTGTACGTCTGTGAACTGAACGGAGCTGTTTGATGCAGGACGTCTCCTCTCTGGTGGCCCAGGCCAGGGAAGGCCGGCCGCGGGCCGTGGCCCGGCTGATCTCCCTGGTGGAGGGGGCGTCCCCGCAGCTCAGGGAGGTCATGGCGGCGCTGGCCCCGCTGACCGGCAACGCGTACGTGGTCGGCCTGACCGGCTCCCCGGGGGTCGGCAAGTCGACCTCGACCTCCGCGCTCGTCACGGCGTACCGCAAGCAGGGCAGGCGGGTCGGCGTCCTGGCCGTCGACCCGTCCTCGCCGTTCTCCGGGGGCGCCCTGCTCGGCGACCGGGTGCGGATGTCGGACCACGCGTCGGACCCAGGCGTGTACATCCGCTCGATGGCGACCCGCGGCCACCTGGGCGGCCTGGCCTGGGCCGCGCCCCAGGCGATCCGGGTCCTCGACGCGGCCGGCTGCGACGTGATCCTGGTCGAGACGGTCGGTGTGGGCCAGTCGGAGGTGGAGATCGCCTCCCAGGCCGACACCTCGGTCGTCCTCCTGGCCCCCGGCATGGGCGACGGCATCCAGGCGGCGAAGGCGGGCATCCTGGAGATCGGCGACGTCTACGTCGTCAACAAGGCGGACCGGGACGGCGCCGACGCCACCGCCCGCGAACTGAACCACATGCTGGGCCTCGGCGAGTCCCGTGGCCCCGGCGACTGGCGCCCGCCGATCGTGAAGACGGTCGCGGCCCGCGCCGAGGGCGTCGACGAGGTCGTGGAGGCCCTGGAGAAGCACCGCGCGTGGATGGAGGAGCGCGGTGTCCTCGCGGAGCGCCGCAAGGCCCGGGCGGCCCGCGAGGTGGAGACCATCGCGGTGACGGCCCTGCGCGAACGCATCGGCGACCTGCACGGCGACCGCCGCCTCAGCGCGCTCGCGGAGCGGATCGTCGCGGGCGAGCTGGACCCGTACCGCGCGGCGGACGAGCTGGTGGCGGGCCTGACACAGAGCTGAACCCGGTCGCCGACTCCGCTGCTCCACTGGTAAGTTGACGGGCATGTTCCTCACCTTGGCGTAGAGCGCACACCGGACAGCGAGGCCGTGGACGACCGGCCCTCGCGTCCTTCGGTGTCCCCTCTTCCGCCTCCACCAGAGGAACTCCCGCATGTCGACGCATGCCCCTGCGCGGCCCTCGTACGCCGCCGTGCTGCGCCTCCCGCACGCGCGCCGCACCTTCACCTCCGCCCTCACCGCCCGGCTGTCCTACGGCACGGTCTCGCTGGCGGTGATGCTGTCCGTCACCCGGGCCACCGGCTCCTACGCCGTCTCCGGGGCCGTACTCTCCCTGTTCGGCGCCACGACGGTCTTCCTGGCGCCGCTCAGGGCGGCCTTGATCGACCGCCACGGCGCACGCCGTGCGCTGCCGCCCATGGCGCTGCTCTACGGCGCCCTGCTGTGCCTGCTGGCCGCGCTGACCTGGCGCCCCGGGGCACCGCCGGCGCCCATCGCCGTGGCGGCGGCCCTCGCGGGTGCGTGCGCGCCGCCGCTGGGGCCGACGATGCGTGCGGTGTGGGCCGAACTGGCCGTGGGTCCGCAGCTGCTGAGCCGTGCCTACAGCCTGGACGGCGTCGCCGAAGAACTGCTGTACGTCTCCGGCCCCGTCCTGATCGGCGTGCTCACCGGCTGGGCCCCGCCGGCCGCCGGGATCCTGCTGAGCGCCCTGCTGGTCGTGGGCGGCACCGGAGTCTTCGTCACGTCCCCGGTGCTGCCCGGTCCCCGGGGCGCCACCCCCGGCACGGGACGGGGCGCCCTGTCCGGCCTGCTCGCGCCGGTCGCGGTGGCCACGGGCGCGGGGCTGGCCCTCAGCGGCGTGGACCTGCTGGTGACGGCCTTCGCCACACAGCGGTCGTACGGCACCGCCGTGGTGCCCTGGGTCCTGGGCGCGCTCTCGGCGGGCAGCGCGGTGGGCGGCCTGCTCAACGGCGCGGTCCGGTGGCAGGCGCCGGCCCGGGTCCGCCTGTGCGGGTCGGCGGTGGCCCTCGGCCTGGTGATCGCGGCGGCGGGGCTGGCGCCCGGCCTGTGGGCCCTCGCCGGGGTCATGGGGATCGCCGGGGCGTTCATCGCCCCCACGCTCACCACGGCGTACCTCGTGGCCGACGAAACGGCACCCGAGGGTGCGCGCACCCAGGCGGGCGCCTGGGTCAACACCGGTGTGAACGCGGGGAGTTCGCTGGGTGCGATGGCGACGGGGCTGCTGATCGGGCGGATGCCGCTCGGAGTGTGCTTCCTGCTGGCGGGCGGGGCGGCCGTGCTACCCGCCGCGGGGGCGTATCGCCGTCGCCGGGTGCGGGGCCGTCGTGGCTGATCGCGCAGTTCCCCGCGCCCCTTCGGGGCTCATCGCAGGCGGCACCCCGCCAGCGCGGGCAAAGCGCACCACCCCGCCCAGCTCCCGCACCCTCAGCTTCTCAGGAGGCTCAGGGACGCCCCCGCTGCCCCCGCAGATGCTCGGCGATGGGCTTCAGTGCCTTGTCCAGTTCGTACAGGGCCTCCGGCGACAGCAGATCGATGAAGTGCCGCCGCACGGAGGCGACATGATGTGGCGCCACCTTCTTCATCGTGTCCATGCCATGCTCGGTCAGCACGGCGTACAGCCCCCGCCGATCGGACTCGCAGTTCTCACGGCGCACCAGGTTCGCGTTCTCCATCCGCGTGATCTGGTGCGACAGCCGGCTCTTGGACTGCAGCGTCGCGGAGGCGAGGTCGCTCATCCGCATGCGCAGGTCGTCCGACTCGGAAAGGTTCACGAGGATCTCGTAGTCGTTCATAGTCAGGCCGAACGGCTGCAGGTCCTTCTCGAGCTGGTACGTCAACAGCCTGTTGACCTCCAGGTGGGTGCGCCAGGCGCACTGCTCCGCATCGGTCAGCCAGCGCGTGGCCGTCTCGGTCTCCATGAATGAAGTCTACCTAAGGAAGTTGAATGCCGAACTACTCTGGATGGTGTGACAGTGCGCACGCGTTCGATGTCACCCTCCGCAGACTACCGCTCACAGCCCGAAGCGGCGCTGGAGGTCCCCCAGCTGTCCGGGAAGGCGCGGTGCGCCCGACGGTTGCCGACCGTGTCCATCCGGTGTCGCTCCGCCACCTCCGGGCACCCCCGGTTCGGACGGAACGACGCCCGTCGCCGCCTCCTCCATGAGCGTCTCCGTCGACTGCAGCAGGACCGTCCCGGCGCCCACGAACTCGAACTGGTGCTCCTCCCCGGATACCCCGCCCAGGCCCGTCATCGCACGTAGACCGCCCAGTACGCCCGTCAGATAACCGTGGTCGTAGTGATGGCACGGTGACGGGCAGTCGGCCCACCCGACGAGCGCCTGCGGGTCGACCCGGATCGGAGGTTCCATGAACACCACCGGACCGTTAGATGCGGCCACGAACTTTCCGGTTCCGATCAGGGTCAGAAAGCCCGGCACGATCGATTGTTTGAGCGCGAGACTTGGCTGAAAAGCGAGCAAGTTGCCCGCGCGAATGGTCAGGTTCCCGTCGTCCAGGTCGTAGGAGTTGACGTCGAAGGCCCGGTCGGCGAGCAGCATCTTGCCCGAGCCGGCCGCCACGACCCAGTCGCTCGCGTGCAGTGGCGAATGGAACGAGGTGCGGACGAGCCGGTCGAGCCGGCCGTGCCCGATGCCGTTGAAGTCGATCGCCCCGTAGTAGGCGATCATCTTCCCCTTCTGCAGGAACCACTGCCCGCTCTTGAGCTCGACGCAGAACGTGTACGGGTTCACGTTGTCGTCGGCGGGCAGCGTCATCGGGTCGTACACCACCGGCCCGGCGCCCGGGGTTCCGTACGCGCTCACAGCTTCTCCTCCGACGCCTGGACGTACACCGTGCCGCTGCCGCTCAGCTCCAGCTGGAAGGCCTCGCCGGAGCCGCGGCCCACCATCTCGCGCCAGCCGAGCGCGGCGGACAGCTTGTTGCGGACCTCGCCGTGGTGGGCGACGTAGGCCTGCGGATCGACGTGGACCGGGCGCTGGGGGGTGATCGGGATCTCGAAGACGCCGCCGTGCGCCATCACCGCGACGGAGCCCTGGCCCTGGAGGGTCGTGGTGAACAGCCCCTGCCCGGTGACCTGGCCCCGGACCAGGCCCATCACCCCTCCTTGCGAGCCCATGAACATCGTGCCCTGCCGGAGCGTGCCCTCGAAGGCGAGCAGGCGGTCGGCCTCGACGTAGAGGGTGTCGCCGGTCAGGTGGATGACGTGGACGTGGTGGCCGCCGTGCCCGAAGAAGACGGTGCCGCTGCCCTCCACCGTCATCAGCGGGGTCGCCTCGCCCGTCACCCGGCGCCCGATCATGGACATGAGCCCGCCCTGGCCGCCCTGGATGTTCGGGGTGAAGGTCACGTCCCCCCGGTACGCGAGCATCGCCCCGCGCTGGCTGAACAGCCGCTGCCCGGGCAGCACGGTCGCCTCGACCATCTTGGAGTTGATCTCCCTCAACGCCATGGCTACAGATCCCCCGCGATCGTGTTCCGCTCGCTCGGCTGCACGTACACCAGTCCGTCGCCCTCGAAGCGGATCTGGAAGGCCTCGCCGCCGCCCTCCCCGAGGAACGTGCGGAACGTCACGCCGGACTGGAAGGACTGCCGGACGCTGCCCTGGTGGGCGATATAGGCACCCGGGTCGACGATCAGCGGGTACTGCGGGCTGACCCGGAGCACCACCGCCGGCCCGTCGGACAGGAGCGCCGCCTGCCCGTGCCCCTCGACGGTCGTCGTGAACAGACCGTTGCCCTGCGAGGCGCCGCGCAGCCCCGTGAACGTCGTGCCCGTGCGCAGCCCCGCGTCTGTCGCCAGCAGGTTGCTCGACTCCACGTACAGCTTGTCGCCCTGGAGAGCGACCAGGTTGATCTCCGAGGCCCGGTCCGCGAACCAGCACGTGCCGTGCCCCTTCACCTCCATCACCGTCATCTGCTCGCCGGTGAGCCGCCGGGTCACCATCCCGCGCAGCCCCTCACCCCCACCGGTGAGCTTCTTGAAGCTCATCTGCCCGTCGTACGCGACCATCGAGCCGTTCTTCGCCTTCACGGCGTCCCCGGTCATGTCGACGGCGAGCACCTTGCTGCCTTGCAGTCGGAACATCGCCACGCAGCGAAAGTAGCGGCGCCGCGGGTGGACCGAACAGGGCCCCTGGGTGGACACGGACCCTGAGCCGACCCCTAGGGCCGCCGTTTGCCACAATGGGGGGCGCTTGTGCTTCCGTTCACAAATTGTGGACGTCTCTCCCACCGAAGGTGACCAGTGGACCTCAAGACAGCCTCCGCCATCCGCCGCCTCCGCCTCATCTCCGTGCCGGAGGGCATCTCCTGGATCGTTCTCGCGACCTGCACGGTCATCAAGTACACGGTCGACTCCGGGGTCAACGTCGCCCCGGTGCTGGGCCCGATCCACGGCGTGCTGTTCATCCTCTACGTGATCTTCTGGGCCGACGCCTGGAACCGCGCCAAGTGGAACAAGGGCAAGGCGGCCCTCTACTTCGCCTACTCGATCATCCCGTTCGGCGGCTTCATCATCGAGCGCGCCCTGCGCCGCGAGGCCGAGGACGCCGTGATCGCGGCCCGCGCCCGCAAGGAAGGGATCGTGAACGCGTGATCGTCGCCTTCTCCGTGACGCCCCTCGGCGTCGGCGAGGACGTGGGGGAGTACGTCGCCGACGCCGTCCGCGTGGTCCGCGAGTCGGGCCTGCCCCACCGCACCGACGCCATGTTCACCTCCATCGAGGGCGAGTGGGACCAGGTCATGGACGTCGTCAAGCGCGCCGTCGCCGCCGTGGAGGCGCGCGCCCCGCGCGTGTCGCTCGTCCTCAAGGCCGACATCCGCCCCGGCGTGACCGACGGGCTCACCTCCAAGGTCGAGACCGTCGAACGGTATCTGGCGGGGTAGTCGGCCCCCTTTTGAGCGGTCGCAGGCGGAGGTGTACGTTCCCCTCCTGATCATCCGAATCATCCGAGCGATCGCTCAACTTCACGTTCTGGCCTGGGGGAACACCATGGGTCTCTACCGAGAGACACACATACGCGCCGACCTCGACGAGGTGTGGGCGCGCACCCAGGATCCCGTCACGCGCCTGCGCTGGGACCTCCGCTTCGCCTCGATCGCCCCCCTGCCGCCCGTGGCCGGCGAGCCGCGGCGCTTCACCTGCACCTGGCGTGTGCTGCCGCTCTTCACCGTGCCCGGCGCCGGCGTCGCCGCCGGTGAGCGGGACCGCCCCGACGGCACGCGCGTGTGCGCCCTGCGCTTCTCCTCCTCGCACCCGCTCTCCCCGATCGCCGAGGCGAGCGCCTACTGGCGTTACGTGCCGGACGCGCAGGGCGTGCGCCTGCTCACCGGGTACGAGTACCGCGCACGCGGGGGCGCGTTCGGGGCGGTCGCCGACCGTCTGGTGCTCCGGCCGCTGACGGGCTGGGCGACGGGGTGGTCCTTCGACCGGCTCCGGTTGTGGCTGGAGCGGGGGATCACTCCCGAGCGGGCCCTGGTCAACTGGCTCGTCGAACTCGCGGTCCGCGCGGTTGTCCTCACGGTGTGCCTGACCGGACTGGGGCTGGAGTCCCTGCTGCGGCTCTTCGGCTCCTTCGCGGACACCGTGGCGTATCTGTGCCCGCTGGTGCTGGTGGTCGCCGGGTCGCTCGCGGTCCTCAAGGCGCCGGCCGCGGGGACGCCCGCGGCTCGGCGGTGCCTGCGGGCGCCGGTGACTCAGGCACGTACGCCCCGGGTGCTGCGGAGGCTTGAGGCCGTACGGATGGCGTGACGGTGGTGCTGTGGGCTGCCGGTCGGCCTACCCGGAGCCGGTGAGTGCCATCCCCAGTGGTGTCCTCTCGTACAGGACCTGGTGGCCGTAGCGACGGGCCGTGAGCAGGCCCGCGTCGCGCAACACCGTCAGATGGGACGAGACCGAGGACGCGGCCAGCCCCAGCCGGTGGGCCAGGGCCGTGGTGGTCGCCGGTTCGTCCAGTGCGGTCAGCACCTCGGCGCGGTTCCGCCCCAGCAGCCGTACCAGCGCCCCTGGTGTCCGTTCGGCCGGCTCGGTCCACAGACCCGCGGTGCCCCGGGCCGGGTAGACCACGGTGGGCTGCCACGGGGGCTCGAAGCCGGTGACCACGTCGGGCCAGGAGAACACGCTCGGCATCAGGACGAGGCCCTGGCCGGCCAGGTCGCGGGTGTGCTCGGTGTGCTGGGCGAGGGTCAGCGTGCGGCCGTCCCAGGACAGGCGGGGGTCCAGCTCCGGCAGCAGCGTGCCGAGGCCCACCTCGGCCAGGCGACGGGAGTGGAAGGCCACGTCCGCCTCCAGCAGCGCCCGCAGCCGGGGCCAGTCCGGGGCGATCAGCACCCGCCAGGCCTCCTCGACGGCGTCCGCCAGCTCCCGGATCATCCGGGCCGGATCCGCGAGCCACGCGCGGCCCCGCGACGAGTCCAGCGCACCGGGCGTGCAGGCCAGGGAGAGGGCGGTGTCCTCGCGGGCCGCTTCCGGGTCGGACGCCCGTACGGCCGCGATCTCCTCCTCGAACGTGGCGGCCGGCCCGATCGGCGGCGCCCCGAGCCAGTCCGGCGAGTGCCCGCGCCGGGGCATCAGCAGCCACAGCGGAGCCAGGTCGAGCCCCGCCGCCGCGTCCCTGATCCGCCGCAGCCAGGGCGCCTGATAGGCGTGCCGGTCGGGCCGCTTCAGGGTGCGCACCGCCTCCTGCGTCTCCCACAGCGGGGAGATCGCGAACCGGCAGCGCAGGAAGTCGTCGTCGCCGAAGTGCAGCCTCGACGCCATGCACACCCCCGGGAAGATTCGGCTGGAGCCGAAACTCTACGGCCGTCCGCCCACCTTCGCGCACGCTGCCCGGCATGTCCGCACCCACCCGGGCCGCCCCGGCGTCCGCCGGCTACGGCCGTGTCCTCGCCGTGCCCGAGTTCCGGGCCGTCTTCGCCGCGCACGTGCTGTCGATGCTCGGCGTGATCGTCAGCGAGATCGCGCTCTCCGTCCTCGTCTACGACCTCACCCGCTCGCCCCTGCTGAGCGCGCTCACCTTCGCGCTGGGCTTCCTGCCGTACGCCGTCGGCGGCACCCTCCTCGCACCCCTCGCCGACCGCTTCCCGGCCCGGCACGTGCTGGTCGTCTGCGACCTGGTGTGCGCGGGCTGCGTGGCCCTGATGACGCTCCCGGGCACCGGCATCGGCCTGCTGCTCGCACTGCGCTGCGGGCTCGCCGTCGTCGCGCCGGTGTTCGCCGGGACCCGCATGGCCACGCTGGCCGACGTCCTCGGCGAGGGCGACCTGTTCGTCCTCG
The DNA here is from genome assembly GCF_001027185.1 of Streptomyces incarnatus. NCBI lineage: Bacteria > Bacillati > Actinomycetota > Actinomycetes > Kitasatosporales > Streptomycetaceae > Streptomyces > Streptomyces incarnatus. Next base: position 2,802,212 of record NZ_CP011497.1, on the reverse strand, counting down.
GCCGCTCCCTGCTGCGGATCGTCGCCCAGAGCGCCCTGCTCGTCGGCTACGGCCTCGGCGGCCTGCTGCTGACCGCCGTCAGCCCGCGCCACGCCCTGCTGATCACCGTCGGCACCTTCCTCGCCTCCGCCGCGCTGCTGCGCCACGGCACCCGGCACCGCCCCGCCCGCACGCGCCGGGACACGGACACCCCGCCCGGCCCGCGCAGGCTGTTCGCCGATCGCCGCGTGCGCGTTCTGCTGCTCGCGTTCTGGCTCCCGGCGGCCTTCTCGGTCGTACCCGAGGCGCTGGCGGCGCCGTACGCCGACGAGCTGGGCAGCGGTTCCGCGGGCCTCGGCCTGCTGATGTGCGCGCTGCCCGTCGGCACGGTGGCCGGCGAGCTGTTCGCCGGGGCCGGGCTGGGGCCGAAGGCCCGCGAGCGCGTCGCCCTGCCGCTGCTCTGCCTGACCCTGCTGCCGTACCTCGGCTACGCCCTGCGTCCCGGCCTGACCGCCTCCCTGGTGCTCCTGCTGCTGTCCGGGGCCGGGTCGGCGTACACCCTGGGCCTGGACCAGTGGTTCGTGCGGGCCGTGCCTCCGGAGCTGCGCGGGCGGGCCATGACCGTGCTGAGCGCGGGGCTGATGACGGTGCAGGGCGTGGGCATGGCGCTGGCCGGTGTGGTGGCGCAGACGACCGGCGTGCGTACGGCGGTGGCCGGGGCCGGCGTGGCGGGGGTGCTGTGCTGCTGCGGGCTGGCCGCGGCGGCCCGGGCCACGAAAGAGGGACCGGGAGGCGGGCAGGAGACCGAAAGCCGAGACAGGGCTGCCCGGAATATGACTGGCCGGTAGGGTCTGATGACGTGCCGAAGCCACTCAGCCTCCCCTTCGACCCCATCGCCCGTGCGGACGAGCTCTGGAAGCAGCGCTGGGGAAACGTGCCGTCCATGGCCGCGATCACCTCGATCATGCGGGCCCAGCAGATCCTGCTCGCCGAGGTCGACGCGGTGGTCAAGCCGTACGGACTGACGTTCGCGCGGTACGAGGCACTGGTGCTGCTCACCTTCTCCAAGGCCGGCGAGCTGCCCATGTCCAAGATCGGCGAGCGGCTGATGGTGCATCCCACCTCGGTGACGAACACCGTCGACCGGCTGGTGAGGTCCGGGCTGGTCGCCAAGCGCCCCAATCCCAACGACGGCCGCGGCACCCTCGCCGTCATCACCGACAAGGGCCGCGAGGTGGTCGACGCGGCCACCCGGGACCTGATGGCGATGGACTTCGGGCTCGGCGTGTACGACGCGGAGGAGTGCGCGGAGATCTTCGCGATGCTGCGTCCGCTGCGGGTCGCGGCGCACGACTTCGAGGACGAGTGACGCCGGGGACGGGTGACCCCGACCCCGGGCAAGATCTCCCGGAACGGGTGGTTACGCTCGTCTGCATGAAGAAGAGCGTGCTGACCCGCTACCGCGTCATGGCCTACACCACCGGTGTCCTGCTGGTCCTGCTGTGCCTGAGCATGATCGCGAAGTACGGGCTGGACATCAGCGGTGCCGCCGACGTCACCCGGGTCGTCGCCATCGCCCACGGCTGGCTGTACGTCGTCTACCTCGTCGTCGCCTTCGACCTGGGCTCGAAGACGAAGATGCCGATCGGCAAGCAGCTGTGGGTGCTGCTCGCCGGGACGATCCCCACCGCCGCCTTCTTCGTCGAGCGGAAGATCAGCCGCGAGCTGGAGGCCAGGGTCGCCGACCAGGCCCCGGCCGTCGCCAAGGCGTAAGGGCGACCGTCGTCACACCGTCGTACGGACACCGTACGGCGGTCAGCCATCGACATTTACTAGGACGTCCAAGTAAATTCGATGGTATGGACGCTCACGCCATCGAGGAGGGCCGCCGCCGCTGGCAGGCCCGCTACGACGCCGCGCGCAAGCGCGACGCAGACTTCACCACGCTCTCCGGCGATCCCGTGGAGCCGGTGTACGGGCCCCGACCGGGCGACACGTACGAGGGATTCGAGCGGATCGGCTGGCCCGGGGAGTACCCCTTCACGCGCGGGCTCCATCCGACCGGCTACCGCGGGCGTACCTGGACCATCCGCCAGTTCGCCGGGTTCGGCAACGCCGAGCAGACCAACGAGCGGTACAAGATGATCCTGGCCGCCGGCGGCGGGGGCCTGTCCGTGGCCTTCGACATGCCGACGCTCATGGGCCGCGACTCCGACGACCCGCGCTCGCTCGGCGAGGTCGGGCACTGCGGGGTGGCCATCGACTCGGCCGCCGACATGGAGGTCCTGTTCAAGGGCATCCCGCTGGGCGATGTGACGACGTCGATGACCATCAGCGGTCCGGCCGTGCCCGTCTTCTGCATGTACCTGGTCGCCGCGGAGCGGCAGGGCGTGGACCCGTCGGTGCTCAACGGCACGCTGCAGACCGACATCTTCAAGGAGTACATCGCGCAGAAGGAGTGGCTCTTCCAGCCCGAGCCGCATCTGCGCCTGATCGGCGACCTCATGGAGTACTGCGCCGCCGGTATCCCCGCCTACAAGCCGCTGTCCGTGTCCGGCTACCACATCCGTGAGGCGGGCGCGACGGCCGCGCAGGAGCTGGCGTACACGCTGGCGGACGGCTTCGGGTACGTGGAACTGGGGCTCTCGCGCGGGCTGGACGTCGACGTCTTCGCCCCCGGTCTGTCCTTCTTCTTCGACGCGCACGTCGATTTCTTCGAGGAGATCGCCAAGTTCCGTGCGGCGCGCCGCATCTGGGCCCGCTGGATGCGGGACGTGTACGGCGCGAGGAGCGACAAGGCGCAGTGGCTGCGGTTCCACACGCAGACCGCCGGTGTGTCGCTGACGGCCCAGCAGCCGTACAACAACGTCGTCCGTACGGCCGTGGAGGCGCTGGCGGCGGTCCTCGGCGGGACCAACTCGCTGCACACCAACGCGCTGGACGAGACCCTCGCGCTGCCGAGCGAGCAGGCCGCGGAGATCGCGCTGCGCACCCAGCAGGTGCTGATGGAGGAGACCGGGGTCGCCAACGTGGCCGATCCGCTGGGCGGTTCGTGGTACGTCGAGCAGCTGACCGACCGGATCGAGGCCGACGCGGAGAAGATCTTCGAGCAGATCAAGGAGCGGGGCCTCAGGGCGCACCCGGACGGGCGGCACCCGATCGGTCCGATCACCTCCGGGATCCTGCGCGGTATCGAGGACGGCTGGTTCACGGGCGAGATCGCCGAGTCCGCGTTCCGGTACCAGCAGGCGCTGGAGAAGGGCGACAAGAAGGTCGTCGGGGTCAACGTGAACACCGGGTCGGTCACCGGGGATCTGGAGATCCTGCGGGTCAGCCACGAGGTGGAGCGGGAGCAGGTCCGGGTCCTCGGTGAGCGCAAGGCGGGGCGGGACGAGGCCGCGGTGCGCTCCGCGCTGGAGGCGATGCTGGGTGCGGCTCGGGACGGCTCCAACATGATCGAGCCGATGCTGGACGCGGTGCGGGCCGAGGCGACGCTGGGCGAGATCTGCGGGGTGCTGCGGGAGGAGTGGGGCGTGTACACCGAGCCCGCCGGTTTCTAGGCACCGTTGCCCGGTGCGGGCGTACCAGGGGGCTCCGCCCCCTGGACCCCCGGGCCTATGCCCACCCACCACCCGACTCGGTCGGCTGTGAGGTGGCCGTACGGGGTTCCGGCTCGGTCGGCGGGGAGGTCAGCCCCAGTAGCAGTACCCGCGTGAAGCTTCGTACCCACTCCTCGTCCGCCGGTTTGCCGCTCACCAGGGTTCGGTGGACCACCGCGCCCGCGACCATGTCGAAGATCAGGTCCACCGTGCGGGCGGACTCCGCGGGGTCGGGCTCCGGGGGGAGTTCGCCGCGGCTCTGGGCCCGGGCGCGGCCCTCGAGGACCAGGCGCATCTGGCGTTCCACGATGGAGGCGCGGATGCGCTCGCGCAGGGCGTCGTCGCGGGTGGACTCGGCGACCACCGCCATCAGGCCACTCTTGGCCTCCGGACGGGCCAGGATGGCCGCGAACTGCAGGACCACGCCCTCGATGTCGGCGGCCAGGCTGCCGCGGTCGGGGAGCCGAAGCTCGTCGAAGAGTTCCGCCACCGCGTCGCACACCAGCTCGGGCTTGCCGGCCCAGCGGCGGTACAGGGTCGTCTTCGCCACCCCGGCCCGGGTCGCCACGTCCCCCAGGGTGAGCTTCGACCAGCCCAGCTCCACCAGCGCCTCCCGCGTCGCGGCCAGGATCGCGGTGTCCGCGGCGGCGCTGCGCGGGCGCCCGGTACGGCTGGCGGGAGTGCGGCTCTGCATCCCTCGACCATAACCGGCGGGAACTGTGCGGTCGTGAGGGAGATCACCGGCGTGTGGTGTCGCGAGGGGTCCGCATGGCATTACGCTACGACTCGTAGCGAAAGCTCGCCGAGGCTCGTGATGGACGTACACGAGGCGTACGCGAGCGGTGACCCAAGGGGGCGTGGGGTGGGGACCCGGCGCCCGCTCACGACACTTTTTCATTCCGACGCGGTAACGGGGGAGGATAGACGCATGCAGCCACGGAACATGTCCATGAGCGGCGTCGTCGACCTCGCCGCGGTGAAGGCGGCCCAGGAGGCCAAGGCCAAGGCCGAGCAGGCGCGCGCCGAGGCCGCCCGGCAGGGCGGCACGGGGGCCGTCGCCCCGGCCGATCTCGTCATCGACGTCGATGAGGCGGGCTTCGAGAGGGACGTCCTCCAGCGCTCCGCCGAAGTGCCCGTCGTGATCGACTTCTGGGCCGAGTGGTGTCAGCCCTGCAAGCAGCTGAGCCCGGTCCTGGAGCGGCTGGCGGTCGAGTACGACGGGCGCTTCCTCCTCGCCAAGATCGACGTCGACGCCAACCAGATGCTGATGCAGCAGTTCGGGGTGCAGGGCATCCCGGCCGTGTTCGCCGTTGTGGCCGGACAGGCGCTGCCGCTGTTCCAGGGAGCGGCCGGCGAGCAGCAGATCCGGCAGACCCTGGACCAGCTGGTGCAGGTCGCCGAGCAGCGGTTCGGCATCACCGGCCTGGCCGTCGACCCGGACGCCCGGCCCGGCCAGGCCCCCGCGCCGGAGCAGGCGGGGCCGTACGACGCGGCGCTGAACGCCGCCGCCGACGCGCTGGACGCGGGCGACCTGGGCGGCGCCATCCAGGCCTACAAGAACGTGCTGGCCGAGGACCCGGCCCACCCGGAGGCCAAGCTCGGCCTGGCACAGGCGGAGCTGTTGCAGCGGGTGCAGGGCTTCGACCCGCAGAAGGTCCGGCAGGAGGCCGCGGAGCGGCCGAAGGACGTCGACGCGCAGATCGCCGCCGCGGACCTGGATCTGGTCGGCGGGCATGTCGAGGACGCCTTCGGGCGGCTGATCGAGACCGTGCAGCGCACGCTGGGTGACGACCGGGACACCGTGCGGCGCAGACTGCTCGAACTGTTCGAGGTCGTCGGGCCCGAGGACCCGCGTGTGGTGGGCGCACGAAGGGCCCTCGCGCGCGCGCTGTTCTGACCAGTCGCTAAACGCCGCGGCTTGTGATGCCGGGGTGAAAGGTTTGCCGACGAGTCGTCGCGGTGACTCGGCTTTACCAAATCTTGGTAATCGTGCGACCTGTTACTCGGAGTAAATCGAAGCCGTTGGTCTGTCTGGTTTTGTCCAGCGATCAACGGCTTTGCTCTGCCCTTGGATGCCACCGAGCGTCGCACTCCGAGACCGGTCGGTCGTACTCCGGTTATCCGGCCGTTACTAGCCAGTAACGAACCCCCTTGTGCCCAGGCCGAGAATGCACCACGATCGGCGACGCTCGGTCCATTCCCGCACCCCGGCAGCCGGTCGGGTCACGGGAGACTCTGGGTCCCCACCGAGCAGAGCCGGCGGCAGTGGCGCCGGCTCTAGGGCAGGGGGGTCTTCGTCCACCCGGCGAAGCCTGTCCAGCAAGGTTGTGCGTGATGCGTGTCAGGCGCGACCAGTGGTTGTCGCTCGGGGGTGATCGCCGGTGATTCGGGCGCGGTTCGCGCCACCGAGCGCGGGCGCTCTCCTTCCCGAGGACGTAGCACTTCTCCCATCCCTGCCTGGCTGAGCCCCCGTTCCGGGGCGAGGTCCGGGCCAGGAGATGTACGTCCGAGAAGGAGGAAATATGGAGTCCCAGGTGCGTGGCGGGACCAGATGGAAGCGGTTCGCTGTGGTCATGGTGCCCAGCGTGGCCGCCACGGCGTGCATAGGTGTCGCCCTCGCGCAGGGCGCTCTCGCGGCGTCGTTCAGCGTGTCGGGCCAGTCGTTCAAGGTCACGGCCGACAAGCTCGTCGGTCAGGGCTTCGAGCAGTACGGCGCGATCGACAGCGGGTACACCCTCGACGGGCAGAAGACGGCGCACCCGGTTGCGGTCTCGGGCTTCAAGTCGGCCTCGATCAGCAACATGTGCCAGTCCGTCGTCACGCCGAACATCCCGCTGTTCGGCTCGGTGAGCCTGGTCCTGAAGGCGGGCGCCGACAAGCCGGTCGAGGCTGACAACCTCTACATCGACGTCGCCGACCTCAACGCCGACGCCACCTTCAACAACATCGACATCGGTGTGGCCGGCAAGGACGCCAGCAAGGGTCCCGGCATGAAGGGCGGCGGCGAGCAGGCCAACCCGTACGGGTTCGCGCAGCAGGCCGACTCGGCCACGCTGACCGACGTGAAGCAGACGGCCTGGGCGACCACGGCCGGAACCTTCAAGCTCAGCGGTCTGCACATGTCGCTGCAGACGGGAACGCACGAGTGCTACTGAGCACTCGGTGACGGGCGGGGGAGCCATCGGCGCCCCCGCCCGTGTCACTCCGGCCGCGTTTTCACACGCGGCACACATCACCACCACAGCAACGCCGCACCAGGGAGCTGTTTTCCATGAGCGCCGAGATCTCTGCCGCCGCACCCGGCCAGTTCACCCGCCGGAGGCTGCAGTTCCGCGCCTGGCGGGGCTCGCGTCCGTTCTGGGCCGGACTGTTCGTCATGCTCGGTGGCTTTCCGATCATGTACTTCCCGTACGCCCATCTCCAGATCGGACACCTCACGCTGGCGATGGCGACCACCGCGGGAGCCGGGTCCCTGATCATCGGCGTGCTGCTGATCGTCCTGGGCATCAGCCTCTGGTTCCAGAAGCACGTGCGCACCTTCGCGGGCGTCGCGGCGATCCTCCTCGCGCTGGTGTCCATCCCCGTGTCCAACTTCGGCGGCTTCGTCATGGGCTTCCTCTTCGCCCTCATCGGCGGAGCGATGGCCGTGGCCTGGGCGCCGGGCGCGCCGCCGCAGCCGCAGCCGCCGGCCGGGGCCGCCCCGGGCGAGGGCGGTGCCCCGCAGACCGCGGAGCTGCCGCAGCAGTACCCGGACGCGCTGGAGAAGAACGACCTGTCAGGAACGAGCCCGGCCAACGGGGCGAACGGGAGGCACAGTGCCGGCTGACGAGGTGACCCGCGGGACCGATGTGGACGGGTCCCGCGCGAGAACCGGGCCCCGACACGCGGCCCCCAGGAAGCCGCTGTTCACCAGGTTCCACATGCCGGCCGGCAAGGCGATCGCCTCCGTGGCGATGCCGACGGCGGTGCTGATGGGCATGGGCTTCACATCCTCGCTGGCCCTCGCGGCCGGCAACGGCAGCCCGTCCCCGTCGACCACGGCCAAGAGCCTGACGGCGGACGAGTACAAGGACTGCGTCAAGGCGCTGGACAGCTCCAAGGACCCCTCGTCCTCGCCCTCGCCGTCCGCCTCGAAGAGCGCCGACACGGCCACGCCGTCGCCCTCGGCCAGCGCATCGAAGGACTCCCAGTCCGGGGACACGGGCAAGACCTCTTCGCCGGATTCAGGTTCCGGCGACAAGGCCACGCCCACCCCGTCCGCGACCTCCGGCTCGTCCGGCTCGGACTCGGGCTCCGGCTCGCCGGGTTCGTCGTCCTCCAGCGGCGCCACGGCCACGCCCACCCCGTCCGCGTCCAAGAGCAGCGGCGGTCTGCTGGGCGCCATCGGCGACACGCTCGGCGGCATCCTCGGCGGCGGCAGCTCGGACTCCGCCGGCTCGTCCGCGAGCCCGACGCCGTCCGCGACCCCGTCGGCGAGCGCGTCCTCGGACTCCGCGACCCCGTCGGGTACGTCGTCGTCCGGCACCAAGGCCACCGGCACCCTGGGCGACACCGTCTCCAAGGCCACCAAGACGGTCGGGGACACGGTGCAGAAGACCACCGACACCGTCTCCAAGACGGCCCAGGACGCCACCAAGACGGTCAAGGACGCGGCCGCCTCCGCCACCCCGAGCCCGTCGGCGAGCTCCTCCGCCTCGGCGCAGAACTGTCCGGCGGCCACGACCGACCAGGGCGGCGTCGACAACAAGGTGCCGGTGGCGGACGACCCCTGGTACCTCAGCGCCAGCTCGCTGCTGCTCAAGGGCGCCGACTACCAGGGCATCGTGGAGGTGAGGACGGCCTCCGGCACCACCAAGAAGGTGCTGAAGTACGTCATCTCCGACGGCACGGACATCGGCGACCTGCACCAGACGGTGAAGGACAAGCTCTCGGGCAAGACCTACCACGTGCAGGCGGCCGGCGGGTCGACGTCCACCATCCGGGGCGGCGCCACCACGATGTACACCGAGAGCATCTCGGGCAACCTCTTCGGCCTGATCCCGATGACGTTCACGCCCGACAGCCCGCCCCCGCTGAACCTGCCGCTGATCTACTTCACCAACGTCAAGGTGGTCCAGGCGGCACAGTTCGGCGGCAACCTGCACGTGCCCGGCATGCACGTGTACACGACCGACTGACCGGTCCTGCAAAGCCCGTTCGGGAGCCGCACACAGCTGAGGGCGCCCCCTGCTCCAGGGGGCGCCCTCAGTGCCGTACAAGGCCCTTACGGAGCCCGTCAGTTGTTCTGCGTGCTCAGGTGGTGGACGCGGAGCATGTTGGTGGTGCCGGGGACGCCGGGGGGCGAGCCGGCGGTGATGATGACCGTGTCGCCCGCGTCGAAGCGGCCCAGCCGGGCGACCTCCTGGTCCACCAGGTCGACCATCTCGTCCGTGGTGTTCACGAACGGCACGACGTGCGGCTCCACGCCCCAGCTGAGGGTGAGCTGGTTGCGGGTGTTCTCGTCCGTGGTGAAGGCGATGATCGGCTGGACCGCGCGGTAGCGGGACAGGCGGCGCGCGGTGTCACCGGACTGGGTGAAGGCAATCAGGCCCCGGCCGCCGAGGAAGTCGGCGATCTCGCAGGCCGCGCGGGCCACCGAACCACCCTGGGTGCGCGGCTTCTTGCCCGGCACCAGCGGCTGCAGGCCCTTGGAGAGCAGCTCCTGCTCGGCCGCCTGGACGATCTTCGACATGGTCTTGACCGTCTCGACCGGGTACGCGCCCACGCTGGACTCGGCCGACAGCATGACCGCGTCCGCGCCGTCCAGGATCGCGTTGGCCACGTCGGAGGCCTCGGCGCGGGTCGGGCGGGAGTTGGTGATCATCGACTCCATCATCTGGGTCGCCACGATCACCGGCTTGGCGTTGCGCCGGCACAGCTCGATCAGGCGCTTCTGCACCATGGGGACCTTCTCGAGCGGGTACTCGACGGCGAGGTCACCGCGGGCGACCATCACACCGTCGAACGCCATCACGACGTCCTCCATGTTCTCCACCGCCTGCGGCTTCTCCACCTTGGCGATGACCGGGACCCGGCGGCCCTCCTCGTCCATGACGCGGTGCACGTCCTGCACGTCCTTGGCGTCCCGGACGAAGGACAGCGCGACCAGGTCGCAGCCCATGCGGAGGGCGAAGCGCAGGTCCTCGACGTCCTTCTCGCTCAGCGCGGGCACGTTGACGGCCGCGCCGGGCAGGTTGATGCCCTTGTGGTCGGAGACGACACCGCCCTCGATGACGATCGTCTTCACCCGGGGGCCCTCGACGTCCAGGACCTTCAGCTCGACGTTGCCGTCGTTGATCAGGACCTGGTCGCCGCGCGAGACGTCGCCCGGCAGCCCCTTGTACGTCGTACCGCAGATGCTCTTGTCGCCCGGCACGTCCTCGGTCGTGATGACGAACTCGTCACCCCGCTCGAGCTCGACCGGACCCTCGGCGAAGGTCTCCAGGCGGATCTTCGGGCCCTGCAGGTCGGCGAGGACGCCGATGGGGCGGCCGGTCTCCTTGGACGCGGCCCGGACGCGGTCGTACCGCGCCTGGTGCTCGGCGTGGGAGCCGTGGCTGAAGTTGAACCGGGCCACATTCATGCCCGCCTCGATCATGGCGACGAGCATCTCGTGGGAGTCGACCGCGGGGCCGAGAGTACAGACGATTTTCGAACGGCGCATGGGGCGATCCTATCGGTTTGTTTCGCAACGGAATATTCCGTCTGGCGGAAGATACAAATGAGTGCCGCGCTGCTCAGGTGCTGCTATTCAGTTGTTCTTTCCGACCAGTGCGTAGGTCTGCGTCGCGATCTCCAGTTCTTCATCCGTCGGCACCACGGCCACCGCCACCCGCGCGCCGCCGGGCGAGATCAGCCGGGCCTCGCCGGAGCGCACCGCGTTCAGCTCCGGGTCGACGGACAGGCCGAGCCCGTCCAGGCCCGCGATCGCCGCCTCCCGCACGGGCGCCGCGTTCTCGCCGACTCCCGCCGTGAAGGCGACCGCGTCGACCTTTCCGAGCACGGCGTAATAGGCGCCGATGTACTTCTTGAGCCGGTGAATGTAAATGTCGAACGCGAGAGCGGCCGCTTCGTCACCCTCGTCGATCCGGCGGCGGATCTCCCGCATGTCGTTGTCCCCGCACAGACCGAACAGACCGCTCCTCTTGTTGAGAAGAGTGTCGATCTCGTCCATGGACATATCCCCAACCCGGGCCAAATGGAAGATGACGGCCGGATCCACATCACCGGAGCGCGTACCCATCACCAGCCCCTCCAAAGGAGTGAGCCCCATGGAGGTGTCCACGCACCGGCCCCGCTCCACCGCCGACGCCGAGGCGCCGTTGCCCAGGTGCAGCACGATCACGTTGACCTCGGACGGGTTCTTGCCCAGCAGCCGCGCGGTCTCCCGCGAGACATACGCGTGCGAGGTGCCGTGGAAGCCGTAGCGGCGGATGCGGTGCCGGTCGGCGATCTTCGGGTCGATCGCGTAGCGCGCCGCCGGCTCCGGCATCGTGGTGTGGAACGCGGTGTCGAAGACGGCGACCTGGGGCAGGTCGGGGCGCAGCCCCTGGGCGGTGCGGATGCCGGTCAGGTTGGCCGGGTTGTGCAGCGGGGCGACCGGGATCAGCCGCTCGATCTCGGTGAGCACCTCGTCGTCGATGACGGTGGGCTCGGTGAAGAACATCCCGCCGTGCACCACCCGGTGCCCGATCGCGGCCAGTTCCGGCGAGTCCAGGCCCAGGCCGTCCCGGCTCAGCTCCTCGGCGACCGCCTTCAGCGCGGCGTCGTGGTCGGCGATCGGGCCGGTGTGCTCGCGGGTGCCGCCGGAGGTGAGGCAGGTGTGCTTGAGCCGGGAGGTCTGCTCGCCGATGCGCTCCACCAGCCCGACGGCCAGCCGGCTCGCGTCGCGCATGTCGAGCAGCTGGTACTTCACCGACGAGGAGCCGGAGTTGAGGACGAGGACACGGGTCGCGGTCACGGTGATGGTCATGCTCTCTGTGGTCGGTGGGCGGGCTGTGGTCAGTTGGCGGGCGTCTGGGCCTGGATCGCCGTGATGGCGACGGTGTTGACGATGTCCTGGACGAGCGCGCCCCGGGACAGGTCGTTGACCGGCTTGCGCAGTCCCTGCAGGACCGGTCCGACGGCGATCGCGCCGGCCGAGCGCTGTACGGCCTTGTAGGTGTTGTTGCCCGTGTTGAGGTCCGGGAAGATCAGCACCGTCGCCTGCCCGGCCACGTCGGAGTCCGGCAGCTTGGTCGCGGCGACGGACGGCTCCACCGCCGCGTCGTACTGGATCGGCCCCTCGATCTTCAGGTCGGGCCGGCGCGCGCGGGCCAGCTCGGTGGCCTCGCGCACCTTGTCCACGTCGGCGCCCGAGCCGGAGGTGCCGGTGGAGTACGACAGCATCGCGATCCTGGGCTCCACGCCGAACTGCGCGGCCGTGGTCGCCGACTGGACGGCGATGTCCGCGAGCGCCTGCGCGTCCGGGTCCGGGTTGACCGCGCAGTCGCCGTAGACCAGCACCTTGTCGGCCAGGCACATGAAGAAGACGGACGACACGATCGACGCATCGGGCTTCGTCTTGATGATCTCGAAGGCGGGCCGGATGGTGGCCGCCGTGGAGTGCACGGACCCCGACACCATGCCGTCGGCCAGGCCCTCCTGGACCATCAGGGTGCCGAAGTAGTTGACGTCCGAGACGAGGTCGTAGGCCAGCTCGACCGTGACGCCCTTGTGGGCGCGCAGGGCCGCGTACTTCTCGGCGAACGCGTCGCGCAGTTCGGAGGTGGCCGGGTCGATCAGCTGCGTGTCACCGAGGTCGATACCGAGGTCGGCGGTCTTCTTGCGGATCTGGTCCGCCGGCCCGAGCAGGGTCAGGTCGCACACCCCGCGGCGCAGCAGCACCTCGGCCGCGTGCAGCACCCGCTCCTCGGTGCCCTCCGGCAGCACGACCCGCCGCTTGTCGGAGCGGGCCTGCTCCAGCAGCTTGTGCTCGAACATCATCGGGGTGACCCGGTCGCCGCTCGGCGCGGAGACCCGGCGGGCCAGGTCGGCGGTGTCGGCGTACCGCTCGAACAGGCCGAGCGCCCGCTCCGCCTTGCGCGGGGTGGCCGCGTTCAGCTTGCCCTCCAGGGAGAACAGCTGCTCGGCGGTGGGGAAGCTGTTGCCGGTCACGGAGAGCACCGGGGTGCCGGGGGCGAGGCGCGCGGCGAGGGTGAGGATCTCCTCGCTCGGCACCTCGTTCAGGGTGAGCAGCACGCCGGCTATCGGCGGGGTGCCGGCGCTGTGCGCGGCCAGCGAGCCGACGACCAGGTCGGCCCGGTCGCCCGGGGTCACCACCAGGCAGCCGGGGGTCAGGGCGCCGAGCAGGTTGGGCAGCATCGCGCCGCCGAAGACGAAGCCGAGGGCGTCCCGGGCCAGTCCGGAGTCGTCGCCGAGCAGCACCCTGGCGTCGAGGGCCTGGGCGATCTGGGAGACGGTCGGCGCGGACAGCGCCGGCTCGTCGGGCACGACGTAACAGGGCACCGGCAGCCGGTCCGCGAGCCGCCCGGCGATCTCGTCCCGGTCCTCGGGGGCCACCCGGTTGGCGACCATGGCCAGCACGTCGCAGCCGAGGCCGTCGTACGCCCGGTAGGCGTTGCGGGTCTCGGCGAGCACCGACTCGGTGGTCTGCCTGCGGCCGCCGACCACCGGGATCACCGAGGCGCCGAACTCGTTGGCGAGGCGCGCGTTCAGGGACAGCTCGTCCGGCAGCTGGGTGTCGGCGAAGTCGGTGCCGAGGACGAGGACGACGTCGTAGTCACGCGCGACCAGGTGGAAGCGGTCGACGAGCGCGGAGACCAGCTCGTCGGTACCCTGCTCGGCCTGCAGCGCGGACGCCTCGTGGTAGTCCATGCCGTAGACCGTCGCCGGATCCTGCGAGAGGCGGTACCGCGCGCGCAGCAGCTCGAAGAGCCGGTCCGGGCCGTCGTGCACGAGCGGCCGGAACACGCCCACCCGGTCGACCTGCCGGGTCAGGAGCTCCATCACTCCCAGCTCCACGACCTGGCGGCCGTCACCGCGGTCGATCCCGGTCACGTACACGCTGCGCGTCACGTGTGCACTCCGATCCGTCTCGTCTGCCCGACTCCGTCATGTCCGGGTCTACGCCATGTCTGGGTCTGCGTATGCCTGGGTCGCAAAAATCGCCCACCGAGGTGAGCGGAACCCTCTTGACAATACCCCTGGCTCCGGATAAGGCGCCCGTCAAGTGGCTCAGTGCCCCGGCGGACGTGGAACAATCGACACTGGCTCACCGGCATACGACAGCGAGCAGGAGACACAGCACGATGCGCATCGGAGTTCTCACCGCAGGCGGCGACTGCCCCGGCCTGAACGCCGTGATCCGGTCGGTCGTGCACCGGGCGGTGGCGCAGTACGGCGACGAGGTCATCGGTTTCGAGGACGGCTACCGGGGTCTGCTCGACCGGCACTACCGCACCCTCGACCTGGACGCGGTCAGCGGCATCCTGGCCCGCGGCGGCACCATCCTCGGCTCCTCCCGCCTGGAGCGCGACCGGCTGCGCGAGGCCTGCGACGGCGCCGCCGACATGGTCGAGGAGTTCGGCATCGACGCGCTGATCCCGATCGGCGGCGAGGGCACGCTGACCGCGGCCCGCATGCTCTCCGACGCAGGGCTCCCGGTCGTCGGCGTCCCCAAGACCATCGACAACGACATCTCCTCCACCGACCGCACCTTCGGCTTCGACACCGCCGTCGGCGTCGCCACCGAGGCGATGGACCGCCTGAAGACCACGGCCGAGTCCCACCAGCGGGTGATGGTCGTCGAGGTCATGGGCCGGCACGCCGGCTGGATCGCCCTGGAGTCCGGCATGGCCGCCGGCGCCCACGGCATCTGCCTGCCCGAGCGGCCCTTCGACCCCGCCCACCTGGTCAAGATGGTCGAGGAGCGCTTCTCCCGCGGCAAGAAGTTCGCGGTCATCTGCGTCGCCGAGGGCGCCCACCCCGCCGAGGGCACCATGGACTACGGCAAGGGCGAGATCGACCAGTACGGCCACGAGCGCTTCCAGGGCATCGGTACGGCGCTGGCGTACGAACTGGAGCGGCGCCTCGGCAAGGAGGCCAAGCCGGTCATCCTCGGCCATGTGCAGCGCGGCGGCGTGCCCACGGCCTACGACCGCGTCCTCGCCACCCGCTTCGGCTGGCACGCCGTCGAGGCCGCGCACCGCGGCGAGTTCGGGAAGATGACCGCGCTGCGCGGCACCGACATCGTGATGGTGCCGCTCGCGGAGGCGGTCACCGAGCTGAAGACGGTGCCGAAGGACCGCATGGACGAGGCCGAGTCGGTCTTCTAGACCGTCCTGATCGCCTGGACCCTCCTGATCGTCTGACCGTCCTGGTCGTTCAGACCGTCCTGTCCGCCACGCCGTTCCAGAAGTTCTCCACGATCCCGTCGAGGAACTCCCGCCCGGCCTCGCTCGCGCTTCTGCTGCCGCCGCCCCAGCTGAGGGTGGCGGCCATGTGGCCCTGGTAGTCCTCGTAGAGCTGCTCCAGCACCTTTTCGAGGACGCCCGCGTCCAGGGGCACCATCTTGCGCACCGGTCGCACATAGGCCTGCCAGCGGGTGGTCACCGCGCTGTGCAGCAGGTCGGCGAGCTTCGCCTCGCGGCCGGTGACGGCGACGAAGTCGGGCAGCGCGAGATCCAGGACCCGGGCGAGCGCGGCCGACTGGCGCTCGTTGCCCCGCCACTGCCCGGTGTCCTCCATGCGCAGATAGGTGCGCAGGTCCATGTCCACGGCGCGGGCGACGTCCTCGGGCGCGACGGCCCGCGCGATGCGGTGCTCACGCAGGGTCTGCGGCCGGCCGAGGAGCTCGCCCGGGGAACACCACAGCACCCCGGCCAGCGCGGTGAGCTCGGGGTGGCTGGGGGCGGCGGAGCCGCGTTCCCAGGCGATCACCAGATCGGGTGTGACGTACGGCAGCCCGTACGAGGCCCGCATGCCGTACGCGACGTGCTCGGGGCCCATGCCGAGCGCGGCGCGCAGCCGGCGGGCCGCCGGGGCGTTGAAGGGGGGAGCTGAGGGTTGGCGCACCTCGCACAACCTAGGGGCGCGGTGACGGGATGGCTACGGTCCGTTCGGACAGGATCACGGATTGTCGGAACGTACAGTTCCGGCCGTTCGGTATGTAACGGACGGACCACCCTTACGGCTCATCCCTTGACCGCCCCGCCCAGCGCGAAACCACCGCCCAGCCGACGTGCGACCAGGACGTACAGAAGGATCACCGGCGTCGAGTAGATGACGGAGAACGCGGCGAGCTGGCCGTACGCCACCATGCCCCGGTTGCCGAAGAAGTCGTTGATGCTGACCGAGGCCGGCATCTGGTCCGGGGTGAGCAGCAGCATGAACGGCACGAAGAAGTTCCCCCACATCATCACGAACGAGAACACCGTGACGACGGCGAGCCCCGGCCCCATCAGCGGCAGCACGATCCGGACCAGGGACTGCAGCGAGGACGCCCCGTCCGTCCAGGCCGCCTCCTCCAGCTCCTTCGGCACCCCGTCCATGAAGTTCTTCATCAGCCAGATCGCGAACGGGAGTTGGGAGGCGGCGAAGAACAGGATCGTGCCCTGCAGGGTGTCGATCAGGTTCACCCGCACGAACAGCGCGTACACCGGCACCATGATCGCGGTGATCGGCAGGCTCGTCGCGAACAGGATCGACAGCAGGAACGGCCGGTTGAGGCGGGAACGGAACCGGGAGAGCGGATACGCGGCGAGGGCGGCGCAGGCGACGGTCAGCGCGGTGCCGCCGCCGCACAGGATCAGGCTGTTGAGCAGCGGGGTGTAGGTGATGTCCGGGGTCAGGATCGCGTCGAAGTTGCCAAAGGTGAATCCGTCCGGGATCCGCACCCTGAGGTCCGCGTGGGGATCCACGGAGGACAGCGCCACCCAGGCGAGGGGCAGCGCGAAGGCGACGGCCACCAGCAGGAGCGACACGTCGGCGGCGAACCGCCGGGACGCGCGTTTCCGGGACATCACACCTCCGTCCGCAGCAACCGCAGATAGACGACCGAGAAGAGGGATCCGACGAGCAGCAGGAGCAGGGAGACCGCGGTGCCGTACCCGATCATGCTGTTCTGGAAGGCCTGTTCGTACATGAACAGGGGCAGCGTCTGGCTCTTGTTCCCCGGCCCGCCCCGGGTCATCACCCAGATCAGCCCGAAGACGGAGAGCGTCTGCAGGGTGTTGAGCATCAGGTTGGTGCCGATGGACCGCCGGATCATCGGCAGGGTGATGTGCCACATGCGCCGCCATCCGCCGGCCCCGTCCACCTCGGCGGCCTCCGTGATCTCGGCGGGTATCCCGTCCAGCGCGGCGGAGTAGACGAGCATCGAGAACGCCGTACCGCGCCAGACGTTGGCGAAGGACACGGCGAGGATGGGGAGCGTGAACAGCCAGTTCTGGCGCGGCAGATGCAGCCAGTCCAGGATGGCGTTCAAGGTGCCCTCCCGCCGGAAGAAGGCGTACAGCAGGAACCCGGCGACGACTTCCGGCAGCACCCAGGCCGTGACCACGACCCCGCCGGTGAACGTGCGCACCGGCTTCGAGGCCCGCTTCATGAGCGCGGCCAGGGCCAGTCCCAGCGTGTTCTGCCCGACGAGCGAGGACAGGACGGTGAACACCAGGGTCAGCCAGACGGCGTTCAGGAACGCGTCGTCCTGGAAGGCGCGCCGGAAGTTGGCGAACCCGGTGAACGAGGAGTGTGCCTGACCGGTCAGCTGCAGGTCGGTGAAGGCGATCCAGACGCAGTAGGCGATCGGCCCGGCGAGGAAGAGCAGCAGGAGGACGAGGGCGGGTGCGAGCGGGAGCGCGCGGCCGATCCGGCGGTGGGGCCTCACTTCCGGACCACTTGGCCGCCGGTCACGTCCTTGAGCGTGTCGTCGTACCCGCTCGCCGCCTTCTCCACCGACCGGTCCCCGGTCGTCACGCCCTCCATGGCCTCCTGGATGGCCGTCGACACCTTCGGGTACGCCGGATACGCGGGCCGGTAGTGCGTGCTGGACACCAGGTCGGTGAAGAACCTGATGCCGGGCTGGGCGGTGGCGTAGGCGGGGTCGGCGGCGACGTCCTTGCGCAGCGAGATGCCCGAGTTGGCGATGTACCACTTCTTGGCGTTCGCCTCGGTCTGCAGTGTCCTGATGAAGTCGAAGGCGAGGTCCGGGTGGGCGGCCCTGGCCGGGATGGCCCAGGTCCAGCCGCCGGACATGCTCACCTTGCCGGGCGCCTGCCCGTGCTGGGTGGGCATGTACGCGAGGCCCAACTGCCTCGACCAGTCCGGCCACTCGTGCCCGCTGCCCGGCAGCCACTCCTGCGGCAGCCAGGAGCCGTCGAGGTCGATGCCGAGCTTGCCCTGGGGGAGCAGCTCGCCGTTGACGGTGGTGGCGAAGTTGGGGTCGAGGGCGTCGGAGACGTCGGGCCCGAGCCTCTCCTTGTACACGGTTTCCACGAACTTCAGCGAGTCCTTGAAGCCCTGCCCTGCCGTGATCCACTTCTTCGCCGTGCTGTCGTAGAGCGGGTCGGAGGTGCCGTCGCCGGTGCCGTACAGGAGCATCTCGAACCCCTGCATGGTGGAGCGCTCCCCGCCCGGCTTGCCGGTGTAGACGTTGACCGGGGTGACGCCGGGCACCTTCCGCTTGATGGTCCGGGCGGCGGCGAGGACGTCGTCCCAGTTCTTCGGCTGCCAGTTCAGCGGCAGTCCGGCCTGCTTGAAGATCCGCTTGTCGAACCACAGTCCGCGGGTGTCGGTCCCGTCCGGCACGCCGTACGTCTTCCCGTCCTGCCCCTTCGCCGCCGCCTTCGCGGTGCCGATGAACTGGTTCCAGTCCGGCCATGTGGCGAGGTAGGGATCGAGAGGCTTCAAGTACCCGCTGGTGATGTCGGAGTTGATGAGGAAGGTGTCCTCGTAGACGAGGTCCGGGGCGGTCCTCGGCGATCGCAGCATCTGCTGCAGCTTGGTGTAGTACTCGGAGTCCGGGGCCTTGATGGGGACGAACTCGACCTTCTTCCCCGGGTACTTCTTCTCGAACTCCTTCTTGATCCCGGCGAGATAGGTGTCCATCACCTTCACGGAGTTGTCCGTGGACTGCTTGTACGACACCTTGAGCGTGTTCGGGCTGCTGCCGGATCCGTTGCCGCACGCCGTGAGGGCGGTGGCGGCGAGAACGGCGGTGAGGAGGGCGGAGAGGGCGGCGGTGGGGCGCACGGGCGTGACCTCCTGCGGGCGCACGTGGGGGTGGCCTCGGGTGGTTGCCGTGTGAAGGTAAGAGGAGTGGTCTAGTCAGGTCAATGCGTGTGCAGGGGATTGGTGCGTCACCGC
This sequence comes from Streptomyces incarnatus, assembly GCF_001027185.1. Taxonomy (NCBI): domain Bacteria; kingdom Bacillati; phylum Actinomycetota; class Actinomycetes; order Kitasatosporales; family Streptomycetaceae; genus Streptomyces; species Streptomyces incarnatus. Next base: position 2,783,232 of record NZ_CP011497.1, on the reverse strand, counting down.
CCCTGCGGCACCCACCGGTAGACCAGTTCCGGCCTGCCCACCTGTCCGTACAGCGGACTCCGGCCCGCCCGGCCCGCCTCCACCAGGTGCTCCAGATAGCGCCGGGCCGTGATGCGGGAGATCCCCACCGTCTCGGCCAGCGCGGCCGCGGTCAGTCCCTCGGAGGCCTCGCGCAGCGCCCCCGTCACCCGCTCCAGCGTCGGGCCGCTCAAGCCCTTCGGCAGGGCGGCGGGCGACGGGGCCCGGAGCGCCGCCAGCGCGCGGTCGACCTCGTCCTGGCCGCTCGCCTCGCCCGCCGCCGCACGGAACTCGGCGTAGCGGACCAGGCGGTCGCGGAGGGTGGCGAAGGTGAAGGGCTTCAGGACGTACTGGACGACGCCCAGGGAGACGCCCTCGCGGACCACCGCCAGGTCCCGGGCCGACGTCACCGCTATGACGTCCGCGTGGTGCCCGGCGGCGCGCAGGGAGCGGGCCAGCTGCAGCCCGTGCACGTCCGGCAGGTGCAGGTCGAGGAGCAGCAGGTCGACGGGCGTACGGTCCAGGAAACGCCGGGCCTCCACGCCCGTGTGCGCCTTGCCGACCGCGACGAACCCGGGCACCCGGCCGACGTACATGACATGCGCGTCGGCGGCCACCGGGTCGTCCTCGACCACCAGGACGCGGATGGGCCGCTGTTCCTTCGTCATCTGCTGCCACCCGTGGGTGTACGCAGCGGCAACCGCACCTCGAACACCGCTCCGCCCTCACCGTCCTCGTCGGACTCCGCCACCGTCAACGTGCCCTCGTGGCGGGTCACCGCCTGCCGGACCAGGGCCAGCCCGAGACCCCGACCGCCCGGACCGGCCGGCTTCGTCGAGAACCCCCGCTGGAATACCAGGTCGGCATGGGCCGGGTCGACCCCTGGGCCCGTGTCGGACACCCTGAGGACCACCTCGGCGTCCGAGGCGTACGCGGTCACCGTCACCCGCGCCCGCACGCTGCCCTGTGCCGCGTCCACCGCGTTGTCGATCAGGTTGCCGAGGATGGTGACGAGGTCCCGGGCGGGCAGGTCCTCCGGGAGCAGGCCGTCGTCCAGGCGGCTGTCCGGGGACACCACCAGCTCCACGCCCCGCTCGTTGGCCTGGGCCGTCTTGCCGAGCAGCAGGGCGGCGAGCACCGGTTCGCCGACCGCCGCGACCACCTGGTCGGTCAGCGCCTGGGCCAGCTCCAGTTCCGCCGTGGCGAACTCCACGGCCTCCTCGGCCCGGCCCAGCTCGATCAGCGACACCACCGTGTGCAGCCGGTTGGCGGCCTCGTGCGCCTGCGAGCGCAGCGCCTGGGTGAAGCCCCGCTCGGAGTCCAACTCGCCCATCAGCGACTGGAGTTCGGTCACGTCGCGCAGCGTGACCACCGTTCCCCGGCGCTCTCCGCCCGACACCGGGGAGGTGTTCACCACCAGCACCCGGGCCGCCGTCAGGTGCACCTCGTCCACCCGGGGTTCCGAGGACAGCAGCGCGCCGGTCAGCGGGGCGGGCAGGCCCAGGTCCGCCACCGAGCGGCCGACCAGCTCGGTGTCCGGAGCGCCCAGGCCCAGCAGCTCCCGCCCGCCGTCGTTGATGAGGGCGACCCTGTACTGCCCGTCCAGCATCAGCAGGCCCTCGCGGACCGCGTGCAGCGCCGCCTGGTGGTAGTCGTGCATCCGGCTGAGCTCGGTGGCGTTCATGCCGTGGGTGTGGCGGCGCAGGCGCGCGTTGATCACGTACGTGCCGACCGCACCCAGCAGCAGGGTGGCGCCGGCGACGCCGAGCAGGGCGGTGACCTGGCCCTGCACCCGGGCGCTGATCGCCTCGACCTTGATGCCGGCGCTGACCAGGCCGATGACGCGGCCGTTCTCCTCGACCGGGGTCACCGCGCGGACGGAGGGGCCGAGGGTGCCGGTGTAGGTCTCGGTGAAGGTGTGGCCGTGCACGGCGGGGCCGATACGGCCGAGGAAGCGTTTGCCGATCTGGTCGCGGTCCGGGTGGGTCCAGCGGATGCCCTCCGGGTTCATGATCGTCACGAAGTCGACGTCCGCGTCCCGCATGACCTGCAGGGCGTACGGCTCCAGGGCCGCCGTGGGGCGGGTGGTGTGGATCGCCGAGCGCACCGAGGGGGCGTCCGCGATCGAGCGGGCCACCGCGGTGACCTGGCGGACCGCCGCGTCCTCGGCCTGCCGCCGGTCGCCGACGTAGGTGAACAGCGCGTACCCGGCCACGACCACCGCTATCAGCACGGCCTGCATGGCGAACAGCTGGCCGGCGAGGCTGCGGGGCCGGGTCAGGGACGGGAAGCGCATGTCAGCAGTGTGCCTCTCCGGTTAAGCGTGAACTAAATGAACGGAAGGGTGACCGCCCTCACAGGGCGGGAGATAGTCACGGCATTCCCCGAGCAACGCCCGGACGTGAGCCGCACGCCGGTTGTTCACCGACGAAGACGTCAAGGAGGGCAGTCGTGGCCGCCACAACCCCCGATACGGCACCTGCCGCACCCCGCGTGAAGCGGGACCGGACCCATTACCTGTACATCGCCGTCATCGTGGCGGTCGCGCTCGGCATCGCCGTGGGCCTCATCTGGCCCGACGCCGCGGTCCAGCTGAAGCCGCTCGGCACCGGATTCGTGAACCTGATCAAGATGATGATCTCGCCGATCATCTTCTGCACGATCGTGCTCGGGATCGGGTCCGTACGCAAGGCCGCCAAGGTCGGCGCCGTCGGCGGTATCGCCCTCGGCTACTTCCTCGTGATGTCGCTCGTCGCGCTCGCCATCGGGCTCGTCGTCGGCAACGTGCTGCACCCCGGTGACGGGCTGCACCTGACGAACGCGATCAAGCAGACCGGGCACGCCCAGGTGTCCCCGGACGCGCTGCCGCCCGTCGACTTCGTGCTGTCGATCATCCCGACCACGTTCGTCTCCGCCTTCACCGAGGGCCAGGTCCTGCAGACGCTGCTGGTCGCCCTGCTCGCCGGGTTCGCGCTGCAGGCCATGGGCTCGGTCGGGCAGCCGGTGCTGCGCGGCATCGAGCACATCCAGCGGCTCGTCTTCCGCATCCTGTCGATGGTCATGTGGGCCGCGCCGATCGGTGCGTTCGGTGCCATCGCGGCGGTGGTCGGCTCGGCCGGCATCGACGCGCTGAAGAGCCTCGCCGTGCTGATGCTCGGGTTCTACGTCACCTGTGTGTTGTTCGTCTTCGTGGTGCTCGGACTGATCCTCCGGGCCGTCGCGGGCCTGAACGTCTTCTCCCTCTTCAAGTACCTGGGGCGGGAGTTCCTGCTGATCCTGTCGACCTCCTCCTCCGAGTCCGCGCTGCCGCGGCTGATCGCGAAGATGGAGCACCTGGGCGTCAGCAAGCCGGTCGTCGGCATCACCGTGCCGACCGGGTACTCCTTCAACCTCGACGGCACGATGATCTACATGACCATGGCGTCGCTGTACATCGCGGACGCGCTGGGTACACCGATGTCCGTCGGCGAGCAGATCCCGCTGCTGCTCTTCCTGCTGCTGGCGTCCAAGGGCGCGGCGGGTGTCAGCGGCGCGGGGCTCGCCACCCTGGCCGGCGGTCTGCAGTCGCACAAGCCCGCGCTGGTCGACGGGGTCGGGCTGATCGTCGGCATCGACCGGTTCATGAGCGAGGCGCGGGCGCTGACGAACTTCGCGGGGAACGCGGTCGCCACGGTGCTGATCGGCACGTGGACCAAGGAGATCGACAAGGTGCGGGTGCGGCAGGTGCTGGCCGGTGAGCTGCCGTTCGACGAGACCACGTTGATGGACGAGGGCCGGGGCTCGGTTGCCGATGTTCCCGAGCCGCGGGAGGGGGAGCTGGCCAAGGCCTAGGCGTCTGCGGGGATCTGCCGGTGCGCGGGCGCGGGTCTGATGTGGCTTGTCGCGCAGTTCCCCGCGCCCCTTACGGGGCGCAGTCCCTCCGCCTCGCTGAAAAAGCGCACCCAATACTCCGGATGTCCGGCCCCGCCTGAACCCGGGCCGGGCGTCCGGGACCGCTGCCGGGCGGTTGAGGTTCCCCCGTACCTCAGCCGCCCGGCTTCTCGCGTTTCTCCTCGCTCACCCGGGCCACCAGCGCGGTGGCCGTCGAGGCGGGTACGCCCGCCGCGGTCAGGACCGTGACCGTGGCCGAGCGGCCCGCCTCCTGTGCTGTCACGAGGCCGTCGTTCACCGCCTCCATCACCGCGAACAGCAGCTGCTCGTGCACGTACGCCAGCGCCGGCGCCGGCAGCGGGGAGCTGAACACGCCTTCGTCCAGGCCCTGTTGGAGCAGCCTGACCTTGGCGGCGCGCAGCGGGGCGAGGCGTTCGCGGATGCCCTGGACGGTGACCGTGCGCTGGGCGAGCGCGATCAGCAGGCGGTAGCGGTCGGCCGTCGCCCAGATGGCGAGCACCGACCGGGCCACCGCCTCCGCCGGGTCCGTCACCCCGGCGCGGACCTCGGTGTCCGCGTCCGTCAGCGCCTGCACCGCCTCGTCGACGAGGGTGCTGATCAGCGCCTCACGGCTGGGGAAATGGCCGTACACCGTCCGTCGTACGACGCCCGCGGCGCGCGCGATCTGGTCCATGGAGGCGTCGGGGTCGCGCAGCAGTTCGGCGAGGGCGACGTCGAGGATGCGGCGCCGGTTGGCGTCGGCGCGGCTGGTGTTACCCGTGGTCATGGCCGACATTGTGCCTCCCCGGTCGACTTGCACAGTGCTGTGCAACGGCGTACATTGCACATGGTTGTGCAATTGCACGGTGCTGTGCAAATCCACTCCGTACGTCCCGTCGCGCACCGAGGAAGGCGACCCCTGCCATGCGACTCGTCATGACCGAACCGGTCGAGAAGATGGAGCGCCCCTACGCCCGGCGCTGGTGGGCACTGCTCGTGCTCTGCCTGAGCCTGCTGATCATCGTGATGGCGAACACCGCCCTCACGGTCGCCGCGCCCGACATGACGAAGGACCTCGGGCTCTCCAGCGCCGACCTGCAGTGGGTGATCGACGGCTACACCGTCCCCTACGCCGCGCTGATGCTGCTGCTCGGCGCCATCGGCGACAAGTACAGCCGGCGCGGCGCGCTCGTCCTCGGCCTCCTCGTCTTCGGCGGCGGTGCCGTCTTCGGCTACCTCGCCGACAGCGCGGCGACCGTCATCGCGGCCCGCGCCGTGATGGGCGTCGGCGCGGCGCTGATCATGCCCGCCACGCTCTCCCTGCTCGCCGCGACCTTCCCGCGCGCGGAGCGGGCCAAGGCGATCACGCTGTGGACCGCCACCGCCGGCCTCGCCATCGCCGCCGGCCCCGTGGTCGCCGGCGCCCTGCTGCGCCACCACGGCTGGTCCTCCACCTTCCTGATCAACGTGCCCATCGCAGCCGTGGCGATCGGCGCAGCCTTCGTCCTGGTCCCGCCCTCCAGGGCCGGTCACCACGACCGGATCGACTACGTCGGCGGACTGCTGTCGGTGCTCTGGACCGGTTCGCTGGTCTACATGATCATCGAGGGCCCGCACTTCGGCTGGGGCGTCAAGGCCGTCACGGCGGCGGTGGTCGCGGGTATCGGCCTGGTCGCCTTCGTGGCCTGGGAGCTGCGTCACCCCCGCCCGATCCTCGACGTGCGCCGCTTCACCGCCCGCCGCTTCGCCGGCTCCAACCTGGCCGTCGCCCTGTTCTTCCTGGCGGTCTTCGGCGCCTTCTACTACCTCACCCAGCACCTGCAGTTCGTCCTCGGCTACGACGCCCTGGAGACCGGCGTACGCATGCTCCCGCTGGCCGGCGCGGTCTTCGCCGGCTCGGCGCTGACCGGCTGGCTCACCCCGCGCGTGGGCATGAAGTGGACCGTCACCGCAGGCATGGTCGGCGGTACGACGGCCCTGGCGCTGCTGACCCGGGTCGACGCGGCCTCGACGTACACCGACTTCCTGGCCCCGCTGATCATCCTGGGCCTCGCCATCGGCCTCGCCCTCTCGCCCTGCACCGACGCCATCATGGGCGCCTTCCCGGAGTCCGAGCTGGGCGTCGGCGGCGCGGTCAACGACACCTCGCTGGAACTCGGCGGCTCCCTCGGCATCGCGATCCTCGGCTCGCTGCTCGCCACGTCGTACGGCAACCACCTGGGCGACGCCACCGCCGGCAGCGGGCTCCCGGCGAGCGCCCTGGACACCGCGCGGGACTCCGTCGGCGCCGGGTACGCCGTCGCCCAGGGCATCGGCGACAAGGCGCACGCGCTGGCCGCGCAGGCGGCCCACGCCAAGGACCCCCAGCAGGCCGCGCAGCTCAGGCAGCAGGCCGCCGAACTCGCCTCCGGGGCCCGGCGGATGGCGGAGGCGGTCGGCTCCTCCTTCTCGGACGCCGTCGCGCACACCAGCCTGGTCGGCGCGGTGGTCCTCGGCATCGGCACGGTCCTCGTGGGCATCCTGCTGCCGCGCCGTGAAGCCGCCGCGCCGGAGGTGAAGACCGAGGAGAAGGAACTGGTGGACAGCTCGGCCGGCTGACCCTTTCCAGCCTCCATCCGCTAACGTGCCGCTCCGGACCGACCGGAACGGCACGTTCGTGTCCGGCGTCCGTACAGGTGAATCGGTAAGTGCGATGGAGGCACGGGGGAATGAAGATCGACTGGGACCGGCGGACCTGCGCGCGCAAGGGCCATGTCACCTACGCGCCGGACGATCCCCGGCTGCGGCTCCGGCTGCGCGCCGAGACCGCGCTCGGGGACGTGTGGCGCTGCCTGCGCTGCGGTGACTTCGTGCTGGGCGAGCCGCACGGCTCCGGACCGGCCGCCGACGCGCCGCTCGTGCCGCGCGGCAAGGTGCTCCGCGACCTGTTCATCCTGCGCTTCCTCGCGATCGAGCGGGCCGTGCGCGGGGTGTTCATCGTGCTGGTCGCGGTGGCGGTGTGGAAGTTCAGCAACAGCCAGGACGCCGTGCGCAAGCTCTTCAACGAGAACCTGGACGTCTTCCGCCCGGTGTTCCGCCACTTCCACTACGACCTCGACCACTCCCCGGTCGTCGGCTCCATCCAGAAGGCGTTCGGCTACAAGCACAACACCCTGCTGCTGGTCGCCGCCCTGCTGCTCGCCTACGCGCTGATCGAGCTGGTCGAGGCGGTCGGCCTCTGGTACGCCAAGCGCTGGGCGGAGTACCTGACGGTGGTCGCCACCGCCGCCTTCCTGCCTCTGGAGATCTACGAGCTCACCGAGAAGGTCAGCTACCTGAAGATCGCCACGCTGGTCCTCAACATCCTCGCCGTCCTCTACATCGCCCTGGCCAAGCGTTTGTTCGGCCTCCGCGGCGGCCGCCGCAAGTTCGAGGAGGAGCGCCACAGCGCCTCCCTGATGGAGGTGGAGGAGTCGGCGGGGGTGACCGTCTGACGCCCGGCGGGAGCGAGGAGGACCACCGCCTCCCGCCGGCCCTGGCCGACGGTTACGGCCCCAGGGAAGCCCTCTGCCGCTGAGGAGCCCCCCCGGTCACCCGCCGGACGACCGCTTGCCCTGACGTCGACGGCAACCCCTACGGTCGTGGGCATGCGAATCGGCGAGCTGGCCGCACGGGCCGGGACCACCACCCGCACCCTGCGGTACTACGAGGCACGCGGGCTGCTGCCGGCGCGGCGCGACGGCAACGGGCACCGCCGTTACGACGAGGGCGATCTGCGCCTGCTGGAGCAGATCCGGACCTTGCGGGACTTCGGCTTCGAGCTGGAGGAGACGCGGCCCTTCGTGGAGTGCCTGCGCGCCGGGCACCCGGAGGGCGACTCCTGTCCGGCCTCGCTCCAGGTCTACCGGCGCAAGCTGGGCGAGCTGGACGCGCTCATCGGGCAGCTGCAGTCCGTGCGGGAGACGGTCGCCGGGCAGCTGCGGCGGGCCGAGCTGGCCCGGGACGCGCTGGCGGCCGAGGCGCTGGTTCCGGGGGGTCCGGAGCCCGTGTGCGAGCTGGGAGGGCTGTCGCGATGAGCTTGGTGAGCGGACTGGACGAGGTGACGGACGCGGATTTCCAGGCGGAGGTGATCGGCGCCGGTCTTCCGGTGCTGGTGCAGTTCACGGCCGACTGGTGCGGTCCGTGCCGGCAGCTCGCGCCGGTGCTGAAGGACATCGCCTTCGAGGAGGGCGACCGGCTGAAGGTCGTACAGCTCGACGTCGACCGCAATCCGGAGACGACGGTCGCCTACGGGGTGCTGTCCACGCCGACCCTGATGGTCTTCCGGGACGGTGAGCCGGTGCGGTCCATGGTGGGGGCGCGGCCCAAGCGGCGCCTCATGGAAGAGCTGGCCGACGTGCTGTAAAGCGCGGACGCCCATCAAAAAATCCCCTGAGCAATTGCGCTCGGGGGATTTCTGTGCGTATATTCAGTGGTTCGTGACTTCATTTGGAACAAGTCGCGGAGAAGTTCACTGGCACAGTATATCCGGGCGGGAGCGGAATTGTCAAACACCGAATTTCCGGACGATGAATTGCGGCGCGAGCAGGAATTCATCGACGGACTGTACGCGCGCGTGGACGTCCTGCGCGGCGAGGCCGCGACCTCGGTCGAGGACGCGCTCGCCCAGGGCGACAAGCCCATGCAGGCCCGGCTGGAGCGGGACATCCTGGTCGCCGAGCGCTCGGGGCTGCTCGCCGCGCTGAACGCCGTCGACGGCTCGCTCTGCTTCGGCCGGATCGACCTCGCCGACGGCACCGCCCACCACATCGGCCGGATCGGCCTGCGCGAGGACGACGCCGAGCGCACCCCGGTCCTCATCGACTGGCGGGCCGACGTCGCCCGCCCCTTCTACCTGGCCACCGGTCACACCCCGATGGGCCTGCGCCGCCGCCGGCACATCGGCACCGAGGGCCGGACCGTGACCTCCCTGCACGACGAGATCCTCGACCTCGGCGACGCCACCCGCACCGGGTACGAGGACCACAGCGGCGACGACGTGCTGCTGGCCGCGCTGAACTCGGCCCGCACCGGCCGGATGACCGACATCGTGCAGACCATCCAGGCCGAGCAGGACCGGATCATCCGGGCGCCGCACCGGGGGGTGCTGGTGGTCGAGGGCGGCCCCGGCACCGGGAAGACCGCGGTCGCGCTGCACCGCGCCGCCTACCTCCTCTACGAGTACCGCGAGCTGCTGGCCCGCCGGGCCGTGCTCATCGTCGGCCCCAACCCGGCCTTCCTCGGCTACATCGGCGAGGTGCTGCCCTCCCTCGGCGAGACCGGCGTGCTGCTGGCCACGGTCGGCGAGCTGTTCCCCGGGGTGAAGGCCACCGCCACCGACACTCCCGAGGCGGCCGCCGTCAAGGGCCGCGCCGACATGGCCGACGTGCTCGCCGCCGTCGTACGCGACCGGCAGGCCCTGCCCGACCCGGTCATCGCGATCCAGCACGACCGCGAGGTGCTGATGCTCGACGACGGCCTGGTGAGCGTCGCCCGCGAACGCACCCGCGCCGCGAAGCTGCCGCACAACGCCGCCCGTGAGTACTTCGAGGGGCACATCCTCAACACGCTCACCGAACTGTACGCCGAACGCGTCGGCACCGACCCGTACGACGGCAGCAGCCTGCTGGACGCCTCCGACATCACCCAGATCCGCGACGAGCTCGCCGAGAACCCCGAAGTCTGGGACGCCATCGACCAGTTGTGGCCCCGGATCACCCCGCGGCGGCTGGTCGCCGACTTCCTCGCGGAGCCCGACGGGTACGTCAGCGCGGAGGACGCCGCCGCCATCCGGCGCCCGGTGACCCGCGCCTGGACCGTCGCCGACGTCCCCCTGCTGGACGAGGCGGCCGAACTCCTCGGTGAGGACGAGCGCTCGGCACGGGCCCGTGCCGAGCGCGAACGAGAGACCCAGATCGCCTACGCCCAGGGCGTGCTGGACGTCTCCTACGCCTCCCGGACCTACGAGTTCGAGGACAAGGAGGACAGTGATCCCGATGCGAGCGAGGTCCTGTCCGCGCACGACATCATCGACGCCGAACGCTTCGCCGAGCGGCACGAGGAGGCGGACCACCGCAGCGCCGCCGAGCGCGCCGCGGCCGACCGGACCTGGGCGTTCGGGCACATCATCGTCGACGAGGCGCAGGAGCTGTCGCCGATGGCCTGGCGGCTGCTGATGCGGCGCAGCCCCACCCGCTCGATGACCCTGGTCGGCGACCCCGCCCAGACCGCCGAGGCGGCCGGTGTCGGTTCCTGGGCGGACATCCTCGCCCCCTATGTGGAGGACCGCTGGGAGCACACCCGCCTCGGCGTCAACTACCGCACCCCGGCCGAGATCATGGACCTGGCAGCGGCCGTGGTCCGCGCCCAGAACCCCGGTTTCGAGCCGCCCAGCTCGGTCCGCTCCACGGGCGTACGCCCCTGGGTGCGGCGGGCCGACGGCGACCTGCCCGAGGCCGTGGCCAAGGCGGTCGCCGAACTCACCCCGGCCGAGGGCCGGCTGGCCGTCATCGCCCCGCGCGCACTGCACCGCCGGCTGGCCACCCGGCTGGACGGCGTCACGGCGGGCGCCGAGCCCGACCTGACCCGCACGGTCGTCCTCCTCGACCCCCGCCAGGCCAAGGGTCTGGAATTCGACTCGGTCCTGGTGGTGGAGCCGGGCCACTACGGCACCAGCGACCTCTACGTCGCCCTGACCCGCGCCACCCAGCGGCTCGGGGTGCTGTACACGGAGGATCTGCCCGAGGCGCTCGCCGCGGGCGTCACCGGGGAGTAGCGGAACCGCCGGGGGGCGACGGCGGGTAGCTCGGGTGCGGCGCGGAGGACAGGGGCTTCAGCGACGCACGGCTCCCGCTCGCCCAGCGGCTCGGGCAGTCGTACGCGGGCGGCTGCCCTCCGCTCCCTGGTGCAGCCCGACGCCCCTCCGCCGGCCCCTGCCCCCCGGGTGCCGCAGCCGCTCGGCGACGGCCGACGGCACCGCGAGGCGCGCCTCGCCCGGTCAGGCCGGCCGCAGCCACACCGTGGCCAGCGGGGGCAGGGTCAGCCGGATGCTCGCCGGGCGGCCGTGCCATCCCTGGGGTTCCGGTTTGATGACGTCGGGGTTGGTGACATCCCCGCCGCCGTACCGCGCGGCGTCGGTGTTCAGGGACTCGTGCCAGGCCGGTACGTCGTCCGGGATCCCGAGCCGGTAGTCGTGCCGGACGACCGGGGACAGGTGCGACACCGCCAGCAGCGGAGAGCCGTCGGCGGCCAGGCGCAGGAACGCGAAGACGTTGTCGTCCGCGGCGTCCCCGGTGATCCACTGGAAGCCCGCCGGGTCGGTGTCCCGCTGCCACAGCGCCGGGCTCGCCCGGTACAGCGCGTTCAGGTCCCGTACGAGATCCCGCACGCCCCGGTGGTCGGCCTCGGCGCCGTAGGACGGGTCGAGCAGCCACCAGTCCGGGCCGTGCGCCTCGGACCACTCGGCGCCCTGGGCGAACTCCTGGCCCATGAAGAGCAGTTGCTTGCCGGGGTGGGCCCACATGAAGGCCAGGTACGCGCGGTGGTTGGCCCGCTGCTGCCACCAGTCGCCGGGCATCTTCGACACCAGCGACCGCTTGCCGTGCACGACCTCGTCGTGGGAGATGGGCAGGACGTAGTTCTCGCTGTACGCGTACACCATCGAGAAGGTCATCTCGTGGTGGTGGTACTTCCGGTGAACCGGCTCGTGGGCCATGTACTCCAGCGAGTCGTGCATCCAGCCCATGTTCCACTTCAGGCCGAAGCCGAGCCCGCCGAAGCCGCTCGGGCCCTTGTGGTGGGTGGGCCGGGTGACGCCGTCCCAGGCCGTCGACTCCTCGGCGATGGTCACCACGCCCGGGCAGCGCCGGTAGACGGTGGCGTTCATCTCCTGCAGGAAGGCGACCGCGTCCAGGTTCTCCCGGCCGCCGTGCTCGTTCGGGGTCCACTGGCCCGGCTCGCGCGAGTAGTCCAGGTAGAGCATCGAGGCGACCGCGTCCACCCGCAGCCCGTCGATGTGGAACTCCTCGCACCAGTACACGGCGTTCGCCACCAGGAAGTTGCGCACCTCCCGGCGGCCGAAGTCGAACTCCAGCGTGCCCCAGTCGGGATGCGCGGCCCGCACCGGATCGTGGTGCTCGTACAGCGGGCGCCCGTCGAACTCGGCCAGCGCCCAGTCGTCGCGCGGGAAGTGCGCCGGCACCCAGTCCATCAGCACCCCGATCCCGGCCTGGTGCAGCCGGTCCACCAGGTACCTGAAGTCGTCCGGGATGCCGAGCCGGGCCGTGGGCGCGTAGAAGCCGGTGACCTGGTAGCCCCAGGACCCGCCGAAGGGATGCTCGGCGACCGGCATCAGCTCCACGTGCGTGAAGCCCATCTCCCGTACGTATGCGGGGAGTTGCTCCGCGAGCTGGCGGTAGGTGAGGCCCGGCCGCCAGGAGGGCAGGTGGACCTCGTAGACGGAGAAGGGCGCCTCGTGCACCGGGATGTCGGCCCGGTGCGCCAGCCACTCCGCGTCCCCCCACTCGTGCTGTGACACGTCCACGATGGACGCGGTCGCGGGCGGGGCCTCGGTACGGCGGGCCAGTGGATCGGCGCGCAGGGTGCGTGAGCCGTCCGGGCGGGTGATCTCGAACTTGTACGCCTCGCCCGCGCCGATCCCCGGCACGAACAGCTCCCACACCCCGGAGGAGCCCAGCGAGCGCATCGGGAAGCCGGTCCCGTCCCAGAAGTTGAAGCCGCCCGCGATCCGCACGCCCCGGGCGTCGGGCGCCCACACCGCGAACCGGGTGCCGGCCACCCCCTGGTGGCTGGTGACATGCGCGCCGAGCGCCTGCCACAGCTGCTCGTGCCGGCCCTCGCCGATCAGGTGCAGGTCCAGCTCGCCCAGGGTGGGCAGGAAGCGGTAGGGGTCCTCGGTGTCCAGGACGTTCCCCTCGTACGCCACCAGCAGCCGGTATTCCGGTACGTCCCCGAACGGCAGCAGGCCCGAGAAGAACCCGTCGCCGTCGTCGCGCAGTTCGGCCCGCACGGCGCCGGTGACGACCGTGACGGACAGCGCGTACGGCCTGAAGACCCGGAAGGCCACGCCGCCGGGCACCGGATGGGCCCCCAGGACGGCGTGCGGGTCGTGATGGGTCGCCTCCAGCAGCCGCGCGCGGTCCTCGGATGCGAGGGCGGCCCCCGGCCGCGCCCCCTCCGCGACGCTCTCGTGCCGGGGCACCGGCTGCTTCGGAACCGTCTTCGCCCTGCTCTTGGTGTGCTTCTTGCCCTTCGGTGTCACGGACGAGCCTCCTGGGTCTTCACGCGGCGAGGCGACGGATCGCCGAGAGCGGTACGGGCAGCCAGTCGGGGCGGTGCCGGGCCTCGTAGACGGTCTCGTATACCGCCTTGTCGGTCTCGAAGGCCCGCATCAGCACCGGATCGGTGCGCGGGTCGCGGCCGGCCACCTCCGCGTACCCCGCGCAGTAGGCGGCCCGGCAGACGCGCGCCCAGTCCGGCGCGGGCGGGGTCACGGAATGGGCCGCGTAGTCGAAGGAGCGGAGCATCCCCGCGATGTCCCGCACCGGCGGCTGCGGCATCCGCCGTTCGGCCGGCGGCCGGGCCGGCTCGCCCTCGAAGTCGATCAGCGACCACTCCCCGGAAGGGGAGCGCAGGCACTGGCCCAGGTGCAGATCGCCGTGGATCCGCTGCGCGGTCCAGGTACCGCCCTCGGCGGCGAGCGAGGCGAGCGCGGCGTAGGCCGAGCGCAGTCCGTCCTCGTACGGCCGTAAGGAGGGCACCGCCTGGACCGCCGCCTGAAGCCGCTCGGTCATCCCGTCGGCCAGCGACTGCAGCTGCACATGGCCGAGGGTGACCGTCGGCAGGGCGTGGGCGAGCGCGGTGTGCACCTCGGCGGTGGCCCGGCCCAGAGCCCGCGCCTCGGCGGCGAAGTCCTCGCCCTTGGCCAGCTCGCGCAGCGCCAGCTCCCAGCCGTCGCTCGCCCCGCTGACGAAGGGCTGGAGCACCGCCAGGACGTACGACTCCGGGCCCAGCTCAGCGTGCAGCCAGGCGGTCGGCGCGGGCACCCGGGGGCAGCCCTCGCGGGCCAGCGCCAGGGGTATCTCCAGATCGGGGTTGACGCCGGGCACCACCCGGCGCAGCAGTTTCAGGATGAACGTATCGCCGTAGACGATCGACGAGTTGGACTGCTCGGCGGTCATCAGCCGGGCCACGAGACCCTCGCGGATCTCCTGGCGCGGATCCCGCTCGAAACACAGCCCGCCGATGCGGGCCCGGGTGCGCAGGGCCTCCAGGAGCACCTCGGCGGGCCGGGGGTCGTACAGGGCCTCGTACACCGTGCGTCCGGCGAGCGGCCCGTCCGGCACATGTCCGATCAGCGCGGGCGCCAGCCTGGGCGGCAGCGCCTCGCGCACGCCTATGAGGAGCTGGTAGCAGTCGCCCGGGTGGGTCTCGGCGCCGAGCGCGGGCGGCTGGTGGACGCGCAGCAGCAGGTGGTACAGGCCCAGCCGGCCGTCGGGCGGCAGCAGTTCGGTGACGGCCACGGGGGTGAACCCGGTGACCGGACGCCCCTTGCCGGCGAACCAGCGCTGCCTCGGCAGCCACTCACGCAACAAGGGGTCGAGCGAGGCGAGGAGAGGAACGGTGGTGCTGGAAGAGGTGACCGTTTCCGCCATGGGCGTCACGTCCTTTCCCCGGGTCGTCGGGGTGTTACTGATGCGTGCCCCGGGTGGGGCGGTGGAAACCGCCCCACCACAGGGGTCTAGACCGGCTCCCTGCGCAGCCGGAACCAGTAGAAGCCGTGCCCCGCGAGGGTGAGCAGGTACGGCAGCTCGCCGATCGCCGGGAAGCGGACACCGCCGAACAGCTCGACCGGGTGCCGCCCGCCGAACCGGCTCAGGTCCAGCTCCGTGGGCTGCGCGAAGCGGGAGAAGTTGTGGACGCAGAGCACCAGGTCGTCCTCGTACTCCCGCAGGAAGGCGAGCACCGCCGGGTTGGTGGACTGCAGCTCGTTGTAGGACCCCAGTCCGAAGGCGGGGTTCTGCTTGCGGATCTCGATCATGCGGCGGGTCCAGTGCAGCAGGCTGGACGGCGAGGACATCGAGGCCTCGACGTTGGTGACCTGGTAGCCGTAGACCGGGTCCATGATCGTCGGCAGGTACAGGCGTCCCGGGTCACAGGACGAGAAACCGGCGTTGCGGTCGGGGGTCCACTGCATGGGGGTGCGGACGGCGTCGCGGTCGCCGAGCCAGATGTTGTCGCCCATGCCGATCTCGTCGCCGTAGTAGAGGATCGGCGAGCCGGGCAGGGACAGCAGCAGGGCGGTGAACAGCTCGATCTGGTTGCGGTCGTTGTCGAGGAGGGGGGCCAGCCGCCTGCGGATGCCGATGTTGGCGCGCATCCGTGGGTCCTTGGCGTATTCGGCCCACATGTAGTCGCGCTCCTCGTCGGTGACCATCTCCAGGGTCAGCTCGTCGTGGTTGCGCAGGAAGATGCCCCACTGGCAGTTCGACGGGATCGCCGGGGTCTTGGCGAGGATTTCCGAGACCGGGTAGCGCGATTCGCGCCGTACGGCCATGAAGATGCGCGGCATGACCGGGAAGTGGAAGGCCATGTGGCACTCGTCGCCGCCGGAGGAGTAGTCCCCGAAGTAGTCGACGACGTCCTCGGGCCACTGGTTGGCCTCCGCCAGCAGCACCTTGTCGGGGTACTGGGTGTCGATCTCCTTGCGCACCCGCTTCAGGAACTCGTGGGTCGCCGGCAGGTTCTCGCAGTTGGTGCCCTCCTGCTGGTACAGGTACGGCACGGCGTCCAGCCGGAACCCGTCGATGCCGAGATCCAGCCAGAACTTCAGCGCGGAGATCATCTCCTCCTGCACCGCCGGGTTCTCGTAGTTGAGGTCCGGCTGGTGCGAGAAGAAGCGGTGCCAGTAGTACTGCTTGCGTACCGGGTCGTACGTCCAGTTGGAGGCCTCGGTGTCGACGAAGATGATCCGGGCGTCCTGGAACTGCTTGTCGTCGTCGGCCCAGACGTAGTAGTCCCCGTACGGACCGTCCGGATCCCGCCTCGACTCCTGGAACCACGGGTGCTGGTCGCTGGTGTGGTTCATGACGAAGTCGATGATCACGCGCATGCCGCGCTGGTGGGCGGCGTCCACGAACTCCACGAAGTCGGCGAGATCACCGAACTCCGGCAGGACGGCGGTGTAGTCGGAGACGTCGTAACCGCCGTCTCTGAGCGGCGACTTGAAGAAGGGCGGCAGCCACAGGCAGTCGACCCCCAGCCACTGCAGATAGTCCAGCTTGGCCGTCAGACCCTTCAGGTCGCCGATGCCGTCGCCGTTGCTGTCCTGGAAGGAGCGGACCAGGACCTCGTAGAAGACGGCGCGCTTGAACCACTCCGGGTCCCGGTCCCTCGCGGGAGTGTCCGTGAAGGTGTCCGGAACGGGCTCATTGACGATCATATTGTGGGTGACCCTCCGATCTGCGGGTTGGACGGTCGCAGGACGGTGAGAACGTGCGCGGGCCTATGGCCCGGTTCGAGGCGCACATAGTTGGCCCTGCCCCAGTAGTAGGTCTCGCCGGTGAGCTCGTCGCGCACCGGCACGGACTCGTGCCAGTCCAGGCCGAGTTGCGGCATGTCCAACGAGACCGTGGCCTCCTGGGTGTGGTGGGGGTCGAGGTTGGCGACCACGAGAACCGTGTTCGATCCGCTCCGCTTCGAGTAGGCGATCACCGCCTCCTTGTCGGCGTGGTGGAAGTGCAGATCGCGCAGCTGGCGCAGGGCCGGGCTGCGGCGCCGGATGGTGTTGAGCCGGGTGATGAGCGGGGCGATGGTCCGGCCCTCGCGTGCGGCCGTCTCCCAGTCGCGGGGCCTGAGCTGGTACTTCTCCGAGTGGAGGTACTCCTCGCTGCCCTGCCTGAGCGGGGTGTTCTCGCACAGCTCGTAGCCGCTGTAGATGCCCCAGGTGGGGGAGAGGGTCGCGGCGAGCACGGCCCGCACCTCGAAGGCCGGGCGCCCGCCGTGCTGGAGGTAGGCGTGCAGGATGTCCGGGGTGTTGGTGAAGAGGTTCGGCCGCATGTAGGCCGCCGCCTCCCCCGACAACTCGCTCAGGTACTCGGTGAGTTCCTGCTTGGTGGTGCGCCAGGTGAAGTACGTGTACGACTGCTGGAAGCCGATCTGGGCCAGGGTGTGCATCATCGCCGGCCGGGTGAACGCCTCCGCCAGGAAGATCACGTCCGGGTCCGTGCCGTTGACCTCGGCGATGACCCGCTCCCAGAAGACGACCGGCTTGGTGTGCGGGTTGTCCACCCGGAAGATCCGCACCCCGTGGTCCATCCAGTGCCGCAGGATCCGTACCGTCTCCGCGACCAGCCCGTCCATGTCCGCGTCGAAGGCGATCGGGTAGATGTCCTGGTACTTCTTCGGCGGGTTCTCCGCGTACGCGATCGTGCCGTCGGGCCGGTGGTGGAACCACTCCGGATGCTTGTGCACCCAAGGGTGGTCCGGGGAGCACTGCAGGGCGAAGTCGAGGGCGATCTCCAGGCCGTGGGAGCGTGCCTGGGCCACGAACCAGTCGAAGTCCTCGATCGTGCCCAGGTCCGGGTGGACGGCGTCGTGCCCGCCCTCCGGCGAGCCGATCGCCCACGGCACGCCCACGTCGTCCGGTCCGGCGGTGAGGGTGTTGTCGGGCCCTTTGCGGAAGGTCGTGCCGATGGGGTGGATAGGCGGCAGGTAGACGACGTCGAAGCCCATCTCCGCGACCGCCTCCAGCCGGCGCGCGGCCGTACGGAAGGTGCCGTGCGGCTGCTCGGCCGTGCCCTCCGAGCGCGGGAAGAACTCGTACCAGGAGCCGTACAGGGCGCGTTCGCGCTCCACCAGCAGCGGCATCGGATCGGAGGCGGTGACCAGCTCCCGCAACGGATGGCGGGCCAGCAACTCCTGCACCTGCGGTGCCAGTGCCGCCGCGAGGCGCCAGGCGGCGGGGCGGTGCTCGTCCCGCAGGGCCGCCACCGCCTCCTCGAGGACCGGCCGTTGCCCGTCCGGGACTCCGGCGGCGGCGCGCTCGTACAGCCGCGCGCCCTCCTCCAGCACCAGCTCGGTGTCGATGCCCGCCGGGATCTTGATGCCGGCGTGGTGCCGCCAGGTGGCGACCGGGTCGGACCAGGCCTCCACGGTGTACGTCCAGCGGCCGGGCTCGCCCGCGGTGACGGTGGCGCCCCAGCGGTCG
Source organism: Streptomyces incarnatus (assembly GCF_001027185.1). Taxonomy (NCBI): domain Bacteria; kingdom Bacillati; phylum Actinomycetota; class Actinomycetes; order Kitasatosporales; family Streptomycetaceae; genus Streptomyces; species Streptomyces incarnatus. The sequence goes on along the minus strand of NZ_CP011497.1, from coordinate 2,765,099 downwards.
GTGCCCGGCGCGAGTTCGCGCATCGGCGTCCACGGTCCGGGCCGGCCGGCCGGGTCGCGCAGCACGACGTTCGCCGCGACGGCGTCGTGCCCCTCCCGGAAGACGGTGGCGGACACCTCGAACGACTCACCGGTCACCGCTTTGGCCGGCCTGCGCCCGTGCTGGACCACGGGGCGTACGTCGAGGACGGGGATACGGCCGAGCGTGGCCGCCCCGGAGCCGGGTGGGGAATCGGCGCCGCCGCCGGGCGGTCCGGGCGGTCCGGGCACGCGGGCGGCGGCCTTCGCCGCCTTCTTGCCCGTTGTCTTCTTTGCCGGAGCCTTCTTTGCCGGTGCCCTCTTGGCCGTTGTCTGCTTGGCCGTTGTCTGCTCGGCCGTTGTCTTCTTGGCCGTCGTCTTCTCGGCCGGTTTCTTCGCGGGCTTGGCTGCCGCTGCCGTGGTGTCGCTGCTTGTCGGAGGTGCTGACGAATGGTGCGTGGCGGGCATGACCGCTCCTGTCCGCGTCAACGTGGGTGTGGCGGATGGATGTGGGGAGGTGGGTCCTGCGGAGGTGCCGTGGGACGCCTGTGGGGCCGTACCGGAGGAGCCTTCCCACCCTGTTCGGGTGGGCAATCCGGAACTTTGTTAACTACTCCCGCGTATGTCCACCCACAAGACCGGCCCCCTTTTCCACGGGTGCCCGCGCGCCGCTCCTTGACGCCCCCGACACCCTCCGGGAGCCTCCCCACCGACCACCCGGTAACCACTACCGTCGAGGTTGACGACGAGACGTACAGCGCCGTGCGTCTCACTCCGCGACGCGTCCGAGGTGGCATGTGAAGGCGATCCGTCGGTTCACCGTCCGTCCCGTTCTCCCCGAACCCCTCCGGCCGCTGAGCGACCTGGCGCGCAATCTGCGCTGGTCCTGGCATGCGGAAACGCGCGACCTGTTCCAGTCCGTCGACCCCGAGGCCTGGGCCGCCGCCGGGGGCGACCCGGTGCGGACACTGGGCCGGGTGCGGCCGGCGCGGCTGGCCGAGCTGGCGGGGGACCGGCGGTTCCTGCGCCGCCTCACCGCCGTCGCCGACGACCTCGACGACTATCTGACCGGCGACCGCTGGTACCAGACCCAGGCGGCCGGCATGCCCGCGGCCATCGCCTACTTCTCCCCGGAGTTCGGCATCACGGCCGCGCTGCCCCAGTACTCCGGCGGCCTCGGCATCCTGGCGGGCGACCACCTCAAGGCCGCCAGCGACCTCGGCGTGCCCCTGATCGGGGTCGGCCTCCTTTACCGGCACGGGTACTTCCGGCAGACCCTGTCCCGCGACGGCTGGCAGCAGGAGCACTACCCGGTGCTCGACCCCAACGAACTGCCCCTCACCCAGCTGAAGGAGGCCGACGGCGCCCTGGCGCGGATCTCCCTTGCGCTGCCCGGCGGCAGGGCGCTGCACGCCCGGATCTGGCTGGCCCAGGTGGGCAGGGTGCCGCTGCTGCTCCTGGACTCGGACGTGGAGGAGAACGACCTCGGCGAACGCGGGGTGACCGACCGGCTCTACGGCGGCGGCAGCGAGCACCGGCTGCTGCAGGAGATGCTGCTCGGGATAGGGGGTGTCCGGGCGGTACGGACCTACTGCCGCCTCACCGGCCACCCGCACCCCGAAGTGTTCCACACCAACGAGGGGCACGCGGGCTTCCTGGGCCTGGAGCGGATCGCCGAACTCTGCGCCGCCGGGCTGGACTTCGACTCCTCCCTGGAAGCGGTGCGCGGCGGCACGGTCTTCACCACCCACACCCCCGTCCCGGCCGGCATCGACCGCTTCGACCGGGAGCTGGTCGCCCGGCACTTCGGGGCGGACGCCGAGCTCCCCGGCATCGACGTGCAGCGGATCCTGACCCTCGGCATGGAGACGTACCCGGGTGGCGAGCCGAACCTGTTCAACATGGCGGTGATGGGGCTCAGGCTGGCCCAGCGGGCGAACGGCGTGTCCCTGTTGCACGGGCACGTCAGCCGGGAGATGTTCGCGGGCCTGTGGCCGGGATTCGACCCCGACGAGGTGCCGATCACCTCCGTGACCAACGGGGTGCACGCGCCGACCTGGGTCGCCCCGGAGGTGCTGCGCCTGGGCGCCCGACAGGTCGGCTCGGAGCGGGCCGAGGACGCGCTCACCGTCGGCGGCTCCGAGCGCTGGGACTCGGTCGCGGAGATCGAGGACCAGGACATCTGGGAACTGCGCCGCACCCTGCGCGAACAGCTGGTGCTGGAGGTACGGGAGCGGCTGCGGACGTCATGGCGGCAACGGGGCGCGGGCGACGCCGAGTTGGGCTGGATCGACGGGGTACTCGACCCCGACGTCCTCACGATCGGCTTCGCGCGCAGGGTCCCGTCGTACAAGCGCCTGACGCTGATGCTGCGGGACCGGGACCGCCTGATGGAACTGCTGCTGCATCCCGAGCACCCGATCCAGATCGTCGTGGCGGGCAAGGCACACCCGGCGGACGACAGCGGCAAGCGCCTGGTCCAGGAACTGGTGAGGTTCGCCGACGATCCACGGGTCCGCCACCGCATCGTCTTCCTCCCCGACTACGGCATGGCGATGGCGCAGAAGCTCTACCCCGGCTGCGACATCTGGCTGAACAACCCCCTGCGCCCCCTGGAGGCCTGCGGTACGAGCGGCATGAAGGCGGCGCTCAACGGCTGCCTGAACCTCTCCGTCCTGGACGGCTGGTGGGACGAATGGTTCCAGCCGGACTTCGGCTGGGCCATCCCGACGGCGGACGGCGCGGGCACGGACCCCGACCGCCGCGACGACATCGAGGCGGCGGCGCTGTACGACCTGCTGGAGCAGCGGGTGACCCCGCGCTTCTACGAGCGGGGCCGGGGCGGACTGCCCGACCGCTGGATCGCGATGGTTCGCCAGACGTTGAGCCTGCTCGGCCCCAAGGTGCTGGCCGGCCGCATGGTCCGCGAGTACGTCGACCGCCTCTACGTCCCCGCCGCGCACGCGCACCGCGCCCTGACCCCGGACACGGCGAGCGACCTGGCCGCCTGGAAGGCGCGGGTGCGGGCGGCCTGGCCCGGGGTGAGCGTCGACCACGTGGAGACGACGGCGCCGACGGCCACGGCGGAGCTGGGCACGACGGTGGGCCTGCGGGTCCGGGTGGCCCTCGGTTCGCTGACCCCGGACGACGTGGAGGTCCAGGCGGTGTCGGGCCGGGTGGACGCGGAGGACCGCATCACGGACGCCACGGTGGTCCCGCTGAAGCCGACGAGCGCCCCGGACCTGGAGGGCCGCCTCCTGTACGAGGGCCCCCTGGCCCTGGACCGCACGGGCCCCTACGGCTACACGGTCCGCATCCTCCCGTCCCACCGCTTGCTCTCCTCCGCCGCGGAGATGGGCCTGGTGGCGGTGCCCACGGAGGAGGGGGTGGAGGGGGCGGGGGTTTTGTTGCGGTAGCGACTGCGGCGGTCCGCGCGCTACGGCGTCTGCTTCAGGGCCTCGATGAAAGGAGCGAAGGACCCGGCCGGGACGGTGGGGGTGCCGACGGCTGGGTCCCTGGATTCGCGGATGGCGGTGTGGGAGGGGGAGGTGGCTATTTCCACACAGGTGTTGCCGTCGTCGGGGCCCGAGTAGGACGACTTCCGTCAGTTGTCCGGGGCGTCCATGGGATGCCTCACAGCTCTTGCGCCAGTTTGTGGATGAAGTCGCGCGGCCGGTCCGGGCCGAGCGATGCGGCCTCCACCTTACGGAAACGCGTTCGAAAGATGCTGAGCTGCGCTTCGGAGTCGATGAAGGCCGAGCCGTGCGGAACGTCACGCACGACCGTGTCCAGCTTGGGAACGGAGCCACCGGCGTACGTCATGGCGCTGGCGGCTCTTGCGAAGCCGTCCAGGTCGAAAGGGATGACCCGTACGGTGGCATGGTCCGACTCGGATCGTTCCAGCAGCTTGCCCAGTTGGAGGCGTCACGGTCGCTGACTCTGATGCGCAGGGCCGCCTCGTGGATGACCAGCGCGTACGGGACGCTGAGCTGCTGACGCCTTAGCCGATGCTGGACGCGCAACTCAAGCTCGTCGTAATGAGACGCCAGCCGACGTAGCCGCTCCTCGATCACTCCGGTGATCCCAGACTCGATATGGCTGATCTGGACCCTGTTCATACCGAGGAGCGCCGCCGACTGGACTGCGGTGAGTCCGGCCGCCTCGCGGAGCCTGCGCAGTTCGAGCCCCAGGCGCAACTGACAATGCCGTCTTGCGGTGCTGTCGGCCATGACGCACGGGCGTGGGCCGCAGGCTCCGGCCATACTGGAATCGTCGGCCGCTGCCCTGCGGACCATCGACCCAGACAGTGCCGCAGTCTTCGTGCAGTTCGTCGACTCCTGCCTGGCCGACCCTCAGGCGAAGCAGATGTGGAGGGATCTGTGACGGCGATCCAGTACTGCTGGCGACACCCGCTGGCCGAGCAGGTACGGGAGGAGGGCCGCATTCAGGACCGCCAGGAGATGACCCTGCGCATCCTGGAATGGCGCGGCATCCCGGTGCCCGACTCCCTCCGTGAGCGCCTGCTGGCCTGCACCGACCTGGATCAGCTGGAGGTCTGGGCCCAGCGAGCCGTCCACGCAACCCATGCGACGGAATTGTTCGACGCGGAGTGAGCATCACGCGGAGCGAGCGGCCTGGAAGGGCGGTGGACCTGACCGGTACCGGGCCTTGGGCCGGCCGGATGCGTTCCGTCGGCCAGGGGCGCGGTCGCGTCTCGCGTGGACGCCGGTCGGCTGAATTCCGATCCCTGCGCGTTCTACGGCGCGAGCAGATGCAGCCCTGAGCAGCCGTACCCGCCTGCCGGGTCCGGTGCGTACACCCAGTAGAGCGCCAGGAGCTGCACGAACAGCAGGAACAGCGCGAGGGTCGCGGAGATCGTCGCGAGCCAGGCACGTCCGCCTCGGCCCGGCACCAGACCAGGGCTGTGCGCACGGCGCAGCAGCCCTGCGTACAGCGCCACCGCGGCGACGGAACACAGCGGACCGGCCCATGCAGTGATGTACATCCGCGTGGACGGTCCCAGGTACTTGCAGTGCTGGAAGGTGTCGGAGGAGAAGGAGAAGTGGGCGGCCAGCAGCCCGAACGACGCGATCGTCAGGACGGGCACGAGCAGGTCGGTGCGGCGCCGGGCCGGGGAGGAGGCGGTGGCCTGGTCGGTGGTGGCAGGCGTAGGGGGAGGTGTCATCAGTACCAGTCCGGGTTGGGGCGAACGATGCGGACGTTCTGGGCGCCTTCGTGCTTCTCGGTGGCGGGGAGACGTCCGTCCAGGCTCACGTTCTGGTAGGAGTCGGTGTGCTGGGTGTACTTGATCTCACCGTCCGGCATCACGGCCGTGACGATCGCCGCGTGATGCGTGTTGCCCTTCGCGATGGAGTCGTTGGGGCCGGACTGCTCGAAGTAGAGGATGTCACCCGGCTTCACCTCGGAGCGCGGGATCTCCTCACCACCGTGCCGGAGCATGAAGTCCTTCTGGTTCTCGGCGGCGGACCAGGTGTTGGAGTAGGCGAGTGACCTGTCTATCCGGTCGATGCCGGTCGGGTTGCCGATCATCCAGCTGTCGTCGTCGCTGGTTCCCCAGATCGACGTCTTCTCCTTCATCCCCGCCGCGTGCAGGGCGTTGGAGACGAAGTTGGTGCAGTTGTTGCCGAAGTCGGTGGGGTCGCTCTTGTCCCAGTTGTCCAGGGCGTACTGGACCAGCTTGACACGGTCGTACTTGCCGTTGCCGCGCAGGTCCTGCTGGACGTCGGGGGGTATGCCGTCGAGGTTGGCGATGAGAACCGGCTCGGCCAGCATCATGTCCTTGCGCTGCTGGGCCGTCAGGCCGTCCCACCACTCGCGCACGGTCGTCGGGCCCTGTCCGACCGGGACGTCGGCGGCCAGCATCTGCATCTCGACGTGCGACGCGTCGTTCTGCAGCTTGAGCGCCTTGTCGGGATCGGACAGGTTGGTCTGCTCGGCGAGTTTGGCGAATTCCGTCGCGGCCAGCTTGTCGGCGGTGGTCACCTGCTCCACGGCCTGGTTGATGAGATCCAGCACCTGCGTCCGGTAGGGCCCGAGATCCTCGGCCTCCATGCGGTTGTGGACGGGCGGGCCGGTGACCGTGCCGTCGGTGCTGATCGTCAGTCCGTACCGGTCGGCGAGCTCGGTCGCCTCACGCAGGGTGCTCTGTGCGGTCTCGATGGCGGTGGTCACGCCCTCGACGGCCATCTTGACGGAGAGCAGGATGTCGGAAGCCGCCTCGAGTTGGTTGGCCAGATTCTCGAACTTGCCGGCGGCGGCCTGTCCGACCTCGTCGGTCCAGTTGTCGGCCAGCGGCTTGACTCCGAGGTTGCGCAGGTCCTTCGCCGCGCCGAGCGCGTACTTGGACAGCGACGCCCACTCCGCCGCGGCCGTCTGCCACTTCTTGGGGAGGGCGTTGTTGATTCCTTCGTACGAGACCACGCTCAGGCCTTCCCCAGATCCTGGACGGCCGCGTGCAGCCGGGCCTCGGCCTCGGCGTCAGCCCTGTCGTAGCCCTGGGCGGAGTCCTTCAGCTTGGCGCTGAGGTCGCCGAGCTGCTTGGCGAGCGACACCATGTGGTCTTCCCAGTCCAATGCACACACCTTGAGCTGGAGAGGGCTCAGCCAGCCATAGCCGTAGTGGGCCCCGTACACCTCGTCGCTCGAGTCGAGGGAGTGGCTCAGGCGCTGCATCGCCTGGCGTGACAGGGTCTCCGTGTCGTCGGCCGCGCCGTGTACGCCATGCGTCTTGATGTCGATGTCCGGGCGGCCCCCGCCGCCGGCGCCCGCGTCGGCCACGTGGTTCAGCCGCATGTGCGCCGATGCGGGGCCGGTCGCGCCCTCCCCGTTCTGGCGTCGCTCAGCGGCCTCGGCCTTCAGCTGCTCCCACTCGTCCCATGCCATGGGCGTGTGCCTCCCCCGTGTGTACTGATCCCGGCGAATCTAGCAGCCGACGGTAGTGAACACGCCAAAGGGCGCGGAGGGTGCCTGGGCGGGGTGTGAAGATTCCGGGTGCGGGTGCGCCTCGGCCCGCTCGACCGGCACACCACCACGCCGCGGAGCGGTCAGGTCTCGGACAGTCCCTCGCAGAGCCTGCGCAGTACCGTCCCGCAGCGGCGTGCGTACGCGTGCTGCAGGCCCCGGGTCGCCGGGCCGCCCGCCCTCGCGTACCACTTGGCCGGCCTGCTGAAGGCCGCCACCGTCAGCCAGGCCGTGCCGTCTCCCGTGCGGTCGACCACGAAGGCCTCCTCGCCGCATTCGGGGTGGCCCTCCAGGGTGCCGTAGGCCCAGCCGGCCCGGCGGGGCTCCTCCACCGTCCAGATGATGCGGCAGGGGGCCTTGATCAGGCCCGCCAGGGTGACCGTGACGTCGGTGCCGGGGGCCGCGCGGTCGGCGGTGGCGGTGATGCCCACGCCCAGGGCACGGTGCATCTCCCAGGTGAGGACCGCCTCGGCCGCCCGGTGGAAGAGCTTCTGGCCCTCGCCGAGGCGGGTGCGGACGAGCATCGGGTGGAAGCCGGGCGGGCAGTACGTCAGGTCGTCGCGGGTCGCGCCGACCGGCTCGTAGGTGAAGGGCGCCGGGGACATGGGTCACAAGGGTAGGGCGGTACCCGGGACGCCTTCCGTCCGGGTACCGCCCGATCGTCAAATGCCCCGTGGTTCCGGCTAGTTGACGTTCACCGCCGACCAGGCCGCGGCCACCGCCTTGTACTCGGTGCTGCTGGAGCCGTACAGCGCCGCCGCCGCGCTCAGGGTGCCCGTGCGGGCCGCCTTGTAGTTCGTCGTCGACGTGAAGTACGTGGTCAGCGCCTTGTACCAGATCTGCAGCGCCTTGTCCCGGCCGATGCCGGTGACCGTGGAGCCGTTGGAGGTGGGCGAGTTGTACGTCACCCCGTTGATCGTCTTCGAACCGCTGCCCTCCGAGAGGAGGTAGAAGAAGTGGTTCGCGACTCCGGACGAGTAGTGGACGTCCAGGTTGCCGACCGACGAGGACCAGGAGTCGGCGCTGCCGCCGTCCTTGCTGGGCTTGTCCATGTAGCGCAGCGGGGTGCCGTCGCCGTTGATGTTGATCTTCTCGCCGATGAGGTAGTCACCGGGGTCCTTGGCGTTGTTGGCGAAGAACTCCACGCCGGTGCCCATGATGTCGCTGGTGGCCTCGTTCAGGCCGCCGGACTCACCGCTGTAGTCCAGGCCGGCGGTGTTGGCGGTGACACCGTGGCTCATCTCGTGGCCGGCCACGTCCAGCGAGGTCAGCGGGTCGGCGTTGCCCTCGCCGTCGCCGTACGTCATGCAGAAGCAGCTGTCGTCCCAGAAGGCGTTGACGTAGCTGCTGCCGTAGTGGACGCGGGAGTAGGCGCCGACGCCGTCGTTCTTGATGCCGCTGCGGCCGAACGTGGACTTGTAGAAGTCCCAGGTCTCCTGCGCGCCGTAGGCGGCGTCGGCGGCCGCGGTCTGGTCGGAGGAGGAGGTGGAGGCGGTGCCCGTGCCGAAGGTGTTGGTCGAGTTGCTGACCAGCGTGCCCTTGCCGGACGTCTTGCGGGCCAGGTTGTAGGTCTTGTGGCCGCCGCGCGTGGCGTCGGTCAGGTTGTACGACGAGCCCGACTGCGTGGTGGTGAGGCTGACGGTGCCGGAGTACAGGGTCTTGCCGGTGCCGGTCGCGTTCTCGATGCCCTGGTACTCGAACAGCTTCTTGCCGGTGGCGGCGTCGGTGATGACGTGCAACTGGTTCGGGGTGCCGTCGTCCTGCAGGCCGCCGACGATCGTCTCGTAGGCGAGGACGGGCTTGCCGGAACCGGCCCAGATCACCTTGCGGGCGCCGTCCGCGGTGGACTTGGCGGAGCCGAGGGTCTTGGCGGCGGACACCGCCTGCTTCTCGGCCTTGGCCGCGGTGATCTGCGGCTTGAGCGAGGCCACCTTGATGGCCGCCTGGTTCGCCTTGGTGACGCCCTCGGTTCTGCCCGACTTGGCCGTGTGGACGACCAGGTCGCCGCCGAGCACGGGCAGGCCGGCGTAGGTGCGCTCGTAGCGGGTGTGGACGGTGCCGTCGACGTCCTTGACGACGTCCTTGACGACCAGCTTCTCCTTGGCGCCGAGGCCGAGTTGCCGCGCGGTGTGGTCGGCGTCGGCCTGCGCCTGCTGTATCAGGGAGACACGGGCCGAGTCGGACAGCGCGGCGGGGGCGGCGGCGAGGGTCGCGCCGCTCTTGCCGGCGCCGGCCGCGGTGGCGGTCGAGGTCAGACCCGTGGAGAGCAGGGCTCCGGCGGCGACGGCGGTGGCGATGGCCAGAGTGGCGCGCTTGTGACGCGTGTAGCGGGGGGTCACGCAAGCTCCTTCTCGTGGGGAGTCCGGTCAGCGTGGGGTTACTGGCCGGAGAGGTGGGGTGAAGCTCTGCGGCGGGTGAAGGAAGGGTGACATCAGGGGCGCGTACATGTCAGGACCCTGAAGTGATGTTGGCCGGAAATCAACTGTCCGGGAAACGTTTCAGGGGTATTAACGGGTGCCGTCCGAGGGTGCCGGACCCTCGGACGGACCCCAGTTCCCGGGCTTTTTGCCGTCCGTTTACGGGAACGTCAGCTTCCAGCCGTTGATCGTTCCGGTGTCGTAGGTGGCCTGATCCTGCACCTTCAACGTCCAGGTCCCGTTGGCCGGTTCGGCGGAGGCGTTGACCGTGAAGGTCTGCTTCACGTTGTCCGCCGAGTCCGAGGAACTGAAGTTCTTCAGACGGTAGGCGGTGCCCGAGGGGCCGACGAGGTCGATCACCAGGTCACCCCGCCAGGTGTGCGTGATGTCGACGTACACCTGGAGGTTGCTCGGCGCGTTCCCGCTCCGGCCGGAGACCGTGATGCCGGAGGTGACGGCCGGCCCGTTGTCCGGGATGGCGACGGAGGTGTTGCTCTCGTACGTCGTGCCGCCGCCCCCGCCACCGCCGCCGTCGGAGCGCGACCCGACCGCCACGGCGGCCCAGGCGTCCTGCACCGCCTTGTACTCGGTGCTGGAGGTGCCGTACAGCTCGCCGGCCGCAGCGAGGGTGCCGGTGCGGGCGTCCGCGTAGTTCGTGGTGGAGGTGAACTTGGTGGTGAGCGCCCGGTACCAGATCTGCAGCGCCTTGTCCCGGCCGATGCCGGTCACCGGAAGCCCGTCCGCGGTCGGCGAGTCGTAGCTGACGCCGTTGATCACCTTGGCGCCGCTGCCCTCGCTCAGAAGGTAGAAGAAGTGGTTGGCGACACCGGACGAGTAGTGCACGTCGAGGTCGCCGACCCCGTCGTACCAGCTGTCCGCCGAACCGCCGTCCTTGCTGGGCTTGTCCATGTAGCGCAGCGGGGTGCCGTCGCCGTTGATGTTGATCTTCTCGCCGATGAGGTAGTCACCGGGGTCGGAGGAGTTGTTCGCGTAGAACTCCACACCGGTGCCCATGATGTCGCTGGTGGCCTCGTTCAGGCCGCCGGACTCCCCGCTGTAGTCCAAGCCGGCGGTGTTGGCGGTGACACCGTGGCTCATCTCGTGCCCGGCGACGTCCAGCGAGGTCAGCGGGTCGGCGTTGTTCGAGCCGTCGCCGTAGGTCATGCAGAAGCAGCCGTCGTCCCAGAAGGCGTTGACGTACGAGTTGCCGTAGTGCACCCGCGAGTACGCGCCGACGCCGTCGTTCCTGATGCCGCTGCGGCCGAAGGTGTTCTTGTAGAAGTCCCAGGTCTCCTGCGCCCCGTAGTGCGCGTCCGCGCCCGCGGTGGCCGCGTTGGACGTGCTGCCGTTGCCCCAGGTGTCGTTGCTCTGGGAGAACAGGGTGCCGGTGCCCGAGGTGCCGTGGTTCAGGTTGTACGTCTTGTGGCCGCCGCGCGCCCCGTCGGTCAGCGTGTACGTCGAGCCCGACTGGGTCGTGGTCAGCTGCACCTGCCCGCTGTACTGGGTGTTGCCGACGCCGGTCTCGATGCCCTGGTACTCGTAGAGCTTCTTGCCGGTGGCGGCGTCGGTGATGACGTGCAGCTGGTTCGGGGTGCCGTCGTCCTGGAGGCCGCCGACGACCGTCTCGTAGGCGAGGACGGGCTTTCCGGTCGCCGCCCAGATCACCTTGCGGACGCTGTCCGCGGCGGACCTGGTACCGCCCCGGGCCTTGGCCCGCTGTACGGCCTGCTTCTCGGCGGCGGCCTTCGACACGGCCGGGGTGAGAGCCGCGACCTTCACCAAGGCGCGGGTGGCCTTGACGACGTCCATGGTCTTGCCGGAGCTGTCGCTGTGCACGACCAGGTCGCCGCCGAGCACGGGAAGGCCGGCGTAGGTGCGCTCGTACCGGGTGTGCAGGGTGCCGTCGGCGTCCTTGACGACATCCTTGACGACCAGCTTCTCCTGGGCGCCGAGGCCGAGGGACCGGGCGGTGGCGGCCTTGGTGGCGTCGGCGTGGCGGATCAGCTCGACGCGCTGCGACGGCGTGAGCCGCACGGCCACATGGGCCTTGTCGATCTTCCCGGGCCCGGGTTTCGCCGGTGCGGCGCTGGCCGCGCCCGACTGGACGGCGGCGGCGATCAGGGCGGCGACGCCGGCGAGGGCGACGGTGGCGGTGCGCCGGTGGGACGCGTGGGGGGTGCGTCTGCGAGAGGAACTGCTTCTCAACACTGACTCCTTCTGCGTGACCGCGGGTCGCGCGGCCAGGGGAGACCGGACGGTGGGTTGGGGCGTCCGGGCAGAACAGGGCGGTACGCGGAACCACGTGCAGGCCGGCTCACACGAAGCAGGCGTGATGGTGGGGTTGCTGTGAGTCGGCCTGGGAAGAGTGACAGGGGATCACCATTCCTGTCAGGACCGCGTCACAAAGTTGGCCGGAAATGGTCCGTTGTCCGGGTGTTCATGTTCGATATACGGAAGTGGTCACCAGGACGGGGGACAGGGGGGCTGTGCAGGACCGGCGACACCCTTACCGCACGGGGGAGTTGGAAGCCTCGCCGGTGTCGCCGTGCCAGGTCCGCCACAGGTCCGCGTAGGCGCCGTCGGCCGTCACCAGGTCCTCGTGGGTGCCCAGTTCCGTCAGGCGGCCGTCCTCCATGACCGCCACCCGGTCGGCGTCGTGGGCGGTGTGGAGCCGGTGTGCGATGGCGATGACCGTACGGCCCTGGAGGACGGCGGCGAGGGCGTGTTCGGCGTGCCGGGCCGTCGTGGGGTCCAGCAGCGCGGTCGCCTCGTCCAGGATCAGCGTGTGCGGGTCGGCCAGCACCACCCGGGCCAGGGCGAGTTGCTGCGCCTGGGAGCCGTCGGTGGCGCGGCCGCCCGCGCCCAGCCGGGTGTCGAGGCCGTCCGGCAGGTCCCGGACCCAGTCGTCGGCCCCGACCGTCGCGAGCGCCGCCCACAGTTCGTCGTCCGTGGCCTCCGGCTCGGCGATCAGCAGGTTGTCGCGGACCGTGCCGAGGAACACATGGTGTTCCTGCGTCACCAGCACCACCTGGCGGCGCAGCAGCTCCGGCTCCAGCTCGGCCACCGGCACCCCGCCCACCGTCACCTCGCCCGTGCCGGGCCGGTCGATGCCCGCGAGCAGCCTGCTGAGGGTCGTCTTCCCGGCGCCGGAGGGGCCCACCACCGCCAGCCGCTCCCCGGGCCGTACCGTCAGGTCGACCCCGCGCAGCACTTCGCCGCCGCGCTCATAGGCGTACCGGACCCCGCGCACGTCGATCCGGTCGTCCGCAGGGACCGGGGACCCGGCCGCGCTCTCTGAACGCGGGGCCTGCGCCAGCCCCTCCACGCGGGCGAACGAGGCGCTGCTGCTCTGCAGTTGCTCCACGCGCATCAGGATCTGGTCCAGCGGCTCGGTGAACTGCCGCAGGTACAGCGCCGCCGCCACCACCGCGCCGACGCCGACCGCGCCCCGCTGGTGCAGCCAGCCGCCGAGCAGCAGCACGCCCACCACGGGCACGGTGTACGTCACCTCGACCGCCGGAAAGAACACCGTGCGCAGGAACAGCGTGTGGAAGCGGGTACGGCGGGACTCCTCCAGCGCGTCCCGGCTCGCCGCCACCCGCCGCTCCCGCAGCCCGAACGCCTCGACCGTCCGGGCCCCGGCCGCCGTCGCGGCGACGATCTCCGCGACCTGGGAGGTGGCCGCGCCCTCGGCGAGGTAGCCGTCCCGGGCGCGCCGCAGGTACCAGCGCAGCGCCAGCCGGATCGGGGTCAGCCCGAGCAGTCCGAACGCCCCGAGCAGCGGGTCGAGCGCGAACACCGCGACCAGCACGAACACCGCCTGCACGGTGTTGACCAGCAGCTCCGGGCCGACGTCCCGCAGCGTGCTGCCGACGATCGCCACGTCCGCCGTGCCGCGCGCGGTCAGATCGCCGGTGCCGGCCCGCTCCACCACGGACGCGGGCAGCGCTAGCACCCGCTCGACGTACTCCTCGCGCACCCGGGCCAGCGTCCGCTCCCCGAACCGGTACCCCACGTAACGCGCCCAGCGGGCCAGCAGCAGCTGGGCCAGCGCGCACACCAGGATCCACGGCGCGAGCCGGTCCACCGCGCCGGTTCCCTGCCCGCCCCGCACCTCGTCCACGATCCGCCCGACCAGCCAGGGCCCGACCAGCCCGGCCCCCGCCGCCAGCGCGTTCAGCAGCAGCGTGGCCGCGAACGCCCGCCCGTCGGCCCGCACCAGCCGCAGCGCGGCCCGCCGCACCCGGGCCGGACCGGCGACCGGCAGCAGCCCCTCACCCGCCGTCACGGTGCGACCCCTTGGGCCTCGCGGCGCGCGGGCGCCGGACCGCCGGCGCACCGGCCGGCCGCGGTCGCCGCGGCCCCTCGCCCTGCCGCACCGTACGACCTCCCGCGCGTCGCGGCGCGTGGCCGCCCGGCCGCCGGGGCGTCGGCCGGCCGCCATTGCCGCGGCCCCTCGCCCTGCCTCACCGTATGGCCCCTCGCACATCGCGGCGCGGGCACCTGGTCGCCCGGACATCGGCCGGCCACCGTCGGCGCCGTCCCTCGCCCGCCGGTGCCGCGAGGCCCCTGCCGGACGGCGGTGTGTGGGTGCCCCGCGGCCCGCACCCCTGGCGCGCGGCCGCCGATCCCGTCCCGTGCCCCCGTCACCGTACGACTCCTTCCGTGTCCCGGGCGACGAGCGCCCGATAGCCCGGCTCCGCCGTGAGCAGGCGCCGGTGCGGGCCGCTCGCCGCGACCTTGCCGTCGACCAGGAAGACGACCGTGTCCGCGTGGTCCAGCACCAGCGGGGAGGTCGACGTCACCAGCGTCGTACGGCCCTCCCGCGCCTCGCGCAGCCGCCGGGCGACCGTCGCCTCGGTGTGCGCGTCCAGCGCCGAGGTCGGCTCGAGCGCGAGCAGCACCTCGGGAGCGGCGAGCAGCGCCCGTACCAGCCGCATCCGTTGCCGCTGCCCGCCCGACAGGCTGCGGCCCTGGCCGGACACCGGCGAGTCCGTGCCCTCCGGCAGCCCGCGTACGACGTCCTCGGCGGCCGCCGCGTACAGTGCCCGGCCGAGTTCGGCCTCGTCGGCCTGGTGCCCGGCGGCCACGACCTCGCGCAGCGGCCCCGCGAACAGGTCGGCCTCGTTGTCCGCGACCAGGATCCGCCCGCGCACGTCCGCCAGCGGGACCGCGTCCAGCCGTACCCCGCCCCAGGTGGCGTCGGTCGGCCCGAAGCGGCCGAGCCGGTCCACCACGGCGGCGGCCTCGGCGGGCCGGGCGGCGGCCAGCGCCGTCAGCCGGCCCGGCACCACCCGCACCCCCGACGCCGGATCGTGCAGCTCGGCCGGTCCCTCGGGCGCCCGCAGCGTGCCCTCGTCCGGCTCCGGCTCCAGCCGCAGCAGCCGTACCACCCGGCGCGCGGCCACCACGCCCCGGTTCAGGTCGTAGGCCATCTGCACGAAGAAGGCGACAGGACCGATCAGTACGGCGACGTAGCCGTACACCGACACCAACTCGCCGATGCTGATGGACCCCTGGGCCGCGAGCCGCGCCGCGAGCCAGGTCACCACGGCCAGGAACAGGGTGGGCAGGCCCACGCCGAGCGCCTGCACCCAGCTGGCCACCGCGCCCACCCGGTAGCCCTGCGCGCGCAGCCGCCGCGAGTCCTGCCGGAAGGCGTCCGCGAACAGCCCCTTGCCGCCGAGGCCGTTGAGGACGCGCAGCCCGCCGGCGACGTCGCCGATGCGCGCGGCCAGCACGCCCTGCCGCTCCCGGTAGGCGCTCTCCGCGCCCTGCAGCCGCAGCGTCAGCGGCCCGGTGAGCAGCACGATCACCGGCAGCCCGAGCAGTACGACGGCGGCGAGCGGCGCCGAGACCGCCAGCAGCAGCCCGGCCACCACGACGTAGACCACGGCCGAGCCGACGCCCGGACCGACCACGGTCAGCGCCTGCGCGACGGTCTGGACGTCGCCGACCCCGATCGTCACCACCTCACCGGCCCCGGCCCGGCGCGGCAGGGCCGCCCCGAGCCGCACCACATGACCCACGACCACCTTCACGGTGCGGAAGTTGGCGTCCATCCGCACCCGGGTCATCGTGCGGTGCCGCATGATGCTCAGCCAGGCGTTGACCGACCCGAGCACGAACATCACCCCGGTCCACCCGGCCAGCACCCCCAGCCGCCCCGGCACCAGCCCCTCGTCCACGGCCCGCGCCATCAGATACGGCTGCGCGGCCAGCAGCACCATCCACACACTGGCCAGCAGCGCCCCGGCCGCCGACCGCCCCGGCTGACGCAGCACCAGCCACCACAGATAGCGCCAGCCGCCGCGCGTGTCCGGGGTGCCCGGCTCCTCGTACGCGTCGATCATCCGTCCCCCGATCGGCTCGGTCTCGCCGGAGACCTCGAAGGTATCCAGGGTGGGGACGGGTGCTCCATCGAATAAAGAGGCTGTTCGGGGCGCAGGCGGTGGGTACGGCGGAGGGCCGGTTCCTCCTGGCGGAGGCACCGGCCCTCGCGTGCGGCGATCGCTCAGCTCAGGCCGAGGCTGGACAGGGCGGTCGTCCAGTCGGTCATGATGGCGTTCTGCGCGTCGGCGAGGCTGACGTCACCGGCGCAGACGGCCTTCTTCAGCTTGTTCTCGACGGTGTCCTTGTTCGCGGAGGTCTCGGCGCCGTAGTGCGGCTCGGGCCAGAGGTTCTGCTCGCTCCTCGGGGAGCCGCCGAGTTCGAGCGGGACGAAGTGGTCCTCCTCGTAGTCCGAGAGGCTGGTGTCGGAGTAGCCGTACGCGGCGATCTGCTTCTTCTTCAGCGCGGTGGTGTAGGAGCTGGGGGGCCGTACGGTCGAGGTCCAGCCGGAGACGCAGATGGTCGAGTCGATGGTGTCCTGGGTGACGTCGGGGTTGAGGGCCCCGGGCGTGCAGACCGGGTCGGGCAGGGGGAGGTAGCTCTGGCTGCAGCCGGCGGCGTGGGCGGAGCCGGTGGTGACGGTGAGGCCCGCCGCAGCGAGGGCGAGGGAGGAGAGGGCGGTCACCAGGGGGCGCGGTATTCGGGACATGTGGGGGTCTCCCGGTGCGGTGCCCGGCAGAAGTCCGGGCGGTCGTGAGCATGACAGCACCGGGATCGTCTATGCGAGTAGACCCCTTTGCCCGACCGAGAGCCGCTTTGGTTGAACGTTTATTCACGCGAGAGCAGTGCACGGGGAGGCCTTGACGCGGCCTTGACATCCCGACCGACGGAGAGGCGCGGACGGGCGCCGACGGGGCGTGATGGTCCGTCAACTACCCACCATATCCCGCGTGAACACCCGCTGAACTACGCCAGACTGTCCCGCCACGCCCGGTGCAGATCCGCGAACCGGCCCGTGCCGCCGGTCAGTTCCGCCGGAGGGCCGTCCTCGACGATCCGGCCGTGTTCCATCACCAGCACCCGGTCCGCGATCTCCACGGTCGACAGCCGGTGCGCGATCACCACCGCCGTACGGCCCCGCAGCACCGTCGACATCGCCCGCTGCACGGCCCGCTCGCCCGGGATGTCCAGCGAACTGGTCGCCTCGTCCAGGATCAGCACCGCCGGGTCGGCCAGCAACGCGCGGGCGAAGGCGACCAGTTGGCGCTGCCCGGCCGAGATGCGCCCGCCGCGCTTGCGGACGTCGGTGTCGTAGCCGTCGGGCAGGGCGCTGATGAACTCGTGCGCGCCGATCGCCTTCGCCGCCCGCTCGATCTCCTCCCGGGTGGCGTCGGGCCGCCCGATGGCGATGTTGTCGGCGACCGTGCCGGAGAACAGGAAGGCCTCCTGGGTCACCATCACCACCCCGCGCCGCAGTTCCGGCACGGGCAGCTCGCGCAGGTCCACGCCGTCCAGCAGTACGCGGCCGTCGGAGGGGTCGTAGAAGCGGGCGAGCAGCTTGGCGAGCGTGGACTTGCCGGCGCCCGTGGAGCCGACCACGGCGACCGTCTGCCCGGCCGGCAGGGTCAGATCGAAGCGGGGCAGCACCTCGCCGCCGGTGCGGTAGCCGAACCGGACCCGGTCGAAGACCACCTCGCGGCCCGGGAAGTCCCCCTTGAGCGGCGGGAGTTCACGGGGGGCCGCCGGCTCCGGCACGGACGGGGTCTGCGCCAGCAGCCCGGCGACCTTCTCCAGGGAGGCGGCGGCCGACTGGTAGGAGTTCAGGAACATCCCCAGCCGGTCGATCGGGTCGTACAGCCGGCGCAGGTACAGCACCGCCGCCGCCAGCACACCCAGCTCCAGCGAGCCCGACGCCACCCGGTAGGCGCCCCACAGCACGATCCCCGCGACCGCCGTGTTGGCCACCAGCCGGGAGCCGACCACATAGCGGGCCATCTCCAGCAGCGCGTCCCCGTTGGTCCGCTCGTGCCGCCGGTTGAGCACGGCGAACTCGGCGTCGTTGGCCGCCTCCCGGCGGAAGGCGCGCACCGGGCGGATGCCGTTCATCGTCTCCACGAACTTCACGATCACCGCCGCGATCGCCGTCGACCGCGCCCGGTACACCCGTCCCGCCCGCCGCTGGTAGAGCCGGACGAGCAGGTACAGCGGCACGAACGAGGCCACCGCGAGCGCGCCGAGGCCGAGGTCCAGCCACAGCAGCATCGCCGAGATGTAGACGAAGGACAGCACGACGGTCACGAGCTCCTGCAGGCCGTCGTTGAGGAGTTCGCGGAGCGACTCCACGTCCGTGGTGGAGCGGGAGATCAGCCGTCCGGACGTGTACCGCTCGTGGAAGTCGATGCTCAGCGCCTGCGCGTGCCGGAAGATCCGGCCCCGCAGATCCAGCAGCACGTCCTGGCTGACCCGGGCGGAGACCTCGATGAACGCGGACTGCAGCAGGCCGGAGCCGAGGGCGCACAGCAGATAGCCGACGGCCACCGCGATCAGCGGGCCGTGCCGGTGGTCCCGGAACGCCGGTACGGCGCTGTCGATGGCGTACGCCACCAGCAGCGGGCCCAGCTGCACCGCCGCCTGCTGGAGGAGGAGCAGGAGGGTGGTGACGGCCACCCGGGCCCGCATCGGCGCGAGCAGGGAGCGCAGCAGGGCGGCCGTGGCGCCGGGCGGGGAGGGCAGGACGTCCCGGTCGAAGACGTCGCCGTCACCGGCGTCGCCCTCCCGCTGCGGGCCGGGGAGTTCGTCGTCCTCGGCGGTGGGCGTGGCGGCGGTCGTGGTGGTCAACGGGAGCCCTCCTCGTCACCGGAAGCGTCGGCGGAGTCGTCCCCGGAAGCGTCAGCGGAAGCGCTACCGGAAGTGCGACCGGAAGCGCCGCCGGAGTCGTCCCCGGAAGCGTCAGCGGAAGCGCTACCGGAAGTGCGACCGGAAGCGCCGCCGGAGTCGTCCCCGGAAGCGTCAGCGGAAGCGCTACCGGAAGTGCGACCGGAAGCGCCGCCGGAGGCGCCCCCGGAAGCGTCAGCGGAAGCGCTGCCGGAAGTGCGACCGGAAGCGCCGCCGGAGGCGCCCCCGGAAGCGTCAGCGGAAGCGCTGCCGGAAGTGCGACCGGAAGCGCCGCCGGAGTCGTCCCCGGACATCAGATGCGCGTACTCGGCGTTGGTGCGCAGCAGTTCGTGATGGGTGCCGACGGCGGCGATCCGGCCGCCCGAGAGCAGGGCGACGCGGTCGGCGAGCAGCACCGTCGACGGGCGGTGGGCCACGATCAGCGCGGTGGTGTCGGCGAGCACCTGCCGCAGCGCGGCCTCCACGGCGGCCTCCGTGTGCACGTCCAGGGCGGACAGCGGGTCGTCCAGCACCAGGAACTCCGGTCTGCCGACCACCGCCCGGGCCAGCGCGAGGCGCTGCCGCTGGCCGCCGGAGAGGCTCAGGCCCTGTTCGCCGACGCGGGTGTCCGTGCCCTGGGGGAGAGCGTGCGCGAAGTCCGCCTGCGCGACGGCGAGCGCCCGGTCCAGCTCCGGCTCTCCGGCACCGTCCGGGGCGCCCATCAGGACGTTCTCCCCGACGCTCGTGGAGAACAGCGTGGGTTCCTCGAAGGCGACGGCGACCTTGGCGCGCAGCTCCTCGCGGGGCAGCGCGTTGATGTCGACGCCGTTGAGCGTGATGCGGCCGGAGCTGACCTCGTGCAGGCGGGGGACGAGCGCGGTGAGCGTGGTCTTCCCGCTGCCGGTGGCACCGACGAGGGCCATCGACTCGCCGGGGCGGATGTGGAGGTCGATGTGGGTGAGGAGGGGAGGTGACCCCGGGGGTGCGTCGGGGTAGCGGAACGAGACGCTCTCGAACCGAAGTCCCGCGGTGCCTCCCGGCGTCGAGTCGTGCGACCCACCGCCGGCCCCCGCATCCTCCGGTACCTCGTCCATCACCTCGAAGTACCGCTCCGTCGCCGTCGCCGCCTCCTGGCTCATCGCCAGCAGGAAGCCGATGGAGTCGACCGGCCAGCGCAGGGCGAGCGCGGTGCTCAGGAAGGCGACCAGCGTGCCCGCCGACAGGCCGCCGTCGGCCACCCGGACCGCGCCCAGCACCAGTGCCGTGCCGATGGCGAGTTCGGGAAGGGTCACGATGACACCCCAGATGACCGCCAGCAGCCGGGCCTTGCGCAGCTCCGTGCCGCGCAGGGTGACCGCCAGCTCGCGGAACGCCCGTGCCTGGCTGCGGTGCCGGCCGAAGCCCTTGATGATGCGGATGCCGAGCACGCTCTCCTCGACCAGCGTCGTGAGGTCGCCGACCTGGTCCTGCGCGCGCCGCGCCACCAGGGCGTACCGCCGCTCGAAGACCACGCAGGTCCACATCACGGGGATCGCGGGACCGAGGATGACCAGGCCCAGCACCCAGTCCTGCATCAGCATGATCACCACGCCGACGAGGATCGTGACGCCGTTGACCAGGAGGAACGTCAACGGGAAGGCGAGGAACATGCGCAGCAGCATCAGGTCCGTCGTGCCCCGCGACAGCAACTGGCCGGAGGCCCAGCGGTCGTGGAAGGCGACGGGCAGCCGCTGCAGATGGCCGTACAGGCCCGCCCGCATCTCCGCCTCCACGTGCGACAGGGGACGGGCCACCAGCCAGCGCCGTATGCCGAACAGGACCGCCTCGGCGATGCCGAGCAGGAGCAGGTACAGCGCCCCGAGCCAGACTCCCGCCGGGTCACGGTCGGCGACCGGCCCGTCCACGAGCCACTTCAGGACGAGCGGGATCACCAGCCCGGTACAGGAGGCGACGACCGCGACGAACGCGGCCGTGAACAGCCGCGCCCGCACGGGGCGGACGTACGGCCACAGGCGCAGCAGCGTGCGTACGGCGGAACGGTCGGTCTCGGTGGTTGCACGTGTCGTGGGCATCACTCGCGAGCGTACGGACCGGCACTGACAACGCCCACCGAGTTTTGGCCGGACCCGGGTCCGTCGCTGGTCCTACGACCTGCGCGTTCGACCCCTCGGACACGGGTTCCGGGCGACGGGTCGTAGGCCCGCCTCAACCGATCGGACGATGCCGCTTCGAGCGGGGCGGCCGATGTGCCGGGCCCCGCCCGCCCGGGATTCTCGGAGCATGCCATCCGTCATCGAAGTCACCGATCTGCGCAAGTCGTACGGCGGCCGGGCCGTCGTCGACGGCGTCTCCTTCGCCGTCGAGGAAGGCGAGATCTTCGGCATCCTCGGCCCGAACGGCGCCGGCAAGACCACCACCGTGGAGTGCGTCGAGGGGCTGCGGGTCCCCGACGGCGGCCGGGTCCGGGTCACCGGCCTGGATCCCGTCGCCGATCACGACGAGGTCGCCCGGATCCTCGGCGCCCAGCTCCAGCAGAGCGAGCTGCAGCCCAAACTGACCGTGCGCGAGGCGCTGGAGCTGTACGCCTCCTTCCACCCGGACCCGGCCGACTGGCGGCCGCTCGCCGAACGCCTCGGCCTCACCCCGAAGCTCGGCACCCGGTTCGCCAAGCTCTCCGGCGGGCAGCGGCAGCGGCTGTTCATCGCGCTCGCCCTCGTCGGCCACCCGCGCGTCGTCGTGCTGGACGAGCTGACCACCGGCCTCGACCCGCGCGCCCGCCGTGACACCTGGCAGCTGATCGAGGACGTCCGCGCGAGCGGCGTCACCGTGCTGCTCGTCACCCACTTCATGGAGGAGGCGCAGCGGCTGTGCGACCGGATCGCGGTGATCGACAAGGGGCGGGTGGCCGCCCTGGACACCCCGGCCGGGCTCATCCGCCGGTCGGCGGGCGCCACCGTCATCAGCTTCACCCCGTCGGCCCCGCTGGACGACCATGACCTCGCCGCCCTCCCGGCCATCGCCTCCATCGAGCGCAAGGACGGCCGGATCACGCTCTCCGGCACCGACGAGACCGTGAACGCGGTCATCACCCTGCTCGCGCGGCACCGCGTCACCGCCCATCAGCTGCGGGTGCTGGACGCCACCCTCGACGACGCGTTCCTGGACCTGACCGAAGACCGGACCGACCGGACCGACCGTACCGGCGACCACACCGAGGAGGCCGCGGCATGAACACCGCCGTCCTGCGCACCGAGTTCCGGCTGTTCCGCCGGGAACCCGGCGCCGTCTTCTGGATCTTCCTCTTCCCGACGCTGCTGCTGGTGATCCTCGGCTCGATCCCGTCGTTCCGGCACGCCGACAAGGCCCTGGGCGGGCTGCGGCCGGTCGACGCCTATGTGCCCATCGCCGTACTGATCGCCCTGATCATGTCCGGGGTGCAGGCGCTGCCCCAGGTGCTGACCGGCCACCGGGAGCGGGGCATCCTGCGCCGGATGCGGCTCACCCCCGTACGGCCCTCCGCCCTGCTGTCCGCGCAGATGGTCGTGCAGGGCACGGTGGCGCTGGCCTCGGCGCTGCTCGCGCTCGCCGTCGGCCGGCTCGCCTTCCACGTACGGCTGCCCGGGCAGGCGGCCGGCTATCTGCTGGCGCTGCTCCTCGCGACCGCGGCGGCCCTCGCCCTCGGATCCGTCGTCTCCGCGGTGTCCCGCACCACGAAGATCGCCGGTGCGATCGGCTCGGCGGTGTTCTTCCCGATGATGTTCTGCTCGGGTCTGTGGCTGCCGGTGCAGGAGATGCCGCACACGCTGGCCCGGGTGGTCGGTCTGACCCCGTTCGGCGCGGCGGCCCGTGCCCTGAACGAGGCCGCGGCCGGGCACTGGCCGGGCTGGACGCACCTGGGTGTGCTCGCGCTGTGGACGGTGCTGCTCACGGCCGGTGCCGCCCGCTGGTTCCGCTGGGAGTGAGCGGGCCGTGCCGGACACTGGTGGGATGACGAACGCCGCGCAACCGCAGATCCGGGCGCGCTTCGACAGGTGGGGGCCCTGGGCACTGCTGGTGGCCGGTACCGTCGCGGCGGCCATCTCCGCCCACCCGGTCGGCATGGACCGGCACAAGACGGCCCAGTCGGCGGTGCTGGTGGTCGCGGCCGCCGTGCTGCAGGGGTACTGGGCATGGAGGAAGCGCAGGCGGCCGGACCCGGACTGGACCGGTGCCTGCCTCTACCTCCTGCGCTGGGCCATCGGCTTCGTGCTGGCCTGGCTCAACCCGTTCTTCGCCTTCTACGCCGTGATCGGCTACTACACCGCCGCCGTCGACCTGCCCCGCCGTCTGGTGCTGCCCGGTCTCTTCCTGACCGCCATCACCATGGCCGGCGGCCAGGTGGGCGGCTGGCCACCGCACGGGCCGGTCCTGTGGACCGGCTTCTTCCTCGTCCTGGCCGTCAACATGGGCCTGGTCACCGCGTTCACCCGCTACGCCCAGCAGGAGCAGGCCCGTTCCGTCGTCCAGGCCGACACCATCGCCGAACTGGAGCGCACCAACACCGCGTTGCAGCAGGCGCTGGACGAGAACGCGGCGCTTCACCAGCAACTCCTCGTCCAGGCACGGGAGGCGGGCGTCGCCGACGAGCGCCGCCGGCTCGCCGCCGAGATCCACGACACCATCGCCCAGGGCCTGACCGGGATCATCGCCCAGCTCCAGGTGGTGGCCAACGCCCCCGACCTGGTCACCGCCCGCACCCACCTGGAGCGCGCCTCCGCGCTCGCCCGGCACAGCCTCGGCGAGGCCCGCCGCTCGGTGCACAACCTGGCCCCGGTCGCCCTCGCCGCCGACGGGCTGCCGGAGGCGCTGCAGAAGACGGTCGACGAATGGGGCCAACGCACCGCAGTGCGGGCGGAGTTCACCGTCACGGGCACCGCCGAGCAGCTGCACGACGAGGTCTCGGCGACCCTGCTGCGCATCGCCCAGGAGGCCCTGTCCAACGCGGCCCGGCACGCCCGGCCGACCCGGGTCGGGGTGACCCTGTCCTTCATGGGCGACGAGGTCACCCTCGACATCCGCGACGACGGCACCGGCTTCAATCCGGCCGCCGTACCGCGGCGCACCCGCGGTGGCGGCTTCGGGCTGGACGGGATGCGGGCGCGCGCCGAGCGCATCGCCGGCTCCCTCACGGTCGAGTCCGAGCCGGGCAGCGGCACGGCGGTGTCGGCTCGCGTACCCTTGGTCCGCGATGACCGCTGAGCCCGCCGTCACCCTCCTGATCGTCGACGACCACCCGGTGGTCCGCGACGGCCTGCGCGGCATGTTCGAGTCGGCCCCGGGCTTCCGGGTACTCGGGGAGGCGGCGGACGGCGCCGAAGCGGTGGCCCGTACCGCGGCCCTGGACCCGGACGTGATCCTGATGGACCTGCGGATGCCCGGCGGCTCGGGCGTGGACGCGATCCGCGAGCTGACCCGCCGGGGCGTCCGCGCGAAGGTCCTGGTCCTCACCACCTACGACACCGACTCCGACACCCTGCCCGCGATCGAGGCGGGCGCGACCGGCTACCTCCTCAAGGACGCCCCGCGCGACGAGCTGTTCACCGCCGTCCGCGCCGCCGCCGAGGGCCGTACGGTCCTCTCCCCGGCCGTGGCCTCCCGCCTGGTCCACGCGGTCCGCACCCCGCGCAGGACCGACGCCGAGCCGCTGTCGGCCCGTGAGCGCGAGGTGCTGGCCCTGGTCGCCAAGGGCACGTCGAACCGCGAGATCGCCCGCGAACTGTTCATCAGCGAGGCCACCGTGAAGACCCATCTGACCCACCTCTACGCCAAGCTGGGCGTGAAGGACCGAGCGGCGGCGGTCGCGGCGGCGTACGACCGGGGCATCCTGGGCTAGGCCCTGTCGTCAAACTCCCTCCCCCAGCCTTCGGCCGGGGGGACCCCCAGAGCACGCACCTACGGCAGGCATCAGCTGCTCCGCAGCGGGCGCGAAACCCGCCTTCCGGGCGGACGGCGGGAGTTTGACGACAGGACCCAGCGGGCGGGGCGACGCAGGGTCAGGCCACTTTCAGCAGCAGTACCGCCCGCTCCGGCACCGTGATCTCCGTACCCGCCGGGTGGACCGTGCCCGGGGCGTCCGCCTGCTCCTCCCGGGAGGTGTCCACGACGACCTCGTACCGCTCCGCCCACGGCGGCCCCGGCAGCACGAAGCCCGTCGGCCGCTCGCCCGCGTGCAGGACCGCGAGGAAGCTGTCGTCCGCGACCGGCGCGCCCCGCTCGTCGCGGCCCGGGATGTCCCGGCCGGAGAGGTACATGCCGAGCGTGGCGGCGGGGGCGTACCAGTCGCTCTCGGTCATCTCCGCGCCCCGGGCGGTGAACCAGGCCAGGTCCCGCAGCCCGTCCGCCGAGTGGGCCCGGCCGGAGAAGAAGGCCCGGCGGCGCAGCACCGGATGCCGGTGGCGCAGCGCGATCAGCCGGGAGGTCAGGTCGAACAGGGGCCGCCAGGCCGGGTCGTCCAGCAGGGACCAGTCCAGCCAGCTGATCTCGTTGTCCTGGCAGTAGGCGTTGTTGTTGCCGCGCTGGGTGCGGCCGAGTTCGTCGCCGGCCACCAGCATGGGCACACCGGTGGACAGCAGGAGGGTGGTGAGGAGGTTCCTCAGCTGGCGGCGGCGCAGCGTCCGTACCCGCTCGTCCTCCGTCTCGCCCTCCGCCCCGCAGTTCCAGGAGCGGTTGTCGTCGGTGCCGTCGCGGTTGTCCTCGCCGTTGGCCTCGTTGCGCTTGCGCTCGTACGACACCAGGTCGCGCAGGGTGAACCCGTCGTGCGCGGTGACGAAGTTGACCGAGGCGTACGGGCGGCGGCCGCCCCAGGCGTACAGGTCGCTGGAGCCGGACAGGCGGTAGCCCATCTCGCGCACGTCCGGCAGGGCGTGCCGCCAGAAGTCCCGGACGGCGTTGCGGTAGCGGTCGTTCCACTCCGTCCACAGCGGCGGGAACGCGCCCACCTGGTAGCCGCCGGAGCCGATGTCCCACGGCTCGGCGATGAGCTTCACCCGGCGCAGCACGGGGTCCTGGGCGATGACCGCGAGGAACGGGGACAGCATGTCGACGTCGTGCATCGAGCGGGCCAGCGCCGCCGCGAGGTCGAAGCGGAAGCCGTCCACGCCCATCTCGGTGACCCAGTAGCGCAGGGAGTCGGTGATCAGGCGCAGCACCTGGGGCTGGACGACGTGCAGGGTGTTGCCGCAGCCGGTGTAGTCGGCGTACCGGCGGGCGTCGTCCTGGAGCCGGTAGTAGCCGCGGTTGTCGATGCCCTTCAGGGACAGGGTCGGGCCCAGCTCGCCCGCCTCCGCGGTGTGGTTGTAGACCACGTCGAGGACGACCTCGATGCCGGCCGCGTGCAGCGCGCGCACCATCCGCTTGAACTCGCCGACCTGCTGGCCCGTCGTACCGGAGGCCGCGTAGGCGGCGTGCGGGGCGAAGTAGCCGATGGAGTTGTAGCCCCAGTAGTTGCGCAGGCCCCGGCGCAGCAGGTGGTCCTCGTGCGCGAACTGGTGCACGGGGAGCAGCTCCACGGCCGTGACGCCCAGCCGCACCAGGTGCTCGATCGCCGCCGGGTGCGCGAGGCCGGCGTAGGTGCCGCGCAGCTCCTGAGGGACGCCGGGGTGCAGCTTGGTGAAGCCGCGCACGTGCAGCTCGTAGATCACCGAGTCGGCCCACGGCGTCTTCGGCCGGCGGTCGTCCTCCCAGTCGTCGTCATCGTCGACGACGACCCCCTTCGGGACGTACGGCGCCGAGTCCCGGTCGTCGCGCACGGTGTCGGCGACCTGCTGCTGGGGCCAGTCCCGGACGTGCCCGTACACCTCCGGCGGCAGGCCGAACTCGCCGTCCACCGCGCGCGCGTACGGGTCCAGCAGCAGCTTGGCCGGGTTCCAGCGGGCGCCGGTCCACGGGTCCCAGCGGCCGTCCACCCGGTAGCCGTACCGCTGCCCCGGCATCACGCCCGGCACGAAGCCGTGCCAGATCTCGTGCGTCAGCTCGGTCAGCCGGACCTGGGTCTCCCGGCCCCGCTCGTCGAACAGGCACACCCGGACCGCCTCCGCCCCGCCCGCCCACAGCGCGAAGTTGGTGCCCGCGACCCCGTCCGGGCCGACCCGGAACCGGGCCCCCAGCGGGGTCGGGGCGCCCGGCCACACCACCGGGGCCGGCACCGCGGCGCGCCGGGCGCCGTTCACCACGGCCGGCTGCTGCCCGGTCCCGGCGGCCGGCTCCCCGGCCGGTGCCCGCTGCTCGGCTGCGCTCGTCACCTGTCGGCCCCTCTTTCAGTGGCTCGCCCCGGGGCGGTGCAACCGGCCGTGCCGAAGCGCCGGGGCTGCCCCGCAGCACCCCCGGCCGCCCGGTACGGCTGCGCCCCGACGGTCGGGGGCGCCCTCTGGATCGCGCTCCTGCGTCCCTTTCAGCCGATCCGATCCAAGAGGGCGCCCCTCCGGCGCGGGCGCGGCGGCTCCCCAGCGTGTCGTCCTTCCCTCTGTTCTGCCCAGTGCATGGGTCGCACTCACGTTTCCCCGGAGCGGGCCCGGTCGTTGAGCCGCGCGTGAGGCACGTACAAGGACGCGCGCGGCGCGCGGGGGCCGCGCTGGCCGCCGCGGTGACGTCGGCGGCACTGCTGGCAGGGTGCTCCTTCGGGGGCCTGGGACCGCTCGGGCTGGACGGGGCCCCCGGCAAACCCCCGGCACCCGAGGACGTCATCCACGTCACCCCCGACGACGGCAGCAAGGCCGTCCGCCCCGGCGAGCGGCTGCGGGTCCGGGTGCCCGACGGGCGCCTGCGGAAGGTGACCGTGGTCAGGTCGCAGGACGCGCAGGACTCCCCGGTGCCCGGGCACATCAGCGCCGACGGCCGGACCTGGCGGCCGGACCGGGACCGGCTGGCGCTCGCCGCCCAGTACACCGTCGACGTCGTGGCGCAGGACGCGGACGGCCGCCGCTCGGCCCGGCACACCACCTTCACCACGCTCGTCCCGGACGAGCGGTTCATCGGCTACGTCACCCCCGAGAACCGCGCCGTCGTCGGCACCGGGATGATCGTGTCCCTGAGGTTCAGCCGGAGGATCACCGACCGGGCCGCCGTCGAACGCGCCGTCCGGGTCAGCGCACAGCCCCCGGTCGAGATCCGCCCGCACTGGTTCGGCGACAGCCGTCTCGACTTCCGTCCCGAGCAGTACTGGAAGCCCGGCACCCAGGTCAGCGTCGATCTGAACCTGCGGGACGTCCAAGGGGCGCGCGGTGTCTACGGGTTGCAGGACAAGACCTTCGCCTTCACCATCGGCCGCAGCCAGATCTCGCTGGTCGACGCGGCCCGGCACACCATGCAGGTGCGCCGGGACGGCCGGCTGCTCGCCACCGTGCCGATCACCGCGGGCGCCCCGGAGAACCCCACGTACAACGGCCGCATGGTGGTGATGGACATGCTGAAGGTCACCCGCATGAACGGCAGCACGGTCGGCTTCGGCGGCGAGTACGACATCCCCGACGTCCCGCACGCCATGAAGCTCACCGACTCCGGCACCTTCGTGCACGGCAACTACTGGTCGCCGGACGCCCCGGGGCACGCCAACGTCAGCCACGGCTGCGTGGGCCTCAGGGACGTCAGGGGCGGCAGTTCCGCCACCCCGGCCGGCTGGTTCTTCGACCGCAGCCTCGTCGGTGACGTCGTCGAGGTGGTCAACAGCCGGGAGAGGACCGTCGCCCCCGACAACGGCCTCGGCGGGTGGAACCTGACCTGGCAGGAGTGGAAAGCGGGCAGCGCGGTGAAGTAACCAGGTGAGGGGCCCGGTCTCGGACGGCGGTGTGCGGGCGGAAGTTGCGACGGAACGGTGACATTCGCCTGACACCCCGCTCAAAACCAGGCGGTTAATATGCGCGCACCAAGTGTGGTGGGGAGCGGGCCGGGGCCAGGCCCGGCGAGGGGAGAACAACTTGAACATGCGGCCTGTATGGGGGGCGTCGGTGGCGGGACGGCGGGGTCGTAGGGGGCTGGCGCTGATATCCGGTGCCCTGGTGCTCTCGCTCGCGGCGTGCGGCGGGGGAGGGGGCAAGGGATCGGACGCCGGCAAGGGCGAGGACTCCAGCACCCAGCAGGGCAAGCAGCAGTCCACCGCCACCGTCTCCATATCCCCGAAGTCCGGTGCCACCGGCGTCGACACCAGCGGCGCGCTGAAGGTGAACGTCGCGAAGGGCAAGCTGACCGAGGTCACCGTCAAGGACGCCAAGGGCCATGCGGTCACCGGCAGCATCACCGGCGGGGGCGCGTCCTGGACGCCGGCGACCCATCTGGCCGCCTCCACCAAGTACACGGTGCACGCGGTCGCCAAGGACTCCGAGGGCCGCGAGGCCGCCGAGGACTCCACGTTCACCACGCTGACCCCGAAGAACACCTTCCTGGGCTACTTCACCCCCGAGGACGGCTCCACCGTCGGCGTCGGCATGCCGTTCTCCGTGAACTTCACCCGGGGCATCACCCACCCCGGCGCCGTGGAGAAGGCCATCAGGATCCGGACCGAGCCGGCCGTCGACGTCGAGGGCCACTGGTTCGGCAACGACCGCCTGGACTTCCGCCCGGAGAAGTACTGGAAGGAAGGCACCAAGGTCACCGTCGACCTCGACCTCGACGGCGTCGAGGGCCGCGACGGCGTCTACGGCAAGCAGCACAAGACCCTCACCTTCACCATCGGCCGCAACCAGGTCTCGATCGTGGACGCCAAGAAGCACACGATGAAGGTCACCCAGGACGGCAAGGTCATCAAGACCCTCCCGGTCACCACGGGCAAGCCGGGCTACGACACCTGGAACGGCCAGATGGTCATCAGCGAGAAGCTCGCCGTCACCCGGATGAACGGCGAGACGGTCGGCTACGGCGGCGAGTACGACATCAAGGACGTCCCGCACGCCATGCGCCTGACCACCTCCGGCACCTTCCTGCACGGCAACTACTGGGGCGGCGACGCCTTCGGCAACTACAACGCCAGCCACGGCTGCGTCGGCCTGCGCGACGTGCGCGGCGGCTACGACAGCTCGACCCCGGCGGCCTGGATGTTCAACCACTCCCTCATCGGCGACGTGGTGATCGTGAAGAACTCCCACGACCGCACGGTGGACCCGGCGAACGGGTTCAACGGGTGGAACATGTCGTGGGCGGACTGGACGAAGTAGACCTTCACCGACGTACGGACCCGGTGCTGTGAGGCTGCATTTTCCGGGGGGAAACCCCCCAGACCCCCCGTGCACCGGGTCCGTTGCGGTTAGTCCCCGTTAACCTGCCTCCATGACCGTGAATCTCGAAGTCGCCGAAGGCGTCGGAACCCTGCGCCTGGACCGTCCGCCGATGAACGCGCTGGACGTCGCCACCCAGGACCGGCTGAAGGAGCTCGCCGAGGAGGCCACGCGCCGCGACGACGTGCGCGCCGTGGTGATCTACGGCGGCGAGCGGGTGTTCGCGGCCGGCGCGGACATCAAGGAAATGCAGAACATGGACCACACCGCGATGGTCCTGCGCGCCCGCGCCCTGCAGGACTCCTTCACGGCCGTGGCCCGCATCCCCAAGCCCGTCGTCGCCGCCATCACCGGCTACGCCCTCGGCGGCGGCTGCGAACTGGCCCTGTGCGCCGACTACCGCATCGCCGCCGAGAACGCCAAGCTCGGCCAGCCCGAGATCCTGCTCGGCCTGATCCCGGGCGCCGGCGGCACCCAGCGGCTGCCCCGGCTGGTGGGGCCGTCCAAGGCCAAGGACCTCATCTTCACGGGCCGTCAGGTCAGGGCCGACGAGGCCCTCGCGATCGGTCTGGTGGACCGGGTCGTCCCGGCCGCCGAGGTGTACGAGCAGGCGCACGCCTGGGCCGCGAAGCTCGCCCAGGGCCCGGCGATCGCCCTGCGCGCGGCGAAGGAGTCCGTCGACGCGGGCCTGGAGACCGACATCGACACCGGCCTCACCGTCGAACGGAACTGGTTCGCGGGCCTGTTCGCCACCGAGGACCGCGAGACCGGCATGCGCAGCTTCGTGGAGGAGGGCCCCGGCAAGGCCAGGTTCCGCTGAGCGTCCGTGCTGTGCGCGTCCCCGTAACTCCCATGGGACGGCTCGCACTTGACGTGTCGTCTCCTCCGGGTCCCTCGATGGGGCGGTTTATGGGAGCCTTAAGGCAGCCTTAAGCCTGCTCGGTCGAGGGGGTCCGACGATTGCCCGGGAGTGAGCCGTCTTCGCAGGTCAACCGCACCCTACCGATCGGTTACGTGCCATCGGCATATGCCATTCGATCGGTGGAGAAAGGGGGCGTGCAGGGGGCGTATTCCTTCGGAACGGCCCCCAAGACGGCTCCGGAACGCCATCATGGGGGGCATGGCGGGGCTGGAGGGCATCGAACAGCCGCGGGGACACAGCCGTGCGGCCGCGGCACGCTGGTCGCCCGCGGTCGAGGACGAACAGGCGCTCAAGGCGCTCGAACTGTTCGGCAACCCGACGGAGGCGGAGGTCCCGCTGCCGTCCCGCCCGGAGTCCGCGGCGACCGCCCGCCGGCTCGCCCAGGTCGTCGTCCTGCGCACCTGGCGGCTCACGCCCAAGCTGACCGAGGACGCCGTCTTACTCGTCTCCGAGCTCGTCGGCAACGCCGTACGGCACACCGGCGCCCGGGTCTTCGGCCTCCGGATGCGCCGCCGCCCCGGCTGGATCCGGGTCGAGGTCCGCGACCCCTCGCGCGGCCTGCCCTGTCTGATGCCGGTCCAGGAGATGGACGTCAGCGGCCGGGGGCTGTTCCTCGTGGACAAGCTGTCGGACCGCTGGGGCGTGGACCTGCTGCCGAGGGGCAAGACCACGTGGTTCGAGATGCGGGTGGCCGACAGGTAGCGAGGGCACGACACCCTTCCTACGGCGACCCGAAATCGTCCTCCTTTCGGGCCAATCGGTGGTTTTCTTACCTGACGCCCCTTAAATGGTGCGGGTGACCACCACCAACCGACGCGGGGTGCTGCGCGCGGGCGCCGGGCTCGTCGTCGGCGGCGCGCTCGCCGCCGGTTGCGACACAGGCCAGGCAGCCCCACCCCACGCGTCTGCGTCCGCCGCGTCCCCGTCCTCCACCCCCTCCGCCACCACCCCGGCCGGCCACCGTGCGGCCGCCGCCCCCCGCGCCTACCCCGGCCTGCCCGCCCAGATCACCCACGGCCCGCGCACCCGCCCCCAGGTCGCCCTCACCTTCCACGGCCAGGGCGACCCCGCCATCGCCCACTCCCTGCTCGCCACGGCCGAGCGGCTCGGTGCCCGGCTCACCGTGCTCGCCGTCGGCACCTGGCTGGACGAACACCCGGACATCGCCCGCCGGATCCTCGACGGCGGTCACGACCTCGGCAACCACACCCAGCGGCACATCGCCGTCGACGACCTGCCCGAGGCGGACGCCCGCAAGGAGATCACCGACTGCGCGGACCGGCTGAAGCGGCTCACCGGTTCCATCGGTACCTGGTTCCGCCCCTCCCGCTCGCCGACCGCCTCCCCGCTGGTCGCCCGGCTCGCCCGCGCCGCCGGCTACCCGCACGTGCTGTCGTACGACGTCGACTCGCTCGACTACACCCGCCCCGGCGCCGCCGCCGTCACCCGCAAGGTTCTCGCCGAAGCGCGGAACGGGTCGGTGGTGAGCATGCACTTCGGGTACCCGGACACGGTCGCCGCCCTGCCCGACCTCCTCCACGAACTCGACCGCCGCGGACTGCGCGCGGTCACCACCACGGAGCTGCTGAGCTGATGCGAACCACGAAAGCCGCCCGCCTGCTGGCCGCCGGTGCCGCCCTCACCGCCCTGACCCTGCTGTCCGCGTGCACCTCCGGTTCCCGGCACCACGCCGCCGAGGCCCTGGCCAGCAAGGCGCCGGCCCAGCCGGGGAACGGCAAGCGGCAGGTGAACGTGCTGCCCGGGATGCCCCCGGTCGAGAACGCGAAGGACCTCTACTCCGCCGACCGCCCGAACCAGCTCTCGCCGGTCGTCAGGGACTTCCCGTCCCGGGTGTACGTCCCCAACACCAACTCCAACACCGTCACCGTCATCGACCCGAAGACGTACAAGGTCATCGACACCTTCCCGGTCGGCCGCCAGCCGCAGCACGTCGTGCCGTCCTGGGACCTGAAGACCCTGTGGGTCAACAACGACCTCGGCAACAGCCTCACCCCCATCGACCCGAAGACCGGCGAGCCCGGCAGACCGGTCCCCGTGCACGACCCGTACAACCTGTACTTCACCCCCGACGGCAAGTACGCCGTCGTCATGGCCTCCAGGGACCGCCAACTGGTCTTCCGTGACGCGCACAGCATGAAGGTCGTCAAGTCCGTGCCGGTCAGCTGCTACGGCGTCAACCACGCCGACTTCTCCCCGGACGGGCGGTACTTCATCGTCTCCTGCGAGTTCAGCGGCGAGCTCCTCAAGGTCGACACCGCGCGGATGAAGGTCGTCCGCCAGGAGCGGCTGCCGTACCCGGGCGCGATGCCGCAGGACGTCAAGATCGCCCCGGACGGCAAGCTGTTCTACATCGCCGACATGGTGGCGAACGGCCTGTGGATCCTCGACGGCGACAAGTTCACCAGGCCCCGCTTCCTCTACACCGGCAAGGGCGCCCACGGCCTCTACATCAGCCGCGACTCCCGCGAGATGTACGTCTCCAACCGGGGCGAGGGCACCATCTCCCTCTTCGACTTCACCAAGAACAAGCTCACCCGGAAGTGGCACCTGCCCGGCGGCGGCAGCCCCGACATGGGCGGTGTCTCCGCCGACGGCAAGGTGCTGTGGCTGTCCGGCCGCTACAACTCCGAGGTGTACGCCATCGACACCCGGACCGGGAAGGAGCTGGCCCGCATCAGGGTCGGCAGCGGCCCGCACGGCCTCGCCGTCTACCCCCAGCCGGGCCGCTACTCGCTCGGGCACACCGGCATCTTCCGCTGAGGGCCGGGGAGCGGGTCCGCGGGCCCGCTCCTTGAGTCTCCACCCACTGGAAGGCCCAGACTCGCCGACATGACCGAAGACGGCACCGGACTCCTCACCATCGGCGAGCTGGCCCGGGCCACCGGGCTGACCGTGCGCACCATCCGCTACTGGTCCGACGAGGGCGTCCTCCCCCCGGTGACCCGCTCCACCGGCGGCTACCGGCTCTACGACAGCGCCGCCGTGGCCCGCCTGGAGCTGATCCGCACCCTGCGCGAGCTGGGGCTCGGCCTGGACGACGTACGCGGGGTGCTGGCCGGGGAGCGCACGGTCGCGGAGGTCGCGGCCACGCACGTCGCGGCCCTGGACGCGCAGATCCGGTCCCTGAAGGTGACCCGCGCGGTGCTGTCGACGGTCGCCCGACGAGGTTCGACCGCA
This sequence comes from Streptomyces incarnatus, assembly GCF_001027185.1. Lineage (NCBI taxonomy): Bacteria > Bacillati > Actinomycetota > Actinomycetes > Kitasatosporales > Streptomycetaceae > Streptomyces > Streptomyces incarnatus. Next base: position 2,731,118 of record NZ_CP011497.1, on the reverse strand, counting down.
GAGGAGACGGCACTCATGAACAAACTGGCGCGGCTGTCGGCCGCCGAACGGCAGCGGATCGTGGACGACTTCGTGGAGGAGATCTTCCACGGGCTGGACACCGCCGACCCCTGGATCCGGGAGCGGACCCGGACCCTGGGCGTGGCCCTGCCGGACGATCCCACGCCGGAGCAGGTCGACGCCTGGGTGGAGCTGGCGGAACTGCTGCAGAACCCGGACTTCCGGGCCGCGATGCGCCGGATGATCGAGTTCAACGCCGCCGACCGCACCCCGGACACCCCGGCCGGCGCCTCGGCGATGTTCTTCAAGCGGCTGGTCGAGCTGGCCGGCGCCGCACGGGAGCGCGGGGTCACCCCGCGGTCGCCGGAGGCGGACGCCGTCCTGACCGAACTGCTCGGCGCGGACACCGACCGCGCGGCCGTGCTCCGCCGTATCGACCTCGGCAACGAGGTCGCCCGCTACCGGGAGTTGGCCGCCGTGATCAAGGGCGAGCAGGAGCCCCCGAGGTTCCAGGAGGAGTTCGGCTGGGTGGTCGAGGCGTTGAAGGCCTGGCCGGGCCGTTAATCTGACCAGCGTCAGTACGCCAGCACGGCATGAGAAACACGACCAAAAGGGGCGGATCGGTGGCGGACATCGAGGAAGCACGCAAGGAGTTCGAGCGGATCGACGCGGACGGTGACGGATTCATCACCGCCGCCGAGTTCAAGTCCGCCCTGGCGCAGGGGGGAGACTGGAACGTCACGGAGACGGTCGCCGAGGCCATCATCAGGCAGCGGGACCTCAACGGCGACAAGGTCCTGTCGTTCGACGAGTTCTGGGCCTACCTGAACAAGTGACGTGCGCAAGGGGACCCTCGCACCGGCGAGGGTCCCTTCGTCGTCCCTCTCCCCGCCTGCTGCGGCCCCCGGAGCGTCAGCGGCCCTTCCGGTACTGGCCCGGCGCCACGCCGTACTCCCGCTTGAAGGCCTTGGCGAAGGCGAACTCCGAGGTGTAGCCGGTGCGGTCGGCGACCTGGCGCAGGGAGAGGTCGTCCGAGCGCAGCAGCCGGCCCGCCGTGGTCATCCGCCACCACGTCAGATACGTCAGCGGCGGCTCACCCACCAGCGCCGTGAACCGGCGCGCGAAGGCCGCGCGGGACAGCCCGCCGGCGGCGCCGAGTTCCGCCACCGTCCACGCCCGCCCCGGCTCGGCGTGGATCGCGCGGAGCGCCGCCGCGACCGCCGGATCGGCCAGCGCCGCCGACCAGCCCCGCGCCCGCCCCGCCGCGCGCTCGCTCTCCCACCAGGCCCGCAGGATGTACAGCAGCAACGTGTCCAGCAGCGAGGTGACGATCGCATCGGTGCCCGGCCGCTGCTCCTCCATCTCCATCCCGAGCAGCTCCACCGCCGCCCGCAGCGAGCGATGGCTGCCCACGGTGGCGGGCAGATGCACGACCTCCGGCAGCTCGGCCAGCAGCCGGTGCGACCTCTCCCGGTCCAGCCGGTAGGTCCCGCACAGGGTGACGGTGTCCGGGCAGCCCTCCCGCTCCTCCTTCGGCGCGACCCCGCTCCAGGTGCCGTCGGGCAGCAGCCGTACCTCCTGGGTGGACACACCCGGCGCGCTGACCAGTGCGTGCCCGAGGCCGTGCGCGAGGAAGACGACGTCCCCCGGGGCCAGCGCCACCGGCTCCCCGTCCTGCGGGAGCAGCCAGGCCGAGCCGCGCAGCACCACATGGAACCCGGCCTCCTCGGAGCGCGCCCACCGCAGGCCCCAGGGCGCGTACTTGTCCGTACGCGCGGAGTGCGGCCGGCCGACACGCATGGCCGCGACGACATCGCTGAGCACGTCCATGTCCCCACCCTAGCGGCGGAGCCTATGACGCGAAGACGATCGGACATGAAACGGAGACCGGAGGACATGGAGCGTCTCGTCTCCCGGGCCTAACGTCGACGGCATGACAACTACCGCACGCACAGTGCTCTTTGACGCGGTCGGCGGACCCGAGGTGTTCCGGGTCGAGGAGACCGAGCTGCCGGATCCCGGACCGGGCGAGGTGCTGGTGAGGGTCGAGGCCATCGGGCTGAACCGGGCCGAGGCGATGCTCCGGGCCGGCACCTACTGGTACCAGCCGACCCTGCCGGGCTCGCGCAACGGTTACGAGGCCGCCGGCGAGGTGGTGGCGGCCGGCGAGGGCGTGACGGCGTTCGCACCCGGCGACCCCGTCCTCAGCGCGGCCAACTTCAACCTCAGCTCCCACGGGGTCTACGGGGATCTGGTGCTGCTGCCCGAGACCTCGGTCCTGCCGCGCCCGTCCGGTGTCGACGCGGTCACCGCCGCCGCCGTCTGGCTCACCTACACCACGGCGTACGGCGCCCTGATCGAGCGGGCGCGGATGGCGCCCGGGCAGCACGTCCTGATCACCGCGGCGGCCAGTGGTGTCGGAACGGCCGCCGTCCAGGTCGCCCGGCGCGCGGGAGCCGTCCCGATCGCGGCCACCCGGAGCGAGGCGAAGCGGCAGGCGCTGCTCGACGCGGGCGCGGAGCTGGTCGTCGTGGGTGACGAGGAGGACGTGATCAAGGAGACCGGGCGGCTGACCGACGGCCGGGGCGCCGACATCGTGCTGGACGCCATCGGCGGCCCCGTCTTCCGCGAGCTGGGCCGGGCGGCCGCCGCCGACGCCCACATGGTCAGCTACGGCTGGCTGTCCGAGCGGCCCATCGAGCTGCCCCGGAACTGGCCCGTCACGGTCCACGGCTACAGCAACCTCACCGTGACCGGCACCGCCGACGGCCGCCGCCGCGCCGCCCACTACGTGGCCTCCGGCCTCACCGACGGCACCCTGCGCCCGGTGATCGCCGAGGTGTACGACGGCCTGGACCGCGTCGCCGACGCGCACCGTCTGATGGAGTCGAACCGCCACACGGGCAAGATCGTGGTACGGCCGTGACCGCGTTCACCTGATCGGCGCGGCGACGGAATAGCCGCCGCACCCCGGAGGTTGTCGCACGGCAGACGCATGCACACGCATGCAACGATCCCGGAGGGCCTGTCATGAAGATCGGCATCATCGGCGCGGGCAACATCGGTGGGAACCTCACCCGGCGGCTCACCGCCCTCGGCCATGAGGTGGCCGTCGCCAACTCCCGCGGCCCCGAGACGCTCAGGGAACTGGCCGAGGAGACCGGGGCGACCCCGGTGCGGGCCGAGGAGGCCGCCAAGGGCGCCGAGGTGGTGGTCGTCACCGTCCCCCTCAAGGCGGTCCCGGACCTCCCCTCCGGCCTGCTGGACGGCGCCGCCGAGGGCGCGGCGGTGATCGACACCGGCAACTACTACCCGCGCGAGCGGGACGGCCGGATCGCGGCCATCGAGGACGAGGGCCGCACCGAGAGCCGCTGGACCGAACGGCACCTCGGCCACCCGGTGATCAAGGCCTTCAACGGCACCTACGCCCAGGACATCCTGGACCGCCCCCGCCCCGCGGGCGACCCGGAGCGCATCGCCCTCCCGGTCGCCGGCGACGACGAGGCGGCCAAGGCGAAGGTGCGCGCCCTGATCGACGCACTCGGCTTCGACACCGTCGACGCGGGCGGCATCGACGACTCCTGGCGCCAGCAGCCCGGCACCCCGGTCTACGGCCTGCGGGCGGGTGCGGAAGCCGTGCGGAAGGCACTCACGGCAGCCTCCCCGGAACGCCCGGCGGACTTCCGGGGCTGAGCCCGGCGGACTTCCGGGGCTGACCGGCCGGCCGTCCTCGCCCTACCGCGTGGCCCACTCCTTCAGCGCGGCCTTGCTGGCGAAGTTCGCCACGTCCTTGTCGTGCGGCTCGCTGGTGTACTGGTGGAAGAGCCACTTTGCCTTGATGCGGGGGTGGCCCGCGGTGACGTAGTCGGCGATCCACAGGCCGTCGCCGGCGTACGAGGTGTGGTCGATGGTCAGCCAGAAGTCGCGGTTGCAGTACAGGACGACCCGGTGGGTGGGCCGCAGGGCCTTCACCTTCTTGACGAAGGCGTCCTTCTCCGCGTTGCTCGCGTGGGTGCCGTCGCCGGTGGTCTCCCAGTCGACGGCGAGGATGTCACCCGCCCGCGACGGGGCGGCGGTCACGAAGTGCTCGGCCTGGGCGGTGAGGTTGCCCGGCCACAGGAAGTGGTAGAAGCCGACGACCAGGCCGGCGTCGCGGGCGGTCTTCGCCTGGGCCGTGGCGTGGGGGTTGACGTACGAACGGCCCTCCGTCGCCTTGATGAAGGCGAAGGAGAGGCCGCTCGTGTCGTACGAGGACGACTGGTACGCGCTGACGTCGATGCCGCGGAGCATGTGGGGACTCCTCGATGTGCCGGTGGGGGGAAAGGAGTTGCTGGTTGAGTGATGCCCCACGATGGCACGCCCGATCCGTCCCGGACGGTCGAACGTCAGCTCCGGGTGACCACCGAACTGAGGACCGAGGCCGGCTTCGCCGACCAGTCCGAGGTGATGATGCTCGCGTGGTCCTTGGCCAGCAGGGCCAGCCGGGCGGCGACTTCGGCGTCCGTCGGGTCGGTCGAGGAGATGGCGGGGGAGACGCCGGCGGCGTCGGTCATGATCGAGATGTAGTGGTTCGTGGAGTAGAACGACGTGTCGTAGCCGTTGCCCGCGTACGTCGCCGCGTCGCCGTCGAAGAACACGAACCAGGGGCGGATCGAGGTGTCGGAGGTCCAGCGGGTCGACCGCGGGTCGCCGTTCGCCGCGCCCAGCACCGCCGGGAAGGCCTCGGCCCGGGAGATCTGCCCCGCCGCGTACAGGTCGCGCAGGTGGTCGCCGTACTCCTGGTCCGTCCAGTAGTGGTCGAAGGGGTTGTTCATCTCCACGGTGCCCGGGATCACCTCGAAGAGGAACTTGCCCTTGAGTGAGTCCCGGGACGGCCAGGCGTTGGCCCGGGCGGCCGCGTCCAGCGTGCTGTAGGTGCCGCCCAGCAGGTCGGCCGGCCTGTAGACGCTGCTGCCGAGCTTCTGCTGGACGAGCGTGTCGAACTCGTCCGGGCCGAGCCCGGCGTTGTTGTTGAAGCCGACCTTCATCTCGATCTTGAAGACGATCGGCGGGTGGTCGGGGTGGAGCTGGTTCCAGGCCGCGATGTTGTCCAGGCAACTGCCGAAGTCCTGGTTGCGGTTCTTGCTGTACAGCTCGCCCGGGGTCTTCGCGGCCTCGCAGTTGTTGTCGTCGCCGAACGGGTTGCTGTGGCTCACCCGCCAGCGTTTGGTGATGCTGTCCGCGTAGATGTCGATCTCGAGCAGCGAGGCACCCGAGTCCAACGCCTGGGCGAAGTACGTGTACTTGGCCTTGTCGTACGCGTTGTGCGTGCCGATCGCCGTCGTCTCGGAGAACTTCGGCGCCGCCGCGTGGGCGTTGCCCGGTCCCGCCGTCAGCAGAGCCGCCGCCCCCGCGAGTGCCGCCAGCCGTCTCACCGCGCCCATGGTTCAACTCCCCTTCGCTGTCGCTGAGTTGGCGGCAGCGTAGGGGCAAGCGGTTACTGCGCGGTAGCCCCCGGAGGAACATCAGCCACTTCCTGGCCGTCGCGCGGCCCGTCATCGGTGGCGGCTAGATTGCTAGCATGCTAGCCTCGAAGGGTGGGCGATGAGGAAGTCAAGCAGTTCAACGTGTACCTGCCGATCGGACTGATCAAGCAGGTCAAGTACCGCGCCATCGAGTCGGGCATGTCGCTGTCGGCACTGGTCGCAGAGGCGCTGCGTGCCTACCTCGACGACGCCCATGGGCAGGAACAGCAGTCGACCGAGAAGGAGAGCTGACATGGCGACCGAAGGCATCGAGGCCGTGTTCCTGGAGACCCACAACTGGGGCAGGGCGGCGAAGTTCTTCCAGGCCCTGGGCTACGACCTGGAGTTCGCGACCGACCACAACTCGGGCCAGTTCCGCAACGGCGACGGCCCGTACGTGTTCATCGCCGAGGTCCCCGAGAACCGGGAGCCGCAGACGCAGATCGTGCTGAAGGTGCCGGACGCGGACGCGTTCCGCGCCGACCCCGCCGTCGAGGTCGTCACACCGTTCGAGGACACCCACTTCGGGACCCGGCTGATGACGGTCCGCGACCCCGACGGGCGGCTGTGGAGCCTCCAGGCCCCGGCGGCGAAGTGACGGCGACCGGAGGCAGTGCCATGACCGGCGAGACCGAGGCGGTCCCCGACAACACCGCCGTGCGCTGCGCGCTGTGGCGGGCGATGCACGTCCAGGTCGACCCGCCGCCACACGTGCTCGAGGACGAGGTCGGCCTGCGGCTGGTGGACCCCGGTGACGGCTGGCGCGACCGCCCGGACATGGATCCGGAGGCCACGCGCGGATTCCGCGCCGCCATGGTGGCCCGCGCCCGCTTCATCGAGGACCTGGTCGCCGAGCAGGCCGACCGGGGCGTCGGCCAGTACGTCCTCCTCGGCGCCGGCCTGGACACCTTCGCCCAGCGCGAGCCGGAGACCGTCTCCCGGCTGCGCGTCTTCGAGGTCGACCGGCCCGCCACGCAGAACTGGAAGCGCCGGCGCCTCGCCGCACTCGGCTACGGCATCCCCGACCGGCTGCACCTGGTGCCGGTCGACTTCGAGACGGACGCCGGCTCCTGGCCGGCCCGCCTCACCGAGGCCGGCTTCGACCCCGGCCGTCCGGCGGTCGTCGCCTCCACCGGCGTCACCATGTACCTCACCAAGGAGGCCACGGCGGCCACCCTGCGCCGGATCGCCCGGCTGGCACCGGGCTCGACCCTCGCCCTGACCTTCCTGCTGCCAGCGGACCTCGTGGACGAGCGGGACCGGGCCGGCCTCCGGGCGAGCGAGGCGGGCGCCCGCGCGTCCGGCACGCCGTTCCTCAGCTTCTACACCCCGGACGAGATGCTCGCCCTGGCCCGCGAGGCCGGCTTCCGGGACGTACGGCACGTCCCGGGCGGCTCACTGGCCGAACGCTACTTCTCGGGCCGCCGCGACGGCCTGCGCCCGTCGACCGGGGAGGACCTGCTGCTGGCCCGCACCTGACACCGTCAGCACTCGATGATGTTCACCGCGAGCCCGCCGCGGGCGGTCTCCTTGTACTTCACGGACATGTCCGCGCCGGTGTCCTTCATGGTCTTGATGACCTTGTCCAGGGACACCTTGTGGGAGCCGTCGCCGCGCATGGCCATCCGGGCGGCGGTGACCGCCTTCACCGCGGCCATGCCGTTGCGCTCGATGCATGGGATCTGGACCAGGCCGCCGACCGGGTCGCAGGTCAGGCCGAGGTTGTGCTCCATGCCGATCTCGGCCGCGTTCTCCACCTGCTCCGGTGAGCCGCCGAGCACCTCGGCCAGCGCGCCCGCGGCCATCGAGCAGGCGGAGCCGACCTCGCCCTGGCAGCCGACCTCGGCGCCGGAGATGGAGGCGTTCTCCTTGAAGAGCATGCCGATCGCGCCGGCCGCGAGCAGGAAGCGCACCACGCCGTCCTCGTCGGCGCCGGGTACGAAGTTGATGTAGTAGTGCAGGACGGCGGGGATGATGCCCGCCGCGCCGTTCGTGGGGGCGGTCACCACGCGCCCGCCCGCCGCGTTCTCCTCGTTCACGGCCATCGCGTAGAGCGTGATCCACTCCATGGCGTGGGCCAGCGGGTCGCCCTCGGCGCGCAGCTGGCGGGCGGAGACGGCCGCGCGGCGGCGCACCTTCAGGCCGCCGGGCAGGATGCCCTCGCGGGACATGCCGCGCTGCACGCACTCGCGCATCACCCGCCAGATCTCCAGCAGGCCCGCGCGGATCTCCTCCTCCGTGCGCCAGGACCGCTCGTTCTCCAGCATCAGGGAGGAGATCGACAGACCGGTCTCCTTCGTCAGCCGAAGGAGCTCGTCGCCCGTGCGGAAGGGGTACTTCAGGACCGTGTCGTCCAGCTTGATCCGGTCCGCGCCGACCGCGTCCTCGTCCACGACGAAGCCGCCGCCGACCGAGTAGTACGTCTTCGACAGCACCTCGGCACCCGAGGCGTCGTAGGCCCAGATCGTCATGCCGTTCGCGTGGTACGGCAGCGCCTTGCGGCGGTGCAGTATCAGGTCGTCGTCGAAGGAGAACGGGATCTCGTGCTCACCGAGGAGCCGGATCCGGCCCGCCGCCCTGATCCCCTCCACCCGCTCGTCGGCGGTCTCCACGTCCACCGTGCGCGGGGAGGCGCCCTCCAGACCGAGCAGGACCGCCTTGGGGGTGCCGTGGCCGTGGCCGGTCGCGCCGAGGGAGCCGTACAGCTCGCAGCGCAGGGAGGCCACCGAGGCCAGCAGGTCCTCATTGCGCAGCCGCCGGGCGAACATCCGCGCCGCGCGCATCGGGCCCACCGTGTGGGAGCTGGACGGGCCGATGCCGATCGAGAACAGGTCGAAGACCGAGATGGCCACGGGAACTCCTCAAGACGGGTGAAGCAGGGGTGGTACAGGGGGTGCGGGCACCGCGCACACCTTCCGGCTTCCAGTGTGCGCGGTGCCCCGCAAAAGGTGACTTACTTGTTCAGACCCGGGTACAGCGGGTGCTTGTCGGCCAGCGCCTTGACCCGCGCCTTCAGGGCCTCGGCGTCGTACGACGGCTTCAGCGCCTCGGCGATCACGTCCGCGACCTCGGCGAAGTCCTCGGCCGTGAAGCCGCGGGTGGCGAGGGCGGGCGTGCCGATCCGCAGACCCGAGGTGACCATCGGGGGCCGCGGGTCGTTCGGGACCGCGTTGCGGTTGACCGTGATGCCGACCTCGTGGAGCCGGTCCTCGGCCTGCTGCCCGTCCAGCTCGGACTCGCGCAGGTCGACGAGGATCAGGTGCACGTCCGTGCCGCCGGACAGCACGTTCACACCGGCCGCACGGGCGTCCGCCGCCGTCAGGCGCTCGGCGAGGATGCGGGCACCCTCCACCGTACGACGCTGGCGCTCCTTGAACTCCTCCGAGGCGGCGACCTTGAAGGAGACCGCCTTCGCCGCGATCACGTGCTCCAGGGGGCCGCCCTGGAAGCCGGGGAAGACGGAGGAGTTCAGCTTCTTCGCGAAGTCCTTGCCGCGGGCGAGGATGATGCCGCCGCGCGGACCGCCGAGCGTCTTGTGCGTGGTGGAGGTCACCACGTCCGCGTACGGCACGGGGTTCGCGTGCAGACCGGCCGCGACCAGGCCCGCGAAGTGCGCCATGTCGACCCACAGATACGCCTCGACCTCGTCGGCGATCCGGCGGAACGCGGCGAAGTCCAGCTCGCGCGGGTACGCCGACCAGCCCGCGATGATCACCTTCGGGCGGTGCTCCTTGGCCAGCCGCTCGACCTCGGCCATGTCGACCAGGCCGGTCTCGGCGTCCACGTGGTAGGCGACCACGTCGAACTGCTTGCCGGAGAAGTTCAGCCGCATGCCGTGGGTCAGGTGGCCGCCGTGCGCGAGGTCCAGGCCGAGGATGGTGTCCCCGGGCTGGGCCAGCGCGAACAGGGCCGCCTGGTTGGCGGAGGCGCCGGAGTGGGGCTGGACGTTGGCGTACTCGGCGCCGAACAGCTCCTTGACCCGGTCGATGGCGATCTGCTCGGCGACGTCGACGTGCTCGCAGCCGCCGTAGTAGCGGCGGCCCGGGTAGCCCTCGGCGTACTTGTTGGTGAGGACGGAGCCCTGCGCCTCCATCACCGCGAGCGGCGCGAAGTTCTCGGAGGCGATCATCTCCAGCGTGGACTGCTGGCGGCCGAGCTCGGCGTCGACCGCGGCGGCGATCTCCGGGTCCAGCTCGTGCAGGGACGTGTTCAGGACGGTCATACGGCTACGACTCCTCAGCCGGCGTTCTGGGCGGTGTACTCGTCGGCGGAGAGCAGGTCGGCCGGCTCCTCCGCGACGCGCACCTTGAACAGCCAGCCGCCCTCGAAGGGGGCCGAGTTCACCAGCGACGGGTCGTTGACGACGTCCTCGTTGATCTCGGTGATCTCACCGCTGACCGGCGAGTACAGGTCGGAGACCGACTTGGTCGACTCCAGCTCGCCGCAGGTCTCGCCCGCGGACACCGTGGAGCCGACCTCGGGGAGCTGGGCGTAGACGACATCGCCGAGCGCGTTGGCCGCGAACTCCGTGATGCCGACCGTCGACACGCCATCCTCGGCGGGCGACAGCCACTCGTGCTCCTTGCTGTAGCGCAGCTGCTGGGGGTTGCTCATGGCCTGAATTCTCCTGTACGCGCGGGAGTACTGATGACGGGGGGACTGCTGAAGCCGCTGCCGACCAGCGGAAACGTGGGCGGGGTCACACGGTGACCTCGCCCAGTGTCTACTTCTGGCGCTTGTAGAACGGCAGAGCCACGACCTCGTACGGCTCGTGGCTGCCCCGGATGTCCACGCCGACGCCCTCGGTGCCCGGCGCGGCGTGCGCCGCGTCGACGTAGGCCATGGCGATCGGCTTGCCCAGGGTGGGGGAGGGGGCGCCGGAGGTGACCTCGCCGATCACCGCGCCGCCGGCGACGACGGCGTACCCGGCGCGCGGCACCCGGCGGCCCTCGGCGACCAGCCCGACGAGCACCCGCGGCGGGTTCTCCTGGGCCTTGGCGGCGGCCTCCTGGAGCGCCTCGCGCCCCACGAAGTCGCCCTCCTTCTCGAACTTCACCACCCGGCCGAGCCCGGCGTCGAAGGGGGTGAGCGCGGTGGTCAGCTCGTGCCCGTGCAGCGGCATGCCCGCCTCCAGGCGCAGGGTGTCCCGGCAGGACAGGCCGCACGGGACCAGGCCGACGCCCTCGCCGGCCTTGGTCAGCGCCTGCCACAGCTCGACCGCGTGCCCGGGCTTCACGAACAGCTCGAAGCCGTCCTCGCCGGTGTATCCGGTGCGGGCGATCAGGGCCGGGACGCCGGCGACCGTGCCGGGCAGCCCGGCGTAGTACTTCAGGCCGTCGAGGTCGGCGTCGGTGAGGGACTTCAGGATGCCGGGGGACTCCGGCCCCTGGACGGCGATCAGCGCGTACGCGTCCCGGTCGTCGCGCACCTCGGCGTCGAAACCGGCGGAACGCTCGACGAGGGCGTCCAGCACCACCTGGGCGTTGGAGGCGTTGGCGACGACCAGGTACTCGGTCTCGGCGAGCCGGTAGACGATCAGGTCGTCCAGGATGCCGCCGTCGGCCTGGCAGATCATGGTGTAGCGGGCGCGGCCCACGCCGACGGAGGCGATGTTGCCGACCAGGGCGTAGTTCAGGAGCGCGGCCGCCCCGTCGCCGGTCACGGTGATCTCGCCCATGTGGGAGAGGTCGAAGAGACCCGCCTTCGTGCGCACGGCGATGTGCTCGTCGCGCTCGGAGCCGTAGCGCAGCGGCATGTCCCAGCCGGCGAAGTCGGTCATCGTCGCACCGAGCGAGCGATGCAGGGCATCCAGCGCGGTGTGGCGCAGCTCAGTGGGTTCGGTACTGCTCATCGGTCGGTCGTCTCCCAGGGAATGACAGGCGAGGAACAACGTTCCTCCCCATCTGTCATCGGAACCTGAGAGGTTCGCCAGGACCGCCACGGGGGCGATCACGGCTTGCACCTTGGGTGGAGCCACTGTCGCAGCGGCCCGCTTTTCAGATGTGCCTCGCCCGCGCGGTAACGGGGCCTGAGAGATTCAAGGGAGGGACTTGCTCCTTCGGCGTCCCAGCGAAGGCTGCTGGGAACTCTCCCGCGCGGATTCAAGCGGCCGGTATGCAGTTGGCGGCCACATCATTGCACGGCGAGCGGGCTTTTGTAACCGACCTGTGGCAGGACGCGGACCCCGCCACCGACATCGCCCATTACCTTCTCTTTACGCATCACGGGAATGAAGATTACCGAGCAGGCAGGGGAGGACGATCACGGTGAACAGGACCCCGGTGTACGCCACCGCCACGACCGGCATCGCGGTGCCGAGGCAGCGTCCCGCCCCGCTGCCGGTCGTCCGCGACCTGCGCGAGCGCGCCGGCCGCGGCCCGCGCGCCCTGGTCTTCGGCCCCCGCGACCTGGTCGTGATCACCGGCCTGCCCGGCAGCGGCAAGTCCACCCTGATGCGGCGCGCGGTCCCGGGCGGCCGTGTCGACTCCCAGGACACCCGGGACCGCTGGGACACCCGCGCTCCCCGCTTCCTGCCCTATGCCTGCTACCGGCCTCTGGTCCGCCTGGCCCACTACGCCGGTCTGCGCCGCGCGCTGCGCACCGGGGAGGGCGTCGTGGTGCACGACTGCGGCACCCAGCCCTGGGTGCGCGCCTGGCTCGCCCGCGAGGCACGGCGCCGCGGCGGCACCCTCCATCTGCTCCTTCTCGATGTCACCCCCGAGGCCGCCCGCGAGGGCCAGCGCGAGCGCGGCCGGGCCGTCTCCTGCTACGCCTTCCGCCGCCACCGCCGTACGACCGCCCGGCTGCTCGCCGTGGCCGAACGGGGCGAGCTGCCCGCCGGCTGCGGCTCGGCGATCCTGCTGGACCGCCCGGCGGCGGACGCCCTGCACCGGATCGAGTTCACGGGGGAGGGCACTGTCACAACCACCCGATAGCCTTCATGGTCACAGCAGTGGTTCCCAGCAGGCGGTAGGCAGATGGACTTCCCGGCGGACATTCCCGCGGACTTCCCGGCACAGGCGCACCCCCAGCCGCACGGCGGCTGGCCCGGCAACGAGCTGGAGGAGGTGCTCTCGGCCTCCCTCGGCATACCCGCGGCGGCCGGCCGGATCATCGAGGTGCTGGGCCGCAGCCTGCTCTGGATCCCGCTGCCGAACGGCGGCGGCCCGGACAGCGGCCCGCTCGACCTGCCCACCCTGGACATCGAGGGCCAGGTGTACGTCCCGGTCTTCAGCTCCGAGGAGCAGCTGCGCCAGGCGGCCGGCTCCCACATGGGGTACACCATCGCCCCCGCCGTGGAGTTCGCCCGCGGCCTGCCCCCGCAGGTCGGCATCGCGGTGAACCCCGACGCCCTGGTCGGCATCCCGCTCCCGCCCGCGGCGGTGGCCGAGCTGTGCCGGGCCGGCCGTACCCCGCTGGACGGCCCGAACACCGGCGCCCGGGTCCGCCTCTTCGAGCCCGACTGGCAGGAGGACCCGATCGACTTCCTCTCCGCCGCCTCCGCCGAGTTCGCCGAGACCGGCGTGGTCCGCACCGCCCGCCGCTGCCTGGCCGCCATAGAGACGGACGACCCGGTCATGTTCGTCGGCGTCGAACTCTCCCAGTGGGAGGGCGACCTGCGCACCCTCCCCCTGCAGGCCCTCGGCCGGGCCCTCGGCAAAGTCCCGGTCAAGTGGCCGGTCAACCTGGTCCTCCTGGACGTGACGGACGACCCGGTGGCCGCATGGCTGAGGACGAACGTGCGGCCGTTCTATCAGTACGGTCACTGATCAGCGGGCCGGAGGGCAGCGGACCCGAGGGGCGCGGGGACCTGCGCGAGTACCACCCACACCCCCGCACTCGCGCACGGACACAAGGCCCCGAGCTACTAGGCGCATAAGCTGTCTCCAAACACCGGGGCACAAAAGAAGGGCACGACAGGTGAGCGCCAGCCACAGCGGCAGCGTCGGCGTCGGCGTCGAACACACGCTGCGCCAGGTCACCCCCGGCCGCTACGACGCCTACGAGGCCCTGCTCCGCGCCCTCGCCACCCCCTCCTCCGGCCAGATCTGGATGCTCCTGTGGCACGGCCAGGCCGGTTCCCCGGACGCCCAGTACGGGAACATGGAGGTCGACGGCTTCCAGTACGCCCCCTGCGTCACCTCCGCCCAGGAGCTCTCGGCCAGCGGCTGGAACCGGTCGTACGAGGTCGTCGACGGGCTCGACGTGGCCCGCACCCTCTACCCCGACCACTACGGCCTCTGGCTCAACCCGCACGCCCCCGGCGGCGGCGTCGGCATCCCCTGGCTGGACCTGCGCCGCATCGCCACCGGCCTGGACCGCCAGCCCGCGGGCCCGCTCCGGCTGACCGAACCCGGCATCGAGATCCCGCAGTTCTACGCCCTCCTCGCGCAGAACGCCCACCGCACCCCGGCCCTGCGCGCCCTGCGCCGCGCCTGGGTGCAGCCGGCGCTCGGTGCGCCGTACCTCGCCATCGGCCTGGACGTGTACGACACCTCCCCGGCCGCGGTCGACTCGGTGCGCGCGATGATGCAGCAGTCCGTCGGCGCGGTCCCGGAGGGCCTGCCGGTGTCCACGGTCGCGATGACCGACGACTACGACCCGGTCGTGATGTGGATGCGGGCGAACGCCCGGCCGTTCTACGACCGCGAGGCCCACGCGGCCCCGGCGCCCGCGGCCGGCCCGGGATACGGATACACGAGCCCCCGGTCCTACTGAGCACTCAACCGCTGTGACGCAGGTCACGCCTGTGCGTCCTGTCCTCAACCACCCTGTATGTCCGCCCGGTTCGGGGCGGGGTGCCCCTCGATGTCCACGTCCGGCAGCCGATCTTTCCTGTTCGGATAACGGAACCCCCTAGGCGGCATCACGTTTATGCATACTTTCTCCATCAGGCCTGGCGCGTGATCGAGAGCCCGTTGAAGACTCGCCTCTCAAGACGCGAGGCCGTCGATCCTGTGCCCGAACCAGTCACAGGATCGGCTGGATCTCTGGGCCGTCACCAACGTGCGGCCGGCGCAGGTAAGGGAACCAAGCCGCCCACAGCGGCGGACAAAGGCCGGTCACCACCGGCGAGAGGGGTCAGGTCAACTGTGACCGCACCGATCGAGACCACCGGGGCAGAGGCCGGAGCGCCTCCCGAGTCCGTGCTCGCCGGGGCCAAGAAGAGCCAGATCGAAGGGCGTTCACTCAGCCAGATCGCCTGGACCCGGTTCAAGCGGGACAAGGTGGCCGTGGCGGGCGGCGTCGTCGTCATTCTGCTCGTACTGATGGCGGTGCTCGCCAAGCCGATCGAGTGGATCTTCGGGCTCGACCCGGACAAGTTCCACCAGGACCTCATCGACCCGGCGCTCCTCGCGCCCAAGGGCGGCTTCGGCGGCATGACTTGGGCACACCCGCTGGGTGTGGACCCGCAGTACGGCCGCGACATGCTCGCCCGCATCATCGACGGCTCCTGGGTCTCCCTCCTGGTCGCCGGCGGCGCCACCCTCCTCTCGGTGGTCATCGGCACCGTGCTGGGCGTCATCGCCGGCTACTACGGCGGCTGGGTCGACAGCCTCATCAGCAAGCTCATGGACACCTTCCTGGCCTTCCCGCTGCTGCTGTTCGCCATCGCGATCTCGGCCTCGGTGCAGGACGGCTTCTTCGGGCTCAACGGCCTGCCGCTGCGGATCTCCGTGCTGATCTTCGTGATCGGCTTCTTCAGCTGGCCCTACATCGGCCGCATCGTGCGCGCCCAGACGATGACCCTGCGCAGGCGGGAGTTCGTCGAGGCCGCCACCAGCCTGGGAGCCCGTGGTCCGTACATCCTGTTCCGGGAACTGCTCCCCAACCTCGTCGCGCCGATCCTCGTCTACTCGACGCTGATCATCCCGACGAACATCCTCTTCGAGGCCGCGCTGAGCTTCCTCGGAGTCGGCATCGCCCCGCCGCAGGCCTCCTGGGGCGGCATGCTCAGCAATGCCGTGGATCTCTACACCGCAGATCCGCAGTACATGTTCGTGCCCGGACTGGCGATCTTCATCACCGTCCTGGCCTTCAACCTGCTGGGTGACGGGCTGCGTGACGCGCTCGACCCTCGCAGCAAGTGATCCATCGATAGAGGGGCTTTCCTCAACGTGAAGACCAGAAGGGTTATCACCGCCGTGGCCACGGTCACGGTGCTCTCCCTGAGCGCGGCCGCTTGCGGCGGTGGGAGCAAGAGCAGCAGTGGTGGCGGCAGCGGCAGCAAGGACGCGGCGCTGAACTCCATCGTCAACGCGTCCAGCAAGAAGGGGGGTACGGTCACGCTGGAGGACTCCGACGTGCCGGACTCCCTGGACCCGGGCAACACCTACTACGGCTTCGTGCAGAACTTCTCGCGCCTGTACGCGCGGACCCTCGTCACGTTCAAGCCGGCCGCGGGCAAGGACGGCCTCACGGTCGTCCCGGACCTCGCGACGTCCCTCGGTACGCCGAGCAAGGACGCCAAAACCTGGACCTACCACCTGCGTCCGGGCCTGAAGTTCGACGACGGGTCCCCGATCACGTCGAAGGACGTCAAGTACGCCATCGAGCGCTCCAACTTCGCGCCCGAGGCCCTGTCCAACGGCCCGACGTACTTCAAGTCGTACCTGCAGGGTGGTGACAAGTACAAGGGCCCCTACAAGGACAAGAAGGGCCTGGACTCCATCGCCACCCCGGACGACAACACGATCGTCTTCCACCTGAACCAGCCGTTCGCCGACTTCGACTACCTGGCGACCTTCTCCCAGACGGCCCCCGTGCCGCAGGCGAAGGACGACGGTGCGAAGTACGTGCAGCACATCGTGTCCTCCGGTCCCTACAAGTTCTCGTCGTACGAGGAGGGCGCCAGCGCCACCCTCGTCCGCAACCCGAACTGGGACCCGAAGACGGACCCGATCCGCAAGGCGCTGCCGGACAAGATCAACGTCAAGTTCAAGGTCAACCCGGTCTCGATCGACAACGACCTGCTCGCCGACAAGGTCACGGCCGACATCGCCGGCGCCGGTGTGCAGCCGCAGACCCAGCCGAAGATCCTGAACGGCAAGTACGCCAAGCAGACGGACAACTCCTACGCGGGCGCGACGTCGTACATGGCGCTGAACCAGCACGTGGCGCCGTTCGACAACATCCACTGCCGCAAGGCCGTCCAGTGGGCCGTCGACAAGCAGTCGGCGCTCGACGCCATGGGCGGTGCCCCGAAGGGTGACGTCGCCACCACGCTGCTGCCGCCGAGCGTCAACGGCTACACCAAGTTCGACACGTACCCGACCCCGGGCAACAAGGGCGACGTGGCCAAGGCCAAGGCCGAGCTCAAGCTGTGCGGCAAGCCGAACGGCTTCTCCACCACGCTGACGGCCCGTTCCGACCGTCCCGCCGAGGTCGCCGCGGCCACGGCCATCCAGAACTCGCTGAAGGCCGTCGGGATCAACGCCGACATCAAGCAGTTCCCCGCCGGTAAGTACTTCTCCAACTTCGCCGGTGTCCCGAGCTACGTCCACGACCACAAGCTCGGCATGATGATGACCGCATGGGGTGCCGACTGGCCCACGGGCTACGGCTTCCTGGACCAGATCATCGACGGTTCGGCCATCAAGCCCTCGGGCGGCAACAACCTCAGCGAGCTGAACGACCCGAAGATCAACGCGGCGCTCAAGGCCGCCATCTCCAACACCGATGCCGCCGCCCGCACCAAGGCCTGGGGCGACATCGACAAGATGGTGCAGGACAACGCCTCCATCGTCCCGCTCGTCTACCGCAAGAACCTGCTGATCAGGCCCACGTCCGCGACCAACGTCACGGTCACGCAGGCGTACCTCGGCATGTACGACTACCTGCTGCTGAGCTCCTCGAAGTAACAGCAGGCCGGATACCCCTGAAAGGCAGGTGAAGGCACCGGGTGGCCGGGGCGGACACACCCCGCCCCGGCCCCCGGAGCCGCACAGCTGTGGCTGCGTACATCATCCGACGCGTCTTCGGCGCATTGGTACTGCTGCTGGTGGTCAGCGCAGTCACCTTCGCCATCTTCTTCCTGGTCCCCCGTCTGGGCGGCCAGACAGCCACCCAGCTGGCCACCCAGTACGTCGGCAAGGACGCCAACCCCGAGTCCATTGCCGCGATCAAGCACAACCTGGGACTCGACCAGCCCATCTACATCCAGTACTGGGACTACATCAAGGGCCTGTTCGTGGGCGCCGACTACAAGTTCGGCCCCGATGCGACGCACTGCAGCGCCCCCTGCTTCGGGTACTCCTTCAAGAGTCACGTCGAAGTGTGGCCCCAGCTCCAGCAGCGCATCCCGGTCTCCTTCTCGCTGGCCGTCGGCGCGGCCGTGATCTGGCTGATCTTCGGTGTGACGACCGGTGTCATCTCGGCGCTGCGCAAGGGCAAGCCGGTGGACCGCATCTCGATGTTCATCGCGCTCGCCGGCGTCTCGCTGCCGATCTTCTTCACCGGCCAGGTGATGAACGCGCTGTTCGTCTACCAGTGGCCCATCTGGGACAGCACGGACTACGTGCCGTTCACCCAGAACCCGGCCGACTGGGCCTGGCACCTGCTGCTGCCCTGGATCAGCCTCGCGTTCCTCTTCTCCGCCACCTACGCCCGGCTCACCCGGGCGGGCATGCTGGAGACGATGAGCGAGGACTACATCCGGACGGCACGTGCCAAGGGCCTCAAGGAGGCCGTCGTCGTCACCAAGCACGGGCTGCGTTCCACGCTCACCCCGATCGTGACCATCTTCGGCATGGACTTCGGCACCCTCATCGGCACCGCGGTCCTCACCGAGACCGTCTTCTCCCTGCAGGGTGTCGGCGCGTACTCCATCCAGGCCATCAAGGACAACGACCTGCCCATCGTGATGGGCGTGACCCTGGTCGCCGCGTTCTTCATCGTCTTCTGCAACCTCGTCGTCGACCTGGTGTACGCAGCCATCGACCCCCGCGTGAGGTACTCGTGAGCAAGCTCGAAAAGGCGGCGCTCGGCGAACCGGCCGGCACCGCCCCCTCCGACGCCGACGACGCGTTCCTCTCCGTACGCGATCTGCGCATCCACTTCAACACCGACGACGGCCTGGTCAAGTCGGTGGACGGGGTCAGCTTCGACGTCCAGCGGGGCAAGACCCTGGGCATCGTCGGTGAGTCCGGTTCCGGCAAGTCCGTCACCTCGCTCGGCGTGATGGGCCTGCACCGTTCGGCCAACGCCAAGGTCTCCGGCGAGGTCTGGCTGGACGGCCAGGAACTGATCGGCGCCGACCCGGACGAGGTCCGGCGGATGCGCGGCCGCAAGATGGCGATGATCTTCCAGGACCCGCTGTCCGCGATGCACCCCTACTACACGGTCGGGGCGCAGATCGTCGAGGCCTACCGGGTCCACCACAAGGTCACCAAGAAGGTCGCCAAGCAGCGGGCGATCGAGATGCTGGACCGCGTGGGCATCCCGGAGCCGGCCAAGCGCGTCGACAGCTACCCGCACGAGTTCTCCGGCGGTATGCGCCAGCGCGCGATGATCGCGATGGCACTGGTGAACAACCCCGAGCTGCTCATCGCCGACGAGCCGACCACCGCCCTGGACGTCACCGTGCAGGCGCAGATCCTGGACCTGATCCGGGACCTGCAGAAGGAGTTCGGCTCCGCGGTCATCATGATCACGCACGATCTGGGCGTGGTCGCGGAGATGGCCGACGACCTGCTGGTCATGTACGGCGGCCGGTGCGTCGAGCGCGGGCCGGCCGACGAGGTGTTCGAGGCGCCCCGGCACCCCTACACCTGGGGCCTGCTCGGTTCGATGCCGCGGCTGGACCGGGAGGAGACCGACCGGCTCATCCCGATCAAGGGCTCCCCGCCCTCCCTCATCAACGTCCCGTCCGGCTGCGCCTTCAACCCGCGCTGCCCGTACGCGGACATCCCGAAGGACAACGTCACCCGCACGGTCCGCCCCGAGCTGACCGAGGTCGGCAGCGGACACTGGGCGGCCTGCCACATGACGCAGGAGCAGCGGGAGCGTATCTGGACCGAAGAGATTGCGCCGAAGCTGTGAGCGACGAAAAAGTGAGCATCCCCGCGCAGAGTGACGGTGCCGCCACCGAGGCCACCGCCGTCTCCGACGGCGAGATCCTGCTGAAGGTGACCGGACTCCAGAAGCACTTCCCGATCCGCAAGGGCCTGCTGCAGCGGCAGGTCGGGGCGGTGCGCGCCGTGGACGGCATCGACTTCGAGGTGCGCAAGGGCGAGACCCTGGGCGTCGTGGGCGAGTCGGGCTGCGGCAAGTCGACCATGGGCCGGCTGATCACCCGGCTGCTCGAACCGACCGCCGGCACGGTGGAGTTCGAGGGCAAGGACATCACGCACCTCGGCGTGGGCGGGATGCGTCCCATGCGCCGCGACGTGCAGATGATCTTCCAGGACCCGTACTCGTCGCTGAACCCGCGCCACACCATCGGCACGATCGTCGGCGCGCCCTTCAAGCTCCAGGGCGTCGAGCCCGAGGGCGGCATCAAGAAGGAAGTGCAGCGGCTGCTGTCGGTGGTCGGTCTCAACCCCGAGCACTACAACCGCTACCCGCACGAGTTCTCCGGCGGCCAGCGCCAGCGCATCGGCATCGCCCGCGCGCTCGCCCTGAAGCCGAAGCTGGTGGTCGCCGACGAGCCGGTGTCCGCGCTGGACGTGTCGATCCAGGCGCAGGTCGTGAACCTGCTGGACGACCTCCAGGAGGAGCTGGGCCTGACGTACGTGATCATCGCGCACGACCTCTCGGTCGTCCGGCACGTCTCGGACCGGATCGCGGTGATGTACCTCGGCAAGGTCGTGGAGCTCGCCGACCGGGACTCGCTGTACAAGGCGCCGATGCACCCGTACACCAAGGCGCTGATGTCGGCGGTGCCGATCCCGGACCCGAAGCGGAAGAACGTCAAGAGCGAGCGCATCCTGCTCAAGGGCGACGTGCCCTCCCCGATCGCGCCGCCCAGCGGCTGCCGCTTCCACACCCGGTGCTGGAAGGCGACGGAGATCTGCCGGACGACCGAGCCGGCGCTGCTGGAGCTGAGGCCCGGTCAGCGGGTGGCGTGCCACCACCCGGAGAACTTCGCGGACCAGGCCCCGCAGGACACGGTGCTGCTCTCCGCGGCCAAGGAGGCGGCCGAACTGGTCGCCGACGAGGTCCTCGCGGAGTCCGCCGAGACGTCGGCGGCGGTGGCGGCGGAGCTGGCCGAAGAGGCAGCTGAGGAGACCGCGCCCGCGGAGGAGGCTGCCGAGGAGACCGCCGCGGAGGCGTCCGCGGCGACCGCCGAGGACACCTCTGAGGAATCCACTGAGGAATCCACCGAGGCCTCCGAATCCGGCTCCCAGGAGTCAACCGGCAAGTAGCACATGACAACTAGGCAAAGTCATGTACATGCCTGAGCGGGAGAGCGCACAGTCGTCCGTGTCCGACCACTGATCGGCACACGCTCGAAAGGGACGACTGATGGCACTCTCCCGTTCGGCACGTCTGGGGACCGTCGCGACCGCGGCGGTCTCCTTCCTCGTCATCGCCGCCGCGCCCGCCCCCACCCCCGGCGCCCCCGGCATCGGCGACTCCTACTTCCCGAACCTCGGCAACGGCGGCTTCGACGCCCTCCACTACGACCTCGACGTCGCCTACGCCCCCGACACCGGCCGCCTGCAGGGCCGTACGACCCTCACCGCGCGCGCCACGCAGAACCTCTCCTCCTTCGACCTCGACCTCCAGCTGCTGGACGTCAGCCGCGTCGAAGTCGACGGCAGACGCGCCGAGTTCACCCGCACCGGGGACGAACTCGTCATCACCCCGCGCCACAGCCTCGCCCGGGGCCGGGACTTCCGGGTGTCCGTCACCTACGGCGGCGTACCGCAGCCCCTCGGCGGCCCCATCGTCTTCGGCTCCAAGTACGGCTGGATGAAGACCGCCGACGGGGTCTTCGTGGCCTGCGAGCCCAACGCCGCGTCCACCTGGTTCCCCTCCAGCGACCACCCCGCCGACAAGGCCACCTACGACATCCGGATCAAGGCGCCCGAGGGCCTGACCGGCGTCTCCAACGGCCGCCTCGTGTCGACGTACTCCAGGGGCGGCTCGACGTACACCCACTGGCGCGAGTCGAGGCCGATGGCGACCTACCTCGCGACCGCCACCATCGGGAGGTTCGACGTCCGCACCGGGCGCACCCCCGGCGGCATCCCGATCTACGTCGCCATCGACCCGGTGCTGAAGAACAGCAACAGCGTCGACGTGTACGCCGTCACCGCCGCCGCCACCGACTACTGGTCGCAGGTCTTCGGGCCGTACCCGTTCGAGGAGACCGGTGCGATCGTGGACGACATGCCCGAGGCCGGGTTTTCGCTGGAGGTGCAGAGCAAGCCCGCCTACTCGGCCGTCCGCAATGAGACGACCATCGTGCACGAGCTGGCCCACCAGTGGTTCGGCGACTCGGTGAGCGTGGCCCGGTGGAAGGACATCTGGCTGAACGAGGGCTTCGCCACCTACGCCCAGTGGCTGTGGGCGGAGCACCAGGGCACCAGGTCGGCGCACGACTCCTTCCTGGCCGCGTACGACGCCCGCCCGGCCGACAACGCCTTCTGGCAGATCAAGGTCGCCGACCCGCAGCGCGACACGATGTTCGCCTCCGCCGTCTACCAGCGCGGCGCGATGACGCTCCAGATGCTCCGGGAACGGATCGGCGACCGCGCGTTCTTCAGGCTGCTGCCCGCCTGGACCCGGCTGCACCGGTACGGCAACGCGGACACCGCCGGCTTCATCCGCCTCGCCGAGCGCGTCAGCGGGCAGAAGCTGGACGATTTCTTCCGCACCTGGCTGTTCACCACAGGGAAACCCACCCTGTAAGCCTGGCTTTGTAAGGTTCACACCCTTCGCTGGGTGAGAATGTCAGGGTGCAGCTCCAGCAACTCTTCAGTCCCTCCGTCCAGCACACGCTCGATGTCATCGGCATCTTCGTGTTCGCGATCTCCGGCGCGCTGCTGGCCGTCCGGAAGAACTTCGACGTCTTCGGCATCGCCGTCCTCGCCGAGGTGACCGCGCTGGGCGGAGGGCTGTTCCGCGATCTGGTCATCGGAGCCGTGCCCCCGGCCGCCTTCACCGACCTCGGGTACTTCCTCACGCCGCTGCTGGCCGCGCTCGTCGTCTTCTTCCTGCACCCGCACGTGGAACGCATCCAGTCGGCGGTGCTGGTCTTCGACGCGGCCGGCCTCGGCCTGTTCTGCGTCAGCGGTACGACGAAGGCGTACAGCTACGGCCTGAACCTGACCGCGTCGGCGACGCTGGGCCTCGCCACCGCCGTCGGCGGCGGTGTGCTGCGGGACGTCCTCGCCAACGAGGTGCCCTCACTGCTGCGCTGGGACCGCGATCTGTACGCGGTCCCAGCGATCGTCGGCGCGACCATGGTGGTGCTGTTCATCCGCTATGACGCCCTGACCCCCCTCACCAGTGGGCTCGCGGTCGTCACCGCTTTTGTGCTGCGCCTGCTCGCGATGCGGTTCCACTGGCGAGCTCCGCGCGCGTGGAACCGCCGGTCGACGGTGACCGAGGAGTAGTTCCGGTGGTTCCGGTTCCGGTGGTTCCCGCGGTGCCGGTGGCTCCGGCGGCGGTTCCGGTAAGAGAACCCGTGGTTCCGGTAAGAGACTTGTCCTGGCCCGTGGCGTGGTTCTGGCCCATCTGCAGCGTCAGCCAGCGGAACACCGTGTCGACCTGGGGCCGCCACAGCGCCATGTTGTGGCCGCCCGCGCTGTGCGGGAGGAACACCACGTGCACGGTCGTGGGCGCCTTGGCGATGGACTCCAGCGCCACGCCCGCCTGATAGCCGTCGCCGGACTCGCCGGAGATGTACAGCGCGACCCGCGGCGGCACGGGCTGCTTCTTCAGGATCAGGTACGGGTTGTTCTCGGCGCGCAGGGTGGGGTTCTGCGCGGCGAGGGAGTTGCGCTCGCCGATCGGGTCGTTGTAGCCGGACAGGCTCACGGCGGCCCGGTACCGGTCCGGGTGCGCCACGGCCAGCTTGACCGCGCAGTGCGCGCCGGCCGAGTAACCGGCGACGGCCCAGCCCTGCGGCGCCGGCTGGGCCCGGAAGTTGTCCATGACCATCTTCGGCACGTCGATGCTGAGCCAGGTGTCGGCGTTGACCTGCCACGGGATGTTGGCGCAGCCGGTGTCCACGCCGGCCAGCAGGTTGGTGCGCGGGGCGACCAGGATGAAGGGCGCCACCTGGCCGCTCTTCATCAGCGGCAGCAGCTGCTCATGGGCCTTCATGGATCCGAACCACGCCTTCGCCGAACCCGGGTAGCCCGGGAGCAGCTCCACCACCGGGAACTTCTTGTTGCGGTAGGCCGGCTCGTCGTACTGCGGCGGCAGCCAGACGTAGACCTCGGCGTTCACCCCGGAGACCCGGCCCTTGAGCTGGGTGACCTTCACTCCGCCGGCCGCGTGCATACCGGGTCCGTCGGCCCTCGTGAAGGTCTGCTTGACCTTGGGCAACCGTTTCACCGCTATCCCGCCGGTACCGTCGCTGCCCAGGTCCTGGGCCTGCTGGACGTGGTTGCCGGTACCGAGCAGGTCGGCCCAGTTGTCGTACAGGTTGTTCTGGTTGTTGACCAGGACGAAGATCAACGTGACGGCCGTGCCCTGGGCGAACAGCAGCATCAGCACGCGGACCGCGGCACGCAGGGGCCTGGGCCCGCGCACCCGCGACCACAGCAAGAGCGGCAGTATCAGGGCGACCACGGCCAGCACGATGGTCGTGTAGAGGAACGGAGTCCCGGTGAGGCTCATGTCCCCATAGAGGGGAAACCGGGGCCCGGGGTTGTGGACGTGTCCGGACACTTACTTAGAAATTGCCGGAACCTCACCCGGGAGGCGGATCCGGCCCGGTCGCACAAGGAAAAGCTACCGCTTAGTAATTTCCTGTTGTACCGTTCATCCATGCCAGAAGCAGCTTCCGCCCGGGCCACGCGGGCCGTGATCGGCGACAGCGAGTTCGACCGCGACACCGCGGTCACCCGGCGTGCGCCCGGCGTCTACGACATCGACCTCTCGGCCGGCTGGACCATCATCAACGCCGTCAACGGCGGCTACCTGCTGGCCGTACTCGGCCGGGCCCTCGCGGACACCCTGCCGCACCCGGACCCCTTCACCATCTCCGCGCACTACCTCACCGCGTCCCACCCCGGACCGGCGGTCGTCCGCACCCAGACGGTCCGCACCGGCCGCAGCCTCTCCACCGGCCAGGCCTCCCTCTACCAGTACGACGACGAGGGCAACGAGGTCGAGCGCATCCGCGTCCTCGCCTCCTACGGCGACCTCACTACCCTCCCCGACGACGTCCGTACGACGGCGACGCCGCCGGCCATCCCGCCCCTGGACCAGTGCTTCGGCCCGGCCGACGCCCCCGCCCCGGTCGAGGGCAGCTCCGCGATCGCCGACCGCCTGATGCTCAAGCTGGACCCGGCGACCCTCGGCTGGGCCCTCGGCGCGCCCTCCGGGAAGGGTGAGATGCGCGCCTGGTTCGGCCTGGCCGACGGCCGCGACGCCGACCCGCTGTCCCTCCTGCTGGCGGTGGACGCCCTGCCGCCCACGGCCTTCGAGCTGGGCCTGAAGGGCTGGGTCCCCACGGTCGAGCTCACCGTCCACGTCCGCCGCCGCCCGGCCCCCGGCCCGCTGCGCGTGTCCATCACCACCCGCAACCTGGCCGGCGGCTTCCTCGAGGAGGACGCCGAGGTCTGGGACACCGACAACCACCTGGTCGCCCAGTCCCGCCAACTGGCCCGAGCAAGGCTCACCTGACCCGCTCTCCGACGGCCCGGCGGATCGGATGCGGCCGGGCGAGACCTTCGGGGGCGGGCGCACGAGGGCCCACGGCGGGCCTGGCGGTCGGGCTCGGCTGCCGGGAGGGCCCCGATGCGTGTGGCCGGCCGGTACCGCTGCGGCTCGGCGGGCAGTGCCGGGCGTGCACCCTCCTGTCCGCCGCCTCTTGGCCGCCGCGACGGTGAGCGACCACGACGGTGGCGACCGGCGGTGCCGGACCGGCCGTGACCCGCTGTCCTGGACCGGACGCGGCGGGGTCCGGCGGTGCCGGACCGGCCGTCATCCGCTGCTTCGTGTGGGTCAGGGGCGGTTCAGCGGGGTGCGGCCCAGCCAGGCTGCCAGCTGTTCGTACGCGCCGGCGGTCTCGGGGGACTCGCGGCGGTCGTCGAAGGGCGTCTCGGCGTCGCGGGGCCGGGAGTCGGGCAGGACCGCGCGGGCGGTGGCGAGGGCGAACCCGGCGAGCTCCGGGTCGAGTTCGAGCGGGTGGCCGATGGCCTCGGCCAGGTCCCAGGTGTGGGTGACGATCTCCATGACATACCCGGAGAGCGCCGCGTGGCCCGGTACCTCGCCCCACGGCACCCGCACCGGGGACGTCATCCGCGCGTCACTCTCCCAGGCCTTCAGGACGCGGACGCGTACCTCGTCGTAGGCCGCCGCCCAGCCGTCGTCCGCGACCCCGTGGGCGGTCGGCTCCACCGCCATGCCGTCGCCGCCCTCGCCGACCACCGCGATCCGCCGGGTGCCGCCGACGATGTGGCCCAGCAGGGCCCGTACGTCGAACTCGGAACAGGGTGTCGGCGCGGCGAGGTCTTCGGGGCGCACCGTCTTGATGAGGGCCGCCGCCTGCTCGGTGGCGCGGGTGTACACGGGGCGCGGGTCGGTGAAACCGGTGGTGGTGGTCATGGTGTGCCTCTCTGTTTCCCCGGGAGCCGATGGGTCGGCTCCGGGAGTCGGTAGAACGAGGATCGCCCGATAACCTGACATCCGCCGTCAACATTTGCGGGAAGCTCGCCGAGGGCGGGATTCTGGGCGCGTGAAGTCCGACCGGCTGCTGTCGATCCTGCTGCTCCTGCAGACCCGGGGCCGCGTCCCCGCGCGCGAACTCGCCGACCGGCTGGAGGTGTCGGTCCGCACCATCTACCGGGACATCGAGGCGCTGTCGGCCTCCGGCGTCCCGGTGTACGCCGAGCGCGGCCGGCACGGCGGCATCGAACTCCTTGCCGGCTTCCGCACCGACGTCACCGGACTGACCGCCGACGAGTCCCGCGCCCTGTTCATCCTGGCCGCCCAGGGCGCGCACGCCGCGCTCGGCCTCGACGCGGCCCTCGGCTCGGCCCTGCGCAAGGTGATGGCCGCGCTGCCGGCGCCGCACCGGCCCGCCGCCGAGGTGACCAGCCGCCGCATCCTGGTGGACGCCACCCGCTGGAAGAGCGGCCCCCAGCAGGCCGTCGACCTGGAGGTGCTGCAGGACGCGGTCTTCGCCGACCGGCGCCTGCGGCTGCGCTACCGGCACAGCGGGGAGCGGGAGCCACGGACGTACACCGTGGACCCGTACGGCCTGGTCGCCAAGGCCGGTGTCTGGTACCTGGTCGCCGACCGGCGCGGAGCGCCCCGGCTGTTCCGGGCCGACCGGATCCGCTCGGCCCGGCCGCTGGACGAGCCGGTGCGGCGCCGGCCGGGCGTCGAACTCGCCGATGCCTGGGAGGTGCTGCGCCGCCAGGTGGAGGAGCAGCAGGGCGGGATCGAGGTCACCGTGCGGGTACGGCGCGAGCGGTTCGACATGTTCCAGCGGGTGGCCGCCGCCCAGCTGACGGCGGTGCCGGACGACGACGGCGAGAGCGAGTGGGTCACCGCCCGGCTCACCTACCCGGTGCTGCGCGCGGTCCGCCAGCTCCTCGGGTTCTCCGACCAGGTGGAGCTGCTGGACCCGCCCGAGGCCCGCGCGGAACTGCTGGCGGGGGCCCGTTCCGTCACGGCCCTGTACCAGCAGGGCCCCTGACCCCGGATTGACAGCCGGCGGACAGCACGGGCCCAAGTACCGCCCAGAAAGCGTTGGTTGAGTGCGGCCCCTCAGGACTTTCTCATCCTCACCGGAGCTGACTCTCATGAAGCGTGCCCGTCTCGTCCCCGCCGTCGCCCTGCTGGCGCTGTCCCCGCTGCTGCTGACCGCGTGCGGCTCGGGCGACTCGTCCTCCTCCCATGGCAACTCCGGTCAGCAGCAGGCGTGTCAGGCACCGTCCGGCATGCCCACGGGCGGCACCGGCCGCCGGCCGAGTGGGAGGCCGACCGGGGCACCCTCGGGCGCGCCGTCGGGAGCGTCCACCGCGAGGCCGACCGGCACGCCCAGCGGTGCGCCCTCGGGCATGCCGAGCGGCGCGCCCGGCAGCCAGGGTGGCCAGGGCGGTCAGGGTGGCCCCGGCGGCGGCCCGGGCGGCGGCTGCGGCGGTCCGGGCGGGGGCCAGGCCGGGGGCCAGGCGGCGGGGCAGTCCGGCGGGCAGGCCCAGCAGGGTTGAGGCCGAGGCCGGGGCCCGGCGCCGTACGACGGCCGTACAGCGGTCGCGCGGCGCGGCCGTACGGCGGTCGTACGACGGCGGGGGCAGCGCGCACGGGTGTGCCGCCCCCGCAGGTGCCGTGCCGGCCCCGCTCGTGCCCGGGGCGGCTCAGTCCAGCCAGTGGCCGCGGCCGATGGAGATGAGCCGCAGCTGCCGGGTGGCGAGCTGGGTGACGCGCTCCCGCTCCTCCGCCGGCGCCTCCAGGGCCTCCAGGAACAGCGAGGCGGTGATCAGCATCTGGTCGACGTAGAGATGCGCCAGCATCAGCAGGTCGTCCTCGCTCCAGCCCGCGGCCTGGGGGTCCTTGGCCAGCTCGGCCTTCACCTCCTCGGCGAACCGGACCAGTTGGGCCCGGATGGCCTCCCGCACCGGCTGCACCCCGCCGTGCCGTTCCCGGGCGATGAACCGGACGTGTGCGGGGTACTCGTCCACGTGACGGGCGATCAACTCGATGGCGCGCGTGATGCGCTCCTCGCTGTCGCCCGCCGTGGACACCGTCGTCCGCACCATCGGGTGCAGGCTGCCCAGCGCCTCGTCGACCAGCGCCACACCGAGGTCGGCGGTCGAGCGGAAGTGCCGGTAGAACGCGGTCGGGGCGACGCCGACGGCCCGGGTGACCTCGCGCAGGCCCAGGCTGCTCAGGCTCTGCTCCTCCAGCAGCGCGAGCGCCGCGTCGAGGAACGCCTGCCGGGTCTTCTGCTTCTGCGCCTGCCGGATGCCGAGGGTGTGACTCATGTCATCCAGTTAACAACTGTTCTCTGGAATTGGGAAGCCGAGAAGCGCGCTAGCATAGAAGTCAGTGAACAACTGTTACTACAACTGTTCACCGAAATTTCACACCGGCCCTACACGAGGCATCTAGGAGGGGGGATCCGATCCCATGCTGTTCCTCGTCGCCGCACTCATGCTGCTCGGTGTCGTGCTGGGCACCGTCGCCCACGCGCCGCTGACCGTCACCGCCGCCGTAGCCGCCGGCATCGCCGTCTGGCTCGCCGTCTTCGCGATTCGCGAGCGCCTCGGCCGCCGGCGCCGTACGTCGGCCAACTGACCGTCCGCCACGACTTCCAGGAGCTGAGCACCATGCAACTCACCGCACCGGTCACGAGCGGAAACGACACCCGCCCGGCCCCGCGCGACGCCGACGGCATGGCCGTGGCGTCCTTCATCCTGGGCCTTCTCGGCCTGCTCGTCCTCAACGTCTTCCTCGGCCCGATCGCCATCGTCCTGGCCGCCGTCTCCCTCTGGCGCGGCACCGCCCGCCGCGGCCGGGCCCTGCTGGGCCTGACCCTGGGCGTGGCCGACCTGGCCGTCCTGGCCATCGCGATGGAGGTCTCCCACACGCTGTCGTGGAGCCTGTGAGCCGGGGCGGCACCGCCTGACGAAGCCGGCCCCGAGGACGACGGGGCGCCCGTCCAGGAACCGCCTGCTCCCCGCCGCTCCACCACCGGCGACACCCGCCCCGGGAACCCGCCCGGCCTCCGCCGCCCGCACCGCGGGGGTACCCACCCCACCCACACCACCGTGGGGGTACCCGACCCGCGACCGCCGCCGGGACACGCGACCTGTGAGCGTCGCGTCCGCCGCCGTCGCGGCCCGCCTCGCCACCACCGTGGGGTACCCGACCGCCACCGTCGCCCGGGATGCCCGCCCCGCCGTCGTCGCGGGAAAACGGACCCGCCACCGTCGCCGTGGGGGTAGCCGACCGCCGGCACCGCGGCCACCGCCGTGGGAGGCCCGCCTCGCCACGCACGTCCAGGTGCGACCCCGGCGAGACGCACGGCCGGCGAAGCCAACTCGTACGGCCCGAGCCAACCGCGAGGCCCCGGCGCCGTAGAATCAGCACACCATGGCTTACCTCGACCACGCCGCGACCACCCCGATGCTCCCGGAGGCGGCAGAGGCCCTGACCGCCCAGTTGAGCATCACGGGCAACGCCTCCTCCCTTCACGCATCCGGCCGGCAGGCGCGCCGCACGGTCGAGGAATCCCGCGAAACCCTCGCCGAAGCGCTGGGCGCCCGCCCCAGCGAGGTCGTCTTCACCTCGGGCGGCACCGAGGCCGACAACCTCGCGGTGAAGGGCCTGTACTGGGCCCGCCGTGCCGCCGACCCGGCCCGTACCCGCGTCCTGGCCAGCCCGGTCGAGCACCACGCCGTCCTCGACGCCGTCCACTGGCTCGGCGAGCGCGAGGGCGCGACGGTCGAGTACCTCCCCGTCGACACCCACGGCCGTGTCCACCCCGACGCCCTGCGCGAGGCCATCGCCCGCGACCCCCACGACGTCGCCCTGGTCACCGTGATGTGGGCCAACAACGAGATCGGCACGATCCTGCCGGTGCGTGAACTGGCCGAGGTGGCCGCCGAGTTCGGCATCCCGATGCACGCCGACGCGGTCCAGGCCGTCGGTCAGGTCCCCGTCGACTTCGCCGCCTCCGGCCTCGCCGCGATGACCGTCTCCGGTCACAAGATCGGCGGCCCGTACGGCATCGGCGCGCTGCTGCTGGGCCGTGACCAGACCCCCGTGCCCGTCCTGCACGGCGGCGGCCAGGAGCGGCACGTCCGCTCCGGCACCCTCGACGTCCCCGCCGTCGCCTCCTTCGCCGTCGCCGGCCGGCTCGCCACCGAGCGGCGGGAGTGGTTCGCCCGGGAGATCGGTGCCCTGCGCGACCAGCTGGTCGCGGCGGTCCGCAGCGCCGTCCCGGACGCGATCCTCGGCGGCGACCCGGCGCCCGAGGGCCGGCTGCCGGCCAACGCGCACTTCACCTTCCCCGGCTGCGAGGGCGACTCCCTGCTCCTTCTGCTGGACGCCCAGGGCATCGAGTGCTCGACCGGCTCCGCGTGCACCGCGGGGGTCGCCCAGCCCAGCCACGTCCTGCTCGCCACCGGCACCGACCCGGACCTGGCCCGCGGGACCCTGCGCTTCTCCCTCGGCCACACCTCCACGCAGGCGGACGTCGAAGCGGTCGCCAAGGCGATCGGCCCGGCGGTGGAGCGCGCCCGCGCGGCCGGACTCAGCTGAGCACACGAAAGCGACCGCCGAGGGACATGAAGGCGGCCGCTGAGCACACTAAAGCGACCTACGAGGCGGGTTCCCTTCGCCGGCATTGTCCGGATCAGGTTCCAGGGGTCGCCGTCAGGTCCAGTCCTTGCGACCTTTCGGCCTCTCAGCCCGAGCGTCGATGTCGGCACCAGCGGAAACGGTGTTCCTCCTTCAAGAAACAGGAATCTCTCGCTGACGTCGGCTACTCCGCTTGGGCTCCCTCACTCGTCTCGTAGGTCTTGCAAACAGGATAGAACCGCCCCTACGGGACAAAAAAGGCCCTAGTTCTTGATTTTTTGCAGGTATCGCTCCCAGTCCCAGTGCGGCCCGGGATCGGTGTGGTCCGTCCCCGGCACCTGAACATGCCCGATGATGTGCTCACGGTCCACGGGTATGCCGTACCGCCCGCATATCGCCGCCGTCAGCCGCGCCGAGGACGCGTACATGGCGTCCGTGAACGAGGAGGCGTCCTGCACGAAGCCCTCGTGCTCGATGCCGACACTGCGCTCGTTGTACTCCCGGTTGCCCGCGTGAAACGCCACGTCCAGCTCCCGTATCAGCTGGGTGATCCGGCCGTCCCTCCGCACGATGTAGTGCGCCGCCGCGCCGTGCGCCGGGTCCTGGAAGGCCTTCACCGCGCTCGCGTAGCCGCCCTGCGTGACATGGACGACGACCCGGTCGACCGCGTAGTCGTCCGGCCGGTCGGCCCGCCGGTAGTTGGCCGGGGAGGCCGGCACCCAGCGCGCGCCCCGGAAGTCCACGGCCCCCGCCACCCGGGGCTTCTCCACCCCCGGCAGCCGCCACCACAGGTGCGTCAGCTCCGCACGGGCCAGCGCGGCCGTGCCCACGGCGGCCGCCGCGCCACCGACGAGCAGGGCCCGCCGCCCCAGCCGCCGGTCCGCGTCGCCCATGAGCCGCCGGTCCGTGTCACTCATGCCCGCCCCCCGTTCGCGCCGTGTCCGCCCCGTCCGCGCCCCGGGCCGCGTCGTGTCCGCCCGGTCCGCCGGGCTCGCCCCGTCCGTCGCGCTCGCCCTGCTCGTCGCGCTCGCCCTGCTCGTCGATTTCCGGCCTTGTGATCGTCAACGGATATCCGGCCGTCCCGGTTCCCGCGGGCCCGTACCCTGGAAGGGCTATGACTGAGACCCCGCAGCGCCCCCTCCGCGTCCTCGCCGCCATGTCCGGTGGAGTCGACTCCGCCGTAGCCGCCGCGCGTGCCGTGGAAGCCGGCCACGACGTCACCGGCGTCCACCTCGCGCTCTCCGCGAACCCGCAGTCCTTCCGGACCGGCGCGCGGGGCTGTTGCACCATCGAGGACTCCCGTGACGCCCGCCGCGCGGCCGACGTCATCGGCATCCCCTTCTACGTCTGGGACCTCGCCGACCGCTTCCGCGAGGACGTGGTCGAGGACTTCGTCGCCGAGTACGAGGCCGGCCGCACCCCCAACCCGTGCCTGCGCTGCAACGAGAAGATCAAGTTCGCCGCGCTGCTCGACAAGGCGCTCGCGCTGGGCTTCGACGCGGTGTGCACGGGGCACTACGCGAAGGTCGTGCTGCGCGAGGACGGCTCCCGGGAACTGCACCGCGCCTCCGACATGGCGAAGGACCAGTCGTACGTCCTCGGTGTGCTGGACGAGAAGCAGCTCGCCCACGCGATGTTCCCGCTCGGCGACACGGTCACCACCAAGGAGGAGATCCGCGCCGAGGCCGAGCGCCGCGGGCTCGCCGTCGCCAAGAAGCCCGACTCGCACGACATCTGCTTCATCGCCGACGGCGACACCCAGGGCTTCCTGGCGAAGCGGCTCGGCAAGGCCGAGGGCGACATCGTCGACGAGTCCGGCACCAGGCTGGGCACGCACGAGGGCGCGTACGGCTTCACCATCGGCCAGCGCAAGGGCCTCAGGATCGGCACCCCGGCCCCCGACGGCAAGCCCCGCTACGTCCTCGACATCTCCCCGGTGACGAACACGGTGACGGTCGGCCCGGCCGCCTCTCTGGACGTGATCGGTCTGACGGCGATCAAGCCCCGCTGGTGCGGCACCGCCCCCACCGGCCCCGGCACCTACACCGCCCAGCTGCGTGCCCACGGCGGCGAGACGGAGGTCACCGCGGAACCGGTCGACGGCGAGCTGCGCGTGCGCTTCGCCGAACCGGTCCGCGGCGTCGCCCCCGGCCAGGCGATCGTCCTGTACGACGGCACGCGCGTGGTCGGCTCGGCCACGATCGCGTCGACCACGCGCGCGACGACCGCGGCGGTGTAGGCGCGCCAGACCCCGCGACACCGGGAGGATCCAGACGACAGGGCCTACCCGGCCACGAACTCCGCGAGCACCGGCCCCAGCACCTCCGGCTCCACCATGTGGGTCTGCCCCGGAAGCACCCGGTAGGTGCCCTGGGGCACCGCCTCCGCCACGGCCTGGCTCGCCCTGTGCATCCACTCCGGGCTCGCCCCGCCCGCGACCGCCAGCACCGGCACGGAGATCTCCGCGAGCCGGTCCCCGGGGAGCAGGCCGTCGCCCATGACGGTGTCGTCGTAGGCGAGGCTCGGCGCGACGGCCTCCATGCCGGCCCACATCGGCGACTGGCGGGCGCCCTGGATCATCTCCTCGGCCAGGCCCGTCAGCCGCAGGAACAGCTCCACCGCGTCCCCGCGCCGGCCTTCCGAGAGCGCCTTGTTCAGCTGCTCCTTGTACACGGCCTCCCGCTCGGCACCGCCCGGCAGGTAGTCCGCGTACGGCACCTCGTACACGGCGGCCCGGGCGGCCGGCAGCCCGCTCGCCACCGCCCGCAGCACCAGCGCGCCGCCCGAGGAGACCCCGAACAGCGCCGCCTCGCCTCCCACGGCGTCGATCAGCGCGGCCAGGTCCTCGACCTCGCGCTCGACCGCGTACGGCTTCGTGTCACCGCTCTCGCCGCGGCCCCGACGGTCGTAGACGACGGCCGTGCAGCGGTCCGCGAGCCGCTGGGCCAGGGGCGCCACGGTGCCGCCGGTGGACATCGCGCCGCTCACCAGGATCACCGTCGGCCCCTGACCGGTCACTTGGTACGCGAGGGTGGTGCCGTCCCGCGAAGTCGTCTTCTTGTCCATGTCGGTGCAGACTGCCGTACCGGCACGGACTCATCGCTCACGACACGTCGACGTCGTAGAAGCAGAAGTGATCCTTGATCTCCGCCACCCCCGGCTTGGGATCCGGGTACGCCCACACCAGGTCCGGCGCGTCCGGCAGCGACCAGTAGGACGCCGTGCCCTTGAAGGGGCACACGGTGTGCGTCTCGGAGGGGGTCAGCAGATCGAGGCGCACGTCCTCGGCGGGGATGTAGTACCGCTCCGGACAGCCCGTCTCGCGCAGCACCAGCCCCCGGTCGGTCTCCGCGAGCACCTGGTCGCCGTGCACCACGCGCACGTGCCGCTCGCTCTTCTCGATGGTGATCGTGTGTCCTTCGGCCATACAGGGACAGCAACGGCGGCCCCGCGCTTCTTCCCGCCCGGCACCGCCCGTGCGGCGAGGCCGTACGGTAGGGGCCATGAACATCTGCGTCTTCCTGTCCGCCGCCGACCTCGACGAGCGTTACACCCGCCCCGCCCGCGAGTTCGCGGAACTGCTGGGCAAGGGCGGGCACACGCTCGTCTGGGGCGGTTCCGACGTCGGCCTGATGAAGGTCGTCGCCGACGGGGTGCAGGAGGCGGGCGGCAGGCTGCTGGGCGTGTCCGTGGAGTTCCTCGCGAACAAGGCGCGGCCCGGCTCCGACGAGATGGTCGTCGCCGCCGACCTCGCCGAGCGCAAGAAGCTGCTGCTGGACAAGGCCGACGCCGTGGTGATCATGGTGGGCGGCACCGGCACGCTGGACGAGGCCACCGAGATCCTGGAGCTGAAGAAGCACGGCCGCACCGACAAGCCGGTCGTCCTGCTGAACACCGCGGGCTTCTACGACGGCCTCAAGCAGCAGTTCCGCCGCATGGAGGACGAGGGTTTCCTGCCCCGTCCGCTGGCCGAGCTGGTGTTCTTCGCGGAGGAGCCGGTGGGGGCGCTGGCCTACCTGGAGGAGCAGCTCGGCGTCCACTGATGCGAGCATGGCGGGCATGGCTACTCATGTGATCACCGGGGCCGGTTCCGGCATCGGCGCGGCCGTCGCCCGCCGTCTGCACGCGCGCGGGGACGAACTCGTGCTGCACGCGCGCGACGCGGGCCGCGCCAAGGAGCTGGCGGCCGAGTTCCCCGGCGCCCGCACCCTGGTCGGCGACCTGGCGGACCCGGACCGGCTCTCGTGGGCGTTCTCCCACCAGACCCTCCCGGACCGCGTGGACTGTCTGCTGCACATCGCCGGAGTCGTCGACCTGGGCGAGGTCGGCGAGCTGACCCCCAAGGCCTGGCACCACCAGCTCAACGTCAACCTGATCGCCCCCGCCGAGCTGACCCGGCACTTCCTGCCGCAGCTGCGTGCCGCCCGCGGACATGTGATCTTCGTCAACTCCGGCGCCGGCCTCAACGCCCACGCCGGCTGGTCCGCGTACGCCGCCTCCAAGCACGGCCTGAAGGCCCTCGCCGACTCCCTGCGCGCGGAGGAGCACGCGAACGGCGTCCGGGTCACCTCCGTCTACCCCGGCCGCACGGCCAGCCCGATGCAGGCCAAGGTCCACCGGCAGGAGGGCAAGGAGTACGACGCCTCGCGGTGGATCGACCCCGAGTCGGTCGCCACGACGATCCTCATGTCCCTCGACCTGCCCGCGGACGCGGAGGTCAACGACCTGACGGTGCGTCCGGGACGGTGACCGCGGCAACCGGTGCCGAGATCCGCGACCGGCCGGCGGAGGCCGGGCCGAGGACCGGCACCGCACACCGAGGGGGCGGAGTGCCCCGGGGGTTCGGCATACCCTGCCGGGGTGAGTGAGAACACCCAGTTCACGTTCCCGGGAGCCACCGGCGTCGGGTCCATGCCCGGCAGCGACGCCAGGGAAGCCGCCAAGACAGTGGCCGGCAGCTTCGAGGACTTCCCGTTTCTGCCCGAGCTGCCCGCGCGCGGGCCCGGCGCCGACATGATCGGCCGTACCGCGGGGATGCTCGTCGAGCTGTACGCGCGCGTGGAGCCCAGCGGCTGGCGCGTCGGGGACCGGCCGGGCCGGGACACCAAGCGGGCGCGGTCCTGGCTGGGGGAGGACCTGGACGCGCTGGAGGAGTTCACCCAGGGCTACGAGGGTGACCTGAAGGTACAGGCGGTCGGGCCGTGGACGCTGGCCGCCGCGCTGGAACTGAGGAACGGCGAGGCCGCCCTGTCCGACCCCGGCGCCTGCCGTGATCTCGCGGCCTCCCTCGCCGAGGGGCTGCGCCTGCACCTGGCCGAGGTCCGCCGCCGCGTCCCCGGCGCCCGGATCGTGCTCCAGCTCGACGAACCCTCCCTCACCGCCGTCCTGCGCGGACAGGTCCGCACCGCCAGCGGCTACCGCACGCACCGCGCCGTGGACCGGCAGGTCGTGGAAGCCACCCTGCGGGATGTCGTCGGGGCGCACGGCGACGGGCCGGTGATCGTCCACTCCTGCGCCCCCGACGTGCCCTTCGCCCTGCTGCGGCGGGCCGGCGCGGCCGGCGTCTCCTTCGACTTCTCGCTGCTCACCGAACGTGACGACGACGCGATCGGCGAGGCCGTCGAGGGCGGCACGCGGCTGTTCGCCGGTGTCGTCCCCGGCACGGACGGCCCATTGTCAGACCCTGCCGGTAGCGTCAT
Organism: Streptomyces incarnatus; assembly: GCF_001027185.1. Lineage (NCBI taxonomy): Bacteria > Bacillati > Actinomycetota > Actinomycetes > Kitasatosporales > Streptomycetaceae > Streptomyces > Streptomyces incarnatus. The sequence goes on along the minus strand of NZ_CP011497.1, from coordinate 2,694,481 downwards.
GGGTGTCAGGACGCTGTGGCGCAGGCTGGGGCTGCGTCCGCAGCTGCTCGCGGAGGCGGTCACGGTCACCCCGGCGTGCGGTCTGGCGGGCGCTTCCCCTGCCTACGCACGCCAGGCGCTCGCCCACTGCGTCCGGGCGGCGAGATCCCTCGCGGACAACCCAGAGTAACGGGAGGACAACACGGTGGCCGGCGACAAGCAGCAGGCGGAGACGGCAGTGCCCGCCGAGGCACGTGACAGGCACGCGCAGCTCGCTGAGCAGATCGAGGAGCACCGCTTCCGGTACTACGTCAAGGACGCTCCCGTCATCAGCGACGCCGAGTTCGACAAGCTCCTGAAGACTCTGGAGGCCCTGGAGGAGCAGTATCCGGAGCTGCGCACCCCGGACTCGCCGACCCAGAAGGTCGCGGGGTCGTACGCGACGGAGTTCACCGCCGTCGAGCACCGCCAGCGGATGCTGTCGCTCGACAACACCTTCAACGACGAGGAGCTGGCCGCCTGGGCCGAGCGCATCGCGCGCGAACTCGGCGACCAGGCCTACCACTTCCTGTGCGAGCTGAAGGTGGACGGCCTCGCGGTCAACCTGACCTACGAGAACGGCCGGCTCACACGCGCGGCGACCCGCGGCGACGGCCGTACCGGCGAGGACATCACCCCCAACGTGCGGACGATCGCGGAGATCCCGGACCGCCTGAAGGGCGACAAGGTGCCCGGCCTGGTGGAGATCCGCGGGGAGGTCTACTTCCCGATGGAGAAGTTCCTCGAACTGAACGAACGCCTGGTCGCCGCCGGGGACAAGCCGTTCGCCAACCCCCGCAACGCCGCCGCCGGTTCGCTGCGCCAGAAGGACCCGCGGGTCACCGCCACCCGCCCGCTGCACATGGTCGTCCACGGCATCGGCGCCCTGGAGGGCTTCACGGGCCTGACCCGCCTCTCCCAGGCCTACGACCTGCTGAAGACCTGGGGCCTGCCCACCTCCCCGCACAACCGCGTGGTCGACGACCTCGACGGCGTACGGAAGTTCATCGCCCACTACGGCGAGAACCGCCACTCCGTGGAGCACGAGATCGACGGGGTCGTCGTCAAGCTGGACGAGATCCGCCTCCAGGGCCGCCTCGGCTCCACCGCGCGTGCCCCGCGCTGGGCGATCGCCTACAAGTACGCGCCGGAGGAGGTCAACACCAAGCTCATCGACATCAAGGTGGGCGTGGGCCGCACCGGCCGCGTCACGCCGTACGCCCAGGTCGAGCCGGTCACGGTCGCGGGCAGCGAGGTGGAGTTCGCCACCCTGCACAACCAGGAGGTCGTCAAGGCCAAGGGCGTGCTCATCGGCGACACCGTCGTCCTGCGCAAGGCCGGTGACGTCATCCCGGAGATCCTCGGCCCGGTGGTCGATCTCAGGGACGGCAGCGAGCGGGAGTTCGTGATGCCGGGCGAGTGCCCCGAGTGCGGCACCCCGCTCCGGCCCATGAAGGAGGGCGACATCGACCTCCGCTGCCCCAACGCCCGTACCTGCCCGGCCCAGTTGCGCGAGCGGGTCTCCTACCTCGCGGGCCGTGAGTGCCTGGACATCGAGCACTTCGGCGAGGTGGCCGCCGCCGCACTCACCCGCCCGCTGGAGCCGGCCGACCCGCCGCTGGTGGACGAGGGCGACCTGTTCGACCTGACGGTGGAGAAGCTGCTGCCCATCAAGGCCTATGTCCTCGACCCCGACAGCGGTCTGCCCAAGCGGGACCCCAGGACGGGCGAGGAGAAGGTCGTCACGGTCTTCGCCAACCAGAAGGGCGAGCCGAAGAAGAACACCCTCGCCCTGCTGGAGAACATCGAGGCGGCCAAGTCCCGCCCCCTCGCCCGCTTCCTGAACGGGCTGTCCATCCGGCACGTCGGACCGGTCGCCGCGCAGGCCCTCGCCCGCGAGTTCCGTTCCGTCGACCGCATCGAACAGGCCACCGAGGAAGAGCTCGCGACCACCGACGGGGTCGGCCCGATCATCGCCGCCGCGGTCAAGGAATGGTTCGCCGAGGACTGGCACCGCGAGATCGTGCGCAAGTGGAAGGCCGCCGGAGTCCCGCTGGAGGACGCCTCGACCAGCGAGGACGAGGGCCCGCGCCCGCTGGAGGGGCTCACGGTCGTCGTCACCGGCACGCTGGAGAACTTCACCCGCGACGGCGCGAAGGAGGCGCTGCAGAGCCGGGGCGCGAAGGTGACCGGATCTGTTTCGAAGAAGACCTCGTTTGTCGTCGTGGGTGACAACCCGGGATCGAAGTACGACAAAGCCATGCAATTGAAGGTCCCGGTCCTGAACGAGGACGGTTTCGGCGTCCTCTTGGAGCAGGGCCCCGACGCGGCGGCCGAAGTCGCGCTTACGACCGAGTAGGAGCGGTTGAAGGCCACCCGTTCGGCGCATATCAGTTGCATACGGGTGGCCCGGGCGCTTTCGGGCAACCGTCGGCGACCGGTGCCCGTGGAAGCCTTCCGCGGCCTACTGTTGAGATGTGCACCTGCCGTGCCCGGCTGCGGTTGGGGCAACCCCGTGCGCTCCCGGCGCGCGGGGCAGGTTTCTTCAACGCGGAGCTGCTGATGGCTGTCGGACATCGGGCCGCGTGGCGTGGGCACCGCCGGCTGTGAGAGGGACGGGAATGGAACCGACCGAGAGCGTCGCCCCGGACTCACGGCTGCGCCTGCGCTGGCGCGCGGGCACCTGGTGCGCGACCCGATGGACCGGGCGGGGCCACGGGCGTACGGGGCGCACGGGCGGCCAGGCCCGCGCGGCCGGACCGGGTGCCGCCACCGACGCCCAACCGCCCATACCCGTGGCCATCGAGCCCGCCCCCGGCCTGACCGGCGCCGAACCCGAACGGCGTCTCACCTGGCCCACCCTGCCGGCGGCCGTCGTGGCCGCCGCCGCGTTCGTGCTCGGCGCCGGTTTCTACCGCGCCTTCACCGGCCACCACGCCCTCTTCCCGAGCGGCACCGTCGGCTGGTCGCTGGCCCTGCTCACCGGGGTCATCGTCGGCCACCTCGTGATGCTGGGCCGCGCCCGCTGGTGGCGCGGAACCGGCTCCGGCGCCGCGCTCACCCTCGCCGTCCTGCTGCTCTACGGCTGGGTGCCGGCCGGCATGGTCAGCCTCACCGTCGTCGTCCTGGTCGGCATCGCCCGGCGCCACCACTGGCGGCAGGGCGTGCTGCACGGCGCGGTGGACATCCTCGGCATCTGCACGGGCGCGCTGCTGCTCGGCGCCTTCGGCCGGTTCCCGAGCGTCGAGACGCCCTGGCGGCCCGACAGCTGGAGCTTCACCGCCGCGCCCGAGGTGGTCCTCGCCGCCGTCGCCTACCTCGCGGTCAGCCGCGGCCTGCAGTGGTACCTGTACGCCCCGCGCGGCGGCAAGGTGCCCACCGTGGCCCGTACCGCCCTGGTCAGACAGGGCCTGGTGGCCGTCGCGCTGCTCGGCATCGCACCGCTGCTGTGCGTCGTCGCGGACGCCCGGCCGATCCTGCTCCCGCTGTTCGCCATCCCGCTCATCGCCCTGGACTCCACCCTGTGGATGGCACGCGCGCGTGCCGAGGAGCAGTTGCGCGACCCGCTGACCGGGCTGCCCAACCGGCAGTGGCTGCTGGAGCGGATCTGGACGGCCCTCGACGACGCCGAACGCATCGGCGCCCGTTCCGCCCTGATGCTGATCGACCTCGACCGTTTCCGGTCGGTGAACGACACGCTCGGTCATCTCGCCGGTGACCGGCTGCTGCTGCAGATCGCCGACCGGCTGCGGCTCGCCCTGCCGCGCGGAGCGGAGGCCGCGCGGCTCGGCGGCGACGAGTTCGCCGTGTTACTGCCCGTCGCCGACTCCACGACCTCGGCCACCCGCGTCGCCCGCGGCCTCGTCGCCGCGCTCAGCTCCCCGCTGGACCTCGACGGGCTCACCCTCGTGCTGGAGGCCAGCGCCGGGGTGGCCGTCTTCCCCGACCACGCCCTGGACGCCGAAGGGCTGCTGCGGCGCGCCGATGTGGCGATGTACCAGGCGAAGAGGGACCGTACGGGCGTCGAGGTGTACGAGTCCAAGCGGGACTCCAACACCCCCGACCGGCTCGGTCTCCTCGGCGATCTGCGCCGGGCGCTGGACGCGCACGAGGTGCAGCTGCACTACCAGCCCAAGGTCCGCTTCGACGGACAGGTCGCCGGCCTGGAGGCGCTGGTGCGCTGGGTGCATCCCGAGCGCGGGAAGGTGCCGCCGGACGAGTTCATAGCGATCGCCGAGTCCTCCGGGCTGATGCCCCATCTGACGGAGTACGTCCTGGAGACCGCGCTCGGGCAGGTCGCGAAGTGGCGCGCGCAGGGGCTGCGGGTCCCGGTCGCCGTCAACGTCTCCCCGCGCGACGTGCACACGCCCGGCTTCGCGGGGTCGGTCGCCGCGCGGCTGGCCCGGCACGGGGTCCCCCCGGGAGCCCTCCAGCTGGAGATCACCGAGCACGTGCTGCTGGAGGATCCGCAGCGGGCCGCGGACACCCTCGCCGGGCTGACCGGGCACGGCGTGAAGATGTCCCTGGACGACTTCGGCACCGGGTACTCGTCGCTGGTGCACCTGCGGCGGCTGCCGGTGAGCGAGCTGAAGATCGACCGGTCGTTCGTGGCGCGGCTGGCGGTCGACGCGGAGGACGCGGAGATCGTGCGGTGCACCGTGGATCTGGCGCATTCGCTGGGGCTTCTCGTCGTCGCCGAAGGGGTGGAGGACGACGAGACGTGGGAGCGGTTGCGGGACCTTCGGTGTGACGCCGTGCAGGGGTGGCTGGTCGCCGCGGCGATGCCGCCGGAGGAGACCACGGCGTGGTTGCTGGCCCGTGGGTCCCGTGGGTGGCAGCGGCCGCGTGCCGCGTTGCCTGCCGCCGAGTAGTCGCCGAGTAGCTCTCCCACCCGCCCGCCCGTGCGGCTTGGCTGGAGGGTGGGCGTTTGACGTGGGGGGCCGGGCGCCGTCGGCGGGTGCGGGTTTCGCCGTGGCCGACCGCGCAGTTCCCCGCGCCCCTTTCGGGGCACTGTTCGCGCCCACGCGGCGGAGCCGCCTGTCGACACAGCCCCGCACCCCTTCAGCAGGCCGCCGCGCGTCTTGGGGCGGTGCCGCGCCCGTCACGGCGGGCCCCCGGCCTTACGGCGCGCCCCAGTGCCTGCAGCCCCACACAGAACACTGCTAGCGCCGATCTTGTATCTAGCAGCGCTAGCACCCTGTGTCCGCCGCGGCCGGCTACGGGGTTCCGGCCGACCCGCGCGGCGACGCCGGCGCCTATCTGTCCATCAAGGGGCTCAGGGGCGGCGCCTCCGGGGTGATGGGCCTGGCCCTGCTGGCCGCCGTCGGTGCGCGTGACGAGGCGTGGTTCATGGTCTGCGCGGCACTCGTACCGTTCGTCGACACCCTGATAGTCCTGCGGGACGGCGGGAAGAAGGCGGTGGCTTTCGGGATCCACTTCGCCACCGCGATCGTTGTACTGATCAGTGCCGGACTGCTCTTCGCGGTCTGACCGACACTCTCAGGGGGAGAGCGACCATGTCGTTGTTCGTACCGAAGTTCGAAGAGTCCGTGATCGTGCGCGGCGCCGAGGCCGAGGTGGTCGGGGGCGCACCCGTCGGTGTCCGGTTGCTGGCCGACAAGAGCGCGACCGGAGGGGCGCTGTCCACCGTGCGCGTCACCCTGGCCGAGGGCGCCGACGGCGCGCGGCCCCACCTCCACCACAGCGGGGCGGAGATGTTCTACCTGCTCGACGGGTGTGCCGAGATCCTCTCCGGTGACGACATCGTGACCGCGGAGCGCGGTGACCTCGTCATCGTCCCGCCGGAGAAACCGCACGCCTTCGCCGCCGTCCCGGAGTCCACGGCGGACATCCTCATCGTCTTCACCCCGGGCATCGAGCGCTTCGAGTACTTCCGCCACCTGCAGCGCATCCGCCTCGGCGAGGCCACCCCGGAGAGCATCCTCGAGGTGCAGGACCGGTACGACAACCACTTCCTCAAGAGCGAGGTCTGGGAGGGCCGCCGGGGCTGACGCGCGGCCGGGCCGGCAAACCGTTTCACGGCCACACCGCCCCGCCCCATAGGATTGGCCCCAAACCACACACACTCACCCCAGAGGATCGCTGCATGCCTGGCATCACGCGCGAGGAGGTCGCCCACCTCGCCCGGCTGGCGCGTCTGGAGCTGAAGCCCGAAGAACTCGACCACTTCGCGGGACAGCTGGACGACATCATCGGCGCGGTCGCCCGCGTCAGCGAGGTCGCCGACCAAGACGTACCGCCGACCTCGCACCCGCTCCCGCTGACGAACGTCATGCGGCCGGACGAGGTCCGTCCCTCGCTCACCCCCGAGCAGGCGCTCTCCGGCGCCCCGGCCCAGGAGCAGCAGCGTTTCAAGGTGCCGCAGATCCTGGGGGAGGAGTGACCACCATGACGGACAGCAACATCATCAAGCTCACGGCCGCGCAGATCGCCGAGAGGATCGCTTCCGGCGAGCTCACGGCCGTCGAGGTCACCGAGGCCCACCTCGCCCGGATCGAGGCCGTCGACGAGAAGGTGCACGCCTTCCTGCACGTCGACCGCGAGGGCGCCCTCGCCCAGGCGCGTGCCGTGGACGAGAAGCGGGCGCGAGGCGAGAAGCTCGGACCGCTGGCCGGCGTGCCGCTCGCGCTCAAGGACATCTTCACCACCGAGGGCGTGCCCACGACCGTCGGCTCGAAGATCCTGGAAGGGTGGATCCCGCCGTACGACGCCACCCTCACCAAGAAGCTCAAGGCCGCTGACGTCGTCATCCTCGGCAAGACCAACATGGACGAGTTCGCCATGGGGTCCAGCACCGAGAACAGCGCGTACGGGCCGACGGGCAACCCGTGGGACCTCACCAGGATCCCCGGCGGCTCCGGCGGCGGCTCCTCCGCCGCGCTCGCCTCCTTCCAGGCGCCGCTCGCCATCGGCACCGACACCGGCGGCTCCATCCGCCAGCCGGCCGCCGTCACCGGCACGGTCGGCGTGAAGCCGACGTACGGCGCGGTCTCCCGGTACGGCATGGTGGCGTTCTCGTCCTCCCTCGACCAGGGCGGCCCCTGTGCCCGTACGGTCCTGGACGCGGCCCTGCTGCACGAGGTCATCGCCGGGCACGACCCGATGGACTCCACCTCCATCGACGCCCCGGTCCCGCCGGTCGTCGAGGCCGCGAAGAACGGCTCCGTGCGGGGCATGCGCGTCGGCGTGGTCAAGCAGTTCCGCGGCGAGGGCTACCAGGCCGGTGTCATCCAGCGCTTCGACGAGTCGGTCGAGCTGCTGAAGGAGCTGGGCGCCGAGATCGTCGAGCTGGACTGCCCGTCCTTCGACCTCGCCCTGTCGGCGTACTACCTGATCGCGCCGTCCGAGTGCTCCTCCAACCTCGCCCGCTTCGACGGCCTGCGCTACGGCCTGCGGACCGGCGACGACGGCGGCCACTCGGCCGAGGAGGTCACCTCGCTGACCCGCGAGGCCGGCTTCGGCCCCGAGGTCAAGCGCCGCATCATGCTCGGCACCTACGCGCTGTCGAGCGGCTACTACGACGCGTACTACGGCTCCGCGCAGAAGGTCCGCACGCTCATCACGCGGGACTTCGAGAAGGCCTTCGAGCAGGTCGACGTCATCGTCTCGCCGACGACCCCGACCACCGCCTTCCCGATCGGCGAGCGCGCCGACGACCCGATGGCGATGTACCTCGCGGACCTGTGCACCATCCCGACCAACCTGGCGGGCAACGCGGCCATGTCCCTGCCCTGCGGTCTCGCCCCGGAGGACAATCTCCCGGTGGGCCTGCAGATCATCGCTCCCGCGATGCAGGACGACCGCCTGTACAAGGTGGGCGCCGCCGTCGAGGCCGCCTTCGTGGAAAAGTGGGGACACCCGCTGCTGGAGGAGGCTCCGTCGCTGTGAGCAAGGCACTGTCCAAGGCCAAGGGCTTCAAGAAGTCCAAGTCCGGTACGTACCTGTCGATGGCCACCACCGCGTTCGGCGCGTTCGGTGTCGCCAAGCAGATCAAGAAGGCCCGCGCCGAGCACGACACGCTCAGGCTGATCGACGCCACGGTGTCCGCCGTGGCCATCGTGACCGGCCTCGCGATCCTCTGCCGTGAGCTGAAGCGGCTGGGCGACGACGACGTCCTGCTGGGCTGAGAGGGAAGTTTTCACCGTGACCACCACGACCGACCTGGTGTCGTACGAGGACGCGCTGGCGTCGTACGACCCCGTCATGGGCCTCGAGGTCCATGTCGAACTCGGCACCAAGACCAAGATGTTCTGCGGCTGCTCGACGGCGCTCGGCGCCGAGCCGAACACCCAGACCTGCCCCGTCTGCCTCGGCCTGCCCGGCGCGCTCCCGGTCATGAACAGGACCGGCGTCGAGTCGGCGATCAAGATCGGTCTCGCGCTGAACTGCGAGATCGCCGAGTGGTGCCGCTTCGCCCGGAAGAACTACTTCTATCCGGACATGCCGAAGAACTTCCAGACCTCCCAGTACGACGAGCCGATCGCCTTCAACGGCTACCTGGACGTCCAGCTGGAGGACGGCGAAACCTTCCGCGTGGAGATCGAGCGCGCCCACATGGAGGAGGACACCGGCAAGTCCACCCACGTGGGCGGCGCGACCGGCCGTATCCACGGCGCGCAGCACTCGCTGCTGGACTACAACCGCGCCGGCATCCCGCTCATCGAGATCGTCACCAAGCCGATCGTGGGCGCCGGCGAGCGCGCCCCCGAGGTCGCCAAGGCGTACGTCCGTGAGCTGCGCGAGGTCATCCGTGCCCTCGGCGTGTCCGAGGCCCGCATGGAGATGGGCCAGATGCGCTGCGACGTGAACCTGTCGCTGATGCCCAAGGGCGCCGACACGTTCGGCACCCGCTCCGAGACCAAGAACGTCAACTCGCTGCGCTCGGTGGAGCGCGCGGTCCGCTTCGAGGTCATGCGCCACGCCGCCGTGCTGAACGACGGCGGCAAGGTCGTCCAGGAGACCCGCCACTTCCACGAGGACACCGGCAGCACCACCTCCGGCCGTACGAAGGAGGAGGCCGAGGACTACCGGTACTTCCCGGAGCCCGACCTGGTCCCGGTCGCGCCCCCGCGCGAGTGGGTCGAGGAGATCCGCGCGGCCCTGCCGGAGCTGCCGCTCGTGCGCCGCAACCGGCTGCGCGAGGAGTGGGGCGTCTCCGCCACCGACATGCAGGCGATCCTCAACGCCGGCGCGCTGGACCCGATCGTCGCCACCATCGACGCCGGTGCCGACGCGGCCTCCGCCCGCAAGTGGTGGATGGGCGAACTGGCGCGCAGCGCCAACGAGTCCGGCAAGGCGCTGGACGAGCTGGCGATCACTCCGGCGCAGGTCGCCCGGGTGACCGAGCTGGTCGCCAAGGGCGACCTGAACGACAAGCTGGCCCGTCAGGTCATCGAGGGCGTACTCGCGGGCGAGGGCACCCCGGACGAGGTCGTCGAGAAGCGCGGTCTGAAGGTCGTCTCCGACGAGGGCGCGCTGACCGCCGCCGTCGACGAGGCGATCGCCGGCAACCCGGGTGTCGCGGACAAGATCCGCGGTGGCAAGGTGGCCGCGGCCGGCGCCCTGGTCGGCGCAGTCATGAAGGCGACCCGGGGTCAGGCCGACGCGGCCCGCGTCAAGGAGCTGATCCTTCAGAAGCTGGGCGTGAGCGAGGGCTGAGAGGCCGCGGAACGATCCCGAGGGGCAGTGCACCGAACCCGGTGTACTGCCCCTTTTCTCGCTTACAAAAACCTTATGAGGCGACAGAGTTCGGCGGAGTGTCCTGTGATGTCCCTCGCACTCCTGTGAATAAGCCCATGATCACCGCAAACGATCACTTTCGCCTGCAACAGTGTCAGCGGTTACTCATACGTTCTTTGCGGGCTGTTCAGTTTATGGACGATCGTTCCCGGCCAAAGATCCACAAATCGCACTTCTGGGAGCACGTCCGTGGCAGACCTCGCCCGTTGGTGTGTCCGGCATCGGCTGATCACCGTGCTGCTGTGGCTCCTCGCCTTCGGCGGGGTCACCACCGCCGCGGCCGTGGCCGGTTCGTCGTACTCGAATTCCTACGACGTCCCCGGAACCGAGGCGGGCCGCGCCACGCAGCTGCTCAAGGGGGGTTTCCCGGGTCTGGGCGGGGACAGTGACACCGTCGTCTGGCACACCGTCACCGGCACCGTCCGCACCGCCGGTGTCGAGCAGACCATGACCCGCACCCTGGACCGGATCGCCTCACTGCCCGGCGTCGCCTCGGTGGCCGGTCCCTACGGCAGCCGCGGCACGCAGCGGATCAGCGAGGACGGCCGTACGGCCTACGCGACCGTCACCTTCACCCAGGCGGCCGAGCACATCGGCAAGGCCGAGGCGCAGGCCGTGGTGCGCACCGCCAAGGCCGCCGAGGGGGACGGGCTCCAGGTGGAACTGGGCGGCAGCGCCATCGGGCTCACCGCGTCCCCGCGCGAGCACACCGCCGAGGTGGTCGGCGTGCTCGTCGCGGCGGTCGTGCTGTTCCTCGCCTTCGGCTCGCTCGCCGCCTCGGCCCTGCCCATCGCCACCGCCCTCGTCGGCGTCGGCACCGCCTACGCCGGCATCGGGCTGCTCGGACACGCGATGACGGTCGCCGACTTCGCGCCCATGCTCGGCATGCTCATCGGACTCGGCGTCGGCATCGACTACGCGCTGTTCATCGTCACCCGACATCGGCGCGGACTGAAACGTGGCCTGAGCGTCACCGAGGCCGCCGTGAACGCCGTGGCCACCACCGGGCGCGCCGTCGTCTTCGCGGGTGCGACGGTGTGCATCGCCCTGTTGGGGATGTTCATACTGCGGCTGAGCTTCCTCAACGGGGTCGCCGTCGCCGCCTCCCTGACGGTCATCCTCACCGTCGCCGCCTCCATCACCCTGCTGCCCGCCCTGCTGTCGTACATCGGCTCCCGGGCCCTCAGCCGCCGCGAGCGGCGCCGGCTCGCCGAGCACGGGCCGCGCCCGGAGCTGCCCACCGGCTTCGCCGCCCGCTGGTCGGCGCTCGTCGAACGCCGCCCCAAGCTGCTCGGCTCGCTCGCCGTCGCCGTCATCGCGCTGCTCGCCCTGCCGACCCTCTCCCTCCACCTGGGCACTTCCGACCAGGGCAACGACCCCAGCACCTCCACCACCCGCAAGGCCTACGACCTGCTCGCCGAGGGCTTCGGGCCGGGCGTCAACGGGCCGCTCACCCTGGTGACGCGCGTAGACGGAGCCGCCGACAGACTCGCCCTGGACAACCTCGACACGACCCTGCGCGCCACCCCGGGCGTCGCCTCCGTCACCCCGGCCACCTACGACACCGGCGGGGGCACCGCCTACCTCACCGTCGTCCCCGGCTCCGCGCCGCAGTCCCAGCACACCAGCGACCTCGTGGACCGGCTGCGCACCAGGGTGCTGCCGCGCGCGGAGGCCGGCACCTCCCTCGACATCCAGGTCGGCGGGGTCACCGCCGGCTACGACGACTTCGCTGCTGTGATCGTCGGCAAACTGCCGCTCTTCGTCGGCGCGGTCATCGGGCTCGGCTGCCTGCTACTGCTCGTGGCGTTCCGCTCGCTCGGCATCCCGCTGAAGGCCGCGGTGATGAACCTCGCCGCCGTGGCCGCCGCGTTCGGCATCGTCGTCGCCGTCTTCCAGTGGGGCTGGGGCAGCGAACTGCTCGGCCTCGGCCGGGCGGGACCCATCGAGCCCTTCCTGCCCGTGATCATGGTGTCCGTCCTCTTCGGACTCTCCATGGACTACCAGGTCTTCCTGGTCAGCCGGATGTACGAGGAGTGGCTGGAGACCGGCGACAACCGGCGTGCCGTCCGCGTGGGCCTGGCCGAGACCAGCCGGGTCATCAACTCCGCCGCGGTCATCATGATCTCGGTCTTCCTCGCCTTCGTGCTCAGCGGCGACCGTGTGATCGCCATGTTCGGCATCGCGCTCGCCTCCGCCGTCGCCCTGGACGCCTTCGTCCTGCGCACCCTCCTCGTGCCCGCGCTGATGCATCTGCTGGGCGCCGCCAACTGGTGGCTGCCCGCGTGGCTGGAGCGCCGCCTGCCCCGCGTCAGCATCGAGCCGCCCGAGTGCCGTGCCGCGCATGAGAGGCTCGGCACGGTCTCGGTGGCGGAACTGCGGAAGGAAGAGCAGCGCGATGTACGCGATATCCCTGGGTGACGACGGCGCGGAGCTGCGGCCCCTGGAGGTCTGGCACGCCGAGGAGCTCCTCGCCAACATCGACCGGGGGCGGGAGTTCATCGGCCGGCACATCGGGCTGGCGGAGGTGGTGTCCGACCTGGACGGCGCGCGTTCCTGGCTGAGGTCCTACGCCGACAAGCGCGCCGCCGACGCCGGTGGCCTGCACGGCATCTGGCTGGACGGGAAGCTGGTCGGCGGCCTGCTGTTCCGGGTGTGGGACACCCCGAGCGGGGTGTGCGAGGCCGGCTGCTGGCTGGAGCCCGCGGCGGCCGGGCGCGGTCTGGTCACCCGGGGCATGCGGGTGCTGCTGGACTGGGCCTTCGAGGAGCGCGGCATGCACCGCGTCGAGTGGCACGCGTCGTCCGCCAACGAGCCCAGCATCAACGTGGCCCGGCGGCTCGGCATGACCCGCGAGGGCGTGCTCCGCGAGAACTACCCGCACCACGGCGTGCGCACCAGCACCGAGATCTGGTCGGTGCTCGCCCCCGAATGGCGTGCGGCACGCGCGCGTACCGCGCACAACGATCATTAAGGGACCTCTCAGACAGGGTCCGTACGGTGCCGGGCATGGCTACGAAGACAGCGGAAGGCGCCAAGGCCGGCACCGAGGCGCAGGGCGACGAGACGGCGGTGGAGGCCGCCACCACCGAGGAGGAGACCGCGCAGGCGGCGGCTCTCGAGGAGGGCCCCGGACAGGCGGACGCCGCCGAGGAGGCGGCCGTCGAGGAGGACGCCTCCGGAGAGGAAGCCTCCGTAGAGCAAGCCGCCGGCGAGGAAGCCGTCGGCGAGGAAGCCGGGGAGCAGGAAGGCGCGCGGGACAAGGCGCCCTCCGGGGTCGGGCAGGGTGCCGGTGCCGTCGTCTCGGCCGCGCTCGGCCTCGTCTCGCTCAGCGGCGGCTGGATCGGCACCGTCGCGGGCGCCCGCCAGCAGCTCGTCGGCCAGCTGCGCACCTCCTCCACGGCGAGCGTCGCCAAGCAGATCAAGGCGGTCTACGGCGACGCCTGGCACAGCACCGCCCTGTGGGCCGGCCTGTTCGCGCTGGCCGCGCTGTTCACCGGCGTGGTCGTGCTCGCCCGGCCCGCCTTCGGCGCCCCCGGCCGCCCGCAGGCGCCCTGGATCAAGTCGGTCGCGTGGGCCGGAGTCTCGCTCGGGGTCATCGGCCTGCTGCTGGCCGTCCTGAAGTACTCCGACGCCCTGCTGGCCCTGCCCTCGACGGGCTGAGGAACCGCAGGTCCCAGGGGCCTTAGGGAATCCGAGAGCACCTTACGGACTCCCTGAGGCCCCTTACGCGCGCGTGCGGCCCGTACGCCGCGCGAAGATGAGGAACTCTCCCGATGTGGCGCACCCCCCTGGGAGACGAAGGTGGAGGCATCGCGGAAAGCGACGCACGACACCGACTCTCCTCGAAGGACACGTCATGATCGAGTTCGAGTACCACAAGATGCGCTCCGCCCAGCTGATCCACGAGGCCGAGCAGGAGCGCCTGGCCCGCGAGGTCGCCCGGGCCCGCCGCACCGCCCGCCGCGACGGTTCCGCCGGCCACGGCGGCGCGGTCGCCGAGTCCCATACCGACCGGCCCCGCCGGCACCGGATCGCGCGCACCGCGTGAACACCGGACCGACGGACCGGGCCGGAACGGACGGTGCCGGGACGGACGGCTCCGGGACGGACGGGGTGGGAAAAGAGGGTGACCGTACGGGGGTCGGCCGCCTTCCGGACCTGCCGCGTCCCGCGGACCTCCCGGACCAGGGTCGTACGACTGCCCACCCCAGTCGTACGACCCTTCCGTCCGTCGGTACGACAATCGCACCGGACCTGTGGAAAACCGCTGCCCTGCCGTCCGGGCCTCGTGCGATGCTCGGGCCCGTGGAGAACAGGTCCGTCAGCCCCGTGTTCGTCGGCCGTACCGACGAACTGGACATCTTGAACGACGCGCTCGCCCGCGCCCGCGCCGGCGAGCCTCAGGCGCTGCTGCTCGGCGGTGAGGCCGGGGTCGGCAAGACCCGCCTCGTCGAGGAGTTCGCCACGGCCGCCGGCCGGCACGCGGTCGTCGCCGTCGGCGGCTGTGTCGAGATCGGCGCCGACGGACTGCCGTTCGCGCCCTTCTCCAGCGCGCTGCGCGCCCTGCGCGACGCCCTGCCCGAGGAGTTCGCCGCCGCCGCGAGCGGACAGGAGGAGGAACTGGCCCGCCTCCTGCCCGACCTGGGCGAGGCCGGCGCCGGCCGGCACGACGAGCAGGGCATGGCCCGCCTGTTCGAACTCACCGCCCGGCTGCTGGAACGGGTCGCCGCCGAGCACCCGGTCGTGCTCGTCCTGGAGGATCTGCACTGGGCCGACGCCTCCACCCGCCACCTCCTCGCCTACCTCTTCCGCACCCTGCGCGCCGGCCGGCTCCTCGTCCTCGCCAGCTACCGCTCGGACGACGTCCACCGCCGCCATCCGCTGCGCCCCCTGCTCGCCGAACTCGACCGGCTGCGCACCGTCCGCCGCATCGAACTGGCCCGCTTCACCCGCGAGGAGGCCGGCCGCCAGATCGCCGGGATCCTCGCCGCCGAACCGGACCCCGCCCAGGTGGACGAGATCTTCGAACGCTCCGACGGCAACGCCTTCTTCATCGAGGAACTAGCCGTCGCCGCCTGCGACGGCTGCTGCACCGGCCTCACCGACTCCCTGCGCGACCTGCTCCTCGTCCGGGTCGAGACGCTGCCCGAGAGCGCCCAGCGGGTCGCCCGGGTCGTCGCCGAGGGCGGTTCCACCGTGGAGTACCGGCTGATCGCCGCCGTCGCCCAGCTCGGCGAGGACGACCTCATCGAAGCGCTGCGGGCCGCCGTCGGCGCCAACATCCTCACCGTCACCCCGGCCGGCGACGGCTACCGGTTCCGGCACTCCCTGGTCCGCGAGGCCGTCGCGGACGACCTGCTGCCCGGCGAACGCTCCCGGCTCAACCGCCGCTACGCCGAGGCCCTGGAGGCCGACCCCACGCTCGTCCCGGCCGACGCGCGCGTGATGCGCCTGGCCAGTTACTGGTACCACGCCCACGACGCCGCCAAGGCCCTGCCCGCCGTCCTGGACGCCTCCGTCGTGGCCCGCCGCCGGCACGCCTACACCGAGCAACTCGGGCTCCTGGAGCGGGCGATGGAGCTGTGGGACAGCGCCCCGGAGGAGGTCCGCTCCGCCCTGCGCCCGGTCGACTACACCGAGGTCTACCCTCCGTGCGGCTGCGACCCGGCCACCACCCCGCTGCGCTACCTCGACCTGATGGCCGAGGCGGCGGTGGCGGGCCGCTTCGGCGGGGAACGCGAACGCGCCCTGAAGATCACCAAGCGGGCGCTGCGCCTCCTGGAGGACGAGCCCGACCCCCTGCGCGCCGCCTGGTTCTGGGTGCAGCGCTCCCGGCTCGTGCAGGCCCAGGCCCGCGGCGACGGCTGGCAGGAACTGGCCACCGCGCAGGAGCTGGTGCGTGGCCTGCCGCCGTCCGAGGTGCATGCCGAGGTGCTGGCCCTCGCCGCCGGCTGGTCCATGCTGCACCGGCCCGGCCCCGAGGCCTTCGCCGCCGCCGAGCGGGCCGTGGAGTACGCGCACATGGTCGGCGCCCGCGACATCGAACTGCACGCCCGCCTCACCCTCGGCGGCCTCAAGGTGGATTCGGGCGACCCCGACACCGGCCTCGCGGAGATGCGGCAGGTGCTCCGGGACACCCTCGCGGAGGGTGCGCACTATGTCGCGGGGCGCGCCTATGTGAACCTGCCGTCCGAGCTGCAGAGCCTCGGCCGCGACCGGGAGGCCGCCCCTCTCCTGCGCGAAGGCATCGCCTTCGCCCGCCGGTACGGCATGCTGGACTCCGAGGCCTGGATATGGGGCAACCTGTCCGAGGCGCTCTACTCGCTCGGGCAGTGGACCGAGGCCGCCGAGGCCGCCGCGCACGCGACCCGCGGCGCCCACAGCGCCAAACCCCGCGGTGCCGGTGCGCTGCGCCTGGCACACCTCGCCCTGGCCCGCGGCGACCTGGCCGAGGCCGGCCGCCAGCTCGCCGCGGCCCGCGCCCACTACGGCACCCATGACCCCATGCCCCAGGCGTCCCTGCCGCTGGCCCGGGTCGCCCTCGGGGTCGCCGCCGAGGAGGGCCGTATCGCCGACGCCCGCGCCGAACTGATCCGGGCCCTGGACGACGGATTCCCACCCGGCACCCAGCGCTACGGCTGGCCGCTGCTGCGGGCGGCCGCCACCGCGGAGGCCGAGGCCCGCGCCCTGCCGGCCGCCGAGTCCGGCCGCGCCGAGATCCTCGACCGTCTGCGCGAAGCCATACGCGCTCTGACCACCGGCGCCCCGCTCTGGCAGGCGTACGAGGGGTGGACCCGCGCCGAGCTGCGCCGCGCGGAGGGCACGGACACCGCCGACGACTGGTCGCCCGTCGTCACCGCCTTCGAGTGCCTGGACCGCCCCTACGAACTCGCCCGGGTCCGCCACCGCCTCGCCGCCGCCCTCCTGGCCGACGGCGGCGACGAGGAACGCGACCGCGCGGTGGAGCTGCTCCGGCTGGCCGCCGCCGTCGCCGCCCACCTCGACGCCCGCTCGCTCGCCGGCACGGTCGCCCGGCTCGCCCAGCGCGCCCGCCTCACCCTCACCCGCGCCAACGGGCAGGCCCTCGCCGCCGCCGACCCGGCCGCGGCCCTCGGCCTCACCAGCCGGGAGCGGGACGTGCTGCGCCTGGTCTCGGCGGGCCGCACCAACCGCCAGATCGCCGAGGAGCTGTTCATCTCCCCGAAGACCGCGAGCGTGCACGTCTCCAACATCCTCAGCAAGCTCGGCGTCTCCGGCCGGGGCGAGGCGGCCGCGATGGCGCACCGGCTGGGGCTGTTCCCCTCCGAGACGCTCACTGCCGGAACGGCGGGGTGAGACCTACGCTGAAGAAAAGCCGCAAGGGGGAGAAAGCGGGGGAGGGGCCGTGTTCAACGCCTTCGAGGAACTGTTCGCACCCGGTCGCAAACACACCCGGGACGAACAGAACCGCCTGGAGCTGACCCGCGAGGACGTCGGCGACAACGACCCCGGACGGGGCCCGATAGACCTGGCCTCCGGGAAGGCGGTCATACGGCTGCCGGAGCCACCGCCGGCCGACGACGAGTGACGGCGCCGCTCACCGCACCTCCACCTCCAGCACCCGGTCGTCGCCCTTCTTCGGATGGCCCCGGCCGTCCGTGTCGCTCGTCGTCAGCCACAGCCTGTCGGCGCCCGCCGCGACCACCGTGCGCAGCCGGCCGTACCGCCCGGTGAGGAAGGCCTGGGGCGGAGCCGAGACCTGCGTGCCCCTGAGCGGGATGCGCCACAGCCGCTCGCCCTTCAGGCCCGCCATCCAGATCACGCCCTTGACGTAGGCGATGCCGCTCGGGGAGGCGTCGTCGGTGTGCCACTGGGCGATCGGGTTCTGGAAGGCGGGGTCGGCCGACCTGCCCTCGGCCTCCGGCCAGCCGTAGTTCCCGCCCGGCTTGATCGCGTTCAGCTCGTCCCAGGTGTCCTGGCCGAACTCCGAGGCGAACAGGCGCTGCCGGCCGTCCCAGGCCAGGCCCTGGACGTTGCGGTGGCCGTAGGAATACACCGGCGAGCCGGGGAACGGATTGCCCGGGGCCGCCTCACCCTCCGGGGTCAGGCGCAGGATCTTGCCGCCCAGGGACTTCCTGTCCTGGGCCAGGCCCCGCTCGCCGCTCTCGCCGGTGCCCGCGTACAGCATGCCGTCCGGACCGAACGCGATCCGGCCGCCGTTGTGGATCTGCCCCTTCGGTATGCCCTTGAACACCGTGTCCGGAGCGCCCAGTTGCTCACCGGGCGGCTTCCGCTCGTCGTAGCGCATGCGGACGATGCGGTTGTCCGAGGCCGAGGTGAAGTAGGCGTAGATCATGTGGTCCGAGGCGTAGCCGGGGGACAGGGCGATGCCCAGCAGACCGCCCTCGCCGGCCGGGGAGACCCCGGAGACCGTGCCCAGCTCGGTCTTCCGGCCCGTCTTCCCGTCGATCCGGGTGATCGTGCCGTCGTCGCGGGAAGAGACCAGCAGCGAGCCGCCGGGCAGCGGGGCCAGCCCCCACGGCGTCCTCAGGCCCTCGGCCACGGTGCGCAGCACCTTCACCGAGCCCTCGGCCGGCGGCACCGGCTCGGTGGCGCGGCCGGAGGGGGCCGTGCCCGGTGCCGTACCGGTGGCCGTCGTCCTGCCGGGAGGGCCGACCAGGGGTCCCCCGCCGCCCGCGGAGCAGCCGGCCGTCAGCAGGAGCGCGGCCGCGGCCAACACGGCCGCCACAGCTCGTCGTTGCACGATCACGGTCCCTTCGAGACGGTCATCCAGCGGCAGCTGCAACCTCTCACACACCGGCCCGCCCCGTCCGGGTTCCCGGTCCGGCCGAACCGATCCCGGCAAGCCCTCAGTCCCACGACCCCTGAGCCGCCGGCAGCCGGGAGACCTCCGCGAGGTCCCCCTCGGTCAGCCGCAGGCCGCCCGCCGCCGCGTTCTCCACGGCCCACCGCTCCTGCTTGGCGCCCGGGAGGGCGATCACATGGCGGCCCTGCGCCAGGACCCAGGCCAGGGCGACCTGGGCCGGGGTGACGTCCTCGCCGTGGCGGCGCGCGATGCGGCGCAGGCCCGCGACGATCGGCTGGTTGGCGGCCATCATCTCGGCCGTGAAACGAGGGTGGCGGGCCCGCAGGTCGTCCGGTTCGAAGCCCTCGCCGGGGGTCAGCGTGCCGGTCAGGAAGCCGTTGCCCAGCGGCATCGCCGCGAGGAAGCCCACACCCCGCGCCTCGCACCACGGCAGCAGCGCCTGCAGCGCCTCCGGCGACCACACCGACAGCTCCGCCTCCACCGCGGCCACCGGGAACACCTGCTGCACCCGCTGCAGCTGGCGCAGCGTGGTGTCGTGCAGCCCGGCACCCGAGCGGCGGCCGCCGCGCGCGCCCACCGCGCACAAACCCAGGGCCCGCACCTTGCCGGCCCGCACCAGCTCGGCCATCGCGCCCCAGGTCTCCTCGACGGGGACCTCGGGGTCGGCGCGGTGCAGCTGGTAGAGGTCGATCACGTCCGTCTGGAGCCGGCGCAGGGAGGCGTCACAGGCCCGTCTCACATACCCGGGGCGCCCGTTGGCCACGATGTGCTGCTCGCCCACCAGCAGGCCCACCTTCGTGGACACGAAGGCCTCCGCGCGCCGCTCCTTCAGCACCCGGCCCAGCAGCAGCTCGTTGGTGAACGGGCCGTACATGTCCGCCGTGTCCAGGAGGGTCGAGCCCAGGTCCAGCGCCCGGTGCACGGTTCTGAGCGATTCCTCGCCCCGCTGCCGCGACCCGCTGTACGCCCAGCTCATCGGCATGCACCCGAGTCCGACGGCCCCCACCGCGAGCGCCCCCGCGCCGATCGTCCTGCGCTCCACCTGCTCGTGAACCTCCCTCTGCCCGGACCCCAACCTAACCTCTGCACGCGCGCGTACCTGACATAGCCTCCATGCCATGACTGCAGAGGTGTGGCTTCCCATAGCGCCGGAGGAGATCGAGGGGCTTCCCGAGGGTCCCCGGTACCTGTTCTGGAACGGCGGCGAGGAGTTCCCGGCCGACCCGGCCGGCTGTTCCTTCTACGTCGTGCCCTACATGAAGCCCGCCGGGATCGGGGTGCGCCCGCTGCCGCGGATGGCCTCCGTCGAGGTCGTACAGACGCTGTCGGCCGGGATCGACCATGTGCAGCCGGGCCTGCACCACCTGCGCCCGGGGGTGCGGCTGTGCAACGCGCGCGGGGTGCACGAGGCGAGCACCGCCGAGCTGACCCTGACGCTGGTCCTCGCCGCCCTGCGGGGCATCCCCGACTTCGTACGGGCCCAGGAGCGCGGCGAGTGGCTCGGCGGGTTCCGGCCCGCCCTCGCCGACAAGTCCGTCCTCATCGTCGGCTACGGCTCCATCGGTGCCGCCATCGAAGACCGGCTCGCGCCTTTTGAACTCGCGCGGGTGGCGCGCGTCGCGCGCTCCAAGCGCACCACGGCGCGCGGTCCGGTGCATCCGCTCACCGAATTGCCCTCTCTGCTTCCACACGCCGACGTCGTGATCCTCTCCACGCCCTTGACCGAGCAGACGCGGGGCCTGGTGGACGCCGAGTTCCTGGCGCGGATGAAGGACGGAGCGCTGCTCGTGAACGTGGCGCGCGGTCCCGTCGTGGACACCAAAGCGCTGCTCGCGGAGCTGGAGAGCGGCCGCATCACCGCGGCCCTCGACGTCACCGATCCCGAGCCCCTGCCGCCCGGGCACCCGCTCTGGCAGGCCCCCGGCGTGCTCATCACCCCGCACGTGGGCGGGCCCACCTCCGCCTTCCTGCCGCGCGCGAAGCGGCTGCTCGCCGACCAGCTGACCCGGTTCGTGAACCATGAGCCCCTGCGGAACGTGATCCTGACGACGGGCGCGTAACCCGCTTCCGGCACCCTCCGCAACCCCCCGGACGCGGGCCGTACCCGCATCCCCGCTGGTCGTCACGGAGCGTAGAGACACTATGTCCCTGAGTGACGATCCTGGTGTATCGTCCCGACAGGGGCTGCCGCCGACCGTTCGGCGCCGGGGATGGACATTTCAGATTTGTGAGGGGGGCGACGGGCGATGCACGGCCTATGGACGAACGATCCGACGCGGCGGAGCCGCCGACGACCCTGGCGCACGGCCACGCGCAGACGCGGCCACCACACCAGTCACCACAGCCACCAGCAGCGCCGGCACAGCGGCCGCAGGAGGCACGCACACCCAGCGCACCGGGACCGTCGGGACCCGGGAGCGGCGCGGACCGGGAGGCCCCGGTGAGCGCGCCGCCCTCGGTGACGACCGCCCTCGACGCGGCGGTGCGTGCCCCGCACCCGCAGCAGCTGCCGCCGCCCTGCCGGCCGGCCGCCGGTGATGGCAGGCGCACGAGGGAGCAACTCGTTCTCGCCCTGGTCTGCGCGGCCTACGCCGTCGGGGCCGCGTTCGACTGGGGCACGGACGAACTGGCGCTGGTCATGGGCGACTTCGGGCTGGCCGCCGCGGCCGGCACCGCCGCCGTCTCGTGCTTCCTGTACGCCCGCGGTCCGCGCGTCCGCTTCCGCTCGGCCTGGATGCTGTTCGCCCTCTCCTCGGCGATGGCGGCCCTCGGCAACGCGGTCTGGGGATGGTACGAGGTCGTGCTCGGCCGGCCCGTGCCCAGCCCCTCCTACGCGGACCTGTTCTTCCTGTGCTTCGCGCCCCCCGCCATCGTGGGCCTGCTGGTGCTCGCCAAGCGGCCGGTGACCAAGGCCGGCTGGATCTGCCTGGCGCTGGACGCCTGGCTCATCGGCGGCTCGCTGCTCACCCTGTCCTGGAGCCTGGCGCTCGCCCAGGCGGCCCGCTTCGACGGACCGAGCGTGGCGCACACCGCGCTGTCGCTGGCGTACCCGCTGCTCGACATCGCGCTGGTCAGCATGGTGCTCGCGCTGCACTTCCGGCGTACGCCGGGCAACCGCACCGCGGTGAACACGGCGATCGGGGCGCTCGCGCTGACCGTGATGTGCGACGCGCTGTTCACCTCGCCGCTGCTGCACAGCAGCTACCACTCCGGGCAGCTGCTGGACGCCGGCTGGTTCGCCGGTTCACTGCTGCTCGCCTACGCCCCCTGGGCCGCGCCCCGCCGCAAGGGCGCACCGGAGGCGCACGTACCGGACGGGCACACGCGCGTGGTCCACGAGCACGTGCCCGGACAGCGCGGCACGAGCCACCACCACGTGACCGTGCCCGCCCCGGGAGGTGATCACAGCCGGTATCCGGCCGGCCGGCCGCTCGCCGGCTCCCTCGCCGCCCTCACCCCGTACCTCGCCGCCGCCGTGTGCACCCTGGGCATCCTGTACAACGTCCTCAACGGGCGCCGACCCGACCATGTCGTGCTGATCACCGCGGGCGCCGTCGTGCTCGCGCTCGTCATCCGGCAGGGCATCATGCTGCTGGACAACATCACCCTGACCCAGGAACTCGCACAGAAGGAGAACCACTTCCGCTCCCTGGTGCAGGGCTCCAGCGACGTGATCATGATCGCCGCCCCCAACGGCGTCCTGCGGTACGTCTCCCCGGCCGCCGCCGGGGTCTACGGCCGTCCCGCCGAGGAACTGGTGGGCACGGAACTGGCCGCCCTCATCCACCCGGAGGACCTGGGCTGCGTGGTGCACGAGGTGCGCCGCTTCCTCGCCGCCAGTCCCCTGGAGGAACCCACCACCCGCATCGAGTGCCGCTTCCGGTCCGGCGACGGCGGCTGGCTCAACGTCGAGTCGACGGTCAACCGCCACCACGGCGGCCTGATCTTCAACAGCCGGGACGTCACCGAGCGCGTCCGGCTGCAGGCGCAGCTGCAGCACAACGCCGAGCACGACCCGCTGACCGACCTGCCCAACCGCGCCCTGTTCACCCGGCGCGTGCAGCAGGCCCTCTCCGGCCGCCGCGCCACCGACCGGGGCAGCGCCCTGCTCGGCACGGCCGTGCTCTTCATCGACCTGGACGGCTTCAAGGCCGTCAACGACACGATCGGGCACCAGGCCGGGGACGAACTGCTCGTCCAGGCCGCCCGCAGACTCCAGGACGCGGTCCGGCACGGGGACACCGCCTCCCGGCTGGGCGGCGACGAGTTCGCGGCCCTGATCGTCGGGGACGGCACCCGTGACCGTGCCGCCCGGGAGCGCAACATCCTGGAGCTCGCCGACCGCCTCAGGGTGACCCTCTCCCAGCCGTACGCCATCGACGGCAGCGACGTCCGGGTCAACGCCTCCATCGGCGTCGCCTTCGCCGAACCGGGCCTCGGCGCGGGTGAGTTGCTGCGCAACGCCGACCTCGCGGTGTACCGCGCGAAAGCGGCCGGAAAGGGCCGGGTCGAGCTGTACAAGCCGCAGATGCAGCAGGACGTCGTACGCAAGGCGGAGCTGGCCACCCGGCTGCGGGCCGCGCTGCACGACGGCGAGTTCGCCCTGCTGCACCAGCCGGTGGTGTGCCTGTCGACCGGCCGGATCACGGCGGTCTCCGCGCAGGCGCGCTGGCGCTCCTCCCAGGGGGTGCTGTTCACCCCCGCCGAGTTCCTGCGGGTGACCGAGGACGGCGACAAGACCGCCGAGCTGGAGCGCTGGATCCTGCAGGAGGCCGTCGAGCAGGCCGCCGAGCGGGCCGCGACCGGGACCGTCGTACCGGTGGCCGTCCGGATGAGCGCCCGGCGGCTGCTGGACCGCTCGACGCCGCTGGGCTCCGTGGAGGCGCTGCTGACCCGGCACGGGCTGCCGCCCGGCGCGCTGGTCCTGGAGCTGTCCGACACCGATCCGCGGCTCTCCCTGGACGAGCTGGAGCGGCGGCTGGCCGCGCTCGGCCGGCTCGGGGTGCGGATCGCGCTGGACGGCTTCGGCAGCGGATCCGCGGCCATCACCGCCCTGCGGAGGCTCCCCGTGGACATCCTGAAACTCGACCGCGGACTGGTCGAGGGCGTCGTGGAGTCCGCGCGGCTGCACAAGATCACCAGCGGTCTGCTGCGGATCGCCGGTGATCTCGGCCTGCAGTCCGTGGCCGAGGGCGTGGACCTGCCGGAGCAGGTCGTCGCGCTGCGTGCGATGGGCTGCACGCACGGGCAGGGCATGGCCTTCGCGGGCCCGCTGGACGAGTACCGGCTGCGCCGGGCGCTCGGATCCGGTCACTATCCGGTGCCGCACGCACCGGCCGAGCCGGCGTTCGCCGGGGCCGCGAGTGAACCGCAGGGGCGCGTCGGTGTCGAGGGCGCGAGCGCGCGGAGGCCCGAAGGGTTGAGCACGGTCGTGGTCTCGACACCGACTGGAGCGCCCCGGAGGTGAACGCGCCATGGAAAGGTGTGTGAGCGAGCCGAAGGGACGCTCCGGGGTGTACACAGGGGGTGTTACGGCTGTCTTCGGAGGCGGCAGTGCCCTTCGTTCACATTCTGAGACTCCCGTCCCACCCACTTGACACGTGGTGCGCGTCGGGGGGAGGGTCAGTGCCATGCGCACCCGAATTCTCGTACTTGGACAGCGCGTCGGCTGAGCTGGGACCCACCGGAGGACGATCCGGCAACCCCAGCGACCTCACCGGCGCGCTCCCCTCGCTTGCCCTACGGCACGAGGGGTTTTTTGTTGCACGAGTGCCGCTCGTGCAGCGCTTGAACTCCGCCCAAACCTCGCAAAAACCCTCAGCATCGAGAAGAGAATGCCGATGACCGAGCAGGCCACCGGGGCCCATCCGCAGCCGCGGCCCCGATCCGGAGGACAGCAGTCCGCCCCCGTCGAGCACGTCACGGGTGCGCAGTCCCTCATCCGCTCCCTCGAGGAGGTCGGCGCTGACACGGTATTCGGCATTCCCGGCGGCGCGATCCTGCCGGCGTACGACCCGCTGATGGACTCGACGCGGGTCCGTCACGTGCTGGTCCGCCACGAGCAGGGCGCCGGCCACGCGGCCACCGGCTACGCGCAGGCCACCGGCAAGGTCGGCGTCTGCATGGCCACCTCCGGCCCCGGAGCCACCAACCTCGTGACGCCGATCGCCGACGCCCACATGGACTCCGTCCCGCTGGTCGCGATCACCGGCCAGGTGGCGTCCTCGTCCATCGGCACGGACGCCTTCCAGGAGGCGGACATCGTCGGCATCACCATGCCGATCACCAAGCACAACTTCCTCGTCACCAAGGCCGAGGACATCCCGAGGGTCATCGCGCAGGCGTTCCACATCGCCGCGACCGGCCGCCCGGGCCCCGTCCTGGTCGACATCTCCAAGGACGCCCTCCAGGCGAAGACCACCTTCACCTGGCCGCCCACCATGGACCTGCCCGGCTACCGCCCGGTGACCAAGCCGCACGCCAAGCAGATCCGCGAGGCGGCCAAGCTGATCACCTCCGCCAAGCGGCCCGTCCTCTACGTCGGCGGCGGCGTCCTCAAGGCGCACGCCACCGCCGAGCTGAAGGTCCTCGCCGAACTCACCGGAGCGCCCGTCACCACCACCCTGATGGCGCTCGGCGCGTTCCCCGACAGCCACCCGCTGCACGTGGGAATGCCAGGCATGCACGGTGCGGTCACCGCCGTCACCGCGCTGCAGAAGGCCGACCTGATCGTCGCCCTCGGCGCCCGCTTCGACGACCGGGTCACCGGCAAGCTGGACAGCTTCGCCCCGTACGCCAAGATCGTCCACGCCGACATCGACCCGGCCGAGATCGGCAAGAACCGCGCCGCGGACGTGCCGATCGTCGGTGACGCCCGCGAGGTCATCGCCGACCTGGTCCAGGCGGTGCAGAAGGAGCACAGCGAGGGCCACAAGGGCGACTACACCGCCTGGTGGAGCGACCTCAACCGCTGGCGCGACACCTACCCGCTCGGCTACGACCAGCCCGAGGACGGCTCCCTGTCCCCGCAGGCGGTCATCGAGCGCGTCGGCCAACTTGCTCCCGAGGGCACGATCTTCGCCGCGGGCGTCGGCCAGCACCAGATGTGGGCCGCGCACTTCATCCAGTACGACAAGCCCGCCACCTGGCTGAACTCCGGCGGCGCCGGAACCATGGGCTACGCGGTCCCGGCCGCCATGGGCGCCAAGGCCGGGCAGCCGGACCGCACGGTCTGGGCGATCGACGGCGACGGCTGCTTCCAGATGACCAATCAGGAACTGACCACCTGCGCCCTGAACAACATCCCGATCAAGGTCGCCATCATCAACAACGGTGCCCTCGGCATGGTCCGCCAGTGGCAGACCCTGTTCTACAACCAGCGCTACTCCAACACCGTGCTGCACAGCGGCCCCGACGACATCAACCCGGAGGCCAAGGGCACGCGCGTGCCGGACTTCGTGAAGCTGTCCGAGGCGATGGGCTGCGTGGGCCTGCGCTGCGAGCGCCCGGAGGACCTGGACAAGGTCATCGAAGAGGCGAACTCCATCAACGACCGCCCGGTCGTCATCGACTTCATCGTCCACGAGGACGCGATGGTGTGGCCGATGGTCGCCGCCGGCACCTCCAACGACGAGATCATGGCCGCCCGGGACGTCCGCCCCGACTTCGGCGACAACGAAGACGACTGAGCGAGAGAGACGTAAAAAGACCATGTCCAAGCACACGCTCTCCGTCCTGGTGGAGAACACGCCGGGCATCCTGGCCCGGATCGCCGCCCTCTTCTCCCGCCGCGGCTTCAACATCGACTCGCTCGCGGTCGGCGTCACCGAGCACCCCGACATCTCCCGCATCACCATCGTGGTGGGTGTCGAGGACCTGCCGCTGGAGCAGGTGACCAAGCAGCTCAACAAGCTCGTCAACGTGCTGAAGATCGTCGAGCTGGAGCCCGGTCAGGCCGTGCAGCGCGAGCTCGTGCTGGTGAAGGTCCGCGCCGACAACGAGACCCGCTCCCAGATCGTGGAGATCGTCCAGCTGTTCCGCGCCAAGACCGTCGACGTCTCCCCGGAGGCCGTCACCATCGAGGCCACCGGATCCAGCGAGAAGCTGTCCGCCATGCTGAAGATGCTGGAGCCGTTCGGCATCAAGGAGCTGGTGCAGTCCGGCACGATCGCGATCGGTCGCGGCGCCCGTTCGATCACCGACCGCTCGCTGCGCGCGCTCGACCGATCCGCGTGAGGCTGAAGTACAGGCTGAAGTACAAGCCGAAGCACGAGCCGAAGCACAAGCCGGTGCACGAGCCGATGTACGGCTGAAACCGGGCGGTCGGCGACACGCCGTCCGCCCGGATGCCGAGACCCCGAGACTTCCCTTCCCCTCACCGGCATACGGTGGGACGCACAACCTGCACACCAAGGAGAGAACCCAAAGTGGCCGAGCTGTTCTACGACGCTGACGCCGACCTGTCCATCATCCAGGGCCGCAAGGTCGCGGTCATCGGCTACGGCAGCCAGGGCCACGCCCACGCGCTGTCGCTGCGTGACTCCGGTGTCGACGTCCGCGTCGGTCTGCACGAGGGCTCCAGGTCCAAGGCCAAGGCCGAGGAGCAGGGCCTGCGCGTGGTGACGCCGTCGGAGGCCGCCGCCGAGGCCGACGTCATCATGATCCTGGTGCCGGACCCGATCCAGGCCCAGGTCTACGAGGAGTCCATCGCCCCGAACCTGAAGGACGGCGACGCGCTGTTCTTCGGCCATGGCTTCAACATCCGCTTCGGCTTCATCAAGCCCCCGGCCGGCGTGGACGTCTGCATGGTCGCCCCGAAGGGCCCGGGCCACCTGGTGCGCCGTCAGTACGAGGAGGGCCGCGGCGTTCCCTGCATCGCCGCCGTCGAGCAGGACGCCTCCGGTAACGCCTTCGCGCTCGCCCTGTCCTACGCCAAGGGCATCGGCGGCACCCGCGCCGGCGTCATCAAGACGACCTTCACCGAGGAGACCGAGACCGACCTGTTCGGCGAGCAGGCCGTCCTCTGCGGTGGTACGGCCGCGCTGGTCAAGGCGGGCTTCGAGACCCTGACCGAGGCCGGCTACCAGCCGGAGATCGCCTACTTCGAGTGCCTGCACGAGCTGAAGCTGATCGTGGACCTCATGTACGAGGGCGGCCTGGAGAAGATGCGCTGGTCCATCTCCGAGACCGCCGAGTGGGGCGACTACGTCACCGGCCCGCGCATCATCACCGACGCCACCAAGGCCGAGATGAAGAAGGTCCTCGCCGAGATCCAGGACGGCTCCTTCGCGCGGCAGTGGATGGACGAGTACCACGGCGGCCTGAAGAAGTACAACGAGTACAAGCAGCAGGACTCCGAGCACCTGCTGGAGACCACCGGCAAGCAGCTGCGCAAGCTGATGAGCTGGGTGAACGAGGAGGCGTAAGCCTCATGTCGGGGGCCGGGGCGTACTGCTCCGGCCCCCGACGTCCATCCGGGGAAGCCTCCGTACAAAATGGAGTTGCCCGTCCGGGTGATCCTTCCGTGGAGGCGCATTCCAGCCGCCGCCACGCCACTAGACTGCTGCACAAACACGCGTCAGGCCCACAGCGTCGTGCGTCTCCGCGGCTAGCCCCCTCCACCGCCTGCGGCCGTCGGGACGGCCGTCCGCATTGGACTTGTGAGGACCTCACGTGAGCTCGAAACCCGTCGTACTCATCGCTGAAGAGCTGTCGCCCGCGACCGTGGACGCACTCGGCCCGGACTTCGAGATCCGGCACTGCAACGGAGCTGACCGAGCCGAACTGCTCCCCGCCATCGCCGACGTCGACGCGATCCTGATCCGCTCCGCCACCAAGGTCGACGCCGAGGCCATCGCCGCGGCGAAGAAGCTCAAGGTCGTCGCGCGCGCCGGCGTCGGCCTGGACAACGTCGACGTCTCCGCCGCCACCAAGGCCGGCGTGATGGTCGTGAACGCCCCGACCTCCAACATCGTGACCGCCGCCGAGCTGGCCTGCGGTCTCATCCTCGCCACCGCCCGCAACATCCCGCAGGCCAACGCCGCGCTGAAGAACGGCGAGTGGAAGCGCAGCAAGTACACGGGCGTCGAGCTGGCCGAGAAGACCCTCGGCGTCGTCGGCCTCGGCCGCATCGGCGCCCTGGTCGCCCAGCGCATGTCCGCCTTCGGCATGAAGGTCGTCGCCTACGACCCCTATGTGCAGCCCGCGCGGGCCGCGCAGATGGGCGTCAAGGTGCTGTCCCTGGACGAGCTGCTGGAGGTCTCCGACTTCATCACCGTCCACCTGCCCAAGACCCCCGAGACCCTCGGCCTCATCGGCGACGAGGCGCTGCGCAAGGTCAAGCCGAGCGTGCGCATCGTCAACGCCGCGCGCGGCGGCATCGTGGACGAGGCGGCGCTGTACTCGGCGCTGAAGGAGGGCCGCGTCGCCGGCGCCGGCCTCGACGTGTACGCCAAGGAGCCGTGCACCGACTCCCCGCTGTTCGAGCTGGACCAGGTCGTGTGCACCCCGCACCTGGGCGCCTCGACCGACGAGGCCCAGGAGAAGGCGGGCATCGCGGTCGCCAAGTCCGTCCGCCTCGCCCTCGCCGGTGAGCTGGTGCCGGACGCGGTCAACGTCCAGGGCGGTGTCATCGCCGAGGACGTCAAGCCCGGTCTGCCGCTCGCCGAGCGCCTCGGCCGTATCTTCACCGCGCTCGCCGGTGAGGTCGCGCACCGCCTCGACGTCGAGGTCTACGGCGAGATCACCCAGCACGACGTGAAGGTGCTGGAGCTGTCCGCCCTCAAGGGCGTCTTCGAGGACGTCGTCGACGAGACGGTGTCGTACGTCAACGCGCCGCTGTTCGCGCAGGAGCGTGGCGTCGAGGTCCGGCTGACCACCAGCTCCGAGTCGGCCGAGCACCGCAACGTCGTCACCGTGCGCGGCACGCTCGCGGGCGGCGAGGAGGTCTCGGTCTCCGGCACGCTGGCCGGCCCGAAGCACGTCCAGAAGATCGTCGCGGTCGGCGACTACGACGTCGACCTCGCCCTCGCCGACCACATGGTCGTCCTGCGCTACGAGGACCGCCCCGGTGTCGTCGGCACCGTCGGCCGCATCCTCGGCGAGGCGGGCCTCAACATCGCCGGTATGCAGGTCGCGCGTGCGGTCGCCGGCGGTGAGGCGCTGGCGGTGCTGACGGTCGACGACACGGTGGGCCCCGCCGTGCTGTCCGAGGTCGCCTCCGAGATCGGCGCGACGTCCGCCCGCTCGGTGAACCTCGCGTAACGACATCCCGGAACGCCGGGCGGGCTGACCTCGGTCAGCCCGCCCGGCGTTCTCGTGTGCCGCCTCAACCGTCGTCCCGCACCTCGATCCTCCGCAGCGTCACCGCCGCCCCCACCGCCGCCAGCGCCAGCAGCACCGCCCCGGCGATCGCCGCGCCCTGCATGCCGGTGGTGAAGGCCTCACGGGCCGTCGCGAGGAGGGACTCACCGGCCCGGCCGGGCAGGTGCGCGGCGGTGGCGAGGGCGTCGCCCAGGGTCTCGCGGGCCGCGGCCGGGGCGGTGGCCGGCATCTCGTGGCGGTAGAGCGCCGTACCGATCGAGCCGAGGACCGCCATGCCGAGCGCGCCGCCGAACTCGGCGCTGGTCTCCAGCAGGGAGGAGGCCGTGCCCGCCCGCTCCACCGGGGCGCCGCTCATGGCCAGGTCGGTCAGCTGGGACATGATCGCGACCAGCCCGCAGGCGAGGACGCCGGCTCCGGCCAGCGCCAGCCACAGCGAGTCGGTGCCGACGAGGGCGAGCATCGAGTAACCGGCCGCCATGGCCGCGAAGCCGCCGGCGACGACGTACCCGCGGTTGACGCCGCGCTGGACGAGCAGTGCGGTCACCGGCCCGGCGAACCCGATGAACACCGAGGGCAGCAGGCTCCACAGGGCCGCCGACAGCGGGCTCTTCCCGAGGACCGACTGCAGGTACTGCGTGGTGAAGATGGCCGAGCCCATCATGCCGAGGCTGCCGATGAGGTTCAGGACCAGCGCCGGGGCGAAGCCGTGGCCCTTCAGCAGGGCCGGCGGGATGAGCGGGGAGGCGCTGGTGCGCTGGCGGTGGACGAAGAGGGCCGCGAAGAGCAGGCCGACGGCGACGGAGACGACGTAGAGCGGGTGCCAGCCCTCGGAGGGGATCTCCTTCAGGCCGTAGATCACAGGGAGTACGGCGGCCATCGACAGCGGAACGCTCGGCCAGTCGAAGCGCCCCGGGGCCGGGTCCCTGGACTCCGGCAGCAGCACCGGGCCGAGGAGCAGGAGCAGCGCCATCGCGGGCAGGTTGACCAGGAAGACCGAGCCCCACCAGAAGTGCTCGACCAGGATGCCGCTCATCACCGAGCCGAGCGCGATACCGCCGGTCATGACGCCGGACCACAGACCGATCGCCTTCGCCCGCTGGGCGGGGTCGGTGAACATCGTGCGCAGCAGCGCCATCGTCGACGGCATCAGGGTCGCACCGCCGATGCCGAGGATCGCGCGGGCCGCGATCAGGGTCTCGGGGCTGTTCGCGTAGGCCGCGAGGAGCGAGGCGCCGCCGAAGGCCGCGGCGCCCGTCAGGAGGAGCCTGCGGCGGCCGATGCGGTCACCGAGGGAGCCCATCGTCATCAGCAGGCCGGCCAGCACGAAGCCGTAGACGTCGAAGATCCACAGCTGCTGGGTGCCGCTCGGGTGCAGGTCCGCGCTGATCGCGGGGGTCGCGAAGTACAGGACCGACACGTCCATCGAGACCAGCAGCAGCGGCAGCATCAGCACGCCGAGAGCGGTCCATTCGCGCCGTCCGGCACGGGTGGCCGGGGTTGTGGTGGTGCTCGTCGCGTTCGTCATGGCAGTGACTGTACGAGCGTCTTAAACGGTTGTCTAGAACGAATGTATAATTCACCTGTCTAGGACGCTCGTATGGATCGGCGGTAGGGTGGGGCCATGGGACACCGTGAGGATCTGCTCGAAGGCGCCAAGCGCTGCCTGATGGAGAAGGGGTTCCTGCGTACGACCGCGCGGGACATCGTCAAGGAGTCGGGGACCAACCTGGCGTCGATCGGCTACCACTACGGGTCGAAGGACGCGCTGCTCGTGCAGGCGTATGTGTCGCTGATCGAGGAGGTGGGCGAGAGCTTCGATCCCGCCATGGGCGGAAAGGTGACGCAGCCGCCGGGGTCGCTGGAACGCTTCCAGGAGGTGTGGACGAACGTCATCCGGGGCGTCCCCGAGGCGCGGGCGATCTGGCTGCTGAGCTACGAACTCATCGCCCAGGGAGACCGGCTCCCGGAAGTGCGCAAGCTGCTGGCCGAGGCGCAGCAGGAGGGCCGCTCCGGGCTCGTGTCCCTGTTCAGCGGCATTCCGGAGGCCGATCTCGACCCGGAGGCGGTGGACACCGAGGGTCGCCTCTACCAGACGCTCCTCAACGGCCTCATGGTCCAGTGGCTCTTCGACCCGGACTCGGCGACCAGGGCGGACCAGCTGACGGAGGGGCTGCGGCGGATCATCGCGGGGGCGAGCACGAGCACCCGGTGAAACGCCGAGCCGAGACCGCACCGGCCGGGAAGTGACTGCGGGGCCGCTCGCCGGGCCTGCAGAGGCAACACCGGGCCGGCCGAGGGGTGACGGGCAGTCTCACCCGCCTAGCCGGGGAGCAAGTGGATGACTTGGGCCGCGCTCGGGAGGGTGGCTCATGTCTTCCGATTACCGGCCGCTGAGTGGTCGCGTCAGTGGCCGATGAGGGGCTGGTGAGTGGTCGGGAGTGGCTGGGCTGGGGCTGGTGTGACTTGGGGGACTAGAGGGCGGCACGAGCCGCGCCGTACCGGAAGGCCCGTACGGGATCCGGTACTTCACAGGCGGGCCCGCTTCAGGGCCATGTGCAGCAGCAGGCGGTCCTCACCGTCGTCCAGGTCCAGGCCGGTCAGCTGCTCGACCCGGGAGAGGCGGTAGTAGAGGGTCTGCCGGTGGATGCCCAGCTCCGCGGCGGTGCGGCCGGCCTGGCCGGCGCAGTCGAGGTAGACCTCGGCGGTGCGGGCCAGTTCCCGGTGGGCGGGGGAGAGGAGGGGGCCGACCACGGGATCGTGCGCGGCCTGCGGGGGCAGCGTGGTCAGCAGCCGGTACGGTCCGATGCGCGCCCACTCCGCGACCGGCCCGAACCGCGGCTCGGCCAGCGCGGCGCGCGCGGCGGCGGCGGCCTCCTGCCAGACCGCGCCCAACTCGGCGAGGCCGGTACGGGGATCCCCGATCCCGGCGACGCACCCGGAGCCCACGGCGCCCCCGGCACCCCCTGAGCCCGCGGCGCCCCCTGAGCCCGCGGCGCCCCCAATGCCCACGGCACCCCCTGAGCCCCCGGCGCCCCCGGAGCCCCCGGCGCCCCCGGAGCCCCGGGCCACTCCGGACCCCCGGCCCGCTCCAGGGAATCCCGCCCCACTCGCCGCCCCCCTCGCCGCTCCACCCGTCGCCCCCGCCCCCCGCCCCGCGCTTCCCGGCGTTCCGTGAGCCGGGGTGCCGGGACCCGGTGCCGCCCGCCCCGGGGTGCCCCGTCCCGGCGCCCCCCGCGCGCCCTCCGCCTCCTTGAGCAGGCGTGCGGCCGCCGCCAGGGCCGGTGTGCGCACCTCCGGGGTCCGCAGTCGTACCAGCAGGGCCAGGCTCTGTTCCGACGCGTACCAGGGGAGCGTGCACAGGGCGACGGCGTGGGGGATCGTGCGGGTGGCGGGGGCGTCGTCCGGGTCGGCCGAGGGCCAGGGGGCGACGCAGACCAGGGTGAGCGGGCCGTCGGCGCGGGGGCCGAGGGCCGTGCGCAGTTCCGCCACCGCCATGTCCTGCTGCCAGCCGCGCTCGGCGGTGAGCACCGCCCGCAGCTCCCGGCTCAGCCCGGCCCCGGCCTCCGCCTCGTCCGCGAGCAGCGCGCCGATCCGGCCGGCCACCTCCATCGCGGCGGCCAGTTGCTCGTCCGTCGGCCCGGGATCGCCGTCCAGCAGCCAGACGTAACCGAGGACGACACCCCGGTGGCGTACCGGGAGGCAGATCCGGCCGCGGTAGACCCCGGCCTCGGGGCTCGGCGGGATCCGCACCGGGCCGGTCGCGCGGGTGATGCCGAAGCCCTCGAACCAGGCGCGCACGGTCGCGGTGGAGCGCCGGGTCAGGATCGAGCGAGTGCGGACCGGGTCCAGGGCGGAGGGATCGAGCTCGTCGTCGCTGTCGTACGCGCCGAAGGCGATCAGCTCGAAGTCGCGGTTCTCCAGGGTCGCCGGGACCCCGAGCAGCTCCGAGATCTCGTCCACCAGCTCCTGGTAGTCGCCCTTGAACGCCTTGAAATCCGCCGCCACTCGGGCATTCTCCCTCATTTTCCGGCGGCCTTCATACACCTGTCTGAGATCCAGTGCACGGATGCGTGACAGCTGTCGATGGCTCACGATCGGAGAGATCCTTAGGTTTCACGGTGGTTCTCCGTGCCGTACCCGAATCGTCGGGTGACGGCCGAATTGGTGCTTGTCTGTGGAGGTGCCCCGTGCTGGGTCCCGTGATTCTCGCCGCGTCGCGCAGCGACCGGATGCGACGCCTGATCTCGGCGGCCCCGGTGACCAAGCAGGTCGTCGACCGCTTCATCCCCGGCGAGACCGTCGACGACATCGTGCCGATCATCAAGGACCTGACCGCGAAGGGCCTGGAGCTGACGATGGACGTCGTCGGCGAGGACATCACCACCCCCGAGCAGGCCACCGCCGCCCGGGACGCCTACCTCGCGCTGATCGACCACCTCAAGGAGCTGCAGCTCGGCGAGAAGGTCGAGATGTCGGTCAAGCTGTCCATGTTCGGCCAAGCCCTCGACGGCGGGCACGAGCTGGCGCTCGCCAACGTCCGGCCGGTCGTCGAGGCCGCCGCCGCCATCGGCACGACCGTGACGCTGGACGCCGAGGACCACACCACCCTGGACTCGATGTTCGCCATCCACGAGGAGCTGCGGAAGGACTTCCCGCAGACCGGCTGCGTCATCCAGGCCTACCTCTTCCGCACCGAGGCCGACGCCCGCCGGCTCGCCGCCGCAGGCAGCCGGGTCCGCCTGGTCAAGGGCGCCTACAAGGAGCCCGCCGAGGTCGCCTACCAGCAGAAGCACGAGATCGACAAGGCCTACGTGCGGGTGCTGCGGATCCTGGTGGAGGGCGAGGGGTACCCGATGATCGGGTCCCACGACCCGCGCCTGATCGCCATCGCCCAGGAACTGGCCCACAAGGCCGGCCGCAAGCTCGACGAGTACGAGTTCCAGATGCTGTACGGCATCCGGGGCGACGAGCACCTGCGCCTGGCCGCCGAGGGCCACCGCATGCGCGTCTACACCGCCTACGGCACCGACTGGTACGGCTACTTCATGCGGAGGCTCGCGGAGAAGCCGGCCAACCTCCGGTTCTTCCTCCGCTCGATGGTCAGCAAGGGCTGAGCCCCCCCTGCGCCCCAACACCCGCTCAAGATCAAGGAGTTCGGATCTCATGGACGCTGTGACCCAGGTCCCCACCCCCGTCAACGAGCCGGTGCACGGCTACGCCCCCGGCTCGCCCGAGCGCGTCCGGCTGGAGGCCAAGCTCAAGGAGCTGGCCGAGAACCCGATCGAGCTGCCGATGACCATCGGCGGCGAGAAGCGGCTGGGCGGCGGTGAGCCGTTCCAGGTGGTCCAGCCGCACAACCACAAGGCCGTCATCGGCACCGGCCGCCACGCCACGCAGGCGGACGCCCGGGACGCCATCGACGCGGCCCTGGCCGCCGCCCCGGCCTGGCGCGCCATGTCCTTCGACGACCGCGCCGCGATCATCCTGCGCGCCGCCGAGCTGCTGGCCGGCCCCTGGCGCGAGACGATCGCCGCGTCCACCATGCTCGGCCAGTCGAAGACCGCCCAGCAGGCGGAGATCGACACGCCGTGCGAGCTGGTCGACTTCTGGCGCTTCAACGTCCACTACGCCCGCCAGATCATCGCCGAGCAGCCCCCGGCGAACTCCCCGGGCGTGTGGAACCGCCTGGACCACCGCCCGCTGGAGGGCTTCGTCTACGCGATCACGCCCTTCAACTTCAGCGCCATCGCGGGCAACCTGCCGACGGCCCCCGCCCTCATGGGCAACGTCGTCGTCTGGAAGCCGTCCCCGACGCAGACCCACGCGGCCGTCCTGCTGATGCAGCTCCTGGAGGAGGCCGGCCTGCCCAAGGGCGTCATCAACCTCGTCACCGGTGACGGCATCGAGGTCTCCAAGGTCGCCCTGGAACACCGCGACCTCGCCGGCATCCACTTCACCGGCTCGACCAGGACCTTCCAGTACCTGTGGAAGACGGTCGGCGCCAACATCGAGAAGTACCGCTCGTACCCGCGTCTGGTCGGCGAGACCGGCGGCAAGGACTTCCTGGTCGCCCACCCGAGCGCCGACCGCGCGGTCCTCAAGACGGCCCTCACCCGGGGCGCCTTCGAGTACCAGGGCCAGAAGTGTTCGGCGACCTCCCGGGCGTACATCCCGGCGTCGATCTGGAACAGCGGCTTCAAGGAGGAGTTCGCGGCCGAGGTCGACTACCTGACCATGGGTGACGTCACCGACCTGTCGAACTTCATCGGCGCCGTGATCGACGACCGTGCCTTCGCCAAGAACAAGGCCGCGATCGACCGCGCCAAGGAGGACCCGGCCTGCACGATCGTCGCGGGCGGCTCCTACGACGACTCGGTCGGCTACTTCGTCCGCCCGACCGTCATCGAGTGCAGCGACCCGGAGAACGAGGTCTTCCGCACCGAGTACTTCGGCCCGGTCCTCGCCGTGCACGTCTACGAGGACGACACGTACGACGAGATGCTGACCCAGATGGAGTCGGTGTCGGACTACGCCCTCACGGGCTCGGTCATCGCGAACGACCGCGCGGCGGCGGCGTACACGATGGAGAAGCTCCGCTACGCGGCGGGCAACTTCTACATCAACGACAAGTCGACCGGTGCCGTCGTCGGCCAGCAGCCCTTCGGCGGCGGCCGCGCCTCCGGCACCAACGACAAGGCCGGCGCCCCCCAGAACCTCCTGCGCTGGACCCTGACCCGCGCCATCAAGGAGACCCTGGTCCCGCCGACCGACTACTCCTACCCGCACATGGGCTGACCCTCAGCCCCCGTGAACACGGGCCGGCGAGCCTGACCTCGGAGCAGGCTCGCCGGCCCGTTGCCATGCGGGCACCGGCCGTTCCCCAGCCGCGCCCGTCACCGCCCGGGCTTGGGCCGGCCGCGGCGAACCTCTTGGCCCAGGAGGCCACCGTGCACGGGCGGCAGGCCGGGGCGGCGACGGGACAATGGGGGCATGGTCACCCGACTGCGTCTCACCCACACCGCCGGCCTCGAACCCGACGAACTCCGTGCCGTCCGCGCCCTGTTGGACGAAGCCTTCGACGGGGACTTCTCCGACGAGGACTGGGATCACGGGCTCGGCGGGATGCACGTGCTCCTGCAGGACAGGGCCGGACTGGTCGCGCACGGGTCCGTGGTGATGCGGCGCGTCCGGCACCGCGGGCGCTGGCTGCGCGCCGGGTACGTGGAGGCCGTCGGCGTACGCGCCGACGTGCGGCGCACCGGGCTCGGCGGGCGGGTGATGGCCGAGCTGGAGCGGGTGATCGACCGGGCCTACGACCTCGGCGCGCTCTCCGCGAGCGAGGAGGGAGCCCGGCTGTACGCCGCCCGGGGCTGGCAGCGGTGGGTGGGCAGGTGCACGCTCTGTCCCCGGACGGCATCGTCCGGCTCGAGGACGAGGAAGGGGCCATCTGGCTGCGACCCGCGCTCGCCGGGCCCCTCGACCACGCCCGTGAGCTGGTCCTGGACTGGCGTGACGGCGACGTCACCTGAGGAGGCGTCAGACCGCGCGGACCAGGATCTTCCCCGTGTTCCCGCCGCGCAGCATCAGCAGGAACGCCTCCACGATCCGCTCGAACCCCTCGACCACCGTCTCGTCCGCCACCAGCGCCCCGCTGCGCAGATGCGGTACGGCGAAGTCGTACAGCTCTTCCTGCGCGTCCCGGTGGTCCTTCACCAGGAAGCCCTCGATGCGCAGGCTCTTCTCCACGACGTCGGCGTGGTTGAACACGACCCGCGGGGCGTCCGGGGTGTTGTACTGGCTGATCGTGCCGATCCGCACCACCCGGCCGCGTTCGCGCAGCGCGCCGAACGCCGCGCCGAGCTGGTCGCCGCCGACGTTGTCCAGGAAGACGTCGATGCCGGTGGGGGCGGCCTGGGCCAGCAGGTCGGCGGCGGCGGCCGTGCGGTAGTCGAAGGCGGTGTCGTAGCCGACCTGTTCCGTCAGGTACGTCACCTTCTCCGCGGTGCCCGCGCTGCCGATCACCCGGCCCGCGCCGAGCAGCCGGGCGAAGCGGCCGGCCGCCGTGCCGACCCCGCCCGCCGCGCCGGAGACGAACACGTCCTCGCCCTCGCGCAGCCGGGCGACCCTGGTCAGGGCGACGTACGCCGTCAGGCCCGTGCCACCCAGCACGCTCAGGTACGCCGACAGCGGGACGCCCGGGTGGTGGGGGAGCCGTCGGGCCTCCTCCGGGCGGACCACCGCGTGGGTGCGCCAGCCCTGGCGGTGGAAGACCACCGAGCCTTCCGGCAGGGCAGGGGTGCGGGAGGCGACCACCCGGCCCAGGGTGCGGCCCTCCAGCGGGGCGTCCAGGGCGAAGTCGCCGTCCATCATCTCGCGGTGGTAGGGGTCCACGGACCACAGCAGGTTCTCCACCAGGGCGCTACCGGGCGCCGGTTCGGGCACCGGGGACTCGGCGAAGCGGAAGTGCTCGGGGGCGGGGAAGCCGGTGGGGCGGGCGGTCTGCTGCACGGTGAGCGCGATCTCGGTCATGGCAGGGGACGGTAGGGAGGAATGCCGGGCGCGGGCAGGGGGTTGGGCTCATGGAACGCGCCGGTCCCTGAAGCCGGCTCATACGTGCAGGTGGGAGCCCGCGGTGACGGCAACAGACCTTGGCCCGCAGGAACTGCGCATCCTCGTCGCCGTGGCCGACGAGGGCGCCTTCTCCGCCGCGGCCGCCCGGCTCGGCGCCACCCAGTCCGCCGTCTCGCACGCCGTGCGCGGCATCGAACGGAAGCTGGGCGTCGTGCTGTTCGAGCGCGGGCGGTTCGGTGCCCGGCCGACGCCCGCGGGGGAGCGGGCGGTGGCCCACGCGCGGCGGGTGCTGCGCATGCTGCGGGCGCTGGCCGCCGACGTCCGCGGGGCGGACACCGGTGAGATCGCCGGGCCGCTGCGGATCGCCGCCTTCCGCAGCGCCGCCCTCCATCTGCTGCCGCCCGCCCTGGCACGGCTATCCGAGCGGCACCCCGGCATCGAGGTGACCGTCACGGTCGTACGGGAACTGGGCGCCGGCACCGCGGGCGAGGTCGCCGCCGGGCGGGCGGACCTCGGGATCGCCACCCTGAGCGGGCCGCCGCCGGCCGGGCTGGTCGGCGGGGAGCTGCTGAAGGAGCCGTACTCCCTGGCGCATCCGGCCGGGCACCCCGATCCCCGCACCCTGCCGCTCGTCGACTGGGCCGAGAACTGCGGCTCCTACACGCGCGCCTGGTGGGCCGCCCAGGACTGGATCCCGGCGGCGACCGTCACCGCCGAGGACGACGGAGCGGTGCTGTCGATGGTGGGCAGCGGGCTCGGCATGGCGGTCATGCCCGCGCTCGCCCTCACCGGGGCGCCGCCCGCCGTCGGCATCACCGACCTCGGGCCGGAACGGCCGTACCGCTCCGTCGGTTACGTCACCACCCCCGAACTCGCCACGACGACCGCCGTACGGGCCCTGATCCGCACCCTGCGGTCCCTCGGCGGTGCGTCACCCGAACGCACGAAACCGCAGCTCAGGGCGGTGTGACGCGGTCCACTGTCTCAGATAGTAGGAAGTCCGAGTAATTGTGGAGACAGGAGCGGGCCGCTCCCTTAGCTTTGTAGGAGCCGAACGTCTCGCTCGATCAAGCGAATGGCGGTCGTGAGCCGGGCCCGGTGCAGGCAACCCCTGCGGCCCAGGGCTCCCCGCCCCTTCCGGCGTCTCGTAACCCCTCATTGCCGTGCTCCGTGTTTGCCGAAGGAGTCGATCCCCATGGCCGAGACGACCGTCCGCCGCCGAGTCCGCCACGTGTCCCGTGCGAGCGAGTCCGACCGCAAGAACGCCGCCGCCGCCCTCCAGCGCGCCCTCGACCGCCGCGACAACGGCGGCGAGACCGGCCACTGAGCCCTCGTCGTACGCCGTCCGTGCCGTCCCCGCCCGTCCATATGGCGGACGGGCCGTGTCATCACCTGGGACGAGGAGTAGGGTGCCCGCATGTCTCGCAGCATCAATCTCGCAGTGATCCCCGGGGACGGCATCGGACAGGAAGTCGTGTCCGAGGGTCTCAAGGTCCTCTCCGCCGTCCTGCCGCAGGATGTGAAGCTGGAGACCAAGGAGTACGACTTCGGCGCCAAGCGCTACCACGCCACCGGTGAGACCCTCACCGACGCCGATCTCGCCGCGCTGAAGCAGCACGACGCCATCCTGCTCGGCGCCATCGGCGACCCGTCGGTGCCGTCCGGCGTCCTGGAGCGCGGTTTCCTCCTCAAGCTCCGCTTCGCCTTCGACCACCACGTCAACCTGCGCCCGTCGAAGCTCCTCCCCGGTGTCGCCACCCCGCTCGCCGGCCAGCCGGAGATCGACTTCGTCGTGGTCCGCGAGGGCACCGAGGGCCCGTACACCGGCAACGGCGGCACGATCCGCAAGGGCACCGAGCACGAGGTGGCCACCGAGGTCTCGGTCAACACCGCGTTCGGTGTCGAGCGCGTGGTCCGCGACGCCTTCGCCCGCGCCCAGGCCCGCCCGCGCAAGAAGCTCACCCTCGTCCACAAGAACAACGTGCTGACCTTCGCCGGTCACCTGTGGACGAACATCTTCAACCAGGTGGCCAAGGAGTTCCCCGAGGTCACCACCGACTACATCCACGTCGACGCGGCGACCATCTACCTGGTCACCGACCCGGGCCGGTTCGACGTGATCGTCACCGACAACCTCTTCGGCGACATCATCACCGACCTCGCCGCGGCCGTCTCCGGCGGCATCGGCGTGGCCGCCAGCGGGAACATCAACCCCTCCCGCGAGTTCCCCTCGATGTTCGAGCCGGTCCACGGTTCCGCGCCCGACATCGCCGGGCAGGGCAAGGCCGACCCCACCGCCACGGTGCTGTCCGTCGCCCTGCTGCTGCGTCACCTCGGCTACGACGGCGAGGCCGACCGCATCGACGCGGCGGTCACCGCGGACCTCACCGAGCGCGCCGCGCTGGGTGCCCGGAGCACCTCGCAGATCGGCGACGCGCTCGCCGCCCGAGTAGCCGGCTGACCCGGCGCTCCCCACGAGAAGCCGCCGGGTCGGACGACCACCCGGCGGCTTTCCCCTGTCCCCGCCGGGTGCCACCATCGACCCCCGGGCCGCTTTCACCCCCATTCCTTCCGCCGTGGGCCCCGCGCGATAATCGGACGCGGAGCCGCGGTATGAGGCAAAGCTCGGACGTCCTAACACCGGTCCGAAAGGGCTGGTGACGGGCGTGAGCGCGGCCCGTCACTACAACCGGTGAAGGACAACCACTCATGACGACGCCCACGATCGAGCTCAAGCCCTCCGCCAGTCCCCTCGCCGCCGCCGAGCGCGAGGCGATCCTGGCCAACCCCGGGTTCGGCCGCCACTTCACCGACCACATGGTGACGATCCGGTGGACGGAGGGCCGCGGCTGGCACGACGCCCAGCTCGTCCCGTACGGCCCGATCTCCCTCGACCCCTCCACCCACGTCCTGCACTACGGCCAGGAGATCTTCGAGGGACTGAAGGCCTACCGCCAGCCCGACGGCTCGATCGCGCTGTTCCGCCCCGAGGCGAACGCCCGCCGCTTCCGCAACTCCGCCCGCCGCATGGCCATGGCCGAGCTGCCCGAGGAACTGTTCATCGCCGCGCTGGACGCGCTGCTCACCCAGGACGCCGACTGGGTCCCGCCGCACGGCGGCGAGCAGTCGCTGTACCTGCGCCCGTTCATGTTCGCCACCGAGGCCGCGCTCGGCGTGCACCCGGCGAACGAGTACCTGTTCATGCTCATCGCCTCGCCCTCCGGCGCGTACTTCGCCGGGGGCGTCAAGCCGGTCACCATCTGGGTCTCCGAGGACCACGTCCGCGCCGTCCCCGGCGGCACCGGCGACGCCAAGACCGGCGGCAACTACGCCGCGTCCCTGCTGCCGCAGGCCGAGGCCGCCGCGCACGGCTGCGACCAGGTCGTCTACCTCGACGCGGTGACCCGCACCAAGGTCGAGGAGAGCGGCAGCATGAACGTCGCCTTCGTCTACGGCGACCGGATCGTCACCCCCGCCCTGACCGGCTCGATCCTGGAGGGCATCACCCGCGACTCGCTGCTCCAGGTCGCCCGGGACCTCGGCTACACCGCCGAGGAAGGCGTGGTCACCCTGGAGCAGTGGCGCGCGGACGCGGCCTCCGGCGCCCTCACCGAGGTCTTCGCCTGCGGCACCGCCGCCGTGGTCACCCCGATCGGCCACGTCAAGACCAAGACCGACGCCTGGACCCACGGCGACGGCACCCCCGGCGAGGTCACCCTGCGCCTGCGCGAGGCCCTGCTCGGCATCCAGCGCGGCGTGACGGAGGACAAGCACGGCTGGATGCACCGCATCGGCTGAACCTTTCGGCCAACCGCGTGCGCGCCCCTCTCTTTCCGGCGCGACAGCCCTCAACCACGACGGCGCGGACCGGCGGTGCCCGACGGCCCAAGGGCGGTTCGGCACCGCCGGTCACCGCCGTACGGGCCGAGCGCCGTCGCGGCGGAGAGATGGGGGCGGCGGGCAAAGGGGCCGCGAGCAAAGGGGCGCGGCGGCCAAGGCGGACCGCGAGCAAGGCGGCGCGGCGGCCAAGGCGGGCCGCGGGGTAAAGCGAGGCCCCGGGGTAAAGCGGGGCCGCGGGGTAAAGCGAGGCCGCGGGGTAAAGCGGGGCCGCGGGGTAAAGCGGGGCTGCGGGGTAAAGCAGGGCTGCGGGGTAAAGCAGGGCCGCAGGTAAAGGGGGGCCGCGGGTAAAGCGGGGCCGCGGGTAAAGCGGGGCGCGGACGAAGCGGCGCGGCGGGAACACAGGTGCGGTTGGAGCGCGGGGCGTCTGGGTATCCACTCATCCCGCGGGGGGCGCGTGCCCCGGTGCGCACGGGGGACGGGGGAGGCACCGCAGGTGAACGCTTGGTCGCCGGTACCGAGGCTGCGCTGGTTATGGCGTGCGTTGCGCACCCCGCGCCGCCCCCAGAGCCTCACCGCGCTGGCGGCCCTCACCGGCTGTGCCGCCCTGCTGCTGTGGACGGCTCACGGCATGGACGCCTACCAGCAGAACCTCGCCCTCAACCTCGGCACCGACCTCGTCGGCGTGGTCATCACCGTGTTCGTGATCGGCCCGCTGATCTCCCGCGCCCAGGAGGGCCGGGTCCGCGAGCACACCCGGCTGGACTACGAGTGGTTCGCCTCCCAGGTGCACGGCGCGACGGCCTGTGTGAAGGTCCTGGACACCTTCTCCAACCTGTTCGGGCCGCAGTTCTCCGAGCGCCTCTTCCGGGGGATCAGGGCGGCCACCGCGCAGGGCGCGCGGGTGCAGATCCTGCTGCTGGACCCCGACTCGCTCGCCGTCATCCTGCGCGGCCGGGAACTGGGCGAGCAGAGCGCCGACATCCGCCGCGACATCATGCGCAACCTGCGCACCCTGGACCACTTCGCGCGCCGTCTGGACGACACCTCCCGCGCCCTGCTCGAGGTCCGCCTGTGCCAGACGTCGCCCGGTGTGACGCTCTACCGCTGGGACGAGCGCTGTCTGGTCTCCTTCCTCACGGTGGGCCGGCTGTCCGGCGAGGGCGTCCAGCTGGAGGTCGCCGTCCGCTCCCCGCTCGGCACCTTCGTGGAGCAGCGCTTCGACGAGCTGTGGCGGCAGAGCAAGCCCATGGAGCACTTCACCCGGCTGCCGCTCACCCTGGTCGACGCGTCCGACGGCCGCCGGGAGTTCCGCTGCCCGTTCGTGTCCGTCGAGGACCGCCTGTACGTCGCCGGGTCCGACCTGGTGTCGTACCTGGCCCGGCACCGCCTCGACCAACTCTCCGCCCACAGCGAGGCCTTCACGGTGCGGGGCGGCCACGAGCTGCTCGTGGTCGACGACGAAAGTCCCCTGCATGCCCTGCTCCTGGCGCACTTCGCGGAGAAGTACGATGCGTCGGCGGCCGCCTTCGTAGAGCTGCGGCCGCCGGTCCTGGTCACGGA
This sequence comes from Streptomyces incarnatus, assembly GCF_001027185.1. Taxonomy (NCBI): domain Bacteria; kingdom Bacillati; phylum Actinomycetota; class Actinomycetes; order Kitasatosporales; family Streptomycetaceae; genus Streptomyces; species Streptomyces incarnatus. The sequence continues at coordinate 2,650,602 of NZ_CP011497.1, read as the reverse complement.
ATAGCGGACCCGGCACAGAATAGAGGCACTGGCACAGATGAGTTCAGCGCTCCACCCCGCGTTGCACGCGAAACCCCGGTATCGCGCCTACACCCCCCGTGACCTGGACGGACTGCTGGACCGGGTGTCGCTGTCGGCCACCGAGCGGCTCGCGCTGCGGGCCGTGTCGGCGGTGCTGCCCTTCCGGACCAACTCCTACGTGGTGGACGAACTGATCGACTGGTCGGCCGTCCCCGACGACCCGGTCTTCCGGCTGACCTTCCCGCAGAGCGGCATGCTGCCGGCGCACGAACTGCGCCGGATGGCGGACCTGCTGGCGCGGGACGCGCCGGACGCCGAGGTCCGGCGCGCCGCGCACGAGATCCGGATGCGGCTCAATCCGCACCCCTCCGGCCAGCTCGACGCCAACGTCCCCGTGCACGAGGGCCGCCGCCTGACGGGACTCCAGCACAAGTATCCCGAGACGGTGCTGATCTTCCCGCGGCAGGGCCAGACCTGCCACGCCTACTGCACCTACTGCTTCCGCTGGCCGCAGTTCGTCGGCGAGTCCGAGCTGCGCATCGCCACCGACGACATCGCCACCACCAGCGCCTATCTGCGCGCCCATCCGGAGGTGAGCAGCACGCTCGTCACCGGCGGCGACCCGCTGGTGATGAGTACCGAGGTCCTCAGGCGCTATGTCGAGCCCCTTCTCGAGATCGACACCGTCCGCTCGGTCCGGATCGGCACCAAGTCGCTCGCCTTCTGGCCGTACCGCTTCCTGACGGACCGGGACGCCGACGACCTGCTGCGGCTCTTCGCGAAGGTCGTCGCCAGTGGCCGCCACCTGGCGCTCATGGCCCACTTCACGCACCCGCAGGAGCTGCGCCCGCGGGTGGTGCGGGAGGCGATGCGGCGGGTGCGGGACACCGGCGCCGTGATCCGCTGCCAGGGGCCGCTGGTGGCCGGGATCAACGACAGCGCCGAGGCGTGGGCGGAGCTGTGGGAGGAGACGACCGCGCTGGGGGCGGTGCCGTACTACCAGTTCGTGGAGCGGGACACCGGCCCGCAGGGCTACTTCGGGGTGCCGCTGGCCCGCGGTCACGCGATCTTCCGTGACGCCTACGCCCGGGTCTCCGGGCTGGCCCGCACGGTGCGCGGACCGGTGATGTCGGCCATGCCGGGCAAGGTCTGCGTGGACGGCGTCGCCGAGGTGGCGGGCGAGAAGGTCTTCGTCCTCCACCTCATCCAGGCCCGCGACCCCGACCTGGTGGACCGCCCGTTCTTCGCCGCGTACGACGAGGGCGCGACCTGGTTCACCGACCTGAAACCGGCCTTCGGCGCCCCCCGGTTCCTGCCGGGTCTGGAGGTGGGGTGACCGCCTACACCCGGCTCTCGGCGCCCACCGGTTCCTGTCCGGACTCGACGCCGGCCGGTGCGGTCCGGGGGCTGAGGGCCAGGTACACCAGGCCGCCGACCGCGCCCGACAGCAGGAAGCTGCAGTCCACGCCGCCGGTCAGGTGCAGCAGCGGGCCCTGGTACGACGGCAGGGACACCCCGAGCAGGCCCACCCCGGCGCCCACGGCCCAGGAGACGGTCGCCCGGATGTTCCAGCCCGCCCTGAACCAGTAGATCCCGCCCCGGGAACGGCGGTTGAAGACCTGCAGGGCGTCGGCGTCGTAGACACCGCGGCAGCGGGCGAAGCCGATGAGGGTGATCACGGCCCACGGGGTGCCGATGGCGGTGAGGAGGAGGACGAAGGAGGTCATCGCGGACTGGGCGTTCCAGGCGTAGTGGCCGACGAACACGCAGGCCGTGGCGACGATCGCGACCGTGAGGGTGGCGCGGGCGCGGGAGGCCCTCGGCAGGATCGCGTCCAGGTCCAGGCCCATGGAGTACAGCATCAGACCGGCGTTGCCGACCGAGCCCGCCGAGGCGGCCAGCAGCAGCGGGACCAGGTACCAGGTGGGGGAGGCCTGCACCAGCGGACCGGCGTAGTCGAGGGCCGCGTGGGCGCCGTACGCCGTGAACGTGCCGAACAGCTGCGGCACCAGCAGGCCCGTGATCAGGCCCGCCCAAGTGGCCCGCAATACGCGGCGGTTGGAGTGACGGGCGGGGGAGATGTAGCGGGTGTAGTCGCCGAGCAGGGTGATGAACGCGATGGGTCCGGACAGGCCCGCGGCCACCGCCGACAGGAACCAGGTCGGCCAGAAGGAGCCGAGCAGGTAGCCGCCGGTCTGCGGCAGCGCCGCGGTGGTGAAGTGCGGGGCGTAGGCGAGGACGCCGAGCACCAGCAGGACGGTCATGCCGATGGACAGCACCTTGGACATGCTCAGCAGCACCCGGTAGCCGTACACCGCGCCCGCGACCGTGGCACCCGCGAGCAGCGCGTACACGACGGCGTACGACACCCCGTCCGCGGGCAGGCCGAACATCCGGCCGAGCACGCCGATCATCACGTCGCCGCCGATCCACACCGTCAGCGCGGTGTAGCCGAGGGCGAGCAGCAGGCCGACGACCGAGCCGACCAGCCGGCCCCGGACGCCGAACTGGGCGCCGGAGGAGGTGGAGAGGTTGGTCGCGGTGCGCAGGGAGATGAGGGCGAGCGGGGCCGTGACGGCCGTACCGACCACCGTGCCCGCGACGATCGCGCTCACCGACGCCCACCAGCCGAGCCCGAACGACGGCGGCAGCCAGCCGAAGATGATCACTCCGAGGCAGAGGTTGGAGCCGAGCAGGATCGAGACGAGGTCGCGCGGACCGCTGGTCCGCTCCTCGTCCGGGATGGTGTCGACTCCGCGCTGTTCTATCGGCATGGCTGGTCTCCTTCGACTACCGCCGGTCGGTTTGAGCGACGTTCAATGTGACGTGAGCCTGCGGCTCGGGTCAATGCTTCAGTTTCACGAATTCTGTGTTTAGAGTGATGTTCTAAAGTATGGAAGGCAAGGAGGTGCCGCGTCGTGAGACTGACCCCCACGGAACGTGACCGGCTGCTGCTCTTCGGGGCCGCCGAGCTGGCCCGGGCCCGCCGGGCGCGCGGCCTGAGGCTGAACGTGCCGGAGGCGACCGCGCTGATCGCGGACACCGTGTGCGAGGCCGCCCGGGACGGCAGGCGGCTCGCCGAGGCCATCGAGGCGGCCCGGTCCGTGCTCGGTCCCGAGGACGTGCTGCCGGGGGTCGCCGACGTCGTCACCGAGGTGATGGTCGAGGCGGTCTTCGACGACGGCTCGCGGCTCGCGGTGGTCTCCGACCCCATCGGCGGCGGCCTGGGGCAGGACGCTCCGGGCGCGCTGCTGCCGGGGCCCCAGCACGCCGACCCCGAGCCGGCCGTCCGGCTCACCGTCACCAACACCGCGACCGTGCCGGTCTCCGTCACCTCCCACTTCCACTTCTTCGAGGCCAACCCGCGCCTGGACTTCGCGCGCCACCGGGCCTACGGCATGCGCCTCGCCGTACCCGCCGGGTCCTCGGTCCGCTTCGGGCCGGGCGAGAGCGAGGAGGTCGGGCTCGTCCCGATCGGCGGCGACCGGATCGCGATCGGCTTCGCCGGACTGGTCGACGGGCCGCTGGACGCGCCCGGCGCGAAGGAGGAGGCCCTGCGCCGGGCCGCCGCCTGCGGATACCTGGGGACCACGACGAAGGACGGAGGAGAGGAGCGATGAGCCGCTCGAAGGGGCGCGAGGTGAGCCGCGCCATCCGCATCGACCCGCACGCCTACGCCGCCACCCACGGCCCCCGCGCCGGCGACCGCATCCGGCTCGGCGACTCCGGGCTCACCGTCCGCGTGGAGTCCGACTCCCAGCGCTACGGCGACGAGTTCCTGGCCGGCTTCGGCAAGACCGCCCGCGACGGGCTGCACCTGAAGGCCGCCGCCGTCCGCGAGACCTGTGACGTCGTCATCAGCAACGTGGTGGTGATCGACGCCGTGCAGGGCATCCGCAAGGTGTCCATCGGCATCCGGGAGGGCCGGATCTGCGCCATCGGACGCGCCGGCAACCCCGACACCCTCGACGGCGTCGACGTCGTGGTCGGCACCGGCACCTCCATCGTCTCCGGAGAGGGCCTGATCGCCACCGCCGGAGCCGTCGACACCCATGTCCACCTGCTGTCGCCGCGCATCATGGAGGCCTCCCTGGCCTCCGGCGTCACCACGATCATCGGGCAGGAGTTCGGCCCCGTGTGGGGCGTCGGCGTCAACTCGCCGTGGGCCCTGCGCCACGCCTTCAACGCCTTCGACGCCTGGCCGGTCAACATCGGCTTCCTGGGCCGGGGTTCCTCCTCCCACGACGCCCCGCTGATCGAGGCACTGGCCGAGGGCGGCGCGAGCGGCTTCAAGGTGCACGAGGACATGGGCGCCCACACCCGTGCCCTGGACACCGCGCTGCGGGTCGCCGAGGAGCACGACGTCCAGGTCGCCCTGCACAGCGACGGCCTGAACGAGTGCCTGTCGGTCGAGGACACCCTGAGGGTGCTGGAGGGCCGGACCATCCACGCCTTCCACATCGAGGGCTGCGGCGGCGGACACGTGCCCAACGTGCTGAAGATGGCCGGGGTCCCGAACGTCATCGGCTCCTCCACCAACCCCACCCTGCCCTTCGGCCGGGACGCGGTCGCCGAGCACTACGGCATGATCGTCTCCGTCCACGACCTCAAGCCCGACCTGCCCGGCGACGCCGCCATGGCCCGCGACCGCATCCGGGCCGGCACCATGGGCGCCGAGGACGTGCTGCACGACCTGGGCGCGATCGGCATCACCTCCTCCGACGCGCAGGGCATGGGCCGGGCCGGCGAGACGGTCCGCCGCACCTTCGCCATGGCCGGCAAGATGAAGGCCGAGCTGGGGCCCCTGGAGGGCGACGGCGAGGGCGACGACAACGCCCGCGTCCTGCGCTACATGGCCAAGCTGACCATCAACCCGGCCATCGCGCACGGCCTCGCCCACGAGGTCGGCTCGATCGAGACCGGCAAGCTCGCCGACATCGTGCTGTGGCGCCCGGAGTACTTCGGCGCCAAGCCGCAGCTCGTCCTCAAGGCCGGCTTCCCGGCGTACGGCGTGACCGGCGACCCCAACGCGGCCACCGACACCTGCGAACCCCTCGTGCTGGGCCCGCAGTTCGGCGCGTACGGCGCCACGGCCGCCGACATCTCGGTGGCGTTCGTCGCCCGGGCCGCCGTGGAGCAGGGGGGCGACCGGATGCCCACCCGGCGCCGGCGGGTCGCCGTGCGCGGCACCCGGGGCATCGGTCCGGCCGACCTGCGGCTGAACGCCCGTATCGGGGCGGTCGACGTCGACCGGCGCACCGGCCTGGTCACCCTCGACGGCGACCCGCTGCGCTCCGAGCCCGCCGACTCCGTCTCCCTCAACCGTCTGTACTTCCTCTGATCCCGCTAAGGAACACCATGTCTGCTGCCGCCGACGGCTTCCGCATGCCCGCCGAGTGGACCCCGCACGAGCGCACCTGGATGGCGTGGCCGGGCCCCAACCCGACCTTCGACGACCCGGACGACCTCGCCGCCTCCCGCGCCGCCTGGGCCTCGGTGGCCCGCGCGATCCGCCGCTTCGAGCCGGTGACCGTGGTCTGCGGGCCCGGCCAGTCGGCCGAGGCGCAGGCGCTGCTCGGCCCGGAGATCGGCACCGTCGAGCGGGACCTGGACGACGCCTGGATGCGGGACATCGGCCCCACCTTCCTCACCAACGGCAAGGGTGAACTGGCCGCCGTGGACTGGGTGTTCAACGGCTGGGGGGCCCAGGACTGGGCCCGCTGGGAGCACGACTCCAAGATCGCCGCGTATGTGTCCGACCTCGCCGGCGCGAAGACGTACGCCTCGAAGCTGGTCAACGAGGGCGGCGCGATCCACGTCGACGGCGAGGGCACGGTCCTGCTGACGGAGACCGTCCAGCTCGGCCCCGAGCGCAACCCGCACTGGTCGAAGGCGGAGGTCGAGGCGGAGATCCACGCCCAGCTCGGCACGAGCAAGGCGATCTGGCTGCCGCGCGGCCTGACCGGCGACTACCCGCCCCACGGCTTCGGCACCCTGGGCCACGTGGACATCGTCGCCGCCTTCGCCCGCCCGGGGGTCGTGGTGGCGCACTCCCAGCCGGACCCGGCCCACCCCGACCACGAGGTCACCAAGGAGGTCATCGGCATCCTGCGCGCCCAGACGGACGCCCGGGGCCGCAGCCTGGAGGTCGTCGAGGTCCCCGCCCCGACCGTCCTGGAGGCCGACGGCCACTGGGCCGACTACTCCTACATCAACCACTACCTCTGCAACGGCGGCGTGGTGCTGTGCGGCTTCGACGACCCCCGCGACGAGATCGCCGCCGGGATCTTCCGCAGGCTCTTCCCCGAGCGGACCGTGACCCTGGTGGACGCGCGTACGATCTTTGCGGGTGGGGGCGGCATCCACTGCATCACCCAGCAGCAGCCGAAGGTCTGAGCATGACGTAGGAGACAGCGATGGCCGGTGCGGCACGGGCGCGGAAGAACGCGCCGCCGCGCGAGGAGGTACTCGCCGCCGCCATGGACATGATCGCCGAGTGCGGTCTGGAGAAGCTCACCATGGCGGCCCTCGGCCGCGAGGTCGGGATGAGCAGCGGCCATCTCCTGTACTACTTCCGCTCCAAGGACGAGCTGCTGCTGCAGACCCTGGAGTGGAGCGAGGGACGGCTCGGCGCGGAACGGGGCCGGCTGCTGACCCGTCCCGGGACGGCGCGGGAACGGCTGTCCGCCTACGTCGACCTCTACGTCCCGGACGGCCACCGCGACCCGCACTGGACGCTCTGGCTGGAGGTCTGGAACCGCTCGCAGAACGCGGACGACGACGCGCGCGCCCGGCAGGTGGCCATCGAGGGGGCGTGGCACCGGGACCTGGTCGCGCTGATCGCCGAGGGCGTGTCGCGCGGCGAGTTCCGCCGGGTGGACCCCGACCGCTTCGCGACGAGGCTGCGTGCGCTGCTGGACGGGTTCTCCATTCATGTGGCGATCGGATTGCGAGGTACGGATCGCGACCAAGTCCTCACACATGTCAGGGAGTTCATTGAGGAGGGGCTCACCGCAGTTCCCTGAGGGGCGCGGGGAACTGCGCGAGTAACCACAGCGCAACCCGCACTCCGCGTCGGACAGCGACCCCAACGGCGCTCCTCGGAATCGTTTCCTCCGCGGGCGGGCAAGTAACGCCGCATGGGACGACAACACTGGAAGAAGATCTGGGTCGGTTCGGCGGGCAACATGGTCGAGTGGTTCGACTGGTTCGTGTACGCGAGCTTCGCCACCTACTTCGCCGGCGCGTTCTTCCCGAGCGGTAATCCCACCGCCCAGCTCATGAACACCGCGGGCATCTTCGCGGTCGGCTTCTTCATGCGGCCGGTGGGCGGCTGGCTGCTGGGACGGGTGGGCGACCGCAAGGGCCGCAAGGCGGCGCTGACGCTGACCGTGACGCTGATGTCGGCGTCGGCGATCCTCATCGCCATAGCCCCGACCTACGCGGTCGCCGGTTACGGCGGCGCGCTCGTGCTGCTCGTCGCCCGCCTGCTGCAGGGCCTGTCGGTCGGCGGGGAGTACGCGGCCAGCGCCACCTACCTGACCGAGGCCTCGGACCCCGGGCGGCGCGGATTCGCCTCCAGCTTCCAGTACGTCTCCATGACCGCCGGGCAGATCGTCGGCCTCGGACTGCAGATCATCCTGCAGCGGACCATGTCCGACAGCGCCCTGCACGGCTACGGCTGGCGCATCCCGTTCGTCGTCGGCGCCCTCGGTGCCGCCGTCGTCTTCTATCTGCGCCGCAGCATGCTGGAGACCGAGCTGTACGAGGAGGACGCCTCGCACGCCGAGGAGCGCGGCACCCTGCGCGCCCTGTGGCGGCACCGGCGGGAGGCGTTCCTGGTCATCGCCCTGACCATGGGCGGCACGGTCGCGTACTACACGTACACCACCTATCTGACGAAGTACCTGTCCAACTCGGCCGGGCTGTCCAAGCAGACGGCGACGCTCGTGTCCTTCACCGCGCTGATCGTCTTCGCCGCGCTCCAGCCGTTCGCCGGCGCCCTGTCGGACCGGATCGGCCGCCGCCCGCTGCTGATCACCTTCGCGGTCGGCTCCACCGTCCTCACCGTGCCGGTCATGACCCTGCTCAGGCACGCGGGCAGCTTCTGGCCCGCCCTCGGTCTCGCCCTGCTCGCGCTGGTCGTCGTCACCGGCTACACCTCGATCAACGCCTGTGTGAAGGCCGAGCTGTTCCCCACCGGGGTGCGTGCCCTGGGTGTGGCCCTGCCGTACGCCCTCGCCAACGCCCTGTTCGGCGGCACCGCCGAATACGTCGCCCTGTGGTTCAAGAAGGCCGGCATCGAGTCCGGCTTCTTCTGGTACGTGGCGGGCTGTGCCGCCGTGTCCCTCGTGGTGTACGTCACCATGCGGGAGACGAAGGACCTGGACCTCGCCCGGGGGAGGGACCGTACGGATTCCAGTCTGACGACCGCATCCTGAGACGGGCGGCGAGCCGGGGGCGGGTTTGTGCCAGACTTCCCCCGTGCTCTCGTTCGCCATGATTATTGGCAGCAGGCGCGCCGGTCCGCAGTGACCACCTCGTACGACCAGGTGCGGGTGGCCACCGTCGTCCTCGACCCGCGCGCAGACCTCTCGCACCCGCGAGGGGTTTTTTCGTTTTCCGGCCCACCTGCAGCCGGGAGCGGTGCGCGAGGGACCATTGGGGGGACGGTGGAGCCGGTCATTCCGGTAAGACCGAAGATCCACAACAGGAGCCTTGAGACCATGACCGAGACGGCAACCAGCGAGCTCGACGACTCGTTCCACGTCTTCGACACCACGCTGCGCGACGGCGCGCAGCGCGAGGGGATCAACCTCACCGTCGCGGACAAGCTCGCCATCGCACGGCACCTGGACGACTTCGGCGTGGGCTTCATCGAGGGCGGCTGGCCCGGCGCGAACCCCCGCGACACCGAGTTCTTCGCCCGCGCGCAGGCGGAGATCGACTTCAAGCACGCCCAGCTGGTCGCCTTCGGAGCCACCCGCCGCGCCGGCGCGAAAGCGGCCGACGACCCCCAGGTCAAGGCGCTCCTCGACTCGGGCGCCCCGGTGATCACCCTGGTCGCCAAGTCGCACGACCGGCATGTGGAACTGGCGCTGCGCACCACGCTCGACGAGAACCTGGAGATGGTCCGCGACACGGTCTCCCACCTCCGCGAGCAGGGCCGCCGGGTGTTCGTGGACTGCGAGCACTTCTTCGACGGCTACCGCGCCAACCCCGAGTACGCCAAGGCCGTCGTCCGTACGGCGGCTCAGGCCGGCGCCGACGTGGTGATCCTCTGCGACACCAACGGCGGCATGCTGCCCGCCCAGATCCACGCGGTCGTCGCCACCGTCCTGGCCGACACCGGCGCCCGGCTCGGCATCCACGCCCAGGACGACACCGGCTGCGCGGTCGCCAACACCCTGGCCGCCGTCGACGCGGGCGCCACCCACGTCCAGTGCACGGCCAACGGCTACGGCGAGCGCGTCGGCAACGCCAACCTCTTCCCGGTGGTCGCCGCCCTGGAGCTGAAGTACGGCAAGAAGGTGCTGCCCGAGGGCAGGCTCCGCGAGACGACCCGGATCTCGCACGCCATCGCCGAGGTCGTCAACCTGACTCCCTCCACCCATCAGCCGTACGTGGGCGTGTCGGCCTTCGCGCACAAGGCCGGCCTGCACGCCTCCGCGATCAAGGTCGACCCGGACCTGTACCAGCACATCGACCCCGAGCTGGTCGGCAACACCATGCGCATGCTGGTCTCCGACATGGCGGGCCGCGCCTCGGTCGAGCTCAAGGGCAAGGAGCTCGGCATCGACCTGGGCGGCGACCGGGAACTGGTCGGCCGGGTGGTCGAGCGGGTCAAGGAGCGCGAACTCAAGGGCTACACCTACGAGGCGGCCGACGCGAGCTTCGAGCTGCTGCTGCGCGCCGAGGTCGAGGGCCGCCCGCTGAAGTACTTCGACGTCGAGTCCTGGCGGGCGATCGTCGAGGACCGCCCCGACGGCACCCACGCCAACGAGGCCACGGTGAAGCTGTGGGCCAAGAGCGAGCGGATCGTCGCCACGGCGGAGGGCAACGGCCCGGTCAACGCCCTCGACCGTGCGCTGCGCGTGGGCCTGGAGAAGATCTACCCGCAGCTCGCCAAGCTGGACCTGGTCGACTACAAGGTCCGCATCCTGGAGGGCGTGCACGGCACCTCCTCCACCACCCGGGTGCTGATCTCCACCTCGGACGGCTCCGGCGAGTGGTCCACGGTCGGCGTGGCGGAGAACGTGATCGCCGCGTCGTGGCAGGCGCTGGAGGACGCGTACACGTACGGCCTGCTGCGGGCGGGCGTGGAGCCGGCGCGGTAGTCACAGTGGAGGTATGAGCACAGACGCGAGCGACCTGCTGTGCCGGGCCCGCGCGGCGACCCGGCTGCCCGCCGGGGACCTGGAGCGGGCCCGACGCTTCTACGCCGACAAGCTCGGCCTGGAACCCGTCGACGAACGCCCCGGCGGGCTGCTCTACCAGTGCGGTGGGACCGACTTCGTGGTGTTCCGCTCCACCGGGACCTCGCCGGGCACCTTCACCCAGATGGCCTTCGAGGTGGACGACCTCGACGCCGTCGTGGCGGAGCTGCGGCGCCGGGGCGTGGTCTTCGAGGAGGTCGACCTGCCCGGCCTGCGCACCCAGGACGGCATCGCCGAGATCGAGGGCAACTATCTGAGCAAGGGCGCACGCGGCGAGCGGGGCGCCTGGTTCCGGGACAGCGAGGGCAACCTGCTGGGGGTGGGCCAGCCGGTCCGCAGATCACCGGAGCCCTTCTTCCGCTAGGCCCGCCTAGGGAGCCCGCCAGATGTTGTCGAAGGCCACGTTCTCGATCCGCCGCCGCTCCCGCACGGCCGCCAGCTCGGTCACCGCGTCGCCGACCGCCACCAGCACCGTGACCACCGCCTCCTCACCGGGCTCCTCCTCGGGCGGCCGCTCGCCCTGGATGCCCAGCGTGGCGGCGAGGGAGGCGAGGACCGGCTCGCGGGACCACCAGCGGTCGGCGGCGTGCCGGCGGGCCGGGGTGTCGGCGGCCGCCGCCTTGTCCGCCCGGTGCGGCCAGCGGTGCGGCTTGCCGGAGAGCTGGCCGGAGGTGTCCAGGACGTCGCGGTAGGCCGTGGCCAGCCCCTCGCCCCGGCGCCACAGCCAGTCCTCGACCGTCTCGTACGGCTCCTTGCGCGCGAGCGCCGCCCCGGCCTCGTCCAGCATGCGGTCACCGGTGGTCAGCACCGGTGACGGCACGATGCGCTCGCCGTCCAGGGTGAGCGCCCGCACACCGAGCAGATCGATCAGCTCGGCCCCGGCGAGTGCCAGGGACAGATCACCCGGCTCGACGGGGTGATCGCCGGGCACGTCGAGGCTGACGAGGAAGAGGTCCTGCGCTGTGGTCATACCACCACCATGGGCCGTGCAGGGCCGACGCGCAGCACGGCGCGCACGGCACTTTCCGGCCGGACGGGGGTCCAGGGGGCGGAGCCCCCTGGCGGGGCAGCCCTACCGCAGCTGCCACTTCTGGTTGGCGGCTCCCGTGCACGACCAGATCTGGGCCCGTGCCCCGTTCGCCGACGAGTTGTCCGTCACGTCGAGGCACTTGTCCGCGGCGAGGTTCACGACATCCCCGGTGGAGGAGTTGTACGACCACTGCTGCGCCCCGGTGCCGTTGCAGTCGTACAGCTGCACCTTCGCCCCGTCCGCGGTCGACCCCGACGTCACGTCCAGGCACTTGCCCAGCGTCCGGATCGACCCGTCGGCCGCCACCGTCCACTGCTGGGCGGCGGTGCCGTTGCAGTCGTAGAGCTGTACGGCCGTGCCGTTGGCGCTCGAACCGCCCGCGATGTCCAGGCACTTGCCGGCCAGGCCGACGAAGGAGCCGGTCCGCGCGCCGCCGCCGGACTGGGTGCCGGACCAGGTGAAGGTGGCCGAGGTCTTTCCGGGCAGTGAGTAAGTGGCGTGCTCGGAGCCCCAGTTGATGGTGACGGTCTGCGCGGAGGCGGAGCCGTTGTACGCGATCAGCGCCTTGCTGCCGTCGGGGTTGCGCCAGGCCACGTTCGGCACGGTGGTGGACGCGGTGGAGGCGATCCGCTGGGCGCCCGGCCGGACGAACTTGGTCAGGTGGCCCATGTCGTAGTACTCGACGGTGTAGTCCACCGTCCCGCTCGCACCGTCCCCGTCGTGCACGGTGATCAGCCCGGTACAGGTGCCGCAACCGCCGTTGTGCGGGCCGCCGTTCTGGTCCACGGCCAGCGACCACTTGGTCACCGACTTCGCCCAGTTGCGGGTGTAGTCGACGATGTCGGCCATGTCCTCGCGCTGCTGGTCGGCGATCCAGGTGCCGCCGGAGTGCTCGGTGCCGAAGGCGTCCAGCGAGGGGTACTTGTCGTGGATCGTGGTCTGCTCGGTGACGTCACCGCCGTAGCCGTGCCAGGCGATCCCGCCGAAGTTGGGGTGGTCGCGGATCGCCGGGTCGTCCACGGACTGGGCCGCGTAGGAGTCGTAGGTGTCCCAGTTCCAGTCGTGCGCCAGCACCTTGGTCGACAGGCCCGCGGACTGCAGCTGCGGCAGCAGGTCGTTCTTGAGGAAGTACTGGATGCCGGACGCGTTCCAGCTCATCGACGGGTAGCCGGAACAGCAGGTCGGCTCGTTCTGCGGGGTGACGTACGAGACGTCGATCCCCTGGTCCCGGTACGCCTGGAGGTACTTCACGAAGTACGAGGCGTACGCGCCGTAGTCCTCGGCCTTGAGCCAGCCGCCGTTGAGGGAGCCGCTGTCCTTCATCCAGGCGGGGGCGGTCCAGGGGGAGGCCATCACCGTCAGCGCCGGGTTCAGCAGGCGCGCCTGCCGGGTGAGCGGCACGACGTCGGCGAGGTCGTGGGCGATCGAGAACTTCGCCAGGGACGGGTCCGTCTGGCCGGCCGGCACGTCGTCGTACGTGTAGCCGTACCGCGCGAGGTCCGAGGCGCCCATCGGGTTGCGCAGGAACGACAGGCCGATGCCGTCGGTCGGTGAGAACAGCTTGCGCAGGGTCGCGTCCCGGGTCGCCTGGGACAGCGCGCCGCTGCTGTTCATCAGCCAGGCCGCGGTGTCCGTGAAGGACGCGCCGCCGCCGGTGAAGGTCTGGTAGCGGGTGTTCTCGTCCACGGTGACGGCCGTGCCGCTGCCGCCGGTGCCGGGCTGGAAGGCGAACGGCGTCTGCGGCTGCAGTCCGCGTACGACATGCCGGCCGGCGGAGTCGTCGGTGGTGGTGAGCCAGGCCGTGACCTGCTCGCCGGCCGCGTGCGCGGGGGGTACGGCGGCGGTGACGCCGGCGGCGGAGAGCAGTCCGGCCAGCAGCAGCCGGACCGCGCGGGGGGTTCTCCGGGTTCTCCTCATTGCGTCGCCCTTCCTCTCGGGTCGACAGAACGGGTGGGGGCACAACTGACGTACGGTCTTGACGGGTTGGTGAGCCGTTAGTTAACTCACGGCGTGATCTAAGCCATGAGTGAACCACGAGAGCCGAGGGAAGGTCCATGCCGAGAACCGCCCTGCTCGTCTCCGGGGCCCTGCTCGCCGCCCTGTTGCCCCTGTCCGCCGCCCAGGCCGCCACCCGCGCCGCCGACGACCCCGCGCCCACGCCCGTCGACCGCTTCGAGGGCGAGGTCCCCTTCGCCTCCCAGCCCGCCGACGGCATCTTCACCTGGGGAAGCGACGCCGACGACCCGCCCGCCCTGCGCCTCACCGACCGGGCCGACGCCCCCGAGGGCGCCAAGGTCCTCACCGGCACCTACGACATCAGCGGCTACGGCGGCTTCACGCACGACTTCGCCGCCGACCGGCCCGCCCACGACTGGTCCGCCCACCGGGGCATCCGCTTCTGGTGGGAGGGCCGTGACAACGGCCGGAAGATCGCCTTCGAGATCAAGGACGGCGGCGCGAACGGCGAGGCCTCCGAACTCTGGACGACGTCCTTCACCGACGACTTCACCGGCTGGAAGCAGATCGAGATCCCCTTCACCGACTTCCGGTACCGCACCGACTACCAGCCCGTCGGCGGCATCGACCACGTCCTCGGCCTCACCCAGATGTGGGGCTACGCCGTCACGCTCCCGGCCGGCACCAAGGGCGACTTCGCCATGGACGACGTCGAACTGTACGGAAAGGCCGATCAAACGCTGCGCGCCTCCGTCAGCACCGACGCGCCCGTGTACCCGGTCCGGCAGGGCGGCACCGCCGAGGTCAGGGTCACCCTGGCCACGACCGGGGACCGGCCCGTCGACGAGCCCGTGACGGTCACCTACCGGACCGAGGGCGGCACCGCCACCGCCGGCCGGGACTACACCCCGGTCGAAGGGACCCTCACCTTCCCCGCCGGGACCGTGTCCGGAACCTCGCGGACGATCGAGGTGCCCACGCTCCGGGACAAGGCGCCCGCACCCGCGAGGACGATCCCCCTCACGCTCGCGGTCACCGGCGCCAAGCCGCCCGCCGAGACCCCGCAGATCGTCATCGACGCGCACGGACTGCCGTACCTGGACAGCAAGTTGCCGGTGCACAAGCGCGTCGCCGACCTGCTGTCCCGCATGTCCCTGGCGGAGAAGGCCGGGCAGATGACCCAGGCCGAGCGCGGGGCCGTAGGGAGCGGGGCCGACATCGCGGCCTACGCCCTCGGCTCCCTCCTCTCCGGCGGCGGCTCCGTGCCCACGCCCAACACCCCCGAGGGCTGGGCGAAGATGATCGATGGCTTCCAGCTCCGCGCCCGGGCGACGCGGTTCCAGATCCCGCTGATCTACGGCGTCGACGCGGTCCACGGCCACAACAACCTGGCCGGCGCCACGATCATGCCGCACAACATCGGCATCGGCGCGAGCCGTGATCCCCGGCTCGCCCAGGACACGGGTGCGGTGACGGCCGCCGAGGTCCGCGCCACCGGCATCCCCTGGGACTTCGCGCCCTGCCTGTGCGTGAGCCGCGACGAACGCTGGGGCCGCTCCTACGAGTCCTTCGGCGAGGACCCGGCCCTCGTGCAGTCCATGGAGACGATGATCCAGGGCCTCCAGGGCCGGGCCGACGGCCGCGACCTGAGCCGGAACGACAAGGTGCTGGCCACCGCCAAGCACTTCGCCGGCGACGGCGGCACCGCGTACGGCTCCTCCACCACCGGCACCTACACCATCGACCAGGGCGTCACCACGGTCACCCGGCAACAGCTGGAGGACATCCACCTGGCGCCGTACAGCACCGCCGTCCAGCGGGGCATCGGCACGGTCATGCCGTCGTACTCCTCCCTCGACATCGTCGGCGACGGCCGGGGCGCGGTGAAGATGCACGCACGCGGCGACATGATCAACGGCGTGCTCAAGGACCGGATGGGCTTCGGCGGCTTCGTCATCAGCGACTGGAACGCCATCGACCAGCTCCCCGGCGACTACGCCGCCCACGTCCGCACGGCGGTGAACGCGGGCGTCGACATGATGATGGTGCCGTACTCCTACCAGGACTTCAGCGGCACGCTCGTCGACGAGGTGAAGGCCGGCCGGATCAGCGAGAAGCGGATCGACGACGCCGTCTCCCGCATCCTCACCCAGAAGTTCAGGCTCGGCCTGTTCGAGCACCCGTACGCCGACACCAGCGGCGCCGCCGCGATCGGCTCCCCGGCCCACCGGGCGGTCGCCCGCCGGGCCGCCGCCGAGTCGCAGGTGCTGCTGAAGAACAGCGGCGGGCTGCTGCCGCTCAGGAAGAGCGAGAAGGTGTACGTCGCCGGGTCCAACGCCGACGACCTCGGCAACCAGACCGGCGGCTGGACCCTCACCTGGCAGGGCGCGTCCGGCACCCACACCCGGGGCACGACCATCCTGCAGGGCATGCGCGAGGCCGGCGGGAACGTCACCTACTCCAAGGACGCCTCGGCCCCGACGGACGGATACGACGCCGGCGTGGTCGTCGTCGGCGAGACCCCCTACGCCGAGGGCGTCGGCGACGTCGGCAACGGGCACTCGCTGCAGCTGTCGGCGGCCGACCAGGCGGCCGTGGACAAGGTGTGCGCGGCCATGAAGTGCGCGGTGCTGATCGTCTCCGGCCGCCCCCAGCTCGTCGGCGACCGGCTCGGGAGGATCGACGCGCTGGTGGCCTCCTGGCTGCCCGGCACCGAGGGCGAGGGCGTCGCCGACGTCCTCTACGGAAAGCGCCCCTTCACCGGACAGCTCCCCGTCACCTGGCCGAAGTCCGAGTCCCAGCTGCCGATCAACGTCGGTGACGCGTCGTACGACCCGCAGTTCCCCTACGGCTGGGGCCTGACCACGCTCACCGGAGTCCCGCGCGGCGGCACGGCCACTCTGAAGGCGCTGCGGGCGGCGGCTACGGCGGCCGAGCGCCTGGGCGACGCCCGGGCCGGCCGTGAGCTGGTCACCGAGGCACGGCTGATCGTCCAGCAGCGGATCGGCGAGCGGATGACCCAGGCGGTGGCGAAACCCTTCGCCGACGCCGACCACCTGCTGCTGACCGGCCGGTACGGAAAGGCGGTGGAGAAGCTGACGGAGGCGTACCGGGTGGCGTAGCCCGGGAGCATTCGCCCGATTACGGGAGGCTTCGGGTAACTTCGAAGCCATGAAGGCCGTCCTGCGGACCCGAAGCCTCCCAGCACTGCTGCTGGCCACCCTCGCCCTGGTGCTGGCGACCCTGTTCGCCCCCGGGGCGAGTGCGCAGACCGGCGTCTCCACCGTCGCCGAGGCCCTGCGCAAGAGCCCGGTCTACGTCGACCCGGCGGCCTCGGCCCAGCTGCCGAAGGCCGACGCGGACGCGCTCGCGCAACGCATCAAGGACGCGAACAAGCCCCTGTTCATCGCGGTGCTCCCGGCCGGCTATCCGACGACGAACCTCTTCGCCGACCTGCGTGCGGCCACCGGCGTCACCGGCCTGTACGGCATCCGCCTCGGCGACCGCTTCGACGCCCGCGCCGACTCCTCCGTGATGCCGGCGACGGCCCGGCGGAACCTGGTGTCGAGCGTCCAGGGCGAGCCGGCGAAGGCCCAGCTCAGCGATTTCACCGACCGCGCCCTGGCCCACATGGGCGGTCACGCGCCGAGCAGCTGGGGCGGCTCCGGCGGCGGATCCTCCGGTACGGCGGCCCTGATCGCGGTGGTCGCGGTGCTGGTGGCGGGCGGCGCGGGCGCGTACGCGCTGGTGCGGCGGAACCGCCGGCGGCGCGCCGAGGAGCAGCGGGCCGCCCTGGACCGGCTCCGGGTGGTCGTGGACGAGGACATCACCGCCTTCGGCGAGGAACTGGACCGTCTCGACTTCCAGCCGTCCGGTCCCGGCGCCGACGACGCGATGCGCGCCGACTACGAGCACGCCCTGGACGCCTACGACACCGCCAAACAGCGCATGGCGCGGGCGAGCCGCCCGGAGGACGTGCGTACGGTCACCGAGGCCCTGGAGGACGGCCGCTTCTCGCTGGCCCGGCTGGCCGCCCGGCGCGAGGGCCGCCCGCTGCCCGAGCGCCGCCCGCCCTGCTTCTTCGACCCGCGGCACGGCCCCTCGGTGACCGACGCGACCTGGACCCCGCCCGGCGGCGCCCCGCGCGAGGTCCCGGTCTGCGCGGCCGACGCCACCCGGCTGGCCGACGGCCGCGACCCGGTCATCCGCGAGGTCGACACCGACCACGGCCGCCGCCCCTACTGGGACGCGGGCCCCGCCTACGGCCCCTGGGCGGGCGGCTACTTCGGCGGCGGCATCCTCCCGGGCCTGCTGGTCGGCACCCTCCTCGGCAGCATGATGGCCACCCCCTCGTACGCGGCCGACTACGGCACCGGATACGGCGACTTCGGCCCCGGTTACGGCGGTGACTTCGGCGGCGACTACCAGGGCGGCGACGTGTCCGGCACGGACTTCGAGGCCGGGGACTTCGGGGGCGGCTTCGGGGACGGCGGGGACTTCGGCGGCTCGGACGGTGGCGGCGGCGACTTCGGCGGGGGCTTCTAGGCGCCGCCGCCGTCCGGCTCCAGGGACCCCAGCCGCTCCAGCAGCCCGGCCGCGAGTGCCAGCACCCCGCGCTCGGTCTCGCCGAGTGCCCCGAGCGCCCCGGCCAGCCAGGCGTCCCGCTCCGCCATGTCCCGCTGCAGCGCCCGCCGCCCCGACTCGGTGAGGGACAGCACGGACTGCCGCCGGTCGTCCGTCCCGCGCTCGCGCACGATCAGTCCCTCGCTCTCCAGCTCGGCGTACACCCGGGTCAGCGACTGGGGCCGGTGCCGCTCCTCCGCGGCGATCTCGCCGGGGGTGGCCGAGCCGTGCCGGTGCAGATGCCCGAGCACGACGAGCTGGTTGGGGCTGAGGCTCCCGGCCCCGCGCTCCTGCCGCAGCCGCCGGTTGAGCCGGAGGACGGCGTGACGGAGGCGGGCGGCTTCGGAGAGATGATCCATGAGGAGATCGTACGCGAAACTTACTACTTGGCCGCATGAAGACGGCTATAGGGTCAGCTCGTGCGCTCCAAACTCTTACGCAATGCGTACGAATCTCTGCTGACGATGACGGCGGTCCTGCTGTGCTGGGGAGCCGCCCTGTGGCTGGAGGGTGCCGCCCGACTGCACACCGACGTGCTCGTCCTCGCGGTCGCCCTGAGCCTGACCCTGTCCTCGACCCAGCGCACCGCGTCCACGCGCCGCAGGCTGGCGGCACTCGTGCTGCTGCCCGTGACGGCCGCCGGCGCCCAGTTCCTGGGCCGCCTGCTCATGCACCACTACGCCCTGGGCGCCGCCGTCTACACGGCGGGCATCTCCCTGTGCATCTGGATCCGCCGCTACGGCCCCGCGGCGACCAGGGCCGGCACGCTGATGACGCTGCCGTTCGTCGCGCTGCTGGTCGTCCCCGGCCCGGCGCTGCCGCCGACCGCCGAGAGCGGGCTGGTGAGCTGGTGCTGGTCGGCGGTGATCGGCGAGCTGGCGTGCGCCTGCGTCTGGCTGGTCCAGGCGCTCGGCGACCGGTACGGCCCCTGGCGCCCGGACCCCGCGCCGCCCGCACCGTCCGCGCCGCGCAGGGTCTCGTCCCCGCGCCCCCGCCCCAGCACCCGGATGGCCCTCCAGATGGCGCTGGCCGTGGCCGCGGCGTTCTGGCTTGGCCGGTTCCTGTTCGACGGCCACTGGCCGTGGGCGGTGCTCACGGTGTACGTCGCGGCGAGCGGCAACCGGGGGCGAAGGGACGTGCTGCGCAAGGGAGTCGAGCGCTTCGCGGGGGCGTCCGTGGGCACGCTGCTGGCCACCGGCGTGGCGGCCGCGGGCATCACGGGCCGGGCGTCGGTGGCGGTGATGTTCGCGATCCTCGCCGTCGCCCTGTGGCTGCGCCCGCTCAGCTACGCCTACTGGGCGGCCGGAATGACGACCGCCCTGTCCCTGCTCCTCGGCTACTTCGGCCAGGACGCGGCGCGTCTGCTGCCGACCCGTCTCACCGCGATAGCCGTGGGCGCGGCGCTGTCCGTCGCGGCGGCGTGGTGGTTCCTGCCGGTCAAGGGCCGTACCGGCGGGCGTACCGTCAATCGGCGGCCGGTGACCAGGCAGGACGAACCGCGCGGGGTCACGCGTTCTTGATCGCCGAGATGTCGAAGTTCAGCTTGATCCGGTCGGAGACGAGCATCCCGCCGGTCTCCAGCGCCGCGTTCCAGGTGAGGCCCCACTCGGAGCGCAGGATCTCCGCCTTGCCCTCGAAGCCGACGCGCTCGTTGCCGAACGGGTCCTTGGCGGCGCCGTTGAACTCCAGGTCGATGGTGATCTCCTTGGTCACGCCGAGGAGGGAGAGGTCGCCGGTGATGCGGTAGTCGTCGCCGCCCAGGGCCTCCGCCTTGGTGGAGCGGAAGGTCATGACCGGGAACTCGTCGGTCTTGAAGAAGTCGGACGACTTCAGGTGGCCGTCCCGGTCGGCGTTGCCGGTGTCGATGCTCTCCATCCGGACGTCGAGCACGGCCGTGGACCTGGTGGGGTCGGCGCCGTCCAGGTGCAGCGTGCCGGTGAAGTCGTGGAAGGCGCCCTTGACGTTGGTGACCATCGCGTGGCGCGCCACGAAACCGATCGTGGTGTGCGCCGGGTCGATCGTGTAGTCGCCGGTCAGCGCCGTCAGGTCGGGGCCCGCGGCCGGCGCGGCGGCGGTCGCGGAGGTGCTGTCCTTGCGGCTGAAGATGCCCATGTCGTGCTCCCCTTGAGGATCTGTTGAACGTTAAACAAGCTGTCTCCTCCGACGGTAACCCCATTCAGTTCAATGTTCAACATCATCCGCGAGTGTTGTTTCAGGTCGCGTAGAGTGACCGCGTCACCCCACGGATGGCATGTGCCCCCCGCGAATGTGAGGTGGCTCTCAGGTGACGCCTTTGTGGCGCCTCTACAACCCCGACGCCCTGTAAGCAGTCGGAACGGCTGCACAGGGTCATGGTTCTGTTCACTGGTACCAGGAAAACGGGCCGGAGACTGTACGGAGTCAACGGCTCGCTTTCCTTGGTGTCCTTCGTAAGGTCACTACATGACCGTTTTGGAAGAGACGACGGGTGAGCCGACCGGCGAGCCGACGGACGCGCGCGGACGGGTCGCCGAGCTGCACGAGATTCGTGCCCGGGCCGTGGCCGGCCCCAGCGAGAAGGCGACCGAGGCGCAGCACGCCAAGGGCAAGCTGACGGCGCGGGAGCGGATCGAGCTGCTCCTGGACCCCGGGTCCTTCCAGGAGGTCGAGCAACTGCGCCGGCACCGCGCGCAGGGCTTCGGCCTGGAGGCGAAGAAGCCGTACACCGACGGTGTCATCACCGGCTGGGGCACGGTGGAGGGCCGTACGGTCTTCGTCTACGCGCACGACTTCCGGATCTTCGGCGGCGCGCTGGGCGAGGCCCACGCCACCAAGATCCACAAGATCATGGACATGGCCATCGCGGCCGGCGCGCCGCTGGTCTCGCTCAACGACGGCGCCGGCGCCCGCATCCAGGAGGGCGTCTCGGCGCTCGCCGGTTACGGCGGCATCTTCCAGCGCAACACCAAGGCCAGCGGTGTCATCCCGCAGATCTCGGTGATGCTCGGCCCGTGCGCGGGCGGCGCGGCCTACAGCCCCGCCCTGACGGACTTCGTCTTCATGGTCCGCGAGACCTCGCAGATGTTCATCACCGGGCCGGACGTGGTCAAGGCGGTCACGGGCGAGGAGATCACGCAGAACGGGCTCGGCGGCGCCGACGTCCACGCCGAGACCTCCGGCGTCTGCCACTTCGCCTACGACGACGAGGAGACGTGCATCGCCGAGGTGCGCTACCTCCTGTCGCTCCTCCCGCAGAACAACCGCGAGAACCCCCCGCGGGTGGACTCCTCCGACCCGGTGGAGCGCCGCTCGGACGTCCTGCTCGACCTGGTCCCGGCGGACGGCAACCGGCCGTACGACATGGCCAAGGTCATCGAGGAGATCGTCGACGACGGCGAGTACCTGGAGGTCCACGAGCGCTGGGCGCGGAACATCATCTGCGCGCTCGCCCGTCTGGACGGCCAGGTGGTCGGCATCATCGCCAACCAGCCGCAGGTCCTCGCCGGCGTCCTGGACATCGAGGCGAGTGAAAAAGCTGCGCGCTTTGTCCAGATGTGTGACGCTTTCAATATCCCGATCGTCACCTTCCTGGACGTCCCCGGGTTCCTCCCCGGCGTCGACCAGGAGCACGGCGGAATCATCCGCCACGGCGCGAAGCTGCTGTACGCCTACTGCAACGCGACCGTGCCGAGGATTTCGCTGATCCTGCGCAAGGCGTACGGAGGTGCCTACATCGTCATGGACTCCCAGTCGATCGGCGCCGACCTCACCTACGCCTGGCCGACCAACGAGATCGCCGTGATGGGCGCGGAAGGCGCGGCCAACGTCATCTTCCGCCGCCAGATCGCCGGCGCGGAGGACCCCGAGGCCATGCGGGCCCGGATGGTCAAGGAGTACAAGTCCGAGCTGATGCACCCGTACTACGCGGCCGAGCGCGGCCTCGTGGACGACGTCATCGACCCCGCCGAGACCCGCGAGGTCCTGGTCAGGTCCCTGGCCATGCTGCAGTCCAAGCACGCCGACCTGCCCTCCCGCAAGCACGGCAACCCCCCGCAGTAACCCAGCGGACCCGCCGCGGCAACCCCGCGGACCCCTCTCTCACGGAGACTGACACCCATGAGCACTCCTGACATCCGCGTCGAGAAGGGCCACGCCGAGCCCGAGGAAGTCGCCGCCATCACGGCCGTCCTCCTGGCCCGCGCGGCCGCCCGCACCGAGCCCTCGGCCCAGCCCCACCGACGCCGTCCCAGGGCCGCCTGGCGCCGCCTGGAGCGCGAGCCCGGCTTCCGGGCCCCGCACAGCTGGCACGGCTAGGCTGCGCCGCTCCACTGGTTCTTGAGGGCCCCTCCCCTGCGGAGGGGCCCTTCCTGCTGTGTACGCAGCCGGGCAAAAAAGAAGCCCCGCGCCCCGTAAGGGGCGCGGGGAACTGCGCGAGCAACCAGGAACCGCCCGCAGACGGCGTACGACCTGCCGCGGCAGCCCGGTGCCGACCTACCGGAGCCGCGCCATCAGGGCGTGTTCCACCAGGGTGATCAGCGCACTCTTGGCGTCGGCCCGGTGGCGGGCGTCCGTCGTGATGATCGGGGTGTCGGGGCCGATCTGCAGGGCCTCGCGGACCTCGTCGGGGTTGTACGGCTGCTGGCCGTCGAAGCCGTTGAGGGCGATGACGAAGGGCAGGCCGCTGTTCTCGAAGTAGTCGACGGCCGGGAAGCAGTCGGCGAGGCGCCGGGTGTCCACGAGCACCACCGCGCCGATCGCACCGCGTACCAGGTCGTCCCACATGAACCAGAAGCGGTCCTGGCCCGGCGTACCGAACAGGTAGAGGATCAGGTCCTGGTCGAGGGTGATGCGGCCGAAGTCCATGGCCACCGTGGTGGTGGTCTTGTCCCCGGTGTGGGTGAGGTCGTCGATGCCGGCCGATGCGGACGTCATGACGGCCTCTGTGCGCAGCGGGTTGATCTCCGAGACGGCGCCGACGAACGTGGTCTTGCCCACGCCGAAGCCGCCCGCCACCACGATCTTCGCGGAGGTGGTGGAGCGGGAAGGACCGCCGCTAGAGCTTGCGAAGTCCACTGAGCACCCTTTCGAGCAGTGTCACGTCTGGCTGGCCACCGGCGTTCTCGTCGCCGCCGGGCTGATGGATGGCGACCAGGCCCGCCTCCGCCAAGTCGGCGACGAGGATCCTGGCCACGCCGAGGGGGATCGTCAGGAGCGCGGAGATTTCGGCTACCGACTTGATCTCCCGGCACAGGTTGCAGATCCGCTGATGCTCGGGCAGCTGACCCTGCATCTGGTGCGGAGCGGCGGTGGTGTGCACCAGTGCCTCGATGGCGAGCTGGTAGCGCGGGCGGGTCCGGCCGCCGGTCATGGCGTACGGACGCACCAGGGGGTTGTTGGACGCCGAGGCCGGCGCCGGCTCGGGGCGGCGCTGCGGCTGCACCGGCTGGATGCGCGGGGCCGGGGGCTGGTCGTACGGCGACGGGCCCGGGCCCTGCGGGGCGTACGGCTGCCGATGGCTCGGGGCGGAGGGGAAGTTGTACCGGTTCGCGGAACCGTCGCCCTGACCCTGGGCAGGGCCGTACGACCAGTTGCCCGAAGACGAACCGCCTGGGGGTGTTGCCACTCTCTTCTCCTCCTCCGACTGCGCCGGGCACCCATCCGTGTGGAGCCGCGTCCCGAAACCTTACGGCCCCGGGACGCCAATACGCATCGTCCCTTAATTAGTTGAGAAGGCTTCCCTGGAGCTCCGCGCGGAGATCCGGGGTGAGG
Source organism: Streptomyces incarnatus (assembly GCF_001027185.1). Taxonomy (NCBI): domain Bacteria; kingdom Bacillati; phylum Actinomycetota; class Actinomycetes; order Kitasatosporales; family Streptomycetaceae; genus Streptomyces; species Streptomyces incarnatus. The sequence continues at coordinate 2,626,788 of NZ_CP011497.1, read as the reverse complement.
ACCGTGCCCGCGCGGTCCACCAGAAGGGCCATCTCGTACCCGATGAGACCGATGTCCGCTTCCGGGTGGGCCAGCACGGCGAGCGACGAGCCGTCGGAGATGGACATGATGAAGAGGAATCCCCGCTCCATCTCCACAACCGTCTGATTCACGTTGCCTCCCTCGAAGATCCGGGAGGCGCCTGCCGTCAGAGACGTCAGACCGGAGGCGACGGCCGCGAGCTGGTCGGCGCGGTCGCGGGGGAAGCCTTCGGACATCGCCAGAAGGAGTCCGTCGGCGGAGACCACCACCGTGTGGGACACCCCCGGGGTGTTGTCCACGAAGTTGGTGATCAACCAGTTCAGGTTCTGTGCCGCCTGGCTCATCGGGCTCACACTAACGCTCCTGGTTGTAGGTGCTGTCAGGACCGAAGCCCTGGCCGTTCGTTTCACTGCCTGCGCTGCGTCCGCGCTGGACGCCCCTGCGCAGGTTGCTCAGCCTGCCCCGGACGTCCTCCGGGGCGCGGGAGACCTGTGGGCCCCCCTGGGGAGTGGTTTCGGCGGAACCCGAGACCAGGTTGGCCTTGGGCACCCGCCGCGGCAGGCCCGAGGCGGTGACCCCGCCTGCCTTGGGCTTCCGGAGCTGCGCCGCCTGCTGCCAGCGCTCGTCGTTCTGCGAACGCCAGCCGCTGTCGCCGCCCGCACCCGGGGTGTTGCCCGGTGCCGGCGTTTCCTGCTGCACGCGCGCCGTGCCGCCTGCGGGACCCGAGCCGTTGGAACCGCTCGCGACGGATCCGCGGCGGGGCAGCCCGGCGTCGGTCAGCTCGTGGGCGGCGGGAGAGGCCGGTTCCGGACGGTCGAAGCCTACGCGGTTCCGGTCACTCGCGTCAGCGGCCTGCGAGGATTCCGTTTCCGGAGCGTAATGGGCCGGATAGCCGTTGCGGTAGCCGCCGTCCTGCTGGGGCTGCTGCGGCCAGTCGTCCTGGTACGACGGGCTCGGGGCCGGCTCCTGGTACGCGGGGTCGGGGTAGCCGCCGTTCGCGGAGAACGCGTCGGCCTGCGACACCTCGCCGTTCGGCGGGTAGAACTGCTCGTCGTACGGCTTGTCGTACGACGTCGCGTGCGACGCCGAGGGCGACTCCGCGTAGCTCTCCTGGTACGGCTCCTGGTACGGCTCCTGGTACGCGGCCTGCTGCTCCTCGTAGCGGGGCTGCCGCTCCTGGTAGGAGGGCTGCCCGCCCAGCAGCGGGTCCTCGTACGCGGGGGGCTCGGCGCCCTCCTGCTGCGGCTGGCCGTGCGCCTGCGCCTCCAGGGCCGCCCGGCGCTCCTCGCGCATCAGGGAGCGGCCGACCGGGTCCAGCTCGCGGATGTCGTCGGGGACGTCCGCGTACCGGCTGTCGTCGAAGCCGAGTTCGGCGGCGGTGCGCAGGGGCTGCATCTGGTTGAAGTTCTCACCCTGGAACTGCTGCTCCGGGATGATCTGCGAGACGGTGAACTCCTCGCGGTCCAGCGGGGCCTCGCCGCCACCGCCGTGCGTGATCGCGTCCGGCAGCATGACCAGGGAGGTCGTGCCGGCCTGCTCGCCCGAGGGGCGCAGCTGGACGCGGATGCCGTGCCGGTCGGACAGCCGGCCGACCACGAACAGGCCCATGCGCTGGGAGATCGCGGCGTCCACGGTCGGCGGGTTGGCCAGCTTGTGGTTGATGTCAGCGAAGTCCTCGGCGGTCAGGCCGATGCCCTTGTCGTGGATCTCGATCATGATGCGGCCGTCGGGCAGCCGGGTCGCGGTGACGCGGACCTTGGTCTGCGGGGAGGAGAAGGTGGTGGCGTTCTCCAGCAGCTCGGCCAGCAGGTGCACGAGGTCGGTGACCGCACGGCCGTGGATCTCGGCCTCCGGGACGCCGGACAGCTCGATGCGCTCGTACTGCTCCACCTCGGAGGAGGCGGCGCGCAGCACGTCGACCAGCGGGACCGGCTGGTCCCAGCGGCGGCCGGGCTCCTCGCCCGCGAGGACCAGGAGGTTCTCGCCGTTGCGGCGCATACGGGTGGCCAGGTGGTCCAGCTTGAAGAGGTTCTCCAGCTGGTCCGGGTCGGCCTCGTTGTTCTCCAGGTCGGTGATCAGGGTCAGCTGGCCCTCGATCAGCGACTGGTTGCGGCGCGAGAGGTTGGTGAAGATCGCGTTGATGTTGCCCCGCAGCAGGGCCTGCTCGGAGGCGAGCCGGACCGCCTCGCGGTGGACCTGGTCGAAGGCGCGGGCGACCTCGCCGATCTCGTCCTTGGTGGTGATCGGGATCGGGGCGACTCGGGTGTCGACCCGGCCGGGGTCGGTGCGGGAGAGCTGGTCGACCAGCATCGGCAGGCGCTGCTCGGCGATGCCGAAGGCGGCGTTGCGCAGCTGGCGCATCGAGCGGCTCATCTGCCGGGCCACGGCACCGGCCAGGATGAACGCGAGCAGCAGGGCGACCACGACGACGGCACCGGTGATGAACGCGGACGTCTTGGCGTTGTCGGCGATGTCGGAAGCCTCGTTCACCGCCTTGTCGGCCATGTCCGACTCGATCTGGCGGTAGGCGTCGAACTTGAGCGTGTTGACCGCCCACCAGTTCTCCGGGGTGATGCCCTTGAGCGCGAGCTGCTGACGCGCGGCGGTGCCCGGGGAGTCCAGCGTGGCGAGGGCCGTGACCATGTCCTTCGGGTCGGACGGCGGCGCCACGTAGTTCGGGTCCTTGGCCTTGGCTTGCTGGACCATGCCCGCGGCCTTGGTCTGGATCTCCTTCTTCTCCGCGTCCAGCCTCGCCGCGTCGGCCTCGGTGCCACCGCCGATGTACTCCTCGACGGCGATGCCCTCCAGGTAGGCGTAGGAGGAGAGGGCGACGCGCTGGCTCGCCAGGTTGGGGGCGTCCGGACCCGGCCTGACCAGCATGTGCATGCCGATCGACCGCTCCAGCGACAGCGCCGCCTTGGTCAGCGAGATGGCGTAGACGGTACGGCCATAGGAGGTGATGTTGCCGGTGCCCAGGCCGAGCTCGTTGGCGAACTCCATCAGCGGGTGGGCGACCTTGACGTAGCCCTCCTCGGTCTGCACGCCGGTGAACTTGGAGGTGTACGCGCCGGCGCGCAGCGTCTGCAGGAAGGGCTCGGCCTCGCGGAACAGCTTCAGCCGGCGCTCCAGGCCGGACTTGTGCGGCATGTTCTGCGCGGCCTGGTCGAAGGCGTCGGCGGCCTGGTCGGTCGTGTTGCGGGCCGCCGTGACGGTCGCCTTGTCCTTGGCGGTCTCCAGCTGGCCCTTGAGCAGGGGAGCGGCGGTGATGTCCCGCTCGTTGTAGAGGGCGTCGGCGTACGACAGCGAGGCGCGCACCAGGCGGGCGGTGTTCTCGGCGTCGCGGGCCTGCTGCCAGGTGTCGATCGAGGTCTTCACCTGGAAGCCGCCCATGACGAGACCGACCGCCACGGGTATCAGCAGGATCGCGTTCAGCCTGGTCGGCACGCGCCAGTTGCGCGGGGAGAACCGGCCGCCGCTCGGCGCGGGAGGGGCCGCCGGATCCGCACCGGTCACAGGGGTGGGCGCCGCAGCGCGCGGCGGCGGGGTGAAGTTGCCCCGTGCCGACGGCTCGGGACCGTTCTTGCTTCGCCTCACTCGACCAACAACCTCTCGGCGGTCGGCACCTACGTCGTGCCGCAGTCTCTCAGAGCCCCGTTCGTCATCGACTACTGAGTACGTCGTTGACTATTGGGCAGTTCAGGCATTCCAGCACGTGGACCAGGGGACTTCCAAACAGTGGAAACCCGGCCGCGAGGATCATGTAAGCCCCAGATAAATCGGTCATAAAGAGCGAGCGGCGGCAAAAGGCGGGGCGATTGTGAGCACAGCGGTACTGCGCGACCGCGTCGCGTGGCGATGCCGGGGGTTTCCTCTGCCGAACTGTTATGAACACCAGAGCCGACCGTGTCAAAGGCCACAGCCGGCTCCGGCGTCCGTTACGACAACTGCCGTACAAGACGTCGCACTTGAGTGCGTACGTGTGTGCTACTTGAGCCGTGCCATCAGGGCGTGCTCGACCAGCGTGATCAGCGCACTCTTGGCGTCGGCCCGGTGGCGGGCGTCCGTCGTGATGATCGGGGTGTCCGGCCCGATCTGCAGGGCCTCCCGCACCTCTTCGGGGGCGTAGGGCTGCTGGCCGTCGAAGCCGTTGAGGGCGATGACGAAGGGCAGGCCGCTGTTCTCGAAGTAGTCGACCGCGGGGAAGCAGTCGGCGAGGCGCCGGGTGTCCACGAGCACCACCGCGCCGATCGCACCGCGTACCAGGTCGTCCCACATGAACCAGAAGCGGTCCTGGCCCGGCGTACCGAAGAGGTAGAGGATCAGGTCCTGGTCGAGGGTGATGCGGCCGAAGTCCATGGCCACCGTGGTGGTGGTCTTGTCCCCGGTGTGGGTGAGGTCGTCGATGCCGGCCGAAGCGGACGTCATGACGGCCTCGGTGCGCAGCGGGTTGATCTCCGAGACGGCGCCGACGAACGTGGTCTTGCCCACGCCGAAGCCGCCCGCCACCACGATCTTCGCGGAGGTGGTGGCGGCCCGGCCCCCGTCAGAGCTTGCGAAGTCCACTGAGCACCCTTTCGAGCAGCGTCACGTCGGGTGCGCCACCGTTGTTCTCGTCGCCACCCGGCTGGTGGATGGCGACCAGGCCGGCCTCGGCGAGGTCGGCGACCAGGATCCGGGCCACTCCGAGCGGCATGGCCAGCAGCGCGGAGACCTCCGCGACCGACTTGACCTCACGGCACAGGTGGCAGATCCGCTGGTGCTCCGGGAGCAGTCCCATGAGCGCTGCCGGGTCGGCCGTGGTGCTGATCAGCGCCTCTATCGCGAGCTGGTAGCGCGGCCGGGTCCGGCCGCCGGTCATCGCGTACGGACGTACCAGCGGCTGGTCGCCCTCGTCCCCGTACGGTTCCGCGTACGGATCGTGATGGGCGGTGGGCGGGGTCATGAATCCTCCGGGCGGGACAGCAAGTCGGTCAGTCAAGCCGTCGGACGGGGCCGGTGGGGGGATTGTGGCGGCCGGACGGTGTTTTCGTGAGGTGGGTGGTGCCGGGGGAGGTCAGTGAAGCAGACTTCCCTGGAGTTCGGCGCGCAGGTCCGGGGTGAGTACCGCCCCTGCGCGGTCGACGAGCAGTGCCATCTCGTAGCCGACGAGACCGATGTCGCACTCGGGGTGGGCCAGGACCGCGAGGGACGACCCGTCCGAGACGGACATCAGGAAGAGGAACCCGCGTTCCATCTCGACGACCGTCTGCGCCACGGTGCCGCCCTCGAAGATCCGGGAGGCCCCGGCCGTGAGGGAGGTCAGCCCGGACGCGACGGCCGCCAGCTGGTCGGCGCGGTCCCGCGGGAAGCCTTCGGACATCGCCAGCAGAAGGCCGTCGGCGGAGACCACCACCGTGTGCGACACCCCGGGGGTGTTGTCCACAAAGTTGGTGATCAACCAGTTCAGGTTCTGTGCCGCCTGGCTCATCGGACTCAACTAACGCTCCTGCTGGTGAGTGGGGCTCGGGAAGCTGCCGGTCTGGCCGCTGCCGGCCTGACGGCCCTGAGCGATGCCCCGACGGAGATTGGTCAGCCGCCCGCGTACGTCGTCAGGCGCACGCGAGACCTGCGGACCGGCTTGGTGCTGTTGCTGCTGAGCCGTGCCCGGGACGAGGTTCGCCCGGGGCACCCGGCGCGGCAGGCCGGAGGTGGTGACACCGCCCGACGCGGGCTGCCGGACGCGCTCGGCCTGGCGGACGAGCTCGTCGTTCGGCGAGGTGCGCCAGGAGCCGGTGGTGGAGCTGTTGGCGGAGCCGTTGGCGGCCGCCGGGCGCTGCGGAGCCGGGGCGGGTGCCTGCGGCTGCTGCGGCGCCGACTCCTGCTGTCCGCCGCCGTGGAACCAGTTGGTCTCCAGCGTGTCGTACAGCGGGGTACGGCCGTCGACCGGGCCGCTGGCCGGCGGCAGCGCCTCCGGCTCACGCTGCGCCGGACGCTGCTGCGGGGCCTGCGGACGCGGGGCGCCGAAGTCGTCCCGGCCGGGCGGCTGCGGACGCTCGAACTGGCCGGTGTGGGCCGGGTCCTGGCGTCCGGGCAGGGCGTGCCGGCCGGTGGAGCTGCCGTCGTAGCCGCCGTCGAAGCCCTGCGGAGCCGGGAACTGGCCGGTGTCCCGGCCCGTGTTCCGCGCGCCGTCGTCCTGCCGCGGCGCCGGCGTGCCGAAGACGTCGGGGCGGACGAACTGACCCGGGCCCTCCGCGGCGCCGGGACGCTCGAACCGGCCGGGCAGCTGGGCGGCGTCGGGACGCTCGAACTGGCCCGTCTGCTGCGGGCTTTCGGGACGCGCGAACTGGCCCGTCTGCTGCGGGTTCTCCGGGCGGGCGAACTGGCCGGTCTGCTGCGGGTTCTGCGGGCGCGGGAACTCGCCCGTGGCCGCCGGGCCCTGTGCGTCGAACCGGGGGATCGCCGGTATCTCGGAGGTCGAGCCCGGACCCTGCCGGTCGTCGACGCGCGGCATGCGCGCGGTGTGCGCCGGGTCCTGCTCGTCGTGGCCGCGCGGGGTGTCCAGCGAGGCACGCGACAGCGGGGCCTGGGAGTCGGCCCAGCCCGGGGTGCGCTGCTGCTGGTCGCCGCCGGGCAGCTCGGCCCGCGGGCCGCCACGCGGCGGCAGCTGGGGCTGGCGGCCCTGGTCGGAGCCGGCACCGGGCCGCTGCGGGCCACGGCCGCCGAAGGCGTCCTGCTGCGGGCCGCCCGGGTTCCCGGCCTGTAGGCCCTGCGGGCGCCGGGCGCCTGACCGCCGAAGCCGCCCGCACCGGAACCCGCGGGCACCGGCCGGCCCTGCTGCGGGCCGCCGAAGCCACCGGGACCGCCCTGGGGACCGCGCGCACCGCCCGGCGCGCCGAGACGGCCGCCCTGGCCGTT
>NZ_CP011497.1:2417089-2619848 GCF_001027185.1 Streptomyces incarnatus | reverse complement strand
AGCATGACCAGCGCGGTCGTACCACCGGAGTCGGACGGGCGCAGCTGGATGCGGATGCCGTGCCGCTGGGACAGCCGGCCGACCACGAACAGGCCCATGCGGCGGGAGACGGAGACGTCCACGGTGGGCGGCGAGGCGAGCCGCTCGTTGATCGCCGCGAGGTCCTCAGGGGAGAGGCCGATACCGGTGTCGTGGATCTCGATCAGCACGCGGCCGTCGGGCAGCGCGTGACCGGTGACCTTGACCTTGGTCTGCGGGGAGGAGAAGGAGGTCGCGTTCTCGAGCAGCTCGGCGAGCAGGTGCACGAGGTCGTTGACCACGCGGCCGGCGACCTCGGTCGTCGGCACGGCGGCCAGCTCGATGCGCTCGTACTGCTCCACCTCGGACGCGGCGGCGCGGAGCACGTCGACCAGCGGGACCGGGCGGGTCCAGCGGCGGCCGGGCTCCTCACCGGCGAGGACGAGGAGGTTCTCACCGTTACGGCGCATACGCGTCGCGAGGTGGTCGAGCTTGAACAGCGAGGACAGCTGGTCCGGGTCGGCCTCGCGGGACTCCAGTTCGGAGATCAGCGACAGCTGGCGCTGGATCAGACCCTGCGAGCGGCGCGAGAGGTTGGTGAACATCGCGTTGACGTTGCCCCGCAGCAGGGCCTGCTCGGCGGCGAGGCGGACCGCCTCGCGGTGCACGTCGTCGAAGGCCGCGGCCACCTGGCCGATCTCGTCCCGGGAGTGCACACCGACCGACTCCACCGAGGTGTCGACGTCCTGCGGGTCGGACTCCGACAGCTGCTTGACCAGCTCGGGCAGGCGGTCCTGGGCGACCTTGGTCGCGGTCTCCTGCAGCCGGCGCAGCGAGCGGATCATGGAGCGGGCCACGATGAACGCGCCGACCAGCGACACACCGAGCACGAGGAGGATCAGCGCACCGGAGATGATGGCGTCCTGCTGGGTGGCGCTCTTCAGCTCGCGGGCCTTCTGCTCCATCTCCTCGAGCAGGGTGTGCTCGATCTTCTTCATCTGCTCGATCTTGGTCGAGCTGTCGTCCACCCAGTCGCGGTACGAGCGCGCGTTCAGGCTCTGCAGGCCGTCGCGCGAGTCGAAGACGCGCTTGGCGTAGGTGTCGGCGGACTCGATCGTCGGGTTGCCGTTGTCGATCGGCTTGAGGAGTTCCTCGGCGTTGTGGCTCGCGTAGATCTTGCGGAAGATCGCGATTTCCGAGAGCTCGCTGTCGTACGCGGACTGGCCGTAGAGGCGGTCGTTCTCGGAGAGGTCGCCCTTGCTGGTCGTGGTCGCGGGCAGCGCGGCGGCGATCGTGGCGCGCTGCACGGAGGCGTACTCCTTGGCCGTGGAGAAGGCCGCGAGCGCGCGGGTGCGCGAGATCATCTCCGGGTTGCTGGACGCCTGGGCCATGTCCTGGGACAGGTCGATCAGCTGGGTGATCAGCCGGTGGTACGACTCGATCGTCTGGGTCGAGTTGCCCTGCTGCCCGTAGGCGGCCTTGCGGATCTTGGCCAGCTGGTCCAGCTGGTTGAAGATGCCGACGAGGTTGTCACGGACGCCCTGGAGGTTGCCGTTCTTGCTGGCGTCGTCGATCTCCTGGGTGGAGTTCTCGAAGTTCTGCAGGGCGCGGTCGGTCTTGTCCCGGTAGCCCTTGACCGTGTAGTCGGTCGCGTTCAGACCGTGCGCCAGCGGACCGGCGGACTGGTCGCGCTCCTCCTGGAGCGCGGCGGCCAGCTCGGTGGCCTGCTTGGTCATGTCCGTCAGCAGCTTCATGTTGTCGAGCTGCTGGATGTCGGTGATGTTCTGGTCGATGCGCAGCGCGCCCAGCGAGGTCGCCGCGACCACGGGCAGCGCGAGCAACGAGACCAGACGCGTGGAGATGCGCCAGTTGCGCAGGGCCAGGCGCGAGCCGGGGCCGCTGGAGCCCTTGGCGGGCTTGATGGGCGGCGCGGGGGCGGCGCCGGAGGTGCCCGTCCCGGTGGCGGCCGTCGGGGCCGACACGCCGGGACGTCCGCCGCGCTCACCGCCGTCCGCGGACGGAGCCGGGCCCGGGTTCTGGGCGTGCTGGGGCGAGGAGCTGCCCTTCATGGGGCCAGTCCTGTCGTGCGACTCCGGCTCCGCCGAAGCGCTGCCATCCCTCTTGAAACGTCCCTGCACTAGCGTCGCAACCTCTGGACCAGGCACCCCTCCGCGTGAACGGAGGGACACGGTGTCGGCGTTGTGGAGAGCGCCCTGAATACGCCCCCCGGTGGTCTTGAGTGACCGGCGCTGGTTCCCCCCTGTCTCGGCCGCCGCGCGGCGCTGCTTCGCGCCCCTTGTGCGCCGGCTCGATCCCTGCGGCGGTCCGTGGAATTCCAGCACAGTGCCGGATCTCCAACAAGGGCCGTGTCCCTAGCTGTGACCTACGTGACGGGCTGTGAGTGCCGCGTCACCAGCCGTGGAGGCTGATCCCGGTCATATCGGGCGTATCCCTGCGAGTTGGCGCCCGGGGTCAGGTGTCTGAGTCGCCATGATCAGGAGCGGAATGAGGGCTTCAGGTGGTCAATGTCCGTTTCGACAGGGCGTGTTGCCGGTGCGATTTGACCGAATTGTCCGCGAGGTCGTGAGCAAACTCACACGCACCTCGTGGGCAGTTGGCGCCATCGGCAGGGAATTGGATGTTTAGCCTGACGCTTTACAAGAGGGACGCTTCTGTAAGCCCGCCGACACAGAACCAGGACTCGTACAACCGTGAAGACGACGATGATGTTCCACAAGATCGCCAACCCACGACGCACCACCCTGGCGCATCTGAACGACGCCGGCGAACTCGAGACGCCGGAGCTGCCGGAGCACTCCCTCGAACTCCCCGCCCAGACGGCCAACCCCCGCCGCACGGTGCTGGTGGACGTCCCGGCCGGCGCGACGGCCTCGGCAGAGTAGCCGACGGGGCCACCCCGGCCCGCCGAGGGGCTCCCGCGCCCACCCTTCGTGCCGCATACGGGGGCTCCCGCGCTCACTCTTCGTTCTGAACACGGGCTGAACACGGGGCCGCCGGCGCACACCGGCGGCCCCACCCGTATGACCGCTCTTTCCCGGCGGAAATGCGCGGTCCGACCGGTTAACCTGGGGCGTCAGTACGCCGGTTCTCAGTAAGGGGCGCAAGGATCCCGTGCGCATCGCCAGGTTCTCCATCGACGGGAACGTCGCCTTCGGCGCGGTCGAGGGCGACAAGCAGGACGAACTCGTCCTCGACATCATCAAGGGCATCCCGTTCGCGGACCACGAGCTCTCCGGTACGAAGGTGCCGCTGAGCAAGGTCAGGCTGCTCCCGCCGGTCCTCCCCAACAAGGTCGTGGCCTTCGGGCGCAACTACGCCGAGCACGCGCGCGAGCTGGGCAACGAGGTGCCGGACGCCCCCTTCGCCTTCTTCAAGCCGTCCACCTCGGTGATCGGCCCCGGCGACGACATCCAGTACCCCTCCTTCTCCGAGGAACTGCACCACGAGGCCGAGCTGGCCGTCGTCATCGGCCGCATGTGCCGCGAGGTCCCGCGTGAGCGCGTCAAGGACGTCATCTTCGGCTACACCTGCGCCAACGACGTCACCGCCCGCGATGTGCAGCGCCGGGAGAAGCAGTGGGCCCGGGCGAAGGGCTTCGACAGCTCCTGCCCGCTCGGCCCGTGGGTGGAGACCGGGATCGACCTGGACCGGGCGAACGACCTCACCGTCCAGCTCACGGTCAACGGAGAGCAGCGCCAGCTGGGCCGCACGAGCGAGATGATCCACCCCATCGAGGACCTGGTCGTCAACATCTCCGAGGCCATGACCCTGCTCCCCGGCGACGTCATCCTCACCGGCACCCCGGCAGGGGTCGGCCCCCTGAACGTCGGCGACGAGGTCGCCGTCTCCATCGAAGGCATCGGCACTCTCACCAACAAGGTTGTCAAGCGTGGCTAGCGCACCCGCCTCACCCGTACGCGTCCGTTTCTGTCCCTCGCCCACCGGTAACCCCCACGTGGGCCTGGTCCGCACCGCCCTGTTCAACTGGGCGTTCGCCCGGCACCACCAGGGCACCCTGGTCTTCCGCATCGAGGACACCGACGCCGCCCGCGACTCGGAGGAGTCGTACAACCAGCTGCTCGACGCGATGCGCTGGCTCGGCTTCGACTGGGACGAGGGCCCGGAGGTCGGCGGGCCGCACGCGCCGTACCGCCAGTCGCAGCGCATGGGCATCTACGCCGACGTCGCCCAGAAGCTGCTGGACGCCGGGCACGCCTACCACTGCTACTGCTCCCAGGAGGAGCTGGACACCCGCCGCGAGGCCGCCCGCGCCGCCGGCCGGCCCTCCGGCTACGACGGCCACTGCCGCGACCTGAGCGCCGGGCAGGTCGAGGAGTACCGGGCCCAGGGCCGCACCCCGATCGTCCGCTTCCGGATGCCCGACGAGACGATCACCTTCACCGACCTGGTGCGCGGCGAGCTGACCTTCACCCCGGAGAACGTGCCGGACTACGGCATCGTCCGCGCGAACGGCGCCCCGCTGTACACGCTGGTCAACCCGGTCGACGACGCCCTGATGGAGATCACCCACGTCCTGCGCGGCGAGGACCTGCTCTCCTCCACCCCGCGCCAGATCGCGCTGTACAAGGCGCTGATCGACCTGGGCATCGCGAAGCGGATCCCGGACTTCGGCCACCTCCCCTACGTCATGGGCGAGGGCAACAAGAAGCTCTCCAAGCGCGACCCGCAGTCGTCCCTGAACCTCTACCGCGAGCAGGGCTTCCTGCCCGAGGGCCTGCTCAACTACCTGTCCCTGCTGGGCTGGTCGCTCTCCGCGGACCAGGACGTCTTCGGCATCGACGAGATGGTCGCCGCCTTCGACATCTCCGACGTGAACCCCAACCCGGCCCGCTTCGACCTGAAGAAGTGCGAGGCGATCAACGGCGACCACATCCGCATGCTGGATGTGAAGGAGTTCACCGAGCGCTGCCGCCCGTGGCTGAAGGCCCCCTTCGCCCCCTGGGCGCCGGAGGACTTCGACGAGGCCAAGTGGCAGGCCATCGCCCCGCACGCCCAGACCCGCCTCAAGGTCCTGTCGGAGATCACCGACAACGTCGACTTCCTCTTCCTGGCCGAGCCGGTCTACGACGAGGCCTCGTGGACGAAGGCGATGAAGGAGGGCAGCGACGCCCTGCTCCGCACGGCGCGGGAGAAGCTGGAGTCGGCCGACTGGACCTCCCCCGAGGCCCTGAAGGAGGCCGTCCTGGCCGCCGGTGAGGCGCACGGCCTCAAGCTCGGCAAGGCCCAGGCCCCGGTCCGCGTCGCCGTCACCGGCCGCACCGTCGGCCTGCCGCTCTTCGAGTCCCTGGAGGTCCTGGGCAAGGAGAAGGCCCTGGCCAGGATCGACGCGGCCCTGGCGAGGCTGAGCGCGTAGCCGGCCCATGCGTCAGGGGCGGCACCCGGTGTGTTCCGGGTGCCGCCCCTGTTGCGTCAGTCACTGTGCGTCGGCTTCGTCGACCAGATAGGCACTCTCGTCGAAGATCTCCACTACGACGACGACCATGAGCGCGCCGGCCACCATGTACTCCAGCATGACGCCCGGGGCCACGTACGCCTTGCGCAGGTGCTCGTCGGGGCCCAGCTGTGCGGTCGAGGTCTTCCGGAACGGGTCGCGCGCCAGGATGCGTACGGCCCTGTCCAACTGTGTTCGGCGCTCAGCGGGCAGGGTGTCGAACGTCGCACGGGCCTCGACGGTGAACTGGACGCGGTAATCGCTCATGCCGCCCAGCCTGCCAGCCGTTCGGCGGTACGGTCGGTGGCATGACGATCAGAGCCGTGGTCTGGGACGTGGACGACACCCTGTTCGACTACACGACCGCCGACCGCGAGGGCATGCGGGCGCATCTGGCGGTGGAAGGACTGCTCGCCGGGTACGACGGCCCCGAACAGGCCCTCACCCGGTGGCGGGAGATCACCGACCAGCAGTGGGCGCGGTTCTCGGCGGGGGAGGTCGGCTTCGAGGAGCAGCGGCGCGACCGCGTGCGGATCTTCCTGGACGCGGACCTGACCGACGCCGAGGCCGACGCCTGGTTCCGGCGGTACATCGGGCACTACGAGGCCGCCTGGAGCCTCTTCCCGGACGTCCTGCCCGCTCTGGAGGCCCTCTCCGCCAGCCACCGGCACGCGGTGCTGTCCAACTCCAGCCTCACGGTCCAGGAGCACAAGCTGCGCACCCTCGGCCTCCTGGACCGCTTCGAGGTCGTGCTGTGCGCCGCCGAGCTGGGCGTGTCCAAGCCGGAGGCCGGCGCCTTCCTGGCCGTCTGCGAGGCGCTGCGGTTGCCTCCGCACGAGGTGGCGTACGTCGGCGACCACCCGGAGATCGACGGGCGGGGCGCCGCCGAGGCCGGGCTGCTGTCCGTGTGGATCGACCGCCGGACGGGCTCCGCGCAGGCCGCGGGGGAGGCCGTCTGCCGCCGGATCTCGACTCTCGCCGAACTCCCGGCGCTCGTCCGCGCGGATACCCGTTTTGGAGCCCCGTCCACCTTCGGGTAATGTTCTTCCTGCGCCGAGGGGAGCGGGCCGGAAGGCCGGAACCCCGAGGAGCAAGCTAGAACGAGAACCCCGTAGGGGCTTGAGTTCCAGTGGCCTATGGTGTAATTGGCAGCACGACTGATTCTGGTTCAGTTAGTCTTGGTTCGAGTCCAGGTAGGCCAGCTCGCAGAGCTTATCTGCAAAGCCCCCGTTGTGTAGCGGCCTAGCACGCTGCCCTCTCAAGGCAGTAGCGCCGGTTCGAATCCGGTCGGGGGTACTGATCCTGATCCTGTCGGGATCGCTAGGGCCCCCGTTGTGTAGCGGCCTAGCACGCCGCCCTCTCAAGGCGGTAGCGCCGGTTCGAATCCGGTCGGGGGTACTGACTGGTCTAAACCATCATTGGTCTATGGTGTAATTGGCAGCACGACTGATTCTGGTTCAGTTAGTCTTGGTTCGAGTCCAGGTAGACCAGCTCGGACCTGCGGAAACGCAGAGTCCACGCCCCCGTTGTGTAGCGGCCTAGCACGCCGCCCTCTCAAGGCGGTAGCGCCGGTTCGAATCCGGTCGGGGGTACGCACAGGGAAGGCCCTCCACCTCGGTGGGGGGCCTTCGCCGTATCCAAGGGCTACTCGAAGCCGTAGCGGCGCCCCGACTCCTCCTCCTGGGCCAGCCGGCGCAGGGCCTGCAGCATCGGCTCGGTCAGCACCGAGCCGAGCACCGCCGTCTCCGCCTTCTCCGCCTCCGACGGGTGCGTCTCCACGACGTCCAGGTCGAGTTTGGCCACCTCGTGCATCAACCGGCCGTAGGACGCGAGCAGTTCGAAACCCCAGTCGTAACCGAGCCGGCGGAAGGCTGCCACCGCCACCACCAGGGAGCGGTACGAGGGGGAGATCGTGGTCAGCAGCTTCGCGTTCGACCAGCCCAGCCGGTCCAGCAGCTCGTCCACCTCCCGGTGCGCCGCCTGCACGAACGCGTCGTTCTCGTCCGGCTCCGGCACCTGCGGCAGCGCCCACAGGGCGGCGCCCAGCCGGATGGTGCGGCCCAGGGCGTAGTCGTCGACGTTGCGCAGCACCTCGCGGACCGTGGCCACCGGGATGCCGCCGACCTGGATCATCGCGCGCACCAGCCGCAGCCGGCGCAGGTGCGCCTCGTCGTACTCCGCCGTCGTGGGATTGACCTGGCGGCCCGGCGGCAACAGGCCTTCACGCAGGTAGTACTTGATCGTCGCGGTGGATACACCGCTGCGTCTGCTCAGTTCGGCGAGCCGCATGTCTTGCGCTCCTTCTTGGATAAGGGCACTATCCAAGCATCGGCTCTTGGATAGCGCCGCTCGCCAACGAGGGGGAGTAGTCATGGTTGCCCGTACGACCGCCGACGCCAAGGGCGAGGTCGTCGTCCTGCTGATCGGCATGCGCATCAACCGCTTCTGGGCCGTTCATCTGTGGCTGCCGGTGATGCTCGCGATGTTCCGCATGCTGCGGGAGCTCGAGAAGGACCCCGCGCGGGGCCTGCGCAGCCGGGTCATGCTGACGGCGTCGCCGCGCACGTACTACATCGTGCAGTACTGGGAGTCCAAGGAGAAGCTGTACGGCTACGCGACCGCGCCCGACGCCTTCCACCACAAGGCCTGGGCGGCGCTCAACCGGAAGGAGCGGACCGGGAAGCTGCGCGGGCAGGTGGGCATCTGGCACGAGGCGTACGTCGTGCCGGAGGGGTCGTACGAGGCGATCTACGGGGACATGCCGGCGTTCGGCCTCGCGGCCGCGCACGGGCAGATCCCGTTGGAGAAGCGGGGGCGGTACGCGAAGGACCGGTTCGCGCACCGGTCCCAGCAGCAGCCGGTGGCCGAGAAGGCCGGCTGAACCGGGGGGATCGGGGGAGCGAGGAGGGCCTGCCGCGGCGTTGGGGCAGGCCCTCCTCGGCGTTCCCGGACATCCCGGAGGCCGGGGCTCAGCCCGAGCGGCGCAGGGCCTCGGAGAGACGGGCGGCGGCGTCGATGACCGCCTGGGCGTGCATCCGGCCCGGGTGGCGGGTCAGGCGCTCGATCGGCCCGGAGACCGAGACGGCGGCCACCACGCGGTTGGAGGGGCCGCGCACCGGCGCCGAGACGGACGCGACGCCCGGCTCGCGCTCGCCGATGGACTGGGCCCAGCCGCGCCGCCGTACGCCCGACAGGGCCGTCGCCGTGAAGCGGGCGCCCTGCAGGCCGCGGTGCAGGCGCTCGGGCTCCTCCCAGGCCATCAGGATCTGCGCCGAGGAGCCGGCCTTCATCGTGAGCGTGGAGCCGACCGGGACCGTGTCCCGCAGGCCGGACAGGCGCTCCGCCGCGGCCACACAGATCCGCATGTCACCCTGGCGACGGTAGAGCTGTGCACTCTCGCCGGTGACGTCGCGGAGGTGGGTGAGCACGGGGCCCGCCGTCGCGAGCAGGCGGTCCTCGCCGGCCGCCGCCGCCAGTTCCGCGAGCCGCGGGCCGAGGATGAACCGGCCCTGCATGTCGCGTGCCACCATGCGGTGGTGTTCCAGGGCCACGGCCAGGCGGTGGGCCGTGGGTCGTGCCAGTCCGGTCGCGCCGACCAGACCCGCGAGGGTGGCCGGACCGGACTCCAGAGCGCTCAGGACGAGGGCCGCCTTGTCCAGAACGCCGACGCCGCTACTGTTGTCCATGCAACGATACTCGCGTCTCACTCTGTGAAACGCAAGTTCAATTTTCCGTGGAACGCGCCACTCTGGAATCACACAGCGGCCCGCAGACCAACGGGCCCGGCGGTGGACGCCCGGAATCACGACTTCATGGGGCCCCTCAGCAGGGCAGTCGCCGCTTCCTCAAGATCTCTAGTTGGGCCGGTGGACGTTTGCCGGCCGGAGGGAAAGCGATGGGTAGGACACTCGCGGAGAAGGTCTGGGACGACCACGTCGTCCGGCGCGCCGAGGGCGAGCCCGACCTCCTCTTCATCGATCTGCACCTGCTGCACGAGGTGACCAGCCCGCAGGCCTTCGACGGGCTGCGCCAGAACGGCCGCCAGGTGCGGCGCCTCGACCTCACCATCGCCACCGAGGACCACAACACCCCCACCCTCGACATCGACAAGCCCATCGCCGACCCGGTCTCCCGCGCCCAGCTGGAGACGCTGCGCAAGAACTGCGCCGAGTTCGGGGTGCGGCTGCACCCGCTGGGCGACGTCGAGCAGGGCGTCGTGCACGTCGTCGGCCCCCAGCTGGGTCTGACCCAGCCCGGTACGACCGTGGTCTGCGGTGACTCCCACACCTCCACGCACGGCGCGTTCGGCGCGCTGGCGTTCGGCATCGGCACCTCCCAGGTCGAGCACGTGCTGGCCACCCAGACGCTGCCGCTGGCCCGCCCCAAGACCATGGCGATCACGGTCGAGGGCGAGCTGCCCGAGGGTGTCACCGCCAAGGACCTGATCCTGGCGATCATCGCGAAGATCGGTACGGGTGGCGGCCAGGGCTACGTCCTGGAGTACCGCGGCTCCGCCATCGAGAAGCTCTCGATGGAGGCCCGGATGACCATCTGCAACATGTCGATCGAGGCCGGCGCCCGCGCGGGCATGATCGCCCCCGACGAGACCACCTTCGCCTACCTCAAGGGCCGCCCGCACGCCCCCGAGGGCGCCGACTGGGACGCGGCGGTCGAGTACTGGAAGACGCTGCGCACCGACGACGACGCCGAGTTCGACGCCGAGGTCGTGATCGACGCCGCCGAGCTGTCGCCGTTCGTCACCTGGGGCACCAACCCCGGCCAGGGCGCGCCGCTTTCGGCGTCCGTCCCCGACCCGGCTTCGTACGAAGACGCTTCGGAGCGCCTCGCCGCCGAAAAGGCCCTGGAGTACATGGGGTTGGAGGCCGGCCAGCCGCTGCGCTCCATCAAGGTGGACACCGTCTTCGTAGGCTCCTGCACCAACGGCCGCATCGAGGACCTGCGCGCCGCCGCCGAGCTCCTCAAGGGCCGCAAAGTCGCCGACGGCGTACGGATGCTGGTCGTCCCGGGCTCCGCGCGCGTGGGTCTGCAGGCCGTCTCCGAGGGCCTGGACGTGGTCTTCAAGGAGGCCGGCGCCGAATGGCGGCACGCGGGCTGCTCGATGTGCCTCGGCATGAACCCCGACCAGCTGGCCCCGGGCGAGCGCTCCGCCTCCACCTCCAACCGCAACTTCGAGGGCCGGCAGGGCAAGGGCGGTCGTACGCACCTGGTGTCGCCGCAGGTCGCGGCCGCGACCGCCGTCCTGGGCCACCTGGCCTCGCCCGCCGACCTGTCCGACGCCCCCGTGCCCGCTGGAGTCTGAGAAATCATGGAAGCCTTCACCACCCACACCGGCCGGGCCGTCCCGCTGCGCCGCAGCAACGTCGACACCGACCAGATCATCCCTGCTCACTGGCTCAAGAAGGTCACCCGGGACGGGTTCGAGGACGGGCTGTTCGAGGCCTGGCGCAAGGACCCCGAGTTCGTCCTCAACCGCCCCGAGCGGCAGGGTGCGACCGTCCTGGTCGCCGGCCCCGACTTCGGCACCGGCTCCTCCCGCGAGCACGCCGTCTGGGCGCTGCAGAACTACGGCTTCAAGGCCGTGATCTCCTCCCGCTTCGCGGACATCTTCCGGGGCAACTCGCTGAAGAACGGCCTGCTCACGGTCGTGCTGGAGCAGAAGACCGTGGACGCGCTGTGGGAGCTCACGGAACAGGACCCCACTGCTGAGGTCACTGTTGACCTTGAGGCGCGTGAGGTTCGCGCCGAGGGCATCACCGCCTCCTTCGAACTGGACGAGAACTCCCGCTGGCGGCTGCTGAACGGCCTGGACGACATCTCCATCACGCTGCAGAACGAGGCCGACATCGCCGCTTACGAGGCCAAGCGGCCGTCGTACAAGCCGCGGACGCTCCAGGCCTGATCCACATCCCCCAGCGCGTCGCGTTTCGGCCACCCAACACCCCGCCCGTACCCCCGATCGCCACGATCGGGGGTACGGGCATGTCTGGCCCCGAACGGCCCCGTGAGCTTCTTGCTTCACGCTCAACTCGCCACGTTACGAAGGACGTTGCCTGGGTACGTGAGTGCTGGAACCGCGCTCTCCGCAAGTGCCTGGAAGGCCATTTGAGGCGGCAGTTGCCCCCTGCGCAGGCGACAACTCGCCCCAGATGGCACAATCTGTGCATGGAACACGACGGCCAACTCCAGCTCTATACGGCGGTCGCGGGCCAACTGAAGGAAGCGCACGCAAGGGTGCGCGCACTGCAAGTCCCGGAGGGCGTACGGATGGCGCTGACCCGGAAGCTGCTGGTCATTACGGCCGCGGCCAAGCACGATCTCGCCGCTGCGGCAAGGCGGCTCGAGCGGTTCAACGCGGACCTCGACGAGGGTCGGATCCCCGACGAGGACGACTGAACAGCCCGGGACCACCGAGTCTGTTGCGGCACAAGGGTGATAAGCCCGTTTCGTGTTTGATTTGCGGTATATATCTGCCTAACGTGCGAAAAAGCTTGAACACTTTCGTTCTGGCGATGTCTCCGAAGGGGAAGACGTGAACAAGGCGCAGCTCGTAGAAGCGATTGCCGACAAGGTGGGTGGCCGCCAGCAGGCCGCCGACGCTGTCGATCATGTCCTGGACGCCATTGTCCGCGCGGTCGTCGCGGGCGAGCGGGTCTCGGTCACCGGCTTCGGGTCCTTCGAGAAGGTGGACCGCCCCGCCCGTTACGCCCGCAACCCTCAGACCGGCGAGCGGGTTCGGGTCAAGAAGACCTCGGTGCCGCGCTTCCGCGCCGGTCAGGGCTTCAAGGACCTGGTGAGCGGCTCGAAGAAGCTGCCGCGCGGCGGCGAGGTCTCGGTCAAGAAGGCGCCGAAGGGCAGCCTGACCGGCGGCGCCGCGGCGACGGTCAAGAAGGCCGCCGCGAAGAAGACCACCAAGGCGGCCGCGAAGAAGACCACGGCCAAGAAGGCGGCGCCGACGAAGAAGGCGGCCGCAGCGAAGAAGACCACGGCGAAGAAGGCGCCCGCCAAGAAGACCACGGCGACCGCCAAGACCACCGCGGCGAAGAAGACCACCGCCAAGAAGGCGACGGCCAAGAAGGCCCCGGCGAAGAAGGTCACCGCGAAGAAGGCCCCGGCCAAGAAGTCGACGGCCCGCAAGACCACCGCCAAGAAGGCCACCGCCCGCAAGGCGACGTCGTAAGGACGCCAGGGCGCTGCCGGGGCACTCACGCGCCGGGCCGGACTCCCCCAGGGAGCCCGGCCCGCGGCGTGTGTAAGGGCGGTTACAGGGTCTGAAGGGTTACGAGGGTGATCCGCAGGGCGTCGCCGGTCCCCTCGGTCTCGATCCGCACGCGCTGCCCGGGGCGGAGCAGTCGCAGGCCGCCCCTGTCGAACGCCGACGCGTCGAAGGGCACGGGGGTGCCGTCGTCGAGCAGTACCTGCCCGCTTCGGGTGCGGGGGTCGTAGGTGTACGAGGTCGCCTGCATGACGGCCAGCCTACTGGTCGTGGGTGGTACCGGGTTTCGCCGCAGGGGTGCGGGCCGTCTCCGGGCCGCGGGCCCGTCGTGCCCGATCGCGCGGTCCCCGCGTCCCTTCGGGGCGCTTCACGACCCCGGGATCAGCAATCCCGCCGAAACCGCAGCCGTGTACGGTCCGACCCCCATGGCCAGCGCCGCCCGGAGATCCTCTCCCGTGTCCACGTCCTGCCGTACCGAATCCACGCCCGCGAGCTGGAGTTCCTCGGCCCCGGACGCCCGGTGACGGCGACGCGAACGCACGCCGAACTCCGGCCGCAATTCCCCGCCCGGCCCCGCGGCCAGCAAAGTCGTACCCAGCCGCGCCGCGTCCGCGAGAAACGCCCGGGAGAACTCCGAGGCCGCGCCCAGGACCGCGGCGAGTTCCGCGGGGCGCAGGGCCGGGAGGTCGGCGTTCAGGGCCGCGAGCGGTGTGCGCGGGCGCATTTCCCGTACCACCGCGGCACCGTGCGCCACAGCGGCGTTCAGGCCGCCCGCCGGCGTGTCCGGGACGATCCGCGCGCCCAGTGCGGCCAGCTCGCGCGCCGCCCGCTCGTCGTCCGTGACGACCGCCACATCCGCCACGGCCGCACAGGACAGCGCCGCGGCCACCGTGTCCTTGGCGAACGCGAGCGCCAGCCCCGGGCGCACCCCGTCGCCCGCGGTGTCCGAGAGCCTGCTCTTGGCCCGCGACAGGGGCTTCAGGGGGATGACCAAGGTCCACTGCACCGGCGTACCGTCCCTCTCTTGTCACGATCATTGTCCCCGCGCCATCTGGCGCCGTCGGTGGCGGGGCGTACGGTGTTCTCGACAGACCGGCGGCACGGGGCGACAATCGTGCGGCCCCCGCCGGGGTGGCAGCCCCTAGAGGAAGGTGTCCTTGTGCCCCGCCGCAGAATCGGCTTCTGGTACCGCTTCGCCGCGGTGATCTGCAAACCGCCGCTGGTGGTTCTGATCAAGCGGGACTGGCGTGGAATGGAGCACATTCCGGCCGAGGGCGGATTTATCACCGTGGTGAACCACAATTCCCACGTGGATCCCTTCGCGTACGCGCACTATCAGTACAACACCGGACGGGTTCCGCGATTCCTGGCGAAGAGCGGGCTTTTCAAGAAGGGATTCGTCGGTGCCGCGATGCGCGGCACCGGGCAGATCCCCGTCTACCGCGAGTCCACGGACGCGCTCAGCGCCTTCCGGGCCGCGATCGACGCGGTGGAGCGCGGCGAGTGCGTCGCCTTCTACCCCGAGGGCACCCTCACGCGCGACC
This sequence comes from Streptomyces incarnatus, assembly GCF_001027185.1. NCBI lineage: Bacteria > Bacillati > Actinomycetota > Actinomycetes > Kitasatosporales > Streptomycetaceae > Streptomyces > Streptomyces incarnatus. Next base: position 2,605,579 of record NZ_CP011497.1, on the reverse strand, counting down.
CGGACGGCTGGCCCATGACCGGCAAGACCGGCGCCGCCCGCGTCGCCCTGCAGACCAAGTGCCCGGTCATCCCGATCGCCCAGTGGGGCGCCAACGAACTGCTGCCGCCGTACGCCAAGAAGCCGAACCTCTTCCCGCGCAAGACGCATCACGTGCTCGCGGGCCCGCCGGTGGACCTCTCGCGCTTCTACGACAAGGAGATGACCCCGGACCTGCTCAAGGAGGCCACCGAGGTCATCATGGCGGCCATCACCCGCCGGCTCGAGGAGATCCGCGGCGAGAAGGCGCCCGAGACGCCCTACGACCCCCGCCGCGAGCGGATCGAACAGCGGCGCCGCACCCAGGCCCAGACGCGGAGCGCCCAGACGCAGAGTGCCCAGACGCAGAGCAAGGAACCGGAGGGGCAGGGCAAGTGAGCAAGGCGGTCAAGGCGGCGGTCATGGGCACCGGCTCATGGGGCACCGCCTTCGGTATGGTCCTCGCCGACGCGGGCTGCGAGGTGACCCTGTGGGCGCGCCGCCCCGAGCTGGCCGAGGCGGTCAACTCCACCCGGACCAACCCCGACTACCTGCCCGGTGTCGAACTCCCGGAGAACCTGAGAGCGACCTCGGACCCGGCCGAGGCGCTGCGCGACGCGGACTTCACCGTGCTCGCCGTCCCCTCCCAGACCCTGCGTGCCAACCTCGCCGAGTGGACCCCGCTGCTCGCCCCGGACACCGTGCTCGTCTCCCTGATGAAGGGCGTCGAACTCGGTTCCGCCATGCGGATGAGCGAAGTCGTCGACGACGTCGCCAAGGTCGGCGCCGACCGCATCGCCGTCGTCACCGGGCCCAACCTGGCCCGTGAGATCGCCGCCCGCATGCCGGCCGCGGCCGTCGTCGCCTGCACCGACGTGACCGTCGCCCAGCGCCTCCAGGCCGCCTGCCACACGCCGTACTTCCGGCCGTACACGGAAACCGACGTGGTGGGCTGCGAGCTGGGCGGCGCCGTGAAGAACGTCATCGGGCTCGCCGTCGGCATCGCGGACGGCATGGGACTCGGCGACAACGCCAAGGGCTCCCTCATCACCCGTGGTCTCGCCGAGACCGCGCGGCTCGGTGTGGTGCTCGGCGCCGACCCGCTGACCTTCTCCGGACTCGCCGGCCTCGGCGACCTGGTGGCGACCTGCTCCTCGCCGCTGTCCCGCAACCACACCTTCGGCACCAACCTCGGCAAGGGCATGACCCTGCAGGAGACCATCGCGGTCACCAAGCAGACCGCCGAGGGCGTCAAGTCCTGCGAGTCCGTGCTGGATCTGGCCCGCCGGCACGGCGTCGACATGCCCATCACCGAGACGGTCGTCGCCATCGTCCACGAGGGCAAGTCCCCGGTGGTCGCCGTCAAGGAGCTGATGTCGCGCAGCGCGAAGCCGGAACGACGCTGAGCGAACCCCCTGAGTCGACGCTGTATCCGGGCTCTACCAACGGGTACTCTCAACGCGATATGAGCACCGAGAACCTTCCCCAGAGCCCTGAGCAGCCGTCGCGCAAGCCGCGCGTGGCCGTCGTGTTCGGCGGGCGCAGCTCCGAACACGGGATCTCCGTGGTCACCGCCGGCGCCGTCCTCAAGGCCATCGACCGGACCAAGTACGACGTCCTGCCGATCGGCATCACCCGGGACGGCCGCTGGGCGCTGACGGCCGACGAGCCGGAGCGGATGGCCATCACCGACCGCCGCACCCCCGAGGTCGAGGACCTCGCGGAGTCGCACGAGGGCGGCGTGGTGCTCCCCGTCGACCCCGCGAACCGCGAGGTCGTCTACAGCGAGCCCGGCTCGGTGCCCAAGGCGCTCGGCGAGGTCGACGTGGTCTTCCCGGTGCTGCACGGCCCGTACGGCGAGGACGGCACCCTGCAGGGCCTCCTGGAGCTGTCCGGGGTGCCGTACGTGGGCGCCGGTGTGCTCGCCTCGGCCGTCGGCCAGGACAAGGAGTACATGAAGCGGATCTTCACCTCCTACGGGCTCAAGGTCGGCCCGTACCTGGTGATCCGCCCCCGCGCGTGGGAGCGGGACGAGTCCGCCGCCCGCAAGAAGATCGTCGACTTCGCCGGCGAGCACGGCTGGCCGCTGTTCGTGAAGCCCGCGCGGGCCGGCTCGTCGATCGGCATCACCAAGGTCGACGACCTGTCCGGCCTGGACGAGGCGATCGCCACCGCGCAGGCCCACGACCCGAAGATCCTGGTCGAGGCCGCCGTGCGGGGCCGCGAGATCGAGTGCGGCGTCCTGGAGTTCGAGGACGGCCCGCGCGCCTCGGTGCCGGCCGAGATCCCGCCGCCGGACGCGCACGCGTACTACGACTTCGAGGCCAAGTACATCGACTCCACGCCCGGCATCGTCCCCGCGCCGCTCACCGGGGAGCAGACCGCCGAGGTGCAGGAGCTGGCGGTGCAGGCGTTCGAGGCGGTGTCCTGCGAGGGCCTGGTCCGCGCGGACTTCTTCCTCACCGAGGACGGCGAGTTCGTGATCAACGAGATCAACACCCTGCCCGGGTTCACGCCGATCTCGATGTACCCGCAGATGTGGCAGGCCGCCGGCATCGGCTACCCCGAGCTGATCGACCGCCTGGTGCAGGCGGCGCTGCGCCGCTCGACGGGGCTCCGCTGAGCGGACACGCTCACTTCATGGAGGCGATCCCCTCGGGGATCGCCTTCTTCACTGCGGGCGCGAGATCCGTGAGGATCGCGGTGCCCTCCTCCTGCGCCGACATCCCCTTGGGCAGGCGGACCTGCACATAGGCCACGCGGCCCGCGGTGGTGAAGCGCCAGGTGCCGTCGCTCTGCTTCTCCATCAGCCAGTCCACGCCGTTCACCCCGCCCGCGATGGCGTCGGGGTCACCGCCCTCGGCCACCTTCGGGTCGATCATCTTCGGCGGCCGTACGACACCGCAGCGCAGTATGATCGCCGGGTTTCCCCAGCCCGCCGTGTAGGCGGACCGGGGCCCGGGGTCGTTGCGGCTTCGCCCGTCGAGCTCGCGCGGCAGCGCCCGGTGCAGTTCCCGGCACACCGGCGCCGTCTTCGCGTCGGGGCTGGGAACCGCCACGGCGGCGCTGTCGTCTGCCGAGGAGCAGCCCGCGACCGCGATCAGCAGCGCGGGCGCGAGCAGGCCGAGGGGCCGGTGACGGAAGAAGTTCACCGGCCAAGGGTAGACGGGGGCTACAGATGCACGACCGGACAGGTCAGGGTGCGGGTGATGCCGTCCACTTGCTGGACCTTGGCGACCACCATGCGACCGAGGTCGTCGACCGTGTCGGCCTGGGCGCGCACGATGACGTCGTACGGTCCCGTCACGTCCTCGGCCTGGATCACTCCAGGGATCTTGCTGATCGTCTCGGCGACGGTCGACGCCTTGCCGACCTCCGTCTGGATCAGGATGTACGCCTGTACCACGGAACCTCCAGGGCGGCCACGAGGATCATGTGGGGAAAAGGAACGCCACGGTATCGCGTCGCCGCTCCCCGCGGGGAGACCTGCGGGAACCGGGCTTGCGCGCCAGGGTGCAGGCACGACGGAAGTTGACGGCCGCAAGGCCGCTGCGACGGTCATCCGGACCGTATCGACAGTCACCTCGACCGTATCGGGGACACTGATGACGCGCGACTGGGCACGGCATGGCAGAGAAGGGGAGCAAGGGCAATGAAGGGCACTGTTGGTGAGCTCGGGGAGTTCGGGCTCATCAGGGAGCTCACCTCCCGTCTCACCACCACCCCGGCGGTCCGGATCGGCCCCGGCGACGACGCCGCGGTGGTCGCCGCGCCCGACCGGCGGGTGGTGGCGAGCACCGACATCCTGCTGGAGGGGCGGCACTTCCGCCGCGACTGGTCCACGGCCTACGACGTCGGCCGCAAGGCGGCGGCGCAGAACCTCGCCGACATCGCCGCGATGGGCGCCGTACCGACCGCCCTGCTGCTCGGCCTGGTCGTCCCGGCCGAACTCCCGGTGACCTGGCCCAGCGAGCTGATGGACGGCCTGCGCGACGAGTGCCAGGTCGCGGGTGCCTCCGTGGTCGGCGGTGATGTCGTGCGCGGCGACACGATCATGGTGTCGATCACCGCGCTCGGCGATCTGCGCAACCAGGAGCCCGTCACGCGCGCCGGCGCCCAGCCCGGCGACCTGGTGGCCGTCACGGGCTGGCTGGGCTGGTCCGCGGCCGGTTACGCCGTCCTCTCCCGCGGTTTCCGCTCGCCGCGCGCCTTCGTCGAGGCCCACCGCCGCCCGGAGCCGCCGTACCACGCGGGACCGGCCGCCGCGGGGCTCGGCGCGACCGCGATGTGCGACGTGAGCGACGGGCTGATCGCCGACCTCGGGCACATCGCCGAGGCCAGCAAGGTCCGCATCGACATCCGCTCCGGCGCGATCGACATCCCGACCCAGATGAACGACATCGGTCAGGCCGTCGGCGTCGACCCGCTGCAGTGGGTGCTGACCGGGGGAGAGGACCACGCGATCGTCGCGACCTTCCCGCCGGACACCAAGCTGCCGGCCCGCTGGAAGGTCATCGGCGAGGTCCTCAACCCCTCCGCGCTGCCCCAGGTGACCGTCGACGGGGCGCCCTGGACCAGCAAGGGCGGCTGGGACCACTTCGGGGACATCGAGTCATGATCCCGCGCGTCCTGACGGTGGCCGGCTCGGACTCCGGCGGCGGCGCCGGCATCCAGGCCGACCTGAAGACGATGCTGGCGCTCGGCGTGCACGGGATGAGCGTGATCACGGCGGTGACCGCGCAGAACTCGCTGGGCGTGCAGGGCGCCTGGGAACTGCCCGTGCGGGCCGTACGGGCCCAGTACCGCAGCGTCGTGGACGACATCGGCGTCCAGGCCGTGAAGACCGGCATGCTGGCCTCGGCGGAACTGGTCGAGGCGGTCGCCGAGTTGATCTCCGGCACGGACGCACCGGCCGTGGTGGACCCGGTGGGCGTCTCCAAGCACGGTGACCCGCTGCTGGCCGCCTCCGCGCTGGACTCCGTACGGACGAAGCTGCTCCCGGCGGCCACCGTGGCGACCCCGAACCTGGATGAGGTGGCACAACTCACCGGGGTGCGGGTCGAGTCGGAGGACGATCTGCGACGGGCCGCCGGAGCCGTGCTGGAGTTCGGCCCTCGCTGGGTGCTGATCAAGGGCGGGCACCTGGCGGGCGATGCCGTGGACCTGCTCACGGACGGTGCCGCCGAGTACCGGCTGCGTGCGCCCCGCCACGACAACCGGCACACGCACGGCACGGGCTGCACGCTGGCCTCCGCGATCGCCTCGGGGCTGGCGAAGGGCCTGAGCGTGCCGGAGGCGGTCACGGAGGCCAAGGAGTACGTCACGGGCGCGATCGCCGGGGGATTCGCGCTGGGGGCGGGGATCGGGCCGGTGGACCACGGGTGGCGGTTCAGGAGCTGACCTCGCGCGCGGGTGCGGGCGAAAGGGCACGGTCGCGGGTGCGGGTGCGGGTGCGGGCAGAAGGCGCGGGTACGGCAAAAAGCCGGCCCACCCTTCGGTGGACCGGCTCAGTGCAGCGAACCAGGCAGTGGCCGCGCGCTCAGCTGTAGCGTCAGCGCGAGACCTTGCCGGCCTTGATGCACGAGGTGCAAGCGTTCACGCGCTTCGGCGTCCCGCCGACCACGGTACGCACACGCTGGATGTTGGGGTTCCAGCGGCGGGACGTACGGCGGTGCGAAAACGAGATGTTGTTGCCGAAGCCCGGCCCCTTGCCGCAGACGTCGCAGTTGGCAGCCACGGGTCACTCCAAAGACTTCAGATGCACTTACGGTTAATCCCGGCATGCCGGGATCGAGATCCTAAGACCTGAGATCTTGAGTGGCGTTGCCAGGGGAACGGCCCGATCGGATCGGGCAACCGGAGCAGCATACAACGGCTGCGCCCGTAGAACGAAACTACCATGGCAGCTCAGGGCACCGCTTCCGGCCCTCTTCCGGTGGACACCACTTCGGGGTCTACGCTGCGTCCACGTCCAGCCAGCAGGTCAGGGAGGCGCAGGTGGCGCAGGTGCCGCAGACATTGCTCGATGCTCTCGCGGTGCGCACCTGGTGCGGTCTGGCGCTCGGAGCGCTCGGACGCGCGCGTGAGGAGATCGACGCGATCAACGTCTATCCGGTGGCCGACGGCGACACCGGGACGAATCTCTACCTCACCCTGGAATCGGCGGCCACGGCCGTGGAGGCGGTGTTCGCCGGGTACGGGACGGGTGCCGGGGAGCCCTCCCTGGCGGACACCGTGCACGCGATGGCCCACGGGGCGCTCATCGGGGCCCGCGGCAACTCCGGGACGATCCTGGCGCAGCTGCTGCGCGGCATGGCACAGGTGCTCGCGGAGGGCGGCGCGGCGGCCGACGGCGACGGCGCGGGGACCCACGGCGACGGCGCGGCGCTGCGGCGGGCGCTGCGGCGGGCCGCCGACTCCGCCCGGCAGGCCGTGGCCCACCCCGTCGAGGGCACCGTGCTGACCGTCGCCTCGGCCGCGGCCGAGGCCGCCGAGGCGGCCGAGGGCGACTGCGGCACGGTCGCGCGGGCGGCCTACGAGGGCGCGCGGACGGCCCTGGCGGCCACTCCGGGTCAGCTGCCCGTACTCGGCCGGGCCGGGGTGGTCGACGCGGGCGGACGCGGACTCGTGGCGGTGCTGGGGGCGCTGGTGGAGGCGTTCACGGGGGAGGCGGTGCGGGAGGCGCCGGGAGCACGGGAGGGCCGTGCGGCGGCCGCGGAGGGCGAGCGGGCCCCGGAGGCGGTTTCCGGGGGGCACGCGCGCGTGGGCGCGGTGTGCGGCACCGGCGACGCCGGTACGCACGCGCGTACCGGTGCCGGGACCGGTGTGGACGCCGGTGCCCCGGAGCGTGCGGGCGCCGAGCCCGATGCGGGCGCGCACGCGTGCGTGGCCGCCACGGACGCCGGACCGTGCGTCGAGGGCACCGAGGCCGGTGGGCCCGCGTTCGAGGTGATCTATCTCCTGGAGGCCGGCGACGCGGCCGTGGCCCGGCTGCGGGAACGCCTCGACGCGCTCGGCGAGTCCCTGGTCGTGGTCGGCGGCGACGGGCTGTGGAACGTCCATGTGCACGTCGACGACGCGGGCGCCGCCGTGGAGGCGGGCGTGGAGGCCGGGCGGCCGTACCGGATCCGCATCACCCACTTCGGGCTCGGGGACGTGCACACCGGGGGCGAGCGGCCGCCGCGCGAGCGCACCCAGCGGGCCGTCGTCGCCGTCGTACCGGGCGAGGGCCTGGCCGGGCTGTACACCGAGGCGGGCGCCACGGCCGTCCTCGCGCGCCCCGGGGAGCCGCCCGCCAGCGGGGAGCTGGTGCAGGCCGTACGGCGGGCCCACGCGCGCGAGGTGGTCCTGCTGCCCAACGACGCCGAGCTGCGCCACACGGCCGCGGCGGCCGCCGAGCAGGCCCGCACCGAGGGCATCCGGGTGGCCCTGATCCCGACCCGCTCGGCGGTCCAGGGCATCGCCGCGCTCGCCGTGCACGAGCCGGGGCGCCGGTTCGACGAGGACGTCGTCCAGATGACGGCGGCGGCGGGCGCCACCCGGTACGCCGAGGTCGTCGTCGCCGAACGCCAGTCCTGGACGACGGCCGGCATCTGCCAGGCCGGCGACGTCCTCGGGCTGATCGACGGCGACGTGGCGGTGATCGGCGAGGAGGTGACCGCCACCGCCGCGACCGTCCTGGACCGCATGCTCCAGGCCGGCGGCGAGCTGGTCACCCTCGTCGTCGGCGACGAAGCCCCCGAGGCCATCGCCGAGCAGCTTCAGGCCCGCGTTCGGGAGTCCTACCTCGCCGTGGACACGGTCGTGTACCGGGGCGGCCGGCAGGGGACCCTGCTGCTCATCGGGGTGGAGTGACCCCGCGCCTCACTGTCCGGGCCCGAGCATCCCGTCGGCCTCCGCCCGCCGCGCCCGGACGGTCCCGTCCCCGTCATCGGCACCCTCGTAGGCCGCGAGTACGGCACGCGCGCGTGCCGCCGCCTCGGCGGGCCGGCCCAGGTCGGCCGCCAGCCGGCCCGCGGCGAGTTCGGCACCGGTACGGTCGTGCAGCCCGTCCGCGCCCAGCGTGCCGAACAGCGCGGCCGCCCGCTCCATCTGGACCAGCGCCGCCTCGAACCCGGCCCGGACCGCGCCGCCTTCGACCTCCTCGGCGTCCTTGATCCCCTCGGTTTCCTCGGCGCCTACTGCCTCCTCGGCCTCCTCGGCCTCCTCGGTCGCCTCGGCACTCACGGCCTCCTCGGCACTCACGGCCTCCTCGGTCGCCGCGAGGGCGAGCAGGTCGCCGAACTGGCGGTGGGTATGGGCGAGTTCGGCCGTGAGCCGTTCCCGGGACACCGGGTCGGCCGCGTCCCCGCGCGCCCGCTCGCACGCGCGCACCGCCTCCGTCATCAGCTCCCGTGCGCCCTTCGCCCCGCCGTCCGCGCGCAGCGCCAGCCAGCCGCGGGCGCGCAGCGAGCGCACCAGGAAGGCGTGGTTGCCCAGTCCGCGCCAGAGCTCACCGGCCCGCACGTAGGCCCGGTCCGCCTCCTTCAGCAGACCGGCCTTGCTCAGCGACTCGGCGGCGAGGTGGGCGAGCGTGGCGTGGTCCTGCTGCTCGGGCCAGTGCCGGGCGGTCTCGGCCGCCCGCAGCCGGTGCTCGGCGGCCGCCCGGTGGTCGCCCAGCTCGCTCAGGCAGTCGCCGAGCCACCACCGCGCCTGTACGACGGCCCCGTCGCCGTGCGTCTCGCCGGACAGGTCGGCCAGGGCCGACTCCAGCACCTCGGCGGCCTCGGCGTACCGGCCCTGCCGCAGCAGGCAGCCGCCCAGCTGCTGCCGCGCCCAGGCGCCCAGCGTGCCGCTCTCACCCGCCTCGTCCGCCCAGTGCGCGGCCTCCAGGGCGTGCTCGACGGCCTCGGCCACCTCACCCCGGGCGCCGGCCACCTCGGCGAGCTGCAGATGCAGCTGGGCCCGCCCGACCGGCTCCACGTACGGCCCGCCGTGCTCCAGCGCGGCCCGCAGCGCCCGCTCGGCCCCGGCCGCGTCGCCCGCCTGATGGGCCAGCGCGGCGACCTGCACCTGGTACTCCACGGCGAACCAGGGCAGCCCGGCGCTGACATACGCGTCGGCCGCCCTCCGGAACAGCTCCCCGGCCCGCCCGGTGTCTCCGCGCAGCTGCGCCAGCTCGGCGAGCATCGCCCGCGCCTCCGCGGCCCGGGCGGCCAGCCGCACGTCGTCCCCGGCCCGCCCGTCGACCAGCGCCAGCACCTCCCGCACGGCCTGCTCGGTCCGCACGAGCAGATCCGCGGCCGGCTCCGGCACCGGCCCACCGGGCACGCCGTCCTCGCCCCCCGGCCGCTGGGCCGCTGCCTCGCCGGAGACCGCACCGCCTGACGGCAGGCCCTCACGCCCCGGTTCGTCCGAGGCCGTCGCGTCGGTGACCGGGGCGTCCGGTACGCGGCCCGAGGGTGCGCCACCGCCCGTGGGCGTTGTGTCCGGTGCCGGGTCCCCCAGGACAGGCACCCCCGCGTGCACGCGCCGCATCAGGATCCGGGCCCGGCTGATCAGCACCGACGCCGTCTGCCGTACGCCGGTGGCCTCCTCGGCGTACAGGGCGAGCGCCTCGTCGTACAGGCCGGTGACCGTCGCCAGCGCCGGGTCCACCTCGCCCGTCAGGGCGCGGACGTACGCGCCACGCGCGCGTGCCGCCAGGGCCTCGCCGGGGTCGCCCGCCTCCGCGTACAGGGCCGCCGCCTGCTCGAACAGCTCGATGCCCGCGGGGCCGCGGCTCATCGCCTCGTGGTCGGCGAGCTCCGCGCGGTCGCGCGGCTCCAGCTCCGCGCCGCGCGCGGCCCGCGCGACCGCGGCCCAGGCCTCCAAGGCGTGCGGCCGCAAGGTCTCCGACAGCCGCCGGGCCTCGGCGAGCAGGGCCGCCAGGCCGGGCTCGTCGTGCGCCTCCGGCAGCGGGGGCGCGGCCACCGGGACGGGCGCCGGGCGCACCGTCCGCACGCCCAGCGGCAGGCGCTCCACCAGCGGCCGCTGGTCCATACGCGCGCGTGCCCGGTCGCCGACGTGCGACGTGCCGTTGCGCCGGTCGAACCGCTCGGCCAGCTCCAGCGTCTCCACGCGCGCGTGGGCGGCGAGTTCGCCCGCCGTCCAGGTCCGCCCGGCCGGCCCCGGCACCCGCTGCCCGCCGAGGCCCAGCCCGTTCAGCCGGTCCATCAGCAGCGTCACCACGGCCATGAACTCCAGCCGGCTGCGCGGATGCCCGGTGTCCGTGAAGTACGCGGGCCGTTCGGCGAGCAGCTCCAGGGCGCGGGCCTCGTTCCCGGTCAGCGCGCAGAACTCCACGTGGTCGGCGTACGCGGCGCGCATCGACTCCATCGGGCGGACGAGCCGGAAGCCCCGCAGGTGGTGCGCGCGGGCCTCGTCCAGGCGGCCCAGGCGCAGCAGCGGGGCCAGCGAGGAGGCCAGCACGGTGTGCGGTTCGTGCGCGCAGGCGAACTCGCCCTCCAGCACCGGCCGCCACAACTCCAGCGCCTCCTCGTCCCGGCCGAGCTCGGCCTGCCAGAAGCCCTGCCCGTGCAGCTCGCAGGCGTGACAGTCGGCCATCTCGTCACGGTCCGCGGCGAGCCACGCCGCGTACGCCCGCTCCGCGCGCGCCAGGTCCCCGACGTGCGCGGCCACGCTGAACTCGGCGCTGCGCACGGCCCGTTCGGAGTGCCCGGCGAGCCGGTAGCGGTGCGCCATCTCGCCGAGCCACTTCTCGATCGAGGCGAGCGGGACGTGCGGCTGGTCCAGCATGCCCGCCGACATCCACTTGAAGACCCAGTGCAGCGCGTGCGCCTCGTACGCGTCGAAGTCCTCGGGCCGTTCGTCCCACATGCGCAGCAGCCGCGCGAAGGGGACGAACATCTTGTCCTTCTCGGAGCTGTAGTTGTAGACCTTCAGCTGGTGCCCGAGCGCCTCGATGACGGCCAGCGGGATGCCGAGGCCCTCCGCCGCGGCCAGCAGCTGCTCCGCGCGCGCGTTGCGGGCCGGGCCCTCGGGCTGCTCGGAGTTCTCCGCCATCGCCCGGCGCAGCGCGTCGAAGTCCGTGATCTCACTCATCGCCCGTCGTCTCCCCATGGGTCGCCCACTCCAGCAGGCCGATGAACGCCCGGTTCAGCAGCGCCGAGTCCGCCGTCCTGAGCGGGCGCTGCGCCATCAGCAGGGCCTGCCCGTACAGCGACTCGGTGGCCGTGCCGATCAGCTCGGGGTCCTTGAGCGAACTGATCCTGCGCACCAGCGGGTTGAGATGGTTGAGCACCAGACGCGCGCGTGGGGCGGTGCCGCGCAGCGAGCCGAGGATGCCCGCCCACAGGTCGTCGGCCTGCTCCTCGGCCGCCGCGCGGGCCTGCTCGTGCCGCGCCGCCCGGTCGTCCAGGTGCAGCGCGGGCACGGACAGCGGATGGAAGGCCCGGAGTACGACGTCACAGCCCAGCGGGTCGAGCTTCGCCCGCGCGGCCGACAGGAAGCCGGACAGGGCCAGTTCCTCGCCCGGGTCGACCGCGTCCAGGTGCGCGGTCACGGTGTCCGCGTCCAGCTCGGCGACCACCGTCCCGGGCCGCACCGACGGCAGCGCCTCGACCAGGTCGCCGTCGTACGTGTAGCCGCCGTTGACCACCCCGACGCCCTGCGCGGCGGCGATCGGCGCCACCTGCCGGTACTCCTCGACGGTCCGGGTGAAGTGCACCACCGGGTGCCGCTGCGCGAACTCCTCCAGCGACAGCTGCCCGTCGGTCGTCTCGAACGGCAGCCAGGGCAGCATCGTGCGCAGCATCTCGCGGTCGTGCCGGGCGAGGGACTTCACGCCCAGGTGGTGCACGGCGAGGAAGGCCGTCAGCCGCTCCGGGTCGCCGGCGGCGAGCCCCGTGAGCCACGAGCGGATCCGTTCGCCGAGCGCCTCCCGCACCGCGGCCAGCGTCTCGTCCTCGTAGAGCGACTCGCGCGAGGCGGTGGGCCGCAGACTGTCGGTGTCCAGGACGCAGCGCACGAAGAACGCCCAGTCGGGCAGCAGCTGTTCGGCCCGCTCGGTCAGCAGCATGCCCTTCAGGTGCACCCGGTGGGTCGCCCGCTGGGCCGGGCTCACGGCCGCCGGCAGCACGTACGCCACCCCGCGGATCCCGGCCAGCGGCACGGCCAGGTCGATCGAGTCCAGCGGCGTGAACCCGAACAGCTCGTGACAGTGCCGGGCCAGCGCCACCCTTCTGCCCGAAGGGCTCGGATACGGCCGGTCCCAGGGCGCGGGCAGATCGGTGACCGGCTCCTCGCCCACCCGGACGTCGTACGGCAGCAGCGCACCGAAGTCGCGGGCCAGGGTCAGGACCCGCTCCGGTGCCAGCCACTCGGCCGCCCCGGGCCGCGCGGTCAGGTGCACGGTCGTACCGGGTTCGGGCCGCGCGGAGGCGGGAAGGGTCCGCACGGTGTACGAGCCGTCGTCGCGCGCCGTCCACTCCACCGGTGGTGCGCCGGGCGTACGGGCGCTGCGGCTGACCACCCGGATCCGCTCGGCGACGAGGAAGCAGGCCAGCAGGCCGATGCCGAACTGGCCGAGGAAGTCCGAACGGACCTCCTGCAGGCCCTCGGCCCGCTTGGAGCTGCGCCCGATGGTGGCCAGCAGTGCGTGCACGTCCGCCTCGGTGAGCCCGATCCCGCTGTCCTCCACGCGCAGACCGCCGCCGTCGGCGTGCAGCCGCACCCGGGCCGGGGCGCCGGGCTCCGCGTCCCGCCGGGCCGTGATGGCGTCGACGGCGTTCTGCAGCAGCTCGCGCAGATAGACCTTGGGGCTGGAGTAGAGGTGATGGGAGAGCAGATCCACCAGCCCGCGCAGGTCGACCTGGAACGTGTGAGGTGAGAGGGAACCCTGTGATGTCTGTGAGCTCTGGTAGTCCATCGTCGCAGCGCCGGAGGGGGGAGGAGCATCGGCGCGGGGTCGGGCGGTCCCAGGTGGGGCGGTGACCGCGAAGGATGGCCGGAGCGCGCCATCCTAGAGTCCGAACAGCCCGCCTGACCAGGGGTTTCCCAAGACATATACGGCATTGTCAGTGCCGTGGTGTGCAATGGATCGCGTGCACGGACTGGAAGAACCACTGAAGCAGCCACTGAAGTCGGTGCTCGGCCCCGCCACCGCGAAGGTGATGGCCGAGCACCTCGGCCTGCACACCGTCGGCGACCTCCTCCACCACTACCCGCGCAGATACGAGGAGCGCGGCCAGCTCACCCAGCTAGCCGAGCTGCCCATGGACGAGCACGTCACGGTGGTCGCCCAGGTGGCCGACGCCCGCCTGCACACCTTCGCCTCCGCCAAGGCCCCGCGCGGCAAGGGCCAGCGCCTGGAGGTCACGATCACCGACGGCAGCGGCCGGCTCCAGCTGGTCTTCTTCGGCAACGGCGTCCACAAGCCCCACAAGGAGCTGCTGCCCGGCACCCGCGCGATGTTCGCCGGGAAGGTCTCGGTCTTCAACCGCCGGCTGCAACTCGCCCATCCCGCCTATGAGTTGCTGCGCGGCGACAGCGACGAGACGGTGGAGAGCTGGGCCGGCGCCCTGATCCCCATCTACCCGGCCACCGCGAAACTGGAGTCCTGGAAGATCGGCAAGGCGGTCCAGACGGTGCTGCCCACCGCCCAGGAGGCCCTGGACCCCCTGCCGCCCGCCCTCCGCGACGGCCGCGGCCTGGTCCCGCTCCCCGAGGCCCTCCTCAAGATCCACCGCCCGCACACCAAGGCCGACATCGCCGACGCCCGCGCCCGGCTGAAGTGGGACGAGGCCTTCGTCCTCCAGGTCGCCCTGGCCCGCCGCCGCTACGCGGACACCCAGCTGCCGGCCGTCCCCCGCACCCCGGAACCCGACGGCCTCCTCGCCGCCTTCGACGACCGTCTCCCCTTCACCCTCACCGAGGGCCAGCAGAAGGTCTCCAAGGAGATCTTCGACGACCTCGCCACGGAACACCCGATGCACCGGCTGCTGCAGGGAGAGGTGGGATCGGGCAAGACCCTGGTGGCTCTGCGCGCCATGCTCGCCGTGGTCGACGCGGGTGGGCAGGCCGCCATGCTCGCGCCCACCGAGGTGCTCGCCCAGCAGCACCACCGCTCGGTCACCGAGATGATGGGCGAGCTGGCCGAGGGAGGGATGCTGGGCGGCGCCGAGCACGCCACCAAGGTCGTCCTGCTCACCGGCTCCATGGGCGCCGCCGCCCGCCGCCAGGCGCTGCTGGACCTGGTCACCGGCGAGGCCGGCATCGTCATCGGCACCCACGCGCTGATCGAGGACAAGGTCCAGTTCCACGACCTCGGCCTGGTCGTGGTCGACGAGCAGCACCGCTTCGGCGTGGAGCAGCGCGACGCCCTGCGCGGCAAGGGGAAGCAGCCTCCGCACCTGCTGGTCATGACGGCCACCCCGATCCCGCGCACGGTCGCCATGACGGTCTTCGGCGACCTGGAGACCTCCGTGCTCGACCAGCTCCCGGCCGGCCGCTCCCCGATCGCCAGCCACGTCGTCCCCGCGGCCGACAAGCCGCACTTCCTCTCCCGGGCCTGGGAGCGGGTCCGCGAGGAGGTGGAAGGCGGCCACCAGGCGTACGTCGTCTGCCCCCGGATCGGGGACGAGGAGGACGATCCCAGGAAGGCCAGGCAGAAGTCGCCCGAGGACGAGGCGGAGAAGCGCCCGCCGCTCGCGGTCCTGGACGTCGCCGACCAGCTGGGCCGCGGCCCCCTGCGGGGCCTGAGGGTGGAGGTCCTGCACGGCCGTATGCACCCCGACGACAAGGACGCGGTGATGCGCCGGTTCGCCGCGGGCGAGACCGACGTCCTGGTCGCCACCACGGTCATCGAGGTCGGCGTGAACGTCCCCAACGCCACGGTGATGGTCATCATGGACGCCGACCGCTTCGGCGTCTCCCAGCTCCACCAGCTCCGCGGCCGCGTCGGCCGGGGCTCGGCCCCCGGCCTGTGCCTCCTGGTCACCGAGATGCCCGAGGCCAGCGCGGCCCGCCAGCGGCTGAACGCCGTCGCCGCCACCCTCGACGGCTTCGAACTCTCCCGCATCGACCTCGAACAGCGCCGCGAGGGCGACGTCCTCGGCCAGGCCCAGTCCGGAGCCCGCTCTTCCCTGCGCGTCCTGGCGGTCATCGAGGACGAGCAGGTCATCGCGGAGGCGAGGGAGGAGGCGACGGCCCTTGTGGCGTCCGACCCGGACCTGGAGCGTCTGCCGGGGCTCCGTACGGCTTTGGACGCCTTGCTGGACGACGAGAGGGAGCAGTACTTGGAAAAGGGCTGAAGGAGACTTACCCAGGGGCGCGGGGAACTGCGCGACCAGCCACAATGAACCGTAAAGCCGCCCACGAAGAAGGACCCCACATGACCCGCGTGATCGCCGGTCGGGCAGGCGGACGGCGCCTGTCAGTACCGCCCGGCACCGGAACACGGCCAACATCAGACCGCGCACGCGAAGGTCTCTTCTCCACCTGGCAGTCACTGCTGGGCGGCCCCCTGGACGGCGAACGGGTCCTCGACCTCTACGCCGGCTCAGGAGCCGTGGGCCTGGAAGCCCTCTCCCGAGGCGCCGGTCACACCCTCCTCGTCGAAGCCGACGCCCGCGCGGCGAGGATCGTGCGCGAGAACGTGAAGAACCTGGGCCTGCCCGGCGCCGAAGTGCGAGCGGGCAAAGCGGAACAGATCATCAGGCAACCGGCACCGGAAGAGCCGTACGACCTCGTCTTCCTCGACCCCCCGTACGCCGTCACGGATCACGATCTTCGCGAGATTCTGCTCACACTCCACTCGGAAGGCTGGCTCGCTGAGCAAGCGCTCGTCACCGTGGAGCGCAGCACCAGAGGTGGCGAATTCCGGTGGCCGGACGGCTTCGAGGCGATCCGGTCCCGTCGCTACGGCGAGGGAACGTTTTGGTACGGTCGCGCCGCCTCTACGTGCGAAGACGCACGATGACCGGACCGGAGAGCGAGGGATCACAAGTGCGCCGCGCCGTCTGTCCCGGGTCGTTCGACCCGATCACCAACGGACACCTCGACATCATTGCCCGAGCCTCCCGTCTGTACGACGAGGTCTATGTCGCGGTGATGATCAACAAGTCCAAGAAGGGCCTGTTCGAGATCGAGGAGCGGATCGAGCTGATCCGCGAGGTCACCGCCGACTACGCCAACGTCCGGGTCGAGGCCTTCCACGGCCTCCTCGTCGACTTCTGCAAGCAGCGCGACATCCCCGCCATCGTCAAGGGCCTGCGCGCCGTCAGCGACTTCGACTACGAGCTGCAGATGGCCCAGATGAACATCGGCCTCACCGGTGTCGAAACCCTCTTCGTGCCCACCAACCCCACCTACAGCTTCCTGTCCTCCTCCCTGGTCAAGGAGGTCGCGGCCTGGGGCGGCGACGTCTCCCACCTGGTGCCCGCCCCGGTTCTCGAGGCTCTGAACAAGCGCCTGCGCAAGGCCTGATGGGGCAGGGGGGACTACAGTCGTCCCGTCCGTCTCCAACCCGGCTGTAGAGAGTGGCGAGCACAGGTGGACGTGCAGAAGAAGCTCGACGAGATCGTCTCCACGGTCTCCGGCGCCCGGTCCATGCCCATGTCGGCGTCGTGCGTGGTCAACCGCGCCGAGCTGCTCGCGATGCTCGAAGAGGTGCGCCAGGCCCTGCCCGGCTCCCTCGCGCAGGCGCAGGAGCTGATCGGCGACCGTGAGCAGATGGTCGAGCAGGCCCGTCAGGAAGCCGAGCGGATCATCTCGCACGCGCACGCCGAGCGCGGCTCGCTGATCTCCGACACCGAGATCGCCCGCCGCTCCCAGGCCGAGGCCGACCGGATCCTCGCCGAGGCCCGCAAGGAGGCCGAGGAGATCCGCGCCGAGGCCGACGACTACGTCGACTCCAAGCTCGCCAACTTCGAGGTCGTCCTCACCAAGACCCTCGGCTCGGTCGGCCGCGGCCGGGAGAAGCTGCTCGGCACCGGCCCCGGCCTGGACGAGAACGGCTACGAGGACGAGGACGCCCCCGAGCGCAGCCACGACCCGGAGACCCTGCGCCACAACGCCGACCAGTACGTCGACGCCAAGCTGGGCGCCTTCGAGGCGGTCCTCGCCAAGACCCTGGAGGCCGTCGGCCGCGGCCGGCAGAAGCTGCACGGCCGGATCGCCACGGACGACCTCGGCGCCCTCGCCGACGACACCACGACCTTCCAGCACTCCAGCGACGCCGACTACCTCGCCGACCTGGCCGCCCTCGCCGAGCAGGACACCCCGGCCGAGCGTCCGGACCGGTCCGCACCGCAGCAGCCGCCGCAGCAGCCCTCGTACGAGCCGCAGCCGTCGTACGCGTCGTACGACCAGCAGCAGGACCCCTACGGCGGCTTCCCGCAGCAGCCCGCCTACGGCCAGGACCCGTACGGCTACCAGCAGGCCGACCCCTACGCCGCCTATCAGGGCTACGACCCGCAGCAGGCCGCCTACGACCCCCAGCAGGCCCAGCAGCAACAGCAGCCCCAGCAGCAGCCGCAGCAGGGCTACGCTCTCGACGAGACCAGCCTCTTCGACACGAGCATGATCAGCGCGGAGCAGCTGCGCGCGTACGAACAGGGCCGGGGCCTGTAGCCACGGGCCGGATTGGGCCCTGAGCGAAAGGTCCAGTATCCTGGCTCTTCGGTCGCGCGTACGTCCGCGATCACCGCTGCCCGAAGACACCGACGGGCGGCGGCCCTCCGAGCTCGAAGATCGAAAGCAGGAATGGCCTCCAACGCCCGCCTCGACCACCGCAACCCCCTCGTGTTCGACACGCACGAGCTGGGTCGGCGTCCTGGCGCGCTCCAGCGCCTGACCCGCACGATCGACGCTCCCGCCGATCTCGGCATCCAGGGGGTCATCGGAGTGCCGGAAGGCACCCCGGTGGAGCTCGAACTCCGGCTCGAGTCGGTCATGGAAGGGGTGCTCGTCACAGGCACCGCCCGTGCACGGGCCGAGGGGGAGTGCGTAAGGTGTCTGGAGCCGGTCGGGCTGGAGCTCGAAGCGGACTTCCAGGAACTGTTCTCGTACCCTGACGCCGATGACCGGGGCCGCGTGATCGCGGAACCGGGCGACGACGCCGAGGACGACGAGGACAGGTTCTTCCTCGAGGACGGACTGTTCGACCTCGAACCTCTGCTGCGCGATGCGGTGGTGCTCGCACTGCCGATGCAGCCGGTGTGCCAGGAAGACTGCCCGGGCCTGTGCTCCGAGTGCGGAGCGCGGCTCGCGGACGACCCGGACCACCACCACGACGCCGTCGACATCCGTTGGGCGGCTTTGCAGGGACTCGCCGGTTCACTCGAAGACGGCGAGAAGGACGAGATGAGCGGCGCCGAAGCGGGCGTCGACGAGAAGCAGGAGAAGTAGCCGTGGCTGTTCCGAAGCGGAAGATGTCGCGCAGCAACACGCGCCACCGCCGGTCGCAGTGGAAGGCTGCGGTCCCCACCCTGGTTGCGTGCGAGCGCTGCCACGAGCCCAAGCAGCAGCACATCGCGTGCCCGTCTTGCGGCACCTACAACAAGCGCCAGGTCCTCGAAGTCTGAGCGGGCTGGTGAGAGGCACTGTGTCCAGTCCCAAGAAGGCGGAAGACGCCAAGGCGGACGCACCCGCCAAGAAGAAGGCGGACAACCAGGCCTCGTCCCACACGCTTCTGGAAGGGCGGCTCGGCTACCAGGTCGAGTCCGCCCTTCTGGTGCGCGCGCTGACCCACCGTTCCTACGCGTACGAGAACGGCGGTCTGCCGACGAACGAGCGGCTGGAGTTCCTCGGGGACTCCGTCCTCGGCCTCGTCGTCACGGACACGCTGTACCGCACCCACCCCGACCTGCCCGAAGGCCAGCTGGCCAAGCTGCGGGCCGCGGTGGTCAACTCGCGTGCGCTGGCGGAGGTCGGCCGTGGCCTCGACCTGGGCTCCTTCATCCGGCTGGGCCGCGGTGAAGAGGGCACGGGCGGCCGGGACAAGGCGTCCATCCTCGCCGACACCCTGGAAGCGGTGATCGGCGCGGTCTATCTCGACCAGGGCCTCGACTCGGCGTCCGAGCTGGTGCACCGGCTCTTCGACCCGCTGATCGAGAAGTCCTCGAACCTCGGTGCCGGCCTGGACTGGAAGACCAGCCTCCAGGAGCTCACCGCGACCGAAGGACTCGGCGTGCCCGAGTACCTGGTCACGGAGACCGGACCCGACCACGAGAAGACCTTCACTGCTGCCGCCCGCGTCGGAGGCGTCTCGTACGGCACCGGCACCGGCCGCAGCAAGAAGGAGGCGGAGCAGCAGGCCGCCGAGTCCGCCTGGCGGGCCATCAAGGCCGCCGCGGACGAGCGCGCCAAGGCGGCCAAGGAGGCGGCCGCCGCGGACGCGGAGGCGGTCAGGGCGGCCAAGGAGGCCGCCGAGGAGAGCAGGGAAGCCGTCCAGGGCGGCGACCCGTCCTCCGCTCCCGCCTGACCCACGGCAGTACCGAGCGCCCGCCCCGCCGATGCCGACGGGGCGGGCGCTCGGCTCATCCACCGCTTCGTACGGGGGGTCCCGATGCCCGAATTGCCCGAGGTCGAGGTCGTCCGGCGCGGTCTCGCGCGCTGGGTCGCCCACCGCACCGTCGCCGAGGTCGAGGTGCTGCACCCGCGCGCCGTACGCCGGCACATCGCGGGCGCCGACGACTTCGCGCACCGCCTCAAGGGCCACCACATCGGTACGCCGAGCCGCCGCGGCAAGTACCTGTGGCTGCCGCTGGAGGAGACCAACCAGTCCGTCCTCGCCCACCTCGGCATGAGCGGCCAGCTGCTGGTGCAGCCGTACGAGGCGCCGGACGAGAAGCACCTGCGCATCCGGATCCGGTTCGCCGACTCCCTCGGCACCGAGCTCCGTTTCGTGGACCAACGCACCTTCGGCGGGCTGTCGTTGCACGACAACACCCCCGGCGGCCTGCCCGACGTCATCGCGCACATCGCCCGCGACCCCCTCGATCCGCTGTTCGACGACGAGGCCTTCCACCTGGCGCTGCGCCGCAAGCGGACCACCGTCAAGCGGGCCCTGCTGGACCAGTCGCTGATCAGCGGCGTCGGCAACATCTACGCGGACGAGGCGCTGTGGCGCGCCCGCATCCACTACGAGCGCCCGACGGCGAACTTCACCCGCCCGGTCACGACCGAACTCCTCGGCCACGTCCGGGACGTGATGAACGCGGCCCTCGCCGTCGGCGGCACCAGCTTCGACAGCCTGTACGTCAACGTCAACGGCGAGTCGGGCTACTTCGACCGGTCCCTGGACGCGTACGGCCGCGAGGGCGAGCCCTGCAACCGGTGCGGCACGCCGATCCGCCGCCGCCCCTGGATGAACCGCTCCAGCTACTTCTGCCCGAAGTGCCAGCGCCCGCCGAGGATCCGGGCGGCGGGGCCGGCCGGCCGGGGCTGAGAGGAACAGCCGTATGGCCCTGCCCGGGCACGACGAGTTCTCGCTCGTCCTGCGCACCGACTTCTCCGACGACGCGGCCTGGGAAGCGGTGTGCGCGGAGACCGACGCGGCGGAGGAGTTCTCGACGGCCGTCTTCGTCGGCGACCCCCGGTTCGCCGGGGTGAGCGTGCAGGCGCTGGTCGAGGAGGACGCCGCCGCCGACGACGACGAGAAGGTCTTCCACGTGTTCCTCGCGGACGCGTTCACCATGGCGGACGCGGAGCACCGCCTGCTGGCCGTCGACCTCGCCGACGAGCCCGGCCGCACCTTCCGGGTGCCGCCGGCATGGTTCTCCGACATCTCCGTCAACCTGGGCATCGCGAACATGGACTTCGCCGAGTTCGCGGACTCGGTCGACGGCTCGGGCACCTACCGGGGCTTCGGCGACGACTGACGGCCGCCCCGCCTGCGCCGACCGCCCCCGCCCGGGCACGCCTGCCCTACTCAGGTTCGCCTGCCCCGCCTGGGCACGCCTGCCCTGCCCAGGTACTGCACACCCCCGCCTACGCCGGCTCGCGGCCGTCGTACGCCTCGCGGGCCGCCAGGACCTCGTCCATGGCGCCCTCCACGCAGTGGATGAGCGCCAGCAGGCGCTCGGCGACCTGGCGGCCCAGGGGAGTCAGTTCGTAGTCCACGCGCGGCGGGTTGGTCGGCTGGGCCTCGCGGTGCACCAGGCCGTCGCGCTCCAGCGCGTGCAGCGTCTGGGACAGCATCTTCTCGCTCACCCCGTCCACGCGGCGGCGCAGCTCGTTGAAGCGCAGCGAGCCCTCGTACAGCGCGCCGAGCGTGAGACCGCCCCAGCGGCCGGTGACGTGCTCCAGCGTGCCGCGGGACGGGCAGGCCTTGGCGAAGACGTCGTAGGCGAGGTCGTCCTGGCCCTGGGCGGTGGCACTCATACCGGCGGTCATGGCACAAGGATACTTCCGCGCAGCGCTAACCGCTAGGTTGCACTAACCAGAGGTTAGTGCTTTCCTGGGGTCACTGCTTCCGAGCTGCCCAGCAGCCCAGTCGCCCTTCGAGGAGTCTCTGTGACCACCCCTGTCGTTTCCATCGCCTACCACTCCGGCTTCGGCCACACCGCCGTACTCGCCGAGGCCGTCCGCGCCGGTGCCGCCGGCGCGGGTGCCGAGGTGCACCTGATCAAGGTCGACGAGATCACCGACGAGCAGTGGGAGACGCTGGACCGCTCCGACGCGATCGTCTTCGGCTCGCCCACGTACATGGGCACGGCCTCCGGCGCCTTCCACGTCTTCGCCGAGGCCACCTCCAAGCGCTGGTTCGGCCAGGACTGGAAGGACAAGCTGGCCGCGGGCTTCACCAACTCGGCCTCCAAGAGCGGCGACAAGCTGCACACCCTGCAGTTCTTCCAGACGCTCGCCGCCCAGCACGGCATGCACTGGGTCAACCTCGGCCTGCTCCCCGGCTGGAACGCCAGCACCGCCTCCGAGAACGACCTCAACCGCCTCGGCTTCTTCGCCGGCGCCGCCGCCCAGAGCAACAACGACCAGGGCCCCGAGGGCGTCCACAAGGCCGACATAGCCACGGCGGAGCACCTGGGCCGCCGCATCGCGGAGACGGCGCAGGTGTTCGGCCGCGGGCGGTCCGCCGCGTAACCGGGCCCCGGACCGGCCGGCGCCGCGACCTCCGACTCGGCAGTCGGTGGTGGCCGGCGTCGGCCGTCCTCCTTCTGCGGGGCCGTGTGAACCATTGGACGTGCCGTAGAGGGCTGTAAGGCGTATATCCGGATGCGATCGGTGGCATCGGGTGGCGTGCTGGGGCACACCTCGCTCGACAGATCTGCCTGCGACGCCGCACGACTCCTTCGCGGGCCCGACATTCGCGGCGGTCGCGACCCCCAAAGGAGTGACATGCTCACGCGTAAGCCGCTTGCCCGGATCGCCCAGGTGCTCTCCATGGGCACCGCCGCCACGCTCGCCGGAATGGCGTTGGCTCCCGGTGCCTCGGCCGCCACGTATGCCGTGGCCTGCAACGAGGGCGCGTTGGCCAGTGCCATCAACGCCGCCAACAGCAACCCCGGGAGCGACACGCTCAACCTCACGCCCGGCTGCACCTATCAGCTGACCGGCGAGCTGCCCGCCATCACCTCACAGATCGTGATGAACGGCAACGGTGCCACGATCACCCGGGTGTCCGGGACGTTCCGTCTGCTCACCGTGAACGGCGGCAACCTGACCCTGCGCGCGATCCAGCTCACCAACGGCGACGCCACCGGCAGCCCGGTCGAGAACGGCGCGGGCGGCGCCATCGTCGTCACCGGCAATGGCACGCTGAACCTCAGCAGCGCCGTGGTCCGGAACAACCACGCCAACTTCGGCGGTGGCATCAGCAACTTCAGCGGCTCCACGACGACCGTGAGCGTCTCCACCTTCACGGGCAACACCGCGTCCGTGAACGGCGGAGCCATCGTCAACGACGGCACGGTGACCGTGGGCTTCTCACAGATCAGCGGGAACACGGCCGACAACGTGGGCGGCGGCATCGCCAGCATCGGCAAACTGACCGTCAATTTCACCAACGTGCTCAACAACACGGGCACGAACGGCGGAGGCGGCCTCGCCAACGGCGTACCCGCCGTGGCCGCCGGAACCTCCACGCTGACGGCCAGCAACGTCAGCAACAATCACGCGGGTGACAACAACCCCGGCGGCATCTACAACAACGGCGGCACGGTGACCCTGATCGGCACCCGGGTCGCCGCCAACACCCCGAACAACTGCGCCACCAGCCCGACCCCCGTCCCCGGCTGCGTCGGCTGATCCGGGGGCGGACGTGAGGTCCGACCCGCTCAGTACCCGAAGAAGTGAAGGGCCGGGTCTCTGACCTGCGGCCGTACAATCGATCAACGCTGCGACCTGCGACTTAGCTGTCGGTGGTTGTCAGCGTTGGTCGGCGTTGAGCGCCCCCGCACGGCCCAGAGACGGCCCGGGCGGGGGCGTCGCGGTGCGCCCCTCGATGCGAACTACGGGCGGGGCGGTCGCTGAGGTCTGCTGGGCTGGCCAGCCAGCCGGATGCGTGCAGTGATGGTCTCCTGCGGTCGTACCGGTTGCTGTACTTCGCTGCTGTACGGCAACCGGCTCCACCTCATCGACTCTGCTTCCGTTGTCTACGACGCAACCCAACGACACTGGCGATGGCGACGAAGAAACTGCCGCCTACTGTCATAGGGAGGTCAGAAGCGAAGGGCCTTAGAGGGGGGTGTTCAAGAAAGGCTCGGTCGAACGCAAATCCGATCAGGGCGCCTGTCAGTGTGATCGCCCACAAGAGCAGTATGAGCAACCATGTGCTCCGGGTGCTCAGCCAAGAAGTCATTGGATCATCATGCACCCGACGGAGCGCCGACCACAGCCCCCTCGCTTCCACTACCAGCTGCGCGAAGGCGACAGGCCGCCCCGGATTTGGCACCGGGTCGCCAGTTTGGAAGATCGCATGTGTGGATGTGTGGTGACCTGGTGAGACGCTGACCTGCGCGTTTCTGAACTGGTTGCCGTGACTCCCCACTGTTCCCCGTTCGGAACCGCGTCATCGGGCACGCAGGGGGCACGCGTAGCTCTCTGCCGCGTTCTCAGCCTTCCTGGGTCCCTGAGCTGACCCCGGGCCCTGCTCGGCTTCCCATGCGGTGCTCTGAGCCGTCCCGGCACACAGGCTTTGAGGTCCGGCCTCGTCCTTATCAGGTCGATCACGGGCCTCTGAGGCCTGGATCCCAGCCTTACGACGGTCTGCCGACCGCTGGGGGCCGCCCTCGGCCGGCCGGTCGTATTCGCCGCTGTTGGTGTCAGCCGTTGGTGTCAGACAACGACTACGGGCTCGACACCACCTGGCCTCGACCGCGATACGCCCTGAACCCCGTTTTGACCGCTATACCAGGGGCACATGGGGGTTAAGTGGTACATAACGGGCAAATCAAGGGGGCTCGGTCGCAATGTCAACAGGGACGCTTCTAGCGATCATCATCCCCGTCGTAGTGGTGATCGCTCTCGCTGCGACGGCGGCCTTCTTCTTCATGCGCCGCCGCCACCTGCGCGAACGCTTCGGCCCCGAGTACAAACGAACAGTCGAGGGCGCCGACAACAGATTGGCCGCCGAGCGCGAGCTCAGTGCACGTGAGAAGCGCCATGACTCCCTCGACATCAAGCCGCTGCCCAGCAGCGTGCGAGAACGGTACGCCCGGGACTGGACCAGCGTGCAGGACGAGTTCGTGGATCGGCCCAACGATGCCGTGCATGACGCCGACCGTCTGGTCACTTCTCTGATGCACGAGCGCGGCTACCCGACCGGGGAATTCGAGCAGCGCGTGAAGGATCTTTCAGTCGAGCACGGCCGCACGCTCGAGCATTATCGGGCCGCCCACGAGATCGACACACTCAGCACCCAACACAAGGCCACGACCGAGCAACTGCGCGGCGCCATGGTGCACTACCGCGAGCTCTTCGACGAGCTGCTCTCCGACGGTGGTCAACCTCGCCACGCCCGGGCCTGAACCCGCTCACCACCGCAATGCCGACGGATCCCGAAGGACGATGGGACGGAGGAGACATGGAACGCGAACACGCATCGGGCCCCGAGAGGGAACTGTCCACCGAAGACCTGGCCCAGCCCCGCGCCGGCACCGGGGGTGAACCGCCCGCGCAGTCCGAGGCGCCGGTCTACCCCGGCGAGAGCACAGCCCCGCCTCAAGAGACTGCCGAAGGGCAGGGGCGTGAGGCTGCCGCGGCACCGGGCGACGAGACTCTTCACCTCCTCGCGCCGGAGGAAGAGGAGCATCTCCGCGAACGGTGGCAGGAGATCCAAAACGAGTTCGTCGACGACCCCCAAGACGCCGTACACACGGCCGACTCCCTGGTCGCCGATGTCATGCAGCAGCTGGCCGAGACGTTCGCCGAGCAGAAGCACGAGCTGGAAGGCCAGTGGAACCGGGGTGAGCAGGCGGACACCGAAGATCTGCGTAGGGCCCTGCAGCACTACCGCTCCTTCTTCAACCGCCTCCTCACTGCATGACGGGGCTCACGGCGAGGTCGGGCGAAGACCCGCGAGAACAAAGCCGACGGTGCGCCGCCCAAGTGAGGACGGCGCACCGCTCCCGGTGCACTTTGAGGTTTGGCCTCATCCTTATCAGGTCGATCATGCGAGGCTGTCGACGTTGCTCCTCGCACTTCACGCTGCGGCTAGCTGATCGCTCACGTTCGGCATCGATCGCCTGAGTACGCGGCTGTTGATGTCAGGCGTTGATGTCAGACATCAACCGCCCACTTGACGGCTTCTGCAGCTCACGGCATGGCGTGGGGTGATGCATGCTCGAACGAGAATCAGCACGACGATCACGGTGATCAACTGAGTCGCCGAGTCGAGGGCTGCCCCGATGGGTTTACCGCCGACCACACAGCCTGCGATGGACATGATCGCCAGCCAGAGGACGTTGTCACTGGCTCGTGGCAAGGTGTTAGTAGCGCCATCACGACCGTTCGGAAGTGGGGCGCTGAGGATCTGGTGGAGCACGCTTGTTTCTCCTGGTTCTCCTCAGGGGGCGCACCCGTCTCTCGCCAAAGTGCTCGGGTGCGTCCCTTCCGTTTGCGGGCCAGACCCATTCTGTGGCGCGACACTGACAAATGAGAGACCCAACTCCGCTTAGGTCTAATCCAGTTGCCCGCAGATGCCAGCATCACCCGAGGGTGGCTGGCCCTTGAGCAGGCTAGATGGACTTCCCCGAAAGCCGTAATACGGACAGCGCGTCGGAGGTCCAAGGTCGGTGGAGCCTCACACTGCTTCGCTGATACAGCGCCTGCGTCGGCGCCCGAGCCGTCACCGCTCGGCGTGTCGTCGGCTGCCATCACCGGAAATCCATCGCTGTCCTGCCCCTGGGAACAGCACGGTCATCAGGGTGAGCACATCGGCGTAAGCCCTCACCACGTCAGCCGCTGCGCTCCAAACGATCACAACGACCACCACCACCGTGATCAGCCACGGCTTCAAGTCGGGGTTTGACAGCTCCCCCGGGTGAAGGGTCACACTCATGCTTGGACCTCCTGTAGGTCTAGTGCCCACTCGGTCGCTTCGGCCTGGAAGCTAGCGCGACCGGGTGGGCCTTTACTGGGCCCAAGGCGGGTCACCTGGGTTTTCTAGGGTCGGCCCCATTTTTGGGCACACGACCATCCACCCCCCTATCTTGGGCTGCGACTGGCGTCGCACAATGGGATTCTCTACTCGCCCAAAGAGAAGCGCAAACCTGCAGGTCAGAGGCCACGACAACTAGCGAAACCACATTAAGTGGTCCACGCGCGCTAGTGGACCACTTAATTGACAACTAAGTGGTCCACTAAGTTCGCCAACAAAGTTCGCCAACTAGATTAGCAAACAGACTTCGCTAACCAGATTCGCGAACAGGGTTCGCTAACAAGGTTCGCCATAGATTCGCGAACAAAGTTCGCTAACAAAGTCTCGACGTTGAAGACGACCGCGAGACAGTTTGAGTAGACATAGACCAAACGTGCGGGATGTGCTAACGAGCGGTCGGCGGAGCGGCTTTGGGCTGGAGCTGCTTTGGCGCGAGTGATCATGGCCCCGTAAGCTTCCGGCGCGTCGGGCAGTCTGTGGACCTGCCCGGTAAAGCACGACGTTGGGGCCATGATCTTCGAGGCTCGCGCCAAAGTGGCTGGCTAACTGGCCGTTCTCTATCCGTTCGTGTGCTCGATCTGGTTCGAACGAGGTCCTGGATCGGGTGAGTTGACCGCCTTCGGGGCATGAAGGAAGGGCCTCTTGGTAGCTCGCGGTTGTCGAGTCCAGCGAGAAGCAAGAGGCCCTGTTGTCGAAGTGTCGCGTGGTCGCGGTTGCCGGGTCCAGTCCGTCCACTCGTGGGTGCGACTGTCTCGCCCATAGGTTCGGGAACGCGGGTGACCGGCCGGAGCGCCGGCCCCGGTACGGCTCGGACATGAGCGATGCCGAGTGGGCGTCGGTGCGGGATCTGCTGCCGGTGCCGGGGTGGCTGGCGGGCCGGGGCGGCCGTCCGGAGGGCTACTGTCACCGGCAGATGATCGACGCGGTGCGCTATCTCGTCGACAACGGCATCAAGTGGCGGGCGATGCCTTCCGATTTCCCGCCCTGGTCACGCGTGTATGCCTTCTTCGCCCGCTGGCGGGATGCGGGGCTGGTGACCGAGCTGCACGACCGGCTACGCGAAGCCGTCCGCTTGTCTGAGGGCCGCAGCCCGGAGCCGAGCGCGGCGGTCGTCGACTCACAGTCGGTGAAGGCGGACGCCACGGTCACCCTCACTTCGCGGGGATACGACGCCGGGAAGAAGATCAATGGGCGCAAGCGGCACCTGCTCACCGACACCCTCGGGCTCCTGCTGACCGTGCTCGTCACGCCGGCCTCCACGACCGACCGGGACGCCGCCCGCGTCCTGCTGCCCGCAGCAAAGCATCACTTCCGGCGGCTGGGGCGGGTCTGGGCCGACGGCGGTTACACCGGCCATCTCACCGACTGGACCACTCAGCACCTCGGACTCGTCCTCGGCATCGTCCGCCGCAGCGACGATGCCAGCGGCTTTGAGGTCCTGCCCCGCCGCTGGGTCGTCGAGAGGTCCTTCGCCTGGCTTCTGCGCAGTCGGCGCCTGGTCCGTGACTACGAACGGCGCACCGACACCAGCGAGACCGTCGTCCTGTGGTCGATGACCATGCTCATGAGCCGCCGCCTGGCCGCCCAGCGCCGGCAGCGTCCTGTTCCGACGCGGGCAGCATGAACCTGCCCGGTTTCTCCTCGACCAGCCAGCCCCGTTCCACCAGCCGTTTCAGCCGGGCCCTCGCTCCTTCGACGCGAGAGGCGGAAGTACTGTCCCAGCCCAGCACCACCGCGGCCCGCCGGGCACCCAGCCCATCGGCTCCCGCCTCCAAGGCGGCGGCCATCAACGCCTGGTAGTCCACCGACAGCACCTCGATGTCGGCCGCGTCCTGGCGGTGAGGCACCGCCCGGCGCGGACCCACCGGCTTCCTCTGCGACACGACGGCCACGGCGGGCGCCTCGTCCTCGGCCAGCGCCTCCAGATACTGTTCCAGCCCGATCACTCGGCGTCTGAGCACCTCTTCGGCCTCTGCCAGAGCCGCCCGCACCCGCTCCAGCTCGGCTTCAAGCTCCTCCACCCGCACCGCCGCGACCTTCTGCCGCGCTTCCAGCACCGCCCGCATCGACGGCATCTGCCACCCCCACGACATCTCGGTCAGCAACGGACCGAGACTCCCGCGACAACTGGGCCTCCACGCCTGACCAGCAGAAACCACACACGAGGTTCGGAAAGAGAACGACCTCTAAAGCCGTGGAGCCGACCGCCCCAGCCACGACGTGTTCTGACCTCGGCTGGGCCGTCTCACCCTTACCCCGGCCTGGTCTTCGCCCCCTTGTGGGCGCGGACGGGCGACGGCGCGCGGCCCCGGTGACAGCGGCAAGGAGGGGCGGCGCGCCGGCGACCGGCCGGCGCCGCCGCGCTGTGCGCGGCACCTTCGATCTGTGATCGGACTGCTTGCAGTTCAGGAGGCCGGGAGCAACGGCGAGCGAAGCGAGCCCTTGATGAGGTAGAGAAACCTGTAACCGGCTCTAGTTGGTGCGGCTTGGTGCAGCGGGGTTCAGCTGCTCAGTCGGTACTCGAGGACGTAAGAGCCAGCGTCCAAGAGCATCTGATTGACCTCGACCGGTCGGTCCTCGGCCGTGTACGCGATGCGGCAGATCTCGACCACAGGCGTCCCGGAGGTTAGCCCAAGGGCCGTTCGCTCATCCTCGCTGGGCATGCGTGCACGCAGCTCCTCGCTGAAGCGCACCGGCTCAGCGCCGAGTTCGGCAAGTCGGGCGTAGCTTCCTCCCGGGCCGGTGTCTTCTTGCGCGATGGCTGTGCCTCGTACGAGTTCGGCGGGAAGGTATGACGTGGCCATCTGGACGGGGGGATCCTCGACCACGAACTTTCGGCTTCGGACGATGACAGGAGCGCCCGGCTCCAGATTCAGGCAGCGGCCGACCTGCCGGGGTGCCTCAGTCTCGTAAACCTGCACGTCAGTAACCAGGGGGCGCTGGGCAACGTCCGCAGACCAGATGGACTGTCCTGCTGACCACCGAGACTTAGCCAGTCGGTCATTCGCTACACGCCGGATCGGTCGGTCTCCCTAGGGAGGTTGTGCTCCCTGAAGCAGCAAGAAGGGGCGACGCCCTACCGCCAAGCAGACGCGCCGCCCCTCGTGTCCCTCGAAGGGAGCTTCCATCATGCCCGCAAAGTCCACCGGCACGCTCGTGTCGTTGTCCCCGGCCCCGTTAGCTCACCTGCCGTCCGTGGCGCTGGTGCTCGCCCTGTACGCATCGGACTACGTCCACGAGCGTCGGCCGGACCTTGAGAAGGTCGCGGCGTTCATGGTCGACGGCGCCAATCGCCTGGGTCTCGCCGACCTCATGACCAGCACATGCCATCTCGTGGCCTTCTGGCAGATGTGCGAGGACGACGCATCCACTGACGAAGCTTGGGCAGCTCACTACAAGCGGTTCGACAACTACCGGATCGTCCACTGCACTTTGACCAAGGGGCAGATGTCGACGGTGCGGCGTCACCTGCGCACCATGGCGGCTGAGGCGGTGGCGGCATGAGCCTGTTCCCCTCGTGCCTGGACCTGCTGGACCGTCCGACCAGGTGCCCCGGTTGCCGTGCTCACGCGCCCGGGTGGGTCCGCATGTCGGTGGACGGGCTGAGCGTGCTGACCCACGACGGTGACCGGATCTGCCCGGCTGACCCAATCTTCGGCACGTCGGCGGTGAGGGCGCTCCCCGTCGCCTTGCCCGTGGCCGCCGTGGAGGTGGCTGCGTGACGGTCTTTCCCGTCGCCCCTGAGGCCGTGGCCGGTGCTGCGGCCTCCCTGGGCACTGACCCGATCACCCTCGCCGACATGCTGCGGGTGGCCAACTCGCCCGGCTTCGACCGCTGGCAGGAACAGATCCGCCGCACGGGCGGCTGCGCCCACCCGATCCGCCTGCGGGGCGAGACCGTCACCCGCGACACCAAGACCGGGGACGTCCTCTACTCCTACAGCACCGAGCAGGAGCCGGGCGGTATGCTCCGGGTCGCCTGCGGCAACCGGCGGGCCTCCCGCTGCCCGGCCTGCGCCTGGACGTACGCCGGAGACCCTACCACCTGATCCGGGCAGGGATCACCGGCGACGAACTCAAGGACGTCCCCGCCACCGTCCGGGATCACCCGCGCGCCTTCGCCACCCTCACGGCCCCGTCCTTCGGCCCCGTGCACAACCGGCCCGACTCTGGCCATTGCCGCTGCGGCATCCAGCATGCCGACGGCGACCCCGCCTTGGGCACGGCGCTCGACCCGGAGCGCTACGACTACGCGGGCGCAGTGCTGTGGAACAACTACGCCGGGGACCTATGGCGGCGCTTCACTATCTACCTCCGCCGCGAGATCGCCGCCCGTGCGGGCCTGACGCAGACGGCCTTACGGGAGGTGTGCCGAGTCTCCTTCGGCAAGGTCGCCGAGTTCCAAAAGCGCGGCTCTGTCCACTTCCATGCCGTGGTGCGGCTCGACGGCCCGGACGGCCCGGACGCCACCCCGCCGGCATGGGCCACGGTCCGCCTCCTGGACGACGCCATCAAGGCCGCCGCCGCCCGCGTCTCCATCCCGGTCCCCGCCCCCGGTGACCACCAGGCACGCACCCTGCGCTGGGGTTCCCAGGTCGACGTGCAACCTATCGGCGCCCTCGGACATGAGGAACTGACCGAACAGGCCGTCGCCTCCTACGTCGCCAAGTACGCCACGAAAGCCGCCGAGACCACCGGCACGGTAGACCACCGCATCGGGGAGCTTTCCGAACTCGACCGCTTGCCGCTGCCCGACCACACCCGACGCCTGATCGAAGCCTGCTGGGACCTGGACGACGCCTACCCGGAACGGCTGCTGGCCCGCTGGGCTCACATGCTCGGCTTCCGCGGCCACTTCTCCACCAAGTCCCGCCGCTACTCCACCACCCTCGGCGCCCTCCGCCAGGTCCGCGCCGACTACCGCGCCCGGCAGGAACGCCGCGAACGCGGGCTCTCCGAAGACCTCGACGACACGGAGGGCTGCACGCTCGTACTCGCCCACTGGACCTACGCCGGACAGGGCCACACCCCCGGCGAATCCTGGCTGGCTGCCTCGATCGCCCGAGACATCCGGCTGAACCGGGAAACAGCACGCGAAGCGCTGGCCGACCTGGACGACTGGGAGGTGTGCGCATGAAGCGCCCGCTGCCTTCCCGCTACCTGACGCCGATCGACGTTGCTGACCTGCTCGGCGTGCCAGTTGAGACCGTCTACCAGTGGCGGCGCAAGGGCACCGGCCCCCGTGGCTTCCGCGTCGGCCGGCATCTCCGCTTCGACCCGGAGGACGTGCGCGCCTGGGTCGAGTCCCTGATGGAAGGGGCCGCCTGATGGCCGGACATATCCAAGACCGCTGGTACAAGACAGAGCCAGGGCCGGACGGCAAGCGTCGCAGGGTGAAGACCGAACGCCATGGCGTCGGCCTCCGCTACCGGGCTCGCTACGTCGGGCCGGACGGATCCGAGAAGTCCAAGAGCTTCCCGGACAAGCAGAAGCGCAAGGCGGAACAGTGGCTGGCCAACATCGAGGCCGACATGTCGCGCGGCGACTACGTCGATCCTGACGCTGGCAAGGTCACGTTCGAGCAGTACGCCACGGAGTGGATGGCCACGCAGATCACGGACCCGCTGACCCGTGAGTCCGTGGAAAGCCGTCTGCGACTGCACGCGATCCCGTATCTGGGCACGCGGCCGTTGGCGTCGTTCACCCCGTCGCACCTTCGCCTCTGGCTGCGGACCCTGGAGGATCGTGGGCTGTCCGCCGGGTACCGGCGCGGCATCTACGCCCATGTCTCCACGGTCTTCACCGCTGCCGTCGAGGACCGGATCATCCGGACCAACCCGTGCAGCGCTCGGTCTGTGCGCGCGCCGCGCCTGGAGCCTCGCAAGGTCAAGCCGTGGCCTGCCGAACGAATCATGGCCGTGCGCTCGGCGCTGCCGGACCGCTATCAGGCCCTCGTCAACCTCGCAGCCGGGTGCGGCCTGCGTCAGGGCGAGGCCTTCGGCCTGGCCGTTGAAGACGTGGACTTCCTTGGGGGGTGGTGCACGTCGTACGGCAGGTCAAGCTGCTGCGGCTGTCCCGGCCGGTGTTCGCCCCGCCGAAAGGTGGCAAGGAACGTGATGTTCCTCTGCCTGAGTCCGTCGCCTTCGCGCTGGCCGGTCATCTCAAGCGCCACCCGGCCGTGAGGATCACGCTGCCGTGGAAGACCCTCGACGGTCCTCCCGTCACGGCATCGCTGATTTTCACCGGCCCCATGGGGCTGCCGCTGGATCGGAACCGCTTCAACGACCGCGTGTGGCGGCCGGCACTTCGGGCGGCGGGCGTTGAGACTGGGCGGGACAACGGCATGCACGCGCTGCGGCACTTCTATGCCTCGGTGCTGCTGGACGCGGGGGAGAGCATCAAGGCTCTCAGTGAGTACCTGGGCCACCACGACCCCGGCTTCACGCTGAGGACGTACACGCACCTGATGCCGTCGAGCGGGTCCCGGACCCGGGCCGCCCGTGGATCGTGTCTTCGCCGCCGACGAGCCCACGGTTGACGGCCCGGACACGGCCCAGGAGGGTGCTTAGCCGTCTGACCTGCGGTTATCTCAATACCCGAAGTCCTGCGTCCACCAAGGCCCGCCCGGGCCGAAGTGGACGCCGACGCCCAGGGTCTTGAAGTCGCAGTTGAGGATGTTGGCGCGGTGGCCGGGGCTGTTCATCCAGGCCTGCATCACGGCCGCCGCGTCGGCCTGGCCGCGGGCTATGTTCTCGCCGCCGAGGTCGGTGATCCCCGCTGCCGCGGCCCGGTCCCACGGCGACTTGCCGTCCGGGTCGGTGTGGTCGAAGAAGTCCCGCGCCGCCATGTCGTCGCTGAACGACTCGGCCAGCCCGGTCAGCGCGGAGTTCGCGGCCAGCGGGCTGCAGCCGACCTTCGCCCGCTCCTCGTTGACGAGCCTGAGCACCTCTGCCTCCGCCGCCGCCGTGTCCGCCCTCGACACCGCAGCCGGTGCGGAACCCGCCGGCGCGGCCTTGGACGCCGTGGCCGCCGGGGCCGCCTTCGACGGGGCGGACGCGGTCGCCCGCGGCGTCGGCGTCCCCGTTGCCGTCTTCGACGGGGTGGGCGTGGGGGAGGCCGACGGGGCCGCCGGCTGGGACGCGGAGGCGGACGGGCTCGAGGCGGACGTGCTGGGGGCCGATGTGATCGGGGCGGAAGGGCTCGGGGACCGGGAGGAGCCGGACGCCGGGCCGGCGCCGCCCTTGGGATCGTCGGCGGTGCCGGAGGTGCCGCCCTGCTCGGCGGCCGTGTTGCTGGGCGTGGGGGCCGCCTGCACCCGGGCACCGCCGGTGGTGTGCGTGTCGCCGCCGAGCCGGTAGTTCTGCAGACCCGGCACCACCCCGGTGGCCACCGCGGCCGTACCGAGGGCCACGGCCGCGGACACCCCGAGCAGGCCCGTGCGCACCGGCCGCGCGCCCTTCCTGCGGCGCCGGTGGCCGGAGGAGGCGCCGTCGGCAGGAGTGAAGCCACCGCCCCCGGAGCCGCCGGGGCCGTCGTGCTCCGCCGCGAACAGATAGGCGTGCGCCTTGGCGGTCGCCTCGGCGTAGGCCATTGGCTGCAGACCGGTCGCCGGCGTGTGGAACTCCGGGTTCAGATACGGCGCGATGCCCCGCGGCGCCTGTTCGCGCCGGACGATCTCGGTCCGCCCGCGCCGGACGATCTCACCCGGGTACGACTCCCGCCGGGCCCCGGCCGCGAACCCACCCTGCTGGGCGCCACCCGGGTAGGAGCCCCGCCGGGCCTCGGCCAGGTACGAGTCCTGCCGGGTGCCGCCCTGGTACGAGTTCCGCCAGGTTTCGCCAGCGTGCGAGTCCCGCTGGGCGCCACCCGGGTAGGAGCCCCGCCGGGCCTCGGCCGGGTACGAGTCCTGCCGGGTGCCGCCCGGGTACGAGTTCCGCCAGGTTTCGCCAGCGTGCGAGTCCCGCTGGGCGCCGCCCGGGTACGACGAGTCCTGCCAGGCCTCGCCCGTGAACGAGTCCTGCGGGGTGCCGCTCCCGGTCCGCGAGCGCTGCGGGTGGGTGACCCCCGTGGCGCGGCCCGTGGCGGCGCGGCCGGCGGCGGAGCGTCGGTGGCGTCCCATGTCCTGGCCCTCTTCCTCGTCCTCGCGGTCGGCCGGCGCCTGCGCGGCCGGTGACTCCCCATGGCCAACCCGACTCACTCGATCGAGTGAGTTTCATATGAGATGCATGGGGCTCGGGACGCTACCGCATGCCGTCGGCGCGCGATGTGAACCGAGCGACATCGGCCGGTTAGGTTGCACCCATGAGCGAGGATGTACGGCTGGTCGCCTGGGTGCGAGGACGCGTCCAAGGTGTGGGTTTCCGCTGGTTCACGCGGGCCAAGGCACTGGAGATCGGCGGCCTGAGTGGTTTTGCTCTCAATTTGGCCGACGGTCGCGTCCAGGTCGTCGCGGAGGGGTCGCGCGAGGGCTGCGAGGGGCTGCTGGACTGGCTCCAGGGCGACGACACGCCCGGACACGTGGACGGAGTCACCGAGATCTGGGACACACCCCGCGGCGGCTACGACGGCTTCGCCATCCGCTGAGTCGTTTCTGTAAAGGCGCGCAGGCCGGCGCACGGGGAGCTGCCGGGGGCACATGCGCTCAGCAGAAACGACCTGGTGGTTGCCAAGAACGGCCCGGCATGGCAGGCTCCGCAGGAACAGCTGATCGCCACGCCCTGAGGGCCCCGGAAGACTCGCAGCGCCGCCACTTTTTCGGCCGCGCGCCCCGGTTTGCCCGCCAATACAGGGCGTGATCGTGTTGACCGTCAAACTTTTTGGTGAGACGCTGAAAGCCCCGCGCACCTTAGCTGTTTGGCATGGAGCAACAGCAGAGCAACACCCGGATGTGCCAAGCACCGCGGGTGCTATCCCTCACGACCCACACCGCATCGGTCGGTCACTCATTGTGGAGGACCATCCATCATGGCAAAGGCGCTTCTCGGTTACGTCGGCGGCTCCGACCCTCGACTCCTCGCCGAGATGCGACGGCTGCAGCAGCGCGTACAGGACCTGGAGTCCGAGCTCGTACGGATCCAGGCGGAGAACGAAGCGCTCTCGGCTGCCGCCTCTCAGGACAGGATCATGGAGAGCATCGACGCACACCAGGCGGAGCCTGCGCTCACCTGATCACTGCATCAGCTCCACGACAGCAGTCGCAGTGGTTGGGCTGCCCGTAATCAACCGCTCAGTTGATCGGACGACCGCAACCCGGCCGTCAGAGTTGCAAGGGACGCTTCGGCGTCCCTTCTTTCTTGCCCCGCGCATCCTTTCACCCTCTTTAACGTACGGTGTGCCCTGCCTGTTCATTGGCGAAACCGCGCGGTTGCGAGGGTTCATGGAGTGAGATAGCGGCGCCCGGTAGAGTCCAGCGGCGTGCACCTCAAGGCCCTGACCCTGCGCGGGTTCAAGTCGTTCGCCTCGGCGACCACGCTCCGGTTCGAGCCGGGCATCACGTGTGTGGTCGGCCCGAACGGCTCGGGCAAGTCCAATGTCGTGGACGCGCTCAGCTGGGTCATGGGCGAACAGGGCGCCAAGTCCCTGCGCGGCGGCAAGATGGAGGACGTCATCTTCGCCGGCACCACCGGCCGCCCCCCGCTGGGCCGCGCCGAGGTGTCCCTGACCATCGACAACTCCGACGGCGCGCTGCCCATCGAGTACGCCGAGGTCACCATCACGCGGATCATGTTCCGCAACGGCGGCAGCGAGTACCAGATCAACGGCGACACCTGCCGCCTCCTGGACATCCAGGAACTCCTCTCCGACTCGGGCATCGGCCGGGAGATGCACGTCATCGTCGGCCAGGGCCAGCTCGACTCGGTCCTGCACGCCGACCCGATGGGCCGCCGCGCCTTCATCGAGGAGGCGGCCGGCGTCCTCAAGCACCGCAAGCGCAAGGAGAAGGCGCTGCGCAAGCTGGACGCGATGCAGGCCAACCTCGCGCGCGTGCAGGACCTGACCGACGAACTGCGCCGCCAGCTCAAGCCCCTGGGCCGCCAGGCCGCCGTCGCCCGCCGGGCCGCCGTCATCCAGGCCGACCTCCGCGACGCCCGCCTGCGCCTGCTCGCCGACGACCTGGTGCGGCTGCGCGAGGCGCTCAAGGCCGAGATCGCGGACGAGGCGGCCCTGAAGGAGCGCAAGGAGGCCGCCGAACAGGAGCTGAAGAAGGCCCTGCACCGCGAGGCCCTCCTGGAGGACGAGGTACGGCAGCTCACCCCGCGCCTCCAGCGCGCCCAGCAGACCTGGTACGAGCTCTCCCAGCTGGCCGAGCGGGTCCGCGGCACGGTCTCGCTGGCCGACGCACGAGTCAAGAGCGCGACGTCCGCGCCCCCCGAGGAGCGGCGCGGCCGCGACCCCGAGGACATGGAGCGGGAGGCCGCCCGGATCCGTGAGCAGGAGGCCGAGCTGGAGGCGGCCCTGGAGGCGGCCCAGCACGCCCTCGACGACACCGTCGCGCACCGCGCCGAGCTGGAGCGGGAGCTGGCCGCCGAGGAACGCCGGCTGAAGGACGTCGCCCGCGCCATCGCCGACCGCCGCGAGGGCCTGGCCCGCCTGTCCGGCCAGGTCAACGCGGCCCGCTCCCGTGCGGCCTCGGCGCAGGCCGAGATCGACCGCCTGGCCACGGCCCGCGACGAGGCACAGGAACGCGCGGTGCGCGCCCAGGAGGAGTACGAGGCCCTGAAGGCCGAGGTCGACGGCCTCGACGCCGACGACGCGGACCTCGCCGAACGGCACGAGGCCGCCAAGCGCGGGCTCACCGAGGCCGAAGCCGCGCTGACCGCGGCCCGCGACGCCCTCACCGCCGCCGAGCGCACCCGCGCCGCGACCCAGGCCCGCCACGAGGCGCTGGCGCTGGGCCTGCGCCGCAAGGACGGCACCGGCATACTCCTCGGCGCCCGCGACCGCCTCACCGGCGTCCTGGGCCCGGCGGCGGAACTCCTGACGGTCACCCCGGGCTACGAGGTCCCCCTGGCCGCGGCCTTCGGCGCGGCGGCCGACGCGATCGCGGTGTCGACCCCGTCCTCGGCGGCGGAGGCGATCCGTCTGCTGCGCAAGCAGGACGGCGGCCGGGCGGCACTGCTGCTGGCAGGTGACATGGAGCCGACGCCGGAGGACGCGCACCAAAGGGGCGCGGGGCTGTGTCCGACATGCGGCTACCGCCGCGTGGGCGCGCTCAGCCACGACGTACCCGCAGACGAACGACTGCCCGGCACCCCCCTCTTCGCCACCGATCTGATCCGTGGCCCCGCCGAACTGATGCCCGCCGTCCGCCGCCTCCTGCGCGGCATCGTGGTCGTAGGCACCCTGGAGGACGCCGAAGACCTCGTCCACGCGCACCCGGAATTCACCGCGGTCACCGCCGAAGGCGACCTCCTGGGCGCCCACTTCGCACACGGCGGCTCCGCCGGCGCCCCGAGCCTGCTGGAGGTGCAGGCCTCCGTCGACGAGGCCGCGGCCGAACTGGCCGAACTGGCGGTGCGCTGCGAGGAGCTGGCCGAGGCACAGCGGGCGGCGGCGCAGCGGCGTACCGAGGCGGCCGCCGTCGTGGAGGAGATCGGAGAGCGCCGTCGCGCGGCGGACCGGGAGAAGTCGGCCGTCGCCCAGCAGCTCGGCAGGCTCGCCGGACAGGCGCGGGGCGCCGCCGGCGAGGCCGAGCGGTCGGCCGCGGCCGCCGCACGCGCGCAGGAGGCGCTGGAGAAGGCCGTGCAGGAGGCCGAGGAGCTGGCCGAGCGGCTGGCGGTCGCCGAGGAGATGCCGGTCGAGGAGGAGCCGGACACCTCCGTGCGCGACCGGCTAGCCGCCGACGGGGCCAACGCCCGGCAGACCGAGATGGAGGCCCGGCTCCAGGTCCGTACCCACGAGGAGCGGGTGAAGGGGCTCGCCGGGCGGGCCGACTCGCTCGACCGGGCCGCCCGCGCGGAACGCGAGGCACGCGCGCGTGCCGAGCAGCGCCGCGCCCGGCTGCGGCACGAGGCGGCCGTCGCGGAGGCCGTCGCCTCCGGCGCCCGGCAGCTGCTCGCGCACATCGAGGTGTCCCTCGCCCGCGCCGCGCAGGAACGCACCGCCGCCGAGGCGGCCAAGGCGCGGCGCGAGCAGGAGCTGACCGCCGCGCGCACCGCCGGACGCGACCTCAAGGCCGAACTCGACAAGCTCACCGACTCCGTTCACCGCGGCGAGGTTCTCGGCGCCGAGAAGCGGCTGCGCATAGAGCAGCTGGAGACCAGGGCGCTGGAGGAGCTGGGTGTGGAGCCGGAGGGGCTGGTGGCCGAGTACGGGCCGCACCAGCTCGTGCCGCCCTCGCCCCCCGCCGAGGGCGAGGTGCTGCCGGACGACCCCGAGCACCCGCGCAACCAGCCGAAGCCCTTCCACCGCGCCGAACAGGAGCGGCGGCTCAAGGCCGCCGAGCGGGCGTACCAGCAGCTCGGCAAGGTCAACCCGCTGGCGCTGGAGGAGTTCGCGGCGCTGGAGGAGCGGCACAAGTTCCTCAGCGAGCAGCTGGAGGACCTGA
Organism: Streptomyces incarnatus; assembly: GCF_001027185.1. Classification (NCBI taxonomy): domain Bacteria; kingdom Bacillati; phylum Actinomycetota; class Actinomycetes; order Kitasatosporales; family Streptomycetaceae; genus Streptomyces; species Streptomyces incarnatus. The sequence goes on along the minus strand of NZ_CP011497.1, from coordinate 2,566,420 downwards.
AGAAGACCCGCGCCGACCTGCTGCAGGTGGTGAAGGAGGTCGACGAGCGCGTCGAGCAGGTCTTCACCGAGGCCTACCGGGACACCGCCCGCGAGTTCGAGGGCGTCTTCAGCCGGCTCTTCCCGGGCGGCGAAGGGCGGCTCGTCCTCACCGACCCCGACAACATGCTCACCACCGGTGTGGACGTCGAGGCGCGCCCGCCGGGAAAGAAGGTCAAGCGGCTCTCCCTGCTGTCGGGCGGCGAGCGCTCGCTGACGGCCGTGGCCCTGCTGGTGTCGATCTTCAAGGCGCGCCCCAGCCCCTTCTACGTCATGGACGAGGTCGAGGCGGCCCTGGACGACACCAACCTCCAGCGGCTGATCCGGATCATGCAGGAGCTGCAGGAGGCCTCGCAGCTGATCGTGATCACGCACCAGAAGCGCACGATGGAGGTCGCCGACGCGCTGTACGGCGTGTCGATGCAGGGAGACGGCGTCTCCAAGGTCATCTCCCAGCGCCTTCGTTAGCCAACCATTCAAGATCAACTGACTCTGTGTTCAAGAACTGAACACAGAGCACTCGGGCATATCGAAAAACTCACAGCACCTGAACTATTGACTTCGAAACTTGAAGGCATAGTCTCTGCAACGTTGCTTTTACCTTCAGGTCTCACCTGTAAGGGCTCTACCCCCACCGGCAGCGTTGCCGTGGCCCGAGGAGATTCACGTGACCAGCACCACGCAGGCACCTCAGTCAGGAGCCAGGACGGCTCAACCCGATCATCTCGGGCACGTCATCTTCATCGCGGCGGCCGCCGCCATGGGCGGTTTCCTCTTCGGCTACGACAGCTCCGTGATCAACGGCGCGGTCGAGGCCATCCGTACCAAGTACGACATCGGCTCCGCGGCCCTCGCCCAGGTCATCGCCGTCGCGCTGATCGGCTGTGCCGTCGGCGCCGCGACCGCCGGCCGGATCGCCGACCGGATCGGCCGCATCCGCGTCATGCAGATCGCCGCGGTCCTCTTCGTCGTCAGCGCCGTCGGCTCCGCGCTGCCCTTCTCCCTGTGGGACTTCGCCTTCTGGCGCGTCGTCGGCGGCTTCGCCATCGGCATGGCCTCCGTGATCGGCCCCGCCTACATCGCCGAGGTCGCCCCGCCCGCCTACCGCGGCCGGCTCGGCTCCTTCCAGCAGGCCGCGATCGTCGTCGGCATCGCCGTCTCCCAGCTGGTCAACTGGGGCCTGCTCAACGCCGCCGGCGGCGACCAGCGCGGCCACCTGATGGGCCTGGAGGCCTGGCAGGTCATGCTCGGCGTCATGGTCGTCCCGGCCGTCCTCTACGGCATGCTGTCCTTCGCGATCCCGGAGTCCCCCCGCTTCCTGCTCTCCGTCGGCAGGCGTGAGCGCGCCAAGGAGATCCTCGCCGAGGTCGAGGGCAAGGACGTCGACCTGGACGCCCGCGTCGCCGAGATCGAGCACGCGATGAAGAGCGAGCACAAGTCCACCTTCAAGGACCTGCTCGGCGGTGGTTTCTTCTTCAAGCCGATCGTCTGGATCGGTATCGGCCTGTCGGTCTTCCAGCAGTTCGTCGGCATCAACGTCGCGTTCTACTACTCCTCGACGCTGTGGCAGTCGGTCGGTGTCGACCCGACGGACTCGTTCTTCTACTCCTTCACGACCTCGATCATCAACATCATCGGCACCGTGATCGCGATGATCTTCGTGGACCGCGTCGGCCGCAAGCCGCTCGCGCTCATCGGCTCCGTCGGCATGGCCGTCGGTCTGGCGCTGGAGGCCTGGGCGTTCTCGTACCACCTCGTCGACGGCAAGCTCCCGAGCGCCCAGGGCTGGACCGCCCTGATCGCCGCCCACCTGTTCGTCCTCTTCTTCGCCCTGTCCTGGGGTGTGGTGGTCTGGGTCTTCCTCGGCGAGATGTTCCCGAACAAGATCCGCGCCGCCGCCCTGGGCGTGGCCGCCTCCGCGCAGTGGATCGCCAACTGGGCCATCACCGCGAGCTTCCCGTCGCTGGCCGACTGGAACCTCTCCGGCACCTACGTGATCTACACGGTCTTCGCCGCGCTCTCCATCCCGTTCGTCCTGAAGTTCGTCAAGGAGACGAAGGGCAAGACGCTGGAGGAAATGGGCTGACCAGCCCCGTGAACTCGGGGAGAAGGGCCAAGTCCCCGCTGCCCCTCTCCTCGTACCTGCCGCCGCCCCCGCACCGGCCACTGCCCGGTGCGGGGGCGGCGGTGTCGTACGCGCCGGTCACCAGATGAGAACGCGGGCGCCGAGCCGCCGGGCCCGTAGCGTCGCCGCCTCGATGTTGTCCAGGCGGCTCGCGATCCCGTACGGATGCTCGCCGAGCGCCGCGCAGATCATGTCCAGGTGCGTGCGCAACAGGGCGATCTCCTCCAGGAACCGGGGAAGCTCCTCGGTCGGGACCTCCATCCAGTCGCCGTCGAGCAGGGGAAGGTAACGGGCGCCCAGCGAGCGCACCACCTCCGATCCCCACACCTTCCACCGCCAGGACTCGAACCCGGCCGAGTCATTGCACCCCTCGGGCACGTCGAGCACCTCGAACCCGCCGTTCGGCCCGCGGACGACCACATCCACACTCAGACTCACCGTCCCAGTGGAGCACCGCCGGACCCGCCCGGACCACCGGGTATCGCCGCAGGTCAGTCGCCCAGTGCCGGAATCACCCGCTCCGCGAACAACCGCAGGCTCCGCCACCCCTCCTCCACCGGCATCCCGCCCACCAGCGGATGCAGGACGAGACTGTCGGCACCCAGCGCCACGCACTCCTGCGGGGTCAGCACCCGGTACACGCCCTCGGCGCGCAGCTCCTCCACCGTCGTGGCCGCCGACCTCACCGCCGAGCTGATCTCGCCCGACTGCCAGGAGGCGTAGGTCCGCGCCTCGTGCAGGAAGTGCTCGCCGTAGTGGGCCCACGCCCGGTCCGGGTCCTCGGCGAGGTGCAGCAGGGGAGTCTCGGCCGCGGGCATCATGACCCAGCCCTCGGTGCCGTACTCGGTGAGCTTTTCCTTGTAGTAGGACTCCAGCTCCGGCAGATGCGCGCTCGGGAAGAACGGCAGGCCGAGGCGGGCGGCCCGGCGGGCGGCGGCCCTGGAGGAGCCGCCGACCAGCAGGAGGGGATGCGGGTCGGTGTACGGGCGCGGGGTGAGCCGTACCGTCCGGCCCCGGTAGGTGAACTCCTCGCCGGACCACGCCTTCAGCAGCGTCTCCAGCACCTCGTCCTGGAGCCTGCCCCGGCGTGTGTAGTCGACGCCGAACAGGGCGTACTCCTCCGGCCGGTAGCCGATCCCGGCCACCGTCACCAGCCGTCCGCCGCTCAGCAGGTCCAGTACGGCGATCTCCTCGGCCAGCCGCAGCGGGTCGTGCAGCGGGCCGATCACCGCCGAGACGGTCACCGCGATCCGTCGGGTCGCCCCGAACACCGCCCCTGAGAAGGCGAACGGCGACGGCAGCCAGTTGTTCTCCGCGCCGTGGTGCTCCTCGGTCTGCACAGTGCTGATCCCGTGCTCGTCCGCGTACGCGGCCATCTCCAGGGCGGCCCGGTAACGGGCGGCCAGGGCGGCGGGGCCGGCGCCGGGTGCGACGAGGTTGAAACGGACGACCGTGACGGGCATGGGAAGTCCCCCTCCGGTGCGATGCGGTGGAGGGGGACGGTAGCTGACGTAGCGTCAGATGGCCATGGGGGGGCGGAGGCAGGCCCGCGGGATGAGTGACCCCGTACCCACCGAGACCCACCGAGCCATGGGCAGCCGTGCCCACCGATCCGCGGGCGGAGGCCGGCCGGAGCCGGATCGCCCGCCGGCTCGACCCGGACGACCTGCGGTGGCTCGCCCGCCACTGCTGCTGCCCGGACGACGCCGGCCAGGAGACGGCCGGCCAGGAGACGAAGGACCGCTGCTCCCGCATCCGTTTCCGGGCCGGTGCCGTCCTGCACGAGAGCGGCCCGGCCGACTGAGCCCGTCAGGCGCCGGCGGTCGCGCGCTCCTCGGCCGGCTCGGCGACCTCGGCCGGCTCGGTGGCCTCCGCAGGCTCGGTGGCCTCCGTCGGCCTGGTGACCGCCGGCTTGGGCAGCGCCAGGTACAGCAGGCCCGAGATCACGATGGTGGCAACCCAGCCGAGGCCGTACTCGCCGATGACGTTGTTCTTCGCGAGCGGGCCGGTGAACCAGTCCGAGGTCGTGAACATCAGGCCCGACACCAGGCCGATCGCCCAGGCGGCCACGGCCGCGGGGGAGAAGCCGCCCCGGTACCAGTAGGCGCTGGTGCGGGTGGTGTCCGTCATGGCGCGGCCGTCGTACTCGGTGCGGCGCAGCATGTCCGCGCCGAAGACGCCGACCCAGGCGCTGAAGGCGACCGCCAGCAGCGACAGGAAGGCGATGAACGAGCCCATGAAGCTCGTCGCCACCAGCATCAGCACACCGCCGAAGACCAGCGAGATCACGGCGTTCACCGAGACCGCCCAGTGCCGCGGCACCTTGAAGCCGAGGGTCTGCGCGGTGAAGCCCGCCGAGTACATCGACATCGAGTTGATCAGCAGCATGCCGATCAGCGCGATGAACAGGTACGGCACCGCGATCCACGTCGGCAGGATCTCGCCGAGGAAGGACACCGGGTCGGTCGCCGAGGCCAGGTCCGGCGTGGAGACCGCCATCACCGCGCCCATGAGGACCATGGGGAGCACGACGATGCCGGCGCCGCCCACCGCCGTGCCGACGATCGCCTTCGAGGACGCCGTGCGCGGCAGGTAGCGGGTGAAGTCCGGCGCCGTCGGGATCCAGCTGACACCGCCCGCCGCGATCATGCCGATACCGGTGATCACCGCGGCCGTGGAGCCGCCGCCGTGGTGCAGCACCTTCGACCAGTTCGTGTTCGCGACCAGGTAGACCAGGACCAGCACCGAGAAGACGCCGAAGAAATAGGTCGCGTACTTGTTGCACTTCTGCACGGCGTTGATGCCGAGCCCGGAGATCGCGAAGGTCGCGACGACGAAGACCAGCAGCGTCACCATGTCCAGCACGCTGTTCGCCTTGATGCCGAACAGGATGTCCAGGATGGTGAGCATCGCGTAGGCGCCGGTGACCGCGTTGATCGTCTCCCAGCCCCAGCGGGCGACCCAGATCAGCGAGCCGGGCAGCAGGTTGCCGCGCTGGCCGAAGACCGCGCGGGAGAGCGCCATGCCGGGCGCGCCACCGCGCTTGCCCGCGATGCCGATCAGCCCGACCAGGCCGTACGACACGACCGGCGCCGCCACCGCGACGACGAGCGCCTGCCAGATGTCCAGGTGGTATGCCACGACGAGGCTCGCGCCCATGGTCAGCAGCAGCACGCTGATGTTGGCGCCGACCCAGGTGGGGAACAGCTCACGGGTCTTCGCGGTGCGCTCGCGATCCGGGACCTGCTCGATACCTCGGGTCTCGAGAGCGCCTTCGGTCTCGACGGTTTTGCTCATGGAAAAGGGGCACCAGACGTGGGGGGACGGGGACGGTCGGGACTCTACGCGCGTCAACGGAGTCGCGACCATCGTACTTTGCTCCGAGTCCTTGTATTAAGTGGCGTTTGTCTCTCGGACGAAGCCACAAACGGCCTCCTGCCGTACCCCATGGCTGATACTGGACGAGTTATGGAAACCGTCATCCTTGCTGTAGTCATCGCCGTGGTCGTGCTCGCGGCGCTCGGCGGGCTGCTGGTGGGCACCCGGCGCAAGAAGCCGCTGCCTCCGCCGCCCCCGAAGGCGCCCGACATCACCGCGCCCCCGGCCGAGCCGCACATCGGCGAAGAGGCCGAGACGCCGCGCGAAGAACCGCGCCGGACCATCGAGGAGGTGGACCTCCCCGGCGGCCCCGCACCGGTCGCCGTGGAGGAGCCCCCTGCCGCCGTAGAGGCTCCCGAGATCGAGATCCCGGAGCCCACCGCAGGCCGGCTGGTCCGCCTGCGCGCCCGCCTGTCCCGCTCCCAGAACGCCCTCGGCAAGGGCCTGCTCACGCTGCTCTCGCGCGAGCACCTGGACGACGAGACCTGGGAGGAGATCGAGGACACGCTGCTCACCGCCGACGTCGGCGTACAGCCCACCCAGGAGCTGGTCGAGAGCCTGCGCGAGCGCGTGAAGGTGCTCGGCACCCGCACCCCCCAGGAACTGCGCGGCCTGCTCCGCGAGGAGCTGCTCAAGGTCGTCGGCACGGACTTCGACCGCACGGTCAAGACCGAGCCCGAGGACCGCAAGCCCGGCATCGTGATGGTCGTCGGCGTCAACGGCACCGGCAAGACCACCACCACCGGCAAGCTCGCGCGCGTGCTCGTGGCCGACGGCCGTACCGTCGTCCTGGGTGCCGCCGACACCTTCCGCGCCGCCGCCGCCGACCAGCTGCAGACCTGGGGCGAGCGGGTCGGCGCCTACACCGTGCGCGGCCCGGAGGCCGGCGACCCCGCCTCCGTCGCCTTCGACGCGGTCAAGGAAGGCAAGGAGATGGGGGTCGACGTCGTCCTCATCGACACCGCCGGCCGGCTGCACACCAAGACCGGGCTCATGGACGAGCTCGGCAAGGTCAAGCGGGTCGTGGAGAAGCACGCTCCGCTCGACGAGGTGCTGCTCGTCCTGGACGCCACCACCGGCCAGAACGGCCTGGTCCAGGCCCGCGTCTTCGCGGAGGTCGTGGACATCACCGGCATCGTGCTGACCAAGCTGGACGGCACGGCCAAGGGCGGCATCGTCGTCGCGGTCCAGCGCGAGCTGGGCGTGCCGGTCAAGCTGGTCGGACTCGGCGAGGGCGCGGACGATCTGGCGCCGTTCGAGCCGGAGGCGTTCGTGGATGCCCTGATCGGTGACTGAGGGTAGTGCATTTACCACCCACCGGGTCTGCGAGAAGCGCCCGCTCCCAAGGTGCAGTTGGGGACGGGCGCTTCGCCTTGCCCGGCGCGCGTACGCCTGATCAGGCCCGCAGCCGCGACTGATCAGGCCCGCAGCCGCGACCTGTGCGCCACATACGCCAGCGTCCCCAGCAGCAGACGCGCCGCCGGAGGCCGGGTCGCCGAGTCCAGCGCGGGTGGGCGCAGCCAGCGCACCGGGCCCAGGCCGCCCCGGTCCGAGGGCGGCGCGGTGATGTGCGTACCGGGGCCGAGGCCGCGCAGGTCCAGGGCCGAGGGGTCGTCCCAGCCCATGCGGTAGAGCAGCCGGGGCAGCTCGGCGGCGGCGCCGGGCGCGACGAAGAAGTGGGCGCGGCCGTCGGGGGTCGCGGTCACCGGGCCGAGGGGGAGTCCCATCCGCTCCAGGCGGACCAGGGCGCGGCGGCCGGCGGCCTCGGACACCTCGACCACGTCGAACGCCTGGCCCACCGGCAGCATCACCGCGGCGCCGGGGAACTCCGACCAGGCCTTGCCCGCCTCGTCCAGCGTGGCCCCGGCCGGCACCACGGGCGCGAAGTCCAGGGGATGCGCGCCCGGTGCCGGGCAGTCGGCGTGTCCGCAGCTGCAGGCGCCCGCCGCGGCCCGCGCTCCCGGCACCACGTCCCAGCCCCACAGCCCGGTGAACTCGGCGACGGCGGTGCACTCCGACGAACGGCCGCGCCGGCGCGTGCCGGAGCGGATCTCGCGGATGCCGCCGATCGTGAAGCCCATGCCCCCTCCAACGGGTCCGGCGCGCCGGTGGTTACGACACGGAACGAGACGGAAGCGGAACGTAACGCTACGGCTCCGCCTTCCCTGTGCGACGCGAGGCCAAGGCGGCGCGTTGAGGTGCAGCGAGTGGCGCATCGGGGTATTCACGCCCCCGGGTGCATCACTCCGCCCACTTCCGGCTGTCCTATGTCAAGTGAATCGCGTACGACCCACCGTGAGTTCATTCGAAGGGGTGGCGAATGGTGGCGTTTCCGGGATCCCCGTGGCTGAGCGGGTGATCGTAGGATTACTGTGAGTGTGCGAGTCCGAGCGGCATATGCATCCTTGGGTATGCCGGGGGCGAGTCGTCAGCTCGTTCGAAGGGTGAGAACCGGCGGACAAGAGGCCGTATTTACCGGCATTCTGATAAGGCTTGGCGCGTGGCGGTCTCCCTCCGGGGCGACCGGGGGTCGCGAGGGCGACACGTGGTCTCAGGGATGGGGGCGTTCCAGTGAGCGGCAACGGCGGTAGCGGGGCGAACGCTGACAAGCGCCCCAATGAGCTGCTCGGCTCGTGGTTCGTGCGCAGCGGCTGGTCCAAGGGCGAGCTGGCCCGCCAGGTGAACCGCCGGGCCCGTCAGCTGGGCGCCAACCACATCTCCACCGACACCTCGCGCGTGCGTCGCTGGCTGGACGGGGAGAACCCGCGCGAGCCGATCCCGCGCATCCTCTCGGAGCTGTTCTCCGAGCGCTTCGGCTGTGTGGTCTCCATCGAGGACCTGGGTCTGCGCGCCGCCCGCCAGTCGCCCTCCGTGTCCGGCGTCGACCTGCCCTGGACGGCCCCGCAGACGATCGCCCTGCTCGGCGAGTTCTCGCGCAGCGACCTGATGCTCGCCCGGCGCGGCTTCCTCGGCACCTCCCTCGCGCTGTCCGCCGGCCCCTCCCTCATCGAGCCCATGCAGCGCTGGCTCGTCCCGAGCCCCGCCTCGCCGGTCCCCGCCGAGCCCGAGCCCGTCCTCGACCCCCGCAGGCCCGGCCGGCTGTCCAAGCCGGAGCTGGACCTGCTGGAGTCCACCACGCGCATGTTCCGCCAGTGGGACGCCCAGTGCGGCGGCGGCCTGCGCCGCAAGGCGGTCGTCGGCCAGCTGCACGAGGTCACCGACCTGCTCCAGGAACCCCAGCCCGGGGCCACCACCCGCAGGCTCTTCAAGGTCGCCGCCGAACTGGCGGAGCTGGCGGGCTGGATGTCGTACGACGTCGGTCTGCAGCCCACCGCGCAGAAGTACTTCGTGCTCGCCCTGCACGCGGCCAAGGAGGCCGGTGACAAGCCGCTCGGCTCCTACATCCTCTCCAGCATGAGCCGCCAGATGATCCATCTCGGCCGGCCCGACGACGCCCTGGAGCTGATCCACCTCGCCCAGTACGGCAGCCGTGACTGCGCGAGCCCGCGCACCCAGTCCATGCTGTATGCGATGGAGGCCCGCGCCTACGCCAACATGGGCCAGCCGGGCAAGACCAAACGCGCGGTCCGCATGGCCGAGGACACCTTCGCCGAGGCCGACGAGTGGGACGAGCCGGACCCCGACTGGATCCGCTTCTTCTCCGAGGCCGAGCTGTACGGCGAGAACTCCCACTCCTTCCGCGACCTCGCCTACGTCGCTGGCCGCAGCCCCACCTACGCCTCCCTCGCCGAGCCGCTGATGCGCAAGGCGGTGGAGAAGTTCGCCGAGGACAGCGAGCACCAGCGGTCGTACGCGCTGAACCTGATCGGCATGGCCACCGTGCACCTGCTCCAGCGCGAGCCCGAGCAGAGCACGGACTATGCCTCCCAGGCCATGGACATCGCCAAGAAGGTCCGCTCGGAGCGTGTGAACACTCGTATCCGAAAGACGGTCGACACGGCCGTACGGGACTACGGCGACCTCGCCGCCGTGGTCGACCTCACCGATCAGCTCGCCGTCGACCTGCCGGAGACCGCCGAAGCGGTCTGACCACCCGGCTCCCCGTGCCCCGGCCGCGGCCGGCCCTCCCGAACTGCCCGACTCGGCTCCCCCACGCCAGGTCATCGGAGGCCCGCCGCGGCCGGACCCTTGTTTGCGCCCAAACCGGCGCCGCTCTCGCGGACGTGGTTGCTCGCCGTCGTGGTTCCTCAATTGATGGTTGCGGTGGTGGGCGTGATGGTTGCGTCACGATAACGATCGGCGAGCCGCGAATCCGGTGGTTCATCCAGGCGTAACACGCAGGGTGCCCTTGTCACCCCGGCGAAACAACCAGGGGCTTCCACCGAAACCGCGCTGCGTCAGTCTCGTGGCGCATAACCGGCCCACCCCACTACCCGCCGGACCGCTCAGGCACCGCCCGCACGGGGCCGTACAACCGACGAGGAGACGCCGATGGCACCAGCCATCACGCTTGCCGCGGAGGCACCCAAGCTGTCGTCCGCGAACACAGGCTTCATGCTCATTGCTTCCGCTCTGGTGCTGATCATGACGCCGGGCCTCGCCTTCTTCTACGGGGGCATGGTCCGCGTCAAGAGCACCCTGAACATGCTGATGATGAGCTTCATCAGCATGGGCATCGTCACCATTCTGTGGGTGCTCTACGGCTTCTCCCTCGCCTTCGGCACGAACAACAGCCTCATCGGCTGGGACTCCGACTGGTTCGGCCTGCGCAAGATCGGTCTGACGGAGCTGTGGCCCGGCTACAGCATCCCGATCTTCGTGTTCATGGTCTTCCAGATGATGTTCGCGATCATCACCCCGGCCCTGATAAGCGGCGCCCTCGCGGACCGCGTCAAGTTCTCGGCCTGGTCGCTGTTCATCGCCCTGTGGCTCACGATCGTCTACGTCCCGGTCGCCCACTGGGTCTGGGGCGCCGACGGCTGGGCCTACAAGCTCGGTGTGATCGACTTCGCGGGTGGTACGGCGGTCCACATCAACGCGGGTGCCGGCGCCCTCGGTGTCATCCTCGTCATCGGCAAGCGCGTCGGCTTCAAGAAGGACCCGATGCGCCCGCACAGCCTCCCGCTGGTCATGCTCGGTGCCGGTCTGCTGTGGTTCGGCTGGTTCGGCTTCAACGCGGGCTCCTGGCTCGGCAACGACGACGGCGTCGGCGCGCTGATGTTCGTCAACACCCAGGTCGCGACGGCCGCCGCCATGCTGGCCTGGCTCGCCTACGAGAAGATCAGGCACGGCGCGTTCACCACGCTGGGCGCCGCCTCCGGCGCGGTCGCCGGTCTGGTCGCGATCACCCCGTCCGGCGGCGCGGTCTCCCCGCTCGGCGCGATCTGCGTCGGCGCCATCGCCGGTGTCGCCTGCGCCGCGGCCGTGGGCCTGAAGTTCAAGTTCGGCTACGACGACTCCCTCGACGTCGTCGGCGTCCACATGGTCGGCGGCATCATCGGCTCCCTGCTGATCGGCTTCTTCGCCACCGGCAAGGGCCAGTCCGCCGCGACCGGTGTCTTCTACGGCCACCACACCTGGACCCAGCTGTGGAAGCAGTGCGCGGGTGTCGGCGCGGTCCTTGCCTACTCCCTGGTCGTCTCCGCGGTCCTCGCCTTCCTGCTGGACAAGACGATCGGCATGCGGGTCACCGAGGACGAGGAGATCTCCGGCATCGACCAGGCCGAGCACGCCGAGACCGCCTACGACTTCAGCGGCGCCGGCGGCGGCGTCATCGGTTCCGTCGCCCACGCCCCCGCCCTGGCCGGCACGCAGACCAAGAAGGTGGACGCATGAAGCTCATCACCGCCGTCGTCAAGCCCCACCGGCTGGACGAGATCAAGGAAGCCCTTCAGGCCTTCGGCGTCCACGGCCTGACGGTCACCGAGGCCAGCGGTTACGGTCGTCAGCGGGGCCACACCGAGGTCTACCGCGGTGCCGAGTACACCGTCGACCTGGTCCCCAAGATCCGCATCGAGGTGCTGGCCGAGGACGACGACGCCGAGCAGCTGATCGAGGTCATCGTGAAGGCCGCCCGCACCGGCAAGATCGGTGACGGCAAGGTCTGGTCCCTGCCGGTCGAGACGGCCGTACGGGTCCGCACCGGCGAGCGCGGCCCGGACGCGCTCTGACCACAACTTCTCAGAACGGGAGTCGCTGGGTGACGGGAACGGACGAGCGGATGGCAGAGGACTCGGGACCCAGCGGCTACGCGGCGGCCCGGCTGCGCCTCCTCACCGAGGGGGCGCGGTCCGGGCCGCCGCGCCGTGCCGCACTCGCCGAACTGACCGACGACTGGCTCGCCGGACTGTTCACGGCGGCGGCCGGAGGCCTCCCGGGGGCCTCCCTGGTCGCCGTCGGCGGCTACGGCCGTGGCGAGCTGTCCCCGCGCAGCGACCTCGACCTCCTGCTGCTGCACGACGGCTCCGATCCGAAAGCGGTGGCCGCGCTGGCCGACCGCCTCTGGTACCCCATCTGGGACCTGGGCCTCGCCCTCGATCACTCCGTGCGCACCCCGGCCGAGGCCCGCAGGACCGCCGGAGAGGATCTGAAAGTCCAACTCGGCCTCCTGGACGCCCGCCATCTCGCCGGCGACCTGGGTTTGACTTCCGGACTGAGGACGGCCGTCCTGGCCGACTGGCGCAACCAGGCCCCCAAGCGCCTCCCCGAACTGCAGGAGCTCTGCGCCGAGCGGGCCGAGCGCCAGGGCGAACTGCAGTACCTGCTGGAACCGGACCTCAAGGAGGCCCGGGGCGGCCTCAGGGACGCCACCGCCCTGCGCGCCGTCGCCGCCTCCTGGCTCGCCGACGCCCCGCGCGAGGGCCTCGCGGACGCGCGCCGGCGCCTGCTCGACGTACGGGACGCGCTGCATCTGGCCACGGGCCGCGCCACCGACCGGCTCGCCCTCCAGGAGCAGGACCAGGTGGCGGCCGAGCTGGGGCTGCTGGACGCGGACACCCTGCTGCGGCAGGTCTACGAGGCGGCGCGGGTCATCTCGTACGCCAGTGACGTCACCTGGCGTGAAGTGGGGCGCGTGCTGCGGTCGCGCGCCGTCCGTCCGCGGCTGCGCGCCATGCTGGGCGGCGGCAAGCCCGTCGCGGAGCGGTCGCCGCTGGCCGAAGGGGTGGTGGAGCAGGACGGCGAGGTGGTGCTCGCCCGCGCCGCGCGCCCCGAGCGCGACCCCGTGCTCCCCTTGCGCGCGGCGGCCGCCGCCGCGCAGGCCGGCCTCCCGCTCTCCCTGCACGCCGTACGGCGCATGGCCGCCACCGCGCGCCCCCTGCCCACGCCCTGGCCCGCCGAGGCCCGCGAACAGCTGGTCACCCTGCTCGGCTCCGGCCGGCCGACCGTGGACGTCTGGGAGGCGCTGGAGGCGGAGGGCCTGATCAGCCGCCTCCTGCCGGACTGGGAACGGGTCCGCTGCCGCCCGCAGCGCAACGCCGTCCATCTGTGGACGGTCGACCGGCACCTGATCGAGACGGCCGTCCGCGCCTCCGAGCTGACCCGCCGCGTCAGCCGCCCGGACCTGCTCCTGGTCGCCGCCCTGCTGCACGACATCGGCAAGGGCTGGCCCGGCGACCACTCGGTGGCCGGCGAGATCATCGCCAGGGACGTGGCCGCGCGCATCGGCTTCGACCGCGCGGACGTGGACGTGCTCTCCGCCCTGGTCCGCCACCACCTGCTGCTGATCGAGACGGCCACCCGGCGCGACCTCGACGACCCGGCCACCGTCCGCTCGGTCGCCGAGGCCGTCGGCACCCAGAGCACCCTGGAGCTGCTGCACGCCCTCACCGAGGCCGACGCCCTCGCCACCGGACCGGCCGCCTGGTCCTCCTGGCGCGGCCACCTCGTCACCGACCTGGTCCGGCGGGTCTCCGCCGTGCTCGCCGGAGACGCCCCCGACGAGCCGGAGCCCGCCGCGCCCACGGCCGAGCAGGAGCGGCTGGCGATCGAGGCGTACCGCACCGGCGGCCCGGTCCTCGCGCTGCGCGCCCAGACGGAACCGGCCACCGGCGAGGAACCGTCCGGCGAACCCCTCGGCGTGGAGCTGCTCATCGCCGTACCCGACCAGCCCGCCGTGCTCCCCGCCGTCGCCGGTGTCCTCGCCGTGCACCGCCTCACGGTCCGTACGGCGGAACTCCGCGCCCTGGGCCTGCCCGACGACGTCGACGACGGCTCGGTGCTGCTGCTCAACTGGCGGGTGGCCGCCGAGTACGGCTCCCTGCCGCAGGCCACCCGGCTGCGCGCCGACCTGGTCCGCGCCCTGGACGGCAGTCTGGACATCGCCGGCCGCCTCGCCGAACGGGACGCGGCCTATCCGAGGCGCCGCGGCTGGGTCGCCCCGCCGCCGAGGGTGACCGTCGCCCCGGCGGCCTCCCACCACGCCACCGTGATCGAGGTCCGCGCCCAGGACGCCCCGGGCCTGCTGCACCGGATCGGCATGGCCCTGGAGAAGGCGGGGGTGCGGGTGCGGAGCATGCACGTGTCGACCTTGGGGTCGAACGCCGTGGACGCCTTCTACGTGACGACCGGGGCGGGGGCGCCACTGCCGGGGGAGGACGCGGCGTCGATGGCCCGGGCGCTGGAGGAGACGCTGCGGGGGTGACACCGGCGGGCGCGTAACGCGTTCCCGTCCGTCGAAGGAAGCGGGCGGGGACGATTCGCTTGCCGAGCCGGATACCCTGGAAGACGCTCACCACTGCCCCCGACCTCGAGGACCGACGCCACCGTGTTCGATACCCTCTCCGACCGCCTCAGCGCGACTTTCAAAAATCTCCGCGGCAAGGGGCGCCTCAGCGAGGCGGACATCGACGCCACGGCACGCGAGATCCGTATCGCGCTCCTCGAAGCGGACGTCGCGCTCCCTGTCGTCCGCACCTTCATCAAGAACGTCAAGGAAAGGGCACTCGGCGCCGAGGTCTCGCGCGCGCTGAACCCCGCCCAGCAGGTGCTGAAGATCGTCAACGACGAGCTCGTCACCATCCTCGGCGGCGAGACCCGGCGCCTGCGCTTCGCCAAGCAGCCGCCCACCGTGATCATGCTGGCGGGTCTGCAGGGTGCCGGTAAGACCACCCTCGCCGGCAAGCTCGGCCGGTGGCTCAAGGAGCAGGGCCACTCCCCGCTGCTGGTCGCCGCCGACCTCCAGCGCCCGAACGCCGTCAACCAGCTGAGCGTCGTCGCCGAGCGCGCCGGCGTGGCCGTCTACGCCCCGGAGCCGGGCAACGGCGTCGGCGACCCGGTCAAGGTCGCCAAGGACTCCATCGAGTTCGCGAAGTCCAAGGTCCACGACATCGTGATCGTGGACACCGCCGGCCGCCTCGGCATCGACGCCGAGATGATGCAGCAGGCCGCGGACATCCGGGACGCGATCGGCCCCGACGAGATCCTGTTCGTCGTCGACGCGATGATCGGTCAGGACGCCGTCAACACCGCCGAGGCCTTCCGCGACGGCGTCGGCTTCGACGGCGTGGTGCTCTCCAAGCTCGACGGTGACGCCCGCGGTGGTGCCGCCCTGTCGATCCGGCAGATCACCGGCAAGCCGATCATGTTCGCGTCGAACGGCGAGAAGCTGGACGACTTCGACGCCTTCCACCCGGACCGGATGGCCTCCCGCATCCTCGACATGGGTGACCTGCTCACCCTGATCGAGCAGGCGGAGAAGACCTTCAGCCAGGAAGAGGCCGCCAAGATGGCCTCCAAGCTGGCGTCCAAGAAGGGGCAGGACTTCACCCTCGACGACTTCCTGGCCCAGATGGAGCAGGTCCGGAAGATGGGCAGCATCAGCAAGCTGCTCGGCATGCTCCCGGGCATGGGCCAGATCAAGGACCAGATCCAGAACATCGACGAGCGGGACGTCGACCGCACCGCCGCGATCATCAAGTCGATGACCCCGGGCGAGCGCCAGGACCCGACGATCATCAACGGCTCCCGTCGCGCCCGCATCGCCAAGGGTTCCGGTGTCGAGGTCAGCGCGGTGAAGAACCTGGTCGAGCGGTTCTTCGAGGCCCGCAAGATGATGTCCCGCATGGCGCAGGGCGGCGGCATGCCGGGCATGCCGGGGATCCCGGGCATGGGCGGCGGCCCCGGCCGGCAGAAGAAGCAGCAGAAGAAGGCCAAGGGCAAGCAGCGCTCCGGCAACCCGATGAAGCGCAGGCAGCAGGAGCTGGAGGAGGCCCAGCGCCGCGAGGCCGCCGCACAGGGCGGAGGCGCCTTCGGGCTGCCGCAGCAGGGCGGTCAGGACTTCGAGCTGCCGGACGAGTTCAAGAAGTTCATGGGCTGAGCCCCACTCGTACGTGTCGTAGGTCTCGTACGTCCCTGAGGGGCGCCCCCGGCCAAGGGGGCGCCCCTCAGCGCATGCCGACGTCCGCCATATGCCGTAACGTCCAGATATGAGCGATGCGGCGCCCCCACGCAAAGCCCCGGACCAGCCGTGGCGCACCGAGGGCACCCCCGACGAGTCGCCGCGGCGATCCGGCGGCGGAAGGATCCGCGGCGGAAAGTGGTGGGGGCTGCTCGTCACCGCGGTGATCGTCTTTCTCCTGGCCTATGTCGGACTGAACTATCTCGGCCAGGGCAACGAGCCGACGATCTCGTACACGGAGTTCAGCAGACAGGTCGCCGCCGGCAACGTCACCAAGATCTACTCCAAGGGTGACGCGATCCAGGGCCAGCTCAGGAGCGCGCGGGCCAATCCCGAGGGCGGCGGGAACTACACCAGGTTCAAGACCCAGCGCCCGGCCTTCGCCGACGACCGGCTGTGGCACAACCTGACCGCCCACGGCGTCACCGTGACGGCACGGCCGGTCGTGCAGGAGCGCAGCCTGTGGTCCAACGTGCTGATGTCCCTGATCCCGATCGCGGTGCTGGTCGTCGTGTGGCTCATCGTCGCGCGGCGGCTCGGCGGGGCCCTGCCCGGCGCGGGCGGCCTGTTCGGCCGCCGGGCGCCGCCCAAACCCGTCGGGCTGCGGCCCGGCCACGAGCGCACCACCTTCCTGGACGTGGCCGGCATCGACGAGGTCAAGGGCGAACTGGACGACGTCGTCGACTTCCTGGAGCACCCCGACGTCTACCGCCGGATGGGCGCGAAGCTGCCGCGCGGCGTGCTGCTCGCCGGCCCGCCCGGCACCGGCAAGACCCTGCTCGCACGCGCCGTCGCGGGCGAGGCCGGCGTGCCGTTCTTCTCCGCCTCGGCGTCCGAGTTCATCGAGATGATCGTCGGCGTCGGCGCCTCCCGCGTCCGCGAACTGTTCGCCGAGGCCCGGAAGGTGGCGCCGTCGATCATCTTCATCGACGAGATCGACACCATCGGCCGGGCCCGGGCCGGCGGTGCCTCCATGAGCGGGCACGACGAGCGCGAGCAGACGCTGAACCAGATCCTCACGGAGATGGACGGCTTCTCGGGCTCGGAGGGCGTGATCGTCATCGCCGCGACCAACCGCGCGGACATCCTGGACCCGGCCCTGACCCGCCCCGGCCGCTTCGACCGGGTGGTCAACGTGGCCCCGCCGGACCGCGCCGGGCGCGAGTCGATCCTGCGCATCCACACCCGGGACATCCCGCTCTCCGGTGACGTGGACCTGGCCCAGATGGCGCGTGTCACCCCCGGTATGACGGGTGCGGATCTGGCCAATCTCGCCAACGAGGCCGCTCTGCTCGCGGTCAAGCGCAAGCAGGAACAGGTGACCGCCGCCGACATGTCCGAGGCGCTGGAGAAGGTCCAGCTGGGGGCCGAGCGCACCCTCGTGATGCCCGAGGAGGACCGCCGGCGCACCGCCTACCACGAGAGCGGCCACGCCCTGCTCGGCATGCTGCAGCCCGGCGCCGACCCCGTCCGCAAGATCACCATCGTGCCGCGCGGCCGGGCGCTCGGGGTGACCATGTCCACGCCCGAGGTGGAGCGGTACGCCCACTCGGAGGAGTACCTGCGCGGCCGCATCATCGGCGCCCTGGGCGGGATGGCGGCGGAGGACGTCGTCTACGGAGTCGTCACCACGGGCGCGGAGAACGACCTCGAACAGGTCACCAACATCGCGCGCGGGATGGTCGCCCGGTGGGGCATGAGCGAGCGCGTCGGCCGCCTGTCCGCCCTCCCGAGCGACGCCCAGCAGGCCTACGGGCTCTCCGCCGCCCCGCAGACCCTCGACGTGATCGACACCGAGATGCGGCGGATCGTCGACGCGTGCTACGAGGAGGCCTGCGCCAAACTCCGCGACCACCGCGACCAGTTGGACGCCCTCGCCCTCGCCCTGCTGGACCAGGAGACGCTGGAGGAGGCGGACGCGTACCGCATCGCCGGGATCCCACGCCTGACCAAGGACGGCGACGCCTAGGTCCTGGCGTCCAGGTCCTGTCGTCAGACTCCCGCCGTCCGCCCGGAGGACGCGCCGCGCGGCTGGGGGAGTGCCGGTCCTGGCCCTCGTACCGGACGTACTTGGGCTCGGGCCCGGTGCGGCGGGAGTACGTGCCGTCTAGGGCACGCGGGCGACCAGGTAGCGGAAGACGTTCGGCATCCACACGGTGCCGTCCGGGCGCCGGTGGGGGTGCAGGGACTCCGTGAGCTCCTTGTCGACCTGCTTGGCGTCCGTCGCCGTGATCGCCGCGTCGAACAGGCCGGTCGACAGCAGGCCCCGTACGGCGCTGTCCATGTCGGCGTACCCGAACGGGCAGGCCACCCGCCCCGAGCCGTCGGGCTTCAGCCCCGCCCGCTGGGCGACCTCCTCCAGGTCGTCCCGCCGGGCGGGCCGCCAACTGCGCGCGCTGCGCAGGGGATCGGCCAGTTTCGTCGCCACCCGCAGCACCGCGGAGGTGGCGCAGCGCTCCGGCGGCCCCCACCCGGCCAGCACCACGGCGGCCCCGCGCGCGGCCAGCGGCAGCGCGTCCGCCAGCAGCTCACCGAGCCCCTCGGAGTCGCCCGCGAGGCACCCGATCGGCTCGAAGACGGTCACCAGGGTGTAGGCGGCGGTCTCCGCCCCGGCCACGTCCTGGGGCGAGCCCGCGACGAGCCGCACGGCACGCGCGCGTGTACGGCCGCTCGGGCCCTGCGCTCCGGTCCGGCCGGCACCAGCCGCGCTGCCTCCGGGCGCAGCGCGCCTGCCGGGGCCGTCCGACGCGCCGCGGGCCCCGCCGGGCTGCCCGGGCCGGCCCAGGGCGCTCCCGTCGGCGCGGCGTGCGGCGTCCGGCAGCAGGCGTTCGCGGGCCAGGGCGAGCCGTTCGGGGGAGGCGGCGTCGACACCGGTGACGTCGGCGCCTCTGCCGGACGCCAGCAGCAGCGCGAGCCCGGCGCCGCAGCGCAGGCCCAGCAGCCGGGTGGCAGGGCCCACTTCCAGTCGTTCGTAGACGGCTTCGTAGAGCGGCACCAGCATCCGCTCCTGGATCTCGGACCAGTCACGCGCGCGTGCGCACAGGTCCACGCCGGGTGCGGAACCCGCGTGAGGCACGTGCGGTCGCACGAGCGTAGGTGTCATAGGTAAGCGCCCCAATCCGCCGACAGTTCGCCGCTGTGCCCGGTTGCGTGGCCCCCGTGCCGTGCGCGCGCACTTCCCACGTATGCCAGGTAACTCCCGGCTCGCTGCCCCGTCCAGGGGTCGTGGGCCCCCGCTTGGGGCCCTGGAGCGGGTGTGGCGAGATTTCACATCCCGGCAATCTGGAGGGCCGTACGGTGTCCGCTCCGGGGAAACCGGCCGGTGCCGGGGCCGGACGGCGTGCAGTAACGCCACGCGCGTCACGGACGCTGACCGGAGTGAGGCTTCACGACGAGAGCGACCGAAACGCCTCTTGCGCAACCGGCGGCCACACCCGTAGAGGGGTCTACCCCCTGGGTCGTACGGCGGACTACGCACCAGCTTGGTAGGAGCTGTGCGGCTTCTCCGCAGATCAGCGCACCCGCCCTCGTCCGGACGCATCAGCGGCAACTGACGGGTACGTGCAAATTATTTGAGATGCCCCGGAATAGGAACACATTCGAGCTCCCGCTCGTTGTCATTACGTGAGCACGACACAGACACCACCTGTACTCGCCGCAGAGCTGGCGCAGGCGTGGGCCGACATTCAGCGGTACCACCCCGAGCTGCCGGACCTTGCCGCGCCAGAGTCCCTGATCGGAGAGTCGTCGTCCGCCTGCGGACACGAGCTCTCCTTCGAGCGACTGCTCCATGAGGCAGTCCACGGCATCGCCGCCGCCCGCGGGATCCGCGACACCTCCCGCGCCGGCCGCTACCACAACCGCCGCTTCCTCGCGATCGCCGAGGAGCTGGGCCTCGACCACCCCGAGGAGCCGCACCCGAGCAGCGGTTTCTCCCTGGTCACGCTCAACCCCGAGGCCAAGCGGCGCTACCGCCCGACGATCGAGCGGCTGCAGCGCGCCCTGAAGGCGCACACGGCGGCGACCTCCTCGGACACCACCCGCAGCTTCCGCGGCCCGGCCGCCCGGCACGGCTCCTCCGGGGGCGGGGTGCGGGTCAAGGCGGTCTGCGACTGCGGCCGCAACGTCCGCGTGGTCCCCTCGGTCCTCGCCCAGGCCCCCATCGTCTGCGGCGGCTGCGGCAAGCCGTTTCGGATCCCGGAGGTCGCGGGAGCGGCGTGACGCGCCAGGCCACGGAGTACCGGCATCTCGTGGGTGCCGGTTGCGGGCCGGGCGATGTGGGGGTGCCGCCGGACCCCGCGGCGGCACCTCGTCACGCCGAGCAGCGCACCCGACGTACGGTCACCTCCACGCCGGGTGCCTCACAGGCATGCCCAGCCGCAGCTCACCCACCCTCGGCCAAAAGCGACCCGCAGGGTATGGCACAATGGCTAGCTGTACTCGACAGCCGCACAGGACCCCTCTCTCCTCCGGCTGACGCGTCCATCGGGCACTCGGGTACCGCAACCCCACGCGGCAGCTCGCCGTGCCCAACCACGTCAAATCCAGGAGAACCCACTCCCGTGGCAGTCAAGATCAAGCTGAAGCGTCTGGGCAAGATCCGTTCGCCTCACTACCGCATCGTCGTCGCCGACTCCCGTACCCGCCGTGACGGCCGGGCCATCGAGGAGATCGGCAAGTACCACCCGACCTACAACCCGTCGGTCATCGAGGTGGACGCCGAGCGTGTGGCGTACTGGCTGGGTGTCGGCGCGCAGCCGACCGAGCCGGTTCTCGCCATCCTCAAGAAGACCGGCGACTGGCAGAAGTTCAAGGGCGAGCCGGCCCCCGCGCCGCTGCTCACCGCCGAGCCGAAGCCGGCCCGTCCGTCGTTCGAGGCGCTCGGCGGTGACGACGAGGGCAAGGGTGAGGCGATCACCCAGAAGAAGAAGGCTGAGAAGAAGGACGAGGCGGCCGCCGAGTCCGAGTCGACCGAGGCCTGAGCAGCATGCTCGAAGAGGCGCTTGAGCACCTCGTGAAGGGCATCGTCGACAACCCTGACGATGTGCAGGTCGCCTCGCGCAACCTGCGCCGCGGACGCGTGCTCGAGGTCCGGGTCCACCCGGACGACCTCGGCAAGGTGATCGGCCGCAACGGCCGCACCGCGCGCGCTCTGCGCACCGTCGTGGGCGCCATCGGCGGTCGCGGTGTCCGCGTCGACCTCGTCGACGTGGACCACGTCCGCTGACGCTTCAAAGCAACCGGCTCGGGCCGGGGAGGGCCACTGGGCCGTCCCCGGCCCGCAGTCGTATGACAGGAGATCACGCACAGTGCAGCTGGTAGTCGCACGGATCGGCCGCGCCCACGGCATCAAGGGCGAGGTCACCGTGGAGGTACGTACCGACGAGCCGGAGCTGAGGCTCGCCCCGGGCGCCGTCCTGGCCACCGAGCCGGCCTCCGCCGGACCGCTCACCATCGCCACCGGCCGCGTCCACAGCGGCCGTCTCCTCCTGCGCTTCGAGGGCGTCGCCGACCGCAACGCGGCCGAGGCCCTGCGCAACACCCTCCTGATCGCCGAGGTCGATCCGGAGGAACTGCCCGAGGGCGAGGACGAGTACTACGACCACCAGCTCATCGACCTCGACGTGGTCACCGAGGACGGGGTGGAGGTCGGCCGGATCACCGAGATCTCGCACCTGCCCTCCCAGGACCTGTTCATCGTCGAGCGCCCCGACGGCAGCGAGGTGATGGTCCCGTTCGTGGAGGAGATCGTCACCGAGATCGACCTGGAGGAGCAGAAGGCGGTCATCGCCCCGCCGCCGGGCCTGATCGACGACCGCGCCGAGATCGCGTCCTCCCGCGACACGGGGGACGAGGCGGGGGACGGGACCGGGGACGAGACCGGGGAAGAGTCGTAATGCGCCTCGACGTCGTCACGATCTTCCCCGAGTACCTGGAGCCCCTGAACGTCTCCCTCGTCGGCAAGGCACGCGCGCGTGGACAGCTCGACGTACACGTCCACGATCTGCGCTCGTGGACGTACGACCGCCACAACACCGTCGACGACACCCCGTACGGCGGCGGCCCCGGCATGGTCATGAAGACCGGGCCCTGGGGCGACGCCCTGGACACGGTCCTCGCCGACGGCTACGAGACCGGCGCCACGGCCCCCGCGCTGATCGTGCCCACGCCCAGCGGCCGCCCCTTCACCCAGGAACTGGCCGTGGAGCTCTCCGAGCGCCCGTGGCTGATCTTCACGCCGGCCCGCTACGAGGGCATCGACCGGCGCGTGATGGACGAGTACGCCACGCGCATACCGGTGTACGAGGTCTCCATCGGCGACTACGTCCTGGCCGGCGGCGAGGCGGCCGTCCTGGTCATCACGGAGGCCGTCGCCCGGCTGCTGCCCGGTGTCCTGGGCAACGCCGAGTCCCACCGCGACGACTCCTTCGCGCCCGGCGCGATGGCGAGCCTCCTGGAAGGCCCCGTCTACACCAAGCCGCCCGTCTGGCGCGGACGGGACATCCCGGACGTGCTGCTCAGCGGCCACCACGGCAGGATCGCCCGCTGGCGCCGGGACGAGGCCCTCAGGCGTACGACCGCCAACCGGCCCGACCTGATCGAGCGCTGCGACCCCAAGGCCTTCGACAAGAAGGACCGCGAGATGCTCTCCATCCTGGGCTGGGAACCGGACCCCGAAGGCCACCCGTACGGCCGATTTTGGCGGCGGGCCGAGGGCATGGAAGAATAGACCGCTGTTGTGCGCCCGTCCGGCGTGCGCCCCTGCCACAGGGGGACACGACGCTCGCCCCGACCCGCACACGGCTTCGTGCAAACACCTAGTTTCCGTTGATGACCTGTGGCATCAGCGAAGAAAGCAGACGAAATGTCTCACCTGCTCGACTCCGTCGACGCCGCGTCGCTGCGCAGCGACATCCCGGCCTTCCGTCCGGGTGACACCGTCAACGTGCACGTCCGCGTCATCGAGGGCAACCGCTCCCGTGTGCAGCAGTTCAAGGGCGTTGTGATCCGTCGCCAGGGCTCCGGTGTCCGCGAGACCTTCACGGTCCGCAAGGTCTCGTTCTCCGTCGGCGTCGAGCGCACCTTCCCGGTGCACACCCCGATCGTCGAGAAGATCGAGCTGGTCACCCGTGGTGACGTGCGCCGCGCCAAGCTGTACTACCTCCGTGACCTGCGCGGCAAGGCCGCGAAGATCAAGGAGAAGCGCGAGAGCTGAGCGCTTCCCCGGTGTCACGGCCCGCGCGAGGGCCACAGCGGAGCCGGATAGCATCTGGCTCCGATGGACACCGAAGCACAGCCGACGGAACGCGACCGCTCCTCCCACCCGGATTCACCGGGGCCGGAGGGACGGTCGCGTTTCGCGTTGGTGGCGCGGGTCGCCGACTGGCTGCCGGGCGGCCGGATCACCCTGACGCTCTTCCTCTGCCTGGTTTTTTTGCTCGTCCTCAACACTTTCGTGGTGCAACCGTTCCAGATTCCGAGCGGATCCATGGAACAGGGCTTGAGGATCGGGGACCGCGTTCTCGTAAATAAGTTGGCGTACCGTTTCGGTGCCCAGCCGCGCCGCGGCGACGTGATCGTGTTCGACGGCACGGGGTACTTCGGGAACGCCGACTACATCAAGCGCGTGGTCGGTGTGGGGGGAGACCATGTGGTCTGCTGCGACAAGCAGGGGAGGATCGAGGTGAACGGCCGCGCCGTCGACGAGTCGGCGTTCCTCTATCCCGGGGACAGCGCCTCCGGCGTGCCCTTCGACGTCGTCGTACCCGCCGGCCGCCTGTTCGTCCTCGGCGACCACCGCAGCGACTCCAGCGACTCCCGCGACCACCTCGGCTCGCCCGGTGGCGGCATGGTCCCGGTCGGCGACGTCATCGGCCGCGCCGACTGGATCCTGTGGCCGTACGACCACTTCACGCACCTGACGCGGCCCTCCGCCTACGCGCGCGTGCCCACCCCGGAGGGCGCGCATGGGTAATCGCGGCAAACCGCGCGGAGTGCCGAGCAGCCCCGCCGACAATCTGCTGCCCACCGGATCGCGCCGCACCTCCGCGCCCGGCGGCGGCCGCACGCGCGCGGAGCGGCGGAAACTCCAGCGCAAGGTCAAACGCAAGCGCCGGCGTTCAGCCGTCCGGGAGATCCCTCTTCTCGTCGGCGTGGCCGTCCTCATAGCACTCGTGCTGAAGACCTTCCTGGTCCAGGCCTTCGTGATCCCGTCCGGCTCGATGGAGCAGACGATCCGGATCGGCGACCGCGTCCTGGTCGACAAGCTCACCCCGTGGTTCGGCGCCAAGCCGCAGCGCGGGGACGTCGTCGTCTTCCACGATCCGGGCGGCTGGCTGGCCGACGAGCAGACGGCCAAGAAGCACGACCCGGTCGTCGTCAAGCAGCTCAAGGAAGGCCTCACCTTCATCGGCCTGCTGCCCTCCGACAACGAGAAGGACCTGATCAAGCGGGTCATCGGGGTCGGCGGCGACCACGTCAAGTGCTGTGACCAGCAGGGCCGGGTCACCGTCAACGGCGTACCGCTCACCGAAGGGGGTTACATCTACCCGGGTGACGCCCCGTCCGCCCAGCCCTTCGACATCACCGTCCCCCAGGGCCGGCTGTGGGTCATGGGCGACCACCGGGGCAACTCCGCGGACTCCCGTTTCCACCAGAACACCCCGTACGGCGGAACGGTGTCCGAGGAATCCGTGGTGGGCCGTGCCGTCGCCATCGGCTGGCCGATCGGCCACTGGACACGCCTTCAGGAACCT
Source organism: Streptomyces incarnatus (assembly GCF_001027185.1). Lineage (NCBI taxonomy): Bacteria > Bacillati > Actinomycetota > Actinomycetes > Kitasatosporales > Streptomycetaceae > Streptomyces > Streptomyces incarnatus. The sequence goes on along the minus strand of NZ_CP011497.1, from coordinate 2,541,766 downwards.
AAAACCTTCGCAAGCGTCGCCGACTCCGCGTCGGGTGCGACCGCCGGTCGCGCGCTGTCGCATAGGGTTGCCTCCGAGAATCCGAACGGAACGATCCAGCTCCCGACCCCTGCGGAACTCCCGCTCGTTATGGGAGTGGTGGGCCTGCGTCGAATGTGGGGCAGGCGGCGGCACAGAGTAAGGAGTTGGCGTGGGGGATGTGGCGGTTGGCGCACGGTCGGGGCACGACGGCGAGGAGCACCGCGGGCACCCCGTGGAAGACAACGCCCCCGTGCCGGACGGCGCCATGACCTCCGGGAATGACGCGGCGGGCGACGCGGGCACGCCGGGCGACGGGCAGCGGCCGAGGGCGGAGGGCGCGGGTGCGGGCGAGGCCGCGAACCGGCCGAAGAAGCCACGCTCCTTCTGGAAGGAGCTGCCGATCCTCGTGGTCATCGCGCTGGTGCTGGCGCTGCTGATCAAGACGTTCCTGGTGCAGGCGTTCTCGATCCCGTCCGCCTCGATGCAGAACACCCTCCAGGTGGGTGACCGTGTCCTGGTCGACAAGCTCACCCCGTGGTTCGGCTCCAAGCCCGAGCGCGGCGAGGTCGTGGTCTTCCACGACCCGGACGACTGGCTGGCGGGCGAACCGGCCCCGAGCCCGAACGCCGTGCAGAAGGTCCTCAGCTGGATCGGCCTGATGCCGTCCGCCAACGAGAAGGACCTCATCAAGCGCGTGATCGGCGTCGGCGGCGACACCGTCCAGTGCAAGGGCAGCGGCCCGCTGCTGGTCAACGGCCACGCCCTGAACGAGCCGTACGTCTACCCCGGCAACACGCCGTGCACCGACGACGAGCTGGGCGGCCAGTTCAAGGTGACGGTCCCCAAGGGCTACATCTGGGTGATGGGTGACCACCGCCAGAACTCCCGCGACTCGCGCTACAACCAGTCCGACAAGCATCACGGCATGGTCCCGGTCAGCGACGTCGTGGGCCGCGCGATCGTCAAGGCCTGGCCGATCACCCGCTGGGGCACCCTGCCGGTCCCGGACACCTTCGACCAGCCCGGCATCAACCAGCAGACCTCGGCGTCCGCCGCCCTGACGGTGGCCCCGCAGGGCGTGGCCATCGCGGCGGTGCTGCCGGTGGCGGTGTGGCGGCGCCGGCGCGCGGTGAAGTGGAAGCGTCGCTGAGGGGTCGGGCGGGCAGCGTTCCCGGGCCCCTTCCAGCCGGTCGTTCCGGCTGGGCGGGTGGGAAACGGAGCCTCCGGGCGGGGGCTGGGGCGGAGCCGCGGGAAGAGCCGACCGACGGGGGTGGGCAAGCCCAGGTACTGCCGGGTAGGGTCCGGGTCCATGAGTGGTGAGCGCAGGCAAGGGCTCGGACAGCGCCTGTCCGGAGTGGCCGTGGCACTGGGTCTGGTGCTGTTCCTCGGCGGTTTCGCCTGGGCGGCGGTGACCTACCGGCCGTACACCGTGCCCACCAGCTCCATGACGCCCACGATCGACGCCGGGGACCGGGTGCTGGCGCAGAAGGTCGACGGCGGCCAGGTCAAGCGCGGTGACGTCGTCGTCTTCGAGGACAAGAGCTGGGTCACCAACGCCAAGGTGGTCAAGCGTGTGGTCGCGGTGGGCGGCGACACCGTCTCCTGCTGCACGAACGGCAAGCTGACCGTCAACGGCAAGCAGATCGACGAGCCCTATCTGCCCAAGGGCAGCCTGGCCGAGGTCAAGAACTTCCCGACGGTGACCGTCCCCCAGGGCCGCCTGTTCCTCCTCGGTGACGAGCGGCAGGGGTCCCTGGACTCCACGGCCCACCTCACCGACGCGGCCAAGGGCACCGTCTCCCGCGACGCCGTGACCGCCCGCGTGGACGCGGTCATCTGGCCGTGGAAAGGCTCGCTGAAGCGCCCCACCGGCTTCGAGGCCCTGGGCGCCCTCTCCCAGCCCGGGCCGCTGTCCACGATCGAGCTGCTGATCGCGGCCGGTGCCGTCCTCGTCCTGGCCGGCGGCGCCTACGGCCCGATCGCGGGGCGCATGAGCCGCTCCCGCGCGCGTGCCGCCCGCCCTGAGGCGGCCGGTGTCCGCTGAGGCCACGCGGACCGGCGAGGACTCGTACAACGGCGGCCTGCGCAAGGTGGCCCGGGTGGTCCTCCTCGACCCGCGGGACCGCATACTCCTGCTGCACGGCCATGAGCCGGACGATCCGGCCGACGACTGGTGGTTCACCCCCGGCGGGGGCCTGGAGGGCGCCGAGACGCGCGAGGAGGCCGCGCTCAGGGAACTCGCCGAGGAGACCGGCATCACCGACGTCGAACTCGGCCCGGTGCTGTGGCGCCGGCTCTGCTCCTTCCCGTTCGCCGGCCGCCGCTGGGACCAGGACGAGTGGTACTACCTGGCCCGTACGACGCAGACGGCCACCGCGGCGCAGGGGCTGACGGAGCTGGAGCGGCGCAGTGTCGCCGGAGCGCGCTGGTGGACGTGTCAGGAACTGAGCCGGGCACATGAGACGGTGTATCCGACCAGACTCGCCGAGCTGCTGCGCACGCTGCTCGACGAGGGTCCCCCGGTCAGTCCTGTGACCCTCGACCCGGAAATCGTCTGAGGGCCCGTCGGACTGGCGCACAATGGGGGGATCGCACGGCTGAAGGGGAACATGCCATGAGCGCCGAGGACCTCGAGAAGTACGAGACCGAGATGGAGCTGAAGCTCTACCGGGAGTACCGAGATGTCGTCGGTCTGTTCAAATACGTGATCGAGACCGAGCGGCGTTTCTACCTCACGAACGACTACGAGATGCAGGTGCACTCGGTGCAGGGTGAGGTGTTCTTCGAGGTGTCGATGGCGGATGCCTGGGTCTGGGACATGTATCGGCCGGCCCGGTTCGTGAAGCAGGTGCGGGTTCTCACGTTCAAGGACGTGAACATCGAGGAGCTGAACAAGAGCGACCTGGAGCTTCCGGGCGGGTGATCCCGCCCCGCGCTTGTGGGTGACGGAGTTTTCCACAACCGCCGGGTTGTCCACCAAGATCAACAACTTGGGGCGGGATGCGTGACGGTTGGCGCCGGAGGTGGTGCCGACATGAGCAACGCACGCAGTGCACTCGGCAAGTACGGCGAGGACCTGGCCGCCCGGCGGCTCGCCGAGGCCGGAATGACGATCCTGGAGCGCAACTGGCGCAACGGCCGTTCCGGCGAGATCGACATCGTCGCGCGCGACGGTGACGCGCTCGTCGTCTGCGAGGTGAAGACCCGCAGGGGCGGCGACTACGAACACCCCATGGCCGCGGTGACCCCAGAGAAGGCGGCCAGGCTGCGCGAACTGGCCGAGCACTGGCTCCAGGCCCACGGCGGGGCACCGCCGGGCGGCGTCCGCATCGACCTGATCGGCGTCCTGCTGCCCCACCGCGGAGCCCCGTCCGTCGAGCACGCACGGGGGGTGGCCTGAATGGGATTCGCCCGCACCTGCTCCGTCGCCCTGGTCGGCGTGGAGGGCGTCGTCGTGGAGGTCCAGGCCGACCTGGAACCCGGCGTCGCCGCCTTCACCCTGGTGGGCCTCCCGGACAAGAGCCTGACGGAAAGCCGGGACCGGGTCCGGGCGGCGGTGGTGAACTCGGGCGGCGAGTGGCCGCAGAAGAAGCTCACCGTCGGACTCAGCCCGGCGTCGGTGCCCAAAGCCGGCTCCGGTTTCGACCTGGCCGTCGCCTGCGCCGTGCTCGGAGCCGCCGAGCGGATCGATCCGCGTGTCCTCGCGGACATCGTCATGATCGGGGAGCTGGGCCTGGACGGCCGGGTCCGACCGGTACGCGGCATTCTCCCGGCCGTCCTCGCCGCTGCCGACGCAGGCTACGAGCAAGTGGTCGTACCCGAGTGCGCCGCCGCCGAGGCCTCACTGGTCCCGGGCGTCTCCGTGCTCGGCGTCCGCAGTCTGCGACAGCTCGTCGCAGTCCTCACCGAGGAGCCCGTACCCGAGGAGGAACCCGACGAACAAGGCCGCCCCGACCCCCTCCTGGCCGGTCTGCGCGTGCCGGGCACGGGCGCGGCCACCGGCATGCACAGTCTTGGCGCCGCGCAGCACGAACACGATCACGACCTGGCGGACGTCGTGGGCCAGACCTCGGCCCGTACGGCCGTGGAGGTGGCCGCCGCCGGTGGACACCACCTGTTCCTCGAGGGTCCGCCCGGCGCGGGCAAGACGATGCTCGCCGAGCGGCTGCCCGCCGTCCTTCCCCGGCTCACCAGGGAGGAATCGCTGGAGGTGACGGCGGTGCATTCGGTGGCCGGGCTGCTGCCGCCGGGCAAGCCGCTCATCGACGTGGCCCCCTACTGCGCACCCCACCACTCGGCCACCATGCAGTCGCTGGTCGGTGGAGGCCCCGGTGTCGCACGGCCCGGGGCGGTCTCCCTCGCCCATCGCGGGGTGCTGTTCCTGGACGAGGCGCCGGAGTTCCACAGCCATACCCTGGACGCCCTGCGACAGCCGCTGGAGTCGGGCCACGTCGTGATCGCCCGCAGTGCCGGTGTCGTCCGCTTCCCGGCCCGCTTCCTCATGGTGCTGGCAGCCAACCCCTGCCCCTGTGGACGCTTCTCGCAACGCGACTCCCTGTGCGAGTGCCCGCCGTCGGCGATCCGCCGCTACCAGTCCCGGCTCTCCGGCCCGCTGCTGGACCGGGTGGACCTGCGCGTCGAGGTCGATCCGGTCACCCGGGCCGAGCTCACCGAACCGGGCGCCCGGGGCGAGTCCACGGTGACCGTGGCCGATCGGGTACGGCAGGCCCGCGAGCGCACCGCGGCCCGCTTGGCCGGAACCCCCTGGCGCACCAATAGCGAAGTCCCCGGCCGGGAACTGCGCAGTCGCTACCAGCCCGTCGCCGGCGCGATGGACGAGGCCGAGCGCAACCTCGAGCGGGGTGTGCTCACGGCCCGAGGCATCGACCGGGTCCTGCGCGTCGCCTGGACCGTCGCCGATCTGGTCGGACACGACCGACCGGACGCCACCGACGTCGCCCTGGCCCTGCAACTGCGCACCGGAGTACCGCGAGGGGTGCCGATGGCCATCGGGGCGCTGACATGACCGCGGTCGAGAACCCCGGAGAAGAGCTGCTCGGGCGGGTCTTTCTCTGTCGGGTGATCGAGCCGGGGGATGAGGTCGGGGGGCGGTGGGTTCGGGAGTTCGGGGTGGGGGAGGTGGTGCGGCGGTTGAAGGAGGGGGCGCCGGGGCTGCCGGGGGTGAGTGAGGTGCGATGGGGCGGGCTGGTCGCTCGGGCCCGGCGGGCCGCGCCGGAGCGGGATCTCGCCGTGGCCGCGGAGGCCGGGGCGCGGTTCGTGGTGCCCGGGGCTGCCGAGTGGCCCGGACAGCTCGATGACCTGGGGGACGCCCGGCCGATCGGACTGTGGGTGCGCGGGCGGCCCAGCCTGCGCATGTGGGCGCTGCGGTCCGTGGCCGTGGTCGGCGCCCGGGCCTGCACCGAGTACGGCACCCACGTCGCCGCCACCCTCGCCGGAGGCCTCGCAGAGCGGGGCTGGGTGGTGGTCTCGGGCGGCGCGTACGGCATCGACGGCGCCGCCCACCGAGGCGCCCTCGCCGCCCGCGGAGCCACCGTCGCCGTCCTGGCCTGCGGCGTCGACCGGCCGTACCCGCGCGGCCACGCCGCCCTGATCGGCCGGATCGCGGAACAGGGACTGGTGGTGGGCGAGTTGCCCCCGGGTGACCATCCGACGCCCAGCCGGTTCATCCTCCGCAACCGCGTCATCGCCGCGCTGACCAGGGGCACCGTCGTCGTGGAGGCCGCCTGCCGCAGCGGCTCGCTGGCCACCGCCCGGGCGGCCGGGCGCCTCGGCCGGTTCACCATGGGCGTCCCCGGCCCCGTCACCAGCGCCCTCTCCGCCGGCGTGCACGAACTGCTCCGCTCGGAGGCGACCCTCGTCACCGACGCCGCGGAAGTCGTCGAACTGGTCGGTGACATGGGAGAACTCGCGCCGGCCCGGCGAGGCCCGGTGCTCCCGCGCGACCTCCTGGAACCCGCCGCACGGGCCGTGCTCGCCGCCCTGCCGGGCCACCGCGCGGCCGGCGTCGAGGAGATCGCGCTCGGCACGCCGACCACCCGGGACGAGGCGATCGCGAAACTGTACGAACTCCGAGCACTTGGGTACGTCGAACGACATGGCGACGGCTGGAAGTTGACACGCCAGGCGGTGATGTCGGTCCGTAGCGGTCACCGTCCGTGCTGACCGAGCGTGTTCGGCCGTCCGGGGGAACCTCCGACGCCCTTGAGGTTTCCAGGAGTTGACGCTCCGGCCGGTCACGCAGAGCGAGCCGCGAAACCCGCGCGCGGGGCCGGTGGAAGCGCCCCGCGCACGGGTGGAGCCTCCTTGTTCGCACACCGCGACACCTCAGTCACGCTACGCTCACGAAGGCGCCCCCACAGAACGCGCCAACTCGACACCAGACCGACAGCTCACCCAGGCAGCCCACATCGCCCCACCAACCCCACCACCTACCACTTCACAGCGATTCACAGCACTTCACGGCAGAACGGCACAAGGCGACGAATGCCCCAGCACACCTCCGGGTCCGACCGGGCGGCGATCCCCCCAGCCGCCCGCGACGGTGGCAGCGAGCGGCCGCCGGCTCCCTCGACGCTCGACGAGCTGTGGCGGTCGTACAAGGCGACGGGGGACGACCGGCTGCGGGAGCAGCTGATCCTGCATTACTCGCCGCTCGTGAAGTACGTGGCCGGCCGGGTGAGCGTCGGCCTGCCGCCCAACGTCGAGCAGGCCGACTTCGTCTCCTCCGGCGTCTTCGGGCTGATCGACGCGATCGAGAAGTTCGACATCGACCGGGAGATCAAGTTCGAGACGTACGCGATCACCCGGATCCGGGGCGCGATGATCGACGAGCTGCGGGCGCTGGACTGGATCCCGCGGTCGGTGCGGCAGAAGGCGCGGAACGTTGAGCGGGCGTACGCCACCCTGGAGGCGCGGCTGCGGCGCACCCCGAGCGAGGGCGAGGTCGCCGCCGAGCTCGGCATGGAGGTCGACGAACTCCACGCCGTGTTCAGCCAGTTGTCGCTGGCCAACGTGGTCGCCCTGGAGGAGCTGCTGCACGTCGGCAGCGAGGGCGGGGACCGGCTCAGCCTCATGGACACGCTGGAGGACACCGCCGCGGACAACCCCGTGGAGGTCGCCGAGGACCGGGAGCTGCGCCGCTTCCTGGCGCGGGCGATCAACACGCTGCCCGAGCGCGAGAAGACCGTGGTCACCCTCTACTACTACGAGGGGCTCACCCTCGCCGAGATCGGCAACGTCCTCGGGGTCACCGAGAGCCGGGTCAGCCAGATCCACACCAAGTCGGTGCTGCAGCTGCGGGCCAAGCTGGCGAGCTTCGGGCGGTGACCGCCCAGGTCCGGGCGCCCGGATCGGTGGTTCGGGTGGTGCGGCCGGCGCCATGGGGGCAAGCGGCTCCCCTTCGGGTGGGGGCGTCCGTAAAGTGGTTGACGTGCCAAGGATTCGAGCGGCCTCCGTGGCCGAGCACCGGTCGATGCAGCGAGCCGCCCTGCTGGACGCGGCCCGGTCGTTGCTGTCCGAGGGCGGGACGGAAGCGCTGACGTTTCCCGCGCTGGCCGAGCGGACCGGGCTGGCGCGGTCGTCCGTGTACGAGTACTTCCGGTCGCGGGCCGCGGTGGTCGAGGAGCTGTGTGCGGTCGACTTCCCGCTGTGGGCGGCGGAGGTGGCGGCCGCGATGGAGCGGGCCGAGACCGCCGAGGGCAAGGTCGAGGCGTATGTGCGGCAGCAGCTGGCGCTGGTCGGGGACCGGCGGCACCGGGCGGTCGTCGCCATCTCCGCGAGCGAGCTGGACGCCGGGGCGAGGGAGAAGATCCGGGCGGCGCACGGCGGCCTCGTCGCGATGATCGCCGAGGCGCTCGCAGAGATGGGGCATGCGCAGCCTCGGCTGGCGGCGATGCTGCTGCAGGGGGTGGTGGACGCGGCGGTCCGTCGTATCGAACTCGGCGCGGCGGAGGATCCCGCGGTCGTGACGGACGCGGCGGTGGCCATGGCGCTGCGGGGCGTGAAGGGCTGACACCGGCTGCCGCTGGGCGTGAAGGGCTGACGCCGGCCGCCGCCGGGCGGGGGTGGATCGCTTACCGGCGTCGGCAGCCCGCGGCTGAGCAGCTACCCGCCGGTTACGACGGCAGCGGTACCCCCAGCACCGGCAGCAGCCTCGGTGGCCCCCTGTGCAGGAGCCAGGGCGGGAGCAGGGACAAGGGGTCGAGGTAGGTCCGGTCCCGGAGCAGGCCCCAGTGGACGCATGTCGTGGGGCAGTGGGAGGCGGGCGCCGGTTCCACCGTGCCCAGTGCCTCTCCCGCGGCCACCTCGTCCCCCTTGTGGACCAACGCGGTCACCGGCTCGTACGTCGTCCGAAGATCCGTGCCCGTGAGGTCGACCGAGACGACCCCGCGCCCCGCCACCCGGCCCGCGAAGGACACCCGGCCCGGGGCGACCGCCCGTACCTCGGAACCGGCCGGTGCCGCCAGGTCCACGCCCCGGTGACCGGGGCCGTACACCGTGGCCGGTGGCTCCCAGCCGCGTAACACCAGGGGGCGGACGCCCACCGGCCAGGTGCGCGCGACGGCCGGGACCGGGGCCTGAGGGGGCGGCGCGGGCGCCGGAGGCGGGGTGTTCGCCCAGGACCGGTAAGGGAGCAGGGCGGCCAGGACCAGGCCGAGGAACAGAACCGTCGACAGCAGGACATATCGCAGGGGTGCTCGCATGCGACCACCGTCCCGCACCCCGCCGATCACCGCCGGAGTCTGTGGACAACCCACCGGTTGTGGACAGCGGCGTCACCCGATGCCCCGGCGGTCCCGTACACTTCTTCTGGCGATCCGGGTCACCGGGTCGACTTCGCACGCCCCGACACCAGGCCGTCAAGCGGTCGGTGTCAGCGCCTCTCGGTCCCTCGTGGCAAGGCGCGTCGCGGGCGTCAGGCGCGGGAGCCGTCCGGCATCCGCGGCACAACCGAGAAACTCAAGGAGATACGGCCATGGCCGTCGTCACGATGCGGGAGCTGCTGGAGAGCGGCGTCCACTTCGGTCACCAGACCCGTCGCTGGAACCCGAAGATGAAGCGCTTCATCTTCACCGAGCGCAACGGCATCTACATCATCGACCTGCTCCAGTCGCTGTCGTACATCGACCGCGCCTACGAGTTCGTCAAGGAGACCGTCGCCCACGGCGGCACGGTCATGTTCGTCGGCACCAAGAAGCAGGCGCAGGAGGCCATCGCCGAGCAGGCCACCCGCGTCGGCATGCCCTACGTCAACCAGCGCTGGCTGGGCGGCATGCTCACCAACTTCTCGACCGTCTACAAGCGTCTGCAGCGCCTGAAGGAGCTCGAGCAGATCGACTTCGAGGACGTCGCCGCGTCCGGTCTGACCAAGAAGGAGCTTCTCGTGCTCTCGCGCGAGAAGGCCAAGCTGGAGAAGACCCTCGGTGGTATCCGCGAGATGCAGAAGGTGCCGAGCGCCGTCTGGATCGTGGACACCAAGAAGGAGCACATCGCCGTTGGTGAGGCCCGGAAGCTGAACATCCCGGTCGTCGCGATCCTCGACACCAACTGCGACCCCGACGAGGTCGACTACAAGATCCCGGGCAACGACGACGCGATCCGCTCCGTCACCCTGCTCACCCGTGTGATCGCCGACGCCGTCGCCGAGGGCCTCATCGCCCGCTCCGGCGTCGCCACCGGCGAGAAGGGCGAGAAGGCCGCAGGCGAGCCGCTCGCCGAGTGGGAGCGCGACCTGCTCGAGGGTGAGAAGAAGGACGAGGCCCCGGCCGCCGAGGCCGCCGCCGAGGCCGCTCCGGCCGAGGAGAAGGCCGCCGAGGGCGAGCAGGCCTGACGCACGCGTTGACGGCGGGGGCGGTACGGAATCCCACAGCGCCTCCGGCGCGGTGAAGTCCGCCCCCGCTGTTCACCCGTAGGTCGGCGCGCGGTCCGCTGTCCGCGCTCACATGTGGACCGCAGACCGTACCGATCTCCGATCACCCAAGACTTCGAGAAAGACTCACAGACTCATGGCGAACTACACCGCCGCCGACGTCAAGAAGCTCCGTGAGCTCACCGGCGCCGGCATGATGGACTGCAAGAAGGCGCTGGACGAGGCCGAGGGCAACGTCGAGAAGGCCGTCGAGGCGCTGCGCATCAAGGGCCAGAAGGGCGTCGCCAAGCGCGAGGGCCGCTCCGCCGAGAACGGCGCCGTGGTCTCCATCATCGCCGACGACAACTCCTCCGGCGTCCTGGTCGAGCTGAAGTGCGAGACGGACTTCGTCGCCAAGGGCGAGAAGTTCCAGGCCGTCGCCAACAAGATCGCCGAGCACGTCGCCGCGACCTCCCCGGCCGACATCGAGGCCCTGCTCGCCTCCGAGATCGAGGCCGGCAAGACCGTCCAGGCGTTCGTGGACGAGGCCAACGCCAACCTCGGTGAGAAGATCGTCCTGGACCGCTTCGCGCAGTTCTCCGACGGCTTCGTGCTCGCCTACATGCACCGCACCATGCCCGACCTGCCCCCGCAGATCGGTGTCCTGGTCGAGCTCGACAAGCCGAATGCCGAGGTCGCCAAGGGCGTCGCCCAGCACATCGCCGCCTTCGCGCCGAAGTTCCTCTCCAAGGACGAGGTGCCGGCCGACGTCGTCGAGTCCGAGCGCCGCATCGCCGAGGAGACCACCCGCGCCGAGGGCAAGCCCGAGGCCGCGATCGAGAAGATCGTCGAGGGTCGTCTCAACGGCTTCTTCAAGGACGCCACGCTGCTCGGCCAGCCGTACGCGCTCGACAACAAGAAGTCGGTCCAGAAGGTGCTGGACGAGGCCGGTGTCACCCTGAAGCGCTTCTCGCGCATCAAGGTCGGCATCTGAGCCCGTTCCGCGATCGACGCGCGACCCGCGGGGAATTCTCGGTAGGGTCGACAGCAGTCGTCCGCGCACACCGCCACACCCCGGGGTGGGGCGGACGGCAGCAGATCTGACGAGGAGGCCATTGCCGCGCATGGGAGCGAAAAGCGACCCCACCGGCAATGGTCTTCTTCGTATGTGCAACACGTGAAAGAGGCGGGATCTCCCATGACCACCAAGGCCCAGAAGAGCGACGACGGCAAAGTACGCGGCCGGTTTCTGCTGAAGCTGTCCGGAGAGGCGTTCTCCGGTGGCGGGGGCCTGGGCGTGGACCCGGACGTGGTGCACAAGATCGCCCGCGAGATCGCGGCCGTGGTACGGGACGGCGCGCAGATCGCGGTCGTCATCGGCGGCGGCAACTTCTTCCGCGGTGCCGAACTCCAGCAGCGCGGCATGGACCGCGCCCGCTCCGACTACATGGGCATGCTCGGCACCGTCATGAACTGCCTCGCCCTCCAGGACTTCCTGGAGAAGGAGGGCATCGACAGCCGGGTGCAGACCGCCATCACCATGGGCCAGGTCGCGGAGCCGTACATCCCGCTGCGCGCCGTGCGCCACCTGGAGAAGGGCCGCGTGGTCATCTTCGGCGCCGGTATGGGCATGCCGTACTTCTCCACCGACACCACCGCCGCCCAGCGCGCCCTGGAGATCGACGCCGAGGCGCTGCTCATGGGCAAGAACGGCGTGGACGGGGTCTACGACTCCGACCCCAAGGCCAACCCGGACGCCGTCAAGTTCGACGCCCTCGGCTACGGCGAGGTCATCACCCGCGACCTCAAGGTCGCCGACGCCACGGCCATCACGCTGTGCCGCGACAACAAGCTTCCGATCCTCGTCTTCGAGCTTCTCGCGGAGGGCAATATCGCCCGGGCCGTCAAGGGTGAGAAGATCGGCACGCTGGTGGGTGACCACGGCAGCCGGGACTGACCCGGCATCAACCCGGCCGGTGGCGCGCGGCCCCGTAAGGGGGCCGGACCCTGGCCGGGGGATGGACAATGTCCTGCCGGTCGGGAACCGTGCAGGAAGAAGACGCGACGCAGCCGGCCGCCGACCGCTTCAGGAACCGCAGCCGGGCCTTACTCAAGACACGCAGGAGCAAGTGGTGATCGAAGAGACCCTCCTCGAGGCCGAGGAGAAGATGGAGAAGGCCGTCGTGGTCGCCAAGGAGGACTTCGCCGCGATCCGCACCGGCCGTGCGCACCCGGCGATGTTCAACAAGATCGTGGCCGACTACTACGGTGCCCCGACGCCGATCAACCAGCTGGCCTCGTTCTCCGTGCCGGAGCCGCGCATGGCGGTCGTGACCCCGTTCGACAAGAGCGCGCTGCGCAACATCGAGCAGGCGATCCGCGACTCCGACCTGGGCGTCAACCCCAGCAACGACGGCAACATCATCCGAGTGGTGTTCCCCGAGCTGACCGAGGAGCGCCGCCGCGACTACATCAAGGTCGCCAAGGGCAAGGCCGAGGACGCGCGCGTGTCCATCCGCTCCGTGCGCCGCAAGGCCAAGGAAGCCCTCGACAAGCTCGTCAAGGACGGCGAGGTCGGCGAGGACGAGGGCCGCCGTGCGGAGAAGGAGCTCGACGACACCACGCACAAGTACGTCGCGCAGGTGGACGAGCTCCTCAAGCACAAGGAAGCGGAGCTGCTCGAAGTCTGATGAGCGACTCTTCCTGGGGGGCGCCGCCAGCGGCGGGCCAGGCCGGGTACTGGGGGCCCGCCGGGGGCGGGCCTGCCCAGCCTGTCCCGGGGGCCGTCCCGGCGGGTCCCGCGTACGATGCGCCTGAGGCGCAGCAGACTCGCCCCATGCCCGTCGTGCCCGACGAAGCCGGGTACGACGGGGATCAGGGTGTCGACCGGGGGGTTGCCCGGCGGGGCGGCTCCTCGTTCCAGGAATTCCAGGACGAGTTCCGCCCCGAGCCCCCGCAGGCCCGCGCCCTCCCGGCCGAGAACCAGAATCCGGAGCCCATGCCCGACGCCCACCAGCCGGCCTCAGCGCCGCAGAAGAAGAGCGCGGGCCGTGACCTGAGCGCGGCCATAGGCGTCGGGGTCGGGCTCGGTGTGGTGATCATCGCCTCCCTGTTCATCGAGAAGGCCGTCTTCGTCGGCGTCATCGCGGTCGCCGTCGTCGTCGGCCTGTGGGAGCTGACCAGCAGGCTGCGGGAGCGCAAGCAGATCAAGGCGCCGCTGGTGCCGCTCGCGGTCGGCGGTGCGGCGATGGTGGTCGCCGGGTACGTCAGCGGCGCCGAGGGCGCGTGGGTGGCCATGGCGTTGACGGCGCTCGCCGCCCTGATCTGGCGGATGACGGAGTCGCCGGAGGGCTATCTCAAGGACGTCACGGCAGGCGTCTTCGCGGCCTTCTACGTGCCCTTCCTGGCCACGTTCGTGGCGATGATGCTGACCGCGAAGGACGGCCCCTGGCGGGTGCTCACCTTCCTCCTGCTGACGGTGGTCAGCGACACCGGCGCGTACGCGGTCGGCTGGCGGTTCGGCAGGCACAAGCTGGCCCCGCGGATCAGCCCCGGCAAGACCCGCGAGGGTCTGCTGGGCGCGGTGCTGTTCGCGATGACCGCCGGCGCGCTGTGCATGCAGTTCCTGATCGACGGCGGCACCTGGTGGCAGGGCCTGCTGCTGGGCCTCGCGGTCGCGGCCAGCGCCACGCTGGGCGACCTCGGCGAATCCATGATCAAACGCGACCTGGGCATCAAGGACATGGGCACCTTGCTCCCCGGCCACGGAGGCATCATGGACCGCCTTGACTCCCTCCTCCCGACGGCGCCGGTGGTCTGGCTGCTGATGGTGGTGTTCGTCGGCTCGGCTTGAGCGGTGGGTCGCGACGGCTTGCGGGTCTCGTGCCTGGTGGAGGGCGGTCCGCTGCGTGTCTCGGTGGCTGCTGTCGGTGGTTGGGGGAGGCCACGGTGCCGCCCCGCGGTAGCGGCACATGGACACAGCATGGACCGCCTCGACTCCCTCCTCCCGACGGCGCCGGTGGTCTGGTTGCTGATGGTGGTGTTCGTCGGCTCGGCGTGATCGGTTGGTCGTACTCGGCTCGGCGTGAGCGGTGGTCGTGACGGCTTGCGGGTCCTCGCCCGGGTCAGGAGGGAGGGCCCGTCGGTGTGTGGTCGTACGGGTCTCGGGATGGGACGATTCTGGAGGTAAGCCCTCTATTCGGAGAAGGAGGGTGTGATGGCCGCCTTCCATGAAGAGATCGACGTCGACCGGTCTCCCGGCGAGGTCTGGGCGTATCTCAGTGACCCGTCGCACCTGCCGGAGTGGCAGAAGAGCGCGGTGTCGGTCGAGCAGCTCGACGACAGCCCCTTCGGGCTCGGGTCCCGGATCCGGATCACCCGGCACGTCGGCCGCCGCGACGTCCCGCTGACCATGCGCGTCACCGAGTTCGAGCCACCGCGCGCATGGAGCATGCGGGGCATCGACGGTCCGGTCCGGGGCCGGGTGCACGGCGAGGTCACCCCGCTCCCCGACGGCCGTACGCGCGTGACGATGGACCTGGACTTCGAGGGCCACGGCCTCGGCAGGGTGCTGATCCCTCTCGTCGTACGCCCCCAGGTCCGCAGGGAGCTGCCGGAGAACGAGCGGTTGCTCAAGGAGCGCCTCGAGCGCACCGCCCGCTAACGGGAAGGGGCCTTCACGTGGCCCGGATCGCCGCGATGTCGAACTGGAGGCGGACCTTCTCGCTCACCATGGTCCCGCCCTGGGCCAGCCGGGCGTCGTAGGTCAGCCCCCAGTCGGAGCGGTTGATGGTGGTGGTGCCGTCGAAGCCGACCCGCTCGTCGCCGAACGCGTCGATGACATGACCGATGTAGGTGAGCTCCAGGTCCACGGGGCGGGTGGTGTCCTTGATCGTGAGATCGCCGGTCATGCGGTAGACGTCCCGCCCCGCGAGCTGTACGGCGGTGCTCGTGAAGGTCATCCGCGGATAGCTGCCGGAGTCCAGGAACTGCCGGCCGATCACATGTGCGTCGCGCTGTTCGACACCGGTGTCGACGCTCGCCGTGTACAGCACGATGTCGGCCCGGGAGCGCGCCGGGTCGCGGCCGTCGAAGTAGAGCCGGCTCTCGTACTCGGTGAACGCGCCGCGCACCGTCGTCACCATCGCGTGCCGCACGGAGAACCCGATCCTGCTGTGCGCCGGATCGATCAGCCACTCGCCGGTGAGGCCCGCCAGCTCGGGATCGGGCAGAACGGCGGTGGCGCTGGCCCGCGGTGCGGCGGTCGCCACGGGAGCGGCGGTCGGCTGCGGGCGCCGCTGGAAGGAGTTGCGGCCGAAAAGGTTCATACCTCATGTGGTTACGTCAGGCCAAGGGACGGAACAAGGCCCGATCAGGAAACCCGACCGTTCGTCAGCAGAACTTCACAGCTCACCGCTCGTATCCGGGCCCTCACACACGCGCATCACGGACACCCGGTACCGCCGATTTTCGACAACAATGCCCCAATTCATGGTATTGACGCCATGTCTGCCGCATATGACGATATGCGGAACATGAGCGCCGGCCCGTCGCCCTGTGAACCGTGCGGCGCTCCCGTCTCGGCCCGAAGGAGGGCGGCAATGAAGACGTTCCGGAGGCACATCCCGGGCAAGAAATCGGCGGTGGCGGCGATGGTCCTCGGGGCGATCGTCCTGGTCGCTCCGACCGCGACCGCCGCCACCGAGAGCCCGAAGCCCCAGCGCCCCGGCCTCGACCAGTGCGTGCACAGCGCTGGTCCGGCCGGGCGCTACTACTACCCGGGCTTTGCCAACCTCCCCTGCCTCTGAGGGGCGCACCCACGAGGGCTCGGTCACGTCCGGCCGAGCCCTCCTCCCGACCCCGCAGGCCACCCATGTGGATCTGCGACACTGGTAGCACCATGCCCAAGCCCGGAGAACTTGCAGTGAGCGGGCAGCAATAGGCCCCCTACCAGCGCGTTTGGCGCGGATCGGGGGCCTGGTTCAGGTCACTGGGCCGTCTCTGGGCCGTCCGGCTCGCGCGGGGCCGGGAGAAGCACCCGGTCCACGGCCTTCCTGGTGCGGTCCTGGCTCGACGGCATCAGGTGCGCGTACACCCGCAGCGTCAACCCGGGGTCGGAGTGCCCCAGGTACTCGCTCACGGCCTTGAGGGGGCGCCGTTGCCGACCGCGGGTCCGTCGTGGCGGATGCTGGGGGCTCCCATCCCGCACACCGTCGACCCAGGCAGAGCCGAGCAGACGTCGCCCCTGGCGTCCAGGTCGTTCGTACAGTGGCGCGCTCCACCTGGACGCCAGGAACCACGCCCGCTCCACGGTGTGTGGGTCGACGGCGTACGGGATGGGAGCTGGGGAGAGTGGTGGATGCAGGTTCACTCGGTGGATCGGGGAATCAGAGTCACTTCGAGATTCTGCACGCTGAAAGACCAGCGGTTCCCCAGCCCCATGGCCCTGACCCCATCGGTAAGCATCTGCTCGCGCATCCGTTCCGCGGACTCACCTAGCATCACCGCTTCGGATGGCGTACAGAGCCTCTCTTGCGCGCGGCGTACAGAGATGTCCAGCGCACGCAATGCGCTGCTCATGTCGGCGACCGCCTCGCCAGCCTCGCCCAGTCCGGTGACGCCCCAACGCATCCAATAGGACACGGCCACACCTCCCACTCTCCAGCGTACGAGCGGGGGTGCAGGTGGCAAGGGATCGTCAAGCACGGCGCGGATGTCTGACACCAGTGGCTGACACCAACAGGGGCGAACAGCGATGGTCGAGGCTGAACCTGAGCGGACCGGCGATCCAGGCCGAAGGTCGATTGACCCAGTACGCACATCCGGCGTGATCGACCTGATAAGGATGAGGCCAGACCTCAAAGCCTTCACCTCGTAGCGGGTGCCGTTCCTCACCCGTGGGCCGGCGCCCATCGCCTTGACTCGGTCATTGAAACTCCCGGCCAAAGTCGCTACGTCGACCTTGCGCTGTTTGTTCTGCGTCCGCCACTTGAAGGGCCGTACCATCCCGCGATGAGCTGCAGCATCTACATTCGCTTCTGACCTGCGCCGAAGGTCGCATCCACTCCTTCCCCAGCGTCAAGGGCCGTGACATGATCCGCTCGTGCGGCATGGAGCCGCGCCGACGATCTTCCGAGGAGACGCGCTCGTCATGGACGCTTATGGCTGGGCCGCTCTCGGAGCTGCCTTGACGATCACGCTGATACCGGGCGGAGCTGCAGTCTTCCGCCGCTGGCTGCTCCCTCGGCTCAGGGGCCGTGTCGAGTCACCCCGAATCTGGGGGCTCGGCGTCATCCTGATGGGGCTCGGGCTGTCGGTCGAGCTTCTCGACGCATGTCGGCACGATGACATGTTTCGCAACATCGCAGGATTGGCAGGCCTCTGCATCCTGATATACGGCTTTTGCCTTGAAACGTGGGCGCGGGTGTCCGGTCGACTCAGCCAGTCATAGGCGTGCCGAGGCAGCGCCAAAAAGCCGCAGACGGGTCACGCAATCCCAATCGCCATGGATCATGACTGGCCCGGGCCGTCGCAGGGCGCTCAACGACGACCAACGCTGACAACCACCGACAGCTAAGTCGCAGGTCGCAGCGTTGATCAATCACACGGCCGCAGGTCAGGGACCCAGCCCTTACTTCTTCGGGTACTGATCGAGACCATGCTTGACTCGCCCATTGAAACTCCCGGCGAAGGTCGCTGCACCGACCTAGTACGTCAACGTGACCGCAGCAGCCCCGCGATCGGCTCATCACCTGCGGTGGTTCATCCAGGAGAGATCTTCACCGCTGTTGCCCATGGCCCCGCGCTTCCAGGCGCGCAGATCGCGCCGGGCCTCCCGCGCATCAACCTCCATGGTGCGGCTGTCTCGGTTTGTGCTCCCGCGGCGTCGCGCACGCCTGTCGCTAAGGACGCCGAAGGCGAGGAACCCCAACACCACCATTGCTGTCGGCACTAAAAGAATCATGGACACGATGGTCCAGCCGCTCAACCTCGCTGTCCAGCGACATGCGTCGTGCGACTGCGGCAGAGTGCTTCGACGGGTGGAGTCGCAGGCGAGCAGGGAGGGCGGGAGAACGGCGTACGTGCCCTCTACGTGCCCGATCAGATGGTGAGCGGCGGGGAACTACGGGGAACGTCAGCAACCCACTCAGGAACGCGCAGGTCAGCGTCTTGCCAGTTCAGGCAGCACCCGCATACGCGATCTTCCAAACTAGGGACTTCGGGTGATGGGCTGCCGCAGGTGGTTGGCCCCTGGCGTCATGCAGCACCATGTGGTCGACCAGCGCGGACGGGTGGAAACCCCGTGGCCTGCGGCGAGGCGCCAGGGCTACATTCAGCGGCCACTCGGCCTTGAGGAGCAGCATGCCCCAGACGTTCTTGCTGATCTGTGACGAGATTCCCCAGGACATTGTCCTGCTCGACCCAGGACCGCAACCCCTGGAAGTGGCGAAGGCACTCCGCGGGCTCGTCGGCGGGGGGCTATGGAGGGCCAAGCAAACGGTCACGCGGACGCCGCCGGTGCGCCTCGCCGAGGGTGTTGGGGATGAGGTGGTGTCCAGGTGGGTCGGAGTCCTGCGGGAGGCCGGTGCGGTGATCGAGGTCCGCACGTGGTGGCGGTACCGACCGGGGAATCCTCCGTTGCCAGTCGATTGACCATGGGCGTCCGGCTCGCCGTGCCACATCCGTGCCAGATCGAGCGGGTAACCAGGGGGAACGGCGGTGGCCGGCGGGAGGCTGATCCTCTGTCCACCCACGTGAATGTTTCGCAGGTCAGAGCCGTACTCACCTCACCTCGCTCCTCAAGCGGGTGTCGCAGGTTCGAATCCTGCCGGGGCACCAGGGAATACGCTCCGGATCGATCTTGGCCCGGGCTTTTGGCATCCGAGGGGGTTCTGAGTCGAGGCGTGGTCAGCTCACCAGGATGCGCAACGCTCCTGCCAGGAGGAAGACGCCCGCGATCCCGAAGCAGATCCGCATGGTGGTAAGACTTCGCCAGGTCTTTCCGTATGGAGTGCGCACCGCGTCTGCCCAGTCCCAGACCCATACGTCGGCGCCGCGGTAACCACACGCAACCGCCGTGCAGGCGCTGACCGCGAGCAGCAGGAGCAGACAGAGCACCCCACGAATGATCACGTTGTTCCCTCCCCGAGCTGACGGTCAGCGTCGCATCGCGGCATTGTCGCAAGTGGCGAAGGCGGGTGCTGAGCGTCCCTGATGTGACGGCAACGCCGACGGCAACGACGGCGGACGGCAGCGGCGCTCAGCAGCCCGAGGCGGAACTGGCGGACTGCCGTCGGACCTGCCGATCGCGGCTTGCCCGCATCTGGGCGTCATGATCTACCGATGGATGAGTACGCCTGGCCCACAGGCCCTGAGGCGCCGGCCGCTGACGCGGTCCGGTCGAGCTGGGCGGCAACCGTCGCGGCCCTGCCTGTAGGCACCCGGATCACCGGCGAGGTCATCGGTCGCCAGCGCTTCGGGGTCTTCATACGTATAGACGGCGTGCCGAACGCCATAGCGCTGGCCGAGATCACGGCTATGCCGCACGGGATGGATCTCCCGGCCCTCGGGGCCTTCGTCAGTGGGGAGGTCATCTGTCACGCCGCCCACAACCACCAGGTCAAGGTCCGGCTCGATGAGTGGCTGGCGGCCGACGAGTGATCTTCGCTGGGCCGTCTCTGGGCCGTCCGACGCCGCTCAGCGGCGACCACTGACGCCTACTAATGACAGTTGTAGCGACCGGCAGCCCCAGGTCACCCAAGTGGATCTGCGACACTGGTACAGCCATGCCTAAGCCCGGAGAACTCACTTTCGTCGCCCCGCGCGGAGCCAAGAAGCCGCCGCGGCACCTTGCCGATCTCACGCCCGCCGAGCGCAAGGACGCGGTGGCCGAGACCGGCGAGAAGCCGTTCCGTGCCAAGCAGCTCTCGCAGCACTACTTCGCGCGGTACGCGCACGACCCGGAGCAGTGGACCGACATCCCGACCGGATCGCGTGCCAAGCTGCAGGAAGCGCTGTTCCCCGAGCTGATGACCGTCGTCCGGCATCTGTCGACCGACGAGGGGACCACCCGCAAGACGCTGTGGCGGCTGTTCGACGGGACCCTCGTCGAGTCCGTGCTGATGCGGTACCCGGACCGGGTCACCATGTGCATCAGCTCGCAGGCGGGGTGCGGGATGAACTGCCCGTTCTGCGCGACCGGGCAGGCGGGCCTGGACCGGAATCTGTCCACCGCCGAGATCGTCCACCAGATCGTGGACGGAATGCGGGCGCTGCGGGACGGGGAAGTGCCCGGAGGCCCCGCCCGGCTCTCCAACATCGTCTTCATGGGTATGGGTGAGCCGCTCGCCAACTACAAACGGGTGGTCGGGGCCATTCGCGCCCTCACCGATCCCGCCCCTGACGGGCTGGGGCTCTCGCAGCGTGGGATCACCGTCTCGACGGTCGGGCTCGTGCCGGCCATCCACCGGTTCGCCGACGAGGGCTTCAAGTGCCGGCTCGCGATCTCCCTGCACGCCCCCGACGACGAGCTGCGCGACACCCTCGTCCCCGTGAACACGCGCTGGAAGGTGCGCGAGGTGCTGGACGCCGGGTTCGAGTACGTCGAGAAGAGCGGGCGCCGGCTGTCCATCGAGTACGCCCTCATCCGGGACATCAACGACCAGGCGTGGCGGGGGGATCGGCTCGGGCGGCTGCTCAAGGGCAAGCCCGTGCACGTCAATCTCATTCCGCTGAACCCGACGCCGGGCTCGAAGTGGACCGCCTCGCGGCCCGAGGACGAGAAGGCGTTCGTGGAGGCCATCGCCGCCCACGGTGTGCCCGTCACCATCCGGGACACCCGTGGCCAGGAGATCGACGGGGCCTGTGGTCAGCTGGCGGCCACCGAGCGGTAATCTGACCACCGTCATTCATATCTTCATATTCCGACAGGGGAGCGCCACAGCGCTGAGAGTGCGGCGGACAGGGCCGCAGACCCTCTGAACCTCGCCCAGGTCATTCTGGGTAGGGAGTTCGGTCATCACTCAAGCTGTTGCGCCCTGCCCGGGTCTCCCCAGCGGAGCCCGGGCAGGGCCGCGTCTCTTCCTGGCCAACCCCAGGAGGACATCCAGTGCAGAACAAGACCTTCGTGGCCGTGGCGGTCGGGCTCGGCCTGATCGCGCTGTCCGCGTGCGGTTCCGGCGGCGGCACCACGTCGTCCGCGGAC
This sequence comes from Streptomyces incarnatus, assembly GCF_001027185.1. Classification (NCBI taxonomy): domain Bacteria; kingdom Bacillati; phylum Actinomycetota; class Actinomycetes; order Kitasatosporales; family Streptomycetaceae; genus Streptomyces; species Streptomyces incarnatus. Next base: position 2,520,674 of record NZ_CP011497.1, on the reverse strand, counting down.
TCCAGGACCGTGACGCTCGTCAGCCACGACTCGTGGGCCGTGTCCAAGAGCGTGCTCAAGGACTTCGAGCGGCAGACCGGGTACAAGGTCCGCAACCTCCAGGACGGCGACGCCGGACAGGCCGTCAACAAGGCCATCCTGACCAAGGACGACCCGCAGGGCGACGTCTTCTTCGGCGTCGACAACACCCTGCTCTCCCGCGCCCTCGACAACGGCCTCTTCCAGCCGTACACCGCGAAGGGCCTCGACAAGACCGGCGCCCAGTACCAGCTCGACCGGGCCGAGCACCGCGTCACGCCGGTCGACTACGGCGACATCTGCGTCAACTACGACAAGAAGTACTTCGCCGACCACCACCTCACCCCGCCGCAGACCTTCGCCGACCTCGCCAAGCCCGAGTACAAGAACCTGCTGGTCACCGAGAACGCTGCCACCTCCTCGCCCGGGCTCGGCTTCCTGCTCGGCAGCGCGGCCCAGTTCGGTGACAACGGGTGGCAGGGCTACTGGAAGAAGCTCAAGGCCAACGGCGTCAAGGTCGTCGACGGCTGGGATCAGGCCTACTACCAGGAGTTCTCGGGTTCGTCGGAGGGCAGGAAGGCCGGCGGTGACCGGCCGCTCGTCGTGTCATACGCCTCCTCCCCGCCCGCCGAGGTGATCTACGCCAAGAAGCGGCCCGGCACCGCTCCGACCGGGGTGTCGTACGGCACCTGCTTCCGGCAGATCGAGTTCGCCGGGCTGCTCAGCAACGCCAGGAACCCCAAGGGCGCCAAGGCGTTCATCGACTTCCTGGTCTCCAGGGAGTTCCAGGAGGACATGCCGCTGAAGATGTTCGTCTACCCGGTGCTGCAGGGCGCGAAGGTCCCGGCCGAGTTCACCGAGTACGGCAAGGCCGCCCAGCACCCCGAGACCATGGCCCCCGGCAGGATCGCCGCCAACCGTGACCAGTGGGTCAAGTCGTGGACCTCGCTCGTACTGAAGTAGTCCCCCGCACGAGGGACTGGCGCGGGAGCGCGGCTCGGCTCGGGCTGCTGGCCCTGCCCGTCGCGTTCTTCGCGCTGTTCTTCGCCTGGCCCGTGGCCGCGATCGTGGCGCGCGGGCTGAAGGTGGACGGCGCCTGGCGGTGGGGGCGGATCGCGGACGTCGTCACGCAGCCGGACATCCGGCACGTGCTGTGGTTCACCACCTGGCAGGCGCTCGCCTCCACCGCGCTCACCCTGCTGCTCGCGCTGCCCGCCGCCCATGTCTTCGCCCGCCTCGACTTCCCGGGCAAGCAGGTGCTGCGGGCCGTCGTCACCGTCCCGTTCGTGCTGCCGACCGTCGTCGCCGGCAGCGCGTTCCTCGCCCTCGTCGGGCACGGCGGGCTGCTGGACGAACTGTGGGGCGTACGGCTGGACACCACGGTGTGGGCGATCCTGCTGGCCCATGTCTTCTTCAACTACGCGGTGGTCGTACGGACCGTCGGCGGGCTGTGGGCCCAGCTCGACCCCCGCCAGGAGGAGGCCGCGCGGATGCTCGGCGCGTCCCCGTGGCGGGCCTGGCGGAAGGTGACGCTGCCCGCCCTCGCGCCCGCCGTGGCCGCCGCCGCGCTGATGGTGTTCCTGTTCACCTTCACCTCCTTCGGCGTCGTCCAGATCCTCGGCGGCCCCACCTTCTCCACCATCGAAGTGGAGATCTACCGGCAGACCTCCGAGGTCTTCGACCTCTCCACGGCCGCCGTCCTCACCCTCGTCCAGTTCGCCGCCGTCGGCGCGATCCTCGCCGTGCACGCGTGGACGGTACGGCGCCGGGAGAGCGCGCTGCGGCTGGTCGACCCCGCGGTGACCGCCCGCCGGCCGCGCGGCGCCGGGCAGTGGGCCCTGCTCGCCGGTGTCCTCGCCACCATCGCGCTGCTCCTGGTGCTGCCGCTCGCCGTCCTCGTCCAGCGCTCCCTGGACGCGCCCGGATTCGGCTACTACCGGGCGCTCACGAACGCCGACGGCGGTACGTTCCTGGTGGCGCCCGTGCACGCGGTGTGGACCTCGCTGCAGTACGCCGTCGCCGCCACCGCCATTGCCGTCGTAATCGGAGGTCTCGCCGCCGCCGCGCTGGCCCGCCGGGACGCCGGACGACTGGTCCGGGGTTTCGACGCGCTGCTGATGCTGCCGCTCGGCGTGTCCGCGGTGACCGTCGGTTTCGGCTTCCTGATCGCCCTCGACAAGCCGCCGCTGGACCTCAGGCAGTCCTGGATCCTCGTCCCGCTCGCCCAGGCGCTGGTCGGCGCCCCCTTCGTCGTACGGACCATGCTGCCCGTGCTGCGCGCGGTGGACCTACGGCTGCGGGAGGCCGCCGCGGTGCTCGGGGCCTCGCCCTGGCGGGTGTGGCGGGAGGTGGACCTGCCGCTGGTGCGGCGGGCGCTGCTGGTCGCGGCCGGGTTCGCGTTCGCCGTCTCGCTCGGCGAGTTCGGGGCGACGGTGTTCATCGCCCGGCCCGACAACCCGACGCTCCCGGTCGCCGTGGCCCGGCTGCTCAGCCGCCCCGGAGACCTCAACTACGGCCAGGCGATGGCGCTTTCGACCATCCTGATGGTGGTGTGCGCCGCCGCCCTGCTGCTCCTGGAGCGGCTGCGCACCGACCGCACGGGGGAGTTCTAGATGCCGGCGGCGGGGTTCCGTGCCGACGGGGGAGTTCTGATGACGCTGACCGGACGGATGGGTGCCCGATGCTGCTGAGCCTGGATGCCGTGACCGTGCGCTTCGGCGGGCGGGCCGTGCTCGACGCGGTCGATCTGGATGTCGCGGAGCACGAGGTGGTGTGTGTGCTGGGCCCCAGTGGCAGCGGGAAGTCGACCCTGCTGCGGGTGGTCGCCGGGCTTCAACCCCTGTCGGGCGGACGGGTGTTGCTCGACGGCCGGGACCAGTCGGGCGTGCCCGCGCACCGGCGGGGCGTCGGCCTGATGTTCCAGGACCACCAGCTCTTCCCGCAGCGGGACGTCGGCGCGAACGTGGCGTTCGGACTGCGTATGCACGGCGTCGCCAAGGGCGAACGGGACGCCGAGGCAGGGCAGTTGCTGGACCTCGTCGGACTGCCCGGGGCCGGCCGACGGGCCGTGGCCTCCCTGTCCGGCGGCGAGCAGCAGCGCGTGGCCCTCGCCCGGGCGCTGGCGCCCCGGCCCCGGCTGCTCATGCTCGACGAGCCGCTCGGCCAGCTCGACCGCTCGCTGCGCGAACGCCTGGTGGTCGAACTGCGACAGCTCTTCGGTCGGTTGGGTACGACCGTGCTCGCCGTCACCCACGACCAGGGCGAGGCGTTCGCGCTGGCCGACCGGGTGGTGGTGATGCGGGACGGGCGGATCGCGCAGTCCGGCACGCCGCTCGAGGTGTGGCAGCGGCCCGCCGACGCGTTCGTGGCCCGCTTCCTCGGCTTCGACAACGTGGTCCCGGCGACCGTCGCGGGGACGGCCGCCGACAGCCCCTGGGGCAAGCTGCCGGTCCCCGACGGCTCCCCGCAGGGCGCGCGCACCCTCCTGGTCCGGCCCGCCGGGGTACGGCTCGTGGCGGCCGGCACCGGCCTGCCGTGCACGGTGACCGCCCGCACCTTCAAGGGCACCCATGTGGCCGTCCACCTCCAGCCCGCCGACGGGCCGCGCCTGGAGGCGGCCTGCGCGCTGCGCGAGGCGCCCGAGGCCGGGGACGGGGTGGGCGTGGAGTTCGACGCGGCCGAAATCGTCGTCCTCGACTGATCGTTCCCGGCCTAGGGTGGGGGACATGACCTTGCTCGCGCATGACCGGTACTGCGAAGAAATCGCCCACCAGGTCGACCTGTTGAGGGCCGTGGTGACGTCCGGCGCCGATCTGTCCGCGACCGTCCCGACCTGCCCGGACTGGTCACTGGAGGACCTCGTACGGCACATGGGTGGCGCCCTGCGCTGGGTGGACACCCTGGTGCGCACCCGGGCCCAGGAGAACGTCCCGCACGACCGGGTGCCGCTCGGTTCGGGGCCCGAGGAGCGCGGGAACGCGGCCGTGCTCGACAAGTGGCTCGCTCAGACCGGTGAACTGGTCGTCGCGGCGCTGCGCGAGGCCGGACCGGACACCGCGGTGTGGAGCTTCGTCCCGGGGAAGTCCGTCTCCGGGTTCTGGGCCCGCCGGATGACCCACGAGATCACCGTCCACCGCGCCGACGCGGCCCTCGCCGCCGGGACGGACTACGAAGTGGCGCCGGAGATCGCGGTCGACGCGATGGACGAGTGGCTGGACTTCGCCGTCCTCCTCCAGCAGCTGCGGGGTGCCGAAGAGGCACTCCGTCTCGACGGCCCCACCCGCGCCATCCACCTCCACGCCACCGACGCCGATCCGGCCCTGAACGCCGAGTGGCTGCTGGAGTTCGGCGCGGACGGCGTGCGCTGGCGGCGCGGCCACGAGAAGGCCACGGTCGCCCTGCGCGGCCCGCTCACCTCGGTTCTGCTGGCCTTCTACCGGCGGCTGCCGCTGGACACGCCCGGGCTCGACGTGCTGGGCGAGCGCGAGGTGCTGGAGTTCTGGCTGGAGCGGGCCACCTTCGGCTGACCCCTGGCCGCCGCGTACGACCGCGGCCCGTCCCCTGGGGATAGGGGGACGGGCCGCGGTGGCGTACGGATGAGAGGGGCGAGGCGTCAGCCGTTGCCGCGGGCACCACGACGGCGCATGCCGAAGTAGACCGCGCCACCGCCGACGACGACCAGCGCGCCCGCGATGCCGGCGATCAGGCCGGTGTTGGAGCTGGCACCGGTCTCGGCGAGGTTGGAGTCACCGGCCGCCGGGGACGGCGCGTTGCTCGACGTGGCCGCCGGGGCGGAGCTGGACGCGGAGGCCGACGGGGTCGGGGTCGCCGACTCGGCCGGGGCGGACGTCGACGGCGACGGCTTCGGCGTCGTGGAGGCCGGCGCGGTCGGGGTCGGGGTGTCGGTCTTGCAGGCGGCGGCCGGGGTGACCAGGTCCGGGGTGATGAACTGGTCGAAGTGGAATCCGCCAGCATCCACCTTGACGTTGACGCGGTAGGTGGTCTTGGCCTTCCAGTCCACGTCGATCGGGGTCTTGGTGCCCTTGGCGGAACCCTTGACGTTCGTCTCGGCGACCTTCGTGTCGACAGCGTCGTTCGACTCGAACACGGTGATGTGAGCGGTGGTACGGGACGAGTCGGTGTCGGTGATGACGATCTGGGCCTTGCCACCGACACAGGTGGCTTCGGCCGAGAAGTCACCGATCTGGCACGCGAACGCGGAGCTGGACAGTCCCAGCACCACGGCGGCGGAGGCGGAGGCAACACCCAGGATGCGCACGGAACGGCGCGCGCTGCGGCGAGTTATGGACACGTTTGTCCTTTACAGAGTGCATAACTGCGGGGGGTTCAGGGAGTGTTGAGGCGACGGATGAGGTGAGGCCCCAACACCCCCAAGAGGCTCACAGGTCTATAAGCGCTCCATAAGCAGTGTCAACGCATATGCCGCCAACGGCCGTTGGCTTTGCCTTCTTATTAATCACCGTGACGTTTGGCGCCGATTTGGGTGGTGCGGGCTCAGCCCTGGACCGTGGCCGGGTCCATCCAGATGACCTCCCAGGTGTGGCCGTCGAGGTCGTCGAAGGCTCGGCCGTACATGAAGCCGTGGTCCTGGGTCTCGCCGCTCGGGGTGGCGCCCGACGAGAGGGCCTTGTCCACCAGTTCGTCCACCTTCTCGCGGCTCTCGGCGCTCAGCGCGACCAGCACCTCACTGGTCTTCGTGGCGTCGGCGATCTCCTTCTTGGTGAACGTGGCGTAGAACGGCTTGGTGAGCAGCATCGCCACGATGGTGTCGCTGATCACCACGGAGGCGGCCTTCTCGTCGCTGAACTGCGGGTTGATCGTGTAGCCGAGCTCCGTGAAGAACTTCTTGGACGCGTCGAGGTCGTTCACGGGCAGGTTCACGAAGATCATCTGCTGGTACATGACGGTCTCTCTCCCATGGTGGTCCGTGCCGGGATCGGCGTGTTCGGTGGGTAGACCGGGGGCCCCGGGAGAACTCATCGGTCGCCGGAGAACTTTTTTCAGCGGCCCGCGGGGAGGGCCGCCAGGGCGGCGACGACGAGGGTGAGCGGCCCGAACAGCGTCAGCAGGGCCGCCGCGCGCAGGGCCGCGGCCGCGCGCAGCATCGAGGCCGGGGCGCCGAGCCGGAGCAGCGCGGCGGTCGTGTCGGCGCGGCACTGGCGGGTCTCCACGGCCGCGGTGAGGAGCGTGGCGACCGTGCAGCCGGTGACGAGCAGCCCGCCGAGGGTGGTCAGGGGGCCGAACGCCGGTGCCGAGCCGGTGTACAGCGAGGTCATGGCGTAGCCGGCGGACGCGACCGCGCAGACGACGCCCAGGGGGCGGCCGATGCGGGTGGCCTCCGCCATGAGGACCCGGCCGGCCAGCAGGCGGAGGGCGCCGGGGCGGGTGGCCTGCAGGAGCAGGCCGCACAGGTGGGTCAGGCCGGGGGCGGCCAGCACCAGGCCGGTCGCGGTGAGGAGCCAGCCGAGGAGTACGGCGGCGTTCGCGCGGCCTGCGTAGGCCTGGACCGCGAGGCCGGTGGCCAGCAGGGCGATGCCCCAGGGGAGGCCTACGGGGGCCGTTCTGGGGGCGCGGGGGGCGCCGTCGGTCCAGTCCGCGTCCGGCGCCGGGAGCTCGGGGCCGGTTTCGCTGCCGGGCGCCGACGGGGTACCGTCCGCGCCCACCCTCCCCCACGCTCGGCTGCGCCCGCGCGGGGGCACCCCCGTCGCCCCGGCGGCAGGACCGCCCGCGGGATGCGGACGGGGTTGCGCGCCGTCGTCGGGTGCGCCTGCGGGGTGCCGGCCGGGTTGTTCGCCGTGGGCGTCCGCGACTGCGGGCTGATGTCCGGGCTGTTCGCCGTGGGCGTCCGCGGCCGGGTGATGTCCGGGGTGCTCGCCGTGGGCGTCCGCGGCCGGGTGATGTCCGGGGTGCTCGCCGTGGGCGTCCGCCACCGGGTGATGTCCGGGGTGCTCGCCGTCGTCGCGTGCGGCCGCCCGGTGACGGCCCGGCTGCTCGCCGTCGTCCGCTTGCCCGTGCTCGCTCCCCTGTGCCTGGTCGTCTCCCTGCCCGTGCCTGTCGCGAGGAGCACCGGCCCGCGCCCGTGACCGTGCCCCGAACCGGCCGTACGTCCCGAACGTCTCCCGGGCCGCCGCGTAGCCATACGCCCCGAAGCGGCCGTACCGGCGCAGGAGCGGGGTGGCGGGGCGGGGGTCCTTGGGGCGCAGGGACAGGGCCACCGTGGCCGAGGAGACCGCCGGGACCAGGGCCAGCAGGGTCAGGGTCGCCGGGACGGGGAGGTGTTCGCCGGAGGCCAGGACGTCCGCCGCCGCGCCGCCGTAGGGCAGGCCCGCGAGGTCGCCGCGCAGCTGGAGGAAGACCAGCAGGGCCAGCAGCGAGCCCAGGGTGCAGGACAGGGCCGTGGTCAGCGCGGAGACCGCCATCAGGCGCGCCGGACCGAGCCCCACGGCGGACAGTCCCGTGCGCGGCCGGGTGCCCGGGTCGGTGCGGGCGACGGCGAGCGCGAAGTACGCGGTGGCGGCGAGCGGCACCGCGCACCAGGCCAGCCGCAGCGCGGCGGCGTCCGCGGCCTCGGGGTGGTTCAGGGCGTAGCCGAAGCAGGACAGCAGCAGGAAGCCGGTGCCCGCCGAGGCCGCGGCCACCAGCAGGCGGCGCAGCTGGACGGCGGGCCGGGCCGCCCAGGTCAGACGGAGAGCGACCACGCGGCGCGGCCTTCCGTCTCGGGGGCGTCCGGCAGGTGCACGGTGCTGACGCGCCGGCCGTCCAGCAGGGCCACGGTGCGGTCGGCGAGGGCGGCGGTGTCGGGGTCGTGCGTGGCGAGGACCACGGTGATGCCGTGTGAGCGGGCGGCCGAGGTGAGCGTGCGCAGCACATGGGTGCGGTCGGCGTGGTGCAGCGGAGCCGTGGGCTCGTCGGCGAAGAGGACCGCGGGGGCGTGGGCCAGCGCCCGGGCGATGGCGACGCGCTGGCGCTCGGCCTGCCGCAGTTCGTGCGGCCGGTTGCGGGCACGGTCGCCGACGTCGAGCCGTTCCAGCCACTCCAGCGCGGCGACCTTGGCCCGGCGGCGGCCGGTGCCGCGCAGCATCAGGGGGAGCGCGGCGTTCTCCCAGGCGTTCAGTTCGGGGACCAGTACCGGCGCCGGGTCGATCCAGCCGAAGCGGTCCCGGCGCACCCGCTCCCGGCGCATCGGGCCCAGGGTGTGCAGGGGTGAGCTGTTGAACCACACCTCGCCGCTGCGCACCGGTACCAGGCCGGACAGACAGCGCAGCAGGGTCGTCTTGCCGCTGCCGCGCGGTCCGGTGACGGCGACGATCTCGCCCTCGCGCACACCGATCGAGACCCCCGCGAGCCCGGGGGAGCCGTCGGGGTGCCTGAAGTGCAGGGAGCGTGCCCAGAGCACGTCGTTGTCCGGCGGGGCCTCCATGGGCGTACACCTCGGTTCTGATCCGTTTTCCCGTGCCTCATCCCTCGTCCGGGGGAACGAAGGGTGGGCCGATCGGTCACTGGAACGCAGGGAACGCTAGGCAGCCGTGATCGGGAGGCCGGACAGCACACGGCCCCGGGCCTCCGTTCTCACTCGAACGGGTGGCGCCGGGGCCGGTGTCGGTCATCCGGTCGGATGATCGGAGCTCCGAAGGGCTCAGAGCTTGGTCCACGCCTCCGTGAGGGTGGCGCGCAGGATCTGCTCGATCTCGTCGAAGGTCTCCTGGTTGGAGATCAGCGGCGGGGCGAGCTGGACGACCGGGTCGCCGCGGTCGTCGGCACGGCAGTACAGGCCGTTGTCGAACAGCGCCTTGGAGAGGAAGCCGTACAGGACGCGCTCGGTCTCCTCCTCGTTGAAGGACTCCTTGGTGTTCTTGTCCTTCACCAGCTCGATGCCGTAGAAGAAGCCGTTGCCGCGGACATCGCCGACGATCGGCAGGTCGTGCAGCTTCTGCAGGGTCTGCAGGAAGGCGCCCTCGTTGTCCAGCACGTGCTGGTTGAGGCCCTCGCGCTCGAACAGGTCGAGGTTGGCGAGACCCACCGCGGCGGAGACCGGGTGGCCGCCGAAGGTGTAGCCGTGCAGGAAGGTGTTGTCACCCTTGTAGAACGGCTCGGCGATCCTGTCGGAGACGATGCAGGCGCCGATCGGGGAGTAGCCCGAGGTCATGCCCTTGGCGCAGGTGATCATGTCCGGGACGTAGCCGAACTTGTCGCAGGCGAACATCGTGCCGAGGCGGCCGAAGGCGCAGATGACCTCGTCCGACACGAGCAGCACGTCGTACTGGTCGCAGATCTCGCGGACGCGCTGGAAGTAGCCGGGCGGGGGCGGGAAGCAGCCGCCGGCGTTCTGCACGGGCTCCAGGAAGACCGCGGCGACGGTGTCCGGGCCCTCGAAGAGGATCTGCTGCTCGATCTGGTCGGCGGCCCAGCGGCCGAAGGCCTCCGGGTCGTCGCCGAAGATCGGGGCGCGGTAGATGTTGGTGTTCGGCACCTTGTGCGCGCCCGGGACGAGCGGCTCGAACGGCGCCTTCAGGCCGGGCAGACCCGTGATGGACAGGGCGCCCTGCGGGGTGCCGTGGTAGGCGACCGCACGCGAGATGACCTTGTACTTGGTCGGCTTGCCCCGCAGCTTGAAGTACTGCTTGGCGAGCTTCCAGGCGGTCTCCACGGCCTCGCCGCCGCCGGTGGTGAAGAAGACCTTGTTCAGGTCGCCCGGGGCGTAGTCGGCGAGGCGCTCGGCCAGCTCGACGGCCTTCGGGTGGGCGTAGGACCACACCGGGAAGAAGGCCAGCTCCTGGGCCTGCTTGAAGGCGGTCTCGGCGAGCTCCGTGCGGCCGTGACCGGCCTGGACCACGAACAGACCGGCGAGACCGTCCAGGTAGCGCTTGCCCTTGTCGTCGTAGATGTAGGTGCCCTCGCCCCGGACGATGGTCGGGACGGGGGAGTTCTCGTACGAGGACATGCGGGTGAAGTGCATCCACAGGTGGTCGTACGCGGTGCGGCTGAGGTCCTTCTGGGTCACGGTTATCGGGTTCCCCACATGTAGGTCTGCTTCTTCAGCTTCAGGTAGACGAAGCTTTCGGTGGAGCGCACGCCGGGGAGCGCCCGGATGCGTTTGTTGATGACGTCCAGCAGGTGGTCGTCGTCCTCGCAGACGATCTCGGCGAGGATGTCGAACGAGCCCGCGGTCATCACCACGTACTCGACTTCCGACATGTCAGTCAGCGCGTCCGCGATCTTCTCGACATCGCCCTCGACGTTGATCCCGACCATCGCCTGCCGGCGGAAGCCCACGGTGAGCGGGTCCGTGACGGCGACGATCTGCATCACGCCCTGGTCCAGCAGCTTCTGGACGCGCTGGCGCACGGCCGCCTCGGACAGGCCGACGGCCTTGCCGATCGCGGCGTACGGCCGGCGGCCGTCCTCCTGGAGCTGCTGGATGATGGCGAGGGAGACGGCGTCCAGCTGGGGGGTGCCGCCGTTCCTGGACTCGCGGGTGGAGTCCCTCTGGTCTGCGCTTCGACTGGCCACGGCCTCACTGTGCACGAGGTCTCGACAGTTTCGCAAGCCCCGATCGATGAAATTCGTTGTTTGTGAGACGGAAGCTTGCGGATTTCGCAGAACTGGTGGCCGTGGGGGTGTTGAAAACGTCGGCTCGGCGACTAGTGTGGGTGTCTCAGTGAGTGGACAGTTGAACCAGATCAGGAGGCCGGCAGTGAGCACCGAGCTGCGTCGTCTGCGCAACTACATCGACGGTGAGTTCCGGGACGCCGCCGACGGACGGACCACCGAGGTGGTCAACCCCGCGACGGGCGAGGCGTACGCGACCGCGCCGCTGTCCGGCGAGGCGGACGTGGACGCCGCCATGGAGGCCGCCGCCCGCGCCTTCCCGGCCTGGCGCGACACCACCCCCGCCGAGCGCCAGAAGGCCCTCCTCAAGATCGCCGACGCGTTCGAGGAGCGCGCCGAGGAACTGATCGCGGCCGAGGTGGAGAACACGGGCAAGCCGACCGGGCTCACCCGCTCCGAGGAGATCCCGCCGATGGTCGACCAGATCCGCTTCTTCGCGGGCGCGGCGCGACTGCTGGAGGGCCGCTCGGCAGGCGAGTACATGGAGGGGATGACCTCGATCATCCGCCGTGAGCCGGTCGGCGTCTGCGCGCAGGTCGCGCCGTGGAACTACCCGATGATGATGGCCGTGTGGAAGTTCGCCCCGGCGATCGCGGCGGGCAACACGGTCGTGCTGAAGCCCTCGGACACCACCCCCGCCTCGACCGTCCTCATCGCCGACATCATCGGCTCGATCCTGCCCAAGGGCGTCTTCAACGTCGTCTGCGGCGACCGCGAGACCGGCCGCCTGATGGTCGAGCACGACATCCCGGCGATGGCCTCCATCACCGGCTCGGTCCGGGCCGGCATGTCGGTGGCCGAGTCCGCGTCCAAGGACCTCAAGCGGGTCCACCTGGAGCTCGGCGGCAAGGCCCCGGTCGTCGTCTTCGAGGACACCGACATCGCCAAGGCCGTCGAGGACATCTCCGTGGCGGGCTTCTTCAACGCCGGCCAGGACTGTACGGCCGCCTGCCGCGTCCTCGTCCACGAGGCCATCCACGACGAGTTCGTGGCCGCGCTCGCGAAGGCCGCCGAGGACACCAAGACCGGCCAGCCGGACGACGAGGACGTGCTCTTCGGCCCGCTCAACAACCCCAACCAGCTCAAGCAGGTCGAGGGCTTCATCGAGCGGCTGCCCGCCCACGCGCGCGTGGAGGCCGGCGGCAAGCGCGTCGGTGACAAGGGCTACTTCTTCGCGCCGACCGTCGTCTCCGGCGTCAAGCAGGACGACGAGATCATCCAGAAGGAGGTCTTCGGCCCGGTCATCACCGTCCAGTCCTTCTCCGACGAGAACCAGGCCGTCGAGTGGGCCAACGGCGTCGAGTACGCCCTCGCCTCCTCCGTGTGGACCAAGGACCACGCCCGCGCGATGCGCATGTCCAAGAAGCTCGACTTCGGCTGCGTGTGGATCAACACCCACATCCCGCTGGTCGCGGAGATGCCGCACGGCGGCTTCAAGAAGTCCGGCTACGGCAAGGACCTGTCGGCGTACGGCTTCGAGGACTACACGCGGATCAAGCACGTGATGACGTCCATCGGCGAGTAACCGTCGGAGACAGCAGTGTGCGGCCCCGGGCAGGCTCCCTGCCCGGGGCCGCGCTGTGTCATTTCCCGGCGACGAACTCCAGCTCCCGCTCGGTCAGTTCGAGGCGGCCGCCCGGCGACCGTCTTCGGCGACTTCGGCGAAGTGCCCGAGAACCGGCGGACTTCGCGCACCTCATCTTCCTCGACGTCCGGGACCGCGAGCTGTTCGCGGACAGCCGGCGGGCGAAGGCGGAGGCCACCGTGGCGTTCCTGCGGGTGAGCGTGGGCCGGTATCCCGACGATCCGGCGCTCGCCTCCCTCATCGGCACCCTCGCCATGAAGAGCGAGGAGTTCGCGGCGCTGTGGGCCCGCCAGGACGTGGCGGACGAGGGCCCCGGCCGCTACACCCTGCGCCACCCGCTGGTCGGGCCGCTCACCCTGGACTTCGAGGTGCTCGCGGCCAACGACCCCGGCCATGTGCTGGTCGGCTGTCTCCCGGCCCTGGACACGGAGGCGGCCCAGGCCCTGGAACTGATCGGCCGCTGGGGGCCGGCCGGTGCGTGAAAGGCGCTGATCGACAGGGTGTCGGGCAGGCGGGGGCATGCTCGACGCAGCGTCGATTGCCCCTCGGAGTGCCGGGGCGGCATCCTTCCGGGGTGCCCCAGACTTCTTCTCGTACGTCGCCGATGTCCCGCCGCTCCCTCCTGCGCGCACTCGGCGGCACCGCCGCGCTCGGTGCCCTGGCCGGCTGCGGGGTGCCCGCCGCCTATGTCGCGCCCGGCGACCGGGGCGTCGCCGACGCGTCGGCGGCCGACAAGAGGCTGACGTGGGCGAACTGGCCGCTGTACATCGACACCGATGACAAGAACCCCAACCGGCGGCCCACCGTGGACGCCTTCGAGAGGCGCACCGGCATCTCCGTGGACTACGTCGAGGAGATCAACGACAACGACGAGTTCTTCGGCAAGATCAGCCCGGCCCTGATGAACCATCAGTCCACCGGCCGCGACCTGATCGTCATCAGCGACTGGATGTGCGCCCGGTTCGTCCGGCTCGGCTGGGTCCAGGAGATGGACCGCGCCCACCAGCCGAACGTGGCGAAGTACCTCGACCCGCTGCTCCGTACGCCCGCCTTCGACAAGGGCCGCCGGTTCACGGTGCCGTGGCAGTCGGGCATCACCGGCATCGCCTACAACCGCAGGAAGCTCGGCCGCGAGATCCGGCACGTCAAGGACCTCTGGGCGAGCGACCTCAAGGGCCGCGTGACGCTGCTGTCCGGCCTGGACGAGTCCTTCGCGCTGCTGATGCAGGGCAACGGCGTGGACATCACCAGGTGGACCGCCGACGACTTCCACCGCGTCTGCGACGAGGTGGAGCGGGAGATCCACCGCGGGCAGATCCGCCGCTTCACCGGCAACGACTACACCAAGGACCTGGTCAGCGGGGACGTCCTGGCCTGCCAGGCCTACTCCGGCGACGTCATCCAGCTGCAGGCCGACAATCCCGACATCCGCTTCGTCGTGCCCGAGGAGGGCGCCGAGCTGTGGTCGGACTCCCTGATGATCCCCAACCGGGCCCGCCACAAGGCCAACGCCGAGCGCCTGATCGACTACTACTACGCCCCCGAGACCGCCGCGGAGCTCGCCGCCTGGGTCAACTACGTCTGCCCGGTCCCGGCCGCCCAGGACGTCCTGGCCTCCGCCAAGGACAAGGACACCGCCTCCCTCGCCGACAACCCGCTCATCTTCCCCGACGCCGGCATGCGCGGATGCCTGGCGATCGCCCGGGACATCACCGCCACGGAGCGGGTGGAGTTCGCCAGGCGGTGGAACAGGATCGTGGGGCTCTAGTGACCCGACAGGGCACTGGGCACACGGAAGTCGCCAACTCGGCGCGGCCGCGCCCGAGGACGGGAAGAGTCTGGGCGGGACAGTGGTCAAGAGTGGCCCGGCGCACCCCCGTTCCTCGGTACCATCACACCGCTGCGATGCTTCCGGGGGAGGAATCTTGATCGAACTTGCCGAGATGGTACGTGAGTTGAGGGAGCAACTCGGCCAGGCGATGGCCGGGACCGGACCCAGTCCCCTGCGCTTCGACCTCGGCGAGGTGGAGATCGAGGCGACCGTCACGGTCGACCGCACCGCTGGTGCCGGCGGCAAGGTGAAATTCTGGGTCGTCGAGGCGAACGGCGAGGCGTCCGTCGCCGATTCGCGGACCCATCGCATCACGCTCACGCTCCAGCCCACCCTCCTGGCTCCCGACGGCACACGCCACCGCGTGCTGATCTCAGGTGACGAGACGCACGGGGAGCGTTGAGGATTTCCGCCTTGTTCACGCCGCTGACGCAGCGGGAAGGCTAGTCGTACGCTGTCCGGACCGGACTGCGGACGAACTCGATGACGGCCGGAGGGGGTCACGAGGTGGAGGGGCGCAGCGCCGCACGCGTTCGCAACGAACTCATGGCCGAGATGGCCGGCGTGCTCGCGGCGACGGAGACGGTCCGGCGGCAGCCCGGCGCGGAGATGCTCGTGGACGACCTCCGCTCGGAGCTGCGCCTGACCGTGGACCCGCGGCAGGACCAGCCACTCGGCCTGTGGGCACGGCGGGTGGTCAAGGCGTGCGCGGAGACGGATGAGGGACTCCAGACCCTGGCCCGCTGCCTCGGCTACGCGGAACAGGGATCGGTGCACCTGCTCGCCCTGTGGCGTCTGGTGGACGAATGGGAGGCCACCTCCTTCTTCAAGGACACGGATCTGCGCCCCCTGCGGCCCGTTCTCCGCGAGATCCGTTCCACGTCACTGCTCACCGCGCTCGCCCGCAGGGCCAGCCGTGCGCGCACCCAGGAGCTGGAGGAATGGTGCGACACCGGCTGGGAGGTCTTCCTGCACCTGGCCGGGGACAACACGGTGGCGGAGGAACTGCCCCCGTCCATGGCCTTCCTGTCGCTCGTCTCCGAGTACCTGGTGAAGGAGGGCCGCACCGAGGAGGCGGAGGAGCTGCGTCGCTGGAACCGCAAGCAGGCCCAACTCCGCGGAGTCAGCGAGGAGATGGCGATCTGGCAGCAGGGTGAGTTCGTCTCACCCACGGAGGCCTCGTTACATCCGGCCTACCTGCTGATCCAGTTCGAACCGGACGGTGTGGACCCCGACAGCTTCTGGGTCGCCCACTGGCGGCAGTCCGACTCCGACGGTTGGCACCCCGTACCCGGTGAGACCCTCAAGCTGCAGCGGGACCAGCTTCCGGCCGCCGTCGACCGCCTCATCGAAGAGGCGGAGGAACGGTGGTGGGATCTGCGTCAGCCCGTCGTGATCGAATTCATTCTTCCGTGGGCACTGCTGGGAGAGCCCGTGGAATGGTGGCACAAGGAGACCGACGCGGACATACCCACACCTTTGGTGATGGACTACACCGTTGTCGTGCGCAGCTTCGAACGCCTGCGCAAGGCGGCCTGGCACCGGCCGTGGAACAACCGCTGGCGGCAGTTCAAGGAACGGCCCGCGGACAGCCGCTCGCACTGGAGCGAGCCGGACCAGCCGGCCTTCCATCTCGAGCGTGAACTCAAGGACGACCAGCAGATCGTGTGCCTCGTGCTGAGCGCACCTCCCGGCACCGACTCCCCGGCCGCCCGCCAGGAATTCGTCGCCGCGCTGCGCGCCGGAATTCCGGCCATCCTCTGGGACCGGGGCGGCCACGGCCCCGCGTTCCGGGAGGCCGCCGCGGACATAGTCCAGGAACGCGGCCTGGCCGGAGTCCTGGAGCGCACCCGCCGATGGCGCAACGAGGCCCTGGCGCTGGGACCGGACGACTGGCACAGACACGTGGGCCGGCACCTGGCCCTGCTCCTGGACGACCCGGAGCGCATACCCGGCCCCTCGGGAGCGGGCGGCGAACCCCACAGTGCGTGAGACGTTGACCATGGATGGGGGACAGAAGGGAGGGCCTCTGTGATGTCAAGTGCATCGTCCGAAGAGCACGGCCACAACCCGCCCGGACTATCGGTAGGCTGGCCCCGCTACGGGGGGCCCACGACCGCGACCGCAGGCCTTCCGTCCTCAACTCCGCGACCACAGCGACGCCTTGAGAGTGACCATGGCCAGTGACAACGCTCGGCGTGACCGGCCGGGGTCCGGAGCCGACCTGACGCAGTTGTGGGGCGACTGGCGTTTCGAGGACGAGGCATTACCCCGGGAGGTCTTCCTCGTCACCGACGCCCACGTGACCATGCGGGTGTGGGACGAGGCGGTCGACGACCTCTCCCGCGCCCTGGCCCGCGGCTTCGCTGCGGTGCACGACGTGGCCCTGCTTGGCACGGACGAGATGCTGCCGGCCGGTGTGCGTACCGACACCGGTCTCGAACCGGACGCGCCGTCGGACGGAACGCGCCGCGTGATCCTCGTGGTCACCGACGGGCTGGCGGCAGGCTGGCATCTGGGTGCGGTGCAGCCCCTGCTGCGGCGCTGGGGGCAGTCCCGGCCCGTCGCCCTGGTCAACCCGCTGCCGCCCCACCTGTGGTTCCGTACCGGCCTCGACGTGCTGCACGCGCGGATCAGGGCCCTCGGCCCCTGGGCCGCCAACGCCTGCTGGGACTGGCAGGAACGAGAGGTCCCCGCCGCGCCGGGATACGGGCCGGCCGACTCGGTGCAGCCGAGCACGGACCCGGACGGCGCGTCCCCCGCGGTCGCGGTACCCGTACTCTCCCTCGGGCACCACGGCGCGCGCGCCCTGTCCGCCGTGCTGGGCGGGACGGAGCCGCGCGCGCTGGACCTGCCCGCGACGCCGGCCAACGCGTGGAAGGGACGGCCGGACGCCGCCCGGAACTTTCCCTGGGCGACCGAGTTCGACGATTCCGCCGGGCCGCTCTCGGCCGTCGACCGTGTTTTCGATTTTCGCGCGGCGGCGTCCCCCACGGCCTTCCGGCTGGGCACCCGCCTGGCCGCGGCGCCCCTCACCCTGCCGGTCGTCCGCAGGCTGATCCGCTCGACTCCGGGTGCCGGGCCGGTTCACGCGTCCGAGTTCTTCATGAGCGGCCTGGTCCAGCCGACCGGCGTACACCTCGACGCCCCGGGGGCCGTGGTATACGACTTCCTCCCCGGCACCCGCGAGCAACTGCTGGCCCTGGGCCGCCGCAGTGCCACCCTCCGCACGTTGCGCGAGGTCCGTGAGGTCCTGGCCTCGGATCCGTCCGCCGCGTCACTCCTGCCGCCACCCACGGAACCGCTGGGCAAGGTGTCGCAGCCACGCGTGACGCAGAAGAGCGCACCGTTCCTCCGCATCGAACTGACTGCTCTGGATGCCTTGTCCGGGTCACACCTTCAGCGCGCCCGATTGTTGCGACATGCCCTGAAATGGCACGATCAGCGGTATGCAGTCTCGCTTGCCAAGGTCCCGCCTGCCGGAGCCGCCATAGCCCCGTCCGCCGCCTCAGATGCCACCGAAGGAGTACCGCCGATGTCCACCACGCCCCAGCGCACCGTGGAAGGAGAGCGCACCGTACAGCCACGCGTCTGGGGGAACTTGCCGCCGCGGAACCAGAACTTCACCGGCCGCACGGAACTCCTCGACCTGCTCGAACAGCGGCTGCGCGAGGGTACGACGACGGTTCTGCCCGAGGCGATCCACGGCATGGGCGGCGTCGGCAAGACACAGCTGGCGATCGAGTACGCCTACCGGCACCAGTCGCAGTACGACATCGTGTGGTGGATCCCCTCGGAGCGGCCGGGCCAGATCGGCCAGTCGCTGGTGGAACTGGCCAAGCGACTGGGGCTGGTGACCACGTCCGAGGCCAACATCGCCGGCCCGGCGGTCCGGGAGGCGCTGCGCGAGGGGCGCCCGTACTCCAGGTGGCTGCTGATCTTCGACAACGCGGACAGCCCCGAACAGGTACGCCCGTACTTCCCGACCGGTGGCACCGGCACGATCCTGGTCACCTCCCGCAACCGCCGCTGGGGGCTCGTGGGCGGCTCCCTCGAAGTGGACGTGTTCACCCGCGAGGAGAGCATGGAACTGCTGCGCGGTTCAGGACCCGAGCTCGCGGACGAGGAGGCCGAGGCACTGGCCGAGGCGCTGGGCGACCTGCCCCTCGCTCTGGTACAGGCGGCCGCCTGGCGCGCGGAGACGGGCATGCCCGCGTCCGAATACCTCCGCCTCTTCGAGAGCAAGCAGAACGAACTCCTGGAGACGGCTCCGCCGCCGGACTACCAGCTGCCGGTGGCCGCCGCCTGGAACGTCTCCCTCGACCATCTGGAGACACGCAGCCCGGGAGCCCTGCGGCTGCTGCAGCTGTGCTCGTACTTCGCCCCCGACCCGATCTCCAGGCAAATCCTCTCCGGCCCGGGATACAACACCGGATTTCCCGAGCTGGATGCGGCTCTGAACGACCCGATGAAGCTCGCGCGTGCGATACGGGAGATAAACCGCTATTCCCTCGCCCGAATCGATCACCGCACGAACTCCATCGAGATGCACCGGCTGGTCCAGCACGTGCTGATCAACCGTATGAGCCCAGAGGAGCAGAACCGCATGCGCGAAGGCGCCCACGCCCTGATGGCGTCCGCCGATCCGAGGACCCCTACCGACCCTGAAAGCTGGCCTCGGTACGCGGAGCTCTATACGCATGTGATCGCCTCCGGCGCGATCAACTCGGACCAGCCTTGGGTGCGTCAACTGGTGATGAACATCGCCAAGTACCTGTACTACTGGGGGGATCACGAGGTCTCCTTGGACTTTTCCGAGACCGCGTGGAACGCCTGGGTGGAGATCTTCGGCGAGGAGGACGTGCAGACGCTCCTCATGGGCCGGTGGCTGGTCTTCGTGTATCTGATGGTCGGCCGGTACAGCGACGCTTCCACGTTGGTGGAGCACATCAGGTCCGTCCACGAGCGCGTCTCCGCGCCGGACAGTGAGGAGGCTCTGGACGCCGCTCAGATGGAGGCTGCCGTACGCCGTGTCCAAGGCCGTTTCCTTGCAGGTGCGGAACTGGACCGGGTCGTCTATGAAAGGGCTCAGAGGGCGTTCGGGGAAGACGACCCTGCCAGCCTCAACATGGCCCACAACCTGGGTGTCAGCCTCAGGCTCACCGGATCCTTCAGGGAGGCACTGGAACTCGACAGAAGGACTTGGCACCTGAAGCTGCGCCTGTTCGGACGTGATGACCAGCGCAGTCTCATCACCGAGAACTCGGTTGCCATCGACGTGCGCGAATCCGGGGACTATATCGGTGCGCTTCGGTTGCAGGAGGCAGCATTGGAGGCGTTCCGGGACGTTTTCGGGAACGACAATCCCGCCACGATCAGTACGGTGCGCGAACTGGGTATCGCGTGCCGAAAGGCGGGCCTGCACGCACGTGCGCTTGAACTGGCCATTCAGTCGCATGAAGCCTTCACCCGCCGGTATGGAGACACCCACCCGCAGTCCTTGGCCACCGCCTTGCCCCTGGCCATCGCACTCCGTCAGAACGGGGACCTGGAAGCGGCACGGGCGCGAGGTGCCCAGGCCTGCGCCGGTTATCGCCAGGTCTTCCATCCGCAGCACCCGTACGCCATGTCCGCGGACGTGGGTCTCGCGGTGTCAGAACGACTCCTTGGCAAGCCGGAGGAAGCTCGCCGTCTGGACGACCAGGCGCTCGTCGCGCTGTCCGACAGCCTCGGCGCCGACCACCCCTTCACGCTGGTGGCCGCCGTCAATCTGGCCAGTGATCTTGCGGCGCTCGGCCAGCACGAGGCAGCCACGGCTCAAGGGCGCGACACGCTGGACCGATGCCGAGAGATCTTCGGCCCGGACCACCCAACCACGTTGGCCTGCGCCGGGAATCTTTCGCTGGATCTGAAGTCCGTGGGGCTCGACACTGAGGCAGCGGCGTTGCGGCTCGACACCGAGGAACGTATGCGCCGCGTGCTGGACACCCAGCGTGGCGACCAGGAGCAGCCCGCATCGCACCCGGCGACCGAAGCCTTCCTGAATGAGACAAGGCTGAACTGCGACATCGATCCCATGCCGTTGTGAGAGCCGCAGCCAGGGAGCCGGAGGGGCTGCTCGGCGCCGTGCGGGCGGCCTCTCAGTCGGTCGGCCTCAGCCGGCTGGTGGCGCTGCTCAGCCATGTGGCCAGAGCCACCGGATCGGGGCGCCGTCCATGCTCTTCGTGAAGGGCCTCAGCAACGGCGCGGGCCCACTCCGGCGACCGGAGCAGGAAGAGGCATGCGGCCCGCTGTTCGGAACTGTCAGCCAGGGCGCTGCCCAGCGCCGCCCAGGAGCCCACTGCCGGGTCTCCGTGTCTCAGCTGCTTCGATAACTCCTGCCGAGCGGCAGACCGGTCCCCGCGAGCCAGGAGGACATCGACCGGGCCGGCCCCGCGCACCCCGCCTCCGCCGGTGGGGTCGCGCCAGGAGCCGTCCGGGTTGGTGAGGCGATGTCTGAACAGGACGGCCGCGGTGTCGAGAAAGCGGGCTTCGCCGTCCGGCACTAATGACGACATGGTGTGCGCCAGCGGGGGGCATGCCTCGCCTCGGTGCCACGCACGCAGTGCCTGGTGCACCATTTCCGGCGACGGTCGCAGATGATGCTCGCGCCATCGGGAGCGGTGACTGGCCGCCGCCTCGCGGGCTAGCCGTAACTCCGTCGCGGGGACGGCGTCGCCCAGCCATCCAGCGCAGGTCTGCGCCAGCGACTCCAGGAGTCGGCGCCCGAGAGGGGTCAGCCGTTCATGGAACCGGATGCTGTTGAGCGTCGACCACACCGCTTCCCGCCACAGGGCGAACTCGAAGTGCGCCAACGGCGCGCGCGCCGCGTCGGCGGTACGGCGGTTGCTGCGCCAGAACCGGGTGACTCCCAAGAATGCGTAAATTCCTTGCAGGAGCCCCTCCAACGGCCTGGGATCGTCCCTCCACGGCGCATGGAACAATTCTGGTCGCCCGTCCGTCTTCTCGACTCGTCGCACCAGTGGCGCCAAGTGCGTGAGCGCACCGAGTTTGATGTGTTGGAATTCGTGCACCAGGGTCGCCGCCAGTTCAGAAGCCTCATCGGGCAGCGAGGCGTTGATCGCACCGAAGGCTTCCGCAGAGGAACTGCTGTAGGGTCGAAACCTTTCTCCTCGTGGCATGGGAGTGAGGGACATCAAGCCTCGGCGCATCGCGTCCGTGTGGGCCGGTTCGTCGCGGAGCAGTATTTTCCACGTCTCGTCGAGTGAGGACTGCCAGGTCTGTGCCTCGGGCTCGGAGACGACTCGGGCGGCCGTGGGCCCGGAGAAGCCTCGATAGGGGTCATGTTCCTCAAGCGTCACGACTCCGCCATCGGGGGCCCCTCCCAGGGACAGCCTGCGAGTGGGCTGCCAGCCGGGTACCCGTCGCTCCCAGTCCGGTCCTACCATGACCTCGCCGCTGCCGCAGGTGATACGCACGTGCCATTGGTTGCCGGTGACCCGCGCGATTGTCCAGTCTTCGCGCGTCGGTAGAAGCGCGCATCCCAGCCCGGGAAGGGACACGATCCCTTCGTGCATCGGAACTTTCAGGGTGAATTCGATGCGGGCGCCGACGGCCGAGGCTGCGGCCAGAGAGGCCAGGTGTCCCAGCATCGCCCAGACCGGCACGTCACTGTTCTGCGTGTCCCGGAGGTGGCGGAGAACGGAGGAAAGCCATGTTCCAGTCCCCGGAGCCATCAGAACATCCTCGACCACCTCGGGAGCCTTGGCCTGCGCACGCTCCAGGGATTCCCAGGCGTCGTCGAGCGGCAAGGGAAAGTCCGCGGAGTTGGAGGCGAGACGTATGCTTCGGTCGTAGAGGGCCCGCAGAAGCAGCAGCCGGCGGCTGCGTTCCGCGCTGAGCAGTTCGTCGATGGCGGCACCGTCGCCACCACCCCGGAGGAGCTGGTCGAGGGCGGCCGCCGAGATGCGGTGAAAAGCGGCTCGATCGTCAGATGTGCTGCTCAATGAGCGCACCGGTATTCTCCCCGCACGCGGTTGGCGCCCTATTTCCCAGTCGCTCCGTGCGTCTGATTGACGCCGGCCACCGTGATGGCGTGCGGATCGTCGAGATCGCCCAGCAACCGTTCGAGGGACTCGGACAAGTCTGGGCCGTCCAGAGAACGCAGCGCCTCAAGTGATACCCCCGAGAGGTCAATGAGTCCGGACTCAAAGGCCGGCGTCGCCCGCTCCACGGCTGCCAAGTCCCCTCCCCCTGCATGATCGTCCGGGCCGTCGTTCCTCTCCTAATGATGGCCCAGGCAGAGGGGGGCCGAAACCCTGCGTACCGGCCAGTTGCCGCACAAGTCAGCTGTGCCGCACCGCGAGTTCGGCCGCCGCGCGGTCGACTTGGCGTAGTTCTTCCGAGTCCTCCTCCCAGTCCCGCAGCACTTCCATGAAACTGTCGAGGGTGCCGGGAAAGCGCAGACATGTGCGCAGGACGCCGTACACCTCGTAGCGCAGCCGGTCGTCGCGGGGCCGGTGGGCGGCCACCCGGGGGTCGACGCCTTCGAGGACGGTGTCGAGTCCGTTCGGCCGCCGCAGCGTCGGCAGGGCGGTCAACGCGTCCACCAGGTCCTTGAGTTCGCGCATGGTCAGGGTGTGCGGCAGGGAGCCGAGGCGCGGGGGCCGTGATGACGTGCCGTCGGCGAGCAGCGGGCCGGGCCGGGCCGGCAGGCCCGCGCAGGCGTGGAGCAGTTCGAGCTCGGCCGGGGTCAGCACGTCGTACCAGCGCCGCACCCGCACCGCCGCGAGCCGGCCGAGGCCGTCCGAGCGGTGGTGCGCGGTGATCAGGCCGACGACGGCGCCGCCCGACCAGAGGGCCGCGCCGGACATGCCCTCCCAGGGCGAGTGCTCCGGGCCGGCCACATCGGCCGGAGGCCGGACGGCCACCTCCAGGGTGCCCTCCCGCCGGTTGGAGAGGACGGACACCGTGCCGTCGACGTGACAGGAGTCGCGGTACCGGCTGACCTCGCCCTCCGCGAGGGGACCGGCGCCGACGTCCTCGCGCAGTTTGAAGAGCGGGAAGCCGACGGCGGTGACGGGCAGGGTGACGTCGGTCTCCGGGAGTACGGCGTAGCCGGGCGTGTGCCGGACGGGTGGGGCCGTGGGCGGGCACTCGGCCATTTCCAGCAGGGCGAGGTCGGCGGCGCCGGAGCGCAGGACGACGCCGGCCTCGGCCTTCCACTCGTCGGGCCGGTCGGCCTGGAAGCGGACCACCACCTTGGTCAAGGGCGGCTCGACCAGGTGAGCGGCGGTCAGGACGTACCGTTCGCCCACGCGGTAACCGGAGCCCCGGCGGCCCGGCGAGCCCGTGGCGCGAACCACGATCACCTCTGCGACCCGGGCCATCTCCAGCCCTGGATTCCCCTGTCCCCGTTCCCTCACACGAGGGGCATACCCCACGGCCCGCACAAATACCGGGACCCGCAGGCCGGTTGACCCAGGCCCATCGGTCATCCTTGGCGCGACCAGGAACGCGACCGGACGGGGCGGAGAGCATGACGATATGGGCGTTGGTCGTCGAGACGACCGTGGGGGTCAGTGAGCGCAAGCACGTGGAGGCCCATGTGGTGGCGCATGTCTCCGGGTCCCGGGCCGCCGCGCTCGCGGAGCTCGAGCGCCGCGCTCGAAGCCACGCGCCCGAGCACCCCAGAAGTCCCCGGCGCCGGCGGCTCCTTCGGGTGAGCGACGGATTCCTGGTCGTCGTGGACGGGGCGTGGCAGTCCTTCGCCACCCGGTTCACGCTGGCGGAGCTGCTGGAGGACTCCGCCGCGCCCGTCCCTCCGGAACCGGTGGACACGCCGGAGGAGCAGGGCGACCAGGCCGACCAGGCCGAGCTGCATCCGGACGGCGTACCGGTCAAGCCGGCCTGGCTGGGGCGCGACGACCTTCCGTGAGCGTGCCCTCACGCGGCCGATTGCCGCATGGCTGACCAACTGCCCTTGCTCCTACGATGGAAGCCACCGTCGGGGGAGGGTGGACGTGACGAACAGCGCACCACAGGGGACCGGGCGCCGGCTGGAGGAGGGGATCGCCTGGGCGGTCCGGAACGCGGACGGCATCGTCGCCATCGTCGTCGCCCTGGTCGTCGGGCTGATGGACGTGCTCAACCAGAACATGGACGCCAACGTCGTCTCCGGCGCCACCCTGCTCGTGCTCGCGGCGCTGGTGTACGGAGGTCTCACCGAGCGCCGCCGCCGGATGGCCGACCTCCGCGCCGCGTCCGCCGGGACGAGCAGGGCCATCGAGGACCTGGCGATGGTCCGCACGCTCTCCGGCGCCGAGGTCGCACTCGCGCACGAGCGGGCCCGGCGCACCACCAGCCGCTGGGTGTTCAAGGGCGGCACGGGCACCTACCTGCGGGCCGTCACGCTGCCCGAGTGCGTGCTGGAGGCGCAGCGGCAGCGGCGCTTCCTCACCGTGAAGATCGACATCATCAACCCGGCCGACGAGCAGGTGTGCGCCGCCTACGCGCGGTTCCGCAGCACCTTCGGCCCCGGCCCCGGCGACGCCGAGTGGACGGTGGAGCGCACCCGCAAGGAGGCGTACGCCACCGTCGTCGCCGCAGGCTGGCACCGGCAGCGGCTGGACACCCTGGAGATCGACGTCCATCTGTCCTCCGTCGCACCGGCGCTCCGGTTCGACCTCTCGGACAGCTGCCTGATCATCACCCAGGACGACCCCAGCCGGGTCAGCCTCTACGTGGAGCGTGACCGGCCGCTCTACGACTACTACGTCACCGAGCTGCACCAGAGCCGCGAACAGGCGGTCAAGCTCGATCTGCGCGAGGCCGTCCCGCTCGCCGACGAACCGACCGTCGACGAGGTCAGACGCCTGCTCGACCGGCTCGGCCTGCCACTTCCGCCGAGCTTCACCGACGGTGACGTCGGCGACATCATCGACAAGGCGCTGCGCGCGGAGAACCCGTACCGCAGATGAGCGAGCGCCGTGTTCCGGCCAAGGGGGAGCAAGGGGGAGGAACATGGACTACCCGGCCCTGGAACGGGCCGCCCGGCGGCACGCCACCGCCGAGCTGACACGACACGCCGCAGCGGAACTCGACCTGATCGCCTCCGGCCGCCGCGCCCTGCGCGCGGTGCGCCACCCACTCGGATTCGTCTGCCTGCCCATCCTGCGCGACGGCCACGACGGCGTCTGCGTCCACGTCTTCGGCCCGCCGGAGGCACAGCCCGACCGATCCGTACCCCAAGTGCACTGCCACAGCTGGGACTTGACCAGTACCGTGCTGTACGGGCGGCTCGACAACCGGCGGGTCCACGTCGACGACGACTCCGGCGAGCCCACGCACCGGGTCTTCGAAGTGCTCAGCGACCCCTCGGGCGTGGACGAACTGCGGCCCACCGAACGTCTGGTGCGCTGCCGGCCCGGTGCGGGGCAGACCAGCGCGCGGGGCCAGAGCTACGCCCTCCCGGCGGGTGAATTCCACACCAGCGTGGTGCCGGACGGCCGCCCCACCGCCACGCTGGTCCTGGGGCGGACCCTGCCCGGCCGGGTGGACCTCTCGCTGGGCCCGCCGTCCGCCGCCGGGCACCGCATGGTCCGCCGGGCCTGCGACGCGACCCAGACCGCCCGGATCGCTCGGGCCGCCCTCAGGAGGATCCATGAGCCCGAACCCTGACCCCTGGTCCGGACCGGCCGGTTACGACGCCGAGCACCGTACGGCCGTGGGCGCCGCCGAGGAGGCCGGGGCACTGCTGCGGTCCCGCTTTCCCGACGGGTTCGCGGCCCGTCCCAAGGGGCGGCTCGGGGACGTGGTGACCGACCTGGACCTCGCCGCCGAGCGCCTGGTGGTCGGCCGGATCCGCGAGCACTTCCCGCACGACCGCATCCTCGCGGAGGAATCCGGTGAACTGGTGGGGGACGGCGGGGGCCGCACCTGGCTGGTGGACCCGCTCGACGGCAGCAACAACGTGGTGATCGGGCTGGCCGTGTACGTCGTCGGCATCGCCCTGTGTGTCGATGACATCCCCGTGGTCGGGGTCGTCCACGATCCGATGACCGGCCGTACCTGGTCCGCGCTGCGGGGCGGCGGGGCACACGGCCCGGCCGGGCGCCTCGCCGCCCCCGCGCACAGCCGCCCGCTCCCCGCCGCCGGCCCCCTGCTGGCCTGGACCCAGGGCCACGCCGTCCCCCGCGACGACCCCTTCGCCTGCTCCCTCCGGCACTCCCTCGAACTCCGTTCCCGGCGCCTGCTGCAGCTCTGGGCGCCCCTGGTGGCCTGGGCGATGCTGGCCCGGGGCGACATCGACGGCTTCGTGGGCTACCGCGCGGAGGCCATCGACCTGCCCGCCGGCGCGCTGCTCGCCCGCGAGGCCGGCATCGCCCTGCGGCACCTCGACGGCGCGGAGTTCGGCGGCGGCTACGGCGGCCCCGACACCGGGCGCTCCTTCGTCGCCGGGCGCCCCGAACTCCTGCCCCACCTGCTGGACCTCGTCAGCTCTTTCTCTCCCGGCACCGAGGGCACGCACACGGCGGAAACCGCCCCGACAGGTCCAGCGGCGCGGCGTTCTTCGGCGGCCGGTACGTCACCCTTGGCCCCCACGTCCGGCCCCCGTCCCGGGAGACCCTCAGCGTGAGAAACACCCCGACGTAGCCGTCGTCCTGCTCCTGCATTCCAGCGCCTTTCACTATCCGTGCTGATTCATGCACAGCGTGCTGCGGACGCGAGTACCTTCGGTAGATGACCGAGCGTGACGACGCAGTCAGCACGAGGGGGAGTGGAAAGGTGGCCATCGAGGACAATCCCATCTCGCGGGTGCGGTACGGGGAGGAACTCAGGCGACGGAGAGAGGCGGCCGGGCTCACGCAGGAGGAGCTGGGCCAGCTTGTCGCGATGTCCCGCACGCACATCGCCCACATCGAGGCGGGCAGGCGGAGGCCGGATGTGGAGGACGCGCGGCGGCTGGACAAAGTGCTGAACACCGGCGGGTTCTTCGAGCGGTTCCTGCCGGTGCTGGACGGCAAGAAGGTGGCCGAGTATTTCGAGGAGGCGCTGGAGTACGAGGGCCGGGCGAGAGAGATCCGGGAATACGCGCCTGCGGTGGTGCCGGGACTCCTGCAGACCAGGGAGTATGCATCCGAGGTACTGGGCTTCGGCTATCCGCGCAGGAGCGACGAGGAACTCGAGGAGTTGGTGGCCACTCGGCTGGAACGGGCCCGCATCCTCGACAGTTTCCACACGCCCGAGGTTTGCTGCCTCCTCGATGAAGCGGTGCTACGCCGTGTGGTCGGGGGACCGCTCGTGATGTGCGAGCAGCTTCGTCACATCGCGGAGTTGGGCGCGAGCCGCCGGATTCGCGTCCATGTCCTCCCGTACTCCCTGGGCGCCCATGCCCTGCAGGCGGGCTTTCTCTCCCTTATGTGGTTCGAAGACCTCCCGCCCATCGCCTATGCGGAAGGCGTGAAGAGCGGGCGGATCATCGAACTGCCGTCCATGGTGCGCGAGTGTCAGGAGATCTACGATCAGGCGCTGGGCGATGCCCTGTCGCACCGAAAGTCCCTGGATCTGCTCACGTCCGTCGCGGAGGATTACGAACATGAAGCGCAGCGAGCACTCCATTCCTGACGCCTCGGTGCTGTCCGGCTGGCGCAAGTCGTCGTACAGCGACGGGGGTAGCAGCAACTGCCTGGAAGTCACCACCTGGCGCAAGTCGAGCTACAGCGGTGAAAGCGGCGGCGACTGCCTCGAAGTCAACGACACCGCCGCCCCCACCCACGTCCCCGTCCGCGACAGCAAGCACCCCACCGGCCCCGCCGTCGTCTTCTCGGCACCTGCCTGGTCGGCGTTCGTAGGTGCCGTGAAGACGGACGCCTAACGCGTCAGAGCCAGGGCGGCCACCGCCGCGGCCACCGCGCACACCGCAAGTACCGCGCCCGTCCCCATCAACCGGCCAACCGGCACCCGGACGCCGTACGCATGGCAGCGCTCGTACCACAGCAGCGTGGCCAGGGATGCCCAAGGGGTGATCACCGGACCGGCGTTGGTGCCGACGAGCAGGGCCAGCAGCTGGTCGTGGTTGCCCACCGGCACCGCCGCCTCACCGGCCAGGTAGACCGGCAGGTTGTTGAGGGCGTTGGACAGGCCGCCGCCCACCCCGGCCGCGCGGAACAGGCCGAGGGTGCCGCCGTCGATGCCGACCGCCGCGGCGAGCAGGTGGTGCAGCCCGTGCGCGTCGAAGGTCTCGACCACCAGGAACATGCCCGGCACCATGACCAGCAGCCGCCAGGGGACGAGCGACAGCCGGAGTGCGGACCGCTGCCGCACCCCGAACGCGGTCACGGCGACGAGCGCCGCCGTCCCAGACGCCGTCCACAGCGGGACGTCGGCCACCAGGATGGCCAGCAGAAAGCCGGCGCAGGCGAGCGCGCAGGCCCGGAACAGGACCCGGTCGGCGGGGCGGTGCACGGCGGGCGGCACATAACGGTCGGCGGCATCCGCGCGCACGTCATCCGCACGCGCCGTACCCGGCCCCGACACCGGTACCGCCGCCATCAGGCCGGAGCCGTCGGCGACAGGCCCTTCACGCCGCCCCCGGCGCCAGAAGAACAGCCACAAACAAGCCATCGTCACGGACAGCGCGGCGAGTTGCGGTGCCCACATGCGCCCCGCCAGGCCCAGCGGGGACAGCGCGACCCGGTTGGCGGCCAGCAGGTTCGTCAGGTTGGACACCGGGAGGAGCAGGCTCGCGGTGTTGGCCAGCCACACCGTCGTCATGGCCAGCGGCACCGGCGCGATCCCCACCCGGGAGGCGAGCGCCAGCATCACCGGGGTCAGCAGCACGGCCGTCGTGTCCAGGTTCAGGGCGATCGTCGTGACCGACGCGAACAGCACGCACAGCAGGAAGAGCAGCGGATAGCTGCCCTTACCCGCCCGGGCCACCCGCGCCGCCACCACGTCGAACACCTCGGCCCGGCTGGTCAGTTCGGCCAGCACGATCACCGTGCCCAGGAAGGCCAGGAGCGGTGCGATGCGGGTCATCGCGTCGGACGCGGAGCCCGTCGGCAGCAGTCCCGTGGCCACGCACAGCAGTCCGGTCGCCAGCAGTCCGATCGCCACCCGGTCCAGGACATGCAGACGCAGCAATAAGGCACGCACGGGGGGAAGGGTCGCACGTTTGTGCGTCGCTGTGACCAGGGCGCCGTCGAACGCCTGGAAACGACCGGTATCAACCTCTCTTTTCACGGCATCATCAATACTATGGTGGCTCGTCAGAACAACCCGGGGGACACCGGGCCATTGGACTTCTTCATCAGCTACTCACCGGCCGACGAGCGCTGGGCGTCCTGGATCGCCTGGACCCTGGAGGAGGCCGGGTACCGGACGGTGCTGCAGGCCTGGGACTTCGTGCCGGGCACCAACTTCGTGGACTTCATGGACCGGGGCGTGAGCGGGTCCGCCGCCGTCATCGCCGTACTGTCCAGGAACTACGAGCGGTCGCGGTACGGGCGGATGGAGTGGCAGGCGGCGTTACGGGCCGATCCGGACGCGCCGGAGCGGCGGCTGATCACCGTACGGGTCGAGGACATCCCGGTGGAGGGGCTGCTCGCCACC
The DNA here is from genome assembly GCF_001027185.1 of Streptomyces incarnatus. Lineage (NCBI taxonomy): Bacteria > Bacillati > Actinomycetota > Actinomycetes > Kitasatosporales > Streptomycetaceae > Streptomyces > Streptomyces incarnatus. The sequence goes on along the minus strand of NZ_CP011497.1, from coordinate 2,490,999 downwards.
ATCACGTACGTGGACCTGGTGCCGGTCGCCGATCCGGCGGCGGCCCGGGAGCTGCTGCTCGCCCGGGTCCGCCAGGCCCTCGACGGGCGGGCCCGGCCCAGCCTGGCGCCGGGTTACCCCGGTGGTGCGGACGGCCGTCCCGTGCCCGCCGCCCCGGCGGTACCGAGCCCCGGGCGGCCGCTCGGCGGGCCCGGGTGGGCGGGGCGTCGCAGACCGGCCGCGCCGCCGTCGTACCCGCGCGTGTCCGGGGCGGTGCGGGAGCGGGACGCGGTCACCGTGCTCCAGCTGGCCGGACCCGCCTTCGGCCGGGGGCAGGACCCCGCCGAGCTGCAGGCGGCGATCTGGGGTGACCTGGTCGAGCTGGCGGACTCCGGGGCGCCCTCGCCCGATCTGCTGGTGGTCACCGGGGATCTCACCGCTTCCGGCAGCCGGCGCGAGTTCGAGCAGGCCCTCGCCTTCCTCACCGGGCTGCGGGCGCTGCTCGGGCTCGAACCGCACCGGGTCGCCCTGGTGCCGGGCGGTCAGGACGTCAACCTGGCGGCCTGCCAGGCCTACTTCAGCACCTGCGAGGCCGACGAGATGCCGCCCCGGCCGCCGTACTGGCCCAAGTGGCGGCACTTCGCCCGGCTGTTCCAGGAGCTGTACCAGGGGCTCGACGTCGTCTTCGACAGCGATCAGCCGTGGACCCTCTTCCCCGTGCCGGAGCTGCACACCGTGGTCGCGGGGCTCAACTCCTCCATGGCGTACAGCCATCGGCGCGACGACCAGTACGGGCTGGTCGGGCGCGAGCAGGCCGCCTGGTTCGCGCAGGCGCTGCGGCCGCACGAGACGGAGGGGTGGCTGCGGATCGGGGTGGTGCGGCATGCGCCGGGTGCCGCCCGTGCGGCCGCCCCCGGCGTACGGCGCGCGGGTACGGCGGCCCTGGACGGGTCCGGGCCGCTGCGGGACACCGACGTGCTGAGCCGGCTGACCGCGCCCCGGCTGCACCTGCTGCTGCACGGTCCGGCCGAGCCGGGCGCGCAGCCCGCCCTCGCCACCGCCGCCGGTGAGGTGCCGGTGATCGGCGCCTCGCGGCCCGGCGGGCACCAGCTGGTGCGCGTCGCCCGGGACGGCGTGGCCGTCTGGCAGGGGCCGGGGGAGCCCCGGCGGCGCGCCGTCCAGTGGCGTCGGGCCGAGCGGGCCTTCGGACCCGAGGCCGCGCCCGCCGGCGACCGCGAGGGCACCGTCGCGCCCGCCCCCGAGCCCGAGCCGCGCGCTGTGCAGACCCCCGCCGAGATCCTGCTCGCCCGGGTCGCCGAGGTCTGCCGCACCCGGCACGAGGGCGCCCAGATCCGCCCGGTGGACGGGCCGGTGCCGCAACTGCTCGTCACCTGGAGCCAGTCGGGCTTCGTGCGGCAGCAGCGGGTGGCGGTGCACCTCGGCACGCCGACCGCGCAGGACGTCGACCGGTTCGTGGCCCTCGTGCACGCCGCCGACGCCGAGGCGGAGGCCGAACTCGTCCACGACGGGCCGCCGCCCGCCCGCGAGCTGCGCGATGCCGCCCGCCGCCGGGGCGTACGCGTGCGCAGCTTCACCGAGTTCCAGGGGCTGCTGGACCTGCGCGGCTATGTCGCCGGGCAGAGCGAGCGGCTGCGCACCGACCCCCGCTACCCCCCGGGCATGTACCTGCCGCAGCGGTACCGCGAGGTGGAGCGCCTCGACGCCGAGGACCGCGACGGGCTGGTCGACGAGATGCTGCGGCTGCTCGACTCCGACCAGGGGCGCTTCCTGCTGCTGCTCGGCGACTTCGGGCACGGCAAGACCTTCGCGCTGCGCGAGCTGGCCCGCCGGATCCCCGGTGAACTGCCGCATCTCGTCCCGCTGTTGATCGAACTGCACGCGCTCGACCGGGCCTATTCGTTCGAGGGTCTCGTCGCCGCGCACCTCGCCGCCCACGGCGTCGACAACATCGACCTGCGGGCCTTCCGGTACATGCTCCAGCAGGGCCGGATCGTGCTGCTCTTCGACGGCTTCGACGAGCTCGTGAACCAGGTGACGTACGACCGTGCCGCCGAGCGGCTGCAGGTGCTGCTGGACTCCGCCGTGGACAGCGCCAAGATCGTGGTGTCCAGCCGTACCCAGCACTTCCGCTCCCAGGGCCAGGTGCTCACCGCGCTCGGCGAACGCGTCGGCCTGCTCCCGCACCGCCGGGTGCTGGCCGTACGGGAGTTCAGCCCGCAGCAGATCCGCGCCTATCTGGTGAACCGCTACGACGGCGACGAACGCGCCGCCGACCGCCGGATCCGGCTGCTGGACGCCATCCCCGACCTGCTCGCCCTGTGCCGCAACCCCCGGCTGCTCGGTTTCGTCGCCGACCTCGACGACGACCGGCTGCGCGCGGTCGCCGGTGCCGGGCGCGCCCTCAGCCCCGCCGGACTGTACGAGGAGGTCCTCACCGCCTGGCTGAACTTCGAGGTGCAGCGCGGCAGCGGCAGCCCCGGCCGGGCGCCCGGGCTGTCCCTGGAGCAGCTGTGGGACGCGGTCACCGCGCTCGCCCTGCGGCTGTGGGAGAGCGGGCAGGACTCGCTGCGCCTCGACGAGCTGACCGATGTCGCCGAGACCCTGAGCGGGCTCGCGGACGCCCGGCTGTCGGTGCCGCAGACCGCCCACGCCATCGGCTCCGGCAGCCTGCTGGTGCGCAGCGACGACGGCGTGTTCCGGTTCATCCACGGCTCGGTGGTGGAGTGGCTGGTCGCCCGGGAGTGCGCCCGCAGGCTCACCGGCGGCGACAGCGGCCTGCTGGGCCGGCGGCAGCTCAGCCGGCTGGCCGTGGAGTTCCTGTGCGACCTCGCCGACCACCGGATCTGCCAGGCGTGGGCCGAGCGGGAGCTGTCCGGCACCTCCCAGGACGCCTCCTCGGACGCGGCCCGCGGCAACGCCGTGCGGATCCTCGGCCGGCTGCGCGTGCCCGCCCACACCGATCTGCGCGGCGCCGCCCTGGCCGGGGAGGACCTGTCCCACCGCGACTTCTCGGGCGTGGACCTCACCCGCGCCGACCTCACCGACGCCCGGCTGGTCGGCGCCAACCTCTCCGGAGCCGTCCTGCGCGGCGCCCGCCTGGTCGGCGCCCGGCTCGACGGCGCCGATCTGACCGGCGCGGACCTGCAAGGTGCCGACCTGAGGCGGGCCCGGCTGATCGGCACCGACCTGACCGGCGCCCGGGTGGCGGGCGGCCGGTGGCGGCGGGCGGCGCTGATCTCGGCGACCCTGGGCGCCCTGGACCGCAGCCCCGAGCTGGCCACCGCCGCGATCGCGCCCGGCATGGCCGTCGACTCCGGCTTCCGGCCCTCCGCGGTCGGCGTGCCGTACGGCTACGACATGCGCACCAGCCGACTGCCCGAACCCATCTCCTACAGCCCCGACGGCGAACTGCTCGCCGTCGGCAGCGAGGACGGCGGCGTCCTGGTGTGCGAGGCCGCCACCGGCATCCCCCTGCGCACCCTGCAGGGCCACACCGGGCGCGTCTACGCCGTCAAGTTCCGCGGCCGCGTCCTGGCCACCGGCAGCTCCGACGGCACCGTACGGCTGTGGGACCCGGTCTCCGGCCGCTGTCTGCACCGGCTGGAGATCCACGAGACCGGCGTCTGGCCGCTCGTCCTCGACGCCGAGGGCACCCTGCTGGCCACCGGCGACGCCGACGGCCTGGTCACCGTCTGGGACACCGCCTCGGGCACCCCGCTGCACCGGTTGCCCGGGCACGCCGCGCCCGTCTACACCGTGGCGTTCGCACCCGGCGACACCGCCCTGGTCACCGGGGACGCGGCCGGCGCCGTACGGCTGTGGGACCTGGACACCGGGCGGCAGACCGGCGAACTGCCCGGCCATCGCGGCGCGGTGTACCGGGCGCGGTTCAGCCCGGACGGCACCGTGCTGGCCACCGCCGACCAGGGCGACGACCGGCAGGGCGGCACGGTACGGGTGTGGGACCCCGCGACCGGAGCCCTGCGGCACGAGTTCACCGGGCACTCCGGCCGCGTCTACACCCTGGACTTCCACCCCGGCGGCGCCCTGCTGGTCAGCGGGGACACCGAGGGGGAGGTACGGCTGTGGGACCTGGCCGCCCGCCGCTCCGCCGGGCTGCTCGGCGGCTGCCGCGGGGCGGTGTACCAGGTGCTGTTCGACCCCGACGGGACCCTGCTCGCCGCCGGGGACAGCGCCGGAGTGGTCCGGCTGTGGCGGATCGACCCGGAGGCCGACCCGGTCGCGGCACCGCTCGGCCGGCAGCCCGGCGAGCACCGCGGCTCGGTGTGGGTGTGCAAGTTCCGCCCGCACGGCGACACGCCCGCCCAGGGCGCCGGCGCGCTGCTGGTGACCGGCGGCAATGACGGGGTCGTACGGCTGTGGGAGCCGGCCACCGGACAGGGCCGGCGCATTCTGCGCGGTCACGGCCGGCGCGTCGGCACGCTGTCCTTCAGCGCCGACGGCTCGATGCTGGCGGCCGGCGGCAACGACGGTGTCGTCCGGGTGTGGCACGCGGCCTCCGGGCGGCGGCTGCGGGAGCTGACCGGGCAGAGCGACCGCCTGGTGTCGGCGGCGTTCGGCCCCGCCGGGCCCCTGCTGGCCACCGCGAGCAGCGACGGCGACCTGTACCTGTGGAACGCGGCCACCGGCGAGTACCAGCGCGAACTCGACGTGGAGACCGACCATGTGTGGGCGGAGGCGTTCAGCGCCGACGGCGAACTCCTCGCCACCGCCAACGACGACGACACGGTACGGCTCTGGTACCGGGCCACCGGGGCGCACGTCGCCACCATCACCGAGCACTTCGGGCGGGTCCGCGCGATCGCCTTCCGGTCCGACGGCACGGTCCTGGCCACCGGGTGCGACGACCGCAAGGTGCGGATCTGGGACGTGGCGGAACGCCGGATCACCGCTGTCCTCGACGGCCACACCGACCGGGTGTACGCCGTGGCCTTCGCCCCCGACGGTTCCTGGCTGGCGGGCGCCTCCTGGGACGGGACGGCGGTGATCTGGAAGGAGGGCGAGGTCGCCCACCGGCTGACCGGCCACACCGGCAAGCTCTGGACGGCGGCCGTCCACCCCCTGCGCCCCCTGCTGGCCACGGCGGGCGACGACCGCACCGTCCGCCTGTGGAACCCGGACACCGGCGAGGAGACGGCCGTGCTGACGGGCCACACCGGCCGGATCCTGGCCGTCGCCTTCAGCCCCGACGGTTCCCTGCTGGCCAGCGGCGGCGAGGACGGCACGGTACGGCTGTGGAACGTGCCCGCCGACGGCCCGGCCACCCTGCGGGCCACCCTGGTCGGCATGCCCGGCGGCTGGGCGGCGCTGTCCGCGTCGGGCGGCTACAAGTACGAGGGCGACGTCACCGGCGAGTTCTGGCACGCGGTCGGCATGTGCCGCTTCGAACCAGGGGAGTTGGACGGGCATCTGCCGGGGATGTGGCAGGTGCCGTTGGAGGACGCGCTGGAGTGACGTCGAGGAAGGCGGTGGGGGCGCTTTTACGAGGGGCACTTTTGCGAGGGCGCTTTTGAACGCGTTCAAAAGGAGGCGTACGCTCATGCCATGAGCGACAGAGCCGCCCTGCTCAAGGGCATTCGCGTCTGGCTGGCCCTCTTCGTGGTGTGCCTGGTCCTCAGCGGCGCCACCGCCTTCCCCCTGGTGCACGAACTGCGCTGGACCGAGAGCGCGTTGCGGGCGCTGTCCGTGCCGGACCACCTGCCGGGGCTCATGGCCTGGATCACACGGGTCCGCGACGGCCTCGACTCGGTGGACGCCACGTACCCCTTCGTCCTCTACGGCACCGACTGGCTCGCCTTCGCCCACCTCGTCATCGCGGTCGCCTTCTACGGCCCCTACCGCGACCCGGTGCGCAACATCTGGGTGGTCGAGTTCGGGATGATCGCCTGCGCCGGGATCATCCCGCTCGCCCTGATCTGCGGGCCGATCCGCGGGATCCCCTTCTGGTGGAGCCTGATCGACATGTCCTTCGGGGTGTTCGGCGTGCTCCCGCTGTACGTCGTACGGCAGAAGATCAAGCGGCTGGAAGCACTGCCCGCCTGAAAAACTCTGGTGCCCCAGCACTCGCGGGTGTGCGCCGCCAACTCCCGTGCGGACCGGGCCTATCAGCAGCCGATGCCGCCGCCGTCGCGCAGGGCGTGCAGGACGTCGACCCGGTTCGTGGTGATCGAGTCGGCGCCCAGGTCCAGCAGGCGGCTCATCGAGCGGCGGGTGTCCGGGGTCCAGACGGACAGCAGGTAGCCGTCGCGGTGGACGCGGGCCGCCAGCTCCCGGCTCACCAGGGAGAAGCGGTAGTTGAGCCAGCGCGGCCGGACCGCGTCCAGCAGCGCGGGCCGGGGCGGGGCGAGGCTCGTCCAGGTCAGCGCGATCTCGGCGGCCGGGTCGGCGGCGCGCACGGCGAGCATCGCCTCCGGGCCCGCGCAGTAGTAGACGCGCTCGCCGGCCCCGCTCTGCCGGACCACGTCCATGACCCGGTCCACCATCCGCCGCTCGACCCGTCCACAGAGGTCCACCATCACCCGGCAGTCACCGGTCGCGGCCAGCGTCTCCGCCAGCGTCGGCACCCCGCCCGCCGTGAGCCCGCGCACCTCCTCGGCGGACAGCGCGCCGAGCGGCCGGCCGACCTCCCACAGCCGCTGCAGCGTGTCGTCGTGCAGCAGCACGGGGACGCCGTCACGGGTGAGCCGTACGTCGATCTCGACCGCGTCCGCGCCCCGGTCGAGCGCGGAACGCAGCGAGTCGACGGTGTTCTCACGGACCCGGTAGGGGTCGCCGCGGTGGGCCACGGCGGTCACGGTCTGCATGACCCCCATTGTGGGGGTGCCCCCTTGTGGGCCGTGTCAGGAGGCGAGCCAGGTGCTGGTGTACGTGTCGATCTCCGCCGTGATCCGGGCCTTGCCGGCGGCGTCCAGGAAGGACGCCTCCACGGCGTTCTTCGCGAGCTCGGCCAGACCCCGCTCGTCCAGGCCGAGCAGGCGGGCGGCCACCGCGTACTCGTTGTTGAGGTCGGTGCCGAACATCGGCGGGTCGTCGGAGTTGATCGTCACCAGCACCCCGGCCTTCACGAACTCCTTGACCGGGTGCTCGTCCAGGGTGCGGACCGCGCGGGTGGCGATGTTGGAGGTCGGGCAGACCTCCAGCGGGATGCGCCGCTCGGCGAGATGGGCGAGCAGCGCCGGGTCCTGCGCGGAGCTGGTGCCGTGCCCGATGCGTTCGGCGCGCAGCTCGGTCAGCGCGTCCCACACCGTCTGCGGGCCGGTCGTCTCGCCGGCGTGCGGCACCGAGTGGAGACCGGCGGCGATGGCCCGGTCGAAGTACGGCTTGAACTGCGGCCGGGGCACGCCGATCTCGGGCCCGCCGAGCCCGAACGACACCAGCCCCTCCGGCCGGATCCGGTCGTCGGTGGCCAGCCGTGCCGTCTCCTCCGCGGACTCCAGCCCCGCTTCGCCGGGGATGTCGAAGCACCAGCGCAGCACGGTGCCGAACTCGGCCTCGGCCGCCTTGCGCGCGTCCTCGATCGCCGCCATGAAGCCCAGCTCGTCGATGCCGCGCCGGGTGGAGGAGAAGGGGGTGACGGTCAGCTCGGCGTAGCGCACCTGCTGCCGGGCCAGGTCGCGCGCCACCTCGTAGGTGAGCAGCCGGACGTCCTCGGGCGTGCGGATCAGGTCCACGACCGACAGGTACACGTCGATGAAGTGCGCGAAGTCGGTGAAGGTGAAGAAGTCCGCCAGGGCCTCCGGGTCGCTGGGGACCTTGGAGTCGGGATGGCGGGCGGCCAGCTCCGAGACGATGCGCGGGGAGGCGGAGCCGACGTGGTGGACGTGCAGTTCGGCCTTGGGCAGCCCGGCGATGAAGGTCCGCAGATCGCGGTCGTCGGTACCGGTCGCGGGCACGGAGCTGCTGTCGGTCAAGGGAACCTCCCCGGGCAGGGCGCCGACGGCCCGGTACGGGCGCGGCGCGGGTGATCGGCTGATCGGTGGCACGGACGCCATCGTAGGCGGGCACCGGGTGTGCTCCGTCGGGCCGCTCCCCGAGGTCCGGCAGCCGTCCCGGTCCCGGGGATCCCACGAGCTGGGAGCGGACCGGCCCGCAGTGCTGCCGCGGTGAGGCCTTAGCATGGCGGCACGAACGAGCTAGGGGGACGTGCCCGTGAGCGACGGAGCGCAGCCGAGTGGAGCCTCGGACGGCGACTACAACCCGTGGGCGCCGCCCGAGCAGCGCCTTTCGCTGGAGAAGCAGCCGGCCGAGCCGCAGGACCAGCCTCCCGTGCGGCCGCCGTCGGTGCACGACCAGGCCACCATGACCTCCCTGGACACCGGGGGCTTCGCCCCGCCCGCGTATCCCGCCGGGCCCCCCGCGCCCGCGTCGCCCGCCGCTGCCGGATTCGGCGTGCCCGGTCCGGCCCCGGCCGGCGGGGAGGCCGTACCGCCGCCGCCGATCGCGCCCTCCGGCCCCGGCATACCCGCCCCGCCCGCCGCCGGCGGCTACGGCTACCCCGGGTACCCCGGCTACCCGGTGGGCTACGGCTGGCCCGGCATGCCCATGGCCCCGCAGAACGGCCTGGGCACCGCGGCGATGGTGCTCGGCATCCTCTCCCTGTGCCTGTTCTGCCTGTACGGCGTCGTCTCCGTGGTGCTGGGCATCCTCGCGGTGATCTTCGGCATCAAGGGCCGCCGGCGGGCCGACCGCGGCGAGGCCACCAACCACGGCCAGGCCCAGGCGGGCCTGCTCATGGGCGTCATCGGCATCGTGATCGGCGTTGTCGTGGCCGTCCTGCTCGCGATCGGGATCACCGCCGCCATCCACGACCGCAACACGAACCCCGATCCGTACGACGACTCCGCCCCGCGCGTCTCGGTGACGGTGGCCGCCGACCGCTGAGCACACCGGGCCCCGCCCTTCCGGTCGCCCGTCGGCCGGAACCGGCTCCCTCCCCGCCGCGCGCCCATTACGATGCCTTGATCGTCAACGGAGGGGAAAGCCACTTCATGTCCAACTTCAACCCCGAACCCGGTGGTTTCGGTCAGCCGGGCGAGCAGCCCGCACCGGGATACGGATACCCGCAGCAGCCCGCACCCGGCTACGGCCCTCCCCAGTCGGCCCCGGGCTACCCGGCCGCGCCGCCCATGGGATATCCGCAGGCCCCCGGCTACGCGATGCCGATGCAGCCGAGCAACGGCATGGGCACCACGGGACTGGTGCTGGGCATTATCGGAGTGGTCTGCAGCCTCACCATCGCCATGGAGATCCTCGGGATGATCCTGGGCATCCTGGCGATCATCTTCGGTGCCATCGGCCGGGGCAAGGCCAACCGGGGTGAGGCCACCAACAAGGGCGCGGCGACCGCCGGTCTCGTCTGCGGGATCATCGCCACGGTGCTCCTGCCGGTGCTGGTCTTCCTGGTGTTCGCCAGCCTGTTCAGCGTCGGCAGCACGTTCTGACGGTCCCGGCGGACCACGGGCGACACGGGGGGCCGGGCATCGGACCCGGCCCTCCACGTTCACACCCGGCTCGGCCGGACCCGGCTCGGCCGGACCCGGCTCGGCCGGATCCCGTTCGGCGGCTTCCGTCGGCTCAGGCCCCCGTCCCCGCCCCTGCCAACCGCTCCCGCGCCTCCATCAGGGCGAAGCCCAGCAGGTTCGGCCCCCGCCACTGCTCGGGATCCGACGCCGCGTCGTCGTCCGCGGCGAGCCCGATCCCCCACACACGGTCCAGGGGACTCGCCTCCACCAGCACCCGGTCACCGGTACCGAGCAGAAAATCCCGGAGCGCGTCGTCGGCCGCGAACTTGTGCACGCTGCCCTCGACCACGATCCGGAACCGCTCCCGCTCCCATATCGCCTCGTCGAAGCCCCGGACCAGCCGCCCCGCCTTCTTCGCCTCGGCGGGATGACCCGCGGCCAGCACCCGGCGCTCCGCCTCCGCGTCCCCGAACAGCCGCGCCTTGCCCGCCATCATCCAGTGCTCGGCCGTCGCGTACTCCACCCCGTCGACCGTGAACGGCGAGGGCCACCACTGGCTCAGGCAGCTCGCCCCGATCCTGCCGTCCGGCCTCGGCCGGTGCCCCCAGAAGTGGAGGTACTTGATCCGGGACCCGGCCCGGACCTCCCTGATCAGGGCTTCCACCCCGTCGATCTTCCCCATGCACGCGAGTCTGGCACGCACCACTGACACTCCGTCCGGCCTTTTCGGCCCCGACTCGACACCTGGTCGACAGATTCCGTCGCGTAACCAAAAGGCAACAACGGAATCACTTGTTGGAGTCCTATAGCTCTGTCAGGATCGGCACTCAAATCGAGCTGGAGCTACGCCACCCACCCCCGGGACGGGGCGAACGGCGGAGGAGAGCGACATGCACAACCCGGGCACCGCCACCCCGGAACGATTTCCCGCCGAGGAGCGATTCGCGGACGGCGCGCAGTTCATCGCGGGCCGGCCGGCGCAGGGCACCTCGGGCCGTACCCACGCCGTGGTCGACCCCGCCACCGGCGCGGAGGTGTACACCTACGAGCTGGCCGGCACGGACGACATCGACGCGGCCGTCGCCGCCGCGCGCGAGGCCTTCCCGGGCTGGGCCTCGGCCACCCCGGGTGAGCGCTCCGACGCCCTGCACCGGTTCGCCGCCGTGCTCGCCGACCGCGCCGAGGACTTCGCCCGCGCCGAATCCCTGCAGTGCGGCAAGCCGCTGAAGCTCTCGCGCGAGTTCGACGTGCCGGGGACCATCGACAACACCGCCTTCTTCGCGGGCGCCGCCCGGCACCTCGCGGGGCAGTCCGCCGGTGAGTACTCCGGGGACCACACGTCGTACGTCCGGCGCGAGCCGATCGGTGTCGTCGGGTCGATCGCGCCCTGGAACTACCCGCTCCAGATGGCCGCCTGGAAGATCCTCCCGGCGATCGCCGCGGGCAACACCATCGTGCTGAAGCCCGCCGAGCTGACCCCGCTCACCTCGCTGCTCTTCGCGCAGGCCGCCACGGACGCCGGCATCCCGGACGGCGTGATCAACATCGTCACGGGGACCGGGAAGGAGGCGGGGGAGCACCTCGTCGGCCACCCGGACGTCGCCATGACCTCCTTCACCGGGTCCACCGCCGTCGGCAGGCGCGTCGCCGAGGTGGCCACCGCCACGGTCAAGCGGCTGCATCTGGAGCTGGGCGGCAAGGCGCCGTTCGTCGTCTTCGACGACGCCGACCTGGAGGCCGCCGTGCACGGGGCCGTCGCCGGTGCGCTCATCAACACCGGGCAGGACTGCACGGCCGCCACGCGCGCGTACGTGCAGCGGCCGCTGTACGAGGCCTTCGTGGAGCGGACGGCCGCCCTGATGGAGAGCGTGCGGCTCGGTGATCCCTTCGCCCCCGGCACCGACCTCGGCCCGCTCGTCTCGCGCGCCCAGCGGGACCGGGTCGCCGGCTTCGTGGACCGTGCGCGTGCCTACGCGCGCGTGGTGACCGGCGGCGAGGCACCGAAGGGCGACCTGGAGCAGGGCGCCTACTACCGGCCGACCCTGATCGCCGACGCCGCCCAGGACAGCGAGATCGTCCAGTCCGAGATCTTCGGCCCGGTCCTCGTCGTCCGCCCGTTCGACGGCGACGACGAGGGCATCCGGCTGGCCAACGACACCCCGTACGGCCTCGCCGCGTCCGCGTGGAGCGGCAGTGTCTACCGCGCGAACCGCGCCACCCGCGAGATCAAGGCCGGCTGCGTGTGGATCAACGACCACATCCCGATCATCAGCGAGATGCCGCACGGCGGATACAAGGCGTCCGGCTTCGGCAAGGACATGTCGGCGTACTCCTTCGAGGAGTACACGCAGGTCAAGCACGTAATGTTCGACAACACGGCGGTCGCCCGCAAGGACTGGCACCGCACGATCTTCGGGGACCGGTAGCAGCAGGAGCCGGCTGCCGCCGGGTGTGACGTTCCGGCCCTCGACCAGGCCGACCAGCCATTCCTCCCGAAAGGGCACCACGCGCATGGAGCAGTACGAGCCCGACCGCCTCACCCCGGTCGAAGTCGCCGCCATACGGCGCAGTCTGCGAGGCGGCAGGGCCGCGATGACCCGCAGGTCGTTGCTGCGCGCCTCCGCGGGCGGCGCGCTCGCGGTCGGCGGACTCGGGGCGCTGAGCGCCTGCGGCATCCCCGCGGCGAACAAGACGCAAGGGGGCGTGTCCGCCGACGACCACTCGGCCAAGGAGAAGATCGTCAACTTCTCCAACTGGCCCGAGTACATCGACGTGGACGACAAGACGAAACGCCATCCCACGCTCGACGCGTTCGCGAAGCGGACCGGCATCCAGGTCAAGTACACCGAGGACATCAACGACAACGACGAGTTCTTCGGCAAGATCCAGCCGGAGCTCGCCGCGGGCCAGGACACCGGCCGGGACCTCGTGGTGCTCACCGACTGGCTGGCCGCCCGCATGATCCGCCTCGGGTACGTCCAGAAACTGGACCCGTCCAACCTGCCGCACGCCTTCGCCAACCTGTCGGACCAGTTCCGCGCCCCCGACTGGGACCCGGGCCGGGCGTACTCGTACCCCTGGCAGGGCATCTCGACCGTCATCGCCTACAACAAGAAGGCGCTCGACGGCATCGAGGTGAAGTCGGTCTCCGACCTGCTGGACAACCCCAGGCTCAAGGGCCGCGTCGGCTTCCTGACCGAGATGCGCGACAGCATCGGCATGACCATGCTCGACATGGGCATCGACCCGGCGAAGTTCACCGGTGACGACTACGACAAGGCGATCGCCCGCCTGCAGAAGGCCGTCGACAAGGGCCAGATCCGCCGCTTCACCGGCAACGACTACACCTCGGACCTCACCAAGGGCGACTTCGCCGCGTGCGTGGCGTGGGGCGGCGACATCGTGCAGCTCCAGGCGGACAACCCGGACGTCGGCTACGTCATCCCCGACAGCGGCTACATGACGTCGACCGACAACATGCTGATCCCCAACAAGGCGCGCCACAAGGCGAACGCCGAGCGGCTCATCGACTTCTTCTACGAGCCCGAGCCGGCCGCCGAGCTCGCCGCCTACGTCAACTACGTGAGCCCCGTCGCGGGAGTGCAGCCGTACCTTGCGAAGATCGACAAGTCGGCGGCGAGCAACCCGCTGATCCTCCCCGACAAGGCCATGCAGGCGAAGTCCCATGCCTTCCGCGCGCTGACGCAGAAGGAAGAGACGGCCTACCAGCAGAAGTTCTCGAAGCTCACAGGGGCGTGACGACGATGACGACACCAGACAACAGCGGCGACGTCCGCCTCTCCGGTATCAGCAAGACCTACGACAACGGCTTCACCGCCGTGCAGCCGCTGGACCTGACCGTGCCGCAGGGCTCCTTCTTCGCCCTGCTCGGCGCCTCCGGCTGCGGCAAGACCACCACGCTGCGCATGATCGCCGGCCTGGAGGAACCTTCCTCCGGCACCGTGCGCCTCGGCGACCAGGACGTCACCCACCTGCCGCCGTACAAGCGCCCGGTGAACACCGTCTTCCAGTCCTACGCCCTCTTCCCGCACCTCGACATCTTCGAGAACGTCGCCTTCGGCCTGCGCCGGCGCGGCATAAAAAGCGTGAAGAAGCAGGTCGAGGACATGCTGGAGCTGGTCCAGCTCGGTGAGCAGGCGCGCAAGAAGCCGCACCAGCTCTCCGGCGGCCAGCAGCAGCGCGTCGCCGTCGCCCGCGCGCTCATCAACCACCCCAAGGTGCTCCTGCTCGACGAGCCGCTCGGCGCCCTCGACCTCAAGCTGCGCCGCCAGATGCAGCTGGAGCTCAAGCGCATCCAGACCGAGGTCGGCATCACCTTCATCCATGTCACGCACGACCAGGAGGAGGCCATGACCATGGCCGACACGGTCGCCGTGATGAACGCGGGCCGCGTCGAGCAGCTCGGCTCCCCGACCGACCTGTACGAGAACCCGAACACCACCTTCGTCGCGAACTTCCTCGGCACCTCCAACCTCATCGAGGCCGAGGTCGACACCAAGAGCGGCGACGACATCGTGCTCAAGGCGGGCGGCGGCAAGCTGGTGCTGCCCGAGGCGCGATGTTCGGCCCCGGCGACGGCCGGCGGCAAGGTGCTCGTCGGTATCCGCCCGGAGAAGATCTCCCTCACGCACGCCGACGACGCGGGGGACATTCCCGAGGGCCGCAACCGGCTCACCGGCAAGATCGCCGACGCCAGCTTCATCGGGGTCTCCACCCAGTACGTGATCGACAGCCCGGTCTGCGACGAGCTCTCGGTGTACGTCCAGAACGTCGAGCGCGACGGCCGGCTGGTGCCCGGCGCCGACGTGGTCCTGCACTGGAGCCCGGCGCACACCTTCGGTCTGGACGCGGCCCAGGACATCGACGCGGGTCTCGAAGAAGAGGCGGCCGCCTGATGACGACGCTCACCGAAGCCGAGGCGCCCCCGCCCCTCGCGCCCGCGACCGAGGAGAAGAAGCCCCCGCGCAAACGTGGCCGGTTCACCCCGTACTGGCTGCTGCTGCCCGGCATCCTGTGGCTGGTCGTCTTCTTCGCGCTGCCGATGATCTACCAGGCCTCCACCTCCGTGCAGCAGGGCTCCCTGGAGGAGGGCTACAAGGTCACCTGGCACTTCGCCACCTACTGGGACGCGCTCAGCGAGTACTGGCCGCAGTTCCTGCGGTCCGTCCTCTACGCGGCTGGGGCCACGGTCCTGTGCCTGCTGCTCGGTTACCCGCTGGCCTACCTGATCGCGTTCCGCGCGGGCCGCTGGCGGAACCTGATCATGATCCTGGTGATCGCGCCGTTCTTCACCAGCTTCCTGATCCGCACCCTGGCCTGGAAGACGATCCTCGCCGACAACGGCCCGGTGGTGCACACCCTGAACTCGCTGCACATCCTGGACCTCACCAACTGGCTCGGCTGGACGGCCGGCGACCGCGTGCTGGCCACGCCGCTCGCGGTGGTGTGCGGACTGACCTACAACTTCCTGCCGTTCATGATCCTGCCGCTGTACACCTCGCTGGAGCGGATAGACCCCCGGCTGCACGAGGCGGCCGGCGACCTCTACGCCAGGCCCTGGACCACCTTCCGCAAGGTCACCTTCCCGCTGTCGATGCCGGGTGTGGTCTCCGGCACGCTGCTGACCTTCATCCCGGCGGCCGGCGACTACGTCAACGCCGAACTCCTCGGCTCCACCGACACCCGCATGATCGGCAACGTCATCCAGACGCAGTTCCTGCGGATCCTGGACTACCCGACCGCCGCGGCCCTCTCCTTCATCCTCATGGCCGCCATCCTGGCCATGGTCACGATCTACATCCGCCGGTCCGGGACGGAGGATCTGGTCTAAATGCCCTTCGTCAACTGGCTCAAGCGCCATCTCGTCGTCATCGCGGGCATCCTGACGCTCGCGTACCTGCTGCTGCCCAACGTCATCGTGACGGTGTTCTCCTTCAACAAGCCGAAGGGCCGCTTCAACTACGAGTGGCAGCAGTTCTCCCTCGGCGCCTGGAAGAAGCCGTGCGGCGTCGCCGACATGTGCGGCTCGCTGTCCATCAGCCTCCAGATCGCCGTGTGGGCGACGATCGGCGCCACCCTGCTCGGCACGATGATCGCCTTCGCGCTGGTCCGCTACCGGTTCCGCGCCCGCGGCGCCGTCAACTCGCTGATCTTCCTGCCGATGGCGATGCCCGAGGTCGTCATGGCCGCCTCGCTGCTCACCCTGTTCCTCAACATGGGCGCGCAGCTCGGCTTCTGGACGATCCTCATCGCCCACATCATGTTCTGCCTCAGCTTCGTCGTCACCGCGGTCAAGGCGCGCGTGATGTCGATGGACCCGCGACTGGAGGAGGCCGCCCGGGACCTGTACGCCGGCCCCGTGCAGACCTTCCTGCGGGTCACCCTGCCCATCGCGGCACCGGGCATCGCCGCGGGCGCGCTGCTGTCGTTCGCGCTCTCCTTCGACGACTTCATCATCACGAACTTCAACGCCGGCTCGACCGTGACCTTCCCGATGTTCGTGTGGGGTTCGGCGCAGCGCGGCACACCGGTCCAGATCAATGTGATCGGCACGGCCATGTTCCTCGTCGCCGTTCTGATCACGCTGTTCTCGATGCTCGTCACCAATCGCCGTAACAACCAGAAGGCATAGGCCTTTCAGGAAAGTCCTCTGTAGGGAGTTGAAATCATGGCCCCAAGCGCCATGAGCCGTGGCAAAGACAACTGGATCGCTTCTCTCTCCGAAGCCCAGCCGGTCCCGTACTGGCTGGAGGACCCCGGCAAGCCCCACCCCGAGCCCGCGCTCACCTCCGCCGAGACCTGCGACCTGCTGGTCGTGGGCGGCGGCTACAGCGGACTGTGGACCGCGCTCAACGCGAAGGAGCGCGATCCGCAGCGGGACGTGGTCCTGCTGGAAGGCCGCGAGGCGGGCTGGGCCGCCTCCGGCCGCAACGGAGGCTTCTGCGCCGCCTCCCTCACCCACGGCCTGCCCAACGGCCTCACCCGCTGGCCCGACGAGATCCACAAGCTGGAGGAACTCGGCCGGCGCAACCTCGACGAGATCGAGGCCGCCGTCGCCCGGCACGGCATCGACTGCGACTTCGAGCGCACCGGCGAGATCGACGTCGCCACCGAGACCTACCAGGCCTGGGAACTGCGCGACTGGCACAAGGAGCTGGAGCGGAAGGGCCTCGCGGACGGCATCGAGTTCCTGGACGCCGACGCCGTGCGCGAGCAGGTCAACTCACCCACCTTCGAGGCCGGTCTGTGGGACCGCCGGGGCGTCGCCATGCTGCACCCGGCGAAGCTGGCCTGGGGCCTGAAGAGGGCGTGTCTGGAACTCGGGGTGCGGGTGTACGAGCACACACCCGCGCTGACGCTGAAGCAGTACGGCGCCGGGATGGCCGTCCGCACCCCGTACGGCTCGGTCCGCGCCCGCAAGGTCGCCCTCGCCACGAACATCTTCCCCAACCTGCTGCGCCGCGTGCGCTCCTACACCGTCCCGGTCTACGACTACGCGCTGATGACCGAGCCGCTCAGCGACGAGCAGCTGGCGGCCATCGGCTGGAAGAACCGTCAGGGCCTCGGCGATTCGGCCAACCAGTTCCACTACTTCCGCCTCTCCGCCGACAACCGCGTCCTGTGGGGCGGCTACGACGCGATCCACCACTACGGCGGCCGGGTGCGCGCCGAGTACGACGACCGGCCGGAGACGTACGCCAAGCTCGCCGGGCACTTCTTCACCTGCTTCCCGCAGCTGGAGGGCGTGCGCTTCACCCACGCCTGGGGCGGCGCGATCGACACGTGCTCGCGCTTCTCGGCGTTCTTCGGCACGGCGCACCAGGGGAAGGTGGCGTACGCGGCCGGGTACACCGGCCTCGGCGTCGGCGCGACCCGCTTCGGCGCGGACGTGATGCTCGACCTGCTGGACGGGGAGCGGACCGAGCGGACGGAGCTGGAGATGGTCCGCAAGAAACCGCTGCCGTTCCCGCCGGAGCCGTTCGCCTGGACCGGGATCGCCCTCACCAAGTGGTCCCTGGCCCGCGCGGACGCGCACGGCGGCCGCCGCAACCTGTGGCTGCGGACGATGGACCGGCTGGGGCTGGGCTTCGACAGCTGAGACCGTTTACCCGGTCCTTATGGCGGCGTCAAGCCACGAGTTTCCGGAGCATGACCCCGCTCCCGCGTTCCGGCGTACTTGAAGCACGGGCCTCACCGGGAGGCACCGGCTTCCACACCGGATCAGCAGGAGAAGACCATGACTCTCATCGACCGTTTCACCCGCAGGCACGACGACACCCGCCCCCGGCGCCGCCTGCGCCTGGGCCTGGCGACGGCGGCGGCCTCGGCCGCCGTAGCCGGAGGCGTCATGCTGCCGGCGGCGGCCGCCTCGGCGGCTCCGATGCCCCAGGCGTCCGTGGTGACCATGGCCCCCCAGCACGACCACCACGACGGGGACTACTACCACCACGACGACGACTGGGACCACCATCACCACCACCACTGTGACGACGACGGGTACTGGTACTGGTACTACTACTAGGATCGGCCCGGCCGACCCGCTGGTGTGACCTAGATCACTCCAGCGGGGGCGGGGATCCCGCGTAATGCCCCCCGAAGGCCTCCCTCTCTCCACCTGACCCGACCGCGCCGGACGGCCGGGTGAGAGAAGGGGAGGCCTTGCCATGACTGGGGCGAAGACGGCCGTCGAATGGCTGGCATCCGTCGCACCGGACCCCGAAGCCTGCCGCTGGGAATGGGAGCGCAGTCCACTCGGGGTCGCGCTGCTGCCCGCCGGCCGGGCCTGGGACGTACTGATCCTGCCGGGTGACCTCGGCTACCCGACCCTGGACGTGCTCCTCCGGGTGCTCGACCAGCCCGGGCCGGTGCTCGCCGGCTTCGGCGACGACCGGGTCGGGTTCTTCGTGCCACCGGGCACCGCGGCCCGCTGGGTCGGCACCGGCGTCCGCACCGCCGGACCCGGCACCTGGATCGTCGTACCGCATCCGGGCCGGGCGACCCGGGGCGTGCGCTGGCTGGTGTCACCGGACGGCTCCGGCACGCTGACCGACCCCGCCCTGCTGGAGCTGGCGATGCACGAGGCGGCGGCACGGCTGGCCGGGGGAGGGGACGGCGGCGGCTAGTGCCCCAACCGGCACTGGCGCGGCCGGAGTTCGGCACCCCCGTGAGCGACGCCCCGGCGTCAAGAACCCGAGGGCACGCCCCCGCGATCGTCCGCCTCGTCTCCGACCGCGTCCACCTCGTCCCCGTCCGGACGGGGAGTTCCGCGAGCGCTCCGACGCGTGCTCCGGCCGACCCCCGGCACCAGCGACAGGGCGGTCAGCAGCACGGTGCACAGGCACCAGCTGGCCACCACGTCCAGCGGCCAGTGATAGCCGTGCCGTACCAGGCCGTACGACACCCCGAGGACCACGGCCGCGCAGCCGGCGACCAGGCCCCGGCGGGCCGCCGTGGAGCGCAGCCAGGAGAGCAGCAGCAGGGTCGCGGAGCCGTAGGCGACGGCCGCCGTGGCCGTGTGCCCGGAGGGGAAGTAGCCGACGGCCGGGGGCTCCACGGGGGTCGCCGGCCGCGCGGTCCAGTCCTTGAGCGGTACGACGATCGCCGGGACCAGCGCCATCAGGACGGCCGCCGCGGCGGGTGGCAGCCACCACCGGTGCGCGCCGGCGGCACGCCCCCGCCGGAGGGCGAGGACCACGGCCGCGGCGAGGACCGGGACGGCGACCTGGACGTCGCCGAGGTCGGAGAGGAACTGGCCGAACCCGTCCGGATGGACCAGGGCCCGGCTGAGGCGGGAGTCCAGGCGCAACAGCGGCCCGTGGGCGACGACCTGCCAGGTGATCAGGGCGAAGAGGGCGGCCGGGACGCCGAGGAGCAAGCAGCGGCGGGTTGACACGGTGTCCAGCTTCGCAGGTCCGCCCGGCCCGGAAAGCGGGAATGCGTCACATGGTCGTACCGGATGACCACCGGATGACCGATGGGCGTACGAGGTGACCGGGCGTCACGAGGGGGGAGGGAAAGGGAAGGAGGTCGGCCGCCCCGGAACAGGGGGGGTAGTTCCGAGGCGGCCGTCCGGATCGGAACGTCGCGCGCCCCGGGGGGTTTGGGGCGGCGACCGTCCGATCGGTGAGGAGATCCCGGAGCCGTCAGGCGCCGGTTGTGTGCGCGAGGGCACGACCAGGTCGAAGCTGGGGAGGCCTCGGCCTGAAATCGCCCACAGTCCCCTGTGGGCGGGGTGTATCTCTCATCTGGGTAGAACCTACGGCAGGCCGGGCCGGTTGGGCAGACGGAATCGGCTCCCGCCATCCACCCCGCACACGTTCTTCACACGGCCTGCCGCAGGCACCGTCAGGGTGGTGCTCAGATGCGCGCGAACGCCTGCTCGATGATGTCGAGACCCTCGTTGAGGAGGTCCTCGCCGATCACCAGCGGGGGCAGGAAGCGCAGCACGTTGCCGTAGGTGCCGCAGGTCAGGACCAGCAGGCCCTCGGCGTGGCAGGCCTTGGCGAGGGCGGCGGTGGCCTCCGGGTTCGGCTCCTTGGTGGTGCGGTCCTTGACCAGCTCGATGGCGATCATCGCGCCGCGCCCACGCACGTCACCGATGACGTCGAACTTCTCGGCCATGGCGGTGAGGCGACCCTTCATGATCTCCTCGATGCGCTTGGCCTTGCCGTTGAGGTCGAGCTCCTTCATGGTCTCGATGGCACCGAGCGCACCCGCACAGGCGACGGGGTTGCCGCCGTAGGTGCCGCCCAGCCCACCGGCGTGCGCGGCGTCCATGATCTCGGCGCGGCCGGTGACGGCGGCGAGCGGAAGGCCGCCGGCGATGCCCTTGGCGGTCGTGATCAGGTCGGGAACGATCCCCTCGTCCTCGCACGCGAACCACTGCCCGGTACGGCAGAAGCCGGACTGGATCTCATCGGCGACGAAGACGATCCCGTTGTCGGCGGCGAACTTGCGGATCGCCGGCAGGAAGCCCTTGGCCGGCTCGATGAAGCCACCCTCGCCGAGCACCGGCTCGATGATGATCGCGGCCACGTTGTCCGGGCCGACCTGCTTGGTGATCTGGTCGATGGCCTGCGCGGCGGCCTCGGGACCGGCGTTCTCCGGCCCGGTCGGCCAGCGGTAGGCGTAGGCGACCGGCACCCGGTACACCTCGGGGGCGAACGGCCCGAAGCCATGCTTGTACGGCATGTTCTTGGCCGTCAGCGCCATGGTCAGGTTGGTCCGCCCGTGGTACCCGTGGTCGAAGACGACCACGGCCTGCCGCTTGGTGTAGGCACGCGCGATCTTGACCGCGTTCTCGACGGCCTCGGCACCGGAGTTGAACAGCGCGGACTTCTTGGCGTGGTCACCGGGCGTGAGCTCGGCGAGCGCCTCCGCGACCTCCACGTACCCCTCGTACGGGGTGACCATGAAACAGGTGTGGGTGAAGTCGGCGAGCTGGGCGGAGGCACGCCGCACGACGGCCTCGGCGGAGGCGCCGACGCTGGTCACGGCGATACCGGACCCGAAGTCGATGAGCCGGTTGCCGTCGACGTCCTCGATGATCCCGCCACCGGCGCGCGCGGTGAAGACCGGCAGCACGGAGCCCACGCCCTGCGCGACCGCGGCGGTGCGGCGGGCCTGCAGCTCCTGCGACTTCGGGCCGGGGATGGCGGTGACGACGCGACGCTCCTGCGGAAGTGCGGTCATGGGGGCTCCTGACGATCTTGCGTACCGAACGGTCCGATCCGGCGTCCCGGACGATTCCGGGCGGTGAGTTTTCGGCCGCTTACCTATCTTTCTTCGCAGGCTAGGGCCGGGGGTGGAGGGTGGGCATGCTCCATGTGGGCGCTGTCGGGCACCCCGATTGTCCGTGGTGGACATAGCCGGGTGGCCGGGGTACGCCCGGTCGGCGGGCGCTCTCGGCCGCGTAAGCGGTGAACTCCCCTTGCCGGGGCGTTAGATTGCTCGCTGATGGTGGACGGAACGGCTGGTCAGGGGGCAAGGGCGATGGACGGCGACAGCACGCGGGACACGCGCGGCACGCATGCGCGTCCCGTACCCCGCCCGGCGGCACCGACGGAGGCGGGCGCGGTGCCGCCCATGCCGGTGGTACCGCCCGGATCGCCCCCGAAACCGGACGGCTCCGCCTTCCTGACCTGGCTGCGGACCCCCCGCCCGGAGGCGGCGCCCGGCGTGTGGCGCCTCGGGCACCGGCCCCGGCCCGAACGGGAGCCGGAGCAGATCCCGGCCCGGCAGCTGATCAGCGGCGCCCTCATCGCCTTCCTGGTCGGCTGGCTGGTCTGGTCCCTGCTGTGGAACGGCTACCTCGGCAGCTGGTGGGTGCTGCCGCTGGAACTGCTCGTCCCCGACTCCTGGCGCAGCAGCGACAGCCATGTGTCACAGGCCTTCCTCTGGTACGGCTACTACACCGTCATCGCCCTCGGCATCCTGCTGATCGTCGGCCGTCTCGGCCGGTGGGGCGAGGTGTGGCGCCGTTACGGCCCGCCGGCCTGGCGTCCGGCCCTGCCGGTGGCCGAGCGACCGCCCGCCCCCGAGCAGGACCCGGCCGAATGGCCCCACCTGCGCCGCGCCGGTGCCCACGAGGCCGCCGACCGGCTCGCCGCCGAGGCGAAGGCCGGGCTCATGCGGGACGTCGACCACGCGCGGATCAGCCGGGCCTGGCAGGGGGTGCGGTCGGGGCGGCACTCGCTGGCCACCTTCACCGGCGCCGTGCTCAAGGACGGCTCCGCCGCCTGTCTGCACCCGTCCGGGGAACGGGACCTGCCCGTGCGGCACGCACGCCACGACCTGCTCACCGGCCAGGTCCGGCTGGGCACCACCGCCGACGACGCCCGCAACCCCTACCACTACCGTGGCGCGGGTCTCGGCCTCGACCCCGGCCTGCTGGGTACCTCGCTGCTCGTCGTCGGGCCGTCCGGCTCCGGGAAGACCGGCGCGGTGGTACGGCCGCTCGCCGAGTCCCTGTGCCTGCACGCCCTCGCCGGGCGCGCCTCCGTCGTGGTCGTCGGCGCGGCGGGCGCCGGACTCGGACCGGCCGAGGCCTACGACGTCGTCGTACGCATCGGTGACCCGGAGTCCGTCTACGACCTCGACCTCTACGGCGGCACCACCGACCCCGACGAGGCCGCTGCCATACTCGCCGAGGCCCTCGTGGGCGACCTCGCCGACCCGCACCCGGGCAGCGACAGCCGCCGCTCCACCACGGTGCTCGCCCAGCTGCTCGGTCCCTTCCGCGCCGTCCACGGCCGCTTTCCGTCCGTGCCCGAGCTGCGCGGGCTCCTCGACGGCGCTCCCGGCCCGCTCGCGGCGCTGCGCAAAGCGCTGACGGACACCGGACAGGACGGGCTCCTGCGGGAACTCGACGCCCGGGAACGGCAGATGGCCCATCCGGGCGACGTCGGCACCGTCCTCGCCGACCGGATCGCGCTGCTCGACCGGCCCGCCTTCGCCCCCTTCTTCGACACCTCCGGGCAGTCCCGGCCGTTCTCGCTCAAGGCCCTCGACCACCCGGTACGCGTGCGCGTCGACCTGCCCCAGCGCGGGCACGCCGACGCCTCCCGGATCCTGGCCCGCCTGGTGCTCGCCCAGTTCACGGCGGCCGTGACGGTACGGGAGGACCGGTCGCTCTTCGCCTGCCTGATCCTCGACGACGCCTCCGGGGCCGTCACCCCGGAGGCGGTCCGCGGCATCCAGCGGCTCCGCTCGGCGGGTGCCGGCGCGGTGCTCACCCTGCGCACCCTGGACGACGTGCCCAGGCCGCTGCGCAGTCCGCTGCTCGGCGCCACCGGCTGCCGGATGGCGCTGTCCGGGGTCACCCCCTGGGACGGGCAGGACTTCGCCGAGGTGTGGGGCAAGGAGTGGACCGAGACCCGGGACGTGACCGACCGGCAGATCATCGCCGAGACCCCGGCCGGCAAGGCCGTGCACATCCTGCGCCGGGTCATCACCGGGCAGGCGCCCACCGCCCGCGCCGTCACCGTCCGCCAGGTGGAGCGCGAGCGCTGGTCCGCGTCCGAGCTGGCGCACGGGGTGCCGGCGGGGCATGCCGTGCTGTCGCTGACGAGTGTCAAGGGGGAGCACGCGCCGCCGCTGCTGGTGGATCTGAGGGGGTGACGGGGCGGCGGGGGACCGTACGGTGAGGCAGAATCGGGATAGGCCGTTCATACGGATCGGCCAAGAGATCGCCGTGATCGCCGACCATCGCCCTGATGCAGGAGATCACCCCTCACCGTGAAGGCCCCATGCCCCCCACCCTCGCCTCGCTCGTCCACCACTCCGCGCTGAAGCTGACCGTGCGCGCGGGCGAGGACCGTCTCGACGTGCCCGTCCGCTGGGCCCACGTCAGTGAGCTGGCCGACCCCGTGCCGTACATGGAGGGCGGTGAGCTGCTGCTGATCACCGCGCTGAAGCTGGACGCGGAGGACCCCGAGGCCATGCGGCGGTATGTGAAGCGGCTGGTCGGGGCGGGCGTCGTGGGGCTCGGATTCGCCGTCGGGGTCAATTACGAGGAGATCCCGGCCGCCCTCGTCGACGCCTGCCGGCTGGAGCGGCTGCCGTTGCTGGAGGTGCCCCGCCGCACCCCCTTCCTCGCCATCAGCAAGGCCGTCTCCGCCGCCATCGCCGCCGATCAGTACCGGGCCGTCACCGCCGGGTTCGCCGCGCAGCGCGAGCTGACCAAGCAGGCGCTGAACTCCGGGCCCGAGGGGCTGCTCGGCGCGCTCGCCGGGCAGGTCGACGGGTGGGCCGCGCTGTACGACGCCTCGGGCTCCGTCGTCGCCGCCGCGCCCGAGTGGGCCGGACGGCGCGCCGCCCGGCTGACCGCCGAGGTGGAGCGGTTGCGGGAGCGGGCCGCGCCCGCCTCCTCCGTGGTCGGCGGGCCCGACCACGAGGACCGGGTCGAGCTGCACTCCCTGGGCACGGGCAGGCGGCCGCGCGCGGCGCTCGCCGTCGGCACCGCCGCCGCCCTCGGCACCGCCGAGCGGTACGCCGTGCACTCCGCCATCGCCCTGCTCACCCTCACCACCGAACGCTCCCGCTCCCTGCACGCCGCCGAACAGCGCGTCGGCGCGGCGGTGCTGCGCATGCTCCTCGCCGGGGAGCCCGACCATGCCCGGGCCGTCGCCGGGGACCTGTACGGCGGGCTGCTCGACGCGCCGTTCCGGATGATCGTCGCCGAGGCGGCGTCCGGCTCCGCCGCCCGGGCGCACGCCGATGCCCACGGTCACAGGCCGGGGCCGGGTGCCGGTGGCGCCGCGCCCAGCAGCGATGTCGGCGGTGATCCGCTGGGCGCGCTGGCGGAGGGCGTGGAGTCCGCCGCCGCGCGCTCCGGGGAGGCCGTACTCGTCGTGCCCGAGGGGGAGCGGCTGGTGGTGCTGGCCGCCGACGGGGGCGCGGCGGTCGCCGCCTGCACGAGTCACGCGGCGGCGCTGGAGGCGGTGCGGGCGGTGCCGGAGCAGGCCGCAGGCGACGAGGACGAGCTGGTGGTCGGGCTGTCCGCGCCGGCCGGGCCGATCGCCGCGGCGGCGGCCTACAAGCAGGCCGAGCAGGCGCTGTCGGTGGCCCGGCGGCGCGGGCGGGTGCTGGTGGAGCACGAGCAGCTGGCCGCCGGGTCCGTGCTGCCGTTGCTCGCCGACGACGCGGTGAAGGCGTTCGCCGACGGGTTGCTGCGGGCGCTGCACGAGCATGACGCGACGGGGCGCGGGGATCTGGTCGCCTCGCTGCGGGCGTGGCTGTCGCGGCACGGGCAGTGGGACGCGGCCGCGGCGGACCTGGGCGTGCACCGGCACACGCTGCGGTACCGGATGCGGCGGGTCGAGGAGATCCTGGGGCGGTCCCTGGACGATCCCGACGTCCGGATGGAGCTGTGGCTCGCCCTGAAGGCGACCAGCGCCGAATAGGCCGAACGGTCCGGCGCCGACTGGTCCGAGCGCCGACTAGTCCAAACAGTAGTGCCCAGCCCGGCCACTGCTACGACTCGGACAAGCGACCCCCGCGCACCCCCGCCCTACCGTTGACCACGCAAGCCAAGCACACCCCTAACGCGGAAGGGCCGGGAATCCTATGACTTCCACTCACGCCTTCTGGCTCGCCGGCCGCCAGGTCACCGGCGAGGACACCTTCGACGTCACCTCCCCGTGGGACGGCCGGCTCGTCGGCAAGGTCGGCGTGCCGACCGACGCCCAGGTCGAGGAGGCCGTGGCCGCCGCGTACGCCGTGCGGGACGAGTTCGCCGCCACCCCGGCGCACGTGCGCGCCGCCGCCCTGGACCACGTCAGCAAGCGGCTGGCCGAGCGCACCGAGGAGATCGCCCAGCTGATCTCCGCCGAGAACGGCAAGCCGGTCAAGTGGGCCCGGGGCGAGGTCGGCCGCGCGGTCTCCGTGTTCCGGTTCGCGGCGGAAGAGGCCCGCCGGTTCAACGGCGGCGAGGCCCAGCGGCTGGACACCGACGCCGGCGGCCAGGGCCGGCTGGCGCTGACCCGCCGCTTCCCCAAGGGTGTCGTGCTCGGCATCGCGCCGTTCAACTTCCCGCTGAACCTGTGCGCCCACAAGATCGCCCCGGCGATCGCCGTCGGCGCGCCCATCATCCTCAAGCCCGCCCCGGCCACCCCGCTCTCCGGCCTGATCCTGGGCGAGCTGCTGGCCGAGACCGACCTGCCGGCCGGTTCCTGGTCGGTCCTGCCGGTCCCGAACGACCGCATGCCCGCCCTGGTCCAGGACGAGCGTCTGCCGGTCATCTCCTTCACCGGTTCCGACAAGGTCGGTTACGCGATCATGGACTCGGTGCCGCGCAAGCACTGCACGCTGGAGCTGGGCGGCAACGGCGCGGCCGTCGTCCTCGCCGACTACGCGAGCGACGCCGACCTGGACTGGGCCGCGAACCGCATCGCGACCTTCTCCAACTACCAGGGCGGCCAGTCCTGCATCTCCGTGCAGCGGGTGATCGCCGACGCCTCCGTGTACGACCGTCTGCTGCCGCGCATCGTCGCCGCCGTCGAGGCCCAGGTCACCGGCGACCCGTCCGACGCCCGGACGGACGTCGGCCCGCTGGTCAGCGAGGACGCCGCCAAGCGCGTGGAGTCCTGGGTGAAGGAGGCGGTCGAGGCCGGCGCCAACCTGCTCACGGGCGGCGACCGCGACGGCGCCTCCTACGCGCCGACCGTCCTCACCGACGTACCGGCGGACGTCACCCTCGCCTGCGAGGAGGTCTTCGGGCCGGTCCTCACCGTGCAGAAGGTGGACGGCGAGGCCGCGGCCTTCGCCGCGGTCAACGACTCCAAGTACGGCCTCCAGGCGGGCGTGTTCACCCACGACCTGCAGGTCGCCTTCCGCGCCCACCGCGCCCTGGAGGTCGGCGGCGTGGTGATCGGCGACGTCCCGTCCTACCGCGCCGACCAGATGCCGTACGGCGGCGCCAAGCAGTCCGGTGTGGGCCGTGAAGGCGTGCGGTTCGCGATGGAGGACTACACCTACGAGCGCGTGCTGGTCCTGACCGGTCTCGCGCTCTGACCTGCCACGGACAGGTCAGAACCGTGGCGGCCGGTGCCCACTGTGCGGGGGCACCGGCCGCTGCTGCTTCCTGCGTCTTGGTAAAGGATTCGGCATCGGCGGTTCAAGAGTCATGCCCTTGGTCTTGTTCTGTCCATGACTCACCCGATGGGATGCGCCTGACCACTTCGTCCTGCTCGGGTTCGTCCTGTCCAGGACGTCACAGGACCTCTCAGGGGAACACATGCGCATAGCCCGAACCGGGCGCGGCCTCGCGGCCTCCGCCGCCACCGCCGCACTCGTCGCCGCAGGACTGGCGACCCTCTCCTCGGCCGGCGCCACCACCGCCGCGCCCGCCGGCGTACCGCACACCTTCGCGCAGCCGGCCATCGCGGGGCACACCCTGGTCCACGGCGTGGCCAGCCCCCTCCCCATCGCCCAGTGCCAGGCCAAGTGGCACATCAACTGCTACAACCCGCTGCAGTACCGCACCGCGTACAACCTGAACCCGCTGTACAAGAAGGGCATCACGGGCAAGGGCCGTACGATCGTCATCGTCGACTCCTTCGGGTCCCCGACCGTCCAGCACGACCTGGACGTCTACAGCAAGCAGTTCGGCCTGCCCAGCACCAAGGTGAAGGTCGTCAAGTGGGGTCACGTCCCCGCGTTCGACCCGAAGAACTCGGACATGACCGGCTGGGCCGGCGAGACCACGCTGGACGTCGAGATGGCCCACGCCGTCGCGCCCGGCGCGAAGATCGTCCTGGTGGAGACGGCGGTCTCCGAGACGGAGGGCACCACCGGTCTGCCGGAGATGATGTCCGCCGAGAAGCACCTGATCGACCAGGGTGTCGGCGACGTCATCAGCCAGAGCTTCGGCGCCACCGAGAACACCTTCCCGGGCTTCGACAAGGGCGACTTCTCCAGCATCAAGAAGCTGCGGTACGCCTTCGAGGACGCCCAGCGCAAGCACGTGACGGTCCTCGGCTCCTCCGGTGACGGCGGCGCCACCGACATGAAGCTGGACGGCAAGACGTACTACAACAAGCGCGTCAACTCCTGGCCGTCCTCCGACCCGCTGGTCACCTCCATCGGCGGCACCCAGCTCCACCTGAACGACAAGGGCGAGCGGATCAAGCCGGACAGCGTCTACAACGACTACGGCGCGGGCGGCGGCGGCCAGTCCCACGTGTTCACCCGTCCGGGCTTCCAGGACAGCGTCAAGAACTTGGTCGGCACCCGCCGCGGCACCCCGGACATCTCGATGGCCGCCGCGGTCAACGGCGGTGCCTGGGTGTACTCCAGCTACGACCCGACCGCCACCGGCTGGGACGTCTCCGGCGGCACCAGCGAGGCCAGCCCGCTCTTCTCGGGCGTCGTCGCCCTCGCCGACCAGGCGGCCGGTCACCGCCTGGGCAACATCAACCCGGCCCTCTACACCCTGCTGAAGCAGAAGAACCCGGGCATCGTCGACGTCAACGACGGCACGGACAACAGCTACCAGGGCGTCAAGGGCTACAAGGCCGTCAACGGCTACGACATGGCCACCGGCGTGGGCACGCTCGACGCCCTGCGCCTCGTGGCCGCCCTCGCCAAGCAACACTAATGGGAACCATTTCCAGGTAAGCTCTCCATGGCGCTGCCCGCCATGCGGAAGGGGCCCGGCACCGCTGCCTTCGGTGCCGGGCCCCCACGCGTCGCCGGTCTTCTCCGGACCCTCAACCGGAGAAGCCGACGTGCGCGAGCCGCAGGGGGCCGCGCAGCCTGAGGCGGACGTCGTGCACACCGGCGGCCGCGAGGCCGGCGGACAGGGCGGTGTAGGCGTAGACGCCGGCGGTGGGGGCGGCCGGGGTCAGCGTGGCCAGCACCGGGCCGCCGTCCAGGGACACCTCCAGTACGCCCTCGCCCGCCACCTGCGCCGTCACCTCGCTCACGCCCGCACCGAAGTCGCAGGCACGGTAGACCAGTTCGGCCGTGCCGCCGTGCGCCGGTGTCACCGCGTCGCCCGCCGTCCTCGTCCGGTCCACGATCGCGGCGCCGGACTGCTCGTCGAAGTCGGCCGCCGGCAGGCCGCGTCGGACGACCTGGCGCGGGGCCGGGGGCGTGCCGTCGAGGTGCACGGCCGTGCGCAGGCGGATGTCCTCGCTGGACGCGCCGAGCAACAGCTCGTACGGCCCGCTCTCCAGCCGCGGGCCATCCAGGGCCACGTCCCAGAACTCCAGGTCCGCCAGCGGGACTTCGAAGGAGACGGGTGCCGTCTCGCCGGGGGCCAGGGTGAGCCGGCGGTGGGCCAGCAGCTGGCGGCGCGGGCGGGCCACCGAGGGGTCGGCGGCCCGCCCGTAGAGCTGCACCACCTCGTCCGCCGCCCGGTCCCCGGTGTTCGTCACCGCGCACGAGACGCGCACCGAGCCGCCCTCGACGCGGGTCGTGAGGTCGGCGTAGCCGAAGGACGCGTACGACAGGCCGTGGCCGAAGGGGAAGAGCGGGGTGCCCTCGAAGTAGAGGTATGTCTGCCGGCTGCCGATGATGTCGTAGTCCAGCAGGTCGGGCAGGTCGGCGTCGGAGGCGTACCAGGTCTGGGGGAGGCGGCCGGCCGGGGAGACGTCGCCGGCGAGGGTGCGGGCCAGGGCCGTGCCCGCCGCCTGGCCGCCGTGCGCGGTCCACAGCACCGCCGGCAGCCGGACCACGTCCACCGCGTACGGATAGGCCGAGGTCAGGACCAGCACGGTGCGCGGATTCGCGGCCCGGGCCGCGCGCAGCAGCCGCTGCTGGTGGGCGGGCAGCCGAAGCGTCGTACGGTCCTCGGTCTCCCGGCCGCCTATGTGCGGGTCGTTGCCCGCGACCACCACGACGACGTCCGCCCGCTCGGCCACCCGGGTCACGGCCTCCTCGCCCCGCTCGACCGTGATCACCTCGAACACGTCGCCGGAATCCCCTGCCCCGGCAACCTTCACGCCGTCGGCGGCGACCCGGACATGACGGCCCGTGCCCAGGTGCGTGAGGAGGTGACCGCCCCGGTGCGGTTCGAGGCGGAAGGTCTCCTGGACCACCCAGCCGCCCGGCTGGTCCGCGGCGGCGCGCACCCGGCCGTCCTCGGCGACCGACAGGTACCGGCCGTCCGGCGCGCGCAGCGTGAGCACGCCCTCGCCCCAGTCCACCAGCGCGAACTCCGTGCCGACGGGGTCCGCGACGAGCGGCGGCAGATCGGTACGGCCCCGCAGCAGGGCCGGGTCCAGGGCGCCCCCGGCGCCGCGCGCCTCGTCCGGGGCGTCCGTCTCCGGCACCCGCAGGAAGGCCCCGGTCGCGGTGCGCAGCCGGACGCGGTCCACGCCCTCGGCGAACTCCACCCGGTCCGCGCCGAACCGCTCGTACAGGCCCTCCAGGGGCGTGGAGCGATGCAGCAGGCCGCCGCTGTACCAGTCGAGCTTGCACTCGTCGGCGAGCAGGCCGACCACCGCGACACGGGTGCCGGGCGCGAGCGGGAGCAGCCCGTCGTCGTTCTTCAGCAGGACGATCGCCTGCTCGGCGGCCTCCCGGGCGAGCGCCCGGTGTGCCGGGGTGTCGAACGCGCCGGTGCCGGCGTGCGGGTCGTGGTGCGGGTCGAACTCGCCGAGCCGGAACCGGACGGAGAGCTGACGGCGTACCGCGGTGTCGATGTCCGCCTCCGTCAGCAGCCCCTCCGCGTAAGCCCTCCTGACCCGTCCGACGATCCGCGAGCTGTCCGTCCCGTGGTCGGTGAAGCTGTCCACGCCGGCCAGCAGGGCGGCGGCGGTGGCCTCCTCGTGGGTGCCGAAGTAGTGCTCGGCGTCGACCAGGTTGGAGGGCGCGCCCGCGTCCGAGCAGACCAGCAGGTCGTCCTCGGTCCAGGTGCGCAGCTGAGAGCGCAGGTGGGGGGAGAGGTGGTTGGGGCGGCCGTTGACCAGGTTGTAGGCCGGCATCACCCCGGCCACCGCACCGGCCTCGACGGTCTCCTTGAAGGCGCGCAGGTCGTACTCGTGCAGCACGCGCGGGCAGACGGAGACGGAGCAGGTGGCCCGGTCCGTCTCGTTGTTGTGGGCCAGCCAGTGCTTGAGCACGGGGGCGGTGCGCCAGTACACCGGATGGTCGCCGCGCAGGCCGTGCGTGTACGCCGTGGCGATCGCCGAGGTCAGCTTCGGGTCCTCCGAGTAGCCCTCCTCGTTACGGCCCCACAGCGGATGCCGGAGCAGATTGACCGTCGGCGACCAGACGTTGAGGCCGACCCGGTCGTCCCGGGCCCGCATCGCGCGCACCTCCTTGGACACCGCCTCGCCGACCCGCCGCACCAGCTCCGGGTTCCAGGTCGCGCCGAGGCCCACGGCCTGCGGGAACACCGTCGCCGGACCCATCCAGGCGACGCCGTGCAGCGCCTCCTGGCCGGTGCGGAAGGCGGCGATGCCCAGGCGTTCCACGGCGGGCGCGAACTGGTGCAGGAGGGCGGTCTTCTCGTCCAGGGTGAGCCGCGCCAGCAGGTCGTCGACACGCTTCGCGAACGGCAGTCGGGGATCGCGGAAGGGCGGCGTGGACGGCGGGTCGACGGTCACGAGTGATTCCCCTTGCAGAGGGAGCGGCAAGACACTTTCGAAGCGCTTCGATGCTCAGGGGGCGGTGGGTCCGGTGTCAAGGTACCGGACGTGAAGAAGGCGTCGTTCTCGCCGACTTCCCAAGGGGTGTGGACCACCGGGGCATTGCGTGGCGCATTCGGGGAATCTTGGGAGCGACCCTTGTGCACCCCCAGGTGTTCACTTAATCTCGCTGAACATCGAAGCGCTTCGACTCGGCCGAGTACGGCTGCCGCCGTCGCCGGAGGACGCTTCCGCTCAGCCAGATCCACTCGAGACACCGCAGCCGACGGCCACCGCCGGGTGTCCTGGTGCGCCATGAAGGGTTGACGCAATGACGCCGAACGCCGCCTCCGCATCCTCCGCGCCCAGCCGGAGAAGCTCCCCCAGCCGGAGGAGCTTCCTCGCCTCCACGGCGGTCGCCGCCGCGGCGGTGGCGGGCGGGACGCCCTTGCTCGCCGCCTGCGGGAGTTCGGACAGCGGCTCGCGCGGCGGCACCACCTCGGGCAAGAACGCGAAGAAGATCCTTCCGGCCTACGTGGCCAGCGACGTGGTGACGCCGGACATCCCGTCCAGGAACGGCTCCTCGATGGGCTTCACCGGCAAGCTCGACGTCGCCACCCTCAAGACCTCGGTCCCGAAGAAGCTGGGCAAGGGCGGCAAGGTCACCGTCATGTCGCCGTTCTGGGGCTCGCCGCCGAAGCAGAACTGCGCCTACTACACCGCGGCCAACGCGATGATCGGCGTCGACGTCCAGTGGCAGAACCAGGACGGCAACACCTACGACCAGAAGCTGGGCGCGGTCCTCGCCTCCAGCGACATCCCGGACGTGGTGGTCATCCCGGGCTGGAACATGACCGCCAAGATACCCAGCGCCATCATCGGCAAGTTCGCCGACCTCGGCCCCTACCTGTCCGGCGACAAGGTCAAGGAGTACCCGAACCTCGCGGCGATCCCCACCGACGCCTGGCAGCGGTCCCTCTTCGGCGGCAAGCTGATGGGCCTGCCGATGCCCGCCTCGTACGTCCAGAACATCGTGCCCCTCTACCGCCAGGACATCTTCGACAAGCAGGGCTACGAAGTCCCCAGGTCCGCCGCCGAGTTCATGGCCCTGGCCAAGGAGATCACCAACGCCAGGGCCAAGCGGTGGGCCTGCGGTGACATGAAGTGGACCGCGTTCAACACCTTCGGCGTGATCAGCGGCGGGGAGAAGTCGCTCAGCTGGACCGTGGTCGACGGCAGGATGACCCACCGCATGGAGACCCCGGAGTACCTCGAGGCGCTGGAGTGGACGCGGAAGCTGTTCGCCGCCGGATACGTCCACCCCGACTTCAAGCTCGGCAAGAGCCAGGCCACCGACCCCAGCGCCAAGTTCGCCGCCGGCGAGTTCCTGATCTGGAACAACGACATCTCCAACTGGTACGGCCAGCAGGCCGTCCAGGCCACCCAGAACCCCGGCTTCAAGGTCTGGGGCATGGACCTGTGGGGACACGACGGCGGCAACCCCGTCCTGTGGGCCGCGAACCCGGCCGGCATCTTCGCCTTCGTCAACAAGAAGGCCTCCGAGTCCGTCATCCGCGACGTGCTGGCCGTCGCCGACGTCACCGCGGCGCCGTACGGCACCAAGGAGTGGATGATGACCAACTACGGCGTCGAAGGCACCCACTACACACTCAGGAACGGCGTGCCCGTCAAGACGGACAAGGGCAACAACGAGGTGGCCAACGCGTTCGTCATGGTCGCGAGCCCCGCCGCGACCATCGCCCACCCCGACCTCCCGGACTACACCAAGGGCATGGTCGGGTGGCAGCAGCGGATGGGCGCCTTCACCAGGAAGTCGTCCTTCTGGGGCCTGCAGGTGGTCGAGCCCAGCCGCTGGACCAACCTCACCAACGACATGGAGCAGCTGGAGGACGACATCGTCCGCGGTCACAAGAAGATCAGTGACATGCAGCAGTACATCTCCGACTGGAGGAGCAGGGGCGGCGACAAGCTGCGCGACTGGTACAAGAAGCTCCTCGACGACAGCGGTTCGGCGGCGAGCTGACCCGTCGGCGAGGCAAGGAGATCCGCCGTGTCCCACAGCACCGTGCCTCGGAAGGCCGAGGCCAGTGAGCCGATGAAGACCCCGGTGGCGTCCGGGGGCGCCACCGGCTCCCGGGAGAAGAAGGCGCCGGACAGGCTGAGCTTCCGGCTCAGGTTCCGACGCGACCGCGTCCTGATCCTGATGACGGTGCCGGCGCTCGTGCTGGTCCTGGTCTTCAACTACGTGCCGATCCTCGGCAATGTGGTCGCCTTCCAGGACTACGACCCCTACATCAGCGACAACGGCATCGTCTCGATCCTGCACAGCCCCTGGGTGGGCCTGGCGAACTTCCAGCAGATCTTCCAGGACCCGGCCTTCTGGAACGCGGTCGAGAACACACTGGTGCTGTTCTTCATCCAGCTCGTGCTCTACTTCCCGGTCCCGGTCCTGCTCGCCCTGCTCATCAACAGCGTGGTCAGGCCCCGGATCCGCGCGTTCTCCCAGGCGATCCTCTATCTTCCGCACTTCTTCTCATGGGTGCTGGTCATCGCCGTCTTCCAGCAACTCTTCGGCGGCGCGGGCCTGTTGTCGCAGCTGCTGCGGCAACACGGCTTCGACGGGCTGAACATCATGACCGACCCGTCGACCTTCAAGTTCCTCGTCACCGCGCAGAGCGTGTGGAAGGACGCGGGCTGGGGGATCATCGTCTTCCTCGCCGCGCTGGCCTCCGTACCGCCGGATCTGTACGAGGCCGCCGCGATGGACGGTGCCGGGCGCCGGCGGCGCATGTGGCACGTCACCCTGCCGGCGCTGCGGCCGGTGATCGCACTGCTGCTGGTGCTGCGCGTGGGCGACGCGCTGACCGTCGGCTTCGAACAGATCCTGCTCCAGCGGGATGCCGTCGGACCCGGAGCGGGCGAGGTCCTCGACACCTTCGTGTGGTGGAACGGCGTCCGCAACCAGGACTTCGGCTACGCGGCCGCCGCCGGCCTGGTCAAGGGCGTCGTCAGCATCGGACTGGTGCTCGCCGCGAACAAGGTGGCCCATCTCATGGGAGAGCAGGGGGTGTACAAGAAGTGACCGCCGTCATCGACAAGCCGCCCGCGGGACAGCGGACGCCGTCCCGGTGGGCCGCGCCGCCCCGCCCGGTGTGGGAGGAGGCGCCGAGCAAGGCCGGACTGGCGGGCAAGGGGCTCGTGCTGACCCTCGCCTGCCTGGGGATCCTGTTCCCGCTCTGGATCGTCGTGGTCACCAGCCTGTCCTCGCTCAAGACCATCAACGAGGCCGGCGGGCTGGTGATGGTGCCCAAAGGCATCACCTTCGTCGCCTACAGGGAACTGCTCAGCGGAGGGCAGGTCACCCGGGCCGCGATCATCAGCATCGGCATCACCGTGGTCGGCACGCTGTTCTCGATGACGGTGTCCGTGCTGTGCGCCTACGGGCTCTCCCGAACCGGCTCACTGGGGCACCGGTGGATCCTGATGACCCTGCTGGCGACCATGTTCTTCAGCGCCGGGCTCATCCCGACCTATCTGCTGGTGCAGTCGCTGGGGCTGACGGACACCTATCTCGCGCTGATCCTGCCGAGCGCGATCAGCGTGTTCAACATCCTGGTGCTGCGCGGCTTCTTCATGGGCATCTCGCAGGAGCTCATCGACAGCGCCCGGATCGACGGCGCCGGGGAAGTCCGGATTCTGTGGCAGATCGTGATGCCGCTGTCCCGGGCGGTCCTCGCGGTGATCACCCTCTTCTACGCCGTCGGGTACTGGAGCGCGTGGTTCAACGCGTCCCTGTACCTGAACGACCAGAACAAGATGCCGCTGCAGAACGTCATGATCCAGCTGGTGCAGAAGCAGCAGGCGCCGGTGGGGCTCGGGCAGGCGATCAGAACCGGGCAGTTGTCCGGGCTGGCCGTGCAGATGGCGGTCATGGTGATGGCCCTGCTGCCGGTGGCCGTGCTGTCGCCGTTCGTCCAGAAGCACTTCAAGAAGGGGATGCTGACGGGAGCGGTGAAGGGGTGACCGGGCGCCTACTGGTTCGGGGCGCGTGGTGATCGGGCGACTGCGGGTCCGTCGTGGCCGGTCGCGCAGTTCCCCGCGCCTCTTTCGGGGCGCTGCAGCGCCGGCGCCTTCGAAGCGCCGCCGCTGCGGGCAGTCGTGCCTCCCCCAGTGCCTTAAGGGCCTGGGGGGACCCTCAGGCGGCACGGGTGGGCGCAGCGGCACCCCGCAAGCGCGGGCGAGTGACCCACTCCCGGCCCGCATAGGCGCCGGTCCATCCACCAGACCCACGCACACCGAGGTACCCCATGCCCAGACCAACCCGCAGAACCGTCCTGACCGCCACCGCAGCAACCGCCGCACTGCTGAGCCTCCCCACCAGGGCATACGCCGCCCAAGCCGCGCAGAGATACCGTTGGCGCAACGCGGTCATCGGCGGCACCGGCTTCGTGACCGGCGTCCTGTTCCACCCCACCACCCCGGGCCTCGCCTACGCCCGCACGGACATCGGCGGCGCCTACCGCTGGGACGCGGACACCGCCCGCTGGACCCCCCTCATCGACCACCTCGGCTGGGACGACTGGAACCTCCTCGGTGTGGAGGCGATGGCCGTCGACCCGGCCCACCCCGACCGGCTGTACCTGGCCCTCGGCACGTACGCCCAGCCCTGGGCCGGAAACGGAGCGGTCCTCCGCTCCGAGGACCGCGGCACCACCTGGCAGCGCACCGATCTCCCGGTGCGGCTCGGCGCCAACGAGGACGGCCGCGGCACCGGCGAACGCCTCCTCGTCGACCCCCGCGACAGCGACACCCTCTGGCTCGGCACCCGCCACGACGGACTCCTCAAGTCGACGGACAGGGGCGCCACTTGGGGCCGGGACACCGGGTTTCCGCCCGCCCCGAACGCGGCCGGCCAAGGCGTCACCCTCCTCGTCGCCGCGGGCCGCGCCCTCTACGCCGGCTGGGCAGACGCCGCCGGCACCGCCCCCCACCTCTACCGCACCACCGACGGCACCACCTGGCAACCGGTCCCCGGACAGCCCACCGGCGCCGCCACCCAGGTCCCGATCCGCGCCGCGTACGACCGGCACACCCGCGAGCTGTATCTGACGTACGCGAACGCCCCCGGCCCGAACGGGCAGACCGACGGCGGCGTGCACAAGCTGGACCTCACCACCGGCACCTGGACCGACGTCACCCCGGCCGTCCCGCAGGGCACCGACACCTTCGGGTACGGAGGCCTCGCGGTGGCGGCCTGCCGTCCCGGCACCGTCGTCGTCTCCACCAACAACCGCTGGGCGGCCGTGGACACCCTGTACCGCACCACCGACGGCGGCCGCAGCTGGGTCTCCCTGAAGGACACCGCCGTCCTCGACGTCTCCGAGACGCCCTATCTGAAATGGGGAGCGGACCGGCCCAAGTTCGGCTGGTGGATCCAGGCCGTCGCCGTCGACCCGTACGACCCCGAGCACGTCCTCTACGGCACCGGCGCCACCCTCTACGGCACCCGCGACCTGCGGAACTGGGCGCCCAGGGTCCGCGGTCTCGAGGAGACCTCCGTGCGGCAGCTCATCTCGCCGCCCACCGGAGAGGCCCATCTGATCAGCGCGAACGGTGACATCGGCGTGCTGTACCACGACCGGCTCACCGCGTCCCCGGCCCGCGGCATGGCCGCCGACCCCGTCTTCGGCACGGCCACCGGACTCGCCCAGGCGGCCGCGAAGCCGTCGTACGTCGTGCGCACGGGATGGGGTGATCACGGCAACGGCGCGTTCTCGACCGACGGCGGTCGGACCTGGTCGCCCTTCCGGGCCCAGCCCGCGCTCGCCAAGGACGCCCCCGGCCCGATCGCCGTCGGCGCCGACGGCTCCGTCCTGCTGTGGACCTTCGTGCACGGGGACGGCACCACCTACCCCGCCCACCGCTCGGCGGACGGCGGGGCGACCTGGGCCGAGGCGGCCACCTTCCCCCAGGGCGCCACCCCGGTCGCCGACCCGGTCGAGCCCGGCACGTTCTACGCCTACGACACGACCACCGGCACGCTGTACGCCGGCACCGACGGCGGCCGTACCTTCGCCGCCCGCGCCGGCGGACTGCCCTCGGGCGACAGCCAGTTCCAGCTCGTCGCGGCCCCGGGGCGCCGGGGTGATTTGTGGCTGAGCACCAAGGGGAACGGGCTGTACCGGTCCACGGACTCAGGCGCCACCTTCGCCGAGGTCGCGGGCGTCCGGGCGGCGTACACCCTCGGCTTCGGCAAGGCCGCGCCCGGCGCCGGCTACCCGGCGATCTACCTCGTCGGCGTCACGGACACGATCACCGCCGTGTACCGCTCGGACGACGAGGCGAAGACGTGGATCCGGATCAACGACGACGCCCACCAATGGGGCTGGACCGGCCAGGCCGTCACCGGTGATCCGCGCGTTCACGGCCGCGTGTACCTCGCCACCAACGGGCGCGGCATCCAGTACGGGGAGCCCGTATGACACCGACCCTCGCCGACGCCTCCCGGGGCCGCATCCTCTTCGGCGGTGACTACAACCCCGAGCAGTGGGCCGAGGAGACCTGGCAGGACGACGTACGGCTGATGAAGGAGGCGTCGGTCAACTCCGTCACGGTCGGCGTCTTCTCCTGGGCGAGGCTCGAACCCGAGCCGGGCGCACGGGAGTTCGGCTGGCTCGACCGGCTGATGGACCTCATGGACGCAGGCGGCATCGGGGTCGTCCTCGCCACCCCGACCGCCGCCCCGCCGCCGTGGATGGGCCGGCTGCACCCCGACACGCTGCCCCGCGACGCCGACGGGCGGACCGAGTGGTGGGGCGGCCGGCAGCACTTCTCGCACTCCAGCGCCGCCTACCGGCGCTACGCCGCCGCCATCACCGAGGACCTGGCCGCCCGCTACGGCAGCCATCCGGCCCTGCGGATGTGGCACATCAACAACGAGTACTGCACCGTCGACCACGGCGACGAGGCGGCCGCCGCCTTCCGCCGCTGGCTGCGCGAGAAGTACGGCACCCTCGACGCCCTCAACACCGCCTGGGGCACCGCCTTCTGGAGCCAGGTGTACGACACCTGGGACGGCATCCTGCCCGCCCGGCACGCGCACTATCTGAAGAACCCCGCCCAGGTGCTGGACTTTTCGCGTTTCACCTCCGACATGCTCCTGGAGTGCTTCACCGCCGAACGCGACATCGTCCGCCGGTACACCCCGCACATCCCGGTGACCAGCAACTTCATGCCGTTGTGGAGGGGGCAGGACGGCTGGCGCTGGGCGGGGGAGGAGGACGTCGTCTCCGTCGATCTGTATCCCGACCCGCGCGATCCGCTGGGCGCCCAGCGCGGGGCCCTGGTGCAGGACCTGACGCGCTCGCAGGCGCGCGGCCCGTGGATGCTCATGGAGCAGGCGGCCGGACCGGTCAACTGGCGCGGGGTGAACCATCCCAAACCGCGCGGTCTCAACCGGCTCTGGTCGCTCCAGGCGGTCGCCCGCGGCGCCGACGCCGTCTGCTACTTCCAGTGGCGCCAGTCCCGGCAGGGCGCCGAGAAGTTCCACTCGGGCATGGTCAGCCACGCGGGGGAGGAGGGCCGCACCTACCAGGAGGTACGGCGGCTCGGCGCCGAACTCGCCGCCATCGGCCCCCAGGTGGCAGGGAGCCGGATCGACGCCGACGTCGCGATCCTGCACGACTGGCACTCCTGGTGGGCCGGTGCGCACGAGGGGCGGCTGTCCACGCTGGTGGACCTCGCGGACGTGCTCACCGCCTGGCACCGGGCGCTCTGGGAGGCCCATCTGACCTGCGACTTCGCCCACCCGGAGCACGACCTGTCCGGCTACCGGCTCGTCGTCGTACCGCAGCTCTACCTCCTCACCGACACCGCCCTCGACAACCTCCTCGGCTACGTCCGCGGCGGCGGCACCCTGGTCTGCGGTTTCCTCACCGGCGTCGCCGACGAGGACGACCGGATCAGGCCCGGCGGCATGGACGCCCGGCTGCGCGAGCTGTTCGGCATCCGCGTGCTGCACGAGTGGTGGCCGCTGGAAGCGGGGGAGACGGTGGAGTGCGAGGGATTCCGCGGGACGCTGTGGTCGGAGGAGATCGAGCCGGAGCCCGGGGCCGCGGAGATCGTGCCGTACCGGGGCGGCGAGCTGGACGGGCTGCCCGCCGTACTGCGCCGGGGCCGCGCCTGGTACCTCTCCACGCTGCCGGAACCGGAGGCGCTGCGCGCGCTGCTCGGCACCGTCGCCGCCGGGGCCGGGGTGCGCCCGGTGCTGGAGGGGCTGCCCGACGGTGTCGAGGCGGTGCGCCGGGGCGAGCTGCTGTTCCTGCTGAACCACGGGCGCGAGCCGGTCACCGTCGAGGTCCCGGGCAGCCATCGCGACCTGCTCGGCGGCGGGACCGTGACCGGCTCGGTCACCCTGGCCCGCTACGGCGTGGCGGTGCTGCGGCCATGAGCGACGGACCGGTCCACGGCACCTGGGAGCCGGCCCCGGCGGCCCGCTGGGAGGACGCCTTCCTGGCCGGGAACGGCCACCACGGGGTTCTCGTGTTCGGTGATCCGAACGACGACCGGGTCGTCGTCACGCAGCACACCCTGGTCCGCCCCAACGGCGGCGAGCGGGCCCGGCCGCCCCGCCTCGCCGCCGAACTCCCCGCACTCCAGGACCGGTTGCTCGCCGGCGACCTGACCGCCGCCGAGGGCTTCACCGACGGCCGCCCCCTGCAGTGGGTGCAGCCCTTCCATCCCGCCTTCCAGGTGCGGCTGCGCAGGCCCGGCGGAAGCGGGAGCGGGAGCGGGAGCGGGCATGGGCACGGGCATGGGCATGGGCATGGGCATGGGTATCGCCGGGCCGTCGATTTCACCACCGGCGAGGTCACCGCCTCCTGCGCCGGTTTCGCCGGCCGCGTCTTCGTCTCCCGTGCGGACGACGTGATCGTGCACGAGGTCAGGACGGACGGCCTCGACATCAGCCTCGACCACCGGCTGCCGGGCGCACCGGCCGGGCTGCGGGTCGGGCACGGCGCCCTGCTCACCCCCGAGGGCGCCCTGCTGAGCCTGCGCGCCCGCTACCCGGGCAGCGACCGCGCCTACACCGGCGTGACCCTCGTCGCCGCGTACGGCGGCAGCACCGAACTCGCCCCGCCGGGCGCCCGCGTCACCGGCGCCGATCGGGTGCTGCTGCTCACCCGTGTCCACCGGCACACCGGAGAGACGGACGTCGTCGCCGAGGCCCGGCGGCTCCGGGCACTGCTGGAAGACACCGAAGGCGGCATCGGAGGCGGGACCGAAGGCGGGACCGAGTACGGGACCGAGACCGGTACCCAAGACGCCGTCGAAGACCGCACCGGGCGGCCGTACGACCTCCTCCTCGCCCGCCATCTGGACCGCCACCGCACCGCCTACCGGCGGGTGACGCTGGACCTCGGCGCGGATCCGGCCGAGCGCGCCCTGCCCGGCTCCGAGCTGCTCAAGCGCCCGCACAGCCCGGCCCTGCTGGAACGGCTCTTCGCGGGCGGCCGCTACCACCTGCTCTCCAGCAGCGGCCTCAATCCGCCCCGGCTCACCGGGCTGTGGACCGGCGACTGGGACACCGCCTGGTCCGGCGCCTTCACCACCAACGCCAACCTCAACCTCCAGACCGCCTCCGCGCCGGCCGCCGCCCTGCCCGAGGTCACCGAGGCGCTGGCCGCCCTCGTCGCCCGGCAGCTGCCGGACTGGCGGGCCAACGCCCGCGCGATCTTCGGCACCCGGGGCGCCGTCGCACCCTCGCACACCGACGGCGCGTCCGGGCTGACGTACCACTTCAGCCGCGAGTACCCGCTGCACCTGTGGACGGCCGGAGCGGACTGGCTGCTCAAACCGCTGGTCGACCACGACGAGATCCACGGCACGCAGGACCCGCGCACCGCCGCCGCGCTCGCCGAGGCGGCCCTCTTCCACGAGGACTTCCTCACCCGCACCGACGCCGAGGGCCGGCTCGTCGTCGTCCCCTCCTACTCGCCGGAGAACCGCCCCGCGAACGGCAGCTGGGGCGCGCTCAACGCCGCCATGGACCTCTCCGCCGCCCGGCACACCCTGCTCACCGCCGCCCGCTACCACCCCGAACAGGCCGAGAGATGGCGGGCGTTGGCCGACCGGCTGCCACCGCACCGGATCAACGCCGACGGAGCGCTCGCCGAATGGGCCTGGCCCGGCCTGGACGACACCTACGACCACCGTCACCTCAGCCACCTCTACGGCGTCTGGCCCCTGGACGAGATCAACCCCCACGACACCCCCGGCCTGGCCGCCGCCGCCCACCGCGCCCTCGCACTGCGCGGCGCGGAGAACCACTCCGCCCACGGCCATCTGCACCACGCCCTGATCGCCGCCCGCCTCGGCGACGCCGCGCGCGCCGCCCACGCCCTGCGCCGGGTCCTCGACGGCGACTTCTTCCACGCCTCCCTGATGAGCGCCCACTACCCGCACCGGGACGTCTACAACGCGGACGCCGCGCACACCCTGCCCGGCGTGCTGATCGAGCTGCTCGTGCAGTCCACCCCGGACCGGCTCGTCCTGCTGCCCGTCGTCCCGGAGGCCCTCGCCCTCGGCGAACTCCGGGGCGTGCGCACCCGGTTCGGCGCCGAGATCGACCTCGCGTGGGATCCGCGTCGGGCCACGGTCACCCTCCGGCCGAGCCGCACCGCCCGCATCGAACTGCGGACTTCCTCCGGCAGCGAACCGCTCGACCTCGTCGCCGGAGAAGACCGCGTCCTCACCCTGGGGGCGCGGTGACCGGCAAATACCGGCAATTCCCCCCACCCATGGAAGGGACACCATGGCACCAAGCACGCTCAGCAGGGTCGCGAAAGCCCTGATCGCCCCCGCCCTCGCCCTCGGCGCCACCGCCGGCCTCGCCTCGGCCCCCGCCTCCGCGGCCGTCTGGAGCTCCTGCGACCAGTGGGGCAGCACCACGCTGAACGGCTACACGCTGTACAACGACGTCTGGGGCTCCGGCGCGGGCAGCCAGTGCATCTGGGCCAACTCCGGCACCAACTGGGGCGTCTGGGCGGACCACCCGAACACGGGCGGCATCAAGTCCTACCCCAACGCCAAGAAGGTGATCAACAAATCGATCGGCTCCATGGGCTCGCTCTCCAGCAGCTACAACGTCACCGTCCCGTCGTCCGGGGCCTACGAGACGGCGTATGACATCTGGGACACGGGCCACAAGTACGAGATCATGCTCTGGGTCAACAAGACCGGAGCCGTCGGCCCGCTCGGCACCTCCCAGGGCACCGTGACCCTCGGCG
The DNA here is from genome assembly GCF_001027185.1 of Streptomyces incarnatus. NCBI lineage: Bacteria > Bacillati > Actinomycetota > Actinomycetes > Kitasatosporales > Streptomycetaceae > Streptomyces > Streptomyces incarnatus. Next base: position 2,448,114 of record NZ_CP011497.1, on the reverse strand, counting down.
GCTCCACCTGGACCGTCTACAAGGGCAACAACGGCTCCAACGACGTCTTCTCCTTCGTCCGCGGCTCCAACTCCGGCTCCGGCACGGTGAACATCCTGCCGATCCTGAAGTGGATCAAGGACACCAAGGGCTGGTTCGGCGACGTGACCATCGGTGACCTCCAGTTCGGCTTCGAGATCACCTCGTCCGCCGGCGGGCTGAACTTTACGGTCAACAGCGAGACAACCAGCAGCAGTTGAGACGTAGGGGTGGGGTTTCATGGACCTCATGCGAATCTCCGCCCCCCTGACCGGAACCGTGATCGCCGCTGCCGTGCTGCTCGCCGCGCCGGGCACCGCGGCAGCGGCTCCCTGCGTCTCGCCCCTCCACCCCGTGGCCTCCCTCGCCGCCGAACGTCTCGCCACCGCCGACCTGGTGGCCGCCGCGAAGTGGGGCACCGGCAGCCCCATCGACGATCCCGCCCGGGAACAGCAGGTCCTGGACGCCGTGGCCGCACAGGCCGCGCAGCTCGGCGCCGATCCGGACGAGGCCCGGCGCGTCTTCCGCGACCAGATAGAGGCCAACAAGATCGTCCAGCGCGGTCTGTTCGCCCGGTGGGCGGCCCATCCCGAGCAGGCCCCGACCACCAAGCCGGACCTGAACGTCGTCCGGCAGACGATCAACCGCATCAACACGGACCTGGTCCGCGCCCTCGCCGACACCACCGCGGAGCGCGACACCCCGGCCTGCGGGCCCGAACTCGCCACAGCCGTCGTCGAGGTCCACCACGAGAAGCACCCGGACCTGCTGCACACGGGCGCGCTGGTGCGTTCCCTGGTATCGGCCTGCCGGGTCTGACCCGCACCGTGCGGCCGGGCCTCCGCCAGGGGCCCGGCCGCCGGAGCCGCTACTCCGCCACCGGCAACCGCGCCCCGTCCCGCAGGAACAGCGGGATGCGGTCCAGCGGCGCGTCCACCGTCACCGCCGTACCGCCCTCGTACGACTCACCCGTCCAGGCGTCCGTCCAGCGGGCGCCCGCCGGGAGATACGCCGTGCGGGCCGTCGCGCCGGCCGTCAGCACCGGGGCGACCAGGAGGTCCCGGCCGAAGAGGTAGGCGTCGTCCACCGACCAGGCCGCCTGGTCGTCGGGGAACTCCAGGAACAGCGGGCGCATCACCGGCAGCCCCTCCTCGTGGGCCTCCCGCATGACGGTCAGGACGTACGGCTTGAGGCGCTCGCGCAGGCGCAGGTACTTCTCCAGGATCGCGCCGGCCTCCTCGCCGTACGACCACACCTCGTTCGGGCCGCCCGTCATCCCGGGGCCGAGCGGCATGCCCGGGTCGCGGAAGCCGTGCAGCCGCATCAGCGGGGACAGCGCGCCGAACTGGAACCAGCGGACCATCACCTCGCGGTACGCCGGGTCGTCCGGGTCGCCGCCGTGGAAGCCGCCGATGTCGGTGTTCCACCAGGGGATGCCGGACAGCGCGGTGTTGAGGCCGGCCGCGAGCTGGCGGCGCAGGGTGGCGAAGCCGGTGCCGATGTCACCGGACCACAGGGCCGCGCCGTAGCGCTGACTGCCCGCCCACGCCGAGCGGTTGAGGGTGATGACCTCCTCGCCCCGGGCGCGCAGGCCCTCGTGGAAGGCGCGGGCGTTCTCGCGCGGGTAGAGGTTGCCGACCTCCAGGCCCGGACCCGCCCAGTAGCGCAGGTTCTCCGGGAAGCCCGGCTTCAGCTCCGGCTCGCAGGCGTCCAGCCAGAAGGCCGTGATGCCGTACGGGACGAGGTAGTTGTCGCGGACCCTCGACCACACGAACTCCCGTGCCTCGGGGTTCGTGGCGTCGTAGAAGGCCACCTGGACGGTGGAGTCGACCTCCTTGTCGGGCCAGTCGGCGTGCGCCATCGGGCCGTACTGGGTGCCGATGAAATAGCCGCGCTGCTCCATCAGCCGGTGGTTCTCGCTCAGCGGCGACACCGACGGCCACACCGACACCACCAGCTTGACGCCCAGCTCCTGAAGCTCGCGGACCATCGCCGCCGGGTCCGGCCACTCCTTCGGGTCGAACCGCCACTCGCCGAGGTGGGTCCAGTGGAAGAAGTCGCACACGATCGCCGACAGGGGCAGGCCCCGGCGCTTGTACTCCCGGGCGACGCCGAGGAGTTCGTCCTGGGTGCGGTAGCGCAGCTTGCACTGCCAGAAGCCGGCCGCCCACTCCGGGAGCATGGGCGAACGGCCGGTCACCGCCGTGTAGGCGCGCTGCCCGTCGGCCGGGGTGCCCGCCGTGATCCAGTAGTCGATCTGCCGGGCCGAGTCCGCGACCCAGCGGGTGCCGTTGCCCGCCAGCTCCACCCGGCCGATCGCCGGGTTGTTCCACAGCAGGGTGTAGCCCCGGCTGGACACCAGCACCGGGACGCTCACCTCGGCGTTGCGCTGCACCAGGTCCAGCACCAGGCCCTTCTGGTCCAGCCGCCCGTGCTGGTGCTGCCCGAGGCCGTACAGCTTCTCGCCCTCGTAGGCGGCGAACCGCTGCTCCAGCCGGTGGTGGCCGCCGCCGGCCGCCGTGTAGAGCCGCGACCCGGGCCACCAGAAGTGCGCCCGCTCCTCGGCGAGCAGTTCCGTACGGTCCGCGGTGCGCAGGAAGCGGACGAGGCCCTCGGCGCTCACCTCGACGGTCAGCGCGCCGACCGTCAGCCACGCCTCGCCGTCACCGATCTCGATGCGGGCGTCCTGGGCGGGCGGGGCGTCGAGGAGGGCGCCCGGGAGCCCCTGGAGCACCGGGCCGCCGAGCCGGGCGCGCACCCGGACCGCGTCCGGACCCCACGGCTCGATCCGCACCGTCTCCTGGCGGCCGCTCCACTCCAGCGCCGCGTCCCGCTCGCGGAAGGTGCCGACGGTGGGGGAGGACTGGGCGAGCGAGACCTTGGGCTGCGTGACGGCAGGCGTGACGGCAGGCTGATTCACTGCGTGCTCCTGAAGGAGGGCGGGACGTCGGACAAGGCAGGCAGAGGCATGCCCCGGACGCGCCGGAGCACGGGAAGGTACGTCAGGACGCGGCCGGTGCCGGTCCCGAACTCGCCCGTACCGTCAGCTCGGGCGCGATCAGCACGAGATCGTCGCCGCCCCGCCCGTCCAGCTTGGCCACCAGGTGCTCGACCGCGTACCGGCCCATCTCCTGCGCCGGGACGGCGACCGAGGTCAGCCGCACCGAGGCCTGCACGGCGACCTGGTCCGGGCAGATCGCGACCACGGACACGTCCTCCGGCACGGCCCTGCCCTGCTGGCGCAGCAGCGCGAGCAGCGGCTCCACCGCCGACTCGTTCTGCACCACGAAGCCGGTCGTCGCCGGGCGCTCGTCGAGGATCCGGGCCAGGGTCACGGCCATCGCGTCGTAGCCGCCGTCGCACGGGCGGTGCAGCACCCGTACGCCCGTCTCGCGGGCCCGGGTACGCAGCCCGTCGAGGGTGCGCTCGGCGAAACCGGTGTGCCGCTCGTAGACGGCCGGGGCCTCGCCGATGACCGCGATGTCACGGTGACCGAGCCCCGCCAGGTGTTCCACGCACAGCGCGCCGGTCGCCGTCCAGTCCAGGTCGACGCAGGTCAGGCCGTCCGTGTCGGCGGGCAGCCCGATGAGCACCGAGGGCTGGCCGGTCCGCCTGAGCAGCGGCAGCCGCTCGTCCTCGAGCTCGACGTCCATCAGGATCATCGCGTCGGCGAGACCGCTGCCGGTCACCCGGCGCACGGCGTCGGGTCCCTCCTCTCCGGTGAGCAGCAGGACGTCGTAGCCATGGGTGCGGGCGGTGGTGGCCACCGCGATGGCGATCTCCATCATCACCGGCACGTACATGTCGGTGCGCAGCGGGATCATCAGCGCGATGATGTTCGACCGCTTGCCGGCCAGGGCGCGGGCGCCGGCGTTGGGGTGGTAGCCCAGTTCCCGGATGCTCTGCTCGACCCGCTGCCGGGTGGTCGTGGAGATGGACCGCTTGCCGCTGAGGACATAGCTCACCGTGCTCGCCGAGACTCCGGCGTGCTGGGCGACCTCGGCGAGGGTGACCATCCGTGCTCCAAGCGTTGTGAAGCGCTTCGACTAGCGCGCATTGCCGACGGGGGCGAGTGAGGGTGAGATTGACACTAGCCTCAGCCGGGTCGGGGTGTCCATAGGATGTCGAAGCGCTTCGACAGCTTTCCGTGAGCCCGGCGAAGTCCGTTCTTGGCCGATATCCCGAACAAGCCACCGAGCAGCAGTACACACCGCCGCGCCGGGCTTCGGCAGTCCTTTCGGCCGTTCGGCCGCGCGAGGGGTGGTGGGGTCGGCCCGTTTCGGGTACCAACGATCCAGTAGCACGGGTCGGTAACCAACGGTCCGACATCATCCCTCTTCGCGGCGAGGTGAGCCTCATGTCCGCCCCCACCCAGTCACGCACCACCGTCACCGAACGCGAGGCACGCCAGGTGGCGGAGGCCGCCCGGCAGCAGGACTGGCACAAGCCCAGCTTCGCCAAGGAACTGTTCCTCGGGCGCTTCCGGCTCGACCTCATCCACCCCCACCCGCTCCCGGACCCCGAGAGCGTCCAGCGCGGCGAGGAGTTCCTCGCCAAGCTGCGCGCGTTCTGCGAGTCCACGATCGACTCCGCCCGCATCGAGCGCGAGGCCCGCATCCCCGACGAGGTCGTGACCGGCCTGAAGGAACTCGGCGCCCTCGGCATGAAGATCGACCCCAAGTACGGCGGTCTCGGCCTCACCCAGCTCTACTACAACAAGGCCCTCGCCCTGGTCGGCTCCGTGAGCCCCGCCGTCGGCGCGCTGCTCTCCGCCCACCAGTCGATCGGCGTGCCCCAGCCGCTGAAGCTCTTCGGCACCCAGGAGCAGAAGGACGCCTTCCTGCCCCGCTGCGCCCGCACCGACATCTCCGCCTTCCTGCTCACCGAGCCGGACGTCGGCTCCGACCCGGCCCGCCTCGCCACCACGGCCGTACCCGACGGGGACACGTACGTCCTCGACGGGGTGAAGCTGTGGACCACCAACGGGGTGGTCGCCGACCTGCTCGTGGTCATGGCGCGGGTGCCGAAGTCCGAGGGGCACAAGGGCGGCATCACCGCGTTCGTGGTCGAGGCGACCAGCGAGGGCATCACCGTCGAGAACCGCAACGCCTTCATGGGGCTGCGCGGCATCGAGAACGGCGTCACCCGCTTCCACCAGGTGCGGGTCCCGGCCGCCAACCGGATCGGCCCCGAGGGCGCGGGCCTGAAGATCGCCCTGACCACCCTGAACACCGGCCGGCTGTCGCTGCCCGCGATGTGCGCGGGCGCCGGGAAGTGGTGCCTGAAGATCGCCCGCGAGTGGTCGGCGGAGCGCGAGCAGTGGGGCAAGCCGGTCGCGCTGCACGAGGCCGTCGGCTCCAAGATCAGCTACATCGCGGCCACCACCTTCGCCCTGGAGGCCGTCCTCGACCTGTCCTCCCAGATGGCCGACGAGGACCGCAACGACATCCGCATCGAGGCCGCCCTCGCCAAGCTCTACGGCTCCGAGACGGCCTGGCGGATGGCCGACGAACTGGTCCAGATCCGGGGCGGCCGCGGCTACGAGACCGCCGAGTCCCTGAGGGCGCGCGGCGAGCGGGCGGTCCCGGCCGAGCAGATCCTGCGCGACCTGCGCATCAACCGCATCTTCGAGGGCTCCACGGAGATCATGCACCTGCTGATCGCCCGCGAGGCCGTCGACGCCCACCTGTCGGTCGCCGGTGACCTCATCGACCCCGACAAGTCCCTGTCCGACAAGGCGAAGGCGGGCGCGAACGCGGGCGTGTTCTACGCCAAGTGGCTGCCGAAACTGGTCGCCGGACCCGGTCAACTGCCCATGGCGTACGGCGAGTTCAAGCACGAGGTGGATCTGTCCGGGCATCTGCGCTACGTCGAGCGCGCCGCCCGCAAACTGGCCCGCTCCACCTTCTACGCCATGTCCCGCTGGCAGGGCCGGATGGAGACCAAGCAGGGCTTCCTCGGGCGGATCGTGGACATCGGCGCCGAGCTGTTCGCGATGAGCGCGGCCTGCGTCCGGGCCGAACTGCTGCGCAGCCGGGACGAACACGGCCGCGAGGCCTACCAGCTGGCCGACGCCTTCTGCCGGCAGGCCCGCATCCGCGTCGAGGAGCTCTTCGACCGGCTGTGGACCAACACCGACGCTGTCGACCGCACCGTGGTCAAGGGCGTGCTGGGCGGTGCCTACACCTGGCTGGAGGAAGGCGTCGTCGACCCCTCCGGGGACGGCCCGTGGATCGCCGACGCGACCCCCGGACCCGCCACGCGGGAGAGCGAGCGCCGCCCCTTCGGGGACTGAGCCGCCCTCCCGCCGGCCGACCGGGCGCCTGGGGTCAGTTGCCCCAGGTGCCCTGGTTCACGGCGCAGTTCCAGCCCGAGCCGTGCAGGGTGAACTTCAGCTGGTAGCTGCGGGTGTTGAGCAGGTGCGAGGGGATCCTCATCCCCAGGCTCGCCCTGCCCTTGAACGTGCCCGCGTAGACGGACACCGAGGTGGACGAGTTGTGGGTGATCCTGCCGCCGGTGGGCTTGGCCTTGCCGAAGCGGAGGTTCTTGACGTTCGTGACGCTGAAGGTGACCTTCTTGAAGCTCGTGGCCGTCTTGCTCTTGATGCCGAAGTACAGGCCCCCGTTCGTGACCCAGCCGTGCGAGTCGACGTAGAAGCGGCTCGGGTACACGATGTCGATCGGGCAGCCGGTGCTCTGCGGAGCCCGGGTGGCGGCGGCCGCGCCCCCGGCGAAAGCGAGCTGAGTGGCCGCCAGGACACCGGCGGTGGCCAGCGCGGCCGCGGTCGTACGCATGCGGTTCAAGGTGATGTTCCTCCCCCTGTGAATGCGCCCTCGTCAACGGGCGCCACGGGAAGGATGCCATCACCGGCGGGCCGGTTGCGTGCGATTTCAGAAGTATGATCTTCATTACGCCTTCACAACGGGGAATCCGCCCATCGGCGACGAAGCGACGAAGCCCTGCGAGGCACCCGCCCGGGGGACGCCCTGTCCGGACGGCCACCGCTTGCGGCAACAATGGGGGGATGACCGACAGCCACGCCCATCCGGCACCCCTCGCCGATCCGCACCTCGTCTACGACCCCCTCGCGGGCGACAGCCCCAAGGACGTGGTGATCCTCGGCTCCACCGGATCCATCGGCACCCAGGCCATCGACCTCGTGCTGCGCCACCCCGACCGGTTCCGGGTCACCGCCCTGTCCGCGAACGGCGGCCGCGTCGCCCTCCTCGCCGAACAGGCGCACCGGCTGCGGGTGCGGACCGTCGCGGTCGCCCGCGAGGACGCCGTACCGGCCCTGCGCGAGGCGCTTGCCGCCGCGTACGGCCCCGGCGCGCCGCTGCCCGAGATCCTCGCCGGACCGGACGCGGCCACCCAGGTCGCCGCCTCCGCCTGCCACACCGTGCTGAACGGCATCACCGGCTCCATCGGCCTCGCGCCCACCCTCGCCGCCCTGGAGGCCGGCCGCACCCTCGCACTCGCCAACAAGGAGTCCCTGATCGTCGGCGGCCCGCTGGTCAAGGCCCTCGCCAAGCCCGGGCAGATCATCCCGGTCGACTCCGAGCACGCCGCCCTCTTCCAGGCCCTGGCGGCCGGGACGCGGGCCGACGTCCGCAAGCTCGTGGTGACCGCCTCCGGCGGCCCCTTCCGCGGCCGTACCAGGCAGGAACTGGCGCACGTCACCGTCGAGGACGCCCTCGCCCACCCCACCTGGGCGATGGGCCCGGTGATCACGATCAACTCCGCGACCCTCGTCAACAAGGGCCTGGAGGTCATCGAGGCACACCTGCTCTACGACATTCCCTTCGACCGCATTGAGGTGGTCGTGCATCCCCAGTCGTATGTCCACTCGATGGTCGAGTTCACCGACGGATCCACGATCGCCCAGGCGACCCCGCCCGACATGCGCGGGCCCATCGCCATCGGTCTGGGCTGGCCCGAACGCGTCCCCGACGCCGCGCCCGCCTTCGACTGGAGCAAGGCCTCCACCTGGGAGTTCTTCCCGCTGGACAACGAGGCCTTCCCCTCGGTGAACCTCGCCCGGCACGTGGGGCAGCTCGCGGGCACGGCCCCGGCGGTGTTCAATGCGGCCAACGAGGAGTGCGTCGAGGCCTTCCGCAGCGGCGCGCTGCCCTTCAACGGCATCATGGAGACCGTCACCCGGGTGGTCGAGGAGCACGGCACCCCGGTCACGGGAACTTCACTCACCGTGTCGGACGTCCTCGAAGCGGAGACCTGGGCCCGCGCCCGGGCCCGTGAACTCACCGGCACGAAGGCGACCGCGGAGGCGCGTGCATGACGATCTTGATGTTCATCCTCGGCATACTGGTCTTCGCGGTCGGCCTGCTCGTCTCCATCGCGTGGCACGAGCTGGGGCACCTGTCCACGGCCAAGCTCTTCGGCATCCGCGTGCCCCAGTACATGGTCGGCTTCGGCCCGACCGTCTGGTCGCGCAAGAAGGGCGAGACCGAGTACGGCATCAAGGCCGTCCCGCTCGGCGGCTACATCCGCATGATCGGCATGTTCCCGCCCGACGACCAGGGCCGCGTCTCCGCCCGCTCCACCTCCCCGTGGCGCGGCATGATCGAGGACGCCCGCTCGGCCGCCTTCGAGGAGCTCCGGCCCGGCGACGAGACGCGCATGTTCTACACGCGCAAGCCGTGGAAGCGCGTCATCGTCATGTTCGCGGGTCCGTTCATGAACCTGATCCTCGCGATCGCCCTGTTCTTCACGGTCCTGATGGGCTTCGGCGTCCAGCAGCAGACGACCACGGTCGCCTCCGTCTCGCCGTGCGTCATCGCGGAGAGCGAGCACCGCGACAGCTGCAAGAAGTCCGACCCGGCGTCCCCGGCCCAGGCCGCCGGCATGCAGAAGCGCGACAAGATCGTCTCCTTCGACGGCCGTCCGACCAAGGACTGGAACACCCTCTCGGACCTGATCCGGGACAGCGCCGGCAAGACCGTCCCGATCGTCGTCCAGCGCGACGGCAGGCAGGTCACCCTCCACGCCAAGATCGCCACCAACCTGGTCGCCAAGAAGGACTCCAGCGGCCAGTACGTCCAGGGCAAGTACGTCAAGGCCGGCTTCCTCGGCTTCAGCGCCGCCACCGGCGTCGTCCACCAGGACTTCGGCCAGTCCGTGACCTGGATGACCGACCGGGTCGGCGACGCCGTCGACTCCCTCGCCGCCCTGCCCGCCAAGATCCCGGCCCTGTGGGACGCGGCCTTCGGCAACGCACCGCGCCAGCCGGACTCCCCGGTGGGCATCGTCGGCGCGGCCCGCATCACCGGCGACATCGCCACCCTGAACATCCCCGCCTCCCAGCAGGTGGCGATGTTCGTGATGCTCCTCGCCGGCTTCAACCTCTCCCTGTTCCTCTTCAACATGCTCCCGCTCCTCCCCCTCGACGGCGGGCACATCGCGGGCGCCCTGTGGGAGTCCCTCCGCAGGAACGTGGCCCGCGTCCTGCGCCGCCCGGACCCGGGCCCGTTCGACGTGGCGAAGCTGATGCCGGTGGCTTATGTGGTGGCGGGGATCTTTGTCTGCTTCACGGTATTGGTCCTGATTGCGGACGTCGTTAACCCGGTGAAAATCTCGTAGCCATACGACGTTGGGAGCGGCCCGGAACCCTGTGCTCCGGGCCGCCTTCCATCGAGTGGGTTTGCCGGGTGGGATGTGCTCAGGCCAAGGCCCGTGCCGTAATCTCGAAGTCTGGAGCCCGCCCGACGACGGGACCGGACCTTGATCCACGACTTGGGGTTGCACAGCAGATGACTGCGATTTCTCTCGGCATGCCGTCCGTTCCGACCAAGCTCGCCGAGCGCCGGAAGAGCCGGCAGATCCAGGTCGGAAGCGTGGCGGTCGGCGGAGACGCGCCCGTCTCAGTCCAGTCGATGACCACGACCCGTACGTCCGACGTGGGCGCCACCCTCCAGCAGATCGCCGAGCTGACCGCGTCCGGCTGCCAGATCGTCCGTGTGGCCTGCCCCACCCAGGACGACGCCGACGCCCTGGCGACCATCGCGAAGAAGTCCCAGATCCCGGTGATCGCGGACATCCACTTCCAGCCCAAGTACGTCTTCGCCGCCATCGAGGCCGGCTGTGCCGCGGTCCGCGTCAACCCCGGCAACATCAAGCAGTTCGACGACAAGGTCAAGGAGATCGCCAAGGCCGCCAAGGACCACGGCACCCCGATCCGCATCGGCGTCAACGCCGGCTCCCTGGACCGGCGCCTGCTGCAGAAGTACGGCAAGGCGACCCCCGAGGCCCTGGTGGAGTCGGCCCTGTGGGAGGCGTCCCTCTTCGAGGAGCACGACTTCCGGGACATCAAGATCTCCGTCAAGCACAACGACCCGGTCGTCATGATCGAGGCGTACAAGCAGCTCGCGGCCCAGTGTGACTACCCGCTGCACCTCGGCGTGACGGAGGCCGGTCCCGCCTTCCAGGGCACGATCAAGTCGGCGGTGGCCTTCGGCGCGCTGCTCTCCCAGGGCATCGGCGACACGATCCGCGTGTCCCTCTCGGCGCCGCCCGTCGAGGAGGTCAAGGTCGGCCTCCAGATCCTGCAGTCGCTCGGCCTGCGCCAGCGCGGCCTGGAGATCGTCTCCTGCCCGTCCTGCGGCCGCGCCCAGGTCGACGTCTACAAGCTCGCGGAGGAGGTCACAGCCGGCCTGACCGGCATGGAGGTCCCGCTGCGCGTGGCCGTCATGGGCTGCGTGGTGAACGGCCCCGGCGAGGCCCGCGAGGCCGACCTCGGCGTCGCCTCCGGCAACGGCAAGGGCCAGATCTTCGTCAAGGGCGAGGTCATCAAGACCGTCCCCGAGTCCAAGATCGTCGAGACCCTCATCGAGGAGGCCATGAAGCTGGCCGAGAAGATGCAGGACGAGGGCATGGAGTCGGGCGAGCCGTCGGTGTCGGTGGCCGGCTGACCTCGTCGTACTTGTTGCTGAGCCCCGTCACCGCTGGGTGGCGGGGCTCAGCCATACCCCCGCACGCATGTGCCGGGCTGCCGCGGCGTGCCCCCCATGTGTCGGCGAGCCCCTCGACCATCAGCAGCCCGCGGCCGGACTCGTCGGCCGGGCAGCGCATGGCGCATTCGCGGGTGGAGATTTCTGACTTCATGCCGCTTACGCTCACGCACGCTCAGTAACGTTGAACAGCGGCTGCACCTTGACCAACTCGCGTTGTACGAGGGCGGGGTGCCGCTGTCGGCGTGCGCCCCGTGACTCACGGCGGCGCGAGGGTATTGGGGGTGTACGTGAGCGAGGAAGCACAAGCCGAACCTGAAGTACCGGAGCCGGAGGGGGAGTCCGGGGCGGATTCGGTGGTCCCGCTCCTCCTCGGGCGGCTGTTGAAGCGGCTGCGGACACAAGCCGGCTTGGAACGCGCCGACCTCGGTTCCCGTACCGGCTACTCGGCAGCGACCATCGCATCGTTCGAGCAGGGCAGGCGTATTCCGCCAGCGCGGTTCATCATGCGGGCCGATGAGGTGCTGGGTGCGCAGGGGGTGTTGGTCGATTTCATCGAGGAGATGGAGAGGGCGCAGTATCCGGCGTTCTTCCAGGACGCGGCGGCGCTGGAGAAGAAGGCTGTCGCGTTGCACTTCTTCGCCGTGCAGGGCGTACCCGGTCTGCTGCAGACGGAGGATTACGCGCGTGCGGTGTTCACCATGTGGCGGCCGCCCCTGGACGAGGAGGCGATCGAGCAGCGGGTGGCGGCGCGGCTGGCAGGTCGCCACCAGCCCCACCACCATCCATGTACGGGACTCCAAGCAGAACCCCGCTACGGCCCCCACCCTCGCCCTGCCCCCCGCGGCCTGGCAGGCGCTCCTCGAGCTTATGCAATCCTGAACGGATCTTTACCGCCCCTTGATGCCGCTCCCGATTGCGAACTCGTCTTGGCTATTAGGGTCTTCGGGCCGGTGAGCAGACTGACGGGGAGGGACGCGGCACCATGGGTGACCAGGGCGGCAGCGGCGGCGACGGCAAGATACTCGACATCAAGATCGCCGATCTGAAGCAGACGGCTCCGCATTTCCACACGCATAGCCAGGATCTCACCAAGGCGCTGAACAAGCTCAAGACGGCGCTCGCGGCGGCCGGTTCGCCGTGGGGTGACGACAAGCAGGGCAAGGAGTTCCACAAGGTCTACGGCCCGAACGTCACGAAGATCGAGCACGCCGCGACCATCCTCGCGCAGGGCCTCGCCAGCATCGAGGAGGCCATGACGGACATGGCGGACGGCCACATCGACAACGAGCAGCTCGTCCGCTCGATGTTCAGCCGGATCCATGTGCAGGGCCACGGCCAGGGCGGGGGCCAGTCCAAGTGAGCGCGGCCGACAAGGCGAAGCAGATCGTCAAGGACATGACCGGCATGTGGTGGCCGGCGGCCGACGAGGACGGTCTGCGGAATGCCGCCAAGGCCTGGCGGACCTTCGCCGACGACATCGAGGACGTACTGTCCGCGGCGAACAAGACGGCGCGGCACATCATCGAGGACAACAAGGGCGAGGCGATCTCCGCCTTCGACGACCCGTACTGGCGCCGCTACTACTACGACGGGCACGGCTGGCTGAAGGACATGGCCGACGCCGCCCGGGACATGGCCAAGGCGCTGGACAAGTACGCCGACATCGTGCACAAGGCGGTCAAGCGCCTGGAACACGAGCTGGAGATCGTCGGCGCGACCATCGTCGCGGGCACCGCGCTGGCCATCTTCACGGCCGGTATCTCCGAGGGCGCGGCGGCCGCGGCGACGGCGGGCATCGTGGAACTGGCCGGGACCCTGGGCATCGAGGTCTCCACCGAGATCGCCACGATCGCGGGTACGACCCTGGCCACGGCCGCGATCGGCGGCGTCGAGTCGGTCACCGTGGACCTGGCCGTCAGCCAGCCGGTCGCCATCGCCACCGGCGAGAGCAAGGGCTTCAGCCTGGACGAGGCGAGCGACGCGGCGACGTCCGGCATGGTGTTCGGCGGCATGTTCGGCGGGGCCGGAGCCATGGCGAAGGTGGCGGGCGAGGCGGGCGGCTTCGGAGCCCTCTTCGACGGCATCTCGATCCCCGGTGCCCGTGCGCTGCCCAGCGAGCTGGACGGGCTGGGTGACGTGGCCGCGAGCGATGCGCGCAGCACGGCCCGCCAGGCCGCGGGCGAGGACCCGGAGGGCGCGGCGGAGAACCCGGGCAACAAGGTCCAGGACGACAACACCGACCCGGTCGACCTGGTCACCGGCAAGATGTACCTGCCCCAGACCGACATCACCCTGCCCGGCACCCTGCCCCTGGCCTTCACCCGCCGAGTCGAATCCGGGTACCGCCTGGGCCACTGGTTCGGCCCGTCCTGGTCCTCGACGGTCGACCAGCACCTGGCGATCGACGCCGAGGGCGTCATCTTCGTGACGGAGGATGGCCTCCTCCTCACTTATCCCCACCCCGAGCCCGGCGCCCCGACGCTTCCGGCCCACGGCAGCAACCGCTGGCCGTTGGCCCGGGTGGACGGCGGCTACACGATCACGGACCCCCGCTCGGGCCGGGTATGGCACTTCGCCGACCACGGCGAGGACCGCGCGGTCCTGGAACAGATAGACGACCGCAACGGCAACTGGCTGACCTTCGAGTACGACGGACAGGGCACACCGCTCGCGATCGCTTCCTCCGGCGGCTACCGCCTGAAGATCACCACGGAAGGCGACCGGATCACAGCCCTGCACCTGGCAGGCGCGGCCCCCGACGGCACGGATCAGGAGATCAAGCGCTACGCCTACTCACCCGAAGGCCACCTGACGGAGGTCATCAACTCCTCGGGCCTGCCCCTGCGTTTCGCGTACGACGACCGCGCCCGCGTGGTGTCCTGGACGGACACGAACGACCGCAGCTACACGTACGAGTACGACGACCGGGACCGCTGCATCGCCGAGAGCGGCTCCCACGGCCACATGGCCCTGCGTCTGTCGTACGACGAGACGGACCCGGCGACCGGCCACCGCGTCACCACGACGGTGACGGGGGAGGGCCACACCCGCCGCTACCTCATCAACGCAGCCAGCCAGGTCATCACGGAGATCGACCCGCTGGGCGCGGCGACCCACTTCACCCGCGACCGCTACAACCGCCTGCTGTCGCACACCGACCCGCTGGGCCACACGACGACGTTCCACTACGACGACGAGGGCAACCTCGTCTCGGTCATCCGCCCGGACGGCCGCGAGGCGAGGGCGGAGTACAACGACCTGGGCCTGCCGATCAAGGCGACCGGCACGGACGGCAACACCCACCGCGCCAGCTATGACGACCGGGGCAACCGCACATCGGCGACGGACCCCGCGTCCCAGACAACCCGCTTCACCTACACGGAGGCGGGCCACCTGACGTCGGTGACCGACCCCCTGGGCAACACGACCAGGGTGATCTGCGACCGCGCCGGTCTCCCCATCGAGGTCATCGACCCGTTGGGCGCGGTCACCCGCTACACCCGGGACAACTTCGGCCGCCCGATCGCGATCAACGACCCCACCGGCGCCACGACCCACCTGGAATGGACGGTGGAAGGCCACCTGGCCCGCCGCACGGCCCCGGACGGCACGTCGGAGAGCTGGACGTACGACGGCGAAGGCAACTGCACGAGCCACACCGACCCCCTCGGCGGCGTCACCCACTTCGAATACACCCATTTCGACCTCCTGTCGGCCCGCACGGGCCCGGACGGTGTTCGCTACGAATTCGCCCACGACGCGGAACTGCGCCTGACGAAGGTCACGAACCCCCAGGGCCTGACCTGGGAGTACGCCTACGACCCGGCCGGCCGCCTGGTGTCGGAGACGGACTTCGACGACCGCACGCTGACGTACGAGTACGACCCGGCGGGCCGCCTGACCTCACGCCGGAACGTCCTCGGTGAGGTCACGTCCTTCGAGCGCGACACCCTGGGCCGTATCACCACGAAGAACGCAGCAGGCCAGGTCACCACCTACGCCTACGACTTCACTGACCAACTCGCCGAGGCAATGGGCCCGGACGGCACCACACTGAGCCTGCTGCGCGACCGCTACGGCCGCGTGCACTCGGAGACGGTCAACCGCCGCACGGTGACGTACGCCTACGACACCCTGGGCCGCCGCACGGGCCGCACGACACCGACCGGTGCCGTCTCCACGTGGTCGTACGACGCAGCGGGCAACCGCACACAGCTGACGACCAACGGCCGCACGATCGACTTCGCCTACGACGAGGCGGGCCGCGAACTGACCCGCCACATAGCCGAAACGATCACCCTGGCCCACACCTTCGACCCCCTGGGCCGCCTGACCACCCAGTCGGTGACCGGCGCAGAGGGCCGCACGCTGCAAAGCCGGGCCTACACCTACCGCGCCGACGGCAACCTGACCGCCATAGACGACCACCTCTCAGGCACCCGCCGCTTCGACCTGGACGCGACAGGCAGGGTGACAGCTGTCCACGCGGCGGGCTGGACGGAGCGCTACGCCTACGACGAGGCGGGCAACCAGACCGAGGCATTCTGGCCAACGAACCACGCGGGCACGGAGGCAACGGGCCCCCGCGCCTACACGGGCACCCGCATCACCCGAGCCGGCACCGTCCGCTACGAACACGACGCCCTGGGCCGCGTCACCCTTCGCCAGAAGGCCCGCCTGTCGAGGAAACCGGACACCTGGCGCTACGAATGGGACACCGAGGACCGCCTGACCTCGGTGGTGACACCCGACGGCAGCCGGTGGCGCTACACCTACGACCCCCTGGGCCGCCGCACCGCAAAACTCCGCCTCGCTTCGGACGGCGAAACGATCCTGGAGCGGGTGGACTTCACCTGGGACGGCTCAACTCTCTGCGAACAGACCACAACCTCTCCGGACCTCCCCAACCCGGTCACCCTCACCTGGGACCACCAAGGTCTACGCCCCCTCGCCCAGACGGAACGCATCACCGTAGCCGAGGCGCCTCAGGAGGAAATCGACTCCCGCTTCTTCGCCATAGTCACCGACCTGGTCGGCACCCCGAACGAACTCATTGACGAACGGGGCGACATCGCCTGGCGCACCCGAAGCACCCTGTGGGGCACAACTGCGTGGGTGGCAAACAGCACCGCCTACACACCCCTGCGCTTCCTGGGCCAGTACTACGACCCGGAATCCGGCCTCCACTACAACTACTTCCGCACCTATGATCCCGAAACCGCCCGTTACCTCACCCCCGACCCACTCGGACTCGCTCCGGCGCCCAATCCCTCGACGTACGTCGAAAATCCGCACACCTGGTCCGACCCCTTCGGACTTGCTCCGTACCCTCCGCAACAACAAGTTGTCCAGACCCCGGAAGTCGTCGCTCCCAAACCTCTCAAACCACACCAAGTGTTGGACGAGTGGGAGAAATTTTTGGGCGACGGCCCCTATACGAACATCCACCCTCGCACTGGTCTACCGGATCCGGATCGTCTGGTCTCCGCCGACGGCCGGCGTAGTATTCGACTGGGACCACACGAAATGAACAGTAAGCCGACAAAATTCCACTTCCATATGGAAACCTGGACATTCGAAGCGCCCACCAACACGTGGATTGTGGACAACACCATGGTTCGAGTACCACTGGGGCTGAAGTAATGCACATTGAGATTCGGGACTTTTCGCCCGGCGGGCAGAGCGGGGATAGACCCATGGTCGCCTTCAGTAGCGCCTGCGGACGGGCATGGGCCCAGTGGCGTGGGTCCGAGATGCCACGGGTGGGTGCGGCTGTGGATGTCGAGATCGAGATTCCGGATGAGATCGCCCAGTGGGCCATCGTCGACGGACCGGCGGTGGTGGCATCGGACACACCAGGATCCCCGGTCCGGATCAGGGGTGCCGTGGCCGCTGTGGGTGAGGACGCCGTGACGGCTGTCCGGATCGGCGCCGACATCGTTCTCGTGGAGTTCACGGACCCCTTGAACTCCATGCAGCCCGATCAGGCACACAGGCCGGGAGTTGGAGACTTCATCGAAATCACGACACCCCGGATCGAGATTTACCCCTACTCCGTCTGATCTTTTTCATCCTTATTCGGCAGAGGTGAGGGGGCGCCTACGTCGAAGTCGTCGGCCTGGCCAGGCGCACCGCGTGCTATCGGAGCTGGACATCGACGATCTGAGCGAAGTCCTGCGCGGCGTTGTGGAGGGCGTGGGGCAAACGTTGCAGGGTGTGAACGATCACGCGAAGGTGGCCCCCTGACTGAACTGGAAAAACCCAACACGGTCGTTGCGTCGCGGCACACAATGAGCGTGACAAGCAGCTACGCATCCGAGTAGGGCCTCCTCTTGGCAAGATCATTCAGGGATAAATCCTCGTATCCAAGCGTCGGCACCTGGGCCTGGTGACTGTGGCAGATTTCTACCCCGCTCGACAGAGGGCATGGTCCCGTCCGTCAGACGTAGCTCCCGGAAGCTCTGCGGCACGGCAACTGAACCTGCTAGACCAGTTAGCGGACGGGACGTGCACAGCGTCCGGGTTCGCGCATGGCTGGTGGGAGGCGCGGCGTGCTTCGCAAAGGAACGGCGAACGCATCCAGGGTCGGCTCGCAGAACTTTTCGACCGTATTTTTATGCTCCTGGAGGACTACGAAGTCGAACCGGATCTGAGCGAGCCCGGCGACCTGTCCGCCGCGGATCTTTCCATGGCGGTTCGCGACCTCTGGCGCGACTTCTGCCGTTCGGCATTCTCCATCCGGGTCGTCTCCGTCCCGTCGCCCACCGAAGCCGCAGCCGGGGCGGGCGCGGTTGGTCGCATTGCGGCGGGGGGCTTCGGAGAGGATTTTCCCATGGATCTGACGTACTGGGGCGTGGAACGCTATCAGGCCAGCTGGGTCCGGGCGTTGAAGGTTCTCGAAGGAGCGGATGATGCGGTATCGTGCCTCATTTCATCCATCACGGATCCAGCGAACAGCAACTTTGTTTTCTGTTGGCCCCTCTACCGGTCGGGAAGCGTCGTCCACATCCAGAACTCGATCATTTTCCTCGAGGGTATCGCGGAGGATTTCACGCCGGATGAGCCCTGGAATTTCGTGGAACCGCGATCCATGATCAACGAAGACGGGAATGAGATCTCCGAGTGGCAGACGAACATGGATGAAGTCAGGGAGTTCCTGCGATCGGTGCAGTCTTGGGCTGGGTAGCCGGGATACGTGTCGTCCCCGGCCGGCACCACGCTTCCTGTGGCACGCGCCCTGCCCCCCCCACCGGCCTGACCCACTCGGCCCGGATGCAGGGCCAGGAGAGCGCGGGATCCTCCTGCGCGCTCTGGACGACGCCGTCGCGTACTAGGCGGCGAAACCGGAGGTGCGGCGGCAGAAGCCCACCCTGGACGTCGTCCTGCTCGGCCGTTCTCACCCAGAAGCGCTCCACAAAAGCTCGGGGTAAAGTTCCGGGACCAGCAGAACCCCAGGGTGAGGCCCCGCACGTGTTGACCCAGACCACCTCACGGGTGCTCGAACCGAGCGACCTTGACGCCGCGCTCGCCGTCCTCGACCGCGAGCCGGTCGCGAACGCCTTCGTGACCTCGCGGGTCCAGGTCGCGGGCCTCGACCCCTGGCGGCTCGGCGGCGAGATGTGGGGCTGGTACGAGGACGGCATGCTCACGTCCCTGTGCTACGCGGGCGCCAACCTGGTCCCGGTCTGCGCCACCCCGCGTGCCGTCCGCGCCTTCGCGGACCGGGCGAGAAGGGCCGGCCGGCGCTGCTCCTCCATCGTCGGCCCCGCCGGATCCACCGCCGCCCTGTGGCGCCTGCTGGAACCCCACTGGGGCCCCGCCCGCGAGGTCCGACCCCGCCAGCCCCTGATGATCACCGACCGCATGCCCGCCGACATCGCCCCGGACCCGTACGTCCGCCGCGTCCGCAAGGACGAGATGGAGACGATCATGCCGGCCTGCGTGGCGATGTTCACCGAGGAGGTGGGGGTATCCCCGCTGGCGGGTGACGGCGGGCTGCTGTACCAGGCCCGGGTCGCCGAACTCGTCGGCTCCGGCCGCTCCTTCGCCCGCCTCGACGAGCACGGCAGGGTCGTCTTCAAGGCGGAGATCGGCGCGGCGACCAGCCAGGCCTGTCAGATCCAGGGCGTCTGGGTGGCCCCCGAGTACCGGGGGAGGGGCCTGGCGGCCCCCGGCATGGCGGCGGTCCTGCGCTACGCCCTCGCCGACGTGGCCCCGGTCGCCAGCCTGTACGTCAACGACTTCAACACGGCGGCGCGGCGGACGTACCGCAGGGTGGGCTTCCAGGAGGTGGGCGCTTTCATGAGCGTCCTGTTCTGAACCCGCTGTACGCTCCCGGGCATGGACCTCGTGATCGGCTCCCTGGACCTCGCTGCCCGCGTCGACGAGGCCCTGGCCGTCCAGGCCGTAGCCTTCGGGCTGGGTCCCGACGAGGTCGCCGTACGCCGGCAGATCGTCCAGCGGCACATGCAGTTCCCGGGCGCGCGGGCCCTCGGCGCGAGCGTCGGCGGGCAGCTCGTCGGCTTCGTCTACGGCATGCCGAACTCCCGCACCCACTGGTGGTCCACCGTCGTGGAACCGTACCTGCGCGCGGCCGGCAACGACTTCTGGCTGGACGACTCCTTCGTGATCACGGAGCTGCACGTCCACCCCGACCACCAGAACCGGGGCATCGGCCGCCGCCTGATCACCACCATCACGGACTCCGCGACCGAACCCCGCTCGATCCTCTCCGCGATCGACACCGACAGCCCCGCCCGGGGCCTGTACTTCTCCCTCGGGTACGTCGACCTCGCCCGCCAGGTCCACTTCCCGAGCGCGCCCCGGCCGTACGCCGTGATGGGCGCCCCGCTTCCGCTGCGCAGGCGCTAACCGATTTCCGCCCGCACAGGCGGCCCGGCTAACCTCCTGTGCCATCACCTAATACCCGGCAGGAGTATGAGAGCCATGGCGAACGCACCGGTCCAGCGCATGTCCCAGTTGATGGCGAAGACGCTGCGCGACGACCCGGCGGATGCCGAGGTCCTCAGCCACAAGCTCCTCGTCCGCGCCGGCTACGTCCGCCGCACGGCCGCCGGCATCTGGAGCTGGCTGCCCCTCGGCATGAAGGTCCTCTCCAACGTGGAGCGGATCGTGCGCGAGGAGATGGACGCCATCGGCGCCCAGGAGGTCTCGCTGCCCGCCCTGCTGCCGCGCGAGCCCTACGAGGCGACCGGCCGCTGGGACGAGTACGGCCAGGAGCTGTTCCGGCTCAAGGACCGCAAGGGCGGCGACTACCTCCTCGGGCCCACCCACGAGGAGATCTTCACCCTGCTGGTCAAGGACCAGTGCACGTCCTACAAGGACCTGCCGGTGATCCTGTACCAGATCCAGACCAAGTTCCGGGACGAGGCCCGCCCCCGCGCCGGCATCCTGCGCGGCCGCGAGTTCCTGATGAAGGACTCGTACTCCTTCGACCTGGAGGACGAGGGGCTCGCGAAGTCGTACGCCCTGCACCGCGCGGCCTACCAGCGCGTCTTCGAGCGCCTCGGCCTGGACTACCGGATCTGCGCGGCCACCGCCGGCGCCATGGGCGGCTCGAAGTCGGAGGAGTTCCTGGCCCCGGCCGAGGCCGGCGAGGACACCTTCGCGGACTGCCCGAACTGCGACTTCGCCGCCAACACGGAGGCGATCACGTACGAGCTGAAGGCGGTCGACGGCTCGGCCGTGCCCGCGCTGGAGGAGATCCCCACCCCCGACACCCCGACCATCGAGACCCTGGCCGCCTCCCTCGGCGTCCCGGCCTCCGCCACGCTGAAGAACCTGCTGGTGAAGGTGGACGGCGAGATCGTCGCCGTCGGCGTCCCCGGTGACCGCGAGGTCGACCTGGGCAAGGTCGAGGCGCACTTCGCCCCGGCCGCCGTCGAGATGGTCACCGAGGCGGACTTCGCCGGCCGTCCCGACCTGGTCCGCGGCTACGTCGGCCCGCAGGGCCTGGGCGAGAAGGTCAAGTACCTCGCCGACCCGCGCGTGGCCCCCGGCACCTCCTGGATCACCGGGGCCAACAAGGAGCACACGCACGCGAAGAACGTCGTCGCCGGCCGTGACTTCGAGGTCGACGCGTACGTGGACGTGGTCGTGGTCCAGGAGGGCGACCCCTGCCCGAAGTGCGGCACCGGCCTGAAGCTGGACCGCGCCATCGAGATCGGCCACATCTTCCAGCTCGGCCGGAAGTACACCGACGCCCTCAAGCTCGACGTCCTCGGCCAGAACGGCAAGCCGGTCCGCGTCACCATGGGCTCCTACGGCATCGGCGTCTCCCGCGCGGTCGCGGCCATCGCCGAGCAGAGCGCCGACGACAAGGGCCTGGTGTGGCCCAAGGAGGTCGCCCCGGCCGACGTGCACGTGGTCGCCGCCGGCAAGGCCCTGCAGACCGAGCTGGCCCTCGACGTCTCCGAGAAGCTGCGCGCCGCCGGCCTCCGGGTCCTCGTCGACGACCGGGCCGGTGTCTCCCCGGGCGTGAAGTTCACCGACGCCGAGCTGATCGGCGTCCCGCAGATCCTGGTCGCCGGCCGCCGCTCCGGCGAGGGCGTCCTGGAGCTGAAGGACCGCAGGACCGGCGAGCGCGAGGAACTGACGGTCGAGGACGCGATCGCCCGCCTGACGGCATAGCAGGCCTGGCGTGACCGGGGCTCGCGGTGGGCCCCGGTCACGCGGGGTGCCGCCACCTCGGGCGACCGGCAAGGTCACCGTCCCAGAGGGCGTCTTTTGGCGCATAAGCGGGGTGACCGCGCGGCGGCGGGTTGACGGGTTCACGGGAGCGCGAGACACCACCTCTACGAAGTGCTATACAACCCATACGGTGTGTAGCGGGAGGGGGGCCGGGGTGGATCCGATATCAGCAGGGCTGCTCGTGGCGCTGGCGAGCGGGGCCGGAGGCGCCGCCGGCACGGAAGTCTGGGCAGCCCTCAGCGGGTTGGTGCGCCGGCCGTTCCGGCGTGCCGATCGGGCGATGCCCGCAGAGCCGGCTCCGGGCCTGCGCGAACTGGAAGCGCTCGAGGGCGATCCCCGCAACACGGTCCAGGCGCAGGTGCTCGCGGACGTGCTGCGACAACGAGCAGCCTACGACTCGGATTTCGCCGACTCCCTCGCCGCATGGCTGGAGCTGGCCAACAAGCTGCCGGCCGCGGTGGGAGACGTCCACAACACCGTCAGCGGTGGTTCACAGGGGAATGTCCTTCAAGCGCGAGACCTGCATGGCCCTGTCACGTTCGGGACTCCTCCTGCGCAAGAAGCCTGAATCGAAATTAACTGCTGCATCAGAGCTCACCCGAAAGCCACTTCTGGAACCTGTGCATGCTTTCATGCAATCAGGTTCCGCGGGGGCGGAGAATTAAATAAGCCAAAGTCGATTGAGCGGCCGGCTTGGCTGCGTCAGCCTTGACGGGTTGTACGTTTCGTCTCTAGCCTTACGCAAACCGAGGTCGTCATCCAGAAGGGGGCAAAAATGAAGCTCACCAAGCTGTACAAAGACCAGGGCTCAGGCGGAAATGGATGTCCTACGGTCTACCTCGGCGAGTCGGGCGAGCTTGTCGTGCAAGGGTACACAGTGGACAGTGTGACATTCGGGGAACTGGAGAACGTCCTCCCGGGAGAAGGCGCCGTTCGAATCGCCCCTGAGATCGTGGCCGGTGCAATGGAGCAGTACTACAGTCAGCACAGTGAGGGGCGGTAGGTGGGGCGCAAGTTCTACTCCTTGGCGGATGAGGAATTCAACCGCCTCTTCACTGAATTCAGGTTCACGGCGTACCGTCTGGAGTCCCTTCAGCGGTACGACGTGTCCTACGAGCAGGATGAGTTCGCACGCTTCCTCTCGGGCGAAGCCAGGGGTGAGTTCCCCGGTATCGCAGAATGGATCGACGGCACTGTCGCGAAGGCGGCGGCGGCCGGAAAGGCCATGAGCCGGGTCCACGTGGTGGAACTCCCGCTGTCGGACTACGTCCGCTTCGAATGTGCCTGGGCGTACGAGCACACGGTCGAGGCCGGAGAAGATGTGCGGATCCTCCCTGTGCCGAAGCAGGAGTGGCCGTCGGAGCTGCCGCACTACGACTACTGGCTCTTCGACTCGACGCAGCTGGTGGCCATGTACTACGAGGAGGACGGAAGCTTTTCGGCCGCTGAAATCATCGACGACCCCCAGCGGATCGTCGAGGCGAATTACTGGCGCGATGCGGCTCAGGCGTCCGCGATCCCCTATCGGGAATTCGCGCGCAAGTACCCGGATGAACTTCGCGTCTCGGGCTGAACGACTGCGCAACGCCATTCGGGACCGGGGGAAAGGCGTATGGCCGACGAGCCGAAATCTGTCTCGAATGAGTTCTCGGGCGGAGAGAGCGGCATAGTGGTTCAAGCTGGGACCGTGCACGGTGGCGTCCACGTGCACGGTCCCAGCCACTCTTTCCCGCCGCCCCGTCAACTCCCCTACGGCGTGCCAGGATTCGTCAACCGCGCGCGGGAGCTGACCGTGCTGGACACCCTGTACCCAGAGGCCTCCGAGGACTCCGACGATTCGCCGGCCGTCGTGACGGCGATCACCGGAGGGCCGGGCGTGGGGAAGACCGCGTTGGCACTGCACTGGGCGCACAGGATCCGTCGGCGCTTCGCCGACGGTGACCTGTACATCGACATGCGCGGCTACAACAGCGGCCACGCGCTGGGGCCCGACCAGGCCCTGGACTGCTTTCTGCGAGGCTTGGGCGTGGAGGCGGACCGCATCCCGATCGACGAGCAGGAGCGCGCCGGGTTGTTCCGCTCGCTGATCTACGGGAAGAGAATCCTCATCTTCATCGACAATGTTTCGTCGGTGAAGCAGATCAGACAGGTGATACCTGCCTCGCGCTCCAGTCTCGTGCTGATCACCAGCCGAAGCAGGCTGTCCGGCCTGGTGGCGCGGGAGGGAGCGGCACGTGTGACTCTGGATGTACTGTCACCCCAGGAGTCGGTGCACCTCCTGCGCGAAGTGATCGGCCCTGCACGGGTCGATGCGGAGCCCGAGGCCGCCCGCCGAGTGGCTCAGCTCTGCGGGTGCCTCCCGCTGGCGCTGCGTGTGGTGGGTGAACGAGCGGCCGCCCGCCCGCTGCTCTCCCTGACCGAACTCGTGGACGAGCTGATTCAGGAGCAGGACTTTCTCGACGCCCTGGCCGACCGAGAAGACGAGCTCAGCGATGTGCGGGCCGTCTTCTCCTGGTCCTACCGAGCCCTCCCGGAGCAGACGCGGACGGCTTTTCGTCTGCTGGGACTGCACGAGGGGAAGTTTCTCTGCAGCGGCTCCTCCGCAGCGCTGCTGGCAGTTGCCCCAGCGGTCGCTCGTCGCAGGATCGGCGAACTCGCCGACGCGCATCTGCTGCATGAGATCGCCAGGGACCGGTACCGCATGCACGACCTGCTTCGCGCCTATGCACTGGAGCGGCTGGCCGACGAACTGCCACAGGCGGAAAGAACCCGCGCGGTTCGTCGAATCCTGACCTGGTACCTGCTCAGTGCCGATGCGGGACGAAGAGCGATCCTGCCGCACTCTCACGCCATCCCCCTGGTGCCGGCGGGTGAGGTGCCGGAGGTCGAGCGCTTCCATGAGGCCGCCGCGGCAATGCAGTGGTTCGAGGCGGAGCGTGACAATTTACTCTCCGCACTGAGACAGGCAGTCAAGTGGGGACAATATGACATCGCCTGGATGCTGCCAGTGGCTGCCGACGGATTCTTCGAGCTCGGCTCACACTGGGCGGACTGGAAATATATCCACGAGCTCGGACTGGATGCCGCCCGACTGGTCGGCAGCCGCTTGGGGGAAGCGTCGAACCTGCTCTGTCTGGGAGATGTGGGCTGGCGGTCGGGAGCGTACGACACTGCTGCCGAGGACTATCGCCAGGCAGCGGAAATCAGTCGTGACATCGATGATGCCTGGTTACTGGGATTTTCACTGCGCGGTCTGGGGCTCGTGGCGATCGAGCAAAGGGAATCCGGAGCTCGGGAGCACTTCGAAGCCGCGCTCACCGTGTTCCGGGTGCATGGCATCAGTCGGGGCGAGGGGATGAGCCTGCTGAGCCTCGCAGAATGTGCTCGCTCCCGCAATGAATTCTCTGAGGCCGTTGCGCTCTGTCGACAGGCCATTGAAATCTTCCGTTCGATCGACGACAGATGGAGCGAAGCCTGGGGGGCGCTACCGCTTGCCGCGAGCATGAGCGAGGTCGGTGATTTCCAAGATGCCGAGGATCACCTGGTGCGGGCTCTGGAGACCTTCCGGGAGTTCACGGACCGGCGAAGTGAGGCGTCAGCGCTCACCCGGCTGGGGGACGTGTTCGCAGCGCGTGGCGAACCGACGGCCGCCTGCGAGTTCTGGGCGCAAGCCGCAGTGATTTACGAGGAGCTTGGCGACGCGCTTTCCGAGGAACTCCGGGAACGAGCCGCAAGCGCCTCGGACGCATCGAACGGAGGCGAAGATGACGGACGCTCGTGAGGCTGTCTTCGAAGGCGGCGGCCGGGAGGTGGCCGCGGCCTGGTTCCACCAGATCTGCACGATCCACGACACGGTGTTCTCCGTCGCGCCGTTCGCGTGGGTGCCAGAAATGTCGCAGGGCCACCAAAGAGAACTCGAGAGTCTGATGGCTGTGCCGGGTTTCAGTGCGGTCGTCGCGAAGCAGGCGGGTTCTCTCGTCGGTTATGCCTACGGCCATCCACTCGCCGTCGATCACGGATGGTGGCGCGACTTCACCCACCCGCTTCCCGCCGATCTCGTGCGTGAGTGGGAGGGCCGGACCTTCGGTGTCATCAGCCTCGGTGTCCTCGCCGCGTGGCGTGGTCGTGGCATCGGCAAGCGCCTGATGGGAGAACTCCTGCGGGACCGCAAGGAGCAGCGCGGAGTCCTCTCCGTGCAACCGACCGCCCTGTCCACGCAAAGCGTCTACCGGCATCTGGGATGGCACAGAGTCGGCAGAAAGGGCCCCCTGCACGGGGTCACGCCGCCGTACTGGGACATCTACGTCCGCGAACTCAACGGCGAACCGGCCTAGAGCCAGCTCGCGAACTCCAGCAGGAGCTCCGCGTCCTTCTCGCGGCCGACGCGCCGGGCCCGTACGCCTGATTCCACGGCCCGGAACAGCGTCCACCCCCGCAACCGCTCCTGGTCCACCTCGAGGGACTCGGCGAGCCGTTTGATGCGCCGCCGCGTCGTCGCCGCACCCGACGGTGCCGCGATCAGGTCCTCCACCCGGTCCCGTACCAGCCGCGCCAGGTCGAAGGCGCTCTCGCCGACCACCGGGTCGGGACCCACCGCGAGCCACGGCATCCGCTCCCCGGCGAGCACCTTGCTCTGCCGGAACGTGCCGTGCAGCAAGAGGTGTTCGGGCGGCGCGGCCAGCAGCTCCGCGCGGGCCGCGAGCGCCGCGTCCACCAGGGGCGCCGCCTCGGAGTCGGTGCCGGTGCTCGCCCGCATCGCCGCGGCCTGCCGCCCGGTGCGCTCGGCGACGGTCTCGAAGGTGTGACCGGCCGGCGGCTCGACCCACAGCCGCCGCAGCGTGCCCGCCGCCTCCAGCAGCGCCTTCGCCTCCGGCAGCGACCGCACCGACACATCCGGGTGCAGCCGCTCCAGCAGCAGCACACCGTCCTCCGCGTCGGCTTCCAGCAGTTGTACGGTGCCCAGCCCGCCCCAGCGCGCCAGCGCCGCCCGCTCGCTCTCCGGACGCGCCCGGGGCGGGGCCAGCTTCAGCACGGCCGGGGTGCCATCGGCCCGCCGCACCAGCACCACCAGGCTGCTGCGCCCGCCCGGCACCTGAACCCGCTCCACGGTCAACTCGCGCCTGGCAACGGCTCGTTCGGCGGCCGCGGGCAGCTGAGCGAGCCAGTCGTCCCCGGCCGGTGCCGTCTCACCGAGCGCCCGTACCAGGCGCGGCGGCGGTTCGAAAGCCATGCGCGAGTCGTTTCCTTCCGGTCCAGGTCCTGTCGTAGGGGCGCCTCATGCGGTCACGGGGATACCGAGGCGGGGGCCGACGGTGTCGTACCGGCCGCGCCGGTCCCCTCGCCGGAGGACCGCTCGGCGAGCCCAGGGAAGGCTACGCTCTCCCCGCTCCAGCGCACCGCGCGCACCGCGGCCTCCCGCAGCGCGGCGGCGGCCGCCCCGCGCCGCGCGCCCGTCGCGGCCCGCACCAGGTCCGCGTAGACGCCCGCGATCCGCTCCTCCAGCCGGGCGGCGAGCCGCACGGCGCCGGCCGGGTCGTGCACCGGGAACGGCAGCGCGTACGCCGCGTTCGCCGCGACCGGCTGCCCGCCCAGGTCGCGGACCTCGCGGATCAGCGCGTCCCGGCGCGCCCGGTGGGCGTCGTACGCCGCCCGCGCCTCGGTCCGGCGCGCCGCGCCGATCATGCCGCCGACGACACCGTAGCCGTACACCGCCGCGTGCTCCGCCGCCAGCGCCGCCTGCAGCGCGGTCAGCTCGCCCTGCTCCGTCCCGTCGCTCACGTCCTGCTTCGTCCCGTCGCTCACTTCGCCCCCTCAGTCAGCAGGTACGCGTGCGTGGCCCCCGCCGCGGCCACCGACGCCAGCAGCCGGGCCAGTTCGCCCGGCACCTCCAGCAGGGCCCCCGCGCGCCGGTCGGCGAGGGCGCGCTCGGCGGCAGCCAGACCGGCGAGGGCGTCCTTCTCGGTGGCCGGGACGCTCGCCTGGGCGGAGGGGGAGGCCGAGGACTTCGCGGGCGCGGGCGTCGTACCCTCCGTGAACGCCCCGACATGGGCCGCCACCTGCGCGCGCAGCGGGCCCAGCCGCGTCGCCAGGCCGGGGTGCGCGGCGAGCACGGCGTCGTACCGCGCCACCAGCCCCTGGCTGTCGCGGGCCGCACGCGCGCGTGCCCGCTCCGCCGCCGAGGAGCCGCCACCAGAGGTCGGATCGGCCGTGCAGCCCACCAGCAGGGCCGCGCCGGCGGCCGAGGCGAGCAGGGATCTTCTACGCGGCCCCGAGGGGCGCAGGGGTGGGGGGTATGGCACGGCTGACGTCCTCGGGGGCCTCGTACGAACACACGGGCGGGAGGGCAGCCCGCCGTGATCACGTTACCCGCGTATCCGCGCGCCTCGTATCACCGGCTCAGTGGACCGACAAAAGGGGCGCGGGGAACTGCGCGAGTACCTCCCACAGCCCGCAGCCGCCAACGCACGACGGCCCCGGGCTCTCCTGCGAACTGCCGACCGCCGGAGGCGATACCCTTTGACCAGACACGCGACCCATCCCACAACAGCACACGCGGCCGAGGAGTCACCCGGATGAGCACCACCCAGAGCGAGAGGCTGCGAGAGCTGCTGGAACCGCTCGTCACCTCCCAGGGGCTGGATCTCGAAGAGATCGCCGTGGACTCGGTCGGACGAAAGCGTGTGCTGCGCGTGGTCGTCGACTCCGACACCGGAGCGGATCTGGACGCCATCGCCGATGTGAGCCGTGCGCTCTCGGCGAAGCTCGACGAGACCAACGCGATGGGCGACGCGGCGTACGACCTGGAGGTCGGAACCCCCGGCGCGGAGCGCCTCCTCACCGAGCACCGGCACTTCGTGCGTGCCACCGGCCGGCTCGTGAGGTTCCAGCTGACCGAGGGCGGCGAGCTCGTCGCCAGGATCCTGGACGTCGACGACGAGGGCCTCGGCCTCGAGGTGCCCGGGGTGAAGGGCCGTAAGGCCACCACCCGCAGGCTCGGCTTCCCGGAGATCGCCAGGGCGCGCGTGCAGGTCGAGTTCAACCGCAAGGAAGACAGGGCCGACAAGGCCGAGAAGGACATGAAGGAAGAGGAGGAGGCGTAGCCGTGGACATCGACATGAGCGCCCTGCGGGGCTTGGTCAGGGAGAAGGAGATCTCCTTCGACCTGCTGGTCGAGGCGATCGAGTCGGCCCTCCTCATCGCCTACCACCGCACCGAGGGAAGCCGCCGACACGCGCGCGTGGAGCTCAACCGGGAGACCGGGCATGTGACCGTGTGGGCGAAGGAGGACCCCGAGGACCTCGAAGAGGGGCAGGAGCCGCGCGAGTTCGACGACACCCCGTCGGGCTTCGGGCGCATCGCCGCCACCACCGCCAAGCAGGTCATCCTGCAGCGGCTGCGGGACGCCGAGGACGACGCGACGCTCGGCGAGTACGCCGGCCGCGAGGGCGACATCGTCACCGGCGTGGTCCAGCAGGGCCGCGACCCGAAGAACGTGCTGGTCGACATCGGCAAGCTGGAGGCCATCCTGCCGGTGCAGGAGCAGGTGCCGGGCGAGACCTACCCGCACGGCATGCGCCTGCGGTCGTACGTCGTCCGCGTGGCCAAGGGCGTGCGCGGACCGTCGGTCACCCTCTCGCGTACGCACCCCAACCTGGTGAAGAAGCTCTTCGCCCTGGAGGTGCCGGAGATCGCGGACGGCTCGGTGGAGATCGCCGCGATCGCCCGTGAGGCCGGTCACCGCACCAAGATCGCCGTACGGTCCACCCGTTCGGGCCTGAACGCCAAGGGCGCCTGCATCGGCCCCATGGGCGGCCGGGTGCGCAATGTGATGGGCGAGCTGAACGGCGAGAAGATCGACATCGTCGACTGGTCGGACGACCCGGCCGAGATGGTGGCGAACGCCCTGTCACCCGCTCGGGTGAGCAAGGTCGAGGTCGTCGACCTGGCCGCCCGCTCCGCCCGGGTGACCGTGCCGGACTACCAGCTGTCGCTCGCGATCGGCAAGGAGGGCCAGAACGCCCGCCTCGCCGCCCGCCTGACCGGCTGGCGGATCGACATCCGGCCCGACACCGAACATGTGGCCGAGTAACAACCTGGTAACGCCTGGTGACGTCGAGTGACCGTCGACCGGCCGGGCGGCCTGGGGAATAGATCCAAGCCGCAGGTCGCTTGGTTTACGACAACAGCCGTTCGATCTTTGCCCCAAAGGGGTGAGGTCGGTGCGGGGAGGTAGACTTAACCGTGTCTGGCCGGACGCACGCCGGAGCATGCCCTGAACGCACCTGTGTGGGGTGCCGGAAGCGGGCGGCCAAGAACGATCTACTGCGGATCGTGAAGATCGAGGACGCATGCGCCCCCGATCCGCGCGGTACGCTGCCCGGCCGGGGTGCCTATGTACACCCCGCCCTGGTCTGTCTCGACCAGGCGGTACGCCGCCGGGCGTTCCCGCGGGCACTGCGCGCCCCGGGGCCGCTCGACACAAAGGCGTTGCGCCGATACGTCGAGCAGACAACAGTTGCCGAGCAGGCAACACCGTAAGACGCGCCGCACGGAACCCCGTGCGGCCTGGTACCTCGCGAGTCGAAAGCAGGTCGAGATTGCGATGAGCACTCGATGAGTACGCGATGAGTACGCCCATGAACTAGCGACGGTCCGGCTTCACCCGGACCTCAAAGGAGCGAAGTGGCTAAGGTCCGGGTCTACGAACTCGCCAAGGAGTTCGGCGTTGAGAGCAAGGTCGTCATGGCCAAGCTCCAGGAGCTCGGTGAATTCGTCCGTTCGGCGTCTTCGACCATCGAAGCGCCCGTAGTACGCAAGCTGACCGACGCCTTCCAGGGCGGTGGCACCGGCAAGTCCGCCGCGAAGCCCGCCCCGCGCAAGGCTGCCCCCAGGCCCGCCGCGCCCTCTCCGGCGCAGGCGGCTCGTCCTGCTGCCCCGGCCCCGAGGCCGGCAGCCCCCAAGCCCCCGACGGCCCCGGCGCCCGCTGCCCAGCAGCCCGCCGCACCGTCGGCCCCCTCGGCGCCCGCGCCGGGCCCGCGTCCGGTGCCGGGTCCGAAGCCCGCGCCGCGTCCGGCTCCGGCCGCCCCGGAGTTCACCGCTCCGCCGGCCGCCCAGGCCCCGCAGGCTCCGGCCGCGCAGGGTCCGCGTCCCGGCGCCCGTCCGGGTGCCCCGAAGCCCGGCGGTGCCCGTCCGGGCGCTCCCGGTCAGGGCCAGGCCCGTCCGGGCCAGGGTGGCCCGCGTGCCGGTGGCCAGGCCCCGCGTCCGGGTGCCCGTCCGGCCGGTCCGCGTCCGGGCAACAACCCCTTCACCTCCGGTGGCTCCACCGGCATG
>NZ_CP011497.1:2361202-2417064 GCF_001027185.1 Streptomyces incarnatus | reverse complement strand
GCTTCGCCGGCCGTCCCGGCGGCGGTGGCGGCTTCGGCGGCGGTCCCGGTGGTGGCGGCGGTGGCCGTCCCGGCTTCGGCGGCCGTCCCGGCGGTCCCGGTGGCCGCGGTGGCACGCAGGGCGCCTTCGGCCGTCCCGGCGGTCCGGCGCGTCGTGGCCGCAAGTCGAAGCGGCAGAGGCGCCAGGAGTACGAGGCCATGCAGGCCCCGAGCGTCGGCGGCGTGATGCTGCCGCGCGGCAACGGCGAGACCATCCGTCTCTCCCGCGGCGCGTCGCTCACCGACTTCGCGGAGAAGATCAACGCCAACCCGGCGTCGCTCGTCGCGGTCATGATGAACCTCGGCGAGATGGTCACCGCGACGCAGTCCGTCTCCGACGAGACCCTGCAGCTCCTCGCCGACGAGATGAACTACGCGGTTCAGATCGTCAGCCCGGAGGAGGAGGACCGCGAGCTGCTCGAGTCCTTCGACATCGAGTTCGGCGAGGACGAGGGCGACGAGGAGGACCTGGTGGTCCGCCCGCCGGTCGTCACCGTCATGGGTCACGTCGACCACGGCAAGACCCGCCTGCTCGACGCCATCCGCAAGACGAACGTCATCGCGGGCGAGGCCGGCGGCATCACCCAGCACATCGGTGCCTACCAGGTCGCGACCGAGGTCAACGACGAAGAGCGCAAGATCACCTTCATCGACACCCCGGGTCACGAGGCGTTCACCGCCATGCGTGCCCGTGGTGCGAAGTCGACCGACATCGCGATCCTGGTCGTCGCGGCCAACGACGGCGTCATGCCGCAGACCGTCGAGGCGCTCAACCACGCCAAGGCGGCCGACGTGCCGATCGTCGTCGCGGTCAACAAGATCGACGTCGAGGGTGCCGACCCGACCAAGGTGCGCGGTCAGCTGACCGAGTACGGCCTGGTGGCCGAGGAGTACGGCGGCGACACCATGTTCGTCGACATCTC
The DNA here is from genome assembly GCF_001027185.1 of Streptomyces incarnatus. Taxonomy (NCBI): domain Bacteria; kingdom Bacillati; phylum Actinomycetota; class Actinomycetes; order Kitasatosporales; family Streptomycetaceae; genus Streptomyces; species Streptomyces incarnatus. The sequence goes on along the minus strand of NZ_CP011497.1, from coordinate 2,416,103 downwards.
CGCCAAGCAGGGTCTGCACATCGACTCGCTGCTGGAGGCCGTGATCCTCACGGCCGACGCCTCGCTCGACCTGCGGGCCAACCCGAACCAGGACGCGCAGGGCATCTCGATCGAGTCCCGCCTCGACCGCGGCCGTGGTGCCGTGGCGACGGTCCTCGTCCAGCGAGGCACGCTGCGGGTCGGCGACACGATGGTCGTGGGCGACGCCTACGGTCGCGTGCGCGCCATGCTCGACGACAACGGCAACAACGTCGCCGAGGCCGGCCCGTCGACGCCGGTCCAGGTCCTGGGCCTGACCAACGTCCCGGGTGCGGGCGACAACTTCCTGGTGGTCGACGAGGACCGTACGGCCCGTCAGATCGCCGAGAAGCGCGCCGCCCGCGAGCGCAACGCGGCCTTCGCCAAGCGCACGCGCCGCGTGTCCCTGGAGGACCTGGACAAGGTGCTCAAGGCCGGCGAGGTCCAGCAGCTGAACCTGATCATCAAGGGTGACGCTTCTGGTTCCGTCGAGGCCCTGGAGTCCTCCCTGCTCCAGCTGGACGTCGGCGAAGAGGTCGACATCCGCGTCCTGCACCGCGGCGTCGGTGCGGTCACGGAGTCCGACATCGACCTGGCGATGGGCTCCGACGCCATCGTGATCGGCTTCAACGTCCGTGCGGCCGGCCGCGCGGCGCAGATGGCCGAGCGCGAGGGCGTGGACGTCCGGTACTACTCGGTCATCTACCAGGCGATCGAGGAGATCGAGGCGGCCCTCAAGGGCATGCTCAAGCCGGAGTTCGAGGAGGTCGAGCTCGGTACGGCGGAGATCCGCGAGGTCTTCAAGTCGTCCAAGCTGGGCAACATCGCCGGTGTCCTCATCCGGTCCGGCGAGGTGCGCCGCAACACCAAGGCCCGCCTCATCCGCGACGGCAAGGTGGTCGCGGAGAACCTCACCATCGAGGGCCTGCGCCGCTTCAAGGACGACGTCACCGAGATCCGCGAAGGCTACGAGGGCGGTATCAACCTCGGCAACTTCAACGACATCAAGGTCGACGACGTCATCGCGACGTACGAGATGCGGGAGAAGCCGCGGGCGTAAGCGCCGACGGTTCGCTGCTGGCCGGCGGGACTGCGGTCCTGCCGGCCAGCTTGCCGTTGCGGGCGCTGCTGCGGGGGCCACGGAAACCCCGTCGAGCGACCGCGCAGGTTCGCGTAACCTTTTGGTGTCCCCGGCCCACACGGGCCCGGGGCCATCGATCCCGTACCGGCGGGTGAACCGGCTGCATACATGTACGTGGGGACTCTGTCCTTCGACCTCCTCCTCGGCGACGTCCACTCGCTGAAGGAGAAGCGCTCCGTCGTCCGCCCGATCGTCGCCGAACTCCAGCGGAAGTACGCGGTGAGCGCGGCAGAGGTGGACCACATGGACCTCCATCGGCGAGCGATCATCGGCCTCGCCATGGTCTCCGGCGACGCGGCGCACCTCACCGACGTACTGGACCGGTGCGAACGGCTGGTCGCCGGCCGCCCCGAAGTGGAGCTGCTGTCGGTCCGCCGCCGCTTCCACGGCGAAGACGACTGACGCGACCACGCGACCAGACCACAGCAACGCAACAAGAAGAAAGAACGGGAGACGGACCAGTGGCCGACAACGCGCGGGCGAAAAGGCTGGCGGACCTCATCCGGGAGGTGGTGGCCCAGAAGCTGCAGCGCGGGATCAAGGACCCGCGGCTCGGCTCGCACGTCACCATCACGGACACCCGGGTCACGGGCGACCTGCGGGAGGCGACCGTCTTCTACACGGTCTACGGCGACGACGAGGAGCGGAAGGCAGCGGCCGCGGGCCTGGAGAGCGCCAAGGGCATCCTGCGCTCCGAGGTCGGCCGCGCCGCCGGTGTGAAGTTCACGCCGACCCTGACCTTCGTCGCGGACGCCCTCCCGGACACCGCCCGGACCATCGAGGACCTCCTCGACAAGGCGCGGCAGTCCGACGCGAAGGTCCGCGAGGCCTCCGCGGGCGCCGCTTACGCGGGCGGCGCGGACCCGTACCGCAAACCGGCCGAGGACGACACGACCGACACGGACGGCGACGCCGCGGAATGACCCAGAAGCACACCACGCCCGACGGCCTCGTCATCGTCGACAAGCCGTCGGGCTTCACTTCGCACGACGTGGTCGCCAAGATGCGCGGCATCGCCAGGACCCGCCGGGTCGGCCACGCGGGCACCCTCGACCCGATGGCGACCGGCGTCCTGGTCCTCGGTGTCGAGCGCGCCACCAAGCTCCTCGGGCACCTCGCCCTCACCGAGAAGGAGTACCTGGGCACCATCCGCCTGGGCCAGAACACGGTCACCGACGACGCCGAGGGCGAGGTCACCTCGTCCACCGACGCCTCCAAGGTGACCCGGGACGCCATCGACGCCGGCATCGCCAAGCTGACCGGCGACATCATGCAGGTGCCCTCCAAGGTCAGCGCCATCAAGATCGACGGCGTACGGTCGTACAAGCGGGCCCGCGAGGGCGAGGACTTCGACATCCCCGCCCGGCCGGTGAGCGTCTCCTCCTTCACGGTGTACGACGTCCGGGACGCCGTGGCCGACGACGGCACCCAGGTCCTCGACCTGATCGTCTCGGTCGTCTGCTCCTCCGGCACCTACATCCGCGCCCTCGCCCGCGACCTGGGCGCCGGCCTCGGCGTCGGCGGCCACCTCACCGCACTGCGCCGGACCCGCGTCGGGCCGTACAAGATCGATACGGCGCGGACCCTGGACCAGCTCCAGCAGGAGCTGACCGTGATGCCGATCGCGGACGCCGCCGCGGCCGCGTTCCCGCGCTGGCAGGTGGACGCCCGGCGTGCGCGGCTGCTGCTGAACGGCGTCCGGCTGGAGATGCCCGACGAGTACGCGGGCGCCGGTCCCGTCGCCGTCTTCGACGCCGAGGGCCGCTTCCTCGCGCTCGTCGAACAGCACAAGGGCAAGGCCAAGAGCCTGGCCGTCTTCGGCTGAGGCGCCCGGGTCGTCTGCTCGGGCATCCGCTGAGGGATCTACTGAGGCATCTGCTGAGAGGCCTGAGCCTGAGAGATCCGAGGGCTCTGCTGAGCGATCCGCTGAGAGATCCGCTGAGACACCTGCCGTGGGCGCTTGTCCGTGGAGCGGCGGCCGGCCACGGGGTGGGCCCCTGCCGCCGCTCCACGGTCCCCCCTCGGTTCCCCCACCCCCTAGGGTTATCCAGCGGCACCCGCCTATTCACCCGACCGGGCAGGCGCTCGGAGTGAACCGGGGGAGCGGAAGGGGGCGCGTTCGCCACACGATCTGTCCCGTCGATCACCGCAGGCCTACCGTCGTCGGACAGGGCACGCGGCGAGGGCGGGGAGGTACGGCCATGGCGGGACGGGGCCCGTGCAGCGGAAGAGGCGCCACCACCTACACCACGGGTACCAGCCACACCATGGGCACCCAGGCCGGCGCCTGCCTCTCGAACCCCACCGCGGGCCTGTCGAACACCACGGCCGCTTCGGACCCCGCCCCCGACGGCCCCCGCGCCGACCCGGTCCTCGTCCAGATCCGCGACCTCGCCGGCCGCCCCCGAGGCGTCGGCTTTCTCGCCGATCACCAGGGCACCCTGCTCACCAGCCACGAGACCGTCGACGGCCTGCCCCGGCTGGTGCTGCACGTCGCCGGCACCGACCGCACCTGTGTGGTCGCCGCCGACGCCGTCACCCCGCTGCCCGGGCGCGACCTGGCCCTGGTCCGCACCGAGGGCCTGGGCCTCGACCCGCTGCCGCTGTCCGTGCGGGAGCGGATCGACGCCGGGACCTATGTACGGGTCCCCGCGGGCTGCTGGCGCGAGGCCCGGGTCCTGGCCGCCACCGAGGTGACGTACACCGCCACCGACCGCTTCCACCTCCTCCAGGACACGCTGGAGCTGGCGATCGGCACCGCGGGCCAGGACGCGCTGCGGCTGGGCGGCGGGGCGGCCGGGGGACCGGTGCTCGACGCGGAGACCGGCGCGGTGATCGGCGTCCTCGGCACCGCCCTGCACTCCGCGCAGCGTGACACGGGCTTCGCGGTGCCGCTGCGGCCCGCCGACGGCCCCCTCGGCGAGCTGCTCGACCGCAACGCGACCACCGTGCCCGCCTACGGCGCCGACCTCAACCTCGCCGGGATGCTGCAGCTGACCGCCACCTCGGTCGGCCAGGACGGCCCGCAGGGCCTTCTCGCCGGCGCCGTGGAACCGGTCGAACGCCACGCTGTGGCACGGGAGTTGGCCGCCTTCACGGACGGCGACCGGGCCGTGCTCGGGCTCGTCGGCGCCCCCGGCAGCGGCCGTACGACGGCACTCGCGGCCCTCGCCGCCCGCCGGGCCCACGGCGAGCGGCCCGCACCGACGCTGTGGCTGCGCGGCGCCGACTTGGAGGACGCCGACGACTCGGTGGCCGACGCGGCCCGCCGCACCCTGGAGCGGGCCGCCAGGATCGTCGCCGCCGCCCGCGCCGTCCGCCCCGAATCCCTCGGCGACCTCACCCCCGAACACCTGGCCCACCTCGCCGCCCGGTCCGGCCGCCCGCTGCTGCTCGTCCTGGACGGCCCCGAGGAGATGCCCCCCGTCCTCGCCCACCGCCTTCCCGAGTGGACCAGGGAGACCGCCGCCTGGCTGCGCGGGACGGGGGCACGCCTCGCGGTGGCCTGCAGGGAGGAGTACTGGGAACGAGCGGGCGCGGAATTCCCCGCCGACCTCCTGCACATCCCGACACCCCCCACGTCGGCCGCGCCCGCCACCCCGGCCGATGCCGCCGGTCCGGCCGCTCCGGCAGGGCCCCCGACTCCCACGGCCACGGCCACGGCCGCGGCTCCCGCAGCCCTGACCACCGCCGCAATCCGCAGCGAGCCGTGCGGTGCCCGCACCGGGCCGTGTGCCGTTCCCACCGAGCCGTGCGCTGATCGCACCGGGCCGTGTGCCGTTCCCGCCGAGCCGTGCGCTGATCGCACCGGGCCGTGTGCCGTTCCCGCCGAGCCGTGCGCTGATCGCAGCGGGCCGTGTGCCGTTCCCATCGAGCCGTGCGCTGCCCGCGCTGAGCCGTGTGCCGTTCCCGCCGAGCCGTGTACCGCCACCGCCGAGCTGTGCGCTGCCCGCGCCGAGCCGTGTACCGCCGCCGCCGAGCCGTGCGCCGCCCGCACCGGGCCCTGCACCGCCGCCGCCGAGCCGTGTACTGCTCGCACCGAGCCGTGTGCCCTCCTCGCCGAGCCGTGCGCCGCCCCCAGCAGGCCTACGGCCCCCCTCCCTCCCTGCCTCCGGCTGACCGATCTGACCGAGGACGAGGCCCGTCTGGCCCGGGGGCGGCTCGGGATCCCCGATGGCGTGCTTGCCGAGCGGGACGCCCGGCATCCGCTCACCCTGCGGCTGCTGGCGGAAGTCCGGGCGGCCAACCCGGACGCGGAGATCGCGGGCCCGGTCGACCGGCACGAGGTGTTCGCCGCCCACCTGGACCTGATGTGCCTGCGGATCGCGGTCCGGCTCGCCGCCGAGAGCGGCCTGCGCGGCACCGCCGTACGCCGGCTCGCCGCGCGCGTGGCCGGGCAGGTGCACGAGGCCGCCCGGCGGAGCCTCGGGCCCGGGCAGGGCGAGCTGGACCGGGCGTCGTTCGAGGCGGTGTTCCCCTGGGGCCCCGCCCCGGCACGGCTCGGCGGCGGCACCGGCTGGGCGTCCGCCGTACTGACCGAGGGCCTGCTCGTCCCGGCCGGCCGGGGCTACCGCTTCGCGCACGAGGAACTGGCCGACTGGATCCAGGGCATGCACCTCGACCTCGACGAGGCCCTGCGCGCCCTGGTCCACCGCCCCCGGGCCGACCGCGACACCGCTGCCGTGCCGGTGCCGCACCACCGCGTCGGCCCCGTCGTCCAGGCCCTGCTGCTCCTCGCCCGGCAGCACGGCGACCGCCAACTGGCCGCACGACTGCGGGATCTGACGGACGCCCTGGACCGCGACCCCCGCTCCTGGTGGGCCGCCCGGCTGCTCGCCCACACCCTGCTGCAGGTCCCGGACGCGACGCCGTACACGGAGGTGCTGCGGCTGCTCGCCGACCGGATCGTCGCCTGGCGCCGCGCCCGGCGGCCCGTGCCGGGCGAGTTCGGCCCGGGCTTCTGGACCGATCTGCCGGTGTCCGACACCGAGCGGCTCGATCTGCTGCGCCGGCTCGTGCTGGCCGACCAGGCACCCCCGGAGGCCGGTGAGCGGTACCTGGACGCCGTCGCCCGGCTGCTCGCGGCCGCGCCCGCGGTCGTACAGCCGCGGCTGACGTGCTGGTTCGACGACGAACGACCCCTGCCCGCGACCCCGCACGCCACCGTCGCGACCGCCGCCCAGGCGCTGCTGCACACCCACCGGCACGGCGCGCTGGACGACCTCACCGAGACCCTGGTGGCGAGCGCGCACCGGCGCGCCGGCGAACTGCTCGCGACCCTCGCCGAGGACGAGCCGTCGGCCGTCTGCCGGGCCGTGGACCGCTGGGCGCACGACGAGCGCCCCGCCCGCAGGGCCGCCGCCGTGGCCCACGGACTGCGCGCGGCCCCGCACGTCCGCTCGGAGGCCGACCGCGAACTGCTGCGCTACGCCGCCCTCACCCTGCTGGCCCGCCCCGCCGACCGCGCCCTGCACGGCGCCGCCCTCGCCCTGCTGGTCCGCGACCCGCGCAGCCGCGACCGGCACCTCGCCGCGGCCCTCCGGCACTTCGCCGACGGCGATCCGCAGTTCCCGCCGGACGCCCTGGCCCCCGCCCTGACCACCCACCCCGGACCGGTCCTGGAGGCCTTCCGCACCCGGCTGTGCGGCCCGCACGCGCAGGAGGCGCTGCGCACCCTCACCGACGTCACCACCCCGGCCCTCGCCCCCCGCGTCGCGCCCCTGCTCCAGGAGGCGGTACGGCTGCGCCCGCCGGCCGCGGGGCACCTCGCCACCCACGTCGACCGCCGCCTCACCCAGGGCCCCACCGCCCGCCCGGTCCTGCTGCCCCTGGTCACCGGCCTGCTCGACGGCGCCCCCGAACAGTTGCGGGCCGCCCTCGCCACGGTCCTCGCCGCCGCCGGCACCCCCGCCTGCCGTCCGCTGCGCCGCGAGCTACTGGAGCTGCTGCTCGCCCGGGAACAAGAGCCGTCCGTGCTGGACGCCGTCCTGCACGCGGCCGCCGGGCACGGCGACGACGGCGGTTGCGAAGACGACGGCCGCGGCGACGACGGCTCCGGCGACGGCGACGGCCGCGGCGACGACGACTGCGGCGGCGGGCGCGACCACGGCGACGGCTGCGGCGGCGGTCGTGACCACTGCCGGGACGAGGAGGTGCGCGGCCTCGTCCACCGCGTCGGTCTGCTCCTCGTCCGCACCCCCGAGGGCGCCACCCGCTTCGACCGCGGCCTGGTCGACCTGGGCCGGCAGGTGCCCGGTTTCGCCGCGCGGATGGCCGGCTGGCTGGCCGCCGCCCCGGACGAATGGGCCGCCGTCGTCGGCCCCAGCACCCGCCGCACGCTCGAGAACCTCGCCGGCGTCCGCGTACCGGCGTGAGCGGACACCGGGCGTCGCAGGGAACGTGCGCCCGGTCACAGCCCCGATACCGATGCGGGTCCGGGGCACCCGGCATGGCACCCTTAGACCTGCGCAAGTCTTAGGCGTCGTTATGGACACGGGTTCGAGGAGCGGTCACAGTGCAGCGCTGGCGTGGCTTGGAGGACATCCCCCAGGACTGGGGGCGCAGCGTCGTCACCATCGGTTCCTACGACGGCGTCCACCGCGGCCACCAGCTGATCATCAAGCACGCCGTGGACCGCGCCCGTGAGCTGGGCGTACCGGCCGTCGTGGTCACCTTCGACCCGCATCCCAGCGAGGTGGTCCGCCCCGGCAGCCACCCGCCGCTGCTCGCCCCGCACCACCGCCGCGCCGAGCTGATGGCGGACCTGGGCGTGGACGCGGTCCTGATCCTCCCCTTCACCACCGAGTTCTCCAAGCTCTCGCCCGCCGACTTCGTGGTGAAGGTCCTGGTGGACAAGCTGCACGCGAAGGCGGTCGTGGAGGGCCCGAACTTCCGCTTCGGCCACAAGGCCGCCGGCAACGTCGAGTTCCTCGCCGAGCAGGGCAAGGTCTACGACTTCGAGGTCGAGGTCGTCGACCTGTACGTCACCGGCGAGGCGGGCGGCGGACTCCCGTTCTCCTCCACCCTCACCCGGCGCCTGGTCGCCGAGGGCGACGTCGAGGGCGCCCGCGAGATCCTCGGCCGGCCGCACCGCGTGGAGGGCGTGGTCGTCCGCGGCGCCCAGCGCGGCCGTGAGCTGGGCTTCCCGACGGCCAACGTCGAGACCCTCCCGCACACCGCCATCCCCGCCGACGGCGTGTACGCCGGCTATCTGCACGTCGAGGGCGAGGCGATGCCGGCCGCGATCTCCGTCGGCACGAACCCGCAGTTCGACGGCACCGAGCGCACGGTGGAGGCGTACGCCATCGACCGCGTCGGCCTCGACCTGTACGGCCTGCACGTCGCCGTCGACTTCCTCGCCTACGTGCGCGGCCAGGCGAAGTTCGACTCGCTGGAGGCCCTGCTGGAGCAGATGGCCGCGGACGTGAAGAAGTGCCGGGAGATCGTGGCGGCGGAGGGCTGAAGCCTTCGGCGGTGCCACGAGCGAAAGGGCGGCCGGTGCGATGAGCACCGGCCGCCCTTTCCTTACTCCTACTGTGCTTGGTCCTGCGCGGGGTCCTACTGCTGCGGCGGTTGCTGCGGCGGGTAGCCGGGCTGCGGCTGCCCCTGTCCCTGCGGCGGCTGGGGGTAGCCGTAGGGCTGACCGGGCTGCGGCTGTGCCTGCTGCTGCGGCTGTCCCTGCTGCTGGGCCTGGCCCTGCTGCGGCGGGTAGGGCTGCTGGCCCGGCGCGGCCTGCGGGTAGGGCTGCTGGCCCGGTGCCTGCGGGTACGGCGGCTGTCCCTGCTGGGGCGGATAGGGCTGCGGCGGCCCGGTGTACAGCTCCGGGCCGGGTGCCTGCGGGTAGGGCTGGCCCGGCATGGGCTGGCCCGGCATCGGCTGGCCCGGCATGGGCTGGCCGGGCATCGGCTGGCCCGGCATGGGCTGGCCGGGCATCGGCGGGGCGGCCACCGGCGGCGGGTTGCCGTCGCTGGTCCACAGGCCGTGCGCCTGCTGGTGCCGCACGAAGTCCTCGGCGATCAGCGCGGCGAGGTTGAAGTACGCCTCGCGCGTCTTGGGCCGCATCATGTCGAGGTCGACCTCGGCACCGGCGGACAGGTGCTCGTCGAAGGGCACGACCACGACCGCGCGGGTGCGCGTCTCGAAGTGCGCCACGATGTCCTCGACCTTGATCATCTTGCCGGTCTCGCGGACACCGGAGATCACGGTGAGCGAGCGGGAGACCAGGTCGGCGTACCCGTGCGCGCCCAGCCAGTCCAGCGTCGTACTGGCGCTGCTGGCGCCGTCCACGGACGGCGTGGAGATGATGATCAGCTGGTCGGCGAGGTCGAGCACCCCGCGCATGGCGCTGTAGAGCAGACCGGTGCCCGAGTCGGTCAGGATGATCGGGTACTGGCGGCCGAGCACGTCGATCGCGCGCCGGTAGTCCTCGTCGTTGAACGTCGTCGAGACGGCAGGGTCCACGTCGTTGGCGATGATCTCCAGACCGGAGGGCGCCTGCGAGGTGAACCGCCGGATGTCCATGTACGAGTTCAGGTACGGGATCGCCTGCACGAGGTCACGGATGGTGGCCCCCGTCTCCCGGCGCACACGCCGCCCGAGCGTACCGGCGTCCGGGTTGGCGTCGATGGCGAGGATCTTGTCCTGCCGCTCGGTGGCGAGGGTGGAGCCGAGGGCGGTGGTGGTCGTGGTCTTCCCGACCCCACCCTTGAGGCTGATGACCGCGATGCGGTAGCAGGAGAGCACCGGGGTGCGGATCAGCTCCAGCTTGCGCTGCCGCTCGGCCTCCTCCTTCTTGCCGCCGAGCTTGAACCGGCCGCCCGCCGCCGCGGGCCGTCCGCTCTTCGCCTTCTGCTTCTTGTTGTTCAGCAGCCGGTCCGAGGACAGCTCCACGGCGGCCGTGTAACCGAGCGGCGCGGCACCGGGGTTGGTCGGCTGCCGCTGGTCGTGCTGAACGGGCTGCGGCCAGGCCGCACCGGACCGCGGGTCCACGGGGGCCTGGGGGGCCTGTGGTGCTTGGGGAGCCTGCGGGGCCTGCGGGGCCTGCGGGGCCTGTGGCGCCTGCGGAGCCTGGAGGTCCTGCTCGGCGGAAGGCGTGCCGTCCGGTGCCTGCGGGGGCTGGGGGAAGCCGTAACCGCCGGGCTGGGGCTGGGCGTTCGGGGTGCCGGGCTGGGGGAAGCCGTAACCGCCCGCTGCGTTGGGGCCGTTGGGCTGCGGCTGGGGTGCGGGCGGCTGCGGGAAGCCGTAACCACCCGGCTGCGGCTGGGGGGTGGGAGCGCCCGGCTGGGGGAAGCCGTAACCGCCCGCCGCATTGGGGCCGTTGGGCTGTGGCTGGGGTGCGGGCGGCTGCGGGAAGCCGTAGCCACCGGCCACGTTGGGACCGTTGGGCTGCGGCTGCGGCTGCGGCTGCGGCTGCGGCTGCGGCTGCGGCTGCGGGTGCTGCGGCTGTGCGGGGGGCGGCGGGAAGCCGTAACCGCCGGCCGCGTTGGGACCCGCCGGGTGGGGCTGCGGCTGCGGCTGCGGTCCGGGGCCCGCCACCGGTTGCCCGGCTGCGTTCGGCTGACCCGGCTGACCGGCCTGACCCGGCTGCGGCGCGGTGGACGCGCCGGGCTGGTTCGCCTGGTTCTGCTGGTTCCAGGCGGCGGGCGCGGGCTGCGGGGCGTGCGGCTGGAACGGCGGCTGCTGGCCGGGCATCGGCCCGGGCTGCTGGGGCTGCTGCTGGGCGGGCCACTGGGCCGCCGGAGAGGGCGCCGCGGGCTGGTAGGAGGGCGGCAGCGGGGGCACCCCGCTCTGCGGCGCGGGCGGCGGCGTCCAGCCCGGCTGGGCGTCCTGGGCCGGAGCGGGCGGCACGGCGGCCTCGGGCGCGCCGGTCTGCGCGCTGCTGGTCTGCGTGCTGCTGGTCTGCGTGCTGCTGGTCTGGGCGGAGTCGTCCGGCTGGGGGCCGTTGGCAGGTACGCCGGACTGAGGCACGCCGTCCTGCGCGGTGGCCTCGGTGGTGACGTCGGCGGCGACGGCGTCCTGCGCCACGGCATCCTGGGCCACTGCATCCTGCACCACGGCGTCCGCGACCCCGGAGGCATCCGCCTCAGCGTCGTCGGACGGGGCGTCGCCGGACGAGGCGTCGTCGGCCTCGGCGTTGTCCACAGCCCCTTCCCGGGTACCGTCGGCGTCCCCGGCCTCGGCGCCGACGCCGCCCTCGACCGCGTCCCCGGCCTCGACCTGAGCCTTGCTCTCGCCTTCGCCCTCGTGCTCGCCCTCGCCCTCGTCCGAGTCGGCCCCGGAGACAGCCGCGTCCGCCCCGGGACCGGCGTCGTGCCCGGAGCCGGCCTCCGCGGGGACCACGTCCGCGGGCTTCGCGTCCGCCCGCTCCTCGGCGTCCTCGGCGGATCCCTCCGCAGTGGACGCGTCGCCCTCGGCGGAGGCGGTGCCTGTCGCCTGACCCTCCGCGGAGTCCTCGTCATCGTCGCCGCTCTGCAGCGCGGCCGCGCGCTCGGCGATCTCCGCCATCTCGCGCTTCAGGGCCACGGCGGAGAACCGCATGGTGGCCCCGCTCTCCAGGTCGCCGTTGCTCGTCTCCGGCTCGACCACGGACGCCGGTGCCTCCGGCTGAGCCTGCTGAACCGGCTGAGCCTGCTGAACCGGCTGAACCTGCTGGGCGGTCTGCGGCTGCTGCGCCTCGAAGCCCTCCGGCAAGCGCGGCATCGGAACGGGATTCCCGACGGGCGGCGCAGGCGGCGCGGGCGGCATGGGCGCGGCGTAGGGGGCGCCCTGTTCCGGCGCGGGCGGGGCGTAGGGCGCGCTGTGCGCCGGCGGGGGTGGCGGGGGCGCCGGAGCCGGCGAAGGCGCGGCGGACGAGCCCTGCGCGTTCTGCGTGTACCAGGCGGGCGGCGCGTAGTCGATCGTGAACTCGCCCGTCATCTCGATGGCGGACTCCGCGTCGGTCTGGTCGTCGTCGGGTGTGTCCCAGCCCCCGCGGATCCCGTCCCGATCGCTGTTCACAGTTCCTCCTGGTGTGGTCGAACACCCTCATGCCGTGCTTGGGGGCGACCGTTCCTGTCGTACGATTCGCCGGGCTTCCCCCTTGGGTCAATGGACCCCTTTGTCGCGGAGTGCGCACAAACCCGCTCGTGGGAACTCGCGACTGCCCGGTCCCAGCCTAATCACCAAAGCGACGCGACTGGCAGGCCCGGCTGCCCCTTCATGCCCGTCCGACGCGTCACACCGGGCCGGAGACCGCCACGGCACACGTGGACGTACATCAAAACGTGACACCAGTGCTCGTGAAAAACCAGGCAAGTTGGACGAGTCAGTCCATCCGGCGTGCCACGCCCAGCAGTCCCGTCTCGGCATCGGTCGCCCGGGTCACGACGTACTGCCGGTCCCGCTCGGTGCACCAGAGGGTCACACCGTCCGGAAGCGTGGGCAGCGTCTCGAGTTCGGGGCGCGGGAGTCCCATCACCCGCCCGATCTCCACCGCCTCGTCCGGCGACACCCGCTGCACGCCGACCAGACGCGCCTGACGCATCAACCGCGGCGCGACCGGGCTCAGATACGGCAGCAGCGTCAGCACGGACTGCCAGGGCGCCGACACCACGCGTCCGCGCGGGGGCCGCATGCCGCAGTCCCGCACCACCAGCACGGGCGTACCGGCGGAGGCGCCCTGCGGGGGCACTCGGCCCACGTCGTACACCGCGAGGCCGTTCTGTCCGCCGCCCATGGCGTGCACCATGGGCATCCAGGCCTGCGCGCGCCCCGTCTCGACGGCCACGCGCGCCCCCGTCGCCGCCGCCCGCAGCGCCATGACCTGCGCGGTCCACAGGCCGCCGATGAGCACGATGTCGTACGGCGTGGGGCGGTTCACACCGAGCACGGCGGGCTGGCCCTCGGCGTTGACGCCGACCACCACGCCGTCGTCGCCGATGGGCAAGGACAACGCGTCGGCCTGCTCCAGCGGCAGGGTGTGCCGCGGATGGCGCGGGCCGAGGAGGCCGAACCCGGTGCGCAGCCGTTCGCCGAGGCCCGGCGCCGGTGAGGGCGTGCCCGACGGCGTGGGGGAAGTCGACAGGGCCATCAGCGGGCACCTCCAAGCGGCAGGGTGGCCAGAACGCCGGGCAGTTGTTCCCGGTCCAGGCGGGCGAGGCCGGTCCGCGACTGCCGTGCCGCCTGCTCCAGATTGCGCCGTGCGTCGGTCAGTTCCTGGTTGCTGCGGCCGGTGATGCGCACATGGCCGGTGATGGCCACGTCCTGCTGCGCGCCCTTGGCCAGGGTCAGACTGAAGGTCGTCGCCAGGGCGGGCACCTCCGTCAGCCGCGCCACCAACTGCGCCAGCGAGCCGCCGGATCCGCCCAGTTGGGGCCAGCGGCGCACCCAGTAGGTGGTGTGGCGGCGGTTGTCGCAGCGCCAGCTGCGGCTGGACTCCTCGGTGCGGCGCTGCGGCGCCTCGCCACGCCCCGCCTGGGCCGTCACCATGGGGTTGGCACACGCGGACGTCGCGATGGCGGCCGTCAGTTCCTCCTCGGTGAGCAGGCTCGCCCGGAACCCGGCGCCGGTCAGCCGGCTCGACAGATGCTCGGCCGCGCGGGTCAGGCACTTCTGCGCGCCCGTCAGTCCGCCGCCGCGCGCCGCCACCGCCTCCGGGCACAACTCGGGATCCAGCTTCAGCGCGATCCATGTGATGCGCACCGCCGGAGAGCCGGTCTGGGCCTGCAGCGGCGCGTAGTTGCTGACCACGACCGACTGCTGGGGCAGGTGCAGCGCGGGCGCGGGCTGGGTGTGCACGACGATCTGCGCCGACTCCAGCAGGATCCCGTCGACTTCGAGGGTGTCCCGCACCAGACCCACCGGCAGCGGTCTGCGGCCGCGCTCCGCGCGCAACGCGTCGGCGTCCGACTCCACCTGCAGCACCGCGGTCAGGAAGCCGCCGTCACCGACCATGCCGATCGGCCGCTGGTCGCGGTCGTCGCCGCGGCTGTAGCTGTAGGTGCGCAGGGTCGGGTCGCACTCCACGGCCGGTGCGAGCCCGGCGTCGGTTCCCGGCGGCAGCGGTGTGCTCGCCGCGCGCCGGTTGCGGGCCCGCAGCGCCAGCAGGGTGCTGAGCCATTCCGGCAGGGAGCGCCCACGGCGTCGTACGACCGCGAGCACCACGAACAGCACGGCGACCGGGGCGACGGCGATCAGGGCGATCGTGCCCACGAGCCAGCCGCACAGCGCGAGGGCGGCCGCGATCTCCAGCAGCACCAGCCGCTGCAGCCCGAACGAACCGCCACGGCCCGAGCGGGACTCCAGATGCGGCGCGAACGCGCCCTGATACGCCGCCGGTGCCTGCTGGGTGGTGGGCCGAGAGGAAGACGAGCCGTGGTCAGCCGACCGGCGCGCGCGACGAGGACGTGATCCCGATTGCGATCGCGACCGGGTCCGCGTTGCGGAAGCCATCACTCCAAAACCCCCGAACTCACCCGGAAACCCTTTGAGCTCCGGTCCCTTCAAGCCGTGAGCACCCTACCCGTGCCACAAGCACCTCCACGCAACAGGCATAGTAGGGGGCGGGTCTGACAGTCGAGTCACCAGAGGCAACCGAGGGCGGGGGACGGATCTTCACAGGTCCCCCACGGCTCCGCAACGGGGAGAGAGCGGACAGAGATGGCATCACGGCGGGACGAACTCAGCGCCTACACCTTCGCGAAGCGCCGCACGCTCGCAGCATTCCTTCAGCCTTCGCCCTCCGGTTCGGAGGAGGGCGCCCCCAAGCCGCTGGGCGCGCTGGTGCCCGGCCTCGTCGTCGGCGCCGTGGTGCTCGCGGTGTTCGGCGCGATCGGGATGTTCAGTCCGACGGCGCCCAAGGGGTGGGACGACCCGGAGAAACACGTCATCGTCGCCAGCGAGTCGACCACGCGGTACGTCGTCCTGAAGACGGGTACCCAGGTCCAGCTGCACCCGGTCCTCAACATGGCCTCCGCCAAGCTGCTGCTGAGCCCCGAGAACGACAGCGTCATCACCGTCGACGAGAAGGTCCTGGACAGCGGCAAGCCCCCGCACGGCGTCACCATCGGCATCCCCTACGCCCCCGACCGGCTGCCCTCCTCGGACGAGGCCTCGGCCGCCAAGCGCTGGGCGGTCTGCGAGCGTCCCGGCGCCGGCGGCCGGGCCATCCAGAAGGCGGCCTTCGTGCTCGCGAAGAAGGAATGGTCCAAGACGGAGGGACCCGACCGGCTCACCCACGGGGACCTGATGTACGTCGTCGGCCCGGACGGCAAGACCCAGTACGTCGTCGACGCACAGGGCACGGCGTACCAGGTCGCCAACCCGAACGACAAGGAACTGCTCAAGGCCCTCGACACCCAGGGCCGCGCCCCGCAGCGGGTGTCCCAGGAATGGCTCGCCACCCTGCACAAGGGCGACGCCGTCTCGATCCCCACCGTCCCCGGCACACCCGGAGCGAAGGCCGGAGCTGGGCTGCCGGCGCAGTACGACAAGGTCGGCGAGGTCATCAAGGCGTACGACGGCCAGACGCTCCAGTACTACGTCGTGCTGCAGGGCAAGGTGGCCCGCATCTCCGAGTTCACCGCCACGCTCCTGCTCAACAGCGGAAAGCTCGTGAACGTCGGCCAGGCCGGTGAGGCCCAGCAGGTGAGCCCGGGCGCGGTCGCCGACAGCACCACGTTCGAGGGCGACAAGAACTGGCCGGCGTACAAGCCGAGGACGGTGAACGACGGCTCCAGCGCCACCAGCGGCCGCAACACGGTCTGCAACGTGCTGCGTTCGGTCGGCGCCAAGGGCAGCACCACCCTGTCGGCGTGGGTGGGCACGGACTTCCCGGCCCAGCTGCCCACCGGCTCCTCCAGCGGCTACGTCACCCCGGGCTCCGGCCAGCTCTACCGCCAGTTCCAGGGCACGGAGACCTCGGTCGGCGGTGTCTTCCTGGTGACGGACACCGGCCTGCGCTACGCCCTCCAGTCCAACAGCGACAGCGACAACAACAACGAGGGCATCGGCACCTCTGCCCAGAAGCACAAGGAGGAGTTGCAGGAGGCGAGGATCGCCCAGACCCATCTCGGCTACGAGAAGGTGACTCCCACCCCGGTCCCGATGGAGTGGTCGACGTTCCTGCCGACGGGCCCGCGCCTGTCGGAGGCGGCGGCCCGGCAGCCGCAGGGCTCGTAAGCGGCGGGGCGGAGGAGAACGGAAGCATGCTGATGGTGAAGGCAAGGACGCCGGGGAGCGCGGCACGAGCGGCGGCCCTGGCCGCCGCGACGGTCCTCACCGCGACCACGACGGTGATCGCCCTCCCCGCCGGCCCGGCACTGGCGGACGACGGCCAGTGCACGTTCCCGTCCAAGCCGTACACGGGCCGCCCGTGGGCGCTGCAGCGCGTCAACCTGGACGAGTTGTGGGCGCTGTCGAAGGGCAACGGCGTTCAGGTGGCCGTGATCGACACCGGGGTCGACGTCAAGAACCCCCAGCTCACCAAGGCCGTGGACGCGTCGAAGGGCGAGAACCTGCTGCACGCGAAGAACGCCAAGGGCGAGAAGATAGACCGCGGCAACAACTCGGGCACCACGGACACGGTCGGGCACGGCACGCGCGTGGCGGGCATCATCGCGGCCCGCCCGATGAAGGGAACCGGCTTCGTCGGCCTCGCTCCGGAGGCGACGATCATCCCGATCAAGCAGAACGACGCCGACGGCGACGGCACGGCGGACACGCTGGCCCAGGGGATTCGCGATGCGGTCGCCAAGGGCGCGGACGTCATCAACATCTCCCAGGACACGGCCAACGCCGTCACGGGCGGCCCGAAGCTGCAGGCGGCCGTCGACTACGCCCTGCGCAACCAGGTCGTGGTCGTGGCCTCGGCCGGCAACGACGGCTTGGGCGGCAACGTGAAGTTGACCTACCCGGCGTCGTACCCGGGCGTCCTGGCCGTGGCCGCGTCCGACCGCAACAACGAACGGGCGCCGTTTTCACAGTCGCAGGACACCGTGGGCGTCGCCGCACCCGGTGTCGACATGATCTCCACAGTTCCCGGCGGTGGCCACTGCTCGGACAACGGCACGAGCTTCTCCGCCCCCTATGTGGCGGGCGTGGCAGCCCTGTTGAAGGCCAAGTACCCCAAGTGGACGGCCCAGGAGGTCGTCGCCCAGATCGAGCAGACCGCGGAGCGCTCGATCCCGGGGCACGACCGTCTGGTGGGCTGGGGCGTGGTGGACCCGGTGAAGGCGCTGTCGGACGTGGATCCGGAACACCCCGTGCAGTCACCGCAGCCCGAGGGCGGCGTCTCCAAGGCGGAAGCCCCCTCGGTCACGCCGCTGCACTTCGGCGAGACCGCGGAGGAACGGGACAGCCGCATGGCGACCTACGTGGTCGTCGGCGGCCTGGTCCTGGTGGCGGGCCTGAGCGGTACGGCCGTGGCGGTACGGGACGCGCGGCGCAGGCGCGCCCGGCTGGGGGCCGGGCGCTGAACGCCCTGGACGAGCTGAACGTGCTGGGCCTGTTCCAGTCCGCTGTGCTGCTGGCCATGGCCTGCGTGAAGGCGGACCGGGTGCGGGCCTGGCGCGCGCATCAGTCCATCGGCACCGGAGCTGCCCGACGGCGCCTTCGTCCTCGCGCGGATCCTCTTCGTGAGCCTCGCCGGCTATGGCATCTCCACGGCCGTCCAGGGCTTCGGCGTCTCGGACCGCATGTCGTGGGACGACGGCGAGCTGACCAGCGCGGTGCATCAGGCGACGGACGACCTGGACGGCTACCGGTTCACGGTCGACGGCTCCGGCACGTCGCCGTACTTCTCCGACTACGCCTCGCTGCTCGAGGACAAGGTGGTCGAGGACGGCGGCGACGCCCCGCAGACCGGCGTGACCGTCACCCCGTCCGACGCCGACACGGCCGACGACACGCACCTCACCGTCACGGCGGACGGCACGGACACGTCGTTCTGCACCCACATCGAGCGCAGCCGCTCCGAGAAGGACGACTACTCCCCGCCGGGGCTCGCCGGCAGGGAGAGCTCACTGACGTACCGTGGATACCGGATCGCTGTGACGACGCGGAAGGGCGCGTGCTGACCCGGGGGAGCGGTGGACGGGCGGCTGACCTCACAGCTTGCCGAAGACCACTCCGCGCCAGGTCCAGCCGGACTTCAGCACGGTGTCGCGCAGCGGCTCGCGCAGCTGGGCACTGTCGAAGCGGAAGGTCTCGGTCGCCTCGAGCCGACCGCTCTCGCCCCGTCCGATGGTCCACTCACGACTGACGGTCCGGCTCGGCCCGCGCGTGTATTCCGACGAGATCTCGAGCCTCGTCGGCGTCCCGACCCGCTTGACCTCCCACTGCTCCTCGAGAGCGCGCACCTCGTGCTCCTTGCGGTCCAGCCGCATCCGGATCCGTACGGCGTGACTGATCTGGGACTGCACGAAGACCTGCTGCCAGGCGGGCTCCGTCAACCTCCACTCCGCCAGCAGGTCGCACCCCTCACCCCCGCCGTAGCGGACGACGTACGGAACATCGCGCTGATTGAGCCCGAGCAGAGCCGCCCGCAGCTCCTCGCCGGGGACGGGCGCAACCCCCTCCGGGGGGTGCTGGGTGCCGGTGAGTTTGTCGAAGAGGCCCATGGGGTCAACCCTACGAAGAACGCCGTGGTCAGTTCGGGGCCGGGGAGGCCTTGTCGTCGGCCTTGATGTCGAAGTTGATCTGGGAGCCCTGAACGGAGGTGACGGTGACCGTCACCCCCAGCGTGCTGCCGTCGTCCGCGGTCAGCTTGCAACGGGTGCTGCTGCCCACCTTCCCGGCGAGGTCCTCGGGGCAGGTGATGTGCGGCTTGGGCCGGCCCGTCTGCGCGGCGAGCCGCTCGGAAACCGTGGTCGCCAGCTTGCCGGCGGACACCTTCGGCTCGGACTTCCCCACGCTCACCGAACCCGAGCAGCCGGTGAGAAGCGTGCCGGCGGCCACGGCCGAGAGAATCGAAACAGCTGTGGTCATCCGGGCTTTGGACATTGCGACACTCCGCGTTGACTGGTGATGAAAAGAAGACCCCGAGAGCATACTTGGCGAGGTCCTGTGGTCACGCAGAAGCCGCGTCAGGGTATTTGCAGTCGCCGGCCGATGCTCCATCTTTCCTTCACCTTCTCCCCAGTCAATCCTCGCTGTCCCAAAACCCACCTGACTGGTGAACGCAATGCGCAGTTTCACTCGAGAGGATGAATCCAGCGTTGGCCCGGTAGCGCTAACTGCGCTGAGCTTCCTGCCAGTTGGGGCTCCTGGGGCGCCAGTGCCCCTGAGTGGCAGGGGCCGTGTGGGGGCGGTGAGCTCGTCATTCGCATGATGATGTTGGTGCTAGCGTGAACGGGCGGCGGCCGCCAAGGCGCCGATGGACAGGCGGAGTTGAAGCAAAAGGGGCGGGGCCTCGTGTCGGCTGATCTTGGAGTGGGGCCAGGGGTCCTCAAGAAAGGCGCATCGGACATTCTGGAATGCCTTACACCGGTCCAGAAGGTGGATCTGAAGGATCCCGCCGATCAGGGGTCGTCTTTCGGAGACGATTCGGCGGCCACCGCGCTGGTGGCCTTCTGCGGCACGTGGCAGTTGGGGGCACAGTTTCTCGCGGATTCTGCGGCAACGCTGGCGGGCGGTCTTAACAAGGCCAACGACAACTACGCGGAGACGGACGAGGCGATCCGTGACGCGGTGAAATCGGTCAAGTCGGATTTGAGGTAGGACGGGGAATCCGCGTCCATGGCAAGCGAGCTGGGGTCCACGAGCGACCCCAAGGATCTCATTCCGGGCGACCCCGGAAAGCTGCATGATCTCGCCACCACGCTCAACGGCTGGTCCAAGAAGTTCGAGAACATCGGCGACAGCCTGCGCGACCTCAAGATCCCGGGCTGGACCGGTCAGGCCAGCGACGCATTCTGGCCCACCTTGGGCAAGGAGAAGACCAACTGGTACCTCGCGGCCGACGCGATGTCGGGCGCGGCCAAGCAGATCTCCTCCTACTCCTCGACCCTGGGATGGGCTCAGGGGCAGGCCTCCACGGCGATCAAGCAGTGGAGTTCCGGGGACCACGACGCGGCGGAGACGACGCTGAAAGCGGCGCAGAAGCAGCTCAAGCCTGAGGCTGAGGCGCTGACGAAGAAGCTGGATGACCTGGCGGGTGGTTCCTCCCACAGTCCTGCCTGGCTCAAGGAAGCCAGGCAACAGGTCGACGACTGGAAGTGGCTCCAGGATCATTCTGTCGGCAAGACCAGTCAGAACCGGTGGAAGTGGGAGACCGAGCGCTGGGCGCCGAAGGGTGACGGTGAGCACCGCACCGAGAAAGTCTGGGGCAAGGACGAGAACGGCAACTGGTTTGTCCGGGACAAGCCTGCGGACGCAGGGGAGGACGGGGAAGAAGGGGCCACGCCCGGCAAGAAGACCAACACGAACATCAAACTTGCCGAGTGGTCGGACGGGGCCAAGGCCTGGTCCACAGGGGGCGATTGGGACACCTCCTTCCTGGGTGACGGCAAGGTGAAGGGTTCGATGGGCTTCGCCGCTCTCGGGGTGGACGGGAGCGCAGGCGCGAGCGTCACCAACGGTCGGCTGCAGGCGGGCGTTTCGGGCAGTGCCTATCTGGCCCAGGCGTCCGCGAGCGGCAGTGCGGAGTACGGAATGGCCGCGGTCCAGGGCGAGGCGAAGGCGTACGCGGGAGCCGATGCCTCGGCGACCGTCGGGGTCGGCAAGGACGGCCTGCACGCCGGGGCGGAGGCGTTCGCCGGAGCCAAGGCCACAGGGTCGCTCTCCGCCGATGTCGGCGGTGTCGGTGCCGGTGCGAGCGGGGAGGCCTGGGCGGGGGTGGGTGCCTCCGCCAATGCCGACCTGGGCATGAAGGACGGCAAGTTCACCATTGGCGGCGAGCTCGGAGTCGGTCTCGGTGTGGGCGGCAAGCTCTCTTTCGACGTCACCGTCGATCCACACAAGATGGTCGATTCGGTCGGTGACGCGGCCGACTGGGTGGGCGACACCTGGGACGACACCGTCGGCAGCTGGCTCTAGGCTCAACCGAAGCTCATCAAGGAAGTGGATTCACCATGACGACCACGCTGCCGGTCAAGATCTCCTTCTCGCTGCCGGACGGCTGGCAGGCGGCGCCGCCGGACGAGGTGGGAGCACCCGGCGTCGCCTTCGTCGCACTCCACCCCGCCTCCATCGACGGGTTCACGGCGAACATCACCATCGCCGGGCAAATGCGCAACGACAACGCCACGATGTGGCAGATCGCCGAAGAGTCGGTACCGCGGCTGGAGCAGGCCGGCACCGTGGAGGTCGTCAAGAAGGCGGAAATCGGCACACCGGACATCCCGGGGCTCACGGACTCCCCTGGTGTGGTCCAGAACCTCCGCCTTCACACCACCCTGCGGGGAGAGCCGCTGGAACTGCTCCAGACCCAGGTGTACCTCGGCATGGAGGACGTAAGGAATCCGGCGCAGCGTGCCGTCCTCGAATTCGTGCTGACCGCGAAGCCGACCCAGCTCCACGCGGTGCTCGATGACTTCAAGACTTTCCTGCGGACGGTACGGCCGGCCGAGGAAGACCATGCCTGAACGAGAGAGTGCCTCTTGCCCCAAAGGTTCTATGACCTCGGGGCAAGGGGGCGCTCCGATTGCTCAGACGGCAGTCCTCCACGCGTGTTCCGGAATCCGGTCCAGGACGTCGCACAGGTGGTTCAGCTTCTCGTCGACGGTCCGCGGAGACAGGGTGCCCCTGTACCACGTGAACAGTTCGCTGTTGCGCAGTTGAAGCGGGGACTTCTTGCTCTTGGTGCTCATCAGCAGGTACGGCACCACCGTGTCGCACAAGGCGCTGCGGACGAATTCCTCGTCCTCCGTGATGATCCGGAAGTTCTGATCGAACTCCGGTACCCCGAGCTTCATCTTGGGCCGGCGGTCGAACAGGGTGTCCAGAACGCTCGGGCGCAGTATCTGCAGGAACGGCCCCGGACCGGGCGTCGTGACGACGAAGACGGACTCGATGGTGGGCTGCTTGCGTTCTCCGGTGTCGGCGCCCGACGTCACGTTCATGTACCGGTACTCGAAGTACGTGAACCGGCGACCACGGAACTCCCCTGCGGTGTAGTGCCAGGCGCGCAGATTGCTCCCACGGGCAGGGAAGGGACGCAGTCCGCAGTACTGGTCGATACGCCCCTGCGTGCGTGTCTCGTACGTCCAACCGCGCTCCGCAGCGATCCGGGCGAGCTGCGCGTGGTCCTCCCTGACGTGCGCGTCCTTCCTGCGTCCGCGCGCGGAAACCGTGAACACGAGGGTGAACATGCCCACGATGACGGCGAACAGCAGCACCAGCACCAGAATCCCAGCCCATTGCGACATGGCCCCACCCTATTGCGGACGCGACTGATGCCAGGAACGGAGTCTTCCGTTTGATACTTGTGTAGAAGTTCGATGAAGATCGCAAACGATGCGGTGTCGGTGGACCGGCCCCGGCCATGATGGGGCGGTATCCCTCTGGCGTCGCCGGCCGGCAGTCGGCGGACCCCTCACCTCGAACCGGCAAAACGGGCAAAGCGCGGCTTCGGGTCCGGCATCGTAACTGAGTTAACACACAGGCCGGTTGGACCCGTTGTACGGGATGACTACAGTGGTAAACGCGTTGTGAGGCGCGGCTCGCTTTGCGATCGTACGGCGAGCGGTTGGTCGGTCCGGATCCTGTCGGGACCGATGGATGTACGGGGAAACGGGGAGGAGCGTCGTGCTTCCGGCAGACATGGTGGGGGGCGTGTCGGCGACCAGGGCGGCGAACCTGGAAGCCAGCGGTGAGGCGCTGGATGCGTTCGTGAAGCGGGTGGACAACGTCCTGAAGACACTTGAGGGGTCCGCCGGCAACCCGGCGAAGGTCGAGGCTCAAAAGATCAGACCGACGTCTCTGACCTCGGGTGCGGCGGACATCTTCCCTGAGGCGCACGGTCTGTACCACCAGTACACGCGGGTCCACGACGAGCTGACCAAGCTGTCCAGGAACCTGCATCTGCAGATCGAGGCGATCGGAATCGCGGTGCAAGGCGCGCACGTCGGCTTCGACAACCTCGAAGAGGAGCAGCGTCAGCGGTTCTGGGCGATCCAGGCGCAGATCGGGAAGGGCCAGGACGCAGCGGACGGCAAGCAGCGCACCGGCACCGGCACCAAGACGGAGGCGTGACGATGGCCGACAAGCACAACGCCGATCTGCAGCGAGTCGGTAATCAGAACAAGGCCACTGACTGGGTCCGAGGCTACGAGAGCAGCCCGCACAGTGGGTTCCTCCTCGGAGTGTTCGACACCGCCATCAGAGCCACGCCTGTCGGGCAAGCGGTCGCCGGTCGAACCGACTTCGGTCACCTCGACCTGCCTCTCAACAAGATGCTCGACCTGGTTGAGCAGACGGATCCCGAGGATCTGGAATCCTCCGGGAAGGCCCTGTGGGACGCACGCGATGCCATCAAGGCGGCGGCGGACGAGCTGGACGGCCACATCCAGAAAGTGCACTGGGTCGGAGAGTCGGGTGACTCATTCCGCGATTGGGGCGGCAAGCTCGTCACGCACACGCACTACTTGAGTGAGTTCGCCGGAGCTGCGGGCGACCAGATCACGGCTGCCGCCGTGGGTCTAGCCGCCGTCCGTGGAGCCATGCCGCCTCGTGACTCGGAAGCGAACCGGACAAGGCCCAAAGATTTCACGGCGGCCGAGAAAGCGGCCGACAAGGAAGGGTATGCCGCTGCCGTAAAGGTGGAGAAGGACCGCCAAGAGGCGATCAACCAGATGAACCGGTTGGCGTCGTACTACGCGGTGTCCGAAGAGGTGCTGTCATCCTTGCCCGAGCAGGGTAAGGAGCCGAAGTTCACATCCATGCCCAACGTTGGGGTGCCCAAGCCCACGATGAAGTCCGGCGTCGCTGCTCCCACGTCCTCCACGGGCTCGGGATCGGGATCGCACGGAGGTGTTGGATCGGTATCCGGCGGCGGCCATCACGTGACGGTACCGAGCGGTGACGTTCCCCGGCACGTCACGAGTGACAGCCCGGTGCCCACCCAGCACATCCCCGACAAGATTCCGCATCCCGACCAGCCTGTCGGCACGCACATCGACACAACTGGCACGCTGCCTCCGCCCGCGACCACTACACCTGGGCCCAGCCACACACCGCCGGTCACGGGCACGCCTCCCACAACTGGTGGCCAGCCCAATGTGTTCGACGGCGGTGGCTTCAGGGTTCCCATGCCCAACGCCCCTTCGGGCCAGGGCTTGAACGGCGCCGGTGGGTTGCGTAACTCTCCGACCGCTCGAGGGCGTGCGGGTACGTCCGAATTCACCAACCCCGGCTCCGGGCGCTCCGCAGGGCGAGGGCCCATGGACCAGATGGGTCGCGCCACATCGACTGGCCAGTCCGCCGTCAAGGGCACCGGAGCCGGACAGAGGGCGTCGTCCCCGATGGGCCGAGGGGTCACGGGTGGTACGCCCCGACCCGGAGGCTCGGCCGCATCACGGGCGAGCAGCGGGCCGGCTACCGGCGCAGGACGGTCCAACGGTGTCGTCGGAGGGCGGCCGTCCACCACGAACCCGTCGGCGAAGAACGGGTCGAGGCTTCCTCGCGGCACGGTCATCGGCGGTGAGGAAGAGGCCGCCTCGCGACCCACGACTGGCCGGCTCGGCCAGCGCGGTGTCTTCGGAACACCTGAGCCCACGGCGCGGCCTGGTGCGAGCACGGCGGGCTCTCGTGGCGCTTCGGGATCGTCCGAGGCTGTCACTGGCAGGCCGACCGCGCGGAACTCCGCAGCAGGAGCTGAGCGCAACGGCATGACTCGTGGTGGAACCGGTCTCACGCGTGGCGCCGGAAACAACGCAAAGCCCGGCGACGCTCGGAAATCGGAAGGATCGCCGCGGCCTGACTACCTGGTCGAGGACGAAGAGACACACCTGCCCGAAAAGCCCCGGCGTGATGTGCCGCCGGTGGTCAACTGAACGCGAGCGAGGACACGGAAGACGATGAAGTCAGGGAACAGCCGACGAGCCGAGCAGGCTATCGTTCACAGAACGCGCCGTGGTAGACGAGCGCGTGCTGTGGCGGCGGTCGTCGGCGCCCTGGCCGCCGCGACGGTGGGCTTGGCTCCGAATGCGGCTGCGGACGAGCAGCCGAAGCAGTGGTACCTCGGTCCGATGCAGGCAGAAAAGATGTGGAAGGTCAGCACCGGAAAGGGGGTAAAGGTCGCTGTCATTGACACCGGGGTGAACGCGAACACCTCGTCGCTCAAGGGACAGGTCTTGGCGGATGAGGCTCCGAAATCGGTCGCTTACCGAGCCACTGATGATTACGACGGGCATGGCACAACCATGGCCGAACTGATCGCAGGTACGGGAGCAGCTGGCGGCCTGAAAGGCCTTGCGCCCGGGGCGAAGATCATACCCATCCGCGTCAAGTTCGACGGCATGAAGCGTAGTGCGGAGGAAAAGAAGAAGACGCCCGATCCAACCTCCGCGATCAGGGCGGCGGCCGACACCGACGCGAAGATCATCAGTATGTCGTTCGGTTCGCCAGGGCCCGACTCCGACGAACAGGCTGCCATCGACTACGCGGCATCAAAGGGTAAGTTGCTGATTGCTGCAGTCGGCAATGACGGCCGGAAGTCAGGCGACACCATTGGCTATCCGGCTGCGGACTCCTACGTAGTCGGCGTAGCCGCAGTGGACAAATCCCTCACCGTGTCGAAGTTCTCCTCTGCTGGAAACTACGTTGACCTGTCGGCCCCTGGTCAGGGATTCCCCGGCTGGTGTGATGCAACCTTCCGCTCGTACTGCGACAACATGAACGGTACGAGCTCGGCGACGGCGATCGCCTCGGGAGCTGCCGCCCTGATCTGGTCCGCCCACCCCGACTGGACGGTGAACCAGGTAACCCGCGCCCTGATCGACACGGCCGGTCGCACATGGCCGAAGAACAACCCGAGCAAGTACGCCGGCTACGGGCTCATTCGCCCACGTCTCGTTCTCGCAAACCCGAACTACAACCCAGGACCGGCGCACGTCGACCCGCTCGCGAAGGACAACGGCGGCGACCTGCTGGCCAAGTCGGGTTCGTCCGTTGCTGCTTCGCCCTCTTCCGCCTCTGCATCAAACCCGTCACAGGCCCCGGAAAAGGGTTCTACCGGTGGAACTTCAGCGGCAGGATCGAGCGCGGAGTCGTCAAGTGGCGGTAGCAGCAACACCACTTGGATCGCACTGGGCGCCCTTGGCGCGGTCGTCGTGGTCGGCGGCGGCGCTCTGGCCATCGCGCGGGCACGACGCGCCAGGTGAGTTCCTCGGCGTCAACGCCGCAGCAGCCCAGTGCCGTTTCGGACAGGGCAGGCACTGTGTGTTCGCCGCTGGACGCGACAAGCAACAGCGGTGAGCCGAAACCTTCAGATCAACAACGGACACACGAAAGGCAGGGCCGACCATGGCCGGCGGAACGCAGAAGCTCCAAGACGATGCAGTAATCCGTCTCGAGAAGCAGATGCTCGAGAAGTACGAGAACATCCAGAAGCGCGTGCACACGCTCCAGGGCGTCATCGACGGCCTCGAGGGCCAGTGGCAGGGTATCGGCCGTGCCGCGTTCGACAAGAAGCAGATCGAGATCAACGAGTCGCTGCGCAACATCGGCGGCATCCTCGGTGACGTCATCGAGGCCATGACCACGACGCGCAACATCAAGGACAGCAAGGAAGACGAGGTCCGCGCGGCGGTCAACAAGATCGACATCCACGACGGCGCCTCCTCGACCCCGCCGTCCGCCCTGAGCTCCTACTGAGCCGAGAAGGTCTCAGAAGCATCTGCCGGGCAACCGGCGCAGTCATCAGCTACACACACCAGCGAGACGAGGTAAAGAGGCATGGCCAACAACGCTGAGGGGCTGTCAGTCACTTACGACGGGCTCGACACCGCGGCGACCAGCATCGGTAACCAGGCGAGCCAGCTCGAGCAGGATCTGCAGGACCTGCGCAGCCTGGTGGTGAACAGCCAGCAGTACTGGGAGGGCCAGGCCCAGGGCACCTTCCACGAGAAGCTGCAGCGCTGGGACAAGGAAGCTGCCCACATCCACCAGGCACTGCAGGGCATCGGCCACGTCGTCGCCCAGTCCGGCGGTACCTACATGGAAGGCGACAAGAAGGCGGCCAGCTACTTCCACTAGGCCGAGGCTCGCAGAATCAACTCCAGGGTGGGCGCGCGCGGGAGGCGCCCACCCTGCTGTTGTGCCGAGCGGCAAAGCCGAGCTTCCGAACCGGAGAGGTAAAGAGTGAGCATGCGCGAGTCAGGGTCCGGACCGAGTGCCCGAGACACCCGGCAGTTCGGCCCGTACACGGTCATCACGCGGCTCGACTCCGGCCTTCCCGCGCACACCCCCGTCCCCGAGCACCGCTTCATCGCCCGCAGCGCCGACGGCGACCGCACCGTACTGCTCAGCGGCCCTCTGGCGACCGTCGACCCGCAGCGTTTCATGGCCGAAGCCGATGCCTCCCGCTATCTCCTGGGGCCCTGGGTCCTGCCGGCCGTCGAACTCGCGCCCCCCGGCGAGCAGCCGTGGCACGCACGCCCTTACGTGCCCGCGCTCCCCCTGCCCATCGCTCTCGCCCTGCACGGCGGCCCGCTGCCCGAGCGGACGGTTCGGGCGCTCGGTGTCGCCCTGGCCGAGAACCTCGCCATCATGCACGGCCAGAACCTGACCCACGCGGGACTCTGCCCGGCCGCTGTTCTGATCGCCGCGGACGGACCCCGGCTCACCTGCTTCGGGGCGGTAAGGGCAGCCTCTCCGGACGGTGCCGCACGACAGGACGTACCCGGGCTCGACCCCGGCAGCCTGCCTCCCGAGCAGGCCGCCGGTGGGCAGCCGCGCCCGCTGGGGGACGTATACGCGCTCGGCGCGACGCTCGCCTACGCCGCCACCGGGTACACCATGCCCGAACGGGAGGAACTTCCCTCCGGGCTGCGGTCGATCACCACCAGGTGCCTGAGCCGCGATCCCGCCCACCGGCCGCAACTCGTCGATGTGATCGACGAGTTGACGGGGAGTGCTCCGTCGGACGCTCCCGTGGGTTTCGCACCGCCCTCGCGAGCGGACGCGTTCCTTGGCCCCGGTTGGCTGCCCGCCCGACTCATCGCCGCGATCGTCCACCAGTCGGCGTCCGTGCTGGCCGCCGAGGTACGGCTGCCCGCGCAACCGGCCCGGCCGCCGGGCGCAGTGCCGTCCCCGGCGCCGATACTCCACCCCAGCCACTGACGCAAGAAGCCGATGCCTACTCCTCTCACCCACGACGACCCCATTGCCCTCGGCCCTTTCCGGCTCATCGCCCGGCTCGGCAGCGGAGGCATGGGCACCGTCTACGTGGCGCGCTCCGCCGGCGGTCGTACCGTCGCCCTGAAGACCATGCACGCCGCCATCGCCACCGACCCGGCGGCCCGCACCCGTTTCCGGCTGGAGGTGGACGCGGCCCGGGTCATCGGCGACCAGTTCGGCGCGCGGGTGATGGATGCGGATGCGCTCGCGGAGACGCCCTGGCTGGCCACGGAGTACGTGCTCGGACCCCCGCTCGACGAGGCCGTCGAAGGCGGGGCACCCTTGCCCGAGCGGTCCGTACGGGCCCTGGGCGCCGCCCTGTGCTCCGCGCTCGGCCAACTGCACCGGTCGGACGTCGTACACCGCGACCTCAAGCCGTCCAACATCCTCCTGACCGCCTACGGGCCGAAGGTCATCGACTTCGGCATCGCACGGGCGATCGGCGACGAGCGGCTGACCCGTGCCGGCGCTGCCGTCGGTACGCCGGCCTTCATGTCGCCGGAACAGGCGACCGGGCAGGAACATGACGCGGCCGGTGATGTGTTCGCGCTCGCCGGTGTACTGGTGTACGCGGCCACCGGGCGCGGCCCGTTCGGGCACGGGCAGACGGCGGATCTGCTCTACCGGGTGCGATACGCGGAGGCGGACCTCAGCGGTGTACCGGCGGCCCTCGTGCCGGTGCTGGCCCAGTGCCTGGCCAAGGAGCCTGGGGCTCGCCCCACCACGGCTCAGCTCGCGGGGCAACTGCACGACGGCAGGGGCGAGTTCGCCGACCATCTGCCCGACGAGCTGCTGGCCGACATCGGGCGGCGGGCCACCGACGTCTGGCGGCTGACGCCCCAGCGGCTGCCGGCGCCTGCAGCCGAGGCGGGTCCGACCACGGTCGCTCCGGTGCCCAAGCGGGGCCTCTCGCGCCGCGGGTTCCTGGCATCGGGTGGGGCGCTCGCGGTGACCGCGGCCGCGGGTGGGGGACTGTGGTGGTACCGCGGGCGTGCCAAGGCCCCGGCCAAGAAGGCGCCCCAGCAGACGCGCAACCTTGAGCCGCTGTGGCATTACGGCGGTAAGGGGGCGATGGAGATGGACTCCTGGGGACTGATCCACCCGTATCACGCCAACGGATCCATCTGGCTCCCCTACAACGCCGTCATGAAGCGTCTCAACCCGTCCAACGGGGCTTCCCGAGACGTCCTGTTCGGCGGGAACTGGTGGCAGGCGGCTGCGGTGAACGACCGGCTGTACATGCTCCAGCAGTACTACCCGGAGAACGGCAAGCCGCCCCTTGGCGTGACGTCGATCGACGTCTGGGACGAAAGTCAGAACTACGAGGGGCCGACCTCGACTCGATTCGCGTCCGCCACGTCCACCATCAAGCCGAACCAGCTCCTCTGCATCACCGACGGCGTCGCCTACGTCGCATTGGGTTACGGGAAGGACATCGAGGACCAAGGGTTCCTCCCCTCGCAGACCTGGACCCTGCGGGCCGCCGATTTCAAGAGCGGCAAGACGCTCTGGACGAAGCCGTTGCCGAAGCGGTCGAGCAAGAGTCACCGACTGCACTTCCTCGCCGCGAAGGTCGCCGGCGGCCGCCTGGTGACCTTCCAGGAGGTGACGGACATGAAGCCGCACATCGTCGTACGTGACATCGACAGCGGAGCCGTCCTGTGGGACAAGCCGTATGACATCGAGGACATCGACTCTCTCAGAAGCGAGATCGCCGCGGACGACAACCACCTCTACGTCGGTGGCGCGCAGCTCCGGGCCCTGCGACTGAGCGACGGGACTCAGGTCTGGGCGAGCAAGAGCGGGCAACGATACAGCCCGCCGACGCTGGCGAACGGCGTGCTGTACGCCGTCGCCGAGGGCGTCGGACTCACGGCGGTGGACACCCCACGCGGCAAGGTCCTGTGGACCGAGGCGACAGCCGAAGCGGACCAGGCGTACACCGGCTGGCAGCCGATCATCGGCACGCGCTACGCGTACTACAAGAACGCACTGCAGCTTCGGGCCGTATCGCTGTCGGCCCACAACGTCGCGCTGACCTACCAGACGACCGCTGTGGAGTTCCACGCGGACACCCGGTCGGGTCTGCTTCTCGGCGTGGAGTCCGACGACCTCTCCGCCTACCCCCTGAAGTGACCACGGACAGCCCCTGGAGCAGGTCAACGTCCGCACCGCCGTCCGGGAACCGCCCCGTTCTTCTCGGCAGAAAGACCAACCTTCGATGAAACCACTTGGCACCGGCGACCCTGTCCGTCTCGGCCCCTACCGCTTGCTCGGCGTCCTCGGCGAGGGCGGCATGGGCAAGGTCTACGTCGGACAGGACGGCGCCGGCGTCCTGGCCGCCGTCAAGGTGCTGCGGCCCGAACTGGCCCACGACACCGACCTGGCCCAGCGCTTCGTGCGCGAGGCACAGGCCGCACAGGCGGTGCGCAGCAAGGGAGTCGCTGCCGTGCTCGGGGCGCACACCGAGGGCGCGCGGCCGTGGATCGCCACCGAGTTCCTCGCCGGCCTCACCTTGGACCAGGTGGTCGACACATACGGCCCGCTTGCCGAACCGGCACTGCGGGCCTTGGCCACTTCCCTGGCGCTGACCCTCGCCGACATCCACGCGGCGGGCTTCGTCCACCGGGATCTCAAGCCGCCGAACATCGTGCTCACCTCGAACGGGCCGCGCGTCATCGACTTCGGCATCGCCCGGCCGGAACACGGCCTCACCCTCACGACCACCGGACAGATCCCGGTCACGCCGGGCTACGGCGCACCCGAGCAGGTACTCGGGCGACGAGTCGCCCCGCCCGCGGACGTGTTCTCGCTCGGCGCCGTGCTCGTGTACGCCGCCACCGGCCAACGAGCCTTCGACGGCGGGCACGTGGCGGCGCTGCAGTACGAGGTGGTGCACGGTGAGCCCCGGTTCGGTGACATGCCACCGCAATTGCGGGAGCTCATCGCCCCATGCCTCGCGAAGGACCCGGCCGCCCGCCCGCTGCCCGTGCAGATCGCACAAGCCATGTCGGCGCCCAGGGGGGCGGACCGGGCGTGGCAGCGCGGGAAGATCGCCGATGCGATCAAGAAGCGGGAAGCCGAAGCTCATCGCCTGACCACGCAGATCACGGCGCACTCGACGGTCGGAGCACCGTCCGTCGGTCGGCGGCGCCTGCTCATCGGACTCTCCACGGCGGGCGTCGTCGTCGCGGCCGGGGGCGGTACGACGGCCTGGTGGTTCGGTATCCGCGGAGGCACCACGACCCGGACCATCAAGAAGAGCGACCCTTTCGACATCCCCCCGGCTGTGCGGACCCCCGTGCAGCCGTTGGGCGCCGACCCCGACAAGGATCCGAGCAAAACCGGGGAACCGGCCAGCATCTGGTCACTGGGCGACCTGGCCGACGTCTACTCGCCGCTGCTGCTGCCCATACGCGACGTCCTCGTCTTCGGCACCGCGAGTGGTGGCATCGCCGCGTACGACGTCAGGGACGGCAAGAAGCGCTGGACGGCGCCCGGCATGGTGGCGAAGGCCGGCTACCTGTCCCTGTCGGACCGGCTCGTCGTCGGCGCGGACAGCCAGGGGGTGTTGCGGACCTTCGTCCCGTCCACCGGCGAGCCCAAGTGGACATGTCCTGGCGCCGAGGCCATGACGCTGCTGGGCGCCGACGCGGAGGCGGTGTACGTCCTCACGAAAGAGGGGAGAGTGCGCAGCATCGGCCGCACGGATGCGAAGGTCCGCTGGACGGCCACCGTTCCGGCCGACTTCCGCCAGAAGGTGATCCCGCCCGGCGCCGTCGGCCAGGGCAGGGTCATCATCCCCGCGTCGAACGGTAGCGTCCTCGCCGTACGGACCAGCGACGGCCGCACGGTGTGGAGCCGGACGGCTCACCTCAACAGTGACGACTTCACGGTCCGCCCGGCGGCCGACGGCGACACCGTGTACCTCAACGGCAAAACGCTGGAGGCGCGTCGGCTCAGCGACGGGCAGCTCACCTGGGCCGCCAAGCCTGGCGACGAAGACGGCTTCGGTGCGTCGGCGGTGTCCACGGACGCGGTCTACGCCACCAGGGGCTCCTACCTCACACGCCGGGACAAGCGTGACGGCAGCGACATGTGGACGCCCGAGCGCATAGGGGTCTACAGCTCACCGATGACCGCCCTGACCAACAGCCGCGTGGTGCTGAGCGGTCACGGCGTGTGGGCGTTGGACAACGGTTACTCCGAGACGGACCCGATGGAGCTCAAGACAGCGAAGGCGGCCGACGGCAGCCAGGGATGGGCGTACGACGTCGACCAATTCACCTATGGTCACTTGGCCTCCGCCGCCAACCGTGTCTTCCTCATGCACGACAGTGGGGTCGAGGCCCTGACGACGTTCTGAGCGGTGAGGGCCCGAAGCGGTGTTCCTGCCCCTCACCCGCTCCGCTCAGCCGTGGGATGCGCCGCACTGCTCGGACGCGGACACTCCATCGCTGAACTTGGTGATGGCTTCCTCCATGGCTGACAGTCCGACCGTGCCATGCTCCTTGCGGATGACGGTGAAGATCTCATGGCCTTCCTTCTGCAGCTTGGCGCACGAGGCGTGGCCCACCCCCATCGAGCCGGAGACGATGTACCCGGCGCCCTCCTTCTTGGCGCTGCCGGGGTTCAGGCGATGAGCGCTGTAGGCAACGTTGTTGAGCGTGGTGCCCGACTCCCACTGTTCGATGACGCTGGTGACGGCGACCTGCCCGTCGACCACGAGTCGGCAACGCGTGAAGCCGGAGGGGCCGCTCTTCACCGATGAGATCTTCTTCCCCACCGGCAGAAGCGGTCCAAGAACCGAGGCAGGTACCGCAGTTCCGCACAGTGACGACGGAACCGCGTATTCCCGCTTGTCCTCCGAAGTGCCCGAAGAACAGCTCGCCATGGTCACACCGGCGGCCAGGAGGCAGACGAGACGGACCAAGGGGGAATGGGGACGGATACGCGGCATCTCGGATTCCTGGCTAGGGGATTTCGGTTTCAAGATCGTCGGCCATGTGACGCCCGTTCGTGGATGCGTCGTTGAAGCCGTTCTGCGTCGCGTCCATGGCCCACCCGCCGACCCTGCCGGCGTAGGGGGAGCGGTGTGCCTTGGCAGCTTCGACGGCGGCCCGCTGGGCCAGGGCGGTGTTCCGCTCGCGGCTGTCCTCCCAGAGCTTGGCGGAGTCCAGCCCGCTGTCGTCGAGCTTGCTGCCCTCGACGTCCTGGAACAGCTCTCCGAGGACGACGCTGCTCACCGTTCCGGCCGCACCACCGGCAGCGGCGCCCAGCACCGGCGAGCCGATGAAGCTCGTCCCCACGCCGATGCCGGTGCCGACGACGCCGTTCGCGACGTTCTGCCACTGGGACACGGCGTGGTTGTAGGCGTCGTCCTGCTCCTTCGCGGGGCCCAGCACGGCTTCCTGGCGTCCGATGGCCAGGGAGCCTCCGATCTCCGCCGACCTGCGTGAGATCTCCTTGACGGTGTCCTCCACACTCGCGTCGTACCGCTGGTCCGCGGGGAGGTCCGGATTCAGGTGGTAGTCCATCAGGTTCGCCATGTAAGCCTTCTGGCCGACCTCCACAGCCGAGTACCCGTCGGGGTTCTGTCCGACGGAGATCAGGAAGCGGGACACGTCGGCGTGATTCATCTGGGCTGACGCACCGGCGACGGGGAAGAGCTTCTCGATCTGCTGCCACTGGTCGGAACCCGGATCCGGCTTCACGTCGGTCGTGGCCCGGTTGATGTCCGGCAGGTACTCCGAGGCCATCTGGCCGATGCTGTCGGACATGTAGCCGTTCTTGGTCAGGCGGTCGGGGTCGTCGCTGATGGACGCGACGACGCTCGCCATGAGTCTGGCCTGCTGGCCGTTGTGCGCGGGGGTGTCCGCCGTGGGCAGTTCGCCCGCCGGGTGCCCGGTCGTCGCTGCCTCGATCACCATCGCCAGGTTGTTCTGCCCGGGGTGGATGTCGTTGCCCTTGAGGTCGGTCTCCTTGGGCCACTCCCGGTCCTCGAAGAGGTACTTGAAATTGGAGACGGCCTCCTTGTGGTCTCCCCCTCTGGGGAGGTAGTCCTCGTTGAGGAAGTCCGTGGCCGCGTCCGGGCTGGCGGACAGCGCCTTCAGGTATCCCGTCAACGGGTCGTCGCCGCTGTCGTCGCCCATGCGGTTGAGCCACGGGTCCATGCCCATGTGCTGCCAGGCCAGGTTGGCGTGCTCGCCGTTGCCGGTGAGCTTGCGCTCGGTGGTCATGAGAGCGGTGCCATAGCTCTTGAGGAACTGGTCGTCGTAGTCGCCCGCCCGCATGAGGTTGCTCATGACCTGGAAACCCATGGGGCCGGTCTGCCCGCCGATCGGCTGGTCGCCGAGAGCGATCATCTTGCCCTTCCACTCGGTCATGGCGGTCGAGTCGCTCTGCGAGGCGGTGGCGAGGGCCAGACTCAGGTTCCGCTGGAGGTCGCCGTACTTGTCGACGCGCTCCGGTCCCAACTGAGCCGCCTTGTGCGGGTCGTTGATGCCCGCCCAGAACTCAAGGGTCTTCTGGGGCCCGAGATCCGTGGCGAAGCGCTCCGCGAACAGCGGGTCACCGGCGTGCTGCTTCAGCCCGGCGTTGAGCTTGTCGAACTCGGCGGGGGTCAGGTCCTCCGGGTCCTTCTTGGCGAGACGCGCCAGCTCGTCCGCGTCCTTGACGGCTTTCGCAGCGGAGTCGCGGTCCTTGTAGGTCGCGTCCGAGAAGCCGTAGTCGGTCTGGTCGACGAGAGCGGTGAGTACGGTCTTCGCCGAGTTGTCGCTCTCGGTGGCATTGCGGAGGATCTCCTGGACCTCGTCCCGGAGGGCGGTGACATCGTGCTCGTCGTGTTCCGGCGGGGTGTACCCGGACGCGGCACGGTCGGGATGGACGTTCATGGTCACGGTGAACGTGCCCTTGCCCGTGTCCATCACGGTCAGGTTCTTCTTCAGCCCGCGCTCGATCGCCCCGATGAGCAGTTTCTGATAGCCCTTCAGCTCGCCGACGGTGTCGCTCAGGATGTTGTGAATGGTCTGAGCCTGGGTGTGGGCGTCCTGGAACTCACCGGCCGTCTTGCCGATGAACTCCTTGGTCACCTGTTGGTTCATGCCGGCCCAATTGGCCTTGTTCGCAGCCTGGTGGAGGCCCTTTTCGGCGTCCCCCGCCAGGTCTTTCAGGTTCCGGACGATATGTCCCCAGTCCTCGACGGCGTCGTCGAGCAGCTTGAAGTTGGCGAAGCGCAGAGCGTCGAGATCCATGAGTCGGTGTCCCCGTGGTACGTCGAGATCAGTTCTTCTTCGGCGTGTCGTAGGCCGGGTTGTGCTTCCCCGGACCACCGACACGTTCGTCGAAGCCCGCCTCGAGGGTGTCGATGCTGCTCATCTGCCGCTGGATGTACGCGTCGTCGCCTGCGTGGATCTTCTTGGTGACCTGCATGTGGTTGGAGATCTGGGCGCACGCGTCCAAGAGGGAGTTGAGCTGCGTGTCCCACTTGCCCGACACGTGCTGGAGCCCTGCGCCGAGGGCGAAGCCCTGTTTCGTCAGGTCGCTCGCCGCCGAGTCGACGCTCGTGTTCGACAGCCGGGCCTTGTCCCAGAGCTGGTTGTAGAGGGTATGGGCCTGGCTGCCGATCTTCGTCAGGTCGTGCTGAGTGACCTTGAGATCGCCTGTCTGGCCCGGAAGGGCTGGGGAGCCCCCTCCGGGGTCGTCCGGGACGTGGTTGAGCTGCATATGTGCCGCCCCGGACTGCTGGCGCGTCAGCGCGTCCGACTTGAGCTGCTCCCATTCGTCCCATGCCATGGATGACCCATCCCCGCGGAGTGCCTGACCGGTAATTGCGTTCCATTTGAATCGTCTAGGTCAGGTAAAAATAGCAAAGCGTTGGTGCGGGCACAGCAGCAACCCCAACTGCCCCCGAAACCTCCACTTGACTCCTGCAGTTCTCCAGGAACGCCGGATGCCGCGGACCAGAACGATCCGCGGCATCCAGCTCAGGGCAGGCCCAGCTGCCCGAGAACAACTCCGAGAGCGATGGTCCCTTAGGAGTCCACCAGCCCCACCTGCACCATCGGCTTCCCCCTCTTCCGCGACACGAAGATGCCCCGCCCCGCCGGCATCGCCCGCGGCCGTACGCCGCCCAGCAGTTCGCCCTCGGCGGGGTCGCCCGCGAGGACCACGCCCTGGGCGCCGAGTTCCTTGATGCGCTGCATGAAGGTCTCATAGCCGGCGCGTCCGGCGCCCGCCGTGGAGCGGGCGATGATGAAGCGGACGCCGACGTCGCGGGCGAAGGGGAGGAGTTCCGTCAGGCCCGCCAGCGGGTTGCCGCTGGACGTGGACACCAGGTCGTAGTCGTCGATGACGACGTACACCGTGGGGCCCCGCCACCAGCTGCGGTTGCGCAGCTGCTCCGGGGTCACGTCGGCCGTCGGGGTGCGGCGCTGCATCAGGTCGGCCAGCGCGTCCATGTGGTGCTGCATCTGGTTCGACATGGGGATGTACTCGGCCAGGTGCGAGTCCGGGGTCACCCCGAGCAGCGAGCGTCGGTTGTCGACGACGAACAGCTTGCAGCTGTGGCCGTCGTAGCGCTCGGTGAGGCGCTTGATCAGCAGCTTGAGCAGGTTCGACTTGCCGGACTCGCTCTCCCCGAACACCAGGAAGAACGGGTCCTGTTCGAAGTCCACGAACACCGGCTCGAGGTTGTCCTCGTCCAGGGCGAAGGAGATGCCCCGGTTCGGGAAGCGGTCGCCGGGCGGGAGCTGGGTCGCCGGGAACTCGCGGGGCAGCAGGCGTACCTCGGGCGCGCCGGGCTCCTGCCAGTGGCGGGTGACCTCGGCCGCGAGCGCCGTCGTCGCCTCAGCCAGGTCCGTGTCGGAGGAGAGGCCGTCGATGCGTGGCACCGCCGCCATGAAGTGCTGCTTCTGCGGTGTCTGACCGCGGCCCGGCACCCCGGTGGGCACGTTGGCCGCGATCTTGCGGTCGATCTCCGAGTCCATGGGGTCACCGAGCCGCAACTCGAGGCGGTTCATCAGGTGGTCCTTGAGGTTCGCCCGGACCTCCATCGACCGCGACGCGGTGATGATCACGTGGATGCCGTAGCCGAGACCGCGCTGGGCCATGTCCAGGACCAGCGGCTCCAGGGCCTCGTAGTCCGTGCGGAAGTTGCCCCAGCCGTCGATGACGAGGAAGACGTCACCCCAGGGCTGGTCGGTCACCGAGATGTCGCCGCGTGCGCGGCGGGAGCGGAACTCCGCGATGGAGGAGATGCCCGCGGAGCGGAAGTACTCCTCGCGCCGGGTCATGACGCCGTACACCTCGGCCGCCGTACGACGGACCTTCTCCGGGTCGAGGCGGGAGGCCACGCCGCCCACGTGGGGCAGGCCGGCCACCGCGGCCATACCGCCACCACCGAAGTCCAGGCCGTAGAACTGCACTTCGTAGGGGGTGTGGGTGAGGGCGAACGACGCGATGATCGAGCGCAGCAGCGTCGACTTGCCGGACTGCGGGCCGCCGACGATCTGCATGTGACCGGCCGCGCCGCCGAAGTCGAGCCACAGCGGGTCGCGCCGCTGCTCGTAGGGCTTGTCGATGAGGCCGGCGGGCACCACCAGCCGGCCCGCGCCCTCGTAGCCGGGCTGGGTCATGCCGCGTCCGGGTACCGGGGCCAGGCCCGGCAGCAGCGCGTCGAGCGACGGCGGGCTGTCCAGCGGGGGCAGCCACACCTGGTGGGCGGCCGGACCCTGCGCCTCGAGGCGCCGCACGATCACGTCGAGCACGGTGTCGGCGAGCGCGTCGTCCTGCTGCTCGGCCGGCGTCTCCTTGCGCTGCTGCGGGATCGGCGCGTACTGCACCGGCACCTCGGCCGCGGTGAACAGGACGGGCCTGCGGTCGACGGGCAGCGGGCCGCCGAACGCCGCGGCCTGCTGCGAGCTCGTGCGGTACACGCCGGAGACGTACGCCGCCTTGAAGCGCAGCATTTCGTCGGTGCCGAACTTGAGGAAGCCGGAACCCGGGACGTTCGGCAGCTCGTAGGCGTCCGGGACGCCGATCGCGGCGCGGGACTCGGCCGCCGAGAACGTCCGCAGGCCGATGCGGTACGACAGGTACGTCTCCAGGCCGCGCAGGCGGCCCTCCTCCAGGCGCTGCGAGGCCAGCAGCAGGTGCACGCCCAGCGACCGGCCGATACGGCCGATCTGCACGAACATCTCGATGAAGTCCGGCTTGGCGGTCAGCAGCTCGCTGAACTCGTCGATCACCAGGACGAGCGAGGGGATGGGCTGCAGCGGGGCGCCTGCGGCGCGCGCCTTCTCGTAGTCGTGGATGTTGGCGTAGTTGCCCGCGTCGCGCAGCAGCTCCTGGCGGCGGTTGAGCTCACCGCGGATCGAGTCGCCCATGCGGTCGACGAGGGTGAGGTCGTCCGCGAGGTTGGTGATCACGGCCGCCACGTGCGGCAGCTGGGCCATGCCCGCGAAGGTGGCACCACCCTTGAAGTCGGCGAGGACGAAGTTCAGTGTCTCGGAGGAGTGGGTCACAGCAAGGCCGAGGACGAGCGTGCGCAGCAGCTCCGACTTGCCGGAGCCGGTGGCACCGACGCACAGGCCGTGCGGGCCCATGCCCTCCTGCGCGGCCTCCTTGAGGTCGAGCATCACGGGCCGGCCGTCCTCGCCGAGACCGATCGGCACCCGCAGCCGCTCCGACTGCGAACGCGGCCGCCAGGTCCGCTTCGGGTCGACCGAGGCCGCGTCGCCCAGGTTCAGCAGGTCGGTGAACTCCAGGTTCGCGAGCAGCGGTTCGTCGTCGTCCCCGCCCGACGCCATGCGCAGCGGCGCCAGTTGACGGGCGAGGGCCTCGGCGGCCTCGTACGACAGGACGTCCGGGGTCCCTTCGTAGACCATGCCGTGCGCCGACTCCAGGCGCAGCTCCTTGGGCCGGACGACGACCGACAGGTCGCCCCGGCCGACGGTGAGGTCGCCCGGCACGACCTCCAGGACCGTCACACCCTGCATGCCCTCGGGGCTGGCCAGCAAAGAGGTGGGGGGCAGGGAGACGCCGTCGAGCACCACCACCACGTGCGGCTGGTCCGGGACCGGGGAGCCACCGGGGTGGAAGCGCGGGCGGCCCTGGAGACGGGAGGCGAGCCGGTCCTCCAGCTCCACCGGGTCGGTGGTGATCAGGCGGATGCTGCCGGCGCCGTCGGCGTGACCCGGCGCCTGCACGTGCGGCAGCCACTTGGCCCACTCCCACTCGGGCGCCGACTGGCGTTCGGCGACGACGGCGATGACCAGGTCCTCGGGGGAGTGCAGCGAGGCGAGGGAGGCGGTGACGGCACGGGCCGCGCCGCGCACGGTGCCGGGCTCGCCGCTGATGGTCACGTGGTAGAAGGCGCGCAGCGACACCGCCATCGGCAGCTCGTCGAGGGTGCTGTGCGTGGCCAGGAAGCGCTGCATGGCGCCCGCGGTCAGCGGCTCCAGCTCGTCCACCGGCGCGGTCTGCGGCGGGATCAGGGGAGTGGCCAGGGCCTGCGGGCCGAGGCCCACCCGCACCTGCCCGAAGTCCTCGTCGCCGGTGCGCCGTTCCCACACCCGGCTGCCCTCGGCGACCAGCGCCCACAGTTGCTCCGGCGAAGGGTGCAGGTAGTACTGCGCGTCGCGCTGGACCTTGGCGGTGTCGAGTGCGGCGCGCCGGGTCTGGGAGAGGTAACGCAGGTAATCGCGGCGCAGGTCGGCCATCTGCCCCTGGTTGCCGCGGCGGTAGCGGACCAGCATCGAGATGCCCATGGCGATCGTCGAGGCCACCATCAGCAGGCCCATGATCTTCATGAAGGGCTGGGCCTGGGGGTTGAAGAAGAACACCACGGACCCGCCCATGCCGAGCATGGGCAGGAGCTGCATCCAAGCGCTCTCCTGCTGGCCGCGCGGAAGTTCCGGCGGAGCCTGCAGCAGGACCTCGTCCGTGGGCACTTCCTTCGGCAGCGCCCGCGGTGGGCGCTTGACGACGATGTGGCTCACTACGCACCAATTCCCTTGCCGGACCGAGATTTTTCGTCCGCCGCCCCGTGTCAGGCGAACGTCGATCGCGAAGCGCGATCCTACTGACAACCACGGACAACGGCTGGCGGTAGGGTGCCGGTGAGACGCGTGAGCAGTTGCGAATCGTTCCGGGAAAACCCGGGCAATCCGCAACGGTTCGAAGGAGGCGCCTCCCCGCAAACCCCGGATGAGACCGCTCGGTTCACCGGCGGAGCGTGTGGCGCCGCACAACCTACACAGGATTTTTACGGGCGGAAGGTGCACGGCGGCACCGCAGGCCGCCCCACCACCGACGAGGGGGAACAGCAGGTGAGCATGACGGCCTCCGCGCCGGCCGGCGCGCCCGGCGGACACGGCACCGGAGCCCCTTCCGGGGCGGGTACGGGATTCGGCTTCTGCCGGGTCACCATCGTGGCGCCCGACAGCCGTATCGACGTGGCGCTTCCCGACGACGTACCGGTCGCGGACCTGTACCCGGAGATTCTGCGGCTGTCCCAGCAGAGCCCCGCCGAGGGCGCTCCGGTCGGCTACCACCTCGTACGGCGCGACGGCACCGTCCTCGACGGCGCCCGGTCCTTCACGGCACAGCGCATCCTCGACGGCGAACTGCTCACCCTGCGCCCGTTCGCCGAGTCGCTGCCGCCCGCCGTGCTCGACGACGTCTCCGAAGCGGTGGCCTCCGCCGTCACCCGCGACCGGACCCTGTGGAGCGGCGACCTCACCCGCGCCGCCGGTCTCGTCGCGGGCGGCATCCTGCCCGCGTTGCTCGCCTTCGTGGCCTGGAGCTCCCAGATCCGCCACGACATGCACAGCCTGCAGGGCATCATCGCGGGCGTCACCGGCATCCTGCTGGTCACCATCGCCTGTGTACGCGCGCGTGTGTACGACGACCGGGGCTCCGCGGTCGCGCTGGGACTCGGTGCCCTGCCGAACATCGGCGTGGCCGGCTCCGGGCTGCTGCCGCTCGCCCACCACGAGGGCATCGGACGGCTCCAGTTCCTGCTCGCCTGCGCGGCGGTCCTCGTTGCCTCCCTGGTGCTCACCCTGGTGTCGCCCGGCGGCGACGGACCCTTCGTGGCGTTCCTCTTCGCCTCCGCCATCGGTCTGATCACCACCTTCATCGCGACCCTCACCGATCTGAAGCCCATCGAGACGGCCGCCATCGGCGCCCCGCTGTCCGTCGTCGCGCTGGCCTTCCTGCCGGGCCTGTCCATGCGCTTCGCCCGGCTGCCCATCGGCTTCGAACCGCCCAACCCCTCCCGCGGCGGCTACGACACCGGCGAGCCCGTCCCGCAGGAGCCCGTGGACGCCGACCGTGTGGCCGCACAGGCCCGGCGCGGCCACGAACTGCTCGTCGGGCTCGTCGGGGGCTGTGCCCTCGTCGCCGTCGGCGCGTCGATCGTCCTCGGCTTCTCCAGCAACGTCTGGGCCCAGCTCCTGGCGCTCGCGACCGGCGTGGCGATGCTGATGCGGGCGCATCTGTTCCGCTACACCGCGCAGGTGGGCGCCACTCTGGCGGCCGGCCTCGCCGCCATCGTCTTCCTCGGTCTCGGGCTCGCCCTGAACCCGCCGCGGGGCTATCTGATCGACGCCCTCCAGGGCGACACCGCGTCCCTCGACATCCGCAGCATCTGGCTCGCCGCGGCGGTCGGCGCGGCCACCGCCCTCGTCACCGCGATCGGTCTGATCACTCCGCGCCGCGGTGTCACCCCCTTCTGGGGCCGTTTCCTGGAGATCGCCGAGAGCTTCGTCCTGCTCACCCTGATCCCGCTGGCGCTGGCCGTGTTCGACGTGTACGCGCGTGCACGGGCGATGACCAGCTGAGGACCGAAGCGCGGGAAGCCACGGAGAAAGGGCGGCACACATGCGTGCCGCCCTTTTCATGTTCTGCCAACCGCCGCGCAGCTCACTGCGCCGCAAGCCCCCCATTGCGCTCATTGGGCTCCAGATCGAACTCCCCGTCCCGCGCCCCCAGCACGAACGCCCGCCACTCCGCCTCGGTGTAGCGGAGCACGGTGGCGTGGTCGAGGGAGGAGCGCATCGCGACCGCGCCGCCGGGCAGGTAGGCGATCTCGACCCGCTCCTCGTGCTCCTCCGTGCCCGGCGCGCAGTGCCACTCCACGCCGGAGATGTCGAGGGCGTACAGCTCGTCCCGCTCCCGCTCCTTGCGCGCCTTGACGTCCTCCTGCGATTCCGGCGCCGGTGCTCCGGCGCTCGTGCCCTGTGTCTCGGCCATGGTGAAGCGGCCCCCTTCGGCATACGGACTGCGTTGCGTCGTCACCCTACTGGGAGGGCACGCGCGCGTACGGTGAAACGGCCTGGTCACCGCCTGTAGGAGGGAGTCCGGCCGGACACGCGGGGCGGACCGGCGACCGGTTGTGCCCAGGGAGCGGAGGTTTCGTCACGGGCAGGCAACGGGGCGCCCATGCAATGCCATGCTCACGTAAATTCCGGGCCATGAGCATGCCCGGCACTGCCCCTTGGTCCCTCCCGTCGACCGACGTCCTCGCCCTGGGGCGCGGCCGGGGCGGCGGCTACCACAGCAGCTATCACGGCGGCTACCACAGCGGCTTCCACAGCAGCTACCACCACTACGGGAGCCATGGTTCAGGCGGCGGTGGCGACGTGTGGATGTGGATCCTCGTCCTGGTCGTCCTGATCGTGGTCCTCCTGGTCTGGAACGCCAAGCGGAACCAGTGACACGGACGGCCGAACCGTCCTGGTACCCTGTGTGACGGCCGTTTGTGTACGCACCCCCGGAGCCCTCTGAACAGGCTCTGGAGGCCGCGCCCAGCGGATCCCGCCTCCCGAGTAACGGAAGCTCCCCCGAGAAGCAGACCGGGGGCACTCGGTGGCACTCACAGACTATGAGGAGTACGCGTGTCGCTCGACGCCGCTACGAAGAAGCAGATCATCGCCGAGTTCGGTACCAAGGAGGGTGACACCGGCTCCCCCGAGGTCCAGGTCGCTCTGCTCTCCCGTCGGATCTCCGACCTGACGGAGCACCTCAAGACCCACAAGCACGACCACCACTCCCGCCGTGGCCTGCTGATCCTCGTCGGTCAGCGCCGCCGCCTTCTCCAGTACCTGGCGAAGAAGGACATCCA
Organism: Streptomyces incarnatus; assembly: GCF_001027185.1. Taxonomy (NCBI): domain Bacteria; kingdom Bacillati; phylum Actinomycetota; class Actinomycetes; order Kitasatosporales; family Streptomycetaceae; genus Streptomyces; species Streptomyces incarnatus. The sequence goes on along the minus strand of NZ_CP011497.1, from coordinate 2,372,505 downwards.
GCGCTTCCGTACGCTGGTCGACCGCCTCGGCATCCGCCGTGGTGCGGCGGGCGCCAAGTAGGACGCCGTGAAGGGAGCGGTTCCCGGTATCAGATCCGGGGGCCGCTCCCTTCGTCGTACATGCGGAAACGTGCGGAGTGTCACTCACGCTTTGTAGTGTGGTAGCACAACGCAATACGTACGACACAGAACGAGGAGAAGCGCACCTCGCCGCCGCCGGTCCTCGGTAGTGGCCCCCGGGGGGAAGCGAGCCCCGGGTGCTTCGATCGAAGACCGGCCCGCACCAGACGGCGCGCTTCTCCACCACCGTCCCCCTGCCACACGGGCAGCCAAGGGACGAAAGACGATATGTAACGGAGAAAACGCTAGTGGAGAACGAGACCCACTACGCCGAGGCCGTCATCGACAATGGCGCCTTCGGTACCCGTACCATCCGCTTCGAGACGGGCCGTCTGGCCAAGCAGGCCGCCGGTTCCGCCGTGGCGTACCTGGACGACGACACCATGGTGCTGTCGGCCACCACCGCCTCCAAGAATCCCAAGGACCAGCTCGACTTCTTCCCGCTGACGGTCGACGTCGAGGAGCGCATGTACGCGGCCGGGAAGATCCCCGGTTCCTTCTTCCGCCGTGAGGGCCGCCCCTCCGAGGACGCGATCCTCACCTGCCGCCTCATCGACCGCCCGCTGCGCCCGTCCTTCAAGAAGGGCCTGCGCAACGAGATCCAGGTCGTCTGCACGGTCATGGCGCTCAACCCCGACCACCTGTACGACGTCGTGGCGATCAACGCCGCGTCCGCGTCCACGCAGCTGGCCGGTCTGCCCTTCTCCGGCCCGATCGGCGGCGTCCGCGTCGCGCTGATCCGCGGCCAGTGGGTCGCCTTCCCGACGCACACCGAGCTCGAGGACGCCGTCTTCGACATGGTGGTCGCCGGCCGCGTCCTGGAGGACGGCGACGTCGCGATCATGATGGTCGAGGCCGAGGCCACCGAGAAGACCATCAAGCTGGTCGAGGGCGGCGCCGAGGCGCCGACCGAGGAGGTCGTCGCCGCCGGTCTGGAGGCAGCGAAGCCCTTCATCAAGGTCCTGTGCCGCGCCCAGGCCGACCTCGCCGCCAAGGCCGCCAAGCCGGTCGGCGAGTTCCCGATCTTCCTGGACTACCAGGACGACGTCCTGGAGGCCCTGACCGCCGCGGTCAAGCCCGAGCTCGCCCAGGCGCTCACCATCGCCGGCAAGCAGGAGCGCGAGGCCGAGCTGGACCGCGTCAAGGGTCTCGCCGCCGAGAAGCTCCTGCCGGAGTTCGAGGGCCGCGAGAAGGAGATCTCCGCCGCGTACCGCTCGCTGACCAAGACCCTGGTCCGGGAGCGCGTCATCAAGGAGAAGAAGCGCATCGACGGCCGTGGCGTGACGGACATCCGTACGCTGGCCGCCGAGGTCGAGGCCATCCCGCGGGTGCACGGTTCCGCGCTGTTCGAGCGTGGCGAGACCCAGATCCTGGGCGTCACCACCCTCAACATGCTCCGCATGGAGCAGCAGCTGGACACCCTCTCCCCGGTGACCCGCAAGCGCTACATGCACAACTACAACTTCCCGCCGTACTCCACCGGTGAGACCGGCCGCGTCGGCTCCCCGAAGCGCCGCGAGATCGGCCACGGCGCCCTCGCCGAGCGCGCGCTCGTGCCGGTGCTGCCCACGCGCGAGGAGTTCCCGTACGCGATCCGCCAGGTGTCCGAGGCCCTCGGCTCCAACGGCTCGACGTCCATGGGCTCGGTCTGCGCCTCCACCATGTCGCTGCTGAACGCCGGTGTGCCGCTGAAGGCCCCGGTCGCCGGTATCGCCATGGGCCTGATCTCCCAGGAGATCGAGGGCGAGACGCACTACGTCACCCTCACCGACATCCTCGGTGCGGAGGACGCCTTCGGCGACATGGACTTCAAGGTCGCCGGCACCAAGGAGTTCGTGACCGCCCTCCAGCTCGACACCAAGCTGGACGGCATCCCCGCCTCCGTCCTGGCCGCGGCCCTCAAGCAGGCCCGCGACGCGCGTCTGCACATCCTCGACGTGATGATGGAGGCCATCGACCGGCCCGACGAGATGTCCCCGCACGCCCCGCGGATCATCACCGTCAAGATCCCGGTCGACAAGATCGGCGAGGTCATCGGCCCCAAGGGCAAGATGATCAACCAGATCCAGGAGGACACGGGCGCCGAGATCACCATCGAGGACGACGGCACGATCTACATCGGTGCCGCCGACGGTCCCTCGGCGGAGGCCGCCCGCGCCACGATCAACGGCATCGCCAACCCGACGATGCCCGAGGTCGGCGAGCGCTACCTCGGTACGGTCGTGAAGACGACCACCTTCGGTGCGTTCGTCTCCCTGCTGCCCGGCAAGGACGGTCTGCTGCACATCTCGCAGATCCGCAAGCTGGCCGGCGGCAAGCGCGTGGAGAACGTCGAGGACGTCCTCGGCGTGGGCCAGAAGGTCCAGGTCGAGATCGCCGAGATCGACTCCCGCGGCAAGCTCTCCCTCGTTCCGGTGATCGAGGGCGAGGAAGGCTCCGACGAGGCGAAGGACGACGCCGAGCAGTGACGTCCCGTAGCTCCAAGGTGACGGCCCGCCCCTCTTCGGAGGCGCGGGCCGTCGCCCGTACCCAAACCCTGATCAAGGGCCAGAACGGCATCGGCACGGTCCGCAAGACCACCCTCCCGGGCGGCCTGCGCATCGTCACCGAGACCCTGCCCTCGGTCCGCTCCGCGACCTTCGGCATCTGGGCGCACGTCGGCTCCCGCGACGAGACGGCGGCCCTGAACGGCGCCACGCACTACCTGGAGCACCTGCTCTTCAAGGGCACGAACCGCAGGTCGGCGCTGGACATCTCCTCCGCCCTCGACGCCGTCGGCGGCGAGATGAACGCGTTCACGGCCAAGGAGTACACGTGCTACTACGCGCGCGTGCTCGACACCGACCTGCCGCTCGCCATCGACGTGGTCTGCGACATGCTGACCGGCTCGCTGATCCTCGAGGAGGACGTCGACGTCGAGCGCGGCGCGATCCTCGAAGAGATCGCCATGACCGAGGACGACCCCGGCGACTGTGTGCACGACCTGTTCGCGCACACCATGTTCGGCAACAACGCCCTCGGCCGCCCCGTCCTCGGCACGGTGGACACGGTCAACGCCCTCACCGCCGACCGCATCCGCCGTTTCTACCGGAAGCACTACGACCCCACCCACCTGGTGGTCGCCTGCGCCGGCAACATCGACCACAACAAGGTCGTACGACAGGTCCGCGCGGCCTTCGAGAAGACGGGCGCCCTGCGGAGCCCGGACGCGCAGCCCATCGGCCCGCGCGACGGCAGCCGTACGATCCGCACCTCCGGCAAGGTCGAACTGCTCGGCCGCAAGACGGAGCAGGCGCACGTCGTCCTCGGCATGCCCGGCCTCGCCCGTACCGACGACCGGCGCTGGGCCATGGGCGTGCTCAACACCGCGCTCGGCGGCGGCATGTCCTCCCGCCTCTTCCAGGAGGTCCGGGAGAAGCGTGGCCTCGCCTACAGCGTGTACTCGTACACCTCCGGCTTCGCCGACTGCGGCCTGTTCGGGGTGTACGCCGGCTGCCGGCCGAGCCAGGTGCACGACGTGCTGAAGCTCTGCCGCGACGAACTCGACCACGTCGCAGCCAACGGCCTCACCGACGACGAGATCGCCCGCGCCATCGGCCAGCTCCAGGGCTCCACCGTCCTCGGCCTGGAGGACACCGGCGCGCTGATGAACCGCATCGGCAAGAGCGAGCTGTGCTGGGGCGAGCAGATGTCCGTCGACGACATGCTGGACCGGATAGCGGCGGTCACCCCGGACGAGGTCCGCTCGGTCGCCCGCGACATCCTGGGACAGCGCCCGTCGCTGTCGGTCATCGGCCCGCTGAAGGACAAGCAGGCCGCGCGGCTGCACGACGCCGTCGCCTGAACACCTCCCGGTCACTCCCCAAGGAAGCACCGGTCACTCCCTAAGGAAGCAAGAGATGAGCAAGCTGCGCGTGGCGGTCCTCGGGGCCAGGGGCCGGATCGGCTCCGAGGCGGTCAAGGCGGTCGAGGCCGCCGAGGACATGGAGCTGGTCGCCGCCCTCGGCCGGGGCGACAAGCTCCAGACCCTGGCCGAGACCGGGGCCCAGGTCGCCGTCGAGCTGACCACCCCGGACTCCGTCATGGACAACCTCGACTTCTGCGTGCGCCACGGCATCCACGCGGTCGTCGGTACGACGGGCTGGACCGAGGAGCGCCTCGCGCAGCTGACGGGCTGGCTGGCCGACTCCCCGCAGACCGGTGTGCTCATCGCGCCGAACTTCTCCATCGGGGCCGTCCTGACGATGAAGTTCGCGCAGATCGCCGCGCCGTACTTCGAGTCGGTCGAGGTCGTCGAGCTGCACCACCCGAAGAAGGTGGACGCGCCGAGCGGTACGGCCACGCGCACCGCCCAGCTCATCGCCGAGGCCCGCCGGGCGGCGGGCACGGCCCCGGCGCCGGACGCCACGGTCACGGCCCTGGACGGCGCCCGGGGCGCCAGCGTCGACGGGATCCCGGTCCACGCCGTCCGCCTGCGCGGCCTGCTGGCCCACCAGGAGGTGCTGCTCGGCGGCGAGGGCGAGACGCTGACCATCCGCCACGACTCCCTGCACCACAGCAGCTTCATGCCGGGCATCCTGCTCGGCGCGCGCCGCGTGGTGACCGCTCCCGGCCTCACGTTCGGCCTGGAGCACTTCCTGGACCTGAGCTGAGACAGACCCTCCGATGCGAGCGAAGATCACCTACCTCGTCACGGCCGCCGTCCTGGTCTTCTACTTCGTCCTGGTCGGCAGCCGCGGCGTCATGCTCATCGAGTCCGGCACGGTCGTGACCGTGACCTTCGGGGTCGCGGTGCTGATCCTGCCGGTCATCGGCCTGTGGTTCCTGTGGAAGAACACCCAGTTCGTCCGCAGGGCCAACGCCCTCGCCGCCGAACTCGACGCCGAGGGCGGCCTGCCCGTGGACGAGCTGAAGCGGCTGCCCAGCGGCCGGATCGACCGCGACTCGGCCGACGAGGTCTTCGCCAAGCGCAAGGCCGAGACCGAGGCGACCCCCGACGACTGGCGCTGCTGGTTCCGCCTCGCCGTCGCCTACCACGACGCCCGCGACACCCCGCGCGCCCGCAAGGCGATGCAACGGGCCATCGCCCTGCACGACGGCAGGCCGGTCCAGGTCTGAGGCCCTGTCGCCGAACTCCGGCCGTCCGCCCGGGGCGGGCCCTGCGCCCGCCGCGACGGGGGCGCCGCGCGAGCCCTGTTCGAGCCCGGGGGACACCACTGCCCGGGAGACACTGCCCGGGGGACACTGATGTACGCAGCAGGCGCATGCTCTGGGGGTGCGGGGCGGACGGGAGTACGACACAGGGCCTGGCCCCGCCCTCACCGCCCCGGAATGCTGCCCCCGCCGTCCACCCCGAGCTGCTGTCCGGTGATGAACCCGGCGTCCTCGCTCAGCAGGAACGCGATGGCCGCGGCGACCTCCTCCGGGCGGCCGAGGCGTCCCGCGGGCACCGAGCGCAGCACCCTGGCCTCCTCCGCGCCGCCCACGGGGTGCGAGGCTCGGAAGAGCTCGGTCTCCACCGGGCCGGGAGCCACCGCGTTGACCGTCACCCCGTCCGCGGCCAGCTCCAGCGCCCAGGTCCGGGTCAGGCCCGCCAGCGCGCTCTTGGCCGCCGCGTAGCTGCTGCGCCGGCGCGCGCCATGCACCGAGCGGCTCGTCACATTGACGATCCGGCCCCAGCCGCGCTCCCGCATCCCGCCGACGCAGGCCTGGGTGACCTGTACGGCCGCGCGCACGTTCAGGTCGTACACCGCCTGCAGTGTGTCGAGCCTTATCTCCCCCAGCGGTTCCGGCACGGCGATGCCGACGTTGTTGACGACCGCGTCCACACGCTCGTCACGCGTCACGGCCTCCAGCAACTGCCGGGTGGCCTCCGCATCGGCGAGGTCGCAGGCGTGCAGTACTCCAGGGAAATCACTGGCCGGGGCGCTGCGGGCGACTCCCAGCACCCGGTGCCCCCGGGCGGCGAGCCGGTGTGCGGTGGCGAGGCCGATCCCCTTCGACGCTCCGGTGATCAGCACGGTACGTCCGGACAACAGCGGTCTCCCTTCCGGTGCGGAGGACATCCCACAGCCGATCCTTGCACCGGCCCGCACCTGCCATGCCGTGGACCCGCCATGCCGTGGGCCCGGCACGCCGTGGGCCCGGCACGCCGTAGGGGCCGCCCCGCAGCAAGCGAGGCGGCATCCTCGGGCTACCCGGGGGTCAGTGGTGGCGGTTCTCCGCCGCCCACGCCTCCACCGTGTCCGCGGCCCGGTCGAACGCCGCCGGGCGCCCCAGGAAGTCCAGCGTGTGCGTGGTCAGCAGTGCAGGGGTGTCCGCGGCCGGCCGGTCCTCGCGTACGAGCACCAGCGCCTGCCCCTGCACGGTGCGCGGCAGCCCCAGCCAGCGCACCGGCTGCTGCACCGTCCGCACCGACACCACCCGCGCCCACGGCACCGTACGCGTCACCAGGAAGCCGACGTGGCGCAGCCCGCGGCCGCTCACCCACACGCCCATGCGCAGCAGCCGCAGCGCCCCGGCGATGACCACGAGCCCCGAGACCAGCACGGCCACGGCGGAGGAGGCCGAGCCGGTCAGGGCGATGAGCACCGCGGAGAACAGCACGAAGGAGGCGAGCAGCAGCACCAGCGCCGCCGCACCCACACGCCAGGGACCGGGACGGTAGGGACGCCGCCAGCGCTCCCGGTCGTCGTGGGGCAGCGCGCTCTCGGAAGCGGCCTCGAAGGTGCGGTCGGCCGTCAGGAAGGACAGGGGCACGGCTGGTCCTCACTCCATGCGTGCGTGGGCTGTGCCCGGTGAGGCTATCCGCCGCTGTTGCCGCCCACCACCCTGGGCGGCCGGAAGGGCTCAGTGCCCCTGCGAGGCCTGGGACTGCTGCGCCGGCGTACTGGACGGTGTGGACATCGCCGGCATGCCGAGTATCAGGGCTCCCACCAGCCCCGCGACAAGGGTGAGTCCGAGCAGCCAGCGCCCGGCTATCTCCCCGAAGGACGCCCGCGGCCGGGGCGGGGGAGTGACATTGCTGCGGAACCTGTCCGCCTCGGCCAGGAAGGCGAAGGGCACGGGTTCACGCCGACGGAACATCGCCGTACGTCTCCTTTCATGATCAACGTTTTAGGCTCGAACGAGTGGGCCTCACCGATACAGACGCTCGAGTGACACAAAAGGTGCCCATGTCGGAAAAAAACCGTGGTGGGATTTCTGAGGCCGGGTACTGCCGTGGCCCGGGCGGGTGCCCCGTAAGGTGGGCGCGAACCACAGCTGTGATGGGAAGGACCCCTAACCCCGTGACCACCCCCGAGTCGCTCACGTTCCGCAGTGACGTCACCGTCGAGCTGGTGAAGTCCAGTGCTTCGGACGCCGACGTCCTCTTCGCCGCGCGGGTCTCCACCGCCGGCGAGCAGTCCCTGGACGAGCTGAAGAAGGACCCCGAGCGCTCCAAGGGACTGATCAACTACCTGATGCGCGACCGGCACGGCAGCCCGTTCGAGCACAACTCGATGACGTTCTTCATCAGCGCCCCGATCTTCGTGTTCCGCGAGTTCATGCGGCACCGCGTCGGCTGGTCGTACAACGAGGAGTCCGGCCGCTACCGGGAGCTCCAGCCGGTCTTCTACGTCCCCGGCGCCGACCGCAGGCTGGTGCAGGAGGGCCGCCCCGGCAAGTACGTCTTCGTCGAGGGCACCCCGGCCCAGCACGAGGCGGTCAGCAGCACCCTGCGGGAGTCGTACGAGCAGGCGTACGCGGCCTACCAGAAGATGCTCGCCGAGGGCGTCGCCCGTGAGGTCGCCCGCGCGGCCCTCCCCGTCGGCCTCTACTCCTCGATGTACGCCACCTGCAACGCCCGCTCCCTGATGCACTTCCTCGGCCTGCGCACCCAGCACGAGCTGGCCAAGGTGCCGTCCTTCCCGCAGCGGGAGATCGAAATGGTCGGCGAGAAGATGGAGGCGGAGTGGGCGAAGCTCATGCCGCTGACGTACGCCGCCTTCAACGCGAACGGCCGCGTGGCCCCGTAAGACCTTTAAGACCCGTAAGAAAGGCCTACGAAGCCCTGTTCCCCCACCAGGAACGGATGTACGGGTCAGCCTCGCGAAGTGTCCGTATTGCGGCATTTGGAGAAGTTCATCTAGCCTGATCAAACGGACCCGGCACTGCTTGAACCCCCGAGCAGGCAGTGCCGGGATCCGCATTTGTCCTGACTTTCCCGACCCCCCGAGGGCAGACCGCACAGGGAGCACCGAGTAGCGTGTTACCCATGGCTCCGACCTCGACTCCGCAGACCCCCTTCGGGCGGGTCCTCACCGCCATGGTCACGCCCTTCACGGCGGACGGCGCACTCGACCTCGACGGCGCGCAGCGGCTCGCCGCCCACCTGGTGGACGCAGGCAACGACGGCCTGATCATCAACGGCACCACCGGCGAGTCCCCCACCACCAGTGACGCGGAGAAATCGGAGCTCGTACGAGCCGTACTGGAGGCCGTCGGCGACCGTGCCCACGTCGTCGCCGGCGTCGGCACCAACGACACCCACCACAGCGTCGAGCTGGCCCGCCAGGCCGAGCGCGACGGCGCACACGGCCTGCTGGTCGTCACGCCGTACTACAACAAGCCCCCGCAGGAGGGCCTGTACCGGCACTTCACGGCCGTCGCCGACGCCGCCGAACTGCCGGTCATGCTGTACGACATCCCCGGCCGCAGCGGCGTCCCGATCAACAACGAGACCCTCGTCCGGCTCGCCGAGCACCCCCGGATCGTCGCCAACAAGGACGCCAAGGGCGACCTCGGCCGCGCCAGCTGGGCCATCGCCCAGTCCGGCCTCGCCTGGTACTCCGGCGACGACATGCTGAACCTCCCGCTGCTCTCCGTGGGCGCGGTCGGCTTCGTGTCGGTCGTCGGCCATGTCGTCACCCCCGACCTGCGCGCCCTCGTCGACGCGTACGTCTCCGGGGACGTCGTCAAGGCCACCGAGATCCACCAGAAGCTGCTCCCGGTCTACACCGGCATGTTCCGCACCCAGGGCGTCATGACCACCAAGGCCGCGCTCGCCCTCCAGGGACTGCCCGCGGGCCCGCTGCGCTCGCCCATGGTCGAGTGCTCGCCCGAGGAGATCGCCCAGCTCAAGATCGATCTTGCCGCCGGCGGGGTACAGCTCTGACAACAGACTTGGCACCACAGGGACTTCACAACTGAAGAACCAACGGGCTTCACAACTGAAGAACAACAGAAGAAGCGGGCCACCGGTGCCCGCACCCCACAACGACAACTGCTTCTGCACGAACGTCTCACGCGCCACGTGCCCGACCGGTACGTGGCGCGTGTGGTGAGGAGAGTCTTTTGAGTCATCCGCATCCCGAACTCGGCCCGCCCCCGCCCCTCCCCGAGGGGGGCCTGCGGGTCACCCCGCTCGGCGGTCTCGGCGAGATCGGCCGCAACATGACGGTCTTCGAGTACGGCGGCCGCCTGCTGATCGTCGACTGCGGAGTGCTCTTCCCCGAGGAGGAGCAGCCCGGAATCGACCTGATCCTGCCGGACTTCTCGTCCATCCGGGACCGCCTCGACGACATCGAGGGCATCGTCCTCACGCACGGCCACGAGGACCACATCGGCGGTGTCCCCTTCCTGCTCCGCGAGAAGCCGGACATCCCGCTGATCGGCTCCAAGCTGACCCTCGCCCTGATCGAGGCCAAGCTCCAGGAGCACCGGATCCGCCCGTACACCCTCGAAGTGGCCGAGGGGCAGCGCGAGCGCATCGGCCCCTTCGACTGCGAGTTCATCGCCGTCAACCACTCCATCCCGGATGCGCTGGCCGTCGCCATCCGCACCCCCGCCGGCATGGTGGTGCACACCGGCGACTTCAAGATGGACCAGCTCCCGCTGGACAACCGCCTCACCGACCTGCACGCCTTCGCCCGGCTGAGCGAGGAGGGCATCGACCTCCTGCTCACCGACTCCACGAACGCCGAGGTCCCGGGCTTCACCCCGCACGAGCGCGACATCTCCAACGTGCTGCGGCAGGTCTTCGCCGGCGCCCGCAAGCGGATCATCGTCGCGAGCTTCGCCAGCCACGTCCACCGCATCCAGCAGATCCTGGACGCGGCCCACGAGTACGGCCGCCGGGTCGCCTTCGTCGGCCGCTCCATGGTCCGCAACATGGGGATCGCCCGCGACCTGGGCTATCTGAAGGTGCCGCCGGGTCTGGTCGTGGACGTCAAGACGCTCGACGACCTCCCCGACCACGAGGTGGTCCTGGTCTGCACGGGATCCCAGGGCGAGCCGATGGCGGCGCTGTCGAGGATGGCCAACAGGGACCACCAGATCCGGATCGTCGAGGGCGACACGGTGATCCTGGCGTCCTCCCTCATCCCCGGCAACGAGAACGCGGTCTACCGTGTGATCAACGGCCTGACCCGCTGGGGCGCCAACGTCGTCCACAAGGGCAACGCCAAGGTGCACGTTTCCGGCCACGCGTCCGCGGGCGAGCTGCTGTACTTCTACAACATCTGCCGTCCCAAGAACCTCATGCCGGTGCACGGCGAGTGGCGCCACCTGCGCGCCAACGCCGAACTCGGAGCGCTCACCGGTGTCCCGCACGACCGGATCGTCATCGCCGAGGACGGCGTGGTCGTCGACCTGGTCGAGGGCAAGGCCAAGATCTCCGGCAAGGTCCAGGCGGGTTACGTCTACGTCGACGGCCTCTCCGTCGGCGATGTCGGTGAGCCGGCCCTGAAGGACCGCAAGATCCTCGGCGATGAGGGCATCATCTCGGTCTTCGTGGTCGTGGACTCGTCCACCGGCAAGATCACCGGCGGCCCGCACGTCCAGGCGCGCGGCTCCGGCATCGAGGACTCGGCCTTCTCCGATGTCATCCCGAAGATCACGGAAGCGCTGGAGCGGTCCGCCCAGGACGGCGTCGTGGAGCCCCACCAGCTCCAGCAGCTCGTCCGGCGCACCCTCGGCAAGTGGGTCTCGGACACCTATCGCCGCAGGCCGATGATCCTCCCTGTGGTCGTGGAGGTCTGACGGCTCGTCGGAGCATCACCCGAGCGGGGCGCCTCGATTTGCATCGGGGCGCCCCGCTCCAGTACGTTTACGGCTCCGCCCCACCGGGAACCCCAGCACTTCACGTGCTGGACACGGATGCCCGGAGCGGGGTGGAAAACCGACTCAGAACTTCTGATAAA
>NZ_CP011497.1:1954775-2356249 GCF_001027185.1 Streptomyces incarnatus | reverse complement strand
TCTTTCAAAAGGTCGGACCCTGAACTTCGGTTCAGGGTCCGACCTTTTTACGTTTTCCTTAACGTGTCGTTCACGTCGCGCACCCAGCATCCAGCACATGGGTACTGCTGCAATGCTCAGGGCCGCCGGTGTCGGTGTGGGTGACGAGGTCGTCGTACCGGCCTTCGGGAACGTCGAAGTCGCCGAGGCCGTGACCCTGGCCGGCGCGTTTCCCGTGTTCGCCGACATAGACCCGGTCACGTACTGCCTCGACGCCGGCGCTGTCGAGGCAGCCGTAACTCCGCGTACGGCCGCGGTCGTTGTCGTACACCGCTTCGGGCGGCAGGCCGACCTGCGGCGCTTGCATACGCTCGGGCAGCGGCACGAGCTGCTGGTGCTGGAGCAGGGCGAGTCGGAGGCGCCGTACGACGAGATAGCGCAGCGCAGGGAGCGGGCCGCCTATCTCGACGGCAAGCTCAAGGGCGTACGGACGCCGGACGGCGGTGACGGGCACACCTACCAGCAGTACGTGGTGCGGGTTCCGGGGAACGGCCGGCCGGACCGGGACGCCTTCGCGATGGCTTTGCGGGCCAAGGGAGTTGAGTGCCGGGTGCCGGTCAAGACGCCCGTGCACCGGCTGCCGGAGTTCCGTAGGTGCGTGTCCCTGCCGGAGACCGAGCTCGCCGCCGACGAGACGCTGGCGCTGCCCGTGGACGCCTCGCTCACCAAGAGGGAGATGCAGCGGATCGTGTCCGCGTGCAACGCGCTCGGCGGACTGCTGCAGCCCGCCTACTGAGCGGGTTCCGAACGAATTTGGGAACTCGGGCCTGCTCGGGGTACAGTTTCCTCGTCGCCGCGAGGGAAACCTCGAAAACGACAGGCCCCTATAGCTCAGTCGGCAGAGCGTCTCCATGGTAAGGAGAAGGTCAACGGTTCGATTCCGTTTGGGGGCTCAGAAAAAAGACCCCACCCTTCCGGGTGGGGTCTTTTTCATGCGTCCGTTCTCATCAGTCCTTGTGGATTCCCGGGACCCGCATGGCCAGGATCGCCATGTCATCCGACGGGGCGTCCGACGCGAAGCGTTCCACCGCCCGCATGATGCGTGCGGCGACCGCGCCCGCGGTGAGACCCGTGCAGGTCGTGAGCACGTCGGCGAGGCCGTCGTCGCCCAGCATGCGCGTGCCCTCACGGCGTTCGGTGACGCCGTCCGTGACGCAGAGCAGGACGTCGCCCGGGTCGAGGGTGACCGTCTCCTCGTGCAGTTCCAGGTCCTCGATCACGCCCAGCAGCGGCTGCGGTTCGGCGGCCGGTGTCACGGTGCCGTCCTGGCGCAGGCGCAGCGGCAGCGGGTGGCCGGCGCAGACCACCTTCAGCTCGGCGCTGCCGTCCTCCTGCGGGCGCATCTCGCCGTAGAGCAGGGTCAGGAAGCGGCTGCGGTCGCCCTCGTCGAGAATGGCGGAGTTCAGGCGCTGCAGCACCGCGGGTCCGGAGAGGCCCTCGCGGGCCAGCAGGCGCAGGGCGTGCCGGGCGAGGCCGGTGACCGCCGCCGCGTTGGGGCCCGTACCGCAGACGTCGCCGATGGCGAAGCCGTAGGCGCCGTTGCCGATCGGGAACAGGTCGTAGAAGTCGCCGCCGACCTCGTTGCCCTCGCCGGCCGCGCGGTAGATGACCTCGACCTCGACGCCGTCGATGTGCGGGGTACCGGGCGGGAGCAGGCTGCGCTGGAGGGCCTGGCTGATGGCCGTGCGCTCCGAGTAGAGACGGGCGTTGTCCAGGGCGAGGGCGGCCCGGCGGGACAGGTCCTCGGCCAGTTCCAGGATCTCCTGGCGGAAGTGTTCGTCGGTGGGCTTGCCGAGGACCAGCATGCCGATGACGCGGTTGCGGGCGACGAGCGGGAGCACGACCGTCTCACCGCCCACCGCGGAGGCCGTGGCGAGGGTCGGGCCGATACCGGAGGAGACCCGGTGCGTGGGGCCGCCGGACAGGCCGAGGCTGCGCATGGAGCTGCGCAGGGCGGCCTTGTGGGCGACCTCGCCGGGGGCCGTCCAGACGCGGGCGCCGGGCGTCGGTACCGGGTCGGGCGGGGGGATCTTCGACAACAACGACTTGATGCCGTCGATGAGTTCCTCGTCCTCGTGCAGGACGTACGACAGATACGGCTCGGAGGCCTGGTCGGCGATCGTATAGACGGCGCACCAGGTGGCCAGGGTCGGGACCGTCATCTGGGCCATCAGGGCCAGCGTCTGGTCGCGGTCCAGGGTGCCGGCCAGCAGGTCGGAGGCCTCGACCAGGAAGCTCAGCGAGCCGCGGCGCAGCCGCTCCAGCTCGCCGAGGCGGGCCGACTCGACGGCCAGGGCGATGCGGTCGGCGGCGAACTGCAGGCGCAGCGCCTCCTCGTTGGAGTACCGGCCGGGGGCCTCGGCCGCGACGCCGAGCGAGCCGGTGAGGCGCCCCTCGACCTTCAGCGGGACCGTGACGACCGAGCGCATCCCGGTGCCGGCGAGCAGCGGTACGGCGCCCGGGACGGACGTGAGGTCGTCGTGGACGGCCGGCATGCGTGCGGAGCCGTAGCGGCCGGGGCCGGCCTCGACGGGCACGCGCGCGAAGCGCTGGCGGGCGGAGGGCAGGCCGGTGGAGGCGCGGACCTCCAGCTCGGTCTCGTCGTCGGTGGCCAGCAGCAGGAACGCGGAGTCGGCGTCGAGCATGTCGCGGGCGCGCTCCACCGTGCGCTGCAGCAGGCCGTCGAGGTCGTCCGGGGCGGGGGAGCCGATGAAGACCTCGAAGGGGTCGGTGCTCTGGCCGTCGGACGACTGGGCCTGGTCGCCGGCCGGGACGCGCGGCGGGGTCTGCAGGACGGCGCGCTCGTCGTCGCGGACCAGCAGGCAGACGGTGGAGGGCTCGCCGCCGGTGTCGCGGACTCTGAGGTGGGAGGCGTAGACCGGGACCACCCGGCCGTCGGCGCCGCGGATGCCGTAGCTGCCCTCCCAGCGGGAGAGCTGCAGGGCCTCGGCCACGCCGGTGCTGGTGCCCGGGGTGTGCGGCCAGGCCGCCAGTTCGGTCAGCGGCCTGCCGACGACCTCCGCGGCCGGGTGGCCGAACAGGTCTTCGGCGTCCTCGTTCCAGGAGGTGATGGTGCCCTTCCGGTCGACCTGGACGACGGCGACGCGGACCCGGCCGTCGGCGAGCGGAAGCAGGTCGGCCGGGAGGGACGGGCCGGCCGTGCGGGTGCCGACCGGGCGTTCGGGGAGGTTGAGCTGGAACCAGACGTTCTTGTGGGTCGGCGTGTAGTCGACGCCCCAGCGTGTCGCCAGGGCGGCGCACAGTTGCAGGCCGCGGCCGCCCTCGCGGTCGGGGCTGCCCATGGTGGCCGCGGCGCCCTGGAGGGGGACCTCGCGCTCGGGGTAGCGGTCGGAGACCTCGATGCGCACGCCGTCCTCGGTGCGCAGGCACAGGACGTCCGCGTGGGTGCCCGCGTGGACGACCGCGTTGGTCACCAGCTCGCTGGTGAGGACCACGGCGTCGTCGACGATGTCGGCGAAGCCCCAGCCCTGAAGGGTGTCGCGGACGAAGGACCGGGCGGTCGCGACCGATCGCCCGACGGGCTCGAAGGTGGCGGCCGCGCGCGCGGTGATCACAGAACTCCTCGGCCGGTTGTCTACGTGCAGGGCTGCGTGGCCGGCCGGCTCGCGCCGCTGCTGCGGCATCAGCTCGCCCGTCGGCTGTGGCTCCGGGGGCTGTTCCCCCGGGATCACTCCGGTGGTCATGGTCTGCGGCCGCCCCTCCGATGCCCGCTCGTGCTCGTGCCACCGCCCAGGCCGGTCGGACCGGTGCGGCTGGACAGCCGCATGCAAGGTTACTTACCTTCGCCGTCCGAGCGGATGCCGGTCGCCGGTGTTTACCCCCCAGGGTGTGCGGACGATGTGCGAAGCTGCCGAACTGTTATGGCCTGGTTCGGCCGGGGTGAAACACTGGGCAAGCTTCTGATGAAGGTCGGGTCAGCCTGCGTGTGTTCCGTGTACGGCGGGCAGCAGCCTCTGGTGTGGCCGGATCTCGTCTGGCAGAAATACGCAGCAGTAACGGGTACGCGGACGTAACCGGTATGCCGATCAGCGGCACCCCGGCCGGAAGCGGCCGAGCACAGCAGTAACGGTCTACCCCTCCGGGAGGGACACAGTGGAGTCTGGCGCGGCGACGCGTGGCACGAAGACGCGCGCGAAAGGCGGACCGTCCCTGGGCAAGCGCGGTGACACCACCACCGTGGACACGGCTGCCCTGAACCGGCTGCTGGCGGCTCTCGTCTCGATGCGCGACGGGAACTTCCGCAAGCGGCTCACCGTCTCCGGGGACGGTGTGATGTCGGAGATCGCGGCCGTCTTCAACGAGGTGGCCGACCGGAACCTGCATCTGACCGGGGAGCTGTCCCGGGTGCGGCGCATGGTGGGTCGTGAGGGAAAGCTCACGGAGCGGCTGGAGACGGGGGCCTGCGAGGGTTCCTGGGCGGCGGCGATCGACGCCTCCAACGCGCTCGTCGACGATCTGGTGTGGCCGGTGTCGGAGGTCGGCCGGGTGCTGACGGGGGTCGCCGAGGGTGATCTGTCGCCGCGGATGGAGCTGCGGACGCAGTCGCCGGACGGCGGCGCGGGGCATCCGTTGCGGGGCGAGTTCCTCAAGGTCGGCCGTACCGTCAACAACCTGGTCGACCAGTTGTCGACGTTCACTGACGAGGTCACGCGCGTGGCCAGCGAGGTCGGCACCGAGGGCAAGCTCGGCGGTCAGGCCCGGGTGCGCGGTATGTCCGGTTCGTGGAAGGACCTGACCGAGTCCGTCAACACCATGGCGCGGCAGCTGACCGCCCAGGTGCGCGACATCGCGCTGGTGACGACGGCCGTGGCCCGGGGTGACCTGTCCCGCAAGGTCACGGTGCAGGTCGCCGGCGAGATGCTGGAGCTGAAGAACACCGTCAACACGATGGTGCTCGCCGCGCGCCGGAACCGTCACCTTCTGCGACAGATCACCAAGCAGCTGTCGTCCTTCTCCGTGGAGGTGACCCGGGTCGCCCGTGAGGTGGGCACCGAGGGCATCCTGGGCGGTCAGGCGCAGGTGCCGGGCGTGGCCGGGGTGTGGAAGGAGCTCACCGACTCCGTCAACACGATGGCGGGCAACCTGACCGCGCAGGTGCGTGGGATCTCGCAGGTCACGACCGCTGTCGCCAATGGTGATCTGTCGCAGAAGGTGACGGTTCCGGCGCGCGGCGAGGTGGCGCAGCTCGCCGAGACGATCAACCAGATGACCGAGACGCTGCGGATCTTCGCGGACGAGGTCACCCGCGTGGCGAACGTCAACACGATGGCGGGCAACCTGACCGCGCAGGTGCGTGGGATCTCGCAGGTCACGACCGCTGTCGCCAATGGTGATCTGTCGCAGAAGGTGACGGTTCCGGCGCGCGGCGAGGTGGCGCAGCTCGCCGAGACGATCAACCAGATGACCGAGACGCTGCGGATCTTCGCGGACGAGGTCACCCGCGTGGCGAACGAGGTCGGCGCGGAGGGCCGGCTCGGCGGCCAGGCGAACGTGCCGGGCGCCGCCGGTACCTGGAAGGACCTGACCGACTCGGTCAACACGGTCTTCCGGAACCTGACCACCCAGGTGCGGGACATCGCCACTGTGACGACAGCCGTGGCCAACGGTGACCTGTCGCAGAAGGTCACCGTCGACGTGGCCGGCGAGATGCTGGAGCTCAAGAACACCGTCAACGGGATGGTGGACCAGCTGTCGGCGTTCGGTGCCGAGGTGACGCGGGTCGCGCGGGAGATCGGTGTCGAGGGTGAGCTGGGCGGCCAGGCGCAGGTGCCCGGCGCGGCCGGTGCGTGGAAGGACCTGACCGACTCCGTCAACACCGCGTTCCGCAACCTCACCGGGCAGGTGCGCAACATCGCCCAGGTGACCACGGCGGTGGCCAACGGCGATCTGTCGCAGAAGGTCACGGTCGATGTCTCCGGCGAGATGCTCAAGCTGAAGAACACCGTGAACACGATGGTGGACCAGCTGTCGAGCTTCGCCGACCAGGTCACGCGGATGGCCCGGGACGTGGGTACGGAGGGCCGGCTGGGCGGTCAGGCCCGGGTGGACGGCGTGTCGGGCACCTGGAAGGAGCTGACGGACTCCGTCAACTTCATGGCCGGCAACCTGACGTCCCAGGTGCGGCAGATCGCCCAGGTGACGACGGCCGTGGCGCGTGGTGACCTGTCGCAGAAGATCGATGTTGACGCGCGCGGCGAGATCCTTGAGCTGAAGAACACGATCAACACGATGGTTGATCAGCTGTCCGCCTTCGCCGACCAGGTGACCCGGGTGGCGCGGGACGTGGGTACGGAGGGCCGCCTCGGCGGTCAGGCGCAGGTGCCGGGTGTGGCCGGTGTGTGGCGTGACCTGACCGACTCCGTGAACGGCATGGCGGGCAACCTGACGGCCCAGGTCCGCAACATCGCGCAGGTCGCGACGGCCGTGGCCCGCGGTGACCTGTCCCAGAAGATCACCGTGGACGCGCGCGGGGAGATCCTGGAGCTGAAGAACACCCTGAACACGATGGTGGACCAGCTGTCGTCGTTCGCCCAGGAGGTCACGCGGGTGGCGCGTGAGGTGGGCACGGAGGGCATCCTCGGCGGTCAGGCCGAGGTGCAGGGTGTCTCCGGCACCTGGAAGGACCTCACGCAGTCCGTGAACTTCATGGCGAACAACCTGACCATCCAGGTGCGCAACATCGCCGAGGTCACGACCGCGGTCGCCAAGGGCGACCTGTCGAAGAAGATCACTGTTGACGCCAAGGGCGAGATCCTTGAGCTGGTCACGACGGTCAACACCATGGTTGATCAGCTGTCCAGCTTCGCCGAGCAGGTGACCCGGGTGGCCCGTGAGGTGGGCACCGAGGGCATCCTGGGCGGCCAGGCCACCGTGCCGGGCGTCACCGGCATCTGGAAGGACCTCAGCAACAACGTCAACCTGATGGCCAACAACCTGACCATGCAGGTGCGGAACATCTCCCAGGTCGCCTCGGCCGTCGCCAACGGTGACCTGACCCGTCAGGTGACGATCGAGGCGCGCGGTGAGGTGGCGCAGCTCGCCGACACCATCAACATCATGGTGAAGACCCTGAGTTCGTTCGCGGACCAGGTCACCAAGGTGGCCCGGGAGGTGGGCACGGACGGCATCCTGGGCGGCCAGGCGCACGTACCGGGCGTGGCCGGCACCTGGAAGGACCTCACCGAGTCCGTGAACCAGATGGCGTCCAACCTGACCGGTCAGGTGCGCAACATCGCCATGGTCACCACGGCCATCGCCAAGGGTGACCTGACCAAGAAGATCGACATCGACGCGCGCGGCGAGATCCTCGAGCTGAAGACGACGATCAACACGATGGTCGACCAGCTGTCCAGCTTCGCCGAGGAGGTCACGCGCGTGGCCCGCGAGGTGGGCACGGAAGGACAGCTCGGCGGCCAGGCACGCGTGCGTGACGTCGACGGCACCTGGCGGGACCTGACCGAGTCGGTGAACGAGATGGCCGGGAACCTGACCCGGCAGGTGCGTGCCATCGCGCGCGTGGCGACCGCGGTGACCCGCGGCGACCTGAACCTGAAGATCGACGTCGACGCGTCCGGCGAGATCCAGGAACTGCAGGACTACATCAACAAGATGATCGCCAACCTGCGCGACACCACGATCGCCAACAAGGAACAGGACTGGCTCAAGGGCAACCTGGCCCGCATCTCCGGCCTCATGCAGGGCCGCCGCGACCTGGAGGACGTGGCCTCGCTGATCATGAGCGAGCTGACGCCGGTGGTGTCCGCGCAGCACGGCGCGTTCTTCGTGGCGATGCCGCTCATGGAGGAGGGCAAGGACGGCGGCGACGGCGAGGACAACTACGAGCTGCGCATGCTGGGCTCGTACGGCTACTCGATGGGCTCCATGCCGACGTCGTTCCGGCCCGGTGAGGCGCTGGTCGGCACGGCCGCCGAGGAGAAGCGCACGATCCTGGTGGAGAACGCGCCCAGCGGCTATCTGAAGATCTCCTCCGGGCTCGGTGAGGCCCCGCCGGCGCAGGTGATCGTCCTGCCGGTGCTGTTCGAGGGCACGGTGCTCGGTGTGATCGAGCTGGCCTCCTTCACGCCGTTCACGCAGATCCAGAAGGACTTCCTCAACCAGATCGCCGAGATGATCGCGACGAGCGTCAACACCATCTCGGTCAACACCAAGACCGAGCAGCTGCTGAAGCAGTCGCAGGAGCTGACCGAGCAACTGAGGGAGCGCTCGGCCGAGTTGGAGAACCGGCAGAAGGCGCTGCAGGCCTCCAACGCCGAACTGGAGGAGAAGGCCGAGCTGCTGGCCCGGCAGAACCGCGACATCGAGGTGAAGAACACCGAGATCGAGGAGGCCCGGCAGGTCCTGGAGGAGCGTGCCGAGCAGCTCGCGGTGTCGATGCGCTACAAGAGCGAGTTCCTCGCCAACATGTCGCACGAGCTGCGTACGCCGCTCAACTCGCTGCTGATTCTGGCCAAGTTGCTCGCGGACAACGCCGAGGGCAACCTCTCGCCCAAGCAGGTGGAGTTCGCCGAGACCATCCACGGCGCCGGCTCCGACCTGCTCCAGCTGATCAACGACATCCTCGACCTGTCGAAGGTCGAGGCGGGCAAGATGGACGTCTCCCCGACGCGTATCGCGCTCGTGCAGCTCGTGGACTACGTGGAGGCCACCTTCCGTCCGCTGACCGCGGAGAAGGGCCTGGACCTGTCCGTACGGGTCTCCCCGGAGCTGCCCGCGACCCTGCACACCGACGAGCAGCGGCTGCTGCAGGTGCTGCGCAACCTGCTGTCGAACGCGGTGAAGTTCACCGACTCCGGGTCGGTGGAACTGGTGATCAGGCCGGCCGGCGCGGACGTACCCATGGGCATCCGGGAGCAGCTGCTGGAGGCCGGCTCGCTGACCGATCCGGACGCGCCGCTGATCGCGTTCTCGGTGACCGACACCGGCATCGGGATCGCGGCCAGCAAGATGCGGGTGATCTTCGAGGCGTTCAAGCAGGCGGACGGCACGACCAGCCGCAAGTACGGCGGCACCGGCCTCGGCCTGTCGATCTCCCGGGAGATCGCGCAGCTGCTCGGTGGCGAGATCCATGCGCAGAGCGAGCCGGGCCGCGGCTCCACGTTCACGCTGTACCTGCCGCTGCACCCGAGCGAGCTGCCCCCGCAGGGCTACCAGCAGTCCGTGCCCCCGCTGGAGGCCGGGGACCTGGTCGCCGCCGCCGAGGCGGAGCGGTCCTCGGAGCTGTCCGCGGTGGAGATCGAGACCCCGGCCGAGGTGAAGTCGTACCGGGAGACGCAGAACGGGCCGGCGGCGCTCTTCCGGCGCCGGCGCCGGGGCCTGCCGCAGGGCGAGCAGCGGTCCGAGCACTGGGCGGCGGTGCCCGAGCAGGAGGGCGCGCCGCACTCCGCGCGCGGGGTGCGGTTCGGCGGCGAGAAGGTGCTGATCGTCGACGACGACATCCGCAACGTGTTCGCCCTCACCAGCGTCCTGGAGCAGCACGGCCTGTCGGTGCTGTACGCCGAGAACGGGCGCGAGGGCATCGAGGTGCTGGAGCAGCACGACGACGTGGCCGTCGTGCTCATGGACATCATGATGCCCGAGATGGACGGCTATGCGACGACCACGGCGATCCGCAGGATGCCGCAGTTCGCCGGGCTCCCGATCATCGCGCTGACCGCGAAGGCGATGAAGGGCGACCGGGAGAAGGCGATCGAGTCCGGCGCCTCGGACTACGTGACCAAGCCGGTCGACCCGGATCATCTGCTGGCCGTGATGCAGCAGTGGATGGGTGGGAAGTGACGAGATCCGGCCACGGGTTGTGAACACCCCGGGAACCCTTGGCGTGGGTCGGGAGTTGCCCACTTGAGGTGTCGGCGAGCACACGGCTTAAGGTGGGCCTGCGTACGTAGGGGAATGCGGGATTCCGGGAACCATCCGGGCTCCCGCCGCGTTTCCGGTACGTGCACAGTGACATCGCGGTGACAGGGTGTGGCGACAGGCGGGGTGCGGCTACGATGACCGGCACAAGGACGGGCGGCGAAAGGGAGTCGTCCCCTGGGGCGGCGCCCGGTGTACCGCCGGGGCGAGGAGGGCGGGCCATGGTGCAGAAGGCCAAGATCCTCCTGGTCGATGACCGGCCGGAGAATCTGCTGGCGCTGGAGGCGATCCTCTCGGCGCTCGATCAGACGCTGGTGCGGGCATCGTCCGGGGAGGAAGCGCTCAAGGCACTGCTCACGGACGATTTCGCGGTCATTCTGCTGGACGTCCAGATGCCGGGCATGGACGGGTTCGAGACCGCCGCGCACATCAAGCGGCGCGAGCGGACCCGGGACATCCCGATCATCTTCCTCACGGCGATCAACCACGGGCCGCACCACACCTTCCGGGGCTATGCGGCGGGCGCGGTCGACTACATCTCCAAGCCCTTCGACCCGTGGGTGCTGCGCGCCAAGGTCTCGGTGTTCGTCGAGCTGTACATGAAGAACTGCCAGCTGCGCGAGCAGGCGGCGCTGCTGCGGCTGCAGTTGGAGGGCGGCGGCAAGGGCGCGGTCGGCGGCAAGGAGTCCGCCGGGCTGCTCGCCGAGCTGTCCGCGCGGCTCGCGGCCGTGGAGGAGCAGGCCGAGGCCCTGTCCAAGCAGCTGGACGACGACTCGGCGGACGCGGCCGCGGTGGCCACGGCGGCCCATCTGGAGCGCAAACTCACCGGGTTGCGGCGCGCGCTCGACGCCCTGGAGCCGGGCGCCGGCCCCGGCGGCTCCTCGGTGCCCGCGCAGAACTGAGGTACGCCCAGGTGGCGGTTGCCCATGAGCGTGCGTCAGTTCCGGTCCTCGCCAAGGGCGACACGAACGGGTGAAGCTGTGGGCACACGTGTCCGCTGTCGTCTCCCCCGGTAACCTCACACCCATGGCCTCACGTCCCTCCGCAGCCAAGAAGCAGCCCGCGAAGAAGGCGGCCGCTCCCTCGAAGGCTCCGGCGAGGAAGGCCGCAGCGAAGAAGGCCCCGGCCAAGAAGGCGCCCGCCAAGAAGGCCCCGGCCCGAAAGGCCGCGCCGCCGAAGCCGGCGCCCAGCCCCACCGGGGGCGTGTACCGGCTCGTGCGCGCCCTCTGGCTGGGCCTCGCGCACGCCGTCGGCGCCGTCTTCCGGGGCATAGGGCAGGGCGCGAAGAACCTCGATCCGGCCCACCGCAAGGACGGCATCGCGCTGCTGCTGTTCGGCATCGCGCTGATCGTCGCCGCCGGCACCTGGGCCGACCTGAAGGGCCCCGTCGGCGACCTCGTGGCGATCCTCGTCACCGGCGCGTTCGGCCGGCTCGACCTCCTGGTGCCGATCCTGCTCGCGGTGATCGCCGTACGGTTCATCCGGCACCCGGAGCAGCCGGAGGCCAACGGACGGATCGTGATCGGCCTGTCCGCGCTCGTCATCGGCGTGCTCGGCCAGGTCCACATCGCCTGTGGCTCGCCCGCGCGCAGCGACGGCATGCAGGCCATAAGGGACGCCGGCGGCCTCATCGGCTGGGCGGCGGCCACCCCGCTGACCTACAGCATGACCGACGTGCTCGCCGTACCCCTGCTGGTGCTGCTGACGCTCTTCGGGCTGCTCGTGGTGACCGCGACCCCGGTCAACGCCATCCCGCAGCGGCTGCGGGCGCTCGGTGTGCGCCTGGGCGTGCTGCACGACCACGAGGCGGAGGAGTTCACCGAGGACGACGAGCGCTACGACGACCAATGGCGCGAGGCGCTGCCCGCGCGCCCCCGAAAGCGCGCGTCCGCCCCCCGGGCGTACGACCCCGACGGCGCCGAGGAGGAGGCCCTCTCGCAGCGCCGTGGCCGCCCCAGGCGCTCTGCGGTGCCCCAGCCGGATCCGCAGCGCCGGATGGACGCGGTGGACGTCGCGGCGGCCGCCGCCGCGGCGCTCGACGGCGCGGTGCTGCACGGCATGCCGCCCTCCCCGCTGGTCGCCGACCTCACCCAGGGCGTCAGCGTCGGCGACCGCGAGGAGACCACACCGGTGCCCACTCCGGCACCGGCCGCCGAGCCCGCCCCGACGCCGGTCCCCGCCGCCCGCCCCAAGCAGGAGAAGCTCAAGCTCGGGACCGTCCCCGACCTCACCAAGAAGGCCCCCGAGGAGCCGCGCGACCTGCCGCCGCGCGCGGAGCAGCTCCAGCTCTCCGGGGACGTCACCTACGCGCTGCCCGCACTGGACCTGCTCACGCGCGGCGGCCCCGGCAAGGCACGCAGCGCCGCCAACGACGCGGTCGTCGCCTCGCTGACCCAGGTCTTCACCGAGTTCAAGGTCGACGCCGCCGTCACCGGCTTCACCCGCGGCCCGACGGTCACCCGCTACGAGGTCGAGCTCGGCCCCGCCGTCAAGGTCGAGCGGATCACCGCGCTGACCAAGAACATCGCCTACGCCGTCGCCAGCCCGGACGTGCGGATCATCAGCCCGATCCCCGGCAAGTCCGCGGTCGGCATCGAGATCCCGAACACCGACCGCGAGATGGTCAACCTCGGCGACGTGCTGCGGCTCGCGGAGTCCGCCGAGGACGACGACCCGATGCTGGTCGCCTTCGGCAAGGACGTCGAGGGCGGGTACGTGATGCACTCGCTGGCCAAGATGCCGCACATGCTGGTCGCCGGTGCGACCGGCTCCGGCAAGTCGTCCTGCATCAACTGCCTGATCACCTCGGTCATGATGCGGGCGACCCCGGAGGACGTCCGGATGATCCTGGTCGACCCCAAACGCGTCGAGCTGACCGCTTATGAGGGCATCCCGCACCTGATCACGCCGATCATCACCAACCCCAAGCGGGCCGCCGAGGCGCTGCAGTGGGTCGTGCGCGAGATGGACCTGCGCTACGACGACCTCGCGGCCTACGGCTACCGGCACATCGACGACTTCAACCAGGCCGTCCGCGAGGGCAGGGTCAAGCCGCCGGAGGGCAGCGAGCGGGAGCTGCAGCCCTACCCGTACCTGCTGGTGATCGTGGACGAGCTGGCCGACCTGATGATGGTCGCCCCGCGTGACGTCGAGGACGCGATCGTGCGCATCACCCAGCTCGCGCGCGCGGCCGGCATCCACCTGGTCCTCGCCACCCAGCGCCCGTCGGTCGACGTGGTCACCGGTCTCATCAAGGCCAACGTGCCCTCCCGGCTGGCCTTCGCCACCTCCTCGCTCGCCGACTCCCGGGTCATCCTCGACCAGCCCGGCGCCGAGAAGCTGATCGGCAAGGGCGACGGCCTGTTCCTGCCGATGGGAGCGAACAAGCCGACCCGCATGCAGGGCGCCTTCGTGACCGAGGCCGAGGTCGCGGCCGTCGTCCAGCACTGCAAGGACCAGATGGCGCCGGTCTTCCGGGACGACGTCACGGTCGGCACCAAGCAGAAGAAGGAGATCGACGAGGACATCGGCGACGACCTGGACCTGCTGTGCCAGGCGGCCGAGCTGGTCGTCTCCACCCAGTTCGGGTCGACCTCCATGCTCCAGCGGAAGCTGCGCGTGGGCTTCGCCAAGGCCGGGCGGCTCATGGACCTCATGGAGTCCCGGGGCGTGGTGGGCCCGAGCGAGGGCTCCAAGGCACGTGACGTTCTTGTGAAGCCTGATGAGCTGGACGGCGTGCTCGCCGTGATTCGCGGGGAGTCTGAGGAGTAGGGCTGTAGGACGGTAGGGAGAAGGGCCGTTCGGCGGATGCCCGGTTACGCCGGGCGGCGTCGTCGTGATCCACCCGTTAGAGAACGGCGAGCAACCGTTTCCCTTCGTCGTACGTCCAGTTGAGCGAAAGGACAGATAGGCGTCCCACCATGGGGTACCTGCCTGTCGAATCATAGGAATGTCCGGCCATTCCTATGGTGCCAAAGTCCGACCGCCCGGTTGCCCCACCCTTTCGTACCCCCCCTAGACTGAGCTTCCAGCACAGGTGGCTACACGCTCGAAAGGCGCCCCCGTGTCCATCGGCAACTCCCCTGAAGACGAGCGTCCGTTCCGAGACGAGTCCCAGGAAGCCCGTGTCTCCGTGGGCCGCGCCCTGCAGCAGGCGCGGATCGCGGCCGGGCTCACCGTGGACGACGTCAGCACTGCCACTCGTGTCCGTATCGCCATCGTCCACGCCATCGAGGCGGACGACTTCGCGCCCTGTGGCGGCGATGTGTACGCCCGCGGGCACATCCGCACGCTGGCCAAGGCCGTCCACCTCGATCCCGCGCCCCTGATCGCCCAGTACGACGCCGAGCACGGCGGCCGTCCCGCACCCACCCCGGCAGCCCCCCTGTTCGAGGCCGAGCGGATCCGGCCCGAGCGGCGCGGGCCGAACTGGACCGCCGCCATGGTCGCCGCGATCGTCGTGGTGATCGGCTTCGTCGGCTTCACCGCGGTCAAGGGCGGCGGCTCCGGGAACGACGCGAAGTCGCAGGTCGCCCAGGGTGGCGGTACGCCTACCGCGAGCAGGTCCGCCTCGCCCACGCCGACGAAGGGCAAGCCCGCCGCGCCGAGCCCCGCGCCCTCCGACAGCGCCATCGCCGCCGCGCCCCAGGACAAGGTGACCGTCCAGATCAGCGCCCCCAACGGACGCAGCTGGATCTCGGCCAAGGACCACAACGGCCGGATGCTCTTCGACGGGCTGCTGAACAAGGGCCAGTCCAAGACCTTCCAGGACAGCACCAAGATCAACCTGATCCTCGGCGACGCCGGCGCCATCGAGCTGTACGTCAACGGCAAGAAGATCGACGACAACTTCCAGCCGGGCCAGGTGGAGCGCCTCACCTACACGAAGGGCGACCCCGTCGCCGGCTAGCCCGTCCCCCGGGCGGAACGGATGTGACGGGGTCGGCCAGGATCTGCCAACCCCGTCGACGTGGGCTGTCAGTGAGACGAAGTACTCTTGAGCCCATGCCTGAACGCCGTACCGTCGCACTCGTCACACTCGGCTGCGCCCGTAACGAGGTGGACTCGGAGGAGCTCGCAGGCCGTTTGGAGGCGGACGGCTGGCAGCTCGTCGAGGACGCCGCGGACGCCGACGTCGCCGTGGTCAACACGTGTGGCTTCGTCGAGGCCGCCAAGAAGGACTCCGTCGACGCCCTCCTGGAGGCCAACGACCTCAAGGACCATGGCAGAACCCAGGCCGTGGTGGCGGTGGGCTGCATGGCCGAGCGGTACGGCAAGGAGCTGGCCGAGGCGCTGCCCGAGGCCGACGGCGTGCTCGGCTTCGACGACTACGCGGACATCTCCGACCGCCTGCAGACCATCCTGTCCGGCGGCATCCACGCCTCCCACACCCCGCGCGACCGCCGCAAGCTGCTCCCGATCACCCCGGCCGAGCGGCAGGAATCGGCCGCGTCCGTCGCCCTGCCCGGGCACGCCCCGGCCGACCTCCCGGAGGGTGTGGCGCCCGCCTCGGGCCCCCGTGCGCCCCTGCGCCGCCGCCTCGACGGCTCCCCGGTCGCCTCGGTGAAGCTCGCCTCCGGCTGCGACCGGCGCTGCTCCTTCTGCGCCATCCCGTCCTTCCGGGGCTCCTTCATCTCCCGCCGCCCCAGCGACGTGCTGAACGAGACGCGCTGGCTGGCCGAGCAGGGCGTGAAGGAGATCATGCTGGTCTCCGAGAACAACACCTCCTACGGCAAGGACCTGGGCGACATCCGCCTGCTGGAGTCCCTGCTGCCGGAGCTGGCCGAGGTCGACGGCATCGAGCGGGTGCGGGTCAGCTACCTCCAGCCGGCCGAGATGCGCCCCGGCCTGATCGACGTGCTGACCTCCACCCCGAAGGTCGCCCCGTACTTCGACCTGTCCTTCCAGCACTCCGCGCCCAGCGTGCTGCGTGCCATGCGCCGCTTCGGCGACACCGACCGCTTCCTGGAGCTGCTCGACACCATCCGCTCCAAGGCGCCCGAGGCCGGTGTGCGCTCCAA
Source organism: Streptomyces incarnatus (assembly GCF_001027185.1). Classification (NCBI taxonomy): domain Bacteria; kingdom Bacillati; phylum Actinomycetota; class Actinomycetes; order Kitasatosporales; family Streptomycetaceae; genus Streptomyces; species Streptomyces incarnatus. The sequence goes on along the minus strand of NZ_CP011497.1, from coordinate 2,340,296 downwards.
CTTCATCGTCGGCTTCCCCGGCGAGAGCGAGGCCGACCTCGCCGAGCTGGAGCGCTTCCTGAACGGCGCCCGCCTGGACGCCATCGGTGTCTTCGGCTACTCCGACGAGGAGGGCACGGAGGCGGCGACCTACGACGACAAGCTCGACGAGGACGTCGTCGCCGAGCGCCTGGCCCGGGTGTCCCGGCTCGCCGAGGAACTGGTCTCCCAGCGCGCCGAGGAGCGCGTCGGCGACACCGTGCGCGTCCTGGTCGAGTCCGTGGACGAGGAAGAGGGCGTGTACGGCCGTGCCGCGCACCAGGCGCCCGAGACCGACGGCCAGGTCCTGCTCACGAGCGGCGCCGGGCTGAGCGTCGGACGTATGGTCGAGGCGAAGGTGGTCGGTACGGAAGGTGTCGACCTGGTGGCCGAGCCGCTGACCGGCTCGCCCGCGTGTAGTGAGGAGGCGGGCAGATGACCGGAGTCCCGGCATCCGCCGCGGGTGGCTCCTCCGGCGCGCACGGCGCGCGGGGTCCGGCCGCCCCTGCCGACGGCGCTCGGTCCGAGGTCTCCGGTTCTGCTCCAGGTCCCGACAGTGGCGGCAGGCCCGCGCGCGGCGGAAAGATCGCGGCCGCGGCCGTCAACCAGGCCAGCGTCTGGAACGTGGCCAATCTGCTGACCATGCTCCGGCTGGTCCTGGTGCCCGGCTTCGTGGCCCTGATGCTGGCGAACGGCGGCTACGACCCGGCCTGGCGCTCACTGGCCTGGGCCGCCTTCGCCATCGCCATGATCACCGACCTGTTCGACGGGCATCTGGCGCGCACCTACAACCTGGTCACCGACTTCGGGAAGATCGCCGACCCCATCGCCGACAAGGCGATCATGGGGGCGGCGCTGATCTGTCTGTCGGGCCTGGGCGATCTGCCCTGGTGGGTGACGGGGGTCATCCTCGGCCGGGAACTCGGCATCACGCTGCTGCGTTTTCTGGTCATTCGCTATGGCGTGATCCCGGCCAGTCGTGGGGGCAAGCTCAAGACCCTCACCCAGGGCGTGGCGGTCGGGATGTACGTCCTGGCGCTGACGGGATGGCTGGCCACACTGAGGTTCTGGGTGATGGCCGCGGCCGTCGTCCTCACCGTCGTCACCGGACTCGACTACGTGAGACAAGCCATTGTGCTGCGCAGGCGGGGAATCGCCGAGCGCGCGGCGGCGTTGGAGGAGAAGGAAGCGTGAGCTCACCGGCCACCGAACTGGTGCGACTACTGACCGTGAGGGGCGAGACCCTCGCTGTCGCCGAGTCGCTCACCGGTGGCCTGGTGGCGGCGGAGATCACCTCGGTCCCCGGAGCGTCCAAGGTGTTCCGGGGTTCGGTCACCGCCTACGCCACCGAGCTGAAGCACGAACTGCTGGGCGTCGACGCCACCCTGCTGGCGCAGCGCGGAGCGGTGGACCCGCAGGTCGCGGGCGAGATGGCGGCCGGCGTGCGGAAGGCGCTGGGCGCCGACTGGGGCATCGCGACGACCGGAGTCGCCGGCCCTGAACCCCAGGACGGACAGCCCGTCGGGACGGTTTTCGTGGCCGTGGACGGGCCCCTCACTGACCGCCCGGGTTCCGCCGGTGGCGGAAAAGTGGAGGCCCTGCGGTTGAACGGCAGCCGTGCGGAAATTCGTATGGAGAGTGTACGGAGCGTACTCGCAGTGCTCCTGGAGCAGCTTGCGGGCGAACAGACCGGTAATGAGCGGGCACAGGATACGGAACGGAACGGGGGGTTTTGATGTTTGCAGCCCTGAGTGAACACGACATCGCTCCCCGCACGGCCGCAGCGCGAGGCGGTACGGTGGGGCGAGAAGGATGCGGCTACGCGGTCCGAGGAGGGAGCCACCGATGATTCTGCTCCGTCGCCTGCTGGGTGACGTGCTGCGTCGGCAGCGCCAACGCCAGGGCCGTACTCTGCGCGAAGTCTCCTCGTCCGCCCGAGTCTCACTCGGCTATCTCTCCGAGGTGGAGCGGGGGCAGAAGGAGGCTTCCTCCGAGCTGCTCGCCGCCATCTGCGACGCGCTGGACGTACGGATGTCGGAACTCATGCGGGAAGTGAGCGACGAGCTGGCGCTCGCCGAACTGGCCCAGTCCGCCGCGGCCACCGAGCCCGTGCCCACGCCGGTCCGTCCGATGCTGGGTTCCGTCTCGGTGACCGGTGTGCCACCGGAACGGGTGACCATCAAGGCGCCCGCCGAGGCAGTGGACGTGGTCGCCGCGTGACGCACGCGTACGCGGCTCAGCACCGATAGCTGTAAGACCCCAGCCGGCCGTTCCAGGGGGACCTGGAGCGTCGGCCGGGGTTTCGGTTTCACCGGCCACATGTGTGATGTGTGTCGCTTTTGCGTCCGTTTGCCGGTGGTGAGGGAGGCGGCCATGGTGGAGGGACGTGACGGCGCCGAAGCACCGGAGGAACCCGATGTACGTCGTGAAGAGCCCGTTGGCCGACGCTGACCTGAAGACCGTGACCGAGGCGCTGCAGGGTGCCCTTGTCGACCTGGTGGACCTCTCCCTGGTCGCCAAGCAGATCCACTGGAACATCGTCGGGCCCCGCTTCCGCTCCATCCACCTCCAGCTCGACGAGGTCGTCGCCTCCGCACGCACCCACTCCGACACCGTCGCCGAGCGATCCTCGGCGCTCGGCGTACCGCCGGACGGGCGCGCCGCCACGGTGGCCTCCGGCAGCGGCATCGGCACCACTCCGGCGGGCTGGATCAAGGACGGGGACGCGGTCCGGGCGATGGTGGAGGCGCTCGGCGCCGTGATCACCCGGATGCGGGAGCGGGTCGCGGCGACGGGGGAGCCGGATCCGGTCTCCCAGGACATCTTCATCGGGATCACGGCGGATCTGGAGAAGCATCACTGGATGTTCCAGGCCGAGAACGCGTAGGTGTCCCGGCCAGGGCCGGTTCAAAGTACTCGGTGAAAAACCGGACGAGCCGGCTCGTGTGCACCGGTGGGCCCGGAGTGCGTCTCCCGCGTCGGGCGGGCGGCGGTCCAGCGTTCCGCAGGAGGTGGTGGCGGCCATGGTGGGGCGGATAGCGCGCTGGGCGGTCGCGCTGGGGTGCGCAGCCGTGTGGTGGTGGGCCGTGCTCCGGATCGCCCTGGGGCACGGGGCGGGCGTGCTGGAAGCCGCCGTCGCGGCCGGCGGGTGGGGGCTGAGCCTGCTGCCCGTGCACTGCGTCCCCGAGACGCAGGCCGTGGGCGGCGGGCAGCGGGGGCGCTGGGCGGCCGCCTGGCGGGCGGGGGACGCTACCAGGGCATCGCCACACCCCCGTTCGGGCGAAGTATCTGACCCGTGGTGAACGCCGAGGCGTCCGACGCCAGGTACAGCACCGCGTGAGCGACGTCGTCCGGCTCGCCGACCCGGCCCAGCGGCGCCATTCGGGCCATCACGCCCTCGGTGTGCGCCTGCGCCTCGCGGTCGTGGCGGTCGGTCATCGGGGTGCGGATCCAGCCCGGGGCGATCGCGTTGACCCGGATGCCGTGCCGCCCGACCTCGGCGGCCAGCGTCTTGGTCAGCTGGACCACGGCCGCCTTCGCCGCGCCGTAGCAGAGCAGCCCGGGTCCGCCGGTGTCGACCGCGCCCGAGGCCATGGTGACGATGCTGCCCCGGATGGCACGGGCCAGCATCGAGCGGGCCGCCTCCTGGCAGGCGTACAGCACACCCTTGAAGTTGACGTTCAGTACCCGGTCGAGATCCTCGTCGCGGGTCTCCAGCACGGGGCTGCTGTGCATGATCCCGGCGATCGCCGCCATCACGTCCAGCCGCTCGCAGGACCGGACGGCCTCGGCGAGCCGGGCCCGGTCGGTGACGTCCAGGACGTGGGTACGGGCCGTGCCGCCGCGCTTCTCGATCAGCTCCGCCGTGCCGTGCAGGCCGTCCGCGTCCCGGTCGGCGCAGTGCACCGTCGCCCCCGCCTCGGCGAGCAGTACGGCGGAGGCCCGGCCGATACCGCCGGCGGCTCCGGTGACGAATGCGGTGCGCCCGGTGAGGTCGTACGCGGTGAGGGGCATGCGGCGACGGTACGAGCGTTTCTGACGGGTCGTCAATTGGTGGGCGGGGATTGGCTGGGTGTGCTGCGCATCGGGCCAGGGCTGTGGGTGTGATCGGGGTGCGGGGCCGCGACGGCCGGGGCGCGGGCCGGACGGGGTTTTCGGTCGCTCTGGTGTCGTCGGTAGTGGAGTGTGGGCTCGGTGGGGGGTGGGCCGAGTACAGGAGGGGTTGAGTACGGGAGGGGTTGAGCACGGGAGGAGGTAGCGTACAGACCGGCTCGGGGATCGGCGGGGTCGGCGCTGGTTGTTCGGGTGGCGCCGGGCCCGGCGTGTGGCGGAGACCTGGTGGGGTGCCAGGGCGTCAGGCGGTGCGGCGAGGTGGGCGGTTCTGCCGGTGCTGGGGTGCGCCGGGGGCCGGGGCGGGGCCCGACTGGCAGGTGGGGCACCAGTAGGTGGGGCGCTCCCGGGAGCCGTCGCCCTGGTCGGCCACGCGGACCGGGGTGTGGCAGCGCAGGCAGGGGCGGGATGCGCGGCCGTAGACGAACAGGTCGTGCCGGTGCAGGCCCGTGGTCTGGCGGACCGGGCGGTCGCGGTTCGCCTCCAGGAGTCTCTTGGCGAGCGCGGGCAGCTTCTCGGCACGGTCCGCGGGCAGCGTGCCGACCGGCAGCCATGGGGTGACGCCCAGCAGGAAGCACAGCTCGCTCTTGTAGACGTTGCCGATGCCGGCGAGGTTGCGCTGGTCGAGCAGGGCCTCGCCGAGCGGGCGGGCGGGGTCGGCGAGGAGGTTGGCGAGGGCGCGCTCGGGGTCCCAGTCCGGGCCGAGCAGGTCGGGGCCCAGATGGCCGACGATCCGTTCTTCCTCGCTCGTGCGCAGCAGTTCCAGGACCTGGAGCCGGTAGCCCACGGCCGTGCGGTCGGCGGTGCCGAGGATCGCCCTGATCTGGTGTGCCGGGCCTCCTCGCCAGCGCTCGCCGGTGCCGTACACCTTCCAGGTGCCCTCCATCCGCAGGTGCGTGTGCAGGGTCAGGCCGCCCTCGAACCGGGTGAGCAGGTGTTTGCCGCGCGGGACCGTGCCGAGCACCGACCGGCCCGTGAGGTCGACCGTCGCGTACTTCGGCACCCGGAAGTCGCTGCGGGTCAGCGCCTTGCCCGCGAGGGCCTCGTGCAGCCGCCGCGCGGCCTGCCAGACCGTGTCACCTTCGGGCATGCGTCAAGGGTGCCACGGGCGGGGCGAGCGGCGGGCGGCGGTGGCGGCGCGCTCCAAGGGGGGCGCGGGGTTGTATCGGTATCCGGCTCCGCCACGCGGGCGCGACCAGCCACGACGCTGCCGCAGCGGAAAAGCCGCACGATGCCACGGGCGGGCGAGGCGGGTGGCGGGTGGCGGGCGGCGGGTGGCGGGTGGCGGGTGGCGGCGCGAGGCTGCCGCAGTGGGAGAAGCCGCATGTCCACGAGGCTGCCGCAGCGGAAAGACGGGATGGCGCGGCACTTCCGGACTTGGTGGCAGCCGGTGGAGCGTCATGCTCTCAGGCGCAGGCCGCGCGGCGTGGCCACGAAGCCCGCTGCCTCGAAGAGGCTGCCTATGGGCGAGGTCAGGGCCTGGGCGCCGTTGATCCGCTCGACGGTGACCGTGCCGAGGGAGCCGGCTCGGGCCGCCGCGGCCAGGGCTTCCGCGGCCGTACGCAGCCGGGGGTCGTCCGGGGCCGGAGTGTCCGGGCCGGCGGGCCAGGCCAGCAGGGTCTTGCCGCCGCGCTCCATGTACAGCGTCAGTTCGCCCTCCACCAGGACGACCAGCGAGCCCGCCTTGCGTCCCGGCTTGTGCCCGGCACCGGTCGGCGGCTCGGGCCAGGACAGGGCCGCGCCGTACGCGTTGGCGGGATCGGCCGCGGCGAGGACCACGGCACGGGGGTCGGGCGAGGCCGCGCCCGTACGACCGCCCGCGTACCCTCCGTACCCGCGGTTCGCCGGTGGGCCGTAGCCGCCGGATCCGCCGCCTCTGGGGCCGCCGTAGCCGGGGGTGGCGAAGGGGTCGGCGAGGTCGCGAGGTGAGACGTATTCGCCGGGGGCGGGCGGCGGGTCCGTCGGCGGCCAGGTGAAGTCGCCGTCGAGTCCGGGGTGGGCGAAGCCGCCGTCGCCCTGGTCGAAGGCGCCGGGAAGGGCGCGATCGTGCGGTGTGCCGTCGGGTGCGGTGCCGTCGGGCGCGTCGAAGCCGTTCGGGAAGGCCGGCTGGGCGAAGCCGTCGGAACCGCCCGGGAAGCCGTTCCGGTGGGGCGCGGAGGGCAGGCCCTCGCTCCGGTCGCGCGCGTTGGACACCGCGCGGAGCCGGTCCACGGCACCGTCCATGGCGAACTGGGCCGCGCCCAGGCCCTCGACCACATAGCCCCGCCGCGCCTGGCCGCTCTCCTCGAACGCGGACAGCACGCGGTACACCGCCGAGAAGCCGCCCTCGATCCCCTCCGCGGCGACCGCGCCGCGGGTGACCACGCCGTGCCGGTCCAGCAGGGTGCGGGCCAGCGCGTGGGCGCGCACGGTGGCGTCCGGCTCGGCCGCCGGGAGCAGTGACCAGCGGCCGGCGACCGTCGGCGGGCCCGTACGGGACGCGGTGCGTGCGGCGGCCGTCAGGGAGCCGTAGCGCCCGCGCGGGACGGCGCGCTTGGCGCGGTGGGCGGTCGAGCCCGCCGTACGGCCCGAGCCCAGCAGGGAGCGCATCGGCGCGAGGGTGTCGTTGGTGAGCCGGCCCGACCAGGCCAGGTCCCAGAGCGCATCGGCCAGTTGGGGGTCGGTGATATCGGGGTGGGTGGTGGCACGGACCTGGTCCGCGATCTGACGGAAGAACAGGCCGTAGCCGCCGGACAGCGCATCCAGGACGGACTGATGGAGCGCGGTCAGCTCCAGAGGATGGGGCGGGGGGAGCAGCAAGGGGGCCGCGTCCGCAAGATAGAGGGAGACCCAGCCGTCCTTGCCGGGCAGGGCGCCCGCACCCGCCCACACCACTTCCCCGGCGGCGGTCAGCTCGTCGAGCAGCGAGGGCGTGTAGTTCGCCACCCGGGAGGGCAGGACGAGCTTCTCCAGCGCGGAGGCGGGCACGGAGGCGCCCTGCAACTGCTCGATGGCACGCACCAGTCCGTCGATACCGCGCACTCCGTGCCCCTTGCCGATGTGCTGCCACTGCGGCAGGAACTGGGCGAGCGCGGCCGGTGGCACGGGCTCCAGCTCATGGCGCAGGGCCGCCAGGGAGCGGCGGCGCAGACGGCGCAGTACGGCCGCGTCGCACCACTCCTGGCCGATGCCCGCCGGGTGGAACTCGCCCTGGACGACCCGGCCGTTCGCGGCGAGCCGCTGCAGGGCGCCCTCGGTGACCGCCACCCCCAGGCCGAAGCGGGCCGCGGCCGTGGCCGAGGTGAACGGGCCGTGCGTGCGGGCGTAACGGGCGAGGAGATCGCCCAGCGGGTCCTTCACCGGCTCGGTGAAGGCCTCGGGCACACCGACGGGCAGTGCCGTGCCGAGCGCGTCGCGCAGCCGGCCCGCGTCCTCGACCGCCGCCCAGTGGTCGGCGCCCGCGATCCGGACCTTGATCGCCCGGCGGGCGCCGGCCAGCTCGCGCGCCCACTGCGGGTCCGCGCCCCGCGCGACCAGCTCGGCGTCCGTCAGCGGACCGAGCAGCCGCAGCACATCGGCCACGCCCTCCACGTCCTTGACCCGCCGGTCCTCCGTGAGCCACTGCAGCTCGCGCTCCAGCTCGGTCAGCACCTCGGCGTCGAGCAGTTCGCGCAGCTCCGCCTGGCCCAGCAGCTCGGCCAGCAGCCGCGAGTCCAGGGACAGCGCTGCGGCCCGGCGCTCGGCCAGGGGGGAGTCGCCCTCGTACAGGAACTGGGCGACGTACCCGAACAGCAGGGAGCGGGCGAACGGGGAGGGCTCCGGGGTGGTGACCTCGACCAGGCGCACCTTCCGGGACTCGATGTCGCCCATCAGCTCCACGAGCCCGGGGACGTCGAAGACGTCCTGGAGGCACTCGCGGACGGCCTCCAGGACGATCGGGAACGAGCCGAACTCGCTGGCCACCTGGAGCAGTTGGGCCGCGCGCTGGCGCTGTTGCCACAGTGGGGTCCGCTTGCCCGGGTTGCGGCGGGGCAGCAGCAGCGCGCGGGCGGCGCACTCACGGAACCGGGAGGCGAACAGGGCGGAGCCGCCGACCTGGTCGGTGACGATCTGGTCGACCTCGCCCTTGTCGAAGGCGACGTCCGCCGCGCCGACGGGCGCCTGTTCGCTGTCGTACTCCGTGCCGGCCTTCATCGGCGCCTGGTCGAGCAGGTCCAGGCCCATCAGGTCGGCATCGGGCAGTCGCAGCACGATGCCGTCGTCGGCGTGCATGACCTGCGCGTCCATGCCGTACCGCTCGGACAGGCGGGCGCCGAGCGCGAGCGCCCACGGGGCGTGCACCTGGGCGCCGAAGGGGGAGTGGACGACGACCCGCCAGTCGCCGAGCTCGTCGCGGAAGCGCTCCACGACGATCGTGCGGTCGTCCGGGACATGGCCGCAGGCCTCGCGCTGCTCGCCCAGGTACGACAGCACGTTGTCCGCCGCCCAGGCGTCCAGGCCCGCCGCCAGCAGGCGCAGCCGCGCGTCGTCCCTGGGCAGTGCGCCGACCTCGCGCAGGAACGCGCCCACGGCACGGCCCAGTTCGAGCGGGCGGCCCAGCTGGTCGCCCTTCCAGAAGGGCAGCCGGCCCGGCACGCCGGGGGCGGGGGAGACCAGGACCCGGTCGCGGGTGATGTCCTCGATGCGCCAGGAACTCGTGCCCAGCGTGAAGACGTCCCCCACGCGGGACTCGTAGACCATCTCCTCGTCGAGCTCGCCGACCCGGCCGCCGCCCTTCTTCGGGTCGGCACCGGCGAGGAATACCCCGAACAGACCGCGGTCGGGGATCGTGCCGCCCGAGGTGACGGCAAGGCGCTGGGCACCCGGGCGGCCGGTGATCTCGCCGGTCACGCGGTCCCACACCACGCGCGGGCGCAGCTCCGCGAACGCGTCGGACGGATAGCGGCCGGCGAGCATGTCGAGCACCGCCGTGAACGCCGACTCGGGCAGCGCGGCGAAGGGGGCCGCGCGGCGGACCACGGCGAGCAGGTCGTCGAACTGCCAGGTGTCCAGCGCCGTCATCGCGACCAGTTGCTGCGCGAGCACGTCGAGCGGGTTCGCGGGCACCTTCAGGGACTCGATCGAGCCCGAGCGCATCCGCTCGGTGACCACGGCCGCCTGGACGAGGTCGCCGCGGTACTTGGGGAAGACCACACCGGTGGAGACGGCGCCCACCTGGTGCCCCGCGCGGCCGACGCGCTGCAGCCCGGAGGCGACCGAGGGCGGGGACTCGACCTGTACGACCAGGTCGACGGCGCCCATGTCGATGCCCAGCTCCAAGCTGGACGTGGCGACCACGGCGGGCAGGCGGCCCGCCTTCAGGTCCTCCTCGACCAGGGCCCGCTGCTCCTTGGAGACCGAGCCGTGGTGCGCGCGGGCGATCACCGGGGGTGCGCCCTGGGCCGCGCCCGAGCCGCCCATCAGCTGGGCCGGGGCGTGGTGTTCGTCCAGGGTCTCGCCGGTCGCCCGCTCGTAGGCGATCTCGTTGAGCCGGTTGCACAGCCGCTCGGCGAGGCGCCGGGAGTTGGCGAACACGATGGTGGAGCGGTGGGACTGGACCAGGTCGGCGATCCGCTCCTCCACATGCGGCCAGATCGACGGCCGCTCCGCGCCCTCGCCCGCGTCGGCCGCCGGTGCGCCGCTCAGCTCGCCCATGTCCTCGACCGGGACGACCACGGAAAGGTCGAACTCCTTGCCGGACTCCGGCTGCACGATCTCCACCTTGCGGCGCGGCGAGAGATACCGGGCCACCTCGTCCACCGGGCGGACGGTCGCCGACAGGCCGATCCGCCGGGCCGGCTTCGGCAGCATCTCGTCCAGCCGCTCCAGGGAGAGCGCGAGATGGGCGCCGCGCTTGGTGCCCGCGACCGCGTGCACCTCGTCCAGGATCACCGTCTCCACGCCCGTGAGCGCGTCGCGCGTGGCCGAGGTCAGCATCAGGAACAGCGACTCGGGGGTGGTGATGAGGATGTCCGGCGGGCGGGTGGACAGGGCGCGCCGCTCGGCCGCGGGGGTGTCGCCGGAGCGGATGCCGACCCTGACCTCGGGCTCGGGCAGGCCCAGACGCACGGACTCCTGCCGGATGCCGGTCAGCGGGCTGCGGAGGTTGCGCTCGACATCGACCGCGAGGGCCTTCAGCGGGGAGACATAGAGCACCCGGCAGCGCTTCTTCGGGTCGGCCGGGGGCGGGGCCGAGGCCAGCTGGTCCAGGGCGGCGAGGAACGCGGCCAGCGTCTTGCCCGAGCCGGTCGGGGCCACCACCAGCACGTCCGAACCCGCACCGATGGCCCGCCACGCGCCGGCCTGGGCCGCGGTGGGCGCGGAGAACGCCCCCGTGAACCAGCCGCGGGTCGCGGGTGAGAAGCCGTCGAGGGCTCGGTGTGCGGAGCTGACCATGCGTCCATCCTGCACCCGCCCACTGACAATCACGCTGACCTGCGCGAACGCCCTCCGAGGGAGGGGAGGGGGGTCGAGCGCGGGGAGAGAGGTGGGGGCTGCGGCGGGTGCTGGTGCGGGGCGGGTGGCGATGGCTGGGGGTCGTGGGTGGTGCGGGGCGGGTGGCGATGGCCGTCAGTCGTGGGTGGTGCGGGGTGCGGATGGCGATGGCGGGGGGCGTGGGTGGTGCGGGGAGCCGGTGGCGACGGCCGGAAGGCGTGCGACGGCGAGGGGTCGGGGTGGTGCGGTGCGGGCGGAGGCGGCCAAGGGTCGTTGTTGGTGCGGGGAGCCGACGGTGGCTGCGGGTCGTTGCACGGGGAGCAGGGCCTCAGGGCCGAGGACGGACGCGGCGGGGGGCGGAGAATGGGCGTATGACGGGTGCGGTTCGGCGGGGCGAGGAACGGACGGGCGGGGAGACCCGTGGGCGTCGGCCGGTGGAGCGTGCGCGGCACTGGCGGTACGACGACCTGCCGGGCGTGGACCTGCTGCGGGCCCGGTACATCCGCAAGACCTTCGTCCGGCACACGCACGAGCACTTCGTGATCGCGGCCATAGCCGACGGCGTCGAGGTCTTCCACCACCGCGGCTCCGACGTGTCCGCAGGCGCGGGAGCCCTCGCCCTGGTCAACCCGGACACCACGCACACCGGCCGGGCAGGCGTTCCCGAGGGCTGGCGGTACGGCGCGGTCTACCCCTCACCCGAGGTCGTCGCCGCGATCGCGGCGGAGACCACCACCATCCGGGGCACGCCCGGTTTCGTCAGCCCCGTCCTGGACGACCCCTACACCGTCCGCCTGGTCCACCAGGTGCTGCGCGCCGCGGACGAGGGCAATGCGCTGGCCGCCGACACCCTGCTGCGGGTCGCCGTGACCAGGCTGCTGCGGCTGAACGGCGGCCCACTGCCGCAGCGGCCGGTCCGCACGGCCGGAGCCGGTATCGCCGCACGCGCGCGTGCGGTGCTGGACGAGCGGATGGCCGAGCCGCCGACCCTGGAACGGCTGGCCGGCGACCTCGGTACCAGCCCGTTCGCGCTGCTGCGGGCGTTCCGGGACGCCTACGGCATGCCGCCGCACGCCTGGCTGACCGACGCCCGCGTGCGCCGCGCACGGCTCCTGCTGGACGCGGGCTCGCCTCCCGCCGAGGCGGCGGTGGCCGTCGGCTTCACCGACCAGCCGCACCTCAACCGGCACTTCACCCGGATCGTCGGCGTGCCCCCGGGGGCCTACCAGCGCGAGCGCAGGACGACCGGCGAGCGCGGGCGCAAGAACGTACAAGACCCGGGGTGAGGGCCGCCCGTACCGTCCGGGGCGTGGCACAGCAGACAGCACTCGCGGACATGACCGCCGACGGCGCGGACAAGCCCGACCGGGCCGTCGTACGGGACGCCCTCGGGGTCGGCGTCGCCGTGGGTCTGTCCGGATTCGCCTTCGGGGTGACCTCGGCCGGCAGCGGGCTCGGACTGCTCCAGACCTGCGCGCTCAGCCTCCTGGTCTTCACCGGCGCCTCCCAGTTCGCCCTCGTCGGAGCGCTCGCCGCCGGAGGCAATCCGCTCACGGCCGCCGCCGGCGCCTTCTTCCTCGGCGTCCGCAACGCCTTCTACGGGCTGCGGCTGTCGCAGTTGCTCGCCCTCCCGCGCGCGGTACGGCCGTTCGCCGCCCAGTGGGTGATCGACGAGACCACGGCGGTCACCCTGGCCCAGCCGACCCGGCGCGCCCGGCGGATCGGCTTCACCGTCACCGGGCTGACGCTGTACGCGCTCTGGAACCTCACCACGCTGCTCGGCGCGCTCGGTGCCAAGGCCATCGGCGACACGCGCGCGTGGGGCCTCGACGCGGCCGGCCCCGCCGTGTTCCTGGCGCTCCTCGCGCCGATGCTGAGGACGATCACCGAGCGCGCGGTCGCGGGCCTGGCCGTCCTGCTGGGCCTCGGTCTGCTGCCCGTACTGCCGGCCGGCGTTCCGGTCCTGGTGGCGGCCCTGGCGGCACCGATCGCTCTCGTCGCCGAAGGCCGTCGCGCGAGGCGTGGCCGACAGGGCGGAGGACATGGGCCGGGCCGGACGAGTGGACCGGCTGGACTCACCGCATCGGATGCAGCGGCCCGAGTGGACCAGATTGATCAGGTTGATCAGATTGACCGGATCAATGGAGTGGATGGATCGGACGGCGGCGCCGTGGCGGAGGAGGACCGGTGAACACCTGGATCGGGATCGGCCTGACCGCCCTCGGCTGCTACGCCGTCAAGCTCGCCGGGCTGCTGGTGCCCGCAAGTGCCATGGAGCGGCCGTTCGTACGGCGGCTCGCCGCCCTGCTGCCCGTCGCCCTCCTCGCCGCGCTCACGGCTCAGCAGACGTTCGCCGACGGGCCCGCGCTCGTGCTGGACGCACGGGTCGCGGGGCTCGGCGCGGCCGCCGTGGCGCTGGTGCTCCGCGCGCCGTTCCTGCTGGTCGTCACGGCGGCCGTGGTGGTGACGGCGGGCGTACGGGCGCTCGGCGGATGACGCACCACCGGCGCTGCCCGACACGGCTCACGCGGGTGGTTCCGCGCGTACCGGTGGGGCTCGGCCGCAGCGCGGGACGCGATCAGCCGCCGTACGGCACCGCGTCGGCGCACCGCATCAGCGCACCGCGTCAGCCCACGAAACGGCCGTACGCCCGCAGGGTGCGCAGTGCCTCGATCGTCACCAGGGGGCGCGCCTCCAGGGCGGGGGCCGGGGCCCACTGGCGCCACCGGAGGGGCCAGCCGCCGTCGTCCTGCTGCTCGGCGGCCAGGTGGTCCAGGGAACGCGCCATCTCGTCGTCCGTGAACCACGCGCGGGCGAGCGATTCCGGGGACTTGGCGAAGTCGTGCGGGAAGTGGTGCTCGCCCGGGGCGTAGCCGGACGCGACCGGATACGCGTCGAGCCGGTCCGGTTCCAGGGCCGCGAGCCGCTGTTCGCGCACCAGGCGGCCGAGCCGGTCCGCCGCGGCCTCCGCGCGCGAGCGGTCGGGAGCGGAGTCGAGGAAGGCCACGGAGGCCTCCACCTCGTACGGGTGGGACTTCTCCAGGGACTCCACGGCCTGCCAGCAGAAGTCGGTGGCCCGGAACAGCCAGGCGTGCCACACCTCGTTGCGGTGCAGCAGCCCGACCACCGGTCCGGTGGCGAGCAGATCGCTGGGCGGGTCGTCGACGACCGGGACGAACGGTGCCGCTGGATATCCGCGCTGGCTGGGATGGATCGCCGGCAGGGCGCCGTCCGCGGTGGAGATCGAGGTCAGATAGCGGCACAGGCGCTCCACCCGCTGCCCGCCGCAGCGTCCGATGGCGTCCAGGACGCGCAGGGCGTGCGCGGTGTGCAGGGGCTGGCTCACCGGGCCGCGCAGATCGGGCTCCAGGGCGTGCCCGTATCCGCCGTCCTCGTTGCGGTAGGCGTCCAGCGCCGCTTCCACCGCGTCCGGGGTGCTGTGCAGGAAGTGGTACGCGAAGAGGCGCTGCTCCAGCACGCGCGCGGTGAGCCACACGAACTGCTCGGCGCGGAAGAGCGGGGAACGCGCCGTGGGCGTGGAGGGGAGTGGGGAAGCTCCTGTTTCGGCCATGCGTCAGACCGTAGGACGGAAAGCGGTCTCGACAAGCGCTCCCGGCCGGGGCCCACCCCCAGGGGCGGGATACCGGAGTCATCCGGTTGACGCCCCCTCCGCGCCCCGGCCCGTCCCACGCCCATCGGCGAATCGGGCCTCGGCGGCGTCCGCGGTGGCCGCGGTGTGGACCGGGCGGAGTTCCCTGGCGACCTGTGACCAGTGCTTGGTGGAGGCAGTATGCGAGGCCATTGCGGGGATGGCCTCGTCGAAAAGCCGTCGCTCCGTCGCTGGTGCGTGGGCGCGATCTGCGGCTCTAAGCTGCCCCGACGGTCGCGCTGTCGCTGTGTTCCCAGCAGCCGCGTCAACCATGCCGTCACCGGCATCGCCGGCTGGTTCTCGTACGGAGTGATCGTTGTGGGGATCTTTCTGCTGATCTTCTGGGGCGGCAGCGCCTGCTTCTCGGTCTGGCGTGCCCAGCGGTTGTGGAAGGACCCGGACTACTACCAGCGGGTCGTGAGCCAAGGCGTGTTCCGGTTCAAGAAGGACGTGAGCCGCGGACTGGTCCGCGGCTGGGCTCCCTTTTCGGCCGGCGTCGTGGCCCTGCTGGTGGCGATGCTGATGTTCGTGGCCGCCGGTGTCGGCCAGCATCAGGAGGGCCCCTCCCCGGCCGTCGTCGCCGCCGCCTTGCTGATCGTCGTCTTCCTGGTCGGCGTCGTCCTCCAGCTCACGGTGGCCTGGTTCAACCGGCCGCGCTGGTGCGTCCCCGCCTACCTCCGGCAAGAGACGGCAGCGTGGGCGCAACGGCACCCGCGCAAGGCACGCTGACCGTGTGATCCGGGGTGCGATTGCCTACTCTTGAGGTGAGGGGCTGAAACGTGCAGGTCATGGCGGGGGTATGGAGCGGAATTCATGCGGTTGACGGTCTTCTGGCAGCGGATGGCGGAACACTTCGGTCCGGGGTACGCCGACACCTTCGCGCGCGATCACGTCATGTCGGAGCTGGGCGGGCGCACCGTGAACGAGGCGCTGGACGCCGGCTGGGACGCGAAGGACGTGTGGCGCGTGGTCTGCACGGTCATGGACGTGCCGGGTGAGCGGCGCTGATCCACTGACCGGCTGACCGGCCGCCCGAGGTGTCCCGTCGTCCGTGAGGAGATCCGTCGTACGGCACCGATCGGTCACGGAGATCGCAGGTGGGCGCCGGTCACCGGTGGCGTGGGCGAGACTTGGCCCGTGGCACCCATCGACGAGGACAACGAGCCGCTGACCCGGGACGCGGCACCGACCGGCACGACACCGCCAGAGCGGCCCACGGCCCCCGAAGCCGTCGCCGCGGGCGGACGCATGCCGCGGTGGCTGCCGCGCGCCATGGTGCTCGCGCTCGCGCTGATCGCCGCGTTCCAGCTCGGCAGCTGGGCCTTCCACCAGCTGACCGCACTGTTGATCAACGTATTGATCGCGTTCTTCCTGGCCCTCGCGATCGAGCCCGCGGTGAGCCGGATGGCCGCCCGTGGCATGCGCCGGGGGCTGGCCACCTTCCTGGTCTTCCTCGGGCTGACGATCGCCGTCGCCGGGTTCGTCACCCTGCTCGGCTCCATGCTGGCCGGCCAGATCATCAAGATGGTCGAGGGTTTCCCGCAATACCTTGACTCGCTCATCAACTGGATCAATGAGACCTTCCACACAGAGCTCCGGCGCGTGGACGTCCAGGAGGGCCTGCTCCACTCCGACTGGCTGCGCAAGTACGCGCAGAACAGCGCTGCCGGTGTCCTCGACGTCTCCGCGCAGGTGCTCGGCGGGCTGTTCCAGCTGCTGACGGTGGGGCTGTTCTCCTTCTACTTCGCGGCCGACGGCCCCCGGCTGCGCCGCGCCCTGTGCTCCGTCCTGCCGCCCGCACGCCAGGCGGAGGTGCTGCGCGCCTGGGAGATCGCCGTCGACAAGACGGGCGGCTATCTCTACTCGCGAGGCTTGATGGCGCTCATCTCCGGCATCGCCCACTACATCCTGCTCCAGGCCCTCGGCGTGCCGTACGCGCCCGTGCTCGGTGTCTGGGTGGGCCTGGTCTCGCAGTTCATCCCGACGATCGGCACCTACCTCGCCGGAGCGCTGCCGATGCTGATCGCGTTCACCGTCGACCCCTGGTACGCGGTGTGGGTGCTGGCCTTCGTGGTGGTCTACCAGCAGTTCGAGAACTACATGCTCCAGCCCAAGCTGACCGCCAGAACGGTCGACATCCACCCCGCGGTCGCCTTCGGCTCGGTCATCGCAGGCACCGCGCTGCTGGGCGCCGTGGGCGCGCTGATCGCCATTCCGGCGGTGGCCACCCTCCAGGCTT
Source organism: Streptomyces incarnatus (assembly GCF_001027185.1). Classification (NCBI taxonomy): domain Bacteria; kingdom Bacillati; phylum Actinomycetota; class Actinomycetes; order Kitasatosporales; family Streptomycetaceae; genus Streptomyces; species Streptomyces incarnatus. Next base: position 2,323,827 of record NZ_CP011497.1, on the reverse strand, counting down.
TCCTGGGCGCCTATGTGAAGCGGTACGCCGTCATGGACGATCCCCGCGTGCACGGGCACCGTGGCCAGGGCCCCGGCGGCCCCGGCGGCTCCGGGGTGCTGGCCCGCATTCGCCGGCCGCGGACCGGGCAGCCCGAGCCCGAGGAGACGGCGTAGACGCTTGCGCCGGCGGGCCTCGCACCGCTGGGAGCGGCGCTTGACACCAAAATCGAACATCCATTCTCATGGAGGCCCAGGCGAGGTTTTGGGAGTGGATTTCGTCCCGTTCTGCTGGGGGAAGTCCCACAGTTATCCACAGGCTGGGCCTGCGTCGGGGCGCATTGTCAGTGGCAGGCGTTAGCGTCTTTGACGTGAAGCGATCGACTCAAGCAAACCGGGTGGAACCCATGGCAGGAACCGACCGCGAGAAGGCGCTCGACGCCGCGCTCGCGCAGATTGAACGGCAATTCGGCAAGGGCGCGGTCATGCGCATGGGCGAGCGGTCGAAGGAGCCCATCGAGGTCATCCCGACCGGGTCGACCGCACTCGACGTCGCCCTCGGTGTCGGCGGCCTGCCGCGCGGCCGCGTGGTGGAGATCTACGGACCGGAGTCCTCCGGTAAGACGACCCTGACCCTGCACGCGGTGGCGAACGCGCAGAAGGCCGGCGGCCAGGTCGCCTTCGTGGACGCGGAGCACGCACTCGACCCCGAGTACGCGCGCAAGCTGGGCGTCGACATCGACAACTTGATCCTCTCCCAGCCGGACAACGGCGAGCAGGCGCTGGAGATCGTGGACATGCTCGTCCGCTCCGGCGCGCTCGACCTCATCGTCATCGACTCCGTCGCCGCGCTCGTCCCGCGCGCGGAGATCGAGGGAGAGATGGGCGACTCGCACGTGGGTCTGCAGGCTCGCCTGATGAGCCAGGCCCTCCGCAAGATCACCAGCGCGCTCAACCAGTCGAAGACCACGGCGATCTTCATCAACCAGCTGCGCGAGAAGATCGGCGTGATGTTCGGTTCCCCGGAGACCACGACCGGTGGCCGCGCGCTGAAGTTCTACGCCTCGGTGCGTATCGACATCCGCCGCATCGAGACCCTGAAGGACGGCACCGAGGCGGTCGGCAACCGCACCCGCTGCAAGGTCGTCAAGAACAAGGTCGCCCCGCCCTTCAAGCAGGCCGAGTTCGACATCCTCTACGGCCAGGGCATCAGCCGTGAGGGCGGCCTGATCGACATGGGCGTGGAGCACGGCTTCGTCCGCAAGGCCGGCGCCTGGTACACGTACGAGGGCGACCAGCTCGGCCAGGGCAAGGAGAACGCGCGCAACTTCCTCAAGGACAACCCCGACCTGGCCAACGAGATCGAGAAGAAGATCAAGGAGAAGCTGGGCGTCGGAGTCCGGCCGGAGGAGCCCGCCGCCGAGCCGGGCGGGGACGCGGCGGTCACCACCGCGGCCGCCGACGACGCCAAGACGGTGCCCGCCCCGGCAGCCGCCAAGGCCACCAAGCCCAAGGCCGCCGCAGCCAAGAGCTGACCCGTGACACGACGAACCGACTGGGCCGAGTACGAGTACGCCACCCCCGGTGCCCCACGGGGGACGGGCACCGGGGGCCACCCGGGCTCCGTCCCGGGCGGTGACGACGGACACCCGGACGGCGGCCACGAGAGCCACGACAGGCATGACGCGTACCGCGGCACCGGTGGACAGGGGGATGCCGACGGCGCCCAGTACGGGGGTGGCTCGCCCGGCCGAGGCTCCCGCGGGGGCGCCGGCGCGCGAGCCCGCCGGGGGCGCGGTCGGCGGCGCGGTTTCGGGGACGCGCCCGGTGAGGACGAAGGCGCCCCTTCCTCGTCGAGGGCCGAGCGGGGGGAGTCTTCAGGGGACCCGGCTGAGCGGGCACGGGCGATCTGCCTGCGCCTGCTCACCGGGACCCCGCGCACGCGCAGGCAACTCGCGGACGCCCTGCGCAAGCGGGACATCCCCGAGGACGTGGCCGAGGAGGTGCTGTCGCGGTTCGAGGAGGTCGGACTGATCGACGACAGCGCGTTCGCCGACGCCTGGGTGGAGTCCCGGCACCACGGCCGGGGACTCGCGCGCCGGGCGCTCGCCCGGGAACTGCGCACCAAGGGGGTCGACTCGGCGCTGATCGACGAGGCCGTCGCCCAGCTCGACTCCGAGCAGGAGGAGGCGACGGCCCGCGAGCTCGTGGCCCGCAAACTGGCTGCCACCCGCGGACTCGACCGCGACAAGCGCCTCCGCCGCCTCGCCGGCATGCTCGCTCGCAAGGGCTACCCCGAGGGCATGGCCCTCCGCGTCGTCCGCCAGGCCCTGGAAGAAGAGGGCGAGGACACGGAGTTCCTCGGAGAAGGGGACTTCTGACGTCTTCGGACGCGCGGAGAGCACCGGGCCGGATGCGAAGAGCGCCGAGCGTCCCCGCTCCCAGACGGTGACGGTGGCCCCGAGCCCCGCCCGGCAGGCGTGGCGGACCCGTTCCGGGTCAGTGCGTCGCCGGTTGCACCGGCAGGCCCTCCGCCCGCCATGCCTGGAAGCCGCCCACGAGGTCCGTGGCCCGGTGCAGGCCCAGTTGGTGGAGGGAGGCGGCGGCGAGGCTGGAGGCGTAGCCCTCGTTGCAGATCACCACGACGCGCAGGTCGTGGCCGGTGGCCTCGGGGACGCGGTGGCTGCCCTGGGGATCGAGGCGCCACTCCAGTTCGTTGCGCTCGATGACGAGGGCACCGGGGATCAGCCCGTCCCGCTCGCGCAGGGCGGCGTACCGGATGTCGACGAGCAGAGCCTCGCCCGTCCGCGCCGCCTCGTGCGCCTCCCGTGCCTCGATGCGCCGGTAGCCCGTGCGCACCCGCTCCAGCAACTCGTCGATGCCGACCGGTCGTTGACGCACATCTGCCGCAGCCGGTGTGCTGACCGCCGCTGTCTCCTGCACGCCGCTCACTGCCAGTCCTCCGGGCGTTCGACCTGCTCCAGGCGCAGGACCTGACCGCTGCGACTGTAGCGGCGGATGCGCGGCAGGGGCGGGTAGTAGGCGTGCACGGAGATGGCGTGTTCCGTACGGGAATCGTTGAGGACCTCGTGGACATGGTGGCGGCCGAAGGCACGGCCCTCGCCGGCGGGCAGCCGGCGTTCGTGGTCCACACCCTCGGTGAGTTCCAGGGTCTTCCAGCCGTCGGTCGGCAGCCGGGTGGCGAGGGAGTTCTCCTTGAGAGCGCCCGAGACGGTCAGGAACGCGCCGACCGACTCGGCGTGGTCGTGCCAGCCGGTGCCGGTGCCGGGCGGCCAGCCGATGAGCCAGGCCTCGCTGCCGCGCGGACCCTTCAGCCGCACCCAGGTGCGGCCCTCCGGGTCGAGCGGAAGGGAGTCGATCAGCTCGGCGTCGGCGGCCGTACGCCGTACGAAGTCGAGGAGGTCCGCCTGGGTGGGCGCCGAGCCGACGGCAGGGGACACGGAAGCAGGGGAGACAGACACGTGCACCGTCCTGAGAAGGTTCGCGGAACGGGCGCACCGAAGCGCCCGGAAAGAAGGGGATGCGAATTCAGCAGGACGGGCGACACACGCAGCCCGCGTAGCGGACGAGGTCCATATGGACCCTCCGCCACAGGCGCACGCAGGTGTCGGTCATGGTCCGGAGTACAGCATGCCGGTGTAGTCCGGTCAACTCACCGTCACCATGTGGACAGGGGTGACCTGCCCGGTCAGCGGGTGCCGGAGGCCGCCTGTGCCTCCTCCTTGGCCACACCGCCCACCGTCGCCTCCGCCGCCGTGTAGAGGTCGGCCGGCCGGACGCCGCTGAGCGCGGTGACCAGATGGCCGTCGGGGCGCACGAGCAGCACGCTGTGCGCCGGCGCACCCGGATAGCTCTCGGCGACCAGCAGCTCGGCGGGGTACGGCAGCGCGGTCACGGCCGCCGCGAGCCGGGGCATCACTCCGGCGGAGACCCAGTGCCTGCGGTCCCACACCCCCGTGCCGGGCGCGATCAGCACGACCAGGAGGGCGCCGCGGCCGAGCCGGTCGCGCAGTTGGACGAAGGAACCATCCTCCGCGGTGACCCGCACGTCGGTGACGGCCGCGCCGGGCGGGGTGCCGACCGGGATCTCGCCCTCCAGCTGCCGGGGCGCGAGCGGCGAGTCGGTGTAGGCCCCCGGCGCACCGAGCGGTCCGCGGCCGAGGTGACCGTCCGTGATCAGCGTGTCGTGGCCGCGCGCCGCACCCGGGACGATCTGGCGCAGCCCGCCGGCGCCGCGCAGCACCGGCAGTACCTGGTCGGCGGCGCGCAGCCGGGCGGCGACCACCGCACGCCGCTCGGCCTGGTAGCTGTCCAGCAGCGCCTCCTGCGGGCCGTGGTGCCAGGCCGGGGCCAGCTTCCAGGCGAGGTTGTCGGCGTCCCGGAGGCCCTCGTCCAGCCCCTGGGTGCCGAGCGCGCCGAGCAGGTGGGCCGCTTCCCCGGCGAGGAAGACCCGGCCGACGCGCCAGCGGCGGGCCAGCCGGTGGTGCACCGTGTGGACACCGGTGTCGAGCAGGTCGTACGCCGGTGTGGAGCCGTCCGTCCAGCCCGCGAGCGTCTCGCGGATCCGGGCCACCAGGATCTCGGGCGTCACCAGGTCCTTGCCCGGTGGCAGCAGCCAGTCCAGGCGCCACACGCCGTCGGGGAGGGGGCGGGCGGTCACCTCCCCGGCCGAGGGCCCGGACTGCCGCCACGGCGGCGTCCGATGGAGCAACGCCCGGCCCTCCCACGGAAGTTCCGTGCGCAGCGCGGCGACCGCGTGCCGCTCCACCGCCGTACGGCCGGGGAAGCGGATGTCCAGGAGTTTGCGCACCGTGGAGCGCGGCCCGCCGCAGCCCACCAGGTAACTGCCGCGCCACCAGGTGCCGTTCGGGCCCCGGGTGTGCGCGGTGACGCCGGAACGCTCCTGCTCGATCGAGTCCAGGCGGCTGTCCACGGCCACCTTCACCAGCGGCTCGTCGGCGATGGCCGCGCGCAGGGCGCTGGTGAGGACGTGCTGGGCGATGTGCAGCGGGGCGGCGGGGTCCGCCTCCTCGAAGGTGATCTCGCTCATCACCTGCTTACGCCTGACGGACCGCCATCCGGCCCAGCGCACGCCCTGCTCGCCGAGCGCCACCCCGGCCAGCCGCTCCAGCAGGGCGGCCGTGTCCTCGCGCAGTACGACGGTGCGCGCCGGGCGGGGTTCGTCCTTGCCGGGGCCCTCGTCCAGGACGACGGACGGCACCTCCTGGCGGGCCAGCGCCAGAGCGAGCGCGAGCCCGACCGGCCCCGCTCCGACGATGATCACCGGGTCCATGACGCGGCGCCCCCTGCCCGTGACGATGCCCTGACGGAGACAAGTGAACAGGAAGGGGGAGCGGGGTGCACGATCACAGAACGTATGCAACCCATTGGCAGAGTTTGCGTCAAGCGACCGGAGGCAGTGGCGATCAGGCCACTGCCTCCGGGTGAAGCTTTCGGGTCTGAGCGGGCGTCAGGCGGCGGTTCCCGTTCCCGCGTGGCCCGCGATGCCGACGGTGTCCTCGACGCCGAGCACCGCGCCGGTCGACTTCTTGCGCCGCCGCAGCCGGCCCTCCAGCCAGCTCGCGAACGAGGTCAGGGAGAAGTTGATGATCACGAAGATCACGGCCACGACGGTCAGTGAGGCGATCATGTTGCCGTAGTAGCCGGCCATCGTGTTGGCCGAGGCCATCAGTTCGGGGAAGGTGAGGACCGCGCCGCCGAGGGCGGTGTCCTTCACGATGACGACCAACTGGCTGACGATGGCCGGGAGCATGGCGGTGACCGACTGCGGCAGCAGGATGAGCCGCATCATCTGCCCCTTGCGCAGACCGATCGCCAGGGCCGCCTCGGACTGGCCCTTCGGCAGGGCGAGGATGCCCGCGCGGACGATCTCCGCGAGCACCGACGCGTTGTACAGCACCAGGCCGGTGACGACCGCGTAGAACGGCCGGTCGTCCGAACTGACGTCGGTGTACTGGGCGAAAAGGGCGAGCCCGAAGATCATCAGGACCAGGACGGGGACCGCGCGGAAGAACTCGACGACGATCACGGCCGGGACGCGCACCCACCCATGGTCCGAGAGCCTGGCGATACCGAGGACGGCGCCGAGCGGAAGCGCGATGACCATCGCCAGGGCCGCCGCCTCCAGGGTCTTCTGCAGACCGGGCCAGATGTACGTCGAGTACACCTCGGTGCCGCTGAAGAACGGCTTCCACAGCGACCAGGCGAGCTGTCCCTTGTCGTCGAACGACTTGTACACCCACCATGCGAGGGCCGCGAGGACGATCAGGAAGACCGCCGTGTAGAGGACGTTGCGCCGCTTGGCGCGGGGCCCCTGGACGTCGTACAGGACCGAGCTCATCGCTTCACCGCCACCTTCTTGCCCACCCAGCCGAGGATCAGACCCGTCGGCAGCGTCAGGCAGACGAACCCGAAGGCGATGACCGCGGAGATCGCCAGCAGCTGCGCCTCGTTCTCGATCATGTCCTTCATCAGGAGCGCCGCCTCGGTCACACCGATCGCGGCGGCCACGGTCGTGTTCTTCGTCAACGCGATCAGCACGTTGGTCAGCGGCCCGACGGCCGCGCGGAAGGCCTGCGGCAGCACGACCAGGAACAGCACCTGCGTGAAGCTCAGACCGATGGCTCGCGCCGCCTCCGCCTGGCCGACCGGCACGGTGTTGATGCCGGCCCGGATCGCCTCGCACACGAAGGCCGAGGTGTAGACGATCAGACCGAGTACGGCCAGCCGGAAGTTGATCGTCTTGAAGTCGTCCGCACCGAGGTTGATCCCCAGCGTCTGGTTGAGGCCGAGTGAGGAGAACAGAATGATCACCGTGAGCGGGATGTTCCGCACGATGTTCACATAGGCGGTGCCGAAACCGCGCATCAGCGGTACCGGGCCCACCCGCATGGCGGCCAGCAGAGTGCCCCAGACCAGGGAGCCCACGGCCGACAGCAGGGTCAGCTGCACCGTCGTCCAGAAGGCGCCCAGCACGTCGTACTTGTCAAGAAAGTCGAACACGATCTCCCGCGCTTCCGCGTGTAGGGATGCCCCGGTGCGCCGCCGTGTTCAGAGGCGGCGCACCGGCGGGGCGTTGCCTCAGCTCTTGATGTCGCCGATCTTCGGGGCGGGCTCGTTCTTGTAGTCGGCCGGGCCGAAGTTCTTCTTCACGGCCGCCTCCCACGAGCCGTCGGAGACCATCTCCTCAAGGGCCTTGTTGATCTTGTCCTTGAGGGGGCTGCCCTTCTTGACGCCGATGCCGTAGTTCTCGTTGGTCATCTTGAAGCCGCCCAGCTTGAACTTGCCCTTGAACTGGGCCTGGGAGGCGTAGCCGGCGAGGATCGAGTCGTCCGTGGTGAGGGCTTCGATGGCGCCGCTCTGCAGGCCGCCCAGACAGGCCGAGTAGGTCGGGTACGTCACGAGGTCGGCCTTGGGAGCCAGCTTGTCGTGAAGGTTCTGCGCCGAGGTCGAGCCGGCCACCGAGCACAGCTTCTTGCCGTTGAGGTCAGCCGGAGACTTGATCTTCGTGTCGTCCGCGCGCAGCAGCACGTCCTGGTGGGCCAGCAGGTACGGTCCCGCGAAGTCGACCTTCTGCTCACGCTGCGGAGTGATCGAGTAGGTGGCGGCGATGAAGTCGACGTCCCCGCGCTGCAGCATGGTCTCGCGGTCGGCGCTCTTCGACTGCTTCCACTCGATCTGGTTCGCGCTGTAGCCGAGCTTCTTGGCGACATAGGTGGCCACGTCCACGTCGAAGCCCGAGTAGCCCTGCGGGGTCTGCTGGCCGAGGCCCGGCTGGTCGAACTTGATGCCGATGGCGATCTTCTTGCCGCCGCCGGAGCCGTTGTCGTCCTTCTTGCCGCCGCCGCACGCGGTGGCGCCCACGGCGAGCGCGAGTACGACGGCCGAGGCGGCGGTGACCTTGCGGAGCTTCATGGTGAACATCCTTTGAAGTGGTGCGGAACGAGGTCCGTTGGAAAAGGCGACCCGCGGGTTGGGAAAGCCAACCCAGGGCGTGGGGCGGGTCCTGCGCCGTCAGTGGTGCAGGATCTTGGACAGGAAGTCCTTGGCCCGGTCGCTGCGCGGGTTGCTGAAGAACTGGTCGGGCGCGGCCTGCTCGACGATCCGGCCGTCGGCCATGAACACCACGCGGTTCGCAGCCGATCGCGCGAAGCCCATCTCGTGGGTGACGACGACCATCGTCATGCCCTCGCGGGCGAGCTGCTGCATGACCTCGAGGACCTCGTTGATCATCTCGGGGTCGAGGGCGGAGGTCGGCTCGTCGAAGAGCATGACCTTCGGACCCATCGCCAGTGCTCGCGCGATGGCGACGCGCTGCTGCTGGCCACCGGACAGCTGGGCGGGGTACTTGTCGGCCTGCGTGCCCACGCCGACCCGGTCGAGCAGGGCCCGGGCCTTCTCCTCGGCCTGCTTCTTGTCCGCCTTGCGGACCTTGAGCTGGCCCAGCATCACGTTCTCGAGCACGGTCTTGTGCGCGAAGAGGTTGAAGGACTGGAAGACCATGCCGACGTCCGCCCGCAGCCGGGCCAGCTCCCTGCCCTCCTGGGGCAGCGGCTTGCCGTCGATGGTGATGGTGCCCGAGTCGATCGTCTCCAGGCGGTTGATGGTGCGGCACAGGGTCGACTTCCCGGACCCGGAGGGCCCGATGACCACGACGACCTCGCCGCGGGCGATCGTCAGGTCGATGTCCTGGAGTACGTGCAACGCGCCGAAGTGCTTGTTGACGCTCTTCAGGACGACCAGTTCGTCGGACGTGACCACAGTGTCTTCCTTGGTCACCGATACATTGGTCATCGCTCTCGGGCTCCGTCCTCCTCGGTTTCGCAGGACAGTAGTGAGGGGCTGTGACCTGCGTCATCACATCTGAGGGAGATCTGAGCATCACGATCCGATAGCAATCGGACACGTGTCGTAGCATGTGCCGCCGATACGCGTATCGGCCGGATAACGGAAGCGGCGGGCAACCGGAACCCTCTTGACGCCGTCCTTCTCCATCGGCGTCACTGCCATGGTGCACGCGCGCGTGAGCCGTACGACGCACGCGAACCCAGACCGTACGACCGCTGAACCGGAGGGGGCCGGATGAGACTGCTGCTCGTCGAGGACGACAACCACGTCGCCGCGGCCCTGTCCGCCGTACTCGCGCGACACGGTTTCGACGTCACCCACGCGCGCAGCGGCGAGGAGGCCCTGCAGGCGCTCGTCCCCGAGGGCAACGGTTTCGGTGTGGTCCTGCTCGACCTGGGCCTGCCCGACCAGGACGGCTACGAGGTCTGCGGCAAGATCCGCAAGCGCACCAGCACCCCGGTGATCATGGTGACCGCCCGCTCCGACGTCCGCTCCCGCATCCACGGGCTCAACCTGGGCGCAGACGACTACGTGGTGAAGCCCTACGACACCGGGGAACTGCTCGCCCGTATCCACGCCGTCAGCCGGCGCACCGTCCACGAGGACCCGGCGTCCGGCGGCGACAGCTCCCTGCGCCTCGGTCCCGTACGCATCGAACTGCCCACCCGGCAGGTCACCGTGGACGGTTCGGTCATCCAACTGACCCGCAAGGAGTTCGACCTGCTCGCCCTGCTCGCACAGCGCCCCGGAGTGGTCTTCCGGCGGGAGCAGATCATCAGTGAGGTCTGGCGCACCAGCTGGGAGGGCACCGGCCGCACCCTGGAGGTGCATGTCGCCTCCCTGCGCGCCAAACTGCGCATGCCCGCGCTGATCGAGACCGTACGCGGCGTCGGCTACCGGCTCGTCGCCCCGGCCGCCTAGCGGGGACGGGTGCGCACACGGCTCCTGCCGCTGCTCATCATCCTGATGGCGGCCGTCCTCCTCGCGCTCGGGCTTCCGCTCGCCATCAGCCTGGCGGCCGCACAGCAGCAGAAGGTCGTCGTCGACCGCATCGACGACACGGCACGTTTCGCGGCGCTCGCCCAGTTCGTCACCGACGGACCCAGCGGGTCCCGCCGCACCAGCACCGACGAGCGCCTGGAGGCCCTGCGCAGCGAACTCGGCAGCTACTACGGCGTCTACGGCATCCGCGCGGGCGTCTTCTACCGCAACGGCTCGGCGATGGCCAACGCCCCCGACGACTGGTTCGTACCGCCGAGGGGCGAGATGCGGGAGGCGTTCGAGGAGGCGCTGCTCAGCCGGCGCAGCCATGACCCGCGGCAGGTGTGGCCCTGGCAGCACACCCGGCTGATCGTGGCCTCCCCGGTGATCCGGGACGGGGACGTCGTGGCGGTCGTGGTCACCGACTCGCCCACCGGGCAGATGCGTTCGCGGGTCCTGCGCGGCTGGCTGATCATCGGGGCCGGCGAGATCGCGGCGATGCTGCTGGCCGTCGGCGCGGCGCTGCGGCTGACCGGCTGGGTGCTCAGACCGGTACGAGTCCTGGACGCCACCACCCACGACATCGCCACCGGACGGCTGAAGTCGCGGGTCGCGGTCGGCGGCGGACCGCCGGAACTCAGGCGGCTCGCCCGTTCGTTCAACGAGATGGCGGACAACGTCGAGGAGGTGCTGGAGCAGCAGCGCGCCTTCGTCGCGGACGCCTCGCACCAGCTGCGCAACCCGCTCTCGGCGCTGCTGCTGCGCATCGAACTGCTCGCACTGGAACTGCCGGAGGACAATGAGGAGATCGCCTCGGTCCGCACCGAGGGCAAGCGCCTCGCGCAGGTCCTGGACGACCTGCTGGACCTGGCGCTGGCCGAGCACGCCGAGGCGGACCTGACGCTGACCGACATCGGCGCCCTCACCGAGGAGCGGATCGCCGCCTGGTCTCCGGCCGCCGCGGCCAAGGGGGTGCGGCTGACCGGGGACTGCCCGCCCACCACCGGCTGGGCGGACCCGATCACCCTGTCCAGCGCCCTGGACGCGGTGATCGACAACGCCGTGAAGTTCACCCCCGAGGGCGGCGCGGTGGAGGTCTCCGTGGCCGCCGACGGCGACAGCTCGACGGTCGTCGTCACCGACACCGGGCCCGGCCTCACCGACGAGGAACTCGCGCGCGTCGGCGACCGCTTCTGGCGCAGCGGGCGCCATCAGAACATCAAGGGTTCGGGCCTCGGCCTGTCCATCGTCCGCGCGTTGCTCACGGCCGGCGGCGGCTCGATCGACTACGCCCACCATGAGCCGCGGGGGCTGCGGGTGACGGTGACCGTGCCTCGGCACGGGGGAGCCTGACGGGGAGGGCGAGGGGCATGGCAGCCCGGGCCAGGGGCGGGGCCCTCGCCACCGGATGCGTGCCCCCAGGGGGGCCGAGTCACAGGGGGGCGGGCGGCGCACCGTGTGGCGAACCGGGCTCGACGGCCGGGTCGCTGCCAGGGGGAGCCGGTCATGGCCCGGGTGCGGTGGTCCCGGCTCACTCCCGCCGACGCATGCTCCCCGGCCCGGGGGCCGCTGCTGCAGGCCGCCTCGCTCGGGCTAGGGCTTCACCGAGCGGTAGTAGCGCCGGGCGCCCTCCTGCAAGGGCAGCGGATCGGTGTAGATGGCGGTGCGCAGATCGACCAGTTGGGCGGAGTGGACATGGGCGCCGATGCCGTCGCGGCTCTTGATGACCGTGCGGGTCACCCATTCGGTAAGCCTGGGATCCATGTCCGCGCGGGTCATCAGGAGGTTGGACACGGCGATCGTCGGGACCTCGTTGCCCTGCTGTACGGCCGGGTACGCCGACTCGGGGATATTGGTGGCCCGGTAGTAGCGCGCCTCCTCGCCCTGGCCGTGCAGCTTGGTGACCAGGTCGCCCTCGATCGGCACGAACTTGAAGGCGGACTTCTGGGCCAGCGCGACGAGTCCCTTGGTGGGCAGGCCCCCCGACCAGAAGAACGCGTCGATCCGGCGCTGCTCCAGCTGGTCGGGCCCGGTGTCGATGCCGTCCGCGACCGGGGTGATGTCCTTGCGGGGGTCGATGCCGGCGGCCTTGAGCACCCGGTCGGCGATCAGCCGCACCCCGGAGTCGGGCAGCCCGGTCGCCACCCGCTTGTGCCGCAGGTCCGCGACATTCCTGATGTTTGAGTCACTGCGCACGACGAGGTGCACGTAGTCGTCGTAGAGCCGGGCCACCCCGCGCAGCCGCCCGGCGCCGCTGCCCTGCCGCAGCTCGTACGCCTCCACCGCGTCGGCCGCCGCGATGGTGAAGTCGGCCCTGCCGGTCGCCACCCGCTGCACGTTCTCCTGCGAGCCGGCGCTGTTGAGCAGCTTCACCTTGAGGTTGGGCATGTCCTTGGCGAACTCGGCGCGAAGCCGCTCGCCGTACTCCTGGTAGACCCCCCGGGGCGTGCCCGTGCTGAAGACGATCGTCCCGCTCGGCGGCTTGTCGCCCAGCGGCAGCAGCCACCACAGCAGCAGCCCGAGCACCACGGCACCGGCGGCCGCGGCCGGCAGCGCCCGGCGCCTGCTGATACGGGGGAACACCTTGGACATGCGGGCGATCCTGCCAGGCCGGGCGCGACGCTGACCAGCGCCGGGGTCACTCCGGGGCGTGAACCGGCCCGGCGCGTCACCCGGGCACGCCGCGCGGGCAGCGGGGAAATCGGGGTGGACAGCAGGGTGATCCGGGACGGGCACGAGGGCCGAGGGCTGTGTCAGTGGTGGCCGTTAGAGTCGTCGCATGAGCACTTCGCCCGCCGACCTCGTCCGAGAGTTCCACCTCGCCTTCGGCCTCGACGCCCGCACCAGGCCGACGGAGGTGGACCCCGAACTGGCCGCCCACCGCGGGGAACTGCTCGCCGAGGAGGCCGCGGAGGTGGCCGAGGTCGCGGTCGACGGCCCGCTGGACAAGCTCGCGCACGAACTGGCGGACGTGGTCTACGTGGCGTACGGCACGGCACTGGTGCACGGCATCGACCTGGACCAGGTGATCGCCGAGATCCACCGCGCCAACATGAGCAAGCTCGGCCCGGACGGACAGGTCGACCGCCGGGCCGACGGCAAGGTCCTCAAGGGCGAGCACTACCGGGCGCCGGACGTGTCGTCCGTCCTGCGCGGCCAGGGCTGGATACCGGCGGCGCGGCGCGCCGCCTCGGATCCGGGCGCCTGACCGGCGGTCCGAGCCGAGCCCGGTGGCCCGAGCCGAGCCCGGTGGCCCGAGCCGTGCCCGGTGGCCGAGCTCGGTGCCTGAGGCGGCGGTCCGAGCCGAGCCCCGCGGTCCGGCCGGGCCGGTGTCGGTCGTCTAGAGCGTGCCGCCTGCCAGCTTCCACTCGCGGTTCAGGGTGCCCAGCGGGATGCTCCGCTGGATGACGGGTGTGCCGAAGACGGACAGCTGCAGCCGCAGGGTTCCGGACAGATCGACCCCGCCGTACACGTCCCAGGCGTCGGCGGTCTTCGCCCCGGCGCCGGTGAGGGCGGTGACCGTGCCGGAGGCCTCGCCCCGCAGATACGGGGCCAGGTCGGCGGTGACGCCGACGGTGCCGTAGAGGCCCACCGAGGCTTCGGCGCCGAGCGCCGTCTTCACGTTCCCGGCGCCGGTGACGGAGGCGCGCACGGGCGTGCTCTTCATGTCCGCGGAGCTGACCGGCGTCCAGCCCCTGGCCGGGCCGAAGGTGCCGCCCGCCCTGAAGTCGCCCTTGAGGTCCTGCTCGACGTCGACGGTGACCCGTCCGTCGCCGCTGATCTGGACGTACGCGGTCAGGTCGAGGTCGACGACGACAGGAACCGGGCCGACCTGGAGGACGGGGTCGGCGTGCAGTTTGGCGAACGGGATCCGCAGCGGGGCGCCGGTGGCCGCGGCGGCCCGGCCCTTGACCGCCCAGCCGGAGCTCCAGTCGCCGGAGACGCCGAGGTAGGCGGAGCCGGGCGGGGCGTCGCTGCCGGCGCCGCCGTAGGCGAAGTCGACCTGCGGGGCGACCTGGACGAAGCCGTGCACCGAGGCGGTCGCGGTGGCCGGGGCGTCCTGGGCCGTCGGCAGGTCGGCGCTCAGGTCGAGCCGGAGGCTGCCGAGTGGCACCGTGGCGCCCTTCGGGCCGGCGTGCAGGTGACCGGCCGTCGCCCAGGACACCTTCACGCCGGGCAGCAGCTTGTCGACGGTGAAGGAGGACGGGTCGACCGGTACGGCGCCCTTGGCCGTGTCGTCGCCGAGCAGCGCGTTGAGGGTGGCCGGTTCCGTCTGCACCTCGGTGCCGCCGTCCCTCTCGCCGATCACCTTGGTGACCTTGGCGAGCAGCCCGTCCGGCGCCCCGGGCGCGGGCGCGCTGGCGATCACATCGCCTACGGCGGCCCGGTGCGGGGCGCCGGAGGCAGTGGGCGCGGCCGCCGGTGAGGAGGGGGCTGAACTCCCGTGCCGGGCGGGCTTGTCGGTGAGTACGGCCCGCCGGGTGCGGCTGTCGTACGAGCCGATGGCGAGTGCCGTCCTGTGTGCCCGCCGCCCGGAGCCGGCCGGGCCCGCCGAGGCGGTCGCGGTGGTGGTGGCAGCCGTTGTGGTGGGCGCGGCGGCGACGGCGAGTGAGTGGTCCGTGCCGTCGGCGGGCCCGTCGGCGACCTCGACCTGCCGGCCGTTCCCGGTGGTCGCCGACGGTCCGGCGTGCGAGGCGGACGAGGAACAGGCCGCCGCGAGGAAGAGGGTGGTCACGGCGAAGGCGGGCAGCAGGGCACGTCTGTGCCGCATGCGTCTGCGCATGATCGGTCCTGTGTGGAGTGGGGGGTGGCAGGGAGGTACCGCGCGAGCGGGCTACTTGGTGGTAGAACCGGCCGGTAACTCGGGATGGGGCATGATCATGCCATGACTGTGCGCAGGGCCCCCTCACAATTCGGCCACATCCCAAGGTGTCCTGCGCCACGGCGAGTTCGCGTCATGGCGGGGTGAAAACCGGTCACGCGGCTGCGGTCAGGAGCCGGTCAGGCCGGTGCCGCCGAGGCGGGTCAGCAGGGAGGACAACCGAGTGATGTCCTCGGCGCTCAACGCGGGGGCGGCGAAGAGCTCGGCCGCGGTCTCCTCGGCCGTCACGAGCATCTCCCTCAGCCGGCGTCGGCCCGTCCCGGTCAGCGATGCGTAGGCCACGCGCGCGTCCCGCGCATCCGCCTCACGGGTGACCAGACCGATCCGCTCCAGTGGCGCGAGCCCGCGCGTGACCCCGGAAGCCGTCACACCCAGTGCCTCGGCCAGGTCGACCCGCCGCATACGGCCGCCGGGCGCCTGGCTCAGTCGTAGCAGCAGGGTGAAGTCGGCGAGGCTCACGCCGTGCAGCCCGCCCAGCCGGGAGTCGAAGCGCCGCACGAGCGCCGCCTGGGCGCGTACCAGTCGCAGTGTCACGTCCAGGGCATCGCTCATGGCCGCTCACGCCATCTCATTGTCATCTCCTTGAGTACTCAAGTTTATGCCCCGTTCGAACGCGCCGCGCGCCGCTGCCGCTTGCCCATCCGCGCCTGGGAGAGGTCCTCGGCGGTGGAGCGGAGGTTCTTGAAGCCGTAGCCGCGTTCGGTCAGCCAGGCCTTCGCCGCACCCTCGGCCCGCTCGATGGCCTCCAAGATGTCCGCTTCCTCCTCCCCGGTGTCGGAGAAGCGGAAGACGAAGGCCGGCCGGGCGGCGATGTCGTAGGTGAGGGTGCCTTCGGCGGTGAACGCCGCGCGCAGCACGTCGTGTTCGGCGGCGTCGGCCAGCAGCTCGGCCCGGTGCGTGTCGGTGAGGCCGTCGAAGGTGCCGCGGACGGTGATCCGGAAAGTGCGAGTGGTCATGGCGTGACCCTAGGGGTGGCGGGCTTCCTGCCTCCACCGGGTTTCGGGGGCGCCGGTGATGGGGTGTCGCGCACTGTGGCACGTCCCGTACAGTCCGTGACGGCGAGAAGAGAGCCCCAGAAGAATCCTGAGAAGAACCCCGAGAAGAGAACCCGGGAGAAGCGCACATGGACGTCGAAGCCGGTCCCGGCTCCCTCCCCGGCCTTCCGGAAACGGGACAGCCGGTGCCCGAGGCCGAGCCCGCGCTCGTCGAGCGGTGGCGTTCGGCCGGAGGCGAACTGGTGGAGCTGCTGTCCCAGGTACGTGAGCGCTGCGGCGGCGTCGGCGCGTTCCGGCAGGGGACCGCGCGCACCGTCCTCGTCACCGACCCGCAGGCGGTCCAGCACGTGCTCGCCCGGCACCCCGAGCGGTACGTCAAGCGCTCCCACCGCGCCCGGCTGCTGATCGGCGACGGTGTCCTCGCCGCCACCGGCGCGGCATGGAAGAGGCAACGGCGCCTGCTCCAGCCCCAGTTCACCGGTACCGGAATGCGCCGTTACGAACAGCGGATCACCGAGGCCGCCCGGACCACCGCCGCACGCTGGGAGGGATACGCCCGCAGAGGGCAGACCCTGGATGTCATGCGCGAGATGCGCCGTTTCGCCCTCGACGCCATCTGGCGCTCGCTGACCGGGCACGCCCTCGACGACGGGACCGAGCGCGAGCTGGCCGCCGTGACCGCCGTGGCGGCCGCCCTTCCGACGCTGCCCGCGGACGCCACCGACGCCGAGGAAGCCGTCGCCGCCGATCTCGCCCGGATCGACGCGGTCGCCCGGCACGCCATCGACACCGCCCGTGCCGGGACGGCCGGGCCCGACGGCCCGGGCCTGCTGCACGTCCTGGTCGACGCCGCCGCCGCGCACCCGCAGTACACCGACCGGCTGATCCGCGACGAGCTGGTCACGCTGCTGGCGGCCGGGCACGAGACCACCGCCACCACCCTGACCTGGCTCTATCTGCTCCTCGACCGGTGCCCCGGCGCCCGCGAGCAAGCCCTGACCGCCGGCGGCGAAGGCTCGGCGCAACGCCGCCAGGCCGTGCAGGCCCTGGTCCACGAGACGCTTCGGCTGTACCCCGCCGCCTGGATCCTGCCCCGCCACGCCACCGAGGACGACATCCTCGCCGGGTACACCGTGACGGCCGGGACCGACCTCCTGGTCTGCCCGTACCTCACGCACCGCGTTCCCGAACTGTGGCCGGATCCCGAGCAGTTCGCCCCCCGGCGCTTCCTCGTCCCGGACGGCCGGCCCGCCCACCCGGGCGCCTACGTCCCCTTCGGGATCGGCCCCCGCGCCTGCCTCGGCGCCCAGTTCGCACTGCGCGAATCGACCATTCTCCTGGAACACCTGCTGCCGGTCCACACGCTGTCCTTCCACTCCACGCCCGTCAAGGCGCAGTACGGCATCACCGTCCGTCCCGACGGCCCCGCCACCGCGTCCTTGGCTCCGCCACTCACCTGACCCGAACCGGACAGCCGGACAGCCGGCGTCCGGCCGCCCGGGGCACGGAAGCGCTGCTGCCAGGGCGACGGGGCGGACGGGCGACAGCGGAACATGCGGGGGCGGGCCGCGGGGGTACGTCGACGCGGCCCGGCGCTCCCGGCGAGCGCCTACCCTGGAGCCGCGGGCAGCGAGTCGTCCGACCGCTGTGGCCCGTCCGGGAAGGCGGTGGCGTTCCATGCGGTACGTGGCGGTGAGCGCGCTGAGTCATCCCGGGCTGGTCCGCGAACGGAACGAGGACAGCCTCGTGGCCGGGCCGTGGACCCTGTGCGCCACGGTGACGGAGAGTCCGCAGACCCTGGTGTTCCCGTTCGGTACGCCGCTCGTCGTCGCCGTGGCCGACGGGCTCGGCGGGCACCCCGGCGGCGACCTGGCCAGCGCCCTGGTCGCCCGCCGGATGGCGGCCGTCGGCCCCACGCTGAGCGGCGAGGACGCCGTACGTGACGCCCTGAACGCCTGCAACCGCGCCGTGTACGCGGCCGCGGGCGGCGAGATGGAGACCGAGCTCGCCGCGATGGGCACCACGGTCGCCGGCGTCGTCGTGCGGCCCGGCTCGCTGCTGGCGTTCAACGTGGGCGACAGCCGGGTCTACGCGGCTTCCCGCGACGACGGGCTGCGTCAGGTGAGCGTCGACGACAACCCCCCGCTCGAGCCGGGGCAGCGCACCACGCCCATCGTCACCCAGTGCCTGGGCGGCAGCCCCTCCTACCGCGCCGTCCACCCGCACGTGACGGCCGAGCCCCTGTCTCCCGGCGACCGCTACCTCATCTGCACCGACGGTCTGACCGACCCGCTGCCGGCGGACGTGCTCGACGAGGTGATGCGGGAGCACGACGACGGCCGTGCCGCCTTCGAGCTGTGGAAGGCCGCCATCGCCGCGGGCGGTCCCGACAACATCACGCTGGCGGTCGTACGCGTCGCGGACGACTGACGACCAGGGAGAACCTCAGCGCCACCCCGCCTCGTCCGGCGGGAAGCCGTAGCGCCCGCGCAACCGTACGAAGCAGGCCGAGGCCAGGACCCGCACCTGTGCCAGTCCCGCTGCGGTGCCCTCGAAGCACACCACCCGCTCGCGCCCGCCCGGCCCGATCGGCTGCACCAGGCGGCCACCCGGGCGCACCTGGGCGGCCAGCGGTGCGGGTACCTCCGGGAACGCGGCCGACACGAGGACGGCGTCGTACGGAGCCCGGTCCGGCACACCGCCGCTGCCGTCGCCGACACGCAGCTCCACGTTCCGCACCCCGTGCCGGGCGAGATTCACGCGCGCGTGGCGGGCCGTGTCCGGCCGTATCTCGATGCTGACCACGTCCGCGGCCAGCCGCGCGAGCAGGGCCGTCTGGAAGCCCAGACCCGTACCGATCTCCAGGACGTGCTCGTTCCCGGTCAGATCGAGGCCCTCGATCATCAAGGCGGACAGCGAGGGCTGCGTGGTGACCTGCCCGTGCCCGATGGCGACGGGCACGTCCCGGTAGGCGGCGGACAGCTCATCCGCCGGGACGAATTCCGCGCGGGGCGTCGTCCGCACGGCCGCGAGCAGCCGCTCGTCCCTGATCCCGGCGGCCACGAGGGCCCGCACGAGATCGTCCGGTCCTCCGGGTGCGGAGCCTCCCGGTATGGATCCTCCGGGTACAGATCCTTCAGGTATGGATCCTCCGGGTATGGAGTTCACGGCCTGGTTCACCACACCATCCGGTGGCGACGCCTACGGTGGAGACATGAGCGAGATCGTCGTCTACGAACTCGACAGACCGGGCGGAGCACGCGCACCCGTCGGATCCTCCGCGGGACCGGCGAGCGGCGCGGAACGGCGCGTCCGCAAGGTGCACGCGGCACCGGCGGCGCCGGGGTCGCACACGACCACCGGACCGCGGACCCTGTGCGGCAAGGACACCTTCGCCATGGAGACGGCCGGCTGGAAGCCCTCCGAACACCCGGGAGGGCCGTGGTACCCCGAGGAGCACGCGGCCGTGGTCTGCCCGGACTGCGATGCCGTGATGGAGACCTGACCGGCCTGCCGGAGGCCCGGCGCCGTCGCGCCCACCGCCGCCTTCGCGCCACTCACCCGCGTTCGACGTACTCCTTGAAGTGCTCCAGATCGCTGCGGACGAGCCGTTCGATCGCGTTGGTCTGGGCGAACCCCTTCGGCCCGCCGAAGGCGTCCCGTACGGTGCCGGGGTCGTACTCCAGCCGTGCCTGGATCCGGGTGTGGTTCTGGTCGATCGGCTGGACCGAGAAGGAACCCGTCAGCTCGGGAGCGCTCGTGGTGAGCCACTCCATCACGTGCTCCCCGCGGTCCGTCACCGCGGCCTCGACCTCCCGGGCCCGGCCGCCTGCCTCGAGGTCCAGGTGCGCTCGGCCCCCGGCCTCCGTACGCGCGCCCCGCACCCCCTGCACGAAGCGCGGATAGTTCTCCACCCGGTGCAGGGTCTCCCAGGCTCTGTCGACCGGGACATCGACGTCGACATGCAGCTCGAGGGTGCTCATGGCTCACCTCCGTGTGCAGCTCATGACGCATGGCCTTCCGCTTACAGTGTGCGCGCCCGGCGGGACGGGAGACGAGCCGGGACAGGGCCCTTCCGACAGCGCCTACCCTTGACGCATGACCAGCAGCAGCGACCGGAGCCCCGCAGTGGACGTTCACGCACCCAAGACCTACGAAGTGCGCACCTACGGGTGCCAGATGAACGTCCATGATTCCGAGCGGCTGGCCGGCCTGCTCGAGGACGCCGGGTACGTGCGCGCCCCCGAGGGGTCGGACGGGGACGCCGACGTGGTCGTGTTCAACACCTGCGCGGTGCGGGAGAACGCCGACAACCGGCTGTACGGCAACCTCGGCCGGCTCGCGCCGAAGAAGGCCTCGCGGCCCGGCATGCAGATCGCGGTCGGCGGCTGCCTCGCGCAGAAGGACCGCGACACCATCGTGAAGAAGGCGCCCTGGGTGGACGTCGTCTTCGGCACGCACAACATCGGCAAGCTGCCGGTCCTGCTGGAACGCGCGCGCGTGCAGGAGGAGGCGCAGGTCGAGATCGCCGAGTCGCTGGAGGCCTTCCCGTCCACCCTGCCGACCCGGCGCGAGAGCGCCTACGCGGCCTGGGTGTCGATCTCCGTCGGCTGCAACAACACCTGCACCTTCTGCATCGTCCCGGCCCTGCGCGGCAAGGAGAAGGACCGCCGCACCGGCGACATCCTGGCCGAGATCGAGGCCCTGGTCGCCGAGGGCGTCTCCGAGATCACGCTGCTCGGGCAGAACGTCAACGCGTACGGCTCCGACATCGGCGACCGCGAGGCCTTCAGCAAGCTGCTGCGCGCCTGTGGGGCCATCGAGGGCCTGGAGCGGGTCCGCTTCACCTCCCCGCACCCCCGTGACTTCACCGACGACGTCATCGCCGCCATGGCCGAGACGCCGAACGTGATGCCGCAGCTGCACATGCCGCTGCAGTCCGGTTCGGACACGGTCCTGAAGGCGATGCGCCGCTCCTACCGGCAGGAGCGTTACCTCGGGATCATCGAGAAGGTGCGGGCCGCCATCCCGCACGCCGCGATCACCACCGACATCATCGTGGGCTTCCCCGGCGAGACCGAGGAGGACTTCGAGCAGACGCTGCACGTGGTCCGTGAGGCGAGGTTCGCGCAGGCCTTCACCTTCCAGTACTCCAAGCGCCCGGGCACCCCGGCCGCGACCATGGAGAACCAGATCCCCAAGGAGGTCGTCCAGGCGCGCTACGAGCGGCTGGTCGCCCTCCAGGAGGAGATCTCCTGGGAGGAGAACAAGAAGCAGGTCGGCCGCACGCTCGAGCTGATGGTCGCCGAGGGCGAGGGCCGCAAGGACGGCGCCACGCACCGGCTCTCCGGCCGTGCCCCCGACAACCGGCTGGTCCACTTCACCAAGCCGGAGCAGGAGGTCCGCCCCGGCGACGTCGTCACGATCGAGGTGACGTACGCCGCCCCGCACCACCTCCTCGCCGAGGGCCCCGTCCTCTCCGTGCGCCGCACGCGCGCGGGGGACGCCTGGGAGAAGCGCAACGCCGCCGAGGCCGCCAAACCGGCCGGCGTCATGCTGGGCCTGCCGAAGATCGGCGTACCGGCCCCGCTGCCGGTCGCCACGGGCAGCGGCTGCGGCTGCGACTGAGGCCCGCCGGGGTACGGGCGGACCCGCCACAGGGCTGGGACCGGCCACACGACGGGCAGCCACACCGACAGGCAGCACACCGGCCGGGAGTACCCCACCGGAGGGGAGTGGCCACGTCGGCGGGGAGTACTGCACCGGCAGGGAGTAGCCACACGGGCGGGGACGGGCCACACCGGCGGGGGGTAGCGCGGTCGGCGGGGCCAGCCACACCGGCGGGGGGTAGCGCGGTCGGCGGGGCCGGCCACACCGGCCGGGAGTAGCCCACCGGCCGAGACGTGCCACACCGGCAGGAAAGACGTGCCACACCGGCAGGAAAAGCGAGACTCGGTCGGCGGCTGTCGTACGGCGTACCCTGCCGATCATGCTTGTCGCCGCCGCAGTCTGTCCCTGCCCGCCGCTGCTCGTGCCGGATGTGGCCGCTGGCGCCGCTCCCGAGATGGATGCCGCGCGCGCGGCCTGCACCGACGCGCTCGGTGTGCTCGCGGCCGCCCGTCCGGACCTGCTGGTGGTGGTCGGACCGGCCGGGCAGAGCGGGTACGGAACGTTTCCGCAGGGCACCCCGGGGTCCTTCCGGGGCTTCGGGGTCGCCGTGGACGTACGCCTGGGCGCCGCCGCGGACACCGTGAGCGAGGGCGAGCTGCCGCCGTCGCTGGCCGTCGGCGCCTGGCTGCTGGAGCGGACCGGCTGGGCGGATGCCCCGATCGAGGGACTCGGTGTCGGGGAGCGGCTCGCGCCGGAGCGGTGTACCGAGCTCGGAAGGGCGACCGGTGCCAGGGCCGGGCGCGTGGCGCTGCTGGTGATGGGGGACGCCAGCGCGTGCCGCACGGTCAAGGCGCCGGGCTACCTGGACGAGCGGGCGGCGCCCTTCGACGCGGAGGTCGCGCGGGCGCTGGGCGCGGCGGACGTGACGGCCGTCCAGGCCCTGGACGCCGGACTGGCACACGAGCTGAAGGCCTCCGGCCGGGCACCCTGGCAGGTCCTGGCCGGCGCAGCCGAGGGCGCGGATCTCAGCGGTGCGTTGCTGTACGAGGAAGCGCCGTACGGGGTGGGGTACCTGGTGGCGACCTGGTCCTAGGGGGAAGGGGAGTCCGGAGCAAGGGGCAAGCAGACGGGGAAACGGCGGACGGCCGGGAGCCGTTGTGCTCCACGACCGTCCGCCGAATCGTGCGCCATTCGGCCGCGTCCATGGGGACGCACGCCGTTCAGGAGGCTCATGAAGCCGGTGGCGGGCCCTCCGGGCGGGTGGGGGGCGTCGCATCGCCGGCCGTCGCCGGACCGGGGCCGGTGGCCCTGTCCGGGCCGGGACCTTCCTTGTGGGCGAGGCGGTCCATCGCCTCCTTGGCCTTGCCGGTGCCCGCCTGGATCCTGTCGCTGTACTTGTGCTTGGTCCGCTCGTCCACGACCTTGGCTGCCTTGTCGAGACCGTGCTGGACCTTGTCCCCGTGCTGTCGCGCGAGGTCCGACACCTTGTCCTTGGCCGGGCCGAGCTTGGCCTTCATGTTGTCCAACAGACCCATGGTCCACCTTCCCTCGCGGGCCAGTTACCTGTGGGCGCCCTCGTCGGCCTCGTTGTCGGCGGCCTCGTCGGCGGACTGCTGCTTGGGGATGCCGGAGCCGTCGGACGCGTCGTCCGCCGCGGTGTCGGACCGCGCCGCGCCGTCCGCGCTCCCGTCCCCGGCCGAATCCTCCGTCTCCGCCGACCCGGTCGCCTTCGCCGTCGCCTCCGCCGACTCCGCTTCCTCCGCCTCGGCCCCTGCCGGCTCCGCGCCGGTCTGCGCCTCGGCGGCAGACGCCTCCGGAGTCGCCTTCGACCTGCCGAGGAGTCGTGCAAAAACGCCCATATCCACTCCATACGGTACTCGTGCGGGCGAATTCCCGCGTTACCCGGTGCGTACGGTTGCGCCGCCCGGGTCACCGCCTCCGGCGGACCGGAGGGCGGTACCTCGCCACGGGCAACGACTCGGGACCCCACCCGTCACGTAACTCGTTCGAGACGCCGCCAGGAGGTTTGCGAGACTGGTGCGGTGAGCAGTGCACCCTCCACTCCCCGCGTCATCGCCGTCGTCGGTCCCACCGCGGCCGGAAAGTCCGATCTGGGCGTCTTTCTGGCCCAGCAGCTCGGCGGGGAGGTCGTCAACGCCGACTCCATGCAGCTGTACCGGGGGATGGACATCGGTACCGCCAAGCTGACGCTCGAAGAGCGTGGCGGCATCCCGCACCACCTGCTCGACATCTGGGACGTGACGGTCACCGCGTCCGTCGCCGAGTACCAGAAGCTGGCCCGGGCCCGGATCGACGCACTGCTCGCCGAGGGCCGCTGGCCGGTCCTGGTCGGCGGATCCGGCCTGTACGTGCGCGGCGCCGTCGACAACCTGGAGTTCCCCGGCACCGACCCCGAGGTCAGGGCCCGCCTGGAGGAGGAGCTGGCGCTGCGCGGCCCGGGCGCGCTGCACGCCCGGCTGGCCGCCGCCGACCCCGAGGCCGCCCGCGCGATCCTGCCGAGCAACGGCCGCCGGATCGTCCGGGCGCTGGAAGTGATCGAGATCACCGGCCGGCCGTTCACCGCCAACCTGCCGGGTCACGACTCCGTGTACGACACCGTCCAGATCGGAGTCGACGTGGCCCGCCCGGAGCTGGACGAGCGCATCGCGCGCCGTGTCGACCGGATGTGGGAGGCGGGCCTCGTGGACGAAGTCCGCGCACTGGAGGCGGAGGGGTTGCGCGAGGGGCGCACGGCGTCGCGTGCGCTGGGTTACCAGCAGGTGCTCGCGGCGCTCGCGGGGGAGTGCACCGAAGCGGAAGCGCGGGCCGAGACCGTCCGCGCGACCAAGCGCTTCGCGCGCCGTCAGGATTCCTGGTTCAGGCGTGATCCCCGGGTGCACTGGCTGAGCGGGGCCGTGGCCGATCGCAGGGAACTTCCGCAGCAGGCCCTGGCGTTGGTCGAACGACCGGTTACAGCCTGATCACGTCATGGCATCGGGATGCGCCGCCGGTCATCCCGGCCTTCGGTGCCGTGCCATCATCGAGCTTCGATCGACCAAGTGGAGCCTAGTTGGGAGGGCGCGTGGCGATGGAGGCCGGCCCTCGCGACACCGCACAAAGTGCCGAGCACGTCACCACCGCCGGTGACGAACCGGACCGGCGCGGCGGCCGTCTGACCGACGACTGTCCGGGCGAGGCCCGACCGGCGGTCGAGCCCCTGAGCGGAGACGACCTGGGCGAGCACCGGGTGCCGGAGGCCCGTCACCCCGAGGACCGGTCGGCGGAGGACCGTTTCACCGACGATCGCCTCACCGCCGACCGGCTCGCCGAGGACGGGCTCGTCGAAGACCGGCTGACCGCGGACCGGCTCGTAGCCGGCCGCCTCGCCGGTGACCGGCCCGTCGAGGAGCGGCTCACCGAGAACCGCTTCCCCGACGACCGCCTCCCCGGCAACCCGCTCACCGAAGACCGGCTGACCGATGACGGCCCCGACGAGGCGCCGGACGGCGTGACCGACGACGGGCCGGAGCCGGAGGAGATGTACCAGAGCGGCCCGGAGGTCGAGGTCGAGCTGCGCCCCCAGCGCAGGCTCCGCCTCTGGCAGCTCGCCCCCATCGTGGGACTGTCCGCCGTCGGTTCCCTGATGTTCGCCTTCCCGCTCGCCTTCGACTTCGGCGACAGCGGCGCGGTGATCGCGATGCTGGGCCTGCTGATCTGCTCGTGCGCGGCGGGCTGGGGCATGATGGCGGCCCGCAGGGTGGGCTACACATGGCCGGGCCTGCCGGCCCGGGGCTCGGCCCGCCGCCCGGACTGGCGGGTCGTACTCGGGTACGTCCTCCTGGTGGCCCTGGTGGTCGTCCTCGCGGTGTGGCGCGTGGCAAGGCTCCGCTAGCACGCACCTGAAAGGGCGCGGCGACGGCGAAGCATCGCCGTCCCTTACGATCGAGGAATGAGCACGCGCACGCGGATTCCCTTCCTCAAGGGCCACGGCACCGAGAACGACTTCGTGATCGTCCCGGACCCCGACAACGCCCTGGACCTGACCCGGGCCGCCGTGGCAGTCCTCTGCGACCGCCGCGCCGGCATCGGCGCCGACGGCGTGCTGCACGTCGTACGGTCCGCCGCCCACCCCGAGGCCACGGGGATGGCCGCCGAGGCCGAGTGGTTCATGGACTACCGCAACGGCGACGGCTCGGTCGCCGAGATGTGCGGCAACGGAGTCCGTGTGTTCGCGCGCTACCTCCAGCACGCCGGACATGTGGGCGAAGGTGACCTCGCGATCGCCACGCGCGCGGGGGTGAAGACCGTCCACATCGCGAAGGACGGTGACATCACCGTCGGCATGGGCCGCGCCCGCCTGCCGGAGGGCGAGGTCACGGTGAGCGTCGGCGAGCACACCTGGCCCGCCCGCAACGTGAACATGGGCAACCCGCATGCGGTGGCCTTCGTCGACGACCTGGCGCAGGCCGGCAACCTGTACGACCCGCCGCCGTTCAGCCCGGCCGCCGCCTACCCCGACGGCGTCAACGTCGAGTTCGTCGTCGACCGGGGCCCCCGTCACGTCGCCATGCGCGTGCACGAGCGCGGCTCCGGCGAGACCCGCTCGTGCGGCACGGGCGCGTGCGCCGTCGCCGTGGCCGCCGCCCGGCGCGACGGTGCCGACCCGGCCGTCACCGGCACCCCGGCCACGTACACCGTCGACCTGCCGGGCGGCCGCCTCGTCATCACCGAGCGGCCCGACGGCGAGATCGAGATGACCGGACCCGCCGTGATCGTCGCCGAGGGCGAGATCGACGGCGAATGGCTGGAAAACGCCCTCCGTTGACCCGGCGTCACCACGGCTGGCACGGTCCCCGGCTCCTGGATCAGCGGTTTCGCGCGACCGGTGGTGTTCGAAACCGCGGTCGAGGCCAAGACGGTTGGCGGAAACCCTAAACCTCCTTCTCGTCGCTCGAATGGGTGATCCGTTTCACGCTGGGTCAGAGGCGGTCGGTCGCACGTGATGGGCTCGGTAGCATCAAGCACCGGCACGGACGGGGGAACGTCGCCATCCCTGAGCCGCGTACGCCCTGGGGCCCCGTCCGCCGGTCCACGAGCCGGAGGTGCCCATGAGTGCGGAGGCCACGAACCCTGCGAGCCCTGGCCCGGTAGCGCCCACGGCGTCCGCGGCGACCACCGCCCCCGCGGTGCCCAGAGCGGACCGCAGGAAGTCCCGCCCCCGTATCGACCTGCGCAGACTCGGCCGGGCCGCGCTGCTGGGCCCCGCCGTCCGCGGCAAACTGCCCGACGCCATCGGCCATGTCGTGGAGGCGCACCGCGCCCACCATCCCGACGCGGACATCGACCCGCTGCGCCGCGCCTACGTCCTCGCGGAGTCCTCGCACCGCGGCCAGATGCGCAAGAGCGGTGAGCCGTACATCACCCACCCGCTCGCGGTGACCCTGATCCTCGCC
Source organism: Streptomyces incarnatus (assembly GCF_001027185.1). Lineage (NCBI taxonomy): Bacteria > Bacillati > Actinomycetota > Actinomycetes > Kitasatosporales > Streptomycetaceae > Streptomyces > Streptomyces incarnatus. The sequence continues at coordinate 2,297,039 of NZ_CP011497.1, read as the reverse complement.
GAACTCGGCGCCGAGACCACGACCTTGACGGCCTCTCTGCTCCACGACACCGTCGAGGACACCGATGTGACGCTCGAGCAGGTGCGGGAACAGTTCGGCGAGGAGGTTCGTTATCTCGTCGACGGCGTCACGAAACTGGAGAAGGTCGACTACGGAGCCGCCGCCGAGCCGGAGACCTTCCGCAAGATGCTCGTCGCCACCGGCAGCGACGTGCGCGTGATGTCGATCAAACTCGCCGACCGCCTCCACAACATGCGCACCCTCGGCGTGATGCGCCCCGAGAAGCAGGCGCGGATCGCCAAGGTCACCCGCGACGTCCTCATCCCGCTCGCCGAACGGCTCGGTGTGCAGGCCCTGAAGACCGAGATGGAGGACCTGGTCTTCGCGATCCTGCACCCCGAGGAGTACGACCACACACGCCGCCTCATCGCCGAGAACGCCGCCCGCCCCGACGACCCCCTGGCCGAGGTCGCCGACGAGATGCGCGGGGTGCTGCGCGAGGCCGGAATCCCGGCCGAAGTGCTCATCCGCCCGCGGCACTTCGTGTCCGTCCACCGCGTGGGCCGCAAGCGCGGGCGACTGCGGGGCACCGACTTCGGCCGCCTGCTCGTGCTGGTGGGCGAGGACGCCGACTGTTACGGCGTCCTCGGCGAGCTCCACACCTGTATGACGCCGGTCGTCTCGGAGTTCAAGGACTTCATCGCCGTACCGAAGTTCAACCTGTACCAGTCGCTGCACACCGCCGTCGCCCGTCCCGACGGCCAGGTCGTCGAAGTCCTGATCCGCACCCACCAGATGCACAAGGTCGCCGAGGCCGGCGTCGTCGCCCTCGGCAACCCCTACGCCCCCGCCTCCGACGCTCCCGCCCCCGCCGAGGGCGAGCGGGCCGACCCCACCCGTCCCGGCTGGCTCTCCCGGCTCCTCGACTGGCAGCGGGCCGCCCCCGATCCCGACACCTTCTGGTCCACCCTGCGCGAGGACCTGGCCCAGGACCGCGAGATCACCGTCTTCCGCCCCGACGGCGGCACGCTGGGCCTGCCCGAGGGCGCCACCTGTGTGGACGCCGCCTACGCCCAGTACGGCGAGGACGCACACGCCTGCATCGGCGCCCGCGTCAACGGCCGGCTGGCCACCCTCAGCACCGTGCTGCGGGACGGCGACAGCGTCCAGCTCCTGATGGGCCAGGACCCGGCCTCCGAGCCCTCCCGGGAATGGCTGGAGCACGCCCACACCCCGGCCGCCCGCATCGCCATCCAGCGCTGGCTGGCGACACACCCGGGCGGCGGCACCGGCACGGCGGACATGACCGGCACCCGCGCCGAGACCACCGAGGCCACCGCCCCCGCACGGCGCACCGACGCGATCGGGGGCACGGCCGCGTCCCGACCGGCGGACGCGCCCCCCGCCGAGGGCACCTCGGCACGGTCGCGGGGCGCCGACGTCCTCGTGGACCGGCCGGGGGCCGCCGTACGGCTCGCCCGTTGCTGCACGCCCGTGCCGCCCGACGAGATCACCGGTTTCGCGGTACGCGGAGGAGCCGTGACCGTGCACCGGGTGGAGTGCGCCGCGGTGGCGCACATGAAGGGCAGGGGGCGCGCGGAGATCGGTGTGCGCTGGGGAGACACCACCGAATGCCGGGTCACCCTGGTCGCTGAATCGTTCGGCCGCCCCCATCTGCTCGCCGACCTCACCGAGGCGATCTCCTCGGCGGGCGCCGACATCGTCTCGGCGACCGTGGAACCCCCCAGCCAGCAGCGGGTACGGCACACCTACACCCTCCAGCTCCCCGACGCGGCCCACCTCCCGGCCCTGATGCGCGCCATGCGGGACGTCCCCGGCGTCTACGACGTGGCCCGCGCCCAGCACCAGGCCCCGGGCGCCTGAGGGGCGCGGTGCGACCGGGGCGCTCCGGACACGACCGGAGGCGCTCCGACGCGACGGGGGCCCTCCGGTCGCGACCGGAGGCGCTGGATGCGCCGCGGGGGCGCTGGATGCAACCGGGGAGTGCTGGAGGCGAGTGAGGAGCGCCGGGGCTTGACGGCGCGCTCGGTACGCGGCCGGGCGCCGCAGGTGGGATCAGAAGCTGCCCTGGTCCAGAGGGCTGCCGAACCGGGATCAGGGAGCGCCGGGCCCTCGCTCAGGAGGCTGCCGGCCCTCGGCCAGCAGGCTGCCGGGCCTCGGTCAGGAGGCTGCCGGGCGTGGCTCAGAAGGCCCTCGGAACCGAACCCGATCGGGTGGGCCGGGCGCGAGTCGCCGTCGTAGCCCGCGAACGCACTGGTAGCGGTGGTGCATGCTGCTCAACCCCCGCGTCGGCCTCCGCGCCTGCTCCGCGTCCCGGACCAAGTCCTGGACCCAGCCCCGGACCCAGCCCCAGGTCTCCCGGCGCCGGAAGGCGGCCCTGCTCGCCTCCGCCGTCTCCCTCTGTCTCCTCGCGGCCGCGGCCCCGCCCAAGCCCCTCGGCGTCGGCGACCGGCTCTTCCCGTACCTGGGCAACCCGGGCTACGACGTGGCGTCGTACGACCTGTCCTTCACCTACCCCGGCAGCAACGACAAGCCGCTGCAGGCCGTCACCACCATCGACGCCCGGACCACCGCCGACCTGGACCGGATCAACCTCGACTTCACGCACGGCACCGTGCAGTCCGTCGAGGTGGACGGGCGTCCCGCGACCTTCACCAACGCGGGCGAGGATCTGGTCGTCACCCCGGAACACGGTCTCCCGGAGGGCAGCCGGACCCGGATCACGGTCCGGCACACCAGCGATCCCGCCGTCGCCAAGGACGGGGACGGGGGATGGGTGCGCACCTCCGACGGACTCGCCATGGCCAACCAGGCGGACGCCGCCCACCTGGTCTTCCCGTGCAACGACCACCCGTCCGACAAGGCCATGTTCACCTTCCACATCACCGCCCCGAAGGGCTACACCGCCGTCGCCAACGGTCTGCCCGCCGGAGTGGACCGGGCCGGCCGCACCACCACCTGGACCTATCGCACCCAGCACCCCATGGCCACCGAACTCGCCCAGGTGTCCATCGGCCGGTCCGCCGTGCTGCACCGCAAGGGACCGGACGGGCTGCCGATGCGGGACGTCGTGCCCAGCGCCGACGCCAAGGCCCTCGCACCCTGGCTCGCCAAGACGCCCGACCAGATCGCCTGGATGGAGAGCAAGGTCGGGAAGTACCCCTTCGAGACGTACGGCGTGCTCATGGCACAGGCCGCCACCGGGTTCGAACTGGAGACACAGACCCTGTCCCTCTTCGAGAAGGACCTGTTCACCGACCCCGCCTACCCCAAGTGGTACATCGAGTCGATCATGGTGCACGAGCTGTCCCACCAGTGGTTCGGCGACAGCGTCAGCCCCCGCACCTGGTCCGACGTCTGGCTGAACGAGGGGCATGCCACCTGGTACGAGGCGCTGTACGCCGAGGAGCACGCGCACCGGCCGATGGTGGACCGCATGAAGACCGCGTACGGCGCCTCCGACCGCTGGCGCGCGGCCGGCGGACCGCCCGCCCAGCCCAAGGCGCCCGCCCCCGGCCAGAAGATCAGCATCTTCCGGCCGAACATCTACGACGGCGCCGCGCTCGTGCTCTACGCCCTGCGCCAGGAGATCGGCCGGTCGGCCTTCGAACGCCTGGAGCGGACATGGGTCCGCGACTACCGGGACTCCACCGCCGGCACCGCCGACTTCGTCCGGCTGGCCTCGGCGGTCTCCGGCCGTGACCTGAGCGGCTTCTTCCAGGCCTGGCTGTACGGCGAGAAGACCCCGCCGATGCCCGGCCACCCGGACTGGAAGCCCACGGCACCGCCCAAGGCGGCCTAGCCGCGAACCCGGCGATAACACGGTGACGAGGTGGGCCGCCTCGTGCGACCATCTTCGGGTCGGGGCGAGACGGGGCACGGGAATCTCCCGGGGTACCCGTACGTTGACGACATAGGCGCGGTCCCGCAGGACCGCCCCACCGACGCCGTGACGGCATCCCATCGACGTAAGGATCCAATGACCTCCTCTTCTTCCCCTTCCCAGGACACCAAGCGCCTCGCGCACGCCTATCCCGAGGGTCTTCGGGCCGATGCCCTGATGGAAGAGGACGTCGCCTGGAGCTACGAGATCGACGGCGAGCGGGACGGCGACCAGTTCGACCGCTCCGAGCGCGCGGCCCTGCGCCGTGTGGCCGGCCTGTCCACCGAGCTGGAGGACGTCACCGAGGTCGAGTACCGGCAGCTCCGCCTGGAGCGGGTCGTGCTCGTCGGGGTGTGGACCACCGGCACCGCACAGGACGCCGAGAACTCCCTCGCGGAGCTGGCCGCCCTCGCGGAGACCGCGGGCGCGCTGGTGCTCGACGGTGTGATCCAGCGCCGCGACAAGCCCGACGCGGCCACCTACATCGGCTCCGGCAAGGCCCAGGAGCTGCGCGACATCGTCCTCGAGACGGGCGCGGACACGGTCATCTGCGACGGTGAGCTGAGCCCGGGCCAGCTGATCCAGCTGGAGGACGTCGTCAAGGTCAAGGTCATCGACCGTACGGCCCTGATCCTGGACATCTTCGCCCAGCACGCCAAGTCCCGGGAGGGCAAGGCGCAGGTCGCGCTCGCGCAGATGCAGTACATGCTGCCGAGGCTGCGCGGCTGGGGTCAGTCGCTGTCCCGGCAGATGGGTGGCGGTCGCGGCGGCCTCGCCACGCGTGGCCCCGGTGAGACCAAGATCGAGACGGACCGGCGGCGGATCCGCGAGAAGATGGCGAAGATGCGCCGGGAGATCGCGGACATGAAGACCGGCCGCGAGATCAAGCGCCAGGAACGCCGGCGCAACAAGGTGCCGTCCGTCGCCATCGCGGGCTACACCAACGCCGGCAAGTCGTCCCTGCTCAACCGTCTCACGGGCGCCGGCGTCCTGGTCGAGAACGCCCTGTTCGCGACCCTGGACCCGACCGTCCGCCGCGCGGAGACCCCGAGCGGGCGCCTGTACACGCTGGCGGACACCGTCGGCTTCGTCCGGCACCTGCCGCACCACCTGGTCGAGGCGTTCCGCTCCACCATGGAGGAGGTCGGCGGCTCCGACCTGATCCTTCACGTGGTGGACGGCTCGCACCCGAACCCGGAGGAGCAGCTCGCCGCCGTACGCGAGGTGATCCGGGACGTCGGCGCCACCGACGTGCCCGAGATCGTCGTGATCAACAAGGCGGACGCGGCCGACCCGCTGGTCCTCCAGCGGCTGCTCAGGGTCGAGAAGCGATCCATCGCCGTCTCGGCCCGCACCGGCCGGGGCCTGGAGAAGCTGCTCGCCCTGATCGACGACGAGCTGCCGCGCCCGGCGGTCGAGGTCGAGGCGCTCGTGCCGTACACCCACGGCAAGCTCGTCGCCCGCGCCCACTCCGAGGGCGAGGTGATCTCCGAGGAGCACACCGCGGAGGGCACCCTGCTCAAGGTCCGGGTCCACGAGGAACTGGCGGCGGACCTGGCGCCGTACGCACCGGTCTCGGCGGCCTGACCCACGGCTGCACGAAAGGCCCGCCCCCCTTTTGAGGGGGCGGGCCTTTTCCGCGCCCCCGTCAGGGGCGCGGGGAACCGCGCGACCAGCCGCAGACGACCGTCAGCCGCCGACGCGCAGCTCCACCCACGGCGCGCGCAACGCTTCCCTTCCTACTGCCCGGCAAACTTCTTGCTGACCGAGTCGTACACGCCCTTGGCCACAGAACCGAACCGAGGACCGGCCAGCCACCCCGAAGTCACCGGGCCGATCGACGTGTTGGACACCAGCGCCGGCTTACCGTCGGCACCGGTCTCCACCCAGCCACCACCGGAGGAACCCGCGGTCATCGTGCAGCCGATCCGGTACATCGTCGGGGCCGACTGGGCGATGGAGAGCCGGCCGGGCTTGTCCTTGCACTGGTAGAGCAGCTGACCGTCGAACGGCGCCGCTTCCGGGTAGCCGGACGCGGTGATGCCGCTGACCTTCGGCACCGCGGGGGCGTTGAAGTTCACCGGCAGCGCCCCGCCGACGGTCTCCTCCAGCGACTTGCCGCCGTTGCCCTGCTCCGGCGTCACATGGATCACCGCGAAGTCGTACGGGGCACCGTTGCCGCCGGTCTCACCGCCCTGGTCGATCCACTGCTGCGAGGTCCGCGCCGCATCGGCCCACCAGACGCCGTACGGGGCGATCTCGGACCGGCTGGCGTTCTGCAGCTGAGCGACCGACTTGCCGGAGTTGTTGTACGACGGCACGAACGCCATGTTGCGGTACCAGCCGCCGTTCTTGCCCGCGTGCACACAGTGGCCCGCCGTCCAGACCAGGTTGGACTTGCCCGGGTGCGCGGGGTCCTCCACGACCGTGCCCGAGCACACCATGTGGCCCTCGGGGGAGTCGAAGAACACCTTGCCCGAGGTGGCCGCGTTGGTGTGGTACGGCGTCGCGACCGCCTGGGCCTTCACCGGCTGCGGGGTCGGGTCCGTCACGCCCTGGTCACCGGAGATGTCGTTGTCGTTGACACCCTTGTTCGGGTCGTTGGCGTGGCGCATCCGGTTGGGATCCCACAGGCCCTTGATGATCGGGTTGATGAAGTCGTTGGCCTCGCGCAGCCAGTCTTCCTTGTTCCAGTTCTTCCAGGCGCCGTTCTTCCACTTGTCGATGTTGATCCCGTGCTCCTTGAGCCTCTGCTTGAGGTCGTCCGGGATCCTGATCTTTCCGTCGCCGGTGCCGGCCGCGGTCGCCGATGCGGTCGGCTTGTCGTCGGCCTTGTCGTCGCCGTTGCAGGCGGTGGCGGTCAGCGCCAGCGCCGAGGCGAGGGCGACCGCCGCCAGTGCGGGGGAGGTACGGCGGGAGCCCCTCCCCCGCCGAACGGTGAACGACGGCCGTATCGATCGCATGCTGTGATTCCCCCTGCTGTGAAGGTACTCGGCGCTGCGGCCGCACCACCGGCCGGGAACTCATGAGGAGTTCATGCCGGTCTCACGACCGTCTAGGAACGGCAACACACACTATGCGCTCGCTGTGGGGGACTTCCGACGGAACGGCAACGGTTCGGCTACAAGCCCTCTGACCAGGGCAACCGTCCATGAATTGTCCGATTTGACGTCCACTCACCGAGACGGCCCCGCACGCTGCCGCCCCCCTGCGACGGCCGCGCCCGCCCGCCCTGGCGCGCATCCGGCCGTTTGGACCACGCCGCACGGAGCCGCACGTTCCGCCGGCGGACCGCCCTCCGCGACACGGCACCGAGCCGGCCGCCGCCCCGACGTGGCAATGATCTTGCCGGAACCCGTAACCCGTCGACCGGTCCACGGTTGTAGCGGTGGGGGGCCAGCTGCCTGCACCCGGTCCCCGCGGATCAACTCGCCTCTGGACAGCGGGGAGGACAGCGAGCCGTGGCCGTTACGGAGTCGATGGCTGGGGGCAAGCACGGGGAAGCGCGTGCTGTGCACGAGGGGATCCTCAGACGCCAGTCGGCGCGTGAATCCTCCGCCCGTACCTATGCCCGGGCCCTGCCCATCGTCCCGGTCCGGGCGCGAGGGCTCACCATCGAGGGCGCCGACGGCCGCCGCTATCTGGACTGTCTCTCCGGTGCCGGCACCCTCGCCCTCGGGCACAACCATCCGGTGGTCCTGGAAGCCATCCGCAGGGTCCTCGACTCCGGCGCCCCGCTCTCCGTCCTCGACCTGGCGACCCCCGTGAAGGACGCCTTCATCACCGAGCTGTTCCGCACCCTCCCGCCCGGCCTCGCCGACCGCGCCCGCGTCCAGTTCTGCGGACCGGCCGGCACCGACGCCGTCGAGGCCGCCCTCAAACTGGTCCGCGTTGCGACCGGCCGCACCGGCATCCTCGCCTTCACCGGCGCCTACCACGGCATGACCGCCGGGGCGCTGGCCGCCTCCGGCGGCGCCCGCGACGTCCAGGTCGCCCGCCTGCCCTATCCGCAGGACTACCGCTGCCCCTTCGGTGCCGGCGGACCGCGCGGCGCCGAACTCGCGGCCCGGTGGACCGAGTCCCTCCTCGACGATCCCAAGTCGGGCGTGCCCCTGCCCGCAGGGATGATCCTCGAACCCGTCCAGGGCGAGGGCGGGGTGCTTCCCGGCCCCGACGACTGGCTGCGCCGCATGCGCCGGCTCACGGCGGACCGGTCCATCCCGCTGATCGCCGACGAGATCCAGACCGGAGTGGGCAGGACGGGCGCCTTCTGGGCCGTCGACCACAGCGGCATCACCCCTGACGTCATGGTCCTGTCCAAGGCCATCGGCGGCAGCCTCCCGCTCGCAGTGATCGTCTACCGCGACGAACTCGACGTCTGGCCACCCGGCGCCCACGCGGGAACCTTCCGGGGCAACCAGCTCGCCATGGCAGCGGGCACCGCGACCCTTGCCTTCGTCCGAGAGAACGGGCTCGCCGAACGAGCGGCCGACCTCGGCTCCCGCATGCTGCACCGCCTCGGGGAACTCGCCGACACGTTCGCGTGCGTGGGCGAGGTGCGGGGGCGTGGACTGATGCTCGGGGTCGAGCTGGTGGACCCGGCGGGCGCCGTTTCCGAGCCCCTCGACCAGCACCCCGCGGCCACGGATCCGGAACCCCCTCACGCTCCTCAGCCGGCCGCGCCCGAACTCGCCGTGGCAGTGCAGCGGGAGTGCCTCCGGCGCGGCTTGATCGTCGAACTCGGCGGCCGCCACTCGGCCGTGGTCCGGCTGCTTCCACCGCTCACCATCAGTGAGGAGCAGGCAGCGGCCGTTCTGGACCGCCTGTCGGACGCGGTGGCCGCGGTCGCCCGCGGCCACGAAGAACACGGCCCACAGCACGGCCCGCCGCACAGCCCACAGCCCGGCGCGCAGCACGGCAGACACCACGGTCCTGGCCGGCGCGCGGGCTGAGGCCCGCACCAAGGCCGGCCGGTCCTGGAAACAGGCACCGGTCTCCCGATCCCTTGCCCTTCTCATCCAACTGCACCTCCCTTCAAGGGCATTCAGGCCAAGACGGCCTCCCATGACCCACCCGAAGACCCCTCGCCCACATCCGCTCTCCCCGTCGACCCGCCCCTGGGACGCGGCCAGGCCGGCCGCCGACGCCGCCGAGGCGACCGCCGGCCCGGCGGAGCGGTGGCACAGCGACGGAACGAGCCCCGTACCATCCCCAGCCAGCCACGAGGAGCCGTCATGAACGCCACTCCCACTCCCGACGGCAGCTCCAGTGCTCCCGACGAACAGGGAGACTCCGCAGCCCAGGCCTCACCGGTGCCGCTCGCCGAGTCCGTTCCCCAGCAGAAGAGGCGCACCGCGGATCTCACCCGAGTGCCCGAGCACGGGGCCGAGCTGCTGGAGCATCAGGACCCGCACATCGCGGCCCAGGCCGCCGCCGTGGAGAACCTGCTGCGGTGCTGGGTACGCGAGACCAATCTCGCCGCCCCCACCAGTGGCACCCTCCTCCTCCCGCTTCCGGCCAGCGGCACCTCTCTGCTCGTGCCGGTCCGCTACTGGTCGCCGACCGGCTCACACCGCTTCGGTCCACCACGCCTGGCCGGCGCCCCCGAGACCGCCCCGGACGTCGACGCCGTCACCTTGGCGGTGCTGCTCGCCCGGGAGGCATCCGGCGACCCGGGCAGTGCCTCCCGCGCCCAGGCCTCCGGCGCAGCCGTCTCTCACGACGACGGTGAACTCGTGGCCAGGGTGGCCGACTCCCTCCGCCGCACCGCGACCTTCATCCGCGACCGGCGCGAGCACCCCGCCGACGCCCCCGACCTCTTCCTCTCCGCCGAGCAGGCCCTCGTTCTCGGACACCCCCTGCATCCGACTCCGAAGAGCCGGGAAGGGCTGACCGAGGCAGAAACACGTCTTTACTCACCAGAGCTGCGCGGCTCCTTTCCGCTGCACTGGATGGCTGTCGCCCCCTCTCTCCTCGCGACCGACTCGGCCTGGACGGAGCGCGGTCGTCCCGTCCCCGCCGACCACCTCACCCGGCGCCTCGCCGAAGCCGGCCTGCCCCTGCCCAACGGCCATGCCGCTCTGCCCCTGCACCCGTGGCAGGCCCGCGAGCTGCGCCATCGCCAACCCGTCGCCGCCCTGCTCGACTCCGGCCTCCTCCGTGACCTCGGCCCTCTCGGGACCGGATGGCATCCCACCTCCTCCGTGCGCACGGTCCACCGATCCGGCGCCCCCGCGATGCTCAAGCTGTCGCTCGGTCTGCGCATCACCAACTCCCGCCGGGAGAACCTGCGCAAGGAACTTCATCGGGGAGTCGAGGTGCACCGGCTGCTGCGCGCCGGCCTGTCCAAGCAATGGCAGGCCGTACACCCCGGCTTCGACATCGTCCGCGACCCGGCCTGGCTCGCCGTCGACGACCCGGACGGCTTGCCCGTGCCCGGACTCGACGTGGTGATCAGGCACAACCCGTTCGTCCCGGCCGACAACGTCGGCTGTGTCGCCGGACTCGTCTCGCCCCGGCCCGTCCCGGAGCCCGCAGGCAGCACCTCCACCACTGAGAACGTCACGTGGCCCATGCGCTCCCGGCTGGCCGAACTCGTGGCGAGGCTCGCCGCCCGCACCGGGCGGCCCGCCGGAGCCGTTGCCGCTGAGTGGTTCCTCCGCTACCTGGAGCAAATGGTCCGCCCCGTGCTCTGGCTGGACAGCGAGGCAGGCATCGCCCTCGAAGCCCACCAGCAGAACACCCTGCTGGTGCTCGACGGCCACGGCTGGCCCACCGGCGGCTACTACCGCGACAACCAGGGCTACTACTTCCGCGAGTCCCGGCGAGCGGACCTGGACGCCCGGCTGCCCGGCATCGGTGAGCACAGCGACACCTTCGTCTCCGACGAGGTCACCGACGAACGCTTCGCCTACTACCTCGCCATCAACAACGTGCTGGGCCTGATCGGCGCGTTCGGCTCCCAACGCTTGGCCGACGAGCGACTCCTCCTCGCGGCCTTCCGCCGCTTCCTCAGCGACGTCGCGACAGGACCCAACGCCCTGCGCACCTCCCTGCCCCGGCGCCTGCTCGACTCACCCGTGCTGCGCTGCAAGGCCAACCTGCTGACCCGGCTGCACGGTCTCGATGAACTCGTCGGCCCGGTCGACACCCAGTCCGTCTACGTCACCATCGCCAACCCCCTTCACTCCTGAACGAACCGAACCTGCTCCCCGCACTTCCGAGGACCATCACCCCCTCGTCTCCTGAGAGGAGCGCCCCATGCCTCCCACCGACGCGAACGCCGGCCCCGGCCCCGGCACTGCCCGTCCGGATGCCCCCGCCCACACCCGCGTCCCTGTCCACGGGGGCTCCGCCGGCCCCCGAGCGGACCATGCCGGCACCCGGAGTGCCCCCTTCACCGGGTTCGCGATCGAGGACGACGACGGGGACTGCGAGGACACACTGGATCTGCATCTGCCCGCCGACTTCCTCGCCCTCTTCGGCACAGGCACGGCCTATCTGCTGGACCAGCTCCACACATGGGGCTCGGTGGTCACGCGTATCGGCTCCTTCCAACTGGTTCCCGTCCGTATCGATGAAGACCTGCCACTCATCCATCGCTGGATGAACGACCCCGCCGTCGCGGAATTCTGGGAGCTGGCCGGGCCCCGGAACCGGACGGAGGACCACCTGCGCGCCCAACTGGACGGCGACGGGCGCAGCATGCCGTGTCTCGGCGTACTGGACGGCGTACCGATGAGCTACTGGGAGATCTACCGGGCAGACCTGGATCCCCTGGCCCGCCGCTATCCGGCCCGTCCCCATGACACCGGGATCCACCTCCTCGTCGGCGCGGCCGCGGATCGAGGGCGGGGGCTCGGATCCGCCCTGCTGCGAGCCGTGGCCGACCTGATCCTCGACCGGCGCCCCGCATGCGCACGGGTCGTAGCGGAACCCGATCTTCGCAACATCCCCTCCATCGCGGCTTTCCTGAGCGCCGGCTTCCGGTACGCGGACGAGGTCGACCTGCCCGGCAAGCGGGCCGCCCTCATGATCCGGGACCGGCTCCTGCGCGAAGTTCTGTAGCGTCGTGTGATCGTGCGGTCACATGTAGTACGACTGGCGGCCGTGCCGAGTTCCCACCCGATCCGAGAAATTTTCGAGGCGGCCCGACGGGACCACCCGGGGCAGCGCCCGTCGCCCCCGCCGTCACCGCCAGGGATCCGCCACCGCCCCACCGCCCCACGACCCGCGATCCACCACCACCCCAGCCGCTTTCCCTCTCCCCGCTTTTCCGTTCTTCCTTCCGCCCGCAGCCCCAGCCCAAGTCCTCCTCCCTCCACTTCCGCCACCCGCCCCCGCACCCAGGAGCCCGGCCGTGATCCCGCCCTCCCTCCCCGTCTTGACCACACGTTTGTCAGTGCCGGGCCGTAGGGTGGTCGGGCTATGACGAAGCCCTCACTCCCCGAACTCCTGCATGCCGCTGTCACAGCCGTCGGCGGCACGGAGCGCCCCGGCCAGGTGACCATGGCCGAAGCGGTCGCCGAGGCGATCGACGACGGATCCCACCTGCTGGTCCAGGCCGGCACCGGCACCGGAAAGTCCCTCGGCTATCTCGTGCCCGCGCTCGCGCACGGGGAAAGAGTGGTCGTCGCGACGGCCACGCTCGCGCTGCAGCGCCAGCTCGTGGAGCGCGACCTGCCACGCACGGTCGAGGCGCTGCACCCGCTGCTGCGCCGCCGCCCGGAGTTCGCGATGCTGAAGGGCCGGTCGAACTATCTCTGCCTGCACCGCCTGCACGAGGGCATGCCGCAGGACGAGGAGGACGGCCTCTTCGACCAGTTCGAGGCCGCCGCGCCCACCAGCAAGCTGGGCCAGGACCTCCTGCGGCTGCGGGACTGGTCGGACGAGACGGAGACCGGCGACCGGGACGACCTCACTCCGGGCGTGTCGGACCGCGCCTGGGCGCAGGTGTCGGTGTCGTCGCGGGAGTGCCTGGGCGCCTCGAAGTGCGCTTATGGCGCCGAGTGCTTCGCGGAGATGGCCCGCGAGCGTGCCAAGCTCGCCGAGGTCGTGGTCACGAACCACGCGCTGCTCGCCATCGACGCCATCGAGGGCGCGCCGGTGCTTCCACAGCACGAGGTGCTGATCGTGGACGAGGCCCACGAACTCGTCTCCCGGGTCACCGGCGTCGCGACCGGAGAGCTCACGCCCGGCCAGGTCAACCGAGCGGTGCGCCGCGCCGCCAAGCTGGTGAACGAGAAGGCCGCCGATCAGCTCCAGACCGCCGCCGAGGGCTTCGAGCGGTTGATGGAGCTGGCCCTGCCCGGCCGGCTGGAGGAGATCCCGGAAGATCTGGGCTACGCCCTGATGGCGCTGCGGGATGCGGCCCGGACGGTCATCTCCGCGATCGGCGCGACGCGCGACAAGTCGGTGCAGGACGAGGACGCGGTCCGCAAGCAGGCGCTGGCCTCGGTGGAGACGGTGCACGACGTGGCGGAGCGGGTCCTGAACGGCTCGGAGTGGGACGTCGTCTGGTACGAACGGCACGACCGCTTCGGCGCGTCCCTGAGGGTCGCCCCCATGTCGGTCTCGGGCCTGCTCAGGGAGAAGCTCTTCGCCGACCGTGCCGTCGTCCTCACCTCGGCGACCCTCAAGCTGGGCGGCGACTTCAACGGCGTCGGCGCGTCCCTGGGCCTCGGCCCCGAGGGCGTGGAGGGCGAGGACCTGCCGGAGTGGAAGGGCGTGGATGTCGGCTCGCCGTTCGACTACCGCAGGCAGGGCATCCTCTACGTCGCCAAGCACCTCTCGCGCCCCGCGCGTGACGGTGAGCGTGCCGACATGCTCGACGAGCTGACCGAACTCATCCAGGCGGCCGGTGGCCGCACCCTCGGGCTGTTCTCGTCCATGCGGGCCGCGCAGCTCGCGGCGGAGGAGCTGCGCTCCCGGATTCCCGAGTTCCCGATCCTGCTCCAGGGCGAGGAGACCCTCGGCGAGCTGATCAAGAACTTCGCGGCGGATCCGAAGACCTGCCTGTTCGGCACGCTGTCTCTGTGGCAGGGCGTCGACGTCCCCGGACCCAGCTGCCAGCTGGTCGTCATGGACAAGATCCCGTTCCCTCGTCCCGACGATCCGCTCATGAGTGCCCGGCAGAAGGCGGTGGAGGACGCGGGCGGCAACGGCTTCATGGCGGTGGCCGCCACCCACGCGGCCCTGCTCATGGCCCAGGGCGCCGGCCGGCTCGTCCGCGCGTCGGGGGACCGGGGCGTGGTCGCCGTACTGGACCAGCGGCTGGCCACGGCGCGGTACGGCGGCTATCTCAAGGCGTCACTGCCGGACTTCTGGTACACCACGGACCGTAACCAGGTACGCAAGTCGCTCGCGGCGATCGACGCGGCGGCAAAGGCGACGGAAGCGCAGCAGGCCGAGGCGAAGTGATCGCGGGGTGGCCCGACCAGGGGGCCACCGCCAGGGAGCCGTTGCCGCCCCCAGGTCAGACCACCCCGCGAACAACAACACGGGTCAGCCCCCGGACACAGCAGGACCCCGGAACCGGCGCAGGGGTTCCGGGGCCCGGTCAGGGAGCGGGCCGGCCGTACGACCCGCCCGCCGCACGCGTCACACGCGCCGCAGCACCGCGACGACCTTGCCCAGAATGGTCGCGTCGTCGCCGGGGATCGGCTCGTAGGCCGCGTTGTGCGGGAGCAGCCAGACGTGGCCGTCCTCGCGCTTGAAGCGCTTGACGGTGGCTTCGCCGTCGAGCATGGCCGCCACGATGTCGCCGTTCTCGGCGACCGGCTGCCGACGGACGGTGACCCAGTCGCCGTCGCAGATCGCGGCCTCGATCATGGAGTCGCCGACGACCTTGAGGACGAACAGTTCACCGTCGCCGACGAGCTGGCGGGGGAGAGGGAAGACGTCCTCGACGGACTCCTCCGCGAGGATGGGGCCGCCGGCGGCGATGCGGCCGACCAGCGGGACGTACGACGCGGCGGGCTTACCGGTGGTGTCCGTGGGCTGCACGGTCACGGCCTGGTCCGAGCCCCGGACCTCGTACGCGCGCGGGCGGTGCGGGTCGCGGCGCAGGAAGCCCTTGCGCTCCAGCGCCATCAGCTGGTGGGCGACCGAGGAGGTGCTCGAGAGGCCGACGGCCTGACCGATCTCCCGCATCGACGGCGGGTAACCCCGCCGCTGGACGGAGTCCCGGATGACTTCGATCACGCGGCGCTGGCGGTCGGTCAGTCCGGAGCTGTCCGCCCGGATGCCTGGAGGTCGGCCCGGCAGGGAGCGCTTGTGCCCCTCGGGATTCGTGGCTTCGTTCATCACGTGTACCGGCTCGACTCGTCCCTGGGAGCGGTCCTGGGCGGTGATGGTGGCACTGTCTGCGGTGGTGGTCACGTCTGCCCCTCTCGATGGTCTCCCTGCTGGACAACGGTAGTTGCTTTCGAAAGGTTGCGCCAAACACACGTTCGAGTGAAAAAGTGCGATTCACCTGACGGGATCATGTGTCTGGGTGTATTGCTAACGCGCCACCTGGCAGGCAAAAGCGCCCATTGTTGCACTCTTCACTGCTGGGATTGCCGACCTCGTGGGCCGCTACCCCAGTCTGCCATCCGGAACCCGCTCGTCCGGGCTCCGGGTCCCTGTCTGTGCCGGAGTCCCACGCGGCCTCCGTGCGGCGCCCACGGTATCTCCGTAAGTCTCGCAGCGATACGCCTCTGCGCCCGCGTGTCTCGGCGGGGGGCCGCAGGTCTGCCTGCGTGGGCCTTCTCCAGGTCGGCGTCCGCTTTCGTCCCTCACGACACGCGAGTTGGCCTCGGTGTATGAGCCAATCCCCACATCTAGTGGTTGGATGGCTACACCGGCCCAGAAGTTGTGGTCCCCCCGGTCTGAAGCGGCCCCGCGATCGCCTATGCTTAGGGCTGCTTCACGGGGCTCATGTGGCCGGTGAGGCTATTGAGTCTGCTGTGAGGAGGGTTGGAGATCATGCACTGCCCCTTCTGCAGGCACCCCGACAGCCGTGTGGTCGACAGTCGCACGACCGACGACGGCACGGCGATCCGCAGGCGCCGCCAGTGCCCCGACTGCTCCCGTCGTTTCACGACCGTGGAGACGTGCTCGCTCATGGTGATCAAGCGGTCCGGGGTCACCGAGCCTTTCAGTCGTACCAAGGTCATCAACGGCGTGCGCAAGGCATGCCAGGGACGGCCTGTCACCGAGGACGCACTCGCCCAGCTCGGCCAGCGGGTCGAGGAGGCGCTGCGGGCCACCGGAAGCGCCGAGCTGACCACCCACGACGTGGGTCTGGCCATACTCGGCCCGTTGCAGGAGCTCGACCTCGTCGCCTATCTGCGATTCGCCTCCGTGTACCGGGCGTTCGACTCGCTCGAGGACTTCGAGGCCGCCATCGCGGAGCTGAGGGAGGCGACGCGGGGCCCCGCCGCGGACGAGGAAGACGCGGGAGCGGGGAGCCAGGAAGCCGACCGCGGGCCCGGCGGGACCACTCAGGTCCCCGTGCCCGCCCGCGCCGCCGACTGACCGGCGGGCCGGGATCCGGAGGAGAGCCGGTTCCGGCCGCCAGGCGGCGACCGAAGACCTGTTGCGGGTGGCAGCTGAGGGCGCCCGCAACACAAGACACAACACCGTGCCACGGGAACAAACGCGGCACTTCAGGGCGTTTTTGCCCGTACAGGGAGGCGGCATGACAGAGACGGCGAGCGGTCCGGCACGAGGTTCCCGAGCCAAGGGCACCAAGGCCACCAAGGGGCTGCGTATCGAGCGCGTCCACACCACGCCCGGCGTACACCCGTACGACGAGGTGTCGTGGGAGCGCCGTGACGTCGTCATGACCAACTGGCGCGACGGCTCGGTCAACTTCGAGCAGCGTGGCGTCGAGTTCCCCGACTTCTGGTCGGTGAACGCGGTCAACATCGTCACCAGCAAGTACTTCCGCGGTGCCGTCGGCACCCCGCAGCGCGAGACCAGCCTGAAGCAGCTGATCGACCGCATCGTGAAGACGTACCGGAAGGCCGGCGAGGACCACAAGTACTTCGCCTCGCCCGCCGACGCCGAGATCTTCGAGCACGAGCTGGCCTACGCCCTCCTGCACCAGATCTTCAGCTTCAACAGCCCCGTCTGGTTCAACGTGGGCACCCCGCAGCCCCAGCAGGTCTCCGCCTGCTTCATCCTGTCCGTCGACGACTCCATGGAGTCGATCCTCGACTGGTACAAGGAAGAGGGCATGATCTTCAAGGGCGGCTCCGGTGCCGGCCTGAACCTCTCCCGCATCCGCTCCTCCAAGGAGCTGCTGTCCTCCGGCGGCAATGCCTCCGGCCCGGTCTCCTTCATGCGCGGCGCCGACGCCTCCGCCGGCACCATCAAGTCCGGTGGTGCCACCCGCCGCGCCGCCAAGATGGTCGTGCTCGACGTCGACCACCCCGACATCGAGGACTTCATCGAGACCAAGGTCAAGGAAGAGGAGAAGATCCGCGTCCTGCGCGACGCGGGCTTCGACATGGACCTGGGCGGCGACGACATCACATCCGTTCAGTACCAGAACGCCAACAACTCGGTCCGCGTGAACGACGAGTTCATGAAGGCGGTCGAGGACAGCGGCAAGTTCGGTCTGCGCGCCCGGATGACCGGTGAGGTCATCGAGGAGGTCGACGCCAAGGCGCTCTTCCGCAAGATCGCCGAGGCCGCCTGGGCCTGCGCCGACCCGGGCATCCAGTACGACGACACCATCAACAACTGGCACACCTGCCCCGAGTCCGGCCGGATCACCGCGTCGAACCCGTGCAGCGAGTACATGCACCTGGACAACACGTCCTGCAACCTGGCCTCGCTGAACCTGATGAAGTTCCTGAAGGACGACGGCAAGGGCAACCAGTCCTTCGAGACCGAGCGCTTCCAGAAGGTCGTCGAGCTGGTCATCACCGCGATGGACATCTCGATCTGCTTCGCGGACTTCCCGACCCAGAAGATCGGCGAGAACACGCGCGCGTTCCGCCAGCTCGGCATCGGCTACGCCAACCTCGGCGCCCTGCTGATGGCCACCGGTCACGCCTACGACTCCGACGGCGGCCGCGCCCTCGCCGGCGCCATCACCTCCCTGATGACGGGTACGGCCTACCGCCGCTCCGCCGAGCTGGCCGCGGTCGTCGGTCCGTACGACGGCTACGCCCGCAACGCCGACGCCCACAAGCGCGTCATGAAGCAGCACGCCGACGCCAACGGCAAGGCCGTCCGCATGGACGACCTGGACACCCCGGTGTGGGCCGCCGCCACGGAGGCCTGGCAGGACGTCGTCCGTCTCGGTGAGAAGAACGGTTTCCGTAACTCCCAGGCGTCCGTGCTCGCCCCGACCGGCACCATCGGTCTCGCGATGTCCTGCGACACCACCGGTGTCGAGCCCGACCTGGCCCTGGTGAAGTTCAAGAAGCTGGTCGGCGGCGGCTCGATGCAGATCGTCAACGGCACCGTCCCGCAGGCCCTGCGCCGCCTGGGCTACCAGGAGGAGCAGATCGAGGCGATCGTCGCCCACATCGCCGAGCACGGCAACGTGATCGACGCCCCCGGCCTCAGGCACGAGCACTACGAGGTGTTCGACTGCGCCATGGGCGAGCGCGCCATCTCCCCGATGGGCCACGTCCGCATGATGGCCGCGATCCAGCCCTGGATCTCCGGCGCCATCTCCAAGACGGTCAACATGCCGGAGACGGCGACCGTCGAGGAGGTCGAGGAGATCTACTTCGAGGCCTGGAAGCTGGGCGTCAAGGCGCTCGCGATCTACCGCGACAACTGCAAGGTCGGCCAGCCGCTCTCGGCCAAGAAGAAGGACTCCGCGGAGGAGAAGAAGGCCGAGGAGCCCGCCGCCGTCGAGCCCAGGGTCGAGAAGGTCGTCGAGTACCGGCCGGTCCGCAAGCGCCTCCCGAAGGGACGTCCCGGCATCACCACGTCCTTCACCGTCGGCGGTGCCGAGGGCTACATGACCGCCAACTCCTACCCGGACGACGGTCTCGGCGAGGTCTTCCTGAAGATGTCCAAGCAGGGCTCGACCCTCGCGGGCATGATGGACGCCTTCTCCATCGCGGTCTCCGTCGGCCTGCAGTACGGCGTGCCGCTGGAGACGTACGTCTCGAAGTTCACCAACATGCGCTTCGAGCCGGCTGGTATGACGGACGACCCGGACGTGCGGATGGCGCAGTCGATCGTCGACTACATCTTCCGCCGCCTGGCGCTGGACTTCCTGCCCTTCGAGACCCGCTCGGCGCTCGGCATCCACTCCGCCGAGGAGCGTCAGCGGCACCTGGAGACGGGTTCCTACGAGCCGTCCGAGGACGAGGTCGACGTCGAGGGTCTGGCCCAGTCGGCGCCGCGCGCCCAGGAGCTGAAGGCCGTGGCCACGCCGCGTGCCGAGGTCGAGGCGGCCAAGCCCGCCCCGAAGCAGGCCCACACCAGCGCCGAGCTGGTGGAGATGCAGCTGGGCATCCAGGCCGACGCCCCGCTGTGCTTCTCCTGCGGTACGAAGATGCAGCGGGCCGGTTCCTGCTACATCTGCGAGGGTTGCGGCTCGACCAGCGGCTGCAGCTGATGACGTGCGGTTCCTGAAGTGAAGTAAGGGGCGTCGGCAGTGGCCGGCGCCCCTTACCGCTACCGGGCCGGGACTGTGACTACTGGGCTCGGCCCATGACCCGGGTGAAGGTCGCCGGGTCCTCCTCGAAGCCGTGCACGCCGGAACGGAAGGTCCACTCCCCGGAGGCGTCCCGGACGAATTCCGCGATCGTGGCCGCCGTAGCCCCGAGGACGGAGCCGAAGTCGTCCTGGGCGAGCACGGTGTAGCGGTCCACCCGGATGCGCATGGCCGGATTCAGCACGTTCACGAACGTCCTGTCTCCGAAACGCTGTTGGATGACGACCCCGACCACCACGCGCGCGTACCGGTCGTCGAGCCGGTCCAGTTCCAGCGTCATGACCTCGTCCCAGCCGAAGCCCCTGCCGTCCGTGCTGTCCCGGTTGAGGAAGATGGTTCCGTCCGGCGAGCGGCTGTCGAAGTGCACCACATACGCCGGGGCCCCGTACGGGTCGCCCGACAGGAAGGTGGCGGCGACGAGATCGAGATCGGTGGGCGGCTGACCCGCAGGACTGGGGTCCCACTTGAGCCCGACCTCGACCTTGCCGATTCCCTTGCTGAAGCCGGTCATCGGGCCTCCCCTTTCCCCCGGTGGTTGCCTCACTCCCCAACTCGCCTGCGGTCAGGGCTGCTTGTCCATCGTGCCACGCGCGCGGGGGCGCACATGCGGGCGATCTCCGCCGGAGCGTGACCGACGCCACGCTCGGTGGCCTTACGATGGCGCGGTGCTGGTCAAGTGGATTCGCTGCACCGTGGTGGACCGCCGCGGCTTCGAGCGGGGGCAGCGGAAATGGGCGGGGCTTCTGGGGGAGCCGGGTTTCCGGGGGCAAGGGGGAGGCTGGAGCCGGCAGCGGCCGGGCGTGGTGCACATCTTCGCCTTCTGGGAGAGCCGTGCCTTCTACGACTCCTTCATGGCCCGCTCGCACGACCGCCTGGCGGCCGCCCAGTCCGGCACGTTCAAGGACGCGCAGGTCAAGCTGTTCGAGTACCGCTTCGATGTGAAGACGGGCTTCGAACCGCGGTTCACCGACTCCGATCTGATCCGTGTCGCCCTGTGCCGGGTCCACGAGGAGCGGGTCGAGCACTTCACGCTGATGCAGGAGAAGGTCTGGAACCCGGCGATGGCCGGTTCGCCCGGCATGATCCGCGGCATGTTCGCCGAGGCACCCGGGCAGGAGTTCCTGGTGCTGTCGATGTGGCGGTCGGCGGCCGAGCACGGCAAGTACCGCACCGAGCGCGTGGAACGTCTCGCGCTGCGTGCCCAGACAGAGGCCGACGTCGCGGCGCTCTCCGGTGACATCGTGGAGCTGGAGCCGTCCTGGACGGTCTGACACCGCCGCCGTACGTTTGAATAGCAAACTCACTGCCTGAAGGTGTGGCCCGGCGTGTTCGCGAACGGCCCCCGAGGCGGGAATCATGTGATCTACGCCGTATGGAGCCCGTACGGGTGCTCGACTCCCTCTCGCTCGATCTAGGGTTTTGGCATGGCACGACCACGGCGCATCGTCCTTGTCCGGCACGGCGAGTCCACGGGCAACGTCGACGACTCCGTGTACGAGCGCGAGCCCGACCACGCTCTCGCGCTGACCGAGCGTGGCCGGCGGCAGGCGGAGGAGACCGGCAAGACGCTCCGGGAGCTCTTCGGCCGGGAACGCGTCAGCGTCTACGTCTCCCCCTACCGCCGGACGCACGAGACACTGCGCGCCTTCCATCTCGACCCCGACCTCATACGGGTCCGGGAGGAGCCGAGGCTGCGTGAACAGGACTGGGGCAACTGGCAGGACCGCGATGACGTGCGCCTGCAGAAGACCTACCGCGACGCGTACGGCCACTTCTTCTTCCGGTTCCCGCAGGGCGAGTCCGGCGCCGACGTGTACGACCGCGTCGGTGGCTTCCTGGAGAGCCTGTTCCGCAGCTTCGAGGCCCCGGACCACCCGCCCAACGTCCTCCTGGTGACGCACGGACTCGCGATGCGACTGTTCTGCATGCGCTGGTTCCACTGGACGGTCGCGGAATTCGAGTCACTGTCGAACCCCGGGAACGCCGAGATGCGGATGCTCGTTCTCGGAGAGGACGGCAAGTACACGCTCGACCGGCCCTTCGAGCGCTGGCGGAAACCGGTGCCGTACTGGGTGAACGGATAGAGTGGCAGAGCGATGACCGCTGACTCCTCTTCCTCCGGGCGCCTGGAGCGCGCCCTGGCGAGCCTGCGCGGGCTGGCCGTGGGGGACGCCCTGGGCTCCCAGTTCTTCGTCCCGGCGAACTACCCCCTGCTCAAGCGCCACGAGCTGCCCGCCGGGCCGTGGCAGTGGACGGACGACACCGAGATGGCCTGCTCGGTGGTCGCCGTCCTGGCCGCCCACGGACGTATCGACCAGGACGCACTGGCCCGCTCCTTCGCCGACCACCACGACTTCGACCGGGGCTATGGCCCCGCGGTCAACCGGCTGCTGAGACTCGTCCGGGAGGGCGAGGACTGGCGTGAACTGGCCGCCGCACTGTTCAACGGCCGGGGGTCCTGGGGCAACGGAGCGGCGATGCGGATCGCGCCGCTGGGCGCCTGGTACGCGGACGATCCGGAGCAGGCAACCCATCAGGCGGAGATCTCGGCCTACCCCACCCATCAGCACCGTGAGGCCGTCGTCGGCGCCATGGCCGTGGCCGCCGCGGCGGCGCTGGCCGGCTCGCCGGACGGCCCGCCCAGCCCCGAGGCGCTCCTCGACGGCGTCATCGCCCTGGTGCCGAAGAGCGCCGTCGGCCAGGGACTCCGGCGTGCCCGGGACATGCTCGACTACGGCGACGCGGGCACCGTCGCGGCGGTGCTCGGCTGCGGACGCCGTACGACCGCCCATGACACCGTTCCCTTCGCCCTCTGGTCGGCCGCGCGGAGCCTGGGGGACTTCGAGGGGGCCTTCTGGACGACGGCCGGGGTCGGCGGCGATGTGGACACCACCTGCGCGATCGTGGGCGGTGTGCTCGCATCGGGCAAGGCGGGGACACCGCCCGCCGAGTGGGTGGAAAACTCCGAGGCGCTGCCGGACTGGGTGCCGACCGGGCCTTGACGGGCCGGGCGGGGCCGTGGCCGTGCGGGTATCCGGCCGTGTTCTCGCGTCCCGCGCCGGTGCGCTTCGCTCCGTGTGCGCAAACTCGAAACTCTGCGTGGCCATCGGGAACTCTCCGTGACCGCCGCCCGTTCCTTCCATGTCCGTCGTGCACCGCGGATCGCGGCGGCAGGCCGACGGACAGGCGAGGAGCGACGGCCGGAGGGGAAGGGGAGATGGCCTGCATGGTGCTGGTTGTGCTGGTGGTCGCCGTCCTGCTTCTCACGCGGCCACGGACGGTGTCGGTGCGGTCGGCCGGACCGTCGTGTGCGCCGTCCGTCCCCGGGCGGTCCGGCCGACCGCGGCCCCGCGCGGCTCGGGCCGGATCAGCCGATGCCCGGGCCCGCCACGCCGGCGAGGGCATCGAGATCACTCTTGCGGACCCTGATCACCAGCCAGGAGGTGAGGAACGCGACGCCGGCCATCGCGGCAGCCGGTACGAAGGCGGTGGAGATGCCGTGGGCGAGGACCTCGTGTCCCCACGGCGCGGGCAACTGGTGCGTCGTGGCGAAGTGGGCCTGCTGCTCCGGCGAGCCATGGGCGAGGAACTTCGGCACCTGCTTCTTCGTCTCGTCCTTGGCGGCCGAGCCGAACACGGTCGTCAGGATGGACAGCCCGAGCGAACCTCCCACCTGCTGCATGGCGTTGAGGAGTCCGGACGCGGCACCCGCCTCGTGCTGGGCGACGCCGGACACGGCCGTGACCGTGGCCGTCACGAAGTTCAGGCCCATGCCGAAACCGAACACCAGCATCGGTCCCAGCACGCCGCCGAGGTAGGAGCTGTCCGGCCGGATGAAGGTCTGCCAGGCCAGCCCGATCACCACAAGGCCCGTGCCGGCCATCATGAACGGCCTCGGGCCGAGCGCCGGAAGGAAGCGCTGGGACAGTCCGGCGCCGACCGCGATCGCGACCGTCACGGGGAGGAAGGCCAGACCGGCCTTGATCGCGCTGTAGCCGAGCACGTCCTGGACGAACAGCACGATGTAGAAGAACATGCCGAACATCGCCGCGGCGAGGCTCAGCATGATCACGTAAGTGCCCCAGCGGTTGCGGTCCGCGAACATCCTGAGGGGCGTGATCGGCTCCTTCGCCCGCACCTCGGTGAGGACGAAGGCGAACAGCAGCACCAGGGCCGCGCCGAACGAGCCGAGGGTGAGGCCGTCCCGCCAGCCGTTCTCCGAGGCGCGGATGAACCCGTAGACGAGCGAGGCCATACCCGCAGTCGAGGTCAGCGCACCGGTGATGTCGAAGCGCCCGGGGTGCCGCTGGGATTCGCTGATGTACAGCGGAGCGAGCGAGGCGATCAGCACGCCGATCGGCACGTTGACGAACAGCACCCACCGCCAGTCGAGCCAGTCCGTGAGCATGCCGCCCGCCAGCAGGCCGATGGCGCCGCCGCCCGCGGACACGGCGGCGAAGACACCGAAGGCCCGGTTGCGTTCGGGCCCTTCGGGGAAGGTCGTGGTGATCAGCGCCAGCGACGTGGGCGAGGCGATGGCGCCGCCGACGCCCTGCAGGGCCCGGGCGGCCAGCAGCTGCCAGGGCTCCTGGGCGAGACCGCCCAGCAGGGAGGCGAAGGTGAACAGCAGGATGCCGGTCATGAACACCTGGCGACGGCCGAGGATGTCACCGGCCCGCGCACCGAGCAGCAGCAGGCCACCGAAGGTGAGCGTGTAAGCGCTGACCACCCAAGTCAGGTCCGTGGTGCTGAACTTGAGTGCGTCTTGAATGTGCGGGAGCGCGATGTTCACAATCGTCGCGTCGAGTACCACCATGAGTTGGCAGGCCGCGATGACGGTGAGTGCGATGCCGGGATGCCCCTCCCGGCGGGCCACGCCCGGCTTTGGTTCCTGAAGCAGCTGAGAGGTCGTCACTATGGGTCCCCCCTGAAGGCGTTAGTGAACGCTCGCGTTCACTGTTGCGTCCACGGTAGTGAGTCCCCAACAGTGAACGCAAGCGTTCACTTAAGCTCGTGCGCC
The DNA here is from genome assembly GCF_001027185.1 of Streptomyces incarnatus. Classification (NCBI taxonomy): domain Bacteria; kingdom Bacillati; phylum Actinomycetota; class Actinomycetes; order Kitasatosporales; family Streptomycetaceae; genus Streptomyces; species Streptomyces incarnatus. Next base: position 2,272,442 of record NZ_CP011497.1, on the reverse strand, counting down.
GCCTCGCGTCCCCCTGTTGCTGCAGCGCGGCGCACCGTTCCCCGGAATCCTCGCTTCCCTTGCATGTTGGAGAGACAGAGATGGTTACCTCGCGCTGGACGGCCGCTCCCGCTCGGGCGGCTTCCCCTCGTCGGCGCGGCGTGGTGCTGGAGCGCGCGATCCTCGCGGCCGCGCTGGAGCAGCTCGGCGAGGTCGGCTGGAAAGGGCTGACCATGGAAGGAGTCGCCGCCGGCGCCCAGACCGGCAAGGCCGCGGTGTACCGCCGCTGGCCCTCCAAGGAGGACCTTGTCGCGGACGCCCTGGTGGCCGGACTGCCCAAAATGGAGACGGCCCCGGACCTCGGCGGTGTGCGCGAGGACCTCCTCGCCCTGTGCCGGCAGGTGCGGCAGGTCATGTTCTCGCCCCCCGGTGTCGCACTGCGGTCGGTGATTCACGAGTGCGACCAGATCCAGGCGGAGCGCTTCCAGGAGGTGATCGTCGGAGGGGTGGTGGAGCCGACCCTCAAGCTCCTGCGTGAGGTCGTTACTCGCGGAATTGGGCGGGGGGAGGTGCGTCCGGATGCGGCCAACGGCTACGTCTTCGACGCCATTCCGGCGATGATGATGTATCGCTCAAAAATGTGCGCCAGCGAATGGAGCGATCGAGACCTCGAAGAGATGATCGACCAGTTGATGCTCCCGCTGCTGCGGCCCCACAGAAGGTGATCCCGCACGCCGGCGATCCGCATGGCGCGGGGGCGACCGGGGTGTCGGCCGGCGATCCCGGCGGCGTACGCTAAGGGCGCCATGCCGTACGTACCGCCTACCCACACCGTCGAGCGCTCCCTGCGCGCCACGACCGGAGCGAAGGTCATTGCCGGTGTCGACGAGGTGGGGCGCGGCGCCTGGGCCGGACCTGTCACCGTCTGCGCCGCGATCACCGGACTCCGCCGCCCGCCCGAGGGGCTGACCGACTCCAAGCTGCTGACGATCAAGCGGCGCACGGAACTGGCGGAGGTCCTGCAGGGGTGGGTGACGGCCTACGCGCTGGGGCATGCCTCCCCCGAGGAGATCGACGACCTGGGAATGACGGCCGCGCTGCGGCTCGCCGCGGTCCGCGCCCTGGATGCTCTGCCGGTCCGCCCCGACGCCGTGATCCTCGACGGGAAGCACGACTATCTCGGCGCGCCATGGAAGGTGCGCACGGTGATCAAGGGCGATCAGTCGTGTGTGGCCGTCGCGGCGGCATCGGTGATCGCCAAGGTTCGGCGCGACAAAATGATGGCCGAACTGGGTGTCGACCATGCACACTTCGGATTTGCGGACAACGCCGGGTATCCGTCGCCCGTGCACAAGGCCGCACTGGAGGAGTGGGGGCCCACCCCGCTCCACCGCTTGTCGTGGGCGTATCTTGATGCGTTGCCTCAGTGGCGGCACCTCAAGAAGGTCCGCAGCTGGGTGGACGGAGGCGTTCCGGAAATCGAGGGTCAGCTCGGCTTCGATTTCTGACGAGTCCGCTCGCACTGATGTGCCACCCGGTCACCCACGCCGCACCAACGTTTGATAAATATCAGCTCATGCCTCTCATTCCCGAGGAGCCTCAGATTCACGAGAGTGCCCAGGGCCCGCGCGCCACTCCGGCCAGCGGCCGTACCGCGCCGACCCCCCGCCCCGTACCCGGCCCCCGCCCCGCGGCTCCGTCCCGCCCCGGTCGTCCCGGCCCCCCGCGGCCGGCGCCGCCGGTGCAGCGCACACCGCGTGACGTGCCTCCGGCCAAGCCGGGCCAGTCCGGTCCGGCCGCTCCCGCCGCCGCGGCGGCCACCCCGCAGATCCAGCTGATCCCGGCCTCGGCCGAGGGTGCGCTCGACGCCGCCGAGGAGGCGGTGGACCTGCTGCTGGACTCTGGCCGCGCCCCCGGCGACGTGCTCGTGATCACCACCGGGTCCCAGCACCCGTGGGCGGAGCACGAGCTTTCCTTCGGTGAAGCTTCCTACTGGGCGCAGCACGACGCCGGTGACGACGTCTTCTACGCGGACGCGGCCGTCGCCGCCCGCGCCGCGTCCCGGCCCGTGGTCGTCGTGGCCGTCAATGGAGGCCCCGCTTCCGCTGCTGCCTCGGCCCTTCCGCTGGCCCACACCCGGGCCGGTGCCCTGCTGATCGTCTGCGGCGACCCGCAGCAGATCAACTCGGTGCTGGGCGCGGGCGTCTGAGCCTCCTCCGGCACCTCGGGGCACCGGGGTGACGAAGGAACCGCTCCGGTGGAATCCGCACGGCGTGGCCTCCGGCATGCCCGCACGACTGGCGTGCCCGCCCGTCTGGCGGCCGATCCGCTCGCGCCGACGGCCGGATCACTCGTGGACGGCGTACCGGCGATGCGCCCAGGCGCCGGGTGGCGAGCGGCGGTTATGGGGCGGGGACCGGCTCCCGGTTCGAGCTGCTTGCCCTGCCGAGGCCGAACCGTGACGCCGCCGCCCACGTGGGTATGGCTCCCGGCACCTGAGTGAGGCTCTCGGACATCCGGTACTGCTGCCGGATGGGGTGCGATGCTGGTTGCTCGGCACGGCACACCCTTGTCTCCCGACTCCGGCAAGGTAGGGCTCTCACGCCGCTTTCGGCATGGGCGGTCCCTGCGTTCCGCGGGCCGCGGCACGGCTTCGTGCGGCGTGGTGTCCTGGCGACGCGGCGGCGGTGGACGGCCGGCTCGCCGTCCCGGTGGCAGGGCGGTGGCCGGAAGACGGTCAGGGCCAGGCCCGGCCTCCCGCCGCGTCCTTCAGCGGGCCGCCGCGCGGCGCAGGACCTCGGAGACCGGGCCGCCGGTGCGCGGCGGGAGCGGCGGCGTGTCGGACGTGGCGAAGGGTATGGGTGCGGAATCGGCGTTGGGGCGGCGGCCGCTGCGTCCCTCGCCGAGCACGTGCCAGCCGTCCTGGGTCAGCGTGATGTACGCCCCGCAGCGCAGCCCGTGCAGCGTGCAGGCGTCACGCAGGCCCCACATCCAGGCGCCGTCCTCCTCCGTCCAACGCGCGTCTCCCTCACGGCAGTAGACGAGGATGGCCGTGCGCACCGGGGTCCGGCGTCTCAGGTCGTGCGGAATCACCCGGCGCAGCTGCGCGAGCAGCGCGTTGCGGAACATCCAGCCGTCGGCCGGGGCCGGACGACGCGTGAACGACGCACTGGCGCACAGCCGCTCGTCCGGATCGAGCACTGCCACGATCGCCGTGGAGTGCCTCGGCCGATGGCGGGCGTGCAGCCCGCTGACGACCTCACGGGGGTTGCGCAGCAGAGGGATTCCGGCGGCGGCCCATTCGGCCGGCTCGAGCAAACGGCTGGCGGAAGCGGCGGACGCGGAGGTCGACAACGAGGCCGCCGAGGACGAGGCGAATCCGAAGGTCACGTTCCTCCCTTCGGCTACGCGCCCATACTGCGGGCGAGGTCGGATTCGAGGGACCGCGCACCGCAACAGAGCCCAACCGATCACGGACGAGCCGCGCGGGGAGCGGACCTCAATTCTTCCTGCCGAACTTGGATGCGGCAACGAGCAATTGGAGCCACCGACGGTTATCTGGTGGTGCGTGGCTTATATCCCTACCCAAAGGTTGGGCCGATGACGCCAGCGGGTGCCGGGCCGTGTTCCGTACGGCCGTGGCGGCGGGTGTCCGGTCAACCCTGGACGGCCAGGACCAGCGGCAACACCGCCCGCGCGCCGGACCTTCTGAGGAGGCGGGCAGCGACCGCGAGAGTCCAGCCCGTCTCCGTGAAGTCATCGACCAGCAGCACCGGTCCGTCGGCCGCGGTGAGCGCCGAGGCGAGGGCGGGCGGTACCGCCAGCGCACCGTCGAGGGCCTTCAGCCGTTGGGCGCTGTTGCTGCGCGACACCCGAGGCGCGTCCTCGGCGTACTCCACGGAGCCGAGCAGGGGCAGCCGGCCGACCTCGGCGATCCGCGCGCCCAGGGAGCGGATCAGCGCGGGGCGGCTTCGCGAGGCGACGGTGACGACGCCCACCGGCCGGGCTTGGGCGTCGGCCGCACCGGAGGCCCAGCCGCCGGGACCTTTCGCCCAGTCGGCCAGGACACCGACCACGGCCCGCGCCACGTCGTCCGGCACAGCGGTGTCCGGCGCCTGAGGCGCGAGGAGCGGGCGCAGTCGGTTGCCCCAGCCGATGTCCGACAGCCGGCCCAGGGCCCGTCCCGACGCGGCCTGTTCACCGGCCGGGATGCGTCCCTTGAGCTCGATCCCGATGGCCGGCAGGCCAGTCGGCCACATACGCCGGGGTTCCACCTCGACGCCGGCCCGGCCCAGGTCGCTGCGCGCGGCGTCCACCGCCACCGTGGACATGTCGGCGGTGAAACGCGGCCCGGCACAGTTGTCGCAGCGTCCGCAGGGTTTGGCGCCCTCGTCGTCCAGCTGCCGTTGCAGGAACTCCATCCGGCACTGGGCGGTGGACGCATAGGCGCGCATCGCCTCCTGTTCGACGGCCCGCTGCCGGGCCACCCAGTCGTAGCGCTCGGTGTCGTACGACCAGGGCTGCCCGGTGGAGATCCAGCCGCCCTTGACGCGGCGGACCGCTCCGTCCACGTCGAGGACCTTGAGCATGGTCTCCAGCCGCGAGCGGCGCAGCTCGACCAGGGGCTCCAGCGCGGGCAGCGACAGAGGGCCGTCCGCCCGGGCGAGGACGTCCAGTGTGCGCCGGACCAGTTCCTCGGAGGGGAAGGCGAGCGACGCGAAGTACTGCCAGATCGCCTCGTCCTCCTTGCCCGGCAGCAGCAGTACCTCGGCGTGTTCGACGCCGCGGCCCGCCCGGCCGACCTGCTGGTAGTAGGCGATGGGGGAGGACGGGGAGCCCAAGTGGACCACGAAGCCGAGATCCGGCTTGTCGAAACCCATACCGAGCGCGGAGGTGGCGACCAGCGCCTTGACCCGGTTGGCGAGCAGATCGTCCTCGGCCTGCTGCCGTTCGGCGTTCTCCGTCCTGCCGGTGTACGAGGCGACGGTGTGGCCGCGCTGCCGCAGGAACGCGGTGACCTCCTCCGCGGCGGCGACGGTGAGCGTGTAGACGATGCCGGAGCCCGGCAGGTCGTCCAGGTGGTCGGCGAGCCAGGCCATCCGGTGCGCGGCGTCCGGCAGCCGCAGCACGCCGAGGCTCAGGCTCTCCCGGTCCAGCGGCCCGCGCAGCACCAGGGCGTCCGAGGTGCCGCCTGTGCCCAGCTGCTCGGCGACGTCCGCGGTCACGCGGGCGTTGGCCGTGGCGGTGGTGGCCAGCACGGGGACACCGGGCGGGAGGTCGCCGAGCATGGTGCGCAGCCGCCGGTAGTCGGGGCGGAAGTCGTGACCCCAGTCGGAGATGCAGTGGGCCTCGTCCACGACCAGCAGGCCGGTCGCGGCGGACAGTTTGGGCAGGACCTGGTCGCGGAAGTCCGGGTTGTTCAGCCGCTCCGGGCTGACGAGCAGGACATCGACCCGGCCGGCCGCGATCTCGGCCTGGACGGCGTCCCACTCCTCGGTGTTGGAGGAGTTGATGGTGCGGGCGTGGATGCCGGCCCGAGCCGCGGCCTCCACCTGATTGCGCATGAGCGCGAGCAGGGGAGAGACGATCACCGTGGGTCCGCTGCCTCTGGCCCGCAGCAGCGAGGTCGCCACGAAGTACACCGCGGACTTGCCCCACCCCGTGCGCTGCACGACCAGGGCCCGGCGCCGCTCGGCGACCAGCGCCTCGATCGCCCGCCACTGGTCCTCGCGCAGCTGGGCCCCGCCCGTGGCATCCCCGACGAGCCGGGCGAGGACGGCGTCCGCCTCTGCCCGGAGATCCGCGTTGCTCGTGTGCTCCATGCGTCCCATACAACAGGACGGGACCGACAAGCGTGCGGCCCGCTGAGCCGGGCTGTGGACAACCGGTGCGGTCTTGTCGTGTCCCTGATCCGACTTGTCCACAGGCTCAACCGGAATCGCAGGATCCGCGAGATCGTCTGCGCATGACGAATCACAGCGAAACCGCCGGACCGTTCGAAAACGGCGACATCTCAGGACAGGAGCCGTTCACCGGCCCGGCTCCGCACGACACACAGATCACGCTGCGTACCCCGGCCGAGCTGGCCGACGCCCTGCCCTACCTCCTCGGCTACCGGCCGGAGGACAGCATGGTGCTGGTCGCGCTGCACGACCGGGAAGGCAAGGGAAGGTTCGGCGGCCGGGCCCGGCTCGGCATTCCGGCCGGTGAGGAGGACTGGGAGGCGGCCGCCCGCCAGCTGGCCCACGGACTGGTGACCGGCAGCGAACGGCGGGGCGCCCGGCCCGAACAGATGGTGGCCTACGTCTGCCAGGAACCAGCCCCGGGGGAGTCCGGCCGCGATGTCAAACGGCGGCTCGAACGGCTGGCCCATCTGCTGCGCACCCAGTGCGGCGAGCTCGACGTGCCGGTCATCGAGGCGCTGTGCATCTCGGACGGCCGTTTCTGGTCGTACTGCTGCCCGATCGAGAGCTGCTGCCCCGAGGACGGCTCGCCGATGGGCCTGCCCGGCACCTCCGTCCTGGCCGCCGCGGCCACCTACGCCGGTATCCAAGTACGCGGCACTCTCAGGGAGTTGCGCGCCAGGCTGCAGCCTTGGGAGACGACCGCGGCCCTGGAGCAGGAGCTCGCCCTGGACGCGGCCGGCATGACCCTGGTGCCTCGCATTCTCGACGAGGCGTCCCGCGCGGAAGTGGCGGACGAGACTCTGGATCTCGCCGAGCGGATCATCCACCGCTTCGCCGCCGCCGCACCGGTGTCCGGCACGCATCCGGCGGACCTGCGCGACGACCGACTGCTCGCGCACGACGAGGCGGCGACGTTGATCCTCGGGCTCCAGGACCGCACGACCCGCGACCGGGCGGCCGCCTGGATGGAGGGCGACGAGGCGGGTCCGGCTCTCCGGCTCTGGCGCGCCCTGGCCCGCCGCTGCGTCGGACCCTACGGCGAGCACGCCGCAGCCCCGCTCACCCTGGCCGGCTGGGTCGCCTGGTCGACGGGTGACGAGCTGGAGGCCCGTGAGGCGCTGGCCATGGCGCTGGGCGCGGATCCCGACTATCTCTTCGCCCGGCTCTTGCACCAGGCCTGCAACGAAGGGCTCGACCCCGAAGGGATCCGCCGCTGCCTGCGCGCGGACCGTCCGGATCCCGCGAGGCATACGCCGGTGCAGAGCGGCTCACAGCCGCACGTGGACGAGAAGCCGGTTCGGGCCGAGGTCCCGGACACCGGAGAGGCGACGCACGAAGCGAGTGCCCGAGCGGACGACCAGGTCGCCGATGCGGGCCGAGGGACGGGCACGCGCCGACGGCGCCGTGTGCGATCGGCCGACGGTGGCTGTGCCCCTCACGCGGCCAGGCCCAGCGGCGGACGGCGCAGGCCGGCCGGTTCCTGTTCCGGTCCGTCGGCGGCACAACCCTCACGCCCCGGCAGCCGGGCCCTCGGCAGTACGCGCATGCGCGGGGCGGAACCGGACGGCACCACGACCGGTAAGGCCCTGCCGAAGAGCGACCACCGCAAACCCGAAGGGGAGGGGTGACCGCTGTGCGGGGGAGTACGGGCGGGTACGGACACGCGGTCGAGCAGGTCTGTCCAAGAGGGACGCCTTGCGTGTCGACGGAACCCACCGGATCCGGCGGACGCCCCCGGAGGCCGCTCCAGAACCGATCTCGCGCGAATCGAAGCGGCAGCCGTGGCGGTGGAGCACGTGTGGGCCGCGTGGCCGGCTGGGTCCATCGGCCATCCTCGACTGCTCGGTGCGCACTCGACGGCCCGTCGCCCGCCCGCCGGTGGAAGCGGCTCGTGGCCGGCTTGAGCCGCGCTACTCCTGTGCTGCGCCGCCTTTCACCAGGCGACCCCGAGGCGAGCCGTGACCCGGACGAGTCCCCTTCCGTTCACCTGAGTGGCGGAACACCCGGACGGGCCCTGCCGCCGTACGACCCCTGTCCGTCGGGGCGTCCCACGGATCGCCCAGCATGTTCGAGGCGCCGCGAGCGCAGAGGAAGCCACTCCATGCACCAGCAGCCGACTCCGCCCTCCGTCGCAGACACCGCACGTCCGCCCTGGGACAGGCGCGAGTGGCCGCCGCCGGACGGTGCCGAGGCCACCACACGGCAGACCGTCGGCGCCCCGTCGGCGCACAAGCACCTCGGAGTGAACTTCTCGACAGGCCAGGGCACGCCATGGGCATCAGGCGCGACGCACAGCCACGGCAGGTCCACAACGCCGGCCTCGATCCCTGGCCAGGACAGGACACCGGCGTCGGCCCCGGTCCCAGGCCAGGGCCGGTCACCGGCATCGGCCTCGGTCCCTGGCCAGGACAGGACACCGGCGTGGGCGCCGGTCCCCGTCCGCAGCCGCCGGCCTAGTGTGGCCTCGTCGGTGCGCCCGCCGCACGGCAGCCGACCGGCGCCCGAGTTGCCGCCCACGCACACCGCCTTGATCTGTGTTGCCCTGCCCGGTCTCGCCGTCTCCGGTGGCGGGCAGCTGTCCGGCCGGGGACTGGACGGGTTCTATCGCGCCGGCAGGCGCCTGCTCTCGCGGTGCCAGGTACGCGTGGCCGGTCGCGAACCGCTGGCCGTGCTGGCCAGGATGACCGGCGCAGACAGCGCCCGCTTCGTGGGAACGCTGCGCGTTTCCCCGGCGGCGGGTCCCGATCCGGACGTCGTGGTCGAGCGGAACCGACGTGCCGACGGAACCGAACGGATCACGCTGCGCAATGCCACCGTGCGACCGCTGAGGCTGCCCGTCGAGGTCGCGCTCGGCACGGACCTCGCCGACCTCGGGGCCATCGCCGCCGGCAGCGCGGGCCCCGAAGTCCCGGCCACCGTGCACGACTCGGGCCTGCGCTGGGCCACAGCCGGTGCCGCCGCCTCCGTCATCGCCGACCCGCCGCCCTCCGACGCCCTCGCGTCCGCCGGACTGCTGCGCTGGGACCTGGAACTCCCGCCGGGCGGTACCGCAGCCTTGGAACTGAGGGTCCGGCTCGAAGGCGCCGGCCCCCTGCGCGCGGCGGGACAGGCCACGACCAGCCCGTTCGCCCCTGCCCGGGCGAGCGGCGACGATCCCCGGGTGGCCCCGCTGCTGGACTGGGCGGTCGCCGATCTCCAGGCGCTGCTGCTGCGCGATCCCGCCCATCCCTCCGACACCCATCTCGCCGCGGGCGCGCCCTGGCGCTGCGGAACGGCCCCTGCCGACGCCCTCGCCGCGGCCCGCATGGCGCTGCCGCTCGGCACCCGGCTCGCCGCGGGCACCCTGCGGACTCTGGCCCGCACCCAGCTACCGGACCGCAGCCCACAGGCCGGCATGATTCCCGGGCCCCGGCGCGACGCAGGCCCGCTCCTTCCGCCCGGCTGCACGGGTACGGAGGCCACACTGCTCTTCCCCGTCCTGCTCGCCGAGGCCCGCCGCTGGGGACTGCCCGAGCAGGAGACGAGGGACCTGCTGCCCGCGGCAGAGCGGTGCCTCACCTGGCTGCGCACGACCGCTGGTGACGGCCCCTACCTCCGGGACCCCCAGCCCGGGGGTCCGGCCCGCTGCGAGACACAGGCCCACGCGTATCGGGCGGCCCTGCTCGGCGCCGATCTCCTCGACGCCTACGACCGGCCCGGCAGCACCGAGTTACGTCAGTGGGCCCAGGCCCTGCAGGCGGCGTTCCGGGCCGACTTCTGGGTGGAGGACCGCGGCGGCGGACGTCCGGCCGCGGCCCTGGCACCGGACGGCCGGCCCGTTCCGCACATGGGCTCCGCCGTGGTCCACCTTCTCGACACCGGCCTGCTCGGTTCCGGCCGGCTCGCCCCGGGCCTGCTCGACTCCGTACAGACCCAACACCTCGCCCGGCTGCTCGGCGCCCCGGCCATGGACGCGGGCTGGGGACTGCGCAGCCTTGGTGCGAAGGAGGCGGGACACAACCCGTTCGGCCACCGCACGGGAGCCGTCCGGGTTCATGACAGCGCACTCGCCGTCGCAGGACTGGCCGCCTCCGGCTACGAGAAGGAAGCCACGGGCCTGCTGAAAGGACTGCTGGAAGCGGCGGAACACTTCGGCCACCGGCTGCCGGAGATGTTCGCCGGGGAACAGCGCACCGCCGGGAGCGCTCCCCTCCCGCATCCCGCGGCCTGCCGGCCGGCGGCCACCGCGGCGGCGTCCATGATCATGGTGCTCGCCTCGCTCGCGGGTATCCGCCCCGACACCCCCGCCCGCACGGTCACCCTGCGCCCGGTGCGCAGTGCCCCGCTCGGCGAACTCGGTCTGACCGGGCTGCGGGTCGCCGGCGCCCCGTTCGCCGTGCGCATCAGCCGACTGGGCCTCGCCATGGTCGAGGAGGCGGCGGACGGCCTGCAACTGGGAGCGTGACCAGGCACGACGCCAGGCAGGCGAAGAACAGCGACCGGTCCTGCGTCCCATACCCGAACGAACCGGAACCGCCGTCGATGCGGCCGGGGAAGGGAGTGTTTATCGTCAGGCAGACGACTATGATCGCGGCATGCCCTACGACCCGTCAGCCTTTCCGCCCTTTGCCGTCACCGTGGACCTGGTCGTGCTGACCGTACGCCGCCATGCCCTGTGTGCGCTGGCGGTCCGCCGGGGCGAGCCCCCGTTCCAAGGGCGCTGGGCGCTGCCCGGAGGTTTCGTACGGGCCGACGAGGACCTCTCCCAGGCGGCGGCGCGCGAGCTCGCCGAGGAGACCGGGCTGCGGGCACACGACCCCTCGGCCCCGGCCCAGGACAACGGGGCTCATCTCGAGCAGCTCGCCACCTACGGGGACCCCAAGCGGGATCCGCGCATGCGCGTGGTGAGCGTCGCGCACCTCGCGCTCGCGCCCGATCTGCCCGCCCCGCGTGCGGGAGGCGACGCCAGCAACGCGCGCTGGGCGCCGGTTGAGGAACTGCTCCAGCAGGGCGGTTACGGCCGCGACGGCGAGCCCGTGGCACCGCTCGCCTTCGATCACCACCAGATCCTCGCCGACGGGGTGGAACGAGCCCGGTCCAAGATCGAGTACTCGTCGCTGGCCACCGCGTTCTGCCCGAGCGAATTCACCGTCGGCGAGTTGCGCCGGGTGTACGAGGCGGTGTGGGGAGTGGCCCTCGATCCGCGCAACTTCCACCGCAAGGTCACCGGAACCCCCGGCTTCCTCGTTCCCACCGGGGGAACGACCACGCGCCAGGGCGGCCGGCCGGCACAGCTCTTCCGGGCGGGCGGCGCCACCCTGCTGAACCCGCCGATGCTGCGCCCCGAGGTCTGAGGCGTACACCGGCCCGGCCGCCCGGACGATCGGGTGGGCCGACCGTGCGGGCGAGGCGTCGGTTCCCCCGAACGGCGGACGTGCACCGGGTCGATCGGCAGCACGTGTGGTAGTAGATCGTGCGATACCCGAAAAAACGGACATGGCGCGCTATCTTGCTGCAGGTGATCCAAGCCTTCGGACTGACCAGCATGCCCCGCAAGGCGCACCCGCCCGCCGTCGACGACGTCTCCTTCGAAGCGCGCGCGGGGCATGTCACCGTGCTGCTCGGCGGCGCCGGCGCGGGCAAGACGACGGCGCTCAGACTCATGCTCGAGCTTCAGGAAGGGCGTGGCATCACCTACTTCAAGGGGCGGCCGCTGCATCGGATCGCGCATCCCTCACGGGAGGTCGGCGTGCTCCTCGGCGATGTGCCGGGTCATCCGGCCCGCTCGGTCCGCGGACATCTGCGCATGTTGTGCGCGGCCTCGGGAGTTCCGGCGCGACGGGCCGACGAGGTGCTCGAAGTGGTCGGCCTCGTCAGCTTCCGCGAGGAACGCCTCGGCACGCTCTCGCGCGGCTTGGACCGCAGACTCGGTCTGGCCTGCGCTCTGCTGGCCGACCCGCACACCCTCGTCCTCGACGAGCCCGCCCACGGCCTCTCCGCCGGTGAGGCGCAATGGCTGCACGGCATGCTGCGAGCCCACGCCGGCCAGGGTGGCACGGTTCTGTACACCACGGCCGACTCCAAGGAGGCCGCCCGCACGGCCGACCGCGTCGTGACCCTCGACGGCGGCAGGCTCGTCGCCGACCAGGATGCCGGAGAGTTCGCCCGGACCCGGCTGCGTCCGCGCGTGGCCGTCCGCAGCCCGCAGGCGGCACGCCTCGCGGCCCTGCTCGCCAAGGAGGCCCGCACCACGCGGCGGTCCGTCGAGGTCGTGCGGGAGGGAGGCAATCGCCTCTCGGTGTACGGCTCCACGACCGCCGATGTCGGCGAGACGGCATTTCGCCACGGCATCCTCGTGCACCAACTCGCGGACGAGATCGGCGACATGGGGCCGGTAGCCGGTGCCGCGCCCGAAGCCTCGTCCGTGGAGGCGGCCGCGGAGGCGGCGAACGAGCCGCATGAGGAACTGGAACAGGCAGGGCCCGGTTCGCCGCAGATGGGGCTCGAGCCGACGGTGTGCGACCTGCCGACGGTGGAGCCCTGCCCCTTGGGGGTCGGACTGGCCGCGTCCGCGTTCGGTGTCCCGGCGCCCGGTTCGTCGGCGGCCGAGTCCGGCGCGTCGGCGTTGGACGCGTCCGTGTCGGAGCAGGCCGCTGTGGCATCCGTCCTTTCGTCGGGAGCGCCGGGCGTCACGGCGTCCGGTTCCCCGGGCAGGGAACGGGGGGGCGTGCCGTTCGGCTTCTCGGTGGAGAAGCGGGAGAACAGCCCGGCGAACACGGCGCCGCACGAGGCTGTGTCCAGCGCCTTCACGGATGCGGAAGCGTCGGAGGCCGAGCGGGCAGAAGCCCTCGGCGGCGAGCGGTCGCCGCTCAGGGAGACGTCCGAGGCCCGGCCGGGGACGGGGCACACTGAGCCCACCCAGCACGTACCGGTCGGGGATGTGTCGCCGGCCGACGCGGTCCCGGGAGCCGGCGTCACGGCGCTCCGCGATGCAGGGCCGGCCGGAGGGGAATCGCTGGACGGGGGTGCCGAAGCGGCCCCCGCCGAGCCGCTCGCGGCAGCCGGTGGCCGCCGGACTTCCGGCCCGGCGGCCACCACGCACACCCGGCTCGATGCGGCCCCGGCCGCCGAGGAGGCGCAGACCGGCAGCACGGGCACCGCGGGGGCGGGTGTGTCGGCTCCGCGCACCCGCCTCCCGGGCGCCAGGAATCCCGGCACCCAGCAGCCACAGGCCGGTCGTGCCGTCGGCGCGGAAGGTGTACGTCCCCTGGATGCGTTCTCCCCCCTCCCGCCCCCCATCTCCGTCCGCGCCGCCCCCAGCCCCCTCCGTCCTCTTCGCTACGAGCTCCGGCGCGCCGCCGGCATCGGCGTCGGCTTCCTCACCTGCGGTGCCGTACTGGTGGTGTCCGCGCTCACCGCCGTACTGCTGGCCAGGATCGGGCACACCCCGCAGGCGCGGCTGTTCGCCGCGTGGCCGCGGGAGCTGCCGCTGCCGCCCGCGGCCCTCGCGGCGGGGCTGCTCGGCGCGCTGGCCTTCGGGGACGAGTTCCGCCACCCCGCCCTGGCGGCGGACCGCGGCACCGTGCCCCGCCGGCTGGGGCTGCTCACCGCGAAACTGCTCGTCTCCGGAGCCACCGCGGCCATGCTCGCCTTCCTCACCGTGGGCTGCGACGCCGAAGCGCTCTACATCGTCTACGGACGGGAGCTGACGCAAGTTCCCGCGGACTGGCTCTCGCTGAGCGCGAGTTGGTTCTGCCTGCTCGTCGGCTGCGCCTGGGCCGGGGTGCTGGCGGGCGGGGTGTTCCGGTCCACCGCGGGCGGCATGGCCGCGGTGCTCGCCGTACCCGTTGTCGTCGTCCCCCTCGTGGACAAGGCCCTGCAGGGGCCCGCCCTGCGCATGGCCGCCGGGTTCCCGCTGCGGATGCGAGAGGTCCTCCTGCTGCAGTGGCCCTTCGGCGGTGAGCGCTACCTGCTCGGAATGGTGCGGGTGCTCTCCCAACCCGTGGGCAGTGCGCTGGCGTTGTCGCTGGCGGCGCTGCTGTGCGCGTACCTGTTCACGACACTGCGGACCCGGTTCCGGTGAAGAGCGTGCGTCCACTTCCGATCCCGCGGTGTGCACAACTCCCCGGGGAAAGGCCATTTCTTTCCGATAAGGCGTCAATTGCGACGGGGTGAGCGATCACCCTTTCGTGTGCTTTTCACCAAAGACCTCAAGGGAGTTGGAGGCGGCGCCGACAAAGGATCCGTGAGTACCCTTGCGCACACCATGATGACCGCCGCCCGCTCCACCGACTCCGGTCTGGCCGGCCCGGGCGAACTCGACCGCTACCCCTACGCAGAGCCCCAGGTGGCCGACCGCGTCGGAGCACCCTCCTGGGAGGGCGCGGACCCGGACCTGGGCCGCGTCGGCCGGCGCGCCGCGGGCAGCCGCGGACGCGGCCTGCACGGCCAACTCGTACAGCAGCTGGGACAGATGATCGTCTCCGGAGACCTGGGCGCGGACCGTCCGCTGGTGCCCGAGGAGATCGGCCAGCGCTTCGAGGTCTCCCGCACCGTCGTCCGCGAGTCCCTCCGTGTCCTCGAGGCCAAGGGCCTGGTCAGCGCCCGCCCGAACGTCGGCACGCGCGTGCGTCCCGTCAGCGACTGGAACCTGCTCGATCCGGACATCATCGAGTGGCGGGCCTTCGGCCCCCAGCGCGACGACCAGCGCCGCGAGCTCAGCGAGCTGCGCTGGACGATCGAACCGCTGGCCGCCCGCCTCGCCGCCGGCCACGGACGGGAGGACGTGCAGCAGCGACTGTGTGACATGGTCGAGATCATGAGCCACGCCATGGCACAGGGCGACGCGCTGACGTACTCGCGCGCCGACAACGAGTTCCACGCGCTGCTCATCCAGATCGCCGGCAACCGCATGCTGGAGCACCTGTCCGGGATCGTCTCGGCGGCGCTGCAGGTCTCGGGCGGCCCGGTCACGGGGTGCGACCGGCCGAACGAGGCGTCGCTCGCACAGCACGCCCGGATCGTCGACGCCCTCGGCACCGGCGACGGCGTGGCCGCCGAGACGGCCATGCGTCAACTGCTCACGGTCCACCCCGAGGTCGAGCGCGTGGTGCCCGCGCCGCGCGAGCACTGACCTCGCGCGGCCAGGACGGTGCGGTCGCCGTGTGCGGCGTCCTCGGGGTGCTCGTGGCGGCGCCGGGCTCGTGCCGGCCGCCGCTGGACCCCGCCGGACCAGTTCGGTCCGGCGGGGTCCAGCGGCGGGACGGGCCACCGGGGAGCACGTGCGCGACCGGGCAGGACGACAACGGTGATCTCCTCTGCCCATGTCTGACCGCCTTTGACCGCTTACGGGGTGTGACTCGGGCCACGCAGATTGGGCGTAACGCTCGCGGAAACAGCGCGATGACCTAAGAGGTGACAGCCGCGGAGGGAATACGGACGCCATCACAGGCGCTGTGCATCTCCCCGGCCCCCGCCCGCTCCGTCGGCCCATCCCCAGGCCGGTGGTCGGCTCCTGTCCGCAGTGGACGGTGCCGGAAGCCGTTTTCCAACGTTCCGAGAGGTTGTTCGTGTCGGCCAGCACATCCCGTACGCTCCCGCCGGAGATCGCCGAGTCCGTCTCTGTCATGGCGCTCATTGAGCGGGGAAAGGCTGAGGGGCAGATCGCCGGCGACGATGTGCGTCGGGCCTTCGAAGCTGACCAGATTCCGGCCACTCAGTGGAAGAACGTACTGCGCAGCCTCAACCAGATTCTTGAGGAAGAGGGTGTGACGCTGATGGTCAGTGCCGCAGAGCCCAAGCGCACCCGCAAGAGCGTCGCAGCGAAGAGCCCGGCGAAGCGCACCGCCACCAAGACGGTCGCGGCGAAGACGGTGACCACGACGAGGAAGGCCACCGCCACCACGGCCGCCCCCGTGGCGCCGGTCGCTCCGGCCGCAGCCGATTCCGCCGAGGAAGAAGCCGCACCCAAGAAGGCCGCGGCCAAGAAGACGACCGCCAAGAAGGCGGCCGCCAAGAAGACCGTCGCGAAGAAGACAGCCGCCAAGAAGACCACGGCCAAGAAGGACGACGTCGAGATTCTCGAAGACGAGGTTCTCGAGGACGCCAAGGTCGCCGACGAGCCCGAAGGCGCCGAGAGCGCGGGTTTCGTACTCTCCGACGAGGACGAGGACGACGCGCCCGCGCAGCAGGTCGCCGCGGCCGGCGCCACCGCCGACCCGGTCAAGGACTACCTGAAGCAGATCGGCAAGGTCCCCCTGCTCAACGCCGAGCAGGAGGTCGAACTGGCCAAGCGCATCGAGGCGGGGCTGTTCGCCGAGGACAAGCTGGCCAATGCCGACAAGCTGGCGCCGAAGCTCAAGCGCGAGCTGGAGATCATCGCCGAGGACGGCCGCCGCGCCAAGAACCACCTTCTGGAGGCCAACCTCCGTCTGGTGGTCTCCCTGGCCAAGCGCTACACCGGCCGCGGCATGCTCTTCCTGGACCTCATCCAGGAAGGCAACCTCGGTCTGATCCGCGCGGTCGAGAAGTTCGACTACACCAAGGGCTACAAGTTCTCCACGTACGCCACCTGGTGGATCCGTCAGGCCATCACCCGCGCCATGGCCGACCAGGCCCGCACCATCCGCATCCCGGTGCACATGGTCGAGGTCATCAACAAGCTCGCGCGCGTGCAGCGCCAGATGCTCCAGGACCTGGGCCGCGAGCCCACCCCGGAGGAGCTGGCCAAGGAGCTCGACATGACCCCGGAGAAGGTCATCGAGGTCCAGAAGTACGGCCGCGAGCCCATCTCGCTGCACACCCCGCTGGGCGAGGACGGCGACAGCGAGTTCGGTGACCTCATCGAGGACTCCGAGGCCGTCGTCCCCGCCGACGCCGTCAGCTTCACGCTCCTGCAGGAACAGCTGCACTCCGTTCTGGACACCCTGTCCGAGCGCGAGGCCGGCGTCGTCTCCATGCGGTTCGGCCTCACCGACGGTCAGCCGAAGACCCTCGACGAGATCGGCAAGGTGTACGGCGTGACGCGTGAGCGCATCCGCCAGATCGAGTCCAAGACCATGTCGAAGCTGCGCCACCCGTCGCGTTCCCAGGTGCTGCGCGACTACCTCGACTAGGTCGCGGTCGTACGACGGCGAAGGCCCGGCTCCCCTCGTGGGGGCCGGGCCTTCGTGCTGCGCGCGACGGCCGAGTGGATCACTCTGGGTGTCCCAGCATCACCCGAGAGTGAGGAGTCTGCATGCGCCCTTCCTTTGCGCGGGCCCTGATCAGGCCGCTGGCCCTGGCCGCCGCCATGACCGCCATACCCCTGGTGGGCGCGGCTCCCGCGGCCGCCGACAACGTGGTGGTCGGGGGCTTTCCGATCGATGTCTCGCAGGCTCCGTGGACGGTCGCGCTGTCCAGTCGTGACCGGTTCGGAGGTACGCGGGCGGGCCAGTTCTGCGGCGGAGTGGCGGTCGCACCGACGGCGGTGCTCACCGCGGCCCACTGCCTGGCCGAGGACGTCCTCGGGGCGCCTCCGAACCGCGTGCGCGACTTCCGCGTCATCGCGGGCCGTACCGATCTGCTCTCGGGCGAGGGCCAGGAGATCGGCGTACGCGACGCCCGGATCAATCCCGGGTACAACAGCGAGACGAACGCCGGCGACTTCGCCGTACTCACCCTCGCCAAGCCGCTGCCGCAGAGTGCGGTCGTCACCATGGCGGGTGCGGGCGATCCGGCCTACACGCCGGGGACGCAGGCCCTGGTCTCCGGATGGGGCGACACGACCGGCGGGGGCGCCTATGCGCACAGGCTGTACGGCGCACACCTGCGCGTGCTGCCCGACGAGCTCTGCGCCCGGGCCTATTCGAGCGGTCGCGACGGCGCGTACCAGGCCGGCAGCATGCTGTGCGCCGGAGAGGCCGCGGGCGGCCCGGACGCCTGCCAGGGGGACAGCGGCGGCCCGCTGGTGGCGGGAGGGCGGCTCATCGGGCTCGTGTCATGGGGGAGCGGCTGCGGCAGGCCTGGCAGCCCTGGCGTGTACACACGCGTCTCCGAGGTCGTACGGGCCCTGGGCGCCGCCGCGGGGACCCAGAAGAAGCCCCACATGCGCTCCTGAGGCGCACGCGCGGGCATGAGCACGGGCGGCCGCTCCGAGAAGGAGCAGCCGCCCGTTCACCGGCCTGTGCCGGGGCTGGCTCGTCGTGTGTGCGAGATTCAGCGCTCTTCTTCGGAAGCGGTGTTCGGAACGGACGTCAGCCGCTCCGACTCGTCCTGTATCTCAGCGGCGATCTTCTTGAGTTCCGGCTCGAACTTGCGACCGTGGTGGGCGCAGAAGAGCAGTTCTCCGCCGCTGAGCAGGACGACGCGCAGGTATGCCTGGGCGCCGCAGCGGTCGCAGCGATCGGCGGCCGTCAACGGGCTCGCGGGGGTCAGAACAGTAGTCACGTCGCCTCTTCTCTAGCTCGACGAGCTGTCGTACCAGGGTCAACATCCAACCAGCCCGAAAACGTTCCCGCTCGTGGCTTTTCCTCGAAAAAATCTTCCGGGGCGGCTGTCTGCTGCCGGTTGGCGGCGAATGTGCCGTAGTGCGTCTCTTGTGGTGCTTACGGTTTCGCGCAGTGTTGTGTCTCGGTCCTCCAGGCCGGGTTGCCTGTTGTTCATGAGGACGTGCCCGGAGCCTAAATGGTTCATGCCTCCAAGGGAACGTGATATGTACTTCACCCCATCGAGGGATCGAACATGCATGCGATCCTGGACTAGTCTGAGTTCCCGACGAGGGTGGCGTTACACCGGCTCTACCAGGCCTCGGTACCCTCTGAGCGGCTACCGAAGCCGTCCCCTTACCCAGTAGGGGGCCAACTGAAATTCAGCGAGGAGCGAACCGCGTGACCGCCGATACGTCCGTGCCGTCCACAGCGCTGCTGGCAGGAGCAGACCGGGACGGTTCCAACTACACCGCGCGGCACCTGCTCGTCCTCGAGGGCCTCGAAGCCGTGCGCAAGCGCCCGGGCATGTACATCGGCTCGACCGACAGCCGCGGTCTGATGCACTGCCTGTGGGAGATCATCGACAACTCCGTGGACGAGGCCCTCGGCGGCTACTGCGACCACATCGAGGTGATCCTTCACGACGACGGCTCCGTGGAGGTGCGCGACAACGGTCGCGGCATCCCCGTGGACGTGGAGCCGAAGACCGGCCTGTCCGGCGTCGAGGTCGTCATGACCAAGCTCCACGCGGGCGGAAAGTTCGGCGGCGGCTCGTACGCAGCCTCGGGCGGTCTGCACGGCGTCGGTGCCTCCGTGGTCAACGCCCTGTCCGCCCGGCTCGACGTCGAGGTGGACCGCGGCGGCCACACCCACGCCATCAGCTTCCGGCGCGGCGTGCCCGGCGCCTTCGCGAGCGAGGGCGCCGACGCCAAGTTCGAGGCCAAGAGCGGCCTGCGCAAGACCAAGAAGATCCCCAAGACCCGCACCGGCACGCGCGTGCGCTACTGGGCCGACCGCCAGATCTTCCTCAAGGACGCCAAGCTCTCCCTGGACAACCTGCACCAGCGCGCCCGGCAGACCGCCTTCCTGGTGCCGGGCCTGACGATCGTCGTCCGCGACGAGTTCGGCCTGGGCGAGGGCGGCAGCAAGGGGGAGGAGTCCTTCCGCTTCGACGGCGGCATCAGCGAGTTCTGTGAGTACCTGGCGGGCGACAAGCCGGTCTGCGACGTCCTCCGCTTCTCGGGCAAGGGCACCTTCAAGGAGACGGTCCCCGTGCTCGACGAGCACGGCCAGATGACCCCCACCGAGGTCACCCGTGAACTGGGCGTGGACGTCGCGATGCGCTGGGGCACCGGGTACGACACCACCATCCGGTCCTTCGTCAACATCATCGCCACCCCCAAGGGCGGCACCCACGTCTCCGGCTTCGAACAGTCCCTGACGGGCGTGTTCAACGACGTGCTGCGCGCCAAGAAGCTGCTGCGGGTGGCCGAGGACAACATCGTCAAGGACGACGCCCTCGAGGGCCTCACCGCCGTCGTGACCGTCCGCCTGGCCGAGCCGCAGTTCGAGGGCCAGACCAAGGAGGTCCTGGGCACCTCGGCGGCCCGCCGCATTGTGAACAACGTGGTCACCAAGGAGCTGAAGGCGTTCCTGACCAGCACGAAGCGGGATGCCGCAGCGCAGGCCCGGGTCGTCATGGAGAAGGTGGTGGCCGCCGCCCGTACGCGCGTCGCGGCCCGCCAGCACAAGGACGCCCAGCGCCGGAAGACCGCCCTGGAGTCCTCGTCCCTGCCGGCGAAGCTCGCCGACTGCCGCAGCGACGACGTCGACCGCAGCGAACTGTTCATCGTCGAGGGCGACTCCGCGCTCGGTACGGCCAAGCTGGCGCGGAACTCCGAGTTCCAGGCTCTGCTGCCGATCCGTGGCAAGATCCTCAACGTGCAGCGGTCGTCCGTGACAGACATGCTCAAGAACGCCGAGTGCGGCGCGATCATCCAGGTCATAGGAGCGGGCTCGGGCCGCACCTTCGACATCGACCAGGCCCGCTACGGCAAGATCATCATGATGACCGACGCCGACGTGGACGGCTCCCACATCCGCTGCCTGCTGCTCACGCTGTTCCAGCGCTACATGCGGCCGATGGTCGAGGCCGGCCGGGTCTTCGCGGCGGTGCCGCCGCTGCACCGCATCGAGATCGTCCAGCCGAAGAAGGGCCAGGACAAGTACGTCTACACGTACTCGGACCGCGAGCTGCGGGACAAGCTCATGGAGTTCCAGAGCAAGGGCATCCGGTACAAGGACTCCATCCAGCGCTACAAGGGTCTGGGCGAGATGGACGCCGACCAGCTGGCCGAGACCACGATGGACCCCCGTCACCGCACCCTGCGGCGGATCAACCTCTCCGACCTGGAGGCCGCCGAACAGGTCTTCGACCTGCTGATGGGCAACGACGTGGCGCCGCGCAAGGAGTTCATCTCCAGCTCGGCGGCGACGCTGGACCGGTCGCGCATCGACGCGTAGCCGCTGCGCTGGACCTCGGCCGACGGGGCCTGTCCGAGGAGGGCGGCTCTGGTCGGCCGAGGTGCCTGAGGAGGGCCGAGCCGGTCGGCTGGAGGTGCCCGCGGAGGGCTGACTGCGGCGGCCGGGGCGGGCGACCTGGAGGGGCGACCGACGGATGGGGTCGGTGGTCTGCGTCCGCGGGCCGGCTCCTTCCGTGCCTGCCAGGGGATCCGCTTTGGCGGGCCGGGTGGTCCTTCTGCCGCTGGCAGGCGGTCCTTCGAGGTCGTCCGGACGGGCTTCGTCGATGGCCGGACGGGTTTTTCGCCGCCTGGCGGACGTACTGCCTTTCACCGGCCGCACGCGGCGGTCAGTGGGACGCGGCCAGGATGCGCCAGGACGCGGCGGTCCGCCGTTCGGCTGTGACGGCCGCGACTGGTGCCGGCAGCGCAGCCCGCGGGGCGCCACAGGGCTGAGCCTGGCAAGTCCCGATCCTGTTGGGCCGGGCAAGGCCTTGGGGCCGGCGCGGGTGGGACCGGGGCTCGTGGGTCGTTCCCGGGTGCGCCGTCAGCTGCCCCCATTCCAAGCCGAGCCGTCGTGAGCAGCGGGCAGGCCCATCCTGACGCCAGTACTGTCCGCCGGGAGCCCGTGGCGCTCGCGGTCGGTCGGCCGGAAAACCGCCCCGACCGGTCTCCGCCTCCCGCCGCGGACCGGTGGAGGAACCGGCCGGATCTACACCCGTGGGTGGAGACGAGCCGCTCCAGGTTTCCACCCGTGATCCACCCCGGCTCCGATCTCCCGACCTGCGCTTTTCCGTAGTTTCGTAGATGTCGGCAGCACCCGCTCCCGGCACCATTACTCGCTCACGGAGGCTCTGATGTCCGGGCTCGTCAACGTGTTGGTGATCGTGGTCGTCGCCGCCATAGTGATCGCGCGGCAGTTCCGCGCCCGCGCGATCAACACCGACCGGCGCTGGTGGCTGATCCCCGTGGTCCTCGCCGTCGTCGCACTGCGTGAGCCGGGCATCCTCGACGCCCATCACCGTGCGGGATCCGCCGTGCTGCTCGTGGTCGAACTGGTCATCGGTGTGGCCACCGGCGCCGGCTGGGCCTGGACGACCCGCATCTGGACGGAACCGGACGGCGTCGTGTGGACCAAGAGCACCAAGGCCAGCGTTGCCGTATGGATCGTGGGCATAGCCCTCCGCATCGGCATCTACGCACTCGGCGCCGTACTCGGCCTGCACCAGGACAGCTCCGCCCTGATGTGCGCTCTCGCCGTCACCCTGCTGGTCCGCGGCGGAATCCTGGTCTGGCGGGCACAGTCGCTCAGTACCGGGAACCGCCCCGCCCCGGCGTACGGTGACGGAATGCGATCGGTCAGGAGGGAGCGCGTGTGAAGGAGAACGCCTGGACACGCTGGCCGTCACGGGAGGCGCTCGGCCGGGACGGGATCTCCCGGCCCCGGCGCCTGATCGCCTGGTCCGTCAGGTGCCTGGTGATCGGCATGCTCCTGTGGGGCGCGTACCACCAGCGGCACATCGGCCTCTGGGGCGGACTCGCCGCGATGGCCGGGGTCCTCGCCACCGCTCTGCTCGCCTGGGCCTTCTTCCGGACCACCTACCAGCACCGGCTGGTGCCGTCCCTGGCGCTGATGGTCGCACTCATGGGCATCGCGGTCGCCGGTGAGGCCACGGGGTTCAGAGGGCCGGCACTCCTGATCTGGTGCGGCTGTGGCATCGGCGCCCTGGAGCGGCTGCCGCTCGCGGCCGCGGCTCCGGTGACCTCGGTGGGCCTGGCGGCGTACGCCGCCTTCAACAACGACGTCTGGCTGACCACGGCCGCCTCGGTCGCGGGCATGGCACTCGCCGGATACGTCCTGCGGCTGGACGCCGAAGCCCGTGGTCACGCGCAGCAACTGCTGGCCCAGGAGCGCGCCGCCCGGGCGGCCGAGGCGGAGTCCGCGGCGCTGGCCGAGAGAGCCCGCATCGCGCGGGAGATCCACGACGTGCTGGCCCACAGCCTCTCGGCGCAGCTGGTGCATCTGGAGGCGGCCCGTCTGCTGATCGAGAACGGCGCGGACCGTGAACGCGTCCTGGAGCGCGTGGTGGCCGCCCGGGGCATGGCCCGCGACGGACTCGCCGAGACCCGGCAGGCCCTGTCGGCACTGCGGGGCGAGCTGACCCCGCTGGAGGACTTCCTGAGCGAACTCGTCAGCGGGACCGACGGCGCGCAGGTCACCGTGACGGGTGAGCGAAGGCCCCTGCCGGCCGAGGCTTCCCAGGCCGTGCGCAGGGTCGCGCAGGAGGCGCTGACGAACGTCCGCAAGCACGCGCAGGGCGCCAAGGTGCACCTGAGACTCGACTACAGCGAGCGCGAAGTGACGCTGGACGTACGGGACTGGGGCGGTCGGCCGGGCGAACTCACGGAGTCCGGAGCCGGGTACGGTCTGCTGGGGATGCGCGAGCGGGCCGAGCTGCTGGGCGGCTCACTGGACGCGCGGCCGGACGAGGAGGGGTTCGTGGTGACGCTGAAGGTGCCTGTATGACGGAGACGGAGGGGGAGAAGAAGCCCGCGCGGGTGGTGGTCGCCGATGACCAGACCGTGGTCCGGGAGGGCATCGTGATGCTGCTCGGGCTGCTGCCGGGAGTGGAGGTCGTGGGTGCCGCGGGAGACGGCGAGGAGGCGGTGCGGCTGGTCGGGGACCTGGCACCGGACGTCGTCCTGATGGATCTCAGGATGCCCCGCTGCGACGGCGTGGAGGCCACCCGGCGGATCCGGGCGCAGTACCCCGGGACCCAGGTCGTGGTGCTCACCACGTACGCGGACGACGAGTCGCTGTTCCCCGCGCTGCGCGCCGGAGCCCGGGGCTATCTGACCAAGGACGCGGGCGGTGACGAGATCGTGCGGGCCGTGGAGAGCGTGCTGTCGGGGGACGCGGGTCTGTCGCCGAGTGTCCAGCGCCGGCTGCTGGAGCGCCTGTCCCAGCCCGAGCCTCCACCGGCGACCGCAGAGGAGCCGCCCGACGGACTGACCGCGCGGGAGACCGAGGTGCTGCTGCTGATCGCCGATGGGCTCAGCAATCAGGAGATCGCCCGCAAGCTGCATGTGTCGACCGCGACCGTGAAGACACACATCAACAACCTGTTCTCCAAAACGGGCCTCAAGGACCGTGCACAGGCGGTGCGTTACGCCTACAGCAAGGGGCTGGTGCGGCCGCCCACACAGTGAATCACCTGATGGGGTGAAGAGCCGGAGGAAGAAGAGTCAGAGATCTTCCCGATCTGTCCATGCTTGGGCATGCAGCCAAGCAATGGTCGTGCGCATGGAGCCGGGGACGGTCCCGAGAGTTCGGCCGAGAACCAGCAGGACCACGGCGCGCCCTCCCGCGGCATGCCGTACGAAGACCCCTGGTACGACGCCCTGGCCTGCGGCTGGGGCGAGTTGGACAGCACCGGTGTGCCGGCGCCGGCGGTGCCACCGGCCCGCGGGGAGCTGAGCGGAGGGACGGTTCGCGCTCGCGATGTGTACGTCGAGGTGCAGCGCAGCGCGGCCTTCCAGGAGGTGCGCACCCGGTACCGGCGGTTCGTCGTGCCGGGAGTCGCCGCCTTCCTCTCCTGGTACGTGGGCTTCGTGGTCACCGCCACGGCCGCGCCGGGGCTCATGGCCCGGCCCGTGGCGGGCGCGGTGAACGTGGCCATGGTGGCCGGGCTGGGGCAGTTCCTCACCACGTTCCTGCTGACCTGGGCCTACGCCCGGCATGCGCGGCTGCGCCGGGACCGGGCGGCGCTGGAACTGCGGTGGGACACCCAGGAACTGGCGCGCGGAATGCGGGGAGACGCCTCGTGACCGGTGATCATCAGAGGCTGGCACTGCTGCTGTTCAGCTGTTTCGTGGCCGTCACCCTCGGGATCACGACGTGGGTGAGCCGCCGCCGGCGGGGTTCGGCGGAGGAGTTCTACGCCGGAGGGCGGCTGTTCTCGCCCATGGAGAATGGTTTTGCCATCGCCGGTGACTACATGTCGGCCGCCTCCTTCCTCGGGGTCACCGGACTCATCGCGCTGTACGGGTACGACGGGATGCTGTACGTCGTGGGCTTCCTGGTGGCCTGGCTGGTGGTGCTGTTCCTGGTGGCCGAACTGGTGCGCAACTGCGGGCGGTTCACCCTGGCCGACGTGGTGGCCGCGCGGATGAGCGAGCGGCCGGTGAGGATCGCCGCGGGAACTTCCTCGGTCACCGTGTCCGTTCTGTATCTGGTGGCGCAAATGGTCGGCGCGGGCAGTCTGGTGGCGCTGCTGCTGGGACGGACGAGCGGAGCTGCGCAGGCCTGGGCGGTCATCGGGGTCGGCGCGCTCATGGTGATCTATGTGTCGTTGGGAGGGATGCGGGCCACCACCTGGATCCAGATCGTGAAGGCGGTGCTGCTGCTGAGCGGCACGATCGCGCTGACGGTACTCGTCCTGCTCCGCTTCCACGGCGACGTCGACCGCCTGCTGCTCACGGCCGCGGACCGCAGCGGTCACGGAAGGGCCTTCCTGGCGCCGGGCCTGAAGTACGGCGGCACGTGGACCGCCCGACTGGACTTCATCAGCCTGGGACTCGCCCTCGTGCTGGGCACGGGGGGACTGCCGCACATCCTGTCCCGCTTCTACACCGTGCCCACCGCGCGGGCCGCCCGCCGTTCCACGGTGTGGTCCATCGGGCTGATCGGCGGCTTCTACCTGATGACGATCGTTCTCGGCTTCGGGGCGGCCGCGGTGGTGGGGACGGATGCGGTGCGCGGCTCGAACGCGGCCGGGAACACGGCGGTGCCGCTGCTCGCCCTCGACCTGGGCGGCGGCGCGGGCTCCACCGGTGGAACGGTTCTGTTCGCGGTCGTGGCCGCCGTCGCCTTCGCCACGATCCTCGCCGTGGTCGCCGGCATCACGCTCGCCTCGTCGGCGTCGGTGGCGCACGACCTGTACGCGTCGCTGCGGCGCTCGCGCGCCAAGGCCCGCAGCGAGGTGACCGTGGCGCGGTGGGCGGCGGTCGCCATCGGTGTCATGGCGATCGCGCTCGGTCTGCTGGCCCGTGACCTCAACGTCGCCTTCCTCGTCGGCCTCGCCTTCGCCGTCGCCGCGTCGGCGAACCTTCCGGTGCTGCTGTACTCGCTGTTCTGGCGCGGTTTCACCACGCGCGGCGCGGTGTGGGCCGTGTACGGCGGGCTGATCCCGGCGCTCGGACTGGTGCTGCTCTCCCCGGTGGTCTCCGGCAGCCCGGCTTCACTGTTCCCGGACGTCGACTTCCAGTACTTCCCGCTGCAGAACCCGGGCATCGTCTCCATCCCGCTCGGCTTCCTCGCCGGCTGGCTCGGCACGATCACCTCCGACGAGGTCGCCGACGGGGCCAAGTACGCCGAGACGGAGGTCCGGTCGCTGACCGGTGCGGGCGCCGCGTAGCCGGGCGGGACCGGTACTGCCGGTCGGGCGGGCGACCGCCGGCCGAGCTGCCTCAGGGCGCCACCCAGGCGTAGCGGTGCTCAGGCCGGCCGGTGTCGCCGTACTTCAGGGAGAGCCTGAGCCGGCCGGCCTGCTCCAGGTGGCGGAGGTAGCGCTGCGCCGTGGAGCGGCTCAGGCCCGTCCGGGCGGCCACCTCGTGGGCGGACAACGGCTGGTCCGCGCGGTGCAGGACGCCGCAGATCAGATCGGTCGTGGGCTCCGAGTGGCCGCTCGGCAGGCCGGGCGTGGACGGTGCGGGGGACGCCCGCAGCGCCCCGAAGATCCGGTCGACCTGCTCCTGTCCGGTCAGGCCGTGGCCGCCGACCCGGTCCACGGTGCGCCGCAGCGCGGCATAGGAGTCGAGGCGGGCCCGCAGGGCGGCGAAGGTGAACGGTTTGACCAGGTAGTGCAGGGCGCCCAGGCGCATCGCCCGCTGCACGGTCGTCACGTCGCTGGCCGCGGTGATCATGATGACGTCCGTGCCGTGACCCTGCTCCCGCATGCGGTGCACGAGATCGAGCCCCGTCCGGTCCGGCAGATAGTGGTCGAGCAGGACCAGGTCGACGCTGCCGCGTTCGACGGCGGCCAGTGCCTGGGCGGCGCTGTGCGCACGGGCGGTCACCCGGAATCCGGGAACCTTCCCCACGTACTTGGCGTTTATCTCAGCGACGCGGAAGTCGTCGTCCACGACCAGGACGTCAATCATCAGGCCTCTCCTCCAAGGCCGACGAGCGTTGAGCCCGTGTTTCGGCTCCGCAGTTGTAGCGCGAGCAAAAAGAGCACAACAGGCTCTTGCGAGCAAAAGAACGGCTTGTGCTCACAAGACTCCTGCGGTGGCCGGGGCCACACCTACCGTCCCGGGCCATGAGCGCACACACCAGCCCCGCCATCGAGCTGCGGGGCGCGAGCAAGACCTTCAGAACCCCGTCAGGGGGACTGCACACGGCCGTGCGCGGTCTGGACCTCACCGTCGGGCGCGGCGAGTTCGTGGCCGTCGTAGGACCGACCGGCTGCGGAAAGTCCACCACGCTGACGCTGGTCAGCGGCCTGGAGGAGCCCACCGAGGGTCAGGTGCTGGTGGCCGGCGAGCCGGTCGACGGCGTCGGCGACAAGGTCGGCTTCGTCTTCCAGCAGGACGCCACCTTCCCGTGGCGCACGGTCCTGTCCAACGTCATGGCCGGCCCGCGCTTCCGTGGCCTGCCGAAGGACGAGGCCAGGGAGAAGGCCCGGGAGTGGCTGGCCCGCGTCGGCCTCGCCGCCTTCGAGGACCGCTACCCGCACCAGCTCTCCGGCGGTCAGCGCAAGCGCGTCGCCCTCGCCGCCACCTTCGTCAACGACCCCGAGATCCTGTTGATGGACGAGCCGTTCTCGGCGCTGGACGTGCAGACCCGGGCGCTGATGTCGGACGAGCTGCTGGAGCTGTGGGAGGGCACGGGCGCCTCGGTCGTCTTCGTCACCCATGACCTGGAGGAGTCCATCGCGCTCGCCGACAAGGTCGTCGTGATGACCGCGGGCCCCGCGACCGTGAAGCAGGTCTTCGACATCGATCTGCCGCGGCCGCGCAAGGTCGAGTCGGTGCGCCTGGAGCCGCGGTTCATCGAGATCTACCGCGAGATCTGGGAGTCCCTCGGCGAAGAGGTCCGCATCACCCGCGAGAGGGGTGCCGCCCATGTCGCCTGAGGTTCTCGAGCCCTCGGTGGCCGACACCGCCAAGGTTTCCGACCGCGCGCAGACCCGGGCTCAGGCCGCCCGCCGCCGCAAGGCTCTCGTCATGGCCGTACGCGTGCTGCTGCTGGTGGCCGTGCTCGGGCTGTGGGAGGGTCTGTCCCGCGCGAAGATCATCGATCCGTTCAACTTCTCGATGCCCTCGAAGATCTGGGACCAGATCTGGACCTGGGTGATGCACGGGACCGCGCTCGGCTCACTGGGCGAGCAGATCTGGTACACGCTGTACGAGGCACTGCTCGGCTGGGTCATCGGCGTCATCGCCGGTGTGGTGCTCGGCATTGCGCTCGGGCGGATCAGGTTGCTCGCCGAGGTCCTTGGTCCGTACATCAAGGTGCTCAACTCGATCCCCAGGATCGTCCTGGCGCCCATCTTCCTGATCTGGTTCGGGCTCGGACCGTCCTCCAAGATCGCCTCCGCCGTCGTCCTGGTCTTCTTCCCGGTGTTCTTCAACGCCTTCCAGGGCGCCCGCGAGGTGGACCGGAACCTGGTGGCCAACGCCCGCATCCTGGGCGCGAGCGACCGCAGGGTGACCCTGCAGGTGGTCATTCCGTCGGCCACCTCCTGGATCTTCACCAGCCTCCATGTGAGCTTCGGCTTCGCCCTCATCGGCGCCATCGTCGGCGAGTACATCGGCGCGACCAGGGGCATCGGCCTGCTCGTCTCACAGTCGCAGAACACCTTCAACGCGGCCGGCGTCTACGCCGCGATGGTCATCCTCGCGGTCGTCGCCCTCGCCGCCGAGGGGCTGCTGACCTTCGCCGAGCGCCGCATCTTCCGCTGGAAGCCCACCGGCTCCGACAACTGACCGGTCTCTTCCCGGACCTGCCCCCCACGCCTTCCCGCACCGCCCTCTCACAAGGACGTGAACCGCATGCGCAACACCGTTCGATACGCGTCGCTGGCCGCCACCGGCCTGCTCGCCCTCTCCTCGCTCACCGCGTGTGCCAACGACGCGGCCGGCTCCACGGCCGACACCGGCAGCGGCGGGGGCGGCGGCAAGGGCGAGAGCGTCAAGATCATGGTCGGCGGCCTGGACAAGGTCATCTACCTGCCCGCGATGCTCACCCAGCGCCTCGGCTACTTCGAGGCGGAGGGTTTGAATGTCCAACTCCTCAGCGAGCCCGCCGGTGTCCAGGCCGAGACCGCGCTCGTCTCCGGCCAGGTGCAGGGAGCGGTCGGCTTCTACGACCACACCCTCGACCTGCAGACGAAGGGCAAGTCGGTGGAGTCGGTCGTGCAGTTCTCGCAGGCGCCCGGCGAGGTCGAGGTGGTCTCCGGCAAGGCGGCGGACAGCCTCACTTCGCCCAAGGACTTCAAGGGCCGCAAGCTGGGCGTGACCGGGCTCGGCTCCTCCACCGACTTCCTCACCAAGTACCTGGCGGTCAAGAACGGTGTGAACGTCAGCGAGTTCACGCCCGTGGCCGTGGGCGCCGGACCGACGTTCATCGCGGCCCTGCAGAAGGGTGCGATCGACGGCGGTATGACCACCGACCCGACCGTCGCCACGATCCTCGACAAGAAGGCCGGGAAGATCCTCCTCGACATGCGCACCCCCGAGGGTTCGCAGAAGGCGCTCGGGGGGCCGTACCCGTCGTCAAGTCTGTACATGCAGACGGACTGGGTGAACGGGCACAAGGACACCGTGCAGAAGTTGGCCAATGCATTCGTCAAGACACTCAAGTGGATGTCCACCCACAGCGCCGGCGAGATCGCCGCCAAGATGCCCGCCGACTACTCCCAGGGCAACAAGGCGCTCTACGCGCAGGCCGTCAAGAGCACCCTGCCGATGTTCACCGACGACGGCGTGATGCCCCAGGGCGGCCCCGAGACCGTTGAGAAGGTCCTCAAGGCGTTCAACCCCAACATCAAGAACGCCAAGGTCGACTTGAGCAGGACGTACACGACCGAGTTCGTCAACGCCGTCAAGTAGACACGTCCGCTCAGCCGCGGGTCGCCCACACGTAACGGTGTTCCGGGCGGCCCGCGTCGCCGTACTTGAGGGTCAGCCGGGCCCGGCCGGTGCGCTCCAGGAGCTTCAGATACCGCTGGGCCGTCTGCCGGCTGACCCCCGTGCGCTCGGCGATCTCCTGGGCGGACAGCGGCCCTTCGGCGTTCATCAGCGCCTGGCGCACCAGCTCGGCCGTCGTCGGGGAGTGCCCCTTGGGCAGCTCCGGCTCCGAGGGAGCGGACAGGGCGCCGAAGATGCGGTCCACCTCCGCCTGTTCGGCCTCGCCGCCGCCGTCCAGGGTCCGCCGCAACCGCGCATACGCCTCCAGCTTGGCGCGCAGACCGGCGAAGGCGAACGGTTTCACCAGGTACTGCAGCGCCCCCTGCCGCATCGCGGCCTGGACGGTCGACACGTCCCGCGCCGCCGTCACCATGATCACATCCGCCTGGTGGCCACGCCGGCGCATCTCCCGGACGACCGCGAGACCGGTGTCGTCGGGCAGGTAGTGGTCCAGGAGGACGAGGTCCAGCCGCGGCAGCGTCTCCACCTGCCGGAGCGCCTCGGCGGCGCTGTGCGCCTCGCCGGCCACATGGAATCCCGGCACCTTCTCCACGTACGCGGCGTTGACCCGGGCGACGCGGGTGTCGTCGTCCACGACCAGGACCTCGATCATCGCGTCTCCTCCTCGGCGACGGCAGCGGGCTCGGACGACTCCCCGAGCGCCGCGGGTTCCAGCTCCGGCTCGGTCAGCGCCTCCGGCAGGACCACGGTGAACTCCGCGCCGCCGCCGTCCGCCTCGCCGACCGTCGCGCTCCCGCCCTGCCGTTCGGCGAGCCGGCGCACCAGCGAGAGCCCGAGGCCCCGTTTGCCGTGCGCGGGCGGCTTCTTGGTGGACCAGCCCTCGGTGAAGATCAGCTCCCGCTGGTCCGCGGGGATCCCGGGGCCCGTGTCGCACACCTTGAGGACGACCGTACGGCCCTCGGTGCGCAACTCGACCTCCACGCGCGCGTGGAGGGTGCCGGCGACCGCGTCGAGGGCGTTGTCCACCAGGTTGCCCACGACCGTGACCAGACCCCGCGGATCGATCAGCCGGTCGGGCAGGCGGGTGCGCTCCGACACCCACAGCGCGACGCCCCGCTCGGCCGCCACGGTCGCCTTGCCGACCAGGAGCGCCGCGAGCAGGGGATCCTGGATCTTCTCGGTGACCTGCTCGGCGGTGACCCGGTGGTCGCCGACCACCTCGCCGACGAACTCCACGGCGTCGTCGTACATCTCCAGCTCCAGCAGGCCGAGCAGGGTGTGCATGCGGTTGGCGTGCTCGTGGTCCTGGGCGCGCAGGGCGTCGATCAGCCCGCGCGTGGAGTCGAGTTCGCGCCCCAGCTGCTCCAGCTCGGTGCGGTCGCGCAGGGTGGCCACGGCGCCGCCGTCATCGGTGGGCATGCGGTTGGCGACCAGCACCCGCTGGCCGCGCACGGTGAGCAGATCGGTGCCGGGCACCCGGCCGGCCAGGACGTCCGTCGTACGGCCGGCGCCGAGCGCCTCGTCGGGCGTCTGCCCGACGGCCTCGTCACCGATGCCCAGCAGCCGCCGCGCCTCGTCGTTGAGCAGGCGGACACGGCCGCCGCGGTCGAGGGCGACCACACCCTCGCGGATGCCGTGCAGCATCGCCTCACGCTCCGCGAGCAGCGCCGAGATGTCCGAGAAGGCCAGGTCCCGGGTCTGCCGCTGGACCCGGCGGGAGATCAGCCAGGCGGCCAGCGCGCCCACCGCGAGAGCCCCGCCGGCGTAGGCGAACAGGCCCGGGATCGCGCTGATCAGCCGCGCCCGCACACTGTCGTAGGCGATCCCGACCGACACCGCCCCGATGATGCGGTGGCGGGCGTCGTACAGCGGCACCTTGCCGCGTGCGGAGCGGCCCAGGGTGCCCTGGTCGATCTCCATGACCTCCTTGCCCTGCAAGGCGTCCTCGGGACTGGTGGAAACCTGGTCGCCGATCTGCGAGGTGACGGGATGCGACCAGCGCAGCCAGTGCCGGTCCAGCACCACGATGTACTCCGCGTGCGTGGCCCGCCGGATCCGCTCGGCCTCCCTCTGCACCGGGCCGTCGGCGGTCGGCGGGGTCGTCAGCACACCCTCGGCGATCTGCGGGTCCTGGGCCGTCGTCTGCGCGATGGACAGCGCGCGGCGCTCCGCCTCCTGGTCCAGCTGCTTGCTCAGCGGCGCCAGGAACAGCCCGGTCGCGAGCACCGCGACCCCCGCGGCGATCGCCACCTGCATCAGCAGCACCTGCGAGAACACCCGCCGCGGCAGACCGAGGCGCAGACGGCGTGCGGGGGCAGTGGGGCTCATACGCACGACGGTACGTGGGGCGGCTCTCCGCACCCCAGGGGGTGTGGTGGGGATCTCTTGACCAGTTCTTGAACGAGGCGGTCGCTTTCTCCAACGAAGCGATCGCTTTCTGGAACGAGGTGGTCGCTCAGCTCGCGAGCGCCGTCGGCCTCAGCTCGCGCACGGCCACAACGTCCATCCGGGCCGGCGTGCCGAGCACGGCCGCGCCGCAGCTCTCCGGGCGCGGCGGCTGCGACGCACTCTGCGCCACGCTCACCCGCCAGCGGCGGCCGTCGGCGTGCCCGACGGTGACCTCCCAGCGCGGGGCCGCGCCGTCGGTCCGCACGACGCTCAGCAGCCCCGCCCGGTACTCGCCCGCCACCGACCGGACGGCCAGTTCGGCCGCCTGGCCGGGCCGGTCCCAGGCGGAGCAGCCACGGCACCCCTCGACCACCACGCGCCCCTCCTGCGCGCCGTCCAGCGCCTCCTTGATGGTGTGCGCCCCGGCGCGGCCGTAGGAGTAGCCGTACGGCAGGACGAGCACGGTCGGCGAGAAGCGATGTCCACCCAGATGGGTGACCTCCCACACCCCGCGCACCCCCGAGGCGGACAGTTCGGCGGCGAGGGGACGGCCCAGGAGGGCGCAGCAGCGGTCGCGTTTGCCGTTGGTGCACACGAGGGCGAGCGGGTCACCGCGGTGCGGCCGCCCGCCGAGCGCGGCGCCGAAGGAACGGTGGTCACCCGCACCGAGGGCCGCGAAGTCGAGCCCGAGGAGCCGGCGCGGATCCCGGATCGTGGCGCGGTGCAGCCAGACGCGGCCCGGCACGGTGTGCGCGGCGTACACCTGCCGGTCGGCGGGCCCGCCGGGGTCGGCGTGGCGTCCCGGGCGGCGGATGAGCGCGATGCGGACGCCGGTTCCGTCGGCGGCCGCCTCCAGCGCCCGGCCCAGCGCGCGGTCCAGGTGGCTCGAAGTCAGCGCCTTGGCACCCCACGGGCCGGGCTGTTCCAGCAGCAGCCACGTCGTCGCCGTGGCCGCCGTGCCGGAGACGGGCTCGTCGAGGCTCCGGGAGACGGTCGCGCACCTACTCACACAGGTGAGCCTAACCTGACTCTTCCCAGGGCGACTTCCGGCCATGGGTGTGTCCTGCTCCGGCAGGGGACGGCCCACTCGGGCATGGGGCGACCTACTCCGGCAGGGGCTGCTCAGGCCGCGGACCGACGTAGTGGCCCACGGGACGCATGCGCAGCGGGCGCTCGCCGTACTCCTCCAGGGCGTGTGCGATCCAGCCCGCCGCCCGTGCGACGGCGAAGATCGTCTCGCCGGCCGTGGCGGGCATGCCGCTGGACGCGGTGAACACCGCCAGGGCCAGGTCGACGTTGGCGTGCAGCGGGGTGTGCCGGGCTGTGGTGGCGACGATGTCCCGGGCGGCGAGCAGGGCGGACTCCGCGCGCGGGACCTGCTCCAGGAGGCCGAACAGCACGCTCGCGCGCGGGTCCTCGCCGGTGTACAGCCGGTGGCCGAGCCCCGGGACCCGGCGGCCCGCACGCAGTTCACCGGCGATCACCGGGACCGCCGTGCCCTGGTCGAGCACGTCGAGCAGCATGCGGTGGGCGTCACCGCTCGCGGCGCCGTGCAGCGGGCCCTCCAGGACGCCGAGCCCGGCCGAGACGGCCGCGTAGGCGTGCGCACGGGCCGAGGCGGCGACCCGGACCGCGAGGGTGGAGGCGGCCAGATCGTGGTCGGCGAGCAGGGCGAGCGCCGTGTCCAGGACGCGCAGGGACGCCTCGTCGGCGGCACGGCCGGTCAGCCGGCCCCAGAGCCGGTGGGCGAGCGGACCGTCGTCCTTGTGGTCGCGGCGGACCGGCGGCAGCGCGGCGACGAGCGTGGGGATCAGGATCCGCGCGGTGTTCAGCACGGCGTCCTCGGACAGGTCGAAGCGCAGGGGGTCCTCGGCCGCCGCGGCGACGGCCGCCACGCGCAGCCGGTCGGTGGGGGAGGCGTGCTCGGACAGCGCGTTCACCGCGCGGCGCGCGACCTCCACGGTGGGGCCGGGCGCGGAGAAGGAGACGCCCGGGGTGAGCCGGCCCGTCCACAGCCACTCCGCGACCTCTTCGTAGGAGTGGCGCAGCGCCAGCTCGACGGCGTCCACGCCGCGGAAGTAGTACCGGTCCTGCTCGATCAGCGTGATACGGGTCCGGACGGACAGGTCCGCGCCGGAGCCCGGGGTCGTGGCCGCCTCGCGGCGGTGGCGCCGGGCCAGGGCCTCGACCTCCTTCGCCTCGAAGGTGCTGGCACGGCCGCCGGGCTCGCGCCTGCTGCTGAGCAGGCCGCGGCTGACGTACGCGTACACCGTCTCCGGCTTCACGCCGAGCAGTTCGGCGGTCTCCCTGGTGGTCAGCCTGCGCCCGGGACGCCCGGGAGCGGATTCGTGATCGCGCATGGAGGTCACCGTAGCCGCCTCTGCACATGTTGATCGGCGTAAGTTGATTCAATCAATATTGACAGACAAGTAGTCAAGCATGGACAGTCGGATCAAGTTCAGGGAGGAGAACCATGGCCATCAACAGGACCGCCCCGCTCATCGACGCACCGCGCGGTCTCGCCGACGTCGTCGTCACCGAGACCGAGATCGGTGACGTAAGGGGACGCGAGGGCTTCTACCACTACCGCCAGTACTCGGCCGTCGAACTCGCGCGGACCCGCGGCTTCGAGGACGTCTGGCACCTCCTGGTCCACGGCGCGCTCCCGGACGCCCGGCGCGGCGCCGCCTTCGCCGCCGAGACCGCGGCACTGCGGCACCTCCCCGAGGAGGTCCGCGCGGCGCTGCCCGTGATCGCCGCTGCGAGCCGCCTGTCCGGCCCACTGTCCGG
Organism: Streptomyces incarnatus; assembly: GCF_001027185.1. Lineage (NCBI taxonomy): Bacteria > Bacillati > Actinomycetota > Actinomycetes > Kitasatosporales > Streptomycetaceae > Streptomyces > Streptomyces incarnatus. The sequence goes on along the minus strand of NZ_CP011497.1, from coordinate 2,237,261 downwards.
ACTGCGCACGGCCCTGTCCCTGCTGGGCTCGGCGCGCGGGCTGCGACCCGTGTACGACATCGACGCCGGCCGGCGCCGCGCCGACACCCTGGCCGTCTGCGCGGCCGTACCGACGCTGCTCACCGCGCTGTACCGGCTCGGCCAGGGATTTGCCCCGGTCGAGCCGCGCGAGGACCTGCCGTACGCGGCCAACTACCTGTACATGCTCACCGGTGAGGAACCCGAGCCGCGCCGGGCGCGTGCGGTCGAGCAATACCTGATCTCAACCATTGATCATGGGTTCAATGCATCAACCTTCACCGCCCGCGTCATCGCCTCCACCGGCGCCGATGTGGCCGCCTGCCTGACCGGAGCCGTGGGCGCCCTGTCCGGGCCGCTGCACGGCGGCGCGCCCAGCCGGGCGCTGGACACCCTGGACGCCATCGGCACCCCGGACCGCATCGACCCCTGGATCCGCGAGCGGGTGCTCGCCGGTGACCGGATCATGGGCTTCGGACACGCGGTCTACCGCACGGAGGATCCCCGTTCCCGGATGCTCCGGGAGATCGCCCAGAGCTTCGGCGGACCGCGCGTGGACTTCGCGGTGGAGGTCGAGCGCCGCGTCGAGGCGATCCTCGCCGAGCTGAAGCCCGGCCGTGAACTCCACACCAACGTGGAGTTCTACGCCGGCGTGGTCATGGAACTCTGCGGACTGCCCCGGGAGATGTTCACCCCCACCTTCGCCGCGGCGCGGGTGGTGGGCTGGAGCGCCAACATCCTGGAACAGGCGGCCGACTCGAAGATCATCCGTCCGGTCGCGCGGTATGTGGGGCCGACACCGCCGGTCGCGGTACCGGCCGCCGGCTGACGCACCCGCCCCGGGGGCCTCACTATCCTGGACCGGCAGTCGGTCCGCACGAGAGAGGTCACCCCTTGGGGAACAGCCCGGCGAACAGCCCGGACAGCAGCCGTGGCCCGCAGCAGATCCCGGTCGTCGTGCTCGCCGGTTTCCTCGGCTCCGGGAAGACCACGCTCCTCAACCACCTCCTGCACCGCGGCGGAGGCAGCCGGATCGGGGCGATCGTCAACGACTTCGGGGCCGTCGAGATCGACGCGATGGCCGTCGCCGGCGCCCTCGGCGACTCGACCGTCTCGCTCGGCAACGGCTGCCTGTGCTGTGCCGTCGACGCGAGCGAACTCGACCTCTACCTGGACCGGCTCGCCGACCCGCGCACCGGCATCGACGTGATCGTCATCGAAGCCAGCGGACTCGCCGAGCCGCAGGAGCTCGTGCGGATGGTGCTGGCCAGCGAGCACCCCAGGGTCGTCTACGGCGGCCTGGTCGAGGTCGTGGACGCCGCGGAGTTCGACGACACGCGCGCGAAGCACCCCGAGATCGACCGGCACCTCGCCCTCGCCGACCTGGTCGTCGTCAACAAGCTCGACCGCGCGGACGACACCGGCCGGGTGCTCGGTCTGGTGTGCTCCCTCACGGACCGTGCTGCCGTCGTCCCCGCCACCTACGGCCGTATCGACCCCGAGTTCCTCTTCGACTGCAAGCCGAGCGAGGAACGCATCGGGCAGCTGTCCTTCGACGACCTCCACGAGCACACGGGGGGCGACGAGCACGAGGACCACGCCGGTCACCTGCACACCGCCTACGACAGCCTGTCCTTCACCTCCGAGGTCCCCCTGGAGCCCCGTCGGCTCATGCGGTTCCTGGACAGCCGGCCCGAGGGGCTGTACCGGATCAAGGGGTACGTCGACTTCGGGCCGTACGACACCCGCAACCGGTACGCCGTGCACGCCGTCGGCCGGTTCCTGCGCTTCTACCGCGAGCCCTGGGGCGTCGCAGGCGACCGCCTCACCCAGCTCGTGCTGATCGGCTCCGGCATCGACACCGAGGCCCTCGGCCAGGAGCTCAAGGGGTGCCGGAACGACGCCCCGCACGCCGACGAAAACGGCATGTGGGGCGTCTTGCGCTATGTGCAAGACCTGGATGCACAAGGCCCGGACGAGGCGGACCTGGACGATCCGCCCGCCTAGAGCACCGGTCCCGCGACCACCGCCACCGTCTTCGGCAGCGACGTGCCCGAACCGTCCCGGCGCGGGTCCAGCTCCGGCAGCTCCACCGGGGTGCCGGTCTTCTGCGCCGCGCGCGCGGGAGTGGGGCCCGCCCAGGCCAGCGACAGGCAGTCCTCGCCCTTCAGGAACCGCTGGCAGCGCACACCGCCCGTGGCCCGGCCCTTGCGCGGGAACTGGTCGAACGGGGTCAGCTTGGCGGTCGTCTGCACCGAGTCGTCCAGCGTGCCGCGCGAGCCCGCGACCGTGAACACCACCGCGTCGGCCGCCGGGTCGACCGCCGTGAAGGAGATGACCTTGGCGCCCTCGGTGAGCTTGATGCCCGCCATACCGCCGGCCGGGCGGCCCTGCGGGCGCACGATGGACGCCTGGAAGCGCAGCAACTGGGCGTCGTCCGTGATGAAGACCAGGTCCTCCTCACCGGTGCGCAGCTCCACCGCGCCGACGATCCGGTCGCCCTCCTTCAGCGTGATGACCTCCAACTCCTCCTTGTTGGACGGGTAGTCGGGCACCACGCGCTTGACCACACCCTGCTCGGTGCCGAGCGCCAGGCCCGGGGACGACTCGTCCAGCGTGGTCAGGCAGACCACCGTCTCGTCGTCCTCCAGGGAGACGAACTCGGCCAGCGGCGCCCCTCCGGAGAGGTTGGGCGCGGCCGCGGTCTCCGGCAGCTGGGGCAGGTCGACCACGTTGATCCGCAGCAGCCGGCCCGACGAGGTCACCGCGCCGATCTCACCGCGCGCGGTCGCCGGAACCGCGGAGACGATCACGTCGTGCTTGACGCGCTTGGCGCCGGCCTGATCCGGGAACGGCTCGGCGGTCGCCGTCCGGGCCAGCAGACCCGTCGAGGACAGCAGCACCCGGCACGGGTCGTCGGCCACCTGCAGCGGCACCGCGGCCACCGGGGCGCCCGCGGACTCCAGCAGCACCGTACGCCGGTCGGTGCCGAACTTCTTCGCCACGTCGGCCAGTTCGGCCGAGACCAGCTTGCGCAGCTCGGCGTCGGACTCCAGGATCCGGGTCAGCTCCTCGATCTCCGCGGTGAGCCGGTCCCGCTCCGCCTCCAGCTCGATCCGGTCGTACTTGGTGAGCCGGCGCAGCGGCGTGTCGAGGATGTACTGCGTCTGCACCTCGCTCAGCGAGAAGCGCCGCATCAGGCGCTCCTTGGCCTGCGCGGAGTTGTCGCTGGACCGGATCAGCCGGATGACCTCATCGATGTCCACCAGCGCGGTCAGCAGGCCCTCGACCAGGTGCAGCCGGTCGCGCCTCTTGCCGCGGCGGAACTCGCTGCGGCGCCGGACCACGTCGAAGCGGTGGTCGAGGTAGACCTCCAGCAGCTCCTTCAGGCCCAGGGTGAGCGGCTGGCCGTCCACCAGGGCGACGTTGTTGATGCCGAAGGACTCCTCCATCGGGGTCAGCTTGTACAGCTGCTCCAGGACCGCCTCCGGCACGAAGCCGTTCTTGATCTCGATGACCAGGCGCAGGCCGTGCTCGCGGTCGGTGAGGTCCTTGACGTCGGCGATGCCCTGGATCTTCTTCGCGTTGACCAGATCCTTGATCTTCGCGATGACCTTCTCGGGGCCGACCGTGAAGGGCAGCTCGGTGACGACCAGGCCCTTGCGGCGGGCGGTCACGGTCTCGACCGAGACCGTCGCGCGCATCCTGAAGGTGCCGCGGCCCGTCGCGTACGCGTCCCGGATGCCGTCCAGGCCGACGATCCGGCCGCCGGTGGGCAGGTCCGGGCCCGGAACGTGCTTCATCAGCGCGTCCAGGTCCGCGTTCGGGTGCCTGATCAGGTGGCGGGCGGCCGCGACGACCTCGCGCAGGTTGTGCGGCGGCATGTTCGTCGCCATGCCGACCGCGATGCCCGAGGAGCCGTTGACCAGCAGGTTCGGGAAGGCGGCGGGCAGCGCCACCGGCTCGCGCTCCTGGCCGTCGTAGTTCGGCGCGAAGTCGACCGTGTCCTCGTCGATCGACTCGGTCATCAGGCTCGTCGCCTCGGCCTGCCGGCACTCGGTGTACCGCATGGCGGCCGGCGGGTCGTCGTTGCCCAGCGAGCCGAAGTTGCCGTGGCCGTCGACGAGCGGCACGCGCATGGAGAACGGCTGGGCCATGCGCACCAGGGCGTCGTAGATCGACGCGTCGCCGTGCGGGTGCAGCTTGCCCATGACCTCGCCGACGACGCGCGCGCACTTCACGTAGCCGCGGTCGGGGCGCAGGCCCATCTCGTTCATCTGGTACACGATCCGGCGGTGCACCGGCTTGAGGCCGTCACGGGCGTCCGGCAGGGCGCGCGAGTAGATGACCGAGTACGCGTACTCGAGGTAGGAGCCACGCATCTCGTCCACGACGTCGATGTCGAGGATCCTCTCCTCGAACGAATCGTCGGGCGGCGGGGTCTTCGTGCTGCGGCGGGCCATCGCTGCCGGCTCCTTGCTACTGAAGCGTTTGATGGATCTGACGCGGACCATTGTGGACCGCGGCACTGACAACCCGGGCCATGGCCCGGTCCTCCACGGTCCGCCCGGCACCGCGAGGCACGCCGGACCGGCACCGCACCGTGCCCGCCGGCCGTCCCGCGGGCACGCGAGTCGCAGGTTACGGGATCCGCTGTGGGCGTACGTCAAGCCGGAACTCGGCCGAGGTCCCGCACCGTTTGCATACAGTGGCAGGAACGGCAGGAAAACCGCGGTTTCCACAACCGCCTCCGCTCGCGAAGGGACGTACATGCCCATGGGTCACACGACCACAGCCGAGGCAGGCTCCGGGGGCCTGACAGCGACCGAGCACCGCCTGGCCAACGGTCTGCGCGTGGTGCTCTCCGAGGACCACCTGACCCCGGTGGCGGCGGTCTGCCTCTGGTACGACGTCGGCTCCCGCCACGAAGTCAAGGGACGTACCGGCCTGGCTCACCTTTTCGAGCACCTGATGTTCCAGGGCTCCGGACAGGTCAAGGGCAACGGTCACTTCGAGCTGGTGCAGGGCGCCGGCGGCTCGCTCAACGGCACCACCAGTTTCGAGCGCACCAACTACTTCGAGACCATGCCCGCCCACCAGCTGGAGCTCGCCCTCTGGCTGGAGGCCGACCGCATGGGCTCGCTGCTGGCCGCCCTGGACGACGAGTCCATGGAGAACCAGCGGGACGTCGTCAAGAACGAGCGCCGCCAGCGCTACGACAACGTGCCCTACGGCACCGCCTTCGAGCGGCTGACCGCCCTGTCGTACCCGGAGGGCCACCCCTACCACCACACGCCGATCGGCTCGATGGCGGACCTGGACGCGGCCACCCTGGAGGACGCCCGCCAGTTCTTCCGCACCTACTACGCGCCGAACAACGCGGTGCTCTCCGTGGTCGGCGACATCGACCCCAGGCAGACCCTCGCCTGGATCGAGAAGTACTTCGGGTCGATCCCGGCCCACGACGGCAAGCCCGCCCCCCGCGACGGCTCGCTGCCGGAGGTCATCGGCGAGCAGAAGCGCGAGGTCGTCGTCGAGGAGGTCCCGGCGCGCGCCCTGATGGCCGCCTACCGGCTCCCGCACGACGGCACGCGCGCGTGCGACGCCGCCGACCTGGCCCTGACCATCCTCGGCGGCGGCGAGTCCTCCCGCCTGTACAACCGGCTGGTGCGCCGCGACCGTACGGCCGTCGCGGCCGGCTTCGGCCTGCTGCGCCTGGCCGGCGCGCCCTCCATGGGCTGGCTGGACGTGAAGACGTCCGGTGACGTCGAGGTCCCGGTCATCGAGACCGCCATCGACGAGGAGCTGGCCCGGTTCGCCGAGGAGGGCCCCACGCCGGAGGAGATGGAGCGCGCCCAGGCCCAGTTGGAGCGCGAGTGGCTGGACCGGCTCGGCACGGTCGCCGGCCGCGCCGACGAACTGTGCCGGTACGCCGTCCTGTTCGGCGACCCGCAGCTCGCCCTCACCGCAGTCAAGCGCGTCCTGGAGGTGACCCCGCAGGAGGTCCAGGAGGTCGCCCAGGCCCGTCTGCGCCCCGACAACCGCGCGGTCCTGGTCTACGAACCGAAGTCCCCGGAGCAGGCCCCGGACGCCGACGTGCCCGAGGACCCGGAGCAGGAAGCCACCGTAGAGGCCGGTAACGAGAACGAGGAGACGGCCAAGTGACCGAGCTCGCCACCATGGACTTCCACCCCCAGCCGCAGCCCGGCGAGGCCAGGCCGTGGGCGTTCCCGGCCCCCGAGCGGGCCGCGCTCGACAACGGCCTGACCGTGCTGCGCTGCCACCGCCCCGGCCAGCAGGTCGTCGCCGTAGAGGTGCTGCTGGACGCGCCCCTGGACGCCGAGCCGGCCGGCCTGGACGGCGTCGCCACGATCATGGCGCGGGCCTTCTCCGAGGGCACCGACAAGCACTCCGCCGAGGAGTTCGCCGCCGAGCTGGAGCGCGCGGGCGCCACCCTGGACGCGCACGCCGACCACCCCGGCGTCCGGCTCAGCCTGGAGGTCCCGGCCTCCCGCCTGGCCAAGGGCCTCGGCCTGCTCGCCGACGCGCTGCGCGCGCCCGCCTTCGCCGACAGCGAGGTCGAGCGCCTCGTCCGCAACCGCCTGGACGAGATCCCGCACGAGCTGGCCAACCCCTCCCGCCGGGCCGCGAAGGAGCTCTCCAAGGAGCTGTTCCCGGTGGCCTCGCGCATGTCGCGCCCGCGCCAGGGCACCGAGGAGACGGTCGAGAAGATCGACGCCGCCGCCGTACGCGCCTTCTACGGCCGGCACGTACGCCCGGCCACGGCCACCGCGGTCGTGGTCGGCGACCTCACCGGGGTCGACCTGGACGCGCTGCTCGGCGACACCCTCGGCGCCTGGACCGGCACCCCGGGCGAGCCGCGGCCCGTGCCGCCGGTGACCGCCGACGACACCGGGCGCGTGGTCATCGTGGACCGGCCCGGCGCCGTGCAGACGCAGCTGCTCATCGGCCGCGTCGGCCCCGACCGGCACGACCGCGTGTGGCCCGCCCAGGTGCTCGGCACCTACTGCCTCGGCGGCACCCTCACCTCCAGGCTGGACCGCGTCCTGCGCGAGGAGAAGGGCTACACCTACGGTGTGCGCTCCTTCGGCCAGGTCCTCCGGTCCGCGCCGGACGGCACGGGCGCCGCGATGCTCGCCATCAGCGGCTCCGTGGACACCCCGAACACCGGCCCCGCGCTGGAGGACCTGTGGAAGGTGCTGCGCACCCTCGCGGCGGACGGCCTGACCGACGCCGAGCGGGACGTGGCCGTGCAGAACCTCGTGGGGGTGGCACCGCTGAAGTACGAGACCGCGGCCGCCGTCGCGAGCACACTCGCCGACCAGGTCGAGCAGCACCTGCCCGACGACTTCCAGGCGACGCTGTATCAGCAGCTGGCCGCGACGGGCACGGTGGAGGCCACCGCGGCCGTCGTCAACGCCTTCCCGGTGGACCGCCTGGTGACCGTCCTCGTCGGTGACGCCGCCCAGATCAAGGCGCCGGTCGAGGCGCTCGGCATCGGTGAAGTGACCGTGGTGGCGGCCGAGTAGAGCGGGCCGCCGCGGCGGCCGGGCACGCCCGAGCGGACGCACGCGCGCGTGGGGCCCTGACGGTCTACGGACCGTCAGGGCCCCTGTTGTTCCACTCCCTTCCCCAGATGCCCGATTTGAGGCGGAGGTTGCCCGTCTGCCCTGTGGGATGCGCTACAAAAGCCCGGATCCGTTTGGGAATCCGAAGCGGGCTTCCGTAGCGTCGTCCGGGCTGTTCGTCAGGCAGTGCGCCGCACCCGCGGCACCGGACAGCCATCGCCGAGTCCCCGTACGGCGCGAGCCAGGGGAGCCGGGGACCCACGCAGTCCCTGGGGTGAATCGGGCGCCCGCGCGAGCCGCGAGGGGGCCCGTAGGAGACCTTCCTGCTCCGAACCCGTCAGCTAACCCGGTAGGCGAGAGGGAAGGAAAGGACCAGCCACTCCATGGCGTTCATGTGCGCCACCGGGAAGCACCGCAAGCCCGGCCGGGTCAAGCGCACCACCGCTCAGGCGGCGGGCATCGCGGCCCTCACCACCACCGGTGTCATCGGCACCCTCGCCGCCTCCCCGGCGCTCGCCGCCGAGAACGCCGGGAACGGCGTGGAGCAGACCGGCCTCACGCCGGTCCTCACCGTGAGCGACGACGTCGCCGAGCACATCGACGCGCAGGCCACCGCGCAGAAGAAGGCCGCCGAGCAGAAGGCGGCCGAGGAGGCCGCGGCCAGGAAGGCGAAGGAGGAGCGCGAGGCCAGGGCCCGCGCCGCCCGCGAGGCCGAGCGCAAGCGCCTGAACGCCTTCGTCGCCCCGATAGCCGACTCCTACGTCTCCACCGGCTACCAGGCCAGCAGCTCCCTGTGGTCCTCCGGCCACCACACGGGCATCGACTTCCACGCCGCGACCGGCACCCCCGTCCACGCGGTCGGCTCCGGCACCGTCGTCTCCACCGGCTGGGGTGGCGCGTACGGCAACCAGATCGTGATCCGGATGGCCGACGGCATGTACACCCAGTACGGCCACCTGTCGTCCATCGGCGTCTCGGTGGGCCAGCGGGTCGTCCCGGGCCAGCGGATCGGCCTGTCCGGCGCGACCGGCAACACCACCGGCCCGCACCTGCACTTCGAGGCCCGTACGACCCCCGACTACGGCTCGGACGTCGACCCCGTCGCCTACCTCCGCAAGCACGGCGTGAACGTCTGACGCCGCACCGCGCGGCATCCGGCGCCCCGGCTCACCGAGCCGGGGCTTTCGCCGTTTTCCGCGGTGTCCGGCGGACCCTGTGACCAAAAAATATCCATGGATTCCGGCCCGCCGTCGGAAATTCCGGCTCATTGGAATAGAGTCACGGAACACGCGTCCATCGTCGACGTTTCACGGGGATTAAGGCGGAGGTCGGTCATGCGTATTCCGGCGCACTCGGTGTGCACGGCCATCCGGGACGACATCGTCGCGGGTGTCTACGAGCGCGGTGGCCGGCTGACCGAGGAAGTCCTGGCCCGCCGCTACGGCGTCTCGCGCGTCCCCGTCCGCGAGGCCCTGCGCACCCTGGAGGCCGAGGGCTTCGTGGTGACCCGCCGGCACGCGGGCGCGTGCGTGGCCGAGCCGACCGAGCAGGAGGCGGCCGACCTGCTGGAGATGCGCATGCTGCTGGAGCCGCTCGGCGCCGCCCGGGCCGCCCAGCGGCGCACCGAGGCCCATCTGAAGGTGCTGCGCGGTCTCGTCAGGCTGGGCCAGGAGCGGGCCCGCAGCGGCAGCAGCGAGGATCTGCGCTCGCTGGGCGGCTGGTTCCACGAGACGCTCGCCCAGGCCGCCGGCAGCCCCTCGCTGACGGCGATGCTCACCCAGCTGCGGCACAAGATCGCCTGGATGTACGCGGTGCAGGCACCCCCGAGCCCGGTGGACCACTGGGCGGAGCACGGCGCCATCGTCGACGCGGTGGCGCGCGGCGACGGGGAGCGCGCGCGGGCGGTCACGGCACTGCACACCGAGCGCGCGACGACCGCGCACCGGCTGCGTTTTTCCGGGGGCGGCGAGCGTGTGAGGACTTCGCAACACGCCGTAAACATGTCGGGTCTTCGGCATTAACACGGGCGCCGTATACAAAGAAGAGTAATTCGGCGCGGTGTATTTTCGCTGCCCGAATTCAGGTGTGCGCGCAATGAGCCCGGAAAGGGCGGAGCCGCGCCGCCCGAAAACAGGCGACGCGGCTCCGGTGTTATCCGTGCGCTGGTGTTCAGACCGTCTCGGGCAGTTCCTCGAGGCCCTCGGAGACCAGCTTGGCCAGACGGTCCAGGGCGGCGTCCGCGCCCTCTGCGTCGGAGGCCAGGACGATCTCCTCGCCGCCCTGGGCGCCAAGCCCCAGGACGGCCAGCATGGAGGCCGCGTTGACGGGGTTGCCGTCAGCCTTGGCGATCGTCACCGGGACGCCTGCGGCCGTGGCGGCTCGGACGAAGATGGAGGCGGGGCGGGCGTGGAGGCCCTCGGCCCAGCCGACGTTGACGCGGCGCTCAGCCATGTGTTGCTGCCCTTCAGTCTTCAGGGTTGTCTAGACCAGTTTCCCATATCGCGAAGCGTGCCCGGAGCGGACCTTCGTCCACCCCGGTGCGGCGCCGGAACCGCGGCCTCGGTTCCGGCTTCCGTCCTCCACAGACTGCCCCGCGCCGTTGTCGGACGCGAGCCGTACTCTGGGGCCCATGCAGACCTCGGCGGACCGGCAGGACCGGCACCACTACCCCGCCCACTGGGAGGCGGACGTGGTGCTGCGCGACGGGGGTACCGCGCGCATCAGGCCCATCACCGTTGATGACGCCGACCGCCTGGTCAGCTTCTACGAGCAGGTCTCGGACGAGTCGAAGTACTACCGCTTCTTCGCGCCGTACCCCAGGCTCTCCGCCAAGGACGTCCACCGCTTCACGCACCACGACTTTGTGGACCGGGTGGGACTCGCGGCCACCATCGGCGGCGAGTTCATCGCCACCGTACGCTATGACCGCATCGGCGCCGACGGCATGCCCGCCACCGCACCCGCCGACGAGGCCGAGGTCGCCTTCCTGGTGCAGGACGCCCACCAGGGCCGCGGCGTCGCCTCCGCCCTGCTGGAGCACATCGCGGCCGTCGCCCGCGAGCGCGGCATCCGCCGCTTCGCCGCCGAGGTGCTGCCCGCCAACACCAAGATGATCAAGGTGTTCACGGACGCCGGGTACACCCAGAAGCGCAGCTTCGAGGACGGCGTCGTCCGGCTGGAGTTCGACCTCGAACCCACCGACCGCTCCCTCGCCGTCCAGCGCGCGCGGGAGCAGCGCGCCGAGGCCCGCTCGGTACGGCGGCTGCTCATGCCCGGCTCGGTCGCGGTCGTCGGCGTCGGCCGTGCCCCCGGCGGGGTGGGCCGCAGCGTCCTCGGCAACATCCGGGACGCCGGGTACGGCGGCCGTCTGCACGCCGTGAACAAGGCCTTCCCGGAGGACCTCGCCGAGGTCGACGGCGTGCCGGCGTACCGGCGCGTGCGCGACATCGGCGGCCCGGTGGACCTCGCCGTGGTCGCCGTACCGGCCGAGCACGTGCCCGCCGTGGTCGCTGAGTGCGGGGAACACGGAGTGCAGGGGCTCGTCGTGCTCTCCGCCGGGTACGCCGAGAGCGGGCCCGAGGGGCGCGAGCGGCAGCGGGCCCTCATCCGGCAGGCCCGCGCGTACGGCATGCGGATCATCGGGCCGAACGCCTTCGGGATCATCAACACCGCGCCCGGCGTCCGGCTGAACGCCTCCCTCGCCCCGGAGATGCCCCGCCCCGGCCGCATCGGCATGTTCGCCCAGTCCGGCGCCATCGGCATCGCCCTGCTGTCCCGCCTGCACCGGCGCGGGGGAGGGGTCACCGGGGTCACCGGCGTGTCCACCTTCGTGTCCGCCGGCAACCGCGCGGACGTCTCCGGCAACGACGTCCTCCAGTACTGGTACGACGACCCCGAGACCGACGTCGTCCTCATGTACCTGGAGTCCCTCGGCAACCCGCGCAAGTTCACCCGCCTCGCCCGGCGGACGGCGGCGGCCAAGCCGCTGGTCGTGGTGCAAGGGGTCGGTTCCGCGCCCCAGGGACACGCGGTCCGGGCCACCCGGCTGCCGCCCGCCACCGTCTCCGCCCTGCTGCGGCAGGCCGGCGTGATCCGGGTCGACACGATCACCGAGCTGGTCGACACGGGGTTGCTGCTCGCCCGGCAGCCGCTGCCGGCGGGGCCGAGGGTGGCGATCCTGGGCAACTCCGAGTCGCTGGGCGTGCTGGCGTACGACCGGTGTCTGGCGGAGGGGCTGCGCCCCTCGCTTCCGCTGGACCTGACGACCGGGGCGACGGCGGAGGACTTCCACGGGGCGCTGGCGCGGGCCCTGGCCGACGACACGTGCGACTCCGTCGTGGTGACCGCGATCCCGGCGATCGGGGAGGCGTCGCCGGGGGATGCCGAGCTGGCGGAGGCGCTGCGGTCGGCTGCGGCCGCGGTGCCCGGGAAGCCGGTGCTCGTGGTGCATGTGGAGCTCGGGGGGCTGGCGGAAGCGTTGTCGGCCGCGGCGAGTACGGCACCTGCCGCCGTCGAGAAGGCGCCCGGCACCGAGGGCGGCGCCCACCCTTCCCCGCCCCCGGCTCCGCTCGAGCGGTGGGACCCCCGTCGCCCCGCGGAACGGTCGCCCACCGCGGCGGCGGAGACCGGCGCGCCCACCGGGGGAGCGGCAGCGGCCAGGCCTGCGGAGGGCCGGCACCTCATCCCCGCCTACCCCGCCGCCGAGCGTGCCGTTCGCGCGCTGGCCGAGGCCGTCAAGTACGGGCAGTGGCGGCGGGAGGCCATGGATCCGGGGAAGGTGCCGGAGTACGAGGACATCGACGAGAAGGGTGCCGCGCGGCTGATCGGCGAGCTGCTCGCGCGCGGGGAAGGGCTGACGATCTCCGACGCGGAGACCTGCGAGCTGCTCGGCAGGTACGGCATCCCCGTGCGGCGCGCGCTGCCCGCGCCCAGCCCCGACGCCGCCGCGGAAGCCGCCCGTTCCCTCGGCTACCCGGTCGCCCTCAAGGCCACCGCCCCGCATCTGAGGCACCGTGCCGACCTGGGCGGCGTACGCCTCGACCTCGCGGACGAGGAGCAACTGCGCCGGGCCTACGCCGAGTTGACCGAGCTGTTCGGCAAGCCGGAGGAGCTGCGCCCGGTGGTGCAGGGCATGGCGCCGCGCGGCGTCGACACCGTCGTACGGGCCGTGATCGACCCGGCGGCCGGGGCGGTGCTGTCCTTCGGGCTCGCCGGGGCCGCCTCCCAGCTGCTCGGGGACATGGCGCACCGGCTCGTCCCGGTCACCGACCGGGAGGCGACCTCGCTGGTGCGGTCGATCCGTACGGCACCCCTGCTGTTCGGCTGGCGCGGCTCCACGCCCGTCGACACCCCGGCGCTGGAGGAGCTGCTGCTGCGGGTGTCCCGGCTGGCGGACGACCACCCGGAGGTGGTCGCCGTCACCCTGGAGCCGGTCGTCGTCGCCCCGCGCGGCGTGAGCGTCCTCGGCGCCACGGTGCGGCTCGCGCCGCCGCCCGCCCGCGACGACCTCGGCCCGCGCACGATGCCGGCCTACTGACCGGGGAGGGGACCGCGTGGAGATCGCCGGCCGCAGGCTGCCCGAGGGCAGCTGGTGGGACTGGGAAGTGATCGTCTGGGACGGCGGCCGGCTCCGACTGGCGGCCGGGTACGACCTCACGTATCACCACGGCCTGGAGGTCGTCTTCACCGCACCGGCCTTCGTCTCGTGCCCGGCCGCCTTCCAGGACCCCGTCTTCCGGGAGCCCACCGCCGAGGAGGCGGCACGTCTGCGGCGAACGCTGGGCGAGACGCCGCCCGTCGTGGTCGCGTTCGAGGCGGACGGCGGTGGTCCGGACCCCGTGTCGTGTCTGATCGCCGCTGAGGGGCTGGACATCCTTGCGGGACTCGTCCCGCGGAGTTCACGCCCGCGTGCGCAGGCCGCCCCCGGTCTTCGTGACTGGCCCGGACCCCCCTTGCCCACGGATTAGGATGGACGCCATGGCCAAGACCAGTACGACGACCCAGGGGCTGCGCGCGGCGATCGAGCGCAGCGGCTACTACCCGGCCCTCGTGGCCGAGGCGGTGGAGGCCGCTGTGGGCGGCGAGCCCATCCGGTCGTTCCTGGTCCACCAGGAGACCACCTTCGACCAGAACGAGGTGCGCCGGCACGTGACCGTCCTGGTCCTCACCGGCAACCGGTTCATCGTCAGCCACACCGACGAGCAGGCTGCCGACAGCACGTCCCCGACGCCGTACGCCACCACCTCCACCGAGTCCGTGAAGCTCGGCCGGATCTCGTCGGTCGTGGTCAGCCGGGTGGTCGCGAACCCCGAGCAGTACGCGCCGGGCACCCTGCCCCGCGAGGTCGTGCTGACCATCGGCTGGGGCGCGGTCAGCCGCATCGACCTGGAGCCCGCCGCCTGCGGCGACCCCAACTGCGACGCCGACCACGGTTACACCGGCAGCTCCACGGCGGACGACCTCAGCCTGCGCGTCAGCGAGGCCGGGGACGGGCCGGAGACGGTGCGCCAGGCGCTCGCCTTCGCGCAGGCCATCTCGGAGGCGACCGCGGACGTCACGCGCTGATGTCCCAGCTCTCCGCCTGGGACCACCCGGAACCGCTCGCCCTGGACACCGCCCCGCTGCCCGAGTACGGCACGGGCTCCCTCGCCGATCTGCTGCCCACGCTCGCCGCCGGCATGGGCGTACCCGGCATGACCGCGACGATCCCGGAACTGACCGCCGCCGACCGGGTCTGCGTCCTGCTGATCGACGGGCTCGGCTGGGAGCAGCTGCTGGCCCACCGGGACGAGGCCCCCTTCCTGACCTCGCTGCTCGGCACCTCGCGGGGCGGCACCGGCCGCCCGCTCACCGCCGGCTACCCGGCGACCACCGCGGTCTCCCTCGCCTCCGTCGGCACCGGGCTGCCGCCCGGCGTCCACGGCCTGCCCGGCTACACCGTGCGCAACCCGGCCACCGGCGAGCTGATGAACCAGCTCCGCTGGCAGCCGTACACCGATCCGCACGCCTGGCAGCCGTACCCCACCGTCTTCCAGCTGGCCCAGGCGGCCGGGGTGCACGCCGCCCAGGTGACCTCGCCGATCTTCGAGCACACGCCGCTCACCAGGATCGCGCTCAGCGGCGGCAGCTTCCACGGCCGGCTGAGCGGCGAGGAGCGCATGGACCTCGCGGCCGAGCAACTAGCCGCCGGGGACCGCTCGCTGGTCTACACGTACTACTCCGAGCTGGACGGCGCCGGACACCGCTACGGCGTCGCCTCCGACACCTGGCGCGGCCAGCTGATGTACGTCGACCGGCTCGCCCAGCGCCTCGCCGAGCAACTGCCGCCGCGCAGCGCGCTGTACGTCACCGCCGACCACGGCATGGTCGACGTCCCGTTCGACGACGAGCACCGGATCGACTTCGACACGGACTGGGAGTTGCGCGCCGGGGTCGCCCTGCTGGGCGGCGAGGGCCGGGCGCGGCACGTGTACGCGGTGCCGGGCGCCGAGGGCGACGTACTGACCGTCTGGCGCGAGGTGCTCGGCGAGCAGTTCTGGGTGGCCTCGCGGGACGAGGCGATCGCGGCGGGCTGGTTCGGGCCGCACATCGACGAGCGGGTCCGCCCACGGCTCGGGGACGTGGTCGCGGCCGCCCACGACGACGTCCTGATCATCGCGTCCGAGCGGGAGCCGAAGGAGTCGGCCCTGGTCGGCAACCACGGTTCGATGACGCCCGCCGAGCAGCTGATCCCGCTGCTCGAAGTACGCTCCTGACGCCTCCTGTCCCGACTGTCCGCCGAAAGGTGCTCAACTCCGCATGCCTGAGCTGGTGTTCTTCTCCGGAACGATGGATTGCGGGAAGTCGACTCTGGCGCTCCAGATTGTCCACAACCGGTCGGCTCGTGGTCTGAAGAGTGTGATCTTCACACGGGACGACAGGGCCGGTGAGGGCAAGCTGTCGTCACGTCTGGGTCTGGTCACCGACGCGGTCGAGGCGACGTCGGAGCTGGACCTCTACGGCTTTGTGGTGGAGCGCATGTCGCGGGGCGGCAAGGTCGACTATGTCGTCGTGGACGAGGCCCAGTTCCTGTTGACGGAGCAGATCGACCAGCTGGCCCGGATCGTCGACGATCTGGACCTCGATGTGTTCGCGTTCGGTATTACGACGGACTTCCGTACAAGGCTGTTCCCCGGCTCCCAGCGGCTGATCGAGCTGGCGGACCGGATCGAGACGCTCCAGGTCGAGGCGATGTGCTGGTGCGGGGCACGGGCCACGCACAACGCTCGCACGGTGGGCGGCGAGATGGTCGTCGAGGGCGAGCAGGTCGTGGTGGGGGACGTGGGGGCGGCCGAGGAGGCCGTCGGGTACGAGGTGCTGTGCCGCCGTCATCACCGCAAGGGGATGACGAGTGAAGCGGCACGAGCGGCGGCACTGTCGCCTGACGTACTTCCGGTCACGGCGGGCTGACGAGAGGCCATGGATACGGGAGGCGGGATCGTCGGTCGTTGGCGGTGAGGGCGGAGGCGGCCGCCGGCGCCGGTGCGGTAGAGCAGGTCCGCGATGCCGTCGCCGTTGACTGCGAGCCGTCCTGAGCCGAGGTGAAGGCGCACAGCACCCGCTGGGCAGCCGTGCTGGATGCATACTCCGCCTGCCACTCCAGCGGAATCGGCCGAGGCGCCCGTCGGGCCGGACGGAGGGGCGCCGGCTGCCGGGCGGTGCTGACCGGCAGCTCGGCCAGCGGGCACTCGGGCGCTGAGCGGCAGCTCAGACGCCCGCGGCGTGCGGCATCAGGGCAGGTAGCTGTTGGTGTACGCCTCCGTGGGCCGCACCGGCTTGTCCAGCAGGTTCTGCTCCTTCATGAAGACCGCCATCCTGTCCCAGGTGGCCGGGTCGTTGCGCCCGGGCCGCCCGGAGGCCGGAGGCTTCATCAGCGGCACGGTCGCCTGGAGTACGGCGAGTGCCGACTCCTCCTGCTTCTTGTCCATCCCCGGGATGAACGCCTTGCTGATCGACACCGCCTCCTCGGGGTGTTCGACGGTGTACCGCACACCGCGCAGGGTCGCCGCGACGAACTTGCGGACAGCGTCGCCCTGCTGCTTCAGCGTCTTGTCGGTGGCGCCGAGCCCGACACCCACCAGCGGGAGCTGCGAGGAGCCGGCGGCTCCCTCCACGGCGCGGACCTTGATGCCCGCCTGCTGGAACTGGACGGCGTCGTTGTTGAGGTAGCCCATCACCGCGTCGACCCTCTTGCCGGCGAGGGCGGCCTGCTGGGTGAAGCCGATGTTCTGGACCTTGACGTCCTTCGTGGTGAGCCCGCCGGACTTCAGCCGGGCGAGCAGCCCGAAGTAGGTCTCGCCGTACGGGCCGGGCGTGCCGATCCGGCGGCCCCGCAGGTCCGCGACCGTGCGGATCGGGGAGTCCTGCGGCACCAGCATCGCGACCGGGTAGGTGTGGTAGAGCGTGGCGATGTCCACGACCGGCAGACCCCTGGTCCGGGCCTGGAGCATCTCGTCCCCGCCGGCGTAGACGAGGTCCTCCTTGCCCGCGGTCAGACCGCCGAAGAGGTCGTCGGTGAAGCTGTGGTGGCGCAGGTTCACCTTCAGCCCGGCGTCCTTGTAGTAGCCCTTGCTCTGTGCCACGTAGAAGGGGGCGAACTGGATGTTGGGAATGTAGGTGAGGCCGACGGTGAGGGCCTTGCCGCCGTCCCCGCCGCCCTGAGCCCCCTCGGCAGAGGGGTCGGAGGAGCAGGCGGAGAGCACGGTACTGCCCGCCAGAAGGAGGGCGATCGTTCCCGCTGAACGGCGGCTGGTCTTTCGCATGCGCATGCGCGTCCCTGTTCGTGTCGTGTGGTGTCGCACCGTCTGTCGCGGTGGCGCGGTGTCGTGTCGTGCGGTGCCGGAGAGAACCATGGGAAGGGGCGTCAGCGGGCGACTGCCCGCTCGGCCAGGCGGACCGTGCCGTGGGTGACGGCGGCCAGCAGGACGAGGGTCAGCAGCGTGACGAACAGACCGGTGGTGTCCGCCTGTCCGCGCTGGACGGCGAGCAGCTGCCCCAGCCCCTCGCCGCCCATCACGAACTCGCCGACGACGGCCCCCGTGATCGACAGCGTGCAGCCGGTGCGGACGCCGGCGAGGATGCTCGGCAGGGCCAGCGGGAACTCGATGTGGCGCAGCATCCCCCAGCGCCCCACCCCGTCGACGCGTGCGGCGTTGAGCACGTCGCGGTCCAGTTCCCGCAGGCCGAGCACGGTGTTCACCAGCATCGGGAAGAAGACCAGCAGCGCGCAGAGGATGGCGATCGGCAGCAGCCCGTACCCGGCCCACAGGGCCAGCAGCGGTGCGATCGCCACCGCCGGTACGGCCTGCGAGGCGGCGATGTAGGGCTGGAGCGTCCTGGACGCGAGGGTGCTGCGGGCCACCAGGTAGCCCAGCGGGAGGGCGACGGCGACCCCCAGACCGCTGCCGGCCGCGCTCTCGACGACGGTCTGCCAGGTGTACTCCAACAGGTCCCCGTCGGTCACCGCCTCGCCGAAGGCCTGGGCGACCGTGCCCGGCGCGGGCAGGAAGAACGGCGCCACGGCCCCGGTCCGGGTGACGGCCTCCCAGGTGCCGAGCAGCAGGACACCGAACACCACCGGCGGCAGTGCGACCGCGGGCCGGACCAAGGTCCACCGGGCCCGCGCCGGAGCGGCGCCCGTCGGCACCGCCCGGTCGCGGGCGGCCGTGGGGGTGAGGGTGGCGGTGTGCGGGGCGGGTGTCGTGGTCTTGGGCAAGGCTGCTCCTTTCGTGTCCCCGTACGGTGGGGCGGACGGTCCTGCCGGGCGCGGGGCCGGCCTGTGCCGGATCACGGTGTCGCGCGCCGCAGGCCGAGGGCGACGGCGCAGGTGACGGTGGTGCCGGCGGCGAGCGCCAGCCAGCCGGCCACAGGGCCGGTCGCCGTGACGACCGCGATGCCGGCCGGGGGGCCTGCGACCGTCCCAGCGCTCCAGGCCAGCGAAGAGAGCGCACTGCCGCGGCCGAGCGAGGCGGGCCCGGACAGCCGGACCAGCAGCGGGAAGAACGCGGACGAGTACGCGATCTCCCCCAGGGCGAAGAGCGCCGCGAACACTCCCAGCAACACGCTCCTGGCAGCCCCTTGGACGGTCGCGGCCAGCCCGCCGGCCCCGAAGGCGGCGCACCACAGCAGGGGCGCCACCGTCAGTGCGCCGGTCTCCGGCCACCGTTCGAAGCGCCGGCCGACCGGGTGCTGGAGCACCAGCAGTGCCAGCGCGTTGCCCGCTGTCACCAGGCTCACGCCGGTGAGGCCGACGCCCATGCCGTGGTGCATCAGCAGCGGTACGGCAGCTTCGATCTGGGTGAAGCCCACTGCGGCGAACAGGGCCTGACCCAGCATCAGCAGGGCGAGCGGGCGGCTGCGCAGCAGCACGCGGTAGCCCTGTCGGCTCTCGCCCGCATCCGGGGTCCCGCCGTCACCGGGCGGGGTGCCGGCCGGGTGGGAGTGGCACAGCCCGCGGACGGCGAGGAACACCACGGCCAGCGGCACGGAGCCGGCCGCGGCCGCCTCGTACAGGTGTCGAAGCATTCCCGTCGAGCGGCCCGAGCCGGCGAGCAACAGCCCGCCGGCGGCGGCGCCGAGGCCCATGCCGACGTTGGTCATGACGTGCCGCAGGACGAAGGCCCGGCGCTGCAGCGACGCCGGCACCAGGGCCGTGACCACACCGGTGATCGCCGCGTACTGGAGTCCGTATCCGGTGCCGGCCAGCACACCGGAGAGCACAACCGGCAGATCGCCGCTCGCCGCGCCGAGCAGCGCGTAGGACACGACGAGCGACGTGGTGCCGACGGCGCCGACGGCCGCCGCTGCGCCCCGGTCGGCGCGGGGGCCGCCGATCACGGCCGCGGCACATCCGGCCGCCGCCATGGCGACGAAGTAGCGGCCCGCACCGGCGCCGCCCAGGCCGAGGTGGTCGCTGATGAAGATGCTGGTCAGCGGGAAGACCAGGCCGATGCCGGCGTGGGACGCCAGCAGACCCGCCATCAGCGTGTGGAAGTGCCTGCCGAGACGCTCCGGCGGCGTCCGGGCGTCGCCGGTCGGCTGCTCCTCCCGGCCGGTGCGCCGGGACGGGCTCACCGTGCCGCCGAGGCGTCACGCACGCCGAGGAGCTCGCGGAGCGGGGCGAGATCGAAGGGACCGGGTACGGAGACGATGATCTCGGTGGCGCCGGCCGCCGCGAACTCGCGGGCCAGGCCGGTCTGCGGAGCGTCGATCATGACCGTCCGGCCGATCTCGCGGGGGTCGCGGCCCACGCGCTCGCACCATTCGTCGAGCAGCCGGCTGCGGCTGCGGAACTCCTCCACCGGGTCGCCGGCCTCCCAGCCGTACCAGTTCCACAGGTCGGCGAACCGGGCGACGGCCGCCAGGGTGCGCTTCGCGCCTCCGCCGCCGATCAGCAGGGGCAGCGGGCCCGCGGGACCGGGGTTGAGCCGGCCGAGGCGCTCGCGGATCGCCGTCACCGCCGCTTCGAACGCGTCGATCCGCGCGCCGGGCCCGGGGAACGGGTAGCCGTACTCGAGGTGTTCCTGCTCGAACCAGCCGGCCCCGACGCCGAGGACCAGCCGCCCGCCGCTGAGCAGGTCCACGGTGCGCGCCTGGTCGGCGAGCAGGTGCGGGTTGCGGTAGGCGGTGCAGGTCACCAGGGAGCCGATGGCGGCCCGCCGGGTCTCGACGGCCATCGCGGACAGCAGCGACCAGCATTCATAGTGCCGGCCCTCGG
Source organism: Streptomyces incarnatus (assembly GCF_001027185.1). NCBI lineage: Bacteria > Bacillati > Actinomycetota > Actinomycetes > Kitasatosporales > Streptomycetaceae > Streptomyces > Streptomyces incarnatus. The sequence goes on along the minus strand of NZ_CP011497.1, from coordinate 2,216,900 downwards.
GGTCGCCGGTGTGCGGTACGAAGTGGTCCCAGACCCAGATCGAGTCGGCTCCGAGGTCGTCGGCGGCACGCCACGCGGCGCGCAGTTCGCCCAGGTCGCAGTGCTGCGGGTGGAGCTGGACGCCGACCCTGGGGGTGGGGTGGTCGGCGGAGGTGCCGGAGAAGGGCATCGGGTGTCTCCTTGTGGGGCGGTTCCGGTGCGTGGCGGACGCGGTCGGACCGGCGCGTGGTCAGCGGGGCTCGACGAAGACCCGGTAGACCGGGGTCCCGGAGCTTTCGGTCAACGCCTTGTCCACGTCGGCCAGTTCATGCCGCGAGGTGACGAGCCGGGCCAGCCGGTCCGCGAGCGTCCCGCTGCGCAGCAGGGCGGCGGCGGTGCGCCAGTCGGCGGGCTCCTGGCTGTAGGAGCCGGTGACGGTGAGCTGGCGCCGGTGCACCTCGTAGCCCGGCAGCGCGGCGTCCGGGGTGTCGTGGGAGCCACCGAAGAGGACGAGGCGGGCGCCGTCGGCGGCGGTACGGAAGGCGGTGCCGATGGCCTCGGGGGACGCGATGGTGACGAACACGACGTCCGCGGGCGCGAGTCGGCCGACGTCCTCGGGGGCGACGGCGTCGTCCGCGCCCGCGTCGAGGGCGGCGGACCGGCGCTCCGGGTCGGTCTCCACCACCGTGACGGACCTGGCCTGTTCGTGCTGTGCGAGCAGCAGGTGGAGCCGTCCCATGAAACCGCCTCCGATCACGGCGACCCGGTCGCCGGACCGGTAGCCGGCCCGGCGGAAGGAGTGCACGACGCAGGCGAGCGGCTCGCCCATCGCGGCGTGGACGGGGTCGATGTCGCCGACCGGCCAGACGTGGGCGGCGGGGACCCGGACGTACTCCGCGAGACCGGAGCCCATGCCGATGCTGCCGTCCGGAAGCATGCTGCCCTGGGGGGAGGCGCACACGGCGCTGTCGCCGGCCCGGCAGTTGCGGCAGGTGCCGCAACGGGTCAGCAGGTCCAGGGTGACCAGGTCGCCGACGGCGGGTGCGTCCTCCAGAGCGGCGGCCCGCGCGCCGATCCGCTCGACCCGGCCGGACACCTCGTGCCCGGCGGCGACCGGGTAGACGGGCATCGCCCCGGTGTAGAGCTTGGCCTCCATGGTGCACAGGCCGCAGGCGGTGATCCTGACGAGCACGTCGTCCTCGCCGATCCCGGGCACGGGGATGTCACGGATCTCGACGGAGCCGGGGGAGGTCACCACGGCTATGCGCATCGGTCGTTCCTTTCGTGGTACTCACTCACGGCACACTCGCGCCGGCCCGCGGTTCGTCGCGAGCCGGGGCCCCGCCGGGATCGCCCGGGTGGTGCGTGGCGGTGGTGCCGCGGTGTACGGGTGTACGGAAGATCAGGGGCGGGCGGGGGCCCGGTACCGTCAGCGGACGGCGCCCGTCCACGCGGGCGGGGACAGCCAGCCGGCGGCCGGCTCCCACTGCGCCCACTCCTGTTCCCACCACGTCGCTCGGCTGTCGAGCAGGTCGGCGACCCGGGCGGCCTCGGCGCGCACGGCGGCGGACTGCTCGGCCGTGAAGCCGCCGCTGCGGGCGCGGTGTTCGAACTCGTCGACGTCCTTCCAGCGGTACGGACCGCCGTCGGCGGGGATCCAGAGATCGAGCTCGTGGTCGAGGGTGTCGAAGCCGGAGGCGTTCTTCCGGTAGGGGTCCTGGAAGTTGACGTACCAGCCGGTGAAGTCCCCGGTCGTGTCGTCCCGGAACATCCATACGGCGTAGGCGTCGCCGGGCCGCTGCAGTTGAAGGACGCCGTGGCTGCGCCAGTGCCCGGCGATCCGCTGCCAGGGGTGCGGCCCCCAGCTGAAGTCGCCGTCCCCGAAGGCCAGCGCCGTGCCGCGGGCCAGGTACACCGCGAGCAGATCGGGCCGGTCGGCGACGACGCGGACCGGGTAGCTCAGCCACGGGCGTCCGTCGAGGATCTCCCGGCGCAGCACGATCGCCCCGGGCTCGAAGTAGCCGGTGGCGCGGTCGACGGCGGCGGCGTCGGGCAGGGCTGTGCCCCTTTCACCGTCGATGTTCTCCTGTATCTGCATCGCGATGCACTCCCCCGTACGTATTCGCGAATCGGCTCGGCCGACGGGCGCCGCACGCGACTCCGGCCGGATACGCCGCGTGTCCTCCCGCGGTCCGTTCTCCGGCACTGCCGAGCGAAGTGGGCAACTGGTCGGTGTATGCCCGTTACTGGCGGGTAGTCAGCGGCGTCGCCCGATCGTAGGCACAGCGTCTCCGCGATCGCAACACATTACGAGGGCCGGCCGGCCGGGCGCGGCGCAGCGCGTGACGCAGGCCACAGTGGCTGTGATTAGCCGAGCCTTGTCAAGTTCGAAGAAAGTGTGCAAGGTTAACGTCAGTTATCACGAACGTTTGCGCACTCCGGGGTCGGTGTAATTCCGAACCGGCGGTAATAGTCCGCGACCCGGCCGCAGCCAGCGGCTGGTTGACCAGGTGGAATTCCTGGACCGACGGTGAAAGTCCGGAAGGGAGGCAGTGCGCGGCGGGCAAGGCCATTCCTGGCCGCCCCGGAAAATCCGTGTTCCGCTCACGGATCGTGCGGCGTCCGTCCGGAACGTCGACCTCTTCCCTTGCCCGCCCGGCCCCGGAAGTCCGCGTCCTGAGCGCGAGGAGACTCTGATGGGCCACCCTGCCGGGCGGGTACGCCGCCTGCGCCGACATCCCGGCTTATGTGTCGCGCACGACCGTGTTCCGGGTGCGTGCGGCCCACGCCGTCACCCTCGCGCCCCGACCTCGCTTTCCCTCGAACGCAAGGAAACACGGGCATGACCAGAACCGAACCGGCGCCGTCCCCGACCGCCGGGGACGCACAGCCCCTTGACTCCGTGGCGCACGCGGTGGTGGAGATCGCCGCCGGGCGTGCGGTCGTCGTCGTCGACGACGAGAGCCGTGAGAACGAGGGCGACATCGTGTTCGCCGCCGAACTGGCGACCCCTGAGCTGGTCGCCTTCGCCATGACCGAGTGCCGGGGCCTGCTCTGCGCGCCGATGCCCGGAGCTGATCTGGACCGGCTGGAGCTGGGTCAGATGGTTCCGCGCAACACCGAGAGCCACCGCACCGCCTTCACCGTCTCGGCCGACGCCGCATCCGGCATCAGTACCGGGATCTCGGCCGCCGACCGGGCGCTGACCCTGCGTCTGCTCGCCGATCCCGCCTCCTCGCCCGGCCACTTCGTGCGCCCCGGGCATGTCTTCCCGCTGAGGGCGCGCGAAGGCGGTGTGCGGATGCGCCCGGGGCACACCGAGGCCGGTGTGGACCTGTGCCGGCTGGCCGGGCTGCGCCCGGCCGCGGCCGTCTGCGAGATCGCGAATGCCGACGGAACCATGGCCAGACTTCCGCAGCTGCGCGACTTCGCCCGCCGGCACGGACTCGCTCTGATCTCCATCGCCGACCTGATCACACATCTCGAGCAATCCGCGGAATCCGCCCCCGTGCGCACGGCATCGGCAGGGGTTTCTCTGACCTGACCGACGGGATACGGAATAAAGGGGACCGGCAGCTGCTGCACCTTTCCGGCCGAAACGGATCCGGAAACCGCAGGGCTCTTTCGAGGAAAATGCCGGTCCCTCGTTCCGTCATGCCTTCGATCATGATTCCAATAAGTTAACCTGGATTTCCCCGGGGCTTTGACAGCGCGCCGGAGGGGGTTTAATACTGGGTGACGGCCACGAGCCGAGGGGGAGGAAAAAAGACCATGCCTGAAAACAGCACCACAGAAACGCTGAGGAAAATCTGGGAAGAGGTACTCGGTATTCCGGTTGAGGATGTCGATGCCGATTTCTTCGATCTGGGCGGGGACTCCCTGCTGGCGCTGGCGATTTCGACCCGCGCCATAGAGTCAGGCCTCGCGATGCCGCGGTCGGGGGTGCTGCGCCGCAGCACGCTCCGGCAGCTCGCCGAGGCGGTCGAGGATCCCCGACTCTTCGAACACGTCTGAACGATGGCCATCGTCGTCGTCTACGACCAGGGTGCGGCCTCACCGCGCGAGATCATCGGCCGGCTCGGCGCATCGGAACCCGTGGTGGTGGCACTCGCGGACTCCGAACACGCCCGCCAGGTCCGCCCGCTCCTGGAGGAGAACTGCGCCGGTCTCGTCGACCTGGCGGACGGTACGGACGCCGCCGTCGACGAGCTGCGCCGGCTCGGGGCCAAGGGCATCGTGACCTTCAGCGAGTGCATGCTCGCCGACACCGCGCGCCTCGCGCTGCGGCTGCGTCTGCCGTTCAACTCACCTGAGACCACAAGGGCGTTGACGGACAAGGCGATCCAGCGTCGCCGGCTGAGCCAGGCGGGTGTGGACGCGGTCCGCCACGCGGTCGTCACGACCGAGCGGGACTGGCCGCGGGCCCTGGCCCGGGTGGGTCTGCCCGCCGTCCTCAAGCCGGTCCGTGGCGAAGGCAGCCGGAACACCGTCCGGGTGACCGACGCCGCGCAGGGCGCCGCCGCCGTCCGGGAGTTTCTTCGCTCCGAACCCGCCCTGGTGGTGGAGGAGTTCCTCGAGGGGGCCGACTGGGCGCCGTTCGGGGACTACGTCTCGGTGGAGAGCGCCGTCACCCCGGAGCGCATGTCGCACTTCGCCGTGACCGGCAAGCTGCCGCTGGCGCCTCCCTTCCGGGAGTCCGGGCAGTTCTGGCCCTCGCCGCTGACACCGGAGCAGGAGGCCGGCGTGACCGGTCTGGCCGACCGCGCGCTGCGCGCGCTGGGGGTCACCCACGGCCTGGTGCACACGGAGATCAAGCTGACCCCGGCCGGGCCCCGCCTGATCGAGGTCAACGGCCGACTCGGAGGCGACCAGACAGAGCTGGCCCTGCGCAGCACGGGTCTCGACCTGGTGGCGCTGGCCGGCGACCTGGCACTGGGGCGCGGCGTCCCGCCCGAGCCCGTACGCCCGCAGCGGGTCCACTTCCAGTACTACACCCCCGGACCCACGTCCGGGGGGCTGCTGGAACGGGTCGACGGCGCCGCTGCGGTGCGCGCCCTTCCCGGGATCACCGCGTACCACTCCCGTGTACGGCCCGGCACCCGCCTGGCCGAGGGCACCGCCACCCTGCTCCTGGACATGCTGTGCGGCTCGGCCGCCGACCATCGGGAGATGACCGCCCTGCTGGAGCAGGCCACCGCACTCCTCGCCTACGAGTTCACCGTCGGCGACGAGCGCGTCCTGCGGACCGCGCGAGACCTGCTCGTCCGCCCGTAGACCGGTCCGGCACCGGCCGCGACCTCCCGTCGCCCTGCCCGGGACACGGCTCATGCCTCCCGGGCCCCCGGCCCACCGTGTCGTCACCTTCATGCTGTCCACCAACCCTGGAAGGCTCATGCCTGCCCTCAGCGCGGCCGCGGCCGGATTCCTCAAGGATCTCGTCCCGGCGCCCGGCGCCGAGCGCCGGATGGGTGTGCTCACGCTCGCCCAGTCGCTCGGTACCGGCCTCTTCCTGACGTCGAGCGCCGTCTTCTTCACCAAGACCGTCGGGCTCTCGGCCGAGAGCGTCTCCTTGGCGCTGTCGGTGGCGGGCCTGTGCGGATTTCTGGCCACCGTGCCGGGCGGCAGGATCGCCGACCGGTTCGGCGCGCGCCGCCCGCTGGCGGCCAGCTACGCGCTGCTGGCCGTGCTGTTCGTGGGGTACGCGTTCACCGACGCGATCGTCGCATTCACCCTCGTCGCCTGTGCCATCGCGGTGTGCGAGACCGTCGGGAGTCCGCTGCGCGCCGCGCTCACCCACGCCCTCTTCGGTTCCGCGCGATCGGCCGCCGTCCGGGCGCGGATGCGCAGTCTGTTCAACCTCGGCTTCACCGGCGGCGCGGCCCTGGCCGGGGCGGCGCTCGCCGCCGGAACCCGCACCGCCTTCGTCGTGGTCGTCACCGCGAACGCGCTGCTGCAGTTGTCCTGCGCGGGCCTCGCGATGCGGCTGCGTCCGGCCGGACCCGAGGCCGTCCCGGCCACGGAGGCCCGCTCCTGGGCTGCTTTCCGGGACGGCAGGTTCCTGCTGGCCACGGTGCTCACCGGCGTCCTGGAGCTGTTCCAGCCGGTCCTCGCCGTGGGCGTACCGCTGTGGACCGTCAACCGCACCAGCGCGCCGGTCGCGCTGGTGGCCGTGCTGACGATCGTCAACACCGTGCTGGTCGTGCTGCTTCAGGTCGCCGCCGGGAAGGGGTCGGACACCGTGTCCGGCTCCGGCCGCCTGCTGCTGCGCGCCGGCCTCCTCATGGCGCTCGCCTGCTGCCTGTTCGCCGGGGCGGGCGGCGCCGCGACCACCTGGGCCGTCGCCCTCCTCGTCGTCGGAACGGTCGTGATGACCCTGGGCGAACTCGCCCAGTCCGCCGGCGGGTGGGGTCTGTCCTTCACCCTTCCGCCCGAGGGCCGCATGGGCGAGTACCAAGGGGTGTTCGGCCTCGGCCGGGGACTGCAGCAGTTCTTCGGTCCCGCTCTGGTCATCATGCTCCCGCTCGGCATGGGCACCGCCGGCTGGCTGCTGCTGGCCGCCGTCTTCCTCGTCTCCGGCCTTGTCGCCCGATGGGCGTTCGTCCGTGACGAGCTGTCAGGAGAAAGCCCGAGCTCCGCCCCCACACCTTCACCGTAGGAGTTCTTCCACGTGAGTCCCACCAACCGCACCTATCCCTCCTTCCGCAGCGTGCTCGCCGCGCATCCGCTGACCCGGATCGCCGGCGCCCACTCGCCGCTCGGCGGTGTGATCGCCGAACAGGTCGGCTTCCAGGCCGTCTGGGCGTCCAGCTTCGAGATCTCAGCGGCCCGCTGCCTGCCCGACGCCAGCCTCCTCGGCATGACCGAGTACCTGGAGGCGGCCGCCAACATCCAGAAGGCGCTGACCGTCCCGGTCGTCGCCGACTGCGACACCGGCTTCGGCAACAGCATGAACGTGGCCTACATGGTCGCCGAGTACGAGCGGGCCGGCATCACCGCGGTGAGCATCGAGGACAAGATCTTCCCGAAGATGAACAGCTTCGCGGCGGCCGACCACAGCCTGCTCGACGTCGGCGACTTCGCCCACAAGATCGAGACCGCCAAGAAGGCCCAGAGCGACGACGAGTTCTTCGTCATCGCGCGGACCGAGGCCATGATCAGCGGGCTCGGCGTGGACGAGGCGCTCAAGCGCTGCAACGTCTATGCCGACGCGGGCGCCGACGCCGTCCTGGTGCACTCCAAGAAGGACACCAAGGACGAGGTCATCGCATTCCTGGACGCGTGGGAGGACCGTCTGCCGGTGGTGGTCGTGCCGACCACCTATCCCGACTGGCACGCGGACGAGGCCCACACCGCGGGCGTCTCGGCGGTCATCTACGCCAACCAGGGCCTGCGGGCCACCATCACGTCCCTGCGCAACGCCCTGGGCTCGATCTACGAGACCGGGCACTCCGCCCATCTCGAGGACAGCATCGCCGGGGTCAAGGACGTCTTCGCCCTCCAGCGGCTCGACCAGTGGCAGGAGTTCACGGCATGAGCACCGCGCCGCTGTCGCGGCCGCACACCTCCCACCGAAAGGACCACGACGTGCCCTCGCAGGACGCGGCGCTGGTGCGCCGTCAGGCGGCCCGGGCCCGGGCACTCGCGCTGACCACCGTCAGCACGGCCGGCACCGGCCACATCGGCGCGGACCTGTCCGCGATGGACATCCTGTGCACGCTGTACTTCGGTGTCCTGCGCGGGGGTCCGGACGACCCGGACCGGGACCGCTTCATCCTCAGCAAGGCCCATGCGTCGGCCGCCATGTACAGCGTCCTCGCCCTCAAGGGCGTCCTGCCCGAGGAGGAGCTGGCGACCTTCGGCGGCGCCGGCTCCCGGCTGAGCACCGTGGTCTCGACCCGCGTACCGGGCATCGAGTTCAACACCGGCTCCCTCGGCCACGGTCTGTCCCTCGGGGCGGGCGCCGCGCTCGCGGCGCGGGTCCAGGGCTCCGGCCGCCGCACCTTCGTGCTCACCGGCGACGGAGAACTCCAGGAGGGCAGCAACTGGGAGGCCGCGATGCTGGCCGCGTCCCGGAAGCTGGACAACCTGGTGGTGATCGTCGACCGCAACCTCGCCCAGAAGGGCGCCAGCACCGAGGACATCAACGCCCTGGAGCCCCTGGACGACAAGTGGCGTTCCTTCGGCTGGGCGGTGCGCACCGTGGACGGCCACGACGTCGACGAACTGCTGGACGTCTTCCGCGGGGCCCCGATCGAGGAGTCCAGGCCGACGTGCGTGATCGCCTCGACCGTCAAGGGCAAGGGCGTCTCCTTCATGGAACGCAATCTCGAATGGCACAGCCGTCGGCTGACCCCCGACCTTCTCGACCAGGCACTCCGGGAGCTTGAGCATGGCAACGACGACTGACTGCGCGGCCGCGTTCTCGGCCGCCCTGCTCGAACTGGCCCACGCCGACGAGCGGATCTGCATCGTCAACAACGACTCCGCCGAGACCCACTCGGCCCTCGGCTTCCAGACCGAACTGCCCGAACGGTTCGTCGACGTCGGCATCGCCGAGCAGAACCTGGTCGGCGTCGCGATCGGCCTGGCCAACGCGGGCCTGCGCCCGTTCGTCTACTCGGCCTCCTGCTTCCTGACCGCCCGTGCCCTGGAGCAGATCAAGAACGCGGCCTACACCGGTGCCAACGTCGTGTTCTGCGGTTTCGTCAGCGGCCTGGCGTACGGCGCGCTCGGCGGCACCCACCACGCCGTCGAGGACCTGGCCTGGATGCGCTCGATCCCCCGGATGACCGTGCTGGCCCCGGCCACGCCGGCGGACACCGTGGCCGCGCTGCGCGAGGCCCTCACCCACGACGGCCCGGTCTACATCCGGATCGTCAGCAAGCTCCACACGCCCGAACTCTTCCCCGACGACCACACGTTCGCGTACGGAGGCTCCGTCACACTGCGCGAGGGCGAGGACGTCACGCTGCTCGGCACCGGTCTGCTCACCAGCCGGCTGGCCGAGGCCGCGGATCTGCTCGCGGCCGACGGCGTCAACGCCGGTGTCCTGCACCTGGGTTCCGTCCAGCCGATCGACACGGAGGCGATCGGCCGGGCGGCGACCCGTACGGGACGGCTGGTGGTGGCCGAGGACCACGTCCTCAACGGCGGGCTCGGCGGAGCGGTCGCCGAGGTGGTCGTCCGCACCCACCCGGTGCCGGTGCTGCAGATCGGTGTGCCGGGCGAGTACGCGCCGATCGGGCCGGCCGAGCACCTCTACGAACACTTCGGACTGACCGCGCAGGGCGTGGCGAAACGCGTACGGGAGTGGCTGGCATGACCATACGGGTGGCCGACTACGTGGCCTCCAGCCTGCGCGCTCTGGGTGTCCGCACCTGCTACAGCCTGTCCGGCACGGGCTCCATCCACCTCGATCAGGCCTTCACCCAGCAGCCGGGCCTGGTGAGCATCTGCGCCCGGCACGAGACGGCGGCGGCGCTGATGGCGACCGGTGCCGCCAAGCTGACCGGCAGCCTGGGCGTGGCACTGGTGACCAGCGGGCCGGGCGCGGTCAACGCGCTGGCGGGCCTGGTGGACGCCTACGCCGACGGGGTCCCGGTGCTGGTGATCTCCGGCCAGGTGGAGACCCGGCACATGGACGAAGGCGTGCGCTCCTTCGGGGTGCAGGGCTTCGGCGTGGTGAACAGCGCGCGCAGCATGACCAAGTACTCCGCCGTCGTCGAGCGTCCCGCCGACATCCGGCTGCACCTGGAGGAGGCCGTCCGGCACGCCCTGTCGGGCCGCCCGGGTCCGGTCTGGCTGGACATCCCGCTGGACGTGCAGGCCGCGCAGATCGATCCGGACGCGCTCCAGGGCTCCGGCCCGGCGCCGAGCGGGCCGCGCGCGGCCGGCGCCCGGCAGACCGCCCGCCAGCTGATGACGATGCTGCGGTCCGCCGAGCGCCCGCTGATCGTCGCCGGCCAGGGCATCCGCCAGGCCGACGCGGTCACGTCCTTCCGGCACCTGGTCGAGCAGCTTCGCGTCCCCGTGGTCACCTCCCGGCTGGGCACCGACCTGCTGCCGTACGACTCGGAGTTCTGCTTCGGACAGGGCGGCATCCGCGGGCGTCTGTACCCGGGGCTGATCATGGGCCGCTCCGATCTGGTGATCTCCCTCGGCTCCAGCCTGTCGACCGCGTTCGTCGGTGAGGACGCCGACGCCTTCGACCCGGACGCCACCGTCGTCGCCGTCGACATCGACCCCTCGCAGCTGACCAAGAAGGGTGTCCGCGTCGACTTCCCGGTCTGCATGGACGTCGGTCCGCTGATCGAGGCCCTGCGGGTGGAGGCGTCCGGGGCACCGGGCAGCGAAACCCACGGGGCGTGGCTCGACGAGTGCGCCGGCCTCAAGGCGGCCCACCCGACGGTCGGCGATCAGCGGCCGGACGGCCCGATCAACTCCTACGGATTCGTCGACCGGTTGGAGGCCCAGACAGGGCCGGACCACGTGTTCGTGGTGGACACCGGAAGCGCCTACTACGTGACGGGCCAGACCCTCGAATTCACCACGTCCCAGCGGGAGATCACCTCCGCCGCCTTCCTCAACATGGGCGCGGCCGTCCCGATGGCCGTCGGCGCGGCCTTCGCACAGCCCGACGCGCAGGTGCTGGTGATCGTCGGGGACGGCGCGATCGAGCTGAACATCCAGGAGCTGGCCACCATCAGCCAGTACGGGCTGAACATCAAGGTGTTCGTGCTCAACAACGGCGGCTACGCCTCCATCCGCGAGTCACAGGCCGCCCTGACCGAGGGCCCGCAGCTGCCGGAGCCCGAACCGCTCGACTTCCGGGCGGTGGCGACCGCGTTCCGGCTGCCGTACCGCACGCTGGCGCACGCCGACCGGCTCGACACCGGCATCGCCTCGGTGCTGGCCGAGGAGGGCCCCGCGCTGATCGAGGTGATCTGCGACCCCGAGCAGCAGCTGCTGCGTCCGCTCCGTGCGGACGGCGGGCTCCGCGCCCACGACGGCGCGTCGGTCGCCCACCGCGTCACGACGAGGGAGCTCAACCATGCGTGAATCGCTCAAGGCGTCCTGGAACCACCGGCACCGGCTCGGCCAGACCCGTGAGGACGCCGAGCGCGGCGTGTTCAACCCGCACCACAGCAATCTGCCGCTGACGCTGCACGGGCCGCTCGACCTCGACGCGCTCGACCGCGCCTGGCACGCCATGCAGCGGCGCCATCCGGTGCTGCTGAGCGCGTTCGACACCGACGCCGGCCTGTGGCACGTGGGGGCGGCCGAACCGCAGGACGTGCTGCGACTGCCTTCCGGGGCGGACGCCGAGGCCGACCTGGCCGCCGTCCGCGGGGCGGTGGAGGAACCGTTCGACCTGGAACACGGACCGGTCGCCCGGCTCGTGGTGCTCCCGCGCTCCGCGCAGGAGACGTACTTCGCCCTGGTCACCGAGCACCTGGTGAGCGACGGCTGGTCGCTCAACGTGCTGATCCGGGACCTCGCCGCGCTCTACGGGCAGGAGATCGGCGCCCCGGTGCCGCCCCTGCCGCCCATCCAGATCAGCTTCCAGGAGTTCGTGCGGCGGCAGAACGCCGAAGTGGCCTCCGAGGGCGGCCGGTCCGCGCTGGCCCGGCTCGCCGCCCGCCTCGACGGCATCGGCGCCATCCCGGCCATGCCGGTCAAGGGCTTCAGCCGGGCCACCGGCATCCGCTACGAACGCAACGGGGAGTTCGTCCGCCGACTGCCCCGGCAGCTCTGCCGGGACCTCGCCGCCGCGGGCCGCCCCTTGCACCTGACCGGTCTGAACCTGATGCACGCGGCCCTGCACCAGGCGCTGTTCCGGCTGTCCGACCGGCCCGCGGTCGCCACCACGCTGTCCACCGCCAACCGGGAACTGCCCGGGCTGACCCACACCGCGGGCTGGTTCGCCAGCAAGACGGTGCTGGCCAGCGAGCCCGGCCGGTACCCGGCGGCACCCGAGTACCTGCGCCACTTCCGTGAGCGGGTGCTGGTCACCCTGGACGACAGCCATCTGCCGTGGCCGGCCCTGATCGACCTGATGGACCCGCAGGCGGTCGGCCGCCAGGCGACCGTCCCGTACGTCACCTTCAACGCCAGGCCGATCGCGATGCGCCGCTCGGTCGGCGAGATCGAGATCCCGGGAGTGCGGACCTCGCCGCTGAAGGTCTCCGTCGGCTGGCACGACGCCTCGATCGCGACCTTCTGGGACGAGGACGAGGACGGCGTGACCGTGGCGGTCATGCACAAGACGGACTGGTACGCCGCCGCCGATGTGCTCGCCCTGTGGGACACCGTCGAGACCCAGCTCCACCAGTGGGCCGAGGAGCTGCGCCCATGACCGGCGCCCCGGCTCGAACCGACATCCCGTCACCGCTGACGAAAGGATCCGCCATGCACGTCGCGACCATCCGCGAGTCGACCGCCGAGACCGACCTCGTGCAGGACTGGACGCCGCTCACCGACGAACAGTTCGAGACCTACGAGCAGAACGGCTACCTGCACCTCAAGGGCCTGTTCACGCCCGAAGAGGTTCAGCGCGGCCTCGCCGTCATCGACGAGGTCCTCGCCAAGGGCGCCCGGACCATCGAGAACCACGCCAGCTTCACCGACCGCAGCCACACCGTCCGGGTGCGCGACGCCGTCGCCCGCACCGACGGCATGGACTACTTCCTCGACCACCCCAAGCTGGTCGGCCCGCTGATGACGCTCCTGGCGGGCAGCGTCCAGATCCTCGGCACCGAGATCTTCGTCCGCTCGCTGCAGGACGAGGCGCTGGAGTACTGGCACACCGACGGCGGTGAGTACCTCCAGCAGTTGCGGCTCGCCCACGGCAGCCCCAGCCTCCAGCTCAAGGCCCAGGTGTTCTTCACCGACACCACGCAGCCCGACAGCGGCAACTTCCTGCTCGTCCCGGGCAGTCACCGCCGTGTGCCGACCGACCGGACCGCGCTGTGCTACATCGAGGAGCTCGACGAGCCGCTGCGCCGCGGGGAGATGCCCGAGGAGGCCGTGGAGGTCAAGGCGGCCCCGGGCGACGTGCTGATCTTCCCGTACTCGCTGTGGCACGCGGTGGCGCCCAACAAGACCCAGGAGCGCAAGACGTTCATCCTCCGCTACGGGCACCTGTGGCACCGTCCGCACGACTACATCGTGCAGCCGGCCGAGGTGCTGGACCGCATGTCCCCGCGACTGCGCCGCATGTTCGGCGACTTCGGCGCCCACGTGCACCCCACCGACTACTACAAGCCCGTCGACCAGGGCGACGTCATGGCGATCGGCGGCAACAGTGGCGGGAAGTGAACTGCCGGCGGACCTGCATTCGCTGCCCGAGCTGTTCGCCCGCGTCGCGGCCGGGCGCCGTGACGCGCCCGCCGTGGTGGGCGGTGGCCACGAGGTCGGCTATGCCGAGCTCGACCGCTCGGCCGACGCCGTCGCCGCGCTGCTGGCCGCGACCGGCGTCGGCCGGGGCGACCTGGTGGGTGTGCTGCTGGAGCGAACCCACCAGGCGCCGGCCTGGATACTCGGGGTGCTGAAGGCCGGGGCCGCCTATGTGCCGCTGGACCCGTCGTACCCGTCGGACCGCCTTCGGTTCATGGCGTCGGACGCCGGGCTCGCGGCCCTGGTCGGTACGCCCGACCGGGCCGCGGCCTGCGGGCTCGATGCGCTGACCGTCGTCGACCCGGGCGCCGCCGTGGAGGTGCCGGCTGCCGTGCCCCAAACTCCGGGGCCCGACGACCCGGCCTATGTGATCTACACCTCCGGAACCACAGGGACGCCCAAGGGCTGCGTGGTGACCCACGGCAATGTGCTCGCCCTGCTCCGTGCGGCCCTGCCGCTGTTCGACCTCGGCCCGGACGACCGGTGGACGTTGTTCCACTCCGCCTCCTTCGACTTCTCGGTGTGGGAGCTGTGGGGGGCCTGGGCCACGGGCGCGACGGCGGTCACGGTGCCCGCCGCCACGGCCCAGGCGCCCGAGGAGTTCCTGCGGCTGCTGGTCGATGAGCGGATCACGGTCCTCAACCAGGTCCCGTCCGCCTTCCGTTACCTGGCACGCGAGTACGCCGACTCCGGCGCCCCGGCGACGTTGCTGCGGTACGTCGTCTTCGGCGGCGAGAGCGTCGACCTCGACGTGGTCCGGGACTTCGTCGCCGCGGCGCCCGGGCCCGCGCCGGAGATGGTCAACATGTACGGCATCACCGAGATCACCGTGCACGCCACCCATCTGCGGCTCACGCCGGAGCACCTGGCCGGCCGGGGCACCTCGCCCATCGGTGTGCCGCTGCCGCACCTGACCGTGGAACTGCGCGACGACGACCTGCGGCTGGTCGACGACGGCGAGGTGGGTGAGATGTGGGTGACGGGCGCGGGGGTCGCCACCGGCTATCTCAACCGGCCCGAGCTGACCGCCGAGCGCTTCCGGACCGTCGACGGCCGCCGCAGCTACCGCACCGGAGACCTGGCCCGGCGCCTTCCCGACGGCCGGCTGGCCTATCTGGGACGCAACGACCAACAGGTCAAACTGCGCGGCCACCGCGTCGAACTCGGCGAGGTGGAGGCCCATCTGCGGGCCGCGGACCAGGTCGCGGACGCGGCCGCGCTCGTCGTCCGCGACGGTTCCGGGAACGACCTGCTGACCGCCCTGGTCGCGCCGGCCGGCGGCGACCTGGACGTCGCCGCGCTGCGCCGGCACGCCCGCGCGACCATGCCGGCCCCGATGGTGCCCAACCGGTTCCACGTGGTCGACGCCCTGCCGCTGACACCGTCCGGGAAGCTCGATCGCCGGGCGCTCGCCACCGCGGCGGCCGTGGCCGCCGTACGGCCGGCCCGGATCCTCGTGCTCGACCCCATCGACGACGGGGCCCTCGAGGAACTGCGGCAGCGCCACGAGGTGACGGTGGCCCTGCGTCCGCCCGCCGAAGCCCTGCCCGAACTCGTACGCGGCAAGGAGGTGATCGTGCTGCGCAGCGGGGTGCGCCTGGACGCCTCCGTCATCGCGGCCGCCGACAGCCTCAAGGTGATCGCCCGGGCCGGCTCGGGGGTCGACAACATCGACCTGGTCGCGGCGAAGCAGACCGGCGCGACCGTCTTCAACATCCCTGCCGTATCCGCCCCGGCGGTCGCGGAGCTGGCGCTCGGACTGATGCTGGCCATGGCCCGGCACATAGCCCTGGCGGACCGTCAGGTCCGCTCCGGCACGTGGAACAAGGCCGCCCTCTCCGGAACGGAGCTGGGCGGGAAGACCCTCGGGCTGGTCGGCCACGGACGGATCGGTTCACGGATCGCGGTCCTGGCCCGAGCCCTCGGCATGCACGTGCTGGTCACCTGCGAGCGGCTCGACGACGAGCGCCGGAGCGCACTCGCGCGGCAGGGCTGTGAGGCGGTCGCCCTGGAGCGTCTGCTGCGGGAGGCCGACGTGGTCTGCCTGGCGGTGCCGCTCACCGACCGTACGCACCATCTGATCGACGAGGACACGCTGTCCCTGATGAAGCCGAGCGCGCTGCTGGTCAACGTCTCCCGGGGCCAGGTGGTCGACGAGGACGCGCTGTACGAGGCGCTCGCGGGCGGCACGATCGCCGGCGCGGGACTCGACGTGGTCGCCCAGGAGGGCCGGCCGAACAGGCTCCACGAGCTCGACAACGTGGTGATCACGCCGCACATCGGCGCCATGTCGGCCGACTCCCAGGCCCGGATCGGGCGCATCCTGGTGGACTCGGTGAACGCCGCGCTGGCCGGCCTGGAGGTGGCCAACACATGCTGACGGACCGGCATCCGGCCGCGACACCGCCCGCCTTCATGGACCGTGCGGTACTGACCGGCGAGGGCCGCATCGAGACCCGGCGCGGCCCGCTGCCCCCGGTCGCCGAGGGCGAACTGCTGGTCAGGGTCCTGGCCACCGGGATCTGCGGCTCGGACCTGGCCACCTACCGCGGTACGCACCCGTACAAGTCCGCACCGTGCGTACTCGGCCATGAGCTGTGCGGCACCGTCGTCACCGGCGCGGGCGGCTTCGCGCCAGGTGACCTGGTGTGCTCCGCCGCCTACGCGCACTGCGACGCGTGCGAACGGTGCGCGGAGGGCCGCACCCATCTCTGCACCGGCAAGCGCAACCTGTGCCATCTCGGCTGGGACGGCTCCTTCGCCGAGTACGTGACCCTGCGGACCACCATGGTCCACCGGCTGCCGGCCGCCACCGACCCGGTGCTCGGGGCACTCGTCGAGCCGCTGTCGATCGCCGCCCACGCGGTCGCGCTGGCAGGCCCGCCCGGACGGCGGGCCCTGCGCATCATCGGCGCCGGGAACATCGGCCTGGGCTGCCTGATCGCCGCCCGGCGGCTCGGCTTCGGCCGGATCGTCTGCTCCGACCTCGGTCCCGAGAAGGGCGAGCGGGCCCTGGCACTGGGCGCCGACGCCTACCTGGACGTCCTGGCAGGCGAGACGGGTCCCGAGCCGGCCGATCCCGGCGCCGACGCGGTCCTGGTGGCATCGGGCCACCCGGGTGCGGTCGACGAAGCGGTGCGGGTGGTGCGCCCGGGAGGCACGGTGGTGGTGGTCAGCTTCTTCGACCGCCCGCCGACCGTGGCGGTCAACGCCCTGGTGGGCAAGGAGGTCCGGGTGATCGGCTCGTCGCTGTCCACCGCCGGCGACTTCCGCCGGGTGATCGGCTGGCTGACCGAGGGTTCGGTCGATCCGATGCCCATGGTCACCCACCGGTTCGGCCTGTCCGAGGCGAGCGTCGCGATGGCGCTGATGGCGGCCGGGGAACCGGCCACCGGCAAAATCATCATCATTCCGCGAGGTGACGCATGACTCTCCGTATCGGCATCGTCGGGGGCACCGGCCACTCCGGCGGCGAACTGTGCCGGCTGCTGCTCAACCACCCCGGCGTCGGCACAGTGCTGCCGACCGCCCGCAGCGGCGAGGAGTTCGAACGCGTCCACCCCAACCTGCTCGGCAGCGGGCTGCGGTTCGTCACCGTGGAGCAGCTCCAGGAGCGCGCGGGCGAACTCGACGTGGTGTTCTTCTGCACCCCGTCCGGGGAGGCGATGCGGTCGGCGCCCCGCTTCCTGGAACACGGCGCCAAGGTGATCGACGTGAGCGCCGACTTCCGATTCCCCGACCCCGAGCGGTACGCGGAGGTGTACGGCGAGCCGCACGCCAGCCCGAAGCTGCTGTCCGAGGCCGTCTACGGCGTCACCGAGCTGTTCCGCGAGCAGGTCGCCGCCGCACGCCTGGTGGCCAATCCCGGCTGCTACGCGATCACGACCGTACTCGGCCTGGCACCCCTCCTGCGCTCCGGACTGGCCGACCTCGACAGCGCGGTCCATCTGGCCGCCGTCAACGGCACCTCGGGGGCGGGCAGCAAACCCGTGAGCGAGGTGATGCACGCGGAGGCGTTCGCATCGATGCTGCCCTACAGCCTGGAGGGCCACCGCCACGCCCCTGAGCTGGAGACCCACCTGGCGCCTTTCGCCGGCCGGGAGCTGTGCGTCGACATGACCACCGCGCACGGCAACTTCGTCCGCGGCATCTACATCCAGGCGAGCGTCGCGATACGCGCCGAGGCGCGGGCGGGGGTCGACCGGGCGGCCCTGCTGGACCTCTACCGTGACCACTACGCCGACGAGCACTTCGTGCGGATCAACGCCTTCGCGAAGAAGGGACGCCTCAACTCCAAGGAGTACGGCGTCTACCCCAGCCTGAACGCCGTCACCGGGTCCAACTTCTGCCACATCGGCGTGGACTACGACCCGGTCCGGGGCTTCGCCAAGGTGGTCGCCGTGACCGACAACCTGGTGAAGGGCGCGGCCGGTTCGGCGATCCAGAACATGAACGTGATGTCGGGGCTGGACGAGCGGGCCGGCCTCGGCCACTACGGCCTGTGAGGGGACTGCGACTGCTGTCGGACCACCGGCCGGCGGCGGGCGAGCGCTGGATCTACTCCGCCGGGTTCAACGTCGGCCCGGCGCTCACCGACACCGGCCGCATCGACGTCGAACTCGCCGACCTCGCACGGCTGTCCGCGGCCGGTGCCCGAGTGGCGCTGCTCAGCCATCAGGGCAGCGCCAAGGACGGCAGTGCGGTGCACCTCGACCATGTCGCCGGCTACCTCGGCGGGCGGCTCGGCCGTCCGGTGCGGTACCTGCCGGAGAACGCCACGGCGCGTGCCCGCGACTGGGCCGCGGAACTGCACGACGGCGAGATCGCCCTGTTCGGGAACACCCGCCTCCATCCCGGTGACGAGGCGGCGGACCCCGGACTGGCCCGTGCGCTGGCGGGACTCGGCGACCGGGTCGCCGTCGGCGGGTTCTCCAAGGCGCACCGCCGGCACGCCTCCAACACCGGACTGCTGGACCATCTGCCCGGGTACGCGGCGGATTCCCTGGTCGCCGAGGCCCGGGCGCTCGACCCGTGGGCGACCGGTCCGGGCCGGGGCCATGCGGTGGCGGTGCTCGGCGGGGTGAAACCGGAGAAGACGCTCATCGGCCTCACCGGACTCACCCGTACCCACCGGCTGGTGATCCCCGGCGGAGTCGTACTCAACACCCTGCTCGCGGCGGCCGGTCACCCGGTCGGCCGGTCCGAGCTGGGCAGCGCGCCCGAGCGCTGTGCCCGCGCCGCACGGGCGGTGCTCGACCGCACGGGCGGCGAGGGCATCCACCTCCCGCGCGTCCTGGTGGTCGCCGGCCCGGACGGGGTCACCCGGCGGATACGGGTCGAGGACGGCGTCCCGGACGACTGCGCCGTCGTCGACTTCGTGATCGAACCCTGGGCGCTCGACCTGGTCCGCGGCGCCGAGCGGGTCCTGATCGCGGGCACGCCCGGCCTGTACGCCCAGGGCAACCGCCACGCGGCCGCCGCCGTGCTGGCGGCCCGGGCCGGCCGCGAGGCGACCACCCTGCTGCTGGGCGGGGACACCGTCGCCGAGCTGCCCTGGACCGGGCCCCGCTCCACAGGCGGCGGATCGGCACTCCAGTACCTGGTCGAGGGCACCTGTGCGGTGTTCGAGGCCCTGAAGGACAACCGACGGCGAGGAGCCGGACACCATGCACACTGATCATCCCCACCGCACGGCGGCCGGACCCGGCCCGGACCTCGCGCTCGATCTGCCGGTGCCCACGCGTGCGGTGTTCGGCCGGGGCACCCTGGATCTGCTCGGGTCGCTGGCCGCGCCGCTGGGCGGGCACGCCCTGCTCGTATGCGGCCGCACGGCGATGCGCCGACACGGGTATCTCGACCGCGCGGAGGCGTCGTTGCGGGCGGCGGGGGTCGCCGTGACCGTCTTCGACGGGGTCAGTGCCGACCCCCGCTCCGACGAGGCCGACGCCGCGCTCGCCGTCGCCCGGGCCGGCCGCTGCGACCTGGTGGTCGGGCTCGGCGGCGGCAGCGCCATCGACGCCGCGAAGGCCGTCGCGGTCGCCGGAGACCACGACACCGTGCGGGACCTGATCGGCACCACCCTCCCCGCCCACGCCGTCGCCCTGCCGCTCATCGCCGTCCCCACGACGGCGGGCAGCGGCTCGGAGGTCACCAAGGGGGCGATCCTCACCGACGTGGTCCGCGGCTTCAAGTCGGGCATCCGCGGCGACGGGGTCGCGCCCCGAGTGGCGGTCGTCGACCCCGACCTCACCGCTCGGCTGCCCGTCGCCGTGGCGGTGGACAGCGGGTTCGACGCGCTGGCGCACGCCGTGGAGGGCGCCGTGGCGGTGCGGGCGACCGAGGAGAGCCGGGCCCGCTCCTGGCGCGCCCTCGCGCTCGTACGGGACAACCTCCCCAGGCTCGCGCGCGGTGAGTCGTCCCCGGAGGTGCGTGAGGCGATGGCCCTCGCCGCGCTGCTGGGCGGCGTGAACGTGGCGACGGTCAGCACCTGTCTGCCGCATCGCCTCCAGCAGGCCATGGGCGCGGTGCCGAAGGTCCGTCTCTCGCACGGCCGCGGTCTGGCCCTGCTCTACCCCGCCTGGCTGCGCAGCGCCTACGCCCACGCGCCCGAGGCGTTCGACACGGTGGCCGACGTCCTCGGCGGCCGTGACGTGGTCCATGCCGTGGCAGCGCTGGCGGGGGCGGTGGGCCTGGGCGGCACGCTCGCCGACCACGGGTTCTCGGAGCGGGACATCGACGCCTGCCTCACGGGCATGAGCGGCAATCTCGACAACGATCCCCACCGGCGGGTGGATGCGGAGCTGCTCCGGAGCCTCTACCGGGACTCCGTCGGCTGAACTGTGTCGCAGACGGTATGAGCCGCTCCGGTAGCGGCACAGATCCGGCCAGATGTGACACGGGGCACAATCACGGAACGCAGTCGCGTGCGGCCGCCCCGTGAGGCATGATTCAACCAAGCAGTTACCTACCAGTAGGTAATGATCGGCCATCTTTCGCCACATCAGTCTCCCGTACCGTACTGGAGGGGACGTTGTCGTCAATCGCCATCAAGAACGCCGTCCACGGAGACATCTCCGTCGGCACCGTGCTGACGTGGGCCAAGCAGTACACCGACCAAGAGGTGTACGACTACTACGAGTTGGCGGGCGCGCCCGCCGAATCGCTGCCCGAGTACCTGCCGTACGTACTGACCGTCGCCCCGCTGACCAAGCTGGGCGGTGACCTCAACTACCTTTCGCAGCGCATGGATTGGCGAGCCATCCGGCCGCTCAGGCGAAACGAGGAGATCGTCGCCGAGTTGGAGGTCACCCGCCTGGAGCCGACCGCCGGGATGACCAAGATCGCCTTCGACGCACGCATCCGGTGCGGGGGCGAGGTCGTGATCACCGGCCGCAGCAAGGGCCTCATCGTCAGCGCGTAAACCGCAACGCTTACCGCGTAGAGCGTTTCAAGAGAACGGATGGTTCTTCCGTGAGCACCACCCGCACCACCACGCGCACGTTACGCGCCGAAGACATCGACGTCTGCGCCCGCCTCACCGGCGACCTGGGCGCGCACCACATGGGTGGACACGGCGACCGCCGGATGGCCCAGGGCGCGCTCACCCTCTCCGTGGTTCCCCTGCTTGCCGAGCCCGGGGTGCACATGCGAGATCTCTCCCTCACCTTCCTCGCCCCGGTCTACGCGGGCGACACCGTCACCGCGACCGTCCGCACCACTGAGGCCGATGCCCGGGAAGTGGCCGCCGGGGCCGTCGAGTTGACTGCGGACCACGCCTTGCTCACCTGCGAGAT
This sequence comes from Streptomyces incarnatus, assembly GCF_001027185.1. Classification (NCBI taxonomy): domain Bacteria; kingdom Bacillati; phylum Actinomycetota; class Actinomycetes; order Kitasatosporales; family Streptomycetaceae; genus Streptomyces; species Streptomyces incarnatus. Next base: position 2,195,733 of record NZ_CP011497.1, on the reverse strand, counting down.
AAGTGTGGTCAACGGCGCCGGCACTCCCGTGCTGACCGGCACCGGCCTCGCCGAACTGCCCCGCACGATGGCCGACGGTCTGGCGAACATACCGACGCACGAGGTGAGTTGACTCGTGCCCACCGAATTCGACGTCAGCGGCCTGAAGCTGCTCACGCCTGAGGTCTTCGCCGACCCCTACCCCACGTACGCGCTGCTGCGCGAACACGATCCGGTGCACTGGGACGACCAGCTCAACGGCTTCCTGCTGACCCGCTACGACGATGTGAACGCGGCGATACGCGATCACGAGACCTTCTCGTCCCGGCGCATCCACCTGCTCGCCGCTCGTGGCGGTGCCAACCCCTCCGCCGCGATGCAGCGCTTCCTCTCGCTCGCCGAGCAGTGGATGTGGATGCTCGACCCGCCCCAGCACACCAGGGTGCGCAAGCTGATGAACCAAGGCTTCAGCCCGCGCGACGTGCGGCTGCTCGAACCCCGCGTGGCGGGGATCGTGACCCGGCTCGTCGACGCCATGCTGGAGAAGGCGGACGGCTTCGACCTGATCCCCGACCTCAGCTACGCGGTGCCGGCCGGTGTGCTCCTCGCCCTCTACGACCTTCCCGAAGACGACGGTTCGCTCATCACCCAGTGGTGCGACACCATCAAGCTCTTCCTCGGCGGCGCCCCCGACCTGCTCGGCACCCAAGGTCCGGCGGTCCGGTCGCTGCAGCAGATGATGGACTACCTGGGCGCGGTGATCGCCGAGCGCAGGAAGGACCCCAAGGACGATCTGATCTCCCGTCTGGTGCAGGCCGAGGAGGACGGCGAGCGGCTCGGCGACGAGGAGCTCTGCTCGAACCTGCTGCTGCTGTTGGTGGCCACGTACGAGACGTCTGTCGACATGATGGGCAACGGGCTGCGCGGGCTCCTGACCCAACGGGACCAGTGGGAGCTGATCAAGTCCCAGCCGCAGCTCATCCCGGCCGCCGTGGAGGAGATCCTGCGCTGGGACGGTCCGGTGCAGCTCACCCACCGCCTGGTCACCCGCGACATCGAGCTGCACGGTACGGCCATCAAGGAAGGCCAACTCGTCTACCTGGTGAGGGGATCGGCCAACCGCGACCCGGCGCACTTCAGCGACCCGGACCGGCTCGACGTGACCCGCACCGAGACCGGGCACGTGGCGCTCGGCACCGGCGTGCACTTCTGCATCGGGGCCGGCCTGGCGAGACTGGAAGGGGCCTGCGTCCTCAGGGAGTTGACCCGCCGGATACCCGAACTCGCACTGGACGAGGCCCGCCCGTACCGCTGGCGCGCCGACAATCTGCAGTTCCGGGGACTCGCCACGCTGCCCGCGACGGCCGGCGGTCAGGCACCGGCATAGCTCACGGCACCGCCGGCGGGGACTTCACGGTCCGCCGGCGGGGACTTCATGGCTCCATCGGCGGGGGCTTCACGGCTCCGCCGGCCGGGACTTCATAGCACCACCAACGGGGATTTCAACGGGGACTTCATGGCACCACCAACGGGCGCCGAATCGCACCATGCCACGTTCCTTCACCTTCACCTCGCGGATCTGTCCGCCGTGTACGCGGCGGCGGAACAGGGCCCGCCGGAGCTGCCCGAGCCCGAGCGCGCGGCGCTGCGCGACCGGTACGCCCGGGGCCGCAGACGCACCCAGGCACAGGCCTCCCGGCTGCTGGTCCGGGCCGTCCTGAGCCGGGCCACCGGCCGGCCGGCGCACCGGGTGCCCGTCGTCACCGACGCCGACGGCCGCCCACGGCTGGCCGGCCCGCCGACGCGGTGGCCGCACTTCAGCGTCAGCCACGACAGCGGGCTGCTCGCGCTGGTGCTCGGCACCGGCCCGAGCGGGATCGACGTCGAGGACACCCACGAGGACGCGCTGCGCGAGGTCGCCCACCGCTTCTGCGGCGACGCCGATGGCGCGCTCCTCTGCGAACCGGACGGAGCCCGGCACCTGTGGGCGGCCAAGGAGAGCGTGGCCAAGGCGCTCGGACGCGGGCTGCGCGCCGGACTCTCCACGATCCACTTCACCGGCCACCCCGGCCGGCAGTGGGCCGAGGCCACCTGGCGCGGCCGGCCGGCCGGACTGCGTACGCGCGTCGCGGACCTGGGCGGCCGTCACCTGGCGGTCACGGCCGCGACGGTGCCCGCCGCCGTTCGCCTCTCCTGGTGGACGCCGCACCGCGCCGGCACCGACGGCCGTTGGGAGCTGCGCCCCAGCGCCTCGACACACGCAGGACCACTGGTCATTGACGACATCAATGGCATCGACATCAACGGGGGAAGCCAATGGACGGACCGACACTGCACACCGCCCTCGACAAGATCGCCAGCGAACACGGGGAGGTCACCGTCGACTTCCCGGCCGACAAGGTGTCGCTGAGCCTGACCGAGCTGAGCGCGCGGTCCCGGCGGATCGCGGCGCACCTGCACGGACTGGGCATACGACAAGGCGACCGCGTCGGCGCGCTGTCCACCAACGAACCGGACTTCCTGCTGGTTCTCTTCGCGCTCAGCCGCCTCGGCGCGTGCGTGTGCCCGTTGCCGATGCACTCGAACGAGGGCGCCGCCCGGCTGGTCGGCGTGCTCGACGACGCCGGGATCAAGGACGTGGTGGTCTCGAGCCGCCTCGCCAGGATGCTGCCCTTCATCGAGGAGGCGCTCCCGGGCCGCCGGGTGCTCGGGGCGGCCGAGATCCTGGCCCACGGTGGGCGGGAGGAGGCGGACGAGGTGAGCGGAACGGACATGGCCGCCGAGTGCGAGATCGTCCTCCAGTACACTTCGGGCAGCACCTCGCACCCCAAGGGCGTCCGGCTGACCCACGCCAACGTCCTTGCCACCCTGCGCGCGATCCGCGAGGGCATCAGGCTCACGCCCGCCGACAAGAACGCCAACTGGCTGCCGCTGTTCCACGACATGGGCCTGTTCGGCACGCTCACCGGCATCCTGACCGGCGTGGCCTGCACCATCTGGCGGCCCTCGGCCTTCGTCAAGGACCCGGCGCGCTGGCTGCGGCAGTTCGCCGACGGCGGCTACACCATCAGCCCGATGCCCAACTTCGCTTACGACTACCTGGTGGAGGCGGTACCGGCCGATGAGGCCGCGTCGTACGACCTGTCCCGCTGGCGGGTGGCGTTCAACGGCGCCGAACCGATCGCCGTGGACTCGCTCGAGACGTTCTTCGGGCACTTCGCCCCGGCCGGCTTCGACCCGCGCGTGATGCTGACGGTGTACGGCCTGGCAGAGGCGACGCTCGCGGTGACCTTCCCGCCGCTCGGGCGCGGTCCGCGCTTCGACTGGGTGGACCGCGCGGCGCTCGCCGAGCGGGGCGTCGCCGTACCGGTCGAGCGGACGGCACCGGGCGCGCGCGGCCTGGTCGGCGTCGGCCGCCCGGTGCTCGGGATGAACCTCCGGATCGCCGACCCGGACAGCGACAGCGGCGTCGTGCTCGACGACCGGTCGGTCGGCGAGGTGCAGCTGCGCGGCCTGTCCGTCACGGCGGGGTACGTCGACGACACGGGCACCCTGACCCAGCCGTTCACCGCCGACGGCTGGCTGCGCACCGGCGACCTCGGCTATCTCGCCGACGGCGAACTGCACATCACCGGGCGCGCCAAGGAGATGCTCATTCTGCGCGGCGAGAACTACTACCCGGACGACGTGGAGAGCGCCGTACGGACCGACGAGGCCGTGCACCGCCGCCGCTGCGTGGCCTTCGTCCACCAGGAACACCACGAGCACCAGGAGCACGAGCACGGCCGGGGGCGCCACGGCGACCGGGAGTTCATGGTCCTGGTCGCGGAGACCGACCGCCCCGAGGCGGAGCACACCGCCCTGGCCGACCACCTGCGCACCCTGGTCCGCAAGTCCCTGGGCCTGCACGACCTGCGCGTCGTGCTCGCGGCCCCGGACACGTTGCCGCGCACCACCAGCGGAAAGCTCCAGCGGCTCGCGGCCAAACGCGACTTCGCGAACGGCCGCTGAAGCCGGCTCACTCCCACAGCCCACTGCCACGAACAGGGGATGAACTGATGCACAGTTACGACGTCTTCACCCAGTACGAGCGCAACCACTGGAAGCTCACCGACATCGACTTCTCCGCCGTCGACAAGGACAAGGTCAAGCCCGAGTACGTGACGATCGCCAAGAGCGCCGTGATGGGCGAGTCGAACGTCATCGCCGCCGTGCACGGCTTCCTCAACGAGTTCGTCGACGACTACGACTTCTCGACCTTCGCCGTGGTCTGGGGCAACCAGGAGGTCCAGCACCACTACATGTTCAAGGCCTGGCTCGACGCCATCGGCGAGAAGGTGGACGGCGCGGCGGTGGCGGCCATGCGGGCCCCGTACGACCCGGGCATCACTCCGTCCGCGACCCTGGCCACCAACATCATCTCGGAACTGACGGTGAACCACATCTACCGCCGGGTGGCGAGCGCGGTGGACGAGCCGGTGCTCAACACGCTGCTCCTGAACGCCAGCCGGGACGAGGCCGGGCACGCCCGGGAGTTCATCCACTACTGCAAGGAGCGGCTGCTCCGGCACCCCGAGGAGACGGCCTCGGTCCTCGAGACGCTCTACGTCTACACCTCGGACAAGCGCATCAAGCACCCCGTGGGCATCTTCAAGAGCGAGCTGACCGAGCTGGAGGACCACGAGACCATCGACACCGCCTTCGAGCTGTTCCTGGAGCGCATCGCCGACGGCGACGAGCTGCTGGAGCTCCAGGGAAAGATCCGCAAGGTGTTCGGCACCATCGTGGGCATGGACCTGTCGAGCAACGGCAAGGTGCGCCGCGCGCTGGCCGAGGTGATCGCCGCGTGACCGCGCTCACCACGGAGGCGGGCTCGCGGGGCAGCGAGCCGGTCGAGCTGCCCTGGCGGGTCCTGCCGGACTATCAGTGCTTCGGCTGCTCACCCGCCAACGAGCACGGTCTGCGGCTTCAGTTCCGGCACACGCCGGACGGCGGCATCGAATGCCCCCTTGAGTTCGACCGCACCTTCGAGTCCTACCCGGGCGTGGTGCACGGTGGGATGTCCGCCACGGTCTGCGACGAGATCATGGGCAATCTGCTGGTGCTCCGCCTGGGCGTCTCGGTCTTCACCACCAGCATGCGCACCCGCTACATCGAACCCCTTCGAATCGGCGCCAGGTACCGCTGCACGGCGAGCACCGACGCGGTGGCGGGCGACCAGGGCCCGCACACGGCGCACGCCCAGATCACCGACGCCGCCGGGCAGGCCGTCGTCTTCGTCACCGGTTCCTATCAGCCGGTGACACCGGAGCAGACCAAGGCCCGGATGGCGATGTCCGACGACGAGATCCGGCTCGTGGACGAGGCGCTGTCCGCGCTGCGCGCCGACTGACCGCCGCGCACTCCCGGCCGCTGACCAAGGCTTTTCCGTAAAGACACCGTACGAGGAGAGAACGAACATGTCCCAGACCCCCACCAAGGACGACATCATCAGCACCGTGACCGACCTGGTCGCCGCCGAATTCGGCCGCCCGGCAGCCGAGTTGACCCCCGACCGCGACCTCACCTCGGTAGAGGGCGCCGACTCGGTCAAGGTGCTGCGGTCTGTTGCCCGGATCGAGCGGACGTACGACATCGAGCTGGAGGACGACCAGGTCTTCGGCTTCAAGACGATCAACGACGTGGCCGACGCCGTCGCCGGCCTCATCGCCGAGCGGGGCTGACCGCCGATGACCGTCGACCACGTCGAAGCGGCCGAACCGAAGACCAACCAGCACTACGACCAGGACCCCAGGGTCTTCGAGCTGTACCTCGACCGCACCCGCAAATACAGCGCCGGGATCTACCGCACCGACGAGGACACCCTCGACCAGGCCCAGCAGAACAAGCTGCACTACGTCGCCGACCGGCTCGGCATCCGGCAGGGCGGCCGACTGCTCGACATCGGCTGCGGCTGGGGCTCACTGATCCTCTTCATGGCGGCCGAGTACGGCGCGACCACGACGGGTATCAGCCCGGCGCCCAACCAGCACGCCTACATCGCCGAGCAGGCCGCCGCGATGGGCCTGACCGGCCAAGTGACCACCCGCATAGGGCAGATCGAGGAACTGGAGCTCGAACCGCGCTCCTACGACGCGATCACCATGCTCGGGTCGATCGTCCACATGCCCGACCTGGACGCGGTCTACCGCAAGGCCTGGGCGGCGCTCAAGCGGGGCGGCCGGATGTACGTGTCAGAGAGCTGCTACCGCAACAACGCCAAGCGCGCCGAGTTCGCCGAGCGCGAGAACTCCGTGTTCGTACGGGACTCGATCTTCGGCTGGGGCGACATGCGTCCGCTCTCCGACCTGGTGAGGGGCGCGGAGAACGCCGGGTTCTCGGTCGTCGCCGTGGACGACCTGACCGAGGGCTACTGGCGCACGATCGAGGACTGGCTCGCCAACGTGGAGCGCAACGCGGCACGCCTGGACGAGATCGAGCCCGGCCTGTCCGAGCAGCTGATCCGCTATCTGAAGACGGCCAACGCGGGGTGGGGTTACACCACCAAGCACTACGCGCTGACCCTTGCCAAATCCCGTTAGTGGAGGACACGTTGACGGAGACGGAGGCCGTACCCGCAAGGTGGAGGCATGCCCAGACCGGCGGACCGCTGCTGCCCGCCACGGATGTGGACGCGGCGGTCAGCGCTTTCCTGCGCACCTCGCCCCCGGCGAAGCGCTGGGACACCGACTTCAGCTTCGACTGGTCCCAGGCCGACGCCGGCCGGCTGACCGAGGGCGAGCGTTCGGCGGTGCAGTTCGTCACCATCATCGAGGACCATCTGCCCGGCTACTTCGCGCTGTACGAGCAGAACTTCCCGGTGGACGACAGCGTCGACCGCGAGACGTTCATCCACAACCGGGAGCTGTACCACTTCACCGTCCGCTGGGCGCAGGAGGAAGACACGCACGCACGCGTACTGGCCCGCTATCAGCTGGCCACCGGTCTCGCCGAGCAGCAGGATCTGTGGACCTCGCTGGCCGACGAGGGACAGAAGCGCTTCGAACTGCCCTACTCCCAGGCGGTCCAGTTCTTCGTCTATCCGCTGGTGCAGGAGAAGGCCACCCAGATCTACTACCAGCATCTGCGCCAGGTGGTCGGCGATCCGCTCCTGAAGGAGATCCTGGTCCGGCTCAGCAGGGACGAGGCCCGGCACTTCTCGTTCTTCGCGGACATGGTCGGGCGCTACCTGGAACGTTACGGAGACGCGGTGGTGGACCCGATCCGCGAAGTGATCGCCGAGTTCCGGATGCCGCTCGCGGACACCATTCGCGGGTACTGGCGCTGGGCCCTGAAGATCGCCGACACGGCTCGGTACGACCACACCGAGGCGTATGACCACCTGGTGAAGGTCGTCCACCGCGCGGTGGACGCCAAGTCGGACAAGGTGGACGAACTGGTCTCGTTTGTCACGGCTTGCGGCCAGCTGGGGCCTCGGCTCTGAGCTGTCCGTCGTACGTGCCGGTGGGCAGGGCGATCTCGGCGACTGTCCGAGCGCGCGGGCGAACGTGTGCGGCAGCGGTTTCCCGGCCGGCGCGGAGCGGGTGACGCCACCCGTTCCCGCGCCGCGGCCGGACCGTGGAGAGTCCGAGTGGCCCCGTACGCGCTGTGACCGGCACAACCGCTCCGCGTGCGGCCTCGTCGGCGTGATCTCCACCCGCAACGACCGCGCGGGCGAGGGCAAGCTGTCCTCGCCGCGCGGTCTGGTCACCGACGCGGTCGAGGTCACCGATCACTGCTCGCCTGCCCGGTCCCGGCTCGGGCACTGCCCAGTCCCGGCGCGCGGGCGCTGCCCGACCTCGCTCCGCGGGTGCTGCCCGGTCCCGGCGCGCGGGTGCTGCCCGACCTTGCCCCGCGGGCACTGCCCGGTCCCGGCGCGCGGGTGCTGCCCGACCCCGGCTGAACCCGCGGAGCGCTCAGTGTGGGTTCTGGATCACCGAGAACTCCGCGCCCTCCGGGTCCGCCACCGTCGCCACCCGGCCGTGCGGGCTGTCGTGCGGCTGTCTGATGACGCGGCCGCCGAGGTCCCCCACCTGCCGCACCGTCGCGTCGGCGTCGGCGACCTCGAAGTACGTCTGCCAGTGCGGTCCGCGATCGCGGGGCAGGCCATGGCCCACGCCGTGCAGTCCGGCCACCGGGCGGCCGGCCAGATGGAGCGTCACGTAGTCGAAGTCGGCGGAGAGCACCGGCTCGCGCTCGTAACCGAACACGGTCGCGTAGAACTTGGAGACGCTCTCGGTCTCGAAGGTCACCAGCTCGTTCCACGCGGGCGTGCCGGGCACTCCGTGGATCGCGGTGCCGAGGTGCGCGGCGCCCTGCCAGATGCCGAACACGGCCCCGGAGGGGTCCGAGGCGATGGCGATCCGCCCGGCCTCGGCGGCGTCCAGCGGCCCGACCGCCACGGTGCCGCCGCACTCCCGGACCGTGTCGGCCGTCTGGTCCACGTCGTCCGAGGCGAGGTACGGCGTCCAGGCGATCGGCAACCGGCGGTCCGGCGGCAGCTGGCCCATGCCCGCCACCTCGTGCCCGTCCAGCAGCGCCCGCACATACGGGCCGAGCTGCTGCGGGCCCGGCCGGAACTCCCAGCCGAACAGCTCAGCGTAGAACTCCTCGGTGGCGGCCAGCCCGTGCGCCATCAGGCTCACCCAGCAGGGCGTGCCGGGCGCACGCCGCGCGTGCGGGCCGGCCGGCTCCCGTGCCTCGGTCATCGATCACTCTCTCCCCGGCCCCTCGCGGTGGCCGTTTCGCATCCGCTCCCCGAAGGGGTGTCCACGCCGGCGGCGGGCACGCCTGCGCCGGTGCCCGCATCCTCCACGCCGCGACGGGACTTACCGCGCCGACGCTCGGCGACACCTCCGGGAAGATGCCCGGTCTGCCGTCTTTCGCCGCTTCCTGACGATGGCCGGCGGGTGTCCGCCGGCTGTACAGCACGTGCTCGGTCCCGTACGCCCGGTGATCGAGCCGGTCCGGCCGAGCAGAGTAGCCGGACCTGGACGCCGCGGCCACCCCTGGCGTATGCATGGCGCCATGACAGCCATCATCACCGCATCCGATCTCGCACACGAGCTGACCGGAGACCGCCCGCCGGTACTGCTCGACGTGCGCTGGCAGCTGAGCGTGGCGAAGGCGGCGGGCGCGCCGGCCTTCGACGGGCGGGCCGAGTACGCGGCCGGGCACATCCCCGGCGCGGTCTTCGTCGACCTGGACCGGGAACTGGCCGCGGAGCCCGGGGAGAACGGCCGGCATCCGCTGCCGGACCTCGCGGAGTTCGGCGCCGCGATGCGCCATGCGGGCGTGTCGGCCGGCCGGCCGGTCGTCGTGTATGACGGCGGGCAGGGCTGGGCGGCGGCGCGCGCGTGGTGGATGCTGCGCTGGACGGGTCACCCGGACGTGCGGGTCCTCGACGGCGGATTGCCGTCCTGGCGGGGCGAGCTGTCCACCGAGGTGCCGGACGTGGCCGAGGGCGACTTCCGTCCGGAACCGGCCGCCGCCGGCCTGCTGGACGCGGACGGCGCCGCTGCCCTGGCCCGCGCGGGTGTCCTGCTGGACGCGCGCGCGGGGGAGCGGTACCGCGGCGAGGTCGAGCCGATCGACCGGGTCGGCGGGCACATCCCGGGCGCGGTGTCGGCGCCGACGACGGAGAACGTGGGCCCCGACGGCCGCTTCCTGCCCGCGGACGAGCTGCGGGACCGCTTCAAGGCCCTCGGCGTGTCCGGGGACACCGAGGTGGGCGTGTACTGCGGCTCGGGCGTCTCCGGCGCCCACGAGGTCCTCGCGCTCGCCGTGGCCGGCATTCCGGCGGCCCTGTACGTCGGTTCGTGGTCCGAGTGGTCCTCGGACCCGGCCCGCCCGGTGGCCGTGGGGGCGGATCCGCAGTAGCGGATCACGGAAGCCCTTCGGGCAGGGAGAAGTGGGGGCACGCACGCGTGCCCCCACTTCTTCGTTCCGGTACGGCCGGTTACTCCTGCTTCTTGCGCCGGGTGCCGAACACGATCTCGTCCCAGCTCGGCACGGCGGCACGGCGGCCGGGGCGGACCCCGTCGGCCTCGGCCTGCCGGTCCGTGGCGCCGATGAGCCGGTCGCGGTGGCTGCCGACGGAGCGGGGCATGAGGACGTCCGCGTAGGCCGAACCGGCCGAGGCGGCGGGGGCCGGCGGCTCCTCCGCAGCCGGTTCGTCGGCGGGCTCCTCCGGCGTCTCCGCCGGGCGCTCCGGGACCACCAGGTCGCCCCGGAAGCTCGGTACCGCCTCCAGCAGGCTGGTCAGCGAGTCGCGTTCGCCCGTGCTCTCCTCGGCGGGCTCGGACGGCTGCGCGGGCAGGCTCGGCCGCTCCCGCTCGGCCCGGTCCAGGGCGCGGTCCATCGAACGCTCGCGCGGCAGACGGGCGATGCGCGGGACGAACGGGAAGCTCGGCTCGGGCACGGCGAGGTCGTCGGACTCGCCGATCAGCGAGCGCGCCTCGTCGTCCACGGCCTGGACGAGCCGCCGGGGCGGGTCGTACGTCCAGCTCGCCGAGTGCGGTTCGCCCGCGACCCGGTAGACGAGGAGCACCTCCCAGGTGCCGTCGTCGCGGCGCCAGGAGTCCCACTGCACGGTGTCCTTCTCGGCGCCGCGCAGCAGCAGCCGCTCCTGTACGGCCTCGCCGAGCAGCGGCCCGGAGTTCTCGCCGGGACGGCGGACCGGGGTCTTGCGGGCGCGCTCGGCCATGAAGGCGCGCTCGGCCAGCACGGGCCCCTCGAAGCGCCGGACCCGGTCGACGGGGATGCCGGCGAGCTGGGCGACCTCCTCCGCGGTCGCACCGGCACGTATCCGGGCCTGGATGTCGCGGGGGCGGAGATGGCTCTCGACCTCGATCTCGATCTGGCCGAGGCGCGGCCGGTCGCCGCGCACGGCGGCGCGCAGCCGTTCGTCGATCGGAAGGGTGTACTCCGTTGCGTCGGCAGCCTTCAGCACCAGCCGTGTGCCGTCATTCGAGACGGCCACGACACGCAGTTCGGGCATGGGGACCTCCCGGGTGGTGCCTGCCGACGTCACGTGCGTCGCTGCTTCCGCTAGTCGAGTGTGGCCTGCCCGGGTGCAGCCTGCCACAACCTTGCCGAGTTGCCCGGCGTGTCGGGCACGGGCCCTGGACCGCCGTTATGGCACGGTTACCTATTCGCAACGCTAAGTGACAAAATCTGTCACCCTGTGCAACTAGCCCCCTCCCGGCGGTCCTTCAAGGCCGCGGACACCCTGGTGGGAGACCGGACCCAGGGCTCGCAACAGTACTCCATTTGGACCATGTGCGTGGATGGGCGCGCCGTCCAACTTCTGGCAAGGGTGCGGACTTGGCCGTCGGCAACCCGTTTTGCCGATCATGAACGTGGCGAACTTCACGCAATCCCCAGAAACGGAACTAATGGTTCCCGCTCCACGTCCCTATCTCGTGCAGTCGGTCAGCCCATGTCGATCAGGTGCGGGAAAGGCGGGAAAGTTCCGGATATGCGTGAAACGCCCGATGCGGGTCGCAAACGGATCGACCTGAGCGTCCCCCAGGTCGCGGGCGGCGCCCTCGCGGCCGTCGTGGCGGCCAAACTGGCCTCGTACTTCGGGGTGTACGGCACGATCCTCGGCGCGGGAGTCGTCAGTGTCGTCGCGACCTGCGGGGGCACGCTGTTCCAGCACTTCTTCAAGCGGACCGGGGAGCAGCTGAGAGAGGCGACGGTCGCGGGCCGTCCCCGGGACCAAGTGTCACCGGCTCCCGGAGAGTTCACCGAGGGCACCGTCTACCGCGCCCGGGTGAGGAAGACCTGGCGGCGGCCCGTGGTCGCGGCCGCCATGGTCTTCGGGGTGACCATGGCCGGCGTCACGACGTACGAACTCGTCTCCGGCAACAGCTTCAGCGGCGGTACGGGTACGACGGTCAGCGACGCCGTCACCGGCCGGGGCTCGTCCACCTCGACGTCCGAGGCGCCCGCCGGGTCCGACGCGCCCGCCGGGTCCGACGCGACACCGGTCCCTTCGGACACGCCGTCCCGCGAGCACGCACCCGGTGCCGGGGGCGCTACGACGCACAGCGCGGCGCCGGAGCCCGGTCACGCACCGAGCGGGGAGCCGGGCGGCGGTCCGAGCCCGCCCCCGACACCCACGCCCAGTGGGTCCACCCAGGCGCCTACGACCCCAGAACCCTTCGCAAGTAGTCGTTCTGGAACAGCCGTTCCGGGTCAAGACGGTCCCTCAGTGCGGTGAACTCGGCGAAGCGCGGGTAGACGCGCGCGAAGTACTCGGCGTCCCGGGTGTGCACCTTGCCCCAGTGCGGCCGGCCCTCGTGCGCGGTGAAGATCCGCTCGGCGGCGGTGAAGTAGGCCTGGTACGGCGTGCCCCGGAACATGTGTACGGCGACATAGGCGCTGTCCCGGCCGGAGGCGGTGGACAGGGCGATGTCGTCGGCCGGGGCGGTGCGCACCTCGACGGGGAAGCTGACGCGCAGCCCCGAGCGGTCGACCATGGCCTTCAGCTCGCGCAGCGTCTCCACCAGGGCCGCGCGCGGGACGGCGTACTCCATCTCCACGAAACGCACCCGGCGCGGCGAGGTGAACACCTTGTATGGAATGTCCGTGTACGACCGTGCGGACAGGGCCTTGCTGGAGATCCGGGCGATGGCGGGAACGGTGGCGGGGGCGGCGCGGCCGACCCACTGGGCCACCTGGAAGACGCCGTTGGAGAGGAACTCGTCCTCGAACCAGCCGGCCAGCTGCCCCACGGGCTGCTCGGGACCGGCGCTGCGGTTGTTCCGCTTGGTGTTGGTGCTGCCGGTGTGCGGGAACCAGTAGAACTCGAAGTGCTCGTTCTCCGCCCAGAGTTGATCGAATTCGGCGAGGACCCGGTCGAGGGGCATCGGCTCCTCGCGCGCGGTGAGCAGGAACAGCGGCTCCACGGCGAAGGTGATCGCGGTGACGATGCCCAGGGCGCCGAGGCCTATTCGGGCGGCCGCGAACACCTCCGGGTTCTCCTTCTCGGAGCAGGTGAGCACCGAGCCGTCCGCCGTGACGAGTTCGAGCCCGGTGATCTGGGCGGCGATCGAGGCCGACTCGCGGCCCGTGCCGTGCGTGCCGGTGCTGGTGGCCCCGGAGACGGTCTGCTCCATGATGTCGCCCATGTTGGTGAGCGACAGACCCTCGCGCGCCAGCGCGGCATTGAGTCTCTTGAGCGGGGTGCCGGCCGCGACCGTGACCGTCATGGCCTCGCGATCAATCGTGCGGATTCCCGTCAATAGTTGAGGGCGGATCAACACACCGTCGGTGGCCGCGATCGACGTGAAGGAGTGCCCGGTTCCGACCGCCTTCACCTTCAGGCCGTCCTCGGCGGCCCGCCGCACCGCCGCCGCCAGCTCCTCCACCGAGGCCGGCGCGACCTGCCGGGCGGGCCGGGCCGACACATTGCCGCCCCAGTTACGCCAGGTGCCGTTCTTCCCGCTCGCTGTGCTGCTCAACGGTGCCTCCCCGACCCGCGGCCGGCCTGCGCAGCCGGCGGTACCCGAGGAAACCGACCGCGACCGCGACGGCCCCGGACATGGCCGGAACCCCGTACCCGGCCCGCGCCCCGGCTGCGTCGATCACCCAGCCGGCCACGGACGAGCCGAGCGCGACCCCGACCGCGAGGCCGGTGCTCACCCAGGTCATGCCCTCGGTGAGCTGCGCGCGAGGTACGTGCTCTTCGATGAGGGACATCGTCGTGATCATCGTCGGTGCGATGGACAGCCCCGCAACGAACAGCGCCACGGCCAGAAGCGGCAGGTTTCCGACCAGTAGGAGGGGGATCATACTCACGGCCATCGCCGCCACGCCCAGCAGCCAGCGGCGTTCCGGCACCCCGGTGAACCGCAGCAGCCCGAAGAACACCCCCGCCACACAGGAACCGGCCGCGTACAGCGCCAGGACGACGCTCGCGGCACCCTTGTGGCCCCGCTCGTCGGCGAAGGCGACGGTGACCACGTCCACCGACCCGAAGATCGCGCCGGTCGCCACGAAGGTCGCCACCAGGACCTGGAGCCCGCCCGAGCGCAGGGCCGTACCACCGCCGTGCTTCTCGCGCGGGTGCGGCCGCGGCTCGGTGGCGCGCTGGGCGGTGAGCCAGCAGACGCCGGCGGCGAGGAAGCAGGCGGCGAGCAGCGGTCCGGCCTCGGGGAACCAGGCCGTGGACAGCCCGATGGAGATGATCGGGCCGAAGATGAAGCAGATCTCGTCCACGACCGACTCGAACGAGTACGCGGTGTGCAGCTTCTCGGTGCCCCGGTACAGCGCCGCCCAGCGGGCCCGGATCATCGCACCCAGGCTGGGCACCGAGCCGATCCCGGCGGCGCACACGAACAGCACCCAGTCCGGCCACCGCAGGTGCGCGGCGATCAGCAGCCCGGCCGCCGCCGTGAGGGCCACCAGGGTCGCGGGACGCAGCACCCGGCGCTGCCCGTGCTGGTCGACCAGCCGGGATATCTGCGGCCCGATCACCGCGGCGGACAACGCGATGGCGGCCGACAGAGCGCCCGCGAGCCGGTACCGCCCGGTCAGCTGGGAGACCATCGTGACCACACCGATGCCCATCATCGACAGCGGCATCCGGCCGAGGAGTCCCGCGGCGGAGAACGCCTTGGTGCCGGGTTCGGTGAACAGGGCTCTGTAGGGGCTGGGCACGGGGTCTCCGAAGCGGCTCGGTAAGGCGCGAATGCGGCTGATACAGATTACGAGTTAGGGGACCCTAATCGCACCTCGTTTGTTCGGGGGAAAATTCGGGGGAATTTCGGGGGAAAACCGCCACGAACCGTCTGGAACCCGACTCGTCACCCCGCCGTTGCCCGGCTGTCAGTCACGGGTGGCAGGATCGAGACATGCCAGACGCGCTCGATGCCACCCCCTACGACGCCCTGCTCCTGCTCTCCTTCGGCGGTCCCGAAGGCCCGGACGACGTGGTCCCGTTCCTGGAGAACGTCACGCGCGGGCGCGGCATCCCGAAGGAACGCCTGAAGGAAGTCGGGCAGCACTACTTCCTGTTCGGCGGGGTCAGCCCCATCAACGACCAGAACCGTGCCCTGCTGGACGCCCTGCGCAAGGACTTCGCCGAGCACGGCCTGGACCTGCCGGTCTACTGGGGCAACCGCAACTGGGCGCCGTATCTGACGGACACGCTGCGCGAGCTGGCCGCCGACGGCCGCCGTCGTATCCTCGTGCTCGCCACCAGCGCCTACGCCTCCTACTCGGGCTGCCGGCAGTACCGCGAGAACCTCGCCGACGCGCTGGCCACGCTGGAGGCGGAGGGCCTTCGGCTGCCGAAGATCGACAAGCTGCGGCACTACTTCAACCACCCCGGCTTCGTCGAGCCCATGATCGACGGGGTGCTGCGCTCCCTCGAAGACCTCCCCGAGGACGTCCGCGCGGGCGCCCACATCGCCTTCACCACCCACTCCATCCCGGCCTCCGCCGCCGACACCTCCGGCCCCGCCGAGGCCCACGGCGAGGGCGGCGCCTACGTCGAGCAGCATCTGGACGTGGCCCAGCTGATCGCCGACGCGGTCCGCGAGCGCACCGGCGTCGACCACCCCTGGCGGCTCGTCTACCAGTCCCGCTCCGGAGCCCCGCACATCCCGTGGCTGGAGCCGGACATCTGCGACCACCTCGAGGAGCGGCACGCGGCGGGCGTCCCGGCCGTGGTCATGGCGCCCATCGGGTTCGTCTCGGACCACATGGAGGTCCTGTACGACCTCGACACCGAGGCCAAGGCCAAGGCCGAGGAGCTGGGCCTGCCGGTGCGCCGCTCGGCCACCGTGGGCGCCGACCCCCGGTTCGCCGCCGCCGTCCGCGACCTCATCCTGGAGCGCGCCGCCGTGGAGCGCGGCCAGGAGGTCACCCCGTGCGCCCTGGGCGCGCTCGGCGCGAGCCACCACCTCTGCCCGGTCGGCTGCTGCCCCGCCCGCGCGCCCCACCCGGCCGCCGCCGGTGCCGACAGCCCCTACGCGTGAGGAGACCCGTGACCGACCCCCTGCACCGGGAACTGCTGGAACTGGCCCAGGAGGCCGCCCGCCACGCCGGTGAGCTGCTGCGGGACGGGCGTCCGGCCGACCTGGCCGTGGCGAGGACCAAGTCCAGCCCGATCGACGTCGTCACCGAGATGGACATCGCGGCGGAGAAGCTGATCACCGATCTGATCTCCGGCCGGCGGCCCGATGACGGCTTCCTCGGCGAGGAGGGCGCCTCCGTCGAGGGGTCCAGCGGCGTGCGCTGGGTGATCGACCCGCTCGACGGCACGGTGAACTACCTGTACGGCCTGCCGACCTGGGCGGTGTCCATCGCGGCCGAGCAGGACGGCGAGACCGTCGTCGGGGTCGTCGCCGCTCCGATGCGCGGCGAGACGTACCACGCGGTACGCGGCGGCGGCGCGTGGGCCACCGGCGCATGGGAGGGCGAGCGGGCGCTCGCCTGCCGCCCCGCGCCCCCACTCGACCAGGCGCTGGTCTCCACCGGCTTCAACTACGTCGCCGAGGTCCGCACCCACCAGGCCGAGGTGGCCGCCCGGCTGATCCCGCTGCTGCGGGACATCCGGCGCAGCGGCTCGGCCGCGGTCGACCTGTGCGACGTGGCCTCGGGCCGGCTCGACGGGTACTACGAGCGGGGGCTCAACGCGTGG
This sequence comes from Streptomyces incarnatus, assembly GCF_001027185.1. Classification (NCBI taxonomy): domain Bacteria; kingdom Bacillati; phylum Actinomycetota; class Actinomycetes; order Kitasatosporales; family Streptomycetaceae; genus Streptomyces; species Streptomyces incarnatus. Next base: position 2,179,061 of record NZ_CP011497.1, on the reverse strand, counting down.
GACGTCGCCGCGGGTGACCTGATCGCCCGGGAGGCCGGCGCCCTGGTCGGCGGGCGGCCGGGGGAGCGTCCGTCGCGGGACCTCACCGTCGCCGGCTCGCCGGGGGTCTTCGAGCCGCTGCAGGGCCTGCTGGAGGACTTCGGGGCCTGGCACGACTGACAGCGATCAGCACCCGCACACGCAAAGGGACCCCGGCGCTGGATTCGCCGGGGTCCCCTCTTGCGCTTTCGGGCCGATCAGACGCGTGACGCGCCGACCTCCACACCGTGGTCGGCGGCGAGGCGTCGCAGGTCGTCGAGCTCTGCCTGCTCCACCTCGACGAGGAAGTCGTCGCCCTCGTCACGAGCCCGCGACAGGTCGGACTCGGTCGCCCTTATGCGCTGCAGAAGTCCTGCGGTGAAAGCGTCCATGCTGCGCCCCCTCGTCCTGGGTCGTGGGTCGGTGGCACGGGGGTGTGCCTGTTGGGAAAGGGGCGATCACGTCTCTCGCGGGTGCCCAGCGCTGCCCTGCTGGGCGGCGACGGTGCCGGACACCCGCGCCCACTCTGCAAAAAGCGGATCGCGGAGTACCGCATGGTGCTGCGGCACATGCAGAGCGTGATCGCGGGGTGTAAAGCCGTCCTCCCCCCGCTCCCTCACCCGGAAACCTCAACCGGAGGAGAAAATCTCGTATTCCTGCCCCCGGGCCCCGATCTGTGCGGTCCGCAACCCGCCTTACAGCCGACTTACGGCCGAAAAGGGCAGGATGGAGGTCACACCCCACGAACACCCCTGCCCGCACGTGCCCACGGCGCGCGACGCGGGTGGACCTTGAGGAAGGACAAGCGACGTGCGCGTACTCGTCGTCGAGGACGAGCAGCTGCTCGCCGATGCGGTGGCCACCGGACTGCGCCGGGAGGCCATGGCCGTCGACGTCGTGTACGACGGTGCGGCCGCCCTGGAGCGCATCGGCGTCAACGACTACGACGTGGTCGTCCTCGACCGCGACCTCCCGCTGGTGCACGGCGACGACGTCTGCCGCAAGATCGTCGAGCTGGGCATGCCCACGCGCGTGCTCATGCTCACGGCGTCCGGTGACGTCAGCGACCGTGTCGAGGGCCTGGAGATCGGCGCCGACGACTATCTGCCCAAGCCGTTCGCGTTCAGCGAGCTGATCGCACGCGTGCGCGCCCTCGGCCGTCGTACGAGCGTTCCCCTGCCGCCGGTCCTGGAGCGCGCCGGCATCAAGCTGGACCCGAACCGCCGCGAGGTCTTCCGCGACGGCAAGGAGATCCAGCTCGCGCCCAAGGAGTTCGCGGTGCTGGAGGTGCTCATGCGCAGCGAGGGCGCGGTGGTCTCGGCCGAGCAGCTGCTGGAGAAGGCCTGGGACGAGAACACCGACCCGTTCACCAACGTCGTGCGGGTGACCGTGATGACCCTGCGGCGCAAGCTGGGCGAGCCGCCGGTGATCGTCACCGTGCCCGGCTCCGGCTACCGGATCTGATCCGCCATGGCCGCCACCCCCGCGCCGCCCCAGGCGCCACCCAAGCCCACCTGGGACCCCAGAAGGCCGCAGCCCCCCTTCCCGTGGCTCCGCCCGACCATCCGCATAAGGCTCACGCTGCTGTACGGCGGCATGTTCCTGATCGCCGGCATCCTGCTGCTGTCGATCATCTACCTGCTGGCCGCCCAGGCGATCAGCACCGGCAACCAGCCGCTGTTCAAGATCGTCAGTGGTACGTCGATCCGGGTCTCCAGCGACAACTGCCCCGCGATCAACACCACCAGCCTGCCGCTGTCGGAGTTCAACGACGCGATCGCCCAGTGCGTGGACCACCAGCGCCAGGCGGCCCTGGACGACCTGCTCAGCCGCTCGCTGCTGGCCCTTCTGGGCCTCGCCGTGATCGCGTTCGCGTTCGGTTACGCGATGGCCGGCCGGGTGCTGTCGCCGCTCGGCCGGATCACCCGCACCGCCCGCCAGGTGGCCGGTTCCGACCTGTCCCGCCGGATCGAGCTGGACGGCCCGGACGACGAGCTGAAGGAGCTGGCGGACACCTTCGACGACATGCTGGAGCGGCTGCAGCGGGCCTTCACCGCCCAGCAGCGCTTCGTCGGCAACGCCTCCCACGAGCTGCGCACCCCGCTCGCGATCAACAGAACGCTGCTGGAGGTGCATCTGTCGGACCCGAACGCACCAGTGGAGCTGCAACAGCTGGGCAAGACGCTGCTGGCCACCAACGAGCGCAGCGAGCAGCTGGTCGAGGGCCTGCTGCTGCTCGCCCGCAGCGACAACCAGATCGTCGAACGCAAGCCCGTCGACCTGGCCGAGGTCGCCACCCAGGCCATCGACCAGGTGCACGCCGAGGCCGAGGCCAAGGGCGTGAAGATCCGCGGCGAGCGCAAGCCGGCGGTGGTGCAGGGCAACGGCGTGCTGCTGGAGCGGGTCGCCCTGAACCTGGTGCAGAACGCGGTCCGGTACAACGTTCCCGAGGACGGCTGGGTCGAGGTGAATACCGAGGTCCAGCACGGGCAGGCGGTGCTGACGGTCACGAACACCGGGCCGGTGGTGCCGGCGTACGAGATCGACAACCTCTTCGAGCCCTTCAGACGGCTCCGTACGGAGCGCACGGGCAGCGACAAGGGGGTGGGCCTCGGCCTGTCCATCGTCCGGTCCGTGGCCCGCGCGCACGGCGGCCACATCGTGGCGCAGCCACGCGAGGGCGGCGGCCTGGTGATGCGGGTCACCCTGCCGCTGTGATCCCTGACCGGGCCGCCCGACCGGGCGGTCCGGGGCACCCGTCCGACACACGCGGAGCGTGTTCGCTTGACGCGGAATTTTTCAGCCGCCGAATGAGCTTGCTCCTGTGTGATCGATCACATGGGCGGATTTTCAGCCATGTACTCTGCGTGATCATGAAACATGGCGGAAAGCCGGGAAAGTCCTGGTTTTCAGGGCACTTGATCACGGGAAGTACACGGTGAGGCGCCTTTGAGGTGTGACATTCGAACCGTGTACGGTCCTCACCGCCATCCAAGCCGATCACTCTTGAGGGATCGGATTGGGTGTCGATTGAGTAACAGACCTTGATGTGAGGCAAAATCTCCGCCTCAGGTCGGGCACAAGTCCGGCCTCTCACGCGTTACGTGCGCTGGAGACACCGCAGACACCCAGAGGGGGAGAGCGATATGGCAACCGATTACGACACTCCACGCAAGACCGACGACGACGTCGACTCGGACAGCCTTGAAGAGCTGAAGGCCCGGCGGAACGACAAGTCCACCTCTTCGGTGGACGTCGACGAGTTCGAGGCCGCCGAGGGTCTCGAGCTGCCCGGCGCCGACCTCTCGAACGAGGAGCTGGCCGTCCGGGTGCTGCCCAAGCAGCAGGACGAGTTCACCTGCATGAGCTGCTTCCTGGTGCATCACCGCAGCCAGCTGGCCCGCGAGAAGAACGGCCAGCCGATCTGCCGCGACTGCGACTGAGGTCGGGTCGGCCGTGGCTGGCTCGACCCCTCCACGGAAGCGCCGCTTCTCCCAGGGGAAAGCGGACGAAGGGCCGTCCGACGGCCCGCACGGCGCGCGTGACGACGAACGGGGCACACCGGGAGCGGTGGCCCCGTTCGAACCGGGGACCGACCGGGGCGACCACCCGGCTCCGGCGCGGCAGCCCGCGCCGGTCGCGCGGCGGGTCGCGGTGGTGCGTGACAAGGCCAGGGACATGGCCCGGGAAGGCGTCCGCAAAGGCGGCAGCCGCGCTCGCGCGGGCCTGGCGCACCTCGCGGACCGGATCATCGAGATCGCCCCGCGTGTCCCCGTACGCGACCTCGCGACCCTGCGCCGGCAGTTCCCGGGCCTCGGACCCGAAGAGCTCGCCGACAAGCTGGTGGCGGGCGCGGCGGCCGGCACCTCGACGGTCGGGGCCGGGATCGGAGCGGCGGCGATGCTGCCGGTGCCGCCCGCCATGCCCACCGAACTGGCCGCGGAGATCACCGGGGTCGCCGCGATCGAGCTGAAGCTCCTCGCCGAACTGCACGAGGTCTACGGCGTACGGCCGCCCGGGAACCTCAGGACCCGCAGCACCGCGTATCTGTCCTCCTGGTCGGGGGAGCGCGGCATCGACGTGATGAAACCGTCGACGTACGACACCGCCCTCGGCGGCCAGATGAAGCGCCGGCTGCGCCAGCAGATCATGAAGCGCATGGTCCGGGACCTGCCCAACCTCATGCCGTTCATGGTGGGTGCCGCGGTCGGGGCGGTCATCAACCGCCGGGACACCAGGAGACTCGCCGCGCGTGTCCGGGCCGACCTGCGCAGGATCCAGGTGCCCTGGGAGGAGCTGAAGGAGCTCCCGCCGCTGGAGGAACCCGCGGAGCCCCTGAACCTGCGCGACCTTCCCGAAGAGCTCTAGACGCGTCCCGAGCGGCTCTAGGCGTTCGCCTTGCGGGCGTCCTCGATCGCCGCCGCCAGCCGCTCCGGCTCCCGCGTCGACAGGTACAGGTACGGCGTCGGGTCCTCGGGGTCGGTGACCTCCACCCGCAGCGCCGTGGGGATGTAGGCGCGCAGCAGCAGGAAGGCGCGGGTGTCCGCCTTGTACGTCCGCCAGGCGCGGGCCTCCTCCGCGTCCAGCACCTCCGACTCGCCCAGCGCCGACACCGGGATCTTCGCCTCGCCCGCGATCAGCGCGTCGCCCACGACCCGGATGCGCGGGGAGCCGTACGCGCTGGCGACCACCGCCGCCGCCGCCGTACCGCCGACCAGTCCGCCGAGCAGCGGCAGGGTGCCGAACGGAAGCAGGATCAGGGCGAAGGAGACGCCCACCAGGAAGCTGATCAGCCACCACGAGCGGGGGGCGGTGAGGCGTTCTTCGTAGGGGGTGGCGGAGAGCTGCATGAGGCCAAGCTTGGCACGGGATCGAGACGATGCCGACGCGCGGGTAAGGTCTGCGCCTGTGAGTGGTAGTTCCGTAAGCCTTCAGCCTCCCGCCGACGCGGTGAAACCGGTACGGCACCCCGACGCGCCCGCGCCCGGAGAACTCCTCGGCGCCCACTACGGACACTGTTTCGGCTGTGGTCCCGGGCAGCCGCACGGACTGCACCTGGAGGCCCGGGCCGGCGAGGGCGTCTCGCTGACCGCCGAGTTCACCGTCCAGCCCGCCCACCAGGGCGCCCCCGGCCTCGCGCACGGCGGAGTGCTGGCCACGGCCCTCGACGAGACCCTCGGCTCGCTGAACTGGCTGCTGCGGACCATCGCCGTCACCGGCCGGCTGGAGACCGACTTCGTGCGGCCCGTACCCGTCGGCACCACGCTGTACCTGGAGGCCGAGGTCACCGCCGTCGCCGGCCGGAAGATCTACTCCACCGCCACCGGACGCATCGGCGGCCCCGACGGCCCCCTCGCGGTACGCGCCGACGCCCTCTTCATCGAGGTCAAGGTCGACCACTTCATCGACCACGGCCGCAAGGAGGAGATCCAGGCCGCGATGAGCGACCCGGACCAGATCCGGCGCGCCCGCGCCTTCGAGGTGAACCCGTGAGCCGCGGCCACCTGAACGTGCTGCTCCGGCGTGTCGACCCCGACGTACCGCTTCCGGCGTACGAGCATCCGGGGGACGCCGGAGCCGATCTGCGCACCACCGAGCCGTGCGAACTGGCGCCCGGGGAGCGCGCGGTGCTCCCCACGGGTGTGTCGATCGCCCTGCCCGAGGGGTACGCGGCCTTCGTGCACCCACGCTCCGGTCTCGCCGCTCGCTGCGGTGTCGCCCTCGTGAATGCCCCGGGGACGGTTGATGCCGGGTACCGTGGGGAGATCAAGGTGATCGTGGTGAATCTCGACCCGCGCGAGTCCGTGCGGTTCGAGCGCTTCGACCGGATTGCCCAACTGGTCGTCCAGCAGGTCGAGAGGGTCCGCTTCCAGGAGGTCGCGGAGCTTCCCGATTCGACGCGGGCCGAAGGGGGCTTCGGGTCCACCGGCGGCCATGCCGCGGTGGGCGACGAGAGCGGCACAAGCGGTCAGGCCGCCGAGGGCGGTCCGACGGGTGGGAATCGATACGCTTCGGTCGTATCCGACCGGGAAGGACAGTGACGTGTTCGGACGTCGCAAGAAGAAGGGTGCCGCCGAGGACGCGGCCGGCGAGGCCGAGCAGGTCGTCGACAGCGTCGACACCGAGGCGGACGAGGAAGAGGAGGCCGAGCGCGAGCGCGTCCGGCTGGAGCCCGGGCCCCGGCCCGACGGGCCCTGGGACAGCGGCGAGGTGCGGGACCCGGCCGAGGGCCGTGTCGACCTCGGCGGACTGTTCGTACCGGGCGTCGACGGCATGGAGCTCAGGGTCGAGGTCGCCGGTGACGCGATCGTGGCCGCCACCGTCGTGCTGCGCGACAGCGCCATCCAGCTCCAGGCCTTCGCCGCGCCCAAGCGCGAGGGCATCTGGGGCGAGGTCCGCGAGGAGATCGCGTCCGGCATCACCCAGCAGGGTGGCATCGTGGACGAGGTCGAGGGCCCGCTCGGGTGGGAACTGCGCGCCCAGGTGCCGGTGCAGCTGCCGGACGGCACGGGTGGTTTCCAGGTGGTGCGGTTCGTGGGCGTGGACGGCCCGCGGTGGTTCCTGCGCGGTGTGATCTCCGGGCAGGGCGCGGTGCAGCCGCAGGCCGCCGGGCTGCTGGAGCAGATCTTCCGCGACACGGTCGTGGTGCGCGGCGAGGGCCCGATGGCGCCTCGCGACCCGATCGTCCTGAAGCTGCCGAACGACGCGCAGATGGTCCCGGAGGGGATCCAGCAGGAGGAGTCCTCCCGCTTCTCCGGCGGGATGGGGCAGCTGCAGCGGGGGCCGGAGATCACCGAGGTCCGCTAGGCGCTCCGCTGGGTTCAGCAGGGTTGCACGGGCCGTGCCTTTGAGGGGTGCGGCCCGTTTGTGCGGGGTCGCGCCGTGGGGGAGTTCTCCGTTGCCGGGTGCGGGTCTGTTGTGGTTGCTCGCGCAGTTCCCCGCGCCCCTTACGGGGCGCCATCAGGGTTGTGTCAAAGATGGCCGTCGTCCGGCTCCCCGGGTCTTTTGTCGTGATTGTTGGCCGTAAGGTCGACGCTGCGTAGGCGGCAGTCACGGGAAGAGAATGGAGCCATGGCACGCGGCAAGCTTCGGATCTACCTCGGCGCGGCACCGGGCGTGGGCAAGACCTACGCCATGCTCTCCGAGGCGCACCGCCGCGTGGAGCGGGGCACCGACTGTGTCGTGGGCTTCGTCGAGCACTACGACCGGCCGCGCACCGAGGTGATGCTGCGCGGCCTGGAGCAGGTGCCGCGCAAGCGGCTGGAGTACCGGGGTGCCACCTTCGGCGAGATGGACGTCGACGCCGTGCTGCGCCGGGCGCCGGCCGTCGCCCTGGTGGACGAGCTCGCCCACACCAACATCCCCGGCTCGCGCAACGCCAAGCGCTGGCAGGACGTTCAGGAGCTGCTCGCCGCGGGCATCGACGTCGTCTCGACCGTCAATATCCAGCACCTGGAGTCACTCGGCGACGTGGTCGAGTCGATCACGGGTGTGCGGCAGCGGGAGACCGTCCCGGACGAGGTGGTGCGGCGGGCCGACCAGATCGAGCTGGTCGACATGTCCCCCGAGGCGCTGCGCCGCCGTATGGCGCACGGCAACATCTACCAGCCGGACAAGGTCGACGCGGCCCTGTCCAACTACTTCCGCCCCGGGAACCTCACCGCCCTGCGGGAACTGGCGCTGCTGTGGGTGGCCGACCGGGTCGACGAGTACCTCAACGCCTACCGCAGCGAGCACCGGGTCTCCAGGATCTGGGGCTCGCGGGAGCGGATCGTGGTCGGGCTGACCGGCGGCCCCGAGGGGCGCACCCTGATCCGGCGGGCCGCGCGGCTCGCGGAGAAGGGCGCCGGCGGCGAGGTGCTGGCCGTGTACATAGCGCGCAGCGACGGGCTGACCTCGGCCTCCCCGAAGGAGCTGGCCGTCCAGCGCACGCTCGTGGAGGACCTGGGCGGCACGTTCCACCACGTGGTCGGCGACGACATACCGGCCGCCCTGCTGGACTTCGCGCGGGGCGTGAACGCCACCCAGATCGTGCTGGGCTCCTCGCGCCGCAAGGCCTGGCAGTACGTCTTCGGGCCGGGCGTCGGCGCGACGGTGGCCCGGGACTCCGGGCCCGACCTCGACGTCCACATCGTCACCCACGAGGAGGTCGCCAAGGGCCGCGGACTGCCCGTGGCCCGCGGCGGACGGCTCGGGCGGGCCCGGATCATCTGGGGCTGGGCGGTGGGCCTGGTGGGCCCCGCGGTCCTCGCGGTGCTGCTGGACACCGCCGGTCTCGGCCTCGCCAACGACATGCTGCTGTTCCTCGCCGTCACCGTCGCGGCGGCGCTGCTCGGCGGCCTGCTGCCCGCGCTTGCTTCGGCGGCCTTCGGCTCGCTGCTGCTGAACTACTTCTACACCCCGCCCCTGCACCGGCTGACCATCGCCGACCCCAAGAACATCGTCGCCATCGCGATCTTCTTCGGGGTGGGCATGTCGGTCGCCTCGGTGGTGGACGCCGCCGCCCGGCGCACCCATCAGGCCGCCCGGCTGCGCGCCGAGTCGGAGATACTCTCCTTCCTCGCCGGGAACGTGCTGCGCGGCGAGACCAGCCTCGAGGAACTGCTGGAGCGGGTCCGGGAGACCTTCGCGATGGAGTCGGCCGCGCTGCTGGAGCGGGCGAGCGACGTCGAGCCGTGGACCTGCGCCGGGCGCGCCGGATTCGGGCGCCCGCTTCAGCGGCCCGAGGACGCCGACGTCGACATGCCGGTGGGCGACCACATGGCGCTCGCGCTCACCGGCCGGGTGCTGCCCGCCGAGGACCGCCGGGTGCTCGCCGCCTTCGCCGCGCAGGCCGCCGTCGCCCTGGACCGCCGGCGCCTGCAGGAGGAGGCCGACCAGGCCCGCGCGCTCGCCGAGGGCAACCGGATCCGCACCGCGCTGCTCGCCGCCGTCAGCCACGACCTGCGTACGCCCCTGGCGGGCATCAAGGCGGCGGTGTCGAGCCTGCGCTCCGACGACGTGGACTGGTCCGAGGAGGACCGGGCGGAGCTGCTGCAGGGCATCGAGGAGGGCGCCGACCGGCTCGACCACCTCGTCGGCAACCTCCTCGACATGTCCCGGCTGCAGACCGGTACGGTCACGCCGCTGATCCGCGAGATCGACGTGGACGAGGTCGTACCCATGGCGCTGGGCGGCGTACCGGAGGACAGCGTCGAGCTGGACGTGCCGGAGTCGCTGCCCATGGTCGAGGTCGACCCCGGGCTGCTGGAGCGGTCGGTGGCCAACCTGGTGGAGAACGCCGTCAAGTACAGCCCGCGCGGGCGCCCCGTGCTGGTCTCCGCGAGCGCCATAGCCGACCGGGTCGAGGTGCGGGTGGTGGACCGCGGGCCGGGCGTGCCGGACGAGGCCAAGGACCGCATCTTCGAACCCTTCCAGCGGTACGGCGACGCCCCGCGCGGCGCCGGGGTCGGGCTCGGCCTCGCCGTCGCCCGGGGCTTCGCCGAGGCCATGGGCGGCACCCTCAACGCCGAGGACACGCCGGGCGGCGGACTCACCATGGTGCTCAGCCTCCGCGCGGCCGGATCGCGTCCCGAGTCCCCCGAAGCGGGCCGGGACCTCGCAGAACCAGAAAGGCAGACGACTCTATGACCCGGGTGCTCGTGGTCGACGACGAGCCGCAGATCGTGCGCGCCCTCGTGATCAACCTCAAGGCACGCAAGTACGAGGTCGACGCGGCGCCCGACGGCCGTACCGCTCTCGATCTCGCCGCCTCCCGGCACCCCGACGTGGTCGTGCTCGACCTGGGGCTGCCCGACATGGACGGCGTCGAGGTGATCCGGGGCCTGCGCGGCTGGACCCGGGTGCCCATCCTGGTCCTGTCCGCCCGGCACTCCTCGGACGAGAAGGTCGAGGCGCTGGACGCGGGCGCCGACGACTACGTCACCAAGCCCTTCGGCATGGACGAGCTGCTGGCCCGGCTGCGGGCCGCCGTACGCCGGGCCGAGCCGGTCGGGCCCGGCGAGGACGACCTGACCACGGTCGAGACCGAGGGCTTCACCGTCGACCTGGCCGCCAAGAAGGTCAACCGCGCCGGCAAGGACGTCCGCCTCACCCCGACCGAGTGGCACCTGCTGGAGGTGCTGGTCCGCAACACAGGCCGCCTGGTCAGCCAGAAGCAGCTGCTGCAGGAGGTGTGGGGACCGTCGTACGGCACCGAGACCAACTACCTGCGCGTGTACATGGCCCAGCTGCGCCGCAAGCTGGAGACGGACCCCTCCCACCCGAAGCACTTCATCACCGAACCGGGAATGGGGTATCGCTTCGAGAAGTGAGCCGGGGAGTGAAGTGAGCTTGGCTACGGCGCTGTCGGTGGGCCCCGGTACGCTTCAGGTATGAGTGCTGTTCCTCGTTCCGAAAAGCCGGCCGGCCGGTTCCGGCGCATGCTCGACCGGCTTTCCTCGTCGCAGGAGGACCTGGAGTCCGAGGAACTGCGTGAGGACGCCGAGACAGCGGGCTGTACCAGGATCGGCGACTGCCACGACCGGCAGATCGTCACCGTAACTGGTACCTTGCGCACGGTCACCTTGCGACCGCGCGCCGGGGTCCCCGCCCTGGAGGCCGAGCTCTTCGACGGCTCCGCCGCGCTGGACGTGGTGTGGCTCGGCAGGCGTTCCATCGTGGGCATAGAACCGGGGCGCAAGCTGATCGCATCGGGCCGGATCTCGATGAGCCGAGGCCGCCGGGTGCTCTTCAACCCGAAATACGAACTGCGACCCCTCGGACGGGAGTAGCCGGTGACGTCCCTCGACAAGCCGACCGAAGACGCCGGAGAGGCTCAGCCCGACGATGCCCGGGCGGTGACCGAGGCCGCGCTGTTCGAGGCGTTCGGCGGCGTCCGCGGCATGGTCGAGACGGTCGTGCCGGGCCTGCTCTTCGTCGCGATCTTCACGGTGAACAAGAACCTGCACCTGTCGGCGATCGCCGCGCTGGCGGTCTCCCTCGTGCTGGTCGTGGTCCGGCTCGCCATGAAGGACACGGTCAAGCACGCCTTCAGCGGCGTCTTCGGCGTGGCCTTCGGCGTCGCGTTCGCGATGTTCACCGGCAACGCCAAGAACTTCTACCTCCCGGGCATGCTCTACACGCTGGGCCTGGCGCTGGCGTACATCGTCACGACCCTGGCCGGGGTGCCCCTGATGGGGCTCATCCTCGGTCCGGTCTTCAAGGAGAACCTCTCCTGGCGCACCCGCAACCCCGGCCGCAAGAAGGCCTATGCGAAGGCGAGTTGGGCCTGGGGTCTGATCCTGCTCGCCAAGTGCGCGATCCTCTTCCCGCTGTACTGGTGGTCCGACACCACCAAGCTCGGCTGGGTCCTGGTCACGCTGAAGATCCCGCCGTTCCTGCTGGCGGTCTGGCTCACCTGGATCTTCCTCGCGAAGGCGCCCGCCCCCATCGACGTCTTCGCCGAGATGGAGGCCGAGGAACAGGCCGAGAAGGAGCGCAAGGCGGCGCTGGCCACCGAGGGCGGCGACCCGACCGGCGGCCGGCACCGCCGGGAGGCCTAGCCGGTCACGGCGCCGTGGCTTCGCAGCGGCCCGGGACACGTCGAGGTCCCGGGCCGTTCGCATGCGGGCGACGGGGAGGTGCGCGGGGCTCCGGTGCCGCACGCATGAGCCGGAGTGGACGCGCGCAGGAGGGCCCGGCGGATCGGGTGATCCCCGGGCCCTCGGTGCGGCGGCGTACCGGCTAGCCGGAGGTGTCCTCGCGCCGGACCGACAGCAGCTCCTCCAGCTGCTCCTCGCGGGCCTGGGCGGCCACGAAGAGGAGTTCGTCGCCCGGCTCCAGGGAGTCCTCCTTGGACGGGGTCAGGACGCGGGTGCCCCGGATGATGGTGACCAGCGAGGTGTCCTCGGGCCACTGGACGTCGCCCACCTGGGTGCCGGCCAGCGCCGACTCCTCGGGCAGGGTCAGCTCCACCAGGTTGGCGTCGCCGTGGCTGAAGCGGAGCAGGCGCACCAGGTCGCCGACGCTCACCGCCTCCTCGACCAGGGCGGACATCAGGCGCGGGGTGGAGACGGCCACGTCCACGCCCCAGGCCTCGTTGAACAGCCACTCGTTCTTCGGGTTGTTGACACGGGCGACGACGCGCGGGACGCCGTACTCCGTCTTGGCGAGCAGCGAGACGACCAGGTTGACCTTGTCGTCGCCGGTCGCGGCGATCACGACGTTGCAGCGCTGCAGCGCCGCCTCGTCCAGAGACGTGATCTCACAGGCGTCGGCCAGCAGCCACTCCGCCTGGGGCACCCGCTCCACCGAGATGGCGGTCGGGGCCTTGTCGATGAGCAGGACCTCGTGGCCGTTCTCCAGCAGCTCGCCCGCGATCGAGCGGCCGACGGCGCCGGCTCCGGCAATGGCGACCCTCATCAGTGACCGCTCTCCTCTTCCGGGCCCTGGGCGAACGCCGCCTCGACCTTGTCGACGTCGTCCGACCGCATCATCACATGCACGAGGTCGCCCTCCTGCAGCACCGTCTGCGAGGTCGGCAGGATCGCTTCGCCGAGGCGGGTCAGGAACGCCACGCGGACGCCCGTCTCCTCCTGCAGCTTGCTGATCTTGTGCCCGACCCACTGCGGGGAGGCGTGCACCTCGGCGAGCTGCACCCCGCCGGTGGGGTCGCGCCACAGCGGCTCGGCGCCGGAGGGCAGCAGCCGGCGCAGCATCTGGTCGGCGGTCCAGCGGACCGTCGCCACGGTGGGGATGCCGAGGCGCTGGTAGACCTCGGCGCGACGCGGGTCGTAGATACGGGCGGCCACGTTCTCCACGCCGAACATCTCGCGGGCCACGCGCGCGGAGATGATGTTGGAGTTGTCACCGCTGGAGACGGCGGCGAAGGCGCCGGCCTCCTCGATGCCCGCCTCGCGCAGGGTGTCCTGGTCGAAGCCGACACCGGTGACCCGGCGGCCCCCGAAGCCCGGGCCCAGCCGACGGAAGGCGGTCGGGTCCTGGTCGATCACGGCGACCGTATGGCCCTGTTGCTCCAGGGTCTGGGCGAGAGCGGATCCCACTCTCCCGCAGCCCATGATGACGATGTGCACGACCGTCCTTCCGAAGTCAAGAAGTTCCTCTGAGGTTATTGACCTGGCCTTAACAGGTTCTCAGACCGAGGCCCAAAGCTACACACGGGCGCCGGGGCGTTGGCACCCCCCTGTACGGGTTCCCCGTGACCACGGTCCGCGATCACGTGCGCGAGCGGCGTCCGCGAGCCGCGTCAGCGATCAGGGTCCGCGATCATCGGGGGCGGGGTCCTGCGAGTGATGCTGCGCACGCTGCACAGCGTCAGGATTCCGAGGCCGAGCAGGGCGAGGGTCGCCCCGATCAGCTCCGCGGTCGCGGGCATGGGACCTCCGAGGTGCGATGACGTGCGGGGTCTGCCATCTAGGCACGGGGAGCGCGCGGACCATGGAATCCGCAGTTCCGTGCGCCTCTGATTTCACTCGTGAGGCAGATCGTGAGGCAGATCGCGCACACCGGGTGGGCGGCTGCCTGTTCGAAGGCCTACGATCCTCTCTCGTGTCCAAACTGACCGACGTGCCCAAACGGATCCTGATCGGGCGCGCACTGCGCAGTGACCGGCTGGGCGAAACGCTCCTGCCGAAGCGCATCGCACTCCCCGTCTTCGCCTCCGACCCGCTGTCCTCCGTCGCCTACGCGCCGGGGGAGGTTCTCCTGGTCCTGTCCATCGCGGGTGTGTCGGCGTACCACTTCAGCCCGTGGATCGCCGTCGCGGTCGTGGTGCTGATGTTCACCGTGGTCGCCTCCTACCGGCAGAACGTGCACGCGTACCCGAGCGGCGGCGGTGACTACGAGGTCGCCACCACGAACCTGGGCTCCCGGGCGGGCCTGACCGTGGCCAGTGCCCTGCTCGTGGACTACGTCCTCACCGTCGCCGTCTCCATCGCCTCCGGCATCGAGAACCTCGGCTCCGCGGTCCCCTTCGTGGTCCAGCACAAGGTGCTGTGCGCGGTCGCCGTGATCGTGCTGCTGACGCTGATGAACCTGCGCGGCGTGAAGGAGTCCGGCAAGCTCTTCGCGATCCCGACGTACGTGTTCGTCGGCGGCGTGTTCATCATGATCGTGTGGGGCGCCGTACGCGGCCTGGTCCTCGGCGACACCATGCGCGCGCCGACCGCGGACTTCCACATCAAGGCCGAGCACCAGGGCCTCGCGGGCTTCGCGCTGGTCTTCCTGCTGCTGCGCGCCTTCTCCTCCGGCTGTGCCGCGCTGACCGGTGTCGAGGCGATCTCCAACGGCGTCCCGGCCTTCCGCAAGCCCAAGTCGAAGAACGCGGCGACCACCCTCGCGATGATGGGCCTGCTGGCCGTCACCATGTTCTGCGGCATCATCGCCCTGGCCATGTCGACCAACGTCCGCATGGCCGAGAACCCGGCCACCGACCTGCTCCGGGGCGGCCGTCCGCTGGGCTCCGGCTATGTCCAGAACCCGGTGATCTCGCAGGTCGCCGAGGCGGTGTTCGGCAAGGGCAGCTTCCTGTTCGTGCTGCTCGCGGCCGCCACCGCGCTGGTCCTGTTCCTGGCGGCGAACACGGCGTACAACGGCTTCCCGCTGCTCGGCTCGATCCTCGCCCAGGACCGCTACCTCCCGCGCCAGCTGCACACCCGCGGCGACCGCCTCGCCTTCTCCAACGGCATCGTGCTGCTGGCGGGCGCCGCGACCCTGCTGACGTTCATCTACGGCGCCGACTCCACGCGGCTGATCCAGCTGTACATCGTCGGCGTGTTCGTGTCCTTCACGCTCAGCCAGACCGGCATGGTCCGGCACTGGAACCGGCACCTGGCGGTCGAGCAGGACCCGGCGGTGCGCCGCCGCATGGTGCGCTCGCGCGCCATCAACGCCTTCGGTGCCTTCTTCACGGGCCTGGTGCTGGTCGTCGTCCTGGTCACGAAGTTCACCCACGGCGCCTGGGTGGCGCTGCTCGGCATGTGCCTCTTCTACGCGACCATGACGGCGATCCGGAAGCACTACGACGGCGTCGCCGAGGAGCTCTCGGCCCCCGAGGAGCCGGACGACGACATGGTCCGCCCGTCCCGGGTGCACTCGGTCGTCCTCATCTCCAAGATCCACCGCCCCACCCTGCGCGCCCTGGCGTACGCCAGGCTGATGCGCTCGGACACCCTGGAGGCGCTGACGGTCAACGTCGACCCGGCCGAGACCAAGGCGCTGCGCGAGGAGTGGGAGCGGCGCGGCATCGACGTACCGCTGAAGGTCCTGGACTCGCCGTACCGCGAGATCACCCGCCCGGTGATCGAGTACGTCAAGGGCCTGCGCAAGGAGTCGCCGCGCGACGCGGTCTCCGTGATCATCCCCGAGTACGTGGTGGGCCACTGGTACGAGCATCTGCTGCACAACCAGAGTGCCCTGCGTCTGAAGGGCCGCCTGCTGTTCACGCCGGGCGTCATGGTCACCTCGGTGCCCTACCAGCTGGCCTCCTCCGAAGTGGCCAAGCAGCGCGCCCGCAAGCGGCAGGAGTGGAGCGCGCCGGGTGCGGTGCGCCGCGGTCCGGCGGCGGTACGGCCCAAGGAGCCGTCGGCGACCAAGGACTGAGCCCGCTGGGCCCGGGCCCGGCCTGTGGTGAGCGGCCGGACGACAGCCACGTAGACTGGTGGGCTGTTGTCCGGCCGTTTCCCGTTCCCGATCTGGAGTCACCCCGCCATGCAGGCAGAAGAGAAGAAGTCGCTGGTCGGGGAGGAGTACGAGGTCGAGATCGGCCCCGTCGCCCACGGCGGCCACTGCATCGCCCGCACGGCGGAGGGCCAGGTGCTGTTCGTCCGGCACGCGCTGCCGGGCGAGCACGTGGTGGCGAAGGTGACCGAGGGCGAGGAGGGGGCCCGCTTCCTGCGCGCGGACGCCGTACGGATCCTGGAGGCGTCCAAGGACCGCATAGCGGCCCCCTGCCCCTTCGCGGGCCCCGGCCGCTGCGGCGGTTGCGACTGGCAGCACGCCAAGCCGGGCGCCCAGCGCCGGCTCAAGGGCGAGGTGATCGCCGAACAGCTCAAGCGACTCGCGGGCCTCACGCCCGAGGAGGCCGGCTGGGACGGCACGGTGATGCCGGCCGAGGGCGACAAGCTGCCGGCCGGCGAGGTCCCGCAGTGGCGTACCCGCGTCCAGTACGCCGTCGACGCCGAGGGCCACGCGGGCCTGCGCCGCCACCGCTCGCACGAGGTCGAGCGCATCGACCACTGCATGATCGCGGCGGAGGGCGTCAGCGAGCTGGGCATCGAGCGGCGGGACTGGACCGGCATGGAGTCGGTCGAGGCCATCGCGGCGACCGGCTCGCAGGACCGCCAGGTGATCCTCACTCCGCGCCCGGGCGCCCGGCTGCCGCTGGTCGAACTGGACAAGCCGGTGTCGGTCCTCAGGGTCGACGAGAAGTCCGGCGGCGTCCACCGGGTCCACGGCCGCCCCTTCGTCCGCGAACGCGCGGACGGCCGTACCCACCGGGTCGCGGGCGGCGGCTTCTGGCAGGTCCACCCGAAGGCGGCGGACACCCTGGTGACGGCGGTCATGCAGGGCCTGCTCCCGCGCAAGGGCGAGATGGCCCTGGACCTGTACTGCGGAGTGGGCCTGTTCGCGGGCGCGCTGGCCGACCGGCTCGGCGAGAAGGGCGCGGTGCTCGGCATCGAGTCCGGCAAGCGTGCGGTGGAGGACGCGCGCCACAACCTCGCCGGCTTCCCGCGCGTCCGCATCGAGCAGGGCAAGGTCGAGTCCGTCCTGCCGCGCACCGGCATCACCGAGGTCGACCTGATCGTCCTGGACCCGCCCCGCGCCGGCGCCGGCCGCAGCACGGTCGCCCACCTCTGCTCCCTCGACGCCCGCCGCATCGCCTACGTCGCCTGCGACCCCGCCGCCCTCTCCCGCGACCTGGCGTACTTCCGCGAGGGCGGGTACCGGGTACGGACGCTTCGGGCGTTCGATCTGTTTCCGATGACCCACCACGTTGAGTGTGTCGCGATCCTAGAACCCGCCGCGAAGGGCTCCTGACCTGCGGTTTTGTGTGTGCGCATTATGTGCGGTGTGGGCGTTACGGGCGATATCTTGACGCTGAAATGACGCTCGTGACGCTCATTTGACGCTCATCCTGATGGGTCGTCAGGCGTTTTGCGTCGGTGGTCAGGCGGTCTGCTGGCTACGCGGCTGTGGCAGGTTAGCGGGAATTTTGTCGTGCCAAGCGGTCTTGCTCAGCCACATCTGTGGAGCGCCCAGCAGTCCGGATCTTGGTCCGCCGGATGGAAGCCAGGCTCATGGCGCGTAGAACTGCGAACTTGGCGAGGCGGTCCGGGTTCATCACCGCAGGCTGTGATTACGCGGGCCTTGGATGACGCAGCCGGGGTGGTTTGCTCGCCGGTGATGACGAGGGCGTCGAGCCGTTCGCCGAGGAGGCCGACAACGTGGTTGACGTAGCCGTAGTCAGCCGGAGGGCGGGTGGCGGTGAACAGCAGTCGGTCCAGGCGGATCCACCCCGCCTCATGGTCTATCTCCTACTTTGTGCCGGATCCCTGTGGAATCTCCAGGGTCACGAGATTGGATGGTGCTCGAGCGGGACGGCGATCGATGTCGACCGGCAGGCGGGGGGTCTTGCGCGGCCCTCCTGCGGTCCGGCCCGATGGATGCACCGCGTTATAGCTGAATGGGCAGTCGGGACAGCCTTCAGCTCTCACGCGCGGGATAGGTTGGAATTGTGGCCTTGGTCAACGACGCAGGAGCGCATTGATGGGCGTCTCGCCGTACTCGACGGGCGGCGGGGGCACGGTACTGGAACACCGCTACGCCGCGGTCCTTCTCTCTTCCTTGCTGACGCGCGGTTCGCTGGACGAGCTCGGGGACCCGGTGCTCGTACCGGTGGAGATCAAGCTGCAGGCGAGCCAGTTCAGCAAAGTCGACGACATCTTGATCACCGCCAGGCCGTCGCCTGGCGGCGAGGACTTCTCCGTCTGTATCGGCGTCCGCAGAGATCCTGAGATCGTGCCATCGAGCGAGGCGACAGTGGCATTGATCGGCAGCTTCCTGTGGGAGATTTCCGAACATTGGCAAGAGGTACAGCAAGGCCGCTACCGGTTGGTGCTCGCGGTCGCCGAGCGCAACGTCCACGCTCATGAGGTGGCCAGCCTGGCCCAGATCGCCGCCGGAAGAGGGCCGGATCAGTTTCGGGCCGAGGCTGCCCGCTCGGGTCCCACGAACGAGAAGGTACGAGCCCGCCTCTGCCAGCTCGACGAGGTGGTGACCGCAGCGGCCACGGCACGTGGCCTTGACACCACCATCGTGTCCGCCAAAGAGCTGACCTGGCGTCTGCTGTCCGCTCTGAGGGTTCAGCACATCCGCCTGGAGGGCGGTGACGAGCGGGATCGCACCCAGGCGGTCGACCGGCTGCGCGATGTAGCTGCTGAGGACTCCACGAGGGCGGCGGAAGAAGTGATGAGCCGGATTGAGCACCTTGTGGGTGACTGGGCTCCGACCGCTGCTCAGGTCACCGAAGCGATGTTGCGTCGGCACCTGGCCGCTCGACTCAAGCCGCGCTTCCTCTCGCTCGGCGGTAATCAGCAGCTGGCGGAAGTCGATCCTGACGCCTTGCTGCGGGGGCCGATTGCGCATCTCGGGCTGGCCGAGGACCTTAAGGAGGCTCAGGCCCTGGAGGAACGTGATCCCGCGGCCGCTGCTGTCCGTTTCGCGCGCGTTGCGGATGCGCTTGAGTCTTCGGCCTGGGTTCCGTTCGCGTTGGCTGTACGTCAGCAGCAGGCCAAGGCTCACCACAAAGCTGGGGAGCACACTGCCGGCGTGGCCGCTGGCGTGGCCGTGTTGGCCGCGGCTTTGCCTTCAGGTGAGGTGTGGCGTGCGGTGTCGGTTAGTCAGCGGCTGGCCACTGATCAGATCGAGGCGCCTGACGAACTGATCCGTGCGGCGAACGCCCTCGGCGATCTCGCGGCCTACGAGCACTTTCACCAGGTCACTCTTGATGAAGTGTGCGCCACGATTGACGCTCTCCGTGTCAGTGACCCGCACTGTGTGCTGGCCACTACCTGGTTTGCGGAGCACGCCACTGCAACCGGCCGACTGGACCTGTTGCGGCCGCGAGAGGAGGCTTTGTCCAGCCTCGCCGCTACTGCGACTCAGAGCGATGCGCTGTTGCAGGCGCGGCTGCGGGCATGTCTGGCTGATCTGGACCTCACTGGAACCGCGTGGACCACCCTTGCCCAATCCGCCCGGGCCGACTTCCCCCGGCCGATCACCGCGCTACTGCTGGCCCGCCATGGTCGTTTCTTGGCCACTCACGGGCAGGCGCAGAAAGCCCTCGACCGGTACGACGATGCCATTGAGCGCGCTGTCCAGTGCAGCAATCACCAGGATGCTGCGGCGTGGACCGAGGCCCACAACCTTGTCCGCATCCGCTATGGCCTGCAGGGTGACAAGATCGGTGAGGCGTATCCCACCGCGACTGCCCTACGGGCTGCTGGCTCTGGCAGTGCTCTGCCGCAGCCGTTCTCCGCCCGTGAGCGTGCCTTGGGCCGGGTGGCGAACCAGGCCCATCCAGCTGAGACCTTGCAGGCCCTCACCCAGTACCTCCGGCAGGCGACGGTCTCGGCTGCGTGGCTTGAGGAGCGTGAGGCCCACGAGATTCTCGGTCGTGTTCATCTTGACAACGGGGAGCCTGTTGCTGCCGTCAGCCATTTCATTTCCGCTGGCGCTGACAAAGCTCTCGAATCGCTCAGCGGTCGCCTTCCCGAGGAACCGCTCTCCCTCCAGGTTCCTGAGGATCTGCCCGACCAACCGCGATGGAGACGACACGGCACGTTCATCGCCGTGCAAGCCGCCGCCGACCTACTCCCGGACGACGACGCTCGCACCTGGGCCGACGCGGCTTTGACGGAGATTGCGGACGAACACCCCGTTCCTTTTGGAACCCGCAATCCGCGCCAGGCCGCCTTCGGCGCCTTCGCTAGGTTGGCTGACGCGTCGAGCACAGCGCAGGCCCAGCGCTTCCTCGACGTCACCTTCCGAACGCTGGACAGCCGCACACGCCGCCACCGCACCACCGATGAGGCGTACACCCAAGCACTCATTTGTATCGCTCAGCGGCACTCGGGCCTCCTCCAGGTAGAGGCCGTCGACCGGATTTGTCATGGCCTGCTGATTGATGCCTTCATGGCCAACACGGTGCTGGCGCAAGGGGAAGCGGCGCTCCGTCTCCAGCCGTCAGTGGTCAGCGAGCGCTGCACGATGGCGGCAAGCGGCAACGCGGACGCTGCGCAAGCCTTGATCTTGGCAGAAGCGCCGGCTGACGCAGGTCGGCCGTTGGCACGGGCGTTCCTCGACCGAGCCCTCGGCCGAAGCGGCAGCACGGATCCAGATCTCACCGCCACGCCGGCACAAGCGGCACTTCTGATCGGCCACCTTCTACAGTCGGCCGAGTGGCAGTCCTTCGCGAATGCCATGACCGCCCGCGTTCGTAGCCACGATCACACAGCCCATGAACGTCAAGACGCTCTTGATGCTCTCGCGGTCCTCGCCACCTACCTGGGCCCCGAACAGCGTGCACGCCCATTCGAAGCAGCCCTGGAGGCAGCCCGGGGCCGACTCGACGGCAGTGCTCAAGACGATCTGGCCAGTACGAGTTCCTATGACCGCTTCCAGCTGAACATGGGACTGACCACTCTTCGTTGTCACGGCCTGGCCACGGCAGCCCACCTAGCCAGCACCGATGCCGACGCTCAACGGATCATTGAACTCGCGCTTCCACTTCTCGCCCAGGCGGAAGGCTCAGCCGAACGCCTCACGGTGGAAGCGCTGGCCAAGCTGTCCCCCAAGCAGCATGTGTTGCTGCCCGCCGTGTTGGCCGGACACTCTGCAGAACGAGTTCGCGCCCTGGCAGCCCGCCTGTGGTGTACCACGGAACGGCCATCGCCAGCAGACCTTGGCGCTCGCCTGGCCGCCGATCCAAGTCCGCGCGTTCGCTGGGCACTTGCTGATAACCTCTCCCACCGGGAGAGCCATGCCGCCGTGCGCGAGATGCTGCGCGGGGACTGCCGTCGGTCGGTCCGCACTGCCGTCGCGGCGCTGGATTCTCGGTCCTCGCCGGGCGTATTGATCGAGTGATGGCATGTAGTCAGACCGCGGGTACCTGTGCCAGCCCGCGGAGTTACTTCTTCGAGCAACGCGACCCTGCCCGGAGTCCGGCTCCATTACTTCTCGCTGGTGAACCTGAGCGTCCCGGCGCCGCCCGCTCGTTGGAGACCGCTGACAAGGTCGTTGATGCATCCGCCCGCTATGGAAGGCGAGGCTGGAGCCGGTTTCTGTGGTCCCGGTCAGATGTAGCGGAAGAGACCAGCCAGCGCTGTGACCTGCAGCGATTGCCCATCACGGGGAGCTGACTTGGGAAAATGGCCTTTCGGGTGTTTCACGCCCGTGCCCGTTGATGCAGCCGGAAGTCCCAGAAAAGTCCCACGGGACTTCCACGGTCCGCGGCCACTCTTTCGGCTCTATGCAGCTTGTGCAGGCGCCACGCGATGCCGATCAGCCGTAGTCACCACAGCCGGAGCTCTCCTTCGGTTCTCCCGCGCGCCTACGGGCCGCTCTCCTGCCCTTGGCGGACCGCGCGGCCCGCCACCTCAGCCTGCGAGTCACACGGAACGATCCGTGTCGAGTGAACCCTCCCCGAACCCGCGCCCGGCGGCATACGCTGGCCAGCCAGTGCCGCCGTGATCACCGGGAGCCCCGGGAGACGCGGCGGGAGGAAGGACAGCAGGACCGGGGGCAGGCCGCCGCCCGTACGCAAGCACCGGGACAGCGCACCGACGCCACCCGGGAGAGCGCGTGCTGTGGCCGGGCAGGGCCGCGTCACCCGGCACGGGGAGGGCCATGAACCGCTGGGTCGGCATCGTGTCGCTGCGCGAGACCGCGCCGCCGACACCCGTGCACCGCATCGCGCTCGCCATCGACGCCGCGCGAAACCGGACGTCGTACCAACTGGCCGACCAGACGGTGCCGTACGCGCGGATGCGGTCGGCGCTGCGCACGCTCGGTCAGGAGCACGCGCGCCACCATGAGTGGGAGCGGTACGCGTACTGCATGGACCTGGCCGGCGACTTCTTCGACGGGGGCCACCCCCCAACGGGACTGCCCTGCTGGCTCACCAACGAACTCAAGGACCTCCTGGACGGCAGGTCCGGCACACCGCCGACCGGCGGGCGAAAGGTGCAGGAGGCCCCTCGGCGCACCGTCTCGCGTCCTGCCCACCAGCGCCCGACGTCCACCCGCCGGGGCCGGACCACACCGCCCGAAGTCGCCCGCCCGGCCCGGCCCGCGCGGTCAGCCCCGCCCGCGGCCGGGCAGCGTCCGTCGCCCAATCCGGTCCGGCCTTACTCCCGCGCCGAACGGCGACTCGACGTCCACGACGTCACCTACCCGGCGCTGTGCGAGCCGCCCGTGTCGCTGGTGGGCACTTACGGGCAACAGGTCTGCGAGGCCGTGGGGAAGGCCGTGCGCGGATGGGACGCCGACGCCGAGGTCACCGCCTGGCTCGGCATGGCCGCCGAACACCGCAGTCACCTCTACGAGAGCCACCACGCCGACCAGGTCACACCGCACGTGCTCGGCCTGCTCGACCGGCTCGGCGCCACCGCGCTCGACGTGATCCTGCTCGACGCTTACGTGCGACGGGCGACCCCTCGGAAGGCGGGCGAACAGTCGAGCGAACACGCCCGGCGACGCGCCGCCGCCGACCTCGCGCTCGGCGCCTGGGCCACCAAGCAGGGCCTGGTGCGCATGGGCGCGGGGGAGGCGCAGCAACCCGCCAGATCCGTCTTCGAAGGAGTGGCCCGGCAGATCCTCGGCGTGCTCAGCCTCTGTGGCGAGCACGAGATCGCCCGCAGACTGGTCGCCTCCGTGTGGCCCGACCTCGACCGCCCGTCCATGGAGACCGGAGCCGATCCCGTCACCCTGGCGGAAACGGCCTTCCGCAAGGAAGGACTGACCTACGACTACGACGAGGAAGGCCCAGACCACCGCAAGGTCTTCCGCGCCACCGTCCGCACCGGAACCGGCCGCACGGCGCAGGGCACCGGCCAGTCCAAGAAGGCGGCGCGGGCAGCGGCGGCACGAGCACTGCTCGACGCATACCCGCATGTGCCCGCCTCGGCGGGCGCCGAGCGGAAGGCAGCGCCCGCGACCCCGCCAGCCGCGTCGCCGCTGCCGTACGCGCAGCCGGGCAACCGGCACAGAGACGCCGTGAGCGACCTGGCGGCCATGTTCGAACTCGGCCATCGCGCGGACGCGCTCCTCGCCCAGGCCCTCACCCATGCCTCCTGGATCCACGAGAACCAGGCGGCGGTTACCGCCGCACGCCAGCGCGACAACCACCTCCTCGCCCACCACGGCTCGCACGTGGTGAACCACCTCGCCGCCCACATCCGCGTCCGCCAGGCCCTCGCACACAGCCTCACCCCCGACGAGGACGAGGCACGCATCCTTACCGTCTCTGACGACGACACCGCCAGGCTCGGTGCGACCCTCCAGCTCGCGGAAGGGATGCTGACGAGCCGCGGTGAGAGCGGACAGAGCCGCACAGCGGTGTCGGACGCCACCCAGGCGGTCGTCGCCGCGGCCTGGCGCATCCACGGGCCTCGGCTGCTCAGGCGCCGGCCCGCCATCCTCGACGACTGGCTCACCGGCCTGGAACACCAGCACGACCCGGTGACCATCCTTGCCACCATGGCCACCACATACGGCATCGACCACGAGTACACGTACGACGTCACGGGGCCAGACCACCTGAAGAGCTTCACCGCCACGATCAGGCTCCAGGACGCTCAGGGCCGGGTCCACCAGTGGACCGAGCGTCTGCCTGGAACCCCCGGAAAGCCGGAGGCGAAGAAGGCCACCGCCGAGGCCGTCCTCGACATACTCGCCACCCCCGTCAACGGTGCCGTCGACGATCTTTCCACCCCCGAACGGGACCTGCTCGTTTTCCTCCTGCGGGCCCAGCTCGATGGCCTGGGCCGGCCGACGGAACGGCAGCGCGCCCGGATGCTCGCCCGCGGCGACCTCGGCACCGACCTCCTCACCACCGGCGATACCGAGGCGTTTCTTGCCTGGGCAGAACGCATCCGCCTCCTGCTTGGGCCGGACGGCCCGGCCGTACCGGACGCGCTGCGCGAGCTTTACCGGAAGGTCCTGGACGACACGCGCATCGGGCCCGGCTCGCTCCTGCGCCGCATGGCCGCAGACCCCGGATCCGACGCCGCGAGCGTGGTCCGGCGAAACGCGGCGGACGCCGTACGGCGAGCGCTGAGCGGCGGGCCGCAGGCAGACTCGGTCCGCGACGTCGTGCAGGACTGGTGGCGCGACCAGGCCCCGGCCACCGGCGTCACGGTCCGCGATGACATGCGTCAGGAGGTCTTCCGCCCGCTTCCCGTTCACCTCGGCGCGCTGGACGAAGCCCTGACGTGGTGCGGCGAAGCCGCCGAGGCGGCCGACACCCGCATCGACGTCGAGCTGACGGTTCAGGACGGCACGCTGCACGTCTGGCTCGGCCTTGACAAGGTGGACGTCCGGGCGGCATGCGACGCTTTCGCCCGCCTGCTGTCCCACGCCCTTCCGTTCACCGACTGCCTCGTCGGTGACGACCATGTGCTGCTGCGCCTGCACGGCGATCTTGAGACGGCTCCCCTCCATCCCCTGGCCACAGCGGGCATGGATGCCTACGTCTCCGTGCCGCTTGATCGGGGGAGGTTCCCCAGGGAAGTCACCAACGGGCCAATAGGAGCACAGGACGTGCAGCCGTACTCCTGAGCACGCTCCGCGAGCCCGCCACTCGGCGACCGAACTCGCCGAGCCTTGGTCCAAGCGCGCACCACGATCAACCCGCAGTACTGACCCATCGCCCCGGAGCGTGTCGTGACAGCATTCGCCGACGAGGAAGACACCCGCAAGGTCCAGACTGCCGTCATCGGGCGGGCCGGATCCGACACGCCCGTCTTCCTCCCGTACGACCACGACGAGTTCGACCTCTTCATGCGAGGCCGCTCACGCGACGACTTCTACTGCGGCACCCTCCTCGGGGGCTGCGGCAAGAAGCTCAGCGCCAAGCGCTACACCGAGAAGAAGTGCCACTTCGCGCACCGCCCGCCCGTCCACTGCCGTCGCACCGCGAACGGCGAGTCCAGCGCCGACCACCTCTACATCGGCCAAGCCCTGACCCGATGGCTCGCCCAGCAGAACCGCCGGGAGGCCAAGGCTTCGTACCGGACCGTCGGGGACAGGCCGGGCGGGACTGTGGACTTCCGACTGTCCGGCGGGCGGCACCTCATACGCGTACAGATGGCCCGGCTGGGGCTGCACCCGTGGCGACAGGAGGCGGAGGACCTCGCCAGGCGCGCCGACCGCGTCGAGTGGCTCTTCGGCCCGGACAGCATGCTGGCCTACGACCGGGTGGAATCCCACGGGTATGCGATCCGTGTCGAGTGCCGGACGGTCGGTGTCACGCGTGAGGTGTGGATCGGCACCCAGCTGCCCGGCAACACCGTCGAATGGAGCACGCTGGAGGAGTGCTCCCTGACCTCGCAGGGGATCGTCACCCCGAGCCTGGTGCCTACCGGCCAGGGCATCGTGCCGCGTGGGTCGGCCGAAGCGACCGCATCCACCACGCCCCCGCTGTTCTTCCAGCTGGCCGATGACACCGTGGCGTTCACCGGGGCCGTGCTGAGGACCGACGTGCACTCGCCCACGGGCACACCGGGGGCCGTCTACGACGCGGACATCCAGCCTCTGGGCTCGGCTGTCACCCGGGCCCGCATCGTGCTTCCTCGCGCTTCGACGCCACCCAACCCTTCGAGGGTGTACCTCCTGCGGGAGCGGGTGACCCTGGCGCCGGCCGCGGGTACCACGACGGACACGCCTGAGTGGCTTCTCACCGCAGCTCAAACGCGACGCCTCGACGCCCGGGAGGCGGCAGCCTGGAACGGCCTCAAGCCAGCCCAGCCGGTGCCTGCAGGCACCATCCGCCCGCTCGAGCCGCACGCGCTTTCGCGTCCAGGGTTCGACGACCGAGACATCGTGGCTTCCTTCCGGAAGACCCTGGAGCAGACCGCCCGCATACACGGCCGGATTACATGGGCCGAGCTCGTCGGTTCTGCGAAGGCGAAGCCCCAGCAGTTCACCTCGGAGCACCGGCTCAAGCTCCTCACAGCGCTCGATTTCCCTCGCGCCCAGGACAAGCCGGTACTGTCCTCCCTCCTCAGGACGGAGAACGGTGAGGTCCCGTCCTTCTTTGCCGCTCTACTTGCCGGGCTCGGCTGGGCATCCAGCCTTCCAGAGAACCAGGTTCGCCGTATCAACGAGATGGAACGGCGGCGCGCCTACGAACTCTTCGGCGACGGCCCCGTCACCGCCTCGCCCGTCTCCCAGGCAGCCCCCCGGCTCCAGCCACAGCAGCCAAGCAGCCGGTCACAGGCCGCAGCCGGACTGATCTCGCCGGCAGGTCTGCCGACGCTCCAGCTCATGCTCGCCGTACGCGAGCACCTCAAGGCGCGAGCGAGGAATGGAGCTGACGACATCACGTGGCGGGAGCTCTCGGCGAACACTGGTTTCGACTTCGCGGCGCTCTCGGACGAGCGGCGCGCCAACATCCTGTTCCGTGTGGACGAGCCCCTCAGGGACCACGACCTCATGTACGCGGCACTTGTCGTGACAGACGACGGCAAGCCGCTGCCGTACTTCCCTGCGATCCTCCAGCGTCATGGGCGCCCAGTCCCGGGCCTCCAGAGCGAGGCCCATCAGGCCAGGCGGCTGGAGGCGGGCCGCATCCGCGACGCGTACGCGAGCAGCGCCGGCCGGTCGAGGAGCACGGAAACGGAACCCGCCGAAGCCACGGCCTCCGCCGCGATGTCCCAAGTCTCTCCCCGCCCCGAACCCTCCGCCGCAGCGGCCCCCGCTCCCGCTGGGCGCCCTCTCGATGCTTCTACGGCGGCGGTTGTTGGAACACTTGCAGGGCTGCGATGGCGCTTCGACCACGCCCGGCAAGCCGGCGACCTCACCGAGGCCAAACGCGTCTGGCAGGCGGCGGGCAAACTGTACGGTACGAAGCTGTCTGCCGAGCAGCAGGCCGAGTATCGCCCCCACCTGCGCGACATGAGCGAGTGGGTGCACGAGCGCGAGAACGACAACGTCCAGGTGGACCTTCGTCGGCTGCTCGACGACCTCATGCGGCGACGGGGGCCCGCTGCCCGCGACGCTGTTCGTGACGGCCTTGCCCGTGCGAAGGAACTCAAGAGGAAGCACCACGGCAAGCTCCCTCAGGACCTCCAGGACGCACACCACGTCTGCGAGGAGCGACTCGCCCAGCTGCTTGCTCTGTCGTCTAGTGATGACGCCAGTACTTCTACTTCGGAGGTGGAGGCCGATCCTCGGCCCCGACAGGATCGAGGACTTCGACACCGCGTGACGAGGAACCGGAACAGCGGTGGGTAGTCGATGGAGTCCACAACGCATCGCGGGCGCCATGCCCATACTGTGTGGCTCAGGCTGACCATCCCCCACGGCGGTTGCAGCGCTCGGCAGTACCAAATCGGAGCGCAGGTGGTGAAGAAGCTGGAGGCGACCGGGCACGAGGCCGGTATCGCTCTCTCAGCCCACGGGTACCGACGTGGTCGTGTGGCAGGCTCTGGAGCTCGTTCCCGCCACCGGTTCATGGAGGCCATGGACGCGGTTCCGTACTGGACCACCCGGCAGCAGGCTTGAGGTACGAAAGCTCTGCGACTGGTCGGTCCGCTCGTCAACCAAAAAGCCCTGGCACTATCACCCGAAGGGTCAGTTCATTGCGCGGCCGACTGTAGCGGACCTCTAACCCGAATGTGTCGTAGAGCCGCCGTTGGACATCCTCTGGAACCAGCGCAAGGTCGACGTCGAGGGGCGACAGCGGATCCGGCAGAGTCTCTTCTGCGGCACGTGCCACTAACTTCTGCACGCGCGGATGAGCCAACTCATCGGTGAGCTGTGTGCGCTGTCGGCAGAGCGCGGCGTGCTCCCGGCGGATCGCGTGACGGAACTGCTTCTCCTCGTCCGGATTGAGATCCCCTTCCGCGTCACTGTGGCCGGAGCCGTCGGCTAGTGAGCGAGTGAGACGGGCCTGGCGCTGGTTGGTGTCTGTGATGGCACACTCCGGTACCGCTCGCTCCACGGCGACGCGGTTCCCAATGTTGTTGGGGGACCGAGTGGCATCAAGCGCGACTCTGCGGTGGCGTAGCTCAGGGCCGAAAATGGTCTTAGAGAAGAAGCCTGAAATCGACGCGATCAAGATCTCTTCGCGGATCCAGATACTCTTGGGGTGGTCGAGAAACCACGGCGTGTCACGATGTTCATTCGGGTCTGGCTGGCACGCGTAGTACGAGATCTCATGGCGGGTCTTGCCGAACATACGGCGGTCACAGATGTCGCAGGTTACGTACGACCGCAGGACGTAGGAGCGTTTGGTGGCCCGGTGAGCGCTGGCTCCGCTCGTGGTGCGTGATCCCTGGCGGCTGCGGCCCACCATGGAGACCGTGTCGAACAGCTCCTTGGTGACAAGAGGTTCGTGAGTGGGTCGCAACGACCAAACCCAGTCCCTGGGGTCGTTGTTACGGCCGCCCTTCTTCGTCGCCCGACGGTTCCAAACCTGATAGCCCGTGTATTTGGGGTTGCGCAGAATCTCTCGTACAGCGGATCCGCTCCAGCGGCCCAGGGCTGCATTGGGGCGGGTCGGCTCCGGAGGCGGGTAGGTGACGAGGTCCAGGTTTAGACGGTCGGCGATCGCATCGTAGCCGAGCTTGTCCAGCCCACGAAGCTGGAAGATGTGCGTGACTGTTGAAGCTCGGGGTGGGTCGGGGACGAGCCGGTGTTTGGTACGGCCCTCGGATCGGCGAGCCGGGACGGGGTGGGGCACCTTCTCTGCCAGGTATCCGTAGGGAGGCTTGCCGACGTTCCAGCCCTGGGAGATGTGTTCGATGAATCCGTCCCAGGACAGCTCCAGCATCTGCAGCACGTACCACTCTGAGACGGCCTGCTTCACGCGGCGGGTGAGCGTGGGCGTAGCCCGTTTCGCCTTTGAGCCGGTGACGATCGGCTCATCAGCGGCGCACAGGGCGACTCCGGCCTGCTCCAGCTCGTACTCGATCTTTGTGCCGAAGTATGTGCGACGTGCGACGCGCTCGATCGACTCGCAGATGACGGCAGCGAAGCGACGGTCAGGGCGTTGGGCCTCCTCGAGGAGATCGGTGAGGCTGCCGTCGCGCGGGATGGGGATCTTGAAGTCCTGGTGGGCCAGGGAGTTGCCTCGCTCGTGCAGTTCCTTGCGGCCGGACTCGACGTCGTAGAAGTGGGCGACGATCAGCCAGCCGGCTGGCAGAGCGGCTCTGGCGTTGCGCAGCTGTCGGGGCAGCGACAACGTGGGGTCCTGGGCGTCCTCCGTGGAGGTTCGACCGAGCCAGGCAACCGGGACAGTCACTGGAGGCGCCGCAGCGTCCGGGACGTCGGTGGCCCAGGGGCGGCCGGGTACCGGAGGTGCCCAGGACGACCGGGGGGCAGGTGGGGTGACTGTCATGTGGTGTCCCTCTCCGCGCGGGAAGGCGTAGGGCTGGCCGTTTCGGTCTGTCCGCCTTCCGCTGGGGCACTGTGGCAGGCGTAGAACCACTTCAGCACCTCGCGGATCGCGGCATCTTGACGTTGAGTCAGCGCCTGAGCGTCCTCGCCGTCAACAACGACGTATTCCACGAACACTCGCGGACCTCCGGCGGGGCAGGGCCTTTCCGGGGCGACGCTGACGGTTGCCGTCGATGGAGGCTCAGCCTCGGCCGTGTCGTCAAGGATGCCGTCCGACGTGTCGGCTAGAAGACGCGAGAGCTGATTCACGGTCGCTCCGGTGAATACGGGGGCCCGGCCCTACTCTGATGGTGAGCAGATAGTAGAAATTCCACGCGGCACATTGTCGCGGTCTCAACGGCCGCAAGAACTCCCCTGAAGACAATCCCGCGCCCCAGTCACAGATAATCTCGGAATCTCGAATGTGTCGTCTCACGCAAGCTCTCCAGGACACTCCCGGGCCAACTCGACACGCCGAAGAAGATCACGCGAATTGACCGAATAAAGTCACACGAAGGGTGGGGAGACCACCAGAACGGGTTTGCCTCAACCTCTGCCGTCGTAGGGGGCGTCGGCCACCACGTGGTTGCCGTCGACGTAGGCAGACAAGCCGATGTTGCGATCCCTCGGCCGCATGCCAGGCGCCGGCCTCGCCTCTCTCTGGGCCGGCGTTGCCGTCATTCCGCCTGTTCGAAAGGAATCTGAAGGCTCCCGCATCCCCGGACACCGGTGAGCGTGACGGATTCGCTGGTGCGGACCGACAGCTTCCGCAGCGGGTCCAGAATGATCCGCACTGTTGTCGGTATGCCTGCCCCGCGCTGCAGCCCGGACACTACGACGAGAAAGAAGTTGCTCTCGGTGGCGGCCCGTTCGAATTCGTGCGGGGTCAAGGAGACGGAATCCTCCTCCGCCCCCAGGAATGACTTCACTTCGTAGAAGCGATTCAACTCGTCCACCGAGTCCGCCCCGACGCCGCGCTGGGCCCGCAGGTCCCGCAATTCCTCGGAGTCCCGTGCCAGAGCCGCCCGTACCAGGGCCAGGGCGGCGCCTTCCTGCTCTTGCGGGGTGAACATTTTCACTCCGCTCCGCTGCTGAGGAACTGCTGAACTTGAGCTTGGGCGGGAGAGCGAGGGACGGCCTGAGCTGCTGGAGGTTCTAGAGCCTGAGGCATCGGATCGCGACCGGTCGTTCTGAGGGACGATAGAGGAGTCCGTGAACACCGGGCGTAGCTCGGTGGGGTCGACGAGGTGCCGTTCTTTGAACTGCCCCCGGGCGTGCACAGGCCGGGAGACTTGGGCGTCTGCGGGGCGTTTTCCGGGCCTGGCGTCGCCGGGCGTTCTGGCCCGCGCTTTTTTGTGGCGTTCGTGGATCTCACCGTGGAAGGCGGCCAGCCGTTGTTGCTCTTCCGCGTCGGCTGCTTCGTTGAGGGCGCTGATGCGGTCCTCCGCCCGGGTGATGTCGATCGCGGACAGGCCGGCCTCGGCGCGTTCCCAGGCTGCCACCCATGCGTAGGCCACTTCCCGTCGTCGGGCCCGGAAGCGGCCTGCGAGAGTCCGGCCGGCGTGGGAGAAGCGTGCGAGCGCCGAGGTAGATCGGACATACATGACGCCCTGTCCCCTGTCGATTGCTGTTTCGATGGGGAAGTGGATCAGAGGGGCCGGTCCGGGCAGCGTGACCGTGCACGTCAGGCCGGGTTCGACACAGACGAGGAGACTGGCCAGCTCTTCCCAGGTGCAGGTGAGTTCGCGCGCCGTGCCGGGATCGTTGCGTTGGAGGTCCTCGCGGAGGTGGGCCACGGCTGCCGCGAGGCGGGCCGTGGCGTGTGAGTCAGGGAGGGGGCGCCCAGTAACGTGCGGGGCGGTGTCGTCGGGGCCGACGACGGTGACGCCGAGCCGGTCGATGAGCCCGCGGAAGTGCTCCATCTCCGCCCCGGGGCGCCACACTGCGGCGTCGCTCCCGCTTTCGGCAAGGGCGGCGCCCAGCAAGGCGGCGACCGCCTCGTCCTCCACGGCGTACACAGGACGACGGCTCGTCCAGCCGCGGCTCGTCCATAGCGGCAGCCGCCGAAGCGGCCTGCCCTTCAGCGCTTCCGGATTGCTGGATGCCAGGCTCTCGAGGAACTGCAGGCTCTGAAGCAGGACCGTCTGCGTCTCCGCGTCCGGTTCCTTCCGCTTAGCCTCGGGACTGGACGGCACCAGTTCCCGGATGACGGCGATGGCATCGTCTGCGCCGGGCTCCGGCACGCCTAGCATTTGCCACAGTGCCTCCCCGCCGGTGAAGTGGGGAGCGAAGGGACGGAGTCGGCCGAACAGCGGTGTGCCGCGCAGGCACGCGTTCGGAGTCTTCCATCCCGCGTCGGTGAGGACGAGTCCGTCCCCTTGAGTGAAGGCACGTCGGAGGTCGTCGCGGGACAGGTTGCCTGCAGGGGCACGCGAGGGAACCGTCTTGGCGGCCAAGGCGCGGTAGAGCAGCAGGGCACCGGATGCGTCGCGACCTCCGCCTTCCCGTTCCGTGTCTCGCAGTCGGCGCAGCCGACCCACGATGTCGGCGGTGGTGGGTTCACCGCCGACGCCGAGGGCCTTCAGCACGTCTACGCGACGGCCGACAGCGGACTGGATCTCCGGGTGCAGGAGCCCGTCCGCCTCCGCGCCATACACCACGGCAGTCGCCTCGGTCCGTCGGCGCAGGACCGATGGCGCCATAGGGTTCCCGCTCTCACTGTCGAGCCACGGGATCTCCTTCAGGCGCCAGAGCCAGAACCCGGGAACAGTATCCACGGAATACCAGGAGCGGTAGGCGTAGGCGGCCGTGACCGACTCATGTTCCGCGTACCGCTTGGCCCAGGTCCTGCCGAGCACATGGATGAGGGCGATGGCCCGCTGACGTCGCACCGTTCCGTCCGCCTCGTCGGCGATCGCGTGTGCAACGGCGTCCAGATCGGGCGTTTCCCGATCGTTCAGGGTGTACTCAGCGCCGAGCGCATTCATCTTCGCGATGCGGCTCTTCGGTGAACCCGGCGCGTGAACGGGCACTTCCCGGCGATTGAGCCGCTTCTCACGGTGGCGGTGCAGCTGGATTCGGGGTGCCGAATCGGCTCCCAGCAGCCGGAGAAAGCTGAGGGGGCTCAAACCGGCGCCGGTCCCGCGCAGAACGTCGCTGTAGCGCCGGCGCAGCCATGTGAGGCTCGGGGTGTTCCCCGCGGCGTAGGCGAAGCTCTCAGTGCGGTCGACGCGGTCGATGCCTGCTGGCAGGTACGACTTCGCCGGAGACTCCCACACGTTGCGTCGGCCGCCGTCGGAGTCATATCTGAGGGCTTGGAGTGCGACGGCCATGCCCACGTCGCCGCCGAGCCGGGAGCGGTCGGGAGCGTCGAGCCGGGCGAAGGCGTCCTGGAGGTTGCGCAGTTGCTCGTCGGTGAGCTGCAAGGCTGGTGCGTCCTTACGGGCCTTGCCGTAACTCGCCAGACGCCGCAGGGCGGTGAGCTCGTCCCCGTCCGTCAGCAGAGCATCGCGTTTGGCTAACCACTCTCGTACGCGGGTGGGGGAAGGGGAGTCGGCAAGGAAGGCCGGATGCAGGACGTGGGCGAAGCCGAGGCTCTCCGCGAGGTTGCCGGGGCGGTCGGCGAAGATCCGCAGTTCACTGGATTCCGGGGGCCGGTGCCGGGCGCCACTCTCGTCCGCCAGCCAGGCGAAGGAGGACAGCCGGTGGTCTGCCCACCCGGATGCCACCCCCACGGCGGCCAGCTCGATGGTGCTTTCCAGGGAGCGGCCCTCATCCCCCAGGAGCTCCAGGGCGTCCCACACGTCGACGGACACCGGCTTGACTGCACCGTGGTCCGCCCAGTCCTTGAGGACTTGGCGGTAGCGGCCTGCCGAGTCCCGCGCGGCGTAAGGGAGAGCCGGGTGCTCGGTGAGCCGCTCGATCTCAGCTTCGGTCAGAACACTGGTGAGTTCAGCGGCTTCAAGGGCTAGGTCCTCAAGCGCCTGGGGTTCCTGACAGGAAACGTCGACCCGTAGACGCGCAGAGACCTGCAGACGGGCCCGCTCCAGCAGTGCCGCTTCCAGCGCGTCGACGACCTCGGCTTGCTCTTGCCGGCTTGTCTTCTGTGGGAGAGGGACCATCTGCCAGGACGACGCTGGGACGAGCCGGAACTGTTCGGTTACCGCTGCCGCCCACAGATCTGCCAAGCGTGGTACGAGCGCCTTGTTCCAGGCGGTGGCTTGGAGCCCTTGCCGGCTCGGGGTGGGATCGAACGCGGCGTGTACACGGACGGGTAGAGCGAGAGGGGTCACGGGGAGCCGGACGTGGACGTGCCCAGATCGGGCTTCGCTGACGGGCGCGGCGGTGGCCACAGGTTCCAACGGAAGGGCCACGGCCAGGGGAGTGGTGTCTCCGAAAGCCTTCGCCGCAGGCTCGAGGCCCGGCGGTGACACCACGACAGCATGGCAGACCCGCCAGCGCACGCCGACGGGATCGCGTACATCCTCCACCTCGACCGATACGCATTGCCCCGCGACTTCGGCGGTGAACTGCTTGGCGGCCTCTCGTCGCAGCGCAAGACGCCGCACAGTCCGGCCGTGGGTGTCGAGGTGGATCACCGCGGCGACATGACGAAGGAAGAGCAGTGCCTCGTTTCCCCAGGAGGCCAGCCATTCGTCCACGTCGGATGCGGTGAGCGGCTCCTCGGTGAGCGGGACACGGAAGACCGTCCATTCGTCGCCGCCCAGCTCAGGGGGAAGAAGACACGCTGGGGCCAGGCTCAGACCAGATTCGCTGATCCGTAGACGGTAGTGGCCGCTGTGCACCTCGATTGTCGACGAGAGGTGGAAAAGAGTCATGAGACCGATGCCGAAACGCCCGATGGCCTCCGCGTCCTCGGCTTTGCTCGTCAGCCACGGCATCGACAGCGGAATGACGTCTGTCAACACGACCGGTTTGCCATTGTGGGCCACCAGCAGGGTCGCCTCACGTACCTGGATCCGTACCTCGGTCGCTCCGAGGTCCTCCGCATTCTGCACGACCTCCGACAGCCCCTGGAGACGATCCGTGGATACCCCTTTCGCCGCGCGTCGGGCCCCGATCGCCAAGTCCTGCATCACACCTGTTTCGGTGGGCAGCTCAGCCAAGCGCTTGATGGCTGCATGGACCGCTTCCGGCGTCGTTGGCTCGGGCACGTTCGGCCCGGGCGCGCACGTCTTCTTGAACAGCCGCTCCGCCCACTCGGCGGCTTCCTTCTCGTTGGCCGTCCACCGTGCCATGACCCTTCCCCCACCCGTTGTCGCTCCTGCCCCGGCCATCGATTCTCTCCTCCGGGCAGACGTACCGGAGCCGTTGTTCAGAACAAGCCGAGGCTCCTGCGTCTGCCCGCCGCAGCAGACCAAGCTCCTCGTCTACCTCAAGGCCGGCCCGAAGTCGGTCGACCTCGTACCCGGCTTCACTCGGGACGTGACGGAGGTCGGTCACCACGGCACGGGGTGACCTGGAGCTGCAGTTGCGTACGGAGCGGAACCTGGAGCGCGCAGGACCTGTTCCGCCTCAGCTACGCCGCGGCGTAGAGACCTCTTCTGCCGGAGGCATGCCACACGCATACGCATCTGGAGTTGTGGGTTGTCGTCTTGGTGGTGCCCTTCGACGCGGCGGACAGGGAATGGCGGTGCACCAATAGTCCGGACGATCCCAGGTTTCGCTAACCGGGGATCGTGCGCTTTGTGTCGCCCTGCCTGTCTAGCCTGGGTGGGTCTGGCATGTTCCTGATGCGCTCACCCTTGAGGGTGATTCGAGCAGCGAGCAATCCCTGCTACCACCAAGCGGATCTTTGACGATGTGTGGTCCGTGGGCAGCTGGGTGGTGCAGCTCACCGTGAGCCGGGTCCTCCGGAGCGGGTCTCACGTAAGGTTTGGTGCTGTCGCATGCTGGCCCGTCCGTGGAATCAGGGGACGCCGATGACGCAGCAACTTTGGGGCAGCCAGAGGCATCGGACCGCCATCGGCCGTGTCGGCCTCTCGCTACCGGCCCGTCGTGCAGTTGGCGACCTCCAGTTGAAACCAGACACAGGCGTACTGGACTACGGGTGCGGACGCGGTGGGGATGTACGGGCACTGCAGAACCTCGGTCTTGATGCCGTGGGCTGGGACCCGGTGCATTTCCCCGATGGGCGGCGTGAGGCTGCCGAGGTGGTCCTCCTCACTTATGTCCTGAACGTCATCGAGAATCCCGTCGAACGACGAGACACGCTCCTCCACGCCTGGGAACTCACCAAATCCGTGCTCGTGGTATCCGCACGGTTGAGGTGGGAGCGCAACCAGATCAAAGGCACCGAGTACGGCGACGGCATCCTCACTCAGCGCCGCACATTCCAGCACCTCTACGCCGCCGGCGAGCTGCGCGACTACGTAGAGGAAGCAACCGGCGTCCGCTGCGTCTCGGCGGCGCCGGGCATCGTCTACGCCTTCAAGGACGATGCGGCCCGCCTGAGCTATCTCGCCCGCCAGGTCGCCCCTGACGGGGGATGGCTGGCTTCAGAGGACACCGCCTCGGCGATCACCTCGGTTGTCGCTCATCTCGAGCAGCGGGGCCGGATGCCGCAGCTTGAGGAAATGCCGCAGTCCATCATCAGCCTGCTCGGCCACCTGCGCCCCGCTGAATTGAAGCGCCTTGCCGAGCAGGAAGCCGACCCGGTGAAGGTGGAGCGGAGCGCCGAACGAGGAGCCCTCGACACGCTGCTATTCCTCGCGCTGGAGTTGTTCCATGGCCGAGGCCCCGTGAGCAGTCTGCCCCTGCCGGTTCAACTGGACATCCGTGCTTTCTTTCCCTCATACACCGAGGCGTGCCAGCGAGCCGATCGGCTGCTGTTCAAGCTGCGCGACGACGCCTACGTCCGTCGCGCGATGAACGGATCGATCGCCGGTAAATTCACCGCGACCGCCTTGTACGTGCACCGCCGGGCACTCCACCGGATCCCGGCCGTACTGCGCCTGTACGAGCAGTGCGCGAGCATCGCTGCTGGCCGCCCTGGCGAGTGGTCCGTCGTCAAGCTCCGTCACCAGGGCCGCGGTGTTAGCTGGCTCGACTACCCCGAGTTCGACACGGATCCCCACCCGCGTATCGCGGCCTCGTACGCCGTCGACCTGAAGACCCTCAAGTCCTCCTTCACCTCGTACGCGGACTCCACCAACCGTCCCCTTCTCCACCGTAAGCACGAATTCCTTGCCGAGGACGATCCCGACGCACCCAAGTACCGGAGGCTCACGGAGACCGAGGTTCGCGCTGGCCTCTACGAGAGCCCGCACCTGATCGGCACCGAAGAGGGCTGGGAGAGGGAACTCGTACGCTGCGGGCGGGAGTTGCGCGGCCACCGGCTCGTACGCCGCACCACTAGCACCTGAGCGTCGCACCGCAGCCCGGCGCCGGAGCGATTGTCAGTGCTGTGTGCCACGCTCCACCCTATGACCACTACCCGGATGGAGGGCTCCTGCCTGCCCTCATACCGCACCTTGTCAATGCTCGCGTTGTCCGAGCCCGAGGATCACGTCCGTGAACTCACCGACTGGGTGGAGCATGCCTCCGCCGTCACCGGAGTCCCCGGGGCGCAGGACGTCTGGGATACGGCCTACAAGTGGCTGCGGCTCGCCCAGGGCCTGCGCACGGTGACGTTCGACATGTCGTACGACGACGGTGGCATGTGCTCGGCGGGCCTCGACTTCGACGCCATCTGGACCGAGATGATGGAGGAGTGGCAGCAGCACCAGGTTCGTCTCAGCTACCTGCGCGCGGCACTTGAAGGATTTGTTCGGCTGCTGCACCCGGACGCCACGGAGCCGTGGATGGCCGTTGAGGCCGCCGAACGGCGGCTGCATCACCACGCCGAGGAATGGCCCGTCCATGCTCACGCGGTCGCCGACCATCTGGGGACGCATGCCCCGGATGGCGTGCCGGGTGCCAGCACGCCGGTGGCGGCAGCGGTGGCCCAGGTGATTGCCTTGCACGAGATGGTCGTCCGGGGTCGTGCCGTCATCCCTGAGCCGGACAGCGATGCGGACGGGAACGTCTTTCCCACCGGGCACGCCGAGGTTTGCGCGCTGAGGGAAGCCTCCACGGTGCTGTTGCTGGGGATCCAACTGCTGATGGCGGCAGCGGTGCAGGAGGACCGCGTCGCCGTCTTCGATGACAAGTACCTTCTCGACGGCATGTGGATTCCCGACCCCTCGGGCAGCCGCTGGGTGGACGAAGAGATGCCCTACGGCGAGTACCTCGCCGTCCTCCACCTTCAGCCCGGTGAGCCGCCCGAGCTCTGATCTGTCACCGGCAGCGCCCTGCGGCGGCCACGTCGGACGACAGGGACAAATGACGGGTGGGGTCCGAAGCCATGACTTTCGGGCCCCACCCATCGCGGCCTGCTCGGCACGTATCAGGTCATGCACCAGCCGGAGTCGCAAGCCCCCTCATCCTCATCGACGTCATCTACCCCCGGGCTCTGGTGAGGGATGGCCTGAGTGAGCGGGACGCCGTACCTCGTGAGATACACGGCATCCCGCCCCAGTGCGGCCCGTCGACGGTTGATCGTCTCCTCCAGCCGGACCGACTGAGCGAACAACTCGGGCTCGTGCCGGCGCTGGTGGCGCCAGGCGTCGACGGTGCGGAAGGGGCAGAAGAAGCAGGAGCTCTTGGGCGGTACCGGCAGGCCGGCCTCGGCGATGATGCGCTCGCAGTCGTCCCGGCGCAGCCCGAGGTCGAGCAGTGGGTACTCGATGACCTCGTGGGCTTCCCTCCGCCGGCGGTTGGCGCGATGGATTTCGTCGAGCGATATGCCGATGCCGACCGCCGCCGGGGCCTCCGCGGTGGCGCCATGCTCCCGGAGCCACCGTCCGACCACCTTGATCTTGAAGTCGGCTGTGCAGTTGCGGCGGCCAGGAGCACCGTTGGCCATGCGGACCGGGATGGGGATCGACCGGGTGTCCGGCCGGTTCAGCCGCTGCATGAGCGTTTCCGCGGCCCCATCGCGTCGGCGCCGCCTGAGCTCGTGGACAGCCAGTCCCGCATTTGCGGCGTACGGGATGGCGATCTCGCGAACGTAGGTGAGTGTTGCCGGGTGCTCGCTGTCTTCGCCGACGTTGGCGAAGAGGAAGGTGTGGAAGTCGATCTCTCCACGGGCCGCCAGCACTAGCAGCGCCGTTGATTGCACGCCGCCTCCGTAGGAGACGACCTTCATCGGGTTGTCGTTCGGCTCGCAGAAGGCGGCCTGTGGGTCGGTGTCGGTTGAGTCGGCGGTATGGGCGCCGCTGGTGCTCTGCAAGATCGACATGTGAGAGAGAGTATGGATAACCCTGACGCTCATCAAGTATTTCTCTCGCAGCTGTCGGCGAACGTGGGCGCAGCCAAGTGGCGTTGGACGTTCGGGTCGTTAGTTGGAGAGGGTCAGTTGAGTCAGGTCTGAGGCTTGATCACGACGGAGTAGCCCTGGGTTAGTACCGATTCCAGGAACTCCACGGCGGTGGCCTGCTCGTCGCTCGTGAAGGTTCGTTCTGCTGGCGCCACCGCCTTTGGCGGGCGCACGGCGGGGTTGCCTGACCTGCGGCCGCGAGGCTTCTGTGGGGCACGCTGTCCTGCGCGGAGCAGGGCGATTTCGGCGAGGACGACGGATCGCTGCCGCTGATACGCATCCGCGATGATCGTTTCCAAGAGCCAGAGCGGAGAGCCAGAGAGAACGAGGTCTGGCTCGGCGATACGTCGACGGTTACGCCACCGGGAGACGGCCTGGGCGTCTCGACCTAGGACGCGAGCCACCTCCTGGATGCCGATGATCACAGGTAGTTGTTCATCTTCCCGCGGGACGTAGGCGTGGGAGATGGCGGCTTTGTAGGCGTCGAGCTGCCGCTCATCAACCTGCCGGTCTCCGACACCGTCCAACCTCAACACCGTCGTCAGCAACCAGTACGGCTTACCAGAAGCGACTAGGTCGGGCTCGGGAAGCGTGCCCTCCGTACGCCACTTCTGAGATGTCTGGCGTTCGATTTGGAAGAGAGAAGCGATCTCAGCATGCCCGAGCAGGTAGGGGACCCGCGCTTGAGCCATGAGAACCTTCCCGCACGTGAGTTCCTGCCTTTGAGACCGCCAAGTGGGGCGCTGCCGCCACAGCTGGCTATCCGAACAGATCCTAGGCGAGTCCGCGGTTCAGGTTGGCGGGTCCGACAGCGGCTCGCCGCCGACCAGATGCGGGTGCGGGCCGGCCTCGGTACCGAGGCCGGCGTCACGTCAGGCGAGTGGTTAGGACAGTTCTTGTCCGTGCCTGATTTCCCATGTTCCGACGTCGGTGTAGAAGCGGCCGAAGTGTCGCAGCCACGCGGCGATGG
Source organism: Streptomyces incarnatus (assembly GCF_001027185.1). Classification (NCBI taxonomy): domain Bacteria; kingdom Bacillati; phylum Actinomycetota; class Actinomycetes; order Kitasatosporales; family Streptomycetaceae; genus Streptomyces; species Streptomyces incarnatus. The sequence continues at coordinate 2,139,036 of NZ_CP011497.1, read as the reverse complement.
TTTCAGTCGCTCTCTTGGCCTGCTCACCGGTCAAGCCCGCCTGCTCCTGCAGTGCGTGCTGCAGCTCGACGTTGGTCAGACGATCACCCTGCACCAGCGTTTGGAGGGCGGGAATTTGGCGCAGGCGGCTTTCGACCCAGTCCGTGAACTCGGCCTCGGTCAAACCCGCCGGTACGCCCAGGAACGCAAGGTCACGGAGGATGGCTGCTTCCACGGATCGCCCGAATTGGGCCCTTCCGCAGTAGTACGGGTACACAGTCTCCGGACGTCGCGTGACCGGGTACCAGCCCTGCTGTGCTTCCTCTCGTGGCTGGTCGGAGGCAGCAGGGCGATGGGCCTTCAGCAGCTCTGCTTGTTGTCTCACCAGGGCGGCCATGTGGGGCGTCGCCTCGATCGCACGAGCCTCGATCTCACGGAGCACTCGGGAGACTTCGGGATGCGCTGCGGACGCCTCGACCAGGATCTCGATATTCGGGTTCGGGACCCGCCCGGTGGCCTTGCCTGTCAGGTTGGCCGACCCGATCAGGCAGCGTTCGCCGGTGAGGTAGAGCTTGGCGTGCAGGCTCGGGCACAGGGCAACGCGCAGTCGCTTGTCGTCCTCCGCGAGGGTAATGATCTCGGGGTCCGAGACCCCCGCCGCCACCTCCTCGGGGATCCACCGCGTGATGCAGTTGATGGTCTCCACTGAGTCGGGGACGGCGGTGAGGGCGGCTGCCAGCACTTCGCGCTTGATGAAGGGCGCCACAAGGGTTACGCGTCCATGGGCGCCCGCCATCAGTTCTTCGATCTGCCGCCAAATGTGGGCGGGCTCGGTCACGCGTCGCCGGCCTTTCCATCCACGAAGTCACGGGCGTACCGGCCCCACTCCCGACGCGCGTCCGCAATGCGTTCGCGCTCGCGGTCGGGGTAGGTCTCGTCCTCCATGCGCGCCCAGGAGAAGAGCAGCAGCTTGAAGGTCTCGGCAGCCTGGTTAAGCCGGTCACGCAGTTCGTCCGCGTCCGCATCTTCCGGGACGTCTTCGAGGACGGTGATCAGCTGAGAGTGCAGGGGGTGCTTCTCGTTGAAGATCACCTGCAGCATGCCGGCCATGAGGTCGATGCTGAAGAAGGCGGAGGTGTCCTGGAAGCTGGAGATCCAACGTGCGCGGAGGTCCTTCTCCAGGGCCTCCTCGACCATGGACTGCGCGGTGTCCTCGTCCAGGTGGTGCCTCTGGGTGAGGGCATCAACCTGTTCCTGTCGCTTGGCCTCGGGGGTAGCGCCTTCGTCCAGCTCGTCGGTCTTGCCGGTGTAGCCCTCCTCGCTGCGGCGCTTGACAGCGTCCGTGGCCTTGGAAGCGACGTCGTCGTCGTGCCGCTTCTTGGTCTTGCGGGTACCTACCGTCTGCTGTTTCAGCTGCCGCCGGATGGCCGGCAGGAGCTTCTCCTCCAGGTAGAGCACGAGGTCGATGAGAGGAAGACGCGGATCGCCGAGTTCGGCAAGGCGCTCCTTGAAGCCCTTGAAGGACTCGCCGGCCTCGGCGTGGGCCTTCCAGTCGAAGTGGGCCAGGGACGAGAAGACGGTGGCGCTCTGCTTGTTGTTCGTCACGCCGAAGATGGGGTCGAGCTCCGGCGGGAACTCCACCTCGACGCCCCACCACCGTTCCGTCGGGTTGTAGCCGATAGCCCAGGACGAGTCGAGATCCAGCTCTCTGCCCTGCCGCACGAGCGAGATACCGACGTTGCGGCTGGCGTGCTTGCCCCACGGGAGGGTGCCGGGGTCGGAGGTGCGGCTGATGCCGTCAGGCCACGGGTGGCCTTCGACGTCGGCACGGCGGGCTTCCGGGCGAGCGATGGAGGCTCGGACCGTGATGTTGTGCTTCTTGCCCTCGTGGATCACGGGGAAGTGCGTCACGCCAGGTTCGGACTCGCTGCCCATGGAGAAGGGCATGAACATCGGCTTGTCCGAGAACGGCTCCGGGGTGGAGGTATGAGCCATCAGGTAGAGCGGGTCGTTGGGTACGGCGTAATACTCCCCGTCCGTAACCTTGCCATCTCGGACGGGAGCCATCCGGATGTCGACGCGTCCATCGTGGAGGTAGTGCCGGTAGACGCGGCCAATCAGATCAGCGGTGTTCTTCAGGGTGGCAGCGGCTCCGTACCAGTTCACCTTGTCGAGGTCGGTCCAGACGACGAGCGTGCCGGCGTCGCTGAGCCCCTCGCTCAGATCCCGCCACTCGTCCGGCAGCGGGTCGTGCGTGGGCTCGGGAACGTCATCGATCGACCCTTCTTCGATCTCTTTGAGGTCGAGATGAGTGTGCATCGCGTTCCCCGGGCCGTTGGTCCAGGACCAGACGTCCAGCCGGGTGCACTGGGACATGCTGGAGTTGGGCAGCCCCATGCCGAAACGGCCGATGCGGCCGGGGTCGGCGCCTTGACCGTCGCCGTACTTCAGTGCCCGCCGCAGCTGCGGGGGCTCCATGCCGTGGCCGTTGTCGAGGACGGCGATGGTCTCTACGCGGTGGCTGGTCCGGGTGCCGACCTTTACCGGCTTCTCGCAGGCGAAGACCTCCACGAGCGTGGCCTTGGCGTCGATGCTGTTGTCGATCAGTTCGGCAAGGGCGTAGGCCGTGTTCTTGTAGCCGCTGTCCCGCATGGCCTTGACGGTCAGCGAAGGGCTGACGATCCGGTAGTTGCTGCCGTCGCTGGTCACGCTGTCTCCCATACGTCTTCCCAGTTGGTAAATGCCTCTGCCACGTCGCCGAACCCGGGGAGCTCCGGGTTGACGACGGTGACGATCTCGCAGGTGGGGGTGCCGCCGGCCTTGGGGCCGCGGATGACTCGACCAACCATCTGGCTATAGAGCACCAGAGACTTGGTCGGACGGGCGATCACTGCCGCACTGGCGGCTGGGGCGTCGAAACCGGTCGTCAGGACGCCGAAATTACACAGAACCATGGGGCGCCGGCCGGACCCCTTGAATCGAGCGATGACCTGGCTGCGGTGCCGAGGGGAGGACTCGCCGGTCACGAACTCAGCATCGATGCCTGCCGCCGACAGCACGGCCGCGATCAACCGGCAGTGGTCGACGGACGCTGCGAACACCAAAATCCGTCGGTGCTGCTCCAGCAGCTCCATGATCGTCTGGACAACCTTCAGGTTCCACTGCTCGTCCCCCGCGAGCTGGGCCATCATCGCGGCCGGGATGTCGAACGACCGTGCAAGGAGCTGCTGATCGCGGGCCGACAGGTGTACGCCCGGCTCGGAGGCCACAGTCCGCATGAGCGGCTTTGCCAGGTACCCCTGTTCGATCAAGGCCGTCACAGGGTTGGTGTAGCCCTCGATCTCCAGCATGACCTTCTGCCGGGAGAAGTAGTCGGAGAGCTCCTCGTCCTTGGAGATGTCGGCCCATGTACGTCCAGGGGTGGCCGTCAGCCCAAGGAGGCTCGCATCGTGACGGATCGTCAGCTCGTCGACGACTCTCTGGAAGGTGGGAGCGATGATCTGATGCGCCTCGTCGAACACGGTCAGAGTGCTGCGGGCCGCGAGGGTGGCCAGAAACTGTGGGTTCGACTTCGCTGTCGAGACGGCCTTCTCCAGGCCGAGAACGACTAGACCGTCGGTCATGCCTGCGAGTTCCACCGGGGCGTTGCCCCATGCTCTGAGAACGGGGAGCGGACGATCACCAACTTTGGCCCAGGCGCGCTCGAACTCGGCGGCGGCCTGCTCCAGCAGTTCCTGCCCGTGTGCCAGCCACACCACCACGGTGGGTTCATGCTGCCGCAGGTGATCACAGATCAGGCTCATGCCCGTCCGGGTCTTGCCGACGCCGGTGGGCAGGTGGAGCACTGTCCGCCGCGTGCCGTCGTACAGCAGTTCCTTGACCCGGGCTGCCGCGTGTCGCTGATGCGGGAACAACCCGTACTCAGGGGCCGCCTCCTGCTTGAACGCCGGCGGGAGGGACGGCACTCGATCGATCGTGAAGCCCAAGAACTCCAAGAGCTCTCGCCGCTCGTCCGCCGTCCACTTCAGGCTCCGCAGGTAGTCCAGTGGGGCCTGATCATCACCTACGGAGCCAAGCCGCTGCGCCAGCTCGGCCTGCTTGGGGCCCGGAATCATGGCGATGAGCGCGGAGCGTTCGACCTCGTCAGTGACCAGGCGCTCGGCGTCGATGGCGATCGGAGCCACGGCACGCAGACGGTCATCTGCCGCCGCGCCTCCCTCGATCAGATCGAGCAGGGCGCACAGCTGCTCGCCCAGATGTGCACGGATGTACGACATGGGCGCATCGGCCAGAAGAGCCCGGAAGGACATCCCCGGTGACCACGTCGTCACGGCATCACCTGCCCGATGCGTTGCGGGCAAGAGCCCGCACACGCGTCGGTCAGCACTGTCGTCATGAACCCACCCCCAGTTCGAGCACGCCAAGCACCGCTCCAACGGGCAGGTACTGCCACGTCGCAGCGTGCGAACACCCTAATCGGGGGCACTGACAGTCAGTGCATCATCAGACGAAAAGCCCGGCCAGGACAGGGATTTGTCTCCTCACGGCCAGGTCTTACGAGTCCTTGGGGGATCTTTCCGCGAGCGAGTTGCACACCCTTCACATGATGTAGAACATTCGTTCGGTAAGCGGTCTGCGACACCACGCTTCTGAGTGATTCGGCTAGTGGATCTCGCTGCGTGACTAGGATCGCTTCGTGCTCCTGGTGGAACCCCGGATGCGGGAGGAGCTTTCCACCAGCAGTACATTGGTGTGCGACACGAGCGAGACGGGGTGGCAGATGGTGAACGAGTCCGATGGGTCGGTTATGTCCTATCTTGACTACAATGCCACCGCTCCGATCCGGCCGGAGGCTGCTGCGGCCGTCATCGAAGCCATGCAGACCGTCGGAAACGCCTCAAGCATGCATCAACCGGGACGGCGGGCGGCGCACCGGGTCGACCTTGCTCGTCGACAGCTAGCCGACCTGCTCAACTGCTCACCCGGCGAGATCATCTTCACGTCCGGGGCGACGGAGGCGAACAACCTGGCCCTCCGTGCTGCCTACACGGCTGGAAGTCCGCTCATTACGAGCTCCGTGGAGCATCCTGCTGTGCTGGAGACGGCCCGGACGGTGACCGCCGAGCGGCCCGAGGATCTTGTGCTGCTGCCGGTGGGGGCCGACGGCCTGGTGGATCTGCACGCTCTGGAGCAAGTCTTCGCGGCCCGCAGTGGGGGCGTGGTCTCCTTGATGGCGGCTAACAATGAGACCGGCGTTCTGACCGATCTTCGAGTTGCGGCGAAGGCGGCCCGCGAGGCCGGTGCCCTCCTCCACACGGACGCCACGCAGATGATCGGCCGGCTGCCCGTAGACGTTTCCGAGCTTGATGTCGACCTGCTGTCGTTGTCGGCCCACAAGTTCGGCGGCCCGCAGGGCGTTGGTGCGCTGTACGTGCGGCGCGGGACGTCGCTGCCGCACAGGCCGCTCCTGGTGGGCGGCGGACAGGAGCGTGGCTGGCGTGCCGGCACTTTGAACGTGGCGGGAATCATCGGTCTCGGCGCCGCGGCCGACGCCGCACGACGCCGCCTCGGTGAAGAAGCCAAGCGTGTTGCAACGCTGCGTAATCGCCTCGAGAGTCTGCTGACCGACGCTCTGCCTGAGTGCCGTATCAACGGCAGAAGGGATCAGCGACTCCCTGGCGTGAGCAGTATCACTTTTCCGGGAGTGCCTGCCGATGCTGTCCTGGCCGCCATGCCCGATGTCGCCGCTTCGGAGGGAAGCGCCTGTGCGTCCGGTGCCCCGACGCCGAGCCACGTGCTCCTGGCCATGGGGCTGACTCGGGACGACGCCGACAGCACGATCCGCTTCTCGCTGGGCTACGCGACTACGGACGCCGAAATTGAGTACGCGGCACAGGCTGTCGTACGGGCCGTGACGCAGGTTGGTTCCGCCTTGGCCGCAGCCGATGGTCCTCGTTGACCGTTACCCCGTTTAACACCTCGCTAGAGCAATCGCATAGGACACGGAGAGGTCCCTGATGTCAGACAGCCGGCTTGGGGAAGCCGCCCATTTTTCTTTCGCGCGACATGAGACCTTCGCGCCCCGCTTCGGCTGGCTGCACAAGGCATACATGCAGGTCAAAGACGACCCGAGTGCCTTCCTCGCGGATGACGCGCCGGTGCTGTTCGGCGTGGGCAAAAACATGGTCAACGCCATGCGTTACTGGTCCCGGGCCTTCAAGCTGACGCGCGAGCACTACCCGACGACCGGGGCGCGCTCCAAGTACTCCTACCCGACGTGGGAGGCTCGCTGGCTGCTCGATGAGGATGGCGCAGACCCGTATCTAGAGGAGAACGGCAGCCTGTGGCTGCTGCACTGGTGGCTCGTCTCTTCCCGTCCAGGGGCCAAGTGCTGGGCGCCAACCTGGTACACGGCCTTCCACCTCGCGCCGTTCTCCCGGTTCACGGTGGCCGACATGACTCAGGTCGTCACCCGGCACGTGAACTTCTCCTACAAGGAGAGCCCGGTCGAAGCGTCGATCGTCCGCGATATCGACTGCTTGACCAAGATGTACGCGCGCAGCGCTCCGGAGAAGGCCGGCTCCCCGGGCAGTTATGAGGATCTGCTCGCCTGCCCCTTCCGTGAGCTTGACCTGCTGACCTTCGTCGGCACCCGTGGCAAGCCGGAGTGGCAGTTCACCAGCGGACACCGCACCACGCTGCCGGCGCGCGTCCTGGCCTACGCCTGCCTCGATTACGCCGCTAAGTTCTCCCGCCAGGCCAACTCGATCTCTGTCGCCCGCCTCGCCAACGAGCCAGGTTCCCCGGGGCGCGCATTCCGGGTTCGGGAAAACGAGATCGTCACGGCGCTGCAGAAGGTCGCCGCGGACCACCCACAGCTCAGCCTGACCGAGGCCGTGGGACAGCGCAGCCTTGCCTTCACCGCCGACCCCTTCGACCTGGCCTGGGATGTACTTGACGAGCAGTACGACTTCGTCACCCGCCGCCCAGGCTTCCCGACCCGCGAGGAATGGGCCGGCAAGTTCCCCAAGCTCTCCGAGGCCGAGCAGAAGGAACTCACCGCCAACACCGCCGAAACCACCGAGCCACTCTTTGAGGAGACCGCGTGACCACCGCAACCCCCACGCGGACCCCCAACAGCGCCGCGAACTCCGCCCCGCAGTTCCCCGCCGGCATCGAACTCGTCGGCTCCCAGATGCGCTCGACGAACCTCGAACGCGACGTCACGGACGCCCTGCACGATCCCTACGTCGGCGCCCGGGCAGTCGACGTTCTGGAACGCATCGCCAGCGCCCTTGCCGACCAACGCCGCACCCGCGCCTGGTCCTTCACTGGCCCATACGGATCCGGCAAGTCAACTCTGTCCAACTTCATCGACGCCCTGCTTGGGCGGGACGCCAAGCGGCGCACCGAAGCCGAGCGCATCCTCGACGAGGCCAGCCCTGCCCTCGCACAGCGCCTGGCCGCCGCGCGCGACGCCATCGCCCCCGAAGGATTCCTCGGCGGCGTAGCCACCGCACGCCGTGAACCCCTCGTCGCCACACTCGCCCGGGCCCTGCACACGGCGGCGGAGCGACGCTGGGGCAAGCGCTTCCCGAAGGCTATCGCCGCGGCTCTCGCTGCATGCGCCGATCCGGACAGCGCCGGCGCCAAGGACATCCTCGACGCCGTTACGGCACTGACGGCGGACGGGCAGCAGCCCCTGCTGCTCGTCATCGACGAGTTCGGCAAGACCCTCGAACACCTGGCCAGCCACAACGAGTTCGCCGACGCTCAGAACGACCTGTTCCTTCTGCAGGAACTCGCCGAGAAGTCGGCCGGCCCCAATGGGCTGCCCGTCTACGTGATGACTCTGCAGCACCTCTCGTTCATGGACTACGCCTCACGGTCCAGCGAACTGAAGACCCGCGAATGGGCCAAGATTCAGGGCCGTTTCGAAGACATCACCTTTGTGCCCCACCACGGTGACTCCCTGCACCTGCTGCGTCGCCGCCTCGACCACTCAGCCGTCAGCCGCGCGGGCAAAGCCTTGATTGCCGCATCGGCCCACGCCTCCGCGGAGATTTGGTCGGAGCATGGTCTCGGGGTCCTGGCTGAGCTTGGTCCGGAACACTTCGCCGACCTCTATCCGTTGCATCCGATCACGGCCCTCGCCGCACCGATTCTCGCTGCCCAGATCGGCCAACACGACCGCAGTCTCTCAGGCTTCCTCAACAGCGGCGAACCCAATACCGTCCGCCACTCGCTGGCGCGGTACAGCAAAGAGGAAGTAGACCATGCCAGCACGGTGCGGCTGCCGCAGCTGTACGACTACTTCCTCAACTCCGGACGCACCACCCTGCTCGCTTCCGCCAACGCGAGCCGGTGGATCGAGGTCGATGGGCGCATCCGGGACGCCAACGGCCTCCCGGACGCCGATCAAGGCATTCTGAAGACGATCGGTGTCCTCAACCTGATCGACTCCGACGGGGCCCTCAGCGCTACCGCCCCGATGATCCACTTTGCTCTCCACGATCCCACCGACGTCGCCGACCCCGACGCCTTCACGGTGCTCGAAGAACGGCTCGCCGACCTCGTCCGCCGGGGTTTCGTAGTCCATCGCGAGTTCAGTGGCGAGTACCGGGTCTGGCAGGGCACGGACGTCGACATCGACGGCCGACTGAAGGAAATCATCAGCCACTTCGATGATGCCTCGGTCATCGACCGTCTCGGTGGGCTCGTCCCGCAGGCATTCGTGGCCGGCCGTCACAGCCAGGTCACCGGCATGATGCGTGTGTTCTACACCGCGGTCAGCGGTCCGGAGACCAAGACAGTCGCTGCCCCAGACGAGCTGAGGGAGCCTGCCGACGGTCTCGTCGTCTTCCACCTCGGCACCCAGGCCAACCGGCCGAACGTCGATTCGCCCCTGCCCGTGCTCGTCGGTACCACGCCGCAGCCGGACGTGGTGCTCACGACGGCCACCTACCTGGTCGCGCTCAAGGAACTGAGCAACGACCAGGGCCTCGACCACGTCGCCCGGCGGGAAGTCACCGAGCGGATCGTGCAGGCCGAGGCGGAGCTGCTGGAGCTGATGCAGGACGCCTTCTACCCGCCGTCCTCGGACGCATCGTGGAGCCTGTGGCACAGTGGCATTGCCCCGGGCGAAGAACCCGCAGCCTCCAACCTGACGGCCCGGAGCCTCAGCGGACTGGTCTCCCTGGCCTGCGAGTCGGTGTACCCGCACACGCCGCACATTCGCAACGAGATGCTCGGGCGCCACGTCCTGACCAGCCAGGCCGCCCAGGCCCGCGGCATACTGCTGACGGCCATGCTCTCGGCATCCGGGCAGAAGAACCTTGGTTTCAAAGACGGTTACAAGCCCGAGCGCGCCATGTACAGCGGCGCACTTGCCTACCTCGGACTGCACCGCGAAAACGGTGTGGCCCAGGCCGAGAGCCAGCAGGAAAGCCTGCTTCCGTACGGCTTCTCGTCGCCTGGCGAGGGCCACGAGCACGCCCAGCCCGCCTGGAACGCGCTGAACGAGGTACTCACCGACGCCACCGAACGACTGAGTATCGAGGAGGTCATTCGGACCCTGATGAGCCCGCCCTTCGGGCTCAAGGCCGGAGTAATCCCGGTGTTCCTAGTGCCAGCGCTCGTCATCCGCCGGCACGATGTCGCCTTGTTCGAGGAAGGTACCTACCTGCCCCGACTGACCGTTGACGTGGTCGAGCGCCTCGTCAAGGGCCCGGGACGCTTCTCCGTGAAGTACACGCCGGCCGGAGATGGCCAGCGCGGCAGCATCATCAAGAAACTGATGGTCTCCCTCGGCGTGGAAGCTCCACGCTCCAAGGCTCTGCGCAACCCCGACCTGCTCGCGGTCGCCAGCGCATTGATCACCCGGGTGGCCGACCTCAACAAGTACGCGCGCACCACCAAGAACATCTCCGCCGATGCCCGCGCCGTTCGCGCCACCATCGCCAAGGCGGTAGACCCCGACGAGCTGGTCTTCCACGCACTGCCCAAGGCTCTTGGCCTGCCCGAGGTCCCGGCACGCACGCGCACCAACGCAGAAGCGGCGAACACCTATGTCGAACGCCTCACTGCGGCAGCGGACGAGCTCGTCGCGATCGAGAGTCGGCTGCGCGCGGAGGTCGTCCGAGTCCTGGCCAAGGAGTTCCGCCTGCCGACCGAACTGTCTGAGCTGCGCACTCAGCTGGCGGCCCGGCTGCGAGGCTTCGCGGACGCTGTACTGACACCAGACCTGCGGGGCTTCGTCGACTTCGTCCTCAGTGACAGCCTGGAAGACGACGACTGGCTGGAACCAATCGTCGTACGCCTCACCAACTCCGCTCTCGGCGACTGGGACGACCACGAAGCCAAGGTCTTCCCACAGAAGGCCCGGGCGATGGCTGCAGCTCTGGATCGCGTAGGACACCTGCACCACGCCGGACGCGAGGTCCGGAGTCGGGAAGAGAAACTCGACGCCCAGTTGTTGACCTTGACCGACAGCGCCGGCGTGGAGCAGCGCACGCTGATCTACGTACCCGAGCAGGCACGCGGCGAGGCCGACACGCTCGCTGCGGACGTCCTGAAGCGGGCGGAGAAGGCACTGGGGCCGGACGGTGCACGGATCCTTCTCGCTGCCCTCGCCCAGCGCGTTACCGAAGCCGCGACAGCGGCGAGTGAAAGGAAGGCACAGGGATGACCGACGAAGCCGACACCAAGAAGGTCCGGCACGTGCTCGGCATCTCCGGTGGCAAGGACTCGTCTGCGCTCGCCGTCTACATGCGTGACCGAGTCCCGGAGATGGAGTACTTCTTCTGCGACACCGGCGCCGAGCTGCCTGAGACCTACGAGTACCTCAACCGGCTCGAGGCCGCGCTGGGCAAGTCGATCGTGCGGCTCAACGCCGACCGCGACTTCGACCACTGGATGGAGGTCTACCAGGGCACCCTTCCCAGCCCGCAGATGCGCTGGTGCACCAAGAACCTCAAGATCAAGCCTCTGGAGGACTGGGTCGGCGACGACAAGGTCATCTCCTACGTCGCCATCCGCGCCGACGAAAACCGCCTCGGCTACGTCAGCACAAAGCCGAACATCGAAGCCGTCTTCCCCTTCCGAGAGGATGGCATCGACAAGGACGGCGTCATGCGGATCCTGGACGAGGCCGGCATCGGCCTGCCCGACTACTACGAGTGGCGCACCCGCTCTGGCTGCTACTTCTGCTTCTTCCAGCGCAAGCACGAGTGGGTCGGCCTCAAGGAGCGCCACCCCGACCTGTTCGAACGGGCCATAGAGTACGAGGAGAAGGTCCGGTACCGGCACACCGCCATGAAGGGGCGCAACTACACCTGGTCGCAAGGTGAATCCCTTCAAGAGCTGATCGAGCGCAAGGAAGAGATCGAGGCCAAGCACCAGGCGGCCTTGGAGCGCGCTGCCAAGCGCGTCAAGCCCAACCGGCCCCTCCTGGAAGTCCTCACCGACGCCCTCGACTCCGATGACGACGAGGCAGGCTGCTCCGTTTGCCACCTCTAGCCAGGTGACCCCCGGTCACTTGACCGGGCAGAGGCCCGCCTTGTGGACGTACCGCGAGGCGGGCCTTTTCCATGGCTCTCTGAGTGGCTGTCAGTCCTACCTGTCACACTAGATGTGCCAGAGCCGCAGAGTCGTGTACGGGGGGCTATCTGCATGTCGGTTTCGAGCATGACCGGTCGAGACGCGCTGACCCGCATGGTGCAGAGGCACCGTGAGGAGGACAGCCCGGGGTTGCCCATCGAGGTCGGTCTGCTGCGGATGCTGGACGGGGAGAGCTGCCGACAACTTGATCAAGACCTCCGCGAGTTCGCCTCGCCGTGGGAAGTTCACCAGGCCACTGATACCCTCGCGCCCGCCCTCCCTGACGAACCGGGCTTGTACATGTTCGTCTGGCGGCCTCAATTCCAGTTCGCGGTCGATAGCCGTCCTACCTACGGAAGCTTCCCGCAGCTCCTCTATGTCGGGCAGGCGGGAGCCTCCAGGTCCGACTCCGGTAACACCATTCGGCAGCGCTACAAGGAGTACCGCAGGTATTTGCGCGCCAATCCCGAGAGCTTGTGGACCGACAGTGAACCAAAGACCAGAGAGCAGCGGTTGAGTCGCTATCTTCCGCTGCGCCCCATGGAGTTCTGGTGCACCACGGTGACGGACCGAAACCGGATCCGGGGGCTAGAGAAAAGGCTCATCCGGTTGTGGAACCCCCCTCTTAACGACTCTGATCGCCCCAAACTGCGTGGGCGTCTCGGTGTTCCCCGAGCCGCCTGGACGTCCTGACCGCCGCAGCATAAGAAGAGGTATCTATGCCCTCCAAGACGTTCGTTCCTGCCTTCGAAGCCAAGGTGGGGAACTGGAAGTACTACTCGTGCCTTATGAGCTACGCGGCGGTGGCACGGGAAATTAGCTTCGCGCACGAGCTAGGTGGCAACCAGGACCTGGGGACGATGATTCAGCGCGGCGTTGGAGCGCGCACGGCTGAAATCACCGACTACCTATTGACGAACGAGAACCGATTTCTCGGGGCCATTATTGTCGCGGCCTGGGGAGGCGCTCCGGAGTACATCCCGCTGGAGATGGAGAAGAATTCTGAGTACGGTGATGTTCTCGCTGGCGTGGACCGCAACTTTGGAGTTCTAACCTTTGACGGCACCCACCAGTTCTTCGCGCTGGACGGCCAGCATCGTTTGAAAGCTATCAAGGACGCGGTCAAGCGGAACCCGGAGTTGGGGCGCGAGGACATCAGTGTGATTGTGGTTCCGCATTTCGATGACGAAGCGGGACGCCGTAGGACCCGACGTCTCTTCACCAATATCAACCGCAACGCTGTCAAGACCACCGCACAAGAGAATATCGCCCTCGATGAGGACGATGGTTTTGCGATTCTGACCCGCCGCCTGCTCGACGACCATGAGTTTCTTGGGCGAAAGGGCGTGGTGCAGGTCTTCAGTAAAGTGGGCAACGAGGGTGAACTTAAGCTCGCTACCCGCCAGGTGGGTGTAACTGGCACCGCGTGGACGACGATCGGGGTTCTGTACGATCTGCTCACGGACTTGGGTTTCGGTCTGCATGAGAGCATGAACAAGACCTCTCAGCGAGCAACGGACGACATCCTTGACGAAAGTTACGAGGTACTCGCCAAGCGCATTGATGAGCTGCTCGCTGCTTGCGGGAACATGCGGGAGCGCTATGAGGCGCACGCGGCGCCTAAGGATCTCCGTGCGCCTAAGGGTCGAGATGGGGATGGGCATCCCTTCATGCGCCCCGCTGTCCAGGTCCAGGTCGTCCGAGCTGCCCGTCACATCATCGAGCAGAATCTCCTGGATTGGCCGGAGCTCCTGCGCCGCTTGAGTGAATTGGACTGGAAGATGACTTCTGCGCCGTTCTCGGCAGTGTGGCAGGAAACTCCGGATGGAAGCCGGAAGGGAAAAATGATTCCGGCCAAGGACAACAACCAGGCTCTTTACGAACTGCTACTCGTCCATCTCGCCCCGGCTTCTCGTGCACAGATCGACCGCGCCATCCGTACATACCGGACGGTGAAGAACGAGCGCTACGCCGTGTCGGCTGATGAGCTGGCGCGACGGCTGCCCCTCGCTGAGTAGGTAGCCAACTCTTTTCCCAGGTGCGTTGCCCGCCGTTCTGCTGGCCAGGCCGGGGTCTGAGTGGTCTGCCCAACGGATGCCCGTGCAGCACCGTGTGCGCTACACAACGCGCATGCCCCCGCGGTATCCCCGTCCGCGGGGGCATACGCGTTTCCGTAAGTTCTACCTGGCTGATGCCACTGCCGGTCAGCGTCGCTGATGTGGGAGATCGTCAGCCCACAGTGCCAGATAGGTCTCGCGAGTTGCTGCTTCGAGTAGGCCAGGGTGCTCATCGATGTCGAGCCGGGGTTCCTGGTGGGTGGGTAGGAGGTCGCGCCACTGGCGCTCAGCTTCGTACGCGTCGCGCAGGCGTTCTCGGACGAGGTCGCGCTCCTCCTCCTGTGCTTCGCGAAAGACACGCCTTTGAGTACGGCGGCGTTGCTCCTCGGCCTCTTCGTCGGCTGGCTCGTCCGCGATGCGCTGGTCCTCGGCACGTAGGCCCGGCGTCCGCTCCGCGATCAGCTGGTCCTCTCGGTGGAGCTGCTCGCAGGTGGAAAACAGGCGACGCGACATGCCCAGTTGCACTTCGGTGCCGGGAATGCGGCAGGTGAGGAAGTCGTCCAGGCCGACGTCACGTGCGTGAAAGCGGAGTGTCTCTTGATCTTCTTGCGTGGTCTCGGCGCGTACATGAGCGCGTAGCTCATGCGTGGCTGGATCGCGTTCCAGGGGCGTGGTCAGACCGACGAGGGTGCGTCGGCGGGTGGAGCGGTCCGCAGGAAGGCCAACGCTGCGCAGCCGCGAGGGAGGGATGGATCGCAGGACAAGGTAGGTCAGCATCTGCGCGCGGGCAGCGATGAGGAGGGCGTCGTCGCTATCGGCGAGGTGGTCCTCGGCTGTACTGGGCGCCGTGGGGGTGCTGTGGCCGCCGGCCGATTGTGCGGGCTGGCCCTGGTGATGGTCGTGGTCGATGGTCAGGAACAGATCCCCTTGAGGCTGTACGGACGCACCGCACAGAATGCGGCGATGCGCGTAGGCGCGCAGCACTTTGCTGCCCTCTTCGAGCTGCTCCCACCCCTCGACGAGCCGCTTCTTGCGGACATCGCCGCCCTTGGCCTCGATCAGCCAATACGCGTTCTCGGCCTCATGGAGACCCCACAGGTCCGGGAGCGTGCGGGTCGGGTCCTTAAAGTCGTTGGTCAGGGCGGGGATGGGGCCCCGTCCTCAAGGTGCCAGGTCTGCCCGAGACCCATGAGCGATCGGCAGACCCACTCAGCCATGGTCATGCCCAAGCCATATCCGAGCATGCTTTTGGCGGTTCGTTCGGTGCCGTGCTCGTACACGACGTTCACGGTCAGACGTCGGCCGGAGCTGTGTGGGAGGGGATGCTTCAGGGCGACGTTATGCATGCCGAGGTAGGCGTACAAGGGAGCGACGCGAGCCACCAGTTCACCCCGCCAGCTGCGGCACGTGGTGCAGCCAAGGCACAACGTCCCTGCCCACCTCGGTGGCTGCTTTCACTATCTCCCGCCACGTGGTCGTCGGCAGGTACCAGCCGTCCTTCGCCGGGAACACGCCCGGTGAGGACCATGCTTGGTGGCTGGCGGTGCGCCACTTCTGATAAGGCCGTTTCGCAGGCCCGCCGCGGAAGAGCACTGGTACGTCCACGCTGTCGCAGAAGGTCTGGGGCGGGGCATCATTCATATCTGCGAAAGTCACCAGGACACTGTCGCAGGGACGCCTTGCACCGAGACGTCAGTCGCCAGTTATTAACACGCCGTGGCACGCACTGAGGATGGTGGGCTGCGTGTTCACATTTTTCCAGTCGGCATGTGTTGTGAGGAACAAAGGCCGCGAGGGGCCGGGTGGGCCCGGACGTAACGTCTCACAGCATCTTCACAGGCCGAAGCCCCTCGCGGAAACAATCCCGGGCCCGCCCGGCGTTGTGGATCACCGAGCCGAGGAGGGGGAGGTGTCGGGCCTGAAGCTGTTCCACACGACGATGAGCGGCGCGACCGAGGTCGCGCCGCGTCTTGCTGAGACCGAGGCAGATGTGCAGGGTCTGGTCGAGACACACATGGAGACGCTTCTGGGCGTCCAGTTTCTGGCGAGCGAGTACAGCACTGGACCTGTACATGGGGGCAGGATTGATTCGCTCGGTCTGGACGAGAACGGATCGCCCGTCGTTGTGGAGTACAAGCGCGGTCTCGACGCCGGCGTCATCAACCAAGGGCTGTTCTACCTGAGCTGGCTCGTGGACCACCGAGCAGAGTTCGAGCACCTGATCCGCGACCGGCTCGGGGCCACGGCCGCGGCCCAGGTGCTCTGGAGCAGCCCGAGGTTGATCTGTATCGCCGGGGACTTCACCCGCTACGACGTGCACGCCTTGCGCGAGCACCGGCGCAGCATTGACCTGGTCCGCTACCGGTTCTTCGGCAGGGACCTGCTCGGCCTTGAGACCATGGCCTCCGTCAGCGGCAGGGCGCCGGCCGTGCGACGGGTGCGCAGGCGATCGACCGTACTGGCGGTGAAGGGCGGCCAGAGCACGGCGCTAGACGAACTGGCGCAGGCACTGGACGAGACACTGCTCGGTCTCGGTGATGGCGTGAACTGCGTTCAGCGTAAGACGTATCGGGCGTACCAGCGTCTGCGGAACTTTGCCTGCGCCTGCCCGCCGCAGAAGACCAAGCTCCTTGTCTACCTCAAGGTAGATCCGAAGGAGGTCGATCTGGTGCCCGGCTTCACCCGGGACGTGACGGGTCTCGGTCATCACGGGACGGGTGACCTTGAGGTGCAGCTGCGCACGCTTCAGGACCTGGATCGAGCGCAAGACCTATTCCGTGCCAGCTACGCGGCTGCCTGAGTCAACGTGGGCGTCGATGGAGGGCGTGGTCATACGGAGGGGGTTCCTTCTGCCGACGGCCGCACCGGTTGGGTCGGCCGCCGGAAACGTCGGGTCAGCGAGCGATGCGGCTGGTGGGTGGGGCTGTGGTGGGCGGCGGGCCGGCGCGCGGCGCCATCCTGGCCGTGCGGCGCGGGGACCAAGTTGTTGGCGTGGAGGTTGTGGCGTGGTGCCACCGGGCGCGAATGGCGGTCAGTTCGGCGAGGGCTCGGCGGCTGCCGACGACGAGTTGGTAGGGCGTGTTGGCTGGGTCGTCGGTGAACGCGATGATGCGGCGGCCGACGTGGTGGGCAGTGGTAAGCACAGACCGGTGCAGTATGCGCTCGCCGAGGTAGGGCGCGGACACGTCTGGTTCGGCAAGGAAGGTGAGTAGGTCCCGAGGGTCGTCCGCGGCGCTCAGGGCACCGCGCTGCTGGGCCTCCCATATGACGGTAACGGGGTCGACTGGCACGTCACGGCCTACAAGCGTGGTGAGGCACTGCCAGAGCCCTGCGTGCAGGGGGTGGGTGAAGTCCTCGGGGGTCAGCCAGCGCATCGGCTCGACTTCGGCCGGGCGCGCCGTGCACGTGGCGAGCAGCAGCCGCTCCTCCTGGGCGGCTTCGTCGCCGTCGTGCGGGAGTGCCGGCGGTGGTGCGGCAGCACGGGGCAGGGGCCCGGAGTTCGCTGGGAAGGCGGCGGCTATGTCGTCCACGACGGAGGCGAGGGTGTCGGCCTCGGCCAGTGCGGCCTGCACGGGGTGTGGGAGCGAGGCGTCCTGTGCCGTGTGCACCAGGCGGGCGGCGGCCTTGCGCAGGCGGCAGCGGGCGGATTCGGCCGCGATGATCCGGGCGTACGCGGGCGTGTGGCGGGGGTTGGGACATGTGCTGACGAGTCCGTGCAGGTGTGCGGCGGTCAGTCCGCGTGCCTGCTCGCGCGCAGTGGTGAGCACCTTGCCGAGCCAGACGATGTGCTCGGTGCGCTCGGCCAGGCCCGAGAGTGATTGCGCACGCAGTGCGGCGAACGCGGCGGTGTAGTCGGTGGCCTCGGCCAGGGCGGGGGCGGGGATGGCGCAGATCGCTGCGAACACCGCGGCGTGCGCCGCGGTGGAGAACGCTTCTGGGCTGATCCCAGTTACGTCAGCGAGGTGCTGCGGGTCAGACAGGAGGGCGCCGAGTAGAGCTTGCTCGGCGTAGTACACCGGGGGCCACGGTGTGGTGGTGGCAAGATCGTCCTTGTCGGGTTGCGGGGTGCGGGGCATCAGGCGGCCAGAGTGAAGTCGTCGGTGTTGAGTGGGACGTTCAGGTGTGGAGCGAGAAGGTGGGCGGCCAACCGGGGCGGGACGGCGTTGCCGATCTGGGAGAACTGCTGGCCCTTGTTGCCCTGCCAGGGGTAGTCGACCGGGAAGGACTGCAGGACCCCCGCCTCCCGGGCTGTGATCCGGATCGGTTCCGGCACCGCCACGTTCAGGGGTACGGGAGCGGCGGGTTCGGCAACCCAGGTGCATTCGTTCGCGCGGTGCCCGAAGAACAGTGTCCCGGCTGGCTCGTCCACCCGTCGCACGGTGGCGTTGGCCTGGTTGTTGCTCCGCAAGGACCACGCCCAGCGGTGCGCTTCAGCGGTGCTCGTCTGCGTTGAGCAGTCGACCGGCTGGTCGGTTCGACGGCTGTGTCTGGCGGCCCCGGCCGGGTGTGGGGTCCAGGTGCCGCGAGCGCGGGCGTCGGTGAGGGTCTTGCGGGCGCCGGAGGGGAAGGGTTCGGGGCCGCCTCCTGGTCCGCCCCCGGCGCACACGGTGGGCACCGGGCCGTCGGTCCGGCCCCAGCCCAGAGCTTCGGCCATCGACACCCACCGTGCGCGGCCGGGACCGAACAACGATTCGGGCTCGGCGACCTGGGCGTGTGTGGGCGGCGGCGGCTCGGCGGTACGGACGCGGGAGGCAAGGAGGATCGCACGGCGGCGGGTCTGGGGGACGCCGTAGTCGGCGGCGTTCAGGATTCCGGTCCACACGGAGAAGCCCCAGGTACGCAGCACCGCGGCGTACTGCTTCCACAGCGGCAGGACGTCGGGGACCTCCTCCATGGCCACCCACTCCGGCTCGCCCACCGCATTCAGGGCGTGCAGGTAGCGCATGGGCTCGGCCGCGAGCAGCGAGCGGGGGTCAGCGCATGCGGAGAGCAGCTGTTCGCGGGTGTCGCGGCCGGCGGCGAGGTCGGTGACGGCCTGGTGGACGAGGAGCTGGTCGACCAGGCCGAGGCGTTTGCCGGCCATCGACCACGCCTGGCACGGCGGGGAGGCGATCAGCCCGAGGACGCGACCGGAGAAGATCCATACCGGATAGCGGGCGACATCGGTCTGGATGGTCAACTGCCCAGCGCGGGCGCGGGTTTTGCAGGCCCATGTGTCCCATTCCAGGCCGACGTCGCGGGCCCCGAGGACGGAGAGGGCGTGGCTCCACCCGCCGGGGCCGGCGAACAGGTCGAGGATTATCCGTCTCACGAGGTACGGGCCACTTCCAGGGTGGTGCCGTCATCGAGGTGGCGGGCGACGGGCCGGCCCACGATCGCCACAGCACGCAGGGTGCCTTCCTCGTCGGCGGCTCCGACGGCGAAGATCTGTCCTGGCGGTGGCGCGTGGTGCCGGTGCCTCCGGACGAAGTCCTTGGCCTCGCGGGAGCGGACCGGCACCAGGCGCAGTCGGCCCTCGCTCATGCGGCCTGCCGGTAATCTGACTGGAGCGGGGCGTGCTTGGCGACGGCACGATCGGTGATCGCCTTCGAGGCACGGGCGGAGGCAGCGGCCAGTTCGCCGGCGCCGGATTCGAGGTACCAGGGGCGCAGGTCGAGCATCGCGGCGCGCATGCCGGTGGCGAAGACCAGGGCGGTGCCCTTGGGCAGGGCACGGATCGCGTCGGCGGGCAGGATGCGCTCCTGCCGCATGCTGACGGAGGTCGACTTCCCGGACTCGGACGTGGAGGTGGAGGTGGTCTCGACGTCGTGGTCACCGATCAGCCGGGACAGCTTGTCCGCGAAGTCCGGGTCGTCGATACCGGAGCCGATGACCTTGACGGTCGCGGCCGACCACATCGCGTCCATGCCTGCGTCGCCCCAGACCTTCTGGCCCTGGCGGTAGGACTGCAGGATGGTGATCGGGATGATCCCGCGCGAGCCGAGGTGGGAGTACAGGTCCGGCAGATCACTGATCTTGCAGACGTTGGCGGCCTCGTCCAGGATCGCCAGCATCGGCGGGTCGAGCCGGCCGCCGACGCGCTCGGCCTGGGCGGTCGCGGCCCGCATCACGGAGTCCGCGCACGCCGCGATCAGCGCCGACGCGCCTCCTCCGCCGTCCTTCGACAGCAGGTACAGGGTGTCGGTGGAGGTGACGAACTCGGCGGGCCGGAACTCGGGGACGTCCTTCTGCGGGGTGACCCACGCGGCGATCTCGCTGTTGAGGAGGGCGGCGGCGTACTGGCGGGCGGTCTCGTAGATGCCGTCGCGGGTCTCGGGCGGGCCTTCCACGGTGCCCTTGAGCTGGGCGGCGACCGCGGTGAAGTCGTGGTCGCGCAGGATGTCGAGCGGGGTGCGGTCGGCGGGGAAGGCCAGCCACTGCATCACGTCCGTGATCGGCCGGTCATCGAGCGCGGCGGCGAGGAAGAGCTGGCTGAGGATGTTGGATCCGGCCTTGGACCAGAAGTCGCCCTGCTGGGAGGCGTCCACGGAGGCGGCGAGGAAGTGACCGGCCAGGCGGCCGGCGCCGTCGAGAGTCTTGGCGTCGGCGAGGGGGTTCCACCACATCTCGCGGGCGGCATGCGCGATCTGCTGCGGGTCCATCGACCACACCCGGCCCACCGCTGCGCGGGCGTCGAGGGTGGCGGTGTAGGCGTCGCCGGCCGCCTTGTTCGAGGTCAGCAGGACGGGGCCCGGCGCGTTGAGGATGGAGGGGATCGCCAGCGAGGTGGTCTTTCCCGACCGCGGCGCCATGATGGCGACGGCCACGTCCTCGTACCCCATGCGGACTTCGTGCCTGGTGCCCTGGAGATTGCCGAGGAGGATGCCGGTGTCGCGGGCGTCGATGTGCTTCGCGGTCTTCAGGCTCGGGCGCAGCGAGCGCGCCTTGTCGGTGATCGCCTTGGCCATCAGAGGCTCGATGTCCTTCGGCTTGGCCATTCCGGTGATCTTCTTCTTCCGACCACCACCGTTGTTCTTGTGCCGGGCCCACAGCAGGCCGGCTGTTGCACCGAGGGCGAGAAGGAGGGTGACGGGGATGATGCGGGCACCGATCAGCAGGGACGTTTCTCCGGCCGTCGGCCAGAGCTGGTCGGGGTGGAGCAAGGCGGTGGTCGGCTGGTACGACGCCCAGGGGTGTCTGGTGAGGCAGGCGGTGATGTTGCCGGACAGCCAGGCGAGGTGAGACAGGGGGACGACGACGGCGAGGACGCCCATCAGGAGACGGAAGGCGATGTCGTAACCGTCGGAGTTGTTGGCGGAGGTAGGAGGCAAAGGGCTACGTGCTTCGGTGCGGGGACAAGGGCATCAGCGGGTGCGGACGGGACCGGCGGACGGGCGTCGGGGAATGGCGGTTGGTGCTGCCGTGGCCGCGTGTCGGGCTGCGAGTTGGCGGACGCGGTCCTCTAGCGCGGAGGCGACCTGCCGGGCCGGTACTTCCTGGCGGGTGTGGGTGACCAGATCCGGGTTGCGGGTCGGGAGGCTGAGCACCGTGCCTGTGCGTGCTGCCGGGTGCGGGTCGGTGAGCGCGGTGGTGAATGCGGCGATCAGGTGCTTGGGTGTGTGCTCACCGAAGCGGGCCTGCCACACCGGGGGCCGTGCGTCGTCTAGGACGGCGCCGATCCACCAGGTCCCTGTCGTCTCGTGGACGTCGACCCGCACGGTGCCGTCGGGTGAGACGAACCGGTGGAGGTTGTAGGACGGCGACCACCCGGCGCCCAGGAGCGGCGCCAGGGGGTCGTGGGGCTTGTCCCGGTCGGTGGTGGGATCGGTGAGCGCGTCGGTGAAGCCCGCGATGATCTCGACGGGGGTGAGGGCGCCGAAGCTCGCGTACCAGGCGGGCCGGTCCTCGGTGGGCGCGTGCTGGAGCGTCCACCACTGGCCGTCGGGGTCCGGTTCCAGCCGCAGGAGGGCCTTTTGGTCGGGGCTGGAGAGGATGACGCGCGGCATGAGGGGGTCGTGGCCGTGGCTCCAGCCGCAGGCGCGGTGCGGGGGGACGGTGATCCATGCGGGAACACCGCCGCCGGCCAGGTGACGTGGAGCAATGAAGTCGACGTCGACCGTCTGGGAAGGGCCGTCGTGCACCGTCACCTCCGTGCCGCCGCGGTTCGGCCAGTTGCCCGGGCTGGTCGCGTGGTGGGCGGGGGAGCCAGCGGGGACGGCGCGTGCCGGGCAGTGGTGTTGATCTCACTGATCACGTGACCGTGGGTGGCCCAGTCGTCGAGGTAGCTCCAGCACTCGGCGTGGTGCTCGGCAAGGGCGGCGTCGAAGACGTTCGTCCCGGGCTTGGCGTCGGTCGGGAGACTTTCGCGGGTGTGGAGCCATTCCTCGTGCAGCGTGTTGAGGCGGTCCAGCGCGTCGCGCAGGACGCCGAGTTGGTAGATCCAGCGGGTCTGCGCGGTGCCGGCGGGAACCAGGGGCAGTTGCGCGTCGGCGGTGTTCAGCAGGTGCCGGGCGCCTGCGCGCAGGTTCTCGAACGCCGCGGCGGTGTCGGCATCACGCTGTTGCTGGCGCAGCCCGTAGGCGTGGTCGTCGTACGGCCAGCCGTCGAGGTCGGTGTGCTCGTCGGAGTAGACGTTCCAGGCGTCGAGGATCTTCTTGGCCTCGCGGATGTAGCCGTCGAGGTGGCCCAGGAACTCACGGTGAGCGTGCGGGTGGGAGATAGGGGTGTCCTTTCGCGGGGTCAGCGGCGGGCGGCCGGCCGCGCGGCGGCGGGCGCCGCCGGGGAGGCGCTGGATTTGCTGTTCTGCCGAAGGGCGGCACGGACCTTGGCACGGATGCTGTTGAGACGGTCCGTGTGTGCCTCGACGATCTGCTCCGGCCTAAGCGGGCTGGGCGTCTGAACGGCGCTGTGGTGGGCGGTGCGGTCGCCCATCCCCCGCTGGAGCGGGGCAGGGTCGACGAGCGCGGTGAGGAAGGCGTTGACCAGGTGGCCGGGCGTGCGATCCTCGAAGGAGGCGTGCCACAGCCGGGCGCCCTGGCGCCCGCGGTCGGGATCGTGGACCTCCACCTGCCAGGACAGGAGGGAGTCGGGTCGCCGTTCGAGAAGGCAGACAGCGTCCGGTGAGCTGGCCGCGCCGCGTGCGTCCAGGAGCCATCCCGCAGCGTCCACCACATCCAGCGGGCTGCTGCGTTCGGTGGGTGCGGGGGCGACGAGGGCGTCGGTGAAGCCGGCGAGGACCTCGGCGGGCACGAGTTCGCCGAAGGTGGCGGTCCAGCCCGGCTCGGTGTCGGTGGATTCGGCCCACAGCCGCCACCAGGCAAACGTGCCGGACTCCGGGACGAAGTCGAGGCGGTAGCGGTGATCCGGGCTGCTCAGGACGATCTCGGGGCTGAGGGGGTCGGAGGTGCGTTTCCATCCGGCGGCGGCCAGGCCGTGGGTGACATGGCGGGCGTCGCCGGGGCCGGCGAGGTGACGGGGACTGGTGTCGAACGGGATGCGCCAGGCGTGCCTCCTGGCGAATTCGTCGAGCTGCTGTCCGCTCACCGGCACGAGCCGCACCCCACCGTGCGCGTCGGCTCGGAGGAGGCGTACAAGGCGCGCAGGTCGTCGATGACGTAGTGGAGAGTGTGCTGGTCGGTCTGTTCCCAGGCGGCACTGCGCAGTTCCTGGACCAGAAGGTCGACCTTATGGTCCAGCGGGGTGTCCGGGCGGTGGGTCTGCACGATGCGGGCGAGGGCACGCAGAGCGTCGGCGAGCTGGACGGGAAGGCCGGTGTACTCGTCCAGCAACGGCTCGACCAGGGCGAGGGCTTCGGCGGGGTCCGGGTCCTGGCGTAGGTATTCGGTGAGGCGGGAGAGGGTCTCGGTGGCGGCGTGGACGCTGTCCGGGGTGAGGTGGGGCACAGAATTCCTTGGTGGTGCGGGTCAGCGGCGGGCGCGGAATGCGCCGGCACCGGCGTGGGGTCGGGGAGTGGTGCGGGGGCGTGGGCTGCGGACGGAGTTGCGGGCCCAGGTGGCGGCGCGGGCGGCGGTGATGCGGGCCTGTTGCCAGGCGCCGAGCTGGGAGGGCAGGACGGACACGGAGGTGGTCCGGATCTTCGTGCTGTGCGGGACGCGTCCGCGGGGGCGCATGACCGGCTCGGGAGAGGCCAGCGCGGTGGAGAAGGCTTGGACGAGGTGCATGGGGGTGCTGGGAGCGAACTGGGCGGTCCAGCCGTTGCCGCGCTCGTCCCGGGCGCCCGACCACCACAGGGCGTTGCCGTCACCGTCCTGGCGGAAGTGCATCCACGCCGTACTGTCGGGGCTGGCCGCCGTGTAGTTCCGCCCTTCGAACTGCGTGTGCCAGTGCTGCTCTTGCAGGGGCGCCCACACGTTGGGGGCGTGCGCGGAGCGGGAGCGGGTGAGAGCGTCGGTCAGTCCAGCGACGATCTCCACCGGCGCCTGCCGGCCGATCACCGCCCACCACTCGGCCTGGTTGCCTTGTGCGGCACTGCGGATGGTCCAGCCGCCGGGCTGGGTGTAGGGGTCGTAGGAGAGACGGACCGCACGGTCGGGGCTCTCCATGACCAGAGGGCCGCCCATCTTGGACCTGTCCTGCCAGCCTGAGGCACGCAGGAACTCCGAGACGTGACGGATGTCGCCTCCGCCGGCCAGCGCCCGGGGCTCGACGAGGTAGTGCTGCTCGGCCTGCTCGCCCGGCCCCCAGCCCTGCCACTGGGTCTTCCTCACCGGCGCCGCCGGGCGACCAGCGGGGCCGGGGCGGGAGGCTTGCTCGCTGCCAGGCCCGTCCGTGTGCCGAACTGGACGAGGGTGTCCTTGTGGTCGTCCAGGTCCAGGCCGATGCTGTGCAGCTCGTTCGCGGCTCGGCCCAGGGACAGCCACACTTCTGCCGGCAGCGCACCGCGTTCGGCCTGGTGCTGGGCAAGGCGGGACCCGGCTTCTACGAGCTGGGTGAAAGCGCCGAGGATGCCGTCATCCGGGTTGACGATGCGTGCGATGGCCTGGACGGCTTCGTCGGCAGGCAGCTGGTGCAGATCGGTGGAAAGGTGTGCGAGCCGCTGGGTGATCTCGGCGGTCAGTCGGGCGGTGTTCTGGGTCGGGTGCGGCATGCTCCTCCAGGCGGTAGATCGGGATTACGGGCGGGTGGTCCGGGGGGCTTCACTGAGGGCGGCCTCGGGGCGCGCACCGGCCAGGAGACAGGTGCGGTCGGGCCCTGCCGGTATGCAGGCGCGCAGGTAGCGGCGGAACACGGCGGTCGCCAAGCGGGGGCTGAGGCGCCGGCTCATCGGCGGGGGTGTGCGGGGAGTAACGGGCTTCTCCGAGTGGTTGTTCCGGGTGGGGGTAAGGGCGGGCCCCGGCTGGGGCCCGCCGCGTTTACGGGGTACGTCCGGTGGGCGCGGGGCGCCGGGAGGTGGCGGCAGGGCCGCCGGGCGGGTGGGTGGTCTGGCGGGAGGTGCCGGATCGGATGTCGTGCAGTGCCTGCTGGTAGGCGGCCTGGTCGAACACCTCGGGTGTGCAGTTGACCTTGTATCCGGCCAGCAGGAGGGTGGGGATGGCGCGGGTCGCCAGGCGCTGCTGCTCGGCGCTGTCGAGGTGTGCGGGGACCTCGTGCCAGATGTAGACGGGCTCCGGGGTGGGGAACTGGTGTCGTTCGAAGCCCAGCTGGTCGAGCTGGTCGAGCAGCTTCGCGGGCGCACCGGTCGGCGTCTCGACGTAGATGGTGGTATTCAGCCATCTGCGGTAGATCTCGACGTCGGTGCCGTACTCGTCGGCACGGTTGCCCATGACTCTCCTGTTTCAGCGGTTGCGGGATACGGCAGCGACAGGACGCTGTGCTGGGCTGTGCGTTCTCACGGCCTGACCCGGTTGGGCGGGCATGCGGGCGACGTCGCTCCGGACGCGGAGGATCTGGTCGGCGGCCCGCGAGAGCGCATCAGCCGCGCTCCCGAGCTGCGCAGCCGGTTCCAGGTTTGCGCCGCTGGCGCCGGGCTGCAGGGACCACAAGCAGGCGACCGCTATGGCCTGCCGGATGAGCGGCAGAAGTCCCTCGGCGGGTGCAGCGATCTCGGTCAGGAGGGCAGCCCTCTCCTTGCCGTTGAGGCACGAGTGCCCTGTTGCGCCAGCTCAGCGACGTACCGCAGTGCGGCCTCCCGGCCGGCGTCGGGTACGGCGAGGGCGTTCAAAGCTGGGTCGAGGTGAACGCTGTATCCGGCGCTCAGCAGGGCGTGCGATGCGGCCGTGGCTCTCCGACGCTGTTCGGCGGCGGGAAGACCATGGGGAAGACGGTGGTACGTGCCGCGGGGGCCGGGGTGATCGAGGAAGCCGGCTCGCTGCAGGAGAGCGGCGGCTTGCTCGGTGCCGCCCAGGGCGACGACCAGTCCGCTTCGCGCGTCCTTGGCGATGGTGACGTACTCCAGGACATCGAAGTCGGGCTCGACCTCGCTCATCGCGTCCGGGCCGCCGACGCCCGGGACGCCGTCGGGGCCGGCGGGGCTGCCGGCGCCGTGGCAGTGGGGGCGATCCGGCCGGAGGGGTGCTGGAGTGCGGTGCCGATGCCGTGGGCGCGCAGCTGCTGGCCGGTTGCGCGGACGGCACGCGCCTGCTTGTAGGTGTCGTCGCCGGAGAGCCGGTACACGCCGGTCTGCTCGTCTTTGACGAAGCCGTTGGCGGCCAGCACGTTCGCGGCTGTATCCCCGACCGGGGCGGCGGCGAGGCTGCCGTCCGGCTGCCAGGTCAGCACGACCCGGTCCGGCTGCGAGGGCACGATGTCGTCCATGGCGTTGAGGCGGACGCGGGCCAGGGCGGTGTCGTAGCGGGCGAGCAGGTCACCGGCGACCTGTTCTGCGGCGAGGAAGGGATCGTCGGTCACCACGATGCCATTGGGCTCGGGCACGCCGCGGTACGCCTCGTCGGGCAGGCCGCGCGGTGCAACCGCGGCGATGAGGAAACCGTCGCGCTCGTCGTGCCGGTCGAGAATGACCAGCTGGGCACCGTCCGGACGGGACAGGACGGCCGCCTGGCGCAACGGGTGCGCGGCGAGGGATTCGGCGATGAGGTCCAGGTCCCAGACGCGGTCGGCCAGCTCGGCAAGAGCCTCCTGGTCCTTGGCGGGGTGGTGGGTGCTGCGCCAGGTACCGGGGAGTTCGCCGGCGAGAACGTCTGCGAAGGAGGCGAGGCGCTCGGGGTCTTCGTGGTGGTGCATGGAGTCCTTGGCGGGTGAGGGGGTGGTGTCAGCGGCGCGGTCCGGCGGCCACGGGCGGGGGGACCGGGATGGCGCGCGGCGGAGGTGGGCAGGCGCACACGGCGGACCGTTCGCGTTCGTCGGCAGGGACCTCTTGGGTGCACGCGACGCGGCCGGGGTGCGGGGCATGCCGGTCGGCGAGGTCATTGCGCGTGTGCACCAGGTCGGTGCGGACGACGGCGAGGCGTTCCTCGGCGAGGTAGCGCAGCCGTCGCGCGGTGTACAGGGCAGTTGACGCGCCAAGATCGTCGTGGAACTCAGCTGCAGCAGTGAGGACTTGGCCGACGGCATCGAGGATGCCGTCGCAGGGGGCAGTCAGCTCGGTCAGGATCTCAGCGACCTCCTCTGTGGTGGTCGCCTGTCGGATCCGGTCGGCGAGCTGGGCCACCGAGGCACCCAGCGGCTCGTACTGGGCGGGGCGGCGGTCGGTGTCGAAGGACGGGTCGCAGTCGACCTGGTAGCCGACCGCCCGCAGCCGGGCCACGGCTTCGGTGGCCAGGCAGTTCTCCTCGTCCTGCGCCAGGCCGGCGGGAGCGCGGTGGTAGGTCTCGTGGAGGCGGTGGACGGGCACGAAGCCCGCCCGTTGAAGCACGCTGTGGGCTTCCGGATCGCCACCGCGAGCGAGCACTTCCTCGGAGTGGGGGTCGCGGCGGATGGTCAGGGCGCGGTCGGCCAGAGGCAAGTGAAAGGTTTCTCCTAAGGTGAGTGGCCGGCACAGGCTCGTGCGGCCGGTACCACCGGCGCTGCTGTCGACCGCCTGGAGCGGGTGGTCAGACGGGCAGCGACGCCATCGAGGCCCTGCTGGATGCCATAGAGGCGGCGGGCTATCAGCTCCAGCTGGTGCGCCGTGTCGGATCCGGTGCAGGGCTGGCGAGAGGCGCGGTACGCGGTGTGCTCGATGAGGCCGCGCACGGTGGCCAGCGGACCGGACCGCTCGTCGGCGAGCTGGGCGAGGACGCTGGCGAGCTGAGCGGACGCTGTCGGTACGGCCCTGGCCACCTGCCGGTCGTCGGATGCGGACGTGATGGTGGTGAGACGCAGGTCCTGCTCGATGTGGCGGGCATCAGATGCGAGCCGTTGCAGCAGGTCGGCTGCCAGGCGTGCTGGCCCGAACGGGAATGAGGTGTCCCAGGTGGCCTGGGTCCGTGCGCGCGCCAGTGTGAGGGCGCGGCCGGGGCGGCGGAGAGGCAGTCTCAACGGCCGCCCCGGGCATCGGCGATGTGGACCAGTTGGCCGAGGGCCGTGGTGGTGTACCAGCCGCAGTCGATAACAGCGTCGGCGTGGCCGGTGTACTTCGGCAGCAGATGATCAGCCATGGCTCGCAGGTAGAGCACGCAGTCCGGGCAGCGGCGTGAGAGGTGCACGAGGTAGCGGGGGTGCGCGGTGATGAACGTCTGCGCTCCGCCGTTGGGGTCGCGCAGCCGCCAGCCGTCCTCGTCGGTCGGGGTGTGCCAGGACGGGGCGACGACCTGCATCGCATTCCCCCACAACTCGGCCCCCGTCACACCCTTGATGACCACGACTTGGTCGCCGGGCTCGAAGTGCCCATGGGTGATGTCCCGACAGGGCGTGAGGGAGTCGGGTGTCGGCGCGAAGGCCGGGGTGGACGGCGGGGTCCAGGACGGTGGGAACATGCGGATCCTTCCACGCTGTGCGTGTGGCGGCGGGAGGATCAATGGTCCGCAGGATCGCCGGTTTGGCTAACCGGCGATCCGCGGCTATGTTCCGCATGGTTCGACAGAACCGGTCGCCCGCCCCGGGGTTTTGCGGCAGCGCGGCGTCTTTCGAGCTGAGCAGGCCGGAGTCGCCTGCGTCGTGATGGTCGCTGTCCGGCCGCGAGCATGTCCGTCGTCCTCACGCGTAGATGTCGGCTGACGCTCCGCCGAGCCGCTGATCGCGGCGCACCTCCGGTACAAGAAGATCTACACTGCCAGTTTCTGTGGCGCACGTCACACCGGCCTTGCTGGTGCGGCGAGCTGTGGCGGGGCTCGTTCGTTCGGATCGGTCCTTGACGCTTAAGACGTGCGGAAAAGGGCGCGTGACCTGCGCATTTCCATCCGGCCCAAAGCTGGCATTGTTTTCGATGTCGGGAGGGCGGTATTCGCTAATTTACCCACCGGAGGGGGTGGTGCGGCTAGTTATGCGCGGCATTCCTCGCCGGGTGGTGAGATGGCCCCTGTCGCGGGTGGTACGTTAAGCCTGCCCACCTTTTCCGGAGGAGATTCGCATCGGGAAGGGGGTGAAGGACGTGGAGAGTGCTGGTCAAGATGCGCTTGAGGAGCCGGAGCGGCCCTCGTTCTGGCGTCGCCTGCGGGCGCGCCGGAACCGATGGCTGGAGGCGGTGGAACTCGTAGCGCGGCTCGGCCTGGTCATCGTGGAAATCGCCCACGTGATCGGGTTGTAGCGGGCTTGGCCAGGACGTATTGCCGGGAGCCCGCCGCGTGCGGCGGGCTCCCGCGTCGTCCACGCCGACCCGGACGGGGTCTGTCGATGCTTGGACGGCTAGGTAGGCCCCGTCGTCGTTGTGGATGACGCTTAAGACTCTACCACTGAAATTGATTTCGCCAGGGATCCGCGAATTTTCTTCCGGTTGACTTTTCGGTGATCCCGGTTCGATGAGATTTCATTTGGTGTCGAATCTGATCGCAAATCTTCGCTCTGGGGTTTCGTGTGCTTCTGGCGATCGAAATTTCGGCGGGATGATTTGGGTCGTCACCCGTTTGGGTGGCTGGGTTGGAAAGTCGGCTGTCTCGGCCCTGAGGTATTTGTGAAGCCCTGGTACGTAGGCGTTTCACCGGCGGTGCGTCTACGAGGACCCTCTTCCCGCAGGTTGAACCCCAGCTCAAGCCGGCGCTCTGATGTGCTGTGTGCCGACAGTCGCCAGCGCCTGTCCGTCAAAGTTGATCAGCCATTCGGGTGAGGGGCGCTCAAATCCGCACCGGCCTGGCATCCGGGAGTGGGGAGTCAGTGGAAGGGGTTCTCCGTTCTGCGATCGTGTTCCGTCGCGGCGTTGAGGAGTTCGAGCAGGTCGGCACCGTCAGCGTCACGCTGGTCGATCCACCATCCAGCCCGCGTGACCGTACGGGCCTTCTCCTCCAGCTCTGCCCAGTCAGCCTCGTCCCAGGTGCCTTCGACGACGAGCGCGGTGTGCGCGGCGCACATCAGGTGGTGGCGGGAGCGTTCACCCCAGTCCACGGCGCGTTCCGTTCCTTCCAGCGGGGGCATGTCGAACTTGGTGGCCCACTCGGTGGCAGCCCGCTGTTCCTCGGCCCGCTTGGCGGCGAGCCATTCCTCCTTGGAGGCGGTGTCGTTGCTGCGGGCGGCCTTCCAGCAGTCAGTACAGTCCCGTCCGCCAAGCCAGCGGGCGAACCCTGCCCGCCGGTCGGCGGCGCGGTCGGACAGGTCATGGACGACTTCGTGGCCGCAGGCGTGCTCGACGGTCCACTTCGTGCGGACAGCCATAGATCGATCTCCTTGAACGGGTCGTATGTGAGTGAAGGTGCAAGGGGCCCGCCGAATTCGCGGGCGGCCCTACGCTCGGCGGGTGACGGCCGTGCTGCGGGGCGGCGCTGTGGGAGGTGTGGTGCTCAGGGCGGGGCGGGGCCGTATCCGCGGTGGTACCGGGGTGCGGTATGGCGGAAGCACGCCGACCGTGGCGGCGAGATCCTCGGCCACGTCGTGCACCTCGCGGGTGAGGAAGGCGAGTTGCCGGCCGAGGACGTCGAGCGGGCACCGAGCTGCTGCCCGCGGACGGTGTCCAGGGCGTAGGACAAGCGGGCCGCGGTATCGAGGAGGCGCTCCAACCGGACCAAGGGACCGGCTTCATAGCCTTGCTGCGCGGCGGTGAGCAGGGCTTCGGAGACCTCGCCGGCGGTGCGGGCCTCGATGACCTCCTGGAGCAGCTCCTGCACAGGCCGCTCGGGCGTGGGCTCGGGCCGGTCGAAGCCGGACGCGGCGTGCGGCCGCAAGACTCCGGGAGGGACTGCGCGAGGCAGGGCCTGGCCGGCGGCCGATTCGTGTTCGTAGCCCCCGATCACCTCCCAGCCCGCCGTATCAAGGTCGCCCGCCAGGGCGATGACGGTGGAGATGCCGTCCTCAACCAGGTAGGCGAGGGTGATGAGGCGACCGTCGGCCGCATACCACGACTCAATGGGGTCCAGCTCGCCCCGCCGTCGGGCAGCGCGGGCCTTCTCGGTCCACAAGTGCTTGTCCTCGCTGGACAGATGGGGCCCGGGTTGATGGTGCTGGTCGGCGAGGTCGGCTGCGACGGAGCCGTAATCGGCCCAGAAGGCCAGGTGCGGCCACACGGCCGTGTGCTGCTCCCGTTCGTCGGCCGATCCGGGTGCGGCGGGATGGTCCAGCACGCGGGTGATCTCGGTGTGGGAGGCGGCGAGGGCATCGAGCAGGTCCCGCCAGGCCGCGGTGTGGGGGACCTTGGGCAGTCGGTTGAGGCTGCTGCGGGCCGCGTCAAGCAGCTGGTGGCCCTGCTCGACCAGGTGCGTGGCGTAGGTGGCGAGGGCAGCTTGGGTGCGGCGGTCTCGGGCAGTTGCGGATGCACGATGGTGGACAGTGCGGCCGTAGCGGTCCCGGGCGGCATCCAGCGTCGACTCAGTCTCACGGTCGATGACCGCCATCCGCAGCCGGAAACCGCGTGCTCGCTCGGCGAGCTGCGCCGCGCTGGGCGTAGTGGTATCAGAGATCGGTTCTCCTGGCGGAAGGTTTCAGCGGCGGGGTGGCCTGCTGGGCGGCGCTTGGGCGGTCATGGCCGACCGCCGTGGGGGCGAGGCCGGAGCCTCCTGACCGGGTGGGTGAGGGCGAAGACCGGGGTCGAGGTGCACCGGGTAGCGGGCGGCGGTGAGCATGTCCGCCGCCCAGGCCGCGTGCTCGTTCTCCCAGCCCCGGCCGAGGCCGAACGGCAGCCGTATCCAGTGCCCGCGCAGGGCCGGCAAGAAGAGGAACCCGGCTCGGAGCAGGATGTCCCGCGCGAACGCGT
This sequence comes from Streptomyces incarnatus, assembly GCF_001027185.1. NCBI lineage: Bacteria > Bacillati > Actinomycetota > Actinomycetes > Kitasatosporales > Streptomycetaceae > Streptomyces > Streptomyces incarnatus. The sequence goes on along the minus strand of NZ_CP011497.1, from coordinate 2,107,191 downwards.
CGATGGTGCCGGTGACCTCGACCTCGCCACCCCGCCCGCGGGTGATGCGGATCGTCTCACCGTCTGGTGTCATCGGGAGCGTCTAGCCGACAGGTGAATGGTCGGAGCGTAGGTGGGCTTCGGCGGGATGGCTCGCGCGGCCGGTGCGGTGGTGGTCGGCGCCGCACGGCGTTGGGGGGAGCGCATGGCCGCGGCCTGTGCGATGCGGGCGCGACGATCCGAGACAGCGTGGCGCCGTACCGGGCGCGGTGCGGCGGCCGGTGCGTCCGGATCGAGGCCCATGTCGGCAGACACCGAGTAGCCCTGGGCCCGCAGATCGCGGACGGCCTGGCGGGTGCGGCGCGGACCGTCACGGTCGGGCTCGGTGAGGCGGTAAAGCCCGGGACGATCGGGGATGGGCTCGAACTGCTCGCGGGTGAGGAACCAGTGGGCCAGGTGCGCGGGCATCGTGGCGGTGAAGGAGGCGACGAAGCCGTGCTGGGGATGAGTGCCGAAGGCGAAGTGAGTACCAGGGTCCAAGAAGGTGGGTCTCCTTAGGAATCGGGTGCCGGTCAGCGATGGCGTGCCTGGCCGGGCGTGAGCCGGTGGGGTGGCTGGGGAAGGGCAACGGTGGGGCGTGGGCGAGGGGAGGCAGCGCGGGCCTGGCGCAGAAACTGCTGGCTGTGGGCGAGCCAGGTCTCGATGGCTGGCCGGGTCTGTGCTCGGTGCTCGGCGCGAGACAGCGGAACGCCGCTGTTCAGGTCCTCGCGAACCTGCAGCGTGGTGAGGAGCGCGACGGCGAGCTGGTCGAGCACCTCGGCGTCCTGCGGCCACGCGCTGGTCGCTGGACGGCACTGGTCGAGTAGCGCCGGGGCGTGGTCCAGGACGGTGAGGAACTCCCGCCACGCGCTTTCCAGGAACTCGCCGGCGGCCGTGGTGAACACCGGGGGTTCGACACGCACGGCACCGCCGGGCTGGGGGGCGGCAGGCAACTCATTCCAGGAGCCCCACTCCGACTGGATGAGGTCGAGGGCCTCGGCCACGTGCGCGATCCGGCGCTCGTGGACGGCGCGGTCGTAGGCGGGCAGGTAGCGCTGGGTGATCACCTGCGCGGCGCGGCCGGGGAACGGCGGCACGGTGATACTGCGGGGAGCGTGCGGATCGTTGGACCCCTCACCGAACGGCTCCGGTGCGAAAGCGCCGACGAGGTAGCTCAGTTGATGACCGGGGCGTTCAACGAGGAGCAAGGTGGTGCCGGAGATGGGGTCGGTGAGAGTGGCGGCGTAGGGGATTCGGTCGGTCCGTACGACGCGGGCGAGTTCGCCGCAGTCCCACAGATAGGGCGCGAGGTCTTCCTGCCACACCGGGTGGGAGTAGATCTCGACCTGGGTGTCCCACTGGCCGGGCAAGCAACGGGCGATGTCCTGGGCGGTGTCACCGATGAAGCGTCGGCTGCTGGCCGTCACCTGTATCCCCCGCGCCTCGGCACGCTCGGCCAGGTGGGCCAGGGTGGCTCTGACTGCCGCCTCGTCCGTGTAGGTCAGCTGGTACACCCCCGCCTCGCCCCGGCGAAAACCGGCATCGTTCAGCGCGCTTTCCGCGGACTTGTACTGCTCGCCGGTCGCGATGGCGACGACGCCAGTGTTGCGGCTGTAGGCGAGCGTGATCTGCGCGTCAGCCACTCAGGCGCTCGCGGGGGTGCGAAGACATATCGTCCTCCGCGTAGCCTTGACCGGCGACAACAACATCCATGACGACTCCAATCTGGGTAAGGAGAGCACCGCTGTGCCCCTGGTTTCTGTGGTCATGCCTGTGCACAATTCGGCGGCCACGCTGGGGCCCGCGGTTCGGTCGGTGCTGGCGCAGACCCACACCGATCTCGAATTGCTGATCACAGACGACGGCTCTTCGGACGAGTCGATGGATCTGCTGAGAGAGCTGGCGCGGCAGGACGAGCGGGTCCTGCCGGAGGCAGCGGTCCGGCAGGGGGGCGCGGCTCGGGCCCGCAACCTGGCGATCGCGCGGGCTCGGGGTGACTACGTCGCCTTTCTCGACAGCGACGACCTGTGGCTTCCGACGAAGGTCGAGAAGCAGCTCGCCTTCGCCGCGGAGGCCGGCACACCCCTGACGTTTACCTCCTACTACAAGATGGACGCCTCGTTCGAGGGTGAGGCCGTCGACTTCGTCCCGAACGGGCGTGTGGTGTGGGCGCCGGACCGCGTGGACTACAGCGCGATGCTGGTCCAGGACCACATCGGCGCTCTGACCGCCATGTACGACCGCAGTGTGGTCGGTACGAAGCTGATGCCGGACATGCCGAAGCGGCAGGACTACGCCCTCTGGTTGTCGATCATGCGAGATGGGACTCCCGCGCGGGCGCTGCGGGAGCCGTTGGCGGTGTACCGGGCGCAGCGGGCGGGGTCGCTCTCGTCGAACAAGCTGTCGCTGGTCCCGTACAACTGGGCCCTGTACCGTCGGCACGAACAGCTCTCGGTGTTCCGGTCGGCTCGGGCGCTGGCCGGGTCGGCATGGCACTCGGTGCGGAAGTCACGCATCTAGCCCCCGATCACGAGTTCGGGGCAACCGGCGCATCCGCTCGGGGAGGGGCCCGACCGGTGCCCCGCCTCGCAGGTGTGCCGCGTAATCGGCGGCTGGACCCGGTGGGTCACCGGTGCCGGCACAGGAGCGAGCGCAGGCTGCGGCCGTACTGCCAGGCGTGCTCGCGGGCGGCGCTCTCCAGCTGGTCGTATCCCGGCTGGGCGGTCATCTGCCCAGGGTGCTTGCGGTAGCGGTAGACCGGCAGTGGCAGCAGGATCCCGGGAGCAAGGTTGGTGATGCCGACGGCCGCCATGTAGTCCTCTCCCTGGACGAGGCCGCCCATCGGGGCCGCGCGCACCAGCTCGGTGCGGGCCAGGATGGTGGTCGGTCCGATCGGAATGGTGTCGGCCGGTGAGCGCCAGTACGTCCATACATCCCCGGCCTCGTGCCGGCCGGGCGGCGCCGGGCACCGCCAGAGCGTGGTGCTGCCGTCGGGGTGGAGGTCCTCGCTCCACCCGGCGCACCAGCCCACCCCCGCCTGCTCTAGGGAGCTGAGGCGGGCGGCCATCGCGTGGTCAGGGAACAGGTCGTCGTCAGCCCAGTTCACGTACGGGGTGCGGACGAGGTTGAGGGCGAAGTTGCGGGCGCAGGCCGCGCCGACGGACCGCGGCACAGTCAGGGTGCGCACGCGCGGATCGCTGGCCAGCGCTGCCGGCAGACGGTCGGGGCCGACGCCGTCGAGGGCGATGACGGCCTCCCAGGGCACGGTCTGCCGACAGAGACTGCGGTGCATGGCGGTCAGGAAGCTGAGGCGGTCCTCGCGCAGGCGGGTGGCGATGACGACCGTGATCAGGGGGCTGGGCAGGGTGAGGTCTCCGGTGTGCGGGGGCGGGTGGGTTAGCGGCGTGCGGCCGTGCGGGGCCGTGGCGAGGCCGCGGCCCGCGCGGTCCGCGGGGCCGTGCGCGTGGAGGTGGTGAGCGGCGTGGGCGTGGGCGCGGGCCAGTGAGCCGGATGGTCGCTGAAGCGGGTGCGGGGGTCGGTGTCCCAGCCGATGACCGGACCGGCGTCGGCGTGGGGCACGCTGATCACTTCGATGCCCTCGGAGCGCAGGACATAGCCCCACTGCACGTCCTGGTCGGCGGCGGTCCGATCCGTGACCGTCATACGGACCGGCGGGGAGCCGTCCGGTGTGATCAGGTGGTCGAGGGTGCGGCTGGGCCACTGCTCGCCGCCGGTCAGCGCCGTGACGACCTGCGCTGGCGCGCCGGCGAGGAGGTCGGTGCCCAGCTCATCCCAGCCGACGGCCACGCCGTCGACGAGGTGCTGGGCCATGGCTTCGAGGTCGCCTTCGAAGCGGTACTGGAAGGCGGCGAGGAGGAGGGGCAGCTTCGCGCTTGGCTGGCCGTCGAGCTGGACGTAGATGCCGTCATAGCCGCTGGTGGTGGGGCGGGCGATGAAGGAACGGGTCGACAGAAGGAGCCTCCGGAGGTTGCGATCAGCGGCCCGGGGTCGTACCGGTGGGCGGTGCGCCAGGCGGCGCGGGCGGGAGGCCGGGCCCAGTGCGGCCCGGGGACGGGCTGGGCGGGGGCGGTGGCGGGTCGTACTCGGCGCGCAGGATCGCCAGGTCCGCTTGATGGCCGAGGGCCAGTGCCGACAAGCTGTCGCTGGCCGCCCTCATCAGCATCTTGGGCGGTGAGCCCAGCTCCGCTCCGCGGTTCTGGCCCCGCCACCGGGCGGCAGCCACAAGGTACTCACTCACCGCTTCAAGCACGGGTGCGGCGGCATCCAGCAGGCGCTGGGTGACCGCACTGGCCTGCGCGGGGGTCTCGGCGGCGGCAAGGGCATGGAGATAGGGGCCGAGGTCGGGCGCCTGCAACGGCTGCTCGGGCAGCGGGTGCTGTGCCAGGAACGGCTCGGCGTCCCGCCGGGCCCACCGCAGCAGGTCGTTGTCCGTGGCGATGCCGTAGCGGGCGGCGGCGATCTGGTCGCCGTCGCGGCCGACGTTGTCGTACAGCTCGAAGTCGGGGTCTCGCAGGGCCCGCTCCTAGAGGGAGAAGTCGGGGACGGTGGGCTTGGCGTCCGTGCGGCGGCAGCCGCCAGCAGGCTGGAGGGCCTCGGCGTGGCCGGGACGGAGGCGACATCGGAGCAGGTGAAGGTGTAGGTGAAGGCAGGGGCCGGTGCGTTGAGCCAGGCACGGTCGAGCTTCTCCGGCACGATCTGAAGCCCCGGGGCGGCCACGGCGTCGTGCTGGGTGTGCGTGTGGGAGAAGATCACGAGCACGCCGGTAGTCGTCTTCAGCGCGTATGCATCGGGGAACTCCGTATCGGCGGACGCGAACTGGGTGGTGCCGCGTGTGCCGAACTTGCGGGTCGTCTGATCGTGGACCTTGATCTGCCGCCGGGATGCCTCGGTCGGGGTGAAGACCTTCTTCCCCGTCCTCTCGCCTCCGGTCGCGAAGTTGTCCGCGATGGCCGTGCGCAGCACGCCGACCGGCGCGGCGAGCGAGGTGGAAGAGGCGTCGACCGCGGTGGCGTAGCCGTCCTTGTCGAGGGCGATGTCCGGCAGCTGCTCGGGCTCGTCGAGGTCGACGGCCGCGACCATCTCCCAGCGCTTGGCCTTCGTGTTCTCGGCCAGGACCAGCACGCGGGCGTACTGCTTCCTGCTGCCGGAGCGGGTGACGGCGGCGAACCATCGCTGCTGGCCCGGCTTAACACGCGGGATGTAGACGTCTGTTGCATCGAGGTCGTAGGACCACGGCCGGTACGGCTCGCGGTCCGACCTCGGCAGGGCCGCCGACTCCTTGAGGTCGGCGGACGACATCGCGTACAGCGGTCCGTTCTCGATGGTGTCGAGGAGTTTGGTGTCGCCGGTGGCGTTGGCCTTGTTGTTGATCTGTGAGTAGTGGGCGATCTGGGCCAGGGCCTCCTGCTTCGTGAGCGCCGGCTCGGCGGCCGGTGTGGGCTGCGTGGTGTGGTACGGAGTGGCCGCAGTGGCGTCGCGGGCGCCGCTGGAGGTGGAGCAGGCGGACACGGTCAGCGCGACGGCCGCGGCGGTGAGCAGGAGTGTGGTGCGGCGGACAGAAGTGTGCAGGGGAATGAGGAAACTCCGGGGGATCGTGATTCAGCGGGTGCGGGCTGGGGCGGCCGTCGGCGGTGACGGGGCTGGCCATATCGATCGGGCGTCCGCGGCAGTGCGCAGGGACTTGGCGGCACGGGCGAGATGCGCGCGGCTCTCGGCGAGGCGTTCCACGAGTTGCTGGTGCGCGGTGGCCACGGTCCGGGTGCTGGCGCGGCCAGGATCTTGGTGGCTGAGATCGGCGAGGACGCCAAGGCAGTGGACGGCACCGCCCAGAGCAGCGAGTGCGGCTCCGGCGGGTTCAGCGGCACGGGCGAGGGCGAGCGTGGTGCGGCGATGGGACGGCGTGGTCTGGTGCGGATAACGAGCAGCGGCTCGGTGGCAGAAGGCGTTCTCGCCGGCCAGGTAGCCCAGCAGCCTGGCCAGGTGCCGTACTTCATCGTCCAAAATCTCGCTGAGCCGGGGGCCCGGCTGGACCTGGTCAGGAAGCGGGAGCTGGTCGGCCACGGTGTTGATCCGGTCGGCTACGTCGTGCAGCAGCATCCGCTGGTCGGGATCGGACAGCGACGGTGTTCGCACAGGGAGGTCCGGTTCTACCGCCGGGCGGCCGGCTGCCTCGCGCCGGGCGGTGCGCCCAGCGTCGGTGCTGCCGTGCTGATCGGACGGGATGGGGTGGGTGCGGCGTGCCGGAAGTTGACGCCGATGCCTTGGGCGGTGAGCTGCCGGACCGCGCTCTGCAGCAGCAGGGCGCGTGCCTCGGTGCTGTAGGAGGCTGGCAGGACGAACGCCGCCTCGTGCGGGCTGTACTGGAAGCAGCAGGCGTACAGCACGGTGCAGGCCACGGCGGGCACGCTGGCGGACGGGGCGCCCACCACGCCGTCGGGGTACCAGATCAGCGTGAGCGACTCGGTGACCTCAGGCGCGGCGGGTCGGTGCGGTGGCTCCGGCTGATGGAGGGCGCTGCGCCGTACCGCGTTCAGGGCTTCGGCGTAGCGGGGCAGGACACGGCGGGCGACCTGGGCGGCGGCACGGATCGGATCGTCGGGGACGGCGATGCCGTTCGGCTCGTCCATCCCGCGGAAGTGGTGCGGCTTGAACCCGTCGGGCCGTAGCGGCGCTACCAGGTACTGGCGGGGGTAGCGGGGGCGCGGTATCACGCAGAGCTGTTCGCCGGCTGGCCCGTCGAGGAAGGCGGTCGGCGGGGCCCAGTCGAGCAGGGCCGAGTGGGTCGGCCCGCAGTCCCAGACCTGGTCTGCGACATGCGGCTGGTCCTGGGGCGGTGGGAATCCGGTGTACCGGCGGTGCCACTGCCCAGGGAGGTGCGCCGCGAGTTCGGTGGCGAAAGTGCTGTGAGTCTGTGATGACAGGTGGCTCCTCCTGGGGGCGGAAGGGGGCGGCCAGGGCAGCAACGTCAGCGGCGGGACCCGGGCGTGTGCCGTGGGGCGGTGGAGCCCGGCGAGGTGGTGGCCGTGGGCGCGGTCGCGCGTGTCGGTTCTGCGTTTGCTGTTGTTGGCGCGTAGTGGGCGCGCAGGTTCTCCAGGTCGGCTTGGGCCACCTTGGCCATGGCGGTTCGGATGCTTAGGGCCGCTTCGCGCAGCAGGCGCACCGACTGGGGCGTGTGCCGGTGCTCGGTGCCGGCCCAGAGGGCTACGGCGATGAAGTGGCTGGCGATGTGGTCGAGGACGGGTGCGGTGTCGGCGACCAGCTGGTGGGTGATGGCGCTGACCTCGGCAGGTGTCTTGGCCGCGGGGAGCGCCTGGAGGTACGGCGTCAGGTCCGGTAGAGGGGTGGGCTGGTCCGGCAGCGGGTGGTTGGCCAGGAAGGTCTCGGCGTCGCGGCGGGCCATGCGATAGAGGTCGCAGGGTGGAGCGGGGCCGTCGGACTGTGTGGAGGGGCGTGGCGACAAGGAGTCTCCGGTGCGGTGGGCGAGGCCGTCCAGGGTCAGTGCATGCGGGCGTCGGTGTCGAACAATGCCAACTCGTCACTGTGGAGCAGGTGTTGGACGATGAAGGACCTGCCGGCGACCTTCCACAGGCCACGGCCGCGGTTGAGGTGGGCGATGGCGTCGACTTCGACGGAGGTCAGGCCGAGCAGGGAGGCGGCGGCGTGGAGCTGGTCGGTTTCCTGCCGGTAGATGATGCGGGTGGAGCAGTCGGCGAGGAGGCCCTCGGCGAGCGCCCGGCCCTGTGATCCGGCGTCGCCGGCGGTGAGCAAGTCGCTGAGCCTGTGGATGACCATGAGGTTGGCGATGCCGAGTCCGCGGGAGAGCTTCCACTGGGCCTGCATGCGCTGCAGCAGGCCGACGTGGCGCATCAGGCGCCATGCCTCGTCATAGACGATCCAGCGCCGGCCCCCGTGCGGGTCGGTCAGGGCGGACTCCATCCAGGCGGAGGCGCAGGTCATGGCGAGGACGAGGGCGGTGTCGTCACCCGATCCGCCGAGCCGGGACAGGTCGATGGTCAGCATCGGCGCACGCGGATCGAAGCGGACGGTGGAGGGCGCGTCGAACATGCCGGCGAGATCGCCGTGGACGAGGCGGCGGATGGCGTGGGCGAGGTCGCGGGCGGCCTCGCCGAGGTGGCCGGACATCGTCCCGGCGGCCTCGTCGAGCTGGGCCGGGTTGTTGAGGGCGGAGGCGACGTCGCCGAGCAGCGGTGTGCGGCCGGTGCCGGCCGCACGGTTGACTGCGGCGTCGAGGGCGACGTCGAGCGCGGTGTGCTCCATGGGCAGCAGGTCCCTGCCCAGGACGGTCCGGGCCAGGGACCCGAGCAGGAGCAGGCGCCTTTTGCGGATCTCGCCTTCCCAGTGGGCCTCGGTGATGCTGTCCGGGCGCGGGGCCGCGTCCAGGGGATTGAGGCGGCCGGGCAGCCCGGGGCCGAGGGCGACGGAGGTGCCGCCCAAAGCCTGGGCGACCGGGGTCCACTCGCCCTTGGGGTCGCAGGGGACGTACACGCGGTAGCCGAAGGCGATGGAACGCAGAGCGAACGACTTCGCGAGCGCGCTCTTGCCCTGGCCGATCACGCCGGCCAGCAGCACGTTCGGGTTGGTGAAGCCCTCCACCTTGCCGTACAGCGCGAACGGGTCGAACACGAAGGATGCTTCGGCGTGGACGTCGCGTCCGATGTAGATGCCCTCCGCGCCGAGCCCCCCTTCGGCGAGGAAGGGATAGGCGCCCGCCGCGATGGCGGTGGTCATGCGGTGGGCAGGCAGCTTCAGCCGGTTTCCTCGGGCGGACGCCCGTCCGGGGCGCCCGCCGGGCGGATAGACGGGTGCAGGCGCGGCGTGCTCGTCCGGTGCCGGGCCTGTGGCCGGGTGGGTGGCTGTCTCGGCGCGTGCCTTTGCGGCGGCTTCGGCGAGCTGCCTGCGGGCGGCGCGCCGGGCGGCGCGGTCGGTGCCGTGCGGGGTGAACAGCGGGCTGGCGGAGGCGCGGCGTGCGCGGCGGGCGGGCCGTCGGTGGTTCATCGGGGGCCCTCGATTCGGCGGATGGTGCTCATCGCACGCACGAGGTGGTGTGCGGTGCGCGGTGCAGGTCGGTGGGGGTGGTCTTGCGGCGGACGACGTGCCCGGCGGCGAGATGGCGCTGACAGATGGTCAGGAAGGGAGGCCCTTCGGGGAGCTGCCCGGGCTGGTACTCGGCGGAGTCCGCGGACGCGGCCGGCAGAAGGTGGAAGGCCGCGTGGATGTCGGTGGTGGCCTGCCACAGCCGGGTGCGCGCCGCAGCAAGGTGCCGGCCAGCTGCGGGATGCGGGGGCCGCGCCGCCTCGGCCAGCTGGTCGAGGAGCCGGTGCAGTTCTGTGAGGTGGGCGTGGAGAGTGTCGAGGTGCGTCCGGTCCGGGACATGCGGAGGCGCGGGGTGGCTGAGGGCGCGGATGTGATGGCGGACGCCCGCGGTGGCAGCGCGCAGATAGGGGTGCGAGTCGGGCTCGCTGGCACGGATCTGGGTCAATGGGAGGTCCTAGCCGCCGGGGAGGCGGGAGCGGGGACCAGGGGCGAGCTGGTCACTGGGACGGACAGGCGGGCGCGCGAGGTTCGGGTGACGCCGGTCGCAGGCACCGCAGCGGCTTCTTGCTCGTCACGCAGGTCCACGTATTCGCCGCGCGTTGGGAGGCCGGGATGGCTCTGCTCCGGCAGATAGATGATGTCCGCGCCCTGGCCGTCAGGGGTCCCAGCGTCAGCCAGGTACCACTCATGCCAGCTGGGAAGGCCGGCCAGGACGCGGGCAGCGTCATCGAGGTTCATGGCATTGACGACGAAACTTCTTGGGGCTTCGCCGACGTGCCGCTCATGACCGGCAAACGTCAGAGTGAAAGGGCGTGGCGCAGGCGGGGCGAGGAGATTGGCGAGGCGGTTCCGTACGGTGTCGAGGTGGTCACTGGCTTCGATCGCCGTGGTGATACGGGCGTCGTCGTATTCGCGCAGCTTCTCCTCGGTCACCTCCCCTTCGGGGTCACGGTACTGGTCGAGGACGCCGCGGTGGCGGGCTGCCAGCTCCTCGCAGGAGGTCAGCAAGGCTTGTAGTTCGCGGAGGAGACCGTCGCGGTCGTTGATCGGTGTCAGTGCGGTTCCGGGGGCTTAGAGGGTGGTGCGGGCGAGGGGGAGTGCCGCGACGGCGAAGGCGTCGGGCTGCTGATACCAGAGCCTGCGCAGGTCGACGCCTGCGGTGACGGCGGCGGTCTCGATCTGGGCGCAGGCGGCGTCGAGGGCGGCGTCGGTGTCGGCGGTGACGGTGATCAGGCCGGTCAGGGCGACGTCGGCGTGCCCGGCGATCAGCTGGCGCTCGCGGTTTTTGACGTCGGCGTACTCGATGGAGTCCTCCTCGCTGTCGACCTGCCCGCGCCGGGCGCGTTCGGAGGCGTCAGCGATGATCGCGGCCTTCTTTCGCTGGACGTCGCGCAGCGCGGACTCGAGCCGCTGTGGGACGTAGGTGAGGGAGAGGGTGCGGCGCACGCCGGCGGTGAACATCAGGCCGTGCAGGAAGCCTGCGCCCATCTCGGTGCGCGGCCAGTTCTCCACCCAGTAGGTGGCGTGGCGGGCGGAGTCGGTGGCGATGCGGTCGTACTCCTCGACCTGGACGACGGGGCCGGCGGCGGCAGGGTCCGCTTCCGCGCGGCCGGTCGGTGACCACTGCTGGAGCGCGGCGAGTGCCTTGGGGTCGTAGGCGGTGCGCACGACGGCGGCGATCTCACGCGCGGACAGCCACCCGGTGATCACCAGCCCGGCGTTCCGGGCGGCCTGGGCGATCGAGGCGGTGGTCTGTTGCATGACGGTGAACGCGCCGGGCAGTCCGCCGCCGGCCTGGGAGATGAGGCGCTTGGCGGCCTTGAGGTCGAGGGAGATCGCCAAGTAGGTCTCGTGCGGGGCGGCGGCCGGTCCGGCGGAGGCGACCAGGTCTGCGTATACCTGTCCTGCGACCGGTGCTTCGGGCCGGCCGTGCTGGGCCCAGTGCCGGGCCAGGGTGTCACCGGAGTCGGGGACCGTGCGTTCCAGGACCTGCACGGTGGCGACGTGCCCGGTGCGGGCGGTGCCCGCCAGCGCACGCCCCCAGCCGTTGACGTTGTGGTTCTGCGTGGCCGGGTCGAGCAGGGCGAAGGCACGGCTGCTGACGCGGGCGACAGCGGTGAGGGTCTGCTGGTGCGGGTCGTGGACGGCGGCGGCCCCATTGGCGGAGTCGCCGGGGGTGACGACCTTGAGAGAGGCCGCCGTGCCGGGCAGATGAAGGATGCCGTCCTGGCGGGGCCGGGTGACGGGCCGGGCCAGCCACAGGGTCTGTCCGCTGTGGCGGCGCCAGACGAAGCGCGCGACGATCGGCGCCCAGTCGATCAGCGAGCGTCCCTGCCGGCGAACGGCGACCAGGACGGCCACCGCCGCCCACAGCGGAGTCAGCGTGATGGCGCCCAGCAGCCCGGTGGTCAGGACCGTGACCAGGAGCAGAGCCAGCGCGGCAGAGACGAGGACGAGCTGGTGGAGGGTGAGGCCGAGCAGGATGCCTCGGCGGCTGCGGTGCGGGAACTTGACGGTGGCCGGGGATACGGCGAGGTCGGACAAGGAGGCTGCTCCTGGAGCGAGGGCCCGGGGGCGGGAAGGACCGTGAGCCTTCCCACCCCCAGGGATCGGGCATCGGACAGGAGATCAGAGACCGGTCGCGGGCGGCGGCGGTGAGGCCGCACCGGTCGGCGCGGAGGTCGTGCCAGCGGTCTGTGTGCCCGCGGCGGGCGGGGCGCCCTGTGGCGGCGGGGTCGTGGCCGGAGGAGCGGACTGCCATCCGCCGCTGTGGCCGGCGGCTGCGGCACCTTGGCCGAATCCGCTCGCACCGGGGGTGCCTGCGCTGGTAGGGCTGCCGCCCATCTGGCCGCTGGTGTCGTCGGCAACGTGGGTCGGCGGCGGCTGGACGGCCTGCTCCAGACCGGACTTGGCGGAACTGCCGCCCGACGGGCCATCGGAGGCACCGCCTTGGGCAGAGTCCTGTCCGTTGCCGGACGAGTGGGAGGCGATGTCGCCGGGGAACCCGTCCTGGCCGGGCACGGTGTCCGGGCCCTGCGGAGCTGCTGCGGCTCCGGCCGCGGCACCGCCGGTTCCAGCGGTGGCCGCCATCGCCGCGGCCTTCCGGCCCGCGCGCTCGGCGTGCTGCCTGGCCAGCTGCGCGCCCGCTCCGCCGGCACGGTGCAACGTCTCTCCGTCGGATCCCTCGGCCGCCCAGTGCACGAACTTGAAGGTGGCGTAAGGGCACAGCAGCACCAGGATCATGACGACGATGCCGGCGAGGACGTCCGCGAGGGCGGCCAGGCCGTCCTTGGCGTCGGTCTTGCCCATGGCGGCGATGCCGAGGACGAAGACGATCGTCATCAGCAGCTTGGAGACGACGAGGGTGGCGGTGGCCTCGATCCAGCCCTTACGCCAGCGGCGGGCGACTTCCCAGCCGCCGCCGGCTCCGGCGAACACGGCGAGGGTGACCATGACCAGGATGCCGACCTTGCGGACCATCATCACGCACCAGTACAGGAAGGCGCCGATGGCGGCTCCGATGCCGGCGAAGACGGCGACGAGCCAGCCGAGCCCGGCAAGTCCTGGCAGTGATGCCACCTTGACCATGCGGCGGACCGCGGAGGCTATGTCCGTGTGCGCGGCCTGGAAGAGGCCGGCGGAGAGGGCGTCGGTGACTTCGATCGCGACGGTGGTCAGGGCGATCGCGGCGAACGCGAAGATCACGCCGGAGGCGGTGCCGGTGAACGCCTGGGTCAGGGCCTGGCCGTCGCGGCGGATCGCGGCACGGACCAGCTGCGCGCAGAAGGTGGCCACGAGCATGACCAGGCCGATGGGCAGGATCGTCTCGTAGTTGTCGCGGAACCATCCCGCGTTCAGGTCGACGCGGGTGGTGGCGTCGACGGCCTTGGACGCCAGGTCGGCTGCGGACGCGGCGAGTTCGCCGGCGCTTTTCGCCATCCAGTCGCCGATGTACTTGCCCGGGTCGGAGGCGAAGTCGATGGCCTCACCGACCGCGCAGACCTTGTCCGCGACGGGGAGATCACAAAACCCCATGAGGACTCCTTTCGGTCAGGGCGCGACGCGCGGGGCGATGGCGACGAGCGAGCAGTCGGCGGAGGGGCGGCACTGCACAGCGAGGGTGATCGAGCGGTCCTCCGCACCCCCGCCGCCCTTGGTCCAGGTGATCGTCTGCTTGCCGGTGACGGTGACCGCGTAGATGTACGCCTTGGTGATCGCGGCCGGGTCCTCGGATAGGGCCTGTTTGAAGGCGGCCGGGTAGTGGCCTTCGCTGATGGTCGCGGTGGCGTGCTGCTTCTGGTCCGCCATCCGCGACCACAGCACCGGGTCCGGTATCTGCGCCGAGACCGACGCCCAGTCGCCGTACTCGCTCTCCTTCGTCATCCACGCCTCCATGCCGGCCAGCTGCTGGGCCTGGCTGGTGGTGCGGGTGTCGTAGGACCAGAGCATCTTCGCGGCGGCCTTGGCGAACTCCACCGGATCGGAGATCCTCGGCGGCCCGGCCACCGGGCCACTGGCGGAGGAGGGCTGGGCCGTCGGGGAGGCGGAGCCGTGCTCGGGCGGTGGGACGGGCGGGGCAGCGTGGGGGCGGTTGCCGCGGCCGGTGAAGATGGCCGCTGCGGCAGCCAGGGCGAGCAGGCAGGCCAGGCCGACCCCAATGGCGACGATGCGGCGATTCGATGCCCAGCCGAGGCCGTATCCGGGGAGACGTTTGAGCATCAGTGGACCTGCGACCCCAGACCGGAGAAGAAGGCCACGATGCCGTTGGCGGCGCCGAGCCCGAGGGCAGCGCCGGCGGAGACGGTGGCGCCCTTCTTGCCGTTGGCCTCGGCCTGGTGGCCACCGGTGTGGTGGCCCCACGCCCAGACCGCGAGGCTGACGGCCAGGGCGCCGACGACCGCGATGATCGCGAACATGTTGATGCTGTTAACGACGTTCTTCAGGACGGTCAGGCCCGGAAGGCCGCCGCCTTTGGGGGAGATGCCGGGATCGTAGGCAAGCTGGACGGCACGGGCAGCGAGGGGTGACACGGGTATGAAGGGCTCCTTGCGTGGACAGGCTCGAAGGCCCTGGCGGGAGTTCAGAAAGAGGGGGTGCCGAGCGGCGGGAGAGAGGCCGGCGTCAGATGACGCGGCGGGCGGCGAGGACGGCCCAGTCCTTGAGCGGCGTGATCCGTACCGGCTTGCCGGTCCGGGGGGCTTCGATGACCAAGCCCTCGCCGATGTACATGCCGACATGCTCGGGCCGGGCCGCGGTGCCACGGCTGAAGAGCAGGTCACCGGGCTTGAGGGCCTTCGGTGAGACGGCCTTGCCCTCGCCGACCTGGGTGTAGGTGGTGCGGGTGAGGGTGATGCCAGCGTGGGCGTACGCCTGCTGCATCAAGGAGCTGCAGTCGCAGCGGGCCATGGCGTCCGGGCCGTGGGGGTTGGTGCAGGATCCGCCCCACTGGTACATCGTGCCGAGCTGCTGCATCGCCCAGACGATCGCCTTGCGGGCTCGCGGGTCGGTGCCCTTGGGGAGCTTGTAGCCCTTCGGGACGGCGCCCTCGGGGATGGGCCCGTAGGACGTGCCGTCGGCGGTGTCGCAGCCGGTCGCGGGGGCGGGCTTGTCGTCGGTCTTGCCGGAGTCCTTCTCCCCGGAGTCGGGGAAGGTGGCGGCAATCGCCTTCTGCAGCGTGGTCGCCAGCGGTTCCCACTGTGCGTAGGCGTCCGGATAACCGGAGCGCTGCACTGCTTGGGCGGCCTGGGTGACGGTCATCTGCTGCCAGCCGTGGACCTTCAGCAACGCCTTGTAGAACTGCTCGGACGCGTAGACGGGATCGTGGATCTGCGCGGCGGTGCCCCAGCCCTGGCTGGGCCGCTGCTGGAACAGGCCGAGAGAGTCACGGTCGCCGCCGCCGAGATTGCGCAGCCGGCTCTCCTGCATCGCGGTGGCCAGCGCCACGATCTGACCGCGCTCGGGAACGCCGAGGCTGTTGCCGGTGGCGACGATGGTCTGCGCGTTCGGGATCTGCTCGCCGGGCAGGTCCAGGTCCTTGATGTGCACCTTGGACGGATCCGCACCGTCGAGGATCTTGGTGACCTGATCAGCGATCTTGCTGGTGTCCACGTCGGAGAGGCAGTCGAGCGATGAGGTGGTGCTCTGGGCGGCTTCGCTGGAGGTGGCCATCATCACGGCGCCGCCGCCGAGAAGGAGAGGGGAGAGGAAGACGACGCCGATGCCGGCGGCGAGCCCCTTCAACCTGTGGTGCCCACGCGCACATCACCGGTTTCGGGCAGGGGCGGATAACGAGACGTCATGCAGGGGTCCTTCGGGTGCGGTGTCCGGCACGCCGCGCGAGCGCAGGGAATGCGGGAAAGGGAGCGCAGCAGACCGGGGTGGGCGAAATCAGGAGTGGCCGGCCACAGGCGAGTAGCCGCTCGCCGAGCGTGGCCGACAGGTGAGCTAGGTATGCGGGGGCAGCGTGAACCTCCACGAGCCAAAGGGGGAGTGGGCCAGCGGCGGTGTACGCCGGGCGGTTCAAAAACAGTAGGCCCAGATCGGCCGTTGACCAAAAAGTCGGCGTGAGGTGCCGGAATCCGGCCCCTCAGCAGCGCACTTCTTGGTCATCGGCCGAATCATGTCTACAGTTTTTGAACTCCCCCTCGCCCTCCCCAGACCATGGTCATGGGCCTGCTCATGCCCGTTTTCCGGCCAATGGGGCTTGCCGACGCGACGGGCATTCCACGCACGCACTCCCACCCGAATCGGGGTTCCTCTTTGCCTTTTTCCCTGCATCAGGGCGACGCGCTGAGCGTCCTGTCCAAGCTCCCGGACGACTCCGTCGACGCCGTCATCACTGACCCGCCGTACAACTCCGGTGGGCGCACGGCGAAGGAGCGCACCAGCCGCTCCGCCAAGCAGAAGTACACCTCCGCCGACGCCAAGCACAGCCTGGCCGACTTCACCGGCGAGAACATGGACCAGCGCTCTTACGGGTTCTGGCTGACCCAGATCATGACGGAGGCCCACCGCCTCACCAAGACCGGCGGTGCGGCGCTGCTGTTCACCGACTGGCGCCAGCTGCCCATCACGACGGACGCGATTCAAGCGGCCGGCTGGCTGTGGCGCGGCGTCCTGGCCTGGCACAAGCCCCAGGCCAGGCCCCAGAAGGGACGCTTCACCCAGAACTGCGAGTTCATCGTGTGGGCGTCGAAGGGCGCCATCGACGGCTCCCGCAACCCGGTCTACCTGCCGGGCATGTACTCCGCTTCACAGCCGTCGGGCTCCCAGCGGCAGCACATCACGCAAAAGCCCGTCGAGGTCATGCGCGAGTTGGTCAAGATCTGTGCGCCCGGCGGCACAGTCCTCGATTTCTGCGCCGGCTCCGGATCCACCGGCGTGGCCGCCCTGCTCGAAGGCCGGGACTTCATCGGTGTGGAGAAGACCGAACACTACGCGTCCATCGCCGCCGACCGGCTGACGGAAACGATCCGTCAGTCCCTCGGCCAGGACGACGTGGTCCTCACCGCCTGACTCCACCGCCCCGCCACATGCGAATCACCGACCGCCGTATTCGGCCGGTGCACTGCCGGATTGTTCCTGTCCCCATTTCCGCGGCACTCAGGAGGTTGCTTCTCTCATGTCCGAATCCATCGACCCCCCGGCTGACGGAGAACTGGAGCCGGTGCGCATCCCGGACACGCAGCTGGAGGGGATCGAAGCCAGTGTCCGTCGGCTGATGGAACAAACCGCAGAGCAGGCCCGGCAGTTGGATCACCTCGCCTGCGCTCCGCCCGCAGCTTCGCCGTTTGCGGCGTTCGGCATGCCGGGGTTCGGTGGATCCCCGGCACAGGCTGCGCCGGAGCCTCGGCCCATCCTGGAGCTGGAGGGCGAGGCGTACGAGGACGAACTCGACGCCCTGTCGGACTGGGTCGACGACTTCCTCCTGCCGATCTACGGGGCGGAGGTCACCACGGCGGCGCCCTGGTGCCTGCAATGGCAGGAGCACAGCGACGTCGTCGCGTGGCTGCATGCCCTGTGGCTGGCCTACCAGCAGCACAAGGACCCCGAGGCGGGCCTGGCCGGCATGTTTGTCTGGCACCGCGACTTCCTCACCCACGCCATGGCCGCGATCCGCGCACCTGGCGGCCCCCTGTCCGCCTGCATGACCTCCCCGGACCGTCCCGCGCACCGTCTCCTTCCCGGACCGCCCCCCTCGGTCCGCGCGGAGAAGGAGTCCGCCGAGGCGGAGGCGTCCGGGCCTGGTAAGTACGGGCTGACGTCATGAGCGAAGGGCAGCAGCCGGCTTTCGGCCTGAGCTTCGACCCCCGAGCCTTGAACGACCTGCTCCAGGCGCCATCCGACATCCGCGATCTCACCCTCGCCTATCTGCAGGAAGTGGTGAACGCCGAGCGCTTCGGGCTCCGCCTGACTGGTGACCTGGAGGGCTACCGCAAGCTGTTCGTGGACGCTCGCAAGGACTGGCGGGTCGTCTACGGCATCCGTCCGGCGCCCGAGTCGTCGGCGCACCGGCGGGAGATCCACGTGGTCGCCGTACGGCCGCGGGCGGGCAACGACGTCTACGACGAGGTCGGCCGCCGCCTGGGAATGACCCGTCGGCCGCTCAGCGCCCGCACGCACGCGGCACGCGCCCGTTCCCCGCAGCTGGCCACCCGCGGTCCCGTACCCAGGTCGGCACCGCTGTCGTCCGCCATGCCGGGCCTGCCCCGCCCCGCGCAGAGCCCCTCCCCGCTTCACACTCGCTGACCACAAGGAACTGCCATGCCCCCTGATCCGGCGCCCACGGCTGCCCGCCGGGCTGTGTCCTCGCTCGACCCTCGCATCGAGGCAGCCACCGGCCACGACGTCGACACCCTGTGGGCCCACCGCGACTGCGGCATCCTCGACGAGCCGCACACCGAGCTGGTCGACCGGCATCGGGAACTGGCCCAGGTCGAGACCGGCGTCACGTTCTACCGCACCCTCCTGCACCGGCTGTCCTCCGGGGAGTTCCCCGTCGATGCCGCTTTGTTCGAGCGGATCGACCGCACCGTGGACCAGTTGGAGGAGGCCGCCGCATCCCGCGACGCCGCCATGCGGCGGGTGCTCGACGCGTTGGAGCCGATCGAAGCCGCCTCGCGATCAGCACCAAGTGGCGAGGCGCAGATCACCGCGGCTGATCAAGCGGCGCTGCTGGCCATCGCCGGCGGCGCCAAGCTCTACGAGCATCTCCTGACCGGCCGGCTGTCGGTGACCACCGCCTCAGGCACCCGCGTGCCCTACGCCGAGCTTCAGCGGCTCCAGTCCGCCGGTCTCGTCGCCCTCGACACCAGCCATCCCGTCCATGCCGGCCAGCTGGTCAGTCTGACCGACGCCGGCCGTGCCGCGCTGACCGCCAACCGCCGTACTACGCAGGCGTCGTTGGCGACGGCGCGACCGGGAGCGTGGCCGTCCGCTCCGGCACCGCGACGCTGACGTGAAAGACCGCATGCCCACCCACGAACCATCCCCACCCGCCGACAGGGACCTGTCCCATTCTCTGAACTTCCGGGTGGACGACCTTGACGCCGACGATCAGATCAGCGCGGCATTCTTCCGTCTCGTCAGCGTTCACGAGGACATGCTCGTCTCCCTCGCCGAGCACCACAGCGCCGATGGCGCCCGCAGCTTCTACGTCCTGTACGACGGCTCGGCCACCTGGGACCACCCGGGTGTGCCGCAGTACGTAGCTCTCCACCTGCAACGAGACCTGGAGAGAAGCACGTTCAGTTTCGAGCGGGCCACGTTGCCTTTGCCTTCGATGGCGCAGTCCTGGCTCATCCGCCGCGGCTGTCCGCCCGAGTTCCTTACGCTGGATGCCGAACGGGGCACAGCGCCGGCCGACGAGGCGACGCGGGCCTTGGAGCAACGGCTCATGAGGGACGGGGACCACTACGCGCTCGGCTGGTCCCACACCCAGGACGACCCGGACGACTGGGTCACGCTCGCGGTGTTGCGGGCCCTGGACGAGCGCGCCCGCTCCCCATTCCGTGTCGTAGTCGAGGAAGTCGACATCGAGGCGGGAACGCACACACTGCGCGAGGGCGGCTTCGATTCGGTCGAAGAAGCCTTGCAATGGTGCGATGACCGCCTCGGTGGCCTAAGTAAGGCTCTGCCGCTGGTCCGCCCGGTGCCATCACTTTCCCGCCCTGCTCCTGCGCCGAAAACGGCGTCCTCCCGACCCTCTGGCCGCTCACGCTGAAGCCCCGTTTTCCCGTCGGCGCGGCGAAACATAGCCGATGATCGCCGGTTGGCCAAACCGGCGATTCTCCGGACTCTTATACGGCCGCCGGGAGCACCCCGGGTTCGGCGCTCCCCAGCATTCCTTTCCCTCGTATGGAGGTTCTTTCCGCATGCGCGCAACCCGCATTGCCGTATCCGCTGCGATTCTCGGAGCCCTCGCCCTGCCGATCGCGTCGGCGACCACCGCCACGGCCGCCCCGAGCAGCGCCCTGACCTCCCAGCCCTGCAACGACCCCGGTCCGTGGGTCATCGGCACGAAGGCCGTGACCATCCGCTCCAAGGCGTCGGTCATGTCCACCGCCGTGGGCATCCTGTACCGCGGGCACAAGTTCACCGTCCACAAGACCAGCGGCAACTGGCGCTACATCACGGACCGAACGACGGGTGTGAAGGGCTGGGTGTCCGCCACCTACGTCTACCGCGACGTCCGCATGTGCCTCGACTAAGCCGCGCACGCCAGTAACTCGACTGTACAGCGGCGCTTTTGAGCGTTCGATTCCCTCCCACTTCTGCCAGTTAGAGGATCCCGGTGTCTACCAAGAGGAGTCTCCCGTGTCTGACGCTCCACTCGATGCGATAGACGATGTCGTGGGCGTGCTCACTGAACAGATCGAAATCCGTTTCGGGATGAGCGTGGATCAGTTGAAGGCCGCCGTCGCCGCTGCGCCGACCGCCAACTCGCAGGCCACCGACGTGGTCAAGTGGCACGGCCTTCTCCTCGAATCGCAGGCAGCGCTGGAGCGTGCGGAGGACACCCTCGTGGCCGCGCTGGACGGCCAGCCCAGTGAGGTCGACGACCCGACGATGGAGTTGGCCCATCGCGTCAACGCTGCCGTCACCGCCCGCGACGGGCGGGCCATGGTCGTGCGGTGGCTAATCGACCCGGACGCCAGGGGCAAGCAGGACCTGGCCGCCCGGCGGCTGACCCGCTTGCGCGGGCGTCAGGGACCGGCCGTCCCCACCAGCCCCCCGCCGAGGCCGGCGACCACCCAGCAGCAGGGAAGGAGCCTTGCGCGGTGAGCGCCCAGCTCAAGCCCAGCTCCGCGGACGACCGGCTGCACCAGGTCTTCGGCGTCCCGGTCGACGACCTGTACACCGCAGCGGTTCGTCCCGACGCTTCCCCCGCGCTGTGCCGGGCTCTGGAGCTGCGCTCCTTCCTGGCTCTGGCCGAGGAGCAGGTCGCCCGGGTCCGTGACCGTGTACACGCGGCGATGGTCGGGGACCGTGACATGGGCGAGCTGTCCGCCGAGGACCTGCGGACGGATGCGCAGTGGCTCGAGGCGGCACTCGATGCCCGCGACGGTTACCGCTTCGCCCTCGATCAGCTCCTGCGTGCCATGCCCGCACCCGGGCAGCACGCCCGGGCCGCGCGCACCGCACAACCGGCCCGTCCCCCCCGCCCCGTTCCCGACCGCGGTCGCCCCGGCACCCACGGGTGCCGGGGCGACCCGGGCCCGCCGACTGTGAAAGCCCCGGCTTGACCCACCCGACGTCCACCGAGATTGCCGGACGGATCGAGGACCTCTACGGCGCTCCGCTCGCCGCCCTCCAAGCACATGCCCGAGACCAGCCGCCCGGCATGCTGAGCGCCCTCCTCGGCCTGCACGACACGCTCGACTTCGCCGAGCGCAGCATCACCTTCCACCGCGAACGCCTCGTCCAACTCATCCACGTCGAGCGGAAGATCAGTGCCCACGAGGTGGTGCACGTGCTCGACTGCGCCCGCCGTCTCGCCGAGGCGGTCGCCGTCCGGGACACCCAGGCGGTCACGGCAACGGCGGTGCTGGAGAGCCTGGTGCGCACCGAACCGGCCGGGCAGGCCGAACCGCCCGAGCCGTCCCCGGCCCCACCCACCACCACGGTGCCCACGGGCCCTGCCGCTGCCGCCACGAGCAGCACACCGAGCCGCTGACCCGCACGCGTATCCGTCACGATCACAGGAGTTTCTTCCTTGGCCCTCACCGGTCTGCCGCCCGACACCGACGCCGACGTCGCCCGGGTCACCGAGGCACTCGCCATGATCACCCCGCGCTGGAACGTGCGGATCCTGCTCGCCCTGAACGGGCAGCCGCTGCGCTACAGCGAACTCGCGGCCAAGGTGTCCTGGCTGTGCGACGGCCAGCTGCACCCCAAGGTGCGGCAGCTGTGCGAGGCCGGTCTCGTCCAGCGAAACGAGCACACCCCGCGGCACGTCACCTATGGGCATACCGGCCGTGCCACCGCGCTGCTGCCGGTCCTGCCGCTGATCGTCACCTGGGCCGAGCAGTACCTGGAGAAGCCGGAGCAGCCGCTGACCGCGATCGAACAGATCGAGGACAGCCTCACGCTCCTGACCCGGCGGCACGCCGCCGCGATCCTGTGGGCGCTCAAGATCCGGGGAGAAGCCAGCGGCCGGGCTCTGGCCCAGACGGTCATGCCCGGCAGCGACTGGACCAACATCTACCCCCCGCTGCGGCAGCTCGTGGACGACGGTCTCGTCACAACCGACGGGATCGGACAGCCCTACCGCCTGTCCGCCGCCGGCGACGGTCTCGGGCCCCTCCTGGGCGCCCTGTCGGCATGGTCCGCCGGCCAGCCCCTCACCCAGGCCGGACAGCACCCGGTCTGGGGACAGACCAGCGCCACACCGCAACAGCGGATGTGGCTCAGCAGCCAGGCGCGGACCGTCACCCCGGCGACCACACCGGCACCCACCAAGACCGATCAGACACCGCCGCCGGCCTGGCAGCGCAACGCCCTCTTCTCCCACGCCACCCCACCCCGCTCGCTGGCGGCACTTCATACTGGAGCACCACGCCGATGACCACCCTCACCCCAGCCGCCATCCGGCACGCCTGCACGGTGCTGTCCGCACCCGGTCTGATCCGCCTTATCACCGAGATCGACGACAACGGCCCCATCCCGCCGCGCAGCCTGACCCGCACCCTCCCCGACCTGCCAGTCCCTCAGCTGCGGCATTCCGTCGAACAAGCCCGCGCTCTCCGGCTGGTCCACAACCGGCCTGGTGCCGGGCTCACCCTGACACCGTCCGGATCCGGCCTGGCCGACGTCTACGACGCGATGGCCCGCTGGGCGCGCCACCACGGCCTTCCGGCTCCGGTCTGCGACTTCACCAGCCGCATCCAGCACGCCCTCTCGCTCTACGCCGTGCCTACCGCTCTCACTTCGCAGGAGGGGCGGGAAGGCGCTCCGGTCATCGAGACCGCTGAGAAGCACGTCCGCCCGCGCGACCTTCTTACCCCGTGGCTGCACGAGAACCCGCAGCTTGTCCAGGGCGCCGAGCCCGTGCTGGCCGCGTGAGGGCTGGCAGAGCCCGGTACGCCCGCCACCCTTCCTTGTTCCGCAGCGTCTACCTGCCCCGCTCGGCTGACGGTGCCGCGTTCGCGATGACCACCTACGGCATCCCGCTCATCGTGGTTGCGACGACAAGGTCGGCGACCCTGACGGGCGTCGCGTTCGCGCTGGAGTGGCTGCCCCGCCTGGTGGCGTTCACGGTGGCCGGCTCCCTCGTCGACCGCCACGGCGTCTCCCGTATCTTCCGTACCGCGTGTGTCGGCAGAGCTCTTGCCGTCCTGCTGGCCGCGCTCCTGCTGGCGGCGCCTGACGTCGGGGTGCCGGCGGCGGTCACCGTGATGGCGCTCGCCCCGGTCAGCGGCTTCCTCACGGAGTGCAGTTACATCGCTGTGGAAACGGCTGGCGGCGAGGCGAGCCGGACAGCCGGACAGCCGGATCGCGGGCGCACCGGGTGCAGTCTGTCCTGCTGGGGATCGACCAGACCGCCATGCTGGCCGGCCCTCTCGTTTCCGGCTTGCTGCTGAAGTACGGCGGGCCGGCGCTCATGCTCAGCACGCTCGCCGCCCTCTCACTGCTCGCCGCCGCGCTGTTTCCGCGTCGGCCGACCGCGCCGAGCCGTTCCCCCGCGAGCAGGAGTGGCGTGCGGGCAGGCTGGGGCACTCTGCGTGCCCTTCCTGCCCTGGCGTGGCTGGTGGGCGGCCTGCTCGTCTCCAATACGGCCATCGCCCTGTTGCAGGCGGCGATGCCGGTGATCGTGGTCACCGAGCTGGGCCGCTCCCGCGCCGACGCTGGACTCATCTGGTCCGCCGCCGCTGTCACCTCCCTGCTCGCCATCGCACTCGCGCGCCGGGCGATCGACCGGTGGGGGCTGTGGCCGGTCGGCGCCACCGCAGCCGCCCTTGCCGCGGCAGCCACCCTCGCGGTCGCCAAGGCCGACACCTACCCCGAATACGTCCTGCTGATCGCCGTGCTGATGGCCGGCGAAGGCGGCCTCACCGTCGTCCTGCGCACCCTGCGCTCCCACCTCATCCCGCCCGAGGTCTTCGGCAGCACCCTGAGCCTGACCATTCTGCTGCTCCTGGTGCCCTTTCCCGCCGCCGGACTGCTCGTCGCGGTCGTCCCGCCCGCCCAGATCGGGCACGCCGTCACCGTCACCGCCCTCATGCAGGCCCTCGGCCTCTTCACCGCCTTCGCCCGGCTGCGCACCCTGCGCACCACGCCCGCCTGAACCCCACCCCGAAAGGAACCGCTGCCCGCATGCCCTCCACCGTGCAGGACGGACTGCCCGGCCTCGACTTCCCGTACCGGGACGGACCCACGATCACCGAACAGTTCCGCGCCTTTGACGCCCAGTACCCGTGGATCTACCGGTCTTTGGAACGGCTCGTTGAGGAACGTCTTGCCGCCGGAGCCAAGCGAGTCGGGATGAAGGCGCTGTTCGAGGCCCTGCGCTGGCGCCAGCCAGCAGGGGTCAAGGGCCTGAACAACAACTACACCGCCCTCTACGCGCGCAGGCTGCTCGCCGCTCACCCGGAGTGGGCGTCCGTGATCGAGGTCCGCCGCCGACGCAGCCCGTAAAGCCTCCCTCGGCCCTTCATCCCCCGTTGATCTCTGAGGAGTTCGTACTTGTCCCACCGTCCTGTCGTCCTGGTCGTCGCCGCCGCCGACATGGAAGCCGAGGCGTACCGCGGCTACTGCCTCCAGTCCGTGGCTGCCGCCTACGACGTCGTCCTGATCACCGGTGAGGAGCCGTCGTGGGAGGTGCCCTATCTCCGTGACTGCGTGGTGGTGCCCGACCCGGCCGACCCGGTACAGCTGTCGGCTGCCGGGCAGGCGCTGGCCGACCGCTACGACCTGGCGGGCGTGTTCACCTGGACCGAGTGGTACCTCGTGCCCGTCGCCCGCCTCGCGCGCCGGCTCGGCCTGCCCACCAACGCCCCCGAGGTCATGGAGGCATGCCGCAACAAGGCCGTCTCGCGCAGCCTGTTCGCCCAGCACGGGGTCCCGTCGGCCGCCTCGGTGACGGTACGCACCGAGGCCGAGGCCGAGGCGGCGGCCGAGCGGATCGGCTACCCGGTCGTGCTGAAGCCGGCCGCGCACGCGGCCAGCATCGGCGTGATCCGCGCCGACACCCCCGGACAGCTCACGGCCGCGTACGCGTTCGCCAAGAAGGCCGCCGGTCTGGGGAAGGAGAGCACGAGCGTGCTGGTCGAGGAGTATCTCGACGGGCCGGAGGTGTCGGTGGAGTGCGTCACCTACCGGGGCAAGACCACCGTGGTTGCGGTGACCCGCAAGACGGTCAGCGAACCGCCGTACTTCGAGGAGCTGGCCCACGTGGTGGACGCCGCCGATCCGCTGCTCGACGTGGTCGCCCCCGCAGCATGCGCCGCGATCCGCGCTCTGGGGATCACCGACGGTGTCAGCCATGTCGAGATGCGCCTGGTCGACGGCCAGCCGAGGCTGGTCGAGGTCAACGGCCGGATCGCCGGCGACATGATCGGCTACCTCGTGTACCTGGCGACCGGCATCGACCTGCCGCGCGCCGCCGCCGACATCGCCTGCGGCCGGGCACCCGATCTCACCCCCAACCGCTCCTCGGCCGCCGCGATCCAGCTGATCTACCCGGACGTCTCCGGCACCCTGCGCCGCGTCTACTTCGATGGCATCTGCCCGCGCTGGCTGGAACGCGTCCACTTCCAGCACCAGGCCGGAGACCCACTCCTCCTCCCGGCCGACGGCGGCACAATGTTCACCGCCCGCATCGGCTACCTGATCACCACCGCCCCCACCGCCGACCTCGCACGAGCACGCGCCGAACAGGCCGCCCGCCGCCTCCACATCGACATCGCGCCCCTCGCGGGCGATGCGTCTGGCACCGGAGGTCGCGCCGCGTGAGCCGTCCCACCACCGCTGCCCGCCGCAGCCGGATGCTGCTGACCGGCTACTTCCTCGGCCTGGGCGTGGCGATGGCCATCTGGGGCGCCCGGATGCCCGCCGTCCAGCACGCCGCCCACCTCAGCACCGCCCAGCTGTCCTGGGTCCTGCTCACCGCCGCCCTCGGCATGGTCGCCGGCTTGCGAACCGGTGGCCGCCTCGCCCGGCCAAAGCGGCTTCCCGTGTTTCTGATGGGCGGAGCTGTCGGCCTCGCCGGGGCTCTCGCTGTGCTGGGCCAGTGCCGCACCCTGGCCTCGCTGGTCGCGGCGGCGCTCGCCTTCGGCATCGCGCACGGCGTCCTGGACGTCGCCGTGAACTCCGCGGCGGTGCGCTGCCAGAACGCCTACGGCCGGCCCATTATGTCCTCCCTGCACGCCGCCTACTCCCTCGGCGCGCTGGCCGCCGCCGCCCTGGCCGCAGCCACCGCCGCGATCAGCCACCACACCCTGTTCCTCGCCACCGGCCTGACGCTGACCGCTGCTGTGTTCGCTGCCGGACCAAGCACCCTCGCCCTGCACGGCACCGATCAACCTCTGACGTCCAACAACGCCGGCTCCGGCGCTGCGCAGGCGACACTGGCGCCCACGAGGCTGTGGCTGCTGGGTGCACTGGCGGCCGCAAGTCTGCTGGGGGAGGGGGCGGCAGCCGACTGGGCCGCCGTGCACGCTCACTCCCTGCAGGCCACCACGGCCGTCGCAGCGAGCGCGTTCGCCCTCTACAGCGCCGCCATGGCCCTGGGACGGCTGAGCGGCGACCGGCTCACCGCCGTCTTCGGCGCCCCCACCGTGGTCCGTACCGGCGCACTGCTCGCCGCCACCGGCCTGACGGTCGGTGTCCTGGCCGACAGCGTGCCCGCGGCCCTGGCTGGCTGGACGGTCTTCGGACTCGGCCTGTCCGGCACGGTCCCCTGCCTGATCACCGCTGCCGGGACCGGCGGACCGAAGGCCGTGGCCGCGGTCTCCGTCACCGGCTACCTCGGCCTGCTGGCCGGCCCTGCACTCATCGGTGCCCTCGCCAGCACCACCACCTTGCCCACGGCCCTGCTGCTGCCCGCCCTCCTCGCAGCCGCCATCGCCTTCCTCGCCCACCGCGCCCTGGAGAACACCACCTCTTGACCCGCCACACCGGCCTCGACGCCGTGATCCTCGACTACAACGGCGTCATCGGCCTGCAGCCCACTCGCAGCCAGTGGCTCCGCCTCGCTCGCACCGCGTCCTGGCCCGACGACGACCTCACCGGTTTCCAGCGCGCCTTCTGGAGTGCCCGCGAACCCTACGACGCCGGCCAGCTCAGCGACATGGCGTACTGGGCCCGCGTCCTCGGCTCCCACCCCGGCCCCCGGCTCCTGTGCGAACTCCTCACCGCGGACACCGACATGTGGATCGGAACGGACGAGCACGTCCTGGCCGTCCTTCGCCGCGTCCACCGGACGGGACTGCCGATGGTGCTCCTGTCCAACGCACCCCGCCACCTCAGCGACGTGCTCGACACCCACGACTGGCAGCAGCTGATGACCCAGGCCCTGTACTCGGCCCGGCTGGAGGCGTGCAAGCCCGACCCGTCCGCCTACCACCATGCCCTTGCGGCCACCGGCGCCCGCAACCCGGAGCGCGTGTTGTTCGTAGACGACCGCGCCGACAACTGCCAGGCCGCTCGCAGCCTGGGGCTGACCGCGCTGCACTACACCGGCCGGCCCGCCGTCCTTGAAGCGGCACTGCTCCCCACGGCGTGAACCGCCCCACCTCACCGTCCAGGATCCTGTGCTACCTCACGACGACACCATCGACGGGGACGTCTACGTCTCCCCGCGCTACCTCGCCCGCGCCACCGCGATCGGCGATCCCGGCCTCGACCCGCTGCGCAACCTCGGTTGGGAACTCCGCCACGACGATCTGGGCAACGCCTACCTGACCGCGTCCGACAGCACGGTCCGCCTCGGCTACCTCCCCGAGGGCGAGGACGACGGCCTGTGGCGCATCAACGCCTACAAAGACCCCTTCGGCCCGCCCGTCTGGGGTGTGTGCTTCAACGACTCCTGCCCGACGGAGTTCGTCACCGCCTTCACCACCACGCTCGCCGAGGCATATCAGCAGGGGCCGGACAGCTACCTGGCCAGACCCCTCTCGGGGGACAAAGACCATGACCCCTTCCTCGCGGTCGCACCACTCATCAACCGGGGCTGGCTCATCGACCGGCCCCGCTGGGGCGTCTTCGCCGTCCAGTCACCCGACAAGCTGGCCGGGCTCGCATACACCACCGGCGACCTCGACCCGGAAACCGAGCTGACCACCCGTGGGGCACGCTGGCAGCTGTGGGCCGGCACCTCCATCGACCGGCCCTACTGGTACGCCACTGCCAGCACGGACACCCCCGTGGCCCTGCTCAAGGCCGTCACCGAGTGCGTCTCCGACCCGGCGCCGCTGCCTCGCTGGCGCGAGGACACCTACAGCTACGTCAAGAGCAAGGCCCAGGTCACCTCCATCGTCCCGCCGAGCCCGCCGGCTCCGACCCCGCTCGATGTCCAGCGTGCCGTCACCCGCCGCCCGACCGCCCGGCCCGCTGCCAGCGTCCCGCGCTGGAGCACCACCAGCCGACCCGGGCTGGCCGGGCCACACCGCTGACACCACCGGGAGACCCACATGGCCATGCACGCCCCCGAGTTCTTCGCCCAACTCGACTTGCCCTTCGCCGACAGTGCCGTTGTCGGCGACACCTACTACGCCACCCCCGTACCCGGGGGACCGCTGCGGCTGCGGATCGACTTCAGCCCCACCCAATGGGCCAACGAGTACGCCGGCCTCCGCCTCGCCACCCTCCACCAGGACCGCGGGCAACTGGACGTCACCGTTCTGCGGTTCGCCGATCACAGGACGTTCGATCACCGCGACTCCACGCGCGGCCTTCAGCCGCACAACTCGGGCTACGGCACGTTCAAGGAGTTCAAGGACCGACCCGACTGGGTGCCGTGGGAAGGCGCCCACACAAACGGCCTGCGCGATGCGATCGAGCAGTACAGCGCTGTGTGGTTCCCCGGTACGTGGCCGGCACCCGCCCTCAGCCGAGCCGCGGGCCGGACGGCGCGGCCGGTCCCGTCGCCGGCGGCTCAACGCAGCGCCGCGAGGGCCCGCTGACCACGAAATTCCCACAGACAGGATCCCTTTCTGTTGCCCGATCCCTTCGAAGACCTCGACCGTGATCAGACGGTGCGCGTTCTGCCCCGCCACCTGGCGGGTCCCGGCTCGGTCGACTTCCGAGCCATCTGGCCCTTCCCCTTCGACGACGACTGGTCCCTGCATCAGCCTTCAAAGGAGGAAGGGGCGGTCGCGTGCAGCCCGTGCCTTCGGCTCCGTACCGGCTACGTCCCCGACCCCAACAGGCGGGGCCACATGCAGTGGATCACCGCCGCACACCGCGACCCCTTCGGCCCGGCCACCTGGCAGATCACCTCTGACGCCACCACGCCGGTCGAGCTGCTCGGCGACGTGCACAGCGAACTACTCGACCTGTACCTCGAAGACCGACACAGCGACAAAGATCATCTGTTCCAGTCCCAGACGTCAGCGCAGGAGGCGTACGTCCCGCTGCTCGCCCACGGCTGGAGGCACACGATCAAGACCGACGGCACCCAGACCTTCCTCGCCCCAGACGCCCTGAGCGGGATGCAGCACCAGTACGACAGGACCCCCAGCTCCGACCTCGCGCCGTCCTGGCGGATCTGGGGCGGCCAGCCGGCCAACCCCGACTGGCGCGTGCAGTTCTCACCATCAACCCCCGTCGCGCTGGTCGCAGCGTTCACCGCCTCCCTGCTTTCCACCGAACCGCTAGAGCGCACAGTGAAGGACATCCCCTTCTTCACGCGCCACCACGTCTCCATAGCGACCACAACGGCCAAGCAGAACAAGCCCTTTCCCCCGGTCGCTACGCCGCCTCCGAGACCGGCCATGAGCCGAACCCGCTGACACGCCAGTACCCGCCACCAAGGAGCCCGCTTTTCGTGCACCCCCGTACCGTCCGCGGCACCGTCCGCTCCACTGCCATCGCAGCGGCGGTGGTCGGCACCCTCACCTGGGCACCGGCAGCGACCGCACAGCCCTCCCAGCCCACGCCCTCCAGCACCACCCTCACCGAGACCCCGGCACCCGATGGCGGAAGTGTCACGCTCACCGCGAAGGACCCGGCCGGAGACGTTGTCCAAGGCGCCTCATATCTCCTTCTCGACGCCACCGGCCAGGAGGCTGGGCGCGGCACAACCGACGCACAGGGAACGCTGACCTTTCCCGGCCTCGCCCCGGGCGTCTACCGGCTGAAGGAGACCGCCGCCGGCAGCCCCCTTTACGACGTCGTGGCCGACCAGGACGTGATCGTCACACCCGGCGGCACAACCCGCCTGGCCATCGTCGCCCCGTTCAAGCCCGCCCACGTCCTGCTCCAGGCCAAGGACGACAAGACCGGCAAGCTCCTGCCCGGCGCCACCGTGAACATCGGCAGCGGCGACACAACCCTGCTCACCCTCACCACCGGGCCCAAGGGAACGGCCACCGGTGACCTGCCGGTGAGCAGCCGGAAGGCCGAGTTCTGGATCAAAGAGACCAAGGCTCCCGCCGGATACGACCTCTACTCGCGCACCAAGACCTTCACCGCAGGCCCAGGCGACCCGGTCACCGTGAACGTCACCAACTCGAAGCGTTCGACTTCGCCGAACCCCACACCGACCAAGAAGCCCACCCACACCCCGTCCGCACCGGGGGACGAGCCGACCAGCGGAACCTCCGGCGGATCCGGACCCAACCCGGCCACCTCCGGCACACCCGAAACCGCACCTTCGGCCGCCCCGGTGCAGGACGCGACCGATGATCCATCGCCCACGGCCCCGGTCGGTTCTCTGGCCCACACCGGAGCCGACGCCAGCCCGTGGCTCCTGGGCGGCGCGGGACTCCTTGTCGCCGGCGGCACCACCGCCGTCATTGCCGCTCGGCGACGAGCCAGGACCGACAGTGAGGAAACCCCTGCCGACAACTGACCCCAGCTGAGCACAGAGCCCAGTTGCCCCCGGAACCCTCGCGGACCGGGGGCTCTCGGCTGTTCAGCCCACCTGCGGGGCGGTGGCTTACACCAGGCGCCTTGGAAGAGCACCGGAAGTCGGCGCGCTATGGGTTGCTCGGCGCGTTCATCCCTTCAACGAGGAACTCCCGGGCGCCGCGCAGGCAGGTGACCAGCTCGCGTTGGGTCGCGCGGCAGTCGAGGCGGACGTCGAGCCCACCGGGAATCCCGGATTCGCTGCGCCGTCCCGCCCGCAGCCTGGAGAAGTCCAGCCCATCGCGGCGGGCGATGAGAACACCGAGGTCGTAACGGCTGACAGACTCGGCCCCCGCAAGATGGCGCACACCGGACGCGTCGGAGAACCCCAGCTCCAGCAGGGCGGCGGCCAGATCGGACACATGTACCGGGCAGCGGACGTCGTCCGTGAACAGCGCCCCGTCCCACCTGCCCGATGCCAGATCATGCACTACCCGGACATGAACAGAGCGTCGGTCGCCGATGATCAGGGAAGTACGGGCGACGACGGCGTCCGGGTACACGAGGCGGACGCCGGTCTCAGCGGCTGCCTTCGCCGCGCCGTACGGGGTGACAGGATCGGGCAACTGGGACTCGTCGTAGTGGACGTTCGCGCCGGAGAACACCGCGTCGCTCGACACATGGACCAGCCGACAGCCGTGCCGGGCGGCGGCCAGCGCGAGCCGCACAGGTCCCTCTGCCGTGACCGCCCAGTCGGCTCCGCCGCTGGTTGCGTTGATGATGACGCACGGTGCCAGGTCAGCAACGACGCTTTCCACGAGCTGTGGACGTCGCAGGTCAAGGGCGTGCCAGCTGGCGTCCGGAACCGAACCCGGCCGGGTCGCGAACGTCGCGGCCGTGACATGACCAGCAGCTCTCGCCTGACGGACCAGCTCGCTGCCGAGGAATCCACTGCCGCCAACGATTAACACCGACATAAGGCGACACCATAGGCAATCCCGTAAGTCTCCAATTGGCCTTCCACAAAAGGCACACGGGGGCAAGTGGGCTGACTGATGAGTGTTGGCCCAAGGTGGCGGTGGAGGGCGGCCCTACGACACGATGCTGCGATGTACGAGGAGCCGTTGGAGGAGTGGGCGAGGCGGCGCGAGGAGCGCCGAAACGCCTCGAAGGGGAAGCTGCGCGCGGCACCGCTCACCTCGGGCCCCCACCGAGGGACGCACGTGGAGCCCAGCGCGCCCAGGGCGATCGAGGAATGGAACGGCGTCCAGTGGGTGACCGTGGGCATCGTCCCGGACCTGGCAGCCGCGAAGGCGTTGCTGTACCCGCCACCGGCGGTGGAGGAGAAGCCTGCTGAATGGGGCCGACCTGCGCTGGGCAGGGGGCGGGGCCGGCACCGCAAACCGTCCCCGGCGGACGAGCGGAATCGGTGAGTCGCCGGGCCGCGCTGTGTGCCCGAGGGGCGCCGCTGCCGTGGGTGACCAGGAGGAGGGCGGGCGGGGTCGTCGCGGTGCCGCTGTGGGGTACGACTGCTGATCGCCGCCCTCGCCCTCATGGTCCGACTCTGATCAGCCCGCACAGCCTGCAATGCAAAAGAAGCCCACCGATCAGCCTTCGGTGAGGCCGTTCGGCTTCGGTTCGACGATCAAACGGACAGTCTTCTGCTCCGACATGCGCTGAAAATCGAACACATGATTGAATCTGGTCATGAGCCCCATCCCCAGCGACCTCGCTCGTGCACAAGAGGAGTGGCGCGCTGTCTACCGCCAGCTCGCCGCGCGACCGCAGATCGCTCAGCGGCGCCAGCTCATCCACCTGTCGGCGCAGGTGCTGTTCCACCCCTACCGGCAGGGCCGGAGGACCGGAGCCTGGGCAGCGTTGCACGGTGCTCGCCATGTCCGAGCTGCCTCCTGACCCGCCCCGCCTTCGGGCGATCCTCGCGTACCTTGACCGGCAGATCGCGGAGAACGACACGCTCGGCAGGTATCTGCGCCTTCAGTACGACGCCGTACGGAAGGCGCTAAATCGCGCCGAGCGGTCGGCGTCGCCGCCGCGGCGCCCGAGCCGCCCTGTGAAGGGCGGCGGCTCACTGCCCGCCTTCCCTCCGGCGCAAGTGAGGACGGGCTACGTAGTGCAGCGGAAGCGCACCCCGAACGGTCCGGAGCCTGCCCTCGTTCACCTCGCAGACTGCTCCATGATCGAGGGCACACCGCACCCGATCAGGGCAGATGAGGCACGAGCCGCGCTTACCGACCCCACTATCGAGCCCTGTGTCTTTTGCAGGCCGGACACCGAGCTGGGTATGGATCTCGCGTGACCATCGCTGTGCGCGCGCCCCGCATGGCCGGATATATTCGCACTTATGGACGGGGTGCTTCAGCGCATCGACCCGGAAACAGACCGGTCCGTCGCGGCACGCCTGTTGGGCTGTGCACCCGACGAGGTCGGGTACTGCCCGCGCTGCCAGGGGCTGACTCACCGATACGGTCGTAATGCCCGGATCATCTGCCCGGCCTGCCGGGCCGCTTAGCCCACGCCGACGGCTGGTTCTTCGGAGTGACATGGTGCTTCGACCGCCGGTGGAACCGATGCTGGCGCAGGCCCGCGACAGCCTGCCCCCGCCTAGCGCGCTCGCGGGCGAACCCATATTTCAGCCGAAGTGGGACGGCTACAGGGCGATCTTGTTTACTCCCTGTCCGTCGCCCGGACCGGTGCTGCTGCAGTCTCGCCCGGGGGCACTCATCCAGGGGCGGTTCCCTGACCTGGTGAGTGCGGCGTCCAGCCTGCCTGACGGCCTGGTCCTTGATGGCGAACTGGTCGTCCTTGCCGGTGAGCGACTTTCGTTCGAGGCCCTCCAGCGACGTGCGGCCTCCAGGGGACTGACCGCTGCCCGGCTTGCCGGGGAGGCCCCGGCCCACTTCGTTGTGTTCGACGCCCTCCAGATCGATGGGCGTGAACTCTTGCGGACGCCGTACGCCGAGCGACGTGCCTGCCTGGAGGCCATGTTCACCGAGCATCGACTGAGTGACCCCTGGAGGCTGTGCCCGGAGACGACTGACGTTGCCCTCGCGCAGGAGTGGTTTACCTCCTGGACCCAGGTTCCCGGCATCGAGGGCCTCGTGATCCGGGGTAGCCAGCAGCGCTACCTCCCCGGAGCTCGAGCGCTCATCAAGGTGCGCCGTCGGGATACGACGGAGGCCATCGTGGGGGCGATCACCGGCACGCCGCGCTGCCCTCAGACATTGTTGCTGGGACGCTTCGATCAGGGCGGGGTCCTGCGTCCTATAGGGCGGAGCACGCCGGTGCGGCCGGACGCCGCCCGGCAACTGGCCGGCCAGCTGACGCTTGCAGGACGGGACCACCCAAGGGAAGGCGTGCGGTTCACCACCTCGTGGGGCTCGCGTACCCCACTTGATGTCGTGCTGGTCCAGCCCGACTTGGTGGCCGAGATCGTGGTCGACACTTCTCAGGACCGCGGGGCGTGGCGCCACCCGGTTCGTTTCGCCCGGCTGCGCTCGGACGTCACTGCCAGGGACGTACCTCCCTTCGGTGCGGGTGCCATACCGTCCGCAGGATGACCAGGGCCTCCGGGTCCGCAGGTGACGGACCGGCACGTTGTCTAAGGTCCACCATTCCGTGCGCACTGTTTCCTGCAGGAACATCGCAATCCAGGCTTGAGACGCACTCTAGTATCGGCTCAGCGTGAGCAATCGTTAGCGATTGGTGTTCGGTTTGGATACCCTCCGTGAGGATTGTGAGGCATGGCATGGCGCTGCCCAGCGTGCATTGTGTCCCCCAGTCATTGGAGGTCCAGGTCCTTCTGGGGAATACGTCTGATCGGGGGAGGACAGCGAGCTTGACGCCGAAAAGGTCCTCAGGCTGGCGGCCTGCGATGCGGCTGTGTGCGAGCCTGTTCATCGTGTCGACCACTGAACTCCTCGACGATCTGTGGCGCCAGCAGTCGATCTGGTCGCGTACGGCCAATCAATTGAAGAAGCGCATTGGGCGCGCGCGTGTTGCAGCTCTCGCCGATACCGTTACCGTCGCCGTGCTCGGGGCACTCGCCACCATAGTGGCCAACCTGGAACCGACAGTGAGCCGTGTGCTAGCCGGTGTCGCAGCGTTTGGAGCGTCTCTTCTGCCCGTCCTGCGGCCTGCTTGGAGCGGCAGGGCATTGCAGGACTGGACCAGGGCTCGGTCAGTCTCCGAAGGGCTGAAGAGCGAGGTCTACCTGTGGCTCGCCCGCGTCGGCGACTACCACGATGACGTAAGCGGCAGACGGCTGCGTGAGAAGGCCGAGCGGGTCCGCAGCGACGCTGCAGACCTGGTGCGCCACCAAGCCAGAATCGTCGCCGAACAGCGCGACCTACCTCTCGTGCACGACATCCATTCATACTTTGCAGTGCGGGTGTCGAGCCAGATCGGCTACTACCGCGCTCGGGCGGGTCAACTCAACAAAAAATTGCGATGGTTCCGTACCGCCGAAGTCGCGCTTGCAGTCCTGGGCGCTGCGATCGCCGCAGTGGCGGCCGCGGACAACGGTTCAACATTCACAGGGTGGATCGCGGTGATCACTACCATCGGCACGGCTCTCGCCGTGCACAGAGCTGCCACTCGTTACGAGTACCAACTGATCGAGTACCTACGCACTGCAGACCGTCTGGAGCAGTTGCAGGGCAGGGTCGCCGGCACAACCTCAACAAAACATCTTGAAGAGCTTGCGCAGTCGGCTGAGGCCGTCATCTCGGTTGAAAACCAGGGCTGGATGGCCAAACTATCCAAAGATTCACCCGAACATCGAGCTCCAAAATCAGGCAAATGATCTCCGGTACTCGGGCACAAGAAGCCATTTTTGACCAACCGTTGCCACCCAGAGACGAATATCACACTGTCGAGGCCGAGAGGGCGGTATCGAACCGACGCTGAGCGACTTCTGGGTCTTCACGAAGCAGTCGAATCAGTGATCGGAGCGCCGCAGGTCCTTGCTCTTGGAACATTTCCTCGATCCGCTCAGCGCCACGGTACGGCCATTGCGGGTAGGTGTCACGCTGGATGTATTCCCAGCAGGCGTCGAAGAGCCCCAGGTCGTCGCGGGAGAAGTCCAACGAGGCCCATGCGGCTAGGGACTCGTTGAGGTTTCTGGCCTGTCGCCACTCGTTTGCATTGCGGGCCGACGGTGAGGTTTGACCGTTCTCGTCCAGGCCAATCGCGAGTGCCGCATGTAGGTGTTCGTGTACGAGGGTGGCCAGCAGGAACTTCTCGGCATGCTGGTGTGCCGCGTCGTGCTCGAGCCCATCAGACATAAGCGATGCCACCAATCGGTCGAAGGCGTTCGCGCAGATCAGGACCTTTGGCCCGGCTGTGGGTATCGCGAAGTCCGGCACTCCATTTCTGCTGGCAGCCTGCTGGATCCGCGCGGTGTCCTGCCCGCCGCCGTGGGTGTAGGCGCCGAAGGTGAGCGCGGAGGTCTTGAGCAAACTGGGCCGATTTCGCGCGGGTTCGCGCAGCAGACGCAATGCGCGATTGCTCAGGTCGGTGAGCAGCCGGAGGTAACCGCTCCGGGTGAGGCTCCAGCTGTACAGGACAGGTTGGGCTGGGTCGTTGCCTCGCTTCTTCTCGGCGGTCTCGGTGATCGTTTCCGGGAACTTCCTCTGCACCCATCTGATGGACTGCCCACTTACCCAGTAGCCGTTCTCGAACACGCCGTCGTCGGCCAGTTGGATGGCCCGGCTCGCGAATTCACGCATGAGCCCGAGGAATGACTCTGCGTAGGCGAGGAAGCTGTTCCACGGCAAGGTGGCTACTTCCTTGAAGAAGTGTTGGAGTTCAGATTCGTAGCGACCGGCGATGGTTAGGACCTCAGGCGAGCCTGCTGTGGATGCCAGGTTTTCTTCCCATTCCCGTCCATGACAGTCGTCCAACTCGGCAATGAGCTCCGGGCCAAACGCGCGGCGTAGCTGTGCAGCGTCGTCAGGAGAGGCTATCTGTAGCAGACGTTTGATCTCCCGGGTCAGTCTCCAAATGGCCAGAGTGGTGTTGGGGTGGGGATTGAGGACCTCGGCGACCATCGTGGCGAGGTCTTTCCCTGCCCTTGTGGCCGGATCGGCGCCGGCCAAAGTGCTGCGGAGTCCGCGAATGAAGGCGGCTTCCGCGTTACGTCGCACATGGTCGAAATTTACCTTATCAACCTCGTTCTTGAGATCGACGGCAGGTGGGTTCCCCCACCATTTATCCGGCAGGAAACCACCCGTATGAAAGATCAGGGCGAGGGATTCCAGTAGCTCGATTACGATCTTCGCATCTTCGGCGTCAGGGGGCTCGGTGCCTGCGCCATCGTCCGCCTCGGTATTCCTCCGGATCGAGGAGACGGTGAAGTCGTCGACGAGCAGTGTCGGCGGTGGGTAGTAGCGCAGGCTGGTCAACCGCTCGATGAAGGGGACTACTGAAGGCAGTGCATGGCGGATGGCTTCCAGGGTCGACCCGCTCGGGTCAGGCGTGCAGGCGAGGACCGGGAACACCACATCAAAGTGTGGCGGCAAACCCGGCGTACTTACTGCCTCGCAGGTGGTCTGCGCAACTTCGGTCAGCCCTAGTGACTGCGGATCGACGTATCGGAAGTGCAAGTCCTTCAGTGCTGCGGGCGCGGCCGCCATCGGACGGGTCCAATAGAGGGGGCGGATGAAGTTTTGTCCCGCAGCCCGCCCGGTGGCTACCTTAAGGGCGAAGTCCCATTCCTCCGCCACGTGAGTTGACGCTGCCGCCGATTGCGACCAGTAGAGTTGGAACAGGTCGTGCTGCGCAATCATCTCGCGGAGGACCGAGCGCCACGGTTGCCCGCTCTCCAGGTCTTCGCGATCCACGAACAGATTGATCCCCAGGGCCCGGTATGCGGCCTTGCACCTACGCACAAATTGCTCGTCCTCATGTGCGTAGGACGCGAACACCCTCCGCAGCATGGGCGCTGAGGACAACTGACGCAGCTCGCGCCGCGCGGCAGGCACCGTTACCTGGATCACCAGCGGCACCTCTGCCACTGGCAGTCCGTTGATGTTCACCTCTATCCGGCCGCGACAAGTCGCATCGGCGGACGATCCGACATAGGTCAAGTCGAATCTGAGCGCTTCAAGTTGCTCCAGCCAGATCACGTCTTGCCGGTCCGGCACGCATCGAAACTGATCGAGTACGGGCCGGATCTCCAGAACGTGACCTGCCGGGATGACCGTGGTAGAGACACCGGTTGCGCGACCCGGAAGCCGGCCCAGATTTCCGGCCACCTCGGCAAGCTCACGCTCCACTTCAGCCTGCATTGTGGACAGGTGCACGTAGAGCCACAGCGGCGCGCTATCACCCGGTTCCAAGAGCCCGGGGTAAGCGGCTGTGAAGCTCACCGGCTCGCGGTCGGCGACCTCACGCCCAACGGTGTCGGCTTCCGCGACTGCACTGGCCAACAGCGCCTCCGCCTCCTGCGCGTGCGCAACGGCAGCTTCTGCAGATTGTGCCGCCGAGGCGGCCAGTTCATCGCGGCCACGAACAGCGTCCCAACGCCCATGAGTAATGCCAGCAATCCGCCGGATGAGCGCCACACCGTCGTCCGTCGGGTCGATGAGAATCGCATCCACGACGATGCCCGCGTCACGGCACTGCAGTGCGGCCTCCCGAGCTGCGACCGGTTCGGACAAACCGTCGCTTACTAGCAGCACGGCAACAGAGCCCCCGTCAGCGGGGCTTTGCGCATACTCCGCTGCGGAGCGGAGCGCGGCCGCGATGTCTGTCCCGTCCTCGGCTTGAAGCGACTCGAGCGCAACGGCGAAGTCCGTTCCCGACCGCGCGGTCCCTTGCATAATCTCGACGACGCTGCGATTG
This sequence comes from Streptomyces incarnatus, assembly GCF_001027185.1. Taxonomy (NCBI): domain Bacteria; kingdom Bacillati; phylum Actinomycetota; class Actinomycetes; order Kitasatosporales; family Streptomycetaceae; genus Streptomyces; species Streptomyces incarnatus. The sequence goes on along the minus strand of NZ_CP011497.1, from coordinate 2,068,728 downwards.
AAGCCGAGAAGCACGACCGGCATGTCGCTCGGCAAGCGGTCGAGCTCGATGAGAACACTCTCCTTCGCGGCATCCAGCTTGACGTCCTGATCGGTACGGCGGGTGCGTCGATCAGGATGGCCTGAACTGTCCGCGAATGGATCAGCCATGGAAGCAGACCGATCAAGCAAGACGATCCACATCTGTTTGCTCCGCATCGTGCCGAGCCTTGCCGGTCGACTGCCGTCACAGCAGCACGTCGCCTACCCGGCACCGAGGACGTCTGGTCTCTTTCCCGAGGAATGCCAGTTTTAGGGCTGTCCTTACAGCCCTTCGTGCTCGCCAGTCGCGGTAAGTCTTACGCCTGACTCATAATGCCCGCACTGGCGGACACTTACCGGCCACACCACCAGCATCCACCCCTGCGACACGGGGCGCACCTCCACAGCTCCAGAGATCTGCACCCCAGCAGTTACTGTCTGGAGTCATTGCGCACCGAAGCCCGGATTTGCGCATTCACTGCGCATCGAGTATCGACAGTGCGCATCGAGTCGCGGACCCTACACGTTGCAGGCAATCGCAGCAGTTCGCCTGGGGCAGACAGGAAAGATCCCCGAAAGACTGGCCAACACTTCCAGCGGCATGTCAACGTAGACGACCTTCCCGGAAAGTGCCAGGTCAGGAAGGTGATGGCGTGTGAAGGCCGACCGCTAGCCGCTTCTCCGAAGTTCCTTCGATGGGAGACGCCGGCCGACATGCTGCCTCGCCGCCGTCCCAGAGGTGCCGGAGCCGCCCGACGCGTGCAGCGCACCCGAACTCCAGGCTCTGCCTATCGGCTGGCCGCCCATCCCCATGCAAGGAGGCTGTCCGTGCCGTCTACGGAAATGACCGTTGGAGATCTCATCGACCTGCTGTCCGGCTGCGACCGCGACGCCCCGGTCCGGCAGGCGATCAACCCCTTCTTCCCGTTGGAGCACCGCCTCGCCCAGGTCGTCCAGTCCGTGGACGCGGCCGGGCAGACGGTCGTCCATCTCGCCGAGGGCAGTGATGAGCACAGCCAGCTCGGTGTCCTGCCGCCCGAGGTAGCCGTGACGCTGGCCTGGCAGTCTCCCGTCCAGCCACCGCGTCGACCCCGCCGCACCGCTCGCGGAGGCCAGTAGGTCCTCATCATCCTGGAGGTGCCCCTGAATCCCGACTTTCCCCTCGACCCCGCCGCACCCGATCGAACCCAGGCCGCGTTCTGGGTCGGCCCCCGCCACTTGGCCGGCGACGACGGACGCCTCTACGACACCGTCGCCGACACTCTCACCGGCCTTGGCTGGACGAGCCTGACGATGGTCCGCGGCCGGCAGGAGCCGGACGAGGCACCGGAGGACCGGCAGGTCGTACGCAGCACCGTCCTGCACCTCAGCCCCGACACCCTCCGATGGGCCCAGTGGGTCCTGGCGGACGAGCCGTTCCTGCTGGGGGACCTGCCAGTCGCCTGGCATGTGTCGGCTCGCACGGACACGGGCAGTCCACTCGCGCAGTGGTCCGCGTACTTCACCCCCGACGTCCCCGGAGAGGCTGTCGTCGACTTCCTCACCGCACTCGACGCACGTCAGCGCCCGGCCAAGAACTTCGGCGGGACCGAGCTGGTCCTCGACGCCGTCACCACTCACGGCTGGCTCCTCGACATCGACCAGCCCCGTGCGGGAGCGACGGACGCGACCTTCACCTCCCACATCAGCTACGGCACGGTGCCGGCCCTCATCCAGGACGCCGACCCGCGCACCTTGACCGACGACACCGGGACGAGCCTGGACGGGTGGCAGGCATGGGCCGAGCCGGTGCTCGGCGCACGATGCCTGTGGGCGGCGTCGTTCAGCTCCAGCGTCCCGCACGACCTGGTCGCCGCCTTCGCAGGCTCGATCAGCTCCACCGCACCGGTCCTGCGCCGGGTGCTCCCCGCGAGCACCGAAGACCGGCTCCTGCGCGCCCCGGCCATCTGACGCCACGCGTCGTGATCCCACAAGGACAGAGAGGAGAAATGAGGTCAGGGCCCTTGTGCGGCATCGACTGGTCGGAGCTCTCAATGGGGCATGTACCTAGCGGCCCTCCGCGTGCTACCGAAAGGCCCGGACACCCCTCGAAGGTGTCCGGGCCTTTTCGCGCACCCGTCACATGTCTTGCGATCATCAAGAACGCCAGAGATACGAATAAAGCGCCGCACGGGTATGGGTTGGCGCCGTAGGCTGACCTGTTCGCCCAGGAAGGCACGGGGGGTTGAAAGAATGAGCGAAGCCGAGAACGCGTGGCGGCCAACCGAGCACCGGAGCCAACATCGGACACTCGTCTGCCGTTATGGCCCACCGGAAGGTGGCTCTGGACGTTCACAGGCTTACCCATGAACGCGATTCCGGCCGGGCCGTCATAGACGCTCCGTATACGGTGATGGCACTGCGCCACGTTTTGCGGGGCGTCGAGATGACACGCACACACGTGAAGACAGAAGCAGCTCGGCAGTTGGTCAGCGACGCCCTTGAGGCATTCGACCGTGCGGTGCCGGGCGGAAAACACGCCCGGGATGTAATCGAGCACTTCGACGAGTACGCCATGGGTGTCGGCAACCTGCAACAGCCCCAGGTGCGCAACTTCAGACAGCGGCAGCCGGACGATCAACTGTCTGAAGAATTTAGGCACCGTCTGGAGTGGGCCGGGACCGGTGACGAACGACGCCCCGTATACGTCGCCGGCCCCTACCGCATCGACGTCCTGGCCGCGGAGGACGCTGCATTCCGGTTGATATGCGACACGTACGAGGCCCTACTGCTCGACGAAGGACGGCCTGTCCCACGCGGGTGGGCGTACGAGGTCCAGCGCGGCTCGCTGCGATGTGAATGAAGGGCCATGCGACGGTGCCCCGCCAGCAACGCGCGGGGCGGGGCACCGAGCAGTGGGCGTTTCAGCGGCCTGCGGTTGCCTTGGTGAGGGCCTTGTCGAAGTGCCGGTCGACGAGAGCGGGCGAACCGGAAACGACCACGAGGACGTTCCCGTCGCGGATCGCGGTCTGCTTCACCACCCTGTCGTGTCCGCCGGCGGAGAAGGTCAGCAGCTGGCTCCACTGCTCCTCGCCGAGGTGGGGCGATGCCGCCTTCTGGGTGGCGATGTCAACGGCGGAGCCGCCGACGAGGATTTGGTACTCGGGGCACCCGGCCATGGCGTCGAAGACCTCGACCATGCCGTCGGACAGCTTGGCGGGCGTGTCGCTGTACAGCTCCTCCGAGACCTCGGAGTCGCTGTGGCCGGCGTAGGTGAAGGAGGTCTTCGCCTGGCGGGGGAAGTCGAGCGATCCTCCGGTGGCCGCCTCGCCGCCGAGGTCGGAGAGGGCAGGGCAGCCGAGAACGGTGACGTCGTCATGCCGTGCAGGGCGCTCGGCCTTGCGGGTGTAGCCGCTGCCCAGGTCGCTCTCGTCGAGCAGGCGGGCGGTGAGTGCGGTCGACGACAGTGGGGTGCTGTTCACCTCATTGACGGCCGGGCTGCCGGAGGCGGCGGAGGACGACGGTGCAGGAAGTGCCGCGCTGTGGGGCGAGCGGGCGGGCAGGGCGAGCAGGGCAACGGCGGTGATGCCGACGGCGGTGGTGGCGACGCGAACACGCACGACTTGACCCCTTGGTTCTGGGAGAAGGTTGGGCAGTGCGGGCCAGCGGGCCCTGTGGGGTCGTAGGGGTATAGGGGTCAGTGGCCGAGGTGGCGCAGGCAGTCATCGAACGTGGCGTGCGTGGCATCGACCGGCGCGGAGTTCCGGTTGTACCAGGCCGTGTCCAGGCGCCTCTCCTGCTGCTGGTGACCGGCGCGGCAGCGCAGCCAAATCTGATCTTGGGTCGAGATGATGAGCCAGTCCCGGTACGCGCTGCACTCGGCGCAGGTGACGACCTCGCCGTCCAGGACGAGGGGCCGCAGCCAGGGCATCATCCGGCCGGCGACCTGGTCGTGGCTCGGGACCCGCAAATCCGGCGGCAGGAAGTCGTCCACCTCGGCCACTGGCTCGGACGGCTGCACGCCAGGCTGCGGCATCGGAGGCGTGGGCAGGGGCATGCGCTGCCACATCTTCCACATCTCCTCGTGCCGGCGCTGCATCTCGATGTCGAATGTGTCCGGTTTGCTGCGGCGTATCCGGTCAAACACGCTGGCGTCCTCCTGCGTCTCGTCCTGCTCGCGTCATGATCGTCTTCGAAGGCATGTGACCTGTTCAACTCGCAAAGTCCACAGTCACGACCGGCCTCGCCGGGCCGTGGTCCGGCCCTGCGCCGCGCGTCCGGTGCGGCTGGTCAGGCGCTCCGTCCCGCGGTCGGCGGTCACGGCATTGCTGGTGTCGGCGGGCAGGTCGGCACTACGGCGCAGGCGCCACACCAGCACGTCGCTGACGGATTCTGCGGTGTCGAGTTCTCTGCGTACGGCGGCATCGGCGAGGAGCACGGTGGCGTTGTGGCCGGCGGCTTCGGCGTCGGCGAGGGTGGCTGCGAGCGCGTACCAGCCGGGCTCGGCCAGGACCTGCTCCGCCAGCTCCGGCACAGCCTCACGCAGTATGGCCGTTTGCCGCTGCAGGAGCGGGTGGCCCAGGCGTCGGCCGCGCTGGTAGAGGGCGCCCAGCGGCTGGGGGGCGGCGGCCTGGTAGGCGGCACGGAGGTGTTCGGCGGCTTGACGGGCGGCGGCGGCCTGCTGAGCGTGGCCCTTCTTCGCGTGCCAGTGCATGGCCGCGGTGACGAGGAAGAACAACATGTCGATCGCCATGGCGGTGGTCGCCCCATCCTCCCCGCGGCCGAGCGCGGGGCCGCTGAGGACGAGGTCGCGGGCGGCCTGCCGCAGCGCCCGGTCGTGGCCGCGCTCGGCCCGGACGTGCGAACGAGAGGCCCGCTCGAAGGCGAGGGCGGCCTCGCGCAGTTGGGTCCGGGTGTGGGCGGCGGAGGTCTTGGCGAGCGCGTCCAGGACCTCGCTGGCCGAGGCGATGTGAGCGGCGGCGACCGCGTCGTCACCTTCCTCGATGACGATCAGTGCCTGCCATGCCGCGGCGGCAGTGCCGCGGCGCGCGGTGGACGGGGCGCCGGGCGCCGTGCGTGACGGCGCAGCGACTGAACCGCTGGCCTGGTCGTCGTCGGCGGACCAGCGTTCGCGGATGCGGGGCAGCGACAGGTCCGGGGCAAGTTTGGACCCCGAGTAGAAGATGGGTTCGCCGTCCTTGTTGCGGTCGTCGGGCAGCGCGACGGTGTAGCCCAGCAGGTCACCGGAGGGTGCGATCCGTCGCCGGATGAGCAGGCCGGCAGCGGCGAGCCGGTCGAAGAACTCCCTCTCACCAGTGGCTCCGGCCACGGCACGGCGAACGGTTTCACGCAGTTCCTCGCGCGGGGTGCGTTCCAGCTGCTGCCGTTCGGCCTTGTGGCGCTCGGCGCTGGTCGGCCGCTGGGCGGCGGTGCCGTCCCCGGTGTTGAGCCGCTTGAGGCCGTACTCGGCTTCGATCAGACGGGCTTCGGCCTGAGCGCGTCCCGCGTCGTTGTTCAGGCGGGGCCTACGACCGTCCTCCCGGACGAGGGTGGCGATGATGTGGATGTGGTCGTCGGCGTGGCGGATGGCCGCCCAGCGGCAGGCGGCGGCGTCGCCGTCGGGGGCGATGCCGGTGGCCGCGACCATGCGCCGGGCGATCTCGCCCCACTGCTCGTCGGAGAGTACGGGGTCCTCTGGCGCGGCACGCACCGACAGATGCCACACATGCTTGGCCGGGCGACGGCTGGGGGCGAGGGCTTCGACCGGCTGGTCGAGGAGCTTCTGCAACTCGGTGTACGTCGCCTGCGGGTCGCGGCCGGGGTCTGGCGCCAGGCTGTCCCAGGCGGCCACGAGGTGCGGGTCGACGTGTTCCTCGTGCGTGCCCGGCCCGTACAGGTAGTACAGCAGCCCGATGGTGCGTGTCCCGCGCTTGTGGACTCTGGGGATCATGAGACGTGGTTCTCGGTGTCCAGGTAGTGCTGGGTGAAGGTCTCCACCCGCTTGGCGGCGCGGTGGACGGCGTCGAGGACGGCTCGGGTGTGCGGGACGTCGGCGCCGGCGTTGGTGGCCTTGGCCACCTGGTTGAGGTTGTTGCCGATCTGGCCGAGGTGCCGGCGTACGGCGAACAGCTCGGTCAGCACTTCTCGTTCGGTGGCGATCTCGGCAGCGGTGCGGTCGAGGTCACGGGCGGCTTTGAGGGCGGCGTGGGCGAGGAAGCTGGCGACGCTCATGCGGCAGGCGGACGCGGCGCGGACGAGGAGCTGGTACTCGTCGTCGTTCATACGGCAGCTGGGCTGACGCATGCGCTTGTGCTCGTCACGCAGGCGCTCGCGCTGGCGCGCGTGTGGCTTCGGCGGCGCGGCGTGCTCGCAGTACGCGGTGTGGCACGTGTGCGGCAGTCCCCCTCCTGGATGCGGTCCGCCCTCGGTCGCATCCTGGTGGACCGGCACCCCCCGGTGCCGGTCCGCTCCCGCCACTCCAGGGGCGGGGGAGGCAAGAGCATTGCTCCCGACGGGAGCAATGCTCTTGCGATAACTTGCTCGCCCCCAGACCGAGTTGGGGTCCCGAGCAGGATCCGGGGTGGCGCTGTTCTCGTTCGGGTTCGTCATCGGCTGTCGGGCCTCGCCGTACGGAGCTGCCGCTGGATGGTGGCGGCCAGATCGAGAACGGAGGCCGGTCCGTGCAGGAGCTGGACCGGCCCGTTCGGCACCTGCTGGACGAGCCACTGGCCGGTCGGGACGGGCACCATGGCGTAGACGAGGTGCCGGCGGACCAGGACGGTGGCCCACGCAGCCGCCTCCGTGGCCATGTGCCGCGACGGAGGGATGGGGTGGGAAACCACGGGATGCCTCTCGGTACGGGGCGGTGGCCCGGGGTGCGCCGGGCCACCAAAGGGGGACAGGGGGAGTGACCTGCTGGTTTGCAGGGTCAGCCGCACTCGGGGCAGCGTCCGACGTGGCCGCTGAGCGCCCGGGCCATCCGCGCCTTCGTTGAAGCGGCGTACGTCGAGCTGGCCTTCGCCGACGGCTTGCCGGCATGCCGCCTGGAGTGGGCGCTCAGATAGCCGATCTCCCGCTCGTATTCCTCACGGATGGCGGCGAACTGCGGGCAGGTCCTCATGGTGTGGTGCTCCTTGTCGTCGTGTTGCTGTTTGGGCTGCGCAGGGCTGCCAGGACCAGGCTGAGTCGGTCGTTTCGGCCGCCGGGGAGCTTCTCGCGGCGGATGATCTCCCTGAGCTGGACTCGAGTCACGGCCGCGTTGCCGTCCCGTTCCAGCAGCGCGGGCACGTGGGGGCGGATCAGCTCGACCAGATGGTCGATGTCCTGCTCCGGCTCACGCGCCGGACGCTGAGCCTGCGGGCCGCGGGACCGGCTACTGCGCTTGCTCTTCCCCTTTGCCTTGGGGGCCGGCGTCCGGCGCAGGGGAACCTGGTGCCCCCGGTCCCCGGTGGTGTCGGTCACCGTGTCGTTCGGTCCCCGGTCCCCGGTGGTGTCGGTCACCGTGTCGTTCGCTCCCCGGTCCCCGGTGGTGTCGGTCACCGACTCGTCGGTCCCCGGTCCCCGGTGCCATTCAGGGCGTTGTGCAGGCACTTCATCGACCAGGAGGCCGGTCCCCGAGCGGCTCTCGTGCTCCTCACCGGGCTCCGCGTTCACTGCCTTGGTCCCCGGCTCGTGGGTCCCGTGAATCGAGCCTCGGTCCTCGGTCCCCGCCTCGGTCCCCGCTGCCCGGTCCTCGGTCCCGGGGTGCTGCTTGGCGTTCTCGGTGTCTGGTCCCCGGTGAGGTTGCAGTCCCCGGTCCCCGTTCCGAGTGACGACGATGTGGGGACCGTCGTTGGCCGAGCTGCTCTCGGCGCTAGCGGCGGGGACCGTGGTCGCCATCTCGCCGGAGCGCGGTGGGGACCATGGGGAGGGCAGCGGGACGGTGGCGAGCGCGAGCGCGTGTCGGCGGGCGGCAAGCTGGGCCAGCAGCTCGGCTCGCTGGGCGGGGACGGTGGCGACCGAGGCCCGGCCGATCGCTATCGACAGCCGCCGGGTCAGGCGCCGCCCCCGTCGACTCTGCCGCTGCTCGGCTGTGAGTTCGGCAAGCCGGGTGGCCAGGGCCACGGCGCGGGCGGTGGCGCGGTCACGGGTGATCTGCGCAGCGTCGCGGTCCCGGGCGGCGATGCCAAGTCGGGACAGCAGGCGCTCGCGTGCTTCTCGCCCGAGAGTGGCGATCAGGCCGTGGGAGGCGGCACCAGGGGTGCGCAGGCGCAGCTCGATGCCCATGGCCAGGTGCCAGAGCATCGCCGCCATCACCGGTCCGACGAAGGCGCGGACAGTGCCTCCTACGGGACCGCTCTCGGCGTAAGCGGGGATCACCTGCACTCCGGTGATGAGCCACACCAAGGTGCCCGGCAGTCCAGGAGCGCCCTGAGTGTTCAGGTTCTGCCGGGCCATCAGGGCGGTGGCGAACAGGCCCAGTTCCGCGGCGGCGAACATGCTGGCGCGTTCGGCCGTGCCGGCGATGTTGAGATAGTCGGCGGCGAAGCGCCAGCTGGTGTCGGCGCTGTAGGCGGTGCAGCCGAGCGCGGCCAGGGCGGCGACCACGACCGCGGCATTGCCGAGTCGTTTCTGCGGGTTCTGTGCCCGTCGCCGGAACGCCCAGCCGACCAGAGCCAGGGCCAGCGCGGCGGCGGGGACGCCGAGGGCGAGCAGGTGGGAGAGGTCGGGGCTCGCACCGAGGGACAGGGAAGGGTGGGTCATGCGGCCTTTCCGAGAGGGGCGTGCGCCGAGGCCGGCGCCACCGGGCGGGTGACGGGCTGCTGTCTGGCGGGCCGGGCGGACGTAGGTCGGCTGGTCTTGCCGGGTACGGCCTTCCTCTTTGCGTCCTTGCGCCGAGGTACGCCAAGGGTGCGATCGCGGTCGAAGACCTTGTTGGCCGCCTGCCGCAGCAGGTCCCGGGCGTGCTTGGTGCCGATCTGCAGGGCGACGGCGAGCCGGTCGGGTCGCCATCCGCGGACATAGGCGTGGTCGATGACGACCTGCCGTTCGGCCTCGGTGAGGTGGACGTCGCGGCCGTTGAAGAAGGCGATCACGCGGCTGTAGTCGAGGCGATGGGGCAGTCCCTTGTGCCAGGGTTCGCGTTCTTCAGCGGTCAGCCCGCCCCAGACGCCCTCCTTGAGGTCGTTCTCCAAGGCGTAGTTGAGGCAGTCGCGGCGCACGGGGCACATGGCGCAGAGTTCCTTCGCGTCGGCGATGGCCTCGTAGTCCCGGGGCAGGGGAAAGAAGGTGGCGTCGGCGTCGTCGGGGTCCATGCCGTGGCAGGCGCCGTGGGGCTGCCAGCTGGTGTCGCCGATGCCGCGCAGGCCGGTGGCCGGCGTGGTGTGGGTGGTGATGTGGCGCAAGGTGGTCTCCGGTGTGCTGCCGCGCCGGCCGACAGCAGGTCGGCGTGGGTGGACGCGGCGTCGGGCCCCTGCTGCGGCGCGGGACAGGGGCGCGGCAGCAGGGGCGGGACGGTGGTGTTGCGCGGGTGCACCGGACGGTGCACCGTCGTGCGGGCCGGTCAGGCCAGGGCCGTGTGCTGGGCGGCGGCGAGGTCCAGGCGGCAGTGATGCGGGGTGGCCCGCAGGGCGCTGCCGCGTGCGAAGCCGTCGGGGTCGACGCGCCGGCGGCGGCACGGCTCGCCGACCGGTGCCTCGCACCAACCGCAGCGCACCGAGAGAGCGTCGGGCTGGCCCTGGGCGAGGGCTGCCTCGCGGGCGGCGCGGGCGCGACGGAAGGGCGCGAGGGCGGCCCTGGCCTCCGGCGGGATGCAGGAGCCGACTTCCTTCAGCCGGGCTTCCAGCCTCGGGCTGACACGGCTTGCGGCCAGCTGCCGGTACATCACCGGCTGGGCGGAGCCGGTGGCGACCGCACGGCGGGTGCCGACCAGCTCAGCGGTCCATGCCGCCTGATCGTCGGGGTCGGCCGACGGGGTGGGGTCGGTGTGCCGGTGCAGGCGGTCGCGCTTGTAGCTCTCCCACGGGCGGGCGATGTCCGCGGGCAGGATCTGGTACGGCGAAACGCGGATGTGGCGGCGGGCGACGACGCAGGCGTCCCAGCCGTGCGGCGTGGTCAGCGGTACCTCGTCCAGCAGCTCGTGCCACTGGGCGAGCTGGTCGCGGGCTTCGCCCTGGTCCGTGCGGATGGTGCGGGGGTCGAGTCGGCCGATGTAGGCCAGCAGGGCGGCAGTTTCGCGGCGGTCCATGGGCTACTCCGTTCCGGTCGGCGTCGGCTCGTTGAGGGCGGCGAGGAGAGCGGCGGTGTGGGCCTCGGCGCGGGTCATTCCGCCCGTCGGGGCATGTCCGCTGCCAGGTATGGCGTAGAGCTTCGGGCGGGCCGGAGCGTGCTCCCGGGCGATCCAGGAGCGCCAGTCGGCAGCCCAGGCAGCCGGCGGTCGGGGGATGTGCCCGGCGCGGTGGGCGCGCCACTTCGCGTCGGCTGCTCGCAGGCCCTCCTCGCCGAGGCGGTCGAGGTGGCCTTGCTGGCGGGCCCAGGTTTGGCTGGCTGGGTCGACCTGCCAGTCGGCAGCCGAGGTGACGGCAGCACCACTACTGCTGCCTTTCCGGTTCAACTTAGGTTCTTTACGGTTCTGTGTGTCGGATTCCGTACCGTGCTGGGGTCGCATTCCGGCACGTCGGGGGGTCGGATTCCGACGCGAGGGGCCGGATTCCGTACCGGCCGGATTCCGGCGGGAGGGGCCGGATTCCTCACCCTTCTTGGGCCAGATCCCGTACCGCCGCAGGCTCTTCTCGGCCTCCTCGCCCAGCTCGGGCACCGGATCGGAGTCGGTCGGTGGGTCGACATACGCCTCCGGGTCCTCGTGTCGAGCGTCGGCGACCTTCGCCAGCCACGCGGCAGCCCGGGACAGCCGGTACACCGTGGTCCGTTGCGGGCCCTCCAGGTGCCCCAGCACCCGCAGCTCGCCGCTCTTGTCGAGCGCGACCAGCGCGTCCCGCACCGCCGTCCGGCTGGCGTTCGTTCTCTCCACCAGACTCGTCAGCGAGGCCCAGGCGACGCACTTGTCGTCGGCGACCCGATCTGCGATCGACAGCAGGACCAGCCGCGCGGTGCCCCGGCTGGAGCTGTGCTCCCACACCCACTCGCGTGCGTCGACGCTCATCGGACACCCCTGACCGCGACGCCTGGCCGACTGTTCGCCGACGCCGGGCTGACGTGCAGTGTGCCCAAGCGATGTGACGCCGGGGCGAGGGTGGATGCCACGCAGGCCGTATGACTGGGCCTTTTGCGTATGGCGGGAGGCATGGAAGAATCCCCTTTGCAGTGTTGCCACGCTGAAGCGCCCGTCGGAAAGGGATCAGCGTGGTGATGGTGGGCAATCTCCGCCCTCTTGGGCCTAGCCGGGCCGGATTGAGGCGGTACGTGCCGCTACGCGTTCGGCGTCCAGGAGTAGCCGCTCCTGGGCGCCGTCGCTGTATACGGACCGCGCGAGTCGTTGGGTTCCTGCCCTCCTCCTCACGCTCATTGGGCCCCAGGCGGGCTGCCCGGGGAACGACGAACATACGCAACGACCCGTGTCAAGATCCAGAGTTGGCTCTAAAACTCTGTACTAGTTGCAGAGAGCGATGGGGCCGCACGTCTGGCGGCTGGTGGCGATCGGCCATGCACTGCTGAGCCGCCGTGGGACGGTTGCCGCGATTACCCGCCACGCCTGTAGACGCGAAGGTGCAATTCGAGGCACTAAAATCTGCGTCGAAAATATTGCGTCGAGTCCGATGCTAGCGTTCGCCTTCGGAGTGTGGAACGACGAACCGCTTAGCGTCGCGCTGCGAGTACCGCTATCCGGCCGTGTGTTCCTCGACGGATGTTCCAGCTGGCAGCGATGTCGCCAGGCAACCGACTAAGTGGTGGGCGCAGACCGAAGGGTCCGAGCGCCTCGGCATGTTCCTCACTGCGAACCCCCTTGTGTCTCATGCCACATTGCTGGTCGGAACTGCTGGCCAGGGCGATTTAAGTCAAGCCCGTCCGAGCGCGTCAACGGCAACCATTTGTCCAGTTTGTTACAATACGTCGCTAGGGTTGCATGGTAGCTGATTCGTACCTACGCCGCCGTAACTCGAGCCTGAGGTAAGGCAAATGCTCGCAACGGAGCCAACTGGTTGCCCGTTAATGAGTGTGGTCTAGACCGCCCGCTGCTTCGCTCAACGAAAAGCGGCAACGTTTTGCCGATTTACCGGCCGCCTGCATGAGTGGATCTTGAGTCGTGTCCGTTTGGGGCGTGAACGTGCCACCATGTCGCGCCTCGTTTGTTCGACGTTGAACCATAGGGCCGTCTTTCATGGCGACCCACCCGGATCAAGATCACTTAGGGATTGCGTATGGTTCTTCCGGGAGGCGAAGGGTGGGCCCGGCGGATTCCCTGCCGCTTGGGTCCTTACGTGCGCCCGGAAAGAAGCGTCTCCTGATAGTCAAAGGCAGGATTTTCGTGGTCACGCAGGAACAAAAGCCCAGCGGCAATGACGCTCTGGAAGAGGAGATTTCGGAGCGCGGTGACAGCGGACAGCAGTTGGCCGGCCACTACATGGGCTTCGGTGCCCTCCTGCGCAGGTGGCGCAAAGCGGCAGGGGTAACGCAGTACCGGACGGCCAGGGCTCTGGGCATGAGTGAGCGCACGTATCGCAAGATCGAACGTGGCGCGACGCCACCCCGGCTGTCCCGCACGCAATGCGAGGCCCTTTCCGAGCTACTTCAGCTTGACCGCGACGAGCGTCACGCACTGCTGCTCTACAACGTCGGCTCGATGCTCGTTCCGCCGAAGGGGGCCGGACAGCCGGAGCTGCAACAGGCTTTGCGTCTGCTCATCGACCGGCAGATGCCCAGCCCCGCGTACCTGTGTGACCAGCACTGGAACATCCTGGCTTTCAACACGGCCATGGCGGAGTGGTGGCCGTGGGTGATGGAGCCGGGCGCGAATCTCATTCGGTGGGCTTTGACAACGCCGGAGGCCCGCGCTCAGTACCAGGACTGGGACAAGCACGCCTCGGCGTATGTGAAGATCCTCAAGTTCGCCCAGGCCACCAGGCCGAATGATGCCGAGCTGCGCCGGCTGATCGAGGACGTCAAGAAGGACCCCGACGTGCGGCACGTCTGGGAGACCGAGCACGACATGGGGGAGACCCGCGATGGCCATGTCTTCCGGATGAACGTGCCGACGCTGGACTGGGAGACGATCGAGGTCGTCAGCCACGTCCTCTATCCGGCGTCGATGCCCGACTGTCGCTTCGTCGTGATCACCTGGATCGAAGGCCACGGCGACGACGAGCGCGACGCGCTCGGCGGCGTCCGCGACGCTTGGGCAACAATGACCGCGAACGAAAACGACGTGGCGACGGCACAGCGGCACGCGCAGAACCGTGCGGCCGAGGACGCCGCCACCCGTTGGCGAAGGGAAGCGGCAACCCTCGCGGCCCGCATGGTTGTCGCCACTGCAGACGAAGCAGCAGCACTAGCGGGGGACAACGGCGTCCCTCTGCCGGCCATCAGCGGGACCGTGGGTTCCGACGTCCACCTGACGCTTGCGCCGGACAAGCGCACCGTGGTCTGGGCCACCGAAGAGACGACCGGTTGTTGGTCCGTCACCCATGTCTCGCCGGCCACCGTTATCGCTCGCGTGCCCAGGCACGCGGTAGAGGGCGCGTGCCTCCTTGAGATGCGTCAGCTGGTGCGCGCTGCGCTGCCGGCCGATCCTGCGGCGGCAAGCGTTCGCATCGGGCAGCTCCTCGACGAGCGCGACACCGAGCAGCGTGTGCTCCGCGATGTCCTGCAGCAGGTTCAGGAAGGCAATGCCGAGTCGCCGAAGAGCTGCATGGCAGGCTGAGGGACCGCGATGGACGGCCTTGCTCAGAGCCGCCCGCCGACAGCATCAGTGGCCCCCATGCCATCTGCCCCCCACACAGGAAGACCTTTCTCGTGAAGAAGTACACCTATGCCCTCCCGTTGCGCTGGGCCGACGCGGACGCGTACGGGCACGTCAATAACGCACTCTTCCCCCGGTACATGGAGGAGGCGAGGACCCGGATGTTCCAGGAGATGCTGCCCACCGACGAAGCCGGCCGCCGCCAGCACGCATTCGTGGTCAGCCGCTCCATCGTGGACTACCGCGCTCCCCTGTCCTACCGCGAGGAGCCCGTTGACGTGCACGTCAGGGTCGTCACCTGCCGGGGGGCGAGGCTGGAACTTGCCTACGAAATCCGTGACGCGGACCATCTGTATGCCGAAGCCACGACCTTGATGGCCGCGTACAACCTGGAGATCGGCAGGCCGCGGCGGATCTCTCAAGCCGAGCTGGACTTCCTCGCTCGCTACACCGAGTCCTGAACCGCTGCGCTGTCTCTGCATGCATGCAGGCCCCGGCTGACGACGTCCAGCCGGGGCCCATGCGTCTCTGGCCGCATCCGTCACTGCCGGGAGAGGCGGTTGAGCACGTCGAGAAGCGGGAGCACGTGGCAGGGCTACGTCAGCGAAGCAGCTCGTCGCCGGAATCCTGTGGCGGAAGGAACTTCGCGGCTTTTCGGGCCAGGACGGCAGTGAAGTATTCACGTGCGTCGGGACGCAGTCGCGCGAGGGCGACCATGCCAGTGATGACAGCGTCGGCCACCTCGTCTTGGACGTCTGTCCACGTGTGGCTGTGCCCTTTTCTCGGATTGGTGCCCCGGGCTCCGATGACGGCCTGCGCAGCCTCGCCAACCTCTTCCGCGAGCTTGAGCACTTGCAGGGTCCATTGCTCCTCTGGCGCGAGTCCGTTCTCGGCATCGAGACGGCTGAACGTGTCGGCCAGACGCTGGATCGTATCCCAGTCGTCGGTCAGAGCGCCGCACCTGTGCTGACCGCGGGATTGCGGAGATAGTGCGGTTCTGCGCATCAGTGCTGGATCGCTGACGAATCCGAGCCCCTCGTACAGAGACCTGGATTCGTCACTGGCGTGCAGTTCGAAAAGGGTGATGTCTTCCTGCTCCAGGTCGTTGAGGAGCGCGATGAGGGCGGCTTTGGCGTAGCCGCGACGTCGGTACCCGGGCCGGGTGGCCACGGCTTGGATGCGTGCGGCCAGTCCCTTGGGATACCGGGGTGCGGGCAGTACGGGGCTGACGAGTGCCAGGGCGCAGGTGACGAGTCCTCCCTCGGGTGCTTCGACGACGTAGGCCCGGGCATCGCCGTGAGCCTGGAGGCGTTCGGTCAGTTGGTCTCGGCACAGGGCCAGCCAGTCAGGGGTGAGCGGCTGGGAGAGGATCAGCTCGGACCGCAGGCGGGTGATGCCTTCGGCATCGGCGGGCGTGGCACGGCGTGGAGTGGTCACGGGATCGGTCCTGTTGATTCGGCGATGGGTGAGGCGGTAGGGGGTTCACCGGACGAGGCCCGCCTCAGTCAGGGCTGGGATGACGCGGAGGCGGTCGTGTGCGGGTCGGTGATGGGCGAGAAACGGGCGGGGGCGTGGTCGATGGGGAGGTCCGGGCGCCAGGTTGTGAGGATCTGGGCGCTGCATTCGAACAGGTCCGGCGGCAGGGCATCCAGCGGCCACCAGCGCCAGTCTCCGACACTCTCGCCAGGCTGGTCGGCCGGCTCGCCTTGCCAGTGGGTGACGAGCGCGCCGAAGGTGATGCGGACGACGTCGCCAACCTGGTCGAGGAACATGCCGAGAAGACGGACGTCGGCCGGGTCGGCGCACAGACCGGTCTCCTCGGCGAGTTCGCGCACGACTGCCTCTTGCAGTGACTCGCCCGGCTCCACGGTCCCGCCGGGCAGCTCCCGTGTGCCCAGCCGGTGTCGGCCAAGGAGGAGGCCCTGGGGTCCGAGCAGCACTGCCCCGACGCCGACGGCCGCGTGGGCGACGGGTGGCTTCGCGGTGCGGGGACGGGCGGTGATCCGGGCCGGCCGGTGGACCTGGAACAGTCGGTAGGAGGCGTGGTTGTTCTTCTCCGGTGCGTCGAGGACGGTGATGCCCCGCACGCGGAACCCGTAGTGCACGAGCAGCTCTTCCCACAACTCGGGTGTGAGCACCCACATGTGCACGGTGAGATCGTCGCCGCCGGCCAGGCGCAGGATCTCCGGGCGTGGGGTGACGGTCGAGGCGGGGCCATCGCCGGCGGAGTTGGTGTGCAGCACGGTGAAGTACAGCCGTCCGCCCGGTTTGACGGCGGTGGCCAGGGCGGGCAGGAGCCTGTGCGGGTCGAGGAAGTGGAAGGTGCTGAGGGAGTAGATCACGTCGTACGGGGCTGTCGTGCCCAGGTACTCGACAGCGTCGGCGTGCACCAGCCGCAGGTCCGGTACATCGGGGTAGCGGGCACGCGCTCTCTCGATCTGGCTGAGGGAAGCATCGACGCCGTCCACCTGCGCTCCGTAGGTGCGGGCCAGGTGGGCGGCGTGCCGGCCAGGGCCGCAGCCGATGTCCAGGACCCGCAGGCCCTCGATGTCCCCGAGGATGGCGTCCCCGGGCCCGTTTGCTGCAGGGCCCCAGATGATCCGGTCCACTTCCGGCAGGGGAGTGGAGCGCTCCAGGTGGTGCTTTCCATAGGTGTCCCAGGCGAGGCGGGTCTGATGCTCGATGTCCAACACGTCGACCTCCGTGCTCAGTTCAGGGGCGGAGTGCATAGCAGCGCAGCACGTCGAGATCGGCGGTGCGTACTACGGACCAGCCCGCGGTGAGGATTTCGGCCTCGGCGGGTGTGATCCCGAGGTGCCTGTACGGATCGTCCTCCTCACGGCGGCCGGCGAGTTCGGTGACGACCCAGAAGGTCCCGCCGGGCGCCAGGACCTGTCGGACGCGGTCGAGGAAGGCCGCCTTGTCGTCGATCCACCGGTAGACCAGGCGGCAGGTGACGATCGCATACGCGGCATCCGGCAGGGCGCTGAGGTCGTCGGAGACGAAGTCCATCAGGTGCCAGGCCGGCCCGTCACCCCGCTGGGTGTTGCGGGCCGCGGCGATGGCGCTGGGCGCGAAGTCGATGCCGATGGTGCGGTAACCGAGCTGGTGAAGGTGGCGGGCGAGTGAACCCTCGCCGGTGCCGATGTCGAGTGCCGGGCGTCCGTGGCCCGGTCCGACATGGTCGGCCAGCATCGCTGCCTCGGTGCTGGTGACCTCGCGATACCGGCGTCCACCGGCCCAGAGCGGCTCCCAGTAGTCGGCGGTGGCCGGCACGGTCGCCACTCGGCCGCTTTGCGAGCGGGCAGGACAGCAGGGCTCATGGTCTTGGGCGTCGGCAAGGGGTGCAGGCGCTGCTTCGCCGGGAATGACGGGCCAGTCGATCTTGATCCGCGTGTGTTTCTTATGGAACACGTGCAGGCCGTCGGTATAGGCGCCGGTCGGTCCGGTGGCGTCCTTGGGCTGGACCGTGATGTGCGGGCAGAGTGCGGCGCGGTGGTTGCGCTGCCAGTGCCGGACGTGCTCGGCCATTTCTGTGGCCGCCAGGTGACCGGCCGGTCCGTAGCCGTGGATGACGAACTCGTAGGCGCCGTTGCCGTTTTCGCCGTCTCCGATCCGCTCGTGTGCCAGACGGGCGAGTGACCTCCCACGCACCATGGCCGCGCCGGGCCAGTGCGGGGGTGGGGGACTGACGAGGCCGGTGTCGTGGTCCGGGTCGACGGACAGGCGGCAGAAGCCGGGGAGAGCCCCGGCCAGATAGAGGGTGAGGGAGTCGAAGGATTCCTCACCCCCGACGGTGACGTGCGTACGGACCGTTGAGGGCGCCATACCGAAGGCCGGGGCCAGCTGGTCGACGGGCACGGGCGTTCCGTCCTCGAAGGCAAGGCGGATGCCGCAGCCTGGGATGGTGCGTAGATTCGGTTCCCATGCGCCGGCGCCTTGCATGGGGACGAAGCCGCACACGGTGAGTGGCTCCTCACTGATGAGCGCACCGTCGTGTTTCGTGAAACCGATGGACCAAACGTACTGGTGGAGGCGTAGCGGGGCGACGAGGCGTCCGCCCTCCGCGACCATGGTGATCCACGGCAGATCCCAGGTGTCGACCGTGACGATCACCGCGTCGAATCCGCCTTCGGGGACGACATCGGCGGGCAGATACTCGGCGTCCGCGGTGAGGACACGGACACGGTCGTACCCGGCGGCGGTGAGGAAGCGGGCGGCGCGGTCGGTGACGTCTGGGTCGATGTCGACGGTGGTGACCTGTCCGGTCGGGCCGACCAGTTCGGCGATCAAGGCGGCGTTGTAACCGCCAGAGCCAACCTCCAGGACACGGTCGTCCGGCTGGATGCGGGCCGCTTCGAGCATCACGGCCTGCAGCCATGGTGCGCTGACGGAGCTGCTGATCCGGCCGTCGGGCGTGTGACGGGTGGGGATGATGTCATCGGCGTACGCGGTCTGCACGGGCACGTCCGGTGCGAAAGCATGGCGGGGAACCCTGCGCAGGGCGGCCTCGACACTGGCGGTGCGGACGTGGCCGGCCGCGAGGAGCTGATCGACGAGCCGGTGCCGCAGTGCACTGGGATCGTGTTCCTGCGCGGTAGTGGGGGGAGCCGTCACCCTAGGGCCTTTCGAACGGGTCATGCGGGATCTGCGACGGTGGGGGAGCTGGGGCGGGGGATGGTGCCCGCGGGGGCGTACTGGGCGGCTTGCGCGTCGAACATCGAGGCGTAGCGCCCTTGGGCGGCCATGAGTTCGTCGTGGCTGCCGTGCTCTACGAGGCGTCCGTGGTGCAGGACGTAGATGCGGTCGGCGTGACGGACGCCCGACATGCGGTGGGTGACCAGGACGACGGCCCGATTCGGGGCGGCGAGCCGGCGGATGCGGTCGAACGCGGCGATCTCCGCTTCCGGGTCGAGGGCGGAGGTGGGCTCGTCCACGATGAGCACGCCGTCGGCATCCGAGGTGGAGCTGCGCCAGTGGGTCCGGGCGAGACCGATCTTCTGCCACTCGCCGCCGGACAGTTCGCTCGCGCCGCGGAACATCCGGGCCAGCAGGGTGCGCAGCCCGTCGGGAAGTTTTGCGATGACCGGACCGGCACCCGCGTAGTCCACCGAAGGCTGCAGGTGCTCGGGATCGGCCGGCCGGGCGGGCCGGCCGATCCGGATGTTCAACGCCGCTGTCACGGGCCAGCGTTGGAAGTCCTGGGTGAGCAGTGAGACGCGGTCGAAGACCTCGGAGCGGTCCAGGGAAGCGATGTCCGCTTCTCCCCACAACACCGTCCCGCTCTGCGGCAGCAACAGGCCCGACAACACCTTCATCAGAGTGCTCTTGCCTGAGCCGTTCTCGCCGACCACGGCGGTGACCGAGCCCATGGGCAGCGTGAGGGAGACCCCGTCCAGGGCGGGGGCTTCCCGGTCCGGGTAGCGGTAGCTCACTTTTTCCAGAACGACCTGCCTCACCCGCGCCGGAACGGGATCGCCCCCGCTGGGAATGGTGCGCCGCGCCGCCTCGTCCAGGAAGCGGGCGTGGTCGCGGACGTAGAGGGACTCCTCGTGCAGCTGGTTGATGTTCATCACCAGCGCGCCCAGGCTCGCGGAGCCGGACCGGACGGCGATGACGGCGGTCCCGGCCACGGCCAGACTCATGTGCCCGCTCATGATCAACAGGATCATGGCCGCGTACGTCGCCGCCATGGCGAGTCCGGACAACGCGGCGGCCACCCACTCGGTGACCGCCTTGCCGACGGCCAGCCGCTCCTGCTCGGCCTCGGCGCTCTCGGCCATCCGCTCGTAGCGGCTGAGCAGGAACGGCCCGACGGCATGGATGCGCACCTCCTGCGCGGCGGAGCGCTCGGTGAGCAGGTTCCCGATGAGGCGGCTGGCCCGTACGTGCTCGACCCAAGTCATCACCGACACGTACCGTTCCTGCGCCACCCGCATCGCGCCCCAGCCGCGCGGCGCCGCGATCAGGATCAGCAGCGGCAGCAGCACCGGGTGGAGGATGGTGAGTACGCTGGCCGTGGAGATCAGGGAGATGGTGCCGTTCAGCGCGGCCACGCAGGCGCTGATCATGCGGCGGGCGGATGCGGCGCCGTACTGGGCGACATCGATCAGGCGTCGGAACTCCGGGTCCTCGATGGCCTCCAGCTCCACCGACGCGGCTGCGGCCAGGTACTGGGCCGTGGCGATCCGCTCGACCAGCGGCTCCAGCCGGCCCGCCCGCGAGGTGGACCAGCCGGCCAGACCCGAGTTGACCACGGCCGCTGCTGCGGCGGCGACCAGGCCCGGTAGCACCGCGTGCAGCCGCTGCTCGGGGGTGCCCGAGCCGAGCAGCGCGTGCATGACGGCGTTGACCGCGAGCAACCCGACCGCCGCGGCGACACCCTGCCCGATCTCGCTGACGGCGACCGTGAGCAGCGCGCGGCGGTCTGCCTGCCACGCCATCCGCAAGGTCGCCCCGACCAGCCTGGGCATGGAGCGCAGAGCCGACATCATCGTCAGGTCGAGCCGGGCACGCTCGTGTTCCGACCAGCCCAAGTCGTAGCGCAGAGGACCGCCGAAGAGTTCCTCCTCGGCGTCGGAGACCTCCGGCTCCGCCATCCGCACGCGTCCGAAGAACCTCTTCACCGGGCGCCTCCCGGCTCGGAACAGCTCAGCGACCGGAGAGCCGGCGTGGGCAGCCACCGCGCCATGGTGGCGACCGTGATCATCCGCACAGAGGCCATGCCGTCGGACTCGTCGCGGTACGAGTACCCATCCCCTCGTGCCACGTTATTGGGAGTCGCATGTGCTGGTGTTCTAGCCGAAGTCAACGTGGTCCCCCTTGACGGTTGTGCGGCTGGTTCGTGTGGCTCAACGAGCCGGCCGGAATTTCGAACACATGTGTTTCGGTCGTGTTGGTAACCCTGGGATTGAGCGCGCGCCGGAGCTTGTGGGTGGCATCGACCCTTGCGGCCCCAGGGTCAGAGGTCGGAGCGGCGGTGGCCAAAACGCCGAGCATGCTGCTGCGGCGCCGGGGACGGGCGCGGTCTCGTCGAAGCGTGTGAGCAGAGCGCCGGATCCAGGGAGCGGCGGTCGACCGCGGTCATCAGGAGAAGCGGGCGATCGCCCGCCCGGTGTGGGTCCGCAACAAGGTGCCGGCCCTCGCGAGGTCCTCGGGAGTGTCGACCGCCAACCCATCGTCCGCGACGCCGAGCATCCGTACGTCGTGGCCATGCTCGATGAAGCGCAGCATCTCCACGCCTTCGGCACGTTCCAGCGGCCCCTGAGGGAGACGCCGGAACGTGTCGAGGGCCGTTCGGGTGAAGCCGTAGAGACCGAGCTGACGCAGGTACCTCGGCCGGTCACCGCGCGGGTAGGGGATCGGCTGCCGGGAGAACATGAGGGCGTTGTGCTCGGCGTCGACGACGACCTTGACGACGTTGTGGTCCAGGACGGCACTGGCGTCGTCCAGCTCCGTGTATGCGTTCACTGCCAGGGCTCTGGGTGCCAGGTGCTCCATGGCTTGGGAGACAGCGTCAATCGCGGTGGGGGAGATGAACGGCTCGTCCCCCTGGACGTTGATGTAGGCGTCTGCGGGCAGGCGTTCTGCGCACTCCGCGACGCGGTCCGTGCCGGTGAGGTGTTCTCCGGTCCGCATGCACTCGATGCCCAGGCGGTGGCACACCTCCTCGATGCGCTCGTCATCGGTGGCGACCACCACCCCGTCGAGGCGCTCTGCCTCCAGGCAGCGCTGGTGGACGTGCCACAGCAGCGGCTTGTCCCCGAGCTGCGCAAGGGGCTTTCCTGGAAATCGGGAGGCTCCCCAGCGGCACGGGATGACCGCTATGCGGTGGCGGCGCGCGGTGCTCGGCGGTGCGGCGGTGGTGACTGCCACGGCGTACTCCCGTCGGTGAGTGTCAGGAATGGGTGGGGCGGGGGAGGAGGGCCAGCTTGGCGCGGACGGTCGGCGAGGCAGAGTCCTTGAAGGACCGCCACTCGTATCCGCTGACCTCTTCGGTTTGAAGCGTCACGGCGTGTTCGGCCCGGAGGAGGAAGGCCCAGCGGAAGTCGACGTGCTGGTGTGCCGGCTCGCCCTTCGCGGGGTTGGCGGCGATGTCGTGTACATCGATGTCCAGCGGCACGGTCTCAAAGCCAGGGAGGGGGACGACGGCATCGCGAGGAATGCCGACTTCCTCGCCCAGTTCACGAAGGGCGGCACCGGGAAGGTCTTTGTCCCCTGGCTCGTTGTGGCCACCGGGCGCGAGGGCCTTGCCCGTGGCGTTGTGCTGAATGTGGAGCACCCGGTCGTTGCTGTCGATGACGATGGCGCTGCACGTGACGTGCGTGGGAAAGGTCTTGCGGCTGGTCGGATCGTCCCCGCCGGTAAGGGCGACGAAGAGCGCAGCCAGGGCGTCCCGCTCGGACGGGTGGCGGGTGAGGTACCCCTCAACGGTGGCACGGATGCGGTCGGGGGAAGGCGGCATGGAATCACCTGTCGAAGAAGTCGAACCAGATCCTGGCGATGGCCTGGCGGTCGGGTGCGGCCATTTCGTGGAGACCGGACTGGAAGCGGCCGTGGCTGAGGGCCGCGGTGGCGGCCAGTATCTCGGCCTGAACGAGATGGATGTATGAGCCGACGGCGGCGCCGTGCACGAAGTTGACGGCGCCGCCGTCAGCGAGGACGTAGAAGTAGTGGCCCGTGATCTCGTAGCGCGTCAGATGCTCGCTGACCGGGGTGCGCTTGTAGAGGCCATGGAGGCTGCCGAGTTCAAGTTCGTCCTCTGAGGACGTTACCGAGGCGAGGTACGCCCCGTTGCGGAGGGCGGAGAAATCGCCCTGGCGGAGGGCGAGGTTGCCGGTGGCACACAGGACGAGTTCCGCCTCCCGCAGCGCCTCGGCCGTCGACGCGCTCGTACGGAAGCCTTGGGAATGCGCCTGCACTCTCTTGACTGGATCGGTGTCGTGGACGGTGACGCGTAGGTCTTGGGCGCGCAGCGTCTGAGCGATGGCCCGGCCGACCTTGCCGAACCCGATGACGCAGGCATTTCGGCTGGTCAGAATGTCGCCGCGTGCGCGTACGAGGGCGTCGGTCGAGAAGACGATGGACCGGCCCACTAGGTGGTCCTCGCAGTCCTTCAGCGGGGAGCGGGCCACCGAGACGACCGGGCAGGGCAGGCGGTCGAGTGCCGCGTACCGCTGGTGTCCGTTCTCGGTGTCCTCGACGACGCCGAGGACACGGCCGGAGAACTTCTCTACCAGGGTGTCGAGGCACGGCGCGAAGTAGCCGCCGATGTCTATCAGGATGACGTTCCGGCCGCCTGCTGTGTCCTCCAGGTACTCCAACGCCCAGGTCGAGTCGGCAAACAGTTCTCGGTTCAGGTCATGGATGGTGAAGGCACGTCGGACCTTCTCCAGCGTCGGCTGGTCGACGGACCTGGGCTTGGGTAGTACAGCACCGACCGTGGACGTCGCGGCCATCGCGCGGAGGAACGCCGGCCGCTCGGAGAGCAGGTGCGTGATGATCAGCGTGGTGACGTGCTCGCCAGCGGGGAACCGTGTTGTGATCTGCCGGAAAAAGGCTTCCAGTCGCGCCCTTTCAAGACTCTCCACTGCAACTCCTCCTGGTGTCCCGCTGGTTATGCCGCGCGGCCGTACGCGGCGGTCTCGGCGGCCAGCGCCTGCATGTGGGCTCGCATGCCGTTGTGAAGGTCGACCTGGGGCTGCCAGCCCAAGACCTCATGGGCGCGGCCGGGGTCGGCGCGGGTGGTGAGGACGTCGCCGCTGCGGGGGTTTTCCTGGTGAACCTGGATCTCGCGACCGGAGAGGCTGTTCGCAATGTTGATCACTTCCAGCAGGGAGGCGCTCGAACCACCCCCGACGTTGATCACTCCGCTGGCGGTCGGGATCGTGGCCGCGGCGATGGTGGCGGCGACTGCGTCGTCGATGTACGTGAAGTCCCTGCGCTGGTGACCGTCTCCGTACAGACGTAGTGACTGGCCGGTCAGGGCGGCCGTGAGGGCGCGGTGCGTGAACATGTCGGGGCGCTGCCGGGGGCCGTAAACGGTGAAGTACCGCAGAGCGACGACGCTGGTGGGGCAATGGGCCTGGGCGGAGTGCGCGAGGCAGAGCTGCTCCTCGGCGAGTTTCGTGACCGCGTACGGGGATGCCGGCTGTGGCCGGTCGGTTTCTACGCTCGGACCGCCCTCGGTGGGGCCGTAGACGCTGGAGGACGAGGCCACCACCAGCCGGGGAACACCCATACGGGTGACGGCGTCCATGACGCGGTGGGTGGCGAGGACGTTGGAGGCGACGTACTCGCTGAACTTCGGCCCCCAGGAGGGGCGTACCCCGGGGATGCCGGCCAGGTGAAAGACGGCGTTCGCGTCCACGAGTAGCGGCTCGATCGCGCAGTTGAGGAGGTCAGCGGTGACGTGCATGTACCCCGGGAGCCTCTGCAGGGCGGCCAGGTTGGCTGCGGCCGTGGGGTCGGTGGCAGGGTCACGGCGGTCGACGCCGACGACGACGGCGCCGGCCTGGACGAGGGCCTGCGCGAGGTGGGAGCCGATAAAGCCGGCGTCGCCGGTCACCACAGCCCGGCGGGGCACGGTGGTGGTCATGTGGGATGCGTGCTGTGACACGGAGTTCTCCAGGAATCCGAGGAGGGTTGTGGTTCAGGCGAGCCGGGCGAGAACGGTGCGGCCGTGGCTGCTGAGGGCGAGATCGTCCTGCTCGTGTCCGCGGACCAGGGCGGTGACGGCCTCGATCGCACCGAAGGACTCCAGCAGTCGCTGTTCGGTGTCGTTCAGCGGCGTTCCGTATCCGGCGAAGAAAGCCGTGCGGAGGTGGGGAGCGGCCTGCCAGCGGCGGAATTCGAGCCGGGCGAAGTCGCGGATGCGGGCGTCCCGGCGCATGTGCTCGAAGTCGCACATTCCGAAGGCGTCCCCAAGGAGCCAGTTCCGCGGCTGGTAGTCGAGGTGGCACACCGCGCTGTCCATGAGCGTGTTCGCCAGGACGTCCGCGCTGTGGCTCATGCGGTCGCGTTCGGCCGTGGAGATGAGGCCGGCCCGGTCTGCACGGGCGATCCAGTCGCGTAGCCGCTGGGCGAGTTCCGTGCCGACGGCGCCGGTACGCGGTACCGAGGTGGCGTGGTGCAGCTTGCCCAGGACGCGCCCGGCCTCGTAGTGAGCCTGTTCCTCCTCCGGCGACCCGGGGGCGAGCGCATCCGCCCGTACGCCGCGCACCGCGGTGAGCAGCAGGGTGCATGTTCTGTCCTGTCGGCCCACCACTCGGGGGACGTGCCCGATCAGGTGAGCCCCCCAGGCGAGATAGGCATGGAGTTCTCGGATGTATCGGTCGCGTTCGCTGTGCTGCTTGGCGAAGAACTCATTGCCGTCGGCGTCGACAAGACGCAGGACTCGAGGCGGGAGAGTCGGATCGTGCACGATCCGGACCGCTCCGAGCGCGCCGCGGGCCAGGCTCAGTCGCGGATCATCGGACAGCGTGATCACGCGACAGCCTCCTGCGCTAAGGCGGCCAGGTGCTCGGTGTCGTTGTGGCGGTCGAGCATCCACCGTCTCTGCCCAAGCCGGTTGAGGTGGTGTTGCCACCGGGTGATGGACCCGTGAGAGACCGTGAACCCGGTCGGAGATCCGAGCGGGATTCCCAGGAGCAGGGTGTGGGCGACGGTCACGGTCTCGCCGTGCGCGGCGAACAGGATGCGCTCACCCTCGTGATGGGCGATGAGCTCCCGTAGGAGGCGGCCTGCCCGCTCCAGGTAGCCGTTCCACGTGTCGGATCCAGCAGCCCAGGGCGTGTCCGGGTGGGCGTGCGGCCCGCCGTCGGCGGCGGTTTTCACCTCGGCCCAGGGTCTGCCGTCGGCGGCACCGTGGACCGGACCGTCGAGGCGGTCGTCGGTGGACATGGGGAGGTTGAGGGCCTGGCTGATGATCTCGCCGGTCTGGCGCAGGCGGAGGCGCGGGCCGGCGTACAGGGCGTCGAACGGCTTGTCGCGGTGCTCGGTGGTGAGGCGAAGCGCGACCCGTTCGGTCTGGGCGTATCCGCGGTTGGTAAGCCCGGTGCAGGTGCGCGGGCCGCCTACCAGGCCGTCGACGTTGCACTGGGCTTCGCCGTGGCGGACGAAGACGAGTTCGGTGGTGATCATGCGGATCCTCGGGGGCAGGGTCGGGGCGACCAGCTGTAGCGGTAGCCGTTGCGCCCGGCGTACGGAGCGGTCAGCACGGCGTGCAGGGCGAGGAAGTCGTCGAGCCGCTCGCGATCCGTGATGCCAAGCTGGGGGTCGTGGCGTACGGCGGCCTCGTTGTAGGCGCGCAGGGTCGAGTCAATGGTTGGAGCCGGCAAAGGCCCGTACGTCAGGACCAGCGTCGCGATCAGTTTCGCCAGGTCGTAACCCATCGGCGCCAGCGTCAGATCGTCGGTGTCGACCGTGTAGATCTCGCCGGCCTCGGTGATGATGAAGTTTCGCGGGTTGCTGTCCTTGTAGAAGGCGGTCGGCCCCTTGGCGGTCTTCTCCAGCAGCGTCAGCAATGCGTGCAAGGCCCCGCGGTCCGGCAGGTACCCCTGTTCCAGCCTTCTTCGCAGGGCAGCCTGCCGGGGACCGATGTAGTCGCCGAACGCGATGCCGTCACGGAAACGGTGGGGCCTGTTGAGCGCGGCCGGCCGGAGGTCGGTGGTCCAGGCGGCCCCGTGGACATCGCCCAGCAAACCAGCCAGGGCCGGCAGGTCCTCGGTCCGGGCAGGACGGCCGTCGATCCACTCGTATGTCAGGCTCGTCGGCCCCACCACCGTCAGCGCCGGAAGCCGCAGCGGCGGTGCGTGCTCGACGAGCCAGGCGTGATGGCGGGCTGCCGAGGCCACCCGGCCGGGGGCCTCGTAGTGCTTGGTGAACTGGCGAACGCTCACGACCGTCCTCCCCCTGACTGGGCCACCACGAAGGTGACGAGGGACTTGGTGGTGAGGGGCCGGTCTGGCAGGAACTCATGCAGTGTTGCCGCGAGCGCGCCAGGATTGCCGTAAAGGCCCGGGGCGAGGTCGTACTTCGGGTTGGTGGCCAGGTACTCCGCCACGTGGTCGTGTCCGTCGAAGGTGAAGCGGTGTTCCTCGTGCTCCACAGCGAGTACGTCGAGCGACACGGCGGCCAGGTGGGCGAGGTTGTCGCTGTGCGCCGAGATGTACAGGCTCTCGTGCTGCTCGGCCCGCGGGTCGAGGCCGGCGGCAGCGACCAGCTGGTCCATCTCCCGATAGCTGTCGAGCCCCTTCGTGACGAGCACGGCCAGCCCTCCCGGAGCCAGCACCCGCTTCATCTCCGCGACCACCGTCTGAGGCTGCGGTGAGTGGTAAAGGCAGAAGGCTGCGACAGCGACGTCGAATGACTGGGCAGGAAGCGGCAGTTGGTGGAAGTTGCCCATGAGGAAGCTGACTGGGACGTCGGGGAGCCGTTGAGCGCGGTGTAGGGCCTGTTCGATCAAGGCCGGAGCCGCGTCGAGACCGAGTACCCGCTGCGGCCGGAGTTGCTGGGCCAGGGCGAGACTGCTTGTACCGCGACCACAGCCGACGTCCAAGACCAGGCCGAGCTTGTCTGCCCGCTCGTGGTGGGCGCGCACCAGGCGCACGATCGTGTGTGGTACCTGGCGTCCGGAGGTTTTCGCCCTCATCAGGGCATTGGACCGGCCGGCCAGCCGCGAGGCGTGCCCATACAGCTCCGCTTGCCGCGCGGGGTCCAGGAACGGGTTGGCGCCGCTCATGCCGCACCCTCCCCTCGGGGGCGCGGAGCGCTCAGCGGTGCTCGGCGGCGACCTTGCGCAGCCAGCGGTGCGTCTGTCGCCGGTTGCGCAGCAGCACCACCTCGGCACGGCCCGAGGCGAATTCCTCGATCTTGGCCATGACGCGCGGGCGCATCTTGCGGCGGTACGTGGCCACGTACTTGATCACGCCCCAGTGGATGCGGTTGTGCACCCCGTTGCCCTTGTGCCCTGCACCGTGCCGGATCTGGCGGGAGAAGATCCCGTACAGCGCGGCCACGGTCGAGACGTCCATGAGGACCACCGTGTCGCAGGCTTCGAGCCGGATCTGCAAGGTGGAGTTGTAGTTGCCGTCGATCACCCACTTCGGCTGCGCGACCAGATCCTGCTGCAGGGCGGCGAACTTCTCCATGGGCAGCGCGTTCCACGCGTCGTCGTAGAACGCGGCGTCCAGGTGCGTGACCGGGGCGTCGAGGATCCTGCCCAGCTCGCGTGCCAGGTAGGACTTGCCGCTGCCTCCGCAGCCGACGATGGCGACCTTCTTCATGGTGCTCCAGCGTAGAGGCGCTCGGGTGCCCGGTCGGACCGGCCGGTCGAACACGTTCGGATGATCCAGGTGCCATGGCCTGGGAAGCCAGCTGCATCACGCCGCTCCCCGTTCCATATCTACGGGGCTGGCGGCTGTGTCCAGGACGGCTTCCAACGCGTCTACCTGCCGACTCAGGCGGAACAGGTCCAGGCGGTCCAGGCAAGCCGCGATCAGGTCCGCGTGCTGCTGGGTGCCGGCGATCCGCTGGAGGTGGGCGAGCCGCTCGATCACCTCGCTTCCGGAGCTGACGATCAGCTCCTTGGGCACGAAGCGGTCCGCGTGCAGGATGTCGGCAGGGGTGAGCGGAAGGCAGCCGGCGAGGACGGCCTCGAAGATCCGCTGCGTCATCTGCCCAACGACGGCGTACCGCTCCGGCAGCATCAGCACGGTTGCCAGAGACCTGCCGTACACGGCGTGGACTGCCTCGAAGGGGAGCCTGCCGAGGAACCGGACGTGCGGCCAGCGATCGGTCTTGGTCCACTTGCCCCCGACCAGGTGATCGAAGCGTGTGGCGGCCGGCGCGAAGAAGCGATCGAAATGCTGGTCGCGGTCGTATTGGTTGCCGACGTACCCGAGGACGAGGTCCCTGGGCTTCTTGGCGAGCACGATCGGATCCGCCTCGTCGAGGAGACGGTCGTCGACCGGGAAGAGCAGGCGGTGGGCGCTCGCCGTCGGTTCGAGAGCGGCCTCGCACACAGTGGTCCGGCGGATGCGCCGCCACACGCTGTCCGACCGGAGCTGGCGGTCCTTGTCCCAGATCACGGTCGGGGTTCCGAGCCGAACTGTGTACCAGGTGAGCAGCTCTGTCTGGCGGTGCAGGTCGCAGGTGTGTCCCTCGGTGCCGCATGGGGTGGTGTTGCGCCCGTCGATTGCCCAGCGCCACTCCAGGAACAGGACGTCGATGTCCGGGTTGCCGTTGTGGAAGGCGTAGGCGTTGCCGAGGTCGTCGCCGGCCTCGATCAGGTCGCGGTTGGCCTGCAGGAAGATGATCTCGTGGCCGCGGCCGAGGAGGGCGTCGATCAAGGGGCGGCGGTGGCTGCGGCCCCCGTCCGGGGTGTCAGTGATGCCGTTGCCGAGGAATCCCCAGAAGCTGTATCCGATCTTCACTTTGTGATCCACCGGCCTTCCAGCAGCAGGGCGTCCAGTCCGGAGCTGGCCAGGCAGTCCAGCGCCATCTCCGGTGTTCCGCAGATCGGCTTGCCCTTGACGTTGAGGGAGGTGTTGATCAGCACCGGCACCCCTGTACGGCGGGCGAAGGCGCTCAGCACGTCGTGCATGAACGCGTTCTGCGACCGGGTGACGGTCTGGAGGCGGGAGGTGCCGTTGGCGTGCACGATGGCCGGCACGCGCTCGCGCGCCTCGTCGGTTACGCCGGACGCCATCGACATGTACGGCGCCTCTTGGCCGAGGGTGAAGAACTCCGCGGCGCGTTCAGCCAGGACTATGGGGGCGAATGGGCGGAACGGCTCCCGGAACTTCACGGTGGCGTTCAGACGCTCGACGACCCCGGGCTCCAATGGAGAGGCGAGGATCGAGCGATTCCCAAGGGCGCGGGGGCCGGCTTCGACTCGTCCCTGGAAGAGCCCGACGATCATGCCGTGGGCAAGCTGGTCGGCGAGGAACTCGGCGGACTCCACGCCCAGCGTCTTCTGCTGGAGCCCGGGCCATGGCGTGAGGTCAAGGGCCTGGTGCTGGTACGACGGGCCGAGATAGCAGGCCCGGGCGACGCCGGACACGGGTCGCCGGCTGCGGCTGCCGGTGTGTGCGGCGATGGCGGCCCCGATCGCGGTGCCGGCGTCGCCCGGGGCGGGCGGGACGAAGACTTCGTCGAAAATTCCGGCCTCGATGATCCGCCCGATGCTCACGCAGTTCGTGGCGACTCCACCGCCGACACACAGGCGGCGCGATCTGGTGGTCATCCGGGCCCTGCGGGCCAGATGCAGCATCACCTGCTCGGTGCGCTCCTGGAGGGCGGCGGCCAAATCCCGGTGGACGTCTTGGATCGGCTCGCTCGGGTGGCGCTCGGGGCACGTCTCGTCCATGAAGCGGCGAGAGGTCCTCGGGTAGCCCGAGGTCAGCACGCGCGGCGGGAAGTAGGCGGGGTCGACCGAAAAGCCCGTGGGTGTTGTGCGCAGGGCCCGGGCAAAAAGTGGGCGGAACCGCTCCGGATCGCCGAGGGCGGCGAGCGCCATCACGGTGCCCTCCTCGTCACCACGGCGCCACCCGAGGTGCTCGGTGACCGCGCCGTACACATAGCCCAGGGAGGCAGGGTCGTTGATCGCCTCCAGGGTGCGGGTGGAAGGGTGGAGCGCGTTGTGTCCACAGGCGATGGTGGTGGTCTGCCGCTCGCCGAGGCTGTCCACGATGAGCACGGCGGACTCGTTCCACCCTGAGGCGGCGAAGGCCGTCAGCTGGTGAGCCCGGTGGTGCAAGACAGGGATGACGCCAGCAGAGGGGAACCGCCGACCGAGGGCGCGGGTTCGCAGATGGGTGCGCAGCGCCACCTTGGCGAAGCCGTGAGCCCTCGGCAGCGCCCGATCGCGCGTCGTCGGCGACAGAGACAGGCGCAGGGCTGCCGGGGACTCGGCCAGGTAGTGGGCGGGCTGGAAGTTGTAGGCGACGGCGTCGACGTCGGCCGCGGTGAGCCGGGCCTCGCCGAGCAGCCACTCGACTGCGTAGCCGGGGTAGTCCTTGGTGTGTTTGTGCTGGGAGAGGCGCTCCTCCTCCACGAAGCCGATTAGCTCCCCGTCTACCAACAGGGCAGCGGAGGAGTCGTGCGTGAAGGAACACAGCCCGAGGATGACCGAGGGCGCGCGGTCCATGGTGGCCATCACCGCGTCCCCGCCGTCTCGCGCGCGGTCGAGGCGCCGGAATGACGATTCAGCTCGCCGTACCAGGCGATGAGCGCCTCGCCCAGCGGCCCGTCGATCTTGTCGGCGACCCGCCACGCCTGCTCACGCGCGCCGTCCTTCCACAGGCGGTAGCTGCGCAGTGTCTCGGCCATCGTGTCCCAGCCCGGGTGGCCGGTCACGTCCCGGGCCTCGACCTGGTCGAGCAGATCGTCGAAGCCCCGCCACGGTGTGGTGAGGTCCGGCATGACCGCGCTCGCGGTCACCGCGGTCAGCTCTTCCGCCTGGTCGAGATGGTTCTCGTAGATGTGCAGTGATCCCACGTGGTGGTGGAAATCGCCCAGCTCGGCGCCGAGCCAGCCCGCGACCAGCTCATGCAGCACGGTGTAGAAGAAGAGGTCGTACGGCATGCCGATCCACACGTCCTGACCACGCATCGTCGTCGACATGTGCAGGCGGCCGGCACGCAGATGGAAGCCGAAGCCCAGCGTGCAGGGCACGTCCTTGTGCCCTGCAGCGTCCTGGGCCGGGTCGTAGAGCTGGATCAGGGCCCGGCGGGAGTCGGGGTCCTCTTTGAGGATCTCGACGATGCGGCTTAGCTGATCCACGTTACCGGCCCACTTCCGCATACGCGGCCCGTACGCGCCCCGCAGGACACCGTCGTCGGCGTACTGCCGCAGGCGCGCGTTGTAATCGAAGATCCACGGAGCGTCCGAGCCGGAGAGGTGCCAGACGGTCTCCGCCACGGCGAACGCCGGATTGATGACGCGTGCCGGCGGCGCGTACAGCAGGCGAGCCCGCGGCTGGGTCAGCCGCATGTGGACGTCGAGCACCTCACGGGTCGCCATGCCGCGAGGGCTGACCCTGTCGCCGCTCTTGGCCAGGGTGACAGCGCCGACGAACAGTTCGGCGACGCTGTCGGCGGTCAGGTGTGTCATCGGACAGGTACTCCTTCGCCCTGCGGCCGTCCGGACTCGGCGGCGCGGGCATCGTGGTTGATGTGGTGGGAGTGCATGGCATGGCCGCCCGAGCGGCGGGTGATGAGGCATGCGACTTGGGCTGCGCTGTCACCGCGCCACCGGCACACCGCGTCCGTCGCCGCCCGGTCGGCAGGCGGGTGCGGACCGCGCAGTGCGACGAGAGCGTCGGCGATGTCATCGGCGGTGCTGCACCGCCGTGCAAGGCCGTGGTCGGAGAGTCCGAGCGTGCGCTCGCCGGGCGAACCCAGTTCGAGCACCGGCACGCCCATCAGCGCGGCTTCGATGCCGCACGTCGAATAGGCGCTTGCCAGGGCGTCGGCACCGGCGAGGCAGCCACGAGCGCCGACCCGGGGATCGGCCACGGCCACGAGCGGCCGACCGTGCCGTTCGAGCAGGGGGGCGAAGACGTCGATGCTCTGCGCCGGGTGCGGCGCGATGACGAGGCCCCAGTCGCTGCCGGCCTGCCACAGACCGTCCAGCAGCAGGTCGGCCTGGGCCTTGAGCCGGTCAGGACCGAAGGGCTGGCAGGCCCACACCGCGATACGGGCAGGACTGCGACGCGGGCCGTGGGCCAGCAGATGTTCCAGGTAGCGCCGCTGGGTATCGCGGCCGAGGCCAGCGAGTACATCGAAGCGGGGCTGGCCCAGGACATGGACTTCGGCGTCAGGGTGGCGCACCCACTCCTTCGCGAGGGGGAGGTCCCGCTCACCCATGACCACGATGTCGCGGCTGTGCAGGGCGGGCCATGCGACCGACTCAGCCGTCCAGGCCCCGTGCTGGACGTGCACAGTGTTCATCCCATGGCGCTCTGCCACATGTACGGCCAGCGCACCCAGCGGGCTGGTGTCGTTGCTGACCAGGACGGTATGCGGCCGTACGGCGGCGAGAACGCCGTCCAACCATGTCTCCGCCCGGACCACGGATCGCCAAGACGGCTGGGTGCACCCGCCGCTCGTCTCCAGAATTACGGACACGAGGCGGAGCAATCGGGCCAGTCGGAGCTCGTGCTCGTCGACTCGAACGACGGGGCCGTCATCCTGCGGCCTCAGCCCGTCCACGGCGCCGGAGAGGTCGAAGAGACTGGGCGGAGGCGAGCACAGGTTCACCCCGGCGACGCGCGAAGCCGGGCACCGCTCCGCCGGGTCGGTCGCCAAGTCCACCACGAGGCTGGGGCGCCCGTTCCTGGCCAGCTCCTCCAGCACTGGCAGCAGAGTGGCCGCGTGACGGGACGACCACGACAACGCCACCACCTCGCTCACTGGAAGCTCCGAGGGCGCCGAGCTCGGCACCGACGCGGCCGTCAGGGCAGGAGGGAGGTTGCGTAACTGCGCGGATCGGAGGGGATTGTGAGGGGCTGCGGCTCCGAGCAGGTAGGCAATGCCCGACCAGGTGACCGTGTACGCCCGGTACTCGCGGGAGCTGCTCGACCGCAGCCCGACGAGTCCTTCGTAGGGCGCGAGTCTCAGCGGACCTGGGGCCTTGGCGAACGGCTCCCACGCGCTGAGCGCCGCCAGCTTACGTACGACCTGTGCCACCAGGCGCCGCACCGGCACGTGCTGGACGTACAGCCACCCCGCGCCACCCGGAGTCCTCGCGAGGTCGGCGCCGTACGCTTCGAGGGCCTCCATCACATGGTTGACCCGTGCTTCAGCATCGCGCTGGTCGAAGGGCAGGACCTCCAGTTCGGACGTGGTGATCCGGTCGGACTTCATGGTCACGAGCGCGCGCTCGCCGACCAGCGCCCACAGGGGCTTGCCATCGGAGTCGGCGCGGGCGATGCCCAAGGCGCTGCGCTTGGTCGGCCTCATACCAGGCTCCCTTCAAGGATCGGCCCGGTGTCCATGAGCCGCAGCAGGTCCTTCGGCGATTCGGCGACGACGGGGGCCGGGGAGCTCGGGGTGCCGTAGCCCCAGCCCGCGTGCACATACGAGACGCCGGCGCGACGGGCTGCCTCCTGGTCGACCGCCATGTCTCCGACGTACAGGGCATCGGCCGGGTCGGCGCCCAGGTCGATCAGGGCGAGCAGGATCGGGTCTGGCGCGGGTTTCCCCCGCCCTATCCCGTTCGGCGTGCGCACCGTGGCGAAAGGGACGCCGAGCTGAGCCAGGAGAGGGGTGGCTCGCGCCAACGGCTTGGACGTGACAATCCCCAGCCGCCAGTCGGCAGCGGCGAAGGCATGCAGGACCTCCATGACGCCGTCGAACTGTCGGGCAAGGTGAGAGGCGGCCGTCGACGCCTTGGAGTAGGTCTGGTGGATCGGCTCGGCGTCAGCGAGCCCGAGCTGCTGCATGATGTCGGCGAAGGGCCGGCCCAGGTGACGCTCGTACTCCCCGAACGGCACGTCGAGACCGTGGTCCTCACAGACCTGGCGCCACGCGCGCTTCATGACCGGGCGGGTGTCGACGAGCACGCCATCCAGGTCCAGCAGCAGCACACGTACGGCATCGGCGTCGAGGCCCCGCCTCGTTCCGCCGGAGGTCGGCGCGGGTGAGGAAGTAGGCCGGGATGACATCAGGGATCTCCAAGGGAAGGGGTTAGGAGGTGAAGGGCGACTCGGTGCGCCTCACGAGAGCGATCACTCTCTTGCCGCGTCCGTCTTCCTTGGGACAGGCAGCCCAGGCGTCGGCCGCTGCCGACACGAGGTGTAGGCCCCGTCCGCTGGTGGCATAGAGCGAGGCGATCTGAGGCACTGGGGGCTCAGGGGAGTTGTCTTCGACCTCGATCCCCACAACACCTGCCTGCAGGGCTAACGTCAGCGTGATCTCGTCGACGGGCTCGCCTTCCACTCTGGATGGAAGGCTCAGGCCCACGCCCGGAGTTCGGCCGTGCCGCTCGGCGTTGGTGGTGAGCTCGCTGACGATCAGTACAGCCTGGTCCAGAAGGTCTTCCACCCCCCACGCCATCAGCGCTTCCCGGGTGAAGGACCGCGCCTTGCCCGGAGCCCTGTCGTTGGCGGCGAGCGTCAGGGTCTTCTTCTGTTCGGGAGCGCTGATCACACTCCCCAGGCTTTCGATTCGGTCCATGCTCGCCTTCTCACAACTGGTGCTTGAGCCCGCGGAGGACTCGATCGGCGGTCTTGTCGGAGTGGTCGAAGCGGCGGAGGTTTTGCACGAGCACGGCCACCGGCGGGGGGTGGTCGAGGTGCCGTACGCCAGACGTCGGAGCGGGAGCGCGCCCGTCGCCCGGCACAGTCCGGGTGGCGGTGCCAGTCGTGTGCCTGGTCTTCACCGGTTTCCTCCCGGGCAAAGGCAGTTGGTGGTTTCGTTGACCACGAGCGAACCGTGGATCACATCGCGGCGGTATCTCCCGGCGGCTGTCGGGGCCGTCAAACCCGTCAAAGATCGTTTTGGTGAACCGAGGTAGACGATGGCGCGCGAGCGGAACGTGAAGCTGGCCGACGCGATCGCGGAAACAGGCTGGTCGCAGCAGAAAGTGGCGGCTGCCTTCGTGAGGGTCGCGGCTGAGGTAGGAGCAAAGGAACTGCTGGGTACCAGCCGCTCCCACATCGCCATGTGGGTGGCGGGAACGCAGCCCTCGGGCAGAGCGCCCCTTATCTTGTGCGAGACGTTGTCCCGGCGACTGCAACGCCCCATCACACCAGCTGAGATCGGGTTCTCCGTGCCGGGCGCGGGTGCAGTGGCGGCAGCATCGGAGTGGAACGTCGATACGCTGACTGCGCTGGTAGACCTTGGGAGAAGCGACGTGGATCTCGAACGCCGCCGGTTGCTGGCCGGCGCCGCCTACTCGGTGGGTGGCCTGGTTCTGCCTGGACAGCAGTGGTGGGATGAGGCTCCCCAACGGGCAAAGTCCCGCCCCGCCGCGACGAGCCGCAGGGTCGGGGCCGCAGAAGTCAGCGCTGTGCGTGAGATGACAGAGTTCTTCTCTCGAAGAGACCAGCGACACGGCGGCATGGATGGCCGCACGGCCCTCTACCAGTACCTCGTCGACGACGTTGCCAGGTACGTCGGAGGGGTATTCACCAGCGACGACACTCGTCGCGCCCTCCTCGCCGCTGCCTCCGAGGCGGTGTACGTCGCCGGCTGGATGAGCTTCGACGCCTCTCACCATGAGGCCGCACGGCGCTACTTCACGCTGGCGCTGAAGCTCGCGGCGGAAGCCGACGACGCTCCCCTCGCCGGCCACATCCTGCGGGCGATGGCTCACCAGGCAACGGATCTCGGCCACCCACGGGCTGCCGTCGACCTCGCCACGGCTTCCGTGGAGCGTAAGCGGTACACCCTCGCGACGCCTCGCGAGCGGGCACTGCTCGGAGTGGTGCAGGCGCGCAGTCTTGCTGCCAACGGACAGAAGCGGGCCGCGATCGCAGCGCTTCTCCGCGCCGAGGACGACCTGGCTGCGGCTGACGTCGGTGACGAGGATCCGAGTCGGGTGTGGTTTTTCCAGCGGGCTTCCCTGGCCCACGAGACCGCCCGCACCCTGTGGACGCTCGGCGATCTCGACGGAGCGCTCCAAGAATTCAACAACAGCGTGCTGACCAGGAAGGCCGACACCTTCAGCCGGACCCACGCGGTGACGTTGGGCTACATGGGCACTGTGCAGGCCCGCAAGGGGAACGTGGAGGCCGCGTGCCACACGTGGGCACAGGCCCTGGACGCGATGGAGGGCGTCCAGTCGGGCAGAGCACGCGAGGCAGCCGTGAACATGCGCCGGGTGCTTTCCCCTTTCCGCAATCGGGGAATCAGCGTGGCGGCGGAGATCGACGAGCGCGCCAAGGCCGTACTCGAACGAGTAGCCTGACGGCGCCATGGTGGTGAAGGCGGGCATGCTGTGGTTGACCGCCTTGCCGTGCCGCGAGCGGAGAAGGGGGGACCCGTGTCCACAAAGTCCATCGAGGTGCCGGTGATCGCCGAGGTGGTCGGGGGCCACAAGGGGCGCCTCGACGACTTCAAGGGCGGTGTGGAGTCGATCATTCGGCTGCGCCCGGAGTACCCGGAGGAAACCCTGCAGGGGATCGAGGAGTTCTCTCACCTCCAGGTCACCTGGTTCTTCAACTTCGGCTCTCCTGAGGACGTTGCCCTCCACACGCGCAGCCCGCGGGACAACCCGGACTGGCCGGCGACGGGAACCTTCGTGCACCACAACCACCGGCGTCCGGCTCGCCTCGCGACCTCGTTCCCGCGGTTGCTCCGCGTCGACGGACGGGATCTGCATGTGACGGACCTCGACGCTGACGACGGCACGCAGGTGGTGGATTTGGTGGCGGTCTTCAAGGAGTTCCTGCCGCGCGGCCCCGTCACCCAGCCCGCGTGGCCCGGCGAGATGCTGAAGGACTACTGGAGGCACGCCGCCGAGCGCTGACTCGAGGCATCTTCCGTAACCGAGGCCGGCGGCCGGCCGGGACGTAACCGCCCGAGCGGGCGCCAACCACGGTCGCGCAGGGCTGTACCGGCAGGCACTCATCACTCGGTGCCTCCGGCGGCGAGGGCTGCGGCGCCCTCGCCTGGGGGAGCCGTCTGTTCACCACGGATCAGCAGCAGATGGGCGCCGGTTTCGGTCAGCTGACTGCGCCGTTCAGCCGCTATGGCCTTGGGGCCGAGGTGCGACGGGGTGGGAAGTACCACCCCATAGGACCGAGTGGCCGTGAGGGCATCGAGCATGCCCACGAACGCGGACGGCGTGGAAGAGCAACGCTCCATGTAGACGCCGGCCAGTGTCAGCTCGTGACGACGGCAGTAGTCGCTGATCGCCATCGTCAGGGCCAGCTGACGAGCACGCGAGACCCGCACCAGGCGCAGGTAGCCGAACACGAGCGGACCGGTGACGTGCCGCTGTTCGGTGAGGGGTTCCAAGATCATGACCGTCCATCAGGCCGTCTTCGGAGGGGCACTTCGAGCCTGATGGCGGCCGGGCGGTCGGGGAATCCACGGCCGTCCCACTTCTGTCCCACTTCCGTCCACCTGGCGCGACTCAGCGTGCTTCGATGGCGACGGAAAGGAGTGGCACGTGGCGACCGTTCATGAATGGACCGGCCTGGAGGCACTTGCCCTCCGGAAGGCTCTCCGCTTGAGCGTGCGCGCCTTCGCCGAAAGACTGGGCGTCTCGGTCAATACCGTCAGTAACTGGGAAAAGTTTCTGGCCAAGCGGCGACCCAATACGGAGAGCCAGGCCATCTTGGATACAGCGCTGGCCCAGGCGAACGCGCAGACACACGTGCGTTTCGAAACAGAGCTCGCCAAACTCGCCAAGGGGAACACCCCTCCGGAAACGACCGGGCGTGTCACCATTCCCCGCCCACGAGCTTGGGACTACGAGACGTGGGCCGACGACCTGGAACGCGCAGTGGTGGCCCTTGCCCGCCAGAACTTTCCCTTCGCAGAATCACTTCTGCACCGCTGGACCTCTCGCTACAAAGCCTCGGAGCTGGATGAACGGGGCTTGTCCCTGCTGGCACGTTCCACCGCGCTGCACGGAGACCTGATGCGAGACCAGGGGGCCGTCGTAGGCCCACTCTCGGCCCAGCGCGCATACGCCAACGCTCGTTCGCTCTACATGCAGTTGGCGATCCCGCGCCGCGTAGCTCAGCTCGATCTCTCCCTAGCCGTCGTCACGGAGATGGTCGGCGAACTTGAGACAGCGGCGCGCCAGTACGAGGACCTGGTAGCCGACGATCGACTGTCCCCTCGTGACCGTGCCCGCGCTCGTCTGTGGGTGGGCACGGCTCTGAGCAAGGACGGCAACCACGACTATGCGGTCAGCGTGATGGAAACAGCGGTCCACGTCTTCGAGGACCTCGCCGAACAGGAGGACTGGTCGGTCGCGCAACAGAAGCTGGCCCTCGCTCACCGCGGTTCCGGAAACCTCGACGCCGCCCTGCGCCTCATCGACCTTGCACGCAGTACGGGCGTCACGGAATCGCCCATGCAGCGGGTACGCCTGGACACCGCATATGGCCACATCCTGCTCTCCGATGCCGCCACCCTGGATGATGGGTTACACGTCCTCGACGACGCTGCCAGGGAGGCGGCCCAGTACGGGCTGAGCCACCAGCTCCGCAGCATCACGGACATCCGGAGGACGGCCGACGGGGCAGCCCGCCCCACACGACGGTGACCAGGGAGATAAGCGAGTGACCGACAACCAGCCGGCCATCACCGAGGAGCAGATCAGCAAGGCCCAGCTGGTCTGGGACTTCCACCAGATGCATCACGACGTGAGCCCCGTCGACGTCGCGATCGGGCTCGGCAGTCACGACCTCGGCGTGGCCGCCTTCAGCGCCGAGCTGTACCGCGCTGGCCTGTTCCCCACTCTCGTGTTCACCGGCGGCAACAGCCCGACCACAGCCAAGGTGTTCCCCCGTGGGGAAGCCGTGCACTTCCGCGAGCACGCCCTCGCCCTAGGTGTGCCGGATAGCGCAATCCTCGTGGAGCCGAACGCCGGCAACACCGGCCAAAACATCACCCTGTCCCGCGAGGTCCTCGCATCCGCCGGCATCACGCCGAAGTCCGTGCTGCTTGTCTCCAAGCCCTACATGGAGCGCCGCTCCTTCGCCACCGCCCGCAAACTCTGGCCCCAGGTCGACGTGACCTGCGCCTCGGAGCCCATGGAGTTCGACGACTACCTCAAGAGCATCGGCGACGAGAAGCTCGTCATCGACATGCTCGTCGGCGACCTCCAGCGCGTTATCGAGTACCCGAAGCTCGGGTTCGCCATCGAGCAGCATGTTCCGGAGGACGTACATGCCGCGTACGAGTCCCTCATCCGCGCCGGATTCACCAGCAGACTCATCGCCTCATGACCTCCCCGCGCCCGGCGGGCTGTGCGCGATCCACCAGCCGAACTTCCTGCCGCGACTGAACACTCTGGCCAAGCTGTTCGCGGCGGATTACTGGATCGTGCTCGACGACGTCCAGTTCGCCCGCCGCGACTACCAGCACCGTGCCCGGCTGGCCAGCATGTCCCACCCAAGCCGGCGTCAATGGCTTTCGATCCCTACCCACCTTCCTCATGGTCGGTCGACCCTCATCCGGGATGCTCTTCTGGTCGACCCGGAACGCTCACGTCGACGAGTCATGCACATGCTCGCGCAGCACTACGGCAGCTCCACTGACTGGCCGCTCTTCCGGGAGGA
Organism: Streptomyces incarnatus; assembly: GCF_001027185.1. Taxonomy (NCBI): domain Bacteria; kingdom Bacillati; phylum Actinomycetota; class Actinomycetes; order Kitasatosporales; family Streptomycetaceae; genus Streptomyces; species Streptomyces incarnatus. Next base: position 2,028,590 of record NZ_CP011497.1, on the reverse strand, counting down.
ATTGGACTCTGTGCTCGACGAGTTCTGGCGAACGGATAAGACTGCTGATGTAGCCGAGGCATCCACGCGGATGCTCCTCGGACTGATGGGGTGGAAGGGCCGCATCCTGTACAGCAGTCGTTTGCCCGCCCGCTCTGAGCGGTCGCAGCGACTCGCCGACCTCGCAGCGGTAACCCAGGCCCGGAGCTACATCTGCGGTACCGGCGGTACACGCTACCTCGGTGTGGTCCCCTTCACCGCTCACGGGATAAGCGTGGTTCCCTTCCGTACGCCTGCATCTAGGGTGTGGGATGGCGGGCACGAGCTAAGCGCCGTGCACCCCCTCATGACCTACGGCATCCGGGCCGTAACCAAGGAAGTGCGTGCCGTTGCCGCCTTGTACCGCTTCGCCGATTAACATGCAAACTATTCGCATTAGGTCGGTGACAAGACGGCCTGCGACGGTCCTACTCCTTCGGCCGGGTCGATCTACGGCCGGGCGGTCATTTCGTCCTTACTGGGAAAAGCGTAGCCAGCGGTGAGAACGCTCCAAACAGCTCCGCAGCCCGCAGTAACTAAGCGTATCCGGGGCATAAAGGGACCTGTGGCCTTCAGTATTCGCTCACGGCAGACGAGAAAGCACGTCCAAAGGCTGGAACGCTACGCGGGGCTATGTCAATCTACAAGACCGCGAAAGAATGTGGGCAGGTGAATGGCCCACCGCTCGCAAGGTGAGGATCTTCTTCTTAGGCGTGCTAGCTCATATCAGTTCGGTTGACCATCCTGTTGACCTCTCCTTTTGGTGCCTACCGCTTGGATTTCACCCAGCAGGCCCTAGCACCGGAGCGTCTCAGCGGCCATGGAAGTTGGTGCCGTGGTTGTCAGCCGATGGTCGGCTTCTTGCCTGGCGCGACCGGAACATAGACCACGATCGCCGGTTAGCCAAACCGGCGATCGTGGCGACCATTGAGGGTGTTCGCGGTCGGCTGTGCTTGGCGGTGGGGCCGCAGCGAACGCAGGACAGCGCTTGGACCGGAGAGGAGAGCAAGAGCGTCGCTGGCCTGTGACCTTCTGGCATCAATCAGCACGCCTCCGCCGAGGGGGGCAATGCCTCTTCCTGCTCAACAGGCCAGCTGAACCGATGCGCCGGCTCCTTTCGCATCCCACTCTCAAGGACTCACCATGCCTGCCCGTCTGCTATCCATTCCCGCTGTCGCCGCAGCCTTGGACGTCGATCGCCGCACTGTCTACCGCTTCATTGCGGCCGGGGAACTTCCGGTCGTCGACCTGCGCACCGGAACGGGCCGCTCGCGCGTCCGTGTCCCCGCATCCGGCTTGGAGGAGTTCATTACCAGCCGATCAGTAGCTTCCCCGCGCCCCCGCCGCTGACCTTCGCTGTCAGCTTGGTCCTCACCGTCCCCGGAATAAAGGAGTAGTGCCGCGTACCTGCGCAAGTTGAAGTCCGGCAAGTGGCAGGCGACCGTACGCAACCAGACAGGAGACCGGTTCAGTGAGTCATTCCCTCTTAAGGCTCAGGCGCGAGCTTGGGGCATTGAGATGGAAACTCAGTTTGCCCGCGGAAGCATGCGCGACCCGAGGGTTGGCGAAATGGCGTTCCGTGAGTGGCATGACCGTTGGTGGAACGCCCGCGTGGTCGAGCGCCACACCATGCGAGGCGACGCCTCCTGCATCAAGAACCACGTGATGCCCTACTGGGCGGACTGGGAGATGCGCGCCATCACCCGAATGGACGTCCAGAGCTGGGTCCGCTCCCTGGTCGAGAAGGGTGTGGGTGCTGCCGCGATCAAGCGAGCCTACAACCTGACGTCCTCGATCATGCGCGCGGCTGTCGACGACGACGTGATCACGGTGAGTCCTTGCCGCAGCATCGACCTGCCCAAGATCGCAGTTAAACCGCCGCAGTGGTTCACACTCGATCAGGCGCAGAGCGTCCTGGACGAACTGCCGTCCCCTTGGCGGACGATGTGCCTGCTCGGCTTCTACACCGGACTGCGCTGGGGTGAACTTTCCGGCCTTCACCGACACCGCATCGACCAGCGTCGCTCGCGACTGTTCGTGGTGGAGGTCAACACCAAGAGTGGCATCAAGGAGTACCCGAAGAGTTCCAAGAGTCGCCGGGAGGTTCCGCTGCCAGCCCATGTCCTGGAGGCACTTGAGCGCCACATCTACGGTCTAGACCGTGACGCGGTGGTATTCACCACCATCACAAAGGGCAGGGCCGGACGACTCCTCGATGACGGCAACTGGCGGAGGCAGACCTGGTGGCCGGCTGTAGAAGGCGCCTACTACTTTGACGGCGACGGTGAGCAGCAGCTCGTCCCGCAGTACCCACCGCACTCCATGCGTCACACCTGCGCCTCGTGGCTGGTGCAGCAGGGGGTCTCGCTCTACGAGGTCCAGCACCTCCTCGGCCATGAAAGCTTCCAGACCACGCAGCGCTACGCCCACCTGCAGCCGGACGCTCACAAGGCAGTCCTAGGAGCCTGGGAGAGAATGGAAGCCCCGCTCACTGTAGCTGCATGAACGTTCCTCCACCTCTGTCCGTGCAGGACAGGGGTGGAGGCGTTTTGAGTACAGGCCACGCCCGGACGCGGTGGGGTGCAGATGCGGTGATGAGCCGACGGTTCCTGACGCCGTGCTACTCGCGGAGTCATCTATGCTCGCGCCCAGTTGGAATGACCAGTTCGCTTCAGGGGCGGGGAGCCGCATGGCCGACGAGATCAAGTACGAGTACAAGGTCGTGCAGACGCTTCGGGGCACCGACGGTTTGGTCATCTCGAAGATGCAGAAGGACGGCTGGGAGCTCGTGGAACAGCTGCCAGGCCGGCTGCGCACCACCCTCAACTTCCGTCGGCCGAAGAGGCCACTACCGTGGCGTCTGATCGGGGCGGGGGCTGCCGTCCTCGTGGTCTTGGCCGCCATCATCGTCACTGGCGTTGCGCTCGGCGACGGAGACGAGGAGAAGGACGCGTCAGCCAGCTCGACGGGCATCGGCGAAAAGCCTTCCACTACGCCCTCCGCAGATGAGCCGACTGCCGCTGAGATGATCACGGCGCAAAACGATCGCGAGTTCGCAGCGTTGCTGAAGGCGGACCCGTGCAGCGAAGCGAACGCGAACTTCGCAACCGAGCACGAGGGGCAGACGATCGCGTTCGACGGGTCAGTCAGGCACATGGCGTCCTATGGGAGTGATCAGACCCGCTACGACTTCCTTCTCGGCCCAGGCGACAAGGGACCGCAGACGACGGACGGCCCGAACTTTAAGTACGAGGACGTCAACACCGGCGACCTGCACCTGGCTGGTCAGCAGGCCCCTGCAACCGTTGCAGTTGGCGATAAGTTCCGCTTCGTCGCGGAGGTGATCGAGTTCAACACGGTCCAGTGCGTCTTCCGCCTCGCCCCGGTCTCGACGAAGGCCCGTTAGCCGAAATGGGAAACCTTCCCATCAGGGAGGGGCTGCGCGAAGGAACGGCACCTCCATCCCGCCATCCATTCCAGAAATTTGCACTTTCTGGCCAGATTGTCAGACCGCAGCGCCATCATTGGCCCATGCCCACATCCAGCCCTGCCCGACGGCTCGCCGATCACGCTCAACATCTACTCGGCAGCGGTCCGTTTCCCCAGCCCGGCGGATGGACCCACATGGGTGCTGTCATCTGCGACGTCAGCTTCCAGCCCCGGTGCAACTACGAGAGCACTCTCCGACCGCGGCTCCTCCATCTGCAGTTGAGTTGGCCTGATGCAAGAACGGTCGGCGGCTTCCAGCGCCGGCTCGCCACGGAGGACCTCGCCGTGGCCATGAGGTTCAACCACGCCCAGAAGGTCGCGACGGCCCACGCCATCACGGACCTCCTCGCTGCGCATGGGGTCGGCACCCGCGAGGACCTCCACGCGTGGCTCGATCATCAGGCCAATCGCGCCGCTCTGCGCAAGGTGAAGGGGGTGGGGCCGAAGAGCATCGACTACATCGGCAATCTCGTTGGCCGTTCGCACGTGGCCGTTGATGTACATCTGCGCGCCTTCGCCGTGGATGCTGGTGTTCCGGACCTCCCGTACGACCAGTTGCGCGCTGTGTATGAGGAAGCCGCCGCGCTTCTCGGGCACGACAAGGGCGGACTGGAACACGCCATTTGGCGACATAGGTCGAAGGGCGCGTAGTCACCCGGCGGCCCTGGCCGTTGTAGGTGCGGGTTACAGCAGGCTGATCTGCTCTTGGGCGATGCGCGGCCGAGTCCGCGGACCTTGCCTCCGGTCTTCTCCTCTCACCAGCTAGGCGAACATCCTGCAGTGGCACCATCGAGGCCAGGTGGAACCGCCCTGTGGCCGAAGAATCAACGCGAGCGGAAACGGCGTCACGCTGGAGGCCCTCGCGGCCCCAGACCTAGTTCTGATGCGCACATTGGCGCAAGGAAGACCTTAGGCTTCTCCGATGAGCACGGTGCGCGCCCGGGTGTGGCGCTTCACGATCGAGAAGGGGAAGGCCGGCGCGGAGGCCGTCCAGGCGGTCGAGATCGGACAGGGCCCGCTGCCGGTCTCCCTGGCCGCCATGGTCAACATCAACGCCCTCGCTTGTGACCTGCGCAAGACGGTCGACCAGCGCGTGCGCGATTACGAGATCAGCCTCCTCCTCAGTTACATCATCGGTGGCCAGGGCAAAGGGCCGCTCAGAGTCGAGTGCTCGGCTCTCGACTCCAGCGCCGGCCACATCCAGCGCTTCGTCAGTGAGTGCACCGGGCTCGGCGTGATGAGCGCCGCCAGCGAGGCACTGTTCGACTGGAAGCCCGGCGCCAGCGGGCTGAGCAGCTTCGACGTGCTTCCGGGCAAACTCTCTGGGCTCTACGCCAAGACGGGTGTGCGGCCCGATCTGCTGTACGACCTGGCCGCGGGGCCGGTTGCCGGAGAGGCTCGAGGGCGGCGACGGCGCGCCAAGAAGATGTTCCCGCCGGGAAAGGGCACCCCGGAGCAGAGGAAGCGATTGGAGAAGCTCGCCCAGTGGTCCGTTGACCATGGTGATCATGCCTACTTCATGAGCTGGGTCTGGCTCGGCGCTGGCGGCGTCTACGTCGATGTCTTCCTGCCCGACGGCTCCGCCGCCCTGACGGGTCTCAAGACCGGATGGATCGACGTGCCAGGAGGCGCGAAGCCCTGGCAATTCCGGGTTCCCCGGCCCGATCCCCGCCGTGTGGTGAACCTGGCACCGCAACAGGGGCACATGGTCGACCTTCCGCGCCCGGAGATCAGCGGTGAGGGGGCTGCCAGCTGGGAAGTGATCAGCCGGGTGGGGCCGGAGGCCGAAGAGGCGATGGACCGGGCCTTCAGCCGCGAGGAGCATCAGCTTGGCACGCTCGACGGCGTACCGGTCCGAGGACGGTGGATCCGCGGCGACATCCTCGGCGAGACGCGTCACGAGGTACTGCTCGGAGTTCTGGGCGAGCGAGTAGAGGTGAACCGCCGTGCTCAACGCGAGCGGCTGGCCACCCTGGCCGGCGATCGGCTCGATACGTTCATCGACGGCCGCCTGCTCACAGCCGTACGCCCGGTCGACGGCCCCCGACCGAGCTGGGACCGGATCAGCGCGGAGCTGCTGGAGCAGACCTGAGGCCCGTACCTCGCATGTCGCTGGCGGGCCAACAGAAATGCGCCTAAGGGAGGTGCGCCCAGCCTGGGGCACCCGCCGGCGCGGCCGGGAGGATGCAGCTCAGTCGCGGTTGAGGGTGGGTGCTTCCTCCAGGGCCCGTTGTGCCTGCAGGGCTTCGGCGTTTGCGCTGGCCGCCAGCTCATCGAGCAGGCGGTGGGCGTGCTGACCGATCGGCTCGGCGCTCAGTACGGGGTTGGTCAGGACGCGCTGGAGGAAGGGCACCGCGCTGCGGCTGAGGCAGGTGACGGCTGCGGGGTCGGTGCCGAGCACGTCGAGGACGAGTGCGATGGCAGCGCTGGTGAACAGCTGGTGCCGGTCGAGGATGCGTATGAGGTGGTCGGCGCGCGCCGTGGCGCCCGTGTGGGCCTTGGCCCAGGTCGTGATGATGACCCAGGTGGGCTGGGCGGGCCAGCGGGTGCCGTCGGCCGGGGCGGGAAGGAGCGCCTCGCGCAGGTGCCCCGAGCAGCGTCGGCCAGAGGTGAGGAAGCGGTCGAGGAGCCCGGGCCACAGGGTGAGCAGCTCGGTGATCTGCGTTGGTGTGGTGGCCTGCCGGGCCAGCGAAAGCAGGAGGTCGACCAGGGCATCCGGTTCATTGGCGAAGGCAGTGACCGTCTCCTCCAGGCGCCCCCGGTCGCCGGCGAGCGCCTGCTTGGCGGTGATGGTGTCGTGGGCGCGCCGCCAGGGCCGGGAGCGTTTGGCCATGTCGGCGCTCTGCTTCGTCCAGGTGAGCCGGTCGTGCGCCGTGAGCGCCTGGAGAAGGGCGTCGGCTTCGGCGCGGTGGATACAGTCGGTGCGCGCGGCATGGTGAAGCGCGGATACGGCGGGCGCGGCCAGACGCAGGTCGAGGATCGCCGTGGTGCTGGTGCGCAGGGTCGGGACGGGGCTGGTCAGCTGGTACGGCTGACGGTTCCCGCTCTCGTCGGGCGGGTGCAGGCCGGCGGTGGCCACCATCGTGTTCAGCGCTGCGAGCCCTTCGGTGTGGAGTCGGTCGGCTGGTCCCGAACAGGGGCCGTGCGTCCACTGGTTGGTGAGTGCGGTGGTCAGCGTGTTGCGGACCTCGATGAAGTCGCTGCTCGCCACCGCGGCGGTGGCGGTGGAAGTGTCTTGTGCGGTCAGCCTGGTGCGCCGACGCAGGTCCTCATCGGCGAGCAGGAGGGGCAGGATGTGCGCGGCGGAGCGGTCGCCCGCCTTGTGGTTCTGTTCCTCGCACACCAGGTCCGTGCTCGTGAGCGCTGACGGAGTGCTGGCGGCCGCCGCCATGAGCTGTTCACCGGCCCAGTGCAGTTGCCACGGCTCCACGCCGTCCTCACCGGCGGCTCGCTGCACGAGCACGGCCGCCACGGCCGCCCGGATGTCCTCCAAATCCCCGAGCCCCTCCAGAGGCGGGGATACCTCAAGTGCGGCCTCCAGTACCGCCATCCGTTCGAACAGGCGATGCACGTCCACGGTGTCCGTCTCGTCCCGGGCCCGGCAGGCGTCCTCGGCAAGTGCGAAGCTTTCGACGAACCGGTGTAGATCGCCCTGAGTCTCCTCGGCCTCGGCATACATTTGCCGAACGGCGCGGTTGACCACCACACGTCCGCGGCCGTCCGGCAGCTCGACCTGCTCGTACTGGGCGCAATCCAGCAAGGCGGCCATCGTCCTGAAGACGTGGTCGCGGGTGCGCTGGCGCTCCACAACCCCCGGCGCCGCCAGCTGCGCCTCCGGTAGTGCGGCGTGCTCGGCCACAAGCCGCTGGCCCAGGAGCCGGTAGGCTTCCTGGCGCTCGCGCCCGGCACGCGAGACGACGATGGGAACGGCCGCGACCATGGCCGAGGAAGTCGTGGGCAGCAGCCAGATCGCCGGCTGCTCCAGTGCCGGGTCCAATTCCGTCTCGATCCGGGCGGCGTGCTGGCACAGGACATCGACGACCACGGACACCAGCGCCAGGCTCTCGCCGCAGCCCAGGACCTGCTCCACGATTTCCGCCAGCGCAGCCCCCGCCCCGGCACGGGCGTTGGCCCACCGGTGCAGCGCTGCCAGGGCGGCGATCACCGGTCCCGGCCCTGCCTCCCCGGCCCACAGCCATGCCGAGACCCGGTGAGGCCCGACGTAGGTGCGCAGGCTCCCGGCCAGCGGCCACGTCACGGACACCGGCCTGGCCGCCCGCGTGTCGCCGCGGCGCATCACGGCGGAGGTAGCGGCGTCGGCCACAGCGCCAATCAGGGCAAGGCCGTGATCGGGCGCATGCTCGACCAGAACGCCGAAGGGGCCCAAGTCCGCCGGATCAGGCCCCCGCTGGAGGACCTCCCGAGCCACGCGCGATACCAGGGGCCATCCCGGCTCCCGCACACCCTCCCGGGCATCGACATGGTCCTGGCTGTGGGGGTGGCCGAGGTAGAAGGACCGCGCCAGCCGGGCCAAAAGCGCCGGCTCGTGGCGGGCGAGCGGCAGGCTGAGCCTTCGGTCCTCGACCACGCACTGCACCGACAAGGGGTGGCGGAAGGCGATCTTTGCCAGCAGGTCGCGGGCGTCGTCGTCAAGACGCTCCGCGGCACAGGCCAGCGCACAGGCCGCCTCCTGCGCTCGGCGGGGCCCGCCGTCATACCAGCAGGCCACCGCCCCCGGCACCCGTGCCACCAGTTCCCTCGGGGTGCGCTCGCCCAAGGCCAGCAGCCAGGTGGCCGTGCAGACCAACGCCGCGTCTGCGGCATGCGGAGCCAGAGCGTCGGCCTGGGCGAGCAGGAAGTCCAGCACCGGCACGGCCGCCTCGGCGTCCGGCAAGCGGCGCGAGGCCGCCGAGACCAGGGCCACTGCGCCGTCGTCGAGCAGCTGGGCGGCAAGGGCCGCCAGCACACCCCGGCTTTCCCCGAGTTCGAAGAGCGCCTCGAAGGGCACGTCCGCCCAGCGCACATCGCCGCCACCAGCAACATCGTGCGCCCGAGAGGTGATCTCCCGCCAGGCGGCCGGGAGCCGGGCCGGGGCACGACGGGCGGTACGCGCCAGCAGCATCTGCGCCCACAACCGGAACCCGCGCAGGAGCCGGCGCGGCCCGACCACGCCGGTCACGTCGGGGGCATCACTCATGCCGAGGCGTACGGCGATCGCGTAGTCCTGGTGCACGTCGTGAGCGAAGGCGAACTCCGCCCCCCCGCGGACCAGGATGCCGTCACCGACCAGGCCCTCCCGGGCCGCGCCGGAGCAACCGCGCAGCGAAGCCCAGGCGTGACCGTCGATGACGGCGTCCGCCATCGCGAGGTAGACGTCGGTGCGCTCATCCGGCCCACCACCCCCCGGACGCCGGACACCACCACAGCGCACCAGGCCCTCGTACACCCAGTCGGCGATGTCCTCCTCGCCCAGTACCTGCCGAGGCAGGACAACGTCGCCTGCCGCACGCACCAGCTGTTCGACGACGAAGAGGTGGCGCAGCAGCCGCGCCGACCGAGGCGAGCGCAGCAGCCGCCGCAGTCCGGGGAAAGCGGCGAGGACCGAGCGGACCTCGTCATCGTCGAGAAGCTGCATCTGGAGGCGGTGGACCTCACCGCCGTCCACGCGGCCGAGCACCCGCTCGACCCCGTCGGCCGCCTGCTCCCGGGCGACAGCCAGGACGCGCCAGCGACCGCCCTCCGCGCGGGGGAGTACCTCCAGCAGGGACGACAGCAGGGCGCCGTCATCGGTGAGAACCTGCTCCGCACCGTCGACGAGCAGCAGCCGCATTCCGCCCGGGGCCGCGGCCAGCGCCCGCTCCAGCCGCGCGCCGACCTCGTGCCCGATGTCGGCCACCGTGTGCCAGGCGCGTTCGGTCAGCGACAACGCGAAGACCGTGCCGCCCGCAGCATGCATCGTGCCGGCCAGCTTCCGGGCCAGGGCACTCTTGCCGGCACCGGCCGGGCCGCTCAGCAGCACCCGCTCATGCGCGCCCACCGCCTCACGCAACACCTCCACCTGCTGCGCGCGCTCCAAGCGCAGACGCCCGCCCAGCTGACGGCCCACACGCGGACTCGCAAGAAACCTCTCGGTCCACCGCCTGACCGCTTCCACCTCAGCCAGCGCCGGCGGATCCGCACGCAGGACGGCACCGCGGGCGTGCAGCAGATCGCGCAGCATCCTCACGTCGATCACGCCGCCCTGCGGCCCGTACTCTGCGGCGATATCGGTCAGACGCCGGAAGACATCAGCCGCGCCCGGGCCGCGCTGGGTGTCGACGACCATGGCCTCCAGCAGGCCGAGCAGCGACCGATAGGTGGCACCGCCGGTCTCCGGCTCGATCTGCACCACCAGACGTCGCGCGATCCGGAAGGCCGTCTCCTCGACAACATCCAGCGCCGGTCCCGTGCCGTCGGGGGCGGTCATCAGCTGCGCCACGGTCGAGGTCAGGTGCCGCCACATTCGGTGGTAGGACTCGCCCCGCCGCCCCGTGACAGCCAGCTCTACCCGGAAGTCGTCAACACAGGGCCGGTCCGCAGCCTTCGCCAGCTTCGCAAGCTCTTCGAGGTCGCGCACCGGGCCCGTGGCGACCACGCCGAGCAGCCGCCGACGCGCGTCGATCTCGGGCCCGTGCTGGTGAAGGCTTTGCAGGCACTGGCTGACCGTCTTGCGCCACGGCTCCTCACTCGGCGCGATCCTCAGGGTGCGCTTGACCTGCTTCTCCACCACGAACGGGAACGGTCCCGACCGGTCCACGGCAATGACGTCATCGAGGGGAAAGCCGGTGTCACCCTGCTGCAGCCGGATCTCCGTCGGCGGGCCCTCAAGACCCTCCACGGGAATGCGGCACAACAGCGCCCCCAGCTCGACGGCGGCAACGCGGCACTCGAAAAAGGTGCCGGCACCGCCCGTGCCCTCCGGAGAACTCCCCCTGCTCACTGGCCGCCCCGCGATCCGCACCGTTCCCCGCCACCGACGACCGCAGTCTAGTGACCGACCGAACTCGAGCCGCCCCGCACAGCGACCGCGCCCTCCCTCGCCGAACGCGGCCGCCGAGGCGATCAGTCGGCCTGCACCTCCACCAAGCCAGTGCCGCGGGCGATCTCGTTGAACGTCGGCGTGAACTCGCGCAGCTCTTCCAGGTACTCCCGCCACACCGCGTCGCGCTGCGCACCGAGGTGGGCCGTGGCCGCGTACAGCTCGACGAGGTAGCCAGGCATCGCGCGTCCCCAGCACTGGTCGTTGTCCCACCACGCGCGTAGCACCGCCCGCAGGTCGTCCAGGGTCAGCACCCCGGCGCACGGCAGCACCGCGGTCCGGGCGACGAACTGGCCGTGATCGAAGCTGCCCACCTCCTCCAGTACGCCCGGCAGATGGGCGGCGAAGTATGCGTTGGGGCGCTGACCGATCACCCGGCAGCGGTCGCTGACATGCAACGCGGTGAACGCGCCTTCCAACGCGGGCAGGGTGGTGCGAACCTCCGCGTTCGCCACCAGGGCAAACACCTTCGCCTCCTGCGCCGGCAGCGCGCCGGTGCGTTCGGCCTTGCCGATGCCCTCGACCCGCGCGTTGAACTGTGCGATCAACGCCTCCGGCAGGCAGGCCCAGAACGCAGGCAGGTCCCCGAGCCGGGCCAGGGCCGCCAGCTGTACGGCCGGGTCCGCCTTCAACAGGCGGTCGGCGTGCCGGGCCACACAGTCCGTGGCGAGCGCAGCATCGCGCTCGGCGAAGTGCCGCAGACACAGGGCCATCCGGTCGGCGAGCATCCCGGGCGGGATCGTCACGTGAGGATCGTCGATCTGCAGCAGCGCGAACTTCGCGGCGAACTGCACCACCTTGGCCCGGGCCGAGGGACGGACACGATCGAAAAAGGCGTAGCCGAGGTACTGCGCATCGAAGGTGAACGCCGGGTCGGCGACCTGGACCATGAAACTCTCCAGGATCTTGCGGCCCTGGCTGGGCGGGTGGACGAGCACAGCTTCCAGCGCAACCGCGAGGTGGGCCCGGGCATACTCGGCCGTCGGCTCGAACAGCTCGCCGAGTGGGCGCAGCGAAGGGTGCGCGCACAGATGCCTATCCTCGCGCAGCCGCTCCAACTGCATCTTCTGCGTCCGGTCGACCAACTCGAGTTTTTCGGCGATGTCCAGGATGCTGCGCTCGATGCCGAGCATGATGTTCACCGCATCGGCCTGCCCCGGCTGCTGGGCCCGCTCGACGTCCTCGACCAGGCCCCGGGCGTCGCTCTCTCCGTCTTCCTTCAGAATCTCGGCCTTGTGGATCAGATCCGCACACACCGCCGTCCACGTCAGCACGATCGCCGCCCGGGCGGCACCGGAGGCGTAGCAGCGATGCGCCTCCCGCACCAACGGCCGCACATCCGGGTTGAACACCCGTGAAACCCGCTCTTCCAGATCGAGCATCAACTCTCCTCACAAGCCCGCTCGGCCCGCCGGGCGCCATCGGCGACACCCAACACCTGCTGACACACGATCTCAGCCGGAACGTGCACGACTCCACGACGCGCATTCCCGACGCCGGGCCTGTGCTTGAGGCCCCTGGCAGGCGGTGGCTGGCTCGCGGCGCCACGTTCGCAGTCGGCCCGGGCCTCTACACCGACGGTGTCTACTCGTGCCCGGGCATGCCTCGATGATCACCGAGGGGCTTCAGCCGGGATTGCCGCGGGCTCCGGAGTTGCCAGCGTTCGACGAGCGATTCTTACCTGGGCCGAGCCTGCGGTTCCGATCGGGCAACGCACGCTTAGGTCCAATGTGCCTGCTATGCACCCTGGGGAGAACGCAGCGCCATTACGATCAAGATTCTGATTCCAGGCCATGCTGTTCGGGGCCACCTGTTGCGATCGAGGTGGGGTCCCGTAGCGAGGAATGCCGGATGAAGTCTCCAGGTTCTCGCTCCCGCACTGCGGAACCAAGGAGTCGCCGCCCGTTTTTGTGCTCTCGGTCCGCCAAGCATCGGTTGCTGGCGGCGTAGGAGGAGCCTCTCTTAGAGGTCCCAAAGTCGTTGGACGTGTCGGTGGGTGATGAGGCAGGTGGCGAGGCCGAGGAAGGCTTCGTGGATGTCGTCGCGTCTTTCCCAGCGGATGCGCAGGCGGCGGAAGCCGTGGAGCCAGGAGATGGTGCGTTCGACGACCCATCGGAAGATGCCCAGGCCGGAGCCGTGGGGCTGGCCGCGTTCGGCGATCACGGGCCGGATACCGCGTTTCCACAGCAGTCGCCGGTACTTGTCGTGGTCGTAGCCGCGGTCGGCGAAGAGCATGTCCGGCCGTCGCCGTGGCCGCCCGACGACGCCGGCCACAGGTGGGACCTTGTCGAGCAGGGGGAGGAGCTGGGTGACGTCGTTGCGGTTTCCGCCGGTCAGCGACACCGCGAGCGGGATGCCCTGCCCGTCGGTGAGGACGTGGTGCTTGCTGCCCGGCCGTGCGCGGTCGACCGGGCTGGGCCCGCTTTTGGGCCCCGGCGGGCCGCCCGGGCACGGGAGGAGTCGATCACCACCCGCGACCAGTCCAGCTGCTTCGCCGACCGCAGCTTCTTAAGCAGCACCCGGTGCAGTTTCTCCCACACGCCAGCCTCGTTCCAGGCGGCCAGGCGCCGCCAACAGGTCATGCCCGAGCCAAAGCCCAGCTCCTGGGGCAGGTACTCCCACTGGATGCCGGTGTGCAGCACGAACAGGATCCCGCACAGGGCCTGGCGGTCCGGCACCCGCGGCCGGCCCGCCACCAGCTTCGGACCAGGCTCAGGCAGCAACGGCTCGATGAGCGACCACAGTTCGTCTGACACGATCCACGGCCGTGACTGACGCTTCCCCACGACCCGACCAACGAGCAGACAAGCCGACCGACACGTGATCAACAACTTCTGTTAGGACCTCATAGAGAGGCGCGGTCGTGACGCTCAAATGACGCTCCGGCCCGGGGCAGGCCGTTCCGGTGCCGGAGAAAGGCCCCCCCACCTGCGGTTTTCTCCGGCTGAAGAATGCGGACATGTTTCCGATGACGCATCACGTGGAGTGCGTGGCTATTCTTGAGCCCGCAGCAAAGGGCGTCTGACCTGCTGTTCTTCTGGTTGCCCAGGGTGCGTGCGGGTCGTGCCGACATGTTTCCGCAGGTCTTGACGCTCGTTCGACGCTGATTCTGACGGAGCGTGACGCGTGGTCCCGGATCAGATGGCGCGGGTCGATCGCCGACCGGCACGTCCTGTCGGGGGAAGGCGACGCGCACCCGCACTCCGGGATGGCGGCAGCCGAGTGCGAGGCGGTGTCCGAAGCGAGCGAAGGCGGATCCCCGGGTGAGCTGGTTGCCGCAGTCTGCTCAGCCCTGAGCAGGACGGACTCTCGGCCACGGTGTTCGCCCTCGCCGCCTCGGCGGGCGCCGGACGCACCGCGGCGAGCAGCATCCCGATCGCGAGGTCGCCGCCACCACGGCGGCGACCCGGGACCGTCGACGATGTCCTTGCGGAGGGGCGGGAGAAGCCGCACCGTGGGCTGTCACGGCTTCACCCCTTCGTTTGTGGCAGGCCCCCTCAGGTACGGGTCCAGCGTTGGTTGACGCCGTTCGAGCAGGAGTAGAGCTGGATCAGGGTGCCGTTGGCGGTGCCGCCCGAGACGGCGTCGAGGCAGAGGCCGGACTGGACGCCGACGATGGATCCGTCGGAGTTGAGACGCCATCTCTGGTTGTCGCCGCCCCAGCAGCTGTAGATCTGGACTTTGGAACCGTTGCCCGTGCCGGCGGCGTCAAGGCATTTGTTGCCGTAGACCCTGAGCTCGCCGGCGTCGGTGTACGTCCACTGCTGGTTGGTGCCGCTGTGGCAGTCCCACAGCTGGAGCTGGGTGCCGTCGGTGGTGCCGGCTCCGGGCACGTCCAGGCAACGGCCCGAACCGACGCCCTTGATCTGTCCGCCATCCGCAGGGGGCGTCGTGGAGCCGCCTCCGTTGAGTGCGTTGAGGACGGCGGTGTAGGCAGGCTTCTTGCTGCCGTCGCCGTTGAACAGCAGCGGCGTGTCCCCCGAGCGCCAGGAGTCGGTGTCGCGCACACCCCAGACGGTGATGCCGAGGCAGCGCGGGACGGCCAGGCAGTCGTTGGTCACGTTGGCGTAGGTCGAGGCCGGGGCGCCCTGGATGTCGAGTTCGGTGATGGCCACGTCGACGCCGAGGGCGGCGAAATTCTGCAGGGTGGTGCGGAAGTTGCTGTTGTAGGGGCTGCCGCTGTTGAAGTGCGACTGGAACCCGACGCAGTCGATCGGCACGCCGCGCTGCTTGAAGTCCCGGACCATGGCGTACACGGCCTGGGTCTTGGCCCAGGTCCAGTTCTCGATGTTGTAGTCGTTGTAGCAGAGCTTGGCCGCCGGGTCGGCGGCGCGCGCGGTGCGGAAGGCGACCTCGATCCAGTCGTTGCCCGTGCGTTGCAGGTTGGAGTCCCGCCGGGCTCCCGAACTGCCGTCGGCGAAGGCCTCGTTCACGACGTCCCACTGGGCGATCTTGCCCTTGTAGTGGCCCATGACGCCGTTGATGTGGTCGATCATCGCTTGGCGCAGTGAGCTGCCGCTGAGGCTCTGCATCCAGCCGGGCTGCTGGGCGTACCAGGCCAGTGTGTGGCCACGCACCCGCTTGCCGTTCTGCACCGCCCAGTTGTAGACGCGGTCGCCGGCGCTGAAGTTGAACTGGCCCCGCTGTGGTTCGGTGGCGTCGATCTTCATCTCGTTCTCGGCCGTCACCATGTTGAACTCACGGCTCGCGATCGTCGTGTACGCCGAGTCGCCCAGCCTGCCGGAGGCGATGGCGGTGCCGAAGTAGCGGCCGCTCTGTGCCGCCGCGGCGCCAAGCGTGTTCTCGGCGGCGTGTGCGGTCGGCGGTGCGGCCAGTGCGGTGACCGCACCGAGGACGCCGACGACCAGCGCCAGCAGCAGGCTGCGGATCTTCCGGCGGGTAACGGATCTGGGAAGGGCATACAAGCCCATGACTGTGCCTCCGAGGTAGAAATCGCTGATCGACTGAAGCGCAGGGGATTGTGTCGTCCGGCCCCGTCCGGCAGACGGACGGGGCAGGTCGGAGCCCGGGCAGGACGGAATCACCGGACACCGCGGTCATCGGGACCGGGGTGACGCCAACGGCACGGGCGCCGCACCCGGTCGGCCGTCGGGCGACGTACGGCGGGCGGCGGGCGTGTTCCACGTCTCGACACAGGCATGGGGTACTCCAGCGCGGCTCAGCCGGGGGACCGTCACACGGCGTCGCATGCCTCTCCCACTGCGGGAAGAGCCAGGATGCGCTGGTGCGAACCTCACCGGAACGGAACGGGGCGCCCGGGATCTTGAACCAGGCCCGGTTTCTCAGACAGGGATGATTGAGGTGTGACCGTGGATCGTCAATACTCCCGGCCGAAGTAATTTCCGATTGTTGTACGAAACTTTCGGTCACCAGTAAGCGGACGGTGGCCCCCGGTGCTGGCGTCGGCGGCGTGCGGATTTCGATTTCAGGGACGTTGGAGGCGGGGTCGACTGAGTGTCTGCACTGCCCGCACATCGCTCCCTTCCGGGGGCAAGTCGCTTACGAGCCAGCCATTTGACGGTGTGGCGTGCGCTGGTCGACGCGTGGGTGGTGCGAATGTTTCGGCGTTTGAGGCGACACATGCGAGAGGTATTGACGGCGTTCACCGGTTCTCTATCATCGGGTTGCTCGATGGATCGACCTTTGTTCGATATGTCGAACATTTCGGACTGCTCCATCGCGCAGTAGGGCCATGCCGGGCAGCACCCCCTGAAGTCGAATCGCAAGGGCCGTGCCGCATTGTCACGGTTGCAAATGTCATGGACTCATCAACCCTCTAGGGAGTATCCATGCGCAGAGGAAGTTCCAGCCGCAGGCATCCGTCAGTGGTGCTCGCCGCCGTGGTTGCGGCCCTGGCCGCGTTGGTGGCGATGCTCGTCGCCGCCCCGGCTCAGGCGGCTTCCAGCGGCGCCTTGCGCGGTGTTGGTTCCGGCCGGTGTCTCGATGTGCCGGGCGCCGGCCAGACCGACGGCACGTATCTGCAGATCTATGACTGCTGGGGCGGGACCAACCAGCAGTGGACATTGACGGACAGCAACCAGCTCACCGTGTACGGCAACAAGTGCCTGGACGTTCCGGGCCACGCCACCACGGCCGGTGCCCGGGTGCAGATCTGGACCTGCTCCGGCGGTGCGAACCAGCAGTGGCGGGTGAACTCCGACGGCACTGTCGTCGGCGTGGAGTCCGGGCTGTGCCTGGAGGTTACGGGCTCCGCTACGGCCAACGGCACAGCGGCGCAGATCTGGACGTGCAACGGGGGCAGCAACCAGAAGTGGACCGGCCTGTCCGGGACGACCCCGCCGGGGGACGGCACGTGTTCTCTGCCGTCGACGTACCGGTGGACGTCGACGGGTGCGCTGGCGCAGCCGGCGAACGGGTGGGTCTCGCTGAAGGACTTCACCAACGTGACGTACAACGGCAAGCACCTGGTCTACGCGTCGAACGTGTCGGGATCGTCGTACGGCTCGATGATGTTCAAGCCGTTCACGAACTGGTCCGACCTGGCGTCGGCCGGCCAGACCGGGATGAGCCAGTCCGCGGTGGCGCCCACGCTGTTCTACTTCGCACCCAAGAAGATCTGGGTGCTGGCGTACCAGTGGGGTGCATGGCCCTTCATCTACCGCACGTCGAGCGACCCCACCAACCCGGGCGGCTGGTCCGCGCCGCAGCCGCTGTTCACCGGAAGCATCCCCGGCGCCGCCCCGATCGACCAGACCCTGATCGCCGACGACCAGAACATGTACCTGTTCTTCGCCGGCGACAACGGCAAGATCTACCGGGCGAGCATGCCGATCGGGAACTTCCCGGGCAGCTTCGGCTCGTCGTACACGACGGTCATGAGCGACACGGTGAAGAACCTGTTCGAGGCGCCGCAGGTCTACAAGGTGCAGGGCCAGAACCAGTACCTCATGATCGTCGAGGCGCGGGGTGCGAATGAGCAGCGCTACTTCCGCTCCTTCACGGCCTCCAGCCTGAACGGTTCGTGGACCCCGCAGGCCGCCAGCGAGAGCAACCCCTTCGCGGGCAAGGCCAACAGCGGTGCCACCTGGACCAACGACATCAGCCACGGCGACCTGGTCCGCACCAACCCCGACCAGACCATGACCATCGACCCCTGCAACCTGCAGTTCCTCTACCAGGGCAAGTCCCCCACCGCGACCGGCCCCTACGACCAACTGCCCTGGCGGCCGGCTGTCCTCACCCTGCAGCGCTGAACCGGCCTGTGTACCTCGCCGACGGCCGGCCTCACCCAGATCGGGCCGGCCGTCGCCTTTGCCACCATGAAGCAGCGCCGGGGAAGCCGATGAACCGCTGACGAGCGCCGAGCCGGAACGGTGCTCTGCTGGAAGGTCTATGCGTTGACTCCAGCCGCCGGTCCGGGCTGGTGTTGAGCACGTCACCCGCCGCCGTGCTCGCTCGCTGACAGCGTCGACCTGATCATCCTTAACGCTTGCAGAACGGGCACACATGAAAGCACCGGCCGTACCGTGCAGACCTTGCGCAGCATCGAGTCCGCCTTTCTCGTCCGCGGCGCAAAAGCGGTCATCTCCACTCTGTGGGAGAACGCTGACCTGCAAGGCGTCGTGTTCTCCGCTGTGCTCCACGCACACCTCGGACAGCCGAAAACCCGCGGTGGCTTGCGGTGTTGTCGGCTCGCGCTCCTTGCAATGTGGTTCCCCTTGACGCATCACGTGGAGTGCGTGGCGATTCTGGAGTCCGCTTCAAAGCAGCCCTGACCTGTTCACAGGCTTGCGCTACGCGCGGCCGGCTCGGGTCCAAGGCGCCGAGGGGCACGACTCCGCTGGGTGCCTCAGGCGTTCGGCACGCCGGGGTGGGCCCCGCGGGTCCGTGTGCCCGGACGGGTGGGCCGGTGGGGGGTCATCCGAGTGCCTGAAGGCGGTGCAGGGCGTCCTCGGAGTCCCGGTCGTCGGGCAGGTAGGCGAGGAAGTGGTGGCCGGGCTCGTCCACGGCGGCCAGCTTCACGTACCGCAGCCGGAGTTCGCCCACGGCCGGGTGCCGGAAACGGCGGACCGAGGGCTGGAAACCGGCTGTCTCCCGGCGCTCGTACCAGCGGGCCGCGTCACCGTCCGACAGCAGTTCGCCGATGAGTTCGGCGAACCGCGGATCGTTCGGACGGCGAGCGGCCCGTGACCGGAACTGGCCGAGCAGGGCGCGAGCCTCGGGTTCCCAGTCGGCGAGCAGGGCGCGCGCCGGCGGCCAGCGGAACACCAGCCAGAGGAGGTTGCGCTGCTTGGGGTGCAGCCGCGCCGGATCGGTCAGCAGCGCGGCGTACCCGGTGTTCCATGCCAGCAGGTCCCAGTGCGGGTCGAGCACCACGGCCGGGTGGGGTGTCATGGCCTGCACCAGACTGAGCAGGTTGCGTGACACCCAGGTGGGGGCGTCGGCAGGCGGCCCGCTCTCCTCCACGAACGACAGGACGTGCGCGGTTTCCGCGGCGTCCAGCCGCAGCACCCGCGAGACCGCGCGCAGCACCTGCTCCGAGGTACGCACCCGGCCCTGCTCCAGCCACGTGTACCAGGAGACGCTGATCCCGGCGAGTTCCGCGACCTCGGCCCGCCGCAGCCCCGGGGTCCGGCGGCCCGGGGCCTCCGGCAAGCCCACGTCCTTCGGCGTCAGCCGGTCACGGCGGGACCGCAGGAAGGCCCCCAGTTCACGGCGGGCGGACCCGCCCGAGGCCGTGGGCGGGGCGCTCACCGGCCACCGCGCCGGCGGCCGGCTGCGTCCGGCGAGGAACCGTGGTCCGCGGTGGGCGGTGCGCAGGTGTCCGGGGGCGACAGCCTGCCGCGCGTCATGGTGCCTCTCCTCCGCCCGGCGGGCGTCCGCCCGGCCGCGGGCGCCCCCTTGTGATGCTGCCGTCACCAGGCGCGATGCCGAACCGGCAGGCTGTGAGTGATGGTAATAGCCAGTGGTCTCCGCCCCGCAGGGCCCGGTGCTGAACTGGTGACGGACCGCGTCCGCCCAGGCTCGGTCCCCCTGTCACCCGTTCTCGTCGAACCCTCTCGGAAGGGAGCGTCCACCCCGTGACCACCACCGCGTCGACGCCGGTGGCGACTCTGCCCGCGACCTCCTTGCGGCTGTTGTGCACCGCTGGATTCGTCAGCAACTTCGACCGTTTCTGCATCGCGCCCATGCTGGTTCTCATCGGCACCCGGCTCGGGACCCCGCTCCACACCGTCGTACTGGCCGCGAGCGGCTACTACCTCGCCTACGGGCTGATGCAGCCGGTGTGGGGGGTGGCCGGCGACCGGTGGGGGCGCGTGTGGGTGATGCGGGTGTCGCTGACCGGCGCGGCACCGGCCGCCCTGGCCTCGGCCCTCGCTCCCGACGCCCCCGTGCTGATCGGGGCCCGCGCTCTGGCCGGCGCCTTCTTCGCCGCGTCCATCGCCGCCTCCCTGACATACGTGGGCGACACCGTGCCCGCCGCGATCCGGCAGCGCCCCCTCAGCGAGCTGATGACCGCGTTCGCGCTGGGCACCGCCGTGGCCACGCTCGTCGCCGGGGCCCTCGCGCACTACCTCACCTGGCGGCTGGTGTTCGCGCTGCCCGGCGTCCTCGCCGCCTGCCTGGCGGTGGCCCTGCGCCGCCTGCCCGAGCCCCGGCGCGCCCGCTCCGGATCACTGCCGGCGCCCTTCCGCGTGGTCCTGTCCTCACGGTGGCAGTGGTACGTCATGGCGGTGGCGATGCTGGAGGGGGCCGTGCTGCTCGGCTTCCTGACCTACCTGGCCCCGGCCCTGGAGGCGCACGGAGTGCCCACCACCCTGGCCGGCGCGGTCGCGGCCCTGTACGGGGCCGGTTCCATGGCGGCGGCACAGGTGGTCAAGCGACTCGTCGGGCGGTGGTCTCCGGCGGGCCTGATCGTGGCCGGCGGGGTGCAGATGGCTGTGGCGTACCTGCTCGCCGGCTGCAGCCAGTCCACCGGGGCGCTCGTCGTGGCCGCCCCGCTCCTCGGGGGTGGCTGGTCCTTCATGCACTCCACGATCCAGTCGTGGGCGACGGTCCTGTCCCCGACGGCCCGCGCAACGGGCGTGGCCATGTTCGGCGTTGCCCTGTATGCGGGCAGCGCCCTGGCCGGCGCGCTGGCGGCCGCCACCGCTCAGGCACACCACTACCGGCCCCTGTTCTGGCTCGCGGCGCTCCTGACCGTGCCCCTGACGGTGGCCGCGGCGGTGGGCCGGGCACGCTGGCGCTGACGGGCGGTCCGGTACGTCGGCCGCGCGGGCCGCGGTCCGAGAACGCGTCCGGAACCGCCGGCCGCCGACCGCCGGGCGCGGCAGCGGCACCAGGGGCCGGGACGGCATGGCCGGGGTGTTGCGGCATTGCCTGGGCATGTGACCGGGGCGTCGGACAAGATGTGTTCATGCCTGAGTCTCTTGAAGTCGAGTTGGCCGGGGCGGTGTTGCGGCTGGAGCTGTCCGATGCCGGGGAGCCGGCTTCGGATGCCGGCCCGGTCGAGGCGGACGAACACCGGCCGGATCTTCCGGAGGGCTTCGGCACGGTGACGCCCGTGTCCGCCCGGCGCGGTCGTGCCGCGGTGGTGGCCACCGAGGGTCTGCGGCTCATGCTCAGCCCGTTGGGGCCGCTGCTCGAGGAGGTGCACCGTTCGGTCACCAGCGTCCCCGACCCACCCCAGCAGCTTTCGGTCACGTTCGGAATCCAGGTGGGGCAGGATCTCAAGCTGGGCATCGTGGGTGTGAACGGCCATGCCACGATGACGGTTTCGGCGACCTGGGACGCCGACGACACCCGAAGGGACTGATGGATGGGGTGGTTCCGCCGATCGGGGGACATCACGCCGACCCTGGTGTCGGTGCTGACGGCAGAAGCTCCGTCCGCTGCGGGTGCCGGGGCACTCCTCTCCCCGCGCTACGTTCTGACCTGCGCCCACGTGGTCAACGACGCACTGGGCAGGCGGCAGATGGACATCGAACGGCCGACGCGTTCCGCACGTCTCGAGGTCATGGTGCGGCACGGCGCGGAACGGCACCGCAGCACGGCACGGGTGGTGGTGTGGGTGCCTCCTCGCCGAAGTCCCGGGAGCACCTGGGGGGAGGGGGACCTGGCGGTACTGGAGCTCGATGAGCCCGCCGCACCCTCGATGCGCCCCGTGGCGTGGCAGGCCATGACCGAAGGGCTCAGGGTTCGGGCGTGGCACGGCGGTGGCGACGCCGGCACCTTCGCCGACACCACCATCAAGGCCGCCGATGCCTGGTACTACTACGCCGACGCCGAACTCCGGGGCGCCTCCATCCAACACGGTTACAGCGGCGGTCCGTTGTTCCGGGAGGACGACCTCACGGTTGCCGTCGGACTCGTGACCAACCACGTCATCAACGACAGGCCGTTGTCGGACAGACAGGTCGTACGGCGCACCCTGACGGTGCCGTGGCAGCGCGTTCGCGAGGAACTCGACCGGGCAGAGGCGCACGAGGTGATCGCCGAACACCTGCGCGCCCCCTTCACCGACACGGGCCACGTGCCGGACGGCGCCGTCGACCTTCTGCTGCGGCTGTTCGACAGCACGGAACAACTGAAATACCAGGCCGGCCGGCTGGCGAAGAAGCTCGGCCTCCACCTGACCGCCGAGGCGCCGGGCACGGCCGTTCTCCCGCTGGAAGAGGAACTGGCCGCCCTCTTGTTCACCGAGGGACGTGCGCTCGCCACCTTGGCCGAATTGCTCACGGACGTGGTGGGCGAGGAACGCCGGAAGACGCTCGACCGACTGGTGGCGCTCGGGCGGACGGAAGAGGGCGTCCGCCTGCTGTCCGTCGGGGAGCATCAAAGGCTTCTCGCGCTGCTGACACCCGTCAACGCCGCCCACCCCCGCCTCCTTTGCCAGGCGGCCCGCCACGTACTGCAGTTGGCCCACCGCCTGCCCCCATGGGTCTACGACGGCACCCTGGCGGATGCGCGACTGGCGGCCGCCGTCGACGATCTCGACCTGGACAGCGCGGACATGCTGCCGCCTTTGCTGCGGCTGGTCGTCTTCCTCTCCTCCGCCGTCGCCGACAAAGAGACCAGGAAGGAGCTGGACGCCTGGTGCGACGACGTCGGCCGGCGCCTGGGCCGCGATCGGTCCCTCCTGACGGACTGCCGCGCGCAGGCCTCGTCGTGGGCCAAGTCCCGGCGCCGGCCGTTGACGCGGATCGTCGTCGACCTGTCCCGCAACGACCCGGACTGCCGGCGGTACACCTGTCACATCTGGCGGGTGCGCGAGGGCCGGGCACCGGAGGAGGCGGGCATCTCGGCCGGGCCGTACACGGCGGAGGAGATCGGACGGGAGATCCATGGGCTGGCCGGGGAACACGCCAACGGAGGCGAGGAGCCCGCTCCCTGGATAGACGTGGTGGTCGGCAGAGAGCAGCTCGACGTGCCCGTCGACGGCTGGACGGCCTCCACCCTGCTGGACGAACTCGCCGCGCTCGGGATCTCGTCCCCGGCCGCGGAGGACAGCCCCCTGGTGCTGGGGGCGCAGTACCAGATGGCCTTGCGACTGCGCGAGTACTCCGGGGACACGGAAGCGGAGAACAAGCGCCGCAACTTGCTCGCGCACCGCTGGGCGGCCGGGCGCACGGCCCCCCTCGTCATCAAGGAGGACACCGACCTGCGCGTGCTGTTGCGGGCGATGACAGCCGAATACAGCGACGTGTCATGGACGGTCCTGCATGGTCGGCCGGAGCGCCGCGAGAACTTCCTGGCGGTCTGCCTGGCGCGCGGTGTCCCGGTGGTGCTCTGGGACCGCGAGGCCGCGCACCCGGACCACGCGCGGCGGCTCGACGACATCGTCGGCAGCGTGGCGCTGTCCGATCTGCCGGAGGCGGTCCGCAGCTTCCGGGAAGACGTGTACTACGGGGCCAGGACGGCCGACGCACGCCCCGCCATGGTCTGGGACGACCCCGGCATGGCGCTCCCCACGCCGCCCGACTACGGGGATCCCCCCGACGCTCTGACGAACTCCGGAAGGATGGCTGCCAGGTGACTGCGAAGGACCTCGACGACAGCTGGCGGCTGTTCCGGGGCGACGGCCGGGTACGCGAGGTGCATCTCCCCGCGGCACCGCCATGGCGCCGGTTCGGCGGTGCCCCGCCAGGGGTGGGCCGACGGAGCGAGCGCCCGTATCTCATCGGGCCCGAGGAGGCGGACGTGGTCAGCGCGGCCCTGATGCTGCGGCGGCCCCTCCTGGTCACGGGGCAGCCCGGGACCGGCAAGTCGTCGATGGCGCACGCCGTCGCCCACGAGCTGGGTCTGGGCCGGGTCCTGCACTGGCCGGTCAACAGCCGCACCACGCTGCAGGACGGGCTCTACCACTACGACGCCATCGGCAGGTTGCGCGAGGTGAGCCTGCGGCGTGACCGGGACGGCGAGCAGGGCACGGTGCGCGGGGAGCCGGACATCGGCACCTACATCCGCCTGGGCCCCCTGGGGACGGCGCTGCTCCCGGCGGACCGGCCGCGGGTGCTGCTGATCGACGAACTCGACAAGGGAGACATCGATCTGCCCAACGACCTGCTGACCATTTTCGAGGACGGCGAGTTCGAGATCCCCGAGCTGGCCCGGCTGACCGGGGAGCAGGACCGCGCCCGGGTGGTGACCGCGGACCCAGGAGGCCGGGCGGACGTGGAGCGCGGCTGGGTGCGCTGCGAGGAGTTCCCGGTCGTCGTCATCACCAGCAACGGCGAACGCGACTTCCCCCCGGCGTTCCTGCGCCGCTGCGTCCGTCTCGATCTGCCCGAGCCGGACGAGGAGCGCCTGCGGGCGATCGTACGGGCCCACCTGGGTGACGGCGGCGGCTCCGCGGACGACGGCCTCGAAGGGCTCGACGAGCTCGTGCGCGCGTTCCTGGCCCGGCGCGCGAGCGGCGAGCTGGCCACGGACCAGTTGCTCAACGCCGTGTTCCTGCGCCTCGGCGGTGTCGGCCTGGATTCCGACGGTCTCCTGGACGCCGTGCTGCACCGCCTCGGCGGGACGGTGTAGCAGAGCATGTTCGAGCGGGTCCTGAAGGCCTTGGCGGACTGCGGAGTGGGTCTGTCGAGCGAGGAGTTCCTCGACGCCCTGTGGCTGGCCACCCATCTGCCACCGGCTCCCGCCGGCGCGCTGGCGCGGCTGGAGCGGACGTCCGGGGCGGTGTCGGACGACGGCCTCCAGGGCGGCGACCAGGGCGACTCGGGGCCGACGTACGCCGGTGGCCCGGCCACGTCCGCCCGCCCGGCCGGCCCGTTCCGGCGGCCCCGGCGCGGCAGGGGCGCCCTGCGCGGCGGCGCGGCCCCCGCTCCGGATCCCGAGCGCACCTTCGCCGTGCCCCCTCCCGCCCCGGCCGTATCGGTCCGGCCCCCCGGCGAAAAGGCCCTCGGCGCGGCGGAACTCGCCCTCGGCCGTGCGCTGCGCCCCCTGCGTCTGCACCGGCCGGACCCGCACCGCGCCGAGCTGGACATTCCCCGGACCGTGGCGGCCATGGCCGAGACCGGGCTCCCCGACCTCGTGCTGCGCCCGGCCGCCGGGCACGGGCTGGACCTCGCGATCCTGGTGGACGACGGGGTGTCCATGCTGCCCTGGCAGCGCCTGGCCACCGAGGTACGACTCCTCATGGAACGCAGCGGCGCGTTCCGCGTCGTCCACACCTTCGGCCTGGACACCCGGAGCCCGGACGGACCACGGCTGGGATACCGCCCCTTCGGCACGGCTGCCGCGACGCTCCCGCCCTCCGCCGTCGCCGACCCCTCGGGCCGCACCCTGCTGATCGTGGTCAGCGACGGCGTGGGCCGGGCGTGGCGTGACGGCCGCATGCACGGTCTGCTCGACCGGCTGGCCAGGGTGAGCCCGGTCGCCGTGCTGCACACGCTTCCCCGGCGGATGTGGGCCGGCACCGGCATCCGGGCGGAGCACTGGCGGGTGACCACGCGCCGCGCGGCGGCGGCCAACGCCACCTGGCGCATCACGGATCCGGTGCTGCCACCCGACCTGCGGCCGTTCGACGGCACACCCGTCCCCGTCCTCGCCCCCACCCCCGACGCGGTGACCGCGTGGGCCCGTCTGGTCGGCTCGGCGGGCACCAGCGCGCTGCTGCCCCTGCTGGCGCCCGCGCCCCGGCGCACCCCGTCCGCCGCGCCGAGCGCCGCGCCGACTCGTCCACACCAGGAGCCGTACGCCGAGGTGCTGCGGTTCCGCTCCTTCGCGTCGACGGAGGCGTACCGACTCGCGGCGCACCTGGCGGCGGTCGCGCCACTGCCGGTGCCCGCGATGCAGCTCGTACGGCAGGCCCTGGGCGCGTCGGTGGACGCGGGCCATCTCGCGGAGGTCTTCCTCAGCGGCCTGCTCCGCCGTGTCGGCGACATCGACCGGCCGCCACAGCAGTGGCAGTTCGACTTCGCCGAAGGGACGCGCCAGATCCTCCTCGGTGTGATCCCGCCGCCCGAACTCGTCCGGACCACCCGCGCGATCACCAGCCGCCTGGCCGAGCTGAGCGGCACCGCACCCAGCTTCCTCGCCTGGCTGCCCCACCCGGACGGCCAGGACCGCGTCGACACCGGTCAGCGGGCTCTCAGCTGGGTGGACGAGCGGGTCATGCGCCGACTGGGCGTTCCGCTGCCGGACGCCCCGACGCCCGCGGTCGCGCCGCCGCCGTACGACCTCGCGATCCGTACGACCCACTCGCCGCCGGTGCCGCCCGGCATGGCGGCGAAAGAGGTGCTCATCCCGTGGGCCGCCGGGGAGGAAGCGGACCTGAAGCTCAAGACGGCCGAGGCGCTGAGCGCAGCCGGTCTGACACCGAGCGACGTGGCCGCGAAGATCGTCTTCATCGCGCCGCCGGGACCACAGGCCCTGCCGGCGTACGCCACGGTGGCCGGATTCGCCCACCGGTGGGTGGACGCCTACGCCGATGGCAGCCCGCTCGACATGGCCGGCCTGCAGTCCTTCACGGAGCGCATCGGTGAGGTGGCGCGGCCGGCCACGTTCCTGGTCTGGGCCCAGGCGGGCGGACCGCCCGCGGACGGCATGCCCACCGTGCCCTTCGCCGTCGACCCGGACGGGCGGCTGGACGAGACCACGGTACGGACGGTGCGTTACGCGGCCCGGCTGCGCATGGTCCCGCCGGACTCGGCGTCGGCCGCCCTGACCATGCTGGCCAGGATCGCGGCTCTGCGGACCCGGGGAGACACCGCGTGGCGGCTGCCGGTCCTGTCCACCGGAACCGAGCCGCCCCCGGCGGGCAAGTCGACTCAAGGGCAGGGCGTCGACCTGGAGTTGATCAGGCAGACGGCGGACCGGTGCCGCAAGGAGGCCGTGAAGGGCGGTGAGACGACGGAGGTGGTGCCGGTACCCCCGGTGTCGCCGCTCAACCGGCGCGTCGCGGAGGCGAACGCGGCGGACCCGGTCGTGCTGCTGCGCCGGCTCGGCGGCACGTCGGAGGACGGGGTGCGGTGGACCTGCCCCCGTGACCGGGGCGACCACGGGGACGCCGTCCTGACGGTCGCTTCCCGTGCGCAGGTCTCCTGCAGACACTGCTACCCGCGCGCGGTCGGGCTGGTGCGACTCGTGGTGGACGCCTTGTCCCTGACCCCGGACGAGGCGGCCGCGTTCATCCTGAACGACTCCGGTGACCGGCTCCCGGCACCCGGTACGGCGGTGACCGCGCGGGTCACCGGCCGGACGCCGGAAGCGTATCGCTGCACCGTGCGCCATCCCGTCACCGGGCAGGCGCACGAAGCGGTCCTGCCGGCCCGCACCTTCCGGGACCGCCACAGGGACCGGCCGCTCGCGCGCCTGGCGAAGGGGGACCACGTGGTCGCGCTGGTCCTCGAGCCGTCGGCCGACGGCCTGGTCCTCTCCCTCACCGCCGAGGAACTGGTGGAGCGTGTTCTGGTCGGCTTCGTGCCCGAGCTGACGACCGGCGAGGTGGTGATCACGGGGATCGCCCGGGTCGCCGGAGCACTGACGAAGATCGCCGCCGCACCCACCAAGCCGGCGAGCAGCGTCCGGGGAGCGTTCGTAGGATGGGACGCCGAGCGGATCAGGGGCGCCCAGCGCCTGCTGTCAGGGGGGACCACCAACGAGAAGTTCGAGGTCATCGCCTACTCCAGCGATCAGCGCATCCTCCTGGCCAACGCACTCGTCTACGCGGAGCCGACGGGGATCCTCATCGACCGGCAGCGAGCGGTCGTCGCCGTCCCGCACCATCAGGTCCGCAGCGCCATCGGACGGGGTGGCCTGAACGCCGAGCTCGCCGGAAAGCTCACGGGTCTGTACGTCAAGATCGTTCCCGCGGGGACCGACCTCAGGCTGGAGATGGACTAGCCGTCCGAGACCGGTGGTGCCGTACGCTCCCCGAACGCCTCCAGAATGCGTTCCGCCGCCAGTGTCGCCGTCAACCTCCCCTCCCTGACCTGGCGTTCGAGGTCCGGGGCGGCCTCGCGTACCGCCGGGGCCCGCCGCAGGCGGTCCAGCAGCTCGTCGTGGACCATCGCCCAGGTCCAGCGGACCTGCTGGTCGCGGCGCTTGGCGGTCAGCCGGCCGGTGGAGTCCAGCAACGTCCTGTGCTGTTCCAGCCGTTCCCACACCGTGTCCAGACCGCTCGACTCCCGGGCGCTGCAACTCAGCACCGGCGGGGTCCAGAAGGCGTCCTTGCCGTGCATCAGGCGCAGGGCGCCCGCCAGTTCACGGGCGGCGGCCTTCGCGTCCCGCTCGTGCGGTCCGTCCGCCTTGTTGACGGCGATCACGTCGGCCAGCTCCAGGACGCCCTTCTTGATGCCCTGCAGCTGGTCGCCGGTGCGGGCCAGGGTCAGCAGGAGGAAGGAGTCGACCATCTCGGCCACCGTCGTCTCCGACTGGCCGACGCCGACGGTCTCCACGAGGATCACGTCGTAGCCCGCCGCCTCCATCACCACCATCGACTCCCGGGTGGCCTTCGCGACCCCGCCCAGCGTGCCCGCGCTGGGGGAGGGGCGGACGAAGGCGTTCGGGTCGACGGACAGGCGCTCCATCCTCGTCTTGTCGCCCAGGATGGAGCCGCCGGTGCGGGTGGAGGAGGGGTCGACGGCGAGGACCGCGACCCGGTGGCCCAGCGAGGTCAGCAGCGTGCCGAACGCGTCGATGAACGTCGACTTGCCCACGCCCGGCACCCCGCTGATGCCGATCCGCCGCGCCCGGCCGCTGTGCGGGAGCAGCTGGGTCAGCAACTCCTGCGCCGGTGACCGGTGCGCAGGGCGAGTGGATTCCACGAGCGTGATCGCGCGGGCCACGATCGCTCGCTTCCCGTCCAGCACGCCCTTCACATATGCGTCGAGATCGATCGATGCCACCCCGTAAGCCCCCGCTACAGCTCGTGGCCGAGGCCGGCCGGAAGCTCGTGGCCGAGGTCGGCCGAGAGCCGCTTGACCAGGTCGTACGCCGCGTCCGGGATCACCGTACCGGGCAGGAACACCTCCGCCGCGCCCATCTCGCGCAGCGTCGGCACGTCCTGCGGCGGGATCACCCCGCCGACCACGATCATGATGTCCTCGCGGCCCTCCTCGGCGAGCTTCTCGCGCAGCGCCGGGACCAGGGTGAGGTGGCCGGCGGCCAGCGAGTTCACGCCGACCACGTGCACGTCCGCCTCGACCGCCTGCCGGGCGACCTCCTCCGGGGTCTGGAACAGCGGGCCGACGTCGACGTCGAAGCCGAGGTCGGCGAACGCGGTCGCGACCACCTTCTGGCCGCGGTCGTGGCCGTCCTGGCCCATCTTGGCGACCAGGATGCGCGGGCGGCGGCCCTCGGCCTCCTCGAAGGCGTCCACCAGGGCACGGGTGCGGTCCACGGACGGGGACTGTCCGGTCTCGTTGCGGTACACACCGGAGATCGTACGGATCTGGCCGGCGTGCCGGCCGTACACCTTCTCCAGGGCGTCGGAGATCTCACCGACCGTCGCCTTGGCGCGGGCCGCGTGGACGGCAAGCTCCAGCAGGTTCTCCTTGCCGTCGGCGGCCCGGGTGAGCGCGTCCAGGGCGTCCTGGCAGGCCTGCTCGTCCCGCTCCGCGCGCAGCCGCCGCAGCTTCTCGATCTGCTGGGCGCGTACGGCGGAGTTGTCGACCTTGAGGACCTCGATCGCCTCGTCGTTCTCCACGCGGTACTTGTTCACGCCGATCACCGGCTGGCGGCCCGAGTCGATCCGCGCCTGCGTCCGCGCCGCGGCCTCCTCCACGCGCAGCTTCGGGATGCCGGCGTCGATGGCCTGCGCCATGCCGCCCGCCTGCTCGACCTCCTGGATGTGCGCCCAGGCCTTGCGCGCGAGGTCGTAGGTCAGCCGCTCCACGTACGCGCTGCCGCCCCACGGGTCGATGACCCGGGTGGTGCCCGACTCCTGCTGGATGAGCAGCTGGGTGTTGCGGGCGATGCGCGCCGAGAAGTCGGTGGGCAGGGCCAGCGCCTCGTCGAGGGCGTTGGTGTGCAGCGACTGGGTGTGGCCCTGGGTCGCCGCCATCGCCTCCACGGCCGTACGCGTGACGTTGTTGAACACGTCCTGCGCGGTCAGCGACCAGCCCGAGGTCTGCGAATGGGTGCGCAGGGAGAGGGACTTGGCGTTCTTCGGCTCGAACTGGCCGACCAGCTTGGCCCACAGCAGCCTGGCCGCCCGCAGCTTGGCGACCTCCATGAAGAAGTTCATGCCGATCGCCCAGAAGAAGGACAGCCGGGGGGCGAACGCGTCCACGTCCAGGCCCGCCTCGCGGCCCGCGCGCAGGTACTCCACGCCGTCCGCGAGCGTGTACGCCAGCTCCAGGTCGGCCGTCGCGCCGGCTTCCTGGATGTGGTAGCCGGAGATGGAGATGGAGTTGTAGCGCGGCATCCGCTGCGAGGTGTACGCGAAGATGTCGGAGATGATCCGCATCGACGGCTTCGGCGGATAGATGTAGGTGTTGCGGACCATGAACTCCTTCAGAATGTCGTTCTGAATGGTTCCGGCCAGCTTCTCGGGCGCTACGCCCTGTTCCTCCGCCGCCACGATGTACAGCGCGAGCACCGGCAGCACGGCGCCGTTCATCGTCATCGACACGGACATCCGGTCCAGCGGGATGCCGTCGAAGAGCTGCCGCATGTCGTAGATGGAGTCGATGGCCACGCCCGCCATGCCGACGTCACCGGTCACCCGCGGGTGGTCGCTGTCGTAGCCCCGGTGCGTGGGCAGGTCGAAGGCGACCGACAGGCCCTTCTGGCCGGCCGCCAGGTTGCGCCGGTAGAAGGCGTTGGACTCCTCGGCGGTGGAGAAGCCCGCGTACTGGCGGATCGTCCAGGGCTGGTTGACGTACATCGTCGGGTAGGGGCCGCGCAGGTACGGCGCGATGCCCGGGTAGGTGCCCAGGAAGTCCAGGCCCTCCAGGTCGCGGCCGGTGTACAGCGGCTTGACCCCGATGCCCTCCGGGGTCTCCCACAGCGGCTCTTCGGTCCCGGTCGCCCGCGCGACGGCCGCACGCCACTGATCGGCACCGCCGTCGGCGACCGGCGTCCCCAGCTCGATGCCGGAGAAGTCGGGGATTCCCATCAGGACACTCCCATGCGGTCGAGGGTCGCGGACAGGACGTCGATGGCGTCGCAGCCCGCGAAGACGTAACTGTCGATGCCGGCGTACTCGCCCCGGCCCGCCAGGAACACGTGCCGGGCCCCGGACGCCCTGAGCGACTCGGCGGCCTGCTCGGCCTGTTCGGCGTACAGGGCGTCGCTGGAGCACAGCACGGCCTCGGTGGCGCCGCTGTCCTCGAAGGTGCCCTCGGTGACCGGCTCGATGCCGCCCGCCTGGAAGAGGTTGGCGGCGAAGGTGGCGCGCGCGGTGTACGCGGCGGCCGAACCCAGCGTCGCGAGGTAGACGCGCGGACGGGCGCCGGTCGCGGCCAGGTGGGCGTCGGAACGGGCGCGCAGCTCCTCGTACGCCTCGTCGCGGCGCACCCGCGGCAGACCGCCGGACGGCGGCTCGGGCGCGGGCTCGCGCTCCACGGGTTTCTCGGCGAGCAGCGGGAACTCGCTGACGCCGGTGATGGGTTCGCGCCGCTTGGCGAGCTTCTTGGAGCGCTCCGCCCAGGTCGTCGCGAGGTCGGTGCGCAGCCGGCCGGAGCGCAGCACGGCCGCCTGGCCGCCGTCGCGCTCGATGGTACGGAAGAACTCCCAGGCGGCCTGGGCGAGTTGGTCGGTCAGCTGCTCGACGTACCAGGAGCCGCCCGCCGGGTCGATGACCCGGGCCAGGTGGGACTCCTCGATGAGGATCGTGGAGGTGTTGCGGGCGATCCGGCGGGCGAAGGTGTCGGGCAGGCCGAGCGCGTGGTCGAACGGCAGGACGGTCACGGAGTCGGCGCCGCCGACCCCGGCGGCGAGGGTCGCGACCGTCGTGCGGAGCATGTTCACCCACGGGTCGCGGCGGGTCATCATCACCGGTGAGGTGACCACGTGCTGCACCTGCGCGCCCGGGGCCCCGCAGACCTCGGCGACCCGGGCCCACAGCCGGCGCGCGGCGCGCAGCTTGGCGATGGTGAGGAACTGGTCAGCGGTGGCCGCGTAGCGGAACTCCAGCTGCCCGGCGGCCTGTTCGACGCTCAGCCCCGCCTCGGTGAGCTCCCGCAGGTACGCCACACCGGTGGCGAGCGAGGCGCCCAGCTCCTGCGCGGCCGAGCCGCCCGCCTCGTGGTACGGCAGCGCGTCCACGGTGAGGGCGCGCAGTCCGGGGTACTGCTCGGCGCAGCGGGCGGCCAGGGCGGCGTACGGCGCGAAGTCCAGCGGGGTGCCGGTGCGGGCCTCGTACCCGAGCGGGTCGCCGCCCAGATCGCCGCGTACGGCCTTGGCGTCGACGCCGTTGTCCGCGCACAGCCGCAGCAGCGCCTCGGCGGCCCGCTCGGTGTCCCGGCCGGCGTCCAGGACGACCGGCGCCAGGTCCAGGTAGACCCCCTCCAGCGCCCGAGCCAGCCCGTCGAGCGGAATGCCGCCCTCGCCCAGCACGAGCCACAGCGAGGTGCCGCCGTTCTCCAGGTCGGCCAGGACGGCGCCTTCGGTGAGGGCGGAGTGCCGCTGCCGTACGTCCCAGCCGCCGGCGGTGTTGCCCTCGGGCCGGCTGCCGCGCACGTACGGCGCGAAGCCGGGCAGGCCGGGGTCGGGCGCGGCGTCGCGCGCGGTGTACAGGGGCCGGGTGCGCAGCCCGTCCTCCAGCGTCGTGGACAGGGCGTCCTCAGCTGCCTCGCCCGAGACTTCCTTGCCCGACTTGCGCAGCACGCCTTCGACCAGGCGTTGCCACTGCTCGTGCGTCGCGTCAGGGAACTCGGCGGCCAGTGAGAGCCCGTCGTCAGGCAGGACCGTCATGGCTCGGATGCTAGGGCAGCACGCTCAAGTGAGAGTAAATCGTGGGCTGTGAGGTTTCTCCCCTTGTGCTTGTGACCCGCGTCGCTCAGCCGCCGGAGGGCTCGTCGCGGGGGTCCGGCAGATCGGGGACCAGGGCGCACATGGCGGCGCGCTGGTCGGGGCCCATGGAGTCGGCGAGGGCCTCGCGCACGGTCGCGGCGAGCAGGGTGGCGGTCTCGCTCAGCAGCGCGCGCGCCTTGTCCGTGAGGGCGACCTGGACCCCGCGCTTGTCGCCGCACACGGACGTGCGGGCGACCAGGCCGGCGTGCTGGAGGCAGGCGATCTGGTAGGTGAGCCGGGTCTTGGGGCGGCCGAGGAGATCGGCGACCTGGGTCATGCGCAGTGCGGTGCGGGGCTGCTCCGCCAGCAGGCACAGGATCAGGAACTCGTCGTGGGAGACGTCGAGGTTCTCCTTGACCACCGACCGCATCCGCTGCTCCACGGCGCCCGTCGCGGCCAGCAGGATCATCCACGCGCGCAGTTCGTCGGGCAGCAGTCCGCTTCCCGCGGCGGGGCAGGTGAACTGTTCGGCGGGGTGCGCGTCGGAGGCGGACATGGGCCGATTCTATCTGTTATCCAATTTTGGACGAGCTGGTTGTTCAAAATTGGATGACGCGCTAGCGTGGCGGCAGTCATCCAAATTTGAACCAGCTGACTTCAGGAGTACGACCATGACCGTCGCCGTGCAGACAGGCACCTGGCAGCTCGATGCGGCCGCGTCCACCGTGGGACTGCGGCACAGGACCATGTGGGGGCTCGTCACCGTGAAGGGCACGTTCGGCGCCGTCACCGGCGCCGGCGAGGTGCACGCCGACGGCTCGGCCACCGGCACGGTGACCCTGGAGGCGGCCTCCCTGGACACCGGGCACGCCAAGCGGGACACCCACCTGCGCTCGGCCGACTTCTTCGACGCCGACCAGCACCCCGAGATCACCTTCGCCGTCCGCGGCGCCGACCGTCTCGACGGCGACGGCGTCCGGGTCACCGGTCAGCTGACCGTGCGGGGCATCAGCAGGCCCGTGACCTTCAGCGCGCGCCTGACCGAGGCGAGCGGCGAGGCGGTCACCCTGGACGCCGAGTTCACCGTGGACCGGGAGCAGTTCGGCATGGGCTGGAACCAGCTGGGCATGATGCGCGGGCTCACCACGGTGACGGCGAAGCTCCGCTTCACGCGGACGCGGGCGTGAGCGGGCGGCTCAGCCCTTCGGCCTCCCGCCCTTCCCGCTTCACTTCTTCCCGCTTCCGTCCTCGACGCCCAGCTCGGCCCGGCTCACGTCCTTGGTGGAGAGCGTCTGCGGGGTCGCCGTGAAGGCACGCAGCCGCAGGTGCGTGTACTTCGCCGTGGGCACCGGGAAACCGTTCTTGGGCGCGCGCAGCTCGACGGTCGCCGTGGTGTGCGCGGGGATCGTGGCCGGGCCGTGCGCCAGGGACCAGTACCGGTTCATGCCCTGGCCCGTGGTGAGCATGTAGTGCGGGGTCAGCGCGTCGTCGCCGGTGTTGGCCACCCGCACCGTCATCGTGGTCACCGTGTGCGCCGAGGAGTGCCGGACCGCCGTGATGTCCATCCGCAGCGGCGGCCTGCCCGTCACCGCGAGGGTCGCGCTCACCAGCGCGGGCGTGACCAGCAGGACGACCGCGGCGGCCAGGGCCGTACGGCGGCGCGGACCGGTCAGCCACCGGGGCCGCGGCTGCCACGCCTTCCTGAACTCCGACAGGGGCACGGTGACCGCCGCCGCCAGCCACAGCGGGGTGTACATCAGGTAGTAGCCGTCCTGGGACCGGGTCGCCAGGTAGAAGGCGCACCAGGGCAGCACGGTCGCGGCCGGGCCCAGCCGCCGTACGAACAGCACGAACAGCGCCAGCAGGGCCGCGGCGAGCAGCATGCTCGCGTGGCCGTACCAGTCGAGCCGGTCGCTGCCGTGGGTGAAGTACAGGGAGACGTCGACCAGGCCCTGGCCGTGCAGCACCGCGCCCTGGGTCAGCGGCAGCGCGATGCCCTCGAGCCACGGACCCGGCTCGCTCACGGCGAAGTAAGCGTTGATCAACAGCCAGGTAAGGACCGCGACCCCGGCGATCCGCAGCACCACCCGCGCGGCCTGTCGCCCCCCGAGCTCACCGCGGCGCACGGCGTAGATCCCCGCCAGCAGGAACGGGGTGACGAACCAGGGAAGCTGCTGTGCCGCGCACGCGGCCCCGATGCACGCGGCCCGCGCGATCCCGGACGCGCCCAGCCGGCCCCCGGCGCCGAGCCGCGGCCAGCGCACGACCACCGGCACCAGCAGGACCAGGCCGACGATCGCCGGGTAGCCCTGACGGGCGTACATCGGCAGGAAGCTGAAGCCCAGGCAGACCATCGTGGCCGCCGACCGCCAGGGCGTCGGCAGCAGCCGCCACAGCATCACGGTGCCCGCGATCAGTACGACCGTCACCGCGAGCGTGGCCGGTGCCCCGGCGTGGCCGAGCCACAGGAAGGGTGCGGTGAGCAGCGGTGTCAGCGGGGGATAGCCGTAGGTGAAGTCGTAACCGCCGGTCGTCGTCGCCGTCAGGGCGACGCCCTTGATGTGGAACAGCCACGGCCACGGCTGGTCGTAGACCTGGTGGCCGCCGACGATCTGCTTCGCCGCCTGGGTGGTCAGGACCGCCTCGTCGCCGCCCGCGTGGTTCAGGGCCCAGGCGCACAGGGTGAGCGCGATCGCGGTCACCAGCACCACGGCGTCGAGCCGGGCCAGCGAACGCGCCCGGCGGACCGTCAGCGTGAGCACGCCGGTCACCAGGATCGAGGCGTAGCAGACCGAGATGACCCCGGCGAGGACCAGCTTGTGCGTGGCCGCCTGCGTCCACACCGAGCGCGTGCCGATGAACAGGCTGACGTCGGCGAGCAACGTCAGCACGCGGTGCCACTGCGCGGGCGGCTCATGGAGCTCCGCGCGGGCGACCGGTACGGCGGACACCGCCGACTGCGTCCGCCGGCCGGCTGTCACCTGCTGTGTTTCTGCCAAGTGCACGGGACCGGACGCTATCGGGGGCGAATGAGCGACATGTGGCCGGGGGTGAAGAGAACGGTATGAGGGAGGTAAGAAGCGGGCGTATTCGTACAGGTGGCCCCAGGTCGCTCCGGGTGCGGCGGGGCCGGACCGGTCGCGCAGTGTGTCGTTGTTGGGCCGAACGGGTGACTTGGCGTAAGAATTGGCTGGTGCAGGCATCGAGTGCGAGTCAGGTCGGGGGGAGCCGGTGAGCCGTTACGACGTCACCGATGAACAGTGGGAGGGGCTCGCCCAGGTCGTGCCGCTGCGGGGCCGGGACGCCTGGCCGTCCGCGGTGAACCACCGCTCGCTGCCGGACGCCGAGACCGAGACGCGGCGCCGGTTCGTGGTCCTGCGCGTCAACGTCTTCGCCGACGCCCGGGAAGTCGCCGAGACCCTGATGGCCGGCGCGCCGGTCCTCCTCGACCTCACCGGCGCGGAGACCGAGGTCGCCAAGCGTGTCCTCGACTTCAGCACCGGCGTCGTCTTCGGCCTGGGCAGCGGGATGCACCGCGTCGACCGCAACGTGTTCCTCCTCACCCCACCCGGCACCGAGGTCAGCGGGCTGATGGAGGGCGTGGGGGTGTCGGGAGGCTGACCGCCGACCCCGGGGGCCGGCCGGCTGACTCCGGCAGCCGAGCGCCTGCCTCCGGCGGCCCGCGGGGCGCTCGGAGCAGCTGAGGTCGCGGCCTGCGGGGTGGGCCTGGGGCGGCCGGTCGGGTCTGCGGCGTGGCCTGCGGGGTGGGCCTGGGGCCGGCCGGTCGGGTCTGCGGCGTGGCCTGCGGGGTGGGCTCGGGGCGGCCGGTCGGGTCTGCGGCGTGGCCTGGGTGGTGGGTTTTCCCGGCTGGGTGGCTTGGTGGTTGCCTGCGGCGATCCGGCGGGGGCCTGGGGC
This sequence comes from Streptomyces incarnatus, assembly GCF_001027185.1. Taxonomy (NCBI): domain Bacteria; kingdom Bacillati; phylum Actinomycetota; class Actinomycetes; order Kitasatosporales; family Streptomycetaceae; genus Streptomyces; species Streptomyces incarnatus. The sequence goes on along the minus strand of NZ_CP011497.1, from coordinate 1,991,704 downwards.
GGCTGGTCGGGTCTGCGGCGTGGGCCCGGGTAGTGGGTTTTCCTGGCTGGATGGCTCAGTGGTTGCCTCCGGCGGTCGAGCGTGGTTGCTCGAGGTGGCTGAGGCCGCGGTCTGCGGGACGACCTGTGGGGCGTGGGCTTTCTGGTCGGGTGGCTCGGCGGTGTGCCCGGTGGCCTGGCGCGGTGCTTCGGGGGGCCGGGTGCGTGGACTGCGGGGGTGTGAGCCCTGCCGCACGGCGATGGGTCGGCCGTGGTGGGTGTCCTCGCCCGGGCGGCGCCGGCTGCGGCGCCCCGCTGCTCGGACTCCAGGACGGTGCGGGCGCCCCGAGGTTCGGGCGGCGGCCCGCGTCTGCCCGGTGGACGCGATCAGGCAGCCTTGAGACGGCTGGCGGAGCCCGCCCGGGCCCGACGGCCGCCATCGGCACCCGCGCCGCCCCGCGCGCCCCGGCTGTCCGGCTGCGATGGTGACGTGCGGTCGCCGGATGACGCGGAGGCGGCCCGTGCATGTCGGTGGGCAGCAGCGGGGCATGTCCGACGCCACCCCGTCCGGGCCGCCCTCCGTCCCCGGCACCGCTCGACCCACGGCGACCCCAGCTGTCCGTCCCCGGCGGCAGCCCTCCGCCGGAGAAGCGGGCCGATGCCACGGAGGCCGCGCAGGGAAGGGCGAGGCCGGGTGTCAGGTGGCCGTTGTCACTCGTCCGGGTGTCCTCTCGTCGCGTGCGGGGCTGTCGTACCGCCCGATCGTAGGAAGGTCGCGGCAGGAAACGGTTCGGCAGGGAGGGGGAGCCCTACGGTCCGGGCATGGCCGTGCCTTCCGTGTCTGCTGAGCCGCCCACCGCCGACGTGTCCGCCGGGATCGTTCCGGCGCAGTCCCGGCGGGGCCCCGACGTGCGGGCCCGGATCACCGAGTTGCGGCTGTCGGCCTTCGCCGGGCACCGGCGGGCCGGGTTCCCGCTGGGGGCCGTCACCTTGTTCGCCGGGCGGAGCGGAGCGGGGAAGACGACCGCGCTCACGGCGTACGAGGCGCTGGCCCGGCTCGGTGGCGGAGCCTCGCTCTTCGAGGTGTTCCCGGACCCGGTGGCCTGTGTGCCGCAGCGGGCCCGCCCCGACGCCGGAGGGCGCCGCGGCTTCCGGATCGGCTGTACGGCCGATGGCGCCGAGGGACCGGTCCGGCTCGACGTCGCCGTACAGGCCGAACCGGACCTCAGGATCGTGGGGGAGCGGCTGACCGCGGGCGGGCTCGTCCTGCTGGAGACCGCGCTGCGCGACCCCGGGCGCCGTACCGTGCAGGCCGCCTGGCACACCGCGGGCTCCGCCCCGGTGACCCGCGCCCCGCTCCCCGACGACCGCCTCGGCACCGCCCTGCTGCCGCTGCGTGTGGCGGGCAAGACCGACGGGCAGCGCCATGTGCTCGCCGCGGCCGAGCAGATGGTGGTCGCCCTGCGCTCGGTCTTCCCCTGCGACCCCCGCCCCGAGTGCATGCGCACCCCCGTGCCCACCGGCTCCGGCCGGCTGCTGTCCGGCTGCGACAACCTGGCCGACGTGCTGTGGCGCACCCGCGCGGAGTGCGGCCGCCGGCACGGACTGCTGGTCGACGCCCTGCGCGCGGGCTGCGCGGGCCCGGTGACCGATCTCGTCGCGGAGCCGCTGCCGGACGGCACGGTACGGGCGCTGCTCGACCGCGGTGACGGCCTGCGCACCGAACTGGCCCGGCTCGGCGACGGCGAACTGCGCTATCTCGCACTGGCGTTGGTGCTGCTGACCGGTCCCGGCGTGCTGGACGTGGACACCCCGGGCGAGGTGCCGGACGCCCTGCGCACCCTCACCGTCCTCGCCGACGGCTTCGACCGCGGCCTCGATCCCGCCCAGCGCCGGGAACTGCTGCGGACGGCCGTCCGGATGGGCGAGCGCGGACACATCCGCTGCGTGGGCGCGGTCAGCGACGCCTCCTGGGCCGCCGGGACCGAGGGCGTCACGGTGGTACACCTGGACGCGTGACGGAACCTCTCGACCTGGCCCGGCTCCAGCGCAGGCTCGCCGCGTTCGCGGCCGCGCGGCACTGGCAGCCCTACCACACACCCAAGAACCTCGTCGCCGCGCTCAGCGTGGAGGCATCCGAACTGGTCGAGATCTTCCAGTGGTTGACGCCGGAGGAGTCCGCACGGGTGATGGACGACCCGGACACCGCGCACCGGGTCACCGACGAGGTCGCCGACGTCCTCGCGTATCTGCTGCAGTTCTGCGACGTCCTCGGCGTCGATCCGCTCGCCGCCCTGGCCGCCAAGATCGACCGCAACGAACGCCGCTTCCCGGCACCGGGGGCGCAGAACGCGCCCGAGCGCCCTCACCCGCCGGAGGACTGAACTCCGCTATCACTCTCCGGAGTTGAACCACCTGTCGAATCCGAATTGTTGTCCACAGATTTCCGCCTACCTCTGGCTTTTCACCCAGAGGGCCTTCACTCTGGGTAGTGGACAAGGGAGTTCGAGAGGGCGTGCGAGGAAGCACGCGGAAGGACGGGGGCGACGCATGGACGCCATACGGCTCATCCTCACGAGCAGGCGTGCGCTGGCGTGCGGCGCCGACGCGGCCGAGATCATGGCGGAGGTGTGGCAGGCACAGGCCCTGGCCCAGGCGATCGGCAGCCGGCTCGCGGTCTCCGGCCCGCCCGAGCTGCGCGGCGAGGCGCTCGGCCTGACCGAACTGGCGGGCCGGGGCTGCGGCGTCCTGGACCCGCCCGAGCTCGACCTGGGCGACCTGCGCGCCGCCCAGCTCACCGAGCTGGCCGACGCCCGCGAGACCCTCGTCTGCCTCGGGGGGCTGCTCGGCGAGGTCGGCATGGCGCTGGTCGGCCTGGCCAGCTCGGCCGACGACGAGACGACGTACTGGCAGTGCATGGAGGCCATCGACGCGGCCGACGAGTCCCGCGACCGCGTCCTGGAGATGCTGCGCAAGCTGGCGGTGCGGGAGGAGACGTTACGGGAGGAGGCACTACGGGAGGACGACGGCCCGAACAGCGACCAGCCCAGCCCGAACGGCAACCAGAGCAGCCCGTCCGGCGTTTGAGGGGAGCGCGCGGGCCGGCCCCGGCCCAGGCCGGCTTCAGCGGGCAGGCCGGCCCCGGCCCAGGTCCGCTTCCTCGGCCGCGCCCCGGCAGGCCTGCAGATCCGCCAGCTCCGACAGATCCGCGTTCAACGCCGCCATCAACTCTTCCATCTGCTCCAGCAACCCCTTCGGCCGACCGGTGGAGCCCACCGCGGAGCCAGGTTCTTCGGACATGTCGGCCTCCTCGGCACCGGCGCCGGACGGTCCGGCGCCGACCACCCAACGATCACCAGCGGGGCCGGTCACCGGCCCGCCTCGCGCCGACGCGCCCGGCGGGATGATTTTCACCCGACCGGGGACGGCCGTGCCCGGCGGTACCGACGAGGTTGACGTGGTGTGCGGCGTGCAGGATGGATGTATGCACCTTCGAATCTTCACCGAGCCCCAGCAGGGGGCCACCTACTACACCTTGCTCTCCGTGGCGAAGTCGGCCGAAGTACGGCGTCGCAATCGTCTCCACTCAAGAGCCGTTCATCAACACGTCCGATGACAATCCCTTCGAGGTCGAATTCTTCGCCCTTATCGCGGGTCTGGCGCATCAGGAATCGAAGAACAAGTCCAAGTTCATCCGTGATGCCTTCGCAGAACTCAAGGCAAAGGGGTCACACTCCTCCGGCCCCGTCCCCTACGGCTTCAGGGCGGAGCCGGTCCAAGTCGACGACGTGACGATCCGGATGCTCAGCCCCGGGCCTATGAGCGACGCGGAAATCGGTCCTGACTCGACGCCGGCCGACAACGTGATGTACATGATCGAAGAGGCGGAGAACGGCGCTAAGGAAAACGCCATCGCGTCGGCCCTGACTGACGCAAAGGTCAAAACGCCACTCGGCAGCCTCGACGAGGACGCCGCAAGGGCTCGTCGCGAGGCGGCGCTCAAGCGCCGTAAGAACGGCCCGTCGGACGAGGCGGACTACGAGTGGTCGGCGACCGTCGTGCGTCGCATCCTCCGCGACCCGCGGCTTGCAGGTTTCGCCATCGGCCCCGTCAACCCGAAGACGAAGCGGCGGGAGATTCTCCGCGACGAGAACGGGCAACCGGTGAGGCCGCATCAGGGGTTCATCGAGCCGAAGCGGTGGTACGACCTTCAAGCGATCCTCGACGGCCGCTAGCGCGAGCGCACCATGGACCGGGCGGGCACGCTGACCTTCCTTGGTTCCTGGGGCGTCCTGCGGTGCGGTCTGTGTGACTCCGGGATGACAGTCTCGAACACCGACCAGAGTTACGTGTGCAACCTGCGCCGCCGCGTGAATCGCGGCTGCGTGAACTGTTCGAGAAGCTGCAGGCCAAGCACGGCAACGTGCTGGTCGTGGTGGACCAGCCGGCCTCGATGGGTGCTCTCCCACTGGCAGTGGCCCGCGATACGGGCTGCCGGGTTGCCTATCTGCCAGGGCTGACGATGCGGCGAATCGCCGACCTCTACCCGGGCGAATCGAAGACCGATGCCCGCGATGCGGCGATCACCGCCGATGCCGCCCGCACCATCCGACAGGAGACGGCTGGTGACCCTGCTGCGGCCCATGGCGCCACGCATGGCAGAACGGCTCGTTGCGGACATCTTCGACGCACTCGACGAACAGACTGTCGTCGTTCCGGGCACGGAGGCCTCCGCGCTGATCGTCCCAAGTCTGGCTGCCTCGCTCTCCGCGGTACTTGACCAGCGCAAAGTCCTTGCCGCAAGGATCGAGGAACTGCTGGAAGCACACCCTCTTTCGCAGGTCCTGACCTCGATGCCCGGCATTGGGGTCAGGACCGCAGCCCGGATCCTCATCGACGTCGGTGACGGCAGCGGCTTCGCCACCGCAGGGCACCTGGCCGCCTACGCCGGCCTTGCACCCGCAACGCGCAGATCCGGCTCCTCCATCCGCGGCGAACAGCCCTCCCGACGAGGCAATAGACAACTCAAGCGGGCCTTCTACCTCGCCGCGTTCGCCTCACTGTCCCAGCCGGCCTCACGTGCCTACTACGACAGGAAACGACACGAGGGGAAACACCACGTCGCAGCCATCGTCTGCCTGGCCCAACGCCGCATCGACGTCCTCTTCGCCATGCTCCGAGACGGAACCTTCTACCAGCCACCCACTCCGGCCACCGCTTGACGAAAACCATAGGGGCACCTTTTGGCGCGAACCGAGGCCGCGTCGACGATCGCCGAGGTCCAGTCCACTTCGCCCCGGACCCCGAGTTCGTCCAGCACCGCCCGATGCCGCCAGGCACAGCCGCTGGTCAGCACGTAGACCACTGCGGTGAACACGGCCCGCTGGTCGCGCGGAGCGGTCCCGGCGCCTTGCGGTCGAGCCGCGAACGACGGCAGTAACGGGGCGACCAGCCTCCAGAGCTCATCAGGAACCAGACGCTTCGACAGATCAGCACTCACGGCCGGCATCATGCCGCTCGAACATCAAGCATCAAGTCACAGGGAACAGCCTTCTATGCCTCGACTGATGCGGCCGATCTGGCGGCCTGCTCGACCTTCGCGCAGTAGGCGGTGCGGGCGTCCTCATCGATCTGCATCTCGTGTTCGGGGCGCATCCCGGTTCGGCCGTCCACGCCTTCGCGCAGGATGTCGGCGTGCCCGGCATGCCGGTTGGTCTCGCCGAGGACGTGGACCAGGATGGCGAACAGGTTCGTGTTGGAATAAGGCTCCGGCCACCACGGCACGTGGCCCGGGGCATCGAGGGCAAGCTCGTCGATCGTCGCGTCTGAGTGTTTCCACGTGCGCCGGTAGGACTCGATGATCTGATCGCGCGCCTCGTCCTCAGCCGCCCACAGATCGCTTCCGTCGTGGTCCTGCCACCGGGGCAGCGGTTCTGGGGACGGCCGGTCGAAGACCTCGCCCAAGTACCTGGCCTCGACGCTGGCCACGTGTTTGACCAGGCCGAGGAGGTTGGTCCCGGTCACTGTCAAAGGTCGGCGGGCGTCGTATTCGGACAGGCCGTCGAGCTTCCAGAGCAGCGCCTTGCGGTCCCGCCGCAGTCGCCCGTGCAGGGTGCCCTTCGCGAATTCATCGATCATGCGGCATGAGCCTGCCATGGGCTACTCGTGGCCTCAAGATCCCGTACGTGGACCGCAACGACCAGCAGTGCTGAAACCCGGCCATGGCCCCCGCCCCGAGCTACTGAAGAACTCGCGAAACTTGCCACGTGAGACAGCCTCTTGGTTTGTCGGTCTGTCGCCATTCCGGCCAGAGGATGAGAGCCTCAAGCTCACACCCGCGTCACATGCGCCCGATAACAGTCGTAGAAGGGGGGCGTGAGCGCCGTAGCGAGTAGCGTGCGGCCCGCTCTCCTTCCTCGACAGCCGACGCCGCTCCTGCGCTCCCTCATCGGTCTAAACGACCGCCAGGTAGCCTACAGCGAGTGAACACAGTCTTCGGAAGTAGCAGCACTGCCCCGCCCCGGTAGAGCCATGCACGCACGGCCAGCTGCTTGCGATTTGTCTCTAGAGATCTTTAGCGGTGCAGGTTACGGCATTTGAATGGCGCTGAGGGCTTCAGCGAGTGGGCGCGTGAGTCGGAGAGCGCGGCGTTCTGCCCCGTCGGCGCGCGGGGGAGGCCGTTGGCCCTGGCGTCGAGTGGCAGCTCTGTATGTTGGTATGTCAGTGGCGCCGGTTACGTTGCTGGGCATGACAAGTTGGATCAACTGCGGCGTCATAGCGTGGCTGGAAGAAGACTGGGGTGGGGACGACGAAAGCGTCCTGGTCTACTTCAAGGGGACCGGCCTGGCCGCCATGGCCGATGGCCTGTCCGCGCACGACCGGCCGCCGTTCGCCTACGGCAACGGCACGGCACCCGGTGACTGGGGCGTGATCGTTCACCACATGTTCAACCCATCTCGCGGCGACTTCGACGAGATCGACTACCGCGAGCTGTGCCCCCAGGGCGCTGAACTGATGGTGTTCGTTCCCAACCCGTCCATTGCCCAGGCCCACCGGCCCAAGGCGTACCACTACAAGGACGGCCAGATGTCGTCCTGCATCGACTACGAAGGCCCCGACTACGTCGGAGACTACTGGCCCAACAAGATGGCCTCCCTCATCACGGCGGCCGGACTGGACCACGAGAACGAGACCTACGAGGAGCAGCTGACCCAGCTGATCTGTGACCACCTGGGGCTGCCCCCACTGGATCGTGACACCATCACGGTGGACCGCGACCTGGTGGATTCCTACTTCTAGGAGATCTTTACCCGTTACGGAGGTTGGAAATCGAGCGCGGTTTTGGCGATGAGTCCCTCGATGAGGCGGGGTCGGTACTGCATCCGTTTCAGCCGCCTCTTCACCAACGCGGTGAGCTGGTCGAGGCTGTGTTTGGTGAAGTTGGCCGCGGCGACCTCTTCAGGTGTGGCGCCACGCCCTCGACGGGGTTGAGTTCGGGAGCGTACGGCGGCAGTTGGTAGACGGTCAGCCTAATCGGGCATCGATCAGCTCGTGCATGTTGCGGCTGACGTGCGTGTTCAAGTTGTCCCACACCAAAACGAGGGGGCCGCCGAGCTGCTGGTGCGCGGCATCCAGCAGGCGGGCGTAGTCGGTCTCGGTGAAGCCCTTGCGGCGGCCCCTGGCGGGACCACGGTCGAGGTGGATGCGGTAGATCAGCCGAGGCCGATGACCGTCTTTGGTGCAGATCAGCGCCGCCAACGAGACGCGTTTGGTGCCCGCGGCGGTGACCCGCACCACCGGGGTGTGACCCCGGCGGCCCCAGGTGCGGCCCTTGGGCGGCCTCAGGCCCTGGCCGGCTTCGCCCTCGAAGCAGACCCAGGCGCCCAAGTCCGCCGCCCTCTTTTTATGACGGGCCACTGCTCGTCCTTCCAGGCGGCGATCTTCGCCTCGTCCCGCTCGGTGGCCTTACGGGATGGGACCTGCACACTCCAGCCGATGCGGTGCAGCAACAAGTCCAGCCCGGCCAGGGTGTACTCCACGCCGAACCGGCGGCGCACGATCTCGGCGATCCTCACCGGCGTCCGGCACTGGTCACTCCAGCCGCACGCGGCCGGGCCAGCATCCAACACTGTCTGCAAGACGCGGAGTTGTTCCGGGGCGAGCTTGCAGCGGGCGCCACCAGGGACCTTGGAAGCCAGGGCCTGCCGACCGCCCGAAGCCAACGCCCGCCGCCAGCGATTCGCTGACACCCGGGTCACCCTGAATCGCCGGGCCACCTCCCAGTCACTGGCCCCAGCTTCGATCAGGTCGGCGGCAGCGAGCCGGACTCTCTCACGCCGAGCCCGTTCCTCGGCCGTCAACCCACCGCCATCGGGATACCTCATCCTCCCGGCATAGCGCGTCCCACTACATCGAGCCCCGAAATCCACGTTGAGATGGGGAAAGAGACGAGCGTTGTACACAGGCCGGTGCCGACCGTACGCAGCAGCACCACACCTACAATGGCGGAGGCACGCGATGACTGTGCGCCGTCCCTTTTCACGAGTCCGACGGCAGCGGAGAGTGATGCGATGATGGCTGCCGTGGTGAACAGACTGGTCTGCGCACGCGCAAGCCTTCGAGTTTCTCGTTTAGGTGCTTCATCCGGGCCTGAACCAGGGAGGCGGAGGTTCGAGTCCTCCCGTCCCGACAGATCAGCGTCTCCATAGGAACGCAGCAGCGCCGGTCACTGCGCTGGACACGAGCGCCAGGAACCGCACCGAGATCCGATCAGAGGTGGCGTGGAAGCCGCCGATGCGAAGTTCGAAGTAGGGCCTGGAACGTGTTGTCTGTGGCATCTGTGTACCTCCCCGCCTGAGGGGCTGGTGATGCAGAAGCCCTGCATGATCCCATTTTGCGCTTTTAAAGGCTCTTTGCACGCATGACACAGCCCCGCCGCGGAGGAGAGTTCCTGCGACGGGGCTGCAGTCGCTTTACGCCGGAGGCTTCACCTTGAACGCCGCATTGGCATTCGGGTCTTCGGTGTACGTGGAGCTCACGACTCCACCCCGCCGGCCGACGTCGAGGATCAGCTTTCCTGTGACGGCCTGGCCCGGCTTGTAGTCCGTGTCGACGTCCGCGCCCTCACCGACGCCTTCGAGCGTGGTCGCGTCCTGCGCGGCTGTCGACGAGTCCTCCCACTTGAGGTTTCCGTACGTGTCGACGTGGGCCGGCGTTGTGCCGGCGTTCTTGAACGTGAGCGTAAGCGCCACGTACTGGCCCTTCGGCTTGTTGGTCGTTCCGACCTCCGCGGGTCGTCGCCGCCGAGCGGTACGGCGGGCGAGGGCCGCCGCCGTGTGGCACGGTGGCGGTCCCGTGCCCGGATCAGCCGTTCTGTGCGAAGCCGTAGTCGAGGATCTTCGCCGCGTCCTGGAAACGCTGGTCCACCGAGGTGTCGGCGAGGACCGTGCCCACGATCGTCCGGCCGCCCCGGGTCGCCGCGAACACCAGGCAGAACTGTGCCTCCGGCCCGGAGCCGGTCTTCACGCCGATCGCGCCCCGGTAGGTGTTGAGCAGCGTGTTGGTGTTCGTCCACGGGGCCATCGTGTGCGTGCCGCCGCCCGGCCGGTAGGACTGCATGTCCTTGTACACCTTGATGCCGACGACCTTCTTGAACGTCGCGTTCTTCAGCGCGACCCCGGCCAGCTTCGCCAGGTCGCGCGGCGAGGCGTAGTTGTTGCCGTTGGACACCCCGTCGAAGGAGTCGAAGTGGGTGTTGGCCAGGCCCAGTTCACGCGCCTTGCCGTTCATCCTGGCGATGAACGACGTGGTCCGCTGGGCCGTCGTCGCCCCCGTGCCGTAGGTGTCCGCGAGCGCGTAGGCCGCGTCGCAGCCCGAGGGCAGCAGCAGCCCGTACAGCAGGTCGCGCACCTTCATCGAGTCGCCGAGGATCAGGCGCGCGCTGGAATAGCGCTGGTTCCCCGTGGCGGGGTCGATGACGTAGTCGGTGTACTCCTTCTTGATCTTCACCTTGCGGTCGAGGTCCAGGTGCGGCTGTGACAGCACCACCAGCGCCGTCATGATCTTCGTCGTGGACCCGGTCCGAAGCCGTCCGTCCGGCGCCTTGCCGAACAGGGTCTTTCCGGTGGCCGGGTTCAGCGCGAACGCGCCCTGGGCCTGTACCTGCGGTGCCGTGGCGGCCTCGGCGGGAGCGGCCGCGAGGACCCCGGTACCGAGGACCGTACCCGCCAGTGCCGCGACGACGGCTCTCCTGCCGACGCGGGCGTGATGGCCGTGAGACATGGTTCCCCCTGCAGTCAGTGGTCGGTTGACACGCGAGTCAGTGGTCAGTGGTCAGCTGACGGTTGATCACTATGCCGTAACTGTGTACGTTCTGTGTCGGAAGTGTGGGCTCCGCCACAGCGTGATCATCCGGGTCCTGGTGAGATCGCCGGATGCTCGGTTTCCTCCTGCGCCTGCTGCCCTTCTGGGTCCGCGAGCCCTTGTTCGTCGTGATCGGCTCCGTTTTCGGCGTACGCCTCATGTATCTCGCCGTCCGCGACCACGACTGGACGCCGGCCGGCATCGGCGCGGTGTTCCTGCTGTTCACCGCCATACGCGTCCACACGATGGTCCAGGCGCTGCGCGCACGCCGGAACCCGGACACCCCGGCCTGCGCGCCCGCGGTCGGCACGGCGGCCATGACGGCCCCCCAGGCCCAAGCCCAGGCTCAGCCTCAGCCTCAGCCTCAGCCTCAGGCTCAGGCTCACGCCCAGGTCCAGGCTCACGCCCAGGTCCCGGTCGCACAGGAGAAGGAGCACAACGCGTGGGGCCAGGCCCTCGCCGCCGTGGCCGTGTTCGGGGCGATCGGGGCCGTGCTGTGGGTGGGCCCGTACGTGCTGCCGTCCGACGACGGCACGCAGCGGGCCGCCTCGTGTCCGGGCCCGGAGCACAGCGAACTGCCGCAGGCGTACAAGGAGGCCTCCCGGCCCGTGACCGGTGACCAGCTGTGCAAGGCGCTCAACCGTCCCGACCTCGCCCGGCTCCTCGGGACGCCGGGGGAGACCGCGAGCACGGCTTCCGGCAGCAGCGACACCGCCGCCCTGACCGATGGGAAGGTCGCCGAGCCGGAGGCCGAGATCGGGTTCGACACGTACACCGTGAACCTGTCGGCCACCTACAACCACCTGTCGGTCGCCCAGTACGTGAAGCTGAAGAAGATCGGGAACGAGCAGAACGTCAAGACCCGTACGGTGCTCGGCCGGCCGGCGGTCTTCTCCTCGGACCACACCATGAAGCTGGAGATCAGGCTCGGCAGCGGCGGAAGCAACGGCGGACCCGTCGAGGAAGGTCCCCTGGCCCGGACGCTGACCGTGGCCCTCGACGGCACGGACCGGGGCGGCTACTACGACCTCACGGTGTGGAGCCAGACCGGAGCCCTCCCCGACGACAGCGCCCTGATCGACATCGCCGAGAAAGTCCTGCCGACGATCCCCGAGCGGGGCGCGCGGTGAGAAAACCGGTGGTCGGCAGGCCCTGATCCCGGAACACTCGGACGTGTGTTCCTGACGATCTCCATGCGCGGCGACGCCGCCCACCCGGCCACCGACCTCGGGTACCTGCTGCACAAGCACCCCGACAAGGCGCAGAAGTTCTCCACGTCCTACGGTACGGCGCACGTCTTCTACCCCGAGGCGGACGATCTGCGCTGCACGGCCGCGCTGCTGCTGGAGACCGATACCCTCGCGCTGGTCCGCCGGGGCAAGGGCAAGGGCCGCGGCGGAGCCCCTGACGCGGCGCTCGCGCAGTACGTCAACGACCGCCCCTACGCGGCCTCCTCGCTGCTCGCGGTCGCACTGAGCGGCGTGTTCTCCAGCGCGATGAAGGGCACCTGCCACGCCCGGCCCGAACTGCCCGGCCGGGCGAGGCCGTTGCGCATCGAGGTGCCGGCGCTGCCCGCCCGCGGCGGACCGGAGCTCGTACGGCGTCTCTTCCAGCCGCTGGGCTGGACGGTCACCGCCGAACCGGTCGCCCTGGACGCCGAGTTCCCCGAATGGGGCGACTCGCGGTACGTCCGTCTCGTGCTGGAGTCCGAGGTGCTGACCCTCGCCGAGGCCCTGCGCCACCTGTACGTCCTGCTGCCGGTCCTCGACGACGCCAAGCACTACTGGGTCTCCGCCGACGAGGTCGACAAGCTGCTGCGGGCCGGCGAGGGCTGGCTGCCCGAGCACCCGGAGCAGAAGCTGATCACCAGCCGTTACCTCTCCCGCCGCTGGTCGCTGACCCGGCAGGCGATGGAGCGGCTGGAGCTGGTGCGGCTCGCGGAGGCCGACGACAGCGAGGTGGAGGAGATCGACAACGCCGTCGAGGAGGAGACCGAGACGGAGGAGAGGCCGGCCCCGCTCGCCGTTCAGCGCAGGGAGGCGATCCTCGCCGCCCTGCGCGCCTGCGGCGCGGCTCGCGTCCTCGACCTCGGGTGCGGCCAGGGCGAGCTGGTGCGGGAGCTGCTGAAGGACGTGCGGTTCACCGAGATCGTCGGCCTCGACGTGTCCGTGCGGGCGCTCACCATCGCCGCCCGGCGGCTGAAGCTGGACCGCATGGGAGAGCGGCAGGCCTCCCGCGTCCAGCTGGTGCAGGGCTCGCTCGCCTACACCGACAACCGGCTCAAGGGCTACGACGCCGCCGTGCTCAGCGAGGTGATCGAGCACCTGGACCTGCCCCGGCTGCCCGCCCTGGAGTACGCCGTGTTCGGGCACGCCCGCCCGCGCACGGTCCTCGTGACCACCCCGAACGTCGAGTACAACGTCCGCTGGGAGACCCTGCCCGCCGGACACGCCCGGCACGGCGACCACCGCTTCGAGTGGACCCGGGCCGAGTTCCGCACCTGGGCGCGGGCGGTGGCCGAACGGCACGGCTACGACGTGGAGTTCGCGCCCGTCGGCCCGGACGACCCCGAGGTCGGCCCACCCACCCAGATGGCACTGTTCACGATGAGGACCGAGAAGGAGGCGAAGGCAGCATGACCGAGGCAACGGAGAACGCACCGCGGAACAGGGGGCGGGTCCTCCCCGTCACCGACCTCTCCCTCGTCGTCCTCGTCGGCGCCTCCGGCTCCGGCAAGTCCACCTTCGCCCGCCGGCACTTCAAGCCGACCGAGGTGATCTCCTCGGACTTCTGCCGCGGTCTGGTCTCCGACGACGAGAACGACCAGAGCGCCACCCGGGACGCCTTCGACGTCCTGCACTACATCGCCGGCAAGCGGCTGGCCGCCGGCCGCCGCACCGTCGTGGACGCCACCAGCGTGCAGCAGGACGCCCGGCGTCAGCTGCTGGACCTGGCCAGGAAGCACGACGTGCTGCCGATCGCGATCGTGCTGGACATGCCGGAGGAGGTGTGCGCCGAGCGCAACGCGGCCCGCACCGACCGGGCCGACATGCCGCGCCGGGTCATCCAGCGCCACATCCGCGAACTGCGCCGCTCGCTGCGGCACCTGGAGCGCGAGGGCTTCCGCAAGGTGCACGTGCTGCGCGGGGTGGAGGAGGCCGAGAACGCCACCGTCGTCACCGAGAAGCGGTTCAACGACCTCACCCACCTCACCGGCCCCTTCGACATCATCGGTGACATCCACGGCTGCGCCGCCGAACTGGAGTCGCTGCTCGCCAAGCTGGGCTACACGGACGGCGTCCACCCCGAGGGCCGTACCGCCGTCTTCGTCGGCGACCTGGTCGACCGCGGCCCGGACACCCCGGGCGTGCTGCGCCGGGTGATGGCGATGGTGAAGTCGGGCAACGCGCTGTGCGTGCCCGGCAACCACGAGAACAAGTACGGCCGCTACCTGGCGGGCCGCAAGGTCCAGCACACCCACGGGCTGGCCGAGACCATCGCGCAGATGGAGGGCGAGAGCGAGGAGTTCCGGGCCGAGGTCCGGCAGTTCCTGGCGGGTCTGGTCAGCCACTACGTCCTCGACGGCGGCAAGCTGGTCGTCTGCCACGCCGGGCTGCCCGAGAAGTACCACGGCCGCACCTCCGGCCGGGTCCGCTCGCACGCCCTGTACGGCGACACCACCGGCGAGACCGACGAGTTCGGGCTGCCGGTGCGCTACCCGTGGGCGGAGGACTACCGGGGCCGCGCGGCGGTGGTCTACGGCCACACACCCGTGCCCGAGGCGACCTGGCTCAACAACACCATCTGCCTGGACACCGGCGCGGTCTTCGGCGGCAAGCTGACCGCGCTGCGCTGGCCCGAGCGCGAGCTGGTCGACGTACCGGCCGAGCGGGTCTGGTACGAGCCGGCGAAGCCGCTGCGCTCCGAGGCGCCCGGCGGACACGACGGCCGGCCGCTGGCCCTGGCGGACGTGTACGGCCGCCGGGCCGTGGAGACCCGGCACGCCGGCATGGTGGCGGTCCGCGAGGAGAACGCGGCGGCGGCCCTGGAGGTCATGAGCCGCTTCGCGACCGACCCGCGGCTGCTGCCGTACCTCCCGCCGACCATGGCACCCACGGCGACCTCGCAGGCCGACGGCTACCTGGAGCACCCGGCCGAGGCCTTCGCGCAGTACGCGGCGGACGGGGTCGAGCGGGTCGTGTGCGAGGAGAAGCACATGGGCTCGCGGGCGGTGGCCCTGGTGTGCCGGGACGCGGAGGCGGCGCGCAAGCGCTTCGGGGCGGACGGGCCGACGGGGTCCCTCTACACGCGGACCGGGCGGCCGTTCTTCGACGACGAGCAGGTGACCGAGGAGATCCTCGGCCGGCTGCGCTCGGCCGTCGACAGTGCCGGACTGTGGGACGAACTGGCCACCGACTGGCTGCTGCTGGACGCCGAGCTGATGCCGTGGTCGCTGAAGGCCTCGGGGCTGCTGCGCAGCCAGTACGCGGCGGTCGGAGCCGCGTCCGGCGCGGTGTTCCCGGGCGCGCTGGCCGCCCTGGAGGCCGCCGCCGCACGGGGCACGGACGTGGGCGGCCTGCTCGACCGGCAGCGCGGCCGTGCCGCCGACGCGGCCGCGTTCACCGCCGCGTACCGGCGCTACTGCTGGACCACGGACGGCCTGGACGGCGTACGCCTGGCGCCCTTCCAGCTGCTGGCCGTCCAGGGCCGCAGCCTCGCCGGGCTGCCGCACGACGAGCAACTGGCCCTGATCGACCGGCTGGTGGAGCAGGACGGCACCGGACTGCTGCAGACCACCCGGCGGCTGTACGTCGACACCGGCGAGGCGGAGTCGGTGCGCGCGGGCGTCGACTGGTGGCTGGAGATGACCGGCCGGGGCGGCGAGGGCATGGTGGTCAAGCCGCTCGGCGCGCTGGTCCGCAACCGTGAGGGCCGGCTGGTGCAGCCCGGCATCAAGTGCCGGGGCCGGGAGTACCTGCGGATCATCTACGGCCCCGAGTACACCCGCCCCGACAACCTGGCGAGGCTCCGGCAGCGCTTCCTGAACCACAAGCGGTCCCTCGCCCTGCGCGAGTACGCCCTCGGCCTGGAGGTCCTGGACCGGCTCGCGGACGGGGAGCCGCTGTGGCGGGTGCACGAGGCGGTGTTCGGGGTGCTGGCCCTGGAGTCGGAGCCGGTCGACCCCCGGCTGTGAGCCGCCGCACGCGATTCCGGTGCCACCTGCTCCTCGCCGAGCGGCGGTACCGGCCGCCGGGGGCCGGGCGGCGGTGCTTCCCGCGCGCGTCCGGCGCCCGGCCGGTGCGTGCACCGGGAGCTAACCGACCAGCCGCAGCCGCTGCCCGCACACCCCCACCCGGACCGTCTGCCCCCAGGTGAGCTGGAGCGCGTCCGTCTCGATGCCGTCGCCGAAGGCGATGAGGCGGTCCGACTCCGCGGTGACCGTCAGCGCCGCCGAGGCCCCCAGCTCGCCCGCCACCAGGCTGGTGCCGGTGGCCGGGGACGGCCAGGCCTCGCGGACGAACCACACCAGCCGGTCCTCGGCGGGGGAGGGCAGCGGGAGCCTGCTGCCCCGCTCCTGCCACACCGAGCGGAGCCAGCCGGTCGCGCCGGTGCCGGTCCCCACCAGCACCCCGGAGGAGGCCTGGGCCTCGACGACACCCCCGTCGTCCTCGAGGCCCAGGCGGTACCGGGCGGTCTGATGACCGGGGGTGCCCAGGTAGATCTCGTTGAGTGCCAGCAGCCGCTGGGTGTCGTCGGCGACGGCCTCCACCATGGTGAGTTCGTCCACCGCGGTGTCCGCGGCCGCCAGCAGCCGCGCGGCGTCGGCCGGGCGGTGCCGTACCAGCACGCCCGGATTGCGGCCCGGGTCGGTGTCGATGCCGATGACCGGCTGGCCGAGCAGGTACTTGGCGGTGTTCGCCACGAGTCCGTCCTGGCCGATGACCACCACCACGTCCTCGGGCGCGAACAGGAACCGGTCCAGGTCGCCCCGCTCCACCCGTGCCTGCCGCCAGGTCAGCGGCACCGCCGCGGCCACCTCGGCCAGCGCGCGCCGGGCGCGCCGGTGGCGTGCGGCCACCTCCTCGATGTCCCGGCCCCGGGAGGCGAGGAAGAACGCGGCCTGGCCGTGCGTGCCGTGCCGGGCGATCAGTTCCTCGTACTCCGTGGTGCGGTGCACGAGGACGGCGCGCGGGGCGAGGCTCACCGGGCCGCTCCGGGGCCGGTGCGGGGCACTCCGGAGGACGGCCGGGCGGGCGGGAGGACCCCCGGCACCGGGGCGGACGCGACCATGGCGCTGTCGTGCGCCGGGGCGGCGCACGACACCGTGCCCCGGTACACCGGAAGCGGCCTGTGCGCGCTCACGCCCGCTCCTCGGAGCCCAGCCTCGCCAGCAGCCCCGTCAGCACGTCCGGTGAGACGGTCACGCTGTCGATGCGCGGCAGGTTCTCCGCCAGCCGGGTGGCGGTGAGCGCCCGCAGGGTCGTCGCCCCGTCGACGCCGGCCTCGGTGTGCACGCGCAGCCAGGCCGCCTGGGCCTCGGCCCGGGCCACGCCCAGCTCCCGCGCGCCCTCGGCCTCCGCCCGGGCGGCCCGTACCGACCGCACCGCCTCGGCGTCGGCCAGCAGCGTGGTGCGCGCGGCCTCGGCCTCGGCGAGCGTCCGCGACCTGCTCGCCTCGGCGTCCGTGAGCCGGAGCTGCCGCGCGGCCTCCGCCTGAGCGAGCTTCACCGACCGCTCGGCCTCCGCCTCCGCGAGGCGCACCGAGCGGGCCGCCTCCGCCTCGGCCAGCCGCACCGTCCGGGCCGCCTCCGCCTCGGCCCGTACCGCGTCCGCGGCCGCCTGTTCCTCGGCCTCGCGCCGGGCGTTGGTGCCGCACTGTTCCACCAACTGCTCCTCGCGGCGGGCGAGTTCGATGCGGCTGGCCAGTTCGTTCTCGGCGATGGTCCGCTCCCGCTCGACCGCGACGGCCCGCCGCTCATAGGTCGCCCGGTCGGCCTCCTGCTGGATCTGCTCCCGTGCCGGGGTGCGCAGGGCCCGCTCCACCTCCGGTTCCGGCCGCAGCGCCATCACCCGTACGGCGACCACCTCGATCCCGGTCGCCGGCAGCCGCGGCTCGGCGCCCAGCCCGGCCGCGACCCGCTCGCGCACCGCCGCGACCCCGTCGACCAGCGCCGCCGACAACGGCGTCCGGGCCAGCACGTCCAGCGCGTGCTGCTGTGCCGTCTCGGTCAGCAGGGTGCCCAGCTGCTCCAGCGGGGTGCCGCGCCAGGCGCCGGTGTCCGGGTCGATGGAGAAGTCCAGGCGGGCGGCGGCCGCGGCCGGGTCGGCGATGCGGTAGGTCACCGTCGCCTGGACCGACACGTCCTGGAAGTCGGAGGTCCGGGCGTGGAAGGTCATCGCCAGCTCGCGGTCGTCGACCGGCACCTCGGACAGCGCGGCGGTCAGCGGCCGGAACCAGAAGCTGAGCCCGGGACCGTCGTGCACCAGCTTGCCCGAGCGGTGGTGCCGGATGTGCGCGGTCGGTGCCCCGCGCAGATGGCGCCGGCCCAGGCGCCGGGTGATGTCGGCCATGGATCCCCCTTGCTGCCAGACCTGTTTTTCGTCATCAAGACGATAATAGCGAGTGCCGCTTCTCGTCAAGCGGACGAAAACATCAGGAGGCGGAAACGGTCGAGAAGCGCGTGAAGACGGGCGGGGACGGCCAGGATGGAGGCATGACCTACCATGTCGCCTCCGAGGCCGGGCGGCTGCGCCGCGTGATCCTGCACCGGCCCGATCTGGAGCTCAAACGGCTCACCCCCAGCAACAAGGACGCCCTGCTCTTCGACGACGTGCTGTGGGTGCGCCGGGCGCGCGCCGAGCACGACGGGTTCGCCGACGTCCTGCGCGACCGCGGGGTCGCCGTTCACCTCTTCGGCGACCTGCTCGCCGAGACCCTGGAGGTTCCCGAGGCCCGCACCCTGGTCCTGGACCGGGTCTTCCACGAGAAGGAGTACGGCCCCCTCGCCGCCGGTCATCTGCGCGCCGCCTTCGAGTCCCTGCCGGCGCGCGAGCTGGCCGAGGCGCTCGTGGGCGGCATGACCAAGCGGGAGTTCCTCCAGGCGCACGCGGAGCCGACCTCCGTCCGCTTCCATGTGATGGACCTCGACGACTTCCTCCTCGCCCCCCTCCCCAACCACCTCTTCACCCGCGACACCTCCGCCTGGGTCTACGACGGGGTCGCGATCAACGCCATGCGGCTGCCCGCGCGGCAGCGGGAGACCGTGCACTTCGAGGCCATCTACCGCCACCACCCGCTGTTCCGCGACGAGATGTTCCACGTCTGGTCCCAGGGGCAGGCCGACCACCCCTCCACCATCGAGGGCGGCGACGTCCTGGTGATCGGCAACGGCGCCGTGCTGGTCGGCATGAGCGAGCGCACCACCCCGCAGGCCGTGGAGATGCTGGCGTACAAGCTGTTCGCGGCCGGTTCGGCGCGCACCATCGTCGCGCTCGACATGCCCAAGCGGCGGGCGTTCATGCACCTCGACACCGTGATGACCATGGTCGACGGCGACACCTTCACCCAGTACGCCGGGCTCGGCATGCTGCGCTCGTACACCATCGAGCCGGGCGTCTCCGAGAAGGAGCTGAAGGTCACCGACCATCCGCCGGAGCACATGCACCGGGCGATCGCCGCCGCCCTCGGCCTCGGCGAGATCCGGGTGCTGACCGCCACCCAGGACGTGCACGCCGCCGAGCGCGAGCAGTGGGACGACGGCTGCAACGTGCTCGCCGTCGAGCCCGGGGTGGTCGTCGCCTACGAGCGCAACTCCACCACCAACACGCACCTGCGCAAGCAGGGCATCGAGGTGATCGAGATCCCGGGCAGCGAGCTGGGCCGGGGCCGGGGCGGGCCGCGGTGCATGAGCTGTCCCGTAGAGCGAGACGCCGTATAGAAATGTGGGAGGTCGTATAGACTTCCAATAGTCCCTCGTTCTCGCACCACTGGAGCGCCCCCATGGCGACAGTCCCGACCGCCCTCCTCGGCCGCCACTTCCTCAAGGAGCTCGACTTCACGGAGGAGGAGTTCCGCGGCCTGGTCGAGCTGGCGGCCGAGCTGAAGGCGGCCAAGAAGGCGGGGACCGAGACGCAGTACCTGCGCGGCCGGAACATCGCGCTGGTCTTCGAGAAGACCTCGACGCGCACCCGCTGCGCCTTCGAGGTCGCCGCCGCCGACCAGGGGGCCCACACCACCTACCTGGACCCGTCCGGCTCGCAGATCGGCCACAAGGAGTCCGTGCGGGACACCGCGCGGGTGCTGGGCCGGATGTTCGACGGCATCGAGTACCGCGGGGACAGCCAGGCCAAGGTCGAGGAGCTGGCGGCGTACGCCGGTGTGCCCGTCTACAACGGACTCACCGACGACTGGCACCCCACCCAGATGCTCGCCGACGTGCTCACCATGACCGAGCACAGCGACAAGCCGCTGGGCGAGCTCGCCCTCGCCTACCTCGGCGACGCCCGCTTCAACATGGGCAACTCCTACCTGGTCACCGGCGCCCTGCTCGGCATGGACGTGCGGATCGTCGCCCCGAAGGCCTACTGGCCCGCCGAGGACGTGGTCACCCATGCCCGCAAGCTCGCCGCGGCGAGCGGCGCCCGGATCACGCTCACCGAGGACGTCCCCGAGGGCGTGTCGGGGGCGGACTTCGTCGCGACCGACGTGTGGGTCTCCATGGGCGAGCCGAAGGAGGTGTGGGCGGAGCGCATCGCCGCGCTGTCGCCGTACGCCGTGACCATGGACGTCCTGCGCGCCACCGGCAACCCGGACGTGAAGTTCCTGCACTGCCTGCCGGCCTTCCACGACCTCGGCACCCAGGTCGGCCGCGAGATCCACGAGACGTACGGCCGCGACTCGCTGGAGGTCACGGACGAGGTCTTCGAGTCCGCCCACTCGGTCGTCTTCGACGAGGCCGAGAACCGGCTGCACACCATCAAGGCGGTGCTGGTCGCCACACTCGCCCGCTGACCCTGGTCCACCTTCCCGACCAGCGCTTATCCTGGCCGACGGTCCTGAACCACCCCTTCCGGGCCGTCGCCGCGACCGTGACCCGGCCGCCCGCACCACCAGAAACGAGCACCACCCGCAATGCCCGCTCCCCGCATCAAGTCCCCGCACCTGCTGGTCGCCGAATCCGGCGCCGACCGCGAGGGACACGGCCTCAAGCGCACGATGGGCCTCTTCCAGCTCATCTGCTTCGGCGTCGGCGCCATCGTCGGCACCGGCATCTTCGTCGGCCTCTCCGACTCCGTCGCCCAGGCCGGCCCGGCCGTCGTCGTCTCCTTCGTCCTCGCCGCGATCACCTGCGTGTTCACCGCCTTCTCCTTCGCGGAGCTGGGCGGCGCGATCCCGGTCTCCGGCTCCTCGTACTCCTTCGCCTACGCCGGCCTCGGCGAGTCCACCGCCTTCCTGGTCGGCTGGTGCCTGCTGCTGGAGTACGGCATCTCCATCTCGGCCGTCGCCGTCGGCTGGAGCCAGTACGTCAACGAGCTGCTGCACAGCCTCACCGGCGTCCAGCTCCCGGCCGCCCTGTCCGCCGGGCCCGGCGACGGCGGGGTCATCAACCTCCCCGCCGTGATCGTCATCGCGATGGCCTCCGTGCTGCTGGTGCGCGGGGTGCGGGAGAGCGCCCGGGCGACGGCCGCCATGGCCGCCGTCAAGCTCGTCATCCTGCTGGCGTTCTGCGCCATCGGCTACAGCGCCTTCAAGCACGGCAACCTCACCCCGTTCTCCCCGGCCGGGCTCGGCGGCATCGGCGCGGGCACCACGGCCGCGTTCTTCTCCTACATCGGCTTCGACGCCATCACCACGGCCGGCGAGGAGGCCAAGAACCCGCGCCGGGACATCCCGGTCGCGATCATGGTCTGCATGGGCATCGTGACCCTGCTGTACTGCGCCGTCGCGGTCGCCGCGATCGGCGCCATCGGCGGCAAGCAGGTCGCCGGCCGCCCCGCCGCGCTGTCGTACGTCGTCAACGAGGTCACCGGCTCGACCGTCGGCGGCGGCGTGATCGCCTTCGGCGCGGTCGTCGCCATCGCCTCGGTGGTCCTCGCGGTGATGTACGGCCAGACCCGCATCCTGATGTCGATGTCCCGCGACGGCCTGATCCCGCGCGTCTTCGAGAAGGTCAACCCGAAGACCTCCACGCCGGTCGCGGGCACCCTGATCGTCGCCGTGGTCTTCGCGCTCCCGGCGGCCTTCGCCTCCCTCGACGCCGTGATGAACCTGTGCACCATCGGCACGCTCGCCATCATGGCCGTCGTCAACATCGCGGTGATCGCCCTGCGCCGCCGCGAACCGGGCCTCGTCCGCAGCTTCCGGGTACCGCTGTACCCGGTGGGCCCGCTGCTCGGCGTCGCCTTCTGCCTGTACCTGATGTACGAGACCGGCTGGCAGACCTGGCTCCAGTTCGCGGTGTTCCTCGTGGTGGGCCTCGCGATCTACGCCGCCTACGGCCGCCGGCACTCCACGCTGGCCCAGGCGGCCGCCCCCGAGGTCACGCCGAGCGCCGCCGCTGAGCGGGAACCGCAGGCAGTCTGAACCACACCGCCTTGCCTGACGGGGTGGGGCGGTGCCCGCAGGACGAGCTGAGGGCGCGGATCAGCAGCAGCCCGCGCCCGCCCTCCTGCCAGACGTCGGGCTCCTCGATCACCGGCCGGGTCAGATGGCCGGGCGGCGCCGGGTCCGGGTCGTGCACCTCGACCTGGCAGCCGCTCGGCAACAGCTCCACCACCAGCTCTATCGGGCCGCGCCCGGCGGTGTGCTCCACCGCGTTGGCCACCAGCTCCGCCGTGAGCAGTTCCGCGGTGTCGCAGTCGGCAGGGTGCTCCACCTCGGCGAGGGCCGTGCGCACCAGGGCACGGGCCACGGGCACCGCCGCGGCGGTGTGCGGCAGCGCGATGCGCCAGGAGGCCGGTTCGGTGGGGCGTTCGTGCAAGGCGAGTCCGTTCATGGAGCAGGCTGTCCTGCTTTCGACTGTAGGAATGGTACGGGCCCGGCCACTTCGGACCGTCGGCGGGCTTCGCCCGGGACCTTCGGCCCCGGTACCGGGCGGCTTACCCCGGCGAACGGCCGGCCTCGCCCGCCCGTGCCCACTGTTACGCCCCTGTCGACGACCGGTGACGCACGTGACCGGAACCGGCCGATGGGCCGCGGTCTGTCGCGCGGTCGTGACGACAGTCACAAACAAGTGATAACTTCATGGGACAGCGCAACGTACGGCACCGTCGCCCTAGGAGGCCGCACGTCATGAGTCCCTTCACCGGCTCCGCCGCCCGCACCTCCGACTGGGAGCACCTGCGGGTCCAGCTCGCCGACGGCGTCGCCACCGTCACCCTCGCCCGTCCCGAGAAGCTCAACGCGCTCACCTTCGGCGCCTACGCCGACCTGCGCGACCTGCTGGCCGAGCTGTCCCGGGAGCGCGCCGTGCGCGCCCTGGTGCTGGCCGGCGAGGGACGGGGCTTCTGCTCCGGCGGCGACGTCGAGGAGATCATCGGTGCCACCCTCGGCATGGACACCGCCCAGCTGCTCGACTTCAACCGGATGACCGGGCAGGTCGTACGGGCGATCCGCGAGTGCCCCTTCCCCGTGATCGCCGCGGTGCACGGCGTGGCGGCGGGCGCCGGCGCGGTCCTGGCCCTGGCGGCCGACTTCCGCGTCGCGGACCCCACCGCCCGCTTCGCCTTCCTCTTCACCCGCGTCGGCCTGTCCGGCGGCGACATGGGCGCGGCCTACCTGCTGCCCCGCGTCGTCGGCCTCGGCCACGCCACCCGCCTGCTGATGCTGGGCGAACCGGTCCGCGCCCCCGAGGCCGAGCGCATCGGCCTGCTCAGCGAGCTGACCGACGAGGGCCGGGCCGACGAGGCCGCTCACGCACTGGCCCGCCGCCTGGCCGACGGCCCGGCCCTGGCGCACGCCCAGACCAAGGCCCTGCTCACCGCCGAACTGGACATGCCCCTGGCCGCCTCGATCGAGCTGGACGCCTCGACCCAGGCCCTGCTGATGAACGGCGAGGACTACGCGGAGTTCCACGCGGCCTTCACGGAGAAACGCCCACCGAAGTGGCGGGGGAGGTGAGCTGCCGTGAAGGTGGCGATCATCGGCGGGGGCCCCGGTGGCCTGTACGCGGCAGCGCTGCTGAAACGGCTGGACCCCGAGAGGGACGTCAGGGTCTGGGAACGCAACGCCCCCGACGAGACCTTCGGCTTCGGGGTCGTCCTCTCCGACGAGACCCTCGGCGGCATCGAACACGCCGACCCCGTCGTCTACGGGGCCCTGCAACGCGACTTCGTCCGCTGGGACGACATCGACATCGTCCACCGGGGTGTCACCCACCGCTCCGGAGGCCACGGCTTCGCCGCTCTCGGACGTCGTCGCCTTCTGGAGATCCTGCACGACCGGTGCCGCTCCCTGGGCGTGGAGCTCGGCTTCCGCACCGAGGCGCCCCACCCGGACACGCTCTCCACGGAATACGACCTCGTCATCGCCGCCGACGGCGTGCACAGCACCACCCGCGACACCTACGCCGATGTGTTCGCCCCCCGGGTGACGGCACACCGCTGCCGCTACATATGGCTCGCCGCCGACTTCCCCTTCGACGCCTTCCGCTTCGAGATCGCCGAGACGGAACACGGCGTGATGCAGCTGCACGGCTACCCCTATGCGGCCGACGCCTCCACCGTGATCGTCGAGATGCGCGAGGAGGTCTGGAAGGCGGCGGGATTCGACGAGGTCACCCCGCAGGAGTCCGTCGACCGCTGCGCCAAGATCTTCGCGGAAGCGCTCCGCGGCCGCCCGCTGCGCTCCAACAACTCGGCCTGGACCGTCTTCCGTACGGTGGTCAACGACCGCTGGTCCCACGGCAACGTCGTCCTCCTCGGCGACGCCGCCCACACCGCCCACTTCTCCATCGGCTCCGGCACCAAACTCGCCGTGGAGGACGCCCTCGCCCTGGCCGCGTGCCTGGCGGAACAGCCGGACGTACCACGCGCGTTGGCGGCCTATGAGGAGGAGCGCAAACCCGTCGTCGCCTCCACCCAGCGAGCCGCGCGGGCCAGCCTGGATTGGTTCGAGAATCTGCGGCTGTACCTGGATCAGCCGCCCCGCCAGTTCGCCTTCAACCTGCTCACCCGCAGCCGCCGCGTCACCCACGACAACCTCAGGCTGCGCGACGCCCACTTCACCGAGGCGGTCGAGCGCGAGTTCGGCTGCCCGCCCGGCACACCCCCGATGTTCACCCCGTTCCGGCTGCGCGGACTGACCCTGCGCAACCGGGTCGTCGTCTCGCCGATGGACATGTACTCCGCCACCGACGGCGTGCCCGGCGACTTCCACCTCGTCCACCTCGGTGCCCGCGCGCTCGGCGGGGCCGGTCTGGTCATGACCGAGATGGTGTGCGTGAGCGAGGAGGGCCGCATCACGCCGGGCTGCGCCGGTCTCTACACCGGCCGGCAGGCCGAGGCATGGCGGCGGATCACCGACTTCGTGCACACCCGGGCACCCGGCACCGCGGTCGGCGTACAGCTCGGCCACTCGGGCCGCAAGGGCTCCACCAAGCTGATGTGGGAGGGCATGGACGAGCCGCTGCCCCGCGGCAACTGGCCCCTCGTCGCCGCCTCCCCGCTGCCGTACAAGCCGGGCAGCCAGCTTCCGCGCGAGCTGTCGCGGGCCCAGCTCACCGACATCCGCGAGCAGTTCACCGCCGCCGCCTGGCGGGCCGCACGGGCCGGCTTCGACCTCCTCGAACTGCACTGTGCGCACGGCTACCTGCTCTCCGGCTTCCTCTCCCCGCTCACCAACCGGCGCACCGACGCCTACGGCGGCTCACTGCAGCGGCGGCTGCGGTTCCCGCTGGAGGTCTTCGACGCCGTACGCGCGGTGTGGCCGGCCGAGCGGCCCATGACGGTCCGCATCTCGGCCACGGACTGGGCCGAGGGCGGCACCACCGCCGAGGACGCGGTGGAGATCGCCCGCGCCTTCGCCGCGCACGGGGCCGACGCGATCGACGTCTCCACCGGGCAGGTGGTGGCCGAGGAGCGGCCGGAGTTCGGGCGGTCGTACCAGACGCCGTTCGCCGACCGGATCCGGCACGCGGCCCGTGTCCCGGTGATCGCCGTCGGCGCGATCTCGTCGTGGGACGACGTCAACTCCCTGATCCTCGCCGGGCGCACGGACCTGTGCGCGCTGGGCCGCCCGCACCTGTACGACCCGCACTGGACCCTGCACGCGGCGGCCGAGCAGGGCTACGAAGGCCCCGGCGTCGCCTGGCCGGCCCCCTACCGGGCGGGCAGCCGCCGCCCCCAGACCGGCCGCACGGACGCCCCAAGGCCCCGGTTGTCGCTCAGCTGAAGGCCCGGGGAGCAGGGGCGTGCGGGGTCGGTCACACGCCTTCCACGTCATCCGCACCGTTCCTGAACCGACCTGTTATCGACACCTGTCTAGGTTCTTTCGAGCCATTCGACGGACCCACAGGGATCGAGACTGCGATGACTGACACCAGGCCGCTGCCCGAGCAGCCCGGACATGGATACGGCCGGACTCCGGCCCCCCGGTACGCGGCCCCCGTGGCGCCGCCCGCCGCCCCCGCCCGGCCGCGCGGCCGGGACGGCTCGGGCACCCGGCGTGCCGCGCTGGTCATCCAGACGATCGCGGACGTCGCGGCGGCGTTCCTGGGGCTGTGGATCCTGCTGTACCTGCTGCAGGCCAATCACGCGAACGTCTTCGTGGGATTCGTGGCGGACGTGGCCGACGCGCTGGCCTGGTGGTCACAGGACATCTTCACGACGCATACGGAGAACCTCCGGGTCCTGCTCGACTACGGTCTGCCCGCGGTGATCTACCTCGCGGTCGGACACGGCGTCGCGATCCGGCTGCGCCGCTTCTGAGGCACCGGCCGCTCACAGCCCCGCGAACCGCGCGCCCGCGTCCCGCAGCCGCTCGTGCAGGGCGCGGAACACCGCCGCCGAGCGCGTCCCCGGCCAGCCCGCGGGCAGCAGGCGGCCCGGCAGGCCGGGGTCGGTGTACGGCAGGTGGCGCCAGGAGTCGAGGGCGCGGAGGTAGTCGCGGTAGGCCTCCTCGGGCGGGGTGTCCGTGCGGTGCTCCCACGAGTGCAGCACCGGGCCGTGCGCGTCCAGGAAGCGCTCGTGCTCCTTGGCGATCGCGGCCAGGTCCCACCAGCGGGCGACCGCCTCGGCCGTCGGGGCGAAGCCCAGGTGCTCGCCGCGGAAGAGGTCGACGTACGGGTCCAGGTGCAGCCGGCGCAGGGTGTGCCGGGTCTCCTCGTACAGCCTCGCCGGCGCGATCCACACCCCGGGGGCCGCCGTGCCGAAGCCCAGGCCGGCCAGCCGGGAGCGCAGCACATGCCGCTTCTGGCGCTCCGACTCGGGCACGGAGAACACCGCGAGCACCCAGCCCTCGTCCGCCACGGGTGTGGTCGCGTAGATGCGCCGGTCGCCGTCCTCCAGCAACTGCCGTGCCTCGGGCGAGAGTTCATAGCCGGCCGCGCCGGTCTCCGTGCGGGCCGGCAGCAGCAGGCCGCGCCGTTTGAGCCGGGACACCGAGGACCGGACCGAGGGCGCGTCCACGCCGACCGCGGCCAGGAGCCGGATCAGCTCGGCGACGGGCACCGGGCCGGGCATGTAGCGGCCGTACGCGCCGTAGAGCGTGACGATGAGGGACCTGGGGGCGTGCTGCTCGGACACGTTGATCATTTTAGGTCGTCGGCATCACTGCCGGTCGCCTTCGGTGCGCAGCCGGAAGCGCTGGAGCTTCCCGGTGGCGGTGCGCGGGAGCGCGTCGAGGAAGACGAACTCGCGCGGGCATTTGTAGGGTGCCAGTTCGGCCTTGAGGAAGGTGCGCAGGGCCTCCGGGTCGCGCCGGGCGCCCGCGCGCAGCACGGTGTAGGCGACCACCACCTGGCCACGGGCCTCGTCCGGGCGGCCCACGACCGCCGACTCCACCACGTCCGGGTGGCGCAGCAGCGCGTCCTCCACCTCGGGCCCGGCGATGTTGTACCCGGCCGAGATGATCATGTCGTCGGCGCGGGCCACGTAGCGGAAGTAGCCGTCGGCCTCGCGGACGTAGGTGTCACCGGTGATGTTCCAGCCGCCGCGCACGTACTCCCGTTGCCGCGGGTCGGCGAGGTAGCGGCAGCCGACCGGGCCGCGCACGGCGAGCAGGCCGGGCTCGCCGTCCGGCACCGGCGTGCCGTGCGCGTCCTGCACCCGCGCCTGCCAGCCCGGCACCGGCACCCCCGTGGTGCCCGGCCTGATCCGCTCGTCGGCCGCGGAGACGAAGATGTGCAGCAGCTCGGTCGCGCCGATGCCGTTGATGAGGCGCAGTCCGGTGCGCTCGTGCCAGGCCCGCCAGGTGGCCGCGGGCAGGTTCTCGCCGGCCGACACACAGCGCCGCAGCGACGAGAGGTCGTGCCCGTCGAGCTCCGCCAGCATGGCGCGGTACGCGGTCGGGGCGGTGAACAGCACCGAGACGCGGTGTTCGGCGACCGCGGGGAGCAACTGCCGGGGGCCCGCCTGTTCCAGGAGCAGGGAGCTGGCGCCGGCCCGCATCGGGAACACCACCAGACCGCCCAGGCCGAAGGTGAAGCCGAGCGGGGGGCTGCCGGTGAAGACGTCGTCCGCGCGCGGGCGCAGCACGTGCCGCGAGAAGGTGTCCGCGATCGCCAGCACGTCCCGGTGGAAGTGCATGCACCCCTTCGGGCGACCCGTTGTGCCCGAGGTGAACGCGATCAGGGCCACGTCGTCGGCCGCGGTGTCGACCGCCGGGTACGGCGTGCCGGGCCCCGGGCGGTGCAGGAGGTCGTCGGGGCCGTCACCGCCGTACGTCGTGATCCGCAGCCCCGGTATGTCGGCCTTCGCCAGGTCCTGAACCGACCGGATGTCGCACAGCGCGTGCCGCACCAGGGCGATGTCGCACATGGTGGCCAGCTCGTGCGGGCGCTGCCGGTCCAGCACGGTGACGGCTATCGCGCCCGCCTTCAGCACGGCCAGCCAACAGGCGGCGAGCCAGGGGGTGGTGGGGCCGCGCAGCAGCACCCGGTTGCCCGGCACCACGCCGAGGTCGCCGGTGAGGACGTGCGCGATCCGGTCGACCCGCGCGCGCAGCTCGCCGTACGTCCAGGTGGGCCCGTCCGGGGTGTGGAAGACCGGGCGCTCCGCCCCGGCGCCGTCCAGGAGTTCGGCCGCGCAGTTCAGCCGTTCGGGGTAGCGCAGCTCCGGCAGGTCGAACCGCAGCTCGGGCCACTCGTCCGGCGGCGGCAGATGGTCGCGCGCGAAGGTGTCGACATGGGCCGAGCGATGCATGGCGGTTCGCCCCCTTGCCGTGACAAACGTCGAGACGGGCGTCGTGGTGGGCACCGGCGTCCTGGTGGGCTCGCGCCTCGAGCGTATCGTGTTGGTGACGGCAGTCAACCTTCCGCGATAAGGTCGGAAGGGAGCCCGGGTGGACCAAGGGCGAGGCCCCCGAGGGGGAGAGGGAAGGGCCCATGTGGCCCGGACCGGAGGGAGGACCGGCAGTGTCCGCATTCTCGCTCGAACCGCGGCAGGCCGCCTGGTGTGCCGAGCTGCGCACGACGGCCGCCGAACGGCTGCGCCCGCTCGCCGGCCAGGGCGAGCCGGGGCACGTCAACCGGCCGCTGCTCGCCGAGCTCGGACAACTCGGGCTGCTCGCCCGGCTGTTCGGTTCCGGCGCCCTCGACCTGTGCCTGATGCGGGAGTCCCTCGCCCAGGCCTGCACCGAGGCCGAGACCGCGCTCGCCCTGCAGGGCCTGGGCGCCCACCCGGTGCACGCCCACGGCAGCCCCGCCCAGCGCGAGCGCTGGCTGTCCCGGGTCGCCGACGGCAGCGCGGTCGCCGCCTTCGCGCTCAGCGAGCCGGGGGCCGGTTCGGACGCGGCCGCGCTGTCCCTCGCCGCCGAGCCCGACGGCGCCGGCCGCTGGCGGCTCACCGGCGCCAAGCGCTGGATCTCCAACGCCCCCGAGGCCGACTTCTACACCGTCTTCGCCCGCACCACACCCGGCGCCGGAGCCCGCGGCGTGACCGCCTTCCTCGTCCCCGCCGACCGCCCCGGGCTCACCGGCACCGCCCTGGACATGCTCTCGCCGCACCCCATCGGCGCCCTGGACCTCGACGCCGTACCGGTCACCGCGGACGACGTCCTCGGCGCACCCGACCGCGGCTTCGCCGTCGCCATGGGCACCCTCAACCTCTTCCGCCCCAGCGTCGGCGCCTTCGCGGTCGGCATGGCCCAGGCCGCGCTCGACGCCACCCTCGAACACACCCGCCGCCGCGAGGCCTTCGGCGGCCGGCTGAGGGACCTGCAGACCGTCGCCCACCAGGTCGCCGAGATGGCCCTGCGCACCGAGGCGGCCCGGCTGATGGTGTACACGGCGGCGACGGCGTACGACGAGGGCGCGCCGGACGTGCCGAAGCGCGCCGCGATGGCCAAGCTGCTCGCCACCGAGACCGCGCAGTACGTCGTCGACACCGCCGTCCAGCTGCACGGCGCCCGCGCCCTGCGCCGCGGCCACCTCCTCGAACACCTCTACCGCGAGGTGCGCGCCCCGCGCATCTACGAGGGCGCGAGCGAGGTCCAGCGGGGCATCATCGCCAAGGAGTTGTACAAGGAGACCGAAAGGCCCGCCGAGTCCGAGAGGCGGGCCGAGTCCGAGAGGCGGGCCGAGTCCGAGAGGCGGGCCGAGTCCGAAAGGCCGGCCAAGGAGACCGAACGGCCGGCCAAGGAGACCGATAGCCCGGCCAAGGAGACCGAGGAGGCGTCCCGGTGACGACCGAACGCGTCAACCCGCCCGAGCTGTCCCCGCCCACGGGGTTCTCGCACGCCGTCGTCGCCTCCGGCTCGCGCGTAGTGTTCCTCGCCGGCCAGACCGCCCTCGACACCGACGGCAAGGTCACCGGCGACACGCTCCCCGAGCAGTTCGAGCGGGCCCTCGGCAACCTCCTCGCCGCCCTGCGCGCGGCCGGCGGCACCCCCGCCGACCTCGCCCGGGTCACCGTCTACGCCACGGACGTCGCCGCGTACCGCGCCCACGCCGGCCGGCTCGGCCGCGTCTGGCGGGACCTGGCGGGCCGGGACTACCCGGCGATGGCCGTCGTCCAGGTCGTACGGCTGTGGGACGAGCGGGCGCTGGTGGAGCTGGACGGGTTCGCCGTGCTGCCCTAGGCGGCCGGGGTCAGGCGGCCGCGGCGAGCCGTTCCGCCGGGACCCGGCGCGGCGGGACCACGCTGCCGTCGGGGCGCAGTTCGCCGCCGTCGTCGAACACGATCGAGCCGTCGCACAGCAGGGTCCAGCCCTGCTCGGGGTGGGCGGCCACCGGGTGCCGCGGGGCGGGACCGGACGCGGGACCGGACGCGGGACCGGACGCGGGGCACGAGGACCGGTCGGAGCACATGGCGCACCTCCACATCGGGATGTGAGGGGCCGGCGGGTGCGGCCGCCGGCCGTCATACACAGACCATGCTCCCGTGGTGAACGCCCCGGAAGCGCGCGCCGTGAAGCGTGACAACACCCGGGCAACTCCCGGACGGTTCGATGACGCGCCACCGTTGGAGTGACGGTCACACCCGACGGCCCGGCCGACCGGTACCAGTGGAACCTCCCATTCCGTGGATCCGGAGGTACCCGTGCCCGTACGCCCCGCCCTCGCCGCGGCCCTCGGCACAGCCGCCCTGCTGTGTGCCGCCGTCGCCCCGGCAGCCGCCGCCGACTCGTCCGAGACCGTCACGGTCGATCCGACCGGCCACATCGCCAAGGACGGTACGATCACGCTCACCGGCACCTACCGCTGCACCGATGCCAGCGGTATCGCCTTCGTCAGCTCCTCGATCAGCCAGGGCGACCGCAGCACCGTGTACGGCATCGGCGGCAGCCCCGCCCAGTGCGACGGCGCCGAGCACCACTGGGAGAACACCGGCAAGATCTCGCCGAAGAGCCTGAAGGCCGGCAAGGCCCATGTGCAGGCGACGGTCACGGAACTGCGCGACGGCGGTGTGGTCCTGCTGCTGCCGGCCTTCCACGCCCTCAAGGAGCGGGACGTCACGCTCAAGTGACACCCGCGCCGCCGGCGCCGGGGCACCGCGGCAGCTCCCCCGGCGCCGGGCGGCCCGGCCGGGCGGCGGCACCTCGACCGCCGCAGGCCTCACCCACCCGGCGCCGGCGGAACGGCTGCGGCACCCTCATGTCACCGGGAACCGCCGGCCCGCCGCACCACCGCCCCTCCCGCCGGACGGCGCAACGCCGCCACGAACTTGTAGCGGGAACCCCGGTACACCGAGCGCACCCACTCCACCGGCCGGCCCTCCGCGTCCCGTGAGTGACGGGACAGCAGCAGCATCGGCAGGCCCACGTCGGTGGCGAGCAGGTGTGCCTCGCGCGGGGTGGACAGCGAGGTCTCGATGGTCTCGTCGGCCTCGGCGAGATGGACGCCGTACACCTCGGCGAGCGCCGTGTACAGCGAGGGCTGGGTGGTCAGTGAGCGGCGCAGGCCGGGGAAGCGCCGCGCGGACAGGTGGGTCGTCTCGATCGCCATCGGGTCGCCGCTGGCCAGCCGCAGCCGCTCGATGCGCAGGACCGGCCCGCCGATGCCGATGCCGAGCAGCTCCGCCAGCCGCTGGTCGGCCGGGATCTCGCCGATGTCCAGCACCTGCGAGGCGGGCGTGAGGCCCTGCGCGCGCATGTCCTCGGTGTGCGAGGTCAGCTGGAGCGTGCGGTACAGCTTGGGCTGGGAGACGAAGGTGCCCTTGCCCTGGATCCGGTCCAGCCGGCCCTCGCCCACGAGTTCCGTGAGCGCCTGCCGGATGGTGGTCCGCGAGGTGTCGAACCGGACGGCGAGCAGCCGCTCGGCCGGCATCGCCGAGCCTGGCTGCAACTCCTCGGCCATGGCGAGCAGTTGCTGTTTGATCCGGTAGTACTTCGGCACGCGCGCGGTGCGGCCGTACGCCCCCCTGTGCGGCTGGGCGCTGCTGACGTCGGTGGTCATGCCTGCCTTCCCGGCTGTGTCGACGGTCTCCCGTTATAGCGACCAACTGCCCTATGGTCTAGTCCAACCGCCTCGCTCAGGTCTGGTCCAACCGGCGGCCGGGCGAAAGGGGCGGATGCGGACGGACGCGCTCCGGTGACGTTCTCGTAACGGCCGGAATCGGCTTCCCGGACCACCCTTGACACCCCGAAAGGTCTAGGCCAAGCTCCACCGTACTGGTCTACACCATTAGTGGCCAGGTCCCGAGCCCTACGTGCAACAGCGTCGTACGCAGGTCACCGCCGAGGGCGTGGGGGGTTAGAGGCATCCCTGAGGAGGGTGGCGTGAAGCGCAAGCTCGCTGCCGCGATCGTGATCGCGGGCATGATGGTCTCCGTTGCGGCGTGTGGCGGAAACGACGGCAAGGACAGCGGCAAGGACGCGGGACCGAGCAGCTGGAAGGGCCAGACGCTCACGGTCTGGACCATGGACGGCTCCGCGCCGCCGCAGTGGACCAAGGACGTGCAGGCCGCCTTCGAGAAGAAGACCGGCGCGAAGCTGAAGTTCGAGACCCAGAAGTGGGACGGGATCCAGCAGAAGATCACCACCGCGCTCTCCGAGGACAACCCGCCGGACGTCCTGGAGGTCGGCAACACCCAGACCCCGGCCTACGCGGCCACCGGCGGCCTCGCCGACCTCTCCGACCTCAAGAAGGAGATCGGCGCCGACTGGACCCCGTCCGTCTCCCAGTCCTCCGTGTACGAGGGCAAGCAGTACGCCGCCCCCTGGTACTTCGCCAACCGCGTCGTCGTCTACAACAAGGCGATCTGGGCGAAGGCCGGCATCACGGCCACTCCGAAGACCCGCGACGAGTTCTTCAAGGACCTGGACACCATCGGCAAGAAGACCGACGCCGAGCCGCTCTACCTGCCCGGCCAGAACTGGTACTTCTTCGACGGCCTGACCATCGGCCAGGGCGCCGACCTGGTGAAGAAGCAGGGCGGCAAGTACGTCTCCAACCTGGCCGACCCCAAGGTCACCGCGGCCATGGAGATCTACAAGAAGTACGCCTCCTACTCCAAGGCCCCCAAGGACAAGGACGAGGCCACCCCGCAGCAGGCCACGATCTTCGCCAAGGGCAAGACCGGCGCGTTCATCGGCATGGGCTGGGAGGCCGGCACCGCCGTCCAGGCCAACAAGGCCATCGAGAAGGACCTCGGCTACTTCACCATCCCCGGCGCCACCGCCGACAAGCCCGAGGGCGTCTTCCTCGGCGGCTCCAACCTCGCCGTCGCCCAGAACAGCAAGAAGCAGTCCCTCGCCAAGGAGTTCCTGAAGATCGCCCTGTCCGACCAGTACGAGGGCGAACTGGCCAAGCTCAACGGGGTCATCCCGAACAAGACGGCCCTGCAGAGCAACCTCAAGGGCAACGGCGCCGCCGAGGCCGCCGCGCCCGCCGCCGCGGCCGGCGGCACCACCCCGCTGATCCCGGAGTGGGCCGCGGTGGAGAACACCCCGAACCCGATCAAGTCCTACATGACCGCGGTGCTGAACGGAAAGGCTCCCGCGGCGGCCGCCAAGGACGTCGAGGCCGAGATCGACAAGCGCCTGGCCCAGCAGAACTGATGACCCCGCCGGGGGCGCCGCACCGGGCGCCCCCGGCTCCATGTGCCGTACGCACGCGCGGCCATGGAGTTCGTACGGCCACGGAAGAGATGGCAACTCATGTCAGTGCAGACCCAGGGCACGGACACGGCCGGGGGGCCCGCTGTCCGCAAGGCCCGGATACCCAGGCCGCCCAGGGCTGAGGACCGCGGCTCCCGGGCCCCGTCCCGCCGCGGTGCCGCCGCCCCCTACCTCCTGCTGCTGCCCGCGCTGCTGGCCACGGTGGTCCTGCTCGGCTGGCCGCTGGTGAAGAACGGCATGCTGTCGTTCCAGAACCTCAACCCGCGCCAGCTCATCCAGCACCTCACCGAGTGGAACGGCGTCGAGAACTACCGGCAGGTGCTCTCCGAGTCGGAGTTCTGGCACGTCCTGGAGCGCTCCGTCTTCTTCACCGTCGCCAACGTCGTCCTCATCATGGGCATCGGCACGCTGATCGGCCTGCTGCTGGCCCGGCTCGGCCGGAGGATGCGGCTGCTGCTCATGGTGGGCCTCGTCCTCGCCTGGGCCATGCCCTACGTCGCGGCCACCACCGTCTACCAGTGGCTGTTCGCCCAGCGCTTCGGCGTCGTCAACTGGGTCCTGGACAACCTGGGCTGGCACTCCATGGCCGACTACAACTGGATGGGCTCCCAGTTCTCCACCTTCTCCGTGGTCATCCTGCTGATCGTGTGGCAGTCGGTCCCGTTCGTGGCGATCAACCTGTACGCCGCCACCACCACGATCCCCAAGGAGCTGTACGAGGCCGCGTCCCTGGACGGCGCCGGCGCCTGGCAGAGCTTCACCTCGGTGACCCTGCCCTTCCTGCGGCCGTTCCTGTACGCCACGACCTTCCTGGAGGTCATCTGGGTGTTCAAGTCGTTCACGCAGCTCTTCGCGATGAACCAGGGCGGCCCCGACCACCTCACCGAGACCCTGCCGATCTACGCCTACGTCGAGGGCGTCGGCAACCAGCACTTCGGGGTCGGCGCGGCGATCTCCTTCCTGACCATCCTGGTCCTGCTCGTCATCACCTCGTACTACCTGCGCATGGTGCTCAAGCAAGAGGAGGACGAGCTGTGAAGCGCTCGCTCTTCGGCCGCATCTGGCCCAACGCGACCGCCGTGGTCCTCTTCGTCGGCTTCGTGTTCCCCGTCTACTGGATGTTCGCGACGGCCTTCAAGCCGACCGGCGACATCATCGCCGAGAACCCGGTGTGGTTCCCGACGAACGTCACCCTCGGCCACTTCAAGAAGGCGATCCACGCCGACCACTTCTGGACCCTGGTCGCCAACTCCGTCACCGTCACGGTCCTGTCGGTGGTGTTCGCGCTCGTCATCGCCCTGGTCGCCGCGTTCGCGCTCGCCCGGATGCGGTTCAAGGGCCGGCGCGGGCTCATCGTGACGTTCATGCTGGCGCAGATGGCCCCCTGGGAGGTCATGATCATCGCCATCTACATGATCGTCCGGGACAACGACATGCTGGACAGCCTGGTCCCGCTCACCGTCTTCTACACGATGATGGTGCTCCCCCTGACCGTCCTGACGCTGCGCGGGTATGTGGCCGCCGTACCGAAGGACCTGGAGGAGGCGGCGATGGTCGACGGCTGCACCCGCACACAGGCCTTCGTCCGGGTCATCTTCCCGCTGCTCGCGCCCGGCCTGATGGCGACCTCGCTCTTCGGCTTCATCACCGCCTGGAACGAGTTCCCGCTCGTCCTGATCCTCAACAAGGACGTCGAGAAGCAGACCCTGCCGCTGTGGCTGTCGCAGTTCCAGACCGCCTTCGGCGACGACTGGGGCGCCACCATGGCCGCCTCGTCCCTGTTCGCGCTGCCCATCCTGATCCTCTTCATCTTCCTGCAACGCAAGGCCGTCAGCGGCCTGACCGACGGCGCCGTGAAGGGATGACCCCGCCGATGACCACACTCGCCACCACAGGGTCCGACAGCGGCTCCGCCGCGGGTGACACCCTCACCCGGGACGCCCTCGCGGTGCTGCAGCCGGGGTTCGACGGCACCACCGCGCCGGACTGGGTGCGCCGCCGCCTCGGCGAGGGCCTCGCCTCCGTCGCCCTGTTCGGCCGCAACGTCGTCAGCGAGGACCAAGTCACCTCCCTCACCGCCCAGTTGCGGGCCGAACGGGACGATCTGCTGGTCGCCATCGACGAGGAGAGCGGTGACGTCACCCGCCTCGACGTGCGCTCCGGCTCCGCCTTCCCCGGCAACCACGCCCTCGGCGCCGTCGACGACCCGGACCTCACCCGGGCCGTCTCCCGCGAGCTGGGCCGGCGCCTGGCCGCGTGCGGCGTCAACTTCGACTGGGCGCCGTCCGCCGACGTCAACGCCAACGCCGACAACCCCGTCATCGGGGTGCGCTCCTTCGGCGCGAGCACCGACCTGGTCGCCCGGCACACCGCCGCCTGGGTCGAGGGCCTGCAGTCCACCGGCGTCGCCGCCTGCACCAAGCACTTCCCGGGCCACGGCGACACCAACGTGGACTCCCACCACGCCGTACCCCGCATCGACGTCGACGCCGACACCCTGTACGAGCGTGAACTGCCCCCGTTCCGCGCGGCGATCGCCGCCGGCACCCGGGCCGTCATGAGCGCCCACATCCTCGTGCCGGCCCTGGACCCGGACCGCCCCGGCACCCTCTCCCGCCGGGTCCTCACCGAGCTGCTGCGCGGGGAACTCGGCTACCAGGGCCTGATCGTCACCGACGGCATGGAGATGCGCGCGATCTCCGGCACCTACGGCCTGGAGCACGGCGTGGTCCTGGCGATCGCGGCCGGCGCCGACGCCATCTGCGTCGGCGGCGGACTGTGCGACGAGGACACCGTGCTCAGGCTCAGGGACGCCCTCGTGGCCGCCGTCCGCTCCGGCGAACTGCCCGAGGAACGGCTCGCCGACGCCGCCGC
>NZ_CP011497.1:1896789-1954750 GCF_001027185.1 Streptomyces incarnatus | reverse complement strand
CGCGGCCCGCCGCGCGCTGCGCGTGACCCGCGCGGGCGCCGCCGCGCCGGTCACCGCGCCGGTGTACGTCGCCCAGTTCGAGCCGGCCCGCAACATCGCCGTCGGTGACCAGACCCCGTGGGGCGTGGCCGCCGAGCTCGAGCGGCTGCTGCCCGGCACCGCCTCCGGCTCGTTCACCGGTGCGGGGGCAGGGGCGGAGGTGCTGGCCGCGGCCGACGGCCGCCGGATCGTCGCCGTGGTCCGCGACGAACACCGGCACGACTGGATGGCCTCCGCCCTCGGCACTCTGCTCGCCGCCCGCCCGGACACCGTCGTCGTGGAGATGGGCCTGCCGCAGGCCGCCCCGCGCGGCGCCCTGCACATCGCCACCTACGGCGCCGCCCGGGTCTGCGGTGCGGCGGCGGCGGAGGCCGTCGTCGCGGGCTGAGCCACCCGCTCCACCGGCCGCCCGCCGTCCGCGCGGGCGGCCCGCTCAATCCTGTCGTCTTCCCGGATCTCACCTGCGCACGTCGTACAGAGGAACCGCATGCTGACGCCCCACCCCCACCTCCACCGAGCGGCCTCGGCCCGCCCCTATTTCAGCGCCGACGGCGAGACGTACCTCGCCCCGACCCCACTGCGCCACATCGAGAAGTCCCAGCCCCTGAGGGTGCTGTCCGAAGCGGACCTCGCCTTCTGGCAGACCTACGGCTACGTCGTCGTCCGCGAGGCCATCACCCCCGGCGAGGCCAAGCAACTCCTCGACTTCGCCTGGGAGTTCCAGGGCCTCGACCCCGACCGCCCCGACACCTGGTACACGGAACCGCCGTTCCGCTCGGAACTCGACCGGCACCTGTTCATCTACGGCTTCGTCGAGGCCTACCACCACCAGCTCATCTGGGACAGCCGCCAGACGCAGCGCGTGTACGACGCGTTCGTGGACGTCTGGGACTGCCCGGAGCTGTGGGTCACCCTGGACCGGCTGAACCTCAACCCGCCCAACATACGCACCCGTTCGCGCTCCCTGATCGAACCCGCTGACGAGGGCTTCGACATCGAACTGCACTGGGACGTCGACACCACCCTCGCCGTCCTCCCGCAGCGCGTCCAGGGCATCATCGCCCTGAACGACACCCGGCCCGAACTCGGCGGCTTCCAGTGCGCGCCCGAGCTCTTCCGCCGTTTCGAGGAGTGGCGCGTGGCCCAGCCGCCCGGCCGCGACCCGGTCCGGCCCGGCACCGACCGCGCCGAGTTCCCGGTGGTCCGCCCCGACCTCCAGGCCGGCGACCTGCTGATCTTCAACGGGCTGCTGGCGCACGGCGTGGCACCGAACCTCTCCGACAACGGTGTCCGGGCCGTCCAGTACCTGTCGATGATGCCGGCCCTGGAGGAGCACACGGCACTGCGCGACTCCCGTATCGACTCCTGGCGCACCCTGGCCACCCCCGACTGGAACGCCACCCTCCTCGGCGACGCCCGCACGCCGGAGGCCGACCGCTACGGCCCCGCCACGCTCACCCCGCTCGGCAGAAGACTGCTCGGCCTGGACTCCTGGGCCGCGACGGCGGAAGAGGCACAGTGAACCACCGGATCTGCCTCTGCCTGCCCACCAACCGTGCCTGCCCGGCCACCGTCACCGCCCTGCACGACGAGGCCGCCCACGCCGCCCGCCGCCACGGCGCCGACGTCCAGCTGCTGATCCTCGACTCCGCCGCCGACCGCACCCGCGCCGAGCACGCCCGGGTCGTCGCCGGACTCCACCCGGTACCGGGCGTCACGGTCCACCACCTGGACGAGGAGACCCAGCGCGCCTTCCTGCGCCGGACGATCGAGCGGGCCGGGTCGCGGCACCCCCACCGCCTCCTGCACCTGATGCTCCCGCCCGCCGTCTCCTACGGCGCCTGCACCAACCGCGCCTTCCTGCTGGCCACCGCCCTCGGCTGCGACTCGCTGCACCGCAGGGACTCCGACAGCACCTACCAACTCCACGCGGGACAGCCGGTGTTCCCCGTCCACCACGAGCTGCCCTGGCTGGGCGCCCCCGCCGCCGAGGCCACGGCCTCCGTCACCCGCACCGACCTCGCCCCGGCGCAGCTGGCCCGACCGGTGTCACTGGTGGGGGCCTCCTTCATCGGCGCACTCTCGGTCGACATCGGCGAGATACGGCGCCTGGACGAGGGTGTGTACCACGACGTCGTCAGCCTCTGGGCCCCCGGCGACTGGCCCGAGGAACGCAAACGGCACCTGGTCGAGGAGTCCTTCACCGGCGCCGGCACGGCACCCTTCACCGCCGACCGGGCGACCCTCACCGTGGTCGACCCCATGCGCGTCGACATGTGCAACATCGCCTTCGACCGCGCCGTGTACGAACGGATCCCCCTCCCGCCCGCCACCGACACCATCGGCAGCGACTACTTCCTCCTCCACCTGGTCCACGACGCGGGCCTGCCCGGCATCCTCCACAACCGCCACATCGAGAACTTCCACACCCCCGAACGCCGCACCGACACCGGCTTCCCGGCCTACCAGCGGCGGTTCGTCAAGTTCCTGCTCTCGATGCTCCACTTCCACCACGTCTACGACCGCATGGCCGCCGAAGGCGCCGCTCTGCTGGACGAGCGGCATCGCGTCCGGGCCGACCGGGTCGTGGAGTTCCTGCACGAGAGCACGGACCTGGACCGCACGGAGAACGTCTGGCGCCTGGACCGGGTGGACACGGCGTACCGCAAGCTGGGCGGGCGGTACGCGAGATTCGCCGACCAACTCGCAGGCGAGAGGGGCCGGTTACTGGAGGAGGCGGAGTCGGACATCGAAGACTTCGCGTACCTGGTCGAGGCATGGCCGGCACTGATAGAAGCGGCCCGCACATGAGCGCCCCAAAGGGGCGCGGGGCCCTGTCTGATATGCGGCTACCGCCGCGTGGACGCGATCAACCACGGTGGACCCGCACGCGCGCGACGACACTTCCCGGCACATCGGTAGGCGCACTGTCCGAATCCCTCGCCGCAGCCGAATCCGACCGCATCATCTACGACCTCACCGGCATAGAGCACCAATACGACGCCCTGCTCGACGAGTTGCCCGGCACCCACATCCGCTTCGCCCTCAAGGCCTGCCCCGTCGACGAGGTCCTGCACACCCTCGCGGCCCGCGGCGCCGGATTCGACGCGGCGAGCCCGGCCGAGATCACCCAGGCCCTCCGCGCCGGCGCGCAGCCGGACCACATCCACTACGGCAACACCATCAAGTCCGACCGGGACATCGCCGAGGCCCACCGCCTGGGTGTCCGAACCTTCGCCACCGACAGCGTCGAGGACGTCACCGCCATCGCCGCGCACGCGCCCCGCGCCCGGGTGTTCTGCCGCCTGACCACCGGAGGCACCGGCGCCCTGTGGGGCCTGAACCGCAAGTTCGGCTGCGCCCCCGACGACGCCGTCCACGTGCTGGAGACGGCCCGCGAGTCCGGACTCATCCCGGCCGGACTGTCCGTGCACGTCGGCTCCCAGCAGATGACCTGCGAGGCCTGGCAGCAGGCCCTCGACACCCTCGCCGGGACGCTGACGGCGCTGGCCGGGCGGGGGATCGTACCCGACCACGTCAACCTCGGCGGCGGCCTGCCCGCGCTCGGCTACCGGGACCGCCACGGCGATCCCCTCGACCCGCCCCTGGACAAGATCTTCACCGTGCTCCGCGAGGGCATGGACCGGCTGCGCGCGCTCACCTCCGCCCCGCTCGACTTCGTCATGGAGCCGGGCCGCCACCTGGTCGCCGACCACGGCGCCGTCCGCGCCCACGTCTCCCGGCTGACCCGCCGCCGGCAGCCGGACGGGACCGACGCCCACTGGCTCTACCTGAGCTGCGGCAAGTTCAACGGTCTGTACGAGATGGACCAGTTGACGCACCGGATGGTGTTCCCCGGCCACCTCGACGCGGCGGAGCACGTCTCCGCGATCGTCGCGGGCCCCACCTGCGACAGCGACGACGCCTACGGCGGGGGCCGGCACCCGGTGCGCGTGCCGGCGTCCGTCACCTCCGGCGACCCGGTCTGGATCCTCTCCGCCGGCGCCTACGCCACCAGTTACATGACCCAGGGGTTCAACGGCATCCGCCCGCTGCCCTGCGTGTGCGTCCGGGGTCGGGAAGGACACCACTGACATGACCCACCTGATACGCCGGATCACCGAGGCCGACTGGCCCGGGGTCGTGGCCCTGGAAGCGGAGGCGTACGCCGGCACGGGGCTCTCGGAGGGGGAGGCCGCGCTGCGCTCCCGGGCCGCGGCGGGCACCTGCCTCGTCCTGGACCTCGACGGCCGGATCGCGGGCTACGCACTGGCCCTGCCCTACCCGCGATTCCGCTACCCCGACCTGACCCGGCCCGAACAGACCCCCCACTGCTCCGCCAACCTGCACCTGCACGACCTCGTCATCACCGCGCCCCTGCGGCGCAGAGGGCTCGGCAGCCGGATGGCCCGCCACCTGACGGACGTGGCCCGCACCCGCGGGTTCCGGACCATGTCCCTGATCGCGGTCGCCGGCAAGGAACCCTTCTGGCGGGCCAACGGCTACCGCGCCCACCCCGAGGCGCGCCTCCCCGCCGCCTACGGCCCCGGCGCGGTGTACATGTCGGCGCGACTGGCCGCCGTACGGGAGGCGAGCTGATGCCCTCCCCGTCCTTTCCCCGCGCCAAGTGGTCGATCGCGGCGCTGTTCTGCTTCCTGGGCCTCCAGTACGGCACCTGGGTCTCCCGGCTGCCCGCCCTGAAGACCCGGCTGGACCTGGGCGCCGGGGAGGTGGGGCTGCTGCTGATGGTCTGCGGGGCGGGCGCGGCGGCCTCCTTCCCGCTGGTCGCCGTGCTGATGCGGCGCCTCGGCTCGCGGCGGCTGGCCCTGGTCTCCGCGCTGTGCCTGGTGGCCGTACTGGCCGCGCTGTCCGCCGTACCGGACTACCCGCTCGCCCTGCTGGCCGTGTGCGCCGACGGAGTCGCGGTCGGCTGCCTCAACGTCGCCATGAACGCGCAGGGTGCCGCGCTGGAGAAGGTCCACGGCCGCACGGTCATGTCCCAGCTGCATGCCACGTTCAGCGCCGGTCTGCTCGCCGGTGCCCTGCTGACCTCGGGCGTGACCACGCTGACCGGGTCGGTGCCGGCGCACTTCGCCGTGGCCGGGGCCCTGTTGCTGCTCCTGCTCGCGGGCGCCCGTTCCGGGCTGCTGAACCACACGGAACCGGGGGCGCCGGGCGGGCCGCAGCGCAGCCGCCGCCGGGCCCTGCCCTCCTGGACGACCCTGCTGATGGGCTGTGCCATGGCCTTCGGCACGATCACCGA
Source organism: Streptomyces incarnatus (assembly GCF_001027185.1). Taxonomy (NCBI): domain Bacteria; kingdom Bacillati; phylum Actinomycetota; class Actinomycetes; order Kitasatosporales; family Streptomycetaceae; genus Streptomyces; species Streptomyces incarnatus. The sequence continues at coordinate 1,949,448 of NZ_CP011497.1, read as the reverse complement.
GGGCGCGATGAACGATTGGTCGACGCTCTACCTGAAGGACGTCGTCGGGGCCTCGGCGTCCGTGGCGCCGCTGGGCATCGCGGTCGTCTCGGTGATGATGCTGCTGGCCCGCCTGCGTGCGGACCGCTGGCGCAGCCGCTGGGGCGACGGCCGGGTGGTGCGGGCCGGCAGCGCGGTGGCCGCCACCGGACTGGCCCTCGCCCTGCTCACCGGCGGGCTCGTCCCGGCCCTCCTGGGCTTCGCCTGCGTCGGCCTCGGCGCGGCCGCCGTCACCCCGTGCGTCTATGTCGCGGCCGCCGGCCACGGCTCCGGCGCCCTGGCGCTGGTCGCCGCGATGGGCACCACGGGCCTGCTGGCGGGGCCGGCCCTGATCGGCTTCGTCGCGAGCACCACGAGCCTCACCCTCGGCATGACCACGGTCGCGGCCTCGGCCCTGATCGTCACCCTGACGGCCGTCCGGATCCCCTGGCCCGACCGCTTCCCGACGGCCGCTCCCGGCACGTCCGTTCCGGCGCACGAGCGCGCGTGACGTCCGTCGCCCGGCGGTCGGCCACGGGGACGTCGAGCCGCCGGCAGACCCGGCAGCCGGCCCACGGCGCCCCGGCTCTTCACCGCGGGGAGCCGGGGCGCCGGTGTGTGCTCAGCCGGCGGAGTGGCGGAAGCGGCTCCGGTACTCCGTCGGCGTGGTGTCGAGCCTGCGGCGGAACGCGCGGATCAGGGTGTCGACGGTGTTGAAGCCGGAGGCGGTGGCCACCCGCTCCAGGGTGTCGTCCGTGGTCTCCAGGCGGTTCCGGGCCACTTCTACCCGGGCGGATTCGACGTAGGCGGCCGGCGTCGTGCCCAGCTCCTCCTTGAACATGCGGGTGATGTGGCGTTCGCTGACATGGGCGAACCCGGCCAGGGTGGCGATGGTGTGGCGCGCGGTGATGTTCTCGGTGATGTGGTGGCGGATGTCGTCCATGCGCCGGGTGGCGGAGGCGATCCCGGCCGGCACGCTGAACTGGCTCTGACCGCCGGGGCGTTTGAGGTACATCACCAGCTGCCGGGCGACCGCCGTCGCGGCCTTCTCGCCGTGGTCCTCGGCGACCAGGGCCAGGGACAGATCCAGGCAGGCGGTGATCCCGGCTCCGGTCCACACCCCGCCGTCACGGATGAAGATCGGATCGGCGTCGACCTCGACCGACGGGTGGTCGGCGGCGAGCTGCTGCGCGGTGGACCAGTGGGTGGTGGCCCGTTTCCCGTCCAGCAGGCCGGCCGCGGCGAGGAGATGCGCCCCGACGCAGACCGAGGCGATCCGCCGGGTGCGGCCGGCGAGGGTCCTCACCCAGGCGACCACGCCGGGATCGGCGAGGGCCCGTACCCGGCGTTCGGTGTCGACCTCCACGGAGCCGGGCACGATCAGGGTGTTGATCTGCCTGCGGGCGACGTCCGTGAACGTCAGGTCGGGCAGTACCCGGACACCGGCCGCCGTGGTGACCGGGTCCATGGTCTCGGCGGCCAGGACCACGTGATAGCCGGTCTCGCCGTCCACCTCCCGGTCGAGGAGAGCGAACACCTCGGGCGGTCCCGTGACATCGAGCAGGTCGACGCCCTCGAAGAGCATGATGACGACAAACCGTCTGATACGGCTCACTTCTTCCCCTGCGTGGCATGTCCAGATCTGCAAACTTCGTGTCATTGCCGCGCCATTTGGAGGATCGTAGCGTGATTTCCGGCCACCGCGGACGGCTCGAAACTCTCGTGAACATCCCAAGAAGGGGCAGTTGTGCCTTCGAAAACCCTGCGTGACCTCAGCGGCCTCGACCAGACCCCGGCGTCGCTCGCGGACTCGACGGTCGTCCTGATCGACCTCCAGAACACCTACACCCAGGGCGTGATGGAGCTGGACGGCTGGGAGGGCGCCCTCGACGCCGCCGCGGATCTGCTGGCCAGGGCCCGCGAGGCGGGTGCCAAGATCATCCATGTCCAGCACGACGGCGGCGAGGGCAGCCCGTACGACCTCGACGCCGAAGTGGGCCGGATCCACAAGAAGGTCGCCCCGGCCGACGGCGAGCCGGTCGTCACCAAGCAGGCGCCCAACGCCTTCCACGGCACCGACCTCGGGGACCTGGTGGACGAGGCCGGGAACGAGAACCTGGTCCTGGCCGGCTTCATGACCCACATGTGCGTCGCCTTCACCGCCCAGGGCGCGTTCCTGCGCGGCAACCGGCCGACGGTGGTCGCCGACGCCACCGCCACCCGCTCGCTGAGGACGGACGTCGCCGAGGTGTCCGCCGAGCAGCTGCACCACGGCGCGCTCGCGACGATCGCGGACCTGTACGGCGTCGTCGTTCCGTCCGCCGCGTCCCTCGGCTGACCGGCCGGCGCGGGGACACCGCTGCGGAGAACGACCCACGCCACCCCCCGGCGACCCGTTCTCCGCAGCGCCACGGAACCACTCCGTGGCGCGACAGCACATCGGCCGTACGGCCGGTCGGGGGATCACAGTCATCCGCGCGGATTGGGGAATCCGCGTGTTCTTCCCAGAGGGGACAAAGGAAGTGCCGACCCGTAGAACAGTTCTCGGCGCCACCGCCGCCGCCGCTCTGAACGGTGACTGACGGCCCGGCCTAGATGTCCCGGAAGATCTCGATCTGCGCCCCGATGGTGTTCAGGCGCTCGGCGAGATCCTCGTAACCCCGGTTGATGACGTACACGTTGCGCAGCACCGACGTGCCCTCGGCCGCCATCATGGCCAGCAGGACGACGACGGCGGGGCGCAGGGCCGGCGGGCACATCATCTCGGCGGCGCGCCAGCGGGTGGGGCCCTCGACCAGGACCCGGTGCGGGTCCAGCAACTGCAGGCGTCCGCCCAGGCGGTTGAGGTCGGTGAGGTAGATCGCGCGGTTGTCGTAGACCCAGTCGTGGATGAGGGTCTTGCCCTGCGCGACGGCCGCGATCGCCGCGAAGAACGGGACGTTGTCGATGTTCAGGCCCGGGAAGGGCATGGGGTGGATCTTGTCGATCGGCGCTTCGAGCTTGGAGGGGCGGACGGTGAGGTCCACCAGCCGCGTACGGCCGTTGTCCGCGAAGTACTCGGGGCTGCGGTCGTGGTCGAGGCCCATCTCCTCCAGGACCGCCAGCTCGATCTCCAGGAACTCGATGGGGACGCGCCGCACGGTCAGTTCGGACTCCGTCACCACGGCGGCGGCCAGCAGGCTCATCGCCTCGACCGGGTCCTCGGAGGGGGAGTAGTCCACGTCGACGTCGATGTTCGGCACACCGTGCACGGTCAGCGTGGTGGTCCCGATGCCCTCCACCCGGACGCCGAGGGCCTCCAGGAAGAAGCACAGGTCCTGGACCATGTAGTTGGAGGAGGCGTTGCGGATGACCGTCACGCCGTCGTGCCGGGCGGCGGCCAGCAGCGCGTTCTCGGTCACGGTGTCGCCGCGCTCGGTCAGCACGATCGGCCGGTCGGGGCGGACCGAGCGGTCGACCCGCGCGTGGTACTGGCCCTCGGTGGCCGCGATGTCGAGACCGAACCGGCGCAACGCGATCATGTGCGGCTCGATGGTCCGCGTGCCGAGGTCACAGCCGCCGGCGTACGGCAACTTGAAGTGGTCCATACGGTGCAGCAGCGGGCCGAAGAACATGATGATCGAGCGGGTGCGTACGGCGGCCTCCGCGTCGATCGCCGCCATCTCCAGCTCGGCCGGCGGCACCAGTTCCAGGTCGACGCCGTCGTTGATCCAGCGGGTGCGCACGCCGATGGAGTTGAGCACCTCCAGCAGGCGGTACACCTCCTCGATCCGTGCCACCCGGCGCAGCACCGTGCGCCCCTTGTTGAGCAGCGAGGCGCACAGCAGTGCGACGCACGCGTTCTTGCTCGTCTTCACATCGATGGCACCGGACAGACGGCGACCGCCGACCACGCGCAGATGCATCGGTCCCGCGTACCCCAGCGACACGATCTCACTGTCCAGGGCCTCACCGATGCGGGCGATCATCTCAAGGCTGATGTTCTGGTTCCCGCGCTCGATGCGATTGACCGCGCTCTGACTGGTGCCGAGCGCCTCGGCGAGCTGCGTCTGTGTCCAGCCCCGGTGTTGCCGGGCGTCACGGATGAGCTTGCCGATGCGTACGAGGTAGTCGTCTGCCATGAGGTTGAGGTTATCTCAGATATGAGATGGCGCCCGACCGGGGGGTCCATTCGGGTGACGGCGCGTCAGTCGACCAGCGGCGATACCGGTTTGTCCGGTATGTCGACGACGGACGGGCTCTCCGTCCGATTACCCCCGTTTGGCGCACTGATGACCGGAGAAGGCGGACTTCTCGAAGAGGGGTGGCCGCGCCCGGGGTGGTTCGGGCATGACCATCCAGCGGTCATGTACTAGAGTTATCTCGACATCGAGATATCTGCCAGGCGCACCGCAGCCGCCACCCCACTAAGGGTTACCTAACTTAGCCTTACCTTAGCGGATCGGCCAGACCGGCGTGGCGGCAGGATTGACGGTGGTACGCGCACATCAATGAAGGAGACTGTCGTGTCGGCGAACAGCTTCGACGCCCGCAGCACGCTGCAGGTGGGCGACGAGTCGTACGAGATCTTCCGGCTGGACAAGGTGGAAGGCTCGGCTCGCCTTCCGTACAGCCTGAAGGTGCTGCTGGAGAACCTGCTCCGCACGGAGGACGGCGCGAACATCACCGCCGACCACATCCGCGCCCTCGGCAACTGGGACTCGCAGGCCCAGCCCAGCCAGGAGATCCAGTTCACGCCGGCCCGCGTGATCATGCAGGACTTCACCGGCGTGCCCTGTGTCGTGGACCTCGCGACCATGCGTGAGGCCGTGAAGGAGCTCGGCGGCGACCCGGCGAAGATCAACCCGCTGGCCCCGGCCGAGCTGGTCATCGACCACTCCGTCATCGCCGACAAGTTCGGCACCAACGACGCTTTCAAGCAGAACGTCGAGCTGGAGTACGGCCGCAACAAGGAGCGCTACCAGTTCCTGCGCTGGGGCCAGACCGCCTTCGACGAGTTCAAGGTCGTACCCCCGGGCACCGGCATCGTCCACCAGGTCAACATCGAGCACCTGGCCCGCGTGGTCATGGTCCGCGACGGCAAGGCCTACCCGGACACCCTGGTCGGCACCGACTCGCACACCACGATGGTCAACGGCCTCGGCGTCCTCGGCTGGGGCGTCGGCGGCATCGAGGCCGAGGCCGCCATGCTCGGCCAGCCGGTCTCCATGCTCATCCCGCGCGTCGTCGGCTTCAAGCTCACCGGTGAGCTGCAGCCGGGCACGACCGCCACGGACCTCGTGCTCACCATCACCGAGATGCTGCGCAAGCACGGTGTGGTCGGCAAGTTCGTCGAGTTCTACGGCGAGGGTGTGGCGGCCACGAGCCTCGCCAACCGCGCCACCATCGGCAACATGTCGCCGGAGTTCGGCTCCACCGCCGCGATCTTCCCGATCGACGACGAGACCCTGAACTACCTGCGCCTGACCGGCCGCAGCGACCAGCAGGTCGCCCTGGTCGAGGCCTACGCCAAGCAGCAGGGCCTGTGGCTGGACCCGAAGGCCGAGCCGGACTTCTCCGAGAAGCTCGAGCTGGACCTGTCCACGGTCGTCCCGTCCATCGCCGGCCCGAAGCGCCCGCAGGACCGCATCGTCCTCGCGAACGCCGCCGAGCAGTTCAAGCTGGACGTCCGCAACTACGTGGACGACATCGACGAGGCGGGCAAGGAGTCCTTCCCGGCCTCCGACGCCCCGGCCGTCCACCCCAACGGCTTCCCGTCCAACCCGGTTCCGGTCACCGCCCCCGACGGCACGACCTACGAGCTGGACCACGGTGCGGTGACGGTCGCGGCCATCACCTCCTGCACCAACACCTCCAACCCGTACGTCATGATCGGCGCCGCCCTGGTCGCCAAGAAGGCGGTCGAGAAGGGCCTGACCCGCAAGCCGTGGGTCAAGTCCACCCTCGCCCCGGGCTCGAAGGTCGTCACCGACTACTTCGAGAAGGCCGGCCTCACCCCGTACCTGGACAAGCTGGGCTTCAACCTCGTCGGTTACGGCTGCACCACCTGCATCGGCAACTCCGGCCCGCTGCCGGAGGAGGTCTCCAAGGCCGTCAACGACCACGACCTCGCGGTCACCTCGGTCCTGTCCGGCAACCGGAACTTCGAGGGCCGCATCAACCCCGACGTCAAGATGAACTACCTGGCGTCCCCGCCGCTGGTCGTCGCCTACGCCATCGCGGGCTCCATGAAGGTGGACATCACCCGTGACGCCCTGGGCACCGACCAGGACGGCAACCCGGTCTACCTGAAGGACATCTGGCCGACCGAGGCCGAGGTCAACGACGTCGTCGCGAGCGCCATCGGCGAGGACATGTTCGCCAAGTCCTACCAGGACGTCTTCGCCGGTGACGCCCAGTGGCAGTCGCTCCCGGTCCCGACCGGCAACACCTTCGAGTGGGACGCCGAGTCCACCTACGTCCGCAAGCCCCCGTACTTCGAGGGCATGGGCATGGAGCCGGCCCCGGTCGAGGACATCACCGGCGCCCGCGTGCTCGCCAAGCTCGGCGACTCGGTCACCACCGACCACATCTCCCCGGCCGGTGCGATCAAGGCCGACACCCCGGCCGGCCAGTACCTCACGGAGCACGGCGTCGAGCGCCGCGACTTCAACAGCTACGGCTCCCGCCGCGGCAACCACGAGGTCATGATCCGCGGTACGTTCGCCAACATCCGCCTGCGCAACCAGATCGCGCCGGGCACCGAGGGCGGCTACACGCGTGACTTCACGCAGGAGGGCGGCCCGGTCTCCTTCATCTACGACGCCTCCCGCAACTACATCGAGCAGGGCATCCCGCTGGTCGTCCTGGCCGGCAAGGAGTACGGCTCCGGTTCGTCCCGCGACTGGGCGGCCAAGGGCACCGCGCTGCTCGGTGTGAAGGCCGTCATCGCCGAGTCGTACGAGCGCATCCACCGCTCCAACCTCATCGGCATGGGCGTGCTGCCGCTGCAGTTCCCGGAGGGCGCCTCGGCCGCCTCCCTCGGCCTGACCGGCGAGGAGACCTTCTCCATCTCCGGCGTGACCGAGCTGAACGACGGCACCACGCCTCGCACGGTCAAGGTCACCACCGACACCGGTGTCGAGTTCGACGCGGTCGTCCGCATCGACACGCCCGGTGAGGCCGACTACTACCGCAACGGCGGCATCATGCAGTACGTGCTGCGCAACCTGATCCGCAAGTAAGCGGCAGGACCGGCGGTTCAGGGCCGCATCCCCGTCTGCCGGGGGTGCGGCCCTTCGCCGTCCGTGCCGCGGCCAGGTCACCACCGCGGCCCGGCCGTAACACAGCCTTCCCTCAGCGGATCGGCACCGCATCGCTCGAAGTGGACCGCCCCACCGGACTCGCCCAGCTCGGCGCACCCGAAGCCGGCCCCGGCACCGAGGCCGGCCAGGGGGGCGCCGCCCCCGACCGCATGATCGACCAGGCCGAGGCCGCGCGCGCCGAACGCCGCCGCGGCGAGGAGCGGATGCGCCGTTTCATCGCCGACGCCGGTCATGAACCGCGCACCCCGCTCGCCTCCCTCGCCGGCTGTGCCGAGCCGATGAGCCGGCTCGCACCCGACGCGGTCCGGCACCGGATCACGGCCGGGTCGGCCCGGATGACGGGTCTCGTCGAGGACCTGCTCCTGCTCGCACGGCTGGACGCGGGCCGGTCCCTCCACGGCGCCGAGGTGGACCTCGCGGCGGTGGTCGCGGAGGCGGTGGCGGACCCCCGCACGCGCGGAGCGGACCACGTCCGGCGGCGCCAACTGCAAGTTGAATCAGCGGTGTTGACCGTAGGGGACCACCCGCACCTCAAGCAGGCGGTGACCGCGCCGCTCGTCAACGCCCGTGTGCACACCCCGCCCGGTACGACGGTCACCGTCGCTCTCGAGACCACGGCCGGCCGGCACACCGTCCGCGTCGCGACGACGGCCCGGGTTTCCGCACGACCTGCTCCCCGCGGTCTCCGGCCCCGTCACCCGCGCCGCTCCCTCCCGCACCTGCACGGGCCTCGGCGAGGGCGGCTCGGGACTGGGCCTCGGCGAGGGCGGCCCGGGACTGGGCCTCGCGGCGGTGGTGGCGATCACCGGGGCGCACCGGGGTCGTATCGACGTCCACAGCGCGCCGGGCCGCACCGGTTCCGTATCGGGCTCCCCGTCGCCGAGGCGCTGCCCGGAGAACCGGCCGTGCCCTACGGCAGTGCCTGCTCCGCCCAGATCACCTTGCCCTGAGGGCTGTACCGCACGCCCCAGCGCTCGGTCATCTGCGACACCAGGAACAGCCCACGGCCGCCCTCGTCGGTGGTCGCGGCGTACCGCAGGTGGGGGGAGGTGTTGCTGCCGTCGGCCACCTCGCAGATCAGCGTGCGGTCACGGATCAGCCGCACCCGGATCGGCTCGCCGCCGTAGCGGATGGCGTTGGTGATCAACTCGCTGAGCACGAGTTCCGTGGCGAAGCCCAGCTCGGTGAGGCCCCACTCGTCCAGTTTCGCGGACACGGCCAGGCGCATGTCCGCCACGGCCGCCGGGTCGGGGGGCACGTCCCACACGGCGACCCGGTCGGGGGTCAGGGCCTGGGTGCGCGCGACGAGCAGCGCCACGTCGTCCGTGGGCCGCTCGGGCAGCAGCTCGTCCAGCACCGCCTGGCAGCTCTCGTCCGGTGCCCGTCCGGGATGGCCCGCCAGGGCCTGCCGCAGCAGCTCCATGCCTTCGTCCAGGTCCCGGGCCCGGTCCTCGATGAGACCGTCGGTGTACAGCACGAGCTCGGTGCCCTCGGCCAGCTGGAGCTCCGCCGTCTGGAACGGCATGCCCCCGATGCCGAGCGGGGGCCCGGCCGGTACGTCGGCGAAGGTGGCGCTGCCGTCGGGGTGGACCAGCGCCGGTGCCAGGTGTCCCGCCCGCGCCATGGTGCAGCGGCGCGTCACCGGGTCGTAGATCGCGTACAGACAGGTCGCGCCGGCGATCCCGGCCGCGTCCGCACCGGCCTCGTCCGTGTCGATGCGGCCGACCAGGTCGTCCAGGTGGCCCAGCAGCTCGTCGGGCGGCAGGTCGAGGGCGGCGAAGTTGTGCACCGCGGTGCGCAGCCGTCCCATGGTGGCGGCCGCGTGCAGGCCGTGGCCGACCACGTCGCCGACGACCAGCGCCACCCGGCTCCCCGGCAGCGGGATCACGTCGAACCAGTCCCCGCTGACCCCCGACTGCGCGGGCAGATAGCGGTAACCGACATCCAGGGCGCTCTGCTCGGGCAGCGCCCGCGGCAGCAGACTGCGCTGCAGGGTGACCGCCAGCGCGTGCTCACGGGCGTACCGGCGGGCGTTGTCGATGCTGACCGCGGCGCGCGCCACCAGCTCCTCCGCCAGCGACAGGTCCTCCTCCTCGAAGAGCTCCCGCTTGGCGCGCCAGAAGGTCGCCGTGCCCAGCACCACACCGCGGGCCCGGATCGGGGCGACGATGAGCGACTGGATGCCGTAGTCGAGGAGCTCCCGGGCGCGCCGGGGATCCTGCGCCTGCCAGTCCCGTACGGCGGACAGGTCGGTCACCAGCTCCGAGTGGCCGGTGCCGTAGCCCCGTGCCTGGGGCGTGGACGGCAGGAAGTCGATCAGCCGGTCCTTCTCGTAGAAGGGATGGTCGTCCCGGATGCCGTGGACGGCGATGCGCCGCATGTCGGTCGCGGTGGCGGCCGGCTCCTCGCCGCGCAGCACGGCGTCGGCCAGGTCCACGGTGACGAAGTCGGCGAAGCGCGGCACGGCGATCCGCGCCAGCTCGTCCGCCGTACGGGTCACGTCGAGGCTGCTGCCGATGCCCAGACCGGCGTCGTACAGCAGCTTGAGCCGCTCCCTGGCGACGTCCGCGCGTCCGGACAGTGCCTGGAGCTCGGTGGAGTCCCGGAGGGTCACCACGGTCCCTCCGGGGCATCCGGCCCGGTCCGTGGGCCGCTGGTTGACCGCCAGCAGCCGTTCCCCGGCGAACAGCACCTCATCGGTGGCCTCGCGCCCGGAGACGAGCAGCTCCACGATCTCCGGCTCCAGGCCCGAGAGCGTGGAGACCGGCCGGCCCTCGGCCTCGGCGGGCAGGTCGAGGAGCCGCCTGGCCTCGTCGTTGACCAGCAGCAGCCGCTCGTCGGCACCGACGATGAGCACGCCTTCCCGCACCGAGTGCAGCACCGTGTCGTGGTGCTCGTACATGCGGGTCATCTCGTCCGGGGCCAGGCTGTGGGTCTGCCTCCGCAGCCGCCTGCCCACCAGCGCCGTGCCCCCGGTCGACAGCACGAGCGCCACGGCCCCCGAGGCCAGGATGAGCGGCAGCTGCCGGTGCACCTCGCTGGTGACGTTCTTGACCTTCAGCCCGGCGGAGACGAGAGCGACGACCTTGCCGCGGGTGTCGTCGATCGGAACGGTCGCCTGTTCCTCGTGGCCCAGCGGGCCGTGGACGCTCTCGGTGTACACCTTGCCGGCCAGCGACGGCCCGATCGTGCCCACGAACCGGTGGCCGATCTTGCTCGGAATCGGGTGGGTGTAGCGGATGCCGTGGGTGTCCATGACCACGATGAAGTCGACGCCCGCCGACTTGCGGGCCCTCTCCGTGAGCGGCTGGAGGATCTTGGACGGCTGCGGCGTCTTCAGCGCCTGCAGGATCCCGGGGGAGTGCGCGAAGGTCTGGGCGACGGCTATGGACCGGCGCCTGGCCTCGCTGCCGGTGTCCCGCTGCGACTGCAGGACGAGGGCGAGGACGCCGCAGACGACGAGCACCGCGACCAGCGCCACCTGCAGGACGAAGACCTGCCCGGCGACGCTTCGGGGGCTCTTGCCGATCACGGAGCGCCAGGGGAGACGTCTGCGTCGGTCAGTCATGTCCGACATGCGGCATTTGTAGCACCGGGTTCAGCGGGTGGCTATGGCCTGTCCGCGAGCCGGACACTCATTCCGCCCCGATCGGCGCACATCCTCCCTGGTCGCGAGCGCGGACGGCGGTCCCGGGGCGGGTGAGAAAAATCGGCGCGCGGGCCGCGAACAGCTCTGGGCGGACCCGGTGTTCATGTGCACCGGGTCCGCGAGCCGGGCGGGTGAGGGGGGTGTGGGTACCCGACCGGGTGAGGAGCGGTCTGTGAGGTGGACCACAATGTGCGACAACGTTGTCTTATGGTCTGCACATGACTCTACCGCCCGAACCGACAACGATGTCAACCGACTTCGGATAGCCCGACCGGGTGATCCCCGGCGCGGCCTGGCGGGCGCACGCGACCACGTGTGTTACGGCTGGGGCCCGTTGGCGCCCCTGCGGCTCGTGCGCCTGATGGTGCGCGGTCCGGGCGCGAGGGCGAGGGACCGAGAAATCGGTGGCCCAGGAGGGGTTGGATCCCTGCCGGGCCACCGCCCCACCGCCTGTCCGACCGCGGGACGACGTGGTCAGGCCAGCAGCTCCACCTCCGCCAGGGTCGACTCGCCGTCCAGGACCAGCCGGTACTTCGGGTACGTGCCCGGCGCGGCGATGGTGAACGCCCGGGTCTGGCGGTCCCAGGTGAACGACTCCCCGGAGCGGTGGTCCAGGGTCTGCCAGGTGGTGCCGTCCGTGGAGCCCTGGAGGGTCCAGCCGGTCGGCGCCCGGGTGTGGTCCGTCGAGGAGGTCAGCGTGTACTGGACCGGCCTCACCGCCCCGCCCACCGGCAGATCCACCGAGGTGACCGTGGCGTCCGTCGCCGAGGTGTCGTCGAAGAGCGGGCCGTCCCCCTTCAGGACGTCCGAGCGGGGCGCCGGCACCTTGTCGTCCCGGGTGATGGAGACGGGGGCGGCGTTCTCGCCCGTGCCCCAGGCCGACGGCTCGGCGCCCATGGAGAACTGCAGCACCCCGCCCCTGGACAGCAGCGAGTGGGGCAGCGAAGTCGACGTCCAGCGACGGCCGTTGAACGTCACGCCCTGGACGTACACGTTCCTCGCGCTGTTGCCGGGCGCCTTGATCACCAGGTCGCGGCCGTTCTCCAGGTGCACGGTGACCTTCTTGAACAACGGCGAGCCGATCGCGTACTCGCCGCTGCCCATCACCAGCGGGTAGAAGCCCAGCGCGGAGAACAGGTACCAGCCCGACTGCTCGCCGTTGTCCTCGTCGCCGTGGTAGCCCTGCCCGATCTCGCTGCCGAGGTAGAGCCGGGAGAGGATCTCCCGGACCGCCGCCTGCGTCTTCCAGGGCTCGCCGGCCGCGTCGTACATGTACGCCACGTGGTGCGCGACCTGGTTGGACTGGCCGAGCATGCCCATCCGGACGTCCCGTGCCTCGGTCATCTCGTGTATGACACCGCCGTAGGAGCCGACGTAGTCCGGGGAAGCGGTCTCCGGGGTGGAGAAGAACGCGTCCAGCTTCTCGGCGAGGCCCTGCCGGCCGCCGTAGAGGTTGGCCAGGCCCCGGCTGTCCTGCGGGACGCTGAAGGCGTAACCCCAGCCGTTCGTCTCCGTGTAGTCGTAACCCCAGACGCGCGGGTCGTACGCCGAGGAGTCCACCCGCCAGTCGCCCTTGGCGTCACGGCCCTGGAAGAAACCCCCCGCCTTGGGGTCGAAGAGGTTCACATAGTCCCGGGCGCGGTTGAGGAAGTACTGGGACTCCTCCTTGTAGTGCTTCTCGCCCGTCTTCTCGTACAGGGCCTTGCCCATCCTCGCGATGCCGTAGTCGTTGACGTAGCCCTCCATCGCCCAGGACAGGCCCTCGTCGGTCGCGGTGCTGGTGTAACCGAGGAACGGCGAGGTGCTCATGCCCTTGCGGCCCACGCCCGACATCGGCGGCACCACGGTCGCGTTCTTCAGGGCCGCGTCGTAGGCCGCCTTCGCGTCGAACTTCACGCCCTTCACATAAGCGTCGGCGAACGCCACGTCCGAGGAGGTGCCGGTCATCAGGTCGGCGTACCCCGGCGAGGACCAGCGCGAGGTCCAGCCGCCGTCCTTGTACTGCTGCACGAAGCCGTCGACCATCTCGCCCGCCTGGGACGGGGTGAGGAAGGAGTACGCCGGCCACGTGGTCCGGTAGGTGTCCCAGAAGCCGTTGTTGACGTACACCTTGCCGTCCACGATCTTCGCGCCGGTGTGGGTCGGGGTGTCCTGGCTCGGCATGGGGGAGAAGGGGGAGGCGTACTGGTCCTTGTCACCCACCTTCTCGAAGCCCGAGTTCGGGTACAGGTACAGCCGGTACATGCCGGAGTACAGCGTGGTCAGCTGGTCCGGGGTCGCCCCCTCCACCTCGACCTTGCCGAGCAGGTCGTCCCAGGTGCGCTGCGCCCGCTCCTTCACCGTGTCGAAGGAGGTGCCGTCCGGGATCTCCTGGCGCAGGTTGTCCTTCGCCTGGTCGATGCTGATCAGCGAGGTCGCCAGGCGCAGCGTGACGGTGTGGTCCGCGCCCGCGTCGAAGCGCAGGTAGCCCTTCACCCCGCTCGATCCGCCGTCCGTCACCGGCTTGTCGAACTCGCCGTACACGAAGAGGCGGGTCGCGCCGGTCGACAGCCCCGACTTCACGTCCGAGTAACCGGTGACGACCCCGTGCTCCTGGTCCAGCGTCAGCCCGGCCTGCTCGGTGACGTTGTCGAACAGCACGCTCGCGTCGTCGCCGGGGTAGGTGAAGCGCAGCACGGCCGCGTGGTCGGTCGGGGTCATCTCGGCCTTGAGACCGTTTTCGAAACGGACCCCGTAGTAGTACGGCCGCGCGGTCTCGTTCTCGTGCCGGAACGGCAGCGCGCGCGCCTCGCGCCCGGTGTCCGGGGTGCCGGACGCGGCCGACGGCATCACCTGGAAGGTCTGCCGGTCACCCATCCACGGGCTCGGCTCATGACTCGCGCTGAACGCCTGGATCGTGGGCAGGTTGTCGTCGTTGTTCGCACGTGCGTACTCGTAGAGCCAGCTCAGCGACGACGCGTTGGTCACCGGCGTCCAGAAGTTGAAGCCGTGCGGCAGGGCGGTCGCCGGGAAGTTGTTGCCGCGCGAGAAGCTGCCGCTGGAGTTGGTGCCGCGCGTGGTCAGCGCGTAGTCCGACAGATGCGCCTTCGGTTTCTCCGGCGGAACCGGTTTCAGCGACACGTCGTCGATCCAGCCCCGGAACTTCGCCGGCCCCGCGGGGGAGTCGTACGCCACCAGGATCCGGTCGACCGTCCGGCCGGCCGCCACCGCACCGATCCGCGCGACCACGTTGTTCCACTGGTTGACGTACAGCGCCTTCGACCCGCCCTGCCCGCGCGGCGACAGCGGGAACCCGTGCTGGTCCAGCGCGCCCAGACCGCTCAGATACGTGCCGTCGGTGAAGGCCAGGTCCAGGGAGACGTTGGTGGCGTCGTAGTCCCGGTCGCCGTCGGCCATCTGCGGGAAGATCCGGTACGACAGCTGGGTGTCGCCGCCGACCTTCACGTTCACGTCGAAGACCTTGTTGTACGAGTACGCCCGGCCGCCCGCCGTGTGCCGCCCGGCGTAGCGCAGCGCCCTCTTGCCGGTGAACCCGACCCGTGCCTTGGCCGTCGGCGAGGCGGTCGGGCCCTTGTCGACCAGCGTCAGCATGTCCTGCGGCACCGAGCCGCCCCCGCCGCCGGTGGAGAACTGCACATCGGCGAGCTGCAGGATGCCCGAGGCGCCGTTGTTCTTCGTGACCTCCAGCCGGAAGTGCTGGTACTCGGCGGGCTCGGCCAGGTCGTAGGACTTGGTCTGGAAGCGCTCGGAGAAGGTCTCGCCCGCGCGGCTGTCGACCGTCTTCCAGTCCTTGCCGTCGGTGGAGCCGAGCAGCGCCCAGTCCCTGGGGTCGCGCTCGGCGTAGTCGTTGGCCGAGGTCAGCGCGTACGTCACCAGCTTGACGGGCCTGTCGAGGTCGAACTCCACCCAGCCGGTGGGCTGGAAGGTCAGCCACTTGGTGCCGGGCTCGCCGTCGGCCAGGTTCTCCTTGACCTCGCCCGCGCCCGTGTTCTCGCCGCTCGCCCGGACCTCGGTGACATGGTCGTTCACATTGCCCGGTATGCCGGTGCTGTAGCCGCCGTCGACACCCGAGGCGCGCTTGGTGCCGTCCGGTGCGGTGTCGACGGTATTCAGCCAGTCCGGAGCCGGATCACCCGGCTCGAACGAGGACGCGAACTCCCGGGCGGCGGCCGGGGCCTTGGCGGGCAGGGCCACCGCCGCGCCCTGTGCACCGGCGGCCATGACAAAGGCGGCCGTGAGGACGACCGCCGGACCCCATCTGTGCCGAGTTCTCCGCTGCATCTACGGATTCCCCTCCTGCGACCGCTCTGGACAACGTTGTCAACTTCGGTGCGCAGGAACCAGTAGTGCGTCAAGTGGCCGGTGGTGTCAAGGGTGTTGGGTGTGGCATTCAGGCACTTATGTCGCGAGTTTTTCCGCCAGGGGCTTCACAGGGGCCTCTTATTTCCGCGAGGTCTCAACTCGGAAAAGACCCATGGCGAACCTTGCATTCGATCTTGCTCCGCTGGCGGGAAGTGGACTATACCTGTCGGCGTTTCCCGCACGACCCTGCACTACCCGACCGCGGTGCCGGGGAGGATCCGGTTCACCGCCTGAGTCCTGGAGAGAGCGAGGACTTGAGCATGGGATCCACTGCGCACCACGGTGGCGAAGGTGTCGGCCGCCGCGATCTGATCAAGCGTTCGGCCGCCCTCGGCCTGGTGGCGGCCCCCGCGATGGGCCTGCTGTCCGCCTGCGCGAGCGGCGGCGGCGGCACCAACGCGGACGAGGGCAACACCAAGGGAAAGGCGACCAAGGACAACCCCTTCGGCGCCAAGAGCGGCAGCAAACTCGATGTCGTCGTCTTCAAGGGCGGATACGGCGACGACTACGCCAAGGCGTGGGAGGCCGACTTCAGCAAGAAGCTCGGCATCACCTCGACCCACACCGGCACCCAGGAGATCACCGGCAAGCTGCAGCCGCGCTTCAACGCCGGCAACCCGCCGGACGTCGTGGACGACTCCGGCGCCCAGCAGATCAAGGTCGACGTCCTCTACAAGAACGGTTCGCTGCTCGACCTCTCCGCGGTCCTGGACGCGCCCTCGGTCGACGACCCGGGCAAGAAGGTCCGGGACACCCTGATCCCCGGCACCCTCGACCCGGGCATCCAGGAGGGCAAGGTCGTCGCCCTCAACTACATCTACACGGTGTGGGGCCTGTGGTACTCCGGCAAGCTCTTCAAGCAGAAGGGCTGGACGCCGCCGAAGACCTGGGACGACTTCCTCGCCATCTGCCAGGACGCCAAGAAGCAGGGCATCGGCGGCCTCGCCCACCAGGGCAAGTACCCGTACTACATCAACGTCGCCATCATGGACATGATCGCCAAGAAGGGCGGGATCGACGCCGTCAAGGCGATCGACAACCTCGACCCGAAGGCGTTCGTCGGCTCCGACGCGGCCCAGGCGGGCATCGAGGCGATCTACGAGGTCGTCGAGAAGGGCCTGTTGATGCCCGGCACCAACGGCCTGACCCACACCGAGTCGCAGACCCGGTGGAACCAGTACAAGGCCGCGTTCATCACCTGCGGTTCCTGGCTGGAGAACGAGCAGCTGAAGCAGACGCCGACGGACTTCGACATGAAGTTCCTGCCGATGCCGCTGCTGCCCGGCAGCAAGATGCCGTTCGAGGCGATCCGGGCCGGCTCCGGTGAGCCGTTCATCATCCCGGCGAAGGCGGCCAACCTGCCCGGTGCCCAGGAGTTCATGCGGCGGATGCTGTCCAAGGAGTGGGCGACGCTGTTCGCCAAGGAGGCGAACTCGCTGACGATTCTGCAGGACGGTGTGGATCCGAGTGTGAAGCTGCGGCCCGGTACGCAGTCGACGGTGGAGGCCTCCAAGGCAGCCGGCTCCAACACCTTCCGCTATCTGTACCCCGACTGGTACAGCGAGATGGACACGGCGATCCAGAACGCGTCCAATGAGCTCATGGCGAAGCGTATTCAGCCGAAGGAATGGCTGAAGAGGTGTCAGGCGGCGGTGGACAAGCAGGCCAAGGACCCGGCGTCGAAGAAGAACCGGCACGAGTAGATTCGCCTTGGCGCCGTAGGGGTGCGGTGGTATTGCGCGTGCAGGTCCGCTGTGGCTTGTCGCGCAGTTCCCCGCGCCCCTTCCGGGGCGTTGGTGCTGACCGGAAATTTCAGGGGCAGGTATGCGCAAAGGGCAGTACCGGTTCGTCGCGGGGTTTCTCTTCGTTCCCGTGGTGCTTTATCTGATCTTCGTGATCTGGCCGTACATCCAGACGTTCGGCTATTCACTGACCGACTGGAAGGGGCAGTCGCAGACCTTCGGCTTCGTCGGTCTGGACAACTACAAGGCGCTGTTCCAGGACGATGTGTTCCTGGAGGCGATCTGGCACAACATCCTCTTCCTGATCTTCATCCCGGTGATCACGATCCTGCTCGCCCTGTTCTTCGCCTTCATGCTGAACGCGGGCGGACGCAGCAGGGCCGGCGGGGTGCAGGGCGTCGCGGGGTCGAAGTTCTACAAGATCGTGTACTTCTTCCCGCAGGTGCTGTCGCTGGCCATCCTCGCCGTGCTGTTCAACGCGGTGTACCGCAGTGACGGCGGCGGTCTGCTCAACGGCGCGCTGATCAAGATTGGCCTGGTCGACGCCGGCAACCCGATCGAATGGCTCAACGAGCCGAGCCTGGTGCTCTGGGCGCTGATGGTGGCCGTGATCTGGCAGGGCGTGGGCTTCTATCTGGTGCTGTTCTCGGCCGCCATGCAGTCCATCCCGAGGGACATCTACGAGGCCGCGCTGATCGACGGCGCGAGCCGCAACCAGTCCTTCTTCCGCATCACCCTGCCGCTGCTGTGGGACACCGTGCAGACCGCCTGGGTCTACCTCGGCATCGTCGCCATGGACATGTTCGTGCTGGTGTCCTCCATGACCCAGAGCATGGGCGCGTACGGCGGGGGCCCCGACCATCACAGCGATGTGATGGCGACCGTGATGATGCGCAACTTCCTCTACTACGGCAAGAGCGGCTACGCCTGTGCGATGGGCGTGGTCATGCTGCTGCTCACCCTGGTCCTGTCCGTGGTCACGCTGCGCGCCACCCGCCGTGAGCGCATCGAGTTCTGAGCGGGAGTAACGATGACTGCACTCAAGGAGACCGCCCCCGCTCCGGCCGAGGGGCCCGTGACGAAGGTGCCCGCGCGGCCGGGTGACCGGCGCGGCGAGGGCGTCGTACTGAACGTCTTCTCGCACGGGTTCCTCGCCCTGTGGGCGCTGCTGATCGTGCTGCCGCTGCTGTGGCTGGTGCTCAGCTCCTTCAAGACCGACGCGCAGATCGGCGGCTCCGCCTTCGGCTGGCCGCACGACTGGTCCTTCGGCGTCTTCCGGCGGGCCTGGAACAAGGGCATCGGGGACTACTTCCTGAACACCGTGATCGTCCTGGTGTTCTCCGTGCCGCTGACCATGCTGTTCGGCTCGATGGCGGCGTACGTGCTGGCCCGGTACCGGTTCTGGGGCAACCGGCTGCTGTACTACTTCTTCGTCGCCGGCGCCATGTTCCCGGTGTTCCTGGCCCTCGTCCCGCTGTTCTTCATGGTCAAGCGGCTGGACATGCTGAACACCTACCAGGGCCTGATCCTGGTCTACGTCGCCTACTCGATGCCGTTCACGGTGTTCTTCATGCACGCCTTCTTCCGGACCCTGCCCACGGCGGTCTTCGAGGCGGCGATCCTGGACGGCGCCTCGCACACCCGGACCTTCTTCCAGGTGATGCTGCCGATGGCGAAGCCGGGCCTGATCAGCGTGGGGATCTTCAACACCCTGGGCCAGTGGAACCAGTTCATCCTGCCCACGGTGCTCATGCAGCCGCAGAGCGGCTCCGACCCCGAGCGCTACGTCCTCACCCAGGGTCTGATCCAGCTGCAACAGCAGCAGGGATACGCCTCCGACCTGCCGGTTCTGTTCGCGGGTGTGACCATTGCGATGATCCCGATGCTGGTCGTCTACCTGTCCTTCCAGCGCCAGGTGCAGGCGGGCCTGACCTCGGCCACACTGAAGTAACGGGACGCTCCGCGAGCGTCCGTGCGCACACCGTTCCGGGCTTCCGGGCGGTGTGCGCACGTGTGTCCGGGCACCCGGAAACGGTTCAACCTCTTGACGTAAGACACCCCGAACGGCTCAGCTTAGAGTTCACTAGTTGGACATACGCGGGGCCTCGCCGAAGCGGCCCCGCGCTCAGGAGGTCGTCGTGGAGACTCCAGGGTCGCAGTCGTCGCTGCACCGAGCCAACCTGGAGCGGGTCGTACGGGCCGTGCGCCTTGCCGGATCCCTCACGCAGGCGGAGATCGCGCGGACGACCGGTCTGTCCGCCGCGACCGTCTCCAACATCGTGCGGGAGCTGAAGGACGGCGGAACCGTCGAGGTCACGCCCACGTCGGCGGGCGGGCGGCGGGCCCGCAGCGTCAGCCTGAGCGGGGACGCCGGGATCGTGATCGGTGTCGACTTCGGGCACACCCATCTGCGCGTCGCGATCGGGAACCTCGCCCACCAGGTGCTGGCCGAGGAGGCCGAGCCGCTGGACGTCGACGCGTCCGCGGCCCAGGGCTTCGACCGGGCGGAGGAGCTGGTCAGCCGCCTGATCGCGGCCACGGGCGTGAACCGGTCCAAGGTGGCCGGCGTGGGACTCGGCGTGCCCGGCCCGATCGACGTGGAGTCGGGCACCCTGGGGTCCACCGCGATCCTGCCCGGCTGGGGCGGCACCAAGCCCGCCGAGGAGCTGCGCGAGCGGCTCGGCGTGCCCGTGCACGTGGACAACGACGCCAACCTCGGCGCCCTCGGCGAGCTGGTCTGGGGCAGCGGCAAGGGCGTCCGGGACCTGGCGTACATCAAGGTCGCGAGCGGTGTCGGCGCCGGTCTGGTGATCGACGGGAAGATCTACCGCGGGCCGGGCGGCACGGCCGGAGAAATCGGTCATATTACACTCGACGAATCCGGCCCGGTCTGCCGTTGCGGGAACCGCGGCTGCCTGGAGACGTTCGCGGCCGCGCGCTATGTGCTCCCGCTGCTCCAGCCCAGCCACGGCCCCGACCTCACCATGGAAGGCGTCGTACGGCTGGCCAGGGACGGAGACCCGGGCTGCCGTCGGGTGATCGCCGACGTCGGCCGCCACATCGGCAGTGGAGTGGCCAATCTCTGCAATCTCCTCAACCCGAGCCGGGTGGTCCTCGGCGGTGATCTCGCCGAGGCCGGTGAGCTGGTGCTCGGGCCGATCAGGGAGTCCGTCGGCCGCTACGCCATCCCCAGCGCGGCGCGCCAACTGTCCGTTCTCCCGGGGGCACTTGGCGGTCGCGCCGAGGTGCTCGGAGCGCTCGCCCTCGCCCTCAGCGAGATGGGTGATTCGACACTTTTGGACGGTTCTCTGCCCGTGGCCGCCCCTGCCTTCACTTAGAGAACGGATGGCACCGTTGCCATCTCGTTAAGGATTTACTTCTTGACGTCGCACGTGTGGCCGAGTTGACTTCCAGCCACCTCGGCCGCAACGACGCGGCCTCGTCAGGGAGGTTTCTGAAGTGAACATGCGTATGCGTCGTGCGGCCTTCGCCGTTGCTGCTGGTGCCATGGCCGTCTCGCTCGCCGCCTGCGGCAGCGCCAAGCAGTCCGGTGGCGGCTCCTCCAAGTCGTCCGGCCCCAAGAAGGGCGACGCGATCACGGTCGGTCTGCTCCTGCCGGAGAACCAGACCGCCCGCTACGAGAAGTTCGACAAGCCCTTGATCGAGAAGAAGGTCCAGGAGCTCACGGGCGGCAAGGGCAAGGTCGTCTACGCCAACGCCAAGCAGGACGCCACGCTGCAGAACCAGCAGGTCGACACCATGATCACCAACAAGGTGGACGTGCTGATCGTCGACTCGGTGGACGCCGCGGCCATCAAGAACTCGGTGCAGAAGGCCAAGGACGCCGGCATCCCGGTCGTCGCCTACGACCGCCTGGCGCAGGGCCCGATCGACGCGTACACCTCGTTCGACAACGAGACGGTCGGCAAGACCCAGGGCGAGGCCCTGCTGAAGGCCCTGGGCTCCAAGGCCAAGTCCGGCAAGATCGTCATGATGAACGGTTCCTCCACCGACCCGAACGCCGCGCAGTTCAAGAAGGGCGCCCACGAGGTGCTCGACGGCAAGGTGAACGTCGGCAAGGAGTACGACACCAAGGAGTGGAAGCCGGAGAACGCCAACTCCAACATGGAGGGCGCCATCTCCGCTCTGGGCAAGCAGAACATCATCGGCGTCTACTCCGCCAACGACGGCATGGCCGGCGGTATCATCACCGCCCTCAAGGCCGCCGGCATCTCCAACATCCCGGTCACCGGCCAGGACGCGGAGCTCGCGGGTGTCCAGCGCATCGTCGCCGGTGAGCAGTACATGAGCGTCTACAAGCCGTACGCCCCGGAGGCAGCCGCCGCCGCCGAGATGGCCGTGGACCTCGCCCAGGGCAAGTCGCTCGACTCCGTCGCCAAGGACAAGGTCGACAGCCCGACCACCAAGCAGGTCCCCTCGGTCCTGGTGCCCGTCACCGCGCTGACCAAGGACAACATCAAGGACACCGTCATCAAGGACGGCGTCTACACGGTGGCCGACATCTGCACCGCGCAGTACAAGGCGGCCTGCGACAAGATCGGTCTGAAGTAATCAGCCGCACGCGCCTTTCCAACTAGGGGAATTCACTCTTGAATTTCCCCAGCGGGAGGAAGGCGCCCCCAAGCTCCTCCGGTGCCCCGCACACACAAACAGCCCCGCAAGCTCGGTGCGGGGCGCCGGACGGATCTACCCCCCAAACTTCTGCACAACCTCCCGCCGGGTCAGGCGGCGAAGGAGATGGTTCACGTGTCCGCTACGCCCGTGCTGGCGTTGCGCGGGGTCTCCAAGCGGTTCGGTGCCGTTCAGGCGCTCACCGACGTAGAGCTTGAGGTCCACGCCGGTGAGGTGGTCGCCCTGGTGGGCGACAACGGCGCCGGAAAGTCCACGCTGGTCAAGACGATCGCCGGCGTGCACCCCATCGATGAGGGCGTCATCGAATGGGACGGCAAGGCCGTCCAGGTCAACAAGCCGCACGACGCCCAGAACCTGGGCATCGCGACGGTGTACCAGGACCTCGCGCTGTGCGACAACATCGACGTCGTCGGCAACCTGTTCCTCGGCCGGGAGATCCGCCGCCGCGGTGTGCTGGACGAGGTCGAGATGGAGCGGCGCTCGCGCGAGCTGCTGGACCAGCTCTCCATCCGCATCCCCAGCGTCCGCATCCCGATCGCCTCCCTCTCCGGCGGTCAGCGCCAGGTCGTCGCCATCGCCCGCTCCATGCTCGGCGAGCCCAAGCTGGTCATCCTCGACGAGCCCACCGCGGCCCTCGGCGTCGAGCAGACCGCCCAGGTCCTCGACCTGGTGGAACGGCTGCGGGAGCGCGGTCACGCCGTGATCCTCATCAGCCACAACATGGCCGACGTGAAGGCCGTCGCCGACAAGGTGGCGGTGCTGCGTCTGGGCAGGAACAACGGCGTCTTCGAGGTCAAGTCGACCTCGCAGGAAGAGATCATCTCCGCCATCACCGGCGCCACGGACAACGCCGTGACCCGTCGTGCGGCGCGCAGCAATGGGGAGATCAAGAAGTGAGCATCGACAAGACCTCCACGCCCCCCGAGGACGTGCCCGTGGAGAACCCCGAGGCGGCACGCGGCTCCGACGTCGCCGTCGATCCCCGTCTGCTGGTGCGCGAGCAGGGCCTCGCGGGCTACGTCACCGAGTTCAAGCGCAAGATGAAGGCCGGCGACCTCGGCTCCATCCCGGTCGTCATCGGTCTGGCCGTCATCTGGATCATCTTCCAGAGCCTGAACTCCAACTTCCTGACCGCGGGCAACCTCTCCGACATCTCCGTCGCCATGGTCGGCACGGGCATGATCGCCGTCGGTATCGTGTTCGTCCTGCTGCTCGGCGAGATCGACCTGTCGGTCGGTTCGCTCTCCGGTGTCGCGGGCGCCACCTTCGCGGTGCTCAACGTCACCCACGGCATGAACGAGATCCTGGCCCTGGTGCTGTCGATCCTCACCGGAACGGTCGCGGGCGCGGTGCAGGGCTTCTTCTTCGCGAAGATCGGCGTGCCGGCGTTCGCGGTGACCCTGGCCGGTCTGCTGTTCTGGAACGGCCTCATGCTCAAGATCCTGGGCGACAACGGCACGATCAACCTGAACGACACCGGTGTCGTCGCCAAGCTGACCAGCTACTACTTCTCCGACGTGGCCGCCGCCTACGGCCTCGCCATCGCGGTGACGGTGCTGTTCTTCCTCAGCTCCTACTTCGGCAACAAGCGCCGCGAGGCCGCCGGTGTGCCGTCCCGCCCGCTGAGCGAGACGATCCTGCGTACCGTGCTGCTGGCCATCGTGTCCTTCGCCGCCGCGGTCGTCTTCAACCAGTACAAGGGCCTGCCGCTGGCCGTGGTGGTCTTCGTCGCCGTGCTGTTCATCACGGACTTCGTGCTGCGCCGCACCTCGTACGGCCGCAAGGTCTTCGCGCTCGGCGGCAGCGTCGAGGCGTCCCGCCGTGCCGGTATCAACGTGGACCTGGTCCGGATCTCGGTGTTCGCCATCTCCGGCACGTTCGCGGCGATCGGCGGTCTGTTCATCGCCTCCAAGATCGCGTCCGCCAACCAGGGCGCCGGTGGCGGTGACCTGCTGATGAACGCGATCGCCGCCGCGGTCATCGGTGGTACGTCACTGTTCGGCGGGCGTGGGCGCACCTGGAACGCGCTCCTCGGTGTGCTGGTGATCGTCTCGATCCAGTACGGCCTCGCGCTGCAGGGCATCGCCTCGCCGGTGCAGTACATGATCACCGGTGGTGTGCTGTTGGCCACGGTGGTGATCGACGCGGTCACGCGCAAGACGCAGAAGACGGCGGGGCGTGCGTAACGCCTGGTCTTCGTAGGTCGAACAGCGCCCGGCACCTCGAAACGTGCCGGGCGCTGTCGTGTCGTGCAAAGCATGAACATTAGACTCGGGCGAGCCCGGCGAAAGCTCGATCAGCTCTACTGCAAGGAGGCACGGGTGCCGCTGCTGACCCGCATCACGGGACCGCGCGATCTGGACCGGCTCAGCCTGGAGGAGCTGGACCAGCTGGCGGAGGAGATCCGGGGCTTCCTCGTCCAGGAGGTCTCCAAGACCGGCGGGCACCTGGGCCCCAACCTCGGTGTGGTGGAGCTGACCATCGCCCTGCACCGGGTCTTCGACTCGCCGAAGGACAAGGTGCTCTGGGACACCGGCCACCAGTCCTACGTGCACAAGCTGCTCACCGGCCGGCAGGACTTCTCCCGGCTCAAGATGAAGGGCGGCCTGTCCGGCTACCCCTCGCAGGCGGAGTCCGAGCACGACGTCATCGAGAACAGCCACGCCTCCACCGTGCTCGGCTGGGCCGACGGCATCGCCAAGGCGAACCAGCTGAAGAAGCGCGACAGCCACGTCGTGGCGGTCATCGGCGACGGGGCGCTCACCGGCGGTATGGCCTGGGAGGCGCTGAACAACATCGCCGACGCCAAGGACCGCCCCCTGGTCATCGTCGTCAACGACAACGAGCGGTCGTACGCCCCCACCATCGGCGGCCTCGCCAACCACCTGGCGACGCTGCGCACGACGGACGGCTACGAGCGGTTCCTCGCCCGGACCAAGGAACTCCTGGAGCGCACCCCGGTCGTCGGCAGGCCGCTGTACGAGACGCTGCACGGGGCGAAGAAGGGCTTCAAGGACTTCATCGCGCCCCAGGGCATGTTCGAGGACCTGGGCCTGAAGTACGTCGGCCCGATCGACGGCCACGACATCGAGGCGCTGGAGTCCGCGCTGGCCCGTGCCAAGCGGTTCGGCGGGCCGGTCATCGTGCACTGCCTCACCGAGAAGGGCCGCGGCTACCAGCCCGCCCTGCAGGACGAGGCGGACCGCTTCCACGCCGTCGGCAAGATCCACCCGGACACCGGCCTGCCCATCGCCTCCTCCGGCGCCGACTGGACCTCCGTCTTCGGGGACGAGATGGTCAGGCTGGGCGAGGAGCGGGAGGACGTCGTCGCCATCACGGCGGCCATGCTGCAGCCGGTCGGCCTGGACAGGTTCGCCAAGCGGTTCCCCGAGCGGGTGTACGACGTCGGCATCGCCGAGCAGCACGGCGCCGTCTCCGCGGCGGGCCTCGCGTACGCCGGGCTGCACCCCGTCTTCGCCGTGTACGCCACCTTCCTCAACCGCGCCTTCGACCAGGTCCTCATGGACGTGGCCCTGCACAAGTGCGGGGTGACCTTCGTGCTGGACCGGGCCGGTGTCACCGGAACGGACGGTGCCTCGCACAACGGCATGTGGGACATGTCGATCCTGCAGGTCGTGCCCGGCCTCAGGCTGGCGGCCCCGCGGGACGCCGAGCAGGTGCGGGCCCAGCTGCGGGAGGCCGTCGCGGTGGACGACGCGCCGACCGTGGTGCGCTTCTCCAAGGGCGCCGTCGGACCCGCCGTACCCGCCGTGGGCCGGATCGGCGGCATGGACGTGCTGCGCGAGCCCGGCACCGACCGGCCGGACGTGCTGCTCGTCTCCGTGGGCGCCCTCGCCCCGATGTGCCTGGAGATCGCCGGTCTGCTCGACAAGCAGGGCATCTCCACCACCGTGGTCGACCCGCGCTGGGTCAAGCCCGTCGACGAGGCCATGGCACCGCTCGCCGAGCGGCACCGGGTCGTCGTCACCGTCGAGGACAACAGCCGCGTCGGCGGTGTCGGCTCCGCCGTCGCCCAGGCCCTGCGCGACGCGGGCGTGGACGTGCCGCTGCGCGACTTCGGCATCCCGCCGCGCTTCCTGGACCACGCCTCCCGCGCCGAGGTCCTCGCCGAGATCGGCCTGACCGCCCCGGACATCGCCCGCCAGGTCACCGGTCTCGTCGCCAGGCTGGACGGCCGGTTCGACCGTACGGCCGACGAGGTGGACTCCGTCGAGCCCGCGCGCGACTGACGCGGAACGCGCCTTTCACGGGCCGGTTCCGCCACTCCTTGCGGTGGCGGAACCGGCCCGTTTGCGTGAACCTGCCTGTGCCGGGGCATACGGATCCCGACCCTCTCGATCATGACGGGCCACGGCGAGGTCCCCAAGCGTGGGAGGCAGGCACGTGAGCAGCGCGCTGTTCAGGACGAAGAACGTCGAGCAGTCCATCCAGGACACCGAGGAACCGGAGCATTCGCTCAAGAAATCCCTCTCCGCGCTCGACCTGACCGTCTTCGGCGTCGGTGTCATCATCGGCACCGGCATCTTCGTCCTCACCGGACAGGTCGCCAAGAACAACGCCGGCCCGGCGGTGTCCCTGGCCTTCGTGGTGGCCGGCGTGGTCTGCGCGCTCGCCGCCCTCTGCTACGCCGAGTTCGCGTCCACGGTGCCCGTGGCGGGCTCGGCGTACACGTTCAGTTACGCCTCCCTGGGCGAGCTGCCGGCCTGGATCATCGGCTGGGACCTGGTCCTGGAGTTCGCGCTCGGTACGGCGGTGGTGGCGGTCGGCTGGTCCGGGTACATCCGCTCCCTGATGGACAACATCGGCTGGCATCTGCCGGACTACCTGGCCAGCCGGGACACCGCCTCCGGTTTCGGCTTCGACATCCTCGCCGCCGCCCTGGTGCTGGTGCTCACCTGCATCCTCGTGCTCGGCATGAAGCTGTCGGCCCGGATCACCTCGCTCGTCGTCGCCATCAAGGTGGTCGTCGTCCTCATCGTGATCGTCGCCGGTGCCTTCTTCATCACGTCCGCGAACTACTCGCCGTTCATCCCCAAGGCCCAGCCGGTGCCGGCCGGCGGCAACCTGAAGGCCCCGCTGATCCAGCTGATGTTCGGCTGGGCGCCCGCCAACTTCGGCGTGATGGGCATCTTCACGGCCGCCTCGGTGGTGTTCTTCGCGTTCATCGGCTTCGACATCGTGGCCACGGCCGCCGAGGAGACCCGCAACCCGCAGCGCGACATGCCGCGCGGCATCCTCGGTTCGCTCCTGATCTGCACCGTGCTGTACGTGGCCGTCTCCATCGTCGTCACCGGCATGGAGAAGTACTCCAAGCTGTCCGTGGACGCCCCGCTCGCCGACGCCTTCAAGGCCATCGGGCACCCCTGGTACGCGGGTGTGATCAGCTTCGGCGCCGCCGTCGGCCTGACCACGGTCTGCATGATCCTGCTCCTCGGCCAGACCCGGGTGTTCTTCGCGATGAGCCGCGACGGACTGCTGCCGCGCTTCTTCTCCCGCGTCCACCCGCGCTTCCGCACCCCGCACCGGCCGACCATCCTGCTCGGCGTGATCATCGCCGTCGTCGCCGGTTTCACCAGCCTCAGCCAACTGGCCGAGCTGGTGAACATCGGCACGCTCTTCGCGTTCGTCGTCGTCGCGATCAGCGTGATCATCCTGCGCCGCACCCGCCCGGACCTGCCGCGCGCCTTCCGCACCCCGTGGGTGCCGGTCATCCCCATCCTGTCGGTGTGCGCGTCGCTCTGGCTGATGCTCAACCTGCCGGCCGAGACCTGGCTGCGGTTCGCCATCTGGATGGTGATCGGTTTCGCCGTCTACTTCTTCTACGGCCGCTCCCACAGCCGGCTGGCCCCGGGCGGCCGGACCCCCACCGAAGAGCCCCAGCGACCGCCCACCGGAAACGCTCCGTAACCGTGTTCACCAGGCAGCGCTGAGGTCGTACGCCGGTCCCGACCCGGTGTCGTGCGCGTGCCGGGCCCCGCCCCCGCCCCGCCCGCGCCGGTCTCAGTCCAGTACCGTCCGGGGCCCCGTGACCCGTGCCCCGTGTTCCTGTACCCGGCGGCGCAGTTCCCGGTCGGCCGTGACGACGAGGCACGGGCGGTCGCTGGCCGCCGCGGCGAGGTCCACGATGTGGTCGTCGCCGCTGCCGGGCGCGTCCTCCACGCGCACCCCGGGCACCGAGGCCACGCCCCGGGCCGCCCCCTCCACCACCAGGACCAGCTCCAGCGGCCCGGGCAGGCCGGCCACGCCGGTCCGGGCGAGGGGCGCCAGCCGGTCGCGCAGGCGCTCGGCGGCCCCCCGGCGGTCGCGCCACCAGCCGTCGGGCACCGACCCGACGACGTTCGCACCGTCGACGACGAGCAGGGGGAGAGGCTCGTGCGCGGCGTCCGAGGTGTCGGTCATGTCGGTGGCAACCGCCTTGGTTCTGCGTGCTCCTGGCGGGCTCAGTGTGCCACGGGTTGCGGGGACCCGGTCGGCTCGGGTTTCCCGGCCCACCGGCCCGTGATCGCGGCGATCGCGGCGGCGGCGCGCTCGGCGGGCCGTCCGCCCGCGCGCACCGTGGGGGCGAACTCGACGTGCAGGAACGGCACATGGTCGGCGTCGGCCACCTGGCCCTGCACGTTGGTCAGGCCCTCCAGCGGACAGGACCGAGCCCAGGCCCGGCACACCCGGAAGCCGTGTTCCCGCAGGGCGTCGGCGAGGTCGCGGCCGTCCTGCCGGCCCGCCGACCCGGCACCGGTGGAGGCGACCACGTCGTCATCGGGCGCGGCGGAGGCGGCGAAGCCGTGCAACTGGATCCCGGGCAGCCCGCGGCGGGCCAGTTCGGCGCAGATGGCGTGGAAAACGGTGTCCCGCCGGTGCGCCACGTCCGCGGAATTGCCGACCCCGGCCTTGCGATGTGCTCCCGCGATCACCAGGATCCCGCCGGGCGAGCCGCGCAGCACCCGCACGCCCAGCTGCTCGGTGCCGAGGTCGAAGCCGGGATGCGGGACCTGCACCGACCAGCTCGGGCGGTGGTCCAGATCGAGGTAGACCCGGCCCCAGCCGCGCGGGGCCACGCCGGAGTCGGTGCGGTCGGCCACCTCGGCGTAGCGGCGCCCGGAGGGCCGGTCGAAGACCGTGCGCACGGTGAAGTCCCGTTGTGAGAGCCGCTGTTCCGCCTGTGCGCGGTGACCGTCGAGCCACTGGCCGATGGCCGCGGCGATGTCCTCGCGGTCCGCCTGGCCGGGCGGCAGATAGCCCCGCCCGGGGCCGAAGCGTCCGGTGTAGTCCGCCACCTCGCGCGCGAGGTCGATCTGCGCGGCACCCTTCGGGGCGGGCCGGCCGGGGCCGTCCGCGGTGCCGTCCGCGGTGCCGTCAGGGGTGCGGAGCAGGGCGGTGAGACCGGCCGCGAGACCGGTGATCACCAGCAGGACTGCTGCGAACGTGATGACGCGTGAGCGCTGTGCTCTCATGGTCGTATCACGATATCCCGGTGACCAGGCGCCGTAGCCGGACCCTGCTGTCCCTGCTGACCTCGCTCGCCCTGCTCGCCGCCGCTCTCCGGCTGCGGGCTCCTCTCCGACGGCGCGGGAGCCCAGGGCGGCGGGCGCTCCTTCACCGTCGCGGCCGCCGGGGACATTGAACGTCCGGGACGGCGGCACCGCCGACCGCACCGACGACGGCGTACGGGACTACCACCTGCTGGACGCGCCAGCCTGCTGAACCGCGGCGCGGCCCAGGACGGGCTGAAGCCGCTCACGTCTCTGCCCGGGTAGATGCCGGAAACGCCCCCATGGGCAGGGCATTTGTCCGGCCTTGTCCGCCGGTTGCTCGATGTTGCGCAGATCACGTGGTACTTACTGCAACTTAACGCCTCTCTTGTCTGTCTCAGGTTTCCGGGCGGGCTCTTACTGTCGGCACGCCCGGAACCCGCATGCACGAGAGGACCCATCTGTGGCGTCACCGCCCCCGGCGCGGCAGCACCGAGCCCGCCGTCGAGCCGACATGTCGCTCATCGGAGGCATCCGCCCGCCGATCGCCGTCCTCTCGGCGCTGCTGCTGACGCTGTCCAGCATCACGGCACTGGTCATGGGGCGCGTCGACGGCTCCGGTGTGCCGCGGGCGGTGCTGACGTCCCAGCAGCACTTCGCGGAGGACGGCGCCATCGCGCTGCGCGCCTCCATCGACGAGTCCGTCAAGGACGTCACCCGCTCCGCCGCACTGTTCAGCGCCGGGCAGCCGGTCTCCGGCGACGCCGTCCTCGACAAGCTCGGCAGCACCTACGAGAAGTGGATGGGCACCGCCGTCGTGGAGGTCCGCACCGGCAAGCTGGTCGCGGCCCGCGGTGAGACGGTGCCGCTGACCTCCGTGGACCTGTCCTCGCTCGGCGGCCAGGACGGACTGGCCCCGCGCATGGTCCGGCAGAAGAACGGCGAGGTGCGCCTGCTGTCCTTCGGCCTGCTGACCTGGCCGGGGAAGCCGCAGCTGCTGCTCGTGGCCTCCCGGAACCTGAAGTTCCCCGGCATCAGCCTCGGCCACCTCCGCTCCATCGCCGTGGTCGACTCGGGCGGCACGATCCTCAGCAGCGACGGCATCGCCGAACCCGAGTCCGCGCGCAACAGCACCGTCCGCAACGACCTCACGGCCTCCCGCGCGCAGCTGAAGACCTTCGCCCAGCAGGCCGCCCGCCGCGCACAGCAGGATCCGCGCAGCAGCAAGGAACCCGGCAGCGGCGGCTACCAGGGCGTCAGCGGCAGCCTCCTCGGCGGCAAGCTGCGGGGCGCCCGGTCCGTCGCCGGATACGCCACCCTCGCCGCGGCCGAGCCCGGCGAGACCACCACCGCCGGCGGGCTCGGCCTCTCCGTCGTCGCCATGGTCAAGGTGACCGAGCACTCCGGCGGGACGAAGTCCCCGGTGTTCGGACTGGCGGCGGGCGCCGCCCTGCTGATCGTCGGCGCCCTGGCCGTGGGGGTGCTGCTGGGCACCGTGCAGCGCCCGCTCATCCGGCTGTTCCTGGAGTCGCGCCGGCTCACCCGCGGCGACCTGACCCGCCCCGTCACCGTCCCCGGCTACGGCGAGGCGCACCGCATCGGCGCCGCCCTGGAACGGCTGCGCCGGCAGCTGCTCGGAGAGAGCGCCGAGGCCACCGGTCGGGCCGAACGCCCGCAGGGGCTGCGCAAGGTGGGCACCAGCGCCTTCCTCGCGGTCTGCGCCGTGCTGCTGCTGGCCTGGGCCGCACCGCTGATGCTGCTGGTCAACCGGGCCGACAACACGGCCGACGTACCCCGGCAGCTCGTCAACGACCAGCGCGAACGCACCGACACGCTCAGCGACCGGGTGCGCCGCGCGCTCAACGAGGGCGACGCCGACCTGCAGTCGGTCGCCTCCCTGATCGGCGACAAGACCTCACCCGAGGCCATGGAGACGGTCCTGGAGCGCACCTACAACGAGAACAAGCGCTACCGCTCCCTCTACGTCGTCGACTCCCACGGCGCGATCCAGGTCCGCGAGGGCAAGAAGCCCAAGGTGATCCAGCGCAACCGGGTGTCCGGCAAGCCCCTGCGCCTGCTGGGCCAGGGCGGCAAGGAACCCGTGGTCGTCGCCGCCGCCGAGATACCCGGCCGGAACGGGGCCCAGCTGGTCGGCGAGTTCCGCGTGGAGTTCCTCAACGCCCTGCTGACCCGGCCCGGCCTCGGCGTGGTCCGGCTCGTGGACGAGCGGCACAAGGTCATCGCCGGCAACACCGGCTTCCTCGCCTTCCAGTCGCTGCCCGACCAGCACCTCCAGGACCTGGTCGCGGCCGGCGCCCAGCGGCTCGGCAAGAAACCGCGGCCCAACGGGGTGCTGTACCGGGACAACGGGCTGCGGATCGCCGCCGCCTCGCCGTTCTCCGGCGGCGGCTCGGCCGAGTCCCTCCACTTCAGCGTCGTCAGCTGGCAGCCCGTCGACCGGCTCGCCATCCCCGAGTACGACGCCCAGAACCGCACCATCCTCGCCGGTCTGCTCGGCGCCGCCGCGGCCGTCGCCTGCCTGGGCTGGCTGCACATCGTGGTGGCCCGGCCGCTGCGCACCCTCGCCGACCGGGCCGAGGCGCTGGCCGGGGGCGACCGCAAGAGCGTGCTCTTCCCGCAGCACCACGACGAGGTCGGCGCCGTCACCCGCTCCCTGGAACTCATCCGGCAGCAGCTGCAGGACCAGCGCCGGCAGCAGCCCCGCCGCGCCTCGCCGCCCCGGCCCCCGGCACCGCGGCAGAACCCGCCCCAGCAGTACACCAGGAACTGATCAAGGAACTGATCACCCGTGCTCTTCCTCTACTCCGTGCTGCTGGTCTGCTGCGCGATACTGCTCGCCGCGGGCGTCGTCGAGCAGCGGCGGCACTTCACCAACCTGGACCACATCCCCACCCGCGTCCTGGTCAACGGCATCCGCGGCAAGTCCTCCATCACCCGGCTGTGCGCGGGTGCCCTGCGCGGCGGCGGACTGGTCACCGTCGCCAAGACCACCGGCACCGCGGCCCGGTTCATCCACCCGGACGCCACCGAGGAGCCGGTCTACCGCAAGTTCGGCATCGCCAACGTGGTCGAGCAGATCGGCATCGTGCGGCGCGCCGCCGCGTACCAGCCGGACGCGCTGGTCATCGAGTGCATGGCGGTCATGCCCGCGCTGCAGGAGATCAACCAGTCCAAGCTGATCCGCTCCACCATCGGCGTGCTGTGCAACGTCCGCGAGGACCACCTCGCCGAGATGGGCCCCACCCTGGACGACGTGGCCCGCTCGCTGTCCCGCTCCATGCCCGAGGACGGCATCTGCGTCACCGCCGAGAAGGACCGCTTCCACATCCTCCAGGAGGAGGCGGACGCCCGTAACTGCAAGCTGGTCTACGCCGACCCGGAGACGGTGACCGACGAGGAGCTGCGCGGCTTCAGCTGGTTCACCTTCAAGGAGAACGTGGCCATCGCCCTCGCCGTCGCCGAACTCCTCGGCGTGGACCGGGAGACGGCCCTGCAGGGCATGTACGACGCCCCGCCGGACCCCGGTGTCCTCTCCGTCGAGCGCTATCTGACGCACGAGGGCAAGAAGCTGCGCTTCGCCAACGTCTTCGCCGCCAACGACCCCGAGTCGACGCTGATGAACATCAACCAGCTGCTCGACCTCGGCGCCATCCACCGCCCGCTCAACGTGGTCATCAACTGCCGCCCCGACCGCGTCGAACGCAACGGGCAGATGGGCGAGATCATCCCCGACCTCGACCCCGAGCGCGTGTTCGTCATCGGCCACCCGGCCAAGTCCGCCATCGACGCCATCCCCGCCGAGTTCCGCTCGCGCGCCGTCGACCTCGGCGGCGACAAGCGCGACCCCGAGGAGTTCATGGGTCGGATGCTGGACATGCTCGGCCCGGACTCGTCGATGGTCGCGATCGGCAACATCCACGGCCAGGGCGAGATCCTGCTGGAGCACCTCGCCGAACTCCCGGCGGACGAGAGCGCCGACGAACCGGTGGCCGCCGCGGCCCCGGCCGGCCGGACCGAGCCGGCACCCGCCGCGTTCGACTCCTCCGAGACGATGCAGCTGTACGCGCCCCGCATCGACCCCTACCAGCACTATCCGGAGGCGTACGAGGCACGCTACGCGCCCCAGCAACAGCAACAGCAACAGCAACAGCAACAGCAGCCGTACGGGTACGACACCTGGACCGAACCGCGGCCGGAGCACGGCGGCCCGCCCGTCCCCGCCCTGCCGCAGGCGCCCGACGACAGCGGCCGGGCGGCCGAACCGGCCCCGTCCCACGGGCTGTTCGAGCCCCGCCGCCCACCCCAGCCTTCCGCCGACGACAGCCAGCAGTGGCACAGCCCAGGAGAACAGCGTTGATCCCCTCCGTCCTCACCCCCGAGATCGCCGCGATCGGCATCGGTCTGGGCCTGATGTTCTCGCTCATGTGCTACCTGACGACCAACCTGTCGCCGGGCGGCATGATCACTCCGGGCTGGCTCGCGCTCACGCTCATCGAGGACCTCCAGCGCGCCGCGCTCGTCGTCGGCGTGACCGTGCTGACGTACCTCGCCACGCTGCTCATGCAGAAGTTCGTGATCCTGTACGGCAAGCGGCTCTTCGCGGCCGTCGTGCTCAGCGGTGTGCTGATCCAGGCCACCGTGATCATCGTGCTGCAGATGGAGTTCCCGCTGCTGTACGCCAACCAGACGCTCGGCTTCATCGTCCCGGGCCTGGTCGGCTACCAGCTGGTCCGCCAGCCCAAGGGCGCGACCCTTCTGTCCGTGGGCACGGTCACCCTCGCCACCTATGTGGTGCTGACCGCCGGCATCCTCCTGGGCGCCATGCCGTCCGCCTGATCCGCCCCTACCCGACGCATTCCTGGAGCCCCCACCATGCCGAAGCGCAAAGGCCGCCCCGTCGTCCACACGGTGACGGTCCTGGCGCTGCTCGCGGGCAGCGCCTACTTCACCTACGCACTGCGCCACGACCAGCAGGCGAAGCTTCCGGCCGCCCAGACCATCACCGACAACCTGCACGGCTCGGGCGGGGCGACCGGCAAGCAGACCTGGGAACGGCTGAACAACCCGGCGCGCTCGGTGCTGCGCGACGGCAAGGGCGCGGTCATCGCCACCTTCACGGACGGCGCCCGCACCGCCACCCTCAAGGGCCCGACCCGCACCTTCACCGAGCCCGCCAACACCACCACCAAGGTGGTCACCGACGACTGGGTGCGCCTGATGCCGGAGACCTGGACCAACGGCTCCGAGAAGCAGCAGTGGTTCAAGGACTGGTTCAAGCAGTACTACGGCAGTGAGGAGGACGACGTCTTCGCGTTCGCCTTCCAGTACATCGTGGGCGCGCCGGCCAAGAAGGACGACCAGGGCATCCAGTACGCGGGGCACGCCACCTACGGCCCCCTGAGGTCCGACGGCGTCGACCGCTACGAACAGACCGATTTCTACGACTACCTGGGCATCCCGTACACCTTCCGGGACGGCGTCACCAAGTACCCGCAGCCGGACCGCCTGCGCGCCGTGGACTGCTCCGGCTATCTGCGCCTGGTCTACGGCTACCGGGCCCGCTATCCGCTGATGTCGGACAACGACCACGGCGACGGGCTGCCGCGCACCGCCGACGGCATGGCCCGGGGCAAGGAGGGCGTGGACATCATCAAGATCCAGGGCCCGAGCCCCTGGTACGTGCGGCCGCAGAACATCGACGTCCTGCAGCCCGGCGATCTGCTGTTCTTCAAGATGGACCACCGCACCGGCAACCACATGGACCACTCGGCGATCTACCTCGGCCCGGACACCGAGGGCCACAAGGTCTTCATCTCCAGCCGCAAGGAGCAGAACGGTCCCACGATCGGCGACCAGGGCGGTGTCTCACGCCTCGACGGAAACGGTTTCTACGCCAAGCTGTTCCGCAGCGCGAAGCGGCTCTGACCAGGGGCGGCGAAGGAGTTGGTGCGGTCCGCGGCTAAAGTGAACCGGTGAACGGCGACTGGCTTCTGCGCGGCCGCGACGGCCGGCTCAGTGTCTACCAGCTGTCGGGCGACGCCGTGCTGTGCCGGGCGGAGCGCGAGCCCGGCGGCCCCTGGACCGCCCCGCGCACAGTCGGCGGCGACCAGAGGCTGCACCCCGTCCTCGCGATCGGTCAGGGCGCCGACGGCTATGCCCACCTGGTCTCCTGGCGGCCCACCGGCAAGGGCGAGTCGGGACTCGTCCACACCACCCACTTCCGCCCGCGCCTCGCGGCCCTGGACTGGCATCCGCTCGGCCACCCGCTGAAGAAGGGCGACCGCACGGGCACGCCCGCGGTCGCCGTCGACGCCCAGGGCCGCGCCCATGTCTTCGTGCCCGACGGCCAGGGCGGGGTGCGGCTGCTCGCGCAGAAGGAGAAGGGCGGCTGGGAAGCCTGGCGGGACCTGAAGGGGAGCGGGGTACACGACGATCTGGCGGCGGTCACGGGGGAGTCGGGCCGGGTCGAGCTGTACGCGGCCGCGCCCGACGGGATCCTCCACTGGCGCCAGGAGGAGCCGGGCGCCGAGCCGGTCCTGACCCAGACCCTGCGCACCCCGGTCCGCCCGGGCACCCTCCACGCCCTCGCCACCTCGCCCGGCAGCACGACCCTCTACTACACCGACACCGGCGGCGACCTGTGCGCCTGGCGCCCCGGCGGCAAACCGGCCGTCCTCCTGCCCTCGGCCGGTTCCGGCCCGGTCTCGGCGGTCCGCTGCGACCTCGACGGCCACGACTGCACCCTGCTCGCCCAGCGCGCGGCGAGCGGCCGCGTCGCCTTCGCCGCCTACCCCACCGAAACGGAGTCGGCGGGCGCCTGGTGGACCGAGTCGGGCCCGCCCCTGCCGGTGGACGCCCGGGTCTGCCTGACCACGGACCGGGACGGCCGGGTCGTGGCGGCAACGTTGTCCCCGTCCACCGGCGGGCTCCTGCTGACCCGCCGCAAAGCCGAGCCGGGCCTTGCCCTGGAGGCGTGGCGGCAGGTCTGAGTGCGGCATGATGGCCGGCGTGGACACCGAGACCCTGATCGACACCTGGCGCCGTCTCCTGGCCGGATCCGGCAAACCATGGGTGCTGTTCGAGCACGGCACGTGCGTGGTGCTGGAGGAGGCCGGGGAAGCGACCGCCGACCGGGCCACCGAGATCCTGCGCGCGTACGGCCCCGTGCACGTGGGCGGTCCGGCGGGCGACTTCCGTGTGCTCGAACTGAAGAACGGCGAGGGCTGGCTGGTGACGGGCCATCACCCGGACGTCGTCACCTTCGTCCCGCTGGCGGACTCCGCCGATCCCTCGCACCTGGCCGTCGGCATCCTCGGACGCTCCCGGCGCGACCGGGACGGCACGGAGCTGCACGTCGTCCACGTGGAGCACGACCGCCCGGTGGAAGCCTGAACACGCCGAGGCCTGACCACGCCGGGTCCTGAACACTCCGGCTCCTGAACACGCCGATGCCCGGCACACCCCAATGTGCCGGGCATCGTACGACCGTACGCGGTGCCTTACGCCGGGACGCTCGCCACGCCCTGCGCCAGGAACGTCTTGCCGTTCACCCGCTCGGAGACGCCCTCGCGGTCCAGGTACGGCGTGATGCCGCCCAGGTGGAAGGGCCAGCCGGCGCCGGTGATGAGGCACAGGTCGATGTCCTGGGCCTCGGCGACGACGCCCTCGTCGAGCATGAGCCCGATCTCCTGCGCCACCGCGTCCAGGACACGGGCCCGGACCTGCTCCTCCGTCAGGACCACATCGCCCTGCTTCAGCAGCGCGGCGACCTCCGGGTCCAGCTCCGGCTTGCCGCTGTCGTAGACGTAGAAGCCGCGCTTGCCCGCCTTGACGACGGCCGCGAGGTTCGGGGAGACCGTGAAGCGGTCCGGGAAGGCCCGGTTGAGGGTCTCCGAGACGTGCAGGCCGATCGCCGGGCCGACCAGCTCCAGCAGCACCAGCGGGGACATCGGCAGACCGAGCGGCTCGACGGCCTTCTCGGCGACCTCGACCGGGGTGCCCTCGTCGATGACGTTCTGGATCTCACCCATGAAGCGGGTCAGGATGCGGTTCACGACGAACGCCGGGGCGTCCTTGACCAGCACCGCGGTCTTCTTCAGCTTCTTGGCGACGGCGAACGCGGTCGCGAGCGACGCGTCGTCGGTCTTCTCACCGCGGACGATCTCCAGCAGCGGCAGCACCGCGACCGGGTTGAAGAAGTGGAAGCCGACGACCCGCTCGGGGTGCTTCAGCTTCGACGCCATCTCCGACACCGACAGCGAGGAGGTGTTGGTCGCGAGGATCGCGTGCGCCGGGGCGACCGCCTCGACCTCCGCGAACACCTGCTGCTTGACGCCGATCTCCTCGAACACGGCCTCGATGACGAAGTCCGCGTCGGAGAAGCCCTCCGCCTTGTCCAGGACACCGGTCACCAGCGCCTTGAGGCGGTTGGCCTTGTCCTGGTTGATGCGGCCCTTGCCGAGCAGCTTGTCGATCTCGGCGTGGACGTAGCCCACACCCTTGTCGACGCGCTCCTGGTCGATGTCGGTGAGCACGACCGGCACCTCCAGGCGGCGAAGGAAGAGCAGGGCGAGCTGCGAAGCCATCAGACCGGCGCCGACGACGCCGACCTTGGTGACCGGGCGGGCCAGGTTCTTGTCCGGGGCGCCGGCGGGACGCTTGCCGCGCTTCTGGACGAGGTTGAACGCGTAGATGCCCGCGCGCAGTTCGCCACCCATGATCAGGTCGGCGAGGGCCTGGTCCTCGGCGTCGTAACCCTGCTGCAGGTCGCCGTTCTTGGCGGCCGCGATGATGTCGAGGGCACGGTAGGCGGCCGGGGCCGCACCGTGCACCTTGGAGTCCGCGATGAACCGGCCCTTGGCGACGGCCTGGTCCCAGGCCTCGCCGCGGTCGATCACCGGGCGCTCGACCTGGATGTCGCCCTTAAGGACCTGCGCGGTCCAGATCAGCGACTGCTCCAGGAAGTCCGCGCCCTCGAAGAGCGCGTCGGCGATGCCGAGCTCGAAGACCTGCTTGCCCTTGAGCTGCTTGTTCTGGTTCAGCGAGTTCTCGATGACGACCGAGACGGCCTTGTCGGCGCCGATCAGGTTCGGCAGCAGGGTGCAGCCGCCCCAGCCGGGGACCAGGCCGAGGAAGACCTCGGGGAGCGAGAACGCCGGGATCGCCTTGGAGACGGTCCGGTAGGTGCAGTGCAGACCGACCTCGACGCCGCCGCCCATCGCCGCGCCGTTGTAGTAGGCGAAGGTCGGCACGGCCAGGTTCGCCAGGCGCTTGAAGACGTCGTGGCCGCCCTTGCCGATGGCCAGCGCGTGCTCGCGCTCCTTGAGGATCTCCACGCCCTTGAGGTCGGCGCCGACCGCGAAGATGAACGGCTTGCCGGTGATGCCGACGCCGACGATCTCGCCGTCCGCCGCCTCCTTCTCGACCTGGTCGATGGCGGCGTTCAGGTTCGCCAGCGAGCCGGGGCCGAAGGTGGTCGGCTTGGTGTGGTCGAAGCCGTTGTCCAGCGTGATCAGCGCGAAGCGGCCCGCGCCGGACGGCAGGTCGAAGTGGCGGACGTGCGCGCTGGTGACGACCTCGTCCGGGAACAGTTCGGAGGCCTGCTTCAGAAGCTCGGCGGTGGTGCTCACTTGTCCCCCTCGAAGTGCGGGTTCTCCCAGATGACCGTCGCGCCCATGCCGAAGCCGACGCACATGGTGGTCAGGCCGTAGCGGACGTGCGGCTGCTCCTCGAACTGGCGGGCCAGCTGCGTCATCAGGCGGACGCCGGAGGAGGCCAGCGGGTG
This sequence comes from Streptomyces incarnatus, assembly GCF_001027185.1. Taxonomy (NCBI): domain Bacteria; kingdom Bacillati; phylum Actinomycetota; class Actinomycetes; order Kitasatosporales; family Streptomycetaceae; genus Streptomyces; species Streptomyces incarnatus. Next base: position 1,910,425 of record NZ_CP011497.1, on the reverse strand, counting down.
ACCGAAGGCGATGGCGCCGCCGTACTGGTTGACGCGCTCGTCGTCGTCCGCGATGCCGTAGTGGTCGAGGAAGGCCAGGACCTGGACGGCGAAGGCCTCGTTGATCTCGAACAGGCCGATGTCCGAGATGGACAGCCCCGCCTTGGCGAGCGCCTTCTCGGTCGCCGGGATCGGGCCGTAGCCCATGACCTCCGGCTCCACGCCCGCGAAGGCGTAGGAGACGAGGCGCATCTTGACCGGCAGGCCGTTCTCGCGGGCGAAGTCCTCGGAAGCGATGATCGAGGCGGTCGCGCCGTCGTTCAGACCGGCCGCGTTGCCCGCGGTGACCCGGCCGTGCACGCGGAACGGGGTCTTCAGGCCGGACAGGTTCTCCAGGGTGGTGCCCGGGCGCATCGGCTCGTCGGCGGTGACCAGGCCCCAGCCCGTCTCACCGGCCTCCGCGTTGGTGCGGCGCACCGAGATCGGCACCAGGTCCTGCTGGATCTTGCCGTTGGCGTACGCCTTGGCGGCCTTCTCCTGCGAGCGCACCGCGTACTCGTCGGCGCGCAGCTTGGTGATCTGCGGGTAGCGGTCGTGCAGGTTCTCCGCGGTCATGCCCATGAACAGGGCGGACTCGTCGACCAGCTTCTCGGAGACGAACCGCGGGTTCGGGTCCACGCCCTCGCCCATCGGGTGGCGGCCCATGTGCTCCACGCCACCGGCGATGACGGCGTCGTAGGCGCCGAACGCGATCGAACCGGCGGTGGTCGTCACGGCGGTCAGGGCGCCGGCGCACATGCGGTCGATCGAGTAACCGGGCACGGACTGCGGCAGGCCCGCGAGGATGCCGGCGGTACGGCCCAGGGTCAGACCCTGGTCACCGATCTGCGTGGTCGCGGCGATGGCGACCTCGTCGATCTTCTTCGGGTCCAGACCGGGGTTGCGGCGCAGCAGCTCCCGGATCGCCTTCACGACAAGGTCGTCGGCGCGGGTCTCGTGGTAGATGCCCTTCGGGCCCGCCTTGCCGAACGGGGTGCGGACGCCGTCGACGAAGACGACGTCCCTGACGGTACGAGGCACGATGGCTCTCCTCCTGTGCGGGATGGCACTGCTGCGTTGCGCTGAGCGCGCGCTCAGGCCCCATGCTACTTATGAGTAACGTAGCTGCACAGTCCTGCCCGGGGGAGCGGTGAACGTCACACCGCGGGTGGAGCCGTCGTACCGGATCGGCCTCGCGGCGATCCGGGCTGCCGGAAGGTGCGGGATCTTGGCGTGATCTCGACCTCCCCGGTTCAGTCCCCCTTCGCCGACAGCGCGCTCACCAGCACCGGCGCCACCAGTTCCACCTGCCACGCGCGCGCGCCGTACCCCGCGAGGGCACGCTCCACGGACCCGGTGTCCACCACCTTCGGCGGCTCCCAGCAGATGCGTCGCACGGTGTCCGGGGACACCACGTTCTCCTGGGGCATGTTGAGCCGCTCGGCGAGCGCGGTGACCCCCGCCCGTGCCGCGGACAGCCGTGCCGCGGCGGCGGGATCCTTGTCGGCCCAGGCCCGCGGCGGCGGAGGCCCCGTCACCGGCTGACCCGGCTGCGGCAGCGCGGACTCCGGCAGGGCCTTGGCCCGGTCGACCGCCGCCTGCCACTGCTCCAGCTGCCGCCGCCCCATCCGGTGCCCGAACCCGTTCAGCGCGGCGAGCGCGTGGACGCCGGCCGGAAGAGCGAGCGCCGCCTCCACGATGGCGGCGTCACTGAGGACCTTGCCCGGTGACACGTCCCGCTTCCGCGCGATCCGGTCCCGCGTCTCCCACAGCTCCCGCACGACACCGAGCTGCCGGCGCCTGCGCACCTTGTGCATCCCGGACGTACGACGCCACGGGTCCTTCCTCGGCTCGGCCGGCGGCGCCGCCGCGATCGCGTCGAACTCCTGCAGGGCCCACTCCAGCTTGCCCTGCCGGTCCAGCTCCTTCTCCAGGGCGTCGCGCAGGTCGACGAGGAGTTCCACGTCGAGCGCGGCGTACCGGAGCCACGGCTCGGGGAGCGGCCGGGTCGACCAGTCGACGGCGGAGTGGCCCTTCTCCAGGACGAAGCCGAGCACGTTCTCGACCATGGCGCCGAGGCCGACCCGGGGGAACCCGGCGAGCCGGCCGGCCAGCTCGGTGTCGAACAGCCGGGTCGGCACCATGCCTATTTCGCGCAGGCAGGGCAGGTCCTGGGTGGCGGCGTGCAGTACCCACTCGACGCCGGAGAGCACATCGCCGAGCTTGGACAGGTCGGGGCAGGCCACGGGGTCGATCAGCGCGGTTCCGGCGCCCTCGCGGCGCAGCTGCACGAGGTAGGCGCGCTGGCCGTAGCGGTAGCCGGAGGCGCGCTCGGCGTCGACGGCGACCGGGCCGGAGCCCGCGGCGAAGGCGGCGACCACCTCGGCGAGCCCGCCGACGTCGGCGACGACGGGCGGAATGCCCTCGCGGGGTTCGAGCAGCGGTGTCGGCGCCCCCAGTACAGAAGATCCGGCGTCGTCCGGAGGGGTGCCTCCGGAGCTGCGCCGGGTGCTGTCTGCTGCGGTGTCTTGGGCGTCGGTCACCTGTCAAGGGTATCCGTGTGTCGACGGCGCCCGTCGACGGAACGTTCCGTCGACGGGCGCCGGAGGGTCGTAAACCAGTCAGGCCGGTGAAAGGTGCCGTTCACGTGAGTGAACCGTGGGCTGCTCCGTCCGCTCAGTGGATGATCCCGGTGCGCAGGGCCACGGCCACCATGCCGGCCCGGTCGCCCGTGCCCAGCTTGCGCGCGATGCGGGCGAGGTGGCTCTTGACGGTCAGGGCGGACAGGCCCATGGAGACGCCGATCGCCTTGTTCGACTGACCCTCCGCGACCAGCCGCAGCACCTCGACCTCGCGGCCGGACAGCTCGCGGTAGCCGCCCGGGTGGCTCGGGGCACCCGGGGGGCGGCGGTGCATCCGAGCGGCGCCGAGGGGAGCGGCGCCGGGCCGGGTGGGCAGGCCGAGGTTGGTGCGGGTGCCGGTGACGACGTACCCCTTGACCCCGCCGGCCAGGGCGTTGCGCACCGCGCCGATGTCGTCGGCGGCGGACAGCGCCAGCCCGTTGGGCCAGCCCGCGGCACGGGTCTCGGACAGCAGGGTCAGGCCCGAGCCGTCGGGCAGGTGGACGTCGGCGACGCAGATGTCGCGCGGGTTGCCGATGCGGGGACGAGCCTCCGCGATGGACGAGGCTTCGATGACATCGCGCACTCCGAGCGCCCACAGATGGCGGGTGACGGTGGAACGGACGCGCGGGTCGGCCACGACCACCATGGCGGTCGGCTTGTTCGGGCGGTAGGCGACCAGGCTTGCGGGCTGCTCGAGGAGAACGGACACCAGGCCTCCTGGGTGGGGGGACGGGGCCGGCTTTGGGGAGGAAGCCGGGACGAACCGTGCTTTCAAGGTCACAGTCGTCTTCGGCAGCAAACTCGTCCGCCTTTAGAGAATGATCACGATCTAGTGAGTAACAATCTGTGCAATTCGGACACGCGATCGATCATCCGAAGATCGAATCGGTTCGAGCGGGTGTCATTCGGGGTCGGAAAGTGGCCGTATCGACAAAGAGATGGTCAATAAGGCGCCCATGCGGATGAAACGGCCGGTATGACCGCCTCGGTCACCGTGACTGCGGACCCCTGCGCTGCGGCAGCGTCACCACCGAGGCATCGCCCGGACCGGCCGGCGGCAGCCCCGCGACCTGGGCCAGCAGATCGCACCAGGAGGCCAGGTGGGAGGCCGTGTCCGGCACTCCGCCGAGACCCTCGCGGGGCGTCCACGACGCCCGGATCTCGATCTGTGAGGCCGCCGGCCGCTCGGCCAGCCCACCGAAGTAGTGCGAACTCGCCCGTGTGATCGTCCCGCTCGGCTCGCCGTAGCCGAGCCCGCGCGCCTGCAGCGCCCCGGTCAGCCACGACCAGCACACCTCGGGCAGCAGCGGATCGGTGGCCATCTCCGCCTCCAGCTCCGCGCGCACCAGCGTCACCAGCCGGAAGGTCCCCTGCCAGGCGTCGTGGCCCGCCGGATCGTGCAGCAGCACCAGTCGCCCGTCGGCCAGCTCCTGTTCGCCGTCGACCACCACGGCCTCCAGCGCGTACGCGTACGGAGCGAGCCGCTGCGGGGCCGGCGTGGGCTCCACCTCGACCTGCGGCCGCAGCCGGCTGCTGCGCAGGGCGTCGACCGCGGCCCGGAACGCCGGCGGGCCCGGAGCACCGGAGTGCCGGTCCGCCTCCTCGGTGTCCTTCACGTCGTCCATTCCGTCAGCGCTGTCCGACATTCGTCCGTGAGCCGCAGCCATGCCGGGAAGAGTAAGGGGAAGCGCGGCTTCGTGCAGGGCAAGACACAGCAGGTGGACGCGGGCAGTCGCGCCGTGCGCGGGCGCCCGTGGACCCGCCGCGACCGCGCCGGCACCGGCCCGGCCCCACGGCGACCGTGACTCCGGGCGAGGCCCGATCCCGCGGCATGCGAAACTTGCCCCGTGACCGCCAACACCAGCATGCAGCCGACAGCGACGTACGACAGCGCCTTCCTCAAGGCGTGCAGGCGCGAACCCGTGCCGCACACCCCGGTGTGGTTCATGCGCCAGGCCGGCCGCTCGCTGCCCGAGTACCTCAAGGTGCGCGAGGGCATCCCCATGCTGGAGTCCTGCACGCGGCCCGAGCTGGTCACCGAGATCACGCTGCAGCCGGTGCGCCGGCACCAGGTGGACGCGGCGATCTACTACAGCGACATCGTCGTCCCGCTGAAGGCCATCGGCCTCGGCCTCGACATCAAGCCGGGCGTCGGCCCGGTCGTCGACGACCCCATCCGCACCCGTGCCGACCTGGCCCGGCTGCGCGACCTCACCCCCGAGGACGTCCCCTACGTCACCGAGGCGATCGGCCTGCTCACCAAGGAGCTGGGCGCGACCCCGCTGATCGGTTTCGCCGGCGCGCCTTTCACCCTCGCGAGCTACCTGGTCGAGGGCGGTCCCTCGCGCACGTTCGAGAACGCCAAGGCGATGATGTACGGCGACCCCGAGCTCTGGGCCGAGCTGCTGGACCGCCTCGCCGACATCACGGCCGCCTTCCTGAAGGTGCAGATCGAGGCCGGCGCGAGCGCGGTCCAGCTGTTCGACTCCTGGGTCGGCGCCCTCGCCCCGGCGGACTACCGGCGCTCGGTCATGCCCGCCTCCGCGAAGGTCTTCGAGGCCGTCTCCGGCTACGGCGTCCCGCGCATCCACTTCGGTGTCGGCTCCGGTGAGCTGCTGAAGCTCATGGGCGAGGCCGGCGCGGACGTCGTCGGTGTCGACTGGCGCGTCCCGCTGGACGAGGCGCAGCGCCGCGTCGGCCCCGGCAAGGCGCTCCAGGGCAACCTCGACCCGACGGTCCTGTTCACCGACAAGGACACCGTGGAGACCAAGGCCCGCGAGGTGCTGGACGCGGCCGCCGGGCTTGAGGGCCATGTCTTCAACCTGGGCCACGGCGTCATGCCGAACACCGACCCGGACGCGCTGACCCGGCTCGTGGACTACGTCCACACCGCGACCGCGCGCTGACTCACCACGTGTGACGGGGCCGCGCCCGCCTGCCGAACAGCAGGCCGCGCGGCTCCGGCGGGGGCGGCGTGCCGGGCTTGAGCGGCCAGGCGAACAGCATGCCGGCCAGGAAGCCGACCACGTGCGCCGCGTACGCCACGGTTCCGGCGCCGGTGACCGCGTGCCCGGACGAGTACACCGCCTGCAGCGCGAACCAGAAGCCCAGCACCAGCCAGGCGGGCAGCCGCAGCGGCAGGAAGACCAGGAACGGCACGAGGACCCACACCCGCGCCCTCGGCCACAGCACGATGTAGGCGCCGAGCACCCCCGCGATCGCGCCGGACGCGCCGATCAGCGGGTCGCCCGAGGTGTCGTTGAGCAGCGCGAAACCGTATCCGGCCGCGTAACCGCAGACGACGTAGAAGAGGAGGAAGCGGATGTGGCCCATCCGGTCCTCGACGTTGTTGCCGAAGATCAGCAGGAAGAGCATGTTGCCGAGCAGGTGCAGCCAGCTGCCGTGCAGGAACATCGCCGTGAGGACCGACAGCGGCGGCGACTTGGCGTAGCCCGGCGGCGCCACCACACAGCCCGGCCCGTGCGGGCCCACACCGACGCCGCCCGTCGGGACCAGCCGGGGCAGCTGATGGTGGATCAGCTCTCTGGGGACCGCCGCGTAGCGGTCCATGAAGGCCTGCAGATGGCACAGCTGCGCCAGATCGCTGCCGCCGGCCACGGACCCTGCTATGCCGGGCATGCCGACGAACACCAGGACGTTCGCGGCGATGAGGGCGTACGTCACCCAGGGGGTGCGGCGCACCGGGTTCACGTCATGGACGGGGATGACCACACAGAAGTAGTGCCCGGGATGCGGCGGGCGAACCGGTGAACGGCGCCGGGCGGTTCTGCGTATCTGTTCTCAACCGACGTGAGGACAGGCGATGAGTGAACGAATGACTCCTCCGATGCACGCGCTGCCCGACGGCGAGGCGGAGATCTCTCTGACCGTACGGCTCCCCTGGGAGGACGTCGCACGCCTCGGCCAGGAAGCGGGGCGGCTCGCTTCGCAGATGCAGCGGCCCGTGACGCTGGACGAAGCGGTGAGCTACCGGCTCCGCTCCACCCGCCCGACGGCCACCCACGCGAAACCCGCCGGAGAGCAGCCACCGGCCGCGGTCTCCGCGCTGCCCCGCATCAGCGGAACGGCCTAGGACACGCGTACCTTCGCCGCCGCCTTTCTCGCCGCCACCAGGACCGGGTCCCACACCGGTGAGAAGGGCGGGGCGTAGCCCAGGTCCAGGGCCGTCATCTGTTCCACCGTCATCCGCGCGGTCAGCGCCACCGCCGCGATGTCGACCCGCTTGGCCGCGCCCTCCCGGCCGACGATCTGGACGCCGAGCAGCCGGCCCGTGCGGCGTTCGGCGAGCATCTTGACCGTCATCGGGGAGGCGCCGGGGTAGTAGCCGGCGCGGCTGGTGGACTCGATGGTGACCGTCTCGTACCGCAGGCCCACCCGGTCGGCGTCCTTCTCGCGCAGACCGGTGCGGGCGATCTCCAGGTCGCAGACCTTGCTGACCGCCGTGCCGACCACACCCGGGAACGTGGCGTAACCGCCGCCGGCGTTGGTGCCGATGACCTGGCCGTGCTTGTTGGCGTGGGTGCCGAGCGGGACGTACTGGTCCTGGCCGGAGACCAGGTTCAGCACCTCCACGCAGTCGCCGCCCGCCCAGATGTTCCCGTGGCCGCGCACCCGCATCGCGAGGTCGGTGAGCAGGCCGCCATGGGCGCCGAGGGGGAGGCCCGCGGCCTTCGCGAGAGAGGTCTCGGGGCGGACCCCGATGCCGAGGACCACCACGTCCGCCGGGTACTCGGCGTCCTCGGTGGCCACCGCGCGGGCCCGCCCGTCCTCCCCGGTGAGGATCTTGGTGACCTCGGCGTCGTTGACCATGGTGATGCCGAGGCCCTCCATGGCCCGGTGCACCAGGCGGCCCATGTCCGCGTCGAGCGTCGACATGGGCTCCTTGCCGCGGTTGACGACCGTCACCTCGAAACCGCGGTTGATCAGTGCCTCCGCCATCTCCACGCCGATGTACCCGGCGCCGACGACCACCGCGCGTCGGCCACGCGTGCGTGCCAGCGTGTCCAGCAGGGCCTGGCCGTCGTCCAGGGTCTGCACGCCGTGCACCCCGGGGGCGTCCGCGCCGGGCAGGTCGGGGCGGACCGGGCGGGCGCCGGTCGCGATGACGAGTTTGTCGTACGACGTCCAGGACTCGGCGCCGGAATCGACGTCACGCGCGCGTACCCGCTGCCCGGCCACGTCGATCTCCGTGACCTCGGTGCGCAGCCGCAGATCGATCCCGCGTGCCCGGTGCTCCTCGGGGGCGCGGGCGATCAGGGCGTCGCGTTCGGGGACGTCGCCGCCCACCCAGTACGGGATGCCGCACGCCGAGAAGGAGGTGAAGTGGCCGCGTTCGAAGGCCACGATCTCCAGCTCCCCGGGCCCCTTCAGCCGGCGTGCCTGTGACGCCGCGGACATCCCCGCGGCGTCACCGCCGATCACGACCAGTCGTTCCGTCCCGCCCCGCACCTCACCCATGCTCATGGGAACACGCTACGGGGCGTGGGCATTTCAGTCCCTCTCCGGCCGCTCCCCGGAGGGTCCCGGCGCCGGGTCGGCCGACGGCAGCGGGCCCAGCGCGGTCATCGCGGGCGCGGGCTCCGGCCGGCGCGGCAGCCGCGGCCGTACGATCCGCAGCCACAGCAACGTCAGCAGGGCCGCGCACGCCAGGAACGGCAGGGCGGCGCCGAGCGCGAGGACGATCCAGCGCAGGATGGTCACGAACACGTGCCAGCCGCCCGACAGGGCGTCGGTGACGCCGGGGGAGTGGTCACCGGCCGCCTTCTTCACCGGCGTCTCGGACAGCGACAGCGTGATGGTGGCGAAGCTCGTGCGGTCCTTCAGGGACGCCTGCTGGGCCAGCAGCGACTCCAGGTCGGCCTGACGGGTGCTCAACTCGCCCTCCAGCGCGACCACATCGCTCAGCTTGGTCGCCCGGTCCATCAGCGCCCGGATCCGGTCCACGCTGGCCCGCTGCGACGTGACCCGGCTGTCCACGTCGACGACCTGATCGGTGACGTCCTCGGCCTTGGCGGTGCGGTCGATCAGCCTGCCCGTGCCCTGGAGCCCGGCCAGCACCGTGTCGTAGCGCTCGCTCGGCACCCGCAGCACCACCTGGGTGTGCTCATGGCCGTCGGCGCCCCGGCTCGTGCTCTCCTCGCCGACGTAACCGCCCGCGTCCTCGGCGGTGGTCCGGGCCTGGTCCAGGGCCTTCGGGACGTCCTTCACCTGGAGGGTGAGCGTCGCCGTGCGGATGATCGCGCTCTGGACGAGCCGGGGTGTCTTCGGGGCCGGCTTCGAGTTGCCGGCCGCGCCCGGTCCGGCGGCCGCGTCGGCGCCCTTCGCCGCGCTCTTCGCCGAGGCGCCGCCGCCCGAGTCACCGGCACTGCTGCAGCCGGCGAGGGCGAGGGAGGCGGCGAACAGGAGCCCCGCCAGGGCCCGGAACGAGCGTGCGGGTCGTGCGGAACGTGATGCGCGCATGGGCGGTACCCCCGGGGCCGACAGCATTGACGCTCCTTCGACGCCCGGGGGCGCCGAAACGTTGGAGCCGGGCGGTTCCGAAGCGGTCACGGTCCGGACTCGGCGCGGACACCGGGCCGCCGGCGCGCTGGCCTCGGGCCCCGGCGGACGTGTCAGTGGGGTCTGAGAGAGTGGGGGACATGAACGCAACGGGTACGCGCACCGGGCATGTCGTCGTCATCGGGGCCGGGGTCGCCGGGCTGGCCGCCGCCCACCGGCTGCTCGGGCGCGGCACCCGCGTGACCGTGCTGGAGGCCGCGGACCGGGTCGGCGGCAAGCTGCTGCCCGGCGAGATCGCGGGCGTGCGGGTCGACCTGGGCGCCGAGTCGATGCTCGCCCGCCGCCCCGAGGCCGTGGCCCTCGCCCGCGAGGTGGGCCTGGCCGAGCGCCTCCAGCCGCCGGCCACCGCGACGGCCTCGATCTGGACCCGCGGCGCCCTGCGCCCCATGCCCAAGGGCCATGTGATGGGCGTCCCCGGCACCGCCGCCGCGCTCTCCGGCGTGCTCTCCGACGAGGGCCTCGCCCGTATCGAGCGCGACGCCGAGCTGCCGCGCACCGAGATCGGCGACGACGTGGCCGTGGGGGAGTTCGTGGCCGCGCGCCTCGGCCGCGAGGTCGTCGACCGCCTGGTCGAGCCCCTGCTCGGCGGCGTCTACGCGGGCGACGCCTACCGCATCTCGATGCGCTCGGCCGTCCCCCAGCTCTTCCAGGCCGCCCGCACCCACACCTCCCTCACGGAGGGAGTCCGCGAGATCCAGGCCAGGGCGGCCGCGAACCAGCAGACCGGCCCGGTCTTCATGGGCATCGAGGGCGGCGTCGGCACCCTGCCGCTCGCGGTCGCCGACTCCGTCCGGGCACGCGGCGGCGAGATCCTGACCGGCACTCCGGTCACCGAGCTGCGCCGGGAGGCCTCCGGCGGCTGGCGGATCACCGCCGGGGACCGCGTGCTGAGCGCCGACGCGGTGATCGTCGCCGTACCCGCCCCGGCCGCCGCGCGGCTGCTGCGCGCCGAGTCCCCGGAGGCCGCCGCCGAACTGGCCGCCGTCGAGTACGCCTCGATGGCGCTGGTCACCCTCGCCTACCGCCGCACGGACGCGCAGCTCCCCGAGGGCAGCGGCTTCCTGGTCCCGCCCGTCGACGGCCGCACCGTCAAGGCGTCCACGTTCGCCTCGCACAAGTGGGGCTGGATCGCCCAGGAGGACCCGGACGTGGTCGTGCTGCGCACCTCCGTGGGCCGCCACGGCGAGACGGAGATCCTCCAGCGGGACGACGCCGGCCTGGTCGAGGTCTCCCGGCGCGACCTGCGGGAGGCCACCGGGCTGGACGCCGTACCCCTGCGGACCCGGGTCACCCGCTGGACCGACGGCCTCCCGCAGTACCCGGTCGGGCACCACGCGCGCGTGGCCCGCATCCGCGAGCACGTCGCCAAGCTGCCGGGCCTCGCGGTGTGCGGCGCGCCGTACGACGGCGTCGGCATCCCGGCGTGCATCGCGAGCGCGTACGCGGCCGTCGACCAGCTCGGCGGCGACCTGACCGCAGTCCGGGAGCTCACGGCCAACCCGGTGCAGAGCCTCCACGGCGGAGCGGGAGAATAGGGACCATGAGTGACGACGCCCCCACCACCGAGTCCGGCAGGATCCCGAACAAGGGCAAGCTGGCCAAGGACCTCAACGAGGTCATCCGCTACACCCTCTGGTCGGTCTTCAAGCTCAAGGACGTGCTGCCGGAGGACCGCGCGGGTTACGCCGACGAGGTCCAGGAGCTGTTCGACCAGCTCGCCGCCAAGGACGTGACGATCCGCGGCACCTACGACGTCTCCGGCCTGCGCGCCGACGCCGACCTGATGATCTGGTGGCACGCCGAGACCAGCGACCAGCTGCAGGAGGCGTACAACCTCTTCCGCCGCACGAGGCTCGGCCGCGCGCTGGAGCCGGTCTGGTCGAACATGGCGCTGCACCGCCCGGCCGAGTTCAACCGCTCGCACATCCCGGCCTTCCTCGCCGACGAGACGCCCCGCAACTACGTCAGCGTCTACCCGTTCGTGCGCTCCTACGACTGGTACCTGCTGCCCGACGAGGACCGCCGCCGCATGCTCGCCGACCACGGCAAGATGGCCCGCGGCTACCCGGACGTGCGCGCCAACACGGTCGCCTCCTTCTCGCTCGGCGACTACGAGTGGATCCTGGCCTTCGAGGCCGACGAGCTCCACCGCATCGTCGACCTCATGCGCCACCTCCGCGGCTCCGAGGCCCGCAGGCACGTCCGCGAGGAAGTCCCGTTCTTCACGGGCCGCCGCAAGGACATCGCAGAACTGGTGGCAGGCCTGGCCTGAAGGCGCCCCGTAAGGGGCGCGGGGAACGGCGCGCCCAGCCACAACGGGCCCGCAGCCGCCGGACGGTGTTGTGTGGCACCCCAGTAGGCCCCTAGCGCCGGCCACTCCTCAGAGAGCCTCGCTTGGTCTCTTTCGTCGGCCCAACCGCCGGAGGCAACCGGTGCGGCGCGCACGAAGCGCGCCGCCCGGACACCCGGCCCTCCAGCAGATACGCCTCGAGGTGGCCGTTGACACACGCGTTCGGCCCGCCCCCGATCCCGTGCGTCCCCGCGTCCCGCTCGGTCACCAGGGCCGAGCCCGCCAGCCGCCGGTTCATCTCCAGCGCGCCCGGGTACGGCGTCGCCGCGTCCCGCTCGGCCGCCAGGATCAGCACCGTCGGCAGTTCGCCCTGCCCCGTCCGCACGTCCAGGGGCTGCTGCCGGGGCGCCGGCCAGTACGCGCAGGGCAGGTTCATCCACGCGTTGTCCCAGGTCTCGAACGGCGCCACCCGGGCGAGCCGGGTGTTGTCCCGGTCCCAGACCTTCCAGTCCGTCGGCCAGGGCGCGTCGTTGCACTCCACGGCCGTGTAGACCGCGTTGAGGTTCTCGTCCTCCGCGGCCTCCGCCGCGCCCGGCACGGCCACCCGGAGCAGCTGCTTCGCGTCGCCGTGCAGATAGGCCGACAGCGCCGCGGCCCGGCTCGGCCAGTAGGTGTCGTTGTACCCGGCCTGCAGGAACGCGCTCTGCAGCTGGCCCGGACCGACCTTCCCGCCGGCCGCCTTCCCGGCCAGCCGCTCACGGGCGGTGTCGTAGCTGCGCTGCACCTTCTCGGGGGTGTCCCCGAGCTGGTACACGTCGTCGTGGCGGGCGATCCAGTCCCGGAAGTCCGCCCAGCGCTCCTCGAACGCCACCGACTGGTCGAGGTTGTTCCGGTACCAGATCTTCTCCGGGGCGGGGTTCACCGCCGAGTCCAGCACCATGCGCCGTACGTGCGAGGGGAACATCGCCGCGTACACCGCGCCGAAGTAGGTGCCGTACGACGCCCCCATGAACGTCAGCCTGTCCTCGCCCAGCGCGGCCCGCAGCACATCCAGGTCCCGGGCGTTGTTCAGCGAGGTGTAGAAGCGCAGCTTGCTCCCGGAGCGCCGGGCGCAGCCGCGGGCGTACGCCTTCGCCTGGGCGATGCGCTGCCGCTTGTACGCCTCCGACGGGTGCGCCGGCGACGCGGTGGGCCCCTTGACGAAGCGCTGCGGGTCCTCGCAGGACAGCGGCGCGGAGCGGCCCACGCCACGCGGGGAGTAGCCGACCAGGTCGTAGGCGGAGGCGATCCGCTGCCACTGCGGGAGCGCGCCGAGCAGCGGGAACGACATGCTCGAGGCGCCGGGGCCGCCCGGGTTGTAGACGAGGGCGCCCTGCCGGGGGACCTTCCGCTTGCTGTTGCGGGGGTCCTTCTGCGTCGCCGTCATCCGGCTGACGGTCAGCTCGATCTGCGGGCCGTCCGGGTGGGCGTAGTCGAGGGGGACGGTCACCGTGCCGCACCGCAGAGCGTTCGGCGCCTTCGGCACGTCGGCGGTCGCACAGGCGCCGAAGCCGATGCCCGCCGCGCGGGCCCGGGCCACGGCCACCTCGGTGCCGCGCAGCTCGGCCGCGCCGGGGACGGCGGGCGCCCCGGCCGCACCGCCCGCCGGGGCGACGGCCAGAGTGGCCAGGAGCAAGGATCCGGCGGCCGAGTACAGGGCGGCAGCTCTCATCGCGTATCCCTTCGGTGCGGCGGCGAGGACACGGCGGCCACGCCCCGGCGACAACAAAAGGGATATTTCGTTTGGCAGTCGGGGAAGGCAAGCACCATCCGGCCGGTGTCGGCGCCAATGCCCCCTATGCGCCCCTCGACGCCCCCGCCGGGGACATCGCGGGCGCCCTCACTCCCGCCAGGGCTGGTCGCGGTGGGTGAAGGCGGCGCGCAGCTGCGGCTCGCCGATCGCGCGGATCCCGCGTACGGCGACCGAGGTCAGGAACGACCGCTCGTCACCGGCGGGCCTGCGCACCAGCGCGCCCAGCAGCCGCTGCCCGGCCGGGGAGGCCCAGCGCGAGTACGGATGCGCCTCGAACCGGGCGATGGCCAGGCAGCTCAGCGACAGGGTGAGGGGCAGCGCGAACCACAGCCC
>NZ_CP011497.1:1489558-1896764 GCF_001027185.1 Streptomyces incarnatus | reverse complement strand
CGCGGCGCGATGCGCGACTGCCCCTGGGGGCCTATGGCCCCTATGACGGACCGCTCCATCTCGTCGCGCCCCTCGGGGTCCACGACCGTGGCCCAGCCGGTGTGCGCGAGCAGCAGGCGCCGCTGGCGGGCCATGGAGACCATCGTCACATCGGCGACCCGGGCCGGGCCGCCGGAGAGGAAGGCGGCCTCGTACAGCGTCAGATCGTGCTCACGGTCCGCCGTCGCGGCATCCGCGTCCAGGGCTGCCGCGCGGACGGCCGCCAGGCACAGCCGGGTGCACGCCGTACCGGCGAAAGCCCAGGCCAGGAGCAGGAGGAGGACCCAGAACATGACGTGTTTCTATGCCAGAGTCCTGGGTGAACGCCATGCCCTGTTCATCATATGGACACAGTGTTAGGGGTCTGTGACGTTCCGTTTCCCGACCAGGTCAGGGTGTCAGGAGCCGCTCGTCGCCGGCGGCGGGCTGGTGGTGGCGGGCGGCAGGGAGTACGACTCGGCCGGCGAGGGGGTGACCGGCACGGCCGCGCCGGGGTCGACCGCGGGCGGGGTCGGTACGGGGGTGGGGGAGGCGGCCAGGTCTCGCGCGAGCGAGGCGAAGTCGACGTACCCCGTCGCCTCCAGCACCTTGATGTGGTCCAGGACGGTCGCGTTCGCGTCGTCGGCGAGGTCGCGTACCAGGGAGTTCTGGGTGCCGGCCCGGACCTCGGCGACCTGCGCGAACACCCGGCCGTGGGCCAGCCGGACGAGGCCCGCGAACTGCCGGTCGAAGTCCTGGCCCTGCGCGGTCTTCAGGGTGTCGAGCCACTGCTGCTGCTGTGCGTTCGGCTCGTTCGGCAAGGGTACGCCGAGCTGGGCGGCGACGGTGCGGACATGGGCGTCCAGCGAGGTGTGCCCGTCGACCAGGTGCTGGCCCGCCGTGCGTACGGCCGCCGTGGTGCCCTTCCGCTCCGCCAGCTCGCCGGCCGGCAGCTCCCAGAGCCCCGCCAGCCGCACCTTGGTGATGAGGTCCCGGTCCTGCGCGGACAGGGGGCCGTACGGGGTCGTCACGGTCTCGGCGCTCAGGACGGTCGCACCGGACGCCGGGTTCGGGCGGTCGGCGTACAGCCAGAGCGGGCAGAGCAGCGCCGCCGCGGTCGCCGCGAGGGCCGCGATGACGAGGCCCGTGCCGCTGAATATGCCTCGGCCCTTGATCGGGGGTCGGGGTCGCATGACGCCTCCTGTAGCGCACCGCACGCGAGTGTGCAGGGTGGTGGGGTGCGGGCGGCATATTACTCGGCCCAGTTCGGGATTTCGGGCGGCTACGGGTCGAAGCGGTCGGGCTACGGAGCGTGGGTGAGTGCGGGTGCGTCGTGGCTGCTCGCGCCCGCGCGGCGGAGCCGCACATCGATACAGCCGCGCGCCCCTACGGGGCGCTCATCGCCGTCGTAGCCTGCGGGCAGTCGTGCCGCTGGGGCGATGGGGGTTCCCCGCTCGAGCGAAGCCGAGAGTGGGGGAGGAACGGGCGCAGGCGGCACCCCGCCGGCGCGGGCAGGCGACACCTTCCCGTCCCGTCACAGCGCCGGGCACCCGGTCACAGCGCCGGGCACCCGGTCACGCCGCCCGCCGCACTCTCCGTGCCAGCCGAGCCATCCGCCCGCCGGACCTGGGCGCCGGCCCCGCCCGGTCCAGCCACCACTCCCGTAGCCGTCGGCGGGCGTCCGGGTCCTCGGGGCGACCGGATCGCAGCAGGTGCCCGGCGAAGTCCAGGGCGTCCCGGCGGTAGCCGCCCGCCATCGGCCGGACCCGCGCGTACTCCAGGAACGCCGCCCGGTACCCGTCGCCGAGGATGACCGGCAGCTCGGGCGCCACCCTCGCCACCACGTCCGCCCGCTTGGCGGCGAGCGCCCGTGCCTGCACGCCCATCCGCACCCGGTCGAACCCCTCGGGCACCGGCGTCCCGGCCACCAGCGAGGACAGTACGGCGGCCTGGGCGACGGCGAGCCGCTCCCGCGTCCGGACCGTGGGCCGCGCCAGGACGGCGACACCGCCACCGCCCGCTGATCCGACGCCCGCAGTTCCGCCGACATCCGCCGATCCGCCGACATCCGCCGATCCGCCGACATCCGCGGATCCGCCGCCGGCTGACCGGCCGCCGGCTGACCCGTCGGCGGTTGACCGGCCGCCGGCTGATCCGTCGGCGGCCACGGTCCCCGCAGCCCCGCCCGACCGCCCGCGCCCCGCCGTCACCGCCTCCCGGATCGCGGTCAACTCCCGCTCCAGCTCGGCCGGTTCGGGAAAGTTCTCGTCCCGTTCCAGGAGGACGCCGGGCGGCGCGGTGCGGGCGGCGAGGTCGGTCAGGATGTCGAGGACCGGGCGCGGCACGGGGTGGGCGTGGCTGTCGTGCCAGACGCCGTCCCGCTCGAAGCCGCCCGCGACATGGACGTAGGCGATCGCCGCCACGGGCAGCGCGGCCAGCGCCTCGGCCGGGTCCTCGCCCCGGTTGACGTGGTTGGTGTGCAGGTTGGCCACGTCGATCAGGAGCCGGACGCCGGTGCGCTCGACCAGCTCGGACAGGAACTCCCCCTCGGTCAGCTCCTCGCCCGGCCAGGAGAACAGCGCGGCGATGTTCTCGAGGGCCAGCGGCACGGGAAGGGCGTCCTGCGCGATGCGCACGTTCTCGCAGAGCACGTCCAGGGCGTCCCTCGTACGCGGCACCGGCAGCAGGTGACCGGCCTCCAGGTGCGGGGAGGCGGTGAGCGGGCCGCCCGCGCGGACGAACGCGATGTGCTCGGTGACCAGCGGGGACCCGAGGGCCTCGGCGCGCTCCGCCAGCGCCGCCAGCCGGGCCTCGTCGGGGCGGTCCGCGCCGCCGAGGCCGAGGGAGACGCCGTGCGGGATCACGGTCACGCCGCGCTCGCGCAGCCGCAGCAGCGACGCGGGAAGGTGGCCGGGGCAGACGTTCTCCGCCACGACCTCCACCCAGTCGATGCCCGGCATGCGCTCCACGGCGTCCGCGATCTCCGGCCGCCAGCCGATGCCCGTGCCCAGTCGTCGCATGGCCCCTCCCCTCGTGCGAATGACGGAGGTATCGCCCTCGCGCGCGGCCCCGAATCCCCTCTCTGCCGTGTTCAGAGCAATATTTGAGCTTCAGCGATGTGCCGGCACCGGGAGCTGCGGCCCCGCGATCCCTAGCGCAGCGCCGGGTGGTCGGCGACGACCGTGCAGCTGCCCGGCGCGATCTCCGTGAACCCGGCGTCGCGGACGACCGGCAGCCCGCCGCCGGTCAGCCGGGCCCAGTCGGCGGGGTCGGCCGTACGGACGGCCAGTGCGTAGCCCGCGTCCCGCCAGGCAGCGCGCTCCGCGTCGGACAGCGCCCACCAGGCCAGCTGGGCACCGTGCCCGGCCTGCGCCATCGCCTTACCGGCCGACATCTCCAGCTCCGGGTTCAGCCACAGCACGGGCTGTGCCGGGCCGGCGGCGACGGGCGGCTCCGGGTCGTCCAGCTCGGTGCCGGACACTTGGAGCTTGGCCAGGTCCTTGGGCCAGCCGTCGAGCGGGATCGGCGGGAACACCCGTACCTCCGCGGACTTGCCGGTCACCGTGATCCCCGGCAGCGCCTCGGCCCGCCGCCACTCGGCGCCCCTGGCCCGCCGGACGACCTTGCGGATCCGCGCGTCCTCCCAGCTCCGCACCGCCTCGGCCCACGCGCCGTCCCCGTGCGCCCGTTCGTCCCCCAGCAGCACCAGCACGGCCCGCGCGGCCGTCTCCAGCGCGTCGGTGCGGGCGGGCGGCGCGCTCTTCTCGATCCGCACGACGAGGGGCAGCACGAACTGGGGTGCCGCGTCGCGCGGGTTGCGCTCGGCCTGGAAGGGGCTGTCTCCGGGGGACGTCACACTCTGGCTCACACGAGCCAACCTTAAAGGGCGCGGGCAGCCACAATGCCTTCATGCGACGTGATCTACGGCTGGCGGGCGTGGGCCGCCGCTACGGCCTGCGCGGCCCCTGGGTGTTACGGGGCGTCGACCTCACCCTCGGCCCCGGAACCCTCACCCGCGTGGAAGGGGCGAACGGCACCGGGAAGTCCACCCTGCTCCGCCTCCTCGCCCGCCTGGACGCACCGACGGAGGGCCGGGTCACCGGCCGCCCCCGCACGGCGTACGTACCGGAGCGCTTCCCCTCGGCGCTTCCCTTCACGGCCCTCGGCTATCTGACCCACCTCGGCGCCGTCCACGGCCTCGGCCGCAAGGCCGCCGCACAGGCCGCGGGCACCTGGCTGGAGCGCTTCGGTGCGGCGGCGTACGCCGGTACGCCCATGGCCCGGCTGTCCAAGGGCAGCAGCCAGAAGGTGGCCGTGGCGCAGGCCCTGCTCGCAGAGCCGGAGCTGCTGGTGCTGGACGAGGCCTGGACCGGGCTGGACGCGGCGGCGCGGGAGGAGCTGGAGCGGGCGGTGGCCGAGCGGACCGCCGCGGGGGGCGCCGTGGTGTTCGTGGACCACGACCCGCGCCGGCTGGCCGGGGCACCGGACGCGACGTACACCGTGCTCGACGGCGGTCTCAAGTGCCGTACGGAAACCGGGAGTTCACCAGGCGGTCCGCTCACCCTCGTCACCGTGCGCGGCCCGGCCGGCGCACGACTGCCGCCCGACGTGGCCCGGACCGCCGCCTCCGCCGAGGAGACCGCTCCCGGCCGCCACCGCCTCGCCGTACCCGCCTCCCACTCCGACGTCGTCCTGCGCGCCCTGCTCACGGCCCGCCCGTCCTGGCACGTCGTGAGCGTCACCCCGCCCCCGGCCGATCCCGGACCGAACCCCGGAAGCCGCCCATGACCGCACTCCTGCGCTACCAGGCCGACCTGCTGGTGCGCTCCCAGCGCTGGCTGCCGCCGGTGATCCTGTACGCCGTGTTCCTCGGGATCGGGGTGCAGAGCGGCCAGCCGGTCCTCGACTCGCTCGGCTACACGGCCGCCGGTCTGCTCCCGGTGGCCGCCTGGCTGGTGCGGATCTGCGTCACCGGCGAGCCGGACGCGGCCCGCGCCTGTACCGCCGCCGCGCGCGGCCCCGCCCGGGCGCACCTGGCCTGTCTGCTGACGGCACTGCTCGCGTCGGTGACGCTCGGGGTGGCGGCGACCGTCGTGGTGACGCTGATCAGCGACCCGGCGAGCAACGGCCACCGGGTCCATGTGGCCCCGCTGGAGGCCGCCGCGGCCGGGCTGCCGGCCACGCTCACCTGCGCGCTGCTCGGCGCGGCCGTCGGCGCGCTCACCAACCGGCCGCTGCTGCGCTCCACCGGCCGCGCCGTGCCGGCGATGCTGCTGGGCGCGCTGCTGGCGGTGGCGGTCAGCGGCTCCCCGGCGCAGGCGGCGGTCAGCGGCCTGGTCACCGGTTCGCAGACCGGCCGCGCGCCACTGCCGCTGCTGCCGCTGGCCGGGGCGGCCCTGCTGACGGCCGCCGCCTTCGCCCTGGCCGGCCGGCTGACCTCCCGCCGCTCACCCTGAGCAGGCGCTGCGCTGCGCCTCCAGCCACTCGCACCGTGGGCAGAGCGTGATGCCCTTGTACGACTCCGGGTACTCCGTCGGCTCCCGGCACAGCACACACTCCGCGTACGGCGGACCGTCGGCCTTCGGCGGCTTCACCGACTCGACGACCGTGCAGTAGTCCTCCTCGCTCATGTGTCCAGCGTAGGCCGGTCACCGATGGCCGGACGCCTCGCCGATGAGCTCGGAGACCTTCACGAACCGGTAGCCGCGCCCCCGCAGCTGCGGTACGACCGCGCGGACGACCCGCTCGGTGGTCGGGGCGGCGCTGCGGGTGCAGTGCATGACGACCACCGAGCCGGGTTTGACCCCGTCCAGCACCTGCTTGGTGACGGCGGCGGCGTCGGTCGCGAACGCGTCGCCGCTCACCACGTCCCACTGCACCGCGGTCACCCCGAGCCCGCTCAGCGCGCGCAGCGCCCGCCGGTCGTAACAGCCGCCGGGGAAGCGGAAGTACGGCAGCGGGTGCGGCACGCCCGCCCTGCGCAGGGAGGCGTACGCCCGTTCCACGTCCGAGCGCATCCTGCCGGCGGCGACGGTCGGCAGGCCGTAGCAGTCGGCCGTGAACGCATAGTGGCTGTAGGAGTGGTTGGCGACCTCGAACTGCGGGTCGTGGCCGAGGCTGCGGGCCTCGGTCGGGTACTCGTCGGCCCAGCGGCCGGTCATGAAGATCGTCGCCGGCACCTTCAGCGCGCGCAGGGTGCCGATGAGGTCCGGGTTGTCGAAGTGCTCGCCGGCGGCGGCGCGGGGCCCCTGGTCGGCGGTCATGTCGGCGTCGAAGGTCAGCGCGACCGTCCGGCCCAGGGTGCGCGGGCCGTGCTCGAAGACCGGGGTCAGGCCGCCGGGACCGGGCGCCAGCACGGGCGGACGCGAGGCCGGCGGGGAGGCGGAGACGGGGGAGGGCTCGGCAGGGGCCGGACGGGCACTGCCCGCGGAGCCCGCGCCGCCACAGGCGGCGAGCGCCGCGCCCAGGACACAGACGGCGGTGATACGGCGTACTCGTGGGGTCACCGTATGAACGTAGGGCCGGCTGTCCGCTTGTATGGCGATATGCCCTCGTGGCGCGGTGCTGCGGTCACCCGCGTGGCGGCCCTCAGATCTCCCGCTGCTCCAGCGGTCGCACCGCCGGCCCCTGGAGCACTCTGCCGTCGACGTCGAAGCGTGAGCCGTGGCAGGGGCACTCCCAGGCGCGTTCGGCCCGGTTGAAGGCGACCAGGCAGCCCAGGTGGGTGCAGCGGGCCGAGACCGCGTGCAGGGCGCCCGCCTCGTCCCGGTGCACCGCGAGCCGGCCGCCGCCCGCCCGGACCACCGCGCCGTCGCCGGGCGCCAGGTCGTCCACCGAGGCGGGCGGTTTCAGCCGGTCGCCGACGAAGTGCCGGGCCACCTCCGCCTGCGTCTTCAGCAGCGACGGCGCCTCGCGCACCACCGACTTCAGCCGCCGCGGGTCGTACAGCTCGCGCCAGGCGCAGTCCCGCCCGGTGATCAGCGCGGTCAGCAGCAGCCCGGCCATGATCCCGCCGCTCAGTCCCCAGCCGCCGAAACCGGTGGCGACCCAGGTGTGCCGGGCGCCGGGGTGGAAGGGGCCGACCAGCGGCACGGTGTCGGTGGAGTCGTTGTCCTGGGTGGCCCAGGCGTGGTCCAGGGTGACACCCGGGAAGTGCTCCTCGGCCCAGCCGGCGAGGCCGTCGAAGCCGGCCGGTACGCCGCCGGTGCCCGGCGTGAAGTGCTCCCCGGTGACGATCAGCAGCCGCTGCCCGTCCGTGCCGTACGGCGCGGTGCGCACCGAGCGGGTGTTCTCCTCCGGGGTGATGTACATGCCCTCCGGGTCCGGGCCCGCGCCCAGCGGTCCCGCCACCACCAGCTCGCGGCGCGGCGACAGCCGGGCGAACAGCAGCGCCCGGTCGAACACCGGGTAGTGCGTGGCGATCACGACGTCCCGGGCGGTGACCGTACGGCCCGACTCGGTCGTCAGCCGGCAGGGCTCTCCGCCCTCCTGCAGCCCGACGACCCGTGTCCCCTCGTACAGCAGACCGCCGCGCGCGACGAGATCCTCGGTGATCGCCCGCAGGTACCTGACCGGGTGGAACTGCGCCTGCCCGGTCACCCGGACCGCACCCGCCACCGGGAACGGCAGCCCGGTCTCCGTGGTGAACGAGGCCGGCAGCCCGGCGTCCCGCGCCGCCTCCGCCTCCGCCCGCAGCTCGTCCGCGCGCGCGGTGTCGCGCACATACGTGTACGCGTCCCGGGTCTCCCACTCGCAGTCGATGCCCAGCTCGTCCACCAGCGCCGCCGCGTGCTCGATCGCCTCGGACTGCGAGCGCGCGTACAGCCGGGCCCCCTCGGGGCCGCGGGTGCGCCGCAGCCGGTCGTAGACCAGGGTGTGCTGGGCGGTCAGCTTGGCCGTGGTGTGGCCGGTGACCCCGGCCGCCGCCCGTCCGGCCTCCAGCACCGCCACCCGCAGCCCGGCCCGGGCCAGTTCGTGCGCGGTGCTCAGCCCGGCGATGCCCGCGCCGACGACGGCCACCTCCACGTCCAGGTCCTCGCTCAGCGCGGGACGGGACGGCCCCGGTGCGGTCCGGAGCCAGTAGGAGTCGGTGATGTGCCGCTGCTCGTGCATGGCCGCCGGGTACCCGCCCGGGCGCGCCGCTCACCGGGTCCGCGCGGCGCCGTGCGGCGGCGTGCCGCACGGGCGCGGCGACCTCACGCGCGCTGACGGTCTCGCCGTCCTGCGTGCCCGCACGCGCGTGAGGTCGCCACACCTTCCATGCCGGCGGTGGGTGGGGCGGCCGGCCCACCGGAAGACCGGCCTGCCGCCGCTGTCCGCCGGCATGGGGTCCGAACCGGCCTGTTACCTGCCGCCGGCGCTGTTGTTGCAGCCCATGGTCGAGCCGATGTGGGTGCCCTGGGCGCCCGGGTCGCCCTCGCCGTTGAGCGCGTTGCCCAGCAGGCCGTTGAGGATGCCGACCTCGCCCAGGACGTCGAGGTTCAGGTCGTGGTCCTTGCAGTTGGTGCTCTGCAAGACCTTGCCCTCGTCGTCGTGCCCGCCGGCATAGGCGGTGCCGGCGGGCAGGAGGCTCACGCTGCCGAGCGCCGCGAGCAGGACGGCGGCCTTGCGAAGTCTGCGCATGTCATCTCCATGAGTGTGAGTGCGAGTGTGGATGCGGTGCGTAATGGATCGACCGCTTACAGTCACGGAGATTAGTGTGAAAATATCCCGTACCGGGCAGCGACGCGCCGGTTTCTCAGGCGCCCTTCAGCAGCCGCTCCCGGCACCGAGCCACCTCGAAGTCGCCTTTCGGGTACTGCGGGTCCAGCTCCCGCAGGTGCTCCAGCAGCAGGCGGCTGATCGCCCAGTTGCGGTACCACTTGCGGTCCGCCGGGATCAGGTACCAGGGCGCGTACGGCGCCGCGCAGCGCTCCAGGGCCAGCTGGTACGCCTCCTGGTAGGCGGGCCACAGCGCGCGCTCGTCGATGTCGCCGGGATCGAACTTCCAGTGCTTGTCCGGGCGGTCCAGGCGGCGCAGCAGCCGGCGTCTCTGCTCGTCGCGGGAGATGTGCAGGAAGCACTTGACCAGGGTCACGCCGTCCTCGGCGAGAGACCGCTCGAAGTCGTTGACGAGGCCGTAGCGGCTGCCGATCTCGGCGGGCCGGGCGAGGTGCCGGACGCGGGCGATGAGGACGTCCTCGTAGTGCGAGCGGTCGAAGATGCCGATCTCGCCCGGCCGGGGCAGGGCCGGACGCACCCGCCACAGGAAGTCGTGCCGCCGCTCCTCCTCCGTGGGCGCCTTGAACGCCCGGATCCGGCAGCCCGCCGGGTTGAGCTGGCCGATGACGTGCTTGACCGTGCCGCCCTTGCCGCTGGTGTCCATGCCCTGCAGCACCACCAGTACGCGCCGACGGTCCCCCGCCGTGCTCGCCGCCCACAGGCGCTCCTGCAGCCGCGCCAGCCGTTTCCCGGTGCGCACGGTGTCCTCCTTGGTCGCCCGCTTCCCGCCGGGGGCACCGGGGGTGGCCCGGGTGTCATGGGCGGCCAGGTCGACGGGGCGGCCGGGCGGCAGGCGCAGCGCCTCCCGCAGGTCCTCACGGGTTTCCTTCGCCACGGCCATCCCCTTCCTCTGTCGCCGACAGGGCGTGCACGCGCCCGAGGGGCGCGGGGAACCGCGCGACAGGCCACGACGGATCCGCAGACGCATGACGGCCTTTCGCGGCACTATCCACGGCCGTACCGGCCCGTCACCGTGCCCACGGCAAGCGTGTGCCCGGAAAACGCCCGCAGCAGATCGGCCGGAGTGGCCCCGGCGCCCAGCGACACCCGCCGGTCGACGGCGTACACCGTGAGGACATAGCGATGCGGCCGGTCCCCACGTGGCGGACAGGGCCCGCCGTACCCCGTCCTCCCGAAGTCGTTGCGGCCCTCGGTCGCGCCCCGCGGATGCTCACCCGCCGCCAGCCGTGTGGTGTGCGCGGCGATGTCCCACACCAGCCAGTGGGTGAACGTGCCGTGCGCGGCGTCCAAGTCCCGCAGCAGCAGGGCCAGCGAGGCCGTGTGCGCGGGTACGGCGCCGAGAGCGAGCGGAGGCGAGACGTCGGCGCCGTCGCAGGTGTTCCGACGGGGGATGGCGCCGCCGTCGGGGAAGGCCGTACTGCTGACGGTCAGCCGGTGGACGGCGGTCGGGGACAGGGCCGTCGGGGAGGGGGCCGTAGGGGCGGCGGCCGGCCCGCCGCCGCCCCCGCAGCCCGCGGTCACGGCCGTCGCGGCCACGGCGATCATCCAGCTCCTGCGCATGCCCGGCACGCTATCCGGACCGGAGCCCTCCGTCGTCGTGCGGCGCGGTCTGCCGGTCGCCGCTCTCCGGGCGGAGCTCTCCGTCGTCGTGCGGCGCGGTCTGCCGGTCGCCGCTCTCCGGGCGGAGCTCTCCGTTGTCGTGCGGCGCGGTCTGCCGGTCGCCGCTCTCCGGGCGGAGCCCTCCGTCGTCGTGCGGCGCGGTCCGGCGCTCGCCGCTCTCCGGGCGGAGCTCCCCGTCGCCGTCCGGCGCGGCCTGCCGGTTGCCCCGCTCCAGGAAGTGCAGCAGTTCCACCGGGATGGGCAGGACCAGCGTGGAGTTCTTCTCGGCGGACACCGCCATCACCGTCTGCAGCAGCCGCAGTTGCAGGGCGGCGGGGGTGTCGGCCATCTGCTGGGCCGCCTCGGCCAGCTTCTTGGAGGCCTGGTACTCGGCGTCCGCGTTGATGATCCGGGCCCGGCGTTCCCGGTCCGCCTCGGCCTGGCGGGCCATGGACCGCTTCATCGTGTCCGGCAGCGAGACGTCCTTGATCTCGACCCGGTCGACCTGGACGCCCCAGCCGACGGCGGGGCTGTCGATCATCAGCTCCAGGCCCTGGTTGAGCTTCTCGCGGTTGGAGAGGAGATCGTCCAGGTCGCTCTTGCCGATGATCGACCGGAGCGAGGTCTGGGCCATCTGCGAGACCGCGAACTTGTAGTCCTCGACCCGCACCAGCGCGCTCTCCGCGTCGACCACCCGGAAGTAGACGACCGCGTCCACGCGGACGGTGACGTTGTCGCGGGTGATGCCCTCCTGGGCGGGGACCGGCAGCGTCACGATCTGCATGTTGACCTTCTGCAGCCGGTCCACGAAGGGGATGATCAGCGTCAGGCCCGGCGGCCGTACGTCACCCGCGACGCGACCGAGGCGGAACAGCACGCCCCGTTCGTACTGCTTGACCACGCGGGCCGCCATCGCCAGGTACACCAGTCCGGTGCAGCCCGCCGCGGCGATCGCTCCCAGCAGTTCCTGGACCATGATGACCTCCTCACCGAGAGGCCCGTTTTTGTCCGCTGCTGCAACGATATGCCACTTCCCGGCCGACCGAGCCGGGAGGGGGCTGTCTCCCGACCCGGTCGGCCCGCGCCGCCTCAGCCCGCCCGCACGGGCACCGTCAGCCGAACCGGCTCCGTCCCCACCGCGTGCCGCTCGGCCCAGTTCTCCAGGGCCGTACGGCAGGCGTGGTCCAGGTGGTGCAGGCCGGACAGGTCCAGGCGGACCGGGCGGTCCTGGGGCAGCGACTCCAGGCTGTCCAGGATCTTCGGCAGCCGCAGGAAGGTCGCGTTGCCCGAGAGGTGGGCGTCCACCGGGCCCGCGCCCTTGTCGATGACCTCCAGCTTGACGTGCGAGGCCTGCCAGGCGGTCTTGACCACCGCCAGCGCCAGCCCGATCAGCACGCCCTCGAACATGCTGACCGCCACGATCGACACCGCGGTCACGGCCAGGATCAGCGCCTCGCCCCGGTGCTCGCGCCACAGCACGGCCAGCGCCCGGACCGGGACCAGCTTGGCACCGGAGTGGACGAGGATGCCGGCGAGCGCCGGGACCGGGATGTGGGCGAGCACACCCGGCAGCAGCGCGGCGAACAGCAGCAGCCACCCGCCGTGCAGCACGCGGGAGGCCTTGGTACGGGCACCCGCCTGGACGTTGGCCGCACTGCGCACGATCACCGCGGTCATCGGCAGCGCGCCGAGCAGCCCGCACACCGTGTTGCCGGCGCCCTGCGCGAGCAGCTCCTTGTCGTACTCGGTGCGCGGTCCGGAGTGCAGCCGGTCCACGGCGGCCGCGCTGAACAGCGACTCGGCCGAGGCGATCAGGGTGAAGGCCACGACCGTGCCGAGCAGCCCGACGCCCGCCAACTCGCCGAACGCGCTCAGCGGCGGCGGCTGGACCGAGCCCAGCAGACCCCGCACCGCCACCGTGGCCACCGGCAGGTCCAGCGCGAACGCGGCCACCGTGGCGAGGCCCACCGCGGCCAGCGGGCCGGGCAGCGTGCGGACCTTCGCCGGAACGTGCCTCCACAGCAGCAGCACCGCGATCGTGCCCGCGCACACCGCGAGCGAGGCCACCGCCCTGCCGTCGCCGAGGGCGTCCAGGAACGCCCCGGGCAGCCCGGCGATCTTGCCCAGGCCGGAGTCGGGGGCCTTGGCGGCCAGCGCCGGGTACAACTGCCCGGCGATGAGCACCAGTCCGATTCCGGCCAGCATGCCCTCGACGACCGAGACCGAGATGGCGCGGAAATAGCGGCCCAGTTTCAGCAGGCCCATCGTTATTTGGAGGAGTCCGGTGGCGAGCACGATCACGCCGAGCGCCGGCAGCCCGAACTCCTTGACCGCCTCGAAGACGAGCACGGTCAGTCCGGCCGCCGGACCCGACACCTGCAGACTGCTCCCGCGCATCAGCCCGGTCACGAGCCCGCCCACGATGCCGGTGACCAGGCCGAGTTCGGCCGGGACCCCGGAGGCGACGGCCACGCCCACGCACAGCGGCAGCGCGACCAGGAAGACGACGAGGGAAGCGGCGAAGTCGTGCCGCAGATACGGGAACCGGGATATGAGGTTCTTGCTGGTCACCGGCGCGCTCACAGGGACTCGAAAGTGTCGGTCCGCGGGCGGTGCGCCCGTACGGCGCCGGTGTGCACCTCGTAGTACCAGGCGTGCAGGGCGAGTTGACCCGCCGCCAGCCTGCGTCCGACGCACGGGTACGAGCGCAGCCGCAGCAACTGGGTCAGCACATGGGCCTGCACGCCCTCGGCGACCTCCGGGTCCTCGGCCTGGCCGGCCGGGCGCGGCGTGGCGTGCGCGAGCCAGTCGCGCACGGCGGGTACGGCGGTCAGGTCGTCGCCGCGCACCAGCGCGCCGACGGCACCGCAGTGCGAGTGACCGCAGACCACGATGTCGCGGACGCCGAGCACCTCCACGGCGTACTCGATGGTGGCGGCCTCGCTGGTGGGGTGCTGCGAGGTGTGCGGCGGGACGATGTTGCCCGCGGTGCGCAGCTCGAAGAGCTCGCCGGGGCGGGCGCCCGTGATCAGGGCCGGGACGACCCGGGAATCGGAGCAGGTGATGAACAGCACCTGCGGGGACTGGCCTTCGGCGAGCTTGGCGAACTCCTCAGGGCGCTGTCCGAAGGTACGGGCGTTGTCGATGAGGGGCTGCATAGGTGTGGGTTCCTCCTGGCGCGCCTGCACGGGCGCGTCGGACTTGAACGACATGTGTGGGGGAAGAGTTGAGCGCCTGTCAGCAGCGGAAGACCTGAAGGGCTGCCGGGGTGGGGGCTCTGGAGACTCCGGTGGCCGGGACGCGCGCGGTGCCGGGTGTGGGTGCGGGGCCGGCGCCGGCTGCCCGGCCGGGTATGGGCGGGTGCTGCGGCGCGCGGCGGGAGGCGTCACGCGCGAGACGGCGCCCGCCGAACACGTCCGCCTGATCGCCCGCCGGCTGTTCGGAGGGTGTGGTTCCGGTCTCGGCCTTGGCCGTTGCTTCACTGAGCGTGTGCGCAGGTGTGAAGGTTTCGGTGGGCGCGGAGAAGAGCAGGGCGAGCAGGACGACGGCGAGGGAGGCGAGTGCGGCCCGGGCCGTCGTACCTCGGAACATGCGCCCTCCCTCCGGAGTTCACGCCTCTCGCGCGCACCAAGCATTGGTCAATGGATGGTCAAGAAACAGATTAACCCTGCAAAGTCCTTTGCAGGGTTAACTGGGCGTTACGAGCGCAAGAGAGCGTGAAAAGTGCCGTTCGCGTGGCTGGATCCGGCCCCTGGCTACGAGCCGACGAGCCCCTTCGCGTCGCGGGCGAGCGCGGTGAGCCGGGATATCGCGCGGAAGTACTTCTTGCGGTAGCCGCCGTTCAGCATCTCCTCGCTGAACAGCCGGTCGAACGGCAGCCCGGAGGCCAGCACCGGGACCTCGCGGTCGTAGAGGCGGTCCGCGAGCACCACGAGCCGCAGCGCCGTCGACTGGTCCGGCACCGGCGCCACATCGGTGAGGCACACCGCCTTCACCCCGTCGGTCAGCGCGCCGTAGCGGCTCGGGTGCACCTTGGCCAGGTGCGCCAGCAGATGCGGGAAGTCGTCCAGCGAGGCGCCCTCGGTGGCGTAGGCCGCCTTCGTCACCTCTTCGTCGGTGAAGGGCCGCGGCGCCTCGGGCAGGCCGCGGTGGCGGTAGTCCTCGCCGTCGATGCGCAGGGTGCGGAAGTGGGCCGACAGGCCCTGGATCTCGCGCAGGAAGTCGGCGGCGGCGAACCGGCCCTCGCCCAGCTTGCCCGGCAGCGTGTTGGAGGTGGCGGCGAGCGCCACGCCCGCCTCGACCAGCTTGCCGAGCAGCGTTGACACGAGGACCGTGTCGCCCGGGTCGTCCAGCTCGAACTCGTCGATGCACAGCAGGCGGTGCCCGGAGAGGGTCCGCACGGTCTGCTGGAAGCCGAGGGCGCCGACCAGGTTCGTCAGCTCAACGAAGGTGCCGAACGCCTTCAGCGCGGGCTCGGCCGGGGTGGCGTGCCACAGGGAGGCGAGCAGATGGGTCTTGCCGACGCCGTAGCCGCCGTCCAGGTAGACCCCGCGCGGGCCGGCCGGGGCCTTGGGCGCCCTGGCCCTGCCGAGGCCGAGGAAGCCGCGCCGGCCGGCGCCGGTGGCGTGCGCCCCGCCGAGCCCGCCCGCGAAGCCCTCGAGCACCCGCACGGCCTCGGTCTGGCTGGGCTGGTTCGGGTCCGGTATGTACGTCGAGAAGCGGACCGAGTCGAAGCGCGGGGGCGGCACCATCTCGGCGACCAGCCGGTCCGCGGGGACGTGCGGCTCGCGGGCGCACAGGGAGAGGGGGCCCGCTTCGGTCAGAGGGCTGGATCCGGGGGCGGTGGTGGAGGACGACACGGTTATCCATGCTAAGCGCCGTGTCACACTGCACGACATGCGACGCCTGTTCCCTGTGACCGACGAGACAGCAGCCCAGGCCTCCGGCGGGGTGGCCGAGAGGGAGGGGGCCAGGGGGGTTGCCGGGACTCTGGTGGCCCATGCGCCCGGTGGTACCGGCGGCCATGCCGACCACGACGTCCACGTCGACCATGGCGCCCACGTCGACCGTGAGTGGAGCCTCGCCGAGCTGTCCGCCGCCTACGCCTACCCGGAGCCGCCCGGCGCCCCGCGGCCGTGGCTGCGGGCCAACATGGTGTCCACGCTCGACGGCGCCGCCCAGCACGAAGGGCGCTCCCAGCCCATCTCCAGCGCCGCCGACATGCGGATCTTCGGCACGCTGCGGGCGCTCGCGGACGTGATCGTGGTGGGCGCGGAGACGGTGCGCCAGGAGGGGTACCGCCCCGCACGCGCGCGTGCGGAGTTCGCCGGGGCGCGGGAGGCCGCCGGACAGGGCCCGGCGCCGGCGATCGCGGTCGTCAGCGCGAGCCTGGACCTGGACTTCTCGCTCCCGCTGTTCACCTCGCCGCTGGTGCCCACGCTGGTGCTCACCGGATCCGCGGCCGCCCCCGACCGGGTCGCCGCGGCCGAGAAGGCCGGCGCCAGGGTGGTGATCGCCGGTGAGGGCGGCGGGGTCGACCCCGCACGGGCGGTGCGTGCCCTGGCCGGTCTCGGCCACACCCGGCTGCTCACCGAGGGCGGCCCCCGGCTGCTCGGCCAGCTGGTCGCCGCCGAGGTGCTGGACGAGCTGTGCCTGACCCTGTCGCCGATGCTCACCGCGGGCGGCGCGCAGCGCATCGCCGGGGGACCGCCCGTCGCCGTGCCGCACCGGTTCGAGCTCGTGTCCCTCCTGGAGGACGCCGGATTCCTGTTCGGTCGCTACCGGCGGTCCTGAAATCAGCGGAATGTGCCGTTCCGTTTCGCTCCCGCAGGGCAGACTTGGGTACCGGCAGAACTCGTGCGATCACGGGCAGGATGGTTTCCGCAGGGGCCTTGTCCGGCCCACGGAGGAGAAGAGGCGTTCGGTGTTCACCAGCGTTCTGATGATCGAGAAGGCTCTGACGTCCGCCGACGTGGAGTTCGTCACCACCTTGCACGGAGACGAGCCGGTCGCGTTCCACGTGCTCCTCCAGCCGCGCGGCGACCAGGCGGACCGCCTGCTGCGGGCCATCGACGACATCGCGCTCGGCGAACTCGACGAGGCGGTCCGCGAACACGAGACGCCCGAGGGGGAGGACGCCCGGAGCGTCGGACAGCAGGCCCTGGACGTGTCGGTGCAGGCGCTGCGGGCCTCCGGGAGCCGGGCGGCGGGGCAGCTGGTGGAGGACCATCCCCTGGACGCGCTGAAGTCCCTGGTCGCCGAGGTGGACGCGGACGAGGTGATCGTGCTCACCGACCCCCACTACGTGGAGGAGTTCTTCCACCGGGACTGGGCCTCCCGGGCCCGGCACAAGGTGGGCGTGCCGGTGCTGAAGCTCTTCTCGCACAGCAAGGCATAGGGCTGCGCCCGCCCGCCCCTCGCACGGGGCCCGGCGCCCGCCCGCCCCTCGCACGGGGCCCGGCGCCCGAGCGCATAGGCTAGGGCCCGCTCAGCGTCGTACCGGAAACTTGGGGAGAACCACATGGCACCCGGCCTTCCTGCCGCCATGGACCGACCGCACTTCATCGGCATCGGCGGCGCCGGGATGTCGGGAATCGCCAAGATCCTCGCGCAGCGCGGGGCCGAGGTGGCCGGCAGTGACGCCAAGGAGTCGGCCACCGCCGAGGCGCTGCGGGCACTCGGTGCCACCGTGCGCATCGGGCACGCCGCCGAGCACCTCGCCGACGACGCGAGCTGTGTCGTCGTGTCCTCGGCGATCCGCCAGGACAACCCCGAGCTGGCCCGCGCCGCCGAGCTGGGCATCCCGGTGGTGCACCGCTCCGACGCGCTCGCCGCGCTGATGGACGGGCTGCGCCCGATCGCCGTGGCCGGTACCCACGGCAAAACGACGACCACCTCGATGCTGGCCGTCTCCCTCACCGAGCTGGGCCTGAAGCCGTCGTACGCCATCGGCGGCGACCTGGACGCGCCCGGCTCCAACGCGCTGCACGGCGAGGGCGACATCTTCGTCGCCGAGGCGGACGAATCGGACCGCAGCTTCCACAAGTACGCGCCCGAGGTCGCCATCGTCCTCAACGTCGAACTCGACCACCACGCCAACTACGCCTCGATGGACGAGATCTACGAGTCCTTCGAGACCTTCGCCGGGAAGATCGTCCCCGGCGGCACGCTGGTGATCTCCGCCGACCACGAGGGCGCCCGGGAGCTGACCCGGCGGCTGGCGGGGTCGGTGCGGACGGTGACGTACGGCGAGGCCGAGGACGCCGGCGTGCGCGTGCTGTCGATCGTCCCGCAGGGGCTGAAGAGCCGGGTCACCGTGGTCCTGGACGGACAGGAGCTGACCTTCACCGTCTCCGTGCCCGGCCGCCACTACGCCCTCAACGCCGTCGCCGCGCTCACCGCCGGGGCCGCCCTCGGCATCCCGGCCGACGCACTCGCGCCCGCGCTCGCCGCCTACACCGGGGTCAAGCGGCGCCTGCAGCTCAAGGGCGAGGCCGCCGGGGTGCAGGTCATCGACTCCTACGCCCACCACCCCACCGAGATGACCGCCGACCTGGAGGCCATGCGCGCCGCCGCCGGCGACTCCCGCATCCTCGTCGTCTTCCAGCCGCACCTGTTCTCCCGCACCCAGGAGCTCGGCAAGGAGATGGGGCAGTCGCTGGCGCTCGCCGACGCCTCGGTCGTCCTCGACATCTACCCGGCCCGCGAGGACCCGATCCCGGGCGTGACCAGCGAGCTGATCATCGAGGCCGCACGCGCGGCCGGCGCCGACGTCACCTCCGTCCACGACAAGGCCGAGATCCCTGCCGTGATCGCGGGAATGGCGAAGCCCGGCGATCTCGTTCTCACCATGGGCGCGGGCGACGTGACCGACCTGGGCCCGCTCATCCTGGACCGCCTGTCGCAGTAAAGGGGCTGAGGCTCATGTCGTACGACGTCGAGAAGCCGGACGAGCAGTGGCGCGCGGAGCTGACGCCGGCCGAGTACGCCGTGCTGCGGCAGGCCGCCACCGAGCCCGCCTTCACCGGTGAGTACACCGACACCAGGACCGAGGGCGTCTACTCCTGCCGCGCCTGCGGCGCGGAACTGTTCACCTCGGACACCAAGTTCGCGTCGCACTGCGGCTGGCCGTCCTTCTACGACCCGAAGGACACCGACGCCGTCGAACTGGTCGAGGACCGCTCCCACGGCATGGTCCGCACCGAGGTGCGCTGTGCCCGCTGCGGCTCCCACCTCGGGCACGTCTTCGAGGGGGAGGGGTACCCGACCCCGACCGACCAGCGGTACTGCATCAACTCCATCTCCCTGCGGCTGGCACCCGCCGAGGACTGAGCCCGTCCCGAACGACCGACAGGGGCCCGGGGCCGCCGGGGGCGCCGGCAGAGACGAGGCCGGTGCCCCGCTCACCCCGGTTTGAGATTCTGTGAGGGTGTTGGGTGTGGCGCGCTGGATCCAGTCCCGTCGCGGGCCCGTGCCCGCCGACAGCGGCCGCCACCGTGAGGACCGAGGCGGCACCGAGGCGACGGCGGCGTCCGCGGGGGCCGGGGACGCCGCTGCCGTCGCGGGCTCCGCGGAGTCGGCCGGCGGCGTGCCGGGCGCCGACGCCCTGGCGGCCGGCGGCGCGGGGCTGAGCGTGCTGCGGGAGGCGCTGGCCGGCATAGGGACGACCCTCGACGAGGGCACGACCTGCGCGGAGCTGACCCGGCTCGCCGTGCGGCTGGCCGGTGGCACGGCCGCCGTGATCCGCCGCACCGGCCGGACCATATCCGGATACGAGGCGATCACCGGGGACGCCGACGCGCTGCCCGACGCCCGGTGGGCCACCGCGGTGGCCCGCGAGACCGGGACACCGGCGCTCGGCGCAGAGCCGGAGCCCTGGCTGGAGTACCCGGGCGCCACCCGGACCCGGATCGCGCTGTGCGCCCCGCTGACCAGCGGCGAGGAGGCGTACGGCGTCCTGGTGTGGGCCCGCTCCGGGCAGCCCCTGCGCCGCGCGGAGGCCGAGCTGCTCAGCCTCCTGGCCGAGCGCGCCGCCTCCCACATCCGGCACGCCCGCGCCCACGCGAGCGTCAACCGCACCGCCGGCGACCTGCAGCGCGCCCTGCTCTCGGAGCCGGGCCGCCCGCACCCCAACCTCGACATCGCCGTCCGCTACCTGCCGGCCGGCGGCGGAGTGCTGGTCGGCGGCGACTGGTGCGAGACCGTACGGCTGCACTTCGGGCGGACCCTGCTGGTCGTCGGCGACGTCATGGGGCACGGCCTGGAGGCCGCCGTCGACATGAGCGTCTACCGCTCCTCCCTGCGCTACATCGCCGCCGCCGACCTGCCCCCGCACCGGGTGCTGCGGCAGATGGACGACATCGCCTCGCGGGAGGCCGACCTCAGGCCCGCCACCTGCCTGCTCGCCCGCGTCGACCCGGGACGCCACCAGGTCACGCTGGCCAGCGCCGGGCATCTGCCGCCCGTGCGCATCGCCTCCGGCGGCGAGGCCGCGATGGTGCCGGTGCCGGTCGGTCCGCCGCTGGGCACCGGGCTCGGCGGCTACGAGTCGGCCACGTATCCGCTGGCCGCGGGGGAGACGCTGGTGCTGTTCACGGACGGGCTGGTGGAGCGGCGGGGCGAGGACATCGACCGGTCTCTGGAGCGGCTGGCCGCGGTTCGGTTTCCCGGCGGGGAGGGGCTGGACGACGTGCTGGACATCATCCTGCGGCGGCTGGACGCGGAGCATGCGGAGGACGACGTCGCCGCGCTCGCCTGCCGGCCGCTCAGCCGATAGGGGTCTCGCCGTAGGGGGTGCGGGTGGTCTGCCGGGTGCTCGTCCGTGGTGGTCGCTCGCGCGGTTCCCCGCGCCCCTTCAGGTTGGCAGCCTGACCGTAAAGACCGTCATACCGCACTCCCGCGCCAGCCGCAGGCTGCCCCCGTGGGCCTCCGTCAGTGCTCTCGCCACCGACAACCCGAGCCCGCTGCCGCCCCGGTCTCTGCTGCGGGCCTTGTCCACCCGGTAGAAGCGGTCGAAGACCCGGTCCCGGTCCGCGTCCGGGATGCCGGGGCCCGTGTCGGTGACCCGGACGGTCGCGCCGGCGGGGCCGGCGGAGAGGGTCAGGGAGACCTTGGTGCCGGGAGGGGTGTGCACGGCCGCGTTGGTGAGCAGGTTGTCCAGCACCTGGCGGATGCGGACCGGGTCCAGGCGCAGCCGCAGCGGGCCAGGGCCTGTGTCCACGGTCAGGGGGTGGCCGGGGTGGCCCGCGCGGAAGGCGTCCGCGGCCTCGCGCACCAGCTGGGTCAGGTCGGTGTCGGCGCGGCGCGGCGGAGCCTCCACCTCGGCCGCGTCCAGCCGGGCGAGCAGCAGGAGGTCGTCCAGGAGGACGCCCATCCGGGCCGCCTCGGCGCGCAGCCGGGCCAGGTGGCGGTCGCGTTCGGCGGGTTCGTTGGCGGCCGCGTACTGGAACAGGTCGGCGTAGCCGCGCACCGACATCAGCGGGGTGCGCAGTTCGTGGGAGGCGTCCGCGACGAACCGGCGCAGCCGCTGCTCGGCCTCCGCGCGCACCGCGAGCGAGTCGTCGATGTGCTCCAGCATCGTGTTGAACGCCGTACGCAGTTCCTCGACTTCCGGGCCACCGCCGGGGGCGTCGGCGCGCAGCGGCAGCCGGGCCGCCGGGTCGGTCAGGTCGTGCGAGGTGATCCCGTGCGCGGTGTGCGCCATGTCGCTGAGCGGTTTCAGGCCCCGGCGCAGCAGGGTGCGGCCGATGACCACGAGCGCGAGCAGGGCCAGCGCGAACGCCACCACCTGGACCGTGATCAGCTGCCGTACCGTCGCCTCGACCTCCGCCATGGGGGCCGCGCTCACCAGGACCACCCCGGGCTCCACCTCGCAGGCCCGCAGCCGGTACGTGCCCTCCCCGGCGAGGCGCACGGTGCGGAAGAGGTCCGTCGAGGCGTGGGCGCGGGTCTCGGCGAGCGCGGTGAGCGGGGCGGTGTCGGCGGGCACGTCGGCGGGGGTGCGCAGGCGCGCCGGACCGCCGGAGACGTCGTAGACGGCCGTGTACCAGCCGTAGTACGGCCGGCGCTCGACCGTGCCGTGCGCGGAGGCGTCCTTGGTCTGCCCGATCTGCACCAGCCGCAGCTGCTCGCCGAGCTGGCGTTCCAGATAGCCGCGCATGTACGTGGTCAGCGCCGTGCCGACCACCGCGAACACCAGCAGGGACAGCACGCCGAGACCCAGCGCCAGACGGGTGCCCAGGCGCAGTCTGCCGTACGTCCGGCGCAGCCGGCGGATCACCGGGCCGGCCGCCGGACCGCGTACCCGAAGCCGCGCACGGTGTGGATCAGCGGCTCCTCGCCCGGGCCGTCCAGCTTGCGGCGCAGCCGGCTGATCACCAGCTCCACCACGTTCGAGCGGCCGCCGAAGCCGTACTCCCACACGTGGTCCAGGAGCTGCGCCTTGGTGAGCACCGACGGCGACCTGCGCAGGAGGTGGCGCAGCACCTCGAACTCGGTGGGGGTGAGGGCCAGCAGCCGCTCCGCGCGGCGGACCTCGCGGGTGTCCTCGTCCAGGGTCAGGTCGGCGACCCGCAGCACGGAGCGTCCGAAGTCCGGTCCCGCGGTGCGCCGCAGCACCGTGCGCAGCCGGGCCATCAGCTCCTCCACCGCGAACGGCTTGACCAGATAGTCGTCCCCGCCCCGGGTCAGGCCCGCGACCCGGTCGGCGACCCCGTCACGCGCGGTGAGGAACACGACCGGCACCATCGTCCCCGACCTGCGCAGCCGGTCCAGCACGCCGAAGCCGTCCACGTCGGGCAGCATCAGGTCCAGGACGACGATGTCCGGCCCGAACTCGGCGGCCCGGGCCAGCGCTTCCTCCCCGGAGTACGCGGTGACCGCCTCCCAGCCCTCGTAGCGGGCGACCGTGGCCACCAGGTCGGCGATCGGCGGGTCGTCGTCCACGACCAGCAGGCGTACTTTCTGCACCCGCCCATCCTGCGCCACCCGTCCGGCCCCGTCCGAGCTGCCGGCCCCCACGGGCCGCATCGATACTCAAGTGAAAGTCGTCCGACAGGAAAACGACAGCGTTGCCGGGCGAAGCTCGTCATCCAGGACCCGATCAAGGAGCCGCGTCCGTGACGACCCTCCAGACCCGTCCCGCACCCACCGCGACCATCCGGCCCCGCGCCGTGGCCCGTACCGGCCTGTACCTGCTGCTGGCCGTCAACGCGGCCGTGGTGGCCCGGTTCTTCGTCCAGGCCGGATTCGCCTCCAACGCGCTGATCGTGCTGGGCCGCCTGGCCGGCCTGTACGGCGCCCTCCTGATGGCCTTCCAGCTGCTGCTGGTGGCCCGGCTGCCCTGGCTGGACCGCCGGATCGGCATGGACCGGCTGACCTCGTGGCACCGCTGGACGGGCTTCGCTCTCCTGTGGACCCTGCTCACCCACGCGGTGTTCATCACCTTCGGCTACGCCCAGGCGTCGTCGATGGATCCGGTGAGCCAGCTGGTGAACCTCGCCGAGACCGTCGAGGGCGTGCTGCGCGCCGTCGTCGCGCTCGCGCTGATCGTGGTGGTCGGCGCCGTCTCGGCCCGCTGGGCCCGCCGCCGACTCGCCTACGAGACCTGGCACTTCATCCACCTGTACACCTACGCCGCCGTGGTCCTCGCCTTCACCCACCAGGTCGCGGCCGGTACGACCTTCACCTCCTCGCCCGCCGCACGGACGTACTGGTACACGCTGTGGGGCCTCGCCCTCGGCTCGGTCGCCCTGGGCCGGCTGGTGCTGCCGCTGTGGCGGAACCTGCGGCATCGGCTCCGGGTGTCGGCGGTCGTCCCCGAGTCCGACGACGTCGTCTCCGTCTACGTCACCGGCCGCGACCTGGACCGGCTGCCCGCGCGGGCCGGACAGTTCTTCCTCTGGCGGTTCCTCACCCGGGACCGCTGGTGGCAGGCCAACCCCTTCTCCCTGTCCGCCGCCCCCGACGGCCGCACCCTGCGTCTCACCGCGAAGGCGTCCGGCGACGGCAGCGCCGCACTGCGGCACCTCAAGCCCGGCACCCGCGTCTTCGCCGAGGGCCCCTACGGCGCCTTCACCACACTCCACCGCACCCGCCCGGAGTCCGTGCTCATCGCCGGCGGCGTCGGCGTCACGCCCATCCGGGCGCTGATGGAGGAACTGCAGGGCCACGCCGTGGTCATCTACCGGGTGACCACCGACCGCGACGCCGTCCTCTACGACGAGCTGTGCGACCTCGCCCTCACCAAGGGCGCCGAACTCCACCTGGTGACCGGACCGGTCCTCCCCGACAAGCTCGCCCCGCGCGAACTGGCGCGGCTCGTGCCCGACATCGGGGAGCGGGACGTCTTCCTGTGCGGGCCGCCCGGGATGATGACCGCCGTGCTGCGCAGCCTGGCCGACCTGGGCGTGCCCAGACGGCAGATCCACTTCGAGCGCTTCAGCCTCGCCGGCTGAGAGAGGGCGACCGACCGTGAAGCGAGCCATTCCCGTCTTCGTGCTGACCGTCGCCGGCCTGATACCGGTGTGGCGTTACCACCCCTCGGCCGGGACCGTCGACACCGCCCCGCCGGCGCCGACCCCGACCGCCGTGCCGTCCGCCGCGGCCTCCTCGCCCGCCGCGTCCTCCTCCGCCGCGTCCACCTCGAAGGTCGTCCACGGCACCGCGGTGAGCACCTCGAAGGGTGTCTTCCAGGTCGAGGTGACCTTCCGGGGCGACCGGATCACCGCCGTACGGATGCTCCAGGCCCCCCACCATCCGCAGACCCGGTGGGCGGTGCCCGAGCTGGTAGCGGAGACCCTCAAGGCGCAGAGCGCCCACATCGACTCGGTGTCCGGGGCCACGATCACGAGCCAGGGATACAGGGAGTCCCTCCAGGCCGCCATCGACGCCAAGGGGGCGTGAGGTGCGGCGTGTCGAGCACGTCATGGGGTTCCCCGTCTCGCTGCGGATCGACGACGAGGGCGACTTCGGCGCGGCGGCGGACGAGGTCTTCGCCTGGCTGCGTCAAGTGGACACCCGCTTCAGCCCGTTCAAGCACGGCAGCGAGGTGTCCCGCTACGGGCGCGGGGAACTGGCGGACGGCGAGCCGAGCGCGGACCTGAGGGAGGTCCTCGGCCTGTGCGAGCGGTACCGGGCCGCGACCGGCGGTGCCTTCGACGTGCGGCTGCCCGGCCGGGCCTTCGATCCCTGCGCGGTGGTCAAGGGCTGGTCGGTGCAGCGGGCGGCCGGGCTGCTGGCGGCGGCCGGGGCACGGCGGTTCTGCCTCAACGCCGGCGGTGACGTGGTGGTCTCCGGCGGGCCGTGGCGGGTCGGGGTACGGCACCCCGAACAGGCCGACCGGGTCTGTACCGTGCTGGCGGTCACCGACGCGGCCGTGGCCACCTCCGGGCGGTACGAGCGCGGCGACCACATCCTCGACGGCCGCACGGGACGCCCCGCGACCGGGCTGCTCAGCCTCACCGTGGTGGCCCCCACCCTGACCGAGGCGGACGCGACCGCCACCGCCGCCTTCGCGCTGGGCGCCGACGGGCCGGCCTGGGCCGCCGCCCGCCCCCGCTGCGAGGTGTTCGCGGTCGATGCCGGGCGGAGCGTGCTGCGCACCCCGGGCCTGCCGGTGGCGGCCTGACGGCGGTGACGGGGCCACGCGGGCGACAGAACGCTGCAACACTCGCGGTCTAGACTCTCCCCGCAACGGGCTGCGCAGCGACGACCGTGGCCGACAGCAGGCGGAAGACCGCCAGACCCGAAGGGCATGCGGCGTTTTGATACGCATAGAGTCAGTCACGAAGCGGTATCCGGACGGCACGGTCGCGGTCGACCGGCTGTCGCTCGAGATACCGGACCGCGCGATCACCGTCCTCGTCGGGCCCTCCGGCTGCGGCAAGACGACGACCCTGCGGATGATCAACCGGATGGTGGAGCCCACCGAGGGCAGCATCCTCCTCGACGGCACCGACATCCGCCGGCAGCCGGTCAACACCCTGCGCCGCTCGATGGGTTACGTCATCCAGAACGCCGGGCTCTTCCAGCACCGCACCATCCTCGACAACATCGCCACCGTGCCCCGGCTGCTCGGCTGGAGCAAGCAGAAGGCCCGCGCGCGAGCCGCCGAGCTGATGGAGCGGGTGGGGCTCGACACCGCGCTCGCCAAACGGTACCCGTACCAGCTCTCCGGCGGCCAGCAGCAGCGCGTCGGCGTGGCTAGGGCGCTCGCCGCCGATCCGCCGGTGCTGCTGATGGACGAGCCGTTCTCCGCCGTCGACCCCGTGGTGCGCAAGGGGCTGCAGGACGAACTGCTGCGCATCCAGGACGAGCTGGGCAAGACCATCGTCTTCGTCACCCACGACATCGACGAGGCGATCAAGCTCGGCACCATGGTCGCCGTCCTGCGCACCGGCGGCCGGCTCGCCCAGTTCGCGCCGCCCGCCGAACTGCTCAGCGCGCCCGCCGACGCCTTCGTGGAGGACTTCCTCGGTGCCGACCGCGGCATCCGCCGGCTGTCCTTCTTCCCGTCCGCCGGCCTGGAGCTGCAGACCGCGCCGATCGTGCGCGTCGACGCCGGCGCCGACGAGATCGCCTCCCGCGCCGACGCCCCCTACCTCCTCGTCACCGACCCCGACGGCAGGCCGCTCGGCTGGAGCGAGCCGGACCGGCTCACCGCCGGGACCGTCGACCCGGCTCAACTCCTCGACCACGGGCGCCCGTTCGTGCCCGGCAAGGACTCGCTGCGCACCGCGCTCGACGGGGCGGTGCTCTCGCCGACCGGCTGGGCCGTCGCGGTGGACGGCGAGGGACGCGCCGTGGGCGTCGTCTCCCAGCAGGTCATCGGCGAGGCCATCCGCACCGCCCACAGCCGGGCCGCGACCGCATCCGACACCGGGCAGGACCGGCCCGCGGACGGGGCGGAGGGCCGCGCCGCGGACGGGGCGGACGGTGCGAAGGACCGGGCGGTCGACGGTGCCGACGCGGCAGATGACCAGGACGCGGATGCCGGCGACGGCGCGAGGGGCCAGTCCGTGGACGGTGCCGACGGCGCGAGGGGCCAGTCCGTGGACGGTGCCGACGGCGCGAGGGGCCAGTCCGTGGACGGTGCCGACGGCGCGAAAGGACGGTCCGTGGATGGTGCCGACGGCGCGGGGGACCAGGCAACCGACCGCCCCGGCCCGGTAGCTGCCCGGCCGGCCGACGGCGCCGATGACGGCGGCGGTCAGGCCGCCGACGGTGCCGACCTCAAGGCCGCGCCGTGAACGGCTTCTTCGACCTCCCGAGCGACCTCCAGCACAGCTACCTCGGGCTCGTCGGGCTGCATGTGCGCGAGGGACTGCTGCCGGTGCTGGCCGCGCTGCTCGTCGCGCTGCCCGTGGCCCAGCTCTGCGTGCGCTTCCGCTGGGTCTACCCGCCCGTCCTCGGCGTCACCACCGTGCTCTACTCCATCCCGTCGCTGGCCTTCTTCGTCGTACTCATCGACTACTTCGGGCAGAGCGAGACCACGGTGATGATCCCGCTCGGGATCTACAGCCTGGTGGTGCTGGTGCCGGGGATCGTGGACGGCGTCCGCTCGGTGCCGCAGGAGACCCTGGCCGCCGCGCAGGCCATGGGCTTCGGGCCCGTACGCCGCTATCTCCAGGTCCAGTTGCCCATCGCCGCACCCGCGATCATCGCGGGCCTGAGGGTGGCGGTCGTCTCCAGCCTCTCCCTGGTCAGCGTCGGCATGCTCATCGGCAACCAGGGTGCGCTCGGCAACATGCTCTACACCGCCACGACCTACCACCGGCCCGCCCTGGCCGTGAACTCGGTCCTGACGACGGCGCTGCTGGGCGTCCTCGCCGACGCGCTGCTGGTGCTGCTGCGCCGCCTGCTCACCCCCTGGATGCCGAGGAAGGGTGCCACCCGGTGAACGTCCTGAACTTCGCGCACGCCTTCTTCAGCGACAGCGCCCACTGGCACGGCTACGACGGCATCCCCACCCGGCTCGCCGAGCACGTCAAGTACTCCCTGGAAGCACTGCTGTTCGCCGCCCTGATCGGACTGCCCGTCGGCCTGGTCACCGGCCACTACGGCCGCGGCGGCAACGCCCTCGCCCTGATCGCCACGGCCGGCCGGGCCCTGCCCAGCTTCGGTCTGCTGGTCCTGATGTTCATCTGGATCGGATTCGGGCTGGTGCCGGTGATGATCCCGCTGGTCGTGCTCGCCGTACCGCCCATCCTGGTCACCACCTACGAGGCGGTCCGCTCCGTCGACCCCGCGCCGGTGGACGC
This sequence comes from Streptomyces incarnatus, assembly GCF_001027185.1. Lineage (NCBI taxonomy): Bacteria > Bacillati > Actinomycetota > Actinomycetes > Kitasatosporales > Streptomycetaceae > Streptomyces > Streptomyces incarnatus. The sequence goes on along the minus strand of NZ_CP011497.1, from coordinate 1,869,168 downwards.
CGCCCGGGGCATGGGCATGCCCGAGGCCAGGGTGCTGTTCCAGGTCGAGCTGCCGGTCGCGCTGCCCCTCGTCCTGAGTGGCCTGCGCACCGCGGCCATCCAGATCGTCTCCACCGCCACCATCGCCGCGTACGTCAGCCTCGGCGGACTCGGCCGCTACATCATCGACGGTCTCTACCAGAAGGACTACGAGAAGGTGGTCGGCGGCGCCAGCCTGGTCGCCGGGCTCGCCCTGGTCACCCTCGTGGTGTTCTGGGCGGCCTCCCGCCTCACGGTCTCGCCGGGGGTACGGCGGAGCGGCTGACGTTTGTTTCCGTTCATCAAGAATCCGTTACAAGGCAGGTGCAAGTGCCCGCAGACCCAGTCGAATCGGAGATCCGCGGCACTTGACTGACCGAGAACCGGCTGGATTGGATCGGCGGGTGACTTCCATCAACCGCATCAGCAGGTCCATCCGGAGGAACCGAGGCGCGGCGGTGGTCGCCCTCGCGGCGGCGACGGCCCTGCTGGCGGGCTGTTCCTCCAACGGCGGCAAGTCCGGCGGCAACCCGCTGACGGACAGCCAGGCGAGCGGCGACACCGTGGTCGTCGGATCCAACAACTTCCCCGAGAGCACCCTGCTCGCCGACATCTACGGCGAGGCCCTCAAGGCCAAGGGAATCAAGGTCAGTTACAAGCCGAACATCGGCAGCCGCGAGACCACCTACGGGCTGATCAAGAACGGCGCCATCAAGGTGCTGCCCGAGTACAACGGCGCGCTGCTGGCCTACCTCGACCCGAAGGCCAAGCCGGTGTCGGCCGAGGCCACGACGACGGCCATCGAGGCCAAGCTGGACTCCGGGCTGACCCTGCTCAAGCCCGCGGCGGCGCAGTCCAAGGACTCGGTGACGCTCAACGCGGACACCGCGAAGAAGTACCACCTCACCGAGAAGTCGACCGTCGCCGACCTGAAGGACATCGCGAAGGACCTGGTCATCGGCGCCTCGCCGGAGTTCCAGACCCGGCAGCAGGGGCTGGTGGGCCTGAAGTCGGTCTACGGCCTTCAGTTCAAGTCGTTCAAGGCGCTCGACGCGGGCGGCCCGCTCACCCAGGCCGCCCTGCAGAAGAACGCCGTGCAGGCCGCGGACATCTTCACCACGGACCCGACCATCTCCAAGGAGAAGTTCGTCGTCCTGCAGGACCCGAAGAACCTCTTCGGCTTCGAGAACGTCCAGCCGCTCGTCCACAAGGGCGCCCTGTCCCAGAAGGGCGCGGACGCGCTCGACGCGGTCTCGGCCAAGCTCGACACCGCGACCCTGCTGGACCTGGACACCCAGGTACAGGTCAAGGGCAAGGACCCGCTGGACGTGGCCCGCGCCTGGCTGAAGACCGCCGGCCTCGCCTGACGGCCGGTCCTCGGCACGACTGCCTGCATGCCGACGCGGGTGCCCCCGGAGACCGGGAGCACCCGCGTCGCTTTTCCTCAGGATCAGCGCGGTCCATGGAAGAAATCCGCATCCCCACCGTTCCCGATGGAGCCCGTCTCCCTCGCTCCCGCACGCTGACCCGGGGCCGGTCCCGGCCCCCGCAGCGAGCGCGAGAGGAACAGTGGAACACCCATGACCACAGCACAGGTGGCCGTCGCCACCCCCTACCGCGGGCGGTGGCCCGGCCTGGCCGCCCTGCTGCTCGGCGAGGCGATGAACCTGCTGGACGCGACCGTCGTACAGGTGGCCGCGCCCGCCGTCCACGCCGACCTGGGCGGGCCGGTCTCGGACGTCCAGTGGTTCGGCGCCGCCTACACCCTGCCGTTCGCGGTGCTGCTCATCACCGGCGGACGGCTCGGGGACATCGCGGGCCGGCGCCGCATGTTCGTGCTCGGCGTCGCGCTGTTCACGGCGGCGTCCATGGCCTGCGCACTGGCGCCGTCGCCCGGGCTGCTCATCGCCTTCCGGGCGGTGCAGGGCGCGGCGGCGGCGCTGATCATTCCCCAGACCATCGGGCTGATCAAGGCGATGTTCTCGGGGGAGGAGACGGCGAAGGCGCTGGGCAGCATCGGACCGGTGATGGGCCTCGCCGCCGTCTGCGGGCCCGTCCTCGGCGGTGTACTGACCCACGCCGACCTGTTCGGCTCGTCCTGGCGGTCCGCGTTCCTGGTGAACGCGCCGGTGGCCGCGCTGGTGCTGGTCCTCGCCCGGCACCTGCCGGAGAACCGCGCCCCGCACCGCCCGGCCCTCGACTGGCCCGGCACCGCCCTGGCCGCACTCGGCACCGGGCTCCTGGTGTACCCGCTGATCGGCGGCGACCTCAGCCAACTGGGTACTACCGACTGGCTGTTGCTCGGCACCGGACTGCTCGTGCTCGCCGGCTTCGCCCGGCACCAGCGGCGCACGGCCCGTCCGCTGCTGGAGCCCGGTCTGTTCACCCACCGCGGCTTCCCGGCCGCTCTCGTCACCTCCACGGCCTTCTTCGCGGTGACCAACGGTCTGACCGTCGTGGTCGTGCTCCAGCTCCAGCTCGGCGCGGGCACCGGCGTGCTGGCGTCCGGACTGAGCCTGCTGCCGTGGTCCGCCGGTCTCGCCGTCGCCTCCTGGTGGGCGGGTTCACGGCTGGTACGGCGGCACGGACGCCGGGTCATGCCGTACGGGCTCGGGCTGCTGCTGACCGGACTGCTGGCCGCCGTGGCCGCGTACCGCACGACCACGCCGGGCCACTACCCGGTCGCCCTGCTCCCGGCCCTCGCCCTCGTCGGTCTCGGCGCCGGCCTGTTCACCCCCGCCTTCTTCACCCTCGCCCTGCACCCCCTGCGCCCGCAGGAGATCGGCTCGGCAGCCGGACTGCTCAACGCGGTACAGCAGTTGGGGGCCACGCTGGGCGTGGCGGTCCTCGGCAGCACATACCTGGCGGGAACGGGCCGCGGCGCACCCCAGGCGGCGTGCTGGGTGGCGGTGGGACTGCTGATGGTGGCGTGGATCGCGAGCGGGGCGGTCGGGACGGCGGAGGGAGCTTCATAGGCGCCCCGTGCCGCGCTGGGCGCGGTGGGTTTCGCTTGCCGGCGCCGGCGGGAAGCGCCCCGAAGGGGCGCGGGGAACTGCGCGACGAGCCACAACGCGCCCGCAGTCGCGCACGGTCTCAACCGCCCCACCCGGCAGGCGCCTTGCCCGGCTGTCCCCGCCGCACCCTTTCCAGATCCGTCAGCACAGGACTCGCCGCCTTGAAAGTCCGCAGCACCGGACTCGTCTCCAGCGCGTCGATCTCCCGCAGCGCACCCAGCCGCCGCGTCAGATACCGGTGCAGGTCGGCCGGATCGCGGCACAGCGCCTGCGCGACCAGGTTCGTGCGGCCGGTGGTCGCGGCCACGAAGGCCAGCTCGTCATGGCCGGCCAGGGCGAGCGCGACCTGCTCCAGGTCGGCCGGCCGCACCGACAGCCACAGCAGGGCCCGGGTGCGCACGCCGAAGAGCGCGGCGTCCACCTCCACGTCGAAGAACAGCGTGCCCGACGCGCGCAGTTCGGCCAGCCGCCGGGCCACGGTCGTGGGCGACCAGCCGGTCGCCCGGGCCAGTTCGCCCTGCCCGGCGCGCCCGTCCCGCTCCAGCGCGGCCAGCAACTCCGCCTCCTCCGGCCCCGGTTGCCGTACCCCCTCGGCGCTCTCCCGGTACCGCAGGGCAGCCTGCTGCTCCTCGTCGAGGGCCTGGGCGCTGCGGCGCCAGTTGGCGGGGCCGCCCAGGTAGGTGTGCAGCAGGCAGTGGGCGGAGACGGCCGTGATGCCGCCGGTGCGCGGGACGTCGTGCAGCAGGAGGGGGCCGGGGGAGGCGTCCTCGGCCGGGGCGTGGATCACCGCCGTGATCTCGGTGCCCCCCGACGTCAGCTTCACCCAGGACGTGTCCGCCCGCCGTACCAGCGCCCCGGCGATGTCCTGGGCCGAGCGTGCCGTCGCCGTCAGCCGGACCAGCCACTGCGCGCGGCCCGCCCGGTGCGGGTCGGCGAGGCCCACCACGCGCAGACCGGCCTCCTGGCGCAGCCGGCGGTAGCGGCGGGCCACGGTCTGTGCCGAGACACCGAGCACCTCGGCGATCCTGCTGAACGGCGCCCGGCCGTCCAGGTGCAGGGCGTGGATGAGGGCACGGTCGAGGTCGTCGAGCATGCGCCCATCCTCGCGTGGCCCGACGGGCTCAGAGGTCGAACTCGTGCGGCGGCAGGTCCAGCGTGTAGCAGGCCTCACGCACCACGGCCTGCTCCGTCTTGTCGAAGTCGCCGTCCGCGCCGCCGATCACGATGCCGATCTGGATCACCGCCCGCGCCTCGGCCGGCTTCTTCTTCGCCTTGGCGATCTCCTGCAGCACGCTCACCTTGCCGAAGGCGAAGTCCGTCGTCAGCTTGCTCAGGTTCTCCTCGAAGCGGCGCCTGAGGTCATCCGCCGGGAAGTTCTGCAACACCTCGTTCGTCGCGATGAGCTGGGCCACCCGCTGGCGCTCCGACGGATCCACGCTCCCGTCCGCGGCCGCGACGAGCGCGCACATCGCCATGCTCGCGTCGCGGAACGCGCCGCTCTTCAGGTCGTTCTTCTTCGCCACCAACTGGGTCTGCATCTGCGTCGCCGATTCCTTGACGCGGTCCCACAGTGCCATGCGCACTCCTCGTATCACTCGCGATCCACGGCCGGGCGTTCCCCGGCACACCGGCGAAGACTTCCGCAGCACCGGGGAAACTCCGGGGACCGCCGGGAAGTTCCCGCCACCTAGACTGAATCGCCGTACACGGACGGACAGACGGCACACAGGACGACGCGGAGGGAAGGCGACAGTGGCGACAGCGCCCGGCACCGGCTACCAGGACCCCTCCGCCGAGGTGCTCGCCGAGGCGGCCGCCGCCTTCGGGCTGCTCGCCTCGCCCGCCCGGCTGCACATCGTCTGGGCGCTGATCCAGGGGGAGAGCGACGTCACCGGGCTGGCCGAGCGGGTCGGCGGCGCGCTGCCCGCCGTCAGCCAGCACCTGACCAAGCTGAAGCTGGCCGGGCTGGTCCGCTCCCGTCGCGAGGGACGCCGCCAGGTGTACTTCGTGGACGCCGCCGGACAGGCCGCCGTCGTCGAGGTCGTACGCCTCCTCGTCGGCCGGCTCGCCGAGCGCGCCGCGGCCGTCCCGGCCCCCGCCCGCCGCCTCCGTGGCCTCTGAGGCCCCGACGGGTCCGGTGGGCGGACCCGGGACCGGCCCGGCGAGCGGCACGTCGCTGCAGGTGCTGCGCCGCCTCGACACCGGCCCGCGCGGACTCACCGACGCCGAGGCCGCCGCCCGGCTCGCCACCCACGGCGAGAACGCGCCGCCCCGCCCGCGCACCCCCTCCGCGCTCCGGCGCTGTCTGCGCGGCCTGCGCGACCCGTTCACCGCCGTCCTCCTCACCCTCGGCCTGGTCTCGGCGTTCGTCGCCTCCTGGGGCACCGCCACGGTGATCCTCGCCCTGGTCGCCGTCAGCTGCGCGCTGCGCGCGGCCGGCGAGCGCCGCGCCGACCGCTCGCTCGCCTCCCTGCGCGAACTGGTCGCCGGCACGGCCAGCGTGCTGCGCCGCGCCGACGGCACCGCCGCCCCGCGCGCCCACGAGGTCCCGGTGGCCGACCTGGTGCCCGGAGACGTCGTACGGCTCGGCCCGGGCGACCTCGTCCCGGCCGACGTACGACTGCTGCGCGCCCGCGGTCTCACCGTGTCCGAGGCCGCGCTCACCGGCGAGTCGGCGCCCGTGGCCAAGGCCGCCGCCGAACCGCCGGAGCCGCCCGGCGAGTCCACGCTGTGCTTCCAGGGCAGCGCGGTCGTCGCGGGCAGCGCCACCGCGGTCGTCGTGGCCACCGGGGCGCGCACCCGGTTCGCGGCCGCGCAGCGTGCGCCCAGGGCGCGCGAGCCCAGCGCCTTCGACCGGTCCGTGCACGGCATCGCCCGGGTGCTGGTCCGGTTCATGCTGCTCACCCCGCCGCTGGTGCTCATGGCGGGCGCGGTGCTGCGCGGCCAGGGCCTGCAGACGCTGCCGTTCGCCGTGTCCGTGGCCGTCGGGCTCACCCCCGAGATGCTCCCGGTGATCGTCACCACGTGCCTCGCCCGGAGTGCCGCACTGCTGGCCCGCACCCGCCGGGTCGTCGTACGGCGGCTGCCCGCGCTGCACGACCTCGGCGCGATCGACGTGCTGTGCGTGGACAAGACCGGCACCCTCACCCAGGACCGGCCGGTCGCCGCCCGTTCCCTCGGGCCCGACGGCAGGGACGATCCGGAGGTGCTGCGCTGGGCGGCCGCCGGTGCCTGGTGGACCCTGAACCTCGCCGAACTGCCCGCCCCCGACGCCCTGGACGCGGCGCTGCTCGACGTCGCCGGGTCCGCGGGGGAGGAGTACGACGGGCTCGCCGCGCTGCCCGTCGCGCCCGGCCGGCGGCTCGCGACCGCCGTCGTCGCCGGCCGGCTCGGCCACCACCTGCTGATCACCAAGGGAGCCGCCGAGGACGTCCTGGCGCGCTGCGCGCTGCCGGACGCCGAGCGGCAGCGGCTGCTCGCGCTCGCCGCACGCGAGGCGGAGACCGGACAGCGGGTGCTGGCCGTCGCCACCGCCGAACGCCCCGCCCGCACCCGCCCGTACACCCCCGCCGACGAACGCGGACTCACCTTCCGCGGCCTGGTCACCTTCCGCGACGAACTCGCCCCGGGCGCCGCCGAGTCCCTGCGTACCCTCGCCTCCCTGGGCGTCGGCGTCCACATCCTCACCGGCGACCACCCGGCGACCGCGGCACGCGTGTGCCGGGAGGCGGGGCTGGAGCCCGGGGAGGTGCGCACCGCGCAGGGCGGCGCGGGGGAGGGCCCGGGCCCGGGCCGGGCCTTGGGGACCACCACGGTCGTCGCCCGGTGCACCCCCGAGGACAAGGCCCGTGTCGTCGCCGGGCTGCGGGCCGCCGGGCACACCGTCGGTTTCCTCGGGGACGGCGTCAACGACGTGGCCGCGCTGCTCGCCGCCGACGTGGGGATCGCGCCGCGCGGGGCCGTGGCGGTGGCGCGGGAGAGCGCGGACGTCGTGCTGGCCGAGAAGGACCTCACCGCCATCGGACACGCCGTCACCGCCGGCCGCCGCAGCAGCGCCAACATCGCCGCCTATCTGCGGGTGACCCTCTCCTCCAACCTCGGCAACGTCCTCGCCATGCTCGCGGCCGGACTGCTGCTGCCCTTCCTGCCGATGCTCCCCGTGCAGGTGCTCGCGCAGAACCTGTGCTTCGACGCCGCCCAGCTCGCCTTCGCCCACGACCGCCCGGCCCCGGGCGAGCTGCGCCGGCCGACCGTGCTGCGACCGCCCGCCTTCCTGCGGTTCATCACCGGCTTCGGCGTCCTCAACGCCTTCGCCGACCTCGCCACCTTCGGCGTCCTCACGCTCGCCCTGAACGGCCCCGACGCCCTGCACGACGAGGCCGTCTTCCACTCCGCCTGGTTCACCGAGAACCTGCTCACCCAGGCGCTGGTCATGCTGCTCCTGCGCGACGGCCGGCGCCTCGCGCGTGACAGCCGGATCCTTGTGCGTGACGGCCGGCGCCTTGCGTGTGACGGGAGGCGCCGCGCGTGCGGCGGGTGGTGGCGCCTTGCGTGCGGCGGGTGGTGGCCCCTTGCGCGTGGCGGTCGGCGCCTCATGTGCGACGGGTGGCGCCGCACGAGGAGTGGGCGGCGCCTGACAAGTGGCGGGCGGCTCCTTGCGAGCGGCAGGCGGCGCCTTGTGAGCGGCGGGCGGTCCGGGCCGGTCGGCTGGGCCGCCGCCTTCCTCGCCGCCGTGGGGATCGCCGTACCGCCCAGCCCACTGGGCGCCGCGCTCGGCATGACCGCCCTGCCCGCCCCGTACCACCTGCTGCTGGCCGCCGTCCTCGGCCTGTACGCCGTGGCCCTCACGGTGACCACGAAGCGCCACGCGCGACAGCGGCCCTAGCATCGCGTTGCTCGACGTCGTCAGTCGGTTGAGGCCACCGGCCCGCCAGGAGCCGACGGCTCCCTCGTTCAGCAGCCGCCAGTGTCCCGCGATGAGTCTGGCCGCAGACTTGGCAGGGAGCATCCGCGCGGTGATCCACCGCGCGTAGCCCCCCCCCGAGCAGCTGCTCGCGCTTTCGGCCGCCGGTTCCGAGCACGGCGAGCTCCGCGACGGACCGAACCCGCCCTGCGGTGCCGTCAGGCGGCCAAGCCCTTCGCCCCCTTGGTGCCCTCTGCCTGTGCTCGTGCCGTCGCCTTCGCCTGCTTGCGGCGTTCGCGGCGGCTGACGCGCGGCTCCTGGTCGGGGAGCCAGCCGAAGGCGAGGCAGCTGCCGGTGACGCCCAGCAGGAGGCCGATGAAGAAGCCGCCGAGGTTGGACGTCACCCAGGTGCCCAGGGAGAGCAGGACGCCGGTGATGGAGTAGAAGAGCCGCTGCGCCGGGTTGAAGAGGATCAGCAGGCCCAGCAGCGCCATCAGCGTCGGCAGCAGGTAGCCGGCCGCCCCCTGCATGCCGATGTGCATCACGACCTTCAGCGAGGCTTTCTCGGTGAGCAGGATCTCGCCGCCGGCCAGCGCGAGCAGCAGCCCGCCCCAGAACGGCCGGCGGGCCCGCCAGCCACGGAAGGCGGCCCGCGCTCCCCGGCGTGGACGGTCGGCCACGGCGATCAGCAACCCGAGCCGCTGAAACGGAGCTTGAGACCGGGCAGCTTGAACACCCCAGCCGTGGTCGCGTAGTTGGTCTGCCGCAGGTTGGCGATGCGCACGGTGTCGGCCTGCTGGCTGAACACACCGATCGGGCCCTTCACGCCCGCCTTGGTCAGAGTGCTGGCGTCGTTGCCGATCTCGATGTTGTTGAACGCGGCGTCGCCGGACAGCTCGGTGGAGTCGGTGGTCAGGTCGCTCGCCTGCACCTTGTCCGCACCGCCGCCCGCCGTGATGAGCAGGTTGGTGCCGCCGAGGTCGACGCTCTGGCACAGCTTGGTGAGCGTGGCGTTCTTGATGGCGGAGGTCACCACCAGCTCCTGGCCCCCGGTGTCGCCGGCGTTCGGGCTGCCGTCCGCCATGTTGTCGAGACCGCCGAACTGCTCGAAACCGGTTCCGTTCAGTTCCGTCGCGGTGACCGTGAACGGCATGCCGGAGATCGCGAACTGCACGCCCAGCGCTCCCTGGGCGGTGAGCACCGCGAGACCGGCGGCGACGAGGGTGGCGGGTACCGCCATCACCGCGGCCCGGCGGGCCCGGACCCGGCCCCGTCTCTCGCCGCCCGCGGCGGTGACGGCCGCCTGCGGTGTTTCAGGGGTTTCAGAGGTTTCGGAGGGTGAACCGTTTCCCGGGTTCTCGGGGGTGTTGCCGACGGACGGGACGTCCGGGGACGAGGCCATGTCTGCTCCCATGGGCATGCATCAATGCGGGTCGGGCTTCAGAGGCGCGGTGTCCTGGCGCGGACAGCGACTGTCGCGTACGACTCCTCGCACCCCGGCGGAGCAAGGGCTTTCTCGTTACGCGGCAGTAGCCTTCGTGGAAGTTACCGCCGGTTACTTCGGGGGGTCAAGGCAGTTGTGAAAAAAGCGTGCCGGATGTGCGCGAGCTGCGATCAAGAGCCGTAACCCGCCTTGCCCGGCTTGACGTTGACGGTTGATCAGGTCTACAACTTCCCCTGCTTCCGCGGATCCGTGGCGCCGGATCCGCCGAGCGGCACCGGATGCGTTTCCCGGCCTCTCACACCGGCCGCTCACCTCGGACGACAGAAACCGTTCACATCGGTGCGGCCCGGCACGGCCCCCTTCCCCCCGGATCGTGCCCGGCCGACCCCTGCCGGCCCGGCCGAAGGCCTACCCCCGGGCCTTCGGCCGGTGCCCGCACGGCCGCCGTCGCCGGACCGTCGCGTACGGAGAAGGCGCACGGTCCTGCGTCGGCGGCACCGCGCACCTGATGGCACCGCGCACCTGACGGCACCGCGCCCGTACGGCGTCACATGCCGTCCCGCACCATCACCCGCCCATCCGCCACCCCCATCCGCCACCCCCCATCCACCTCATCCGGACCCCACCCAGGAAAGAGGCATCCGCATGCGTACCCGATCCCTTCTCGCCCTCGCCGGCACCGCCACCGCCCTCACCCTCGCGGTCGCCGCCCCCGCCTCCGCCGACGGCGGCGCCGTCCTCACCACCGGCAGCGCGGGCGGTACCGCCGTCGCGGCCGGCGACACCGTCACCGCGCCGCTCGCCTCCGGCACCTCCGCCACGCTCTACTCCAGCGCGACCGGCACCAGCGGCGTCAGCTGCACGTCCTCCCAGTTCACCGCCACGGTCACCGGCAACCCGGCCGCCCCCGGCACGGCCACCGAGTCCGTCACCGGGCACACCTTCGACCCCAGCTCCTGCACCAGCAACGTCACCGGCGTGCTCGGCGTCAGCAGCATCACCGTCGACAACCTGCCCTACACGGCGACGGTCGCCTCCGACGGCACCCTCACCGTCTCGCCGGCGAGCGGCTCCACCATCCAGACCACGGTCAAGCTGCGCACCCTGCTGGGCTCCATCACCTGCGTCTACCAGGCGGCCTCGCTGACGGGGAAGGCCGACAACGCCGACAACAGCATCAGCTTCACCAACCAGCAGTTCACCAAGACCTCCGGTTCGTCGCTGTGCTTCGCCAACGGCTACTTCACCGCCAAGTACGCGCCCGTGACGGACGGCGGCACCCCGGTCTACGTCAACTGAGCGACGAACTTCCCCTGAGAACCGCAGAGTTCAGCGTCGACGGAGACGCACTGCGAGGGCGGCGCCCCCGGTGAGCACCAGCACCGCGGCGGCGCCGCCCGCCAGCATGGGCGCGGAGGGGCCCGTGCCCCGGGTGACCTGCCCGCCCGCGGCGGGAGCCGGGCCCGGAGTCGTCACCCGCGCGGTCTCGGCCTGCCCTGATCCTGATCCCGGCCCTGATCCTGATCCCGGCCCTGATCCTGATCCCGGCCCCGACCCTGATCCCGGCCCCGGCCCCGCTCCCGCTCCCGCCTTCTTCTCGCCCTTCTCCGGAAAGACCACGTCGGAACACGAGTAGTAGGTGTCCGGCGTGCTGGTGTTCTGCCAGATGGTGTAGAGAACCTGACGGCCCGTCCGATCCCGCGGGAGTCTCCCGGCGATGTGATACGCCCCGTCCCGCAGCGGTGGATCGGTGACCTGGGCGAAGGGCCGCTCCGGCAGATCCGACCACCTGAGCGGTTTCGCCGGGTCGTAGCCGGGCTTGGTCAGATACAGCCGGAACGTGCCCGTGTGCGCGATCGTCGAGGCGTACGTCATCGTCAGTGCGGCCCCGGGCGTCAGCCGGGTCGCCGGCCAGTCCCGCCGCGCCAGGTCCAGGCCCCGGTACGCCGGCAGGTTTCCGCTGCACAGCCTGCCGTCCGGAATCACCTGCCGGTCACGGCCGTTCACCCCTGCCACGCGCAGGTTGTCCCACGCGGTGAAGGGGGCGCCGTTCGCCGTGACCGCCGCCCGGCAGGCCGCCGAACGCGCGGCGTCGCCGCCCTGTGGGGAGCAGGAGTAGACCCGGCTGACCGGATCCGTGGGGGCGCCGTGTGCCTGGGCAGACCCCGCCGCCCACGACAGGAGCAGGAGCGGGGCCGCGGCGGCGGCCGCCGTGACGCTCGGGCGGGCGGTCATCCGGGTCATCCGGGATGTCTCCTCGGCGGGCGCGGGAACGGGGTCTGCGCGGTCCAGTACGGCCGAGGCGTTGGGTGTGTTCACCCCGAGGTTCACCCCGAGCGGCGTATCGATGGTCAGGGGGCGCGAAAGCACCGACCGGTTCGGACGTTTCGCGCCTGATTCGAGGCCCCGTTGAGGAGCCGGCGGCCGTCCTCGTATCGTGGCGATCATGGGTTCGGCGCCCGCTGTCCCGCGGCTGCCGACGACAGCCGGGAAAGGAAGGGGGAAACCGTTCTCATCTCGCTGTTCACGGACCGCCAGGGCCTGTCCGGCGCCGGATCCACCGGTGACACGTGTGGGCCTGCCGGCCCGCACCCCGGGACCGCCGCTGCCGCTCGGTGAGTTATCGTGTGCAGGGGGTTAAAAACAAACCGCATGTCCCGTTCGTAGGTATGAGTCGCGAGGAGGGGTCCTAGATGGCGAGGCAGTTACGCGCCGAACAGACCCGGGCAACGATCATCACGGCCGCCGCCGATCTGTTCGACCGGCAAGGTTACGAGTCCACGAGTCTGAGCGACATCGTCGCGCACGCGAAGGTCACCAAGGGGGCGCTGTATTTTCACTTCGCCGCCAAGGAGGACCTCGCCCACGCCATTCTCGAACTCAACGCCAAGGCCGCGAAAGCGCTCGTCGCCGAGGTCGAGAGCCGCGGCTGCTCCTCGCTGGAGGCCCTGATACGGACCACGTTCGGGGTCGCCCGGCTCGCCGTCGAGGACCCGGTGCCGCGCGCCGCGCTCCGCCTCGCCACCGCCGATGTCGCCGTACGGCCGCCCCTCAGGCATCCGTTCACCGAGTGGCTGGAGTTCTCCGCCCGGAAGTTCACCGGAGCCGTCAGGGAGTCCGATGTGCACGGCGAGCTCGACGTCGGGGTCGTCGCGCACTCCCTGGTCTCCTTCTTCGTCGGCACCCGGGTCGCCGGCCGCTCGCTCGAACCGACGGGACGGCTGCCGCGCCGGGTCGCCGAGATGTGGCACCTGCTGATCCGGGGCCTGGTCCCGGTGCACCGCCGCCCCCGCTACGTCACGCTCGCCACGCAGCTGGAGCGGGAGATCAGAACCGCCTGAGGCGCGCGATACGGTGACGGACATGCCCCCCACCCCGTTCGCACCCGTGATCCTCGGCAACGAACCCGGCTCGTTCCCGCACAGCGTGCTGGCCGAACGGCATCCCGCCGTCATCGGCCGGGTGCGGGACGCCTTCCCGTACGGCCCCGGGCAGCACCGGGCGCTGGACGAGCTGCTGAAGAGCTGCACGGAGGGCACGGTCGAGCCGCTGCCCGCCGCTGCTCCGGACCGGGACCGGTGGCAGGAGTGGGGCCTGCCCGGCTGTGCCGGGCGGTCCTGGTACGACGTGCCGTGGCTGTGGGCCGAGAGCTACTTCTACCGCCGGCTGCTGGACGCCGTCGGCTGGTTCGGACCCGGCCCCTGGCAGGGCATCGACCCCTTCCGCCCGTTCAAGCGCGCCGAACTCGACGCGCCGGAGACGGACGGGGAACTGGCCGCGCTGGACGCCCTGCCCGGCCTGCCGGAGGAGGAGCGGGCGCGCGCCCTGCTGCACGGCTCGCTGTGGGGCAACCGCGCCGACCTCGGCTTCCGGCTCTCCGCCGAGGGCGCCGAGGCCCGGGACCCGGCGCCCGCGCTGGTCGCCGACGACAGCGCGGCCCTGTGGTCCCTGCTGCCGCCCGGCAGAGCGGCCACACTCGTGCTGGTCGCCGACAACGCCGGCCGTGAACTCGTCCCGGACCTGCTGCTGCTCGCCCATCTCCTCACCGAGGGCCGGGCCGCCCGGGCGGTGCTGCACGTCAAGCCGTACCCGTACTACGTCTCCGACGCCACCACCGCCGACGTCGTCGACGCGCTCCACCGGCTGCGGGCCGCGTCCGGCGCGGCCGCCGAGTACGCGCGCGTGCTCTGGTCCGCCATGGCCGACGGCCGCCTCACCGTGCGCGCCCATCCTTTCTCCTGCGCCCCGCTGCCGTACGCGGAGATGCCGGACGACCTGCGCGCCGAGTTCGCCGCGGCCGACCTGACCGTCTTCAAGGGCGACCTCAACTACCGCCGTCTGGTGGGCGACCGGCTCTGGCCGCCGACCACACCCTTCCAGGAGACGACCGACTGGTTCCCCGGCCCGGTCGCCGCGCTGCGCACCCTGAAGTCGGACGTGATCACCGGCCTGTCCGCGCCGACCGAGGCCGCGCTGGAGGCGGCCGAGCCCGGGAGCTGGCGCACCAGCGGCACGCACGCGCTGATCCAGGTCTCCGGCGCCGACGTCAAGTAACCTGGACCTCCAGGGACTTGATGCCGTTGATGAAGTTCGACACGAGACGCCCGGCCGGTGCCGCCGGTCGCGGAGCGGGGAGCGCCCGCAGCACCTCCTCGTGGAACAGCAGTAGTTGCAGCCGTGCGAAGTGGGCGCCCAGGCATACGTGCGGACCGTCGCCGAAGGACACGTGCGGGTTGGGGGAGCGGGCGAGGTCGAGCCGGGCCGGATCGGTGAAGACCCGCTCGTCCCGGTTGGCCGAGGCGTGGAAGACCACGACCTTGTCCCCGGCCCGGATCCGCTGCCCCGCCAGCTCGGTGTCCCGCACCGCCGTCCGCCGGAAGGTCAGCACCGGCGGATGCCAGCGCAGCAACTCCTCGATCGCTGTGGACAGTTCCGTCTTCCCGGCGCGCAGCGAGTCGTACGCCTCCGGGTGTTCCACCAGTGCCAGCAGCCCGCCCGGAGCCGCGCTGCGCACGGTGTCGTTGCCCGCGACGGTCAGCAGGAAGAAGAACATCTCCAGCTCACCGTCGGCGAGTTCGGCCTCGTGGGCGAGCGTCGTCAGGATGTCGTCGGCAGGATGCCGTCGCTTGTGGTCGGCCAACTGTCTCGCGTACGCGAACATGTCCTTCAGCATCGCCGGGGACCGCGGATCGACCGGCTTGCCCGTCGCGTCCAGCACCGCGGGACCGGCCTCGTCCGGGTCCTGGTAGCCGATGACCCGCTGCGTCCAGTGCAGCAGCAGCCGCCGGTCGCTCTCCGGCACGCCCAGCAGGTCCGCCAGGTTCAGCAGGGCGTACTCGTCGGTGACGGTGGCCACCACATCGACGGTGCCGTCCCCGTCCCGCGCCTGCTGCAGCGCCCCGGCGAGCAGGGTGCGCGCCCGCTCCCGGGCGACCGCCGCGAACCGGTCGATCCGGCCCGGCGTGAACGCCCGGCTCACCAGCCGCCGCAGGCGTCCGTGCCGCGGCGGGTCCTGGTTGAGCATCATGCGGCGGATGAACGGCAGGTCCGCCGGGTCCGGGTCACGGATCTGGGTCGCGCCGAGGTGGGAGGAGTACGTCGTGGCGTCCTTCAGCACCCGGACGACGTCCGCGTGCCGGGTCACCGCCCAGAATCCCGGCCCGGCCGGCCAGCCGAGCACCTCCGGCTCCTCCTGCCAGGCGACCGGGTGATGGTCGCGCAGCAGGCGGTAGTCGTCGTACGGCACACCGACGGCGTACCGGCGCGGGTCGAACACGTCGGGCACCGGCGGGTTCTCACGCACGCTCACGCGGGCTCGCCTTCGCCGACAGGGGCCACGTCGGCCGCCGGGTTGCCGGCGTCCCCACGGTTTTCGGCATGCGCAGGCCTTTCGGTGTCCGCAGGCCTTTCGGTGTCGGCAGGCATTGTGGTGTCCGCAGGCCTTTCGGTGTCGGCAGGCCTTGCGGTCTCGGCGGGCCTTTCGGTGTCCGCGCGCAGGAAGTCCTCGACCGCCCGGATCAGGTCCAGCGGGGACTCGTCCATGGCGTAGTGCCCGGCGAACGGCAGTGCCACGAGTTGGGCGCGCGGATACCAGGACATCCAGGTCTGCCGCATGACCTCGGGCGACAGGGCCGGATCCAGCTCCCCGGCCACGGCCAGGGCGGGCACCTCGCTGCCCTCGACAGCGGCGTGGAAGTCCTCGCCCGCCCACGAGTCCAGCCAGGCCCGGAACGCCTTGGCGTCACTGCGCTGCAGCGAACGGGCGACCATCCGGTCGAGCCAGGCGGCGGGACGCCGGCTCCCGGTGGTGAAGTCGATGATCGCGCGTCGGTTCTCCGGCCTGTGCGCGGCCTCCGTGAACAGCGCGGCCTGCTCGCCGGCCAGCGGCAGCCCCGAGGCCGGCACCGGGGAGACGCCGACCATCCGGCGCAGCCGGTGCGGCACGAGCGCGGCCAGCCGCTGTGCCACCGCGCCGCCCATGGAGTGCCCGAGCACCGAGAACCGGTCCCAGCCCAGCCGGTCGGCCAGCTCCACCAGGTCCCCGGCCGCCTCGGCCGTCGTGTACGCACCCGCCGCGTCCCGTGCCTCGCCGTACCCTCGCAGGTCGACCAACGCGTAACTGAAGGAGGCGCGGTCGAGATCCGGCAGAACGGCGGCGTAGGCGGACCGGTCGGCGAACCAGCCGTGCA
Organism: Streptomyces incarnatus; assembly: GCF_001027185.1. Lineage (NCBI taxonomy): Bacteria > Bacillati > Actinomycetota > Actinomycetes > Kitasatosporales > Streptomycetaceae > Streptomyces > Streptomyces incarnatus. Next base: position 1,853,100 of record NZ_CP011497.1, on the reverse strand, counting down.
CGGCGAACACCTTGTGGGCGCCGTCGCCGTGCACCTCATGGGGCAGCACGAAGGAGGTCATGCGCCTACCGTGACCCGCCCGCGGGGGCACGGCAAGGGCGCGGACGGGGGCATACGGGTGGGGGCCGGCGGTGTCGCAGACCAGGAGGCCCGGGGTCACCCCGACGTCCACGGCCGGCAGGTGACCGCCCAGCAGGTGTGATCGCCCACAGCGGCGCGGAAGTTCCCCGTGCCCGACGGGTTTCACGCATGGTGTGATCATGTCCCGCGCGGTGGATGGGTGTTGTGGGCCACGGGTAGGGCCCCGGCCATGACGCAGCCGTTCGAACTCCCGCACTTCTACATGCCGTATCCCGCGCGGCTCAACCCGCACCTCGACGAGGCACGCGCCCACTCGACCGCGTGGGCGCGCGAGATGGGCATGCTGGAAGGGTCCGGGATCTGGGAGCAGGCCGACCTGGAGGCGCACGACTACGGACTCCTGTGCGCCTACACCCACCCCGACTGCGACGGGCCCGCTCTCTCGCTGATCACCGACTGGTACGTGTGGGTGTTCTTCTTCGACGACCACTTCCTCGACATGTACAAGCGCACCCAGGACCGCGCCGCCGGCAAGGCCCACCTGGACCGCCTGCCGCTGTTCATGCCGCTCGACCCGGCGACCCCCGTGCCGGAGCCGGAGAATCCCGTCGAGGCGGGGCTGAAGGACCTGTGGGCGCGCACGGTGCCGTCGATGTCCGTGGACTGGCGCCGCCGCTTCTCCGTGGCCACCGAGCACCTGCTCAACGAGTCGATGTGGGAGCTGTCGAACATCAACGAGGGCCGGATCGCCAACCCCGTCGAGTACATCGAGATGCGCCGCAAGGTCGGCGGCGCCCCCTGGTCGGCCGGGCTCGTGGAGTACGCGACGGCCGAGGTGCCCGCCGCCGTCGCCGGCACCCGGCCGCTGCGGGTCCTCATGGAGACGTTCTCCGACGCCGTCCACCTGCGCAACGACCTGTTCTCCTACCAGCGCGAGGTGGAGGACGAGGGCGAGAACAGCAACGGCGTGCTGGTGCTGGAGACCTTCTTCGGCTGTACGACCCAGGAGGCCGCCGAGACCGTCAACGACATCCTCACCTCACGCCTGCACCAGTTCGAGCACACCGCGCTCACCGAAGTACCCGCCGTGGCGCTGGAGAAGGGCCTCACCCCGGACCAGGCCGCCGCGGTCGCCGCCTACACCAAGGGACTTCAGGACTGGCAGTCCGGCGGCCATGAATGGCACCTGCGCTCCAGCCGCTACATGAACAAGGGCGTCCGGACCGGCTCGCCCTGGCAGCTGCCCAGCGGCCCCGGGGTCTTCGCCGCCGACGTCGGCGCGCTCCTCGCCTCGGCCGCCCGGGAACGCCTGCGCGCCTACACCCACCTGCCGTACCAGAAGGTCGGCCCCTCCGTCCTGCCCGAGTTCCACATGCCGTACCGGCTCGCACTGAGCCCGCATCTCGACGCCGCCCGCCGGAACCTCGTCGGCTGGTCGCGCCGCATGGGCATCCTCCAGGAGAGCGTGTGGGACGAGGACAAACTCGCCGCCTGCGACCTCGCGCTGTGCTCCGCGGGCCTGGACCCGGACGCCACCCCCGAGGCCCTCGACCTCAGCGCCCAGTGGCTCGCCTGGGGGACGTACGGCGACGACTACTACCCGCTGGTGTACGGCCACCGCCGCGACCTGGCCGCCGCCCGGCTGACCACGGCCCGGCTGTCGCAGTGCATGCCCGTCGACGGCGAGCCGGCCCTGGTCCCGGCCGACGCGATGGAGCGCGGGCTCCTCGACCTGTGGACTCGCACGACGGCCGGCATGGCCCCCGACCAGCGGCGCACCCTCAAGGCCTCCGTGGACGACATGACCGAGAGCTGGGTGTGGGAGCTGTCCAACCAGTTGCAGAACCGCATCCCCGACCCGGTCGACTACCTGGAGATGCGGCGCGCCACCTTCGGCTCCGACCTCACCCTGAGCCTGTGCCGGATGGGCCACGGTCCGGCCGTCCCGCCGGAGGTGTACCGCAGCGGCCCGGTGCGCTCCCTGGAGAACGCCGCCATCGACTACGCCTGTCTGCTCAACGACATCTTCTCCTACCAGAAGGAGATCGAGTACGAGGGCGAGATCCACAACGCCGTTCTCGTCGTGCAGAACTTCTTCGGCGTGGATCACCCCACCGCGCTCGGTGTCGTCCACGACCTGACGACCCAGCGCATGCAGCAGTTCGAACACGTCATCGAGCACGAACTGCCCGTGCTGTACGAGGACTTCAAGCTGTCCGACCAGGCGCGGGCGGCCATGGACGCCTATGTCGTCGACCTGCAGAACTGGCTCGCCGGAATCCTGCACTGGCACCGGAACGTGGACCGCTACCGGGCCGAGTGGCTGGGCCGCCGCTCCCACGGCTTCCTGCCCGACCGGGCCCCCGCGCCGCCCGTCCGGCTCGTCAGCTGACCTCGCCGAACCGCTCCGCCACCTCCGCCGCGGCCTCGTCCAGCCCCGCACGGGCCGCCCCGCCCAGCTCGCCGCGTATCGCCTCGCCGCCCGGCGTGGCCGCGTACCACTCGGCGCCTCCGTCCGGCACCCGCTGTTTTCGGCCCTTCGCCTCCGGAAGCGGACATTCAGGGAACTTCGGAGAGTCGCCGGGAGTCTTGCAGGGTGAGGGAACGAGACCAGAACACACGGGGGTGTTCAGCTTGACCGACCTCATCGAGCGGACCACCGGCGCGGCCGGGCAGCAGGCGGACAAGGAGCCGGACAAGACGCCGGTCACCGACGAACTGACGCCGTACGTCGCGCCGTTGCCCGTCCCGCCCGTCCTGCGCCCGGCCTCCGCGGACGTCCTGCGCGAGACCGAGATCGCCATCCGCCCGGCCTGGGTGCGCCTGCACCCGCAGCTGCCGCCGACCCTGATGTGGGGGTACGACGGGCAGGTGCCGGGCCCGACCATCGAGGTGCGGCGCGGCCAGCGCGTCCGCATCGCCTGGACCAACCGCATACCGAAGGACAGCGAGTACCCGGTCACCTCGGTCGAGGTGCCCGCCCGCGCTCCCGGCACGCCGCCGCCCAGCACCGATCCCGGCCGCGAGGGCGTCGAGCCCGACAAGGACGTCGCGGCGCTGCCCGCCTGGACGGTGACGCATCTGCACGGCGCCCAGACCGGCGGCGGCAACGACGGCTGGGCGGACAACGCCGTCGGGCACGGCGACGCGCAGCTGTCGGAGCACCCGAACGACCACCAGGCGGTGCAGTGGTGGTACCACGACCACGCGATGAACATCACGCGGTGGAACGTGATGACGGGCCTGTACGGCACCTACCTCGTCCGGGACGAGGAGGAGGACGCCCTCCGTCTGCCGTCCGGGGAGCGGGAGATACCGCTGCTCCTCGCGGACCGGAACCTCGACACCGACGAGGACGGCCGCCTCAACGGCCGGCTGCTGCACAAGACGGTGATCGTCCAGCAGAGCAACCCGGAGACCGGAAAGCCGGTCTCCATCCCGTTCACCGGCCCGTACACCACGGTCAACGGCCGCATCTGGCCGTACACCGAGGTGGATGCGGCCTGGTACCGCTTCCGGCTGGTCAACGCCTCGAACGCGCGCATCTTCGAGCTCGTGCTGATCGACGAGGACGGCAACCCGGTGCCGGGCGTCGTGCACCAGATCGGCAGCGACGGCGGGCTGCTGCCGCGCCCCGTGCCGGTCGACTTCGACGGCGACCTGCCCACGCTGACCGCGGCGCCGGCCGAGCGGTTCGACCTGCTGGTCGACTTCCGTGCGCTGGCGGGCCGCACCCTGCGGCTGGTGAACAAGGGCCCCGGCCAGCCGGCGGGGGTGCCGGACCCGGCCGGCAACGTGCGCTACCCGCACGTCCTGGAGTTCCGGATCCGCGAGACCTGCGCGGAGGACACCTTCGAGCTGCCCGAGGTGCTCTCCGGGTCCTTCCGCCGCCTGACCCACGACCTCCCGCACGGCCACCGCCTGATCCTGCTCACCCCGCCCGCCACCAAGGGGGCCGGCGGCCACCCGGAGATCTGGGAGCTGACCGAGGTCGGGGACCCGGGGGGCCTCACGCTCCCGGCCGACGGCATCGTGCAGGTCACCGGGCCCGACGGCACCACGCGGACATACCGGCGCACCTCCCGTACGTTCAACGACGGCCTCGGCTTCACCATCGCCGAGGGCGGCTACGAGCAGTGGAGCTTCCTCAACCTCGCGCCCATCGTCCACCCCATGCACATCCACCTGGCCGACTTCCAGCTGCTCGGCCGCGACGCCTACGACGTCTCGGGCTTCGACCCGGCCGTCGGCGGCACCCGCACACCGATCCGCTACGACGCCGGCCGGGCGATCCCGCTCGCACCCAACGAGCGGGGCAACAAGGACGTCTTCCGGGTGCCGGGCAGCCAGATGCTGCGGGTGATGGGCCGCTTCGACGGGGCGTACGGCCGGTTCATGTACCACTGCCATCTGCTGGAGCACGAGGACATGGGCATGATGCGGCCCTTCGTCGTGATGCCGGCCGAGGCGATGAGGTTCGACCACGGCGGGACGCACGGCGGCCATGGGGAGGGCCACACGGGCTGACACCGCGACCGGTACCGGCGGACCATCCCCGGCGGGCTGTCACGCCGGCCGGGCGAGCCGGGACGCGGCGTGCTCGACCGCGGCTCGCGCCAGCGCCCGGACCACCGGGTGCGGGCGCGAGCCGTCGCCGGCCAGCTCCGGCTGGAACAGGGACGCCAGGAAGAAGGGGTGACCGGGCAGTTCGGCGACCCGCACCTGCCCCTCCTCGTCGTGCCCGGAGAAGCGCAGACCGCGGGCGAGGAGCGTGTCGAGGTGGCGGGAGGGGCCGTAGGCGCAGAAGTACCGCTCGACCGTGCGCGCGGAGCCGATCACGGACTCCGCCAGCGTGCCCGGCTCGATCGTCACCGCGGCCTCATGGCCCACCAGCGAGCAGGCCAGCGGCTCGATGAGCGGGTCGGCGGCGTCCGGATCGTTCTCGGCGTGCGCCACCCCGGTCAGACCGCACACGTTGCGGGCGAACTCCAGCAGCGCGTGCTGGAAGCCGCCGCAGGTGCCCAGGAACGGAATCCCCTCCTCGCGCGCCGTGCGCACGGCCGCGAGGACACCCGCCTCGCTGCGGTACGGGCTGCCCGGCAGCACCCACACGGCGTCGAACCTCTGGACCGCACCCTCGGCCGCGGCGTCCTCGGAGGGGATCCAGTACGCGTCGAGGACCAGCCGGTCGTGCGTGGCCAGAGCCTCCAGCAGCAGCGGGACACGGGTGTGGGACACGACGTTGGGGGAGCGGTCGCCGACGAGGGCGATGGTGGCGGTGTTCGTCATGCCCTCATCCTCGACAGGACCCCGAGTTCACGTCCAACGATGATTACTGCACCATCGATAAGCAGAACTGATGGAATCCTGGGCCGTATGGACCCGCATCTGCTGCGCACGTACGTCACCGTGGCCCGCCTCGCCTCCTTCTCGGAGGCCGCCCGCGAGCTGGGCTACACCCAGTCCGCCGTCTCCCAGCACATCGCCGCGCTCGAACAGGACCTCGGCGCGCCCCTGCTGACCCGGAGGCCGGTCGGCCCCACCGCGGCCGGAGAGCGGCTCCTGGAGCACGCGGGCCCGCTGCTGCTGCGCCTGGACGCGGCCCGCGCCGACGTCCGCCGCATGGCCGCCGCACCCCAGCAGGGACTGACCCTCGCCACCACCCCGACCGCGCTCGGCGCCGCTGTCCTCGCCGCCCTCCCGCCGGCCGGTGTCACCCTGTGCGTCCTCACCCGGGCCCAGATCCCGGCCGCCGTCGCCACCGGCACCGCCGACCTCGGCCTCCTCGACGGGCTCGCCGCGCCCAGCGATCCGCTGCGCCTGCCCGACGTGGCGCCGCTGACCACGCACGGCGTCGCCGAGGAGCCCGTGAGCGTCCTGCTGCCCGCCGGGCACCCCCTCGCCACCCGGACCGGCCTCGGCCTGGCCGACCTCGCCGACGCCCGCTGGCTCGACGCCCCCGATGCGGCCCTCCCGCTCGACCAGCTGCGCGCGGCGACCCGCGGCGGCGCGTTCCGCTCGGCGCTGCGCTACGAGGGCACCGACCTGCGCGCCCTCACCGCCCTCGCCGCCGCCGGACACGGCCTCACCCTGCTGCCCCGCACGGCCGCCGACGCCGTACCCGGCGCGGTCGCCGTCCCGCTCACCGCGCCCCGGGTCGTCCACCGCACGGAACTCCTCCACGGCACAAGCCCCCAGGGCGCGGCACAGGACGTGGTACGGCGGCTGGTCGGACCGGTGGGAGCACTGGCGGGACGGGCGGGAGCACCGGCGGGACCGGCGGGAGCACCGGCGGGACCGGCGGGAGCACCGGCGGGACCGGTGGGAGCAGGCTGAGCACCACGCCCCGCGCGGTGGTCCCTGGAGTCATGGCTACCCTCCGCCACGCTCCGGCCAGTCTCACTCGTTCGTGTCTCGTCGCGGCCCGGCGCGCCGGGTAGAGCACCAGCCGGAGGCGAGCGAACCATGGAACAGACTGCGTTGCGTCCCAAGCCGATGCCCGGTCAGGACCCGGGTGGTACCCCCGGCCCGTCCCGCCGCCCGCACGCCGCGCCACGGCGCGGACGGCGGCTGCGGACCCTGCTGTTCGCCGTGTGCACCGGCATCCTGCTGGTGCTGGCCGGCGTCGGCATCGGCACGGTCGGCGCCACGGTGATCGGCATGAGCAGGCTCGCCGAACTGCAACGCCAGGCGCCGCCGGGCACACCGGGCACGCCGCCGTCCAGGGCCACGCGCACCGCCCCCGCCCCTGCCGCCACGCCCAGCGCCGCTCCCGCTGCCCCGGCCGGGGCGACCCTGGGCGTCGAGGCCGTCGACGCCGACAAGGCGGGCGCGCTGGTGGTGGGCGTGCACGTGCCCGGCCCCGGCTATACGGCCGGACTGGTCCGCGGGGACGTGCTGCTGCAGTTCGGCTCCGTCCGCGTCGACACCGCCGCCGACCTCGCCCGCGCCGTCGCCCGAGCCCGCCCCGGACAGGCGGTGCTCCTCACCGTGCGTCACAGCGGCGGGGGATACCAGCAGTTGAGCGCCGTACCGGGCGTGGTGACCTGAGCGGGCCGACGCGGGCGTTCCCTCACGCTCGCAGCGGACCGGTGCCGGCACCCATGCCTCACCGCCCCTCACCGCCCCTCACCGTCCTCAGCGTCCGGCGCGGGTCCCTGCCTCGGAACTCCTCAGCGGACCGGCGCGCCCTGCTCCACGGCTCTCAGCGGTCCGATCCGTGCCCGGGCCCATGACGTCTCAGCGGGGCGGTGCGCGCCCCTGCCTCACGATCTCTCATCGGGCCGGCACCTGCTCCTCACGACTCTCTGCGGGCCGGTAGCTGCCCCTCCTCGACTCTCCGCGGGTCGGCACCTGCCCCTCCTCACGCCTCTCCGCGGGCCGGTACGTGCCCCTGGCCCCATGCTTCCCAGCAGGCCCCTACGGCCCCGCCTCACCGCGTTCCGGTCACCCCGGGAAACCCGCTGGTCACCATCCGCACCTCGCGCCATGATGGGCCCATGCCGAGTTCCCTCCGAGCCGACCGCGTCCTGAGGGGAGCACCGGCGATCGGCTCGCGCGAGCCTGTCCGGCCGGGCAGGATGCTGCCCGAGATGCCGTCGCCCGTTTCCCGACCCTCGACCGGAGGCCCGGATGACCGGTAGTACGCCCGCGCCCTTCACCGCCGCCGACTACAGGGCCCGCATGGAGCGCGCAGCGCGCTCCGCTGCCGACGCCGGCCTGGCGGGGCTGCTCGTGGCGCCGGGACCGGACATGGTCTGGCTCACCGGCTACACGCCCACCGCCGTCACCGAACGGCTCACCGTGCTGGTCCTCACCCCCGGTCAGGACCCCGTGCTCGTCGTGCCCACCCTGGAGGCCCCCGACGCCGAGCACGCGATCGGCGCGTCCGCGCTCACCCTGCGCGACTGGACCGACGGAAAGGACCCCTACGACGTCACCGCCGCCCTCCTCGACGGCCGCGGCCGGTTCGGCATCAGCGACAACACCTGGGCCATGCACCTGCTGGGCCTCCAGCGAGCCCTGCCGGACACCTCCTACGCCTCTCTCACCGACGCCCTCCCCATGCTGCGCGCCGTCAAGGACGCCGCGGAACTGGAACTCCTCGCCGCCGCCGGAGCGGCTGCCGACGCAACGTTCGAGGAGATCCGCAAAGTTCCCTTCGCCGGCCGCCGGGAGTCCGACGTCGGCCAGGACCTCGCCGGCCTGCTGCGCCGCTTCGGCCACTCCCAGGTCGACTTCACCATCGTCGGATCCGGACCCAACGGCGCCAACCCGCACCACGAGGTCGGCGACCGCCTCATCGAGCGCGGCGACATGGTCGTCCTGGACTTCGGCGGCCTGAAGGACGGCTACGGCTCCGACACCACCCGTACGGTCCACGTGGGCGAGCCCACCGAGGAGGAGCGCCGGGTGCACGACATCGTGCGCGAGGCCCAGGAGGCGGGCTGCCAGGCCGTACGGCCCGGCGTGGCCTGCCAGGAGGTCGACCGCGCCGCCCGCGCGGTGATCACCGAGGCAGGGTACGGCGAGTACTTCATCCACCGCACCGGGCACGGCATCGGCGTCACCACGCACGAGCCGCCGTACATGATCGAGGGTGAGGAACAGCCGCTCGTGCCCGGCATGTGCTTCTCCGTCGAGCCCGGCATCTACCTGCCCGGCCGCTTCGGGGTGCGCATCGAGGACATCGTCACGGTCACCGAGGACGGCGGCCATCGTCTCAACAACACCACGCGTGACATGGTCATAGTGGGCTGAGAGACCAGCCGGAGAGCCAGGAGACACCTCTTTTCGACGACAACCGGGAACGGCGACGCGCGACCCATGACCCAGGCACCGACACCCACCGCGGACACCGTCCGCAGACTGGTCCGTTCGCTGCTCAAGGAGGGTGGCGACGACACCGCGGGCCCCGATGTGCGCCCCGTGACGGAGGGCCGCGCGTACACGTGGTGGGTCGGCGCCCGCCATGTGCTGCGCCTCGCGCCCGACCGCGAGGCCTCGGCACTGCGCCGCCGGGAACTGCGCCTGCGCGACCTGGTCCGGCCGCACGTGCCCGTGGCCGTACCCACCAGCGTCGCGCACGGCGACTGGGCGCCGGGCCTCGCCTACACCCTGGACACCAAGGTGCCCGGCGGCACGGCCGACGAGCACGACGTCTCCGCCGTCGGCGAGGCCGACCTCGCCGGGCTGCTCACCGGGCTGCGCACGGTGCCCGTACGGCAGGCGGAGGCGCTCGGCGTGCCGCGCACCGCCCCGCGCTCCCTGGAGGCGCTGCGCCGCATGGCCGTGCACGCGGCCGAACGGCTCGCCGCCGCCGACGAGTTCGACGCCGCCCGGCTGCACCAGCTGACCCCGCCCGGCGCAGCCCAGCTCGCCGCGCAGCCCGGCACCGCCGTCCTCACCCACCACGGCCTGACCGGCGAACACGTAGTGGTCAGCGCCGACGGCCGGGTGCGCGGCGTCCTGGAGTGGACCCGGGCGGCGCTGGGCGACCCCGCCGAGGACATCGCCGGGCTCGCCGCCGCCGTCGGCTCCCCGGCGGCCGTCCGTGCCGCCACCCTCGCCGGCTACGGCGCCCGCCCCTGCCTGCGCGGCCTGTGGCTCGCCCGCTGCGACGCGGTCATCCGGCTCGCCGACCACCTCGAGGGCCGCGCGGGCGGTTCCCCGGTGCTGCTGCGGACCCAGCTGCGGAGCGCGTGGGAGCCGATCCTGCTGGAGCGGTTGTCGGACTTCAAGGAGGACGAGCCGGAGCCGTAGCAGACCGGAGCCGTGGCAAACCGGCTCCGGACGGCTTCCGGCCCCGCCTCAGGGCTGCTCCAGCACCACGCACGACTCCGCGGGCACCTGCAGCAACCCGTCCGCCCCCGGAGGCTCCACCGGCTCCCACGCCGCGAGGACGGCCGCCGGACGGCTGCCCAGCGGGATCGCCGCCGTTGCCTTGCCCAGGTTCACCGCCACGCGTACGTCACCGCGCCGGAAGGCCAGCCAGCGGGCGTCCTCGTCGTACGCCACCTTGGTGTCGGCCAGGTCGGGGTCGGTGAGGTCCGGCTGTTCGCGCCTGAGGGCGATCAGCCGGCGGTACCAGGCGAGCACGCGCGCGTGGGGCTCGCGTTCCGGTTCCGACCAGTCCAGGCAGGACCGCTCACGGGTCGCCGGGTCCTGCGGGTCCGGCACGTCCTCCTCCGCCCAGCCGTGCGCCGCGAACTCCCGCCGCCGGCCCCGCCGTACCGCGTCCGCCAGCTCCGGGTCGGTGTGGTCGGTGAAGAACTGCCAGGGCGTGCCCGCCGCCCACTCCTCGCCCATGAACAGCATCGGCGTGAACGGCGAGGCCAGCGTGAGCGTCGCCGCGCAGGCCAGCAGACCGGGGGAGAGCCGGGCGGAGAGCCGGTCGCCCTGGGCGCGGTTGCCCACCTGGTCGTGCGTCTGGCCGTAGCCGAGCAGCCGGTGCCCGGCCACCCGCGCCCGGTCCAGCGGGCGGCCGTGGTGCCGGCCCCGGAACGACGAGTACGTGCCGTCGTGGAAGTAGCCACCGGTGAGCGTCTTGGCGAGCGCGGCGAACGGGGCGCGCGCGAAGTCCGCGTAGTAGCCCTGCGACTCCCCGGTCAGCGCGGTGTGCAGCGCGTGGTGGAAGTCGTCGTTCCACTGCGCGTGCAGCCCGAGGCCGTGCTCCGCGCGCGGGGTGATGACCCGCGGGTCGTTCAGGTCCGACTCGGCGATCAGGAACAGCGGCCGGCCCAGCTCCTCGGCGAGAGCGTCCACGGCCGTCGACAGCTCCTCCAGGAAGTGGCACGCGCGCGTGTCGTACAGCGCGTGCACCGCGTCCAGCCGCAGCCCGTCGATCCGGTAGTCCCGCAGCCACGCCAGCGCGCTGCCGACGAGAAACGCGCGCACCTCGTCCGAGCCGGGCCCGTCCAGATTCACCGCCGACCCCCACGGCGTGTGGTGCGCGTCGGTGAAGTACGGCCCGAAGAGCGGCAGACAGTTCCCGGACGGCCCCAAGTGGTTGTGCACGACGTCCAGGACGACACCCAGGCCGAGTCCGTGCGCCCGGTCCACGAACCGTTTCAGCGCCTCGGGGCCGCCGTACGGCTCGTGCACCGCCCACAGCGACACCCCCTCGTAGCCCCAGCCGTGCCGTCCGGGGAACGGGCACACGGGCATCAACTCGACATGGGTGACGCCCAGTTCCACCAGGTGCTCCAGCCGGGCCGCCGCCGCGTCCAGGGTGCCCTCCCGGGTGTACGTGCCCACGTGCATCTCATACAGCACGGCACCCGGCAGCTCCCGCCCCGCCCACTCGCCGCGCCACGCGTGGCGCCCGTGGTCCACGACCGCGCTCAGGCCCTCGGGGCCGTCCGGCTGGCGGCGCGAGCGGGGGTCCGGCAGCACGGGTCCGTCGTCCAGCGCGAAGCCGTACCGCGCGCCGTCCCCGGCCTCCGCCTCCCCCGTCCACCAGCCCGCGCGCTCGGGATCGCGCGCCAACGCGCGCGTGCCGCCCTCGCAATGGAGCGTCACTCGGTCTGCCTGCGGTGCCCACACCTCGAACTGCACGGACGGTTCCCCTTCGTCTGCGATGTCTCGCCTGCCCACCGTGATGTCCCGCGCCCTCATCGTGCCCGCCCGGACGACCGATCCGCTTTCGAACCCGCCCTTTTCCGGCGGGTGTCGCGGAAGTACCCGCAGACCGGCGCCGATTCCGCGTTTTCTGGACACCCGGGGTTCACTGCCCGACAATCACCAGCGTGACGTCGTCCTTCGAGTTCTCCACGTACCCCGCGCGGCTGTCCGACGCGGAGCGCGACAAGGCGCTGCAGGTGCTGCGTGACGGCGTCGCCATGGGCCGGCTCTCGCACGACACGTTCGTGCGCCGCATGGAACTGGCGCTGGCCGCCCGCCGCGCCGACGAACTGGCCGCCCTCGTCGCCGACCTGCCCCGGGAGAACCGCTTCTCCCGCGCGGTTTTCGGCACCGTCGAGGCCGTCTCCGGGTTCACCGTACGGCTGCGCCGGGCCTGGCAGGCCGAGCGGCTGCCCAAGCTGCTGCTGCCGCACCCGGCGCACACCCACCCCCTGCGCATCGGCCGCGACCCGGCCAACGGGCTGCGCCTGAACCACGAGACCGTCTCCCGGGTGCACGCCGAGCTCAGCCGCCAGGGCGGCATGTGGTTCCTCAGGGACCTCGGCTCCACCAACGGCACCACCGTCAACGGCCGCCGGGTCACCGGCTCGGTCGTGGTCCGCGAGGGCGACCAGGTCGCCTTCGGCAGGATGGCGTTCCGGCTCGCCGCGGCCTGAGGGGCACCGGCCGGGTGTGTCCGTACCGGCGCTCCCGCACGCGCGCGTGCCTCCCGATCGGGTGATCCGGGCTGTGGAACGCGGCCGCGCGTGCCGATGCATCGGGCATGACGTACCTCACCCGACTGACCACGGCCGCCGGCGCCCTGCTGGCCTGTGCCGGTCTCCTCGCCGCGGCCCCGGCCCAGGCGGCACCCCGCGCCGCGCGATCCACGTTTCCGCTCACCGACAACTGGCTCTATGTGACCGTCATCCGCGGCGAGAACGCCCAGGCCGGTGACAAGCACGGCACGCTGCTGATGTGCGACCCGCTGCCCCTGGGGTACGCGCGCGCGGCCGAGGCCTGCGACGAGCTCACCAGGGCGGGCGGCGACATCTCGCGCATCCCGCAGAAGAAGGTCTTCTGCCCGATGATCTACGCCCCCGTGACCGTCCACGCGCACGGGCAGTGGAACGGGCAGCCGGTCGACTACCAGGAGACCTACTCCAGCAAGTGCGCCATGGAGGCGCGGACGGGAGCGGTGTTCGCCGTGGACCACTGAGCCCGGCGCTTCCCGGGAGAGCCGGCGCGGGCGGCGTGCGGGCCTCACACCGCCCGCTCCCGGGCCTGCTGAGCCGCCACCAGCACCGTCCGGGACTGGTGCTCCACCTGGTGCTCCAACGGCACCCAGCGGGCCCGGAACCGCGCCGCGAAGGCATCGCACCAGTCGGCGACGAGCTGCTCCAGCCGCGGCGCCGCCCGGTCGTCCGTCTCCCGCAGCACCCGCAGCAGCATCGCCGCCGCACGCAGCGGCAGCCGCCGCCCGAAGGCGTCCACGCTGCCGACGTACGCCATCGTCGTGGCGGCGGGCGGGGTGTGGACCCAGTCCTCGGCCAGGCCCGGGATCAGCTCCAGCGCCCAGCGCGCCGCCCGCAGCAGCGGACCGTCCACGCCGTCGAGGCGGGGCAGCGCCTCGGCGAGGATCCGCTCCACCTCCAGCGAGTCCCGCAGCAGCCGCTGTGCCAGGCGCCGCATCGCCGCCGCCGGCGCCGGGTGCGGTGCCGGATCGTCCACCAGGTCGCTCGCCCACATCGGCACCTCCACCACGGCCGTCAGACCGCCGTAGCGGTGCGCGTGGTACCAGGTGCTGTGCCGGGCGTCGTCCGGCATGCTCGGGTAGGCGGCGCCGGTCTCCGGGCCGGGCATGACGTGCACCCCGGGGCCGGAGGCCGGCCAGCCGGCGGCGTCCGAGGCGCCCGCCTCCACCGGGATGTGCAGCTGCGCCGCGGACTTGGCGAACGGCTCCGCGAGCCCGGGCACGTCCCTGGTCAGCTGCACCCAGCTGCCGCCCAGGTCGGTGCCGTGCAGGGTCACCTGGAGGTAGGGCCGCAGCTCGTCGATCACTCCGGTCAGCGCGCGGGTCTCGGGCGGCAGCCGGTCCGGCGGGAGCACGGACGGCGACCACTCCGGCTGCTCGGCGCCCGTCGGCCGGTAGAAGCCGAGGTGGTAGTCGAGCAGGCTGCGCGGCGCCGGCGTCACATGCAGGCTCGCCCCGTCCGGATCCGCGCACAGCAGGAAGTGCCAGGAGGTGTCCGCCCGCAACTCCCGCTCGGCCAGTACGCGTTCGGCCAGCACCCGCAGGGTGGAGCCCCCGGTCGGCTCGTTGGCGTGGGCGCCGGCGACCACCAGCACCGCCCGCCGGGCGTGCCCCACCGACAGCAGGTGCAGGGGTCTGCCCGCGCGTGAGACGCCCACCTGCCTGAGCGAGCACAGCCCGGGTTCCTGAGCGGCCAACGCCTGTGCGGAGGCGATCAGTTCGGGAACGCTGGGGTAGCGCAGCTCCGGCAGAAGACTCACCCCCGACTTGTTCCGCCCGGCTTCGCCCTCCAAGTCCCGCACGCGACGGGTGAACTGTCAAGCATGCGGCGGGGGAGGCTACCGGGGGCGCCCGGACGGAAGCGCGGGGGTGCGGCGGGCGCGGTGCGTGCCGCGGGTTCACTGCTGGTGCAGGCCGCGTCCCGCGAGGGTCAGGAACACCTCGCCGACCGCCTCCGACAGCGTCGGGTGCGCGTGCACATGCCGGGCCACGTCCGCGGGCTCGGCGTCCCAGCCGACGATCAGCTGGCTCTCGGCGATCATCTCCGACACGTGCGGGCCGACCAGGTGCACGCCGAGCACCTGCCCGCCGCCGGCCTCGGCGACGACCTTCACCATGCCGCCCCGGCCGTGCACCATGCCCTTGGCCACGGCGGTCAGCGGCATGGTGTTCACCTCGACCTCGCGCCCGCGCGCGCGTGCCTCCGTCTCGCTCAGCCCCACCGCGGCGGTCTGCGGCGAGGAGTACGTCACCCGGGGCACGGCCGCGTAGTCGACCGGGGCCGGCCGCAGCCCGGCCAGGGTCTCGGCGACCAGCAGGCCCTCCGCGAACGAGGCGTGGGCGAGGCCCAGGGAGGGTGGCGGCAGCAGGTCGCCGACGACATGGATGCCCGGCACGGCGGTCCCCAGCCGGTTCCAGTCGGCCGGTACGACGAACCCCCGCCCGTCCGTCGTCAGGCCGGCCGCGGCCAGGTCCAGGCCCTCGGTGACCGGCGCCCGGCCGACGGCGACCAGCAGCCGCTCCGCCTCCACCGTGCGCGTCTCGCCCCGCGCGGTGCGCACACGCGCGCGTACGCCGTTCTCCAGGACCTCCGCGTCCAGCAGCCGCGCGCTCGCCTGCACGTCGATGCCGCGCTTCTTCAGCCCGCGCGTCAGATGCCTGCTCACCTCGGCGTCCTCCAGCGGAACAATCCGGTCCGCGGCCTCGACCAGGGTGACCTCCGCGCCCATGGACCGGTGGAAGGAGGCGTACTCGACGCCGATCGCGCCGCCGCCCAGCACCAGGACGGACGCCGGCAGCCCCGGCGCGAACAACGCGTCGTCGCTGGTGACCACGCGCCGCCCGTCCGGCTCCAGCCCCGGGAGCGTGCGCGGGCGTGAGCCGGTGGCGAGCACGATCCCCCGGCGCGCGGTGAGGTCGCGCACGCCGAGCGCGGAATCCGTTGTCACACCCTCCACGCGCACCGTGCGTGCCCCCGTCAGGCGTGCGCTGCCCCGCACCACCCGCACTCCGGCGTGCGCCAGATGCGCCTCGACCCCCTTGTGGTTGCGCGCCACGATGTCGTCCCGCGTGGCCACCAGCGCCGCCCAGTCGACCGAGTCCAGCGTGGCCTTCACGCCCCACCGCTCGCGTGCCTCGGCGATGCCGTCGACCAGTTCGGCGGCGTGCAGCATGGCCTTGCTCGGGATGCAGCCCCGGTGCAGACAGGTGCCGCCGACCTTGTCGCGTTCGACGAGGACGACGTCGAGACCGAGGGCGGCGGCGCGCAGAGCGGTGCTGTAACCGCCGGTGCCGCCGCCGATGACGATGACATCCGATGTGTTGATGGTCATGGCATCCACCCTCCGCCCACCTCTTGCCATGAGTCCAAGGCAATGTTCTTGTAGGAGCCATGCAGGATGCTTATGAGCCGGCGCCGGTGACTCGTAGGGGGGCGCGGAGTTGAGCCTGCGGCAGATGGAGTACTTCGTGGCGGTCGTCCACGAGGCGTCCTTCACCCGCGCGGCGGACGCCCTGCACGTCACCCAGCCCGCGCTCTCGCACCAGATCAAGGCCCTGGAGAAGTCGGTCGGCGGCGCCCTGCTGGAGCGCATGGCCCGCGGTGTGCGCCTCACCCCGATGGGCCGGGCCTTCCTGCCGCACGCCGAACTCGCCGTCCGCAGCGCCGCGCAGGCCCGCCGTGCGGCCCGCGCCACGGCCGGCGCCGAGGGCGGCGAACTGCACGTCGCGACCCTGCACTCCCTCGCCGTCGGCGTCCTGCCCGATGTCTTCGCCCGCTGGCGCGGGGCCCACCCCCGGGTCCTGCTGCGCCTGCACGAGTACGCCACCGCCGAGGCACTGGAGGAGGCCGTCCAGCGCGGCACCGCCGACCTCGCCTTCGGCCCGGAACCCGCCGGCCGGCCCGGCACCGTCGTACCGGTCGGCGAGGAGGAAGTCGTCCTGGTGGTCCCGTTCGACGACCGGCTGGCGGGCCGTACGACGGTGACGCTGCCGGAGCTGGCCGACCGGCCCTGGATCCGCTGTGCCATGGAACCCGTCGTGCACGGTGAGCGCTTCCTCGACTGGGCCTGCGGCCGGGCCGGGTTCAGCCCGCGGACCGCCGTGTGGACCGAGCACACCTCGACGGCCGTGCGGATGGCCGCCGCCGGCGTCGGCGTGTGCGCGTCCTCGGCCCACCTCGTACGCGGCGCCGTCGGCGAGGACTGCGTGATCCTCACTCCCGACCCGGCCTGGAAGCGCTCCATGGCCGTCTACGCGCGCGTGCCGCTCACGGGAGCCGCCGAGGCCTTCGTGGACCTCCTGCGCGCCGCCTGGGCCGATCTGGGAGCCCCGCCGGAACGGCCGTACGAGCACTGACGGCTGTCCACCGCGCCCACCGCCTGAGCCGGCTCGGTCCTGGCTCAGTCCTCCGCGACCCGCTCCAGCAGGGCGACCGGCAGCCGTCCGAAGAGGTCCGCCACGCGCGCGTGGCCCGTGAACTCCCGCCCGTCGGTGAGCACGTCCGCCCACCGCCCCGGCGGAAGCGCCAGCCGGGTGTCGCGCCAGCCGCCCGCCTCCGCGAGCCGCAGCGACAGCCGGGTCACCGCCGTCACCACCTCACCGGAGCGCGCGAACGCCACACAGTGCCCGGCCGCCGGCCCCTCGGCGGTCAGCGGCTCGTACGACGCGGCCGGGCCGAAGGCGCCGGGACGGCGGGCGCGCAGCCGCAGCGCCGCCGTCGTCAGCGCGTCCTTCTCGCCGGGCGTCTCGGGCGGGAACGGCACCGGACGCCGGTTGTCCGGGTCCACCAGCGCCCGGTACTCGCCCTCCGTGCCCTGGTACACGTCCGGCACCCCCGGCATCGTCAGATGGACCAGGGCGGTGCCGAGCACATTGGCCCGGATGTGCGGCTCCAGCGCCTTGCGGAAGGCGGCCACGCGCTCACCGGGCGGCCCGCACGGCCCCGCGGCGACGAACGCGGCCACCGCCTCCTCGTACGGCGGCTCCTGCTCCGTCCAGCTGGTGTACATGCCCGCCTCGCGCACATGCTTCAGCAGCGCCTGTTGCACCCGCTCCTCCTCGGCCGGCCCCAGCCCGAACACCGTCTGCCAGGCCGCCCACGCCAGCTGCCCGTCCGGCACGCCCACGCCCTCCTCCGGCCGGTTCACCTCCGCCAGCAGCTCCGCCCACCGGTCCGGGCACTCGGCGAGCACGGCCAGCGCGGCCCGCACGTCGGCGCTGCGCTTGGTGTCGTGCGTGGAGACCACCGTGCCGGTGGCCGGCCAGTCGCGCTGCACGCGCGCGCAGTACGCGTGGAAGTCCTCCGGCGACACGCCCGGCCGGCCCGGATCGCCGCCCACCTCGGTCGCCGACAGCAGCGGCACATAGCGGTAGAACGCCGTGTCCTCCACCGACTTGGCGCGCAGCGCGGAGGCGGTCTGCGCATACCGGGTGCGGAACTCCACCCGGTCGGCGTGGTCCGGCGCCGACGGGTCACCGGGCGGCTCCACCAGCAGCCGCCGCACGATGCCGACGGCCTCCGCCTCCTCGGGCACCACGAAGGCGAGCCGGGCCTCCTCGGCGGCCTCCTCGGTGACGACGGCGGCCGCGTCACCGGAGGCGTACGGCCGGTACACCCGCATCCGCACCAGCAGCTCCTCCACGGCCGTGCGCAGCGCCCAGGGCGCCCGGTCGCGCAGGTCCAGGTCGGGCGAGGCGGCGCACAGCCGGGTGGCCACCCGGGTGAGCCGGTCGGTCTCGGCGGCCAGCTCGTGCGTGAGCACCTTGTAGGCGGCCCGCCGTACCGTCGCGTCCCAGTTGCCGCCCCGGTCCGTCTGCGGGGCCGCGAACGCCCGGTAGCGGCCCAGCAGTTCGTACGCCCCCGTCTGGTCGGTGAACAGGCCGTCCACCTGGCGCAGGGCGTCGTAGCCGGTGGTGCCGGCGACCGGCCAGGACGCCGGCAGCAGCTCGCCGTCGGCGAGGATCTTCTCCACCACCGTCCAGCACCCGCCGGTCGCCTCGTGCAGCCGCGCCAGGTAGGCGTCGGGATCGGCGAGCCCGTCGGGGTGGTCGACGCGCAACCCGTCGATCACTCCCTCGCGCAGCAGCTGGAGGATCTTGGCGTGGGTGGCGTCGAACACCTCCGGATCCTCCACGCGCAGCCCGATCAGCTCCGAGATGCTGAAGAACCGCCGGTAGTTCAGCTCGGTGCGGGCCAGCCGCCACCACACCGGGCGGTACCACTGGGCGTCCAGCAGCCGGGGCAGCGGCAGGTCCTGCGTGCCGGCGCGGAGCGGGAAGGCGTGCTCGTGGTAGCGCAGCACGTCGCCGTCGACCACGAGGTGCTCCAGCTGCGAGCCGACCGGACCGCCCAGCACCGGCAGCAGCACCCGGCCGCCCTGTGCCTCCCAGTCGATGTCGAACCAGCGCGCGTACGGCGAGCCGGGACCCTCGCGCAGCACCTCCCACAGGGCGTGGTTGTACCGGGGGGCCATGGCCATGTGGTTCGGCACGAGGTCCGCCACCAGGCCCAGACCGTGCTCCCGCGCGGTCCGCGCCAGCGAGCGCAGGCCCTCCTCGCCGCCCAGTTCCTCGCGCACGCGCGCGTGGTCCACCACGTCGTAGCCGTGCGGGGAGCCCGGCACGGCCTCGAGGACCGGGGACAGGTGCAGGTGCGAGACGCCGAGCGAGGCCAGATACGGTACGGCCGCCGCGGCGGCGGCGAACGGGAACGCGGGCTGGAGCTGCAGCCGGTAGGTGGCCGTGGGCACCTCCGGTCCGGGGCGCGCAGAAGTCATGGAAACCTACGTACCCAGCCCGCCGTCTTTCCTGTCATCGGCGCCTGAACGGACCACGCCCGGTCACGTCGGCCGCTGCAGCACCGTCAGGCTGCGGTCGGCCAGGGTGATCCGGTCGCCCGCCCCGACCTTCGTCCCGGATCCCGGCGGCACCCCGTCCGGACGGGCGGTGTCGACGACCACCTGCCACTGCCGGCCGTGGTTGACCGGCACCAGGAAGTCCAGTGGCCCGGGGGAGGCGTTGAACATCAGCAGGAACGAGTCGTCCGTGATGCGCTCCCCGCGCGCGCCGGGCTCGGAGATCGCGTTGCCGTTCAGGAACACCGTCAGCGCGGACGCCCGCGCCGAGTCCCAGTCCCGCTGGGTCATCTCCTTGCCCTCCGGGGTGAACCAGGCGATGTCGGACAGCTCGTCGTGGGTGCCCTCCACCGGACGGCCGTGGAAGAAACGGCGCCGGCGCAGCACCGGGTGGTCCCGGCGCAGCCACACCATCGCGCGCGTGAACTGCAGCAGCTCGCTCTCCAGGGACTCCGGCCAGTGCAGCCACGACAGCTCGTTGTCCTGGCAGTAGGCGTTGTTGTTGCCGCGCTGGGTGCGGGCGAACTCGTCGCCGTGGCTGATCATCGGCACGCCCTGGGACAGCATCAGCGTGGCGATGAAGTTCCGCATCTGCCGGGTGCGCAGCGCGAGCACGTCCGGGTCGTCGGTCTCGCCCTCCGCGCCGCAGTTCCAGGACCGGTTGTGGCTCTCGCCGTCCCGGTTGTCCTCGCCGTTGGCCGCGTTGTGCTTGTCGTTGTACGAGACGAGGTCGTGCAGGGTGAAGCCGTCGTGGCAGGTGACGAAGTTGATCGAGGCCAGCGGGCGGCGGCCGTCGTCCTGGTACAGGTCGGAGGAGCCGGTCAGCCGGGAGGCGAACTCCGCGAGCGCCCGCGGCTCGCCCCGCCACAGGTCCCGTACCGTGTCCCGGTACTTGCCGTTCCACTCGGTCCACAGCGGCGGGAAGTTGCCCACCTGGTAGCCGCCCTCGCCCACGTCCCAGGGCTCGGCGATCAGCTTCACCTGGGAGACCACCGGGTCCTGCTGCACCAGGTCGAAGAACGACGACAGCCGGTCCACCTCGTGGAACTGCCGGGCCAGGGTCGCCGCGAGGTCGAAGCGGAAGCCGTCGACGTGCATCTCGGTGACCCAGTACCGCAGCGAGTCCATGATCAGCTGGAGCACGTGCGGGGACCGCATGAGCAGCGAGTTCCCGGTGCCGGTGGTGTCCATGTAGTAGCGGGGGTCGTCGGTGAGGCGGTAGTACTGCCGGTTGTCGATGCCCTTGAAGGACAGCGTGGGGCCCAGATGGTTGCCCTCGGCCGTGTGGTTGTAGACCACGTCCAGGATGACCTCGATGCCGGCCTCGTGCAGCGCCCGGACCGCCGACTTGAACTCCAGCACCTGCTGGCCGCGGTCGCCCCAGGAGGCGTAGGCGTTGTGCGGGGCGAAGAAACCGATGGTGTTGTAGCCCCAGTAGTTGTTCAGGCCCATGTCGACCAGCCGGTGGTCGTGCACGAACTGGTGGACCGGCATCAGCTCCAGGGCGGTCACCCCGAGCTTGGTCAGGTGTTCGATCAGCGCCGGATGCGCGAGCGCCGCGTAGGTGCCGCGCAGCTCCTCCGGGAGCCCCGGATGGCGCATGGTGAGGCCCTTGACGTGCGCCTCGTAGATCACGGTGTGGTGGTACTCGGTGCGCGGCGGCCGGTCGTCGCCCCAGTCGAAGTACGGGTTGATCACCACCGAGGCCATGGTGTGCGGGGCCGAGTCCAGGTCGTTGCGGCTGTCCGGGGCGCCGAAGTGGTAGCCGTACACCTCCTCGCCCCACCGCACCGAGCCGCTGACCGCCTTCGCGTACGGGTCGAGCAGCAGCTTCGCGGAGTTGCAGCGCAGCCCGCGCCCGGGGTCGTACGGGCCGTGCACCCGGAACCCGTAGCGCTGTCCCGGCATCACGCCCGGCACGTACGCGTGCCGTACGAACGCGTCGCTCTCGCGGAGTTCCACCGCTGTCTCCGAGCCGTCGTCGTGCAGCAGACACAGCTCTACTCGGTCCGCGACCTCCGTGAAGACCGCGAAGTTGGTTCCGGCGCCGTCATAGGTGGCGCCGAGCGGATACGCCTCTCCAGGCCAGACCTGCATGGCTACGACTCTCCCAGGTGTGCCGCCGCCCCGGGGCCGCGTTGGGCCCCGAGTCGCCCCGAATTGACGGAACCTCACGTGTCTTGCGTCCCTCTTACCCACCGACCAGCGCACACGGCGGCTCTCGTACCAGCCGTGTGCCGAACCAGTGGGGCAACACGTACTCCCGTGAACCACGGGGAGCAGGGGGAAATGTGCGTGAGACAGTGCACCGCCATCTGGGGAAGTTAGTGGCCGCGGCGGCCGTCGCGGCGGTGGGGACCGCCGCGATGGCCGCGATCACCCTGCCGGGCACGGCCGGGGCGGACACCTCGGCCGGCGCGAGCGGCGGTACGCGCGCCGGGCAGGACGCGGACGCGGTCCGGCCCGGTGTCGTCGAACGCGCGCCGGCCGAACGCGGCAGGGGCACCGGCCGGGATCCGCTCACCGACGACGAGATACGGCGGGCCGAGCGGATCGCCCTGAGCCGGCAGCCGCTGACCACGGGCGAGAACGTCGACGGCGGCCGCGGACCGCAGCGCCTGAGCGTCGACCTCGCCGAACCCGGGCCCGGCGAGGCGGACGGTCCGGCCGCACCGCGCCGGGCCGACCTCGCCTTCTACGACTACCGGACCGACACCCTCGTCACCACCACCGTCGACCTGGACACGGGCAGGGCCGAGCGGACCGGTGCCCAGCGCGGCGTCCAGCCGCCGCCGAGCCGGGACGAGAACACCGAGGCCGCCCGGCTCCTGATCGCCTCCCCGCTCGGTGCGGGCCTGAAGGCGGACTACAAGGACGCCACCGGCAAGGAGCTCACCTCCCCGGACCAGCTGCTGCTGAGCGGCGGCGTCTACCGGGCCGCTCCGGGCGCCCAGCCGGCGGTCCTCGACCAGTGCGGCGTGCACCGGTGCGTCCGGCTGTTCACCAAGGTCAGGAACGGGCCCTGGATCGACACCAGGTCCCTGGTGATCGACCTGAGTGCGCGCAAGGCCGCCGCTCTCGACCGCCGCTGAACAAACGTTTCCTCAGATCTTCGCCTCCGCCAAGGGAGCCCTTTCGTCATGCCCGAGTACGGAATCCGCCGTGCCCGCAGGACGGCGGCCGCCGGCCTGACCGTGGCCGCGCTGGCCGCCGGCGCGACGACCGCCGCGGGACCGGCCGCCGCTCGCCCGGTGACGGCCGCCGCCCGCCTGGTGACGGCCGCCGCCGCGCCCGCCGCCGACTGCAGTGCCGCCTACCGCATCGAACAGAAGCTCTCCACCGGCACGACCTGGCGCATGTGCTGGCACTACGACAGCAAGGCCGGTCTCGTCCTGGAGGACATCAGCTACCAGCCCAGGGACGAACCGAAGCCGATCAAGGTCCTCAACAGCGCCAGACTCGCCCAGATCCACGTCCCCTACGACGACGGCAAGAACGAGTACAGCGACCTGACCGGCCAGGACTACGCCCGGTCGCTGATGAACCTCTCACCCGCCGAATGCCCCGGCGGCACCATCCGGACCGTCAAGGTGCCGGACGCCGTGGACCCGCGGCACCCGGACGTGGGCGGCCTGTGCACGACCACCCGCGCCCGCGGCCACGCCTACCGCATGCACGACGACCGCGGCACGGGCAAGGTCTACCAGGCCCAGGGCAAGGACTTCCTCGTCTACACCGTCAACCAGGTCGGCTGGTACGAGTACATCACCGAGTGGCGCTTCCAGGACGACGGCATGATCGCCATGAACGTCGGCGCGACCGGCAGCCTGTCCTGGGAGGACTACGACGCCGGTGACGGACGCGGCTGGCCCGTCGGCAAGGGCGCCAAGGCCCATGCCACCAGCCACAGCCACAACGTCTTCTGGCGGCTGGACTTCGGTCTCGACGGCTCGTCGAGGACGAAGGTCGAACAGTACGACTCCGCCGTCAGCCCGCGCACCGGCGGACAGCAGGGGCCGACCACGAAGACCACCCGCACCGGGGTCACCAAGGAGACGGCGGGTGACCTGAAGGACTACCGCTGGTGGCGGGTGGTCAGCGCGACCGGCAGGAACAAGGACGGACACGCACGTTCGTACGAGGTGGTCCCCGGCCCCACCACCAAGTACCTCGGCCGCGACTTCACCAGGCACGACCTCTATGTCACCGAGTACAACCCGTGCGAACTGTTCGCCAGCGACAACCCGGCGTGCGACCGCGGGCACCCCTCGTCCGTCGACCGATGGGTGGGCGGACAGACCCTGACCCACCCGGTGATCTGGATGAACGTCGGTTTCCACCACATCGCGCGGGACGAGGACCAGCAGCCGATGCCGGTGCACTGGCAGGGCTTCGCCATCGTCCCCCGGGACGTGACCGCTATGAATCCGCTCACTCCGCGTGACCTGGCATGGCAGAACGGCCATTGGGAGTCGCGTAGTTGAGGAAAACAGTTGAGAAACCGACCTGTCCATCCGGCTGCACCGCCCACCCCTCGCGGAGTACCCTTCCTTGATCGTTGAGACGGGAAAGGTCCGGGGGACCGGAAGGCGGTGCGCGGGTGGGCTCGGGAGGCCTGGAGCTGCCCCCTGGTGACGAGGGTCACGAGGGGAACTCCGCTGACGTCCCGCCCGGCGCGGTGTCCCTGGCCCGGCCGATGGACGCGGGGTCCATCGGGCCGGAGCTGGACTGGGACGCCGACGCCTGGCGCGAGGTGCGCACCCGCGCCCAGCGGGCCGGCCGGGCCTACATCTGGCTGAACCTCGTCGAGCAGCGGCTGCGCGCGGTCGTGGCCGCTGTCCTGCGCCCGATCTACGAACCCGTCCACGGGGACGAGTGGGTGGTCGCCGCGGCCGGTCCGGCCGGGCAGGAGTGGGTGCAGCGTGCGGTCGCCGTCCGTGAGGTCAGCCGCCGCAAGGGCTACCTGCTCGACCCGGCCGACGACAACGTGCTCAGCTTCCTCACCCTGCCCCAGCTGCGTGAGCTGATGGTGCAGCACTGGCCCTGCTTCGAGCCGTACTTCGACGAGCGCCGCGACCTCGAACTCGCCCTCGACGAGCTGGAGGTGACCCGCAACGTCGTCTCCCGCAACCGGGCGCTGTCCGAGGCCGTGCTGAGCCAGGCCGAACGCGCCTCGGCCCGGCTGCTGGAGACGCTCGGCGCGGCCGGTGACGTGCCCTCCGCGCGCCGCCTGCCCGTGGACGCGGTCGAGGACCTGGTCGGTGACCGGTACGCCGACGTCGTCGCCGTCCACCCCGACCGGGTGCGGCTGATGCGCCAGTTCCCCGCCGAGGACCTCTTCGGCGGCGCGCGCCGCCTCGACGCCATCGGCATCGGCCTCAACCTGCTGGTGCAGAACTTCTCCGGCCGCCGTCTGGTCCGGCTCGCCGAGACCGGCTGCCGGGTACGGCTGCTCTTCCTCAACCCGGCCTCCAGCTCGGTCAAGCGCCGGGAGCGCGAACTCGGGATGAAACGGGGCGAACTGAGCCGGTCCGTCGAGATGAACATCCTGCACATGCGCCGGGTCCGCTCCCGGCTGCGCGACCCGGGCGCCTTCGAGATCCAGGTCTACGACGAGACACCGCGTTTCACCGCCTACCTGGTGGACGGCGACGGCGCCGACGGCATCGCCGTGGTGCAGTCCTATCTGCGCGGGGCACGCGGGATGGAGTCGCCGGTCCTGGTGCTGCGCAACGGCAGCAAGCTGGTCAAGTCGGATGAAGTGGGTGAAGCGGGACTCTTCCCCACGTACCGCGAGGAGTTCGAGCTGGCTTGGGCGGATTCGCGCCCCGTGTCCTGAACGGTTCATGACGGCAAGCGGAACGCGATCCTCTGGTTGTCAGTGCCGCGTGCGATGGTGGAGGCCACTGGGGGAAAGCACCACCAAGAAGGGGGGCCGCCCATGGGCTGGCACCGGGAGCTGCTGATCGGCTTCGACCTGGAGACGACCGGGACGGATCCGCGCGAGGCGCGCATCGTCACCGGCGCGGTGATCGAGGTCAGGGCCGGTGAGCCCGGGGGACGCAGGGAGTGGCTGGCCGATCCGGGCGTGGAGATCCCGGCCGACGCGGTGGCGGTGCACGGCATCAGCAACGAACGGGCGGCGGCCGAGGGCCACCCGGCCGACCGGGTGGCCGACGCCATCGCCGACGTCCTGGTGGAGTACTGGAAGTCGGGCGTCCCGCTCGTCGCCTACAACGCGGCCTTCGACCTCACCCTGCTCTCCGCCGAACTGCGCCGCCACGCCCTGCCGTCCCTCGCCGACCGCCTCGGCGGTGCCGCCCCGGCCCCGGTCATCGACCCCTACACCATCGACCGCTGGGTCGACCGCTACCGCCGCGGCAAACGGAACCTGGAAGCGGTCTGCGCCGAGTACGGCATACCCCTCGACGCGGCCCACACCGCCCCGGCCGACGCCCTCGCCGCGGCGCGCCTCGCCTCCGCGATAGCCGACCGCCACCCCAAGATCGCGTCCCTGAGCCCGGCCGACCTCCACCGACGCCAGATCGAGTGGTACGCGCAGTGGGCGGCGGACTTCCAGGCGTTCCTGCGCCGCAAGGGGGACGCGGAAGCGGTGGTGGACGGGGCATGGCCACTGCGGGAGCTGACGGAGAGCCAGCCGGTGTAGCCGGGCCGTGCGGCTCGCCGGGCTCAGCTCCGGCGCCGGGCATCCGGAGAACACCGGAGCACGGTCAGAACGCGTGCCAACGGACGGTCTCGTCCCCGTCCCGCAGCGACGCGACCCTGCGCCGGAACTCGGCCAAGGCCTTCGGGTTGCCCGGCGCGTGCTGGGCCACCCAGGCGCAGCCGGCCGTCTCCCGGGCGCCCCGCAGCACCGCACAGCCCTCCCACTCCCGCACGTCCCACCCGTACGCCTCGGTGAAGGAGTCGTACGCCTCGGCGGGCAGCCCGTACCGGTCGCGGGCGAGGGCCATGACCACCAGGTCGTGCTCACGCAGGTCGGCGGAGAAGGTCTCCAGGTCGACCAGGACCGGCCCGTCAGGACCGATGTGCACATTGCGGGGCAGCGCGTCGCCGTGGATCGGGCCCGGCGTCAGACGGGGCGTCAGCGCGGCCGCGGCCGCCGCGAACCCGTCCCGGCGCGCGCGGAGGTAGGCCGCGTCCCCGGGGTCGATCGCATCGCCCGCGAGCCGCAGCCAGCGCTCCACCCCGCCCAGCAGGTCGCGGGGCGGCAAGGCGAAGGGAGGAGAGGGAAGTGCGTGCACCATCCGCAGCAGCCGCGCGAGATCCCGCGGCTCGGCGGGGCGTACCGGATCGGGCAGCCGGTGCCACACGGTCACCGGGTGGCCCTCGACCAGCCGCGGTTCCGGCTCCGCCGCCCGTACCGCCGGCACGCCCGCCTCGGCCAGCCAGCCGGCGACGTCCAGCTCGTGCCGGGCCCGCTGCAGCAGCTCGGCGTCGCGGCCGACCTTCACCACCAGGTCACCGGCGGCGAACACCGCGTTCTCGCCGAGGGCGAGGAGAGCCGCGTCGCGGGCCCGGCCCGGCAGCACTCCCGCCGTGGCCAGTACGTCCCGTGCCCGTGCCTCGTCCATCGTGCCTCCGCGCCCCGCTGCCGTCCCGTGCCGTCTGTCCGGCCAGTCTCGCATTCCCACAGGTCGGGCCGTGTGCGCGGTCCCATGGCGGTGGGGACCAGGCCCGCCCTGGCGGACGACCCGGAGGCGGCGCGCCGCCTGAAGGACATCGGGCGGAGACGGCGAAGGAGGGAGGCACACGGCGGGCGGACCTGGTCGAGGCCGAACTGCCGGGCGGTGCGGGCGTGCAGGGCGGTACGGCAGCGCCCCGAAGGGGCGCGGGGCTGGGTCGCCATGCGGCTCCGCCGCGTGTGCCGACCAGCCCGCACGCCCCCGCACTCGCGCACGCTCCCCACCACTCCGCCGCGTGGGCACCGACGCGGACCCGCTCAGACCGGCAGGCGCTCACTCTCCTCGCGCCCCGGCCGCACCGCGGCCGCCAGCGGGGCCTCGTCATGGGTGAGGTCGGGAAGGCGGCGCAGCCACGTCGGCAGGTACCAGTTGCGCTCGCCGAGCAGGGCCATCACGGCCGGCAGCAGCACACCGCGGATGACCGTCGCGTCGATGAGGACCGCCGCGGCCAGGCCCACGCCCATCTGCTTCATGGACTGCATCGACAGCGTGCCGAAGATCGCGAACACGGCGACCATGATGACCGCGGCGCTGGTGACGACACCGGCCGTGGTGACCACGCCGTGCCGGATCGCGTCCTTCGTCGTACGGCCGTTCATGCGGGCCTCACGGATCCGGGACACCACGAACACGTGGTAGTCCATCGACAGCCCGAACAGGATCACGAACAGGAACAGCGGCAGCCAGGTCACGATCGCGCCGACCCCCTCCGCGCCCACCAGCGAGGCACCCCAGCCGTGCTGGAAGACCGCGACGAGGATGCCGTACGCGGCGCCCACCGACAGCAGGTTGAGCACGATCGAGGTGATCGCCACGGTCAGCGAGCGGAACGACAGCAGCATCAGCAGGAAGGCGAAGACGATCACGAACGCGAAGACCGGGACGACGGAACCGAGCAGCTGGTCGTTGAAGTCGTGGTTGCCGGCCACCTGTCCGGTGATCGGCGCCTGCACGCCGGACACCTTGCCGAGCGTGGCGGGCCGCACCTCGTCGCGCAGCTTGTCCAGGCTCTTGACCGCCCGGTCCATGTCGGAGCCGCCGACCAGCGGCACGGAGACCAGGGCGACGTTCTGTGCCGCGTGCAGCCGGATGTCGACCGGGCCGCGGGAGGCACCCGAGGAGACCGCCTCCTGCTTGAAGTCGGCCAGCGCCTGCCGCACCTCGGGCGCGTTGATGTCCTTGGCCTTGACGACGACCTGGGCCGGCTCACTGCCGCCCGGGAAGGCGTCGTTGACCCGGTTGTACGTCTGCACGATCGGCAGCGACTTCCCGAACTCCTGGTCCAGGGTCAGCTGTTGGGTCTTCATACCGAGCGCGGGCGCGGCCACCGCCAGCAGCGCGCCGGCCGCCACGACCACGGAGACCAGCGGCCTGGCCAGCACCACGCGCAGGACGGCGGTCCAGACCCGGCTGCCCTCGTCCTCGGCCCGCTTCCGGTTGCGGTTCCGGCGGCTCAGGAACGGGATCCGGCCCTTCTCCACGCGCTCACCGAGCAGCGACAGCAGCGCCGGCAGGACCGTCACCGACCCGGCCATGGCGACCGCGACCACCATCAGCGAGGCCAGACCCATCGCCTCGAACTGGGCGAGCCCGGTGAAAAGCATGCCCGCCATCGCCACGCACACCGTGACCCCGGAGACGATGACCGCCCGGCCGCTGGTGGCGGCGGCGATCCTGAGGGCGGTGCCCGGGTCCTTCCCGGCCTGGCGTTCCTCGCGCTCACGGCGCAGGTAGAACAGGCAGTAGTCGACACCGACGGCCATACCGACCAGCAGCATCACGGAGTTGGCGGTGTCGCTCATCGCCTGCAGATGGCTGACGAGGCCCATCAGACCCATCGTCGCCATGATCGCGGTGATCGCGAGGGCCACCGGCAGCAGCGCCGCCACCAGCGCCCCGAAGGCGATCAGCAGGATGCCGAGGGCCACCGGCACCGCCGAGTACTCGGCCTGCTTGAAGTCGTCCCCGAAGGCGTCCTTGTACTGCTTCTGCATGCTGGCGCCGCCGATCTCCTCGATCCGCAGCGAGCCGTGCGCCTTCTGCACCCCGGCCACCGCGTTCAGCACCGGCTCGACCCGGTCGACGGCCGTCTTGGCGTCCCCGCGCATGTCGAACTGCACCAGCGCGCTGCGGCCGTCCCGGGAGATGGTGTGCGTGTCGTACGGCGAGGTCACGGCCGTGACCTTCCCGGTGCCCTCGACGGCCTTCACCACGTCGGCGACGGCGGCCCGGAACTCGGCGCCGGTCGCCGTGACCCCCGTGTCCTTGCCCTGGATCAGGACGGTCTCGCCGGCCGGCTCCTTGATCCCCGCGTCGTCGATGATCTGGGCGGCGGTGTGCGTCTCGCCCTTGAGCTGGTTGTTCTCGTCTACGTCGACCCGGCCCGCCGCCGAGCCCAGCCCCATGGCCAGCACGACGAACAGCACCCAGATGCCCACGGCCGCCCAGCGGTGCCGGGCGCTCCAGCCCCCGGCGCGGGCGGCCAGCCCCCGCACCGGCACGTCCCTGTTCCCCATCGCGGGTCTACCCCCTCGTGTGCGGTGGCGACCCCCTGCCGCCACCTCTGCGCTTGCTCCGGTACGACCGTATGAGCCGGATAAACGCGTCTCGTCGTGCTGCCCGGTGAAGTCGGCGGCCCACCGGTCCGCACTGGGGAGGACCGCGGCCCCTTACACCTATCCGCGCTTCTCAGGGGCATGTCTCGGGGTTCGGCGGCCTGTTCCGCAGCCTGTCGCGCGGGTTGTAGGCCGCGGGTCGCCGGCCGCCGGACATGGGCTGTCCGTTCTGCCGCCGGCGCGGCGGTTTGTGATTACGAAACCTTGTTGAACAAGTCACAGCTGCGTGTAGAGGTTGATCCACCACCCGCTCATCGGCGAGAGTTTCGCGCAGCCCCGCCTGGCGCGGGCCCGGCCGTCGTGCCCACCCCCACGGGGCACGACGGCCGCTCTACGCTGGCCGGATGACGACCTACGCGGCGCTGTTGCGCGGAATCAACGTCGGCGGCAGCAGGAAGCTGCCGATGGCCGACCTCCGTACCCTGCTGACCGGCCTCGGCCACACCGGCGTACGCACCCATCTGCAGAGCGGCCAGGCCGTGTTCACCAGCGGACACGGCGACGAGGAGTCGCTGGCGGCGGAGTTGAGCCGGGCGATCGAGGAGCGGTTCGGTTTCCCGGTCGACGTGATCGTGCGCGACCACGCGTATCTGAAGGCGGTCGCCGAGGCCTGCCCGTTCCCGGCCGCCGATCTGCAGCCCAAGCAGCTGCACGTCACGTACTTCTCCGTACCGGTGAGCCCGGACCGCTTCGCGGACATCGACCCCGCCGCCCACCTCCCCGAGGAGTTCCGCCTCGGCGACCGCTGCCTGTACCTGTACGCCCCCGAGGGCCTCGGCCGCTCCAGGCTCGCCGAGGTGCTGTCCCGCAGCCCCCGGACCAAGGGCCTGATCGCCACGAGCCGGAACTGGAACACCGTGCTCAAGCTGGTCGAGTTGACGGCTCCGGGAGCGTGACGGTCCGCGGGCCGAGGAAGGTCGTGCGCGCGACGATCTCGCGGGGTACGGCGAGCCTCGGGTCCGCGTGCAGCCGGCGCTGCTCCTCGGCGGAGCCGGCGGCGGCCACCGCGTCCAGCAGCGCGAGCTCGTCAGGGCCGAGAGGACGCTCCGCATCCCATGGCCCCCAGCAGTCCCAGGGGAGCGTCTCGGTGCCGGCCACACAGGCCAGGTCCAGCACGACACTGTGGGCCACCATCCGCAGACCCCGCAGCTCCGGTACGCCCCAGACGCCGAAGGAGTCCGGGTCCGCCTCCCCGGACCGGCAGGCCCGCCACGCCTGCCCGGCGACGACGAACTGGTCCCGGGGCACGTCCAGCGGGTCGAACGGCACGCCGTAGCGGTCGTCGTGGACCTGCGGGTCGGCCAGCCGCCAGGAACCGTCGGGCAGTTGGTACTCGGTCACCCAGTGGTCGTCGTGGAAGCCGGCGACGAAGTAGGCGGCGTACCCGCCCCGGACGCGGGCCGGGGTGCCGGTGGCGCGCAGCAGCGAGCACAGCAGCAGCGCGTAGTCCCGGCAGACGCCCACGAACCGCTGCCCGTACGGCCGTTCCCCGGTCAGCGGGCCACTGCCGCGCTCGCGCAGGATGCGCAGGATCTCCGTCACGTACCGGGACTCGGCGTCATGGTGCAGCCGTTCCTCGGGAATGGCCCATCCGAAGCGCTCACCCTCCAGCCGGTGCAGCACCAGCCCGCGCACCAGCCCGGTGAGCCGGCGCGGATCTCGCGGCAGCACCGCCACGTCGAGATCACCCGGGTCGCTGTACGGCGTCTGCCGCAGAGAGAAGTCGTCCATGCCCCGCACGCTCCTGCTTGCCCCAGGGGCAAGGTCAAGCACGGCCTTCGCCTTCGGCGCGGGCGCCGGGATCAGCCGGATCGGCGTCGTGGCGGAACCGGAACGTCTGCGCCGGACACGGATCGCGGTGGTGGGCCCGGTGCGGCGGCCCGGGAGCGGTGGCTACCCCGAGGAAATGGACCACTTAATCGAGAGTTGATTGGGTCGGGACGCTGAACCAATGCGGCACTAGCGTCGTCGCCATGACCTACCGCGACACCGCTGCCCAGCCCGCCCCGACCCGCGTCGACTTCTTCTTCGACCCCGCCTGCCCCTTCGCCTGGATCACCTCCCGCTGGCTGCTGGAGGTCGAGCGCCTGCGCCCGCTCGACCTCCGGTTCCGGGTGATGAGCCTGTACCTGCACAACACGGGCAACGAACTCCCCGACTGGTACCGGGACCTGGTGGACCGGTCGATCGGGCCGGTGCGGGTCGCCGCGGCCGCCGCCGAACGGCACGGCGACAAGGTGCTGCGCGACCTGTACACCGCGTTCGGCACCCGGATCCACGAAGGCCGGACCGAGGACTTCGACCGGGTGGTCACCGAGTCGCTGGCCGAACTCGGCCTGCCCGCCGACCTGTCGGCCGCCGCCCACGACCCGTCGTACGACGACGCGGTGCGCCGCAGCCACGAGGCCGGCGTCGAGCCCGGGACGGGCGGCTATGTGGGCACGCCGACCCTGCACCTCGACGGCACGGTGTGGTTCGGTCCGGTGCTGCGGGCCATTCCGCGGGGCGAGGAGGCGGCCGAACTCTTCGACAGCTTCCGGGTGCTGGCCCGCCACCCCGACCTCTTCGAACTCAAGCGCACCCGCACCGGCGCCCTCCGCTTCGACTGAGCAGGAGCGAGGGGTGGCCGATAAACGTCCCTGGAGCGCCTCGGATTCGCCGCTCGTGTGACACGCGAGCCGGGGCCGGCGCAGAAGACCAAGAGCCGCCGTGGTCCGACGTCGCAGGGGAGCGCCGGACCCCGGCGGCAGCCCTTTACCACGCGCCCGTCCCCTTGGGCCAGCGCTCGCCGAACGCCGCGACAAACCCGTCCCGTTGTCCCTAGGGTGAGGCGCGCGGACGGCCGGAGGGGCGACCGGAAGGGGTGAGGGGACGGATGAGCGTGACGGGCGTACCACCACGGGCACTTCCGCGGTACGGCGGCGGCAGGAACAACCCGGCGGCGGAACGTCCCCCGTGCCCTCCACGGCCCGGTCAACGAACCCCGGTCACCCGGACGGGTGGCGATTTTCAGCCCAATCGGCGGTGTCGCGGCTGGCCGGACCCTGATCCACCGCACCGCACGCACGGTGTCCCTCTCCGCACCATCGGTAACGTCAGCCGCCTCAGCACCTTCATCTTCGGCAACCAGAGCCCGGTCGCCCGCGCCGAAGCCGTAGCCACCCCCCACCCCCGAAGGCTCCTTCGGACGACAAGCGAGGACAGGACATGAGCACCTACGACTTCGGGCACACCCCCGCCTATTTCGCCCGTATCGACCCCAGGAACGGCACACCCGATCTCGAAACCCTCATGGACGTCGCCGACCGGCTGACCGGGGCCCTGCGGGCCGAGTACCCGGGGATCGCCGGGAACGGTGAGGTCATCCAGGCGGAGCTGGCGCTGTCCGCGGAGGACGGCCTGCCGCCCAACCGGGGCCGGATCCGCACCGCACTGGAGAACGTCGCCATCACCGCGGGCGCGGGCACCGCCAGCCTCACCTACACCCAGCACCTCCTGCAGGCGCTCGGCCTGTGAGCCGGGGAGGGCCGGGGAACGGTCAGGCGCCCAGGGCCGTCAGCGCCGGCCGGCGCGCCGCGTCGTAGCGTTCCAGCAGCACCCGCGCCACCTCCGGCGCGGGGCCCAGCACGTCCGCCAGTACGTCCGCCCCGGCCGCGCCCCGCGCGATGCGGTCCGGCAGGAAGCCGGGGGCCAGGACGTACGGCGCGACGGCGACCCGCTCGCAGCCGAGGGCGCGCAGTTCCCGTACGGCGTCCTCGGTGCGCGGAAGGGATGCGGAGGCGAACGCAGGCCGCACGGCGCACCAACCGGTGTGCCACCACTCCCGCGCGATGTCGGCGATCACTGCGATCGCCTCCGGGTCGGAGGACCCCGCCGAGGCCAGCACGACCCCGGTCGAGGACTTGTCGGCGGGGCTCAGCCCCGCCTCGTACAGCCGCCGTTCCAGCGCCGACAGCAGCAGCGGCGACGGGCCCAGCACGTCCGCCTGCCGGATCCGCAGCCGGGCCGGCGCCTCCCGCAGCGCGGCGGGGATGTCGGCCTTGGCGTGGAAGGCCCGGGTCAGCAGCAGCGGCAGGGCGACGACGTCCCGCACCCCCTGCGCCGCGAGGTTCTCCAGCACCCCGGGCACGGACGGGACGTTGAAGTCCAGGAATCCGGTCTCCACGCGCAGCCCCGGTCGCAGCGAACGAACCCGCTCCACGAGGGCGTGCACGGCCTGGGCGTGCCGCGGGTCGCGGCTGCCATGGGCGATGACGAGGAGAACCGGATCCTGCATGGGGTGCGCCTCAGCCCTTCACCAGCAGACCGCGGCTGCGCAGCACCCACCGCTCCAGCGGGCTGAAGATCAGCAGGTCGATGGCGATGCCGACGAACAGGATGAGCAGGATGGCCTCGAACACCATGGCCATGTCGCTGGCCGTGCGGGCGTCCTCCAGCAGCTGGCCGAGGCCCGTGCCCAGGTCGGGGAAGTTGGCGATGATCTCCGCGGCCATCAGGGAGCGCCAGGAGAACGCCCAGCCCTGCTTCATGCCCGCCACGTACCCGGGCAGGGCGGCCGGCAGGGTGACGTGCCAGGTGCCCTTCAGGCCCGTGGCGCCCATCGTGCGGCCCGCCCGCAGGAACAGCGGCGGCACCTGGTCCACGCCGGACACCAGCCCGTTGGCGATGGACGGCACGGCACCGAGCAGGATCACCGCGTACATCATCGAGTTGTTCAGGCCCAGCCAGATCACCGCGGGCGGCACCCACGCCACCGACGGCAGCGACTGCAGACCGGACAGGATCGGCCCGATGGCCGCGCGCACGAACCTCACCCGCGCCACCACCAGGCCCAGCGGGGTGCCGATCAGCAGCGCGAAGCAGAACCCGAGCAGACCCCGCGAGACGCTGGTCCAGATGTAGCCGAGCAGCTTGCCCTGCAGCCAGTCGTTGCGGAAGGCGTGCCAGACCGCGCCCGGGGTGGGCAGCTTGGTCGGGTCGTCGACGATCTTCAGGCTGATCAGGCCCTGCCAGACCACCAGCACCACGACGATCGCGGTGATCGGCGGGACCACCTTGTCGACGAAGGTCTTACGAAACGGCGTACGACCCGGCTGCGCGGTCTCCAGCGCGTCGAGGCCCGCCTCCACGCTCCCCGTCTCGGGAGAGGTCGTCGTCTCAGTGCTGGCCATGGCGGCGGATCTCCCCACGCAGTACTTCGGTGATCTCCAGGGACAGTTCCGCCACCGGCGCGTCCTCGATGCGGCGCGGCTGCGGAATGTCGACCTCCCACTGGCGGGCCACCCGGCCCGGGCGGGAGGAGAGCAGCACGACACGCTGCGCGAGCCGCACCGCCTCGCGCACGTTGTGCGTCACGAACAGCACGGACAGCCCGGTCTCCGACCAGATCCGGGTCAGCTCGTCGTGCAGCACGTCCCGGGTGATGGCGTCCAGCGCCGCGAACGGCTCGTCCATCAGCAGCAGATTGCTCTCCTGCGCCAGCGCGCGGGCCAGCGCCACCCGCTGCCGCATACCGCCCGACAGCTCGTGGACACGCTTGCCGTACGCGCCCTTCAGCCGGACGAGTTCGAGCAGCTCCTCGGCCTTGCCGCGCCGCTCGGACTTGGCCACCCCCCTGAGCTTCAGGGCGAGTTCGATGTTCTTGCCCGCGGTCAGCCACGGGAACAGGGCGTGCTCCTGGAACATCAGGGCCGGGCGGCCGTCCGTGGTGATGGACCCGGCGGTGGGCCGGTCCAGGCCCGCCACCAGGTTCAGCAGGGTGGACTTGCCGCAGCCCGAGGCCCCCAGGAGGGTGACGAACTCGCCCGGCGCGACATCGAGGCTGATGTCGTCCAGGACGAGCTGCTGCCCGCCGGGTGTCGCGAAGGACTTCGAGACGTGCTCGAGGCGTGCGGCGTACTCGACCGACTCAGCGGCCTTGGCGAGGGTCGTGGCCATGGTCGTCACCTCCTGGGAACTCATCGGGACTGGCGTCAGCTGGTGCCGAGACCGGCGGCGTCGACCGGGCTCTCGCCCGCGGCCTTGAGGAGCTTGTTGAGGATCGTCAGGTCGTAGATCCCCTTCAGGTCCGGCTTGTCCAGCAGGCCGGCCTTGACCGCGTGCGCCGCCTCGGTGCTGAGGGTGGAGGCCAGCGGGTCGTCGGTGAACCGGATGGACTTCCACGCCGGGTCGAGGACCTTCGCCGGCAGCTCCTTGCCGGAGTCGATGCCCAGCTGCTTGTTCGCCGCCGCCTTCGCCGCCTCAGGGCTGGCGTTGATCCACTTGTTGGCCTCGACCGAGGCCTTCAGCACCGCCTCGACCGCCTTCGGGTGCTCCTTCAGGAAGGCCTGCCGCACGATGATGTTGGTGATCACGAACTTCTTGTCCGGCCACAGCGACGCCTCGTCCAGCAGCACCTTGCCGCCTTCGGCGACCAGCTTCGACGCGGTCGGCTCCGGCACCCAGGCGCCGTCGATCGACCCGGCCTTGAAGGCGTCCGGGGTGACCTTGTTGTCACTGCGGACGACCGTGACGTCGCCCTTGCCGCTCTGCGCGTCGACCTTCCAGCCCTGCTCGGCCACCCAGTTGAGGAACGCCACGTCCTGCGTGTTGCCCAGCTGCGGGGTGGCGATCTTCTTGCCCTTGACGTCCTTGAGGGACGAGATCTTCTTCGGGTTGACGACCAGCTTCACACCGCCGGAGGCCGAACCGCCGATGATCTTCAGGCTCTTGCCGTTCGACTTGGTGTAACCGTTGATCGCGGGCGAGGGGCCGATCCAGCCGATGTCGATGGAGCCGGAGTTGAGGGCCTCGATCTCGGACGGGCCGGCGTTGAAGGTGGCGTAGTCCGCCTTGGTGGCGCCCAGCTCCTTCTGGAAGTAGCCCTTCTGGTTGGCGACCAGCGCGGTGGCGTGGGTCAGGTTGCCGAAGTACCCGATCTTGACGGAGTCGAGCCCGTCGATCTTCTTGGCGCCGGCGGCGACCTTGGCGCTGTCGTCGTTCTTGGACTCGGAGCCGTAACCGCAGGCGGCGAGCGTGAGGAGGGGAAGGGCGGCGAGCGCGGCTATGCCGCGGCGCAGGAACGTCGAGCGGTTGGCAGGCACGGGAGGGTTTCCTCTCGTTGGCCCGGCGGTCACGGTCTCTCAGGTCGTGGCCGGGAGTTCGGCAAAGGGTCTTCGTCGTGTCCGGGACGACGCCGGGTGGGGGGACAGGGCGCGCGAGCGGTGCGCGTACGTCAGCGCACACATCGCGCCACCCCGCCCTGCCCGCTGCCGAGGGCGCCGCTGCCGACGCGGCCGCCCTCCTTCGCGAACGTCGAGTAGACGTCGGTCGTCTTCATGCTCAGAAGTCCCAGCCGTCGTCGTCGGACTCGTCCTTGACCGGCTCGGGGGAGGCGAAGGACTCGCCCACCATGCCCGCGGTCAGCGTGGTGCCGTCGCTGGGATCGATCAGGATGAAGGAGCCGGTGCGGCGCGAGTCGGCGTAGGAGTCGACCGGCAGCGGCTCGGCGGTACGGATCTTCACCCGGCCGATGTCGTTGGCGACGAGCTGTCCCGGGTGCGGGTGCAGGGACAGGTCGTCGAGCGTGAGCCGGGACGGGATGTCCTTCACGATCGCCTTGACCGTGCGGGTGCCGTGCTTGAGCAGCACCCGGTGACCGACGGTCAGCGGGGCGTCGGCCACGTGGCAGACGGTCGCCTCCACGTCCTGGGTGGTGGCCGGCGCGTCCTTCGTCGGCACGATCAGGTCACCGCGTGAGACGTCGATGTCGTCCTCGAGGAGGACCGTCACCGACTGCGTCGTCCACGCCACCTCGACCGGCTCGCCGAGCAGGTCGATGCCGGAGATCTTCGTGGTCCGCCCGGACGGCAGGACGGTGACCTCGTCGCCGACCCGGAAGGTGCCCGCCGCGATCTGGCCCGCGTAGCCCCGGTAGTCCGGGTGCTCGGCGGTCTGCGGCCGGATCACGTACTGCACGGGCAGCCGGGCGTGGCAGTGCGCCAGGTCGTGGCTGACGGGAACGGTCTCCAGGTGTTCCAGGACGGTCGGGCCGCCGTACCAGTCCATGGTGGCGGACGGCTCCACCACGTTGTCACCGGCGAGCGCCGAGATCGGGATCGCGGTGACCTCGGGCACGCCCAGCTCGGTGGCGTACGCCGTGAACTCCTCGGCGATCGCCGCGAACACCGACTCCTCGTAGCCGACCAGGTCCATCTTGTTGACCGCGAGGACCACGTGCGGGACCCGCAGCAGGGCCGCGATCGCCGCGTGCCGGCGGGTCTGCTCGACGACGCCGTTGCGGGCGTCCACCAGGATCACCGTCAGCTCGGCGGTGGAGGCGCCGGTGACCATGTTGCGGGTGTACTGCACGTGCCCGGGCGTGTCGGCCAGGATGAACCGGCGCCGGGGCGTGGCGAAGTAGCGGTAGGCGACATCGATGGTGATGCCCTGCTCCCGCTCGGCGCGCAGGCCGTCGGTGAGCAGCGCGAGGTCCGGGCCCTCCTGGCCACGGCTCGCGGAGGCCCGCTCCACGGCCTCCAGCTGGTCGGCGAGGACCGACTTGGAGTCGTGCAGGAGGCGTCCGACGAGCGTGGACTTGCCGTCGTCGACGGAGCCGGCGGTGGCGAACCGCAGCAGCGTGGTGGCCGAGAGCGCCTCGGTCGTGGTCGTGCTCATGGCTAGAAGTACCCCTCGCGCTTGCGGTCTTCCATCGCGGCCTCGGACAGCTTGTCGTCGGCGCGGGTCGCGCCCCGCTCGGTGAGCCGGGAGGCGGCGATCTCGGCGATCACGGCGTCCAGCGTGGTGGCGTCGGAGTCGACGGCACCGGTGCAGGACATGTCACCGACGGTGCGGTAGCGCACCTGGCGCTTCTCGACCGTCTCGCCGTCCTTCGGGCCGCCCCATTCACCCGCGGTCAGCCACATGCCGCCCCGCTGGAACACCTCGCGCTCGTGCGCGAAGTAGATCTGCGGCAGCTCGATGCCCTCACGCGCGATGTACTGCCACACGTCCAGCTCGGTCCAGTTCGACAGCGGGAACACCCGCACGTGCTCACCGGGGGCGTGCCGGCCGTTGTACAGGTTCCACAGCTCGGGGCGCTGGCGGCGCGGGTCCCACTGGGAGAACTCGTCGCGCAAGCTGAACACCCGCTCCTTGGCGCGGGCCTTCTCCTCGTCCCGGCGGCCGCCGCCGAAGACCGCGTCGAACTTCTCGCTCTGGATCTTCTCCGTCAGCGGCAGCGTCTGCAGCGGGTTGCGGGTGCCGTCGGGACGCTCCTTGAGCACACCCCGGTCGATGTAGTCCTGCACGGAGGCCACATGGAGGCGCAGCCCGTGCCTGGCCACCGTACGGTCGCGGTACTCAAGCACCTCGGGGAAGTTGTGCCCGGTGTCCACGTGCAGCAGCGAGAACGGGATCGCGGCCGGCGCGAACGCCTTCAGCGCCAGGTGCAGCATGACGATGGAGTCCTTGCCGCCGGAGAACAGGATCACCGGGTTCTCGAACTCGCCCGCCACCTCGCGGAAGATGTGCACCGCCTCGGACTCCAGCGCGTCCAGGTGCGACAGGGCGTACGGGCTCGCCGTACCCTCGTCGCCGGTCGCGGCCTTGGCCACGGTCGTCATGCCAGTCCCCTCTCGCTCAGCAGGGCGTGCACCGACGCCGCGGACTCCTGCACGGTCTGGTGCTGCGACTCGATGCGCAGATCCGGGGTCTCGGGCTCCTCGTAAGGGTCGTCTACACCCGTCAGCCCGGACAGCTCACCCGCGGCCTGCTTGGCGTACAGCCCCTTCACATCGCGCACGCTGCACACCTCGACCGGGGTCGCCACATGGATCTCCAGGTACGGCGTGCCGTTCTCCGCGTGCCGCTTGCGTACCGCGTCCCGGCTGTCCGTGTACGGCGCGATCACCGGCACCAGCGCCTTGACGCCGTTACGGGCGAGCAGCTCGGCGACGAAACCGATGCGCTGGACGTTGGTGTGCCGGTCCTCGCGGGAAAAGCCGAGGCCCGCCGAGATGAACTCGCGGATCTCGTCGCCGTCGAGCACCTCGACCCGGTGGCCCTCGGCACGCAGCCGGCCGGCCAGCTCGTACGCGATGGTGGTCTTGCCGGCGCTCGGCAGACCCGTGAGCCAGACGGTGGCTCCGGTCGTCACGTCGTTCTCCTGAAGGTTCCGATGGTTCGTCATCCGTGCAGCCCGCACTCGGTCTTGGCGCGGCCCGCCCAGCGGCCGGCCCGCGCGTCCTCGCCCTCGAGGACCCGGCGGGTGCAGGGGGCGCAGCCGATGGAGGCGTAGCCGTCCATCAGCAGCGGGTTGGTGAGCACTCCGTGTTCGGTGACGTAGGCGTCCACGTCGTCCTGCGTCCAGCGGGCGATCGGGGAGATCTTGACCTTCTGCCGCTTCTCGTCCCAGCCGACGACCGGGGTGTTCGCCCGGGTCGGGGACTCGTCGCGGCGCAGGCCGGTCGCCCAGGCCTGGTACCCCTTCAGCCCCTCTTCGAGCGGCTTGACCTTCCGCAGCGCGCAGCACAGGTCCGGGTCGCGGTCGTGCAGCTTCGGGCCGTACTCCGCGTCCTGCTCGGCGACCGTCTGCTTCGGCGTGAGGGTGATGACGTTGACGTCCATCACGGCCTCGACGGCGTCGCGGGTGCCGATGGTCTCCGGGAAGTGGTAGCCGGTGTCGAGGAAGACGACGTCCACGCCCTTCAGCACGCGCGAGGCGAGATGGGCGACGACGGCGTCCTCCATGGAGGAGGTGACGCAGAACCTCGCGCCGAAGGTGTCGACCGCCCACTGGAGGATCTCCAGCGCGGAGGCGTCCTCCAGATCGCGTCCCGCCTGTTCGGCGAGTGCCTTCAACTCCTCGGTCGTACGGTCTTCCTGAGCCGTCGTCATATCCGGTCCCCTCCGTGGTCGGCTCGCTGAAGGCCCCGGGCCAGCAGCCCGAGGAACTTCAGCTGGAATGCGCGGTTGCACGCCCCGCATTCCCAGGCGCCGTGACCCTCCTCGTTCGGACGCAGGTCCTCGTCGCCGCAGTAGGGGCAGTAGAAGGGCGCCGCACGCTCGCTCACGACAGCGCCTCCTCGGAAGCACGCGCGGCCCAGGTGGCGAACCGCTCGCCGTCCTCGCGCTCGGCCTGGAAGCGCTTCAGCACCCGCTCGACGTAGTCGGGCAGTTCCTCGGCCGTGACCTTCAGGCCGCGCACCTTGCGGCCGAAGCCCGGCTCCAGGCCGAGGGCGCCGCCGAGGTGCACCTGGTAGCCCTCGACCTGCTCGCCCTGGTCGTTCAGGACCAGCTGGCCCTTGAGGCCGATGTCCGCGACCTGGATACGGGCGCAGGCGTTCGGGCAGCCGTTGAGGTTGATGGTGATCGGCTCGTCGAAGTCCGGCAGGCGGCGCTCCAGTTCGTCGATCAGCTGCGAGCCGCGCTGCTTGGTCTCGACGATGGCGAGCTTGCAGAACTCGATGCCGGTGCAGGCCATGGTGCCGCGCCGGAAGGAGGACGGGCGGGCGGTGAGGTCCAGCGCCTCCAAGCCCTCGACCAGCGAGTCCACCTTGTCCTGCTCGGCATCCAGGATGATCATCTTCTGCTCGACGGTGGTACGCACCCGGCCCGAGCCGTGCGCCTCCGCGAGGTCGGCGATCTTCGTCAGCGTGGCGCCGTCGACGCGGCCGACCCGCGGGGCGAAACCGACGTAGAACCGGCCGTCCTTCTGCCGGTGCACACCGATGTGGTCGCGCCACTGCTGCACGGGCTGCTCGGGGGCGGGCCCGTCGGTCAGCTTCCGCTTCAGGTACTCGTCCTCCAGCACCTGGCGGAACTTCTCCGCACCCCAGTCGGCGACGAGGAACTTCAGGCGGGCCCGGTTGCGCAGCCGGCGGTAGCCGTAGTCACGGAAGATCGAGATGACGCCCTCGTAGACGTCCGGGACCTCGTCGATCGGCACCCAGGCCCCGAGCCGTACGCCCAGCTTGGGGTTGGTGGACAGACCGCCGCCGACCCACAGGTCGAAGCCCGGGCCGTGCTCGGGGTGCCGTACGCCGACGAACGCCACGTCGTTGATCTCGTGCACCACGTCCAGCAGCGGCGAACCCGAGATGGCCGTCTTGAACTTGCGGGGGAGGTTCGAGTACGCCT
Source organism: Streptomyces incarnatus (assembly GCF_001027185.1). Taxonomy (NCBI): domain Bacteria; kingdom Bacillati; phylum Actinomycetota; class Actinomycetes; order Kitasatosporales; family Streptomycetaceae; genus Streptomyces; species Streptomyces incarnatus. The sequence goes on along the minus strand of NZ_CP011497.1, from coordinate 1,811,351 downwards.
TGTTGTTCAGGACGCGGCGCTTCATCTCCTCCAGCGCCGGCGTGGCGTCGATGATCTCGTCCTCGGCGATGCCCGCCACCGGGGAGCCGATCATCACGCGCGGGGTGTCACCGCAGGCGGTGACCGTGGACAGGCCCACGCCCTCCAGTCGCTCCCAGATCTCCGGCACGTCCTCGATCCGGATCCAGTGGTACTGCACGTTCTGCCGGTCGGTGATGTCCGCGGTGCCGCGCGCGAACTCCTGGGAGATCTCACCGATGACGCGCAGCTGCTGGGTGGTCAGCGCGCCGCCGTCGATGCGCACCCGGAGCATGAAGTAGCGGTCGTCCAGCTCCTCCGGCTCCAGCACCGCCGTCTTGCCGCCGTCGATCCCGGGCTTGCGCTGGGTGTACAGCCCCCACCAGCGCATCCGGCCCCGCAGGTCGCTGGGGTCGATCGAGTCGAAACCGCGCTTGGAGTAGATCGTCTCAATGCGTGTCCGCACATTGAGACCGTCGTCGTCCTTCTTGACCTGCTCGTTGCCGTTCAGCGGGGTGAAGTGGCCCACGGCCCACTGACCCTCACCACGGTGACGGCTCACCTTGCGGCGGGGCGCTGCGGCGGAGTTCGGCGGAGTGGCGGCCATGGTGTGTACGTCCTTCGGACCGGTGGAAATCGGCTCTGACCTGCACGTATGCGCGCACGCGGGCAGGCGCGCGCGTCCTTGCGCGGGGAAAATCAGGTAGGGGGTTCGCGGCGGTGCTGGTGCGTCAGCTCGCCGGACAGATGGCGCTGGACATGCGGCCGAGGTCGACGTGCCGCCGACTCACCAAGGCAATTCCAGTTCCAGACATGACGGAAGCGTGTCACGGCGATCTGGACACAGTCCAGCTTTATCCATCATGCGGACACCCTTGTCCCGGAATATGGGACGAGGGTGTCGTCGCTCACATGCCGTGCGGGAAGGCTTGTACCGGCAGGTCAGACCCGGTATGCGCCGGGCCAGGGCCCCGGCGCCGCCACCTCCGGCTCCAGCTCGACCTTGGTGTCGAACAGCTTGAACCCGCGCCGCTGGTAGTTGTCCATGGCGAACTCGCCGTCCTTGCTGCACGTGTGCAGCCACACCCGCTTCGTCGGCGTCCGCCCGGGCCACCGCTCGGCCAGGTCCCAGGCGCGCGCCGTACCGTACGACAGCAGATGGCCGCCGATGCGCCGGCCGCGGAAGGCGGGGACCAGCCCGAAGTAGGCGATCTCCACCACACCCTCGTCCTGCGGGTCCAGCTCCACATAACCGCCCGGGGTGCCCCGGTCGTACGCCACCCAGGTCTCCACCCCGGGCCGGTCCAGGTACTCCTGCCACCGCGCGTACGTCCAGCCGAGCCGGTCGGTCCAGCGGATGTCGCCGCCGACCGAGGCGTACAGGTAGCGGCTGAACTCGGGGGAGGGCACCTCGGCGCGGGCGATCCGGACGTCGCCCTCCGGCGCGGCCGCGGGCAGGAGGTCGGCCGGCGAGGTCTGCTCCAGGGACCAGGTGGTGACAGGGACGCTGCTCATGCGGGCCAGGGAATCATCCCGCCGCCCGGTCTGTCGATCGGCCTGGTGAGCAGGTCGTTCCGGAGCGGGGCCGATGGCGCGGTCAGCGCAGGGAGCGGTCCAGTTCGGCCAGGGGCAGGGCGAAGAGCATCCGGTCCGACAGGGACCAGACCTCGCCCGTCTCCTGCCAGTAGGACAGGGAGCCCGCCGCCTCGGCCCAGCAGCGGTGCGAGCCGTCCGCGCCGCAGTGATCCGGCTTCGCCCCGCCGGCGTCCTGCCGCCACAGCGCACCGTGTCCGTCCCGTGAACCGGGCAGGCGTCCCACATACCAGGACGTGTCCTGCGTGCCCGGCCGCTGGTACGACAGCACCCCGCGAATCCCCGCCGCCCGGGTCCGGTACGCCTCCACCGCCGTCACCCGCCCCCCGGCGTCCGTGGCGAGCAGCCCCGCCCGCGCCGGAGCCGTGCTGAACGCGTACCGCCACAGCCGGGCGCTGCGGTGGCCGTCCGGCTCGGTCCACTCCGCGGCGACCAGGCTGTCCGGCACCGTGCCCCGGTCCAGGGCGAGCGCGCCGGGACAGGGCGGCCCGGAATGCCCGCACCTGCCCCCGGTGAAGCGGTACGAGCCGACCGCGGGCATCACATAGCGGTAGCCGTCGGCGGACCAGCCGCCGGGCACCCGGCCGATCGCGGGCCCGTCGACATCGGCGCGCTGGATCCGGTCGAGGTCGTAGACGTACAGCGCGTCGGCGCCGCCGGTCCTGGCGGTGACCAGCAGCTTGTCCTGGTACCAGACCATCCCGGAGATCCCGGAGGCCAGCCCCCGGTAGTCGCGGCCGCCGTCGACCGGCACCACCAGCAGCACCCAGCGGTAGGCGAGGTGGGCCGGGTCGTCGGCGTTCACGAAGGCGACCCTGGCGAGCCCCCGCTCGGCGGACCGGCCGCTGGAGGTGCTGTGGGTCCAGCCGGCGAGCACGACCCGGTGGGTGCCCCACACGCCGTCGTCGTCCGCGTCCCCGGAGGTGGTCACCGACGCCGGCCGCCAGGCGCCGCCGCCGGAGTCGGCCCGGTCCCAGCAGTAGGCGCGGGAGGCGGCCGGGGCGACGGGCAGGGACGCGCGGTCGGCGGAGGAGCAGTCGGAGGTGCGCATCGCGCGGTCGGTGCTCGCCAGCACGGCGTCCACGCCGACCGGACGGCCCATCGCGGCGGAGAGCCGGTCCAGGGTGCGGGCGGGGACCAGCTGCTCCTGGAGTCGCAGCCGGCCCGTGTCCGCGGGGGAGGAGAGCGGCTTGAGCGCGCCGGGGCTGTCCGTGACGGACGCCTGGGAGGCGCTGATCAGGGTGGCGGCCGCGGTGAGCGCCAGCGCGGTCCCGGTCAGGACCGCGCGCAGTGCGGCGCCCCGTCTGCGCCGGCGGTGTCTGCCGCGATGCTTCATCTCGTCCCCTTCTCCAGGCCTCCCGCGCCGCCCGGGCGCGCCGGCCGGTGGCGGGCCAACTGCGCCTGATGATCCGTTCGTTGACGCGAGAAGCGGCTGGGGAGGCCCCTAGGGGATGCTACGGCAGTAACGGCCCGCGCAGGGCGAAGACCCCGCAAATATGCGGAAGACACGCTCACCGGTCCGCGGGCCCCCCGCACCGCGCGGCCGTCCGCCCCCGCGTGATCGCCGGTGCCGTCGAGGAAGGCAGCAGGTCACGGGGGTTGTCGGGGAGGAGCGCCTCGATCTCCGCGTCCTCCCGGAACCGGTACGGCCGGTGCCGCAGGAGTTCCCCGCAGTACCGCCGGATCCGGGACATCTCCGCCCGTACCGTCACCGTGCGTGAGGAATCCCCGAACAGATCCTCGGCCAGGGCCGCCGCCCCGCGGCCGGCCCGGTGCACGGCGAGCAGATACAGCAACTCGGCGTGCCGGGGACTCAGTTCACGCGACCACGAGCCCGCCGAAGCGGACACCGTCAGCGTGCTGCGCCCCGGTCTGGCCAGGTCCAGCACGATCCGCGGGGCCGTGCCGACCGCGTCCTCCGCCGCCCGCAGCAGCCAGCCCCCGGCCAGCGGCTCCACCGCGCAGGAACCCAGCGACGGCAGCCACCGGCGGCCCGGCGCCAGCGACTTGGGCAGCGCGACGCGCCGTACGTACGGCATCCCCGACACCGCCGCCGTCCAGCCGTCCCGGTCCACCACCAGCGCCCGCCCGTCCAGCCGGGCCAGCACCGGCGCCGCCACCGCCCGCAGCCGCTCCAGCGAGTCCAGGTGCATCTCCCGCAGCCGCGCCTCGGCCAGCTTGGCCACCGAGTCCACCCAGGCGAGGGTCGCCGGATGCATGGTCTCCAGCGGGCCGCTGACGTCCACCACACCGATCAGCCGGCCGTCCCGGGGATCGGTGATGGGCGCGCCGGTGCAGGTCCAGGAGGCGTGCGAGCGGACGAAGTGCTCGGCGGCGAAGACCTGTACGGGCCGCCGTACGACCGCCGGGGTGCCCACTCCGTTGGTGCCGACGACGTCTTCGCGCCAGTCCGCGCCGAGTTCAAAACCCAGGCCGTCCGCCTTGCGCAGCACCGGCGGCGCCCCCTCGCGCCACAGCACCCGCCCGTCGGCGTCCGCGACGACCATGATGTGCTGGGCGACGTCGGCGACCGAAAGCAGACCCTGGCGCAGTACCGGCAGGACGTGCCGGAGCGGTGACTCCTCGCGCCGGCGCCGCACTTCGTCGGAGGACAGCAGCCCCGATCTGAAGTCGCGGTCGGGATCGACACCGCTGCGCAGCATCCGTCCCCAGGACTGCTCGATCACCGGCCGGGGCGCGATCCTCGCCCGCTGACCGGCGAGGGTGGCGTCGCGTACCTCGTTCAGCACTCGCGCCGCCTGCGTCGCGTCCACGGCGGCCAGGCGCGCCACGTTGATCGGCGGGTTCACCACGGGGGTCCTCCCGGAAAGGGCGTCGAACATGCTTGTCAAGCCGTCCGGGCGGCGGTTTCCGGTCCGGCTGCACCTCTCATACTGCCGTTCCGGGCAGGCCGGAGGCACACACTCCGCGCACGTGCGCCAAAAAGTTGCAACCCCTTGCAACCCTGGTGGACGCCCGGAGGGTGGCCGAGACTTGACGCGCAGCGGGGGTGGTGCCGTGTCGGCGCAGCACCACTCCCGCCGGGGGATCGGCCGGTTTCGCGGCAGAGAGTGCCTGGTGGGGGCGGGTTGCCCGCGCCGCGCGGCTTACAGCGTGAGGTGTGCTCGCGCCACAATCGACGCCAGATCCAGGGCCGTTGGCAGGGTGCCGAAAGCCGCCCCGTGGTCGCCGCCCAGGCGGGACGCGCAGAAAGCGTCTGCTACCTCCGGCGGGGCGTACCGGACCAGGAGGGAACCCTGGAGCACCAGTGCGAGGCGCTCCACGAGCCGGCGTGCGCGCCCCTCGACGGCGTTCAGGTCGGCGAGTTCGGTGAAGAGGTCCTTCACGGCGCGGTCGAGGCGGTGGTCGGTGCCATGGGTCCGGCCGATCTCCGTCAGGCAGGCGTCGAGCGCGCCCGGCTCACGTCGCAGCGCCCGCAGCACGTCCAGCGCCTGAACGTTTCCGGCGCCCTCCCAGACCGAGTTCAGCGGTGACTCCCGTACCAGCCGCGGCAGACCCGACTCCTCGACGTAACCGTTTCCGCCCAGGCACTCCGCGGCCTCGACCGCAACGGGCGCACAGCGCTTGGTGATCCAGTACTTGGCGGCCGGCACCGCCAGCCGCAGGAACGCGCGTTCCTGTTCGCCGCCGTCGTCGTAGGCGGCCGCCAGCCGGAGCGTGAGCGCGGTCGCCGCCTCCGACTCCAGCGCGAGGTCGGCGAGGACGTTCCGCATCAGCGGCTTGTCGATCAGCTTCCCGCCGAACGCCTCCCGGTGCGCGCAGTGGTGGATCGCCTGCGCCACCGCCTGCCGCATCAGGCCCGCCGAGCCCAGCGCGCAGTCCAGCCGGGTCGCCGCGACCATCTCGATGATCGTCCGCACCCCGCGCCCCTCCTCGCCCACCCGGCGCGCCCAGGTACCGGCGAACTCCACCTCGGCCGAGGCGTTGGACCGGTTGCCGAGCTTGTCCTTCAGCCGCTGGATGAGGAAGACGTTGCGGCTGCCGTCGGGCAGGACCCGCGGCACCAGGAAGCAGGTGAGGCCCTCCGGGGCCTGGGCCAGCACCAGGAAGGCGTCGGACATGGGAGCCGAGCAGAACCACTTGTGCCCGGTCAGCTCGTAGGTGCCCGGCTCCGCGAGCGGCCGGGCCCCCGTGGTGTTCGCGCGCACGTCGCTGCCGCCCTGCTTCTCGGTCATGCCCATACCGAACAGCGCCCCGGGCTTCTGCCCGGCGGGCCGCAGCTGACGGTCGTAGACCGTGGACGCCAGCCGCGGCTCCCACTCGGCGGCGAGCCGGGGGTCGGTCCGCAGCGCCGGTACCGCCGCGTGGGTCATGGACAGCGGGCAGCAGTTGCCCGCGTCGACCTGGGTCCAGACCAGGAAGCCGGCGGCCCGGCGGACATGCCCGGACGGCCGGGTCCAGGCGCCGGTCAGGCCCGCCGCGACACCCTTGCCGAGCAGCCGGTGCCAGGCCGGGTGGAAGTCGACCTCGTCGATCCGGTGGCCGTAGCGGTCGTGGGTGCGCAGCCGGGGCGGGTGCTCGTTCGCCTGCACCGCCCACTCCTGCAGCTGCGCCGAGCCCGCGGCGCGGCCCAGCGCGGACAGCTCCGACCGCACCTCGTCGAGCACGTCCGGACCGGTGTACCGCTCGACGGCCGCCACCAGGGCCCGGTCGGCGGTGAAGACGTCGTAGCCGACCAGGGGCGGCGGCTGGTTCGTCACGGTGTGGGTGGAGGTGCCTGCCATGGTGCGAACCTACCCGGGGAGGCGGCGGTGAAGGCCTCCAGAGTGGCACAGCGCCGCCACCGGGCGCGCGGATGCGGCGGGCCCGGCCCGGGAAGGTGAGGGCGGTCCGGTGCTGCGGATACCTTTGGGTCGTGCAGCCAGCAAGTGAACCCCCCGAGCCATCCGCCGGTCGTCTCCACCGGGCCAGAGCCCTCTACCGGAACGTCTCCAAGCGGAAGACCGCCTGGCTGCTGCTCAAGGACACCGTCAACTCCTGCATGGAGTACCGCATCCTGGGCCTGGCGGCCGAGGCGGCGTTCTTCACGCTGCTGTCCGTGCCGCCGCTGCTGCTCTGCCTCATCGGGCTGCTCGCCTACGTCGACACCTGGACCGGCGCCCACACCATCAGCAGCCTCGAGACCAACATCCTCGAGGCCTCCCGGACGGTCCTGTCCGACAAGGGTGTGAAGGAGATCACCGAGCCGATCCTGCACGACGTGATGAAGGGCCGGCCCGACATCATCTCCATCGGTTTCCTCTTCGCCCTGTGGTCCGGCTCCCGCGCGGTGAACGTCTTCATCGACACCATCACCGTCATGTACGGCCTCGACGGCGTCCGGGGCATCGTCAAGACCCGGGTGATGTCGTTCCTGCTGTTCATCGTGGCCCTGCTGATCGGCTCGGTGGCCCTGCCGCTGATGGTGGCGGGCCCCGACGCGGTGGTGCGGGTGGTGCCCTGGTCGGCCACCGTGGTGCAGGTCCTGTACTGGCCGGTCGTCATCGTCCTGTCCATCGCCTTCCTGACGACCCTGTACCACGTGTCCGTGCCGGTCCGCTCCCCGTGGATCGAGGACGTCCCCGGCGCCCTGGTCGCCCTGGCCATGTGGGTCCTGGGCAGCTTCCTCCTCCGGATCTACCTCGTGCACACCATCGAGGGCGCCACGATCTACGGCTCCCTCGCCGCCTCCGTCGCCGTGCTGCTGTGGATCGGTGTGTCCGCCTTCGCGGTGCTCGTCGGGGCGGCCGTGAACGCCGCCATCGACCGGGTCTGGCCCGCCGCCGCCACGGCCGCCGCCCGCGCCGCGAACGAACGGGTGCGCGAGGCCCAGGTCGTCGAGTACGTCGCCCGGGCCGCGGCGGCCCGCGAAGCCGACCCGGACGACCCCGACATGCCCTCCGAGTTCCCCGAGCGCTGGTCCCGCTTCCTGCCCCCGGAGGACGTCACCGCCCGCCTGCGCACCCACGCCAAGCACACCCACCAGGCCCACCAGGCCCACCAGGCTCACCACGCCCACCAGGCTCGCCAGGCCAACGGCCGGGAGCCGCACGAGCCCGACGGCGGGCTGCCGCACGACATCGGTGAACGGCATCCGCACCGTGCCAACGGGGACGCGGGCGCGGGACGGCAGTAGCCGGCCGACCCGCGCGCGGGCGCCGCCACCGCGTGTCCACCCCCTGGTCTCCACCCAGTGAGTGACACTGCCGTCCACCCTCTTTCCACCCGGTGCTCCACCCCTGCTCCGATCCGCCTGGTACCGCCCGGGACCTAGCGTTTTCGCGTGGGCCGGCGCTGTCCGGCCGGATGCACCGACCGGGCAGGGAGGCGGGGGACATGGCGGATGTGGCAGGCATGGCGGACGGGGCCGGCATGGCGGACGGGGCCGGCATGGCGGACGCGGGGAAGCCGGACGGAGCCGACGTGTCCGGCCAGGGACGGCCCTCGCGCACGGGGGCGGGGACACGCGGCATGGCCTACGGCCCGCTGCTGACCGTCGCCGTCGACATCCTGTTGCCGCTCCTCGTCTACTACGCCGCCCGCGGGCTCGCGGTCGGCCAGGGCCCCGCGCTGCTGCTCAGCGGCGCGCCCCCCGCCCTGCGCCTGGTGTCCGGTGCGGTGCGGCAGCGGCGGATCGACGGCGTGGACCTGTTCTGCACGGTGCTGCTGGCCGCCGCCGCGCTCGCCACGCTGATCGGTGGCGGCACCCGTCTTCTGCTGTTCAAGGACGCCGCACTGTCCCTCGTGGTGGGCGGCTGGATACTCGGCACCGCCTTCACGAGCAGGCCGCTGGCCTTCCAGCTGGGCCAGCGACTGCACCGAGGCCCTGCGGCCGGGGCACGGGCCGGCATATGGCGGGACTCCGCCGACTTCCGCCGGGCACTGCGCGTCCTGACCGTGGTCTGGGGCACCGGGCAACTGCTCGACGGCGGCCTCGGCACACTCGCCACCGCCACCCTGCCCACGGACGCCGTGCCGCTGCTCGCCCGGGTCCTCTCGCTGCTCCTGCTGGCCCTGACCGGCGCGGCCACCGTGGCCTGCGCCCGCCGCTTCCGCACCCGCCACGGCCTCCCGCTGTTCGGCGCACCCGGCACCGCAGCCGGCACCGGCGACCGCCCGGAGACGCACCGGCCGCCGACGAGGGAGCACATACGCACCCCGGCGGCCCAGAACTCTCCCGCGCCCTCGGCATCGGCGGCCCCCGCCCGGCGTCCGGGCTGAGCGGGTGCCTGCGCGCCGGGCCGGTGACTCCTCGTTCCCCGGCTCGCCGCCGAGGCGCCGGCGGACGCGCGTCGGACCGGCGTCTCCTGCCCGGAGAGCGGGGTGACCGTCTCCGAGCCGTAGTTGACCGGGGCCCGGCCGGGCCGACCGGAGTCGAGCTGATCGCGGAGCTCGGGGAGTGGGGCCCGGCATCGTCCGCGACGTAGGCTGCACCCGTGTACAGGGAGCGGTCGTCCCGGCTGACCGGCGCGGTCGTGTGGACGAACACGCCGGACGGGGCCGGTGGCGGACCGGTGCTGCCCGACGGCTGCATGGATCTGCTGTGGAGCGAGGGCCGGCTGCTGGTCGCGGGTCCCGACACCCGCCCGTACGTCCCCGGGGGCCCGCCCCGCTCCTGGGCCGGTGTCCGCTTCTTCCCCGGCACCGCGCCCGCCCTGCTGGGCGTGCCCGCGCACGAACTGCGCGACCTGCGGGTCGACGTGGCCGACCTCTGGCCCGCCGCCCGGGTCCGGCGGCTGCGCGAGCGCGTCGAGGCGGCGCCCGACCCGGCGACGGCCCTGGAGGACATCGCCCTGGACCAGGAGGCGCGGACCACCGCCCCCGACCCGCTGCTGCACCGGCTGGTGGAGCGCCTGGACCAGGGCCGCCCGGTGTCGGCCACGGCGGCCGAACTCGGCATCGGCACAAGGACCTTGCACCGCCGCTGCCTGGACGCGTTCGGCTACGGCCCCAAGACGCTGGCCCGCATCCTGCGGCTGCAGCGGGCGCTGGCGCTGGCCCGCTCCGGGACGCCGTACGCCGAGACGGCCGTCCGCGCCGGGTACGCGGACCAGCCCCACCTCGCGCGCGAGGTCAGGGAGTTGACCGGCATGCCGCTCGGGCGGCTACTCGGCGGCGGGTAGCGGGGCGAACAGGTCGACGCCGTTGCCGTCGGGGTCGTGCACGGTGGCGTACCGCTGGCCCCAGAACGCGTCCCACGGCTTCAGCTCTCCGTGGTATCCGGCGGCCACCAGATCCTCGTACAGGGCGTCGACCCCGGCGGGCGAGTCGCACCGGAACGCGAGCCCGACCCGGCCACCGCGCTCGGGCGGCTGCCAGCCGGAGTGGAAGGAGCGGACGGTCTCCTCGGTGTCCAGGGCGAAGATCATCCCGCCGGGCAGCTCGGCATCGACGTGCGGCTGCTCCTCGGACCCCTCGGGGAAGACGAGCCCGAGGCGACGGTAGAAGGCGAGCGCGGCGGCCATGTCGGACGTCACCACGCCGATCAGGGCGAATCGTGGAGTCATGCGGTCACCGTAGGCGGGCGGTCGCGGGCCGGTCTTGAAGGAATCGGACACGGGGAGGCGACGTGGGAGCGGACAAAAGCCCTCGCGCCCGCGATCGGGTCCCGCGCCCGGGCCTCATCCTCGGGACCGGCGCGCGCGACCGGGCCCCGCGAGCAGCGCCCGCGCCCCCGCCTCAGCCGAAGGTGACCGGGCCGTTGGGCGCGTCCACAGTGAAGGAGAGTGCGGCGGGTCCGGCTGTGATGAGCAACTCTGTGCCCAGAGCCGCCAGTCGGGCGCGCAGGTCCACCGGGTCCGGCGCCGTGGCGGAGACCTCCAGCAGTGGGGTGACCGGGAGCCCCGAGGCAGTGGGGTGGCGGGACTGTCCCCAGTCGATCAGGAACGGGACCAGACCGGAGGGATGCGTATGGCCGCCGTCGGTCAGCCGCCACCGCAGCACGGTGCCGTCAGGGGTGCGGCGGCTCATCGGGCGCACGGGCCCGGTGTCGTGGCCCCGCTCGCGGGCCGTGGTGATCGCCGCGTCCAGGTCGGGCGGGCTGATCGCCCAGGTCAGCGTGCGCGGCCCGGTCAGCTGGTCGACCCCGAACGGCCGCGGCCCAGCCGGCTCGGGCTGCTCGGGGTCGGGGCCGAGGATCTCCAGATAGCCGCGGCCGCCCAGTCCCACCAGATGGTTGCGCGTGCCGAGACCGGGATGGGCACCGCCGGGCACGGGCGTCACCCCGGTCCGCCGTGCGAAGTCGGCGATCGTCGCCGCCAGATCGGGCGTGGCGAGGACGAGGTGGTCCAGGAGCGGCGGAACGGCGTTCATGCCCGGCGAGGCTACGGTCAGCGGCCCTGCGCTTCAAGGGAGTTGGGCCCGGGCGGGCGGCTGGGGCTAGGGTCGTCGCATGGCCGCGCGACTGCTGCTCTACACCCGTACCACGGGCTACCGTCACGACTCGATCCCGGACGCCGTCGCCGCCGTACGCGCGCTCGGCCGGTTCGCCGTCGAACACACCGAGGACCCCCTGGACCTCGAACGGCCGCTGGACGGGTACGCGGCCGTGGTCTTCCTCTCCACCAGCGGCGATGTGCTGACCCCGGCCGGCCGGGAGCGGCTCGCGCGGTACGTCGGCTCGGGCGGCGGCTTCGCCGGGGTGCACGCGGCGGCCTGCACCGAGTACGGCTGGCCGTACTACGGCGAACTCCTCGGCGCCCGCTTCGCACGGCACCCCGCCCTGCAGCCCGGCCGGGCTGTCGTGGAGGACTCCGGCCACCCCGCGACCCGTGGGCTGCCGGCCGTCTGGGACCTCACCGACGAGTGGTACGACTTCGACGCGAGCCCCCGCGGGCGGGTGCGGGTGCTGCTGAGCGCGGACGAGGCGTCGTACGACGGCGGGGGGATGGGCGCGGACCATCCGCTGGCCTGGTGCCACGAGCAGGGCGCCGGCGGCGGTCGCGTCTTCTACACGGCGCTCGGTCACACCGCCGGGGCGTACCGCGACCCGCTCTTCCTGGCCCACCTGGACGGCGGGCTCCGCTGGGCGGGCCGACTCCCCGCGTGACGTTTCTGCGGTGAACCGGTTGCGCCATTGGGGTGAGTAAAGCTCGCTTACATGGAAGGTCATGTGAGTATCTAGAGATGCTCTTGTCTTGGCAAAGGGCGTCGAGACGTGTCGGCCATCCGGCCGCGTGTCACCCACCCACAGGAGGAGCCGGACCTTGACTTACGGTAAGAAGCTGCGCGAACGCATCGCCGGCCCCGGGACCACGCCGCTGATCGGCGTGTACGACATGTATTCCGCGTCGATCGCGGCCAAGCACTACGACGGGATGTTCGTTTCGGGCTTCGGCTTCGCGGCCTCGTACTACGGGCTGCCGGACATCGGTTTCATCGCCTGGCCCGACATGGTGGCCTTCGTTCAGCGCCTGCGCGGCGCCTTCCCGCACCATCACCTGCTGGTCGACATCGACGACGGGTACGTCGACCCCGAGGTCGCCTGTCACGTCGTCGAGGGGCTGGAGCGGATCGGAGCCTCCGGTGTGATCCTCGAGGACCAGAAACGGCCCCGCCGCTGCGGCCACGCCGACGGCAAACAGGTGCTGCCGCTGGAGGAGTACCTGGAGAAGCTGCACCAGGTCCTCGAGACGCGCAGGGACCTGGTCGTCGTCGCGCGTACGGACGCCACCGACGAGCACGACATCCTGCACCGCGCCGAGCGGCTGGCCGCGACCGACGCGGACGTGGTCCTGGTCGACGGGGTGCGCAGCGTCGAGTGGATCAAGCGCATCCGCGCGGTCGTCGGGGACAAGCCGCTGCTGTTCAACCAGATCGCCGGCGGCAAGTCGCCCCGCCTGTCCCTCGGTGAACTGTCCGACCTCGGCGTCGACGTCGCGATCTACAGCACCCCGTGCCTGTTCGCCGCGCACGAGGCGGTGGACTCCGCGCTCGCCGGGCTGAAGGCTGCCGACGGCCGGCTGCCGGAGCTGGACCCCGCGAGCGGGATCGGCGTGAAGGCCTCCACCAGCCTGCTGGAGCGCAACATCGCCCGTGAGCGGCTCGCTCCCGAGGGCGTGGGCGTGTGACCGGCGTCGTACCCCGGCTCGGAACGGCGGCGGCGGTCGCCGTCGCGGTGCTCGCGGCCGGTGCGGCACCGGCGGCCGCGTCCGGCAGTCTGATCACCGTGATCGACAACTCCCACGCCGACTCCTGGCTCGAGGTCGACCGCGCGGCCAACGTCCAGACCGGCAAGGGCACCGCCGGCAGCGACCACGACGGCAGCGCCGTGGACGCGATCGAGGCCCTCACCGGACACGACCACCAGCACAGGGAGGTCTGGGACTGACCGACCGGACGAGGATCGGTCGCCGGACGACGACCGGTCGTCGGCGGATTACCGGCGGCCAGGCGGCAACCTGGCTGCCGGACACGGCAACCGATGGCATGCTTCCCACCTGCCCGGACGGCGTTTTCCCACCGCCCGGGGCCCGGCCCGCGCCGGTGCGGAAACCGTATCCCCTCGTTACTCCGGGCCGGTTGGCCTGTGGACAACGGTCCTCCGGGACCCGGTGGGCCTGTGGACAACGGCCCGCGCGGGCATCGACGGCGGTCCACCGGGCATCAGGCGACCCGGCCCAGGTCCGCGTGCCGCACCTCGTGCAGCGGCGGCCGGCCCGCCGCCAGGCGCTCCAGCTCCGTCACCACGATCGTGCCCAGGCGCTCCAGCTCGTTGCCGAGCGAGCCCGCGATGTGCGGGGTGAGGAAGACGTTGGGCAGCCGGTACAGCGGGGAATCGGCGGGCAGCGGCTCGGGCTCGGTGACGTCGAGGACCGCGCGCAGCCGTCCGGAGACCAGGTCCTCGGTCAGCGCCTCGTGGTCGACCAGCGCGCCGCGCGCGGTGTTGATCAGCACAGCGCCGTCCCGGATGAGGGCGAGCCGGTCCCGGTCGAGCATGTGGTGGGTCTCGGGGATGTCGGGGGCGTGCAGGCTGACGGTGTCGCTGCGCCGCAACAGGTCCTCCAGCGGCAGCAGTTCCGCCCCGAGGGCGGCGGCCTCGGAGGGGCTCACATAGGGGTCGTGCAGCAGGACCGTGAGGTCGAACGGCCGCAGCAGCTCCATGAGCCGGCGGCCCACGCGGGAGGCGCCGACGAGCCCGACGCGGCGGCGGAAGTTGCCGGTGCCCGCGGTCTCGGCGGGGGTCGGATGGGTGTGGGCGCGGCCGTAGCGCTCACGGTGTTCGAAGGCGTCCTTCCCGGCGAGCAGGATCATCGCGAGCGTGTACTCCGCCACCGGCAGGGCGTTCCCGGTGACCGCGCTGGACACCGTGACACCGTGTTTCCACACGGCCTCGCCGATCAGGGAGCGGACCGAGCCCGCGGCATGCAGGACGGCACGCAGCCTCGGGACGGCGGCCAGGGCACCGGCGTCGAGGTGCGGGCAGCCCCAGCCGGTGATCAGTACGTCGGCCGAGGCGAGGGCGTCGGCGGCCGACGGATCGGCGAAGTCCCGTACGACGAGCTGCGCGTCGATGTCGGCCGTCCGCCTCAGCCGGGCCATGAGCGGCGGGGGGAAGAGCAGCGGCAGGTGTACCGGATCCATCGCGAACACGGCCCGCGGCGGTTGGGGGCTGGGCATGGCTCTCCTGGGAGGGAACGGGGTGGCGTGCTCCAGGGATGGAAAGAGTTTCAGAAAGCGCCTTCTACCGTATGGCTGCGGAGGGGGGTGGTCAATCGGCTGGGCGTACGGCCGACGGGTGGCAGGTAGGTGCGGTGCATGTACTGTCCGCGTGTCAGCCCAGCCGTGCCCGTCTCCAGGTCGTGGCATTGCTTCAGAAATCGGTTGCCACACCCTCGACGGGTACAGCGGAACCCAAGCGGCCGCCTGCCTCGCTTCTCGTGCCGTCCGCGCCGCCGACAACCGGTTACCCATCGTGCCGACATAGCCCGAACGGCCCTCCCCCGCGCCCGTGCACCGGAATACCGGACGCTCTTGTGATGCTCTGATGTTGCACGGTGCACGAGTGCGCGGCGAAGGGCTGGTGGGCGATGACGGCAGACCAGGCGGACCCCGAGGTCAGACCCGAGGTCAGGACCCCCTACGGGGCCGTACGCGGCCGGTACGAGCAGGGCGTCGCGGTGTTCCGGGGCATCCCGTACGCCGCCCCGCCCTTCGGCCCCCGCCGGTTCCGCCCGCCCGAGCCGCCCGAGCCCTGGGACGGCGTGCGCGACGCCGGTACCTTCGGGCCCACCGCGCCGAAACCGCCGTACTCCGAGGCCTTCGCCCAGTACCTGTCCGACCCGAAGATCCCCGGTGACGACTGCCTCAACCTCAACGTCTGGACCCCCGAACCGGATCCCGCCGCCCGCCTGCCGGTCCTGGTCTGGCTCCATGGCGGCGCCCTGACCAGGGGATCCTCCGCCGTTCCCGTCTACAACGGCGCCACCTTCGCCCGCGACGGCGTCGTCTGCGTCTCCGTCAACTACCGGCTCGGCGTCGAGGGCTACGGGCTGTTCCCCGACGCACCGCCCAACCCCGGCCTGCGCGACCAGCTCGCCGCCCTGCGCTGGGTGCACGACGCGATCGGTGCCTTCGGCGGCGACCCCGACCGGGTCACCCTGTGCGGCCAGTCGGCCGGTGCCATCAGTGCGGGCGCCCTGCTCGCCGCACCCGCTGCCCGGGGCCTGATCCGGCGCGCGGTGCTGCAGAGCGGGGCACCGGAGGCGTCCGAACGGGACAAGGTACGGCGCATGGTGCGCCGCATGGCCGGCCGGCTGAGGATCCCCGCCACCGCCGAGGCCTTCGCCGCCGTCGACCGCGACCTGCTGCTGCGCACCCAGGCCGAGGTCGGCAGGCTGAGCAGCCCGGTCCTGGGCGGACCCGCGTTCGGCATCGTCGTGGACGGCGACCTCGTGCCCCGCGACCCCCTCCAGGCCCTGATCGACGGCGACACCGCGCAGGGCGCCGACCTGCTCATGGGCTGGACCCGGGACGAGTACCGGCTCTGGCTCGTGCCCGGCGGCCTGCTGGACCACGTCGACCGGCTCGGCCCCGTCGCCCTCGCCGGAGCCATGGCCCGCTGCCGCGCCGGCCACGAGGTGCCCCGCGGCTACCGCGGCCTGCACCCCGATGCGGGCGCCGCCGAGATCGTCGGCCAGATGGTCACCGACCACCTGCTGCGCCTCCCGATGCACCGGCTCGCCGACGCCCGGCCCCGCACCTCCCACCTCTACGAGTTCGCCTGGCCGTCCCGCCTCCCCGACCTCGGCGCCTGCCACGCCCTGGAGCTGGGATTCGTGTTCGACTCCGGCGAACTGCCCGAGTCGAGGAGACTGGCGGGTGAGGGCGCCCCGCGGGAACTGGCCGAGGCGATGCACACGGCCTGGGTGCGGTTCGCGACGACCGGGGACCCCGGCTGGCAGCCCTGGGACGCCTCCCACCCGGTGCGGATCTTCGGCGACGGTGGACCGCATACCGCATACGGTCCACGGGATGCGGAACTCGCCCTCTGGTCGGCCGCCCCCACCGTCCCCGAACCCGCCCACGCCCCCGACTTCCGGGCCCCGGGAGCGGAACTGGCGGCGGCGGTACGGCGCCTGCGGCGGTCGGTGGGAGCCCGGCGCCGGTGAGCCGTCTACCGCCCGCGCCGGCCGGGCCGGCCCACCGAATCCCGCACCACCACGTGCGTGCCCAGGTGCGGCAACAGCATAGAAACCGGTTCCCATGCGGGAGGCTGGCGCTCAGCAGGGGACGCGGGCCAGTGCCGATGGGCGGCCCCCGCAGGGGAGAAGGGGGGCGAAGAGGCACCGATCAGGGGGCGCTGCCCAGCGCCTGCCTGATCGACGTGATCCCCTCCGGTCCCACCCGGCAGCACCCCCCGATGAGCCTCGCCCCCGCGTCCCGCCACGTCTTCACCTGGTCGGCGCCGAACCTGGTCCGCCCGGTCCAGGCGCGCGCCTCGGCGTCCCAGGCCTCGCCGCTGTTGGGATAGGCCACGACCGGCTTGCCGGTGACCCGCGCCGCGATCTCCACCGCGGGCCCGACGTCCTCCGGCACACAGCAGTTCACGCCGACCGCGATCACCTCGTCCACACCGGCGGCGAGGGCGAAGGCCTCCTCCAGCGGCTGCCCGGCCCGCGTGCGCCGACCGTCGACCGTGTACGACAGCCACGCCGGCACTCCCAGCCCGCGCACCGCCCCGAGCAGCGCCGCGCCCTCGTCGGCGTCCGGCACCGTCTCCAGCGCCAGGACGTCCGGCGCGGCGGCGGCCAGCACCTCCATCCGCGGCCGGTGGAAGCGTTCCAGCTCGGCCACGCTCAGCCCGTACCGGCCCCGGTACTCGGAGCCGTCCGCGAGCATCGCGCCGTACGGCCCGACGGACGCCGCCACCCACAACGGCCGGTCGGCGCCCGCGCCCTGGGCCTGCCGGGCGGCCTCACGCGCGAGCTCCACGCTCAGCGCGAGCAGCCGCGCGGCCTCGGCATGGCCGGTCCCGCGCCGCGCGAAACCCTCGAAGGTGGCCTGGTAGCTCGCGGTGATGGCCACGTCCGCGCCCGCCCGGAAGTAGGCGAGATGCGCCTGCGTCACCGCTTCCGGCCGCTCGGCGAGCAGCCGCGCCGACCACAGCTCGTCGCCGAGGTCGTGCCCGGCCGACTCCAGCTGGTTGGACATGCCGCCGTCGAGCACGACCGTCCCGGCGGCGAGCGCGTCGGCGAGGCTGGGGGAGGTGTTGCTGGTCATGTCACGACGCTAGTCGACGCGGAGGCGCACCGGGTGCCCGGGTGCCCCACACCCTGTGGCAGGGCGCGGCCCAACCGCTCACCACGTCGATCTTCAGCACGTTGTACTGGCTGGGGTCCGTGCGCCACGCCCTGGCCGGGACGCCGTAGCTGAACGTGTGGTTGTTGCCCCGGTAGGAGCCCACGGTGAGGGACCGGGTGCTCGGCTGGGTGGGCGGGGACGGGATCGCCGACGTCCAGCCGTCGTTGACCGTGCTCTGCGGCGGTCCGTCGGCGTAGGCCGTCGTCACGCCGATCCGCAGGGTGTGCGCGGCGGCGGCCTGTGCGGCGGTCAGCCTGAAGCGGACGAGCAGCCCGCTGCTGACGTCCTTCCGCAGACAGCACGGGAAGGCGGAGGTCTCGGAACCGCTTCCGATCACCACGTCGCCGGTCCGGTGATCGTATTGAGCGTGGTCGTCGCGCCCGCGGATACGGTCACCCGCGTACTGTATACAGCCAACTCGCCCTTGTAGACAGTCAGCGTGTATGCACCCGGCAGGATGCGGAACACCGAGAAATACCCGTCCGACGCACGTGCGGCTCCCCAGTACTGCGCCGCCGAGTCGGCGAGCCCGACCGTGTACGCGTACGCCGCGTCCCGCCCCGCGATGCCGACGCCGGCCACCCGGTCCCGGCCGCTGTCGGGGACGTACCCCGAGATGCCGAGCGCCCTCACCGACGAGAAGCACGACAACACGCACACCTCCGTGCACGGCGCCACCGTCTGCGCCGGCCTCGTCCGCGACGGACTTCTCGCCCGGCATCTGGTGCCCGAGGGCGCCGTACGGGTGGGATGAAGCCCTGGGGCGCCCCGACCGGAACCGGGGCGCCCCAGGTTCGCCAGGAAGGAAACCCACCGCCGTGATCGAACTGCCCCCCGACGACCGCGCGTCGAGCCCCTGCACCGGCTACACCCGCGCCCACTGGGAGACCGCCGCCGACGCGCTGCTGGCCGCCGTCGAGCCGTACGCCACCGCCGACCGCGCCCTGTACCACCTGCCCGGCGACCATGTGAGCCACGCGGGCCGCCTCTCCGACGGCCTGGAGGGGTACGCCCGTACGCTGCTGCTGGCCGCCTTCCGCCGCGACGAGACCGCGCTCGGCCGGTACGCCGACGGGCTCGCCACCGGCCCCGGCGGGGTGTGGCCGCGCATCGGGGACCGCAGCCAGCCGCTCGTCGAGGCCGCGTCCGTCGCGCTCGCCCTCCGCCTCACCCGGCCGCTGCTGTGGGACCGGCTGGACGACCCGGTACGGCAGCGCACCGCCGACTGGCTGGCGGACGCGCTCACCGCCGAACCCTGGCCCTGCAACTGGGAGTTGTTCCCCGTCACCGTCGGCGGCTTCCTGCAGGAGATCGGCCACCGGCCGGACGCCGCGCGCAAGGCGATCGACCGCGGCCTGGAGCGGATCGAGGGCTGGTACCTGGGCGACGGCTGGTACACCGACGGCGACGGCCGCAAGTTCGACCACTACAACGGCTGGGCCATGCACCTGTACACGGTCCTCCACGCATGGCTGGCGGACGACAGTGAACTGCTCTCTGTATACGGTCGGCGGTTGCCACTCCACCTCGCCGACCACTCCCGCCTGTTCGGCGGCGACGGCGCCCCGATGCATCAGGGCCGCTCCCTCACCTACCGTTTCGCGACGGCCGCCCCGCTCTGGCTCGGCGCGCTGACCGGGCAGACCCCCCTGACCCCCGGGGAGACCCGGCGCCTCGCGTCCGGCGCGCTGCGGTACTTCCTCGACGGCGGCGCGGTCGACGAGTGCGGCCTGCTCCCGCTGGGCTGGCTCGGCCCCGACGAGTCGCTCGTACAGGCGTACTCGGGGCCGGCCTCCCCGTACTGGGCCAGTAAAGGGTTCCTCGGCCTGTTGCTGCCCCCGGAGCACGAGGTGTGGACGGCGACGGAGGAACCCGGCCCGGCCGACCGCGCCGACGAGGTGCGCCCCCTCCCCGTCCCCAACTGGCTGCTGCAGACCACCCGTTCGGACGGCGTGGTCCGGCTGCACAACCACGGCAGCGAGGACGTCCGCTACGACCCCTACTACACCCGGCTCGCCTACTCGACCGCGACCGTGCCCGTCGCGTCGTACGACAACAGCGTGATCGTCGGCGGCGATCCGGGCCGCACCGGGATCGAGCCGCTCGGCACGGGCGAGGGGTGGATCGCCTCCCGGCACACCGTGCGCGACGGGATCACCGTCACCAGCGTCGTCCTGGCCGAGGGCGCGGTGGAGGTACGCGCCCATCTCGTGGCCGGGGCCGAGCCCGGCACGCCCGTGCGGATCACCGGATGGGTGGCCCCCGACGGGTTGCGCGCCGAACTCCTGCCCGCCGTCGGCCTGTCCGGCGCGCTCACCGGGACCGTCGGGGAGGGGGACACCCTCTTCGTCGCACTGGCCCGGCTCACCGGAGAGGCGGATCCGCCCCCGATGGGGGAGTTGGTGTCCGTGCGGCCGGACGGGGAGGGGGAGCTGGAGGTCCGGTGGAGCGGGGGCGGCGCGGCTCGGGTACGGCTGACGGCGGCGGGAGCGGAGGTCGTCGTACGGCGGTGAGCGCGTCCGAGAGGGAGCGGGCGTCGTCGTACAGCGGCGAGTGCGTGCGGGAGGGAGCGGGCGTCGTCGTACGGCGGTGAGCCGGGGCCTGCCGGGCGGGTTCGGCCGTGGTGGGGGCCCGTGCGGCAGGATGATCTCCATGAGGGGTGGGAGCGAAGAGCCGGCCGCGCTGCTGCGGCGGGCCGGGCTGGAGATCGTCGGGGACTGGCGGGTCGAGGAGGTGCTGCCGCCCTGGTCGGCCTGGCGTCGCGTCATCGGATGGCAGACCGAGCCGGCCGTGACCCTGCGGCCGGACCGGCCCGACCTGGTGGCCGAACTCAACCGGGAGTGGCACCGGTTGGCGTCCGAGGCCGGGATCCTCGGCGCGGACGGGGTGTTCCTGATCTCCGTCGCGGGGGACCGGGGGCGGGCGGCGAGCGGGTTCTGGACCCGGGTGCGGCTCACCGGCGACTGGGATCTCGCCGGCGTGCTGGGCGAGCACCCCGGGCAGCCGGAGTTCGTCACGCTGTCCCTGGACGGCGACGCCCTGGTGGCCGGCACGACCGAGGTGCACGAGGTCTGGCTGATCGCGCAGGACCGGATCAGGCAGCGCCAGGAGGCGGCCGCTCGGGCCGCGGGCCGGGAGACGCCCGAGGAGCGGGCCGCCGCGTGGGAGTCGCTGTTCCTGCTGAGGCCGCCCGAGAAGCTGCTCAACGCGTGGGCGAGGGGCCTCTCCCTCAACCCGGCCACCCCGCTGGACGTGCGCACCCGGCTGCTGGAGCGGTCGCACTACGCGATGTACGGCGCCATGCCGCCGGAGGTCGTGGACGCGGCCCTGGCCCACCCGGACCCGAAGTTCCGGCAGCGGACGGCCGAGTGCCAGCCCCGCATCAGCGCCGAGCAGTGGTCCCGGGCGATCCTCGGCGAGGAGGACGAGCGGAACCGGTGGATCCTCACCCTGCTGGCCGCCGACCGCCGGGCCGAGCTGCCCGGGGACACCTGCCGCAGGCTCGCCGCCGACCCCTCCCCGCGCGTCCGCTCGGAGGCCGCCCGCCTCGCGGGCCTGCCCGCGGCCGTCTCGGTCGCGCTGGCCGCCGACCCCGACGGCGGGGTGCGGTACGCGGCCTGCACGGCCGCCTGGCCGCACCTCGACGAGGCGGCACGCCGGGCGCTGCTGTCCGACCCCGTCGAACGAGTGCGCACGACGGCGCTGCTGCTGCACCACCGGGAACAGCCGATGCCGCGGCCGGTGTACGAAAGCCAGGGCGGTGCCTGGCCCGAGGCGCTGGAGACGTGCCGCCTCGAACGTGACCTCGCGGCGCACTTGGCGCGGCAAGGGGAGCGAGACGAGCGCCGCCGCCTGGCCGCCAATCCGTACCTGGACCCGGACCTGGTCGCCCTGCTCGGCGAGGACCCCGACGCCGGCGTCCGCTGGGCCGTCTCGGTGCGGGCCGACCTCACCGAGGAACAACGCGCCCGCATCCGCATCGACTTCGACCCCCGGGCCGTCTCCTGGGCGCTCGACTGGGTCGTCGGCCGCCACGGCGACCCCGACGCCATGCGCCGGCTGGCCGCCTCCGCCCACCCCCTCGTGCGCCGCAGCGTCGCCCGGGCCCGCCGCCTCCCGCCCGACTTGGTGGCCCGCCTGGCCCGGGACGAGGACCGGGTCGTCCAGCTCTTCCTCGCCGAGTCCTGCGACGACGCGCCCGCCGACATGCTTCTCGGCGTGTGGCGGTGGTGGACCGGCAGCCTGAGCACCCCCGACCGCCCGCGCGGTCATCCGAACTTCCCCCGCCGTGGGCTGCTGCGGTACGCCGACGATCCCGACCCGCGCATGCGCCGACTGGCACTGGACGACCCCGACTCGACCCCGGACCTGGTCGAGCGGTTCAGCCGGGACGCCGACGCCGAGGTACGGGGCGACGCGGCGGCCGACCCGCGGCTGTCCCCGACCGCCGCCGCCCGGCTGCTGGAGGACCCCCACGAACACATTCGCGGCGCGGCCGCCCGCCACCCCGCCCTGCCGGCCCGTCTCCTGACCGGCCTGCTGCGCCGCGACGGCGCCGCGGAGACGGCCGCCCGCAACCCGGCGCTGCCCGTCGAGGTCGTGCGCCGGATGGCGGAGCTGATCGGACCGCCTCTCGGCGAGTGAGGCGGGCAATCCCGAGGGGCGTCGTGCTGAGCACCGCGAAATCACCGGTGATCTTCTTCGGGGAAGCGGCACCGCGCGAGGCGAACGCGGGCGCGCACCGGCCGGGCTCCCGGCGCCCCTGCGAGGAGCGCGGCGCGGCCGGACGCGGGGCGGCAGCGGGGCCGGCCCGAACGGTTCGGCCGGCGCCGAAACGACCCGCGCCCAGCATGGCCGTATGACCGCAGAGCCCACCGTGACCCCGTTCGCCGCCCTGCACCACCGGCCCGGCGAGCCGCTGCTCCTGCCCAACGCCTGGGACCACGCCTCGGCTGCCGCGCTCGCCGCGCGGGGCTTCCCGGCGATCGGGACGACGAGTCTGGCCGTGGCGGCGGCCGCCGGACTGCGCGACGGCGACGGCGCGACCCGGGAGCACACGCTGCGTCTCGCCCTGACCCTCGGCTCGGAGCCCTACCTGCTGTCGGTCGACGCCGAGGACGGCTACAGCGAGGATCCCGGAGAAGTCGCCGCGCTGGCCCACGAGTTGCGGGCGGTGGGGGCGGCCGGGGTCAACCTGGAGGACGGGCTCGGCCCACGTGACCGGCACGCGGCGAAGATCGCCGCGGTGAAGGCAGCCGTACCCGGCCTGTTCGTCAACGCCCGGACCGACACGTACTGGTCGGGGGACGGCGACGAGCGGGACACCCTGCGGCGGCTCGACGCCTACCAAGAGGCCGGTGCCGACGCGGTGTTCGTGCCCGGACTGACCGACCCCGGGCGGATCGCGGCACTCGTCCGCCACCTCGACGTCCCCCTCAACATCCTCTACTCGCCCACGGGACCCACCGTCGCCCGTCTCGCCGATCTCGGCGTCCGCCGCGTCAGCCTGGGCTCGCTGCTCTACCGGCGGGCGTTGGGCGCGGCCGTGGCGGCGATGGCCGCCGTGGCGGCCGGGGGGACGCCGGAGGGCGCCACTCCGTCGTACGGCGAGGTGCAGGCACTCAGCGGCGCCCCGCACTTCCAGTAGGGGTTTGACGAAGTCCTGTCCGATGCCTTGACAGTGCCGGGCGGCTACGGCGAGGCTCTCGCCCGAAAGGTGATCGTTACGGCGTGACAGCGCGTCGGGCCACCCCCGTGGCGCGCCTTAGCCCATGCAGCCGCCCTGAGCCGCCCAAGCCTTCGGCCCAGCACGAGGACCGGCCCCGCCGGCGCCCGCGGGAACCCCGCCCGACGCCCGTGTCCGCGCGCCGCCTCCCGCCCCAGACCCGCGACAGGAAGGTCCCCGCACATGTTCCGCTCCGCACGCAGAGCCGCACGGCGCGCACCCCGACTCACCCGTACCGTTCTCGCGGCGGCCGTCGCGCTGAGCAGCACTGCCCTCATCGGACTGGCCTCCGTCCCGGCGTCGGGCGCGGACCGGGCCGCCGCCTCGCTCGAACCCCGGCAGTTCCACGGAGTGAACTGGGCCGACCCGCGCGACAACTACGCCGACGACCCCGTCGTCCTGTCCGGCCTGAGCCTGTCCGACGACTACGCCACCACCTACGCCAAGGCCAGTGACGTCATCGCCGGCTTCCGCAAGAACCTCCAGGCCGACACGGTACGGCTGCCGGTCAACCCGTACACCGTCAACGGCTCCTACTGGCGTTCCTACCGCGCCGTCATCGACGCGGCCACCGCACACGGCTTCAAGGTCGTCCTCAGCTACTGGGAGGGCACCGGCGCCCGGAAGGACGGCTTCATCGACAACCTGCCGGACTTCTGGCGCATGTGGGGCACCGTCACCCACACCTACCGGCGCAACCCGCTGGTCTACTTCGAGCCGATGAACGAGCCGCACGGCTACACCGCGCAGGCCTGGGCCGACCTGGTGGCCCAGTGGATCGGCACCTACCCCTCCGTGCCCCGCGACCGCGTCTTCGTCAGCGGCTCCGGCTACAACGACAGCGTCGTCAGCGTCTGCGCGGACCACCGCCTCGACGGCACCTACCTGTCCCTGCACCACTACGGCTTCTGGAAGCAGAGCGCCACCTACGCGGAGTGGGTCGCCGACCTCAAGGCGCGGATCGGCACGTGCGCCTCCCGCACGGTCGCGGACGAGTTCGGCGCCCCCATGACGACCGGGCTGAACTACGACCGGCCCGCCTCGGCGTCCAGCGACCCCAACTCGGTCGCCTTCATCCAGGCCGACACCGACACCTTCCGGGCCCTGCACATGGGCGCGGTCTACTGGCCGGGTCTGCGCACCGGCGACACCTACAGCATCCAGACCCTCACCGGCGGCGGCACCCACCTGGGCCTGGCCACCACCAACACCTCCGGCGCGGACCGCCTCGCCTGGGCCTGAGGCAAGGGACACCCCGCGACCGAGCAGTGACCGCTACCCGGCGGCCCGGGACCCGGAGGAGTGCAGCGCGTCCACGAGACACCGCGCGAACTCCTCCGGATGTTCCAGGGCGCCGAGATGGCCGCCGGGAAACTCCGTGAACGCGGCGCCCGCCGACTCCGCCGCCGTCACGGCCGTACGGTGCAGCAGCCGGCCCCGGGAGCCGGTACCCGCGCCCAGGGTGAGACGCGCGGAGACGGACCGCAGGGCTGCCGTGTCCGGCACGTACGCGGTGAACGGGAGCAGGACCCGGGTGAGGAAGATGCCCATGGGCGTGGTCAACTCCTCGCCGGGTATGGGCGGTTGGGCCTCCCCCGCCTCGGGTGCGGGTGTGCCGTCGAGCCCGGCGGCCAGCCGGGCCCCGGCCGCCCGCGACCCGGCGGCCCGGTAGGTGTCGGCCACCTCGGCGAACATCGTCCGCTGCCGGTCCGCGTCCGGGAGGACCTGCACCACGGGCGGCTCGTGCGCGACCACGTGCACCAGCCGCCCGGGATGCCGGGCGAGCAGGTCCAGCGCGGCGATGCCGCCGGAGCTGGTCCCGAAGACGTAGGCGGACCCGCCCTTGGGAAGCACCGCCTCCAGCAGCCGGTGCGCGCCCTCGCTCCAGTCCGCCACCCGCTGCTCGGGCACCGGCAGGCCGAGCCGGCCGTGGGCGAGGCCCAGCGGGTCGTACGTCACCACGGTGAAGTGCGCCGCCAGCCGCTCGGTCAGCGGTCCTAGCCCCATCGGATGCCCGGCCCCGCCCGGCAGGACCAGCAGCACGGGACCGCTGCCGGTGACGTCGTGGTGCGGGGGCTCAGTCATCGGTTTCCTTCTCCCGGGGCCAGTGGGTGAGGGCCAGGTGCAGGGCGTCGATCGCCTTGTCCCAGGAGGCCCGTACGTCCCGGTCCGCACCGAAGCCGCCGGCGGACTCCAGGGCGCAGTAGCCGTGGAAGGTGCTGCGCAGCAGGCGTACGGCGTCGGTCAGGTCGGGCTCGTCGAGGCCGTAGGCGCGCAGCATGCCGTAGGTGATCTCGGCGGTGCGGCGCATCGCGGGGGAGCCGGCGAGGAGGGACTGGTCGATGCGGATCTGGGTGGCCGCGTAGCGGCCGGGGTGCTCCAGGGCGTAGGCGCGGTAGGCGCCGGCGAAGGCGGCCAGCGCGTCCTTGCCCGCCCGGCCCGCCACGGCCGCCGCGATCCGGTCGATCAGCTCGCCGCCCGCGTGCAGCGCGAGCCGGGTGCGCAGGTCCGCGAGGCCCCTCACGTGCGAGTACAGGCTCGCGTCCTTCACGCCGAAGCGGCGGGCCAGTGCGGACAGGGTGACGTTCTCGAAGCCCGCCTCGTCGGCGAGTTCGGCGGCGGCCGCGACGACACGGTCGACGCTGAGGCCCGCTCGGGCCATGGGAGCCCTGCCTTTCCGCAATACGTAGCGCTGCCTAGGCCCTCTAGGCAACAAGCTAGGTATACCAGGAAATAGGTCGGGGCTCGCCGGAGGGACGGTGAAGGCGGCCGAGAAGATCCGCGGGTGACCACTTGGCCGCGCCCACCGCCATCAGGCCGTAACTCGCCGTCAGACGAACTCTGTTGGTGATGCGGATGTGTACGGCGTCGAAGGCGTGCACACCCGCAACCCCGCCGGGTGAAGTGCAGGCTCGGGCCGAGACCCGCGGCGGCCGGGAGAAGAGCCGGCCGGCCGCGGTGGACCTCGGGACCGTGTCGGTCAACTGGACTTCGCGTCGGGGGCGGCGGAGAACACGAAGGAGAACTCCGCCGGTTCGGCCCGCAGGTGGTACGGGGGCAGCGGGCCGGGGCCGCAGGACTGGGAGCCGATGCCGTGCTGGCCGTGGTCCAGGTTCACCCAGACCGTCTCGCCGGGAGCCAGACCGGTGCGGTGCGTGGCGGCGTCCAGCTGTTCCGTGGTCCAGCGGCGGGCGGTGAGCCAGAAGGCCGGATCGCCCTCGATGCGCAGGCCGCCCAGCTCGGCCCAGCGGACGTCGATACGGGCGCCGTTCTCCTGCGGGCGGACGTAGGGCGTCTGCATGCCGTCCACGGTCGACTGCCAACGGCCGACCGCCGCCGCCGTCCTGGTGTCCGGATACGCCTCGCCGGGGCCGCCGCCGTACCACCGCACCCGGTCGGCGGCGGAGAGTCCGAAGCGGATGCCGAGCCGGGGCAGGGGGACGGTCCAGTCGCCCTCGGGGATGGTGCATACGGTCAACCGCAGACGGTCTCCATCCGACGTCCAGCGGTATACCGTCGACAGGCCCAGCTCCCGCGCCGCCGGCGCCACCCGGGTGCGCACGGTCAGCGTGTGCTCGCCGGTCTCCACCCCGTCCAGCCGGTGCCGCATCCGGTGCAGGCCGAGCTTCCGCCACACCAGCCCGTAGCGCAGGTCGGACTGCCAGGGGGCACCGTCGTCGTTGTCGGTGGTGGCCCGCCACACGTCCAGGCGCGGCCCGGAGACGGGCACGCCGCCGACGGCCGTCAGGGCGCCGGTGCGGGCGTCGAAGGTGCCGGGGCCGAGGGTGATCACCCCGTCGCCGGTCACCGGCCGGGCGGTCGCCGGGACCGTGGGCACCGGGCGCTCGGACACCGGGACCTGGCCCCAGGCCACGACATGGCCCTTCGGCGCCCAGGCGGAGTCCGCCGCGAGCGCCGCCCGGACCGTCCAGAGGGCCTCACCGGCCGGCGCCCCGGCGGGCGGTGCGGGCAGCTTGACGTCGGCGGACTCGCCGGGCGCCAGCGCCGGCACCGACAGCGTCCCGGACTCCACCGTCTCCCCGTCGACCTCGTACGACCACGAGAACGCCAGCCCCGACAGCCCGGCGAAGTCCTGCTTGTTGGTGATCCGGACCGTGCCGTCGCCGAAGTCGCCGGTGATACCGACCGGTTCGATCACCTTCTTGAACTCGGCCAGGCCGGGGGAGGGCTCCCGGTCCGGGAAGAGCAGGCCGTCGCAGACGAAGTTGCCGTCGTGCAGCTCCTCGCCGAAGTCGCCGCCGTAGGCGTGACCCAGCTCCGGGTGGGCGATGCCGTGGTCGATCCACTCCCACACGAATCCGCCCTGCAGCCGGTCGTACGACTCGAACAGCCGCTGGTAGTCGGCGAGTCCGCCGGGGCCGTTGCCCATGGCGTGCGCGTACTCGCAGAGGATGAAGGGGAGCCCGCGCCGCTTGAGGGTGCCGCCGTCCAGGCCCCGGCCGATCCGCTCGACCTCGGCGTGGTCGGCGTACATCCGTGAGTACACGTCCGTGTCACGGCAGTTGAGGTCGCCCTCGTAGTGGAGCGGCCGGGAGGGGTCCCGGCCCTTGATCCACTCGGCCATCGCGGTCAGGCCGCGGCCGGTGCCGGCCTCGTTGCCCAGCGACCAGACGACGACCGACGGGTGGTTCTTGTCCCGTTCGACCATGCGCGCCGCCCGGTCCAGCAGGGCCGGGGTCCAGCGGTCGTCGTCCACCGGGTTGTCCCGCCAGCCCTGTTCGGTGAAGCCGTGGGTCTCCAGGTCGCACTCGTCGATCACCCACAGCCCGTACGTGTCGCACAGGTCGAGGAAGGCCGGGTGCGGCGGGTAGTGGGAGGTGCGGACGGCGTTGATGTTGTGCTGTTTCATCAGCAGCACGTCCTCGCGCATGGTGGCGAGGTCCAGCGCGCGGCCCTTCTCCGCGTGCCACTCGTGCCGGTTGACGCCCTTGAACAGCACCGGCCTGCCGTTGACCTCGATCAGGCCGTCCGTCAGTTCCACGGTACGGAAACCGATGCGCAGCGGTACCCGCTCGCCCTCGGTGGCCAGGGTGCCCTCGTACAGCCTCGGGGTCTCCGCCGACCACGGCTCGACCGGTACGGTCACGCTCTCGCCGGTCGCGATGTCGACGCCGAGCTCGGAAACGGTTACCCGGCCGTCCACGTCGGAGTCGACGCGCAGGGTTCCGGTGCCGGCGCGGTGGTCGTAGGAGGCGTGCACGAAGAAGTCGAGGACACAGCCCGCCGGGCGGTGCAGCAGGGTGACGTCCCGGAAGATGCCCGGCAGCCACCACTGGTCCTGGTCCTCCAGGTAGGAGCCGGCCGACCACTGGTGGACCCGGACGGCCAGGACATTGCCCTCGGGCCGCAGCAGATGGCCGACGGCGAACTCGTGCGGCAGCCGGGAGCCCTTGAACTCGCCGAGGTCCGTGCCGTTCAGCCACACCCGGGCGCAGGACTCCACCCCGTCGAAGCGGAGCACGGCGCCCCCGGCCGCGCGGTCCGGCCAGTCCTGCGGCAGGTCGAAGACCCGCAGATGGTCGCCGGTCGGGTTCTCCGTCGGTACCCGGGGCGGGTCGACCGGGAACGGGTAGAGGTGGTTGGTGTAGATCGGGGCGCCGTGGCCCTGCAGGACCCAGTGGCCGGGGACCGCGATCCGAGCCCAGTCACCGGCGTCGTACCCCTCCTCGGCGAAGGAGTCGTCCTCGGCGTCGGCCGTCGGCGACAGCCGGAAGCGCCAGCTGCCGTTCAGTGAGAGACAGGCGGCGCCGGAGGCCGCGTACCAGGCGCGGGGCGGCAGCGCCCCGGAGCCCGGCGAGACGTCCTCGACGTAGTCGGTGACGGTGCGCTTGCTCACAGGCATCGGTCTCCTAGCTCAGCCCTTGATGCCGGTCTGCGCGATCCCCTGCACCAGCCAGCGCTGGAGGAAGAGGAACACGAACAGCAGGGGCAGGATGGAAATGGCGGTTGCCAAGAAGATCTCGTGGAAGACGACGGTCTGGTTGGTGATGTACGACGAGAGCGCGACCTGCACGGTCCACGAGCTCGGGTCCTGCCCGATGACCAGCGGCCACAGGAAGGCGTTCCAGCCGTTGATGAACGTGATCGTGGCGATCGCGGCGAAGAAGTTCAGCGAGTTGGGTACGACGACCCGCCAGTACGCGCCCCAGTGGCCGAGCCCGTCCACCCGCGCCGCCTCCTCCAGCTCCTTGGGGAACCCGAGGAAGTACTGCCGGAACAGGAAGCAGGTGAAACCGCTGAACAGGCCCGGGACGATCAGGCCCCGGTAGGTGTCCACCCAGCCGAGTGAGGACACCAGCACGAAGCTCGGCACGAAGGTCACCGAGGTCGGGACCATCAGGGTGCCGAGGACGACGTAGAAGATCTTGTTGGCGTGCCGGTACGGGATGCGGGCCAGGGCGTAGCCGGCGAGCGAGCACACCAGCAGGATGCCGGCGGTCATGGAGACGGCGACGACCGTGGAGTTCAGCAGGGCCCGGGCGAACGGCACCGACTGGTCGTCGAAGAGCTCGCCGATGTTGCCCCACTGCAGGTGCGTGGGGAAGAACTCCCAGTGCTCCCCGGTGATCGCCGCGTCGGTGGACAGGGAGTTGCGCAGCAGCACGTAGAACGGGATCAGGAAGAGGAGGGCGGCGACACCGGTGGCGATGCACAGACCGGTGTTGCCCATCACCCCGCCCCTGCGTCTGGCGGTCACTTGGACTCTTCACCCCTTCCGAAGCCCATGATCCTGCCCTGGAAAAGGGTGACGACGACGATCAGCGCGGTCAGGATGACGGCGCCCGCGCTGCCGGCGCCGTAGTCCTGTTCCGTGCCCAGGGCGGTGTAGTACAGCTCGACCAGCGGCGGGCGGCCCCAGGTCGTCTTGTCGAGCAGGTTGTAGAACTCGTCGAAGGCCTGGTACGCGGCGATGAGCAGCAGCAGGATCACCGCGGTCGACGTGGCGCGCAGCTGGGGCAGCGTGATGTGCCGGAAGGTCTGCCAGCCCGGTCCGGCGCCGTCGATGGCGGCCGCCTCGTACAGCTCGGCCGGGATGTTCTGCAGCGCGGCCAGGAAGAGGATCATGTAGAAACCGGACTGCAGCCACAGCCGTGCCGTGACGATGACCAGCCAGTACCAGGGCGGGCTGGGGCTCGCCAGCCAGGCGATGTTGTCGATCCCGAACCAGCCGAGGACGGTGTTCATGAGGCCGAAGCGCACACCGCTGAAGAGGGACATCTTCCAGATCAGCGACGCGGCGACGTAACTGCACGCGGTCGGCAGGAAGAACACCGACCGGAAGAACGCCCGCATGAACCGCAGCCGGTTCACCAGCAGGGCGAGGCCCAGCGACACCGCCCAGGTGGTCGGCACGATGAACGCGGCGAAGACGGTGAAGGTGCCGAGCGAGTGGACGAACTTGGGGTCCGTCAGCATGTACGCGTAGTTGTCGAAACCGATGAACTTCGACGGTGTGACCGTGAAGCGTGCGTCGAAGAAGCTGAGGTAGACGCTCCAGACGATCGGCACGTAGATGAAGAACACCAGCCCGACGAGGAAGGGGCTGATGAAGAGCCAGAAGTTGAAGGTGCGGCTGCCGCGCAGACCCCGCCACGTGCGGGCCGGCCGGGCCTTCGCCGGGGCGGGGTCCGCGAGGGCGGGATTGGTCGTCGTCGACATGTCGTGGTCCGTCCGCCGGCCTATCCGAACAGCTTCTTCAGCTCGCGGTTGACGGTCGTGTCACACTCGTCCAGGGCCTTCTCCGGGTCACCGTCCTTGCGGACGCAGTTGGCGAGGAGGTCCCAGGTCGCCTGGATCATCGCCTGGGTCCAGCCGATGTTGTCGAAGTGCCCGTAGTCGTTGAAGAGCTTGACGCCCTGTGCGGGCAGACCGGACTTGAGCGTGCTCGCCGAGGCGGCGATCGAGGAGCGCGGCGGGATGTGGAAGCCGTACGAGGTCGAGAAGTCCTCCTGGTACTGCTTCTGGTCGATCCACAGCCACTTCACGTACTCCTTGGCCGCGTCGACGTCGGCGCCCTTGGCGTTGACGAACATCGACCAGCCGCCGTTGTAGACCGAGGGCTTGCCGGAGTCGACGGTCTTCGGGAAGGGGAAGATCCCGAGGTCGTCGCCGAGCGCCTTCTGGAACTGCGGCATGGCCCACATGCCGCAGAACTGGATGGCGCACAGGCCCTGGCTGAGCGAGGAGGGGTCCCAGAAGTCCGTCGGGGCGCCGAGGAGGAGATGGCCGCTGGTGAAGAGGGTGCGCAGCTTCTTCAGGCCCTCGACGACTCCGGGGGTGTGGTAGGCGATCCGGTTCTTGTCGTCGAGGGTGTCGGCGCCGGCGGACCAGATCAGCGGGTTGATGATCGAGTGCAGGTCGTTGCCGAGGTAGACGCCCTTCGTCTTGCCGGTGGTGAGCTTGGCGGCGGCCTCGATCAGCTCGTCGAGGGTCTCGGGGACCTTGACGCCGGCCTTCTCGAACAGCGAGGGCCGGTAGAAGAAGAACTGCGGGTCGTCGATCATCCGGACGCCGTAGATCTTCCCGTCCACCGTGTGTGACGTGATGTCGGCCGCGTTGAAGTCGTCCTTGACCGGATTGACGATGTCGCTCAGGTCCGCCACCTGACCGCTCTTCACCAGCTGGATCTGCGGGTGGAACTCGAACACGTCGGGCGCGTTCTTGGTGAGCAGGGTGGCGAACAGCTTGCTCTCGTAGTCGGCGCTGGTGATCCACTGCGTGCTCACGTGCGCCTTCTTGTACGCGGCGGCGTACCGCTTCACCGCCTGTTCCACCCCCGGCTCGCCGTAGGCGTGGAACATCTGGGTGAGCTGCCTGCCCGAACCGCTCCCGCCGCGCCCGTTGTTGCTGCCGCACGCGGCGAGCGGGGCGGCGACGGCCAGACCGGCGGCGGCCCGGAGTATCGAGCGGCGGTCCCAGGTGCTGTTGCGCTCTGCCGACATGGTGACGTCCTTGTCTGTCGAGGTGCGGGTGCTGCTGAGGCTGGCGGGACGTTAACCTTCGGCTAAGTCTTCGGCAAGGGGTTGGACGAAGTCTGTTCGAAGCGTTGTGTCCGGTTCGGGATCCCGAACGGCACGGTGGGAAAAGGGAATTGAGGGCCGCGGGGTCAGGGGAGTGGCCGACGGCCCTCGGTCAGGGGAGAGCGACGGTTACCGTCTGGCCCGGGCTGCGTCGTACGGACTGCACCTCGGGGGCGAAGTGCTGGAGGTCGTTGACCCACCAGGCGCCGGACGCGCCGATGTTGTCGATGGTCTGGGCGGCGTGCGGGGAGACCTCGGCGGCGGCCGGGGCGGCGTCGGCACGCGCGGAAGGTGGGGTGAGGAGGGCTCCGGTGACGGCCAGTGCGGCGTAGGCCGTCAGCAGCAGGGAGGATCTCCTGGCGCGGGGGTGAGACACGTGCATCCCTTCCGTCGTCATGAAGGCGGTGCGGTACGGCTCCTTGTGCTGCTGCGCTTTCCAGGCCTCTGCCCGACGGACTGCAGTGCCCCTTCCAGCGCGAACGTGGCCGCGCCCAGGGACACCGGGTCGGTGGGGACCGGGGAGAGGACGATCTCGGTGGCGGCCAGCGGCCGGCGCAGCGCGTGCCGCGCGACGGCCCGGCGGACCTCGTCGAGCAGCGGCTCGCCCAGCCGGGCGGCGACCCAGCTGCTGAGCACGACCACCTCGGGGTTGAGCAGGTTGATCAGGTCGGAGACGCCGGCGCCCAGGTAACGGGCGGTGTCCCGGACCACCTTGAGGGCCACCGGGTCGCCCGCGGCCACCGCGCCGGCCAGCGCGTCGATGCTGGCCGTCTGGTCCTCGGGGTGCAGCAGGGGCGACCGGGGGTCGAGTTCGCGCAGGTTCTGCATGATGCCGGGCGCGCCGACGTACGTCTCCACGCAGCCGTGATTGCCGCAGTGGCACAGCCGCCCGTCCAGCACCAGCGTGGTGTGGCCCCACTCGCCGGCGCTGTTGCTCACGCCCCGGTGCAGCCCCCCGCCGAGGGCGAGCCCGGCGCCGACCCCCGTGCCCAGGTTGACCACGACCGCGTCCCCACGGCCCCGCGCGGCCCCGAACCACAGCTCGGCCACCGCGCAGGCGCGCAGCGGGTTGTCCAGGTACAGGGGGTAGGCGATGTGCTCGGCGAGCAGGTCGAGCAACGGTACGTCGTGCCAGTCGAAGTTGGGCGCGTACTCGGCGACGCCGGTGTCCCGGTCCACCTGGCCCGGCACGCTCACCCCGACGCCGAGCACCCGGGCCGCCTCGACCCCGGCCTGCGCCACCACCGAGCCGACGGCCGCGGCCACCTGGCCGACCACCTGCTCCGGGCGGTTCTCGCCGGGCCGCATGTCCTCGTCGGCGCGGGCCAGCACGTTCAGCGCCAGGTCGAACAGCTCGACATGGACGTACGTCTCCGCGATGTCGACGCCGATCAACGCGCCCCCCGACGCGTTGACGGCGACCAGGCCCCGGGGGCGGCCGCCGGCCGAGTCCTCGAACCCCACCTCGGTGATCATGCGGAGGTCGAGCAGCTCACCGACCAGCGTGGCGACCGTGGCCAGGCTCAGCCCGGTGGCGGCGGCCAGCTCCTGCCGGGAGGTGGGAGACTCGGCGATGATCTGGCGCAGCACCTCGTAGCGGTTCGCGGTGCGGATGTCACGTGATGTGCGCTTCAACGCGGGGCCCCTCCCATCCCGTCCGGCCGGACCAGGCCGGGCGGCTCCGGCACCGGCGCGGGCGCCAGGCTATGGGCTGGGAGGGAATTTCGACAAGGGGTTAGGAAAGGGGCTGTAGAAAGTCCGCCGCGGCGAGACCGCGCCAGGTGACCGTCAGTCTGCCAGCAGATCCCGCACGAAGGCGTTGGTGAACTTCCCCGCCGGATCCAGGGAGCGGGCGAGGTCGCGGAATGCGTCGACGCGGGTGTAGCGCCGGCGGACCACCGCCGACGGGACCTCGTACACCTTCCCCCAGTGCGGCCTCGGATCGAACCGCACCAGCGCCTCCTCCAGCCGGCGCACCACCGGCAGGACGGCCGCCTCGTCCCGCACCCAGGTGAAGTGCAGGGCCACCGAGTTCCGCGCGTGGGCGGGGCTGAGCCACTGTGTGTCGGCGGCGACCGTCCGTACCTCGCACGTCTGCAGGACGCGGGCGACCGCCGGGCGAAGGGCGTCGATCCGCTGCAGCGCCTCCACCGCCGCCGTCCGCGGCAGCAGGTACTCCGACTGGATCTCCTCCCCGCTGCTCGGCGTGAACTCCGCCCGGAAGTGCGGCAGCCGCTCGTGCCACGGCCCGGGCACGCCCAGCTGCTCGGTGCAGTTGCCCGCGGGCATGCCCGGCACCGGGTGCAGCGGCACCCGCGCGGGCGCCGCCCACGGGAAGTCCACCGCGGGCTGGTCCGTGCGCCGCTTCACCCACACCTGCCTGAAGCCCGGCGCCCGCCAGTCGGTGAACAGGCTCACGCTGTATCCGGCGGCGGCGACGGCGGCGAAGTCCAGCCCCTCCAGCGGCAGTTCGGTGAACACGTGCTGCTCGACCTCGTACGCCGGCTCCAGGTCGAGGGTGAGCGCGGTGACGACGCCGAGCGCGCCGAGCGAGGTCACGGCACCGTCGAACCGCGGGTCGCCCCGGCCGATCGTCACCGTCGAGCCGTCCGCGACGACCAGCTCCACCTCCCGTACGGCCGAGGCGAGCGGCCCGTTGCCGACCCCCGATCCATGGGTGCCGGTCGCCACCGAACCGGCCACCGAGATGTGCGGCAGGGAGGCCATGTTGGCCAGGGCGAGGCCGTGCGCGTGGACGGTGTGGGCCAGTTCGGCGTAACGCACTCCGCCCGCGACCCGGACGGTGCGCGCGGCCGTGTCGACCTCGATCACCGGCGGCAGACCGGCCGTGGACAGCAGGACACCGTCCGCGCCCGGATCGGCGATCCGGTTGAAGGAGTGTCCGCTGCCCAGCACCCGTACCCGTGCACTGCGCGCCACCAGCGCCGCGAGCGCGTCGAGCGTGCGCGGCCGGTGGAACTCCCGCGCGGAGTAGGTGATGGTGCGCGCCCAGTTGGTGACCGCCCCGGCGGTCTCGGCCGTCCCTGCCACAGTTGCGTCCCTCCCGGAGAGTCCGTGTGCGCCGACCCTCTCATCCGGAAGGGCACGGGAGGGAGGCTTGCTGCGGATTTCGTCGCAGTAGGCGGTGTTGATTGATGTTTCTGAAATCTCGCTGGCTCGATGGATGCGATATCGGTACCTTCGGCTGCATGACCCAGGAACCGCTTCCCGCCCGCCTGCCCGTCACCGACCGCACCCGGCACCGCAGGCTGCGCGAGCAGGGCAGCCTGGAGCG
Organism: Streptomyces incarnatus; assembly: GCF_001027185.1. Taxonomy (NCBI): domain Bacteria; kingdom Bacillati; phylum Actinomycetota; class Actinomycetes; order Kitasatosporales; family Streptomycetaceae; genus Streptomyces; species Streptomyces incarnatus. The sequence goes on along the minus strand of NZ_CP011497.1, from coordinate 1,775,878 downwards.
GGCGGAGCTGGAGGCGATCCTCGACGCCGCCTTCGTCTGTCATCTCGGGGTGCTGGTCGACGGGCGGCCGGTCGTCGTGCCCACGGTCTACGGGCGGGACGAGCGGTGGCTGTATCTGCACGGGTCCGTGGCCAGCCGCAGCCTCGCCGGCGACACCCCCGTGTGCGTGACCGTGACGCACGTGGACGGGCTCGTGCTCGCCCGGTCCGTCTTCGAGCACGGCGTCAACTACCGCAGCGCCATGATCCACGGCATCGCCCGCAAGGTCACCGACCCCGAGGAGAAGCTCGCGGGCCTGCGCCGGCTCACCGAGCACTCCGCGCCCGGCCAGTGGTCGTACGCCCGCCGCCCCAACCGCAGGGAACTGGCCGCCACCACCCTGCTCGCCCTGTCCCTCCAGGAGGCCTCCGTCAAGATCCGCACCGGCGCCCCCGACGACGGCGACGGCCCCGACGCCGCCCTCGGCCTGTGGGCCGGCGTCCTGCCGCTGACCACGGTCTGGGGCGCCCCGGAGCCCGACCCGGCACTGCCGGCCCGGACCGCCGTACCGGACCACATCGCCCGCCGCGCGGGGACCCGGCACGGCTGAGCCGCAGGCGGGGGCATACGGTGTAAGCCGTACGCCTGAACCGGGAGGAGACAGACGGATGGGCAGTCGTACCGCGCTGGTCGAGGATCTGATGGAGCGGTTCCCGCACGTACCACGGGAAGCCGTCTTCAAGGAGGACCTGCTCCGCGGCGGCGTCGCCTTCGACCCGTCCGCCCTCAGCGACAACGAGAGCGGCGAGGTCAAGCCCAAGTCGTACTTCATCTTCTCCTTCGACCACGGCACCCTGCCCGAACTCGGCGAGGCCGCGCTCAGGCGCCCGCCGGAGGAGATCATCCTCACCGGTGGGCCGTACGACCTGCGCCGTACCGTCGTCTCCGTACGGGTGAACCCGGCCTCGCCGTACCGGGTGGCCGCCGACGAGGAAGGGCTGCTCGGGCTCTACCTCGACGGGAAGCGGATCGCCGACGTCGGTGTGCCGCCCATGCCGGAGTACTACCGGCACACCCTCTCCAACGGGAAGTCCGTGATGGAGGTGGCCCCGACCATCCAGTGGGGTTACCTGATCTATCTCACCGTTTTCCGGGTCTGCCAGTACTTCGGCGCCAAGGAGGAGTGCCAGTACTGCGACATCAACCACAACTGGCGCCAGCACAAGGCGGCCGGGCGGCCGTACACCGGCGTGAAGGACGTCGAGGAGGTGCTGGAGGCCCTCGAGATCATCGACCGGTACGACACCCAGAAGGCCTCCACCGCCTACACCCTGACCGGCGGCGCCATCACGAAAACGGTTGCCGGGCGCGACGAGGCCGACTTCTACGGCCACTACGCCAAGGCCATCGAGGAGCGCTTCCCGGGCCGCTGGATCGGCAAGGTCGTCGCCCAGGCGCTGCCCAAGGCCGACGTGCAGCGGTTCAAGGACTACGGCGTGCAGATCTACCACCCCAACTTCGAGGTGTGGGACCGGCGCCTGTTCGAGCTGTACTGCCCCGGCAAGGAGCGCTACGTCGGCCGCGACGAGTGGCACAGGCGGATCCTGGACTCCGCCGAGGTGTTCGGCGCGCGCAACGTGATTCCCAACTTCGTGGCGGGCGTGGAGATGGCCGAGCCCTTCGGGTTCACGACGGTGGACGAGGCGATCGCGTCGACCACCGAGGGGCTGCGCTTCTTCATGTCGCACGGCATCACGCCCCGCTTCACCACCTGGTGCCCCGAGCCCACCACCCCGCTCGGCAAGGCCAACCCGCAGGGTGCGCCGCTGGAGTACCACATCCGGCTGCTGCAGGCCTACCGGCAGACGATGGAGGACTTCGGGCTGTCCTCCCCGCCCGGCTACGGCCCGCCCGGACCCGGCCGCGCGGTCTTCTCCGTCAGCTCCTTCATGGACAGCCTGCCCGCGGAGGACCCGGCGGCGGACGCCGCGGAGGCGCCGGCCGAGCTGTGACGCCGCGCACCGGACCAGCGGGAGGTCGAGCGGGGCCGGCGGGAGGTCGAGCGGGGCCGGCGGGACGTTGAGCCGGGCCGGCGGCAGTTTGAGCGAAAGGACGCCCGCCTCCGTATGTGAGGCCGGAGTTGTGGGCTCGCTCGCGGCACGCATCCGCGCCGCCACCATCGGTAACCGGATGTGAACAGGTCGCTTGTCAGTTGTGTCAGGGACGTGAAAGGCTCTGTGCCCTGCCGCGAGGTTCCCCGCAACTCCCTTCCGTCTGTGGTGAGTTGCCCTCGCTCGTGGATGCAGGAGTCCCATGCCCGACCTGCCGACCCCCAAGGACGCCACCGAGTCCGCGCTGTTCTCGGAGGGCTGGGACGCGGTGCTCAGTTACGCCGACCTGTGCACCTCCGGATCCCTGACGGCCCATCAACTGGCGACCGAGGCCTTCACGCTCGGCATGCGCGAGATCCGCGCCGCCGCGAGCACCCATGTGCGCGGCGCGGGCCGCCGCACCGCCCGGCTGCCCACGATCCCGGCGCTGCTCACCGCCGTACGCGACACCGCCGCCGCCTGGGAGGCCGACGGGCAGGGCCACAAGCTCGACCCCGACCTCAGGCTGTGGCTCAACTCCTCCAACGCCGCCCGCTACGCCGGCCCGCCGCTGGAGCGCCCGGTCGCGCTGCGCGGCCTGCGGGACATGCAGGAGGCCGACGCCTCACTGCTGTGGCTGGCCGAGGTCGAGGCGCTGCCCCTGCCCACCGTCGCCCGCCGGCTCGGCCTGGACCCCGCCACCGTCGCCGACGAACTCGACCAGGTGCGCACCCTGTTCCGGGACCGCTGCCACCGCGCCCACCTCGACACGCCGATGGACGCGCGGTGCCGCTCCTACGCCCGCCTGCTGGACGCGGTCACCCGCTCGCCCGCCGCCGACACCCCCGACGACCTCTCCCGGCACCTCGCGACCTGCGTGCGCTGTGCCGAGGCCGCCGCGTGCCTGCGCCTGCACGGTGGCGGGCTGCCCGCCGCGCTGGCCGGCGGGGCCATCGGCTGGGGCGGCCTCGCCTACCTGGAACGCCGCCGCCGCGCCGCCGAGGTCCGCCTCGGCGCGGGCCGCCCCGCCGGTGCCGAGGCCGCCGGAGATCCGGAGGAGGGCGCCGGCCGCAGCCGGGCCCTGCGCGGTGGCCTGCTCGCCGCCGCCGTGCTGCTCTCGGCGCTGGCGCTCGGCGTGTCGCTGATGCCGTTCGGCGGCTCCGGCGACGACAGCGCCGCCGCCCGCGACGACCGGCAGCCGGTCGCCGACCCCAGCGTCCCCCGGACCACGGCCCCGCCCGGCTCGCCGACGGCATCCGGCACCACGTCCTCAGCGACGCCGACCAGGGCCGAATCCGGCCGCAAGCAGCAGCCCGACCCCGAGCCCCAGGGACGTACCTCCTCGGCGGCGCCCGGTCCCGGCCCCGTCCGCTCCAGTGCCCCCGTGGCCGGCTGCCGGGTCGCCTACCACCTGGTCGACCAGTGGCCCAGCGGCTTCCAGGCCGCCGTCACCGTCACCACCGACCGGCCCCTCGACGGCTGGAGCCTGTCCTGGGCGTTTCGCGACGGCCAGCAGGTCGGCCAGATGTGGGACGCCACCGTCCACCAGAGCGGCTCCCGGGTCACCGCCACCGCAGCCGACTACAACAGGACCGTCGCCGCGCACGGCACGCTGTCCCTGGGATTCATCGGCACCTGGCAGGGCAGAAACCGGTCCCCGTACGGTTTCACGCTCAACGGGGCGGTCTGCACGGCGGGCTGAGCGCGGCGTACGGAAAACCGTCGTACGGAGACACGGCGTACGGAGACACGCCGACGGAAACACGCCCGGAAACACGCCGTACGGAAAATGCTTTGACGTGACTCCCCCTGGGTGGGCTACGTTTTCAGGGCACGCCGAGTGGTGTGCGCACGCACGAGTGGGACGAGGAGGTGTCGACCGATGGCTGTCACTGCGATGGGCGCTGCCCGCATCCAGGAATCCGTCCAGTCCACCTCCGTGGCCACCGGCTGAACCCACCGCGCGCCGAACGCGCCTGCCCGGGGCCACCCTTGTGAAGGGTCTCCCTTGACTTCCACCTCCGCAGTGTCCTCCGCGCTGGCTCCCTACGGCTGGGACGAGGCCTGGGCCGACGCGTTCGCGCCCCACGCCGCCGACGGGCTGCTGCCCGGCCGGGTCGTCCGGGTCGACCGCGGCCAGTGCGACGTCGTCACCGCCGACGGGACCGTCCGCGCCGACACCGAGTTCGTCGTGCCCCGCGATCCGATGAAGGTCGTGTGCACGGGCGACTGGGTCGCCGTCGACCCCGACGGTGACCCCCGGTACGTCCGCGCGTACCTGCCGCGCCGCACCGCCTTCGTGCGCTCCACCTCCTCCAAGCGGTCCGACGGACAGATCCTCGCCGCCAACGTCGACCACGCCGTGGTCGCCGTGTCGCTCGCCGTCGAGCTCGACCTCGGCCGCATCGAACGCTTCCTCGCCCTGGCCTGGGAGTCCGGCGCCCAGCCCGTCGTCGTCCTCACCAAGGCCGACCTGGTGCCGGACCCGGTCACCCTCGCCCACCTCGTGCAGGACGTGGAGACCAGCGCGCCCGGCGTGCCGGTGCTCACCGTCAGCGCCCTGCACGGAGAGGGGCTCGACATCCTCGTCGCGCTCGTCGGCTCCGGTACGTCCGTGCTGCTGGGCCAGTCCGGCGCGGGCAAGTCCACGCTGGCCAACGCCCTCGTCGGCCGGGACGTCATGGACGTGCGGGCGGCGCGGGACGTCGACGGCAAGGGCCGGCACACCACGACCACCCGCAACCTGCTCGCCCTGCCCTCGGGCGGGGTCCTCATCGACACACCCGGGCTGCGGGGCGTCGGCCTGTACGACGCCGGGAGCGGGGTCGGCCAGGTGTTCACCGAGATCGAGGAACTGGCCGAGCGGTGCCGTTTCCACGACTGCTCCCACGACACCGAGCCGGACTGCGCGGTGCGCTCCGCCGTGGAGAGCGGGGAGCTTCCGCAACGCCGGCTGGAGAGCTACCGCAAGCTGGTGCGGGAGAACCAGTGGATCGTGGCCAAGACCGATGCCAGGGTCCGTGCGGAGCTTCGGCGGGAGTGGAAGAGGAGGGGGGCGATGGGGAAGGCGGCGATGGAGATGAAGCGAGGGCACCGCATGTAGGAGGGCGGCTGGGGCAGCGCCCGGAGGATCATGGTCTGCTCGGGGCTACCGCGGAGGGCAGTTGGCTCGAGGTAGCCCCGTCAAAGCCGGCCGGCCTGTCCAGTGCCGGGCCCCTGGGCGTCCGGCGGAGCCCGCCGACGTGCCCGGATGGGTGTGCGGCCCGGGCGCTGATCCACCGGCCTGGGAAGTCAGGCAGCGGATTCAGCCTGGTGAGCGGAGGCCGGCCGGCCCAGGACGGCGTGGACGCCATGTGCCAGCGCGTCGGAGACGGCCGGTCCGTCGAGATAGCCACCGACCATGGCGCCGTCGCGCAGCAGTACCAGCAGGGCCGCGGCCGCGGAAGGGTCGGGATGCCCGCACGCGGCCGCCAGGGACGCGAGGGCGTCGCGGAACCAGGCCCGGTGCTCTTCGACGGCCCGGCGTACGGGGTGCCGCGGGTCGGGGTATTCCGCGGCCGCGTTGATGAACGGGCAGCCCCGGAAACCTGCGCCGCAGGTCTCCTCGGCGATCCCGGCGACGAGCAGGTCGAGGGCCTGCTGGGGAGAGCCGACCCGGGCGGTGCCGGCGGCGAACTGCGCGCGAATGGCGGCGTCGCGCCCGCGCAGGTAGGCCAGGACCAGGTCGTCCTTGCCGGGGAAGTGCCGGTAGAACGTCGCCTTGGTCACTCCGCCCTCGGCGATCAGCCGGTCCACCCCGACGGCCTGGATCCCCTCGGCGTAGAAGAGGCGCGACGCGGTCTCCAGCAGCCGCTCACGCGGCTTCGACTTCGTCGCGGCACGGTCGGTCGCGGCATCCATACCCCCAAGGTAACAGACAGGTCTGTCTTGACAGGGGTCTCTGCCGCGTGTTCGGCTGGAAGTAGACAGAACAGTCTGTCTCTCGAAGGAGTGATGACCATGTCCCCGAAGTCCCTCGTCCTGATCCACGGCCTCTGGCTGAGCCCGCACAGCTGGCAGCCCTGGATCGACCGCTACACCGCCCAGGGCCACACCGTCCACGCCCCGGCCTGGCCCGGCATCTCCGAGCTCCACGAGCCGCTCGACCACGACCGGGCCCCCGCCGGCCTGGGCGTGGCAGAGATCGCCGACCACTACGAACGCTTCCTGCGCACCCTCGACGAGCCGCCCGTCATCATCGGCCACTCCTTCGGCGGCCTGGTCACCCAGATTCTGCTCGACCGCGGCCTCGGCGCCGCGGGCGTGGCCCTGCACCCCGCACCGGCCAAGGGCGTCCTGCGCCTGCCGCTGACCACCCTGCTCGCCGCCCGGCCCGTCCTCGGCAACCCGGCCAACCTGCGCCGAACCGTCGAGCTGACCGACCGCCAGTTCCGCTACGCCTTCGCCAACACCGTGTCCGAGGAGCAGGCCGCCGCCGAGCGCGCCCGCTGGTCCGTGCCGGGCGTGGGCCGTCCCCTGTTCCAGGCCGGGTTCGCCAACTTCACCCCGGCCGGCCGTGCCGCCACCGCCGTCCGGTTCGACAACTCCGACCGCGCACCGCTGCTGCTGGTCGGGGGGACCGCCGACCACATCGTTCCGGCCGCGGTCGTCCGCGAGACCCACCGCCGCTACCGCCGCTCCACGGCGCTCACCGAGTACAAGGAGTACGCCGGCCGAGACCACGGCACGGCCTTCCACGAGGGCTGGGAGTCCGTCGCGGACGACGTCCTCGACTGGGCCCTGCAGGCGCGAGGGCCGGCCCACACCTACTGACACCGAACCGCGCGCTTCCGGTGCTCACCGCAACCCCGCAGCGTCGTGGTGGTCGGATCACTCCGGCCGCGGACCGCGAGGTGCCTGCCTCCGTCGACCGCCGCCCCGATCACCAGGAGGACCTCACGAGATCCGGGTGCCGGCCGATCACGGGCACCGCGGTCTCCTGCCGGTGGAGGGCGGCGACGGATCACCCGGCCGTGCACATCCGCCACCACGCGCTCACGAGCGCGCCACCTCCTTCGGCACGGGTGGAGCGGAACGACATCCACGTCGACACCGCGAGGCCGTCCGTGCCGGAACAAGCGCGAAATCCTTTACGGAAGCTCCTCAGCCCCGCCCTGCGGCGCGACCCGCAACGTTCACGACCGCAGTGTCCGATTTCCGCCAGCCCCGCCCTCGTCCGCGGCCGCACACTGGAACACGTGAGGGACGAAGACACCAGGTACGAGGCGGTGCGGAGCAGGGACGGGCGGTTCGACGGAGTCTTTTTCTTCGCCGTGCAGACCACCGGGATCTACTGTCGGCCCAGCTGTCCGGCGGTGACGCCCAAGCGGCACAACGTGCGGTTCTTCGCGACGGCCGCCGCCGCGCAGGGCGCCGGGTTCCGGGCCTGCCGGCGGTGCCGGCCGGACGCCGTGCCGGGGTCGGCGGAGTGGAACGTGCGGGCGGACGTCGTCGGGCGGGCCATGCGGCTGATCGCCGACGGCGTCGTGGACCGCGAGGGCGTCGCCGGGCTCGCCGCGCGGCTCGGCTACAGCGCGCGGCAGGTCCAGCGGCAGCTCACCGCGGAACTCGGCGCCGGGCCCGTGGCGCTCGCCCGGGCCCAGCGGGCGCACACCGCGCGGGTGCTGCTGCAGACCACCGAGCTGCCGGTCACCGAGATCGCGTTCGCGTCCGGGTTCGCCAGCGTGCGCCAGTTCAACGACACCGTCCGGGGGGTGTACGCCGCGACGCCGACCGAGCTGCGGGCCGCCGCCCCCGCCGCGGGCCGGGGGCCTCCCGGGGCCGGGGCGCCGGCCGGGCCGCTCCGGGCGCCGGTATCCCGCTGCGGCTCGCCCACCGCGGGCCCTACCAGGCCGCCGCCGTCTTCGACCAGCTCGCGGCGGAGGCGGTAACCGGTGTCGAGGAGGTTTCCGGCCCGCCGGGCGGCCGTACCTACCGGCGCGCGCTGCGGCTGCCGTACGGCACCGGGATCGTCTCCGTCGAGGAGCGGACCGGGGCGCCGCGGCCCGGTACCGGCACCCGTCCGGGCGGCTGGCTCGACGCGCGGCTGCACCTCACCGACCCGCGGGACCTCACCACCGCGGTGCAGCGGCTGCGGCGCCTGTTCGACCTGGACGCCGACCCGTACGCCGTCGACGAGCGGCTCGGCGCCGACCCCCGGCTCGGCCCGCTGGTCGCCGCCCGGCCCGGACTGCGCTCACCCGGCGCCGTGGACCCCGCGGAGGCCGCCGTCCGCGCCCTGGCCGGGAAGGACGGCGCCCAGGAGCTGGTGCGGCGCTACGGCAAGGTGCTCGACGCGCCCTGCGGCAGCCTCACCCATCTCTTCCCCGAGCCGGCCGTCCTCGCCGAGGCCGAGCCGCACGGGCCGCTGGGTGCGCTGGCCGCCGCCCTCGCCGACGGGACCGTACGGCTGGACCCGGGGGCCGACCGGGAGGAAGCGCAGGAAGCGTTGCTCGCGCTGCCCGGGATGGCCCCGGCCACCGTCGCCGCCGTACGCGTACGCGCCCTCGGTGATCCGGACGTCGCCCCGCCCGGCGCGGAGGTGCCGGACGAGTGGCGGCCCTGGCGTTCGTACGCCGTCCGGCATCTGCGGGTGGCAGGGGAGTGGAACAACTGATGACAACCGTTTACTGGACCGAACTCGACGCTCCCGTGGGCCGGTTGCTGCTCACCGCCGACGCGGAGGGGGCACTCACGTCGCTGTCCGTGCCCGGGCAGAAGGGCGGGCTGAGCGTCCGGGGCGTGCCGGACGCCTGGCGGCACGATGCCGGGCCGTTCCGGGCCGCCGCGGACCAGCTCGCCGCCTACTTCGCCGGTGAACTCAAGGAATTCCGGCTGCCGTTGAGCCCCCGGGGCACCGAGTTCCGGCAGCGGGTCTGGACCGCGCTGGACGAGGTGCCGTACGGCGCCACCGTCACCTACGGAGAGATCGCCGCGCGGATCGGCGCCTCCCGCGCGGCGGTGCGCGCCGTCGGCGGGGCGATCGGCGCCAACCCCCTGCTGGTCGTGCGCCCGTGCCACCGGGTCATCGGCGCGGACGGATCGATGACCGGGTACGCGGGCGGCGTCGAACGCAAGGCATGGCTCCTGACCCTGGAGGGCGCGCTCACCGGCTAGGTCCCGGCGTCGACCGGACGTGGTGCGGGCCAGGCCCTACGCGGTGTCTGTGGGCCGCGGTTGGAAGATCCGGTCCAGGTGGTAGCCGAGGACGGCGGTGGCGGACTCCGCGTCGCGCTGGCCCACGAGGACGCTGGTGCCGAGCCCGGCCGACATGGCGAGCAGGCCGACCGCCTCCGCGTGGGCGTCCACGCCGGCGCGCAGCAGCCCGGCGTCGGCGGCCTGCCGGAGCAGCCCGGCCACGGTGGCCTCGGCGGCGTCGGGATCCTTGATGAACGGCTGGGCGGCGAGCGCCTCGTCGGTCACGGAGAGCACGGCGTACGAGGTGTAGAGGTGGTGGAAGAGGCGGCTCTCCTCGTCGACCGGCAGGGCGGCCGTCAGCAGCGCCTCGATCACCGCCCGCGGCCCTGGATCGGCACCGGCGGCGCGGACTCGCGCGGTCACCCGCTCCCCGAACCTGCCGGCCAGGTGGCGCAGTCCGAACAGGAGCAGCTTCTCCTTGGACTCGAAGTAGTACTGCACCAGGCGGAGCGAGACGCCGGCCTCGGCCGCCACGTCGCGCATCCCCACCGCGTGCAGCCCGAGCCGCCCGGCCGCCCGGACGAGCCCGTCCGCGATCTCGGTACGCCGCTCTGCGTGATCCACGCGCTTGGGCATCGTCCGGCTCTCCGCCTCGTGTCTCCGGCTTTTCGATGGGCCCTTTGATGGTACAGCTGTACCATTTTTATGGTACGTTCGTATCACAAAGATCGACTGCCCGCCCTGGAGGTGGCCGTGCCCGAGTCCACAGCAGCCCGTTCCCGGCCCGACGTCGGCCGTTACGTCAGCGACGCCTGGCGCGAGCGCTACTTCGCGGCCTGTGACGCGCTCTACGCGCTGGGTGCGCCCGCGTCCTGGGAGCAGGACGTGGAGACGTCGTTCGGGACCACGCACGTCTACCGCTACGACCCCGACGATGCGGCCGCCCGCGACCGCACCCCTGTCGTGCTCGTCCACGGCGCCGGCTCCTGCTCGGCCATGTGGTACCTGAACACGGCCGCCCTCAGCGCCGAACGACCCGTCTACGCGATCGACACCCCGGGCGACCCGGGCCGCAGTGTGCAGCGCGCGCCGATCCACGAGCCCGAACGGGCGGCCCGGTGGCTGGACGAGACACTCGCCGGACTCGGGCTGGACCGGGTGCACCTCGTCGGCTCCTCGTACGGCGGCTGGCTCGCCCTGAACCAGGCCCACCGCGCACCCGGACGCCTCGCCTCGGTCACGCTGCTCGACCCGGGCGGCCTGGAGAAGGTGGGGCTGCGCTTCTTCGTGTGGATCTTCGTCAGCCTGTTCGCCACCTTCGCCCCGAAGCGGCTGCGGCCACGTCTCGCGGCCTGGCTGGAACAGCCGGTCCTCGTCGTGCCGGAACTGCGCGCCATGGTCCATGCCGGGGTCCGCGCGTACCGCATCCGCAGGCCTGTGCCGCAGCCCCTGACCGAGGCCGAACTCGCCACCATCCGCACGCCGTTGTACCTGGTGCTCGGCAGGCGCAGCCTCCTGGTGCACCCGGACCGGCAGGTCGAACGCGTGCCCCGGCTGGTCCCCGGTGCCAGGGCCGAGATCATCTCCCGGACCGGCCACGGGCCCCAGATCGACCACGCGGAGCGGACCAACCGGCTGATGCTGGACTTCATGGACTCCGCCGAGCGCGGCCTGCCCGCGCCCTGCTAGCTCTGGTCGGACCCCGGTTGCTTCTCCTCCAGGCCCCAGCTGTGCACCCGGTGGGGATGGATGCGGATCAGCTCCTCGCTGAAGTGCGGGCCCAAGTCGTGGGGTCCGACGAGGAGTTCGGCCTCGCCGCGGATGTCGACGCCGCGCACCCGCCAGGGCCGTACGCTCGCGATGTCGTCCACGACCAGGGCCACCTTCGGGTTGTGGCGGAGATTACGCCACTTCTTCGTCGTCCCCATCGCGTAGCCGCCGATCAGGATCGTGCCGTCGTCCTGGACGTGGAAGCCCACGGGGTTCGCCTGCGGCCGGCCCTGCGGGTCCACGGTGGCCATGCGGCCCAGCCGCTGCGACGCCAGATACGCCCGTTCCGCCGCGCTGAATTCGGTCATGACGGCAGCCAAGCACGTCGGCCGACGGCACACATCGGCTGTGCGCCCTAGGCCCGCCGTCCTACGCCCGGTTGCGCCGAGCGGGTGGACCGCCGTCGCGGGTGCGGTGGCCGGGCCCGGCCGTGTGGCACGGTCTGCTCCGACGGGCAACGGGGAAGGGCGGGTGCGGAGATGGCCGGGGCCGGGCGGATCCTGACGGTGCTGGTGCTGGCGATGCTGCCGGGCACGATGGCGCCCGCCGTGGCGGAGCCGGCACCGCCACGGCCGGCCTGGACGGGCAGCTGGGAGACCGCGCCGTCGGGAACCGCTTCCGCGCTGCCCGGCGCCGCGATCCGCAACGTCGTGCACCTCAGCGTCGGCGGTACGGCCGTGCGCATCCGGCTCGGCAACCGTTTCGGCACCGCGCCCCTGCGGCTCGGCGCGGTCACCGTCGCGCTGCGCCGGGGGGCCGGCCCGGACGCGGTGCCCGGCACGGTGCGCACCGCCACCTTCCACGGCGCCCCGGCGGTCACCGTCCCACCGGGTCAGGACGCGGTCACCGACCCGGTGCCGCTGCGCGTCCCGGCCGCCGCCGATCTGCTCGTCACCGTGTACACCCCTTACGACAGCGGACCCGCCACCTACCACCGGACCGCCCTGCAGACCAGCTACGTCGCCCCGGTGGGTGCGGGCCGGGCCGCCGACGAGGACGGCGGCGCCTACACCACCCTCGTCAGCCGCTGGTACTACGTCACCGGCGTCGACGTACTCGGGACCACCGCGGGCAGCATCGCCGCGTTCGGCGACTCCCTCACCGACGGAAACGGTTCCACCCCCGACACCAACCACCGCTGGCCCGACCGGCTCGCCGAACAGCTCCGCGCCTACCGGCTGGGTGTCCTCAACGCCGGAATCTCCGGTAACCGTTTGCTACGCGACGGCACCGGCCCGAGCGCCCTCGCCCGCCTGGACGCCGACGCCCTGGACCGGGCCGGGGTACGGGTCCTGGTCGTCCTGGAGGGCATCAACGACATCAAGGGCACACCGGCGGCGGACGACGTCACCGCCTACGCCGAGGCCTACCGCGCCCTCGTCGCCCGCGCCCACGCCCGGGGCATCCGGGTCGTCGGCGTCACCCTCACCCCGTACCGGGGCTTTCCCGCCTACACGGACGCCCGCGAGGCGGTACGGCAGCGGGTGAACGCCTTCATCCGCGCCGCCGGCGCCTTCGACGCGGTCGCCGACGCCGACGCCGCCCTCCGCGACCCGGCCGACCCCACCCGCCTCCTCCCCGCCTACGACCCCGGGGACCACCTGCACTTCAACGACACCGGGATGGCGGCAGTGGCGGAGACGGTGCGCGACGCCCTCGGCAGGGTGCGGTGACGGGGGACGGGAGGCGGGGGCGAGTGGCGGCGGTGTGTGACGGGGCTGAGCGGCGGGGGTGTGTGACGGGGTGTGCCCGCCACTTTTTCCGGCTCCGCTCCGTGACGCGATGGCTCACCCCCACAGCACCGCTCCCAGCCACGCCCCCGCGATCAGCAGGCAGGCGAACAGTTCCGCGAGGACGCTGGAGCCGCCCGAGCGCATCGTGGTCCGGAGGGCGGCCACCGCCTCGCCGTGCCGGCCCAGGCGCAGGCGCTCGTGGAGGTAGATGCCGGCCACGAAGCCCGGCAGGGCGCCCAGCACCGGCAGCAGGACGAAACCGAGGAACGCCCCGGCGCCCGCGTACAGCCGCATCCGCGGGGTGGCGCCGCTCTGGCGGAGCCGGCGCGGGGGGAGCGCCGAGCGGACCGCCAGCGACAGCAGCAGCACCGCGCCGGCCCCCACCAGCACGGCCCAGGCCAGGGGGTGCGGATCCGTCAGCGCCCACCACAGCACCGCGGCCCACACCAGCCACGACCCCGGCACCCCGGGCACCAGCACTCCGCACAGGCCGAGCGTGACGACCACCCCGACCAGCAGGAGTTCCCACACTCCCATCTGCCCAGAGTGCCGGAGAAGGCAGGCGGGCGCCGGGCGGGGCCGGGGCACTAGGAGCGCGCGACCCAGCCCCGTTCGTACGCGTGCCAGCCCAGCTGCAGCCGGGTCGACACCCCGGCCACCTCCATCAGCCGCCGCACCCGGCGCTGCACGGTCCTGAGCCCCAGGTCGAGCTGCTTGGCCACGCTCGCGTCGGTCAGCCCGGCCAGCAGCAGCGACAGCACCTCCAGATCGGTGGCGTCCGGGCCGTCGGGTTCGTCCTCCACCACCCCCGACGCCCCCAGCCGCAGCGGCAGCGCCTCCCGCCACACCGACTCGAACAGCCCGGCCAGCAGTTCCAGCAGCCCGCTGGCGTGCACCACCAGCGCGGCCGGCTCCGCCGTGCGCGAGGTCAGCGGCACCATCGCGAGCGCACGGTCGGCGATCACCAGCTTCGTCGGCACCCGGTCCACCGCCCGCACCCGCTCGTCCCGGGCGAGCGCGGCCGTCAACTCGGTCATTCCGTGCGGCAGTTCCAGCACCGCGCGCTCCACCACCACCCGGTAGCGCACCCCGCGCCCGGCCGCCTGTGCCTCGGCCTCGTTCTCCAGCCCGGACACGACCACCGGATTGCCCGTCACCAGCGCGCACACCTCCTCGGCCGCGCCCAGCTGCAGCTGCAGGAAGCGCTGGGCCACCGCCGAGGCACCGGTCACCACCTCCACCAGGTCGTGCACCGCGGGCTCGGCCGCCGCCGCCCGGTACTCCTCGGCGAGCAGTGCCGCCGCCAGCTCCGCCTTCTCCAGCTCGTGCCGCTGCTGGGTGAGCAGCGCGCCCAGCGCCACCCCCGGCGGGGCCGCCACCCAGCGGCCCGGCCGTGCCGGGGACTGGGCGGCGAGCCCCTGCCGCTCCAGCCGGCGCAGCGCCCGCTCGGCGTCCGGCTCGGACAGCCGCAGGTGCCGCGCCAGATCGGTCACCTCGGCCGCGCCCACCGACACCAGCGCCCGGTACGCCGCCTCGTGCCTGTCGTCCAGCCCTATCGCCGCCAGCATCGGCCCACGTCCCTCCCCTGGAACGGACCTGGACCCCAGGCCCGGGAACACGACGGCGGGCCCGGCCTGGCGGAAACCGGCCACGGCGCAAACCCGCCGCGGAACATCATCGCCGTACCGGAGGCGGGTCTGCCAAGGTGGCAGCACCGCGGGACGCGGGCCGTGCGCTCGATTCACAGCCCGGTCCCAGGAAACCAAGCCACAATCCGGCCATCCGACCGGTGCCCTGTCACGGCCCGGTCGTCAGGTTCGTGGCCCGGGCCCGGACGTGTGCGAGCCACGCGAAGGGGATTCGGGGCCGGGCCACTTGGGACGTCGCCGGGCGGTCCTCCCGTGGGGGGTGGGGCCGTCCGGCGGCCATCTGCCCTCTCTCGTACGGCTGTTCACTCCGTCACCCGACACGCCCTTCGAACGGCCGGGTGCGCCGGATTTTCCCCATGCTCCGTTTTCATACGCCCCGTGCGGTGGACAATCAGGGGCATGAGCCAGCAGGGGGGAAGGCCCGCCCGTCCTGAGGACGACTGGTGGGGACAGCTGTACGACGACTCCACCGAGGACACGGGCCCCACGGCAGCGCCCGATTCCCTGGACGACCGCTTCGCCTCCGCGAAGCGCACGGTCACGGGCCGGCCGGTGCCGGCGCCGACGAGTGACCGGGCGCCGGGTGCCGGGGGCGCGCCGCGAGACGACACGGGCTCGGCACGGGGGAGCGGGGCCGTCCTCGGTGCCGGGGGCGCCGGCGGTGCCGAAGGTGCCGGGGGATCGGAGTGGCGGGGCGCCGCGGTGCCGACGCAACGCACGGCCCAGGACCCGCCGTCCGCGCCGCCGGTCCAACCGCCACCGGTGACACCGGCCGCTCAGCCTGCGGCTCCCGACACCGCGACCGGCACGCCGCCCCGCCCACGGTCCCCGTGGGAGCCCCCGTCGTCCCTGCCCTCGACCGGCAGGCCCCCGGAACCGTCCACGACACCACCGGAATCCACCGCCCCACCATCACCCGCCGCCCCCACCTCGCCGACGCCGTCGGCGCCGCCGACCCCCAATCACCCGGCGCACACCCTGCCGACGCCCCCGCCCGAAGGCCCCACACAGGACGCGCAGGCACCCGCGTCCCCCACCACACCCACCGAACCACCCACCAGCCGCCCCCCACAGGACCCGCCCACACCCCCCTCGCCCCCGTCCGCTGAGCCGCGTGGTCTGCCCACCCCCGCCGCCACCGGCTCAGCGTCGGTTCCGGCCCCGGCCCCGGCCCCGGACCCGGCGCCCGCGCCCTCCGTGTCCCCCTCGCCCCCGGCCCCCTCCGCCGTCGACTACGTCGGTTCCGGGCCGCCCACCTACGACCCGGAGCCGACCGCGCTGCCGGACGCCGATCCGGACGGGCTGGGGGAGTTGGGCGCGGACACGGTGCTGGACGGGGCCCGGTACGGGGCGTGCACGCTGCGGGCGGTGTCGATGCGCGGGGACTCGGCGCGGTTCCGGGGCGAGCCGCGCCGGGACTCGCTGCTCACCGCCCGGTTCGGGACGGGGCGGCAGGCGCTGGTGCTCGTCGCGATGGCGACCGGGGTGCGGGGCACCCCGGTCGCGCACCTGGCGGCGTCGGAGGCGTGCCGGTGGATCGGGCGGGCCGTGGGCCGCAGTCATCACCGGCTCGTGGAGGACATCCGGGCGGCCCGGCGCGGCGACCTGAAGTCGGGCCTGCACCGGCTGACCGACCGCAGCCTCGGCAAGCTCCGCGCGAGCGCCGCCGAACAGGGCGTCGACCCGGAGCAGTACACGGCGAGCCTGCGCTGTCTGCTGCTGCCCGCCGACCCCGACTGCCGTACCCGCGTGTTCTTCGGCGTCGGCGACGGCGGCCTGTTCCGGCTGCGGGACGGCGCGTGGCAGGACATCGAGCCGAAGGTCACGGCCGAGGGCACCGCCGGAGCACCCGTGGTCGGCTTCGGCTCGCCCCCGCCGGAGACCCCCGAGGGCGACCGGCTCACCATGGACTTCGGCATCCCGACCCCGCCGAGCCCGTACGAGCCGGCGCCCGAGCCGCCCCGCGAGCCGTTCCGCTTCCGCACCTCGGTAGCCCGCCCGGGTGATGCCCTGGTGATGTGCACCGCCGGCCTGGCCGATCCGCTGCGCGGCGAGGCCGCCCTCTGCGCCTACCTGGCCCGCCGCTGGTCCGGCCGCACCCCGCCCGGGCTCGCCGCGTTCCTCGCCGACGCCCAGGTGCGGGTGAAGGGCTACGCCGACGACCGTACGGCCGCGGCCGTGTGGGAGGCGTAACCGTTTTCCCTGTGCATCCATGGGTGCATGGCCAAACAGAACGTAGCGGAGCAGTTCGTCGACATCCTCGTCCGCGCCGGTGTGCGCCGTCTCTACGGCGTGGTCGGGGACAGTCTCAACCCGGTGGTGGACGCCGTCCGCCGCAACGCCGCCATCGACTGGATCCACGTGCGCCACGAGGAGACCGCCGCCTTCGCGGCCGGCGCCGAGGCGCAGATCACCGGCAAGCTGGCGGCCTGCGCCGGCTCCTGCGGCCCGGGCAACCTGCACCTGATCAACGGCCTGTACGACGCGCACCGCTCCATGGCCCCGGTGCTCGCGCTGGCCTCGCACATCCCGTCGAGCGAGATCGGCCTCGGCTACTTCCAGGAGACCCACCCCGACCGGCTCTTCCAGGAGTGCAGCCACTACAGCGAGCTGATCTCCAGCCCGAAGCAGATGCCCCGGCTGCTGCAGACCGCGATCCAGCACGCGGTCGGGCGGAGCGGGGTCAGCGTGGTCGCGCTGCCCGGTGACATCGCCGCCCAGCCGGCCCCGGAGAAGGCCGCGCAGAGCGCCCTCGTCACCTCCCGGCCGACGGTCCGGCCCGGCGACGCCGAGATCGACGCGCTCGCCGGGATGATCGACCGGGCCGACAAGGTCACCCTGTTCTGCGGCAGCGGCACGGCCGGTGCGCACGCCGAGGTCATGGCGTTCGCGGAGAAGATCAAGTCACCCGTCGGGCACGCCCTGCGGGGCAAGGAGTTCATCCAGTACGACAACAGGTTCGACGTCGGTATGAGCGGGCTCCTCGGCTACGGCGCCGCCTACGAGGCCACCCACCAGTGCGACCTGCTGATCCTGCTCGGCACCGACTTCCCGTACAACGCCTTCCTCCCCGACGACGTGCGGATCGCCCAGGTCGACGTACGGCCCGAGGTGCTCGGCCGCCGCTCCCGGCTCGACCTCGCCGTGTGGGGCGACGTACGCGAGACCCTGCGCTGTCTCATCCCGAGGGTGAAGGAGAAGACCGACCGGCGCTTCCTCGACCGGATGCTGCGCAAGCACGCCGACGCGCTGGAGGGCGTGGTCAAGGCGTACACCCGCAACGTCGACAAGCACGTGCCGATCCACCCCGAGTACGTGGCCGCCGTCCTCGACGAAGTCGCCTCCGCGACGCGGTGTTCACCGTGGACACCGGAATGTGCAACGTGTGGGCCGCCCGGTACCTCTCGCCCAACGGCCGCCGCCGGATCATCGGTTCGTTCTCGCACGGGTCGATGGCGAACGCGCTGCCCATGGCGATCGGCGCCCAGTTCACCGACCGGCGCAGGCAGGTGGTCTCCCTGTCCGGCGACGACGGGTTCTCCATGCTGATGGGTGACTTCCTGACGCTCGTGCAGTACGACCTGCCCGTCAAGGTCGTGCTGTTCAACAACTCCTCCCTCGGCATGGTCGAGCTGGAGATGCTGGTCTCCGGGCTGCCCTCCTACGGCACCGCCAACACCAACCCCGACTTCGCCGCCGTCGCCCGCGCCTGCGGCGCCCAGGGGATCCGGGTGGAGAAGCCCAAACAGCTCGCCGGCGCGCTCAAGGACGCCTTCAAGCACAAGGGACCGGCCCTGGTGGACGTCGTCACCGATCCCAACGCCCTGTCCATCCCGCCGAAGATCAGCGCCGAGATGGTCACCGGTTTCGCGCTGTCCGCCTCCAGGATCGTGCTGGACGGCGGCGTCGGCCGCATGCTCCAGATGGCCCGCTCCAACCTCCGCAATGTGCCGCGCCCTTGAGAAAGCCCGGAACCGGGGAGCGGATTTCGGCCAGTTTCACGGCGCGTGACGGCGTGCCGACGGCCGGTGCCGGGCGCATCTGCCCCGCCGTCCCGGGGCATCCGTGGCGCCCAGGGCCCTGCGGGGAGCCGGCCGGCCGGGTGCGGCACGGTCCGGTGGCCGGCCCGGACGCCGTACGGCCGTGGCCGAACCGCCGGTCTTCGGGCGTGCGTGATGACTGCCTGTGTGCGTGCTGGGCAAGCATCCTCCGTGAACGTGTTCGACCAGGAGGGGCAGGGTCCGGCGGCGTGCGGGCGGGGGTCATGAAGAGTCAGGCACGAGGGGGCGGTCCCGCGGTCGTCGGGGGCTCCTCGGCGACGACGGGGGAGACGGCGGGGGAAGAGCCCGGCACCATCGCGGAACACGCGCACCGGCTCCGGCGCAGGCTGGGGCGGGCGGATCTCAAGGCGGTGCCCGAGGCCCGCCGGGAGCTGCGCGAACTGCTGCGGCACTGGGGGAAGCCGGGGCGCTCGGAGATCGCCGAGCTGCTCACCAGCGAACTGGTCACCAACGCGCTCGTCCACACCGACGACGACGCGGTCCTCACGGCGGTCGTGGAGCCGGGCGGACTGCGCGTGGAGGTACGGGACTTCCTGGCCCGCAGACCGGAACCGAGAGGCCCGGACTCGGACGACGACACCCATGGGCGGGGTCTGGTGCTGGTGCAGTCCCTCGCGGACGCCTGGGGCGTGCGGCCGCACGGGGTGGGCAAGTCGGTGTGGTTCGAACTGGGCGCCGAGGCGGCGTGACCGCTCCTCGGGGAGACCGGGTCGTCGGGTGCGGGCGCGTCGTCGCCGGTACAGCCGCGCACCCCCGGGGAGTTGCGGAGACGGGGACGGGCCGGGGGCGTGACCCGTGCGGTCACGCCCCCGGCCCGTCATCAGCGGTGGTCCCGGCCGGACCGCGCCGGGCGGCGGTCCTAGCCGAACTGCTGCTCCAGGTCCTTCAGCTTGCGCTCCAGGGAGTCCAGGCGCGGCAGGGCCATGGTGTCGTCCTCGGCGGTGAGGTCGACGGTCACCTGCTCAGCGGACCCGCTGCGGACGGGCTGCAGGGAGGGGCGGGCGCGTACGGGCAGCTGTTCCGGGGTCGATATGGCAGGCTCCGCGGTCGCCTGGGCGGGGCCGCGTTCCACGGCCTGCACCTCCACCTCGACCTGCCGTCCGCCCCGGCTGACGAAGCCGCGGTGGCCCCGGCTGATGGCCTTCAGCTGGGCGCGCTCGATGCGCTGCTGCTCGCGCCGGCGCTGCCGGGCCTGCTCCTTCTGCCGGTTGTCCTCGCGGACCTCCTCGACCGCCTCGTCCAGGCTGCGCACGCCTTCCAGGAGCATCAGCGACCAGGCCCGGTAGGTCTCGCGGGGGGCGCGCAGCCAGCGCACGATACGGATCTGCGGCAGCGGACGCGGCACGAGGCCCTGCTCGCGCAGCGCGGCCCGGCGGGTCTGCTTCAGCGCCCGGTCGAACAGGACGGCCGCCGACAGCGACATACCGGAGAAGAACTGCGGCGCGCCCGCGTGGCCGGCGCCCCGGGGCGCGTGCACCCAGTTGAACCAGGCCGCCGCCGCGGCGAACAGCCACACGAGGATCCGTGAGCCGAGGGCCGCGTCACCGTGGCTGGCCTCGCGCACCGCGAGGACGGAGCAGAACATCGCCGCGCCGTCCAGGCCGAACGGCACCAGGTACTGCCAGCCGTCGGTCAGCCCCAGGTTCTGTTCGCCGAAGCCGACGAGGCCGTGGAAGGACAGGGCGGCGGCGACCGCCGCACAGCAGAACAGGAGCACGTAGGAGGCGGTGCCGTAGATGGCCTCCTTGCGTCTGCGGCGCTCCTCGCTGCGCTCCCAGGAGTCGTCCGCGCTCGCGTTCTCCCCGGAGGAGCGCTTGCCGCGCGCGAGCACCGCCACCGCCGCCAGCATTCCCAGGAGCAGTACGGCGCCCGGAAGCAGCCAGTTCAGCGATATGTCGGTCAGTCTCATCAGGGGTCCCTTGCATTGGGATAGGGCGTAACGCCCGCCATAGTGGCCCACTCCCGAGGGCCCTCAGGGGGTTTCGGGGCAAGAGGCCGCCAAGGAAGTGCAAGGGGATGCCCAGGACGGCGTTCTGCTCGAACTGCCGCTTGAGGGGCGGGAGTTGAGTTCGAATAAGACTACCCGTACCGGTGGTTCCGCGGAAAGTTCCCGTGGCCCGTGAGAAAGCCGTGAACGCGGATGATCGTAGTGGACGCGAAGCCGTGCTCGGACATGGTCAAATGAGGTAAACCTACCCTTATATGATCTTCGGTGAATTTGCACGGCCCGCTCCGGCGCCTATGGTGCTTGACGGACCAGTGACAACCCACCGTTAATGACCCAAGTGCCGACAAGCCGCCAGGAGGGATCCGTGAAGCAGAGCACGCAGGGCTCCGTCGGCGCCCGGGTGCCCGCGCAGCCGCGCGCCGCGGACGCCCCCGACGGCTTCCGCGAGCGGGACACCGCGGTGCCCGCCGCGCGGGGCGAGCACACGCACAGTGAGCGGCCGATCCCCGGACCGCGGCCGGCCGTGCAGCGCTCCTCGGTGCGCGGGCAGATCCTGGACGCGCTGCGTACGGCGCTGGTGACCGGCGAGCTGAAGCCGGGCGAGGTCTACTCGGCGCCGGTGCTCGGTGAGCGGTTCGGGGTCTCCGCCACGCCCGTGCGGGAGGCCATGCAGCAGCTCGCCCTGGAGGGCGCCGTCGAGGTCGTGCCCAACCGCGGGTTCCGGGTGGTCGAGCGGGGGGCGCGGGAACTGGCCGAGCTGGCGGAGGTGCGGGCGCTCATCGAGGTGCCGGTGTTGCTGCGGCTCGCCGGGACCGTGCCGGGTGAGCGGTGGGCCGCTCTGCGTCCGCTCGCGGAGGCGACGGTGCGTGCGGCGGCGGCCGGGTGCCCGGCGGCGTACGCCGAGTCCGACCGCGCCTTCCACCGCGCCCTGCTCGCCCTGTCGGGCAACGAGCAGCTGGTCGCCGTCGCGGCCGATCTCCATCGCCGGTCCCAGTGGCCACCGGTCCGGCGGGGCCGGGCGTACCTGGTCGCGGACGCCGCCCAGCACGTGGCTCTGCTGGACGGGTTGATCGCGGGGGACGTGGATGCGGTGCGGGGGTTGGTGTCGGAACACTTCGGTGGGGTGGGCTGAGGAGTCGCCCGGTGCTGTAGCCGGGCCTGGTTCGGGGCGCTGCTCGCTGTGAGGTGCCGCCTGCGCCCACCCGTGCCGCCCCAGCGGCACGACTGCCCGCAGGCTGCGGCGGTGGGTAGCGTCCCGAAGGGGCGCTGGGCTGTATCGATATGCGGCTCCGCCGCGTGGGCGCGACCAGCCCACCACTCACCCGCACCCGGCAACGAGACCGCACCCACCCGCCCCTGCGCCGCACCCGCCGCTAAGCCGTGGCAACCCCCGGTGCCGGCGGGGACAACTGCCGTGCCAGCCACGTCGGTACACCCCCGAGCAGCCGGAACAGCCTGCGCGCCTCCTCCCGCAGCCGTGAGGCCTCCGGCTCGGACTCCGCGTCGGCCAGGGAGGCCAGCGCGGGCGCCGTACCCACCAGGTACCCCAACTCCTCCCGGATCCGCAGGGATTCCGCGAAGCCGTGCCGGGCCTCGGTCAACTCCCCGTCCCGCAGGGCGAGTCCGGCGAGATGCCGCCAGGTGAAGGACAGCAGCAGCGGGTCGGCGTGGGCCGCGGCACCCGCGTGGGCCCGGCGGTATGCCGCGCGCGCCGCCTGCGGGGCCCGGGTCAGGTTCTCCGCGATCAGGCCCCGGCGGAAGTCGAGCAGGGCCCGCCCCGGCGCCGCCGGCGGGATCAGCGCCGCCGCGCGCCCCAGCGCGGCCCGCGCCTCGTCCGCGCGGTCCCGGACCCCGTGCAGCGTCGCGGTGTAGGCGAGTTGGCCGCGCTCGCAGGCGGCCGCCCCCCGCTCCTCGTCGGTGTGCGCGAGCGCCTCCGCCGTCCGCAGGGCGTCCTCCGCCTCCGCCCAGCCCCGCTCGGTGTACAGACACCGTTCGACCAGCAGCGCGGCCCGCTGCAGCGTCGCGCCGGCGGTGTCCCGCGGCAGCAGGGCCGCCGCGTCCGCCCAGCAGGCCCGCGAGCGCAACCGCCATACCGCGGTCTGGAGCGGATCGTCACCGGCGGTCGTTCCGTCACCAGACATGGCGGGATGCGCCACGTTGCCCTCCCCGAGCACGCCATCGAGCTGTTGAGTGGTGGCGGCATTCCAGCACCAATCGGCGGGCCGGGCCAAGAGGGTGGGTGAAAAATTTCACAAAGTCGTGGGGCGTGGGCGTGACCGTATCCGGCCGCCGCGCGCCCCGCCCGCCTCAGCTCATCCGCAGGGCGAGGAAGAAGTCGAGCTTGTCCTCCAGGCGCGAGAGGTCCCGTCCCGTCAACTGCTCGATCCGGCCGACCCGGTAGCGCAGCGTGTTGACGTGCAGGTGGAGCCGGGTGGCGCAGCGGGTCCAGGAGCCGTCGCAGTCCAGGAACGCCTCCAGGGTCGGGATCAGCTCGGCCCGGTGGCGGCGGTCGTAGTCCGTCAGCGGGTCCAGCAGGCGTGCGGTGAAGGCGCGCCGCACGTCGTCCGGGACGAAGGGCAGGAGCAGCACGTGCGACGCCAGCTCCTGGTGTCCCGCCGCGCAGACCCGGCCCGGGCGGGCGGCCGCCACCCGGCGGGCGTGCCGGGCCTCCTCCAGGGCGCCGCGCAGCCCCTCCGCGGAGTGCACGGCCGCGCTGACGCCGAGGGTGAGGCGGCCGTCGTCGTTCAGGCCCGCCGACAGCGTCTCCCGCACCGACTGCAGCAGGGAGTCGGCCAGCAGCCCGGTCTCCGAGCCGTCGTGCTCGGCGGTGACCGCCGGGAGCGGCACCAGGGCGATCGCCTCGTCGCCGGTGTGCGCGACGGCGATCCGGTCGGACGGCTCGGGGCCGGTCGCCGCCGGGTCGACCAGCACCTCCTCCAGCAGCGACTGGGCGACCGGGCCGCCGTCGACCTCGCCGTCCTCCCACTCCACGCGGGCCACCACCACCTGCCAGTGCGGGGCCGCGCCCAGCCCGGGCAGCAGCACCGGCGCGGCCACCCTCAGGCGGGCCGCGATCTCGGCCGGCGCGGCGCCCGTCTGGACCAGCTCCAGCACCTCCTGGGCGAGCCGGCGCCGCACCGTGCGGGCCGCGTCCCGGCGGTCGCGCTCGACCGCGATCAGCTGGGTGACGCCCTGCAGCAGGTCCAGGCGCTCCTCCGCCCAGTCGCCCGCGTCCGCCTCGACGGCCAGCAGCCAGTCCGACAGCACCGTCTCGCGCACATCGCGGGCGGCCTGCGGGGAGCGGCCGGAGGAGCGGATCGGGAACAGCGAGTACGTCGTGCCGCCGAGCAGCACGCGGTGCGGGCCGCGGCGGCCGGTGCGGGTGGCGGCCAGGTGCTCGGCGGCGAGCCGCGCGCAGGTCTCGGCGGGCAGCGCCGGGCCCCCGACCTTGGAACCGGCGATCAGCCGGCCGGTCGGGGCCAGCACCCAGGCGCGCAGGTCCAGGTCGGTGCCGAGCAGGTCCAGGACCACGTCCGGGCCGCCGCCCGCCGGGCCGGAGGTCATCATCCGGCGGTGCCGGTCGACCACGGCCGCGAGGTCTCCGGCGCGCTCGCCGGAGACCTGCCGGACGACGTATTCGGTGATGGTCGCGAAGGCCACCGACTCGTGCACCGCGAACAGCGGCAGCCGGTGCCTGGCGCAGGCCAGGACCAGGTCGTCCGGGATGTCGCCCAGCTCCGCCTCACCGGCCGCGAGGGCCGCCACCCCGGCCTGCACCAGGATCCGTACGAACGGCTCGGAGTCGGCGGCGTCCCGGCGCCAGGCGAGGCCGGTCAGCACCAGTTCGCCCCCGGAGAGATAGCGGCTCGGGTCGCGCAGGTCGGTGGTCATCACCCCGCGCACCGAACGGTCCAGCTCGTCCTCGCCGCCGAGCAGCCGCAGGCCCAGCGCATCGGTGTCCAGAAGTGCGCGCAGCCGCATCTCGTCGCCGCCGTTCTTTGTCTCGAAACCTACGATGGATCTTGGAGGGTGACGGTCGAGTCACCCGGAACCGGCCGCACAGGGGCGCTCCAGGGCGTCTCTGTGCTGTTTCCTGCGTTTCTCCAGGAAATCGGAGAGGTTACCGATGACCTCCGTTCATACGAATCTACAAGATGCCCGGCGTGGCCAGCCAACTCCTTCATGGTTTCGGTGACTGACCGACCAGGGCTCGGGGCGGTGTACTGAGTCCACCGCGCGTTAACAGGACGTGAACGAGCCGCGCCCGCCGCATACGGATTGGCTCAATCTGTACGACCCATTGAGACGGAGAAGAGAGCCGGTCATGGACTTCCTTCGCCCCGCCAGCTGGGACGAGGCGCTCGCCGCCAAGGCCGAGCACCCCACCGCTGTGCCGATCGCGGGTGGCACCGATGTGATGGTCGAGATCAACTTCGACCACCGCCGGCCCGAGTACCTGCTCGACCTCAACCGCATCGGTGACCTCTACGAGTGGGAGGTCGGCGAGGAGACCGTACGGCTCGGTGCCTCCGTGCCGTACACCAGGATCATGGAGCACCTCCGTGCCGAGCTGCCGGGCCTCGCGCTCGCCTCGCACACGGTGGCCTCCCCGCAGATCCGCAACCGCGGCGGCGTCGGCGGCAACCTCGGCACGGCCTCGCCCGCCGGCGACGCCCACCCCGCGCTGCTCGCGGCGGGCGCCGAGGTCGAGGTGGAGTCCGCGGCCCGGGGCACCCGGCTCATCCCGGTCGACGCGTTCTACACCGGCGTCAAGCGCAACGCCCTGCAGCCCGACGAGCTGATCCGCGCCGTGCACATCAAGAAGGCGGACGGCCCGCAGCAGTACTCGAAGGTCGGCACCCGCAACGCCATGGTCATCGCCGTGTGCGCCTTCGGCCTCGCCCTGCACCCCGGGACCCGTACGGTCCGGACCGGCATCGGCTCCGCCGCGCCCACGCCCGTGCGGGCCGAGGCGGCCGAGGAGTTCCTGAACGCGGCGCTCGAAGAGGGCGGTTTCTGGGACAACGGAAAGATCATCCCCCCGTCGGTCGCCAAGCAGTTCGCGCAGCTGTGCTCCGGCGCCTGCAACCCGATCGACGACGTCCGGGGCACCGCGAGCTACCGCCGCCACGCGGTCGGCGTCATGGCCCGCCGGACGCTCACCTGGACCTGGGAGTCGTACCGCGGCAACCACCGCACCACCGAGGGAGCCGCGTGATGCGCGTCAACTTCACCGTCAACGGACGTCCGCAGGAGGCCGACGACGTCTGGGAGGGCGAGTCCCTCCTCTACGTCCTGCGCGAGCGCCTCGGCCTGCCGGGCTCCAAGAACGCCTGTGAGCAGGGCGAGTGCGGCTCCTGCACCGTGCGCCTGGACGGCGTGCCGGTCTGTTCCTGCCTGGTCGCGGCCGGTCAGGTCGAGGGCCGTGACGTGGTGACCGTCGAGGGCCTGGCGGACTACGCCAAGCAGCGCGCGGAGCACGGCGGCTGCGCCACCGGCGCCTGCGGCACCTCGCTCGACGAGGCCGAGGGACGGCAGGCGAAAGGCACCGACTCCCAGACCGGCGAGGGCGCTCTGTCCCCGGGCGCAGCCCTCTCGCCGATCCAGCAGGCGTTCATCGACGCCGGCGCCGTCCAGTGCGGCTTCTGCACCCCCGGTCTGCTCGTCGCCTCGGACGAACTCCTGGAGCGCAACCCGAACCCGACCGACGCGGACATCCGTGAGGCGCTGTCGGGCAACCTGTGCCGCTGCACGGGCTACGAGAAGATCATGGACGCGGTCCGCCTGGCGGCCGCCCGCCAGTCCGAGGGGGCCTGACATGACGGCCAACGGCGCTCCTACGAAGATCACGCAGGGTTCGCAGACCAAGGGCGGCATCGGCGAGTCCACGCTCCGCCCCGACGGCACCCTCAAGGTGACCGGCGAGTTCGCGTACTCGTCCGACATGTGGCACGAGGACATGCTCTGGGGCCAGATCCTGCGCTCCACCGTCGCGCACGCCGAGATCGTCTCGATCGACACCGCCGAGGCCCTCGCCACGCCGGGTGTGTACGCGGTCCTGACGTACGACGACCTGCCCACCGAGGTGAAGAACTACGGCCTGGAGATCCAGGACACCCCGGTCCTCGCGCACGGCAAGGTACGCCACCACGGCGAGCCGGTCGCGCTCGTCGCCGCCGACCACCCGGAGACGGCCCGCCGCGCCGCCGCGAAGATCAAGGTCGACTACCGCGAACTCCCGGTGATCACCGACGAGAAGTCGGCCCTCGCGCCGGACGCGATCCTCGTCCACGAGAACCGCGACGACCACCACATCGGGCACGTCCCGCACCCGAACATCGTCCACCGCCAGCCGATCATCCGCGGAAACGTGGCGGAGGCCCGCGAGCGGGCCGACGTGATCGTCGAGGGCGAGTACACCTTCGGCATGCAGGACCAGGCCTTCCTCGGCCCCGAGTCCGGCCTCGCCGTGCCCGAGGAGGACGGCGGCGTCCACCTCTACATCGCCACCCAGTGGCTCCACTCCGACCTGCGCCAGATCGCGCCCGTCCTCGGCCTGCCCGAGGAGAAGGTGCGGATGACGCTGGCCGGCGTCGGCGGCGCGTTCGGCGGCCGCGAGGACCTGTCGATGCAGATCCACGCCTGCCTGCTCGCCCTGCGCACCGGCAAGCCCGTCAAGATCGTCTACAACCGGTTCGAGTCCTTCTTCGGGCACGTCCACCGCCACCCGGCCAAGCTCCACTACGAGCACGGGGCCACGCGCGACGGCAAGTTGACCCACATGAAGTGCCGGATCGTCCTGGACGGCGGCGCCTACGCCTCCGCCTCCCCGGCGGTCGTGGGCAACGCCTCCTCCCTGTCGGTCGGCCCGTACGTGGTGGACGACGTCGACATCGAGGCCATCGCCCTCTACACCAACAACCCGCCCTGCGGCGCCATGCGCGGCTTCGGCGCGGTCCAGGCGTGCTTCGCCTACGAGGCGCAGATGGACAAGCTGGCGAAGGAGCTGGGCATGGACCCGGTGGAGTTCCGGCAGCTGAACGCCATGGAGCAGGGGACCATCATGCCGACCGGGCAGCCGGTCGACTCCCCGGCCCCGGTCGCCGAACTCCTGCGCCGGGTCAAGGCGATGCCGCTGCCGCCGGAGCGCCAGTGGGAGTCCAGCGAGGGCGCCGACGTACGGCAGCTGCCCGGCGGTCTGTCCAACACCACGCACGGTGAGGGCGTCGTACGCGGAATCGGTTACGCGGTCGGCATCAAGAACGTCGGCTTCTCCGAGGGCTTCGACGACTACTCCACCGCCAAGGTGCGCATGGAGGTCGTGGGCGGTGAGCCGGTCGCGACCGTGCACACCGCGATGGCGGAGGTCGGCCAGGGCGGGGTCACCGTCCACGCGCAGATCGCCCGCACCGAGCTCGGCGTCACCCAGGTGACCATCCACCCCGCCGACACCCAGGTCGGCTCCGCGGGCTCGACCTCGGCCTCCCGGCAGACGTACGTCACCGGCGGCGCCGTGAAGAACGCCTGCGAGATCGTCCGCGAGAAGGTCCTGGAGATCGGGCGCCGCAAGTTCGGCTCCTACCACCCGGCCTGGGCGACCGCCGAACTCCTGCTGGAGGGCGGCAAGGTCGTCACCGACGGCGGCGAGATCCTCGGCGACCTGGCCGACGTCCTCCAGGACGAGGTCGTGGAGGTCGAGGAGGAGTGGCGGCACCGGCCGACCGAGGCCTTCGACCTGCGCACCGGCCAGGGCAACGGACACGTCCAGTACTCCTTCGCCGCGCACCGCGCGGTGGTCGAGGTCGACACCGAGCTGGGCCTGGTCAAGGTCATCGAGCTGGCCTGCGCCCAGGACGTCGGCAAGGCGCTCAACCCGCTCTCCGTCATCGGCCAGATCCAGGGCGGTACGACCCAGGGCCTGGGCGTGGCGGTGATGGAGGAGATCATCGTCGACCCGAAGACCGCCAAGGTCAGGAACCCGTCCTTCACGGACTACCTGATCCCCACGATCCTCGACACGCCGACCATCCCGGTCGACGTGCTCGAACTCGCCGACGAGCACGCCCCCTACGGGCTGCGCGGCATCGGCGAGGCCCCGACCCTGTCGTCCACCCCGGCCGTCCTCGCGGCGATCCGGGACGCGACCGGGCTGGAGCTCAACCGCACTCCGGTGCGGCCCGAGCACCTCACGGGAACCGCGTAACACCGGCAACAAAGCTCTCCGGGCGGCGCAGGGAACGTCACACACTCCGCCGCGCCGCCCGGAGGAACCCCCTTTGAGTTCCGCACCGCTCGCGGTCCTTGAAGTACCAGGAAATTCGTTCGTCTCGGGCCGTCCCCCGGGTCGTCCATTCCCAAATCCCGTGACCGCCCAGGCGGTTGCACGGGTGCCCCTGTGAACCTTGGGAGATGGCACCATGACCCAGCAGTCAGTGGAGCCCACGACCACCGCCGAAGAAGCGGGCGCGGGTTCGCGTCCGCCGGCCGGCAGGTCGTGGCTCGACCGGTACTTCCACATATCCGAAAGAGGATCCACCGTCGCGACCGAGGTCCGCGGTGGCGTCACCACCTTCATGGCGATGGCGTACATCCTCCTGCTCAACCCGGTGATCCTCAGCGGCGCGGACAAGTCCGGCGACTCCCTGAGCCAGAAGGCCCTCATCACGGCCACCGCGCTCGGCGCGGCGTTCACCACCCTCCTCATGGGCTGGGTCGGCAAGGTGCCGCTCGCCATGGCCGCCGGACTGTCCGTCTCCGGTGTGCTGGCCGGTCTGGTCATGGGCACCAAGGACCTGACGTGGGCCCAGGGCCTGGCGATGTGCGTCGCCTACGGCGTCGTGATCATGCTGTTGGTGGTCACCGGCCTCCGCGAGATGATCATGAACGCGATCCCGCTGCCGCTCAAGCACGGCATCACGATCGGCATCGGTCTGTTCATCGCCTTCATCGGCCTGGTCAAGGCCGGGTTCGTGCACGCCGGTACGGCGACCCCGGTCACCCTGGGCAACGGGGGCGAGCTCGTCGGCTGGCCCGTCCTGCTCTTCGCGGTCACGCTCCTGCTGATCTTCGCCCTCCAGTCCCGGAACGTCCCCGGCGCCATCCTCATCGGCATCGTCACCGGCACCGTTCTCGCGATGGTCGTCAACGCGGCCGGCCTGGTGGACGACAAGTCCTGGGCCAACGGTGAGGGCCCCGCGCTGCACGGCGGTGCCGTGTCGATGCCGGACTTCTCGCTCATCGGCAAGGTGTCCTTCGGCGGCCTCGGCGACGTCGGCTACATGACGGTCACCTTCATCGTCTTCACCCTGGTCCTCGCCGGCTTCTTCGACGCGATGGCCACCATCATCGGCATCGGCACCGAGGCCAAGCTCGCCGACCACCAGGGGCGGATGCCGGGCCTGTCCAAGGCGCTGTTCATCGACGGTGCCGGCGGCGCCATCGGCGGCGTGGTGGGCGGCTCCGGGCAGACCGTGTTCGTGGAGTCCGCGACCGGCGTCGGCGAGGGCGCCCGCACCGGCCTGGCCTCGGTGGTCACCGGTGGCTTCTTCGCCCTGTGCCTGTTCTTCACGCCGATCACCGCGATCGTGCCGCGCGAGGTGGCCTCGGCCGCCCTCGTCACCATCGGCGCGATGATGATGATGAACGCCCGTCACGTGGACTGGGGGGACCGCTCCGTGGCGATCCCGGTCTTCCTGACCGTCGTGATCATGCCGTTCACGTACTCGATCACTCCCGGTGTCGCCGCCGGTGTGATCTCCTACGTCGTCATCAAGCTCGCCCAGGGCAAGTGGCGGGAGATCGGTCCCTTCATGTGGGGTCTGACGGTGCTCTTCCTCGTCTACTTCTCCCTGCATCCCGTCCGGGCCCTGCTGGGCGTGCACTAGCCGGTTCAACTCCCCTCCCGCGCAACCCCGTCAGGAGACCGACAGATGCTGGACATCGCCGAAGAGCTGTACCGGTGGGTCGAGCAGGGCCGGGACTTCGCCGTCGCCACCGTGGTGGCCGTCGGCGGCAGCGCCCCGCGCCAGCCCGGCGCCGCCCTCGCGGTGGACGCCGAGGGCACGGCCGTCGGCTCGGTCTCCGGCGGGTGCGTGGAGGGCGCCGTGTACGAGCTGTGCCGTCAGGCGCTTCAGGACGGGGAGACCGTGCTCGAACGCTTCGGCTACAGCGACGAGGATGCCTTCGCCGTCGGCCTGACCTGTGGCGGCGTCATCGACATCCTCGTCACACCGGTGTGGGCGGACGGTCCCGCCCGGCCGGTGTTCGCGGCCGCGCTGGCCGCCGCCGCCCGTGGGGAGGCGGCGGCGGTCGCGCGGATCGTGGCGGGGCCGGCCGAGCTGCGGGGCCGGGCCCTCCTCGTCCGCCCCGACGGCTCCTGTGACGGCGGCTTCGGCGGCCACCCCGAGCTGGACCGCACGGTCGCCGCCGAGGCCGGCGCCTTCCTGGACGCGGGCCGCACCGGCACCCTGGAGATCGGCGAACGGGGCTCGCGCTGCGGCGCCCCGCTCACCGTCCTGGTGGAGTCCTCGGTCCCCGCACCCCGGATGATCGTCTTCGGCGCGATCGACTTCGCCGCCGCGCTGGTCCGCGTCGGCAAGTTCCTCGGCTACCACGTCACCGTGTGCGACGCCCGCCCGGTGTTCGCCACGAGGGCCCGCTTCCCGGAGGCGGACGAGATCGTGGTCGAGTGGCCCCACACGTACCTGGAGCGCACGGAGACCGACGGCCGTACGGTCCTGTGCGTGCTCACCCACGACGTCAAGTTCGACGTTCCCCTGCTCCAGCTGGCCCTGCGCCTGCCGGTCGCCTACGTCGGCGCGATGGGCTCCCGCCGCACCCACCTCGACCGCAACGAGCGCCTGCGCGCGGTCGGCGTCACCGACCTGGAACTGGCCCGCCTGCGCTCCCCGATCGGCCTCGACCTCGGCGCCCGCACGCCGGAGGAGACGGCGCTGTCCATCGGCGCGGAGATCGTCGCCAACCGGCGCGGTGGGAGCGGGGTTTCCCTCACCGGTGCGCATACTCCCATCCACCGTGAGCTGTCCTCGGCGCCCACCGGGAGGATCGGGTCGGTGGCCTGAGCGCAGCACGGGGTGCCGCGGGGGACCGGCCGGCGGCCGCGGGTCCGTGTCCCGCGCCCACGCGGCGGAGCCGCACATCGACACAGCCTCGCGCCCCTTCGGGGCACCTACGGCTGCCGGAGCAGGCGGTTCACCGCTCTTCCGAACATCGCCCGCCCCGTGCTCTCCAGTACGCCGTCGAAGGCATGCGGCAGGAAGCGCACCCGGAGTTCCTCCCGCCACAGCACCCGGCTGCGGCCCCCGGGGCCCGGCAGGACCTCGATCTCCGCCCAGCCCAGCACCGTACGGCCGCGCTTCTCCAGGCGGCACCGTCCGCCCTCGCCGTCGGCGGGCGGGTGCCAGACGGTGACCTCCATGACGTCGTCGAAGGCCAGCGGGCCGATGCCCGAGCGGGCCACGAAGCGCGTCCCCACGCCCGTGGGCCCGGCCGTGAGCACCCTGATCCGGGTGAGCGGGACCGCGTCGGCGTGGCGGGGCCACTCGGTGAGCCGGCGCCACGCCTCGTCGAGGGGGAGCGGGGCCGTACGGGCGAAGGAGAAGATCGGCACGGCACGATCGTAGGCAATGCGCGCCGGTCAGCGGGACGTTCGCGGTCAGGGACGGTAGACCTTGCCCGGTTCCGCCCTGCCGGGCGCCAGCAGCTGAGGCACCGTCACGAAGACGTACCCGCGCGCCTTCAGTGCGTCGATGATGCCCGGTACGGCGGGCACGGTGCCCGGGTAGATGTCGTGCAGCAGGATGATCCCGTCCCGGGACGCCTGGTCGAGGACCCGCTTGGTGATGAGCCCGGAGTCGTTGGTCGTGTAGTCCTTGGCGGTCACGCTCCACAGCACCTCCGCCAGCCCCATCTCCTTGGCGATCCTGTGCACGTTGCTGTCCGTACGGCCCTGCGGCGGGCGCATCAGCGTGGGCCTGCGCCCGGTGAGCCGCTGGATCGCGTCGTCCGGCCGCTGCAGCTCCTCGCGGATCTGCGCGTCCGGGATCCGGGTGAGGATCTTGTGGTCCCAGGTGTGGCTCGCGACCTCGTGCCCCTCGGCCGCCATCCGCCTGACCAGCTGCGGGTACTTCTCGATGTGGTTCTTGCCCAGGAGGAAGAAGGTCGCCGGGACCTTCTTCTGCTTGAGGATGTCGAGCAGCCGCGCCGAGTTCTCGCTGGGCCCCGCGTCGAAGGTGAGCGCGATGCACTTGGCCTCGCGGCAGTCGACGGTCCCGAACGCCGCCGGTGCGCCGTGCGCCGCCGCGGCCCGCGCGGTGCTCGGTGCGGTCGTGTCGACCTGGGCGCAGCCGGACAGGGTGAGCGCCAGGCCTGCCGCGGCCGAGGCGAGCGCGGCCGGGCGCAACCTCCGGGCGGCTGCGCGCATCTTCCTGGCCGCGTGCCGCGGTCTGTGTCCCGGGCTCGGGATCTTGTGGGTCGAAAGAGGCATGCGGAGACTATACACTCAAGGTATAGAACGCTTGTTTGAATATCGCGCGACGGTCCGGCCGGTAGCACCATGGAAGGGGAGGCACCGCGGAGGAGGACGGCCATGCGCTTCCGGGACCGTGCCGAAGCCGGACGGGAACTCGCCGGACTGCTGAGCGACCTGCGCGCACAGGGCGCCCTCGTCGATCCGCTCGTCCTCGCCCTGCCCCGCGGCGGAATCGCCGTCGCCGAGCCCGTCGCCCGCGCCCTCGGCGCCCAGCTCGACGTGCTCATCGTCCGCAAGATCGGCGCCCCGCACCACCAGGAGTTCGCCGTCGGCGCGCTGGTCGGCGACGACCCGCCGCTCTTCAACACCGGATCCCTGGACCGGCTCGGCCTGACCGAGGAGTCCATGGCCCCGGTCGTGGAACGCGAGCGGCGCGAACTGCGGCGCCGCGAGGAGCGGTACCGCGGCGGCCGGCCGGCGCCGGACCCCGCGGGCCGTACGGTGATCGTCGTCGACGACGGGCTGGCCACCGGGGCGACCGCCCGGGCGGCCCTGCGGCACGTGCGGCGGCGCGGGCCCGCGCGGCTCGTCCTGGCCGTTCCCGTCGGCGCGCCGGACTCCGTCGAGCAGCTCTCCGGCGAGGCCGACCTGGTCGTGTGCCCGCACCGGCCGGCCGGGTTCACGGCGGTGGGGCAGTGGTACGAGGACTTCGGGCAGCTGACCGATGCGGAGGTGCTGGCGGCGCTCGGCAGTTTCGGGTGAGCGCCGTGGGGGTGTCCCGCCGTTGCCGGGTGCGGCGCCGTCGTGGCTTCTCGCGCCCACGCGGCGGAGCCGCACATCGATGGAGCCCCGCGCCCCTGGGCTGGCTGCGCCGACGCAACCTGGACAGCAGCCGTATCTCCCGCGCGCCGTGAGCGGTTCACAGGATCGCCGCCGCGGACAGCGGCTGTCCGCGATCCCGGTTAGCGTGCGGCCATGACGAAGAGCAGTGCCTCGAAGAGCTCGGTGTCGAAGGCTCCCCTCCTGGGCCTCCGTGCCCTCAACCGTGCCACGCTGGAACGCCAGTTGCTGCTGCGCCGCTCGGCGCTGTCCGCGTCGGCCGCCGTGCGGCATCTGCTCGGGCTGCAGGCGCAGAACGTGAAACCGCCGTACCACGCCCTCGCCGCCCGCCTCGACGGCTTCGCACCGCAGGAGCTGTCCGCGCTCATGGCCGACCGCGAGGTCGCCCGGATCGTCACCCTGCGCTCCACCCTGCACACCCACACCGCCGACGACTGCCTGACCCTGCGGCCGCTCGTCCAGCCGGCCCGCGACCGCGAGCTGAGCGGTTTCCGCGCCGGCCTGGCCGGCGTCGACCTGGACCTGCTGGCCCGTCACGCCCGTGAGCTGGTCGAGGCCGAGCCGCGGACCATGGCCCAGCTGCGGCAGGCACTGGGCGCCCGGTGGCCGGACGCCGACCCGCGCGCGCTCGCCGTCGCCGCCCGCTGCACCCTCCCGCTGGTCCAGGTCACCCCGCGCGGACTGTGGGGCAGGAGCGGCCAGGTCGCCCTCACCACCGCCGAACACTGGCTCGGCCGCCCGGCCGGACCGGCCCCCGAACCGGACGCCGTGGTCCTGCGCTATCTCGCCGCCTTCGGCCCGGCGTCGGTGAGGGACATGCAGACGTGGGCCGGGCTCACCCGGCTGAGGGAGGTCTTCGAACGGCTCCGCCCCCGGCTGCTGACCTTCCGCGACCCGAACGGCACCGAGCTCTTCGACCTCCCCGACGCCCCCCGCCCCGACCCGGACACCCCGGCCCCGCCCCGCTTCCTGCCCGAGTTCGACAACCTCCTGCTCTCCCACGCCGACCGCGGCCGCGTCGTACCCGCCGAGCACCGGGGCCGGCACTGGCGGGGCAACCAGGCCCACTGCACCCTCCTGGTCGACGGTTTCCTGGCGGGCCTGTGGAGACTGGACCCCGGCGCCCTGGTCATCGAGCCCTTCACCGGGCTCACCGCGGCCCAGCGGGAGGAGGTGACCGCGGAGGGCGAGCGGATGCTGCGCGTGCTGTACCCCGAGGCGTCGTACGACATCCGGTTCGGGACGGTCGTACGGCCCTGAACGCCACCCTCTACAGTCGGCCCATGGAACTCCGCCAGCTCAGCTATTTCGTCGCCGTCGCCGAGGAGTTGCACTTCGGACGGGCCGCAGAAAGGCTGCACATCGTGCAGTCGGCGGTCAGTCAGCAGATACAGCGGCTGGAGCGGGAGCTGGGCGCGGAGCTGTTCGACCGGTCGCCGCGCCGGGTGCGGCTGACCGGGGCGGGGGAGCGGCTGCTGCCCGAGGCGCGCGCGGTGCTCGCGGCGGCGGAGAAGGCGCGGGCCTCGGTGGCGGCGCCCGCCGGGCTGCGGCTCGGCACCAGCACCGGGCTCGGCGCGCATCTGGACCGGGTGCTGGCCGCGTTCGCGGAGCGGGCGCCGGAGGTGCCGGTGGAGCTGGTCTCCCTGCCGGCAGAAGAGCGGCTGGACCGGGTCGCGGCGGGCCGGCTGGACGCGGCGTTCGTGCGGTCGGCCGAACCCCCGGCCGGTGTGCGGGTGGTTCCGCTGTGGCCGGATCCGCTGGTCGCCGCCCTGCCGGCCACGCATCCGCTCGCGCGGCGGGACGAGATCGACCTCGCCGACCTCGCCGGACTGCCCCTCGCCCTCACCCCGCGCCGCACCAACCCCGCCCTCGTGGACCTGGTCCTCGGCGCCTGCCATGCCGCCGGGTTCGAGCCGGTGCCCGGACCGGCCGGCGGCACCCTGCAGGACACCCTCGCCACCATCGGCGTGCGGCCGCTGTGGACGGTCGTGTACGCCTCCCACGCGCGCGTGCTGGCCACGCCCCGGGTGGCGTACGTGCCGTTCCGCGCACCCGGGCTGGCCCTCGCCACCGGTCTCGCGGTGCCCGCCGCGGACCCCTCCCCGCACCTGGAGGAACTGCTCCTGGCCTGCGGTGATCACGACAGCTGATCGCTGCGGTCGCGGACTGCTCCTTGGTCCGGGGCGCGCGCCGCGATGGACTGGACCCACCGAACAGGAACACCGATCGAGGGAGTTCAGCCATGCCGATCGTCACCATCCAGCAGGGCCCGCGCGACGTCGAGCTCAAGCGGGAGCTGGTCAAGCGGGTCACCGACGCGTTCGTCGACGCCTACCGGATCCCGGCGGAGACCGTGCAGGTGTGGATCCACGAGGTCCCGGCGGACAGCTGGGGTGCGGCCGGGAAGCTCACGGCCGACAAGTAGCCCCCACGCCCCAGGCCCCACACCCCACGGCTCCGCGTTTCGCGGGGGTGAACGTGGAGAGGGGGGCGCTGCGGGCCGCTCGTGGTGGCTCGCAGCGCCCCCCTGGCATCTACCCGAGGGGTGCCCGGGTGGTCTTCACTGGCTACGAGTTGACCTGCGCGGTCACGAGGGCCGAGAAGGTGGTCAGCCGGGTGTACACACCCGGGTAACCGGCCTCCGCGCACCCCTCGCCCCAGGAAGTGATCCCTGCCAGGACGCCCCCGATGAGCAGGGGACCGCCGCTGTCGCCCTGGCAGGTGTCTACGCCGCCGGAGGAGTATCCGGCGCACACCATGTCGGACTGGACGAAGTCCGAACCGTAGGAGCTCTTGCAGCTGGAGTCGGACACGAGCGGGACGGTCGCGGTCCGCAGCTGATTGGAGGAGCTGCCGTTCTCCGAGGTGGTCCCCCAGCCGAGGATGCGGGCCGTGGCGCCGGCCGCGTACACGTCCGTCTGGGAGGAGGAGACGTACGACACCGGCTTGTACGGCATCGACGTCGCGAGGGTCAGCACGGCCACGTCATGGCCGTTGGTGGCATCCGTGTAGTCCGGGTTGACCCAGATCCTGCTGACCTTGGCGACCGTGCCGTCGGTGCCGTTGAGATCGGTCCGGCCGCCGACCACACGGACGTTGCCCGCGGACTCGCCCGCCATGCAGTGCGCGGCCGTCACGACCTTGTTGGCGGCCACCAGGGTGCCACCGCAGAACTGGCTGCCGGACGCGTCGGTGATCTGCATGACGAACGGGTAGGCCGCCGTCGTGGTGGTCGTACCGCCGACGATGGGCTGCGGGGCGGCGCTCGCCGTGGGGGAGGCGAGCAGCGCGGTCGCCGCGGCGGCGGCACCGGCCACCAGGGTCGCGGCGGTCTGTCTTGCACGTCTGGACCCGAACATGAAGCTCCTCAGTGGGTTGCACCGGTGGGGGATCGCACGGGCGTGGGGGTTGTGCACGGGGGTCGCGGGACCGACCCCCGTATGCCCGGGCGAGCGGCACGCCCATTACGCTAGGACCCGGAACCCTCGGCTCCCAATGAGGGAACCCCCTAGGGGGTTGGGTGAGGGAAAACCCTCGGTCCGGTTCAGTTAACAAGAGCGGTGCTCAGCGCGCCCGTCGAGCCGCCGCCAATCGGACGATGTCCACCCGCGAGCGGATCCCCAGCTTGCGGTAGACCCGGGTCAGGGTCGCCTCCACCGTCTTGACGCTGATGAACAGCCGGGCGGCGATCTCCCGGTTGGTGGCACCCTCCATGACCAGCGCGGCGACCTGACGCTCCATCGCGGCCAGCACCTCCAGCGCGTCCAGCGCCTCCGGCACGGCGAGCGCGGGCTCGGGCTCGGGGGCGGCGAGGGATTCGTCCACCTGGCGCAGCCAGGGCAGCGCCCGGCAGCGGCGGAACATCCGGGTCGCCTCGTCGTACGCCGCTGAACCGGGCCCCCGGCCGCGCAGCCGGGCGAGCGCGAACGCGGCCCGGGCCTCCTCCAGCCCGTAGCCGAGCTTGCCGAGCCGGTCCTGAGCGGACGTCAGCTGGGCGACCGCGGCGTCCAGCTCGCCCCGCGCGGCCCGGACCAGGGCCTCGGAGCGGTCGAGGACGGCGAGGACGCTCTCCCGGCCGAGCCTGAGGGCGTGCTCGCGGCTCGCGTCGATGACGTCCTGCGCCTCGGCCGGTTCACCGATCCGGACCAGCGCCTCGGCGAGATCCCCCTGCCAGCGGCCGCGCGCGGGGTCGGTGATCCCGAGCCCGAGCTCCAGCGTCCGCACCCGGCGCAGCGAGCGCACGGTGCCCGCCGGGTCCCCGGCCACCAGCTGGGCGTACCCGAGCGCGCCCAGGGCCCGGGAGAGGTACATCTGGTCGCCGTCCTCCTCGGCGTGCTCCACCGCCTCCCGGGCGAGCGCGAGGGCCCGGTCCACGTCCCCGCCGGAGGCCTCGGCGAGCGAGGTGAGCATCGCCGAGGCGGTCTCGCCGATCCCGGAGTCCCGGGCCAGGCGCAGGCTCTCCCGGGCCAGTTCCAGGGCGCGCCCGCAGTGCCCGGCGCGCAGCTCGGTCTCGGCGAGGCCGCGCAGGAAGTGCACCTCGCTCTCCACCGAGCCGCGCCGGCGCACCTCGCGCAGCAGCGCGGTGACCGTCGCCCGGGCCTCGGCCAGCTGGTCGCCCATGACCAGCCAGCGGAACCGGGCGCTGCTCGCCCCGTTGTGGTGACAGGCCACCCGGGGGTCCTGAGGCTCCTTCAGGGCGCGCTGGATGGTCCGGGGCGCCTCCGGGTGGCCCATCAGGGTCTCGGTCTGGGCCTGGAAGGCGAGGGAGAGCAGCTCGGTGCGCCGGTCCTTGCCCCGGGCGGCCAGCTCGGCGGCGTGCGCGGCGGCCTCGCGGGCCTCGGTGAAGTCGCCCTCGACGATCAGCGCCCGCCAGGCCAGCTGGTAGTGCACCAGGCCCAGCAGCCGGGGGTCGTCGCCGGCGTCGGCGAGGGCCTGCGGGAAGACGGCGTCGACCTCGGCCATGGTGTGGCCGGCGCTGTCGATGACGATGATCCAGGCCCGCACCCGGTCGGCGGGCACGGTCGCCCGGGACAGCACCTCACGGGCGATGTCCCGGGCCAGGTCGATCTCGCCCGCGGTGATCGCGTCCTCGGCGGCCTGCAGCCGGCGCTCCTCCTGGCTCGGCACCCCGTCGGCGGGGGTGTGCCGGGCGGCGAGCAGCCCCAGGTGGGCGGCGACCGAGGGGGCGCCGCGGTCCCGGGCGAGGGCGGCGGCCTCGGCGAGCCGGGCGGCGACCTCCGGGTCGGTGCCGGTGGTGGCCAGGGCCAGGTGCCGGGCCCGCTCGATCGGGTCGGAGGCGGCCGTGGACAGGGCCGCGTGCGCGGCGCGCCGTTCGTGCGCGGGCGCCTCCGCGTACAGCGCGGCGGATATCAGCGGGTGCGCGAACCGCACGGCGGGGGCGTCGGGCCCGGTGGCCAGCAGCCCGAGTTCGGCGGCCTGGGCGCACTCGGCCTCGGCGTTGGTCCGGCCGGCCGCGTGCAGCAGCGCCGGGGTGGGGCGGGCGCCGGCGCTGGCCACCAGCAGGGTGCGGCGGGCCTCGACCGACAGCATGTCCAGGCGGCTGAGCACCAGGGCGCGCAGGCTGGTCGGCACCGGCAGCGGCTCGCCCGGCCGGGGCGGGGTGGGGCTGTCGGCGAGGGCGCGGCCGAGTTCCAGGGCGAACAGCGGATTGCCGCCGGACGTGCGGTGGATCTCGCGGACGGTGGAGCGGGGCAGGCCGGCGTGGCCGCGGTGGTCGAGCAGCTGGGCGACCTGGGCGCGGGAGAGCGGGCCCAGCCGGACCGCGAGGGTGCCCGGCGGGCAGGAGCGCAGGTGCCGGTCGTACTCCTGGCTCTCCTGGCCCTCGGTGCGTACCGCGCACAGCAGTTGCACCGGGGTGCCCTCCAGGCGGCGGGCGGCGAAGCCGAGCAGTTCGGCGCTGGCCGGGTCCAGCCACTGCA
The DNA here is from genome assembly GCF_001027185.1 of Streptomyces incarnatus. Lineage (NCBI taxonomy): Bacteria > Bacillati > Actinomycetota > Actinomycetes > Kitasatosporales > Streptomycetaceae > Streptomyces > Streptomyces incarnatus. The sequence goes on along the minus strand of NZ_CP011497.1, from coordinate 1,736,203 downwards.
GGTCGTCGGCGACGACGAGGACACCGCCGTGCGCGGCCAGGGCGCGCAGCGCGGAGAGCACCGCGAGGCGCAGCGCGAGTCCGTCGCGCTGCAGGCTGGACTCGCCGCGGCCGGTGAGCGCCGACTCCAGGGCGGTGCGCTGGGCGAGGGGCAGCCGGGGGGCGATGTCGTCGAGGACCAGGCCGAGGAGGTCGGCGAGGGCCAGGAAGGGCAGGTGGGATTCGGACTCGGTGGCGGAGCAGCGCAGGACGGTGCGGGCGGTGGCGCCGTATTCCTCGGCCAATGCCCGCAGGACGGTGGATTTCCCTATTCCGGCGGGACCGTGGAGCAGCACACTGCCGCCCGAGGCGAGTTGGTCACGGGCGCCGGCGAGCAGGTCTGCGCGGCCGATGACCAGGTCGGGGCGGCACCTGGCAGGCTCCTGGAAGTCCCGTCGCACGGTCACCGCTCCCCTCGTGTCGTGTCCGGGCCAAATTCTAGGCAACGATCCTTCAAATTCGGACGGAAGCCGTGGTGAGGGAAATAACAAATGGTCAAGCATAAGGAAATTCAAAGCGTCGCCGCCTGAATGGGCAGGTTTCCCAACTGACCGCCGTCACGGCAGCAGTCCCGCCCTGCGCGCCGCGGTCACCGCCTCCCCCCGGGTGTGCGCGCCCAGCTTCCGCATCGCCGAACGCAGATAGCCCTTCACCGTCTCCGCGCGCAGCCCCAGCCGCTCGGCCACGGCCGCGTTGGTCGCCCCCGCCGCCACCCAGGACAGCACGTCCAGCTCGCGCGGCGCCAGGGTCACGCCACCGGACCGTGGCGGCGCCGTCAGCAGGCCGCAGGCCGCGAGCAGTTCGGCCCGCAGCTCCGGATCGCCGATCCGCGGCGCCAGGGCCCGCAGCGCCGCATGCGCCTCGCGCACCTGTTCCCAGGCGGCACCCTGGTCGCCGCCGGCCGCCTCCGGGCGGGCCGCCGCCAGCAGCCCCCGCGCCTCGTCGCGCACCACCAGCGCCTGCTCCACGTCCCGGGCCACGGCCACGGCCGCGCCCAGCGTGCGGTCGCCGAGCGGCTGGGCCGAACGCAGCGCGCCGTACAGCACGCCGCGCACCCGGCGCCGTACCACCACCGGGACCGCGACGACCGAGCGGATGCCCTCCGCGGCCACCGGCACGTCGTACTCGTGGCTGATCTGCCGGGAGCTGGAGTAGTCCGTCACGGCGCACGGGCGGGCCAGCGCCACCGCCTTGCCGCCCAGCCCGTTGCCGGAGGTCACCGCGAGCGAGCGCAGGGCGGCCGTGGTCGTGCCGCTCAGCTCGCTGATCCGGATCTGCGGCCGGCCGGACTCGACCAGCCCGCCGAAGGCGACCGGAAGCCCCGTGGCACGCCGCAGCCGGGCCAGTGCGCCGCCGATCTCCACCGTGCCCGCCGCGTCTGCCGTCACGTGTCCGCCCCTTCTGCCGCCCCCACCCCCGTTCGGGGGTGGTGAGACCTGCATCACGGATTAGACGATGCCAGAGAGCCGCCCGGCAATGGTCCGGAACAGGCGGGAGCGAGCCGTAGGCCCTCCGGTGGCACGCGCGCCCGGAGGTGAACGACCCACAGCGCGAGGAGTGTGTGATGACGACGGCGACCGAGTCGTTCCGCAGGGCCAGGGACTTTCTGCTGGCGCACCGAGAGGACTATGCCGCCGCCTGCGACGGCTTCACCTGGCCGCGGCCCGCGCACTTCAACTGGGCGCTGGACTGGTTCGACGTGATCGCCGCCGGCAACGACAGGACCGCGCTGCACATCGTCGAGGAGGACGGCGGCGAGACCCGTCTGTCCTTCGCCGAGCTGTCCGAGCGGTCGAACCGGGTCGCGAACCAGCTGCGGGCGCGGGGTGTCGCCGCCGAGGACCGGATCCTGGTCATGCTCGGCAACCAGACCGAGCTGTGGGAGACCGCGCTGGCCGCGATGAAACTGCGCGCGGTGGTCATCCCGGCCACCCCGCTGCTCGGGCCGGCCGATCTGCGCGACCGGGTGGACCGGGGCCGGGTGCGGCACGTGATCGCACGGGCCGAGGACACCGCGAAGTTCGCCGACGTGCCCGGCGGTTACACGCGGATCTCGGTCGGCGGCCTGCCCGAGGAGGGCTGGGAGCCGTACGAGGACGCGTACGCCGCCCCCGCCGAGTTCCTGCCCGACGGCCCCACCCTGGCCGACGACCCGCTGATGCTCTACTTCACCTCCGGCACGACCGCCCGCCCCAAGCTGGTCGAGCACACCCACACCTCGTACCCCATCGGGCACCTGGCGACCATGTACTGGATCGGCCTGAAACCCGGGGACGTGCACCTGAACATCTCCTCGCCGGGCTGGGCCAAGCACGCCTGGTCCAATCTGTTCGCGCCGTGGAACGCCGAGGCGACCGTCTTCCTCTTCAACTACACCCGCTTCGACGCGGCCCGGCTGATGGCCGAGATGGACCGGGCCGGCGTCACCACCTTCTGCGCGCCGCCGACCGTGTGGCGCATGCTCATCCAGGCCGACCTGGGCCAGCTGCGCACGCCGCCGCGCGAGGTGGTGGCCGCGGGCGAGCCGCTCAACCCCGAGGTCATCGAACAGGTCCGGCGGGCCTGGGGCGTGACCATCCGGGACGGCTTCGGGCAGACCGAGACCGCCGTACAGGTCTCCAACAGCCCCGGCCAGCCGCTGAAGACCGGCTCCATGGGCCGCCCGAGCCCCGGCTACCGCGTCGAGCTCCTCGACCCGGTCTCCGGCGCGCCCGGCGCCGCCGAGGGCGAGATCGCCCTCGACCTGTCCGAGCGCCCGGTCGGCCTGATGACCGGCTACCACGGCGACCCGGACCGCACGGCCGAGGCCATGGCGGGCGGCTACTACCGCACCGGGGACATCGCCTCCCGCGACGCGGAGGGATACCTGACGTACGTGGGCCGGGCGGACGACGTATTCAAGGCAAGTGACTACAAGATCTCCCCATTCGAGCTGGAAAGCGCCCTTCTGGAGCACGAGGCGGTGGCCGAGGCGGCCGTGGTGCCCGCGCCGGACGAGCTGCGGCTCGCCGTGCCCAAGGCGTACGTCGTGCTCGCCGAGGGGTTCGAGCCCGGACCGGACACCGCGAAGGTCATCTTCGAGCACTCCCGTCAGGTGCTCGCCCCCTACAAGCGCGTCCGCCGGCTGGAGTTCGGCGCGCTGCCCAAGACCGTCTCCGGCAAGATCCGCCGGATCGAGCTGCGCGAGGCGACCGCCGCCGGCTCCGCGAACGAGTACCGCGAGGAGGACTTCCGGTGACCGCACCGCTGCCGCACACGCGGGGCACATCGCTGTCGTACACCCACGGAACCGGTTCCACCGCCCTGCTCGGCGACACCATCGGCGCCAACCTGGACCGGGCCGTGGCCGCCTGGCCGGACCGCGAGGCGCTGGTCGACGTGCCGTCGGGGCGGCGCTGGACGTACGCGGAATTCGGCGCGGCCGTCGAGGAGCTGGCCCAGGCGCTGGTCGCGAGCGGCGTCGTCAAGGGCGACCGGGTGGGCATCTGGGCGGTGAACTGCCCGGAGTGGGTCCTGGTCCAGTACGCCACCGCCCGCATCGGCGCGATCATGGTGAACATCAACCCGGCCTACCGCACCCACGAGGTCGAGTACGTGCTGGGCCAGGCCGGGATCTCGCTGCTGTTCGCCTCCTCGAGCCACAAGAGCAGCGACTACCGGGCGATGGTCGAGGAGGTGCGCGGCAGGTGCCCGGCGCTGCGGGAGGTCGTGTACATCGGCGACCCGAGCTGGGAGGCACTGCTCGCACGGGGCACCGGTGACGCGCCGTACGCGGAACTGTCCTGCGACGACCCCATCAACATCCAGTACACCTCGGGGACCACCGGTTTCCCGAAGGGCGCCACCCTGTCGCACCACAACATCCTCAACAACGGTTACTTCGTAGGGGAGTTGATCGCCTACTCCGAGCAGGACCGGATCTGCGTCCCGGTGCCCTTCTACCACTGCTTCGGCATGGTCATGGGCAACCTGGCCGCCACCTCGCACGGCGCCTGCATGGTCATCCCGGCCCCGTCCTTCGAGCCGAAGGCCACCCTGGAGGCGGTGCAGCGGGAGCGCTGCACCTCCCTGTACGGCGTCCCGACCATGTTCATCGCCGAGCTGAACCTCCCCGGCTTCGCCACGTACGACCTCTCCACCCTGCGCACCGGCATCATGGCGGGCTCGCCGTGCCCGGTGGAGGTGATGAAGCGGGTCGTCGCCGAGATGCACATGGCGGAGGTGTCCATCTGCTACGGCATGACCGAGACCTCCCCGGTGTCGCTGCAGACCCGCCGCGACGACGACCTGGAGCACCGCACCGGCACCGTCGGACGTGTGCTGCCGCACCTGGAGGTCAAGGTCGTCGACCCGGCCACCGGCGTCACCCAACCGCGCGGCACAGCGGGGGAGTTGTGCACCCGCGGCTACAGCGTGATGCTCGGCTACTGGAACGAGCCCGAGAAGACCGCCGACGCCGTCGACGCCGGTCGCTGGATGCACACCGGGGACCTGGCGGTGATGCGCGAGGACGGGTACGTCGAGATCGTCGGCCGCATCAAGGACATGATCATCCGGGGCGGCGAGAACATCTACCCGCGCGAGATCGAGGAGTTCCTCTACGCCCACCCGAAGATCAGGGACGTCCAGGTCGTCGGGGTGCCGCACGAGACGTACGGCGAGGAGGTCCTGGCCTGCGTCATCCCGCACGACGCGGCCGACCCGCTCACCCTGGAGGAACTCCGCGCCTTCTGCCGGGGCCGGCTCGCCCACTACAAGATCCCCAGCCGGCTGCGGATCCTCGACTCCTTCCCGATGACGGTGTCCGGAAAGGTGCGCAAGGTCGAACTGCGGGAGAAGTACCAGGTGTGAGACGGCGGGAACCGAGCATCCGATAGATGCCCGGGGACGGGTCCCGGAGGAGCGCGCTGTCGGCGGCGCACTCGGCCGGGACCCGTCGAGCAGCCGGCATCGACCCCGGGGGGCTCAGTTCCGCCGGTCCCGCGGGCGGGGCCCCGGTTCCGGCGCGCCCTCGGTGTTCAGCGCGTCGGCGTGGTCGTTCACCGGCTGCGGGACGCCCGCGAGGTCCAGGACGAAGAGGGGGACGCCGAGGGTGTTCGCGCGGGCCCGGGCGTCGTCCCGGTAACCCGCGAGGGAGAAGTACACGCACCCCGCGGACTCCGTCATCGCCGTCAGCCACAGGCACTCCACGTCCCGCGGCACCGCCGGGCGCACGGTCGGGTCCACCTGGGCGAGGAGCCCGTGCGCGGCGAGGCCGATGCCGTTCGGGGGCCGCTGGTCGGCGCGGCGGATGTCCCGGTAGCCGAGCCAGCGCAGATACAGCGCGGCGACGGTGACGGCGTCACGGGCGGTGCGGATGGCGCGCGGCTGGAAGGCGCGGCGGTGAGCGGGGCGTTGGGCGGGGGTTTCGGGCTCGCCCGGCGCCGAGAGGAGACCGCTGTCCGCCGTACCGCTGTCCGCCGTACGGCTGTCCGCCGAGGGGAAACCGGTGTCCGGCGACGGCGGACCGGGGTCCGGTGACGGCTTGCCGGTGTCCGCCGGAGGTGTCACCGCCACCGGGACGCGCAGGACCGTGCCGCAGGGGCAGCCCAGCTCCGGGTGCGGCCACTGGCACAGGCGCCCGCAGGCGGTGCACGGCACGGAGATCCATTCGTCGTCCCAGGCCCGGTGGGCGGCCACGGCCGGAGCGCGCGCCGGATCCAGCCGCGGGGCGGTGGGCGCGCCGCACGCGCACGGATACGACGGCGCGGTGTAGACGTGCTCGCGCCGGCAGGCCGGGCAGCGCACCGGCACGCTCTCGGGCATGGCCCACCCCCAGGCGTCACCTCGGAACCGTCGCGTCAGGACAGCGGCTCCCATCGTCCTCCTCCCGGCGCCGCTTGTCCGGCGCTTGCCCGGTCTCCGTCTCCCTTGACGACAGTTGGTGCGCGCTTCTACATTGATTCCAGATAGTAGAAGTTAACTTCCGCAATACGGAAAAGATTGCGGAGTTTGACCACCTGGAGACTGTGCTCACCGCGGGGCGCGACGGGAGTACGCATCCGAGAAGCCGAAGCAGGAGTACTCGATGGCTCGTATGACCGCTGCCCGCGCGGCAGTTGAGATCCTCAAGCGCGAGGGCGTCACCGACGCCTTCGGTGTGCCGGGCGCGGCGATCAACCCCTTCTACAAGGCGCTGAAAGAGGGAGGTGGCATCAACCACACCCTCGCCCGCCATGTCGAGGGCGCTTCGCACATGGCCGAGGGGTACACCCGCACCCGGCCGGGCAACATCGGCGTCTGCATCGGCACGTCCGGCCCGGCCGGCACCGACATGATCACCGGCCTGTACTCGGCCATCGGTGACTCCATCCCGATCCTGTGCATCACGGGCCAGGCGCCCACCAGCGTGATCCACAAGGAGGACTTCCAGGCCGTCGACATCGCCTCGATCGCCAAGCCGGTCACCAAGATGGCGGTCACCGTCCTGGAGGCCGCGCAGGTCCCCGGCGTCTTCCAGCAGGCCTTCCACCTGATGCGCTCCGGCCGTCCCGGCCCGGTCCTGATCGACCTGCCGATCGACGTCCAGCTCACCGAGATCGAGTTCGACCCGGAGACGTACGAGCCGCTGCCGGTCTACAAGCCGGCCGCGACCCGCGCCCAGATCGAGAAGGCGATCAGCTTTCTTCTGGAGTCGCAGCGCCCGGTCATCGTGGCCGGCGGCGGCATCATCGGCGCCGACGCCGCCGACCTGCTGGTGGAGTTCGCCGAGCTGACCCAGACCCCGGTCGTCCCGACCCTGATGGGCTGGGGCGCGCTGCCCGACGACCACGAGCTGAACGCCGGCATGGTGGGCGTGCAGACCTCGCACCGGTACGGCAACGCCAACTTCCTGGAGTCCGACTTCGTCCTCGGCATCGGCAACCGCTGGGCCAACCGCCACACCGGGTACAAGCTCGACGTCTACCGGGGCGACCGTAAGTTCGTCCACGTCGACATCGAGCCCACCCAGATCGGCAAGATCTTCCCGCCGGACTACGGTGTCGTCTCCGACGCCAAGGCCGCGCTGGAGCTGTTCCTCGAGGTGGCGAAGGAGCTGAAGGCGGAGGGCAGGCTGCCCGACCGCGCCGACTGGGTCGCCTCCACGCAGGAGCGCAAGGCGACCCTGCTGCGCCGTACGCACTTCGACAACGTGCCCATGAAGCCGCAGCGCGTGTACGAGGAGATGAACAAGGCCTTCGGTCCGGACACCCGGTACGTCACCACCATCGGCCTCTCCCAGATCGCCGGCGCGCAGATGCTGCACGTCTACAAGCCGCGGCACTGGATCAACTGCGGCCAGGCCGGCCCGCTCGGCTGGACCATCCCGGCCGCGATCGGCGTCGCCAAGGCCGACCCGGACTCCCCGGTGGTCGCGCTGTCCGGCGACTACGACTTCCAGTTCCTGATCGAGGAGCTGGCGGTCGCCGCCCAGCACCGGATCCCCTACGTCCACGTGCTGGTGAACAACGCCTACCTGGGCCTGATCCGCCAGGCGCAGCTCGGCCTGGACATCAACTTCCAGGTCAACCTGGAGTTCGAGAACATCAACACGCCCGAGATCGGCGTCTACGGCGTGGACCACGTCAAGGTCGCCGAGGGCCTGGGCTGCAAGGCGATCCGGGTCACCGAGCCGGACCAGCTGGGCGCGGCCTTCGAGCAGGCGAAGAAGCTGGCTGCGGAGTACCGGGTGCCGGTCGTCGTCGAGGCGATCCTGGAGCGGATCACCAACATCTCGATGAGCCGCACCATGGACATCAGCGACATCTCCGAGTTCGAGGAGCTGGCCACCGAGCCCGGTCACGCGCCGACGTCCATCAAGCCGCTGAAGGTCTGACACCGCCGGAACACAAGGCCCGACACCGCCAGGCACACCAAGGGCGGCCCGTCCACCAGGACGGGCCGCCCTTTCGCGTCCCCCGTGCCATCCCCCGTCGTGCTCCCCCGTGCGGGGCCCGCCGCCCCCGTGCCGGCGGGCCCCTGATGCACGTAATCTGCCCTACCGCGGGGGCGGTTGAAGCCTCCAGCGCCGTCTTCAGAGGTTCATTTGAGGATGGCGTAGCCCGCCTACGACCGCTGTCGTACGCCCGGCCGCTACAGCTCGTGCTCCGACAGCCCGGGCCAGTCGTCGGGTCCGCCGCCCTGCCACTCGATGAGATCGCTCTCCTCCACCTCGATCCGGTCCAGATCGGCCAGTCGCAGGATCTCCACGACATCGTCCAGATGCGAGGCGATCCCCAGCGTCACGTCTCCCTCGGTGACCCTCCGGGACCCGTCCAGGGCGGGCGAGTGGACCACGATGTGCGGGAACTGTGTATTGCCCATGTGCTCAGCGTGCGGCGGACCCGGCGGCCCCGCACGCCGGGCCCGCACAGCACGAAGCGCTCCCCCTGGCCGGGGGAGCGCTTCGTGTCCGTGTGGTGACCGTCCGACGGCGCGAGGCTGGGCGCGACAGGTCGTTCGCGCCGCCGGACGGAGCTTGTGGCCCCGTGCAGGGGGCTGGGTGGGACCGTGGTGGGTGCGACGGAGCCGGGGACCCCCTTCCCTCTGGTCGAGAAGGGGACCCGGTCCTTCACCACCGCACTGGCTCGCACGCCGCCACGGTCCTCGCCCTGCCCGCGCCCACCGCCGTACGGCCACCCCTCATCCGGGTCGTACGGCGTGCCGCGCGGGCCGCGTGCGGAGATCATGACCTCCCGTCAGATCCCGTACGCAGATTGGGTGTTACCTGTCCTCAGTCCTCGCGCAGGGCGCGGACCGCCTCCTCCACGCGCTTGCCGTACTCCGGGTCGGCGGCGTGGAAGTGGGCCAGGTTCTTCTCGATCACGTCGTCGCGGGAGACCTGCGAGAGGCCGCCGGCGATGTTCGCGACCAGGCGGGACTTCTCCTCCGCGGACATCAGCCGGTACAGCTCGCCCGCCTGGAAGAAGTCGTCGTCCTTGGTGTGGAGGGGGGCCGTGTGGGTGCCCGTGTGGCCCGAGACCGCCAGCGGGGCGGACAGCGGGCGGCCGGTCTCCACCGGGCCGTCGTAGGAGTTCGGCTCGTAGTTCTTGGCGCCGCGGCCCTGGCCGTTGACCGCCATGAAGCCGTCGCGGCCGTAGTTCCGGGCGCCGCCCGGGACCGCCTTGGGGGCGTTCACGGCGAGCAGGGTGTGGTTGACGCCCAGGCGGTAGCGGTGCGCGTCCGCGTAGGCGAACAGGCGGCCCTGGAGCATCTTGTCCGGGGAGGGGCCGATGCCCGGCACGAAGTTGTTCGGGGAGAACGCGGCCTGCTCGACCTCGGCGAAGACGTTGTCCGGGTTGCGGTCCAGCACCAGGCGGCCCACGCGCTGCAGCGGGTAGTCCTTGTGCGGCCACACCTTGGTCAGGTCGAACGGGTTGAAGCGGTAGTCCGCCGCCTCGGCCGCCGGCATGAGCTGCACGTACAGGGTCCACGACGGGTGCACACCCCGCTCGATGGCCTGCAGCAGATCCGTCTGGTGCGAGTTGGGGTCCTTGCCCGCCAGGTCCGCGGCCTGCTCGCTGCTCAGCGAGCGGATGCCCTGGTTCGTCTTGAAGTGGTACTTGACGAAGAAGGCCTCGCCCTCGGCGTTCGTCCACTGGTAGGTGTGCGAGCCGTAGCCGTTCATGTGCCGGTACGACGCCGGGATGCCGCGGTCGCCCATCAGCCAGGTCACCTGGTGCGTGGCCTCGGGGGCATGCGCCCAGAAGTCCCAGACGTTGTCCGGCTCCTGACGGCCCGTGAACGGGTCGCGCTTCTGCGAGTGGATGAAGTCGGGGAACTTGATCGGGTCCTTGATGAAGAACACCGGGGTGTTGTTGCCGACGAGGTCGTAGTTGCCCTCCTCGGTGTAGAACTTCACCGCGAAGCCGCGCGGGTCACGGACGGCGTCCGCGCCGCCGAGGGAGTCGGCGACGGTGGAGAAGCGCACGAACACCTCGGTGCGCTTGCCGATCTCGCTCAGGAAGTCGGCGTGGGTGAAGCCGGTGACGTCGTCCGTCACCTCGAAGTGGCCGTACGCGCCGGAGCCACGGGCGTGCACCACGCGCTCCGGGATGCGCTCGCGGTTGAAGCGCGCGAGCTTCTCCAGGAGGTGCTGGTCCTGGATCAGGAGCGGGCCGCCTACGCCGGCGGAGGCGGAATTCTGGTTGTCTGCGACCGGGGCGCCGGACTCCGTAGTGAGTGTTCTCGCCGTGAGCACGCGCTTCGACATCGTGGACCTTCCGTGCGGGTGGCAGCGGAAATCTTCTTCCGCTTTGTGGAGCCTAGAAGTAGGGCGATCTGGGCGTCAACAGTTTGTTGAAGTTGATTCCGGGCCGCGGCGCCGCCTGGGCGCGACAGGACAGGTGTCAGCGGCGCCGCGGCCCGGAAGTCTTCAGGGGCCGGTCAGACCTGGGCGCCGGAGAGGCGCTCCACGGCCCGCAGCAGGGCCGAGTGGTCCAGGCCCCCGTCGCCCTGGGCGCGCAGGGAGGCGACCAGCTGGGCGACCACGGCGCCGACCGGCAGGGCCGCGCCGACGTTGCGGGCGGCGTCGGTGACGATTCCCATGTCCTTGTGGTGCAGGTCGATGCGGAAGCCCGGCTTGAAGTCGCGGTTGAGGAAGTTGTCCTTCTTGCGCGTCAGCACGGTCGAGCCCGCCAGACCGCCGTTGAGGACGTCCAGGGCGGCCTGCAGGTCCACGCCCGACTTCTCCAGGAAGACCACGGCCTCGGCGCACGCCTGGATGTTCACGGCGACGATCAGCTGGTTGGCCGCCTTCACGGTCTGGCCCGAGCCGTGCGGGCCGCACAGCACGATGGTCTTGCCGAGGGTCTCGAAGATCGGCTTGGCCTGGTCGAAGTCGGCCTGCTCGCCGCCGACCATGATCGACAGTACGGCCTCGACGGCACCGGCCTCACCGCCGGACACCGGGGCGTCCAGCACCCGGATGCCCTTGTCCTTGGCGGCCTTCGCGAGGTCCACGGAGGTCTGCGGGGTGATCGAGGACATGTCGATCAGCAGGGCGCCCTGCCTGGCGTTCTCCAGGATGCCTTCGGGGCCGTAGGAGATGGCCTCGACCTGCGGGGAGGCGGGCACCATGGTGATGACCACGTCGGCGTCGCGCACGGCCTCGGCGATGGAGGGGGCGGCGGTGCCGCCGGCGGCGGCCAGGCGGTCCAGCTTGTCCTGCTCCAGGGTGTAGCCGGTGACCTGGTAACCCGCCTTGATCAGGTTCTCGGACATGGGGGAGCCCATGATGCCGAGGCCGATCCACGCGATCTTGGGAAGAGTGCTCATGTCAGGGGTGCCTCTCTCAACTGCTGTGCAAAGTCAGGGGGGTTCAGCGCGCGGCGCGTGCTTCGCGCGGGAGCCAGCCGAAGGCCTCGGCGCTCGGGCGGTCGCCGGCCTTGTACTCCAGGCCGACCCAGCCGTCGTAGCCGGCCTTCTTCAGCTGGTCGAGCAGCTCCTCCAGGGGGAGCGAGCCCGTCCCGGGGGCGCCGCGGCCGGGGTTGTCGGCGATCTGGACGTGGCCGGTCTTCGCCGCGTACTGCTCGATGACGGAGGGCAGGTCCTCGCCGTTCATGGACAGGTGGTACAGGTCCATCAGGAACTTGGCGTTCCCGAGACCGGTGGCCGCGTTGACCTTGTCCACGATCTCGATCGCCTTGGGCGCGCTCACGATCGGGCACTTCGGCGACTCGGGTGCGTTGAGCGCCTCGATCAGGACGGTGCCGCCGACCCGGCCGACGGCCTCGGCCGCGAGGACCAGGTTCTCCAGGGCGAGCGCGTCCTGCTCGGCCGGGTCCACGCCGTCGACGCGGTTGCCGTACAGGGCGTTGAACGTCGTGCAGCCCAGGGACTGGGCGAAGGCGATGGCCACGTCGATGTTGGCGCGGAACCTCTCCGACTCCGCACCGGGGACGGACAGGGCGCCGCGGTCCGGGCCCGGCAGCTGCCCGGCGTAGAAGTTCAGGCCCGTGAGCTGCACGCCCGCGCCCTCGATCGCCTTCTTCAGGGCGTCGAGCTCGGACTGCTCGGGGGTGGGGGAGTCGACCCAGGGCCACCACAGCTCGACCGCCGTGAAGCCCGCCGCGGCGGCGGCCGCGGGGCGCTCCAGGAGCGGGAGTTCCGTGAAGAGGATCGACAGGTTGACGTTGAAGCGCTGGTCTGCGAATCCCACGGGGACGGCGCTCCCTTCCCTATTATTCCGTAATGCGGAAGTTCGTTTCTGCTGTATGGAAAGACTGCCTGTGAGTGGGGAGGACTGTCAAGAGAGCCCACGAAAAAGTGCCCCCGCGCGAGCGCGCGGGGGCACGGGGGAAGGCCTGGTCAGAGGGCGTCGACGCCGCTCACCTTCCAGCCGCCGGAGGTGCGGGTGAGGGTCATCCGCACCCGGTTCAGGTCCAGCCGGGGCTCGGAAACCTGGGTGCTCTCGGTGACCTGGTTGACGAAGAGCAGGACGACGGCCCGGTCCGGCGAGGCGGACACGACGGAGACCGCCGGGGCGCCACCGTCGGAGGGCGTGGCCACGGTCGCCTTCACCACGCCGTGGTACTTCGTCGCGGTCGGCGCGACCACCGTCTTCGTCGTCCTGCCGTACTGGTCGCGGAAGTGCCCGGTCAGCAGGGCGCGGGCCCGGGCGAAGTCCCGGTCCAGGTGCCGGTAGTCGTACGACAGCACGACGGGCGCCGCCTGCCGCGCGGCCGCGAGGGCCGCGCCGCGGGCCTGCTCCGCCTGCCGTCCCTCCCGGTACTGCCACCCGAGCACGGCGGCCACGACCAGGCCCGCGACGAGGACGACGCCCAGTACGGCGGTGAGCACGCGCCGTCCGAGCCCGCGTGGGGGCGGGGTTTCCTGCGGCTCCTCGCCGGACGCCTCGGGCGACTCGGGTGACGCGGGCGATGCGGATGACGCGGACGACTCGATCGTCTCCGACGGCTCGGCCGGCTCGGGTTCCGGCGGGTCCTCCCAGCCGGCCGCCGGCGGGTCGATGAGCAGGGTGCGCCCGGGGAGCGTCTCCTGGTCCGGGCCGGTACCGCGTTCGGGCAGCGTCGGCCGCCCCGCCCGCTTGGCCGCCGCGCGGGCGGCCGCGGTCAGCGTGCGGCGGGCCGGGGAGCCGGTGCCCCGGACGCGGGAAGTGGGGTGTGCCACGGTGTCTCTCCTCAACTCCGGTCTCACGGGCGGGTCAGCCCACGAAGGCGACGTCGGAGGTCAGCCAGCGGCCGGCCACCCGCACGAGGTCGAGCTGGATCCGGTAGGTGCGCGCCTGGCCCTCGGGCGCGGCGGTGTTGGTCACCTTGCTGTCGGCCACGACCAGGACCCGGGCCGAGTGCTCGTCGGAGCGCACGATGCCCGCTTCCAGGACCTGCCCCTCGGACACCGACCTGTTCTGCGCGACGAGCTTGGTCAACTGCGCGGTCTGCGCGGCGAACTGCTTCTTGAAGTCGCCGGTGGCGCCGTTCAGCACGGTGCGGCTGTCCCGGCCGTAGTGCCGGTAGTCGAGCGAGGTGAAGTTCAGCGCCGACTGGCGGGCCGCCGCCAGGATGTCCTGCCGGCGCTGCTCCGCCCCGCGCTGGTCGGCCAGCCTCAGGCCCAGCCAGACACACAGCACGGTCGTCAGCACGGTCGCGGCGACGAGCCCCGCCGACAGCAGCCTCGCCCGCCCCCCTGTCATGCCATCGGTCCCACGAGCAGCCATTGCCACGACTCCTTTCCGAACACGGTCTGTTCGCCGCCCGTCGAGCCGATCTCGACGGGGGTTCCGCCCGGGCCGGTCACGGTGCCGGTCTCCGGGTCGTACGGGGCCACGAACGCGGCCTGGTTCGCCCCGGCCGGACCGGTCGTCGCGCCGGGTGCGTGCTGCGCGCCACGCACCGAGGTCGTGCCGCCGCGCGGTGCCGTGCAGTGCGCGGCGGTGTTCGCCGGGCGGGTGCTGGTGTCGGCCGGGTCGCGCCGCTGGGTGCCGTAGCCCTGGGTGCAGGCGGGCGGGTCGTCGGCGTTCACGGTCAGCCCGAAGTGGGTGGTGCCGTCGCCGGGGATCACCGTGTAGCTGCCCGCGACATTGAGCGGGAGCGTGACCAGGGCCTGTTCGACGCCGGGCAGCCGGGCCACGGTGATCTGGCCGCCGCTGATCAGGTTGGCCAGCAGCACCGGTACCTGCGGTCGCGTGGACTTCAGCAGGGAGTCGAGCTGCTGGGTGGCGGGCACCGTGTTGCCGATCAGCCGGCGCAGATCGCCGTCGCTCGATTTCAGCTGCTGGGTGAGATCGGCCAGGTCGCGGGAGAAGGACTTGATCGCCGAGCCCTGGTCGGCCTGGGTCCTGAGCACCTTCCGCGAGTCCTCGATCAGCGAGGTCGTCTCCGGGAGCGACTGGGACGCCGACTCCACCAGCGCGTTGCCGGAGTCCACCAGACGGCTCAGGTTCGGCCCGGTGCCCGCGAACGCCTTGCCCAGCTCGTCGACGGTGACTCGCAGATCGTCCTTGCCGACCGAGTTGACCAGCCGGTCGAGGCTGAGGACCAGGTCGGTGACGGGCAGCGGGGTCCGGGTCCGGCTGCGCGGGATCGGGCTGCCGTCCATCAGGTACGGCCCGCCCGACCGGCGCGGCTGGAGGTCGACGTACTGCTCGCCCACCGCCGAACGGTCGGCGATCACGGCGAGCGTGTCGGCCGGGATCCGCGGGGCGCCGTCCTCGATCTTCAGTGCCACCGACACCCCGGAGCCGTTCAGCCGCAGGTCACCCACGCGGCCCACCGGCACACCCCGGTAGGTGACCTCGGCGCCGGGGAAGACGCCCCCGGACTCGGCGAAGTCGGCGCGCACGGTGTAGCCGCGGTGCAGGACGTCGTCCACCAGGCCCGTGTACCGGGCGCCGACGTACGACACCCCGAGGGCGGTGACGGCCGCGAAGGCGAGCAGCTGGGCCCTGACCGTACGTGTGATCACGGCAGTATCCCCTTCAGCATCAGCTCGGCGAGGCCGAGGTCGACCCCGGGCGGGAGGCCACGCGCGCCGTCCGTGGTGCCGTAGGCCGCCGTACACACCGGTGGGCACAGCAGGGTGCTGCCGTCGGACGGCTTCGAGGGCACGGGCGGCACGGACGGGGTGGCGGGCAGGGACGGAGTGCCCGGCAGGGACGGGAGCGGGGTGGGTGTGGGGACGCCGGGCAGGCTCGGCGGCCTGGGCACCGGGGACTTCCCGCCCTTCCCCGGCTTCCCGGTGACGTTGCCGTAGAGGCCGGCCAGGTCCAGGTCGGCGGTGATCCTCAGATTGACGTAGTCGCCCTTGATGGCGTCGACGGCGTTGCGCGGGAAGGGGTAAGTGGTCAGGATCTCCAGGGAGTTGGGGAGGTCGTCGCCCGCCTTGTTCAGCTCCGCCAGGATGGGCTGCAGCTTCTTCAGGTTGGCGACCGTGTCGTCCTTGGAGGCGTTCACCACGCGGGTGCCGGTGGTGCCGAGCCTGGACAGGGCGGTGAGCATCGTCGTCAGGTCCTTGCGCTGGTCGGCGAGGGCCTTCAGGGCGGGCGGCATGGTGTCGACGGCCTGGGCGATGGTCTTCTTCTCCTTCGTCAGCCGCTTGGCCAGCCGGTCGACGCCCCCCAGCGCGCGCACGATCTCCGCCCGCTGGTCGTCGAGGCCGCCGAGGAACGTGTCGAGCTGCTTCAGCAGCGACCTGACCCGGTCCTCGCGGCCGTTCAGGGCCTTGTTCAGCTCGACGGTGATCGTCTTCAGCTGGGCCACCCCGCCGCCGTTGAGCAGCGCGGACAGGGCCGACAGCACCTCCTCGGCCTCCGGGTTGCGGCCGCTGCGGGAGAGCGGGATGCGGTCGCCGTCGCGGAGCCGCCCGACGGGCCGGGTGCCGGGCGGCGCGGACAGGGCCACGTACTTCTCGCCGAGCATGCTGGTCTGCCGCAGATCGGCGACCGCGTTGCCGGGCAGCTTCACCGAGTCGGCGATCCTGAGCCGCACGCGCGCGTGCCAGCCGTCCAGCTGCACCTTCTCGACCGTGCCCACGGTGACGTTGTTCACCTTCACCGCCGACTGCGGCACCAGGTCCAGTACGTCCCGGAACTCCACGGTGACGTGGTAGGCGTGGCCGTCCGAGGCGGCGCCGCCGGGCAGCGGGACGTCGTACCAGCCGTTGAACTCGCAGCCGGTCAGCAGCAGCGAGCCGACCGCCGTCCAGGCGGCCGCCCGCCCCATGCGCCGTACGCTCATGCCCGTGCCCCCAGGATTCCGCCGAGGGTCTTGTCGACCGTGCCCGTCGTCGCGGGCGCCGCCGGCACCTTCGGCAGCGAGTCGAAGAGTTTCCTCAGGTCCGTGCAGCCGCCGTGGTCGTCCCCGGTCGTCCTGAGGATCGAGCAGAGCAGGGACGCCGGGTCCTGCGGGGTCTGGGCGTTGTTGCGGGTGTCGAGGGTGCCGGCGGCCGGGTTGTAGGCGTTCTGCAGGTTCGACAGACCCGTGGGGGCGACGGTCAACAGCTCCTCCAGTGCGGCCCGTTGGGTGACGAGGACCTTGGTGACCTTGGCCAGGCCCGCGACGTCCGAGGTCAGCGCCTTCTTGTTGCCCTTCACGAAGCCGGACACGTCTGCGAGCGCGGCGGCCAGGTACTTCAGCGCGGCCGCGAGATCCGTGCGCTCCCCGGCGAGCTGCCCGGCCACATCGGCGAGGTCGGTGTCGAACGACCGCACGCTGGTGTCGTCCGCCGCCAGCGCGGCCGTGAACACCTGGAGGTGCCGCACGGTTCCGAACAGGTCGCCGCGCCCGTCGGACAGCGTGGTGACCGCCTGGGAGAGGTCCTGGACCGTCTGGTTGAGGTTCTTGCCCTGCCCCTGGAGGTTGTCCGCGCTCACCCCGAGCAGCCGGGACAGCGAGCCCTGCCTGTTGGCGCCGTTCGGGCCGAGCGCCTCGGCGGTGGTGTGCAGGCTGTCGAAGATCCGGTCCAGCTCGACGGGGACGGCCGTACGGGACTCGGGGATCACGTCGCCGTTCCGCAGGACCGGTCCCTTCCGGTACACCGGCAGCAGCTGCACGTAACGGTCGCTGACCACCGAGGAGTTGACGATGGCGGCCTGCGCGTCGGCGGGGACCTTGCGGCCCCGGTCGTACGCCAGCTCCACCCGGACCCGGCCGCCCTCCGGTGTGACCTTCTCGACCTCGCCGATGCGGACACCGAGGACGCGGACGTCGGAGCCGGGGTAGATGCCGACCGTACGCGGGAAGTACGCCGTGACCCGGACGGGGTCGGCGTGCGGCCACAGCACCACGGCGAGCGCCACGACGACGGCGAGCGCGGTGAACAGGGCCAGGAGTCTGCGGGTCATCGGGTGCCTCCCGTCCGCGGCGTGACCGGAGCCGCGACCAGGTTCTGGACGTAGGAGTCGAACCACCGGCCGTTGCCGAGGGTGTTGGTGAACAGCCGGACGTACGGCGCGAGGAGCTGCACACTGCGGTCGAGGCTCGCCTGGTTGCGCTCCAGCATGGTCAGGAAGGTGTTGAGGTTCTTCAGGGCCGGCCCGATCTCCTTGCTGTTGTCGTCGACCAGGCCGGACAGCTCGATGCCCAGCAGCGCCGAGGCCTTGAGCAGTTTGTGGATCGCCGCGCGGCGGTCGGCGATCTCCTTGAACAGCGCGTCGCCGTCCTTCACCAGCGCGGAGAAGTCCTTCGTGTGGTCGGCCAGCACCTTGGTGACCCCGTTCGCATGGTCGAGGAGCTCGCGCAGCGCCTTGTCCCGGGAGGCGACGGTCCGGGAGATCCGCGACAGCCCCTTGATCGACGCCCGTACCTCGGCCGGCGAGTCCTGGAAGGTGACGGAGATCGTGTCCAGCGCCTTGGCGAGCCGGTCCGTGTCGACCTTCTCGCTGGTGGTGGTCAGGTCGCTGAACGCCTGGACGACGTCGTACGCCGACACCGTCCGCCCGAGCGGGATCTCACTGCCCGGCTTCAACTGGCCCGGCCCCTTCGGGTACAGCGCCAGGTACTTGGCGCCGAGGATCGTCTTGACCCGGATCGCCGCGCCCGTGTCGGTGCCGAACCCCGGGTGGCCCTTCACCTTGAAGGTGACCTTGACGTGGTCGCCGTCCAGGTCGACGCCGTCGACCTTGCCGACCTTGACCCCGGCGATCCGCACCTCGTCGCCCGGCTTGAGCCCGCCCGCCTCCGAGAAGGCCGCGCTGTAGGTGTCGCCGCCACCGATCAGCGGCAGGCTGTCGGCGTTGAACGCGGCGACCGTGAGCAGCGCGAGGACGGTGAGCCCGACGGCGCCGACGACGACCGGGTTGCGCTCGCGGAACGGCTTCAGGCGCGGGCGCCTCAGCCGGATCGCGGGCAGCTTCGGCGGCAGGACGCGCACCCTGACCAGGGGCTGGGGGCGGGGCCTGCGCTTCGACAGCCGGGGGAGCCGGGGGAGATGCGGGAGCCTCAGGAGCCTCGGTGGCAGGACGCGCACCTGCACGAGGGGCTCGGGGCGGCCCGGCCGCTTCGGCACCGGCCGGCGGAGTCCCGGCAGCCTCGGCGGCAGGACCCGCACCTTCACCAGGGGCTCGGGGCGGCGCTTTCGTACGGCACGCAGACTCATCCGCCACACCTCGCCCGCGCCACGTGCAGCTCCGGGGTGAGCACCTGCTTCGTCTCCGGCAGCACGATCCGGCCGTCGAAGTCGCAGAGGTAGAAGTTGAACCACGAGCCGTAGGACGCCGTCCCGGTCAGCTCGTTGAGCTTGTTCGGCAGCCGTTGCAGGACGCCCTCCACGGTCTTCTGGTTGTCGTTCAGCGTTCCGGTGAGCTCGCCGAGCCCGGCGATGTCGTCCTTCAGCGGCGGACGCGCGTCCTTCAGCAGACCCGAGGTGACGCCCGCGAGGTCGCCGATGCTCACCAGCGACCTCCCGATGGGCCCCCGGTCGGCGGAGAGCCCCGAGACGACCCGGCGCAGCTGGGTGAGCAGGTCGGAGAAGCGGGAGCCGCGCTTGTCGAGGGTGGCCAGGACGGTGTTGAGGTTGTCGATCACCGAGCCGATCAGCTGGTCGCGGTCGGCGAGCGTCGTGGTGAGCGAGGCGGTGTGCGTGAGCAGGCTGTTCACCGTGCCGCCCTCGCCCTGGAAGGTCTGGATGATCTCGGTGGCGAGCTGGTTGACGTCGCTCGGGCTGAGCGCGGCGAACAGCGGCTTGAAGCCGTTCAGCAGGGCGTTGAGGTCCAGCGCCGGCTCGGTGCGGGACAGCGGGATGGTGCCGCCCGGCCGCAGCCGCCCCGTGCCGTCGCCGGTGCCCTCGGTGAGCGCGACGTACCGCTGCCCGACCAGGTTGCGGTAGCGGACGACCGCGTGGGTGGACGTCAGCAGCGGCCGGTCGGCGGTGACGGAGAACGTGACCTCGGCCAGGGTCCGGTCCTTGATCCGGATGTCCTCGACCTGACCGACCCGCACTCCGGCCACCCGGATGTCGTCCCCGGTCTCCAGTCCGGTCACGTCGGAGAACACCGCGTGGTAGGTGTCCTTCGGGGTGAAGGAGAGGTTGACGATGGTGGCGGCGAGCAGCGCCGTCGCCGCGATCGTGACCAGCGCGAACAGGCTGAACTTGATCAGCGGTGCGGCCGTCTGCCGGGCTCCTGACCTGCTCATGCGACGCTCACCGCCGTTCCGCGCGCGAGCGGCCCGAACAGCAGGGTCGCGACGGGCGGCACCTGATCCGCGGGCACGCCCATGACGGGAGCCACGAGCGAGCCGACGGCCCGCTGCTCGGCCCGGGTGGCGGACACGTCGACACCTCCGGGGAGTGCGCCGCCGGAACCTCCGGCGGACGTACCGTCGTCGAGATGGGGCTTCGGCCCCGGTACCGATGGGTGCGGCAGACCACGGCAGTTAGGGCCCGACCGCTCGCCGTAGACCGGCTCCTCACCGGGCCGGTACGCCCCCTGCGGCCGGACGACCTCCAGGGTGATCCGCATCTCGCCGCCCCGGAACGCGTCCTCGGACGCCTTCTCCTGCCGGACCAGGCCCTGGAACAGGCACGGGTACTCGGGGGAGTAGCGGGCGAACAGCTCCAGGGTGGGGCGGGAGACCCGGCCGAGGGTGATCAGCCGGTCGCCGTTGCGGGACAGGAAGTCGTCCGCGGTGCCCGCCACCGCCGCGGTCGAGCGGAGCCCCGCGGCCAGCTGGTCCTGCTTCTCGACGATCGTGCGGCTGGTGGTGACCGTGTTGCGCAGGATCCGCATCAGGTCGGGCGCGGCGTCGCCGTACACCTGGGCGACGTCGGCGAACCGGGAGATGTCCTCCTTCAGCGACGGCAGGTGGGGGTTGAGCCGGCGCAGATAGCCCTCGACCCGGGCGAGGTTGCCGCCGATCCGGTCGCCGCGGCCCTCCAGGGCGGTGGCGAACGCCGAGAGCGTGGCGTTGAGTTCGCCCGGCCGGACGGTCCGCAGCAGCGGCAGCAGGTCGTTCATCAGCTGCTGCACCTCGATGCCGACCTTCGTACGGTCCTGGGTGATCACGTCTCCGGCGCGGATCGGCCGGGCCGAGGAGCGGGCGGGCGGGACCAGGTCGACGTACTTCTCGCCGAACAGCGTCTTGGGCAGCAGCCGGGCGTGCACGTCCGCGGGGATGTACGGGACGTAACCCGGCTTCAGCGCGATGTCGAGGGTCGCCTTCGTGCCGTCGGCGTGCACCTCGCGCACCTCGCCGACCAGCACCCCGCGCAGCTTGACGTCGGCGCGCGGATCGAGCTGGTTGCCGAGGGCGTCGGCCCGCAGGGTGATCGGTACGACGGAGGTGAACGCCTGCTGGTAGACGGCCACCGCGAGGGACAGCAGCAGCGCGAGCACGGCGAGGAACGCGATGCCGTACAGCCTGAGTCTCAGCGTTCGCACCGGCCTCACCCCGCGATCCGTACGGTCGTGTTGGCGCCCCAGATCGCGAGGCTCAGGAAGAAGTCCAGGACGTTGATGGCGACGATGGACGTCCGCACCGCCCGGCCCACCGCGACGCCGACGCCCGCCGGACCGCCGCTCGCGTGGTAGCCGTAGTAGCAGTGCACCAGGATGATCAGCACCGCGAAGACGATCACCTTGCCGAACGACCACAGGACGTCCACCGGCGGCAGGTACTGGTGGAAGTAGTGGTCGTAGGTGCCCGTCGACTGCCCGTAGTAGCCGGTGGTGATGGTGCGGGCGGCGAGGTAGGAGGACAGCAGGCCGATCACGTACAGCGGGATCACCGCGACGAAACCGGCGATCATCCGGGTCGTCACCAGGAACGGCAGCGACGGGACGCCCATCACCTCCAGCGCGTCCGTCTCCTCGCTGATCCGCATCGCGCCGAGCTGTGCGGTGAACCCGGCGCCGACCGTCGCGGACAGCGCGAGTCCGGCCACCAGCGGGGCGATCTCCCTGGTGTTGAAGTACGCCGACAGGAACGCCACGAAGTTGGAGGTGCCGAGCTGGTTCAGGGCCGCGTACCCCTGCAGGCCGACCTCGGTGCCGGTGAAGAAGGACAGGAAGGCGATCACGCCGACCGTGCCGCCGACGACGGCGAGGGCACCGCGCCCGAAGCTCACCTCGGCGAGCAGCCGCAGGATCTCCTTCTTGTAGCGGCGCAGGGTGCGGCCCGTCCACGCGAGTGAACGGCCGTAGAAGGACAGTTGGGTGCCCAGCTCTTCGAGGGAGCGCAAGGGGCGGTCGAGGAGTCTCATCGGCTACCCCTTCTGCGGGACGACCTGGAAGTACACGGCGGTCATCACGAAGTTGGTCACGAACAGCAACATGAAGGTGATCACCACGGACTGGTTGACGGCATCGCCCACGCCCTTCGGACCGCCCTTCGCGGTCAGCCCCTTGTACGAGGCGACGATCGCCGCGATGGCCCCGAACACCAGCGCCTTGGTCTCGGCCGCCCACAGGTCGGACAGCTGGGCGAGGGTGGTGAAGGACGCCAGGTAGGCGCCGGGCGTGCCGTGCTGGAGGATGACGTTGAAGAAATAGCCGCCCGCGACGCCGACCACCGAGACGAGTCCGTTGAGCAGGACGGCCACGACCATCGACGCCAGGACGCGGGGTACGACGAGCCGGTGGATCGGGTCGATGCCGAGCACCTGCATCGCGTCGATCTCGTCCCGGATCTTGCGCGCCCCGAGGTCCGCGCAGATCGCCGTGCCGCCCGCGCCCGCGATCAGCAGCGCGGTGACGATCGGGGAGGCCTCGCGCAGCACGGCGAGCACGGACGCGGCACCGGAGAAGGACTGCGCGCCGAGCTGCCGGGTCAGGCTGCCGATCTGCAGCGCGATGACCGCGCCGAAGGGGATCGAGACGAGCGCCGTCGGCAGGATCGTCACACTCGCCACGAACCATGCCTGCTGGATGAACTCCCGTGCCTGGAAGGGCCGTCGGGGCAGGGTCCGCACGACGTCCAGCGCCATCGCGAACAGGTTGCCCGAGTGCCTGAGCGCACCGGTCGGGGAGAGGCTCACGCGCCCGCCACCCCCGTCCCGTGCAACTCGGCCTCGCGTCTCGCGATCGCCTCCCAGCGGGGCGGGCGGGTGATGCCGGGGCCGGGCAGCAGGCGGGGCGTGAGGCCCTGGACCGAGCCGCCGTCGTCGAGCTGGGCCAGCTCCTGCTCGACCTGGGCGGCGTCCTTCTCCTCCGCCATGCCGATCGGCCCCTGCATCCGCCCGTTCAGGAACTGCCGTACGACCGGCTCGTCGCTGGTCAGCAGTTCCTCGCGGGGCCCGAACAGCACCAGCTCGCGCCGGAACAGCAGCCCGATGTTGTCCGGGACCTGGCGGGCCGAGGCGATGTCGTGGGTGACGATCAGGAAGGTCGCGTCGATCTGTGCGTTGAGGTCGACGATGAGCTGGTTGAGGTAGGCCACGCGGACCGGGTCCAGGCCCGAGTCCGGCTCGTCGAACAGGATGATCTCCGGGTCGAGGACCAGGGCGCGGGCGAGCCCGGCCCGCTTGCGCATACCGCCGGAGATCTCGCCGGGCAGCTTCCGCTCGGCGCCGATCAGCCCGACCATGTCCATCTTCTCGAGGACGATGCGCCGGATCTCGGTCTCGGACTTGCGGGTGTGCTCGCGCAGCGGGAAGGCGATGTTGTCGTACAGGTCCATCGAGCCGAACAGCGCGCCGTCCTGGAACAGCACCCCGAACAACTTGCGCACCTCGTACAGGTCGTGCTCGCGGAGCCTGGTGATGTCCCGGCCCTGGATCGTGATCGAGCCGCGCTCCGGCTTCAGCAGCCCGACGAGCGTCTTGAGGAACACCGACTTGCCCGTCCCCGAGGGGCCGAGCAGCACCGAGACCTCCCCGGCGGGCAGCGTCAGCGAGACGTCCTGCCAGATGACCTGGTGGCCGAAGGACTTGGTCAGCCCTTCCACACAGATCTCGACACCCATCCGGTCCCACCCTTCGCCCGTGGAGCAGCTCCGACATCTGCTCTACGGGGAGGGGCGGGGCGTCCGTCGCGGCGACCGCGAAATTTTTTCCGGACGCGTGTGCGGCACGTTTCCTGCGTGCTACGGCAGCTTGGGGGCGGGCACGCTCGCGGCCGGCACGGGGAGGGAGGCGGACGGGAGCGGGGGAGCGGAGGGCGGCGAGGGCAGCGCGGGCACCGAGGGCAAGGACGGCACCTTCGGCACCGACGGCACCGCGGTCTTCACCGGCAGCTCCGGGAGCGGAGGCGTCGAGACCTTCGGCAGGGGCGGCACGGAGAGCGGTGCGGCGGAATCGCCGGCGGACGGCGGGACCGTCGTCCGTACCGGGGCCGCCGGCACCCGGCCCGGGCGCGGCACACGTACCGGCTCCGTGCCGCCGCTGCGGAGCACCTGCGCCACCCCGCGGGACGTTGCCGGGTGCGGCGCCGGAGCGGTCGCGCCACCGCCCCCGCCGAGCACCTGCGGCAGCACGAACCCCGCCACCGCCAGGGTCGCCGCCGTCGAGGTGACCGCCACGGCCTGCACCTTCCCGCCCCCGCGCGGACGCCCGCGCCCGACGAGGAACAGCACCAGCCCGAGCGTGCCGGCCAGCGAGGCGCGCAGCGTGCGCCGGGCCCGGGCGAGCAGCGACTCGACGGTCCGGTAGCTGAGCCCCATCCGCACCGCGACCTGGCCGACGTCCAGGTCCTCGGACTTCAGCCGGAGCGCCTCCGCCTGCCGGGCGGGCAGCTCCCCGCTGCGGACGGCGAGCCATCTCGCCTCGGCCCGGTCGCACACCGCCTCCTCGACCGGCACCGGGCCCGGCGCGACGAGCGTGGGGCGGCGGCCCACCTCGGCCTCGCGGTTGACCTGCCGGTACCGGTCGACGCACAGCCGCATCGTCACCGTCGTCAGCCAGGCGCCGAGCCGCTCGTCGTCGAGGTCCGGGCGCTCCGCGGCCCGCAGCATGGCCTCGTGTACGGCGTCCTCGGCGTCCTCCTGGCTCATCGAGCGCCGCCGGGCCACCTTGAGCAGCTGCTCGCGGTGGCTCCACATGCGCCGCCAACGCGCGTCGGCGGCTTCCGTGTCCGCAGGCATGTCCGTCGCCATGAGGGCCCCTTCGCACTCACCCGCCGGTCCCGTGCTTCCGGCGGGTGGCGACATTACCGCCGGGTATCCGCGGTTGTGGAGGGGGAGACTCCCATCGTGTTCTACCTGTTGCCCGTGGTCAGCGGCCCGGCGCCGGACAGCACCCCGCCGCCGGGCAGGGTGAGGGTCGGTTGGGGGACGGGAATCACCGGCGTCGCGGACTCCACCGGGGCGGCGGCCGTGGGGGACGGCGTGGGCGTGGGGGAGGGGGCCGGCGCCGACGGGGTGCGCGACGGCCCGGGGCCCGGCTCACGGCCGGCCGGCGGCTTCGGCGACGAGGGCTCCGGTGTCTTCGCTGCCTTCGCGTGGGAGGGCTCCGGGCGGTGCGCCCCGGTCCCCGCGACGGCGTCCGGCACCACGCGGTGTCCGGTCAGGTAGTACGCGTACCAGGCCTTCACCGTGCGCAGATAGGCGTCCGAGTGGTTGTAGCCGAGGATCGCCCGGTCCAGGTCGGCGGGGTTCGACAGGTCCCGGCCGCCGGCGCACAGGTAGTGGCCGGCGGCGAGAGCGGCGTCGTAGACGTTGTCCGGGTCGGCGCGCCCGTCGCCGTTGCCGTCCGCGCCCCAATGGGCCCAGGTCGACGGGATGAACTGCATCGGGCCCACCGCGCGGTCGTACACGGGGTCCCCGTCGTAGGCGCCGCCGTCGGTGTCCGGTACGACGGCGAAGGCACCGCCCGTCAGCCGGGGGCCGAGGATGGGCGTCACGGTCGTACCGTCCGGGGTCACCCGGCCGCCCCAGGCCTGCCCGGACTCCACCTGGCCGATCGCGGCCAGCAGCTGCCAGCGCAGCCCGCAGCCCGGCGAGGTGCGCGCGAGCTCCTCCTCGGCACGCCGGTACGCGGCGAACACGGTCGCGGGCAGGGCGCCGCCGTCCGTCACCGCCGGCGCCGAGCCCTTCTTCCGCGTCCGCAGCGGCGGCAGCTCGGTGCGGTACGGGGTGTCCCCGGTCACGCTGGGGCCGTGCCCGGCGGGGGCCGCCTGCCGCGCGGGCTCCGCCGCCCCGGCCGAGACCGCTCCCGGCGCCTGTGACGCGGTCAGCGCGGCCATCGCCGCCGCCGCGACCGCCGTACCCCTGGCACCCCTTAGCGCCCCTGTGCGTGCACGCAGTGTCACTGTGCCCTTCCCCTCCCTGAACGGATCCGTCGTCCGCTCTACGCGGGCGGGCGCCGGGTCCGTCGCGCGGAGTGTGCGAGGACCCGCCAGGGCTGCCGGAACATCGCCGCCGCGCGTTAGGTTGGGCGCGTGCGATTGAGAGTGGAGTTCACCACCGAACCCTTCGACCTCGACGAGGCGCCGGCGCATGCGCTGGCGGCGCGCGAGGTCATCGAGACGGCCGCGCTGGACGCCGTCGACGTCGGTCCGTTCGGCAACACCGCCGAAGGGGGCGCCGACCGCGTGCTCACCGCCGTGGACGCCCTGCTGCGCAGGAGCCTTCAAGCCGGTGCGACCCGGATCTCCCTCCAGGTCAACGTGATCACGGAGGGTGACAGGTGACCGGGGACGAGCCCTTCATCACGGCCGTGAAACCGCTGGTCGACGCCATGGGCGGGGACATGCTCCCGCCGGACGAGGCCGGCCCCGAGGACGTCGTCCTCGCCTGGGAGGGCGTCGACGTCGTCGCCGTACGCCTGCCCCAGCTGGCCGACTCCCTCGACCACATCCTCGCCGCCATGGAGCGCCGGCAGGGCCGGCCGCTGGCCGACCTGGACCGCAAGGCCAAGCAGGAGATCGTGCGGATACTGGAGGCGCGCGGCGCCTTCGCCGTGCGGCACGGCGTCGAGACCGTGGCGAGCGCGCTCGGGGTGAGCCGCTTCACGGTCTACAACTACCTCAACCGGGAGAAGGGGGTCTGAGCCGGGGCTGCGGAATCAGCGTTGTCACGCGGAATTTTCAACAAAGTGTTGACGCCGTGTTTCGGAGGGCGTTAGCTGTTCGCAGCCCGTTCAGCACGAAGGCCGGATCCGGCCACGGAGGCTCCCCGTGACTTCGACTTCCACGCCCCCGGGCCTGGCCCGGTTCAACGACCTGGAGGAGCGCGAGGCCCTCGCCGCCCTCCACGAGGCGTGTGCCTCCACGGAGTGGGCCCGGCGCCTGCTCGCCGCCCGCCCCTACGCCACCCCCGACGCGCTCTACGCCGCCAGCGACGCCGCCATGGCCGAGCTGACCACGGCGGACCTTCAGGAGGCGATGGCCGGACACCCGCCGATCGGGCGGCCCAGGCCCGGGGACCCGACCTCCGCGCGGGAGCAGGCCGGCATGGCCGGCGCCGCCGAGGCACTCAAGGCCGAGATGCTCGAACTGAACCTGGCCTACCAGGAGAAGTTCGGCCATGTGTTCCTGATCTGCGCCACCGGCCGCACCGGTGAGCAGATGCGCGACGCGGTCAAGGAGCGGATCGGCAACGCGCCGGAGCAGGAGCGGGAGATCGTCCGCACCGAGCTGGGCAAGATCAACCGCATCCGACTGGCCCGACTCGTCGAAGAGGACGCCTGACACCATGAGCACCAGCACCACCGCCTCCGTGTCCACCCACATCCTGGACACCTCGATCGGCCGCCCCGCCGAGGGCGTCGCCATCCAGCTCTCCGCCCGCTCCGGGCGTGCGGCCGACTGGCAGGCGCTCGGCGGCTCCGCGACCGACGCCGACGGCCGGTGCAAGGACCTGCCGGCACTGCCGGAGGGGACCACCCACGTACGGCTCGACTTCGCCGTCGAGCCGTATTTCGAGAAAAAGCAAGCCGATGCGCAGCAGGACGCCCCCGCGAATCGGGACAGCGGTGCGCAGTCCGTGTTCTTCCCGGAGGTGGCGATCACGTTCGCCGTCGTACCGGGCGAGCACTACCACGTGCCGCTGCTGCTCAACCCGTTCGGCTACTCCGTTTACCGAGGGAGCTAGCTAAATGCCCACCATCCTGGGACAGAACCAGTACGGCAAGGCCGAGAACCGAGTCGTAAAGATCACGCGGGACGGCGCCACCCACCACATCAAGGACCTCAACGTCTCCGTCGCGCTGAGCGGCGACATGGAGGAGGTCCACTACTCCGGCTCCAACGCCAACTGCCTGCCGACCGACACCACCAAGAACACGGTGTACGCGTTCGCCAAGGAGTACGGCATCGAGTCCGCCGAGCAGTTCGGCATCCACCTCGCCCGCCACTTCGTCACCTCGCAGGAGCCGATCCACCGCGCCCGGATCCGGATCGAGGAGTACGCCTGGGAGCGGATCGAGACCTCCGACGCCAACTCCAGGTTCATCGGCGCGGACGAGGTCAAGCACTCCTTCGTCCGCAAGGGCCAGGAGATCCGCGTCACCCAGATCACCTACGACGGTGAGAAGTGGGAGGTCGTCTCCGGCCTGAAGGACCTGGTCGTGATGAACTCGACGAACTCCGAATTCTGGGGGTACGTCAAGGACAAGTACACGACGCTCAAGGAGGCGTACGACCGCATCCTGGCCACCCAGGTCTCCGGCCGCTGGCGGTTCAACTGGACCGACGACGAGCAGAGGATGCCCAACTGGGAGAAGTCCTACGAGCAGGTCAAGAAGCACATGCTCCAGGCCTTCGCCGAGACCTACTCCCTCTCCCTGCAGCAGACGCTGTACCAGATGGGCGCGCGCATCATCAACAACCGCAGCGAGATCGACGAGGTCCGCTTCTCGCTGCCGAACAAGCACCACTTCCTGGTCGACCTGGAGCCCTTCGGGCTCAAGAACGACAACGAGGTCTACTTCGCCGCCGACCGGCCCTACGGCCTGATCGAGGCGACCATCCTCCGGGACGGCTGCGAGCCGAAGATCCCGGTCGACATGACCAACCTCTGACGCGGGACGCGTGTCCCCGGACCCGCCCACCGGGCCGGGGCACGCCACACCGGAGGGAACACCATGGCACAGCCTGCGAAGGGGCCGGCCCACGCCCCTTGTTCCACCCCGCCGGCGCACACCGGGAACGCCGTCACGCCCGACGCCGTCACGTCCGTGCACCCGGTGGACGAAAAGCTCCACCCGACCCGGCTCGTCCCCGCCGCGCTCCAGCACATCGCCGCCATGTACGCAGGCGTCGTCACTCCTCCGCTCATCATCGGCCAGGCCTGCGGACTCGACCTCGCGGCCCGCACCCGGCTGATCGCCGCGAGCCTGCTCGTCGCCGGCGTCGCCACCATCCTGCAGACCATCGGCGTGAAGGGACTCGTCGGCAACCGGCTGCCCTTCGTCAACGCCGCCTCCTCCGCCGGCATCGCCCCGATCCTGGCGATCGCCGAGAGCAACAGCAAGGGCCACCAACTCCCCGCCGTCTACGGCGCGGTGATGGTCGCCGGCGTCTTCTGCCTGGCCGTCGGCCCGTTCTTCGGACGGCTGCTGCGCTTCTTCCCGCCCCTGGTCACCGGCGTCGTCATCACCCTGATCGGCGTCACGCTGATGCCGGTCCCGGTCAGCTGGGCCCAGGGCGGCGACAAGAACGCCGCCGACTTCGGCGCCATGCCGCACCTCGCGCTCGCCGGGTTCACGCTCGCCGTGATCCTGCTGGTCCAGCGCTTCGGCCGCGGCTTCGTCAAGCAGGTCGCCCTGCTGTTCGGGCTGCTCATCGGCACCCTGGCGGCGATCCCGTTCGGCATGGCCGACTTCGGCGCCCTGAAGTCCGCGCCCGTCGCGGCCCTGCCCGCGCCCTTCGCCTTCGGACCACCCGAGTTCCAGCCCGCGGCGATCCTGTCGCTGTGCATCGTGATGCTGGTGCTGATGACCGAGTCCAGCGCCGGCATGCTCGCCCTCGGCGAGATCTGCGAGCGCCGCACCGACGCGCGGACCCTCACCCGGGGCCTGCGCACCGACGGCATCGCCACCCTGCTCGGCCCCGTCTTCGGCGGCTTCCCCACCTCCGCCTTCGCCCAGAACGTCGGCGTCGTCTCGCTCACCCGGGTGCGCAGCCGCTATGTCGTCGCCGTGGCCGGCGGCGCCCTGCTGGTCCTCGGCGCCTTCCCGGTGCTCGGCGCGGTCGTCTCCCTGGTCCCCATGCCGGTCCTCGGCGGCGCGGGCATCGTGCTCTTCGGCTCGATCGCCGTCAGCGGCATCCGTACGCTGTCGGAGGCGGGCCTGGACGACAGCTCCAACATCGTCCTGGTGGCCGTGGCGCTCGGCGCCGGCATCATCCCGCTGGCCGCGCCGGCCTTCTACGCCGGCTTCCCGGCCTGGGCGCGGACCGTGCTCGGTTCCGGGATCAGCGCGGGAGCGCTGGCCGCGGTCCTGCTCAACCTGTTCTTCCACCACCTCGGCACCCGGAGCCGTCACCCGGCCCCGGCACTCAAATCCTCCTAGGGTCCTGCCGTGCCCTCCCGTGGACCCTCCCCCTCCACGGGCCGCCACTCACAGACAAGGAAGCACGATGGCACCATCGGCAGCCCAGCGCATCGTCATCGAGAACTGTGCGATCGCGACCGTGGACGCGGGCGACACCGAGTACGCCTCGGGACACCTCGTCCTCGCCGGCAACCGCATCGAGTCCGTCGGCGCGGGACGGGCCCCCGAGGGCCTTCAGAACGTGGTGCGCCGGATCGACGCGAGCGGCCACCTGGCCACGCCCGGTCTGGTCAACACCCACCACCACTTCTACCAGTGGATCACCCGGGGTCTGGCCACCGACCACAACCTGTTCAACTGGCTCGTCGCGCTCTACCCCACCTGGGCGCGCATCGACGAGCAGATGACCTACGTGGCCGCGCAGGGTTCCCTCGCCATGATGGCCCGCGGCGGAGTCACCACCGCCATGGACCACCACTACGTCTTCCCGCACGGCTCCGGGGACCTGTCGGGCTCGATCATCCGGGCCGCCGCCGAGACGGGCGTCCGCTTCACACTGGCCCGCGGCTCGATGGACCGCAGCGTCAAGGACGGCGGGCTGCCGCCGGACTTCGCCGTCGAGACGCTGGAGGGTGCGCTCGCGGCGACCGAGGAGACCGTGCTCAGGCACCACGACGCCTCCTTCGACGCCATGACCCAGGTGGCCGTGGCGCCCTGCTCCCCGTTCTCGGTGTCGACCGAACTCCTCAAGCAGGGTGCGGAGCTGGCCCGCCGGCTGGGCGTACGGCTGCACACCCACGGCTCGGAGACCGTGGAGGAGGAGAAGTTCTGCCACGAGCTGTTCGGCATGGGCCCGACCGACTACTTCGAGTCCACCGGCTGGCTCGGTGAGGACGTGTGGATGGCGCACTGCGTCCACATGAACGACTCCGACATCGCCGCGTTCGCCCGTACGAAGACGGGCGTGGCCCACTGTCCGTCGTCCAACGCCCGCCTCGCGGCCGGCATCGCCAGGGTCCCCGACATGCTGAGGTCGGGCGTCCCGGTCGGCCTCGGCGTCGACGGTACGGCGTCCAACGAGTCCGGCGAACTCCACACCGAGCTGCGCAACGCCCTGCTGATCAACCGCCTCGGCGCCCACCGCGAGGCCGCGCTGAACGCCCGTCAGGCGCTGCGTCTCGGCACCCACGGCGGCGCCCAGGTCCTCGGCCGGGCCGACCAGATCGGCTCGCTGGAGCCGGGCAAGCTGGCCGACGTGGTGCTGTGGCGGATGGACACCCTCGCCCACGCCTCCATCGCCGACCCGGTGACCGCGCTGGTCTTCGGCGCGGCGGCCCCGGTCACCGCGTCCTTCGTCAACGGCGAGCAGATCGTGGAGAACGGCCGCCTGCTCACCGTCGACGAGGACACCATCGCCCGTACCACCCGCGAGGAGGCCCAGCGCCTCGCCCGGATCACCGCCCAGGCCTGATTCCTCACCCACGTGCCGGTGGGCCGGCCATGCCTACGCCCGGCCCACCGGACACTTCGGCCGAGCCGCCGCGAGGCGGGATACGCCGGCCCCCTCGGCGACCGCCCCCAGCGGCCGCCGGCACACCTGGCGGTCGCCCCGCGAGGCGGCCCGCCGGACACCCCGGCAGGCGGCCCCGCGGCCGGCTCGCCAGAAGCCCTGGCGGTCGCCCGCGCGGTGACCACCGGGGGACGGAGGACCAGGCGGACCGGACCGTGCGGCCGGTCCGCCGGACAACTCGGCGGTCACCTCTCGCGGGTGGCCGGCCGGAAGACGTGGCGGTCACCTCTCGCGGGTGACGCGCCGGAAAGGCCTCGGCGGGCCGGAGCATGCGGCCGGCCTGCCGGAGGACGTGGCAGGCCGGGCCGTGCGGTCGGTCTGCCGGAGTACTCGGCGGGCCGGGCCGTGTGGCCGGGTCGCCGGAGTACTCGGCGGGCCGCCCCGTGCGGGCGGTCTGCCGGAGGACGCGGCGGTCGCCCCTGCGGGCGGCTCGCCGGAACGCTCCGGTCGGGAGGGACGGCTCCCGACCGGGGTCCGTGGACCCGAGCGGGGTCCACGGCAGCCGTCCGGGGCGCGTGCGGAAGCACGCGCCCCGGAACGGTCACCGCTCGCACCGCTCAAGCGCCACCCCACCCCCGTCCCGGTCCCGCACGACCACACGCACCACCTCCATGAAACCCACGTCGACAAAGACGTGTCAGCCGCTCGGAGGAGCCGCCGTGGCCGCCCATCCTGTTGACGAGAAACTCCCCGCCCTCAAAATGGCGACCAGCGGCCTGCAGCACGTGGCCGCCATGTACGCGGGAGTCGTCGCCCCACCCCTGATCGTCGGCGCGGCCGTAGGCCTGTCCGGCAAAGACCTCACCTTCCTCACCGGAGCCTGTCTGTTCACCGCCGGGCTCGCCACCTTCCTGCAGACCCTCGGCTTCTGGAAGATCGGCGCCCGCCTGCCCTTCGTCAACGGTGTGACGTTCGCCGGCGTCGCCCCCATGACGGCGATCGTGGCGTCCGCCAAGGACAAGTCCGACGCCCTGCCGATGATCTACGGCGCGGTCATCGTCGCGGGCCTCCTCGGCTTCGTCGCGGCCCCCTTCTTCAGCAAGGCCGTCCGCTTCTTCCCGCCCGTCGTCACCGGCTCGGTCATCACCCTGATCGGCGTCTCCCTGCTCCCGGTCGCCTTCGGCTGGGCCCAGGGACCGAACCCGGCCGCGCACGACTACGGCTCGACGGCCAACCTCACCCTGGCCGGCATCACCCTTCTGATCGTGCTGCTGCTGCGCCGCTTCACCCGCGGCTTCGTCAAGCAGATCGCGGTCCTGCTCGGCCTGATCATCGGCACGCTGATCGCGATACCCTTCGGCGCCACCGACTTCTCCCCGGTCGCGCACTCCGCCGTCGTCGGCTTCCCGACCCCCTTCCACTTCGGCGCACCCACGTTCCACATCGCGGCGATCCTGTCGATGTGCGTGGTGATGGTCGTCTCCATGACCGAGTCCACCGCCGACATGCTGGCGCTCGGCGAGATCGTCGAACGCCCCGCGGACGAGCGGACCATCGCGGCCGGCCTGCGCGCCGACACCCTCGGCTCCGCCCTCAGCCCGCTGTTCAACGGCTTCATGTGCAGCGCCTTCGCCCAGAACATCGGCCTCGTCGCCATGACGAGGATCCGCAGCCGCTTCGTGGTCGCCGTCGGCGGCGGCTTCCTCGTGCTGATGGGCCTGTGCCCGATGGCCGCCTCGCTCATCGCCGTCGTCCCCCGCCCGGTCCTCGGCGGCGCCGGCGTCGTCCTGTTCGGCTCGGTCGCCGCGAGCGGCATCCAGACCCTGGTCCGGGCCGGCCTGGAGAAGGACAACAACGTCCTGATCGTCGCCGTCTCCCTCGCGGTCGGCATCGTCCCGATCACGGTCCCGGACTTCTACCACGCCTTCCCCGAGACCGCGAAGATCGTCCTGGACTCCGGCATCTCCACCGGCTGTGTGACGGCCGTCGTCCTCAACCTCCTCTTCAACCACATCGGCAAGGGCCAGGAGGCCGAGGACGTCACGCACCCGATGGAGCCGGGCCAGGAACTCACGGCCGCCCACTGAACACCCCCGCGGGGCACGGCGATCACCGTGCCCC
This sequence comes from Streptomyces incarnatus, assembly GCF_001027185.1. Taxonomy (NCBI): domain Bacteria; kingdom Bacillati; phylum Actinomycetota; class Actinomycetes; order Kitasatosporales; family Streptomycetaceae; genus Streptomyces; species Streptomyces incarnatus. Next base: position 1,702,693 of record NZ_CP011497.1, on the reverse strand, counting down.
GCACGGCCGCGTGCCGCGGTCCGGGCTCATCGACCCGCCGCGGGACCGGCCCACGCCATGAGGTTGGCCAGCAGCTCCGCCTGCTCGATCGCGTCGTCGAGGGCGTGGTGGGTGTGCCGGCGCCGGGACAGCATGGCAGCCACGGCCCCGGCCGCGCATTCCGATTCAGGCGCGCCGGCCCACCTGGCAGGGTGTGACCGCGGGGAGCCGGCCGGTGAAGTACGACCCGGGCGGCACGCCCATCAGGGCGCGGAAGTCGGACGTCATGTGCGACTGGTCGAAGTAGCCGGTGGCGGCGGCGAGGTCGGACCAGCGGGCGCTCCCGGCCCGGGTGGCGACCGTACGGACGCGGTCGATGCGGGCGTAGTGCTTGGGGGAGACCCCGACGCCGTCGGCGAACAGGTTCCGCAACTGCCGCTCGCTGACGGCCAGTTCCCGGGCGACATCCCGGACCTGCGCGGGCGCCCGGTCCAGCCGCACCGACAGCGCCGCCACGCCCGCCCGCAGCGCCGTCCGGGCCGGATCCACGGCGTCGGACAGCAGCCCGGGCAGCACCTCGGCCACGCGCGGCAGCGCCTCCCGGGGCTCCAGCCGGCGCACCTCGCGCGCGAGCCGGACCGCCGCCGGGCCCGGCAGTTCGTGCAGCGGCACCACCCGGCCGACCAGTCCGGCGGCAGCAACCCCCAGCAGGGGCCGGGCCGTACCCGGTGCGAGGCGCAGCTCCAGACAGGAGATGCTGGTCTTGCCCTCGTGGTAGGAGGCCCGTACCCGCGGCCCTACGGCCAGCACGTCACGCCGCCCGTCCGCGGTCACCCGCAGCACCACCTTGGTCACCGCGTCGGGCAGATGGACGAACGCCTCCTCGGGCGGCTCGGCGAAGGACACGGTCCGCACCCCGGCGAGCCACGGGCGCAGTACCCCGGGCGTGCTGCGGGACTGCCAGGCGGTGGTGTTCGGCACCCTTCCACCGTAAGCGCCCGGCGCCGCGGGACGGGTGGCCCGGCCGTGCCGGAATTTCCAAGAGCCGGGCCCCTCGGCCGGTCCACGGTGGATCTCATGATTCTGGTGACGGGTGCCACGGGCACCATCGGGAGTGACGTCGTACGACAGCTGGCCGCGCGCGGTGAGAAGGTGCGCGCCCTCACCCGCGACCCGGCGAGGGCACGGGTGCCCGCCGGGGTGGAGGCGGTGCGCGGGGACTTCCGCGAACCGGCGTCCCTGCGGGCCGCGTTGGAGGGAGTGACGGCCGCTTTCCTGCTGCGTCCGCCGGGCCCCGACGAGGGCCAGGACGCGGCGCTGGTCGCGGCGGCCGGTGCGGCGGGCGTACGGCGGCTGGTGAAGCTCTCCGCCATCGGCACCGGGGATCCGGCGGTCGGCCCCTCCGGGCTCTGGCACCTGGACGGCGAGCGCGCCGTGCGCGACAGCGGCGCCGAGTGGACGGTGCTGAGGCCGTCGTCGTTCGCCTCCAACACGCTGAGCTGGGCGGAGTCGCTCCGGGCGGGCGAGCCGGTGCCCAACATGACCGGGGACGGGGCATCGGGTGTCGTCGATCCCCGTGATGTGGCCGCGGTCGCGGTGACGGCCCTGGCCGACGCCGGGCACGCGGGGCGGACGTACACCCTGACCGGGCCCGAGGCCATCGGCGTCCCCGGTCAGACGGCCGTGCTCGCCGACGTCCTGGGCCGCCCGGTCCCGGTCCGGAACCTGACGCCGGGGGAGGCCCGCGAATTCCTGCGCACCGCCTGGGGTTTCGACGCGGAGCGGGTGGACGGCGTCCTGAGCGGCGTCGCGTACGTCCGCGACGGCGGCAACGCCGTGGTCACCGAGGACGTGCCCGAGGTGCTGGGCCGCCCGGCCCGGACCTTCCGGGAGTGGGCCGAGGACCACAAGGAGGCCTTCGGCGCGGACTGACCCTCCGGGGACCGGCAGCGGGCGCAGGCCTGCGGGGGCCTACAGACCGAACAGGGCGAGGTCCGTCGTCAGCTCCTTGAAGACCTCCCGCGGGTCGGCGACCAGCTTGCGCTCCTCGAGATCCAGCAGTCCGCCCACCGCGCTGACCTCGGCCGCGAGGGTGCCGTCGGTCTTGCGTATGTGCTGCAGGATCCGGAACGTCCTGCCGCCGCCCCACTCGAACTCGCAGGTCACCTCCACCTCGTCACCGGCGAGCAGTTCGCGCCGGAAACGGATCGTCGTCTCCAGTGCCACCGGACCGACACCCCGGCCCACCAGCCGGGCCTGGCTGATGCCGGCCGCCTGCAGCAGCGACCAGCGGGCGTGCTCCGCGTAGTTGAGGTACACCGACTGGTTGAGGTGTCCCTGGGTGTCGGTCTCGTAGCCGCGGACGGTCACGCGCACGGAAAACGGTTCGCTCACGGATTCCCCTTCTCGTGTACGGCACACAGACCCACTGATCCTTGCACGCGCTCACACCCGGCGCGGCGACGCCAGCAGATAGCGCACTCTCGTGCGCGGTTCGGTGTACTCGCCGGCCTGCCAGCCCGCGCGCTCCAGCGTGGCCGCGCAGGCCGCGAGGCTCTCCGCCCCCGGCGCGTACACGGCGACCGCCTCCGGCTGCGGGGTCGCACGCACCCGGTAACCCTCCGCCTCCCCGGCCGCCGGACGGTGCCCGGCCGCCTCCAGGGCCAGCGCCGCCGCCCGCACCAGATGCGTGCGCTCCCAGCCGCACGGCCGGTCCACGGCGCCGTCGGGGTTGGTCATCCGGCGCAGCTCCAGCAGCCCCTGCCAGGCGCCGTGCACCTCGCGCAGCCGGGCCGGACCGTCGGCGGGGGGTGCCTCCTCGCCGCCGACCCGCGCCGCGAACACCCCGGAGTCCGCCGCGGGCTCCGGGGTGTTCGGCTCCGGCACCGCCTGCCCCGGCTTCGCCTCCCGTATCCGATGCCCCGCCGGTGTCAGGAAGTGCTCATGCGGCGGCCGCGGGTGCCGGAAGGCCAGCCCCCGCCGCACCAGCGCCGCCAGCTGCGCCTCCGTACCCCGCAACCGCCCGGTCACCGGATCCGCGGCCTCGATCACCCGCCGCTGCGCGGCGGTCGGCGGTCGGCTCACAGCGCACCCCTTCCGCTCCCGTCCCCTGCCCGCGGGCCGCCCGTCACCCGGCCCATTTCGCAGAGTACGGCCCGGGTCCGACAACGCGGCCCTGGCTTCCGGGCGGCCGTCCACCCGCCGACAGCGGACGCAGGCCTGTCCGAGGCTCGTCCGAGGACAACCGCATTCGCCGGGCCGCATTCGCCGGGCCGCATTCGCCGGGCCGCATTCGCCGGGCCGCATTCGCCGGGCCGCATTCGCCGGGCCGCATTCGCCGGGCCGCATTCGCCGGGCCGCATTCGCCGGGCCGCATTCGCCGGGCCGCATACGCCGGGCCGCATACGCCGGGCCGTATACGCCGGGCCGCATACGCGCGGCCGTACACGGGGGTCCGCACACCGTATCCCGCACACGGTATGCAGTCGGCCCGGCCCGCGCCGCCGCCCGTACGCTGCCGCACCCACCCCCTGGTCCCGCAACCCCGCTGCCGCACGCCCGCTCCCGTGCACCTACTCCCGCGGCCCGATGTTCCACCCCGCCACCACCGGCCGCTCGTGCTCCGTCCCCAGCCGGCACAGGGTGCCCGTCGCCAGCTGGAACAGGGCCCCGTGCCGGGGCGGGAGGCCGAGGCGGCGGGCGGTGAGCACGCGCAGGAAGTGGCCGTGGGCGATCAGCACGACACCGTCCTCGGAGCCGGCGAGGGCGGCGTCGACCTTGGCCAGCATCCGGTCGGCGCGCTCGCCGACCTGCTCCGGGGTCTCGCCCGGATGCTCCGGCGGCCCCGGCGCCACACCGTCCGTGAAGAGGAACCAGCCGGGCCGGCTCCGCTGGATCTCGGCGGTGGTCACGCCCTCGTACCCGCCGTAGTCCCACTCCCGCAGGTCGGCGTCGACCCGGGCGTCCGGGATCCCGATCAGCTCGGCGGTCTCCCGGGCCCGCCGCAGAGGGCTGACGAACGCGGCCCCGATCCGGTGCGAGCGGATCAGCGGCACCAGCCGGCGCGCCTCCTCCCGCCCGTGCTCGGTGAGGGGCACGTCGGTCCAGCCGGTGTGCCGTCCGGACCGCGACCACTCGGTCTCACCGTGCCGGACGAGAAAGAGGTCACCCACGTCAGCGCCTTCCCGCTCGCCTGTCAGCACCGTGTCACAGGGAGGCGGCCGCCCGCAGGACGGACTCGGCCAGACGGCCGTTCTCCGGGGCGGCGCCCACCCCGGAGGGGAAGGAGAACCGGCGCCGGGTGTAGGCGTACGCGATGCCGTTCGCGGGGTCGGCGAAGCCCAGCGAGCCGGTCGCGCCGCTGTGCCCGAAGGTGCCGATGTCCAGGACCGGGTAGAGCCCGGGGGTGTGCTCGAAGCCGCGCGCGAAGTGGTTCTCGCTGCCGACGACCAGGTCGGGGCCGCCCGGGGTGCGCAGCTCGGCGAACAGGGCCGCGGTCGCGGGCGTGAGCAGCGGCGGCCTGCCGTCGACGGTGCTGATGGCGGCCGCGTACATCCCGGCGACTCCGCGGGCGTTGCCCACACCGCCCGAGGACGTCGGGCCGAGCGCCTTCACCCGGGGGTGGTTGCCGAAGGCCACGAGGTCGATCGGCTCCGGCCCGTGCGCGCCGAACGCGATGCCCCGGAGGCTGTCGGGAGCCGCCGCCCGCTCCTTCAGCAGTGCGGCCTCCTCCGGGGTCGGCAGCAGCGGCTGCACGTCCACCCAGCGCTTCTCGGCCTCCGCGGGCAGCCCCAGGTAGTAGTCGAGACCGTACGGCACCCGGATCCGCTCCTCGTACAGCTCCTGGATCGACCGGCCGGTCACCCGGCGCACCACCTCGCCGGTGAGGGCGCCGATGACGAAGGCGTGGTAGCCCCAGGCGGTGCCCGGCTCCCACAGCGGCTCGCGCTGCGCCAGCCGGGCCGCGATGATCCGGTCGTCCGCCAGCTCCTCGGTGGTGAAGGCCTGTTCGGCGTCACCGACGAGTCCGGCCCGGTGCTCCAGCAGCTCGCCCAGCGTCAGCCGGTCCTTGCCGTGCACGCCGAACTCCGGCCAGTAGGCGGCGACTTCACGGTCCAGGTCGAGCACCCCTTCCTGCACCAGCAGGGCGACGACGAGGTGGGCGGCTCCCTTGGCGATGGAGTACAGGGTCGTCAGCGAGTCCCCGTCGATGCCGTCCCCGCCCCACAGGTCCACCACGCGCCGCCCGTGCCGGTACACCACGAGCTGTGCGCCCGGATCGTCCCGCTCCCCGGCGAGCACCGCCGCGAACTCCTCGCGTACGCCCTCGAATCCCTCCGCCACCGTTCCGTGCACGTCGATCCGCATACGTCAGCCCCCTGTTCGGCGATCGGGTACGGAGTGCACCAACCGCAGGGCCGGGCCGGGCATTCCCGGGGCCGGCCGCCGGATGTGCCGTCAGGATCCGGTCGAGTCGCGCCTCGGCGGTTCCCTGGCGAGGGGCCCTTGTTGCCGCCGGCCGGGCGCCCGGTCGCGGGCGTCGTCGTCCCTGGTGCCGTCGTCGTGTCGGTCAGCTGCCCGACGGGACCAGCGTGTTCTCGGTGCCGAGGGACTTGGTGCCGGTCTCGGCGTACAGCGAGGTCTCGCCGTCGGACCAGCGCACGACGAGGTCGTTGCCGGTGTGGTCGGCGGTGAAGTCACCGGAGGTCATGACCTGGGCGTGCGGCCAGGTGCCGTTGGGGCCGACCAGCCGGGACCGGGTGCCGAGCCCGGCGGCCGAGATGCCGGAGTAGCTGTCGAGCGAGCCGTCGGACCAGCGCACGAGCAGGTCCGCGCCGCTCGTGCCCTTGAAGGCGCCGCCGCTGAACAGCGCGGCCTTGGTCCAGGTGCCGTTCGCCCCGACGAGCCGCTTGCCGGTGCCGAAGGAGCCGGAGCGGATCCCGGTGTACAGCACCAGGCTGCCGTCGGACCGGCGCACCAGCAGGTCGGTCGCGCCCTGGGCGCCGTGGAACTGCCCGGCGGTGAGCTGCACGGCGTTCGTCCAGTCGGACTTGGGCTTGGCCATCTGCACCTCGCGGCCCACGCCGGAGGCACCGAGGTCCGGGTAGAGGGTGACCTCGCCGTCGGACCAGCGCACCAGCAGGCCCGGCCGGGTGCCGCCGAAGGTCCCGCCGGTGATGCTCCGGGCGTGCGTCCAGGTGGAGTTGGCCTTCAGCAGCCGCTTCTCGGCCCCGAACCCGCCCTTGCCGTCGCCGGGGTACAGCGTGACCCCGCCGTCGGTCCAGACGACGAGCAGATCGCCGAGGCGGTCACCGGTGTAGTCCGCGGAGGCCATCAGCGCGGCGCCCTTCCAGCGGGCCGCGCCACCGGGCAACTGGAGTCCCGTGTACGGCGGCAGACCGGACGGCGGGTCCTGGCCGGCCACCGCGTCGGCGAGGAGGTTCGCGGCGTCGGCGCCGAACGCCGGGGCGTAGCTGATGTAGTCGACGTTCGCGTCGTTGCCGCCGCCGTTGTAGCCGCCGAGGTTGCCTATGACGTGGCCGGTGAGGGCCCCGTCCCGGTAGTCGGTGATCCAGGGGCTGCCGGACGTGCCGCCGTAGTAGCCGCCGCAGGTCATGGACATCTGCCGGTAGCCGGGGAGCTGGGTCGTCGGCACGGTGCACTTGACGGCCCGGCCCGCGCTGTTGTGCTGGTAGGAGGGGTAACCGACGACGGTGACGTTCTTCTGCGTGTAGCCGCCGGGGCGGGTGAAGGTCAGTCCGCCGCCCACCGCGTCCTGGAGGCTCTGGCCCTTCTGGTTGGCCGAGACCCGGGCGAACGCGGTGTCCAGGTCGGACGAGGGTCCCTTGGTGGTCGACGAGCCCTTGTCGGGCGTGTACCGGGGGTCGATGTAGACGTGCTGGATGTGGAAGATGCCGTACGGCTGCTGGTCCGGGCCGGCGCCCTGCACGAACTGCGGCACGAACACGTAGTCGCTCTTCATGTTCAGCGCGCAGTGGGCCGCGGTGAGGACGACGTTCCGTACGGAGGTGTCGATGACGCTGCCGGTGCAGTGCCAGGTGGTGCCGCTCGGCCCGTCGGAGCCGAAGAACGTCCCGACCAGCGGCGTCCCCGTGAACAGGGTGCCCTGGGGCCGTCCCGCCGCCGCGACCTGCGGCCCGGGTCCGCCGGGTGCCGTGCGGGCCGCGTCCAGCGGCTGGGCGTCCGCCATGCGCTGCGCGGTCCAGAACCGCGCGGCCTGCCGGGCCTCCTGCCCGGCCGACGGCGCCGGCGACCCGGCCGCCTGGGCCTGCGCGGCCGGAATCCCCCCGCCGAGGGCGGCGCCGCACACCGCGGCGACGGTCACCCGGCGTATGCGGGACGAGGACGGCTTTCTGTACGAGAACAACGGTGCTCCCCCTGGTCTGCTGGAACGCACCAGGGGGAGCTGCGGCGCGGCGCTGGTCGGGCGCGCACCGAGAGCGCGGTACCGGCCTGAGCGGAGGTCCCCCCGGTCATGCGGGTGATCTTCGCACAAGCGCGCGAACGAGCGAAACGGGCTACTGCCGGTACCCGCCGAGGAACCGCCCGATCCGGCCGATCGCCGCCTCCAGGTCCTCCGCGTGGGGCAGGGTGAGGATGCGGAAGTGGTCGGACGAGGGCCAGTTGAAGCCGGTGCCCTGGACCACCTGGATCTTCTCGCGCAGCAGCAGGTCGAGGACGAACTTCTCGTCGTCCAGGATCCTGTGCACCTTCGGGTCGATGCGCGGGAAGGCGTACAGCGCGCCCTTCGGTTTCACGCAGGACACGCCGGGGATCTCGTTCAGCTTCTCCCAGGCCACGTTGCGCTGCTCGTGCAACCGGCCGCCGGGCAGGGTGAGTTCGCGGATGGACTGCCGGCCGCCGAGCGCGGCCTGGATGGCGTACTGGGCGGGCGCGTTGGCGCACAGGCGCATGGAGGCCAGCATGGTCAGGCCCTCCAGGTAGTCGCGCGCGTGCTGCCTGGGCCCCGTCACCACCAGCCAGCCAGAGCGGAAACCGGCCACCCGGTACGTCTTCGACAGCCCGCAGAAGGTGAGGACGACCAGGTCGGGGGCGAGGGCGGCCGCCGAGTGGTGGACGGCGTCGTCGTAGAGGATCTGGTCGTAGATCTCGTCGGCGAACACCATCAGGCCGTGCCGGCGGGCGAGGTCCAGGATGCCCTCGACGACCTCCTTCGGATACACCGCGCCTGTGGGATTGTTCGGGTTGATGATGACCACGGCCTTGGTGCGGTCCGTGATCTTCGACGCCATGTCCGCCAGGTCCGGGTTCCAGTCGGCCTGTTCGTCGCACAGGTAGTGCACCGCCTTGCCGCCGGCGAGCGTCGTCACGGCGGTCCAGAGGGGGTAGTCCGGGGCGGGGACGAGGATTTCGTCGCCGTCCTCGATCAGCGCCTGTACGGCCATGGAGATCAGTTCCGAGACGCCGTTGCCCAGGAAGACGTCGTCCACGCCGACCTCGAGGCCGAGGGTCTGGTAGCGCTGGGCGACCGCCCGGCGGGCGGAGAGGATGCCGCGGGAGTCGGTGTAGCCGTGCGCCTGCGGCAGCATCCGGATCATGTCCTGGAGGATCTCCTCCGGCGCCTCGAAGCCGAAGGCCGCGGGGTTGCCGGTGTTCAGGCGCAGCACGCTGTGCCCCGCCTCCTCCAGCGCGTTGGCCTGCTCGATCACCGGGCCGCGGATCTCGTAACAGACCTCGCTGAGCTTGTTCGACTGCCGGAACTCCATGCGCCCCTCCGGAAACTGATGTTGCTTGGTTTTACCAAGTGGACGCTTGGAAAGTCCAACGTCTTGTCTAGACTGCGTCGCATGTCGCCACGCCGAAGCTACGACCAGTACTGCTCCGCAGCCCGCGCCCTCGATCTCGTCGGCGACCGCTGGACGCTGCTGATCGTCCGGGAGCTGCTGGCCGGCCCCCGCCGCTACACGGACCTGCACGCGGACCTCCCCGGCGTGAGCACGGACGTACTCGCCTCCCGGCTGAAGGACATGGAGCGCGACGGTCTCACGACCCGCCGCCGACTGCCCCCGCCCGGCGCCGCCTACGTCTACGAACTCACCGGCCGCGGACGTCAGTTGCTGCCCGTTCTGCAGGCGCTGGGCAGCTGGGGCGAGGCCGAACTGGGGGAGCGGCGCCCGACGGACGCGGTACGCGCCCACTGGTTCGCCCTGCCGCTGCTGCGCGCACTGGAGGGCGACGGCCTGGTCGAAGTCCGGCTGACGGAGGGGGACTTCCATCTGCGCCTCGGCGCGCCGGAGGGCCCGGTGTACGGCGACGGACCCGCCCCCGCCGAGCCCGACGCCCGCCTGACGATGGACGCGGCGACCTGCGAGGCGGTCGCCCGGGGCGAGGTGGGCCTGAGGGACGCGGTACGGGACGGCCGGGTGACGGTCACCGGCGACGGCGCACCGGCGAAGGCGCTCCGGGACGCCTGCCCCGGGCAACGGTGAACAGCGGTCGGTGCTGAGGGCTGATCCTGCCGCCCAGGCAGGACGTTGAGGTCACTGAACTGAGCTTCGGCAGGCGCTCGTTGAGTGTCGCCCCGCGTGCTCCCACGCGCTTGACAGGTGGGTGAGTACTCACTCACCATAGGGGCGGCGAAGGGGGTGAGTGAGCACTCACCCACCCATCGCCCACGGAGCGGCACGGACAACCGACAGCGAGAGGAAGTGCCGAAGATGGCCACGCTGCAGAGCCTGGACCCGAATACGCCGATGTTCGCGCAGTTCAAGGAGAAGGCCGGGCCCGTCGTCCTGGCCAACACCTTCTTCGTCCCGAAGGAGAGGACTGAGGCGTTCCTGGCCCTCTTCCGGAGGCAGGCCGAGTTCATGAAGGCTCAGCCGGGATTCGTCTCCCTGCGGATGCACAAGGGAACGGCGGACAGCCGGCTTCTGATGAACGTCGCCGTCTGGGAGTCGACCGAGGCGCTCGCCACGGCGTTCGGCAGCCCGGAGTTCCAGCGCATGGCGGCCGACTTCCCCGACGACATCGTGTCGTACCCGCACATCTTCGAGCAGATCGACCTATGACCCGGCAGCCGCGCGCCCGGGCGGCGCCGGGGCGTGAGGCCGGCGGACGTGACGGGCGCTCCGTCCGCGTCGCCGTCATCACCGCCGCCTTCGCCCGTCCGGTCGCCCCCTCGCTCCACGAAGCCCGCCAAGCCGACGCACACGCGCGAGGAGAAGAACGATGTCGCTGAAGAAGATCAACACCGTCCTGGTCGCCGCCTTCATCCTCTTCATCCTGTGGTTCGGAGGGGAGTTCATCCTGAGCCCGGAGACGACGGCGCCGAGCTTCGGCCTGCCGAGCTGGCCGTCCGGCGACGGCGGCGGCTTCCTGATCATCAAGGGAATCCGCGACGTCGTCCTGGCCCTGGTCCTGGGCATCCTGCTGGTGACGGGCCGGCGCCGGGCGCTGGGCTGGGTGCTGGTGGTGGAGGCCCTCGCCGCGTACGGCGACATGGCCACCGTGCTGGCCCACCACGGCTCCGTCGCCACCGCGCTCGGCGTCCACGGCCTGACCGGGACACTGATGGTGGTCAACGGCCTGCTGTTGATGCGCGAGACCCGCGAGGTCGCGACCGCTCCGGCGACGCCCGTCCCGCAGCCCGCCTGACGCCACCTCGGCGCGTGGCGGTATCCGCCTGCCGGCGCCCGCAGGGAGACGCGGCAGGCCGGAGGCGTAACGGCGTGAAGCGAAGACCCGCCGGCCGGCGGGTCTTCGGTCACGTCGGTTCAGGCGTTCGGCGGCACCCGCGACGGCCGTCCCGACCCCCGCGTCAGCGCATACCCGCCGATCCCGGCGAGAGCCGCGAGCACGGCCCCGATCCCGGTCCACACCCACCGGTCGGACCACCAGCCGGAGGACCAGCCGTCGTGCGAGCCGAAGCTGGACAGCACCGCCGGCTTCGAACCGTCCGTCTTCTCCGAGGACGTGACGGCGATACCGGGTACCAGCGGCTTGCCCAGCGAGCCGTCCGCGGCGGCCGCACCGCCGATGTCCTTGGAGTCGACGCGTACTTCGGCGCTCACGGGCTGACCGAGGTCGCCGGCGCCGAGGTCCACGACGGTCAGCCGGATGTAGTACGTCCCCGGCAGCGGGTCGTTGGCAGACGGCTCGGCCCAGCCGCGCACCGTACGCAGCACACAGGCGAGCTCGACCGAGGAGGCGTCCGGCGCGGCGGTACGGGGGTCGGCGCCGTACTGGCACGCCTGCCGGCGCCGCAGCCCGTCGTACACGTCGAGCTGCCAGCTCTGCGTGCCGTGCGTCCGCGGCAGCTTCACCTTCGCCTTGACGGTGGGCCGCTGGCCGATGTCCGCCGGGAACGACCAGTACATGTAGTCACCGGTGGAGCCGGACGCGGTGGCCTGCTGCCCCTGCTCCAGCTCCGTCGCCGTGCGGAAGGAGGTGCCCGCCCTGGTGGGCGCCGAGCCGTCGGCGGACGCGCTCGGCGAGGGGCTCGGGGTGTCGGCGGCGGCCGGCCCGGCGGCCAGGCCCAGCGCCAGCAGCGCCCCGCCCAGCACTCGTGTGATCCGCATCAGTTGGTCCTCCAGACCGCGATCCGCCAGCGCGACAGCCAGCCCCACAGCAGACCGGCGAGGAAGCCGGTCAGCACCAGGACGCCCAGCAGCCACCAGCCACGGCCGAGGCCGAAGGAGGCCACGTCGTGATGCCCGGACGGCCCGTCCACCACGTCCACGGTCAGCTCCAGCGGCAGACCCGGCGTGGTCTTCACACCGGACGCCGGCGAGAAGGAGTTGGTGACCTCAAGGCACACCGTCTCCGCGGGCGCGTTGTCGTCGTCGCTCGCCGGCTTCGGATAGCGCAGACCCGTCGAGATCACGTCCGTACGGCCCGTGCCCGCGGCCTCGCCCCGCACGATCTCGCGTCCGGGCACGGTCACCGCCCGCAGCAGCACCCCGTAGTCCGGGTTCACGGCACGGTCGTCGGCCACGCTCACCGAGGCGCGCAGCTCCTTGCCGGGGTCGACGTCGACCTTGTACCAGCGCTGCTGCCCGAACTCCTCCCGGTCCGTGTACAGCCCGGACTTCAGCGTCGGCGCCTTCGCGCACTGCGCGGCGCCCTCGGTGGCCACCGGCGTCACCACCGGGTCCGCCGCCCGGTCGACCAACTGGCCGACCCGGTCGGACAGTTCCTCCTTGTGCCGGACGTCGGTGTAGGTGCCGCCGGTGGCGTCCGCGATGCAGCTGAGCTGGTCGCGGGTCCTGGCGTCGGGCACCAGGCCGAGGGTGTCGATGGTCAGACCGATGCCCTTGGCCGCTATCTCGCGGGCCACCTCGCACGGGTCGAGCGGCTGGCAGGTGTCCTCACCGTCGCTGATCAGGACGATACGGCGGGTTCCACTGCCGCCGTTCAGGTCGTCCGCCGCCTTCAGCAGCGCGGGCCCGATCGGTGTCCAGCCGGTGGGCTGCAGCGTGGCCACCGCCGTCTTCGCGTCGGTCCGGTTCAGCGGGCCGACCGGGTAGAGCTGCGCGGTGTCCTTGCAGCCCTCCTTGCGGTCGTTGCCGCGGTAGTTGGCGCCCAGCGTGCGGATGCCGAGCCGCACCTCCTGCGGCGTCGCGTCCAGCACCTCGTCGAACGCCTGCTTCGCCGCGGCCATCCGGGAGCCGCCGTCGATGTCCCGCGTCCGCATGGAACCGCTGACGTCCAGCACCAGTTCGACCTTCGGAGCGGCCTGTTCCGTCTCGTCGGCGACGGCCCCGCCGGGGAACGCGATCCCGGCCGCCAGGGCGGCGAGCAGAGCACAGACGCCCGCCGCCAGCCGTTGTCTTGTGATCATCGGCGGATCTTATTGATCAGACGGTGCGTGCTCCAAAACGAGCGGGTTCGGCAGCGACGTCCACTGGTCGCCGGGAGTCCGCAGGGACAGCCGCATCAGGGTCAACGCCTTCGCCGGCAGCGGCCCTTCGCGCAGGACACGCAGGTCGGGGGTGTCGGGCAGGTCCGGTACGGCGGCTGTCAGCGCCGCTCCCAGGGCCGGGCCCGAACCCGCCGTACCGGCCAGGGCGCCCGCCACCAGGGAGCCGAACAGCTTGCGGCGCAGGGCGGTTTCGTCGTCGGTGATCAGCCGACCGGTCAGCGGCGGCGGGGCGATGCCGTGCCGGGCCAGGCGGACCGGGCTGATCCTGATGTCGGCGAGGTCGCGGTAGACCAGCCGCAGCGGGGTGCCGTCGGCCGACAGGATGACCAGCAGGTTCTGGCCGTGCGCCTCCAGGGCCACGCCGAGGTCGAGCAGCCGCAGCCCCACGGCCAGCGCGAGCCGGGTGAACGCCGCCAGCCAGGCGGGGGAGCCGGGCAGGGCCGTCGTGGCGAGCGCGGCCACGGGCACGACCCGCTCGCCCGGCCCGGCGTACACCTCGGGCGACTCCCGCAGCAGCGCGGCCAGGTCCGGGGAGCGGGCCGAGACCGCGCCCAGCGTGCGGGTGACGTGCAGCAGGCCTCCGGTGCGCGCCGCCAGCTCCTCGCCGAGGGCGGACAGGGGCGCGGCGGCCTCGACCGAGTACGGGGAGATGTCCCGCACCGAGGACGTCAGCCGGGCGCTGAGCGCGGTCTTCACATGCGGGCCGTCCGGGAGCGCCAGGGTGCGCAGGGAGAGCAGGGGGTGGGCCGGGCGCCAGGCGGCGTACGGCCGCTTCAGGACGTGGTCCGCCTGCCAGGGGTGCACCGGCACCAGCACCCGCTCGCCGTCCCGCAGTTCCTCCGGCCAGTCGCCGGTGACCAGGCACCCGTCCGCCGGCACCGGCACCGTCCGCAGCTCCACGACCGGCCGGTGCTCCGGGCCGTACGCGAGCTGGTCCGCCACGGAGAAACCGGGCCGGGAACGGCAGCCCGGGTGGTACGGATGCCCGTCGGTCACCCGCTGCTCCCACTCCCAGTCCCTCACCCGGCCGTCGGCCGGGGGGACCGCCACCGGCCACTCCTCCGGGTGATCCGCGCCGGCCCGGGACAGCGCCAACGAGGCGACGCTGTCGGCCAGTTCGGCCGCGAACGCGGGGCCGTGCGGCACGCCGAGGGCGGTCATCAGCCCGGCCGGATCCACCTGGCGCTCCCGGTCCAGGCGGACTCCGGTGACGTACGCGCCGGTGGCGTACGGGTCCGCGTGCGGCCCGTACAGCGTCCGGCCGTCCGCGAGGCGCAGCGCGAGGCTGTGCGCGCCGTGCACCCTGCCGGTGATCCACGGCAGCGGCTCATGGGCCAGCGCCCGCCACAGCCGGGTCAGCACCGCGGCGCGGGCGCCCGGCAGCTCCGCCGTGTACCGGGGCAGCAGCCCGGGCCGGACGGCGGCCAGTTCCTCGGCGACCCGGGTCTCGGCGGCGGGGGGACGGTGCACGGTCGGCTCCTCGGGTACACGGCGCACGGAGGACGATTGTCGGCGACGACAGACATACTGATCGCGACCACCCCGGACGAAACGAATGGATCGCGTGGACTCCTCACCCTCCTCCGGAGCACCCGCCCCAGGAGCCGTCGGCGGCCGTGCCGACGCCTACGCGGCCGCGCCCCTGCTGAACTGCCTGCTGCGCGAGGTGGCCGAGCCGCTCGGGCACCCCGGTGACCCGCGGATCCACCGGCTGCCGAGCGGGCGGCTGCTGCGCGTGCGACCCGGTCGGCGCCCCGCCGATCCCGAGGTGCGCGCGGCCGGGACCTGGCACCGCGTCGGCCACTCCGAACTGGTCAAACTGGTCGCCGAGGAGCTGCGCGGGCACACCGGGCTGCCGGGCGGCGACCTGCCCGCCGAGATGGTCGACAGCCGGGACGCGGTCGCGGCGCTGCTCACCGCCCGCGCCCGGGCGACGGCACCCGCGGACCCGTATCTGCGGTCCGAGCAGTCCCTGATCGGCGGCCACCCGTACCACCCGGCGCCCAAGGCGCGCGGCGGCGGCCCGGTCGCCTCCTGGCTGCCGTACGCCCCCGAGGCGCACGCCCGTTTCCCGCTGGTGCTGCTCGGCGTCCGCGAGGACCAGGTGGCCGAGGAGGGCGACACGCGCGCCCTGGACGCGCTCGGCTCGGCCCCGCCGGGCTACCGCCTGCTGCCGGCCCACCCCTGGCAGCTGGACCTGGTCGGCCGCGACCTCACCCCGGCCTTCGCCGACGGCCGCCTGCTCCGCCTCGGCACGACCGCCTTCGACACCTGGCCGACGGCGGCGATCCGCACGGTGTACGAGCCCCGGCGCGACCTGTTCCTGAAGTTCAGCCTGGACGTCCGCATCACCAACGACATCCGCCGGCTCTGGCGCCACGACCTGCGCCGACTGCAACGTACCGACGCGGCCGCCCGGCACGCCTTCGCGGCGCTGGGCCCGCCCGCCGCCTGGCTGAGCGACCGCGGCTACCGCACGGCCGCCTTCGCCTTCGAGGAGCTCGCCGTCCTGGTGCGCGACGGCCTGCGCGGCCATCTGCTGCCGGGCGCCACCCCGTTGCTCGCCGCCGGCCTCGCCGAGGGCTTCGACGGCAGCCCGCTGGCCACCGCGGCCGACCCGGCGGCCTGGTGGCAGGCCTACCTGCGCCAGGTCGTGCCGCCCGCCCTCACGGCGTTCGACGACCACGGAGTCGTCCTCGAAGCCCATCTGCAGAACACCCTCGTCGCCGTGGACGCGGCCGGCGCGCCCGTCCAGGCGCTGTTCCGGGACGCCGAGGGCGCCAAGCTGCTGCCGGAGGTGACCCGCGCGGCGGGCTGGGAGCGGCTGGTGTACTGCCTGGTCGTCAACCATCTCACCGAGATCGCCGCCGCCCTCGCCGAACACCATCCCGGACTCGACCCCTGGCCCGCCGCCCGCCGCGAACTCGCCCGGCACGGCCTGCCCGAGATCCCATCCCTGCTCACCTCGCCCACGCTGCCCGGCAAGACCAACCTGCTGCTGCGCTGGACCGGAGCGGACGGCGCGGACGCCCGCTACCTGCCCCTGCCGAACCCGCTGGCGGGCGGCTGACCCGGCGCGGGACCCACCCGGCCGTGCCGCAGCCGCTCACCCGGCCGTGCCGAAGTCCTGGGTCCAGTAGCTGCCCGGCTGGGCGAGACCGACGCCGATCTCCTTGTACGAGCAGTTGAGGATGTTGGCCCGGTGCCCGGGGCTGTTCATCCAGCCGTTCATGACCTGCTCCGGGGTGGCGTAGCCGTAGGCGACGTTCTCGCCGTAGGCGCTCCAGCTGTAGCCGGCCCGCGTGATGCGGTCGCCCGGGGAGGACCCGTCGGACCCGGTGTGCGACATGTTCTGGTGGGCCGCCATGTCCGCGCTGTGGGCCTGCGCCGCCTTGGCCAGCTCCGGGTTCACGGTCAGCGGGTGGCAACCGGCCTTGGCGCGCTCGGCGTTGACGAGCTGCACGACGCGCGCGACGGCGCCGGACGCGGTGGCCGTGGGCGTGGGCGTCGGCTTCGGAGCGCTGGACGCGGTGGCGGTGGGCCGGGGAGTACGGGGAGCGGTCGTGCTCCTGGGCTTGGGCGCCGTGGCCCGCTGGGTGGGCGACGCGGTGGCGCTCGGCGTGCCTGTGGGGTGGTGGCCGTTGCGGTGGTGATGGCGGTGGTGCCGGTGGCCGTGGTGCTCCGACGGCTGGGGCGTGCCCGTGGCCGCGGCGTCGGCGGCCCGGTCCCTGCCGCCGTACGGCCAGTCGGAACACGCCAGGGCGACGGACGGCACGCCCACGGCTCCGATGGCGACGGCGGCGACGACTATGCGCCGGTACTGCTGCGTCTTGCGGTGCTTGGCCATTCGTCAACCTCGCTCGGTGATCGCCGGGGCGCTCATTTTCGGGAGGGCCTCACAAGCAGCGCAAAGGCGGCTCCTACTACCGCCTCTCGTAGCGGTTCAAGGCTCTTGTCAGCCGGGCGAAGAGATGCCGGGTTCGCTTACGCGACGTTTGCAAAGGTCTGGCGCCCTGTCAGGTCGGCGGAACGAGGGGCAAATACGGGGCGGTGCCGAACGGGCGCTGTGCCGTGGCCCGATGAGCGGTTCGCCTCGGCGGCAAGCCGGACAAATCCCATATGTCAGCGGAGCCGCTTCTACTACCCGGGATGGTTGGTTGCCGGGTCCGCTGTGAGGGATGTCACTTCACCGGCCTGCCTTAGGCTGATCGATGTGCTGCGCGACGTGACTGCCACCCGATACGTGACCCCCTGCGGTCCGGCGGCTCCGTGCCGGGGGTCGTCGAGGCCGACGACCTCGGCACCTACGTCGTGAAGTTCACCGGTTCCGCGCAGGGGCACAAGGCGCTGGTCGCCGAGGTGATCGTCGGAGAGCTGGCCCGGGCGCTCGGGCTGCGCTTCCCCGAGCTGGTCCTCGTCCACTTCGACCCCGCGATCGCCGCCGCCGAGCCGCACCAGGAGGTGCGGGAGCTGCACGGCGCGAGCGCGGGCGTGAACCTCGGCATGGACTACCTGCCGGGCGCCCGGGACTTCACCCCGGAGATCGCGAAGAGCTTCCCGGTGGACCCGCTGGAGGCGGGCCGGATCGTCTGGCTGGACGCGCTGACCGTCAACGTGGACCGTACGGTCCACAGCTCCAACCTCATGGTCTGGCCCACGCTCGGCACCGTACCGCCCCGTCTGTGGCTCATCGACCACGGCGCCGCCCTGGTCTTCCACCACCGCTGGGACACCACGACCCCGGGCAAGAGGTACGACTTCCGCCATCACGCCCTGGGCCACTACGCCCCCGACGTCCGGGCCGCCGACGCCGAACTCGCCCCGAAGGTGACCGAGGACCTGCTGCGCGGGATCGTCGCCGAGGTGCCGGACGCCTGGCTCGCCGAGGACGCCGGCTTCGCGAGCCCCGACGACGTCCGCGCCGCCTACGTCGACTACCTCCTGGCCCGGGTGCGCCGGTCGCCCGAGTGGCTGCCCACCGACTTCCCGAGCCGCGAGCAGCTCGTGGCCGAGGAGGCCGCCCGCGCGGCGAGGACGCAGGCGGGCCGCCCGGCCTGGCTCAAGCGCGTCCCGGACCTGCACGGCAAGCCGGCGGCGGAACAGGACTGGACGGTCCACCTGGGATGAGGCACAGCGGATGGGCACAGCGGATGAGGTGCAGCGGATGAGTCATCGCGTACAGATCGAGTACTGCACACAGTGCCGCTGGCTGCCCCGCGCCGCCTGGCTGGCGCAGGAGCTGCTCACCACCTTCGAGGCGGAGCTGACCGAGCTGGCGCTCAAGCCCGGCACCGGGGGCGTCTTCGTGGTCCGCGTCGACGGCGAGGTGGTGTGGGACCGCACGGCGCAGGGTTTCCCGGAGCCCACCGCGGTCAAGCGCCTCGTACGCGACCGAGTGGCCCCGGGGAAGTCCCTGGGCCACTCGGACAGGACCGGGTAGGCGTCAGCCCTTGAGCTGCTCGTACGCCGGCAGGGTGAGGAAGTCGGCGTAGTTCTCGTCCAGGGAGACCCTCAGCAGCAGGTCGTGGGCCTCCTGCCAGTGGCCGGCGGCGAACGCCTGCTCGCCGATCTCCTGGCGGATGTTCGACAGTTCCTCGGCGGCGACCTTGCGGGCCAGCTCGGGCGTCGCCCTGTCGCCGTTCTCGAACTCGACGCCCGCGTTGATCCACTGCCAGATCTGCGAGCGGGAGATCTCGGCGGTGGCCGCGTCCTCCATCAGGTTGAAGATGGCGACCGCGCCGAGCCCGCGCAGCCAGGCCTCGATGTAGCGGATGCCGACCTGGACGGCGTTGACCAGGCCCGCGTACGTCGGCTTCGCGTCCAGCGAGTCGATCGCGATCAGGTCGGCAGCCTCGACGTGGACGTCCTCACGCAGCCGGTCCTTCTGGTTCGGCCGGTCGCCGAGGACCTTGTCGAAGGACTCCATGGCGATCGGGACGAGGTCGGGGTGGGCGACCCAGGAGCCGTCGAAGCCGTCGCCGGCCTCGCGGTCCTTGTCGGCCCGGACCTTCTCGAAGGCGACCTTGTTGACCTCGGCGTCGCGGCGGGACGGGATGAACGCGGCCATGCCGCCGATCGCGTGCGCGCCGCGCTTGTGGCAGGTGCGCACGAGGAGTTCGGTGTAGGCCCGCATGAACGGGGCCGTCATCGTGACCGCGTTGCGGTCCGGGAGGACGAACTTCGGCCCGCCGTCACGGAAGTTCTTCACGATGGAGAACAGGTAGTCCCAGCGGCCGGCGTTCAACCCGGAGGCGTGGTCGCGCAGTTCGTAGAGGATCTCCTCCATCTCGTACGCGGCCGTGATCGTCTCGATCAGGACGGTGGCGCGGACGGTGCCCTGCGGGATGCCGACGTAGTCCTGCGCGAAGACGAACACGTCGTTCCACAGCCGGGCCTCGAGGTGCGACTCGGTCTTCGGCAGGTAGAAGTACGGGCCCTTGCCGAGGTCCAGCAGCCGCTGGGCGTTGTGGAAGAAGTACAGGCCGAAGTCGACGAAGGCGCCGGGGACGGCGCGGCCGTCGGCGTCGGTCAGATGACGCTCGTCCAGGTGCCAGCCGCGCGGGCGCATGACGACCGTCGCCAGCTCCTCGTTCGGCCGGAGGGCGTACGTCTTGCCGGACTTCGGGGCGGTGAAGTCGATGTTCCTGGTGTAGGCGTCGATCAGGTTGACCTGGCCGAGGATCACGTTCTCCCAGGTGGGTGCGGAGGCGTCCTCGAAGTCGGCGAGCCAGACCTTGGCGCCCGAGTTGAGCGCGTTGATGGTCATCTTGCGGTCGGTGGGTCCGGTGATCTCGACGCGCCGGTCGTTCAGCGCGGCCGGGGCCGGGGCGACCTTCCAGGAGTCGTCCGCGCGGATCGCGGCCGTCCCGGGGAGGAAGTCGAGCGTGGAGGTGCGGGCGATCTCGGCGCGGCGCTCGGCCCGGCGGGCGAGGAGTTCGTCACGGCGCGGGGTGAACCGCCGGTGCAGCTCCGCCACGAAGGCGAGCGCCGCGTCCGTGAGGACCTCTTCCTGCCGGGGCAGAGGCTCGGCGTCGACGATGGCCAGCGGGGACGGCGCTGGTGCGGACATGAGCTGTCACTTCCTTCAGCGGTGGCACCGGGTGCCAAGTGGCACGTACAGGGCGAACAGCGCCGACTGTGCGGGCAGGCGCTTCTGAACAGTGGATAGTAGTTTCCTCATTGTGGAACTTCAATGGTTTGTTGATGTCGAGATTCTCTGAGTCGAGGCAAGGTGGCGCCCAGTGCCACCCCCCTCACTCAAGGTGGCGCAGGTCCGCCTCGGTGTCGATGTCGTACGGCTCGGCCACGTCCGCGCACTCCACGAGCCGGATCCGGGCCGCGTGCTCCGTCAGGTACGCACGGGCGCCGCGATCCCCGGTGGCGGTCGCCGCGATGCCCGGCCAGTGGGCCGCGCCGAAGAGCACCGGATGCCCGCGCGTGCCGTCGTAGGCGGCCGAGACCAGCGATTTCTCGTCCTCGTAGGCGCCGAGCACCCGCGCCACGGCCGCCGGCCCGATGCCGGGCTGGTCGACGAGGCTCACCAGGGCCGCGCGCACCCCCGTACCGGCCAGCGAGGCCAGTCCGGCGCGCAGCGAGGTGCCCATGCCCTCGGCCCAGTCGGGGTTGTCCACGAGCACGCAGCCGCTGAGATCGGCGCGCCGGCGGACGTCGTCCGCCCGCGCCCCCAGCACGACGTGGATCCGGCCGCACCCGGCCGCGCGCAGCACCTGGACCGCGTGCTCGACCAGGAGGCGCCCCCGGTGCTCCAGCAGCGCCTTGGGCCGCCCGCCGAGCCGCCGGCCCCCGCCGGCGGCGAGCAGCAGCCCGGCGACCTCCTCGTGATGCTTGTCCGTCATGCGTCCTGCATACCTGACGGGGGCCGCGGCGGCCGGTTTCCTTGGGCTGAATTTCGGTCCGCGCGGTGGCGCTCCCGGACGCGGTGGCGTTTACTGGCCCGCGCACGACGGCGTGTGAGGGGGAGGGCTGTGTTGCGGAGCTTGGGGCAGAGGCCAGTGACCGGCAGCGACGAGGACCCGCGAGTGGCGGAGCTGCGGACCGCGGTGTCCCGGCTGCGCCGCGAACTCGCCGCGCTGCCCTCCGAGTTCCCCGACCGCGCCATAGCCGAGGACGAACTGGCCGCGCTGGCCGCGATGGCCTCCGGCGGTTCCCCCGAGATCCCGCGCCTGCGCAGCTCCCTGTTACTGATCGCGGGCGCGATCGGCTCGGTGAGTGCTCTGGGGAGGGGCCTGAGGGAGGTCAGGGAGGCAGTGGATCTGTTCGGAGAGTCGCCGAGAACTTGACAGCTGGGGCGAGCGGACCCACCTAGGGGCGCGGGCCGTATCGATGTGCGGCTCCGCCGCGTGGGCGCGACGAGCCGCAACGCACCCGCACTCGCCCACGCACCCGGGGCACCCCCTGATCAGGCGCCCGAACTCGCCAAGGCCTGAGACAACTCAAGGGCGATCTGCTGCAGCACCGGCACGATCTTCTCGGTAGCCGCTTCCGTGACCCGCCCGGCCGGCCCGGAGATGGAGATCGCCGCAGCCGTCGGAGACTCCGGCACGGACACCGCCAGGCACCGAACCCCTATCTCCTGCTCGTTGTCGTCCACGGCGTACCCCAGCTGCCGTACATCCTCCAGCGCCGCCAGGAACCCCTCGGGCGTGGTGATGGTCTTCTCCGTGGCCGCAGGCATCCCGGTACGCGCCAGCAGCGCGCGCACCTCCTCGTCGGGCACGCCGGCCAGCAGCGCTTTCCCCACGCCGGTGGAGTGCGGCAGCACCCGGCGGCCCACCTCGGTGAACATCCGCATCGAGTGCTTCGACGGCACCTGCGCCACGTACACGATCTCGTCGCCGTCCAGCAGCGCCATGTTCGCCGTCTCGCCGGTCTCCTCGACCAGCCGCGCGAGATACGGCCGCGCCCACGTGCCGAGCAGCCGGGACGCCGACTCGCCGAGCCGGATGAGCCGGGGGCCGAGCGCGTAGCGCCGGTTCGGCTGCTGGCGGACGTACCCGCAGGCGACCAGCGTGCGCATCAGCCGGTGGATGGTCGGCAGCGGCAGCCCGCTGGTCGCGGACAGCTCGCTCAGGCCGACCTCGCCGCCCGCGTCCGCCATCCGCTCGAGCAGATCGAAGGCGCGCTCCAGGGACTGGACCCCGCCACCGGCGGAGGATTTGGCGGAGTCGGTGGTGCTGGCGCTGGACGTCGGCACGGCGCGTTCCTTTCGGGACTGGCGGGAGGTGAGAAGCCTACCCGGCGGCCGGTTGACTCCCTGCTTGTAGATAGCTACGTTCTGCTTGCTGGAATTCTAATTCCGCTTTGTGGAAACGTCCAGAGCGGGTGCGCGTCGCGCGCCGTCCCGAAGTGTGCCCCTTGACGGCGGGGGAGTGGGAGTGAAGACTCCTTCAACAGAACGTTGAAATCCGTTTCGTGGGTGTAAATCCCGTTTCCTGGGCGTAAAACGGCGGTACAGAGAGGGGTTCGGGTGTCCGACGCTGAACTGGTCCTGCGCTCGACGCGCGTCATCACTCCGGAGGGGACGCGGGCCGCCGCGGTCGCCGTGTCCGCCGGAAGGATCACGGCGGTCCTGCCGTACGACGCCGAGGTCCCGGCCGGCGCGCGGCTGGAGGACCTCGGCGACCACGTCCTGCTGCCCGGCCTGGTCGACACCCACGTGCACGTCAACGACCCGGGCCGCACCGAGTGGGAGGGCTTCTGGACCGCCACCCGCGCGGCGGCGGCGGGCGGCATCACCACGCTGGTCGACATGCCGCTCAACTCCCTGCCGCCGACCACGACCGTCGCGAACCTGCGGGTGAAGCAGCAGGTCGCCGCCGACAAGGCGCACATCGACGTGGGCTTCTGGGGCGGCGCCCTGCCGGACAACGTCAAGGACCTGCGCCCGCTGCACGACGCGGGTGTCTTCGGCTTCAAGGCCTTCCTGTCCCCGTCCGGCGTGGACGAGTTCCCGCACCTCGACCAGGAACAGCTGGCCCAGTCCCTGGCGGAGATCGCCGGCTTCGACGGCCTGCTGATCGTGCACGCCGAGGACCCGCACCACCTCGCCGCCGCCCCCCAGCACGGCGGCCCCAGGTACGCCGACTTCCTCGCCTCCCGGCCGCGCGACGCCGAGGACACGGCCATCGCGAACCTCATCGCCCAGGCCCGCCGCCTCCACGCGCGCGTGCACGTGCTGCACCTGTCCTCCGGCGACGCGCTGCCGCTGATCCGCGCCGCCCGCGCCGAGGGCGTGCGGATCACCGTGGAGACCTGCCCGCACTACCTCACCCTGACCGCCGAGGAAGTCCCGGACGGCGCCAGCGAGTTCAAGTGCTGCCCGCCCATCCGCGAGGCGGCCAACCAGGACCTGCTCTGGGAGGCGCTGGCCGACGGCACCATCGACTGCGTCGTCACCGACCACTCGCCCTCCACCGCCGACCTGAAGACCGACGACTTCGCCACCGCCTGGGGCGGCATCTCCGGCCTCCAGCTGAGCCTGTCCGCCGTATGGACCGCGGCACGCGCGCGTGGCCACGGCCTGGAGGACGTCGTGCGCTGGATGTCCACGAAGACCGCCGCCCTGGCCGGCCTCGACGCCCGCAAGGGAGCCATCGCGCCCGGCCGTGACGCCGACTTCGCCGTCCTCGCCCCCGACGAGACCTTCACCGTCGACCCGGCCGGCCTCCAGCACCGCAACCGGGTCACCGCGTACGCCGGCAAGACCCTGTACGGCGTCGTGAAGTCCACCTGGCTGCGCGGCGAACGCATCGTCGCGGACGGCGAGTTCACCGGCCCGAAGGGCACCCTGCTCGCCCGCCCCCAGTAAGCCCCCCGCACCCGCAACCGGCCGACTCCAGAAAGGACCCCCTGATCACCGTGACGGCGCTGCAGCAACCGAGTTTGGCCACCTTCACCGGCGACGCGAACCCCTACGGAGGCGGCGACCCGTACGCGGACTACCGCACCGCCGACTTCCCCTTCACCCAGTACGCCAACCTCGCCGACCGGCAGCTCGGCGCCGGTGTCATCGCCGCCAACGACGAGTTCTTCGCCCAGCGGGAGAACCTGCTGGTGCCCGAACGGGCCGAGTTCGACCCCGAGCACTTCGGGCACAAGGGCAAGATCATGGACGGCTGGGAGACCCGCCGCCGGCGCGGCGCCTCCGCTGAGCACCCGTGGCCGACCGCCGAGGACCACGACTGGGCGCTGGTCCGCCTCGGTGCGCCCGGTGTGATCCGCGGAATCGTCGTCGACACCGCCCACTTCCGCGGCAACTACCCGCAGGCGGTCTCCATCGAGGGCACGTCCGTACCCGGCTCGCCGTCCCCGGAGGAGCTGCTGGGCGACGACGTGAAGTGGACGACGATCGTCCCGCGCACCGCCGTCGGCGGCCACGCGGCGAACGGTTTCTCCGTATCGGTGGAGCAGCGCTTCACGCACCTGCGCGTCAACCAGCACCCCGACGGCGGCATCGCCCGCCTGCGCGTGTACGGCGAGGTCGTCCCGGACCCCGAGTGGCTGTCGGTGCTCGGCACCTTCGACGTGGTCGCCCTGGAGAACGGCGGCCGGGTCGAGGACGCCTCCAACCTCTTCTACTCCCCGGCCACCAACACCATCCAGCCGGGCCGCTCGCGCAAGATGGACGACGGCTGGGAGACCCGCCGCCGCCGCGACCAGGGCAACGACTGGATCCGCTACCAGCTGGTCGCCCAGTCGCAGATCCGCGCGATCGAGATCGACACCGCCTACCTGAAGGGCAACAGCGCCGGCTGGGCGTCGGTGTCCGTCAAGGACGGCGAGAACGGCGACTGGACCGAGATCGTCCCGCGCACCCGCCTCCAGCCCGACACCAACCACCGCTTCGTGCTCCCCGAGCCCGCGGTCGGCACGCACGCGCGGATCGACATCTTCCCCGACGGCGGCATCTCCCGGCTGCGCCTGTTCGGCTCCCTGACCGGGCAGGGCGCGGCCGCCCTCGCCGCCCGCCACCAGGAACTGGGCGGCTGACCCACTCCCCGGCCCACCCCTGACCCGCGCGGGGCGCCCCGGCCTGGACAGCACCGGGCGCCCCGCGTGTCACCCACAAGGACCCGTTTCCGGGTGGCTGGAACTTACGGGTCCGTCTCCGGCGTTCTCCCCGCGTGACCCTTCAGCAAGAGATCGTCGGCAACGCCATGCAGATGGCGGTCGTCAACCTGCAGCCCGGCCAGACCGTGTACTGCGAGGCCGGAAAGTTCCTGTTCAAGACGACGAACGTGACCATGGAGACCCGGCTGTCCGGCCCGTCGGGCAACGGCGGACAGCAGCAGGGCGGCTCCGGCGGCGGCATGGGCGGCCTGCTCCGCCAGGCCATGGGCACCGCCATGCAGGTGGGCCAGCGCATGCTCGCGGGCGAGTCGCTGGCGTTCCAGTACTTCACCTCCCAGGGCGGTGAGGGCACGGTCGGCTTCGCCGGTGTGCTCCCGGGCGAGATGCGGGCCCTGGAACTCGACGGCAGGCGCGCGTGGTTCGCCGAGAAGGACGCCTTCGTGGCCGCCGAGTCCACCGTCGAGTTCGGCATCGCCTTCGCGGGCGGCCGCACCGGCATGAGCGGCGGCGAGGGCTTCATCCTGGAGAAGTTCACCGGGTACGGCACGGTGATCATCGCCGGCGCGGGCAACTTCATCGACCTCAACCCGGCGGACTTCGGCGGCCGCATCGAGGTAGACACCGGCTGCGTGGTCGCCTTCGAGGAGGGCATCCAGTACGGCGTCCAGCGCGTCGGAGGCCTCAACCGCCAGGGGATCATGAACGCCGTGTTCGGCGGCGAGGGCCTGTCCCTGGCCACCCTGGAGGGCAACGGCCGGGTGATCCTGCAGTCCCTGACCATCGAGAGCCTCGCCAACGCCCTGAAGAAGGCCCAGGGCGGCGACAAGCAGGGCCCGACCGGCGGACTGTTCTCCACCCACGCCGGCTGAGCCGATGAGTTCCGGGCCGCGGCGGGGTCTGAGGTGATGACAGCAGACCCCGCACCCGGAAGAAGGCACCCCTCATGGGCAAGCTCGTCTCCACCGTCTTCGTCACCCTCGACGGCGTCTACCAGGCCCCGGGCGGTCCCCAGGAGGACACCAGCGGCGGCTTCACCCGCGGCGGCTGGAGCTTCGTGTACGGCGACGACGACTTCGGCAGGTTCGTCACCGAGGTCTTCGACCGGGCCGGCGCCTTCCTGCTCGGCCGCCGTACGTACGACATCTTCGCCGCGTACTGGCCCAAGGTGACCGACCCGGCCAACCCCATCGCCGCCAAGCTCAACGCCCTGCCGAAGTACGTCCCCTCCGCGACCCTCACCGACCCGGCCTGGTCCGGCACCACCGTGCTCGGCGGCGACCTCGCCAAGGAGGTCCAGGCCCTGAAGGAGCGGACGGACGGCGAACTCCAGGTCCACGGCAGCGGCGCGCTGGTCCGCTCGCTCATCGGCCTCCGGCTCCTCGACACCCTGAACCTGGTGACCTTCCCGGTCCTCCTCGGCTCCGGCCGCCGTCTGTTCCCCGAGGGCACGGCCCCCACCGGCTTCCGCCACACCGCCGGCCGCGTCACGGGCGCGGGCGTCTCCATCCAGTCGTACGACCTGGCCGGCGACCCCGAGTACGGCTCGTACGAGCTCCCCGAAGACGCCTGAGGCGCACCCGCAAACCCCTGGCCGAAGATCGTCCCCGCCGGTACGGTGATCGCGCCCCGTGCGAGCCGCCGACGTCTCCGCACCCCTTCGGAGACCGGGAGAGCCGCCCCATGTCGTCGATCGCCGTACCGGGCCCCACCGCCCTGCCCCGGCGTGCCTGGCACACCGACCTGCCCGTGCTGCTCGTCGCCGTGTGCTGGGGTGCCAGCTACCTCGCCGCCAAGGACATCACCACCGCCCGTACGGTCCTCGCCGTGCTGGTGCTGCGGTTCGCGCTCGCCGTGCCCGCCCTGGCCGTCGCCGGGCGGCGCGTCCTGCGCGAGCTGACCCCCGCCCAGTGGCGCGGCGCCGCCCTGCTGGGAGTGATCCTCAGCGGGATCTTCCTGCTGGAGACGTACGGGGTGGTGCACACCTCGGCGACCAACGCCGGTCTGATCATCAGCCTCACCATGGTCTTCACCCCGCTCGCCGAGGCCGCCGTCACCCGCACCCGGCCCACGCCGGCCTTCCTCGGCGCGGCCCTGCTGTCGGTGCTCGGCGTCGTCCTGCTCACCCAGGGCGGCGGCTTCACCCGGCCGGGCACCGGCGACCTGCTGATGCTGCTCGCCGCGCTCGCCCGCACCCTGCACGTCCTCGCCATGTCCCGGCTCCGGGCCGTGCGGGGCGCCGGCGCGCTGCCGCTGACCACGGTCCAGCTCGGCGTGTCCGTCGCCGTCTTCGCGCTGCTGTCCGCGGTCTCGGGCGGTCCGGCGCCCTGGGCGGTCGCGGCCGGGTTCGGTGCCCGGGACTGGGCGGGGCTGCTGTTCCTGTCCGCGCTGTGCACGGTGTTCGCCTTCTTCGTGCAGATGTGGGCGGTCCGCCGTACGTCACCGTCCCGGGTCGGGCTGCTGCTCGGCACCGAGCCGCTGTGGGCCGCCGCGGCGGGCATCGCCCTGGGCGGGGAACGGCTCGGCCCGCTCGCCCTCGCGGGCGGTGCGCTGGTGCTCGTGGGGACCGCCTGGGGGCGCGGCGCGGCAGGTTAACTTCACGAAAACTCCCCGGACTTGAAAGGAAAATCTTCAATCTTGTCGTTGACATGCCAACGTCTACGCGCGTCATCATGAGGGCATGAGATTCCCCCCACGCGCCACTCGTATCGGCGCCGCAGCCGCGCTCCTGTCCGCCCTCCTCGTGGGCGGCACCGTCTCCGCCACCACGGCGGACGCCGCAGCCTCGTCGGCCGGCAGCATCTGCTACGGAAACCTGCCGTCGCAGGCCCACGACACCCTGGACCTGATCGCCAAGGGCGGCCCGTACCCGTACTCGCAGGACGGCACCGTCTTCTCCAACAAGGAAGGCGTCCTGCCCAGCGAGTCCTACGGCTACTACCACGAGTACACGGTGATCACCCCCGGCTCCCCCACGCGGGGCGCCCGGCGCATCGTCACCGGTGAGCAGTCCCAGGAGGACTACTACACCTCCGACCACTACGCCACGTTCAACCTGATCGACTTCGGCTGCTGAGCCGGTCCACCACACCCAACGGAACGGCGCGAGACGCGTGCCCCGCACGCTCGCCCACGGCTGTCTCCCCCCACCCAGAGGCCGCGGGCGGCGCAGCGGCACGGCACCACCAGCGGGCCGCCGGGATCCGTCCCGGCGGCCCGCTGTCGTCCGTCCGGCCCGCTGTCGTCCCGCCCGCTGTCGTCCGGCGGCCGCTGGCCGGACGGGCGGGAGCCGCCGAAAGTCCATGAGTCCGCGACTTTGGTAGCCGATCACGCGCAGGGCGCGGCCGGCGTCCCGCGGGCTGCGTAGATTGGTCGACCGTGACGGAGAACGGGCTTGGCCCCACCATGACGCGCGGGGCGTGGCCCCGCCCGTGGATGCTGCCCTCCGCCCTGCTGCACGGGCTGGACCCGGACTCCGGCCCCGACGGCCGGCGGCCCCGGCGCACCGCACGGGACTGGATCGTCGACAGCTGCTGCTTCCTGCTGGCCCTGCTCCTGTTCCTGACGACCGCCGACGGTCTGCGCCAGGAACCGGACGTGTCCGGGGGGCTCGCCGTCGCCGATGTCGTGCTGGGCGCCCTGTCCTGCTGCGCTGTCTGGCTGCGCCGCCGCCGGCCGGTGGGCCTCGCCGCCGCGATGGTCGCCGTCGGCATGGTGTCCGCCACGTCGGGCGGCGCGGGCGCGGTCGCCCTGTTCACCCTCGCCGTGCACCGGCCCTTCCGCTACGTCGCCTGGGTCGGCGGCGTCGACCTCGCCCTCGTACCCGTCTACTACTGGCTGCGCCCGGACCCCGACCTGCCCTTCGCCGCCGCCGTCGTGTTCGTCGTGCTGCTCGTCGTCTCCGTCATCGGCTGGGGCATGTTCGTGCGCTCCAAGCGCCTGCTGCTGCTCAGCCTGCGCGAGCGGGCCCACCGGGCGGAGACCGAGGCGCGGCTGCGCGCCGAGCAGGCGCAGCGGCTCGCCCGCGAGGCCATCGCCCGCGAGATGCACGACGTCCTCGCCCATCGGCTCACCCTGCTCAGCGTGCACGCGGGCGCGCTGGAGTTCCGGCCGGACGCGCCGCGCGAGGAGATCGCCCGGGCCGCCGGAGTGATCCGGGAGAGCGCGCACGAGGCGCTCCAGGACCTGCGGGAGATCATCGGCGTGCTGCGGGCCGGCGAGGCCGAGGACGCGGTCGGCGAGCGCCGCCAACCGACGCTGGCCGCGCTGGACGCCCTGGTCGCCGAGTGCCGCGAGGCGGGCATGAAGGTCACCCTGGACCACCGGGTCGCCGACCCGGCCGCCGTCCCCGCCTCCGTGGGCCGCACCGCCTACCGCATCGCCCAGGAGGCCCTGACCAACGCCCGCAAACACGCCCCCGGCGCCGAGGTCGCCCTGAGCCTCGCCGGCACCCCGGGCGAGGGCCTCACCGTCACGGTCACCAATCCCGCGCCCACCATCGAGCCCACACCCGTCCCCGGCTCCGGCCAGGGCCTGATCGGCCTCACCGAACGCGCGAACCTCACCGGCGGCCGCCTGGACCACGGCACCACGGCCGACGGGGGCTTCGAGGTACGAGCCTGGCTGCCCTGGGGGCGACCGGGACCGCGGCCCTGAGAACGCCGGGCGGGTGCCGACCGCCCCTGGAGGGGCGCGGGGCCGCATCGATCAGCGGCTCCGCCGCGGGGCGCGACCAGCCACCGACACCCCGCACCCGGCGATGGCGGATGTGCCCCGAGTCCCGCTCCGCGCACCGCGGTTGCCGCAGCGCCCGCGGAGTACGGACGGTTCCGGATGCGGAGCCACGGCACCAGGGCCCGCGCAACCATGATTACGTAAGGCCATGACGCCGATCAGACTCCTCCTCGTCGACGACGACCCGCTCGTACGGGCCGGACTGGCCCTGATGATCGGCGGGGCCGAGGACATCGAGATCGTCGGCGAGGCCGCGGACGGCGCCCAGGCCGAGGAAGCCGTCTCGCGCACCCGGCCGGACGTCGTCCTCATGGACATCCGCATGCCGTCGGTGGACGGGCTCACCGCGACCGAGCGGCTGCGCGCGCGGGCCGACGCCCCGCAGGTCGTGGTGCTCACCACCTTCCACGCCGACGAGCAGGTGCTGCACGCCCTGCGCGCGGGCGCCGCCGGTTTCGTGCTGAAGGACACCCCGCCCGCCGAGATCGTCGACGCCGTGCGCCGGGTCGCGGCCGGCGACCCCGTGCTGTCGCCCGCCGTCACCCGGCAGTTGATGCGCCACGCGGCCGGCGGCGCCGCCGACGCGCGCCAGGCACGCGCGCGTGACCGGCTCGCCGTCCTCAACGACCGGGAACGCGAGGTCGCCGTCGCCGTCGGCCGGGGCCTCGCCAACGCGGCGATCGCCGGCGAGCTGTTCATGAGCGTGGCCACCGTCAAGACCCACGTCTCCCGCATCCTCGCCAAACTCGGCCTCGCCAACCGCGTCCAGATCGCCCTGCTCGCCTACGACGCGGGACTGGTCGACGGGGACGGGCACTAAGCCCGTGCGCCGCGCGTTGTCGCAGTACCGGGAGGTGCCCGGCGGGCCTCGGGGGTGTCCGGAAGGGGAGCGATGGACAGGCAACACGTGGTCGATCTAGGGGAGTTCGGGGACGCGCTGCGCACGGATCCCCATCCGGTGTACGCCCGGCTGCGCGAGCAGGGCCCCGTGCGCCGCGTCCGGCTGCCGGGCTGGGAGGACGAGGCCTGGCTGGTCGTCGGGTACGAGGAGGCGCGGGCGGCCCTCGCGGACAGCAGGCTGGCGAAGGACACCAGCAAGATCGGCGTGACCGTCGCGGACCAGGAGATGATCGGCGAGCACCTGCTGGCCACCGATCCGCCCCAGCACACCCGCCTGCGCGCCCTCGTCACGCGCGCGTTCACGATGCGCCGGGTGGAGCGACTGCGCCCGCGGATCCAGCAGATCACCGACGAACTGCTGGACGAGATGCTCCCGGCCGGCCGCGCCGACCTCATCGCCTCCCTCGCCTACCCGCTGCCCATCACCGTCATCTGCGAACTCCTCGGCGTCCCCGACATGGACCGCGAGGAGTTCCGCAAGACGTCCACGGAGGTGGTCGCGCCGACCAACGAGCAGACGGGCTACGACGCGGTCGTCCGCCTCGGCGCGTACCTCACCGAGCTGATCGAGGACAAGCGCAGCTCCGGCCCCACCGACGACCTGCTCAGCGATCTGATCCGCACCACCGCCGAGGACGGCGACCGGCTCTCCGCGCCGGAACTGCGCGGCATGGCCTTCCTGCTGCTGATCGCCGGCCACGAGACCACCGTCAACCTCATCGGCAACGGCGTCCACGCCCTCCTGACCCACCCCGCCCAACTCACCGCCCTGCGCGCCGACATGAGCCTCCTGGACGGCGCCGTCGAGGAGATGCTGCGCTACGAGGGCCCGGTGCAGAGCGCCACCTACCGGTTCGCCGCCGAGCCCCTGGAGATCGCAGGCGCGGCCATCGAGCGGGGCGCCCATGTGGTGATCAGCCTGACCGCCGCCCAGCGCGACGGCGAGCGCTATGACGACCCGCACCGGTTCGACATCCGCCGCGACACCCGCGGCCACCTCGCCTTCGGCCACGGCATCCACTACTGCCTCGGCGCACCCCTGGCCCGCCTGGAGGGCCGTACGGCCATCGGTACACTGCTGCGCCGCGCCCCCGGCCTCGCGCTCGACGGCGCCCCCGGCGCATGGCTGCCCGGCCTGCTGATGAGAGGGATGCGCAGCCTTCCGGTGCGCTGGTGAGCGGCCTCTGACACCAGCCCGTCCTACGACGCCCGTACCCGGTCCGGGATCTCCGCCAGCACCACCGGGCGCCGCTCCCGCCGGGAGACCTCGCAGGCCTCGGCCACCCGCAGGGCCTGCAGAGCCTCGTGGCCGTCGCACGGGTTGGCGCGCTCGCCGCGCACCACCTCCA
Source organism: Streptomyces incarnatus (assembly GCF_001027185.1). Lineage (NCBI taxonomy): Bacteria > Bacillati > Actinomycetota > Actinomycetes > Kitasatosporales > Streptomycetaceae > Streptomyces > Streptomyces incarnatus. Next base: position 1,670,743 of record NZ_CP011497.1, on the reverse strand, counting down.
CGAAGGCGTTCAGCTCGGCCTCGTAGGCGGGCCCGAACCGCTCCAGGAAGCCGGGCCACGGCTTGGCCGCGGGCGGCGGCCCGGTCGGCTCGGTGGACGCGAGGGGCGTACGGTCGTCCAGGCCGACCACGACCGTGTCCGCCTCCCCCGCCAGCTCCATGCGCACGTCGTAGCCCGCGCCGTTCAGCCGGGTCGCCGTGGCCGTGGCGAGGGTGCCGTCGTCCAGCGTGAGCAGCGCCGCGCCCGTGCCGACGTCGCCCGCCTCGCGGAACATCGCGGGCCCGGCGTCGGACCCGGTGGCGTAGACGTCGGCCACCTCGCGGCCCGTCACCCACCGCAGCACGTCGAAGTCGTGGATCAGCGTGTCCCGGAACAGCCCGCCGGACAGCGGCAGCCAGTCGGCCGGGGGAGGGGACTGGTCGCAGGTCATCGCGCGCACGGTGTGCAGCCGGCCGAGGCGCCCCGAGCGGACGGCCTCGCGGGCGCCCGCGTAGCCCACGTCGAAGCGCCGCTGGAACCCCATCTGCAGGACCGTGCCGGCCGACTCCACCTCGGCGAGCGCCTGGAGCGTGCCCGGCAGGTCGAGCGCGATCGGCTTCTCGCAGAACACCGGCAGGCCCGAGCGGGCTGCCCGACCGATCAGTTCGGCGTGGGCCGACGTCGCCGTGGTGATCACCACCGCGTCCACGCCCCACTTGAAGATCTCGTCCACACTCGGCGCCGCCGTCTCGCCCAGCCGGTGTGCCAGTCCCTGAGCCCGTGCCGGATCCGCGTCCGTCAGGATCAGCGATCCGACATCGCGGTGGCGGCTGAGCGTTCTCGCGTGAAGGGTGCCGATGCGGCCCGTACCGATGACCCCGATGCGCATGGAAACAAAGTGAGGGCGGAGCCCGTACGCTGTCAATGCGTATGTCCGGACAATCGGACTACACAACTTCCCGTCAACCGGCCACGGGGCTACGCTCGGCCCGTGCCGAAACCAGATGTGGACCCGACCGTGTCGCTCGATCTCCATGTGGACCGGAGCTCCCCGGTACCGCTGTACTTCCAGCTCTCGCAGCAGCTGGAGGCCGCCATCGAGCACGGCAGCCTCACCCCGGGCAGCCTCCTGGGCAACGAGATCGAGCTGGCCGCGCGGCTCGGCCTGTCCCGTCCGACGGTCCGCCAGGCCATCCAGTCCCTCGTCGACAAGGGGCTCCTCGTCCGCCGCCGCGGCGTCGGCACCCAGGTGGTGCACAGCCAGGTCAAGCGCCCGCTGGAGCTGAGCAGCCTGTACGACGACCTGGAGGCGGCCGGCCAGCGTCCCGCGACCAGGGTGCTGGTCAACACCGTCGTGCCGGCCACCGCCGAGGTCGCCGCCGCGCTCGGCGTGCCCGAGGGCGGCGACGTGCACCGCATCGAGCGGCTGCGCCTCGCGCACGGCGAACCGATGGCGTACCTGACCAACCACCTCCCGCCCGGCCTGCTCGACCTGGACACCGGGCAGCTGGAGGCCACCGGCCTGTACCGGCTGATGCGCTCGGCGGGGATCACCCTGCACAGCGCCCGCCAGTCCATCGGCGCCCGCGGTGCCACGGCGGCCGAGGCCGAGCGCCTCTCCGAGGCCGAGGGGGCGCCTCTGCTCACCATGCAGCGCACCACCTTCGACGACACCGGCCGCGCGGTCGAGTTCGGCGACCACACCTACCGTCCGAGCCGCTACTCCTTCGAGTTCCAGCTGCTCGTACGGTCGTGACGGCGGGCTCCGGGCGCGACGGAGGGCCCCTAACGGTCACAATGTCCGGACAATAAGACCGCAGACGCACCCCCGGTCCTGTCACGAGTGTTCATGGTGTTCGATACTGGAGCGTTCGGGGCCGCTGATCTGATCACCGGCCCCTTCCGCACGTACGAACACGGCAAGAAGGGCACGGCCTCGTGGCACGGTTTCGGACCTGGGCGGTCATAGCGCTGACAGGGGCACTTTCGCTGTCCCTGGGGGCGTGCAGCAGCACCGGGGGCAAGCGGGCGGAGGACGCCCGCAAGGCCGCCGCGGCCCAGGGAAGGGCGGCGGTGAACACCCCGCGCTGGACCTTCGCGATGATCACCCACTCGGGAGACGGCGACACCTTCTGGGACATCGTGCAGAGCGGCGCCAAGCAGGCCGCCGTCAAGGACAACATCAACTTCCTCTACTCGCACGACGACCAGGCCCAGCAGCAGGCGCAGCTCGTGGACGCGGCGGTCGACAAGAAGGTCGACGGCATCATCGTCACCCTCGCCAAGCCCGACGCCATGAAGGCCGCCGTCGCCCGCGCCGAGAAGGCCGGCATCCCGGTCATCACGGTGAACTCCGGCTCCGAGGAGTCCAAGGCCTTCGGCGCCCTCACCCACATCGGCCAGGACGAGACCGTCGCCGGCGAGGCCGTCGGCGACGAGCTGAACAAGCGGGGGAGGAAGAAGGCCCTGTGCGTGCTGCACGAGCAGGGCAACGTCGGCCACGAGCAGCGCTGCGACGGCGTCGCCAGGACCTTCCGCGGCACGCTGCGGAAGCTGTACGTCAACGGCACCGACATGCCCGACGTCCAGTCCGCGATCGAGGCCAAGCTCCAGGCCGACAGGTCCATCGACTCCGTCGTCACGCTCGGCGCCCCGTACGCCGACACCGCCGTGAAGGCCAGGAGCGACGCGGGCAGCAAGGCCGAGATCGACACCTTCGACCTCAACGCCCAGGTCGCCGCCGAGCTGAAGAACGGCACCCTCGGCTTCGCCGTGGACCAGCAGCCGTACCTCCAGGGGTACGAGGCGGTCGACCTGCTGTGGGCCTACAAGTACAACGGCGACGTCCTCGGCGGCGGCAAGCCGGTGCTGACCGGCCCGCAGATCGTCACCAGGGACCAGGCCTCCGCGCTGGCCGCGTACACCGAGCGGGGCACCCGATGAGTGCGACCCTGGAGAAAACGGCGGGCGAGACCGCTGACGAAAGGATTCTGCAGAGCTCTCCGCTGCGGAAGCTGCTCGCCCGGCCCGAGCTGGGCTCGGTCGTCGGCGCGCTCGCCGTCTTCGTCTTCTTCGCCTGCGCCGCCGACGGTTTCCTGCGCGCCACCAGCCTCAGCACGGTCCTGTACGCCTCCTCGACCATCGGCATCATGGCCGTACCCGTGGCACTGCTGATGATCGGCGGCGAGTTCGACCTGTCGGCCGGTGTCCTGGTGACGTCCTCGGCGCTGATCTCCTCGATGTTCAGCTACCAGATGACGGCGAACACCTGGGTCGGCGTCGGCGTCTCGCTCCTGGCGACCCTCGCCGTCGGCGCCTTCAACGGCTTCGTCCTCACCCGCACCAAGCTGCCCAGCTTCATCGTCACGCTGGGCACCTTCCTGATGCTGACCGGCATGAACCTCGGCTTCACCAAGCTCATCGACGGCACGGTGTCGACGAAGACCATCGGCGACATGGAGGGCTTCCCCGCCGCCCACGCGGTCTTCGCCTCGACGCTCACGATCGGCGGGGTCGACTTCAAGGTCACGATCCTCTGGTGGTTCGCACTGGTGGCCGTGGCCTCCTGGATCCTGCTGCGCACGCGGGCCGGCAACTGGATCTTCGCGGTCGGCGGCAACCAGGACGCGGCCCGCGCGGTCGGCGTCCCGGTCGCCAGGACCAAGATCGGCCTCTACATGGGCGTGGCCTTCGGCGCCTGGATCTGCGGCCAGCACCTGCTGTTCTCCTTCGACGCCGTCCAGTCCGGCGAGGGCGTCGGCAACGAGCTGATCTACATCATCGCGGCCGTGATCGGCGGCTGCCTGATCACCGGCGGCTACGGCAGCGCGATCGGCTCCGCCGTGGGCGCCCTCCTCTTCGGCATGACCAGCAAGGGCATCGTCTTCGCCGAGTGGAACCCCGACTGGTTCAAGTTCTTCCTCGGAGCGATGCTGCTCCTCGCGACCCTGCTCAACGCCTGGGTCAAGAAGCGCGCGGAGGCCAACAAGTGACTCTGGTCGAGCTGTCCGACGTCAGCAAGCACTACGGCACCGTCCGCGCCCTCGAAGGCGTCTCGCTGGAGGTCCACCCCGGCGAGATCACCTGCGTCCTCGGCGACAACGGAGCCGGCAAGTCCACCCTCATCAAGATCGTCGCGGGACTGCACCGGCACGACGGCGGCACCCTGCGCATCGAGGGTGAGGAGACGACCCTCGCCTCCCCGCGGGAGGCCCTGGACCGCGGCATCGCCACGGTCCACCAGGACCTGGCGGTGGTCCCCCTCATGCCGGTGTGGCGCAACTTCTTCCTCGGCTCCGAGCCCCGCAAGGGCAAGGGGCCCTTCAAGCGCCTGGACACCGGCCTCATGCGCCGCACCACCCGCGAGGCACTGCTGCGCATGGGCATCGACCTCCGGGACGTCGACCAGCCCATCGGCACCCTCTCCGGCGGCGAACGCCAGTGCGTGGCGATCGCCCGCGCGGTCCACTTCGGCGCGAAGGTCCTGGTCCTGGACGAGCCCACGGCGGCACTGGGGGTCAAGCAGTCCGGTGTGGTCCTCAAATATGTGGCCGCGGCACGCGACCAGGGCCTGGGCGTTGTCTTGATCACCCACAACCCGCATCACGCGTACCTGGTGGGGGACAGGTTTGTACTGCTGCGCAGGGGCACGATGGTGGGCAATTACACACGGGACGACATAACACTGGACGAGCTGACCCAGCAGATGGCGGGAGGATCCGACCTCGAGGCTCTACGCCATGAACTGCAGCGTGGTTGAGGGGCGCGGGGCCCTGCGCGATCGTCCACGACGGGCCCGCACCCGGCAACGATCGCGCACCCCGTCTCCTCGCCCCGCGCAGCACCCAGCGTGAGCGTGCGGCACAATCGAGCCCGATGAGCACCTACCGCGACCTCACCGCCCCCATCGGCTCCCGCCGGGCCCCCGTGCTCCGTACGGTCGGCACCAGGGAACGCCGCTCCCACCTGACCGCACCCCGTGTGCCGACGGTAGGGATCGACATCGGCGGCACCAAGGTCATGGCGGGCGTCGTGGACGCCGACGGCAACATCCTGGAGAAGCTCCGCGCGGAGACCCCGGACAAGTCCAAGAGCCCCAAGGTCGTCGAGGACACCATCGTCGAACTGGTCCTGGACCTGTCCGACCGGCACGACGTGCACGCCGTCGGCATCGGCGCGGCCGGCTGGGTCGACGCCGACCGCAACCGCGTCCTGTTCGCCCCCCACCTGTCCTGGCGCAACGAACCGCTGCGCGACCGCCTGAGCGGCCGCCTCTCCGTGCCGGTCCTGGTCGACAACGACGCCAACACCGCCGCCTGGGCGGAGTGGCGCTTCGGCGCCGGCCGTGGCGAGGACCACCTCGTCATGATCACGCTCGGCACCGGCATCGGCGGCGCCATCCTGGAGGACGGCCAGGTCAAGCGCGGCAAGTACGGCGTCGCGGGTGAGTTCGGGCACATGCAGGTCGTGCCCGGCGGCCACCGCTGCCCGTGCGGCAACCGCGGCTGCTGGGAGCAGTACAGCTCCGGCAATGCCCTCGTCCGCGAGGCCAAGGAGCTGGCCGCCGCCGACTCCCCGGTGGCCTACGGCATCATCGAGCACGTCAAGGGCCAGATCGGCGACATCACCGGCCCGATGATCACGGAGCTGGCCCGCGAGGGCGACGCGATGTGCATCGAGCTGCTCCAGGACATCGGCCAGTGGCTCGGCGTCGGCATCGCCAACCTCGCCGCCGCCCTCGACCCCTCCTGCTTCGTCATCGGCGGCGGGGTCTCGGCCGCCGACGACCTGCTCATCGGCCCGGCCCGGGACGCCTTCAAGCGTCACCTCACCGGCCGCGGCTACCGCCCCGAGGCCCGCATCACCCGGGCCCAGCTCGGCCCCGAGGCCGGCATGGTGGGCGCCGCCGACCTGGCCCGGCTGGTGGCCCGCCGGTTCCGCCGGGCCAAGCGCCGCCGGGTGGAGCGGTACGAACGCTACGAGCGGTACGCCCAGGCCCGCCGCGACCGGGACACCGCATGACCGCCTCCCTGCCCCGCCAGGCCGCCCCGCCGGACGAGCCGCGCCACCTCCCCGCCGAGAACCCCCGGCACAAGGCCAGGCGCCGCGCCCTCACCCTGCTGATCATCGGGCTGCTGATCGGCGTCCCGGCCGGCTACCTGGTGATCTCCGCGAACCAGAGCCGCGACAGCGGCAAGGACAAGGAGGCCAAGTACTCCGCGACCGGCCTGACCCCGGGCTGGCCGTCGAAGGTGCAGCGCCGCCTCTACCAGGTGGCGGTCCCGTACCCGGCCGACTACGTCGCCTCCTACGAGACGAACAACTGGAAGACCAGCCGCCTCTACGTGCAGTTCCGCACCAACGAGGCCGGCCTGTACAGCTTCCTGCAGACCATGGGCACAGGCCGGGACGAGCTGAAGAAGGACGACATCGCCATCGGCGCCCGCGACCAGAAGGTCAGCGGCTGGCACTTCACCGGCACCGGCCCGTGGTGGGGACTGACCCACAAGCAGAAGAACCCGGCGCCGACCCAGGACGTGGTCGTGAACATGTCCGACCCGAAGAACCCGGTGGTCTACGTCGTCTCCCGCACGGTTCCGTAACCGCGGGCCCGGCCGGTCCCGGGGCCGATTGTCAGACCCCGCCCGTAGAGTCGAAGACGTCTGATCCGACGCACGGGCGGGAGGTGGCAGGACGTATGAGCGCAGGCGCGGCCGCGGTGGCCGAGCACACGGAAGGCTCCGGGCGGACCGAGGACCGGGTCCCGGTGCGCCTCGCGTCCGTGTATCTCCCGGCGCCCCTCCCGCGCGACGGCCGCGTCGCCTTCTGGGACCCCGACGGAGGGGCCGTCGAGGGCGGCACCGCCGAGCTCACGGTCGTACGACGCCATGGTGCGGGGGTGCGCCGCCGGAAGGTGCCCGCACTGACCCTGCCGCTCGCCGAGGCCCTGCCGCTGCTGGTCCGGGCCCGCCGCGACCCGGCCGCCCATCCGGCCACGGCCTGCTGGGGCGCCGCCGCGCTGCACGCGCTGCGGCTGGTCGCCCGCGGCCGCCTGCTGCCGGGCCTGACCCCGAGCGGTCATGACGCCTGGCGGGCGGGCCCGCTGGAGCCCGCCGACATCGCCCACCTGCGCGCGGTCGCCGCGGCCCTGCCGCCGGAGGGCCACGCCGTGCCGCTTCCGGACCCCGGTCCGCTGCGGCTGCCCGAGCCGGAGGCCCTGATCCGCTCCTTCCTGGACGCGGTCGCCGACGCCCTGCCCCGCACCCCGGCCGCCCCGCACGCCTCCGGCCGGCCCTTCGCCGCCCGGGAGCCCGTGGCGCTGCCACAGGCCCATGAATGGGCGGCCGAGGTCGCCGCCGGCATGGACGCGGGCGTGCGGATCTCGCTCCGCCTGGACCTGTCCGCGTACGACGTCTTCGACGCCGGGGAGAGTGCCGGCGCCCGCGCCGCCGGGGCGGCCGTCGTCCAGGTGCACAGCCTCGCCGACCCCACCCTGGTGGCCGACGCGGCGGCCCTGTGGGCGGGAGAGGCCGACTCGGCGTTCGGGCCGCGCTCGCGGGTGGACGCCGCCCTCGCCGTGCGGCGCGCGGCCCGCGTGTGGCCGCCCCTGGACCGGCTCGCCGAACAGGACGTGCCCGACGTCCTCGCCCTGTCCGAGGAGGAGCTGGGCGAACTGCTCGGCGTCGCCGCCACGCGGCTGGCCGCTGCCGGGGTCGCCGTGCACTGGCCCCGGGACCTCGCCCACGACCTCACGGCCACCGCGGTGGTCCGCCCGGCGCCCGGCTCGGCGACCGACGGCACCGGCTTCTTCGAGAGCGAGGAACTGCTCCGGTTCCGCTGGCAGTTGGCGCTCGGCGGGGATCCGCTCAGCGAGGCCGAGATGGACTCCCTCGCCGAGGCCCACCGCCCCGTCGTACGGCTGCGGGACCGCTGGGTGCTGGTCGACCCGGCCCTCGTCCGCAAGGCCCGCAAGCGCGAACTGGGCCTGCTCGACCCGGTCGACGCGCTGTCCGTCGCGCTCACCGGCACCGCCGACGTGGACGGCGAGACCGTCGAGGCCGTACCGGTCGGCGCGCTGGCCGCCCTCCGCGACCGCCTCACGGCGGGCCTGCGCCCCGCCGACCCGCCCGCCGGGCTGGCCGCCACCCTGCGCGACTACCAACTCCGCGGCCTGGCCTGGCTGGACCTCATGACCTCCCTCGGCCTCGGCGGCTGCCTCGCCGACGACATGGGCCTCGGCAAGACCGTCACCCTCATCGCCCTGCACCTCAGGCGCGCCCGCAGCGAGCCGACCCTCGTGGTCTGCCCGGCCTCCCTGCTCGGCAACTGGCAGCGGGAGATCGCCCGGTTCGCGCCCGGCGTCCCCGTCCGCCGCTTCCACGGCCAGGACCGCACCCTGGACGGCCTCGAGGGCGGCTTCGTCCTCACCACGTACGGCACGATGAGGTCGGCGGCCGCCCATCTCGCCGAACAGCCCTGGGGCATGGTCGTCGCCGACGAGGCCCAGCATGTGAAGAACCCCTACTCGGCCACCGCCAAGGCGCTGCGCACCATCCCGGCCCCCGCGCGGGTGGCGCTGACCGGCACCCCCGTGGAGAACAACCTCTCCGAGCTGTGGGCCCTGCTCGACTGGACCACGCCCGGACTCCTCGGCCCCCTGAAGTCCTTCCGCGCCCGGCACGCACGCGCGGTCGAGAACGGCGAGGACCAGGAGGCCGTCGAGCGCCTCGCCCGCCTGGTCCGTCCCTTCCTCCTCCGCCGCAAGAAGTCCGACCCCGGCATCGTCCCCGAACTGCCCCCCAAGACCGAGACGGACCACCCGGTGCCGCTCACCCGCGAGCAGGCCGCGCTGTACGAGGCGGTGGTGCGCGAGTCGATGCTGGCCATCGAGACCGCCGAGGGCATCGCCCGCCGGGGTCTGGTGCTGAAGCTCCTGGGCGCCCTGAAACAGATCTGCGACCACCCCGCGCTCTACCTGAAGGAGGAGGCGCACGCCGACCGGCTCGCGGCCCGTTCCGGCAAACTCGCCCTGCTGGACGAGCTGTTGGACACCGTCCTCGCCGAGGACGGCTCGGCGCTCGTCTTCACCCAGTACGTCGGCATGGCCCGCCTGATCACCGCGCACCTGTCCGCCCGCGCGATCCCCGTGGACCTGCTGCACGGCGGCACCCCGGTCCCGGAGCGCGAGCGCATGGTGGACCGCTTCCAGAACGGCGAGACCCCGGTCCTGGTCCTCTCCCTGAAGGCGGCGGGCACCGGCCTGAACCTCACCCGCGCGGGCCATGTCGTCCACTTCGACCGCTGGTGGAACCCGGCGGTCGAGGAGCAGGCCACCGACCGTGCCTACCGCATCGGCCAGACCCAGCCGGTGCAGGTCCACCGCCTGGTCACCGAGGGCACGGTCGAGGACCGCATCGCCGAGATGCTCACCGCCAAGCGGGCCCTGGCCGACGCCATCCTGGGCTCCGGCGAGGCGGCCCTCACCGAACTGACCGACCGCGAGCTGTCCGACCTCGTCTCGCTGCGGAGGCCGGCGTGACGGGCGGCGAACAGCGTCCCGGCGACGCCGCCCGCCGGGCCCTGCGCGAGGCACGACGGCGCGCGGAGACCGAACGGGCCGGCTCCGGGCCCGCGGACGCAGGGCGGACCGGGCCCGAGCGGGCGGAGACCGGCCGAGCGGAAGCAGGGCGGGCGGACACCGCGGACGACCAGCCGGCGTCCGACCACGCCGGCACCGAGCAGCCGAGGCCCGCGGACGTGGCGCGGGCCGCCCTCCGGTCGGCCCTGTCCGCCATGTCCTCGCGGCCGGACGCGACCGGCACACCGGACGAGCCCGGCGGCTTCCGCGCAGGCGACAGCCGCGCAACAGGCGCTCCGGACCGGCCCACCGCAGGAGGAGCGCCCGCCGAGAGGGCGCGGTCCGCCGGTGCGGGGGACCGTGGGGGGCCTGGGTCCGCCGGTACGGGTGACGGTGGCGTGGCCGAGGGAAGCGGTCCGGCTGGCCGTGATGTGCGGGGGTCCGTAGGCGCGGCCGAGGCGAGCGGTGCGGGTGAGTGCGGGGTGCCAGGGTCCGGTGGTGCGGCTGGCGGTGATGCGGCGGGGGCTGTTGGTGCCGGTGACCGTGGCGTGCCTGAGGGGAGCGGTGTGGGTGACCGTGGGGTGCCGGGGGCCGTGGGGGCGGGTGACCGTGGCGTGGCCGGGTCCGTTGGTGCGGGCGCGCGAGACCTCCCAGGGTCTGCCGTTGCGGCTGACCGTGATCTGCCCGGGCCCGCCCGTGCGGAACGTCCTGCCGGGCGCCCCGCCGACCTGGCCAGGGAAGCGCTGCGGTCCGCCCGCCGGGAGGCGCTGCGCGCCGAGGCCGAGGCGGCCGAGGCCGCCGCGCGCGGCGAGTGGTCGAAGGCGCCCCGTGCCCGGCGCGGGCCGCGCCCGACCGGTGGCCCCGCCGAGACGGCGCCGCGCCCCGCGACCGTCGCCGGACCGGAATCCCGGGCCGCTCGTATCAAGGCCGCCCAGGACATGCGGCACTACCTGGCCAACGCTTTCCGGATGCCGGCCTGGTCCGACACCCCGGAGGAGGAGACACCGGCCCCGGACACCATCGGCACCGACGACGGCGCCGACACCACCGGGACGAGCCCCGTCACCACTCCGGCACCCCCTTCCCCGCGCACACCACAGCCGGCCACCCCCACCGAGCCGGGCCAGGCCTCTGCCAGTTCGGACCGCTGTTCCGCCGAGCCGGGCCAGGCCCCTGCCGGTTCCGACCACATTCCCGTCGAGCCGGACCACACTCCCGCCCAGCCGCACCACAATGCCGTCGGTCCCGTGAACCCTCCCGCCGGTTCCGACCACCCTCCCGTTGGTCCCGCAAACCCTCCCGCCGGTCCCGACCAAACGCCCGCCGAGCCGGGCTCCACGTGGGGCGAGTCGGCGACCGCGCACACGCCCCACGCCACATCCACCCCCGCCGTCCCCACGACCCCGGCATCCACCCCCACCACCTCCCAGGACGCCACCCCGCACCGATCCGCCCCCGTGGCCGCGGCCGCCCGCGTGCCCGCCACCATGGGCACCCCCCACCGCGACACCGAACTCCGCCGCACGTTCCCGCCGTTCCCGCCCCGCGAGGCCGGTGCCGAGGATGTGCCGTTCGCGGCGACCTGGTGGGGCAACGCATGGGTGGCCGCGCTGGAGCGGGGCGCGCTGGACCCCAAGAGGCTGGCGCGGGGCCGTGGTTACGCCGACCAGGGGCACGTGGACGCGATCACCGTGACCCCGGGACTCGTGCTGGCGTACGTCCGCGGAAGCCGGCCCCGCCCGTACCGGGTGCAGGTGCGGGTCCGCACGCTGGAGGACGCGGACTGGGCGCGCTTCCTGGATGCGTCCGCCGACCGGCCGGGGCACATCGCGGCACTGCTCGACAAGGAGCTGCCCCAGTCCCTCGCCGACTGCGGGGTACCGCTCCTGCCCGGTCCCGGCGACCTCGTGCCGCGCTGCAGCTGCCCCGACTCCGGGCACCCCTGCAAGCACGCGGCCGCGCTCTGCTACCAGACGGCACGGCTGCTCGACGCCGACCCGTTCGTGCTGCTCCTGCTGCGCGGGCGGGGCGAGCGCAGCCTGCTCGACGCGCTGTCCCGGCGCAGCGCCGCCCGCGCGGCCCGCGCCGCCCAGGAGCGGCAGCCCGAGTCCCTGCCGGGCGTCCGCGCCGCCGACGCCCTCGCCCCGCGGGAACTCCCGCCGCTGCCCCCGCCGTTGCCGGTGCCCCCGCACCCCGAGCAGCCTCCGGTCTACCCGGCGGCGCCCGGCGGCCCGGACCCCTTCGCGCTGGACCAGCTCGCGACCGACGCCGCCGCCCGCGCCCACGCGCTGCTCGGCACCGGACGCGACCCGGTGGGCGAGCTGACGCTGTGGCAGGACGCGGTGCGCCTGGCCGCCGCCCGCCCGGGCTCCGGTCTCACGGCCACCACCCGCACCCTGTACGCCACGCTCGCCACGGCCGCCGGCCGCACCCCGGCCGACCTCGCGCGGGCCGTCGCGGCCTGGCGCCAGGGCGGCGCCGCCGGGCTGGCCGTCCTGGAGGAGCCGTGGGACCCGCCGGCCGGCCGCTTCGACCGGGCCCGTCCGCTGCTGCTCGCCGCCGACCTGCCGGCGTTCCGCCCGTGGCGCAACCGCCTCACCCATCCGCGCGGCCACGTCCAACTCCGCCTCGGCCGCGACGGCCTGTGGTACGCCTACGAGTCGGAACCGGGCCAGGACGACTGGTGGCCCCGCGGCACACCCGACCTGGACCCGGTGGGCGCCCTGACCGGTCTCGGTGCCCCGGAAGACGCCTGACGAGACGGCACCTGACGATCCGACGGCCTGACGACCTGACGTCCTGACCGCCCGCGGCGCGCGAAAGCCGGTGCCGGCAGCGGTCGTCGCTGCCGGCACCGGCTTTGCGGTGCTGCGATGCGCCTGATCAGTAGGCGGAGTTGACGTTGTCGATGGAGCCGTAGCGGTGCGCGGCGTAGTTGGCGGCCGCGGTGATGTTGGCCACCGGGTCGGTCACACTCTTGGCGGTACCGGAGACGTGGTACGCGTTGAAGGTGGGGTCGATGACCTGGAGCAGGCCCTTGGAGGGGGTGCCCTGCTTGGCGTTGACGTCCCAGTTGTTCTGGGCGTTGGGGTTGCCGCCGGACTCGCGCAGGATGTTGCGCTTGAGGCCCTCGTAGCTGCCGGGGATGCCCTTGGCCTTCATGATGGCCAGGGACTGCTTGATCCAGCCGTCGAGGCTGCCCGCCGTGCCGGCCTTGCCCTTGGCGGCGGAGCTGTCGTGCGAGGAGGCCGTGACCACCGAGGAGGTGTGAACCTGCGTCGCTTCGGCGGCCTGTGCGTTCGCGGGCATCAGAGTGAGGGCGACGGCCGCCGCGCCGGTGGTGGTGATGCCGGTGAGGGCGAGGGTGCGCAGACGGGCGATGCGGGTGCGAGTGGTCATGGTCATACGGAAGGAACTCTCCAAGGTTGGACGTCGTCGGTGCCGGCCGCTGTCGGTCGCGGTGGCGTGGGGCGGTGCCCCGTGCTGCATCGGGAGCGGGCAGATCCGGCGGTGTCCCGCTCGGTCGGCCTGTGGCTCTCGGCGACGACAGCAATAGTTAGCGGCGGGGTGGGCGCCGCGCAATGATGTGACGTACTACCCGACTACGGAGGAATGTCCGAAATGAGCTGCTATGAAGATATCTGTGCAGGTCAGGGCGGTGAAGTCGCTACGGCCCACTTTAGGATGTGATCCGCACCCTATGGGTGGCATCACACGAGCGACCCCCCTGGCAGGGCTTTTGTGGGCCTCCTGAGGGGGAATCCGGGTCTCTCGCGCCCGGCGCCGAGGGCAGGTGTGCGGGCCTCCGTATGAACTGTGTGGGTCCGGTGTGACGGGTCGGGGTGGCGCGTCGGCGCCCGGTGGCCGATGGCATCATGACCGGCCGGACCGGCATCCGGCGGGCGGGGGGACGTGAGACGGTGAGGGCGGCACGGGGGTATCGGGCGAGGGCCGACAGCGCGCCGAAGACGGTGCCGGGCCGTATCGCGATGGCGCTGTTCATGGTCTTCATCGGAGTGCTGTTCAGCGGCCTCGGGACCGGCGGAGCCGTGGATCTCGCCGACGGTCTGAAGTACTCCACGCGCATGTCCGGCACCCCGGGGCTGCTCACGACGGAGACCTGCGAGACCACCGGCACCGGCAAACAGCGGCACACCGACTGCTACGGCGTCTTCCGTGCCGACGATCACCGTCTGGTGGACCGGTTCGCCTCCATCGGCGGCTCCTACAGGGCCGGGACCGTGCTGCCGGTCCAGCGGGATGCGGGCGGCCACTGTCATCTGGTCGGGGTGGCCCCGACGGCCGGGCGGCTGGCCGGGATCTGCGCCTGTGTGGTGGCACTCGTCGCCGGCCTGACCGCCCTGTGCGGCGCGTTCTCCACCGTGATGCCGCGGCTGGGCGGCCGGATCGGCGCGGCGCTGTGGTCGCCAGGGGCCGCCCGGATGCTCGGCGGGCTGCTCAAGGCGTGCGGCATCGCCTTCGCCCTCTTCGGTGTGACGGGCGTGATCGGGTGGCTGGCCATGCCCTGACGACGCGGACCCGTGGCCGTGGACCCGCGTGACACGGCCTGTCCTCGCCGGGATCTACACTCAGTTGGTAGCCGCAAGCAACGGAACGTGAGTGACGGCCGTCACCTCGTCCGCTGCAGCACTCGACGGCGACCTGGTCGACCGCACGCACACAGGCCTCGGAGCCGGGCTGGACCCGGCCGGCGGGGCGAGGCAAGGAGATCCGCACGCATGACCACGTCCGCATCCCCGGCCCGTGGGGAAACCGCAGCGATACCGGAGCCGGCGCCGGCCGGGAGGCTGACGCACCGGCAGATCATGACGATCCTCAGCGGCCTGATGCTGGGGATGTTCCTCGCCGCGCTCGACCAGACCATCGTCAGCACCTCGATCCGTACGATCGCGGACGACCTGCACGGACTCAGTGCGCAGGCGTGGGTCACCACCGCCTACCTGATCACCTCCACCATCAGCACGCCGCTGTACGGCAAGCTGTCCGACCTGTACGGCCGCAAACCCTTCTTCCTGGCGGCCATCACGATCTTCATCGCGGGCTCGGCGGCCTGCTCGTTCGCCACCTCGATGACGGAGCTGTCCGCCTTCCGGGCCTTCCAGGGCATCGGCGCCGGCGGTCTGATGTCCCTGGCGCTGGCGATCATCGGTGACATCGTGCCGCCCCGCGAGCGAGCCCGGTACCAGGGCTACATGCTCGCCATGTTCGGCTCCTCCAGCGTGCTCGGCCCGCTGATCGGCGGTTTCCTCGCCGGTCGCGGCAGCATCCTGGCCATCGCCGGCTGGCGCTGGGTGTTCCTGGTCAACGTGCCGGTCGGCATCATCGCGCTGTTCGTCGTCGCCAAGGTGCTGAACCTCCCGCACACCCGGCGTGAGCACCGCATCGACTGGTGGGGCGCGCTCACCATCGCGATCGGCGTGGTGCCGTTGCTGCTCGTGGCCGAGCAGGGCCAGAGCTGGGGCTGGACCTCCACGAAGGCCTGCGTCTGCTACGGGGTCGGCGCGGTCGGCCTGGTGGTGTGGGTCCTGGTCGAGCGGGCCATGGGCGAGGAGGCCCTGATCCCGATGCGGCTGTTCCGCAGCGCGGTGGTCAGCAAGATGAGCCTGCTCTCCGTGCTCATCGGCATGGGCATGTTCGGCGGCATGATGATGGTTCCGCTGTACCTGCAGATCGTGAAGGGGGTCAGCCCCACCAGGTCGGGCCTGATGATGCTGCCGCTGATGGTCGGCATGATCGCCGGCACCATCGTGGTCGGACGCATCATCCAGAAGACCGGCAGGTACAAGGTCTTCCCCGTCATCGGCACCCTGCTGCTGATCGCCGCCACGCTGCTGTTCCACTACCGGGTGCAGTGGGACAGCCCGCTGCCGGAGACCATGGCCTACATGGCGCTGTTCGGCATCGGCCTCAGCGGATGCATGCAGATCCTGACCCTGGCCGTGCAGAACGCCGTGGAGCCCAAGGACATGGGCGTGGCGACCGCGTCGGCCACCTTCTTCCGGCAGATGGGCGGCACCGCCGGCACCGCGGTCTTCCTGTCCGTGCTGTTCAGCACCGTCGGCGACAAGATCAGCTCGGCCTTCCGGGCCGCGTACGGGACGCCCGCGTTCCAGGCGGCGCTGCATGACCCCTCCGTACGCCACAACCCCGCGAACGCGCCGGTGCTCGAGATGTTCAAGCACCCGGCGGCGGGCGGCGGAAGCGGCTCGGGCGTGCTCGACGACTCCTCCTTCATCCAGCACCTCGACCCGCGCCTGGCCCAGCCGTTCAAGGTCGGCTTCACCGACTCGATGCAGCTCGTGTTCCTCATCGCGGCGGCCGTGATGGCCCTGGGCTTCCTGGTCGCGGTGTGGACCAAGGAGGTGCCGCTGCGCAAGGTCTCCGGCCTGGAGGCACGGGCCGCCGAGGAGAACGCCGGCACCGCCCCCGAGCCGGCCGCGCCCACGGGCGCGGAGCCCGCCGCGACCACAGCCACCGAGCCCGCCGCCACGAAGCCCACCGCCACCGACCCCGCCACGACGAAGCTCACCGCCGACGCGCCCACCGCCGACGCGCCCGCCTCCGGGCCGCAGCCCGCCGCCGCGCCGGCCGACCGATTCGCACCCGAGACCGGCAACCCGTCGTACGGCGTCCACGGCCGGGTCCTGGACGGCGCGGGCACGCCGGTGCCGCAGGCCGTGATCACCCTGATCGACATGAACGGACGGCAGCTCGGCCGGGCCGTGAGCGGCGCGGACGGGGCCTACGCGGTGTCCGTCACCGGCCCCGGCACCTATGTGCTGATCGGCGCCGCCGGTGCCCGGCAGCCCCAGGCCGTCACGGTGCTCGTCGGTGACGAGCCGGTCGACTGCGATCTCGCGCTCAGCGGCACCGTCGCCCTCACCGGGACGGTCCGGGACGCCGCCCAGGGACATCCACTGCCGGAAGCCCTGCTGGTCGCCACCGACGTACGCGGTGAGGTCGTGTCCTCCGCGACCTCGGCCGCCGACGGCGCCTTCGAGCTCGCCGATCTGGTCCCGGGCAGCTACACGCTGGTGGTGAACGCGCCCGGACACCGCCCGGCCGCCCTCCCCGTCGAGGTCACCGCGTCGACCGCCGAGCCGTACGAGATCCGCCTCGAACCCGGCGCCCGTCTGGGCGGCGTCGTCAGCTCCGCCAACGGCCGCCCGCTCGACGACGCCAAGGTCACCCTGCTGGACTCGGCCGGGAACGTGGTCGGCACCACGATCACCGGCTCCGACGGCGCCTACGGGTTCACCGACCTCGACGGCGGCGAGTACACCGTCATCGCCAGTGGCTACGCCCCGGTCGCCGCGTCGGTGCGCCTGGACGGCAGCGGCGTCACCGGCCTCGACCTCGAGCTGTCGCACGAGGAGGGCTCCCGGTAGCGGTCCTCCGCGCCGAAAGGGGGGCGCCGAAACGGGCGTAAAGGATCTTCGCGGACCCTGGACCGGACTGCACCTCGACAACGGCTGGGAGAGCAGCGGCCTGCACGCGAGCACAGGCGATCCCACCGCGCCCCCCTGCGCTCCGGTGCCGGCGCGTGCCACCGCCGTCGCCCCGGACGGCAGCGCCGGCCACCCCGACCTGACGTGGCAGGCGCCGGGGCGACACCGGTTCCGAGCTGCCCTCGTTCGGACGACTCGGGAAGCTAGTCGGTGACCTCCGGCCGCCTTGCGGAACCTGAGGGAGCGGACGCGGATGTTCCACCAGCTGCGCCCGTGGTGCGGAGCAGGAGCACGGCGATGTCGTCGGTGTGCCGGCCCTGGGGCCAGCTGTGGTGCACCAACTCGTTGATCAGCTGGTCGAGTTCGGTGACGTCGGTGTGGGCGAGGTGGTCGGCGAGGCCGGCCGTGGTGTCGTCGGATTCCTGCCCGGGGACTTCCACCAGCCCGTCGGTGTAGAGGGCGAGGAGGCTGTTCGCGGGCAGCGGCAGGGTGATGGGGGGATACAGGGCCTCGGGGTGGATGCCGAGCAGGGGGCCGGGTTCGAGGGTGAGTGGGGCGGTGCGGCCGTCGGGAAGGCGCAGGAGTGGTGGGGCGTGGCCGGCGCTGGTGAGAGTGAGCCGGTGGGCGCTGAGGTCGAGGTGGGCGTAGAGGCAGGAGACGAGGAGGTCGGGTTCCACGTCGGTCAGGACCCGGTTGGTGCGGGCCAGGACCTGGTCGGGGGTGGCACCGGCGGTGGCATGGGCGTGCACGGCGGTGCGGACCTGGCCCATCAGGGCCGCCGCGGCGGGGCTGTGGCCCTGCACATCCCCGATGACCGCCGCGGCGGTGTGCTGGTCCAGCCGGATGACGTCGTAGAAGTCGCCGCCGATGTCCATGCCGTGGCTGGCGGGAAGGTAGCGGGCGGCCACGTCCAGGCCGTCGATGCGGGGCAGGGTCCGGGGCAGGAGCGCCTGCTGCAGGTCGTGGGCGAGCTGGTGTTTGGTGTCGTAGAGGTAGGCGCGGGCCATGGCCTGGGCGATCAGTCCGGCCAGGGAGGTCAGGACGGCGCGTTCGTCGGCGGTGAAGGTGTGGGGCCGCTCGTAGGAGAGGACGCAGCAGCCGACGGGCCGACCCGAGACGATCAGGGGCAGGAACGCCCACGCCTGCTTGTCGCTGATCTTCGGTGTCTGCGGGTAGCTGCGGGCCATCTCGGCCCGGTCGGTGAAGAAGGAGGGCACGCCGCTGGCGAGGACCTGCCCGGCGGGCGTGAGGGTGGTGTCCAGCGGCAGGCCGTCGAGGCGTTCGACGACCTCGGGCCGGTAGCCCCGGTGCCCGGTGATCCTCAGGCGTCCGGCGTCGGCGACGGACAGCACCAGGCCCTGGGCGTCGAAGACGGGCAGGACCTCGGCGGCGACCAGGTCGACGACATCGCGTACGCCCACGGCCTCCGTGAGGGCCGCGGACAGGTGCATCAGCTGGTACAGGCGGCTCACGCCGACCGGCCCGCCGGCGGTGGGTGGCCTGATCGGCACCGGGACGGTGGGCGGCTGGTCGGCGAGCGCGGTCTCGACGATGCGGACGCTGATGCCGTCGGGGCCGGGGAAGAGGTAGAAGTCCAGCCAGGTGGCGGGCGGGCGCAGGGCGTGGAAGAACGTGGGCTCACGGCTGAGCAGTGCGGTGCGGTACTTGTCGGCGTAGGCCGGGTCGTCGAGCCAGGGCAGGGCCTGCCAGGGCAGCCGGCCCAGCAGCTGAGGGGCATCGCGGCCCAGCAGCCGGGCGGCACCGGAGGTCACGAGGGTGATCCGGCCCTCGGTGTCGAGGGCGAGACTGCCGCCGGGCAGGCGTTCGGCGAAGCCGTCCGCGACCTGCGGGCCATGGGCGCCGACGGCGTGAACGTGGACGAGCCGTGGCTGCTCCGGGATGACCATCTGCCCTGTGCCGGCCCGGAGCAGGCCGCCCACGCGGTGGGCGGCATGCGTCATGCGGGCGCGCTCGCGGTTGCTGAAGTGCGGCGGGTGGTCTGCGGGCCACAGCAGCAGCAACGCGCCCCGGCGGCCGGGGACGGGCGCGGCGGCAATGCAGAAGCGGTACGGCAGTGCGGCGGCGGCGCGCGGGTAGCACCTCGCCAGATCCTCCAGGCCACCGAGCCAGACCAGGCGGTCCTCGCGTACGGCGTCGGCCACCGGATCCGGGGCGGCCAGCGCGATACGGGCCCAGGGCTCGGCGTACTCGGCGGGCAGGCCACCGGTCACCACCAGGCACAGCACCCGCCTCCGCTCATCCAGCACATAGATGCCGCCGCCCGACGCCCCGGTGCGGCGTACTGCCGTGGCCAGCAGCTCGTCCAGGGCCTGATCGAGCGGCCTTGCGGCGGGACGCTCACCGTGGCGGGGCATCGCCGGATCCCGATCGTCCGCCGGCCGTGTCCCGGCGGGTGAAGCGGGCACGGGCGGCATCGCCGCTGATGCCCAGCACCCTCCGGATCAGCGGTCGGCCCACCAGGACCCGCCGGTCCGCCGGCACTGCCGGACGCACCCGATGGCCGGTGGGGCGGGGAATCCGGGTGACGGCCGTGCGACGGGCGGCCAGGGCCGGGCTCCCGCGCCGGGCCTGCCGGGCCGCCTGCCGGTGCCCGGCCCGATGGCACTGGCCGACGGCGGCGGAATCCTGTGCCGCCGCGCACCAGGCACAGCGTGCGTCCCTCATACCAGGACACTACGCCCGCACTCGCCGTGTCACTTTCCGCGCGAAGACCGATCACGAGGTCACGCAGCATCAGCCGGCGCGGCACTGATCATCGAGGGATGCCTGCCGGGCGAGGAACTCCTCGAACGCCGCCTTCTGCTTCGGATCCATGAACCCTTGGCGGACACTACGGGCCTTCTCCCGCAGCCAGTGCGCCTCGTCCGGGTCCAGCAGCTCGGCGACCACCACGCCCTTGCGAGCAACCGCCGTACGCCGTCCCGCGCGACGTCGAAAGAGCGTGAACGGGCCGAACTCCGCCGGGTGGGCCAGTTCCGGCTCCTCCGCCACGGCCCGGTCCTCTTCCCCGGCGTCACTCGTCGGGCAGGCGGCGGGGGCCCAGTGCTCCCAGAGCGCCAGGGTGGCCGCGGGCACCAGCACCGCCCGTTCCGCCTCGTCACGCCCTTCCCACAGGAACGTGACAGTGACGGGCTCGCCGACCGCCTCGGCCAACCCGAGCACCCGCTCCATCTCATCGTTGGTCGGGTGACTCACCACTACATCGATCTGGAGGCCCATGACCCCGAGGCTACTGGCCGCTTCCGACAAGGCAGTTGGAAGCTCCTGCGCCTCGTCGGCCATGACGCGTCAGGTGCACCGTCCGGCACCGGGCCGCGCACGCTTCGGGCCGGGGACGTGCGCGGGTGGGTCAGACGCCGAAAGCAGCGGGATAGGCGATGGTGCCCCGCGGCACCTGCCGCCCGGTATCCAGCGGCAGAGCCATCATGGCCTCGTCCGGAACCTCGAAGGGGGCCCGGATGCCGTAGCGGGAGGCCGGGACGAACCCGAAACGCGGATAGTAGTCGGCGTGGCCCAGCACCACGACCAGCCTCTCGCCCCGGGCGCGTGCCGCGTCCAGCACGGCGTTGATCGCGGCGGCACCGGCACCCTGGCGCTGCCGGTCGGGCAGGACCGCGCACGGGGCGAGCGCCAGCGCTTCCTGCCCGCCTACCCGGCAGCGGGTCAGCAGCGCATGACCGACCACCGTGCCTGCACCGTCCACGGCGAGCATCGACAGCCCCTCGATCCACGCCGCCGGGTCACGGCGCAGCGCGTCCACCAGGTCGGCCTCGGCCGCAGTGGAGAAGGCGGCGAGATTGACGGCGCGCACCGCCGGCGCGTCGCCCTCGCGTTCCGGGCGGGTGGTCCAGGTCGGCATGAAAGAACGTGTCCGTTCGGTTGGGTGAGACGGGCAGCTGGCCCGCTGGAGCGGCGCCTTCCCCACCCCGGCATCCTTCCACAGAGGCGCAGGTCAGCCCAGTTCGACGGACATCAAGACCGCCATCCTGAAGGAGAACCTGGCCGCACATCACTTGGCCCTGCGCGTCACGCTGCCCACAGGAGACGGAGACACCGTGCTGGCCCCCGGCTCGCTTGGCCCCGGCGGAGACGGTGGAGAGGGCACAGGACTCGGGCTGCGGCTGCTCCTGCGCGCTACATGGGGATGTGTCGCAGCGCGGCTGCCATGATCCGCCGCCGCTGCTGGTGTGTCAGTTCGTACTCCATCACTTGCCGGGCGACGCCGGCGGGAGCCCCTCCCAAACGGTCGATGATCTCGTCGGGGTCCATGGCGTCGTATCCGGCCCAGGGCTCAGCGCCGCGCAGTCGGTCGATGGCGTCGAGGACGGCCCGCCGATTCTGATGCACGCGCTCGTAGCCCTGTACCACCGTGAGATCCGTACGGGACAGGCCGCTCAGCCGCTGCTGGATCTCGGTGATGCCGAGTCGGCCGTAACCGGCGATGGGCAGGTCCTCCTCGCGGCCGGCCTCGCCGCGGATCTCGTCCGGTGCCTTGTGGGTGGCTTCGGCCGTGACGCGCAGCCTGGCCTCCGCCGCGTCGATCACCGCATCGCGGTGTCGATGGCGCCGTTCGTACGCGAGCTCCTGCTGGACCACGCTGTCGTCGACGTCGTGCAGATGGGTCTTGATCTCTTCCGGGCTCATCGCGTCATAGCCGTTCCATGGCTCGGCTTCGCGGAGATCCTCGACGGCCTTCAGTACGTCGGGCCGACCCGCGTGTGCGCGTTCGTAGCCCTCGATCCTCGTCAGCTCTGTCTGGGACAGGCCCCGCAGCCTGTGCCGGATCTCCGTGATGCCGAGCCGGCTGAACCCCGGGACGGGCAGCTCCTGCGCGCGGGTGAGCGCGCCGCGGGCCTCCTGGGCCATGCGGGCGGCGTCGGGCAGCTCCCGCCAGACACCCTCAGCGGTGTCTCTCACGCGCCTGGCGGTCCTCCGGGTGGCCGCTCCCAGCAGGAACACGGCCGCGCGGACCGGGCGGACGACCTCAGCGAGGGGAGTTCGCTCTTCGGCGGTCCCGGCCCGGCGCGGGTGGTGGCCGTTGGTGGCTGCCGCCACGGCCCTGGCATGCCGGATGAGCTCACCCTCGAGGGTCTCCAGCAGCTGCTCGTCCTCGCGGCGCAACGCGGCCAGGAGGTCGGCGGTCTCCTGATCGTTGACCTGTTCGGCGATGTCCTTGGCCACCCGGCAGGTCGCCAGAGCCCGGGCGGCGGCCCCGTACTCGGCCTCGGTGATCTCCAGCAGCCGACGGTCATCGGGGGCCCCTTGACCACGCATCATCTCTGCCACGGCCGACATCCCCGTCTCCAGGGGCAGGAGCGTCACCCGCACGAGGCCGCGCGCGCCGAATCTCGTCACCTGCGCGGCAGCGGACAGCAGCCCACGGGAAGGGCGCACCTCGCGGACACGGTCCTCGATGCGTTCGAGGTGACTCTGCGCCTCGGTCACCCGGCGCTCGAGCTCTTGCCGGTGGGCACCTGGAGGAGTGTGGTTCGCATCCGTGCGGAATCGGTCGGCGACCGCGGCGTGAGCCTCGAGGGCATCCTCCAGCGCCGGCGTCAGCACCTCGGCCATCGCTGCCATCAGCTGCTCCTGGGGATCGGTGCGACATCGCCGCCGCGCACGGGCAAGGCCGCCCACACGTCCTCACCGCGGCAAGGCCAACCGGTACTCATCTTGCGGAAGCTTGCCGAAGATCGCCCGCCGAGCGGTTCGGCCCTTGGGCCAGGACGGTCACTCCGGGCGGAGGGGTGGCTGCTCGGGGATCACCGGCGTCGCGTCCTCGGCGGTCTCAGGGTCCGGCGAGGGACTGGGAGGCGAGGGCCTCGCACCGAAGAGTCGCTCCTCGAACACGTCCAACCCCATCAAGAGCGCGAACATCAGTACCGGAACGAACAGCGCCAGGACCATGGTCGCCTCCCCGTACGGCTTGCCGTGTGCCGCGGTGAGCAGCTGGTGCCGACGCGGACGCGCGGAGTGCTCGGCACCGCCGTGCCGTCATCGTCACCCGGGTGGCCGCCGTCCGAAAGCGTGGAGGTGCCCGCGGGAGCCCCCCCGGGAGACCTCCGACGTGGCCGATGGGCTCGTCGGGGGCGTCCTGCCAGGCATGGCGTCCTGCCCGGTGACCCCACCGAGCGGTTGGGCCGTTCGGGTGGCATGACGCTTGTTTGCCGACCGTCTGTTGACGGTGATGTTCGGCTGACCCGATTGCTGTGCCGGTGGAGGCGGTTCGTTCGAGCCGATCCCGCATCTCCGCTCTTTCGGGGTGCCCGGCCATTGCACCGGCTGCTGGAATCCCGTGAGAGCTTGGACCGGCCCATGCACAGGGCTGTCATGCGTTCATGCCGGGACCTCGCGCTTGGGGCGCTTGGCGGTTGGCGGGCTGCGGTCCGCGCGACGGTTGTCGGGCACCGCAGACGTGCGGTTGCCCGCACGGAGAGACCTTGGGGCGCGAGGGGGCCGTGGCGGGGGCCCGCGTCGCGGAGGCGGCGGCTGCTCGGCCCAGATGGTCTTGCCGGTGGGAGTGTGCCGAGTACCCCAGCGTTCGGCGAGCTGACCGACCAGGAAGAGGCCGCGGCCGCCCTCGTCCAGCTCGCGGGCCCGGCGCAGGTGCGGGGTCGTGCTGCTGGCGTCGGAGACCTCGCAGATCAAGGCGGCGTCGTGGATGAGTCGCAGCTGGATCGGGGGCTGGGCGTGACGGATGGCGTTGGTGACCAGCTCGCTGACGATCAGCTCGGTGGTGAACGCGGCGTCCTGGAGTCCCCAGGCGGACAGCTGGCCCGCCGCCTGCCGGCGTACGTCGGCGACGACGGCCGGATCCGAGGGCAGGTCCCAGGAGGCTACGTGCGAGGCGCCCATGATGTGGGTGCGTGCCACGAGCAGCGCGGCGTCGTCGTCCGGTCGGCCCGGCAGGAGCCCCTCCACGATGCGGTCGCAGGTCGCCTCGAGCGAGGGAGCGGCCGGGAGGGTCAGGGTGTCCAGAAGCGTGCGCTGTCCGGAGTCGATGTCGCGGCGGGTCCCGATCAGGCCGTCGGTGTACAGGACGAGGAGACTGCCTTCGGGCACTCGGGTGTCGGTGGCTTCGAACGGCAGGCCGCCCACGCCCAGGGGCGGTCCCGGCGGGACGGCGAGGAAGCGCACGGTGCCGTCCGGGGTGACGAGGGCGGGGGCGAGATGGCCGGCGCTGGCCATGGTGCAGTGGGCGGATATGGGGTCGTACACCGCGTACAGGCAGGTCGCGCCGACCTCGCCCGCCGATTCGACGCCTTCCTCGATCTCTTCGAGGATGAGGTCGTCGAGCTGGGTCAGCAGCTCGTCGGGCGGGAGGTCGACATCGGCGAGGGTGCGTACCGCGGTGCGCAGTCGGCCCATGGTGGCGGAGGCCTGGATGCCGTGGCCCACGACGTCGCCGACGACCAGGGCGACGCGGGCTCCCGACAGGGGGATGACGTCGAACCAGTCACCGCCGACGCCGGCCCGGGGATCGGCGGGCAGATAGCGTGTCCCCGTCTCCACGGCCATCTGGGCCAGCTGATGGTGTCGGAGCAGACTGCGCTGGAGCATCAGGTCGGCCCCGTCGCCCTCCTGGGGCAGATCGGCCTGGAGGAACCATGCCACGTGCTGCTCGGCGTCCATCAGAGGCCAGGCCCGCAGTTCGGCCTCCTTCGGGAGACCCGCACGGTCGCGCAGCGCGACCCGGCCCATCCACGCCTGGCGCCGCGAGATGCTCTGCCTGGCCGCTTCGGGAAGGTCGGCAGCCAGGAGCCGCGAGGCCCTGCTGCCCACGACCTCGCCCGGCGTGTATCCGAGGAACAGCCGGGCACCGCGGCTCCACGCAGTGACAACACCCTGCGCGTCCACGGACGCGACAGCTGCTTCGGCAACTTGCGGAATACCGTACGTACGCATCGTTCTCTGTCCCGCATGTGCTCTGCTCCGGCGGTCGACGACGCGTCCCGCGGCACCCCCACGTCCGCTCGGCGACATTAACGCCCGCCATAACGCAGACAACGTTGATCGCCGGCCGAGCATTCCGCGATCATGGGCACCCCGGCACCCGGCCACCGTCACGAAGGATCCGGCGCGCGGCCTTCATCCACTGTGCGGGCGCCGCGACCGGACAGCCGGCCGGCAGCGGCGAGGGCAGCTCGGCAGGGGAGGAAATCGCCACGGTCGGCGCGTACGGAGCGTTCCCACGCCGCCCGTCCCGCGGTCCTGTGCAGGATCGCGGATCTGCCCGGGCCCGAGCCCCGGCCCGGCTGCGACGGCATGAACGGCTCGGTCTCCAGCAGCGCGTAGCCGAGGGGCATGATCCCCAGCCGCAGCAGCAGCCGTACCGGGGGATTGATCAGGTACCGGTGCAGGGGTCCGACCAGAGTGCGCTTGAGCCGAGGGCCGGCGAGGGTCAGCGGCACGTTGGCCGCAAGCACGGCACTCAGGGCGAGGGGGAAGGTCAGGCCCTGCGGCGCGGTGGGATCGACGAGCCAGTCCACCCAGACGAGCGCGAGCAGGGCCAGGGTGGCCGTGATCAGACCTACGGTGCTTCGCGTTCCGGCAGGTGGTGGAGCGGACAAGGGCCCGGGTCGCGGGCCTCGCCGCGCGCGCCGGCCCGCGCGCGGCACTGGGGGCGGCCCTGCGGGAACTGCTGCCGCTCGACGAGGCGCGGCTCGCTGAGTGCCGCGTGTACGTCGCCTTCGCCGCTCGCGCCGCCACCTCACCCCACCTCGCGGCCGTGCAGCGGGAGACGCTGGCAGCGGTCCACGCCGAACTGCGACAGGCGCTCAGCAGCGCGCCCGCCCCCCGCTCCGGGCCCCCGCTCGATCCGGAGGTCGAGGCCCGGCTGCTGCTGGCCGTCGTCGACGGCCTCATGCTGGACGCGGTCAGCGCCCCAGGGGTCCTCACCCGGGCCGAACTGGAGAGCGCACTGGACACGTACCTGGACCGCCTCACGCCCGGCGACCACGCGGGCGAGCGGTCCCGTCGGCAGAGGGACGTGTGAACCTTGGTCAAGCGCCGTGCCGGAGGGGGAGCACGGCGAGATCCATGTCCACGCGAAAACCGATGTCCTTCAGCGGACGGTCGTCGTCGGAATGCCCGAAGTGGTGTTGCGCCCATGTGCTTCCGATGTCGCGGAAGATGTGGTTGCTTTTCCGGTCTATGAGAACCCAGTGCGTGCCGTACGTGTACGGTCGTACGTGGTCGCGCATGACGGCCCACAGCCGGTCAAGGAAGTCGGAGACCGTCGCCCCCTCGGCCAGCGGGAATTGGGTTGTGAAATCCCGGAAGTCCGGGTGGACGGCGCTCAGGTCCACGGAGAGCATGCGATTGGCGATACCTTCGTGCGCACTGGCGACTGCCTGGTCCACCAGCTGTGCGACCTGCTGCGGGGTGACGGTCCGGGACAACGTGGTGGGAATGACGTCTTCCAGGGTGTCCCGTACAACTGCCTTCAGCAGCTCGGCGTTTGCCACCGAGCCATGGCGCATGCCGTCCACGTAGGCGCTGACCGAGACATGTTCGGGGAAGTCGCCCGGTGCGTACAGTACTTCTGGCTTCTTCCACAGAATCGAGAAGAAGGCTCCGGATACCAGCAGGGGAAAGGTGACGGCAAATACTGCAAGAGCCCCCTGGACCCAGCCGTTCGACAGCGCTGCCGCGATTCCCACCGTGGTCTCGGACAGCCCGAGAAAGAGCGAGATGATCCACAGGGGGTTGAGCACTCTGGGCGGCGTGCGCATCGGTGCGTCCTGCTCATTCGGCATCCCGCCAGCATGCCAGGCCGTCGCCGCCGCCGAGCCCTGAACGGCGGGGTCCCGGCCGGGACTTGATGCCGTGATGCGCGGCCAGCCGCCACTGGGGAACGTACGGGGCGGTCCCCTCGACGTTCTGCAAGAACGCCTCCTTGTTCCACCTCTTCGAGCCGTCCTTGCGACAGGTGTCCGCCAGGTTGTTGATTCGAAGGTGGAGAGCCGGGGGAGCGCGGGCGTGGCGACGGCCGGTGGTGCGCTGTGGTTGTCGATGACGAAGGCCACGCGGCCGGCTCAACCCCTCCGGATTTCTCCCGCAGACCGCGAGGTTGTACTGCTGACCGGGTGAGGGCCTGCGCGGTCCGCCCTCACTTCGAAGAGATCGATCTCAACGCTTCCGCCGTCGCCCGCCCCGGCCCGCTGCCGCTCCCGCGGTTGTCGTTTCCCTCTCCGGGCCGGGGCGATCGGTTGCGACCACCAGGGCCGCCAATAGCGTCGTGACCGGTACCGAGGCGACCAGGCCGATCGAGCCCACCAGCGTGCGCACGATCTCTTCGGCGACCAGCTCGCTGTTGGCGACCGTGACTACGCCGCTCTGGGCGATGGAGAAGAGGAGCAGGAGGGGGAGTGCGGCGCCGGCGTAGGCGAGGACGAGGGTGTTGACGACGGAGGCGATGTGGTCGCGGCCGATGCGGATGCCCGCCCGGTACAGGCCGCGCCAGCCCATGGTCGGGTTGGCTTCGTGCAGTTCCCAGACGGCCGATGTCTGCGTCACGGTGACGTCGTCGAGGACGCCGAGGGAGCCGATGATGACGCCGGCGAGGAGCAGGCCGCTCATGTCGAGCTTGGGGTAGAGGCCGTGGATCAGGCCGGTCTGGTCGTCGGTGTTGCCGGTGAGGGCGGCCCAGCCGATGAATGCCGAGCCGAGGATGCCGATGAGCGCCAGTGAGGCCAGGGTGCCCAGGACGGCGACGGAGGTGCGGGCGGACAGGCCGTGGCACATGTACAGGGCGATCAGCATGATGGCGCTGGAGCCGACCACCGCCACGAGCAGCGGGTTCGCGCCCTGCAGGACGGCCGGCAGGATGAAGAAGTTCAGCACCAGGAAGCTGATGGCCAGGGCGACCAGGGCCATCACGCCGCGCAGCCGGCCCACGACCACGACGGCGAGGGCGAAGATGCCGGCGAGCAGGCCCAGGGGGAGGTGGCGGTTGACGTCGGTGACCGAGTACTGCAGGTCCCTGGGCGCGGAGGGTTCGTAGGCGGTGACGACCTGCTCGCCCTGGTGCAGCTGTCGTGCCTGGTCGGGCTGGACGATCTCGGTGAAGGTGCGTCCCTTGTCCTTGCCGGTGTCGACCCGGATGGTGGCCTGGTGGCAGGTGCCGTTCGCCTCCTGCTGTGCCGAGTTGCCCTCGGCGGTGGAGGTGTCGCCGGTCGGGGTCTCGCCGGAGGCGTTCACCGCCTTGCAGCTGACCTCGACGACCCTGGTGACGGTCGCCTGCTGGGTCTGCTGGTCGAAGCCGACCCCGGTGTGCTTGTGCGGCGGGGCTCCGCCCGGCCACAGCACGACGAGCCCCACCACGACCGCGGCGGTGAAGGGGATCAGGATCGCCGCGATGACCTTGCGCAGGTGCCGGGAGACCGGCGCCGCGGGCCCGTGGCTGTGACTGTGACCGTGCGAGTGGCCGTGTCCGTGACCGCCGGCTCCCGCTTCGGGGCGGTGACCCGAGCGATGTTCGGCGGCGGTCGCTGGTGCGTGCCCGTGGCCTGTCGCCTCAGAGAGGGGGAGGTGGCCCGCGCCGGCATCGGGTCCGTAGCCGGGGTGAGGTATCGACCCAGGGACATCTCCGTACCCGTAGTCGTGGCCGGACTCGCTCGCACGACCGCCCCTGGGTCGGGGCGGGTCACCGACCCGGTTCCAGTCCCCGGCGCTCTGCCCGTCAGCGGTTCCCATGCCGTCTCCCTCGCGGTTGTCCGTGCCCCCTCCGGAGCCGGTCCTGCGCGGCGGCTCTGAGGCAGAGTACGGGAACGGCTGTGGCGTGGACTCAGCCCGAGCATCACCAGAAGATCGAGCGTTCTGCTCACCATGCGTGGATCATGAACCTCTTCACCGACCGCATTTCCGCGCCGCCCCCGAGGTACGTGACGCGAAACTCCCGTCGCCATAGAAGGAGCAGGGCTCCTCTGCGGGTGTGCGGCAGGGCGCGCAGGGGCGTGGTCGGGCCGTAGATCCGTTCAGTCTCGGGGCCGGAGCGCCCTTGCGGAGCGTTCCCCACGCAGGTGGCCGGAGGTGGCGCGGCGGTGCGGCCGGCACGGAAGATGCCATCGACAACCCATCAGGGCCGGGTCTGGGCCCAACGCCTGGCCAGCACGCGCCGGCCCCCATGCGGGAGCCAACCGCATTCTATGGAGAAGCAAAGAATTCGCCCCGGTACTGCCCGGTAGGACCTGTTCCGGTCTACGTTCCCCCCGCACCCTGTCATGTCACGCTCACCCGGCGTGGCAGGGCGCTGTGAGTGTCATGCTCCTGACTGCGCGGTTCCACCGCCGCTACGCGCAATCACGGGCCTGCCCATCCAGTGCGATACCCCACGTTAACCGGAGGCAGCACCCCATGCGTGAGTCACACCCGAGCGGGCGGAGACGGAGTCTGCGAAGACTCGTCGCCGTCACCTTCCCCGCCCTCGCCCTCACCGTCGCCGGATTCACCGCCGCACCGACGGCCGGCGCCCAGCCTGCCGCGACCCACCCCCAGACCTCCAAGGTCACGCAGAACAACAGGGCACTGACCGCCCCCGAGCGGCAGACCTACCACTCGACCGGCAAGGCCGGCCAGAAGGTGCCGACCCAGCACCTGTGCGCCACCGCCGAGCCGGGTCATGCGTCCTGTTTCGCCCAGCGCCGTACCGACATCAAGCAGCGGCTCGCCTCGGCGGTGGCCGCGGCCGCGCCTTCCGGCCTCTCCCCGGCCAACCTGCACAGCGCCTACAACCTGCCCACGGCGGCCGGTTCGGGCATGACGGTCGGCATCGTGGACGCCTACAACGACCCCAACGCCGAGTCGGACCTGGCCACCTACCGCTCCACCTACGGCCTGTCGTCCTGCACCAAGGCCAACGGCTGCTTCAAGCAGGTCAGCCAGACCGGCTCCACCACCTCGCTGCCGACCAACGACAGCGGCTGGGCCGGCGAAGAGATGCTCGACATCGACATGGTCAGCGCGGTCTGCCCGAACTGCAGCATCATCCTGGTCGAGGCCAACTCCGCGAGCATGGCCGACCTCGGCGCCGCCGAGAACGAGGCCGTGGCACTGGGCGCCAAGTTCATCTCCAACAGCTGGGGCGGCTCCGAGTCCTCCTCCCAGACCAGCGACGACACGTCGTACTTCAAGCACCCGGGTGTCGCGATCACCGTGTCCTCGGGTGACTCCGCCTACGGCGCCGAGTACCCGGCGACCTCCCAGTACGTGACGGCCGTCGGCGGCACCGCGCTCACCACCGCCTCCAACTCCCGCGGCTGGAGCGAGTCGGTGTGGCACACCAACTCCACCGAGGGCACCGGCTCCGGTTGTTCGGCGTACGACCCGAAGCCGAGCTGGCAGACCGACTCCGGCTGCGCCAAGCGCATGGAGGCCGACGTCTCCGCGGTCGCCGACCCGGCCACCGGCGTGGCGGTCTACGACACCTACGGCGGCACCGGCTGGGCGGTCTACGGCGGCACCAGCGCCAGCTCGCCGATCATCGCGAGCGTCTACGCCCTCGCGGGCACCCCGGGCGCGAGCGACTACCCGGCGAAGTACCCCTACAGCCACACCGGCAACCTGTACGACGTGACCAGCGGCAACAACGGCAGCTGCTCCCCGTCGTACTTCTGCACCGCGGGCACCGGCTACGACGGCCCGACCGGCTGGGGCACCCCGAACGGCACCGCCGCCTTCACCTCCGGCTCCACCGGTGGCAACACGGTGACCGTCACCAACCCCGGCAGCCAGTCCACCACCACCGGAAGCTCGGTCAGCCTGCAGATCAAGGCCACCGACAGCGGCGGCGCGTCCCTCACCTACAGCGCGAGCGGCCTGCCGACCGGGCTGTCCATCAACAGCTCCACCGGCCTGATCTCCGGTACGGCGTCCACCGCGGGCACCTACCAGGTCACGGTCACCGCGAAGGACTCCACCGGCGCCTCCGGCTCGACCTCCTTCACCTGGACCGTCGGTTCCGGTGGCGGCGGCTGCACGTCCTCGCAACTGCTGGCCAACCCGGGCTTCGAGTCGGGCAGCACCGGCTGGAGCGCGACGAGCGGTGTCATCACCAACGACTCCGGTGAGGCGGCGCACGGCGGCTCGTACTACGCCTGGCTCGACGGCTACGGCTCCTCGCACACCGACACCCTGTCCCAGTCGGTGACGATCCCGGCCGGCTGCAAGGCCACGCTCACCTTCTACCTGCACATCGACACCTCGGAGACCACCACCAGCACCCAGTACGACAAGCTGACGGTGACCGCCGGTTCGACCACCCTGGCGACGTACTCGAACCTCAACCACAACTCCGGGTACGCGCAGAAGACCTTCGACCTGTCCTCGCTGGCGGGCCAGACGGTCACCCTGAAGTTCAACGGCGTGGAGGACTCCTCGCTGCAGACCAGCTTCGTCGTGGACGACACCGCCCTGACGACCAGCTGATCTTCGGGCACGGCCCCGGCCCCGCACGCGGAAGCCGTCCGCGTGCGGGGTAGGCCGTACCCACCAACTTGTTGCAGTTCGCCGCGAGCCGGTGCCGCCGCCCCGCCCGCCCCCGTTCAGAGTGGCGGAGGCGCGTTCGCAGCCGGGTACAGATCCGGGCTGCGTCGCCGGCGCGCCCGTTGTGAGCCCCTGGTGTGCCGGGTCACCAACTGCTTTTGGTCACGCCAGGGAGCTCGCCCGCGTGGGCCATCTCGCGAACCCGGATGCGGGACAGGCCGAAGGCGCGCAGGTAGCCGCGGGGGCGGCCGTCCACGCAGTCGCGATTGCGCAGGCGGGTGGCGCTGGCGTCGCGGGGCTGGCGGCGCAGTTCCCGCTGGGCGGCGGCGCGTTCCTCGTCGGAGCTTCCGGGGAACGCGATGATCGCCTTCAACGCGGCGCGGCGCGCGGCGTAGCGGGCCACGACGAGGCGCCGCTGTTCATTCTTCGCGATCTTGCTCTTCTTCGCCATCAGACCTTCCCTCCCCGGGCACGGATGCGCGCCACCGCGGCCTCGATGCCGATCGTGTCGACCGTCTTGATGCCCTTGGCCGAGAGCGTGAGCCGGACGTGGCGGCCTTCGCTCGGCAGCCAGAAGCGCTTGCTCTGGACGTTGGGATCGAAGCGGCGCTTGCTCCGCCGGTGCGAGCGGGAGATGCGGTGCCCGAAGCCGGGCTGCCGGCCGGTGAGTTGGCAGTGGGCGGACATGGCTGTTCCTCCTTTGAGTGGATGCAGCAGCACACTAGCCCCTGATGAAAATGAAAACCAATCCTATGTATGGTTCGTTCATGGCCCGTAACGAACTGCGCCCGATCATCAAGCTGAGGTCCACCGCCGGTACCGGCTACACCTACGTGACCCGCAAGAACCGCCGTAACAACCCCGACCGGCTCACCCTGCGCAAGTACGACCCCGTCGCCGGCCGCCACGTCGACTTCCGTGAGGAGCGCTGAGCACCGTGAAGCCCGGAATCCACCCCGAGTACCGCCCGGTCGTCTTCCGTGACCGGGCCGCCGACTACGCCTTCCTCACCCGGTCCACGGCCACGAGCGACAGGACCATCGAATGGGAGGACGGCAACACCTACCCGGTCATCGACGTCGAGATCTCCTCGGCGAGCCACCCCTTCTACACCGGCACCCAGCGGGTCCTGGACACCGCGGGGCGGGTCGAGCGCTTCGAGCGGCGCTACGGACGCGGACGGAGCAAGCCGTGAACCGGGACCAGGTACGGCTGCCGGTCGCGATCGTCGCCGGGTTGCACGCCGACGCCCGCCGGGCCGCCGTAGAGCAGGTCCTGCGCACGGTCCCCGGCTCGGTCGCGCTGCACCACGACCTGACGTCCGCCGTGGACAGCGCGGTGCACCGGACGGTGCGCGACGCCGACGGCCTGCTGGGCAGCGGCGACGCACCCCTGGTGAACGACTGCGCGTGCTGCGCACTTCGCGAGGATCTCGTCCCCGCACTGCTGCGGCTCGCAGCGGAGGGAACGTACCGGCTGGCCGTCGTGGAACTGTGGGACTCCGTCGAGCCCCAGGCCATGGCCGCAGTCATCGCCGCCGCGGGTGCACCGCTGGCCCTGACCGGGGTCGCCACCGCGGTCGATCCGGCGCTCGTGCTGCCGTACCTGTCCAACGGCGACGACCTGGCCGACGTCGGCCTCGCCGCCGCTCCGACCGACCAGCGCACCGTCGCGGACACCTTCGCCCGGCAGCTGGAGTACCCCACGGTGATCGCCCTCGGTAACGACGATTCGTGCGACGAGGTCGCCGACGACACCGACCACGCGCTGCTCGCCCAGCTCACACCAGGCGCACGAAGCGTACGGGTGGAGGGCGACGGTGCCCTGGGGGCAGCGCTGTTGGCGGGCTTCGACGTGGCGGCGGCCGCCGCCCGTGTGCATCCTGCGTGCGCGCTGCTCCCGCAGTCGTGTGACGAGCACGGCGTGAGCACCTTCGTCTGGCGGCGCGAACGGCCCTTCCATCCGCAGCGCCTGTACGCGGCGCTTGAGGACGTCACCTGCGCCGCCGCGCGCAGCCGGGGGCGGTTCTGGCTGGCGGACCGCCCCGACACACTGCTGTCCTGGGACGCCGCCGGCGGCGCGCTGTGCGTGGAGTCGACCGGGCCCTGGCTGGCAGCTCTGCCCGACGCCGCCTGGGAGATGGTGCCCGCCGAGCGCCGCCTCGCCGCCTCCGTGGACTGGCACCCGGAACACGGCGACCGCTGCCAGTACCTCACCTTCACCTCGCCCGGCCTGGACCGCGACGGCCTGCAGGCCCTGCTCGACTCCTGCCTGCTCACCGACGCCGAGTACGCGGCCGGCAGGGACCGCTGGAAGCAACTCCCGCACGCCTTCGACGACTTGCTCGACCCCGTGACCTGAAAGAGAGGACCGACCTCCCCATGACCCGACGCACAAGCATCCGGCGTCAGACTGCCAAGCGTCAGCGCACCAACCCGCTGGACGCCGCCGGAATCACCTACATCGACTACAAGGACACCGACTTGCTGCGGAAGTTCATCTCCGACCGCGGAAAGATCCGCAGCCGTCGGGTGACCCACGTGACGCGTCAGCAGCAGCGGCAGATGGCACAGGCCATCAAGAACGCACGCGAGATGGCGCTCCTGCCGTACGGCTCCCGATAGGGCGATGGCGCCGCACCTTCCGTTACGCCCGGTACCGGTAGCGGATCCGGCCGCGAGTGAGGTCGTAGGGGCTGAGTTCCACCAGCACCCGGTCGTACGGGAGGATCCTGATGCGGTTCTTCCGGATCTTCCCGCTGATGTGGGCGAGCACCGTGTGCCCGTTCTGGAGTTCCACCTTGAAGGTGGCGTTCCGCAGGCACTCGATGACGGTGCCTTCGGCTTCTACGCCCCCTGTTGCCTTTGTCATGGTCTCTCACTTCTCCCGTTCTGTGACGGCGAATTCAGTAGGAAAACGGTCGCTCGGTGCGATGTGGTGGCGCGTCAGCGGCGGACGAGTTCCAGGGTGCCGGCCGCGCGGAGGGCACCGATGCTCTCGAACAGGGCGGTGGCCGCCGCGTTGGACTCGTCCACCTCGGCCCATGCCGAAGCGGTTCCGGAGTGGTGCAGCGAACCCAGCGCGTGGGCCAGCAGCGCCCGGGCGATGCCGCGGCGGTGCCGATCGGCCCGGACGGCGATCAGCCCGATCCGAGGCTGCCGGGTCAGCGGCCCCATCCGGACCAGTCCCACGTACTCGTCCACGTGCCTGGCCACGGCGTACTTCGACGGGTCGAGCACAGTGACCCCAGCCGGGCGGGGCAGCACCTCGGCCGGCATCGTCTGCCAACCGACGGTGGCCTCGATCTCGTCGCGGATGAGGCGGTCCAGGGCGCACAGCGGGTCCTCTTCCGCCTCACCGGCGGGCACGATCGTCACGCCCGACGGGGGCCGTACCGAGCCGAGCCCGGTGATCTGCGGGTCGGTGGGCACGAGATAGCCCCACTCGCGGCGTCTGGTGGTGAAGCCGGCCCGCTCCCAGGCGGACCTCGAGTCGTGGTCGGTCTCGTCGACGACGGTGTACAGCGGTATGGGCAGGTCCGCGAGCATCGCGTCGGCGATGCGGTCGAAGACCGCGCCGTGCCAGGCGTCGATGCTGATGAAGAGCCGTCCGTCGGGCCGACGCGAAGCGACGCCGCGGCCGACCGTCAGGTCGTCCTCCACGGCGTGCCACTGCGTGTCCGAGACCCGCGTGACCACAACCGGATGGTTGTCCGTGCCCGGAGTGGAATGCACAGAGTTCATAGGTGTTGCCTCTCAGGAGTGCCTTGTCCGAGGCGCTCCCGGCGACACCTACGTCAATCGCCCACCGTGACGACATGGGGGAGCACCCACATGGATACAGCCTTCATGGGTCTCACCTCCTCGCGTTCTCTCACGGCCGCCCCGACGCTATCAGCGGGGGCCGGTCAGCCCAACGCATTTATCCGGAGCTCTCGGTGTCCATACCGGGCCGGGCGGCGCCGTGGCCGTGTTCGCCGCCCGGCCCGGGGTCCTCAGGGGCCCGCCACGAGTTCGGGATGCTCGTGCTCGCAGGTGTCGTCGATGCCGTAGGTGTCCCAGGCGGGAAACGGGTCCGTGGGCGGCAGGCTCTCGCCGTCGGACATGAGGCAGTCGGTCAGCGCCGCGTGCAGTGCGTCCGCGTGCAGGTGCGTGCCGATGAAGA
This sequence comes from Streptomyces incarnatus, assembly GCF_001027185.1. Taxonomy (NCBI): domain Bacteria; kingdom Bacillati; phylum Actinomycetota; class Actinomycetes; order Kitasatosporales; family Streptomycetaceae; genus Streptomyces; species Streptomyces incarnatus. The sequence continues at coordinate 1,635,049 of NZ_CP011497.1, read as the reverse complement.
CCAGTTCCTGGCACTCGGGGCTCTCGGTGTCGCGTGCGGCGGACGGCTCGAAGCGTGCGACGGAGCCGGCCTGTGACCACAGGCCCGTCACGTGCGGGCGGCTGGCGAGGGTGAAGAAGCCCTTGGAGCGCAGGATCTGTCCGTACGCGCCGCTGTCGAGTTCCTCGGTCACGAAGGTCCACAACCTGCCCGGATGGAAGGGCAGTTCGGAGCGGAAGACGGTCGAGGAGATGCCGTACTCCTCCGTCTCGGGTACGTGATCGCCGTTGAGTTCCCTCACCCAGCCGGGGGCCTGTTGGGCGCGTTCCAGGTCGAACAGGCTGGTGCCCAGTACGTCGCCGATCTTCACGCGACCGTGGACCGCCGGGACAAGGCGTGCGGCGGGGTTGAGGCGGGTGAGTGTCGCCCGCAGCCGGTCGGCCGACTCATCGCCGACGAGGTCGAGCTTGTTGAGCACGATGACGTCGGCGAACTCGATCTGGTCCATCAGCAGGTCGCTGACGGTGCGTTCGTCGTCCTCGTACTGGTCCAGGCCGCGCTCCACCAACTCGTCGCCACTTGCCAGTTCGGGCAGGAAGTTGGCGGCGTCCACGACCGTGACCATGGTGTCCAGGCGGGCGAGGTCGCCGAGGGTGGCCCCGTCGTCGCGGGCGAAGGCGAAGGTCGCGGCGACCGGCATGGGTTCGGAGATGCCGGACGACTCGATGAGCAGGTAGTCGAAGCGGTCCTCGCGGGCCAGCCGGTCGACCTCCTGAAGCAGGTCGTCGCGCAGGGTGCAGCAGATACAGCCGTTGGTCATCTCGACCAGGCGTTCCTCGGTGCGCGACAGGGCCGCCTCGCCGCCCCGCACCAGGGCGGCGTCGACGTTGACCTCGCTCATGTCGTTGACGATGACCGCGACGCGCAGTCCCTCGCGGTTGCCGAGGACGTGGTTGAGGAGGGTGGTCTTGCCCGCGCCGAGGAATCCCGACAGGACGGTGACGGGCAGTCGGCCGGAGGGGCCGGACGGCATCATCGTTCAGCCTTCGGGTCGCAGCAGACCGCGCTCGTACGCCTTCACCAGCCGCTGTGGTACCAGGTATGACACCCCGTCGACGATGACCGGCACGAGCGCCGGCGTGGTCGCCTTCCACTGGGCGCGGCGGTGGCGGGTGTTGCTGCGGGACATCTTCCGCTTGGGAACGGCCATGGGAATCCTCCTGGTTGGGATGGCAGGGTACAGGCTACATGAAAATGAACACCATTACTAAGTAGCCCTAGTTCATGTTTCTCTGGATCCGACGCGCTGGGCGTCTCGCGCATGCGCACCGCCGTGGTCGCCGTTGAGGTTGACCGGAGGTGCGCCGATGCCGACGACAAGGGGTGCTGCTGACCGTGAGCGCAGAGACACCCATCTCCTCGGCCCCGACCCGGCCTGGCGCGGCGCGCTTGCCCGGCGGATACGGCTGCTGGTCGCCGCGACCATCACCTACAAAGCCGTCGAGGCGGCCGTCGCCCTCACGGCCGGGACCCTGGCTTCGTCCGCCGTGCTGATCGGCTTCGGCCGCGGCTCCGAGGCCTGGGAGAAGACCGCGTTGCGGATCATCGCGCTGGCGGATCCGCTCGCGGCTCTCGTCATCGCCGCGGTCGCGGCGAAGGAGGGGGCGCGACGCGTGGCGTGGGGAGGGGTGTTGTGCGGTGCCGGCGGCCGTTGCACCGGGCGGGTCCGGGCGGGAGGCGGATGCCGGCGGCTGTGCTCCGGGGTGCGACTGCTGCCCTTGACGGTGACCACTCCGGAAAGGGAGTGGCGTCGGAGTTCACCGGCGCTCGTCCGCCGCCGGCCGTCGGCCGCAGTCCGGGCACACCCCGGACAACTCCACCGTGTGCCGGACGTTCGCGAACCCGGAGGTCTGCGCGATGGTGTCGGCCCATTCCTCCACCGGGCCGGAGTCGACGGGTCGGCTCAGGCCGCATTCGGTGCAGATGAGGTAGTGGCGGTGTTCGGGGCCGGGGCGGTAGCGGAAGAGGCGTTCACCGCTGGTGTCGCGCACCATGTCGGCCCGGCCGACGCCGGCCAGGCCGGCCAGCGTGCGGTAGACCGTGGAGAGGCCGACCGGTGAGCCGGCGGCAGCGAGCTGCTTGTGGAGGGCTTGGGCGCCGACGAAGCCGTCGGCCCGGATGAGCGCCTCGACCACGATGGTGCGTTGCTGGGTGAGGCGGCCGATCAGCGTGACGTCGTGCGAGGGGGTGCGGGTGCGCCGGCGGTCGGGTGCCATCGGGTGCCTTCGCTCATGTGCCGGTGGGGACGGCGGTTCGCGTACGAGGACCGGGGACCGGGCGTCGTATCAGGAAGGTGGCGGTGTACACGGCCGTGGCGGCGGCCAGGATGGCGAAGCTCGGCGGCATCTTCGGCACCGCGTACGAGGCGAACAGCCCCGCCCACATCTCCAGGACCGCCAGCCCTGCGGAGAGGGCGAGCGCACGGTAGGGCCGATCGGTGAGGCGGATCGCGGCGCCCGCCGGGGCGGCGAGCAGGCCGAGCAGGAGCAGGGAACCGACCGCCTGGGTGGCCTCGGCGGCGCTGATCCCGGCCAGGGCGAGGAAGCCGTAGCCGAGCAGCCGGACCGGTACACCACGGGCTGCGGCCACGGCCTCGTCGAGCGTGGCGAACAGCAGCGGTCGGGCGATGACGATTACCAGCAGGCCGGCCCCGGCTGCCACCAGGGCGGCGACGGCCGCGCTGCTGGAGGAGATGCCGAAGACGGAGCCGAACAGCACACTCACCCCGGCGGTGCCGTTCGTGGTGCTGCGCGAGGTCGTGTAGAGCGTGATGAAGAACGCGCCCAGGCCCAGGATCCAGGAGAAGACGCTCCCGATGACCACGTCGTCGGGCCGCGCCTTGCGGCCGAGGGTGCCGAAGAGCAGCGCCATGGCGATGGTGGCGGCGAACAGCCCGAGGCGAAGGTCGGCGCCGAAGGCGAGGGCGGCCATCGCGCCGGTGAAGGCGACGTGGCTGAGCGCGTCGCCGGTGAAGACCTGGGCCCGCAGCACCAGGAAGTAGCCGACCAGCCCGCAGGCCGCGGCGATGGCGGTACCGGCGAGAAAGGCGTGCAGGAAGAACGGGTGGGACAGCGGGGACGCGGCGAGCAGGACGGTCATGCGACCACCTCCTTGGCAGCGGGCGTGGCCCCGGCCCGGATGCGAGCCAGTACCTCGCGCAGCGAGCGCCGGCCCAGCGCGAGCAGGTATCCGGCGAAGGCGATGGTCGTCACGAAGAAGCCCAGAGGGTAGGGCCAGTAGTAGGCGGCGGTCAGCCCCAGCCAGGTCGCGGCGAAGGCCAGCAGGACGGCCAGGGCCAGGCTCAACGCCGGGCGGGCGGTGAGGACTTGCGCGGTGGCGGCCGGAATCACCATGAGGGCGAAGACCAGGAGGGTCCCGGTGATCTGGCTCGCCTCGGCGGTGGCCGCACCGAGCAGGACGAGGAAGACCACCGACAGGGCGCGGACCGGCACTCCGCGCCCGCCGGCCACCTGCGGGTCGACGGACGCGAACAGCAGCGGCCGTCCGATCAGCGCCAGCACCGCGAGCACCACCGCACCGACCACCGTCAGCACGGTCACCTGGGAGGAGGTGATTCCCAGGAAGGTGCCGAAGAGGATGGTCTGCGGCCCCTCCAGCAGTCCTCTGTACAGGGCGGTGAACAGGAACCCGGACGCGAGCAGGAACGCCTGCACGGTCCCGGTCAGCGCCGACTCCTCGTGCTCACCGCCGCCCCGCAGGGCCGCGATGACCAGCGCGGCGGCCACACACAGCGTGAAGTAGCCGTAGACCGCGCTGAACCCGAGCAGGAGCGCCCCGGCGGCGCCGGGGAACGCGACGGCGGAGACGGTGTGCGCGGCGAACGTCTGCCGCCGCAGCACCACGAACCACCCCACGACCGCCGAGACCACGGCCACGACCGCGCCGGCGCGGAACGCGTTGACCATGAAGGGGTAGGACCACATGTCCTGGAAGTCGGTCAGGAGGTTCCACGACCAGGTTGGTACCCCTGTCTCAGCCAGCGGCATGACCGCTCCCCGGGGTGTCGTGCCGGTCGCTGTGCACGGCCGGTGCCTCCGGCTGGCCCACGACGACCAGCCGCCCGTCCGAGGTCTGCAGCACCTCGACCGGTGTGCCGTACAGCCGGGTCAGCGTCCCGGAGGTGATGACCTCGGTCGGTGTGCCGGCGGCGGCGCCGCCCTCGGCCAGGTACACCACCCGGTCCAGGTGGTGGAGTATCGGGTTCACGTCATGGGCGACCATGACCACCGAGACACCCTCGTGATGGCAGATGCGCCCGATCAGCGCCGCGACGGCACTCTGGTTCGACAGGTCGAGGCTGTCCAACGGCTCGTCGAGCAGGAGCAGTTCGGGCCTGCGGACCAGTGCCTGGGCGATCAGCAGCCGCTGCTGCTCGCCGCCGGAACACTGCCCGATGGGCCGGTGCGCGTACGCCGACGCCCCGACCAGCTCGATCACCTCGTCCACCCGCGCACGGGCGGCCCGCCGACGCGCGCTCGGGAACGGCAGCGGCACCCCCCACCGGTCACCGTCCAGGCCCATGCGCACCACATCGACACCGCGAATGCGCAGATCGGCGTCGAAGCTGCGCCGCTGCGGCAGGTAGCCGATGCGGTAGTTGGCCTGCCCGGGCCGGGCGCCGAGCACCCGGACCTCGCCGGCCGCCGCGGGCAGGGCACCCAGCAGGGCCTTGATCATGGTGGACTTGCCGACTCCGTTGGGGCCGAGCACGGCGGTGAACTCGCCGGCCCCGATGCGAAGGTCCACTCCCGACCACAGCGTCCGGCCGCCGACCCGCACGGCGGCCCCGCGCAGGGCGACCACCGGGTCGCTTCCCGCTCCTGTGGCCGTGTCGTGACCCCCGCTTCGGCGGCCGGGGACGGCGTGGCCGCTGGTGTGTATGACGGCTTCGCGGGCCTTCGCTATCGGGTTCATGGCTTCAACTCACTTCCCGGTGGCCTTGGCCAGGGCCTGCTCGAGGCCCCGCAGCTGGGTGGTCTGCCACTGCTGGAAGGTGGCCCCGGCGGGGGTGAGGGTCTCGGTGACGGTGGCGACCGGGATGCCCTGCGCCTTGGCCTCCTTGACCTGCGCCTGCACGTCCGGTGTGGAGTTCTGGGAGTTGTAGACGTATATCTTGATCTTCTTGTTCTTGATCTGCTGGTCGATGGTGGCCTTGTCCTTGGCCGTGGGGTCGGAGCCCTCGCTCATGGCGTCCAGGAACGTCTCCGGGGTGAGCATCTTCAGCCCCAGGCCCTCGGCGAGCGGCGTGACGATGGACTCGGAAGCACCGATCGGCGTGCCCGCGTACTTCGCCTTGATGCCGGCGACGAGCTTGTTGTAATCGCCGAGCGTCTTGGTCTCGAAGGCCGTCTTCTGCTGGTCGAAGTAGGCCGCGTCGGCCGGGTCGATCTTCTTGTAGTCCGCGGTGATCTTCTCGATGACCTGGTGGACGTTGTCCGGGGAGTACCAGCGGTGCGGGTTGCCGCCCGGCTTGATGCCGACCAAGTCGCCGATCTTGAGCTGGGTGCGCCCGCTGCCCGGGTTGGCGGCCAGCAGCTTGTCCGTCCAGGCGTCGTAGCCGATGCCGTTGACGATCGTGTACTGGGCGCCGGCCACGGTACGGGCGTCGGCGGCGGTCGGCTCGTAGTCGTGCGGGTCGGCGTCAGGGTTGTTGATGATGCTGGTCACCTTCACGTGGCTGCCGCCGAGCTGGGAGGCGATGCTGCCCCAGAAGTTCTCGGCCGCCACCACCTGGATCGTCCTGCCCGACCCGCTGCCGCTTCCGGTCGCGGCGGTGTCGGTGGTGTGCGAGGAGGAGGTCGAGCAGGCGGTCGCCGTCACGGCCGTCAGGGCGGCCGTCGCGGTGACCAGTGCGGTCCTCGCGCTCGGCCGGGCGGAACGGGAGGCGGGGGCGGTGGACATGCGGGGGCTCCTTCGGACGATGCCGGGCGCGCGGCGGACACGCGCCGACCGTGTGGCGACACCTTCGACGCTAGATGGAAATGATTTTCAGATCAATGATAGATGAAAACCGTTGCCATCTTTTGACCGTGGGTACGACTGCTCGGCAGCTGCGCAGGTAGGGGGTGTGGCGGATGCCGCCGGGACGAGCGTGGGCGGCCGTCGCTCACGAGGACCGGGTGTCCTGGTGGGCGACGGCCGCCGAGGGGGCGAAGTGGCCTGCCTTGCTGCCGAACGCCGCCTTCGGCAGTCGGCGGTCGCGACCGGCGGTGGTTCAGCAGTCGCGGAACTCCGGTGACTGGTTGAGGATCTGTGCCCGCAGGGAGGTGAAGCGGGTGTAGGTCTCGCCGCCGCGTGCCTCGGGGTGGAAGGCGGCGACGCGGTGGCAGTTCTGGAAGGCCAGGGCGATCCCGAAATGGCGTTCCAGGCTGCCCCGGATCGCGTCACTGGACAGGGCGCGCAGGAGCTGCCCGCGCTCCTTCTTGGAGGGCGGCGGGGTCTGGTTGTCGGCGAACTCCGCCGTGCCGGACCGCAGTTCCTCGGCGAGGCGGGCGATGAGGTCGTAGGCGTACGGCAGGGAGGTGCGGACGGTTTCCATGAAGTCCTGCTCCCGCACCTCGCCGTTCTCGGCTTCGGCGAGCAGCTGCGGGGAGACGTCGAGTGACATGAAGGGCTGTCCTGTTCTGTGGTTCTGTTCTTGAGGGAGTGTCAGACGGCGGCGGTCAGTGCCGTGGGGCCGTGCCGGAAGTCCGGGTCCACCTGGGTGGCGAGGTCCTGGCCGGTGGCTTCGTTGGCCCAGGCGGCGGCGTTGCGCAGGTGGAAATCCACGGCGTGCTTCTGGAAGGCCGCCCAGTCCTTGGGGCGGGCGTCCACCGCCGCGCGCAGCAGGTCCAGGGTCCGGGTGTTGTGCGGCTCCAACTCGCCGCGGCCGCAGCCCTGTTCCTGGGCGCGTACATAGGAGGACTGTGCGCAGTGCGCGAGCAGATCGTCGCCGACGTGCTCCTTGAGGAAGAGCAGGTCGTCCTCGCCGGTGACCTTGTTGCCGACGACGGCGACCTGGACGCCGAACTCGGCCGCATGGCTGCGGTACTGGCGGTACACCGAGACGCTCTTGCGGGTCGGCTCGACGACCAGGAACGTCATGTCGAAGCGGGTGAACAGGCCGGAGGCGAAGGCGTCGGCCCCGGCGGTCATGTCGACGACGACGTACTCGCCGGGTCCGTCCACGAGGTGGTTGAGGTACAACTCGACCGCGCCCAGCTTGGAGTGGTAGCAGGCCACTCCCAGGTCGCTCTCCGTGAAGGCGCCGGTGACCATGAGCGGTACGCCGCCCACCTCCTGGACGTGGTGGCTGTGCACCTCGTCGTCGCCGAGCAGCCGCAGCAGCCGGGACCCGCGTCCGGGCGGGGTCGTCTTCACCATGGCTTCGATGGAGGGGATCCGCGGATTCGTGCCCCGCAGGTACTCCTTGATCTCACCGGTGCGGGCGCTGAGCGGCGGCGCGGCGAAGATCTCGTCCTCGTCGAGGCCGAGGGCGTACGCCAGGTGCTGGTTGATGTCGCCGTCGATCGCGACGACCGGCGCTCCCGAGTGCGCCAGGTGACGGGCGAAGAGGGCCGACAGGGTCGTCTTGCCGCTGCCGCCCTTGCCGACGAAGGCAACGCGCATGGCTAGCCGTCCCCTCTATTGAAAATGGATGTCATAAGCATAGGCTGGAGGTGTGGCCGAGTGCTGTCAAATCGCCAGAGCTTCAACTTGCCGATGGCCATGGCTTATTGGGGCGCGGCAGCGGCAAACGGGGGATCCCTTTCACCCACACGGAGGAGACTCAGAGATGAGCGATACCGCAGGCGGCCGTCAGAGCCGCCCTTTCACCCTCGTGGTCTGCGGCTCATGCCGTGCCGCCGCGAGGGGGCGGGTGATGGACGCCCTGCGCCGTGCGGTCCGGGAGTGCCCGCAGGGGGTGATGGTCTCCACCGGTTGCCTCGCGAGGGTGCTGCACTGCCGCAGGCGCCGCGGGCTGCACGCCGCCGTTCAGCCGTGCGGGGCCGACCGCAGGCCGAGTGGTGTCGCCGTACGCCTCGGCCCGTTGGTGACGGAAGCCGACGCCGAGGTGGTGGGGGCGTGGCTTCGGGCCGGAATGCCCGACGACGGCACGCTGCCCGACCGACCAGGTTCTGCACGACCAGGCGGCGAGCCCGGCGGGAGAGGGCCACCACGCGAGGACAGTGGCCAGTTCGTCGCGGACGATCACCGCGTCGGCGGTCTCCAGGGCCAGGCTGGAGCCTGCCCGGCCCATGGCGATGCCGGTGCGGACGGATGCGCATCAGGCCGGTCGGCCGGGCACGGCATGGAACGGGTCGATTCGATCGGCTGGGGGACTGAGACGAGACAAGGGCTGGGCGCGCGCCGCAGTAGTGCGATGCGGGCCCAGGCCCTGTCGGCCAGAGGGCGCCTCCGTCAGAAGGCGCCAGTGGCGTGGGGCCTGCCGAGGCTGGTCGGTCCGTCGTATCTGCGTAGACGCTCGCGATGATCGGCGAGGAGACGCTGGTGCCGCCGACCTCGACCCACCCGCCGTCGGCACCCTGGGTGAGGCCGAGTTGCAGCTCGGTGTCGCACAGCATTCCGCCGCCGCAGTTGTTGTACGTGTCGTAGACCGCCACCCCGGTGTCGGGGTCGGCGACCGCGGCCACGTCGGCGACGGTGCGCCTGGCGCATCGGGAGTCGTGCGCCCGTCGGGAAGGCCCCGCTCCGGCGAGGGCACGGCTGCGGGACTGTCAAGCCCGGCGGTGTCGCAGGTCCACCGTCTGTGCGGGGTGGCCGTCGTGGGTCCGGGCCCATCGGACCGGCTCGGCACAAGGCAGCGAACGAGCCACACCCCGGAGCCGAGCAGTCGGAGAGAGGCGTTCATCCGCAGGCCGGTGCGTTGCCTTCGGAGCCGGCCCCGCGGACCGGGACGAGGAGGGTGAACGTGGCCGGAGCCCTTCTGGTGAGGGAGAGCCGGCCGCCGATGGAGTGGGCCAGTTCGGAAGCGAGGGCGAGGCCGATGCCCGTCCCGTGGCCGCCGCCGGTGTGTCCGCGGTCGAACAGCTGCGCCGGCTCGCCCTCCGCGGCTCCCTCGTCGCTCACGTCGAAGGCGAGGGCGTCGTTCAGGTCCCGCACCACCAGTCGCACGGTTCCGCGTCCGTGCACCCGTGCATTGTCCAGCAGGACGCCGAGCACCTCTGAAACGGGGCCGTTGGGGACCAGGACGTCCGCGGGTGCGTCCTGTGTGCCGCACTCCAGGCGTCTGCCGTCGGCGGCGAACAGGCCGTGCCAGTGCTCCCGCGTCTCCTGAAGGAGGTGTGCCACCGCGATGTCCCTGGTGGCCGGGCGGGGCCGGTCCGGGGAGCGGGACAGGCGCAGCACTTCCTCCACGGTGTGGTGGAGGCGATGGGCGGTGGCCAGTGCCTCGGTCAGCACGGGGCGCAGACGGGCGTCGTCGTCCTGGGCGAGACCCGATTCCAGGGCGAGTTGCAGGCCGGTGAGCGGAGTGCGCAACTGGTGCGAGGCGTTGGCGGCGAAATCCCGTTCCCGGCGGAGGAGTTCGGACAGGCTGTGCAGCATGGTGTTGTGCGTGCGGGCCACCTGATCGATCTCGGCGATGTCGCTGGGGGCCGCCCGCGCATTCAGGTCCCCGTCGGCGACGGCCCGGCAGTGTCGGGAGAGGTCCTCCAACGGGGCGGCCAGCGCCCGAGCCTGCCGACGGGCGACCAGCACCGCGATGGTCAGCGCGACCACGGTCACGCTCAGTAGCACTGCCCACGCGGTCAGGACCCGATCGCGTACGGCGTCGGCGGGGGATGACGCGCGGACCACGCCGATCACCCGCTCGGCGTGGGAGACCGGTACGGCGGCGACCAGGTCGCCGCCCGACCGCCCCCGGACCACCTCTCCGTCGAAGGCTCGGTGGACCGGCGCGTCCGCCGTCCGGGGGCCGCTGCCCGCACGTCTGGCCTGCTGCGGGTCGTACAGGCCCAGATGCCCCCCTGCCGGCGCCCTGGGCAGTTCCACCGGATCACCGGTCGCATAGTCCGGGCTCACCCGTACGGCCGCGGCGAGGGCCGCGCGTTCCAGGGTGTCCCGCTGCCCGGCGTACAGGGACGACCTGATGGCCAGGGCCAGGGGGACGGCGAGCAGGACCACGGCGACCAACGCGGCGGTGAGGGCGACTCGCACCACGCGCTGTCTCATGCCCTCATCATGCGGCGGCTCGGCCGGGCGCGCGGGGCGAGGCGCACGCTTTTGCCGTCGTCTAACCCTCGGCGAGCAGGGCGTTAACCGGCCGCTTCCTAGCGTGGGTGCCATGACGGTCCGGTCCGGGGGATTCCTTGGAGGGCAGTGGTGATGGCAGCACACGCACGGACGTCCGCGGCAGTCGGGCTGGTGCTCGTCGCGGCGGTGACCGCGGGCTGTTCCGGTTCCGGCTCGCACTCCGGTTCCGGCTCGACGACGTCATCACCGCCGGCTTCCTCGGCACGCGCCGGAAACGGGCAGAACAACCCGGCACCCGCTCCCACCGAGTCCAACCCGCCCGGCGACATCCCCGACAACCAGGTGTACGTCGCCTACCGGCCGACAGGCGGGTCCTTCACCGGTTTCACGGTGAAGGTGCCCGAGGGCTGGGCCCGTACCGAGCAGGGCGGCAGCACGGTGTTCACCGACAAGTTGAACACCGTGAGGATCACGGCCGTCCCGGCGTCCGCCGCGCCCACGGTCGGCTCGGTCACCAAGACGGTTGTCCCCAAGCTGCGCTCCCAGGTGCCGAAGTTCGCCGCGCCGAAGGTGTCGGAGGTGTCCCGGCACGCCGGCCGTGTCGTCCGGCTGACCTATCAGGGCGACTCGGCGAAGGACCCGGTCACCGGCAAGGTGGTGCGCGACGGGTTCGAGCGGTACGCCTTCTACAAGTCGGGCCACGAGGTGGATCTGACCCTGTCCGGCCCCGTCAACGCCGACAACGTCGACCCGTGGCGCATCATCAGCGACTCCTTCGCCTGGCGGTGAGCACCATGGCGTCCGAGCCGGTGCTGGCTGCCCGTGAGCTGTACCGCTTCTATCGCGCCGGCGAGGAGGAGACGCTCGCGCTGCGCGGGGTGTCGCTGCAGGTCGGGCGGGGCGAGACGGTGGCGGTCGTGGGACCGTCGGGATCCGGCAAGTCGACCCTGCTGGCGTGCCTGGCCGGGCTCGACGAGCCCTCGGGCGGCGAGGTCCGCGTGGACGGCGTACGGATCAGCCACCGGCCCGAGACCGAGCGTGCCCGGCTGCGCGCCCGGCACATCGGCGTGCTGCTGCAGACCCGCAATCTCCTGTCCCACTTGAGCGTGCGGGACAACGTCCGCCTGCCGCAGCGCGCCGCGGCCCGCAAACCCGTCACCTCGGCCAGGGAGCTGCTGACCCAGGTGGGCCTCGGCGAACGGGCGCACGCGCTGCCCCGTCAGCTGTCCGGTGGCGAGCTGGCCCGGGCCGGGCTGGCCGTGGCGCTGGCCAACGCGCCCGCTGTCCTGCTCGCCGACGAGCCGACCGGCGAACTCGACGGAGAGACCGAGCGGGCGGTCCTCGCGATGCTGCGGGAGCGGGCCGCACAGGGGTGCGCGGTGCTGATCGTGACGCACAGCGCGGAAGTCGTCCGGAGCGCGGACCGGGTGATCGCACTGGAGGACGGCAGGGCCACCGACGCCTCGGCCCGGACTGCCCGTCCCGCGTCGCAGGAGGTGCCCGATGCCACCGGATGAAGTGCTCGTGACCTGCACTGACGCGGCTCTCACCTTCGGCCGGGGCACACAGGCGGTCGTGGCCGTACACGGCGCCGACCTCGAGATCGGGTCCGGCGATCGGCTCGCCGTCGTCGGTCCCTCCGGGTCGGGCAAGAGTTCGCTGCTGCACCTGCTGGCCGGGCTTGAACAGCCCACCAGCGGCACCGTGCGGCGGGCCGCCTTTCTGGGGCCGTACGACATCGGCCTGGTCTTCCAGGGCGACAGCCTGATCCCGGCCCTGAACGTGGTCGAGAACACCGCTCTCCCGCTGGTCCTCGCCGACCGCCCGGAAAGCGAGGCCCAGCAGGCCGCCCTCGCTGCGCTCACGCTGGTCGACGCGGCCGACCTGGCAGACCGGCTGCCCGAGGAGATCTCCGGTGGCCAGGCCCAGCGGGTGGCCGTCGCCCGGGTGCTGGCCCAGTCCCCGCGCCTGATCCTCGCCGACGAGCCCACCGGCCGCCTCGACCACGCCACCGGCGGCCGGGTCCTCGACGCCCTCCTCACCGCCGCCGACCACACCGGCGCGGCCCTCGTCGTCACCACCCACGATCCCGCCGTCGCCGCCCGCCTCACCACCCGGCGCGCCATGCGCGACGGCCGGCTGCTCGCACCCGAGGAGGTGCCGTGATCGGCTCGTGGACGGCCGGCCTGGCCCGCCACCGCACCGGACGTCTGCTGGCCGCCCTGGCCGGGATCGCCCTCGCGGTCGCCCTGGTCGCCGCGCTGGGCTCATTCCTCACGGCGTCGAAGGCGACCATGACCCAGCGTGCCGTGCGTTCCGTCGCCGTCGACTGGCAGGTCCAGGCACAGCCTGGTGCCGACCCCGGCGCGGTGATGTCCCTGGTCCGCGAGGCGCCGGGAACCCGCGCCGCCCTGCCCGTCGGCTTCGCCCACACCACCGGCTTCTCCGCCCGCGTCCAGGGCAGCACCCAGACCACCGGTCCCGGTATGGCCCTCGGCGTGCCCAACGGCTACCGCGCCCTCTTCCCCGACGCGATCCGCACCCTGTCGGGCTCCCCGAGCGGCGTCCTGCTGGCCCAGCAGACCGCCTCCAACCTGCACGCCGCCCCCGGCGACACCATCGGCGTCCAGTTCCCCGGCATCGGACTACGGCAGGTGAAGGTGGACGGCGTCGTCGACCTGCCCCAGGCCGACTCCCTCTTCCAGACCGTCGGCGCACCCAGCCAGTCCCAGCCGACCGCGCCTCCGGACAACGTCGTCCTGCTGCCCGCCGCCAGGTTCGCCACGCTGACCCGGGGTGCCTCTGCGGTCACGACCCAGATCCACGTGGCCCGCGACGACTCCCGCCTGCCCTCCGACCCAGCCGCCGCCTTCACCGCGGTCACCCGCGCGGCCCACAACCTGGAGGCCCGCTCCGCGGGCGCCGCACTGGTCGGCAACAACGTCGGCGCCGCCCTCGACTCCGCCCGCCAGGACGCCCTGTACGCCCAGATCCTCTTCCTCTTCCTCGGCGTGCCCGGCGCGGTCCTGGCCGCCGCCCTGACCGCCGCGGTCGCCTCCGCCGGCGGCGAGCGGCGCCGGCAGGAGCAGGGCCTGCTACGGCTGCGCGGCCTGCGCCCCCGCCAGATCACCGCCCTCGCCGGGTTGGAAGCGGCGCTGATCGGTCTCGCCGGTGGCCTGGCCGGACTGGGCGTCGCCGCACTGACCGGCCGCTTCGCCTTCGGTGCCGCCTCCTTCGGAGCGGGCGCGGGCACCTGGGCCGCCTGGTACGGCACCGCATTCGTCCTCGGCGCCGCCGTCGCCGCGGGAGCCGTCCTCGTCCCGGCCCTGCGTGACCTGCACACGGTGACCGTCGCGGAAACCCGCAAGGAGTCCGGCTCCCGCAGCACCCGGAACCCGTGGTGGATGCGGTACGGCCTGGACTTCGCCCTCCTGATCGGCTCCTGGCTGGTCTTCCGCGCTTCCTCCGGCAACCAGTACGCGTTGGTCCTCGCCCCGGAAGGCGTGCCCAGCATCTCCGTGTCGTACTGGGCCTTCCTCGGCCCTGCCCTGCTGTGGGTCGGCGCCGCGCTGCTGCTGTGGCGGCTCACCCTCCTCGCCCTCACCCACGGCCGTCCCGCTCTGGCCCGGCTGGGCCGCCCGCTGACCGCGACCCTCGCCGGCACCACTGCCGCCACTCTCTCCCGGCGCCGCCGCCCGCTGGCCCGTTCGGTCGTGCTGCTCGCCCTCGCCGTGTCCTTCGCGCTCTCCACCGCCGTCTTCAACGCCACATACCGCCAGCAGGCCGAGGTCGACGCCCGCCTGACCAACGGCGCCGACGTCACCGTCACCGAACCACCCGGTGCCCGTGTCCCACCCGGCGCCGGATCCGCCCTGAAGATCTCCGGCGTACGGCACGTCGAACCCCTCCAGCACCGCTTCGCCTATGTCGGCTCCGATCTCCAGGACCTCTATGGCGTCCGCCCGGGCACCATCGCCCGCGCCACCTCCCTCCAGGACGCCTACTTCGCCGGCGGCACGGCCCGGCAACTCATGCGGCGCCTCGCCGAACGGCCCGACAACCTGCTGGTCAGCGTCGAGACCGTCAACGACTTCCAGCTCTCCCCCGGCGACACCGTCAACCTGCGCATCCAGGACGCCCGCACCAAGACCCTGCGCACGGTCCCCTTCCACTACGCGGGCATCGCCAAGGAGTTCCCCACGGCACCGAAGGACAGCTTCTTCGTCGCCAACGCCTCCTACATCGCCAAGGCGACCGGCACCGACGCGGTCGGCGCCTTCCTCCTCGACACCGGCGGCACCCACCAGAAGCAGATCGCCACGCGCCTGCGGTCGCAGCTCGGCACCAGCGCCACCGTCAGCGACCTCACTCAGACCCGCGGCACCGTCGGCACCAGCCTGACCTCCGTCGACCTGGCCGGACTCACCCGCATCGAGCTTGCCTTCGCGGTCCTGCTGGCCGCCGGAGCCGGGGGACTGGTCCTCGCCCTCGGTCTCGCCGAACGCCGCCGGACCTTCGCCATCGCCACCGTCCTCGGCGCACGCACACGCCAGCTGCGCGGCATGGTCCTCACCGAGGCCCTCCTGCTGGCCGCAGGCGGCCTGGCCGGGGGTGCCGTCATCGGGTGGGCGCTGTCGGAGATGCTGGTCAAGGTACTCACCGGCGTGTTCGACCCGCCGCCCGCCGCCCTGGCGGTGCCCGGCGTCTACCTGACCCTGACCGGACTGGCCGCCTTGATCGCCGTACTGGCCGCGGCCCTGAACGGCATCCGCGGTGCCCGGCGCCCTGCGGTGGAGGAGCTCCGCGACCTGTGAGCCCGCCTGCAGGGGCCTGCAGGGGAGCGACCTGTCTACTCTGTTGCCATGGGCACGCCTGCCGCACCGGAACGCAGCCGCCTGCACATCCTGGTCGTCGAGGACGACGACACCATCGGACGCCACCTGGAAACCGGCCTGCGCGTCAACGGCTACGCCCCCGCCTGGAGCCGCACCGGCGCCTCGGCCCTGACGGAGACGGAACGCACCGCCTACGACGCCGTTCTCCTGGACCTCGGCCTGCCCGACCTCGACGGACTGGACCTCGCCCGCACCCTGCGCGCCCGCTTCCCCGACCTGCTGATCGTGATCCTCACCGCCCGTACCGACGACATCGACGTCATCGCCGGCCTGGACGCAGGCGCCGACGACTACCTGGTCAAGCCCTTCAGCCTCACCGTCCTGCTGGCCCGCCTCCGCGCCCACTTGCGCCGCCAGACCCTCACATCGCAGCCGCAGCCCCCACTACGGCTCGGCGACCTGGTCATCGACACCACGGCACGCCGCTGCACCCTCCACGACACGGAGATCTCCTTGCGGCCGAAGGAATTCGACCTCCTCGCCCTGCTCGCCCGGAACCGCGGCACCGCCGTCTCGCGAGAAACGCTGATGGCACAGGTGTGGGACGAGAACTGGTTCGGCCCCACCAAGACCCTGGACGTCACCATGGCCGGCCTGCGCCGACGTCTCACCCAGGCCGCCGAGGAGTCCGGCCGCCCTTGCCGGTTGCCGCACATCGCCACGCTCCGAGGACATGGCTACCGCCTCGAGCCCTGCGGCTGGGGCGATGGGGCCGGGACGAAGAGTTGACCGGCCCGCGCTCGTTCGCGCAGTAGGGTTCTGCACTCATTCGGCCGACGCCATCCGGTCAGCGACCCCCCACGCGAGTCTGCGGACATGCCCGGGCCGCCGCAGGCGGCCCCGCCGCATTGCGGTGTTCGCGGATCGCCGGCGTGTGCCGAGGAAGCGCGGTTCTCCGCGCCGCCCCGGCACACCGAGCCCGTCGGCCGGGTGGGCCGGCCAGGCGCCGTACGATCTGTCAGCCCATGTCCGTCAGGAGGGCGTTCCGTTCCTTCTCCTGCCGCGCGGGCGACATCGGCGGGTTCGAGTGATCCATGCCGAACGTCTTGAGCACCTTGTCCGGCTGGGCGTCGATGGAGGTCCAGCCGGTCTGGCCCAGCGGCTGCAGCGAGGCCTGGTCGGCGTCCCACAGGTCACGCAGCGACCGGGCGGCCGCGTGCGTGCCGGTCGCGTTCCCCGAGCGTGCGTCCCTGAGCGAGGTGGAGGCGACGGTCTTCAGCGCGGCGACCTCGGCGGGCGGGAACTTCTTCACCGCCTGGCCGGCCGGGAGCCATCTGGACGGCGGAGGTGTCGTCTTCCTCCGCCGCCGGGCCGACGTGCGGCTGGCCGTGCGCCCAGACCAGCAGGCCCGCGGTGGCGACGGCCGGCAGTCCGACGCCGGCCAGCGCGGTGCGCTCCCTGCGCGGGTTGCTGGTGGCCGGTGCGGCGTGGGTCGCCTCGTGAGTCTCGGTCACGTCCGAGCGCGTCACCGTCAGGTAGACCACCGCCGCCAGGATCAGGCCGAGGAAGACCAGGCTGGTGGTGAACGTGCCCCTGCGCGAGACCGGTCGGGTCGCCCGGGTTCTGGGAGACGTTGAGGGAGGCGAGCCAGTCGCCGATGTTCGCGCCCAGCGGGCGGGTCAGGATGTAGGCGAGCCAGAAGGACAGCACCGGGTTCGCGCCGAACTTCCACAACAGCGTGATCGCCGCGATGAGGCCGAGCGGCAGCAACACGGAGACGCCCGGGCTCCAGCCGGTCAGCTCCAGAGTCCAGCCGCCCGTCGCGGTGCCGAGCGCGAAGGTGACAAGTCTCGCTTGTCGACCAGGGACATGAGGTGCTCGTTGTAGCGGTGGCCCGCTCACCCACCCCGGCAACCTCGCGTCAGCTCGACGGGCAGCAGGGCGAACCAGGCTCGGCCGTGGCCAGGTGGATGCGCTGGGCGATCCCCTGGCCACTGGGATGGCCCAGGAACGGGCCGACGGTGGCGATCGCCGCAGCCATGGAAACAGGGAGCAGCCACGGCCCCCACCGCCGCACCAGCCCCAGCCGAGGGGCTCCGCGTCGCGAGGCGACGATGAGCAGTGCCATGGAGGTGAACAGGGCGGAGTGGACTGATCCGCTGGTGAGAGGGTGCCCGACGTTGCCCTGCGGGCAGCCCTGCTCCATCGACGGTGCACAGCGCAGCGGGAGCATGACGTCCGCCACCGAGCACACCCCCACACCGGTCACTGCCGCCCACCCCGCGCCCGCGGCACCCGAAGGGGAGGGGCGGCGCGCCAGCAGTCCGGCGGCGGCGATCAGCAGCGCACAGGCCACCTCGATCGTGGCGACCAGGTCCGGTAGGGCTGGTCGGCGGCAAGCAGCTCGCTGACGTAGGCGTCGCGCTGAGCCAGCCCGGCGGGCAGGAAAGACTGCAAGAGCCAGTCGTTGTAGGCCAGTGCGGCCACGGCCAGCAGCACCGCGGCAACCTCCCGCGAGTCGAGCCCCGCGCACTCAAGCAGCACCCCGCCCGACTCCTCCTGCCTACTCGCCGGCCAATCACCTTCGGCCGCCGGCCACCGGCCACCCGCCTATGTCGAACCCACTGAAAAACAGCTCCCAGGGAGAACAGCGCCATCCGTCCTCGCCGGCAATGACACCGCTGCACTCCCGGATGCGGCGACGCGGCGTGCCTCCGACCGCCGGGGCGCCGGGCCGGGAACGCTCTTCATCGACGTCGCGGGCCGTGCCGTCGCAGCCCCGATGCACGCGGCACGCGGCCAGTGCGATCGGGACCCGGCAACGTCAAAAGCCGATCACCGGAAGTCGCGACTGTCCCCTTCGTTGCACACGCCGAGTGTCGCCAAGCCACTCCTGCCGAAGCTCCGGGCCAAGGGGAACGGAAGAGTCGCGGATGGAAACCGCGGGGAGGAATATCGGAGTCACGGAGGCAGGGTGGTGGCTATGGGGACACCGTCGACGCATTTCAGCGAGAGTCCTGAGGATCCGTTCGCCCTGGGGCGTGGGGCCTCTGCTGTACTTGACGATCAGGGCACCGTGGTGGGCTGGAGCACACGTGCGGAGGAGTTGCTGGGTTATACGGCCAAGGAGGTGATCGGAAGGGCGTGGCGGAGCCTCCTGGTCGATGCCCGTGACCTGCCTGTCGCGCGGTCCGTTGCCGTGGAGGCCGTGAAGGCGGGGGGATGGTTCGGTGTCCTGCCCGTCCGGCACCGGGACGGGCGCCGTGTGGAGATGGGGTTCCGGGCCCGCGCGGTCACCCGGGAGGGGGGCGGTCAGGAGTGGCTTCTGGTCGGTGCCCCTGCCGCGGAGGTGATCGCCTGGCAGCGGGACCGTGCGCTGCTGGACGGCTTGTACCGCCGGTCCCCGATCGGTCTGGTCACTTACGGCCCGGACAGGAAGGTGATCCGGGTCAACCGTGCGGTCGAAAGGGCAAGCGGGGTTCCGGCCGAGGCGCCGGTGGGCCACCGGCCCCGAGAATTCCTGGTCGACGAGGACGCGGGTCCGGCAGATGAACGGGTCCGGCACGTCCTGGAGACCGGTGAGCCGTTGATCTTCACGGAGCAGTCCGCACGGGCACGCCACGATCCAGGCCGGGAGCGGATCGTGTCCGTCTCGGCGTTCCGGATGGAAGACCCGTCGGGCCGGGTTCTCGGCGTGGCCGAGACGATCGAGGACGTGACCGAGCGCTACCGGGCACAACGCAGGCTCGCCCTGCTGAACGAGGCGAGCGCCCGCATCGGAACCTCGCTGGACGTGGCACAGACCGCTCGGGAACTGGCCGAGGTCGCCGTCCACGGCCTGGCCGACTACTGCTCGGTCGACCTCCTCCAATCCGTGACCGTGGGTGACGAACCCATGCCCGGTACGGCAGGCTCGCTGCTCCGGACTGCCCTCAGGCCACCAGAACGCCGTGTCCCGTTCCAGGAGGGCGATGTGGTTCCGCTTCTTCCGGAGTCTCCCCAGGCGCGGTGTCTGACCGAGAGCCGTCCGATTCTCGAGAAGCACTTGTCCCTCCGTCCCGAGTGGTACGCAATGGACCGCCGGCGCGTCGAGATCGCCATAGGGCTCGGAGTTCATTCGTTGATCGCGGTCCCCCTCGTCGCACGCGGCCGGGTCCTGGGCGTGGTGAGCCTCTGGCGGTCGCGTGATTCGGAGCCTTTTGAAAGCGACGATGCTGCAGTGGCCGATGAGTTTTCCTCGCGTGCGGCCGTCTGCATCGACAACGCGCGCCGCTTCACCCAGCAACAGAGCGCCGCTCTCACTCTTCAGCGCAGCCTGCTGCCGAAGACAGGGTGCGACCTGCCGGCTGTGGAGGTGGCTTGCCGATACCTTCCAGCCAGCGGTGAACCGGGCATCGGCGGTGACTGGTTCGACGTGATCCCGCTGTCAGGTGCCCGGGTCGCTCTCGTCGTGGGAGACGTGGTCGGTCACGGCATTCACGCAGCGGCCTCGATGGGCCGTCTGCGCGCTGCCGTGCGCACTCTGGCGAGCCTCGACCTGGAGCCGGACGAGGTGGTCGCGCGGCTGGACGATCTGGTGAGTCTGCTGGCCACCGAGATGGAGGCGAACGCTGAAGGCAACCAGTCGATCGATCAGATGCTAGGGGCCACCTGTCTGTACGCGGTCTACGATCCGGTCTCCCAGCACTGCTTCCTGGCACGCGCCGGCCATCCGGCGCCGGCGGTCTCCACCCCGGACGGCGAGGTGACTGTGCTCGATCTGCCCGCCGGTCCGCCGCTGGGCCTGGGCGGACTGCCGTTCGAAACATGCGATGTCGACCTCCCTGAGGGCAGCCTGCTGGCGCTCTACAGCGATGGCCTGCTGGAGGCACGCAACGGCGACATCGACACCGCGCTGGAGAACTTGCGCGCATGTCTCACCCGCGCCACAGATCCTGTGGACCAGACCTGCCACGCCGTGATCGATGCGCTGCTGCCCAAGGACCACCTCCCCACTGACGACATCGCGCTGCTCATCGCACGTACCCGGGTACTGCGGCCACAGAGTGTCGCCTCGTGGCGGCTGCCCCTGGAAGCGACCGCTGCCGCCCGTGCCAGAGAGCTGACCACGGCGAAGCTGACCGAATGGGGCCTGGACGATCTGACCTTCACCACCGAGCTGGTCGCCAGCGAACTCGTCACCAACACCTACCGGTACGCAGCAGGCCCCGTCACCTTGCGTCTCATCCGCACGGACTGTCTGATCTGCGAGGTGTCCGACACCAGTCACACGTCCCCCCACCTGCGACGGGCCCTCAGCACGGACGAGGGCGGACGCGGGCTCTTCCTGGTCGCGCAGCTCACAGAACGGTGGGGCACCCGCTACAGCCATGACGGCAAGACAGTCTGGACGGAGCAGCCTCTTCCGTCTGCCTGACCTGCGGCTTCCGCAACATCAGCCGACTGGAAAGAGCGACCGGTGTCGTGCATCCGGGCGCCTGCGTCTGGTCGGGGGCGTCGGGCGTCTACTCCGGCTCACCGCGCGCGCCGAGCGATCCGGCGGGAAGAAGCTGTGTGACCTGTGTGGAGCCGTGGTGGACGCCGGTACCGAGAGGTATGCGATCGTCCCGGACTCATCGTCCATCCATGCGGTCGACCCGAGGTTCGACGGGAAGCGCATGGTAGTCGCGTGCACGAAGGAGCACCTGGCCGCGCTTGTGAAGGAGTACAGACAGAGGCCGTTCGCGGACGCTGAGCTGTGGGCAGGCGAGATCGCCCGTGCGATCGAAGCTCAGATGGAAAGATCATCGAGGACGAGCTGTCTCGGGAGGCCGGCCTCACTGCGGCTCAGATCGGGTCGGGGGTGACGTGGCAGAACCTGGAGTTTCTGCGCTGGCGACAGGAGTTCGGCGAGGACGGGTCGCAGACGGACGAATAGCCTGATCGGGGCGCCGCCCCGCGTCGGTCAGGGCGTCACGCACAAGGGGAGAGATCAGATATCCCCTGTCCACAGGCCATCACAGGTCTGCTGCTGACCAGGTGACCACCTGCTCGGACGCCGCTGCCGGAGCCCGAGGGGTTTCCCGGACCTCCACTCAGGGGTGCAGTGGATCCCGGGTCATCAGCGGCAGCGGCACGGTGAGTTCCCGCTTGAGGATCTTTCCGGTGGGACCCTTGGGAAGCTCGGTGGCCAGGGTGACGATGCGCGGGTACTTGTAGGCCGCGACGCGCTCCTCGGCGTAGTCGCGGATCTCCTCCGCGGTGGCCTCCTCGCCGGCCCGGAGGACCACGACCGCAGCCACCTCTTCACCGTGCAGGGGGTCGGGAACACCCACGACCGCGCACTCGGCGATCGCGGGGTGCCCGTACAGCACCTCCTCGATCTCTCGCGGATACACGTTGTAGCCGCCCCGGATGATCAGGTCCTTCTTGCGGTCCACGATGAAGTAGAAGCCGTCCTCGTCGACGCGTGCCAGGTCGCCGGTGTGGAACCAGCCGTGACGCAGGGCGAGAGCGTCGGCTTCCGGATTGTTGAAGTAGCCCTTCATCACGTTCTCTCCACGGACGGCGATCTCGCCCACTTCGTCGGGCTCCACCGCGCATCCGTCGTCCCCCACCAGTTTCATCTCGACTCCCCGCACCGGTGTGCCGATGGAGCCGGCCTTGCGCGGGCGGTCCGGATGGTTGAAGGCGGCCACCGGAGACGTCTCGGACAGGCCGTAGCCTTCCAGCACGGTCGCCCCGAAGGTCCGCTCGAAGCCGTGCAGTACCTCGACAGGCAGGGCGGCACCGCCCGAGACCGCGAGCCGGAGCCGCGGCATTCCGTGCCCGTCCGGGCGCTCGGCGTGCAAGAGAGCGGAGTACATCGTCGGCACGCCCAGGAAGACCGTGACCCGGTCCCGCTGCATGACCTCCAGCGCTCGCCCCGGGTCGAACCGGGGCAGCAGGGTCAGCGTCGCGCCGGAGGCTACGGCCGTGTTCATGGCGCAGGTCTGTCCGAAGGCGTGGAACAGCGGCAGGCCGCCGAACAGGACGTCCTCCGGGCCGAGCCGGAGCAGCGTCTGCGCGGTGGTGGCCGTGTTGGTCAGCAGGTTGCGGTGGGTCAGTTCGGCTCCCTTGGGGGTGCCGGTGGTGCCCGAGGTGTACAGGATCACGGCGGTGGCGTCGTCGGCCCGCTCGACGACACCCGCCATGGGCTCGGCGGCGAGCAGCAGTGCGTGGAAGGCGTCGGGGTCCGTGAGCAGGCACTCCGCTCCGGACCCGGTCGCCGCCTCGACGACCTCGTCCGCGTACATCGGGTGGACCAGCGCTGTCCGAGCCCCCGAGTCGCGGAGCACGAAGGCTGCCTCTCGGGCCTTGAGCAGCGGGTTCATCGGCACCACCACGCCGCCGGCCCGCAGGATGCCGTAGTACACGACCGGGAAGAGCGGCACGTTGGGCATGGTCATCGTGACCATGTCGCCTGGCCTGACACCCCGGTCGTGCAGAACCGTGGCGAGCCGGGCGCTCGCCTGGTCGAGCTGCTCGTACGTCAGGGTGATGTCGTCGTGGCGTACGGCGACGTGCGCTCCGTGCACGGCGGCGGAGTTCACCAGGAGCGTGGCGAGATTGGGCATGACTGGGCCGTCCTCGATTCGTGTCAGTGGGTACGCAGCGGCATGAGTCCGCAGCCCGGGCGCGCTCTGCGCAGGCTCCGGGGGCGGATGACGTCGCTCGGGGTGACGCCGGTGCGTGGCACGGGGCGGAAGTCCGGGCCGGCTGACCGGACGGTCGGGTCGGTGTCCTCGTCGCGGGCCAGCCACATGCGCAGCAGGTGGCGTCTGCGCTCCGGTGCGTCGAAGTCCTCGTACGCCGAGCGGGCGTGCAGCACCACGTGGTTGTCGACCAGCAGCAGGTCACCGGGCTGGAGATCCAGTTCGAGCCGGACGGCGGGAGAGGCGGCCGTCGTCTCGATGAGGTCGTACAGTTCCCGGTCGGCGGCCCGGGCGCCGTCCGGATCACCGTCGTGGGCAGTGTGTGCGGCGCCCGCCAAGCGGGCGCGGTCGTAGCGCATGCTGGGCCTGTCGCCGTGCCGGGTGACAAGCGGAGAGGCCAGGTACGCCTCCTCACCGGGCGCCCCTTCCTCCTGACGGCCGAAGAGGTGGCTGCGGTACAGGCGCCCGGCGAGATCCGGGCGGGCAGCGAGCACGGCGTTGTGCACGGCGGCCGCACTCGCCAGCAGCGTCCGGCCACCCGAGCGGGCCGGCCGCAGGCACAGCAGGCCGAGCAGGTCCGACTCGGCGGTGCGGAACGGCAGCGCCGCCCGGGGCAGGCCCGGCACCGGGCCGGTGTCCCGGATGTGGCAGAGGATGCGGCCGTCGGCGGTCTGCGGGACGGGCCTGCCGAGGTACTGGCCGATGCCGCGCAGCACGGTGCGCGCTTCCGCCTCGCCGAGCAGATCCGCCGGAACGCCCCGGAGGAGGACGAAGCCCGGTCCCTCGGCCAGCGCCGCCGCGGCGCGCTGGAGCTCGGCGGCCAGCATGGGCAGCGGGAAGTCGGCGACGGTCGTCCGCAGCAGGGTGGCGCCCCGCCCGCGGGCGGTGTGCACAGCCGTACGCAGTTCCCGGCGGTGCTCGGCGGACAGCCGCACCATCCAGTCGTCACGGTCCGCCACATCGGGTCCGAACCACAGGGCAGGGCCCGTGAACGGCTCGGCCGGCGCCGTCCTCGTATCCGGAGTGTCCGGGGTTTCGGCCATGGTCGCCTCCGCGAGGTCTGTGAGCCGAGCGGCTTCTTCCGGCGGTGCGGCGGTCGGACGGCACTGCTGCCGGCCGCCACACGGTCGCGTTGAACGGGGATACTACGAATCACTCGCCTCCCCTGCTTGACGCACAGGGACGGGAAACTTAACTTTTGGGGACCCTGCCGCCCTGGAGCGTGCCCATGAGGCCCCTTGTCCGCACCGCCGCGCTGAACGGCTACGTCGAGCTGAGCCGTTCCCTCGGTCTCGATCCCCGTGCACTGATGAAGAGCGTCGGCCTGGACACCGCGGACCTGGCCGTGCAGGACCGGTGGATCTCCGGCACGGCGGTGGTCAGACTGCTGGAGCTGTCGGCCGCCGCCTCCGGGCGTGAGGACTTCGGTCTGCTGCTGACGGAGCGGCGGCGCTTCTCCAACCTCGGCCCCATCAGCCTGCTCGTCCGTGAAGAGCCCGACGTGCGAAGTGCCTTGGCCCTGCTGATCCGGCACCAGCACACGTACAACGAGGTCCTGCACGCCCGGCTCTCCGAGGGCAACGGGGTGGCCACACTGAAGGTGGACCTCCGGCTCGGTCAGTCGCAGCCGGCCCGGCAGGGCACGGAGCTCGCTGTGGGCGCGTTCCACCGCGTGCTGTGCGGCTTCCTCGGCCCGCACTGGCGCCCGGCGTCGGTCTGCTTCGCCCACCGGGCGCCGCGGGACACCGCAGGCCACCGGCGCCTGTTCGGGCCCGTGGTGGAGTTCGACCGCGACTTCAACGGCATCGTCTGCTACGCCGAGGACCTGGACGCCCCCAACGCCATGGCCGACGCCCAGTTGCGCAGCTACACCCGCCAGTACTTCGAGCCCGTCGCGGCTCCCAGGGAGGCCTCCGAGGCCGACCGGGTGCGCGACCTCATCGAGGCGCTGCTGCCGACCGGGCGCTGCTCCATCGAGCAGATCGCCCGCAGCCTCGGCGTCGACCGGCGCACCGTTCACCGTCATCTGGCCCGTTCCGGCGAGACGTTCTCCTCCCTGCTCAACTCGACCCGCATGGGGCTCGCGGAGCGGTTCGTCGCCAATCCCAGCCGCTCCCTGACCGAGGTCTCCACGCTGCTGGGGTTTTCTTCGCTGAGTGCGTTCTCCCGCTGGTTCCACGAGCACTTCGGCACCGGTCCGCGGGAGTGGCGCAAGAGCCGGAGCGGCCCGGCGGGGCCCGGCGGGAGCTGAGCCCGCGGGATACGCGGGGGCGGTAGGGCCTACGGCTCCGCTGGGGTGTCCCCGATGGGCAAGTCACCTGTCACCACAGGCAAAGCAGGCGTGCGGTGGCCGCCCTACGGTTGCACCACCGCGCAGGCGGCCGGCCTCCGGAGGGGGCGCTCTGCTGCTCCCCTGAGAGCACTCCCTCCGGACCGGCCCGAGACCGCCTGGGCCCGGTGTCGCCACCGGCCCGGACGTCCGCTGCCGCACGCCCTGTCGTCGCGTCCGCCGCCTGCCCCGTGCCGCGATCACCCCTGCGACAAGGAGAAGCTCCGTGCACTTCCACGACGACTCCCTCTTCCCCGAGAACCAGGAGAAGCTGGTCATCCAGGCCGCACCGTACGGCCCCGAATGGCTTCCCGGCGACGCCGACGACCTGCCGCTGACCATGGACGAGCACGTACAGGCGGCCGTCGACTGCTACAACGCCGGCGCGACGGTGCTCCACATCCACGTGCGTGAGCTCGACGGCAAGGGCTCCAAGCGGATGTCCATGTTCAACGAACTGCTCGGGCGGCTGCGCGAGGCCGTGCCGGACATGGTGCTCCAGATCGGCGGCTCGATCTCCTTCGCCCCCGAGGGGGAGGGCGGCGACGCCAAGTGGCTCGCCTACGACACCCGCCACCTGCTGGCCGAGCTCACCCCGGCGCCGGACCAGGTGACGATCGCGATCAACACCAGCCAGATGAACATCGTCGAGATCATGAACGACGACGACCTTCAGGGCACGTCCATCGCGAAGCCGGACTACTACCGTGCCTACCGCGACATGGTCGTCGAGGCCGGTCCGGAGTTCTACCTCGAGCACCTCAAGCGGCTGCACGCGAACGGCATCCAGCCCCACTTCCAGCTCGCCCACCTGGCCCAGCTGGAGACCGTGGAGCGGCTGATCCGCGCGGGCGTCTACACCGGGCCACTGATCCTCAACTACGTGGCCATCGGCGGCGGTTTCGCCGGCCGGCACCCCGCCGACCTGGTCGAGTTCATCCGCCGCGTGCCGGACGGCGCCGTCCTGACCATCGAGAGCTCCATGCGCGCGGTGGCCCCGATGAACGCCGTCGCCATCGCCCTCGGCCAGCACGTGCGCGTCGGCAACGAGGACAACCTGTGGCGCGCCAAGGGCGAGCGGATGTCCTCCGTGGCGCAGGTCGAGCAGATGGTGAGGATCTCCGAGGCGCTCGGCCGTGAGATCGCCACCGGGGCGGACGCCAAGCGGATCTACAAGCTCGGCGAGTACTACGCGGATGCCGACGAGACCCTCGCCCGGCTCGGCATGGTGCCCAACCGCCGCCCGGGACAGCGCGGCTTCATGCTGCGCGACGCCCAGGGCTGATCTCCGGGATCCCCGCCCCTCTCTCCCACCCCTGCGACCCTCCGGGAGCTCTCCGTGGCACACGCCGTCCGCTTCTACGAAACCGGTGGCCCTGACGTCCTCACCTGGGAGGAGGTGTCCGTCGGCGATCCCGGACCGGGCCAGGTGCGCATCCGGCACGAGGCCGTCGGCCTCAACTTCGCCGACACCTACTTCCGTACCGGGCTCTACCCGGTACGGCTGCCCGACGGCATCGGCGTCGAGGCCGCCGGAGTGGTGGAAGCCGTCGGCGAGGGCGTCACCGACGTCGCCCCGGGGGACCGGGTGACGTACACCGGGAGCCCGCTGGGGGCCTACAGCACCGAACGGGTCATGGACGCCTCGCACCTGATCAGGCTGCCCGCCGGTATCAGCTGCGAGACGGCCGCCGCGATGACCATGCGCGGCCTGACGGCGGCCTATCTGCTGCGCAGGATCCACCCGCTGCGGGAGGGGGACACGATACTGCTGCACGCGGCGGCCGGCGGCGTGGGCCTGATCGTGTCCCAGTGGGCCGCACTGCTCGGCATCCGTGTCATCGGCACGGTCTCCAGCGAGGAGAAGGCGGAGATCGCCCGCGCACACGGATGCCGGCACGTCATCCGCTACCGGCAGGAGAACGTCGCCGACAGGGTGCGGGAACTGACCGGCGGCGCCGGAGTACCTCTGGTGCTCGACAGCGTCGGCAAGGACACCTTCGCCGGCTCCCTGGCCTCGCTGTCCCGCCGCGGCCTGCTCGTCTGCTTCGGCACCGCCTCCGGGCCCGTACCCCCCATCGACGCCATGCAACTCGCCGTCCAGGGCTCGCTGTTCGTCACCCGGCCCGCCCTGGCCGACTACATCGCCGACCCCGCCGAGCGCGCCGCGCTGGCCGGCGAGCTGTTCGAGCACGTCGCCACCGGGCGCATCAAGATCGAAATCAACCAGCGCTACGCCCTCGAGGACGCGGAGCAGGCCCACCGCGACCTGGAAGCCGGCCGGACCACCGGGTCCTCGGTCTTCGTCCTGTGACAGGGCGCACCCAGTTCCACCCAAGGGAGTGAGCACCCATGCCAGACACCGTTTCGCCGTCGCTGCGGCACGCCCCGGCACTGGTGCGCCCGAGCGCGCGCCGCACCTCCGTCGAAGCCGAGCCGCTGACCTGCACCATCGGAGCCGAGATCACCGGCGTGAACCTCGCCGAAGCGGCCCGTGACGACGACCTGTTCGCCGAGATCAAGAGCCTGCTGCTGCGGTACAAGGTCCTCTTCCTGCGGGACCAGGACATCTCGCGCGCCGACCATGTCGCGTTCGCCTCGCGGTTCGGCCCGCTGGAGGACCACCCCGTCGCCGGCAGCGACCCCGACCACCCCGGACTGGTCCGGATCTACAAGGACCTGGACAGCCCCCCGGAGCACTAC
This sequence comes from Streptomyces incarnatus, assembly GCF_001027185.1. Lineage (NCBI taxonomy): Bacteria > Bacillati > Actinomycetota > Actinomycetes > Kitasatosporales > Streptomycetaceae > Streptomyces > Streptomyces incarnatus. The sequence goes on along the minus strand of NZ_CP011497.1, from coordinate 1,607,255 downwards.
GAGAACGCCCTGCACACCGACGGCACCTGGCGGGTGAACCCGTCCATGGGCGCCGTACTGCGCTGCGTCGAATCGCCCCCCGTCGGCGGTGACACGATCTGGGTCAACATGGCCGAGGCGTACCGCCGGCTTCCCGACCACATCAAGACCACGATCGAGGGGCTGCGCGCCCGCCACAGCATCGAGGCCACCTTCGGCGCCGTGATGCCCGAGGAACAGCGCCACGCGCTGAAGGAACGGTTCCCGGACGCCGAGCACCCGGTCGTGCGCACCCATCCCGAGACGGGCGAGAAGATCCTCTTCGTCAACGCCTTCGCGACGCACTTCGTCAACTACCACACACCCGAGAACGTGCGTTTCGGCCAGGACTACGCGCCGGGCGCGAGCCACCTGCTCACCTACCTGATCAGCCAGGCCGCGATCCCCGAGTACCAGGTGCGCTGGCGTTGGAGCCCGGGCAGCGTGGCCATCTGGGACAACCGCTCCACCCAGCACTACGCCGTCCAGGACTACTGGCCCGCCGTCCGCAAGATGGAGCGCGCCGGGATCGTCGGCGACAGACCGTTCTGACCTGCCCCTCCCCAAGCAGTCGAGGTGATGACAATGGAGTTTCACACCACTGCGCAGTCCACGGCCCCGACCGCATCAGCGTCGGAATGGCCCGTGTCCAAACGCTATGCCTGGACGGTCTTCGCACTCGGCTTCGGCCTGCTGCTGTCCGACTACATGTCCCGCCAGGTCCTCAACGCCGTCTTCCCGATGCTGAAGGCCCAATGGCTGCTGTCCGACGGCGCCCTGGGGTCGCTCAGCGGCATCGTGGCCCTGGCGGTCGGCGTGCTCACCTTCCCCATGTCCCTCATGGCCGACCGGTGGGGGAGGGTGCGCAGCCTGCTGATCGCCGCCACGATGTGGAGCCTGGCCACCCTCGGATGCGCCGTGTCGGCGGGCTACGGCGAGATGTTCGTCGGCCGGCTCTTCGTCGGCATCGGCGAGGCGGCGTACGGCAGTGTGGGAATCGCCGTGGTCCTCAGCGTCTTCCCGGTCACCCTCAGGGCCACCCTCTCCGGCGCTTTCATCGCGGGCGGCGCCTTCGGCTCGGTGCTCGGCGTCGCCGTCGGTGGCGCCGTGGCCCAGGCGGCGGGCTGGCGCTGGGCGTTCGCCGCGATGGGGATCTTCGGCCTGGTGCTCGCCGTGGTGTACGGCGTCGTGGTCAAGGAGAGCAGGCTCGCGCCGCGCGGACGGCCCACCGGGGGCGAGGACGGCGCGCCGGAGCATCGGCAGCTGCGCGCCCACCTGCCCCGCCTGTTCTCCTCCGTCTCCGTCGTCAGCGCCTATGTCGGCAGCGGACTGCAACTGTTCATCGCCGGCGCGCTGTTGTCCTGCCTGCCCAGCTTCTTCAACCGCTACTACCACATGACCACGGCCGGCGCGGGCGCGGTCGCCGGCGGCTATGCCATGGTCATCGGCTTCGGAATGATCTTCGGAGGCATCGCTTCCGACCGCATCAGCTCCACCACCCCGATCCGCAAGTGGGCCGTCGCCGTCGGTTGCAGCCTCGGCTCGCTCCTCCTGCTGACCCTCGCCTTCCAACTGCCCACAGGACCAGCACAGTTGTCGGCCCTCGCCGTCGGCGCCCTGCTGTCGGCCGGTTCCGCCGGACCCGCGGCGGCCATGGTCGCCAACCTGACCCCCGCCGCCATCGCCGCGACCGCCTTCGCCACCCTCACCCTGGCCAACAGCCTGCTCGGACTGGCCCCGGGCCCCGCGGTCACGGGCGCGCTCGCGGACCACTTCGGCCTGCTGGGCGCCCTGCGTATCGTGCCCCTCGTCGCGCTCGGGGCCACGGTGGCATTCCTGGTCGGGCGGCACTGGTACGAACGCGACCTGCTCCGCCTCGACGACCTCGCTGTGAAGGCCGAGCCCAAGCACCCGTCGGAGATCCCTTCATGAGCCCCATCGCGGAACCCACCCTGGTCTTCGTCCCCGGTCTGCGCGACCACGTCGCCGGCCACTGGCAGACCCTGCTGGCGGAACGGCTGGCCCAGGCCGGCCGCGCCGTTCGCACGGTTCCCCCGGTGGAGGGGAACCGACTGAGTCTGGACGTCCAGGTCGGCAACCTGGCCGCCACGCTGGCGCCCCTGGACGGACCGGTCCTGCTGGTAGCCCACAGCGCCGGAGCCATCACGACTGTCCACTGGGCCGGGCGCCACCGCGCCGACGTACGCGGCGCGCTGCTCGCCACGCCACCGGACTTCGAGACGCCTCTGCCGGAGGGCTACCCCACCCCCGCCGAACTCGCGGACCACGGCTGGACCCCCGTGCCCCGCCGGCCGCTGCCCTTCCCCAGCGTCGTCGCGGCCAGCGCCGACGACCCCCTCGCGGCGCCGGAGCGTGTTGCCGGGCTCGCCCGCAGCTGGGGCAGCCGTCTCGTGGAGCTGGGCGCGGTCGGCCACCTCAACCCGGCATCCGGGTACGGCCAGTGGCCCCTGGCCGAGGAACTCATCCGCACCCTGGAGGCCGACTCCGCAAACGCACCGCTCGGGTCAACCCCCACCGGAGGGCACCCGTGACGCCGGACACCGAGCTGCTGTGGACCCCGGGACGCCGCGAACTGGAGGACTCCAACGTCGCGCTGTTCATGGCATGGCTGGAAGAGACCCGCGGCCTGCGCTTCGCCGACTACGCCGAGCTCTGGCGGTGGAGCTCCACCGATCTTCCGGGCTTCTGGTCGGCGGTGTGGGAGTACTACGGACTGGACGCCGTCACCGGGTACGACGAGGTGCTGGGCGACGCCACCATGCCGGGAGCCCGCTGGTTCACCGGCGCACGCCTGAACTTCGCCGAACGGTGCCTGGCCCAGGCCACCGACGCGCGTCCGGCACTGGTGAGCGTGACCGAGGGCGGCGAACCCGTCGAGATGTCGTGGGCCGAGCTGCGGCGGCAGGTCGCCGACGTGTCGGCCGCCCTTCGGCGGATGGGCGTGCGGCCCGGCGACTGCGTCGCCGGGTATCTCACCAACCTGCCGCAGGCGGTGGTGGCACTGCTGGCCACCGCCGCGATCGGCGCCGTGTGGACGGCCTGCTCACCCGACTTCGGCACCCCCAGCGTGCTTGCCCGGCTGAGGCAGGCCCGGCCGGTGGTCCTCGTCGCCGCGGACGGCTACCGCTACGGAGGAAAGGAGCACGACAGACGCCCCACGGTCACCGAGCTCCTGGACGGCCTGCCGACCGTCCGCCACCTCCTCGCCGTCGACAACGGGTACCCGCCAGCGGCGGACGGATGGTCCGTACGATCCGGCGTCGCCGTGCACGCCTGGTCCGCACTGCCGTCCACCGGCCGGGCACCTGACTTCGCCGACGTACCCTTCGACCACCCGCTGTGGATTCTCTGGTCGTCGGGAACCACCGGTGTCCCCAAGGGAATCGTGCAGGGCCACGGCGGCATCGTTGTGGAACTGCTGAAGGCGCTGGGGCTCGGTGCCGACCTGCGCCCCGAGGACCGGTACCTGTTCGTCACCTCCACGAGCTGGATGGTGTGGAATTTCCTGGTCGGCGGCCTGCTGCACGGCACCACGATCGTCCTCTACGACGGCAGCCCCACGTTTCCCGACGCCGCCGGCGCCTTGCGGGCCGCCGAACGGACCGGGGCCACGATGGTCGGTGTGGGCGCGGCCTATCTCGCGGCCGTGGAGAAGTCGGGTCTGCACCCGGCGGCCGACCTCGACCTCGGTGCCGTGCGCTCGGTCCTGCAGACAGGGTCGGCCATGGCATCGAGCACCTGGCGGTGGGTCCACGACCGGCTCACCCCCGGCGTGTGGCTGCAGTCGATCTGCGGCGGAACCGACGTCTGCTCCGTGCTCGCGGGCGGCACCCCGCTCCTCCCGGTCCGCGCAGGCCGCATCCAGTGCCCGGCGCTCGGTGTGGTGCTGGCCGCGTGGGACGAGACGGGACGGCACCTGACCGGCGAGCAGGGGGAACTGGTGGTGACCGCCCCGCTGCCCTCCATGCCACTGCGCTTCGTCGACGACCCCGGTGACGCACGCTACCGGGCCAGTTACTTCGCCACCTACCCGGGCGTGTGGCGGCACGGTGACTGGGTGACCGTGGGAGCGGACCTGTCGGTCGTCGTCTCCGGCCGTTCCGACTCCACGCTCAATCGCATGGGGGTGCGGATGGGCTCGGCCGACATCTACGCGGTGGTGGACCAACTGCCCGGCATCTCGGACAGCCTCGTCGTCGGAGTCGAGCAGGCCGACGGCGGCTACTTCATGCCGCTGTTCGTCGTGACCGACGATGGCGAGGAAACCGACGACGACCTCCGGGATCGGATCACCGCGGCCATCAAGCGGCAGTTGTCCCCGCGCCATGTGCCCGACGCGGTCGTACGGGTGCCCGTGCTGCCCCGCACACTGACCGGAAAGAGGCTTGAGGTGCCGGTCAAACGGCTACTGCAGGGCGCGAACGTGGCCGATGTGGCCGGTCCCGGCGCCGTCACCGACGGCCAGATGCTGGACTGGTTCGCCGAATTCGGAGCGCGGGCGAATGGCAGCGGGAACGTGAAAAGGAACGCAACAGACAGGCCATAGCGGGCGTGCGCGCCCCGCACCGAAGGAGTCGAATGGTCTGGCTGCCCGGTAATTCACAAAAATCCAGAGTGGGAGCCAACGAGCAATGCTCGGAACCTGTGAATCGGTGCCGGGAGGAACGCGGAGGGCGTACCTTGCGCTCCCGAAGTCCTGACGCTATTCCCACGCTGACTGTCTTCGTCACTCGTACTCCCAGGCTCGTCCAGCCTGCCGGTAGTCCTCCACAGGGATGGGATCGACGCCCGTTCGCATGCGGGCCATGTACAGCAAGCCGTTGAGGTGATCGATCTCGTGGTGGGGGCTTGGCCCCGTGTTTCACCTGGTCAGACCTGTGCAGTAGCAACCCCCGTCATAGGGGCGGTGTGATAGGCGGGTGATACGGGAGGCCCCTTCGAGGTCCGTCCTGACGGGGTACCTGCGCGGAGGCGCGAGACGGCGAAGCCGCACTGGAGCGCTCCGGTGCGGCTTCGCCGTGAGACCACGTGCCCGGGCGCCACGATGAAGTTGGCGCCTCATACGCTCCGTGTTCCTGTCACGCTTCCCGGCGCCCTGACTTTGCGATTGCACTCGCCCGGAGGAGTCCATGTATTCCTGGAGTGCGCTGTCACTGCCTCCTCGTACCGTCCGGATGGGCCGGGCAACCAGCGCTCCTTGAGTGACCACTCCAGTCCATCGCCAGTGGCCACATCTTCCGGCGAGGTGAATGGGAACGCGGAACCGCGTTGCGGCGTCCCAGGGCGGCGCGACCAGCGCGGATTCCACAGACAGGATCGTCGTCGGCCGGGACCTCACGCGACTCCGCGTCGGCCGGCATGCCTCGTTGCGCGAGCCGCCTCCGCAGCTGCGTACGGTGGGCCCGCTTCAGCCCTGGCCCGGTCACGAGCTTCCTGCCGGTCCTGTTGATCGGTGTCCTCTTCGGCCTCGCCATGGACTACGAGGTCTTCCTCGTCAGCCGGATGCGCGAGCACTACGAGCACACAGGTGATGCCGCCGAGGCCATCACCCACGGCGTCGCCGGCAGCGGCCGGGTCGTCAGCGCCGCCGCGCTGATCATGGCAGCGGTCTTCGGCGGTTTCGTCTTCATCCACGACCCGATCATCAAGTCCATCGGCTTCGCCCTGGCCTTCGGTGTCCTGGTCGACGCCTTCGTCGTCCGCATGACCCGCGTACCGGCGGTCATGGCTCTGCTCGGCCGCCGCGCCTGGGTACTGCCCGGCTGGCTCGACCGGATCACGCCCGACGTCGACATCGAGGGGGCGAGGCTTCCCGGGCGTGGGGAGGACGAGGCAGAGCAGAAGCAGCGCGAGGTCGCCGTGCGCTGAGCCGTCGGCATCTCATCCATGGTCCCTCCGGTGGCCGAAGTGGCATGCATGAGCGGTCCTTTCCCGCATACGACTCGCCGTTTCGACCACAGTCACTGTCCGGCTGATCGCGCGCTCAAGGAGCCTCCTCCCGCAAGACACTTGACGAAGCGGGTGGCCCTTCCCGACGCACTCCGCGTCGACACCGTCGCGTCCAGCAGGGGCAGGGTCACCGGCAAGCCCATGAGGCCGTAGCTGTCGGCGGGCGACAACCGCATCGCCGCGGCCCTGCCGGAAGCGGCAGCCTCACCCTGCGCGACCTGCGCGACCTGCGCGTCTCCGGGACGGAGGGCGGGATCGAGCGGACGACGCTTCTACGGCGCCCACGCCCGAAGCGCGGCGTCCACCACCATGTCCACGGTCTCTGAGCCGAGCGTTGAGCCCACAAGGAAACGCTGGTAGACCAAGGGTCCGACGGTGGTCATCGCGAACGTCTCAGCCGTGACGTCGGCGCGGAGCCGGCCGTGCTCGACGGCCGCGGCGACGGCGGGGCGCAACGCGTCGACGATCTGGTTCAAGAGCGTCTGCCGCAGATGCTGCATACCGTCGTCGTGCTGCGCCCCGCGCAGGACGGCGGCGAGGACCGCTCCGGCCTGGGTGTCGTCGAGCCGTTCGCCGAGCCGGAGCAGGTAGTGCATCAGCTCGGCGCGCGGCTCGGCACGCATCTCCGCCGGTGCCGGCGGAATCGGCGGCATCCCGGCCTCAAGCGCGGCCAGGCGGAGTCCGAGCAGGTCGGGCCAGTGGCGGTAGACCGTTGCCCGGCCGACCCCGGCGCGGACGGCCACCGCCTGGTGTGTGACGGCCTCCAGCCCGCCCTCGGTGAGCAGTTCGGTGGCCGCGGCCACCATGGCCTCACGACTGCGCACCTGGCGCGGGTCGGCTCGCTCCTCCGGCATACGACGCCCTCCTGTGAGACGATTTGACTCACATGCTAGCTATGGGTTGTCGGGGCACGACTGTGCCGTGCGCCTCCTGACCGGCCGCACGGGCGCGCCCGACCAGCGCGTACGACCGGGTCGTCCGGCGCATCACCAAGGTCCGCAGGGCCAGCTGGAGTCCGCGGTCGACATCGCCTCCCACCGTCAGCCAGAAGTCGGCGGCGTGATCGGCGTACGCCTCCGGATGGAGCAGCACCAGATCCTCGTACCGCTCGGCTGCCAGGTCCCGCCACGGCTGTGCCTCCCGGTGCCGGCCGGCGGCCCGCAGGGCGAGCGCGAGATGGGCGGCGTACTCGGGATCGTCGCTCGTCTGCACCAGGGGGCGCAGCCGGGCGACGGCGGCCTGAGGATCTCCGAGAAGGAGCTCGACCTCCGCGAGGTGGCCGGTCGCCGGAGCGTAGCCCGGCACCCGGCGCCGGGCCGCCTCGAAGCACTGCCGGGCCCTTCCCAGGTCGCCCTGGCGCATCCACATCACCCCGCGCCGGAAGTCCAGCTGGGCGAGCGGGAACGGCGATACGCCCTGGTGGACGCGTCGCGCCTCGTCGAAGAGGTGCTCCGCCTCGGCGGTCTCGCCCCGTTCCGCCCGGAACACCGCCAGAGCCCCCAGCATCGCGACGTCGGATTGGTGCGGGGCGGCCTTCCTCAGCAGGGCATGAGCTTCGGTGCAGCAGCCGACCGCCTGAAGGATCGCCGCCCGGTCCGCGTCCAGGGTCGCCTGTGCCGCGCCGGCCCGGCCTGCCGCGTCGAGGTCGGCCATCGCTTCGGCGAAACGGTGCAGGGTCGCCCGCGCCCGGGCGCGGGCCAGTAGGGCGGTGCCGTCCCCGGGAGCGTCGCGGACCAGCCGGTCGGCGAGTTGTGTCGCGCGCTCGTAATCTGCGACGCGGGCCAGCAGGTGCCCACGCAACGTGAGCAGGTCGACCAGGACAGCCTGTTGCGCGACAGCGAACGGGTCGGCCGCACCTGCCTGTTGGGCCTGTGCCGTCAGGCCGTCGATCCGGGCCGACAGGTTCACCAGGGCGATGGTGCCGTTCGTGGTGACCGGCTCGTGGGTGTCTCGGACGGGCTGGACCGTCATGCCGCTTCCTCCTCCGGCTCCGGGGGCGCCAGCAGCGCGGTCATCACGGTCATGAGGTCCGGCGGGTTCGGGTTGGGGGCCACCAGGTAGGGGAAGCGGTGGGTGGCCGGCCGGGTCGCGTGGTCGACGCCGTCGCTGATACGGGCTCCATCGACGCCGTGCACCAGCAGCGTGTAGAGGGTGTCCACGATGTCGTCGTTGGGTGCCCGGCCGCCGCAGGTCGCGTGCTCGCGGCCGGCGAGCAGGGCGGCCTCGATCTCGAAGCAGCTGCTCTCGGAGAACGGCTTGGAGACGTCGACGACGAGGAAGTCCGCAAGGAGAAGCTCGGTCAGCGGTGGGCGTCCCGCTCGTCCAACGGCCAGACGGTCTCGCCGTCGAGACGGTCGAAGAAGGCCAGGTTGGCGTCGAACCGCGCCCGGTAGGCCCCGGCGTAGTCCGGTCGTACGGCGAAGGCGTCTTCCTCGTTGTAGAGGTCCCGGATTTCGAGGTCGCCGTTGACGGGATCGAACTTCTTGCTCGCCAGCACGACGTTCTTGATCTCCGGCCGGCCCATGCGCTCCAGTCGCACCGGACGTCCGCCGGAGACCACGGTCTCGCAGACGACGCCGAACATCGGGCCACTGTCCGGCCCGAACACCGTCTCGGTGTCGACCTCGACGACAATGCTCAGCACGTTCATGCCTTCGAGGACGTTGTCCGCGTCGGGCTGGAAGGCGAGCTTCTCCCTGGCGTCGGTGGCCAGGACACCCGCGAGGTTGATGAAGAACGGGTCGAGTCGTGGCCCGGCGAAGATCTGCAGTCCGTTCGTCTCGGTGGGGGTCTCGTCGCCGACCTGGAAGAGGATCTGTGTGCCGTTCGGCGCCGTGCAGACGCCCGTCTGCACCGGCCGGTCGCTGTCTTGGACCAGTTCGGGGGCGGCGAAGGTGAAGTCCAGGTCGTACTCGGTGTCGCCGACGGCGAACGAGGGCCGTTCGGTCGCCGGCGCTACCGGGCGGATCCGGAAGCGGTAGGTGAGCGCGTCGGAGAACAGCGCCGTGGGCGCCGCGGCCGGGAAGACATTGAGGGCGAGGACCAGCCGGCCGGGCCGGTCCGGGCTGGGGAAGGCGAAGACATCGGCGATGTCGGACGCGGGATCGAAGAGGATGCGCGGTCCGGAGAAGTGATCCGCCATCGGGGACTCCTTGGAGTGAGGGATGAGCCGGGGGATCCGTCATCTGTGAGACAGGCTGACTCATAGAGTGATTACGAGTCAACTTGTCTCATAGTGACGAGGGTCATGCGGCGATTTTCGGGTGGCGCGTTGACTGTGCCGGTGAGTGAACTGATGATGTAATCAGTTATGTGGGCTTAGTCAGCAGGCGCCGCCGACAGAGCGGGCGCCCGAGCCCCGAGGAGAGGTGCCATGAGCGAGAAGGACCTGCACGCGAAGTTCCACAAGCTGCCCGACGCCGTCTGCGAGAAGGTCGACGCGACGCTGGCGGACGCGAAGATCGCACTCAAGCTGAAGGTCGCCGAGATCCTGGCCGACAAGGAGGAGGTGGCCGAGCACGCCGTCACCACCGCCGGCCGGATCGGCGCCAAGAGTGGTGAGGTGTCCGAGCTGACGACGATCCTGCCGCTGAAGCCGCACGGTGCCGAGCGGCTGCGGAAGTTCTTCAAGCTGGTCGGCGGGAACCTGGCGGGCGCCGGTCAGGTCGGCACGCTGCACAACATGCGGTTCGTGTTCCTGGACAACGACACCAAGCTGTTGTTCGCAACCGCCTTCGACGGCGAGTGGGACCCCTACATCGACGACTTCGCCACCAAGATCCCCGAGTTCATGGACTACCTGTTCAGCAACGTCGAGGGCTGGCCCGGCATCACCTCGCCCGATGTGAAGGACTTCATCGTGAAGTACCAGATCCCGGCGGAGGCGTGGTTCGTCGCCCACCCGGGCCTCACTGTTGCGGAAGGCGCCCGCCTCATGCGGCAGGAGTCCGCCGTGCAGCGGTTCCTGTCCGACCTCAACTGAGGGCAGGCGCACCATGTCCGTCTTCCGACGCCTGCGCCGCCCGCCCACGCTGGATCTCGACGACATCCAGGCAACCCTGCTGCGTGCCCGGCCCGAACCCTACTTCGGCACCCACGCGATCCTGGAGATCACCGAACCGTCGGCGGGCAAGGAGTTGCTGCGCCGGCTGGCCCCGAGGGTGACCTCGGCGGCTCGCTGGGACGAACCGCGGCCGTCCTGGCTGGCCCTCGCCCTCAGCTACCAGGGACTGGTCGCCCTGGGCGTGCCGCAGGAGTCGCTGGCCTCCTTTCCTGCCAACTTCCGTGCCGGCATGGCTGCCCGTGCCGAACGGCTTCGTGACACCGGCGTGAACGCGCCGGCGAACTGGGAGTTTCCCTTCGGCACGCCGCGCGTGCACGTCGCCGTCACGGTCTACGCCGCGAGTGAGGACGACTGGCGTGCCGAAGTCGCCGCCTATGAGAAGGAGTTGCGGGATGTCCCCGGCGTGCGGCTGCTGTCGCACCAGGACTTCGCGGCCGACGGCTTCAATGTGTTCGGCTACCGGGACGGCTTCAGCCAGCCGGTGGTCGAGGGCAGCGGCGCCGAACCCCTGCCGGGCGACGGCCGACCGATCAAGGCGGGCGAGTTCGTGCTCGGCTACCCGAGCGAGACCGGCCACGCGCTGCCCGTACCGGCTCCGGACGTCCTCGGCCGCAACGGCACCTACGTCGTCTTCCGCAAGTACCACTCCCACGTCGCCGCCTTCAACAAGTGGCTGCACGACAACGCCCGTACCGAGGCCGAACGCGAACTGCTGGCCGCCAAACTCGTCGGCCGCTGGCGCAGCGGCGCACCGCTCGCCCTGGCCCCGGAGCGCGACAACCCCGCGATCGGTGAGGACCCGAACCGGATCAACGACTTCGACTACGCCGCCGACCCGCGTGGGCTGTGCACCCCCCTCGGCTCCCACATCCGCCGCATGAACCCGCGCGACACCAAGCTGACGGTCCTCACCGACGTCAACATCCGCCGGATCATCCGGCGCGGCACCTCCTACGGCACCCCGCTGCCTCCGGACCGCCTCAAGGACGACGGCAAGCCGCGCGGCCTGGACTTCATCGCCCTCGGCGCGCGTGCGATCGACAACGTCGAGTTCCTGCAGAGCGAGTGGGTCGGCTCCGGCAACTTCATGGGCCTCGGCAAGGAGAAGGACCCGATGATCTCCCTCCAGGACAAGGGCGCCTACTTCACCGTGCCCGGCACCCCGCCCCGCCGGGTGCAGAACATCCAGTCCTTCAACACCCTGCTCGGCGGCGAGTACTTCTTCATGCCCAGCCTGTCCGCCATCCGCTGGCTGAGCAGCATCTGACCCCCACCCCGCGCGCGGAGGCATCCATGACCTCGTACGTCCGCTACAGGCCCGACCTCGAACAGCCCTTCCCGAACGAGCAGGAACTCGTCCGCCAGGTCGTCGAGGCCATGGGCAAGGCCAACCAGCAGGTAGCCGACAAACACCGGCACGGCATGCGCGACGCCCACGCCAAGAGCCACGGCGTCCTCGCCGGCGAACTGCGCATCCAGCCAAACCTTCCCGCCCACCTCGCTCAGGGACTCTTCGCGGCACCGGCCACCTACCCGGTGATCGTCCGCTTCTCCTCCGCCCCCGGCGACCTGCGCTCCGACCAGGTAGCCGTCCAGCGCGGCATCGCGATCAAGGTGATCGGCGCGTCCGGGCCCCGGGCCCTCGACGACGGCTTCACCACCCAGGACTTCCTGCTGGTCAACCACCCCACCCTGCCCTTCGGCAATATCGCCGAGTACGCCAAACTCCAGGACCTGCTGGAAAAACAGCCGCGCCAGAGCGACCAGCAGCTTCAGCTCACCGGACTGGCCGCCCGAGCCGCCGCCAAGGCCCTCACCCGCGTCGGACGCCCCCTCCCGCCCGCCGTCGAGACTCTGGCCGCCGCCAACCACCACATCCTCGGCGAGACCTTCCACTCCATGGCCGCCCTGCGCTACGGCGACCACGTCGCCAAGGTGTCAGCCGCCCCGCGCTCGGCGAGCGTCAAGGCCCTCACGGGCCGTCCCGTCGAGAAGAAGGCAGGCGGATCGGCGCTGCGCGACCTCGTCGTCGACTTCTTCGCCCACAACAGCGCCGAGTACGACATCCGCGCCCAACTCTGCACGGACATCGAGCGCATGCCCGTGGAGGACGCCTCCGTCCTGTGGCCCGAGGATCTGTCACCGCACGAGGTCGTGGCGGTGCTGCACCTCCCCGCCCAGGACGCCTACAGCGACGCCCGCCGCCGGTACGCCGACGACGTCCTCTCGTTCAGCCCCTGGCACGCCCTGGAGGCCCACCGCCCGCTGGGTTCCATCATGCGCTCGCGCCGGGCCGCCTACCCCGCCTCCAGCGACTTCCGCCACCGCTTCAACGGGATCGAGCCGCAGGAGCCGTCCGACATCAAGGAGCTCCCCGCCTGATCAGGACCGCCCGATCCGTGGATGCGGCCACGGATCGGGCCGGGGCACGCGTGTCAGAATGAAGGCGCCTGTTCTTCCGCCCGCCTGCAACGAGGTTCTTCCGTGTCCCAGTCCGTCGGCCGCGTGCCACAGCGACGCAACGCGCGGTCCAACCGGGCGCGCATCCTGGCCACCGCACGTCAGGAACTCGGACGCAACCCCGACATCACCCTGGAGGAGCTGGCTCGCGCCTCAGGTGTCGTCCGGCGCACTCTGTTCGGGCACTTTCCCGGGCGGGCGGCGCTCCTCGAGGCGCTGGCCGAGGAGGCCGCCGAGGCTCTGCACACGGCCGTGGCGGTCGAAGCGCCGGTGGCGGAGCCGGCGGACCGGGCGCTCGCGCACTTCACCCTGTCGATGTGGCCCGTGGGTGACCGCTACCGGATGCTCCTGGCGCTGGCCCGTCGGGATCTTGGCGTGGAACGTGTCGACGAGATCCTCAAGCCCGCCCGTGTCAGGGTCACGGGCATCGTGGAGCAGGGCCAGCGCGACGGCGTCTTCCACCCTCATCTGCCGCCCGCCGTGCTCAGCGCCGGTCTGGAGGCGATGACGGTCGCCCTGCTGGAAGAGGTCAACACCGGGGCGTTCGAGGACGACGGCACCCGCGTGGCCGTCGCCACGCTCATCGCGGCCGGCGTTCCGGAGGAGCGGGCGCTCACCGTGGTCGACGACGCCGCTGCCACGGCAGCGGCGGAGCATGTCGCCGACGACTGAGCCCCGGCGCGCCCCGTTGAGACAGTGGTCAGGACAGACCCCGGCGTGAAGGCGCCGGGGTCTCCTCATGTGCACCAAGACCGCCCGGGACGCACGGGACGTCGGCATGACGCGGACGTCGGTCGTGATCGGGACGGCCCAACACCTCTCGCCGGAGCAGGCGCTGGGGCGGGAGACCGACGCCCGTGGTGTAGGCGGGCAGCACCGTGGTTCTCACTACCCACGACATGAGCGGCCAGTCGTCGGGTGGCGGGACACGGACCGCCGGTGTGGCCACCACGCCGACCTCGACGACCGGTGGTCAGTAGGACCTCACCGGCGCCGGACAATACCGAGCCCTCGACCGACGGAGTGCGGTCGAGGGCTCGGTGCTGTCCTCGGGGCTGCGGGCCGCTGCCGGCGAGGGCCTCGCTTCGGGGAGGCCCTGGGTGCAGGCAGCAAAGAGGGACGGTGCCGGGCGTCCCCTCCCGGCACCGTCCGGGGCCGTGCGCCGCTCAGGCACGGCCCGTCCTGGGGTGGTGGCGGGCCGGAACGGTGTCCGGTCCGCTACCTCGTGGGGCTCAGGCGGCGCCCACGGACTCGGTCTCCTGCGCCGGCACCGGCGTGTCCTGCTGACGGTGCTTGCCGGTGTGCTTGCGGCCGGGCAGGACCGCGATGACGATCACGGCTCCGACGGCCATGATGATGCCGCCGACGAGGCTGGTGTGGGCGATGGCGTGGGCGAAGGACTCGTGCACCGCCGCGACCAGGCTCTGGGCCTGCTGGGGTCCGCCCTGGGGGTTCTTGGCGACCTGCTCGGCGACCGCGAGTCCGCCGCCGACCGAGTCCTTGGCGGTGTCCATCGCGGCGGCCGGGAGGTGGCCGCCGACCAGGTCGGTCAGCTTGTGCTTGTAGGTCGTGGCGAGGAGGGAGCCGAGGATCGCGATGCCGAGCGAGCAACCGAGTTCCAGCGAGGTGTCGTTGGCACCGCCGCCGACGCCGAGCTCCGACTCGGGGAAGGAGCCCATGATGGTGTCGGTGGCGGGGGACAGGCTCAGGCCGATCGCGAAGCCCAGCACCAGCAGGGACGGCAGGAAGTCGGTGTACGTGGAGCCCGACGCGACCCGGGTGAGCAGGAAGACACCGGTGGTACCGAGCACCATGCCGACGCCCACGACCACCTTCACACCCAGCTTCGGCGTCAGCTTCGCGGTGACCGCGGCGCCGACGAACACGGCTCCGGCCAGCGGCAGCAGCCGTACGCCGGTCTCCAGGGCGTCGTAGCCGAGGACGAACTGCAGGAACTGGGTGGAGTAGTAGATCGACCCGAAGGTGCCGAAGAAGAAGAACAGCACCGCCATCATCGAACCGGAGAACGCACGCTCGGTGAACTTGCGCACGTTCAGCATCGGGTTGGGGTGGCGCAGCTCCCAGGCGACGAAGGCCAGCAGGCCCACCCCGGCGACCACGGCCGCGGTGATCGGGCCGGTGCCCCAGCCGAAGTGCGGGCCCTCGATGGTCGCGTAGACCAGGGAGCCGATGGAGACGATCGACAGCAGACCGCCGACGTAGTCGATGCGGCCCATGCCCTCGGCCTTGGACGGCGGCACGAGGAGCAGTGCGCCGATGACGCCGAGGACGGCGACGGGGACGTTCATCAGGAAGGTGGAGCCCCAGGCGTGGTGCTGCAGCAGCCAGCCCGCGGCGAGCGGGCCCGCGGCGATGGCGAGTCCGGAGGTGGCGGACCAGGCGGTGATGGCCTTGGCGCGCTCGGCCTTCGGGAAGATGGCGACGAGCAGGGACAGGGTGGCCGGCATGACGATGGCGGCGCCGACGCCCATGATCGCGCGGGCCGTGATGACCAGGTCGGTGTGGTGCACCTGGCTGCCCATCACCGAACCACCCGCGAAGATCAGCAGGCCCAGGACCAGGGCGCCGCGGCGGCTGTACTTGTCGCCTATCGCACCCAGCACCAGCATCAGCGCGGCGTAGGGGACGGTGTAGCCGTCGATGACCCACTGCAGGTCGCTGCTCGACAGGCCCAGGTCCTTCGTCATGTCCGGCGCCGCCACGATCAGCGAGGTGTTCGCCATGACGACGATCAGCAGGCTCAGGCAGAGCACCAGCAGGGCCCACCAGCGCCGGGGATAGGGCCGGGTCATCTTCTCGGCGGGTGTGTTGGCAAAGAGCGGCATCGAAAGCTCCTCGTCGGGAGGGGAAGCGGAGGCTTCGGGATTCGCGGATCGGGGTGAGCGGTGCGGGCGCGGCCTTGTCGCCTGCGAGGCACCGTGGCAGTTAATTGCCCATCGATGTGCAGACTAGTTTATTGCTCGTCTATGTGCAACTATCGAGCTGCCCTCCCACCGTCGACTGGAGGTCCCTGCATGACCAGCGCACCCGTGACAGACGCCCCGGGACGAAGCCGCGCCCTCCTCACCCGGGTCCGCATCCTCGAAGCGGCCAGGCAGGAGCTCGGCCGTGATCCCGACAGCAGCCTCGGTGACATCGCCGTGGCCGCGGGGGTGGTGCGTCGTACGGTCTACGGCCACTTCAACGGCAGGGCGGCGCTCGTGGAGGGGCTGGTGGAGGATGCTGCGCAGGCGCTGCGGCAGGCGCTAATGACCCGGGATGTTCGCGAGCCGGACGCCGTCACGGCGCTGGCGCGCTTCGTGCTCGCCGTATGGCCTGTCGGTGACCGGTACCGCATGCTGCTTCGCCTCGCCCCCCAGGACCTCGGGGCCGAGCGGGTCACCGAGGTCCTGGCTCCCGCGCGCGAGACGGCGGCAGCGATCATCGCCCGGGGGCAGCGGCAGGGGGTCTTCCAGACCAGCGTCCCGGCCGGCCCGCTGAGCCGGGCACTGGAGGGCCATCTGCTCGGGCTCCTGGAATGCGTGAACGCCGGCACCTGGAGCGACGACGGCACGCGCACCGCGACTGCCGCCCTGATTGCGATGGGCGTGGACGGCGACCTCGCCGTCACCCGCGTCCGAAACCTCGGCCGGCCGGACCGTGCCGGCGCCTGAGTGCACCCATAGGCCCCGAACGCATATCCCAAGAAGTTCCCCAGCACCTCACGGAGAGGGACAGGACACCATGTACCAGTCGCAGCCCGAGGGCGAGTTCGTCAACGAGTCCTACTACGGCGAGTCCCACTACGGCGACGCCGCCGTCTACGCGAGCCCGCCCCCTCCCCGGAGGCGGCGCAGGATCGTCATCGCCGCGTCCCTGGCGACGCTGCTGGTCGGAGCCGTCGTGGTCGACCGCGCCGCCGCGGCCAACGCGGAGAGCCGTACGGCCAAGGCGTTCCAGGAGGGTATGGGCACGCCCGACCGGCCTTCGGTGCACGTCAGCGGCTTTCCCGTGCTGACACAGCTGGCCCAGGGCAGCCTGCATCACGTCGACATCACCGCGAACGACATACCGGCCCGGGGAGCGACCCGGCCGCTGCCGGTGACGAAGCTGACCGTCGGCCTGGACGGCCTCAAGACCTCGGGGAGCGCCGAGGAGGCCCATGCGCGCAGCGTCGACGCAACCGCCTTCCTGTCGTACGACGACCTGTCGAGCGCCCTCGGCGTGCAGATATCGCAGGGGGACAAGCCCGGACGCGTCGACGCGACAGCCAGTCTGCCGCTCGCCGGGGACGTGACCGTGAGCGCGGCCGTCTCGACGGTCAGTGGCAACCGCATCGCCTTCTCGGATATCCGTGTCACTCAGGGCGAACTGATCCCTCCGGCCAAGGCGCTGCTCGACAAGGCCCTGTCGAAGCCCATCCCGCTCCAGAACGTCCCCGACGGATTGCGCCTGCGCTCGGTGACTCCCACGGAGAGCGGCGTCGATGCCCGCTTCACCGGCACGTCGGTCACCTTCCGCCCGAGCTCATCGTCCGCCGCGTGAAGCCCCGACCGGTCAGCCGAGCTCGGGGAGGGGCCGCCGGGAGACCTCGTGCGCGTCGTCCGCCGGGAGACCCAGCATGCGCAGGACCATTTCGGCGAGGTTCACCGCGGCTTCGTCGCCATCCAGGTCGGGGCGGGCGAACCGCAGCTCCACCAGGGACAGCAGCGTGCCGCCCAGCGCCGACAGGGCGACGGTCGGCTCGACGGCGGTGAAGCGGCCGGACGCCATGCCGACCTGGAGGTCGCGCAGCGCCCGGGAGGACAGGCCGTTGTCCGAGTGGATGTGGCCGAGGCCGCGACGGCGCAGGACCTGCATCAGCTCCGGGTGGGAGTCGGCCATCCGCGCACTGAGCCGGAAACCCGCCGCGAGCAGCTCGGCCGGGTCGTCGATCCCCGCCAGGTGCTTGTCGAAGGTCTGGCCGAACTCCTCCAGGGCGTCCACCACGGCCGCCTCGAAGAGCTCCGTCTTCGACTCGAAGTGGTTGTAGAAGGAGCCGAATCCGACGTCGGCGCGCTCGGCGATCGCCTGAATGCTGGCGCTGGTGTCCCCGGTCTCGGCGAGTATCTGCCGGGCCGCGCGGACGAGCGCCCGACGGGTCTCGGCGCGGCGCCGCTCGAACCGGTTGCTGGGCGGGGCTGACGTAGGCATACGCGGATTCTATCGGCCGGGCGATCGCGATCGCAGTCCTGATGAATCCATCATTTCCTGCCGTGAACAGCTTGACGACAGGACTGTCACAGTTGATGATTTCCTCATTACGGCAATGTTGCTCGGAGGGCACCATGTCTGAAACCCGCGTCCACGGGGCTGACGTCAAGACGGCCCACCAGGACCTCCACAGCGAGCAGGGCGCCCTGCGCGGTGAGCATCCGGGCCGGTCCCGGAATCCGGTGATCAAGGTGGCGGACCTGGCCTGGCTGGAGTTCGAGAAGCCCGACCTGGACCGGGCCGCGGTCTTCGCCCGCGACTTCGGCTTCCAGATCGCCGCGCGCACCGAGCGGGAGCTGTGGCTGCGCGGCACCTTCGCCGGCTCGCCCTGCATGGTGATCCGCCGCGGTCGTGCGTCCCGTTTCATCGGCCCGGCGTTCCGGGCCGCCGAGCGGGCCGACCTCGACCGGCTGGCCCGCGCCACCGGCACGGCCGTGCGGGACGCCGACGTGCCCGGCGGCGGCAAGGCGGTCGACCTGCTCGACCCGTCCGGCTTCCCGGTGCGCGTGGTGAGCTGCGGCGAGGAACTGCCGGCGCTGCCCGAACAGCGTCCGCTGCTGCTCAACTTCGGTACGGACCACCGCCGTACCAACGCCACGCAGCGCCCGCCGCGCGAGCCGTCCCGGATCCAGCGCCTCGGCCATGTCGTCCTGGAGACCCGCGTGTTCGCCCGGGCTCTGGACTGGTACCTGGACACCCTCGGCATGATCGTGTCCGACTTCCTGTTCCTGGACGGCCAGCGTGACCGGGGCCCGACGATGGCGTTCATCCGCTGCGATCTGGGCAGCGTGCCAGCCGACCACCACACCCTTGCCATGCACCTGGGGCCAGGCACGGGCTACGTCCACTCCGCCTACCAGGTCACCGACCTGGACTCGATCGCGGCCGGCGGTGAATACCTGGGCGAGCGCGGATACAAGCGCAGCTGGGGCATCGGCCGGCACATCCAGGGCAGCCAGCTCTTCGACTACTGGCGCGACCCCGACCACTTCATGCTGGAGCACTTCGCCGACGGCGACCTGTTCTCCTGCGACGTCGAACCCGGCTGGGCGCCCATGTCCACGAGCGGGCTGGCCCAGTGGGGCCCGCCGGCCACCCGCGACTTCCTCGGCGCCAGTCCCTCCCCGCAGCGGATCCGCGACGTGATCGAGGCCCTGCGCGGCGACAACGAGATGGACCGTGCGCGCCTGCTGGGCCTCCTGAAGGCCGCGAACTCCTGATCCTCCTCACAGAAGGCAATGCCATGAGCACCAACGTCCTGCGCACCACCGACGGCTGGTGGGTCGTCCGCGGCCACCGTGCCGTCCCGGTCGACACCAAGGCCACCACCACCGCCGAACTGATCGCCGATCGTGCCGCCGTACGTGAGGCGGCTCTCTCGGACGACACGGGCACGCCCGTCGCCGACCTGGTCGCCCTCTCGCCGGTCACGACCCCCTGCCGGGTGGTCGCCCAGATGGTCAACTACCGCAGCCATGCCCGCGATTCGGGTTTCACGGGCGACATCCCGCCCGCGTTCTTCCGCAAGGCGTCCGGCTCGGTCAGCGGACCTGCGGAGGCCGTGGTCCGGCCCTCGCACGTGAAGTTCCTCGACTACGAGATCGAACTCGGACTCGTCATGGGCGCGCCCCTGCCCGTCGGCACTGTTGTCGAGGAGCGGGACCTGCCGTCGTACGTCGCCGGGCTGGTGATCACCAACGACGTCAGCGCCCGTGACGTACAGCTGACCAAGACGCAGTTCTACGAGAGCAAGTCCTACCCGACCTTCACGCCGACCGGACCGTACCTGACCCTGCTGGAGCCGGAGGAGTTCGCCCATCTCCTCGACCTGCGACTGAGGTTGTCGGTCAACGGCGAGCTGCGTCAGGACCGCACCCTCGCCGACATGATCGTCCGCCCGGCGCAGGCGCTGACCCTGCTGGCCCGCTTCCAGGCCCTGGAATCCGGCGATCTGCTGCTGACCGGCACGCCCGGCGGCACGGCGCTCAAGGCTCCGCCCAAGGCGGTGGAGAAGATCGGTTCGCTGCTGCCGCCCGCGGCGAAGTGGAAGGCGTTCTTCAAGAGCCAGGGCCGCAACCCGCACTACCTGCACACGGGTGACGTGATCACGGCGACGATCTCGACCCCGGACGGCCTGATCGACCTCGGCGAGCAGCGTACGCCCGTCACGGACGCCAAGTAGGGACCCGAGGTGAGCCGCCCATGACCGCCGACCAGCCCCCACCCCCGCACTCCGCACAGCACGCACCCGTCGTGATCATCGGCGCCGGACCGGTGGGCGTGACCGCCGCCCTCCTCCTCGCCCGGCGCGGGGTCCGCAGCGTCGTCCTGGAACGCCACCGGGACGTCTACCCGCTCCCGCGCGCGGTCGCCACCGATGACGAGGTGTGCAGGATCCTCCAGGCCGCGGGCGTGGAAAAGGAGTTCGCCGCCATCTCCCGTCCCGCCAAGGGGCTGCGGCTGCTGGACGCCCGGCACCGGGTGATGGCCGAGTTCCGGCGCTCCCAGCACGGCCATCACGGCTACCCGCAGACCAGCATGTTCGACCAGCCCGAGCTGGAGCGCCTGCTGCGCGACGCCCTCGCGCGGCGCCCGGAGTGCGAACTGCGGGGCGGCGTGGAGGTCACCGCCGTCGGCCCGGACACCACGGGTCCCGTGCGCGTGACGTACCGGGACGACGACGGCGAGCATCACCTCTGGGCGCAAGCGGTCCTCGGCTGCGACGGCGCCAACAGCCTCACCCGCGACGCCATCGGAGCCGTCTGGGAGGACCTGCGCTTCGAGGAACACTGGACGGTCATCGACGTCCGCACCAGCCTCCCGGTCCGCTGCTGGGAGGGCGTCGACCAGGTCTGCGACCCGGACCGGCCGGCGACCTTCATGCGCGTCGGCGAGGACCGCTACCGCTGGGAGTTCCGCCTGCGGGACGCGGACGAGCCGGTCCGCGAGCTGGTCGCCCCGTGGCTGCCGCCGTCGTACGACGGGGACTTCGAGGTCGTCCGTAAGACGCAATACACCTTCCGGGCGCGCGTCGCCGACCGGTGGCACGACAGACGGATCTTCCTCCTCGGCGACGCGGCTCATCTCACCCCGCCGTTCATCGGGCAGGGGCTGTGCTCCGGTCTGCGGGACGCCTATAACCTCACGTGGAAGCTCGCCCGCGTCCTCCAACAGGGCGCAGGAGAGCGGCTGTTGGAGACCTACGAGAGCGAGCGCAAGCCGCACGCACGGCATGTGATCCGGCTGGCGGTCGCCATGGGCTGGGCCATGACCGGCGGCCAGGACGGCGCCGCCGCACTGCGCCGCAACCTCCTGGCCGCCGCGTGCCGCATACCCGGCCTGACTGAACTGGCCGGCCGCGACCTCAGCCCGTCCCTGACCGCAGGGCCTTTGGTACGGCGTCGTGCCCGCCGGGGTCTTGCGGGCACCCACTGCCCGCAGCCCTGGGTGCACGCCGACGGTCGGCGCGCCCGTCTCGACGAGGTGCTCGGCGACGACTTCACCGTCCTGACCGCAGCCGACCCGTGGCCCTCGCTGACCGCGCTCGCCCACGGGCTCGGCGTCAGAGCGGTCCCCGTGGCCGACCTGCGCGACGACGGCACGCTCGCCGCCTGGCTGCACGCCGGCCGGGCGGACGCCGTACTGCTGCGTCCGGATCGCGTCGTCATGGACGTCGTCCCGGCCGGTCGGCGGGACTTCACGGACACCGCCGCCTGGGCGTCCCTGCTGCACACCACGCGCAGCCCCCATCCTTCCCCACAGAACAGCCTGCTGAGGAGCACGACGCGATGAACACGCCGTACCCGGCCCCCTTCTTCACTCCCGACCCGGAGGACGAGGCCGCCAGCCGCATCGTGGACTTCGCCCGCCACGTAGGGCTGGACGGTTCCGACTACGCCGCCCTGCACCGCTGGTCGGTCACCGACCTGGAGGGCTTCTGGCGTGCGGTGTGGGAGTACTTCGGCATCGACGCGGACACCCCGTACGAGCAGGTCCTTGCCGAGGAGCGGATGCCGGGCGCCCGCTGGTTCCCCGGCGCCACCCTCAACTACGCCCACCACGCCCTGCGCCATGTCCAGGACGACGGGGTGGCGATCCTCGCCCTCGACGAGACCGGCTCCGGATACGAAGTGACCGGCAAGCAACTTCGCTCCCAGGTCGCCTCGGTGGCCGCGACCCTGCGCGACCTGGGGGTGGGCCAGGGCGACCGGGTGGTCGGCTACCTGCCCAACACCCCGCACGCGATTGTCGCGTTCCTGGCCACCGCGAGCCTCGGGGCTGTGTGGTCGGTGTGCGGGCAGGACTATGCGCCCAAGGCCGCCGCCGACCGGTTCGCCCAGCTCGAACCCACCGTTCTGATCACCGCCGACGGCTACCTCTTCAACGGCACCATCCACGACCGCCGCGAGGCCGCCCTCGAACTCGCCCGCGCGCTACCGACGTTGAAGGCGACGCTGCTGGTGGACCATGTGGGCCCGCCGTGGCCCGCGGAGAACCACCGTTCGCTGATCATTCCCTGGGAGGATGCCTCCACCCGGACCGAAGAACTCACCTTCGCGCCGGTGCCGTTCGATCACCCCCTGTGGGTCGTGTTCTCCTCCGGCACCACCGGCCTGCCCAAGGGCATCGTCCACGGCCACGGCGGCGTCCTGCTGGAGCACCTCAAGACCCTCGCGCTGCACTCCGACCTCGGCCCCGGCGACCGCCTCCTGTGGTACACCACCACCCACTGGATGATGTGGAACCTGGTCGCCTCCACCCTGCTGACCGGTGCCACGACCTGTACCTACGACGGCAGCCCGGCGCCCTTCGCCAAGCTCGACGTCCTGTGGGAGCTGGCCGCGCGCCACCGGGTGACCGTCTTCGGCACCAGCCCCCAGTACCTGCTGGGCATGGCCAAGTTGGGCATCGACCCCTCCGTCCACGACCTGTCGTCGATCCGCGTGGTCGGCTGCACCGGCTCCGCCCTGCCGGCCTCCGCCTACCCCTGGGTCCGCGACCACGTGGGCGACCACGCCCTGCTCGCCTCCATCAGCGGCGGCACGGACGTGGTGTCCGGCTTCGCGGGCAGTGCACCCAACACCCCTGTCTGGGCAGGGGAGTTGTCCGCGCCCCACCTGGGCGTGGCGCTGGCCGCGTACGACACCGAGGGCACCCCGGTCACCGACCAGGTCGGCGAGCTGGTGGTCACCCGGCCCATGCCGTCGATGCCGCTGTACTTCTGGGACGACCCAGACGGCACCCGCTACCGCGACGCCTACTTCTCCTCCTACCCCGGCGTCTGGCGGCACGGGGACTGGATCACGCTCACCGGTCACGGCTCGGTGATCGTCCACGGCCGCTCGGACAGCACGCTGAACCGCAACGGCGTACGTCTGGGCAGCGCCGACATCCACGACGTCGTCGAACGCCTCCCCGAGATCAACGAGGCCCTGGTCATCGGTGCCGAGGAACCTGACGGCGGCTACTGGATGCCGCTGTTCGTGGTCCCGGCCCCCGGGGTGACTCTGGACGACGCCCTCCGCGAGAAGATCAAGGACGCGATCCGCACCGGGGCCTCCCCTCGTCATGTCCCCGACGAGATCCTGGAAGTGCCGGGGATCCCGCACACCCGCACGGGCAAGAAGCTCGAAGTTCCCGTCAAGCGCCTCCTCCAAGGGGCTCCGGTCGAGCAGGTCGTCAACCCCGCCGCCGTCGACAACCCCGAGTTGATCGGCCACTACGCTCGGCTGGGAGCCGAACGCCGGGACCGGTCGGCATGATCACGGCACACATCACCCTCGCCGTCGCCCTGGCCCTGGTGTTCGTCCCGCTGGGCCTGGTGTTTCAGGCGCCATCACGGTTCAGACCGCCCATGCAGGCCGGTG
The DNA here is from genome assembly GCF_001027185.1 of Streptomyces incarnatus. Taxonomy (NCBI): domain Bacteria; kingdom Bacillati; phylum Actinomycetota; class Actinomycetes; order Kitasatosporales; family Streptomycetaceae; genus Streptomyces; species Streptomyces incarnatus. The sequence goes on along the minus strand of NZ_CP011497.1, from coordinate 1,583,624 downwards.
CCATCCACCCAGCACGTCGCCACGCGGGAGGCGAACCACCATGACGACCAGACAGCGCGGCACCTCCTCGAACACGGACCCTCCCGGGCGGAGAGAGGTCGTGCTGGGCGTGGACACGCACGGCGAGGTGCATGTTGCCGCCGTGATCTCCCCGCTGGGGAAGGTCCTGGGTACCGAGTCGTTTCCGGCGACGGGGGCCGGCTATCGGCGGCTGCTCGTGTGGGCCCGCAAGCGGGGGACGGTGTGCCGGGCCGGTGTGGAGGGCACCGGTACCTTCGGCGCGGGCCTGGCCCGTTACCTGCTGGCGCAGCAGGTCGAGGTGTACGAGGTGAACCGGCCGGATCGCTCGGCCCGCCGGCTGCTGGGGAAGTCCGACCCGCTCGATGCGCAGGCCGCGGCGCGGGCCGTGCTCAGCGGTCGCGCCCGGGCCCGGGCCAAGTCCGGCGACGGTCCGGTGCACAGCGCCCGGATCTTGAAGCTCGCCAGGGACTCCGCGGTCAAGGCCCGTACCCAGGCGATCAACCAGCTCAAAGCCGTCCTGGTCATCGCCGACCCCGCCCTGCGGGAACGACTGTCCAGCCTCGGCAACCGCGAGCTGTTCCGCACCTGCGCACGCCTCGGGCCAGGCGACGGCGAGGACGGCGAGAACGCGGTGGCCCAGGCCACCCACATGACCCTGAGAATGCTCGCGGAGCGCATCGAACAGCTCACCGGGCAGATCAATGAGCTGAACCAACGCCTGACCCGGCTCGTCGAACACCACGCCCCACAGCTACTCGTGCCGGTGGGCATCGGCCCGGACAGCGCCGTCACTCTCCTGATCACCATGGGAGACAACCCCGAGCGGCTGAACACCGAGGCGTCCTTTGCTGCGCTTTGCGGAGTCAGCCCCATCGAGTACTCCTCCGGGCGGCGAATCACGCGACGGCTCAACTGCGGCGGCGACCGGCAGGTCAACGCCGCCCTGCACCGCATCGTCTTCACCCGGCTGCGCCACGACCCGCGCACCCAGGCGTACTACGAACGCCGCACCCAGGAGGGCAAGACCCGACGTGAGATCATCCGATGCCTCAAGCGATATGCCGCCCGAGAGGTCTTCAACCTGGTCAGAGCGGCATCCACCGTTCCCCCGTTATAGGGGCGTCTGTGACAGGCCGGTGATAGGGCAAGGCCGAGCCGGGGAGCGTGCTGGCGGGGCCTCTGCCAGAGCCACGAGACGAAGCCCCACCGGAGCACTCCGGTGGGGCTTCGTCTCGAGCTCGACTGCGCTTGCGCGCACGACGGGCTCGGCTTCTCATGCATTTCGTGTTCCTGCGCTGCGCTCGGCGACGCTGGATTTGCGATCGCAGCCAGCAAGACGGGAACCGTGAGGCCACGCGGCCCCGCGGGGAAACCGGGCGGGCGGATGTACGACGTCGTGACCATCGTTGGTGCTGCACCCCTGATGAAACCGGACTTGGTCGTACGTTCCGGGCGTTCTGCGGTGACAGGGCACAATGGTCGGCACGCGGTGGCTGGGGGGAGCGGCTCTTGGGAGGGCGTCGTGAAGTTCAGAAAGCGAACGCTGGAAATGCTTGGCGACCTCATTTGCGGGAACCTCGGTGCGGCTGATCCTCAAGCTGATGCCGAGCCTGCGTATTTCCCGTATCGCTCGAGCATGTATATCACCGAGTTCTTCGCGGAGCTCGACATGGAATGGGAGCACGACGGTTCGACGCGGCATCGCTGGGTTGCGGGGGTGCTGGAACAATTGTTGGCGGAGCCGCACGAGGGGCCTGCGCACCCGCCGGAGTCGTTCTGCAGGGTGATCGACCACCTGATGAATCCGGCGGATGCCCTCAACGAGGGTCTCGACCGGCCCAATGCCCTGCGCTTGCTGAACAATGCGCTCGCCCGCGAGGGGTTCGAAGCCTTCTACGGGGAGGACAAGCACTGCTACCTGCGGCACATCGGGACGAACACAGTCTCGGTGTTGGCCAAGAACCCGCATCGTCCCCTGAGCGCCGCCGAGATGCAGCGGCGTACAGCACTTGCCGCGTTCCTGGACACGTGCAGTGAGGATGCACTCATTGAGGAAGTGCTGCTGCCGTTATTTCGACAGCTGGGTTTTCACCGGATCACTGCAGCCGGGCACCGGGACAAGGCGCTGGAGTACGGCAAGGACATCTGGATGCGGTACACCCTGCCGACCCAGCACTTCCTGTACTTCGACATCCAGGTGAAGCGCGGCAAGCTGGACGCCACCGGAAAGTCCAGGGCGGGCAATGCCAACATCGCCGAGATCCACAATCAGGCTCTGATGATGCTGGCGCACGAGATCTTCGACCCCGAGACCAACCGGCGTGTCCTTGTCGACCATGCGTTCATCGTGGCCGGCGGGGAGATCACCAAGGCGGCCCGTAACTGGCTGGGTAACGCGTTGGACGCGGCGAAGCGGAGCCAGATCATGTTCATGGACCGCGACGACATCCTGAGCCAGTTCGTGGTGACCAACCTGCCGCTTCCCCTGGGTCTGCTGCCGGGTGCGACGCCATCCGGTGGTACCGCGGAAGCGCCCTTCTGATGCGCTGAGGCAGCTTCATCCCACCTGCCGGTCAGGCAGCGCCCTGACCCTGGCACGCGACGCACAGCGTCGCGAGGCGCTGCCGCCGGTGCCCAGTCTGTGCCACCAGGATTGTCCTAGTCCTCAGCGCCACGGTGGCGGCAGATCCTGGGCCTTGATCCAGGGCGATCGGCAGCCGCCTGCAGGCGCCAAGGGGTCAGGCCACACCGCGTCTTGGTCCACGGCAAGGTGGCACAGCTGGCAGACCCAGCCGTCTCGTTCGAAGATGTCGAGCCGGTCATGGGCAGACCGTCCGTTGCCGCGAATCCGTGCTCGACGCTTGTTCGCAGCATTCGCCCGCTCCCGGCGAGCTCGTTCGGGGTCTGCCTTTCGCTTTCGGCGCTGCTCCGACTTCCATGCTGGCAGACAAGCATCGCAGTGACGGCGAGGAGCTGTTTCGCGGTGATGTCCGCGCCACAGTCCCTGCATGTCCGCTTTCCTGTGCTCTTCGGATGCGGTCGCTGTGCCGAGCGAAGTACTCCATGACGTCGTAATCCTCCTCTGCAGCCGCGACGCTGATGCGCACACCCCCAGGAGCGTGACGGTGACAGCGCCGGCGGCGACGCGCACGAAGAGCGCCTCGTGACCCGCTCGCAGATCATGACTGGGTACGCCGTCGGCGGCCAGGCTGCTCTGCAGCCCCAGCGACGGGCACATCAGACCGACGGATGTTTTACGGCTCAGACAGCCGGCCTGTTCGAGGTCGGCGCCAATGCGCCCATCGCTGTTCCGGTACGGGCACGTGCTGGGACACGCTGCCGTGCGATCGTGCTCTGTGGTCCACGCGGTGGCAATGCCGCCTGTGATTGGCGGGGATATACGGGTCGTGAGTCATGCGAGTCCGTTGGCAGCAAGCCACTGGTGGGCAAGGCTTTCTGGATCGGCTCCCTTGGCGATCTGCGCGTCGAGTTCGCCGAGGACGGCGGTGGTGAGTTTGGCCGAGACGGCGTTGCACGCGTCGGCCATGGGCTGAGTCAGGACGTCCCGCTTGAACAGGGGTACGACGTTCTGGGCGGCGAAGAGGTGGTGCGGGTCCTTGAGGGACACGAAGCCGTAGCGGGAGATGGCCGGGTCGGTGGAGAAGATGTCGGCGGCGTCGACGGTGCCGTTACGCAGTGCCGTTTGGGTGATCGTTCCGGTCGGGGCGAGCGCGACGAACTGCTTGAAGGCGACGCCGTACACCTTCTTCAGCCCGGGCACGCCGTAGGGCACGGTCAGCAGGGGTTGGGGGGCTCCGAGATCGAGTCGGCCAGCGACGTGCCGCAGGTCACCGATGGTGCTCAAACGGTATTTGTCGGCCGTGGCCTTGGCGACGGTGATGGTGTCGGCGTCCTGTGCAGGTGCGTAGTCGGTGACTGCGAGCCCCTGTGCTTCGGCGGTGCGCCGCAGTTGGGTGTAGATGTTCTGTGGGCTGGTGGCCTTCTGCCCGGGGGCCAGGTAGTTGAGGATGGCTCCGGTGTATTCGGGGACCGCTCCGATGGAGCCTTCCTTGAGGGCACTTATGTAGGCGGCGCGCTCGCCGATGTTGGCGTGGATCTGTACGGAGACGCCGCGGGCTTTCATCGCGTCGGCGTAGAGGTGGGCCAGCAGCTCTGACTCGGGGAAGCCGGCCGATCCCATCGTCACCTGCCCGGGGGCCGCTGGGAGTGGGGCTGTTGCCCGGTAGGAGGCGGGGGCTTGCTGCTGGGTGGTGGTTCTGGAGGAGGATCCGGGGGCTCCGCATGCGCCGGCGGCGAGTGTGGTGGTCAGGATGAGTGCTACGGGCAGGATGCGCCTCATGTGAGTTCCTTGGATGTGGCGGAGGTGTGACTGGGGACGCGGTGCGGCCGGGGCTGCGGTGTCCTGAGGAGGCCGGTGGGGGCGAGTCCGGGTGAGGTGGTCTTGCGCTGGGCCAGGGCGAGGAGGGCGTCGGCGGCGATGGCGAGGACGGCGACGGTGATGCCGGCGGCGAGCATGGCGGGGTAGCCGTAGCGGGGATCGGCGAGGTCTTGCTGGCCGTCGACGATCAGTCGTCCCAGTCCGCCCACCAGTGGTGCGTAGGCGGCGACGGTGAGGGTGGCGATGACCTGGAGGGTGGCGCTGCGGATGCCGGAGATGATCAGTGGTGCGGCGGTGGGCAGTTCGACCTTGAGGATGACTTGGAGTGAGGTCATGCCGCAGCCTCGGGCTGCGTCGCGGACGGTGGGGTCGAGGGCCTGGATACCGGCGTAGGTGCTGGTGAGGATCTGCGGTACGGCGGTCAGGACGAGGACCAGGGCCGCGGGGACGAAGTAGGGGATGCTGCCGGGGGCGAGGACGCCCGGGACGCCACCTTGGACGTGAATGTGGGGGGACAGGACCACGACCAGGAGGATGAGCAGACCCAGGGCCGGGATGGCGCGAAGGCCGTTGGCGAGTCCTGCTACCAGCAGGGTGCCGCGTCCCGTGTGACCTATCACCAGGCCCGCGGGGAGGGCGATCACGGCTGCCAGCGCGACGATGACGAGGGTGTAGACGATGTGCTGGCGGGCGTCGGCGACCAGTCCGCCGGGTCCCCACCAGTTCAGGGGGTCGTTGAACCATACGAGGACGCGACCGGGTCCGGGCAACTCGTCGTGGAGAGCGAGGTTCATCGGGTCACCGCCCGCCAGGGGGTCAGCAGCCGGATGGCTGCGAGGAGGGCCAGGTCGAAGAGCAGGGCGATCGTGGCGAAGGACATCAGGCCCAGCACGATGGGCGGCAGTGAACCGGTGTTGTTTCCGGCGAGGAAGAGCTGTCCGAGCTGGGCAGTCCCGATCACCGAGGAAACCGAGACGAGGCTGACGTTGGAGACGGCCGCGACCCGCACCCCGGCGCCGATAACCGGCAACGCGAGCGGTAGCTGTATGAACAGCAGGCATTGGCGCGTGGTGTGTCCCATGGCGGTTGCTGTCGACAGGATCGACGGCGGAACGGAGTCCAAGCCGTCGAGAACACTGCGTACGACCAGGACGAAGCTGTAGAAGGTCAGCGCGGTCACGACATTGACCGGGGAGAGGATCCTGGTGCCGAGGATTTCGGGGATGACCAGAAACATGACCAAGGAGGGGATCGTATAGAGCACCCCCAGGCCCGAGGTCAGTGCAGTGCGAACGACTCGATGGCGGTGGGCGAGCCATCCGCAGGGCAAGGCCAGGGCGAGGCCGTTCACGACGGGGACTGCGGCCAGCCACATGGTGGTCCGCGCCCAGCCGAGGATCTGGTCCTGGTGCGCGGCGAAGTAGGTCCAGAGCTGATTCACGGTTGTGCCTTTGGTGCGGTGAGGCCGGCAACGGCGGGCTGGAGTTCGGCGGCACGCAGGCGGGCAGCCCGCTTCTCGACCAGGGCCAGCACGTGGGAAGCGGTGACGGTTCCTGCCAGTCGTCCGTTCTCGTTGACCACGACTCCGCGTCCGCTCGGTGAGGACAGGGCCGCGTCGAGGGCCTCGCGCAGGGTGCCGTGGGCGGTGGCGAGTGTGCCGCCCAGGTGCAGCAGATCTGCGGTGACCGTGCCAACGTCCTGACGGTCAGACAGGGTGGCTGTGGCCAGCCACCCTTGAGGGACCTCCTGGTCGTCGAGTACGAGGACCCAGCCGTCGGTCTGCCGGTCGCTTGCCAGGACGAGGGGGTCGCCGAGGCGGACGGGGGTTTCGTCGCTCAGCGGGAGGGAGCCGGCCTGGGCGAAAGTCAGTGCGCGGTAGCCGCGGTCGCGGCCGAGGAACGAGGCGACGAACGGGGTCCCGGGCCGGGACAGGAGTTCGGCCGGGCTGCCGGCCTGGACGAGGGTTCCGCCGCTGTCCAGGATGGCGACTTTGTCTCCGAGTTTGATCGCCTCGTCAATGTCGTGGGTGACGAAGACGATCGTCTTGCCGAGGTCGTGCTGAAGACGGAGGAACTCGTTCTGGAGTTGTTCGCGGACCACCGGGTCAAGGGCGCTGAAGGGTTCGTCCATGAGCATCACCGGCGGGTCGGCGGCCAAGGCCCGAGCCACGCCGACGCGCTGCTGCTGGCCGCCGGAGAGCTGATTCGGGTAGCGGCCGGCGAGGTCCGAGGAAAGGCCGACCAGGTCGAGGAGCTCGGCGGCTCGTGTGCGGGCTTGGCGCCGTGAGCAGCCGGTGAGGACGGGAACGGTGGCGATGTTGTCCAGGACGGTCCTGTGCGGGAACAGTCCGGCCTGTTGGATGACGTAGCCGATGCCGCGGCGCAGTTCATGGGGCGCGATGGTGGCGATGTCGCGGCCGTCGAGCCATACCTGCCCGGAAGTGGGTTCGACCATGCGGTTGACCATCCGCAGAGAGGTCGTCTTGCCGCAGCCGGAGGGTCCGACGAGGACGGTCGTCTCGCCCGTGGCCGCCTCCAAGGTGAGGGCGTTCACGGCGACGGTCCCGTCGGGGTAGGTCTTGGTCACTGCGTCGAACCGGATCATCGTGCGTCCTCTCGGTCCGTACCGCGTCGCGGGACGGTGGGGTGTTGTGTCGTTCGGTCTGCGGCTGTGTCAGCGAGCGGGCCGTCACAGACCGGTCAGATGAGGAACTGGCGCCGTCGACGGGCAGGCAGGCGTGGCTCAGGAAGGCGTGCGTCAGTGCGGAGAGGACCGTGTGAGCCACGCCCTTTGCAGCCCCCGATGCGCCGCGTGGGGTTGGCCCCTGATAGCCGGCCGATCTGGTGGTGCCGTTGGCCGTGCAACCTTCACAATTCGGGGGCAGGATTCGGCGCGGCCGCGATGAGCCGAACGAAGGACCCGTCTTCGTCCATGGCGGTCGCGACGTGCTCGGCGAGCCTGATCGGGCGACAGCCTCGGTGGGGCACCACCGCAGGGCGGCGGCTTCCAGCCCGGCGACGACGCCCCCCTTGGAGAAATTCCGCTATCCGTCAGTGGCATTGACCTCGTCGACGTCCAAGCCGCGGTCGATACCGTGTGAGATGACGTTCTGCCCGGGTTCGGGGTGCAGGCGCCTGCCGTCCAGGTAGACCTCGACCTTGTCCGCCTCGAACGAGACCAGGTCGTTGATCTCGTCGACTTCACGGTAGGCGTTGCGGTACGACCAGGCGGCGCGGCGCGCCTCGCCGATGTCGTAGTAGTCGCACAGGCCCTTGTAGGGGCAGAAGGTCTGGCCTTCCACCGCGCGGAGTCGGGACTCGTCGATGTCGGCGCGCGGGACGTACCAGCGCGGGGCGAATCCGGACTCGAAGAGCACGACAGGGTGCTCCGAGCGGGCGATCACAGTGTCGCCGAGTCGGACTTCCAGGGTGCGGGAGGTGTTCCGGATGTCGATGCGATGGTACGGGTCCGCGGCGTGCCCGAGGATGCGATCGTCCTCCTCATAGAAGGCGTCCATCGCCCGCCAGGCGAAGGCGATGCGGCCCTGCAGGTCGGCGGCATACCCGGGCAGCGCGGTGAATTCCCAGGCGGCGCGTTCGGTGGTGCGCTCGCCTGCGTGCACCGCGTACCAGGCGGTGTCGCCCAGGTCCTTGTGGTGGGTGACCTTGTCGCGGCTGATCAGGGCGTGCGCGTCGACGTCCTCGCGGGGGAAGTAGGCGACGGGGTAGCGGCCTGGTTCGTGGAGCAGGATCACGTTCTCGCTGTCGGCGATCCAGGTGTCGTTGAACTTCACGCGCATACGGCGGCGCAGCCGCTCGGCGAACAGGAGGCGTTCGGGCAGGGGGTCGGGGGTGAGGAAGTGTCCGATGGCGCCTGCGGAGAGGGGGCCTTGCTGCCAGGACAGTCCCATGGTGGGTCCTTCCGGGTGCGGGGTGCGGGGTGCGGGGTGCGGGGTGCGGGGTGTGGGGTGCGGGGTGCGGGGTGCGGGGTGCGCGGGCGGCCGCACCCCGGGTAGGTGGTTCGTTGTCGACGGTCAGGGCGTGCAGGAGCAGCGGGAGGTGTGAGCCTCGGGCCGGCGGAAGCAGGTCCAAACGGCCTTGCCCTCACCGGTGAGGACGCGGACTCCCCAGTCGTCGCACAGCTCTTGGACGATGCGCATGCCCCGCCCGGCTTCCGCGCTCAGCGAGGCGGACGGGATGCGCACGCGGGAGTGGCGCGCGCTGTCGTGGACTTCGACGTGAAGGCAGTCCGGGTGCCGGATGAGGCGGACCAGGTAGGCGTGGCCGTGCAGGCTTCCGTGCCGGACGGCGTTGCCGGCCAGTTCCGAGACACAGGTCCGGATGTCGTCGCTGCGTCGGCATCCGCCCCAGTTGTCTAGGGCTTCCATAGCGAAGTCGCGGGCGGCGCGCACGGTCTGCGGGGTGGTGCTAAAGGAGTGTTGGCTGAGGTGTGGCATGGCGGGTCCTTTGCCGGCTGCGGCGGGAGGGGAGTTGGTCCGCAGCCGCCTCGACGCCCTGCGCGTCAGTCGAGGACGCGGGCGAGGAAGTCGCGGATGTGCTCGGTGATGGCCTCGAGGTGGCTTTCCAGGGCGAAGTGCCCGGACTCGAGCAGGTGGATCTCGGCTTCGGGCAGGTCCTGGCGGAACGCTTCGGCGCCCGCGGGGCCGAAGATCTCGTCGTTGGCGCCCCAGACGGCCAGCAGCGGGACCTGGGAGTCGCGGAAGTACTGGTGGACCTGCGGGTAGAGCTCCACGTTGGTGGGGTAGTCGCGGAAGAGCTTGAGCTGGATCTCGTCGTTTCCGGGCCGGTCGAGCAGAGCCTGGTCGTGGACCCAGTTGTCGGGGCTGACCAGGGTGGGGTCGGCGACGCCGTTCACGTACTGCCAGCGAGTGATCTCCGGCGTCAGGGCGCCCCGCATGGGGGCTTCGGTGTCCGGTCCCGGGGCCTTGGCGTAGGCGAAGACGCCGTCCCAGAAGGGCTTGACGAAGCCCTCTTCGTAGGCGTTGCCGTTCTGGGTGATGATCGCGGTGATGCGGTCCCGGTTCTGGAGGGCGAGTCGCCAGCCGATGGGGGCGCCGTAGTCCTGCACGTACATCGCGAACCGGTCAATGCCCAGTTGCTGGAGCAGGCCGGAGGTGACGTCGGTGAGGGCGTCGAAGGTGTACGGGAAGTCCCGCAGGGCGGGCATCGCGGACTGGCCGAAGCCGATGTGGTCGGGGGCGATCACGTGGTAGCGGTCGGCGAGCGCCGGCATCAGGTGGCGGAACATGTGCGAGCTGGTCGGGAAGCCGTGGAGCAGCACGACGACGGGTGCCGTCGGGTCGCCGGCCTCGCGGTAGAAGACCTCCAGGTTGTTGACGGTTGCGGTGCGGTGGTGGACTGCGGAAGCCATGTCCCTAACCCTTCTATCGAGCTTTAGAGGTTACAGCTCTAGTCGAGCATACTTCATCTAACCCGTCAAGGACTTTTTAGGGGTTAGATTGGGGTGGGTGTGCCACTTCCTTCGGCGGCGGAGCGTCGGCCTGACTCAAGCGTCCGTCCGTGAACGGTCGTCAGCCATCGCACCGCCCACCTCGGACCCGCTCAGGCGGTCGATGCACGCCTGTCCGACTCCTTGCCTGTCGGTGGCGCTGCAGCCCGGCCCTGTGGACTGTCATGACCGACCGGCTTGAGGTGCCTGGGCCCCGGCTTGGTGGACGCGCGCTGTGGTCCGGCGGCCCGTGCGGCCCGGACCGGTGAGCCCGCGCGGCGCACGGGTCCGGTAGCGCCTGACGGCGAGGCGCAGGAAGCAGAACTGGTCCCTGGGTACCGGCCCGGAACGGGCGTGCTGGGCCCGGCCGTGTGCCGAGTCGAGGGCTCGGGTGAGTGCGGCCAAATCGAGGCCGCCGTAGTGGCGTTGTCCGTTGAAGAAGAAAGTGGGTGTCCCGGAGGCCCCGCTGCGGTCGGCCGAGGCGATGTCGCGCTCGACGCGGCCGGCGTGGACCCGGCGGCGCAGATCCTCGCGGAACGTGGGTACGTCCAGGCCGAGCTCGGCGGCGTAGCCGACCAGGTCGCTCATTTCCAGTCGGCCCTGGCGCCGGAGCAGCAGGGTGTGCATGGTCCAGAAGGCTCCCTGGGCCGCCGCGGCCTCTGCGGCTTCCGCAGCCAGGCGGGCGTGCGGGTGGATGTCGCTCAGCGGCAGGTGGCGCCAGACGTAGCGCACGTCGGACCGCGAAAGAAGCAGGTCACGGGTGACCGGGTCGGCTTCACTGCAGTACGGGCACTCGTAGTCGCCGTACTCGACGACGGTGACCGGCGCGTCCTGCGGCCCCCGGACGTGGTCGAGGACGGGGTCGACGCTGCCGGCCAGGTCGGTGAGGGGCGGCTCCGCCCCGAGCAGGGCGCGGTGACGGGCCGCACGAGGCAGCAGCGCGGTGAAGCGGTAGATCGTCCAGCCGAGCACGCTGGATGCCGCGACCGCCGCCAGGATGCCGACCTTGGCCTCCTGAAGGGGCCTGCCGGTGAAGGCGAGGTTCGCGATCAGCAGGGAGACCGTGAAGCCGATGCCGGCCAGGGCGCCGCTGCCAGCGATGGCGGCCCAGCCGACGGGAGGCCGCAGCCGGCCGCCGCTGAGATGTCCCACGGCCCAGGAGGTGGCGACGACCGAGAAGGGCTTTCCGACGACGTAGGCGAGGAAGACTCCGATGGTGACGGGGGAAGTGACCGCACTCTCCAGCAGCTCGGTGTCGACTCTGATGCCTGCGTTGGACAGGGCGAACAGTGGGACGATCACATACGTCGTCCAGGGGTGGAAGCGGTGTCGCAGCCGCGCGTTCTCCGACAGCGTGGCGGCCAGCCCAGCCGCGGCGGAGCGGGCACGACGTGGGCTGGGCTGCTCGCGGAACAGCCGCACCAGGCCGGTGGCGTGCTCCAGATCGCGGCGCAGGGGAGCGTAGGCGGAGGTGACAAGACCGATCGCCAGGCCGGCGACGACCGGGTCGACGCCGCTGCCCATCAAGCCCGCCCACATCACGGCGCCCAGCGCCGCGACCAGGCCCCCACGATGGCGTATACGCACGGTGCCGCAGGCAAGAACGGCCGCGAAGGACGCCGCGGCGATGGCCAGGGGGAGCGGCCGGACGCGGTGGCTGTAGAAGACGGCGATCACCAGGAGCGCAACCAGGTCGTCGACGACGAACAGCGTGATCAGGAAGGTGCGGATCCTGGCCGGCAGGCGCCGGGCCATGACGCCGAAGACACCGAGCGCCAGGGCGCTGTCGGTGGACATCGCCACGCCCCAGCTGTGGGCGCTGGGACCGGAATGGTTGACCGCGAGGTAGATCCCGACCGGCACGGCCATCGCCACCAAGCCGGCTCCGACGGGCAGGAGGAGACGACGGCGTTCCCGCAGCTCTCCCAGATCGAGTTCTCTACGCGCCTCCAGGCCGACCAGTAGGAAGAAGAAAGTCATCAGTCCGCTGTCGATCCAGGTGCGCAGATCCAGGCCCAGCCGGTTGCCGCCCAGCCCCAGGCTCAGCTGCACTTCCCACGCCGCCTCGTAGGTGGCAGGGAACGCATTGGACCACACCAAAGCGGCCGAGAGGGCGGCCACCAGAGCCGCCGCTCCGCCCGCCTCCCCGGTCAGCAGGGTCTTGAGGCGTCCGGCGGCACGCATCGTACGGATCGCCGAGACGCGGTCGTCAGACACGGCGGCTGCTTCGTCGTCGGCCACCACCAGACGCAGCCCTTCGTGCTGTCTCTCGGAGGCATCGGCGATGCCCTGGCACGCGATCACGGCCCTGTCCCTCCTGTCGTGGCTGCCGACCGTCCGGCTGGTGCGGCGCCCGACCGTAACGAAGCTAACCGATTAAATCCATTTATCTGGTTAGAGTGAGCGGAGCCGTGTAACCTGTCAAGTGGATCGATTCGGTTAGGAGGTGCGATGGTGACCGACCGAGAACAGCAAGACGTACTGCTGGAGCTCCTCAACAGCACGCCGGTGGTCAATGGCGTTGTCCAGGACCAGTTGGCAGATCCCCAAGCGGCCAGGTCCTGGCAGCAGATCCATGGCGGCAGCGGCACGGTGGAGGAACTCAGCAGTCTCGCGGAGGCGCGCGATGCCCTTCAGGACGTGGTGCGCGGCAAGTGGTCCGCCACGTCGCTGGCCTCACTCCTGGAAGGGGTCATCTCCCGCCCGCACGTCTCGCCTGCCGGGGTGTCGTGGGAGGTGGACGTTCCTGCGGAGCGCCGGTTGGCGGTAGAAGCGGTCATGGCATGGAGCGCGGTGCAGCAGACGATGCCCGGCCGGCTTCGGCCGTGTGCCAACCCGGAGTGCCGGCGGTTCCTCATCGACCGGAGCAAGGCCAACAGGGCCCGCTGGTGTTCCATGGCCGTCTGCGGCAACCGCATGAAGGCAAGGCGCCACCACCAGCGCACCCGCGACGCCGTGGCCGAATAAAGCCTCCGACATTCGTCTCGGTGCCGATGAATAATCGCGTCACCGGTCTCCGGGAAGCCGCGACGGGGGCGGCCATCGTCAGTTACGGCCGACGGCCACGGTGGCGTCGACGCCTGACCTCGGTGATCTCTCCCGCGATGGGGAGCCAGTAGTACAGGATGAAGGCGGCGATCACGGCTACGCCGAGTACGGGAAGCAGGGCACCGAGCAGGGTTCCGGCAGCGAGCCACACAAGGGCGAGCCGGAAGCGGCCTGTGATGGCTGCCACGCCGGCTGCACCGATGGCGGCGGTGAGCAGCCGGCGATCACGGCGCGCATAGCCCCAGATGACGTTGAACAAAATCGCCAGGAGTTCGAAGGCGGCGCCGTGGAGGACGACGGCGATGCGCTGCCCGTGTCCGTCACGGAATGACTCAGCCAGCACGGAGGCGGCGAATGGCAGGAACGCGACGTCCATCAACAGCACGGTGTTGAGGAAGAGCACCACTCGGTCAGCGGTGCGGATGTGATCGAACATGATGTGATGGTTGGCCCATACCTGCCCGATCAGCATGAACGTCAGGACGTAGGCCAGGTAGGACGGCCAGAGCGAGGCGAGGCCCTGCAGCAAATGGCGGGTATCGTGCGGCGGGCGGATCTCCAGGACGAGCAGCGTGATGGCGATGGCGATGACGCCGTCGCTGAACGCGACCACCCGGGCAGGGTCGCGCTCCACACCGAACGACGTAGCTTCTCTCCCTGGTCCATCTGGTCCATGAACAGGCTCTGTCATCGCCCCAACCTCCGGTGACCCGCGCACCCGAGGACCGTTTCCCCAGCGATGCAAGATCCACGATCCTCAGCAGCCACCGTGGGCTCGGAGCCGCAATCGCATCTGCCGATCACTCTTCCGCCATCCCGGTCGAGGTGGTGCCTTGACCTCACGAGCGACGAAAACCGCGCTCCTGCAGTGTCCACGCGTTGCCGTCGGGGTCGGAGAACTCGGCGAAGCTGGCGTAGTCGCGGCGCGCCGGGTCGACGTCGGGCTCGAAGCCGCCCTGCCACGCGTCGAGGGGTGCCTTGTGCCTGATCCGCCCGACATCTACCCCACGCTCCACCAGTTCGGCCCGCGCAGCTTCAAGATCAGGTACGACCAGGTACAGGCCCTGCACCGAGCCGGGCTCGGCGTCGGTGAGACCGACTCCGATCTGCACCGAGCATGCGGAGCCGGGAGGCGTCAGTTGTACGACGCGGAAATCGGGACTGGGCCGATAGTCCACGTCCAGGTTGAATCCCAGACGCTCGGTGTAGAAGGCCAAGGATCGGTCGACATCGCTCACAGGCAGGATGACGACCTCGAGCATGTACTCCATGTGATCAGTTTCGTGCGTACGGGGCGGCGTCACCACCTCGCAAGCATGCAGTCCACGAATGATCCGCCCAGAACGAGCAAGTGGACACGGCGGCGGTACCGCCTTCAGGAGGCGAAGAATTCCAGCGAATGCACCAAAATTCATGATCACGGAATCGCGGCGGCGCCGGCACAAGAACTAGGATCGGACCCAGCGCACAGTCAACAGCGCCATGAGGGGCTGCCCGGCCGGCCATCCGCAGGAGGTCCGCAATGGCGACGCTGCTGTCCGTCAACGTAGGAGCACCCAAGGACGTCCCATGGCAGGGAAGGACCGTCCACACCGGAGCCTGGAAATCCCCCGTCCACGGCGCCCGGATGGTGCGGCGGCTGAACGTCGATGGAGACGGCCAAGGTGACCTGGCCGGGCACGGCGGCGAAATCCGTGCCGTGCTCGTCTACCAGCTGCAGTCCTACCAGTACTGGGAAAAGCAGCTCGGCCGCGGCGACCTCACCTTCGGGATCTTCGGGGAGAACTTCACCGTCGACGGCCTGCCCGACGACGAAGTCTGCATCGGCGACCGGTACCGCATCGGCGAAGCCGAATTCGAGGTCACCCAGCCGCGCGTCACCTGTTACCGCGTCGGCATGCGCCTGGGCGAACCCGCCATGGCCTCCCTGCTGGTCGCCCACCACCGGCCAGGCTTCTACCTGCGCGTGATCACCGAGGGACATGTGCAGGCCGGCGACGAGATCGTCCTGACCCGCAAGGGCCCCGAAGAACTCAGCGTCGCCGACACCGACGCACTGCTGTATCTACCCGACCGCGACCCCGCGAAGCTGCGCAAGGCACTGAACATCCCCGCGCTCAGCCCCGGATGGCGGCAATCCTTCAACGATCTCGCCGCTGCCCAGCAGCCCACACAGGAACCGGGTTGGCCGGGGGAACGGGCCAGCTCCCAGCAACCCAGGGAGGAACCGGGATGGCCGGGCTTCAAAGCCATGCGGGTCGCCCGCATCGTCCCCGAGACCCCCACCGTGGCATCGATCTACCTCAGCACGACCGACGGCACACCGCTGCCCGAGGCTCGCCCGGGCCAGTACCTTTCCGTCCGCCTTGCTGTCGACGATGCCGCCCCCGCAGTGCGCAGCTACTCCCTGTCCTCCACGCCCGCGGCCGACACGTACCGCATCAGCGTCAAGCACGAGCCCCACGGGAAGGTCAGCAGCTACATCCATGCCACGCTCCACCCCGGAGACCTCGTGGACATCGCCGCGCCCCGCGGAGCGTTCGTGCTTGAAGCGGGCACCCGCCCGATCGTCCTCATCTCCGCAGGGATCGGTGCCACCCCCGTACTCGCCATGCTCCACCAACTCGCCGCCACACGAGACCCACGCCCCGTCTGGTGGATCCACGTCGCCCATGACCGCGCCCACCACGCCTTCGCGGACGAGGCCCACGCGCTCCTGACCCAACTCCCTCAAGCCCACGAGCACATCTACTACACCGCCGAAGCCACGCCACACCGCAACGAGCCCTACATCACCCAGGGACGCCCGACCGCCCCCTCGCTCGTGGCCATGGGCATCCCCACCGACGCCGACGCCTACCTCTGCGGACCACCCGCCTTCATGGACCACCTCGGCGGCTACCTCCGCGATCACGGCCTGAGCCCGGAACGGATCCACACGGAGCAATTCAGCGCCCTCCCAGCCATCAACCCCGGCGTCACCCCCAGAGTCGCGGTGCGGCCGCACCAACCACCCGGTCCCACGGGCACCGGACCGCTCATCACCTTCGCGCGCAGCGGCATCACCACCCCCTGGTCAGCCGCACACGCCTCACTCCTCGATCTCGCCGAAGCCTGCGACATCCCCACCCGATGGTCCTGCCGCACCGGCGTCTGCCACACCTGCATCACCCACCTCGTGGCAGGCGGCATCACCTACACCACCCCGCCTCTCGAACTCCCCGAAGAAGGCACCGTCCTCGTCTGCTGCAGCCAGCCCACTACCGAACTCGTCCTCGACCTGTAGCCGACCTACAACCGCACGGGCTGCCAGCCGCTCCGACCGGCATCGCCGAAGCCAAGCTCGCCCTGGCCACCATCACCGCCCGATGGCAACTCCGCCCCCGCCCGGCGTGGTGAGTCCTTCGTATGGCTCACCGGAGTAGAGCAGGCCGACGAGCACTTGGGAAACGTTGCCGGTACCGGTGTCCTGGACAAACAGGCCGGCGGGTCACCACAAAGAGGGTTCGAGGCCGTTCGTGCGATGGCCGATGAAGGACTGCTGGTGAAGCGGGCCACGGGGCTGTCCGTCGATGCCGGTCACGAGTGGGCGAGAAGTCAACTCAGTGGCAGTCCGTCCAGGCCAGGTTGAGCACCGGTTCGGCCGAAGCCATCCGGCTGTGGTCGGGTCGTGCCGTTGTGTCGTGATCAATGGGACGGTTGCGCAGTGCCGTCCCGGACGGGGGTCTGACTCATGAGATCTATGACCGAAGTGTCCAGTCACAGGCGTGTCGACTGCCGCTGCGGGATGGCGACTGCTGTCACCGAGCCACAGGGCGTGTCCCAATAGGGGCCTTGCCGAGTTCCAGGCGCCATCACGGTTCAGACCGCCCGAGCGGGCCGGTGCCATCCACCCAGCACGTCACCACGCGGGAGGCGAACCACCATGACGACCAGAGAGCGCAGCACCTCCTCCAGTACGGATCCTCCCGTGCGGAGAGAGGTCGTACTGGGCGTGGACACGCACGGTGAGGTGCACGTCGCCGCCGTGGTGTCCCCGCTGGGGAAGATCTTGGGCACCGAGTCCTTTCCGGCGACGGCGGCCGGCTACCGCCGGCTGCTCGTCTGGGCTCGCAAGCTGGGGACGGTGCGCCGGGCCGGTGTGGAGGGAACCGGCACCTTCGGAGCGGGCCTGTCCCGCTACCTGCTGGCTCAGCATGTCCAGGTGTACGAAGTGAACCGGCCCGACCGCACCGCTCGCCGTCTGCTCGGGAAGTCGGACCCGCTCGATGCGCAGGCTGCTGCGCGGGCCGTGCTCAGCGGTCGCGCCCGGGCCAGGGCCAAGACGGGCGACGGTCCGGTGCACAGCGCCCGGATGCTCAAGCTCGCTAAGGACTCCGCGGTCAAGGCCCGCACTCAGGCGATCAACCAGCTCAAGGCCGTCCTGGTCATAGCCGACCCCGCCCTGCGGGAGCGGTTGTCGAGCTTGGGCAATGCCGACTTGTTCCGCACCTGTGCGCGCCTCGGCCTACGTGACGGTGAGGGCGACGATGACGTGGTAGCCCAGGCCACCCACATGACGTTGCGCATGCTGGCCGAGCGCATCGAACAGCTCACCGGACAGATCGATGAGCTGAACCAACGCCTGACCCGGCTCGTCGAACATCACGCCCCACAGCTGCTCGTACCGGTGGGCATCGGCCCGGACAGCGCCGTCACGCTCCTGATCACCATGGGAGACAACCCCGAGCGACTGAACAACGATGCATCCTTTGCTGCCCTTTGCGGAGTCAGCCCCCTCGAGTATTCGTCTGGCCGGCGGAGCACGCGCCGGCTCAACTACGGCGGCGACCGGCAGGCGAACGCCGCCCTGCACCGCATCGTGTTCACCCGCCTGCGCCACGGCGCCCGCACCCAGGCGTACTACGAACGCCGCACCCAGGAGGGCAAGACCCGACGTGAGATCATCCGATGCCTCAAGCGATATGCCGCCCGGGAGGTATTCAACCTGGTCAGACCGGTCTCCCGCACCCCCGTGTTATAGGGGCGTCCGTGAGACGTGAGAAGGTCTGGGGCGTGAGTGAGACACCACCGAACACCCTGCAATACCGCTTTGACGGGCCAGAAGACGCTCCGGTCCTGATCTTGGGTCCCTCACTGGGTACCACATGGCACATGTGGGACCGCCAGGTGCCGGAGCTGACCAAGCAGTGGCGGGTCCTGCGGTTCGACCTGCCCGGTCACGGCGGGGCCCCCGCGCACCCGGCGGGGTCCGTCGCCGAGCTGGCCACCCGGCTGCTGGCGACGCTGGACTCGCTCGGCGTGCAGCGGTTCGGCTACGCGGGCTGTGCGCTCGGCGGTGCCGTCGGCATGGAGCTGGCCCTGCGCCGTCCCGAGCGGCTCGCCTCGCTGGCGCTGGTCGCGGCCTCGCCCCGGTTCGGGACCGCCGACGAGTTCCGGCAGCGCGGGGTGATCGTCCGTACCAACGGACTCGACCCGATCGCCCGTACCTCGCCCGACCGCTGGTTCACCGGCTCCTTCGCCGCGGCCCAGCCGGCGATCACCGAGTGGGCGGTGCAGATGGTCCGCACCACCGACCCGGGCTGCTACATCGCCGCCTGCGAGGCGCTCGCCTCCTTCGACGTCAGGGCCGAGCTCGGCCGGATCGGCGTGCCGACGCTCGTGCTCGTCGGCTCCGACGACCAGGTCACCGGGCCCGCCGAGGCCCGCACCCTGGTCGCCGGCATACCGGACGCCCGGCTCGCGGTCGTCCCCGGCGCCTCCCACCTGGTGCCGGTAGAGCAGCCGGCGGCCGTCACGGACCTGCTGGTGCACCACTTCTCCACCGCCTGGCAGCAGCCCTACGACACCGGCCAGACGCTGCTGCCGGCGGCCACGGCCGTCCCGCTCCCGGCCGTGCCGGCGCAGGCCGTGCCGGTCGCCGAGATAGCCCCGGCCGCCGTACCGGCACAGCGGGCCGGGCAGCCCGACCGGTACGAGGCCGGGCTGAAGATCCGCCGGGAGGTGCTCGGCGACGCGCACGTGGACCGGGCGCTGGCCGAGGCCGAAGGGTTCTCCGGGGAGTTCCAGGAGTTCGCCACCCGCTACGCCTGGGGCGAGATCTGGGACCGGCCGGGCCTGGACCGCCGTACCCGCAGCTGTATCACGCTGACCGCGCTGGTCGCGGGCGGCCATCTGGAGGAGCTGGCCGTGCACACCCGGGCCGCCCTGCGCAACGGGCTCACCCCGGACGAGATCAAGGAGGTGCTGCTGCAGGCGGCCGTGTACTGCGGGCTGCCGGCCGCGAACAGCGCGTTCCGGGTGGCGCGGCAGGTCGTCCAGGAGGAGACCACGCCCGCCGAGTGAGCGCCGGGGACGGTCGGCGCCGAACCCCGCCGAGTGAGTGCCGGGGACGGTCGGCGCCGAGCCCCGCCGGGTGAGCGCCGAGCCCCGCCGGGTGAAGCCGAGCCTCGCCGGGTGAAGCCGGGGTCCGCTGGGTGAACGCCGGGGTCCGCTGGGTGAAGCCGGGGTCCGCTGGGTGGACGCCGGGGTCCGCCGGGTGAGTGCCGGGTGAGCCCCGGGGCGCCGTGCACGGCAGGATGGTGTGACATGAAGCTCACGAAGAAGTCCCACGCCTGTGTCCGCCTCGACAAGGACGGGCGGACGCTCGTCATCGACCCCGGCGGGTTCAGCGAGGAGGACGCCGCGCTCGGGGCCGACGCCATCCTGATCACGCACGAGCACCCGGACCACTTCGACGAGTTCCGGCTCCGGGCCGCCATGGAGAACAACCCGGCGGCCCGGATCTGGACGCTGAAGTCCGTCGCCGAACGGATCACCTCGGCCTTCCCGGGCCGGGTGCACACCGTCGGCCACGGCGACACCTTCACCGCGGCCGGCTTCGACGTGCAGGTCCACGGTGAACTGCACGCGGTGATCCACCCGGACATCCCCCGGATCACCAACGTCGGCTACCTCATCGACGGCGGCAAGGTCTTCCACCCCGGCGACGCCCTCACCGTCCCCGCCCATCCGGTCCAGACGCTGATGCTTCCGGTGATGGCTCCCTGGAACAAGATCTCCGAGGTCATCGACTACGTCCGCGAGGTGCGGCCGCAGCGCGCCTACGACGTCCACGACGCCCTGCTCACCGACCTGGCCCGTCCGATCTACGACCGCCAGATCGGCGCCCTGGGCGGTACGGACCACCAGCGGCTGGCCCCGGGGGCGTCGGCGGAGGTCTGAGCCCGTTGTCAGAGGCTCCGGGTAGGTTGTGAGGCATGCGCATCGCTACCTGGAACGTGAACTCGATCACCGCCCGCCTGCCGAGGCTGCTGGCCTGGCTGGAGAGCAGCGGCACCGACGTGCTGTGCCTGCAGGAGGCCAAGGTCGCCGAGGAGCAGTTCCCGGTCGACCAGCTGCGCGAGCTGGGCTACGAGTCGGCGGTCCACGCCACCGGCCGGTGGAACGGCGTGGCGGTGCTCTCCCGGGTCGGCATCGAGGACGTCGTCAAGGGCCTGCCCGGCGACCCCGGCTTCGACGGCGTCACCGAGCCGCGCGCGATCTCGGCGACCTGCGGCCCGGTCCGCGTCTGGTCGGTGTACGTCCCCAACGGCCGCGAGGTGGAGCACCCGCACTACGCCTACAAGCTCCAGTGGTTCGAGGCCCTGAAGGCGGCCGTCGCCGGTGACGCGGGCGGCAGCCGCCCGTTCGCCGTCCTGGGCGACTACAACGTGGCGCCGACGGACGACGACGTCTACGACCCGGCCGTCTTCGAGGGCTCCACCCATGTCACCCCCGCCGAGAGAGCCGCCCTCGCCTCCCTGCGCGAGGCCGGACTGAACGATGTGGTGCCCCGCCCGCTGAAGTACGACCACCCGTTCACGTACTGGGACTACCGCCAGCTCTGCTTCCCCAAGAACCGAGGCATGCGCATCGACCTGGTGTACGGCAACGCCCCCTTCGCCAAGGCCGTCAAGGACGCGTACGTCGACCGCGAGGAGCGCAAGGGCAAGGGCGCCTCCGATCACGCGCCGGTGGTGGTCGACCTCGAGGTCTGATGCCACGCTGGTGCCATGAACCTTCCGTTCCTGGGCCACCGGCACGACAAGAGCGGTCACGCGGCGATTCCCTCCGACGCGGAGGGGATCGCCGCGCTGCTGTCCGAGTGCGAGCTGCTCCGCTCGCAGGCGGCCCGGGCGGGCATCCGTCTCGACGACACCCCGGCCTCCCTGGAGGCCCTGGACCAGCTCGTCCCGCGCTGGCGCGACGACGCCGAGACCCTGCCCCGGCTGGGCAACGACGCGGGACTGTATCTGGGCACGGTCGTGGTGCGCACCGTGCCCGGCGCCGCCTGGCTGATCCGCCCCGACGGCGAGCCGGTCGTCCGGCTGGCCTCCGGCCGTGAGGTCGAGGTCGCCGGCGCCGGGCAGGACTGGGCCGCGAGCGGCGTCCCCGAGCTGTCCCAGCTGTACGCGGAGATCGCCGAGACCTGAGCCTGAGTCCTCTTCCGTGCCTCTTCCCCATCTCTGCTGCGGCACGGGCCAGTTGGCGCACAGCACGGGGACGCCCCGTTGACCGGGGCGGAGTTCCTCCGTTCCCGGCGGCTCATCGCCGCCTGCCTCGACTAAGATGTGCCGTTCTGCATGCTGCGAGACCCCAGGGGGCGGCAGTTCACACGGGCCAGGCTCGTCCGGCGGCAGCCGGAGATCACTGCTCGCCGAGCGGGACGGACACGTACGACGGGTCGTCCGGGGGCGAGGAGAAGGTCAGCTGCGCGCCGGACGGGTTGTGCTCGATGTACAGCGGGTCGACCGTGTCGACCACCAGCGCGAGGCGGTGCCCGGCGGGAACGTCGTAGGCCGTGGAGAACAGGTCCAGGTCCACGTCGAACGGCTCGCCGGGTGTCCGCCCGTGCCAGGTGTACGGCGCGTTGGTGACCAGCTTGCCGATGCCGAGCGGCCCGACGTCGTACAGGTAGGCGACGAGGGTGCCGCTCTCCGCGGTCGGAGTGAGCGTGGTGTGCAGGGTGGCCGTGCCGCGCACCTTCTGGGTGCTGCCGTACCGCTCCGACTGCCAGACGGCCGCCCAGCGGCGCGGCAGCAGCGGGATGGCGGCCATGGGCGGCAGCTGGGCGACCTGGTCGAGGATGCTGGACAGGAAGACGACCCCGCCGTCCGCGCCGGAGTCGACGTTCGCGTGGATGGTGGTGGAGCCCGCCAGGGCGAGCTTCCTGCGCGTCGCCTCGATCGACTTCCAGTCCGGGTAGCCCTCGTATCCCCCCGCGCTACGGGACTTCAGCTGGACCGGCTGCTCATGGTCGATGCCGTTGTCGGCGCCCTTCAGATAGCGGTCGAGCCAGCGCACGGTGTCCGTCCAGACGTCGTTGGGCAGCCCGAACAGGCCCGTCAGCTCGGCGGTCGCGTGGTCGCCGGGGCGCAGCTCCAGGCGCTTGGGGACCGTCAGCTTCCGGTAGAAGTCGGCCTCCTGGTTCGCCGGGAAGATGGTGTCGCCCCAGGCGTTGGCGAGCATGACGGCCGCGCCGTTCTTGTTCAGCTGGTCGACATAGGTGGCGGGGGAGCGTTTCCGCCCCCAGTCGATCATCTCCTGTTCCTTGGACAGGTTGGAGGCGTAGAAGTTGTCGAAGATCTCGCGCAGTTCGGGGCTCTCCCGGCCGGTGAGGGTGGCCGAGCCGTCCAGCACGGCGGCCCCCTCGACGTGCTGGGTGCGGCCCGAGTAGATCGAGTCGATCAGGTCCGCCCAGCCGCTGAGCGCGGCCACGGCCTTGATGCGCTTGTCGTGCGCGGCGGCGAGCAGGCTGATCCCGGCGCCGTACGACACCCCGGCCATGCCCACGTGCCGCGGGTCGGCCGGGGTGTTGGCGAGGGCCCAGTCGATGACCTTGGAGGCGTCCGCTACGTCCGGCGGACCGGCCACTTCTATCTGTCCGCCGGACTGCCAGAAACCGCGCACGTTGTAGGTGAGCACCACATAGCCGGCGTCGGCGAGCTTCTGCGCCTGGGCGAGGTACTCCACCTGGGGCAGGCTCCAGCTCGTGGGCAGCACGACGAGGGGGTAGCGGTGCGAGCCGTCGGCGCCCGCGGGCGTGACGACGTTCCCCTTCAGTACGGTGCCGCCGTCGCCGGTGATGTCGACGAACCGGACGCCCGGGCCGGCGGCCTGGGCGGCGGGCGCCAGGCCGACGACGCTTCCGGCGATGAGCGCCGCCGAGACGGCTCCCGTGGCGGTGGTGCGCAGAATGGTGCGACCGTGTCCCATGGGTCACTCCTTCAACTGTTCGCATGCAAAGTGACCCGACGGTAACCGGACGCCCTTACCGCAAGTAACCCGTCGGTAAGTTACGTACCAGTAAAGTTTGTTGGACGGCTAGGCGGCCGGGTCGGCCGAGGCCGTCTCGGGCAGGGGAGTGCGCGCCGCCCGCGTCACGTCCGCCACCAGCTCGACCACATCCGGGCCGTACGCCTGCGAGTTGACCACCTTCAGCAGCAGCACGAAGGACCCCGTGCCGTACTTGCGGTGCAGCCGCTCGTGGTGGCGGGCGAGATAGCGGGTGGCGGCCTGGTTGGTGATGGCCCGCTGGCCGCAGAAGAGGAAGACCGGGCGGGCGTCCCGGCCCATGGTGAGCCGGGCGAGCAGCACGTACTCGCTCCGGCCCTTCTCCAGCCGGTAGTTCTCGCCGCCGATGCGGAAGGCGCCGCGGTCCGGACCGGGCTCGCCGTCGGTGTTCACCCGCACACCCGGCACCAGCGAGGCGAGATGGGCGGCCATCCGGCGGTTGGAGGCCGGGCCGCCGAGGCAGAACTCGGTGCGCTCGCCGAAGCCCTGCTGGGCGCCGTCGTGCGCGACGACCCGGGCGTTCGCGTGGCAGTCCTTGATCAGGGCCGAGAGCTCCAGCAGCGCGAACACGTCGTTCCGCGTCACCGTCAGTTCCGGCCCGCCCGCGTCACGGTTGACCACCAGCAGCGACTCGGAGTTGTCCGGCAGCCCGAAGAACGCCTGCTTGCGGCGCAGTTTGCGGCGCCACAGATACGTACGGGCGAGCCAGCCCAGCGAGGCCGATATCCCGGTCGCCACCAGGCCCAGGACGATGTTGCGCACGTCGTCGTTCATGGCCGCGCATGGTAGCGGTCCCGGGCTACTGCTACGTACCGGTGTTCGACACGTGACGGTCGTGTGGCAGGACACCCAGGCGTACTGTCGGTACTACGGCAATCTGGTTACGCTGCGCGGACTGTCCCGACGGGAGGTACGGATGGGTCGTCCTGGCACGCGGAGAATGGCGGTTCTGGCGGTCTCGGCCGCGCTGGTGTCGGTGGGGGCGGCGGCACCGCCCGCCGCGACAACGACCGGCACGCCCACCAAGGTTCCCGTGGCGGTGGGCTACGGCGGCGCGGTGGCCAGCGTCGACCCCGACGCCTCCGCCGCCGGCATCGAGGTGCTCAGACACGGCGGCAACGCGGTCGACGCGGCCGTCGCCACCGCCGCCGCGCTCGGCGTCACCGAGCCGTACTCCGCCGGCATCGGCGGCGGTGGTTACTTCGTCTACTACGACGCCAAGTCGCGCACGGTGCACACCATCGACGGCCGCGAGACGGCGCCGCTCAGCGCCGACTCCGACCTGTTCGTGGAGCACGGCAAGCCGCTCGCCTTCGCGGACGCCGTCAGCAGCGGCCTGAGCGTCGGCACCCCCGGCACGCCCGCGACCTGGCAGACCGCACTGGAGGCGTGGGGCAGCAGGCGGCTCGGCACGGTCCTGCGGCCGGCCGAGCGGATAGCCCGTGACGGCTTCACGGTGGACGACACCTTCCGCTCGCAGACCGCGTCCAACGAGACCCGGTTCCGCTACTTCCCGGACACCGCGAAGCTGTTCCTGCCGAACGGACAGCTGCCGGTCGTCGGCTCCACGTTCAAGAACCCCGAACTCGCCCGCACCTACGAGGAACTGGGCCGCAGGGGCATCGACGCCGTCTACCGCGGGGACATCGGCGACGACATCGTCAAGACGGTCGAACACCCGCCCGTGGACCCGGCCTCCGGCTGGAACGCCCGCCCCGGCAAGCTGGAGGAGAAGGACCTCGCCGTCTACCGGGCCAAGTTCCAGGCGCCCACCAGGACGTCGTACCGCGGCCTGAACGTGTACTCCATCGCGCCCTCCTCCTCGGGCGGCACCACGGTCGGCGAAGCCCTCAACATCCTGGAGAACACCGACCTGTCGAAGGCGAGCGAGACGCAGTACCTGCACCACTTCATCGAGGCGAGCCGGATCGCCTTCGCCGACCGCGGGCGCTGGGTCGGCGACCCCGCCTTCGAGGACGTACCGACGACGGAACTGCTGTCGCAGCGGTACGCCGACTCGCGGGCCTGCCTGATCAAGGACGACGCGGTCCTCACCAGCCCGCTCGCCCCCGGCGACCCGCGCCACCCGGCGGCCTGCGGCAAGGGCGGTACGGCGGCCCCGACGACGTACGAGGGCCAGAACACCACCCACCTGACCGTGGCCGACAAGTGGGGCAACGTCGTCTCCTACACGCTCACCATCGAGCAGACCGGCGGCAGCGGCATCACCGTGCCCGGCCGGGGCTTCCTGCTCAACAACGAGCTGACCGACTTCTCCTTCGCCCCCGCCAACCCGGCCGTGCACGACCCGAACCTGCCCGGCCCGGGCAAGCGGCCGCGCTCGTCGATCTCCCCGACGATCGTGCTGGACAGGAGCAACCGGCCGGTGGTGGCGCTCGGTTCGCCCGGCGGCGCGACCATCATCACCACCGTGCTGCAGACCCTCACCGAGTTCCTCGACCGTCATCTGCCGCTGGTCGACGCCATCGCCGCACCGCGCGCCAGCCAGCGCAACGCGGCCCAGACGGAACTCGAACCGGCCCTCTACAACAGCGACCTGAGGAAACAGCTGGAGGCCATCGGCCACTCCTTCAAGCTCAACCCCGAGATCGGCGCGGCGACCGGTGTGCAACGGCTGCCGGGCGGCAAGTGGCTGGCCGCCGCCGAGAAGGTACGACGCGGCGGCGGCTCGGCGATGGTGGTGGACCCGGCGCCGTAGTCGCCGGCCGCCGCGGCCTGCAGCTCCGGTGCTCTGCGCAGGCCGGCTCTGCGCAGGCCGGCGCGGCCTACAACTCCGGTGCGGGCGGCTGGGTTTCCTCGGTACGGAAGTCCAGCCGCCCGTCCGCGACACCCACCGTCACCCGGCTGCCCTCGGTGATCGTGCCGTTCAGCAGCAGCCGGGACAGCTGGTTGTCCACCTCCCGCTGAATGGTGCGGCGCAGCGGCCGGGCGCCGTACTCCGGCTGGTAGCCGCGCTCGGCGATCCAGTCGACGGCCGCGTCCGTGAACGTGACCGCGACGCCCTGCCCGTCCAGCAGCCGCCGGGTGCCCTCCAGCAACAGGTCGGTGATCTGCCGCAGTTGCTCGCTCGTCAGCTGCCGGAAGACCACGATCTCGTCGATGCGGTTGAGGAACTCCGGCCGGAAGTGCTCGCGCAGCGGCCGCAGGATCTGCTCGCGCCGCGCCTCCTCGTCCGCCTCCGCGCCGCCCGGCCCGAACCCGATCCCGGCACCGCGCCGGATGATCGCCTCGGAGCCGAGGTTGCTGGTCATCACGATCACCGTGTTGGTGAAGTCCACCGTCCGGCCCTGCGAGTCGGTCAGCCGGCCGTCGTCCAGGACCTGCAGCAGGATGTTGAAGACGTCCGGGTGGGCCTTCTCCACCTCGTCCAGCAGTAGCAGCGAGTACGGGTGCCGGCGTACGACCTCGGTGAGCTGGCCGGCCTCCTCGTGGCCGACGTACCCGGGCGGGGCGCCGACCAGCCGGGAGACGGTGTGCCGCTCCTGGTACTCGCTCATGTCGAGCCGGACCATGCGGTCCTCGCTGCCGAACAGCGCCTCCGCCAGCGCCCGGGCCAGCTCGGTCTTGCCGACGCCGGTCGGGCCGAGGAACAGGAAGCTGCCGATCGGCCGGTTCGGGCTCGCGAGGCCCGCCCGGGAGCGCAGCACGGCCTCGGAGACGACGGCGACCGCCTCCTCCTGGCCGACGACCCGCTGGTGCAGGTGTTCCTCCAGGCCGAGCAGCCGCTCCTTCTCCTCCTGGGTGAGCCGGCTGACCGGGATGCCGGTCTGCCGGGACACCACCTCGGCGATGGCCTCCGCCGTCACCTCCAGGTCCAGCCCCTCGTCGGCCTTGTCCTCGTGGCTCGCCTCGGCGATGCGCTGCTTCAGCTCGCCGATCCGGTCGCGCAGCTCCTTGGCCTTGTCGTAGTCCTCGCCCGCGACCGCCTGGTCCTTGTCGCAGACCAGCTGCTCCACCTCGCGCTCCAGCGCGCGCACGTCCGCGCCCTTCGTCCCGGCACCGAGCCGGACCCGCGCGCCCGCCTGGTCGATCAGGTCGATCGCCTTGTCCGGCAGCCGCCGGTCGGTGAGATACCGGTCCGACAGCTCCACGGCGGCCACCAGCGCCTCGTCGGTGTAGCGGACCTGGTGGTGGGCCTCGTACCGGTCGCGCAGCCCGCGCAGGATCTCGATCGTGTCCTCGGTCGTCGGCTCGGGCACCAGGATCGGCTGGAACCGGCGGGCCAGCGCCGCGTCCTTCTCGATCCGCCGGAACTCCTCCAGCGTGGTCGCGCCCACGATGTGCAGCTCGCCGCGCGCCAGGGCGGGCTTGAGGATGTTGCCCGCGTCCATGGAGCCGCCCTCGCCGCCGGAGCCCGCGCCCACGACGGTGTGCAGCTCGTCGAGGAACACGATCAGCTTGTCCGAGTGGGAGCGGATCTCCTCCACGATGGTGTTCAGGCGCTCCTCGAAGTCGCCCCGGTAGCGGGTGCCGGCGACGACGCCGGTCAGGTCCAGCGCCACGACCCGGCGGCCGGCCAGCACGTCCGGCACGTCCGAGTCGGCGATGCGCTCGGCGAGGCCCTCGACGATGGCCGTCTTGCCCACCCCCGCGTCCCCGATCAGCACCGGGTTGTTCTTGCCGCGCCGGGACAGTACCTCGATGGTCTGCTCGATCTCGGTGTCCCGGCCGATGACCGGGTCGATCCGGCCCTGCCGGGCCAGCTCGGTCAGGTCACGGCCGTACTTGTCGAGCGTGGGCGTGCCGGTGGCGCGCGGCCGCTCCATCCGGACCGGGGCGCTCTCCGGGGCCTCCGGCGGCATGGAGCCGGCCGAGAACCGGGCCGCGTGCAGGATGTGGCCCGCCGCCGAGTCCGGGTTCGCCGCCAGCGCGCTCAGGACGTGCTCCGGGCCGATGTACCCGGCGCCGCTGGCCCGCGCCAGGTCGTGCGCGTCCAGCAGGGCGCGTTTGACCGCCGGGGTGAGCGACAGCGACGTCGGCGGCGGCGCCTCGCCCGGCGGGTGCTGCGCCGGGCCGGCCCGGTCGTCGATCTCCGACGCGAGCGAGTCCGGGTCCGCGCCCGCGCTGCTCAGCAGGCTCCGGGTGGGCTCGGCCGCGACGGCGGCGCGCAGCAGGTGCTGGGTGTCCAGGTCCCGGCTGCCGTGCTCGACGGCGTACAAGGCGGCCCCTCTGACCAGCTCGCGGGCCGGCTGGCTGAGCAGCCGGCCGATGTCGATGTGGCGGGGCGTGCCGCGGGCCCCGCCCGATCCGCCGAAGAAGCGGGCCAGGAATTCACCGAAGGGGTCAGGAGGGTAGCCGTTGGTCATGGCGATGCGCTTCCTTCGCTGACGACTGGCTCCGCCGGGTAACCGGGTGGGGGCTGTTCATGCCCACGATGACACGAACCGTGGGGGGTGGCATTTTCGCCTACTGGGGTGGGGCTCGCTGTCCGTCCCGCGGCTGCGGGATGTCTGTGGTTGCTCGCGCAGTTCCCCGCGCCCCTTCAGGGCGCCTCCCGCGCCGTGAGGATCCGGGGACCCGAGTCCGTGATGGCCACCGTGTGCTCGACGTGGGCCGCGCGGGAGCCGTCGGCGGTGCGGAGGGTCCAGCCGTCGGCCGCTGCGTAGTAGGTGTCCTTGCCGCTGCTGATGAGCATGGGCTCGATGGCGAGGACCATGCCCGGGCGCAACGGCAGTCCCCGTCCCGGGCGGCCCTCGTTGGGGACGTCGGGGTCCTCGTGCATACGGCGGCCGATGCCGTGGCCGCCGAAGCCGTCGGGGATGCCGTAGCCGGCGCTGCGGCAGATCCGGCCGACGGCGTGGGCGATGTCGCCGATGCGGTTGCCGGGGACGGCCGCCGCGATGCCGGCCGCCAGTGCGAGCTCGGCCGTCTCGATCAGGCGCAGGTCCGCCGGGCGGGGGCGGCCCACCGCGAAGCTGATCGCCGAATCGCCGGCCCAGCCGTCCAGGGTGGCGCCGCAGTCGATCGAGACCAGGTCGCCGTCGCGGAGGCGGTGGGGGGTCGGGATGCCGTGCACGATCGCGTCGTTCACGGAGGCGCAGATCACGGCGGGAAAGGGGGTCGGGGCGAAGGACGGGCGGTAGCCGAGGAACGGCGACGAAGCCCCGGCCTCGCGCAGTACCTCCCGTGCCACCTCGTCCAGCTCCAGCAGGGAGACACCGACGCCGGCGGCGCTTCGTACGGCGGTCAGGGCCCGTGCGACGACCTGGCCGGCCGCGTGCATCGCGTCGATCGAAGTGTCCGTCTTCAGTTCCACCATGCCAATTACTATACCGGTATTTTAATGGGGGGCATGGTTGGGGGCGGTATTAGAATGGGCGCATGGTGCGCACCCCCCTGACCCCCGAAGAGCGCGAACGCGGCGAGCGGCTCGGACAGTTGCTGCGCGAGGCGCGCGGCGGGCGGAGCATGCCCGAGGTCGCCGCGCAGGCGGGCATCTCCGCCGAGACGCTGCGCAAGATCGAGACCGGCCGGGCGCCGACACCGGCGTTCTTCACCGTGGCCGCACTGGCCGGGGCCCTCGGGCTGTCGATGGACGAGCTGGTGGCGCGCTGTGCCCTCGTGCCCGTGTGAGGGGCCGGTCCGCGCAGTGGGCGTGAGTCCGCGATGAGGCGCCCGCACTCTGCCGGAAAACTCTGTGTAGCAGCGCCGTAACACGACTCGTGTTGCCTACCCACCGGAAGTGCCGGCGGTCGGGCGGGAGCTGAGCGATGGTCGTGGATCGACTCCCCGGGGGAGTGCGGGAGTTCGCGAGCTATCTGGACGGCCTGCTGGCGCGCCTGGACCAGGGCGCTGGGTGGAGCGGGGTCTTCTGGCAGCGCGACCCCGACGGCATGCGGGCCTGCCTGGACGGCCGCGAGGTGCCGCCCTGGGACGTGGTGGAGGCGCTGCTGGAGGACCTCGCCGCGGCGTACGGCTCCGCCGCCGCGGCCGCCGAGCGGGAACGGGCCCGCGCCCTGTACCGGGCCGCGCTCACGGCGTACGACGCCCGCCCCGGCGCGCGGGACGCTCTGCTCGACCGCCTCGACGTGATGCTCCGCGAACAGCGCTACGCCGCCGAACGGCATGCGGAACTGGCCCGCCTGCTGTCCGCCGGGCCCGTCCCCGAAGACGCCGACTCCCTCCGCCTCGACCTCGCCTGGGCCCAGGACGACCACGACCGCGCCACCGCGCGGTGCGCCGAACTCCGCTCCCGCTTGACGGAGCTGGACCGGCGGGCGGCGGTGCGGGCGCGCGGGGTGCGGCATCGGGGGGAGACCGGGCCGTCGTGGGCCGCGGGCGGCGGGGGCGCGGAGGGGGTTCCCGCGGAGGTGCCGCCCCGTTTCCGGCAGGCCGAGCGCGATGGCCGCGCGGGGGAGGGGGAGCGGCAGTGGCGGGTCAGGCGTTCGGGCGGGACGCGGCTCGGGGAGGAGTCCGGGCCGCCGTGGGACGAAGGCGAGGACCTGGAGGTACGGGGGCGCGGCGCGCCGGCGAAGGCCTCACCGCCCCTGCGGGACACCGGCCGCGATCACGCCCGGCGCCCGGCCGGGCCGGCGTACCGCTCGCTGGCCGAACCGGAGCCCTGGGCCGCCGGCTCCGTCCCCGGCGATGCGCGTATCGACCGCCCCTTCAGCCCGACCGACCACACCACGAGCCCCCTCGCACCAGGCCGAGACGCCCTGCCCGACGACAGCTCCGCTCCCGCCGAGACCACGAACCTGGCCGCACTGACGGACGACCCCACTCGCGCCCCGCACGCCGCGGTGCCCGGTCGGATCCCGGGTATGCCCGCGTCGCCCCAGACTCCGGACACCGAGGCATCCGTGTGGACTCCGCACCCCGCCGCCTCCGCCTCGGCCCCGCACGCCGACTCGTTCCCTCCTCAAGCCGCCGCGCCCTCTCCCGATGCCGGTCAGGCCGCGCAAACCTCGCTCCCCGCCCAGGCCGCCGCGCCCTCTCCCGGCGCGCGTCAGGACGGGCAACAGGCCCCGGCGTCCTCCCGCACCGTCCGCGCCCCGGAGTCCCCCCTCCCCACCCACGCCCCAGCGGCCCCCACCCTCGCTCCTCGCACCATCCCGGGCGAACCCCAAGCCGCCGCCCCGCTCCCCTCCTCCTCGGCCCCCGGTAAGCCGCGTAAGCGCCGGCGGGGCAGTGCGCGGTTCGCCGGGATGGTGGAGGAGGGGGCGGCGGCCGCTGTCGTGGTGCCGCCGGCGGCCCCCGCGGAGGTGCCCGAGGCGCCCGCGCGCCGTACGCCGCGTGGGGCGCGGTTCGCCGGGGCCGGGCAGGCGGCCGAGCCCGCGGCGGCGGCGCCCGTAGAGGTGGTGGACGCCGAGGCGGAGGTGGCCGTGGCCGGGGTCGTGGAGCGGCTCGGGCGGCTCCGGGCCGAGGGGCGCAGCGGGGAGGCGCATGTGCTGCTCGTCGAGGTCGTGCAGTGGCCTCCCGGGCGGTTCCCGGCGCTGGCCGACGCCTTGCACCGCGCCGGACTCGGCGCCGACTGGGCGACCCTGCTGTGGGAGACCGCCTCGCTGCCCGCGGAGCGGCTGGTCGCCGCCGCCGATGCGCTCACCGCCGCCGGACGGGAGGCCGACGGGCTCCAGTTGCTGCGCCAGGGCGTGGCCCGCCCGGCGGAGCAGATCGGCGCGGCCGTGCTGCGGCTGGAGGAGGAGGGGCGCCGGCGGGAGGCGGCGGCGCTGCTGGACGCCTGGGTGCGGGGGCGCACCGCGGAGGAGGCCGCCCGGAGCGTCGTACCGGATCCGCGCCGGCTCGTGCCCCTGCTGCTGCACGCCGCGCGGGCCGTGTCCGAGGAGCGCCACTGGGACCTCGTGCACGCGCTGCGGGTGGCCGGGCACACGACGTGACCGGCGGGCCGTCACCTCGTCCGGGTATGCTCCGTTTCACCCCTTCGAGCGTTCCCCTGGCTCACCCACAGGAGTAAGAAACGTGATCGACTCCGCGGGTTGACGACGATGGTCTTGGCAAGGGCCTCCCGGAGGCTTACTTTCGTCCCTCTACGGCCTGCTCTACGGGCGTAGAGGCTCTGACGGTCCCGTCGAAGGAGCAGCTCATGGCCAACGTCGTACGAGCCGCCCTGGTCCAGGCCACCTGGACCGGCGACACCGAGTCCATGGTGGCGAAACACGAGGAGCACGCCCGTGAGGCGGCCCGGCGGGGCGCCAGGGTCATCGGGTTCCAGGAGGTCTTCAACTCGCCCTACTTCTGCCAGGTCCAGGAACAGGAGCACTACCGCTGGGCCGAGCCGGTGCCCGACGGGCCGACCGTGCGGCGGATGCAGGACCTCGCGCGCGAGACCGGGATGGTCGTCGTGGTCCCCGTCTTCGAGGTCGAGCAGTCGGGGTTCTACTACAACACCGCCGCCGTGATCGACGCCGACGGGACCTACCTCGGCAAGTACCGCAAGCACCACATCCCGCAGGTCAAGGGCTTCTGGGAGAAGTACTACTTCAAGCCCGGAAATCTGGGCTGGCCCGTCTTCGACACCGCCGTGGGCAGGGTCGGCGTCTACATCTGCTACGACCGGCACTTCCCGGAGGGCTGGCGTCAACTCGGCCTCAACGGCGCCCAGTTGGTCTACAACCCGTCGGCCACGCACCGCGGGCTGTCCGCCTACCTGTGGCAGCTGGAGCAGCCGGCGGCGGCCGTCGCCAACGAGTACTTCGTCGCCGCCATCAACCGCGTCGGCCAGGAGGAGTACGGCGACAACGACTTCTACGGGACCAGTTACTTCGTCGACCCTCGCGGGCAGTTCGTCGGCGAGGTCGCGAGCGACAAGTCCGAGGAACTCCTCGTCCGTGACCTCGATTTCGACCTGATCGAGGAAGTGCGGCAGCAGTGGGCCTTCTACCGCGACCGCCGCCCCGACGCCTACGAAGGGCTGGTGCAGCCGTGAACGACCTCTACTCCCGCCACCGCCAGGTCATGCCCGACTGGCTCGCGCTCTACTACGACGAGCCGCTCGAGATCACCCACGGCGAGGGACGGCACGTCTGGGACTCCGCCGGCAACAAGTACCTGGACTTCTTCGGCGGCATCCTGACCACGATGACCGCGCACGCGCTGCCCGAGGTGACCAAGGCGGTCAGTGAGCAGGCCGGGCGGATCATCCACTCCTCGACCCTGTACCTGAACCGGCCGATGGTCGAACTCGCCGAGCGCATCGCCCAGATGAGCGGCATCCCGGACGCCCGGGTGTTCTTCACCACCTCCGGCACCGAGGCCAACGACACCGCCCTGCTGCTCGCGACCGCGTACCGGCGCAGCAACACGATCCTGGCGATGCGCAACAGCTACCACGGCCGCTCCTTCAGCACGGTCGGCATCACCGGCAACCGCGGCTGGTCGCCGACCTCGCTGTCCCCGCTGCAGACCCTGTACGTGCACGGCGGGGTGCGCACCCGGGGCCCGTTCGCCGAGCTGGACGACCGCGCGTTCATCGACGCGTGCGTCGCGGATCTCAAGGACATCCTCGGCCACACCCGCCCGCCCGCCGCGCTGATCGCCGAGCCCATCCAGGGCGTCGGCGGCTTCACCTCCCCGCCCGACGGGCTCTACGCCGCCTTCCGCGAGGTCCTGAAGGAGCACGGCATCCTGTGGATCGCCGACGAGGTGCAGACCGGCTGGGGCCGCACCGGCGACCACTTCTGGGGCTGGCAGGCGCACGCGCGGAGCGGCCCGCCGGACCTCGTCACCTTCGCCAAGGGCATCGGCAACGGCACCTCGATCGGCGGGGTGATCGCCCGCGCCGAGATCATGAACTGCCTGGACGCCAACAGCATCTCGACCTTCGGCGGCACCCAGCTCACCATGGCCGCCGGTCTCGCCAACCTCACCTACCTCCTCGAACACGACCTCCAGGGCAACGCCCGCCGGGTCGGCGGCCTGCTCATCGAGCGGCTGCGGGCCGTCGCCGCCCAGCTGCCGGGAGTCCGGGAGGTGCGCGGCCGCGGGCTGATGATCGGCGTCGAGCTGGTCAGGCCGGGCACCGACGAGGCCGACCCGCAGGCGGCCGCGGCCGTGCTGGAGGCGGCCCGCGAGGGCGGGCTGCTCATCGGCAAGGGCGGCGGCCACAACACCAGCGCCCTGCGCATCGCCCCGCCGCTGTCCCTCACGGTCGCCGAGGCCGAGGAGGGCGCGGCGATTCTGGACCGGGCGCTCAGGAGTACGTACTAGAGAACGGCGGTACGGCCATGACCACCACCTCGCAGACCCGGTACGCATGGGAACCCGCCCTCTCCGTGCGCCAGGTGCTCACCCTGGAGCGGGTGCTCGCCGGGGAACCCGAGGTGGTCGCCGGTGCCGCGCAGCTCGACCGGCCGGTGCGCTGGGTGCATGTCGCCGAGGCCGCCGACGTCGGCGTGATGCTCAGCGGCGGCGAGATGGTCCTCACCACCGGCGTCCTCCTGGCCGGCGACGAGGCCAAGCAGGCCGAGTACGTCCAGTCGCTGCACCGGGCGGAGGCCGCCGCCGTCGTCCTCGGCCTCGGGCGGGCCTTCCCGACGCCGCCCGAGGTGATGCGCCGGGCCGCCGAGCGGTGCGGGCTGCCGATGGTCGTCCTGCACCGGCCCTTCCCGTTCGCCGAGCTGACCGAGGAGGTCCAGTCCCGGCTGGTGCGGCGGAAGTTCGCCGCCGTCAGCCTCTCGGAGACCGTACGGACCGACCTCACCGCCCTGATCACCGCCGGTGCCCCGCTGCAGCGGCTGCTCGACGAGGTCGCCCGGCACAGCGGCTGCCCGGTCGTGGTCACCAACCTCGCCCACCGCGTCCTCGCCACGGCGGGGGAGCGGTCCGCGGTGGACGACGTGCTGCGCGACTGGGAGCGGATCGCCCGGCAGGCCTCGGCCCGCCCGGACGGCGGCTGGATCAGCGCCGAACTCGGCGGCCGCGGGGAGCGCTGGGGCCGGCTGCTGCTGTGCGGCTACCGGGGCGATGCGGCCACCGGGCGGCTGCTCGCCGACCGGGCCGCCGAGGCGCTGGTCCTGCACCGCATGCTCGGCGGCGGCTCCGCCCACTCCTGGGAGGAGGAGTCCGCGCAGAGCCTGCTCACCGACCTGGTCTCCGGAGTCGTACCGGCCGGCCGGCTGCTGCCCCGGGCGCGGGCGGCCGGGCTGCCGGTCAACCGGCGCACCTTCGTCCCGCTCGTCGTCCTCGGTCGCGCTCCGGACGAACTCGACCGCGTGCTGCGCCTGTTGGGGCTGTCCGGGCTGGTCGCCGAGCTCGCCGACGGCCGGGCCGCCGTGCTGCTCAGCCTCGCCCGCGACCAGGACGCCGAGGCCCTCACCGCCCACTTCGCGGCCCGGCTGCGCGCCGGATCACCGGCCGTGGTCGCGGCCAGCGAGCCCCGTACCGGCTGGGACGACGTCCCCGCCGGGCTGCGCGAGGCGAGGCACGTCGCCGACGCCGTCGCCGACTCCTCGGCCGCCCTCGACCTGCCGGCCGTGGTCCGCCTGAAGGACGTCCACCTGCGCGGGCTGATCCGGCTGCTGCGCGACGACCCGCAGGTGCAGTCCTTCGCCGAGCGGGAACTGGACGGGCTGCTGTGTGCGTCCGAACCAGAGCTGCTGAACGTCCTGCGGACCTATCTCGCGACCGGCCGCAACAAGTCCCGCACCGCCCAGCTCCACCATGTCTCCCGGCCCGCCCTCTACCGCCGCCTGGAGGCCATACAGACCCGCCTCGGCGTCGACCTGGACGACTTCGAACAGGCGGCCTCCGTGCACATCGCGCTCCTCGCGCACGACGCGCAACAGGGGTGAAACATGCGACGACCTGGGAAAACGGCGGTGAAACATGGGACTTGGCAGACGTGACACGGTGGCACGCCGGGCGCCCGCAGACGTGACACGCTGCCCGTCGAACGCCACTCGCGGGCTCTCTACGCTCACGGCACACCGAGCTACCGGAGGTCCCGATGAGCCGAGTGATCCGTGCCGCCCTGTTCCAGACCGCGTGGACCGGCGACAAGGAATCCATGATCCAGGTCCACGAGCAGGCGGCCCGCGACGCGGCCGCGCAGGGCGCCCAAGTCCTCTGCTTCCAGGAGCTGTTCTACGGCCCCTACTTCTGCCAGGTCCAGGACAAGGCCTTCTACGAGTACGCCGAACGGATCCCCGAGGGCCCGACCGTCCAGCGCTTCCAGTCCCTCGCCCGCGAGCTGGGCATCGTCCTCGTCCTGCCGATGTACGAGGAGGAACAGCCGGGCGTGCTGTACAACACCGCCGCCGTGATCGACGCGGATGGCTCCTACCTCGGCAAGTACCGCAAGACCCACATCCCCCAAGTGCGCGGGTTCTGGGAGAAGTTCTACTTCCGCCCGGGCAACAGCGGCTGGCCCGTCTTCGACACCGCCGTCGGCCGGATCGGCGTCTACATCTGCTACGACCGCCACTTCCCGGAGGGCTGGCGGGCCCTGGGCCTCGCCGGTGCCGAGATCGTCTTCAACCCCTCGGCCACCTCCCGCGGCCTGTCCCGCTACCTCTGGCAGCTGGAGCAGCCGGCGGCGGCCGTCGCCAACGAGTACTTCGTCGGCGCGATCAACCGGGTCGGCGTGGAGGACCTCGGCGACAACGACTTCTACGGCACGACCTACTTCGTGGACCCCGAGGCCCAGTTCGTCGGCGAGGTCGCGAGCGACAAGGAGACCGAACTCGTCGTACGCGACCTGGACCTGGCGAAACTCCGCGAGGTCCGCGACCGCTGGCAGTTCTACCGGGACCGGGCGCCGGGGGCGTACACGCCGCTGACCGCGCCCTGACCGTACGCCGTTCGACACAGGAGGCAGCATGAGCAGCCGTACAGTGATCCGCGGTGGTCTCGTCATCACCGCCTCGGACGAGATCCACGCCGACGTCCTGATCGAGGACGGCAGGGTCGCCGCCCTCGCGGCGTCCGGCACCCCCGCCGCCGCGACCTTCACCGCCGACCGGGTCATCGACGCGACCGGCAAGTACGTGATCCCGGGCGGTGTCGACGCGCACACCCACATGGAGCTGCCGTTCGGCGGCACCTTCGCCTCCGACACCTTCGAGACCGGCACCCGCGCCGCCGCCTGGGGCGGTACGACGACGATCGTCGACTTCGCGGTGCAGAGCGTCGGCCACACCCTGCGCGAGGGCCTGGACACCTGGCACGCCAAGGCCGAGGGCAACTGCGCGATCGACTACGCCTTCCACATGATCGTCTCCGATGTGAACGACGAGACGCTCAAGGAGATGGACCTCCTGATCGAGGAAGGGGTGACGAGCTTCAAGCAGTTCATGGCCTACCCGGGGGTCTTCTACTCCGACGACGGACAGATCCTGCGCGCCATGCAGCGCTCCGCCGAGAACGGCGGGCTGATCATGATGCACGCCGAGAACGGCATCGCCATCGACGTCCTGGTAGAGCAGGCCCTCGCCCGGGGCGAGACCGACCCGCGCTACCACGGCGAGGTCCGCAAGGCCCTGCTGGAGGCCGAGGCCACCCACCGCGCGATCCGGCTCGCCCAGGTCGCGGGCGCCCCGCTGTACGTCGTGCACGTGTCGGCCATGGAGGCGGTCGCCGAGCTGGCGCGGGCCCGGGACGAGGGGCTGAACGTGTTCGGCGAGACCTGTCCGCAGTATCTGTTCCTGTCCACCGACAACCTCGCCGAGCCGGACTTCGAGGGCGCGAAGTACGTGTGCAGCACTCCGCTGAGGCCCAGGGAGCACCAGGCCGCGCTCTGGAAGGGACTGCGCACCAACGACCTCCAGGTGGTCTCCACCGACCACTGCCCCTTCTGCTTCGCCGGCCAGAAGGAGCTGGGCCGCGGCGACTTCTCCAAGATCCCCAACGGCCTGCCGGGCGTGGAGAACCGTATGGACCTGCTCCACCAGGCCGTCGTCGACGGGCACATCTCCCGCCGCCGCTGGATCGAGATCGCCTGCGCCACCCCGGCCCGCATGTTCGGCCTGTACCCGAAGAAGGGCACCATCGCCCCGGGCGCCGACGCCGACATCGTGATCTACGACCCGCACGCCGAGCAGGTCATGTCCGCCGCGACCCACCACATGAACGTCGACTACTCGGCCTACGAGGGCAAGCGCACCACCGGCCGGGTCGAGACCGTGCTCTCCCGCGGCGAAGCCGTCATCAGCGAGCGGGAGTACACCGGGCACGCCGGACACGGCGCCTTCACCCCGCGCTCCACCTGTCAGTACCTCAACTAGGAGCAGCGCCCATGGACTTCGGACTCGTCCTGCAGACCGACCCGCCGGCCTCCCGTGTCATCAGCCTGATGAAACGGGCCGAGCGCAACGGGTTCACGTACGGCTGGACCTTCGACTCCGCCGTGCTCTGGCAGGAGCCGTTCGTGATCTACAGCCAGATCCTGGCCAACACCACGAAGCTGAAGGTCGGCCCGATGGTCACCAACCCGGGCACCCGCACCTGGGAGGTCACCGCCTCCACCTTCGCCACCCTCAACGACATGTTCGGCAACCGCACCGTCTGCGGCATCGGCCGCGGCGACTCCGCGATGCGGGTCGCGGGCCGCAAGCCCAACACCCTCGCGCGCATCAGCGAGGCGATGAAGGTCATCCGGGCGCTCGGCAGCGGCGAGGAGGCCGACCTCGGCGGCGGCACGGTCGTGAGGTTCCCGTGGATCAAGCCGGGCGCCCAACTCCCCGTATGGATGGCCGCGTACGGCCCGAAGGCGCTGAGGATGACCGGCGAGGAGGCGGACGGGTTCATCCTCCAGCTGTCCGACCTGTATCTGACCGAGTACATGGTGAAGGCCGTGAAGGACGCGGCGGCGGCCGCCGGACGGGACCCCGCCGAGGTCACCATCTGTGTGGCGGCCCCCGCCTACGTCACCGCCGACGACTCGCCCGAGGCCCTCGCGCACGCCCGGGAGCAGTGCCGCTGGTTCGGCGGCATGGTCGGCAACCACGTCGCCGACCTGGTCGCCAAGTACGGCGAACACTCCGCCCAGGTCCCCGAGGAACTCACCGACTACATCAAGGCCCGCGAAGGCTACGACTACTCCCACCACGGGCGCAGCGGCAACCCGGACACCCAGTTCGTGCCGGACGAGATCGTCGACCGGTTCTGCGTCATCGGGCCGGCCGAGAAGCACATCGAGAAACTGACCGCGCTCCGCGCGCTGGGCGTCGACCAGTTCGCGGTGTACGACATGCACGACGCGCAGGAGGCCACCATCGACGCGTACGGTGCCAAGGTCATCCCGGCCGTCAACGCCTGAACCCCTCCTCCGAGTCCACCCCCCACGCCCCTCCTGGTCTCCCCTCCCCACCTCCCCGGGGAGGGGGCCACCCTCCACGACGGGCGCGTGCAACTCGCTCCCCCGGCACTCCGCCGCCCAGCAGTCGCTGACGGCTCGTCGGTTGCTCGTCGCACTTCCGGGGACGAGTCGAGCTCCCCGGAGTCCGCATCGTCATATGAGTCCTGCGATACGAGGTGGTCCTGATGTCCTCCAGTGGAAGAACCCTGGCCGATCCGGCCGTCGCGCAGCAGGTGTATCCGGACGGCCGGGTGGCGTTGTCCGATCCGGCGGTGCTGGACGATTCGCGTTTCGCCAACGCGGACCTGGTGCCGGTCCCGATCGCGCGCCGGACTTGGGGGACTTACAACTATCTCGCCCTCTGGGTGGGAATGGCGCATTGCATTCCCTCATGGACGCTGGCTTCGGGGCTGGTGGCGCTGGGCATGGACTGGAAGCAGGCAGTGCTGACGATCGCGCTGGCGAACGTGATCGTGCTGGTGCCGATGCTGCTGACCGGTCACGCCGGCACCAAGTACGGAATCCCGTTCCCGGTGTTCGCGCGGGCGTCGTTCGGGGTGCGCGGGGCGAACCTGCCGGCGATGGTGCGGGCGGCGGTGGCGTGCTGCTGGTTCGGCATTCAGACGTGGATCGGTGGGGAGGGCATCTTCCTGCTGGCCGGCAAGCTGTTCGGCCACGGCTGGCTGCACGCCGGTTCGATCGGGGGCACGCCGTGGACCCAGTGGCTGTCGTTCGGGGCGTTCTGGCTCGTCGAGGTCGCCATCATCACCCGCGGCATGGAGACGTTGCGCAGGGTGGAGAACTGGGCGGCGCCGCTGGTGATCGTCGGTGCCCTGGTGCTGCTGGCGGTCATGGCCGACAAGGCGGGCGGCTTCGGCCCGCTGCTGGACCAGCCCTCCGCCCTGGGCTGGGGGAGCGGGTTCTGGAAGGTGTTCTTCCCCTCTCTGATGGGCATGATCGGCTTCTGGTCCACGCTGTCGCTGAACA
Organism: Streptomyces incarnatus; assembly: GCF_001027185.1. Taxonomy (NCBI): domain Bacteria; kingdom Bacillati; phylum Actinomycetota; class Actinomycetes; order Kitasatosporales; family Streptomycetaceae; genus Streptomyces; species Streptomyces incarnatus. The sequence goes on along the minus strand of NZ_CP011497.1, from coordinate 1,543,092 downwards.
TCCCCGACTTCACACGGTTCGGCGGCAGCCAGCGCGCCCAGCTGTGGGGTCAGGCCCTGGGCCTGCCGACCACGATGACGCTGTTCGCGATCCTGTCGGTGTTGGTGACGTCCGGCTCCCAGGCCGTCTACGGGGCGCCGATCTGGGATCCGATCGCACTGAGCGCGAAGATGAGCAACGCCGTCGGCGCCTTGTTCGCGTTGCTGATCGTGATGGTGGCGACCCTGTCGGTGAACATCGCCGCCAATGTCGTCTCCCCGGCGTACGACCTGTCGCACCTGCTGCCGCGCCTGGTCAGCTTCCGTACCGGCGCGCTGATAACCGGCGTGGTCGGCATCCTGATCATGCCGTGGAAGCTGATCGCCAACCCGCACGTGTACATCTTCACCTGGCTCGGCTTCGTCGGCGGCCTGCTCGGCACGGTGGCCGGCATCCTCGTGGCCGATTACTGGATCGTGCGTCGTACCCGCCTGGCGCTGGGGGAGTTGTACCAGCCCGACGGCAGCTATTGGTACACCGGCGGCTGGAACCTGCGCGCGGTGGCCGCCTTCGTGATCGGCGGCGTCCTGGCCGTCGGCGGCTCGTACTCGACCGTGGTCAAGGGCGTCAAGCAGGGCCCCTTCCCCGCGGACGGCATCATCCCGCTCCTCAAGCCCCTGGCCGATTACGGCTGGGCCGTCGGCCTGGCCTCCGCCCTGCTGGTCTACACCCTGCTCAGCCTCAGCCGCAGGCAGGACCAGGACAGCTGAACCACGGACCGGCCGCCGAGCGCTCCTGGGCGAATGCGTGGAGTGCCTGGCGGCCGGTTCACGTACCGACACGCTTGAGAAGCAGCGCCTCACCACCCGCGGCCCGACCGACGCCGAGGGCATGCGGTACACAGGGCACGGCCGGGTGCGCTGCTCCGTGGCTACGCGGCCATGCGCGACTCCTGCACCCGGACCGCCAGTGACCGGATCGTCGGTGCCGAGAAGAGCGTTGCAACCGGCAATGAGACGTCCAGTTCCCTCCGCACCCGTGCCATCAGACGTACGGCCCGTAGAGAGTCTCCGCCCAGTTCGAAGAAGTTGTCCAGGACGGAGAGCGAGGACGCTTCGAAGAAGCCTTGCCACAGGGAGAGCAGAGCCTGTTCCTCCTCGGTGGCAGGGCGAGCGTTGTCATCCTCCGTATCCGGCTCCTCCTCGTGCCGGGCCAGTGCGGCGCGGTCCACCTTCCCGTTCGGCGTCAGGGGCAGTGCATCCCACACGGTCACAAGGGCGGGAAGCATGTACGGCGGCAGGAATTCCTCCGCGGCCTTCTTGATGTCCGCGCCCGTTCGCCTGGCGCCCGCCTCCAGCACGACGTGCGCCACGAGTCGCCTGCGGCTCCGGTCGCCCGGGGCCGTCACGACGGCGCCCGCGACCTCGGGACATCGCAGCAGCGCGGCTTCCACGTCGCCCAGCTCGATCCGGTAGCCGCCGACCTTGACCTGCATGTCGTCGCGGCCCAGAAACTCTATCTCGCCGTTGGGCAGGAGACGTCCCCAGTCACCGGTCCGGTACACGCGTTCTCCGGTGGACGGAGAGACGGTGAAACTCTTCGCGGTCTTCTCCGGGTCGCCGAGGTATCCACGGGCCAGGCCGGCGCCGGCGATGCAGATTTCGCCCACGACCCACGTGGGGCGTGGCCGTAGGAGCGTGTCGGCGACAAAGACCTTCTGGTTCCGCATGGACGTGCCGTAGGGGATGGACGGCAACGCCGTGTCTTCGGGAACGATCCGATGCCAGACCGACCAGATCGACGCCTCGGTCGCACCCCCGAGGCTCCACAGCGTCGCGTGAGGGAAGAACCGCCGGATCTCGACGGGCAGGGCCACGGGAATCCAGTCCCCGCTCATGAGGACTGCGCGCAGCGAGGACGGGACGTCCGGGGACCCGGCATCCCTGTCCGGCGACGACGTCAGGTGCTCGCACAGCATGGCCATCAGGGCGGGAACGCTGTTCCACACCGTGACCCTCCCCTCGGCCATCAGGGAGAGCCAGCCCGCCGGTTCACGGGCGTCCTGCGGACCGGGCAGCACGACCGCGCCACCGGCGGAGAGAGGTCCGAAGATGTCGTAGACCGACAGGTCGAAGTTGAGGGCCGAGAGGCCGAGGACGCGGTCGTCCGCGGTGAGCGACAGCTCGTCGTTGACGTCCAGGATCGTGTTGACCGCTGATCCGTGTTCGATCACCACCCCCTTGGGGACACCCGTGGAGCCGGAGGTGTAGATCACGTACGCGACGTCACGAGGTGTCACCGGGACGTCCGGCGCCGTGTGGACCACGGCGTTCTCGGACGGGTCGGGCGCCTCGACCGCCAGCACCGTGAGGCCGTCGGGCCAGTCGACGGCGTCGCGCAGCGCGGGCTGGGTGAGGACCGTGTCCAGCTCCGCGGCGGCGATCACCGCGGCGAGGCGCTGGGCCGGCCAGTTCGGGTCGATGGGGACGTACGCGCCTCCCGACCGCAACACGCCCAGACTGCCGACCACCTGCTCCCAGCCCTTGTCCATCACCACGCCGACCAACGTTCCGGTCGTGGTGCCGTGCTCTGCCAGGAGACGGGCCACCCGAGCCGATTCCGCGTCGAGGTCGGCATAGCTGAGCCGCCGGTCTCGTGTGATCACGGCGACAGCGCCGGGAGTCCGCGCGGCTCGCTCGACGAAACGGGAATGGAGGGTGTGGTCCGAGGGGAACCCGGGCTCCTGGGTGCGCTGGAGCCTGCCGGCACCGGGCGCAAGCTCGGGGTCGTTCGCCCAGGCGGGCGCGAACCACGCGGAGTCAGCGACAGAGTTCACGAATCAGCCTTTCGTATGCCGCGAACATGGAGTCCACGACGCCCTCCGGGAACACTTCCTCCACCACGTCCCAGTTGAGGATCAGACCGCCGTTCTCCTCGAACGCCGTGTGATCGAGGATGACTTGCGGGGTGCGGACCCCGCTCCATACCGGCGTGCCGGTCTCACCCATGCGGCACAGCGAACCCACGGGACCGGCCTCCTGCCCGCCCGCGGCGGCCCCGCCGATGGTGCTGTTGAAGACGACAGGCATGCGTGCCCGCCCCGCGCTCGCGTCCATACGGCCGAGGTCCCTGAGTACATCGAGGCCGGAACAGGCGGTGTGTTCCATGTCCTGCATCAGCTGCCGCTGGATCCGGCGGGCCGTGTCCCGGAACGGAGCGGCCTGGTCGACCCGCACTTCGAGCAGGCTCGTGGAGGAGAAGTTGCCTATGACGTTCGCGGTGTCCATACCGGCTATCGCGTCCCGCTGCGACACCAGGCAGGTGAGGGTGAAGTCCGGTGTCCTGGACCAGGCGGCGAGCACGTGGCAGTACGCGCCCAGCACGGCCCCCGAGGCCGTCAGGCCGGCTGCCGCGGCATTGCGCTTGAACCGTTCCCACTCCGGTGCGTCGACGCGCAGGAAGCGGTTGGTGAACACGGGGCGCCGTACGTCGGCGAGGCGGACCGCGAGGGGCAGTTGCGGAGCCGGGGGCAGGCTCTGGAGCCGACCGCTCCAGTACGACCTGCTCCGGTCGCTCTCCGCTGCCGCGGCCTGTTCGCGGATCCTGAGCGCGAACTCGTCGAACCCGCACCGCAGCTCCGGGAGTTCCGTGTCGGGGTCCGCGTAGAGCTGCGCCCACTCCTTGAAGAGGACGGAGGTGCTGCTGCCGTCCGAGACGAGTACGTCGATGCCGAAGTGCAGTCGCGTCACGGTCGGGCTGACGGCCGTGGCGCGCACCACGAACAGGGGCCAGCTCGTGACGTCGCACTCCGTGGCCTTCAGCTCGGCGTGTATCGCGGCGAGCCGCTTTCCACGCTCGTCCTCCGTGAGCCGGGTCAGGTCCTCGACGGGGATCGACACGCGGGGCACGCTGCCCCGCACCCGCTGGGTCCCGGTCTCCGGGTCGAAGACGGCCCGCAGCATCGGGTGGCGCCGTACGAGCCGGTCGAGCGCGTGCTCGGCCGCCGCCACGTCGAAGCCGGTCAGGTCGACCTCCACGTACAAGTACGTGGAGACGTTGCCCAGTTCGAAGTCACCGGCCCGGCCCGCGAGATAGGCCTCCTGCAGTTTGGTCAGGGGGAACGGGGCGGAGTCGGGCACGGAGGATGGTTCCTCCCCGGTCCTGCCGGCCTCCGCGCCCTGGCGCGCCTCCTGCCTCGCGGGCGCGGCCACCGGGGCCGGGGCGACGTCCGGCTCGCTGACCTTGGCTGGGCCGGGCTCCTCGGACTCGTCCGACTCCCGGCCGTCATCGGGCCGGAACAGATCCACGATGTGCGAGACGAGCGCCTCCGGAGTCGGGTGGTCGAAGACCACGGTGGCGCCCAACCGGATGCCGAGCCTGCGGCCGAGGCGGACGCGCAGCTCCATGGAGGTGAGGGAGTCGAAGCCCATCTCGTAGAAGGACTGCTGGGCGTCCAGGCGCCGGTGCTCGGTGCCGAGCAGTTCGGCCACACTCTCCTTGACCACGGTGAGCAGGCCGGCGACGCGCTGGTCGTGCGATGCCTCCGGCGAGTTCAGGAGGTCGAGGACGGTGGCCGCCTCCTGCGGGCGCGTGGGCCGGTCGGCCTCGGCGCGCGGCTGAGCGGAAGCGACAGGTGTCTGCCGCGTCCGGGGCCGGAGAGCCGGGGCGCTCGGGGCAGGCGGAGCGCTCGGGGCAGGCTTGGCGGCGGCGGCGGCGGCGGCGACGGTCGGTGCGGGCGGGGCGGCGGGTGCGGGTGCGGGTGCGGGTTCGCGCACCTTCCCGGTCCGGGTCGCTTCGCGTCCTGCCAGGCGGGAGAACAGGAACGGGCCGTCCAGCGTTGCGTCGTCGGTCGCGTCGGACACCGCCAGACGTGCCGCGATCACCGCGGTGGTGCCGCTGCCGAGTGCGGCATCGAACAGGGCGAGCCCCTCCGGCACCGTGAAAGGCGCCACTCCGTTGCGCCGCAGTCGCAGCAGATCTGCCTCGTCGAGGTGCCCCGTCATACCCGTCGCCTCGTCCCACAGACCCCAGGCGACGGAGTTGGCCGGCCGGCCCTGCGCACGGCGCCAGTGTGCGAAGTGGTCCAAGAAGGTGTTCGCCGCCGCGTAGTTGGCCTGCCCGGGGCCGCCGAGCACGCCGTACAGGGAGGAGAAGACGGTGAAGAAGCGAAGGTCGTCCGCACGCGTCGCAGCGTCCAGGTTGAGCGCCGAGTCGACCTTGCTCGCCAGGACACGGTGCAGTTGCTCGGGCGTCATGTTCGGCACGATGGCGTCGTCGAGGAGGCCCGCGGCATGGACGACGCCCGCCAGCGGACGCTCCGAGCGCAGTTGGGCCAGGGCCGCGCGCAGGCGCTCCGCGTCGGCGGTGTCGGCCTCGAGCACGCGAACCGAGGCGCCCAGGCGCTCCAGTTCGCAGGTGAGGGCCGTGATACCGGGCGCCTGCCGGCCGCTGCGGCTGAGCAGTGCCACGGACCGCACGGACCTCTGGGTGACGAGGTGGCGGGCCAGGGCACGGCCGATCGTGCCGGTGCCGCCGGTGATGACGACGGTGCCGTCGCCGCAGTCCGGGAACGAGGTGCCGGCGGAGGCGTGCGGCCACAGATGCGGGCGCAGCACCCTGCCCGCGCGTACGGCCAGCTGGGCCTCGGAACGCAGCAACGCCGCCTCGACCAGGTCCGGTTCGGCGACCGCGGCGTCATCGATGTCGATGATGCGGACATGACCGGGGTTCTCGGTCTGGGTGGTGCGGACCATCCCCCACAGCGCGCTCGCGACCAGGTCGTGCGCCTCGTCATCGGGGACGGCCACCGCGTTCCGGGTGACGAACGTGAGCAGGGCACGCTCGGAGAGGTCCTCGGCGAGCATCCACCGCTGGACGGCCTCCAGCGCCCATGCCGCCGTGTCATGGACGTCAGCCGCGGTCACGGTTCCGGAGCCCGTCGACGCGGGGGACAGGACGACCTGCCAGTCTCCGGGGAGAGCCCTGACGACCATGATGGCTTCGTCGAGCGTGGCCACCGTCACCCCGCCGTGTGCGGTGTTCCGCAGGGACGCGGCGAGCGGCCCGTCGGCGCCCACGACGCACAGGCGACGTTCCCCACCCCGTTCGCCCTCGGCCTCTGCCCAGTCGGTCGTGTAGAGCGTGGCCTCCTCGTTCTCCGGCTGCCGAGCGGGCCGCTCGAGGCCGCGGACCACCATGCGGTCGATGCTCAGCAGCACATGGCCGAGGTCGTCGGTCAGGGTGAGGGCGATGGTGTCGGGAGCCACGCGGCGGGCAGTGGCCCAGCACCGGTCGGCGGCGTCGCCGTCACCGACCCGTACGCCGTTGAACACGAAGGGGACGGCGATGTTCCCTGCTGCCGACGGTTCGATCAGGCCACAGGCCACGGCGGCGTGCAGTGCCGCGTCGGACAGCGCCGGGTGCAGCGCGAAGCCGTTGTGGTTGATGCGAGCGCTGTCCGGCAGGACCACCCGGGAGCGGGCCCAGCCGTCACCGTGCTCTCCGCCTCGTACGCCTTGGAACGCGTCGCCGTAGCCGTACCCCATCGCGCGCAGCCGCGCGTACAGCATGTCGGCGTCGAGGAGTTGGGCACCGGGCTCGGTCTTGAGGCCGGCGGGAGCCGGCCGAGGGGGCTCGGGGGACACCAAGCCCTCCGCGTGTTGGCGCCACTCGGTGTCGGCCGCCGGGCGCGAGTACACCGCCACGGCCCGCTTCCCCTGCGCGTCGGGGCGTCGCGCGGTCACCTGTACGTCGACCTGAGACCCGTCCACCGGCAGGAGCAGCGGATCCCGGAGCACCATCTCGTCGAGGTCGAGGCAGCCGAGTTCGCGCCCCGCCGACAGCAGCAGCTCCGCGAAGGCGGTGCCGGGCAGCAAGGGCGTGTCCTCGACCCGGTGATCCATCAACCACGGGTGGCTCCGGACGGACAGGCGCCCGCTCATCACCACGGTGCCGTCGACCGTCTCGACCACGGAGGTCAGGAACGGGTGGCCGCCGTCCGCGATCCGCGTCCTGCCCGCGCCCGGCCGGACGGCGGGGGGCACGGAGACGGCCGTGGTCTCCATCTGCGACGGAAGCCAGAACCTGCGTCCTTGGAACGGGTAGGTGGGAAGACCGTCCGGAGCCGGACCGCCGGACCACGCACCGGTGTGCAGGGCGGCCCAGCCGACGTCGTGGCCCTGGACGTAGGCCTCGGCGGCAGCCGTCAGGAACCGCTCGTACGAACCCTGGTCCCGGCGGAGGGTCGCGCACACCGGGGCGTCGCTGCCGGCCTGCTCCAGAATCTGGCGCAGCGAGGTGAGGAGCACGGGATGCGGGCTGATCTCGATGAAGGCGTCGTAGCCGTGCGACACCATGGCCGTGACGGTCTCGGCGAACCGGACCTGCTCGCGCAGATTCCGGAACCAGTACGCGGCGGTCAGATCCTGCCCCCGTACCCGGTCACCCTCGACCGTGGAGAAGAAGGTCACGTCCTCCGCGCAGGCCTGGAGGCCGTCGAGTCCTGCCATGATCCGGCCTTCGAGCTCGGCCATGACGGGTGAGTGCGAGGCGCACTTGGCCGGGACCCGGCGGGCGTACACGTCCCGGTCCTCGCACCGGTCCAGCAGACGCCGGATACCCGGTTCGTCGTCACCGGACAAGATGGTGAAGGCGGGGCCGTTGGTGGCCGCGACGGCGAGCTGCGCGCCCGCTTCGCGGGCGGCGGCCACCGCCTCCTCGACGCCGAGCGCCACGGCCACCATGCCGCCGCGTCCCTCGTCCTCCAGCACGCGGCTGCGGCAGGCGACCACACGGGCCGCCTCGTCGAGACTGAGAGCACCGGCGAGGCACGCGGCGGCGACCTCGCCCTGCGAATGGCCGATCACCGCGGCGGGCCGGACACCGGCGAGCTCCCACATCGAGGCCAGGCCCAGCATCATGGTGAAGGTGAGTGGCTGGACGACGTCCGTGCGCTCCCGGTTCGTCTCCCGGTCCTCGCCGGCCAGCACCGCCAGCAAGTCGTAGTCGAGATAGGGCTTGAAGGCTCCCGCGACCTCCTCGACCCTCAGCCGGAAGACGTCGGAGTCCTTCAGGAGCCGCACGGCCATGGCGTCCCACTGGGACCCCTGCCCGGGGAACACGAAGACCGGGCGTCGAATGCGCCGTGCCTCGTCGTGTACGACCGCTGGGGAGTCGGTGCCGTCGGCGAACGCCCGGAGCGCGGCGGCCAGGTGCTCTCGTCCTGCCGCGACGGCGACGGCGCGGTGGGCGTAGTGCTCGCGCTGCGTGGCGAGCGCCTGTGCGGTCGCCGCCACGGACGAGGTCCCGGAGACGAGGTGTTCGGCGACCCGCGCGGCGTGAGAGCGCAGAGCCGCGGGCGTCTTGGCGGAGAGGGTGAGGGCGTGCGTGGTGTCGTCGGAGGCGTCCGCCGGGCTCGCGGAGACCGCCGGCTCCTCGTCCCAGCTCTCCAGGACCACATGGGAGTTGGTGCCGCTGACACCGAACGAGGAGACGGCGCACCGGCGTACGCCGCCCTGTGCGGTGGGCCAGGGCCTGCTCTCGCGCAGGACGTTCACCGACGAGGACCAGTCGACGTGGGAGTTGAGTTCCTCGACGTGCAGTGTCTTGGGCATGATGCCGGCGCGCATCGCGCTCAGGCACTTGATGACACCACCGACTCCCGCCGCGGCCATGGAGTGGCCGATGTTCGACTTGAAGGAGCCGATCCACACCGGTTCGCCGGCGCGGTCCGCTCCGTAGGTGGCCTGGATGGCGTTGGCCTCGATGGGGTCGCCGAGCTTGGTGGCCGTTCCGTGCGCCTCCACGAGCTGGACCTCGCCGGGCGTGAGCCGGGCGTCGGCGAGCGCCTGCCGGATCACCTTGACCTGAGCCTTGCCGCTCGGTGCGGTGAGGCCGTTGCTCGCGCCGTCCTGATTGACGGCGGTTCCCTTGATGACACCGAGGATGCGGCGCCCATTGCGCCGTGCCGCCGAGAGGCGTTCGAGGACGAGGACGCCCGCGCCTTCGGCCCAGACGGTTCCGTTGGCGGTGTCGGAGAAGGTCCGACATCGTCCGTCCGGCGAGAGGGCGCCCTTCTTCGCGTAGTCCACGAACATACCCGGCCCCGTGAGCACGGTGCAGCCGCCCGCGAGTGCCAGGTCCGTCTCGCCGCTGCGCAGGGACCGGACGGCGGTGTGAATCGCCACGCCGGACGACGAACAGGCGGTGTCGATGGTCAGGGCGGGACCTTCCAGGCCCAGGAGGTAGGCGATCCGCCCGGACGCCACGCTCGGTGAGGTGCCGGTGCCCATGAAACCGGCCGTCTCGTCCTGCCACTTCCACAGCGGCATCCCGTACTCGTTCGGCATCAGCCCGACGAACACGCCGGTCTGTGAACCCTTGAGGCTCGACGGGACGATGCCCGCCCGCTCGATCGCCTCCCAGGCGACCTGCAGGAGCACCCGCTGCTGCGGGTCCATGGAGATCGCCTCAGCGGGCCGGATCCCGAAGAAGTCGGCGTCGAAGAGGTCCGCGTCGTGCAGGAACCCGCCCTGCCGCACGAAGCTCGGGTCGTAGAGGTCCTCGGTGTGCCACTCGCGGTTGTCGGGAAAGTCGGTGATGGCGTCCCGGCCCTCGTCGACCAGGGCCCACAGGCGCTCCGGGGTGTTCACGCCGCCGGGGTAGCGGCAGGCCATACCTACGACGGCTATGTCTTCGGGCTCCGTTGTGTGCTCAGCCACGGAGTGCCTCCAGTTCGGTGTTCAGGTGTGCCGCGAGGTCGTTGATCGTCGGGTGGTCGAAGAGCACGGACTCCGGGATCTCCACCGCGGTGGCGGCCGTGAGACGGTCCTGCAGCTCGAGCAGGGACATGGAGTCGGCGCCCAGGTCCTGGAAGGTGCTGTCGGGATCCACGCTCAGCTGGTCGTCGGCTGTCTCGCCCAGAACGTCGAGGAGTTCGCGCTCCAGGAAGGACCGCACGAGCCAGAGCCGCTCGGAAGGATCGGCAGCCTGCTCCCAGCCGTCGAGCAGGGGGCGTGGGAGGGCCTCGTCCGGCGCCGCGGTGGCCGGTTCGGGGGCCGGGGCGAGGGAGCGGCGCGGTGCGGGTCCGTGAAAGGTGTCGCGTTCGAAGGGGTACGTGGGCAGGCCGGGCACCTTGCGCAGTCCTGTTCCCAGCCGAGCTGCGACCTTGGCGATGTCCCCGTGGACGACGTAGGTACCGGCGACGGATACCCAGGCGGCTCGTTCGGCTCCTCCGTCGTGCAGCCAGTCCGCCGGTATGGCCAGGTCGTGACCTGCCACGATCTTCAGGAGTCCGTCGCGCATCTGGTCCCAGCGACCGCCGACCACCGAGACCCGGTGCTCGCCCTCGTCGCGCTGGGCGAGGGACCAGGCCACATCGCCCACGGTGCAGCGCTCCGTGGGGAAGGTGTGTTCCAGCAGGGCGCGGGCCAGGGTGCGGACCGCTTCGCGGGTGCGACCGGACAGACACCACACGGTGTCCGTGGTGGGCCGCTCGGCCGGAGTCCGGGACCCGCGTCGACCGGACGGTCCCGTGGCGCCGGGCGAACTCGCCAGGACCACGTGGACGTTGGTGCCGCCCATGCCGAACGAGCTGACCCCGACGACTTCGTCGGTTCCCAGGCTCTCGTCGTGGTCCACGCCGACGACCCGAAGGTTGAGGTCCGCCAACGGCAGTGCCTCGGGGCTGCGGTGATGGTGCAGGGTGGGCGGCAGCTGACCGTGATGCAGTACCAGGCACGCCTTGATGAACCCGGCGATGCCCGCCGCCGACTCCAGGTGCCCGATGTTCGACTTGACCGAGCCCACGAGCAGTGGCGTTGTCCGCGGGCGCTGCCTTCCGACGGCCTCGCCGAGAGCCTCGGCCTCGACCGGGTCACCCACGGGCGTGCCCGTGCCGTGCAGTTCGACGTAGCCGACCGACGCGCCCGTGACCCCCGCGGCGCGGTGGGCGGCCTCGATCACCTCGCGCTGGGCGTCCGCGCTGGGAACACCGAGACCGGCTCTGCCTCCGTCGTTGTTGGTGGCGCTGCCGCGCACCACGCAGTACACGTGGTCACCGTCGCGTACGGCGGCCTCGAGCGGCTTGAGCACGACGACGCCGCCCCCCTCGGCGCGGACGTATCCGTCGGCGTGCTCGTCGAAGGTGCGACAGCGGCCGTCAGGGGAGAGGCCGCCCCACAGTTGCACCTGGTCGGTGACGTCCGGCAGGAGGTTGAGGTTGACGCCGGCGACGAGCGCGGCATCGCATTCGCCCAGCCGCAGGCTCGCGACCGCCCGGTGCAGTGCGTACAGGGAGGACGACTGACCGGTGTCGACGACTTCGCTGGGGCCGCGCAGACCGAGGTGGTGGGAGATGCGCCCTGCCAGCAGCGAGCGGCTCGAGCCCATGTGCCCGAACCGGTCGAGGCACCCGGAGGCGAAGTACCGCGTCCTGAAGTCGTCCGCGCCGGCCCCCACATAGACACCCCAGCGCGTCGCGCGCAGGTCTCGGGCGGGAACGGAGGCGTCCTCCAGGGCCTGCCACGCGAGCTCGAGCAGGAGCCGCTGCTGCGGATCCATGTGCTCGGCCTCGCGTCGGACGATGCCGAAGAACCTGGCGTCGAACTCGTCGATGCCCTCGATGAAGCCGCCGTGCCGGATGGGGGTACGGGGTTCGGCGGGCGCCGGCCCGGCACGCTCCTCCCAGCGGCCGGGCGGAGCGCTGCCCACGCTGTCCGCCGAGGACATGAGGTTGCGCCAGAACTCGCCCGGATCGGAGGCGCCGGGAAAGCGGCACGACAGACCGATGACGGCCATGGGGGCCGCGTCTGGTTCCGCGTACGTCCGTGTGGGTCGCGGCTGGTGTGTCCGTGCGCTCATCAGGCTGCTTCACCTGCTCCTGCCGTGCCCGGGCCGGATCGCAGTGGTCCGGGGGCGACGACGAGACTCCTGAGCCCCCGGAAGGTGGGGCTGGCCTTCCACTCCATGTGCTGGGGCGGCGTGCGGACGCTGAGTTCCGGACAGCGTCGGACCAGGACGTCGAAGGCGACCTCCGCCTCCAGGCGCGCGAGGTGCTTGCCGATGCAGTTGTGGATGCCGCCGCCGAAGGCCAGGTGTTCACGGCGCGGCGTGTCGACCGTGAAGCGGTCGGGATCCTCGAAACGCGCATCGTCGCGGTTGGCCGCCGCGAAGGCCAGGAACACGATGGAGCCGGCCGGAATGAGCACCCCGCCCACCTCGACCGCCTCGGTGGCGTACCGGTACAGGGACAGATTGAAGGGGGACTGATGGCGCAGCATCTCTTCCACGGCGGTCGGCACGAGCGACCGGTCCGCCCAGACGCGCGCCTTCAGATCCGGCTCCGACTCCAGGACCAGCAGCCCCGTGACGATCAGGTTCGCCGAGGTTTCGTACCCGGCGGCGAGCAGCGCGTACGCCTGGGCGACCGCCTGCGACTCGCCGAGCGAGACGGCGAGTTGCGTCAGGATGTCGTCGGTGCCCGTCTCACGCCGCTGCGCGACGAGGCCGCGCAGGTAGCCGACCATCCGCTGCGCGTCGCTCCGGAGTACCTCGGGTTCCGCGTCACTGGTGATCGTCTGTACCCATTGGTGGAACGTCTCGCGATCCTCGCGCGGAACTCCGAGCGTGTCACAGATGACGCCGATCGAGTAAGGGAAGGCGAAATCCTGGACGAGGTCGAACGACTCGTGTCCTGCGACGGCGTCAAGGACCGATTCGGCCAGTTCCCGCATGGCCTGGCGCTTGGGAGCCACCGCCCGCGCGGTGAAGGAGCTGTTGAGCGGTTTGCGCAGGTCGGTGTGGATCGGCGGGTCGTTGTTCGCCATGTTGTCGTAAAGCAGCGAGCTTCGGTCCTGCGCCTGTCCGCCGCCCTGGGCGCTCGCCGCGAACAACGGCATTGCCTTGTCTATGCTTTTACGGAAACGGGGATCCCTTAGTACGAATTCGACATCCTCGTACGAAGTCACCACCCAGGCACGCAGGTTCGGCGGCAGGTAGGCCATGCCCGTTTCGAGTACGACTTCAGTGGGTTTGTTTCCGCGTTGCTTTATCGCCCGATAGACAGCATGCGGATCTCTGTAGAAATCCACGTCGAGACGGATGGGGCTTTTTTCAGGTATCTCGGGTGTCATGGACTTCTTTCGGTGGAAAAGTCGAGGCGATGTCGCTCGGTGACAGTGGCGCGCCAAGTCGCAGTGCCGGCTTGCGACTCGAAGCCGGCAGTCGGCGAGCCTTCCCGGTGTCAGGGACGGCCGAAGACGAGTGAGACGTTGTGCCCGCCGAAGCCGAAGGAATTGGACAATGCGACCCGGAACTGTCCCGTGCGCGGCTCGTCCGTCACCACATCGAGATCGATGCGCGCATCCACGTCCCGCAGGTTGCGGGTCGCGGGCACGACGCCGTCGCGAAGCGCCAGGATCGCCGCGGCCGCACCCATGGCCCCGGACGCCCCCAGCATGTGGCCGGTCATGGATTTCGTGGCCGTGACGACGGCATGCGTACCCACGGCCCGGGCGATGGCATCGGCTTCACTCGCGTCGCCTTGAGGCGTCGACGTCGCGTGGGCGTGGACATGTTCCACGTCCTGCCCGGTGATCCGCGCGTCGCGCAGCGACAGGGTCATGGCGCGTACCTGTCCCGCCACGTCCGATGCGGTGATGTGGGCGGCGCTTGAACTGGTGCCCGCCCCCAGGGCGGTCGCGTAGGCGCGAGCGGCGCGTGCGCGCGCGTGGTCCGCCCGCTCCAGGACCACGACCGCACCCCCCTCGGCAAGGACGAAGCCGTTGCGCCGGGCGTCGAAGGGGCGGCTGGCGTGCGCCGGATCGTCGTTGGACGTGGACAGCGCCATCATCTGCGCGAAGCCGGCGAGCGGCAGCGGCAGCACGCTGGCTTCCACGCCGCCGGTCACGACGACATCGGCCCGGCCCGCCCGGATGAGGTCCAGGCCCAGGGCGATGGCCTCGGCTCCGGACGCGCACGCGCTGACGGGAGCATGGGCGCCGCCTTGTGCGCCCAGGTCCATGCTGACCCACGCGGCAGGGCCGTTGGCCATCAGCATGGGCACGGTGTGGGGCGAGACCCGCCGTGTCCCCTTGACCTCGAGCGTGTGGTTCTGGTCCAGCAGGGACGTGACGCCGCCGATGCCGGTGCCCATGACGACCGCGAGACGCTCGGGGGGAAGTTCCGGGGAGCCGGCGTCCCGCCAGGCCTCCCGGGACGCGACGAGGGCGATCTGCTCCACACGGTCGAGTCGACGGGCTTCGGTCCGTGCGAGGGAGTCGGCGGGATCCACCGCGAGGCGCCCGGCGATCCGGACGGGCAGCTCCTGGGCCCATTCGTCCTTCAGATACCCAATTCCGTTGGCACCGCTCCGCATTGCGGCCCACGTGCTCGGCATATCCCCGCCGAGCGGCGTCATGGCGCCCAGACCGGTAACCCATACGTCCACTGTTCCGTCATCCCTTCGCTGCTGCCGGTCGGGTCCCCCGGGCCCACAAAGCCGGTAAAGGAGAGGGGCTCCGCAAGACTTCGCACGCTAGCCAATGGTCAGACGTGTCGCAAGAAACCCCAATTCCCGGGGCGTTGAGGATTAGGGGGGTGGCGGATCCCCCCTAATTCGCCGCGCAAAGAGGGCGCGACCGGTCCGGCCGCCGTCCCCTGCGGCGTCGCGGCGGGCGGGCAGCGGCAGAGTGAGGGCCACCGAGGTAGGGGGGTGTCGTTCGGACATGCTTTGATTGCATGAGCAGTGCATGTGGCGGCCGAAACCAGGCGCCCTGGAAGGAGTATGTCCGTCATGGAGTGGGCAGAGCGATGCCGAGCGCAACAACTTCTTGACGAACTCTTTAGACAGGCGCGTGACGGTAGGGGACAGGCCGCTCTGGTTCTCGGCCCCCCTGGTGCCGGGAAGACCGGGGTGGTCGACTACGTCACAGGGCAGGCGGAACGGGCGGGCGTGACCGTGCTGAGCGCCAGGGGATCGGTGGCGGAGCGCTTGTTCCCGCTGGGCGTCGTCGCCCAACTCCTGTCCTGTCTGGGCTACTCCATGGACGAGATCGCGGCCGTGTGCGAGTCGCCCGCGAAGGTCGCCGCCGCGGTGCACGACGCCGTCTCCGCGGTCGCCGAGCGCACCCCGCTGATCGTCACCGTCGACGACGTTCACGACATCGACGGTGAGTCCCTGCGGTGTCTGCTCTACGTCATCCACCGTGTGGCGCCACTGGGTGCCCTCATCCTGCTCACCGGGAGCTCCGACCTCTCCCAGCAGAGTCCGTTACTGGTCGCCGAGTACATGCGCAATCCCAGCTGCTCGCTGCTGCGCCTCGCTCCGTTGTGCGCCTCGTGCGTCGAAGGAGTGCTCGCGGAGCACATGGGGAGCGGCGTCAGCGACCGGACCGTGTCCCTGTGGCGGCGGGCGTGCGGGGGGAGCCCGCTTCTGCTGCACGCGCTTGTGAAGGACTGGGCGGGTTCCGGTGCGCCGGTCGAAGTGGATCAGGGCGCGATCCTCCCCCCGCCTGGTGGCGACGCGGTGCGGTTCGCGGTTCAGTACATCCACGGGCTGATGTCCGACGACGCACTGCGGACCGCACGGGCTCTCGCCGTCCTCGGAGAGTCGGCCACCGCGGAGCGAGTGGAACGCCTCCTGCACCACCTGGGCATGTCCGCCGGTGAGGCGGCACGGTCACGCAGTGCCCTGGAGGCAGCCGGCCTGACCGACGGCCTCCGCTACCACCTGGAGGCGGCTCGTGACGTGGTGCTGGACAGAACCCCGAGGGACGAACGGACGAGGCTGCACCGGAACGCCGCGCTGGCACTGCGCGAGAGCAACGCCGAACTGGGCGAAGTGGCAGGCCATTTGATTCACGCACGGCCCGCCCAGGACCCTTGGGCGGTCATCGCCCTGCGGGAAGCGGCCGCACAGGCCCTCCACGAGCACGACGCCGAACGGGCCATCGCCTTCCTTCGGGCCGCGTACGACGCCGCCGCCGACGACTCGCAGCGTGCGGTGGTCCGGGCCGAACTGGCGCAGGCGGAATGGGAAGTGGACCCGGGGGCGGTTCGCTGGCACCTGACCGATCTGCTCGACGAGCACCGGGCCGGCCGGCTGAGCCGGGAACACAGTCTGCTGCTGGGCATGTATCTGCTGTGGTCCGGGCGGACCCAGGAGGTCAGCGCTCTCCTCGCCGACCTCGACGCCGTGCGGGAGGAGCTGCCCCAGGACGCACGCGCCCGCCTCGACGTGTTGCGGGTGTGGTTCGCGTACTTCTTTCCCACCTACGGCGCGCGATATCGGCACAGCCCCCTGGAGTCCGCGCACGATCCGGGCCGCCGCATCGTGTCCGTGGATCCGCAGTGGGACGGAGCGCTGGTGCTCGCGCTGCTGCTGACCGAGGGACCCACCGACGTCGCGTGCGGAGCCGCCGAGCAGCTCCTGCAGGCGCAGGTGCCCCACCAGCCGCTCCTGGCGCCCACGATGGCCGCGTTGATCTCGCTGATTCGCGCCTCGCGCCTCGAGAGGGCCGCGGACTGGTGCGACCGGCTTGTCGTGGGCTGCTCGGAGCGCACGACCACCTGTCGGGCCGTCCTGTTGACCGCCAGCGCGACCCTGGAGAGCTGGCTGGGCAATTTCACGACCGCGCTGGCCCGCGCGGAGCAGGCCCTGACGCTGCTGCCCCCATCGGCTTGGGGGGTGGCTGTCGGTCTGCCGCTGTCCGCCAAGGTCCTCGCCTGTGTCAGTCTCGGGGACCTCGAGGCGGCGGCCGAATGCTTCCGTGTCCCGGTACCGCAGTCGATGTTCCAGTCCCTGCCCGGACTGCACTATTTGCAGGCGCGTGGTCGCCTCCACCTGGCTGCCGGTCGTCACCAAGCGGCGCTCGGCGACTTCTACGCGTGCCGGGACCTGATGGCCGCGTGGAAGCTCAGGGTGTCCGTCTTCACGGCCTGGCGCGTCTACGCCGCCGAAGCGCTCGCCGGGCTCGGCGACAGGGACGAGGCGGTGCGCCTCTTGGAGGAGGAGCTGGCGCAGCCGGACACGGGCAGCCCGTGGCTGCGCAAGCAGGCGCAGATGCTGTACGACCGGTTGGGCGGCGCCGGCGCCGACGCGGGGCCCGGCATGCGGCCGCCGGTGGCGACGGAGGAGCTCCATACGCTGAGCAGGGCCGAACACCGGGTGGCCCGTCTCGCCCAGGACGGTCTCACCAACCGGGAGATCGCCGAGCAGCTCGGTGTCACGCCCAGTACCGTCGAACAGCATCTGACCCGCATCTACCGGAAGCTGGGGCTGCGGGGCCGTGCGGAACTCTCCGTCGCGCTCAGCTCAGCGTCTTCCTTGGATGGTTGAGCGACACCTCACGCCCGGCGCAGTCCCCGGCCTGCCTTGCGTCCGAGATGGCCCGCGCCCACCAGCTCCCTGAGAACGGCTGGTGGTGCGCAGCCCGCCTCGGGAAACTCGGCGTGCAGACGCTCCAGGATCGCCAGGGAGACGTCCAGGCCGATGGCGTCGAGCAGAGTGAACGGTCCCATCGGGTATCCGAATCCCCGCTCCACGGCGCTGTCGAGTGCCACGACGTCGAGAGCGGCGTCGTCCGTCAACCGCAGCGCGTCGTTGAGGTAGGGAAAGAGGAGGCGGTTGACGATGAAACCCGCCCGGTCCTGGCAGGCCACCGGGACCTTGCCGAGACCGGCGCAGAACGCGCGGCCCGCAGCCGTCACGTGTGCGGCCGTGTCCGGCGTCCGTACCAGCTCCACCAGCTTCATCACGGGCGCGGGGTTGAAGAAGTGCAGGCCGAGCGTCTCCCCGGGCCGGCCGGCCGGAGCCGTACAGGCCGCGACGGACAGGCTGGAGGTGGTGGTGGCCAGAATCGCACCAGGCCGGCAGACCTCCCCGAGCCGCGCGAAGACACCGCGCTTGATCTGCAGGTCTTCCGCGACAGCCTCGATGACCAGGTCGCAGCCGGACAGCGCCGAGACGTCGTCGACGGTGGCGAGCGCGGCCAGCGCGTCCTTTTTCTGTGCCGGGGTGATCCTGCCCCGCCGCACCGCCTTGACCAGCGATGCCTCGATGGCCGCCGCGGCGCTCCGGGCCTTGTCCGTACTGCGCGCCACCAAGGTGGTGCGGAGGCCGGACAAGGCACACACCTCCGCGATCCCGCGAGCCATCGTGCCGGAACCGAACACGCCGACCTGGCGTACCGGCTCGCCGGATGACGGGGAGTCGGGACGCCGCCGTTCGTCAGGGGTCCTCTCGCCCGGCAGGCTCTGGTCGTCGTAGTGGTGGAAGCCCTGGCCGGTCTTCCTTCCCCAGGTGCCCCTTCGAAGCATCGAGGTCAGGAGCGGCACCGGGCGGAACGCTTCCTCACCGGTGCGCTTCCAGTGCGACTCCAGGCGGCTGTGGACCTCGTCCACGCCCAGTTCGTCGATCAGTTCCAACGGACCGGACGGCAGTCCGCAACCGAGCCGCATCGCGGTGTCGACGTCGCGGGGGGAAGCGAAGCCCTCCGCGACCATGGCGGCGGCGCGGTTGAGGTACAGGTGGACGAGCCGAGCGGCGAAACCGCTCGCGCGGTGCCCGAGAACGACGCATTCGAGGCCGATGGCTGTCGCGAGGCGTTCCGCCAGGTCAGCTGTTTCGTCGGACGTCAGTGACGTGCGGACGACTTCGGCGCGCCTGCCGATCGCCGGCGGGCGCAGCAGTCGCAGGCCGGCGATGCGGTCGGGACGCCCTGCGGCGGTGCTGAGCGGGAACAGCGGCAGCGAGGAGGCCGTGGTGACGATGGCCGTGTCGGGTGGGCAGGCCTGACGCAGCCGGCGAAGTACGTCGCGCTTGGCGCCGGGGTCCTCGGCCACGGCCTCCACCACGACACCGACGTCGGCCAGCGCGGTGATGTCGGTGGACAGCGTCCAGGAGACGGACTCGCCGGTCTCGCCGGTGTCGTTGCGCTTGAGTCGTTGCTCGACCCTGGCGATGACGTCGGGGTCGTTGTCCACGCCGACCACCGGGCACCCGGTGGCGGCCACCATGCTCAGCAACGCTTCGCCGACCGTCCCGAGTCCCACGATTCCGACGGCACGGCCGGGTCCCACTATGTCTTGCACGTCTGTTCCTCTGGTCTTCATCGGCTTCACTCCCGGATGTTCAGGGCCGGAAGCGGTTGATGGCGTCGATGTGCTGGGCGCGCATCTCCTCGTCGCGCACGCCGAGGCCTTCCTCGGGTGCGAGGCAGAGGACGCCGACCTTGCCCTGGTGCAGGTTGCGGTGGACGTCGTAGGCGGCCTGGCCGGTGTCCTGGAGGGAGTAGACCTTGGAGAGGGTGGGGTGGATCTTGCCCTTGGCGATGAGGCGGTTGGCCTCCCAGGCCTCGCGGTAGTTGGCGAAGTGGGAGCCGATGATGCGCTTCAGGGACATCCACAGGTAGCGGTTGTCGTACTCGTGCATGTAGCCCGAGGTGGAGGCGCAGGTGGTGATGGTGCCGCCCTTGCGGGTGACGAAGACGCTGGCGCCGAAGGTCTCGCGGCCGGGGTGCTCGAAGACGATGTCGATGTCCTCGCCGCCGGTGAGTTCGCGGATGCGCTTGCCGAAGCGCTTCCACTCCTTGGGGTCCTGGGTGTGCTCGTCCTTCCAGAACCGGTAGCCCTCGGCGTTGCGGTCGATGATGGACTCGGCGCCCATGGAGCGGCAGATGTCGGCCTTCTGCGGCGAGGAGACGACGCAGATGGGGTTGGCGCCGCCGGCGAGGGCGAACTGGGTGGCGTAGGAGCCGAGGCCGCCGCTGGCGCCCCAGATGAGGACGTTGTCGCCCTGCTTCATGCCGGCGCCGTTGCGGGAGACGAGCTGGCGGTAGGCGGTGGAGTTGACCAGGCCGGGGGCGGCGGCCTCCTCCCAGCTGAGGTGGCCGGGCTTGGGCATCAGCTGGTTGGACTTGACCAGGGCGATCTCGGCGAGGCCGCCGAAGTTGGTCTCGAAGCCCCAGATGCGCTGCTCGGGGTCGAGCATGGTGTCGTTGTGGCCGTCGGAGGATTCCAGCTCGACGGACAGGCAGTGCGCGACGACCTCGTTCCCGGGCTTCCAGGCGTTGACGCCGGGGCCGGTGCGCAGGACGACGCCGGCGAGGTCGGAGCCGATGATGTGGTAGGGCAGGTCGTGGCGCTTGGCCAGCTCGTTGGTGCGGCCGTAGCGCTCCAGGAACCCGAAGGTCGGCAGCGGTTCGAAGATCGAGGTCCACACCGAGTTGTAGTTGACCGAGGAGGCCATGACGGCCACCAGGGCCTCGCCCGGGCCCAGCTCGGGCACCGGGACTTCCATGAGGTGAAGGGACTTGCGCGGGTCCTTCACCTCCGAGTCCAGTCCGTCGAACATCCCGATGTCGTCCTTGCGGACGGCGATGCCTCGATAGCTGTCCGGGAGTGGCAGCGCCGTGTAGTCGTCGGACGTCGCCTCCGCGGAGACGATGGCTTCGACTATTTCCTTCACGTGGTTTCCTCCGGGGGCGAGTGCGAGGTGGGGCAGTGCACGCCCGTCCCGCCAGAGATTAGGCGGCCTCCTTTCTCCCGGAAATCCCCTACCGTCGGCGACCGGCTCACCCGTCCCCCCTACTGACCAACCCGGCGAAAGTAGGGGATTGCTGCCGAACCCGCCGTCCGGGCATCATGTGCAAACGCGAGGCTTCGCCCGGTGCACGGTGCAGAACGATTTGGAGTAGGCGGCGTGGTTGGTAACCCCGTTAAAGAAACCGCTTGGGTGCGCAGGTTTCACCCTTCGCCTGGGGCGCGATACCAGTTGCTCTGTTTCCCGCATTCCGGCGGATCCGCCAGCTTCTTCTTCCCGTTCTCGCAGAGGCTGGCGCCGGAAATCGACGTGTGGTCCATGCAGTACCCAGGGCGCCAGGACCGCAGGTCCGAAGCCAATGTCCCGCACATCCACGAGCTGGCCGACCGCGTCGTCGAGGCGGTGGGCTCGCGACTCGACGGCCCCTACGCCCTGTTCGGGCACAGTATGGGTGCAACGCTCGCCTACGAGGTCGCACTGAGGCTGCAGTCGGGCGGAAAGGATCCCGAAGCCCTCTTCGTCTCCGGGCGACCCGCCCCCCACCGCAACGTCGACACGGGACTGCACCGGCTCTCGGACGAGGAGATGGCGGAGGACATCCGCGCACTCGACGGCACCGGCTCGGAGATGTTCGGCGACGCGGACGTACTCAAGATGTTCCTCCCTGCGATCCGCAGCGACTACCACGCCGCGGAGACGTACGAATACGTACCCGGCCCCGTTCTGAAATGCCCCATCCGCGGTTTCACGGGATTCTCGGATCCACGGGTGGAAGTCGGTGAGCTGCACCATTGGGGCGATCACACGGAGGGATCTTTCCGGCTGGATGTCTTCTCCGGAGGTCACTTCTATCTCGTTGACGGCCAGGAGGACATCGCCAGTGAAATCGAGCGCACCCTGTGCGGTGCCGGACACGGTTGAGGAAATGTGGGATTGAGTACGTCCGGGGCGGCCGCAGGGCGTGTCGGGATATTGGGCACGGGTTCGTTCCTGCCGCAGCGTACCGTCGGGAACCAGGAAATAGCGGCCTCGACCGGTGTCACCCCGGAGTGGATCGAACGCAAGACAGGCATTGTTGAGCGCCGCTACGCGGCAGACGACCAGGCGGCGTCGGACCTGGCGGCAGAGGCCGGCCGCCGCGCCCTGGAGAACGCGGGGGTCCGGCCCACCGAGCTGGCCTGGATCATCGTCGCCACCTCCACACCCGACCAGCCCCAACCCCCTACCGCCGCCGTGGTTCAGCGTCTGCTCGGCGCCGACCGTGCCGCCGCCTTCGACGTGAACGCCGTGTGCGCGGGCTTCGTCGTCGCACTGCGGGCAGGGATCTGCCTGACACGGGAGGACGGGCCGCCCGGTGGCCGCACGCTGGTGATCGGCAGCGACGTGTACTCGCGCGTCGTCGACCCGTCGGATCGCCGCACCGCTCCGCTCTTCGGGGACGGGGCAGGAGCGGTGGTACTCGGGCCGGTCACCGAGGCCGGCGGATTCCTCGGTGCAAGCGTGGCGACGGACAGCCAACTGCTCGACCTCATCGGCATCGAGGCAGGCGGGAGCCGGCAGCCGCCCTCCTCCGACACCCTCGCCCGTGGCGGGCACTATTTCCGCATGCGCGGGCGTGAGGTCCGTGACTACGTGACCCGGGAACTCCCGCGCGCCGTTCACGACTTGCTGACGGACCTGTCCGTACCACCGGAAGAAATCCGCCACTTCGTCCCGCACCAGGCCAATGGAGCGATGCTTCAGGACATATGGGGCCACCTGGGGCTTCCTCATGCGCACCTGCACATGCCGGTCGCCCAGCACGGGAACACCGGGGCGGCTTCCATTCCCCTCGCTCTGGACCACGCGCACCGCTCGGGCCGGCTGGAGACCGGAGATCTGGTCGTGCTCGCGGGGTTCGGTGGCGGAATGACCATGGGGACCTCCCTGATCTCCTGGGGCACTCGCTAGTTCGTACCAGGACACAACGACACAAGGACTGACGTGGATCAATCCAGGACACTCGCCCCCCTGCCCGCCGAACCCCCGCCGGGCTGCCCCTTCTCCCCGCCGCGGGAGTACACGAAACTGCGCGTCGAACATCCGGTCAGCCGTGTCTCGCTGCCCGACGGCAGCTGGGCCTGGCTGCTGACGCGCTATGCGGACATCCGCGGCGCTCTGTCGGATGCCCGGTTCAGTTCCGACGTGAACGCTCCGGGATTCCCCCGAAGCGGCATGGTGACCGCCGGTGAAGGCAGCAGCCTCATACGCACCGACCCTCCCGAGCACAGTCGCCGGCGCAGAATGCTGACGCACTCCTTCACCGTGAAGAGCGTGTCCGCGCTGCGCGCTCGCATCCAGCAGATCACCGACCACCTGTGCGACGAGATGGAGGAACAGAAACGCAAGGACGGACCCGACGGGTCCGTGGACCTGGTGAGGTCCCTGGCGCTCCCGCTTCCTTCCCTTGTCATCAGCCTGCTGCTCGGCGTGCCGTACGAAGACCGGGACCTCTTCCAGTCGATCACCGCCACCGTGCTCTCCCGGGTGAACACCGAGGACGAGCGCACCACGGCCCGCAAGGAGCTGCGCGCCTACCTGAGCCACCTCGTCGCCAGCAAGGAGGGGGACCCGGGCGACGACATCCTCAGTGAGCTGGTCCACGAGCGGATGCGCCAAGGCCAGTTGACCCGGGAAGAGGTCACGGGGACCGCCACGCTGCTCTTGATCGCCGGGCACGAGACCACCGCGAACATGATCGGGCTCGGCGCGCTGACACTGATCCGCAATCCACACGCGGCCGACGAACTGCGCACGGACCCCTCCTTGATGCCGGGAGCCGTCGAGGAACTGCTGCGTTTCCACAGCATCACGCGCAGCGGGCCGCGGCGGGCCGCGATCGCGGACGTCGAAGTGGGCGGCCAACTCATCAAGGCGGGCGAGGGAATCGTATGTGCCGTCGCCTCCGCCAATCGCGACCCGGAGCACTTCCCCGACGGCGACACGTTCGACATCCGACGCCGGAACGCCCAGCACCACATCGCCTTCGGGTACGGCGTGCACCAGTGCCTCGGCCAGTCCTTGGCGCGTGCCGAGCTGGAGATCTCCCTGAACACGCTGCTGGCCCGCTTTCCGGAGCTGCGTCTGGCGGTGGAATTCGCGGACGTTCCCTTCCGCAGCGACATGTTGGTCTACGGCTGCCACGCACTTCCGGTCACCTGGTGACCGCTCAGCGACCAGCGGCCTGACACCCGAGGAGGAGAACCATGAAAATTTCCATCGAGACGGACAACTGCTGCGGCGCGGGACAGTGCGTACTGGTCGCGCCGGAGATCTTCGACCAGGACGACGACGGGATCGTGATCCTTCTGGACCCCGCGCCCTCCGACGACGCGCGTGAGGCGGTCGAGGACGCCATCGCCATCTGCCCGGCGGACGTGATCCAGCTGGAATGACACCGGCCGGCGGCACTGGTTACCGAGGTTGAACTTGATGCACCTATCTTCGAGGGAAGGTTTGATCCCATGTGCGGTATTGCCGGCTGGGTTTCGTACCGTCGGGATCTGACGCAGCACTCGCAGGTCCTCGATGCCATGACCGAGACCATGGCCTACCGCGGTCCCGACACACGAGGCACGTGGGCGGGCCGGCACGCCGCCCTCGGCCATCGGCGGCTCGCCGTCATCGACCTGCCCGGCGGCGCACAGCCGATGCGGGCGGACACCGCGGACGGCGAAGTGGTGATGGTCTATTCAGGAGAGACCTACAACTACACCGAACTGCGCGACGAACTCCGCCGCCGCGGGCACCGTTTCACCACGGACTCGGACACCGAGGTCGTGCTCCGCGGCTATGTGGAGTGGGGCGAGGCGATCGGTGAGCACCTGAACGGCATGTTCGCCTTCGCCGTCTGGGACTCACGCACCGAGAAGCTCGTCATGGTCAGGGACAGGCTGGGCGTCAAGCCCTTCTACTACTACGAGACCGAGGACGGCGTCCTCTTCGGCTCCGAGCCCAAGGCGATCCTGGCGAACCCGCTCTGCTCCGCCGTCGTCGGCCTGGACGGGCTGCGGGAGATGTTCTCCTTCGCCAAGACCCCGGGACACGCGATCTGGGACGGGATGCGCGAGCTGCGCCCCGGCCACGTCGCCGTGACCGACGTCAACGGGCTGCGGGAATACCCCTATTGGAGCCTTGAGGCCAGCGACCACACGGACGACCGGCAGGCCACCGTCGCCCACGTCAGGGAGCTGCTGGAGGACATCATCTCCCGGCAGCTCGTCGCGGACGTACCCCGCTGCACGCTGCTCTCCGGCGGTCTCGACTCCTCCGTCATCACCGCCCTGGCGGCCCAGCAGCTCAGGGAGCGGGGCGAGACGGTCCGCACCTTCGCCGTGGACTTCCCGAACCAGGAGGAGAACTTCAAGGCGATCGACCTCGCCCCCACCCGGGACACCCCGTTCGCGCACGCGGTGGCCGAGCACGTGGGGAGCGACCACCGGGACATCGTGCTCCACGGCAGCGCGCTGGCCGACCCGGAGGTACGGCGAGCCGCCGTCGGCGCACGGGACTTCCCCAACGGGATCGGCGACCGCGACAACTCGCTCCACCTCCTCTTCAAGGCCGTGCGCGAGCAGTCGACGGTGGCGCTCTCCGGGGAGTCGGCGGACGAGTTGTTCGGGGGCTACCCGTGGTTCCACGAGGACAGGTTCCGCTACGCGGACACCTTCCCCTGGCTCGCGGGCAAGGGCTCCCTCTTCGAGGCGGGCGGCCTCCTGGACGACGACCTGTCACGCCGCCTCGACCTGCGGACCTACGTCCAGGACCACTATCTCGACGCCCTGAAGGAGGTCCCGCTGAAGGAGGGCGAGACCGGCCTGGAGAAGCGGATGCGCCAGGTCTGCTATCTGAACGTGACGCGGAAGATGCAGCCCCTGCTCGACCGCAAGGACCGGATGAGCATGGCGGCCGGGCTCGAGGTGCGTGTCCCGTTCTGTGACCACCGTCTCGTGCAGTACGTCTTCAACACCCCGTGGTCGCTGAAGGCGTTCGACGGCAGGGAGAAGAGCCTTCTGCGCGCGGCGACGCGCGACATGCTGCCGCGGTCCGTGGCCGACCGCAAGAAGAGCGGCTACCCCAGCAGCTTCGACCCGCAGTACCTCGCGGCGGTGCAGTCCCAGGCCTCCGACCTGCTCGACCGCGATCACCAGGCGCTGGCACTGTGCAGCCGGGACCGGCTGAGCGAGGCGGTGAAGGCGGACAAGGACACCATCAGCCTCCAGCAGCGAACAGTGCTGGAACGCTCGCTCGACCTGGCGATGTGGCTCGATCTGCGGAACCCGACGCTGAAGTTCGACTGATCCGGCCGTCCTCGGGCTGGGCTCGCCCCTGAGACGGGGTCGAGCCCAGCCTGAACCTTCCTCTGGTTCAGTCGCATTGCCCATCAATCCGACAGAAGGAGACCATGTCCAGCGATGCGGCGAGCGCCCAAGCCCCTGAAGACGCGGTCGGTCAGACATCCGATCCAGGCGGCGGGCCTGGCCTGAAGCTGGCTGCTCTCGCGGCCGGGTTTGTCATGGCGACGGTCGACGCCACCGTCGTGAACATAGCCGGTACGAAGATCCGAACCTTGTTGCGCCTGAACTTTTCCGAGCTCACATGGGTGATCGACGGATATGTACTGACCTTTGCGTCGCTGCTGCTCCTCGCTGGTTCGCTGGCAGACCGCTTTGGCGCCAAGAAGATCTACCTTCAGGGCATGGTGGTGTTCGTAGCGGCGTCAGCCGCGTGCGGGTTCGCCTCGAACGGCCCGGCACTGATCACCGCGAGATTGATACAGGGGGCGGGAGCCGCCCTGTTCATGCCGGCCTCACTGACGCTGCTCACGAACTCCTTCCCCGATCCCAAGCTGCGGACCCGCATGGTGGGGCTGTGGACGGCGATCGTGTCCACGTTCACGGCGCTGGGACCGGTGATCGGGGGAGTCCTGGTCGGCGCGCTCGGCTGGCGCAGCATCTTTGTGTTCAACCTGCCGATCGGTGTCGCAGGTATCTTTCTGACCAGGCGATACATCGCCGCGATCCCGGCGCAACGCGTCCGGCCCCGGGTTCTGGGCAACGCTTTGGGAGTTCTCGGGCTCGTGGCACTGTCCTTCACGCTGATCGAGGGGCCCTCATTCGGCTGGTCGTCGGTCCCCGTCCTCCTCTCGGGTGTGGCAGCCGTCGTCTTTCTCGTCGCGCTGGTAGTGCAACAGCGCCGCAGCTCAGCGCCTGTCGTTCCGCTCGACCTCTTCCGCGATTCCCGCTTCACCGCAGCCAACCTCGTCGGGTTCCTCATCAACTTCGGGCTCATGGGAGGGATCTTCATGCTCGGTCTCTTCCTGCAGAACGCGCGAGGAGCCTCGCCCTTTCTGGCCGGAGTCCAGATGCTGCCCATGATGGCTGGACCGCTGGTCGGTAACCTGACTTTCGCCCGGTACAGCCACCGTTGGGGCGTGCGTCGGCCCCTGATCGCCGCCCTGTTCCTCGCGGGCGTGGCCTCCGCGGCGCTGCTCGGTATCGGCGACTCCACGCCGTACTGGATGCTGGCCGCGGCCGTTGGTACCGCCAACTTCGGTATCGGCGTCAGTGCGCCGGCCATGACCTTCGCACTGATGGAGTCCGCGGGCGCGGAGCACGCGAACATCGCCAGCTCCATGCTCAACACGAACCGTCAGTTCGGTGGACTGGTCGGCGTCGCTGTCATCGGCATCGCTCTGGCACATCCTGACAACTGGTATGTGGGAGCCCGTACCTCTTTCCTCGTCACAGCCCTTTGTTACGGCGCGGCCGCGCTGATCACGCTGAAGTACGTCTCGGCGGTGGGCCGTCGGACGGTGTGAAGCGGGACGGGCTTGGACCAGGCGATATCTGCGGAGCTTGCCCACGGCGCGCGCCGCGGGCCGTGCGTGATCCGGGGACGATCCCCCTGGACGCTGCGCTCGCGGTCGCCCTCGGCGGTGACTGGGTCGCGATCATCCACCGGGGCATGGACACCGTCCGCCGCTTCGAGGACTGGGCCACGCCCTTCCTCAGTCGCTACGGCAAAAACCGCACCGGTGGCCGCTCCTGGTACGCGGGCGGCTGGAACTGGCGGGCCGTCGTCGCGTTCCTCGCGGGCGGTGTCCTGGCGGTCGGCGGCGCCGGCTTCAAGCCCCTGATCGACGGCCGGCCCATCCCCGCCCTGTCCTCCCTCGCCGACTACGGCTGGGCGGTGGGCCTCGGCACGTCCCTGGTGCTCTACCTGGCCCTCACCCTACTGACCGGCCGCAAGGAGGCGACGCCGTAAGGGAGTCGGGGGCGCGAGGCGGGTGGGGTCGGAGGCGAAACGGGCTTGGGCGGTCAGCCGGAGTTCGACCCCGACTGCCCGCCCCCGAGCGCGCCCACCGCGGCCCGCGCCGCCTGGATGGCACCCTTGTTGATCTCGTCCGTGCCGGGCGCCTTCTTCGTGTCGAAGTTGCTGCCGTTGTAGGTGACGATCACCAGGGCGTTGGACACCCGGACCATCACCACGCCCTCGCGGGTCTGCTGCTTGTCCTCCGTGGTGAGGTTGACGACCGAGTAGGCGCTGTTCCCGAGCCCCGGTACGGCTCCGCCGCCGCTCTTCTCCTTCACCCGCTGCTCGTACTCCTGGGTCGCCTCCTGGTCCGACCCGCTGATCTCGAAGGACACGTCGAGCCAGCGGTAGTCGTAGCCCTGCAGCGCGTTCCAGGAGCAGGTGCGGCGCAGCCTGGTGTCCGTCGACGGGATCTCCTTGCCGGTCGTCTTCGCGCCCGGCACCAGGGACTTGACGGTCGCCGCGGGCACGCTGGTGCACGGGGAGGGCGCGGTGCTGTACGCCTTCGCCGCCGCGGTGGACGACGGGTCGGAGGACGACGACGAAGACGACTGGGCGGACGTCTGCTGGGCGGTCTGGTGCCCGGCCGCCGCCTGCGGCGCGGCGGGGCCGGACGTCAGCGCCCAGCCGGCACAGGCGAGCACCGCGACCGGCGAGATCCGCGCGGTGAGGGCGAGCGGCAGAGGAAGAGAACGCACGACGCACTTCTCGTGTGGGGGAGGAGGTACGGAAGGGGTCCGCAGGGGTGGACGTGGGACGCCAGTGTCACACGACTCCCTGTGGTGCGGAAGCGGAAACTCGCAGCGTGCGCGGGCGGTTACGGCAGAGCCTTCACGACGTACGGATCTGCCCGTTTTGTGCGGTGAGCCAGCGGCGGGCGCCGACCTCGCTGGGGTACTCGCGGACGGTGGCATACGCGAGGAACCAGCCGACGCACCACGCGGCCACGACCGGCATGATGGGGGCGAGGACGAGCGCCAGGCCGCGTCCGGTCACCGACAGTCCGGGGGTACGTGTCTTGTGAGCACTCATGGCCGCGAGGCTGTCGGCGGGAGTGGGCGGCTCGAGCAGGCCCGCTCGGTGATCCCGGCGCTGCTTCAGCCAGCCCCAGACCACGGCCACGCACGACCCGGCCGCCTGCACCCAGTCCGCCGCCGTGCGCGCCGGCGGCGACCACTGGCTGGTGAACCCGCCGTAGAGACTCAGTGCGAAGAACGCCAGGATCGCCGATGCCACGAGCAGGCCCAAGGCGATGCGCGCGCGGCGCAGCCAGTAGCGTGTGCCGCGCTCGTACCAGGTGGTGCCGAGCCGCGGCAGCGACGGGATCTCGGTGTGGCCTTGTGCGGCACCCATCTCAGAAGATGCTCGAGACGCCATGCCAGATGTCCTTCCCCAGACGCCCGATGTCCTTGCCTGTGTCTTTCAGGACATGACCAGTGCCTACGGCCACTCCACCGATCACACCGTGATCGTGAATGTCCTCGCTCCAGTGCTCGTGCAGGGAGTGGTCGATGAGACTGGTCGACACAACCGCCGCTCCCACACCCACTACGGCCACGGCGGCGGCCGGAGCCTCGGCCGGCAGCAGAGCGGTGGCCAGCGCCGCTCCCGCGACCAGACCACCGACGTTGGCGGTCCCGTCCACGGCGACGGAATGCTGCCAGGACCACCCCTCGTCGTGGTCGCCCTTCGCTTCGAGCACACCACAGGCGCCGGCAGCTGCCACGTCGAGCACCGGCAGTTCCTTGAACACGTCCGGCAATGCTTCCAGTCCCTTGCCCAGGCGGAGCGCGTCGGCGGCGTCGGCCAGCTTGACGTTCAAAGCGCGGTCGTAGGGCAGGTTGGTGCTGCCGTTGTCAGCGCGGGCGATCGCCTCCTCCAGCGAGTCGACCTTGGTGACCGCGTCGCGGTAAGCACTCTTGGCGGGCAGGTCGTCGGGCATCTTGCGGCCCTGCTGCTGGAACACCTTGCGTTCGGCGCCGAGCTGTTTCTTGGCCGCCTTCGCCTCGGCCTTGGCCGCGTCGATGTGCTTACGCGCCTCGATGCCCCCTGCCCGGGCGTCCTCGGCGTCGTAGGCGTACAGGGTGCGCAGTGCGTCGTACAGGGTGATCTTGTCGCCCGGGGACACACCGTCCTTCGCCGTCGCCTTGTCGTACAGCTTCTGCAACTGCTGTGCCGCCACCAGACGAGCGTGCTGGGCAGTGCGCAGGATCTCGTTGCGCGCCGTGGTGTACTCGTTCATCGCGGAGACGGCCTTCTGGTCGGCCGCGCTCGGTGGGTTCGCTGTCATGATCGGCAGAGGCGCCCCCTTGGCGTCGGTGGACACCCCCTTGCCAGCCGCGATGTGCTGCGCGTTCTGGAGGGATGTCTCGCACGTCGACAGCGCGTTGGCCAGCGTCTCGAGGATCCCGCCCGTCGCGTGCACCAGTTCGGCGAAGCCGCCGGCGGCCACCGCGTCCTCGCTCCACTTGCCGCGGAAGGTCGAGGCCGCTTCGCCCTTCCAGCTCGCGTCGTCCACGAGCTTGTCCACGGCGCTGCTGAGCGGCTTGACGATGCCGTCCAGCTTGTCCTTGGCGTTCTTGTACGTGTCGGCCATCGTGCGAAGCCCGCCGATGTCTCCGCCGACCCAGCTGTCGCTCATCAGCCTCCGTCCGGCATCAGGTCCTGGAACACGCCGTGGACGTCCACGTCGTGACGGTGGAAGGAGTCGCGCGCGTACGCGGCTTTGTCCCCGTGGTCGTCCATCCGGTCCGCGAGAAGCAGATGCAGGGAGACGATGAGATCGGCGACTTCCTTGATCGCCGAGTCGAGCCCCGGATCGCCGCCGCTCACCACGGGTGGCGCCACATCGGGATGCAGCTTGCGGTAATTTCCGGCCTCATCGTGGAAAGTCTTCGCCAGGGTGGACAGATCGCTGTACACCACCTTGAAGTCAGCCGTCACTGGCGCACCTCCCGTGCGTAGGCAGCCAGATCCTCCGGCCGCCAGTTGGGGGTTCCGGGGGCCACCCGCGGGTCCAGGACGACCGTGACACCCTGCTCGCGTACGGCCTCGGCCAGTGGTCCGAGCGAGGTGGCCGCCCAGGGCTGGGCCTCGCCGAGAGCGTCGACCAACTTCTCCAGGGTGGTGAACGCGAAAGCCACGGTACCGAGCGCGGGATGGTCGAAGAGCTCGAAGACCACGAAGGGCACGCGCGCGGGGCGGCCCGCCAGGCCCGTCCCGGCGACAGACCTGGGATGTGCCGGTACGAACACCGGTGTTCCGTAAGCCGGTATGCCCGGCTTGGGTCCGGGCCGGTCGTCCGTGCCCGGCCGGGAAGGCGGCGCGTTCTCCACCAGGTCCAGTAGAGCCGAACGGCGCGGCTCCGGGACCTGCTGTGACAGGCCGGTATGCCCGTCCGGATCCGGTTCCAGGAAGTCATGCAGCCGTGAACGTATCGGCGCCCCCACCGCCGTCACCTCTTCCCCGTGGTTCTCTGTGGCCGATCGAGCCAGACCACGGTAGCGAGCAGGCAAGAGGGCAAATCCGGCTATGTCGGGGAGGCGACGTGGGTGTGCACGGAACCCATACGACCGTTTGGCCTGGCCCAGGGCAGCCCTTGACCCGTTGCTGAACCAGCGCTTCCGGCCGGGCCGGAAGCTACGGTACCCGCGCCGTCCACTCCGCCGACGTGAACTTCGTCCGCGCCAGCTCCTGCGCGCGCGCCAGCTCCTCGTCCGTGGTCCTGCCCGGCGCCAGGCCGTACCGCGCGCGGAACGACTCGATCATCCGGTCGATGACCGCCGCCCGCGGCAGGCCGGTCTGCCGGCGCAGCGGATCGACCCGCTTCTTCGCGGACCTCGTCCCCTTGTCGGACAGCTTCTCCCGCCCGATGCGCAGCACCTCCGTCATCTTGTCGGCGTCGATGTCGTACGCCATGGTCACGTGGTGCAGCACGGCGCCCGGGCCCCCGCCGGGGCCGACGATCCGCTTCTGCGCCGCGCCCGCGATCTTGCCCTGGTCGGTCGCGATGTCGTTCAGCGGCTGGTACCAGGCCCGGATGCCCATGTCGCCGAGCGCGCCCAGCACCCAGTCGTCCAGGTAGGCGTAGCTGTCCTGGAAGGACAGGCCCTGCACGAGGGACTCGGGCACCGACAGCGAGTAGGTGATGGTGTCGCCCGGCTCCACGAACATCGCGCCGCCGCCGGAGATCCGCCGCACCACCTCGACGCCGTGCCGCGCGGCGCCCTGCGGGTCCACCTCGTTGCGCAGGGACTGGAAGCTGCCGATGATCACCGCCGGGGCGCCCCACTCCCACACCCTGAGCGTCGGCGGGCGCCGGCCCGCGGCGACCTCGGCGGTCAGCACCTCGTCCAGGGCCATGTGCAGTGCGGGCGGCTGCGGGCCCTCGTGGATCAGCTGCCAGTCGTAGTCGGTCCAGTCCGTGGCGTGCGCGAGGGCACGGCGCACCGCGATGCCCACGCCCTCCGAGGTCAGCCCGTACATCACGGTCCCCGCGGGCAGCGCCGCCTCGATCCGCGCGGCCAGGCCCGCCGCGTCGGTGTCCGCCGGGGCGCCCTCCAGCGCACGGTTCACCGCGTCCAGCGCCTCGTCCGGCTCCAGGAAGAAGTCGCCCGCCACGCGCACGTGCCGCAGCACGCCGTCCGCGGCCTCCACGTCCACGACGACGAGCTTGCCGCCGGGCACCTTGTACTCACCGTGCACCGCCTGGGCCTCCGTCCCTGCCGTCCTCCCCTGCCGTCCTCCGCACGAGATCAACGGCGCGGGTCCGTGCCCTGTTCCCCGGACGGCGACCACGCTCGTACGATCACCCGGACGAGGTACCCGAGCCGAGGAGACGTCTGTCGTGTTCGCCACCCGGCCCACCCTGCAGGGCACCTTCGGCATGGTGTCCTCCACCCACTGGCTGGCCTCCCAGTCGGCGATGGCGGTCCTGGAGGACGGCGGCAACGCGTTCGACGCCGCCGTGGCCGGCGCGTTCGTGCTGCACGTGGTGGAACCGCACCTGAACGGACCGGCCGGCGAGGTACCGATCCTGCTCGCGCCGGCCGGTGGCGAGGTGCGCGTGCTGTGCGGGCAGGGCGTGGCCCCGGCCGGCGCCACCGTCGCCCACTACCGGGGGCTCGGACTGGACCTCGTACCCGGCACCGGACCGCTCGCGGCCGCCGTGCCCGGCGCCTTCGACGCCTGGCTGCTGCTCCTGCGCGACCACGGCACCAAGTCCCTGGCGGAGGTGCTGAAGTACGCCATCGGATACGCCGAGCACGGGCACGCGCCCGTGGAGAAGCTCGGCGCGACCGTGGAGACCGTACGGGAGCTGTTCGAGACCGAGTGGACCTCGTCGGCCGAGGTGTACCTGCCCGGCGGCCGGGCACCCCGCCCCGGTGCGCTCTTCCGCAACCCCGCCCTCGCCGCCACCTGGAAGCGGCTGCTGGCCGAGACCGCGGGCAGCGGCGACCGGGAGGCCCGGATCGACGCCGCCCGCGAGGTGTGGCGCTCCGGCTTCGTCGCCGAGGCCCTGGTACGGCAGTCCGGGCGGCCCACGAGGGACACCAGCGGCGCGCGCCACACCGGCACGCTCACCGGGGCCGACCTCGCCGGCTGGTCGGCCGCCTACGAGACCCCGGTGAGCTACGACTGGAACGGCTGGACCGTGTGCAAGGCCGGCCCCTGGAGCCAGGGCCCCGCCCTCCTCCAGCAGCTCGCCCTGCTCCCGCCCGAGCTGCCCGCGCACGGCTCCGCCGAGTACGTCCACCTGCTGATCGAGGGCTGCAAGCTCGCCATGGCCGACCGCGAGGCCTGGTACGGGGACGCCGCCGAGGTGCCGGTGGCCGAGCTGCTCTCGGACGGCTATAACGCCGGGCGGCGGGCCCTGCTCGGCGCCAAGGCCTCCTGGGAGCTGCGGCCGGGCAGCCCCGGCGGACGCACCCCGCGGCTGCCGGCGCAGGCGTACGCGCGCGTGGGGACCGGCGACCGCGGCTTCGACCCGATGGGTGCCGGTGAGCCGACGGTCGCGGAGCTCCCCGGGGAGCCGCAGGTGGCCGCCGACGGCACGACCCGTGGCGACACCTGCCACCTCGACGTCGTGGACCGCTGGGGCAACATGATCGCGGCCACGCCCAGCGGCGGCTGGCTGCAGTCCAACCCGGTCGTGCCCGAGCTGGGCTTCCCGCTCGGCACGCGCCTGCAGATGACCTGGCTGGAGGAGGGCCTGCCGAACTCCCTCACCCCCGGCCGCCGCCCGCGCACCACCCTCACCCCGTCCCTCGCGCTGCGGGACGGCGTGCCGGTCCTGGCGTTCGGCACGCCCGGCGGCGACCAGCAGGACCAGTGGCAGCTGCACTTCTTCCTCGCCGCCGCCCTGCGGCCCCCGGTCCGGGGCGGTCTCGACCTCCAGGGCGCCATCGACGCACCGAACTGGCACAACGACGGCTTCCCCAGCTCCTTCTACCCGCGAGGCCACCGCCCCGGCAGCGTGACCGTGGAGTCCCGCATGGACGCCGAGGTGGTCGGGGAACTGCGGCGACGCGGCCACGACGTCACCGTCGGCCCCGCCTGGTCCGAGGGACGCCTGTGCGCGGTGGCCCGGGACCCGGAGACCGGCGTGCTGTCGGCGGCGGCGAACCCGCGCGGCATGCAGGGGTACGCGGTGGGCCGCTGAGTGATCGTCCGGCACCCGTTCTTCATCCCGATTTCACCCGCTGTGCACCGGGCGGGCGGGGATTGTCAGTGGGGCGTGGTCTCATGGAGGGCATGATCGAAGCAATGACGGAAACCATCGACGAGTTTCTCGCCCGCTGCTCGGCCGACGTGGAGGACGCGGTCCGCAAGGCCGCCGCGGCCGAGATCCTGCCCCGCTTCCGCCGCCTCGCCGACGACGAGGTGGACCAGAAGAGCGGCCCCCACGACCTGGTGACGGACGCCGACCGGCTCGCCGAGCTGCGGCTCACCGCCGACCTCGGCGCGCTGCTGCCCGGCTCGGTCGTGGTCGGCGAGGAGGCGGTGCACGCCGACCCGGCGACCTACGCGGCGCTCCAGGGCGACGCGCCGGTCTGGATCGTCGACCCGGTCGACGGCACCCGCCAGTTCGTGCACGGCGACGAGGGCTTCTGCACCCTGGTCGCCCTCGCCCACCGGGGCGTCGTCCTGGCCTCCTGGACCTACGCCGCGGCGCGCGACCAGCTCGCCACCGCGGTCCGTGGCCAGGGCGCCTTCCTTGACGGCGAGCGGCTGTTCGCGGGCCCGCCCGCGCCCGGCCGGGACCTCGTCGTCGCCACGTCCCACCCGGACTACACCACGGACGAGCAGAAGCGCGCGCTGCGCGCCCTGTGGACCGACGGCCTCGCCCCGCGCCCCTGCGGTTCGGCGGGCCTGGAGTATCTCGCCGTCGCCCGGGGCGAGTTGGACGCGGTCGCGTTCTCCTGGGAGGCCGCCTGGGACCACGCGGCCGGGCTGCTCCTGGTCGAGGAGGCGGGCGGCGCGCACCTCACCCGCGACGGCGAGCCGTTCCGCGTGACCGGCGGCAACGCACTGCCGTTCACCGCGGCCCGCGACACCGCGACCGCCCACCGCGTGGCGGAACTGCTGCGCACGGCGACCTGAGGCCCACGGGGGCACGCCCGGTTCGGCGCAGGCCGGCGACCTTGCCCCAGGGGCGCGGGGCTGTATCGATATGCGGCTCCGCCGCGTGGGCCGCGTGGGCGCGACACGCCACCATGGGTCCGCACCGTGACCGCCGACGGATGGCTGGACTGCTCCGCGCGGCGTCCTGAGGCCCACGGGGGAACCGGTTCGGCAGAGGCTGGCGACCTTGCCCTCCAGGGGCGCGGGGCTGTGTCGATATGCGGCTCCGCCGCGGGGGCGTGACGAGCCACCACGGACCGGCGCCCGAGAGCGGTCCGCATCCCAACGGCGCCGTCGACCCGGTCCCGCGCGACGCGCTACCCGGGCGCCTGCGGACGCTGGCCTCCCGGGGCCCGGCCTCCCGGCGCCCGGCCTCCCGGTCCGCGACTCCCCGCTGCCCAGCCTCCCAGCGCCCGCCCCCGGCCACCGGGTCCTCGCCACTCGACCCCCCGCTGCCCGGCCCCCGGCGCCCGCCCACCCGGCCACCGGGTCCCCGCCACCCGACTCCCCGGCGCCCGCCCCCAGCCTCCCGGTCCCCGCCACCCGACTCCCTGCCACCCGACTCCCCGGCCCCCGGCGCCCGCCCGCCCGGCCCCCCGGCCCCCCGGCCCCCCGGCCCCCCGACCCCCCGGCCCGAGGGAATGTCAGTCCTGCGGCATATCCTGACCCCGAGTGGCCATCGGCTGACGAAGGGGTCCGAAGGTGCCGTCGATGCTCGATGCGGTCGTGGTGGGTGCGGGACCGAACGGACTGACCGCTGCCGTGGAGCTGGCCCGCCGCGGCTTCTCCGTGGCCCTGTTCGAGGCGAAGTCCACCGTGGGCGGCGGCGCCCGCACCGAGGAACTGACCCTGCCCGGCTTCCGGCACGACCCGTGCTCGGCCGCCCACCCCCTCGGCATCAACTCACCGGCGTTCCGCGCCCTGCCCCTCGACCGCTACGGCCTGCAGTGGCTGCACTCCGAGCTGCCGATGGCGCACCCCTTCCTCGACGGCACCGCGGCCGTGCTGTCCCGCTCGGTGGCCGAGACGGCCGCCTCCTTCGGACCCCGGGACGCGGGCGCGTACCGCAGACTGGTCGAGCCGTTCCTGGCCCACTGGGACACCCTCGTGCGGGACTTCATGTCCCTGCCGCTGACCGCCCTCCCGCGCGACCCCGTCACCCTGGCCCGCTTCGGCCTGGCCGGACTGCCGCCGTCCACCTGGCTGCTGCGCCGCTTCAAGGACGAGCGGGCCAAGGCGCTGTTCGCCGGTCTGGTGGCCCATGTGATCGCGCCGCTCGAGGGCCTGGCCACCGGCGCCGTCGGCCTGGTCTTCGCCCTGTCCGCGCACGCCCGCGGCTGGCCGGTGCCCCGCGGCGGTTCCCAGGCCATCTCCGACGCCCTCGCCGGGTATCTGAAAGACCTCGGCGGCGCCGTGCACACCGACTACGAGGTCAAGCGACTGGACGACCTGCCGCCCGCGCGGGCGTACGTCTTCGACACCTCGCCCACCGCGCTGGCCCGCATCGCCGGCTTCGGCGACACCTACGCGCACTACCGCTACGGCCCGGGCGTGTTCAAGATCGACTACGCGCTGGACGGCCCGGTGCCCTGGACCGCGCCCGAGGCCCGCGCCGCCACGACCGTGCAGATCGGCGCGAACAAGGACGAGATCTCCACCGCCCTGCGCGCCGCCTCCCGCGAGGGCCGTGCCCCCGGCCGGCCGTTCCTGATCACCGTGCAGCCCAGCATCGTCGACCCGACCCGGGCGCCCGAGGGCAAGCAGGTCTTCTGGGCGTACGGCCATGTCCCGAACGGCTGGTCCGGCGACCTCACCGACGCCATGGAACGCCAACTGGAGCGGTTCGCCCCCGGCTTCCGCGACCGTGTCCTCGCCCGCGCCGTCGCCGGCCCCGCCGAGCTGGCCGCCCACAACGCCAACTACGTCGGCGGCGACATCGCCTGCGGCGCGGCGTCCGGACTCCAGCTGCTGCTGCGCCCCAGACTGTCCCCGTTCCCGTACCACACCCCCCATCCGGCCGTCTTCATCTGCTCCTCGGCCACCCCGCCGGGACCCGGTGTGCACGGTATGTCGGGGCACAACGCCGCCAAGGCCGTATGGCGAAGACTGAGGCAGACATGACCCGCATCACCCTGGTCCAGGGCGACATCACCCGGCAGAGCGCCGACGCGATCGTCAACGCGGCCAACTCCTCCCTGCTCGGCGGTGGCGGAGTCGACGGCGCGATCCACCGGCGCGGCGGCCCCGCCATCCTCCAGGAGTGCCGCGCCCTGCGCGCCTCCCGGTACGGCAAGGGCCTGCCCACCGGCCAGGCGGTCGCCACAACGGCGGGTGAACTCGACGCCTGCTGGGTCATCCACACGGTGGGCCCGGTGTACAGCCAGAGCGAGGACCGCTCCGCACTGCTCGCCTCCTGCTACCGCGAGTCCCTGAAGGCCGCCGACGAACTCGGCGCCCGTACGGTCGCGTTCCCGGCCGTCTCCACCGGCGTGTACCGGTGGCCGATGCAGGACGCGGCGCGGATCGCCGTGGACACCGTGCGGAACACACCGACCTCCGTGGAAGAGGTGCGCTTCGTCCTCTTCGACGAGCGGGCCTACGACGCGTTCGCGACGCAACTCCGCTGATCGGACCACGGTTCGGTTCTTCCCGTGGTGCCCGCGACTTCGCCCGCTGAGCACGGCCGGCAGGTGGAAGGCGGCCAGGTGGCACGTCAACGGTCCTTCGACGCGTTCACCGCACCGGATACGCCGCCACGCTCAGCCGAAGCGTGAAGCGCGGCGAGCCCTCGGCACCCCAGGTCACGGTCGCCTCGCCGATGCGCGCGGCACGGACCGTGACCCGCGTGACCCCCCTGCGGTCGGTGGTGGAGGAGGTCACCAGCGCCAGCATCGGGTTGCTGCTGCGCGGCTGTGGCCAGGAGCCGTGGGCGCGTGGTTCCAGGACGACGGTCACCGTCGTACCGGAGCGTACGCACAGGTGCTGGACGGAGGCGTCCCCGGATCCATGGACGACGGTGGCGGATCCTGCGGCACAGCCCGACGACGGGATGGCCGTGGCCGGGGTTGTCGCGGTGTCCCTCGGCGGTGACGGCGGTGGTCCCGAGTCCCCTGTGGCCCGAGGCGACGGGGAGCCACCGGGTCCGCAGGCGGTCAGCAGGCAGGCGACGGCGACCAGGACGGCCCCGAACCACGGCCGCCCGCACCCCCGTCCGCGTCCACGCTGCTCCAGCACCACGGCTGCCTCCTCGCGCCGCCGCACGCCCCTGTGACGTCCTGGCCCGGCGGCCGGTTCCGGTACTCGTACATCCGCCGGTACGTCCGGTATCCGCCGCAATCACGTCCCCCTGATACCCGGCCCGGGTCAGGACAGTTCGCGCAGCGTCCTGCCGAGCAGTGCCACGCCCTCGGCGATGACTCCCGGCGCGGTGGCCGCGTAGCCGAGGACCAGGCCGGGCGGGCCGGGCAACTGCCGGTGCCAGGACAGGGGTTGGCACTTCACGCCCCGGGCCAGCGCGGCGGCGGCGAGTTCGGTGTCCGGTACCTCCGCGGTGTACGTGACCGTCAGATGCAGGCCCGCCGCGGCGCCGTGCACGGTGCCGCCGGGCAGATGCTCGGCGAGCGCGGCGATCATCGCGTCCCGGCGGTCGCGGTGCCGCCGCCGCAGCAGCCGCAGCTGCCGCTCCAGCCCACCGGACTCCATCAGCCCGGCGAGCGCCAACTGCGGTAGCACCGCGTTGCCCAGGTCGTTGAACCGCTTGGCGTCGACCAGGTCCCTGCGATAGCGGGGCGGAGCCACCAGCCAGCCGATGCGCAGCGCCGGAGCCAGCAGCTTCGACACGCTGCCCATGTAGCAGACCCGGTCGGCCAGCAGCGCCCGCAACGCGGGGACCGGCGGCCGGTCGTAGCGGTGCTCGGCGTCGTAGTCGTCCTCCAGGATCAGCCCGCCGTCCCGCGCCCAGCCCAGCAGCTCGCGCCGGCGCTCGCCGCTGGTCACCACGCCGGTCGGGAACTGGTGGGCCGGCGTGAGCAGCACCGCGCGGGCGCCCGTCGCGCGCAACGCGTCCACCCGTACCCCGTCCCCGTCGACCGGCACCGGCGGGGTCTCGAGCCCCCCGTTGCGCAGATGCTGGCGCCCGCCGAGCGAGCCGGGGTCCTCCACCGCGACGGCGTCGATGCCGTCGGCGCGCAGCACCTGGTGCAGCAGCGTGAGCGCCTGGGCGGTGCCCGCCACGATCAGCACCTCTTCCGGCTCCACCCGTACGCCCCGCATCCGCGCGAGCCAGTCGGCGACGGCCCGCCGCAGTGCGGGAGCGCCCCGCGGGTCGCCGTAACCGAGGTGCTCGGCGGACAGCGCCGCGAGCACGGCACGCTCCGCACGCAGCCAGGCGGTACGCGGAAAGGCGGCGAGATCCGGCCGCCCGGGAGTGAGATCGACGACGGCCGGCGCCTCGCGCAACGCGTCGAAGACGTCGGCACCGGGGGCCCGGGAGAACGGTGTCGTGGGCGCGGTGGGGTGCGCGTGGGCGGCCGCCGGCGGCGGGGGGCGGCGGGGTGCGCGAGGGGACGGGGGCCGGCGGTGGGCTCCGGCGGGCGGTGCCCCGGGGTCCTGGGGGCAGTGCGTGCCGGGTGCGGGGTGGGGGACGGCTCCGGACGGGCGGCACGGCAAG
This sequence comes from Streptomyces incarnatus, assembly GCF_001027185.1. NCBI lineage: Bacteria > Bacillati > Actinomycetota > Actinomycetes > Kitasatosporales > Streptomycetaceae > Streptomyces > Streptomyces incarnatus. The sequence continues at coordinate 1,502,929 of NZ_CP011497.1, read as the reverse complement.
GCGCCGGATGTGCCGGATGTGCCGGATGTGCCGGACGTGCCGGGCGGGCGGGGCGAGGTGGTGGTGGATGTGCCGGGCGGGCGGGGTGAGGTGGTGGTGGATGTGCCGGGCGGGCGGGGTGAGGTGGTGGTGGATGTGCCGGATGGGTCGGGTGACGGGGCGCCGGATGCGCCGGATGCTCCGGGTGACGGGGCGCCGGATGTGCCGTACAGAGCAGGTGAGTTGGTGCCCGGTGTGCCGGATGCGCGGGACCGGCTGGGCGACTCGGTGCCGGAAGCTCTTGACGGGGCGGGCGACTCCCTGGGAAGTGGCCTGCCGGGTGCGGCGTTCTCAGGGCCCCTCGGCGAGGCGCCACCTCCCGCAGCCTCGCCCCGGACGCCTCGTACCGGAGCGAACGGCGCCGCCACCACCACCGTGCCCCCGCGGCGGCGGCCCTCCAGGTGGCCGTCCTCGGCGAGCCGGCGGTAGGCCTCGGTGATCACCCCGCGGGAGACATGGAGCTCGCCGGCCAGCACCCGGGTGGGCGGGAGTCTGCTGCCCACCGCCAGCCGGCCGTCCGCTATCGCCTGCCGCAGCCGCCCGGCCAGCCACTCGGCCTTCCCGCCGGAGGGCACGTCGCCGGCCGCCAGCTGCAGGAAGTCCGAGCCGGGGCCGGGGAGTTCGCCCGCACCGGTCCGCACCTCTCGTTCCTCGTCCACCCTGGTCATGCTGTCATGCGCCGTTTCAGCCGCCGAAGACGAAGTCCGGCGCGGCCCGGGTGAGTACGGCCGTCTCCGTGACGGCGTCCCAGTGCGCCGCCACCTCCGCCTCGAGTTCCTTCAGCAGCTCGGGCACGCTTTCCGCGCCGGCGTCGTGCATGGCCTCCGCGACCACCAGTACCCGGCGGGTGTGCTCGCCGACCGCCGAGTGGCCGCTCTGCCGATGGCTCCAGCGCCGGGCGTGCGCGCGCCCCGCCGAGTCGGCGAAGGTCACCTCACCGGGCGCCGGATGCTCGACGCCCCCGCCGAACGCCGTGTACGTCTCGTCGCCGAGGGCCTGCCGCACCTCCAGCAGCGGCCAGGTGATCCGGTCCACGTCGAGGACCGCCACCGGGATCGCGTACGCCACCGACAGCGCGTTGCACAGGTCGACCAGCGGGTGGATGCGCGGCAGCGTCCCCTCCTTCCGCAGCCGCCGCAGCAGCGACTCCGAGGCGCACCGGTACTGCGTCGGCTTCACCCCCGTCCGGCTGAACGTCCGCCGCCAGGCCAGCACTTCGGGGAACTCGCCCTCGGTGGCGCCGGCCAGCCGGGCCAGGGCGCGGGCGGTGTACCCGGCGGCGCGCGGCGCGGTGTCCACACCGGCGCCGACGCCTTCGGCGTACAGCGCGCCGCAGGCCAGTTCGGGAAACGTGGCCCAGATGGTGTCCGCGTGCCGGAATCGCATGGTCAGGGACCTCCTCGGGTTCGGGGAGAACCACCATGCCGGTGGCGTGGTCCGGTCACCAGAGCCAAAAGCGGTGCGTGTGACCGGTCCATAATCCGCCGACCGCCTCGGCTCGTCGGCTCGTCGGCTCGTCAGCTCGTCGCCGGGGCCGTGGCGCGCCGGGCCCGCAGGGTGAGGACGCGTTCCGCGTGGTGCTCCTCGTGCAGGTCGATGCGGCGCGCGGTCAGCAGATGGCGCAGGCTGACGATGCCCTCGATGCGGGGGCGCGGCTCGCGGGTGACCACCAGCAGCCGCGTGACGTCGTGCTGGGCCATGCGGTTGGCGAGCGCCCGCAGGGTCTCGTCGGGGTGCGCGGTGACCGCCGGCCGGGCCAGCTCGCCGAGCGGGGTGGCGTCGGCGGGGTCGGCGTGGACCAGCATGCCGCGGGTGACGACGCCGGTCAGCTCGCCGTCCGCGTCCAGCACCGGATACAGCCGCTGGGCGAGCAGTCCCTCGGGATCGCCCGCCTCGTGCGCGGCGCGCAGCAGGGCGGTGACCTCGCCCGCGCCGCGGTCGGCGGCGAAGGTGACCCCGGCGGGCGTCTCCAACTGCCGTACGAGATGCACCTCGAGCGGGTCGACGGAGTACTCCCGGGTGAGGTGCAGGCCGCGCCGGGCCAGCTTCTCGGTGAGCACCGACCGCTTCAGCAGCACCACCGACAGCAGATAGGCGGCCGTGGCGGTGATCACCATGGGGATCAGGGCATTGACCTCGTGGGTGAGCTCCAGGCAGAAGACGATGCCGGTGAGCGGGGACCGCATGACCCCGCCGAGCACCCCGGCCAGCGAGACCAGGGCCCAGAAGCCGGGGCTGACGTGCGGGAAGACCAGGGCCTCGGCGGCGCCCAGCGCGCCCCCGACCATGAACATGGGCGCGAGGACACCGCCGGAGGTGCCCGAGCCGAGCGACAGGCCCCAGATCAGGGTCTTCACCACGAGGATGCCGACGATCAGCCCGACCGTGGCGTGCCCGGTCAGCAGCGCGCCGATGACGTCGTACCCGACGCCCAGGGCGCGCGGTTCCACCAGGCCGCCCAGGCCGATGACCGCGCCGCCGATCGCGGGCCACCACATCCAGTGGATGCGCAGCCGGGAGAACATGTCCTCGGAGAAGTAGACGAGGGCGGTGGCGCCCAGGGCGAGCAGCCCGGCCAGGGCCCCCGCGAGCACGCACAGGCCGTACGACGGCAGTCCGAGCCGCGCCGGCACATGTGCGCCGCCGAACAGCGGGTCGGTGCCGAGCAGGGGGCCGCGTACCAGGGTGGCGGTCACGGCGGCGACGGCCACCGGGAGGTAGGAGCGGGGCCGCCACTCGAAGAGCAGCAGCTCGACCGCGAGCAGGATGGAGGCGAGCGGTGCGTCGAAGGTCGCGGCCATGCCGGCGGCCGAACCCGCCACCAGCAGGGCCTTGCGTTCGTCGGTGGTGACCTTCAGGAACTGGGCCAGCAGGGAGCCGACGGCACCGCCGGTCATGATGATCGGGCCCTCCGCGCCGAACGGCCCGCCGGTGCCGATGGAGATCGCGGCCGACGCGGGCTTCAGCACGGCGACGCGCGGCTGCACCCGGCTGCCGCCGACGAGGATGGACTCGATCGCCTCGGGCATGCCGTGGCCGCGTATCTTCTCCGAGCCGTAGCGGGCCATGACCCCGATGGCCAGTCCGCCGAGCACCGGCATCACGGCCAGCAGCCAGCGGTGCGGGGTGTCCGCCGGTACGGCGGAGCCGAATCCGGGGCGGCCGAGGAAGGCGAGGTTGGTGATCAGGGCGATGAGCTTCAGCAGAGCGGCGGCCACCAGTGCGGCGACCGCGCCGACGGGGACGGCCAGCGCCGTGATCACGACGACGCGCGGGGGTACGTGGAAGTCGCCCAGGTGCGGGATCTTCAGGGCCGGGCGATGGCGGCCGGGGGCTGGGATTCCGGTGGACGGGGGCATGGAGGCTCCGGGTCGCGTGAGGCGGCAGGGGGCAGGGGGCAGGGTCAGTGGGCGGAGGGCAGAGAGCAGAGGGCAGGGAGCAGAGGGCGGAAGGCCGGGGCACTGCCGGGTGGTCGTGGCGACACACCGGCCGGGCCGGTTCGACCGGTCCGGGGGCGGCAGTGATCACGGGCGGCACTGCCCGTGGGGAGGAGGGGAGGAGGCGAGCCGGGTGCGGCTGCCCTTACCGGGGTACGGCGCGGGCCGAGTCGACGCGTCCCGGGCGCAGGATGCGCACCCGGTGACCACCGCACACCCGGCAGGTGCCGGCCGTGAGCGGGGACGGCACCCGGCGTCCGCCGCGCACGTGGTACACGGCACGCAGACGGCCTCGGGCGTCTCTCACGTGCCGGATCTCGTAAACCCCCTCCCAGGCGTGCCCGCAGCGCAGGCACACGAAGGAATAGGCTTCGCGTATCGGCTCGGATGTCATCGTCATCACCTTCAGCACCGGATCCGTCGCGCCCGTTCGGTCCGGTGCCCGCAGCTTATCATTGCAGTCTGCAATGGTCACCATGGGTGAGGGCAGATGTCCGGATCGTGGACAGCAGCGATCGTGGGCAGCACCGATCGGCACAGCAGCGATCGTGACAGCACCGATCGTGGACGGCACCGATCGTGGACGGCACCGATCTAGACAGCACCGATCGGGAAAACACCGATCGTGGACCGCACCGGAGGAGCGAGGAGTCCATGGCCCAGCAGGACAGCGGCCCGCAGCAGCAGGCCCCGTCGTCGGACGGCCCGGCGTCGGACGGCCCGGCGTCGGAGGAGGCCCTGGACCGGGAGGCCGAGCAGGTCACCGTCGCCGTGATGGCCGCCTCCCGGCTGATCGTCGCCCTCTCCGCCCGCGCCCTCGCCTCCGTCGACGTGCCGCTGACCCTGCCCCAGCTGCGCTCCCTGGTCGCCCTGCACACCTGCGGGCCGATCAAGCTGGTCGCCATGGCCGCCACGCTGGGCGTCACCCCGTCCACCGCGCTGCGCATGGCCGAGCGCCTGGAGGCGCAGGGTCTCACCGACCGGCGGGTCAACCCGGACAACCGTCGCGAGGTCGTCCTCCGGCTCACCACCGCGGGCGAGGAACTGGTCGAGCGCGTGCTGAGCCACCGCCGTGGCGAGATCCGGGCCCTGGTCCAGCGCCTGCCCGCCCAGGAGCGCGCCGGCCTGGTCCCGGCGCTCACCGCGTTGACGGCCGCCGCCGGCGACCTCGACCCGGGCCTCGCCCCGACCGCCGGGACGGACCGCGTGGCCGGCGTGATCGACGACCCCCTGAACCCGGCGCCGTAGCGACCCGGCGCCCCGCTCCGCATGCCGGGCGGACCTGCGACCGGGGACATCCGGTCGCCGTCCTGCGCGCGCATCCGGACACCGGGTGCTCCGACCGGGTGGTCGCACGCGGGCATCCGGCAGCTACGGCGCACACGATCCGGCCGCCCCCGGCAGGGGCGACCGCCACCGGCGTGACATCATCGGCCAGGGCCCCGAACGCCGCCGGACCAGGAGAAACCAGGAGCACGATGAACCCCGCTCTCACCGTCACCCCGGCGGTCGGCGCCGCGCTGCTGGACGACTTCTCGCTGGAGATGACCGGCAAGGACGTGCCCCGGCTGGAGGAGGCACAGGGCAGCATCCCGCGGGGCACCCGGATCAACATCACCTTCCTCGCCGGGGAGGACCTCGGCATGCGGCTGGCGGCCGCCCGCGCGGTCAAACGGCTCGGTTTCGTCCCCGTGCCCCACATCTCGGCCCGCCGCCTGCCCTCCCGGGCCGCCCTCGAAGAGTTCCTGTCCGGGCTGGCCGAGGACGGCACCGCCGACAACGTCTTCGTCGTCGGCGGCGACCCCGCCCGCCCCGAAGGCCCCTACCCGGACGCCCTCGCCGTCCTGCGCACCGGTCTGCTCCAGCGCCACGGCGTCCGGCACGTCGGCATCAGCGGCTACCCGGAGGGCCACCCCGCGATAGCCGACGGCACCCTGTGGACCGCGCTCACCGACAAGACGGCGGCCCTCGGCGCGCACCGGTTCGCCGGCGATGTCATCACCCAGTTCGGCTTCGACGTCGACCCCGTCCTCGGCTGGCTGGAGGCGGCCCGTGCCCGGGGCGTGCACCTGCCCGTGCGCATCGGCGTGCCCGGCCCGGCGGGCGTACGCCGGCTGCTCGGCTACGCCACCCGGTTCGGCGTCGCCACCAGCGCCTCAGTCGCCCGCAAGTACGGCTTCTCGCTGACCAACCTCATGGGTACGACCGGCCCGGACCGCTTCCTGCACGCGCTCGCCCACCGCTACGACCCCGAGCGGCACGGCGCGGTGAAGGTGCACTTCTACACGTTCGGCGGGCTGCGCCGCACCGCCGACTGGATCGCCGGGTTCCGGCAGGCCGTACGGCAAGTCCCGTAGGAGCAGGCAGGCCGACGCTGGTGTCGGATTTCCGCCAGCGATCGACGCCCCGGGTGGCCGATGCTGGACGCATGCAGACAGCGACCCACCTCGACCGGGAGCACTGCGTACGCGCCGTGCAGTCCAAGGACGCGCGGTTCGACGGGTGGTTCTTCACGGCCGTCCTGACCACCCGGATCTACTGCCGGCCCAGCTGTCCCGTCGTCCCGCCCAAGCCGGAGAACATGACCTTCTACCCGAGCGCGGCCGCCTGCCAGCAGGCCGGGTTCCGGGCCTGCAAGCGCTGCCGCCCCGACACCAGCCCCGGTTCCCCGGAGTGGAACCAGCGCGCCGACCTGGTGGCCCGCGCGATGCGGCTCATCGCCGACGGTGTCGTGGACCGCGAGGGCGTGCCCGGACTCGCCGGCCGGCTCGGCTACAGCACCCGCCAGGTGGAGCGGCAGCTGCTCGCCGAACTCGGCGCGGGCCCGCTCGCGCTCGCCCGCGCCCAGCGCGCCCAGACCGCACGGCTGCTCATCGAGACCACCGCGCTGCCCATGGCGGAGGTCGCCTTCGCGGCCGGCTTCTCCTCCATCCGCGCCTTCAACGACACGGTCCGCGAGGTCTTCGCCCTGACCCCGAGCGAGCTGCGCGCCCGCGCGCCGAGGTCCGGGGCCGGTACGCCGGGCGTGCTGAGCCTGCGGCTGCCGTTCCGCGCCCCGCTGAACCCCTCCAACCTCTTCGGCCACCTCGCCGCCACCGCCGTACCCGGTGTCGAGGAGTGGCGCGACAGCGCGTACCGGCGCACGCTGCGCCTGCCGTACGGCCACGGGATCGTCTCCCTGACGCCGTGCCCCGACCACATCGCCTGCCGCCTCACCCTCAGCGATCTGCGTGACCTGCCCGTGGCGATCAGCCGCTGCCGCCGCATGCTCGACCTGGACGCCGACCCCGTCGCCGTCGACGACCGGCTGCGCACGGATCCGCTGCTCGCGCCGCTGGTCGACAAGGCGCCCGGCCGCCGGGTGCCGCGCACGGTCGACGAGGCCGAGTTCGCCGTCCGCGCGGTCCTCGGCCAGCAGGTCTCCACGGCCGCCGCCCGCACCCACGCGGCCCGTCTGGTCACCGCGCACGGCAAGCCCCTCGACGACCCCGAGGGCGGCCTCACGCACCTCTTCCCGTCCGCCGAAGCCCTCGCCGCCGTGGACCCCGGGAGCCTGGCGATGCCGCGCACCCGGCGCACCACCTTCACCACCCTGGTCCGCGAACTCGCCGAGGGCACACTGCACTTGGGAGTCGAGTCCGACTGGGCGGAAACCCGCGCCCGGCTCCTCTCCCTGCCCGGGTTCGGGCCGTGGACGGTCGACGTCATCGCCATGCGCGCCCTCGGCGACCCCGACGCCTTCCTCCCCACCGACCTCGGCATTCGGCGTGCGGCACAGGAGCTGGGCCTGCCCTCCACCCCGGCCGCGCTCACCGCCCGAGCGGAGGCATGGCGGCCCTGGCGGGCGTACGCCGTGCAGTACCTGTGGGCGACCGACGGCCCCCCGATCAACTTCCTGCCCGTGTAAGAAGGTTCCCCCGTGATGTCCCACACCGTGATCGACAGCCCGTACGGCCCGCTCACCCTCGTCGCCGACGCCGACGGCATCCTGTGCGGCCTCTACATGGCCGGCCAGCGGCACCGGCCGGCCGAGGAGAACTTCGGCCCCCGGGACGACGGCCTGCCCGCCTTCGCCGCGGCACGGGAACAGCTGACGTCCTACTTCGAGGGCGAGTTGAGGCGGTTCACCCTCCAACTGGCCCTGCGCGGAACACCGTTCCAGCGCGGCGTCTGGGAACAGCTCACCCGCATCCCCTACGGCGAGACCCGCACCTACGGCCAGCTCGCCGACGCCCTCGGCAATCCCCACGCCTCCCGCGCGGTCGGCCTCGCCAACGGCCGCAATCCCGTCGGCATCATCGTCCCCTGCCACCGCGTGATCGGCTCCGACGGCAGCCTCACCGGCTACGGCGGCGGCGTGGACCGCAAACGCCGCCTGCTGGATTTCGAACGGGGGACCGCCCTCTTCTAGCCATGGCACACGAAAGCAGACTGCGGCAGAAGCTCAGGGAACACCGGGAAAGGGCCGCGCTGGAGATCATCGAGGCCAAGCTCGGCGATGTCCGCACCGGCGGCAGCCTCCAGCCCGGCACGGAGCCCGAGTGGGTGACGAGGGCGATCAGGCGATCCCGGAGCATCCACACCGACCCGACCGACCGGCTTCCCGACGACACCTCGCCGGAGGAACTCGACGCGTGGCTGGACGGGTTGCTGGCCGGGAACTCCCTCAGCGGCCGGCTCTACGTGAGGAGCCATCTCGGGATCCTGCCCTGGCTGGAGTGCGAGGTCCCCGAGCACGGCTGGACGGCGCGACTGCGCGACGCGATCGAGGAGCCGTGGATGTTCCTGTCGGGGACACGGGACTCCCTCGTCATCGTGTCCGAGGCCGAGTACTGCTACGAGGCCCATGTGAGCCACCACGACTCCTGAGACCAGCCGCTCCCTAGGCGCCGCCCTGGGCCCGGATGCGTTCCAGCAGCGCGGGCAGCGCCGTGCCGATCGGCTCGCGTACGACCTCGGCGGCGAGGTCGTCGTACGGTGTCGGCTCGGCGTTGACGATGATCAAGCGGGCGCCGTGGTCGGCGGCGATGCCGGCCAGGCCGGCGGCGGGCTGTACCTGCAGGCTGCTGCCGACGGCGACGAACACGGTGCACGCCTTGGCGATGGACATCGCCTGGCCGAGGACGACCGGGTCCAGTCGCTCGCCGAACATCACGGTCGCCGACTTCAGGATGCCGCCGCAGCCCTGGCACGGTGGGTCCTCCTCGCCGGCCTCGACGCGGGCGAGGGCGTCCTGCATCGGCCCGCGCGCGTGGCACCGGGTGCACACCACGCTGCGTGCGCTGCCGTGCAGTTCGAGCACCTTGCGGGCGGGCAGGCCGGCCATCTGGTGCAGCCCGTCCACGTTCTGCGTGATGACCCGCACCGGGATGCCGGACTTCTCGAGCTCGGCGACGGCCCGGTGCGCGGCGTTCGGCTCGGCCTCCAGCGTGCGGTTCTCGCGCCGCATCTGCCAGGACCGCCGCCGGATCTCCGGGTCCGCCATGTAGTACTCGTACGTGACGAGCTTCTCCGCCTCCGGATCCCGCCGCCACAGCCCGTTGGGCCCGCGGTAGTCCGGGATGCCGGAGTCCGTGGAGATACCTGCGCCACTGAGAAGGGCAACGAGAGGCCTGTCCATGGGCCGAGGGTAGGGCGCTGGTCCGATGGGGGCGAGCGGGTTTCGTGGGCCTCGCACCGCTGCTCACCCCGCGTGGTCCGCCGCGGGGCCGCCGAGCGTCACGCCGTGGGGCCGCCAGCCGGGTTCCAGGATGTCGAGGAGGGCGTGGAAGGCCTTGTCCGCGCGGTCCCAGTGGCCGTTCGCCAGCGGGGCGATCACGAGGCCGAGGGAGGCGTCGGTCAGCAGGGCGGCCTGGGTGCGGGCCCGGTCCTGGTTCATGCCGAGATCGCGGAAGACCGAGGTGAACAGGTCCGTCCACTCGGTGACGATGTCGTGCAGGACGGGTCCGTACCGGTCGGGGTGGAGCACGCTGGCGCTCATCACCTCGAGATAGAGGGGCAGCGAGGCACGCACCTCCGGGTCGCCGAACCGCTGCCACGCCTCCTCCAGGAAGCGGCGAAGGCCCGCCGCGTCCTTCGGCGGGCCGAAGGTCTCCAGCAGCTCGCGGGTGCGCAGCAGGGGCCGGCGCTCGTAGTCGGCGAGGGCCTCGGCGACCATCCGTTCCTTGGAGCCGAAGTAGTACAGGAGCATGCGGTCGCTGGTGCCCAGGGCACGGGCCAGGGGCCGCAGGGAGAGGTCCGCCAGCCCGTTGCGCAGGACGTACGCGCGGACCCGGGCGAGCAGGTCGCGTCGTTTGGCCGGATCGGGCGGCCGGGGCATGAGGGCTCCGTCCGTTACGGGGTTTTTGTCCCTTATGGATTCTTTTGGAGAGGTCTTTACTGTAACACCCGCTACATCTATATTTGAGGTGTAGCGACTGCTACATGTACGGCCTCGCCCAGAAGGACTGATTCCCATGGCCACCCACGCCGCCCTCTCCTGGGCCACCCGGCAGTGGGCCCTGTGGTCCCGCGCACTCGCACCGGTACGGCCGCTGGACGCGCCCCGTGGCCGCGCCACGGAATGGGACGCCTCCTGGCCCCTGCCGCGCGCTCTGACCTCCGCGGGGCGGGCCCGCCGGCTGGTCACCGCCCAGCTGAGCGCGTGGGCGTTGGCCGACCTGGCCGAGACCGCCGAACTCCTGGTCAGCGAGGTCGTCACCAACGCCCTGCGGCACACCCGCGGGCCGCTCAGGCTCAACCTGCGGGTGCGTGACTCCCGGCTGACGTGCGAGGTCGAGGACACCGAGTCCGCCGGCCCCCTGCGCAGCGTCGTCGACGCCGACGCGGAAGGCGGGCGCGGCACGGACCTCCTGGACCTGCTCGCGGACGCCTGGGGCAGCACGGAGACGCCCACGGGCAAGACCATCTGGTTCGAACTGCGGGCGGCGGCAGCCCCGGCCGCCGTCGGTGCGACCGGGAGCGGTCACGCCACCCGGTGACCGTTCTCCAGCTCCGCCGTGCCGGTGCCGTCCGCGAGGACGTCCAGGGCGGTCAGGACCCGGTGGCCGAGGGCGCCGGGGAGGTGGCCGGTGATCTCCTCGCGCGGGACCAGGCGCCAGGACAGCAGCTCCTCCTCCTGCAGCCGGATCGCCTTCAGGTCGGCCTCCGTGAGCACCCCGCCGTCGTACAGGTAGGCCACCAGCGGAGGCCGGCCCGCGCCGTGCACCCAGTCCACGGCCAGCAGCCGGCCGAGCTCCCGGTCGAGCCCGATCTCCTCCAGCGTCTCCCGGCGCGCGCCCTGGCGCGGGGTCTCCCCGTCGTCCGACTCGATGGTGCCGCCCGGAAGCGCCCAGCCCTCGCGGTAGTTGGGCTCGACCAGCAGCACGCGCCCCTCGGCGTCCCGGAAGAGCGCGGCCGCGCCGGCGAGGACACGGGGCAGGCTCGCGATGTACGTGGCGAAGTCACCAGTCGTGGTCATTGGGGAAGCGTAACCAGCCGCCGTACGGCTACGGGGCCGCCGTCGCCAGGCGCAGGGTGCGTTCCGCCAGCGCACTGATCCGTACGCCGTCGAAGCCGAACACCGCGCTCCGGGCCGTGTCCTGAAGCGGGTCCGTCCACTGGGCGGGGATCGCGGCGGCGCCGGTGAGCACCCCGGCCACCGAGCCGGCCGTCGCCCCGTTGGAGTCGGTGTCCAGGCCGCCGCGCACGGTGAGGGCGATGGTCCGGGTGAAGTCGCCGTCGCCGTACAGCAGCCCGGCGGTCAGGACCGCGGCGTTCGGGACGGCGTGGATCCAGCCGAGTCCGGCGGTCTCCGCGGCCAGCGTGGCCAGGGTCTCCTCCCAGGGCAGCCGCGTCTCGTGCAGGGTCATGACCCGCCGCACGGTACGGGCGAGCCGGCTGCTCGCCGGGATCACGCCGAGCGCCGCGTCGAGCGCGTCCCGCACGGTGGCCGCGGTGAACGCCGCGGCGATCAGCGCCGCCGCCCACATGGCGCCGTACACGCCGTTCCCGGTGTGCGACAGCACCGCGTCCCGCCGGGCGAGCGCGGCGGCCGCCGCGGGGTCGCCGGGGCGGGTCCAGCCGTAGACGTCGGCGCGGATCAGCGCGCCGATCCACTCCTGGTACGGGTTGTCGTACGTCGCCGTCAGCGGCGGCTTCAGCCCGTTCGCGAGGTTCCGGTACGCCGCCCGTTCCGCGGTGAAGGTCTGCAGGTACGGCAGCCGCAGCAGCCACAGCTCGCCGACCTGCTCGGTGCTGAAGCCGAAGCCGTGGGTCTCCAGCAGGTGCAGGCCGAGGATCGCGTAGTCGACGTCGTCGTCGCGCACGCTGCCGTGGATCCGGCCGCGCACGCACTCCCGCCACTCGGGTCGCAGTACGGCGCCGTCGGCCGCGTCGGCGGGCTCGGGCAGGTAGTCGGTGAGCGGCAGCGCCTCGGCCTTGCGCAGATAGCGGTCGATGCGCTCGTGGGTCCACACCTCGCCCTGCTCCACCGGCTTGCCGAGCATGTTGCCCGCGATCCGGCCGAGCCAGCCGCCGTGGACGCGGTCGGCGAGGGCAGGGCCGGCGGGCTGCGGGCGGGGGCTGGTCATGGCTGGGGTCTACCCGTTTTCCCCAGGCTCCTCCCAGCCGCTTCCCAGCCTTCGGTCCGGGCATGACGACGGGGGTCTCCTCCGGTTAAGGTCGCAGCGGCGCGACTGGCCCTGACGTGCGCGGGGCCCGGAGAGCAAGGGGAAAGCAAGGTGGCGGACGCTGCAGTGAACGAGACCCGTCGGGTGCTCATCGCCGCGGACAAGTTCAAGGGCTCGCTGACGGCCGTGCAGGTCGCCGAGCGGGTGACGGCCGGGCTGCGCCGGGTCGTGCCGGACCTGGCGGTCGAGGCGCTGCCCGTGGCCGACGGCGGCGACGGGACGGTGGACGCGGCGGTCGCGGCCGGTTTCGAGCGCCGGGAGGTACGGGTCGCCGGGCCGCTGGGCCAGGAGGTGACCGCCGCGTTCGCGCTGCGCGGCGAGACCGCGGTCGTGGAGATGGCCGAGGCGAGCGGCCTGCAGCGGCTCCCCGCCGGCGTCTTCGCGCCCCTGACGGCCTCCACGTACGGCTCGGGCGAGCTGCTGCGGGCCGCGCTCGACGCGGGCGCCCGGACGATCGTGTTCGGCGTCGGCGGCAGCGCCACGACGGACGGCGGCGCGGGCATGCTGTCCGCGCTGGGCGCGCGCTTCCTGAACGAGGACGGCGAGCCGGTGTCGCCGGGCGGCGGCGGGCTGGCGGAACTCGCCCGCGCCGATCTGTCCGGCCTGGACCCGCGCCTGTCCTCGGTGGAGCTGGTGCTGGCGAGCGACGTCGACAATCCGCTGACCGGGCCGAAGGGCGCGCCGGCGGTGTACGGCCCGCAGAAGGGCGCCTCCCCGGACGACGTCGAGACCCTGGACGCGGCCCTCGCCCACTTCGCCAAGGTGCTGGAGGCCGAGGTCGGGCCGCGTGCCGCGCGGTACGCGGCGTCGCCGGGCGCGGGCGCGGCGGGCGGCATCGGCTACGGCGCGCTGCTCCTGGGCGCGCGTTTCCGTCCCGGTATCGAGGTCATGCTGGACGTCCTGGGCTTCGCGCCCGCGCTGGAACGGGCCTCGCTGGTCATCACCGGTGAGGGTTCGCTGGACGAGCAGACGCTGCACGGGAAGGCGCCGGCGGGTGTCGCCGCGGCGGCTCGCTCCGCGGGAAGGACCGTGGTGGCGGTGTGCGGACGGCTCGCTCTGTCGCCGGAGGCGTTGCTGCGGGCGGGGATCGAGAGGGCGTACCCGTTGACCTCCGTCGAGCCGGACGTGGCCACGTGCATCGCGGATGCGGGGCCGATTCTGGAGCGGGTCGCCGTGCGCATCGCCGAGGACCACCTGGGCTGAGGCCCCTGGGGGCTCCGCCCCAG
>NZ_CP011497.1:1409020-1489032 GCF_001027185.1 Streptomyces incarnatus | reverse complement strand
GGCCTGTGCCCACCCACCACCCGTCTCGGTCGGCTGGGTGGGCACCGTCTCGGGCGATCTCGCCGTTCCACCGTCTCGGGCGATCTCGGTGTTCCACCGTCGCGGGCTCCCTCGCCGCTTCACCGTCGCGGGCTCCCTCGCCGTTCCCACCCTCGGCTCGCCTCTCGACCGACCGAGACGGGTGGGCGGGTGGGCAAAGGGGGGTCTGGGGGCGGAGCCCCCAGGTCGCCCGCACAAGCGAAGGGCCCCGGACCAGCAACGGTCCGGGGCCCTTCGCACAAGCGCCGCAGGCATACGCGCCGCTACGGCAACTGCGCCGCCCGCGCCTCCCGCCGGTTGTCGCGGAAGTTGTTCACCCGCCGAGCCGTGGCGAACAGCGGAATCACCGCGCCCATGACCAGCTGCAGCGCGCAACCCGTCTGCAGCAGCAGCTGACCGCTCGGGGCGTCGAAGGCCCACGCTGCCAGCAGGCCCATGGACAGGACGATCCAGCCCAGCATCGCCCCGGCCAGCCGTCCCCTGGGCTTCGGGTACTCCACCCGGCTCACCATCAGCCACGCCGTGCCGAGGATCGCCAGCAGCGTCGCCACGAAGGGCAGCTCCAGCAGGACGATGGAGACCACCGTCAGCGCGCCGAACGGGCTGGGCATGCCCTGGAACATGCCGTCCTTCATCGTCACGCAACTGAAGCGGGCCAGTCTGAGCACCACCGCCAGCAGCACCACGATCGCCCCCAGCGCCGCCATTCTCTGGTGCGCGTCGTCCGCGACCATGCCGTAGACGAGGACGAAGTACGCGGGCGCCAGGCCGAAGCTGATCAGGTCGGACAGGTTGTCCAGCTCGGCGCCCATCGGCGACGAGCGCAGCTTCCTCGCCACCAGCCCGTCGAACAGGTCGAAGACGGCCGCGCACAGCATCAGGATGACGGCCGTGGCGGCGCTGTGCCGGGCCATGCCCGCGGACTCGTCGTTCCCGGTCAGATGCGGGATGAGGATGCCGGTGGTGGTGAAGTACACCGCCATGAACCCGCACGTGGCGTTGCCCAGGGTGAGGGTGTCCGCTATTGAGAGGCGGAGAGAGAGCGGCATCTCCTCCTCTTCGTCCACCTCGTCGGCCTCGGGCACCCAGCCCGCCTGGGTCTCCGGATCAATCACGGTCAATGCGAGTCACCCCAGCCACGGTCTTCTGGCCGACCTCGACCGCGACCTCCACGCCCTCGGGCAGGTAGAGGTCGACACGCGAGCCGAAGCGGATCAGACCGATACGGTCGCCCTGCTCGACCTTCGTGCCCTGCGGGAGGTAGGGCACGATGCGGCGGGCCACCGCGCCGGCGATCTGGATCATCTCGATGTCGCCGAGTTCGGTGTCGAAATGCCAGACTACGCGCTCGTTGTTCTCGCTCTCCTTGTTGAAAGCCGGAACAAAGCCGCCGGGGATGTGCTCGACGGACGTCACCGTGCCCGCGAGGGGCGCGCGGTTGACGTGGACGTTCAGCGGGCTCATGAAGATCGCGACGCGGGTGCGCCCGTCCTTCCACGGCATGATGCTCTGCACCACGCCGTCGGCGGGCGAGATCACCCGGCCGGAGCCGATCTCGCGCTCGGGGTCGCGGAAGAACCACAGCATGCCCGCGGCGAGCGCGGTGGCGGGCACGGCCACGGCCCTGGCCGCACCGGAGCGGCGGGCACGGGCCAGGCTGAGGGCTGCGGTGGCGACGGTCGGGAGAAGCCACGGCGATGCTCCGCGCGCGAGACGGACGCCGGCTCGGCTGTCGCGAGGTGCAGAGGTTTGGCTGTGGGGCATGGATGACCTTCGTAGCGGATGATGCCGCGCAAGACGGGGGACGGCGGCTTTCCGGGGATCGTACCGGTCGCGGCCCGCAACTGGGCAAGCCAGGCTGCCGAGTCGGCGGCCGAACAACGTCTACGGGGTGTGATCTTCTTCTCGAAGAAAACACCCCGTATCCGGACAATCAGCCCTGGAACCGATACTCTTCGAGCAGTCGGCGGCCGATGATCATTTTCTGGATCTCGGCGGTACCTTCACCGATGAGCAGCATCGGGGCCTCGCGGTACAGGCGCTCGATCTCGTACTCCTTGGAGAAGCCGTAGCCGCCGTGGATCCGGAAGGCGTCCTCCACGACCTCCTTGCAGTACTCGGAGGCCAGGTACTTCGCCATGCCGGCCTCGAGGTCGTTCCGCTCGCCGGAGTCCTTCTTGCGCGCGGCGTTGACCATCATCGCATGGGCGGCCTCGACCTTGGTCGCCATCTCCGCCAGCTTGAACTGGATGGCCTGGTGCTGGGCGATCGGCTTGCCGAAGGTGTGCCGCTGCTGGGCGTACTGGACGCCGAGCTCGAAGGCACGCTGGGCGACGCCGCAGCCACGCGCCGCGACGTTGACCCGGCCGACCTCGACACCGTCCATCATTTGGTAAAAACCTCGGCCGGTGACGCCGCCGAGCACCCGATCGGCCGGAAGGCGCAGGCCGTCCATGATCAGCTCGGTGGTGTCGACGCCCTTGTAGCCCATCTTCTCGATCTTGCCGGGGATGGTGAGGCCCGGGCGGACCTCGCCGAAGCCCGGCTCCTTCTCGATCAGGAAGGTGGTCATCGACTTGTGCGGGGCCGTGCCCTCGGGGTGGCCTTCGTCACTGCGGACCAGGACCGCCACCAGGGAGGACGTGCCGCCGTTCGTCAGCCACATCTTCTGGCCGTTCAGGACGTACTCGTCGCCGTCCCTGACCGCCTTGGAGGTGATCGCGGACACGTCGGAGCCCAGGCCCGGCTCCGACATCGAGAAGGCGCCCCGGATGTCACCGGCCGCCATCCTCGGCAGGAAGTGGTCCTTCTGCTCCTGCGTGCCGTGCTGCTTGAGCATGTACGCGACGATGAAGTGGGTGTTGATGATGCCGGACACCGACATCCAGCCGCGGGCGATCTCCTCCACGCACAGCGCGTAGGTCAGGAGCGACTCGCCCAGACCCCCGTACTCCTCGGGGATCATCAGACCGAACAGGCCGAGTTCCTTCAGGCCGTCCACGATCTGCTGCGGGTACTCGTCGCGGTGCTCCAGCTCGGTGGCGACAGGAATGATCTCCTTGTCGACAAAGTCCCGGACGGTGGAGAGGATCTCCTGCTGGACGTCGGTCAGACCGGCGGTCTGGGCGAGACGGGCCATGGCTCTACTTCTCCTGCTGCTTCAGCTCCGGGCGGCCCGGCTGCTCGCCGCCGCGCTCCTTGATGTACGTCTCGGTGGGCACCATGACCTTGCGGCGGAAGACGCACACCAGGGTGCCGTCCTGCTTGTAGCCCTTGGTCTCGACGTAGACGATCCCGCGGTCGTTCTTCGACTTCGACGGCCACTTGTCCAGCACCGTCGTCTCGCCGTAGATCGTGTCGCCGTGGAAGGTCGGCGCCACGTGCTTGAGCGACTCGATCTCCAGGTTGGCGATCGCCTTGCCGGAGATGTCCGGCACGGACATGCCGAGCAGGAGGGAGTAGATGTAGTTCCCGACGACGACGTTCTTGCCGAAGTCCGTCGTCTTCTCCGCATAATTGGTGTCCATGTGGAGCGGGTGGTGGTTCATGGTGAGGAGACAGAACAGGTGGTCGTCGTACTCCGTGACCGTCTTGCCCGGCCAGTGCTTGTACGTCGCCCCGACCTCGAACTCCTCGTAGGTGCGTCCGAACTGCATCGCGCTCAGGCCTCCGGGATCTCGAACTTGCTGGTGCGCTGCATGCCGGCGGCGCGGCCCTTGCCGGAGATGACCAGGGCCATCTTGCGGCTGGCCTCGTCGATCATCTCGTCGCCGAGCATCGCGGAGCCCTTCTTGCCGCCCGCCTCGGACGTGTAGTAGTCGTACGCGTCCAGGATCAGCTCGGCGTGGTCGTAGTCCTCCTGCGAGGGCGAGAAGATCTCGTTGGACGCCTCGACCTGGCCCGGGTGCAGCACCCACTTGCCGTCGAAGCCGAGCGCGGCGGCGCGCTGGGCGACCTCGCGGTAGCCGTCGATGTTGCGGATCTGCAGGTAGGGGCCGTCGATCGCCTGGAGATTGTTGGCGCGGGCGGCCATCAGGATCTTCATCAGGATGTAGTGGTAGGCGTCCGCCGGGTAACCGGGCGGCTGCTCGCCCACGACCAGCGACTTCATGTTGATCGACGCCATGAAGTCGGCCGGGCCGAAGATGATCGTCTCGACGCGCGGGGAGGCCTGCGCGATCGCGTTGACGTTGTTCAGGCCCTGCGCGTTCTCGATCTGCGCCTCGATGCCGATCTTGCCGACCTCGAAGCCCATGGTCTTCTCGATCTGCGTCAGCAGCAGGTCCAGCGCGACGACCTGCTCGGCGTTCTGCACCTTCGGCAGCATGATGCAGTCGAGGTTCTGGCCGGCGCCCTCGACCACCGTCACGACGTCGCGGTACGTCCACTCGGTCGTCCAGTCGTTGACGCGCACCACGCGCGTCTTGCCCGTCCAGTCGCCCTCGTTGAGGAACTTGACGATGGTGTGCCGCGCCTCGGGCTTGGCGAGCGGCGCGCAGGCGTCCTCCAGGTCCAGGAAGACCTGGTCCGCCGGGAGGCCCTGCGCCTTCTCCAGGAAGCGCGGGTTGCTGCCCGGCACGGCCAGGCAGGAGCGCCGCGGGCGAAGGCGGTTGACGGTCGTCATGCGGGGACCTCCAGAGGGTCGAGCTTGTTCGCTTTCCGGATCTCGTCGACGATGCGGCCGATGATCCCGGTGATGTCGAAGTCCTTCGGGGTGAAGACGGCGGCCACTCCGGCTTCCTTCAGCTGCTCGGCGTCACCATTCGGGATGATGCCACCGGCGATCACCGGTATATCTGTGGCACCGGCCACACGGAGGCGCTGGAGCACGTCCGGGACCAGCTGGGCGTGCGAGCCGGACAGGATCGACAGGCCCACCGCGTGCACGTCCTCGGCGAGGGCCGCGTCCACGATCTGCTCGGGGGTGAGCCGGATGCCCTGGTAGACCACCTCGAAGCCGGCGTCACGCGCGCGTACGGCGATCTGCTCGGCGCCGTTGGAGTGCCCGTCCAGGCCCGGCTTGCCGACCAGGAAGCGCAGCTTGCCGACGCCGAGGTCGCGGGCGGTGGCGTCGACCTTGCCGCGCACCTCGGCGAGCGCGGAGCCCGGCTCGGCGGCGACGGCCACCGGCGCGGAGGACACTCCGGTGGGCGCCCGGAACTCGCCGAACACCTCGCGCAGCGCGCCCGCCCACTCGCCGGTCGTGACCCCGGCCCGGGCGCACTCCAGCGTGGCCTCCATCAGGTTGTCGGTGCCCTTGGCGGCCTCCTTCAGCCGCTCCAGCGCCTTGCAGGGCCGCGGGTGGTTGAAGGGCGGCTGGTAGCGGGTGTCGCGCCACTTCTGGAGTGACTCGATGACCCGGGCCTCGACCGCCGGGTCGACCGTCATGATCGCGGTGTCCAGGTCGGCCGTGAGCGGGTTCGGCTCGGTGCCCTCGAAGGCGTTGACACCGATGATCTTCTCCTCGCCGGACTCGATCCGGGCCCGGCGCTCGGCGTGCGAGGAGACCAGCTGGGACTTCAGGTAGCCGGACTCCACGGCGGCCATCGCGCCGCCCATCTCCTCGATGCGGTCGATCTCCGCGAGGGAGTCGGCGACGAGCTGCTCCACCTTCGCCTCGATCACCTTCGAGCCCTCGAAGATGTCGTCGTACTCCAGCAGGTCGCTCTCGTACGCCAGCACCTGCTGGATGCGCAGGCTCCACTGCTGGTCCCAGGGCCGGGGGAGGCCCAGGGCCTCGTTCCAGGCCGGCAGCTGCACGGCACGCGCGCGTGCGTCCTTGGAGAGGGTGACCGCCAGCATCTCCAGCACGATCCGCTGGACGTTGTTCTCCGGCTGCGCCTCGGTCAGGCCGAGGGAGTTGACCTGGACGCCGTACCGGAAGCGGCGCTGCTTGGGGTCCTCGATGCCGTACCGCTCACGGGTGACCTTGTCCCAGATACGGCCGAACGCCCGCATCTTGCACATCTCCTCGATGAAGCGGACGCCCGCGTTCACGAAGAAGGAGATGCGCGCGACCACGTCGCCCATGCGCTCCTGCGGCACCTGGCCGCTGTCGCGCACGGCGTCGAGGACGGCGATCGCGGTGGACATCGCGTACGCGATCTCCTGCACCGGCGTGGCCCCGGCCTCCTGCAGGTGGTAGCTGCAGATGTTGATCGGGTTCCACTTCGGGATGTGGGAGACCGTGTACGCGATCATGTCCGTCGTCAGGCGGAGCGACGGCCCCGGCGGGAACACATGGGTGCCGCGGGACAGGTACTCCTTGACGATGTCGTTCTGGGTCGTGCCCTGGAGCTTGGTGATGTCCGCGCCCTGCTCCTCGGCGACGACCTGGTAGAGCGCCAGCAGCCACATGGCGGTGGCGTTGATCGTCATCGAGGTGTTCATCTGCTCCAGGGGGATGTCCTGGAACAGCCGGCGCATGTCACCGAGGTGCGCGACGGGCACGCCCACCCGGCCGACCTCGCCGCGGGCGAGGATGTGGTCGGGGTCGTAGCCGGTCTGCGTCGGCAGGTCGAACGCCACCGACAGACCGGTCTGGCCCTTGGCGAGGTTGCGCCGGTACAGCTCGTTGGACGCCTCCGCCGTGGAGTGACCGGCGTACGTCCGCATCAGCCACGGCCGGTCCTTCTGACGCTCTGTCATCTATGGCCTCCCGGTTCTCAGACGTTCCGGAAGCGGTTGATGGCGTCGATGTGCTGGGCGCGCATCTCCTCGTCGCGCACGCCGAGGCCTTCCTCGGGTGCGAGGCAGAGGACGCCGACCTTGCCCTGGTGCAGGTTGCGGTGGACGTCGTAGGCGGCCTGGCCGGTGTCCTGGAGGGAGTAGACCTTGGAGAGGGTCGGGTGGATCTTGCCCTTGGCGATGAGGCGGTTGGCTTCCCAGGCCTCGCGGTAGTTGGCGAAGTGGGAGCCGATGATGCGCTTCAGGGACATCCACAGGTAGCGGTTGTCGTACTCGTGCATGTAGCCCGAGGTGGAGGCGCAGGTGGTGATGGTGCCGCCCTTGCGGGTGACGAAGACCGAGGCGCCGAAGGTCTCGCGGCCGGGGTGCTCGAAGACGATGTCGATGTCCTCGCCGCCGGTGAGTTCGCGGATGCGCTTGCCGAAGCGCTTCCACTCCTTGGGGTCCTGGGTGTGCTCGTCCTTCCAGAACCGGTAGCCCTCGGCGTTGCGGTCGATGATGGACTCGGCGCCCATGGAGCGGCAGATCTCCGCCTTCTGCGGCGAGGAGACGACGCAGATGGGGTTGGCGCCGCCGGCGAGGGCGAACTGGGTGGCGTAGGAGCCGAGGCCGCCGCTGGCGCCCCAGATGAGGACGTTGTCGCCCTGCTTCATGCCGGCGCCGTTGCGGGAGACGAGCTGGCGGTAGGCGGTGGAGTTGACCAGGCCGGGGGCGGCGGCCTCTTCCCAGCTGAGGTGGCCGGGCTTGGGCATCAGCTGGTTGGACTTGACCAGGGCGATCTCGGCGAGGCCGCCGAAGTTGGTCTCGAAGCCCCAGATGCGCTGCTCGGGGTCGAGCATGGTGTCGTTGTGGCCGTCGGAGGACTCCAGCTCGACGGACAGGCAGTGCGCGACGACCTCGTCACCGGGCTTCCAGGCGTTGACGCCGGGGCCGGTGCGCAGGACGACGCCGGCGAGGTCGGAGCCGATGATGTGGTAGGGCAGGTCGTGGCGCTTGGCCAGCTCGTTGGTGCGGCCGTAGCGCTCCAGGAACCCGAACGTGGACAGCGGTTCGAAGATCGAGGTCCACACCGAGTTGTAGTTGACCGAGGAGGCCATGACGGCCACCAGGGCCTCACCCGGGCCCAGCTCCGGCACGGGGACCTCGTCGAGGTGGATCGACTTGCGCGGGTCCTTGTCGCGGGACTGCAGGCCCGCGAACATCTCCGTCTCGTCCTTGTGCACGGTGATCGCGCGGTACGAGTCGGGGATCGGCAGGGCGGCGAAGTCGGCGGACGTGGCGTCCTTCGACTGGATCGCGTCCAGGATGTCCTTCACGGTCACGGTATTGCCTCCGGCGGTGAGCGCCCTGAGGGAGGGGCGCTGAGGGTTCGTCGGGCTGCTGCTTGGGAGTGCTGCTGAGGGTTTTGAGAGGGTGCCGTCGGTTCGGCTCGGTGGTGCTTCGGCAGCGCTTTGTGGCGCGGGAGGTTGCCTGTGACGCAGGCGTCCGGGCGTGGGGGCCATGGCCCTTGGGGACAGCCGGCGAGCGAACGGTCTCTGCTCGCCGGCCGCCCGGACACCTTCAACGTATGACACCGCGTGTCAGGTGACAAGGCACTGAGTGCCAGAAGTTTGGCTCAGGTGAAATCTTTACGTAACAAATGAGCGATGATCGATCGAACGGGCCCTGAAATCCGCACGAAAATGTGCCCTGACATGGCAAAACGGCCACCCGGTCGGGTGGCCGTCGTCACAGCCGGGACAGCGGCGGGGAGCAGCGCCGGAGCGGGCTCAGCGCTCCTTGAGTGCCTCCTCGATGGTCCGCATGACCTCGTCCAGCGGGGCGTCGGTACGGGCGACCGTGACCAGCACCTCGCCGTGCGCCGAGACCGTCGCCGGGGCGGTGGCGGCCGACTTGGCCGCCGGGCCGCGTCCGGCGCCGATGCCCGTGCCGAAGGTCTTGCGGACGATCGCGAAGGCGTGGTCGAGCTGCGCCTCGACGTCGCCCTGGCCGCCCGCCCGCAGCCAGCGCCGCAGCACATGGTTGTGGGCGGTGACGACCGCCGAGGCGGCCACCTCGGCCAGCAGCGGGTCGTCGTTGGCGTCGTCGGCGTGCGCGTGCTCGTCGAAGTGGCCCAGCAGGTAGCGGGTGAAGAGGCGCTCGTATCGGGCCACCGAGGCGATCTCGGCCTCGCGCAGGGTGGGCACCTCGCGCGTGAGCTTGTAGCGGGCGACCGAGATCTCCGGGCGGGCCGCGTACATCTTCATGACTTCCTTGATCCCGCGGCACACGGTGTCGAGCGGGTGCTCGTGCGCGGGGGCGGCGTTGAGGACCGCCTCGGCGCGGATCAGGGTGTCGTCGTGGTCGGGGAAGATCGCCTCTTCCTTGGAGCGGAAGTGGCGGAAGAAGGTGCGGCGGGCGACTCCGGCGGCGGCCGCGATCTCGTCGACGGTGGTCGCCTCGTACCCCTTGGTCGCGAACAGCTCCATGGCTGCGGCCGCCAGTTCTCGGCGCATCTTGAGCCGCTGGGCGGCGGCGCGACTGCCTGCGGCACTCTCCGGCGCGTCGGGCGTAGCTGGTGTACGGGAGGACTTGGCGGGCTGGGACATGACCCGAACGTACTGCATGTGCGCAGTTCGGTGCGCGGGTGAGGGGCTTCTCCCGCCCCCGGGGCCGCCCCCGCCCCACAGGGGCGGGGGAGCGTCCACCGGGTCGAGCAGTCCGCCCCAGTCCGTCTCCGCGTGGGACCAGTCGCCGCCGCCGTCAGCGGCGGGCATACTCGCGGAAGCCGCGGCCGGTCTTGCGGCCGAGGCAGCCCGCGGCCACCAGGTGCTCCAGCAGCGGGGCCGGGGCGAGGCCGGGGTCGCGGAACTCGCGGTGCAGGACCTTCTCGATGGCCAGCGAGACGTCCAGGCCGACCACGTCCAGCAGCTCGAAGGGGCCCATCGGGTAGCCGCCGCCGAGCTTCATCGCGGCGTCGATGTCGTCCAGGGACGCGTAGTGCTCCTGGACCATCTTGATCGCGTTGTTCAGGTACGGGAACAGCAGCGCGTTCACGATGAAGCCGGCCCGGTCACCGCAGTCCACCGCATGCTTCTTGATCTTCGTGCAGACCTCGCGGACGGTCGCGTGCACGTCGTCGGCGGTCAGCACGGTCCGCACGACCTCGACCAGCTTCATCGCGGGGGCCGGGTTGAAGAAGTGCATGCCGATGACGTCCTGCGGGCGCGAGGTGGCGCGGGCGCAGGCCACGACGGGCAGCGAGGAGGTGGTGGTGGCGAGGACCGCGCCGGGCTTGCAGACCTTGTCCAGGGTGGCGAACAGCTGCCGCTTGACCTCCAGGTCCTCGGCGATCGCCTCGACGGCCAGATCGACCTCGGCGAAGGCGTCGTAGGAGCCGGCCGGGGTGATCCGGTCCAGGATCTGCGCGGCGGCCTCGGCGGTCAGCCGGCCCTTGTCGACAGAGCGCGAAAGCGACTTGCCGATCCGGGCCTTGGCGGCCTGCGCCTTCTCCGCGCTGCGGGCGGCCAGCACGACGTCGTAGCCCGCCTTGGCGAAGACCTCGGCGATGCCGGAGGCCATGGTGCCGGAGCCGGCGACGCCGACGGAGCTCACGGGACGTCCGGCGGCCCCGGTGTCCCCGGCGGCCGGGGTCAGCGCGTCCGGCACGACCGTGGCGCTGCCCGGCGCCTCGTAGGTGTAGAAGCCGCGCCCGGACTTGCGGCCGGTCAGGCCCGCCTCGCTGAGCTGCTTCAGGATCGGCGCGGGGGCGTGCAGCCGGTCGTGGGACTCGGCGTACATGGCCTCCAGGACCGTGCGCGCGGTGTCGATGCCGATCAGGTCGAGCAGCGCGAGCGGGCCCATCGGCAGGCCGCAGCCGAGCCGCATCGCCGCGTCGATGTCCTCGCGGGAGGCGTACCGGGCCTCGTACATCGCGGCCGCCTGGTTGAGGTAGCCGAAGAGCAGGCCGTCCGCGACGAAACCGGGGCGGTCGCCGACCGCGACCGGCTCCTTGCCCAGCTCGATCGCGAGGTCCGTGACCGAGGCGACGGCGCCGGGCGCGGTCAGCACCGAGGAGACGACCTCGACCAGCTTCATCGCCGGGGCCGGGTTGAAGAAGTGCAGGCCGAGCACCCGCTCGGGGCGGGCCGAGTCGGCGGCGAGGCGGGTCACGGACAGCGCGTTGGTCCCGGTCGCGAGGATCGTCTCCGGGCGGACGACGCCGTCCAGCTCGCGGAAGATCCGGTGCTTGATCTCGTACGACTCCGGGGCCACCTCGATGACGAGGTCGGCGTCGGCGGCCGCCGCGAGGTCGGTGGCGGTGCGGACCCGGGCCAGGGTGTCGGCGCGCTCCTGCTCGGTGAGCCGGCCGCGCTCCACGCAGTGGGCGGTGCGGGCTTCCAGGGCGGCGACGCACTTCGCGGCCTGGGCCTCGCTGATGTCGATGCCGATCACCTCGCGGCCCGCCTTGGCGAGGACCTCGGTGATGCCGGTGCCCATGGTGCCGAGGCCGACGACGGCGATCGTCTTGAGCGGGGACAGGCTTGAGTCGGAAAGGGGAGTGGCCATCGCGGGACTCCAGAATGAGGGTGACGACGAGGAACGCGCCGGGTGCGCCGAGGGGCGCACCACGGAGCGGAAGGAGTGCGGGTGTTGTCGGGCTGCTGAGCGCACACGCCCGGTGCTGCCGGATGCCACGGGCGTTGCACACACCCGTGATCGGCAATCGGCAGGAATCCGACCGGCCCTGTCCCGGAGCCGGGTCGTACTGCGGTACGTCGTACCGAACCGACCAGACGCTCGCGACGGCCGCGTCACCAAACCGTCGCCAGCGGAAGTGCGAGTGGGTAACTCGCTCGTCTGAGCTTAACCCGCCGGTAACGAGCGCGCCAGAGCTGAGTCCGGCCGGACTTTGTGATGTAGGTCCCTCGCGCCTCACCGGCCGCCTACGCTGGACTTCGTGGACGAAGAGTTGCGATCGCTCACGGAGCGCTTACGGCAGGAGTCGCGCGGCTCGGCGGCGTTCGACCGGCTGCTGGCGACCGAGGACCATGACGAACTCGCGGAGGTGCTCACCGCGCCCGGACAGCCGCTGTGGGCCAGGGAGCTGGCCGCGTTCCGGCTCGGCCTCGCCGGCGACCGGCGCGCCTTCGAGTCCCTGGTGCTCCTCCTCAACCACCGCGACCCCCCGCGCTGCGCCTCCGCCGCCCATGCCCTGGCCCGCCTGGGCGACCCCCGCACGGCCCGCGCCGCGGCGGCCCTCGCCACCAACGAACTCCGCGTCGCCTACGCCCTGCACCCCGTACGGCTCCTGACCGACCTGCGCGCCCCGGAGTCCGTGCCCGCCCTGATCACCACCCTGGAACGCCGGCTGACCCCCCGCGACCCCTATCGCCGCGTCGCCCTCGCCTGCGTGGAGGGCCTCGGTGCCCTCGGCGACCCCCGCGCCCGCCGGGTGCTGAACGAGGCCCTGGCCCACCCGTCCCTCGCCGAGGCGGCGGTGCGGGCGCTGGCGCGGATCCCGCAACCGAAGGAGGCGACCTGAGGGGAGTCAGCCGATCGATTCCCTGACATAGCGCACCTCGGGCACGGGCACCCCGTCCACGTCGAAGGGCTCCTCCGCGCCGTCCGCACGGAATCCGGCGCGCTCGTAGAAGCGGCGGGCGGGGGCGTTCTCCTTCAGGACCCACAGGAACACGCGGGGGTACGACGCGCACCGCTCGACCGACGCCGACAGCAACACCCGCCCGAACCCGTGCCCGAGGCAGGCCGGATCCACGTATATGGCGTACAACTCCCCATCCGTCGTGCGCACTTCACCGTCCCGGTACGGCCCGAACGCCGCCCAGCCGACGACCTTCCCCGCCCGTTCCGCGACCAGGTTCACCACGGAGCCGTCCCCTCGCGCGAACCAGGTCCGTCGCCGCTCGGCGTCCGCCGCGACGCTGAGTCCGTCGAGGTACGACTGTGGCATCAGCCCCCGATAGGCGTGCTGCCAGCCGCGGACACGGATCTCGGAGACGCGGTCGCAGTCGGCGAGGCTCATCGGGCGGACGCATACCGGCTGTTCGCTCATACGCGCACCCTAGTGCGGCGGTGCGGGCGAGCCGGGGACCGGCGGACCAGGGCGTTCCCCCGGGTTTTCCGGGCCGTCCACCTACACTGACGGTCATGGCATGCCGCATCAGTGAGCTGGTCATCGACGCCGCCGACCCCGAACGGCTCGCCGCGTTCTGGAGCGAGGTCCTCGGCTATGTCGAGCTCGACCGGGAGGACGACGGCAGCATCGCGATCGGGCCGCCGCACACCGGCTTCGGCGGACCGCAGCCGATTCTCGTCATCGGACCCACCAGCGACCCGCGGCCCGGGAAGCTCCGGCTGCACATCGACGTCAACGCCACCGACCGCGACCAGGACGCCGAGCTGGAGCGGCTGCTCGCCCTCGGCGCCAGGCGCGCCGACGTCGGCCAGACCGGCACCGAGCAACGGTGCGGCCCCTGCCCGCCTAGGCCCTGTCGTCGGATTCCCGCTGGTCGCCCACCACCGCGAGCGCCTCGATCTCCATCAGGAACCCCGGTGCCACCAGCGCGGCCACCTGGACCGCGGAGGACGCCGGGAGGCGGTCGCCGGGTATGTGGGCGGCGCGGGCCGCGCGGATGGCCGGGAGGTGGGCCGTGTCGGTGACGAAGTAGGTCAGTTTCACCACGTGTTCGAAGCCGGCGCCGGCCGCGGCCAGGCAGCGTCCGAGGTTCTCGAAGACCTGGCGGGCCTGGGCCGCGGGGTCGCCCTCGCCGACCAGCTCGCCGTTCTCGTCCAGGGCGAGCTGGCCGGAGACGGCGACGAAACGACCGGTCGCCGAGACGACATGGCTGTACTGGGTGGCGGGGGCCACGCCGGCGGGGGCGGGGATGCGGTGCGGTTCGGTCATGGCTCCATGGTGCGGCACCCCACTGACAACACCTCATGGCAGGCGCCGGTGGCGCGGTTACCTGCGGAAACCGAGCAACGCGTGCAGCGTGGAGCCGCGCGACGACGTGGACGCGGCCTTCGTCGCCAGTGGTTTCGGGTCGGGCGACTTCGCGCAGACCGCGTCGGCCACACCCGGACCGGTGCCCCGGGGCACCCTGCCGTCCGTCAGATACGCGACCAGGTACTTGTCCAGACACGTGTTGCCGCTCAGCGTGATGCCGTGGTTGCCGCCGCCCTCCTCGACCACCAGGCTGGACCGGGCGAGCAGCCGGTGCGCCGTGACACCGCCGGTGTACGGCGTGGCCGCGTCGTCCGTCGCCTGGAAGAGCAGCACCGGCGGCAGCTTGGCGTTGGCGATGTTCACCGGCCGGCGTCTCGCGGCCGGCCAGAACGCGCACGGCGCGTTGTACCAGGCGTTGTTCCAGGCCATGAAGGGTGCCTTGGCGTAGACGCGCCAGGCGTCGGCCCGCCACCAGTTCCAGCTGCCGGGCCAGGAGCTGTCACGGCACTGCACCGCCGTGTAGACGCTGTAGCCGTTGTCCCCCGAGCCGCTCACGGCACCGAAGTTCTGGTACGCCTCCACCAGCGGCCCGGTCCTGCCGTCGCGCACGTACGCCGCGAACGCGTCGGCGAGGTAGGGCCAGTGACCGTCGTAGTAGCCGCCGGGGATGAAGGTGTCCTCCAACTCGGAGGCCCCCACCTTGCCTTCGGCCGGCTTCTTCGCCAGGGCCGCCCGCATCGCGTACCACTCGGCCTCGACCTTCTCGGGGTCCCTGCCGAGGTGGTACGTGGAGTCGTACCGCGCGATCCAGGCCATCAGCGCGCGGTGGCGGGCGTTGAAGGCGTACTCCTGGCCGAGGTTGTCCGCGTACCAGACCCCGGTCGGGTCGACGACCGAGTCCAGCACCAGGCGGCGCACCCGCTGCGGGTACAGCTTCGCGTAGACCGCGCCGAGGTAGGTGCCGTAGGAGTAGCCGAAGTAGCTGATCCTCGGGGCGCCGAGCGCCCTGCGGATGGCGTCCATGTCCCGTACGGCGCTGACGGTGTCGAGGTACGGCAGCACGTCGGCGTAACGGCGGCCGCAGGCGGCGGCGAAGGACCTGGCGCGCGCGAGGTTGGTCCGCTCCAGCGCGGCCGTGGCGGGCACGGTGTCCGGGCGCACCGTCCCGAAGTGACCCGGCACGCAGTCCAGGGCCGGGCTGCTCCGGCCCACCCCGCGCGGGTCGAAGCCGATGACGTCGTACTGCGCGGCCACCTTCCGGGGCAGGGCCGAGGCGACGAACCCGGCGAGCGTCAGTCCGCTGCCGCCGGGCCCGCCGGGGTTGACCAGCAGCGGCCCCTGGGAGGTCTTCGCGGTGTGCGGGACGCGGGAGAGGGCGAGCGTGATCCGCCGCCCCGACGGGCGCGCGTGGTCCAACGGCACCTTCAGGGAGGCGCATTGGAGCGTCGGATAGTCGCTGGTGCCGCACTTCTTCCAGCTGAGGTGTGCCGACGGGGCGGCTGCCGCGGGAACGGCGGTGACCGATCCCGCCAGCACGGCGGCGGCTGCGCACAGCACGGCTGCGCGTGTTCTCATGCGTCCTCCCGGGACGGCGGTGTCGGCGGACCGCGAGGGTCACATCTTCCGCCGCATGGTCCCGGAATCGGCGACCTGAAGAACGTGTTATAGGCAGAGTTGACCCATTTGGGGTCTCACATGAGGGTGAGCTGGGTCGGTTCGGCGGCGGCCGGCGGCTCGTCGGGCTGTGCCGGGCGGATGCGGCGGGCCAGGCCCGGGCGGGTCGGCCCGATGCCGAACTCCTGTGCCAGTTCGTGCACCTGACGGGTGATCCGGCGCTGGTACCACTTGGGTGCGTAGGCGCCCTCCGCGTACAGCCGCTCGTAGCGCCGCACCAGGTACGGGTGGTGCTGGGCGAGCCAGGCCATGAACCACTCCCGCGCGCCGGGCCGCAGATGCAGCACCAACGGCGTGACCGAGGTGGCCCCGGCCGCCGCGATCGCCCGTACCGTGGCCCGCAGCCGGTCCGGATGGTCGCTCAGGAACGGGATGACCGGCGCCATCAGCACCCCGCAGCCGATGCCGTGCTCGCCCAGGGCGCGCACCACGTCCAGGCGGCGTTCCGGCGCGGGCGTGCCCGGCTCGACCGTGCGCCACAGCTCGGTGTCGAGGAAGCCGACGGAGACGGAGATGCCGATGTCCGTCACCTCGGCCGCCCGGACCAGCAGGTCCAGGTCGCGCAGGATCAGGGTGCCCTTGGTGAGGATCGAGAACGGGTTGGCGTGTTCGGTGAGGGCGGAGATGATGCCCGGCATCAGCCGGTAGCGGCCCTCCGCGCGCTGGTAGCAGTCGACGTTGGTGCCCATCGCCACGTGATCGCCCTGCCAGCGGCGGGAGGCGAGCTGGCGGCTCAGCACCTCGGGCGCGTTCACCTTGACGACGATCTGGGTGTCGAAACCGATGCCGGTGTCGAGGTCCAGATAGCCGTGCGTCTTCCTGGCGAAGCAGTACACGCACGCGTGCGTGCAGCCCCGGTAGGGGTTGACGGTCCACTCGAACGGCATGCGAGAGGCGCCCGGCACCCGGTTGAGCACCGAGCGCGCCCGCACCTCGTGGAAGGTGATCCCGCGGAACTCCGGCGTGTCGAAGGTGCGGGTGACGACGGCGTCGGCGCCGAACAGCGCCGCCTCCGCGGCCCGGCCGTGTTCGCTCCGGCCTGTGAGGTTCTCCCAGCGCATGACGCCTCCTCGGTAGCACTGCGCCACACAATAGAACATGTGTTCCCATGATCGTGCGAGCCCTGGTGAGGAGCCTCGACGGCGACCCCGGATTTGTTGGCCGGGCACCGGGGTGGTTGGCTTTTCCCAATCCCGAGAAACACGGTCCTGGAGGAACGCAATGGCGCAGGTCGAGGCCACTACGGAGCGGGTCGTCGCGGCGGACGCGGAGAAGGTGTTCGACGCCCTCGCCGACTACCGCGGCACGCGGCAGAAGCTGCTGCCCGAGCACTTCAGCGAGTACGAGGTCCGCGAGGGCGGCGACGGCGAGGGCACCCTCGTGCACTGGAAGCTCCAGGCCACCAGCAAGCGGGTGCGTGACTGCCTGCTGGAGGTCAGCGAGCCCACCGACGGCGAGCTCGTCGAGAAGGACCGCAACTCCTCCATGGTCACCACCTGGCGCGTCACCCCCGCCGGCGAGGGGAAGTCCCGGGTCGTCGTCACCACCACCTGGCAGGGCGCCGGCGGCATCGGCGGCTTCTTCGAGAAGACCTTCGCGCCCAAGGGCCTCGGCCGGATCTACGACGCGGTGCTCGCCCGGCTCGCGGCGGAGGTCGAGAAGTAGACCAAGGGCCTCCCGGTGAAGGCGGGTTGGCCTCCGGTTGCCCCCCGGCCGCCCCCTTCACCGGTTCGAGTGGATCCCCCTCTCGTCCGGAACGATTCCGTAACTCACCGCAGTTGTTCACAGTTGACGCTTAACGCGGGAAATGTGACAGGTGCGACGAGGGGAGCGGGACGTGGGCGGGACGACTCTGGTGCGGGACGAGCCGCTCACGGCGCCTGCCGTGGCACCCGCGGTCCCACCGGCCGGCAGCGCCGGACCCGGCACGCGGCGCGTGCGGCTGGTGTTCTTCGGGCTGATGCTCGCCCTGCTGCTCGCGGCGCTCGACCAGATGATCGTCGCCACCGCACTGCCCAAGATCGTCGGTGAACTGCACGGCCTGGACCGGATGTCCTGGGCGATCACCGCCTATCTGCTCACCTCCACCATCGGCCTGCCGCTCTACGGCAAGCTCGGCGACCTCGTCGGCCGCAAGGGCGTCTTCCAGTTCGCCATCGCCGTCTTCGTCCTCGGCTCCGCGCTCGCCGGCCGGGCGCAGACCATGGACCAGCTGATCGCCTTCCGCGCGCTCCAGGGTGTCGGCGCGGGCGGGCTCATGATCGGCGTGCAGGCGATCATCGCCGACATCGTGCCGCCCCGGCAGCGCGGCCGCTACATGGGCCTGATCGGTGCCGCCTTCGGCCTCGCCTCGGTCGCCGGGCCGCTGCTCGGCGGCTACTTCACCGACCACCTCTCCTGGCGCTGGTGCTTCTACATCAACGTCCCCTTCGGGCTGGTCACCCTCGCCGTCGTCACGGCCGTGCTGAAGCTGCCCAAGCCCGTCGGCCGCGGGCGCTTCGACGTCGTCGGCGCGCTGCTGCTCGCCGCCGCCTCCACCTGCGCGGTGCTGCTGACCAGTTGGGGCGGTACCGAGTACGCCTGGGGCTCTGGGCAGATCCTCGGCCTCGGCGCCGGCGCGCTCGCCGCCGCGGCCCTCTTCCTCGTCGCCGAGCGGTTCGCCGTCGAACCCCTCATCCCGCTCAGGCTGTTCCGCGACTCGGTCTTCAACGTCAGCGCCCTGGTGGGCCTCGTGATCGGCGTCGCGCTGTTCGGCGCCGCCAGCTATCTGCCGACTTTCCTGCAGATGGTCGACGGGGCCAGCGCCACCGAGTCCGGGCTGCTGATGCTGCCCATGATGGCCGGGATCGTCGGCGCCTCGATCATCGGCGGTCAGCTCATCAGCCACACCGGCCGCTACAAGCTCTTCCCCGTGCTCGGCGGCGCCGTCTCCGCCGCCGGCATGTGGCTGCTGTCCCGGCTCGAAGTGGACACCCCCCGGCTGCACTACAGCATCTGGATGGCCGTCCTAGGCGCCGGCATCGGCCTGGTGATGCCGGTCCTCGTCCTCGCCGTGCAGAACTCCGTACGCCCCGCCGACCTCGGCACCGCCACCAGCGCCAACAACTACTTCCGGCAGATCGGCGGAAGTGTCGGCGCCGCGGTCTTCGGCACCCTCTTCGCGAACCGGCTCGCCCACTCCCTGCGCAGGGAACTGCCCCCGGGCGCGGGCATCCGGCTGCCCGACGCCGACTCCATCACCCCGCAGCTCGTCCACGCGCTGCCCCCGGCCCTGCGCGACGCCTACATCCGCGCCTACGCCGACGCGATGCCCCGGATCTTCCTCTACCTCGTCCCGGTGCTCGCCCTCGGCCTGCTCATCGCCTTCTTCCTCAAGGAGAAACCCCTGGTGTCCCATCACACCGCCGAAACGGAGCCCGAGACGGTGAACAGTTCGATCCCGGGAGCCCGTTCGCCGTACGCCGCCGGAATCCCCGTCTGCGGCACGGTCCAGCACCCCGACGGCACCGTGGTGCCCCGCGCGGCGCTCACCCTCATCGACGTCGCCGGGCAGCAGGTCGGGCGCGGCGCGAGCGGTGAGGACGGGCGGTACGCGCTCAGCACGCCGGGCTCGGGGTCGTACGTGCTGATCGCCGCCGCCGGCGGCCACCAGCCGCAGGCCGTCTCGGTCACCGTCGGCGAACGGCCCGTCGAACTCGACGTGGTCCTCGGCGGCGCCGGACGCCTCGCCGGCAGCGTGCTCACCGCCGACGGCAGCCCCGTGCGCGACGCCACCGTCACCCTCACCAATGTGCACGGCGAGGTCGTCGCCGCCACCCGCAGCGGCCGCGAGGGCGGCTACGTCATCACCGAACTGGTCGCCGGCGAGTACACCCTCGCCGCCAGCGCCCCCGCCTTCCGCCCCGCCGCGCTCCCGGTCACCGTGCAGGCCGCCCGGGAGACCCGGCAGGACGTCGAACTCGCGGGCGGCGCCGTGCTGCGGGGCACGGTCCGGGCGAGCGGCGGCCGGCCCGTGGAGGACGCGCGGGTGACGCTCCTCGACGCCGCCGGCAACGTCGTCGACACCCTCACCACCACCGCCGACGGAACGTTCCGGTTCGTCGACCTCTCCTCCGGCGAGTACACCGTCATCGCCGCCGGTTACCCGCCGGTCGCCACCGTGCTGCAGGTCGCCGGCGGCGGCCGCACCGAACGGGACCTGCAGCTGGGGCACGAGGACTGAGCGGGGGGCGCCCGCAGGGCGCTGAGCCGCGCGCCGGTGCGATCATGTGAAACCAATTCCAGGATTGCCACACATCGCGACCGGCCGCCGCCGTACCGTAGTGGCGGGCGGCACAGATCGTTTGCGTACAGCCGTGGGGAGAGAGGGCCTGGGCCATGGACCGTGGCAGCGAGCGGGACACACCTCCCGGGCGCGGCGCCGGCGACGCGGCGGCGGGCCGGATTCCGCTGGCCGTGGTCGTCGTCGACCGCGACGGCCTGGTGTCCCACTGGAGCAGCGGCGCACGCCGGTTGTTCGGCGTGGGCAGGGAGGAAGCCGTCGGCCGTGCCGCGGCCGACCTGCTGCCCGTCTCGGGCGCCCTCCCCGAGGACCTGCACGGCGACGCGATGCCGGACGCCTACGAGGGGTACGACGGCCTCGGACCCGACCTCGAGTCCTCCCTCGGCGGCCGCACCGCCTACGCCACCGCGGGCCGCGCCCGTCTCGTCCCGCACGGCCAGGAGGCCGACGGCGAGCGGCTCGACGTCCTGTGGTGGGCCTATCCGCTGGTCGGCCCCGGCCCGTCCCGGCTGCTGGTGCTCGCCGCCGACGCCACCCGGCTGCGCGACGAACGCGGCTATGACGACGAGACCGCCGAACGCATCTCGCCCGGTTTCGCCCGCCACACCGAGCTGCCCGCCTCCGAGGAACTCGAACGCCGGCTGCCCGAGATCCTGCCCAACATGGGCCCGGGCCTGAGCGGCCGCATCGTCTCCCAGGTGCTGGAACTGGGCTACCCGGTCCTGGAGTTCAGCCAGTTCGACCGGGTGCCCGTCACCCCGTACTGGGGCGTGCCCCGGCGTGCCGGGCGCCGGCGCGCCGAGGCCGTCGTACCCCAGCAGCGCACCACCCCGGTCGTGGTCCCGTCCGGTGCCGAGCAGGAGCTCGAGTACGCCGCCGTGCGCGAGCGGCTGGAGTTCCTGAACGAGGTCAGTTCCGCCATCGGCTCCTCCCTCGACCTCGGCGAGACCATCCGCGAGGTCACCAGCGCCGCCGTACCCCGGTTCGCGGACTTCGCCGGCACCCACCTGCGCGCGGCCGTCCTCGCGGGCGAGGGCTTCCCGGACGGCCCGCCGGACGCGCAGACCGTGATGTTCCGCGTGTGGGTCGAGCACAACGACGAACCGGGGCGCTGGGACGACACCGTGCCGGTCGGCGAGTCCTTCGCCTTCCCGGAACACACGCCGTTCTACAAGTGCATGGTCACCGGGGAACCGGTGCTCATCCCCAGGGTCACCGACGAGCTGTCCGAGCGGATCTCCGGCGAGTTCGAGAAACGCGACCTCAGGCCCCTCATCGGCGGACGCTCCCTGCTGATCGTCCCGCTCAAGGCGCGCAACGTCGTCCTCGGCTTCATGGTGCTGATGCGCCGCCCCGACCGGCCCGGCTTCGACGACATGGACCGCACCACCGGCGCCGAACTCGCCGCCCGCGCCGGCCTCGTGCTCGACAACGCCCGCATGTACACCTACCAGGAGAACGTCGCCGACACCCTGCAGGACAGCATGCTCCCGCAGGTCAC
Source organism: Streptomyces incarnatus (assembly GCF_001027185.1). Lineage (NCBI taxonomy): Bacteria > Bacillati > Actinomycetota > Actinomycetes > Kitasatosporales > Streptomycetaceae > Streptomyces > Streptomyces incarnatus. The sequence continues at coordinate 1,467,900 of NZ_CP011497.1, read as the reverse complement.
GCCGCGGATGGCCGGCTGTGACATCGCCACCCGCTATCTGCCGGGCACCCGGCTCGGACGGATCGGCGGCGACTGGTTCGACACCATCAAACTGCCCGGCTCGCGCACCGCCCTCGTGGTCGGCGACGTCATGGGCCACGGCCTCAACTCGGCCGCGATGATGGGCCAGTTGCGCACCGCCGTACAGACCATGGCCACCATGGAGACCCCGCCCGCCCAGCTGCTGCGCAACCTCGACGACCTGGCCCGCCGGCTCGGCGACAACTACCTCGCCACCTGTCTGTACGCCGTCTACGACCCGATCCGCGGCGAACTGCACCTGGCCAACGCCGGCCACATCCCGCCCGTGCTGGTCCGCGCGGAGGACGGCAGCAGCGAACTCCTCGACCTGCCCACCGGCGCCCCCATAGGCGTCGGCGGCGTGCCCTTCGAGGCGACCCGGGTCAAGGTCTCGCCCGGCGACCGGCTGGTGCTGTGCACCGACGGCCTGGTCGAGGTGCGCGGCTCCGACATCGGGGAGGGCCTCGCCGCGCTCTGCGAGTCCGCCGCCCACCCCGCCGCCTCCATGGACGACGCCTGCGACACCATCATCCGCGCCCTGAACACGCGCGGCGGCCGCAAGGACGACGTCGCCCTGCTGATGGCCCGCCTCAACGGCATCCCCGCCGAACACGTCGCCGAGTGGCGGCTCGAGGCCGACCCGCGCGAGGTGGGCCGGGCCCGCCGCCTGGTCCGGGAGCGGCTGCTCGCATGGGGTCTGCCGCAGGCCGTGGAGACGGCCGAGCTGCTGGTCAGCGAGGTGGTCACCAACGCCGTACGGCACGCCGTGAGCGAGCCGGTCGGACTGCGCGTGGTCCGCACCGACGCCCTGCTGTTCGAGGTCACCGACGACGAACCGGGGCTGCCCGAGATGCTCGGCGCCGGCCCCTACGACGAGTCGGGCCGCGGGCTGCGGGTGGTCAGCCGGCTGGCCCGGGAGTGGGGCGCCAGCGCCAGCGGGCACCGTAAGACCGTCTGGTTCGAACAGGCTCTCGCCGGAAGGAGATGACGAGGGGGCGTGCGGGCCCTTCTTGCACGCTCCCGCAGGTTGTCCGGGGTCCGTACATCCAGTGAAGGTGGCCTTCAGCCCCTTGCCCCGCCGCGGGGCCTCGCGATATCCCGATCACGGAACCGAACCGTGGGGAGATGCGCATGAACGTCTCGGACAAGTACCGCAGCAACTGGGAGAGTTACTGGAGCGAGACCTCCGACGAAACGGGGGAGGCGATCTGGGACTGCGATCCCGCCCTGTCCGCCGAACCGCACACCGCTCTCCTCCTGCCCCACGCGGACCCGGCGCGCACCATCGTCGACCTCGGCTGCGGCAACGGCACCCAGACCCGCTACCTCGCCACCCGGTTCGCCCGCGCCGTCGGCGTCGACCTCTCGCACGCCGCCGTCGAGCACGCCCGCCGCGCCACACCGGACGGCACCGTGGAGTTCCAGCAGCTCGACCTCACCGACTCCGATGCCGTACGCGCCCTGCACGAGCGCCTAGGCGACGTCAACATCTACATGCGTGCCGTCATCCACCAGAGCGAACCCGAGGCGCGGCCCGCGGTCGCCGCCGCCGTCGCCGCGCTCATCGGCACCGAGGGCCGCGCGTTCGTCGTCGAGCTGACCTCCGGCTCCCGGGACGTGCTCCGGCGCGCCGCGACCCAGGCGGGCGGCCCGGGGCCCAAGCTGCAGCGCGTCTTCCACCACGGGCTCAAGCCGGCCGACGCCGACGACACGGAGATCCCGCGTCTGCTCGGCGAGGCCGGGCTGAAGGTCCTGGCCGAGGGCGAGACGGTCCTGCCGCAGACCGAGGACCTGGCCGACGGCACCCGCATCGACCTGCCGGCCCGCTGGTTCGTCCTGGCCGGCGCATAGGCCCCACGCCCGTTGGGAACGGGCGGGCCCCCGGCCACTCCTTCCGGGAGCGGCCGGGGGCTGATCGCCGTGGGTGTCCTCGTTGCGGTCAGGGGTTGGCTGGAGTGCGATGACCGGCAGCTCGCCCAGGTCAGAGAGATCGTCGGACAGGACGATCCGGACCGGACGTACAGCGGTGGCTGGGCCTTTCCGCCACGGCAGTACAACTTCGTGAACTGGGTCTTCTTCGGGGCTCAGATGCGCGCCCAGTCCGTCGACCGGTTCCTGGACCGGCTACGGCACGTGGCGCGGATTCCGGCCTCCGACGAGGACGAGGACCTGATCAGGGGCCTGTTCCTCGTCAGTCACGAGGTCGACGGCATGAGCGAGTGGCAGGTCCGCGACGGCACCGTGGTGATCCGGGCCGCGAGCGAGGCGTATCAGTTCCTCGACGAGTAGGGCGTTGTCTCAAGCCGGAACACTACGCGGCGGCGCGGACCGTAGCCCGGTGCTCGCTCGCCGCGTAACGTGACTCGGCATGAAGATCCTCATCAGTGCGGACATGGAGGGGGCCACCGGCGTCACCTGGCCGGCCGACGTGCTGCCGGGGACGCCGCAGTGGGAGCGGTGCCGGTCGATGTTCACCTCGGATGTGAACGCCGCCGTGGAGGGCTTCTTCGACGGCGGGGCGGAGCACGTCCTTGTCAACGAGGCCCACTGGACCATGCGCAACCTGCTGCTGGAGCGGCTCGACGAGCGGGCCGAGATGCTCACCGGGCGGCACAAGGCGCTGTCGATGGTGGAGGGCGTACAGCACGGCGACGTCGACGGCATCGCGTTCGTCGGCTACCACGCGGGCGCCGGCATGGAGGGCGTCCTCGCCCACACCTACCTCGCCAACCAGATCACCGGGGTGTGGCTGAACGACGTCCGCGCGAGCGAGGGGCTGCTCAACGCGCATGTCGTCGCCGAGTACGGCGTCCCCGTCGTCCTCGTCACCGGGGACGACGTGGCCTGCGAGGACGCGCTCGGGTACGCGCCGGAGGCCCTGAAGGTCGCGGTGAAGGACCATGTGTCCCGGTACGCGGCCGTGTGCCGGACCCCGGCGCGCACGGCCGCCGACATCCGCGCTGCCGCCAAGGAGGCCGCCCGGCTGGCGGTGCGCCACCGGCCCGTGGAGGCCGGGCCGTTCACGGTCGCCGTGGAGTTCGACGCCGAGCACCTGGCGATGGCCGCTACCGTGGTGCCCGGGGTCGCGCGGACCGGGGAGCGGAAGGTGGCGTACACCAGCGCCACGATGTACGAGGGGATCAGGACGTTCAAGGCGGTCACCACGATCGTCTCGGCCGCCGTGGAGGAGCAGTATGGCTGACCGGCAGGCCCTCGACGAAGTGGTGGAGTTCACCTCCGGGCTGATCCGCGTCGACACCACCAACCGGGGCGGCGGGGACTGCCGTGAGCGTCCCGCGGCGGAGTACGCGGCCGAACGGCTGGCCGGAGCCGGGCTGGAACCGGTGCTGCTGGAGCGGACACCGGGACGCACCAACCTCGTCGCGCGGATCGAGGGCACCGACCCGTCCGCCGACGCGCTGCTGGTGCACGGGCACCTCGACGTGGTGCCCGCTCAGGCCGCCGACTGGAGCGTGCACCCGTTCTCCGGCGAGATCCGCGACGGGGTGGTGTGGGGGCGGGGCGCCGTCGACATGAAGAACATGGACGCGATGATCCTCGCGGTCGTCCGCGCCTGGGCCCGCGAAGGCGTACGGCCGCGCCGGGACATCGTCCTCGCGTTCACCGCCGACGAGGAGGCCAGCGCCGAGGACGGCTCCGGGTTCCTCGCCGACGAGCATCCCGGACTGTTCGAGGGCTGCACCGAGGGCGTCAGCGAGTCCGGCGCCTTCACCTTCCACGACGGCGCCGGCCGGCAGCTCTACCCCATCGCGGCGGGGGAGCGGGGCACCGGCTGGCTGAAGCTCACCGCGCGCGGCCGGGCCGGGCACGGCTCCAAGGTGAACCAGGAGAACGCGGTGACCCGGCTCGCCGCCGCCGTCACCCGCATCGGCGAGCACGAGTGGCCGCTGAGGCTCACCCCGACCGTGCGGGCCGCGCTCACCGAACTCGCCGCCGTGTACGGCATCGAGCCCGACTTCCGGGACGTGGACCGGCTGCTGGAGAAGCTCGGCCCGGCGGCGGCGCTGGTCGAGGCGACCGTCCGCAACAGCGCCAACCCGACCATGCTGGACGCCGGTTACAAGCTGAACGTGATCCCCGGGGAAGCGGTCGCCTACGTCGACGGGCGGTATCTGCCGGGCACGGAGGAGGAGTTCACCGCGACCCTCGACCACCTGACCGGCCCCGACGTGAGCTGGGAGTTCGCGCACCGCGAGGTGGCCCTGCAGGCGCCGGTGGACGCGCCGACGTTCGCGAAGATGCGGGCCGCGGTCGAGGAGTTCGCGCCCGAAGGGCATGTGGTGCCGTACTGCATGTCCGGCGGCACGGACGCCAAGCAGTTCTCCCGGCTCGGCATCACCGGCTACGGGTTCGCCCCGCTGAAGCTGCCCGAGGGCCTCGACTACCAGGCGCTGTTCCACGGCGTGGACGAGCGGGTGCCCATCGAGGCACTGCACTTCGGGGTCCGCGTGCTCGACCGCTTCCTGCGCACGGCCTAGGGGATGGGGGAGAGGGTGCTCAAGACGCCGTACGGATCATGGCCGTCCCCCATCGACGCGGCCCTGGCCGCCGCGCACGACGGGCAGCCGGAGTGGGTGGGCTTCGTCGGGGACGAGGTCTGGTGGACCGAGCCCCGGCCGGCCGAGGGCGGCCGCCGGGCGCTGGTACGGCGCACGGCCGAGGGCACGGAACAGGAGGTGCTGCCCGCGCCCTGGGACGTGCGCAACCGGGTGGTGGAGTACGGCGGCCGGCCCTGGACCGGCGGCCTGCACGACGGCACACCGGTCGTCGTGTTCACGCACTTCGCCGACCAGCGGCTGTACCGGTACGAGCCCGGCGGCGAGCCGCGCCCGCTGACCCCCGTGTCCCCGGTGGGCGCCGGACTGCGCTGGGCCGACCCGCACCTGGACCTCGCGCGCGGCGAGGTGTGGTGCGTGCTGGAGGAGTTCACCGGGGACGGCCCCTCGGACGTGCGCCGGGTCCTGGCGGCCGTACCGCTGGACGGATCCGCCGCCGGGGACCGCTTGGCCGTGCGCGAACTCACCGACGACCGCCACCGGTTCGTCACCGGTCCCCGGGTCTCCCCGGACGGCCGGCGCGCGGCCTGGCTCGCCTGGGACCATCCGCGCATGCCCTGGGACGGCACGGAACTGCTGGCCGGCGAGATCGGTGCCGACGGCCTCCTGCGTTCCGTCCGCACGGTGGCCGGCGGGCCCGGCGAGGCGATCGCACAGGCCGGCTGGTCCGCGGACAACCGTCTGCTGTATGCGAGCGACCGCAGCGGCTGGTGGAATCTCTACCGGGACGGCGTCCCGCTGTGCCCGCGCGAGGAGGAGTTCGCCGGCCCGCTGTGGAAGCCGGGGCTGCGCTGGTTCGCGCCGCTGGACAACGGCCTGGTCGCGGTCGTGCACGGTCGCGGGTCGACCGTACTCGGGATCCTGGATCCGGAATCCGGGGAGACCGTCGACGCCGCGGGACCGTGGACCGAGTTCGGCGCCACCCTCGCGGCGCACGGCGCCCGGGTGGCCGCGGTCGGCGCCGGCCCGCGCACCGGGCCCGAGGTGGTCGAACTGGACACCGCCACCGGGCGGGCCCGCGTGATCGGGGCCCGGCACCGGGACGCCGTCGACCCGGCGTACTACCCGGAGCCGCGGATCCGCGTCTTCACCGGCCCGGACGGCCGCGAGGTGCACGCCCACCTCTACCCGCCGCACCACCCCGGACGCACCGCCCCCGACGGTGAGTCGCCGCCGTACGTCATCTGGGCGCACGGCGGCCCCACGAGCCGGGCGCCGCTCGTCCTGGACCTGGAGATCGCCTACTTCACCTCGCGCGGCATCGGCGTCGCGGAGGTGAACTACGGCGGCTCCACCGGATACGGCCGGGCCTACCGCGAGCGGCTGCGCGAGCAGTGGGGCGTGGTCGACGTCGAGGACTGCGCGGCCGTCGCCCGCGCCCTCGCCGACGAGGGCACCGCCGATCCGGCCCGGCTCGCGATCCGGGGCGGCAGCGCGGGCGGCTGGACCACCGCCGCCTCCCTGACCACCACCGACGTCTACGCCTGCGGCACCATCCGCTACCCGGTGCTGGACCTGGCCACCTGGGGGCCGGGGGAGACCCACGACTTCGAGTCCCGCTACCTGGAGTCGCTCGTCGGCCCGCTCGCCGAGGTGCCCGCCCGGTACACCGAGCGCTCGCCGAGCACCCACGCCGACCGGCTCACCGCGCCGTTCCTGCTCCTGCAGGGCCTGGACGACGTGATCTGCCCGCCCGCCCAGTGCGAACGCTTCCTCGCCCGGATCGCCGGCCGGGACGTGCCGCACGCCTACCTCACCTTCGAGGGAGAGGGGCACGGTTTCCGGCGGGCGGAGACCATGGTGCGCGCCCTGCAGGCCGAACTGTCCCTGTACGCCCAGGTGTTCAAGCTGGACGTGCCGGACGTCCCGAGGCTGGAGCTGCGCACATGATCCCGCTCACGCGCCCCGAGCGGCTGGCCCCGGGCGCCCGCGTGGCCGTCGTCGCCCCCAGCGGTCCGGTGCCCGAGGAACGGCTCCAGGCGGGGCTCGACGTGCTGCGCGGCTGGGACCTGGACCCGGTCGTGGCCCCCCATGTGCTCGACAGGGACGGTGAGCTGGGGTACCTCGCGGGCAGCGACGCCGACCGCGCGGCCGACCTGCAGCGGGCCTGGTGCGACCCGTCCGTGGCGGCGGTGCTGTGCGCCCGTGGCGGCTACGGCGCCCAGCGCATGGTCGGCCTGCTCGACTGGGAGGCGATGCGCGCGGCCGGGCCCAAGGTGTTCGTCGGCTTCAGCGACGTCACCGTCCTGCACCAGGCGTTCGCCACCCGGCTGGGCCTGGTCAGCCTGTACGGACCGGCCGCCGCCGGGGTCGACTTCATCAAGAGCGCCCGCGCACAGGAGCATCTGCGTGCCACCCTCTTCGCTCCGGAGAGTGTCCGGACCCTGGCCTCGGCCGGGACCGCGCTGGCGCCCGGCCGGGCCCGGGGAGTCACGCTGGGCGGCTGTCTCAGCCTGCTGGCCAGCGACCTCGGCACCCCGTTCGCCCGGACCGGCGCGCGGGGCGGGCTGCTGCTCCTGGAGGACGTGGGCGAAGCGCCGTACCGCGTCGACCGGTTGCTGACGCAGTTGGCGCGCTCCGGCTGGCTCGACGGGGTCGCCGGGATCGGGCTCGGCTCCTGGCGCGACTGCGGCCGTGACGAGGAACTGCGCCCGGTCCTCGCCGACCGGCTCGGCGGACTCGGGGTACCGGTCGTGGAGGAGCTGGGATTCGGGCACTGCGACGACGCGGTGACCGTGCCGTTCGGGGTGACGGCCGAACTCGACGCGCGGACGGGCACCCTTACGGTGGACGAGCCCGCGCTGCGTTGACGCCGCGCACTGAATCTCCGTCAAGAATGCACGCGCACACGGATTGACCAGGATCTGACACGTGTCACAGCATGCTACCGGCCAGTACCTCCTGGCCGGTTTCCGCGTGCCTCAGTGTGGAGGATCCCGTGCCCCGACGTGTGCCCCGACCGGCGCCCCGCCGCGCGTCCCGATCCCGTGCCGCCCTCGCCGCCCTCCTCGGCGCGGCCCTCACCGCGCCCCTCACGCTCACCGCCGGCCCGGCTCACGCGAGCGGCCGGTACACCGTCACCCCGCTGACCTTCACCGTGCGGGCGGGCGACCGCAGGTGCGCCGTCGACGCCGACCTGTACCGGCCCGCCGGCGTGGACCACGCGCACCCCGCGCCCGCCGTGCTCGCCACCAACGGCTTCGGCGGCAGCAAGTCCGACGGCTCCACCGACGCCATCGGCAAGGCCTTCGCCGAACGCGGTTACGTCTCCCTCGTCTACTCCGGCCTGGGCTTCGGCCGCAGCGGCTGCCTGATCTCCCTCGACGACCCCGGCATCGACGCCCGGGCCGCCTCCGGGCTGGTCGACTTCCTCGGCGGGAAGCGGGCCGCCGACGACGGAACCCGCGCCGACTACGTCACCCTCGACGCCCCCGGGGACCCGCGCGTCGGCATGATCGGCGGCTCCTACGGCGGCGCGATCCAGCTCGCCACCGCCTCCGTCGACCACCGCGTCGACGCCCTCGTCCCGCTCATCACCTGGAACGACCTCGCCTACTCCCTCGACCCGAACAACGCCGTCGGCGCCCACGACGTGCCCGGCGCCTTCAAGTGGCAGTGGACCAACGGCTTCTACCTGATCGGCGAGAGCCGGCCGCTGACCACCCCGAGCCTCGACCCGTCCCGGATCAACTCGCCGGCCTGCCTGCACTTCGTCTCCGACGCCTGCGCCACCGTGCGCACCCTCGACTCCGGCAGCTACCCGCCCGACCGCACCGCCCGGCTGCTCGCCTACGCCCGCAGCGTCTCCCCGGCGAGCTACCTCTCCCGCGTGCGGGCACCCACCCTGCTGATCCAGGGCCAGGCCGACACCCTGTTCAACCTCAACGAGGCGACGGCCAGTTACCGCACGCTCCACGCCCAGGGCACCCCCACCGCGCTGATCTGGCAGTCCTGGGGCCACAGCGGCGGCATGAGCGACCCCGCCGCCGGTGAACTCGACCTGGTCCAGGGCAACCTGGAGACCAGCTACGTCGGCCGGCGCATCCTCGCCTGGTACGACCGCTACCTGAAGAAGGACCGGAGCACCGGCACGGGCCCCGCCTTCGCCTACTACCGGGACTGGATCACCGACCCCGCACACACCTACGCCACCGCCGACCGGGTGCCCGCCCCCAGCCGCACCCTCTACCTCTCCGGGGACGGCACACTCGTGGCCGGCCGCGCCGAGGTGGCCCGCGGCAGCCGCGGCTACACCAACGCGCTCGTCCCGACGAGCCACTCGGAGAGCTCCCTGGCCGGTGCCACCGGCCTGCCCGACCCGGCGCCGTACGACGCCTCGGGCACCTGCCTCGCCTGGACCGGCGCGCCCCTCACCAGGAACCTCGACGTGGTCGGCGCCCCGCAGATCACCCTGAAGGTCGTCTCCCCGACGGCCGAACGCACCCAGGACTCCGGGAACGCCGCCGACAGGCTGGTGCTGTTCGCCAAGCTGTACGACGTCGCGCCCGACGGCACGCAGACACTCGTCCACCGGCTGGTCGCACCGGTCCGGGTCCCGGACGTCACCCAGCACTTCACCGTGACCCTGCCGGGCATCGTGCACCGGTACGCGCCCGGGCACCGGCTGCGGTTCGTGATCGCGGCGAGCGACGACGCCTACTTCGGCAACCGTGGGATCAAGCCGGTGACCGTGGTCAGCGCGCCCGGAGACACCGGGGTGCTGCGGCTGCCGGTCGCCGGCGGCTGACCGTTCCGGCCGGCTCCGGGAGCCGTTCCGGACGGAGCGCGGGAGCCGGTCCGCACGGAGCGCGGGAGCCGGCCCGCACGGAGCGCGGGAGCCGGTCCGGACGGATGCGCGGAGGGTTTTTCCGGCGACGGCGCGGGCGGGCACGCCGTACGCTGGCCCGATGCCGCACACCGCACCCCACTACCTCGCCGAGGGCCCCCGCGTGGCCATCCGTCACTTCACCCTCGAAGACGGGCCCGAGTTCACCGCGCGGGCCCGCGAGAGCAAGGACCTGCACCGGCCGTGGCTGTTCCCACCGGACAGCGACGAGGCCTACGCCGCCTACGCGGGCGCGCTGATCGAGGACCCGACCAAGGCCGGCTTCCTGGTGTGCGAGAAGGACAGCGGGGACATCGCCGGGTTCATCAACATCAACAACATCGTGCGCGGCGGCTTCCAGTGCGGTGCCCTCGGCTACGGGGCCTTCGCGCACGCCGCCGGGCGCGGTCTGATGCGCGAGGGCCTCGACCTGGTCATCGGGTACGCCTTCGGCCCGCTCGGGCTGCACCGGCTGGAGATCAACGTGCAGCCCGACAACACCGCCTCGGTCGCGATGGCGCGCGGCGCGGGCTTCCGGCTGGAGGGGTTCTCCCCGGCCATGCTCTACATCGACGGTGCCTGGCGCGACCACGAACGCTGGGCGCTCACCGCCGAGATGCGCGACTGAAACCGGCCCGCGACGGGCCCGATTCCCGCGGCTTTGCGCAATCCTGACCGGCACGTCCCCTGGCCGACCGGGCCCACCCCGGGTTCCATGGTGATCGTGACGAGGATCCGACGTGAGGTACTGACGCTGCCCGCCGCGCAGTTGGGCCCCGACAACCCCCTGCCGCCACTGCGCCCGCTGGACGAGGTCCACCGCATCGACGACCGCGACCGGGACGGCCTGCCCAGGGACATGGCCCGCCAGCTCGGGTACGAGCCGCTGCGCAGCCTGCTGCCGGTCCGCGTCCGCGACGGTTACGACAGAACCCGCGCGCCCCGCGCCCTCGACGCGCTGGTGATCGAGAACGACCGGCTGCGCGCCACCGTGCTGCCCGGCCTGGGCGGCCGTGTCGCCTCCCTGCTCCACCTGCCGACCGGACGCGAACTCCTCTACCGCAACCCGGTGTTCCAGCCCGCCGACTTCGCCCTCAACGGCGCCTGGTACTCCGGCGGCATCGAATGGAACATCGGCGCCACCGGCCACACCACGCTCTCCTGCGCACCCCTGCACGCCGCCCGCGTCCCCGCCCCGGACGGCGGCGACATGCTGCGCCTGTGGGAGTGGGAGCGGCTGCGCGACCTGCCCTTCCAGGTCGACCTGTGGCTCCCCGACGGCTCCGACTTCCTCTACGTCGGCGTCCGCGTCCGCAACCCGCACGAGCGCCCGGTGCCGGCGTACTGGTGGTCCAACATCGCGGTGCCGGAGGAGGTCCGCGTCCTGGCCCCCGCCGAGGAGGCCTGGCACTTCGGCTACGAGCGCCGGCTGCGCCGGGTGCCGGTGCCCTCGTACGACGGCGTGGACCGTACCCGCCCCCTCAACAGCCCTTACGCCGCCGACTACTTCTACGAGGTGCCGGACGGCCGCCGCCGCTGGATCGCCGCGCTGGACGCCGGCGGCCACGGGCTGGTGCAGACCTCCACCGACACCCTGCGCGGCCGCAAGCTCTTCGCCTGGGGCCATCTGCCCGGCGGCCGGCGCTGGCAGGAGTGGCTGACCGAACCCGGCACCGGCGGCTACTGCGAGATCCAGGCCGGGCTCGCCCGCACCCAGCTGGAACACGTCCGGCTGGAAGCCGAGAGCGAGGTGTCCTGGCTGGAGGCGTACGGCCCGCTCGACGCACCGCCCGAGGGGGAGTGGACCCGGGCCGTCCAGGGCGCCGAGGAACGCCTGGAGTCCGCCCTGCCACGCGCCCGCGTCGAGGAGGCGTACGCGGCCTGGCTGCCCTGCGCCGACACCGAACCCGGCGAGATCCTGGCCGCCGGTTCCGGCTGGGGCGCGCTCGAAGTGCTGCGCGCCGACTGGAAACTGCCCGGCACCCCGTTCCCCGAGTCCACCCTCGGCGAGGCACAGGCGCCCTGGCGGGAACTGCTGCGCACCGGCTCCCTGCCCGAGCCGCGCCGGGTACGGCCGCCCGGCGAGACCCTCGTCGCCCCGCACTGGCGGGACATGCTGGAGACCGCGCCCGCCACCCCGCACACCGAGTACCACCTCGGCGTCGCCCAGTGGCACGCCGGCGACCGCGCCCAGGCCGTCCGCAGCTGGGAACGCGCCCTCGAACTCGCCCCGTCCCTGTGGCCGTCGCTGCGCTGCCTGGCCGTGGCCGACCAGGAGTCCGGCCACCACGAACGGGCCGCCGAACGGTACGCGGACGCCTTCGACGACCTGTGCCGCGAGCGGCGCGACGACGGCGAGACCTGGACCGCCGCCATGGCCGCGCTCGGCCGGGAAACCATCCCGGCACTGCTCCGGGTAGGGCGCACGGCGGACGCCCGCGCCGTCTGGGACCGGTTGCTGCCCGCCGTCCGCCGGCGCGGCCGGTTCCGCCTGCTGGAGGCCGGGCTGCTGCTCGCCGAGGGACGGCCCGAACAGGCGCGGGCGGTCTTCGACGCGGGCTTCGAGGTCGCCGACCTGCGGGAGGGCGAGGAGACGCTCGGCCGCCTGTGGTCCCGGCTCACCGACGAACCCCTCCCGGCCCGGTACGACTTCCGGATGCGGCCCGGCACCGGCTGACCGGCTCGCGTGCCGGCCGGCTCAGCCCCGCTGGTCGACGTACTCGAACACCGAGCCGTCCGGATGCATCGCGATCAGGTTCCGGCCCACCGGAGTCGGCACCGGCCCCGCGATGATCCGGGCGCCGAGGCCGGTCAGCAGCCGGTGCGCCTCGTCCACGTCCTCGACGGCGATGGTGGCCGCCACCTTGCGCAGCACCTCCAGCTCCGCCTCCGGCCCGCTCATCAGCAGGAAGGAGCCGATCGCGGCGACCTGGACCCCGCCGCGCTCGAAGCGCAGGGCTCTGCCGCCCGCCAGACGCTCGTAGAAGGGGATCGCGGTCTCGAGGTCGTCGACGCAGATGCGCAGCGAGGCGCCCAGAATCTCCATGCGCCCGAGCCTAGTTGGGGCGGCCCGGGCCGTGCAGGGCGCCCGCGTTACCCGCCGTGTCCGCCGGGTACCCGCAGGGTATGGACCGTTTGGATCACCTGGAACATCTGGACAAGCAACTCGTCGACGAGCTGGCGCAGGTGGCACGCGAGACGGTACGCGACGAACTGCGCGAGCAGACCCGCAAGCAGCGCCGCACCGCCACGCTCTACGCCGCGTCCGGCGCCGCCGCCCTGTACGCGGGCGCGGCCCTCACCCTCGCCGTGGGCCTGGCACTGGCGACCGCCCTGCCCACCTGGGGCGCCGCCCTGATCACCGCGGCGATCATGGCAGTGCTGGCCTACGCCCTGCGCGGCGCGGCCCACCCCAAGCACGCCCACCCCTCACCGCCGGCCCACGTCATCGGCGGCACACCCCCGCCAGGCCCCCCGAGCGGCCTGGGCGTGCCGTATCCCCCGATGCCGCCGGAACCCCCGGACACCGGCCACAGGGCCTGAGGCTGGGGCGCGTTCCAGCGGAGGGCCGACCAACCGATGGGGGCGCGGGGAACTGCGCGACAAGCCCCCACGCACCCGCACCCGGCAACGCTCCGACGTCACCCGAGCCGCGGCAGCACCTTCGTCCGGTAGAAGTCGAAGAACCCCCTCTGATCGGGCCCGATCTGGTTCACGTACACCCGGTCGAACCCGGCGTCCGCGAACGCCCGGAGCGTGGACACATGCTGGTCGGCGTCGTCCCCGCACACGACCTTCTCGCGGACCATGTCCTCCGTGACCAGCTCCCGCAGCTGCTCGAAGTGCCGCGGCGACGGCAGCACCTGCCCCATCTCCCCGGGCAGCAGCTCGTTGTACCAGAGGGAGCGCACCGTACGGACGCACTCCTCGCGATCGGTGCCGTAACAGACCTTCGTGCCGCCGCTGACCGGCTTCGCCCCGCCCCCGCCTTTGCGGAACTGCGTGACCATCTCCTCCTCCGGCGCCATCGTGATGTACCCGTCGCCCACCCGGGCGGCGAGCGACGTCGCCTTCGGCCCGAAGCCGGAGATGTCGATCGGGACGGGCTCCTCGGGGACGGTGTAGAGGCGGGCGTTCTCCACGGTGTAGTGCGTGCCGTGGTGGTTGACCTCCTCCCCGGTGAACAGCCGGCGCATCACCTGGATGGCCTCCTCCAGCATCTCCAGGCGGACGTGCAGCGGGGGCCAGCGGTCGCCGAGGATGTGCTCGTTGAGCGCCTCACCCGTGCCGACGCCGAGCCGGAAACGGCCCTCGGTCAGCACCGCGCTGGTGGCCGCGGCCTGCGCCGTCACCGCCGGGTGCAGCCGCACGGTCGGACAGGTCACCGCCGTCTCGACGGGCAGCGACACCGCCTCCGACAGGGCGCCGATCACCGACCACACGAACGGGCTCTGCCCCTGCGCGTCGTTCCACGGGTGGAAGTGGTCGGAGATCCACAGCGCCCGGAAGCCGGCCTGCTCGGCCATCCGGGCCTGCTCGACGAGCGCGGCGGGGTCGTGCTCCTCGCTCGCCAGGAAATAGCCGTACTCGGGCATGGGAGAACCTCCGCGCGGGCGACGCCGATGCCGGGTGATCCGGGAATGCCGGGCGATCCGGGAATGCCGTGGGATCCGGTCCCGGGCCGGGTAACCGGTGCCGGGCGGGCGAAACGCCGCGGGTGCGGCGCGGCGTTCGGGTGCTCCGACCGGCGTACGGGTGACCCGCCCGGCGTTTGGGTGCCCCGGCCTCGGTTACGCGGAAAACCTCGGACGAGCCACACCGCCGGAGGCGCACCGTGAGCCGACCTCACGTCGTGATCGTCGGCGCCGGTTTCGCCGGGTACCGGGCTGCCCGCACGCTGGCCCGGCTGACCCGGCACCGGGCCGACGTCACCTTGCTGAACCCCACCGACTACTTCCTGTATCTGCCACTGCTGCCCCAGGTCGCCGCCGGCATCCTGGAGGCCCGCCGGGTCACCGTGTCGCTGCCGGGCACCCTGCACGGGGTGCGGATGGTGCTCGGCGAGGCGGACCACGTCGACCTCGACGGCCGTACGGTCCACTACTCCGACCCCGAGGGCGGCATCGGCACCCTCGGCTACGACCGGCTGGTGCTGAGCGTCGGCAGCGTCAACAAGCTGCTGCCCGTCCCCGGGGTCGCCGAGCACGCGCACGGCTTCCGCGGGCTGCCCGAGGCGCTCTACCTGCGCGACCACGTGACCCGGCAGGTGGAGCTCGCCGCCACCGAGGACGACCCGAAGGCCGGCGCGGCCCGCTGCACCTTCGTCGTGGTCGGCGCCGGCTACACCGGTACCGAGGTGGCCGCGCAGATGCAGCTGCTCACCGACCGGCTGGCCCGCCGGCACGCGCTGCCCGGCGGGGTACGGCCCCGCTGGATCCTGCTGGACGTCGCGGAACGCGTGCTGCCCGAGCTGGACCGGCGGCTGTCCCGCACGGCCGACCGGGTGCTGCGCGCCCGCGGGGTGGACGTGCGGATGGGCACGTCGGTGAAGGAGGCCACGCACGACGGGGTGCTGCTCACCGACGGCGAGTTCGTGGCCACCCGGACGCTGGTGTGGTGTGTCGGGGTGCGGCCCGATCCGCTGGTGGCGGCGGTCGGGCAGCCGCTGGAGCGGGGCCGGCTGCTCGTCGACCCGTATCTGCAGGTGCCGGGCCGGCCGGACGTGTTCGGCTGCGGCGACGCGGCCGCCGTACCGGACCTGGAGCGGCCGGGGTCCTTCACACCGATGACGGCCCAGCATGCGTGGCGGCAGGGCCGGGTGGCCGGGGAGAACGTGGCCGCCTCGCTGGGCCTCGGCCGGCGCCGGCGGGCGTACCGCCATCGCGACCTGGGGTTCGCGGTCGACCTCGGCGGGGTGCGGGCCGCCGCCAACCCGTTCGGCGTCCCGCTGTCCGGACCGGCGGCCGGTGCGGTCACCCGCGGCTACCACCTGGCGGCGCTGCCCGGCAACCGCGTCCGGGTGGCCGCCGACTGGCTGCTGGACGCCGTACTGCCGCGCCAGGGCGTCCAGTTGGGCCTCGTACGGTCCTGGTCGGTGCCCCTGGACACGGCCTCCCCGGAGCTGGCACGCGTCCCGGGCGGGCCGGAGGGGGCGGGCGGACCGAAACCGCCGGACGGCCGGGAACGGGCGCGGGAGCCGGAGCGCGCGGAACAGCCGGAACAGCCGGGGCAGGCGCAGGGACCGGAGCGGACGGAAGAAGCGGATCAGGCGGAACAGGCGGCGGGACCGGAGCGGGCCGAAGAAGCGGTGCGGGCCGACGGAGCGGGACCCGACGGCGAACCGCCGGCCGCCGGGCGCGGGGACCACCCCGCCCCCGGCCCGGTCCGGCGCACGGACTCCCCGGACCACCCCGCCCCCGGCCCGGTCAAGCGCACCGACCCCCCGGACCCCGCCGCCGGGTGACCCGCGGGCCGTACCTCTCGACTCACCGCAAGGAGACTCATGAACACCGCCGAACTCGCCGAGCTGGGACAGCAGTTGCGCGTGGACAGCGTGCGGGCGTCCGCCGCCGCGGGATCCGGGCACCCCACGTCCTCGATGTCCGCCGCCGATCTGGTGGCCGTGCTGCTCGCCCACCATCTGCGCTACGACTTCGAACGCCCCGAACATCCCGCCAACGACCGCTTCGTGCTGTCCAAGGGACACGCCACGCCCCTGCTGTACGCCGCGTACAAGGCGGCCGGGGCCATCGAGGACGGCGAGCTGCTCACCTTCCGCAAGCTGGGCAGCCGGCTGGAGGGGCATCCGACACCCCGGCGGCTGCCCTGGGTGGAGACGGCCACCGGATCCCTCGGCCAGGGCCTGCCGGTCGGGGTCGGCATCGCGCTCGCCGGCAAGCGCCTGGAGCGCACCGGGTACCGGGTGTGGGTGCTGTGCGGCGACAGCGAGCTGGCGGAGGGCTCGGTGTGGGAGGCCGCTGAACACGCCGGACACGAGCACCTGGACAACCTGGTCGCGATCGTGGACGTCAACCGGCTGGGCCAGCGCGGCCCCACCCGGCACGGTCACGACCTGGACGCCTACGCCCGCCGCTTCCAGGCCTTCGGCTGGCACACCGTCGAGATCGACGGCCACGACGTCGACACGATCGACCGGGCCTACGGCGAGGCGCTGTCCACCGCCGGGCAGCCCGTGGCGATCCTCGCCCGCACCCTCAAGGGCAAGGGCGTCGCCGCCGTCGAGGACCTGGAGGGCCATCACGGAAAGCCGCTCCCGGACGCCGAGGAGGCCGTCGCCGAGCTCGGCGGACCGCGCGACCTGCACGTCCGGGTCGGCGAACCGCAGGCAGCCGCCGCGCTGCGCGACCTGACCACCGAGGTGCTGCAACTGCCGCGCTACGACAAGGGCGACGAGGTCGCGACCCGGGACGCCTTCGGGGCGGCCCTCACGGCGCTCGGCAGCGCGCGCGGCGACGTCGTCGCCCTGGACGGCGAGGTCGGCGACTCCACCCGCACCGAGGAGTTCGCCAAGGCCCACCCCGACCGGTTCTTCGAGTGCTACATCGCCGAACAGCAGCTGGTCGCCGCGGCCGTCGGCATGGCCACCCGGGGCTGGCTGCCGTACGCCTCGACGTTCGCCGCCTTCCTCACCCGCGCCCACGACTTCGTGCGCATGGCGTCCATCAGCGGCTCCGGCATCAACCTGGTCGGCTCGCACGCCGGTGTCGCGATCGGCCAGGACGGGCCCTCCCAGATGGGCCTGGAGGACCTGGCGATGTTCCGGTCCGTGTACGGCTCGACCGTGCTGTACCCGTGCGACGCCAACCAGACCGCCCGGCTGGTCGCGGCCATGGCCGGCCTCGACGGCATCCGCTATCTGCGCACCTCGCGCGGCAAGACCCCGGTGATCTACGGCCCCGACGAGGAGTTCCCGGTGGGCGGCAGCAAGACGCTCCGCTCCAGTGAGGAGGACCGGCTGACGGTCGTCGCGGCCGGGGTCACCGTGCCCGAGGCGCTCGCCGCGGCGGACCGGCTCGCCGCGGACGGCATCCCGGTACGGGTGATCGACCTGTACAGCGTCAAGCCCGTCGACGCGGCGACCCTGCAGCGGGCCGCGGAGGAGACCGGCTGTCTGCTCACCGTGGAGGACCACCGCGCCGAGGGCGGCCTCGGCGACGCCGTCGCGGAGGCCTTCGCCGACGGCCGGCCCGTGCCCCGGCTGGTCCGGCTCGCGGTGCGCACCATGCCGGGCTCGGCCGCGCCCGACGAGCAGCTGCACGCGGCCGGCATCGACGCCGTGGGCATCGCGGCGGCCGCCAGGCTGCTGGTGGAGGAGGCGGTCGTGCGATGACCGAAGCGGACGCCCGGAGCGTACGGGCGGGCCGCCGCACGGTGCCGGTCCGGCGGCCCGGGAAGGTGCTCTTCCCGGGCGGCGCCGGCGCCGCGGAGTACACCAAGGGCGACCTCGCCGACTACTACCGGTCCGTCGCGCCGTACATGCTGCCGCACCTGAGGGGCCGTCCGCTGATGCTGGAGCGGTATCCGGACGGGCTCGACGGGCAGCGCTTCATGCAGAAGAACGTTCCCGAGCACTATCCGGACTGGATCACCCGCGCCGAGGTCCCCAAGGAGGGCGGCACGGTCACGCATGCCGTGTGCGACGACACCGCCACCCTCGTCCACCTCGCCGACCAGGCCTGCCTCACGCTGCACCGCTGGCTCTCCCGCACCGACCGCGCCGCCGGCCCGGACCACCCCGACCGGCTCGTCTTCGACCTCGACCCTCCCGGCGACAGCTTCGCGCGGGTGCGCGAGGCGGCCGGTTGGCTCAGGGAGCTGCTGGAGGAGCTGGGGCTGCCCGCCGCGGCCATGACCACCGGCTCGCGCGGCCTCCATCTCGTGGTCCCGCTGAACGCACGCCACGACTTCGACGAGGTGCGCCGGTTCGCCCATGGCGTGGCACGGCTGGCCGAGTGCCGGCATCCGGACCGGCTCACCACCGCCACCCGCAAGCGGGACCGTGGCGACCGTCTCTACCTCGACGTGCAGCGCAACGCCTACGCGCAGACCGCTGTCGCCCCCTACAGCGTCCGGTCCCTGCCGGGCGCGCCCGTCGCGGTGCCCCTAGCCTGGGAACAGGTGGACGATCCCGGCATCGACGCCCGCCACTGGACGATCGCGGACGCCGTGGACCAGGCGCACACGAACCCCTGGGCCGGTCTGCCGGGCCGCGGCCGGTCCCTGGAGCCCGCCCGCCGCCGTCTCGCGGCGCTGGATGGCTAATACACGTACCCCCTCCGGCCAGGCCTGACGGCCGAACGAGGACAGGCGAGGGCCTGCAGAGGTTTGGCCAGGGATGTGGCGGCCACACGCAGGGGAGAGGTGGCCATGTCGAACACGAAAAACACACCCCAGTCACAGAGTTCACGTGAGTCACATGACTCTCACGACTCTCACAGCAACACAGAGCACACGGCGGACGACCAGCGTCCGACGCCCATGGAGGTGCTGCGCCAGGCGCGCGCCCAGCTCGCCGAACTGACCGGCCTCTCGCCGGAGTCGGTGTCCTCGTTCGAGCAGACGGAGGACGGCTGGTCGCTGGAGGTCGAGGTCCTGGAACTGGCGCGGGTACCCGACACGATGAGCCTGATGGCGAGCTACCAGGTCGACCTCGACCAGGACGGACAGCTCGCCGGGTACCGGCGCGTCCGCCGCTACGAACGCGGAAGGGCCGACCCGCGCGGCCGCTAGGCCGGCGCGTCCAGGGCCCACCGCGTACCGACTACTCAGGAGGAGGAATCGCCGGCATGACTGTTGTTCCGGCACAGCAGACCGGAGGCGGAGGCGGCACCAGCGGCCTTTACGACGTGCTTGAACTGGTCCTCGACAGGGGACTCGTGATCGACGCGTTCGTGCGTGTCTCCCTGGTCGGGATCGAGATCCTGAAGATCGACGTGCGGGTCGTCGTGGCCAGCGTCGACACGTATCTGCGCTTCGCCGAGGCCTGCAACCGCCTCGACCTGGAGGCCGGTCCGCACAAGGCCCCCGGACTGCCCGAGCTCGTCGGCGAGGTCACCGAGTCCGGCGCCCGCGGCAAGTCCAAGGGTGCGCTGTCCGGCGCCGCGCAGACCATTTCCGACGCCTTCAACCAGGCCCGTGAGGAAGCGGAGGGCGAGTCCCGGCCGCGGCCCCGCAAGGCTCCGGCGCGCCGTAAGGAGGAACAGGAGTGAGCACGTACGTCTACGGGATCACCAACCGCGCGCATCCGGCCCTGCCCGAGGGCATGACCGGCGTGGGGGAGCCGCCCCGGCCGGTACGGGTGCTCACGGCCGGGGAGCTGGCCGCCGTGGTCAGCGACGCCCCCGAGGACCTGCGCCCCAAGCGCCGGGACCTGCTCGCGCACCAGAACGTGCTCGCCGAGTCCGGCGCGGCCGGCTGCATCCTGCCCATGCGCTTCGGCAGCGTCGCCGACGACGACGACGCGGTCACCCAGGTGCTCGGCGAGCGGGCCGACCACTACCTGGAGCGGCTGCGGGAACTGGACGGCAAGGTCGAGTACAACATCAAGGCCACGCACGTCGAGGATGCCGTCCTGCACCTCGTGATGGCCGAGAACCCGGACATGCGCGAACTCGCCGAAGCCAACCGCCGGGCCGGCGGCGGGAGTTACGACGACAAGATCCGGCTCGGCGAGATGGTCGCGGCCGCCGTCAAGGCCCGGGAGGCCGAGGACGCCGCCGAGGTGCAGCGTCTCCTGACGCCGGCCGCCGCCGACGTCAGCGTCGGCCCCGAGTCCACGGGCTGGCTGGTGAACGTCTCGTTCCTGGTCGCCCGGGACACGGCCGAGGACTTCCTGGCCGTGGCCGAGCGGCTCCGCGAGAACAACCCGCACCTCGACCTCCGCGTCAACGGCCCCCTGCCGCCGTACAGCTTCGTCGAGTCCGGCCCTGCCCAGCCCGCGGGTACCACGGCGGGCGCGGACACCGGCGCGCAGTAGCGCGTCCGGCCCGAGCGGAAGGAGAACACCGTGGGACTGATCGGCGAAGTGCTGATGCTGCCCTTCGCGCCCGTGCGCGGCAGCGCGTGGGCCATCCGACAGGTGCTCCGCGAGGCGGAACGGATCTACTACGACCCAGCCACCGTGAGGGCCGAGCTCGCCCGCCTCGAGGAGCAGCTGGAGGCGGGCGAGATCACCGAGGAGGAGTTCGACCGACGCGAGGACGAACTGCTCGACCGGCTGGAGATCGCCCTGCGCTCCGGCGACACCACAGGCAACGGGACGTGAGATGAACCGCACCGCACTGGGCCTCGCCGTAGGGGCCGGATACCTTCTGGGACGCACGAAGAAACTGAAAATGGCGCTGGCGATGGGCTCCCTGGTGGCCGGGAAGAAGCTCAACCTCGGCCCGAGGGCGCTCGCCGACGTGGTGAGCCGGCAGCTGAAGGACAACCCGCAGTTCAAGGAGATCGGCGACCAGCTGCGCCAGGACCTGCGGGGGGTCGGCACGGCCGCCTCCGGGGCCATGGTCGAGCGCCAGGTCAACTCCCTCGCCGACCGGCTGCACGGCCGTACCGCCCAGGTGCGCGAGCAGCTCTCCGGCGCGACCGGCTCCGCCGAGGGGCGGGGCGGCCCGGAGGACGACGCGGACGCCTACGAGGAATCCGCGGACGAGGAGACCAGCGAGGACGAGGGCCGCGAGGGTGACGAGCCGCGGGGTCACAAGCCCGCGAAGAAGGGCCCGGCGAAGAAGGCACCCGCCAAGAAGGCGCCTGCCAAGAAGGCGTCGGCGAAGAGGGCGGCCCCCGCGAAGAAGGCGGCCGCGAAGAAGACGGACGCGGCCCGCAGGGCGGTCGGGAAGAAGACGGCCGCCGCGTCACGGCAGCGGAAGGGCGGTGGCGACCGATGACCGAGACCCTTGGATCGGCCACCTCCACGGCCGGCAAGGCCGCGGGCGCGGTCAAGGACAACCCGCTGGCGGACCTCGCCCACAGCGAGGCCGTCGACCGGCTCAAGGCCGAGGCGGAGGACTACCTCGCCGCACAGGCCACGCGACTGCTCACCGGTCTGGGCCGCAAGCTCGGCGAGACCACCGTCAAGCTCAACGACATCGCAGAGGGCAACAGCCCCGGCTTCGCCCAGCTGGCCCTCGAGGGGGGCCGCAAGCTCGCCGGGGGCAAGGGTCCGCTGCGCTCCGTGCTGGAGCTCGGTGCTTCCCGCGCCAAGGACAGCGTCATGGACGCGGTCAAGAACCTCGGGGGCGGCAAGGGGAAGCGCAAGGGCGGCGGTGGCAACAAGCCGACCGTCATCATGGAGTCCGTCGACGTGGGCGTGCCGGTGCGCACCGCCTACGACCAGTGGACGCAGTACCAGGACTTCTCCACCTTCGCCAAGGGCGTCAAGAGCGCGAGCCGCGCCGACGACACGCACTCCGACTGGCAGGCGAAGGTCTTCTGGTCCAGCCGCAGCTGGAAGGCGCACACGACCGAGCAGGTCCCCGACTACCGCATCCAGTGGACGTCGGAGGGCGCGAAAGGCACCACCAAGGGCGTCGTCACCTTCCACCCGCTCGGGGAGAACCTCACCCGTGTGCTGCTGGTCATGGAGTACTACCCGAGCGGCCTGTTCGAGAAGACCGGCAACATATGGCGCGCCCAGGGGCGTCGGGCCAGGCTGGACCTGAAGAACTTCGCCCGTTTCATCACCTTCAAGGGCGAGGCGGAGGACGGCTGGCGCGGCGAGATCCGTGACGGCGAGGTCGTCGTCAGCCACGAGGACGCCGTGGCCGAGGAGGAGCAGGAGCAGGGCCCCGAGGCCCAGGCCTCCGAGGAGCCGGAGGAAGAGGCGGAGGAGGAGCAGGAGGAGGAGCCGTACGAGGACGAGGCCGACGAGGCGGACGAGTACGAGAACGAGGAAGAGGCCCCGTACGAGGACGAGGCGGAAGGCGAGGAGCCGGACGAGGAGCAGGACGAGGAGTACGAGGGCGAGTACGAGGACGAAGAGGAGCCCGAGGACGAAGAGGAACCCGAGTACACCGGGCGTGGGAGCCGTCGATGACGACGCCCAGCCGGTTCCCCGAGCCCTATGGCCACAGCAGCGGAGCCAACCTCGCCGACATCCTGGAGCGGGTGCTCGACAAGGGTGTGGTGATCGCGGGCGACATCCGGATCAACCTGCTGGACATCGAACTGCTGACCGTCAAGCTGAGGCTCATCGTCGCCTCGGTGGACAAGGCCAAGGAGATGGGGATCGACTGGTGGGAAAGCGACCCCGCCCTGTCCTCCCGGGCCCGCCGCGACGAGCTGACCCGGGAGAACGCCGAGCTGAGGGAACGGCTGGCCCGGCTGCAGGAGCTGGAGCCGGGTCACGTGCCGAAGGAGGCCCCATGACCGGACTGCGCTATGTGTACGCCGTCTGCCGCCCCTTCGGGACGCCCCTGCAGTCCCAGCTCACGGGCATCGGGGGCGTTCCGCCCGGCCTGCTGCACCACCACGGGCTGGTCGCGGTCATCGGCCAGGTCCCGGAAGCCGATTTCGGCGAAGTGGCCCTCAAGGCCCACTTGGAGGACCTGGACTGGCTGGCCGCGACCGCCCGCGCCCACCAGGGCGTGATCGACGCGCTCACCACGGTCACCACCCCGCTCCCGCTCCGGCTCGGGACCGTCTTCAGGGACTGCAGCGGGGTGCGCTCGATGATCGAGGCCCGCGAGGAGGACTTCAGGCGCATCCTCGACCGGCTGGAAGGCCGTGTCGAGTGGGGTGTGAAGGTGTACCTGGAGGCCGAGCCCGCCGAGCCCGCCGAGCCCGCGCCGGGCACCGCAGCGAAGCCCGGGAGCGGCCGGGACTATCTGCGCCGGCGGCGCGAGAGCAGTCATGCCCAGGAGGAGAAGTGGCAGCGGGCCGAGGCGTTCGCCCGGTCGCTGCACGAGCGTCTGTGCCAGTACGCCGAGGATTCCCGGATGCACCCGCCGCAGAATTCCGCACTTTCCACAGTGCCCGGCCGGAATGTCCTCAACGCGGCCTATCTGGTGCCCCGAATGCACTCCGAGGAATTCGTGGAACTGGTGGACCGCACAAAGGACGAGGCGCCCGGAATCCGGGTGGAACTCACCGGTCCCTGGGCCGCCTATTCATTCACGGGGGAGGGGGGGACGTGACCGTCGTGGAGCGGCGCGAGATCGCCCTTGTCGACCTGCTCGACCGGCTGCTCGCCGGTGGAGTCGTCATCACGGGCGACATCACCCTCAGGATCGCGGACGTGGACCTCGTCCGTATCGACCTGAACGCCCTGATCAGCTCGGTGAACGAGTCGGTCCCCTCGCCCTTCGAGCTGGTTTCCCCCTCCCCAGAGGAGCTCATGTGACCCGGCGCAACCGGCTCGACCTGGAACCCGACACGGTCGAGCGCGACTTGGTGAAACTGGTGCTCACGGTGGTGGAACTGCTCCGGCAGCTGATGGAACGGCAGGCCGTGCGCCGCTTCGACACCGGCGAGCTGACCGAGGAGCAGGAGGAGCGGATCGGGCTCACCCTGATGCTCCTGGAGGAGCGCATGGCCGAACTGCGCGAGCGCTACGGACTGCGGCCCGAGGACCTGAATCTGGACCTCGGGCCGCTCGGACCGCTGCTTCCCCGGGACTAGCTCACGTCACCACCGGTACCAGCGCCCCCTGCCGCCGGCGGCGGTCGTGCTGCGGACCAGGAAACCCAGCAGCCAGACGACCAGCACCGCCAGGGCAATCCACCAGAGAACCTTCACCGCGAATCCGGCGCCGAAAAGAATGAGTGCGAGAAGCAGTACCAGCAGGATGGGAACCATAATAACCTCCTGCAGTCCGGATTCCCTGAATCTCGGGATTCAGGCTTCTTTACGGCACAGAATTTCCGCGTGCAGTACCGCGAACCAGCCGTCCTCCCGCCGGCCCCATTCCTGCCACGCCTCGGCGACGGCCCGCAGGTGTTCCTCGGTCGCGTGACCGCCCTGCGTGGCCCGTTCCGCGTAGGAGGAGGCCAGGGTGCGGTCCGCCCACAGGCCGCTCCACCAGGCCCGCTCCTCGGGCGTGGCGAAGGTCCAGGTGCTGGAGGTGGCGGTGACGTCGGTCAGCCCGGCGGCCAGCGCCCACGCCTTCAGCCGGCTCCCGGCGTCGGGCTCACCGCCGTTGGCCCTGGCCACCCGCTCGTACAGGTCCAGCCAGTCGGTGAGGCCCTCCACCGCCGGGTACCAGGTCATCGCCGCGTAGTCCGCGTCGCGTACGGCGATGAAACCGCCCGGCTTCGTCACCCGGCGCATCTCGCGCAGCGCCTGCACCGGGTCGCCGACGTGCTGCAGCACCTGGTGGGCGTGGACCACGCAGAAGGTGTCGTCCGGGTAGTCCAGGGCGTGCACGTCGGCGACCGCGAAGTCCACGTTGACCAGGCGGCGTCCGGCGGCGGTGGCCCGGGCCTGCTCCAGGATGCCCGGCGCGTGGTCGACGCCGGTGACGTGGCCGTCCGGGACCAGGGCCGCCAGGTCGGCGGTGATGGTGCCCGGCCCGCAGCCGATGTCCAGGATCCGCATGTGGGGCTTCAGGGAGCCGAGCAGATAGGCCGCGGAGTTCTCGGCGGTCCGCCAGGTGTGCGACCGCAGCACCGACTCGTGGTGTCCGTGCGTGTAGACGGCGGTCTCCTGCGCTTTCGGCATGGCTGCTCCCCTTCGTCACCCTCGTCTGGGCCGGTACGCATCACCGTACGCGCGGATGCCGAATAATGAGACCGTCATTTCACATAGTGGTCTGATGGGCGCGTCAGCCGTGGGATCGTGTCCTGACTCGGCGTCAGGACGTGGTGCGCAGCGGGCGGTAGACCGTCAGGGCCTCCGGCAGCTTCTCCAGGGTCACCTCGCCCGACACGGTGGTCACCTCGCCGTCGTACGCCATCGGGGTGCCCGGCGCGAGACCGGTCACCCGCAGCCGGGTCACCTGCACCGCCGAGTGGGCCGGAGAACGGGTCAGCGGGCCCGCGGCGGCCGCCGCCAGCAGCCGCAGCGCGGGCCGCCGGCTGCCGTGCACCACCCGCACGTCCAGCAGTCCGTCCGCGAGATCGGTACGGCGGCCGGGCGCGAGCCCCATGCGGTGGTAGACGCCGTTGCCGACGAACAGCAGCCACAACGGCCGCCGTTCACCGCCCAGCTCCACCTCCAGCGGATGCCGGTCCGCACGCAGCACCCGCAGGGCGCCCAGCAGCCCGGCCGGCCAGCCGCCGATCCGGTGCGACCAGCGTTCCCTGACGCGCACCAGCTCCGGGTAGACGCCCAGGCTCAGCGTGTTCAGGAACAGGACCTCGCCGTCGCCGGTGGCACAGCGGACCGCGTCCACCCGCACCGCCTCGCCGTGCCGGACCGCGCGGGCCAGATCGCGCTCGTCCGCCACGCCCAGGTCGAGGGCGAAGTGGTTGAGGGTGCCGCCCGGCAGCACCGCCAGCGGCAGCCCGTGCGCGAGCGCGGTCCGCGCGGCCGCGTTCACGGTGCCGTCGCCGCCGCACACGCCGAGCACCCGGGCACGGGCCGCCGCCTTCGCCAGTTCGTCGCCGACCTCCTCGGGCGCGCACTCGACGACCTCCGCCCGCGGCAGCGCGCCGCGCAGCGCACCGATCCGGTCGGCCGTCCCCGAGGCCCGGTTGGCGACCACCACCAGACCCTCGCCCTCGGGCAGTGCGGGGGCATCGGCGCGGGGCCGGGACCGCCGCCGTACCTGGGCGCGGGTCGGCACCAGCCGGCGGACCAGGAAGGCCGCGCCCGCGCCGAGGGCCGCCCCGGCCAGCACGTCGCTAGGGAAGTGCACGCCCGTGTACACCCGGGAGGCCGCCACCGAGAACGCCACCGGCGCGAGCGCCGCGCCCCAGGCCGGGGACTCCAGCGCGACCCCGGTCGCGAACGCGGCGGCCGACGCGGAGTGCCCGGACGGGAACGACGTGGTGATCGGCTGCCGCCTGAGCTGCCGCACCAGCGGCACCGGGTCCAGGACCGGGCGGGCGCGGCGCACCGAGCGTTTGCCGACGGTGTTGATGGCCAGCGAGGCCAGGCTGAGGGAGGCCAGGCCCCGGGCGGCCGCCCGGCGGGCCCTCGGGGTGCGGCTCGCGGCCATCGCGGCGGCCGTCGCGAACCACAGCACCCCGTGGTTCGCGCCGCGACTCAGACGGGGCAGCACCCGCTCGGCGCCGGGCCAGTGCCAGGCTGCGGCCGCCTCGAACAGGCGGCCGTCCAGCTCCAGCAGCCGGCCCAGCGGATTCCGGCCGGCCGCGCGGGCGGCCGGCTCCAGGCGGGTCAGGTCCAGGTCCGGGCTCATGGGGTCCGGATACCCTGAAGTGCCCGTTTCTTGTGCCTGTCCGCGCCGGACGCCCGGCCGGCGCCGTAAGGAGCCCCCGGATGCGCCTGCTCCTCGTCCGCCACGGCGAGACCCCGTCCAACGTGCGCCACCTGCTGGACACCGCCGTACCGGGACCCGCGCTGACCGAGCTGGGCGAGGCGCAGGCCGCCGCACTGCCGGAGGCGCTCGCCGACGAGGACATCGAGGCCCTGTACGCCTCCACCCTGCTGCGCACCCGGCTCACCGCCGCCCCGCTGGCCGCCGCCCGCGGCCTGGAGGTGATCGTCCGCGACGGCATCCGCGAGGTGTCCGCCGGCGACCTGGAGATGCTGCCCGGCGAGTCCGCCGAGGGCCGGGAGTACATGCGCACGATCTTCGCCTGGGCGGCCGGCGACACCGCGCCGCGCATCCCCGGCGGGGAGAGCGGCGACGAGGCCCTGGCCCGGTACGACGCCGTGATCGCCGAGGCCGCCGCGATCGGCGCCGGCACGGTCGCCATGGTCAGCCACGGCGCCGCGATCCGCCTGTGGACCGCCGCCCGCGCCCACAACGTCGACGTCCCCTTCGCCGCCGCCCGCCCCCTGGGCAACACCGGCGTGATCGCCCTGGAGGGCTCCCCGTCCGACGGCTGGAAGGCCGTCTCCTGGGAGGGCACCACGGTGGAACCGGCGGGAGAGGCCGGCCCGACGGGGGAGCGGGTGGACACGGCCGGGTAGGCGGCTTCGGGCGGGGAGGGGCGGTCGCCACGACGGGGTGGCCGGCCTCGGGCGGGGAGGGGTGGTGGTCACGGCGGGGTGGCCGGCCTCGGGCGGGGAGGGGTGGTGGTCACGGCGGGGTGGCCGGACTCGGGCGGGGAGGGGTGGTGGCCACGGCGGGGTGGCCGGCCTCGGGCGGGGAGGGGTGGTGGTCACGGCGGGATGGCCGGACTCGGGCGGGCAGGGGCGGTCGCCACGGCATGGTGGCCGGCCTCGGGCGGGAGAGGGGTGGTGGACACGGCGGGGTGGCCGGCCTCGGGCGGGAGAGGCGGTGGTCACGACGGGGTGGCCGGCCTCGGGCGGGGAGGGGCGGTGGGTCCCCTTCATGGTCGAAGCCCCCGGATGCGCCGCTCGCCCGCGCACGGATCCCTCACCGCCTCCCCGCCTCGGCTCCCGCTCCATGTCCGGCCGCGGCCGGTGGGCGGTGCTCGTGGACGGGTCGTGCGGGTCAGGAGGCCGGTGGCCGGGGCCGGTGCGGGGCGGGCCGGGGGATAAGCGGTTGCCCGGGGGCGGGGGCGGCCCGGGGGATAAGCGGTTGCCCGGTGGTGGGGGCGGCCCGGAGAATGCCTCCCCATGGGACATCTGGAAGCCGCGCACCTCGAGTACCACCTCCCCGACGGGAGGACCCTGCTCGGGGACGTGTCCTTCCGGGTCGGGGAAGGCGCCGCCGTCGCCCTGGTCGGCCCGAACGGCGCCGGGAAGACGACCCTGCTCCGGCTGATCTCCGGCGAGCTGAAGCCGCACGGCGGCACCGTCATCGTCAGCGGCGGCCTCGGCGTCATGCGCCAGTTCGTGGGCTCCGTCCGGGACGAGACGACCGTACGGGACCTCCTCGTCTCCGTCGCCCCGCCCCGTATCCGCGAGGCGGCCAAGGCGGTCGACGAGGCCGAGCACGCCATCATGACCGTCGACGACGAGGCCGCCCAGCTGGCCTACGCCCAGGCCCTCGCCGACTGGGCCGAGGTACGCGGCTACGAGGCCGAGACGCTGTGGGACATGTGCACCACCGCGGCCCTCGGCATGCCCTACGAGCGCGCCCAGTGGCGCCAGGTGCGCACCCTCTCCGGCGGCGAGCAGAAACGCCTCGTGCTGGAGGCGCTGCTGCGCGGCACCGACGAGGTCCTGCTGCTGGACGAGCCGGACAACTACCTCGACGTGCCCGGCAAACGGTGGCTCGAGGAGCAGCTCCAGGAGACCCGCAAGACGGTCCTGTTCGTCTCCCACGACCGGGAACTCCTCGCCCGCGCCGCCGAGAAGATCGTCTCCGTGGAGCCCGGCCCGGCCGGCGCCGACGCCTGGGTGCACGGCGGCGGCTTCGCCACCTACCACGAGGCCCGCCGTGAACGCTTCGCCCGCTTCGAGGAGTTGCGCCGCCGCTGGGACGAGAAGCACGCCCAGCTGAAGAAGCTGGTGCTGAACCTCCGTCAGGCCGCCGCCGTCAGCCACGAGATGGCCTCCCGGTACGCCGCCGCCCAGACCCGGCTGCGCAAGTTCGAGGAGGCCGGCCCCCCGCCGGAGCCGCCGCGCGAGCAGGACATCACCATGCGCCTGAAGGGCGGCCGCACCGGCGTACGGGCCGTCACCTGCGCGGGACTCGAACTGTCCGGCCTGATGCGGCCGTTCGACTTGGAGGTCTTCTACGGCGAACGGGTCGCCGTCCTCGGCTCCAACGGCTCCGGCAAGTCCCACTTCCTGCGCCTGCTGGCCGGCGAGGACGTCGCGCACACGGGGGAGTGGAAGCTCGGCGCACGCGTCGTACCCGGGCACTTCGCGCAGACCCACGCCCGCCCCGAACTCCACGGCCGCACCCTGCTCGACATCCTGTGGAAGGAGTACTCCCAGGACCGCGGCGCCGCCATGTCCCGGCTGCGCCGCTACGAGCTGACGCTGCAGGCCGAGCAGACCTTCGACCGGCTCTCCGGCGGCCAGCAGGCCCGCTTCCAGATCCTGCTGCTGGAGCTGGCGGGCGCGACCGCGCTGCTGCTGGACGAGCCGACCGACAACCTCGACCTGGAGTCGGCCGAGGCCCTGCAGGAGGGTCTGGAGGCCTTCGACGGCACGGTCCTCGCCGTCACGCACGACCGCTGGTTCGCCCGCTCCTTCGACCGCTACCTGGTCTTCGGCGCCGACGGCCGCGTGCGGGAGACGGCGGCACCGGTGTGG
This sequence comes from Streptomyces incarnatus, assembly GCF_001027185.1. Classification (NCBI taxonomy): domain Bacteria; kingdom Bacillati; phylum Actinomycetota; class Actinomycetes; order Kitasatosporales; family Streptomycetaceae; genus Streptomyces; species Streptomyces incarnatus. The sequence goes on along the minus strand of NZ_CP011497.1, from coordinate 1,438,182 downwards.
GACGAACGCCGAGTGGAGCGCGTCCGCTAGGGGCACGGGGCCTCTCGCCGTCGGGGTGTGGGGGCACCGGAACTACGGATCACTTCCAGCGCAGCAGTGCCCCCATACCGCCCGGCGCGACCTCCTCGCCGGTCTCCCGGAGTACCGGCGTCAGCGACACCACCGGCGCGTCGGTGACCACGGCTGCCCGTACCAGGGCGTCGTCGGCGCGGGCGGACCAGGCCTGGTGTTCGCCGATGTCCTTCAGCTCGTCGCGGCGGGCCGCCAGCTGGTCCGGGTCCTCGCCGATCCACACCTCGCGGTGGGTGTCGGGCGCGTCGGGGCGGATCAGCAGCTCGGCGAGCCGGTGCTCGCGCGCCGCCTCGATCAGCCGCGGCACCCCTTCGACCGCCGCGGCCCGCCGCTCCCGGTCCGGCGTGCGCGCCGCCCGGAACCGGTCGACCTCCGCCAGGATCCGCCGCCGTACGTGCTCGGCGCGCAGCTCCTCCACTTCCCGCGGCAGCAGGTTGCTGTCCTTGCCGCGGGACGTCTCCATCACCCGGTCCTGCAGCGCCTTCGGCAGCTTCTCGTGCACCGACCTGCGCTCCCGGTCGTCGCCGCACAGGATCAGCAGATCGGCGCCGGTCTCCTCCTGGCACGCGGCGAGCGCCCCGGCGACCTCGCGCGCGTTGTGCTCCCAGGTGTCCTCCACCTTCAGCTGGAAGTGCCGCTCGGACCAGTCGGAGGCCTTCGACCGGTGCACCGGCCACTGCCGGCCCGTCACCTGCCCGGCCTCCTCGTGCAGCAGCGCGCTGCGCAGCTCGATGCGGGCTCCGGTCCGGTCGATGTAGGCCACCAGCGACAGCGGGTCCTCACCGGCGAGGTCCAGCAGCGGTGTCACCCGGGGCAGCGCGCCCCAGTACGCCTCGCCGTCCTGCGGACCCCGCGTCAACGGCACCTCCAGGACCACCTCGCCGTCCCGCGCGAACACCGCCCGGCCGTACGGTTCCGGCGCGTGCCGCAGGGACTCCAGGGCGTCGTGCACCGCCCCGCAGGTGGGCTCGTCCGCCCCCTGCCGGGCCAGCTCCCGGGTGACCGCTTCCGCGCTCAGATGACGGCGTTGCCGCTGGTCCTCCGTGTGCACAGAGGTGTCGACGTATGCGGAGGCCCAGGACCCCGGATGTTCGTACAGTGGATTCAGGAACGAGAGCAGCATGGATTCCTCCCGGAAACTCCTCGGGGGCAGTGCCTGCCGGGCGGGTACCCGGGGCGGGACCCAGGACACGGACACGACGAGCGGGGCACCACATGACCGGAGTCGACCCCAGCCGACTGGACGACCAGCAGCTCATGAAGGAGCTGGAGACGATCCACCGCACGCGCCACGACACCCTCCTGTACGGCTCGAACGACGCGCTGCGGACCCACAACGAGCGCATGGCGCAGCTGGAGGGCGAGTACCTGCGCCGCAACCCGCGACGCCTGGTCAGCGCGGGCCGCACCCGCGAGGGAGCCCGGGACCGGCGGTGCGGCGAGGCGGCGACTCCGGAGGCGTCCGGCACGTGAGCCCGCCTGAGCCCTGAGGGCGACGGGAAAAGGGCCGACCCACGTGGATCGGCCCCGGTCGAGTGGGAGGAGCCCGGTCAGTGGAGTGGGAGGAGCCCGGTCGGCCCGGCTCTCCAGCCCGGCTCTCCCGGATTCAGCCCGGCTCTCCCGCGAACACGTGCAGGAAGGCGTCGCAGAACGCCTTCAGATCGTCCGGCTTGCGGCTGGTCACCAGCTGGTTCGAGCCGTGGTCGCAGATCTTCACCTGCTCGTCCACCCAGGTGCCGCCCGCGTTGCGGATGTCCGTCCGCAGGCTCGGCCAGGAGGTCAGTACCCGGCCCCGTACGACGTCCGCCTCCACCAGCGTCCACGGAGCGTGGCAGATCGCCGCGACCGGCTTGCCCTCCGCGAAGAAGTCCTTCACGAACGCCACGGCCTTGTCGTCCATCCGCAGGAAGTCGGGATTGGCCACCCCGCCGGGCAGCACCAGGGCGCCGAACCGGTTCACGGACGTCTCGCCCACCACCTCGTCCACCTCGAACGTGTCGCCCTTGTCGAGATGGTCGAACGCCTGCACCTTCCCGGGCTTCGTCGACACCAGCACCGGCTCGTGCCCGGCGTCGGAGGCCGCCTTCCACGGCTCGGTCAGCTCGACCTGCTCGGCGCCCTGCGGTGCCACCAAAAACGCGATCCGCATGATCCTCCGTCTCCTTTCCGTTCCCGGGCCGCCCGCCGGCAGCGCAGCAGCTCCTCGCCGTACGGCAGCGCCACGCACAGCCCGATCGCGACGCCGATCCCGGCCAGATAGCCGGGTGACAGCGGGCGCCGGCGCGGCAGCAGCCGCCAGGCGTACGGATCCCCGCGCCCGCCCCGCAGTAACGACCGCACCTGGTCGGCGTGCAGGCACATCAGCGACGCCAGCGCGCCGAACGGCAGCGACTCCAGGAAACTGTGGATGTGCTGCTCGACCGGCTTGACCTCCCGGTCGCTGTCGACGGCCGTCCGCACGTCCCACAGCGCCGTCGCCTCGTGCACCGCCGCCGCCCCGAGCTGCACGCTCAGCAGCAGCGGGTTGATCCGGTAGCGCAGGGTCAGCGCGATCGGCGCCCCGACCTCGGCCATCATCAGCGCGTGGATCAGGGACTCCTTCATCCCCGCGGTGTCCTCGATCCGGGTGCGCCGGTGCATCAGCCAGTCGGCGAGCCCGGGGACGAACCAGCCGGGCAGCAGCCCGTACAGCAGGAACCGGGTGGTCGCCACCTCGACGTCGACGCCGGCCCCCCTCGCGATATCGACCGCCTGGCTCCGCCTCATGCGCCGCCCGCCAGCGCCTCGGCCAGCTGCTGCACGTTCTCGTAGCGCGCCGAGTGGGGCAGCGCGGCCACCCCGTCGACCAGCGCCGTCGGCGCGTTGTGCCGGCGCAGCATCCGCGCCAGGTCACGCGCGGTCGCCGGGAAGGAGCCGCGGCTCAGGGTACGGGCCAGCTCCGACCGCACCCGCTCCAGCGACGCCGGCGAGCCCAGGCCGCCCACGGGTCCGCTCCACACCTCCGGGTCGTCGTCCGCGGCCGGCTCGGGATCGTGCCACTCCTCCACCCGGGTCGGATGCCCGGACCTCAGCAGACCCCTCAGCTCGTGTTTCATCTCGTCGTCCCTATGGACGTTCAGCCGGTCACTGCCTCGCTGCATGTCAACCTCCACAGGGTGCTAGCTCTTGTCCCTGCCCGGCAGGAACTCCTGCATCTTCGCCTTCAGGCCCTGCTTGACCACCGACCCCCGGTCGGCATCCCCCTTCAGGATCGACGCCGCCGTCGCCTCCATCTGCTCCCAGGTCGCGTGCGGCGGGATCGGCGGTACGGCGGGATCGGTGAGGAACTCGATCACGCTCGGCCCGTCGGCCTCCAGGGCCGCACGCCAGCCCGCCTCCACGTCCTCCGGCTTCTCCACCCGGACGCCGGTCAGCCCCAGCGAGCGGGCGAACGCCGCGTACTGCACGTCCGGGATCTCCTGCGAGGGCAGGAAGGACGGCGCACCTTCCATGGCGCGCATCTCCCAGGTCACCTGGTTCAGGTCCTGGTTGTTCCACACGCCCACCACCAGCCGCGGATCCGACCAGCGGTCCCGGTACTTCGCCGCCGTGATCATCTCCGCCAGGCCGTTCATCTGCATCGCGCCATCGCCGACCAGCGCGAACACCGGCCGGTCCGGATGCGCGAACTTCGCGCCGATCGCGTACGGCACACCCGGCCCCATCGTCGCCAGCGTCCCGGACAGCGACCCGCGCATGCCCGGCCGCATCGTGATGTGCCGCGCGTACCAGTTGGCGACCGACCCGGAGTCGGAGGTCAGGATCGCGTTCTCCGGCAGCAGCGGATCCAGCGCCCGCGCCACGTACTCCGGGTTGATCGGGTCCGCCGACAGGTGGGCCCGCCGCTCCATCGTCTCGTGCCAGCGCCGCACGTTCGCGCACACCGTGTCGTACCACTCGCGGCCGCCCCGGTCGCTCTCCAGCAGCGGAACCAGCCGCCGCAGCGTCGCCCGGGCGTCACCGACCAGGTTCACCTCGTACGGGTAGCGCATCCCGATCATGTGCGCGTCGATGTCGATCTGCACCGCGCGCGCCTTGCCGAAGTCCGGCATGAACTGCGTGTACGGGAACGACGAACCGATCGTCAGCAGGGTGTCGCAGTCCCGCATCAGCTCGTACGACGGCCGGCTGCCCAGCAGACCGATCGGCCCGGTGACGTACGGCAGTTCGTCGCTCAGCACGTCCTTGCCGAGCAGCGCCTTCGCGACGCCCGCGCCGAGCAGCTCGGCGATCTCCTGCACCTCGGCGACCGCGCCGGCCGCGCCCTGACCCACCAGGATCGCGATCTTGTCGCCCGCGTTCAGCACGTCCGCCGCGCGGCGCAGCGCCTCGTCCGTCGGGGTCATGGTGTACTCGCTCATGCCCATGCTGGAGGGCACCATCTTGAACTCGTGCGTCGGCGGCGAGTAGTCGAGTTCCTGCACGTCACCGGGGATGATCAGGGCGGTCGGGCAGCGCCGGGCGTAGGCGGTGCGGATCGCCCGGTCCAGCACGTTCGGCAGCTGCTCGGGCACCGTCACCGTCTCCACGAAGTCCGAGGCGACGTCCTTGTACAGCGTGTGCAGATCGACTTCCTGCTGGTAGGAGCCGCCCATCGCGGTCCGGTTGGTCTGGCCGACGATCGCCAGCACCGGCACGTGGTCGAGCTTGGCGTCGTACAGGCCGTTGAGCAGGTGGATGGCGCCCGGCCCCGACGTCGCCGCGCACACCCCGATACGGCCGCTGAACTTGGCGTACCCGACCGCCTCGAACGCGGACATCTCCTCGTGCCGGGACTGGATGAACCGCGGCCGGTCCTCAGCCCGGCCCCATGCGGCGAGCAGCCCGTTGATGCCGTCGCCCGGATAGCCGAAGACCTGTTCCACGCCCCAAGCGCGCAGGCGCTCGAGGATGTGGTCGGCGACCTTGGTGCTCATGAAGGACCTCCCCGGTGGGGTGATGACGAAGCGGACGATCCGGTCAGCGCATACCGAGTCACCTGCCCGGGGGACGGAAAACCTCCCTGGAGGAGGAGGCGATTCCCTGAGCGTGGCCGGACCGGGGCGCGGGGACCGGGACGCGGGGACCGGGAGTGGGTCGACGGTGTGGGTGCGGCCTCGTGCTTGGGCGTGGTGCGGTCATGGTCCGGGGTGCGGTGTGGTCGTGGCCTGGGGCGTGGTGTGGACATGGCCTGGGGCGGGCGACGGGCGCGAAAACGGACGGGTGGGTGGCGGGCGCGGGTACGGGCGGTGGGCGGTGGCGGGCGTGCGCTCCGGGCGCAGGGGGCGGAGCCGGAAACCGCGCGGCGGTGTTTGTCACCCGGCCGGGCGTGCCTGTCCCGCGAATGGGGTCCGGCCGCGCGCGCCGCGCCGCCGTGCGGGCTGTCATGGCAGCGAGGGCACACCCCCGTGCCCCGTACCCGTGACGCCGTAGGGGCAGCGGCGCGGCCCGCCCGGGCCTGCCGGTGCCCCCGGTACCGCCGTACGGCCGTACCGGCGTCCGGCGCACAACCGCCGACCGATCCGCCGTGCCCGCCGAGGAGCCCGCCCCATGCGCCGCACCGCTCGTGCCCTGTCCGTCGCCTTCGTCGCCGGTGCCGTGCTCGCCCTGGCCGGGCCCGCCGCCTCCGCCGCCGACCCCCCGTCTCCGGCCGGCACCGTCGCACCCGGGCGCGTCCCCGGCCCCTGTCTCGCATCGCAGCAGTGCGGCGAGTCCCACAACACGCTCGCCCCCTGCCGGCCCGGCGAGCCCTGCCAGGACAGCGGCGGCAGCCGCAGCCCCGAGCCCAGCACCGGCCCGGGCGGCGCGAGCTGCAGGCCGGGGGAAGCGTGTACGGGCGGTGCGAGCTGCAGGCCGGGGGAAGCGTGTACGGGCGGTGCGAGCTGCAGGCCGGGGGAAGCGTGTACGGGCGGTGCGAGCTGCAGGCCGGGGGAGGTGTGCACGGGCGGTGCGGACTGCAAGCCGTGGGAGGCGTGCCAGGGGCGGACGTCGTGCCGGGAGGCCGGCCAGTGCCGCGGTGACGGCCGGGACTGCTCCGGCGCCGGGGCGTGCTCCGGCGACGGCCACCGGTGCACGGGGGCCCGCGACGAGCCCTGCCGCGCCGGCCACGACTGCGGCGGCCGCGACGGCCGGCGGGGTCCCGGCACCGACGGCTGCGACCCGCCCACCGTGCAGCACGGGGTCGAGGCCGGCGCGGGCGGCAGCTTCAGCGACTCGGTCCCGGCCCTCGCCGCCGGCGCCGCCTTCATCGCCGCGGCCTGCGGCGGAGCCGGCTACCGCCTGTACGGCCGCTGCCGCCCCGCGGGAGGCCGGTCCACGGACCTGTGACCGGGGCGACGCCCGTCACCCCCATGGAGTGCCGCCGGGCGGGTACACACCCTCCCGAGGGCACCGGCAGCAGACCGCAACACCGACAGACGGCACAGGCCACGGACGCCACCGCCCGCCACCAGGACTGACACCACGACCGACACCACAACCCCACCCCACGCTCCACACAGCAGCCCACGACGACACAGTCCGCCCGTCCCGGCCACGCGGCCCGGACCGGCGGCACCCGGCACCAGGACCGCGCGGAGGCGGACATGCGGCGGACGGATCCCGAGGGCCACGGCCCCGTCCGCTACGGCCCGCCCCTGCCGGGCGACGGGCTGCCCGTACTCCCCGAACTCACCGCCGTCCTCGCGGCGGCGGCCGGCCGCGCCGACGCCCAGCCCGTCGGCGGCGCCCCCGCCCTCCTCGAAGCGGCCTGCGGTTACTGGACCCGGCGCGGACTGCCCACCGTCCCCGACCAGGTGGCCGCCGGTCCCGGTGCCCCCGCGCTGCTCCTCGCCCTCACCGCCGCGCTCGCCTCGGACGGCGGCGACGTCCTCGTACCGCGCCCCTGCGCCGCCTGGTGGGCGCCGTACGCCCGGGTCCTCGGCCGGCCCGCCTACCATGTGCCCACCCCCGCGGAGAGCGGCGGCGTCCCCGACCCCTACGCCTTTCTGGAGACCGTCCGCCGGGTCCGGGCCGAGGGCGGTGACCCTCGGCTGCTCGTGCTGTCGGTCGCCGACGACCCGACCGCCACCGTCGCCCCGCCGGAACTGCTGCACGAGACCGTCGAGGCCGCCACCGCCGAGGGACTGCACCTGGTCAGCGACGAGACCTGGCGCGACACCCTGCACCACCCCCACGACACCGTGCTGCTCAGCCCCGCCGAGATGCTGCCCGACCGGGTCACCGTCGTCACCGACCTCGCCGGATCGCTGCTGCCGCCCGGCTGGCCCGCCGCCGTCGCCCGCTTTCCCGCAACCGAACCCGGACAGCACCTCCACGCGCGCGTGCTCGACATCCTGACCGGGCTCGGCGCCCGCGTCGCCGCGCCCGTCGCCGCCGCCGCCGGATACGCCCTCGACGAACCCCCGCCCGTCATCGAGCGCCGCGAGGCCGCCGTACGGCTGCACGCGGGCGTGGCCGCCGCCGCGCACGCCGCCGTCGTCGCGGGCGGCGCGCTCGCCCGCCCCCCGCAGGCCGGCCGCCACCTGTACGCCGACCTCGGCCCACTGCGCGAACCCCTCGCCGAACAAGGCGTCGGCGACGCACAGGAGTTGGAGGACCTCCTCACCGCCCGGCTCGGCATGCCCGCGCCCGGCGGCCACCGTTTCGGCGACGACCTCGCAGCGCTGCGCGTACGCCTCGCCACGGGCCCCCTGCTGGGCGGCTCCGACGAGGAACGCGCGGAATGCCTCACCTCACCCGTGCCGTTGGAACTGCCACATGTGCAACGCGCGTTGATCTCCTTGACGTCGGTCCTCGACGATCTCCGCGACGACGCTCAGCGATGGGAGCCTCCTCGATGACGCAGCAGACGCACGAGCCCGAGACGCACGAGCCCGAGACGCATGAGCCCGGATCGACCACGGCGACCGCGACGACCACGGCGACCACCACTACGTCCGCGACCACCACGGCGATCACGACTACGTCCGCGACCACCACGGCGATCACGACTACGACGACGGCGACGGCGACCGCAGCGACCCCACCGGCTCGCGCCACCGCCACGCCGACCCCCCTGGCACCCCCGTTCCCGCCGCTGGCCGAACCCCGTCCCCTCGGCGAACACCGCGTGTGGCCACGGACCTTCCACGACCGGCTCACCGCCCCCCTGCCCGGCCTCAAGGCCCTCGCCCGCTTCGCCCGCGAAGGCGCCGTGCGCCCCGGCGCCGAAGGCCTCGCGGACGTCCCCCGGCTCCCCTGCGCTCCCGCTCCGCTGCCCCGCGTCGACACCCGCACCCTCGCCGTCACCTGGGCCGGACACGCGAGCTGGGTGGTGCGGATCGGCGGCCTGACCGTGCTCACCGATCCCGTCTGGTCCCGCCGCATCCTCGGCACCCCGGCCCGCATCACCCCGGTCGGCGTGCCCTGGGACATCCTGCCCCGCGTCGACGCCGTCGTCATCAGCCACAACCACTACGACCACCTCGACGCCCCCACCCTGCGCCAACTGCCGCGTGCCACCCCGGTGTTCGTACCGGCCGGCCTCGGCCGCTGGTTCCGCAGGCGCCGCTTCACCTGCGTCACGGAGCTGGACTGGTGGGAGGGTGCCGAACTGTCCGGCGTCCGCTTCGACTTCGTCCCCGCACACCACTGGTCCAAGCGCACCCTCACCGACACCTGTCACAGCCTGTGGGGCGGCTGGATCCTCACGGACACCGACGGACAGCGCCTCTACTTCGCCGGCGACACCGGGTACGGCCACTGGTTCTCCCGCATCGGCCGCCGCTACCCCGGCATCGACCTCGCCCTCATGCCCATCGGCGCCTACGACCCCCGCTGGTGGCTCAGTGACGTCCACTGCGACCCCGAGGAGGCCGTACAGGCCACCCTGGATCTGGGCGCGCGCCGCATGGCCCCCATGCACTGGGGCACCTTCATCCTCTCGGCGGAGCCGGTCCTGGAACCGCTCACGAGGGTGCGGGCGGCGTGGGAGAAGGCGGGACTGGAACGAGAAGACCTGTGGGATCTGCCGATCGGCGCTTCCATGGTGCTCGGCTGAGGCGCCCCTTCAGAGGCGCACTACCGGAACCGCCGCACCACACGCGGCATCGTGCTGATCACCACGGTCAGCGCGACCGCCACCACGACCCCCTCCCACGGCTCTTCGAACAACGAGCCCCCCAGTATCCCGATGACCTGATACGTGGCCGCCCAGGCCAGACACGCGGGCAGATTCCCCCGAGCGAACCGCCTGGGCGGCCACTGAGCCATCAGACAAGCCAGCATCACCGGTATGCGCCCGGCAGGCACCAGCCGGGACAGGACCAGCACCGCGACTCCGTGCTCGCCCAACTTCCCCCGCGCCTGCGCGAGCCGTTCCTCCGGGGCCCGGCTCCGGATCGCCGCCAGCCACCGCGACCCGTTCCGCGAGCGCATCCCGCGCCGTCCCAGCCAGTAGAGCGCCGCATCTCCCAGGAACGCCGCCAGGGACGCCGTCACGAACACCAGGGCCAGCGAGAACGGCGCCGTCTGATGGAACGCCACGACCGCCGCCGAACTCACCAGCGCCCCCGTCGGCACCACCGGCACCAGCGCCCCGATCAGCACCAGCAGGAACAACGACGGATAGCCCACCGCCTGTTGCGTGGACTCGGTCGTCACGGCTCCCGAGGCATCGGCGAGCCAGGTCACGGCGCGACCTCCAGCCGTATGCTCTCGCCGTGCCCCAGCCTGTGCACCGCCACCTCCGGCGCCGCCACGGCCGCCAGCCGCACGAACTCGTCCCCCGGCGCATGGAACTCGTGCGGGCGCACCGCGTCCATCCCGATCGGCCAGTACGTCCCGTAGTGCACCGGCACCGCGGCCCGCGGCGCCAGCCGGGCCAGCGCCCGCGCCGCCCGTCCCGGGTCCAGATGGCCCGCGCCGAGACCCGGCCCCCAGCCGCCCACCGGCAGCAGCGCCACGTCCACCGGTCCGACCCGCTCGGCCATCGCGTCGAACAGCCCGGTGTCCCCGGCGAAGTAGGTCCGCGCCTCGCCCTCCACGACATAGCCGAGCGCGGGTGAGCGGTGCGGGCCCACCGGCAGCCGCCGCCCGTCGTGCAGCGCCGGAACCACCCGCACCAGCAGCTCACCGATCCGCACCGCGTCCCCGGGCGCCACCTCCGTGATCCGCAGCCGGCGCAGGCGGCGCAGACCGGGCACCGCCCGTGGCGCGCCCTGGGGCACGAGCAGGCGCGTGCCCCGGGCGAGCTCCGCGAGCGAGGGCAGATGCAGGTGGTCGGCGTGCAGATGCGAGACGAGCACCACGTCCGCGCGGCGGGCCTCGGCCGGCGGTACGGCGCCCCGGCGCCGCCGCAGATGCGCCAGCCGGCGGGCGAACAGGGGATCGGTGAGCACCCGTGTGTTCGCGTCGCTCACCGTGCAGGTGGCGTGACCCCACCAGGTGATCTCCACCGGCACCCTCTTCGCCTCCTTCACGCGACTCCCCGAAGCCTACGGGCAGGAGTAGGGTCTGCGGCGAAACCCGGAGGTGAGGGGGACGCCATGGGACAGCTGCGGGGTACCTCCGACACACCCGCGCCCGCGCCGGTGCGGGTCATCGCGATCGCCAGCCTGACCCCGCTGGAGGAACTGGAAGCCGACCCGTTCCTCGTCGACTCCCGGAGCCAGCACGCCATGTGCGCCCGCTGGGCCGCCGAACACGGGTACGTCATCGCCCGGGAACTCCTCGTCGGCGGACTGCGCTTCGACCACGGCGCCCTGTGGGACGGCGTGCGGCCCGGCGTGGACGTGTTCGTCGCGCCCAGCCTGCGCGTGCTCCGGCGCGCGCTCTCCTCGGTCGAGGCGTTCACCGCGGAGTGCGCGCGCCGGGGCGTACGCGTGGAGACCGTCGGACGGGCCGAGCCGTCGTACGACGCGCAGATGAAGGCCCGGGTGCACCGCAGACTGTCCATGCCGACGGCCGGCTACGACGGCCGCTAGCCGCCCACCAGGGCGACCAGCTTGATGAAGACCAGGTCGGGGTCGACGGTGAGGTCCACGACCTCGTCGAGGTCCTCGACCTGGCGATCGCCGGTCAGTACGAAGAACCCGTTGGCCAGGAAGGCGCGTTCGGCGATCTCGGCCTGGCGCTCCCCGTCGATGCGGCGGGGCTCGCGCAGCCGGTAGCCGTTGACCTCCGCCTCGGCGTCGGCGGGGCGCACGAGTCCGTCGAACCGGTCGCCGGGACGGGCGTTGTGCCGGGCGACCTCCTCCTGGACCCGGAGTCTGATCAGTTCCCGTACGGTCATCCGGTCCGGCAGCCCGGCGACCTCCCACGCGGCGACCGGCTTGCCCGTCGCGGTCTCGTCCCGGAACGTCACGGTGGCCATCAGGCACCCCTCTTGATCTGCGTGAGGATGGTCGGGTCGGTGATCTTCGTGTCGGCGGCGAGCAGGAACGCCTTGCTGAGGATGAGGGAGAGCCGGTCGTCCTCGAAGGGCAGGAACACCTTGGCGGCCTGGCCGCGTGCCGGGACTATGCACAGGTAGCTGTCGTCCGGTTCCATCAGGATGTTGGCCGAGCCCAGGTGGATCCGGTAGGCGCGCAGATCGCCGCGTACGGTCAGGAAGCGGCCGTCCAGCGTGCATCGGCCGGCGATCCGCAGGCGGGGCAGGATCCGTGCCAGGGCGTCGCGGCGCGCCTCGGCGCTCTCCGTCAGCTCGCCGAAGGAGGCCCGCTCCCAGTAGGTGCGCCCGGGGCCGCCGTCCCTCCAGTCGGGGTCGGCGGCGATCGAGGTCACGCCCACGAACAGGTCGACGTCCCGCATCGCCTCGCTGAACACCAGAGCGGGCACCTCGGCGAGCGGTGCCTCACGCCAGGCGCCCGCCACCAGCCGGTCGAAGCGCACCTGGTCGGTCGAGGCCAGGTCGTCGCCGCCCGCCTCGCCGGCCCAGCAGTGGAAGAACCGGACCCGCCACTGCCCGCCCGCGAAGGTGCGCTCGGCCGCGTCACCGTCTCCGAGGTCCCAGTGGCCGAGCAGGTCGCTCTTCCAGCCCCGGGCCCGGAACAGGGCGAACATCCTGCGGTAGTGGACCAGGTGGGCGGCGAAGCGGTTGGAGTAGACACGGGTCTGCTCCTCGGCCGGCGTGAGGAGGTAGATCTCGCGGAACGCCTGCTTGAAGGGCTGCCGTACGCGCCGCTCGATGAGCAGGTCCCGCCAGGTCCGCACGGTGCGCGGGTCGGAGCGGAGCGGGTGCCACAGCCGTACGGAGGCGTCGTCCGGGGCGTCGGAAAGGTGCTCGTCCGTCTCCGGCAGTACGGCCCGCCACTCGCCGGGCGCGACCTCGACCTCCCAGATCAGCCGGCGCACCAGGGTCCTGGCGAGCGGGTGCCCGGCCAGTTCGGTGCGCCACCAGCCGTACGGATGAACGGCGTCGACGGTGAAACCCCCCTCCAACGCGCGGAGAAGAGTGGCGAGTTGGGCGTTCACCCGCTTCACCAGCTCGCGCAGTTCCCGGACAAGGTCGGAGTGCTCGCGGCGCACCGGCGCCGGCAGGCTGCGCAGCGGGCGGCCGTCCTTCTCCCAGGTCAGCGTGGCGGACTCGGCGACCGTGACGACTGCCTGGTACTCACCGGCCGTCCGGCGCAGGACGCCGACCGGGGCGGAGCCGCCGACGGACGCGGTGTCGAAGCCCAGTCGCGGCAGCCGCAGCGCCACTTCGGCGCGCTCCGCCAGGGCCGCGTCGGCCTTCTTGAGCATCTTGTCGAGCTGCTTGGGCACCCCGGCGTGCCGCACGGTCCGGCGCACCGTGCGGATGGCGGTCACCAGCTCGGGCGTCGGGTGGTCCTGCGCGGCGCGGACCACCTCGTACAGCAGTGCCTGCGAGGGCAGCGTCCGCGCCGCCGTCGGGGCGAGGGAGACGCCGGGCAGCAGCCGGTCGAACAGCTCCGGCAGCCAGGGTTCGTCACGCTGCAGCGCCACCCGCAGGGCCTCGCCGAGGGTGCTGACCTCCAGGTCGGTGAACGCCTTGTCCGCCCGGTAGGGGATCTCGCCCGCCCGGATGGCGTCGGTGCGGTCGGCCGCCGCCTCCAGCGCGCGACGCGTGAACGCCACGTAGGCGGGGTTGTCCGCCGATCTGAGCCGCGCCCGCGCGTCCGGCGAGGGGAATCGGTGGCCCCGGTCCTTCCCGGACGGCAGGGGCTGCCGGCCCGTGGGGATCCCGGCGACGACGGCGATCTCGTCCGCCACGATGGGACCCACCTCGAGCGGAAGGCGCTCCACGGCCTTGCGCAGCGTCCCCTCGCCGCCGAGCTCCGCGATCGCGAGGAGCGCGTACGGCTGCCGCGAGGTGTCCGTCTCCCACCAGAACTCGACCAGGGCGCGGGCCTGTTCCGAGAGGTCGGGCAGCGGCCCGGTGCAGTGCTCCAGCGCGTCCAGGCCGCGGTTCAGGTTCGCCCATCCACGGTCCTCGTAGTGCTCGACCAGCACCTCGAACATGCGCCGGCACGCCTCGGGCGTGTAGCGCGGCTGTCGCTCCCGGGCCGCGTTCTCGACCGCGAAGCGGACCGCCAGCATCGCCGGCGGGGCGGAGGTGTCCACCTGGTGGGCGGCCACCAGCAGGCCGCCGAGCTCCTCGTCGGACACCTGCGACAGATCCGGGCGGCCCTCACCGAGGGTGAAGTCCGGGTCGGTCAGCGCGCACATCAGCCGTGCCACGAGGTCCATCAGGCGCCCCTCCTGATCCGCAGGTCGCTCGTGCGGGACGGGGGCACCAAGTCGTCGTTCAGCATGGCGGGATGATGGCAGGCGGGACTGACAACGCGATCGGCCCGGCCGCGCACGGCACCGCTGTGACAAGGTGGGGCGAGGCCCTGGCGTCGAGCGGGCCGGGACGTGAGGGGTGCGGGGCGTGCGGGGCGTGCGGTGGCGGCGGGTCGCCAGTCAGCTGGGTCGGAGCATCGCCGTATGGGCGGTCTCCACGCTCACCATGCTGGTCCTCGCCGCGCTCCTGCCCGACTTCCAGCTGCAGTCCGCCGACGGTGACAGCGCCACCCGCGTCGCCGTCACCGCCGCCTGCGGCGCCGGTGCCTTCGGTGTGCTGTCGGCCGTGGTGTGGCCGCTCCTGGTCCGGCTCCTGCTGCTCGTCCCCGCCCTGGTGCTCGGCCTGCTGGTCTTCTTCCTCAACGGCTCCCTGCTGCTGCTCGCCCTGCGCATCAACCCCTCCGGGCGCGGCGAGGCGGCCCCCGAGACCGCCGTCATCGTGGCCGCGGTGATGTCCGCCGTCGCCTCCGCCACCGGCGCCGCGCTCGCCGTACGCGACGACGAGACCTACCGGCGCCGCCTGCACCGACTCGCCGCCCGCCGCCGCAGATCCGACCCGCCCTGCCCCACCACCCCGGGCCTGGTCCTCGTCCAGCTCGACGGCGTCGGCCACGACGTGCTGGTGGACGCGGTCCGCAAGGGGCTGATGCCCACGGTCGCGGGCTGGCTGGGGACGGGCGTCGGCACACACCCGACGGGCGGGGCGGGGAAGACGGACGGCGTACGGTCGACCGGCGAAGTCGGGAACGCAGACGGTATGCGGTCGACCGGCGATGTCGGGAACGTCGACGGTATGCGGTCGACCGGCGAAGTTGGGAACGTAGACGGTATGCGGTCGACCGGCGAAGGCCGGCACGCGGACGGCATACAGCCGGCCGGCGACGGCGTCCCCCGGCCCACCCACCGCCTCACCCCCTGGCGCACCGACTGGTCCAGCCAGACCGGTGCCAGCCAGCTCGGCATCCTGCACGGCAGCACCTTCGACGTGCCGGCCTTCCGCTGGTACGAGAAGGACCGCGGGGAGGTGATGGTGTGCAACCGCCCGACGAGCGCCGCCGAACTGCAGCGCCGCGCCGTCCGGCACACCGGCGACGGCGGACTGCTCACCGTGGACGGCGCCAGCCGCGGCAACCTCTTCAGCGGCGGCGCCGGCGAACAGGCACTGGTGCTGTCCATCGCGGCCCGCCGCCGGAGCCGGGAGAACCGTTCCCGCGCCGGGTACTTCGCCTACTTCTCCGACCCCGCGGGCGCGGTCCGCACCGCCCTGTCCTTCGCCGCCGAAGTCGCGCGCGAGATCGGCCAGTCCACCCGCGCCCGGATCCGCAGGCAGCGGCCCCGGGTGAGCCGCGGCGGGCTCTACCCCCTCGTCCGCGCCTTCGCCACCGTCGTCGAACGGGACGTCGTCGTCGCCGCGGTGATGGGCGACATGCTCGCCGGGCGCACCGCCGTCTACGCCGACCTCGTCGCCTACGACGAGGTCGCCCACCACTCCGGTCCGTGCAGCCGGGACGCCGAGCAGGTGCTGCGCCGCCTCGACCGCTCCCTCGCCCTCCTCCAGCGGGTCGCCGAGCACGCACCGCGCCCGTACCGCATCGTCGTCCTGTCCGACCACGGGCAGAGCCCCGGCGAGACCTTCCGCTCCCGGTACGGGCTCACCCTCGGCGACCTGGTCCGGGCCGGCTGCGGGCTGCACGTGCCGCGCCGGGCGGAGGGCACGCACAGCGGTGCCGAGGCGCGTGCCGCCGTCCGGGCCGCGCTGCGCCGGCCCGTGGAGGAGAAGAGCGAGCAGCGCCACCCCGCCCCGGGCTCCGAGCCCCTCGTGCTGGCGTCCGGCAACCTCGGCCTGGTCTCCTTCCCGGACGTGCCGCACCGCATGACCAAGGAGGAGATCGACGCCCGCCACCCCGGCCTGCTCACCACCCTCGCCAACCACCCCGGCATCGGGTTCCTGCTGGTGCGCAGCGCGGAGCACGACGGCGTGGTGCTGGGTCCCTACGGCACCGAGATCCCTCTGGCCGAGCTGGACCGGGAACCCGGCCCGCTGGCCCGCTTCGGCCCCGGCGCCGCGGACGCGGTCCGGCGCACGCACTCCTTCCCGCACACCGCCGACATCATGGTGAACTCCGCCTTCGACCCCGCCGACGGCGAGGTCCTCGCCTTCGAGGAACAGATCGGCTCCCACGGCGGTCTCGGCGGTGCCCAGTCCCACCCGTTCCTGCTCTCGCCGCTGGCGTTGTCCGCGCCCGTGGACGGCGCGGAGGAACTGACCGGCGCCGAACAGGTGCACCGGGTCCTGCGCCGCTGGCTGGGCGAACTGAACGGACCCCAGATACCGCTCACCGACAACACCGTCACAGGCACCGGCTCGACCGACACCGACACCGGCTCCGACGACACCGACACCGGCTCCGAGGACACCGACGACGAGCGGGCCGCCTGAACAGCCCTGAGGTGCCCGACTGGCCCGCTGCTTCGAAGAGTCCGTGCCTCACCCGGAGCCCGTACGGTCCTTCGCGCGCCCCGCTCGGCGCGACCGCCTCCTACGCCGAGGGCCCTGTCCGGTCCCGCGGGGAAGTCACCTCCCGTTCACGCCGCGTGGCCCGGTCTTCAGAGTGCGAGGAGCCCGGATGTGATCGGATAGGGGCACGGAAAACTCCCGTAACGGGATCTCACGTGACGGGACCCGACGCGAAAGGAACCATCGTGGCCACCACGCGCACCGCGCACACCGTCTGGGAAGGCAACCTGCTCCAGGGGCACGGCGTCGTCACGTTCGACTCCTCCGGCATCGGCGAGCAGCCGGTGTCGTGGCCGTCGCGCGCCGAGCAGGCGAACGGCAAGACCAGCCCCGAGGAGCTGATCGCCGCCGCCCACTCCAGCTGCTTCTCCATGGCCCTCTCGCACGGTCTGACCGGCGCCGGCACCCCGCCCACCCGGCTGCAGACCAAGGCCGACGTGACCTTCCAGCCGGGCGAGGGCATCACCGGCATCCACCTCACCGTGCGCGGCGAGGTGCCGGGGCTGGACGCGGAGGGCTTCGCGTCGGCCGCCGAGGACGCCAAGAAGAACTGCCCGGTCAGCCAGGCCCTGGCCGGTACGACCATCACCCTGACGGCCGAGCTGGCCTAACGGCCCGTACGGCTCCTCGATGCCGCGTCCCGGTCCGGGGGCGCGGCATCGCCGTTCCCGGGAACCCGGGCATTGACAGCGTCGCGGGCACGTCCTGTGCTGGGAGTGCGGCAGTCGCCCGGGCGGAAGGGGACGGACCATGGCACGTGCGGTCGGGATCGATCTCGGGACGACGAACTCGGTGGTGGCCGTCCTGGAGGGCGGCGAGCCCACCGTCGTCACCAACGCGGAGGGCGCCCGGACCACGCCGTCCGTGGTGGCGTTCGCGAAGAACGGGGAGGTGCTGGTCGGCGAGGTCGCCAAACGGCAGGCCGTGACCAACGTGGAGCGCACCGCCCGCTCGGTGAAACGGCACATGGGAGACGCTTCCTGGCGTTTTCCGGAGCAGGGCTCGGTCGACGGCACCCGCCTGCGCGCGCAGGAGCTGTCCGCGCGGGTGCTGCAGAAACTGAAGCGGGACGCGGAAGCCTACCTCGGCGAGGACGTCACGGACGCGGTGATCACCGTACCGGCGTACTTCGACGACAGCCAGCGGCAGGCCACCAAGGAGGCCGGCGAGATCGCGGGCCTGAAGGTGCTCCGGATCATCAACGAGCCGACCGCCGCCGCCCTCGCCTACGGCCTGGACCGGGGCGACGAACAGACGGTCCTGGTCTTCGACCTCGGCGGCGGCACCTTCGACGTGTCGCTGCTGGAGATCGGCGACGGCGTCATCGAGGTGAAGGCCACGAACGGCGACACCCACCTCGGCGGCGACGACTGGGACCAGCGGGTCCTCGAGTACCTGGTGAAGCGGTTCAGGAGCGGTCACGGCATCGACCTCGGCGCCGACAAGATGGCGGTGCAGCGGCTGCGGGAGGCCGCCGAGAAGGCCAAGATCGAGCTGTCCTCGTCCTCGGAGACGAGCATCAACCTCCCCTACATCACCGCCTCCGCCGAGGGCCCGCTGCACCTGGAGGAGAAACTGACACGGGCTCAGTTCCAGGAGCTCACCGCCGACTTGCTCGACCGCTGCAAGAAGCCCTTCCACCAGGCCGTCCAGGACGCGGGGATCCAGCTGTCCGCGATCGACCACGTCATCCTCGTCGGCGGCTCCACCCGGATGCCCGCCGTCACCGACCTGGTCCGCGACCTCACCGGCAAGGACCCGCACAAGGGCGTCAACCCCGACGAGGTGGTCGCCGTCGGCGCCGCGCTCCAGGCCGGCGTCCTGCGCGGCGACGTCAAGGACGTCCTGCTGCTCGACGTCACCCCGCTGTCCCTGGGCATCGAGACCAAGGGCGGCATCATGACCAGGCTGATCGAACGCAACACCACGATCCCGACCCGCCGTTCGGAGATCTTCACCACCGCCACCGACAACCAGCCCTCGGTCGGCATCCAGGTCTACCAGGGCGAACGCGAGATCGCCGCCTACAACAAGAAGCTCGGCGTCTTCGACCTCACCGGGCTGCCGCCCGCCCCGCGCGGCGTCCCGCAGAT
The DNA here is from genome assembly GCF_001027185.1 of Streptomyces incarnatus. NCBI lineage: Bacteria > Bacillati > Actinomycetota > Actinomycetes > Kitasatosporales > Streptomycetaceae > Streptomyces > Streptomyces incarnatus. The sequence goes on along the minus strand of NZ_CP011497.1, from coordinate 1,419,696 downwards.
CGAGGTGGCCTTCGACATCGACGCCAACGGGATCATGCACGTCTCGGCGAAGGACCTGGCGACGGGACGGGAGCAGAAGATGACGGTGACCGGAGGCTCGGCGCTGCCCAAGGAGGACATCGACCGCATGATGCGGGACGCCGAGCAGTACGCCGAGGAGGACCGCAGGCGCCGCGAGGCCGCCGAGACCCGCAACCAGGCCGAGCAACTCGTCTACCAGACCGAGAAGTTCCTGCGCGACAACCACGACCGGGTGCCGGCCGGCACGCGCGGCGAAGTCGAGTCGGCCGCCGCGGAACTGAAGGCCCTGCTGGAACAGAACGCCGACACCACCGCCCTGCGCACCGGCGTGGAGAAACTCGCCACCGTCAGCCAGAAGATGGGGCAGGCCATGTACGCGGCCGCCTCTGCCGGCGGGCAGGCCGCGCAGGAGAGCGGGACGACGGCCGACGCGGAGAACGGGACCACGGCCGAGGCGGACGGCGTGGTCGACGCGGAGATCGTGGACGACGAGCCCGACAGCAAGGGCGGAGCAGCCTGATGAGCCGGGCTAGGCGGTCGGCAGTGTGGCGCATACCGCATCGAGCACGATTGCATACGGTGTGCCGTAGTCGGTCAACCGTGTACGCAAGTCCTGCAGCGCGCGGCGGTGTTCGGCCAGCACGCTGGTGTCGCCGGTCCGCGCGGTGAACTCCAGTACAGCCGGCAGGAAGTCCGGTAGCTCCTCGCCGCTGAACTGCAGGCCGTGCTCGTGGTAGAGGTCCTTGAAGCGGTCCAGGGACATGTCGCGCTGCCGGGTGTCCGCGCTCTGCCACCGGCTCAGATGGAGGCTGTGCCGGTTCCCGGAGCCGAAGACCTGCAGGTAGTGCGCGGCCAGCTGCCGCCGCGGGGTGACGGCGGCGTGGTCGGTGAACGCCCGCAGTTGCGGGGCGGCCTCGCGCAGCAGCGGCAGCCGGGCGACGAGGTCGTCGTCCGGGTAGGTCAGGCAGAGCGCCGCCGCCTGGTACAGCACCGCGTCCGAGGGCATCAGGGCTCCTTCGCGTCGGCCGGGTCGTCACGGCATGCCTTCACCTGCGCTCCCTCGGCTCACCCCGTGGTCAGCAACCTAGGGGCGAGCACGGGAACGCACCTGTCCACGCACCCGTACGGGTCATCCGGCCGCCGGGCCACGCCCCGCACCGGCCGCCCCCGGCCACGCCCCGCACCGGCCGCCTGCGGCCGCGCCCCCCGTACGGGTGATCCCGGACCGCCGGCGCTGCGCAGCAAGGGTCAGCGCTTGACCGCCACCCCCGCGTACACCGGTACGACACCCTCCGCCTGGGCCGCCACGTCCACCGGCTCCGGGCGCCAGCCGTACACCGGGATGACGCCGGGGCCGAGCAGCTCCAGGCCGTCGAAGAAGCGGGAGAACTCGGGCAGCGTGCGGGGATGGAACGGCGTGCCGCTCCGGCGGAACAGCTCGGCCGCTGCGGCCACACCCTCGGGACTGAGATCCTGGGTCACCTGGGAGAGGATCAGGAAGCTGCCGGGGGCGAGCGCGTCGACGTACCGCTTGACCAGCCCGAACACGTCGTCCTCCCGCTCACCCAGGTAGTGGGTGAGCGCGACCAGGGACAGCGCGAGAGGCCGGCCGAGGTCGAGGGACTCGCCCGCCAGGCGCAGGATGGTGCCGGGATCGCGGACATCGGCGTGCACATAGTCCGTGCTGCCCTCGGCGGAACTCTGCAGCAGCGCCTCCGCGTGCCGCAGCACGATCGGGTCGTTGTCGACGTACACCACCCTGGACCGCGGTGCCACGCCCTGCGCGACCTGGTGCAGGTTGGGTTCGGTCGGGATGCCGGTGCCGATGTCGAGGAACTGCCGTACCCCGGCCTCGGCCGCCGTACGGACGGCCCGGTGCATGAAGCGGCGGTTGGCCCGCGCCCCGCGCACCACCGTGCCGTCCACGGCGAGGATCTTCCGCGCCAGCTCCTCGTCCACCGGATAGTTGTCCTTGCCGCCCAGCCACCAGTCGTACACCCGGGCGGGGTGCGGGCGGCTGGTGTCGATCGGCGCGGGCGTGGCATCGCGTGCGGTCATACGGTGTTTCCCCCAGGAATCGGTCCGGACATGGCGTCAGAGGGTCTCGCGGAACTCCCGCAGCAGCATCCGGGTGCGCTGGGCCGACGCGGCGCGGGCCGTCATGTGGTCCAGCACCTCCAGATGCGCGGCCACCTCACGGCGGGAGTCCAGGTAGAGGGCGCCGGTCAGGTACTCGGTGAACACCATGTCCGGCAGCTCCGGCTCGGCGAACCGGAACAGCGTGAACGGCGCGTACGTCCCCGGATGCGGGCCCGCCGTGAACTCGGCGAGCTGCAGCGTGACCCGGTCCCGCGCGGCGTACTCCAGCAGCCGGTCCAGCTGCGCGCGCATCACCTCGCCGCGCATGCTCACCGGGCGCCGCAGCACCGTCTCGTCCATGATCACCCACAGGTGGGGCGGGTCGTCCCGCTCCAGCAGCCGCTGCCGTTCCATGCGCAGCGACACATGCCGCTCCACGGTCCCGGGCGAGGTCTGCCCGATCGTCCCGGCCTCCAGCACCGCCCGGGCGTAGTCCTCGGTCTGCAGCAGACCGGGTACGAAGTGCGGTTCGTAGGAGCGGATGATCCGGGCCGCGCCCTCCAGGCTGACGTACAGGCTGAACCACTCCGGGAGGACGTCGTGGAACCGCTGCCACCAGCCCGGCTGGTTCGCCTCCTCGGCCAGCCGCACGAACGCGGCCGCCTCCTCCTCGGCCACCCCGTAGGTGTCCAGCAGCACCTGCACGTAGGGGATCTTCAGCGCGACCTCGGCCATCTCCATCCGCCGTACGGTCGCCGACGCCACCCGGAGGACCTTCGCGGCCTCCTCCCGGCTCAGACCCGACGCCTCGCGCAGTTCCTGCAACCGTTTGCCGAGCACCACCTGTCCCACGGTGGGCGCAGCCCGCCGCTCACTCACGCCACGCCCTCCCCACGCGCCGAAGTACGCGGGCAGTCTGCCATGCGATCCCCTCCCGCACACCGGTGCGAGGGCATCCGGTGGCGCGGAACGATCCGCCGACCGCGCTCAACCGACCAGCGTGTGCAGGTACTTGACGGTCGCCGGGTCCGCCGGCAGGAACGTCTCGATGGCGAGCTCGGCGACCGTGACGTCCATCGGCGTGTTGAACGTGGAGATGGACGACACGAACGACAGGGTCCGGCCGTCGTGCTCGATGACCATGGGCAGCGCGAAGTACGGGACGGGCTCGGCGGGTTCGGCACCCGGCGCGTCCTGAGGCACCGGGTAGGCGGCCACCTCCTCGTACAGTGCGCGCAGCTGGTCCGAGCGCTGCAGCGCGATCTGCCGCTCCATCTGCGCGAGCAGATGCCCGCGCCACTCGCGCAGGTTGCGGATGCGCGGTGCCAGACCCTCCGGATGCAGGGTCAGCCGCATCGCGTTCGGCGCCGCGAGCAGTGACTCCGGCAAACCGTCCAGCATCATCATGATGCCCCGGTTCGCGGCCACGACCGAGTAGCAGGCGTCGACCACCAGGGCCGGGTAGGGCTCGTAGCCCCGGATGAGGCGTTCCATGCCGTCGCGCAGCGCGTTCAGCGCCGGGTCGTCCAGCGGGGTCTCCGGATAGTGCGGGGCGTAACCGGCCGCCAGCAGCAGCGCGTTGCGCTCGCGCACCGGCACGTCCAGGTGTTCGGCGAGCCGCAGCACCATCTCCTCGCTCGGCCGCGACCGGCCGGTCTCGATGAAGCTGATGTGCCGGGCCGAGGAGTCGGCGCGCAGCGCCAGCTCCAGCTGGGAGATCCGGCGCCGCTCCCGCCAGGCGCGCAGCAGCGGGCCGACGCCCTTGCCGGCGGCGGGGGCGGTCGCGGACGCGGTGGGGCCGGAGGCGACAATGGTCATACGTCCGAACTTAGCCGAGGAGTTGCTCGAGTTGCGCAGTTACGAGCCGTGGCCGAAGCCCTGGCGGCCCTCGTTCCCGCAGGCGTCCCTGCAGACCGCGGCCGTGTACCGGGCCAGGGTCCGCGGCTGCCTCCTCGGCGGCGCGCTCGGTGACGCCCTCGGCTACCCCGTGGAATTCGCCTCCCTGGACCGGATCCGCGCCACCCACGGCCCGCGCGGTGTCGCCGGTCTCGTCCCCGTCGCCCACGGCGCGGTCGGCCTGGTCAGCGACGACACCCAGATGACCCTGTTCACCGTCGAGGCCCTGATCCAGGCGCACGCACGGGAGCGCGAGAAGGGCATCGGCGGCGCCTGGACCCTGCTGCTGCGTCAGGCCTACGAGCGCTGGCTGCGGACCCAGTCGCAGCCCGGCCCCGGGCAGCCGGCACCCGCGCAGCCCGGCGCACCGGACGGCGGCCTGGTCACCGAGGCCTGGCTGTACGCCCGCCGCGCCCCCGGCAATGCCTGCCTGTCCGGCGTCGCCCAGATGTACGCGCCCGACCCCGCGCTCCCCCTGGACGGCACACCGGGCGAGGTCAACCCCGACTCCAAGGGCTGCGGCACGGTCATGCGCTCGGCCCCCTTCGGCCTGGTCGCCCCCGCCGAGGAGGCCTTCGCCATGGCCGCGCGCGGCGCCCAGATCACCCACGGCCACCCGACCGGCTACTACGCGGCCGGCGCGCTCGCCGCGATCGTGGCGCACCTGGTCGCGGGCGAGTCCCTGGAGGGCGCCGTACTGCGCACGCTGCGGCTGCTGGAGCGGTACCGCGGTCACACCGAGACCACGGCCGCCCTGCGCGCCGCCCTCGACCTCGCCGCCGACGGGACGCCCACGGCCGAGAAGGTGGAGTCCCTCGGCGCGGGCTGGGTCGCCGAGGAGGCCCTCGCCATCGGCGTCTACTGCGCGCTCGCCGAGCCCGCCGCCGAGCAGGCGCTGCCGCTGGCCGTCAACCACTCGGGCGACAGCGACTCCACCGGCTCAATCTGCGGCAACCTGCTCGGCGCGCAGTACGGCGACACCGGCCTGCCGCACGCCTGGGTGACCCGGGTGGAGGGCCGGGACCGGATCGCCGCGCTCGCCGACGACCTCGCCGCGGAGTGCGCACGCTGCTGACGCCGGCCGGGCCCGTCCCGCGACCGAGCACGCACCCGGCCGACGTGGCCGGTCCGGTGGGGGAGTGGGCGCACGTCCGGCGTGGCAGGCTGAACCCGTAGCCCGTGTTCCAGCCGCCTCGAAGGGAGACCCGGCCATGGCCGTCGAACCGCTGTCGCAGAAGGAGATCGAGGACCGGCTCGCCGAGCTGCCCGGCTGGTCGGTCGACGACACCGGCCGGCTCACCCGCTCCTTCCGGCTCGGCTCGCACGTCGCGGCGGCGGCTCTGGTCATGCACATCGCCGCGGTCCAGGACGAACTGGACCACCACTCCGACCTCACCCTCGGCTACAACACCGTCTCCCTCAGCGTGCACACACACAGCGCCGGGGGCGCCCTCACCGAGAAGGATTTCGCGCTCGCCCGCAGGGTGGAGGACATCGCCCCAGGTCACAGCGCACACTGAGCGGCGTGCTCGACTACGACAAGGAAGCCGACGCCTACGACGCGTCCCGGGGCGGCGAGGCCCGCGCCGCGGCAGCCGCACAGGCCGTCCTCGACCTGATACCCGACACCCCGGGCCGTCTCCTCGACGTCGCCTGCGGCACCGGCATCGTCACCCGCCGGCTCGCCGCCGGCCGCCCCGCGCTCCGGGTCACGGGCGCCGACCTCGCCCCCGCCATGGTCCGCATGGCGGGAGTCCGCCTGCCGGGCGCGGTCGTACGGGCCGACAGCCGCCGGCTGCCCTTCTGCACCGGCACCTTCGACGCCGTCACCAGCATCTGGCTGCTGCACCTGCTGGAGGACCCCGAGGACGCCCGGGCGATCGTCGCCGAGTGCGCCCGGGTACTGCGGCCCGGCGGGGTCTACGTCACCACCGTCGACAAGGCCGCGGCGCACGACGTCGGCAGCGACATCGACGCCGTCCTCGCCTCGCGTCCGCGCCGTCCCGCACAGGACGCCGCCGCCACCGTCACCGCGCACGCCGTCCGGCACGGACTCCGGCCGTCCGGCAGCGCCGTGTTCCCCGGCGTCGGCCAGGGCCGAAGCCCCCGCACCACCGTCGACGACCTGCGCCGCGGCTGGTTCACCCAGCTGCCACCGGGCGAGGCGCGCACCGAGGAGTTCGCCGCGCGCCTGTCCCAGCTCCCCGACCAGGACCGCCCCCGCCCGGACCCGGTCTTCGCGGTGCGCGCGTTCCGGAAGCCATGGCGGGGGACCGACACCGGGGGAGTCCGACCGCAGTGAGCGGGGCGGCCTGCTCGACCAGCTCCGCGTACGAGCCCATGGCCAACTTGTAGAAGGACCGCAGCGAGGTGAAGGTGGCTGCGGAGTTGATCGCGTCGCCGTTCGGCATGGTGCCGCTCCAGCCGCTCGGCCCGTACACGCTGTCGCCGAACCGGCTGTAGTCGCTGCGGGTCTCGGGGACGGCGATGCCCAGGCTGCCTCCGTGGACGACTACGTCAACGGCGGCCGCACCGACCGGCGTCCACGTCGGCGACTGGTGCAACCAGAGCGGCGCCGGCCTCGGCGAACGGCCGACCGCGGCCCCGGCCGCCGGTATCGACGCCTATGTGTGAACGCCCGCCGGGGCCCTGGCCGCTAGTGGCCGAGGCCCCGGCGGATCGCCTGCTCCACCGGCGAGTACGCGCCGTCGGGCCGGTCCAGCTCGTACGGCACCGCAGGACACAGCGGCGGCTGCGCCATGAAGCGGGGCCGGGTGCCGTGGTGCGGCTGGGCCGCGTGCACCAGGAAGGGATGACAGAGGTAGACGTCACCGGGGCGGCCGGTGGCGTAGGCGAGCGGGCGGTGCGCCGATGCCTCCACCAGCTGCGGCGCGATCTCCAGGCCCGACACGCCCGCCTCGCCGTACGGCTCCAGCAGCGGCGGCACGTCCAGGTGCGAGCCGACCCGGATCCGCGTCGGGGCGTCGGCCTCGGTGACCTCGCTGAACAGGAACAGCATCAGCAGAGCGCGGTCCCTGGAGCGCAGGTTGGTGAAGTACCACTGCTCGCCCTCGGGGAGATAGCTGCCTTCGATGTGCCAGCCCGCGTCGTCCGGCTCGACCGGGTGCGGGAACCGCAGCGGAAAGGTACCCAGCGAATACCGCGGCTCCCACCGCCCCTCGCCGACGAGCAGGTCGAACGCCTCGTGCAGAGCGGGGGAGTTGGCGGCGGCCGCGAACGGCCCCTGCGCCATGCCGGCGAGCCGGACCACCGGCTCCTTCCAGGTGCTCGGGTCGTCCGGGTCGTACCCCGTCTCCCGCCACAGCAGCCGGGCGCAGTCCGCGGCGACGCGTGGCGGGAAGGCGCCCTCGACCTTCACGAAGCCGTCGGTGAGGAAGCGCGTTACGAGGTCATCGTTCACCGGGCCCATGCTGGTCGCACGGTCCGCTCCCGCGCACTCCATTTTTTTGCGGCTCCGGCACACTTTTTGCGGCTCCGGCAACGAAACTGGCGTCTCCCCGTGCGCCGTCGCACCCTGTCCGCATCCGAGCGAGAGGCTGATCGAGATGGCACACGACCACGAGGCTCACCACGGTCACGGTCACACCCACGGTCACACCCATGGCGGCGACATCGACTGGTCCGCGATGGCGGCGCTGCTGGAGACGGAGGCCGAGGTGTGCGCCCCCGCGTACACGCGCGCCCTGGCCTGGCTGGGCAAGGAGGTGACCGAGCCCGGGCTGATCGTGGACGCGGGCAGCGGACCCGGAGTGATCGCCTGCCTGATGGCGGAGACGTTTCCCGGCGCGCGGGTGGTCGCCGCCGACGCCTCGGAACCGCTGCTGGAGCGTGCCCGCGCCCGGGCCGCCCGGCAGGGCGTCGCCGACCGCTTCGACACCCTCGCGGGTGAACTGCCCGAATCTCTCGCGGAGTTGGACTACCCGGCGGACCTGCTGTGGGCCAGCCGCAGCCTGCACCACCTCGGCGACCAGCGGGCCGCGCTCGCCGCGTTCGGCTCCCGGCTCGCCCCCGGCGGCACGCTGGCCATCCTGGAGGGCGGCCTGCACGCCCGCTATCTGCCCCGCGAGATCGGCTTCGGCCGCCCCGGACTGCAGGCCCGCCTCGACGTGGTCCAGGAGGAACGCTTCGCACGGATGCGCGCCGAGCTGCCCGGCGCGGTCGCCGAGACCGAGGACTGGCCCGCCCTGCTGACCGCGGCCGGCCTGAAGCACACGGGCACCCGCAGCTTCCTCCTCGACATCCCCGCCCCGCTGCCGGACCGGGCCCGTGCCTTCGTCGTCGGTGCGCTCACCCGCGCCCGGGACGTCCTCGGCGACGCCCTGGACGCCGAGGACCGCGCCACCCTCGACCGCCTCCTCGACCCCGCCGATCCCGCCGGCGCCCACCGCCGCCCCGACGTGTTCGTCCTGTCGGCCCACACGGTGCACCGGGCGGTACGGCCGGTGTGACACCTGCGGCGGAGCTTGACTTCGAGAGTGCTCCAAGTGATGGACTCCCGGTCTCACCGACACACAGGGGGACCTCACATGAACGACTCTCCGGTCGCGCTCGTCACCGGCGGCGGCACCGGCATCGGCGCCGCCGTCACCCGGCAGTTGCTGGCCGCCGGCCACCGGGTCACTGTCACCGGCCGTACGGAGACCCGGCTGCGGGACTTCGCCGAGGGGCTCGGGAATCCGGCGGAACTGCTGACGGTCGTCGGCAACGCGTCGGCGTTCGACGACATACAGGATGCCGTCGACCGAACGCTCAAGGCATACGGTCGACTGGATACCGTCGTCGCCAACGCCGGCTTCGCCACCCATGACACCGTCGCCGAGGGTGACCCGGCCGGCTGGACCGAGATGGTGCTCACCAACGTCCTCGGCCCGGCCCTGCTCGTCCGGGCCTCCGTCGAGGCGCTGAAGGAGTCCCGCGGCCGGATCGTCCTGATCGGCAGCGTCGCCGGGTTCGTGAACACCCCGGGCAACCTCTACGGCGCCACCAAGTGGGCGGTCACCGGGCTCGCCGAGAACACCCGGCGCCAGGTCACGGACTTCGGGATCGGGGTGACGCTGGTCGCCCCCGGCCGGGTGGAGACCCCGTTCTGGGACGGCCTCGGCAGCCTGCCCCCGGGGCACCTGCTGACCGCCGACCAGATCGCCGACTCGGTGGTCTGGGCGATCCGGCAGCCGGCCGGGGTCGACGTCAACACCGTGGTCGTACGCCCGCTGGGCCAGCCCAACTGACGTACGGCGCTGGTCAGTTGTTCGCGAGGAACTGCTTGGCCAGCTGGTCCCCGAGAGAGACCGCGGCGCTGTGGCTCTCGATGGGGGAGACCCTGGAGTTCTTGAACAGGATGTAGGTCACGCCCGAGTCGGCGCCGCCGGTCTTCGGATCAGGGTCGATGCCGAGCGCCTTGGCGGTGGCGTACGACGCCTCGCCGATGATCTTCGTGGGGCCGGTGTCGCCGACGACGGCGTACTCCACCTTGTTGTTGTAGACGACCGCGACCACGCCGCCGCCCTTGATGCCGGCGCCGGCGTAGTTCCAGATGCCGCTGGAGCTGGGGACGACGATGTACGGGAGCGATTCCGCCTTCAGCGGCTTGCCGTCGGACTGGTGGAAGGCGGTGTCGTCCTGGTACCAGGGGTCGCGGTTCTCGTTGCAGTTGGCGGTGCGCTGGCCGTCGCAGTCGATGTCCATGTCGGCCTTCCAGAAGACCGCGCCGTTCTTGCCGCACACGGGGACCGTGGCCGACGTCTCGTCGTCGGTCTTGTACTTGCCGTGGGATATCTGCGCACACGACTTCACCTTGGCGAGCAGGTCGGCCGCGCTGACCGAGCCCTCCTGGGCGGAGGCGGGAGCGGTCCGCGCCGCCGGGCCGGCGGACGCGTGCGCGGGCAGCACTCCGGCGGCGAGCAGGGCGGCCCCGGAGGCCGCGGCAAGGGTCAGGGTTCGAAGGCGCACTGCGGGAGCCCTTCTGTTAGGAAAGTTTCCTTACCGGGTGCCGTACACCGTGGACCCGTTTGCATGTCCTCGTCAACCCTGCGGTTGCGGGCTCCCGAAAGCTGTGCGTATTGCGGGGATTTGAGACCGTGGCAACACTGAAGGGGACCACTTTTCCGGATATGTCTGCCGCGTCGATCGGCAGGACCACCGCTCCGGGAGGCGAGGCGCATGTTCGTACGCACGGTGTACGCGACCGGCGATCCGGCGCGGCTGGGCACGGCCGTGGGGGCCCTGAACACGCGGGGGCACGACCTGCTGGAGGAACGGCCCGGCTACCGGGGCGCGGGCGTCTTCGTCGACCGTGAGCTCGGCAAACTGCTCACGGTCAGCTGGTGGGAGTCCGCGGACGCGCGCCGCATCAGCGACGAGGTGATGAGCGCCCGGCGGCCGGAGCTGCTGCAGCCCTTCGCCGGGACCCTCGCGGTCGAGAACTACGAGGCCGTCGTCCTCCACCGCGCGCACCGGCCCGTCACCGGCGGCGGCCTGCGGCTCACCCGGCTCGAGTTCGACCCGGCGGACGCGGACCTCGCCACCGACACCTTCCACACCGGCGCGCTGCCCCGGCTGGAGGTCCTGCCCGGATTCGCCGGCGCGGCCCTCTTCCTGGACCGGGAACGCGGCCGCGGCATGGCGGGCGTCCTCTTCGCCGACCGCACATCGCTCACCGC
>NZ_CP011497.1:1021541-1408995 GCF_001027185.1 Streptomyces incarnatus | reverse complement strand
GACGGGACGCGCGGCCGTGTGCTGCGCGGTGGAGTTCGGTCCGGGCGTCAGCCCATGTCGAAGGTGGCCGGGTCGGGACCCAGGCGCCGGTCCTCGTTGAGCGCGCTGATCGCCGCGAGGTCCTCGTCGTCCAGGCTGAAGTCGAAGACCTCGATGTTCTCCCTGATCCGGGACGGCGTCACGGACTTCGGGATCACGATGGTGCCGAGCTGGACGTGCCAGCGCAGCACGACCTGGGCCGGGGTGCGGCCGTGCTTGCGCGCGATGGCGACGATCGCCGGCACCTCCAGCAGGCCCTTGCCCTGGCCGAGCGGCGACCAGGCCTCGGTCGCGATGCCCTGCTCGGCGTGGAACTCGCGGGCGGCGTGCTGCTGCAGGTGCGGGTGCAGCTCGATCTGGTTGACCGCGGGGATGACGGAGGTCTCGGAGAGCAGCCGGTCGAGGTGCTCGGGAAGGAAGTTGGACACGCCGATGGCGCGCACCCGGCCGTCGGCCAGCAGCTTCTCGAACGCCTTGTAGGTGTCGGTGTACGTGCCGCGGGCCGGCAGCGGCCAGTGGATCAGGTACAGGTCGAGGTGGTCGAGGCCCAGCTTCCGCAGCGACGCGTCGAAGGCGCGCAGCGTGGCGTCGTACCCCTGGTCGCTGTTCCAGAGCTTGGTGGTGACGAAGATGTCCTCGCGGGGCAGGCCGGAGGCGGCGATCGCCTTGCCGGTGCCCTCTTCGTTGCCGTAGATGGCCGCGGTGTCGATGCTGCGGTACCCGGCCTCCAGCGCCGTGGCGACGGCCCGCTCGGCCTCGTCGTCCGGCACCTGCCACACGCCGAAGCCCAGCTGGGGCATCTCGACGCCGTTGTTCAGGATGATCGGGGGGACCTTGCTGCTCACGAGCCTCTTGATCCTTCGTTGTCGACAGGGTGGTACTCCCATCGTCAACGATCACATGCCGCCCTGCATTCCTGACGGGGAGATCCGGCTCTACTGACCGGTCAGTCAGTGCCCGGAGTGGAGATTGGCCGGAAACGCATCCGACGTTTTCGGTCCGGACCATTGACCGGAGCTTCGCATCCCGCGACTCTGTATCGCGCCACCGGACGTGTTCCTGAACCCGGTGCATGCATGTGAACGGGTTCTGACCAGGCCCGTCCTTCTTCCGGCTCCCTTCTGAGACTCCCCACCCTCAGGAAAGCGAGTACGCACCCATGAGCGAGAGCCTTCCCCTGGCTGCCCCGACGCATCACTCCGGCCCCCAGACATCGGATGAAAAGGTCTGGAAAAGCCCTGGTTACCACCTCGTGGAGACAGCGCTGGAGGTGACCGCGTACGCGCTCACCGACCGCCGTCCGCCGCAGCAGCCCCCGGCCGCATGACCGCGGCACCACCGGAACCCGACGGCCGCACCGCCTGGCCGGCCGCGGAGTTCACCGGCCGGCTGCGCGCGGTCACCGCGACGCGCTACCACGACCGGCACCCCTTCAACCGGCGGATGCACCGCGGCGAACTGACCCCGGCCGAACTGCGCCGCTGGATCGCCGCCCGCTTCCACTACCAGCGGCACATCCCCGTCAAGGACGCGCTGATCCTCGCGAAGCTCGGCCGGCCCGAGGAGCGCCGCGCCTGGCTGCGCCGCATCCACGACCAGGACGGTACCGACGCCGACTCCCCGGAGGGCGGCGGCATCGAGCGCTGGCTGCGGCTCGGCGAGGCGGCCGGGCTGGCCCGCGAGGAGCTGTGGGACGCCTCCCGGGTGCCGCCCGGGGTGCGCTTCGCGGTGGAGGCGTACGTCACCTTCTGCCGGCGGCGCCCGGTGCTGGACGCCGTCGCGGCCTCCCTGACCGAGCTGTCCGCCCCGGACCTGATGCGGACCCGCATCGCCGCCTTCGAACGCCACTATCCATGGATCGACCCCGCGGGCCTCGCCTACTTCCGCACCCGTGTCACCCAGGGCGCCCGGGACGCCGAGCAGGCCCTCGCCCTGGTCCTCGCCCGGGCCCGCACCCGCGAGGAACAGCAACGCGCCCTGGCCGCACTGGAGTTCAAGTGCGAGGTGCTGTGGACCCTGCTGGACGCGGTGGACCGGAGCGGGACATGACGGCGACGCCGGCACCGCCTGCCCCGTCATGGCGTCCGGCGCTCGCCCGGGGCGTGGTGCTGCGGCACGACCCGGTCCGGGACGCCGACCTGTTGCTGCTGCCGGAGCGGGTGGTGGTGCTCGACGGCAGCGCGGGCGCGGTCCTGAGGCTGTGTGACGGCGTCCGGGACGTGGCAGCCGTCGTCGCCGCCCTGGCCGTGCGCCATCCCACCGCTCCCGTCGCCGCGGAAGTCCCGGAGTTTCTCCGCCGGTTACGGAAGGAGGGCTGGCTGCGATGACCACGCCTCCCGCACCTCCCGGTCCTCCCTGGGCCCTGCTCGCCGAGCTCACCCATGCCTGCCCCCTGCGCTGCGGCTACTGCTCCAACCCCGTCGAACTGGTCGGCCGGTCCGCCGAGTTGTCCACGGATGAGTGGTCGGAGGTCTTCCGGCAGGCGGGCGCGCTCGGCGTGGTCCACACCCATCTGTCCGGTGGCGAGCCGCTGCTGCGGCGTGACCTGCCCGACCTGGTGGCCGCCGCCGACGGCGCGGGCCTGTACACCCAGCTCGTCACCAGCGGGGTGGGCCTCGGCGAGCGGCGGCTGGCCGGACTGACCGGGGCCGGGCTGCGCAGTGTGCAGCTGTCGGTGCAGCACGCGGACCGTGCGGCCGCCGAGCGCATCGCGGGAGCACGGTCGTTCACCGCGAAGGAACGCGCCGCCCGGCTGGTCCGCGAGGCCGGACTGCCCCTCGGGCTGAACGCCGTCCTGCACCGCGGCAACCTGGACGACCTCGACGGTCTGATCCGGCTCGCGCTCGACTGGGGCGCCGACCGGATCGAGCTGGCGCACACCCAGTACCACGGCTGGGCGGCCGTCAACCGCGCCGCGCTGCTGCCCACACCCGCCCAGGTCGAACGCGCCCGTGCCCGGGTGGCACGCTGGCGTGAACGCCTCGGCGGCACACTGGAGTTGGTGTGGGTGGCCCCGGACCTCGTGGACGCCACCGCGAAACCCTGCATGGGCGGCTGGGGCGCCGTCTCGCTCACCGTCGCCCCGGACGGCACGGTGCTGCCCTGCCCCGCGGCCGGCACCCTGCCCGGTCTGGACCCGCCGAACGTGAGACACCGCGAACTGGACTGGATCTGGCGGGAGTCGAGGGCCTTCAATGCCTTCCGGGGCGAGTCCTGGATGCCCGAACCGTGCCGGGGCTGTGCCCTGCGCACGGTCGACCACGGCGGCTGCCGCTGCCAGGCGTACGCCCTGACCGGCGACGCCACCCGCACCGACCCGGCCTGCCGGCACGCCCCGGATCGCGGTCTGGTCGAGGCGGCGGTGCAAGGTGCCGCCGGTGCCGCTGGTCCGTCCGCGTATGTCCATCGAGGGGGAGGCCGTTGAGATGCCGGCGCCTTCGGGCCGCGCCGACCGGTGGTGCTCCTCGTACCGCCCGGCACGCCAGGGGGCGCCCCCTGGCCGAGGTGCCGCCGACTGCGCTCGTCCGTCAGCGTATGCCCATCAAGGGGGAGGCCGTCGACACGCCGGCGCCTGCGGGCCGCCCGTGCCGACCCCGCCCGCCGGCACACCCCCGGACCGCCCTCTCCTCGGCGCGGCGGTGCACAGGGCCGTCGGCGTCGCTCGTCCACCCGCGCACACCCACCGAGAAGGAGGACCATGAGACGCCGACGTCTGCGGGCCGCGCTGACCGCGGCGGCGCTCGCCACCGCCACCCCGGTCGCGCTGACCGCCGCCGTACCCCCGGCGAGCGCCGCCCCCGCACCCTCCGCCCCGGCACACCACCCCGCCGCCGCCCGCGACTGGTCGACGGCCGTCGTGGACTCCACCATGGCGCGCTACACACCGGCGACCATCGGCGGCTGGTCGTATCCCGTGGGCCTGTATCTCTACGGCCAGTACCTCGTCTACCGGCGCACCCACGATCCTCGCCTGCTCGCCTACATCAAGGCCTACGTCGACCGGTTCGTGCGCGGTGACGGCACGATCGGCCAGTCCTTCGACAGCCTCGACAGCATGCAGGCGGGCCGGCTGCTGGTGATCCTGCACCACGAGACCGGCCAGGACCGCTACCGCACGGCGGCACTGAAGATCCGCGACCGCCTGAACAGCTATCCGCGCACCTCCGACGGCGGCTTCTGGCACGCCGACACCGGCAGCCGGGCCCACCAGCTGTGGGCGGACGGCGCGTACATGGTGAACCCGTTCCTCGTCGAGTACGGCAGGGAGTTCGGCGACAGCGCGTACACGAACGACGAGGCCGCCAGGCAGCTGTCCGTCTACGGCGGTCATCTCCAGGTGGCGGACGGCCTGTTGCGGCATGCCTACGACGAGTCGAGGTCGGCGGGCTGGGCCGACCCGGCAACCGGGCTCGCCCCGGAGCACTGGTGCCGTGCCGTGGGCTGGTACGCCATGGCGCTGGTGAACGTCCTCGACGCGATCCCCGCCGACCAGGCCCGGCGCCCGCAACTGCTCGGCATCTTGCGGACGTTGGCCTCGGCGCTGGAGAGGTACCAGGACCCGGCGTCCGGGCGCTGGTTCCAGGTGATGGACAAAGGCTCCCGGCCGGACGACTGGACCGAGACCTCGTGCTCCAGCATGTTCGCCTACGCGCTCTCCCGAGGCGTCCAGCAAGGCTATCTGGACCCGCACTTCAACGCGGTCGCCCGGCGCGGCTACCAGGGCGTACTCGCTCGGCTGTCGGTCGGCGCGGACGGCCGTACGAACCTGGCCGACATCTCGGTCGGCACCAACGTCGGCGACTACGCGTACTACGTCGGCCGCACCCGGGCCACCAACGACTTCCACGGGCTCGGGGCCTTCCTGATCATGAACGAGCAACTGCGGGCTGGTTCAGTGTCATGAGTACGTCCAGAACGCTCGGCGCCTTCGAGACCGTCGAGGCCGACCGCGTGCACTCGCCCCCCGGCCGGCAGGAGCGGACCCACCACGGTCATCGGCAAGTCGATGTCCGGTGCCGGCACCTCCGGATCCCCGCAGGACACCCACCTGCTGCTCACCAACCTTCGCGGCCACCAACTCGCCCAGAGGAGCGGTCCTCGTGAAATCCGCCATCGCCGACCCGAGACGGGCGGCGGCGATCGTCCTGTGCGTCCTCGCCGTCGTCCTCGGCCTCACCCACCCCGCCGCCCTCGCGGCCCCGCACCCCGGCACGCCGCACCCGGCAACCGTGTACGACGTGCGCGCCTACGGCGCCAAGGGCGACGGCTCGGCCAACGACACCCCCGCCATCGACAGGGCCATCACCGCGGCGGGCGCGGCGGGCGGCGGCACCGTCCGCTTCCCGGCCGGCACCTACAAGTCCAGGAACACCATCCACATGAAGAGCCATGTGACGCTCCAGATCGACAAGGGCGCCACCCTCCAGGGCTCCTCCGCCGGCACCTACGACCCGCCCGAGTCCAACCCGAACGACAAGTACCAGGACTACGGGCACAGCCACTTCCACAACGCGATGATCTACGGCGACCGGCTGACCGACATCGGCTTCACCGGCGGCGGGGTCATCGACGGCGGCGGCAACCTGATCACCGGCAACCCGAGGTCCGGCCAGGCCGACAAGATCCTGTCGCTGACGCGCTGCGACGGACTCCGGCTCGGCGACGGTCTCACCCTGCGCCGCGGCGGCCACTTCGCCGCCCTGATCAACGGCTGCACCGACGTCGTCTCCGACCACCTGACCATCGACACCGCCAGCGACCGCGACGGCTGGAACGTCATCTCCACCACCGACGTGACGATCACCAACGCGCACATCGCGGCCAACGACGACGCCCTGGTGTTCAAGAGCGACTACGCCCTCGGCGCCAAGCTCCCCAACGGCCATGTGCGGGTGAGCGATTCGGTGCTGTCGGCACGCTGCTGCAACGCCCTGATGTTCGGCTCCGAGACCTGCGGCGACTTCAGCGACTACCAGTTCGAGAAGATCCGCATCGAGGGCGCCGGCAAGTCCGGGCTCGGCATGGTCTCCATGGACGGCGCGAGGATCTCCGACGTGCACTACCGCGACATCACCATGACGAACGTGCACTCGCCGATCATGGAGAAGACCGGCACGCGCAATCGCTGCGGAAACAGCCCCGGTGTCGGATCGATCAGCGACATCACGTACGACGACATCACGGCCACCGGCAACAGCCCGTCCTTCAGCCCGACCCTGTGGGGCGAGGACGGCCACCGCATCAGCAACGTCACCTTCCACCACGTCGACATCACGGTCCCGGGCGGCAACGGCACCATGTCCACCGCTGTGCCGGCCAACGACCCGAAGGACTACAACCCGAACAGCATCGGGACACGGCCGGCGTACGGCTGGTACCTGCACAATGCCGACGGCATACAGTTCACCGACAGCAGCGTGCGGTATGCCGCCGACGACGGACGGCCCGCCCTCATCGCCAACGCGGCGAGCGGCATCCGGCTGACCCGGTTCACCGCGCAGAAGGGCGGCACCTCACCCCACGACCTCGGCTTCCAGTCCGTCACCGGCTACTGCGTCAGCGACAGCCACGCCACCGACGGCGGCGCCCTGCGCGTGTCGGCGAGCGGCTCCAGCCGGAACTGCGCGGCCCAGGTGCGCCCCAGCGACATCGAGAACCCCCGCCAGGCCTTCCTCCGCGCCTCCGTCGGCGGCCTCTTCCTGCACTGGGGCCTGCGCACCGCCCCCGCCCACACCGACTGCGGCGCCTGGGAGAAGGACGTCACCAGCGGCGGCTGGACGCCGGACTACTGGGTGAACGCGGCGCGGAAGCTGCACGCGCAGTACATCGTGCTGGCCACCTTCCACAGCCGGCTCGGCTACGCCCGCCCCTGGCCGTCGAAGATCCCCGGCTCCTGCTCGACCAGGCGGGACTTCCTCGGCGAACTCATCACCGCCGCCAAGGCCAAGGGCATGAAGGTCATCCTCTACATGACCGACGACCCCCAGTGGCACGACGAGGGCGGCCACGAGTGGCTCGACTCGGCCGCCTACTCCGCCTACAAGGGCAAGAACACCGACCTGACCACCCGTGACGGCTTCGGACAGTTCTCGTACGACAACTTCTTCGAGGTCATGGACCGCTACCCGGACCTCGGCGGCTTCTGGATCGACAACGACAACGCGTACTGGGAGAGCCACAACCTCTACGCGCAGATCTATCAGAAGCGCCCGAACTACACGCTCAGCAACAACAACGAAGACACGCTGATCATGGACATGATCAGCAATGAGCAGAAGACGGGGATGACGCCCGCCTACGACTACCCGCAGGCGATCTACACCGCCCAACCCAGGCTGACCGAGGCCGACTTCAAGCTGCCGTCCACCGGCGCCTGGTGGTACGACGGCTCGAACCCGACCGTCGACAGGATGCTCACCCTCGGCCGGCTGATCACCAACGCCGGGTCCTCGGTGAAGGCGCTCATGGCGGAGACCGCCCAGGTCAACGGGAAGTTCCCCGCGAACCAGGCGGACTTCAACAACTTCGCGAACACCTACCTCGACCGGATCTGGGAGTCCCTGCACGGCACCGAGGGCGGCGGCTACATGTACGGAGGTCTCCAGCCCGGCTTCTGGAACGACGGCGCCCACGGCGTCACCACCATCGCCAAGGACGACCCGAACCGGCAGTACGTCCACGTCCTGACCCCGCCGAGGACCTCGACCCTGCGCCTCCGCGACAACGGCTACCGCATCGCCTCGGTCACCAACCTCCGCACCGGAGCGCCGGTTTCCTGGTCGCAGTCCGGCGGCACCCTCACCCTCACCGGCCTCGGCGACTGGGACCCGTACGACACCGTCTTCAAGGTGATCACCGCGGGCCGCCAGGGCATCGCGAGCGGCGTCGAGGTCACCGCGAGCGCGTCCGCGAGCGGCCACCCCGGCTCCGCCGCGGGCGACGGCGACTACCTCACCTACTGGGACAACGACAAGACGCTCCCGGTGAACCTCACCTTCGACCTCGCAGCGGCGAAGAAGATCCAGTACGTCGGGCTGAACCAGCGCGAGGACTCCGTGGCCTACGCCCGCTCCGCCACCGAGCAGTCCGCACGGATCAAGGACTACAAGGTCTACCTCAGCGACGACGGCAAGAACTGGGGCACCCCCGTCAAGACCGGCCGGCTCCCCAGCGCCCGCGGCATCCAGAGCATCGACCTGACCGCCGCCACGGCCCGCTACGTCCGCCTGGAGATCGACTCCACCTGGGCCGCCTCCACCGACACCACCCGCTACCGGCGGCTGCGGATCGACGAGGCCTGGATCGGCACCTCCAACGCCACCCCCGCCCCGAAGGGACGTCCATGACCCGGCTCAGAACCCTGACCACGGCGGCGGCCGGGCTGCTCGTCGTCGCCGCCGTGCCCCTCGCCGGCGCCGCCCACCCCGCGGCCGCCTCCGACAACGGCCAGTCGATCCGCCCCGCCATGGGGTGGAGCAGCTGGAGCTTCGTACGCCGGCAGCCGACCGAGGCGAAGATCGAGGCACAGGCCGACACGCTGGCGTCGAGCGGCCTGAAGCACCACGGATTCGTCCAGGTCAACCTCGACGACTTCTGGCAGAAATGCGATGCAAACGGTTTCACGGTCGACGCCCACGGCCGCTGGGCCGTGGACGCCGCCAAGTTCCCCCACGGCATCAAGGCCCTCGCCGACCACGTCCACGCCAAGGGCCTGAAGTTCGGCTTCTACGTCACCCCCGGCATCGCGAAGAACGCCGTCCTGAAGAACACCCCGATCGAGGGCACGCCGTACCACGCGAAGGACATCGCGGACACCTCGAAGACGGAGAAGAACTACAACTGCAGGAACATGTACGCCATCGACTACTCACGGCCCGGCGCCCAGGAGTTCGTCGACTCCTGGGCCCGGCAGTTCGCTTCGTGGGGCGTCGACTACCTGAAGATCGACGGCGTGGGCAGCCAGGACGTCCCCGACGTCCAGGCCTGGGACAAGGCCCTGCGGGCCACCGGCCGGCCCATCACCTTCGCCCTCTCCAACAACCTCCCCCTCGACCACGCCAGCACCTGGCGCTCACTCGCGAACAGCTGGCGCACCCAGGGCGACGTCGAGTGCTACTGCGGGCCCGGCCCCGACGGAAGCGGTTACCCGCTCACGAACTGGTCGCACGTCTCCACCCGCTTCGACTCGGCCGCCGCCTGGCAGCCGTACGCGGGGCCCGGCGGCTGGAACGACCTGGACTCCCTGGAGATCGGCAACGGTGACCAGGCGGGACTCACCGCCGACCAGCGCCGCTCCCAGTTCACGCTCTGGTCGATGGCGGCGGCACCGCTGCTGCTGGGTACCGACCTGACCCACCTCGATCCGGTCGACAGGGCGATGCTCACCAACGACCGGCTGATCGGCGTGGACCAGGACGGGGTCGCGGCGAAACGGATCGTGAAGAGCGGCGTCCAGCAGGTCTGGAGCAAGCACGAGAGCAACGGCGACTACGTGGTGGCCCTGTTCAACACCGGAACCTCCGGCAGCGCCACGGTCACCGTGAACTGGTCCCAGGTCGGCTTCACCGGCTCCGGTGACGTCACCGACCTGTGGTCCGGCTCCCACAAGGGCACGGTCACCGGCTCCTACACCGCGACCCTCCGCCCCGGCGAGACCCGGCTCGTCCGGGTCAGGCCCACCGCCTCCACCACGGCGCTCGTGGCGTCCCCCGGCATGGCCGTCGCCCCGTACGAGTACCTGGGCTGGGGCGATCCGCCGGATCCGGCCAAGGTGATGTCGGCGACCGGCGTCACGTGGTTCACCCTCGCCTTCGTCCTGTCCGACGGCACCTGCACCCCCAAGTGGGACGGCAGCCGACCGCTGACCGGCGGCAGCGACCAGTCGGCGGTCGACCGCATACGGTCCGCCGGCGGCGACGTGATCGTCTCCGTCGGCGGCTGGAGCGGCGCCAAGCTGGGGGAGAGGTGTGCCGGCGCGGCCCAGCTGGCGGCCGCGTACCAGAAGGTCGTCAGCGCGTACCGGCTGCGGGCGATCGACATCGACATCGAGAACACCGAGTGGTCGAACGCCACCGTGCGCCAGCGTGTCGTGGACGCCCTGAAGACCCTCAAGGCGAACAATCCCGGCCTGAAGACGGTCATCACCTTCGGCACCACCACGACCGGCCCCGACGCCACCGGCGTCGACATGATCAAGCGCGCGGCCAGGTCCGGCCTGGCGAACGACGTCTGGTGCGTCATGCCGTTCGACTTCGGCGGCGGCACCACCGACATGGGCGCCCTCACCACACAGGCCATGGAAGGCCTCAAGGCCCGGGTCAAGGCGGCCTACGGGTACGACGACGCCACCGCCTACGCCCACATCGGGCTGTCGTCGATGAACGGAAAGACCGACGACTCCGGTGAGCGCGTCCGCGTCGCCGACTTCAAGACCATGCTCGCCTACGCCCGGCAGCACCACATCGCGCGCCTCACCTTCTGGTCCGCCAACCGCGACCGCCCCTGCGGCTCCGGCACCGGCGGCGACTCCTGCAGCGGCGTGCCGCAGCAGCCGTACGACTACCTCAAGGTCTTCACCCAGTACACGGGCTGAGGGAAAACAAGGGAAAACACCCATGCGTCTCAAGAGAGTTCTGCCGTACGGCCTCGCCGCGGCCCTCGCACTGCCGCTCGCCGGGCTGAGCCAGGGCACCGCCGCCGCGGCCACCGACTACCAGGCCGAGGACGCCCTGATCTCCCAGGGCGCCGTCGCCACCAACCACACCGGCTACACGGGCACCGGCTTCGTCGACTACACCAACACCAAGGGCTCCTACGTGGAGTTCACGGTCGGCGCGGCCGCCGCCGGGCCCGCGTCGGTCACCCTGCGGTACGCCAACGGCACCACCGCCGACCGGCCGATGGACCTCTCCGTGAACGGCACGGTCGTCGCGCCCGCCGTCTCCTTCCCCGGCACGGCCGACTGGAACACCTGGGCGGCCAAGAGCGTCACCGTCACCCTCAAGGCCGGCAGCAACAAGATCCGGGCGACGGCCACCACGGCGAACGGCGGCCCCAACCTCGACCGCCTGAGCCTCGGCACGCCGGCCGACACCCAGGCCCCCACCCGCCCCGGGCAGCCTTCCTGCTCGGACATCGGCGAGGACCGCCTGACGCTGTCCTGGGGCGCGTCGACGGACGACGTGGGCGTCGCGGCGTACGACCTCTACGAACACGGCAACAAGACCGGTGAGGCACCGGGCAGCGCGACCTCGAAGACACTGACCGGGCTCGCCCCGAACACCACCTACGACCTCACGGTCATCGCCCGTGACGCGGCGGGCAACACCTCGCCCGCCAGTCCGGTCGTCGACTGCACCACCAGGCCCAGCTCCGACACCACACCGCCGACTGCGCCCGGCACCCTGCACACGGCCGATGTCACCTCGAACACGGTCGACCTCACCTGGGGCGCCTCGAGCGACGACCGCGCGGTCACCGCCTACGACGTGCGCAGCGACACCACCGTCTACAAGACCGTCACCGGCACCTCCACCACGCTCACCGGGCTCGCCTGCGACAGCCCGTACAGCCTGAGCGTCGTCGCCCGTGACGCCGCCGGCAATGTCTCCGCGCCCAGCAACACGGTCACCTTCACCACCAGCGCCTGCGCCACCGACGGCGGTGTCCCGTCCTCCATCGCCACCCTCTCCACCGGCTGGACCATCCCCTGGGGCACCTACTGGATGCCCGACGGCCAGTCCGCCCTGGTCACCGAGCGGGACGCCTTCCGGGTCTGGAAGCTGACCAAGAGCGGCACGAAGACGCAGGTGGGCACGGTGCCCAACGCCGTCACCACCAACGGCGAGGGCGGCCTGCTCGGCGTCGCCGTCGATCCCAAGTGGGAGAGCAACCACTACGTGTACTTCATGCACACCGCCGCCGAGGGCAACCGGGTCGTCCGCATGACCTACGACGGCACGACGCTCAGCGGCTACAAGGTCCTGCTGCAGGGCATCAAGAAGAACCGCTACCACAACGGCGGCCGCCTCGCCTTCGGCCCCGACGGCTACCTGTATGTCTCCACCGGCGAGGCCCAGCAGCCAGACCTCGCGCAGGACAAGAACTCCCTCAACGGCAAGATCCTGCGCATGACCACCGACGGCAAGCCGGCCCCCGGCAACCCCTTCGGCAACTACGTCTACTCCTTGGGCCACCGCAACCCGCAGGGCCTCGCCTTCGACCGCAACGGCAGGCTCTGGGAGGCGGAGTTCGGCAACAGCTCCAAGGACGAGCTCAACCTCATCAAGCCCGGCGCGAACTACGGCTGGCCCACCTGCGAGGGCAGCTGCAACGTCGCCGGCATGACCAACCCCAAGGCCACCTGGAACGTCTCCGAGGCCTCGCCGAGCGGCATCGCCGTCGTCCGCAACGTGATCTACATGGCGTCCCTGCGCGGCGAACGCCTGTGGCGCATCCCCATCAACGGCGACACCGACAGCGTCGGGACACCGAGCGCGTACTACGTCGGCACCTACGGCCGGCTGCGCACCGTGACCAAGGTGCCGGGCGCCGACCAGCTGTGGCTGTCCACGACCAACTGCGACAACAACGGAGGTGCCGCCGCCGGATCCGACAAGATCTTCAAGGTGACGATCAGCTGACGTCCCGTCGACGGGGGCTCAGGTCCGGTAGAGGGCCTCGACCTCGTTGCCGTACGCCTTCTCGATCGCCTTCCGCTTCAGCTTCAACGACGGTGTGAGCAGGCCGTGTTCCTCGGTGAACGGCTGCGCCAGGATGCGGAAGGTACGGATGGACTCGGCCTGGGAGACGAGGGTGTTGGCGGCGACCACCGCCCGCCGCACCTCCGTCTCCAGGTCCGGGTCGCGCACCAGCTCGGCCGGGGTCATCCGCGGCTTCCCGCGCATCTGCAGCCAGTGCTCGACGGCCTCCTGGTCGAGGGTGACCAGGGCGGCGATGTAGGGCCGGTCGTTGCCGACGACGATGCACTGGTTGACCAGCGGATGCTCACGGACCCGCTCCTCCAGCACCCCGGGGGACACGCTCTTGCCGCCGGAGGTCACCAGGATCTCCTTCTTGCGGCCGGTGATGGTCAGATAGCCGTCCTCGTCGAGCGAGCCGAGGTCGCCGGTGGCCAGCCAGCCGTCGTGCAGGGTCTCGTCGGTGGCCTTCGGGTTGTTCAGATAGCCCTGGAAAACGTTTCCGCCGTACAGCCAGATCTCCCCGTCGTCGGCGATGTGCACGGTCACGCCCGGGATGGCCTGGCCGACGGTGCCGTACCGGGTCCGCTCGGGCGGGTTGGCGGTCGCCGCGGCCGTCGACTCGGTCAGGCCGTAGCCCTCGTAGATCTGCACGCCGGCGCCCGCGAAGAACAGGCCCAGCCGACGGTCCATCGCCGACCCGCCGGACATCGCGTTGCGGATCCGGCCGCCCATCGCCGCGCGGACCTTGGAGTACACGAGCTTGTCGAAGAGCTGGTGCTGCATGCGCAGCCCCGCCGACGGGCCGGGCCCGGTGCCCCACGCCTTGGCCTCCACGGCCTCCGCGTACTTCACCGCGATGTCGACGGCCTTCTCGAACGGCCCGGATCTGCCCTCCTTCTCCGCCTTCCGGCGGGCCGCGTTGAACACCTTCTCGAAGATGTACGGCACCGCCAGGATGAAGGTGGGCTTGAACGCCTGCAGGTCGGGCAGCAGCGCGGCGGCGTTCAGCTGCGGCTGGTGCCCGAAGCGGACCCGCCCGCGGATCGCGGCCACCTCCACCATCCGCCCGAAGACATGCGCGAGCGGCAGGAACAGCAGGGTGGAGGCCTCGTCGTCCTTCTTGGTGTGGAACACCGGCTGCCAGCGCTCGATCATCGTGTCCGCCTCGTACATGAAGTTGGCGTGCGAGAGGACACAGCCCTTGGGGCGGCCGGTGGTGCCCGAGGTGTAGATGATCGTGGCGACCGAATCCGGGGTGACCGCCTGCCGGTGCCGGTGCACCAGCTCGTCGTCCAGGTGCGCCCCGGCGTCGTACAGCTCCTGCACACAGCCGGAGTCCAGCTGCCACAGCTGGCGCAGCTGCGGGAGGCGGTCGATGACGGTGGCGATGGTCATCGCGTGGTCCTCGTGCTCCACGATCGCCGCGGACACCTCGGCGTCGTACAGCATCCAGAAGCACTGCTCGGCCGAGGAGGTCGGGTAGACCGGCACCACCTGGGCGCCGATCGACCACAGTGCGAAGTCGAACAGGGTCCACTCGTAACGGGTGCGGGACATGATCGCGACGCGGTCGCCGAAGCGGATGCCGCGCGCGAGCAGGCCCTTGGCGAGGGCCAGGACCTCGTCGCGGAACTCGGCGGAGCTCACCTCGCGCCACTGCCCGGAGCCGTCCTTGCGGCCGAGGGCGACGTGTGTGGGGTCCGTCCGGGCATGCTCGAAGACCGCGTCGGCCAGACCGCCCACCGGCGGTGCCGATGTGAGCGGCGGGTTGGTGAACTCGCGCAATCCTCGCTCCCCGGTCCTCACTGCTTGGTCACGCCCGTGATACGCGGCACAGCGCCGTGAAAGCTACCCCACGCCGTCACCGGGCGGGAGGGGGTCGGAAACCGAGCAAAGCTCACGTTTCCCCCGGGTGGTGGCCGGAAAATGCCCGCACATGGGGAAGGGCCGGACACAATACTGACGGGTCAGTAAGTTTCGGTGCCGTAATCTCCACCGAATCTGTACGCGGCGATTACGGCGCATATCGTACAGACCCCCCATACCCGGCGCGACCCCGGCACGGACCCGGTCCTGCGGACGTACGGCGGCGAGGGCGGCCCCGGAGCATCTCCCGGACCGCCCTCGCCGCCGTACGCCGTGGACAGCCGCGCCCTGGTCGGCCGTCCGCCGTGGTCAGCCGTGCGCCGTGGTCAGTGGTGGGCCGTCGTCAGCCGTCCGCCGTGGTCGGCCGTCCGCCGTGGTCAGTGGTGCGCCGCCACCGCCTTCTCCGCCTCCGCCCCGGACGCCGTCCGCCGCGCGGGCCGGTCCGCCCGCACGAGCAGCAGCACCAGCGCGCCCGCGACCGTGCCCGCGAGCCCCGCCACCACCAGCGCGCCGTTCAGACCGGAGGCGAACGCGGCGCGCAGCGTGTGCTCCGGGAAGCCGCCGCGCAGCGCACCGGCCCCACCGCCGGCCAGCCCGTGGGCCGCGCCGCTCGGCAGCGTGCCGGTCATCCGGGAGGTGAGCACGGTGCCCATGACGGCCACGCCAAGTGCGTACCCGAGCTGCCGGACGGTGTTCACCGCGCCGCCCGCCATCCCGGCCCGCTCCGGCGGCACCGAGGCCAGCGCGGCTCCGGCGACCGTCGGCCCGACGAACCCGGTGCCGACGCCGACCAGCACGAACCCGGGCACCAGCACGGTCCAGGAGGCACCCGCGTCCAGGACGGCCTGGCACAGGTTCCCGGTGCCGATCAGCAGCAGGCCGCCGCCGATGGTGAGCCGCGCCGGCACCCCGTGCAGCAGCCGGCCCACCAGCACGGCGACGAGCATCGCCGCGACCGTCATCGGCAGCAGCGTGAGCCCGCCGCGCACCGGCGACATGCCCAGCAGCGTCTGCATCCAGATCGACAGGTACGGCGTCACCCCGAACGCCACTCCGTTGAACGCGAACGCCCCCAGCATCACCCCGACGAACGCCGGCCGCCGCAGCAGCGACAGGTCCAGCAGCGGATGCGCGGTGCGCCGCTCCACCACCACGAACACCGCCAGCGCCAGCGTCGCGCACCCGAACGCCACGAGCGCCGCCAGCGCCGTCCAGCCGTCCTCGCCGGCCCGCACCACCGCGTACGTCACACCGCCCCCGAAGCCGGCGAACGCGGCCATGCCCGCCCAGTCCACGCGCATCCCCCGAGGCCCCCGCGACTCCGGCACCGCCCGCAGGGTCAGCCACACCTCGACGACGCTGACGGGCAGGTTCACGAAGAAGATCCAGCGCCAGCCGGGACCCTCGGTGAGCAGGCCGCCCAGCACCGGACCGACCGCCGCCGCGCCGCCGCTCACCGCGCCCCACACGCCGAGCGCCGCCGACCGCTGCCTGCCCTGGTAGACCGAGCCCAGCAGCGGCAGCGTCGTCGCGAGCATCGCCGCCGCGCCGATTCCCTGCAGTGCCCGCGCGGCCACCAGCAGCGCCGGGCCCGGCGACAGCCCGCACAGCAGCGAGGCCACCGCGAACAGCACGACACCCGTCACATGCACCCTGCGGCGGCCGAGGATGTCGGCGGCGGCCCCCGCCCCGAGCAGCAGCGCGGCCAGCGCGAGCGCGTACCCGTCCACCACCCACTGCAGATCGCCCAGCGACGCGTGCAGCGAAGCGGCCATGTCCGGCAGCGCCACCACCACGATCGTCACGTCCAGCAGCAACATGAACGTGCCCAGGCACACGGCCGTGAGCGTCCCCCAGCTGCGCATGTCTCTTCCACTTCCCGTCAGTCCGTACGACAGCGTCCGATCGCTCCGTACGATGGCCCCGGCACGGCCGATCGGATGCGTGCGGCGAGCACGTCCGGTGGAATCCGACAGGAGAGCGCATGCTGGAGATGGAATCCGACACCTTCGACCGGCTCGACCTGCAGCTGCTGTCCGCACTGGAGGTGGACGCCCGGGCCTCCTTCAGCCGTATCGCGTCCGTGCTCGGTGTCTCCGACCAGACGATCGCGCGCCGCTACCGGCGCCTGTGCGCGCAAGGGGGCCTGCGGGTGGTC
Organism: Streptomyces incarnatus; assembly: GCF_001027185.1. NCBI lineage: Bacteria > Bacillati > Actinomycetota > Actinomycetes > Kitasatosporales > Streptomycetaceae > Streptomyces > Streptomyces incarnatus. The sequence continues at coordinate 1,392,231 of NZ_CP011497.1, read as the reverse complement.
GCCATGCGGGACTCCTACCTGCTCGGCATGGACCAGTGGATGCTGCGGATCCGCTGCGCGCCGGACAGCGCCGCGGCCATCGCCGAGGCCCTCGCCCGGCGCCCCGACACCTACTGGATCGGGCTCGCCTCGGGCGGCACCGAGGTGCTGTGCCTGACCCGGCCGCGCACCCCGGGCGAGCACGAGGAACTGCTGCTGGGCAAGCTGCCGCGCACACCGAGCGTGGTCGAGATCCGCGCCCACCAGCTGCTGCACCGGTTCTACGGCGGTGCCGAGGGCTGGCTCCGCAAGCTCGCCGTCCTCACCGACGAGCAGATCGCCGCCCTGCGCCCCGCCGCCGACCCCACCCCCGGCCCGGCCCGCATCGAACCCGAGGACGAGCCCCTGCTCGCCGTCCTGGAGCGCGACGGCCGGGCCTCCTACCCCGAGCTCCAGCGTGCGACGGGCCGCTCGGAGTCCTCGGTCAAGCGCCGGCTGGCCGCGCTGCGCGCCTCCGGGGCGGTGTACATCGACGTCGAGTACCAGCCGGAGATCCTCGGCCATCCCGTCGTCGCCGCGCTGTGGATCACCGCCACCCCGGCCGCCCTGCACTCCGTCGGTGAGGCTCTGGCGGCGCACGCGGAGACCGCCTGGGTGTCGGCGACGGCCGGACCGTCCAACCTCGTCGTCACCGCGATCGCCCGCAGCACCGCCGGTCTCTACGCCTACCTCAGCGGCCCCCTCGGGCAGCTGGAGGGCGTGCAGCACGTGGAGACCACGCCGTTCCTGCGCCGGGTCAAGCAGCTGACGTACCCGGTGCCCCGCTGACGGCCCGCAACGCCCGGGTGGCGGTCGGCAACGCCTGGGTGGCGGTCCGCAACGCCTGGGTGGCGGTCCGCATCGTCCGGGTGGCGGTCCGCATCGTCCGGGTGACGGGGCGCATCGTCCGGGTGACGGGACGCATCGTCCGGGTGACGCCCCTCAGCCGCCCCGCCGGCGCAGCCGCTCCCCGCCCGCCAGGACGGCCGTGGCCAGCGCGTTCGCCGCCTCCTCCGCCGCGCCCCGGCGGCGGCCGTGGACGAGCACGAAGTCGACCTTGCCAAGGTCGGGCAGCCCGGCACGGTCCGGCAGGCGGAAGAGACCGGGCGGGATCAGACGGCGGGAGTGGGCCATCACCCCGAGCCCGGCGCGGGCCGCCGCGATCAGTCCGTTGAGGCTGCCGCTGGTGCACACGATCCGCCAGGCGCGGCCCTCGCCCTCCAGCGCCCGGAGCGCGCGGGCCCGGGTGATGCCGGGCGGCGGGTACACGATCAGCGGGACGGGCCGGTCCGCGTCCAGCCGCAGCCGCTCGGCGCCGATCCACACCAGATCGTCGCGCCAGACCAGTTCCCCCCGGGGGTCCTCCGGGCGCCGCTTGGCCAGCACCAGGTCCAGCTTCCCGGCGGCCAGCTGCTCGTGCAGGGTGCCGGACAGCTCCACGGTCAGCTCCAGATCGACCTCGGGATGGTCGTAGCGGAAGCCCTCCAGGATCTCCGGCAGCCGGGTGAGCACGAAGTCCTCGGACGCGCCGAACCGCAGCCGGCCGCGCACCCGGGTGCCGGTGAAGAACGCCGTGGCCTGCTCGTGGACCTGCAGGATCCGGCGGGCGAAGCCCAGCATCGCCTCGCCGTCCTCGGTCAGCTCCACCGCATGGGTGTCCCGGGTGAACAGCTGCCGCCCGGTCGCGTCCTCCAGCCGGCGCACGTGCTGGCTCACCGTGGACTGCCGCAGCCCCAGCCGGCGCGCCGCCTGGGTGAAGCTCAGCGTCTGGGACACGGCGAGGAAGGTGCGCAGCTGCGTGGGGTCGTACATGCGAGGCAGCGTAGCCGCCTATCGAGAATCGTGATGACAGTCAGAGTGGTATGCGGGATTCCCGATCGACGGGCTCCGGAGGACGATGGAGGGGGCGCCTACGGGCCCGGATCACGACAGCACCCACCGCAAGACCACACACGCTGCAAGACCACAGCCCCTGCAAGACGACACACACTGCAATCGGAGCACCGTGAAACGCCTGCGCTGGCCGAGTTGGATGCCGGTCGACCCGTACATCGTGCTGCTGATCGGCACGGTGGGCCTCGCGGCCCTGTTCCCGGCCCACGGCACCGCCGCCCACGTCGCCTCCGGCGCCTCCACGGCCGCGATCGCCTTCCTGTTCTTCCTCTACGGCGCCCGGCTCTCCACGCGGGAGGCGCTGGACGGGCTGCGCCACTGGCGGCTCCACGTCACCGTGCTGGTCTGCACGTTCGTGCTCTTCCCGGCGTTCGGGGTGGCGGCGCGCGCTCTGGTGCCGGTGCTGCTGACCCAGCCGCTCTACCAGGGGCTGCTGTTCCTGACGCTCGTGCCGTCCACGATCCAGTCGTCCATCGCGTTCACCTCCATCGCCCGCGGCAACGTACCCGCGGCGATCTGCGCGGGCTCCTTCTCCTCCCTCATCGGCATCGTCGTCACCCCGCTGCTGGCAGCCGGGCTGCTGGGCAACAGCGGCGGGGGGTTCTCCGCCGACTCACTGGTCAAGATCGTGCTCCAGCTGCTGGTGCCGTTCCTCGCCGGGCAGGTGCTGCGGCCGTGGATCGGCCGGTTCGTCGCCCGGCACAAGAAGGTCCTCGGGCTGGTCGACCGGGGTTCGATCCTGCTGGTCGTCTACACCGCCTTCAGCGAGGGCATGGTCCGGGGCATCTGGCACCAGGTCAGCCCGGCCAGGCTCGGCGGGCTGCTCGCCGTCGAGGCCGCCCTGCTCGCCGTGATGCTCGTGCTGACCTGGTACGGCGGCAAGGCGCTCGGCTTCGGCCGGGAGGACCGGATCGCCATCCAGTTCGCGGGCTCGAAGAAGTCCCTGGCCTCCGGGCTGCCCATGGCCGGTGTCCTGTTCGGCGCGCACGCCTCCCTGGCCGTGCTGCCGCTGATGCTCTTCCACCAGATGCAGCTGATGGTGTGCGCGGTCATCGCCAAGCGCCGGGCCCGGGACCCGGAGGAGGCCCCGGGCGCCGGCGGAGGGTCAGCCGCTCACGCGGTCCAGGGGCAGCCACAGGACCGTGTCCTTCGGTGACCTGAGCGCCTTGGGGGCGGCCAGCTCCTCGTCGGTCAGGGCCCGGTCCCAGACGTGCACCTCGTCGATGGCTCCGGTGAAGAAGGCACGGCTGTCCATGCGCTGACCGATGTGCACGCCGAAGGGGGAGTTGCGGCTGACCGAGCCCGGAATGCCGGCGACGGACGACTGCATACCGTCGACGAACAACGACAGCCGCCCGTCGCCCCGGCGCAGCACGAGGTGATGCCACCGGCCGTCGTTGTATGCGGTATCCGTGCGCACGTACGCGGTCTGCGGTACGGCCGCTCCGTCCCGTACCGTGATCAGCCCCTGTATACGGTGGTTCGCCGGCTCCCCGCGCACCCACACCTGCGGCTGGGTGGCGCCGGCCCCGCCCATCCACAGCAGCGGCTGCTCGCCGGTCGTGGCCGTGTACCGGAACCACAGGGACGCCGTGAAGTCCTTCGTCCCCAGCGGCAGCCCCGTGCGGAAGGGCAGGCGTACGGCGTCGTCGGTGCCGTCGAACTCCAGCGCGCCGCCGAAGACGCCGTCCGTCTCCCGCGCGCCGCCGAGCACCACGGCCGGTCGGGCGTGCGGGGCGAGGTCGGCGGTGACCGGGTCGGGGCCGCGGCGCGGGGCGAGCCAGTCCTCGGTGAAGCGGGCGAAGCGGATCTCGTCGCGCGCGTCCACCGCGCCGCCCTCGTAGACCAGGCCGACGGTGTCCGCGTCGGCGCGCACCAGGTCGGAGTAGCCGGACCAGTCCGTGGTGACGACCGTGCCGCGGTCCACGCTGTCCCAGGTGCGGCCGCCGTCGTAGGAGGAGCGGATCATCATGGTGCGCCGCCGGTCGGGGTCGCCGGGGCAGGCCAGCAGCATGCGGTCGCCGAGGCGCAGCAGCGCGCCCTGCACCTGCGGGGCGTACAGGTCGGGCAGGTCGTGGAAGGGCGCGGTGAAGCCGTCGCCGCCGTCGCGGCTGACGGCCTGGGTGCGGTGGCCGAGGTCGGTGCCGTCCTGCTCGCGGGCGCTGACCAGGATCGAGCCGTCGCCGCGCTCGGCGAGGGTCAGTTCGGAGGGCTTCTGCCGGAAGGTGCCGTCGTCGGCGATGGGCCAGGTGTCGGTGGCGCCGATCCGCCAGTGGCCGCCGTGGTCGTCGCTCACGATCAGCGCCGCGTGGTTGGCGGTGACCCGGCCGCCGTCCCAGGTCTCGGTGTTGACGCCGAAGACCAGCCGGCCCGCGTACCGGCCCCTGGTGAGCTGGATGCCGTGCACCGGCCCGGTGGCGTACCAGGAGTTCCAGTCGGCGGGCAGGATCTCCGGGCTCAGATCGCGGGGCACGGACCAGGTGCGGCCGTCGTCGTCGCTGTACTGCAGGTGCGGGGTGCGGTCGCATGGGATCGAGCAACTGGCGCTGTCGGTACGGCCGGTGTTGTACGTCTCCGCGAGCCAGACCCGGCCCGTTTCCCGGTCCACGACCGGCGCCGGGTTGCCGTGCGTGTCACCCGCGCCCTCGTTGACCACCTGCAGCGGTCCCCAGGTGCGGCCGCCGTCGGCGGAGCGCTTGAGCACGATGTCGATGTCGGCGGCGTCCCCGCAGTTGAGGACCCGGCCCTCGGCGAACGCGAGCAGCGTGCCGTCGACGGTCCGCACGATCGCCGGTATGCGGAAGCAGGCGTAGCCGGGGTCCTGGGAGGCCTTGAACAGTATCCGCTGCTCGAACTCGGGCGTGTCCGCGGGCGATCGGGCGTGGGCCGGGTGGGGGGTCGCGAGCGGCACCAGGAGCAGTGCCGCCGTGGTGAGGGCGGTGGCGAGTACGGCTCTGAGCCGGGCGCGTAGACCTGACGGCATGGTGGGACCTTGCCCTTCGTCGGCCGGGACGGACATCTGGACATCCGGACATCCCATGTCCAACGTGCGCACAGTCGACGGTAGTTGGGGCCGGGGCGCCCCACAAGAAGCGTGCGGCACACTCGGCGCGCGAAGGGGCTGGGGCGACGCCGGGATCATCCACGGACCGGCCCTACGGGCGCAGCACCACCTTGCCGAGGTTGGCCCGCCGCTCGATCACCTCGTGTGCCTTCGCCGCCTCCTCCAGGGCGAACTCGGCGTGCACGGCGGGCTTCAGGGTGCCCTCGGCGAACAGGCGCCACAGCTCCTGGCGCCACTGCTCGTACAGCTCCGGCCGGCCGCGGGCGATCAGCGCCATCTGGAAGCCGATCACCGACTTGGCGCCCACCAGCAGGTCGTACGCCTGGATGGTGCCGCCGCCGGAGCTGTAGGCGACGAGGCGGCCGTGCGGGGCCAGGGCGGCGAGAGCGGGGGTGAGCAGGTCACCGCCGACGGCATCCAGTACACAGTCGACGGCATCCCCCCAGTCGTCGTCGCCATACTGAATGCAGTCGTCCGCGCCGAGCGAGCGGACGAACTCCGCCTTCCCCTGGTCGGACACGGCCCCCACCACCCGCCGCGCACCCCGCGCCCGCGCCAGCTGCACGGCCAGGTGCCCGACCCCGCTCGCCGCCGCCGTCACGAGCACCGCCTCGCCCGGCACCGGGCGCGCCGCCTCCAGTGCCCCGAACGCCACCAGGCCGCTGCGCACCAGCGCGATCGCGTCCACGGCATCGGCGCCGTCCGGTATCGGGGAGGCCATGGCCTCCTGCAGCAGGGCGAAGTCGGCGTACCCGTGCCCGAAGCACAGGCCGGTCACCCGCTCGCCCGGCCGGAAACGGGTCACCCCTTCGCCCACCGCCACCACCTCGCCGGCGATCTCACCGCCGAGTGCGATCGGCTCGGCGGCCTCGGTGACCTTGCGGACCACGGGCAGGGTGACCCCGACCGCCGCGCAGCGCACCAGCAGCTCCCCGGGGCCGGGCTCGGGGACGGGCGTCTCCTCCAGGAACAGCGGGCCGCCGGTGGATTCATACCGGACGCGACGCATCGCACACACCTCCAGGGCCGGCGGGACACCGGCGCATCGGTCGTTGGGGACACCCACGAACTCGTTGGGAGTCCCAACGGTAGCGAAGATTCGTTGGGGGGTCCAACGGTTTCTCGGATAGGCTGCCGGCATGGCCGAAGCACCCCTGTCCGCGATCCGCTCCCTGCCCAGCTGGCTCCTCGGCCGGGCCGCCGCCCGGGGCCGTTCCCTGGTCGCCGACGCGCTCGCGGCCGAGGGCCAGAAGATGTGGCACCACGTCGTCCTCTCCGCCGTCCGCGACCTGCAGCCCGTCGCCCAGGCCGACCTCGGCCGCAGTGTGGGCCTGGATCCCAAGGACCTGGTCGGCGTGCTCAACGACCTTCAGTCCGCCGGACACGTCCTGCGCGCCCCCGACCCCAGGGACCGGCGCAAGAACGCCGTGTCCCTCACCGAGGACGGCGCCCGCCTCCTCGCGCGCTGCGAGAAGGCGGCCCGCAAGGCCAACGACGAACTGCTCGCCCCGCTGTCCGCCGCCGAACGCGATCAGTTCATGGGCCTGTTGATCCGGATTTCCGGCACGGACGGCTGACGGCGGCTAACGTTCCGTCATGACCGCAGCTCCCGTCCTCGACCCGCAGCGCACCGCACTGGTCCTCGTCGACCTGATGGAACGCATCGTCGCGCTGCCCCTGGAACCCCGCAAAGGCACCGAAGTGCTGGCCGCGGCCGAAGAGTTGGCCGGTGCCTTCCGCGCCGCCGGGGCGCCCGTCGTCCTCGTCCGGGTCGAACGCCCCTCGGTCGCCGAACAGCCGCCCGGCAGCGGACTCGTGCCCGGCCTGGCCCGGCCCGGCGACCTGGAGGTGGTCAAGCGCACCGTCGGCGCCTTCCAGGGCACCGGCCTGGACGAGCGGCTGCGCGAACGCGGCGTCACCACCCTGGTGTTCGGCGGCATCGCCACCAACCTCGGCGTCGAGTCCACCGCCCGCGCCGCCGCCGACCTCGGCTACGGCCTGGTCTTCGCCGAGGACGCCATGGCCGCCTTCACCGCCGCCGAGCACGAGGCGTCCGTCCGGCTGGACTTCCCGAGGCTGGGCACGGTGACGAGGTCGTCCGACGTGACCTTCGGCTGACAGCACCGTGCCCGGCCCGACCGGGCCCCCGGCCGACGGTGCGAGACCACCAAGGCAGGCTGTCCCTACGTGCCGACCGCGAAGAGAGCCGCAGGGGGCGCGCCGGTGTCGAGGGGCCCGAACGCGAGCAGGCGCGAAGCGTTGAGCACGCTCGGGCCCCTCGACCGGCTGAGGCGCCCCCGGAGGCGAACGAAGCCGAAAAAGGTGCGGCACCTCAGCCCTGGGCGGCCGCCTCGTGCAGGACGATGCGGTCCTCGCCCGCGTACACGTTCATCGAGCTGCCCCGCAGGAAACCCACCAGCGTCAGACCCGTCTCGGCGGCCAGGTCCACCGCCAGCGACGACGGCGCCGACACGGCCGCCAGCACCGGGATACCGGCCATCACGGCCTTCTGCGCCAGCTCGAACGAGGCCCGCCCGGAGACCAGGAGGATCGCCCGCGACAGCGGCAGGCCGCCGTTCCGCAGCGCCCGCCCGACCAGTTTGTCGACCGCGTTGTGCCGGCCCACGTCCTCCCGCACGTCCAGCAGCTCGCCGCCCTCGCTGAACAGCGCCGCCGCGTGCAGGCCCCCGGTCCGGTCGAACACCCGCTGGGCCGCCCGCAGCCGGTCGGGGAGACTCGCCAGCAGCTCGGGGGTGATCCGGACCGGGGGAGTGTCGGCGATCGGGAAGCGCGCGGTCGTGCGCACGGCATCCAGGCTGGCCTTGCCGCACAGGCCGCACGAGGAGGAGGTGTAGACGTTCCGCTCCAGAGTGAAGTCCGGCAGGGCGACCCCCGGCGCGGTCTTCACGTCGACCACGTTGTACGTGTTGGAGCCGTCCGCCGTCGCCCCCGCGCAGTAGACGATGTTCTGCAGATCGTCTGCGGTCGCCAGCACACCCTCGCTGACGAGGAACCCCGCCGCCAGCGCGAAGTCGTCGCCCGGGGTGCGCATGGTGATCGCGAGCGGCTTGCCGTTGAGGCGGATCTCCAGGGGTTCCTCGGCGACGAGTGTGTCCGGCCGGGTGGAGAGCGCCCCGTCCCGGATGCGGAGGACCTTGCGTCGTTCCGTGACTCGTCCCATGTCCTGATCAGCCCCGGTTCTGTACGTGCTGGTGGCCGAAACGGCCCTTGATGCAGAGATTGCCGTGGGTCACCGGGTCGTCGTGCGGCGAGGTGACCTTCACGATCTCATTGTCCTGCACATGGAGCGTGAGGGTGCAGCCCACTCCGCAGTACACGCACGCCGAGCCGGTGAGCGGGGCGTCGTGCTCGACGGCGATCCGCGCGCCGAAACCGCGCCCGGCGACCGAGATGGCGAAGGTGTTCTGCCACTGGTCACCGCAGGCGTCGACGCACTTGTAGCACAGGATGCACTTGCCGTAGTCCCGCACGTACAGCTCGTTGTCGACCCTCGGTTCCTCGGTCAGCCGGGCCACGTCGGGGCCGAAACGGTCCGGCTTCGCGTCGTACTCCCTGATCCACCCGGCCGCCTCCGGTGTGGTCGACAAGTCGACCCACGAGGCCAGCAGCTCCAGGACGATCTTCCGGCTGTGCCGGGCGCGCTCGGTGCCGGTACGGGCCTCCATCCCCGGCTCCGCCCTGCGCGAGCAGGCCGGCACCAGCGTCCGCGAGCCCTCCGGCACCAGGACCGGCTCGCCGTCGATGGTGAACTCCAGCATCCGGCGCGGGATCCCCAGCGGTGTCACGGTCATGCGTGCGCCCCCAGACGGTCGATGGCGGATTCCACGGCGTTCCACGCGGTCTGCCCCAGACCGCAGATCGAGGCGTCCCGCATCGCCCGGCCGACCTCCCGCAGCAGCACTCCGTTCGGTGTGAGGGATACCGCGGAGGTGCCGGGGAGAGGGTCCGACGCGAGCCGCTCGTCGGCTGAACGGCGTCCGGTGTCGCACGAATGCTGTCTCAGGAATGCTGTCGACGAAATATTGTCGACAGCATGGAATGACCCTCGGCAAGGGTTCGCGCGGCGACCGTTGAACGCGTCCCGGATACCGTTCACCGCATACGGTCGACCGCGGCCTTCTCAACTCCCGCTCCCCGCCCTAGCGTCCGCGGGCATGAGCAGCCCCCCTCTCGCACCCCCGGGCTGGAGCCGCTGGCTCGTCCCGCCCGCCGCCCTCTCCGTCCATCTCTCCATCGGACAGGCCTACGCGTGGAGTGTGTTCAAGCCGCCGCTCGAATCCGCGCTCCATCTCGACGGCACGCAGAGCGCGTTGCCGTTCCAGCTGTCGATCGTGATGCTCGGCCTGTCCGCCGCGTTCGGCGGCACCCTCGTCGAACGCAACGGGCCCCGCTGGGCCATGACCGTGGCCCTCGTCTGCTTCTCCTCCGGCTTCCTGATCTCCGCGCTCGGCGCGCAGACGAGGCAGTACTGGCTGATCGTCCTCGGCTACGGCGTCGTCGGCGGGATCGGCCTCGGCATCGGCTACATCTCGCCCGTCTCCACGCTGATCAAGTGGTTCCCGGACCGGCCCGGCATGGCCACCGGCATCGCCATCATGGGCTTCGGCGGCGGCGCGCTGATCGCCTCGCCCTGGTCCGCGCAGATGCTCTCCTCCTTCGGCACCGGCCATTCCGGGATCGCCCTCGCGTTCCTGGTGCACGGGCTGTCGTACGCCGTCTTCATGGCGCTCGGCGTGCTGCTCGTGCGCGTGCCGCGTGCGGACGCTCCCGGGGCGGGCGCGAGCGGGCCGCGTGCCGTCGACGGCGTGCAGGTGTCCGCCCGCAGCGCGGTGCGCACCCCGCAGTTCTGGCTGCTGTGGATCGTGCTGTGCACGAACGTGACCGCCGGCATCGGCATCCTGGAGAAGGCCGCGCCGATGATCACGGACTTCTTCGCGGACAGCTCCGCCCCGGTGTCGTCCTCGGCGGCCGCCGGTTTCGTCGCGCTGCTGTCGGCGGCCAACATGGCCGGCCGGATCGGCTGGTCGTCCGCCTCCGACCGCATCGGCCGCAAGAACGTCTACCGCTGCTACCTCGGCGTCGGCGCGCTGATGTACCTGCTCATCGCACTGTTCGGGGACTCGGCGAAGCCGCTGTTCGTGTTCTGCGCCCTGGTGATCCTCTCCTTCTACGGCGGCGGCTTCGCGACGCTCCCCGCCTATCTGAAGGACCTCTTCGGCACCTACCAGGTCGGCGCCATCCACGGCCGGCTGCTCACGGCCTGGTCCACCGCCGGCGTGCTGGGGCCGCTGATCGTCAACTGGATCGCGGACCGCCAGAAGGAGGCCGGGAAGCACGGCCCGGCGCTGTACGGGCTGTCGTTCGGCATCATGATCGGCCTGCTCGTCGTCGGCTTCGTCGCGGGCGAACTCGTCCGTCCCGTCCACGCCCGCCACCACATCCCCGCCCAGAGGGAGGCCGCCGATGCCCAGCGACAGCAGCCCGCCTAGCCGGCGCGGCCTGATCACCCTCGCCTGGCTGTGGGTGGGGGCGCCCCTCGCCTACGGGGTGTACGAACTCGTGCAGAAGGCGACACAGCTGTTCACCGGCTGACTGCTCGGGCGTCCGAGGGTCTGCGGGAAGCCGACAACTCGGACGCCCGATTCCTGTGGCTTCACCTGCCCTCGTACCCGTGGGTCACTGATCAGACTGGTGGATCCCGCTACCCACGGCCACGAGGGGACTCCCGCCATGAACGGCTCGCGCATCGCCGCCATCGGTCACTACCAGCCCGCCCGGGTGCTCACCAACGAGGACCTGGCCGGGCTGGTCGACACGAGCGACGAGTGGATCCGCAGCCGGGTGGGCATCCGCACCCGGCACATCGCCGGACCCGACGAGCCGGTGGACGAGCTGGCCGCGCACGCCGCCGCCAAGGCCCTCGCCGCCGCCGGCACGGCCCCCGGCGACATCGACCTGGTCCTGGTCGCCACCTCCACGGCGATCAACCGTTCCCCGAACACCGCCGCCCGGGTCGCGGCCCGGCTCGGCATCCCGCAGCCCGCCGCGATGGACGTCAACGTGGTGTGCGCGGGGTTCACCCACGCGCTGGCCACCGCGGACCACACCGTCCGGGCCGGTGCCGCCTCCCGTGCGCTGGTCATCGGCGCCGACAAGATGTCCGACGTCACCGACTGGAGCGACCGCACGACCTGTGTCCTGGTCGGCGACGGCGCCGGGGCCGCCGTCGTCGAGGCCTGCCCGCCGGGTCAGGAGCCGGGGATCGGGCCGGTGCTGTGGGGATCGGTGCCCGAGATGGGGCGCGCCGTGCGGATCGAGGGCACTCCGCCGCGGTTCGCGCAGGAGGGGCAGAGTGTCTACCGCTGGGCCACCACCCAGCTGCCGGCCGTCGCCCGCAGCGCCTGCGAACGGGCCGGCGTGGCCCCCGAGGAGCTCGCCGGGGTCGTGCTGCACCAGGCCAACCTGCGCATCATCGAACCGCTGGCCGAGAAGCTCGGCGCCGTCAACGCCGTGGTCGCCCGCGATGTCACCGAATCCGGCAACACCTCGGCCGCCAGCATCCCGCTCGCCTTCTCCAAGCTGATCGAGCAGGGGGAGCTCCGGGCCGGCGACCCCGTGCTGCTGTTCGGCTTCGGCGGCAACCTGTCGTACGCCGGGCAGGTCGTACGCTGCCCGTGAGGGTCGGGCGAACGGTGAAGTCGGCGTACACAGGCCTGGATTTTGTGCACTGTAGACTGTAGACAAAAGACAATCGATACTGGCGTCCAGCGCCCACGCGCCAGAATCGCCCAGGAGGGGGACCGTGATGTTGTCGACCGGACTGCCGCGCGGGGCCGTGCCCAAGCTGGACCGCCCCGGACCCCTGCGCGACCGCGTCTACGAAGCACTGCTGGAGCTCATCACCACCCGCGCGCTGCAGCCCGGCCAGCATCTGGTCGAGAGTGAGCTCGCCGGACACCTCGGCGTCTCCCGGCAGCCGGTGCGCGAGGCGCTGCAGCGGCTCAACACCGAGGGCTGGGTCGATCTGCGGCCCGCGCAGGGGGCGTTCGTGCACGAGCCGACCGAGGAGGAGGCCGACCAGCTCCTCACCGTCCGCACCCTGCTGGAGGCGGAGGCGGCCCGGCTGGCCGCCCTCGACGCCACCGCCGAGAAGGTCGGTGCGCTGGTGGAACTGTGTGCCGAGGGGGAGAGGGCCGTCGCCGCCGACGACGTGGACCGCGCCGTCGCTCTCAACGCCGCCTTCCACGCCAAGGTCATGGAACTGGCGGGCAACGCGGTCCTCGCCGAACTCGCCGCACAGGTGGACCGCCGGGTCCGCTGGTACTACACGCCGGTGGCCCGGCAGCGCGGGCGGCAGTCGTGGATCGAGCACCGGGAACTGATCGTCGCGATCGCCGATCGCGACGACGAGCGGGCTGCCCACCTGATGCGGATCCACACTGAGCACACCCGCCGCTCCTACCACGAGCGCAACGGGTCCTGATCACCCGGAAGACTCGTCCACCCCGGTGGCGGCCGGCCGGACCGCCGCGCCGGACCGGGCCTCCACTGCCAGCATGCCCACCAACACGGCGACCAGCAGCAGGAGTTCGCCGTAGACCGGCAGGTGGACCCCGACCACGGCGGTGGCCGGGGCGACGGCGGCGCCGGCCGCCCGGAAGCGGACCGGCCGCAGCCGCAGGGCCGCGCGGAAGGCCACGTCGCCCGCGAGAAACAGGGCCACCCCGCCCGCGAGCGCCAACGCCGGTCCAGGCTGCGGGTGTTCGGTCAGATGGCCGAGGGTTTTCTTGATGCCCGCGGCGAGGTAGGCGATGCCGAGCAGCATCGGCAGGAAGGCGTAGTAGTAGGCGTTCATCGCGAGCCGCCAGCGGGCCGGGGCGGGCGTCGCCCGGAACGCGGCCTCGGCCGCCTCCTCGTCCCGCACGAAGTACGTCCACCACAGCGCGACCGACAGGGCCAGCGCGAGGAACGCGCCGCAGAACAGGCCGGGGGTGAGCGGAAGATCACCGATCCCGACACCGATGGAGATCACGGACTCGCCGAAGGCGATGATCAGCAGCAGCCCGTGCCGCTCCACGAAGTGCGCCGGGTCCAGGGCGCCCAGCTGCACCCGCAGGGTCGCCGCGCTGCGTCCGTCCTTACGGCCGGGCCCGTGCTCGGCCACGAGCGGCGTCACGAACTGCAGGGCGATCGCCAGCAGCCAGAGCCCGTCCGCGGCAAGCCCGTGGACGAGCCCGGCGGCGGTCACCGACAGGGCCGCCAGCGCGTTGGTGACGCCGTACCAGATGGAGTCCCAGCCGTGGCTGCGGGTGTATAGGGCGGTGTGCACGACCACCACGAGCAGGAACCCGAGACCGAAGACCACGCCGGTGTCGTCGAAGACCCGGGGGATCGCGAGCGCGCACACCAGGAACGCGGCCATGCCGAGCATGAGCAGCAGCCGCCGGGACGGCCGGTCGGGCGGCACCTGGTTGGTGAGGTAGGCGTAGGCGCCGTACATCCAGAACAGGACAACGAGGATCAGTGCCACCCGGCCTGCCGTGGCGAACGACAGGTCGTGCGCGAGCAGCACGGTCAGCTGGGTGAGCGTGAAGACGAAGACCAGGTCGAAGAAGAGTTCCAGGGTGGTGACCCGGCGCCCCGTCTCCTCGGCCGCCGCCTCCAACTGCGTGCTCTGCATGCGGTGTTCCCCCTCCGGCGATCGCTGTGCAGATCGTAGAGGGGGAACATCCGGCAGACATGCCCAGGACGTCGGCCGCGCGCTCGCCGCCGGTCTCGCGCGGTCGGCCGCGTGCTCGCCGCCGGTCTCGCACGGTCGGCCGCGTGCTCGCCGCCGGTCTCAGGCGCCCGACTGCGTGCGCGCCGCCGCCACGGCCTTCTCGGCCCCGTCCCCGCCCGGCCGGCGCAGCAGCAGCGCGATCGCGGCCGCGACCATCGACACGCCGCCGGCCAGCGCGTAGGCGCCGTTGTAGCCCCAGGCGCCGACCACCATGGAGCCGAGCCGGCCTTCGGTACGCGTGCCCTGCCGGCCGGCACCCCAGCGCTGCACCGCTTACCCGCGTTTCGTGGTGCAGCGCTCCCTGTTCGACGCGTTCCTGGCCGCCTACCTCCCCGCGGTCCGCTCCGTCCGCGTCGGACACCCCCTCGCGGTGGCGGATCCGGCCGACCCGCTCCCCGAGCTGGACTACGGCCCACTGACCCGAGCTGGACTACGGCTCACTGATCAACGCGGCCAAGGCCAAGGAACTCACCGACCAGGTCGCCGAGGCGGTCGACCGGGGCGCCGTACCGCTGTACCGGGGCCGCCCGGACGACACCCGGTTCCTTCCGGGCCACGCCGTCCTCCCCACTGCACCACGCGGAACCCTTCGGGCCCGTCGACACGATCGTCCTGGTCGGCACCGAGGCCGAGCCGCTGGCCGCCATGAACGCGTCATCGGCGGCGCTGGTCGCCACCCTCGCCACGGATGACCGGGTCACCCACGACCGGCTCGCCCCGCAGATCCGCGCCTTCAAGACCGGCCACGGCGTCTCCCGCTCCCGGGGCGACCGCGACGAGCTCTTCGGCGGCTTCGGCGCCTCCTGGCGCGGCGCCTTCGTAGGCGGCGGCCTGCTCGTCCGCGCCGTGACCCGGGGCCCGGGGGAGGAACGGCTGCCCGGGAACTTCCCGGACTACCAGCTCATGCCGTAACCCTCACGTTCTGTACGCAACCTCATCCATTCCGTGCACGCCCCCGGCCCGGGCGGCCCGACCCGTCCCGAGCCGCGCCACGGGACGGATACGCAGGTGAAACGCACTCCGAAACCTTGGTATTGTTGTCCCTGTCGCCACGGGGAACACCCCCGGCAAGGCGGCAGACACCTAGTCCGGGTGGCGGAATGGCAGACGCGCTAGCTTGAGGTGCTAGTGCCCTTTATCGGGCGTGGGGGTTCAAGTCCCCCCTCGGACACAGAGAGACAGTGTTGCCCCACGGAGCCCGGTTTCCGGGCAGGGGCCTTGGTACCCGCTTCCGGCCCCCGGCCGGGGCGGGTTTTTGTCGACAGCGTCGAGCTCAGGCCGGGAAGCCGTAGCCGTAGCCTTGAGCGTCCAGCTGGTTGAGGAGACGGCCGAGCGCCTGCACCGTCTGCGAACGGTCACCTCCGCCGTCGTGCATCAAGATGATCGCGCCGGGTCGCAAGTCCTGGTTGATGTTGCGCAGGATGCCGTCCACACCCGGGCGCCGCCAGTCGTTGGCGTCGTCGCTCCAGCCGAGCGACTGCAGGTGGTTGGCGCCGGCTATCCCCCGGATCGTCGGGCTCCAGTCGCCGCCGGGTGCCCGGTAGTACATCAGCTTCACACCGTGTCCCGCGGCGTTTGTGATCTCGCGCTTGGCGTCGACGATCTCGTGGATGTTGTACTCGACCGACTTGCGGTCCTGCTGCTCGTCATGATGGACCGAGTGGTCGCACAGCCGGTCCCCGTCCGCGACGATCGCCTTGGTCAGGTACGGGTAGTGCTGGGCGAGCGGCCCGATCTCGCAGAAGGTGGCCTTGGCGTGGTGCTGAGCGAGGAGGGCGAGTACCTGCGGGGTCCATCGCGGGTCTGGGCCGTCGTCGAAGGTGAGCGCCACGGACCTGCCGCTGCCCTCCACCCCGTGGCCGACCAGCGCTTCGGAGCCCGCCGGGGCGCTCCGCAGTTGCCCGAAGGTGTTCGCCGAGCCGGATCGCGAAGCGGGCTTGGACGGCACCGCGGGCGAGCCTCCATTGCGGCCGGACTGCGTTGCTCCTGCCGCGCGGCCGGATGCCGACGCGGACGGGGAAGCGTGCGAGGGCGACGGCGTCTGGGACGACGAGTGCGGCCTGGAAGAGGAGAGCGTCGTCGAGGGAGTCACACTGCTGGGCGAGCTCCGGGGTGCGTGCCCGCCTGCGTGCTGCCCACACGCCGTGAGCACGGCTCCCGCGATCGCCGTCGCGAGGACGGTTGCCGTCGCCACTTTGCTTCTGGCCAACGCCACAGATCTACCTCCGTCGGCACCATTCGGTGCTCACATAGGTGCTGGTACTGGTCACGTCGAGGCAGGGCCGAGCGAAGTGCTCCGGTGGTCGGTCAGGCGGCGGGCCCCGACGCCCGGCCGCGGATCCCCGGCTCTCGACGGAGACGGCCATTACATCCGGTTTAGGCCTGTTGGTCCGACCACACTAAGGGAGGCCTTCGCCTTGCTTAACAATTCCAATCTGTGATGAATGTCGCATTAGTTATTTAAATAAAGGGATCCGGGTGGAAAAGGGCTTTCAGTGTCGAATCGGAGTGCGAGAAGTCAGGGCCTTGCAACGGGATGCGGCTGGGGGACGGCGTGGCGGTGTGCGGGAGCCGCGCGTGGTGGGGGGCGTGTGGAGCGTCGTCGTCGCTCCCCGTGGAGGGGAGCTGCGCCTCGGCCCGCGTGGGCCCCGTTGCGGTCAGGTGCGGGACGGTTCACGGATGCCAGCCACGCGCTGGGTCTCGCAGGGGCGAGGGGTGTCGCTCGGCACCATGGCCGCCGAGCCGTCCATGTCCCCGAGCGGCGTGACATATCAGTGAAGTTGCTGGTACGCGTCCGGTACAACCGGCGCGGCACCTGCGGCGTCATGAGTGTCACACGGCCAATGGGCCGCTTTGCGCAGCAGAAGGGCAGTCTCGATGTCATCCCCACTCATGCTCCGGCGAGTATTCCCGGCCACCGCGCTCACATGTGTCATGGCGCTCGCCACCGGCTGCAGCGCAGGCTCGTCCTCCTCCGTTGGCACCGCTGCAGTCACGGCTTCTGGGCCGTCGGCCACCACAGCGCCGGCCGCGACAGCGCCCATCACGACAGCACCGGCCGCGACAGCGTCGGCCACGACGGCGCCGGCCGCGGCCAGCACGGCTCGGTCCGGCAGTACGGTCACCAGCGCCCAGGCGCAGCCGGCCGGGACGACACACAAGCGCACCGCTGCCTGCGCCACCCGTGATCTGAACGCCAGACCAGGTGTCAGCCAAGGCACGGCCGGCAGCGTCTACCAGGTGATCGACTTCACCAACATCTCCCAGACCACCTGCACCCTGTACGGCTATCCGGGGGTGTCGCTCGCCGGCGGCAGCCCCGTGCGTCAGATCGGCCCGGCCGCCACACGGAACACCGCAGCCCCTCGCGCGCTGGTGACGCTGGCACCAGGGGCCACGGGCAATGCGCTGCTGCGGATCACCGACGCCGGTGACTACCCCACGACGCAGTGCCACCCGACGGGCGCGCAGTACCTGCAGGTTTACCCGCCGGGCCAGACGACTCCGATCTACGTCGCCTACGACTCGACGGCCTGCGCCGGGACGGTCGGCCTTCTGAGCATCGGCGCGGTCCAGCCGGGCTCGGGAAGTACGTCGTAGCACGCCGCGGTGTGGCGGCCGTGTCTGTACCGACCCCACCGGCGGCGGTCTCCAGCAGGGCTGCCTCCGCCTCGTGCCGGGTCGTGGCGATCTCGAATCCGAGGCGGGAGAGTTCGTCGAGGCCTGTCTGCGGCGGCAGTTCCGGCCGGCGCCGTGCAGGCCGCTGGGTTCGGAGAATCCGAGGCGGCGGGCGATGACGGCGACCGGCTCTTCGGTGTGGGTGAGCAGCCACTGGGCCTGGAGGACGACGCGTGCGCCGATGACCTGTTTGACGGGCTGTCCGATGGCGGCCAGGCACGCGCGGGTGAGGGTTTTGACCGTGCAGCCCAGACGGTGGGCGTAGTCCTCGGCGCGGCGGGTGGTGACGTACGAGCACTCCAGTTCGGCGTGGAAGCGGGCGTAGATCTCGCATCCCGCGTGCGGATCGCCGTCCGTCCCCGACCGCGGCAGCCGGTCAGGCGCAACAGTACCGTGACGAACAGGAGTTGGAGACCTCCTGCGACATGTGGCCGTCCGGAGCGGGTGAACTCGGCGCCCGGCCCGCTCAGGACGGCGGCGTCGTCGCGGCAGGGGTCCAGGCGCCGGCAGACCTGGCCGTACCACTCGCGCACCAGGCGGTCGACGCTCGCCAGGTGGGGCGGGAAGGCGGGGTGAACAGCAGATGGGTGCCGTTCATGGTGCCGAGGCGGCCGAAGCACCGGACCTGCACGGGTCGGCCCCTGGGCCGCCGCCGTGCCGCTGTCCGTTGTCGTTGACCGCCTCTCGCCCACCGGCGGGGCGGTTGACGCCCCTGCCCGCACCTACCTGCCGCTCCAGGGCCGCTGTGGGGGGCGTCGGCTGTCAGGGGCAGCTGCGTGCGTCGTGCGGCGCGCCGAGCGGAGTTCGGGCAGACATGGAGCAGCCATGAGCCCCGTTCCGCCAGATCAGGGCCTCGGCCGAGGACGGCGCGGCGCGCTCTTCAGGGTGGCTGACCCCACCGGCGCTCCAGACGGGACAGGACCGGGCCGCCGCCGACGCCAAGGACGCCGTCCCTGCCGCCCGAACACCGGACCGCAACGGTTCTCCCGGCCGACGCCCCCATAGGGCGCCGGCCGTCGGCATGCGTGGACACCCGCGGCCGCCGAAGCGGCGCCCGAGGCGGTGGCACCATGTGCCGACCCGGGAACGCTCTTTCGGCAGCCGCTCGTGCGGGACGAGGCACTGGGCGTCCACCGAGGGCCTGGTGACGGCTGAGCCGCTGCATAGCGGCGCTGGAGGGTGTGCGGGCGGCCGGCGGTCAGTCCAGGCTGCTCAGCAGCCTTCGGCCCTCCTCCCGGGCGGCGGCCACCGCCGGTTCCCCGAGCCCGCACAGGCGCAGGCACGACGACGCGATCGCCTCGGTGTCAGCCGCGTCCGGCTCACGGGAGCGCCGTATCTGGATGACGACCTCCACCAGCTGGATCAGCAGTTCACCGAGCCGCTCGGCGGGCAGGGCGCGCGCGACGTCCTCGGTCGCCGCCAGGGCGCCGAGCGTGCCGTAGCTCGACTGCAGACGGCCCCGCTCGGCCCGGAAGGCGTCGAACCGCTCGGCCCGCACCTCCGGCAGCAGATAGAGGGTGCCGATGTTGTACGGAGTGCGGGAGAGGGTGCGTACGTCCATGGCGGCCACGGCGTAGAGTGCGGCGGCCGCATCCGCTTGCTCGGGCACCAGGGCCCGGATCCGGTCCACCATCTGCAGACTGGGCCGCACGGACGTCGCCAGCAGCTCGGCGAGGATCTCCTCCTTGGTGGCGAAGTGGTAGTAGAGCGAGGCCTGCCGGATGCCGACCCGCTCGGCGATCATGCGGGTGCTGGTGCTGGTGATCCCATGGTCGACGAAGAGCGCCCCGGCGGCGTCGAGGATCTGTTCCCGGGCGGAGGTGCCGGGGTCGGACGGCGGCGTGTGCCGGGGCCTGCCTTGACGGGGACGCGTCGTCGTCATGGCCCCATCCTGCCACCAGGTGTCCGCCCCGCTGCCTCCGGTCACGCGGACGCCGTGTACGCCCGCCAGCCGCCGAAGCGGGTGATGTCGGGCGCGCCCTCGACGGCGTACGGCTCGACGAGGAAGCCGCAGACCTGTCGTCCGTCGGCCAGTTCGACGGTGCCGATGGTCATCGGCGCGGGCACGGCGGCGGTCAACGCCCCGAAGCCGGAAGCCGGCAGCCGCCAGATCTCGCCTTCGATGCCCACGCCCACGTCGCCGCCTGACGCCGTGGCGTGACCCGCCTGGGCGCAGGCGTCCCGCCCGCCCTCGGTGACCCGGAGCAGGCCGGGTTTGGGCGGCTCGGTGGCCAGGGCGTACAGCCGGTAGCCGCCCGCGGT
The DNA here is from genome assembly GCF_001027185.1 of Streptomyces incarnatus. NCBI lineage: Bacteria > Bacillati > Actinomycetota > Actinomycetes > Kitasatosporales > Streptomycetaceae > Streptomyces > Streptomyces incarnatus. The sequence goes on along the minus strand of NZ_CP011497.1, from coordinate 1,372,516 downwards.
GCGGGCCCGGCCGGTCAGGGAGCCGCCTGCCTGCACCAACTGGGCATTGAGGGGCTGACCGGTGAGGTGGGCGCCGACCACGAACAGGTCGAGCCCGGGGTTGGCGAACCGCTCGGCCAGCGCGGCCAGGGCGCGGTCGGAGAAGGCCGGTCCGGTGAACATCACGCCGAACGGCAGGCCGTCCACGAACCCGGCGGGAACGGCGAGCGAGGCGCAGTCCAGCAGGTTGGCGAAGTTGGTGAACCGTCCCAACCGGGCGTTGGCGCCGACCGGGTCGGCCGCCACCTCGTCGAAAGTGGGGTGCCAGGTGGTGGTCGGCGTCAGGAGAGCTGTACAGCCGTCGAGCGCCGCGCGTCCGGCGGCGCCGAGCGCGGCGAGCCTGGCGGCGTCGGCGGCCCAGTCGGCGGCGGTCTTCTCCCGGCCCGCCAGCACGATGGCGGCGACGGTCGGATCGAGGTCCGCCCCGATCAGGTCGCGGTGCTTCTCCAGATGCGCGCCCACGGCGGCGTACCGCTCGGCGACGAACGCGCCGCCGTACAGCAGGTCCGCGGCCTGAAGCAGCGGGGTGATGTCGGTTTCGACGATCTCCGCACCGGTGCTCGCCATGCGGGCGACGGCGGCGTCGAAGGCTGCGCGCCAGCCGTCGGCCATGCCGTTCAGATGCTCACCGGCCGGTACGGCGATCCGCGGGCGCGCGGGGGGCGGCGGAAGCTGGGTGCCGGTGCGGGAGAGCGGATCGGCCGCATCGGGGCCTTCGACGAACTCCGCGGCGGCGCGGGCGAGTTGCAGGTCGCGGGCGAAGACGGTGACGCAGTCGAGGGTGTAGCAGGCGGGGACCACTCCGGTCACGGGCACCAGGCCCTTGGTGGGCTTGACACCGACGATGCCGTTGAGGGCGGCGGGCACCCGCCCGGAGCCGGCCGTGTCGGTGCCGAGCGCGATGTCGGCGATGCCCAGCGCCACCGCGACGGCGGATCCGGAGGACGACCCGCCGGAGATGCGGGCCGCGTCCCAGGCGTTGCGCACCGCGCCGTAGGGGCTGCGGGTGCCGACCAGGCCGGTGGCGAACTGGTCCAGGTTGGTCTTGCCGAGCACCACCGCGCCGGCCGCGCGCAGCCGCGCCACCGCGGGCGCGTCGGACCGCGGTTCGTAGGCGTACGACGGGGCGCCCGCGGTGGTGGGGAGACCGGCCACGTCGATGTTGTCCTTGACAGCCACCACCAGGCCGGCCAGCGGCAGCGCCGGGTCGACACCGGCCGCCTCGGCGAGCACCTCTTCGCGTGGCCTGAGGCTGATCCAGATCTCTGGCCGGCCGACGCCCTCGATGCGCTCGTAGGCGGCCTGGACGCGGGCGGCCGGTGCCATGGCGTTCACGCCCGCACCGCCGCGAGGATCTGGCCGGGGGCGACCTGCTCACCGGGCTTGACGTAGATCTCCAGCAGTGTCCCGGCGGTGGGGGCGTTCACGGTGGACTCCATTTTCATCGCCTCCAGGGAGAGGATCGCATCGCCGCTCGCCACGGTGGCGCCCGGCTCGGCGGCGATCTGCCAGACGGTGGCGGTGTACGGCGCGGTGACCGGGACCGCCCCGTCCGGCAGGGTGACGGCAGCACTGGCGGTCACGGGTTCGGGATCGTCGTCGCGGTCGAATTCGCCGGCGGCTCGCCAGCGTTGCTTCTCGGCCTCGAAGGCGGTGCTCTGCCGCCGGCGGAACGCGGCGATCGAGTCGGCTTCCGCGGCCAGGAAGGCGTTGTACTCGGCGATCGAGAAGGTGCCCTCCTCGGTCGCGAAGTCACCGCGCCCGGCGTCGGTCTCGGCCCGCAGTTCGAGCAGTTCCTCCGCGGTGACGGGATACCACTCGATGCGGTCGAAGAAGCGCAGCGCCCACGGCGAGTCCTGGAACAGGCCGCCCTTGCGGAACCGGTTCCAGATCTGCACGGTGCGGCCGACGAACTGGTAGCCGCCGGGACCTTCCATGCCGTAGACGCACAGGTAGGCGCCGCCGATGCCGACGGAGTTCTCCGCGGTCCAGGTGCGGGCCGGGTTGTACTTGGTGGTCACCAGGCGGTGCCGTGGGTCGAGCGGGGTGGCGACGGGGGCGCCGAGATAGACGTCGCCGAGGCCGAGCACCAGGTAGGAGGCGTCGAAGACGGTGCGGTAGACATCGTCGGCGGTCCGAAGGCCGTTGACCCGGCGGATGAACTCGATGTTCCACGGGCACCACGGGGCGTCGTCGCGCACCCCGGCCATGTACCGCTCGATGGCGAGCCGGGTGGCCGGGTCGTCCCAGCTGAGCGGCAGCCGCACGGTGCGGGAGGGGACCACCAGTTCGTCGCTGGGCGGGACTTCGTCCTCCAGCTCGCGCAGCAGGGCGGTGAGGTCACGGGCCTTCAGCCGGCGGGCGTCGGTGTGGATCTGCAGGGAGCGGATGCCCGGGGTGACGTCGAGGACGCCGTCGGGCGCGTGCGCGGCGAGGGTCTCCTGCAGGGCGTGGACCCGCATCCTCAGGCCGAGGTCGAGGACCATGGGGCCGTACTCGACCAGGACGTTGTCGTCGCCGTCCCGGCGGTAGGTGACGGCGGGGCGGGCATCGGTGGCCTCCAGGCGGCCGAGTACCCCGTCGTCGCCGTCTCCGCCGGTGCCGATCAGCGCGGGGGAGGAACGGCGGGCGTCGAGGGCGGCCGCCTCGGCTTCCCTGACCGGTACGAAGCGGACGGTGTCGCCGGGGCGGAGCTGGCCGAGCTTCCACAGTTCGCCGCTGGCGACCACCGCGGGGCAGACGAACCCGCCGAGGGACGGCCCGTCGGGGCCCAGGATGATCGGCGTGTCGCCGGTGAAGTCGAGGGCACCCACCGCGTACGGCGTGTCGTGGATGTTGGAGGGGTGCAGGCCCGCCTCACCGCCGTCCTGGCGCGCCCACCGCGGCTTGGGCCCGATCAGGCGGACGCCGGTGCGGGCCGAGTTGTGGTGGACCTTGTAGTCCGTGGCGTAGAGGGTGTCGATGTCCTCGCGGGTGAAGAACTCGGGCGCCGCGTGCGGCCCTTCGGTGACACCGATCTGCCAGTGCGAGGTGATCGCCGGCCGGCGCTCGGGCGGGGTGGGGCCGCCGCCGGCGGTCGGCGAAGCTCCGGGCCGCAGTACGTCTCCGGCGCGCAGCGCCCGACCGCCGTGTCCGCCGAAGCCGCCGAGGGTGAACGTCGAGGCATTGCCCAGGTATTCGGGTACGTCGATGCCGCCCCGGACGGCCACATAGGTACGCAGGCCCGGCCCCTGGCAGGCGCCGAGCACCAGGGTGGCGCCGGCTGGGACCGTGACGGGCTCCCACAGGGCTGCCGCGCTGGCGTCGACCGTGACCGGGACGGGAGCGCCGGTGACGGCGACCACGGTGGCGGCCGAGAAGCGCAGGCTCAGCCCGCCCGCGGTGACCTCCAGGCCAGGGGTCTGGGCCGGGTTGCCGACGGCCAGGTTGGCCTCGGCGAAGGAGACGGCGTCGAAGGGGCCGCTCGGCGGCACGCCCACGTGCCAGTAGCCGAGCCGGCCCGGGAGGTCCTGGACGGTGGTCATCGCGCCCGGCACCAGGACGTCGATGCGCGGATCGGGGTCGGCCGTGGTGGCGAGCGTGCTGGTGCTGTGCACGGCCCCGCGCACCTCGCCCCGCGAGGTCAGCTCGCGCAGCAGGCCCAGGTTGGTGACGATGCCGTCGACCCGGCTCGCGGCCAGGGCCTGGCCGAGCACGTCGAACGCGGCCTCCCGGGTGGGGCCTTTCGCGATCACCTTGGCGAGCATGGGGTCGTAGTACGGCGAGACCTCCAGACCGGTTTCGGCAAAGCCGTCGACGCGCACGCCGGGCATGTCGTCGGCGCCCTGGCCGGGGAAGACCGCCCGGGTGATCAGGCCCGAGGACGGCAGCGAGTCCTTGCCGGGGTCCTCGGCGTAGACGCGGGCCTCCACGGCATGCCCGGCGGGCGTCCACTCCCGCTCGAACACCGCGTCCTCGACCCCGCCGTCACGGGCCAGGACGAGCATCAGTTCGACGAGGTCGACGTCGTACGCCTCCTCGGTCACCGGGTGTTCGACCTGGAGACGGGTGTTGACCTCCAGGAAGGCGGCCTCCTCGCGCACGGGGTCGTAGACGAACTCCACGGTCCCCGCGCCCCGGTAGCCGACCGAGGCCAGCAGCCGGCGCGAGCAGTCGTGCAGCAGTGCCCGCACATGAGGAGGCAGGGCCGGGGCCGGGGCCTCCTCGATCACCTTCTGGTTGCGGCGCTGCAACGAGCAGTCCCGGTCGCCGAAGACGGCGATCCGGCCGGTGCCGTCGCCGAAGACCTGCACCTCGACATGGCGGGCGGGGCGCACCAGGCGCTCCAGGAACACCCCTGCGGATCCGAAGTTGGACTCCGCGAGTGCCGCGACGCGCGCGAAGGCCCCGCGTACCTCACCGGCGGTGGCGCAGGCCTGCATGCCGATGCCGCCGCCACCGCCGGTGGCCTTGACCATCACGGGCAGCCCGATGGAGGAGGCCGCGGTGACGGCCTCCTCGGCGCTTGCGAGCAACTCCGTCCCGGCCAGCAGCGGCACTCCGGCGGCCTTGGCCAGGGCGCGCGCGGTGTGCTTCTCACCGAAGGCCGTGATCTGGTCGGCGGTCGGTCCCGCGAAACGCAGACCGGCCTCCTCCACGGCACGGGCGAAGACAGCGTTCTCGGAGAGGAAACCGTAGCCGGGGTGGATGATGCCCGCCCCATGGGCGAGCGCGGCCTCGATGATCACCTCCCCGCGCAGATACGACGCGCGGGCGGGCGCCGGACCGAGGCGGACCGCGTGATCGGCCTCGCGGACGTGCGGGGCGGCCCGGTCGGCGTCGGAGAAGACGGCGACGGTGCCCAGGCCCATCCTCCTGGCGGTGCGGATCACCCGGCGGGCTATCTCACCGCGGTTGGCGACGAGAACGGCGGTGGGGCGGATCACGCGCCCTCCTTCGTGGTGCGAGCGGCTTCCGCGGACCGTGTGTCGACGTCGACCGGTGCCGGATCCACGACGATCATCCGCAGCGGAGTGGGATTGAAGTCGTTGCACGGGTTGTTCATCTGCGGGCAGTTGGACACGATCACCAGCACGTCCGTCTCGGCGCGCACCGCGACCCGGCGGCCCGGCGCCGACATGCCGTCCACGATGCCCAGCGCGCCGTCCGCCTCGACGGGCACGTTCATGAACCAGTTGAGGTTGGAGACGATGTCCCGCACCCCGAGGCCACGCCGCCCGGCCTCGGCGAGGAAGTTCTCACGGCAGCCGTGCTGGAACATCACATGATGGCCGTAGCGAAGGGTGTTGGACTCCTTGCCGCACGCGCCGCCGATGGTGTCCTGGCGGTCCACCTCGTTGGCGACGACGGTCATCAACGGGCGGCCCTCGTTGCTGCGCAGCACGGTGCCGGTGCGCACATAGGCGTTGCCCTGCCAGGCCAGGGTGTCGGGGACGCTGTAGCGCTCCTCGGGGTCGTCGGCGTCGTAGAGCAGGCAGTCGGCCGACTGGTTGCCGCCGACGTCGACGATCGTCAGGACGTGGCCCGTCCGCACCACCGCCGACCAGGGCGCGTTGGGGGCCACCGTCTCGTCCAGGACGATCTCGCCCTCGACCAGGCTCGCACCCCAGTCCAGGGGGGAGCCCTCCGCGTGGACGGCGCTGACCGGGACGGTGGAGGCGACCGTGCCGCCGGCGGCGGTCGGGTGGTTGACGGGCGTGGTTCCGGTCCGTGTGGTCGCCATGTCACAACCCCCGGGCTTCGCAGTAGTCGACGGTGTTGAGGTACGCCCGGTGCAGTTCCGGAGTCGCCGTGAACCGCGGCTCGTCCCGGCCGGTCGGGGCACCGCGCCAGGCGTGCACCCGCAGTGGGCCGACCACATAGCCGGGGCGAGGATCCAGCGGATGGGCGACATCGGCGACCAGCACCAACAGGGGCATCTCCGCGACGAGTTCGACATGCGTGCCCGCCCCCGCGCTGCCCTGCCAGGCCAGGGTGCCGTCCGGCTCGACGCGCACGCCCTGGAAGAAGGAGAGACTGGGTGGCAGGTCGCGCCGGCTCAGACCGTGCTTGGCGGCCGCTTTGAGGAAGAGCCCGCGGCCGGACGGCGACGGCCCCTCGGGGCGGGCGTCACCGTACTTGCGCTCGTTCCAGGCGTCGGTGGTGGTGCCGCAGAAGGCGTCGTGCCGCCCGGAGGAGTCACCGCTGACCACGGCCAGGACCCGGCCGTCGCCGGACAGCAGCGGATGGTCCAGGCCCGGATACGCCTGCCACGGCACCTTCTGGGTGTCGGCGACGTTCAGCCGCTCCACCGGCTCCAGGGCGTTGAAGAGCAGCAGGTGGGCGCAGGCGTCACCGCTCGGGTCGTCGAAGCGCAGCCGCGTACCGCGGGCGAGGATCTTGTGCGTGTAGCCGCCGGGCGCCACCGTCTCCGCCCACACCAGGGCGGCCGCGTCCACACCCGGCGGGCAGTACGGGCTGTCCGACGCCGGAAGGTACGGCATCCACGCGCCGGCCTGCCCGCCCTGGGCGCGGGCGTCGTCGCGGGCGCTTCGGACGCTGTCGGTCAGGTGCAGATCACGGGCGCGGGCGGGAGCCTGCCCGGTCGGGTAGCGGCCGTGCTGCGGTACGGCCGTCGAGCTCTCGGTGGGGGTCATGGAGTGTCCCGTCGTCCCTTCGTCGGTACGTCATCGATGCGTTCCCTCGTGTCACACGGGCGCTCATCAGGCGGGCTCGGCGACGGCCGGCGCGTCCAGGGGCGGCTCGGTGTGCGTGTGCGGTACGTGCCTCAGCTCGATACGGCGGTGCAGCCGGCGGGGGAGGAAGTAACCGGCACCGGCGGCGAGGCTGAGCCCGATGAACAGCGGGGCGCTCCACCGCAGCCACCATGTGCCGCCGGTGAGGTCGTAGATCTCCGCACGGGGCCAGATCAGATTGACCGTCATACCGGCCTGGTAGAGCACGGCGAGCGCGTTGACCGCCACTCCCCACCGGCCCAGTGAGAACAGGGGCCGGCCGGTCTCGTCGACGCCCGCCGGCAGCCCGCCGCTGCCCCTTCGCCGGATCCGGGTGACCAGCAGGGGCACCGTCACGCCCAGATAGGCCAGGTACAGCAGGGCGATGCAGAGGCTGGACAGGGCGGTGAAGACCGCCGCCTGGCGGATGTTGACCACGAGCGCGATCGCGGCGCCGACGCCCACCACCACCGACGTGGTGATCGGCGTACCGGTGCGGGCCGAGACCTTGCCGAGGCGCCGGTGGAAGGGCAGGGCGCCTTCGCGCGCCATGGAGTACATCATCCGCGCCCCGGAGGTCTGCACGGCCAGGGTGCAGGCGAACACAGCGACCGCCACGCAGCACAGCAGCAGGCGGCCCAGAACCCCGCCGAGCCGGTCGGTGAGCACCCAGGACAGACCACCGGCCGCCAGTTTTCCGTCGGTCAGGCTGCGCGCCGCCATCAGCCCCGAAAGGATCAGCAACGCGCCGCCGACACCCGAGGTGATCAGGGCCCGCAGGATGGTCCGGGGAGTGGTCCGGCGCGGGCGGTGGGTCTCCTCCGCCAGCTCGCCCGCCGAGTCGAAGCCGACCATCACGTACGCCGCCATCAGTGAGGACGCGAGGAAGGCCCCGACGTAGCCGCCGTGACCGGCCCAGCCGGTGGGGTGGTCCACCACCTGCGGACTTCGCTCGGGCAGGAAGAACAGGATCAGCACCAGGGCGAGCACGCCGATGATCTCGACCGTGACGCCGAAGCTGGTGGCGGCGGCCATCTGGCGGATGCCCAGGATGTTCACCACCGTGGTGATGACCAGCAGGACGCATCCCAGCAGGACCGCGTTCTGCGCGCCGGTCGGTGAGCCCACCGACGGATCGGCGCCCGGACCGCCGACGATCTGGAACCCCGACCAGATGCCCGGCAGTACCGCCTGTGCCGCGATCGCGGCCGCCGCGACCGTGAGTATCTGCCCGATGATCATGATCCAGCCGACGAACCAGCCCGTCGTGGTGCCGGCCAGCCGGCTCGACCACTGGTAGATCGCCCCGGATATGGGCCAGCGTGCGGCCAGTTCGGCGAAACAGAGTGCGACGAGCAGTTGGCCCGCGAAGACCAGCGGCCAGGTCCAGAAGAACGCCGCGCCGCCGAGACCGAAGCCCAGCCCGAACAGCTGGAAGACGGTGGTGAGGATCGACACGAAGGAGAACCCCGCGGCGAACGACGCGAAGCTGCCTACGCCGCGGTGGAGTTCCTGCTGGTAGCCGAAGAGGTAGTGGCCGGTCGTGGCACCGTCGCCAGGGTCCTGCGCAAGGGGGAGTTCGGGCCGGCTCATCGCCGCACCTCCGATCGGTCGACAGATACCTGTCGCTTGATAGGTATTGCGATCGTCGGCCGGACCGGTCTCACACCCGAGTCCGTGAAGTTAACTTCGTGTATCCGCGAGGCCCGCTTCGGAGATGACTGCGTGCCAGCCCTTGGCGGTGCCCTCACAGCGGCTGCTTCCGCGCGCGAGACGCAGGATCAGACGCGACAGGGCGACGGGTGCACGAGCGATGACAGGTACTCGGGTCAGGCGGTGGTCGTCACGCGGGGAAGAAGACGCGAACGGGCAGCAGCAGCCCGGTGAGCGACAGGACGATGGGCACCACCTGGTGGACATGGTCCTTGCCCGGCGGCAGTCCTCCCGCCAAGTGGGCGGTCCAGAACGCCGGGTAGTACCACTGCGCATACCACGCCCACCGTTCCCCGCGGCGGAACGGTACGAGGGTGATCAGCACACCGAACAGGCCCATACCGGTCGCGGCCACACCGTCGGCCCGCATGAGCGGCCTGTCGCCGGCCCCCGGTGCGACCGCGGCGAAGACACCGAAGACGAGGATGCCGGCACCGACGATGAGCAGGCGGATCCACGCTGCTTTCAGGCGCGCGCTGTTGTGCTGCGCTGCATGAGCGGTTCGTACCCGCTTCCGGCGAAGGAGACGCAGAGCGTCTGCCGTGGCCGAGGGTGCCGGGTCCGCCTCGAGCCACGACGCCCTCGCATGGTTCACCTGCTCGTGCCGGTTGCGGCGCCGATTGCGGCCGCGGTGAACGCCAAGGCCTCCCCATCCGTAGGCCACTGCGGCGGTACGGCGTACAACAGCCGATCGCCAGTTCTTCGATCGCTGCTCGACAAAGGGGTTCCATGAAGCACCGCCGACCGCGCCACCGTCGCAGAGTGATCGCCAGAGCGGTCGGTACGGCCGGTACGCTGGCCATCGCCTTGGGCGCGGGGATGACGCCGGCGATGGCCGCCGGGAAGACGGCCAACAAGCCCTCCGCCACCGGGCTCTCGCCCGATCAGCCCGAGCGGGACGACGCGCCGTGGGCGCCCCAGCACGACGGGGTGCCGCAGCAGCACACGGCCGTCCGTCCGGAGGCCGTCACGCCCCGCGCGGCCACGTCCGCTCTCCAGCTCAGCCTGCCCGCGCCGACCGGACGCCATGGCGTGGGCACGTTCAGCCTGCACCTCGTCGACAAGGCCCGCACGGACCCCTACGTGCCCGGTAACAAGCCGCGTGAGCTGATGGTGTCGTTCTGGTACCCGGCCGCCTCCACCCGCGGCCACTACGAGGCACCGTGGATGCCGTCGGTCTCCGGCGCCCACTTCCTCGCCTCCCAGGGCCTGACGCCACAACAGGTGACGTTGCCGAAGACCGCGGGCCATGTCCTCGCCCCGGTCGACACCAAGCTCGGCAAGCTGCCCGTCCTGCTGTACTCCAGCGGGCTGCACTCGGACCGCGCGAGGGGCACCGTGCTCGCCGAGGACCTCGCCAGCCGCGGCTATCTCGTCGTCACCGTCGACCACACCCACGACGCCAACGAGGTGCAGTTCCCCGACGGACGGGTCGAGGTCAACACCATGCCGGCCGGCGCGCACTCCTCCGACACGCTCAACGTGCGCGCCGCCGACATCCACTTCGTCATCAACCAGCTCGCCACGATCGCCAAGGGCGGCAACCCGGACGTCGACCGCGCCAGGCTCCCCGCCGGGCTGTCGCACTCCGTGGACATGTCCCGCATCGGGATGTTCGGCGCTTCGCTGGGCGGCGCGGCGGTCGACACCGCCATGCAGCTCGACCACCGCATCGCCGCGGGCGTCAATCTGGACGGCCAGTTCTTCGGCCCGGCACCGAGCAAGAACCTGGACCGCCCCTTCATGCTGTTCAGCTCCGGCACCCACAACCGCAACAACGACGGGTCGTGGCGCACGCTGTGGTCCCATCTGAAGGGATACCGGGTCGACATCCAGCTCCACGGCGCGGCGCACGTGTCGTTCGTCGACGACGAGGCGTTGGCGCCGCAGGAGGCGAGCCTGCTCGGACTCACGCCGGCCCAGCTCCAGCAGGTGTACGGCACCATCGACCCCAACCGCGCGATCGAGATCCAGCGCGTCTACCTCGCCGCCTTCTTCGACCAGGAACTGCGCCACCGGCACAGCACCCTGCTCGACGGCCCCGACAGGACATACCCGGAGATCTCCTTCGTCCGCTGACCAGGGCCTCCGGCCGACGCGGCCTCGACCTCGGGTTCCCCAGCACCAGCTGACCGTCTCGCCGAGGCCGCACTGGGCACTTTCCGTGACGCCCGCCTGCGGGTCCGACAGCGCCGGTCAGTTCCGACGGCGCGCCGCCCCTTCGAGCCGTTCGACCAGTTCCGCAGCCATGACCTTGACCATTTCCAGCCCCGTACGCCCCCACGGGTGCGGGCCCTGATCGACTGCGCAGCTCGTGCCGACCACCCACACCGGTGCTGTCTATCAACGGTGCGCCCAGGTAGGAGTGCACGCCGATCGCGTCGACCACGGGGTAGCCGGCGAACCGCCCCGGCGTAGCAGCCACCGGTACGAAGTGCCAGCTGAGCGCGTGGACGAAGGTCGTCTTTCCCACGCCGAACCCGCCGGCGATGAGCACCTTGATTCCCACCGGCAGGACTTGGGCGGGCAGCGGATCACAGTCGTTTGAGGAGGGCAGCGCGTACCGCTTCCAGGAGGTCTCGATCAGGCGTGCGGAGTGGCCCGGGGAAGGCGGGGGCGCATCACCTGCGACCACCGCGCTTCCCTCGGCCGGATCGGACAGCAGCGCCTTGACCACGGCGGCGGGCACCTGCATCCGGGCCGCGACCTCGGCGGCGCTCAGCGGTCCGTCTGGGAGGACCGGCGTCATCGGTTGTCCCACCGGGTGCCGGGGCGGTGTGGCCAGGTGCGGGCGCACGCACTTCACCATCATCCCCATCTCGTAGCCCAGTACCGCTGCGTCCGCCTCGCGTCCGGCCAGCACCGTCAGCACCGCGCCGTGCCCGGCGGCCGAGACGAACAGCAGCGAGGTGCCGAGTTCCGTCACGGTCTGTCGCACGTCGCCGCCGTCATCGAAGTGGCCGGCCCGCGCTGCGCGCCAACGAGTGCAGCCCACTGGCAAGGGCGGCCGCAGGGCTGCCTCCGTCGTGCCGGGCCGCAGCGATCTCGAATCCGAGGCGGGAGAGTTCGTCCGGGCCGGTCTGCGGCGGCAGTTCCGGCTGACCCCGCACAGCCCGCTCCCCAGCACGCAACCGGCGGCACAGCGACCCCAGTTCGGCCCTGCCCTCCGCCGTGGTACGGGTCAGCTCGGCCGGCTCGGTACGGTTCCGGGCGGCCGCGCGGGACAACTCCGCCCAGTGAGCATCGAGTGCCGGCGGCGACCTGCTGCCGGACCGGGCAGGTGTTCGTGCCGAGCCTGGCCGCCTCCCACAGTCGCCTTCTGATCACCGGGTTCGTGCAGCCGGAGTTCGGAGGGCGCGTCCGTATCGGCGACGGGCTGATCACGTCCGGTTTGGTTCGGCTCCAGGGACGAGAATGGCGAACGTGTCGAGCACAAGGGAGCGCCGCGCCGAGCGGCAAGCGTGACTCCACAACCCGTGAGGTGATGGAAGTCGTGTGCATCCACGCGTCCCGCGCACCCCACAGTCGGGCGTCGTGCTACCGCCGAGTGCCGCACCCCGGGCAGAAGGCCGCGCCGTCCGGCACGACGGCGGAGCAGGAGGCGCATGCGGTGGACTGGGCCAGGTGATAGCCGCAGCCGGAACAGAACGCGGCGCCACGGGTCTCGGTGCGGCACTGCGGGCAAACCAGCTGCCGCGGCGTGGTGGGGTCGTACCCCTGCCCGGCCTGTTGACCCACGGCGTACGCCCGCTGCGAGGCCATGTCGTTCAGGCCGCGCTGCTGGGCCGCCATGGCCTCGGCCGCGGTGTCCGGGGCGCAGTTCAGGCACAGGCCCTGCGCCGCGTTCCAGCAGCGTCCGCAGACGTAGTGGGTGCATCGCGCACAGCGGTTGAAGTGCCCTTGCGCATTACCGATCGCCCGCTCGAAAGCCTTGTCGCGGGCGGGCCCCCAGCCGGCGCCCGCGAGTCCGTCGGCCGCGGAGGTGAGCCCGCCGCCGGCCCGGCCCAGCAGGCTCCAGGCCATGTCGACGCCCTTGCCCAGCCAGGTGGCGGCCCGCTCACCGGCGTACGGCTCGAAGGGCGAGCGCCAGGTGTCGTAGCAGCGGGAGCACGAGAACTCGAACTGGAAACCAGCCCCGGTACCGCTGCGCTCGCACAGGTCACGGTAGTTGTTGCTGAAGTAGATTTCGCTGCTCATGTGGTCCCCCCACAGTTCAGGCCATCGGCACACTGCCCTACGACGCTGGCGGAAGGCTACTGGTTCTCGCCATCAGCGAGGCATTCGGCCAACGGCAGGGCCGCCCGCCACAGCTCCTGCGGGTATCAACCGAGCGGGCGGGCGACGAACCCGGTGAAGCTGTGCTGCGAGATGAACAGGTCGATCCCGGCACCCACGAGCGGGAACTTCGTCAGACGGGCTCGGTGCGGACCACCACAGCGTAGGAGCCGAGGCCGAGGACGCGGTCTCCGGAGATGTCGCCGAGGGCTGTGTACAGCGTGCGGATCTGGCCGGTCGACCTGTCGAAGGCGATGTCCTTGACGGTGCCGTGGACGGTGCCGCTTTCGGTCAGGACGCGCTGGCCGAGGGCCTCGTGGTGAGCCGGGAAGGTGCTCTGCTCGGCATCAACGGCGGTGCGGGAGCGCACGATGACCGCGTCCGGTCCCACCCCTTCGATCGCGTTCCAGCCGATGGCCGCGGCGTGCTTCGGTGCTCCGGAGAGGCGCAGGCAGGCGACGCTCCTGGTGTGCGCGTCGATGGTCAGGCCTTCCACCCGCCCAAGTGGTTCGGCCTCTTCGGCGGTGATCACGGGAAGGCCCTGGGCCTGGGTGAACAGCATCATGCCTGGCCTCCTTCTCCGGCGGACGTGCCCGCGTACGTCTCTGCGGCATGCGCGTGGAAGGCCTCGACCTGGGCGCTGAAGCTGGGCAGGTCGGCGGCGACGAAGTGACGGGCGTGGGCGGGGACGACCAGGGCTCGCCCGGAGACGGCCAGTGTCTCTCCTCGCGGGATGTAGGCCTTCCGCTGCTCATGGTCCAGGTTCTCGTTGGCGGCGATCTCGAAGCCGATCACGCGTCCGCTGCGGCCGGCCTCGATCACGACGTCCAGGACCGTGCCGATCTCGGTCCCCTGGTCGGTGAGGACGGGCGCGCCGATGACCTGGCCGTGTCCGGCTTCGTCGGCTCCCGCAGCCATGTCCCGCTTCTCCAGGGCCGTCTCACTGAGGATCATCACAGCGGACGGTCCGATGGCGTGCACTTCGGAGAAGGGCAGGCTCTCCTTGAGGGGGCCGGCCAGCAGTCCGCGGCCGCTCAGGGTGAAGCCGGTGATCCGGCCCGCCCGTGCGTCGAAGACGGTGTCCCTGATCTGGGCGACGGCCTCGCCGCCCAGCGTCACGACCACCCGTTTGGTCAGTTCCGAGGCGAGCATGAGGGTGTTCACCGCGGACCCTCCCGGCCGGCCACATCGCCCGAACGCACCGCGATCACCGTGCCGCTACGGCGTCTGGCCTGAACCGCCAGCGCCGCTGCGGTCAGCACACCCGCCACCGCGATGAGGAAGACCACCCAACTCCACCACTCCATCGCCGACCTCCTCCGTCCACTTCGCCCGGCCGTCGTTCTGTCCGGCGGCCCTGGGCTATCCGCTTGCCCCCGGTAACGGGCTCGCACGCCTTCCGTGGGCGGAGTCGGCGGGCCGGGTCACCCCTGGGAGTGACTCTGGCGGGGCAGGCGCACGACAGTGACGAAGAACTCGTCGATCTGGCGTACGGCGGCGATGAACTGGTCGAGGTCGACGGGCTTGGTGACGTAGGCGTTGGCGTGCAGTTTGTAGCTGCGCAGGATGTCTTCCTCTGCGGAGGATGTCGTCAGGACGACCACCGGGATGTGCGAGAGGTCCTCGTCGGACTTGATGCGTTCGAGGACCTGACGGCCGTCGTACTTGGGCAGGTTGAGGTCGAGAAGGATCAGGTCGGGCCGGGGCGCCTCGCTGTGGGCGCCCCGCCGGTAGAGGAAGTCGAGGGCTTCCTCCCCGTCGCGGACGACGTGCAGGGTGTTGCCGATCTTGTTGTCCTCGAAGGCTTCCCTGGTCATGAGTTCGTCACCGGGGTCGTCCTCGACGAGCAGGACTTCGATCGGCTGCACGGGGGCGGTCATGCGCGGTTTCCTTCCAGGGCGGTGCCTACGGGCATGTCCTCGCTGTCCGGGCCGGCGCCCGAGTCGGAGGGCAGGGTGAAGCAGAAGCGGGTACCGCCGGTGTAGTCGGTGTCGATCCAGATGTGGCCGCCGTGGAACTCCACGATCTTCTTGCAGAGGGCCAGGCCGATCCCGGTGCCCGAATAGGCATCCCGCCCGTGCAACCGCTGGAAGATGACGAACACCTTCTCGGCGAACTCCTCCGGGATACCGATACCGTTGTCGCTCACGCACAGCAGCCATCCCGGCGTGTCCGGGTCCGCGTCGGGGGCCGGCTCGCAGGTGATGCGGACCTCGGGGGCCCGGTCGGGGTGCCGGAACTTGACCGCGTTGCCCAGCAGGTTCTGCCAGAGCATGACCAGCAGGGTGGGATCGCCCATGATCGCGGGCAGCTGTTCGGGTCGTTCGATCCGGGCGCCGGTTTCCTCCACCCCGGCGGCGAGGTTGTCCAGTGCCTTGTCCAGGCTGCGGCCGAGGGGCACCGGGAGGTGGGCGTCGTTGACGCGGCCGACGCGGGAGAAGGTCAGCAGGTCGTTGATGAGGATCTGCATGCGTTTGGCGCCGTCCACGGCGAACGCGATGTACTGCTTTCCGCGGTCGTCCAGCTGGTCCCCGAACCGCTTCTCCAGCAGCTGGCAGAAGGAGGCCACTTTACGCAGCGGCTCCTGCAGGTCGTGGGAGGCGACGTAGGCGAACTGCTCCAGCTCGGCGTTGGACCGGCGCAGTTCCACCGCCTGGTCGTCCAGGTCGGCGGCCTGGCGGGTGAGGACGTCCTGCTGGGCACGGGAGGCGTCCAGCTCGGCCACCAGGCGTTGCCGCATGGCCTCGATGTCACGCCCCATGGCCTGGATGTCGGCGGGTCCGCCGACGCTGATCCGGTGCCCGAATTCCCCCTCGGCGACGCGCCGTGAACCGGTGCGCAGGGTGTCGAGCGGGCGGGCGACGAGGGTGCGCACCAGTACGGCGAGCACGATGCCGGTGAGGAGGAACAGTGCGACCATCCCACCGAGCACCCAGTCCCGTACGGTCCGCACGTGCGCCAGCTCGCTCTGCCCTCGCTCCCGGGCCCGAGCCAGGTGATCGGTCTGCGCGGTGAACAGGGTGCGGATGTGGTCGAAGGCCTTCTTGCCGCGCTCGGTGGCGGCTTGGTCCACCGGGCGGGGCTTACCCGGCGTGACGCCGGCGACCAGAGGTTCCGCGTAGGTGCGGCGCCAGTCGGCCGCCGCGCGCTCGATGGCGTCCAGATCCTCCCGCAGACCGGCCCTGTTGCCGATCAGGGCGTGCAGCCGCCCGGCCGATTCGCGCTCGGCCCGCTTGCCGTCCGTGTACGGCGTGAGGAACTGCGGGTCAGCGGCGATGGCGTAGCCGCGGGCGCCGCTTTCCTGGTTCAGCAACGCGGCCTGGAGCTGGTAGGCCTCGGAGCGGGCCGGCTGTATCTGCTCGATCAGCTCGTCGGAGACGCGCGCGGTACGGGCCAGCAGCTCGGCCCCGACCACCGATCCGGTGATGACGAGTGCGATCATCACCGTGAGGGCCAGGTGGAACCAGCCCTGCACGGTGATCCGGCTACGGCGGTGCGCCTCCGGCGGTTGGGCGACTGCCGTCATGATCCGGGTCCCTCGGTCGAGTCTGGCTGTCGGTCCCACCGCAGGTGCAGCACGGCCACGTCGTCCGTCAGGCCGCCGTAGTCCTCGGCCAGTTCCTCCGCGCTGCGAATGAGCGAGTCGACGAACGCGTCCGGCGGCAGCGCGGCGGCCGAGCGGGCCAGCTCCAGCAGCCCGTCCTCGCCCAGCCGCTGACCGCCCGGGCCGGTCCGCCCCTCGAAGAGTCCGTCGGTGAACAGCACCATGCCCGTCCCGGCGGACAACCGGAGTTCCTGCACCGGCCATGCGGCAAGACCACCCGACACCAGGCCCAACGCCGGCCCGCCCGGCACCTCCACCCATTCCACGCCTCTGCCCTTACGGACCAGCATGCCGGGATGTCCCGCACGCGTCACACGCGCCGAGCGCCGATCCGGCAGCAACTCCATGCTGGTGAGGGTGGCGAAGATCTGCGGCCCGGTGCGTTCGGCGACCAGGATGTCCTGGAGCGTGCTCAGCCGGCGGGCGCCGGTGGAGCCACTGATCACCAGGGTCCGCCAGGCGATACGCAGGCCCACGCCGAGAGCGGCCTCGTCCGGGCCGTGCCCTGACACGTCACCGATCAGGACGTGCACGGTGCCGTCCGGGGTCTGCACCACGTCGTAGAAGTCGCCGCCCAGCAACGCCTGTTCCCTGCCCGGCAGATACCGGGCGACCACGTCCAGACCGTGCTCCTCGCTGACCAGTGGAGTAGGCAGCAGACCGCGTTCGAGGCGCGCGTTCTCCTCGGCCCGCAACTGCCCGGCCTGCAGCGCCGCCGCTGCCTGCTCGGCCTGCTTGCGCTGGATGGCGTACCGCACCGCTCGGCCGAACAGCTCCGGGTCGACCCGCCCCTTGATCAGGTAGTCCTGCGCACCTGCGGCGACCGCCGCCAGACCGGCGCTTTCCTCGGCCAGCCCGGTCAGCACCACCACCGCGACGTCCGCTTCCTGCCGTACGCGGGCCACACCCTCCAGCCCCTGGGAGTCGGGCAGGTGCAGGTCCAGCAGTACACAGTCCGGGGTCGCGGTGGCCAATGCCTCGCAGGCCTCGGTCAGGGAACGCACCCAGGACAGGCGCATCCCCGGAGTGCAGTCGGCGACCAGTTCCTCCACCAGCAGCGCGTCGGCCTCGTCGTCCTCGATCAGGAGGACCGAAGGCTCCTGCTGGGCCCAGACCGCTTTCACGGTGGAGGAGTCAGGAGCCATCCGCACGTCGAACAGCTCATGCTGTGTTGGGAGCATCCGTCCCGCTTCCCCCTCAATCGCCGCCTCGGGTGAGCTCATCGTTGCCGTACAGCAACGAACGAAGAGTACTGGCAGCCTGCTGCTGTGTCCCGCGCAGGACGTGTTGTGGATCAGCCAGATGATGTACAGCCCTCAACTCCGCGAGGAAAGACGCGCTTGCAGGACTGATACGACTCGAGAAGCAAGACGAGCGGGCCCGGTGAGCTGAGACCACGCAATCCTTCTGACGCGTATGCGTCGGGACCGAAACACGACCTGATTGAGCGGCACGTCGGGGGGTATCGGTGGTTCTACCGCGCCGCACCTGGGGAGGTTGTGGCGCGGTCCCTGGCCGGCCTCTGTCCCGTCGTTCCCCCCCCCGTGACGACGGGGCAGAGGCTTTCCGCCGCCGTACGTCAGAGCGGCGCGTCGGAGGTGGGCCGAGCCATCCATGCGTGGCTCGTCAGACGCCTGGGCGTTGCCCCAAGCCGCCGGCAAACGGCAAGCGCTGTCGGTCAGGGGTCGGCGCAACCCCGCACCATCGACCGCAGAAGGGGCCACATGACCGACGTGGCGGTGGCGGACACCGACAGCGGCACATGCCGCGCACCCGAGGCGGCCTCCGTGGGAGCCCGGTGGCGGACCTGGCTTCTGCAGGGCCTGAGCGAGCGGACGGCCCGGCACCCCGGCCCGCACCGTACGCCGCACCCCGAGCACGAGGGGCACCGGTGGTGGCGGGTGATGTGCCTGACCGGAGTCGACTACTTCTCCACGCTCGGCTATCAGCCCGGCATCGCCGCACTCGCGGCCGGCCTGCTGTCTCCTCTCGCCACCCTGGTCCTGGTCGCGCTGACCCTGTGCGGTGCACTGCCGGTCTACCGGCGGGTGGCGCGCGAGAGTCCGCACGGCGAGGGCTCGATCGCCATGCTGGAGCGGCTGCTGCCCTGGTGGCCAGGGAAGATCTTCGTCCTGGTGCTGCTCGCGTTCGCCGCCACCGACTTCATGATCACCATCACGCTGTCGGCCGCGGACGCCGCCGCGCACGTGGTGGAGAACCCGTTCGCCCCGCACTGGCTGCACAGCGCCAACCTCTCGATCACGCTGGTCCTCATCGGCGTACTCGCGGCCGTCTTCCTCAAGGGCTTCCGCGAGGCCATCGGTATCGCCGTGGCCCTGGTGGGCACCTACTTGGCCGTCAATGTCGTCGTGCTCGCCGTCGCCGCATGGCACCTCGTCGCTCATCCGGTACGGATCCGCGACTGGGCGGACGCCATGACGGCCGCGCACAGCTCCCCGTGGGCCATGGCGGGCGTGGCCCTGCTGGTCTTCCCGAAGCTCGCCCTGGGCATGTCCGGCTTCGAGACCGGAGTCGCGGTGATGCCGCAGGTCCAGGGTGATCCGTCGGACACGTATGAGAGGCCCGAGGGTCGTGTCCGTGAGACGCGCCGACTGCTCACCACGGCCGCCGTCACCATGAGCTGCCTGCTCCTGCTGTCCAGTCTGACGACGGCGATCCTCATCCCGCAGGACGCCTTCAAGAGCGGCGGACCGGCCAACGGCCGTGCCCTCGCCTATCTGGCCCACCAGTACCTCGGGGAGGCGGGCGGCACGGCGTACGACGTCTCGACCATCGCCATCCTGTGGTTCGCCGGCGCGTCCGCGCTCGCCGGCCTGCTGAACCTCGTTCCGCGCTACCTCCCGCGCTACGGCATGGCTCCCGAATGGACGCGGGCCGTACGCCCGCTGGTGCTCTTGTTCATGGGGGCGGCCGTCCTCATCACGCTCTGGTTCCATGCGAACGTCGACAAGCAGAGCGGGGCCTACGCCACCGGCATGCTGGTGCTGATGCTGTCGGCGTCCTTCGCCTCCACGGTCGCCGCGCACCGCCGGGGCCGCCGGTGGGCGACCATCGGCTTCGCCGTGATCACCGCCGTTTTCGGCTACACCCTGGTCGCCAACGTGGTCGAACGGCCCGACGGCATCAAGATCGCGGCGATCTTCATCGTGGCGATCCTGGTCACCTCCTTCGGTTCGCGTGTCCACCGGTCGTTCGAACTGCGCGTCACAGACGTCCGTCTGGACGCGGAGGCGATGCGTATCGTCGACCGGGCCGCCGCGGAAGGTCCACTGCAGCTGATCGCCCATGAGCCGCTGGAGCACCACGGACAGCCCTCGGGGTTCACCCCGCAGGTGCTCACCCGAGCCCCCATCAGTGGACCGCCTCTCTTCCTCGAAGTGTCTGTGCGGGATTCGTCGGACTTCACGGCGGATGTCACCGTTCACGGCACCGAGCGGGACGGAGCGGCCTGGCTATCAGTGCAGGGCCCGACGGTCCCCAACACCATCGCGGCCGTCCTGCTGGCGCTGCGGGACCGCACAGAAGACGTTCCGCATGCGTACTTCAGCTGGTCCGAGGGCGGGCCGGTGGGCCGTCTGCTCCGCTTCCTGGTCTTCGGCGACGGAGAGGTGGCGCCGGTCACCCGCGAGGTACTGCGCCGCGCCGAACCGGACCCGGAGCGACGGCCGCGCGTCCACGTGAGCTGAGTTCAACCGTCCTGGTGAGCGCGGAGGACGAGCATGGCACGGGCCTCGACCTCCACCTCACTGCCGGCCTTGATCAGCGGCCGGTACTCGGTGTACGGGATGGCGGTGTCCACCTCCACCGCCCACCACGGACCGAGCCCTTCGGGAACAGTGAAGGCGAGCGCCTGGCTGTGGGCGTTGAAGAGCAGGAGGAACGAGTCGTCCTCCACCCGCAGTCCGCGGAGGTCCGGTTCCGTGATGGCCTTGCCGTTGAGGTGGACCATGAGGGACCTGGCGAAGCCTGTCTCCCAGTCGGTGTCGGTCATCTCGCGCCCGGCAGGCGTGAACCAGGCGATGTCCTTCACCACGCTGCCGGATGCGTGCGTCGCACGTCCCCGGAAGAACCGTCGCCGGCGGAAGACGGGGTGGTCACGCCGCAGGGTGATCAGCTTGCGGGTGAAGTCGAGCAGTTCGCTTCCCTCGATGACGTTGGGCCAGTCGATCCAGGTCAGTTCGTTGTCCTGGCAGTAGGCGTTGTTGTTGCCGCGCTGGGTCCGGCCGAGTTCGTCGCCGTGCAGCAGCATGGGCACGCCCTGGGAGAGCAGCAGGGTGGCGAGGAGGTTGCGCTGCTGCCGGGCGCGCAGGGC
Source organism: Streptomyces incarnatus (assembly GCF_001027185.1). Classification (NCBI taxonomy): domain Bacteria; kingdom Bacillati; phylum Actinomycetota; class Actinomycetes; order Kitasatosporales; family Streptomycetaceae; genus Streptomyces; species Streptomyces incarnatus. Next base: position 1,351,839 of record NZ_CP011497.1, on the reverse strand, counting down.
CAGCACGCCGCGGTCGTGAGTGGGGCCCTCCGTACCGCAGTTCCAGGACCGGTTGTGACTCTCGCCGTCGCGGTTGTCCTCGCCGTTGGCCTGGTTGTGCTTGTCGTTGTACGAGACCAGGTCGCGCAGGGTGAAGCCGTCGTGCGCGGTGACGAAGTTGATGGAGGCGTAGGGCCGGCGGCCGTCGTTCTGGTACAGGTCGGAGGATCCGGTGAGGCGGGAGGCGAACTCACCCAGAGTGCCGCCCTCGCCGCGCCAGAAGTCGCGAACCGTGTCGCGGTACTTGCCGTTCCACTCGGTCCACAGCGGCGGGAAGTTGCCCACCTGGTAGCCGCCGTCGCCCACGTCCCAGGGCTCGGCGATGAGCTTCACCTGGGAGATGACCGGGTCCTGCTGGACGAGGTCGAAGAACGACGACAGCCGGTCCACCTCGTGGAACTGCCGGGCCAGGGTGGCGGCCAGGTCGAAGCGGAAGCCGTCGACGTGCATCTCGGTCACCCAGTACCGCAGCGAGTCCATGATCAGCTGCAGGGTGTGTGGGTGATTCATCCGCAGGCTGTTGCCGGTGCCGGTGGTGTCCCAGTAGAAGCGGGGGTCCTGATCGGACAGGCGGTAGTAGGCCGCGTTGTCCAGGCCGCGCAGCGACAGCACCGGCCCGAGATGGTTGCCCTCGGCGGTGTGGTTGTAGACGACGTCGAGGATGACCTCGATGCCCGCCTCGTGCAAGGCCTTGACCATCGACCGGAACTCCTGCACCTGCTCGCCCCGCTGCCCGGACGAGCAGTAGGCGTTGTGCGGCGCGAAGAAGCCGATGGTGTTGTACCCCCAGTAGTTCGACAGGCCCTTCTCCGTCAACACGTGGTCGTGGACGAACTGGTGGACCGGCATCAGCTCCACCGCGGTGACGCCCAGCGTGACGAAGTAGTCCACCATGGCCGGGTGCGCGAGCGCCGCGTACGTACCGCGTATCGCCTCCGGTATGGCCGGATGGGTCTTCGTCATCCCCTTCACGTGGGCCTCGTAGATGACCGTCTCGTGATACGGGGTCCGTGGCGGATGATCTCTGCCCCAGTCGAAGAAGGGGTTCACCACTACCGACTTCGGCGCGTACGGGGCGGAGTCCAGGCCGTTTCGTCGGCCGGGGGCATCGAAGTGGTACGGGAAGAGCGCCTCGTTCCACTCGACCTCGCCCTCGATCGCTTTGGCGTACGGATCGAGCAGCAGTTTGTTGTGGTTGCAGCGCGCGCCACGCTGAGGTCGGTACGGTCCGCGCACCCGGAATCCGTAGCGCCGGCCCGGGCCCACGTCGGGCAGATAGATGTGGTGGACGAAGCCATCCACCTCTTTCAGCGTGACACGCTCCTCGATGCCGTCCTCGTCGAAGAGACACAGCTCCACGCGCTCCGCCACTTCGGAGAACACGGCGAAGTTCGTCCCGGCGCCGTCGAAGGTCGCGCCCAACGGGGACATCTGACCAGGCCGCGAGCCCACCTCGGTGCTCTCCTGCCATATACGCATGATCACGCGCCTCCCCAGCAAGGACGGCGGGCAGCCCGCACCCGTCGTTCCCTTTTGCCCGCGTCACGGGCGAGCATGCGCGCGTGCCCGCCCCGCACAGCCGGGGGGATGAAGGAGTGTGAAGTCGCCGCATCTCGTCGGGCCCTACCCGCAGACAGGGCTGACCATGGCGTACGTCCAAGGGGCGCGCATGAGTAGCGGGGCTGGCTTTTCCACGCAAGAGTGGGACCTGCGGGCAGCAGCTGTTTCAGTGCGCTCGGGCTGCTGCCCGCAAACTCTCCGGGGCAGCCCGAGGACAAGAACCATCACAGGGTTGCGGAGCTGGGGCGTAGCGCCGGCCGACGCCGCGCCGGCCGTGCCGTGTGACGGGGCGTGCGCCGATCAGAGCGGCGAACGGCTACGAGGCACCCGTGCCAAGGGGCTCACAACCCCGTACAGCTGGTTGAACGTGTCCCGCAATACCGGGCGGTCCGACGGTGCGGCGGTCATCAGTGTCTGTTCCAGAAGTTGCCGACGGCGCTGACGTGTCGCTTCGAGCACACATGTTCCGGCGCCAGTGACGGAGAACTCGCCGGACGGGAGGCGCCGTACCAGCGTGCGCTGCTCCAGACAGTCGAGCAACCGGGTCGCCCACGAGGCGCTGACGCAGAGGTCTCGGGCAATCCTGTCGGGGGCGTTCGCCTCGCCGCCCAGGGCGAGCAGAACGCGCATCTGCTCCTCGGAAACCGTGGGGGCGACGTCCTCATGGGCCCGCTGCCACAGCTTGATCATCGCTTCGGCGACGTGTTCCGCCGCGGGAGTCGCTTCGGCACGTTCGGGTTCCACTGACATGGCTTCCCCTTTCCTCGATGCCGTCGCGTACGCGCTTACCCGCACGAAGTTCCCTCAGCCCCGCCTATATGTTCGAAAATGCTATGAGCTGGGGCGGAAGATGAATAATATGTAGAATTGGTCGGTCATCTGGGTGATGCAAACCTCGTTTGAGGACCTGTATTTCTCTCATTCCTCGCATTGGCTCCGAGGTGGTCTGCAAGGCCTCGCACGGCATCTTCCGCGGCGTCGTACAGGTCAAGAATCCTATCGACGCCGGTGAGCTTCAGTAGCTGTCGTAGCTGCCCCTGCACGCCGGCCAGCGCCAACCTTGCCCCGGCCTCATGGGCGCGCCGACGGGCCGCCGGAATCGATGAGGTTGAAGAACTCGGTTCGAAACATCTGCCCGGTCAGGCAGTCCATTTCGCCATCGAAGGAAGCGACCAGACAGCGGCCGACATGGGTCCTCGTGACCGAAGGAACACTGGACATTCAGACACCCTCCCCGCCATTCTCCACGGCACGCAGGCCGCGCCCGGGAAGATGCGCTTGCCCTAAATGCCCCTACCCAACCGCTACAGCGCCGATGAGGCTCCGCGGACTTGTGCGGCGCCGCCGGTGTGAGTTGCCAGGCGGCGGGAATTCGGAGGGCAGCGCACCACAGACGTCACCCGACGAGGAGGCCAAAACCATGCTGGCGATAGCTTCTGCGGCCCTGTTCTTCATCGCCTTTTTGATCAACGCAGCAGATATCTCGACCAACCACACCTTCACCTCGACCAACGTCATGCTCCTTGGCCTCACGGTGCTGGCGCTGCACCTCGCAGGTGTTGGAGGCGGCTGGACCGTCCGCAGCCGTAGACGCTGACGACCTCTCAGGGATTTCCGCCTGCCCGCACCTCCCCAAACGACTGCCGGAAGATCGGTGCGGGGGAGCCGGACCACTGCCGGGGAGCCAAGAAGCGGCGGGCACAGGAGGAGAGGACTCGGAAGCATCCCGCCACGACCCGTTGAACGGAGCGGGTCGTGGCTGCGGGCCGGCTTCGCCCAGGGACTCGGCGCGACACTGGCCTGGCTTCTGGTGCACACCGTTCTGCAGATCGGGCAGCTGCTGGTCGCCGTACCGGCCGCGGTCGCCATCGGCATCCTGCTGGACGAATACGTCTTTCCCCGCGCCGACGCGAAGTGACGGCACTGATCCGGGGCTTGCGGCGCGCACGCGGGCTGGCCGGAGGTGATCCAGAACTCGGAATGGTGCGCTGACCTGCGCATATGTCACCTGGGTGATGCCTTCGCTTCTGTCGTCATTGGCTGGGGCTCCTCAGACTCCTCTAGTCGATGCGCTGGTGTGGGGGTGCGACGGCGTAAACGTCGGGAGGTTGCTCTGAGGAGTGTTTGTGTTGACCAGGAGGAGGGTCCACAGTCGAGAGGGGGAGAAAGGAGGGCACCGTGATCGTCCTCGCGATCTTTCTTCTCACCGTCGGGATGATCTTGCTTATCCTCGGTGCGATTGTGATCGCACTCGGTGCTTCTCTGATTGCTGTCGGGTTGCTCTTGATCATCATGGGGATGGCGTTGATCGCAGCCGGTGCGTTCTTGCTGATTCGTAGAGCGTTGAGGCGGCGCTGACGCTACGGATGCGTCTTCATAAGCCACGGTTCGAGCGGCGAACGGGAGTCGCCCGGCACAGGTGGTGGCGACCTGTTGGTACTTCTGGCTGCACACCGTTCTGTTCCGGGCGCTGGAAGTGCTGCTTGATCGGGTAAGCGAACGAGGCTCCTAAGACGATCAGGACGAGGCCACACGTGCGGTACGCAACGTGCTGTCAGTTTTGGGCTCCCACCCTCGTCGGCGACGACCGAACCGAATTGGCAGCGCTGCTGCCGCCGCAGTGCGTCGCGTGGTTGAGCGAATCCGCGCCGGCCAGTGAGCCGTTGACTCCTTCTGGCTTCGTCGAGGCAGTGGCTGAGCGTGACATCGTTGACGAGCTTCAGGCCCGTCGTGCCGTGGCCGCGGTGCTCAGTGCGCTGGCCGACATGGCTGATGAAGCCTTGCTTCGCAGGATTCTGACGCAGCTCCCGCCGGGCCACGCTGCCCTCTTTGGTCGCATGGATCCGGCCTGAGCGGCAAATGGAACAGCCCTGAGCAGCCACGACACCCCTCTGCCAGGCGGGCGCACTCCATGCGCGCGTACCTGGACCGGCCGGGCTTTCAGGACACGGTCAAGAAACTCGGTGGGAACATCGTCCTTGGAATGCCGTTTGGCTTGCTCCTGCCCGTTCTGATTCCGCGTGCCCGAGGGATCGTCCGCGTCGCAGCCGTCACGGCCCTGGTGATGCTGTTCGCGGGTACCTCTTGGGTCCGCTGCCTGCACTACAACAGTAGTGCAGGCAGCAGGGGGTCAGAGCAGCCCGGTGTCGTATCCGCACACCCAGTTGAGTGCCGTGTGGATCCCTCGCAGGTAGTCGCTGCTGCCAGGCGAGCCGCTGGGGTGCTCCAATTGGACTGTCGCGGCGTCCAGTTCGGCCGTGAGCAGCGCCAGGTCCGGCGCGCAAGGAACCCCCCGGGCAGTGACTGGGGAACTCTCGGAACGTCCCAGTGCCCACTCGAATGCCGCCACTTCTCCCGCTTGAAACTGCGGTGAGCCCGCACCATGGCCGTCTGTCAGGTCACCGAGAAGGGTCTCGACGTCGACACGTAGGCGGACGCCCACGTGTGGGGCTTCGCTGTCGCCGTTGTCTTCGCAAGTCATCACGCTCCACGCGTACCAATCCGCTCGCGGCGGAGGTCCGCTCTTCGGGACCGTGGCATGGGGCATCAGGTGAGATCGGAAGTGGTTCATGTTAGTGAGACCCATGGACTGGTGTGCGACGACCGCCGGCGTGCTGTCGCAGCCTTCGCGCTTCGGAAGCTGCCTTCGCCTTGACCGAAGGATGTGCGACTCCCAGAACCGCCGACAGGGGCAGTGCGAGGCTGCGGGCGAGTTCCCTCAGTTCGTCGTCGGTGGGATGGATGGGGCCGTTGGCACCGTCTTCCGCGAACGCTTTGACCCGCGGGGTACGAATACCGGTCTGCTCGGCGATGGCCTGTGCCGTCAAATGGCGGCGGCGCATGGTCTGTTGGATCAGTCGTGCGAGGTTGTCCATCTTCTCTTTCCCTTCCGGTCGACCACGGGAAGGGCTGGCCCACGGAATCGTGCGCCGCGGCCCTGGGCCCCTGTGACATCCCTGGTTCTCTGGGGCGTCCCAGCGTGGCGTGTTCTTCATCTGTAGTTGCGCGCCTACCCTCGGCGACCGGCATGACGCCACGGTCACCCGGACGGCTGTTGTCGATGACTCACGCGACGAGGAGATGTGTCTGGAGCGCCGTAGCACCCGGTTCGTCCTGTCAAAGCACCTGAGGCCGACGAGCGACACATGAGAGGGACCGTCGGGTGGTAAACGCACTTTCATGGCTGGGGCGCCGGGCACGGCCATCCGTACCGCTCCGAGGGCGCTCCCGACGCGCGGACAGTGCGCGAATGAGGGAATGATGACCATGCTGGAGGAGACGTCGGAAACACGAGAAGCACCTTCGATTGTGCATGACGTCTCGATCGCGGCAGCGGTGGGGCGAGGCGCGCTGCCCCGCCGGCTCTGCACCGCGTTCACAGCGGGCATGGGCGCACAGCGGGCGGCTCTGTCGCTGCTGCCCAGCCTGGATCACTGGCAACTGCTGTGTGCCACCGACGAGTCGGCCCTGCTCGGCGAAGCCGTGCAGTTCACGCGCGCTGTTGGTCCGTCGATCAATGCGGCCCTGGAGATGCGGCCAGTCCTCGTATCCGGCCTGCAGAACAGCCATTCCAGTGCTGGCTCGCACCTGGCTGACGAGGTGCCTGATGTCGAGCAGGTGCTGGCGCTACCGCTGAACGAGCGCCGCACGCCGATCGGCGTCATGTCCCTCTACTACACGCGGCCGAAGCAGGTGACGGTTCCGCAGCTCGCCCAGGCGCAACGTGCCGCCGACGTCGCTTTGGACGCGCTGCTGCGCTGGCGACGCGTGCACGCGAGCTCAGGCTGCCGGCGGCCGGTGTGGAAGTCGGATACCCGTGCGGCACGTTGGCACCGCATCCACCGGGCCGCTGGGTGTGTCGCGGCACGCGAAGACTGTTCCACGGCAGAGGCGTTGGCCTGGCTGCAAGCGGTCAGTGCGCGTGATGGACTGTCCCTCCTCGAAGTAGCCGACGGTCTCCTGCAGCCCTCCGCCGACGAAGAACTCGGACTGCGCAGGCAGGGGAGTCGACCCACGGAGACGGAGCGTCGCGCGTAGCAAACCTTGGTGTCACCGGCCGCTGTCCATGGGCGCAGCGAGCGAGCTGCCGGGGATGTCGTCTGATGTCGGTCGGTACACGGTCAGGGCCTCGGCGAGCTTGTCGAGGAGGAGGGCCGGAGGAGCGTCGGCCACCTCGCCGTCGTAGGCCATGCAGGCCTCCTCGGGCAGGCCGGAGATCAGCAGGCGCTTCGGCGTTGCGGCTGCGTAGAACGGTGTCCTTGCCAGTCGGCCGACGCACGCTGCCGCCAGCAGACGGGTGCGGGCGAAGCGGCCGGCGTGGGCGACCCGCACGTCGAGCATGCCGTCGGCCAGGTCGTGGCGCCGGACCGGTGCGATGCCGACGCTGCGGTACAGGCCGTTTCCCGCGAAGAGCAGCCACAGCGACCGGCGGTGTCCGTTCACCTCGACCCGCATGGGAGCGGACTGGCGCAGGATCCGGGCGACCCCGAGGAGGGTGGCCGGTGGTCCGCCGATCCTCGGAGCCCATCGTTCGCGCAGCCGTACCAGTTCCGGGTAGACGCCCATGCTGAAGGTGTTGAGGAAGTAGGCCGGCTCGGTGCCGCCATCCGCTGTGCGCAGAGGTCTGATCCGGCCGACGTCGGTACGGACGGCACTGCCTTGCATCACCGCGGTGCACGCGTCGGCTACTGTGTCGACTCCCAGATCGGCGGCGAAGTGGTTGAACGTGCCGCCGGGGAGCACCATGAGGGGCACGTCGGCCGCGAGCGCGGCGGTCGCGGCTGCGTTGACGGTGCCGTCGCCGCCGCACACTCCCAGGGCGCCGCCCCGGTGTGCAGCCTCCCGGGCCGCCTTCGCCAGTACCTTGGGCAGGGGTCCGGCCTCCTCGTCGTAGAGTACGACCTCGGCCTGCGGCAGCATTGTTCTCAACTGCTTGATGGGGTCGGCAAGTTGAGGTTGGCTGCCGGAAGACGGGTTGACGACGACGACCAGCCCCTCTCCTTCGGGGAGTGCGGGCACGTCCGCTCGTGGCCGGGCCGGCGGCGGCATCTGCGAGCGGGACGGCACCAGGCCGCGCACCGCATAGGCGGCACCCACTCCGAGGGCCGCGCCGGCCAGGACATCGCCGGGATAGTGGACCCCCGTGTAGACGCGGGAGAAGGCTACCGATGCGGCCAGCGGAGCCAAGGCTGCGCCCCAGCGCGGTGACTCCAGGGCGACCCCCGACACGAACGCCGCGGCCGAGGCGGCATGCCCGGAGGGGAAGGAACTGGTGAAGGGCTGGCGGGGCAGGTGCCGGACGACCGGCACGGCGTCCCGTATCGGCCTGGCCCGGCCGACGGAGCGTTTGCCGATGGTGTTCACCGTGACCGAGGCCAGCGCCAGTGATGTCACCCCGCGGACAGCGGCCCGGCGGCCGCGCGCCCCTGCGAGGGCCCACATACCCAGGGCGACGCCGCCCCACAGCAGACCGTGGTTGGCGCTCCGGCTCAGCCTCGGCAGCACCGTTTCGGCTGCGGGCCACTCGCGCGCCGCCACGCTCTGGAACAGCGACTGGTCGGCGGCGCGTAGCAGGTTCCGGATGGGGTGCCGGGCTCGATCACTCATGGACCCCCTTTACCCCGCCGAACGCCTCGCACCCGTTCCGGCTGCTGTTCCCGTCACTCGGCCTCTGCCGACTACGCCGTCCGGCCTCCGGTCCAGTTGCCGCCCCCGGCGGCGCGCAGCCGGGTCGTCCCACGGATCCGGCGCACTGGCCCCCTGGCGTCTCCGATGTGGCCGGGTCGTGGCGTTGCAGGGCCGGGGGCACCGTCACCCGTGCTTGATTCAGGCCTGCTGAACCTTGCAGTCCACTCGTTCGACCGCCGCTCGGTGTACTCGGCGGACACCAGTGACCGGCCGCGCTCGGTGATGCGTGGCGCGACCGGCCTGTCGGTTGGGCTGGCTGAGGTCCTCGCTCGTGCAGACACGAGTCTGTCACTGTGGGGTCAAGTGCGATCGGAGTTTGGCCAGGATGCGCGCGAGGAGGCGAGAGACGTGCATCTGGGAGACACCGAGCTCGTCAGCGATCTCGCGCTGGGTCATCTCGCGGCCGAACCTTATGGCGAGGATCTTCCGATCGCGCTCGGGCAGTGCGGCGATCACCGGCTGCAGAGTGGTCAGCTCCTCGACCAGTTCCAAGTCGTGATCCTCGAAGCCGACATGGTCGGCAAGAGCGTCATCGCGGTCGGTTCCTTCGAAGGGGGCGTCCAGCGAGAGGGTGTTGTAGCTGTTGGCGGCTCCCAGCCCTTCAAGCACTTCTTCGGCGTCCAGATGCAGGTGCGTGGAAAGTTCGGCGACGGTTGGTGGCCGGCCGAGGCACTGCTCCAGGTCCGCGGTCGCCTTGTCCAGCGTCAGGCGCAGCTCCTTCAGCCTGCGCGGAACTCGTAGGGCCCAGGTGGTGTCGCGGAAGAACCGCTTGATCTCGCCGAAGATGGTCGGCAGCGCGAACGTGACGAATTCGACGCCGTGTGAGGGGTCGAACCGGTTGATCGCTTTGATCAGTCCGATCGTGCCCACCTGCAGCACGTCTTCGGCCGACTCGGTGCGTGAGTGGAACTGCCGGGCCGCGAAGTGCACGAGGGCCAGGTTGAGTTCGACCAGCGTGTTGCGGACGTAGGAGTACTCGGCGGTGCCCTCTTCCAGCGCGTCCAAGCGGGCGAACAGGGTCTTGGACAGGACCCGGGCATCGGCCGGTGCGATCGAGCTCAGGTCCGCGGAGGCCAGGTTGTCTGCCGCCGGTGACGGCAGGGCGGTGTCAGGGGCTGTGGCCGGCCCCGGCGTATGTCGGGCCAACGACAGGGCCGTGGAGTGATCGGTCAGCAGACTCGGCATGGCTGTCGCCCTTCATCCAGGTGCCCGTGATCATGTGCGGGGCACGACATGCACGGTCTGTTACCCAAAGCGCCAGAGTGGTACACCCACAGTTACGAAACTCTCTGCCGTAGAGCTCTTCGTGTTCTCCGGATGCACCGACCGTCTCCGGCTCCGCCGGAGCGGGGCCCGGATGGGAGGCGCGGTCGTGCGGAGGGAAGTCATTCGGAGCACTGGCGAGGCGGAGGAGCTGACGGGGGTCTTCGTCTACCGGGGTGAAGGAAGACACGTGGTGGTGGGACGAGATGCACCTCCTTTGCGGCTACCCGCCCGACTCGGTTGAACCGACGAGTGAGCTGCTCCGTGAGCACCAGCACGCCGCCGGCGTGGCCATGCGTATCCTGCGTCGGCAGTCCCAGCACACGAACAGGAGACTGCGGGACGTCGCCAACGCGCTTGTGGCTGCGGCCTCCACGCCGCCGGGCGAGCCGCAGCACGACCTGACGCACAGGATCGGCGTTGTCCTGTACCCCCATAGGGGTTGGCTGAGGCATGTCCCAAGTCGCGCTTCGTGCTGCGAGTACTGGATGAGTCGACCACTCCGGTTCGGAAGGCCAGCAAAGTCCGCATCTGCATGCGCTGGGCGGTGGCGTTTGAGTCGCTTTCCACTCATCGGGCGAACATCCATCAGCCTGTCGCGGGAAGCCGGAAAACGACGAGCAATCCGACGCTGCTGCAGGAGGAAAAGTGATCGTCCCCGGTAGGAGACAAGACACCAGCGCACCCCGGCGCCTGGTACTCCGCAACCGCCCAGACGCTGCCGCGAAGGCACGCCAGGTCTCCCGGTGGTTCGTGCGCCAACTCGCTCCACCGGTCGACGACCGATCCGCGCAGGACGTGGACCTCGTCGTCACGGAACTCGTGACGAACGCGGTGCGGCACGCCCGCGGTACGACCTGCGTGCTGAGTCTCGACGCCCGGCCGGACGCCGTCGAGGTGACCGTCCTCGACTCGGATCCCGAACCGCCTCGCCCTCGGGCACCGGACTTCAGCGGACGCCTGGGTGGATTCGGCTGGCTCATGATCCGTCGTCTGGCCAGAAAGGTCACCGTGGTGCTGGTTCCCAACGGCAAGGCCATCTGTGCCCTGGTCCCCAGATGACGCGCACCACATCCCCGCAGGGGAACGCGCGGCTTCGTCCCTGGTCAGCCCCGTTCGACTCCGTATCCACACACCCAGGTCAGCCCGGCGTGCAGCCCGCGCAGATAGTCGGTGTTTCCGGGCAGGTTCCCCGTGTCCTCCAACTGGACCGTGACCGCGTCCAGCTCGGCGGTCAGCAGCGCGAGGTCAGGTGGACCTGGTACACCCCGACCGGTGACCGGGGAACTGTCGGCCCTCCCCAGGGCCCACTCGTAGGCCACCGCTTCCCCAGCACGGAACTGGGGCGAGGGTGCACCCTGGCCATCCGTCAGGGCGCCGAGGGCGGACAAGACCTCTGAGCGCAGCCGCACGCCCACCGACTCGGCCTCGCCGCCGTCCTTGTCTTCCGTGGTGTTCATTTCCATCCGTTTCACTTCGTGCACGCATCAACTGGGGGTGCCAGGGTTCAGCGGACCCGCGGTGACCGTGGACGTCGGCGGCGGAACCGCGTCGCTCCATAGACGAGGTCCGCCACCAGGACGAGGACACCGATGACCAGAAGGTAGAACAGGCCATGCGCGGCGACTCCGATGATGCCCAGGACGATCGCCACGATGATCAGGAGCAGGAACAGGTTCATCCGTCCTCCCGTGCTTCGCGAGGTCAACGGCGCGCGAGGCGTCGTTCGCCACCGGCCCCCGGGGCGTAGTCCAGCCCGTAGTGCGCGAAGAGTGCGGGCTCCTCGCCGGCGGGCAGTACACCGTCGGTTTCGATCGAAGGTGCCTTCTTGACCAGACCCTTAGGGCTGGTGACTTTCAGATAGCCCGGGCCCACGGTGGCGCCGCCGAGCGGGACGAACACGAGACGGCGCCGGGTAGGCAGTCCCACGGTGACCGCGGCGAACACAGGGTCGTCGTTCGCCGTGTCCACGTACACCGACTCCAGCGTGCCGATCTTGTGACCGCCAGGATCCACCACATCGTGCCCGCGCCACTCCCGAATGTCATCGGCCTCGAACATCACCGGCCTCCTGCGTCTGAGCTCCCTTCCAATCGTGCGCTCGATCCACGGCGACGGCATAGCACATGCACCGGAAGAGTCGGGGCATCAGCAGCTTGGAGGCCACCCTCATGCGGGACGGGCGATCTCACCTGGTCCTGGACCCGTCGCTGAACCTGTCGGGGGTCGGCTTCTGTGACTCCTCCGGGTTGAACGCCCTGGTCCGGCTGTGGCACAGACCCGTGAAGCAGGCGGGAGTCTCACCCTGGCCGCCGTCCCCGCGCCCGTGCTCCGGGTCATCGAGATCACCGGCCTGAGCGAGCTGCTGTCCATCGTGCCCACCACGAGCCACGCCCTCGCCGAGCATGCCCTCATCCAAGAGCAGTGTCAGGTCGTACTCCCAGACGTCCGTGCCGAACACGACGCGCCTCATGGTGAGAACCATGGAGAGGCGCCCGCCTTGTCCTGAAGACTGAGGTGCGGAGCTGCGCGCAGCCCTGGCGGGGCTGTCCTCGGCATGGCGGCTCGTCGGAGCCTCGGGACGTGTTCCGCCCTGCCGGTGGCGCCCGCGGAGGCAGCCACCACAGACGGGCGCCACCGGCTGCGCATCGGGAGCGGCACCGGTGTCGCGAGCTACATCGCCGGCCACCTGTTGTCGGCCCCGGACAGGCGCACCGTCAGGTGAGGGAGAGCATGCCGCCGCGCAGGCGGGTCAGAAGCCGGGAGAGCAGGCGGGAGACGTGCATCTGGGAGATGCCGAGTCGCTTGCCGATCTCGGCCTGCGTCCGCTCCTCGACGAACCGCAGATGAAGGATCAAGCGCTCTCGCTCGCTGAGATCAGCGAGTAGGGGAGCGAGAGAGCGGAAGTCTTCCACGAGTTCCAGGGCCGGATCCTCGAGGCCGATGACTTCGGACAGCGCCGCCTCGTTGTCCTCGTCCGCGGAGCTGAGGGGAGCGTCGAGGGACGCCGACGTGTAGCCGTTCGCGGCGATCTGGGCCTCGACGACCTCCTCCTCGGTGAGGTTCATCAAGGCCGCGAGTTCGGAGACCTTGGGGGAGCGGCCCAGTCGGCTGGCGAGTTCCTCGGTGGCCTTGGAGAGCTCGGCGCGGGCTTCCTGAAGGCGTCGCGGCACGTGTACCGCCCAGGTGGTGTCGCGGAAGAACCGCTTGATCTCCCCGACGATGTACGGCACCGCGAAGCTGGTGAACTGGACCTCGCGCGAGATCTCGAAGCGGTCGATGGCCTTGATCAGGCCGATGGTGCCGACCTGGACGATGTCCTCCATCGACTGGCCGTTGGCGCTGCGGAAGCGGCCGGCCGCGTAGCGCACCAGCGACATGTTCATCTCGATGAGGGTGTTCCGAACGTACTGATACTCCTCCGTGCCCTCTTCGAGCACCGCGAGCTGGTCGAAGAACGCCTTGGACAGTTGCCTGGCATCCTCAGGTGCGACCTTCTGTGGTTCGCTGATCCGGGGCAGCTCCATGTCGGTTTCCGTGGTCGCACTGACGCCTGTCGCCGTCACAAGCCCTCCCTGGTCGTCCCCGGCCCGGCCCGGTCACCCGCCGGCCGCCTTGCTCGGCGCTTACCCCCGATAGCGGAGGGCACACCCGCAGTGACCCGGGACGGAAAAACGGCCACTAGGTGTGACCGTGAGACGCCCAGTCGGCCGGCACGTGGGGCTGCCGAACCCGCCGGGTTCCCACAGGGGAGTGTCGCGCTGCCGTGGCAGGACTGCCTCCGCCTGTGCTGAATCCTTGGGTTCCACCACGGACAGGAAGGTCCGCGTGATCTCGCGTGCGTGTTCCCCATGCCGTGTCCACCAGGGGCTATGAACTTTCGAGGCGTGGCCCACAGGCAAACGGAGGCGGTATCGGGGTATCCGAAGCCAGGTAGCGCCCGAGAGCGTCAGTTGTCATTTGACAATAATGCCCCTAGGGCAAGAAAGTAGCCGTGTCGTGCTGCACGGGGAAGGGTGTGGAATGTTCCGGTGGGCGGAGGCCGCTCCGTGCGCTGGCCACCGACGCCCCGCAGTGTCGGGGAGCCCGGTGGGGCGGCCGCGTCGTCAGGCGGTCCGGTCGTCCGGCTGCTGCGCGCTGTCGTGTATCTGCAGTGCCGCCGCGCGGCAGAACGCCTCGAGTCCTTCCAGCAGCGCCGTTCGCTTGCCGGCGGGCATGAGGGCCAGCACCGTCTGCAGTTCCTGCTCCCTGCGTGCGCGCAGGTCGTCCAGGAAGGCGCGGCCCCGATTGCTGAGGTGCAACCGTACTTCGCGCCGGTTGGCGGCGCTGACCACGCGCTCGACGAGCCCGGCTGCGACCAGGCGGTCGCACAGCCGGCTGGTGGACGGGGGCGTCGAGGCAAGTGCGTCACTGAGCGTGCGCAGGTTGATACCGTCCTGGTGCTCCAGCATGAGCAGCACCCGCATCTGTGACGCGGACGCCGGAGCGGTGGACGCCCGCCCCCACAGGACTTCCAGCAACTCTCCGGCCGTCGCGGTCACACGGGCGACCTCGACGGGTTCCGGGCGGGGGCGGAAAGCAGCCACTGTCACACTCTCGCAGGCACTGGGACGGCCGCCAGCCTACTAGGTGCCCACAGCGGCCAGAGATGGTTTGGACGGCCCGGACAGCTTGGCGCGGCTGAATCGTACGACCTCGTCACGTAGGCGAGGGCGGTTTAAGTGTCCGCTGAAAGATTGGTGTATTTACCATCGTGAACAGATTTGTGACCGCCGAGCGCGCCCTGCGTACGGCGGCACCCCACGAGTTGCTCGACGCCGTCCGTCGTGCGCTGATCGAGCAGTACGCCGCGGAGTCCGTGGAACTGTTCATGGCCGATTACGGCCTGACCGTGCTTCAGCCGGTGTCGGTGCTGCCGCACACCATGGAGCCGGTGTCCGTGCACAACAGCGTTGTGGGCCGGGCTTTCGGTGCTCAGGAGCCGGTCGTTGAGGCCGACGCAGGCCGTTGCGCGCGTGTGCATCTGCCGGTCAGCGTGCGCGGGGACCGGTTGGGCGTCCTGTCTGTGACTCTGCCGGACGACGGCCGGGTGCACGACCTGCTGGGCGAGCTCATGGACATCGCAGAGGTGCTCGGCCACGAGGTGATCGTGGCCGAGAGGGACACCGACATCTATCTGCAGGCGCGGCGCAAGGACCGGCTCACGCTGGCAGCCGAGATGCAGTGGCAGCTCCTGCCCGGACGTTCCTGCTCCCGCCCCGAGTACGAGTTGGGCGCGCAACTGGAGCCGGCGTACGCGATCTTCGGTGACAACTTCGACTGGTCCGCCACGGCCGACCACCTGATGCTGTACGTCACCAACGGCATGGGCGAGGGCATAGAGGCCTCCCTGCTGACGAACCTGGCCATCAACGCCCTGCGCAACGCCCGGCGTGCCGGGATCGCCATCGACGACCAAGCGGCCCTGGCCGACCAGGCGGTCTACGCCCACTACAGTGGCCGCTGCTATCTGTCGGTGCTGATGTTCGACTTCGACCTCGCAACAGGTCATGCCAAGGTCGTGGACGCCGGCTCCCCGCAGATGCTGCGGCTACGGGGTGGCGCGGTCGAACGGGTCACCTTCGAGGCGCAGCTCCCGCTGGGCATGTTCGAAGAGACCGACTATGTGGCCCAGGAGTTCCGGGTCGAGCCCGGAGACCGGCTCGTCTTCGTGAGCGATGGTGTGTACGCGGTCGCCGACCCCAAGGGCGAGGCGTACGGCGACGTCGCGCTGGCCCGGGCGATCCAGGCCACCCGGCTGCTCCCCGCCGCCGAGGTCCCGCGCGCCATCCTGCGCGAGCTGACCGGACACCGAGGCCGGCCCGTTCCCGATGACGACGCCCTCGTGGTCTGCCTCGACTGGCACGGCCGCTGATCAGATCGCGACCCGCCCCCTCGATATGTGTCGATCCCGTGTTGTTTGCGTCACGCGCCCGGCGCTAACGTTTGCCATGAGGCAATAATCGTCTCTTGGTAAGTGTGGCCGCCCGCGGCCGCTGAGCCTGTACAGAGGGGACGATGAGGTGTCGGAGCAAGAGGCGGTCGAATCGACGGCGCGCCAGCTGGGAGCCTTCCTGGAGCGCCGCCGCGAGCAGATCGCTCAGCGCTGGGCCGATGCCCCGCTCTTCCGCGCGGTCTTCACCGTCTCGCGTGACGAGGCCGTGGAGGCGTGCAAGGCCGTCGTGGACGCGCTGTCTGACGTGGCGTCGGCCGGGCGGCTCGAGGACATCGAGGCACCCGGCTTCGACAATGTGCGCGAGCAGTTGGGGCGTATGTCCGGCTCCCGGACCCGCTCCGGATCGAGCCCTGCCCGGATCGCGGACGAAGTCGCCGCCCTGCGTGCCCCGGTCGCCGAGCTGCTGCGGGCCGAATTCCCCGACTCCTCCGCCCCCGAGGCGGCGGAGGGTCTTCTGGCGCTGACCGCTCTGATGGGCACCCTGCGCCTGGTGGTGATGCGGACGGCGCTCAGTGCGGGTGAGGAGCTGATCGCGCGGCAGCGGCAGCAACTGCTCGAAGTGGCCACCCCGGTGATCAACCTGTGGGAGGGCATCGTCGCCGTACCGCTGATCGGCACCCTGGACAGCGCCCGCAGCCAGGTGGTGATGGAATCCTTGCTGGAGGGCATCGTCAACCAGCGCGCCCGTTACGCCATCCTCGACATCACCGGTGTTCCCACGGTCGACTCGCTCGTCGCCCAGCACCTGATGAAGACGGTCGCCGCCGCCCGACTGATGGGCGCCGAGTGCATCGTCTCCGGCATCCGCCCGGCCATCGCGCAGACCATCGTCCAGCTCGGCATCGATCTGGGCTCCGTCCTCACCCGCGCCTCGCTCGCCGACGCCCTTGCCTACGCCCTTGGTCAGCAGGGCATCGAAGTGTCCCCGAGGGCGAGCCTGACGTGACCGGTCGCATCCCGGACCGCGCCACCGCGGTACCGGTCCTGGCACTGGGGGAGACCCTGCTGGTCAGCCTCCAGGGGGAGCTGCACGACAGCCTTGCCGAGCAGCTTCAGCACGACATCGCCCACCGCATCGCCGAAAGCACGGCGAACGGTGTGGTCATCGACATCTCCGGGGTGGAGATCGTCGACTCGTTCCTGGGACGCGTACTCGCCGAGATCGCCGCCGGCGCCAGTCTGCTGGCGGCCCGCACCGTCCTGGCCGGCATGCGACCGGCCGTGGCGATCACGCTGGTCGAGCTGGGCCTCACCCTGCCCGGCCTGGCCACGGCCCTCGATGTCGCACGCGCACTGGAACTGCTCGCGCAGCCGTCTCCATCGAGCGCTTCGGACGAACGCGAGAGGGGCACGTGATGCCGGCATCCGACCCCGCCACGGGCACAGTCCTGCCGATCGGCTCGGACGCGGATCTCGCCTGGGTCCGGCAGCAGGTACGCCAGTCCGCCGCGGAACTCGGCTTCGGCCTGGTGCAGCAGACGAAACTGGTCACCGCGGCCAGCGAACTGGCTCGCAACACTCTGGTCCACGGCGGTGGTGGGCACGTGGAGATCAGTTCCCTGTCCCAGGGCGTGACCCGTGGTCTGCGGCTGTCCTTCGTCGACACCGGACCAGGAATCCGCGACGTCGAACTCGCCATGACCGACGGATACACCACGGGCGGCGGCCTGGGCCTCGGGCTGAGCGGGGCCAAACGCCTCGTCAACGAGTTCGAGATCGACACCGAACCAGGCCGGGGCACCACCGTCACCGTCATCGCCTGGGCGACCGGCGTGCCCACAGCTCGCCTGGGGTTGTCATGACTCGCGTCTGGGACATCCCGGTGCACGACTCCACCCGCGTACGGGACGTCCGGGTGGCGGCCGAGGCGGCCGGCCTCCTCGCCGGCCTCGACCCACATCGCACCGCGGTCGCCGCTCTGGTGGCCACCGAGCTGGCGACCAACCTGCTCAAACACGCAGGCGGCGGTCGCATGGTGATCGGCCTCGTCGACCGTCCGCGGGAGGAGACCCGCAGTGCGGCCGTGCAGCTCACCGCCCTCGACCACGGCCCCGGCATCCACGATGTCAACGCGGCCATGCGTGACGGCTACACCACCAGCGAGGCGTCGCTCGGTGCCGGCCTGAGCACCTGCCTGCGTATATCCAGCGCGTTCGACCTGCACAGCACCCACCGGGGCACCGTCGCGGTGGCGCGTATCGACCAGGAGCCCGGCACCACCCGGTCCGCGAAGGGGAGACAAGGTCCGACCGCGGGTGGGATCAACGTACCGCTCGGCCAGGCCGAGGACTCCGGAGATGCCTGGAGCTGCATCCGCTCACAGGCTCGCCTGACCGTGATGCTCGCCGACGGCCTCGGTCACGGAGCCAAGGCCGCGCACGCGTCCAGCGCGGCCGTCGACGAACTGCGCCGCGCCGCGCACCTGCAACCTGCGGAGATCCTGCGCCAGATGCACTCTGCCCTCCGGCCCACCCGCGGGGCGGCCGTGGCCGTGGCCCAGCTGGACACGGACAGTTCGGAGCTGACCTTCGCCGGAGTCGGCAACATCGGCGCCCGGCTGTACGCCTCAGGTTCATGGGAGCACCTTGTGTCCCACCCCGGCATCGTCGGCGCCCAGTTCCCGGCGACGGTACCCGTACAGCGCCGGTCCTGGCAGCAGGGCAGCCTGCTCGTCCTGCACAGCGACGGACTGCCCAGCCGGTGGGTGCCGCCCGACGATCCCGATCTCCTCACCCATGACCCGGCGGTGGTGGCCGCGACCATCCTGCGCGATGCCAACAGCCCTGCAAGCCCCGTACGCGACGACACCAGTGTGGCCGTTCTGACCTCCGAACCCGCGGACCGGCACCCATGATCCCCGTGGACGCTCGGAAGATCACCACCCCTACGGAAGCCGTACGCGCCCGGACCTTCGCGGCGCGCCTCACGGCCGTCTTGCGCGCTCCCGAGGTCGAGCGGGCCCGTTTCCTCACCGAACTCACGGCGCGGCTTCGCCAGTGCCTTGGCCAGGGTGGTGCAGAACTCACCCTCAGTGTGCGGCGGGTCGGCCCGGATGGCAGCGGGCAGGTCCAGGCCGTCGTACGGCCCACCCCGCCGACGCACGACCGGATGCCGCCATGGCGGCTCGCTCTCACCTGCCCCGGCCCCGTGACAGGGAACCTGCCTCCCTTGGCGGACGTGGACGACGACCCGGCCGAGGCCGTCCTCGCGGCGGACGAGGAGACCGCAGCGGTCCTGAGCCGGCTGGCTGAGACGGAGCGGCTGCTCCGTGTCCACCGTGAGGAGCTGCACCAGACCAACCAGGGCGTGCTGGCCCTGCACGCCGAACTGGACGCCGCCGCGCTCACCCAGCAGAAACTCCTCGAAGCCGAACGAGCCGCGCGCGGCGAGGCGGAGAAGGCGCGGCGCCTGCTGACCTTCCTCGCCGACGCCAGCGCGGCCGTGACCGCGTCCCTCGACCACGAGGACATCCTGCGCCGCCTACCCGAACTGCTCGTCCCCGAGTACGCGAGCCGGGTCGACGTATGGCTTTTCGACGACGAACGGGCAGACAGGAACGGCGCCCACCCAGGTGCCGCGGTCGCCGCCGCCCGCACCGACCGTCCCCAACACGCCGGAGCGGACCGAGACGGACTCGCCTGGATCGACGATCTCCCGCTCTCCAGGACGGAACCCACCGGGCCGGTACTGAGCATCCCGCTCACCGTGCGACGGACCCTGGGCGTGCTGACCCTCACCGCCCCCGGTGACCGCTTCGACGCGGACACCCGCGTCATGCTGCTCGAACTCGCCCGCCGCACCGCCATCGCCCTGGACCACGCGCTGCGCTACGAACAGCACCGGGACACCGCCGAGGCATTGCAACGCGCCCAGCTCACCGACCTGCCCGCCATCGACGGCCTGCACCTGGCCGCCCGCTACCTGCCCGCCACCCGCGGCCTCAACATCGGCGGCGACTGGTACGACGCCTTCTTCCAGCCCGACGGCAGCCTGCTGGCGGTCATAGGAGACGTCACCGGGCACGGTCTGCGCGCCGCCGTCATCATGGGACAGCTCCGCACCGCTCTGCGCGCGTACGCCACCGACAACGACAGCCCCGCCCAGATCCTCACCCGCCTGCACCGCATGCTCCGCCACCAGCAGCCGAACCTGTACGCGACCGCCATGATCGCCCGCTTCCGCCCAGGCGATCCCCAGGTCGTGTGGGCCGCGGCCGGGCACCCGCCGGCCGTGGTCCGCGCGCCCGACGGCAGTGCGCGCGTCCTGGACACCAAACCCGGCGTGATGCTGGGAGTGCCCCTGCCCTTCGAGTACGAGGACCACACGGCCGAACTGCCGGCCGGCTCGACGCTCGTGCTGTACACCGACGGCCTGGTGGAGCGACGCGCCCACGGAATCGACCCAGGAATCGAGCTGCTCAGCCGGACACTGGCCGCCCTGGACGATTCCGATCTGGAAGACCTGGACGCGTGCGCCGAGTCGCTGCTCAAACCGCTGGTGCACGACTCCGAACGCGACGACGACGTCTGCCTCTTGCTGTGCCGCACGACCCAGCCGGTGAGGCCGGACGCGGCTGGTGCCGAATCCCCGGAGCGGGTGACCGTGATCCCCAGCGATCGGGCCGTAACGCGCCTTCAGCGCGATAGCGTGGAGGTCACAAGGGGAGAGGGTGGACGCCGTGAATGCCTCTGAACCGTTCTCGTCCGCGGAGAGCCGACTGCGAGCGGTCCCGCCCCACGCGCTGGTCGCCACCGCCGGGTCTCTTCTGGCCGAGGGCTTCGGCGCTCAGGACGTCACCCTGCTGTTGGCCGACTACGGCCTGACAGTTCTGCAGCCCGTCACGCACCTGCCGCACACCGGCGACCCGGTCTCCGCGCACGACGGCCCGGCCGGCACCGCGTTCACCACTCAGACGCCGGTCGTCGAGGTCATCGCTGACACCACCATGGAACGGGTTTACCTGCCCATCACCGTCCGCGGTGACCGGCTCGGCGTCCTGTCCCTCCGCGTACCCGCTGCCTCCGCAGATCCCGCCACCGTGCTCAGACTCGGCGAGTTCGCCACAGCCCTGGGACACGAGGTCGCCACAGCAGGCCGGGACACCGACCTGTACCTGCAGGCCCGCCGCACCCGCCGTCTCACCCTCGCCGCCGAGATGCAGTGGCAGCTCCTCCCGGGGCGCGGCTGCGCCCGCCGGGAGTACGCCATCGGCGCCCACCTGGAGCCGGCCTACGCCGTCGGTGGCGACAACTTCGACTGGTCGACCAGCGCCGACCACCTCACCCTCACCGTCACCGACGGCATGGGCCAGGGCATCGACGCCTCCCTGCTCACCAACCTCGCCGTCAGCGCCATGCGCAACGCCCGCCGTGCCGGGATCGGGCTCGCCGACCAGGCCGCCCTGGCGGACCAGGCCGTCTACGCCCAGTACGGAGGCAAGGTGTATGCCTCGACGCTGCTGCTCCGCTTCGACCTGGACACCGGAACCGTGCGCGCGGTGGACGCCGGCTCCCCCCAGCTCTACCGCCTGCGCGCCACCGGTATCGATCTGATCGAACTGGAAGCGCAGCTCCCGCTGGGCATGTTCGAGGAGACCCCGTACGAGGAGCAGACCTTCCAGGTGGAGCCCGGGGACCGCCTGGTCGCCATCAGCACCGGTGTGCACGGCACCCGCTCGGCGACCGGAGACCTCTTCGGGGAACGGGCCCTGCGCCAGATCCTGAGCGCGACCCGCCAGACCCCGCCGCACGAGACGGCGCGCGCGGTCGTCGCCGGCCTGATCGAGCACTTCGGCAGCAAGGACCTCACCTCCGACGCAGTCGTCGTCTGCCTCGACTGGGCGGGCAGGCCCATCGACAGCGCACGGCTCACCCCCGAAGGCACCTGACGGACTCCTCTCACCGTGGCTCCGGAGGCTCTCACGAAGGAGGCAGCGGTCCTTTCTGAGCGGCGAAGAAGGCCTTCATCCCGCGACTCAGCGCCGACCGCTCCGCCGGATCCATGGCCGCCAACGCAACCGTCAGAGCCTGGGCCCGTCGCGCTGCCACATCGTCCAGCACACGGCGTCCCTGCGCGGTGAGACTCAGCCGGACCTCACGGCGCTTCTCCGGATGCAGCGCGCGCTCCAGCATCCCCGCAGCCTCCAGCCGGTCACAGAGACGGCTGGCCGTGGGAAGCCCTATGTCCAGCCGCTCGGCCAGCCCGGTGAGATTCAGCCCCGGCGCCGCCTGAAGAGTCAGAAGCGCCCGAAGCTGGTGCGGGGACAGGCGCAGGGCCGCCTCCTGCGCGGCCAGCGACCACAGGTTCGTGAGACTCTCCACGGCATCGGCGATCTCCGACGCGACGGCGTCCGGGCCATCGTCCGGTCCCTCCACACGGTCGCCGCCGGAGTCGTCGAGACGGGTCACGAACACATCGCTTTCAGTGAGATCCGCATGCTGCCGAGACAATCCTCATTCAATCGCTGTACCCGAAGACAAGGGGTGCAAGCAGCTCCTGGGACGACTGAACATCGCCTGGACGCTACCGGTCGCGGGGGCTGAGATCGGGCGCAATGCCCGTACCTGTGTCAAACGAGGCACGGCGAGGCGCACGTCGTCGGCGTGCCCGTTGGGCGGCAACGCCTGCAGAACGGCGTCGCACAGGGAGTCCAGGGAGGGCGCCGGCCGGGCGAGCGCCTCGCGCAGCGCTTTCATGCCCGGGTCGATGTCGCGGTCGCGGGCTTCGATCAGGCCGTCGGTGTACAGCGCGAGCAGTCTGCCTTCCGGCAGGGTGACGTCGGCGGTCACCGCGACCTACCCGGCCGCGCAGGCGGCCATGCTGCCCACCAGGACCTGGCCGCGGATGCCGCCCCCTGCGGCACCATGTACCGCGCGGGTGGCCGGCAGGCGTTGACCGTCCACACCCCCGGCGGACCCGTTGCCTCCATACGCGCCGCTCTCTGTCGGCCCGCGTCCTGGCCGGTTGCCGGCTCGTCCGCGGGGCGGGCGCGTCGGCTGCACGATGATCCGAGCCGAAGGCGGGACACACGCATGGAACGGTCGAGAATCCTGGTCCTGTCCCGGTCCCGCCGGGACGCCGTGGGCAACCTGCTCCGGGACGGTGACACCGTTGGTGGCGAAGGGGCTGGTCCGGTCTGGTGTGTAAGCGAGGACGGAATGGACGTTCTGGGTATCGACGCCTGCGGAAGGCAGGGGTGGGTCGGGATCCGGCTCACGGACGGCGCCTACGCGGGAAGCCTGGTGGGAGGGTCGCTCGACACGCTGGTCGAGCGTGCCGGCGACGTAGCGGCGATCGCCGTGGACATGCCGCTGGGCCTGGTGGAGAAGGGTTGGCGTGCCGCTGATCTCGCGGCCAGGGCTCTGCTGGGGATGCGACGGAGCAGCGTTTTCCTCATCGCGCCGAGGCCGGCATGGCAGGAGCCTGATTATGCGAGGGCCGCACAGCGATGCCAGGAGCTCGCCGGGAGCCGTTTGAGCCGGCAGGCGTGGGCACTGGCACCGAAGCTTCTCGAGGCCCGGGCGTGCTGGCTCGCCGACGAGCGCATCCATGAGGCGCACCCAGAGCTGTCTTTCCATGCTTTGGCCGGCGGGGTGCCACTGACATACGCCAAGAAGACCTGGCGCGGCCAGAACCTGCGCCGCGCCCTGCTGGCCGAGGCCGGAGTCGGGCTCCCGGACGAACTCGGAGAGGCCGACCGCACCCCGACGGACGACGTGCTGGACGCCACCGCCGCCGCTTGGTCGGCGCACCGCATTGCGCTCGGGATCGCAGAGCAGGTTCCCACGGTGCCCGAGTTGGATTCGGAGGGCCGCCGCATCGAGATTCGGTACTGACTTCGCATCAGTAACAGGGTCTTGTGAGGACGCGAGGCGACCATGAAGCCGGACACCTCGCCTGCCTGGTTCGCGGCGTGGCCTGAACTCAGCAGCAAAGCTTCCCTTGTGCCAGCAAGACGCGGAGCGCCCACGGTAGGAGCCGGGCGAGCGCCGCCGACAGCGCGCGATCCGGTCGGTCCGGCTTTGCTGCGGCGATCTGGCGGCGCAGCACCGCGACCTCGTGCCGCAGAGTGAGGATCTCCGCGTTCTGCGCCGCGGTAGATCGGCACAGCAGAGCCAGCCATGCGCAGACCCCGCGTGGCGAGCAGGTAGATCAGCCGAACGAGCACGAAGACTGATCTTGCGCCACCGCTGCCAGGGCTCATGTCTCGAGGCCAGAGGCGGTGAAGCAAATCCGGAGCCCTAGGGGTGTCATTCGTGCCGGTCACTGCGGCGGTCTCCCGGATCGCCCCCACGCACAGACCTGTGGTGTCCGCGGTGCCGCCCTGTCGGTCACCGCGGCGAGTGGTCCAGTTGTCCATGCCGATAATCTTGTGCTCGTTCGGGGGCGGAGCGAGGCCGGCCGGCGGTCTGCGGACCACGGGCACGCGGTGTACGCGTCCGGCGGGCGAGGGGGGATGTTGAGACCGATGGGTGATGACACCACGGGTGGGACGGGCGCCGGGTTGCGCACGGTGGGCCACGGCAGGTACATGCTGCGGCAGCTGTTGGGCCAGGGCGGGATGGCCACCGTCCACCTTGCACACGACTCCGTGCTGGAGCGCCCGGTGGCGGTCAAGACGCTCCACACCGGCCTGGGCGACGAGCCGTCCTTCCGCGAGCGGTTCCGCCGCGAGGCACAGGCGGTGGCGCGGCTGAGCCACACCAACATCGTGGCGGTGTTCGACAGCGGTGAAGACTTCGGTTCGGACACCGGCCCGGTGCCGTACATCGTCATGGAGTACGTCGAGGGCGTGTCGCTGTCCGCACTGCTCCGCGAGGAGATCGACAAGCACGGCGCGATGCCCTGGGACCGTGCGCTGAGGATCACCGCGGATGTGCTCTCGGCGCTGGCCGCCTCCCATGAACAGGGCCTGGTCCACAGGGACATCAAGCCGGGCAATGTGATGGTCACCCCACACGGGGTGGTGAAGGTGATGGACTTCGGCATCGCCCGCGCGCTGCAGTCCGGGGTGACGTCCGTGACGCAGACGGGCATGGTGGTGGGCACGCCCCAGTACCTTTCGCCGGAGCAGGCGCTGGGCAGGAGTATCGATGTCCGAACCGATCTTTACTCGGTGGGCTGCATGCTGTTCGAACTGCTCACCGGGCGGCCGCCGTTCGACGGGGACACGGCCTTCTCCATCGCCTATCAGCACATCCAGGAGCAGCCGCCCGCGCCGTCCAGCATGAACCAGGCGATCAGCCCGGCGGTGGACGCCCTGGTGGCCCGAGCGCTGAGCAAGGACCCGGCGCACCGCTTCCCCACCGCCGAGGCGATGCGGGATGAGGTGGAGCGGGTGCTGTCCGGCGTGCAGGGCGGCGTGAAGTCGCCGCACGGAGCGGTGCCGGGCCCCAGTGGTGTCACACCGGCGAAGCACCCGCGGCGCCGACGTGTCGCCTATGCCGCCGGTGCGGCCGTGGTCTTCGCGGCCGGTGGAACCGCCGCGGCCCAGCTCTTGCCGGGTCACACGGGGCCCGCCAAGGTTTCGCATGGCAAGCCGTCCGAGGAGAGAAGCAGCCGGGCATCCGGAGGCTTCACCGCGGCGTCTCCGTGGCGGCTCGTCGTCAGCGACCAGATCGGGGGCCGGGACAATGGCTGCACCGTTACGCTGACCAACACCGACACCGGTCAGCAGCAGGTTTTTGAGAACTACGGCACCAAGTCGTACCTGGCACACACCTCAGGACCGTTTCGCTGGGCGGCCAACCACCCGGGCTGCCAGGTGGTGCACCGATCCGGAGCGGGGACGGCGGTGCTGCCCGCCACCCGGGAGTACGGCACGGGCGACACCGAAGGCTTCAGGGTGCGGGGGCCGATATCCGTGAGGGTGTTGGACTTCAACGGTGCCGGCGACTGCAGGCTTGATCTACGCGACGCCGCAAACGGAGAGGCCGTCGACCTGGGTACGGTCGCCAAAGGCGGCGGCCCGCTGAAGCTCGACCCGAGCGGACACTCCCAGGTCTACCTCGCTGATCTGCAGTGCAGTGTGAGGGTCACCGCCGCTCGCCGGTGAGAGCTGACAGGAGGCTGACCGGAGGCGGCGCACGGCACAACCGACACACCGTCAGCGTCCTCGATCAGATGACCGGTCTTCGTGTCCATCAGGTGTCCCTTCTGAGAGGGCTGCCACCTTCGCGCAGATAGACGGTGCGCGGGTGGGTGAGGTCGGGATAGAGGGCGGTTTCTTCCTCTTTGAACTCGCAGCGGTAGTAGACGCGGCTGCGGATGGTGACGGGCCGCATCTTGCGCCCGCCCAGGCTGCACCGGACCTGGCCGCGTAGAGAGTAGTGGCGCACGCCCGGCTTGTCGGCGCGCTCCTGCTGCCCCTGTTGCGGGCGCGGTCGGCGGGCCGCACTTGTCCGTCTCCGGCTCGGTGGAGATCAGCTGTCGCAGCCCGGCCCACACGACGGGGAGGCGGAGGCGTCGGTCGGCGGGGTGGGCTGGGTGGTGGGGGTCGGGCTTGCGCCGCTGCCGGCCGGTGGGGTGCTCGGTGACGGGGACGGTGACGAGGACGGGATGCTCGGTGACGTGGACGGGGAGGTGCTGGTCGTGGGAGCGGCGGAGGGAGGCGTCTGGCCGAGGGCCGTCAACACCGCGTCGGTGACCATTCCGTCCGCGTTCGTGGTGAGGACGACGGGGTCGGCGGCGCCGAGCAGATGATCGCAGCCCAGGTTGGTGAACGTCTGGTTGGCTCGTGCCGCGAGGAAACCGAAGAGGTTGGGTGCCGTGGCAGGGTCTGGCGAGGGCGCCTTCTCGAAGAGTGACTTGTCCTTGAAGACCCGCCGGATGCCGGCCGGATCGCGGAAGAGGGTGGTGCAGAAGGCCGCTCCGTCACCGTCGGTGCCGGCACCGACCGCGGGCATGTCGACTCCGCTGCGGTACGCGTTGGTCTTCGCGACGCTGCCACGGCCGTCGACGAGCGTCATCGGGTCGTTCCGCGGGACCAGCGCGATCGGCGCTCTCTGGCGGGCCGCGGCGGACAGTTCGTCCAGCGCGAGGGCGGACGTGGCCCGGCCGTCGCCGGACTGGTCGGGCGCGGTGAAGGGCTTGCAGCCGAGGGCGGGGTCCATGAACTGGGTGAGCAACAGGTTGTCGCTGCCGTTGGCGAGGTCCTTGGGGGCGCGGGTGGTCGCCGACCCGGCCCTGCCGTTGTGCCGGTGGTGTCGGTCACCGCGGTTGGTCAGCCGGGCGGCCTTCCTGAGGGCGGCCCGGCTCGCGGCGTTGTTCTGGGCGATACGGCCGTGCGCGTCGGCGAGGTAGTGGGTCACCACGTTGTCGCTACCGTCCTGGTCCACGACGGAGAAGTCCCGCGTGGTCGGGCAGGGCAGGCCGTCCTTGGCTCTGCCGAGCGCCGGAATCCTGAGGTGCCCCTTGGCGATCTGGGCGTTGGCGGCCCGGAAGAAGGCCGGCGCGTTGCAGTACGCGAACTGCCCGAAGACCGATCCCGGCAGGCCGTTGACGCACTGGCCCCGGGCTGGACCGCCCCGACGGCCGCTTGCCCGCAAGGTCAGCTCGGCGCTGTTGAAACCGAACCAGATACCCACGGTCGAGCCGCGCGGCACCGAGGGCCGGGCGGTGGGCGCGGCCGGTCTCGTGCCCTTGTCGATCACCAACGGGTGGTAGACGGACAGCTTGCCGTTCGGGGTGACGATCGCCGCTTCCACGAACGCCGACTGGTCGGGGTTGGCCTCGTGACAGGGTCCCTGTGCCGGATCGGTCGCGACGAGTCTGTACGGCGTGGCCAGGCCGCGGGCGGTGAGCGGATTGTCCGGCACCAGCAGCGTGCAGTTCGGATCCGGCTTGCGGGCCGCTGCGTCGGGCTGTGCGGAGGCTGCCTGGTTCGTTCGCGGGCGGTGCTGGGCACGGACGTCCGCCGCGAACACCGACCCCGCGACGACGGCGAGAATCACGGGGCCGCCGATGAGCGCGAGTGACATCTTCGACAGCTTCCGGTGCCGGGCGTGCTCCCGCCGCGCGGTACGCGACGACTGTGTCAGGTCCTTGCGGGTCACTTCGGTGCTCCTCACTGTGCGTCCTTCCGTGGGGAGTGGCCCACGGTCGCGCGGGCGCACGACGGTCGTGACAGTGCGGACCCTTCTGGGCGTGGCAGAGGGACAGGCAACCGGATCGCCCCGCCCGAGGGATCCCCTCGCGGTACGTGCCGCGCTCACGGGCGGTTCAACGGCCGCGCCAGTCATTGCCGAACCTTGACGGAGCGGGAGGCGTGATCGATGGTGAGCGCACGCCGACGAGAGGCCGGGCGGATCGCCCCGGGGGCGGACCGCGAACGGGTCACCGGGGGGACTCGCGCAGGGTGCGGCCATCCGCGGCACGCACTCTCTTCCCGCGGTGGCTCAGCGCTCCGCTCCCGCGGTGGCTCAGCGCTCCGCTTGACTTCGAGTGCGCTCCAATCCATAGCGTTCCGGGTATGAGCACTGCACAGCACAAGATCGGATCCGGTTTCGGCGCCACCAGTACCGCCGAGGACGTCCTGCAGGGCATCGACCTGACCGGAAGGCTCGCCCTCGTCACCGGCGGTTACTCGGGGATCGGCCTGGAGACCACCCGGGCGCTCGCCGGGGCCGGGGCCCATGTGGTCGTGCCCGCCCGTCGCCCGGCCACGGCCGAGCAGGCGCTGAGCGCCGTCCCCGGAGTGGAACTGGACGAGTTGGACCTCGGCGACCTGGAGAGTGTGCGCGGCTTCTCCGAGCGGTTCCTCGCCTCCGGACGCGACATCGACATGGTGATCGACAGCGCCGGGATCATGGCGTGCCCGGAGACCCGGGTGGGTCCCGGCTGGGAGGCCCAGTTCGCCACAAACCACCTCGGTCACTTCGCCCTCGTCAACCGTTTGTGGCCGGCGATCGCACCGGGCGGCGCCCGGGTCGTCTCGGTCTCCTCCCGGGGCCACCACTTCTCCGGCATCCGCTGGGACGACATCCACTGGCGGCAGGGCTACGACAAGTGGGAGGCCTATGGCCAGGCCAAGACCGCCAACGTCCTGTTCGCCGTCGAGCTCGACAAGCTGGGCCGCGATGCCGGCGTCAGGGCCTTCGCCCTGCACCCCGGCGGCATCATCACCCCGCTCCAACGGCACCTGCCCAAGGAGGAGATGATCGAGCGCGGCTGGATCGACGAGGACGGCAACGTACTCAACCCCGAGGGATTCAAGACGCCGCCGCAGGGTGCGGCCACCCAGGTGTGGGCGGCGACCTCGCCGCAGCTGGACGGGCTCGGCGGCGTCTATCTGGAGGACTGCGACATCGCCGAGCCCGCGCGGGAGGGCGACGCCGAGCGCCTGGGAGTGAAGGACTGGGCGATCGACCCGGAGCAGGCGGCTCGGCTGTGGGAGCTCTCGGCGGAACTGACGGGCGTCAACGCGTTCGCCGCCTAGAACTCCGGGGACCCCGTGGCAGGTCCGGGGAGCATCGAGTTCTTGGCCTCGCCCGGTCGCCGTGCCGCGACCAACCAGGCTTACGGGCCGGATGAGCAGCATGCCGTCCTGGCCTCCTGGGCGCTGCCCCCGCGCGAGCGGCCGCCGCCGTTCGCCGCGCTGCCGTCGGCCTCCGGAAGTGCGCGCACAGGTTTCCGGCGACTGGGCGAGGGGCGTCACGGCTCGACCAGCAGGGTGATGAGGCGTCACACCTTGCGGCCGCCTTTGCCTGATCGCGGATAATTCTGGATGAGACGGATATGTCGTATAGCCGTAACAGTGCAGGCCGGGCCACCGGGCGGTCGGCCGGCTCATCCGGCCGATCAGCAGGGCGCCCTGGCGTCTTGAGCGGGGATCCACGGGAGGAAGCCCATGACCAGGACGAGAAGCACCGGGATGAAGGCGCGTGGCGGCCGCCTGGCCGTGGCCGGTGCGCTGGGGACGGCATCGTTGGCCCTGGCCGCGGTGCCCGCGTACGCCAAGGGCGACGTGGATGTCACGGCGCCGCGTACGGCGCATGGCGGCCAGACCTTCACGGTCACGGCGCACGGGGACGACGATGCCGTCCGCTACGTGCGGGTGTGCCTGCAGCAGCGGAGCGGCGGGCACGCGTGGCGCCAGGTGGCCTGCGGTGCCGCAGTCCCCAGCGGCACGGAGGCGCGGGCCGCCGCGCACGTGAAGGACGCGGGGCGCGGCCCGGTGGACTTCCGCGCGGCGATGTACGGCCTGACCGGCCCGCGTGATCACCACCCGGTGCGCCGGCGCACGTCCGCCCCGGTGACGGTGCAGGTCCGCTGAGCGGCCAGCGCGGCCGCGAACAGCGGACACCCCCACTGGACATCACAGCGCAGACACCGGTGCCGGCGAAGTCCGTCCCGGGACAACTGGTGTCGCTCGGAGCCGATGCCCTGGGCCCGATCCATCCGATGTCTTCGGTTGTGGTCCGTACCGTCTTGCCGCCGTGCAGGGCGGGTAAACGGGAAGCGGGCGCGTCGGTCACGGATGTGGAGGGACGGGCCCGTGAGTATGTCGGACAAGGCGGAAGAGGACCTCGAACCGGCCGGAGAAAGGACCAAGGAGGCGGGGTGAAGGGGGGCGTGGGCAGTGGGTAGCAGGAGCATCCGTGCCCTGCGCGAGACCGGCGGCCGGATCGGCCGGTGGTGGGCCGCGCTGCGCCGGACCCCTGTGGCGATCTGGAACGACGACGTAACGGACTGGGCCGCCGCTCTGACCTACTACGCGGTCCTGGCCCTGTTCCCCGTGCTGCTGGTGCTCCTCTCGGTGCTGGGGCTCACCGTGCCCACGGCGAAACCGGAAGTGATCGACCGGATCACCCGCGTGGCGCCCGTCGCGTCCCGCGACTTGCTGCGCAGCGCCCTGGAGCAGATGGCCGGCCAGTCCTCGGCAGCCTGGCTGCTGGTCTCCTTCGGCGCGGCCGGGGCCCTGTGGTCGGGCTCCAGCTATCTGAGTGTCTTTCGCCGCGCTCTGCACGCCATGTACCACGTCAGCTCGCACCGGCCGGTGTGGCGGACGGCCCCCCGCATCATCGTCACGGCCATCACGCTGATCGTCCTTCTCCTGACCACGACGCTCGCTCTGCTGCTGAGCGGCAGCCTGGTACGACGTCTGGGCCGAGCACTGGAGATGGGCAGCGTTCCCCGGGCCGCATGGGACACCTTGCGCTGGCCCGTTCTGGCCGTGGTGGCCATCGTCCTGGTCCTCGTGCTCTACCGTTCCGGTCCCGCACCGTCGCGTCCGCTGCGAAAGATGGCGCCGGGCGGGGGACTGGCGATCGTGCTCCTGCTGTCGACCTCCCTCGGATTCACCGTCTACGCCTCCCATGTGAGCACCTACCACCGCCTGTACGGCTCCCTGGCCGGGGTCGTGGTCTTCCTCATCTGGCTGTGGCTGTCCAACCTGGCACTCCTGGCAGGTGCACAGTTCAACGTCGAGCTCGCCCGGCAGGCCGTCGACGCTCCCGCGCGCGGACATCGACAACCCTGACGGCCGGTGACGGCGGGGGCCCGGATCTGCGCACGTTCCCCGGGGTGCCGTCGTCCAGGTGGCCGTTCGAGCGTCCGCCGGAAAAGCTGGACGTAGGGGAAGCGGCCGAGCGGACCGAGGTGATCGCCGATGGCGGACGAGAGTGTGGACTACCCGGGCCTTGTCGTCCCGGCCGGGCATGTCGAGCCGGTGCCGCGGCGCATCCGTGCGCAGGTCGGCGGCCGCTGCGTGTTCGACACCCGGCGCGCGCTGTACGTGTGGGAGTGGCCCGGCTATCCGCAGTACAGCATTCCGCTGCGGGATCTGGCCGAGGGCGTCCTGAGCGACGACGGCCGCACCGGCCGGCTGGGCCCCGGCCCCGCACGGCGGCACTCGCTGCGCGTCGGCTCCGAGGTCCGTGCGGGTGCGGCCTGGGTCTGGGACGAGGGAGCCCCGGAAGCGCTCATCGGCACCGCCCGATTCCGGTGGGACGCGATCGACGCGTGGTACGAAGAGGAAGAGCAGGTCTTCGTGCATCCGAGGAGCCCTTACACCCGGGTGGACGCGCTGCGCTCGTCCAGCAGCGTACGCGTCGAGGTGGACGGCACCGTCCTGGCGGACGCGCCGTCGTCGGTGAAGCTCTTCGAAACCGGCCTGCCGACTCGCTACTACCTGGAGCGGCCCTACGTCGACTGGAGCCTGCTGCGTTCCTCGGACACGGTGACGGCGTGCCCGTACAAGGGCAGGACCAGCGCGTACTGGTCGTTCGTGCGCGGGGCCCGCGTCCATGACGATCTCGCCTGGGCCTACGACTTCCCGACGGTGTCGTGCGCCGCCATCGCGGGGATGGTCGCCTTCTACAACGAGCACGTCGACCTGTACGTGGACGGCGTCCTGCTCCCACGGCCCACCGCCCTCTCGCGCGCTCAGTGGGACAAGCAGCAGCGGGCACGTTCCTGAGCCGCCTCGGCACGCCACGGCGTCGGGGGCGGTCCCGGGCGGACCGCCCCTCTCGGTGTGTCAGAGCCGGTAGAAGTCGGTGTAGTGGTTGGGCGAATACCAGACGGCGCCGGTGTCGGAGTCGACGACGATCCGGTAGGCGTCCCGATGGGCGCCGCAGGCGCGCGGGTAGACGTCGTACTCGTAGAAGGTGTCACCGGACGGCAGTTGCCCGTCGTTGTTGTAGAACTCGCCGCCCGCGTAGCTGCACTCGCCGTCCGGCCAGTCGTACCAGCCCCGAGCGGTCGGGTAGCCGAGGTCGGACCAGGTCGAGTTCGCCGAGGCCGCGTCGGAGCATCCGCCGATGCTGCAGGAGTTGTAGACCGCCGCATTCGCGGCGGGGCCGTTGACGGCGGACACACTGAGTACGGACGCGATGGCGGCGACCAGCACCGCGGACCGCTTGGCCCAGGTCAGCCGGGGACGTCGCAGAGTCAGCAAGGAACCCTCCAAGAGCAGGCAGGCATGGCCATGACACCCTGATCGGCTTGTGTGACCACCGGGTGTATCGCCGGTTGCGGGGGAGGGGCAATCGCCTTTGCCGCAGGTGGCGCCGCCTCGGCCGGCACCGTCGGCGATGCGGTGAGGGTCTTGGCCGCCGCACCCGGCCTCTCACCATGTCCAGCCGTGACCGCCGCTGTTGTGGGACATGGCCAGGACGGCGGTGGTCACGGTGAGGTACCGAGTCGCGCGGCCCGGGCTGAACAGGGCTGCCGTGGCCCAGGCGAGAGCTGTGTACCACGGCATGGACCATGGCGCCGAGAGGATCCAGGCGAAGGCCAGCGCGAACGGCAGGGCACCGACAGCCGGCGTCTGGGCAACGGCAGCGCGGCGGAGCAGCCAGGCCAGGGCGAGCATCACCACCGGCCACAGCACGCTGACCGTCGCAGCGGCCGCGCGAGGGCCCAGGACCGCGGTGCCGAACCGGTCGAACACCGCCCACAGCGAGGGGGTCGAGACCAGTCGGGAGGCCGCGGAGAGCGGGTCCAGCGCGTGGGCGCCGTAGGCTCCGTACAGTGCGACCAGGGTCAGCGCTGCCGCGCATGCCTGCCGGGCGGCCGGCCGCCAGGCGCCCGTACGCAGCAGCGGCCACGCCAGCCCGACACCGAACAGACAGGCACTGATCTTCACGCCGCAGGCGAGACCGACCAGCCCTCCCACGATCAGGTCATGGTGCCACCGGGTCGTCCTGCGGGCGACGTGCAGCGCGCAGACGGCCAGCCCCGCGACGAGGGTGTCCAGGTGCCCGCCCGCGACCAGCACGCCGATCAGCAGCGGGTTGACGGTCCACAGCAGACCCGCGCGGACCGGATCGTCGGCGGTGCGCAGCAACACGTACCCGGTACCCACGAAGACGGCGGCGTTCGCGAGCATCAACGCCCATATCGTCAGCCAGGGCCGCTCCTGCCCGATGAACGCCGCCGCGCCCTGCCACCACGTCGCCACCGGCCCGTACACGGAGGGCGTGCGCTGCCATGCCGCGCTCACCAGGTGGGCGTACGCGCCGCCGAGCCGGGCGGGAGTCGTCACGTACGGGTCACCGCCGAGCTCGGCGATACGGCCGTACGCGGCGTAGCTGGCCGTGTCGGAGGAGCCGACCGGGGTGAGGTTGGCGACGGCCAGCGCGGTCAGGGCGCCGAGCTTGTACAGGAGCCGGGCATCGGGTCTCCACCCCCGCTCATGGGCCTTGAGCATGCCCAGCGCGCCCCAGCAGGACAGCACGACGGCCGTGGTCGTGACCGTCTGGGAGACGGTGCCGGCCATCGCGGGCAGCCGGAGCCAGGTGACCGGTGCCCTCAGCGTGTTGTGGTTGGGCGCGCTCGCGCCGACCAGAGCGAACAGTGCGACACCGGCCCCGGCCATCCACACCGCTGGGCTCGGTGTCCGTCTGTCGACGACCGTCAGCTGGGGCGGGGGAGTTCTCCGTGTCGGCCTCACGAGACGCAAAGCCCACGTGTTGTGGTCGGTCGTCAAGGTCGCTCTCTCGGGTGGTACGTCAGCTCGCGGGGTTGCGTTTCTTCGGGCGGTCCACCTCCGCTGGACCGGTCCTCGCGCCACGTCACCGCCAGACTACCGATGGCCGCAGCGGCTGTTCCCTGGACGCGACCTGGGACGGCTGTATCCGCAGCCCGCCGTCCCCGATCCGGCCGATGGTCAAGACTCCACCATGTGACATCTGCGCCTGAGAGCAGGCGAGTTGTCCGACGTACTGGAGGAGGAAGCAGATGGCGGCTCCCGACGAAGGGCAATTCCGTGATACCGCAACGCATCGTGCTCGGCTCCGTCGCAGGGCTCGCGTCCGCGTTCCTGCTGGCGGCATGCGGCTCTTCGAACCACGACGCCTCGAGCGCGGACTCCGGCACCGCCATGCCCGCCGCCACGGCCGCGTCGGATCCCGCGATCTCCGCATCGGCCACCTCCGCGCCCGCGGACAGCGGCAGTTCCACCGGCGGGCACCTGGCCACGACCACGATGCTGGTGGCCAGGGCGGTGCAGGGGATGGGCAGTGTGGTCACCGACGACAAGGGGATGACGCTCTACCGCTACGACAGGGACCAGGCGAATCCCTCCAAGTGGACGTGTGCCGGTGCGTGTACGAAGACGTGGATGCCCGTCATGGTATCGGGGCCCGTACGGACCTCGGGGGTGGAGAAGAGCCTTCTCGGCACGGTCCACCGCAACGGCATGAAGCAGGTCACCCTCGGCGGCTGGCCGCTGTACCGGTACCTGGGCGACACCAAGGCCGGGCAGATGAACGGCCAGGGCAAGGGCATGCAGTGGTACGCCGTCACCCCGACCGGCCGCAAGTCCGCCATGACGGGCTGAGCGGCGGTCGTGGCGGGCCCGGTCGTCCACCCGTAATGGTGGTCCCCTGCCACCGTAGCGCTCCCGCCGCAACGAGCCGATCGCAGCGCGGCCGCCTGTGACCGGACCCTGGCCACGTGCCCGTACGAGCGGCCTCTTAGTATCAAGTCGCATTCTCCGACGGACGCCGATGCCCGCTTGGCGGTGCCTGCCGGCCAACGCCCCGCACGACACAACGACTCCACCGCACGGCGATGGAGCCGTGCATCGAGGAGGAACGTTCATGCACGCCCGGAGGATCGGCGCGGCCGCCGCGACAGCAGTAGCGCTTCTGGCCGCCCGCGACCTCATCCAGAAGAGGCACGCACTGCTCCGGAACTTCCCGGTGGTCGGGCACGCCCGGTACCTGTTGGAGACGATCGGGCCGGAGCTGCGGCAGTACATCGTGACGTCCAACGAGGAGGAGCGCCCGTTCAGCCGGGACCAGCGCACCTGGATCTACGCGTCGGCGAAGGAGGAGAACAACTACTTCGGATTCGGAACCGACGTCGACGTCGAGCACGTGCAGGGGCACGCCTACCTGAAGCAGCGCACGTTCGCCGGAGCGCTGCCCGACGCGCACGACCCGCAGGCCCCCCTGCCCTCGGCCAAAGTGCTGGGCGGGCCGCGCGGGCGCGCCAAGGCGTTCCGGCCGGCGAGCGTGGTGAACATCTCGGCGATGAGCTTCGGATCGCTCTCCGGCGCGGCCGTCACGGCGCTCAACAAGGGGGCGGCGCTGGCGGGCACGATGCACAACACGGGCGAGGGCGGCCTCTCGCCGTACCACCGCAACGGTGGTGACCTCGTCCTCCAGATCGGTACGGCGTACTTCGGCTGCCGCAACGAGGACGGCAGCTTCAACCTCGCCAAGCTCAAGGACGTGGTCGCCGGCGCCCCGGTCAAGGCGATAGAGATCAAGCTCTCCCAGGGCGCCAAGCCGGGGCTGGGCGGGATGCTGCCGGGCGCGAAGGTGACCGAGGAGATCGCCGGGATCCGTGGCATCCCGGTCGGCAAGGACTGCGCCTCCCCGTCGCGGCACAGCGCGTTCAGTGACGTCGACTCGATGCTCGACTTCGTGGAGTTGCTCGCCACCGAGACCGGTCTGCCCGTCGGGGTCAAGAGCGCGGTGGGAGACATGGGCTTCTGGCAGGAACTGGCCACGCTCATGGCGCGCGGTGACCGTGGTGTCGACTTCGTGACCGTCGACGGCGGCGAGGGCGGCACCGGGGCGGCGCCGCTGATCTTCACCGACTCGGTGTCGCTGCCGTTCCGGATGGGCTTCTCCCGGGTCTACGGCACCTTCGCCGAGCTGGGGCTGACGGACGACCTGACCTTCATCGGCTCCGGCAAGCTCGGCCTGCCCGAGAACGCCATGGTCGCCTTCGCCCTGGGCGCCGACATGATCAACGTGGCCCGTGAGGCGATGCTGTCCATCGGCTGCATCCAGGCGCAGAAGTGCCACACCGACAGGTGCCCCACCGGCATCGCAACCCAGAACCCGTGGCTGGCCCGTGGCATCGACCCGGCCTCGAAGGCCACCCGGGCCGCCGTCTACCTGCGGACCCTGCGCAAGGAGCTGATCAAGGTGTCGGCGGCCGTCGGCGTCGCGCACCCGGCACTCATCACACCCCACGACATCGAGATCATGAACGGCGACTACGAGGCCCGCACCCTGGCCGGCGTCTACGGCTACAAGGATGGCTGGGGCGAGCTCGGCCCGCACCTCGCCGATGAGATCACGGCACTGCTCACCACCGAGCCGGCCGCCGCTCACAAGCCGGCCGTCTGACGCGCCGGCAGCGACGAGCACCGCGCTCAAGGCTCCCTGGGCGCGGAGCACGCGCGTGACTCCGGCCGGTGTCGCCCTCACCCACTGCCCTCACCCACTTTCCCTTGCCCCCTGACCAGTCCGCGCCGAGGCGATCAACATGACTGAAGAAGTGAGATTCAAGAGCGTCGTCGGCCCTGAACTGGCCGGGGCGATCGACCTGCCGGACGGCGAGGTCCGAGGCTGGGGAGTCTTCGTCCACGGATTCACCCTCGGCAAGGACTCGCCGGCCGCGTCGCGGGTCAGCAAGCAGCTGGCGCGCGAGGGGATCGGGATGCTGCGCTACGACAACCTCGGCATCGGAGACTCCGACGGAGACTGGGGGGACGGTTCCTTCACCATCAAGGTCCAGGACACCGTCCGTGCGGCAGCTTTGATGGCGGAGCGGGGAACTCCGGTGGACCTGCTGGTGGGGCACTCGTGGGGAGGCGCAGCCGCCATCGCCGCGGCGTCCGAGGCGACCGGTGTCCGCGCGGTCGCCACGATCGGGGCGCCTGCCGAC
Organism: Streptomyces incarnatus; assembly: GCF_001027185.1. NCBI lineage: Bacteria > Bacillati > Actinomycetota > Actinomycetes > Kitasatosporales > Streptomycetaceae > Streptomyces > Streptomyces incarnatus. The sequence goes on along the minus strand of NZ_CP011497.1, from coordinate 1,314,665 downwards.
CCCAGCCACGTCGAGAGACAGTACGACGCGGTCATGGAACGCGTGCTCAGTGAAGGGTCGCACGAGTGGTTCGTCGGCGGCAGGACCCTCGTCCTCAAACGTGCCTTCGTCGACGACGTCCACCAAGCCCGCCTGCGCGACCGGATACGCGAGTTGCGCCTGCCGCTCCTCGTCATGCATTCGCCCACCGACAACACCGTCGACATCGCCAACGCCGGGGAGATCTTCCGCGAGGCACGACACCCGCGAAGCTTCGTCTCGCTCGAAGGAGCGGACCATCTCCTGACCGCACGAGGACAGGCGCAGCGAGCCGCCCACATCATCAGCGCCTGGGCCGACCAGTACATCCACAGGTCACGGCCCGGAGGCAAGGACAGCCGGTGAGAGGGCCGCGTCGCCCGCCGAGGTGATGACCGGGCGGCGGAGGACGGGGCCGGGGACCGGGCGGTAACGGGCGATGGGGCCAGGACCACGCGGTAACGGGCGATGGGGCCGGCGGCTGTCAGACGGCCTTGAGGCGTGCGAGAGTCTGCTCGAGTTCCGTGCGCAGGATGTCTCCGGCGGCTTCCGCGTCGCCGCGTACCACGGCCTCGACCAGTGCCGCGTGCGCGACTTCACCGTGGTGAGGGTCGGCGGTGCGCAGGCCGGCGAGTTTGAGAAGGTCGATCAGGCCCTCCCGCAGAGACGGCAGGAACTCGGTGAACAGGGCTGTCAGCACCGGGTTGTGCGCGGCGGCGACAACGGCGGCGTGCAGGTCGATGTCCGCGTCCACGAACTCGGCGTTGGTGCCGGTGGCGGCCTGGCGGCGCCGTTCCAGCGCGTCGTTGAGGGCGGTGACGTCGTCGGGCGTGCGGCGCCGCGCGGCGAGCTGTGCGGCCTCGACCTCCAGCATGGCGCGGACTTCGTAGACGTCGGTGATGGCGGACTGCCGCAGCCGGGTGGGCCAGTCCTCCTGCGGGGTGGTCGCGGTGACGAACACGCCGGCGCCCTGCCGGGCCTGCACCAGACCCGCGCCGGCGAGGGCGCGCAGGGCTTCGCGGACGGTGGAACGGCCGACGCCGAGCGTTCTGGCGAGGGCGGTTTCGCCCGGGAGCCTGGTACCCACGGCCCAGGTCCCGGAGGCGATCTCCTCGCGGAGGCGCTGGGTGGCCTGGTCGACCAGGGAGTTGGGGCGCAGTGCGTCCAGGGGCATGACGAGTCCGATCACTTATCAGGTTGTCTGAGGAGCTGACGTGTAGTTAGTGTATCTCCCGTGACACTGCGTGGCTTCCTCCTTCTCCTCGGCTGCCGCTGCGGGGCCTGACACGACCGGCACCCCGCAGCGGGGCTCCGGCGTGCGCCGGTCGGCCGAACCGAGGTGAAGGAAGCCCATCGTGACCGTTCCCGACAAGTCCGCGTTCCCCACGCTGCGCACTCCGGCCGGTGAGATCCCGGCAGGCGCCCCGGCGTGGAATCCGCAGCGGCCCAGCAGCATGCCGCACCACCGCTATCGGCCCGCCCACGACCGCGTCGAGGTCCCCCTGACGGACACGGAACGGCAGTGGCCGTCACGCCGGGCCGAGGCGGCGCCGCTGTGGGTGCCGGTCGACCTGCGGGACGGCAACCAGGCACTCCCCGAGCCGATGGACACCGCGCGCAAGCGCCGGATGTTCGACCTGCTGTGCGCGATGGGCTTCAAGGAGGTCGAGGTCGCCTATCCCTCGGCGAGCCGGACGGACTTCGATTTCGTGCGCCACCTGGCCACCAGCGGCGCCGTCGCGGAGGACGTGACCGTCTCGGTCTTCACTCCGGCCCGCCCCGAGCTGATCGACCGCACCATCGACTCCGTGGCCGGGCTGCGCCGGGTCCTGGTGCACATGTACACGCCCTGCGCTCCCACCTGGCGGAACGTGGTGCTGGGCCGCGACCGCGCCGAGCTCAAGAAGCTGATCCTGGACGCTGCGGGGCATCTGATGCGCCGCGCCGAGGAGAAACTGGCGGGAGCCGACGTCAGGTTCGAGTTCTCCCCGGAGGTCTTCAACCTCACCGAGCCGGACTTCGCTCTCGACGTGTGCAACAGCGTCATCGGCCTGTGGGGCGCCTCCCCGGACCGCCCCGTGGTGATCAACCTCCCGGCGACGGTGGAGATCTCCACCCCCAACGTCTACGCGGACCAGATCGAGTACATGGACCGGCATCTGGACCTCCGCGACTCGGTGATCCTCTCCGTCCACCCGCACAACGACCGGGGCACCGGCGTCGCCTGCGCGGAACTGGCTGTGCTGGCCGGCGCCCAGCGTGTGGAAGGCTGTCTGTTCGGCAACGGGGAACGCACCGGGAACGTGGACCTGGTCACGCTGATGCTGAACCTCTACACGCAGGGCGTCAACCCGATGATCGACCTCTCCGACATCGACGCCGTACGCCGGACCGTCGAAGAGTGCATCCGCGTCCCGGTCCACGTGCGCCACCCGTACGCAGGGGACCTGGTGCACACCGCCTTCTCCGGAACCCACCAGGACGCCATCTCCAAGGGACTCGTCCGTCACGCCCAGGACGCCGAAGACCTGGGCCTCCCCGCGTCCGAGGCGCCGTGGAACGTGCCGTACCTGCCGATCGACCCGGCGGACATCGGCCGCACCTACGAGGAAGTGATCCGCGTCAACTCCCAGTCCGGCAAGGGCGGCATCGCGCACCTCCTGCACACCGGCCACGGGCTCGACCTGCCCCCGGCCATGCGACCGGACGTCTACCGCACGGTGCAGCGGGTCACCGACGACACCGGCCGGGAACTGTCCGGCGAGGAACTGTGGAAGCTGTTCCACGCCGCCTACCTCGCACCCGCGGACGACGGGCCCTACCTGCTGGACAGCTGGACCACCCGGCGGAACGGGGCGGAGCACGTGTTCACCACGACGGTCGTCTCCGACGCCGGCCGGACTCCCGTGCGAGGTACCGGGAACGGTCCGCTCGCCGCGCTGACCGACGCCCTGGCGCAGGCCGGTGTCACGGTGGACATCCTCACCTGCAGCGAGCACGCCACCGCCACCGGGCCGGACGCCCCGGCGGCCGCCTACGCCCACTGCCGCACCGCGGGCCAGGACGTGTGGGGCGCGGGCTGGGACACCTCCATCCTGACCGCCTCCGTGCAGGCGGTCATGGCGGCCGTCAACCGCGCTCACGGTGCGGCCCGCGGCTGACACCGGCGTCGTGTGCGCGGACGACGCGGAGGCCGTCCGCGACGGCATCCGGTGCGCCGGCTGGCCATGACCTTCCCCGACCGGCAGGCATACCGTGACTACTGGCGGGATCATCCGGCCTTCTCCGGCTCGTGGTCGCCGTGGGTGGACGCCTACATCCAACGCGACCTCGTCGGCGCGGAACCGCGACTGCGCTCGTCCTGCGTCCGCGACGCTGTGCGCGTCGACGGCACACAGGTACTGTGCGATCCGGAGGTGCTGACCGCGGTACGTCACCTGAAGCTGCCCGCCCGGCTTCTGTGGGCCGACCGGGGCCTGATGGACGAGCCACAGGGACTGTACGACGAGCAGCGGCTGGCCGCCGCCGGCCTCGACCCCGCCCGGCCGGCGACGCACCGGGTGCCCGGCGTCAACCACTACACCGTGCTCGTCGGCGACGACGGCGCGCGCACCGTGGCCGGCCATCTGCTCGACGCGGCGGGCGTGCGCGGTGGCACGGCCGGCACGAGCGGACAGCGCCCGGCGGGGTAGACCACCGGCAAGCACGGGGGTTCCCGTGACGTAGTCGTTCCGGACGCAGGAGAGTGAGCTATGCGTGTTCCGATGACGGTCGCCGACTTTCTCGAGCGGGCCGAGTGGGGTTTCGCCTCCGACACCGGTGTGGTGGACGAGCCGGATCAGCCAGGACCGCCGGTACCGGAGGCGACGTACGGGCGGCTGGCCGAGCGGGTGCGCGCCTGGCAGGCGGGGCTGGATGCGCTGGGCGTGGGTGAGGGTGAGCGGGTGGCGGTGGTCAGCCACAACTCCGCACGGCTGCTGGAGCTGCTGTTCGCGGTGCCGATGAGCGGTCGGATCTGCGTGCCGGTCAACTTCCGCCTGGGGCCCGAGGAGGTCGAGTACGTGGTGCGGCAGAGCGGTTCGTCGGTGCTGCTCGTCGACCCGGAGCTGGACGAGGCGCTGTCCGGGGTCAAGGCGCGTCACCGGTTCGTGCTCGGGGAGCAGACGGAGACCGAGCTGATGCGGTTCGGCGTGGCCCCCCGCCCGTGGTCGGACCCGGACGAGGACGCCACCGCGACGATCAACTACACGTCGGGGACCACCGCCCGCCCGAAGGGGGTGCAGCTGACCCACCGCAACATCTGGGTGAACGGGATGACCTTCGGGCTGCACACCAGGGCGTGGGAGCGCGATGTGTACATGCACACGCTGCCGATGTTCCACTGCAACGGCTGGGGCATGCCCTACGTGATGGCCGGACTGGGCGTGAAGCAGGTGGTGTTGCGCAAGGTCGACGGCGCCGAGATCCTGCGCCGGGTCGACCGGCACGGCGTGACGCTCATGTGCGGTGCGCCGGCGGTGTGGAAGGCGGTGCTGGACGCGGCGGCTTCATGGGAGGGTGAGATCCCCGGCCGTGACCGGGTGCGGATCGTGTGCGCGGGGGCGCCGCCGCCGAGCACGCTGATCCAGCGGGTGGGGGAGGAACTGGGCTGGGAGTTCACGCAGATCTACGGCCTGACCGAGACGTCCCCGCTGCTCACGTTCAATCGGTCCAGGCCGGCGGACGCGGGACTGCCCGCTGAGGAGCGGGCGCGCAAGCTGTCCCGTGCCGGCCTGCCCGCGCTCGGGGTCAGGCTGAAGGTCTCCGGGACCGGCGAGGTCCTGGCCCGGTCGAACGTCGTGCTGGACGGCTACTGGGAGAAGCCGCAGGAGACCGCCGTGGCTCTGGAAGGCGGATGGTTCCACACCGGCGACGGAGGCACGATCGACGAGTCCGACGGTCACCTGACGATCTCCGACCGGAAGAAGGACGTGATCATCACAGGCGGCGAGAACGTGTCGTCCATCGAGGTGGAGGACGCCGTCTTCAGCCACCCGGCGGTCGCCGAGGTCGCCGTCATCGGGGTGCCGGACGAGAAGTGGGGCGAGACGGTCAAGGCCCTCGTGGTGCTCGCCGAGGGAGCCACGGCGACCGAGGCCGACATCATCGCCCACTGCAAGCAGCGCTTGGCGGGCTACAAGGCGCCGACGAGTGTCGAGTTCCGCGATGCCATCCCCCGTACGGCCACCGGCAAGATCCAGAAGTTCAAGCTCCGCCGGCCGTACTGGTCCGGCCTGGACCGGGAGGTCAACTGACCACCACCCTCGGCGGTTCGGCCGAGGACGGGTGCCGACCTCACTCGGATCGGTCCTGCGCCCGGGCATAGACTCGGGCCGCTGTGCCCTCGGGCGGGGCACGAAGCGGGGAGTTGGTGTCCATGGGCGGGGATTGGACGGGGGCGGGGCTGCCCCCGGTGGCAGCCGCGCGCATCGCGGAGGTGCGGGGCAGCGGGACGTGGTCCTCGGCGCTGTCCACCGGTGAGTTCGCCGCGCTGCGCGCCGTGGGGTTCGAGCCGGTGGGCCAGGTCATGGGCTCGGCCGTCTACCACGTGGCGCGCAGCGGCCGGTACTGGGGCTATCACGACTGTCTCTACGGGGGCGTGCGGTTCGCCTTCAGCGGCGCCCCGGCGCCCATAGCGCTCTCCGGACGCGGCGCGCCGTCCGCCGGGCTCGTCGAGGTGCTCGACCGGGCGCGTCGCTCGGCGCTCGACCGGATGACCGCCGAGTGCTCGGCTCTCGGCGGCGACGGCGTCGTCGCGGCGCAGTTGACCGTGGCGCCCTTCGTGGCGCAGCCCCACTGCCTGGAGTTCAAGGTGATCGGAACCGCGGTGCGCGCGGCCGGGACGGTACGGGCCCCACAGCCGTTCACCTGCCACCTCGACGGCCAGGGGTTCGCGAAGCTGGTCACCGCGGGATGGGTCCCGGTGGAACTGCTGTACGGGATGTCCGTAGGCGTACGCCACGACGACTACGGCACCCGGGCACAGACGCGCTCGTGGCGGAACACCGAGGTCGGCGGCTGGACCGAGCTCGTTCAGGCGGTGCGCTCCGACGCCCGTGCGCACCTGTCGGCGCAGACGGGGCGGCGGGGCGGCGACGGCGTGATCCTCTCCGGGGGCCGCCTGCGCGTCTGGGGCGAGTCGTGCATGCGCAGGAGCAACGACGACCAGACGGACCACGTGGCCGAGGCGACGCTGCTCGGTACCACCGTCGCCCGCTTCGCGGCACGAAAGGCGCCGCCCCGCACGCTCACCGTGATGCCGCTCGACCCGGAACGACGCCGGCGGACCATGCGCCGTACCGCCACCGATACGCGATGAGGGGAACCCGTTCATGAACGTCTTCAACCCCGCCGACGGCACTCCCCACGGCATGTCCGCCGCGCAGGGGGTGCCGGCCGACGCGATGCGGCGGCTGGCCGAGCTGCAGCCGGGCAGGCCCGGTTCGATCTTCACCAGCGACCTGTCGGTCAACGAGTTCCTGCTGGTGCGCGAGGCGGGGTTCCGGCCCATCGGCCTCGTCCTGGGCAGCTCGATCTACCACGTGGGCGTCCAGCTGGGCCGCTGGGGCAAGAACCAGGAGCTGACGACGCTCAGCCAGGCGATGTACCACGCCCGTGAGCTGGCGATGACCCGCATGGAGGCGGAGGCGGCCCAGCTGGGCGCGGACGGCATCGTCGGTGTGCGGCTGAGCGTCGAGGCGCGCGAATTCGGCAGCGACATCGCCGAGTTCATCGCGATCGGTACGGCCGTCAAGGCCGATCACCCGGCGCCGGGCGCGGGCGGCGGCAGCTGGCGCAACCTCAAGGGGCAGCCGTTCACCTCGGACCTCAACGGTCAGGACTTCTGGACGCTCATCCGCGCCGGCTACGCCCCCCTGGGCATGGTGATGGGCACCTGCGTCTACCACATAGCGCACCAGAAGATGGGGCAGATGTTCTCCAACATCGGCAAGAACGTGGAGATCGAGCAGTTCACGCAAGCGCTGTACGACGCCCGGGAGCTGGCGATGGCGCGGATGCAGCACGAGGCGGAGGAACTGCGCGCGGAGGGCGTCGTCGGCGTGCAGCTCAATGCGCACAACCACCGCTGGGGCGGTCACACCACGGAGTTCTTCGCGATCGGCACGGCCGTACGGCCGCTGCGCGAGGACCACGTCATCGAGCGCCCGACGATGGTGCTCAGCCTGGACGGCTGAACGCCCGGCCCAGCAGACCCGCAGGAACGGCACACCCACGAGAGGCCCCGCGATGACCTCGCCACACGACCCGGCCCCCTTCGAACCCGCCGGGGAACCGGACTCCATCGACCTGCTGACGGCCGCGCTGCGCAGGGACGCCGCCGACCTGAACGTCTACGCCCAGGTGCTCAGCGGGACACTCGCGGAGGCGCTGCCGCCGGGTGCCGTCGTCATCGAGCGCAGACGGAGCATGGCCGACCGGCTGTCCGGGCGCGACGGCCGCGTCGACCGGGTCGAGGTCCTCCTCGGAGAGCAGCGCCTGGTGCTCGACCTGAGGGGCGGGCAGCCCAAGGGCGAGGTGTGCGAGGAGGTCCGCGGCGTGGTGCTCTCGCGGCGCTCGGTGGCGCTCGACGAGTGGGTGCGGGAGCTCGCGGTCGCGGTCGCGGCCCGTGCACGGTCCGACGCACGGGCGCGGGTGGCACTGGAGCGGCTGGTGCTGGGGGAGTAGCTGGAGCGGCTGGTACCAGGAGGAACCGGCGCGGAACACCGGCACCCGCCTCCGGCCGCCGGAATGCCGCTTCGGCGCCGCGCGGACGTCGACGCCGCCGGGCTCGCTCGTCGACCGCGACGCCGGGATCGAGCGTGCCGTACGGAGCCTGCAGAGGCGATTACGGCGATTCGCGACCGACCGCCCGGAACCGTGATCTTCCAGGCCGCGGACAGTGCCCCATGAATCGGGTGTTTGCGGATGCGTCGGGGAGCGGCCCCTTGTACGTCCACCCCGGCCGGGTATGGTCTGAGACCGGCTCGGCCAGGCGGTCGTGCGCGTTGAACCCCGAGGTTGCGTCAGCCGGTGCGCGAACTCCGCCCATGCGGCTCGGACTTCCGGCTGTCTGCCCGCGGAGGTGGCATGGAGACAGGCTGCTCACCGGGCGAACCGGGAGCCTGCCGGCGGCCACCCGTGACCCTGCCCTTCCGAACTTCCGGCCACGGCACCAGCGCCTGAAGGAGACACAGAGGAACGTGGACGCTCACCTCAACCCGGACGGGCACCCCGGCCGGGACCGGAACACGGAGCCGGATCCCGGGGGAAGGGCCGCCGCGCCCCCGGGAGTGGACACGAGGCCGCCGCAAGCCGGGCAGGCCCGGCAGGACGGCGAAGGGGCGGCCGCAACCGGTACCGAAGTCGCCGGCCTGGTCCAGGGCGGCGACGCCGCTCCGATCCAGCACCAGCGGGTCCACGTACCGGATGCCCGCAGCGTCCGGCCCCCCTCCCGCCCCGGCCGCCCGGGCAGTGACGGCGAGCACCGGCTCCAGGAGCGCATGGGCACCACGGCCCGTGCCGCGAAGTTCTACGACGAGCAGGTGCTCGACCGGCTCAACCCGCGGATGCGGGAGTTCGCGGCGCGGCAGGAGATGTTCTTCCTCGCCACCTCGGACCGTCACGGGGAGTGTGACAACACCTTCCGGGCCGGTCCTCCCGGCTTCGTCCGGGTCTTCGACGACAGGACGCTGGCCTACCCCGAGTACCGCGGCAACGGCGTCCTCGCCAGCCTCGGCAACATCCAGGAGAACCCGCACGTCGGCATTCTCATGATCGACTTCCTCCAGGACCGGATCGGCCTCCACGTCAACGGCCGGGCCCGTGTCCTCTCCGACGAGGAGATGCGCCGGGAACGTCCGGACCTGCCGGTCGAGCCCGTGCCCGGCCGCCGGGCCCGGCTGTGGGTGGAGGTCACTGTGGAGGAGGCGTACATCCACTGCGCCAAGCACATCCCGCATCTGCGGAAGGTGCCGGCACGCGGGGACCGCGCGTGGGGCACGGACGACTCCAAGCGCAAGGGCGGTGATTTCTTCGGCGCGGCGGCCGAGGCGGCCGACCGCGCTCCGGACGAGCGCCCGCGCCGCGATGCCGACGACACCCCGGCGAGGGCATCGGCCCCGCCGCAGGCCGCCCGGCCGGCCGGAAGGGCCTGGTGACCGGAGTCGCCGTACGGATCAGGACCGGGACGCCGGAGAACGAATCCGCTCGGACACCGAGGCGCCCGGGTGGGCAGCGCAAGGGCTGCCCACCCGGGCCGCAGAGTGGCCCTGGGATCAGTCGCCCTCCTCGGCGAGGGCCGCCAGTTCACGATCCACGGCGCGCTGGTGTTCCGCCGCCTCCTCGCGGGCTCTGCGCGGGCTCCAGCGGCCGGCCATGACGAAGATGAACGGCAGGAACAGCACTTGCCCGGCGACACAGATCAGCCACCAGGTGCGCCACTGTCCGGGGCCCTGGGCCGAGGCGCTCTGCACCTGGGATCCGTAGCGCTGCAGCACCGCCAACTGCGGCTGGGCCTTGTGCACGGTCGCCAGACCGGCGGCCCCGACCTCGTGTGCCGCCTGGGCCGCCAGGGCCGGCGGGACCGCGTTCGGTGGGTACGCCTTGAGCTCGGCGAACAGCCGCGGATGCGCGTCGATGATGGCCAGCGCGGGCGCGGCCTGGACGCTCGCGGCCTTCACCTGGGCGCCGTGCTCGACCAGTGGCGTGGCCGACGTCACCACGACCGGGACGAACGCCGTGGAGATCGCCACCACCGCCCGGATGATCCATCCCCATACGGCCAGACCGGTCGCCGTGGCGGCCGGGTTGTGCTTCTCCACGGTCTCGGTGAAGCTCGCCATCCACGGTGCGTAGGTGACGCCGGTGAGCACACCGATGGCGACGAACAGTGCGGCGAAGGTGTAGTAACCGGTGCGCGGCTCCGTGGCGTGCAGGGCGAAGAGCGCGGTGACCGCGATCGAGCCGATGGCTCCGAGGAGCATGAACGGCTTGCGCACCTTCAGCCGGTCGGAGAGCAGCCCCGCCGCCACCAGTGCCAGCGCGTTGGCCGCCCAGTACCAGTTGGCCAGCCCGTTGGTGCGCTGCTCGCTGTAGCCGAAGGTGGCGGCGAAATAGACGACGAAGTTGCCCACAGCGCCGAAGTAGAGCAGGAGGAAGAGGCTGACAGCGGTGGCCGAGCCGACGACGTCCAGCCGCAGCATCTGCCGCCAGTGGCCCGTGGCCGCCGTCGTCGCACGGGTGCCCTTGGCCCGCGCTTCGACGAGAGCACGGTCGCGGAGGCTGACCATGATCTGGTCCCGCAGCCGGGGCGACAGCTCGCGCAGCCCCAGCAGCGCCAGCACGAAGACGGCAAGCCCGGCCCAGCCGGAGTAGCGCAGCTCGTCCTGCCAGCCGGCGAAGGACAGGGTGCTGCTGGTGACGACGGTGACCACCAGGCTCCCGATCACCGGGCCCATGGTCCAGTAGCCCATCGCGGTGGCTCGGCCGAGCTGGGGGGAGAAGTCCCGGATCAGGGCCGGCGTGGCCACCAGCACGATGCCTTCGATGAAGCTGAGGCAGGCGAAGAGCGCCAGGTAGGTGGCCTTGTCCGGGGCGTTGGGCAGGCCGACGAGGCTGAGCAGGGCGGCGATGAGGAGCCCGTAGACCACCATGTTGGCGCGGCCCCAGCGGTCGGCGAGGCCCGCCACGAGCGAGGCGAAGGCGCCGACCGCGTTGCCGATGACGCTGACCCACACGAAGTAGCTGTAGGTCATGTGGAAGTGCGTGATGATCGATGTGGCGACCGCGTACTGCACGTAGAGCGCGTAGTACAGGACCACGGTGGTCAGCACCACGATCGCCAGGTACGCCATCCGGCGTGAGGTGACGGGGTAGTGGTTCAACTCGCGGCGCCACAACAGGGCGGCGCCGTGGGGGGTTTCCGGCGTGCCGGCGCCGGTGTCCGTGCTGGTGCCGGTATCCGTGCTGGTGTCGGCGTCGGCGTCGGCGTCGGTGTCGGTGTCTGTGCTGGTGTCGGCGTCGGTATCGGTGTCGGTGTCCGTGCTGGTGTCGGTGTCGGTCGGTCTGAGATTCGTGTCGTCGGGCGAAGCGGGCACGGCAGTCATGCGGCGGCTCCTGGGTCGGGCCCATGGGCCCGGTGCGGTGGATGCGGACAGTGCACGCCTTGGGGTGCGGCGGCACGAGCACTGTTCGGCCAGTGGGCCGAACCCCGGGGTCTCAGTGTCCGGACGGGGACGATGTGCGCAGAGGCTAGTACCGACCAGTCGGTACGGCCTAGGGGTGTGCGCGGGGATACCGAAACGTGACCTCGCCTGTCGCCGGCCGGTCGCAGCCGGGTTCGGTGAGCGTGCGGAGGCGGTCTTGGACCACGTGGTGCAAGCTTCGAAGAACAGGCGGCACCGCGCCGGTGGGTCGCGGTGCGAGCCGCGATCAACGAGATCATGCTCCGCCCCACGGCCCAGGAACAGTGATCGTCGACCCACTGGGGACGCTCTATGACCGGCCTGACCGTTGTCCTGCTGCTCGTGGTCCTGGCCACCGCGGTGGCGACCGGTGCCCGGCGCTGGAGCCTGCCCGCTCCGTCACTCCTCGTGATCGCCGGTCTGGTCGTGGGTCTGATGCCCTGGGTTCCCGAGGTGCGTCTGCCGCCCCAAGTGATCAACGTGCTGGTGCTGCCTCCACTGCTCTACGCCTCGGCCGGGGAGATCTCCCTCCGCGACCTGCGCACCGTGTGGAGGCCGGTGAGCGGACTGGTCTTCGGTCTGGTCGTCGCCTCGGCCGTCGGCGTCGCGTACGTGGCCGCCGCGCTCACCCCGCTCACCGCCGCGACCGCGCTGATCCTCGGCTCCGTCCTGGCCAGCACCGACCCCGTGGCCGTCACCGCGCTGGGCCGGCGCCTGGCCCTCCCCCCGCGCGTGCAGGCCCTGGTGCAGGCGGAAAGCCTGTTCAACGACGCCACGTCGCTGGTCCTGTACAAGGTCGCCGTGGTCACCGCGGTCACCGGCAGCGCCATCAGCGTGTCCGGGACCGCCCTGCAGTTCCTGGTTCTCGCGGGCGGAGGAGTCCTGGTGGGCGCGGCGGTCGCCGCGGTGGTGACCTTGATCCGCAGACGGACCGACGACCCCATGCTGGAGACCGTCATCGCACTGGTCACTCCCTACGCCTCTTACGTCGTCGCGGAGGAGGCGCACACCTCCGGCGTGACCGCCGTCATCGTGTCCGGGGTCGTCCTCGGCAGCACCGGCCACAAGCTCAGCAATGCCTCCATCCGCCTCCAGGTCCACGCCGTCTACGACACCGTGGCCTTCCTGCTGGAGAGCGTCGTCTTCGCCCTGATCGGCCTCGAGCTTCCGTCGGTCGTCCGCCATCTCGCGCGCGACGAGCACGGCTGGCCGCTGTGGGTGCCGGTGATCGCCTTCACCCTGCTGGCGATCCGGCTGCTGTGGATCTTCCCGCTGTCCGCCCTGATCCATCACCGGCACGGGATGGGCGACAGCCCGCTCTCCTGGCGCGTGCCGGCCGTCCTGTCCTGGGCGGGCACCCGAGGTGTCATGCCACTGGCGGCCGCGCTCTCCATCCCCCTGGTCACCGACACCGGGGCGCCGCTGCCGCACCGGGCACTCATCCTCACGCTCACCACCGGGACCGTCGCGCTCACTCTCGTCTTCCAGGGTTTCACCCTGGCCCCTGTCGTCCGCCGCTCGGGCATCGCTCTGGAACCGGAGCACACCGCTCGTGAGGAGGCGCGGACCCGCCGGCACATCGCCCATGCCGCTCTCGAAGAGCTCAAGCAGATCGGCGACCCGGATGAGCTCGCCGAGCTGGGTGCCGCCGCGCAGGCCGCGCTGAAGCAGGCCCGTCGTCATCTGGAGGCGCGCATCCACCAGGTGGAAGACGCCCACTACAGTGATCCGGACGCCCGTCCCGCCGACGCCTATCGCGAGATCCGCCGGACACTCATCGCCATCGAGGCGGCTGAGCTCCAGCACCTCTACGAAGCGAACAAGATCAGCAACGCCACCCGGCGCCGGATCCAGCACGAACTCGACCTCGAAGAAGCCAGCCTCCGCCCCCGCGACTGACGGAAGTCCGGTTCAGCAGGTGGGAGCGCGGTGACCTTGTGCCGCGCGACCGTGTCGCCGGCCGTCGGTTCACCCCGTGGATGCGGCCGGTGGCTGGATGTAGTCCTCCAGGCGTGCCACGGCGAACCCCTGCTCCTGTATCCGCTTGAGCAGGCTGGCGAACATCTGCGTCATCGTGGTGCCCTTGAGCTCCGAGGGGCCGCGGAAGTGGGCCAGGATGATGTCGCCCGAGTGCAGCTTCCCGCCGGGAACCTGGTACTGGATGTTGCGGCTCTGCATGGACTCCCGCCACCAGACGATCGCCCGGGGGCCGCACTCCGCGACCGCGGTCCTGGTGCCGGTGTTGTACGCGCCGTAGGGCGGGCGGAACAGCAGCGGCGCGGTGCCGTACTCCTTGGTGAGGAGCTTCTGGTCGCCGCACACTTCTGCCTTCTGGCGGGCCGGCGGGAGAGTGCTCATCACGGGGTGGTGCAGGGTGTGGTTCTCGATGTGGTCGCCCAGCGCCTGCAACTGCCGGAAGTAGCCGTAGTCCGACTTGATGGCGTCGTTCATCAGGAACATCGTGATCGGAACCTTCAGGTCCCGCATCATCTCGATGAACCGGGGATCCTTCTCCTGCCCGTCGTCGACGGTGATGAACACGACCTTCTGGGAGGTCGGTATGTGGGTGAGGACCGGAACCGGTCCGGTGGCGGAGAGCTTGACCGGCTTGTCGGCCGGAGGCCGCGGGGCAGCGGGCAGCGGTGTCAGGCCCCACTTGTGCCAGGCCGTGGCGTCGGCGGCGCGCGGCGCGGTCGTGCCGCCCGTCGCGGCGGGCGGCGAGGCGAGAGCGGCTCGACGCGTCCCACTGCCGCCGCTCGCGCTGCAGCCACCTATGGCCAGGGCCGCCACCACGGCCCCCGTCACCGCCGCGCAGAGCGTGCCCCGTTTCATGCGCCGCTTCATCGCGCCGTCCCCCAAAGCTGAAGCATGTGGCTCTTGACCGCTGAAAAGATAACCTGACCATGCGTAAGAGATGGTCATTGACCAGGTGTGATTCCAGTACGTCGGGGGCCTGGTGTCACACCGTGGCAGCGGAAGGCCGGCTTACCGGGCCTGCCTCAGGGGCCGTAGGACTGCCTCGCCGGCGCGCATGAGTGCGGACAGCGGCTGTCCGGCCCAGCCGGTGAGGTCACGCGCGAAGGCGAGGTCCAGTTCGACGGTCACCTTGACGTAGCGGGTATCCAGCCGAGTGACTCGGGTGGGAGCGGAAGCGGGGGCGGCTGTGGTCTCCGGCCGACGTTGCAGTGCGGCCCGATAGGCGTCCTTGCGCTGGTTCATACCCTTTCCTGACGGTTGATGAGCTCCTCGGCGAGGTCCATGTACGCCGTGCCCTTCACCTCGATGGGGCTGCCGAAGGACTGGGAGTACAGGTCGAGCCGCGGGACATGCGTGAGCAACACGTCGAAGCCCCGCTCGGTGAGGGCTTCACGGGCGTCGGCGTCGGGGCCGGTACGCGTGGCCTCGGGACGGTTCGTGCGGTTCAGCAGGACCGCGGCGCGGGCCGGCTGGGAGCGCAGGGACTGCATGTCATCCATCTCGCGGTCGATGGGGGCCATGCGGTCCAGCTCGATCGGGGCCGGGGTCACCGGCACGATCCACTCGCTCGCGTACCGCATGACGCCCCGGGCGATGTGGGCGTGGTCCTCCAACTGGGGGGCGTCGAACACCACTGCCCCTCGGCCGTCGAGGAAGTCGTTCACCCGCCGGTGTACGTCGCCCACGGGAAGGGCCAGCACGGGGAACGGGAAGCCGCCGGCCAGTTCGCTCCAGCGCAGCGCGGAAGAGGCGGGGTCGCAGTCCACCAGCAACGGTGACAGGCCCGCCGCGTGCAGCGCGTGGGCCAGCCAGACGGCGCTGGTCGTCTTTCCCACGCCGGGTTTGAGGTTCACGAACGCGTAGCTGAGCGGCACAGGAGCCGACGCTAACGGCCGAGCGCCGGGGCCTGCCGTCGACGCGGGGCCAGTGTGCACGGTTCACCCTGCGGCACCGGTGAATCATTCCCGCGGGCTAACCGCGGTGTCGCTTCGGGTGGCTCGGCGCGGGTCCCATCGCGGTGAAGCGGTGAGGGCAGGGACGAGGCAAGGGCCGGCCCACGCCGCGGCAGTGCGCGACGCGGGCCGGCCCCTGCCCGCCGACAGCGCCTCCGTCAGAAGGCGCCGGTGCCGTTGGGTGTGCCGAGGCCGGTCGGTCCGTCGTATCCCGGACCCGCGGTGCACAGGTAAGTGCCGCCGCAGGAGCCGTTGCTGCCCGAGGTGACGTCGTTGAGCGCCGACCGGTGGCCGTACGGATACGAGCCGCCCACGACCTGGGCGGTGTTTCCGGCCAGTGCGTAGACGCTCGCGATGATCGGCGAGGAGACGCTGGTGCCGCCGACCTCGACCCATCCGTCGGCACCCTGCGCGAGGCCGAGTTGCAGCTCGGTGTCGCACAGCATTCCGCCGCCGCAGTTGTTGTACGTGTCGTAGACCGCCACCCCGGTGTTGGGGTCGGCGACCGCGGCCACGTCGGCGACGGTGCGCCCGGCGCATCGGGAGTCGTGCTGCCAGGACGGCTTGGCCTCGTACGCCGAGCAGCCGGAGCCCGCGCCGCTCCAGGCGGTCTCGGTCCAGCCGCGCGCGGTGGACGCCTTGCTCAGCGAGGTGCCGCCCACGGCGGTGACGTACGGGGAGGAGGCCGGCCAGGAGACGCCGTAACCGGAGTCACCCGAACTCGCTGTGATCGCGACGCCGGGGTGGTGGAAGTGCGAGTCGAAGGAGGTGATGGTGTTGTCCTCCGTCCCGCCCCAGCTGTTGGACACGGAGACGACGCCCGGTGTGGTGGCGGCCGTGTCCTCGGCCGCCATGAGATCCGGGACGTTCGCCGACTTCGCCTCGACCAGGAGGATGTGGCAGCCGGGGCAGGCGGCCGAGACCATGTCGAGGTCGAGGCTGATCTCCTCGGCCCATCCGTGGTCACCGGACGGCAGCGGCGACGCGTGGCCGCTCTGGTTCACCTTGTGGAAGCAGCCGTTGGCGGTGGTGCACGACGGCAGGCCGTAGGCCCTGCGGTAAGCGGCCAGGTCGGCCTCGGCGTTCGGGTCGTCCATGGCGTCGACGATGGCCACCGTCCGGCCGGATCCCGAGGTGCCGCCCAGTTTGTAGGCGGAGCGCAGATCGGACGGTACGTAGCCCGCTGTGGTCGGGGATCCGCTGGTGAACGGCGACATGCGGCCCGAGGGCGTGCGGTGGGCCTTCAAGGCACCGAAACAGCGGACCTGTCCCGCGTGCGAGGGGTGGGCGCAGCCGAAGCCCGTCGTACCCGCGGAGGTGGTAGCGCGCGGGGCGGACGAGAGAGCGGCGGCCTGTGCACCGGTGGCCAGGTCGGCGGTGAGGGCGGTGACGGCGAGTGTGAGCAGCGCGGTGACGGCGGCCGCCGTCCGCCGCATGCCGCCTCTCGGTTTGTGGCGGTGGATCACCAGGGATCCGGGGGGTATCTCGCTGTGGTGCATCAAGCCTCCGTGCGGTTTGAGGCGATTCGGAAGGGCCGCATGACGAAAAAACAGCCTTGACAAACTGCAGGTCAGATCAGCTGCGGGCCAGGTGGTTTCACCATGCGGCTGCCGTCTTCCGCTGGTCAAGGCCATGCCAATGCAGGTCTTGTGGGGCTGCCGGGGTGAGCGAGTGAACCGCCGGTGGGGCCCGTGTGTCCGCGTGCGCCTCGCCCTGGCCACGAGGGGCGGGCGGGCCCGCCGGACCGGTCGCGGAGCAGCGTGCCGGCGTCACGTGCGCGCCGGAGCCGCCCGGACGGGCGCCTCCCCGGCGCGGTGTCCGGCCGCCGCGGTTCCTCCCCTCCACCGCAGCCGCCCGTTTGCCGCAGAGGCACGTTTGAACACGATCGGGTGACTCTCGCCGATTCGAGACAACCTCACGGATCTTTCACCGGTCACACACGCGCAAGACACAGCGCAACCCCTGGGGGGATCATGAACCAGCAGCAGTACCCGCAGCCCCAGCAGCCCGGTTGGGGCGGCCCGCAGCAGCCGGGTTACGGCACCCCGCCGCAGCAGCCCCAGCCTCCGAAGAAGTCGAAGGCGGGAAGGATCGTCGGCTTCGGCTGTCTCGGCGTCGTAGCCCTGTTCGTCCTGGGCGGCATCATCAGTGCCGCCGGCGGCAGCGGAGACGACTCCGGCAAGTCCGGCAGCGCCGCCGGCTCCAAGCCGTCGGCCACCGCGTCCAAGGCCGGGAAGCCCGCCGCCGACAAGGCCGGTGACAAGCCGAAGACCAGCGCGAAGAAGGAGGACAGCGGCAAGAAGGTCGTCGTCTTCAAGGTGTGGGGCAAGGCGCCCAGCGGCGCGCTCGGTCCGCTGGACATCAGCTACGGCTCGGACACCGACAACCGCCAGGGACACTGGAAGAACGGCGGGTTCACCGCCACGCTGCCCCTCAACAACGACGCCATGTACTACCAGGTCAATGCCCAGCTGCAGGGCTCCGGCGACATCCACTGCTCGGTGACGGTGGACGGCAAGACGAAGCAGGGTCACGCGGCCGGCGGCTACAACATCTGCGACGCGCAGCTGAGCGCGGGCCTGTTCGGCGGCTGGGAAGGCTGACCGGCCCGGCCGGGGCCCCGCCCGCTCGGCGGGGCCTGAGCAACTCCAGCCATGAGGAGGACACCTCCCTCGCACCGCGGCACGCTGCAACTGGCCGCGGAAGAAGCCGAGACCGGCCAGTTCGGCGGCGCGCCCGGCCGGCTCCGGGGGTAACGGGCCGTGCCTCGGGCTTCGGCGCCCGGAGCCGTGAAGCGCCGGTGGAAACCCTGTGGAAGCGGTGTCGGTGGGGCCGCTTATGCTGCACCGGACGATCACGCGGAACCTGGGGAGGGCGCGGCATGTTCGGCAGACTGTTCGGCAGGGGTGGGGAGAGACCGGCGGCGGATCCGCACGCGCTGCCCGCCCCGCGCAGGCCGAAGAACGGGATGTACACGCTGCGCGCGCTCGGAGACGCGCGGGTGCTCGCACTGGTGGAGGCGGCCGGCGCGGGTGACTGGCCGTCGGTCAAGGCGGCGCTGGCCCCCTTCGATCTCGGCCGCGACCACCAGGTCCTCGGTGAACTGGCCGACCTGGACGGTGTGCAGGACTGGATCGGACGGGCCGTCGAGGAGGACAAGGAGCACCGGGCGACGGCCCTGCTGATATCGGGGGCGCGCCACATCCACTGGGGCTGGGAGGCGCGCACCCGCGCGCGTGCCGTGGACGTCACCCCGGAGCAGTGGCGGGTCTTCCACGAGCGGCTCGACATCGCCGAGGAGCAGCTGCTCGAGGCCGCCGAGTTGCGGCCGGAATGGGTCACGCCCTGGCGCCGGCTGCTCACCTCAGGCCGCGGCATGTCGCTGGGCCCCGCGGTCAACGAGACCCGGCGTGACGCCGCCCTGCGCCGCGACCCGCTGGACCTGGAGACCCACATCGAGTGGGTGTCGCAGTTGCAGCCCCGCTGGGGCGGCGAGCCCGGCGAGGCCCTGGCGTTCGCCCGAGAGGCGTTCACCAAGGCGCCCGAGGGTCATCGCCTCGGCTGCGTGATCGCCGTCGCGCACATCGAGGACTGGGTCGAGTCGGACAGCAAGAACTGCCTCATCAAGCCGGAGATCCAGGACGAGTTGCTGGAGGCGGCCGAGCACAGCATCCTCCACCCCGCCTATGTGCGTCGGCCGGGCTGGCAGGAGGACTTCAACATCTTCGCGATGGCCTTGTCCCTGGCCTCCGAGCGCCTCGTGCTGCCGCGCGTCTTCCGCGAACTCCGAGGCGCCTACACCGAGTGGCCCTGGAGGTACATGGCGAAGCCGGAAGAGATGTACGCCCGCGCCCGGCGCAACGCCTGAGCCCGCCATCCCGCCATTCCGTCACCCCGTCCGACGCTCGTCGCTCACCTCACCCCGGACTGCCCGATGACTCTGCCCGAAACCCCGTTGAGCCCGGCCGGCGCCGACCGCACCTTCCAGGTGGATCTGCGCGGCCTTGTCGACCTCCTGTCCCACCACCTCTACTCCAGCCCCCGCGTCTACCTGCGCGAACTCCTGCAGAACGCGGTGGACGCGCTGACCGCACGCCACGGCCACGAACCGGGCGCCCCCGCGGGCGCCTTCGGTATCCGCCTGTACGCCGACGGCTCGGTCGTACGGGTCGAGGACGACGGCGTCGGTCTCACCGAAGCCGATGTCCACACCTTCCTCGCCACGATCGGCCGCAGCAGCAAGCGGGCCGAGCGGATCGCCGAGCAACGCGCCGACTTCATCGGCCAGTTCGGCATCGGTCTGCTCTCCTGCTTCCTGGTGGCGGACGAGATCCATGTCCTGAGCCGTTCCGCGCGCACCCCCGACGCCCCCGTCGTGGAGTGGCGGGGACGCGGTGACGGCAGATACACCGTCCGCACCCTGCCCGCCTCCGCCCGCCCCCGGCCCGGCACCACCGTCACCCTGACCCCGCGCGCCGACGCGGGCGAGTGGACCCGGCCCGCCCAGGTGCACGCGCTGGCCCGCCACTTCGGCTCCCTGCTGCGCCACCCGGTGACCTTCGACGACGGCACAGGCGGCCCGGGCGGCGCAGGCGCGTCCGTCAACCCCGAGCCGGCACCCTGGGCGCGTACGTACCCCACACCGGGAGCACGCGCCCGCGCGCTGGCCGCGTACGGCGAGGACGTCTTCGGGTTCACGCCGCTGGACACCATCGAGCTGGATCTGCCGGCCGTGGGCCTCTAGGGCATCGCGTGCGTGCTGCCCGAGGCGGTGCCGGCCGGCCGCCGCCACGGCCACCGCGTGCACGTCAAGGGCATGCTGCTGTCCGAGCAGGCCGAGGAGATCCTGCCCGAGTGGGCGTTCTTCGTCCGCTGCGTCGTCGACGCCGAGAGCCTGCGCCCGACGGCGTCCCGCGAGTCCCTGTACGAGGACGACACCCTCGCCGCCGTACGCGACGCCCTCGCCGAACGGCTGCGCGCGTGGATCGCCCGGACCGCCGCCAGCGACCCGGACCTGCTCGGCCGCTTCCTCCACGCCCACCACCTGGCCGTGAAGTCGCTCGCGGTGCACGACGACGAGATCCTGCGGATGCTGCTGCCGTGGCTGCCGTTCGAGACCACCGACGGGCACGCCACGCTGGACGAGTTCGCGCGCACCCACCGCACCGTGCTCGTGACCGCCAGCGTGGAGGAGTTCCGGCAGGTCGCGGCGATCGCCTCGGCCGCCGGACTGGGCGTCGTCAACGGCGGCTACACCTACGACCGTGAACTGGTGCACCGGCTGCCCGAGATCAGGCCGGAGGTCAGCGTCGCCGACCTCGACCCGGCCACGCTCACCGCCCACCTCGACCCCGTCGACCGGGAGACGGAACTGGCCGCCGCGGCCTACCTCGCCCTGGCCCGCGACGCCCTCGCCGTCTTCGACTGCGATGTCGCGCTGCGCACCTTCCAGCCCGCCTCCGCCCCCGCCCTGCTCCTCGACAGCCGCGAGGCCCGGCACGAGCGCACCCGGTCCCGGCTCGCCCGCGAGCAGCAGGGCGGCCTGTGGGGCGACATCCTCGGCCACCTGCGCCAGGAGGCCCCGCGGGCCCAGCTGATCCTCAACCAGCTCAACCCGCTGGTCCGCACCGCCGTCGCCATCGACGAACCCGAACTGGCCCGCACCAGCGCCGAAGCCCTCTACGGGCAGGCCGCGATGCTGTCCCGGCGCCCGCTCAGGCCCGCCGAGTCGAGCCTCATCAACCGCTCCTTCCTCGACCTTCTCGCCCACGCCCTGCGCAAGGACAGCTAAGGACCGCCGACGATGCCGACCGCACCCCAGACCACCGACGAGCTGTACCAGGCGCTGCAGGAGAACGACCGGCGCCCCTACGGCCGTACCCGCACCGTCGCGGCCGAGGAACTGGCCGAGGCCGCCGAGCAGTTCGCGGAGCCCGTCCCGCTCGTCCACGCGCTGCTGGCACTCCAGAAGGCGTACAACTACGGCTCCGAACCGAGGAAGTCGCCCGTCGTCTTCGCCCGCCTGCTCACCCTCTTCGACGAGCAGCCCGACCTCTTCGACGAGCGCCTGCGCCACGCGCTGTTCTGGCGGTTCAAGTGGGTGGCCCACGCCCTGCGCCAGCTGCCCGAGATTCCGCTGGCCAGCCTGCGCCAGTGGCTGACGGAGATGCGCGACCGGTACGAGAAGGCCGGCCTCGGTCTCCAGCCCTACTACGGACAGGCCTACCAGCTCGCCGCCCACGTCGGCGAGGACACCGACCTCGCCTACGAGCTGTGGGCGGGACGGACCCGCACCCGGCTCAGCGACTGCGAGGCCTGCGAGATCTGCGAGCGCGCCCTGTACCACCTCACGGCGGGCGACGACGAGCGGGCGCTCGGCACCTGGGAGCCCGTCCTGGCCGGGAAGGAGTCCTGCCAGGAGGAGCCCGCCCGCTCCATCTCCTACGCGCTGCTTCCCCTGCTGCGCACCGGCCGCACCGACCAGGCCCGCGAGCTGCACCTCGTCGGCTACCGCGCCTGCCGCCGCAACCCCTCGATGTCCGGGGAGGTCGGCCGGCACCTGGAGTTCTGCGCGCTGACCGGCAACGAGGCACGCGGCCTGGAACTCCTCGCCGAGAACCGGAACCTGTTCGACGAGGTCGACTCGCCGCTGGACCAGCTCGGCTTCCTCACCGGCGTGGAGGTCCTCCTCCAGCGCGTCGAAACCCTCGGCCACGGCGCCCTGCCCGCCGCCGGATACGCGGGCCGCACCTGGACGGTGGCCGGTCTGCGCGCCGAGGTGCGGGGCCGTGCCGACGACCTCGCCGCCCGCTTCGACGCCCGCAACGGAACCACGGCCGCAACCGACCGGCGCAGGGCCCGCCTCGACCGTGCCCCCCTCCTGGACGGGCTGGAACTGACCCTGCGCACCCGCGGCCTCGACGAGGTGGCCCCGGCCGCCCCGGCCACCGCTCCCGCTCCCCGCGCCGCCACCGCCGTCCCCGAGTCGCTGCCCGAACTCATCCTCCGCGCACGGGAGTTGGACGAGCAGGGACATCCGGACGCGGCGGCCTGCTGGGCCCGGCTGCGTACGCTCGTCGCCGCCCCCGGCTATACCCACCCCGACGACCCGGCCGTGGGACCGCTCGTACGGCTGCGCGCGGACCTGCTCGTCGACGAGGCGAGGCAGGCGGGCGAGAAGGACGAGTCCGGCAGGGCCGCCGTCCTGCACGAGGAGGCCGCGAGCCTGTACGACGAGGCCGGAGCGCCGGGTCACGCGGTGCTCGCCCGCGCCTGCGCCCTGCTCCCCGCGGGCGGGACGCCGGCGGAGGGTGCCGACGGAGCCGAGGCGAAGGCCGACGCACTGACCGCCGCCCACGCGGCCCTCGTCCGTCTGCACGAGGACACGCCCGGCCTCACCCCGTACCTGGAGGCCCGTCTGCTGCGGCTGCGGGCGACGGCGCTCGGCCTGCGTCTGCAGACGTCGGGGAACGAGGAGCACGTCGCGCCGGTCTTCGCCGAGGTGGACCTGCTGCTCGACTTCGCCACCCGGCACGACATCGCCGGACAGGTCTCCGGCGCGCTCATGCTGCGGGCCAGTACCTACGCCCTCTCCGGTGATCTGCCCGCCGCGGTCACGGAGACCGACGCCCTCCTCGACCGGCTGAAGGCGCACGGCCCCGCCTGGCACCTGCCCCGCACGCTCGGGCTGCGCGGCCGGATCCAGTTCGGCCTGCGGGACGCGCGGGCCGCGCACGCGGACCTGACCGAGGGTCTGCGACTGGCCGCCGACTGGCCGGCCGACGCGGTCGACACCGCCCGCCTCCACGGTGACCTGGCCCAGGCCTGCATGCACCTGGGCCGCCCCGACGAGGCACTGCGGCACCTGACGCGCTCCGCGGAGCTGGACCTGCGCCACGGCAGCCGGACCGACGCGTTCTGCACCTACAGCAACGCGGCCCAGCTCAGCCTCGACCTGGGCCGCGTCGAGGACTGCATCGCGCTGCTCGACTCCCTCCTGGCCGAACCGGACGTCGCCGCCGGAGAGCTGGACGACCGGCTCGCCGCGCAGCTCCGGCTGACCCGCGCCCGCGCGCTGCACGCGGGCGAGGACCTCAAGGCCGCCACGGCGGAGTTCGCCGCCCTCGCCGCCGAGTCGGCCGGCTGGGACGACGACCCCGGGAGCCACGCCATGATCGCCGCGGAGACCGCCGTACTCCTCGCCGAGTCCGGCGAGTTCGGCCGGGCCCGCGAGGCGGCCGACCAGGCCCTCGCCGCCCACGCCAAGGCTCCCCGCTACGAGCAGCTCAGCGGTTGCCTGCGCGAACTCGCCCGCCTCCAGGCCCAGCGGCAGGGTCCCGAGGGCCTGGCCGACGCCCTCGGCTTCCTCGCCGACGCGGGCCGGATCGCCGACGAGGCCCGCGCCGCGGGGTACGAGGCCCGGGGCCGCTCCCTGGACAGTGCCCTGGCCTACGAACACGGACGGGTCAACGCCTACGGCCGTGAGTACGAGACCGCCCTGGCCGCCCTGGACGAGGCCCTCACCCTGCTCGGCGAACCGGGACCCGACGAGCACCAGGCCGGCGAGTGGGCCGAGTGCGTCCGTCTCGCGGGCGCCGTGGAGGGCATCTACCTGGAACGCCCCGCTCCCGCCCTCACCCGCCTCGACGCGGCCGTCTCCCGCCTCACCGCCCTGGGTCACACCGAGGAGACCGAGCCCCTGACCTCCCTCGCGGCCCGGCTGCGCGACGAGGGGTGACGGCACCGGTGCCCGGTCCGCCCACAGGGACGGCGGGCCGGGCACGGGGCAGCGGGGGAGTCAGCGCGTTGCCGCGACCGAGGCCGCCGTGAGCCGGTCCACGGCCCTCGCGACTGCCTGAGGACTGGAGATCATCGTCAGGTGCCGGGCACCCGGGATCAGCGTCGGCGGCGGTGCGCCGATGCGCCGGGCGGTCTCCTGCGGTGTCCGCCGGGTGAACACGTCGTCCTCGGCGCCGAACACCACCGACTTGGGCAGGCGCACCCCGGCGAGCCGGGCGACCCGGTCCGCCGGCAGCCCCGGCACCCCGGCGGCCAGCATGCTCCACAGCGCGCTCTCCGCACCCGGCACCCGGAGCGGCCGTCGCCACTGATCCAGACCGGCGGCGTCCAGGCGCGGACAGGCGGGCCCGCACTGTGCGTCGTAGATGCCGCGGATCACCGCGTCGATGCCGAGCCCGAGCCGCAGCAGGCTGGTCCGATACGGGTCAAACAGGACGTACTTGAGGGCCGGCGGCGGCCCGGCGCCCGTGTCGAGGGCGTCACCGTCGAGCAGCATCACGCCCCCGAGCCGGCCAGGGGCCCGCAGGGCGGCCTCGGTGACCACGGCGGCCCCGCTGGAGTGCCCTACCAGCAGCGGGTGCTCGCCCGGACCGCCGAGGTGCATGGCGTCCAGGAAACCCAGGAGCTGCCGGGTGAAATGGTCGACGGTGTACGGGCCGTGGCGCTCGCTGTATCCGTCGCCCGTCAGGTCGAGCGCGTACACCCGGTGGTCGCGGGCGAGCAGCGGGGCGAGGCGCGACCAGGTGTCCACGGATTCGAAGGCGCCGTGCACCAGGACGACCGGTGGGCCCGCCGTACCCCACGTCCGGTAGCGCGTGCGGACGTCGGCGGCCTGCACGTACTTCAGGCCCCGGGGCGGCGCGGCGCGCCCGGCCGTGGCGGCGTTGTAGACGAACGAGGCCGCCGTGACGACCACCAGCACGACGGCACAGCCCAGCGCGGCGCGCCGCAGCCACCGCCGCAGCCGGGAGCGGCGTGGCCGGCGCGCGGGCCCGGCGGGGCGCGACGAGGGAGGGGACGCCGGATGCACCCCCGTGTCCCCGTCACCGTTCCCGGGTTCGGCTCCGGCTCGGCGAAGATCAGCTGTCACAGCCCCCAGCATCGCCCATGGGACACCCTCGGTCATCCTGCGGGGGGGGGAGCCGTCGTGACTACTCCGCCGGGTGTAGGGGAGTGCCGCGCACGTCCGGTCGTTGACATGCTCGGCCGGCACACTGCAGGATCCGGGCTGCAGCAGCGGCCGAGTAGAACTTGCGTGCGGATGATCTGGCGTGGACGAAGAAGGCGGGAGACGGGTGAGGCCGTAGACCCGGTCCGGCGATCCCGGCGTGCGCTCCGTCGCGAGACCGAGCGGATCGTCTCCTCGATGCCGCTGCCGGAGCCGTTCGACCTGGACCAGCTGGTCCGGAACATGGAAGAGGCCCGGGGCCGGCGGATCGTCATGAAGCCCCTGCCGGACCGCATCGCCGGTGTCACCGGCATCTGCGGGCTGTACGTCCGGCACGACACCCGGCCGCTCGATCTGATCTTCCACGTCAGCAGCGGTTCGCCGTGGCACGAGAGGCAGATCAAGCTGCACGAGCTGGTCCACCTGTGGGCCGAGGACTCCACCGGAGTCGTCGGCACCGACGAGCTGCTGACCGGCTTCTCGGCCGAGCGTGCCGAGCAACTGGTGGCCGAGGGACGGGCCTCGGCCCGCCGGCGGTACGAGACCTGGGTCGAACAGCGGGCGGAGGACGCGGCCGCGCTCATCAACCGGATGGCGCGGACCCAGCACGCCATCGACGATCCGGCCACGCGTAGCCTCGCCCAGGACTTCACCTACGGCAGACCCAAGACCTGAAGGACCCGAACATGTCCGACCTCCTGGCCTACCTCATCGCGGGCCTGCTCCTCATACAAGCCGGCCTGAGAGCCAAGTCCGCGGTCAGGGGCCACAAACGGGACCGCTCGCTGTGGGGCGCCTTCGTGGCCTTCGCCGCCGCCTGGCTGAGCCGTACGACCGCCGGACGCGTCGCGCTGGACGGCCTCGGGCTGCCCGACCTGGCCTACTTGGTGAAGCACGTCCTGTCGATCATCGGCATCTGCGTCATCCTCCGCTACGTCACCGCGGTCTACCGCACGGCCGGCCCGGACGGCGAACGGTCCCGTGCCGTACGGCTGTCCGCCACCGTCCACCGCGTCGCCACCCGGGCCTCGGTGGCCACGGTCCTGGTGATGGCGGTCATCTTCTTCTTCCTCCTCGGCAAGCCCGACACCACCACCCCCTACTTCATCGAGCGGTATCGCGGGGAGGCGGCCCTCGCCGTCTACATGAGCCTGTTCTACCTGTACTCCGGCGTCGCGGCCGCGGTGTGCGCGGTCCAGTGGGGGAACGCCGTCAAGGACGCGCCGTTCCGCTCCCTGCGCAACGGCCTGCGGATGATGTCGGCCGCCATGGTGCTCACGACGGTCTACTCGGTGATCCGCACCGCCTTCCTCTTCGTCGTCACCTTCTCCCGGGTCTCGGACGGCACCGAGCAGACCCAGGAGACGGTGACCGACACCCTCCTGTACACGTGCTTCCTGCTCTGGGGCCTGGGCGCCATCGCTCCGGCGACACACGCCGCACGCGAGCGGTACCACGCCCTGCGCGGCCTCGTCGCCCTCCATCCGCTCTGGCGCCCCCTCGCCCTGCGCTTCCCGGACGCCGTCCGGTACCGCCCCAGCACGTCCTTCACCCGCGTCACGGCGAAGGCGGCCCGGCTCGACGCCGTACGCGATCTGCTCCTCAGCCCGGACCCGTCGCTGCCGGCCCGCCTGGACCGGTTCGCCATGGACATCCGCGACGTGGTCTTCCTGCTGAGACGCCACGCGCCCTACGACCTCGCCGAGCGGGCCCTCGCGCGCGCCGGGACCGACCTCAGGCCCGGGCACGCCACCGACGTGCAGGCCGAAGCGCTCTGGATCCGCGCCGCGCTGTCCATGGCCGGCGAGCCCGCGCGGGAGCCGGCCGGCGCGACCGCGCCGTACCCCTTCGATCCCGGCGCCACGCCGGGCGAGGAGGTCACCCACCTGCGGGACCTGGCCTCCGCCTACCGGCTCACCACCGCTGCCGACGCCGAGAACCTTCTCACCCGCCAGACCGCCGACCGCGGTTGACCGACCGACACCGAGAACTCCGAGGTTTTGCACATGACTTCCCCCAACCCCGCCCGCCCCACGATGTCCGCCGCGGCACTCCTGCGGGACGGCGAGGGCCGGTTCCTGATCGTCAAGCCCGGCTACAAGCCGGGCTGGAACCTTCCGGGCGGCGGCGTCGACGAGGGCGAGACACCGGCCCAGGCCGCGCGCCGCGAGCTGCTGGAGGAACTCGGCATCGACCAGGCCATCGGGCAGCTCCTGGTGAGCGCCTTCGTCCAGACGCCGGCCGGTGGCCACATGTACTTCGTCTTCGACGGCGGAGTCCTCGGCGAGGAGCAGCGGGCCGCCATCGTCCTGCAGGAGAGCGAGCTGACCGACTACCGGTTCAGCGCACCGGACGAGATCGGCCCGGACGAGATCCCGCCTGCCGTACGGCCGGTCTGGGAGGCGGCACTGGCCTGCCTCGCGCAGGGAAGCACCGCGTACCGGGAGTTCGCCCGCTAGTTCCTGCGACCGCATGACGAGCGTGTGTGTTCTGCCCGTGGCGAATCTGCGGCGGGCAGACAAACCGCGTCCGGGGGCCTGCCGAGGTCAAGAGTGGAGTCGACGGCATCCCCGCCTCGACAAGGAGACCAGATGACTCCACTCGGCACGCTCCCACCCCGCGCGGAGGAGGGCGACACCCCGCCCAGCCGCTTCGACGACCATCTCGCGGCCCAGCTGCTCGCCCAGCGGATCGTCCTCCTCGGCACCCAGGTCGACGACGTGTCGGCCAACCGGGTGTGCGCACAGCTGCTGTTGCTGTCCGCGGAGGACCCGCGCACCGACATCAGCCTGTACATCAACAGCCCCGGCGGGTCGGTCACCGCGGGTCTGGCCATCTACGACACCATGCGGCTCATCCCGAACGACGTCTCGACGCTGGCCATGGGGTTCGCCGCCAGCATGGGACAGTTCCTGCTCACCGTGGGCGCGCCGGGCAAGCGGTGCGCGCTGCCGAACGCGCGGATCATGATGCACCAGCCCTCGGCGGGCATCGGCGGCACCGCCGCGGACATCGAGATCCAGGCGGAGAACCTGGAGTTCACCAAGAAGGCCATCGAGCGGATCACCGCCGAGCACACCGGTCAGAGCGAGGAGACGATCGCGCGGGACGGCGACCGGGACCGCTGGTTCACGGCCGAGCAGGCCAGGGAGTACGGGATCGTGGACCGGGTGGTGGAGTCGCTCGCCGACATCCGCCCGGCCACCTCGCGCCGACGGATGGGGCTGTGACATGGGGTCGTACACGGTTCCCTACGTGATCGAGCGGACCGCGCAGGGTGAGCGGTCCTACGACGTCTTCAGCCGGCTGCTGAACGAGCGGATCATCTTCCTCGGCACCGAGATCGACGACGGGGTCGCCAATGTGGTCATCGCGCAACTCCTGCATCTGGAGTCGGCGAACCCCGAGCACGAGATCTCGATCTACCTCAACTCGCCCGGTGGGTCGTTCACTTCGCTGATGGCGATCTACGACACCATGACGTTCGTGCAGGCACCGATCTCCACGTTCTGCGTCGGTCAGGCGGCGTCGACGGCGGCGGTCCTGCTGGCCGGCGGAGACCCCGGGCGACGGTTCGTGCTCCAGCACGCGCGGGTGCTGCTCGGCCAGCCGGCCAGCGGCGGCCGGCAGGGGACGGTCTCCGACCTCAGCCTCGCGGCCAAGGAGATGGCCCGCATCCGCTCGCAGGTGGAGGAGGTCCTGTCCCGGCACACGCATCACGACGTGGCGACGCTGCGCGCGGACATGGACCGGGACAAGGTGCTCACCGCCGAGGAGGCCGTCGCCTACGGGCTCGCCGACGAGGTACTGAGCCGACGGCTCGCGTTCGTCTGACTCCGCCTTCGTCCGACTCGCCTTCCAACTCCGCCTTCGGCCGCGAGCCGAAGGCCGGCAGGCCGAAAGCCGGCGGGCCAAAGGCCGGCGGGCCGGCCGGTACGGCGGCGGTGCGCCCCGTCGTACCGGCCTCCGTACCGGTCTTCGTCTCGACCTTCGTAGCGGCCTCGTACCGGCCGTCGGTCCGGGTCAGGCCGCGAGGCAGAGGCCGTCGTACCGTGCCGTGGGCGACGTGCGGCTCCGGCCCACCCGGCTGCGGGCGTTCCGGGCCAGTTCGTGCTGGGCGCGCGTCAGCAGGTCGGCGAGGCCGAGTCCGAGGGCCTGGGCGGCGGCCGCGAGCACCTCGGAGGAGGCCTCCTTGCGTCCGCGCTCCAGCTCCGACAGGTACGGCATCGAGATCCGGGCCGCCTCCGCGACGTCCTTCAGCGTGCGCTCCTGGGCGAGCCGCTCGCGCCGCAGCACATCGCCGACGAGGTCGCGCCACAGGGGTTCCCTCGGTGCGGGAGTCCGTGGGGCTTCCGGCGGTCGCTGCGGGGAGCGGGCCGCCCCACCGGCACCGGGCGGCGCGGTCTGCGGGCGCAGGGGGACGACGCGGGCTTCGTTCGGCGCATGAGTGCTCACCCCTTCAGCCTAGGGATCCCGGGCGCCAGGGGAAGGGAGCGGCGTTCTGCCCTGGGTGAAGCCTAGGCGGGCACGTCGGAGTCGGGGCCGAGGATCTCGGCCATCGTGCTGCTGATGAAGTCGAGGAGTTCGGCGCGCGCGGCGGCGGGGATCTCGTGCTCGCCGCCGCGGGCCGCCTCCACCGTGAAACTGTTCCGGACGGCGCGCGTCGACACCACCAGTCGCTCGATCTGCGGGTCCGGGCTGTGGAAGAACACGGACGGCACATCGAGGGCCAGCGCCAGGGCGTCCAGGATCTCGTCCGAAAGACCGGCGTGCGTCCCCAGCCGCAGCGCTTCGACGAGGGGCTCGGTGAGTACGGGCCGGCCGGCCTTGCGGTTCCCCTCGTCGGCGATCTCGGCGTCCGACGGCAGCGTGCCCTGGAAGACCTCGTCCCGCAGGTGTGCGAGCTTGTGCGCCACCGAGGCCGCCGACAAGCCCGCGGGGGCCTGCACCGGCACGAGGTGACCGAAGCTGCGCTTCTGGGCCGCGAGCAGTTCCGGCACGGAGACGCCGTACGCCTGGGCGAGCGCCTCGTGAAACGCCTCGGGCAGCGGTCGCTTGCCACGCTCGGCAGCGCGGACCGACATCGGTGACCGGGTCTTCGTTACCGCCACGGTGTCGGCCTGCGTCATGCCCGCGTCGCATCGCAGGTCGGCGAGGTTGGGCGGCTCCCGGCGCGGAAACAGGTCGTCGAGGTCCGCATCGAGTGCCGCGGCGATGCCGGGAAGCCGCTCGGGCGGCGGAGTGGCCTGACCGGTCTCCCAGCGCGACACGGCGTTGGTCCCCACCCCCAGGGCCGCACCCAACTCGGACTGGGACTTGCGCAACAGCACACGGCGGTTGCGCAGTTCACGGCCGTCGAAGGTGCGCTCGGGCATGCGGGTACTCCATCAGATGGGCGGTCGAACCCACTCTAGCCACTTGATCAGATCAGCAGAAGAGGATAGTTTCACCTTCTGGTGATCGAGGTGTGGTCGTTGCCGCCGACGGGGGTGGTGGCAACGACCACACCCCACCACTCAGCCCAGCGGCACAGAAGGCGTCGAGCGGGCCACGTACGCCAGTCCGTCGTACTCACGCCCAAGTACGGTTCGAGTCATGGAGAACCGGTACGTCACGCGGGACACGCCGGCACCGAAGGACCGCATGAACTGCGGGCTCGAGCATCTCCCGAGTCCGCCACGTCCAGAAGCCGAGTCCGGCGAGGGCGCCGGCGGCATCACCGGTTCCGTGCAGCACATAGTCGTCGACCGCCTCGGCGGCCGAGGTGCCGGCCTCCATGGCCAGGGCGGTGAACCCCAACTCCTCGACGAGGAAGCGCAGTAACAGGTGTTTGAGCCGGAAGAACTCGGCTGTCCCGTGCGTCGCTTCCCCCATCCCCAGAACACGCACGTCGCCCAGAATCCCGCGCAGTGGCTCCAGATCCCCGTGACCCGGTTCCCGTGCCGCGGGGTGCAGGCCTTTCAGCGGTACGGCGTTGTCCTGCAGCCATCGTCGCACTTCTTCGGACATCATCATGTCCTTCCAGTGTCACCAGCAGGGCAACAGTCTCCGACTCGGCGTGCAACCGGCCCCGGACCAGGTCACGGGTTCTGCGCTCCACGCCCCGCCGTTGTCGGTGCCGGGCGCTACGGTCTGGCCCGTGGACGGAGTACGCGCGGCGCTCGATCATGTGCTGGCCCTCATCGCGGACGCTCCCTGGAGCGCGAGCCTGGCCCTGCGCGGCAGCATGGTCATGCCGGCCTGGGTGGGGGACGCGGCGCGCCAACCCGCCGATCTGGACTGGGTGGTGCTGGAGGACCCCGTCGGGGTCGACGCGCTGGACCCGTATCCGTACGTCGACCGGATCGACGTCGTACAGCAGTGGCCCGAGGCCGCCGACGGCGCGGCGGGGTACGAGATGTGGACGTACGAGGAGTTCGACACCGGCGGGCGGCGCCCGGTGCTCCCGCCCGAAGGGCTGCACTGGCTGCACGAGGAGGACGCGGCGGACACCGGACCCCCGTACGCCGACCTGCTCGAACGCGTGGCCCGGCACCCCGAGGCCGCCCCGGGTCTCTTCCTCGACGCGGAGAACGCGCGCGTTGACGGCACCTGGACCTACGCGGAGTACGACACGCCGGGCGTACGCCTGCTCATTCCCTGGCGCGCGGCCGGCCTGCCGCCCGGCGAGGCGCGCCTGGACTTCGCCCGCGACGAACGGCTGCCCGAACCCCCGGTGTGGACCCTGATACCGCGCGGCGACGGCGGCAGACCGGTCCCGGTGCGCACGGCGAGCCGGGAGCTGTCCCTGGCCTGGAAGCTGCTGTGGCTGCACACCGACAGCCGGGACGGAGGCCGCGCACAGGGCAAGGACCTGTACGACGCGGTCCTCCTCGCCGAGGCCGGGGCGGGGGGCGGGGCCGGGTCCGGGGCCGACGGCACGCTCCCGCTCCCGCCGCGCCTGCTGCGGAAGGTCTTCGAGCGCGCGCCGACCCCCGCACACCCCCACGCCGCCCTCGACCCGGCCGAGGTCCTCCGGTGGGACGTGGACTGGGCCGCGTTCCAGGAGCGGCACCCCGCCGTGCGGGGCACGGCACGGGACTGGCTCCGCCGCCTGGCCGGGGCGCTGGCACCGCTCACCGGGGAGCAGGCCCTGCTCGCGCCTCCGGCGGCAGGCCGCCGCGGCGGAAAATGACGTGCCCCGACCGCCTCCCTCTCGTACCGTCGTCCCGTACCGAGCACCGCCTTCGACCGTACGGCGGTGCCTGTCGTCCGACACAGAGGGGAGCCCGGCCGTGCGCGCACGCACCGCTGTCGTCGCTCCCCGTTCCCGGTACGAGGTGATCCTCGTGTCCCGGTCCGGCCGGTGCCCGCTGCGCGGCCGGCACCGGACGCCCGTGACGCCCCGCTGACCTCGGGCGCACGGGCAATCGCGCTGCCCTTTTCCCCGATTCGGGCCTCAACGTCAGGCCTGATCCCCAGAAAGGCCCTGGGCCGTGCGCACGAACAACGCCACCCTCGCCGCGATCCGCAACCTCGGCATCCTCGCCCACGTCGACGCCGGCAAGACCACCGTCACCGAGCGGATCCTGTATGCGACGGGCACCACCCACAAGCGGGGCGAGGTGCACGACGGCACCACCGTCACCGACTTCGACCCGCAGGAGCGCGACCGCGGCATCACCATCTTCGCCGCCGCCGTCAGCTGCGCCTGGGACGGGCACCGCATCAACCTCATCGACACCCCCGGCCACGTCGACTTCGCCGACGAGGTCGAGCGCTCCCTGCGCGTCCTGGACGGGGCGGTCGCCGTGTTCGACGCCGTCGCCGGGGTCGAGCCGCAGAGCGAGTCGGTGTGGCGGCAGGCGGACCGGCACGGCGTGCCGAGGATCGCCTTCGTCAACAAGATGGACCGGGCGGGCGCCGACCTCGGCCGGGCCGTCGAGTCCATCCGGCAGCGCCTGCATCCCGTGCCGCTCGTCGTCCAGCTCCCCATCGGCGCCGAGGACGGGTTCACGGGTGTCGTGGACCTCGTACGGATGCGCTCGCTGGTCTGGGCCGACGGCGCGGGTACGGCCGTGGAGGGGCCCGTGCCCGAGTCGCTGGGCGAGGAGGCGGTACGGCGCCGGAGGGCGCTGGAGGAGACCGTGGCGGAGCTGCATCCTGCCGCCCTGGAGGAGTTCTGCGAGCGCGGGACACTGTCCGCGGGCACCCTCGCCGCCACCCTGCGGGACCTGACCCGCACCGGGGACGGTGTGGTCGTCCTGTGCGGCTCCGCCTACCGCAACCGCGGCATCGAACCGTTGCTGGACGCGGTGGTCGCCTATCTGCCCTCGCCGCTGGACGTCCCGGCCGTGCGCGGCGCCCACGACGGGACCGAGGAGGAGCGCGCCGCCGACCCCGAAGTGCCGTTCGCGGGGCTGGTGTTCAAGGTGAACGCGAGCAGCACCGGACGGCTGGCCTACGTGCGCGTCTATGCGGGCACCGTCGAGAAGGGAGACACCGTGTGGAACCCGGGCACCGGGCGCACCGAGCGCGTGGCGCGCATCCTGCGGGTCATGGCGGACCGGCACGTACAGCTGGAGCGGGCGGTCGCCGGTGACATCGTCGCGCTCGCCGGTGTGAAGTCGGCGCGGGCCGGCTCCACGCTGTGCGACCCCGGCGCCCCGCTGCTGCTGGAACCGCCGGTGGCCGCCGACCCCGTGGTGTCCGTCGCGGTCGAGGCCCGGCGCGCCACGGACACCGGCCGGCTGGCCACGGCGCTGGCGCGGCTCGCCGAGGAGGACCCCTCCCTGGTGGTGCGCACCGACGCCGAGACCGGGCAGACCGTGCTGTCCGGCATGGGCGAACTCCACCTGGAGGTCGCGGTGGAGAAGATCCGCCGCGACGGGGGACCGGAGGTCACCGTGGGCCGGCCTCGGGTCGCCTACCGCGAGACGGTCGTCGAGGGAGTGACCGGGTTCGTGTTCCGGCACGTCAAACAGGACGGCGGGGCGGGGCAGTTCGCCCATGTCGTGCTCGACGTGGAACCGCTCGGCCCCGAAGTCGGCGTCACCGGCTTCGAGTTCCGCTCCGCCGTGACCGGTGGCGCGGTGCCGCAGGAGTACGTGCGCGCGGTCGAGGCCGGTTGCCGGGACGCGCTCGCCGAGGGCCCGCTGGCAGGGCACCCGGTGACCGGGCTGCGGGTCACGCTCACCGACGGCTCCACCCATGTGAAGGACTCCTCGGACACGGCCTTCCGTGCCGCCGGCCGGCTCGGGCTGCGCGAGGCCCTGCGCGCCTGCGCGACGGCCCTCCTGGAGCCGGTCGCCGAGGTCACGGTCACCGTGCCGGAGGACGCCGTCGGCTCGGTCCTCGGTGACCTGGCGGCCCGGCGCGGCCGGGTCGGCGGCTCCGGGACCCGTGGCGGCGCGGCCGTACTGACCGCGACCGTGCCGCTGGCCGAACTCTTCGGCTACGCGACCCGCTTGCGCAGCCGCACCCAGGGCCGCGGCACCTTCACGACCCGCCCCACCGGCTACGCCCCGGCGCCTCGACCGGTGCCGGTCCGGTAGCGGGGCGGGGCCCGCGCCACCGGCCGACTCGGCGGGTGGCGCGGGCCCCGTGCCCGCGCACCGCCGCCGAGTCGGCCGCGGTGGGGGAGCGGGGGCGTTCGACGGCGGCCGCCGCCCTTGCACCGGCCTGGCCTCCCTCTCGTCCGGCGATCTCCGGCGTTTCTCCGTGCTTTTCCGTCCCGTTCGGCCGCTCACTCCTGCTGGATCTCTTGACGAGCGTTTCATCGGGGGTTTAACTCACGTCGTAAATTAAGCCATGAGGGGCTTGGGGGCCGAACGGGTCGGCGCCGAAGGGATCGGCACGGGTGTCGGCTCCCACGAGCAGCCTCGGGCTTCTCGACTCCCGGAAAGGGACACCAGGAGCCATGCGCAGCATCCGAGCCGCGGCCACAGGCGCCGTCACCCTGTCTCTCGTCCTCGCGGCCACGGCCTGCGGAGGCGGCTCGTCCAGCGGCGGCGGGTCCGACGACTCGCCGAAGACGCTGACGTACTGGGCCTCCAACCAGGGCGCCAGCATCGCCGTCGACAAGCAGGTCCTCCAGCCCGAACTCGACAAGTTCCAGAAGCAGACCGGGATCAAAGTGAAGCTGGAGGTCGTGCCCTGGTCCGACCTGCTCAACCGGATCCTCACCGCGACCACCTCGGGTCAGGGCCCGGACGTGCTGAACATCGGCAACACCTGGAGCGCCTCCCTGCAGGCGACCGGCGCCCTGCTGCCGTGGGACACGGGGAAGTTCGCCGAGATCGGCGGCAAGGACCGGTTCGTCGACTCCGCGCTCGGCTCCACCGGAGCGGCGGGCAAGGACGCGGCCGCGGTCCCGCTGTACTCCATGGCCTACGCCCTCTACTACAACAAGAAGATCTTCGCCGACGCCGGGATATCCAAGCCCCCGGCCACCTGGGACGAGCTGGTCGCCGACGGCAGGAAGATCCAGGCCGAGGGCAAGTCCGCGCTCGGCGCCGAGGGCTCCAACCTCGCCGAGAACATCCACCACGTCTTCGTCTTCGCCAAGCAGCGCGGCGCCGACTTCTTCACCGCCGACGGCAAGCCCGACTTCACCAACCCGAAGGTGGTCGACGCGGTGAAGGCCTATGTCGACCTGATGGCCAAGGACAAGGTCATCCCGGCCGGCGACGCCGAGTACGCGCAGAACCAGTCCGTCAGCGACTTCGCCAAGGGCAAGCAGGCGATGCTGCTGTGGCAGTCCGCCGCGGCGAACCTCAAGTCCCAGGGGATGAGCGAGGACTCCTACGGCATCGCGCCCGTGCCGGTGGTCTCCGGCACCCCCGGCACCGGCACCCAGGTCGACTCGATGGTCGCCGGCATCAACCTCGCCGTCTTCAAGAACACCCACAACCTCGACGGCGCCACGAAGTTCGTGAAGTTCATGACCTCCGACGACGAGCAGAAGATCCTCAACAAGGCCTACAGCTCCATTCCGCCGGTGAAGTCCGCCCAGGCGGACGCCGCGTTCGGCGCCCCCGCCACCGTCGTACTGAAGAACACCCTCGCCACCAGCGCGGCCGCCCTGCCGCAGGTCCCGTCCGAGTCGCAGTTCGAGACGGCGGTCGGTACGGCCGTCAAGGACCTGTTCGCCGACACCGCCGCCGGGCGCGCCGTCACCACCGACACGGTCAAGGCCGCGCTGACCAAGGCCCAGCAGCAGATGCCGGCGGCGTGAGCGCGAAGATGACGACCACCGCCTTCAAGGAGCCGGTGACGCAGGCACCGTCCGGCGCGGCGGCGCGCGAATCCCGCCGCCGCGCCGGACGGCTGCGCCGCGCCTCGCTGCCGTACCTGCTGCTCCTGCCCGCGCTGCTGCTCGAACTCCTCGTCCACCTGGTGCCGATGGTCATCGGCATCGTGATGAGCTTCAAGGAACTCACCCAGTTCTACATCCGCGACTGGGCCGGTGCCCCCTGGTCCGGACTCGGCAACTACAGGATGTCGGTGAACTTCGACGCCCCCGTCGGCGAGGCCCTGCTGCACTCCTTCTTCGTCACCGTCGGCTTCACCCTGCTGTCGGTCGGCCTGTGCTGGCTGATCGGCACCGCCGCCGCGGTCTTCATGCAGGACACCTTCCGCGGCCGCGGCCTGCTGCGGGCCCTGTTCCTGGTGCCGTACGCGCTGCCGGTCTACGCGGCGGTGATCACCTGGGTGTTCATGTTCCAGCACGACAACGGCCTGGTGAACCACGTCCTGCACGACCAACTGCACCTCACCGGCAAGCCCTCCTTCTGGCTCATCGGCGACAACAGCTTCTACGCCCTGCTCACCGTGTCGGTGTGGCGGGGCTGGCCGTTCGCCTTCCTCATCGTGATGGCCGGCCTGCAGAACATCCCGCGGGAGCTGTACGAGGCCGCCGCGCTGGACGGCGCCGGGATGTGGCAGCAGGTCCGACGCATCACCCTGCCGTCCCTGCGCCCGGTCAACCAGGTGCTGGTCCTGGTCCTGTTCCTGTGGACGTTCAACGACTTCAACACGCCGTACGTGCTGTTCGGCAGGTCCGCCCCCGAGGCCGCCGACCTCATCTCCGTCCACATCTACCAGGCGTCCTTCGTCACCTGGAACTTCGGCACCGGCTCCGCCATGTCCGTCCTGCTCCTGCTCTTCCTGCTCGTCGTCACGGGCGGGTACCTGCTGTTCACCTCGTGCGGACGGAGGCCTTCCGCCGATGTCTAGCCAGCCCCTCGCCCGACCGACGCGCAACTCGCCCATGGCGCCGCCGCGTTCCTTCGTGTGGTGCCGTCGGATCTTCCTCACCCTGCTCACCGGCTTCGTGCTGGTCCCGGTGTACGTGATGGTCTCCAGCTCGCTGAAGCCGCTGGCGGACGTCACCGGCAGGTTCCGCTGGCTGCCGAGCGGCCTGACCATCCGCCCGTACATCGACATCTGGTCCACGGTCCCGCTCGCGAAGTACTTCATGAACTCGCTGATCGTGGCGGGCGCGGCGACGGTCTGCTCGGTCGTGATCGCCGTGTTCGCGGCCTACGCCGTCAGCCGCTACGACTTCCGCGGCAAGCGCGTCTTCACCGTCACCGTGCTCTCGACGCAGATGCTGCCCGGCATCCTCTTCCTGCTCCCCCTCTTCCTGATCTACGTCAACATCGGCAACGCCACCGGCATCGCCCTGTTCGGCTCCCGCGGCGGCCTAATCCTGACGTATCTGACCTTCTCCCTCCCCTTCTCGATCTGGATGCTGATCGGGTACTTCGACTCGGTGCCGCGCGACCTGGACGAGGCGGCGCTGGTGGACGGCTGCGGCCCGCTCGGCGCGCTGCTCAGGATCGTCGTACCGGCCGCGGTCCCCGGCATCGTCGCGGTCGCCGTCTACGCCTTCATGACCGCGTGGGGAGAGGTGCTCTTCGCGTCCGTCATGACCAACGACACCACCCGCACCCTCGCCGTCGGCCTCCAGGGCTACTCCACCCTCAACGACGTCTACTGGAACCAGATCATGGCCGCCTCGCTGGTCGTCAGCGTGCCCGTGGTGGCCGGCTTCCTCCTCCTGCAGCGCTATCTCGTCGCCGGTCTGACGGCGGGCGCCGTCAAGTGACCCGAGCGACCCACACCCCTGATCCCGAAGGGACTTCCGTGTCCGAACCCATCGACCTCGCCGCACTCCCGCACGACTTCCTGTGGGGCACGGCCACCGCGGCGTACCAGATCGAGGGGGCCGTCGCCGAGGACGGCCGCACACCCTCGATCTGGGACACCTTCTCGCACACCCCGGGGAAGATCGCGAACGGCGACACCGGCGACGTCGCCTGCGACCACTACCACCGCTGGCGCGAGGACATCGGCCTGATGCGGCAACTCGGCGTCAGCGCCTACCGGTTGTCGGTGGCCTGGCCCCGCGTGCTCCCCGGCGGAACGGGCCCGGTGAACCCCAAGGGCCTCGCGTTCTACGACGCGTTGGTGGACGCCCTGCTGGAGGCGGGCATCACCCCGACCGTCACCCTCTACCACTGGGACCTGCCGCAGGTGCTCCAGGACCGGGGCGGCTGGCCGGAGCGCGACACCGCCTTCGCGCTCGCCGAGTACGCCTCGGCCGTCGCCGCCCGCCTCGGCGACCGCGTCAAGCTCTGGGCGACCCTCAACGAGCCGAGCTGCTCGGCCTGGATCGGCCATCTGGAGGGCACGATGGCCCCCGGCTGGACGGACCTGACGGCGGCCGTACGCGCCTCTGCGCATCTGCTGCTCGGCCACGGCCTCGCCACCCAGGCGATCCGCGCCGCCGCCCCCGGTGCCCAGATCGGCATCGTCAACAACCTCTCCACCGTGCACGCGGCCACCGACCGCCCCGAGGACCTCGCGGCCGCCCGCCGCCACGACGGCCATGTCAACCGCTGGTGGCTCGACCCGGTCCACGGCCGCGGCTTCCCGGCCGACATGATCCAGACATACGGCGTCGAACTCCCCCTGCGAAACGGCGACTTGGCGACGATCGCCACCCCGCTGGACTGGCTGGGCCTCAACTACTACTTCCCGGCGTACGTCGCCGACGCCCCCGACGCCCCGGCGCCGTACGTCCGCGCGGTGCGCCGCGAGGGCGTCCCGCGCACCGGCATGGACTGGGAGATCGACGCCGGCGGCATCGAGACGCTGCTGCTCCGCCTCACCGAGGACTACGGCGCACGGAAGATCTACGTCACCGAGAACGGCTCGGCCTTCCCGGACGTGGTCCGCCCCGGCGGCAGCGTGGACGACCCCGAACGCCAGGCCTACCTGGAACGCCACCTGGCCGCCTGCGCCTCCGCCGCCCGCAAGGGCGCCCCGCTCGCCGGCTACTTCGCCTGGTCCCTGCTGGACAACTTCGAGTGGGCCTACGGCTACGACAAGCGCTTCGGCCTGGTCCACGTCGACTACCGCACCCAGGCACGCACGATCAAGGGCAGCGGACACCGCTACGCGGACATCATCCGCGTCCACCGGGGGCGGGCACGCCGGGCGGCGTGAGCGGGGGCCGGCGGGATCTCCCGGCGTCGGAAGAAACCCCGTCGGGTCATCGGATCAGGCTGCCGTCACACGATCAGGTGATGTACCCGCGGCTGGGCACGCGCGGGAGGAGCGGCTCGTTCGACGAGGTGACGGGGCCTCCAGGGCCTCGGAATCGAAGGAGACGCGCATGGGACTGTCCTTCCGCCGCAACCCGGACGGCACGACGACGGGCCGCAACGACGAAACGGGTTTCACCGTGACCCTCGCCGACGAGGAGGAGGTCCAGCGACGGCTGTACGAGGACGCGGGCTGGGAGTACGCGCCCCCACCGCCTCCCGTCCCTCCCGGGTATCACCGGTTCTTCCTGGTCCACGACGACTTCCCAGGGGTCGGTTTCGACGACGAACGGTACGCGAGTCTGCGGGCGCAGCC
Organism: Streptomyces incarnatus; assembly: GCF_001027185.1. NCBI lineage: Bacteria > Bacillati > Actinomycetota > Actinomycetes > Kitasatosporales > Streptomycetaceae > Streptomyces > Streptomyces incarnatus. Next base: position 1,274,622 of record NZ_CP011497.1, on the reverse strand, counting down.
GCCCGCGGGCTGCGAACCGGCCGACTGGGATGGCTTCGCGCTGACCTGTGAGCGCTCGGGGGCCACCCTCCTGGACGCGGTCACGAGGACGGTCGCGGAGATCCGTCGGGAGCACGGCCTGGTGATGACCGGCATGGGCATCGAAAAACCCGAGGAGTGGCTCGGCGGCGACAAGAACGGTCACGGGGCGCAGACGGTGGGCCATCTGCTGCTCATGGCCGCTCACCGGGGCTCCCTGCTGGGGTACCGGCGCAAGGATCTGGTCCGTCTTCTCGATGCGACGGGCATGGAGTAGACGGGGCGGGGCGCGCGGTCGGCTCCGGCGCACCCTGCTCGGCAAGGCCGACGGGCCCCTTCACATGCCCGGCGGCTGAACGGGACACCGGAACACCACGTATCACCCGAGCGTGGGAGGATCCCTCACCATGAGCCCATCCCCGGCAGTGAGAGGCCTGCGTGCCGCGGTGTTCGCCGCGGTGTGTGTGCTGCTCGCCGCCGCCGGGCACGGGCTGGCCATGGGTGACATGCCGCCGCTGTGGGCCGACGCGGCCGGTTTCCTGGCCGTGTTCGCGGTCGGCTGGCTGCTCGGCGGCCGGGAGCGGTCGCTGTCCGGCATCGGTGCGGCCATGCTGCTGACCCAGGCCGGACTGCACCTCGGTTTCGACGCCGCCCACCCCGGCGGGGGGCGGGTGGCCATGCCCGGTCACGCCATGGCCGGGATGCACGCCCATGCGACGGCCTTGAGTCACGTGCAGTCGACCGCCCACCCCCAGCTCACAGCCCCCGCCACCGGCGCCCACCTCCTCGCCGCCCTGGCAGCCTCCTGGTGGCTGCGGCGGGGCGAGGCCGCGCTGTGGTCGTTGCTGCGCCGGGCCGCCTCGCTCGTGCCGGGCCTCGTCGCCTGGTGGCGGGGCACCCCGCTGCCCGTCCCCGCCGGTCACGCCCCGCGCGTCCCGGTCGCCCCCGCACCACCCCGCCTGGCCCTGCTGCGGCACGCCGTCAGCAGACGCGGACCTCCGGCTCCGATCCCGTACTCGCGCTGACCCCGAACGACACCTCACCGTACGGAGATCGACTCACTCATGTCCGTCATGACCGCAATGTCCGCATCGCGTATCACCCTGCGCCGCGCCGGAACCGTCACCGCCCTCACCGCCGCCACGGTCCTGCTCGCCGCCGGTGCCGCCTCCGCGCACGTCACCGTCCATCCCGAGAGTTACGCCAAGGGAGCCACCGACGGCGTGCTCACCTTCCGCGTCCCGAACGAGGAGGACAGCGCCTCCACCACCAAGGTGCAGGTCTTCCTGCCCACCGACCATCCCGTGCTCGGCGTGCTCGTGCACCCGCAGGACGGCTGGACCGCCAAGGTCACCACCACCAAGCTCAAGACGCCGGTCAAGACCGACGACGGCACCATCACCGAGGCCGCCTCCGTGATCACCTTCAGCGGCGGGAAGATCGGTGCCGGGCAGTACGAGGACTTCAACGTCGCCTTCGGGCAACTGCCGGACGACACCGGTCAGTTGGTCTTCAAGACGCTGCAGACCTACTCCGACGGCAAGGTCGTGCGCTGGATCGAGGAACCGGCCGGTGGCGACGAGCCGGAGAACCCGGCCCCGGTGCTGAAGCTGACGGCCGGTGACGCGAGTGGCGCCCCCGCGTCCGCCAAAACCGCCACTGCCACCGCCACCACCGGCGCCAAGGCCACCGACGCGAGCGACTCCACCGCCCGCGGGCTCGGCATCGCCGGGCTGGTCGCCGGCGTCCTCGGCCTCGCGGCCGCCGCATTCGCCGTCGTAAGGAGCCGGGGCGCGCGGTCGTAACCACCGGGTACATGAGGAAGGGCCCGGACCGGCATGCGGTCCGGGCCCCTCCCGATGCCAGGGGCCCTTGCTCAGCGCCCCACCAGCTCCAGCACCTTTCCCTCCTCGGCCACCGCCTCCACGCGGATACGGGAGGTGCGCCACAGCCACAGCACGTCGCGGCCGAAGGACCACAGCAGTGAGCCCAGCGCGACGGACACGATCGCGAGGTTCGCCAGGCGGGGGAGGAGCTCGGCGCCGGCCAGGAGCAGGGCGATGCCCTGGACCGCGGCGACGGTCTTGCGGGCGAAGGACGGGGGCAGCGGGGCGTTCAGCCAGGGGGCGACGCGGGCCGCGGCGACGAAGGCGTAGCGCATGCCGCCGATCAGCAGCACCCACGGGCCGAGCTGGGTGGACACGTACACGCTCAGCACCAGGATCAGGAACGCGTCGACCTCCATGTCGAAGCGCGCGCCGAGCGCCGTCGAGGTGCCGGTGCGGCGGGCCACCTTGCCGTCGACGCCGTCCAGGAGCAGGGCGACGGCGGTCAGGCCGACCAGCAGGGTCACCGGCGGCGCGCTCTCGAAGGAGTCCGCGACCAGGGCCGTCACCCCGCCCACCAGGGTCGCCCGGCCGAGCGTGACACGGTTCGCGGGGCCGAAGCTGCGCAGGCTGGCGCGGTGCAGGGCCCGGGACAGGACCGCCCAGGTGGCGAACGCGAACGCCAGGCCCGTCAGCCAGCCGGCCGGCCCCATGCCTATCGCCGTTCCGAGCAGGGCCAGCAGCAGGAGCTGTATGCCCGCTCCCACCGCCGTTTCCTGCTGGGGCCTGGCGTCATACGTGTTGTTCAGGGCCACCGCACACCCTCCGGCCGAGTGACAGAGTCGATCAACGCCGCGTACTGTGCGCGGCCTGTGCACTTCTCGGTACGTGAACAACTTCCCTACTGTTCAGGAGGATGCCGATGAACCGTTCGGCCCGCGCGTTCTGGCTGCGCTCACCCGGCCACGGCGAGCTGCGCGACCTCACCCTCGCGGAGCCCGGCGAGGACGAGGTCGTGGTGCGTGCGCTCTACTCCGGGGTGAGCCGTGGCACGGAGACGCTCGTGTTCCGTGGCGGGGTGCCGGAGAGCCAACACGCCGCGATGCGGGCGCCGTTCCAGGAGGGCGACTTCCCCGGCCCGGTGAAGTACGGCTACCTCAGCGTCGGCGAGGTGGAGGAGGGCCCGGCCGAGCTCATCGGGCGTACGGTCTTCTGCCTGTACCCGCATCAGAGCCGTTACTCCGTTCCGGTGAACGCCGTGACCGTGGTGCCCGAACACGTGCCCGCCGGGCGGGCCGTGCTCGCCGGGACCGTGGAGACCGCCGTGAACGCCCTGTGGGACGCGGCACCGCTGATCGGCGACCGGATCGCGGTGGTCGGCGGCGGCATGGTCGGCTGCTCGGTCGCCGCCCTGCTCGCCCGCTTCCCCGGAGTCCGGCTGCAGCTCGTCGACGCCGACCCGGCCCGCGCGAAGACCGCCGAGGCGCTCGGCGTGGACTTCGCCACGCCCGACAGGGCGCTCGGCGACTGCGACCTCGTCGTGCACGCCAGCGCCACCGAGGCCGGCCTGACCCGCGCCCTGCAACTCCTCGCCCCGGAGGGTACGGTGGTGGAACTGAGCTGGTACGGGGACCGGCGCGTCGCCCTGCCGCTCGGTGAGGCCTTCCACTCCCGCAGGCTCACCGTGCGCAGCAGCCAGGTCGGCACGGTCTCCCCGGCCGCCCGTGCCGGCCGGGACTACGCCGACCGGATGGCGCTCGCCCTCGACCTGCTCGCCGACCCCGCACTCGACGCGCTCATCACCGGGGAGAGCGCCTTCGAGCAACTCCCGGACGTCATGCCCAAGCTCGCCTCGGGCGAGATCCCCGCCCTGTGCCACCGGATCCGGTACGCCGAGACGGGCCTGACCTGAGAAAAGAGTGAGAGCGGGCTGAACGCGGGGAAGCGAAGAGCCGTACTACACGGCATCCCCCGACGGGTAAGGACAGGGGGACCAGACGCGTCGTACCTGGAGGGTCGTCCGTTGTTCAGCATCACCGTCCGCGATCACATCATGATCGCCCACAGCTTCCGCGGCGAGGTGTTCGGGCCCGCGCAGCGACTGCACGGCGCCACGTTCCTCGTGGACGCCACCTTCCGCCGCGAGCAGCTGGACGAGGACAACATCGTGGTCGACATCGGCCTGGCCACGCAGGAACTGCGCCTCATCACCGCCGAGCTGAACTACCGCAACCTGGACGACGAACCCGAGTTCGCGGGCGTCAACACGTCCACCGAGTTCCTCGCCAAGGTCATCGCCGACCGGCTCGCCGAACGCATCCACAAGGGCGCCCTCGGCGAGGGCGCCAAGGGCCTCGCCGGCCTCACCGTCACCCTCCACGAGTCGCACATCGCCTGGGCGAGTTACGAGCGTGGCCTGTGACCGGGGCGACCACGCAGCGGACCCGGCTGCCGTACGTCCCGGCACAGCCCGCCACCTCCGAGAAGCCCGGAATCATCCCCATGTCCCTTCGCACGGTGCACTTCGTCGTGCCGGGCGGCGTCGACGACCCGGCCGCGCCCAGCGGCGGCAACGCCTACGACCGCCGGGTCTGCCTGGACCTGCCCGGTTTCGGCTGGCAGGTCACCCGGCACGGCGCACCCGGCACCTGGCCCCGCCCCGACCGGGCCGCCCGCGACCACCTCGCCCGCACCCTGAGCGACCTGCCGGACGACGCGGTGGTGCTGCTGGACGGGATCGTCGCCTGCGGCGTCCCGGACGTCGTCGCCCCGCACGCCGACCGCCTGCGCCTGGCCGTCCTCGTCCACCTCCCGCTCGGCGACGAGACGGGCCTGGACCCGGCCGTCGCCGCCGACCTCGACGCCCGTGAACGCGCCGTGCTGCGCGCCGCGCCCGCCGTCATCGCCACCAGCGACTGGGCCGTACGGCGGCTCGTCTCCCACCACGGGCTCGCCCCCGACCGGGTGCACGTGGCAGCCCCCGGCGCCGACATCGCGCCCCTCGCGCCCGGCACCGACGGCGTCTCCCGGCTGCTGTGCGTGGCCGCCGTCACCCCGCGCAAGGGCCAGCACCGGCTCGTGGCGGCGCTCGCGGCCGTACGGGACCTGCCGTGGACCTGCGAGCTGGTCGGCGGACTCGGCCACGACCCCGCGTACGTGGCCCACTTGCGGGAGCTGATCGCCCGGTACGGCCTCGGCGACCGGCTGCACCTGACCGGCCCGCGCTCCGGCGCCGACCTCGACGCCACGTACGCGGCCGCCGACCTGATGGTCCTCACCTCCTACGCCGAGACCTACGGCATGGCGGTCACCGAGGCCCTGGCCCGCGGCATCCCGGTCCTCGCCACCGACGTGGGCGGACTGCCGGAGGCGGTCGGCCGCGCCCCCGACGGCGGGGTGCCCGGCATCCTCGTCCCGCCGGAGGACCCCGCCGCGCTCGCCGCCGAACTGCGCGGCTGGTTCGGCGAGCCCGACGTACGCCGCCGGCTCAAGGCCGCCGCGCGCGGCCGCCGCGCCGCGCTCGACGGCTGGGCCACCACCGCCCGCAGCCTGGCCGGAGTCCTCGCACGACTCCCCGAAGCCCCTGGGAGGGCGGCATGACCACGCCGGAGACCACGACGAACGGCATGGCGTCGATCCCGGCCCAGACCGGACGGAGGGCGATGGGTCCGCTGCGGAAGGCCGAGGGCGAGAGGGAGCCGGCACGCGAGGCCGGTGGCGAGAGGGCCGGTGTCCCGGGTGGCGAGGTGATTTCGCAGGCGTCCGGTACGGGGGCGAGCGGTGCCGACGATGACGGGCAGCGCGGCGTGGGCGCCTCGGTCGTCGCCGGGGCCGGGCCCGTCGGCCGTCCCGGTGAGCGGGCCACCGTGCGGCTGCGGCACGACGAACCCGAGGAGGCGCCCCGCTACGCGCCCGAATGGCTCACGTTGCGGGAAGGTGCCGACGCCACCGCCCGCGCGCAGGACCTGCTCGATCCCCTGCGGATCCGGCTGGCGAACCTGCCGGGCCACACCGGCGCGCTCGCCGTGCACGACCTGGGCTGCGGCACCGGCTCGATGGGCCGCTGGCTCGCGCCCCGCCTGGACGGCCCCCAGCACTGGGTCCTGCACGACCGCGACCCCTATCTGCTGCACTTCGCCGCCGTCGGCTCCCCGCGCTCCGCCGCCGACGGCAGCAGCGTCACCGTGGAGACCCGGCGCGGCGACGTCGCCCGGCTGACGCCGGACGCGCTGGCCGGGGCCTCGCTGGTCACCGCCTCCGCGCTGCTCGACGTGCTCACCCGCGAGGAGGTGGTCACCCTCGTCGACGCCTGCGCCGGGGCCGGCTGCCCCGCGCTGCTCACCCTGTCGGTCGCCGGGCGCGTCGAACTCAGCCCCGCCGACCCGCTGGACGCGGAGATCGCCGACGCGTTCAACGCCCATCAGCGGCGCGCCGGGCTGCTCGGCCCGGACGCGGTCACCGTGGCCTGCGAGGCGTTCGCCGCACGCGGAGCCGCCGTACGCGTGCATCCGAGCCCTTGGCGGCTCGGCCCCGCGGAGTCGGCGCTGACCGAGCAGTGGCTGCGCGGCTGGGTGGGCGCGGCCGTGGAACAGCGGCCCGCGCTGCGCGATCGCGCCGAGCGGTATCTGCGGGACCGGCTCGCCGCCTGCGCGGCCGGTGAGCTGCGGGCCGTCGTCCACCACAGCGACCTGCTGGCCCTGCCCCGGCCGACGGGCGGCGCGTCATGAACTCGCGCTCGGCAACGCCCCCCGGCACGGGGCACGCACGCGTGCACGACGGCGGGCCGGCCGACGCGTGCGGGTACGGCGTCGGCACGATGCACGCGCGCGTGGCCGTCGCGGGTAGCGCGCAGACCGCCCGCGGGGCCGGGACCGGGCTTCTGGAACGTCAGCCCCCGCTCCCTGAGCCGCCGCAGCCCTCCGCCCCCCGGCCACCCCGCTTCCGCGCGCTGCGTACGCACTTCGGGACCGTCGCCGGCGCGGTCATCCTCGGGGCGCTGTTGTGGCGGCTGGGTACGGGCGTGCTCGTCGACGGGCTGCGGCGGATCGACACGGCGACGGTGCTGGCGGCGCTCGGCATCGGCGTGCTGACCACCGTGCTCAGCGCCTGGCGCTGGCAGTTGGTGGCCCTGGGCCTCGGCATCCGGCTGCCGCTGCGCCCGGCCGTCGCCGACTACTACCGGGCGCTGTTCCTGAACGCGGCGCTGCCCGGCGGGATCCTGGGCGATGTGCACCGGGCGGTCCGGCACGGGCAGAGCACCGGTGACATGCGGCGCGGGGTGAAGGCCGTCGTCCTGGAACGCGTCGCCGGGCAGCTCGCGCTGGCCGTGCTCGCCGTGGCGGTGCTGCCGACGCTGCCGTCCCCGGTCCGCGCCGAGGCCCGCGACTTCGCCCCGCTGGTGGCCCTCGCGGGGGCCGGCGCGCTCGCCGTCGGCCTCGCCGTGCGCATGAACCGCACGACCTCCCGCCGGGCCGGGGGCCTGCGCGCCGCCCTCGGCGAGGCGCGCCAGGGCCTGTTCTCCCGCCGGGGCGGCCCGGGCATCGCGCTGTCCTCCGCCGTCGTCCTGGCCGGGCACGTGGCGATGTTCGTCGTGGCGGCCCGGGTCGCCGGCTCCGCCGCCTCCGTCGTGGAGCTGGTCCCGCTCGCGGTCCTCGCCCTGGTCGCCATGGGGCTGCCGCTGAACGTCGGCGGCTTCGGGCCCCGCGAGGGCGTCACCGCCTGGGCGTTCGGCGCCGCGGGACTCGGCGCGAGCACCGGGGTCGCCGTCGCCGTCGTGTACGGCGTGCTGAGCTTCGTGGCGAGCCTGCCCGGCGCCGTCGTCCTCATCGCGCGCTGGTACGCCACCCTGCGCACCACGACAGCTCCCCAGGGCACGGACCAGCAGGCCCCCGCCTCGACGGCCCCGGCCCCGGCTCCCGTGCCGGGCGACCCACGGCCCTCACAGCACCCAGGCTCCGCGTCAGCGGACGGGCCCGCGTCCGCGCACGGGCCCACGCGCGCGCATGCCCCCGCGTTCGCGGACGACCCCGCACACGGACAGGACGACACCGCGCCCGCGCCGGACGCCGCGCCCGCGCAGGCCCCAGCGCCCGGACGGGACCACGCGGCCGCCCCGGGCCCGGCGCCCGTCTCGGGCACGGCGCCCGTCTCGGGCACGGCGCCCACCCCCGGCTACCCCCGTCCCGTCGCCGACGTGAGCAGTGCGAAATACGGCTCGAAGGATTCCGCCAGGCTCGCCAGCAGTGCCTTCCCCTTTTCCGCCGACCCGAGGGAAGGACGGCCGATGACGCCCGATTCGGTATAGGCGGACATTCCCACGGTGAGCAGATGACGACGGTCGTCAGCGGTGAAATCGGCGGACTCGTAACCAGGGCGGACGAATTCGGGATGAGCGTGCAGCAGAATCGAGGTCTCGATTTCCCCGGCGTGCATGTCGGTCAGCAGCGAGGTACGCACCCCCGCCCGCTCCCGAGCCGCCTCCCAGTCCTCGGCGGCCGGGAACAGCGCCATCCGCTCACCGCGCGCGGAGGCCTCCTGGACGACGTTGCCCAGAACGTAGTTGCCGCCGTGCCCGTTGACCACGACGAGCGCGTCGACGCCCGAGCGGCGCAGCGACGCGGCGATGTCCGAGACCACCGCATGGAGGGTCACGGCGGAGATGCTGACGGTCCCCGGCCAGTCCGCGTGCTCGTGCGAGCAGGAGACCGTCACCGGAGGAAGGAGGCGCACCGGGTACGCGGCGGCGATCTCCCGCGCCACGGCACAGGCGACGAGCGTGTCGGTCGCCAGCGGAAGGAACGGACCGTGCTGTTCGAAACTGCCCACGGGAAGGACGGCCACCTGTGTTGAAACGCCCGCCCCCCGCGTCCGTACCTCTTCGGTGGTGTCCGCCGGCAGCACGCCGTGCGCCACGCCGTTTGTTCCCCCACCTGCCGCCGCACGCGCGCCCGAACCACTCATCTTTTCACGGCCTTTCGTCTCTGCTTAGGAATCAGATCATGACAGAAAACTCCGGCGTCAACATGGGCGTACTCGGCAAGAAGTCCCCGCGGCGTTCGGGCGCGGAACGCGTCGTGAATGCCCCGCTGCCCACCGTGTACGGGAAATTCCAGGCGATCGGCTACCTGGACCACGACCGCGGTGACGAGCAAGTGGCCCTGGTGTACGGCGAGATCGGCACCGAGAACGTGCTGACGCGGCTGCACTCCGAATGCCTGACCGGGGACGCGTTCGGCTCCCGGCACTGCGAGTGCGGCGACCAGCTGGCGTCCGCGCTGCGTGCCGTCGTCGCCGAAGGCAGCGGCATCGTCGTCTACTTGCGGGGCCACGAGGGCCGCGGCATCGGACTGCTCGCCAAGCTGCGCGCGATGGCGCTGCAGGCGGAGGGACTGGACACGGTGGAGGCGAACCTCGCGCTCGGCCTGCCCGTCGACGCCCGGGACTACGGCGTCGCGGCGGAGATCCTGCACGACCTCGGGGTGCGCTCGGTGCGCCTGATGTCCAACAACCCGCGCAAGCGGGAGGCGCTGGTGCGGCACGGCATCCAGGTCGCCGAGCAGGTGCCGCTGCTCATCGAGCCGTGCGAGAGCAACATCACGTATCTGCGGACCAAGCGGGAGCGGATGGACCACATCCTGCCCCACCTGGACGCCGTCGCCCACGGCTCCTGAAGCCGGCCGTACCGGCGTCCGCCGCCTCCCCCCACGGGCGGCGGGCGCCCTGCCGTCGCGGTCAGTCCGTCAGCGCCTCGTGCACCAGCCGCCGCAGCTCCGGGAAGATCTTCAGCGTCTTCGGGCGAACCTGCGTCATGAACTGGACCGTCAGCTCATGGGCCGGATCGATCCAGAACGCGGTCGTGGCCGCGCCGGTCCAGCCGTACGTGCCGAGGCTGGACGGGGCCAGGGTGCGGGACGGGTCGGTCACCACCGACACGTTGAAGCCGAAGCCGAGCCCGTCGTTGCCGGGCTCCTGGTGGGCGGGGGCGCCGAAGGCGCGCAACACCGCGTTCCCCGGCAGCTGGTTGCGGGTCATCATGCCGACGCCGTCCGCGGACAGCAGCCGTACGCCGTCCAGTTCGCCGCCCCGGCGCAGCATCTCCATGAACCGGTGGAAGTCGTACGCCGAGGAGACCAGGCCGCCGCTGCCGGACAGGAACCTCGGCCGGCCGTGCACCGGCAGCCCCGGCACCGGCTCGATCCCGCCCTCGTCCGTCTCCCCGTACAACTCGGCCAGCCTGCCCGCCTGTTCCGGCGCGATGTGGAACCCGGTGTCGGTCATGCCGAGCGGACGCAGGATCCGCTCGGCGAAGAACGCGTCCAGTGGCCGCCCGGACACCACCTCGACGACCCGGCCCAGCACGTTCGAGGCCACCGAGTAGTTCCACTGCGTGCCCGGGTCGAACTGCAGCGGCATCCGCGCGTACACCTCCACCGTCTCCGGCAGATCGGCGCCCGGCGGAACCGAGTACTCCAGACCGGATGCGCGGTAGAGCGCGTCGACGGGGTGCTGATGGTAGAAACCGAAGGTCAGGCCCGCGGTGTGGGTGAGCAGATGCCGGATCAGGATCGGGCCGGCGGCCGGGCGCGTCCGCAGGTCCGCGCCCGAACCGCCGTCGTACACCCGGGGGTCGGCGAACGCCGGCAGATGACGTGCGAGCGGGTCGTCCAGGGACAGCCCGCCCTCCTCGACCAGCAGCAGTACGGCGATCGCGGTGACCGGCTTGGTCATGGAGTAGATCCGCCACAGCGTGTCCGCCTCGACCGGCAGCCCGGCCGCGACATCCCGCAGGCCGTACGTGGTGAGGTGGGCGACCCGGCCGCCGCGTGACACGGCCACCAGAAAGCCGGGCAGCCGCCCCTCGTCGACGTACCGCGCGATCTGCCGGTCCAGGCGGTCCAGCGCCTTGACGTCCAGCCCCGCCTCGTCCGGGTCGACTTCCTGCCGCAGCCCTGCCATCGCTCTCCTCCGTCGGCTCGTACGCGATGCCCCCGGTCGCCCGCCGGAGGCACCCGGCACTCATGGTCGCCCAGGAACACCACCATGGACCCGTTCATCAGCGGGGTTTGTGAGCGACGCGACGCCACGGACCGTCGGGGGCACCTCGGGGGCGCCGTCGCTCCCGGCCGGCGTGCCGTCGCCGTCGGTCCTCGGCAGCGCGCGGGCCAGCGGCACGCCGAGTGCCGCGACGGCCGCCAGGGCGAGCAGGGCGGTCGCGGTCCCGGCGCCGATGAGCGCGGTCGCCGTGGCCACTCCCAGGGCCGGGCCGATGTTCAGCGCCGTCTGCTGCAGCCCGCCCGCCACTCCGGCCACCGCCACCTCGGCCCGTCGTACGACCACCTGGGTGGCCGCCACCATCACTGTCCCGAAACCCGCGCCCAGCAGGGCGAACGCGCAGCCGAGCGCGGGCGTGGAGCGGGCCCCGGACAGCACGAGGACACCGAGCGCCAGCAGCGCCGTCGCCCCCGTCGTCGTACCGCGGGTCCCGAAGCGGCGCAGCAGCACCGGGCACAGCGCGGCGGACGCCACCACCAGCACCGCGAGCGGCAGACTCCTCAGGGAACCGGCCAAGGGGTCCAGGCCCAGCCGGCGTTGCAGCAGGTAGGTGGCCACGAAGAGGGTGCCGGACAACGCGGCGGACACGACCACCAGCACACCGAGCGCCGCCCCGGCCGCGCGCGAGCCGATGACCGCGGGCGGCAGCAGCGGGCTCGCCGTACGCCGCTCGTGCCGCACGAGGACGGCGGCGGTGACCGCGGCGACGGCGAGTCCCGCCGCGGAGGCGGGGCGCGCGGTCAGCGAGTGCACCAGGCAGGCGAGGGTCACCGCCAGGAGTACGGCACCCGGCACGTCCAGCGGCGTCCGGGAGCCCGCGGGGGGCCGCTGCGGCCGCAGCACCGCCGGCAGGCCGAAGACGAGCGCGGGCAGGACGTTCACGAGGAACACGGCCCGCCAGCCCAGGCCGGTCACCAGTGCCCCGCCCACCAGCGGCCCCGCAGCCGCGGCCAGCCCGATCGCGGCGGTCCGCAGGGCCAGGGGCCGAGCGAGCCGGTCCGGCGGGTACGCGGCCCGCAGCATGCCCAGCGTCGCCGGCTGCAGCAGCGCCCCGAACACCCCCTGCACCGCCCGCAGCCCGATCACCCAGCCGACACCGGGCGCGCCGCAGATTCCCGCCGACGCTGCCCCGAACCCCAGCATGCCGAGCGCGAAGACCCGCTGCTGCCCGTACCGGTCACCGAGCCGCCCCGCGAACACCAGCAGACCGGCCACGGCGACGAGATACGCGGTGCTGGTCCACTGCACCTCGGCGAACGACGCCCCCAACTCCCTTTGCAGACGGGGCTGTGCGACGGTGAGGACCGTGCCGTCCAGCGCGACGGCCACCGCGCCCGCGACACTGCTCGCCAGCGCCCACCGCCGGTTCACCGGCCGCCCTCCGGCCCCAGGTGGGCCAGCAGCACCGCATCGAGCAGGGGCGCGAAGTCCTCGTCGCCGACGGCGAGTTGCAGACTGCGCCAGCGCCACAGCTGGGCGATCCCGTGCAGGTTGGCCCACAGGGCGCCCGTGACCCGCCGGGCGTCGGCCCCGGGCAGGAGCTCGCCGACGAGCCCGGCGAGCACGCGGAACAGGGGAAGGCTCGTCTCCCGCAACCCCAGGTGCCCGCTCTCCAGCAGGTCGTGACGGAACATCAGCTCGTACATGCCGGGGTTGTCGAGCGCGAACTCCAGATACGTCCGCGCCAGCGCCGCCGCCTGCGCACGCGGACCGGCCGGGCCGTGTGCGAGCGTCGCCCGCACCCGCTCGGCCAGGTCGGCGAAGCCCCGGCGGGCGATGGCCGACAGCAGCTCCAGGTGGGTGGGGAAGTAGCGGCGCGGCGCCCCGTGCGAGACGCCGGCCCGCCGGGCGATCTCCCGCAGGGTCAGCGCCTGCAGCCCCTCGGCCTCCAGCAGCTCCACGCCGGCGTCGACCAGACGCTCCCGCAACCCGATCTCGGACTCAGTCATAGACAGTGTCTACCAGGCGGGCGTAGACACTGTCTACGGGGGCGTGCGCAGGGAATGCGGGGCCCGGGCCGCCGAGTTGACGCTGTCATGAGTGAAGACTCCGCCCCCGCCCAGGACGCGCTGCTGGAACTGCTCTCGGAAGGCAACGCCGGCCTGCTGGTCACCCTCAAACGCGACGGCCGCCCCCAGCTGTCCAACGTCAACCACGCCTACTACCCCGACGAGCACGTCATCCGGATCTCCGTCACCGACGACCGCGCCAAGACCCGCAACCTGCGCCGCGACCCCCGCGCCTCCTACCACGTCACCAGCGCCGACCGCTGGGCGTTCACCGTCGCCGAGGGCGATGCCGAACTCTCCCCGGTCGCCCGTGACCCGCACGACGCCACCGTCGAGGAACTGATCCGCCTGTACCGGGACGTCCAGGGCGAGCATCCGGACTGGGACGACTACCGGGCGGCGATGGTCCGCGACCACCGCCTGGTGGTGCGGCTGCACGTCGACCGGGTGTACGGCATCCCGAAGCGCTGACCCGCGGCCGGTTCCCCGTTACGACGCCCCGGCGGTCCGCGTCTCGATCGCTCGCAGTACGGCGACCATGTCCTCGCCGCCGTACCCCTGGGTCACCGTCTCCTCGAACAGGGCGTGGCACACGTCGAGGAGCGGTGAGGCCAGGTGCGCCTTGCGGGCCGCCTCGGCGATGAGCCGGTTGTTCTTCAGCACGTCCAGCGCGGCCGCCTGCACCGAGAAGTCCCGGTCGAACAGCTTCGGCGCCTTCATCCGGGAGACCGCGCTGGCCATCGGTCCCGCGTCGAGGACGTCCAGGAACAGCCGCCGGTCCAGGCCCTGGCGCTCGGCGAAGTGGAAGGCCTCCGTCAGTCCGGTCACCAGGGTGATCAGGAAGAGGTTCACGGCCAGCTTCATCAGCAGCGCGCCGGGCGCCGGACCGCACACGAACGTCTCCCGGCACAACGGCGCGAGCAGCGGCCGTACGGTGTCCACGGCGTCCGGGTCCCCGGCGAGCATCGCCACCAGCCGGCCCTCCTCCGCCGGTACCCGCGATCCGGAGACGGGTGCCTCGACGTACCGTCCGCCGGCGGCACGTACGTCGGCCTCCAGGGCGTGGGAGTACTCGGGGGAGGTGGTGCCCATGTGGACGACGACGCGCCTGGCGACCCGTCCGGCCAGCGCGGGCGTGCCCCGGCCGAGGACGGCGTCCACGGCGGCCTCGTCGGCCAGCATCAGCAGCACCACGTCCGCCGCGGCGAACAGCTCGTCCACGTCCCCGGCGACCGTGGCGCCGGCCGCGCGCAGGGGTGCGGCGCGTTCCGGCGTCCGGTTCCAGACCACGAGGGGAGTACCGGCGGACACCAGGCGCTGTGCCATGGGGCGGCCCATCACTCCGAGACCGATGAAACCGACGTTCACGGGACCGCCCTTCGCTCAGGTCGCCGACTATGACCGCTGTCATAGTAGCGTCGGTTATGACGCCGGTCATAGGGTGGGGAGAGCGAGGACCGGGAGGGCGGCGATGAGCGAGACGAGGCACGGGCCGCGGGAGCGGATGGTCTTCAGCGCGGCCCAGCTCATCCGGCGCGACGGCGTCGCCGCGACCGGCATGCGGGAGGTCGCCGCGCACGCGGGAGCACCGCGCGGCTCGCTCCAGCACTACTTCCCGGGCGGGAAGGAACAGCTGGTCAACGAGGCGGTCGGCTGGGCCGGACGGTATGCCGGCAAGCGGATCGCCCGCTTTCTCGCGGGGCTGAAGGAGCCGACGCCGAGCGGCCTGTTCGCGGCGATGGTCGCGCAGTGGACCGACGAGTACGCGGCGCGCGGCTTCGCCGGGGGCTGTCCGGTCGCCGCGGCCACCATCGACTGCGCCTCGGCCGGCGGCTCGACCCGCGAGGCCGTGGCCGCCGCGTTCACCACCTGGCGGACCCCGCTGGCCGAGGCCCTGACCGGCATGGGTGTCCCCGCGGCACGGGCCGAATCCCTGGCCACCCTGATGATCAGCACCCTGGAGGGCGCGATCCTGATGGCCCGCGCCGAACAGGACGCCCGCCCCCTGACCACGGCGGTACGGGAACTCGGACCCCTGCTCGACGCGGCGGTGGGGCCGGGCGGGTGAGGGGGAGGGGCGGCCCTTCGCACGCGGCCGGTGGGGCGGCCGGCGACGGCCGGTGCGGGGGTGCCGCGGCGCCGCCGCGCGTGCGGGTGTGGGATGCGCCAGGCGGTGGAGGCGGTGCGCGCCGGGTGGTGGAGGCGTTGCGCGCGCCGGGCGGTGGAGGCGTTGCGTCAGGCGGTGGGGGCGGTGCACCAGATGGAGGCGGTGCGCCGGCGCTGGAGGCGGTACGGCCGGCGCAGGGGAGCGGCGATGCTGCCGGTGCCCGGCCCTGCGGTGATCGCGCCGGTGTGGCAGTGCGGCCGGTGCGGAGCACGGCGCCGCGGCCACCGGGATGCAGCGGCTCGCGGGCGGGGGGCGGTGCTTGTCCGGACCCGCCCGCTGCTCTACCCTCCGCGCGTGATCAACGGTGCACACGTGGTGCTCTACAGCCGGGACGCGGAGGCCGACCGGGCCTTCCTGCGGGACACGCTCGGGTGGACGCATGTCGACGCGGGCCACGGATGGCTGATCTTCCAGGCGCCGCCCGCCGAGGTGGCCTGTCACCCCACCGACGGCGAGCCCGCGCACGAGCTGATGCTGATGTGCGACGACCTCGACGCGACGCGGCGCGAACTCGCCGAGCGGGGCGTGGAGTTCACCCGGCCGGTGGAGGAGGCCCGCTGGGGCCGGGTGACCGCCCTGCGCCTGCCGGGCGGCGGCGAACTCGCCCTCTACGAGCCACGGCATCCGAAGCCGTAGGGGAACGGCGCGGACCGTGGGTGCGCGGGGCGGACGGGCCGGGCCGCGCAGGCACGTACGGCCCGCGCGGCCCGGTGAACCCGGCAGCGGCCCCGGGCCGCCAACCGTACGGCCCTAGACCGCCGTGACCCGTTCCGCTCGCTTCGCCCGGCTGTCCGGTCGTTCGCCGAGCAGTTCGGTCGGGACCTGGTGCGTCTCGCGGGCGGTGAGGGCCGCGAGGGCCGGGGGGAGGCACAGCGCGGCCGTGAACAGGGCGACCGACGGCCAGTCGTCACCGCCCGGACCGGCGATCTCGGCGGCGAAGGTGACCGCGAACCCGGCCACCGCGAAGCCGATCTGCGTGCCGACGGCCAGGCCCGACAGCCGCACCCGGGTCGCGAACATCTCGCCGTAGAAGGCGGGCCACACCCCGTTGGCGGCGCTGTAGACGAGACCGAAGGCGACGATTCCGAGGGTCAGGGTCAGCGGGCGGGAGCCCGTGGAGACCGCCCACAGATAGCCGGCCATCGCGGCCGCGCTGCCCACCGCGCCGGTCAGGAACACCGGCCGGCGCCCGATCCGGTCCGAGAGCTTCGCCCACAGCGGGATCGCGGCCAGCGCGAAGAGGTTGGCCAGGGCGCCCACCCACAGCATGAACGTACGGGACATGCCGACCGCGTCACTGGTGGCGTAGGCCAGCGCCCACACCGTGAAGATCGTGCTGACCGAGGCGATGAGCGCGCCCGCGATCACCCGGAGCACGTCCGCCCAGTGCTCGCGCACCAGCACCGCGAGCGGCAGCCGGACCACCCCCTCGGTCGCCGCCTGCTGCGCGAAGGCCGGGGTCTCGCGCAGCCGGCGCCGGATGACGTAACCGGTGACGGCGACCGCCACGCTCAGCCAGAACGGCACCCGCCAGCCCCAGGACAGCAACTGGTGCTCGGGGAGCCGGGACACCGGGATGAAGACGAGGGTGGCGATGAGCTGGCCGCCCTGGGTGCCGCTCAGCGTGAAGCTGGTGAAGAAGCCCCGCCGGTCCGCCGGCGCGTGTTCCAGGCTCATGGAACTCGCGCTCGCCTGCTCGCCGGCCGCCGATATGCCCTGCAGCACACGGCAGAGCACGAGCAGCACCGGGGCGAGCGAGCCGGCCTGGGCGCGGGTGGGCAGACAGCCGATCAGGAAGGTCGACAGGCCCATGAGGATCAGCGTGAACACCATGATCTTCTTGCGGCCGAGCCGGTCGCCGACGTGCCCGAGGACCAGGGCGCCGAGCGGGCGGGCGGCATAGGCGACGCCGAAGGTGGCGAGCGACAGCAGGGTCGCGGTCGCCGGGTCGGAGGAGTCGAAGAACACCTTCGGGAAGATCAGCGCGGCTGCGCTGCCGTAGACGAAGAAGTCGTAGTACTCGAGGGCGCTGCCGATCCAGGCGGCCGTCGCCGCCTTCCAGTGCTGGCCGGGAGGGGCGTCGGCGGCGGACGCGGGGGCGGGGACGGACACGGCGGTGCTCCTTCGGGGGACGCCCACCCTACGGAAGGGCGGCGTGAGCGACGAGGGGAGGGAGCGGGCGAGGGCCGGATCTCGGCCCCGCTAATTAACCCACTGGATAGTTAGTCGTGGTGGGTGGGATGTTCCGCCCGTGTTTCCCCGCTGTCAAGAGTCCGTGCGCCGGTCCGTGCGCGAGCGCGGGCCCGCCGGGGTCAGCCGGCCGCGCGCTCCGCGGTCAGGTAGGCGATCACCATGTCCCCGAGCATGGTCCGGTAGTGCTCCCGCCGGCCGGGGTCCACCAGGTCCCTGCCGAACAGGGCGCCGAAGGTGTGCCGGTTGGCCACCCGGAAGAAGCAGAACGCGCTGATCATCGCGTGCAGGTCGACCGCGTCGACGTCCGCCGTGAACAACCCCGACTCCTGCCCCGCGCCGAGGATCCGGCGGATCACCTCCAGGGCCGGGGAGCCGATCCTCCCGAGCTTCTCGGAGGCCGCGATGTGCTCGGCGCCGTGGATGTTCTCGATGCTGACCAGGCGGATGAAGTCCGGGTGCCGCTCATGGTGGTCGAAGGTCAGCTCGGCCAGGCGGCGGATCGCGGCGACGGGGTCCAGGTGCTCGACGTCCAGCTGCTGCTCGGCCTCGCGGATCACCCCGTACGCCCGCTCCAGCACGGCCGTGAACAGCTGCTCCTTGCCGCCGAAGTAGTAGTAGATCATCCGCTTGGTGGTGCGGGTGCGGGCCGCTATCTCGTCGACCCGGGCTCCGTCGTAGCCCGCCCGCGCGAACTCCTGCGTGGCCACGTCGAGGATCTCGGCCTTGGTGCGGGCCGCGTCGCGCACCCGTCCCCCGGGTCGTACGGGCTCTTCGACGCTGGTCATCGCTGTCCTTCGGGCCGGTGGGCGCCTGGGCGGCGCGCTTGCTGGGTGCGTGCCGGTGATTGTAGAAGCAGGGCCCCGGCGGCCGCCCGGGTCTTCCGCGCGGCACTGGCGGCTGATATAGCTAACGTACTGGTTCGTACATTAGCGCCGCCTCGGGAGGGCCACGTGGCCAAGGACTCGTATCTCGTCGGGCTGATCGGGGCCGGGATCGGCCCCTCGCTCAGCCCCGCCCTGCACCAGCGGGAGGCGGACCGGCAGGGCCTGCGCCACCTCTACCGGCTCCTCGACCTCGACGTCCTCGGCCGGGCGCCGGAGGCCGTCGGCGACCTGGTCCGCGCCGCCCGCGACCTCGGCTACGACGGCCTGAACATCACCCATCCCTGCAAGCAGCTGGTCATCGGCCACCTGGACGCGCTCGACCCGCGGGCCGAGGCGCTCGGCGCGGTCAACACCGTGGTCTTCGACGACGGCCGGGCGGTCGGCCACAACACCGACGTGACCGGATTCGCCGCCTCCTTCGCGCGCGGCCTGCCCGACGCCCCGCTGGAGCGGGTCGTCCAGCTCGGCGCGGGCGGCGCGGGGGCGGCTGTCGCCCATGCCGTGCTCACCCTGGGCGCCGGGCGGGTCACCGTCGTCGACGCGCTGCCCGCGCGGGCCGCCGGCCTCGCCGAGTCCCTGGTACGGCACTTCGGCCCCGGCCGGGCCGCGGCGGCGACCGTGGCCCGGCTTCCGGCGCTGCTCGGCGACGCCGACGGCCGTGGCGGCCTGGTGCATGCCACGCCCACCGGGATGGCCGCGCATCCCGGGCTGCCTCTCCCGGCCGGGCTGCTGCATCCCGGGCTGTGGGTCGCCGAGGTGGTCTACCGGCCGCTTCGGACGGAGCTGCTGCGGGTGGCTCACGCGCGGGGGTGCGCCGTTCTGCCCGGGGGCGGGATGGCCGTGTTCCAGGCCGCCGACGCGTTCCGGTTGTTCACGGGGAGAGAGCCGGACGCCCATCGGATGCTGGCCGACTTCGAGGAGCTGGTGGGCGCCGAGCGCTCGGGGAGTGCGGTCGGATGACGAGGAGTACAGGTATGCACACCTGCATAGCCACCGTCTCCCTGAGCGGCACCCTCACCGAGAAGCTCGCCGCCGCCGCGCGGGCCGGGTTCGGCGGGGTGGAGATCTTCGAGAACGATCTCCTGGCGTGCCCGCTCGCTCCCGAGGAGATCCGCGCGCGCTGTGCCGACCTCGGGCTGAGCATCGATCTGTACCAGCCGATGCGGGACATCGAGGGCGTGCCCGACGAGGTCTTCGCGGGCAATCTGCGGCGCGCCCGGCACAAGTTCCAGCTGATGAACCGGCTCGGCGCCGACACCGTCCTCGTGTGCTCCAGCGTGTCGCCCCACGCCGTGGACGACGACGCCCGAGCGGCCGGTCAGCTGGCCCAACTCGCGGAGCTCGCCGAGGAGTTCGGCATCCGCGTGGCGTACGAGGCGCTCGCCTGGGGGCGGCACGTGAACACCTACCGGCACGCGTGGCGGATCGTCGAGGCCGCCGGCCACCCGGCGCTCGGCGTCTGCCTGGACAGCTTCCACATCCTCTCCCGCGCCTCCGCACCCGAGGACCTCGAGGGAATCGCGGACATCCCCGGCGAGAAGATCTTCTTCCTGCAGCTCGCCGACGCCCCGCTGCTCGCGATGGACGTCCTGCGGTGGAGCCGTCACTACCGCTGCTTCCCCGGACAGGGCGGCTTCGACGTCACCGGGCTGGTGCGGCACGTCCTCGCCACCGGGTACCGCGGGCCGCTGTCCCTGGAGGTCTTCAACGACGTCTTCCGGCAGGCCGACGCCGGCCCCACCGCCGTGGACGCCCACCGCTCCCTGCTGCTCCTGAAGGAGGCCGCCGGCACCGCCGAGCTGCCGCCGCCCGTCGTGCCCACCGGAGTGGCCTTCGCCGAACTCCTCACCCCGGACGCCGAACCCGTCACCGCGCTGCTGACCGCGCTCGGCTTCACCCGCGCCGCCCGGCACCGCGGCAAGCCCGTCGACCTGTGGCAGCGCGGCGAGGCCCGGATCCTGGTCAACACCGCCGCCACCGCCCGCCGTGACGGCCCCCGGCTGGCCGCGATCGGCCTGGAGTCCCCGGACCCCGCCGCTGCCGCCCGCCGCGCCGAAGCCCTGCTCGCCCCCGCCCTGCCCCGCCGCCGCGCCCCCGGGGACGCCCCGCTCGACGCCGTCGCCGCCCCCGACGGCACGGAACTGTTCTTCTGCGCCACCGGCGATCCGGAACTCCCCGACTGGCGGGCCGACTTCACCGGCCTTCCGGTCACCCCGGCGCCCTCCGCGACCCGCAGCGAAGCCACCCGCAGCGAAGCCACCCGCATCGAAGCGACCCGCATCGAAGCGACCCGCATCGAAGCGACCCGCAGCGAGGGCACCCGGATCGAAGCCACCCGCATCGACCACCTCGCCGTCACCCAGCCCTGGCACCACTTCGACGAGGCCACTCTCTTCCACCGCAGCGTCCTCGGCCTCACCGCCCAGGCGAGCGTCGACCTCGCCGACCCCTACGGCCTGATGCGCAGCCGCGCCGTCAGCAACGCCGACGGCAGCGTCCGTATCGCCCTCGGCGTCGGCGCGGCCCCCGCCGACGACACCGCGCACGCGGCACACATCGCGCTGGCCACCGACGACGTGGTGGCCGCGGCCCGCGCCTTCCGCGCCGCGGGCGGCCGGCTGCTGCCGGTGCCGGCCAACTACCACGACGACCTCGCCGCCCGGTACGACCTCGCCGACGACGAGCTGGAGACGTACCGCGACCTCGGCATCCTCTACGACCGGGACGCGGGCGGCGCCTTCCGGCACTGCTACACCGAGACCGTCGGCCGGGTCTTCTTCGAACTCGTCCAGCGCGACCCCGGCTACCGGGGATACGGCGCCGCGAACGCCCCGGTCCGTCTCGCGGCCCAGCACGCCGGACGGCTCTTGCCCTGAACCCACCGGCGTCTTACCGGACCCACCGCACGAGTGAGAGGCCGGTGAGACCTCCATCGGGTTCAGCTGCGGTTCAGGCTCCGTACATGTCAGGCGGCGGATACTCCGCGAGATCCGGCCTGCACGCCGCGCCCGGATCACTGCGTTTCCGGGAGCCCGAAAGGCCGTTCATGCTGACCACCCCCACCCAGTCGGCCGTCCGGGGCGAGGGGCCGCCACCCGCCGCCCCGCCCCGCCCGCGTGCCCGCGCGTACGAGCGTCCGGCGCTGGCGGCGATAGCCGCGCTCGCCGCGCTGCTGTCCCTGTGGGGTCTCGGCCACAGCTCGTACCACGGGTTCTACGCCGCTGCGGTGCGCAGCATGACGGACAGCCCGACCGCCTTCTTCTACGGCTCCTTCGACCCGGGCAACACCCTCACCATCGACAAGCTGCCCGGCTTCCTGTGGCCGCAGGCCCTGTCGGCGCTGGTTTTCGGCTTCCACCCGTGGGCGCTGGTGCTGCCGCAGGCACTCGAGGGCGTGGCCTCGGTGCTTCTGCTCCATGTGCTGGTACGACGCTGGGCGGGCGTGCCCGCCGGGCTGCTGGCGCCCGCCTTCCTGGCCCTCACTCCGGTGACCGTCGGCCTCGGACGGTCCGTCACCGAGGACGCGCCGTTCGTCCTGTTGCTGCTCCTCGCCGCCGAGGCCGTCTGGCGGGCGACCGAGCGGGGCAGGCTCGTCCCCCTGCTGCTCGCCGGGTTCTGGGTGGGCGTGGCCTTCCAGTGCAAGATGCTGGAGGCCTGGGCGGTGCTCCCCGCCTTGGCCGCCGCCTACCTCGTCGGGGCTCCCCGGAGCCTCGGCCGCAGGCTGCGCGATCTCGCGCTCGCCGCCGCGGTGACCTTCGCGGTGTCGGTGTCGTGGATGGCGGTGGCCACCCTCACCCCGGGCTCCGCCCGGCCGTATCTCGACGGCACCACGGACAACTCGGCGTTCGGTCTGGTCGTCGGCTACAACTTCCTCACCCGCTTCCACACGGTCGGTGTCGACGCGGCCGGCACCGGCAGCGTCGCACCCAACGCCAGCCTGCGGGCAGCAGGTTCGGGTCCCGGCATGGGCGACAGCGTGTGGAAGATGTTCAGCCCGGGGCTCGCCACGCAGACCGGGTGGCTCTACCCGCTCGCCGCGCTGGGCCTGGTCGGCGGGGCGGTGGCCCTGTGGCGGCGGCGCGCCGCCCGTACGGACCGCGTGCTCGCGGGCCAGGTGCTGTGGGGGGTGTGGCTGGCGACGTTCTTCCTCGTCTTCAGCTTCGGCAGCGTGACGGGGCACACCTACTACATGGGCGTGGTCGCGGTGCCCCTCGCCGCGTTCGCCGGCACCGGTGTCGCGGCGGCCTGGCGGGCGGCCCTGAGCGGCGGCCGACAGGCCTGGGTACTGCCGGTGGCGCTCGCCGGGAATGCCGCCTGGTGTGTGGCGCTGACCCTGTGGTACCCGCGTTTCCTGCCCTGGTCGGCCCCGGCCGCCGCGATCCTCGCGGTGGCCGGCCTGGCCCTGACCGCGATCCGGCACCGCCCGCGCATGGTCACCGCCGGTCTGGCCGCGGGACTGGCCGCGGTCCTGCTGGTGCCCGCCGCGTGGTCGGCGTCGGCGCTGTCACCGCGCTACAACCAGCCCGGCTCGCTGGGCCGCGTCGGCCCCAGCAGCCATCGCCAGGGCAACCCGCTCGCCCGACTGGCCCCCGCCCAGCGGCACTTGCTCGCCTACCTCACCGCCCACCGCGGCAGCGCCGAGTATCTCGCGGCGATCCCCGGTTGGTGGTCCGCCGCGCCCTACGTCATCTCGGCGAACGCGCACGTCATGCCCATGGGCGGCTTCACCGGACGGGTCCCGTATCCCTCGTCCGCGCGCTTCCACGCCCTGCTCGACTCCGGCCGGCTGCGCTACGTCGTCCTGTCCCGGGGCGACGTCCTGGCCGGGCACCGGGACGGCACCCTCGTCGGCGGGCTCGTACGCTGGACGGCCACCCACTGCGCGCTGGTCCCGCCGGCCGCGTATCACTCCGGCGACCGGTCCCACCGGCTGTACGACTGCGGCCCGGCCCGCCAGGGGTGAACCAGGGCTGTAGGAGGGGCTGTCACGGCTGTCCGACCCGTCTGCGCCCAGGCGCCCTGACGGCCGCCCGCCCGGTCGGCGCGCTGCTGCACTGGACCGCCGCCCACTGCGCGCTCCTCCCGCCGGCCGCCTACGACCCCGCCGACCGGACCGGCTGATGTACCACTGCGGCCCGGCTGACCAGGGCTGAACCGGGGCTGCGGGAAGGCGCTGATGTACCACTGCGGCCCGGCTCACCAGGGGTGAACCGGGCCGCGGCGGACGGGCCGTCAGGCCCGTCTGTTCCACTCGGCGATCACGGGCCGTCCGTGCTCGGTCGAGAGCCGGCTGACCGTGCCGGTGGCCAGCTGGAACAGCCGGCCCTCGGCGGGCGGCAGGCCCAGCCGGCGGGCGGTGAGCACGCGCAGGACGTGCGCGTGGGCGACGAGGATCACGTCCCCCTCCGCCAGGGCCGGGGACACCCGGGCCAGCACGCGGTCGGCGCGGGCCCCGATCTCCTCCGGTGATTCGCCGGGATGCCCCTCGGGGCCGGGCGGCACGCCGTCGGTCCACAGGTCCCAGCCGGGGCGGGTGCGGTGGATGTCGGCGGTGGTGATGCCCTCGTAGCCGCCGTAGTCCCACTCGTGCAGGTCGGGCTCGGGCACGACCCCGACGAGGCCCGCCAGTTCGGCGGTGCGCAGCGCGCGGTCCAGCGGGCTGGCCAGCGCCAGGGCGTAGGTCCGGCCGGTGAGGAGCGGGGCGAGGGACTTGGCCTGTTCCTCGCCGTGCCCGGTCAGGGGCAGGTCGGTGAAGCTGGTGTGCTGTCCCGACCTGCTCCACTCCGTCTCACCGTGGCGGACCAGGAAGAGGTCGCCCACGGCGGCTCAGTCCTTCTTCTCGACCGCGTGGCCGCCGAACTGGTTGCGCAGCGCCGCGATCATCTTCATCTGCGGCGAGTCGTCCTGCCGGGAGGCGAACCGGGCGAAGAGGGAGGCGGTGATCGCCGGGAGCGGTACGGCGTTGTCGATCGCCGCCTCCACCGTCCAGCGGCCCTCGCCGGAGTCCTCCGCGTAGCCGCGCAGCTTCTGGAGGTGCTCGTCCTCGTCCAGGGCGTTGACCGCGAGGTCCAGCAGCCAGGAGCGGATGACGGTGCCCTCCTGCCAGGAGCGGAACACCTCGCGGACGTTCTCCACCGAGTGCACCTTCTCCAGCAGCTCCCAGCCCTCGGCGTAGGCCTGCATCATGGCGTACTCGATGCCGTTGTGGACCATCTTGGAGAAGTGCCCGGCACCGACCCGGCCCGCGTGGACATAGCCGTACGGGCCCTCCGGCTTGAGCGCGTCGAAGATCGGCTGGAGCCGGTCGACGTGCTCCTTGTCGCCGCCGACCATGAGCGCGTAACCGTTCTGCAGGCCCCACACACCGCCGGAGACACCGGCGTCGACGAAGCCGATGCCCTTGATGCCGAGGGCGGCGGCGTGCTTCTCGTCGTCCGTCCAGCGGGAGTTGCCGCCGTCGATCACCGTGTCGCCTGGCTCGAGCAGGTCGCCGAGCTCGTCGACGACGGTCTGCGTGGCGGTGCCGGCCGGGACCATCACCCACACATGGCGGGGCGCGTCCAGCTTCTCGACCAGTTCGGCGAGGGACTTGACGTCGGAGACCTCGGGGTTGCGGTCGTAGCCGATGACGGTGTGGCCGGCGCGGCGGATCCGCTCGCGCATGTTGCCGCCCATCTTGCCGAGACCGATGAGACCGAGCTGCATATCAGTTCACTTCCGATGCGTTCTTGAGGGTGCGGTAGGCGGCGACGAGGGCCGTGGTGGACGGGTCGAGACCGGGGACCTGAGCGCCCTCGGTCAGGGCGGGCTCGACGCGCTTGGCGAGGACCTTGCCCAGCTCCACGCCCCACTGGTCGAAGGAGTCGATGTTCCACACCGCGCCCTGCACGAACACCTTGTGCTCGTAGAGGGCGATCAGCTGGCCGAGCACGGACGGGGTCAGCGAGCCCGCGAGGATCGTGGTGGTGGGGTGGCCGCCGCGGAAGGTGCGGTGCGTGACCTGTTCCTGGGGCACACCCTCCGCGCGGACCTCCTCGGCGCTCTTGCCGAAAGCGAGGGCCTGGGTCTGGGCGAAGAAGTTGGCCATCAGCAGGTCGTGCTGCGCCTTGAGTTCCTCGCTCAGCTCGCCGACGGGCCGGGCGAAGCCGATGAAGTCGGCCGGGACGAGCTTGGTGCCCTGGTGGATCAACTGGTAGTAGGCGTGCTGCCCGTTGGTGCCCGGCGTGCCCCACACCACGGGCCCGGTCTGCCACTCCACCGGCCGGCCGTCCCGCTGCACCGACTTGCCGTTGGACTCCATGTCCAGCTGCTGGAGGTAGGCGGTGAACTTCGACAGGTAGTGGCTGTACGGCAGCACCGCGTGCGACTGGGCGTCGTGGAAGTTGCCGTACCAGATGCCCAGCAGGCCCAGCAGCAAAGGTGCGTTGGCCTCGGCGGGGGCGGTGCGGAAGTGGTCGTCGACCAGCCGGAAGCCGTCGAGCATCTCCCGGAACCGGTCCGGTCCGATCGCGATCATCAGCGACAGGCCGATCGCGGAGTCGTACGAGTAGCGGCCGCCGACCCAGTCCCAGAACTCGAACATGTTGTCCGGGTCGATGCCGAACCCGGTGACCTTCTCCGCGTTCGTGGACAGCGCCACGAAGTGCTTCGCGACCGCCTTCTCGTCGCCGTCGAAGGCCTTGAGCAGCCAGGAACGGGCCGAGGTCGCGTTGGTGATGGTCTCGATCGTGGTGAACGTCTTGGACGCGACGATGAACAGGGTCTCCGCCGGGTCCAGGTCACGGGTGGCCTCGTGCAGGTCGGCGCCGTCCACGTTCGACACGAACCGGAACGTCAGCTCCCGCGCGGTGTAGGGGCGCAGCACCTCGTACGCCATCGCCGGGCCGAGGTCGGAGCCGCCGATGCCGATGTTGACGACGTTCCTGATGCGCCTGCCGGTGTGGCCGGTCCACTCGCCCGAGCGGACCTTGGCGGCGAAGCCGGCCATCTTGTCGAGGACGGCGTGCACCTTCGGGACCACGTTCTCGCCGTCGACCTCGATCACCGCGTCCCGGGGGGCGCGCAGCGCGGTGTGCAGGACCGCACGGTTCTCCGTGACGTTGATCCTCTCGCCGCGGAACATGGCGTCACGCAGCGCGAACACGCCGGTGGCGGTGGCGAGTTCCTGCAGCAGGGCCAGGGTCTCGGCGGTGATCAGATGCTTGCTGTAGTCGATGTACAGGTCGCCGACCCGTACGACGTACCGCTCGGCGCGGCCGGGATCCGCCGCGAACAGCTCGCGCAGGTGCGGCTGCCCCTCGGCGCGGTGGTCGGCGAGAGCCGTCCACTCGGGCCGGTTGGTGAGCTTCACTGACTCGGACTGGGCCATCTCAGGCGTTCTCCTTGGCGGCCTCGCCCTTCAGGGCGATGGCGTACATCTCGTCGGCGTCGAGGCGGCGCAGCTCCTCGGCGATGAGTTCGGAGGTGGGGCGGACCTTCAGGGCCAGGGTGCGCGGCGGCTGGCCGGGCAGGGTCAGCGTGGCGAGGGGGCCCTCGGGGCGGTCGATGCGGATCTCGCCGTTCTGGGTGCCGAGCCGTACGGCGGTGACGACCGGTCCGGCGGTGACCACCCGGTCCACGGTCACCTTCAGGCGGGCCTCCAGCCAGCGGGCCAGCAGTTCGGCGCTGGGGTTGGCCGCCTCGGCCTCGACGGCGGCCGTCGTGATCGGCACCCGGGCCTGGTCCAGCGCGGCGGCCAGCATGGACCGCCACAGGGTGAGCCGGGTCCAGGCGAGGTCGGTGTCACCGGGGGCGTAGTTGCGGGCGCGGGTCTCCAGGACCTCCATCGGCCGCTCGAACGCGTACAGGTCGGTGATCCGCCGCTGCGCGAGCGCGCCGAGCGGGTCCTCGGACGGGGTGTCCGGCGCGTCCACCGGCCACCACACGACGACCGGCGCGTCCGGCAGCAGCAGCGGCAGCACGACCGAGTCGGCGTGGTCGGACACCTCGCCGTAGGTGCGCAGCACGACCGTCTCGCCGGTGCCGGCCTCGGAGCCGACCCGGACCTCGGCGTCGAGCCGGGAGTGGGTGCGGTCGCGCAGGGTGCGCACGTGCCGCTTGATGACGACCAGGGTCCGCATCGGGTGCTCGTGCGAGGCGTCCTCGGCGGCCTTGATCGAGTCGTAGGCGTTCTCCTCGTCCGTGACGATGACCATCGTCAGGACCATGCCCACGGCCGGGGTGCCGATGGCGCGGCGGCCCTGCACCAGCGCCTTGTTGATCTTGCTTGCCGTGGTGTCGGTCAGGTCGATCTTCATGGCCTGCGCCAGCTCCGTCCGTCTCGTGCGAGCATCTCGTCCGCTTCACTCGGTCCCCAGCTGCCCGACGCGTACTGCGCCGGCCTGCCGTGCGCCGCCCAGTACTCCTCGATCGGGTCGAGGATCTTCCAGGACTCTTCCACTTCCTGGTGACGGGGGAACAAATTCGCGTCGCCGAGCAGCACGTCCAGGATGAGCCGCTCGTACGCCTCCGGGCTGGACTCGGTGAAGGACTCGCCGTAGGCGAAGTCCATCGACACGTCCCGGATCTCCATCGAGGTGCCCGGCACCTTGGAGCCGAACCGCACGGTCATGCCCTCGTCCGGCTGGACGCGGATCACGATCGCGTTCTGCCCGAGTTCCTCGGTGGCGGTGGAGTCGAAGGGGGAGTGCGGGGCCCGCTTGAAGACCACCGCGATCTCGGTGACCCGGCGGCCCAGCCGCTTGCCGGTGCGCAGGTAGAAGGGGACGCCCGCCCAGCGGCGGTTGTCGATGCCCAGCTTGATCGCGGCGAAGGTGTCGGTCTTCGACTTCGGGTCGATGCCCTCCTCCTGGAGGTAGCCGACCACCTTCTCGCCGCCCTGCCAGCCGCCCGCGTACTGCGCCCGCACGGTGTGCCTGCCGAGGTCCTCCGGCAGCCGCACCGACTTCAGCACCTTCAGCTTCTCGGTGAGCAGCGCCTCCGCGTCGAACGCGATCGGCTCCTCCATGGCGGTCAGCGCCATCAGCTGCAGCAGGTGGTTCTGGATGACGTCACGGGCGGCGCCGATGCCGTCGTAGTAGCCCGCGCGGCCGCCGATGCCGATGTCCTCGGCCATGGTGATCTGCACGTGGTCGACGTACGACCGGTTCCAGATCGGCTCGTACATCTGGTTGGCGAAGCGCAGCGCCAGGATGTTCTGGACGGTCTCCTTGCCGAGGTAGTGGTCGATGCGGAACACCTGGTCCGGCTCGAACACCTCGTGCACGATCGCGTTCAGCTCGCGGGCGCTGCCCAGGTCGTGGCCGAACGGCTTCTCGATGACCGCGCGCCGCCAGGAGCCCTGGGGCGGGCTCGCCAGGCCGTGCTTCTTCAGCTGCTGCACGACCTTCGGGAAGAACTTCGGCGGCACCGAGAGGTAGAACGCGAAGTTGCCGCCGGTGCCGCGGGAGGCGTCCAGCTCCTCGACGGCGTCCTTCAGCTGCTTGAAGGCGGTGTCGTCGTCGAAGTCGCCGGGGATGAACCGCATGCCCTCGGCGAGCTGCTGCCACACCTCCTCGCGGAACGGGGTGCGGGCGTGCTCCTTCACCGCGTTGTGCACGACCTCCGCGAAGTCCTGGTTCTCCCAGTCCCGGCGGGCGAACCCGACGAGGGAGAAGCCCGGCGGCAGCAGACCGCGGTTGGCGAGGTCGTACACCGCCGGCATCAGCTTCTTGCGGGACAGGTCACCGGTCACCCCGAAGATGACCAGCCCCGACGGGCCCGCGATCCGGGGGAGCCGGCGGTCGCGGGTGTCCCGCAGCGGGTTCTCCCAGCCGGCGGCCGGGCCCACCGGGACCCGCACCGCCTCGGGGGCGGGCGCCTGAGGCGCGGGAGCCTGAGGCGCGGAGGCCTCGGCGGCGGGTGCGTTCTCGGTCATCGGGCGTCAGCTCCCTTGCTCTTCAGGGACGTCGCCACCGCGTCCAGCAGTTCCTGCCAGGCGGCCTCGAACTTGGCGACGCCCTCGTCCTCCAGCCGCTGGACGACCTCGGCGTAGGAGATGCCGAGCCGCTCCACGGCGGCCAGGTCGGCGCGGGCCCGGTCGTAGCCGCCGGTCACCGTGTCGCCGGTGATCTCGCCGTGGTCGGCGACGGCGTTCAGGGTGGCCTCCGGCATGGTGTTGACCGTGCCCGGGGCGACCAGCTCGTCCACGTAGAGGGTGTCCTTGTAGGCCGGGTCCTTCACCCCCGTGGAGGCCCACAGCGGGCGCTGCCTGTTCGCCCCGGCCCCGGCGAGCGACAGCCAGCGCTCGGAGCCGAACACCTCCTCGTACGCCTCGTAGGCGAGCCGGGCGTTGGCGAGGGCCGCGCGGCCCTTGAGCGCGAGGGCCTCGTCGGTGCCGAGGGCGGTCAGCCGCTTGTCGATCTCGGAGTCCACGCGGGAGACGAAGAAGGACGCGACCGAGTGGATCGTGGCGAGGTC
Organism: Streptomyces incarnatus; assembly: GCF_001027185.1. Taxonomy (NCBI): domain Bacteria; kingdom Bacillati; phylum Actinomycetota; class Actinomycetes; order Kitasatosporales; family Streptomycetaceae; genus Streptomyces; species Streptomyces incarnatus. Next base: position 1,245,017 of record NZ_CP011497.1, on the reverse strand, counting down.
GAGGCCCCGCTCGCGGGCCTTCTCCAGGCCGGCCAGGTAGGCGGCCATGACCTCGCGGTAGCGCTCCAGGGAGAAGATCAGGGTCACGTTGACGCTGATACCCAGGCCGATGACCTCGGTGATGGCCGGCAGGCCCGCCCTGGTCGCCGGGATCTTGATCATCACGTTGGGGCGGTTCACCAGCCAGGCCAGCTGCTTGGCCTCGGCGACGGTGGCCTCGGTGTCGTGGGCGAGACGGGGGTCGACCTCGATGGAGACGCGACCGTCCACACCCTGCGATGCGCTGTATACGGAATCCAGGATATCGGCGGCAGCCCGCACGTCGGCGGTCGTCATCATCCGCACCGCCTCGTCCACCGTCACCCCGCGTACGGCGAGGTCGCTCAGCTGCTCCTCGTAGCCCTCGCCGGAGCCGATGGCGGCCTGGAAGATCGAGGGGTTCGTGGTGACACCGACGGCGCTCCCGCTCGCCACGAGCTCGGCGAGGCTGCCCGAGGTGATCCGCTTGCGCGACAGGTCGTCGAGCCAGATCGACACGCCCTCGTCGGCGAGGCGCTTGAGGGCTCCCGGGGTCGCGATTGCTTCGGTCACAGTGATCATCTTTCTTTCGGGGAAGGTGTCGGGCGTGTCGGTGTCAGGCGCGGGCGGCGGCGAGGGACTCGCGGGCCGCCGCGGCGACGTTCTCGGGGGTGAAGCCGAACTCGGCGAACAGGGTCCTGGCATCGGCGGAGGCGCCGAAGTGCTCCAGGGAGACGATGCGTCCCGCGTCGCCCACGTACCGGTACCAGGTCAGGCCGATCCCGGCCTCCACGGCGACCCGGGCCTTCACGGACGGCGGCAGCACCCGCTCGCGGTACGCGCGCGGCTGCTCCTCGAACCACTCCACGGACGGCATCGACACCACCCGCGTGCCGATCCCCTCGGCCTCCAGCCGCTCCCGCGCGGCCACGGCCAGCTGCACCTCGGAGCCCGTCGCGATGATGATCACCTCCGGGACCTCGGTCGAGGACTCGCGCAGCACATAGCCGCCCTTGGCCGCGTCCTCGTTCGGCGCGTACACCGGCACGCCCTGGCGGGTGAGCGCGAGCCCGTGCGGGGCGGGGCTGGTGGCGTGCCTCTTCAGGATCTCGGCCCAGGCGATCGCGGTCTCGTTGGCGTCGGCCGGGCGGACGATGTTCAGGCCGGGGATCGCCCGCAGCGAGGCCAGGTGCTCGACGGGCTGGTGGGTGGGTCCGTCCTCGCCGAGGCCGATGGAGTCGTGCGTCCACACGTACGTCACCGGCAGCTGCATCAGCGCCGACATGCGCACCGCGTTGCGCATGTAGTCGGAGAACACCAGGAAGGTGCCGCCGTAGATGCGGGTGTTGCCGTGCAGGGCGATGCCGTTCATCTCCGCGGCCATGGAGAACTCGCGGATGCCGAAGTGGACGGTACGGCCGTAGGGGTCGGCCTCGGGCAGCGGGTTGCCCTCGGGCAGGAAGGAGCTGGTGCTGTCGATGGTGGTGTTGTTGGACCCGGCGAGGTCGGCGGAGCCGCCCCACAGCTCGGGGATCACGGGGCCGAGCGCCTGCAGCACCTTGCCGGAGGCGGCGCGGGTGGCGACCGGCTTGCCCTCCTCGAAGACGGGGATGCTCTGCTCCCAGCCCTCGGGCAGCTCGCCCTTGCTCACCCGGTCGAACAGCGCGGCGCGCTCCGGCTGGGCGGCACGCCACTCGGCGATCCGCTTGTCCCAGGCGGCGTGCGCCTCGGCGCCGCGGTCCAGGGCGCGCCGGGTGTGCTTCAGCACCTCGTCCCCGACCTGGAAGCTCTCCTCCGGGTCGAAGCCCAGGACGCGCTTGGTGGCGGCGATCTCCTCCGCACCGAGCGCGGAGCCGTGGGAGGCCTCGGTGTTCTGCGCGTTCGGGGCGGGCCAGGCGATGATCGTGCGCATCGCGATGATCGACGGCCGCTCGGTCTCGGCCCGCGCGGCCTGCAGCGCCGCGTACAGGGCGGGGACGTCGATGTCGCCGTCGGCGGTGGGCTCGATGCGCTGGGTGTGCCAGCCGTAGGCCTCGTACCGCTTCAGCACCTCCTCGGAGAAGGCGGTCGCGGTGTCGCCCTCGATGGAGATGTGGTTGTCGTCGTAGAGGAAGACCAGGTTGCCGAGCTTCTGGTGGCCGGCGAGCGAGGACGCCTCGGCGGAGACGCCCTCCTCCAGGTCGCCGTCGGAGACGATCGCCCAGACGGTGTGGTCGAAGGGGGAGGTGCCCGCGGGGGCCTCGGGGTCGAACAGACCGCGCTCGTAGCGGGCCGCCATCGCCATGCCGACCGCGTTGGCGACACCCTGGCCGAGCGGGCCGGTGGTGGTCTCGACGCCGGCGGTGTGGCCGTACTCCGGGTGGCCCGGGGTCTTGGAGCCATGGGTGCGGAACGCCTTCAGGTCGTCCAGCTCCAGCTCGTACCCGGCCAGGAACAGCTGCGTGTAGAGGGTCAGCGAGGTGTGGCCCGGGGAGAGAACGAAGCGGTCACGGCCGGTCCACTCGGGGTCGGCGGGATCGTGACGCATCACCTTCTGAAAGATCGTGTACGCGGCAGGCGCCAGGCTCATCGCCGTGCCCGGGTGGCCGTTGCCCACCTTCTGCACCGCATCGGCCGCCAGAAGACGGGCGGTGTCCACGGCACGCCGGTCGAGGTCGGTCCACTCGAAGCCGTCGGAAGTCTGCGTGGTCATCTTCAAGAAGTCCTCGTTCAGTGCGGGAAAACTGGCCTGACGCGTTCAAACTTAAAAGTCTGACTTTTTCGAGGAAAGGTCGGGGTGTGTCAGCCTGTGGTGAATCTGGGACAGTGATCGCGCGACAGGGACGGCACGAAAAGGACATGACAGGCAGAACGCCCCAAGGTGAGGGGTCACGTGCGGACGGTGACGGCATCAGGACCTTCCCCTTCCCGACCGAGCTGGCCGTCGGCGGCGTCGGCATGCAGATCGGCCCCATGGGGACCGACCACACCTGGCACGCCGACGCCCCCCTGCACCGCGTCCACCGCATCGACTTCCACGTCGTCATGCTGTTCACCGACGGCCCCGTACAGCACATGATCGACTTCACCGAGTACGAGGCCGGCGCCGGCGACCTGCTGTGGATCCGCCCCGGACAGGTCCACCGCTTCTCCCGCGAGGCCGTGTACCGCGGAACCGTCCTGACCATGCAGCCCGGCTTCCTGCCGCGCGCCACCGTCGAGGCCACCGGCCTGTACCGCTACGACCTGCCGCCCCTGCTGCACCCCGACCCGGACCGGCTCACCGCCCTCCAGGCCGCCCTCGACCAGCTGCGCCGCGAGTACGAGGACACCGCGACGCTCCCGCTGAGCCTGCACACGGCCGTCCTGCGCCACACCCTGACCGCGTGCCTGCTGCGCCTCGCGCACCTCGCGGCCAGCTCCGCCGAGGCGGGCCGGCCGCCGGCGGACAGCACCTTCACTCGCTTCCGGGACGCCGTCGAGCAGGGCTTCGCCACCAACCACAGCGTCAGCGCCTACGCCGACGCCCTCGGCTACTCCCGCCGCACCCTCGTGCGCGCCGTCCGCGCCGCCACCGGCGAGACCCCCAAGGGCTTCATCGACAAACGCGTCGTCCTGGAGGCCAAGCGCCTCCTCGCCCACACCGACCTGCCGATCGGCCGCGTCGGCGCGGCCGTGGGCTTCCCCGACGCGGCGAACTTCACCAAGTTCTTCCACCTGCACACCGGGCAGACTCCGGTGGCGTTCCGGGCGGAGCTGCGCTGACGCACGAGTCGTCCGAGAGCTGACCGCCCCGCAGATGACGAGACGGGGGCCGACCCGCGGGTACGGGCCAACCCCCTGTCGCCGACTGATCAGTGCCCGAAGTCGAACCAGTTGACGTTCACGAAGTCGGCCGGCTGGCCGCTGGTGAAGGTCAGGTACACGTCGTGGGTTCCGGTCACCGAGCCGATGTTGGCCGGAACCGTCCGCCAGGACTGCCAGCCCCCGGTGTTGCCGACCGCGAAGCTGCCGATGGGCGGGTTGGAGCGGCTGTCCAGGCGCACCTCCACCAGGCCGCTCACCCCGGACGCGGCACCGCTCGCCACCCGGGCGTAGAACTGGGTGGCCGCTGTGGAGCCGAAGTTCACGCCCTTGTACAGGGCCCAGTCGCCATTGGCGATCCAGCCGATGTCCTGGCCGCCGCCGGTGTCCGTGGTCGTCTCCGTGCTGATGCCGGACTGGCCGTCGTAGGACTCGGCCTGCACGGCGCTGTAGGCGTCGCGGTTGCCGGGCGGCGGGGGAGTGGTGCCGCCGCCGCTGCCGGAGGACTGCAGCACCTGCACGTAGTCGACGACCATCGGGTGGTTGGGATCCGTGGCGGCGGTCGGGCCGCCGCCGAAGGCCGCGGGGAAGCCGCCGCCCATCGCCACGTTCAGGATGACGAAGAAGCCGTGGTTCGTGGCGTTGGCCCAGGTGGTCGCGTCCACCTGGTTCGCCGTGACCGTCTGGTAGGTGACGCCGTCGACGGAGAACCGGATCGCCTCCGGGCTCACCGAGCGGTCCCACTCCATGGTGTAGGTGTGGAAGCCCGACTGGCAGGTGGTGTTCGGACACGCCGTCGAGTTGCCGAGGCCCGTCGTCTCGTTGCACGGGCCGCCCGGGTTGGTGCCGCAGTGCATGGTGGCCCAGGTCTTGTTCAGGCCCTGGACGTTCTCCATGATGTCCAGCTCGCCGACACTGGGCCAGTTCTGGTAGTTGCCGCGGTAGGGCGCGCCCAGCATCCAGAACGCGGGCCAGTAGCCGGCGGCCGCGTCCCCGGTCACATTGGGCATCTGGATCCGGGCCTCCACGCGCAGCTTGCCGCCGGCCGGGGGCTGGAAGTCCGTCCGGGTGGTCTCGATCCGGCCGGAGGTCCAGTTGCCGGAGGCGTCGCGGCGCGGGGTGATGAGCAGGTCGCCGTTGCCGTCGAGAGCCACGTTGTTCGTGCTGGACGTCATCGACTCGACCTCGCCGGTGCCCCAGTTCGCGGCACCGCCCGGGTACGAAGTGCCGGTGTCGTACTGCCAGTTGGCGGTGTTGACGCCGGAGCCCGCCGCGCCGTTGAAGTCGTCCAGGAAGACCTGGCTCCAGCCGGACGGGGGCGTGGGGGCGGTGGCGCCCGCGGGTGCGGTGGCGGCCGTGGCGATCGCCGCCGCCAGGCCTAGCGTGGCGACGGCTGCGACGAGGGCGCGCCGCAGGGGGCGGCGGGGTCTGGGTATGCCGGAGGAATCGCTCATGGGGGCCTCTCGGTACGGGGAGTGTGCGGGGCGTTGTGAGAGCGCTCCCACGCTGACGTGAGAGCGCTCTCAAGGTGCCGCCAATGTGCTCCCCGCCCCTGCGGTCGTCAAGAGATGAAACAAGGAAAGTCCTTGATCCGCAGGGGAGTTCAGGGGGTGAAGCCACCCGTACCCGCTCAGACCCGGCTCAGACCGCGCTGCCCGCCTTCCAGTCGGCATGTCGTCGCCGCGGACGAGGAGGTGGTGTTCGTTCAGTGCGAGTACGAGCTCGCCGGAGGTGACCGGTGCCGGAACAGGGAGGCGATCACCGTCCGCGACGGGCTCATCCGGGAGGTGCGGGTCTTCTTCGGCGGGAGGGTGTGAGCCGGCTCAAGGAGGTCTCCCGTGCTCGCCCTACTGCGGCCGCCAGCCCAGCGCCCGGGAGATTCCCCGGGCCGCCAGCCGTACCGCCGGGGCCAGCGCCGGGACCTGCGCACCCGCCCGGGGCACCACCACCGACACCGCCGCCACCACGTCACCGCCCGGCCCGCGCACCGGCGCCGCCACCGACAGGGCGTCCTCCGTCACCTGACGCTCACTCACCGCCACGCCGGAGCGGCGCACCTCGGCGAGCGTACGGCGCAGCCGCCCCGGATCGGTGATCGTGTACGGGGTGAAGGCGGCCAGCGGCCCGGCGCAGTACTCCTCCTGCAGGTCCGGGCCCGCGTGGGCGAGGAGGGCGAGGCCGACGCCGGTGGCGTGCAGCGGCCAGCGCGCGCCGACCCGGATGTGCACGCCCACCGCCGAACGGCCCGACAGCCACTCGATGTAGACGACCTCGGTGCCGTCCCGCACCGCCAGCTGCACGTTCTCGTGCGTCGCTTCGTACAGGTCCTCCAGGTACGGCAGCGCCAGCTGCCTCAGGCCCAGGCCGCGCGGCGCGAGCGCGGCCACCTCCCACAGCCGCAGCCCCACGTGGTACACCCCGGCCGCGTCCCGCTCCAGCGCGCCCCACGCGGTCAGGGCGCCCGCCAGCCGGTGCGCCGTGGTGAGACTGAGCCCGGCCCGGCGGCTGATGTCCGTCAGGGAGAGGGCGGGATGCTCCTGGTCGAACGCGCCGAGCACGGCCAGCAACCGATCGGCCGCGGACCGCTCACCCACGGACACCTCACCCCTGTCGCCCCTGTCACCCTTCGTCCCGGCGGATCGTAACCGACGCTCGCTCCGCGCTGCTCGACCGGGAATCCGGGGAACGGCATGCGGACGTTGGGTGTACTGCGGCAGGTCGCCGGTGCCCTGCAGGGCCCAGGCGCTGGGGAGGGGGGTGGGCCGGCCGTCGGCGGTGCGGGAACGGGAGAGGCCGACGTCCTCCTGGGCGCTGAGGACGTCACGGCAGTACGCGCCGTGGAAGTCGTCCCCGAAGACGGTGGCCGGCGAGGTGCGCAGACCGAAGCGTGGTCAATAGGCGAGCAGAAGTGAGCATAGAAGTGAGTGAACATGATGAGTAGTGTTCACAGTGTGCTCGCGGAACGACGACACCAACTCATCCTGCGGGCCCTGCGCTCCGCCGGCCCCGCGTCCGTCACCGACCTCTCCGGGCAGCTGGGTGTGAGCCCCGCGACGGTCAGGCGGGACCTGGTCAGGCTGGAGGAGGACGGTCTGCTCACGCGGGTGCACGGCGGTGCGGTCGTCGAGGAGGGCGACCAGCCCTTCGCCGAGGTCGCCGAGGTGCGCGTGGCCGAGAAGGACGCGAGAGCGGCGCGTGCGGCGGCGATGGTGACCGACGGCGCGGCGCCGGCGGTGTGCGCCCGGGCGGGCGGGTGAGGGACACGACGGTCGTGGAGGTGCCCGTGAAGCGGGCCATGATCAAGGGCGGCGACAAGGGAGTCCTGCCGGCCGACTCCGCCAAGTTCCCGGGTACGGGCATGGCGAGGGTCTGCGGCCCCGAGGATCTGGACGTGGTGGTGACGGACGCGCCGGTCGACCCGGTGACCCGCTCCTCGCTCCAGGAAGCGGGCGTCGAGGTGGTCCTGGCGGGAAGGGTTCAGGCGTGAAGCTGACGATTCTGGGCGGCGGCGGGTTCCGGGTGCCGCTGGTGTACGGGGCGTTGCTGGGCGACCGCGGCGAGGGGCGGGTCACCGAGGTCGTGCTGCACGACCTGGACGCCGGCCGGCTGTCCGCGGTGACCCGCGTCCTCGCCGAGCAGGCCGCCGGCGCCGAGGACGCTCCCCGGGTGACCGCCACGACCGGCCTCGACGAGGCGCTGCGCGGCGCCGACTTCGTCTTCTCGGCGATCCGCGTCGGCGGCCTGGAGGGCAGGGCGAACGACGAGCGCGTGGCCCTGGCCGAGGGCGTGCTCGGCCAGGAGACGGTCGGCGCGGGCGGCATCGCCTACGGCCTCAGGACCGTCCCCGTGGCCGTCGACATCGCGCGCCGCGTCGCCCGGCTCGCCCCGGACGCCTGGGTCATCAACTTCACCAACCCGGCCGGTCTCGTCACCGAGGCCATGTCCCGCCACCTCGGCGACCGCGTCATCGGCATCTGCGACTCACCGGTCGGCCTCGGCCGCCGTATCGCCCGGGTGCTCGGCGCCGACCCGAGGGAGGCCTGGATCGACTACGCCGGCCTCAACCACCTCGGCTGGGTCCGCGGCCTGCGCATCGCCGGCCGCGACGAACTCCCGCGCCTGCTCGCCGACCCCGGCCTGCTCGGCTCCTTCGAGGAGGGCAGGCTCTTCGGCGTCGACTGGCTCCAGTCGCTCGGGGCGATCCCGAACGAGTACCTGCACTACTACTACTTCAACCGCGAGGCCGTCCGCGCCTACCAGCAGGCCGAGAAGACCCGCGGTGCCTTCCTGCGCGACCAGCAGGCCCGCTTCTACGAGGAGGCCGTCCGCACCGACGTGTCGGCCCTCGCGGCCTGGGACCGCACCCGGGCCGAGCGCGAGGCGACGTACATGGCGGAGAACCGGGAGACGGCCGGCGCCGGCGAGCGCGAGGCCGACGACCTCTCCGGCGGCTACGAGAAGGTCGCCCTGGCCCTGATGCGGGCCATCGCCCGCGACGAGCGCACGACCCTCATCCTGAACGTCCGCAACCGGCGCACCCTGTCCGTCCTGGACACGGACGCCGTCATCGAGGTGCCCTGCCTGGTCGACGCGGGCGGCGCCCACCCGGTCGCCGTCGATCCGCTGCCCGGCCACGCCACCGGCCTGGTCTGCGCGGTGAAGGCCGTCGAGCGCGAGGTGCTGGCCGCCGCCGAGTCGGGCTCCCGTACGACCGCCGTGAAGGCCTTCGCGCTGCACCCGCTGGTCGACTCCGTGAACGTGGCCCGCCGGCTGGTCGAGGGGTACACCGAGGTCCATCCGGGCCTCGCGTACCTTAGGTGAACGCCCGCCGGAAAGCGCTTGCTGCCCTGCACGCCCACCGCTTGCCCACCTCGCACTGGAGACCCTGATGCACGACGAACGCCGCAGGATCGAGGAGCGCGCCGCGCGTCTCCACCACCAGCGCATCAAGCCCGCGACCTACGCGGCCACCACCCCCCTCGCGGTCGAGGCCTGGCAGGCGCCGGGCGAGCCGGTGCCCTTCGCTCAGGCCGCGGCCGCGCCGTACGAGCCCTTCGCGATGGACACCCCCTGGGGGCCGCCCTGGGGCACGACCTGGTTCCGGATGAGCGGACGGGTGCCCGCGGAGTGGGCCGGCAGGCGCGTCGAGGCGGTCATCGACCTCGGCTTCGTCGGCGACTGGCCCGGCAACCAGGCCGAGGCCCTGGTCCACCTCACCGACGGGACCCCGCTGAAGGCGGTCAACCCGCTCAACCAGTACGTGCCGATCGCCAACCCGGCGGAAGGGGGCGAGGCCGTGCGCTACCTGGTCGAGGCCGCCTCCAACCCGGACATCCTGGCGAACGGCTTCGCGGCGCCGACTCCGCTCGGCGACGTCCTGACCGCCGGCGACAGGCCGCTGTACACCTTCCGGCGCGCCGACCTCGCCGTCCTCGACGAGGAGGTCTGGCACCTCGACCTCGACCTCCAGGTGCTGCGCGAGCTGACGGCGGAACTCGGCGAGCACGAGCCGCGCCGGCACGAGATCCTGCACGCGCTGGACCGCGCCCTCGACCTGCTGGACCTGGACGACGTCCCCGGTTCGGCCCCTGCCGTACGCGAGGCCCTGAAGCCGGTGCTGGCCAAGCCCGCCCACGCCAGCGCGCACATCATCTCCGGCGTCGGCCACGCGCACATCGACTCGGCGTGGCTGTGGCCCATCCGCGAGACCAAGCGCAAGACGTCCCGGACGTTCTCGAACGTGACGTCCCTGGCCGACGAGTACGAGGAGTTCGTCTTCGCGTGCTCGCAGGCCCAGCAGTACGCATGGGTGCACGACACCTACCCGCGAGTGTGGGAGCGGATCAAGAAGTCCGTCGAGAAGGGCCAGTGGGCGCCCGTCGGCGGCATGTGGGTGGAGGCCGACGGCAACCTGCCCGGCGGCGAGGCCGTCGCCCGCCAGCTGATCCACGGCAAGCGGTTCTTCATCGAGCACTTCGGCATCGAGACCAAGGGCGTCTGGCTGCCCGACTCCTTCGGCTACAGCGCCGCCTACCCGCAGCTGGCCAAGCTCGCGGGCAACGACTGGTTCCTCACCCAGAAGATCTCCTGGAACCAGACCAACACCTTCCCCCACCACACCTTCTGGTGGGAGGGCATCGACGGCACGCGCATCTTCACGCACTTCCCGCCGGTCGACACCTACAACGCCCGCTTCAGCGGCGAGGAGATGTCCCGCGCGGTGCGCAACTACGCCGAGAAGGGCGGCGCCACCCGCTCCCTGGCCCCCTTCGGCTGGGGCGACGGCGGGGGCGGCCCCACCCGCGAGATCATGGAGCGGGCAAGGCGGCTGCGGGACCTGGAGGGTTCGCCCAAGGTCGTCATCGAGCACCCCGACGCGTTCTTCGCCAAGGCCCGCGCGGAGTACCCGGACGCCCCGGTGTGGGTCGGCGAGCTGTACCTGGAGCTGCACCGGGCCACGTACACCTCCCAGGCCCGCACCAAGCAGGGCAACCGCCGCTCCGAACACCGCCTGCGCGAGGCCGAGTTGTGGGCGACGACGGCCGCACTGCACGCACCGGGCTACGCCTACCCGTACGACAGGCTCGACCGGCTGTGGAAGACGGTGCTGCTGCACCAGTTCCACGACATCCTGCCGGGCTCCTCGATCGCCTGGGTGCACCGCGAGGCGGAGGCCGAGTACGCCCGGGTCGCGAGGGAGCTGGAGGAGCTGACGGCCGAGGCGGTGGCCGCGCTCGGCGACGGCGGCCCCCGCGTGTTCAACACCAGCCCGTTCGACCGCGCCGAGGTGATCCGCACGGCGGCGGGCGCACCGGCGTACGTGGAGGTCCCCGCGAGCGGCAGCGCGCCCCTGACGGGCGCCGAGCCCCCGCAGCCGGTGACGGTCGACGGGCGGGTCCTGGACAACGGACTGGTCCGCGTGGAGGTCGCCGAGGACGGCACCCTGTCCTCCGTGGCCGACCTGCGCGCCGGCCGCGAAGTCCTCGCCGGCCAGGGCAACCTGCTGCGCCTGCACACCGACCTCCCGAACTACTGGGACGCCTGGGACATCGACAAGCACTACAGGAACCGCTACACGGACCTGCTGGAGGCCTCGGAGATCGAGATCGCCGAGCAGGACCCGCTGCTCGGCTCGATCCGCGTCTCGCGGTCCTTCGGCAAGGGCTCGACGATCACCCAGACCATCACGCTCCGCGCCGGCAGCCCCCGCATCGACTTCGAGACCGACATCGACTGGCACGAGACCGAGAAGATCCTCAAGGCGGGCTTCCCGGTGGACATCCGGGCCCCGCAATCCTCCGCGGAGATCGCCTACGGGCACATCCAGCGCCCGACGCACACCAACACCAGCTGGGAGGCGGCCCGATTCGAGGTCTCCGGTCACCGCTGGGTGCACATCGCCGAGCCCGGCTACGGCGTCGCGGTCCTCAACGACTCCACCTACGGCCACGACGTCTCCCGCACGGTCCGCGAGGACGGGGGTACGACGACCACGGTCCGCCTCAGCCTGGTGCGCGCCCCGCGCATCCCGGACCCCGGGGCCGACCAGGGCCGCCACCGCTTCACCTACTCCCTGCTCCCCGGCGCGAGCATCGAGGACGCCGTCGCCGAGGGCTACGCCCTCAACCTCCCCCTGCGGGTGGCAGATTCGGCGGGCGAGCCCGAGCCGGTCGTCTCCGTGGACGGGGAGGGCGTGACCGTCGAGGCGGTCAAGCTGGCCGACGACGCCTCGGGTGACGTGGTGGTACGGCTGTACGAGTCGCGCGGCGGCCGGGCCCGGGGCGTGCTGCGGACCGGCTTCCCGCTCGCGGGCGCCTCGGTCACCGACCTGCTGGAGCGGCCGCTGCGGGAGGCCGGGGTGGCCGACGGCGGGGTGCCCGTCGAGCTGCGGCCCTTCCAGATCCTGACGCTCCGGCTGCGCAGGAGCTGACCCCGTCCCGCAGCCGCAGGCCGAGCGTCCGGAGGCGCTGGGGGAGTGGATCCGCGGGCACGCGGAGGCGGTGTACGGCACGGTCCGCGGCCTGCCCGCCGGGCGCCACTACGGTCCGAGCACCCTCTCCGCCGACCGCCGCACGCTCCACCTCACCCGCTTGGACGTCCCGCGCGCCGAGAGCGGCGTCCGTGGCCAGGCGACGGCGGTCCGCAGGGTCACGGTGCTCGGCGCCGGCGCCGGCACCGGCACCGAACCGGGCCACCGCGGGCCGGTTCTGATTCCCGGTTCGCCCGTGGGGGTGCCCGGACCGGGCACCCCCACGCGCTCGACCGTACGGATCAGCCGGTGAAGCCGGCCGTGATCGAGGTGAACTGCCAGTTGTTCTGGCTGATGCCGGAGCAGTTGCTCACCACGCCGCCGCCCGCGCACGGCCGGTCCCGGTTGACCGACCAGAAGGCGAGCCGCGCGATGTGGTGCGCGTTCGCCCAGTCGCGGATCTGGGTCCAGATCGCCGGGGTGGTCGTCTCCTGCTGGTCGGACAGCCCGTTCATGCCCGAGATGCCGATGTGGGCGTAGGCGGTCGCGTCGTCCCAGCCGAAGGTCGACTTCAGCTTGTTCTTCAGGCCCTCCGCGGCGTTCACGGTGTTGCCGTACATGTCCGAGCCGCCGCCGAAGTCGAACGGCATGATGGTGAACACGTCGATGTTCGCGCCGAGTGACTGCGCCTGCTCGATCAGCCGGTTGCCGTAGTACGTCGGCCCGGTGGTCGAGGTGCCGAAGGTGACGATGGTCTTCAGGCCGGGGTTGTTCGCCTTGACCGTCTTCAGCGCGGTGAGGATCTTCGCCTGCACGGCCTCGTTCTCGAATTCGTCCGTGTTCTCGATGTCCATGTCGACGGCCTTCAGGCCGTAGGCGTCGATCACCTTCTGGATGGCTCCGGCGAGCGCGGCCGCCGAGGAGCAGTTGGCGCCGAGCTTGCTGCCCTGCCAGCCGCCGAACGACGGCACGATGTCACCGCCGGCGGACCGGACGGCGTTGATCGCGCTCTGGTCGGCACCGCCGGTGAGCGGCCGGCTGCCGTCCCAGGCCGGGGTGCAGCCGCCGGAGTCCAGCACGAACGCCATGGTGAACCACTTGATGCCGGTCGCGCTCATCACCGTCGTCGGGCTCGGCGGATCGCCCCAGCCCTCGTACAGATACGGCGCGGCCTGCTTGAACCCGGTCCCGCCGCCGCTGCCCGCGTCCGTGGTCACGGAGACGGCGTTGGAGGCGCCCGAGACGTTCCCGGCCGCGTCGTGCGCCTTCACCGTGAAGGTGTACGACGTGCTGGGGGACAGCCCGCTGACCGTGGCGGACGTGCCGGAGACGGTCAGCACCTGGTTCGAGCCGCTGTAGATGTCGTAACCGGTCACGCCGACGTTGTCGGTGGCGGCGTTCCACGACAGCGACACGCTCGACGAGGTCCTGCCGGTCGAGGTCAGGCCCGTCGGGGCGGTCGGCGCCTGGGTGTCGCCGCCGCCCCCGCCGCCGCCCGGGCCGTCCAGGCCGATGTCGTCGGCCCAGTAGGTGCCCTGGGCGTACCAGCCGTGGACATAGATGGTGGCGCTGGTCTGCGAGGCACCGGTGGTGAAGGACACGCTCAGGCGGCTGTACGCCGACGGTGACGTCGTCCAGGTCGAGGCGCCGCCGTTCACGCCCAGGTACACGTAACTGCCGCGTACCCAGCCGCTGAGGGTGTACGTCGTGTTCGGCTGGACGGCGACGGTCTGGCTGCACTGCGCGTCGTCGCTGTCGGACACGGCGCCCTGCAGCGCCTTCGAGCCGCTGTGCACGGGGGAGGAGACGACCGAGCCGAGATTGCCGGTGCAGGTCCAGGGGGACAGGCCGCCGGACTCGAAGCCGGGGTTGGTGAGGATGTTGGCCGCCTGGGCGGTACCCGGAAGGGCGATGGCCCCGCCGACCGCCAGGGCGGCGGAACCGAGGAGAGCGAGAAGCCGACGTCTGTGACGTCCGAGTGGATTGCGCACGCGATCTCCCTGTGGGGATGGGGTGTTCGGGAGTGCACGGCTGTGCGGAGGTGCGCCCATGAATTTGGTATGGACCAATCCTGCTGTCAAGGGGGCCCGCGCCCGAAGGGGCGCGGGGCTGTAGTGGATATGCGGCTCCGCCGCGCGGGCGCGAACAACCACGAACAACCCACAGCCGGCGTACGACCTAAAGCGGCAGGACCTCCACCGCCGAAGCCGCCTGCGCAGGCAACGCCGGAAGGGCGATCTCCGCCCCCATCTCCGCCTCCCGCTGCCGGGGAAGCGCCGCGGGGAGAAGAGAGCGCGGGCCCGCGACCACCGTGTAGTCCTGCCCCAGGAACGGCGGCTCGATCACCCCGGGGTCCTCACCGAGAGCCAACTGCACGGCGGCCCAGGGCATGTTCACCCCGCACAGCGACACCTGGTGCAGCCCCCCGGAGGGCCTCGTGTTGACGTCCAGCAGTACCGGCCGGTCGCCGAGCATGCGGAACTGGATGTTGGACAGGTGGTGCAGCCCGAAGCCCTCCGCGATCAGCCGGGCCGGCTCCAGCCATCGCTCGTCCCGGGTGAAGCCCCTCCGGCGGCCGTTCTTGGTGCGGCCCACCGCGAGCCGCAGCCGGCTGTCCGGCCCGGTCAGGCAGTCGACCGACACCTCGGGCTGCTCCAGGCGCGGCATCACCAGCCAGTCCACCGGCTGCCCGGACCGCCGCAGCGCCTCGACGACCAGGTCGAGCTGGACGTACGGGCTCGGGAACCCCTCGAGGTGGCCGAGGGAGAACGGGGCGCGGGTGATCACCCGGAAGCCGACCCCGCCGGCCCCGGCGGCCGGCTTGAAGCACGCCTTGTGCCCGGCCGCCTCCAACTCCTCGACAGCGGCCAGGAGTTCGTCGGCCGTCCGCACCCGCCACCACGGCGGCACCGGGACGCCCACCGAGCGGACCGCCTCGTACGCGGTGGCCTTGTCCTCGAACACGGCCACCGCCTCGGGCGTCGGCGCCAGCAGCGCCGTACCCGCCGCCGCGAACTCCGCGCGGTGCCGCACGATCGCCGCCTGGTGCAGCCGGGGCACGAACACGTCGATGCCGCGCCGGGCGCACTGGTCGAGCGCGTACTCGACATAGGCGGCCGGGGACAGGCCCTCCGGTTCCAGGTCGGCGGTGTCGGCGGCGGCCAGGACGGGGGAGTCGGGGTCCCCGTGCGTGGCATGGATCTCCACCGCGCGATCGCTGGGATTCCTGCGCAGCTGATCCATGAAGAACACGTTCTCCGCGTACGTGCGGTTGAGCCAGACGCGTACGCGAGAGAGCATGCAGGCCGCCTTTCGTGGTTTTCGGGCAGGGCTCAGCGGCCCGTGCCCGGGCAGGAGGAAGGAAGGGACGCCAAACAATCCCTGAGAAAAGGGAGATGTGGGTGTTGGTGTCGGGGCGATCATACGGCTTTCAAAGGCCCGCGCGTGCAACGCGGATGTTACGGATTTCCGGGACTCGTCCAGTAGGCGCGCCGGGGTCCCTCCGATCGGCGCCGGTCCGCCGCGGCCTCCGCGACACGGCGACCGGGGAGCCTCTTGTCCGGGTGTCCGCGCATGTGTTCTCGTGGTTCCGGCGGAGGATGATCGAAAGGGGTGCAGGGTGGAGTCTGCGGCCGGGGCCGGGCAGCTGCTTGCCATCAGCGACCTGCACATCGGCTATCCCGAGAACCGCGCACTGGTCGAGGACATGAGGCCCACCAGTGACGAGGACTGGCTGATCGTCGCCGGTGACATCGCCGAGACGGTGGCCGACATCCGCTGGACCCTGGAGCAGCTCGCGGGCCGCTTCCGCAAGGTGCTGTGGGCCCCCGGCAACCACGAGCTGTGGACCCACCCGAAGGATCCGGTCACCCTGCGCGGCGTCGCCCGCTACGAGTACCTGGTCGAGCTGTGCCGCGAGCTGGGCGTCGTCACCCCCGAGGACCCCTACCCGGTGTGGCACGGCCCCGGCGGCCCGGTCGTCGTCGCCCCGCTGTTCCTGCTGTACGACTACTCCTTCCTGCCGCCCGGCTGCGCCACCAAGGCCGAGGGCCTGGCCTACGCGGAGGGCACCGGCGTGGTCTGCAACGACGAGTACCTGCTGCACCCCGACCCCTATCCGACCCGTGACGCCTGGTGCCGGGCGCGGGTCGCCGAGACCGAGCGCAGGCTTGCCGAACTGCCCGCGGACCTGCCCGTCGTACCGGTCAACCACTATCCGCTGCACCGGCATCCCACCGAGGTGCTGTGGTACCCCGAGTTCGCCATGTGGTGCGGCACCCTGCTGACCGCCGACTGGCACCGCCGGTTCCGCGTCGCGACCATGGTCTACGGCCATCTGCACATCCCGCGCACCACCTGGCACGACGGAGTCCGCTTCGAGGAGGTCTCCGTGGGCTATCCCCGCGAATGGCGCAAGCGGCCGGAGCCGCCGGGAAGACTGCGCCGCATCCTGCCGACGGAGGTCGAAACCGGTGATCGAGGAGCTGCTCCCGGAGTTGGTCGTGGCCGTGGAGGCACACGGTGACGACCCGTTGTGGGACGCACCGCTCTACCCCGGGGAGGAAGCGCTCGTCGCACGTTCCGTGGCCAAACGCCGCCGCGAGTTCACCGCCGCACGCGGCTGCGCCCGGCGTGCCATGGAGAAGCTCGGCGTGCCCGCGCAGCCCATCCTCCGCGCCGAGCGGGGCGCACCGCGCTGGCCGGACGGCCTGATCGGCAGCATGACCCACTGCGACGGCTACTGCGCCGCCGCCCTGGCCCGCGCCGCCGACCTGGCCTCCCTCGGCATCGACGCCGAACCGCACGGACGGCTCCCGGACGGGGTCGGCGCGTCCGTGTTCCTGCCCGCCGAGGCCGAGCGGCTCGACCGGCTCGCCGGGCAGCGCCCTGACGTCCACTGGGACCGGATCCTGTTCAGCGCCAAGGAGTCCGTCTACAAGGCGTGGTTCCCCCTGGTCCGCAGCTGGCTGGACTTCACCGAGGCCGACATCACCCTCGACCCGGGCCCCGGCGGGGAGCCGCACGGCACCCTGCGTGCCCAACTCCTGGTCCCCGGGCCCCGGGTCGGCGGCCGCCGGCTCCAGGTCTTCGACGGCCGGTGGGCCGTACGCGACGGGGTGGTCGCCACCGCCGTGGTCGTCCCGCATCCCTGAACCCCCGGCAGTGGCGCGGCGCGCCCGGCCCGCTCAGGCCGGCGGACACCAGTCGCGCAGCAGCCGGAAGAACTGCTCCTCGTTGCCCGCGAGGCCGGCGCGCGCCAGGGCCTGCTCCGCCTCGGCCAGCACGGCGGGCGGCACCAGGCCGGGCCGGCCGCCGTCCGGTGGCCCGTCGAAGGCGGCGCGCACAGTATGCAGCAGCCGCAGATAGGCCTGTACGGCGGTGCGCTCACGGTCGGTCAGTACGGCGGTGGTGGGCATCGGTCGGCTCTCCCCGAGTAGGCGTCACGGTCGCGCGCCCTGCGGCGCACCTCTCCAGCTTGCCGCCCACCACTGACAACGCCGTTCGGCCGCGTCCCGGTTCGCCCGCTCAGCCGAGGCCGAATCCTTTCGGTGAGGCCTGCAGGGGTGACGATCCGGGACGGCCGCCGACCAGCACACGGCAACCGGCCGCCCGGAACCACTGCACGGCTGAGGGGCCCTGCGCCGTACCGTCTCGGGTCAGCCTTACGCCGGTCAGCCTCACGGCTGGTTCAGCGCACGGCCGATCAGCCATGCGACCGGTTCGGTTTCACGGCCGGTTCAGCCCCGTGGCCGGATCAGCCCTGCGCCCGGTTCAGCCATGCGCCCGGTTCAGCCTCACGGCCGGATCAGCCCACGGCCGAATCAGCCCTGCGCCCGGATCAGCCCTGCGCCCGGATCAGCCCTGCAGCCCGGATCAGCCCTGCAGCCCGGATCAGCCCTGCAGCCCCGGATACCCCAGGGACGCCTCGATGCGCCCGGCCACGTCGTCGCGCTGCACCGGGCCGCGCAGGGCCGAACCGGCCAGCCAGGTACGGCACTTGGTGGCCAGCAGCAGACCGAAGGTCTCGGCGTCCCGCTCCTCGGTGAGGTCGAAGCGGGTCCGGGCCGCGACCCGCTGCACCGTGGCCTGGAGCGCCTCCTGGTCCGTGTCGTCGTGCAGCAGCCGCGTGGCGACCCCGACGCCGCCGACGTGGTGTCCGTGGTGGTCGGCCTGCATGTGCCACAGCTCGTGGCCGAGGATGACCAACTGGTGGTCGGGCGCGGTGCGTTCCTCCACGACGACGAGGTCGCGGTCGGTCAGGTCCAGCCACAGGCCGCTCGCCGTGCCCGGCGGGAAGGCGGCCGCACGGAAGTGCACCGGCCGGCCCCGGCGGCGGCTCATCGCCTCGCACAGCGCGCGGTACAGCTCCCGCGGCGGCGCCGGTGCGGGCAGCGCCAGCCCGCCCACCAGCTCGTTGCACAGCCGGCGCATGTCCCTGCCGATGCCCACAGTCCTCCCCCGGCTCACGACTCGGGCCGTTTGACGCTCTCCAGGAGCATGTCGAGCCACTCCGCGACCTTGTCCCGGTGCTGGTCGGTGGGCAACTGCGCGGCCCGCCAGGCTATTCCGCGCACCCCGTGGTCCTGCAGCAGCCGCTCCAGCGGATCCTCCTCGGCCCCGGCGGCGGCCCGCTCCCGGTCGGCGAGCTTGGTCAGCAGCTCCTGCTCGGTGCGCTGCAGCGCGCCCGCCAGCGCCTCGGGGTCCTCCGCGGTCAGGAAGCCGGCGTGCACCCGGAAGAAGCGCTGCAGCGCGTCGCAGTGCTCCATGGTCGGCCGCCGGTCGCCGTTGATGAGGGCGCCGGCCTGCTGCCGGGACATGCCCGCGCCGTCGGCGATCTCCTGCTGGGTGTACTTGCGGCCGTTGGGTTTCAGCCGAGTGCGCCGCAGCAGGTCCAGGCGCTGCAGAAAGCGTGCCTGGACGTCCGGTTCGCCGGCCGGCCGTCCCGCGAGCAGCGCCCTGACCACCGGCTCCGGGACCCCGCAGGCCACGGAGAGCCGTCCGACGTCGAAGACCTCGGCGTGCGGCACGCCGAGCCGGTCGGCGAGCGCGGTGACGCGGGCGACGACGGCCGGCAGCTGGGCGGTCGCCGTGGCGCCCGGATCCTCGTAGCCATCCGTCACCGACAGAACTCCTACGTCTCTCAAGGGCTTCAGATGCGGCGTGCTTCTCACGGGCGATCGCCGTGAACTTCCCGGAGAGTAGCGGGTGCCTCGAACTCACATCCAGGTGTCGCCACAACTGTGGCGAATTTCAGCCGTCAACGGCCGCAAAATGCCACGATAGTTGACACGGTCTTGTCGCGGGCCGCAGGATCGCAGGGCCGCGTGAAGGCCGCAGAGGCAAGAGGGGTGACCTCCCGATGGCACATCAGGCAGGAGGGCAGCGGCCGGCACCGCGGCCCGTCCCCGACACCCGCGCGACCCAGGCGTACCTGCAGGACTACGCGGCACTGCTGGAGTCCCTCGCCTGCCCGTCCCTGGTCGTCGACCACCGCTGGGACGTGGTCATGGCCAACGGCGCCTTCGAGACACTTTTCCGCGGGGTGCGCCGGCACGCCACGGCCATGCCCGGGGACAACTTCCTGCGGTTCGTCCTGTTCCACCCGGACGCGGCCGACGTCCTCGGCGAGCACGAACCGGACTGGTGCCTGCCGATGCTGGCCCACCTCAGGACCGCCCTGGAGACGTACGGCCACGACCAGGAACTCCAGGCCATCCGCCGGGACATCGCCCAGGACCCGCTCATGGAGGCCGCCTACCGGCAGGGCCTGCCGCACTGGATCCGTGCCGTCGGCGAGAGCGCGACCCGGCTGGACGGCGCCGTCCGCCTGCTGCTCCATCCCGACCCGCGGCGCGGCCCGACCGAGTGCCGCATCGTCGAGGAGACACCGGAGGCCCTGCGCGACCTCGGCTACCGGCGCCTCTCCCTGGTCCTGCGCGAGAACCGCCGGTCCACCACGCCGGTACGCCGTCCGCGCCGCTCGCGCAGCACGGCGAGTCACCTCACGATCGTCCCGTCCCCCGAGAGCTGACCCGGCACCGCCGGCGTTCAGGTCGCCGGCGGCGCCGGGTCGAAGGACGCCGGGGGAGCGTCCCGAAGGGGCGCGAGGAGCCGCGCGACGAGCCACGACGGCGCCCCACCCGCACATCCACAGGCGCTTCGAACTCCAGGGCGTCGTACGCAAGCCGCTTGCAATATTTGCGCTATCCTTGCGCGCATGACTCGACGACTTGCGGAAGTGGCGAAGAAGGTCGGCGTCAGCGAAGCGACCGTCAGCCGGGTGCTCAACGGCAAACCCGGCGTCTCCGAAGCCACCCGGCAGGCGGTGCTGACGGCCCTCGACGTCCTCGGTTACGAGCGCCCCACCCAGTTGCGCGGCGAACGCGCCCGGCTCGTCGGCCTGGTCCTGCCGGAGCTGCAGAACCCCATCTTCCCGGCGTTCGCCGAGGTCATCGGCGGTGCGCTCGCCCAGCTCGGACTCACCCCCGTGCTGTGCACGCAGACCAAGGGCGGTGTCTCGGAGGCGGACTACGTCGACCTGCTGCTGCAGCAGCAGGTCTCCGGCGTCGTCTTCGCCGGCGGCCTGTACGCCCAGGCGGACGCCCCGCACGACCACTACCGGCTGCTCGCCGACCGCAACGTCCCCGTCGTGCTGGTCAACGCGGCCATCGAGCACCTCGGTTTCCCCGGTGTGTCCTGCGACGACGCCGTCGCCGTGGAGCAGGCGTGGCGGCACCTGGCCTCGCTCGGCCACGAGCGCATCGGGCTGGTCCTCGGCCCCGGCGACCACGTGCCCTCGGCGCGCAAGCTGGCCGCCGCGCGGGCGATCGCCGGCGACCTGCCGGAGGAGTTCGTCGCGCGGGCGATCTTCTCCATCGAGGGCGGTCACGCCGCCGCGTCCCGGCTGATCGACCGGGGTGTCACCGGCATCATCTGCGCCAGCGACCCGCTCGCGCTGGGCGCGGTCAGGGCCGCGCGCCGCAAGGGGTACGACGTGCCGGGCCGGATCTCGGTCGTCGGCTACGACGACTCGGCCTTCATGAACTGCACCGAGCCCCCGCTCACCACCGTCCGCCAGCCCATCGAGGCCATGGGCCGCGCGGCCGTGGAGCTGCTGAACGCGCAGATCGGCGGCACCGCCGTACCCGCCGAGGAGCTGCTGTTCGAGCCGGAGCTGGTGGTGCGCGGCTCCACCGCGCAAGCCCCGCGCGCGTGAATGCCTGGCGGTGATCGAGTAGATCCAGCTGGCTGTCAAATAATTACAGAGTTTGCGCGACATCTTGCGGTCAGGTGTCGGCGGTGCTTGAGTGTGCGGCGCCCACCGCTCCTGCCATGAGTGCCATCAGGGGGTCCACCGATGACAAGCACCGGGTTCCGCCGTACCTTCGTCGCGATCGGCGTCTGTTCCTCGCTCGCCCTCGCCGCCACCGCCTGCGGCTCGGGCAGCGGCGACGGCTCGGCCGGCGGCAAGACCCGCATCACCGTCAACTGCGAGCCGCCCCGGAGCGCCAAGGTCGACCGGAGGTTCTTCGAGGACGACCTGGCCTCCTTCGAGAAGCGCAACCCGGACATCGACGTCGTCGCCCACGACGCCTTCCCCTGCCAGGACCCGAAGACCTTCGACGCCAAGCTCGCCGGCGGTCAGATGGAAGACGTCTTCTACACGTACTTCACCGACGCCAGGCACGTCGTGGACATCAACCAGGCGGCCGACCTCACGCCGTACCTGAAGGACCTGAAGTCCTACGACACCATCCAGAAGCAGCTGCGCGACATCTACACCGTGCACGGAAAGGTCTACGGCATACCGCGGACCGGATACAGCATGGGGCTGATCTACAACCGCTCGCTCTTCCGGAAGGCCGGCCTCGACCCCGACAAGCCCCCGACGACGTGGGACGAGGTCCGCGCCGACGCCAAGAAGATCGCCGCCCTCGGAGACGGCACCGTCGGCTACGCCGACTACAGCGCCCAGAACCAGGGCGGCTGGCACTTCACCGCCGAGCTGTACTCACAAGGCGGCGACGTCGTCGGCGCCGACAGCAAGAAGGCCACCATCGACACCCCCGAGGGCCACGCCGTCCTGCAGAACCTGCATGACATGCGGTGGACCGACGACTCCATGGGCAGCAAACAGCTGCTCGTCATCAACGACGTGCAGCAGATGATGGGTTCGGGCCGCCTCGGCATGTATCTCGCCGCCCCCGACAACATCCCCATCCTGGTCAAGGAGAAGGGCGCGAACTACGACGACATCGCCATCGGCCCGATGCCCGGCGGCAAGGCCACGCTCATCGGCGGCGACGGCTACATGTTCAACAAGCACGACACCCCCGCCCGGATCCGGGCCGGCCTGAAGTGGCTGGACCACATGTTCCTGACCCCGGGAACCGGTTTCCTCGGCGACTACGCCCGCGCGAAGAAGAACGACGCCCCCGTCGGACTGCCCGAGCCGCGCCTGTTCACCGGCGCCGCCGACGCCAAGGACCAGCAGGCCAAGAAGGCCAACGCCAACGTCCCGGTGGCGAACTACCAGGCCTTCCTCGACGGCAACCAGCAGCTGCAGATGAAGATCGAGCCGCCGGACGCGCAGCAGATCTACTCCGTCCTCGACTCCACCGTCTCCGCCGTCCTCACCCAGAAGGAGGCCGACATCGACCACCTCCTCAAGGACGCGTCCGGCAAGATCGACGGCATCCTGGCCCGGAGCTGACCGCCATGACGAAGACGGCCGAACGGCGGCCCGTGACGCCTGCCACCGTCCACCCGGTCCCGGCGCCGCCCCCGGTAGGGGGCCGGAGGCGGCGCCGCCTCGCCGACCAGGCCCGCGCCTACGCCTTCCTCCTCGGCGGCCTCGTCTGCTTCGCCCTGTTCTCCTGGTACCCGGCGATCCGCGCGGTCGTCATCGCCTTCCAGAAGTACACGCCCGGCTCGAAGCCGCAGTGGGCCGGCACCGCCAACTTCACCCGGGTCCTGCACGACCCCGAATTCGGCGCGGCCTGGCGCAACACCCTGTGTTTCACCCTGCTCGCCTTGCTGATCGGCTTCGCGATCCCCTTCCTCCTCGCTCTCGTCCTCAACGAACTGTGCCACGCCAAGGCGTTCTTCCGGGTGGTGGTCTATCTGCCGGTGATGATCCCGCCGGTGGTCAGCGCCCTGCTGTGGAAGTGGTTCTACGACCCCGGAGCCGGCCTCGCCAACGAGGCGCTGCGCTTCCTCCACCTGCCGACCTCGAACTGGTCCAACGGCACAGACACGGCACTCGTCTCCCTGGTGATCGTGGCGACGTGGGCCAACATGGGCGGCACCGTCCTCATCTACCTCGCCGCCCTGCAGTCCATCCCGGGCGAGCTGTACGAGGCCGCCGAACTGGACGGCGCGCACCTGCTCCAGCGCGTCCGGCACGTCACGGTCCCGCAGACCCGGTTCGTGATCCTGATGCTGATGCTGCTTCAGATCATCGCCACCATGCAGGTGTTCACCGAGCCGTTCGTCATCACCGGCGGCGGCCCGGAGAACGCCACGGTGACCGTGCTCTACCTGATCTACAAGTACGCCTTCCTCTACAACGACTTCGGCAGCGCCTGCGCCCTCAGCGTCATGCTCCTGGTGCTGCTCGGTGCCTTCTCCGCCGTCTACCTGCGGCTCACCCGCACCGAGGGGGACAGCGCATGAGCACCCGCACCCTGATCTCCCCCGCCACCCTCGCCCGCCCGCGCGGCAAGACCGTCTACTGGACCGTGTTCACGGCCGTCGTCGTCCTCTTCGCGCTCGCCTTCCTCTTCCCGGTCTACTGGATGGTGACCGGCGCGATGAAGTCCCCGGACGAGGTGGCCCGGACCCCGCCGACGATCGTCCCGGAACACTGGCGCCTCGGCGGCTACACCGACGCCTGGGACCTCATGCAGCTGCCACGGCACCTGTGGAACACCGTGGTCCAGGCGGCCGGCGCCTGGGCGTTCCAGCTGGTGTTCTGCACGGCCGCCGCCTACGCCCTGTCCAGGCTGAGGCCCGCCTTCGGCAAGGTGATCCTCGGCGGCATCCTGGCCACCCTCATGGTGCCGGCGCAGGCCCTGGTCGTACCGAAGTACCTGACGGTCGCCGACCTGCCGCTGATCCACACCAGCCTGCTCAACGACCCCCTGGCCATCTGGCTGCCGGCGGTCGCGAACGCTTTCAACCTCTATCTGCTCAAACGGTTCTTCGACCAGTTGCCGCGCGACGTCCTGGAGGCCGCGGAGATCGACGGCGCCGGAAAGCTGCGCATCCTGTGGTCGGTGGTGCTGCCCATGTCCCGGCCGGTGCTCGGCGTGGTGTCGATCTTCGCGCTGGTCGCCGTCTGGCAGGACTTCCTGTGGCCACTGATGGTCTTCTCCGACACCGACAAGCAGCCGATCAGCGTGGCCCTGGTCCAGCTGTCACAGAACCTCCAGCTCACCGTGCTCATCGCCGCGATGGTGATCGCCAGCATCCCGATGGTGGCGCTGTTCCTCGTCTTCCAGCGGCACATCATCGCCGGGATCAGCGCGGGCAGCACCAAGGGCTGACACCGCCGCCTCCTCCACCGACCGGCTACAGAAAGGTCAAGCTCCGTGGGACAGCCCACCCATGCCCCGAAGGACCGCGACTGGTGGCGCTCGGCCGTCATCTACCAGGTCTACGTCCGCAGCTTCGCGGACGGCGACGGCGACGGCACCGGCGACCTCGCGGGCGTCCGCGCCCGGCTGCCGTACCTCGCCGAACTCGGCGTGGACGCCCTGTGGTTCACCCCCTGGTACCTGTCACCGATGAAGGACGGCGGCTACGACGTCGCCGACTACCGGGCCATCGACCCGGCCTTCGGCACCCTCGCCGAGGCGGAGAAACTCATCGCCGAGGCAGCCGGGCTGGGCATCCGGACCATCGTCGACATCGTGCCCAACCATGTCTCCGACCGGCATCCGTGGTTCCGCGCGGCGCTCGCCGCCGGGCCCGGCAGCCCGGAGCGCGAGCTGTTCCACTTCCGGCCGGGGCGCGGCCCGCACGGCGAACTCCCGCCGAACGACTGGCCGTCGCAGTTCGTCGGCTCCACCGAACCGGTGTGGACGCGGCTGCCCGACGGCGACTGGTATCTGCACCTGTTCACGCCCGAGCAGCCGGACCTCAACTGGGCCCACCCGGCGGTGCGTCAGGAGCACGAGGACGTCCTGCGGTTCTGGTTCGAGCGCGGCGTCGCCGGCGTCCGCGTCGACTCCGCCGCCCTGCTCGCCAAGGACCCGGCCCTGCCCGACCTCGCCACCCACCCCGGCCCGCACCCGTTCGTCGACCGCGACGAACTGCACGACATCTACCGCTCCTGGCGGCGCGTGGCCGACGCGTACGACGGCGTCTTCGTCGGCGAGGTCTGGCTCCCCGACGCCGAACGCTTCGCCCGCTACCTGCGCCCCGACGAACTCCACACCGGTTTCAACTTCTCCTTCCTGTCCTGCCCCTGGGACCCCGCCCGGCTGCGGACGGCCATCGACACCACCCTCGCCGAACACGCCCCCGTCGGCGCCCCGGCCACCTGGGTGCTGTGCAACCACGACGTCACCCGCACGGTCACCCGCTACGGCCGCGCGGACACCGGGTTCGACTTCGCCGCCAAGGCCTTCGGCACCCCGACGGACCTCGCGCTCGGCACCCGCAGGGCGCGGGCGGCCGCCCTGCTGTCGCTGGCGTTGCCCGGGTCGGTGTACCTGTACCAGGGGGAGGAGCTGGGGCTGCCGGAGGCCGAGATCCCGGTCGACCGCATACAGGATCCGATGTACTTCCGCTCGAATGGTGTCGACCCCGGGCGGGACGGCTGCCGGGTGCCGTTGCCGTGGGTCGCCGGTATGCCGTATGCGGGATTCGGTTCACAGCAGGAGCCGTGGCTGCCCCAGCCGGTCGACTGGCCATCGTATGCGGTCGACCGTCAACAGCGGAACGCCGACTCCATGCTCTCCCTCTACCGCGAGGCCATCGCCGCCCGCCCGGTCTTCGGCGACGGCCCCCTGACCTGGCTGCCCGCTCCCGACGGCGTCCTCGCTTTCACCCGCGCCGAGGGCATGACCTGCGTGGTCAACCTCGCACCCGCCCCTGCCGAGCTTCCCGAACACTCCCACCTCCTGCTCGCCAGTGGGCCGTTGGACGACACGGGCCGACTGCCGCAGGACACGGCGGCCTGGCTGCGGAGCTGAGCCGCCGACGCACCGCGCCATCCCCGCACCCCACCCCGAAGGGATCAGCACATGCAGAGCGCCATGGACAGATATGTCAGGAGCATGCCAACACTTGCGGCCGCTGTGGCTCTCGCCGCCGGCACGCTCGTCGCCGTCGCGCCCGCAGCCCACGCGGCCGCCGGCGCCACCCTCCCCTTCACCTCGGTCGAAGCCGAGTCGGCGACCACCACCGGCACCAAGATCGGCCCCGACTACACCCAGGGCACCCTCGCCTCGGAGGCATCCGGACGGCAGGCCGTGCGCCTCACCTCCGGACAGCGCGTCGAGTTCACGGCTCCCCGGGCGGCCAACGCCGTGAACGTCTCCTACAGTGTCCCCGACGGCCAGTCCGGCACGCTCAACGTGTACGTCAACGGCGTCAAGCTCGCGAGGACCCTGACCGTCACCTCCAAGTACTCCTACATCGACACCGGCTGGATCCCCGGCGCCAGGACGCACCACTTCTTCGACAACGCCCGGCTGCTGCTGGGCCAGACCGTCCAGCCCGGCGACAAGGTCGCCGTCGAGGCGGCGAACGTCCAGGTCACCGTCGACGTCGCCGACTTCGAACAGGTCGCGGCGCCCGCCTCCCTGCCCGCCGGCTCGGTGTCGGTCGTCGCCAAGGGCGCCGACCCCAGCGGCAACGGCGACTCCACCCAGGCCTTCCGGGACGCCATCGCCGCCGCCCAGGGCGGCACGGTGTGGATCCCGCCCGGCGACTACCGGATCACCTCGTCCCTCAACGGCGTGCAGAACGTGACACTCCAGGGCGCCGGCAGCTGGTACTCGGTGGTGCACACCTCCCGGTTCATCGACCAGTCCAGCTCGCCCGGAAACGTCCACCTCAAGGACTTCGCGGTCATCGGGGAGGTCACCGAGCGCGTCGACTCCAGCCCGGACAACTTCGTCAACGGCTCCCTCGGCCCGGACTCGTCCGTCTCCGGCATGTGGATCCAGCACATGAAGTGCGGCATGTGGCTGATGGGCAACGACGACAACCTGGTGGTGGAGAACAACCGCATCCTCGACACCACCGCCGACGGCATCAACCTCAACGGCACCGCCAAGGGCGTCGTCGTCCGCGACAACTTCCTGCGCAACCAGGGTGACGACTCGCTCGCCATGTGGTCGCTGTACTCACCGGACACCGACTCCAGCTTCGAGAACAACACGGTCTCGCAGCCCAACCTCGCCAACGGCATCGCGATCTACGGCGGTACCGACATCTCCGTGAAGAACAACCTGATCTCCGACACCAACGCCCTCGGCAGCGGCATCGCGATCTCCAATCAGAAGTTCCTGGACCCCTTCTCCCCGCTGGCGGGCACCATCACCGTCGACGGCAACACCCTGGTCCGCACCGGCGCGATGAACCCCAACTGGAACCACCCCATGGGCGCGCTGCGGGTCGACTCCTACGACAGCGCGATCGACGCGACCGTGAACATCACCGACACCACCATCACCGACAGCCCGTACAGCGCCTTCGAGTTCGTCTCCGGCGGCGGCCACGGCTACCCGGTCCGGAACGTCAGCGTGACGGGCGCGACCGTGCGGAACACCGGCACGGTCGTCGTCCAGGCCGAGGCGCAGGGCGCGGCCACCTTCAAGAACGTCACCGCCACCCAGGTGGGAGCCGCCGGCGTCTACAACTGCCCCTACCCGGCGAACTCCGGCTCCTTCACGCTCACCGACGGCGGCGGCAACTCCGGCTGGTCCAGTACCTGGTCGGACTGCTCCACCTGGCCCCAGCCCGGCCAGGGCAACCCGGACCCCGACCCGAACCGCGACCTCGCCAAGGGCCGCCCGGCCACCGCCACCGGCTCCCAGGACGTCTACACGCCCGGCAAGGCGGTCGACGGCGACCCGAACTCCTACTGGGAGTCCACCAACAACGCCTTCCCGCAGTCCTGGACGGTCGACCTCGGTTCGTCCTACGCCGTACGCCGCCTGGTGCTGAAGCTGCCGCCGTCCTCGGCATGGGGCGCCCGCACCCAGACCATCACCGTGCTCGGCAGCACCGACGGCTCGAACTACTCGACCGTCGTGGGCTCCCAGGGCTACCGCTTCGACCCGGCCACCGGCAACACGGCCACCGTCGCCCTGCCGGGCACCACGAACCTGCGGTACCTCCGCCTCACCGTCAGCGCCAACACGGGCTGGCCCGCAGGGCAGTTCGGTGAGGTGGAGGCCTATCTGACGTCCTGACCCGAGGACCGCGTCACAGATCCAGCACCAGACGGGCGCCCCGGCACCGGGAGACGCAGATCATCATCGTGTCACCCGCCGACCGCTCCTCCTCGGCGAGGACCGAGTCCCGGTGGTCCGGGGCGCCCTCCAGCACATCGGTCTCGCAGGTGCCGCACGTCCCCTCCGTGCAGGAGTACAGCACCTCGACCCCGGCGGCGCGCACCGCGTCCAGCACGGACACCGCCGGCGGCACGGTGACGGTACGGCCGCTGCGGGCGAGCACGACCTCGAACTCCTCGTCCTCGCCGGCCTGTCGGTCCTTCGGCTGGAACCGCTCCACCCTCAGCACTCCGGCCGGGCAGCGCTCCTCCACGGCGTCCAGCAACGGCCCGGGGCCGCAGCAGTACACCAGAGTGCCGTCGGGCGGGTCGTCCAGCACCGGGCCCAGGTCGAGCAGGCCGGTCTCGTCCTGCGGGGCGAGGGTGACCCGGCCGCCGTAGCGTGCCAGCTCCCCGGTGAACGCCATCGAGGCCCGGGTGCGGCCGCCGTAGAGCAGACTCCAGTCGGCGCCCGCCCGTTCGGCGGCCGCGAGCATCGGCAGGATCGGGGTGATGCCGATGCCGCCCGCGACGAACCGGTAGCGGGGCGCGGGCTCCAGCCGGAAGTGGTTGCGCGGACCGCGCACCCGTACCTTCCCGCCCTCGCCCACCTGCTCGTGCACATGCGCCGAGCCACCCCGCCCGTCCTGTTCGCGCAGCACCGCGATCCGCCACGCGGTCCGCTCCGCCGGATCGCCGCACAGCGAGTACTGCCGCTCCAGCCCCGGCCCGAGCAGGAGATCCACGTGCGCGCCGGGCTCCCAGGCGGGCAGCTCACCCCCCAGCGGATCGCGCAGCGTCAGCGTCAGCACGCCCTCGGCAACCAACTCTTTTGCCATGACGACGAGTTCGCGTTCGGTCACCGTACGGCCTCTTCGCTGTCGTGTCCTTCGGGATGCGCCAGCATCCACTCCCACATCACCACCGGGTCCTCGGCGGTGTGCTCCGCACCGCAGTAGCAGGTGCCGTGCAGCACATCCGTGCCCGGCAGCCAGTCGATCCGGTAGACCTCGCCGGTGCCGGGGCTCACCGGACCCCCTCGACCGGCTTGTCGCCCTCCTCGACCAGCCGGGCCAGGATGCGGCGCGCGGCCAGCCCGCCGGTGTCGATGTTGATGCTCAGCTCCTGGTAGCCGGTACGTTCGGTGCCGAGGGTGCGCTGCAGCAGGTTGAGCGCGTCCACGTCCTGCATGACGACGGTGTGGTTGTTGCCCCGCAGGAACTCGGTGACCTCGGCGTCCTCGGTCGCCCAGTCCCGGGACACCGCCCAGAAGTCGTACACCCTGCCGTCGGTGGACGGGGTGATGGCGTAGGTGATCTCGGTGTGGAATCCGTGCGGGTCGCTGCCGTCCGGCTCGGGGACGACGCCCACCGGCGCGATCCGGCTGTGCAGCAGGTACAGGCAGGGCGTGTGGTACTCGATGTCCTGCCAGCGGGTGATCCGGCCCTCGATGCCGGTGGAACGGGCGTAGAAGGACGGGCACTCGGCGTCGTCCATGTGCCGGCTGACCCGGACCACACCCGCGCCCTCGTCCACCTCGGTGGTGATGGGCGTCTCGGCGACCTCGGGGGTGCCGATGTAACCGCCGTGCAGATACGTCTCGTGGGACAGGTCGAGGAGGTTGTCGACGAGCAGCCCGTAGTCGGCGTCGATCGGTTCCATGCCGCGTACGGTGGTCCAGCCGGGGGAGTCCAGGTGCCGGGCCCGGGGGATGGCCTGCGGGTCGGCGAGCGCCGGATCGCCGATCCACACCCAGATCAGCGAGTCCTGCTCCACCACCGGGTAGGAGGCGACGCGTGCGGTGCGCGGGATCCGTTTCTGGCCCGGCACGTACACGCAGGCGCCGGTGCGGTCGTAGGTGAAACCGTGGTAACCGCAGACGATCCGGTCGCCGTCCAGGCCGCTGGAGGAGAGCGGGTAGCGGCGGTGGACGCACCGGTCGTGCAGGGCGACCGGGGTGCCGTCCTCCTCGGCGCGGTAGAGGACGAGCGGCTCCCCGAGGATCGTCCGGCCGAGCAGCTCGCGCCCGACCTCCTCGCCGTAGGCGGCGACGTACCACTGGTTCCGCGCGAAAGCGGTCATGTGCGGCATGGCTGCGGCTCCCGTCTGTGGGTGGTGGCCACATCGTCGGGAGGCGCGGCACGGTGCACAATGCCAACTTCCGCCTGACGGAAGCCTGCGTGGAAACGGTGGAGGCACCGCAACGGACCGACGACTTTCACGCAGGCGCCACCAGACCCTTCCCTGACGTTTGCTGCTCTTGGAACACTCGCTGCGCGCAGATTCCGTCATGTCAGCGGCAGCACGTACGTCAGGACGAGAGGACCCTCAGACCCATGGCCGAAGTCAACCGGCGCCGCTTCCTCCAACTCGCGGGCGCCACCACGGCGTTCAGCGCGCTCTCCGGCAGCATCCAGCGCGCCGCCGCCCTGCCCGCGCACCACCGTACCGGGACGGTGAAGGACGTCGAGCACATCGTCGTCCTCATGCAGGAGAACCGATCCTTCGACCATTACTTCGGCACGCTCCGCGGGGTCCGCGGCTTCGGCGACCCCCGCTCCGTGACGCAGAACGGCCGCCCGGTCTGGAAGCAGTCCGACGGCACCAAGGACGTCCTGCCCTTCCACCCGGACGCCGACGACCTGGGTCTCGCCTTCATCCAGGACCTGCCGCACGGCTGGCAGGACACCCACGCCGCCTTCAACGGAGGCAAGTACGACAAATGGGTACCGGCCAAGGGCACCACGACCATGGCGCACCTGACCCGCGAGGACATACCGTTCCACTACGCCCTCGCGGACGCCTTCACCATCTGCGACGCCTACCACTGCTCGTTCATGGGCTCGACCGACCCCAACCGCTACTACATGTGGACGGGTTACGTCGGCAACGACGGCAAGGGCGGCGGTCCGGTCCTCGGCAACGACGAGAAGGGCTACGGCTGGACGACGTACCCCGAGCGCCTGGAGCAGGCCGGGGTCTCCTGGAAGATCTACCAGGACGTCGGCGACGGGCTGGACGCGAGCGGCGGCTGGGGCTGGATCCAGGACGCCTACCGCGGCAACTACGGCGACAACGCCCTGCTCTACTTCAACCAGTACCGGGACGCGAAGCCCGGCGACCCGCTGTACGACAAGGCCCGCACCGGCACCGACGCCCGCAAGGGCGAGGGCTTCTTCGACCAACTGAAGGCCGACGTCAAGGCCGGCAAGCTGCCGCAGGTCTCCTGGATCGTCGCCCCCGAGGCCTTCACCGAGCACCCCAACTGGCCCGCCAACTACGGCGCCTGGTACGTCTCCCAGGTCCTGGACGCCCTCACCTCCAACCCCGAGGTGTGGGGCAAGACCGCGCTGTTCCTCACCTACGACGAGAACGACGGCTTCTTCGACCACGTCATCCCGCCCTTCCCGCCGGCCTCCGGCGACCGGGGCAAGTCGACCGTGGACGCCTCCCTCGACCTGTACAAGGGGGACGCGAGCCATGCCGCCGGGCCGTACGGGCTGGGCCAGCGCGTGCCGATGCTGGTCGTCTCCCCGTGGAGCAAGGGCGGTTACGTCTGCTCCGAGACCTTCGACCACACCTCGATCATCCGGTTCATCGAGCGCCGATTCGGCGTGCACGAGCCGAACATCTCACCCTGGCGCCGCGCCGTCACCGGCGACCTGACCAGCGCCTTCGACTTCTCCCGCAAGGACACCAAGCCGGTCGCGCTGCCGTCCACGGCCGGTTACGAGCCGCCGGACCACAACCGGCACCCCGACTACGTGCCCAAGCCGCCCGCGCACCCCGCCCTGCCCAAGCAGGAGCGCGGCAGCCGGCCCACCCGCCCGCTGAAGTACGCGCCCGTGGTGGACGGTTCCGCGGATCCCGCGGCCGGCACTATCACGCTCACGTTCGCCTCGGGGGCGCACGCGGGCGCGGGCTTCCTCGTCACCTCGGGCAACCGCGCCGACGGCCCGTGGACCTACACCACCCAGGCCGGCAAGTCTCTCTCCGACACCTGGAACTCGGCCTACTCCGGCGGCGTGCACGACCTCGCCGTGCACGGTCCCAACGGCTTCGTGCGCGTCTTCAAGGGCAGGGGCGGGACGGCGGGACCGGAGGCGACCGCGCGGCACGTGGGCGACGACCTGGAACTCACCTTCACCAACAAGGGTTCCGGCACGGTGGGGCTGAAGGTCGTCAACGGCTACGGCGGCGGTCCGGTCACCGTGCCGGTACGGTCCGGCGCGACCGTCAGGCACACCGTCAACCTCACGGCGAGCAGGCGCTGGTACGACGTGACGGTCACCTGCGAGGCCGACCCCGCCTTCGTGCGCGGCTTCGCCGGCCACGTCGAGAACGGCCGCCCCGGCGTCAGCGACCCGGCAATCGCCGGGGAGTGAACGGGCGATGAACACCGCTCCGTGCGGACTGGTCAGGTACCGGTCATATCAGGGTAGTGTGCCCCGGTGACCACGCAATCGAACACTCCGGCAGGCTGGTACCCGGATCCGCACGGAGCGTCGCAGACGCTCCGCTACTGGGACGGCACGCAGTGGACCGAGCACACCAACCCGGCGCAGCAGCCCGCCGGTCAGGTTCCGCAGCAGCAGGCCGCCCCCCAACAGCAGGCCGCCGCCCAGCAGTACGGCGCCCCGCAGGCGCAGGCCGTCGACCCCAAGGTGCAGCGCCAGGTGCAGCAGCAGGCCGGCATCCAGGGCGGCGGCCCCGGCGGCGGCACCCTCTTCACCGAGCCCGTCCTGGTCGTGAACCAGAAGGCCAAGCTGATCGAGGTGACCAACGAGTACAAGGTCATGGATCAGAACGGCCGGGAGATCGGCTCGGTCACCGAGGTCGGGCAGGGAGCGCTGAAGAAGATCCTGCGCTTCGTCTCCAGCCTCGACCAGTTCATGACCCACAAGCTGGAGATCCGCGACGCCTACGGCCAGCCGCAGCTGGTGCTGACCCGGCCGGCGAAGTTCTTCAAGTCCCGGGTCGTCGTGACGCGCCCGGACGGCTCGCCGGTCGGTGAGATCGTCCAGCAGAACATGATCGGGAAGATCAACTTCGCGATGAACGCGGACGGCCGGCAGGTCGGCGCGATCAAGGCGGAGAACTGGCGGGCGTGGGACTTCGCCATCGTCGACCACGCGGACAACGAGGTCGCCCGGATCACCAAGACGTGGGAGGGCCTCGCCAAGACGCTCTTCACCACCGCGGACAACTACGTCCTGCAGATCCACTACCAGCTGCCCGAGCCGCTGCTGAGCCTCGTGGTGGCGACGGCCCTGACCGTCGACACCGCGCTCAAGCAGGACTCGCGGGGCTGGAACTGAACCGGACCCGACGGGGGAGAGCAGGACACGAAGAGCACGGCGACGGCGGCCGGTGCGCGGCGAGCGCGCGCACCGGCCGCCGACGTGTGCCGTCCCTCTGAGGAACCTCAAGTGCTTTGCCATCCGGCGGGCCAGGCGGCCACCATGATCCACATGGCAGTTTTCGCAGGACCGAACAAGAGGCACGACGTCGTACCCGTCATCCGGGACGCGGACCTGGTCGCCGTCGCCCTGCGCGCGGCGCTGGCCGAGGCAACGCCCGAGGAGCGCCCGGGCCTGGAGCGCGCCGCCGCACTCGTCGAGTCGACCGCCGCCGCCACCGAGGGCCAGGTGCGCGCCCGTTGGGTCCGCTCCCGGATGGCCGCCGTCGGCTTCGAGGGGGACATCGCCTCGGTCGCGGCGGTGAAGGCCCTGCGGCAGGCGGAGCCGAGGCTGAGCCTCCTGGCGGCGGTGCAGCTGCAGAAGGAAGCACTGACCCACCCGGAGTGATCCGGCCCGGCACCGCCCGCACCCGTGACTCGTTCCGCGGCGGGCCGGAGCGGGCCGGAGCAGGCGGGGGCAGGCCGGAGCAGGCGGGGGCGGGCCGGAGCAGGCGGGGGCGGGCCGGAGCAGGCGGGGGTCAGAGTGCCGTGAGGTGTTCCGGCTGTTCCGGCTGCCGTGGCACCAGGGCCGGTTCGGCGGTCGCCGTGCCCGGCTCCAGAGCCAGTACCGCGGCCACGGGGTGGTCGTCGTCCCCGGCCGCCGGTTCCGGCGCGACCCGGGTGAGCAGGACCACGCCCCACGAGGCCAGACCCGCCCCGGCGAGAGCCAGCAGGACCCCGGCGGGGCCGCCCTGGAGGCCCTGGCCGAGCAGCGTGAGACCGATCACCGCGGCGGCCACCGGGTTGGCGAGGGTGACCACGGCCAGCGGCGCGCCGAGGCCGCCGCGGTAGGCGGTCTGCGACAGCAGCAGCCCGCCGACGGCGAACGCGGCGACGAGCACCGCGACCACGATGACCTCGGTGCTCAGGGCCGGGCCCGTGCGGTCCGTGGCCGCCACGGTCACCGTCTGGGTCAGCGCCGAGGCGACGCCGGAGGCGAAGCCGGACGCCGTGGCGTGCCGCAGGCCCGGCCGGGCGCCGGGCCAGGAGAGCACGCCGATCGTGGCGGCGGTCGTACCGGCCACCGCCACCGCCTCGGTCAGTGACAGCACCCGCGCGGGCGCCGGCCCGGAGGCGGTGACGAGCAGTGCGGCGAGCCCGAGCAGGGTCAGCGCCGTACCGCGCCACTCCACCGCGCTGACCCGGCGCCCGGCCGCCCGCGCGCCGAGCGGTACGGCCGCGACCAGGGTGAGCGCGCCGAGCGGCTGGACGAGGGTGAGCGGGCCGTACTTGAGGGCGATGACGTGCAGCAGGGCGGCGCCCGCGTTCAGGCCGACCGCCGACCACCAGGCGCCGGTGCCGAGCAGCCGCAGCAGACCGGTGCCGGTGGTGCGCGAGGCGAGGCGTTCCTGGGCGACGGCGGCCAGCGCGTAGGCGACGGCCGAGACCAGGGAGAGGGCGACGGCGATCACGGCGGCGGCGCTCATCGGCCCGCTCCCGCCAGGACGGGCTCGCGCGGCGGCGCCGGCCGGCCGGCGCCGCGTCCGGCCGGGCCGGCCGTCCGGTGCGGCGGACGGATCACCGCGAGGGCGACGCCCAGCATGGCCGTCGCGACGATCGCGTCGAGCCAGTAGTGGTTCGCCGTGCCCACGATCACCAGCAGGGTGATCAGCGGGTGCAGCAGCCACAGCGGGCGCCACCGGGACCGGGTGGCCGCGATCAGGCCGATCGCCACCATCAGCGCCCAGCCGAAGTGCAGCGACGGCATCGCCGCGAACTGGTTGGAGAGGTGGTCGCTGGACGGCGGGCCGTACACGTCCGGGCCGTAGACCCGGGCGGTGTCCACCAGGCCGGTGCCCGTCAGCATCCGCGGCGGGGCCAGCGGGAAGGTGAACGGCAGCACGAGCGCGGCCGTGGTGAGGACCGCGAGGACCCGGCGGGCCCACAGGTAGTGCGCGGGCCGTCTGAGATACAGCCAGACCAGAAAGGCCAGCGTCGCCGGGAAGTGGACGGTGGCGTAGTAGGTGTTCGCGAGGCGGACGAGGGTGTCGCCGTGCAGCAGTGCGGACTGCACGGCGTTCTCGTGGGGGAGATGCACCGCCCGCTCCAGGTCCCAGACGCGGTGGGCGTTGTGCAGGGCGTTCGCGGTGTGCCCGGTGGCCAGCTGCCGGCCGAGCTTGTAGACGAGGAAGAGCCCCGCGACCAGCAGGAGCTCACGTATGAGCGCCGGGCGCGCGGTCGCGTCCGGCGGCTCCGCTGCTGCCTCTGCAGGCTCGGTTCGGGCGTTCATCCCCCGGCCCCCTCGCTGACGGTGGTGCGTGTGGTGGTGCGTACGAGCTCTGCCTCTCGCGGCGGAGCTCATCGATACGCCATCGTACCGATACGCCAGTGTACCGATACGGTCGAGTACCGGTACACTTGCGTATCGCTTGATGTACGACACACTGGGAGACAGGGTCGGGCGCGCCGCTATAGAGATGCTTGAGCGCGGCGCGTACCGCCGGCCCGGCGGAACACGAGAGGGGAAGCACCGCATGACGTCGCAGGCCGCGGACGGACCGGAGACGGTCGTCGCCTCGCGCCGCTCCAAGATCACGCCCGAGCGTGAGCGGGAGTTCTTCGACGCCGTGCTGGACCAGATCCGCGAATGCGGCTACGAGTCCGTCACCATGGAGGGCGTCGCCGCCAGCACCCGGTGCAGCAAGTCCACGCTCTACCGGCAGTGGAAGACCAAGCCGCAGTTCGTCGCGGCCGCGCTGCGGGCCAACCGCCGGGTGCGGTTCTCCGGCATCGACACCGGTTCGCTCGCCGAGGACCTGCGCCAGGCCGCGCGGGCCGCGGGGGACTGGTCGGGCAAGGACACCAAGCTGCTGCAGGCCCTGGGGCCCGCGGTCACCGCCGACCAGGAGCTGGCCCAGGCGCTGCGCGAGGCGCTCGTGTACCCGGAGATCGCCGCGCTGCAGGAGATCCTCGAGCGCGGCGTGGCCCGGGGCGAGGTCCCGGCCGACCACCCGGCGCTGGAGTACGTCCCCGCCATGATCTTCGGCGTGCTGCGCGTCCGGCCGGTGCTCTGCGGCCAGTACGCCGACGGCGACTATCTCAGCCGGTTCGTGGAGGCCACCGTGCTGCCCGCGCTCGGGCTGACCTGAGACCCAGGCCGCCGTTCACGGGATGACTGAACGGTGACCTGCCCGCGCCGCACCGTGGGGACGGGGGCGGCGCGCACCCCCCGGCCGGGTGGGGCTCCTCTTGAGCGGAGGGGTGCCCCACCCGGCCGCATCATGTCCCGGCGGCCGCGGATCCGATCATGTCCCGGCGGCCGCGGATCCGATCATGTTCCGGCGGCCGCGGACCTGTTCATGTTCCGGCGGCCGCGGCCCCGATCATGTCCCGGGGTCGTGGGTCAGACGTCCTGGCCGTTCCCGCTGCCGGACGACACCTTGATCCCCTTGAGGATCTCGTCGATCACCGCCGTGCTCTGCCCGACGTCGATGCCGAAGCGCACCACCACGATCTGCTTGGCGTCGTCGGGCGAGGGGAAGGCGACCGACTCGACATAGCCGTCGGCGCCCTTGCTGGTGACCGCCTTCCAGCGCACCATGTACCCCTTCTGCCCGGCCACCGTCACCGCGCCGGAGCCCAGAGCCTGGTGCGAGGTGATGCTGCCGTAGGTGGTGCCGCCGTAGGACTGCTTGGCGTTGGCCGCGATGTCCGCCTCGGCGACCTTCTGGGCCGTGTCGCCCTGGAGGCGCAACGCCTGGGCCGAAGCCGTGTAGGCGCCGCCCGAGGTGCAGGTCTGGGTGGGGTCTCCCGGGCACTTGTAGGAGTCGTCGGAGGTCACTTCTGCGCCGACGCTGATCGTCTGCCCGGTCCAGCCCTTCGGCACCGGCAGGCTGATGCCGTTGACCGGGTCCGGCACCGTGCCCCCGCCCTTGACCTTGGGTGCCGCGGACGGGTTCGGCGACGGCGAGGCCCCACCGGATCCGCCGGGACCGCCGAAACCGCCGCCCGAACCCCCGGAATCGCCCGAGCCCCCCGAGCCGCCCTGGCCGCCGAAACCACCGCCCGGACCGCCGTTCTGCCCGCCCGGGGCTCCCTGTCGCGACCCGGCCCGGTCGGCGCTGCCGCCGCCCGGGTCCTTGGTCAGGGCCCACACGCCGACCGCGATGCTCGCCAGGACCGCGGTCGCCGCCACGACCGCCACGCCCGTGCGCACCCGGCGCCGGGACGCGGCCGGCGGCGGGGCGAAGTAGCCCGGATACGCCGGATACCCGGGCTGAGCGCCGAAGGCCGGGGGAGCCGCGGGTGCCGCAGGCTGCGCCGGCTGCGGGCCGCCGGCCGGCGGCGGCTGCGTCGGGGGACCCCACGTGGCGGCCGTCCCGGCGGGGCGGGTCTGGCCCGTCCAGGCCGTGCCGTCCCACCAGCGTTCGGTGGGCGGACCGTCGTTCGTCTGCCCGGGGTCGGGGTACCACCCGGGGGGAGTCACCTGCGTCATGACCCCACCGTATGAGGCGACCGTGAAAGTGTGATGAGAGGATCCGCCGCGAATCGACCGGACCGGACATTTCGCAACCGGAATTTTTTCCTCACGCACACGTCCGCTTCCTTCATGCACACGTCCGCTTCCCTCACGCACATGTCGGCTTTCCTCCCGCACACGTCCGCCGGGGGTGACCGTGCCCCGGCGTGAGGGACCCCCGGGGCGGCGCACAGCGGATTCGTACCCCTCGACCCGATCGCCCACCGGCCTCTCCGCATCGCACCGCGCACACTCTCGGTCCGCGTGCGGGCGCACAGATCCCGAACCGGCTTTCCCCGGACGAAGGTTGACGCCCCGTCCGCTGCTGACCGGCTGTTCGGGCCCGGTGTGCGTCGCCTGTCCGCACCCGCTTTCACCCGCCGGGGCAACAGCTGCCCCGACCGGCCACCACACCTCCCGCCGGACGGCTACGCTCGTGGTCTGTACGTCATTCGGGCGACCTGGGGAGGTAACGGGATGACGGAGGGACGGCCGCCGGCGGCCGCCTCGGCTTCCCTGTGGGAGCGGGACGCGGAGATCGCCACCGTCGCACAGGCACTCGACCTCCTGTGCGCCGACCAGTCGTCCGCGGGCAGTCTGCTGGTCCTCCGCGGCGAGGCGGGACTCGGCAAGACCGCGCTGCTGGCCGAGACACGCCGCATCGCCGAGCGCCGGGGCTGCGCGGTGTGGTCCGCGCGCGGCGCGGAGACCCTGAGGTCCGTCCCGTTCAACGTGGTACGGCAGCTGCTCCAGCCCGCCCTGCTGTCCTTACTGCCCGAGGAGGCCCGCGAGTACCTCGGCGACTGGTACGACATCGCCGGACCCGCCCTCGGCATAGCGGATCCGCAGGAGGCCAGCGTCGACCCGCAGTACGTGTGCGACGGACTCGTCGCCGCGGTACGCCGGCTCGCCCGCCGCGAGTGGCCGCTGGTGCTGCTGATCGACGACGCGCACTGGGCGGACCAGGAGACCCTGCGCTGGCTCGCCGCGTTCGCCGAGCGCCTGGACGACCTCTCCGTCCTCGTCGTGGTCGCCCGCCGCCCCGGCGAGGTCAGCGGCGACAGCGCCCGCCACCTCGACGCGGTGGCCGCCGCGGGCCGCCCCGTCACCAGCCTCAGGGCCCTCACCCCGGAGGCCGCCGCCGGACTCACCCGCGCCACCCTCGGCCGGCACGCCGACGACGCGTTCTGCCGCGAGGTCTGGGCCGTCACCGCGGGCAACCCCTACGAGACCGTCGAACTCCTCGCCAAGGTGCAGGACAGCGAAGTGCAGCCGGTCGAGGCCCGGGCCGGCGAACTGCGCGCCCTCAACCGCGCCGCCCGCGGCGGCGGACTGGTCGACCGGCTCAAGGGGCTCGGCCTGGAGGCCACCCAGTTCGCCTGGGCCGCCGCCATCCTCGGCACCGGCATCACCGTCGACATGGTCGCCCGCCTCGCCACGATGGACGAGGCCGTCGCCCGCCACTGCGCCGACCTGCTCTGCACCGCCCGCATCCTCACCGAGCCCGAGCCCGTCGGGACACAGGGCGCCGGCGCCGAACGCGAGGAGGGCGAGCTGGAGTTCGTCCACCCGCTCATCGCCAGCGCCGTCTACCACTCCATCCCCTCCGGGGTGTGCACCGCCATGCACGGCGTCGCCGCCCAGATCATCACCGAGCTGGGACGCGGCGCCGCCCAGGCCGCCCGGCACCTGCTGAAGGTGCACCCGGACGGCGACGAGGAACTCGTGGAGCAGCTGCGCGAGGCCGCCCGCGAACACCTCGCCGTCGGTGCCCCGGACGCGGCCCGCACCTGCCTCGAACGCGCGCTGCGCGAGCCGCCGCTCCCCGAGGTGCACGCCCACGTCCTGTACGAACTGGGCTGCGCCACCCTGCTCACGGCCCCCGCCGTCACCATCGACCACCTCCAGTTCGCGCTCGGCATGCCCGGGCTCGACGGGGAGCGGCGGGTCGACGCGGTGGTCCGGCTCTCCCAGGCGCTGCTGCACAACGACCAGCTGGAGGAGGCCGTCCGCACGGTCGAGGCCGAGGCCGCCCGGCACGAACCCGGGCCCGTGAAGCTGCGGTTGCAGGCCGTGCAGTTCATGTGGGAGGGCATCCACGGCGAGACCGTCTCCCCGGCCCGCTCCCGGCGCCTCGCCGAACTCGCGGCCACCTGCACCGGCCGCGACAACGCCGAACGCGCCCTGCTCATCCTGCGCGGCTTCGACGCCATGACCCACGGCGAGAGCGCCGACGAGGTGCT
The DNA here is from genome assembly GCF_001027185.1 of Streptomyces incarnatus. Taxonomy (NCBI): domain Bacteria; kingdom Bacillati; phylum Actinomycetota; class Actinomycetes; order Kitasatosporales; family Streptomycetaceae; genus Streptomyces; species Streptomyces incarnatus. The sequence goes on along the minus strand of NZ_CP011497.1, from coordinate 1,204,577 downwards.
CGAACTGTGCGACCGCGCCCTCGTCAACGGCCGCCTCGCCCCCGGCCTCGGCTGGACCGACCCCGAGTGGGGCATGGAGCTGCTGATGATGCTCGGCAGCTCCTACGCCTACGCCGACCGGCTCGACCGCGCCGAGAGCCTGTTCGCCGAGGCCCTGCGCGTCTACACCGGCGCCGGCTGGCGCGGCGGCCACCTCTCCCTCGCCAACGCCTTCCTCGGTCTGGCCTACCGCAGGCAGGGCCGGCTGCGCGACGCCGAGTCCACCCTGCGCGAGGCCCTGGTCCTCGCCGAACGCGTCGGCCGCCGCCTGCCGCTGTACTGGTCGGCGACCTGCGGACTGGTCGACACGCTGCTGGCCCGCGGCCGTACCGACGAGGCCTGGTCGATCGCCGAGCAGTACGGCTTCGCGCCGCCCTACCCCTCCACGATCGTGCTGCCGGACATCCGCTGCGTGCGCGGCCGGCTGCTGCTCGCCGTCGGCCGCACCGAGGAGGGCGTCCACGAACTGGAGGCCGCCGAGAAGACCGCCGCCTCGCGCGGCGGCCACAACCCGGTCCTGTCGCCCTGGTCCGTCGACCTCGCCAAGGCCCTCGCCGACCAGGACCCGGCCCGCGCCGCCCAGCTCGCCGCCGACGCCCGCCGGCAGGCCGAGCGCTTCGGCACGGACACCGCCATCGGCGAGGCCCTGCGCTGCGCCGCCGCCCTGGAGACCGGCGGGCGCGCGGTCCAGCTCGCCGCCCAGGCCGTCACCTACCTGGAGGCCTCACCCTGCCAGTACGAACACGCGGCGGCCCGCGTCGAGTACGGCATCGCCGCCCGCTCCGTCACGGAACTGAACCGGGGCCTGGACCTGGCCCGGGCGTGCGGCGCGGAGGGCCTGGTGGCCCAGGCGAGGGAGGTGCTGGAGACGGGGCGGGGGCTGCGGTAGCGCGGTCGGCGGCCTCACACCGTCAGCAACCGCTCCGTGACCGCCGCCGGGCGCCCCCGCACCCGAGGGCCGTACGTCCCCTCGTGCGCCCGGTCCCGCCGCGTGCCGTCGAAGTAGCAACTCCTCTGCGGCCAGGGCCCGTTCGCCCGGCGGCGCCGTCGGCGACCGTCGCTGCCGGCCCCGGCACGGCCCGCTGCCGGCAGGGTGGTGCCGGCGGAGCTACGGCCAGCGGGGTCACCTTTCGTCGCCGGCCTCCTCCGCGAGTACCCGCTGGGCGGTCGCGAACGCGGAGTTGGCGGCCGGCACCCCGCAGTAGACGGCGGTCTGCAGCAGTACCGCGCCGATCTCCTCGGGCGTCAGACCGTTGCGGCGCGCCGCCCGGACGTGCATCGTCAGCTCGTCGTAGTGGCCGTGGGCGACCAGCGCGGTCAGCGTGATCATGCTGCGCTCGCGCCGGGACAACGTCGGATCGGTCCAGATCTCGCCCCAGGCGTAGCGGGAGATGAAGTCCTGGAACCGGGCGGTGAACGGGGTCTGCCGGGCCTGCGCCCGGTCCACGTGGGCGTCGCCCAGCACCTCCCGGCGCACCGCCATCCCGCTGGCCGGCGGCCCGTCCAGCTGGGTGCGCAGCGCGGTCAGCACGGCCCGCGGGCACTGGGCGGGCGCCAGATGGGAGGCGCCGGGCAGCTCCACCAGCGTCGCGGCGGACACCGCGTCGGCGATCTCCCGCAGCTGCGCGGGCCGCGTCGCGGGATCCTGCTTGCCCGCCACCAGCAGCGTCGGTACGGCGATCTCGCCGAGCCGGTCGCGCAGGTCGAACGCGGCGAGCGCGTCGCAGCACGCGGCGTACGCCGCCGGATCGGCCTCCCGGTGGTCCCGCACCAGCCTCGGCACGGTGAAGCCGGGCGTGAACCAGCGCGCGTCGGCGCTCGCCACCAGCCACTCCATGCCCTCGCGGCGCACCCGGTCCGCCCGCTCCCGCCAGGCCGTGCCGTCGCCGAAGCGGGCGGCGGAGCACAGCACGGCGAGGGAGGTCAGCCGGTCGGGATGGTGCACGGCCAGGTGCAGCCCGACCGCGCCACCGAGGGAGACGCCCGCGTAGGCGAACCGGTCGATGCCGAGCGCGTCGGCGAGGGCCAGCACCAGCGCGGCCAGGTCGCCGACGGTCGCGCCCGGCCCGATCAGCTCCGGCGCCGACCCGCCGTGGCCGGGCAGGTCCCAGCGCACCACACGGTGGGCGGCCGACAGCTCGGGCGCGACCGCGTCCCACAGGGCGTACGAGGTGCCCAGCGAGGGTCCGAGCAGCAGGGGCGGCGCGGAAGCCGGGCCTTCTGCCAGGTGGTTGAGGAGTTTCTCGGTCAACGTCGCTCCAGGGCACGGTCGGTGAGCGTTCCGGCGAAGCCGGTGTAGTGGGCGGGTGCGCAGAGGTCGTCCAGGTCGACGTCCTTCAACTCCCCCTGTTCTGCGAGGAGTTCTCGTAGGGAGCGGTCCTCGGTGTGGGCGCGGCGGGCCAGCTCGGTCAGCAGCTCCCTGGCACGCGCCCGGCCGAGGACGGGGGAGAGGGCGGCCGACAGCCGTTCGGAGACGATCAGGCCCTGGGTGAGGCCCAGGTTCCGGCGCATCGCCTCGGGGTGCACGCGCAGCCCCTCGGCCAGTTCGGCCGCGTGGGCGGCCGCGCCGCCCACCAGCCGGAGCAGGTCACGCAGCGGCTCCCACTCGGCATGCCAGGCACCGGCCGGCCGCTCGTCCTCGGCGGTGAGGGAGCCGTACAGCGTGGCCGCGAGCTGCGGGGCACGCCGGGCGGCGGCCAGGAGGAGCGTGGCGCGCACCGGGTTCGCCTTGTGCGGCATGGCCGACGAGCCGCCGCCACCGCCCTCGCTCACCTCGCCGATCTCGGTGCGCGACAGCGTCAGCACGTCCACGGCGAGCTTGCCCAGCGCCCCCGCCGCGAAGGCCAGGCACCCGGCCAGGTCGGCGATCGGCGTGCGCAGCGTGTGCCAGGGCAACTCCGGTTCGGCCAGGCGGACTTCACGGGCGTACGCCGCGATCAGCGCGGTGGGGTCCGTGGCGCCGTACGCCTGGAAGGCCGCCAGGGTGCCGGCCGCGCCCCCGAGTTGGGCGGGCAGCGAGTCCCGTACCCCGATGAGGCGGTCGAGCGCGTCCAGGACCAGTGAGCGCCAGCCGGCCGCCTTCAGCCCGAACGTGGTCGGTACGGCGTGCTGGGTCAGCGTCCGTCCCGGCATCACCGTCTCCCGGTGCCCGGCGGCGAGCCCGGCCAGCGCCCGCTCGGTGCGCCCGAGGTCGGCGAGGACCAGTCCGATGGTGCGCGCGGCGACCAGCATCGTCGCCGTGTCCATGATGTCCTGGCTGGTGGCGCCCCGGTGGACGTAGGGGCCGTACTCCTCGCCGACCGCCCTCGTCAGGTCGGCCACCAGCGGGATGACCGGGTTGCCGCCGTCCCGGGCCCGCGCGGCCAGGTCCCGGATGCCGAACCGCTCGGGGACGGCCGCCTCGGTCACCGCCGTCGCCGCCCCGGCCGGGGCGAGTCCGAGCACGGCCTGCGCCCGGGTCAGCGCGGCCTCGGCGTCCAGCAGCGCCCGCAGATACGCGTGGTCACTGGTCTCGGACGCGGCGCCCGACAGCCCCCACCCGGGTGCGAGCAGGCCGGTGTCGGTGTACGGAGGGGTGGCAGATGTCACTGGTACTCCAGGAAGACCGTCTCGCCTTCGCCCTGAAGGCGGATGTCGAAACGGTAGGTGCCCGGGCCCTCCGCGGCGGCGATCAGCGTGTCGCGCCGGTCGCCCACCCGGGTGAGCAGCGGGTCGGCGGCGAGCGCGGCCTCGTCGTCCGGCAGGTAGCCGCGGGTGAACAGGTGGACGAGCAGGCCGCGCGCGAAGACGCAGACGCTCAGGTACGGCGCGTTCCGGCCGCGTGCGCCGGGCCGCAGCGTACGCGCGTACCAGTGGCCGTTCGCATCGGTCTGGATGCGTCCCCAGCCGGTGAACTCCACGCCGTTGCGGCCCAGGTACCCGCCGGTGGCCGGGTCCCGCCGGATGGAGCCGTCCACCTGCGGCACCGTGCCGTCGGGGCGCGGACCCCACAGCTCGACGAGCGCGTCCGGCAGCGGCTCGCCCGCACCGTCGAGGACGTACCCGTGCACGGTGATGGTGTCCGGGTGGCCGAGCGGGGCGATCTCCTCGCCGCCGCGGAAGGGCAGGGCGTAGCCGTAGAAGGGGCCGACCGTGTGGGACGGGGTGGGCAGCACCTGCTCCGGGCTGCTGGTGTCGGTCTTCGTCATGGCGGTCAGCGTCCTTCCTCGGTCCAGGTGGCGGCCGGGCCGTCCAGCACGATGTCCCAGCGGTAGCCGAGGGAGAACTCCGGCACCGACAGGCTGTGGTCGTAGGTGGCGACCAGCCGCTGCCGGGCCGCGTCGTCCGTCACCGACTGCAGGATCGGGTCGTACGGGAAGAGCGGGTCGTTCGGGAAGTACATCTGCGTCACCAGCCGCTGGGTGAACGCCGCGCCGAACACCGAGAAGTGGATGTGGGCGGGGCGCCAGGCGTTCACGTGGTTGCGCCACGGGTAGGGGCCGGGCTGGATGGTGGTGAAGTGGTAGCGGCCCTCGGCGTCGGTGAGGGTGCGGCCGAAGCCGGTGAAGTTCGGGTCGAGCGGGGCGTCGTGCTGCTCGCGCTGATGGGCGTAGCGGCCGGCCGAGTTGGCCTGCCAGATCTCGATCAGCTGGCCGCGCACCGGGCGCCCGTCGCGGTCCAGCAGCCGCCCGGAGACGGTGATCCGCTCACCGACCGGTTCCCCCCGGTGGTGCCGGGTGAGGTCGTTGTCGATCCCGGTGATGTCGCGCTCCCCGAAGGCGGGCGAGTGCAGCTCCACCAGCTCCGGGTCCTGGGCGGTGTCGATGGCGACCAGGGGCTGCTTCGGGTGCCGGAGCACGGAGGAGCGGTAGGGCGCGTAGTCACGGCGCGGATGGTGCTCGACGGGGGCGCCGTCGGCGACGCGCTTCTCGTACGCGGCGTGCTCGGCGGCGATCTCGAGGTCGATGTCGGCCTGGGTGAGAGTCATGGGACGTCCTAGGGGTCAGCGTTCGAGTACGAGGGCGAGGCCCTGGCCCACGCCGATGCAGAGGGTGGCCACGCCGGTGCCGGAGCCGCGACGGGCGAGCTGGTGGGCGACCGTGCCGGCCAGGCGGGCGCCGGAGGCGCCGAGGGGGTGGCCGAGCGCGATGGCGCCGCCCTGGGGGTTGAGGACCGCAGGGTCGAACCCGGGCCATTCGGCGAGGCAGCCGAGGACCTGGGCGGCGAACGCCTCGTTCAGCTCCAGGACCGACAGGTCGCCGAATGCCTTGCCCGCCTTGGCGAGGGCGCGGTTGACGGCCTCGACGGGGGCGAGTCCGAAGTAGTGCGGGTCGGTCGCGGACACGCCGGTCGCGGAGATCCGGGCGAGCGGTTCGCGGCCGGTGGCCCTCAGGCCCTCCTCGTCGGTGAGGAGGAGGGCGGCGGCGCCGTCGTTCAGCGGGGAGGCGTTGCCCGCCGTGACCGTGCCGTGCTCCGTGCGGAAGGACGGCTTGAGCCTGGCCATCGCGGCGAGGGAGGCGTCCGGCCGTACGCACTCGTCGGCGGCGAAGGACACCGGGTCGCCCTTGCGCTGCGGGACCGGCACGGGCGTCAACTCCGCCTCGAACAGGCCCTGTTCGTAAGCCGCGGCCGCCTTGCGGTGGGAGGCCAGGGCGAACTCGTCCTGCTGCTCGCGGGTGATCTTGTGCTTGTCGGCGATGAGTTCGGCGGACTCGCCGAGGGGGATGGTCCACTGCGGATCCATCTCCGGGTTGACCATGCGCCAGCCGAGTGTCGTGGAGTACAGCTCGGCGTGTCCGGCCGGGAAGGGCCGGTCGGACTTGGGCAGGACGTAGGGGGCGCGGGTCATGGACTCCACGCCGCCCGCGAGGGCGATGTGCGCGTCGCCGACGGCGATGGCGCGGGCCGCCTGGACGACCGCCTCCAGGCCGGAGGCGCACAGCCGGTTGACGGTCACGCCGGGCACGGAGGTGGGCAGTCCGGCGAGGAGTGCGGCCATGCGGGCGACGTTGCGGTTCTCCTCCCCGGCGCCGTTGGCGTTGCCGAAGTAGACGTCCTCGATCCGGGCCGGGTCGAGGGCCGGGGTCCGGGCGAGGAGGGCGCGGATCGCGTGGGCGGCGAGGTCGTCCGGGCGTACGGAGGCCAGGGCGCCGTTGTAGCGGCCGATGGGGGTGCGGACGGCGTCGACGAGGTACACCGTGTTGAGCCTGTTGACGGCGTTCACAGCGGATTCTCCGGGATGGCGAGTTCGGCGTCGGTCCGGGCGACGACGTCGTCAACGGTGACACCGGGCGCGGTCTCCACCAGGGCCAGGCCCCGCTCGGTGACGTCCAGCACCGCGAGGTCGGTGATGACTCGGTTCACACAGGCCTTGCCGGTGAGCGGCAGAGTGCACTCCTTGAGGATCTTCGGGGAGCCGTCCTTGGCGGTGTGGGTCATCACCACGATCACCTGACGGGCGCCGTGCACCAGGTCCATCGCGCCGCCGATCCCGGTGACCAGCTTGCCCGGCACCGCCCAGTTGGCCAGGTCGCCGCCGGCGGAGACCTGCATCGCACCGAGCACGGCCACGTCGATGTGCCCGCCGCGGATCATCGCGAAGGACAGCGCCGAGTCGAAGAAGGAGGCGCCCGGCAGGACCGTCACGGTCTCCTTGCCCGCGTTGATCAGATCCGGGTCGACCTGGTCCTCGGCCGGGTAGGGGCCCGTGCCCAGGATGCCGTTCTCCGACTCCAGGACCACCTCCACACCCGGGGGCAGGTGGTTCGGGATCAGCGTCGGCAGGCCGATGCCGAGGTTGACGTACTGGCCGTCGCGCAGCTCGCGTGCCGCGCGCGCGGCGATCTCCTCGCGTGTCCAGGCCATCAGCTGCTCACCGTCCCTCGTGCCGGAGGCGCGGAAATCGTGCGCCGTTCGATCCGCTTGTCCGCCGCCTGCTCCGGGGTCAGCGCCACCACCCGCTGCACGAACACACCCGGCAGGTGCACCGCGTCCGGGTCGATCTCGCCGGGCTCGACCAGCTCCTCCACCTCGGCGACCGTGACCCTCCCCGCCATGGCCGCGAGGGGGTTGAAGTTGCGGGAGGACCGGTTGAAGACCAGGTTTCCGTGCCGGTCGCCCTTCGCGGCCCTGACCAGCGCGAAGTCGGTGCGGATGGCGCGCTCCAGGACGTACTCCACGCCGTCGAACTCCCGCACCTCCTTCGGCGGCGAGGCCAGCGCGACGCCGCCCTCACGGTCGTAGCGCCACGGCAGCCCGCCCTCGGCCACCTGGGTGCCGACCCCGGCGGGGGTGTAGAAGGCGGGGATGCCGGCGCCGCCCGCGCGCAGCCGCTCGGCCAGCGTGCCCTGCGGGATCAGCTCCAGTTCCAGCTCGCCGCCCAGGTACTGGCGGGCGAACTCCTTGTTGCCGCCGATGTAGGAGCCGGTCACCCGGCTGATCCGCCCCGCGGCCAGCAGTACCGCGAGACCGGACTCCATCGCCCCGCAGTTGTTGGAGACGACCGAGAGGCCGCCGACTCCGCGCTCGTACAACGCCTGGATCAGCACGTTCGGCACACCGCTCAGCCCGAATCCGCCGACCGCGAGGGACGCGCCGTCCGGCACATCGGCCACCGCCTGAAGGGCCGTGGCGACCACCTTGTCCATCCGAGAAGCCTCATCTCTTCGCCATTAATCAGCGCACTGAGTATTTCAGCGAGGTGTTCCACACGCTGCCACCGCAGGCGATGTCCGTCAAGGCATGGACCATTCGCGCCCCCCCATGGGAGACGGCGGGGTCACTCGGCCGGTATCGTTCAGTGCACCAACGAAATGATCAGGGGAGCGCACATGGCCGCGGTGGACCTCACCACCCATCCCGGGCATCTGGCCCGGCGGCTGCAGCAGGCGCACTACCTGCTGTGGAACACGATGGTCTCCGAGGAGATCACCTCGCCGCAGTTCGCGGTCATGAACGCGCTCGTCGCCGAGCCGGGCCTGGACCAGCGGACCGTGGGGGAGCGGGTGGGCCTGGACCGCTCGACCATCGCCGAGGTCATCAGCCGGCTCGGCCGCCGGGGGCTGCTGACCAAGGTGCGCGATCCGGAGGACGGCCGGCGCTTCCTGCTCCGCCTCACCGACGAGGGCCGGCGCGCCCACCGCAAGCTGACCGTGCGCACCGCCCGGATGAACCAGGTCTTCCTGGCGCCGCTGTCCGCCGAGGAACAGACCGTGTTCTTCGACCTGATCCGCCGGGTCGCGGACGCGGCGGAGGGCCTGCGCAACCCGGCCGAACCGCCGGCCTCGCGGGGCTGACCGCGACGGGCGGGGCCGACCGGCACGGACAGGGCTGACCGGGACTGTACGAGGGCTCATGACGCCGCTGCGAACACCACCCACACCTGACCGTCGGCGAAGTTCATCCGGCCGCCGTCCGCCGCGGTGAACGTCGTACCGTCCGTCGCGGCCGGCCGTGACCAGGAGGCGTCGAAGGACCGGCCGTCGCGCAGCACCTGCGCCTTCCCCGAGCCGACCGTCTCGGTGTACGGCGTGTGGTTGCCGAGTACGTCGTGGTAGCGGGAGGTCCGGATCTGCACGTACTGCACCACGACCGTCGCCGGTGCCACCCGCGCGCCGTCCGTCGTCACCGTGGGCGTGCCGTCCATCGCGACCAGCCAGCGGTGCCGCCCGGCGGCCCAGGTGAAGGTGAAGCGGGCGGCCGGGTAGCGGATGGTGCGCGCGGCCGTAGGGGTGCCGCCGGACGGAGCCGGGCCGTAGCCGAAGCCGGTCGTCAGTGCGGCCTTGCCCGGAGCGGACGGCAGCAGCCTGGCGGGGTGCAGATAGAGGTTGTGCGGGGCGGCCTTGGCGGTGCCCCGGTAGTAGGCGGTGGGCGCCCGGTCGGGGGACTCCGCGCGCAGCGGCGACCGGTCGATCAGCGGCAGCAGCTTGTGCTGGGCGCCGGAGAAGGCGAGCGTCGGCCGGTGGAACTGGCGCAGCAGCTCCAGATCCGACTCACGGGCGCTGCGCACAGGCCCGACGGTCTGCGGGAGCCTGGTCGCGTACACCGCCATCAGCCGGCTCAGGCCGCCCTCGACCTGCTCGGCGTACACCACGTCCGCCGCGTCGAGACCGGTCTGCGGACGGGCGGCGGGCACGTTGTCGATCTTCACGGCGAGCGGTGAACCGGCCGCCGTGACCGAGGGCGCCGGGGCGGGCGGTGCCGTGGGCGCCGGGGTGTGCTGCGGTGCGCGGTCGTCGTCCCGGCGGTGGTGGGTGCAGCCGGCCGTGAGGGAGACGGCCAGCGAGACCGCCAGCCCGGTCGCCGTCAGCGTCCCGCGTCGCATGCACGCTCTGTGTCTCAGGCCCACCGTGCCACCCCGTTCGTTTGTCCGATTGTGCGCTCATAGGGTCATCGCTGGCCATACCCGAACGCTTACGGTCATGCGCGCTCCGTGGGCCGTTCGGGCTCCGGAGACGACCCTGACGGGGGGCCGGCCGCACCCCGGGCCTCGGCTCCGGAAAGCGGGTCCGGCACCGCGGCCGGCGAGGCCCGGCGCCAGGGTTCGGTGCTGGTCGGCACGGGTACCCGGGCGCCACCGCGAAACGCCCACGCGACCGAGGGAGGGCGCCCCCATGAAGGCAGTCACCTGGCAGGGCAGGCGGGACGTCCGGGTCGAGGACGTCCCCGACCCGCGGATAGAAGAGCCCACCGACGCCGTCATCCGCATCACGTCCACCGGACTGTGCGGCTCGGACCTGCACCTGTACGAGGTGCTCACCCCGTTCATGACACCGGGCGACATCCTCGGGCACGAGCCGATGGGCATCGTCGAGGAGGTCGGCCCCGGAGTGCCGGACCTCAAGGCCGGGGACCGGGTCGTGGTGCCGTTCCAGATCGCCTGCGGCAACTGCTGGATGTGCCTGACCGGACTGCCCACGCAGTGCGAGACCACCCAGGTCACCGGCGAGGGAATGGGCGCCGCCCTGTTCGGCTACACCCGCCTGTACGGCGCCGTGCCCGGCGCCCAGGCCGAGTACCTGCGGGTGCCGCAGGCGCAGTTCGGGCCGATGAAGGTGCCCGAGGGCCCGCCGGACGACCGCTTCGTCTACCTCTCCGACGTACTGCCCACCGCCTGGCAGGCCGTCGAGTACGCCGGCGTCCCGCCCGGTGGCACCCTCGCCGTCCTGGGCCTCGGTCCGATCGGCGACATGGCCTGCCGCATCGCCAAGGCGCGCGGCGCCGAGCGCGTGTTCGGCATCGACCTGGTGCCGGAACGGCTCGCGCGCGCCGACCGGGACGGCGTGGAGACCTACGACCTCAGGGCCTTCGACGACGAGAAGGCGCTGATCCACGCGATCCACGACGAGACCGGCGGCCGGGGCCCGGACGCCGTGATCGACGCCGTCGGCACCGAGGCCCACGGCAGCGCCGCCGCCAAGCTCGCACAGACGGCCACCGGGCTGCTGCCCCGCAAGATCAGCGCGCCCCTCGCGGAACGCTTCAGCATCGACCGGCTCGGGGCCCTGCACATGGCGATCCACCTGGTACGCCGTGGCGGCACCATCTCACTGAGCGGCGTCTACGGCGGCACCGCCGACCCGATGCCGATGCTCACCCTGTTCGACAAGCAGATCCAGCTGCGCATGGGCCAGGCCAACGTCCGCCGCTGGACCGACGAGATCATGCCCTACCTCACCGACGAGGACCCGCTCGGCGTCGACGACTTCGCCACCCACCGGCTGCCGCTCGACGAGGCACCGCACGCCTACGACATGTTCCAGCACAAGCAGGACGGCGCCATCAAGATCCTCATGCAGCCGTAGCAGGTCCCGGGTTCAGCCCCGGTCCCTCTCACCCAGGATCTCCGCCAGGTCGTAGCGCACCGGTTCCTCCAGCTGGGCGTAGGTGCAGCTCTCCGGTGTGCGGTCCGGGCGCCAGCGGCGGAAGCGGGCGGTGTGCCGGAAACGCTGCCCGTTCTCCATGTGGTCGTAGGCCACCTCGGCGACCCGTTCCGGCCGCAGCGGCACCCAGGACAGGTCCTTCTTGCCGGACCAGCGGCTCGGCGCGCCCGGCAGCCGGGCCGTCTCATGGGCGGCCTCCTCGGACCAGGCCGCCCACGGATGCCCGGCCACGTCGTCCATGCGCAGCGGCCGCAGCTCCTCGACCAGTTCGGCCCGCTTCTTCATGGGGAACGCGGCCGACACCCCCACGTGCTGCAGCTGCCCCCGGTCGTCGTACAGCCCCAGCAGCAGCGAGCCGACCACCGGCCCGCTCTTGTGGAACCGGTACCCGGCGACGACGACGTCCGCCGTCCGTTCGTGCTTGACCTTGAACATGACCCGCTCGTCCTGCCGGTAGCGCAGGTCGAGCGGCTTGGCGACGACTCCGTCGAGGCCGGCGCCCTCGAACTGCTCGAACCACCGCTGGGCCACCTCGATGTCGGTGGTCGCGGGCGCCACATGCACCGGCGGCGTGGCGTCGGCGAGCGCCCGTTCCAGCAGGGCCCTGCGGTCGGTCAGCGGGACGTCGAGCAGGGACTCGTCGTCCAGGGCGAGCAGATCGAAGGCGACGAGGGACGCCGGTGTCCGCTCGGCCAGCATCCGCACCCGGGAGTCGGCCGGGTGGATCCGCTCGGTCAGCGCGTCGAAGTCCAGACGGCCCTCCCGCGCGATCACGATCTCCCCGTCCAGCACGCACCGCTCGGGCACCCGCTCCTTCAGCGCCGCGACCAACTCGGGAAAATACCTGGTCAACGGCTTCCCGGTGCGGCTGCCCAGCTCGACGTCGGCACCGTCCCGGAACACGATGGAACGGAACCCGTCCCACTTCGCCTCGTAGTGCATCCCCGGCGGGATCTTCGCCACCGACTTGGCGAGCATGGGCTTCACGGGCGGCATGACGGGCAGATCCATGCCACCGATTCTGCTCGCATACCTTCCGTGCCGCCCGGTATGCGAGCCGTGCGGGGTGCGCCTACCGTGGCCGCATGGGTGCTGCGGTGGAACTGGAGGTGGACGGCCGGACCGTACGGCTGTCCAGCCCCGACAAGGTCTTCTTCCCGGAGCGGGGCTTCACCAAGCTGGACCTCGCGCGGTACTACATCGCCGTCGGCCCCGGCATCCTGCGCGCCCTGCGCAACCGCCCCACCACCCTGGAGCGGTACCCGGACGGCGTGGGCGGCGAGTGGTTCTTCCAGAAGCGGGCCCCCAAGGGCATGCCCGACTGGATCCCGACCGCCCACATCACCTTCCCCAGCGGCCGCAGCGCCGACGAGATGTGCCCCACCGAGCAGGCCGCCGTCGTCTGGGCCGCCCAGTACGGCACGCTCACCTTCCACCCCTGGCCGGTGCGCGCCACGGACGTCGACCGCCCCGACGAACTCCGCATCGACCTCGACCCGCAGCCCGGCACCGACTACGACGACGCGGTCCGCGCCGCCCACGAACTGCGCGCCGTCCTGGAGGAGTTCGGCGGACTGCGGGGCTGGCCGAAGACCTCCGGCGGCCGGGGCCTGCATGTCTTCGTCCCGATCGAACCGCGCTGGACCTTCACCCAGGTGCGCCGCGCCGCGATCGCCGTCGGCCGGGAGATGGAACGCCGGATGCCCGAGCACGTGACGATCAAGTGGTGGAAGGAGGAGCGGGGCCGCCGTATCTTCCTGGACTACAACCAGACGGCCCGCGACCGCACCATCGCCTCCGCCTACTCCGTCCGCCCCCGCCCGAACGCCACCGTCTCGGCCCCCCTGCGCTGGGAGGAGGTCGGCGTCGCCCACCCGGCCGACTTCGACCTCGCCACCATGCCGGCCCGCTTCGCCGAACTCGGCGACGTCCACGCCGACATGGACGACCACGCCTACTCGCTGGACGCCCTGCTGGAGCTGGCCCGCCGCGACGAGCACGACCACGGTCTGGGTGATCTGCCGTACCCGCCGGAGTACCCGAAGATGCCCGGCGAGCCCAAACGCGTCCAGCCGAGCCGGGCCCGGCGGGAGCAGACGTCCTGAGGACGGCGTGCCACCGGCCGGGCGCCCCCTCAGTACCGCGCTTCCGGCCCCGGCCGGCGAAGACCTGCCCGGGTCGACCGGAGCCGCGCCTGAGGGCGTCGCGCCCGGACCGCGGCGGCTCAACGACCATGGCCCCGCTTCTTCTGCGGGACCGACGGGGTGTCCACCGCGCGGTTATCCTGACCGGCAGCCGCCGATGAGGAGTCCCGAAGTGACCGAGGCAGTGTCGCGTCCCACGCTGGAGGCCGTGGCCGCGCGGGCCGGTGTGTCCCGGGCCACCGTGTCGCGGGTGGTCAACGGCGGCGACGGGGTGCGCGAACCCCTGGCCCGGCGGGTCCGGCAGGCCGTGGCGGAGCTGGGTTACGTCCCCAACCAGGCGGCGCGCAGCCTCGTCACCAAGCGGCACGACGCCGTCGCGGTCGTCATCGCCGAGCCCGAGGCCCGGGTCTTCGCCGACCCCTTCTTCGCGCTGCAGCTGCGCGGCATCAGCAAGGAACTGACCGCGCACGACAACCAGTTGGTGCTGCTGCTCATCGAGGGCCGTGACGACCACGCGCGGGTGGCCCGGTATCTCTCCGGAGGCCATGTCGACGGCGCGCTCGTCTTCTCCCTGCACCTGGACGACCCGCTGCCCGGCCTCATCCAGGACGCCGGCGTGCCCACCGTCTTCGGCGGACGGCCGGGCTGGGGCGACGACGGCCGCGCGGCTAAGGACCCGGGCGTGGTGTACGTCGACTGCGACAACCGGGGCGGGGCACGCGCGGCCGTACGGCATCTGGTGGGCCTCGGCCGCAGGCGCATCGCGCATCTCACCGGTGCCCTGGACCAGACGTCGGCGGTGGACCGGCTCGACGGCTACCGGGACGTCATGGCCGAGGTGCCGGGTGGGAACGATCCCCGGCTGGTGGTGGAGAGCGACTTCACCCCGGCCGGCGGTGAACGGGCCATGCGCGAACTCCTGGACCGCTGCCCGGACGTGGACGCCGTGTTCGCCGCCAACGACCTGACCGCGCTCGGCGCCCTGCGCGTGCTGCGCGCGAGCGGCCGGCGGGTGCCCGAGGACGTGGCCGTGATCGGCTTCGACGACATGCTGCCCGTCACCGAGGAGGCCGATCCGCCGCTGACGACGGTCCGTCAGGACATCGAGCAGATGGGCCGCCTGATGGCCCGCCTGCTGTTGCGGGGTCTGTCCCACGGCCGAGACCGGATGGACGGCCGTGTCCGGGCGGACGGCCGCGACGGGACGGATGTCCGTGACCGGCCGGACGGCCCTGGCCGGTCCGGAACCGCGGTGGACGGTCCGGGCGCCGGCGGAGTGGTCCTCCCGACCACGCTGATACGACGGGCGTCCGCCTAGCCGCCGCGCGAGGCCGCCCAGGCCCGGCCGGCCGACCGGATTCAGCCCTGCGGCGACTCGCTCCTGATCACCGCGAAGCGGGCGCCGTAGGGGTCGGTGAGTCTGGCCATGCGGCCGACGCCCTCCATGGTGGTCGCCGGCACGCGCACCTCACCGCCGAGCCGCCGCGCCTGCTCCACCACCGCGTCGGTGTCCTCGACCTCGAAGTACGGCAGCCAGTACGGGCTGCCCTGGGCCTCGGACGGGTCGTCGGCCAGGGGCACGATCCCGCCGAACATCGCGTCCTCCCCGCCGTCGGCCGGATTGACGCAGGTGTACGTCCCGCCCGGGAAGGGCACGGCGGAGGTCTCGAGGCCCAGCACCTTGTTGTAGAAGGCGGCGGCCGCCGCGATGTCCGGGGTGTACAGCTCGACCCAGCACAGCGAGCCCGGCTCGCTCGCCACGTCGACGCCCTTGGTCCGGCCCGGCTGCCAGATACCGAAGGGCACGCCCGCCTGGTCGGCGAGGACCGCCATGTGTCCCTCGCCCATGACGTCCATCGGCTGGAACAGCACTCTCCCGTGGGCCTGTTCGGCGGCCTTGGCGGTGGCCTGGGCGTCCGCGCTCTGGAAGTACACCGTCCAGGCCGGCGGGCCCTGCCCGGGGCCGGACTGCATGCCGCCCGTGACGGTCCGGCCGCCCAGCTGGAAGAAGCCGTAGCCTCCGGCGTCCGGCCCCGCCGACTGGAACCGCCAGCCGAAGAGACCGCCGTAGAAGGAGGCGGCGCCGTCGATGTCGGGGGTGCTGATGTCGATCCAGTTCGGGGCGCCGTCGACGAAACGGGTGGTGAGCATCTTCGCCCTCCTCGAAAGGGGTCCCGTCCTCTGCACTGCCGAGTCTGGCACCCCCCACCGACAATCGCCGCCGGAGCGCCACGACGCGCCGGACGTACCCCGCTCTCACCCCCCGGTGGCCGGGCACGTTCTCCGGGTTTCCGCCGCGCCCCGCGCGCCGCCGTGCGCCGGCGTGGTCCGGGAGAGCATCATCGGGGCGACCGGCGACCGGCGACCGGCCGGCGTTGACCCGGCGTTGATCGAACGTTTTTCGCCGCGCGGCACGATCCTGGTCATGCCCTTCGAAACGATCACCCCGGCCGACGACACCTGGCAGGCGCAGGCCCTGTGCGCGCAGACCGGGCCGGACTTCTTCTTCCCCGAGCCCGGCAGCTCGGTGCGCGAGGCGAAGCGCATCTGCGCCATGTGCGAGCTGCGCCCGGCCTGCCTCGACTACGCGCTGGCCAACGACGAGCGTTTCGGCGTCTGGGGCGGCCTGTCCGAGAAGGAGCGCCTCGCCCTGCGCCGCACGTCCCACTGACGTCGGGCGCCGGAGTGTGTCGGGGGCCGGAGTACGTTGCGCGCCGGAGTGCGTCAGGCTCCGGCCCGGGACGCCATCCGGGCCTTGCGGGCGGCCAGCCTCTCGTCGAACTTGGTGGCCTCCGCGTTCAGGCCCCCCATGAACAGGCCGAGTTCCTCCTGCGCCTGGCGTCCCTCGGGGCCGAGGCCGTCGATCTCCAAGACCTTCAGGAAGCGCAGCACGGGCTGCAGCACGTCGTCGTGGTGGATGCGCAGGTTGTAGACCTCGCCGATGGCCATCTGCGCGGCCGCCCGCTCGAAGCCGGGGATGCCGTGGCCGGGCATGCGGAAGTTGACCACGACGTCGCGGACCGCCTGCATGGTCAGATCGGGAGCCAGTTCGAAGGCGGCCTTCAGCAGGTTGCGGTAGAAGACCATGTGCAGGTTCTCGTCGGTCGCGATGCGGGCCAGCATGCGGTCGCAGACCGGGTCGCCGGACTGGTGGCCGGTGTTGCGGTGCGAGATCCGGGTGGCCAGTTCCTGGAAGGCGACGTAGGCGACCGAGTGCAGCATCGAGTGCCGGTTGTCGGACTCGAAGCCCTCGCTCATGTGGGCCATGCGGAACTGTTCCAGTTTGTCCGGGTCCACCGCGCGCGAGGTGAGCAGATAGTCGCGCATCACGATGCCGTGCCGGCCCTCCTCGGCCGTCCAGCGGTGCACCCAGGTGCCCCAGGCGCCGTCGCGGCCGAAGAGCGTGGCGATCTCGTGGTGGTAGCTCGGCAGGTTGTCCTCGGTGAGCAGGTTGACGACGAGGGCGATACGGCCGATGTCGGTCACCTTGGACTGGTCCTTGTCCCAGGCCTCCCCGTCCTCGAACTGGCCGGGGAAGTTACGGCCGTCGCTCCAGGGCACGTACTCGTGCGGCATCCAGTCCTTGGCGACCTTCAGATGCCGGTTCAGTTCCGTTTCGACCACTTCCTCCAGGGCGAACAGCAGCCGCGCGTCGGTCCATGCGGTCGGGCTGCCGAGGTGAGGGGAGGTGATCGTCACGGGAACTCCAGGGGGGACGCCGAACAACGGGGGAGAAACGGGGGACGGTCCGGCGAGCGGTGCCGGAACCTACGAGATCGTAGGCTACGAATCCGTAGGTTACGAAGCCGTAGGTTAAGGCTGTCGTAAAGATCGCTGATCAATACGGTCGGGCAACCCCGTCCGACGTGTTGCCGCGTGGCCCCGCCGGCCTCTCCCGGACCCGGCGACGGCCCCGGGAACTGCGGATCCCGGGGCCGTCGCAGTGAGGGGCCCGCCCGTCAGGCGTACAGCTCGCGCAGCCGCACCGAGAGGCACGTCACACAGCCCTCGAGCTTCTCGAACTCGCTGATGTCCACCGTGACCACCTCGTGGCCGAGATCGGTCAGCAGTTCCGCGGTCTTCGGCGCGCTGGCCGCCATCAGCAGCTTGTGCCCGCCGAGCAGCACCACGTGCGCGCCGGACTCCTCCGGCACCGACAGGAAGCCGGGGAACAGCGACGGCCGGTCGACCTTCGGTATGTGCCCGATCACCGTGCCGTCGGGCAGCGCGGTCACCGCGGACTTCAGGTGCAGCACCTTGCTCACGGGAACGGCCACCACGCGCGCGCCCAGCGGCTCGAAGGCGGCCCGCACCTGCTGCACACCGGCGGCGTTGGTGCGTCCGCCGCGGCCGACGTAGACCGTGTCGCCGACCTTCAGGACGTCACCGCCGTCCAGCGTGCCCGGCTCCCATATCCAGTTGACCGAGCAGCCGAGGCGGGCCACCGCCTCCTCCACGCCGACGGTCTCCGCACGGCGGGTCTCCGCGCCGGGCCGGGTGATCAGCGCCACGTTCCGGTACATGACGACGGTGTCCTCGACGAACACCGAGTCCGGGCAGTCGTCCTCCGGTTCGACCTCGATCGTGTCCCAGCCGTGCGTGCGCAGGGCCTCGACGTAGGCCTCCCACTGCTCGACGGCGAGCCCGACATCGACCTTCTCCCGCTCGATGTGCGTCACCAGGCCTTCGGCGAGGCGGGGGCTGGGGCGGCGGACGAGGGCCTTCTTGCTGGGCACGAGGGGCCTTTCGAATCGATGGTGCGGTTTTCCGGTGCCGGTGAGACGGCACCGGTCCGCCATCATGCAATCCGCCCCGGCCACGACAAAACCCCCGGTGTCAGGCTGTGGCCCTCCTGAGACGTCAGGTCCTACGCCGAGGCCTCGATGTCGTCCGGCGAGATCTCCTTCAGCACCCCCTCCTCCATGAGCAGCCAGCGGGTGATACCGATCGACTCGAGGAACGGCAGGTCGTGGCCGGCCACGAGGAGCGCGCCCTGGTACGACTCCAGGGCCGAGGTCAGCTGCCGCACGCTCGCCATGTCGAGGTTGTTGGTCGGCTCGTCGAGCAGCAGCAGCTGGGGTGCCGGCTCGGCGAGCATCAGCGCGGCCAGAGCCGCCCGGAACCGCTCGCCGCCCGACAGGGTGGCCGCCTTCTGGTCGGCCCGCGCACCCCGGAAGAGGAAGCGGGCGAGCCGCGCGCGGACGCGGTTGTCGGTGGCGCCCGGCGCGAACCGGGCCACGTTCTCGGCGACCGTCAGCGCGTCGTCCAGCACGTCCAGCCGCTGGGGCAGGAAGCGCATCGGGACATGCGCCCGCGCCTCGCCGGCCACCGGTGCCAGCTCCCCGGCGACGGTCCGCAGCAGCGTCGTCTTGCCGGCGCCGTTGCGGCCGACCAGCGCGATGCGCTCCGGGCCGCGCACATCGAGAATGCCCTCCACGCGCGCGTGGCAGGCCGTTTCCAGGTTCTCCAGGGTGAGCACCTGCCGGCCGGGCGGTACGGCCGTGTACGGCAGATCGACGCGGATCTCGTCGTCGTCCCGTACCGCATCCACCGCTTCGTCCAGACGCTCCCTGGCCTCGGCGAGCCGCTCCTCGTGCATGATGCGGTGCTTGCCGGCCGACTCCTGGGCGGCGCGTTTGCGAGCGCCCATGACGATCTTCGGCTCGCGCTTGGAGTCCCACATCTTCTGGCCGTACCGCTTGCGGCGGGCCAGCTTGACCTGGGCGTCGGCCAGTTCGCGCTGCTGCTTGCGCACGTCGGCCTCGGCGACGCGCACCATCCGCTCGGCCGCCTCCTGTTCGACGGCCAGCGCCTCCTCGTACGCCGAGAAGTTGCCGCCGTACCAGGTGACCTCCCCGGAGCGCAGGTCCGCGATCTGGTCGACCAGGTCGAGCAGCTCCCGGTCATGGCTGACCACGACCAGCACGCCCGGCCACGCCGAGACGGCCCTGTACAGCCGTCGGCGCGCATACAGGTCGAGGTTGTTGGTGGGCTCGTCCAGCAGCAGGATGTCCGGGCGGCGCAGCAGCAGCGCGGCCAGCCGCAGCAGCACCGACTCGCCACCGGAGACCTCGCCGACCGTGCGGTCGAGGCCGAGGTGGCCGAGACCGAGCTCGCCGAGCGTGACGAGGGCGCGTTCCTCGACGTCCCAGTCGTCGCCGAGCGTCTCGAAGTGCTCCTCGGCGGCGTCGCCGGCCTCGATGGCGTGCAGCGCGGACCGCCGTTCGGCGATGCCGAGGGCCTGGTCGACGCGGAGCGCGGTGTCGAGGGTGACGTTCTGCGGGAGGTAGCCGATCTCGCCGGTCACCCTGACGGTGCCGTCGGCCGGGGTGAGTTCGCCGGCCAGCAGCTTCAACAGGGTTGATTTTCCTGACCCGTTGACACCGACGAGGCCGGTGCGGCCGGGTCCGAAGGCGACGTCGAGGCCGTCGAAGACGGCGGTGCCGTCGGACCAGGCGAAGGACAGGGACGTACAGGTGAGGGAAGATGACATGAGGGCCTCGCGAGGGGTTCGTGCGGTCGGGGGACGCATGTCGAGGCACCGCGAGGCGGGAACCGAAGGGTCGTGGGGCACGAAGAGGCCATGAGAAAGGGCCTGTGCCCGAGGACGGCTCGGACGCCGAGGTCGTACGCCGCGCACACCTCAACCGGGTGCGACGCGATGCCTCAGGACCTCAGACGAGCAACGTCCTTCTCCAATCGACGGCAACAGGACCGATGTACACCCTAGGAGGGGGCCGGAGGGGCGTCAACGCAATTATTGGCGGCCCTCCTCCGCCGAAGAGGCGACCGCGCACTGGACGCCGTGGCCGCATCGCCGCCGACGCGGCCGGCGTGAAGGCCGAGGACGCCCGGCGCGAGGAGAGCGCCGGCCCGCTGCGGCCGGTCGCCGAGCAGGCGGAGCGGATCGCCGCAGCCCGCGCGGCAGCCGGGGAGGCGGGCGTGCGGCTGTTCGTCAGTGAGGGTGTTCCCCGGGGCGCCCTGAGCTGAAGACCCTGCTCCCGCGCCCGGCGAGCGGAACACCTGGCAGCCGCCCACTCGGCTGCACGCGCGCGTGGCCCTCGGGTTCACGCGCGCGGAGCGCTCAGCAGGCGTCCCGCATCAGTTCGGCCAGGTCGTGGTCCAGGTCGAGCTGGAGGTGTTCGAGGCCGACGGGGACGAGCGCGCTGGTCGCCTCCAGGAAGCGCCGGATCTCGCCCGAGCGCACGTGCACGATCGCGGTGCCCTCGGGGGCGTGGAACTCCAGCACGGTGCGGTCGTAGCCGTACGGCCGCACCCGGACGTCCCCGTGCCCCTCGGGCCGCTGCAGCCCGGCCGTGAGCAGTTCGCGGGAGAAGGTCCAGCGCACCTCGACCCCTTCGAGGGTGGCCGGGGCCGGGAAGGCCATGACGACGGCGAACGGATCGCGCCGGTCGTAGCGCAGCGTCGCGGGAATGCTCGGCATGCGCGGTGCGGCGGCGACGAGACGGGCCTCTACGGGCTGCTCGATGACGGTGGACAACGCCTTGCTCCCTCGTGACGGCTGGACTACGCCCGGATGTGCGGCACCCGGCACCGGAAGAGACGACGGATCCGGCCGATCCGTGCACAGGAAGCACGAGTGACCTCGGTCACCGCGTTCATGCACGGGGCGGGCTCGCTCCTTTCCCCCTGCGGCGGAGGGCAGTTGGCCTCTGGACGGCGCCGGGCCGGTGGGCTAGCTTCGCCCGCCATGAGGCGCTTGGGGAGCACGCGACGCAGAGGACGCACGAGCAGGCTGGTGGCGGCGGGGGTGGCGTGCGGGGCGGCGCTGGCCGCGCTGACCGTGCCCACCGCCGCGGCAGGGCCCCTGGGGCAGGGCGGCCCGCACTGGGCGCCGAAGGATCCCGGCACCCCGCAGGTGCGCTTCCGGGGCCTCGCGGCCGTCGACCGGCACACCGCCTGGCTGGCCGGCACCGGCGGCACGGTGCTGCGCACCACGGACGGCGGAGCGAGCTGGCGGAACGTCTCTCCGCCGGGCGCGGCCGGTCTGCAGTTCCGGGACGTCGAGGCGTTCGACGCGCGGCGCGCCGTGGTGCTGGCCATCGGCGAGGGCGAGGCGTCCCGCGTCTACCGCACCGAGGACGGCGGGGCGACCTGGACGGAGTCCTTCCGCAACACCGACCCGAAGGCGTTCTACGACTGCCTGGCCTTCTTCGACCGCCGGCACGGCCTCGCGATGAGCGACCCCGTGGACGGGCGGTTCCGCATCCTGTCCACGAGCGACGGCGGCCGCTCCTGGCGGGTGCTGCCCTCGGCGGGCATGCCGCCCGCCCTCGACGGCGAGGCCGGCTTCGCCGCGAGCGGCCAGTGCCTGGTGACCTCGGGCCCGAGGGACGTCTGGCTGGCCACCGGCGGCGGCGCCCACGCGCGCGTGCTGCACTCCGCCGACCGCGGACTGACCTGGACGGCCGCCGACACACCGGTGCCGGCCGGCGATCCCGCCAAGGGCGTCTTCGCCCTCGCCTTCCGCGACCGCACCCACGGCCTCGCCGTCGGTGGCGACTACCGCCCCGACCAGGCCTCGCCGCAGGCCGCCGCCGTCACCGCCGACGGCGGCCGCACCTGGACCGCGGCACCCACGCCCCCGCCCGCCTACCGCTCCGGGGCCGCCTGGCTGCCGCACAGCCGCACCGCCGCGCTCGCCGTCGGCCCCACGGGCACCGACCTCACCACCGACGCCGGCCGCACCTGGCGCACGATCGACACCGGCTCGTACGACACCGTGGACTGCACGCCCGACCTCAGCTGCTGGGCGGCCGGTGAGCAGGGGAGGGTCGCGCGGCTGGAACGCTGAGGTGAACGCCCGGAACCCGGGTACTCGTTCCCACGAAGAGCGAGAGAAAGGGAGCGATCATGCCCGCCGGTTCCAGCTCCAAGCGCGAGCGCCAGTACGAGCACATCAAGAAGAGCGCGCAGGACCGGGGCGAGAGCACCGGGCGCGCCAAGGAGATCGCCGCGCGGACGGTCAACAAGGAACGCGCCCGCTCCGGCGAGTCCAAGACCGCGAGCCGCAGCTCGACGCAGGACATGTCGTCCGGCAAGCGCGGCGGTCAGCGGTCGGGCAACCGGGCCGGTTCCCAGGGCCCGACCCGCGACCAGCTGTACAACGAGGCGAAGCAGCGCGGCATCGAGGGCCGTTCGCACATGAACAAGGACGAGCTGCAGCGCGCCCTGAACGCCAAGAAGGGCTGACCGCCAAGAAGGTGACGAGCGGCGTGGTCAGGCCAGTGTCTGCCGGTGGCGGGCCAGCTCCGGGGCCGTTTTCGTGGCGATGAACTCCGTGATGCGGTAGGTGCACACCCCGCCGACGGTGAAGGGGTCGCCCGCCACGATCTCCTCGATCCGGGCGCGGTCCCCGGCGACGGCGAGGATCACCCCGCCGTCCCGCGGGTTCTTGCGCCCGGAGGCCAGGAAGAAGCCCTTCTCGTACTGCTCCTCGAGCCATGCCACGTGATCCGGCAGCAGCGCGTCGACGGCGTCGAGGGGTGCGGTGTAGGTCAGCTCCAGTACGAACATGATCGCGACCCTACCCCCCGGCTCCGACAACGGCCCCGGGACCGTACAGTTCAGGTCACCATGACGACCGTAGGCGTACCCGCGGGCTGGCCCGCGACCGAGGAAGAGGCCCGCGCGGTCCAGGACGAACTGCGCGGGCGTGTGGTGCTCGACGAGCGCGGACCCGAGCCGGGCACCGGCCGGGTCACCGGGGTCGACGTCGCCTACGACGACCAGCTCGACCTCGTCGCCGCGGCGGCCGTCGTGCTGGACGCCGCCACCCTGGAGGTGGTGGCCGAGGCGACGGCCGTCGGCCGGGTCTCCTTCGCGTACGTGCCCGGCCTCCTCGCCTTCCGCGAGATACCCGCCGTCCGGGCCGCCCTGGACCGGCTGCCGTGCCCGCCCGGCGTGCTGGTCTGCGACGGCTACGGCCTGGCCCATCCGCGCTGCTTCGGCCTCGCGAGCCACCTCGGCGTACTCACCGGCCTGCCGGCCGTCGGCGTCGCCAAGAACCCGTTCACCTTCAGCTACGACGATCCGGAGCCGGCGCGGGGCGCCTGGGCCCCGCTGCTCGCGCGGGACGAGGAGGTCGGGCGCGCGCTGCGCACCCGGGACGGCGTCAAACCGGTCTTCGTCTCCGTCGGCCACCGGGTGAGCCTGGACAACGCCGTGGCCCACACGCTGGCCCTGACCCCGCGCTACCGGCTGCCGGAGACCACGCGCCGGGCGGACGCCCTGTGCCGCCGGGCACTGCGGGAGGCGGCACGGAGCGTCGCGGGCGGCGTTCAGGAGGCGACGACGCGCCAGGCGCCGACCTCCTGATACGCCGAGTCGTGGACGGCCGAGCCGTCTCCGGGTTCGAGGGCGTAGTGGCGGAGGTGGCCGCCCCAGTAGCGCAGGATGCGTCCCAGCTCACCGGCGCGTTCCTGCGCCGACGCGCCCTCGTCCACGGTTACTTCGAGCACGAACTTCATGCCTCTTGCGCCTCCTCCGGCTCCGCGCCCCGGGCCTCCATCGTGTCATTGAAGAACCTTGTGAGACTTTTGCGGCGATGGCCGCAGGCGGCCAGGGGCGTTGGGTGCGAAAGTCTCAAACGGAGGAGGATGCGCCCGGGGCTGTGGCCGCGACCCGGAAGGTGATCCCCGCGGCGCGCAGGCGCTCGGTCAGGGCGTCGCCCATCGCCTGCGCCGTGGTGACCTGCCCGGCCGTCGGCGGCAGGTCGTCGAAGGCCAGGCTGAGGGCCGCCTCGGCGAACATCTTCGCCGTCTCGTCGTAGCCGGGGTCGCCGCCCGAGACCTCCGTGAACACCCGCCGCCCGCCGCCCTCGCCGACGAAGCGCACCGCGAACCGGCTGCGTGCCCGCCGCTCCGCGCTCGGCCCGTCCCCCGGCTGCAGCCGGCCCGACAACCAGCGCCGTGCGGGCGGCAGTTGGGCGGCCGCCAGCACCGCGCCGACCGCGGCGACCCCGCCGAGGGCGACCGGCAGGCGCCGCACCGCCGCGTAGTGCCGGTAGCGGAAGTCGGGGCCGTACCGGTCGAGCGCCTTCGCCGAGCGGCGCACGATCTGCGGGTCGACGGTCGGCAGCGGCAGCGCCCAGGCACCGACCTCCTTGGCGAACCGGGGCGCGCCCGTCGGCGCCGCGACCCGGCGTCCCATCAGCCTCGGTTCGTGCCGGCCCCGGTCGCGCGCCGCGGCCAGCAGCTGCCGGCCGCGGGCGAACTGGTTGAGCGCCGAGGCCAGGGTGCCGCCGGAGAAGGCCGCGTCGGCGGTCACGTATCCGTCCACGGTCAGCGGTACGCCCTCCGGCAGCTGCCGGACCGTGAAGTACACGCCGAGGTCGTGGGGTACGGAGTCGAAGCCGCACGCGTGCACCAGGCGCGCGCCCGTCTCCCGCGCGCGTGCGTCGTGCCGGACGTACATCAGGTCCACGAACTCCGGCTCGCCGGTCAGGTCCAGGTAGTCGGTCCCGGCGTCCGCGCAGGCGGCGACCAGTTCCTCGCCGTAGAGCACGTACGGCCCGACGGTCGTGGCGACCACGCGCGCGTGCCCGGCGAGGGCGCGCAGGGTCGCGGGTTCGTTCACGTCGGCCCGCAGCACGCCGATGTCCGTGCCGCCGGGCAGCCTCTCGCGCAGCCGCTCCAGCCTGCCCTCGTCGCGGCCGGCCACCGCCCAGCGGAGATCCTTCGGCGCGTGCGCGGCGAGATACTCCGCCGTGAGGGTGCCGACGAAGCCGGTGGCTCCGAAGAGCACGAGGTCGTAGGGACGGTCCGTCCTGTTCAGCCTGCTCATGACACCCCTTCGTCCCGCAGCCCGCGCCGCTGTCGGTGGCTGAGGCTAGCGTGAGGGAAGCGAGCGACGGCGAGCAGCCCGGAGGCAGCGGTGGCCGCGGCCAGGAACAGCCTGACGAAACGGGAGGAAGCGCGCGAGTTCCTCGGTGTGGGTGCCGGCGGTCACCCGCCGGGCCCCGCCCTCGGACTCCGCGGCGAGGCCGTCGGTGCGGACCGAGCCGCAGCCGCCGCTCACTCTCCCGGGTGATGTGTGCGGTGCCGGGCACTTGGCTAAGCGCTTGCTCGTTGGGTCTTGTGTCCGGTGGAACACGTTCTTAGCATCACCGGTGTTACATCAGTTGTGTCACACACGCTTGGGGGCTGGACGCATGACGACGGCACAGACGCCGGCGACGCCGGGCAGCGGTCCGCTCTCCGGCGTGCGCGTGGTCGAACTGGCCGGCATCGGACCCGGCCCGTTCGCCGCCATGCTCCTCGCGGACCTGGGCGCGGACGTGGTCCGGGTCGACCGGCCCGGCGGCCCCGGCCTCGGCATCGACCCCGCGTACGACGTCACCAACCGCAACAAGCGCTCGGTCGTGGTCGACCTGAAGGCGCCGGACGGCCCCGCGCGCGTGCTGGATCTCGCCGAGCGGGCCGACATCCTCATCGAGGGCTACCGCCCGGGTGTCGCCGAGCGCCTCGGCGTCGGCCCCGAGGCCTGCCACGCCCGCAACCCCCGCCTGGTCTACGGCCGCATGACCGGCTGGGGGCAGGACGGCCCCCTTGCCGACCGCGCGGGCCACGACGTGGCCTACATCGCGCTGACCGGCACCCTCGGCATGACCGGCCGCCCGGACGAGCCCCCGGTCTTCCCCGCCAACCTGCTCGGCGACTACGCGGGCGGCTCCCTGTACCTGGTCGTCGGCGTGCTCGCCGCCCTGCACCACGCGCGCGTGACGGGCACCGGACAGGTCGTCGACGCCGCCATCGTGGACGGCACGGCCCACCTCTCGGCGATGATCCACGGCATGCTCGCGGCCGGCGGCTGGCAGGACCGGCGCGGCGCCAACCTCCTCGACGGCGGCTGCCCCTACTACGGCACCTACGAGACGGCCGACGGCAAGTACATGGCGGTCGGCGCCCTGGAGGGGCGGTTCTACGCGGAGTTCCTGCGTCTGCTCGGCCTGGACGACCTGGCACCGGCCCACAAGGACTGGAGCCGCTGGGGCGAGCTGCGCGAGCGCGTCGCCGCCCGCTTCAAGTCCCGCACCCGGGACGAGTGGACGGCCCTCTTCGAGGGAACCGACGCCTGTGTGGCCCCCGTGCTGTCCCTGCGCGAGGCCCCGCACCACCCGCACCTGGCCGCCCGCGGCACCTTCACCGACCACGCCGGCCTCACCCAGCCGGCCCCCGCCCCCCGCTTCTCCGCCACCCCCACGCGCGTCCGTACCGGCCCCGCCCTGCCGGGCGCCGACACCGAGGCGGTGGCGCGGGACTGGGGGATACCCGCACCCGTGAACGACGACCCGGTCACCGACGCCGGCTGACCCGGCCCGGCCCGCTCGGCCCACCCTCCCGAAAGGCACACCAGTGAGCACCGAAGCGTACGTGTACGACGCGATCCGCACCCCGCGCGGCCGCGGCAAGGCGAACGGCGCCCTGCACGGCACGAAGCCCATCGACCTGGTCGTCGGCCTCATCCACGAGATCCGCGACCGCTTCCCCGGCCTCGACCCGGCCGCCGTCGACGACATCGTGCTCGGTGTCGTCGGCCCGGTCGGCGACCAGGGGTCCGACATCGCCCGGATCGCCGCGATCGCCGCCGGACTGCCCGACACGGTCGCCGGCGTGCAGGAGAACCGCTTCTGTGCCTCGGGCCTGGAGGCCGTCAACCTGGCCGCCGCCAAGGTCCGCTCGGGCTGGGAGGACCTGGTCCTCGCGGGCGGTGTGGAGTCCATGTCCCGGGTGCCGATGGCCTCCGACGGCGGCGCCTGGTTCAACGACCCGATGACCAACCTCGCGGTCAACTTCGTCCCGCAGGGCATCGGCGCCGACCTGATCGCCACCGTCGAGGGCTTCTCCCGCCGGGACGTCGACGAGTACGCGGCCCTGTCCCAGGAGCGCGCCACCACCGCCTGGAAGGAGGGCCGCTTCGACCGCTCCGTGGTCCCCGTCAAGGACCGCAGCGGCCTGGTCGTCCTCGACCACGACGAGCACCTGCGCCCCGGCACCACCGCCGACTCCCTCGCGAAGCTCAAGCCGTCGTTCGCGGACATCGGCGAACTCGGCGGCTTCGACGCCGTCGCGCTGCAGAAGTACCACTGGGTCGAGAAGATCGACCACGTCCACCACGCGGGCAACTCCTCCGGCATCGTGGACGGCGCCTCGCTCGTCGCCATCGGCTCCAAGGAGGTCGGCGAGCGCTACGGCCTCACCCCCCGCGCGCGGATCGTCTCCGCCGCCGTCTCCGGCTCCGAGCCCACCATCATGCTCACCGGCCCCGCCCCCGCCACCCGCAAGGCCCTGGCGAAGGCCGGCCTCACCATCGACGACATCGACCTGGTCGAGATCAACGAGGCGTTCGCCGCGGTCGTGCTGCGCTTCGTCCGGGACATGGGCCTGTCCCTGGACAAGGTCAACGTCAACGGCGGCGCCATCGCCCTCGGCCACCCGCTCGGCGCGACCGGCGCGATGATCCTCGGCACCCTCGTGGACGAACTGGAACGCCAGGACAAGCGCTACGGCCTCGCCACCCTGTGCGTCGGCGGCGGCATGGGCATCGCCACCATCGTCGAGCGCATCTGAACTCCCCGCGGAATCACCGGACCTCAACGAAAGACGACTGTCATGACCGAGAGCACCACCATCCGCTGGGAGCAGGACGACACCGGTGTCGTCACCCTCGTCCTGGACGACCCCAACCAGTCCGCGAACACCATGAACCAGGCGTTCCGCGACTCCCTCGCCGCGATCACCGACCGCCTGGAGGCCGAGCGGGACTCCGTCCGCGGCATCATCTTCACCTCCGCCAAGAAGACCTTCTTCGCGGGCGGCGACCTGCGCGACCTGATCCGGGTCACCCCCGAGACCGCCCAGGACCTCTTCGACGGCGGCCTCGCCATCAAGCGCAACCTGCGCCGCATCGAGACCCTCGGCAAGCCCGTCGTCGCCGCCATCAACGGCGCCGCCCTCGGCGGCGGCTTCGAACTGGCCCTCGCCTGCCATCACCGGGTCGCCCTCGACACCTCCGGCACCAAGATCGGCTGCCCCGAGGTCACCCTCGGCCTGCTCCCCGGCGGAGGCGGCGTCGTGCGCACCGTACGGCTGCTGGGCATCGCCGACGCCCTGCTGAAGGTGCTCCTCCAGGGCCAGCAGTACAACGCACGCCGCGCCCAGGAGAACGGCCTCGTCCACGAGGTCGCCGCCACGCCCGAGGAACTGCTCGCCAAGGCCCGCGCCTTCATCGACGCCAACCCCGAGTCGCAGCAGCCCTGGGACAAGCCCGGCTACAAGATCCCCGGCGGTACGCCCGCCAACCCGAAGTTCGCCGCGAACCTGCCCGCCTTCCCGGCCACCCTGCGCAAGCAGACGAACGGCGCCCCCTACCCCGCTCCGCGCAACATCCTCGCCGCGGCCGTCGAGGGCTCCCAGGTCGACTTCGAGACCGCCCAGGTCATCGAGGCCCGCTACTTCGTGGAGCTGGCCGCCGGGCAGACCTCGAAGAACATGATCCAGGCGTTCTTCCTCGACCTCCAGGCCGTCAACTCCGGCGCCAACCGCCCGAAGGGCATCGAGCCCCGCAAGGTCCGCAAGGTCGCCGTCCTCGGCGCCGGCATGATGGGCGCGGGCATCGCGTACTCCTGCGCCCGGGCCGGCATCGACGTCGTCCTGAAGGACGTCTCCCTGGAGGCCGCGGCCAAGGGCAAGGGCTACTCGGAGAAGCTGTGCGCCCAGGCCGTCGCCAAGGGCCGTACCAGCCAGGAGAAGGCGGACGCGCTGCTCGCCCGGATCACGCCCACCGGCGACGCCGCCGACCTCGCGGGCTGTGACGCGGTGATCGAGGCCGTCTTCGAGGACACCGCGCTCAAGCACAAGGTGTTCCAGGAGATCGAGTCCGTCGTCGCGCCCGACGCGCTGCTGTGCTCCAACACCTCCACCCTGCCCATCACCACGCTCGCCGAGGGCGTGCAGCGCCAGGCCGACTTCATCGGGCTGCACTTCTTCTCCCCGGTGGACAAGATGCCGCTGGTGGAGATCATCAAGGGCGCGCGCACCGGGGACGAGGCCCTGGCCCGGGCCTTCGACCTGGTCCGGCAGATCAACAAGACGCCGATCGTCGTCAACGACTCGCGCGGCTTCTTCACCTCCCGCGTGATCGGCCACTTCATCAACGAGGGCGTCGCCATGGTCGGCGAGGGGCTGGAGCCCGCCTCCGTCGAGCAGGCCGCCGCCCAGGCCGGCTACCCGGCCAAGGTGCTCTCCCTCATGGACGAGCTGACCCTCACCCTCCCGCGCAAGATCCGGAACGAGACGAAGCGGGCCGTGGAGGAGGCGGGCGGCACCTGGACGGCGCATCCGGCCGAGGCCGTCATCGACCGCATGGTGGACGAGTTCGGCCGCCCCGGCCGCAGCGGCGGCGCCGGCTTCTACGACTACACCGAGGACGGCAGGCGGGCCGGGCTCTGGCCGGGCCTGCGCGAGCACTTCACCAGGGCCGGGCACCGGATCCCGTTCCGGGACATGCAGGAGCGGATGCTCTTCTCCGAGGCGCTCGACACCGTACGCCTCCTGGAGGAGGGCGTCCTGACCTCGGTGGCCGACGCCAACATCGGCTCGATCCTCGGCATCGGCTTTCCCGGCTGGACCGGCGGCGTCCTGCAGTACATCAACGGCTACGAGGGCGGCCTGCCAGGATTCGTGGCCCGCGCGCGGGAGCTCGCCGAGGCCTACGGCGAGCGCTTCGCCCCGCCCGCGCTGCTCGTCGAGAAGGCGGAGAAGGGGGAGCCGTTCAGCGACTCAGCCCGTTCCTGAGCGGGGCTCGGTCGGTTCCGACCCGGTGACCCACTCGCGCAGCTCTTCCCGCAGCGAGCGCTGGAACGTCGTCAGCAGCGCCTGCACCACCAGCGGGTGCATGTGCGCCGACAGGGACTTCACGTCCCGGGCGTCACGCTCCGCGACCTCGCCGCGCAAGAGCTGGGAGAGCTCGTGGGCCGCGGCGCGCGAGTGCTCGATCAGCACCTTGCGCGCCGCGAGGATCGCCTCCTGCGACAGCGGTACGTCGAGCAGCTGCACCCCGAGCCGCAGCAGCCCGCAGTCGACCCGGACGGTGTCGCCCGCCGCGTCGTCCGCCGCCATGACGACGTTCATCGCCGCCAGCCGCTCCACGTCCTCGTCGGTGAGCGGCCGTCCGGCCCGCCGCTGAAGCTCCTCCCGCGACACCGTGTCGACCGCGTCCGGTGCCCAGGACGCGACGACCGCGCGGTGGATGGCCAGGTCATGGGGGGAGAGGCCGGCGGGCAGCTGCCTGAGGTAGCGCTCGATCGCCGACAGGGTCATGCCCTGCTGCTGCAACTCCTCGATCAGCGCCAGCCGCGCCAGGTGGTCCGGACCGTAGTGCCCCACCCGGCGCGGGCCGATGACCGGCGGCGGCAGCAGACCCTTGCTGCCGTAGAAGCGGACGGTGCGCACCGTGACGCCCGCCCTGGCGGCCAGCTCGTCGATGGTGAGGGGCGTGTCCCCGGCATCGGTCGTCATGTGCAGCAGTATCGCTGTCTCACCGATGCTGTGAAACCCGAGGTGAACGGCGTGTGAACCCTGGGTTGATCATGTGAGAAGTAACGCTGTGTGACATGGGCCACCGCGTAGGAGCGCGTCCTTCTGGGAAGCTGCTGGCTTGGTCTGTGCCGCGACTCAACAGGGTGGTGCGGACCGAGCCCTGCACGTCCCCCGGGCCCACGAGGCCCGGGCGCACCAGGAAGTGAACCACCCGTGAGCAAGGACGCCGTGGAATCGGCACAGGTCGCCGCCCGCACCCATGCGGCCCAGGCGGACCGCACGCCCGCGGACGCGGGCGACGCCGGTTACAGCAAGGACCTCAAGGCCCGCCACGTCAACATGATCGCCATCGGTGGCGCCATCGGCACCGGTCTGCTCCTGGGCGCCGGCGGCCGTCTGCACAACGCGGGCCCGGCGCTCGCCCTGGCCTACCTGGTCTGCGGCGTCTTCGCCTTCTTCGTCGTCCGGGCCCTGGGCGAGCTGGTCCTGTACCGCCCCTCCTCCGGGTCCTTCGTGTCCTACGCCCGCGAGTTCCTCGGCGAGAAGGGCGCCTACGTCGCCGGCTGGATGTACTTCCTGAACTGGTCGACCACGGGCATCGCCGACATCACCGCGATCGCGCTGTACACGCACTACTGGTCCATGTTCACCAGCATCCCCCAGTGGGTGCTGGCCCTGATCGCCCTCGCGGTGGTCCTGGCCGTGAACCTGATCTCGGTGAAGATCTTCGGCGAGATGGAGTTCTGGTTCGCGATCATCAAGGTCGCCACCATCGTCGGCTTCATGCTGATCAGCATTTTCCTGCTCGCCACCCAGCACAAGGTCGGCGGCCACACCCCCGGCCTGAGCGTCATCAGCGACCACGGCGGGCTCTTCCCGCACGGCGCGATGCCGGTCGTCCTGGTCATGCAGGGCGTGATCTTCGCCTACGCCGCCCTGGAGCTGGTCGGTGTCGCCGCCGGCGAGACCGCCGAGCCGGAGAAGGTCGTCCCCCGCGCGGTGAACTCGATCATGTGGCGTGTGGGCCTGTTCTACGTCGGCTCGGTCGTCCTGCTCGCCCTGCTGCTGCCCGGCTCGGTGTACTCCGCCGACGAGAGCCCCTTCGTCACCGTCCTGTCGAAGATCGGCGTCCCCGCGGCCGGTGACGTGATGAACCTGGTGGTCCTCACCGCGGCGATGTCCTCGCTGAACTCCGGCCTGTACTCCACCGGCCGCATCCTGCGCTCCATGGCCATGGCGGGCTCCGCCCCGAAGTTCACCGCGCGCATGAACCGCAACCAGGTGCCCTACGGCGGCATCCTGCTGACCTGCGCCGTCTGCGTGCTCGGCGTCGGCCTGAACTACCTGGTGCCCAGCCAGGCCTTCGAGATCGTGCTGAACGTCGCCTCCCTCGGCATCATCAGCACCTGGGTGATCATCATGATCTGCCACATGGTCTTCGTCCGCCGCGCCCGGGCCGGCCTCGCGACCCGGCCGCACTTCCAGCTGAAGTTCAGCCCGGTCACCGAGATCGCCACGATCGTGTTCCTGCTGGTCTGCCTCGGCATGATGTGGAACGACCCCGACGTCGGCCGGAAGACCATCCTGCTGATCCCGGTGATCGCCGTCATGCTGGTCGCCGGCTGGTTCGGCGTGCGGCGCCGGGTGTCGAAGAACACCGACGACGAGCTCGCCGAGCTCACGAAGTAGCAGCTCAGCGCCACTGTCAGTGGCATCGCCTACGGTGGCGTCATGTCCGAGATCACATATCTCCGGGGTGACGCCACCGTGCCGTCGGTCAAGGGCAACAAGTGGATCGCCCATGTCTGCAACGACCTCGGCGGCTGGGGGAAGGGCTTCGTGCCGGCGCTCTCACGGCGCTGGCCCGAGCCGGAGACGGCGTACCGCGCCTGGCACCGAAACCGCGCGAACAACGACTTCGGGCTGGGCGCGGTCCAGCGCCTTGCGATGTACGGTCAGGTGCGCGCCCTGAAGGGGCGCGGGGAACTGCGCGACCTGCCACGTCAGGCCCGCAGGCTCCCACTGCCCGGAGGACCCGCGGCGAGACGTCCCCGGCCCACCCGGCGGAGCGCGCGGTGACGGTGTACGACCACGGAGAGGGCGGCCGATGAGCTCACACACCCCGGCGACGGACGTCCTGGTGCTGGGCGGAGCCGGCGTGGACACGATCATCCATGTCCCCGAGCTGCCCCTGCCCTACGCCGACAGCTACATGATCGACTCCGGGATCCGCACCCGGGCCGGGCAGACCGGCGACTTCGTCGCGCTGGGCCTCGCCGCACTCGGCCTGCGCACCCACCACCTCGACCTGCTCGGCGCCGACCCCGAGGGCGACCTCGTGCGGGCCCTGCACCGCGAGCACGGCATCGGACTGACCGCACTCCCGCAGCCCGCCGGCACCAAGCGGGCGGTCAACCTCGTCGGCCCCGACGGCCGCCGCCTGTCCCTGTACGACACCAGCCGCGCCCGCCCGGGCGACCGCTTCCCACCCGAGCTGCTGCGCATGCTGGCCGGGGCGAGCCGCCACGTCCACGTGACCATCACCCAGCCCTGCGCCGAGGCCCTGCCGGTGCTGACCGCGACGGGCGTGCCCCTGTCCACGGATCTGCACGACTGGGACGGGGAGAACCCGTACCACGAGCCCTTCGCCCACGCGGCGGACGTCGTCTTCCTGTCGGCATCCGCGCTGACCGACCCCGAGCGCACCATGCGGCGCATCGCCGAGCGGGGCAGGGCCGAGGTGGTCGTCGCCACCGCCGGAGCCGAGGGCGCGTATCTGCTGGCCGACGGCGAGCTGACCCGGGTGCCCGCGGCGTTGCCGCCCGCGCCGGTGGTGGACTCCAACGGCGCGGGCGACGCCTTCGCCGCCGCGTTCCTCTACGGCCGCCTCGCCGGCGAACCGCCCGAGACCTGCGCCCGCTACGGCGCCACGGCGGGCGCCCACGCCTGCACCGTCCCGGCCTCCCGAGCGGAGTCGATGGACCGGGACGAGCTGCTCGAGCGGGCGGCACGAGCGAGACCCTGAACCGGGCCGACGGCGAGACCAAGCCCCCGGACCGGGCTCGGTCAGCGTGCGTGCGTGTCGTGCGTGTCGTGCGTGTCGTGGATGTCGTTCGTCGCCTCGATCTTCTTCCACGACTTCGGCTGGGCCACGGCCCGGTCCGCCTTCGCCAGGGACGCCGCGCGTGCCGCGGGTGCGGCCGGCTTGGACGGCTGGAACAGCCAGGTGTCGAACAGCGAGGCCAGCGGCTTGCCGGACACCTGCTCGGCGTACCTCTGGAAGTCGGCCACCGAGGCGTTGCCGTACGCGTGCTCCTGCGGCCAGCCCTTCAGGATGCGGAAGAACGCGTCGTCACCGATCTCGTTGCGCAGCGCCTGGATGGCGAGCGCGCCACGGTCGTACACGGCGATGTCGAACTGGTCGTCCGGGCCCGGGTCGCCGGGCTTGACCGTCCAGAAGGCGTCGTCGGCCGGATGGGAGGTGTACACGTAGTCGGCGAGTTCCTGCGTGGTGCCCTCGCCCTCGTGCTCCGACCACAGCCACTGCGCGTACCGGGCGAAGCCCTCGTTGATCCAGATGTCCTTCCAGCCCTTCAGCGACACGTCGTCGCCGTACCACTGGTGGGCCAGCTCGTGCACGACCACCGAGGTGTTGGCGCCGTTCGCGAACTGCTTCGGGCTGTAGTAGACGCGGGTCTGGGTCTCCAGCGCGTACCCGGTGGTGGTGTTCGGGACATACCCGCCGGCCGTGCTGAACGGATACGGCCCGAAGTAGCCGCTCAGCCAGTCCACGATCTCCCCGGTGCGCTCCACGCTCGCCCGCGCGGCCCCGTCGTTGTCGCCGAGGTCCTTGCTGTAGGCGTTGACGACCGGCACCCCGCCGTCGGAGGTGCTCGTGGTGATGTCGAACTTTCCGATGGCGAGAGTGGCCAGATACGTCGCCTGCGGCTTGTTCTGCCGCCAGGTGTAGCGCGTCCAGCCCAGCTTCGAACCGGTCGACTGCAGCGTGCCGTTGGAGATGGCCTGGGTGCCGTCCGGCACGGCCACCGACACGTCGTAGGTGGCCTTGTCGCTCGGGTGGTCGTTGCTGGGGAACCACCACCAGGCGGCCTCGGGCTCGTCGGCCGCGACCGCGCCGTCGGGGGTGCGGTGCCAGGCGTTGAAGCCGTAGGCGCTCTTCGTCGACGGCACCCCGCTGTAGCGGACCACCACGGTGATCGGCGTGCCCTTCGGCAGCGGCGTCTTCGGCGTGATGACCAACTCGTGCTGCCCGGAGGTGGAGAACGCGGCCTTCGCGCCGTTGACCCGCACCTCGCTCACGTCCAGCAGGAAGTCCAGGTCGAAGCTGGACAGGTCCTGGGTGGTCCTCGCCAGGATCGTCGCCGTGCCCTGCAACTCGTCCGTCTTCGGCTGGTATTGCAGCCTCAGGTCGTAGTGGGAGACGTCGTAGCCGCCGTTGCCGTAGTACGGGTAGTAGGGGTCGCCGATGCCCGGCGCGCCGGGGGAGAAGCTCGCGGCCGATGCCGGGATCGCCAGCAGGAGGGAGGCCGCCGCGAGTGCGCCCGGCGCGGTGATTCTGCGGTGCACGTCAGCTCCAAGTCGTCGGGACTGCAAGTCCGTTCGGAAATCCGTCGATGAACGCTGTTCGGAGCCTATTCAGTCCCTGTGGCCCCTGACCTGTCCATGGCCCCCGCTGTCACACGATCGCCATTCGGCCGTCACGGGCCCACGGACCGCCCTGAATCGCTCTTCTGTACGGGAGTTCACCGGAGTACCGTCCGCGCATGCCGATTCGCACCCTCATCCGCACGCGCTTCACGATCTGGAGAGCGCTCGCGACCGCGGTCGTCGCCATCCTGACGGCCGCCTTCCTCACCCCGTCCGCCGCACAGGCCGCCACCGGCGAGAGCCGGCCCCCGCGCGAGAGCCGGCCCGTGTACTCCTACGCCCACGCCGTGCGCGAGTCCGTCTGGGTGGACACGGGGCTCGACGAGGACGGCGACGGCCGCACCGACCGTGTCGCCGCCGACATCGTCCGGCCCGCCGAACCCGCCCGCCAGGGCCGCAAGGTGCCCGTCATCATGGACGCCAGCCCCTACTACTCCTGCTGCGGACGCGGCAACGAGAGCCAGGTCAAGACGTACGACCCGCAGGGCCACGTCGTCCAGATGCCGCTCTTCTACGACAACTACTTCGTGCCCCGCGGCTACGCGTTCGTCGGCGTCGACCTCGCCGGCACCAATCGCTCCGACGGCTGCGTCGACGTCGGCGGCCGCTCCGACATCCGGTCCGCGAAGGCCGTCATCGACTGGCTGAACGGCCGCGCCAGGGCGTACACGACCCGGACCGGTACGAAGACCGTCACGGCCACCTGGACCAACGGCCGTACCGGAATGATCGGCAAGAGCTGGGACGCCACGATCGCCAACGGCGTCGCCGCCACCGGCGTCAAGGGCCTCAGGACCATCGTCCCGATCAGCGGCATCTCCTCCTGGTACGACTACTACTTCGCCCAGGGCGCCCCGCTCTACGACGGCGGCCCCGACCAGCTGGCCGGCTACGTCGAGAGCGACGCGGCGCACGCCCACTGCGCGGCCGTCCAGAAGAAACTCGCCGACGGCAGCCCGCGCAGCGGCGACTGGACCCCGCTGTGGACCGAGCGCGACTACGTCAAGGACGCGGCCAAGGTGCGCGCCAGCGTGTTCCTGGTGCACGGCATGCAGGACCTCAACGTCCGCACCAAGCACTTCGGCCAGTGGTGGGACGCGCTGGCCGAGCAGGGGGTGAAGCGCAAGATCTGGCTGTCCCAGACCGGGCACGTCGACCCCTTCGACTACCGGCGCGGCGCCTGGGCGGACACCCTGCACCGCTGGTTCGACCACGAACTCCTCGGCTACGACAACGGCATCGACCGCGAGCCGATGGCCGACATCGAACGCCACCCCGACCAGTGGGTCACCTCCCGCGTCTGGCCCCCGCAGACCACCCGCACCACCGTCCTGCACCCCGCCCCCGGCACCCGGGCCGGAGTCGGCACCCTCGCCCTGCACCCGGCCACCGGCACCGAGACCTTCACCGACGACCCGAAGCTCAGCGAGACCGACTGGGCGGCCCACCTCACCACGCCGACCCCGGAGAAGGCCGGCTTCCTCACCGCCCCGCTCACCCGCGACCTGCGCCTGTCCGGCTCGTCCACGGTGACGGTGACCGCGACACCGACCACCACCTCGGCCCACCTCTCCGCCGTCCTGGTCGACCTCGGCCCGGACACCATCCGCGACTACGCCGACAGCCACGAGGGCATCGCCACCCTCACCAACCGCACGTGCTGGGGCGAGAGCACGGCCGGAGACAGCGCGTGCTTCAAGGAGACCGCGGCCAAGACGGCCAAGGTCGACTACACCGTGTTCAGCCGCGGTTGGGCCGACCTCGGCCACTACGCCTCGCCCGGCAAGGGCGTCCCGCTCACCCCGGGCAAGGCGTACACGATGACCCTGCGTCTGGCGGCGACCGACCATGTCGTCCCCAAGGGACACCGGCTGGCGCTGATCATCGCGGGCACGGACAAGGACCTGATCGATCCGCCGTCCACGCAGCCGACTGTGACGGTCGGTCTGTCCGGTACGACGGCGAGCCTTCCGCTGGTCGGCGGCGCGCCGGAGTTCGCCCGGGCGACGGCCGGCAGCACGGCCGGGACACCCAGGCCGACGGTCCTGAACGGCGTCAGGGCACCGCGCGCGGCTGAGCACATCCCGTCGGACTGACCGAGGGTTCGCCGTGGGGGTGCGTGACCATCGCCGGCTGCGGGTCCGTCGTGGCTGGTCGCGCCCACGCGGCCGAGCCGCACATCGATACGGCCCCGCGCCCCTTACGGGGCGCTGCAGCGCCGGCGCCATCGAGACGCCGCCGCTGCGGGCAGTCGTGCCTCCCCCAGTGCCTTAAGGGCCTGGGGGGACCCCCAGGCGGCACGGGTGGGCGGTGGGGGTCCCCCCGCTCGAGCGAAGCCGAGAGTGGGGGAGGCACCCCGC
Organism: Streptomyces incarnatus; assembly: GCF_001027185.1. NCBI lineage: Bacteria > Bacillati > Actinomycetota > Actinomycetes > Kitasatosporales > Streptomycetaceae > Streptomyces > Streptomyces incarnatus. Next base: position 1,166,946 of record NZ_CP011497.1, on the reverse strand, counting down.
CGGCGCGGGCAAGCACAAACCACCCGTGCCCAGCCGCCGCGCCGGGTGCCCCTTCAGGCGGCCGGGAACGCCAACCCGGCCGCCTCCCACGCACACCCCCACGCCACCGTCACCCCGGCCCCGCCATGGCCGTAGTTGTGCACCAGTACCCGGCCGCCGGGCAGCGGCTGCCGTTCCAGTCGTACCGCGTGCCGGGCCGGCCGCAGCCCCACCCGGTGGGCCAGCACCCGCGCCTGTGCGATCTCCGGCCGGATCGCCGCGCACCGGGCGACGATCGCCGCGGCGGTGGCCGGGTCCGGCTCCAGGGACCAGTCGTCCTCCTCCGCGGTACCGCCGAGCAGCAGACCACCCGGCTGCGGGATGACGTACGTGGAGGCGGCGGCGGAGTGGCCGACGGAGGTGAACCAGGTCGTGATCCCCGGGTTCGCCACGACCACCAGCTGCCCGCGCACCGGTCGCACGGCCGGGTCCGGTACCAGCGAGCGCGCGCCCAGGCCCGTGCAGTTGACCACGACCTGCGCGGGCACCGAGACCAGGTCGGTCACCTCGCGCGCCTCGATCACGCCGCCCGCCTTCGCGAGCCGCTCCCGCAGCCACGCCAGATGCACCGGCATGTCGATCACCGGCAGCCGTGCCGCGAGACCGTCGGCCACCGCTCGCAGCCCCGCCACCCCGCCCGCCCAGGTGCCCAGTTCGTCCAGCCGGGTCCCCCGGTGTACGCCGTCGACCAGGCGTACGCCCGTCTCGTCCGGCCGGTCCGCCAACTCCTCGTACACGGCGAGCGAGGCGAGCGCCCACGCACCCACCAGCGGCTCGGGTTCAATGCGGTACGGCCACCACAGACCGCCGGCGACGGCCGAGGTCGTACGCTCGGCGGGCTCCCGCGCCCACACCCGTACCCGGCGCCCGGACTCCGCCAGGACCACGGCCGTCGTCAGCCCGGCGATCCCGCTCCCGACCACGATCACTTCGTCACTCGGCTCGCTGTCCACGCCAGGACGATAGGCCCTGTCCGGACGACTGTGTCATGCCGCGCTCACATCCGTGCCGGTGTGGGGATACTCACAGCATGTCTGCCGTATACGCGACCTTCGACCTGGCACCGGCGATCCGCGCCGGCGGCGTGCTCGCCGACGGCGGCTACCAGGTCCACCGCGACTTCGTGGACTTCGTCGTGGACGGCCGTCCGCTGCTGTTCCGGCTGTCCGACCTGGACGCCGTCTCCCCGCTCGCCTCGGACGTCCCGCCCGCCATCTTCACCGCGCAGGTGCGCGCACTGCTCCTGGAGGCCGAACCACCGCTCCCGGACGGCCGGTTCGTCATCTACGGCTGCCCCGAGTGCGCGGACCTGGCCTGCGGGGCGGTCACCGCCGTCATCGAGCGCGACGGCGAGGACTACGTCTGGCGGGACTTCGCCTGGCAGACGGACGAGCGCGCCGACCTGGAGCTGAACGGCTACCACGGCATAGGGCCGTTCCGTTTCCGCGGCGCCGACTACCGCGCCGCACTCGGCGCCCTGATGGACGGCTCCACCGCGCCCCGCCGGCGCGTCCTGCTGATCGGCGCCCGGGTCGCGGTCCTGGCCAAGCTGGCGGCCGCGCTGCGCACCATCGGCATCGGCGCCGACATCACCCAGGACGCCCGGGCCGTCCCGGCCGAGGAACTGCGCGGCTACGGCGCGGTCGCCTTCGGTCGCACGGTCGGCGAGGAGGAACGAGCCGCCGTGGTGGAGGCCTTCGAGCGCGCCGGGGTCGACATCGCCCGCGTGGACGGCCTGGCCCCGATCGTGCCGCTGCTGGTCGCCCAGATCCAGCACGCCCTCGACCGCAGCCCGCTTCCGCAGCGGCGGCTCGTGGGACTGACCGCCGCCGGCAGCACGGCGGAGGTCGAGGTGACCTCGGCGTGCCGGGTACGGCTCACCGCCTACCGTCTCGACCGCCTCTACCGCACCCACGTCCGCGAGGTGTTCGACGGCATCCTGGAGCCCGGCCGGCACCGCGTCCCGCTGGACCCGAAGGCGGTCAAGGGGGAGGCGTACGTCGTCGCCCGCACGACGGGCGGCGTGCTCGCGGCACCGGTCACCGGTGGGCCGTGACCCGCTCCCGCGCCCAGACCCCCTGCTGAGCGGCCTGGGCTGAGGGGCGGGGACGGGCCGCCGGGCAGCGGGGCTGAGACGCGGTGCGGGGGCACCGGCGGAAACCGGCTGAGACGCGGTGCGCAGGCGCCGGTGGCAGGCTGGGCCGGGTCGCGGGCTGCGGGCCACGGACAACGCGGCTGAGACGCGGGCGCCGGGCCCATTAGGATCGGCGTCCTGATGACTGCCACCCTCGTCGCCAAGAACCTCGCCGCCGGGCACGGCGACCGTTCCCTCTTCTCCGGGCTGGACCTCGTCGTCGCGCCCGGCGATGTGATCGGTCTCGTCGGTGCCAACGGCGCGGGCAAGTCCACCCTGCTGAAGCTGCTCGCCGGACTCACCCCGCCCGAACAGGGCGAGCTCAGGCTCTCCCCGCCGGCCGCGACCGTCGGTCATCTCCCGCAGGAGCCGGAGCGCAGGCCGGGGGAGACCGTCCGGGAGTTCCTGGCCCGCCGTACGGGTGTCGCCGAGGCCCAGCGGGTCATGGACGAGGCCACCCAGGCACTCGTGGACGGGGCACCCGGCGCCGATGACGCCTACGCGACCGCCCTGGAGCGCTGGCTGGGCCTGGGCGGTGCCGATCTGGACGAGCGCGCGGAGGACGTCGCCGACTCGCTCGGTCTCGCCGTGGACCTGGACCAGCCGATGACCTCGCTGTCCGGCGGCCAGGCGGCCCGCGCCGGTCTCGCCTCGCTCCTGCTGTCCCGCTACGACGTCTTCCTGCTGGACGAGCCCACCAACGACCTCGACCTCGACGGCCTGGAGCGCCTGGAACGCTTCGTCGGCGGCCTGCGCGCCGGCACGGTCGTCGTCAGCCATGACCGCGAGTTCCTCACCCGCACGGTCACCAAGGTCCTCGAACTCGACCTGGCCCAGCGCCAGATCAACCTCTACGGCGGCGGGTACGAGGCCTACCTGGAGGAACGCGACGTGGCCCGCCGGCACGCGCGTGAGGACTACGAGGAGTACGCCGACAAGAAGGCCGCCCTCCAGGACCGCGCACAGATGCAGCGATCCTGGATGGACAAGGGCGTGAAGAACGCCCGCCGCAAGGCCGGCAACGACAACGACAAGATCGGCCGCAAGTTCCGCAGCGAGGCCAGCGAGAAGCAGGCCGCCAAAGCGCGGCAGACCCAGCGCATGATCGAGCGCCTGGAGGTGGTCGAGGAGCCGCGCAAGGAGTGGGAACTGCGCATGGAGATCGCCGCCGCCCCGCGTTCCGGTGCGGTCGTGGCGACCCTGCGGGACGCCGAGGTGCGGCGCGGCGGCTACACCTTCGGCCCGGTGTCCCTGCAGATCGACTGGGCGGACCGGGTCGCGGTCACCGGGGCCAACGGCGCCGGGAAGTCCACCCTGCTGGGCGCACTGCTCGGCCGTGTCCCGCTCGACTCGGGGCATGCCGCGCTCGGCTCGGGTGTGCTGGTCGGCGAGGTCGACCAGGCCCGGGGGCTCTTCCACGGCCCGGAAACCCTGCTCGACGCGTTCTGCGCGGCCGTCCCCGACACCGAGCCGGTCGAGGTCCGCACCCTGCTCGCCAAGTTCGGCCTGAAGTCCGAGCACGTCGTGCGCCCGGCCGCGACCCTCTCCCCGGGCGAACGCACCCGCGCCGCCCTGGCGTTGCTCCAGGGCCGGGGAGTGAACCTCCTCGTCCTGGACGAGCCGACGAACCACCTCGACCTGCCCGCCATCGAGCAACTGGAGCAGGCCCTCGACTCCTACGAGGGCACCCTGCTCCTGGTCACCCACGACCGCCGGATGCTGGACGCGGTCCGGGTGACCCGGCGGCTGGAGGTGGCGGACGGGAAGGTGACGGAGCGTTAGCTCCAGCGGGCGGCGGCCTCCTTCGCCGCCCGCTCGACCCGGCCCACGTGCTCGGGGTCGTGCGGTGCGACATTGAGCCCGTCCGGCCGCTGGCCCACCGCCCCGTCGATCAACTCCCGCACGACGTCGGCGTGTCCGGCGTGCCGTTGCGTCTCGGCGATCATGTGGGTCAGGATCCGGTGCAGGGTCGTCTCCTTCGGCGCGCCCGGTATCCGGCCGACCGCGTCGAGAGGGAGCGCCGCGATCGTCTCGTCGGAGTGGGCACAGGCCCGTCGGTACAGGCCGACGATGTCCTCGCGGGTCTCGTCGGCCCGCGCCCACAGGTCCGCGTCCGGCTCGGCGTCGCCGGTGATCCACAGGGGCGTACCGGCGAAGGGGCGGTCGAACGCCGTGCCGAAGTACAGCGCCTCCGCGCCGGCCAGGTGCTTGACCAGTCCCAGCAGGTTCGTGCCGGTGGGGGTCAGGGGGCGCCGGATGTCGTACTCCGGCAGGCCGTCCAGCTTCCACAGCAGTACGTCGCGGGCGTCCTGGAGATACACCCGGAGGTCGTCCTTGGGATCGGTCATGGGAGCAAGTCTGCCGGTCCGGTGACCAGCGGTCCGCTGAATTTTCCGCCGGGGGCCGGAGCCGCGTGGCTCCGGCCCCGTGAGGTCACCGTTTCTTCGGATCCAGCAGACCCGCCCGCCGCAGCGCGTCCGCCATCGCGCTGTTGGCCGGGGCCGNCNCCTGGCGGCCGCCCCGGTCGGCGCCGCGGCCCTCGCGCCGGCCCTGGCCGCCGCCCTGCCGCTGCTGGGGCGGCCGCGGGCCGCCACCGCGCTGCTGCCGGCCGCCGCCCTGGGACTGCGGTGCGGCCTCGTCGTCCAGGCGCAGGGTCAGCGCGATCCGCTTGCGCGGGATGTCCACGTCGAGGACCTTCACCTTGACGATGTCACCGGGCTTGGCGACCTCACGCGGGTCCTTGACGAACGTCCTGGACATCGCGGAGACATGGACGAGGCCGTCCTGGTGCACGCCGACGTCCACGAACGCGCCGAACGCGGCCACGTTCGTCACCACCCCCTCCAGGATCATCCCGGGGGACAGGTCGGAGATCTTCTCCACGCCCTCCTTGAACGTGGCCGTCCGGAACGCGGGACGCGGGTCGCGGCCCGGCTTCTCCAGCTCCTTCAGGATGTCCGTCACGGTCGGCAGACCGAACGTGTCGTCCACGAAGTCGGCGGGCCGCAGGGAGCGCAGCACCCCCGTGTTGCCGACGAGGGACGCCACCTCCTGGCCCGTCGTCTTCACCATGCGGCGGACCACCGGGTACGCCTCCGGGTGCACGCTGGAGGCGTCCAGCGGGTCGTCGCCGCGGATGCGCAGGAAGCCCGCGCACTGCTCGTACGCCTTCGGGCCGAGCCGCGCCACCTTCTTCAGCTCCGCACGGGACTTGAAGGGGCCGTTGGCGTCCCGGTGCGCCACGATGTTCTCGGCGAGACCGGAGGAGATGCCCGAGACGCGCGAGAGCAGCGGCACGGACGCGGTGTTGACGTCCACGCCGACGCCGTTCACACAGTCCTCGACCACCGCGTCCAGCGAGCGGGACAGCTTCACCTCGGACAGGTCGTGCTGGTACTGCCCCACGCCGATGGACTTGGGGTCGATCTTCACCAGCTCGGCCAGCGGGTCCTGCAGGCGGCGGGCGATGGAGACCGCGCCGCGCAGCGACACGTCCATGTCCGGCAGTTCCTGCGAGGCGTACTGGGAGGCCGAGTACACCGACGCGCCCGCCTCGGACACCATCACCTTGGTGAGCTTCAACTCCGGGTGCCTGGCGATCAGTTCGCCGGCGAGCTTGTCGGTCTCGCGGGAGGCCGTGCCGTTGCCGATCGCGACCAGCTCGACCGCGTGCTCCCTGGCGAGCCGCGCCAGCTTGGCGATCGCCTCGTCCCACTTGCTCGCGGGGACGTGCGGATAGATCACGTCCGTGGCGACGACCTTGCCGGTCGCGTCGACCACGGCGACCTTCACACCCGTACGGAAACCGGGGTCCAGGCCCAGTGTCGCGCGCGTGCCGGCCGGGGCGGCCAGCAGCAGGTCGCGCAGGTTCGCCGCGAACACGTTGACCGCCTCGTCCTCGGCGGCCGTGCGCAGCCTGAGGCGCAGGTCGATGCCGAGGTGGACGAGGATGCGGGTGCGCCAGGCCCAGCGGACCGTGTCCGTCAGCCACTTGTCGGCGGGGCGGCCCCGGTCGGCGATCCCGAACCGGTTCGCCACGATCCCCTCGTACGACGACGGGCCCTCCGTGGGCTCCTCCGGCTCCAGGACGAGGTCCAGGACCTCCTCCTTCTCGCCGCGCAGCATCGCCAGGATCCGGTGCGAGGGCAGCTCGGTGAACGGCTCGGCGAAGTCGAAGTAGTCGGCGAACTTCGCGCCCGTCTCCTCCTTGCCCTCCCGGACCTTCGCGGCCAGCCGGCCGCGCACCCACATCCGCTCGCGCAGCTCGCCGATCAGGTCGGCGTCCTCCGAGAACCGCTCGGTGAGGATCGCCCGCGCGCCCTCCAGCGCGGCCTGCGGATCGGCGACGCCCTTGTCGGCATCCACGAACGCGGCCGCGGCCGCCAGCGGCTCCACCGCCGGATCGCCCAGCAGGCCCTCCGCCAGCGGCTCCAGACCCGCCTCGCGCGCGATCTGCGCCTTGGTGCGCCGCTTGGGCTTGTAGGGGAGGTAGATGTCCTCCAGCCGGGCCTTGGTCTCGGCGCCCCGGATCCGCGCTTCCAGCTCCTCCGTCAGCTTGCCCTGCTCGCGCACCGAATCCAGGATCGCGGTCCGCCGCTCCTCCAGCTCCCGCAGATAGCGCAGCCGCTCCTCGATCGTGCGCAGCTGCGCGTCGTCGAGCATCTCGGTCGCTTCCTTGCGGTAGCGGGCGATGAAGGGCACCGTCGAACCGCCGTCGAGCAGTTCCACCGCGGCCTTCACCTGCCGCTCCCGTACGCCGAGCTCCTCGGCGATCCTGCCTTCGATGGATCCTGCTTCGATGGACCCGGGTGTCGTCACGATCCCGTACCGCCTTCTCCACTGAGGTTGCGCGGCAATTGTGGCAGGTGACACCGACAACCGGGGATCAGGGCGTCCCCCCGGCGGGCCGCCGGGCCGTTTCTCAGGCACGGCTCCCGCCCGTGCCGGCCGACGCCCCGCACCGAAGGTCCTTCGGCCGACGTGGCTCCGGGTCCCTCACCGGTCCGCCCCCATGCACCGCGATGGCGGAAAAGGTGGGAAACACGTCATTGCGGCCATGCGCGGCGCGGCGAAGAATCGAGGACATGCCGCAGCGAACGCTCCTCTTCGTCCTCTTCGACGGCGTCCAGAGCCTCGACGTCACCGGGCCGCTCGAGGTGTTCGCGGGCGCCGAGAAGCACACGCCGGGCGCGTACCGGGTCCGTACCGCCTCCCTGGACGGCGGCCCGGTGTGCACCTCCAGCGGCCTCACCCTCGTACCGGACCAGGCGCTCACCGCTGCCGCCGACCCGCACACCCTGCTGGTGCCCGGCGGCGAGGGGACGCGCCATGCCGACCCCGAACTGGTCGACTGGCTGCGCGAGCGCGGACCGCGCGTGCCGCGTCTGGTCTCGGTGTGCACCGGCGCCGTCCTGCTCGCCGCCGCCGGTCTCCTCGACGGCCGGCGGGCGACGACCCACTGGGCCTACTGCGACAAGCTCGCCCGCGACCACCCGGCGGTCGCCGTGGATCCGGAGCCCATCTACGTCCGGGACGGTCACGTCGCCACCTCGGCCGGGGTGACCTCCGGCATCGACCTGGCCCTCGCCCTGGTCGAGGAGGACCTGGACCGGGACGTCGCGCTCGCCGTCGCCCGGCACCTCGTGGTCTTCCTGCGCCGGCCCGGCAACCAGGCCCAGTTCAGCGCCCAGCTCGCCGCGCAGACCGCGCGGCGCGACCCGCTGCGCGAGGTCCAGCGCTGGATCACCGAGCACCCGGCGGGCGACCTGACGGTGGACGCGCTCGCCGCCCGCGCCCGGCTCTCACCGCGCCACTTCGCGCGCGCCTTCCGGGAGGAGACCGGCATGACCCCCGGCCGCTACGTCGACCGGGTCCGCCTGGAACACGCCCGCCGCCTGCTGGAGGACACCACCGACAACATCGAGGAGGTCGCCCGCGCCAGCGGCTACGGCACCCCCGAAGCCATGCGCCGCGCCTTCACCAGAACCCTCGGCACGGCCCCGGCCGAGTACCGCCGCCGCTTCCACCCGGCGACGGCCCGCTGAGCCGGCCACCGCCGACGGCCGTGACAGCCGACGGATCACCGGCCGCCGGTGCCCTGACCGTGGTTGCCGACGGATCGCCGGCCGCCGGTGCCTACTGACCGTGGTTGCTGGCGGATCCGGCGGCTGGTGACCTGACCGTGGTTGCCGGCTGATCCGGGCGCTGGTGACCTGGCGGTGAGTGCCGACTGACCCGGCCGCTGGTGCGGCTGATCGCCGTTGCCGGCTGATTCCCGGCCGCCGACGGTCGTGAGCGCTCACGCCCCCCGGCCGCCGGGCCGACTGCCGTGACCGTCCACCAACGCCCGGCCACCGACCGATCGCGCCCCATGTCCGACCAAGGTCCACTCCTGAAGCTCCGCCCCCGCGCTCGCCCACCCGCTTCGCCGCCACGGAGGCTCGCCTCGGCCCTCGCCCGCCAGGGCCCCCATCGACCCCGGATGGTCGGCCCCCGCACCCGCCCCCGGCGCCCGCCGCCGCCCCCACTGAACCCCGTCACCCCTCGTCACGGCCTCCGCCCCGCTGTCGCCCCTGGGACCCACCGGGCGGCGCCGCTTCGATCACCGAAGGGACACACCATGCAGATCGCCATCGTCGTCTACGACCGGTTCACCGCCCTCGACGCCGTCGGCCCGTACGAGATCCTCTCCCGGCTCCCCGGTGCCGAGACCGTGTTCGTCGCCGAGCGCACCGGTCCCGTCCGCACCGACACGGGGGCTCTCGCCGTCACCGCCGACCAGGCCCTCGACGAGGTGCGCGGCCCCGACCTGCTGGTCGTCCCGGGAGGGCCCGGCACCGTCGACCAGCTGAAGAACCCGGCGCTGCTGGACTGGCTGCGCGCGGCCGACGCGACGAGCACCTGGACGACCTCGGTCTGCTCCGGCTCGCTGCTGCTCGCCGCCGCGGGGCTGCTGCGCGACCGCCGCGCGACCAGCCACTGGGCCGCCCTGGACCTGCTGAAGGAGTTCGGCGCCGCACCCACCGGCGACCGGGTCGTCACCGACGGCAAGTACGTCACGGCGGCGGGGGTCTCCGCCGGCATCGACATGGCGCTCACCCTGACCGGCCGGATCGCGGGCGACGAACACGCCCAGGCCGTCCAGCTGCTGACCGAGTACGACCCCCAGCCGCCCTACGACGCCGGTTCCCCGCACAAGGCGCCCGCGCACCTCGTCGAGGAACTGCGCACCGGCGGACGGTTCAGTCTGACGTAGCCACGCTCCACGTGAAGCGCGGCTGCCGGCGCTCCAGGAACGCGGCGACCCCTTCCGCGGTGTCGGGGTTGCCGCGGGCCGCCCGCGCCCAGTGGGCGTCCCGGTCGGTACGGCCGCCCGCGAACTCCTTCGCGGCGGCCTGGGTGAGCTGCGAGCGGGAGACCAGGATCCGGGCCAACTCCGCGACCCGCTTGGACAGTTCGCCCTCCGGCAGCACCTCGTCCACCAGCCCGGCGGCGAGCGCCCGCCCGGTGTCGATCAACTCGGCCGTGAACAGCAGGTACTTGGCGGTGGCCGGCCCCACCAGCGAGAGCAGCCGGCGGGTCGAGGAGGCCGGATACACGATGCCGAGCCGCGCCGGAGTCACCCCGAACAGAGCGCCCTCCTCCGCCAGCCGCAGATCGCAGGCCGCGGCGAGCTGTGCCCCACCGCCCACGCAGTGACCGCGCACGGCGGCCACGGTCGGCTTGGGGAACGCGGCGAGCGCCTCCTCGGCGGCCACGGCGAGTCCCTGTGCCTCCTCGGGAGAGCCCCGGAGGGTGCTGATGTCGGCCCCCGCGCAAAAGGTCCCGCCCTCGCCGGTGAGCACCAGGGCCCGTACGCCGGGATCGCGCGCCAAGTCGTCCAGCAGCGGCGGCAGGGCCCGCCACATCGCGGCGGTCATGGCGTTGCGCTTGGCCGGGTTGCGGATGACGACGGTGGCGACAGCGCCTTCGGTGCGGTGCGACAGCTGGGGCTCCATGCGCGGATCGTATCGGGGGGTCCGAGCGGTACGGAGAGCGCGGGTCGGCAGAGGTGAGGCGTTAAGAAACTCGCGTAAAGGGGACAAAGGGGTGAGAGGGGCAGGGGGTGGCGGACGGCGTGGACCGAGGAGGTCGCGATGGCCAGGGCCGGCACACGCGGCGACAGCGCGACGAAACTCCACCGCGGCTTCAGCTGGCTCGCCGTGCTCGGGGTGCTCCTCGTGCTCGCCGGGATCGTCGGACTCGTCTACACCGCGGTCGCCACGCTCACCTCGATGCTGCTGTTCGGCTGGCTGCTGCTGATCGGCGGGATCGTCGGGCTGCTGCACGCCGTCCAGGCCCGCGGCACCGGCTTCTTCTGGCTCGGGGTCATCGTCGCCGCCCTCAACATCGCGGCCGGCATCGTCGTCATCCGCCTGCCGCACGCCACGGCCGCCGCGCTGACCATGTTCGCCGCGCTGCTGTTCCTCACTGCGGGCTTCTTCCGGCTGGTCGGCGGCTTGGTCGTGCGCGGACCGCAGCTGGGCTGGACGCTGCTGCTCGGCGCCTTCGACCTGCTGCTCGGCATCCTGGTCCTCGGCTCCTGGCCGAGCAGCAGTCAATACGTCATCGGTGCCTTCATCTCGCTCGCCCTGCTCTTCGACGGCCTCGGCCTCGTGGCCACCGGCTACGGCGGGCGCCGTATCGTCGGTCTCGTCTCCGAGCGGGAGCAGCCTGGACCCGCATGACCCGAGTAGTCCGTGATCCGGCGTCCGGGCGACAGGAACAGTCCCACACGTGACCGTGTCATACGCACTCGGTCAGAAAGCGCTCGATACCCGCTGACTTGTGTTCAGTCCCGTGGACCGGAGCGGCGCGTTACCAACACTCGACGTGTGGTGACAATCGAGCGCGAGGGTGGCGACCGGACGATGGACAACCACGGGCGCGGGGACGGCCCGCGCCCAGCGGGGGGCGCCGAGCGGCCGCCCGATCCACTGCCGTACGAAGGCGTCTGGCGGTTCACCGCCGCCGCGGTGGACGCCTCGGTCCCGCAGGCCCGGCACGCCGTACGGGACCTGCTGCTGCGCCAGGGCGTGCCGGTCTCCGACGAGCTGGTGCACGGCCTGCTGCTGATCGTCTCCGAGCTGGTCACCAACGCGGTCCGGCACGCGGCGCTGCTGTCGCCGATGCTGGCCGTGGAGGTCGCCGTCGGAGCCGAGTGGGTGCGGGTGTCCGTGGAGGACAACCACCCCTACCGCCCGACCGCCCTGGAGGCCGACCACGGCCAGACCGGCGGCCGGGGCCTGCTGCTGGTCCGTGAGGTGGCACGGGAGGCGGGCGGCACGGTCGACGTGGAGCACACCGCGAGCGGCGGCAAGGTGATCTGGGCCGCCCTGCCGCTCAAGTCCACGACGCTGCCGTAGCACGCCGGGCCCGCGCGCCCGTCCGACAGCCGGTCCGCGGGCCTGCCCCACGGCAGGCGCGCGCGTCTGCCTCAGAACCGTTCACCAGCCCGCGGACGGGCCCGTCAGCTCCCTGATCGCCGGACGGGCCGCGTCCAGGACGGTCATGAACCAGGCCGAGAAGGGGTCGCGCGCGTGCCGTTCGGCCAGCTCGGCCGCGGTCACGAAGGCGGTCTGGGCGATCTCCTCCGGGTCCGGCGCCGGCGGCGCCTGCACCAGGCCTACGAACAAGTGGTTGTACTCCTGCTCGACCAGGCCCGAGGCCGGATCCGGGTGGTTGTAGCGGACCGTGCCCGCCTCCGCCAGCAGCGAGGGCGACACGCCGAGCTCCTCGAAGGTGCGCCGGGCAGCGGCGGCGAACGGCGCCTCGCCCGGGTACGGGTGGCCGCAGCAGGTGTTGGACCACACACCGGGGGAGTGGTACTTGCCGAGCGCCCGCTGCTGGAGCAGCAGCCGGCCCTGTTCGTCGAAGAGGAACACGGAGAACGCGCGGTGCAGCTGCCCCGGCGGCTGATGGGCGGCCAGCTTCTCCGCCGTACCGATCGTCACACCCTTCTCGTCGACCAGTTCCAGCAAAATCGCCTCTGCGGTGCCGTTCGACGAGCTGTGCGTCGCGGTGGCAGGTGTGATCGGCATACCCATCCTTCGCCTCGGTCTTCGCACCCCAAGTCTGCCGTACGAATCCGGCACTCCCGGCACTTCCCCGCACGTCCGCGCGCGGCGCGGCACCGGAAGGCGGACCCGGTAGATCATCGTGCCCGGTCCGCGGATCAGGGAACCGTCCGCGACGGGTGTCGAACAGCTGTGCGCACCGTCAGTGGCACAGCCGGGCCTCGTGCGCCGCGTGCCCGCTCGGCTCCAGCTGGAAGGTGCAGTGCTCCACGTCGAAGTGGTCGCCGAGGCAGCCCTGCAGCTCGTGCAGCAGCTTCTCGTGGCCGACGGCGCTGAGCACGTCCGAGCTGACCACCACGTGCGCCGACAGCACCGGCATCCCGGAGGTGATCGTCCACGCGTGCAGGTCGTGTACGTCCTCCACGCCGTCCAGCGCCAGGATGTGCGCCCGCACCTCGGCCATGTCGACGCCCTTCGGCGCCGCCTCCAGCAGCACGTCCAGCGTCTCGCGCAGCAGCTTCAGCGTCCTCGGCACGATCATCACGCCGATGACCAGCGAGGCGACCGGGTCGGCGCCCTGCCAGCCGGTGGTCAGGATCACCAGCGCCGAGACCAGCACCGCGAACGAGCCCAGCGCGTCCGCGGCGACCTCCAGGAAGGCGCCGCGCACGTTCAGGCTCTCCTTCTGCCCGCGCATCAGCAGGGTCAGCGAGACCGAGTTCCCGACCAGGCCGACCAGACCGAACACGACCATCAGTCCGCCCCGGGTCTCCGCGGGCGTCACGAACCGCTGCACGGCCTCGTACAGGACGTATCCGCCGACGCCGAGCAGCAGCACACAGTTGGCCAGGGCGGCGAGGATCTCGGCGCGGGCGTAGCCGAAGGTGCGGTTGGTGCTCGGCGGGCGGTTCGCGAAGCGGATCGCGAGCAGCGCCATGCCGAGGCCCACCGCGTCGGTCGCCATGTGCGCCGCGTCCGTGATCAGCGCCAGCGAGTCCGCGAGCAGGCCGCCGGCGATCTCCACCACCATGATCGTCAGCGTGATGCCCAGCGCGATCCGCAGCCGGCCCCGGTACGCTGCCGCGGCCGTACCCGTGGGCGGCACATGGCTGTGCGCGTGCCCGTGGTCGTGCCCTGCCCCCATGCGATCCGCCCTTCCCTGTCCGTCCGGCAGAGCCCAGTGAACTACGGGTGGGGGGTATGGGGCAACGCGGCACTGAACACCGTTGTCATGTGCCCTGACCTGCGGAAACGTTCCGCAGGTCAGGGCGGGTGCGGTTGCTCACCCGTGATGCAGCTGCCAGCCCCGCCAGGCCGACTCCACCATCTCGCGCACCCCGCGCCCGGCCCGCCAGCCCAGCTGTTCGGCGGCCCGCTCGGCGGAGGCGACCGCGCGCGGCGCGTCGCCCGGCCGGCGCGCCTGGACCACCGGCTCCCTGCGGTCCCCGGTGACCTCCCCGATCACCGTGATCAGCTCGCGTACCGAGACGCCCTCGCCCCGCCCGATGTTCAGGGTCAGGTCGCCGGAGACGGAACCGTCGGCGAGCCGCCGCGCCGCCGCGAGGTGGGCCCCGGCGAGGTCGGCCACATGGATGTAGTCCCGGATACAGGTGCCGTCCGGCGTCGGATAGTCGTCCCCGAAGATCCGCGGGGCCTCGTCCCGGGTGAGCCGGTCGAAGACCATCGGCACGATGTTGAACACGCCCGTGTCCGCGAGTTCCGGCGCCGCCGCGCCCGCCACGTTGAAGTAGCGCAGGCACACCGTGGAGATTCCGTGCGCCTTTCCGGCCGCCCGCACCAGCCACTCACCGGCCAGCTTGGTCTCGCCGTACGGGTTCACCGGCGCGCACGGGGTGTCCTCGGTGATCAGGTCCGTGTCCGGGTTGCCGTACACCGCCGCGGAGGAGGAGAACACCAGGCGGTCGACCCCGGCCTCGGCCACCGCGTCCAGCAGGGTGGCCAGGCCGCCGACGTTCTCCCGGTAGTACCGGGTGGGCTGGGCCACCGACTCGGCCACCTGCTTGCGTGCCGCGAGGTGGACGACGCCCGTGACGCCGTACTCGGCCAGGACCCGCTTCAGCAGGTCCCCGTCCAGCGTCGAGCCCCGGACGAGCGGGACGTCCGCCGGGAGCCGCGCGGGCACCGCCGCCGACAGGTCGTCCAGCGCCACGACGCTCTCCCCGGCGCCGGCCATGGCCCGTGCCACGTGCGCCCCGATGTATCCGGCTCCGCCGGTGATCAGCCATGTCATGGTTGTCCAGCCTATGCGGACCCGTGCGGACCGCTCAGGTGTCCCGGTTGCCCGGATCTGCGTCCGGCGGTTTGTGGGGCGGGCCCCGGATCACCGATGATGATCGCGGCAAAGGCCCGGGCAGCCTCCGTGGGCCGGGCCGTGAACGGCCGGTGAACATGGGCTCCCGCCCATCCGATAGCCTCTGCCGACATGCCGCCCGGGTGCCGCTGGCAGGGCGCCCCACCACGTAAGAGATCCGGCGCCACCGCGCCGGCACCCAGGGAGTGAGTTCGGTTGTCGACCGCCATCGTCACCGGTCAGCCGGTCCCCGGATCGTCACTCGAGAACGATCTGCGGTCCCTCGGCTTCGACGTCCGGGTGGCAGCGGACTCCGCCGAGGCCGAGACCCTGCTCGCCGCCGCACCCGCCGGCGAGCGCGTGGCCCTGGTCGACGCCCGCTTCGTCGGCCACGCCCACGCGCTGCGCCTCGGCCTGACCGACCCGCGCTTCCCGCTCTCCGCGGTCCCCGGCGCCGTCACCGCCCAGCCGGCGGCCCGGCAGGCGCTGACCCGGGCCGTGGCCCGCGAGACCTCGGCCGGCGGCGGCACCGCCCTCGCGGTGGACAGCCTCGCCGACCGCATCGTCACCGCCCTCGACGCCGACGGCTGCGAGGTGCACCGGCCGGAGCTGGGCAGCCTGGTCGCCGCCGTGCCCGCCGACCCGCAGGCCCGCAACGAGGCGCGGCAGGCCGTCGCCGCCGTCGACGACGAGGCCGTACGCCTGAAGTCGGCGGTGAAGTCCCGCGACGGCTTCTTCACCACGTTCTTCATCAGCCCTTACTCGCGCTACCTCGCCCGCTGGTGCGCCCGCCGCGGCCTGACCCCGAACCAGGTCACCACGGCCTCGCTGCTCACCGCCCTGACAGCGGCGGCCTGCGCGGCGACCGGCACCCGCGCCGGCTTCGTCGCGGCCGGTGTGCTGCTGATCGCCTCCTTCGTGCTGGACTGCACCGACGGCCAGCTCGCCCGCTACGCCCTGAAGTACTCCACCCTCGGCGCCTGGCTCGACGCCACCTTCGACCGGGCCAAGGAGTACGCCTACTACGCGGGTCTCGCCCTCGGAGCGGCCCGGGGCGGCGACGACGTGTGGGCCCTCGCCCTCGGCGCGATGGTCCTGCAGACCTGCCGGCACGTGGTCGACTTCTCCTTCAACGAGGCCAACCACGACGCCACCGCCAACACCAGCCCCACCGCCGCCCTCTCCGACAAGCTGGACAGCGTCGGCTGGACGGTGTGGGTACGGCGGATGATCGTGCTGCCGATCGGCGAGCGCTGGGCGATGATCGCGCTCCTCACCGCGGCCACCACCCCGCGCATCACCTTCTACGCGCTGCTCATCGGCTGCGCCTTCGCGGCCGCCTACACCACGGCCGGACGCGTGCTGCGCTCGCTGACCCGCAGGGCCCGGCGCACCGACCGGGCCGCCGGGGCGCTCGCGGACCTCGCCGACAACGGCCCGGCCGCCTCCCTCGTGGCCCGCTCCACGCCCGCCCGCCTCGGCTCCCCGTTCCTGGTGGCGCTCGCCGGTACCGCCATCCTCGCCGTATCCCTCTTCTCCGGCGTGACCTGGGCCCCCGTCGCGGGTGCCGTCGTCTACGCCGTCACCTCCGGTCAGGCGCTGTACCGCCCCCTCAAGGGCGCCCTCGACTGGCTGGTCCCGCCCCTCTTCCGCGCCGCCGAGTACGGCACCGTCCTCGCGCTCGCGGGTAAGGCGGGGGTAAACGGGGCGCTTCCGGCGGCTTTCGGGCTGGTGGCCGCCGTCGCCTACCATCACTACGACACGGTGTACCGCATCCGCGGCAACGCCGGAGCGCCCCCGGCCTGGCTGGTGCGCTCCATCGGGGGGCACGACGGGCGGACACTGCTCGTCACCGTCCTGGCCGCGGTGCTCACCGCCGCGCAGTTCACGGTCGCGCTCACGGTCCTCGCCGTGGCCGTCGCCCTCGTGGTGCTCGTCGAGAGCATCCGCTTCTGGGTGTCCGCTGGGGCGCCCGCCGTACACGACGAAGGAGAACCCGCATGATCGGCCTCGTGCTGGCGGCCGGCGCCGGACGGCGTCTGCGCCCCTACACCGACACCCTGCCCAAGGCGCTGGTGCCGGTGGGGCCCGCGGGTATAGAGGGCGAGCCGACCGTGCTGGACCTCACCCTCGCGAACTTCGCCGAGGTCGGCCTGACCGAGGCCGCGATCATCGTCGGCTACCGCAAGGAGGCCGTGTACGAGCGCAAGGCGGCCCTGGAGCAGAAGTACGGCCTCAAGCTCACCCTCATCGACAACGACAAGGCCGAGGAGTGGAACAACGCCTACTCCCTGTGGTGCGGCCGTGACGCCCTCAAGGACGGTGTGATCCTCGCCAACGGCGACACCGTCCACCCGGTCTCCGTCGAGAAGACGCTGCTCGCGGCACGTGGCGAAGGTAAGAAGATCATCCTCGCGCTGGACACCGTGAAGTCCCTCGCGGACGAGGAGATGAAGGTCGTCGTCGACCCCGGGCAGGGCATGACGAAGATCACCAAGCTGATGGACCCGGCCGAGGCGACCGGCGAGTACATCGGCGTCACCCTGATCGAGGGCGACGCCGCCCCCGAGCTGGCCGACGCGCTGAAGACGGTCTGGGAGACCGACCCGCAGCAGTTCTACGAGCACGGGTACCAGGAGCTGGTCAACCGCGGCTTCCGGATCGACGTGGCGCCGATCGGCGACGTCCAGTGGGTCGAGATCGACAACCACGACGACCTCGCCAAGGGACGGGCGATCGCGTGCCAGTACTGACCCGGCTGATTCCCTCGCCGGTCGTGGTGGACATCCGCGCGGGTGCCCTGGACGACCTGGCCGGTGTCCTCGCCGACGAGCGCATCTCGCAGTCCGGCCGGCTCGCCGTCGCCGTCAGCGGCGGTTCGGGCGCCCGGCTGCGTGAGCGCGTCGCTCCCACGCTGCCCGGCGCCGACTGGTTCGAGGTCGGCGGCGGCACCATCGACGACGCGGTCCGGCTGGCGAGCGACATCAAGGCCGGCCACTACGACGCGGTCGTGGGTCTCGGCGGCGGCAAGATCATCGACTGTGCCAAGTTCGCGGCGGCCCGTGTCGGCCTGCCGCTGGTCGCCGTCGCCACCAACCTCGCGCACGACGGCCTGTGCTCGCCCGTCGCGACCCTGGACAACGACGCGGGCCGCGGCTCGTACGGCGTGCCGAACCCGATCGCGGTGGTCATCGATCTCAACGTGATCCGCGAGGCCCCGGTCCGGTTCGTGCGCTCCGGCATCGGTGACGCCATCTCCAACATCTCCGCGGTCGCGGACTGGGAGCTGGCCAACCGCGTCAACGGCGAGAAGATCGACGGCCTGGCCGCCGCCATGGCCCGGCAGGCCGGG
The DNA here is from genome assembly GCF_001027185.1 of Streptomyces incarnatus. Taxonomy (NCBI): domain Bacteria; kingdom Bacillati; phylum Actinomycetota; class Actinomycetes; order Kitasatosporales; family Streptomycetaceae; genus Streptomyces; species Streptomyces incarnatus. The sequence continues at coordinate 1,149,055 of NZ_CP011497.1, read as the reverse complement.
GAGGCGGTGCTCCGGCACCCGGGCGGCATCGGTGACGACGGCTTCCTGCAGGTGCTGGCCGAGGCGCTGGTCCTCACCGGTATCGCCATGTCCGTGTCGGGCGACTCCCGTCCGTCCTCCGGCGCCTGCCACGAGATCAACCACGCCTTCGACCTGCTCTACCCGAAGCGCGCGGCCGCCCACGGCGAGCAGTGCGGCCTGGGCGCGGCCTTCGCGATGTACCTGCGCGGAGCGCACGAGGAGTCGGCGTACATGGCCGAGGTGCTGCGCCGCCACGGGCTTCCGGTGCTGCCGGAGGAGATCGGCTTCACCGTGGACGAGTTCGTGCGGGCGGTGGAGTTCGCCCCGGAGACCCGCCCCGGCCGCTACACGATCATCGAGCACCTCGACCTCAAGACGAACCAGATCAAGGACATCTACGCCGACTATGTCAAGGCCATCGGTAGCTGAACTCCGTCCGGTCGTGCACCCCGCGGGGGTGAAGGACCGGCGCAGCGGTGAGCACTGGATGGGGCGCCTCTACATGCGCGAGGTGTCCCTGCGGGTCGACCGCTATCTGGTGAACACCAGGGTCACGCCCAACCAGCTCACGTACCTGATGACCGTCTTCGGCGTGCTCGCGGCCCCGGCCCTTCTCGTGCCGGGGATCTGGGGCGCCGTGCTCGGCGTGGTGTGCGTCCAGATGTACCTGCTGCTGGACTGCGTCGACGGCGAGATCGCGCGCTGGAAGAAGCAGTACTCGCTGAACGGCGTCTACCTGGACCGGGTCGGCGCCTATCTCACCGACGCCGCGGTGCTCACCGGCTTCGGCCTGCGCGCGGCCGACCCGTGGGGCGGCGGCCGTATCGACTGGCTGTGGGCCTTCCTCGGCACGCTCGCCGCGCTCGGCGCCATCCTCATCAAGGCCGAGACCGACCTCGTCGGCGTCGCCCGTCACCAGGCCGGCAAGCCGCCGGTGCAGGAGTCGGCGTCCGAGATGCGCTCCTCCGGGATGGCGCTGGCCCGCAAGGCCGCCGCGATGCTGAAGTTCCACCGGCTGATCCTCGGCATCGAGGCGTCGCTGCTCATCCTGGTCCTGGCGATCGCCGACCAGGTGCGCGGCGACCTGTTCCTGTCCCGGCTGGGGGTCGCGGTGCTGGCCGGCATCGCCCTGCTGCAGACCCTGCTGCACCTGGTGTCCATCCTCGCCTCCAGCAGGCTGAAGTGAGTACGGGCATGCGGGTCGGCGCCGTCGTCATCACCATGGGCAACCGGCCCGAGGAGCTGCGGGCCCTGCTCGACTCGGTCGCGGCACAGGACGGGGACCGGGTCGAGGTGGTCGTCGTCGGCAACGGCTCACCGGTCCCGGACGTGCCCGACGGCGTACGGACCATCGAGCTGCCCGAGAACCTGGGCATCCCCGGCGGCCGCAACGTCGGCATCGAGGCCTTCGGGCCCAGCGGCCGCGATGTCGACATATTGCTCTTCCTCGACGACGACGGGCTGCTCGCCCGCCACGACACCGCCCAGCTGTGCCGCGAGGCCTTCGAGGCCGATCCGGAGCTCGGCATCATCAGCTTCCGCATCGCCGACCCGGAGACCGGCGAGACCCAGCGCCGCCACGTGCCCCGGCTGCGCGCCTCCGACCCGATGCGCTCCTCCCGGGTCACCACCTTCCTGGGCGGCGCCAACGCCGTCCGCACCCGGGTGTTCGCCGAGGTCGGCGGGCTGCCGGACGAGTTCTTCTACGCCCATGAGGAGACCGACCTGGCCTGGCGGGCCCTCGACGCCGGCTGGATGATCGACTACCGGTCGGACATGGTCCTGTACCACCCGACGACCGCGCCCTCGCGGCACGCGGTCTACCACCGCATGGTCGCCCGCAACCGCGTGTGGCTGGCCCGCCGCAACCTCCCCGTGCCGCTGGTCCCCGTCTACCTCGGGGTCTGGATGCTGCTCACGCTGCTGCGCCGCCCCTCCCGCCCGGCCCTCAAGGCCTGGTTCGGCGGGTTCAAGGAGGGCTGGACCACTCCGTGCGGTCCCCGCCGTCCGATGCGCTGGCGCACGGTGTGGCGGCTGACCCGGCTGGGCCGGCCCCCGGTGATCTGAGAAGCTAGCTCTTACCTGAAGAGAGCAAGCTTCTTACCAGAGAGTCCGGATTTCCACTCGTGAGTCACACAACCCATGACGGCGGTGTCGCGGTGAACGCGATACCGCCGATCGACGAGGGGCTGACACCGGCGCAGCTCGCCGCCAAGTACGGGCTCGCCGTGAGCGGCGCCCGTCCCTCGCTGCCCGGTTACGTCCGCCAGCTGTGGGGCCGGCGCCACTTCATCCTCGCCTTCTCCCAGGCGAAGCTGACGGCGCAGTACAGCCAGGCCAAGCTGGGCCAGCTGTGGCAGGTGGCGACGCCGCTGCTGAACGCGGGCGTGTACTACTTCATCTTCGGCGTGATCCTGCACGCGAGCCGCGGCCTGTCCCAGGACGTGTACATCCCGTTCCTGGTCACGGGCGTGTTCGTGTTCACCTTCACGCAGAGCTCGGTCATGTCGGGTGTCCGGGCGATCTCCGGCAACCTGGGCCTGGTGCGCGCCCTGCACTTCCCGCGCGCCTCGCTGCCCATCTCCTTCTCGCTGCAGCAGCTCCAGCAACTGCTGTTCTCGATGATCGTGATGTTCGTCGTGGCGATCGGCTTCGGCAGCTACCCGAGCCTCGGCTGGCTGCTGATCGTGCCGGTCCTGCTGCTGCAGTTCCTGTTCAACACCGGGCTCGCGCTGATCGTGGCCCGCATGGGCGCCAAGACGCCCGACCTCGCCCAGCTGATGCCGTTCGTCCTGCGCACCTGGATGTACACCTCCGGCGTCATGTTCTCCATCAACAAGATGATGGAGGGCCGCTCGGAGATCGCGGTCCGGCTGCTCCAGGTCAACCCGGCCGCGGTCTACATGGACCTGATGCGCTACGCGCTGATCGACGGCTACGGCGCCTCGAACCTGCCGCCGCACGTGTGGGCCATCGCGCTGTTCTGGGCCGTGGCCGTCTTCGCCGGCGGGTTCGTGTACTTCTGGAAGGCGGAGGAGAGGTACGGCCGTGGCTGAGCAGAACGACCGGGCCCGCGAGGACCGGTGCCCCACGGTCATCGCCGACGACCTGCACATCGTCTACCGCGTCAACGGCGCCAGGACCGGCAAGGGCAGCGCGACCGCCGCCCTCAGCCGGATCCTGAGGCGCGGCTCCGACGACGCGGCGCGCGGGGTGCGCAAGGTGCACGCCGTGCGCGGGGTGTCCTTCGTGGCCTACCGCGGCGAGGCCATCGGCCTGATCGGCTCCAACGGCTCCGGCAAGTCCACGCTGCTGCGCGCCATCGCCGGTCTGCTGCCCGCGGAGCGGGGCAAGGTCTACACCGACGGCCAGCCCTCGCTGCTCGGCGTCAACGCGGCCCTGATGAACGACCTGACCGGTGAGCGGAACGTGATCCTGGGCGGCCTCGCCATGGGTATGTCCCGGGAGCAGATCAAGGAGCGCTACCAGGAGATCGTCGACTTCTCCGGGATCAACGAGAAGGGCGACTTCATCACCCTGCCGATGCGCACGTACTCCTCGGGCATGGCCGCCCGGCTGCGGTTCTCCATCGCCGCCGCCAAGGACCACGACGTCCTCATGATCGACGAGGCGCTCGCCACCGGTGACCGCAAGTTCCAGATGCGCTCCGAGGAACGCATCCGGGAACTGCGCAAGGAGGCCGGGACGGTGTTCCTGGTCAGTCACAACAACAAGTCCATCCGGGACACCTGCGACCGCGTCCTGTGGCTGGAGCGCGGTGAACTGCGCATGGACGGACCGACCGAAGAGGTCTTGAAGGAGTACGAGAAGTTCACGGGCAAGTAGCCCGTTTCGGCCAGGGCCCCGCCGGAAGTCGTCCGGCGGGGCCCGGCGTCCGCAAAGGAACCGTCAACTCCGTTTGGAGTGGGGAATCTTGACGCCAATCGGTGTGTTGTTGTGATGTGCAGGACACCCCGACGAACCTTGCTGCGTTGTACAACGTAAGCTGTACCGGTGCCGGAAAGCGGCAAGTGGGGCGATAATGCGCGACACCCCGCGCCAGGGCGACCCCGCCGATCGTCGGGCGGCGTGTCCGAAATACTGTGTATTGGGTCGGCAGTGTAGAACGGGAGATGTGACGGCAATGGCTACGGAAACTCCCCAGCTCAACGCAGCATGTGCCGTCCCCGCGCCGGGCAGCGCCCGATGACGGCCACCGAGACGGCGCCGGATCCGGAACGCGCCACCCTCGACAAGGCCACCGGCGAGAACTTCCCCGTGGCCCCCTTCTTCCTGCCCAGGGCCTGGCGCGACGACCTCATGGCCGTGTACGGCTTCGCCCGCCTCGTCGACGACATCGGCGACGGAGACCTCGCCCCCGGCGGCGCCGACGCCCGCCTCCTCGGCGTGTCCGCCACCGAGGCCGAGGACCGGCTGGTCCTCCTCGACGCCTTCGAGACCGACCTGCGCCGCGTCTTCGACGGCACCCCGCGCCATCCGCTGCTGCGCCGGCTGCAGCCCACCGTCCGCCGTCGCTCCCTCACCCCCGAGCCCTTCCTCGGCCTGATCGCCGCCAACCGCCAGGACCAGCTCGTCGCCCGCTACGAGACCTACGACGACCTCCTCGCCTACTGCGAACTGTCCGCCAACCCCGTCGGCCGCCTCGTCCTCGCCGTCACCGGCACCTCCACCCCCGAGCGGATCCGGCTCTCCGACGCGATCTGCACCGCGCTGCAGATCGTGGAGCACCTCCAGGACGTCGCCGAGGACCTCGGCCGTGACCGGATCTACCTCCCGGCCACGGACATGAAGCGCTTTCACGTCCAGGAAACGGATCTTGGCGCGAAAACCGCGAGCGCATCGGTGCGCGCCCTGGTTGCATACGAGGCACAACGCGCCCGCGATCTGCTGAATGAAGGCGCCCCCCTGGTGGGTAGCGTCCACGGCAGGCTGAGGCTGCTGCTCGCGGGGTTCGTGGCGGGGGGAAGGGCGGCGATCCGGGCGATCGCCGCCGCCGAATACGACGTTCTTCCCGGCCCGCCCAAGCCCCGCAAGCTCCAGTTGCTGCGTGAGGCGGGCGCGATCCTGCGAGGAGAGGGGTGATCCGGACCGTGGATTCTCCGTCGCACGTGTCCGCACCGGTACTCGCCGCCTACAGCTACTGCGAGACCGTCACCGGGCAGCAGGCACGCAACTTCGCCTATGGCATCCGCTTGCTGCCCACGCCCAAGCGCCGCGCCATGTCGGCGCTGTACGCGTTCTCCCGGCGGGTGGACGACATCGGCGACGGCGACCTGGCCGACGGGGTCAAGCTGAAGCGGCTCGAGGACACCAGGGCGCTGCTCGCCCGGGTCCGCGAGGACCAGGTCGAGGAGGACGACACCGATCCGGTCGCCGTGGCCCTCGCCCATGCCGCGCGCGCCTTCCCGATCCCGCTCGGCGGCCTGGACGAGCTCATCGACGGCGTCCAGATGGACGTACGCGGCGAGACCTACGAGACCTGGGACGACCTGAAGGTCTACTGCCGGTGTGTCGCCGGTGCCATCGGCCGCCTCTCGCTCGGCGTGTTCGGCACCGAACCGGGCGCGCGCGGCGCCGAGCGCGCACCCGAGTACGCGGACACGCTCGGCCTCGCCCTGCAGCTCACCAACATCCTCAGAGACGTCCGCGAGGACGCGGCCGGCGGCCGTACCTATCTGCCCGCCGACGACCTCGCCAAGTTCGGCTGCTCGGCCGGGTTCGACGGGCCGACGCCACCGGAGGGTTCCGACTTCGCGGGCCTCGTGCACTTCGAAGTGCGACGGGCCCGCGCCCTTTTCGCCGAGGGCTACCGGCTGCTCCCCATGCTCGACCGGCGCAGCGGCGCCTGCGTGGCCGCCATGGCCGGCATCTACCGACGGCTGCTGGACCGCATCGAGCGCGACCCGGAGGCCGTGCTGCGCGGCCGGGTCTCGCTGCCCGGACGCGAGAAGGCCTACGTCGCCGTACGCGGCCTGTCCGGTCTGGACGCCCGGCACGTGACCCGCCACGTCTCCCCGCGTTCCGTCAGGAGGCGCCCCTGATGGACCTCACCGGACCGGGAGACATGCGGCAGGCAACCCTCGGCAGCGGCGTGGCGTCCCTGACTGCGACGGCGGAGCGTGCACCGTTCAACCTGCATGCTCGGCACGTAGGGAAGGACGCACGATGAGCGAAGGCCACCGCACCGCGCGGACGCACGGCAGCGCGGAACCGGAAGGCGCCGCGGGCCGCCGCGCCGTCGTGGTCGGCGGCGGGCTCGCCGGGATCACCGCGGCCCTCGCGCTCGCCGACGCCGGTGTCCGCGTCACCCTGCTCGAAGGCAGACCCAGGCTGGGCGGTCTCGCCTTCTCCTTCCAGCGCGGCGACCTGACCGTGGACAACGGCCAGCACGTGTACCTGCGCTGCTGCACCGCCTACCGCTGGTTCCTGGAGCGGATCCAGGGCGCGGCGCTGGCACCGCTGCAGGACCGCCTGGACGTGCCCGTCGTCGACCTCGCCAAGCCCGAGGGCAGGCGGCTCGGCCGGCTGCGGCGCGACCCGCTGCCCGTCCCCCTCCACCTGGGGCGCAGCCTGGCCACCTATCCGCACCTCTCGCTCGCCGAGCGCGCCGCGGTCGGGCGGGCCGCGCTCGCGCTGAAGGGGCTCGACCTCGCCGATCCGACGCTGGACACCCAGGACTTCGGCAGCTGGCTGGCCGCGCACGGCCAGTCGGCGCGCGCCGTCGAGGCCCTGTGGGACCTGGTCGGGGTCGCCACCCTCAACGCGGTCGCGGGCGACGCCTCGCTGGGGCTCGCCGCGATGGTGTTCAAGACCGGTCTGCTGTCCGACCCGGGCGCGGCCGACATCGGCTGGGCCCACGTCCCGCTGGGCGAACTGCACGACCGGCTGGCCCGCAAGGCGCTCGACTCCGCGGGCGTCCGTACCGAGGTCCGTACACGCGTCACCTCCGTCTCTACCAACGAGAACGGCACCTGGAGCGTTCAGGTTCCCGGGGAACGCCTGGAAACGGACGCCGTCGTCCTCGCCGTACCCCAGCGCGAGGCCCACGACCTGCTGCCGCCCGGCGCCCTCGACGCCCCCGGGCGGCTGCTCGCGATCGGCACCGCGCCGATCCTCAACGTCCATGTCGTCTACGACCGCACGGTGCTCGCGCGCCCCTTCTTCGCGGCCCTCGGCACCCCAGTGCAGTGGGTCTTCGACCGCACCGAGCCGTCCGGGCTGACCGAGGGTCAGTATCTGGCGCTGTCACAGTCGGCCGCGCAGGGGGAGATCGACCTGCCCGTGGCCGAGCTCCGCGAGCGCTATCTCCCCGAGCTGGAACGGCTGATCCCGGGTACCCGCGGCGCCGAGGTGTTGGACTTCTTCGTGACCCGGGAGCGCACGGCCACGTTCGCCCCCGCCCCCGGCGTCGGGCGGCTGCGGCCCGGCGCCCGCACCAAGGCCCCCGGCCTGTACCTGGCCGGAGCGTGGACCGCCACCGGGTGGCCCGCGACCATGGAGAGTGCGGTCCGCAGTGGAGTGAGCGCGGCGGACGCCGCCCTCAGCGCCCTGGGCCGGCCCCGCCCCCGCCACCTCTTCGAGTTCGAGGAGGCGGCGTGACGCCCGATCAGGAGCCCGCGGCAGGCCCCCGCACCCCCGGTACCGCAACAAGAGGAGAGACTGTGCCCACTGTGCCCCCGGCCTCGACGCCCGCCCCACGGGCCGCGGTGGACGTGACCGCGCTGCTGGAGCGCGGCCGCACCCTGGCCACTCCGGTCCTGCGTGCGGCCGTCGACCGGCTGGCGTCTCCCATGGACACCGTCGCCGCCTACCACTTCGGCTGGATCGACGCCGCCGGCAACCCGGCCGACGGCGACGGCGGCAAGGCCGTGCGCCCCGCGCTCGCCGTGCTCTCCGCCGAGGTCACCGGCGCCGCGCCGGAGGTGGGCATCCCCGGCGCCGTCGCCGTCGAACTCGTCCACAACTTCTCGCTGCTGCACGACGACCTGATGGACGGCGACGAGCAGCGCCGGCACCGCGACACCGTCTGGAAGGTGCACGGTCCCGCCCAGGCCATCCTGGTCGGTGACGCCCTGTTCGCCCTCGCCAACGAGATCCTGCTGGAGCTCGGCACCGTGGAGGCGGGCCGCGCCACCCGCCGGCTCACCACCGCCACCCGCGCCCTGATCGACGGCCAGGCGCAGGACATCTCCTACGAGCACCGCGACCGGGTCACCGTCGAGGAGTGCCTGGAGATGGAGGGCAACAAGACCGGCGCGCTGCTCGCCGCCTCCAGCTCCATCGGCGCGGTCCTCGGCGGCGCCGACGACGCCACCGCCGACGCGCTGGAACGGTACGGCTACCACCTCGGCCTCGCCTTCCAGGCCGTCGACGACCTCCTCGGCATCTGGGGCGACCCGGAGGCCACCGGCAAGCAGACCTGGAGCGACCTGCGCCAGCGCAAGAAGTCCCTGCCGGTCGTCGCCGCGCTCGCGGCCGGCGGCCCCGCCTCCGAGCAGCTCGGCGAGATCCTCGCCGCGGACGCCAAGAGCAGCGACTTCGAGAACTTCTCCGAGGAGGAGTTCGCGGCCCGCGCGGCCCTCATCGAGCAGGCCGGCGGCCGCGACTGGACGGCCGGGGAGGCGCGCCGTCAGCACACCATCGCCATCGAAGCCCTCGACGCCGTCGACATGCCCGGCCGGGTGCGCGAGGCCTTCACGGCGCTCGCCGACTTCGTCGTCGTACGAAAGAGATGATCACTATCGGCCGAACACGCCTCGCGTAGTCGCCGGCCGGTGTCCGAGGATCGACCCGAGGACACCGGCCGACGGCGGACCCACAGCAGCACGACTCGCACGACTGCACGAAGGGGAAGCCATGACAGCGACGACCGACGGAAGCACCGGGGCGACTGTGCCGTCCCGCGCTGCCGCGGCCAGCGAAACCACCGCCATCACCACACCCGAGGCGGCCGGGGTACGAGAAGCCGCCGCACGCGCCGCCCGGCGCGCCACCGACTTCCTGCTCGCGCGGCAGGACGCCCAGGGCTGGTGGAAGGGCGACCTGGAGACCAACGTCACCATGGACGCCGAGGACCTGCTGCTCCGCCAGTTCCTGGGGATCCGTGACGAGCGGACCACCCAGGCGGCCGCGAAGTTCATCCGCGGCGAGCAGCGCGAGGACGGCACCTGGGCCACCTTCTACGGCGGGCCCGGCGAACTGTCCACCACTGTAGAGGCCTACGTCGCCCTGCGCCTGGCCGGCGACGCGCCCGACGAGGCGCACATGGCGAAGGCCGCCGCCTGGATCCGCGAGCGCGGCGGCATCGCCGCCTCCCGGGTGTTCACCCGGATCTGGCTCGCCCTGTTCGGCTGGTGGAAGTGGGAGGACCTGCCGGAACTGCCCCCGGAGCTGATCTACTTCCCCACCTGGTTCCCGCTCAACATCTACGACTTCGGCTGCTGGGCCCGGCAGACGATCGTGCCGCTCACCATCGTCTCCGCCAAGCGCCCGGTGCGCCCGGCGCCGTTCCCGCTGGACGAGCTGCACACCGACCCCGCGAACCCCAACCCGCCGCAGCCGCTCGCCCCGGTGGCCAGCTGGGACGGGCTCTTCCAGCGGCTCGACAAGGTGGTACGCGGCTACCGCAGGGTCGCCGTGCGCAGACTCCGCAGGGCCGCCATGAACTCGGCGGCCCGCTGGATCATCGAGCGGCAGGAGAACGACGGCTGCTGGGGCGGCATCCAGCCCCCGGCCGTGTACTCGGTCATCGCCCTTCATCTGCTCGGCTACGACCTCCAGCATCCGGTGCTGCGCGAGGGCCTCGCCTCGCTGGACCGTTTCGCCGTCTGGCGCGAGGACGGCGCCCGGATGATCGAGGCCTGCCAGTCCCCGGTGTGGGACACCTGCCTCGCGACCATCGCGCTCGTCGACGCCGGACTGCCCGCCGACCATCCGCAACTGGTCAAGGCGGCCGACTGGATGCTGGGCGAGGAGATCGTCCGGCCCGGCGACTGGGCCGTACGGCGTCCCCAACTGCCGCCGGGCGGCTGGGCGTTCGAGTTCCACAACGACAACTACCCCGACATCGACGACACCGCCGAGGTCTCCCTCGCGCTGCGCCGGGTCCGGCACCACGACCCCGAGCGGGTGGACCGGGCGATCGGGCGCGCGGTGCGCTGGAACCTCGGCATGCAGTCGAAGAACGGCGCGTGGGGCGCCTTCGACGTCGACAACACCAGCCCGTTCCCGAACCGGCTGCCCTTCTGCGACTTCGGCGAGGTCATCGACCCGCCGTCGGCCGACGTCACCGCGCACGTCGTGGAGATGCTCGCCGCCGAGGGGCTCGCGCACGACCCGCGCACCCGGCGCGGCATCGACTGGCTGCTCGCCGAACAGGAGCCGGACGGCTCGTGGTTCGGGCGCTGGGGCGTCAACTACGTCTACGGCACCGGCTCGGTGGTGCCCGCGCTGACCGCGGCCGGGCTGCCCGGCTCGCACCCGGCGATCCGGCGGGCGGTGGCCTGGCTGGAGAGCGTGCAGAACGACGACGGCGGCTGGGGCGAGGACCTGCGCTCCTACAAGTACGTCAAGGAGTGGAGCGGCCGCGGCGCCTCCACGGCCTCCCAGACCGCCTGGGCGCTGATGGCGCTGCTCGCGGCGGGGGAGCAGGACGCCAAGGCCGTCGAGCGCGGCGTCCAGTGGCTGGCGGACACCCAGCGGGAGGACGGCACCTGGGACGAGCCGTACTTCACCGGCACCGGCTTCCCCTGGGACTTCTCCATCAACTACCACCTGTACCGGCAGGTCTTCCCGCTCACCGCGCTCGGCCGGTACCTGCACGGCGACCCCTTCGAACGCGGCCTCCTCGCCGGGAAACCGCTGCCCGAGGCGAAGGGGAGCTGACCTTGAGCACCCGGCCCGCCCCGCCCCCGCTGCTGATCGCCTGCGCGCTCGGCATCGAGCACCTCGCCCTGCGCACCGGGGACAGGAGCGGGGCGGACGGGCCGGTCAGCTTCCTCCGCACGGGCATGGGCCCCCGTGCGGCGGAACGCTCCCTCACCCGGCAGCTCGCGGTCCCGGCACTGGCCGACGCGGCCGTGCTGGCCACCGGCTTCTGCGCCGGGCTCGCCCCCGGCATGCACCCCGGCGACCTGGTGGTCGCCGGGGAGACCCGGGACCCGCGCGGCTCCGTCGCCTGCGTGGGCACCGAACTGCTCGTCAAGGAACTCGTGCGCATCCTGCCCGGACGCACGGTCCACACCGGCCCGCTCACCGGCTCCGACCATGTCGTCCGGGGCCACGAGCGGTCCGACCTGCTCGCGACCGGCGCGATCGCGGTCGACATGGAGTCGGCGGCCACGCTCCTCACGGCCGTCCGCGGCGGTGAGCGCCCGGTCGCGGCCGTACGGGTGGTCGTGGACGCTCCCGAACACGAACTCGTCCGGATCGGCACCGTACGCGGTGGAATATCGGCCTTCCGCGTTCTTCGTTCCGTCCTTCCCGCATTTTTCGAATGGCACCGTTCTTTGCTGCTCCCCCGGAGGTGAGCCAGATGGCCATGCCGTTGCGTCAGACCGTCAAGGTCGCTACATACCTGCTCGAACAGAAGCTCAGGAAGAGGGACAAGTTCGCCCTTCTCGTCGAGTTGGAGCCGCTGTTCGCGTGCAACCTCAAGTGCGAGGGCTGCGGCAAGATCCAGCATCCGGCGGGCGTCCTCAAGCAGCGCATGCCCGTCGCCCAGGCCGTGGGCGCGGTGCTGGAGTCCGGTGCGCCGATGGTGTCCATCGCCGGCGGTGAACCGTTGATGCACCCTCAGATCGACGAGATCGTACGGCAGTTGGTGGCCAGGAAGAAGTTCGTGTTCCTGTGCACGAACGCCCTTCTCATGCGCAAGAAGATGGACAAGTTCAAGCCCTCGCCGTACTTCGCCTGGGCCGTGCACATCGACGGGCTGCGCGAGCGGCACGACGCCTCGGTGGCCAAGGAGGGCACCTTCGACGAGGCGGTGGAGGCCATCAAGGAGGCCAAGCGGCGCGGCTTCCGGGTGACCACCAACTCCACCTTCTTCAACACCGACACCCCGCAGACCGTCATCGAGGTGCTGAACTACCTCAATGACGACCTGAAGGTGGACGAGATGATGCTCTCGCCCGCCTACGCCTACGAGAAGGCTCCCGACCAGGAGCACTTCCTCGGTGTGCAGCAGACCCGCGAGCTGTTCAGGAAGGCCTTCGCGGGCGGCAACCGCAGGAAGTGGCGGCTCAACCAGAGCCCGCTCTTCCTGGACTTCCTCGAGGGCAAGGTCGACTTCCCCTGCACGGCGTGGGCGATCCCGAGCTACTCCCTCTTCGGCTGGCAGCGCCCCTGCTACCTGATGAGCGACGGATACGTGTCCACGTACCGCGAACTCGTCGAGGAGACCGACTGGGACAAGTACGGCCGCGGCAAGGACCCGCGCTGCGCCAACTGCATGGCGCACTGCGGCTACGAGCCGACCGCCGTACTGGCCACGATGGGCTCCCTGAAGGAGTCCCTGCGCGCCGCGCGCGAGACGATGACGAGCGGGAAGCAGGGCTGACGCGATGACCGCCGTCCCCTTGGGCGTTCCCGGGGTACCGGCCCGGCCGGTCGCACCGCGGCGGCAGTCGCGGCAGATCCACGTCGGGCCGGTGGCGGTCGGGGGCGGAGCCCCGGTGTCGGTGCAGTCGATGACGACGACCCGTACGTCGGACATCGGCGCCACCCTGCAGCAGATCGCGGAACTCACCGCGTCCGGCTGCCAGATCGTGCGCGTCGCCTGCCCCACGCAGGACGACGCGGACGCCCTCGCCACCATCGCCCGCAAGTCGCAGATCCCGGTGATCGCGGACATCCACTTCCAGCCGAAGTACGTCTTCGCGGCCATCGAGGCCGGCTGCGCGGCGGTCCGGGTGAATCCCGGCAACATCAAGAAGTTCGACGACCAGGTGAAGGAGATCGCGCGCGCCGCCAAGGACCACGGCACGCCGATCCGGATCGGCGTCAACGCCGGCTCCCTCGACCGGCGGCTCCTGCAGAAGTACGGCAGGGCGACCCCGGAGGCGCTGGTGGAGAGCGCGCTGTGGGAGGCGTCGCTCTTCGAGGAGCACGACTTCCGGGACATCAAGATCTCCGTCAAGCACAACGACCCGGTCGTGATGATCGAGGCCTACCGGCAGCTCGCCGAGGCTTGCGACTACCCGCTGCACCTGGGGGTCACCGAGGCCGGCCCGGCGTTCCAGGGCACGATCAAGTCGGCCGTCGCCTTCGGCGCGCTGCTCAGCCGGGGCATCGGCGACACGATCCGGGTGTCGCTCAGCGCCCCGCCCGCCGAGGAGGTCAAGGTCGGCATCCAGATCCTCCAGTCGCTCGGCCTGCGGCAGCGGCGCCTGGAGATCGTCTCCTGTCCGTCCTGCGGCCGCGCGCAGGTGGACGTCTACAAGCTCGCGGAGGAGGTCACGGCGGGCCTGGACGGCATGGAAGTGCCGCTCAGGGTCGCGGTGATGGGGTGTGTGGTGAACGGTCCCGGCGAGGCCCGTGAGGCCGACCTCGGAGTTGCCTCGGGCAACGGGAAGGGGCAGATCTTCGTCAAGGGCGAGGTCATCAAGACCGTCCCCGAGTCGAAGATCGTGGAGACCCTCATCGAGGAGGCCATGAAGCTCGCCGAGCGGACGAGCCCCGCAGACGAATGAGTTGAGCACAGCACGGCACGGACCGAGAGGGGGCCCAGCGTGACCATTCTGGAGACCATCCGGACACCACGCGACCTGAAGGCGCTGTCCGAGGCGGAACTCGGCGAACTGTCCGACGAAATACGCGAGTTCCTGGTGCAAGCGGTATCGAGGACCGGCGGTCACCTCGGGCCCAACCTGGGCGTGGTGGAACTCACCATCGCGCTCCACCGGGTCTTCGAGTCACCGGCCGACCGCATCCTGTGGGACACCGGCCACCAGTCCTACGTCCACAAACTGCTGACGGGCCGGCAGGACTTCTCCAAGCTGCGCGGCAAGGGCGGCCTGTCCGGCTACCCCTCGCGCGAGGAGTCCGAGCACGACGTCATCGAGAACAGCCACGCCTCCACCGCGCTCGGCTGGGCCGACGGCCTCGCCAAGGCCAACCAGGTGCAGGGGGACAAGGGCCATGTGGTCGCCGTCATCGGTGACGGCGCCCTGACCGGCGGCATGGCCTGGGAGGCGTTGAACAACATCGCGGCCGCCAAGGACCGCCCGCTGATCATCGTCGTCAACGACAACGAACGCTCCTACGCCCCGACCATCGGCGGCCTCGCCAACCACCTGGCCACCCTGCGCACCACCGACAGCTACGAGAGGGTCCTCGCCTGGGGCAAGGACGTGCTGCTGCGCACCCCGGTCGTCGGCACCACGATCTACGAGTCCCTGCACGGCGCGAAGAAGGGCTTCAAGGACGCCTTCGCCCCGCAGGGCATGTTCGAGGACCTCGGCCTGAAGTACGTCGGCCCGATCGACGGCCACGACGTCAAGGCTGTCGAGTCGGCCCTGCGCCGGGCGAAACGCTTCCACGGCCCGGTCCTGGTCCACTGCCTCACCGTCAAGGGCCGCGGTTACGAGCCCGCCCTCAACCACGAGGAGGACCACTTCCACACGGTCGGCGTGATGGACCCGCTGACCTGCGAGCCGCTGGCGCCGTCGGGCGGCCCGTCCTGGACCTCGGTGTTCGGTGACGAGATCGTGCGGATCGGCGAGGAACGCGATGACGTCGTGGCGATCACGGCGGCCATGCTGCACCCGGTGGGCCTCGGCACGTTCGCCGAGCGCTTCCCGGACCGCGTGTGGGACGTGGGCATCGCCGAGCAGCACGCGGCCGTCTCCGCGGCCGGCCTCGCCACCGGCGGGCTGCACCCGGTCGTCGCCGTCTACGCCACCTTCCTCAACCGCGCCTTCGACCAGCTGCTCATGGACGTCGCCCTGCACCGCTGCGGGGTCACCTTCGTGCTGGACCGGGCCGGTGTCACCGGCGTGGACGGGGCCTCCCACAACGGCATGTGGGACATGTCGATCCTCCAGGTCGTCCCCGGCCTGAGGATCGCCGCCCCGCGCGACGCCGGCCAGCTGCGGGCCCAGCTGCGCGAGGCCGTCGCCGTGGACGACGCGCCCACCCTGGTCCGCTTCCCGAAGGAGTCCGTCGGACCGGACATCCCCGCGGTCGACCGGGTCGGCGGCATGGACGTCCTGCACCGTGCCGAACGCCCCGAGGTGCTGCTGGTCGCCGTCGGCGTGATGGCCCCGGTGTGCCTGCAGGCCGCCGACCTGCTCCAGGCGCGCGGCATCAACTGCACGGTGGTGGACCCCCGCTGGGTCAAGCCCGTCGACCCCTCGCTGCCCGGCCTCGCCGCCGAGCACCGGCTGGTGGCCGTGGTGGAGGACAACAGCCGCTCGGCGGGCGTCGGTTCGGCCGTGGCGCTCGCGCTCGGCGACGCCGACGTGGACGTGCCGGTACGGCGGTTCGGCATCCCGGAGCAGTTCCTCGCGCACGCCAAGCGCGGTGAGGTGCTGGCCGACATCGGTCTCACACCCGTCGAGATCGCCGGGCGGATCAGTGCGAGCCTGGCCGTCAGGGCCGCGGGCGGCACAGCCAAGGAGAGTGAATGAGCACGGAGTTCGACCTCGGCGCCCTGCTCGCCGAGCGCGGAGCCGAACGCTACGAGCTGCACACCAGGTACCTCAATCCGCAGCTCCCGCGCATGCTGCACACCATCGGCTTCGACAAGGTCTACGAGCGGGCCGAGGGCGCCCACTTCTACGACGCCGACGGCAACGACTACCTGGACATGCTCGCCGGGTTCGGGGTGATGGGCCTCGGCCGCCACCACCCGGTCGTCCGCAAGGCGCTGCACGACGTGCTCGACCTGGACCTCGCCGACCTCACCCGGTTCGACTGCCAGCCGCTGCCCGGTCTGCTCGCCGAACGGCTCCTCACCCACAGCCCGCACCTGGACCGGGTGTTCTTCGGCAACAGCGGCACGGAGGCCGTCGAGACGGCGCTGAAGTTCGCCCGGTACGCCACCGGCAAGCCCCGCGTCCTGTACTGCGAGCACGCCTTCCACGGCCTGACCACCGGCTCCCTGTCGGTCAACGGCGAGAGCGGCTTCCGGGACGGCTTCGCCCCGCTGCTGCCCGACACCGCCGTACCCCTCGGTGATCTCGACGCCCTGGCGCGGGAGTTGCTGAAGGGCGACGTGGCCGCGCTGATCGTGGAGCCGATCCAGGGCAAGGGGGTGCACGAGGCCCCGCCCGGCTATCTGCGCGCCGCCCAGGAACTGCTGCGCAAGCACAGGGCGCTGCTCATCGCCGACGAGGTGCAGACGGGTCTCGGCCGCACCGGTGACTTCTACGCCTACCAGCACGAGGACGGCGTCGAACCCGATCTGGTGTGCGTGGCCAAGGCGCTGTCCGGCGGATACGTCCCGGTCGGGGCCACCCTCGGCAAGGACTGGATCTTCAAGAAGGTCTACTCGTCCATGGACCGGGTCCTGGTCCACTCGGCGAGTTTCGGGTCCAACGCCCAGGCGATGGCGTGCGGCCTCGCCGTGCTGTCGGTCATGGAGAACGAGCAGATCGTCGCCGGCGTGCGCCGGACCGGCGAGCTGCTGAAGTCCCGGCTGGCCGCGCTGACCGGGAAGTACGAGCTGCTCGCCGACGTCCGCGGCCGGGGCCTGATGATCGGCATCGAGTTCGGCCGGCCCTCCTCGCTGAAGCTGCGCAGCCGCTGGGCCATGCTCCAGGCCGCCCGCAAGGGGCTGTTCGCCCAGATGGTGGTCGTACCGCTGCTGCAGCGGCACCGGATCCTCACCCAGGTCTCCGGCGACCACCTGGAGGTGATCAAGCTGATCCCGCCGCTGGTCCTCGACGAGGCGGACGTCGAGCGGTTCGTGGACGCGTTCACGGCCGTCATGGACGACGCGCACAGCGGCGGCGGCCTGATGTGGGACTTCGGCAAGACCCTCATCAAACAGGCGGTGGCCAATCGCTGACGCCACGGGGACCGGCGGGTGCGTGCGCGCCGTACGACAGCGGTTACGGCCCGGCCTCGAACCGGGGCGGCTCGACGTGCTTGACGCATCCGGTGTCCGGCGCGGCCGGAGTGTCGAAGAAGGAGCGGGTGATCGCCTGCGCGCACGGCGACGCGGCGAAGGTCACATGGGCGGTGTACGGGACCGTGACGACGGTGGCCCGGCTCAGCGTCCGGGCGACGTACGGCCCGTTGCCGGCGCCCGTCTGGGAGTCGAAGCCGCCGGACAGGGCCAGGACGAGGATGTCGCCGCGCGTGACGTCCCGGACCGAGCGCGGCGCCGCGGGGACGTTCCAGGCGGCGCAGTCCGGGCGGAGGAAGGGGAGTTGCGGGGCCTGGGCCAGCACCGAGGCGGGGAACGACGGGAACGCGGCCCGGCCGCCCCGGATCGCCTCGGCCCGGCTCTCGTACGGCACCCACTCGCCGCAGCAGACGCCGTACGCGAGCCCGTGGGACACCCGTCCGACGGCCTGGGGGCTGAGCCTGCCGCCCGCCCACTGCTCGGCGATCCGCTGCGGCCTGCCGTGCGCCAGCTCGTCGAGCGAGCGCGGCACCCCGGCCGCCACATGGGTGGCGGAGGTCAGCCAGTTCACCAGCGCCCCGCCGTCCAGGACGACCTTCACCGGCGCCGGGCGGCCGGGGACCGTGACGGTCGTGGTGACCGGACGGGCCTCCAGCTCACGGACGAGGCGGTCGAAGGTGGCCGGCAGGTGCGGATGGCGGCGCTCGCACGCGGGCTGCGCGGCGCAGGCCTTGAAAAGCCCGTCGAAGCCCTGCCGGGCGCTGCTCCAGGTCAGGGCCGAGCCCGCCCTCGAGGCTGACGGCACACTGCCCGGTGCCGTACCGGCCGCCGTGAGGAAGACCAGTCCGGCAGCGGCCGCCGCCGCACTGGTGATCTGGGCGGATCGCACCTTTGGACCATAACGGGACCGGTGAACGGGCGCATACGGAGCGTTCCCGAAGAGTTTGCCCGTGAGGCAAGGAAATTGCCTATCGGGCAAGACTGGGGCTGAATGGAGGCATGAACGCCTCAGATGCCGGGCCGGTGGCGGGCCCGGGCGACGAGCTGCCCGCGGTCGCACCGCAGTTGCGGGCACTGCGCCGGCGCGCCGGCCGCACCCTGGAGGCCGCGGCCCGCGCCGCCGGGCTCTCACCGGCCCATCTGTCCCGGCTGGAGACCGGACAGCGGCAGCCGTCGCTGCCGATGCTGCTGGCTCTCGCCCGTATCTACGGTACGACCGTCTCCGAACTGCTCGGCGAGACGGTCGCCGACCGGGACGCGGTCGTGCGGGCCGGGGACATGGAACCGACCCGGGCGGGCGGCTGGACGTACTTCCAGGCCGGCGCGCCGGGCCGCGGCATGCAGGCCCTGCGCGTGCGCGTGCCGTACGGCTCGCAGGGCGACATCGTGCGCGTCCACTCCGGCGAGGAGTGGCTCTACGTCCTCCGGGGCCGGCTGCGGCTGCGCCTCGGTGACACCGCGCACCTGCTCGCGCCGGGCGACAGCGCGCACTTCGACTCGCTCACCCCGCACCGCCTCGCCGCCGAGGACCACGACGGCGTCGAGCTGCTGTTCGTCCACACCCTGCTGCAGAGCCCCACGGCCACACTGTGCCTGGGGCCGCTGACCGGAGAGCTGCCATGAGCGACCTCGAGACGAAGTTCCCCCGCTCGCTGTGGATCCGTCTGATCATCTACATCGCCCTCGGCCATGTCCTGGCCGGCTTCCTCTACCTGCTGTTCGCGATCGGCGCGAAATGACCCGCCCGGCCCCGAGCACGCCCAGGCCCCGGCCGGCGTCGCCTCCGGTCAGTCCAGCAGACGCTCGCGCAGCACGGCACGGGACGCCGGGGTCAGGCCGAGGCCCCGCTCCAGGTAGGTGTCCACTCCGCCCCAGGTCTCCTCGATGGTCGCGAACGCCGCCCGGAGGTACTCGGCGCGGGCGTCGAAGAGCGGGCTGAGCAGCTCCATGACCTCCGGGGTGTACGCGGTGTCCGCGCTGCCGCTGCGGCGGACCTTGTAGCGCCGGTGCGTGGCGTTGGACTCCAGGTAGTCGGCGACGATCGCCTCCCGCTCCACACCGAGGGCGAGGAGCGTCACGGCTATGGAGATGCCCGCGCGGTCCTTGCCCGCCGCGCAGTGCATCAGGGCGGGCACGCTGTCCTCGGCGAGCGCGTGCAGCACCCGGGCGTGCTCGGCGGTGCGCTCGCGGACGATCGTCCGGTACGAGGCGATCATCCGGGCCGCGCCCTTGCCGTCGTCGAGGATCGCGCGCAGCTGGTCGAGGTCGCCGTCGCGGACCATCTTCCAGAACTCGGCGCCGTCCGCCGGGTCGCTCAGCGGCAGGTTCACGTTCCGCACGCCGGGCAGCTCGACGTCCGGGCCCTCCAGCTTCTGGTCGGCCGCGTTGCGGAAGTCGAAGATCGTGTGCAGGCCCAGGGAGGCGAGGAACGCCGCGTCCTCCTCGGTCGCGTGCGCCAGGTGCCCGCTGCGGAACAGCACGCCGTACCGCACCCGTCGTCCGTCGGTGGTCGGCAGCCCGCCCACGTCACGGAAATTGCGCACTCCGGCCAGCTCCGGCTCGGTCGACGGGACCTGCTGCGTCACGGGGGCTCCTCCCGGTCGGGCCCCGCCGTCGCGGCTCGCCGGCGGGCACTCCGTCGACCATACGACATCGGTTTCCTCGGGCAAGGAGTTGTCCACAGGCATTGTCACCAGGGCCCATGCGACCGATGATGTTTGCACTTGAGCGGATCTGTTGGCACCTGTGAGGTATTTCGTGGTGGACATCGCCGAAGACGGTCGTACCTGGCTCCTTGCGGGGCCCACCAGTGGCTACGCCCTGCATCTCACCGGCGCGGACGAGCTGCTCCACCTGCACTGGGGGCCGCGCATCGCCCTGCCGGACGCGGAGGCCCTGGCCAAGGACCCGCTGCCCGGCTACTGGCCCTTCGAGTCCCCGCTCGACGGCCGCGAGGAGTACCCGGTCGAGGGCGGCCCCCGCTTCGTGCGTCCCGCGCTGTCCGTGCGCACCGACGAGCGCCGCGGCACCGAGTGGCGTTTCGTGTCGTACGAGACCGAGGGCGAGGAGCTGCGGCTGCGCTTCGACGACGACGGCCTCGCCGTCACCCTGCACTACCGGATGCGCGATGACGTCGTCGAGCGCTGGGTCACCGTGGCGAACGGCACACACGCGCGCGTGGAGCTGCTGCGCGCCGACGCGGCCACCTGGACGCTGCCCGACCGCGACGGCTGGCGGCTGTCCCAGCTGCACGGCCGCTGGGCCGCCGAGTCCCTGCTCACCACCGCCCCGCTCACCTACGGCGAGAAGGTCATCGGCAGCCGCCGCGGCCACACCGGCCACCAGCACCTGCCCTGGGTGGCGCTCGACACCGACGCCACCGAGGAGCACGGTGAGGTCTACGGCTGCGCGCTCGGCTGGTCCGGCTCCTGGCGCATCGCGGTCGCCCAACTCCCGGACGCGCGCGTGCAGATCACCGGCGGCGCCGGCCACGACGACTCGGGGCTGCTGCGACTGGAGCCGGGGGAGTCGTACACCACTCCCGTCTTCGCCGGGCTGTGGAGCGACGGCGGTTTCGGCGGCGCGAGCCGCGCCTGGCACGCCTACCAGCGCGCGTACGTCATCCCGGACGCCGAGCGGGACCGGCCGGTGCTCTTCAACTCCTGGGAGGCGACGAACTTCGACATCTCCGAGGAGCAGCAGCTCGCGCTCGCCCGCCGGGCCGCCGGGATCGGCGTGGAGCTGTTCGTCGTGGACGACGGCTGGTTCGGCGCCCGCACCAGCGACCGCGCCGGCCTCGGCGACTGGACGCCCAACCCCGACCGCTTCCCGCACGGCCTGAATCCCCTCGCCGACCAGGTGCACGCCCTCGGGATGCAGTTCGGCATCTGGGTCGAGCCCGAGATGGTCAACCCGGACAGCGACCTGTACCGCGCCCACCCCGACTGGGCGCAGTACCAGACGGGCCGCAGGCGGACGGAACTGCGCAACCAGCTCGTCCTCAACCTCGCCCGCGAGGACGTCCAGGAGTACCTCTGGGAGCAGCTGGACACCCTGCTCTCCAGTGCGCCGATCGACTATGTGAAGTGGGACTTCAACCGCTGCTTCACCGACGCGGGCTGGCCCGGCGAGCCGTATCCGCAGCGCCTGTGGGTGGACCACGTCCGAGCCTTCTACGCCCTGCTGGACCGGCTGCGCGCGGCCCACCCGCAGGTCGCCTTCGAGTCCTGCTCGGGCGGCGGCGGCCGGATCGACCTCGGCGTCATGGGCCGCACCGACCAGGTGTGGACCTCCGACAACACCGACCCGCTCGACCGGCTCGCCATCCAGCACGGCTTCAGCCAGATCCACCCCGCCCGGGTCATGGCCGCCTGGGTCACCGACAGCCCGAACACCCAGCTCAACGGCCGGGTCAGCTCGCTGCGCTTCCGGTTCGTCAGCGCCATGGCGGGCGTGCTCGGTGTCGGCGGCGACCTCACCGAGTGGACCGACGAGGAGCTGGCCGAGGCCCGCCGGTGGGTCCGGCTCTACAAGGAGATCCGCCCGGTCGTCCAGCACGGCGAGCTGCACCGGCTGCGGCCCCCGGCCGGCGGGCTGAGCGCCGTGCAGTACGCCCTGGGGGAGGAGACGGTGGTCCTCGCCTGGCTCCAGGCGCAGAGCTACGGCGAGCCGGTGCCGGCGCTGCGGCTGCGCGGACTCGACCCGACGGCGTCGTACGAATGCCGCGAGAGGGGTGAAGTACACCGAGGAGCCGTCCTGCTGCACCACGGGCTGCGCACCGGGCTCAAGGGCGACCTGGACGCGACGGTTCTCCGGCTGCACCGCATCTGAGATTCCTGCCCGAATCGGCGCCTGCCTCGCCGGTGGCCCACACCGCCCTGCCCCGCGGCGCCCCAGGCGGCCCCGGCACGGCGTCCCGGCGGGCTGAGCCACACACTCAACCCGTCGCGGACCAGCCGTATTCCTGGATTGGCAAATTATTTAAGGGTGTCACATCTCACCGTTCGTCAACCCCTCCTTACGGTCGCGTAGGTCACATCCGAAGGTGAATCATGGTCCGACGTGGCAGACGATTCGAAGAGTGACAACACATCAGTGATCGGGTCGTACGTGGCGGTGGGGGACAGCTTCACCGAGGGCGTCGGCGACCCGGGGCCCGACGGGGCGTTCGTCGGCTGGGCCGACCGGTTCGCGGTACTGCTCGCCGACCGGCGGCCCGAGGGCGACTTCAAGTACACCAATCTCGCGGTCCGCGGGAAGCTGCTCGACCAGATCGTGCAGGACCAGCTCCCCAAGGCCGTCGAACTCGCCCCGGACCTGGTCTCCTTCTGCGCCGGCGGCAACGACATCATCCGGCCCGGCACCGACCCGGACGAGGTGGCCGAGCGCTTCGAACGGGCCGTGGCCCGGCTGGCCGAGGCAGCCGGCACGGTCATGGTGACCACCGGCTTCGACACCCGTGGCGTCCCCGTGCTCAAGCATCTGCGCGGCAAGATCGCCACGTACAACGGGCACGTCCGCGCCATCGCGGACCGGTACGGCTGCCCCGTGCTCGACCTGTGGTCCCTGAAGTCCGTGCAGGACCGCAGGGCCTGGGACAGCGACCGGCTGCACCTCTCGCCCGAGGGGCACACGCGCGTGGCGCTGCGCGCAGGTCAGGCCCTCGGCCTGGAGGTCCCGGCCGACCCGGAGCAGCCGTGGCCGCCGCAGCCGCCCCGCGGCACCCTGGAGATCCGCCGTGACGACGTCCACTGGGCGCGCGAGTACCTGGTCCCCTGGATCGGCCGCCGACTGCGCGGCGAGTCGTCCGGCGACCATGTGACGGCGAAGGGCACCCTGTCGCCCGACGACATCAAGATGCGCATCGCCTCGGTGGCCTGACCCGCACCGCCGTGTCCCGCACCGGGTGGTCCGCGGTGCGGGGCACGATGGTGCGCGGCTCGTGTCCTCCGGCGTACCGGGGCCGGACGTGTGCGGAAGCGTGCTGTGCGCGGACGATTTGGAAGCGCCCGTGAATACGCCGCCGCCGTCGGCGCGTCGTGCCCGACAGTACGGCCTAGCGTTCGGCCAGCGCCTCCCGGTCCAGGCCCAGCTCCCGGGCGAGCGCGTCGTCGACCCACTCCTGGGCGCGCGCCCGCGGTACCGATCCCGGGTACGACGTCAGCTGGACGGCGAGCCCGTCCAGCAGCGCGGTCAGCCGCAGCGCGGCACCGGCCGGGTCGGCGCAGGAGAACTCGCCCGCCGCCACGCCCTCGGCGACGACCTCGGTGATCGCCGCCTTCCACTGTCTGTCCAGGTCCCGGGTGACCTCGCGCAGAGCCGGTTCGCGCAGGGCCACCGCCCAGCCCTCGATCCACAGCCGCCAGCCCTTGGCCTGCCCGGTCGGCGCGTACCAGCGCACCGCGGCCCGCAGCCGGCGCAGCGCGGTCGTGCGCCGGCCCAGCAGCTTGCGCAGATGCGCGAGATCGTCCTCGGCCGCGTAGGTGAACGCGGCGGCGACCAGCTTCTCCTTCGTCGAGAAGTGGTACAGCACCAGCGCGTTGCTCACTCCGAGCGCCGCCGCCACGTCGGCGATCCGGACCGCCGCCACGCCCCGCGCCTCGATCTGCCCGATGGCGGCCCGCAGCAGCTCCTCCCGCCGCTCGGCCACGCTCAACCGCACTCTCGCCACGCGGTCACCCTAGTCCGTTGTCATGCCCGCCGCCGAAGGGGCCCGCTTCCTCCAGGCCGTTCGAGCCGGCTCCGCGGTTGCCGCCCCATCGCACCGCAGGCAGTCCGTGCCGGTGGGAGTCCGTCCGGGGAGGGCCCGCCAGGGCCCCTCACCGGTACCACCCGAAGCGGTCCGCGATCACCGGCAGCCGGTCGGCGACCAGGGCATGGGCGGCCGCGCGCGGCGTCGTACCGGCGGCGTCCGCGCGTGCGAGCACCAGGTCGATCAGGGCGCGCATCCGGCGCCGTATGTACGCGAAGGCCGCGTCGGCGTCGGCGCCGATGTCGCCGAACAGGGTCCACCACCACCAGGCGTTCGTACCGGAGTTGACCACCACGTCCGGCAGCACCGTGACCCCGCGCGCGGCCAGCAGCTCCTCCGCCTCCGGCAGCACGGGCATGTTGGCGGCCTCCACGATCCAGCGGGCGCGGATCCGGGCCTGGTCGGCGGTGTCGATCGCGTACGACACGGCCGCCGGCACGAGCACCTCGGCATCGGCGGACAGCCAGGCGTCGCCGGGCAGTTCGCGGTCGCCGGGGCGCAGCACCCGGCGGTCGACGGTGCCGTGAGCGTCCCGCGCGGCCAGCAGGGCCTCGACGTCCAGACCTGCGGGATGGGCGATCGTGCCCTTGATGTCGGCGACGGCCACGACCCGCAGTCCCGCGCGCGCGAGGAACCGCGCGGTGGCCCCGCCCATCGTGCCGAAGCCCTGCACCGCCACGCGCGTGCCCCGGTACGGCACGGCCGCCCGGTCCAGCGCCGCGAGCACCGACTCGGCGACCCCGCAGCCGCCGGCCAGCTCGTCCAGGCCGATGCCGTCCACCTCGACCGCGAAGGCGTCCGCGAGCCGTCTCCGGGCCGCCGCCGCGTCGTCCAGCAGCGGGTACACCGCCTGGACGGAGGAGACCAGTCCCGCCTCGGCCGCCGCGCGGTCGACCAGGTCCTGGGTGAGGCCGAGGTCCTCGCCGGTGGCCCAGAAACCCTCGATGTAGGGCCGCATGGCGCGCAGATAGCGCACCAGCAGCCCGTACGCCCCCGGGTCCCGGGGATCGCAGTCGATGCCGCCCTTGGCCCCGCCGAGGGGGACGTAGCGGGCCTCGGGGTCGTAGTGCAGGGCCTCCTTCATCGTCATGCCGCGAGCGAGGCCCGCCACCTCCTCGAGCGTGCAGCCCGGGCGCATCCGCAGCCCGCCGCTGGCCACGCCGCGCACCAGCCGGTCCACCACCAGGAACCCCTGGCGGCCGGTGACATGGTCGGTCCAGACGAGCGACATCAGGGGAGCGGGGGCGGTCATGAGGTCTCCTCGGGGACTGGGGTCGGGCTGGAGTCGGGCCGGCGAGGGCCTCGGCCACGATGTCCGCCGGTACGGCCGGATCGCACGCGCGCGTGGCCGTTATCTTCGCTCCGGCGAGGGAACGGGCGAGGCCGACGGCATCGAGCTGCTCGGGGCGGAGCGGGACAGCTCGGTGGGAAGGCCGGACACGAGGTCGGACATGGTGCCGCCGGGGCGGCTGCGGGCGGCTGCGGGCGGTGGCCGGACCGAAGGGCGCCGGCAGGGCTCCCCCCGAATGCTTTACTGAATCGCCAGTCAGTATCCGGAGCCGGTGGGTGTCCTGTCAACGTGCTGAACCGCGGTTCAGTAGTGCTGCCCGGGAGCGCGGGGGGCGCCACGCCGGGGCCGGGCTGTCGGAGGGGCCGACCATAATGGGGAGCCTCACCCACTCCACCGGGAGGTACCGTGACCGGACCGCGTTCCTCGAGCTCCGGCCTGCGCGCGCTGCGGCCCGCGGCCTTCGGCGCGGAACCGGGCGGTGAGCGCCTGGCACGCATCCGCCGCTCCCCCCACTTCAAGGACGGCGTCTTCCAGAACCCGGGCGGTGCCGCGCGCACCCGGCCCTCCGGCTCCACGCTGGACCTCGCGAAGGTGTTCCTGGACAAGGACACCCGGCCCCTGCGCGCACCGAAGGGCACCGTCCCGGTGCACCCCACCACCTTCGCCGACCTGGCCAAGCCGCCCGCCACGGGACTGCGGCTGACCTGGATGGGCCACTCCAGCGTCCTCGCGGAGATCGACGGCCACCGAGTCCTGTTCGACCCCGTCTGGGGCGAGCGCTGCTCCCCGTTCCCCTTCGCCGGTCCCCGGCGGCTGCACCCCGTGCCGCTGCCGCTGGCCGCGCTCGGCGAGGTCGACGTGGTCGTCATCTCGCACGACCACTACGACCACCTGGACCTGCCCACCATCAAGGCGCTGGCCGGCACGGACACCCTGTTCGCCGTGCCGCTCGGCGTCGGCGCCCACCTCGAGCACTGGGGCGTCTCCCCGGACCGGCTGCGCGAGCTGGACTGGCAGGAGTCGACCCGGGTCGGCGGCCTCACCCTCACCGCGACACCCGCCCGCCACTTCTGCGGCCGCGCCCTGCGCAACACCCAGCACACCCTCTGGGCGTCCTGGGCCGTCGCCGGTGAGGAGCACCGGATCTACCACAGCGGTGACACCGGCTATTTCGACGGCTTCACGGACATCGGAGCGGACCACGGCCCGTTCGACGCCACCATGATCCAGATCGGCGCGTACAGCGAGTTCTGGCCCGACATCCACATGACCCCCGAGGAGGGCCTGCGCGCCCACCTCGACCTGCAGGGCGGAGCGCCGCACGGCGCGCTGCTGCCGATCCACTGGGGCACCTTCAACCTCGCCCCGCACCCCTGGGCCGAGCCCGGCGAGTGGACGAAGGAGGCGGCCGAGGAGGCCGGGCAGGCGGTGGCCCTGCCCCGCCCGGGCGAGCCCTTCGAACCGGCGGGCAAGCTCCCGGCGGAGGCGTGGTGGCGCGGCGTGGCGGGGGAGGTGCGGCGCACCTGGCGCTCGGTGGGCGCGTTCGTGGCGGAGCCGCCGAAGAGGGCCTGAGGCCGCGCGGCAGCCAGGGCCAGGACTTCAGTCACGGCCAAGTCTTCAGCCAGAGCCAAGGCTTTACTCTCCGTCACATCACGTGAGGAATGGCGGAGTCGGGCGGGGCGGTTTCCCGGCGGCGGGCGTGGGCTGCCGGTCGCGCAAAGGGCGCCGGACGGGCGGTGGACCGACGGAAGCGGTCCACCGCCCCGCTTTTTCCCTGACCGCTTTTGACCAGGTCGGTTCGTTCTTTTTCGCCGAGTCGCGGGGTGCGTGACCGGGTTATCGGTCTGTCGTACGAGGCTTCATACCAGAGCGGGACGCTCCTCGGGTGACTTTGTCAACTGCCCACCGCACATGATGCTCAGGCAACTACTGTGAGTGTCCGTCGCGTCGCGAGGCCGGATCCGCCGGTCCCGCGGGCCGACACCGCGATGACGCATGCCCGCCTCGCGCGCCGCGTGAGGAACGGGCCCGACGGACCAGTACGAGGACGCAGATGTCTGACCTGCGAGCACCGGCCAACCGTGCCGACCGCCGAGAGGGCGGCCGGCACGGGCGACCGGTCGCCCGGCCCGCTCCCGCACTGCCCGAAACGCACATACGGCCCCAGCTCATGCGGCTCGCCGTGCTGCCGCCGCTCGCGGTCGCACTGAGCGCCTCGGCCGCGGTCCTCTTCAGCATCCGCTCCACCGGCGCCCGCACCGGCCCCACGCTGTGGGCCGTACTCGCCGGAGCGGTCGCGGTGACCGTCGCCGGCATCCTCATCGCCGCCGTGGCCGCCGACCGGGCCGCCCGCTCGGTCTCCGACCGCGTCGACGCGCTGCGCCGCACCGCCGCACGCGGCGAGGCCGACCTGCACGCCCTGGTCGACGCGCTGCGCCAGGGGGAGGCCCCGCCGCAGCGCGCACCGCGCCGCCGGCCACCCGAGGACGCCGACGACTTCGAACGGCTCGCCGCCGACCTGGCCCGCGCGCACGACGGCGCCGTCACCGCCGTCGTGCGCGCCGCCCAGCTCTCCAGCCAGACGGGCAGCGAGCAGAAGCTGGAGGTCTTCGTCAACCTCGCGCGCCGGCTCCAGTCCCTCGTGCACCGGGAGATCTCGATCCTGGACGAGCTGGAGAACGAGATCGAGGACCCCGAGCTGCTCAAGGGCCTGTTCCACGTGGACCACCTGGCCACCCGCATCCGGCGGCACGCCGAGAACCTCGCCGTGCTCGGCGGCGCCGTCTCCCGGCGCCAGTGGAGCAACCCGGTCAGCATGACCGAGGTGCTGCGCTCCGCCATCGCGGAGGTCGAGCAGTACTCCCGGGTGAAGCTGGTGCCGCCGATCGACGGCGAGCTGCGCGGCCACGCCGTCGCCGACGTCATCCATCTGCTCGCCGAACTCATCGAGAACGCCTCGGTGTTCTCCGCTCCGCACACCCAGGTGCTGCTCCGCGCGGGCCTCGTCACCTCCGGGCTCGCCGTGGAGGTCGAGGACCGCGGGCTCGGCATGCCCGTCACCGAACAGAACCGCATGAACGCCCTGCTCGCCGACCCCGATCAGGTCAACGTCGCCAGCCTGCTGGCCGACGGCCGCATCGGCCTCTACGTCGTCTCCCAGCTCGCCCGGCGGCACGGCATCCACGTGCGGCTGCAGACCAACATCTACGGCGGCGTGCAGGCCGTACTCGTCGTCCCCCAGGCCTTGCTGGGTACGGCGCCCGGGCCGGCCGGCGCGGTCGCCGGGGCGGGCGCGCACCGGCCGCAGGATCCGGCGGACACCGGTGCGTCGCCGCGGGTGCGGCCGCAGGGACAGGCGACGGCGCCGTCGCCCGCGCAGCCGCTGGGGGGCCGGACCGGGTCCGGCGACTCCGCGCACACCGGGATCGGACCGGCCGGCCGCTCCGCGGCCGCTCAGGGGACCGGGTCAACCGCCCCGGGGATCGGGTCGATTGCCCCGCGGAGCGGGTCAACCGCCCCGGGGAGCGGAACCGCGTCCCCATCCGGCGGCGGGACCGCCTACGCGACCCGGACCGCGCCGGAAGCCGGCACCCGGCCCGGGGCCGAGGCACTGCCCGCGCCGGGCACCCCGGTCCCGCAGGGATCCGGGACCGGGGCCGGAAGCGCCTCCGGCGGCGAGGCCGGATCCGGTACCGGGCCGAGTCTGGTGACCGGGCGTCGGCGGCACGCCCAGCGCGGCGGGCTGCGCGGCGCCGAGAGCGCGGACGTGCGGGCCGGTGCGGAGACCGGGGGAGTGCGGGCCGGTGCGGAGAGCGGGGGTGTGCGGGCCGGTGCGGAGAACGGGAATGGGTGGCCCGGCGTCGGAAGCGGGAGCGGGTGGCCGGGCGCGGAGAGCGGCGACGGCGGGCGGAGCGAAGGCGGCCTCGCGCCGTTGCCCGTGCGCGGCGCCCGGCAGGACCGGCCCAACCCCGCCGAGGCCCGGCCCGGCATCAGCGCCGGGGACCGGGCGGCGGTCGAGGCACACGCGGGCACCCTGCCCACGCCGCGCTCCGGCACCGTCCGCGGCACCATGAGCAAGCCCCAACTGCCCCGTCGCCGCGCCCAGCAGCACATCGTCCCGCAGTTGCGCGGCGGCCCAGCGCCCCGCCAGGACGGCGACAGCGTCGCGGGCCACGACCCCGGGCTGATGGCCGCCTTCCAGCGCGGAATCGGACTCGCCGAGGCGCAGCAGCGCATGGAGAGCCAGGAGCCCGCCCGCCTGGACCCCGGGCACATGGACTCCGGGCACATGGTCCCCGGCAACCTGGACTCCTCGCTCATGGGCTCAGCCCACACAGGGCCCGCCCACATGGAGCCCACGCACATGGAGCCCACGCACATGGACAGGGCCCACCTGGAGTCCGCACACAGGGACACCGCCCCTGCCGATTCCCTGACGAGCCATCACCTCCGGCCCGCCCTACCGGCGTTCACCGAACCACCGCGTGTACCGACCGACCACCTGGGCTCCGACCACATGGGCTCGGCCCACCCGAGCACCGACCACCTGGGCTCAGCCCACCCCAGCACCGACCACATGGGTCCCGACCACAGAGACCCCACTCCCATACCCCCGCGGCGCACCCACGCGCCCGCATCCGAAGGTGCGCACGGCGTCGGCCGGCCCGACGGGAGCGCCCCGGCCGGCTGACGCCCGCACCCTGTCCACCCCCCACCCCCGACCAGGCACCCCCCAACTGCCCGCGCTCCCGCAGACCTTCGTACCCCAAGGAGTCGATCCACCATGGCGAGCGATGCGCCGACCGCCCACGCGTCCGACCTCGACTGGCTGCTGAGCGGCCTCGTGCAGCGCGTACCGCACACCTCCAGCGCGGTGCTGCTGTCCTGCGACGGGCTGGTCAAATCCGTGCACGGGCTCGACATCGACAGCGCCGACCACATGGCGGCCCTGGCCTCCGGCCTGTACTCGCTCGGCCGCAGCGCGGGCGTCCGGTTCGGCGACGGCGGCGATGTCCGCCAGGTCGTCGTCGAGCTCGACTCGACCCTGCTGTTCGTCACCACCGCCGGCTCCGGCACCTGCCTCGCCGTGCTCGCGGGCCGCGAGGCCGACGCCGCCGTGCTCGGCTACGAGATGGCGATGCTCGTCAAGAGCGTCCGCCCCTACCTGGTGACCGCGCCCCGGCAGCACGCCGTCGAACCCACGGCGACGAGGCCTTGAGCGTGGCCGCAGCCGGCGACGGGCCCTGGCTGGACGACGCGGCCGGACGGCTGGTGCGCCCGTTCACGGTCAGCAACGGACGCACCGAGCCCAGCATCGCCCTGGACCTGATGTCGCAGGTGATGGCCACCGGCGTCACCCCGCTCGGCTACCTCGGCCCGGAGCACGCCCAGGCGCTCGACCTGTGCCGGGCCCCCGTGTCGGTCGCCGAGGTCGCCGCGCACCTGAAACTGCCCGCGGTGGTCACCAAGGTGCTGCTCTCGGACCTCGTCGACTGCGGGGTCCTGACCACCAAACCCCCCGTCTTCCACCACACACCCACTGACCGGTCTCTGCTGGAGGCAGTGCTCGATGGACTACGACGACAGCTCTGACCCGTTCCCCACCGCGCTGAAGATCCTGGTGGCGGGCGGGTTCGGGGTCGGCAAGACGACCTTCGTGGGCGCGGTCAGCGAGATCGCGCCGCTCAGCACGGAGGAGCTGCTCACCACGGTCAGCGTCGGCACGGACAGTCTCGACGGCGTCGAGAACAAGATGGAGACGACGGTCGCCATGGACTTCGGCCGGATCACCCTCGATCCGGACCATGTGCTGTACCTGTTCGGCACCCCGGGACAGGAGCGGTTCTGGTTCATGTGGGACGAGCTGTCCGAGGGCGCGCTCGGCGCCGTCATCCTCGCCGACACCCGCCGGCTGCAGGACTGCTTCGCCGCCGTGGACTTCTTCGAGGAACGCGGGCTCGGCTTCATCGTCGCCATCAACGAGTTCGACGGGGGCTACCGTTACGACCCCGAGGAGGTGCGCGCCGCCATCGACCTGGACCCCGAGGTCCCCGTCGTCCGCTGCGACGCCCGGATCTCCAGCTCCGGCGTGCAGACCCTGCTCACCCTCGTACGCCACCTCCTCGCCCACGCCCCGGCGCCCGCGCCGAGCCATGGCGCCCACATGTGATCCCGCCCCACCGCCTACGGAGTTCCTATATGAGGTACGCCCACAGCGCCGAAGCCCGGCCCGCAGCCCGGCCAGGAGTACGGCCGGGAGTCCGGCCATGACCTACGAGCCGCCCCGGCCGGTCCGCGGTCTGCTGCTCACTCCCGAGGACAAGGAGGCCCCCGCCCGCGTCCACCGGCTGCGCCTGCTCGGCCTGGTGGGCCGTCCCGACCCGGCGCTGGACGCCTTCGCGGACCATCTCGCCCGGTTCACCGGCGCGCCGTACGCCATGGTCAACTTCATCGGCGAGGACCACCAGTTCTTCGCGGGCCTGTGCGCCCCCGCCGCCCCGCCGTTCCTGAGGGAGGACGGCAGCCGGCCGGAGTTCGGCCGGGTCCTGCCGCGCGAGCACGGGTTCTGCCCCCATGTGGTGGTCCGCCGCAAGGCGCTGGTGCTCGAGGACGTCCGCGACTATCCGCGGTTCGCCGGCAACCCCGTCGTGGACGAGTACGGCATCCACTCCTATCTCGGCGCCCCGCTCATCGACAGCTCCGGCATGGCGCTCGGCACCGTGTGCGCGGCCGACACCGAGCCGCGGGCCTGGGGCCGGTCGGGCCTGGAGACCATCAAGGCGCTGGCCGCCGATCTCGTCGTACGCCTCGAACGGAGCGCCGAGGACGGACTGCCCCTGTGACGGGCCGGGCAGGCCCGCGCAGGCCGGCACCTGGGGCGTGAAGGAAAGCTGAGGCGGCGGTTAAGAAAAGCTCGATGGACCCCGGCCCCCGCGTACGGCAGATTGCAGGGTGATTCCACCCCTCTGACCCGGCGCGGGCTTCTTACGGCTGCCCGCCGGCCGGGACCTCACCACAGGAGCCGCACGCGTGAAGGCGCTGGTCAAGGAGAAGGCGGAGCCGGGGCTCTGGCTGACGGACGTCCCGGAGCCCGAGATCGGCCCGGCCGACGTACTGATCAAGGTCATCCGGACCGGTATCTGCGGCACCGACCTGCACATCCGGGCCTGGGACGGCTGGGCGCAGCAGGCGATCCGCACCCCGCTCGTGCTCGGGCACGAGTTCGTCGGGCAGGTCGTCGAGACCGGCCGGGACGTGACCGAGATCCGCATCGGCGACCGGGTCAGCGGCGAGGGCCACCTGGTGTGCGGCAAGTGCCGCAACTGCCTGGCCGGCCGCCGCCATCTGTGCCGGGCCACCGTCGGTCTCGGCGTCGGCCGGGACGGCGCCTTCGCCGAGTACGTCGCCCTGCCCGCGTCCAACGTCTGGGTCCACCGCGTCCCCGTCGACCTCGACGTGGCCGCGATCTTCGACCCGTTCGGCAACGCCGTGCACACCGCGCTCTCCTTCCCGCTGGTCGGCGAGGACGTGCTGATCACCGGCGCCGGGCCGATCGGCCTGATGGCCGCCGCCGTGGCCCGGCACGCGGGTGCCCGCAACGTCGTCGTCACCGACGTCAGCGAGGAGCGCCTGGAGCTGGCCCGCAAGATCGGTGTGAGCCTCGCCCTGAACGTCGCCGAGACCACGATCGCCGACGGGCAGCGGGAACTGGGGCTGCGTGAGGGCTTCGACATCGGCCTGGAGATGTCCGGCCGTCCCGAGGCCATGCGCGACATGATCGCCAACATGACGCACGGCGGCCGGATCGCCATGCTCGGCCTGCCGGCGCAGGAGTTCCCGGTCGACTGGGCCCGGATCGTCACCTCGATGATCACCATCAAGGGCATCTACGGCCGCGAGATGTACGAGACCTGGTATGCGATGTCGGTGCTGCTGGAGGGCGGCCTGGACCTCGCCCCCGTGATCACCGGCCGCTACGGCTACCGCGACTTCGAGGCGGCCTTCGCCGACGCCGCGAGCGGCAAGGGCGGCAAGGTCATCCTCGACTGGACTGTTTGATTTCTGGCTCGGTTCGCCTCCGGGGCGCCTTCAGCCGGTGTCGAGAGCCCGACCGTGCTCAACCCTTCGGGCCTGCGTGCTCTCGGGCTCTCGCCTCCGGCGCGCCCCTTCGGCTCACTCGCCCCCTGCACTTGATGGAGCACCTCATGTTCAACTCTGTCCGCGACGACCTGCGCGCCACCCTCGACGAGATCCGCGCCGCCGGACTGCACAAGCCCGAGCGGGTCATCGGCACCCCGCAGTCCGCGACCGTCAACGTCACCGCCGGCGGGCGCCCCGGCCAGGTCCTCAACTTCTGCGCCAACAACTACCTCGGCCTCGCCGACCACCCCGAGGTGGTCGCCGCCGCCCACCAGGCCCTGGACCGCTGGGGCTACGGCATGGCCTCCGTGCGCTTCATCTGCGGCACCCAGGAGGTCCACAAGGAGCTGGAGGCCCGGCTCTCGGCGTTCCTCGGCCAGGAGGACACGATCCTGTACTCCTCCTGCTTCGACGCCAACGGCGGTGTCTTCGAGACCCTGCTCGGCGAGGAGGACGCGGTGATCTCCGACGCCCTCAACCACGCCTCCATCATCGACGGCATCCGCCTGTCCAAGGCCCGCCGCCACCGCTACGCCAACCGCGACCTCGCCGACCTGGAGGCGAAGCTGAAGGAGGCGTCCGACGCGCGGCGCCGGCTGATCGTCACCGACGGCGTCTTCTCGATGGACGGCTATGTGGCGCCCCTGCGCGAGATCTGTGACCTCGCCGACCGCTACGACGCGATGGTCATGGTCGACGACTCGCACGCCGTCGGCTTCGTCGGCCCCACCGGCCGCGGCACGCCCGAGCTGCACGGCGTCATGGACCGCGTCGACATCATCACCGGCACCCTCGGCAAGGCCCTCGGCGGTGCCTCCGGCGGCTATGTCGCCGCCCGCGCCGAGATCGTCGCCCTGCTGCGCCAGCGCTCACGCCCGTACCTGTTCTCCAACACGCTGGCCCCGGTGATCGCCGCCGCCTCCCTGAAGGTCCTCGACCTGCTGGAGTCCGCCGACGACCTGAGGGTCCGGCTGAACGAGAACACCGCGCTGTTCCGCCGCCGCATGACCGAGGAGGGCTTCGACATCCTCCCCGGCGACCACGCCATCGCGCCCGTGATGATCGGCGACGCGGCGAAGGCGGGCCGCATGGCCGAGCTGCTGCTGGAGCGGGGCGTGTACGTGATCGGCTTCTCCTACCCGGTCGTCCCGCAGGGCCAGGCCCGTATCCGCGTCCAGCTGTCCGCCGCGCACTCCACGGACGACGTCAACCGCGCGGTCGACGCCTTCGTCGCCGCCCGGGCCGAGCTGGCGGCCTGACCAGCGCATACGGCCTGGGATAATTGACGGCATGATCGAGGCACGGCGGCTCCACATCCTCCGTGCGGTGGCCGACCACCGCACGGTCACCGCGGCGGCCGCCGCGCTGTACCTCACGCCGTCGGCGGTGTCCCAGCAGCTCACGGCCCTGGAGCAGGAGACCGGCCACCGCCTGGTCGAGCGCAGCGCCAAGGGCGTACGGCTCACCCCGGCCGGCGAGATCCTGCTCAGCCACACCAACGCGGTCCTCGCTCAGCTGGAGCGGGCCGAGGCCGAGCTGGCGGCCTACGGCTCGGGCGCGGCGGGCACGGTCACCGTGGCCGCCTTCGCCACCGGCATCGCCCAGGTGGTGGCCCCGGCGGTGGCCCGGCTCGCGGACACCGCGCCCGGCATCCGCATCCGCGTCCAGGACGCCGAGGGCGACGCCAGCCTGCCCATGGTGCTGGACCGGCAGGTCGACGCGGCGGTGGCCGTGGAGTACCGGGGCGCGCCGTCCGCCGACGACCCCCGGCTCACCCATGTCCCGCTCTACGCCGAGCCGTTCGACGCGGTCGTACCCGTCGGCCACCGCCTGGCGGACGCCCCCGAGGTGCCCCTGGCCGAGCTGGCCAAGGACCCCTGGATCGGCCCGTACCCGGGCAATCCCTGCCACGACGTAGTCGTCCTCGCCTGCGAGAGCGCCGGCTTCCAGCCCCGCCTGGAACACTCCTCCGACGACTTCCGCGCCGTCGTCGCCCTCGCCTCGGCCGGCGCGGGCGTGGCCCTCGTACCGCGCTCCGCGCTGAACGGCATGGACCTCACCGGCGTCGTCGTACGCCCCGTCGACGGCGTGGCCCCCACGCGCCGCGTCTTCGCCGCCGTACGGCGCGGCGCCGAGGGCCACCCGCTGATCCGCCCGGTGCTGGACGCCCTCCGGGAGGCGGCCCGGGCGTAGGGAGCCGGCCGTCGCGCCGCTGCTACGACTCCACCCGGCGCACCCTCGCCGACCGCCGCCGGGGCGCCGCGATCTGGATGTCGTCTCATATTCGGGATAGCATCCCTGATATGAGACACGCTGAGGCAGGATCGGTCCCTGAGCCCGTCGACGCCCGGCTCGGCGCCCGCCTCAGCGAGCTGCGCGCCCAGCACGGCTGGTCGCTCGGGGAGCTGGCCGAGCGCAGCGGGGTGAGCCGGTCCACCCTGTCGCGCGCCGAGCGCGCGGAGATCAGCCCCACCGCCTCCCTACTGAACCGGCTCTGCCATGTCTACGGCCGCACCATGTCCCAGCTGCTCAGCGAGGTCGAGGCGGCACCCGCGCCGCTGGTCCGGGCGGCCGACCAGCGGATCTGGCAGGACCGCGGCTCCGGATTCGTCCGGCGGTCCGTGTCCCCGCCGCACGCCGGGCTGCGCGGCGAACTGGTCGAGGGCCGGCTCGCACCGGGGGCGGACATCGCCTACGACCGCCCGCCCGTGACCGGCCTGGAACAGCACCTGTGGGTGCTCGACGGCGCCCTGGAGGTGACCGACGGGGAGCAGCTCCACCACCTGGACCCCGGGGACTGCCTGCGGATGCGCGTCTTCGGGCCGACCCGGTTCCGCTGTGCCGGACCCGTCGAGGCACGGTATGTGCTGGCGGTGGTGCGGCCGTGAGGGTGGAGCGCTGGAACGCCGCGCACGTACGGCGTCGGGCAGGGGAGTTGGCGGATCTGCTGACCGACACCGTGGCCGGTGGTGCCTCGGTCGGCTTCCTCGCGGCGCTCACGCACGCAGAGGCCGCCGAATGGTGGCGGGAGCGGGCCGAGGTGACGGCGGCGGGCCGGCTCGCCGTCTGGGCGGCACTCGACGGCACCGGCCGCCCGGCCGGAACCGTGAGCCTGGCCTACCCCGACAAGCCGAACAGCCGTCACCGCGCGGAGCTGGTGAAGCTGATGGTGCACCGCTCCGCGCGCGGGCGGGGACTCGGCCGCCGCCTCCTCACCACCGCCGAGCAAGCCGCCGCTGCCGCGGGCATCACCCTGCTCCACCTCGACACCGAGACCGGCAGCGCCGCCGAGCAGCTCTACCGGTCGGCCGGCTGGACCCAGGCCGGTGTCATCCCGGACTACGCGGAGAGTCCCGCAGGCGAGCTGCGCCCGACGACCCTGTATTACAAGCGGCTGGAGCCGCCGGCCGGGTGACTGTCAGTGGCAGGGGCTACGGTGCGTTGCATGCCGGATGCCGAAGACGTACGCCGTATCGCCCTCTCCCTGCCGGAGACCACGGAGAAGACCGCCTGGAGCATGCCCACGTTCCGGGTGGCCGGGAAGATGTTCGCGACCCTGCCCGAGGACGAGACGTCCATCGCCGTGCGCTGCCCCAAGGAGGAGCGCGACGAACTGGTGCTGGCCGAGCCGGGGAAGTTCTGGATCGCCGACCACGAGGCCCAGTTCGCGTGGGTCAGAGCGAGACTCGCCGCGCTGGAGGACGACGACGAGCTGGGGGACATCCTCGCCGACTCCTGGCGGCAGGCCGCACCGCCCCGACTCCTCGACGCCCACCCCGAGTTGGGGCTGCCGCCCGGAGCGTGAAAGTGCCCGGTGCGCGCGAGCCGGGCGTGGCATGATCCCGCGCGGCGCAGACGGGCACGGCACCGCTGGGGGCGGCGGGGAGGGAGCATCCGCGATGACGGGAACGGACGCACGGCGCGACACCACCACCCGGGCGACGGACCGGGCCGGGGCCGGCCGGCGGGCCGTCTGGTCACGGGACTTCGCCCTGTTCTTCGTGGCCCGGGCCGTCGCCCGCCTCGGCGACACCATGCTGCCCGTGGCCCTCGCCGCCGGCCTGCTCCAGCACGGATACGGCGCGGGCGCGGTCGGCCTCGCGATGGCTTCGACGGCGGCGGCGTTCGCCGGTCTCGTCGTCTTCGGCGGGGTCGTCGCCGACCGGTTCAGCACCCGCAGGCTGATGATCGGCGCCGACCTCGTCCGGCTCGTCACCCAGTCCCTCGCCGCGGGCCTGTTCTTCGCCGGGCATGTGGTGCTGTGGCAGATCTGCGCGATCGGTTTCGTGGGCGGCGCCGCGGGCGCGGTCTTCCAGCCGGGCGTGGCCAGTACGGTGCCCCGGCTGGCCGCCGACGTCCAGGGCGCCAACGGCGCGATCCGCATCGCCGAGTCCGCCGCCCAGCTCGCCGGTCCGGCCGTCGCCGGTGTGCTGGTCGGCCTCGCCTCGCCCGGCGCGGTGTTCGCCGCGCACGCCGCCACCTACGCGACGAGCGCCCTGTGTCTGCTGCTGCTCCGGCTGCCCCCGCTGCCCGAGGGCACCCGTGCCGCCACCGGCCGGGGGATGCGTGCCTTCCGGGCCGATCTGGTCCAGGGCTGGCGGGAGTTCAGATCCCGGACCTGGCTGTGGGCCGTGATCGCCGTGTGGTGCCTGTACATGATCGCGGTCTGGGGCCCGACCGTCCCGCTCGTCGCCACCGAGGTCGTCCAGCGGCACGGCCCGCGCGCCTACGGCCTGGTCAACTCCGCCCTCGGCGCGGGCACGGTGGCCGGCGGCCTGCTCGCGCTCCGGCTGCG
The DNA here is from genome assembly GCF_001027185.1 of Streptomyces incarnatus. Taxonomy (NCBI): domain Bacteria; kingdom Bacillati; phylum Actinomycetota; class Actinomycetes; order Kitasatosporales; family Streptomycetaceae; genus Streptomyces; species Streptomyces incarnatus. Next base: position 1,110,966 of record NZ_CP011497.1, on the reverse strand, counting down.
GCCGCGCCGTATGCTCCGCGCCGGAGCGCTGTCCCTGTTCGCCTTCTTCGGTTTCCCCGCGGCCGTCGGCGCCGGGCTCGGTGTGCCGGCGATGGCGACGGGAGCGGCCGTGGCCGGCGCCGGGATGTCGTTCTGGGGCGTGATGTGGGCGACCAGCGTGCAGACACAGGTCCCGCCGGACGTCCTCAACCGCATCCACGCCTACGACGTCGCAGGCTCCCTCGCCCTGATGCCGGTCGGCCAGGCCCTCGCGGGTCCGGCGGCCGGTGCGCTCGGTGCCGGCCACGTCCTGCTGGTCTCCGCGGCGACCAGCCTGGCGGTGGCGCTGGCGCTGCTGGCGGTACCGGCGATACGGGACCTGGTCCGGGCGGACGCGGTCCCGAAGTGAGCGCCGGGTGCGTGCAGGTGCCCTGCGTTGGTGCCGGCCCAGGGGCCGGGTCGCTTGCCCGCGCTTGCGGGGTGCCGCCTGCGCCCACCCGTGCCGCCCCAGCGGCACGACTGCCCGCAGGCTACGACGGCGATGAGCGCCCCAAAGGGGCGCGGGGAACTGCGCGACCAGCCCCCATGCACCCGCAGTCGCGCGCGGCGCTCAACTGGCCCGACGGGTGGGCGCCACGAACCCGCCGATCCGCTCCCTCAAGCTCACCGCGTCCAGCCCGTGCGCGGCCACGTGCTCCTCGATCGTCCCGTAGCGGCGCAGCTCGCGGCGGCCGACGCCGAGACCGAGGACCCGGTGCGGCACGTCCGAGAGGGCCTCGCTCACCGCGGCCGTCGACGTGCCCGCGAGATACGGCTCGACGAGCACGACATCGGTGCCCGCCGCCTCCGTGGCCCGGCGCAGCCCGGCCGCGTCGAAGGGCCGTACGGTCGTCGCGTACAGGACGGTCACGTCCAGGCCCTCCGTGGCGGCGAGGACCTGGTCCAGCACCGGGCCCACGGCGAGCACCACACCCCGGCGGCCCTCGCGGACCGTGACGACGTGCTCGCCGTCGATCAGCCGTCCCTGCCGGTTGGCCTGCACGGACAGCCGTACGTACACCTTGTCGTCGCCGGCGGAGACCGCGTGGTGCAGCAGTGTCTCGGCCTCGTCCGGGTGTCCGGGCACATGCACGGTCCAGCCGTCCAGCGTGTCGAGGAGCGCCACATCGCCCGGGGCCATGTGGGTGTAGCCGCCGGCCGGCCAGTCGAAGGAGGCGGCCGCGCTCACCAGCACCGCCCCGGTGTCCTGGTGCCCGAGATCCAGTTTGACCTGCTCGAACGGCCGCTCCACGAGGAAGCTGGCGAAGGTGTGCACCACGGGCCGCAGCCCGGTGAGCGCCAGCCCCGCCGCCGCCCCGACCAGCAGCTGCTCGCGGATGCCGACGTTGACGACCCGGTCGGGATGCCGGGCCATGGCCTCGCGGAAGCCGTCCTTGCCGATCTCGGCGAGGACCACCGCGACGCGCGGATCCTCGTCCAGCAGCCGGGAGACGACGGGGGCGAAACGGTCACGCATGGTGTCCATCGGGGTGTGCCTTTCCAGGAGGCGGGATCAGGGAGACGGGACTCAGGCGTTCTTCGGCTCGACGCGGGCCACGAGCACGTGCGGCCGCCCGGGATGCGGCGCGGTGAACGCGGCGTGCAGCGCCTCGTGGTCGCGCCCGTCGACGGTCACCGCCGACCAGCCGGCCGCCTCGAACCGGGCGGCGATCCCGCCGGGCCGGGCGTGACTGGCGGAGGAGTTGTCGACCACGACGGTGTGCAGCCGCTCCAGGCCGGCGGGCCCGGCGAAGGCGATCGCCTCGTGGTTGCTGCCCTCGTCCAGCTCGGCGTCGCCGATCAGCACCCAGACCGCCGGATCGTGCAGTCCCTGCGCCCGCAGCCCCAGCGCGCTGCCCACCGCGATCGGCAGCCCGTGCCCCAGCGAGCCGCTGCCGATCTCGGCGCCCGGCACCAGGACCCGGTCCGGGTGGTGCCCGAGCGGGGAGTCGTACGACCCGAACCCGGGCAGCCAGTCCACCGGCACGAACCCCTTCGCGGCCAGGACCGCGTAGTACGCCATCGGCCCGTGCCCCTTGCTCAGCAGGAACCGGTCCCGGGCCGGGTCGTCCCGCCGCTCCGGCGTCACCCGGAGCACCCGGTCGTAGAGCACCCACAGCACGTCGAGGGTGGAGGTGGCCGCCGGTCCGTGCTTCTCGTCGCCGGTCATCAGGCTCATCAGGCCGGGCAGGTCGTTGTAGCCGTAGGTGCGGCTCTCGTCCGCTGTGATCGTCATGCCGACGATCGTGCAACCTCAACCAAGCTTGAGGTCAACCGGAAAACCGGTGCGCGATCACCGAGCGGAGTGCGGTATTGTTTCCCTGCGCGTTTCGACCGGGGAAACCCCAGGTCAAACGGCACCGGGACGTGGCGCAGCTTGGTAGCGCACTTGACTGGGGGTCAAGGGGTCGCAGGTTCAAATCCTGTCGTCCCGACCAGCTTTTCAGCCGGTCGGAGGCCGTTTCCTCAGGGATGAGGAGACGGCCTTTTGCCATGTCCGCCGGTCCTCGGCCGCCCTCTCGTGCCCCTCTTGCCCTCCCTCCGCCTTCTCCGCATCCTTCTCGTCCTCCTTGTCGTCCTCCTTCTCCGCGATGGGGAGTACCGGACGGTGGTCACCGGCCGCGATCCTGGCCGCCATCCCGGCGAGCTGCCCGCAGGCCCGTGCGATCTCCCGCTGGGTCTGGTTCCGCTCGCTGACGACCGCCGCGAGCAGTAGCGCGGTCAGCGCGGCGGAACCGTTGAAGGCCTGCAGGGTGATCATCCTGGTGAGCAGGTCGTGCCCGGCGAACGGACCCGATCGCTCGGCACCGGCGATGATCGCGAAGGTCGACACGGCCAGCGCGCAGGGCGCGGCCCCGGCCAGTTGGAACCGGAAGGCCGCCCAGGTCAGCAGCGGGAAACCGAGGAACAGCAGGGGCGCGTGACCGGCCACGAGGAATCCGACGCCGGCCGTGGCCGCCGCGAGCAGCAGAGCCTCCGCGTACCGGGACGGCCGCGCGTGCCGCGGCCGGCACGCCGAGCGCAGCGCGAGCAGAACCGGCGTGACCACCAGGACGCCCATCGCGTCGCCGGTCCACCAGACCGACCAGGTCGGCCAGAAGTCGCCGGGGCGCAGCGCCCCGGCGAGGGCCAGGGTCCCGCTGCCCATCGTCGCGCTGACCAGCATCCCCGTGAACCCGCCGAGGAAGACCAGGGCGAGGGCGTCCCGCAGCCGGTCCAGTTCCGTGCGGAAGCCGGCACGGCGGAGCAACAGGTAGGAGCAGGCCGGCGCGAGGGTGTTCCCCGCCGCGATGGCGAGCACGGCCGGGAGCGACGGCCCCAGCGAGATGTTGACCAGGAACGCGCCGAGCGCGATGCCCGGCCAGACCCGTGGGCCGCGCAGGAGCAGGCTCGCCACCGCGATACCGCTCGGCGGCCACAGCGGGGTGACCTGGCCGCGCACCAGCTGCTGGAGCAGACCCAGCCTGGCCGAGCCGTAGTACAGAGCGGCGATGGCACAGATCTCCAGGGCGGCCGTACCACTGCGCCGGAGCCCTTGACGCCGCGCGACAGCCATCGGGCGACCTCCGCTTCGCCATCGCCCCGAACCGAGATGCGAACCCGAGACGCGAACCGAGATACGAACCCGGGACGCGGACCGAGATGCGCACCCGAGACGCGGACCGAGATGCGAACCCGGCACCCCAACCCGGCACCCGAACCCGGCATCCGAATACAACATCCGAACCACCCCATCATCCGCCGGATCTCCCGGATCCTCCACGGCAGGCAGGCAGGCAGGCAGGCAGGCAGGCAGGCAGGCAGGCTGGCAGGCAGGCAGGCTGGCAGGCAGGCCGGCCCGGACGCGGCCACGACCGCGGGGACCCGGAGGTCAGGCGGGCGGGGTGCGCACGGCGAGGATGGCCATGTCGTCGTGACCGTCGCTGGGGTGGTGATCGGCGAGTGCCTGGACGAAATCCGGCAGGGGGAGGGCGGCATGGACCGCGGCGAGACCGGCGAGTTCGCGCAGGCTCGCGTCCACGGCGTGCTCGGGGTGCTCGATCAGCCCGTCGGTGAAGAAGACGACGGTGGCCTCCGGGGGCAGGAAGCGGGAGTGGTCCGGGCGGGGCTGCCCGGTGTCGACACCGAGCGGCAGCCCGGGCTCGCCGAGCAGATAGGCCACGTGGTGCTCACGGGTGAGCAGCAGCGGCGGCACGTGACCCGCGGTGCTCCAGCGGAGTCGCCAGCCCGGCTCCTCCGGTTCGATGCGGGCCAGGGTGGTGGTCGTGACGCGGTGGTTCGTGACCGACTCCAGGATCCGGTCGAGCCGGGCGAGGACCGCGCCGGGCGGATTGTTCTGGTCGAACACGAGCGCGCGCAGCATGTTGCGGGTGGCGGCCATGGCTGCCGCGGCCTGCAGATCGTGGCCGGCCACGTCCCCGATGACGACCGCCACGACCCCGTCGGGCAGCGGGATGGCGTCGTACCAGTCCCCGCCGAGCTGACTGGGCTCGGCGGCGGGCTGGTAGACGGCGGCGGCGGTGAACGGCCGCAGGTCGGGCAGCGTGGGCAGCAGCAGCCGCTGGAACTGCTCGGCTCCGACGCGGATCCGTTCGAACAGGCGGACGTTCTCGATCGCGATGCCGGCGGCGCCGGCCAGGGCGACGACGATGTTCTCGTCGTGTGCGTCGAAGGGCTGTCCGTCGTTCCGCTCGGAGAGGTAGAGGTCGCCGTAGATCTCGCCGCGCACGCTGATGGCGACGCCGAGCAGGCTGTGCATCTGCGGGTGGCCGGACGGGAATCCGGCGGAGGAGGGATGGGCCGGGATGTCGTCGATCCGCAGCGGCTCGGGGTAGCGGATCAGGTGGCCGAGGACGCCCAGACCGCGGGGCAGTCCGACCTCGGCCAGAGCCTCGCGTTCCCGCTCGGTCAGACCGTCCGCGATGAACTGCTCCAGGCGTTCTCCGGACTCGTCGAGCACGCCCAGGGCTCCGTAGCGGGCGCCGACCAGGTCCATGGCGGTCGTCACGATACGGTGCAGCACCGCGGGCAGTTCCACCTCACGGCTGATGGCCAGCACCGCGTCCAGCAGGCCCTGCAGCCGGTCCATGGAGGACAGCAGGGCGCGCAGCTGCTCGTCGATCCGGCTCAGCTCGGACCGCAGACGTTCGTGCAGGTCGGGGGCGTGCGGATGCCACAGCTGTCTGCCCTGCCTCGCCCCCGCCATCACCGGCGCCCAGTGGTCCGACGGCCGGTCCCGGTCGTCGCCGGGGCTGCGGGCCGGTCACAGCGGACCACCCCGGAGGCCCCTTGACTCGAGCGCTGCATCGCGGCCTCCTTCCACGACCCCGATCACCCTCGGGGCCGACGGCCATCGCTGCGTCGTCTCTGATTGTGGACCATCTGGCCCGATGTGTCGCACAGCGGACATGTACGGCGGAAAGTCCCGTCGGACTCCGTACGGTTCCGCAGCTCCGTCGCCGGTATGTGCGGGGACGGAGCTGCGGAAGGTCAGCGCAGGGTCGGCGGCTGGGCGAGCCCCCTCCGCCGGGGTCACAGCGTCGGCTCGGTGTCCCGTCGGGAGAGCGCCAGGTAGGCCACGAAGCCGACGATCGCCACCGTCCAGGCCAGCGTAACCGGACCCAGGCCCCAGCCCAGGCCGTCCGCCTTGCTCACGGCCATCCAGTCGGCGAAGGAGGCGCCGAGCGGGCGGGTGATGACGTACGCCGTCCAGAACGCGGTCACCGCGCCCAGCAGGCCGGCGCGGTGGGCGACGGCCGGGACGCAGATCGCCACGGCGAACAGGATGCCCGAGCCCAGGTAGCCGAGGCCGATCGTCGCGGTGAGGTCACCCGCGGCGGTGCCCAGGGCGAAGGTGGCGAGGACGGCCGCCCAGTAGAAGAACTCGCGGCGCCGGGTGCGGATGGAGTGGATGGACAGGGTGCGCTCGGTCGTGTACCAGAGGGCGAAGACGGCGGCCAGGGCGATCATGAACAGCGGGGTGGACAGGGTGTACGGGACGCCGAGACCGACGTGGAGCACGTCCGCGGCCATCGTGCCGAACACGCTGACCATCACGATCGCCGTCCAGTAGATCCAGGCCACGTACCGGCGGACCGCGAACTGCAGCACGAGCGAGGCGGCGAACGCCAGTCCGCCGAGGCCGACCGCCGGGATCGGGCCCAGCAGATGGGCGAGGAAGTCGGACGCGGTCTCGCCCATGCCGGTGGTGAGGACCTTGATGATCCAGAAGTAGACGGTGACCTCCGGCACCTTGTTCGCGCTCTCACGTATGCGCGCGCGTGCGCGACCGCGGGGCCGGTCCTCCAGGACGTGCTCTGTGCTCATGGCCCGCACCTTCGCACGCCCAACTGATCTTCCCCCAGCCCTCTTTGCCATTGTTTTGGGGCTTCTGGTGCAGCTGTTGCCACGGGCCGCCGCGGACCTGAACGCAACCTGAACGCAACGGGGAAACCCCTGGTCGACGGCCTGACCGGCCTGATAGACAGGCAGGTCAGGCGGCCGCCGTCGTCAGAAGGCCAGACCCACGTGCGCGAGCGCCTGCTTCAGCAGCACCCCGTGCCCGCCCGGCATCTCGCTCTGCACCGCCGGGGAGGCGGCCTCCTGCGGGCTGAACCAGACCAGGTCCAGCGCGTCCTGCCGGGGGCGGCAGTCGCCGGTGACCGGGACGATGTAGGCGAGGGACACCGCGTGCTGGCGCGGGTCGTGGTACGGCGTGATGCCCGCCGTCGGGAAGTACTCCGCCACCGTGAACGGCTGCAGGGAGGCGGGCACACGGGGGAGCGCCACCGGGCCGAGGTCCTTCTCCAGGTGGCGCAGCAGGGCGTCGCGGACCCGCTCGTGGTGCAGGACGCGGCCGGAGACCAGGGTCCGGCTGACCGTCCCGTCCGGGCCGATCCGCAGCAGCAGTCCGATGCTGGTCACTTCGCCGCTGTCGTCCACGCGCACGGGCACGGCCTCGACGTACAGGATCGGCATCCGGGCCCTGGCCATTTCCAGCTCGTCCGTGGTCAGCCAGCCGGGCGTCGTCTCGGTCATGTCAGACATTGCTTGATCATACTTTCCGGGTGGGGCCCCCGCTGGGATCGCGGGCCGGGTCGGATACGGGCGGTCCGAAGAGTCCGTGGAGTCCCTGGAGTCCGTGGGGTCCGTAGAGGCGCAGGGCGTTGTCGCGGCCGGTCCAGGCGGCGATCCGCAGGGCGTCGGGCAGGCTCAGCTCGTCGGCGTCGACACGAGCCTGCAGCAGACCGGCGAGCCCCTGGCGGAAGCACAGGGCGCCGAGGTGATGGAATTCGGCCAGGCCGTAGGCGTCGGAGCTGTACAGCAGTTTGCGGAACGGGGTGATCTCCAGCGCCTCCTCCAGCACCGCCCGGCAGCGGGCCGGGCCCGTGTGGTGCAGGGCGAGGCCCACGTCCAGGTACACCCGCTCGAACACCGCGGCCAGATAGGCGGCCTGGCGGTGGTACGGCCAGCAGTGCAGCAGCAGTACCGGGACCGCGCCGGAGACCAGCCGCAGCCAGTCGGTCAGCAGGGCCGGGTCGGCGTGGTGCAGGCGCAGGTCGGCGTCGCCGAAGCCGGTGTGCAGCTGCAGCGGCAGGCCGAGGTCGACGGCGGTCCACAGCAGGTGCCGCACCAGCACCGGGTCGGTGAGCCGGGTCCCGCCCCCCTCCGGCGCCGCCGCCGCGAGCCAGCGCCGGGCGGCCCCGGTCACCTCGGCGTGCGCCGGGCGCGCCGGGTCCAGGGCGAAGCCGGTGCGGTAGGCGGCCACCGACTTCACCGCCACCACGCCCGGCCGCCGTACCGCCTCCTCGGCGGCGGCACGGAAGCGGGCCGCGTACTCGTCCGGCTCGACGCCCCGCGCGGCCACCGTCTCCGCCACCTGCTCCAGGCGTACGACCTCGAAGGCGGCGGCACCGGAGGCCGCCGCCAGCTCGGCGGGGGAGGTGAGCGGGTGCGGGGCGTAGCCGGTGTCCACCAGGAACGCCCCGGCCCCAGCGGCCCGCAGGAAGCGGCGGTTGACCTCCTGCGGGCCCAGCTCCGCGCGGCGGGTCGCGTAGTCGGCCGGCGGTGCGTGCCGGGGCAGGTCCAGCAGGGGCGCGCAGTGCCGGCGTACGGCGACGCCGGCCGGGGTGTCGAAGGGCGAGACGCCGGGCCAGGCCTCGCCCTCGGTCAGCAGCGAGGCCAGCTCCTCGGGCGTGAGGCCGGACGTCACCGCGCCGTGGCAGTGATGGTCCACCAACTCCAGCCCGGCGAGGGCCTCGTGGACCGCTCCCGGCGTGGCCATGGTCAGTACACCCAGCGGTAGGCCGCCGCCACCCGCGCGTCGTCCAGGCCCTCGACGGCCGCCGCCTCGCCGAGCCGTACGGCGGTCACCGCGTCCGCGAGCACCGGGCCAAGCGCCGCCCGCAGCACCTCGTCCGCCTGGAACTCCCGGGCGGCCTGGGGCAGCGACTCGGGCAGCCGCCGTACGCCGAGCGCCGCCGCCTCGTCCGGGCCGTACCGGGCCGGATCGCCGGTGATCTCGTCCGGGAGGGCGAGGGAGGCGTCGATCCCGTCCAGGCCGGCGGCGATGACACAGCCGAGGGCGAGGTAGGGGTTGGCGGCCAGGTCGACCGGTTTCACCTCCAGGTTGGCCTCCTGCTCCCGGCGACCCGCCGAGCCGGTGATCACCCGCAGCGCGGCCTCCCGGGTCTCCCGGCCCCAGGCGGTGAACACTCCCGCCCACTGGGAGGGTTTGAGCCGCAGATAGCTGGCGGGGCTCGGCGCCGTGACGGCCGTCAGTGCGGGCAGCCGGGCCAGGATCCCGGCCGCGAAGGACTCCGCCTCCGGCGTCATGCCGTGGCGGCGCTCCCCGCCCGCGTGCAGGTTCACGCCCTCGCGCCAGCAGGACAGGTGCAGATGGCCGCCGTTGCCGACGCCCTCGGCGGACACCGCGGGCGAGAACGACACCCTGAGGCCGTGCCGCTGCGCGACCGCCCGGATCGTCTGCCGGACCAGCACGCTGCGGTCGGCCGCGGCCACCGGGTCCAGCGCGCCCGCCGAGACCTCGAACTGCCCGGCCGCGTACTCGGGATGGAGCTGGTCGACGGGCACGTCCTGCGCGGCGAGCGCGGCCAGCAGATCGGCGGTGTAGTCGCTCAGCTCGACCTGCCGGATCGCGCCGTACGCCGGGCCGGACACCGCCGGCACGAACTCCCCGGCCGGTGCCGAACCGAGCCCGACCGCCCACTCCACCTCGATCGCCGCCTTGAAGGCGAGGCCGTGCCGCTCCTCGGCGCCCGCGACGATCCGGCGCAGAAAGGTCCGGGCACAGCCGGGGTGCCGGGCGCCCTCCTGGGTGATCCGGTCCACCGGCGCCCACGCCCAGCCCGGCTGCCCGGCCAGTTCCACCAGCCGGTCCAGGTCCGGATAGAGCCTGAGGTCGCCGTCCGGGGAGCCGAGGACGTCGGTGGTGACGATCGAGTCGTCCGCCAGGAAGGTGTCGAACACCGGGGACATGCCGACACCCCAGGACACGGCCGCCGCCAGCCGCGCCGTCGGGATGGTCTTCACCCGGCAGACACCCGCGGTGTCCACATAGGCCAGCACGATCCCGCGCACGCCCCGCGCGGCGAGGTCGGCGGTGAGTCCCGCGACCCGGCGCAGATCCTCCGGACGCCCGCCGGGCACGGGGTCGGCAAGGGTGGTCATACGTCCTCCTCGGCCATACGTCCTCCTCGGTGAAGCCCGCCGCCACGGCCCGCACCTCCTGCGCGGCACCGGTCCGTGCTTTCGTCCTGCTCGGCGTCGGCCGCCGCCCGGACCGGCGTCAGGGTTTCACGGCCACGGCGCCGAACTGCGGCACCGCGGCGGCGGGCTCCGCACCGGTGCGCCACTGCGAGCAGGGCACCAGGCCCGGCTCGACCAGCTCCAGGCCGTCGAGGAACCCGGCGATCTCCGCGCGGCTGCGGGCGGTGATCGGCGGGGTGGCGTTGGCGTTCCAGAACTCCATCGCGGCCCGGTTGCCCTCACCGCCCACGTCGGCGTCGTGGGTCGGGTGGGTGAGTACGAGGTGGCTGCCCGGGGGCAGCGCCGCCAGCAGCCGCCGCACGATGTCCCGGGCCTCGCCGGTGTCCAGCACGAAGTTCAGGATGCCCAGCATCATCAGGGCGACCGGCCGGGTCAGGTCCAGGGTCTCGGCGGCGCGCTGCACGATGGCGTCCGGGTCGTGCACATCGGCGTCGATGTAGTCGGTGACGCCCTCGGGAGAGCTCGTGAGCAGCGAGCGGGCGTGCACCAGCACGATCGGGTCGTTGTCGACGTACACGATCCGGGACTCGGGCGCGATCCGCTGCGCGATCTCGTGGGTGTTCTCCACGGTCGGCAGGCCGGTGCCGACGTCCAGGAACTGCCGTATCCCGCGCTCGGCGGCCAGGAACCGCACCGCCCGGGCCAGGAACGCCCGGTCCGCGCGGGCCACCGCCCGGATCACCGGGAACATCCCGGCGACGTGCTCACCGACCCGCTGGTCGACCTCGTAGTTGTCCTTGCCGCCGATCCAGTAGTTCCACACCCGGGCGTTGTGCGCCACGGAGGTGTCCAGCTTCTCCGGTCCGGCCGTCGGGGTGTGCCCCTCGGTCACGTCGCCGCCCTTCTGACGCTCGCGGTCCTCCGCCGTCATTGTGCCGCCCGGTGATCGCGCTGTCCCGGGAAACGCACAGCGCGGGCGGTTCGGGGCGGCTCCGGAACGTTTCATTCCGTGAATGCCGTTTTCGGAATGTTTCGGTCCACGGGGAACCGGCTCCGGGACGTACCGGTCCATGAGGAACACTGGACCGGTACGCCGTCCCCGACCGGAAGCAGGACATGCCCGTCACGCCCACGCCCCTCCTCGACACCGCCGGACCGTCCGCGGGCCCCGCCGACATCCGGCTGATCGTCACCGACATGGACGGCACGCTGCTGGACGACGCCAAGCGGATCCCCGCCGGACTGTGGCCGATGCTCGCCGAACTACGCCGCCGCGGTGTGCTGTTCAGCCCGGCGAGCGGCCGCCAGTACGCCACGCTGGCCCGGCAGTTCGCCGAGGTCGCCGAGGGCATGGTGTTCATCGCGGAGAACGGCACGTACGTGGTCCGCGACGGCGTGGAGCTGAGCTCCGACCCGCTGGAGAAGTCCGTCGCCGCGGGGGTCGCCCGGACGGTACGGCGGCTGGTCGCGGACGGGGCCGACGTGGGCGCCGTCGTCTGCGGCAAGCGGTCCGCGTACGTCGAGCGCACCGACGAGGCGTTCCTGGCCGAGGTCCGCCACTACTACGTCGAGCACCGGGTGGTCGAGGACGTCACCGCCGTCGACGACGACGTGATCAAGGTCGCGCTGTTCGACTTCGGTTCCGCCGAGCACACCACCGCGCCGGCGCTGCGGGACCTCGCCGCCACCCACAAGGTCGTCGTCTCCGGCGAGCACTGGGTGGACGTCATGAACCGCACCGCCGACAAGGGCACCGCACTGCGCGGCCTGCAGCGGGCGCTCGGCATCACGCCCGCGCAGACCATGGTCTTCGGCGACTACCTCAACGACCTGGAGATGCTGGCCGCCGCCGACTGGTCCTTCGCCATGGCCAACGCCCACCCGGAGGTCCTCCGCCGGGCCCGCCACCTCGCCCCGTCCAACAACGACAACGGCGTGCTGCGGACGATCTCCCGCGTGCTCGGCCTGTGACCGGCTGCCCGGCGCCGGGCGCACGCCCGGCCGTACGGCCGCGTCAGGGCTTGCGGCCCACCGCGCCGTACAGCGAGACCGGTCCGGCGCCGGCCGGGGGCTGTCCGGTGCGCCAGCCGTCGACCGGGACGACGCCCGGCTCCAGCAGGTCCAGTCCCTCGAAGAAGGCGGCCACCTCGTCCCGGGACCGTGCGACCAGGGTCACCCCGCCGGCGGCGTACGCGGCGATGCCCTTGTGCACGTTCTCCGGCTCGAAGTCGGCCGTCATCATCGACAGCACCAGGCAGCTGCCCGGTGCGAGCGCGTCGACCAGTGTCGCCACCACCTCGTGGGCGCCGTCCTCGTCGGCGACGAAGTGCAGCAGCGCGATCAGGGAGAGGGCCACCGGACGCCCGAAGTCCAGGGTGTGAGCGGCCTGTTCGAGGATGGTCCGCGGATCGCGGGCGTCGGCCTGCACGTACTCCGTCACGCCCTGCGGAGTGCCGCGCAGCAGGGCGCCCGCGTGGGCCAGCACGATCGGGTCGTTGTCGACGTAGACGACCCGCGCGTCGGGCGCCACCGACTGCGCGATCCGGTGCAGGTTCGGCTCGGTGGGTATGCCGGTGCCGATGTCCAGGAACTGGCGGATGCCGTCCTCGGCGAGTGCGCGCGTGGCCCGGTGCATGAAGGCCCGGTTGGCGCGGGCCGCGCGCAGTGCGCCGCCGTCGTCCACCGCCGCGATCCGCCGGCCGAGTTGCTCGTCGACGGGGTAGTTGTCCTTGCCGCCGAGGAACCAGTCGTACACCCTGGCCGGATGCGGCCGTGTGGTGTCGATGTGCTGTGCGGCCGGCTCGGTCCCCGTCACCCGCTGCTCCTTCACTCCCGCCGGGATGCGAGCAGCAGTCTGACACGATCATGCCGCGCGGCGCAGACAGTCTTCGGCCACCTCCTTGTCGAGTGCGGCCCGCACCAACGCCGCGGCCAGCACGGCCGGTTCGGTGTTCCCGGCGAGCTCGGTGAGCTGGTCCGGGTCCTTCGGCAGGCCGAGCCGCTCCGCTCCGGAGAGCGCCTTGTCGTCGAGGTAGGGCGCGATCTCGCGCCAGACCCGCTGGGCCTCGCGCAGGAAGATGTCGGCGCCCGCCGGACCGATGCCCGGCTCCTCCTGGAGCAGCCGCCTGAGTTCCCCGGTGTCGCCGTGCGCCTCCTCGTGCAGCCGGCGCAGGTCGCCCGACCAGCGGTCCAGCAACAGCTCGGCGCCGTCGCCGAGTTGAGTGGCGGTGCGCTCGTCGTAGCGCCGGTAGCCGCCGCGGCCGAGCGCGTCCACCCGCTGCTGCCAGTCGGCGTCGGCCATGCGGCGCGGGCTGTCGAGGTGGTCCTCGTGCAGGGCCTGCGCCGTGGCCACCGCGACCGACGCGCGGATCCGGGCGCTGAGCAGCAGGGCCAGGACGAGCAGCCGGTACAGCGGCTGCGGGGTGTCCTTCAGCCTGATGCCCGCCTCCTCGGCGTACGTCCGCCCCTGCGTGGACAGCAGTGCGCGCAGGACTCTCTCGTCGCGGTTCATCGCTACGGCTTGAGCGGATCGTGGCCCAGCGTCATCAGCTGGTGCCGGCGGCGGGTGTCCTCCGGCGCCGTCTCCGGTTCCGGCTCGTCCGCCATGTCCACCAGGTCTCCGACCGTGTCGACGACCTGGTGCATCACGCGGATGTCGTCGTCGGTGAGGTCGGTGCGGCGCTTCTGGAGGATGGCGAGGACATGCTGTCCGGTCTCCGTGCCCGCCTGTTCGGGCAGCGGCTCGGTCTCCTCCTCGGCGTCCCGCACCCGCAGCCAGGCCGCGAGCTCGGCGGAGGTCATGTTCACCACGCGGTGGAAGTCCCCCCACAGCGCTTCGAGTTCGAGGGAGTCGGCCATGGGTCTCCCCTTCCGTACGGGGGTGTCGGGCTAGCTGGAGGCGGTCTCGCGCGGGTGGTTCTCGGCCTGGAACATCCAGCGCTGCTTCTCCAGGTCGGCGGTGACGGAGATCAGGAGGTCCTGGGTGACCGGGTCGGGCTCGGCCGTGGCCGCGATCCGCTCGCGAAGCCGTCCGACGACCGCTTCGAGCGCCGACGCCATCAGCTCCACGACCTCGGTGTCGCGCAGCCAGCCGTCCTTGGTGCCGGGCAGCGCGAAGGTCGCGGCGACGGTCTCGGGCCGGCCGTCCGGGGACACGCCCAGGGCGGCGGCGCGCTCGGCGACCGTGTCGGAGTGGGCGCGGGCCGTCGCCACCACCTCGTCGAGCTGGAGGTGGATCGACCGGAACCGCGGGCCCACGACGTTCCAGTGCGCCTGCTTGCCGATCAGCGACAGGCCGAGCAGGTCCACCAGGGTCTCCTGCAGGGCGGTCCCGGTGACGCCGAGCGCCTCCTCGGGCAGCGTGCTCCTCATCACCGTCATGGCGTGTCCGTCCCCTTTCATCGGATGCGTACGGTCCTGTCCGAAGGGGCGGGTGCCCCGTGCCCAGGGGCGCAAAACAGGGCTGATCAGCGGGGCAGTGACCGGTCCAGGAAGCGGATCAGCTCGGCGAAGACCTCCTTCCTGTCCGTCTCGTGGAACACCTCGTGCCGGGCCCCGGCGAAGATCCGCTCGGTCAGCCGGGAGCCCGCCAGCCGCTCCACTCCGGTCCGGCTGCCGGACAGCGGCACCAGCCGGTCGTCGTCCCCGTGCAGCCACAGCAGGGGCAGCGGGCCGATGTCACCACCCTGCTCGACGGCCCGCAGGGTGCGCACGAACGCCTCCAGCGTCGGCCGCTTCATCGGCCCGTGCCACACCAGCGGATCGGCCGCGTAGGCGGCGCCGACAGACGGGTCCCGGGAGAGCGCGGCGGGGCTCACCGGGGTGTCCGGGATCTCCGGCAGGGCCAGCAGCCGCCCGGGCAGCTCCCAGGCGCCGATCACCGGGCCGGAGAGGATCAGCGCGCTCAGCTCGGCGCCGTACCGCTGGGCGTAGCGGGCCGCGATCAGTCCGCCCATCGAGTGGCCGACCAGGACGAGCGGCGCGCCGGGGTGCGCGGCGCGGGCGAGGTCCGCCACCGCGTGCACGTCCGTGACCACGTCCTCGAAGTCCTCGATCCGCACCCGCTCCCCGCCCGACCTGCCGTGGCCGACGTGATCGGGCCCGTACACGGCCGCCCCGTGCCCGGTCAGTACGGCGGCCAGCTCCTCGTACCGGCCCGCGTGCTCGCCGTATCCGTGCACCACCAGGGCCAGGTACCTCGGCGCGGGGTGCGGCCACTCGCGCACGGCGACCGGGCCGTGGGTGCCGTCGAGGGTGTGCTCGCGGACGTGGCGCATGTCTCCTCCGGGTGACGCGGGGGCCGGTACGGGGGATCTTCCCAGGGGGCCGCACGGAGGTCTATAGTCCAAAACTAGCAGTGCTAATTAAGTGTCCCCGTGTGGTCCGCCGGTCGACAGTGGCGTCGACCGGTCGTAGGTCAGGAGTCGAAAGCCGTGCGTCCCGTCCACTTCGCGGCCGCCCGCCGCACCCCCATCGGCAAGCTGCGTGGAGCCCTCTCCTGCGTCCGCCCCGACGACCTGGCGGCCACCGTGATCCGCCACCTGGTGGCCGACGTGCCCGCCCTCGACCCGGCCCGGATCGACGACGTCTACTGGGGCGCGGCCAACCAGGCCGGCGAGGACAACCGCAACGTGGCCCGCATGGCCGCCCTGCTCGCCGGACTGCCCGAGTCCGTGCCCGGCGCCACCGTCAACCGGCTGTGCGCCTCCGGCCTGGAGGCGGTCACCACCGCCGCCCGCACCATCGCCGCGGGCGAGGCCGACATCGTGATCGCGGGCGGCTCCGAATCCATGAGCCGCGCCCCCTTCGTGCTGCCCCGCCCCGACGAGGCCTTGCCGCAGCGCATCGAGACCCACGACACCCGGCTCGGCTGGCGCCTGGTCAACCCGGCGATGAAGGACCTGCACGGCCTGCTGTCCATGGGCGAGACCGCCGAGGAGGTCGCCGAGCGGTACGGCGTCTCCCGCGAGCGGCAGGACGCCTTCGCCCTGCGCAGCCACCAACTCGCCGCCGCCGCCCGCAAGAACGGCCACTTCGACGACGAACTCCTGCCCGTGCAGCGCCCGGACGGCATCGTGGTCGAGCAGGACGAGTGCGTCCGCGAGGACACCTCGCTGGAGAAGCTCGGCCGGCTGAAGCCCGTCTTCCGGCCGGGCGGCACGGTCACCGCCGGCAACGCCTCGCCGATGAACGACGGCGCGGCCGGGCTGCTCCTGGTCAGCGAGGAGGCCCTGAACGAACTGGGCCTGGAGTCCCTGGGCCGCTATGTCGCGGGCGCCTCCGCCGGGGTCCATCCCGACGTGATGGGCATCGGCCCGGTCCCCGCCACCCGCAAGGCGCTGGCCCGGGCCGGCTGGGACATCGCCGGCCTGCAGGAGGCCGAGTTCAACGAGGCGTTCGCCGCCCAGGCCCTCGCCTGCGTCGACCAGCTGGGCATCGACCCCGACCTGGTCAACCCCACCGGCGGCGCGATCGCCCTCGGCCATCCCCTCGGCTGCTCCGGCGCCCGCATCCTGACCACGCTCCTGCACCGGATGCGGCGCACCGGCGCCGAGCGGGGCCTGGCGACCATGTGCGTGGGCGTGGGGCAGGGCAGCGCGGTGCTGGTCGAGCGGCACTAGCGCCCCCACGGGCGACGTCCGCCCCGTCGCGAACGTCGCCCGCCGGGGCACCGGCGCTCTTCCCACGGGGGATCTGGTCAGTCGAGCCGCAGCAAGGAAACGGAGCAGCACTCCATGGCAACCCTGTCCGTCGCCGCCATACTCGCCGAGAACGCCCGGCGCCGTCCCGACAAGACCGCGCTCGTCGAGGGCGAGCTGCGGCTCACCTTCGCCGAGGTGTGGCGAAGGGCGCTCGCCCGGGCGGGCGCCCTCGCGCGGCTCGGCGTACGACCGGGCGACCGGGTGGCGTTGATGGCCCCCAACACCGCCGAGTTCCCGGTCGCCTACTACGCGATCGCCGCGGCGGGCGGAGTCGTCGTCCCCGTGCATCTGCTGCTGTCGGCCGGCGAGGTCGAGCACGTGCTCACGGACAGCGCGGCGACCCTGCTGCTCGTCCACCCGGCCCAGGCGGCGACCGGCCGGGCCGCCGCCGAGGCCACCGGCGTCCGGGTGGCCGTGCTCGGCGAGGAGTTCGACCGGCTCGCCGCCGACGCCGAGCCGCTGCCGTCGTACGTCACCCGGGCCGCCGACGACCCGGCGGTGATCTTCTACACGAGCGGTACGACCGGCGTCCCGAAGGGAGCCGTGCTCAGCCACTTCAACCTCGTGATGAACGCGACCGTGAACGCCTTCGACGCCAACGACGTCCGTGCCGACGACACCGCCCTCGGCGCGCTGCCGCTGTTCCACGCCTTCGGCCAGACGGTCTCGCTCAACTCGACCTGGCGGGCGGGCGCCACGCTCGTGCTGCTGCCCCGCTTCGACGCGGCCCGCGCCATCGAGCTGATGGTCAAGGAGGGTGTGAACACCTTCCACGGGGTGCCGACCATGTTCGTCGCCCTCGCGGCCGCCGCCCGGGACGCCGGCGCGCTGCCCGCCCTGCGCGTGTGCGTCTCCGGCGGGGCCTCGCTCCCGGTCGCCGTACTGGAGCGGTTCGAGGAGGCGTTCGGGGCGAAGATCTACGAGGGGTACGGGCTGTCGGAGACCTCGCCGACGGCCACCGTCAACCAGCCGGTCTTCGGCACGAAGGCGGGCACCATCGGCCACCCGCTGTGGGGAGTCGACGTGGAGATCGCCCGCGCCGAGGTGGAGGGCCGCATCGAGCTGCTGCCGCCCGGGCAGCTCGGCGAGGTCGTCATCCGCGGCCACAACGTCTTCTCCGGCTACCTCGGCCGGCCCGAGGCCACTGCCGAGGCCCTGGTCGACGGCTGGTTCCGCACCGGTGACCTCGGCACCAAGGACGAGGACGGCTTCCTCATGATCGTCGACCGCAAGAAGGACGTCATCATCCGCGGCGGCTACAACGTGTACCCCAGGGAGGTCGAGGAGGTGCTGATGCGGCACCCCGGCATCGCCCAGGTCGCGGTCATCGGCCTGCCGGACGAGCTGCACGGCGAGGAGGTGTGCGCCGTCGTCGTACCGGCCCCGGGCGCCGGCCCCGACGCCGCCGGGATCACCGAGTGGTCGAAGGAGCACCTCGGCCGGCACAAGTACCCACGGCGCGTGGAGTTCACGGACGCCATGCCGCTCGGGCCCAGCATGAAGGTGCTCAAGCGGGAACTGCGGGCGCAGTACGCGGGGCGGTGACGGAACGGGCCCAGCGGGCCGCGAAGGTCATCCCAGGGGCCACCTGACGAGACGGTCCTTACGCCGGGGGCTTGTCCGGACATAGCATCGGTCCCCGCATGAACACGATGACGCTCTGGCACATATCCGGCTGGGGGTTCGCGGCGCTCGCCTTCGCGGCCCTCCTCGTCGGCTTCTCCAAGACCGCGGTGAGCGGGGCCAACACGGTCAGCCTCGCGATCTTCGCCGCGGTCCTGCCCGCCCGCGCCTCCACCGGCATCCTGCTGCCCGTCCTGATCGCCGGCGACGTGCTCGCCGTCCTCACCTACCGGCGGCACGCCCACTGGCCCACCCTGTGGCGGCTGTTCCCGGCCGTCGCGGCCGGGGTGGTGGCCGGCACCCTGTTCCTGGTGTGGGCCGACGACGGGATCGTACGGACCTCGATCGGCGCGATCCTGCTGCTGATGGCGGGGGTGACGGTGTGGCGGCGGCGCCGGGAGAACGGCGGGACCGGGGACGCGCCGGACACGGTGACCACCAGGGCGGGCCGCGCCAAAGCCCGTTCGTACGGCGTGCTCGGCGGGTTCACCACGATGGTCGCCAACGCGGGCGGCCCGGTGATGTCGATGTACCTGCTGTCGGCGGGGTTCCGGAAGCTGGGCTTCCTCGGCACCTCCGCCTTCTTCTTCCTGATCGTGAACGTGTCCAAGGTGCCGTTCAGCGCGGGCCTCGGACTGATCGACGGGCGCTCGCTGCTCCTCGACGCCGCGCTCGCGGTGTTCGTCGTGCCCGGCGCGTTGTTCGGCAAGTGGGCTGTGAACAGGATCAACCAGCGACTCTTCGAACAACTCGTGATCGCGGCGACCGTCGTGGGCGGAGTGCAACTCCTACTGCGCTAGCCCCAGCAGGGCCGGGAGGTCCGCGAAGGAGTCCAGGACATGGTCGGGGGTGCCGCTCGCCCGCTCCAGGGTCTGAGGCAGGAACTTGCCCGTACGGACCAACACCCCGGTGATGCCGAGCCGTTGCGCCGCGAGCACGTCGTACTCGACATCGTCCCCGATCATCAGCGCCTGGTCCGCGCCCACCCCGAGGCGTCCGAGGGCCGCCTCGAAGAACGCCTGCGACGGCTTGCCGGTGACCTCCGCCTCGACCCCGGCGGCCGCCTCCAGGCCCGCCAGGAACGCCCCCGCGTCCAGCTGGAGTCCCTCGTCCGTCCGCCAGTACAGGTTCCGGTGCATGGCGACCAGCCGCGCGCCCCGCTGGAGCCGCCCGAAGGCGCGGTTGAGCGCCTCGTAACCGAACTCCGGCCCGGCGCCGCCCAGCAGGACGACGTCCGGGACCTCCTCGTCCGCGTCGCCGACCAGGGTGACCTGCTCCAGATCCGCACCGATGTCCCCGCTGTTCAGCAGCGCGACGCGGGCCCCGGCCAGATGGCCGGCGGTGGCCGCGGGCGCCGTCAGGATCTCCTCGGCGCCCACCGGGAACCCCGCGTCCGCGAGCGATCCCGCGATGGAAGCCCCGGACCGGGAGGTGGTGTTGGTCACCAGGACCACCCCCAGCCCCGCCTCCCGGACGGCCCGCAGCGCCTCGACCGCTCCCGGCAGCGGCTTCCAGGAGACGGTGAGGACACCGTCGATGTCGATCAGCACGGCACGCACGGACTGCGCGGACGGCACGGACTGCACGGACGGCACGGATTGCATGGCTCGACGGTAGCGACCCGCACGGCGGACCGTCCCGTACGACCTCGTACGCTCACCCCTATGCCCGCGCACGTCCTGATCCTCGGCGGCACCACCGAGGCCCGCCGCCTCGCCGCCGGCCTCGCCGCCCGGACGGGCGTCCGGGTGACCACCTCCCTGGCCGGCCGGGTCGCGCGGCCCGGAGCGGTCGCGGGCGAGGTACGGATCGGCGGCTTCGGCGGCGCGGAGGGACTGGCCGCCTGGCTGCGCGCGCACCATGTGGACGCCCTGGTCGACGCCACCCACCCCTTCGCCGAGGCGATCACGGCCAACGCGGCCCGCGCGGCGGCGGCCTCCGGAGTCCCCGCGGTGGTCCTGCGCCGCCCCGGCTGGCGGCCGGGCCCCGGCGACCGCTGGTACGACGTCCCGTCCCTGGCCGGTGCCGCGGCGGCACTGCCCGGTCTCGGCCGCCGGGTCTTCCTGAGCACCGGGCGCCTGGGGCTCGCCGTGTTCGCCCACCTGACGGATCTGCACTTCGTCGTACGCTCCGTCGAACCGCCCGGGCCGCCCATGCCGCCGGACACCGAACTGGTCCTGGCGCGCGGCCCGTTCACCGTCGCCAACGAGACGGAACTCCTGCGCACCCGGCGGATCGAGGTACTGGTGACCAAGGACAGCGGCGGGGAGGCCACCGCCGCGAAGCTGACGGCGGCGCGGGAACTCGGCCTGCCCGTGGTGGTCGTACGGCGCCCCCCGCTCCCGCGGGGCGTGACGGTGGTCGCCGACCTGGCGGGCGTACTGGAGTGGCTCGGTCTCAGCCCGGCGTGAGGACGGACGCCCGGATCCGGTCGATGGTGCGCAGCACCTCGTCCCGGTTCCTGGCGGACGTGATCCAGGCCGGCAGCCGGGCGAGCAGGGTCCTCTTCTGCCCGGTGTCGTACCAGGGGGCGCGCTCGCGCAGACCGGCGGCGGTCCAGCGGCGGATCAGGTCGAGGTGCCGCAGGTCGTAGGCCCACAACCAGCCGTGCCGGGTCTCGCGCTGCAGCCACAGACGGGCACCGAAGCAGGGGTCCTCGGCGGGCCCCCTCGACCCCGCCCACAGGCCGACCCACCGGCCCGCCCAGGTCCGGGACAGACCGCAGTACCGGCAGACCAGATGCCGGGGCGCGAACAGCGGCCGTGCTTCGGGGTGCGGCTGCCCCTGGACGCGGGCGACGCGGTCGCAGCGCGGGCAGTGGACCAGGATCGAGTCCAGGAAGTCGTACTCCGTGCTGCGCGGATCGCGGAAACGGGCGGGAGAGCCGGACATGGCCCGAGTATGACCGGCGCCGGGCCTCCGCCTCACCCGGTTTTCGACGGTGGCACGGCCACCGGTGCCCAGGGTTTCCGCGTGGCGCGGCTACCGGTCCCCGGGGTTTCCGCGTGGCGCGGCTACCGTTCCCCGGGATTTCTGCGCAGCAGGTACGTGTCCATGATCCAGCCCTTGCGCTCGCGCGCCTCGGCCCGCACCCGCTCGATGCGCGGACCGGCCTCGGCGATCGGGCCGGACACCAGGAGCTCGTCCGGAGTGCCGAGATACGCGCCCCAGTAGATGTCGATGTCCTCCCCGGCGTACTTCCGGAAGGCCTGGTGGGCGTCCAGCATCACGACCACGTCGTCCACGCCCTCGGGGAACCCCTCGGCCAGCCGCCGCCCCGTGGTGATCTGCACCGGCCGGGCCACCCGGTTCAGGCCCGTACGGTGCCGGGCGACCAGGGTGGAGACACTGCTGATGCCGGGTATCACGTCGTACTCGAACACGACCGCGCCGCGCTCCAGCACCTCCTGGAGGATCCCGAGCGTGCTGTCGTACAACGCCGGATCACCCCACACCAGGAAGGCGCCGGTGCCGTCCTCGCCCAGCTCCTCGGCGATCAGGCGCTCGTAGATCCCGGCGCGGGCGCTGCGCCAGTCCTCCACCGCCGGCGAGTACGCCGACCCGCCCGCCTTCCGGTCCCGCTCCGGGTCCCGGGCCTCCACCACCCGGTACGACCCCTCGGGCAGATGCGCGTCCAGCATGTCCCGGCGGAGCTGGGTGAGATCGCTCTTCACCTCGCCCTTGTCGAGCAGGAAGAACACGTCCGTGCTCCGCAGCGCCCTGACCGCCTGCAGGGTGAGCTGGTCGGGGTCGCCCGCGCCGATACCGATGACATGAATCTTTCGCACGCCCCGAGTCTGCCGCATGCCACTGACAGCGGGTGCACCGCGTCCGCACGCACGGCGACAGCGGCCCTCAGGAACGGAGCCGGGGCGCCTCGTCCGCCGCGTCCACGGGCCCCTCGCCGCCCTCCACCCGCGCCGCCAGCTCCCGCGCCCACCGGGTGAGCCCGGCGAGATCGATCCCGTACGGCCGGTCCTCGCCCTGCCCGGTCTCCCACTCCGCGAGCGCCCCCGCGCCCCGCCGCAGCAGCCGGGCCCCGCCCACGGCGTTCCCGCGCGCCGCGTGCGTGAGGCCCACCGCCAGCTGGGCGAGCCCCCGCCACAGCGTCCGCTCCTCCTCGGGCCCCGACTTCCAGGCGTCCTCGAACACCTCGTGCGCATGGAAGGGCTTCCCCGCGTCCAGCAGCGCCTGCGCCTCCTCGACCGTCTCCCGCGGCCGCCGCACCACACCCTCGGGCTGCCGGGGGACGCCCTGAGTGCCGTAGGGCAGCGGCCGGCCGAGCCCGTCCCGGGGCCGCGCGCTGCGTGCCCGCCCCTCCGGGTCCCGGTCCCTGGCATCCGATGCGCCCGCGTTCGTCATACGACCGATTGTCCCCGGCGCACCCCGGGCCCTCTTCGGCCCACCCCCGAAGGTGGGGTAAAGTGCTGTTCGCGCGATCACGCGGGTCACCGCGAGTGAGCGCATCGGGACGTGGCGCAGCTTGGTAGCGCACTTGACTGGGGGTCAAGGGGTCGCAGGTTCAAATCCTGTCGTCCCGACTTGCTGAAGCAGCAGGTCAGAGGCCGTGTCGGAGCATGCCGACACGGCCTTTTGATCGTTTCTGGGGACCGGTCGGGGGCCAGGGTCAAGGCCGCTCCTCGAGGGTTGGTCCGCGGTCGAGGGCTATGCCTGGAAGGTCACGTCGGCCCGGTCGCTGCCGCGCCACAGATACTCCGTCAGTTCCTCGCCGGCCGCCCGTTCCGCCGCCGGGGTCATCGGCCGGGGCCAGGAGACCGCGGTGTAGAGCGCGCGATGGTGCAGGTCCACGGTGGCCCGGAACAGATCGCCGTATGCGGCCGCGGCGGCGAGCAGCGAGAACCGGTGCAGCAGCCACACGAGAACCAGCGCGATCGGCGGCAGCCAGGGCACCCACCAGGCCCACACCAGCGCGAGCGCGGCCCAGATGACATACGTGACCGACCGGTGCAGCGCCGCATGGGCGGCCTGCAGGTCGGCTCTCGGCTGCTCCGGGAGAAGGGCCCAGAGGTGCGGCCAGCACTTGACCGCGTCGAGGCCGTACTTGTCCCTGGCCTCGCTCTCGGCGGCCCGCAGATACATGCCCAGCCGGGTGGGCATGTGCAGCGCCGCGCGGGGCGGACAGCGTCGCAGTTCGAGGTCCACGCGCCGGTACTCCCACTCCTGGTCCGCGTCCGCGGTCCCGTTCGCGACGAGGGGCGCCAGTGCGTCGAAGCGGTCCTGCAGCGGACGCAGACGCCTGGTCTGCCGGTCGGTGAGGTACCGGCGCACCGGGCGGAGGAACGGCCACCAGTAGCCCTGCAGACCACGCAGTACGGGTTGAGCGATCCAGTCCACGAGCTGGGCCGAGACGGCGATGACGAGCAGTCCCGCCACAAGCGCGAGCACCTGCAGGACGACGGGCTGCGCCTGGAGCGACCTGGCACGGCCGGCGACACCGGTGGTGCCGTGGGCGTGGGCGTACGCGGCGGCCCCCAACGCCCAGAAGAGCAGCGCGGGAAGTGCGACGGCGAGCCACCTCTCACCGAGCTTGGTCCCGATGCTCTCCCAGAATTTTCCCAGCACGCGGTGCGCTCCCGTCAGACCTTGACGAGGATGACGCCGTGCGTGGCGCAGCGGGGAACGTCCTGTCCCACGTGCCGCCGCCACCAGACGACGTCCCCGCCGACCGGACAGACGAACTTGGGGCCCGGCCGCACCGTTTCCCCGTCTCCCGCCGGTCCCGGTGACGTGGTGCCACGAGTCCCCGGAGCGAGGAAGTCCGGTGGGACACCGAACTCCAGGAACTGCGAGAGCCACACCTCGGTGACCGGGTTGCCCTCGAGAACGCCTCGGACACGATCCGCAGTGTCCGGCTCGGTGCTCCGCGCCAGCAGCCGGGCGAGTTCGTCGTCGATGCGGGCGGCCGACTCCGGCGCGAAGGGGAGGAGTTCGGCAAGACAGGGGCGGATCGCACGAGCGGCGTCCAGAATCCCTGCCGGGATCGGATCGTCCGGCGGCGGCGAGGCGTCATCGAGCGGCACCACCTCAGGGTGCCACACGCGCCTTGCGTGCAAGGGGAGTTGACGAGGATGCCTACCACCGTTGCTTGGGGGCGGAGTTGTCCGCTTCGAATACCCCACGGGCATCGCCCTTGCTACGGTCGTTGGACCACGTGCCGGTCACACGCAGGCGCGGACGGGGCCCATGCCCCGGGGGGACGAGTGCGCACGGTGGAGTGTGATGGAGCCTGAGAGCGTCTTGGTCGCGGCAGCGACGCTGCTGACCGAACTGGGGGAGGCAACCGGGCTTCGCAAGGATCTCACCGCGATCCTCGCGGACCGGGACGGAGCCGACCCCGAATCACTCGCCGACGACGTGGTGAGCGCGGTGCTGGCCCATCCCGAGGCCGTCATGCGCTTCGAGGAACTGCTGGAGCCGGCGGAGGCCCGCCGCGCTGCCCGCCGCGCCGAGGTGCTCGCCGCGGCCGGACCGGCCGCCCCGGCACCGGCACTCGAAGGTGCGGCCGACCCCTCGGTGTGTTGCGGGTATCCCCGTATCGAGGCTCCCGGCGAGGTCGTCGCGGGCTGGGAGTTCAGCATCGTCGTCGGGCTGTCGCCGGAGATCATCGGCTCCGTGGTGGGCAGCGCCGTGCGCAGCGACGGCCTGCCCTGGCCGCTCACCGTCACCGTGCAGACACTGGCCGAGGGGTTCACCCTGGTGGAGGGGGACTGGACCGTGGACCTGCGGGTCACGGAGACGGAGCGCTATCCGTGTCACGTGCTGAGGGTCCGCGCCGATTCCAGGGGGCGCCGGGTCTGGTCCGGGACGCTGCACGTGGTCTACAGCGTCGCCGGGGAGGTGGTGGGGCTCGGCGTGCGGTCCATCGCTGTCGTCAGCGACCCCACCGCCCTCGGTGCGTGCCCGGAGTCGGTGTGCGGCGCACCCCGGGCGCTGCTCCTGCCCCGGGGAGACGAGCCGGCCGATCTCACCGTCACCATCCTCCCGTCCGAGCGTCCCGGCCGCTTCCACTTCCAGTACCAGTCGCCCCATGTCCGGGTGCCCGGGCTCCCCGACGAGTGCTACGTGGGGGAGGACGCTCCCCAGTACGCCATCTCGCTGATCAACAGGATGGCGAGCCGCAAGGGACGGCCCGACCTCATGGCCTTCATGACGGGTCTGGGCAAGGAGATCACCGATGTGATGCCGACCCGTCTGTGGAAGGTGCTCGAACAGGTGGCCGAGGCCGTATGGCCTCGGGTGCCGACGGTGTTGCTCCAGTCGTCCGAGGCGTACATCCCGTGGGAGCTGGCCGTCGTACCGGACACGTTCTCCGGTGACCGGCCGGCGTTCCTTGGCTGCCAGGTGACGCTCGGCCGCTGGGTGCTCGCCGATCGGCGGATCACGGTGCCACCGCCGATGGTGGTGCGGGCCGCGTCCATGACGGTGATCTCCGGTGTCTACCAGAACGACGACTGGCAGCGGCTGCGCGAAGCCGAGTTGGAGGCCGCGACGCTGCGGGCCAGTTACGGCGCCACCAGCATCGAGGCGAGCCTCACCGAGGTCATCAGCTACTTCCGTGACGGACCGATCGCCGGGATCGTCCACTTCGCGGGACACGGCCAGCACACGGAGGGCGGCTGGGACAACGGGCTGGTGATGACCGACGGGATGACGCTCGACCCGACCACCGTCAAGGCGTACGACTTCCCCGGCGAGACCTTCGTCTTCCTCAACGCCTGCAAGGCGAGTGCCGTCCAAGGGGTGTTCGGCGGCTACGCCGGGCTCGTGCAGGCCTTCCTCTACGTCGGGGCAAGCGCGGTCGTCTCACCCCTGTGGTCCCTGGACGACCGGGACGCGCGGTGTCTCGCCCTGGCCTTCTACCATCGCGTGCTGAAGGGCGAGAAACCCGCGGAGGTGATGCGCTCGTTGCGTGCCGCGGCGAGGGACGACGCGGACCTTGCGTCCAGTGCGTTGGCGTACCAGTTTTTCGGACATCCGCACATGCAGGTGGAGCGGGTCGGCCAGTTCTGCGCCACGGGGGGTGATGCGGCGTGACGTCGAAGAGGCATGGCTCGTGGCAGGGTCGTGGCGGGCCCGGCGAGCCCGGTGGGGCCTCGTCGGGTGCCAGGGATCCGGAGCAGCTCGTGGAGGAGCTGCGCTCCCGGCCGCACGACAGCGCCGAGGAGACGCTTCAACTGGTGCTGGAGATCACGGCGATCTGCGCCGAGAGGCTCCGCGCAGCCGAGTCCCCGTCCGGTGTCGAGGAGGCGCTGCGCATCCTCGATCGTACGGCGGAGACGTTTCCCGACGAGCCACTGCACCACTACTTCGCCTTCGGCTCCGGTGTCGCGCTCCTGGAGGCCTTCAAGATCCGGAGGGACCCCTCGTACCTGGCGCGCGCGCTCGCCGGTCTGCGCCGCGCGGAACACGACATCGCCTCGGAGTTCGGTGCCGCGCTCGCCCGCTACACCCTTGCCAACGCCCTGCTGACCGCGTTCGAGGCAGGTGCGGTGGGGGCGGCCGCGGTGGACGAGGCCATCGGGCTGCTGTCCTCGGCCTTGCAGGAGGGCGGTCCTCGCTACCCGCGCCGAAGCGACCTGGTGCGTCTGCTGGCCGTGGCACAGTCGATCCGCTACCGCGCACAGCGCGGCGAACGCGCGGCCGCGCAGGAGTTCCGTTCGGCGCTGTCCCGGCTGACCCGGCAGCGAGCCCAGGAGACCAAGGCTTCGGCCCAGTGGCGGGACCTGGCCAACACCCAGGGCTGGATGCTGCTGGTCGGCTTCAACGTCGAGGGCCGGCAAGACGACCTGGAGGAAGCGGTCCAGGTCCTGCGCGAGGCGGCGGACTCCCACGTCACCGAGCGCGCCCATGTCTTCCTGGTCGAGGACGTCGTTCCGGACACGCGACGCAACCTTGCCGAGGCGCTGTACAACCGTGCACTGCGAAACCACCGCTCGCAGGACCTGGATTCCGCCGTTCGGCTT
Source organism: Streptomyces incarnatus (assembly GCF_001027185.1). Lineage (NCBI taxonomy): Bacteria > Bacillati > Actinomycetota > Actinomycetes > Kitasatosporales > Streptomycetaceae > Streptomyces > Streptomyces incarnatus. Next base: position 1,083,911 of record NZ_CP011497.1, on the reverse strand, counting down.
CTCCAGACGGGGCTCATCGACTGCCGCCCGGCCCAGCGGCCGTACATGCTGCAGTTCCTTGCCGATGCAAGCATCGTCCTGTACGACGCACGGGGTGACCGCAGTGACCTCGACCGGGCCGTCTCGGCGGGCGAGCTGGCACTGGGCGTGCTGCCGCTGACCAGCGGTTCCCATACGGCCATGCTCGGCTGGGCCGCCGGTCTGCGCTCGGCCCTCCATGTGCGGACCGGCGAGCGGGCCCACATCGACCGCTCGGTGGGGCTGTGGCGGGAGGCCGCTCTTGCCGCCGAGGCACAGCACGCGGGCGGGACCGAGCAGTTGCAGGCACTGGGCGACTGTCTCGTACTGCGACTCCTGCAGTACCCGCCGGCCGGCCCCCGGCCGGCGTGGGAACACACAGCCGGTGACCTGCCCACCGCGCTGGCCGCGTTCGACAAGGCCGCGCGCCTCGCTCCGGCGGAGTCCGAGGAACGTCATCAGGCTCTGCGCCATGCCATCCTGGCCCTGATCCACTACGGGACGTCCAGGGGGGACGCCGCCGCCCTGGAGCAGGCCCGCGACCTGGGCGAGGACTTCCTCCACGCGAGCAACCGATCGGGAGACCGCGAGCAGTTCGGGCTGCTCTGCGCCAAGGCCCGCTCGGCCCTGGCCGAGTTGGACGGAGCCCCCGAGACGGGGAAGCGGGCGCTCCTGCGGTATCTGACCGCCGTGGAACAGGACGGGGTGACCCAGGGAGCGGCGCTCGGCTCCGACAGCGCCATCGTCGGCGATCTGGCCTTGGAGTCGAACGACTGGGCGCGGGCGGTCGCGGCCTACCTCCAGGTGCGGCTGAGTCCTGCGCAGCCGGGAGCCGAGTCCCGTCCGGGACACACCACGCTCTGGGCTCATGCCAAGCGGCGTGCCGGTACGGGAATGGCATACGCCTATGTACGCCAGGGGCGGCTGGCCGAGGCGTTTCTCGCGCTGGAGGAGGTCTGCTCCAGCCTGGAGTCACTCGGTTCGACACTGCCGTGGGGCACCGAGGCACGGTTGGTGCCACCGGCTCCGCTGAAGGAAGTCCAGCGGCGGCTGGACGATCAGCAGATCGTGCACCTCTTCACCACGGTCGAGGGGGGCGCCGCCCTGATCACGGACAGGGACGGGGTTCGCTCCGTGCTCCTGTCCGACTTCGACGCCCAGCGCGTGAACGGCCTGTCACGGCGTTTCCAGGCGGCGGTCAACGAGGGCCGTTCCTCGGCGCGTTGGGCAGGCGTGCTGGAGGACACCTGCGCCGAACTGTGGAGCCGTTGCCTGAGCCCGGTGGTGCAGGCGGTGGACCCGGAGCGGCCCGTCATCCTCGTCCCGACCGGACATCTCCGGCTGCTGCCCCTGCACGCGGCCTACCGGCAGGAGGCCGACGTCCCTGCCAAACGCCGCTATCTCCTGGACGAGTGGCTGCTCAGTTACGCGCCCAGCGCTTCCTGCGTCGCAGCTCCCCGCTCGCGGCGCTCCTCACGCGTGGGCATGCGGATCTACGGGTGCGCGTACGAAGCCGAGGCGGCCACTTCGCGGTGGCTCGGCCACAACGACCTGTGGGACGGCATTCTCGACCGGGCCTCGATCGCGGAGGTACTCAACAGCGACAGCTGCGTTGTGCACTTCACCGGACATGGCAGCACCAACCCGCTTTCCCCCTTGGACAGCTGGATCAATCTGGACGAAGGGCGCCTCACGGTGCGCGGCATGCTTGCGCAGGGCATCCGATCGCCCCTCATCATCCTGTCGAGTTGCGACAGCGGCGGCCTTTGCACCACCGCCCTGTCGGATCCCGTCCCGTTGCCCTACTCCCTGGTGATCTCGGGAGCCAAAGGATGTGTGGCCGCACTGTGGCAACCGGGAGACCTCGCCGTCCGCCTGCTCACCACCCTCTTCTATGAGGAATGGGAATCCCGGTCCCCTGCGGAAGCCCTCCGTCTGGCCCAACTCCGCCTGCGCGACATGACGAACGAGGAACTCGTCACGCACATGCCGGAACTGGCCGGCACCGCCCCGCAGTCAGCCCGGTCACGAGCGCGGTGGTCCCGCATGCGGCCTTTCGCCGGCATCGGCCACTGGGGGGCGTTTCTCTATGCCGGAAGTTGAACCGCCGGAAGGACGCCCCCGGGCGTCACTGACGCCGTGGTCCCGGGATCGCTTCTCCTGGCGAAGGAGCGCAGCAGCATGAGGAGCCTTGTGGCATGCCGGTGCGCCGGGCCGCGGCCGCCGGGGCCGCCGTGCTGAAGGCGTCCCTCCCGCACCCCGGCGACGGGCACGCGCCGACGCCTTCGCGGTCTGCCCCGGCTGCAGGAGTCGCTAACGCGTCCGGCGCTGGGTCCAATTGCACGCTGCCCAGGCCGAGTTCCATGGCCGCCATGAACTCCGCAGGGCCCGCCCGGGGGCGCGGGTCGATCGGCTCGTCGCCTTCGCCGACCACCTTGCGGAACCGCTCACCGAAGCGGAAATCCGGTGAACGTCACCGCGGTTCGCGTACGACGGCGACCTCGCCCGGCGCGACCGTGACCGTGCCTGCCGTCTCCTTGCCGGTCAGTAGTTCCGACGAGCCCGGCGCCACGGGGAGTTCGGCGCCCTGGCCGGAGTGGTCGATGACGAACAGGTAGTCCGCCTGCGGGCCGCGTCGCCGGACCACCTCCACGCCGGGCGGGGCCGTGCGCACCGGCTCCACGCCCGCCTCGGCGCGGACGCGGTCCAGCAGGGCGGCCAGGGTGGCCGGGTCCGGCAGGGTGGCCAGGTACCAGGCGGCGCCGGAGCCGTGCGGGCGGCGGGTCACCGCGGGGACGCCGGACAGGGGGCCGTCGGCGTACGAGGCGACCGCCTCGGCACCCTCCAGGCGCAGTCGCTCCGACCACAGCGTGCCCGCCGCCCCGTCCGGCACCGCGCCGGAGAGCGCGACCCGCCCGCCGGGCAGCAGCGGGAACGGTTCGTCCGAGCGCACGCCGAGCACCTCGCGGAACGCGCCCGGGTAACCACCCAGCCGCACATGGCAGTTGTCGTCCACGGTCCCGCTGTGGAACCCCACGGCGAGCGTGCCGCCGCGCTCGGCGAACGCCGACAGGTTCGCCGCGCCCTCGTCGTCGACGAGGTACAGGCTCGGGGCCAGCACCAGGCGGTAGGCGGACAGGTCCGCCCGGGGCCGTACGAAGTCCACGGCCACACCCGACCGCCACAGCGGCTCGTACCAGGCCCGGACCAGGTCCGCGTAGCGCAGCTCGCCGCTGGGCTGCGAGGGGAGTTCCAGGGCCCAGCGGGCGTCCCAGTCCCAGACGACCGCCACGTCGGCGGGGGACCCGGCGCCCCGGATCTCCGCCAGCGCCCGCAGGTCCGCGCCCAGTCGCACCACGTCGCGCCAGATCCGGCTGTCGGTGCCCGCGTGCGGCACCATCGCCGAGTGCCACTGCTCGGCACCCGCCCTCGACTGCCGCCACTGGAAGTACGCGATGCCGTCCGCGCCGCGTGCCACGTGCGCGAGCGCGTTGCGGCGCAACTCACCAGGCTTCTTCGCACGGTTGACGGGCTGCCAGTTCACCGCGCCGGTGGAGTGCTCCATCAGCAGCCACGGTCCGCCCGCGAGGGAGCGGGTCAGGTCCCCGCTGAGCGCGATGTCGATCTCCGACTCCGGGTCGGTGGACATCAGGTAGTGGTCGTTGGAGACGATGTCCAGCTGGGGCGCCCAGCGCCAGTAGTCGAGCGCGTCGAAGTTGGACATCACCATGAAGTTGGTGGTGGCCGGGATCGAGGGGGCGGCGGCGCGCAGCACGTCCCGTTCCGCCGTGCACAGCGCCAGCAGCTCGTCGGAGCAGAACCGGCGCCAGTCCAGCCGATGGGTGGGGTTGGGTACGGCGCCGGTGGCGCGCGGCGGCAGGATCTCCTCCCAGTCGCCGTACCACTGGCTCCAGAACCGCGTGCCCCAGGCGTGGTTGAGGGCAGCCAGGTCGTCGCCGTAGCGGGCCCGCAGCCAGCGGCGGAACGCGGCCGCGCTGGTGTCGCAGTAGCAGGCGGCGTTGTGGCAGCCGTACTCGTTGTGCACGTGCCACATGCGCACCGAGGGGTGGTCCGCGTACCGCTCGGCGAGCGCGCCCGCGATGCGCAGCGCGGCCTCGCGGTAGGCGGGGGAGGACGGGCAGAAGGTCTGCCGGCTGCCGTAGGACAGGGTGCGGCCGTCGCGGTCGACCGGCAGCGCCTCCGGGTGGGCGCGGAAGAACCACGCCGGAGGCGCCGCCGTGGGCGTGGCCAGGTCGGCGGCTATGCCGTTCGCGTGCAGCAGATCGAGGACCTTGTCCAGGTGCGCGAAGTCGTACACGCCCTCGGACGGCTCCAGCAGCGCCCAGGAGAAGATGCCGACGCTGACCAGGTTCACCCCGGCCTCGCGCATCAGGCGCATGTCCTCGGCCCACACCTCCTCGGGCCACTGCTCGGGGTTGTAGTCGCCGCCGTAGGCGAGGCCGGGGAGGGCCAGGGTGGGTTTCACAGTGCTCTCTTCGTTCTCTTCCACGAAACGCGGCTCAGCCCTTGTTGGAGCCCAGGGTCAGGCCGCTGACGAACTGGCGCTGCAGCGCGAAGTAGACGATCAGGGTCGGGATCGCGGTCAGCAGGGAGCCGGCGGCGACCAGATTGGGGTCGGTGAAGTACTGGCCGGAGAGGTTGTTCAGCGCCGAGGTGATCGGCATGTTCTGGCCGGTGGAGATCAGCACCAGCGCCCAGAAGAAGTCGTTGTAGATCCAGATGGACAGCAACGTCGCCAGGGCCGCCATCGCCGGCTTGCACAGCGGCAGGGTGATCTGCCAGTACAGCCGCCACACCGAGGCGCCGTCGACCAGTGCGGCCTCGGTCAGCTCGTGCGGCAGCGAGCGCATGTAGTTGCTCAGCACGAACGCGCAGAACCCGGACTGGAACGCCACATGGATGAGGACCAGGCCGAGCGCGGAGTCGTACAGCTTGCCGCTGGCCGTGATCCCCGGCAGGTTCGTCAGCAGGTACAGCCGGTACAGCGGGGTGATGATGACCTGCTGCGGGAGCAGGTTGCCGGCCGTGAAGACCAGCAGGAGGGCGAGGTTCAGGCGGAAGTCGAACCGGGCGACGTAGAACGCCACGCAGGAGGACAGGAACAGCGTCAGCAGCACCGCCGGGATCGCGATGATCAGCGTGTTGCCGAAGTAGTGCAGCATGTCCGACTGTTTGAAGGCGTTCGTGAAGTTCTCGAACGTCAGCTTGCTCGGCCAGGAGACGTATCCCTTGCTGCTGGTCTCGCTGTACGGCCGCAGGGCCGAGAAGATCGCCCACAGCAGCGGCGCCAGCCACGCCAGCGCCGTCCCCGCGAGGAAGACGTGCAGCAGGACACGGGCCGGGCGGATCGGGGCGCGCCGCCTCAGCGGCGCCGCGACGGTGGTGCTGCTCATGCGCGCCGCTCCTTCCGGAAGGTGGCGATCAGATAGGGGATGATCACCGCGAGGGAGATCACCAGCAGGACGACGGCGATGGCGGAGCCGTAACCGATGCGGCTGGACTCGCCGATGATGTTGTTGGTGACCAGGATCGACAGCAACTCGGTGCCCTGGGCGCCCTTGTTGAAGACGAAGACCAGGTCGAAGGCGCGCAGCGCCTCGATGATGGTGACGACCAGCACGACCGTGTTGGTCGGGCGCAGGGTCGGGAAGATGACGCTCTTGAACGTCTGCCACTCGTTGGCGCCGTCCAGGGCGGAGGCCTCCCTGAGCGAGGGGTCCACGCTCTTCAGGCCCGCCAGGTACAGGATCATCATGTAGCCGGTGTGCCGCCAGGACGCGGCGATGAGCACCGCCCACAGGTTGAGGTGCGGGTCGCCGATCCAGTCGATGTAGTGGCCCGGCTTGTTGGCCCCGATGATGCTGTTGATCAGGCCGGTGTCCGGGTTGTAGACCAGCTGCCAGACGAATCCGATGCAGGCCATCGAGATGACGACGGGCAGGAAGAAGGCGGTCTGGTAGACCCGGCTGAAGCGGATCTTCTTGTCCAGCTGGACGGCGAGGAAGAGCCCGAGCGGGGTCGGGATCAGGATGAGCACGACGAACCAGATGATGTTGTGCTCGACGGCCGGCCAGAACTGCGGGTTGTCGTTGAAGAGTTGCTTGAAGTTGTCCAGGCCCACCCACTTGATCGAGTCGAACCCGATGCCGTCCCAGGTGGTGAAGGCGAGGAAGATCGAGGCGATGGCCGTGACCCACACCAGGAGCACGTGCAGGATCGTCGGTACGCCCGCCATCAGGGCGAGCGTGAACCGGTCACGGCGGGTCAGCAGGCGCCCGTGGCCCTGCGCGGCCCGCTTCTTCACAGGCGAGGCGCCCGGAGACGGCACCACGGCCGCCTCCGGGGTCTTCGTGGTCGTATCGGTCGTCATCGGGCCGCTCACTGGGACGCGAAGATCGTCTTCTTCTGGCGCTCGATGGACGACAGCAGGCTGTCCACGCCCTTGGGGTTCTGCAGGAACTTCTGCAGGCCCGGCTGCATCACCGTGGAGGTGAAGTCGGGGCGGGAGTCGCGGTCCATGAACTGCGTGAGGCTCTTGGCGCCGCTGATCATCGCGTACGCCTTCTTCTGCAGCGCCGTGTACGAGGAGGTGTCGGCCTTGCTGGAGGCGGCCACCACGCTGTTGTCGGCCTTGAGGTAGGTCGCCTCGGCCTCGGGGGTGCCGAGGAACTCCATGAGCTTGACGACGCCGTCGTGGTTCTTCGGGGACTTGCTCACCATGAAGCCGTCGGTCGGCGCCTCGACCGTGTCCTGGCCGTACGCGGAGTTGAGGACCGGGAAGGCGAAGAAGTCGAGGTCGTCCAGGTCGGCCTTGTTGGTGAACTGCTGGCCCACGAACGAGCCCAGGAGGTACATGCCGGCCTTCTTGGACACCAGGCTCTGCGCGGCGTCCTGCCAGGTGCGGCCCATGAAGCCGTCCTGGTGGTAGGGGAGGATCTCCGCCCAGTGGTCGAAGACGGCCTTCACCTTCGGGTCGGTCCACGACTCCTTGCCCGCCATCAGGGACTTGTGGAAGTCGTAGCCGTTCAGGCGGAAGTTGATCTGGTCGAAGGTGCCCATCGCCGGCCAGGCGTCCTTGTCGCCGAAGGCGATCGGGATCAGGCCGTCCTTCTTCATCTGCTTGCACAGCGCGACGAGTTCGTCCCAGGTGGTGGGGACCTTGTAGCCGTGCTGCTGGAAGACGCTCTTGCGGTAGAACAGGGCCCAGGGGTACGTGTACAGGGGCACGAAGTAGTACTTGCCGTCCTCGCCCTTGCTGAGCTGCTTCATCGCGTCGGGGAAGTTGTCCCCGATCTTCGCCCAAACGTCGTCGATCGGCGAGGCCAGGTTCTTCGCCGCGAAGAACTGCATGCGGTACCCGGCGAACCAGGTGAACACGTCGTCCGGCGTGCCCTGGAGGTAGGAGTTGATCTGCTCCTGGAAGGTGTTGTGGTCCTTCGTGTTGACGTCGACCTTGATCCCGGACTGCTTGGTGAAGGCGGCGTAGATCTCGGCGAATGCTTTCTTCGGCACGGCGTCCGAGGCGTTGGAGCCGAGGGTGACGGTCTTCGGGTCCGAGGCGGAACCGCTGCCTCCGCAGGCGGACAGCAGGGGTATGCCGGCGCCGGCGAGCAGGGCGGCGCTGCCCGCACCGCGCAGGACGGAACGACGGCTGGGTCCCGGGACGGAGAGACCGGAGGGGGAGAGGCGCATGGCGGCTCCTGAGGAATGCAGGGCTCGGTCAAGGGGATGAGTCGATCACCGAAAGGTCTTCGAAACCGATCAGAAACCAACTCGACCGAACATCGTGGGCGTAATAACAGCCCCATGTCCGCTCATGAGTCAATAGGTCGGCCCTCTCTGCGCTGTCTCTTGCCCGAAACGTAATCGTCACGGTCACCTGCGTGTTCACCCCGGGCGCAGAGCCGACGGCCCCCGCGGCACGGGCGGCCGCGGGGGCTGTGTGAACACGGGTGGTTCCGCTTCGGGTGCTGACCAGCGGTTCGGGTCCCGGGACGGCGGTTTCAGGCGCGGACCAGCAACTGGAAGTCGAAGGTGTACCGCGAGGCCCGGTACACATGGCTGCCGTACTCCACCGGCCGGCCCGTGACGTCGTACGCGGTGCGCCGCATGGTGAGCAGGGCCGCCCCCGCCTTCTCGTCCAGCAGACGGCCTTCCTCGGCCGTCGCGCTGCGGGCGCCGATGGACTGGCGGGCGCTGTGCAGCACGATCCCGGCGGACCGCATCATGCGGTACAGACCCGTGGACTCCAGCTGTGCCGTGGGGAGTTCGAGGAGTGCGGCCGGCAGGTAGTTGCACAGGAAGGCCACCGGCCGGTCGTGGGTGCCGCGCAGCCGCTCCAGTACGACGACCTCGGCGCCCTCCGCGATCCCGAGGGCGGCGGCCACCTCCGCGCTCGCCGGGACCCGCTCGTTGCGCAGGACCCGGGTGGTGGGCTCCTGGCCGGCCGACTCCAGGTCGTCGTAGAGGCTGCTGAGCTCCAGCGGCCGTCTGACCCTGCTGTGCACGACCTGCGTGCCCACCCCGCGACGGCGCACCAGCAGGCCCTTGTCGACCAGCGACTGGATCGCCTGGCGCACGGTGGGCCGGGACAGTCCGAGGCGTACGGAGAGGTCGACCTCGTTGCCCAGCAGGTTGCCCGGGGCCAGCGTGCCGTGTTCGATGGCTGCTTCGAGCTGCTGGGCGAGCTGGTAGTACAGCGGCACCGGGCTCGTGCGGTCCAGGGCGAAGCCGAGGGAGTCGATCGCGCGATCACCCGGTGCCGTTCGCTGCGGGGTGCGGTGTACTGGGCTCATGCCTCTCAGGTGTAGGTCCCGGAAGCCGGCAGTGTCAATGGTTTGTACTTACATTCGAACCTGCTTCTGAAATGATGTCTTAACAAAGTATTGACAGCGGGCTCCCCAGGGGTTTGGATCCCGTCCCAACGCAACAGCGTCCCTTCCCCCCGTCGCACGCACAGTGAGGTGCAGGAAAGATGGACCGCTCTTCTCCCTCCCGCTCCCGCAGACTGGCCCCGGTGGTGGCGGCCGCCGCCGCGGCGGCCCTGACCCTCGCCGGCTGCGCCAGCAGCCACGGCGGCAAGAAGGCCGAGGAGGCGGCGCAGAACGCCTCGGCGGGCAAGGCCGACACCCCGCGCATGACCGTCGCCCTGGTCACGCACCAGGCGCCCGGTGACACCTTCTGGGACACCGTCCGCAAGGGTGCCGAGGCCGCCGCCGCCAAGGACAACGTCAAGCTCGTCTACTCTGCCGACCCCAACGCCGGCAACCAGGCCAACCTGGTGCAGAACGCGATCGACCAGAAGGTCGACGGCATCGCGGTCACCCTGGCCAAGCCGGACGCGATGAAGGGCGTCGTCGGCAAGGCGGAGCAGTCCGGCATACCCGTGGTCGGCCTGAACTCGGGACTGAGCGACTGGAAGAAGCTCGGCATGCTGGAGTTCTTCGGGCAGGACGAGAGCGTGGCGGGCGAGGCGTTCGGCGACAAGCTGAACACCACCGGCGCCAAGAAGGTCGTCTGTGTGATCCAGGAGCAGGGCAACGTGGGCCTCACCCAGCGCTGCGACGGCGTGCAGAAGACGTTCAAGGGCACCACTGAGACGCTGTATGTGAACGGCACCGACATGCCGTCCGTGAAGTCGACCATCACGGCCAAGCTGAAGCAGGACTCCTCCATCGACACCGTCGTCACCCTCGGCGCCCCGTTCGCGCTCACCGCGGTGCAGTCGGTGTCCGACGCGGGCAGCAAGGCCGAGGTGGCCACCTTCGACCTGAACAAAGACCTGGTGAAGGCCGTCCAGAACGGCTCGATCGAGTTCGCCGTCGACCAGCAGCCCTACCTGCAGGGCTACCTGGCGGTCGACGCGCTGTGGCTCTACAAGAACAACGGCAACTACAGCGGCGGCGGGGTCCAGCCGGTGCTGACCGGCCCGGCCTTCGTCGACAAGTCCAACGTCGACAAGGTCGCCGAGTTCGCCGCGAAGGGGACCCGGTGATGAGCATGGCCCAGCAGGCCGAGCCGGCGGTGACCACCCCGCCAGGCCCCAGGCAGAGCGACGGCCGCACCGCACGCCGCCCCCTGGCGCTGCGGCTGCTGGCCCGCCCCGAGGTGGGCGTCTTCCTCGGCGCCGCCGCCGTACTGGTCTTCTTCCTCGCCGTCGCTCCCTCGGTCCGCCAGGGCAGCTCGATGGCCACGATCCTCTACCAGTCCTCGACCATCGGCATCATGGCCCTGCCGGTCGCCCTGCTGATGATCGGCGGCGAGTTCGACCTGTCCGCCGGCGTCGCGGTGATCTCCTCGGCACTGACCGCGAGCATGCTCAGCTACCAGCTGACCATGAACGTGTGGACCGGCGTGATCGTCGCCCTGGTCGTGTCGCTGGCGATCGGGTTCTTCAACGGCTGGATGGTGGTCAGGACCGGGCTGCCCAGCTTCCTGATCACCCTGGGCACCTTCCTGATCCTGCAGGGCGTGAACCTGGCCGTGACCAAGTGGGTCACCGGCAACGTCGCCACCGACGACATCAGCGACATGGACGGCTTCGGCCAGGCCAGGAAGGTCTTCGCCTCCTCCTTCGACGTGGCCGGGGTCCAGGTGAAGATCACGGTGGTGTGGTGGCTGGTCTTCGCCGCGCTGGCCACCTGGGTGCTGCTGCGCACCAAGTACGGCAACTGGGTCTTCGCCGTCGGCGGCAACAAGGACAGCGCCCGCGCCGTCGGTGTCCCGGTCACCTTCACCAAGATCTCGCTGTTCATGCTGGTCGGCTTCGGCGCCTGGTTCATCGGCATGCACAACCTGTTCTCCTTCAACACCGTGCAGTCCGGCGAGGGCGTCGGCCAGGAGCTGATCTACATCGCCGCGGCCGTCATCGGCGGCTGCCTGCTCACCGGCGGCGCCGGCTCGGCGATCGGCCCGGTCTTCGGGGCGTTCATGTTCGGCATGGTCAACCAGGGCATCGTCTACGCCGGCTGGAACCCCGACTGGTTCAAGGCCTTCCTGGGCGTGATGCTGCTCGGCGCCGTCCTGATCAATCTGTGGGTCCAGCGCACGGCGACCCGGAGGTAACCGATGACCGACAACACATCCGGAACCCACGGCGCGATCGTCCAGGACGCCGCGCCCCAGCAGGACGGGCTGCTGGTCGAGCTGCGCGGGGCGGGCAAGTCCTACGGCAACATCCGCGCGCTGCACGGCGTCGACCTGAAGGTGCACGCGGGCCAGGTCACCTGTGTGCTGGGCGACAACGGCGCCGGCAAGTCCACCCTCATCAAGATCATCTCGGGTCTGCACCAGCACACCGAGGGCGAGTTCCTCGTGGACAACGCCCCGGTGCGCTTCTCCAGCCCCCGCGAGGCCCTCGACAAGGGCATCGCGGCGGTCTACCAGGACCTCGCCACCGTCCCGCTGATGCCGGTGTGGCGGAACTTCTTCCTCGGCTCGGAGATGACCCGCGGCCCCTGGCCGGTCCGCCGCCTGGACATCGCGGCGATGAAGAGGACCGCCGACGAGGAACTGCGCAACATGGGCATCGTCCTGGACGACCTGGAACAACCCATCGGCACCCTCTCCGGCGGTCAGCGGCAGTGCGTGGCCATCGCCCGCGCCGTCTACTTCGGCGCCCGCGTCCTCATCCTGGACGAGCCCACCGCCGCCCTGGGCGTGAAGCAGTCCGGTGTGGTGCTGAAGTACATCGCCGCCGCCCGCGACCGCGGCCTCGGCGTCATCTTCATCACCCACAACCCTCACCACGCCTACATGGTCGGCGACCACTTCAGCGTCCTGCGCCTGGGCACCCTGGAGCTGTCCGCCTCCCGCGCCGAGGTCAGCCTGGAGGAGCTGACCAACCACATGGCCGGCGGCGCCGAACTCGCCGCCCTCAAACACGAACTGGCCCAGGTACGCGGCGTCGACACCGACGAACTTCCCGAGGAGGAGGACCTCACCGCGCCCGTCGCGTCCTCGCCGGAAGGAACCACCTGACCATGGCCACCCCCACCCCGCTGGACCGGATCCGGGTCGGCTCGGCCCCCGACTCCTGGGGCGTCTGGTTCCCCGACGACCCGCGGCAGGTGCCCTGGGCACGCTTCCTGGACGAAGTGTCCGAGGCCGGCTACGAGTGGATCGAACTCGGCCCCTACGGCTACCTCCCCACCGACCCCGCGCGCCTGAAGGACGAGGTGGCCCGGCGGAACCTGCGGGTGTCGGCGGGCACGGTCTTCACCGGCATGCACCGCGGCCCGTCCGTCTGGGCGGAGACCTGGGCGCACGTCAGCCAGGTCGCCGCGCTCACCCGGGCGATGGGCGCGCGGCACCTGGTGGTCATCCCGTCCTTCTGGCGGGACGACAGGACCGCAGGGATCCTGGAGCCGCCGGAGCTGACCGCCGAGCAGTGGGCGCACCTGACCAAGGGCATGGAGCGGCTCGGCCACGAGGTCAGGGAGACGTACGGCCTGGACATCGTGGTCCACCCGCACGCCGACACCCACATCGACACCGAGGACCACGTCGAACGCTTCCTGGACTCGACCGACTCCGAGCTGGTCAACCTCTGCCTGGACACCGGGCACTATGCCTACTGCGGCGGGGACAGCGTCAAGCTCATCGAGACCTACGGCGAGCGCATCGGCTATCTGCACCTCAAGCAGGTCGACCCGGACGTGCTCGCCGGGGTGCTCGCGGGCGGGGTGCCGTTCGGGCCGGCGGTGCAGCGCGGGGTGATGTGCGAACCGCCGTCCGGCGTCCCCGAGCTGGGGCCCGTCCTCCAGGCCGCGCAGGGGCTGGGCGTGGAGCTGTTCGCCATCGTCGAGCAGGACATGTATCCGTGCGAGCCGGACAAGCCCCTGCCGATCGCCGTGCGCACGCGGCGGTTCCTGCGGTCCTGCGGGGCCTGAGCGGCCGCGGGCGTTCCTACGTGCCCCCAACGGATTCGGCCGGGAAACGGCCGGGAACCAGTTGGGGGCACGCGGGCGTTGTGAGGATGACGGGGGACGCCCGCGCAGACGGGAGGACGCGATGACACACCGCACGGACGTGCCGAAGACACCCGAGGACACCGCCGAGGCGGCACGCCGCACCCGCTTCGGCACGCTGCCGGAGCGGATACGGCCGCAGGACACGGTGGAGACCAGGCCGGCGACCCCACCGGACCCGGCGCGGGACACCTACAACCCCGACGAGTGGCTGATCCGGTACTGCGGCTGAGTACCCAAAGGCGCGGCGCCGGGCAGATGTCCGGCGCCGCGCACTCCCGGTTCATCCCCGGCGGTTCACGCCCGCCGGACCTCCGCGATCGTCACCGGCCGGTGCTCCCGGAGCGACAGGGTGCAGGCCTCGGCGATCCAGCCCGCCTCCAGGGCGTCCTCCACGGTGCAGGGGGAGGGGCGGGTGCCGGCCACGACCTCGGTGAACACGGTGAGTTCGGCGCGGTAGGCGTCGCTGAAGCGGTCCATGAAGAAGTCGTGCGGGGTGCCCGACGGGAAGGTCACCCCGGGTTCGACCGAGCGCAGCGGGAGCTTGTCGTCCAGGCCGACGGCGAGGGAGTCGGCGAAGCCGTGGAGCTCCATGCGGACGTCGTAACCCCGGGCGTTGTGGCGGGAGTTGGAGACCACCGCGATGGTGCCGTCGTCCAGGGTGAGGATCGCGCCGGTGGTGTCGGCGTCGCCGGCCGCCCTGATGTAGTCGGCGCCCCGGTTGCCGCCGACCGCGTACACCTCGGTGACCTCGCGGCCCGTCACCCAGCGGATGATGTCGAAGTCGTGCACGGAACAGTCGCGGAAGATGCCCCCGGAGGCGGCGACGTACGCGGCCGGCGGCGGCGCCGGGTCCAGGGTCGTGGAGCGGACCGTGTGCAGTTTGCCCAGCTCGCCCGCCCGCACGGCGGCCCGCGCGGCGGCGAAGCCCGCGTCGAAGCGGCGGTTGTAGCCGATCTGGATCGGCACGTCGCTGCCGCGCACGGCCTTCAGCACCTCGACGCCCTCGTTCATGGTCTTCGCGACGGGCTTCTCGCAGAAGACCGGGACCCCGGCCTCGACGCCGGCCAGGATCAGGGCGGGGTGGGCGTCGGTCGCGGCCGCGACCACGATGCCGTCCACGCCGGCGGCCAGCAGTGCCTCCGGCGAGTCCACGACCTCGGCCCCGAACCGCTCGGCGGCGGCCTTGGCCGCGTCCGCGAACGGGTCGGTGACGACGAGTGACTCGACGGCGTCCAGTCCGGAGAGGGTCTCGGCGTGGAAGGCGCCGATGCGGCCGAGGCCGAGGATTCCGATGCGCATGAGAGTGAGGCTCCTTGCGGGTTTCATGTGGGGTCGAGCGGAAGGGAGGGAAGTGTCAGTCGAGGCCGCCGAGGACGTTCTGGTCCCAGTCGATCACCGACCCCGTGACGACCCCCGACCGGTCGGACAGCAGGAAGACCACGAAGTCGGCGATCTCGTCCGGTTGGCCGAGCTTGCCCATCGGCAGCCGCGCCGCGGCCTGCTCGCGCCAGTCGTCGCCGGCGCCGTGGAAGGCGCGCTGGGTGGCGTCCTCGCCCTCCGTCGCGGTCCAGCCGATGTTCAGGCCGTTGATCCGGATCCGGTCCCAGCGGTGGGCGTGCGCCGCGTTGCGGGTCAGGCCGGCAAGGCCTGCCTTGGCGGCGACGTACGGTGCCAGGAACGGCTGACCGCCGTGCGCGGACGAGGTGATGATGTTGACGATCGTGCCGGGCGCCTTGCGGGCCACCATGTCGGCGACCGCCGCCTGCATCGCGAAGAACGGCCCCTTGAGGTTGATCGCGATGTGCGCGTCGAACAGCTCCGGGGTCGTGTCCAGCAGCGTGCCCCGCGAGGTGAGCCCCGCCGAGTTCACCAGGCAGTCGATGCGGCCGTGGGCGTCCACCGCCTCGGCGACCGCCGCCTTCGCCTGCTCGGCGTCCGCCAGATCGGCGCGCACGAACATCGCCTCGCCGCCCGCCGACGCCAGCTCGGTGGCCAGCGCCTCACCCGGCTCCGTACGGCGCCCGGTGACCGCCACGACGGCGCCCTCCCGGGCGGCGGCCCGCGCGATCGCCGCACCGACCCCCTGACTGCCGCCGTTGACCAGCACGATCTTCTCCCGCAGAAGCCCGTCGGGAAGTCCCATGGCCTGCCCCGCCCTTCCTCAGCTCTCTCGCCGTTCCGCACCGGCGCGCAGCTCCGCACGGAGCCGCTCCGGGGTCCACCTCTCGCGCACCGCGCGCCGTACCAGGTCCGCCTGCGCCGGCGGGGCCAGACCGTCGACCGGCGGATCGCTGTCCAGGTTGGTCGGGAAGGGATAGCCCTCCGCGCTCGCCGCGATCACGTTCTCCAGCCACGCCTCGCCGGCGCCCTCGGCCGCCCGCCGCAGCAGCACCGGGAACACCGCGTTCGCCACCGCCTCACGGTCCACCGTCTCCATCGCGCGTCCGAAGGCGGAGGACACCTGGAGCAGATTGGCCGTGCGCCGTACGTCCGCCGTGCGGTTGGTGCCGGCGGCGTGGAAGAGCGCCGGATTGAAGAAGGCCGCGTCGCCCTTGGCGAGCGGGAGCTGTACCCGGTGCGCCTCGAAGTACGCCTGGAACTCGGGCAGCCGCCAGGCCAGATAGCCCGGCTCGTACAGCTGCGAGTACGGCAGACAGAGCGTCGGGCCCGATTCCACCGGCATGTCGCAGTGGGCGACCGCGCCCTGGAGGGTGAGCACCGGGGAGAGCCGGTGCACATGGGCCGGGTAGGCGGCCGCGGCCGCGTCGCTCAGGAAGCCGAGGTGGTAGTCCCGGTGCGCGGTCTGCCCCGCGCCGCCGGGGTTGACCACGTTGACCTGCGAGGTCACCTGGTATCCGGGATCCAGCCAGGCCGCGCAGACCAGGGCCAGGACGTCGTTCGCGTAGTAGTCGGCGAACGCCTCCGGGTCGTAGAGGGCCGTCTTCTCCAGCGCGTTCCACACCCGGTCGTTGGCGCCCGGCTTGGCGAAGTGGTCGCCGGCGCCGGCCCCGGAGGCCCGCTGCTCGGCGATCAGCGCCTCGAACACGGCCGTGACCCGGTCGACGACGTCCGGGTCGGGGAACGCCCCACGAACGACCACGATCCCGGGGCCGTCGGACAGGGCGCGGACCAGTTCCGCCGCCAACGCCCGCCGGTCACCGGCCTGCCGAAGCCGCTCACCCTCGTACACCAGGACGTTCTCCGCCACCGAGGCGGCGTGCGGGTGGTCCGCGAGGCGGGTCGTCCGCTCGGTCAGGGCGCGGAAGGCGGCCAGATCGCAGTCCTGCTCGGACAGCCAGGCACGGCCGGGTACGGCGGCGACGGACATCGGTGTCCCTCTTTCGGTCACAGGAGCGGCGCGGCCCTGTCATTCTTGTCAGGACAAACCCCTCGAACAACCAGCAGCCAGCCATCAAAAACCCCTCAAGGAGCAGGCCCATGGGGCACCCGTTCCCGATCCGGGAGATCGCACGTCAGGCGGGTCTGAGCGAGGCCACGGTGGACCGTGTGCTCAACGGCAGGGGAGGGGTGCGCGAGAGCACCGCGCGGGAGGTGCACCGGGCCATCGCCGACCTCGACCGGCAGCGCACCCAGGTCCGGCTGGTCGGCCGGACGTTCATGGTCGACATCGTGGTGCAGGCGCCGGAGCGGTTCAGCACCGCCGTACGCGCCGCCCTGGAGGCCGAACTGCCGTCCCTGCACCCGGCCGTGGTCCGCTCGCGCTTCCACTTCCGGGAGACCGGCCCGGCCGACGAGCAGGTCAGGACGCTGGACCGGATCGCCCGGCGCGGCTCGCAGGGCGTGATCCTCAAGGCGCCGGACGTCCCCGAGGTCACCGCCGCCGTGGGCCGGCTCACCGCGGCCGGCATCCCGGTCGTCACCCTGGTCACCGACCTGCCCGCCAGCGGCCGGATCGGCTACGTCGGCAGCGACAACCGGGCCGCCGGTGCCACCGCCGCCTATCTGACGGGCCAGTGGCTCGGCGACCGGCCCGGCCATGTCCTGACCAGCCTGAGCAGCGGATTCTTCCGCAACGAGGAGGAGCGCGAGATGGGGTTCCGGAGCGTGATGCGGGCCCGGCATCCGGAGCGCACCCTGGTGGAGATCGCCGAGGGGCAGGGCCTGGACGCCACCCAGTACGACCTGGTCCGCGCCGCCCTGGAACGGGACCCGGAGATCCGGGCCGTCTACTCCATCGGCGGCGGCAACGACGCCACCCTGCGCGCCTTCGCCGACCTCGGCCGCGCGTGCGCGGTGTTCATCGCCCACGACCTCGACCACGACAACACCCGGCTGCTGCGCGAGCACCGGCTCTCCGCCGTGCTCCACCACGATCTGCGGCACGATCTTCGGGAGGCCTGCCACGCGGTGATGCGCTTCCACGGCGCCCTGCCCCCCGCCGGACCGCTGCTGCCCTCGGCGATCCAGGTCGTGACGCCGTACAACATGCCGGCCCAGACGGCCGAGTGAGGAGGACGCGGCCGTGACACGCACCGAGGAGGTGGAGATCGAAGGCACACCGCTGGTCGCGACCCTCGTACCGGGCAACGGGATCGGTCTGCTGGCCCTGCACGGCAGCAACGAGGGCGGCACCGCCGAACTGGCCCGGACCGTCGCGCACCGCTGCGGCGCCACCAGCCTCGTCTTCACCCAGCCGGGGGCACGGCGGCCCGTGCACATCCCGTCCCCGCGCATGGCGGTCGACCATTGCGCACTCCTGCGGGAGTTCCTGGAGCGGGTCGCCCTCACGGTCTCGCTGCACGGCCACCTGCGCCCCGAGGCACCGCACACCGTCTTCCTGGGCGGCGGCAACCGGGACGCGGCCCACGTCCTCGCCGAGGCGCTCGCCGCCGGGATCCCGCAGTTCCCGGCCGTTACCGACCTGAGGGCCATCCCGGCGGCCCTGCGCGGCGTGCACCCCAGGAACCCGGTCAACCTGACCCGCCGCGGCGGAGTCCAGGTGGAACTGCCGCTCCTGGCCCGCACGAGCGGGGCAGCGAACACCCCGCCGGCGGCGGTGGCCGATGCGCTGACCGCCGGAGTCAAGGGGCTGAGCTCAGTCTGACCCGGTCCTCACAGGTTGATCGCGTATGCCTTGCGCAGCGTCTCGTGCACGGTCCACGTCGTACGGTCGCCGGCGCGCAGCACCGCCATGTCGCCCGGGCCCACGCGCAGCGTCGGCCCGTCCTCGACCTCGATCGTCGCGCGGCCGCTGATCACGACGAACAGTTCGTCCGCCTCCGTGTCGGTGACCACGCCAGGCGTGATCTGCCAGATGCCACGGATCTGCCGGCCGTCCGGGGACTCCCAGACCACCTTCCCGGTGACCTCCGGATGGCCGGAGACGATCTGTTCCGGCTCGAGGGGCTCGGGTTCGAGGTCGGCCTCGGGGATGTGGAGCGCGAAGCTGTGCGTCATGCGGGCGAGCCTAGCCAGCCCCGGGGAGCACCGGAGCCGACAGTGTGTGGGGCGTCGGGGCTGGTGGGAGGACACTTCGTCGGTCCGCGCGGACTGGCGGCCGGGCGCGGCACGGGTGATCGTGGGGACCATGGCGGAGTCCACCGCGGCCGGACCGGCACCGCCCCGGCGGCACAGCACACGCGAGGCCGTCCTGTTCGGCGGCGTGTACGGCGCCGTCCTCGCCAGCTCGATGGTGGCGGCGCTCAGCCAGTACGGCCGTACGACCGCCGCCGGCCGCCGCTACGACGCCGTCTGGCTCCTGGTGACCGCCCTGGCCTCCGCCCTCGCGCACGGCTACGCCCACTACATCGCCGAACGCGCCCCGCACAGCCGCTGGGAGGTGCTGCGCACGCTGCGGGACGAGTGGCCGCTGGTCACGGCCGTGCTGCCGACGGTCTTCCTGCTCGCGGGCGCGGGCTGGGGCTGGTGGCCGCCGAACGGCGTCGAGTACCCGGCGTTCGCCCTCAACATCGGGATCCTCTTCACCCTCGGCCTGATCACCGCCCGCTGGTCGTCCCGGAGTTGGCCGACGGCGGTCCTCATGGGGATGGGCGACGCGTTGCTCGGCGTGATCGTGGTGGTGGCGAACGCGCTCATCAAGTAGGTGAGCCCGGCCGAGGGCGTGTTCAGCGGCCGGTGCGCACGCCGTCCAGCGCGATGGCGAGGACCCGGTCGCGCTGGGCGTCGTCGTCGAACGCCGTGGCCGTGATGCCGGCGACCATCCGCAGCAGGTCGGCGAAGTCCATGTCCGGCCGGGCCACACCCGCCCGCTGGGCGCGCTCCAGGAGCGGGCCGCCGGCGGCGTACATCGAGTCGCGGCAGGTCTGGAAGATCTCGGACTCGTCGTTCAGCGCCTCGCGCACCGCGCGCTTGGTGACCATGTAGCCGGCGAACCGGTCCAGCCAGGCCGTCAGCGCCTCCCACGGCTCAAGCTCCGCGACCTCGACGGCGGCCCGGCACAGGGCGTCGACCTCGTCGGCGTAGACGCTCTCGAAGAGGTCCCGGCGGGTGGGGAAGTTCCGGTACAGCGTGCCGATGCCGACGCCGGCGCGGCGGGCGATGTCCTCCAGGGAGGCGTCCGAGCCGTGCTCCGCGAACGCCTCCCGGGCGGCGGCGAGCAGCGCGTCGAAGTTGCGCGCGGCGTCCTTGCGGTGCGGCCGGCGGGCCGCCACGATCTCGCCGACGGGGAACGGCGTGGCCGTCACTGGTGCCTCCCGGAGGGAATGGATGAACCGGAGGTATGCATCCGCTTCGGTTGAACCGGAGGCATGCCTCCGCTAGAGTGGAGGGGCACCTCCACTTTAGCAGCGCTCCCTCTTGGAGAGGCTCTCCCATGCCCCGCAAGTCCACTCGCCTCACCTTCGCGGTCCTCGCGACCGGTGCGGGCGTGTTCTCCATGCTCCAGTCGCTGATCGCGCCGGCCCTGCCGACCGTCCAGCACGCCCTGCACGCCTCCCAGTCGACCGCGACCTGGGTGATGACCGCGTATCTGCTGTCCGCCTCGGTCTTCACCCCGATCCTCGGCCGGGTCGGCGACCTCGCGGGCAAGAAGCGCACCCTCGTTGGCGTCCTGCTCGCCGTCCTCGCCGGCTGTCTCGTCGCCGCGCTCGCCCCGGACATCGGTGTCCTCATCGTCGCCCGGGTCGTCCAGGGCGTCGGCGGCGCCCTGTTCCCGCTGTCCTTCGGCATCATCCGCGACGAGTTCGCGCCCGCCGAGGTGAGCGGCAGCATCAGCAACCTCTCCGCGGTCATCGCCGCGGGCGGCGGAATCGGCATGGTGGCCGCCGGACCGATCGTCTCCGCGCTCGACTACCGCTGGCTCTTCTGGATCCCCGTGGCGATCGTCGCCGCGACGGTCCTGATCGCCGTCGCGTACGTCCCCGAGTCGCCCACGCGGGCCCAGGGGAAGGTCAGTTGGTACGGCGCCACGCTGCTGTCCGCGTGGCTGGTGGCCCTGCTGCTGCCGCTGAGCCAGGCCGGGCGGTGGGGCTGGGGCTCGGCGAAGGTGCTCGGCCTGTTCGCCGCCGCCGTCGTGCTGTTCGCCCTGTGGCTCACGGCCGAGGCCCGCTCCCGCACCCCGCTCATCGACCTGCGCGTGATGCGGCTGCCCGCGGTGCGGACCACCAACGCCGCCGCCCTGCTCTTCGGCGCGGGCATGTACGCGATCTGGTCCTTCCTGCCGGGCTTCGTCCAGACCCCGTCCGCGGCCGGTTACGGCTTCGGCGCGAGCGTCACCGCCTCCGGCCTGCTCATGCTGCCGATGCTGCTGGCGATGTTCCTCTCCGGCGTCCTCTCGGGCCGCCTGGAACCCCGCGTCGGCGCCAAGGCGCTCCTCACCACGGGCGCCGCACTGGGCGCGCTGGCCTGCGGATTCCTCACCCTCTGGCATGACGCCCAGTGGCAGATCGCGGTCGTGGCCGGACTGTTCGGCCTGGGCATCGGGCTGGCCTTCGCCGCCATGGCCAACCTCGTCGTCGGCAGCGTCCCGCCCGAGCAGACCGGCGCCGCGACCGGCATGAACGCCAACATCCGCACCATCGGCGGCTCCATCGGCGCCGCGCTCACCAGCGTCCTGGTCACCGGCCGCCTGCAGCCCTCCGGCCTGCCCTACGCCTCCGGCTACACCCACGGCTGGGCCCTGCTCGCCCTCCTCTGCCTGGCCGCGGCCGGCGCCGCCCTCCTCGTCCCGGCCCGCCGCCAGGACCGTACGACGGCCCCCACCACCTCGGGGGCGACCCGGGCACCCGCTCAGGTGCGGTAGGGTTGACCTGCGTGATCACACGGGACACCCCGGGTGGGACCGCAACGGGACGTGGCGCAGCTTGGTAGCGCACTTGACTGGGGGTCAAGGGGTCGCAGGTTCAAATCCTGTCGTCCCGACGTGCGGAAACGCGGATCGGTGGCCGTGTCGGAGTCAATCCGGCACGGCCACCGCTCATTTCCGGTGTGACGCAGGCTCAGCCGGCCGCCCCCGCCGGGGTCGTCGTGGTGGTGAAGCCCTCCTTCTTGTTGGCCGCGAGGGCGAAGTCGTTGGTGAACGTCGTACCGAGGTTCACCTTCGAGGTCGCGTGGCCCACCAGCTCCTCCGTGGCCCGGACGTTCTTGGGACCGCCGGCGGGCATGATGCCGTCCGGGAGGAACTGCCCCTTGTCCTGGGTCAGGGCCGAGACGTAGTCGGCCTTGGTGACCAGCTGGTTCTGCACGAACGACTGCGGCAGCTTGTCGGCGATGTCCGCCGCGCTGTGCTTGTCGATCCAGTGCATGGTGGCCACGAGCGCGTCGACGACCTTCTGCACCGCGTCCTTGTGCGAGTTCACCCAGTCGGTACGGGCGATGACACCCGCGGCCGGCCAGGCGCCGCCGGTCGCGGCCTTGGCACCCTCGGTGGTGGCCACGTCGACCGCCGAGTAGCCGACGCCCTTCTTCTCGATCGCGGCGACCGTCGGCTGCGTCGTCATGACACAGGCCACCTTGCCGTTCTGCAGCGCGGCGATGGCGGTGGAGCCCGCGCCGACCCCGATCCGGTGGAAGTCGCTGGTCTTGATGCCCTTCTTGGCGGCCAGGAACTGGGTGAGCGTGTCGGTGCCCGAGCCCAGGTCGGTCACGCCCAGCGTCTTGCCCTTGAAGTCCGCCGCCGAGTGCACCCCGCTCTTGGTGGCGCACATCTCCCGCTCGCCCGGCGCGCCGGACAGCTGGACGACGTCCTCCACGGCCTTGCCCTTCACCTGGAAGTCGATCGTGTGGTTGTACCAGGCGCCCGCCATGTCCACCTGCCCCGAGGCCATGGCGTCCTCGGCGCCGGTGCCACCGTCCTGCTCGGTGCTCAGCACGACGTTGACGCCGTACTTCTTGTAGAAGCCGAGGTTCTGGGCGAGCTGGTACGGCAGGTAGATCTGCTTGTCGATGCCGCCGACCATGATCCTGACGGTCGGGGTGCCGCCGGAGCCGCCCGAGCCGGAGCCGGAGGAGCTGCTGGAACACGCGGTGGCCGCGCCGAGGGCGAGGACGGTGACGAGGGACGCGGTGAGGATTCTCTTGGACATGGCGGCTCTTTCGTTCTGGGGCGGAGAGAGGAGGGGAGAGGGGAAGGGGGAGGATCAGAGGCTGTTGGCCTCGGTGGGGGCCGGCGGGCGCCAGGACAGCAGCCGGTGCTCGAGCTTGCCGATCAGCCACTCCGCGCCGAGCACGATCACCGCGATGACGAGCATCGTGGCGAACACACCGTTGGGGTCGAAGTTGTTCTGCGCGGTCTTGATGACGAGGCCGAGGCCGCTCTGCGCGCCGAGCACCTCGCCGACGAGCGCGCCGACGATGGCGAAGCCGAACGCGCTGTGCAGGCTGGCGATGATCCAGGTGAGCGCGGACGGCACGATGACGTGCCGGATGATCTGCAGCTGTGAGGCGCCCAGCACCCGGGCGTTGGCGAGGATGTTGCGGTCCACCTCGCGGACGCCCTGGAAGGCGTTGAAGAAGACGATGAAGAACACCAGCACGGCGGCGAGCAGGATCTTCGGGGTGACGCCGATGCCGAAGGCGACGATGAAGATCGAGCCGAGCACGATGCGCGGGATGGCGTTGACCATCTTGATGTAGGGACCGAGGACGTCGGACAGATAGCGGCTCTGGCCCAGCGCGACGCCGAAGACGACTCCGGTGCCGGCGCCGAGGGCGAAGCCGATGAGCGCCTCCTGGATGGTGGTCCAGATGTTCGCGTAGAAGGAGCCGAACTCGGTGCCGTTCTGGAAGAGGTCGATCAGCCGCTGCCAGATCCCGGACGGCTGCCCGAAGAAGAACGGGTCGACGATCCCCCAGGTGGTGAACGCCTGCCAGCCGCCGATCACGAAGGCCGCGAGGCCGATGCGGCCCGCCCACACCAGGGCGACCCGTCGTCGTGCGGCCCGCTTGGCGGCGGCCGAGGCCGAGGCGTGCCCGCCGTCGGCGACCGGGACGGCGGAAGCGGTGGACGTCGTGCTCATGCCTTTCCTCCTGCGGTGCGTGCGTAGGCGCGCTCCACCTCTTCGCGCAGCGTGTCCCAGATCTGGTGCTGGAGCTCGATGAAGCGGGGCTGGTAGCGGATCTCCTGGACCGAGCCGCGCGGCCGGGGCAGGTCGATGTCGAAGACGGCCTTGACCGACCCCGGGCTGGACGTCATGACGACGACCCGGTCGGCGAGCGCCACGGCCTCGTCCAGGTCGTGCGTGATGAAGATGACGGAGGGCCGGATCTGCTCCCACAGGTCCAGCAGCTCGGTGGACATGATCGCCTTGGTCTGTACGTCCAGGGCGCCGAACGGCTCGTCCATGATCAGGATCTTGGGTTCGTTGATCAGCGCCGCGGCCATCGCCACGCGCTTGCGCATGCCGCCGGAGAGCTGGTGCGGGTAGCGGTCCTCGAAGCCGGAGAGGCCGACGCGGCGCAGCCAGTCCCGCGCCGAGGCCTGCGCCTGCTGCTTGGGCACGCCGCGGAAGACCGGGCCCATCAGCACATTGCCGAGGACCGTCTTCCAGGGCAGCAGCGCGTCCGCCTGGAACATGAAGCTGACGCCGTCGGTGATGCCGTCCACCTCGCGGCCGCCGACCTTGACCGAGCCCTCGCTGGGCCGGTCGAGCCCGGACACCATGCCGAGCGTGGTCGACTTGCCGCAGCCGGTGGGGCCGACCACCGCACAGAACTGACCCGGCTCCACGGTGAACGACACGCCTTGCAGCGCCGTGAACACCTCACCGGCAGGGGTCAGGAATCGCTTGGTGAGCCCGGAGATCTCGATGCGCGCGTCCTCGCGCTCTGCTGCACCGGCGATCGGGCTCCTCGCGACATCGTTTCGCGAAGCCATGTGAGGCCGTCTCCTTCCACACCTCGTGGGGTCGAGGAAGGCAGACGCTAGAGGCCACCCGGTGTTACGTCGCTGTTTCCCAGGTATCTCGCGAAACCCGCGTTAACCGGGGTTCTGCTCATTCTGCTCAGTGATACGGGGCTGGGCAGGATTTCGGCCATCAGGCACAATCACGCCACCACGGGTCCGGCGTCGGGCCGGCCCGGCACCACGCGGGACAGAGGCGAAGAGGCACCTGTGACACCCATCCGTATGCGGATCGGGCGCGGCGGGAGGGGGAGACTCTCCGCGCGGATCCTCGTCAGCCAGCTCGTCATCCTGGCGCTCACCGGCGCCATCGGATTCGTCCTGTTCGCCTTCGCGCAGCGCTCCGCGCTCGACCGCACCTACGAGGAGCGGGCCGTGGGCATCGCGCAGACCGCGGCCGCGGACCCGCAGATCCGGCGCGCCATGGAGTACGGCGACGGCGGTGACGTGGTGCAGACCGCCGCCGAGCGGATCCGGATCGCGTCGGGCGCGTCATACGTGGTGGTGATCGACCTGCACGGGGTCCGCCACTCGCACCCCATGGCGCGGCTGGTCGGCTCGCCGGTGGCCGAGCCGCTCGTGGTGCTGGACGGCCGGACGCACGTCGGTACCGACCAGGGCGCGACCGGACGGTCCGCCAACGGCAAGGCCCCGCTGAAAGGGCCGACGGGCAGGCTGGTCGGCGAGGTGTCGGTGGGCATCCCCGAACGGCATGTGCTCAGCGAGCTGTGGCGCGAGCTGCCCACCTTCGGCCTGTACGCCGCGATCGCCACCGCGCTCGGTTCCGCGGCCGCGTATCTGCTGGCCAGACGGCTGAAGCGGACCACGTTCGGGCTGGAACTGGAGGAGATCGCCGGCCTGCTGCAGGACCGCGAGGCGATGCTGCACGGCATCCGTGAGGGCGTGGTCGCCTTCGACCCCGACGACCGGATCACCGTCGTGAACGACGAGGCCCGCCGGCTGCTCGGGCTCGGCACCGCGCTCGGCCGGACCGTCGAGGAGGTGCTGCCCGACGGCCGGCTGCGCCGCGCCCTGGACGGCACCCTGACCGGCACCGACGTCAGCGTCCTGACCGACGAGCACTGCCTCGTCGTCAACCGTATGCCGGTCACCCTGCACGGCCGTGAACTCGGCGCCGTGGTCACCGTACGGGACCGCACCGAAATGGTCGGGCTGCTGCGCGAACTGGACTCCGTGCGGGGCCTGACCGACGCGCTGCGGGCCCAGCAGCACGAGTTCACCAACCGCATGCACACCCTGGCCGGCCTGCTCGACATCGGGGAGTACGACGACGCCTACGAGTTCGCCGTCGGCGCGGCCGGCACCGGTCAGGCCCTCACCGAATCGGTGCGCAGGCGGATCGGGAACTCGCTCATGGTCGGACTGCTCGTGGCCAAGACCACGGTCGCCGGCGAACGCGGGGTACGGATCGTGCTGACCGACGACTCGGCCCTCGGCCAGGACCCGCCGCACCTGCACCGGCTGCTGACCATCGTGGGCAACCTGCTGGACAACGCGGTCGACGCGGCCGGCGAGGGACCGCGCCCGGCGGACGGCCGCGAGGTACGGCTCACCCTGACCGAGAGCCCTCACGAGGTGCGGGTCCGGGTCGCGGACACCGGTCCGGGGATCCCGCCGGACGCGGCCGAGTCGATCTTCGAGGACGGCTTCTCGACCCGGCCGGAACGGGGCACCGCCCGGCGCGGCCTCGGCCTGGCCCTGGTGCACCGGCTGGTGCAGCGGCACGGCGGCACCATCACGGTCAGCGAGGGCCCCGGCGCCGTCTTCACGGTCGTACTGCCCCTGCCGGACAAGGCCCTCGCGCCGCAGGGAGCACTGTTCACCAAGGCGTTGCCGGTGGGAGGCGAGCGCTGATGATCCGGACCCTGGTCGTGGACGACGACTTCCGGGTGAGCCACATCCACAGCGAGTACGTGAGCCGCGTCCCGGGCTTCCACGTGGTCGGCGAGGCGGCGAGCGTCGCCGAGGCGCTGGAGGCGGTCCGGGCCCTGCGCCCCGACCTGCTGCTGCTCGACATCTTCCTGCCCGACGGCAGCGGGCTCGACGTGCTGCGCCGGCTCACCGGGGACGAGGGCGGCGCCCGTCCCGACGCGCTGATGATCACGGCGGACCGGGACATCGAGTCGGTGCGCACCGCCATGAAGCTCGGCGCCCTGGGCTATCTGGTCAAGCCGTTCGGCTCCCCCGACCTGTGCGAACGGCTCACCGCCTACCGCGAGCTCCAGCAGCGCGTGGAGGTGCTCGGCCCGGCCGCCGAGACCGACCAGGCCGACGTGGACGCCCTGTTCAGCGCCGCCCGGCCGCCCGCCGTGCCGCGCGTACCGGCCAAGGGCCACTCGGCGCCCACCCTGACCCTGGTCCACCAGGCGCTGCGCACCGCGCGCGGCCCGGTGTCGGCGGCCGAGGCGGCCGAGCTCACCGGCGTCTCCCGCGCCACCGCCCAGCGCTATCTGTCCTACCTCGTCAAGGAGGGCATGGTCCGCCTGGAGCTGCGATACGGCGCGGCCGGGCGCCCGGAGCACCTCTATCGCATCGTCACCTGAACCGGCGGACCCCCCTTCACCAGGTCTCGGGCACGGCCCCGGCCGTATCCGCCGGCTTGCGCCGCCGCCGCGCCGCCATCACCGCGTAGACCAGGACCCCGGCGAACAGGAACAGCACGCCCTGGTACACCGCCGCGTAGCCGGCGCCCGCCATCAGCCACAGGGAGAAAGCGGCCGCGATCGCGGTGATCACCGAGTCCCGCACCAGCCGCGGACGGTCCACGGACCGTCCGGAGACCAGGTGGAAGAGCTGCGCGGCGGTCGCCAGCAGGTACGGCACGGTCGCGGTGAACGTGGTGACGAGGACCAGGACGTCGAAGACCTTCGCCGAGCCGGACAGGTAGTTGTAGGCGGTCAGGAGAGAAGAGAGGACCACCGTGACGCCGACACCGACCGTCGGCACGCCCCGGCGGCGGCGTGCGAACGCGGCCGGGAACAGGCCGTCCCGGGCCGCGGCGTACGGGGTCTGCGCGCTCAGCAGCGTCCAGCCGTTGAGGCAGCCGGTCATCGACACCAGCGCGGCCAGCGCCACCGCCGTACCGCCCCAGCTGCCGCCGAACATCGTGTTCACGGCGTCGGAGAAGGGGGCCGCGGAGGCCACCAGACGGTGGTGCTCTACGGTGCCGAAGACGGACAGCGTGCCCAGGAGGTAGACCAGGGCGGCGCCCGCGGTGCCGATCACGGTGGCGCGCCCCACGTTGCGGCGGGCGTTCCTGACCTCGCCGGCGCTCACCGCGGCGGACTCCACCCCGAGGTAGGAGAAGAGCAGCAGGGCGGCGGAGGCGGAGACGGCACCGATGGCGCCGTGGCCGCTCGCGTTGAACGGCCCGAGCCGGGACGGGTCGAAGAAGAACAGGCCGCCGACCGCGACGAGCAGCAGCGGCACGAACTTCAGCACGGTCGACACCAGCTGGACCGCGCCGACGTACCGGGTGCCGGCGAAGTTGGCGAGGGCGGGCAGCCACTGCAGGACCAGGGCGGCCAGACACGCGGTCCACTTGTGGTGGCCCACCGGGATCAGCACGTCCAGGTAGCCGACGGCGGCGACGGCGAGCGCCGCGTTCGACACCCAGGTGGTGATCCAGTACGCCCAGGCGGCGAGGAACCCGGCGAAGTCGCCGAAGGCCTCGCGGGCGTAGACGTAGGGGCCGCCGGTGCGGGGGTCGCGTGCGGCGAGCCGGCCGAAGACCAGCGCGAGCGCGATGGCGCCCACGGTCAGCACCCCGAAGGCGATCAGGCTGACCCAGCCGTACGGGGCGATGGAGGCGGGGAGCAGGAAGATGCCGCCGCCGATGATGTTGCCCATGACCAGCGCGGTCGCGACCGGCAGGCCGAACCGGCGGGTATGCCTGCCGGTGCCGGGAAGGTCTCCGACGGCAGCCGTGAGCTCCTCGGAGGGGGCCGGAGCCGACTGCGGGGCGGTTCCGGTGACGTGCATGGGTGGTGCGCCTCTCATCGAACAGACGTCCCAGGATCGCCGGGACCCCGCCATGGTCCGGGATGCCCTTGCCTGCCGCAAAATCGCCGTTTCTTGTGCCGTCCGGCCCGGCCGACGGTGGAAAAAACGCTCCTGCACGGCGCCCGTACCGCGAAATATTCGGCGACCACCGCGCGGAGCGGCACGGCCGTCCTAGTCCTCGCCGTCGGCCCAGAGGCTGCGGACATGGCCCAGATGACGGGTCATGATCGCGTGCACGGCCTTCTCGTCCCGTTCCAGCAGGGCGTCGAGGAGTTCCAGGTGCTCCTCGGCCGAGGCGAGCAGCCGGCCGGCCTCCACCAGGGCCGTCAGGCCGTAGAGACGGGAGCGTTTGCGCAGGTCGGCGACCACCTCGACCAGGTGGGCGTTGCCCGAGAGGGCGAGCAGGCCGAGGTGGAAGCGGGTGTCGGCCTCGACGTAGGCGATCAGGTCGCCCGCCACCGCCGCCGTGACGATCTCGCGGGCCGCCGGGCGCAGCGCCTCCAGCGAGACGCGGTCGGCGGTGCGGGCCAGTTCGACGACGGTCGGGATCTCGACGAGGGCGCGGATGTGCGTGTACTCGTCCAGCTGCCGGTCGGAGACGACGGTGACCCGGAAGCCCTTGTTCGGCACGGTGTCGACCAGGCCCTCCTTGGCCAGGTCCAGCATCGCCTCCCGCACCGGCGTCGCGGAGACGCCGAAGCGGGCGGCGAGCGAGGGCGCGGAGTAGACCTCGCCCGGCCGCAGCTCGCCGGCGATCAGCGCGGCGCGCAGCGCGTCGGCGACGCGCTCGCGGTAGCTGCTGCGCCGGCCACCCAGCCGGGGGAGCGCGGGCATCCGCGCGCCTCGCTCGTCTTGTGCCATGTCACGCGTCACCGGATGAGTCTAGAGGATGGTCCGGACGGCCTAGAGGACGAAGCCCTCCGGGAAGGGGTCGGTGGGGTCCAGGAGGTACTGCGCGGTGCCGGTGATCCAGGCACGGCCGGTGAAGCTGGGCAGCACCGCCGGGCGGCCCCCGACCTCCGTCGTGCCGAGCAGCCGCCCGGTGAACCGGGTGCCGATGAAGGACTCGTTCACGAACTCGGTGTGCAGCGGCAGTTCGCCGCGCGCGTGCAGCTGCGCCATGCGTGCGCTCGTGCCCGTGCCGCACGGGGAGCGGTCGAACCAGCCGGGGTGGATGACCATCGCATGGCGGGAGTGGCGGGCGGTGGCGCCGGGCGCGTAGAGGTGGACGTGGTGGCAGCCGCGGATGGAGGGATCCTCCGGATGCACCGGTTCCGCCTCGGAGTTGATCGCGTCCATGAGCGTCAGACCGGCCGCGAGGATGTCGTCCTTGCGGGCGCGGTCGAAGGGCAGCCCGAACGCGTCGAGCGGGAGGATCGCGTAGAAGTTGCCGCCGTAGGCGAGGTCGTAGGTGACCGTGCGGCCGTCGGGCAGGGTGATCTTGCGGTCCAGTGCGACGGCGAACGACGGCACGTTCCTCAGGGTCACGTTCCGCGCCGCGCCGTTCTCCACCGCCACCTCGGCGACCACCGGCCCGGCCGGGGTGTCGAGCCGGATGGTGGTCACCGGCTCCACCACCTCCACCATGCCGGTCTCGACCAGCACGGTCGCGACCCCGATGGTGCCGTGCCCGCACATCGGCAGATAGCCGGAGACCTCGATGTAGATGACGCCCCAGTCGCAGTCGGGGCGGGCCGGCGGCTGCAGGATCGCGCCGCTCATCGCGGAGTGGCCGCGCGGTTCGTTCATCAGCAACCGCTTGATGTGGTCGAGGTGTTCACGGAAGTACAGCCGCCGCTCGTTCATGGTCGCACCCGGTACGGTGCCGATCCCGCCGGTGACGACGCGGGTCGGCATGCCCTCGGTGTGCGAGTCGACGGCGTGCAGGACGAGCTTGCTGCGCACGCTCTTCGCTCCCTTCTCAGACGAGCCCTGCGGCTGCGGCCTTCTCGGTGGCCGCCCGGACCGCCGCCTCCTGCTCGGGGAGCAGCGGGACGCGCGGCGGGCGCACCGGGCCGCCGTACCGGCCGACGACGTCCATGGACAGTTTGATCGCCTGTACGAACTCGACCCGGGAGTCCCAGCGCAGCAGCGGATGGAGCTGCCGGTACAGGGGGAGCGCGGTGGTGAGGTCCCCGGCCACCGCGGCGCGGTACAGCTCCACCGAGGCCCGGGGGAGCGCGTTCGGGTAGCCGGCCACCCAGCCCTTGGCGCCCGCCACGGCCAGCTCCAGCAGGACGTCGTCGGCGCCGGTCAACAGATCCAGTTCCGGGGCGAGTTCGGCGATGCGGTAGGCGCGGCGGACGTCACCGGAGAACTCCTTGACGCCGTGGATGTGGCCCTCGCCGTGCAGCCGGGCGAGGAGTTCGGGGACCAGGTCGACCTTGGTGTCGATCGGGTTGTTGTACGCCACCACCGGCAGGCCCGCGCGGGCGACCTCGGCGTAGTGGGCGAGGACGGAACGCTCGTCGGCGCGGTAGGCGTTGGGCGGCAGCAGCATCACCGACGCACAGCCGGCCTCGCCCGCCCGCTCGGCCCAGCGCCGGGCCTCGGCCGAGCCGTACGCGGCGACGCCCGGCATCACCCGCGCGCCGCCGACCGCCGCCACGGCCGTCTCCACCACCCGGGTCCGCTCCTCGGGGGTGAGCACCTGGTACTCGCCGAGCGAGCCGTTCGGTACGACGCCGTCGCAGCCGTGTCCGACCAGCCAGGCGCAGTGCTCGGCGTAGCGGTCGTAGTCGATCGAGAGGTCGTCGCGCAGCGGGAGGGCGGTGGCGACGAGGACGCCGCGCCAGGGGCGGTTCGGTGACTGGGTCATGCGGGGATCCCCTACTCCGATGAGGTGTGACATATTACTGTCCGCCGTGACCTGGGGACCAGGTCACCGCGCGGCTGGTTCAGTCCTCCGGCAGCCCGGCCAGGACGCCGAGCGGCACCGGTCGCGCGAAGGGGCGGCGGCCCGGTGTGAACGGGCATCCGGTCAGACCGGCCACCGCGGGCCCGCACACGCGGCCCTGGCACCAGCCCATCCCGGCCCGGGTGAGCAGCTTCGCGGTGCGCAGATCACCCGCGCCGAGCGTGCCCGCGGCCGTACGCACCTGGCCGGCGGTGACCTCCTCGCACCGGCACACCACCGTGTCGTCCGTGATCCGGTCCGCCCAGCCCGGGGGCGGCGCGTACACCGTCTCCAGGGCCGCGAAGAACGCCCGCTGCCGGGTCCTGGCCCGGGCGGCCGCCGCCCAGGCGCGCGGGTCGGGGGCGGTGCCGCGCAGGCGGGCGGCGATCGAGCGGCCGGCGATGTGTCCCTCGGCGAGCGCCAGGGCCGCCCCGCCGATCCCGGTGGTCTCCCCGGCGGCCCAGACCCCGGGCACGTCGGTGCGCTGCTCGTCGTCGACCCGTACGTCCGTGCCGGTCAGGGTGCAGCCGAGCGTCTCGGCGAGGTCGGTGTGCGGCAGCATGCCGTGTCCGACGGCGAGGGCGTCGCAGGGGATGCGGCGCGCGCTGCCGGGCCTGGCCCGCCCGTCCCGCTCCAGCGCCGCGACCGTGACCGCCTCCAGGTGGTCGGTGCCGTGCGCCTCCAGCACGGTGTGCCGGGCCAGCGTCCGCACCCGGTGCCGCAGCAACCGGCCCGCGTACCAGGCGCCTTCGGCGAGCTTGCCGGGCTCCGCCGCCGCGAGGGCCGGGGTGCGGCGCAGTACGGCCACCGGGCCGGCGGACTCGACCAGCGCGGCCACGCGCGCACCGGCCGCGGCGAGCCCCGTGGCCACCGGCAGCAGCAGGGGTCCGGTGCCGGCGACCACGACCGTACGGCCGGGCAGCACCAGCCCGCCCTTGAGCATGGCCTGCGCGCCGCCCGCCGTGACCACACCGGGCAGCGTCCAGCCGGGGAAGGGCAGCACGCGCTCGTACCCGCCGGTGGCGAGCAGCACGGCGTCGGCGCGGACGGTAACCCCCTCCTCCTGCGCGGGGCCGCGCAGGGCGTGCAGCCGGAACGCACCCGACTCCCGCTCCACACACCAGACATGATGATCCGTCAGATGGCTGATGCGACCGGCCGTGAGGTGCCGGCCGATGCCGTCCCGCAGCCGCTCCCAGGCGCGCCACTGGTGGTGCAGGGCCTCGGGGCGGCGGGCGCCGAGGGCCGGGGCGGGCTGCCGGTAGAACTGGCCGCCCGCCTGCCCGGCCGCGTCGACGAGGGTGACCCGTACCCCCCGGGCGGCCGCCGCCAGCGCCCCGGCGAGCCCCGCCGGGCCCGCCCCGACGACGGCGAGATGCGCGCGCTCAGTCATCGTCCCCTCCGGTCCCCTCCTGGGTGCGGATCACATCGCCCGGCCGCACCGGCACCAGGCAAGCCCGTTGGTTCGCCTGGCCGTTGACGGTCACCAGGCAGTCGAAGCACACCCCGATCCCGCAGAACACCCCGCGCGGCCGGCCGGCCCCGCGGGTGCTGCGCCAGGAGGTCACGCCCGCCGCCCACAGCGCCGCCGCGACCGTCTGCCCGGGCAGGGCCGCGAGGGGCCGCCCGTCGAAGGTGACGGTGAAGTCCTCGCCCGGGCGGGCCCGGGCCAGCTCCAGGGGATTCACGGCGTGTCGCCTCCGTCGGTGTCGTGTCCCTCGAACCGTTCCGGCCGGAACGGCGTGAGATCCAGTTCCGGTGTCTTCCCGGTGAGGGCCTGGGCGATCAACTGCCCGGTACCGGTGGCCATTCCGATGCCGGCGCCCTCGTGCCCGCAGGCGTGGAACAGCCCCGGCGCGCGGGGGTCGGGGCCGATCGCCGGGAGGTGGTCGGGCAGATACGGCCGGAAGCCCGCGTACGTCCGCAGCGCGCGCACCCGCTCCAGGAACGGGAACAGCCCGATCGCCCCGGCCGCGAGCGCCCGAACGGCGGGGAGTGACAGCGAGCGGTCGAAGCCGACCCGCTCCCGGCTCGCGCCGATCAGCACAGGACCGGCGGCCGTGCCCTCCACCACCGGCGAGGTGCGCAAGGCGGCCGAGTCGCTCGCGACGTCGGCCACGTAGTCCGCGGCGTACACCTTGTGCCGGACCATCCGCGGCAGCGGCTCGGTGACGAGGACGAAGCCGCGCCGGGGGAGCACCGGCAGCCGGACGCCGGCGAGCGCCGCGAGGCCACCGCCCCAGGTGCCGGCCGCGTTCACCACCGCCGGTGCGTGCAGATCGCCCCGGTCGGTACGGACGCCGGTCACCGTGCCGCCGGCCGAGCGCAGCACCCCGGTCACGGTCCAGCCCGTGTGCAGGCGGGCACCGGAGGCGCGGAGCAGGTGGGCGGCGGCGAGGGCGGGCATGACCTGGGCGTCCTGGGGATAGTGCACCCCGCCCGCCAGGCCTGGAGTCAAATACGGTTCCAAGCAAGGAAGTTGGGTGGCCGCAACCGGGTCGGCCACGACTCCCGCGGCCCGCTGTCCGTCCGCGAACGCGTGCAGCGCGGCGAGGGTCTCGGGGGTGGAGGCGACCACCAGGCCGCCCTTGGGTTCGTACTCGACCGCCGCCCCCAGCTCGTCGCCCAGCCGGCCCCACAACCGGGCGGACAGCAGGGCGAGGCCGAGCTCGGGGCCCGGTTCCTTGTCGGAGACGAGCAGGTTGCCCTCGCCCGCGCCGGTGGTGCCGCCGGCCACCGGACCCCGGTCCACCACCCGCACGTCGAGGCCGGACCGCGCGGCGTACAGCGCACAGGCCGCACCCACCATGCCGGCTCCGACGACCACGACATCGCAGGTCAGTCGCTTCGCCACGGCAGTACTATGTCACATGTCGCCAATTCCGAGGAGAGCCCGGACAGCTTCGTCCCGATACTCCCGTCCCCATCACCATTTCCCATGCCCGTCCCAGGCGTGGACGCCCCCTTGACGTCCCCCGGTGCCGGATCGACACTCCAGGGTGGGAATCCTAGTGAACAGGTAGGGAATGATGACGCGCCTCGACACCGGCAGCGGCCCCGCGGGCCGTACGCCGCTGTGCGCACCCCTGCTCACCTCCCGCCGCCACATCGATCTGCTGCGCGTCTGCAGCGCGATCAGCCCCCAGCGCTGAGCCGGAGCCCCGCGCCCGCCGGCGCGCACGTCCGTACGTCCATCACCCGGGGAGACGCATGTCCATCACTCCGCTCGCCGCCGTCCCGTCCGTCCACCGCGCCGCGCCCGTCTTCCGGGGCCGGATCGGCCAGGACGCGCGCAGCGGCCACTACGCCGTGCCGCACCGCTACCGGCTCCATCTCTCGACCGCCTGCCCGGACGGTCTCCGCCTCGCCGTCGGGCACAGCCTCCTCGGCCTGGACGGCAGTTGTCCGGTCACGGTCCTGCCCGCCGTACCGGACTGTCCCGGCGGCGGCCACTCGGCGCTGCGGCCGCTGTACGAGGCGAGCGCCCACCACTACACCGGCCCGGCCCTCGCGCCCGTGCTCAGCGACGACTGGTCCGGACGGATCGTCAGCACCCAGGCCCGCGACATCCTGCGCGACCTCGACCGCTTCTTCCCGCGCGAGGACCGCCCCGCCCTGTACCCGTGCGGTCAGGAGTCCGTGATCGAGGCCGTCGAGCGGATGTGCGCCGAAGGGATCGAGGAGGCCGCGCAGCGCGCCGGACGGGCCGGCGCCGACCCGGCCGAGCGGGCCGCCGCCCTGGACGTGCTCCTGGACACCCTGGGTCGGCTGGAGAGCCGGCTGGCCGCGGAGGCGTACCTGGTCGACGACCGGATCACCGCCGCCGACATCGAACTGTGGGTCACGCTGGTGCAGTTGGACACCGTCCATCGCTGCCACCTGGACGCCGCCGCCGTCCACCGCATCGCCGGCCACCGCGCCCTGTGGGCCTACGCCCGCCGCCTGGCCGCCCACCTCGCCTTCGGCCGCCATCTCGACCTCGACGGCATCTCCCGCCGCCACCACGGCCGTTGCCAGGGCCTCGAGGCCGCCGGCGCCGCCGTCCAGATCCTGGACTGGGCGGGCCACGTCGCGGGCGCCGAGGACGCTTCCCGCAGGTGAGAAGCGGTCGGACGGCGTCCACTGGGCGGACAGCCGTTGACATTTGAACGGACGACTGCCTTACTTACGGCTCAGAACGGTCATGAGCGTCAGCACCAAGCCCTGGCTGGCTGACCGGCAACCCTCGCATCGCGGTGGGGTGCCCCAGGTGACGACCGGACCGGAATGACGTTTTCGGTAAGCGCGAGGGCCCCGTGGGGCCGGAACAGTGACAGGTGACGCCATGTACGCAGCTCCCAGGACGGCCGCGAGCCGCCCCCAGGGCTGCGTACCGTCGTACGCCAGGGTCCTCGTCGCCGACCGCGCCGTCGATCTGCTGCGCGTCAACAGTGCACTGTGTACCGCGCCGGGCTCAGCCCGCTGTCAGGGCTGACGTCTCCTTCCAGCCCTGGCTTCTCCAGCCTCCGCTTGCCCAGCCTCCGCTTCTCCAGCCCTGGCTGCTCCAGCCAGTCGCTGCTCCAGCCCCGCGTTCCTGACGCCCACCGCCCCGCCGGTGTGCCATCACCCGCCCAGCCCCCGGTTCCCGCGCGCTGTCGTGCGCCGCCCCGTGCCGCAGTGCCGTGGCGGTACCCGCGGCCGAGCGTCGTCAGCCGGGGTGTCCGACTCCGCCGGAGCCCGCCATGAGTGAAGTCCCAGGCGCCGCCGTCTCCCTCGCCGAGGCGCCACCCGCCGACACCCCGTCAAAGCCGCTGAGCGCACAGCGGGTTCAGCCGCTGCGCCGGCCCGGCCGGTGGATCGCCACCGCCGTCGTCCTGGTGCTCGTCGCACAGATCGTGCACGGACTGGCCACGAACCCGTTCTACCAGTGGGACCGCTTCCGCTACTGGTTCCTGCGCCCCACGGTCCTCGACGGGCTCCTCGTCACCCTCGAAGTCGCCGCGCTCAGCGCGGCCTTCGGCCTCCTCGGCGGCATCCTGCTCGCTCTCGGCCGGCAGTCCGGCAGCCCGGTGCTGCGCGCCGTGAGCTGGACGTACACCTGGCTGTTCCGCTCGGTGCCGCTCATCGTCGTCCTGATCTTCCTGTACAACTTCTCGGCCCTGTACAAGACGGTGAGCCTCGGCGTCCCCTTCGGCCCCGCCTTCGTCACCTTCGACGAGTCCAGGCTGGCCACCGACATGACGGTCGCCGTGGTCGGGCTCAGCCTCAACGAGGCGGCGTACGCGGCGGAGGTCGTACGCGGCGGCCTCCTCTCCGTCGACCAGGGCCAGCACGAGGCGGCGGCCGCGCTCGGCCTGCCCAGGGGCTACCAGTTCGCCAGGATCGTGTTCCCGCAGGCCCTCAGGTCGATCACGCCGAACTACGTCAACCAGCTCATCGGCCTGATCAAGAGCACCTCGCTGGTGTTCTACGTCTCGCTGCTCGACCTCTTCGGCTCCGTGCAGACCATGGGCAGCACCTACCCCGGCGACATCGTGCCCCTGCTGCTCGTCGCCACCGCCTGGTACCTGATCCTCACCAGCGTGGTGTCCGTCGTCCAGTTCTACGTCGAGCGGCACTTCGCCCGGGGCGCCACCCGCACCCTGCCGCCGACCCCGCTGCAGAAGGCCCGCGCCGGCCTCGGGGAGTTCCGGGCCCGGCTGCGCAGGGAGGCCGCCGTATGACCGCCACCGACACCGTGCAGACCACCCCGGCCGCGCTGGAGGTCCACGACGTCCACAAGTGGTACGGCACCCATCGGGTGCTCGACGGCATCGACCTGAGCGTGCGCCCCGGCGAGGTCACCGTCGTCATCGGCCCCTCCGGCTCCGGCAAGTCCACCCTGCTGCGGGTCGTCAACCACCTGGAGAAACCCGAGATCGGCCACGTCAGCGTCGGCGGCGAGCCGATCGGCGTCCGACGCGGCAGCGGCGGCCGGCTGAAGGAGCTCAGCGAGCGCGCCATCCTGGCCCAGCGCAGCCGGATCGGCTTCGTCTTCCAGAACTTCAACCTCTTCCCGCACCTGACCGTCCTCGACAACGTCGCCGCCGCGCCCGTCGCCACCGGGAGGCTGGCCAAGCCCGAAGCGCTGGACCTGGCCCGGGAACTGCTCACCCGGGTCGGCCTCGGCGACCGTACCGGCGCCTATCCCCGCCAGCTCTCCGGCGGACAGCAGCAGCGGGTCGCCATCGCCCGCGCCCTCGCGCTGCGCCCCGGCATCATCCTCTTCGACGAGCCGACCTCCGCGCTCGACCCCGAGACGGTCGGTGAGGTGCTCGCTGTCATCAAGGACCTCGCCACCAGCGGCACCACCCTGGTCATCGTCACCCACGAGATCGGCTTCGCCCGCGAGGTCGCCGACCGGATCGTCTTCATCGACGGCGGCCGGATCGTCGAACAGGGCCCGCCCGAGGAGGTCCTGGACCGGCCCCGGCACGAGCGGACCCGGGACTTCCTCGCCAAGGTCCTCTGACTCCCTTTTCCTCTTCTTCCTCCGAGTTTTTCCTCTGAGCTTTTCCCTCCGAGTTTTTCCACCCGGCATTTCCCCCGAGCAGTACCGAACGACAAAGGACAGCCATGCACAGCCACCTCTCCCGACGCAGCCTGATACGCGGCATCACCGCGGCGACCGCCGTCGCCTCCCTCGCCGGCGGGCTCGCCGCCTGCGGTGGCGACAGCGACGCCGCGACCACGACCGACAGCGCCGGTACGGTGACCGTGGGCAGGGTGTCCAACGGCGCGGCCCGGCAGACCACGCTGAAGGTGGCCGAGGTCAAGTCCCTCAGCGCGGAACTGCCCGCTGCCGTCCGCAAGAGCGGCACCCTGAAGATCGTGGTGGGTGCGCTGCCCGACGGTTTCCCGCCGCTCGCCTACATCGGCGGTGACCAGAAGACGCTCACCGGCGTGGAGCCCGACTTCGGCCGCCTGGTGGCGGCCGTCCTCGGGCTCAGGCCCCAGGTGTCCAACGCCACCTGGGAGAACATGTTCGTCGGTATCGACAGCGGCAAGGCCGACGTCGGCTTCGCCAACATCACCGACACCGAGGAACGCAAGAAGAAGTACGACTTCGCCTCCTACCGCAAGGACAACGTCGGCTTCGAGGTGCTGAAGAAGAGCACCTGGAACTTCGACGGCCGCTACGAGAACCTCGCGGGCAGGACGGTCGCCGTCGACAACGGCACCAACCAGGAGAAGATCCTCCTGGAGTGGCAGACGAAGCTGAAGAAGGAGGGCAAGAACCTCACCGTCAAGCACTACGCCAGCAAGAACGCCACCTACCTGGCGCTGACCGGCGGCAAGATCGACGCCTACTTCGCGGCGAACCCCGGGGTCGCCTACCACGTCACGCAGACCGCCAAGTCGCCGAACCCGACCCGCAGCGCGGGCACGTTCTCCGGCGCCGGTGCGAGTCTCCAGGGTCTGATCGCCGCCACCACCAAGAAGGACAGCGGCCTCGCCAGGCCCATCGCCGACGCCGTCAACTACCTGATCAAGAACGGTCAGTACGCCGAGTGGCTCAAGGCCTACAACCTCTCCGACGAGGCCGTCGCCAAGTCCGAGGTCAACCCGCCGGGGCTGCCGCTGAGCAACTCCTGACCCACCCGGTTCCGGCCGAACCGAGCCCCGACCGGGGGTCCGACGGCCGACGGGTCGAAGGCAGCGGAGAGGGCGTGCAGCCGGTCGACACCGCGCTGCGCGCCGAACCCGCCCCCGGAGGCGGTACGGCCCGGGCCCGCCGACGCCCCCGAGATCCTGGACCCCGTCGCCCGGACACGCCACGGCAACGCGTGAGCAGGTCTTCGGCGCGGAGGCGGGCGGGTCCGCGGTGCTGAGGCGAGCGGGCAGGTCCGCGGTGGGGAGGCAGGCGGGGAAGTCCCGGGCGGGGAAACCGACATGGGGGTCCTCGGAGCGGGAACAACCGCGGCCGGCCGCGCGTTGTGAGTCGTGACGAGATCCGCGAGGCGGTCGCTCACCCGGCCCGCCCCGCCCGACGGACGGAGGTGACGGCCGTGACACGTGTACTCCCGCACGCCCCGCACCCGTACCGCTCCCTCCGGCTCACCACCCGGCCGCACATAGACCTCCAGCGCGTCTCCGCCGCGCTCTGTCGCCACTGACCTCCCTCCCGGCCGCAAGGCCCGGGTCTGCTTCCTGCCGCGCTCGCCCCTCGCCGACGCCTGCCGCCCCGCGAGCCGGTGTTCTCGTTACGGCCATCAAGGAAGGCACCGCCGTGTCCTCAACTCCCGCCTCTCCCCTGCACCTTGCTGTCGCCCTGGACGGCACCGGCTGGCATCCCGCGTCCTGGCGCGAGCCGGTCGCCCGCCCCCGGGACCTGTTCACCGCCGGCTACTGGGCCGACCTGGTCGCCGAGGCCGAACGGGGCCTGATCGACTTCGTCACCGTCGAGGACGGCCTCGGCCCGCAGTCCTCGCACTTCCTCGACCCCGACGACCGCACCGACCAGGTGCGCGGCCGGCTCGACGCGGTGCTCATCGCCTCCCGCGTAGCCCCGCTCACCCGGCACATAGGCCTGGTCCCGACCGTGGTGGCCACGCACACCGAGCCGTTCCACATCTCCAAGGCGATCGCCACCCTCGACTACGTCAGCACCGGCCGCGCGGGCCTGCGGGTGCAGATCAGCGCCCGGCCGAACGAGGCGGCCCACTTCGGCCGCCGTACCATCGGCCGGATCGAGGCCTACGACAGCCCGGCGGCCCAGGACATCGTCACCGACCTGTTCGACGAGGCCGCCGACCACGTGGAAGTGGTGCGCCGGCTCTGGGACAGCTGGGAGGACGACGCCGAGATCAGGGACGCGGCGACGGGCCGCTTCATCGACCGGGACAAGCTGCACTACATCGACTTCGAGGGCCGCCACTTCAGCGTCAAGGGCCCCTCGATCACGCCCCGCCCGCCCCAGGGGCAGCCGCTGGTCACCGCCCTCGCCCACCAGACCGTGCCCTACCGGCTCGTCGCCCGCCAGGCCGACGTCGGCTATGTCACCCCGCACGACGCGGAGCAGGCCCGCGCGATCGTCGCCGAGATCCGCGCCGAGCAGCGGGCGGCGGGCCGCGCCGGGGACACCCTGCACGTCTTCGGTGACCTCGTCGTCCTCCTCGACGGCAGCCGGGCCGAGGCCCGGGCCCGGCGTGAGCGGCTGGACGCGCTCGCGGGCGAGCCGTACACCAGCGACGCCCGGATCTTCACCGGCACGGCTACCGAACTCGCCGACCTGCTGGAGGAGTTGGCGGCCGGCGGGCTGACCGGGTTCCGGCTGCGGCCGGCCGTCGCCGGGCACGACCTGCCCCGCATCAGCCGCGACCTGGTGCCCGAACTGCAACGCCGGGGCCGCTTCCGGGACGCCTACGAGGCCGACACCCTGCGCGGCCTGCTCGGCCTCGCCCGCCCCGCCAACCGCTACGCCGCAGCCATCGCCTGAGCAGGCGGAGAGGACGACCGCACCCATGAGCAAGCCGCTGAAGCAGATCCACCTGGCCGCCCACTTCCCCGGCGTCAACAACACCACCGTGTGGAGCGACCCGGCCGCGGGCAGCCACATCGAGTTCAGCTCCTTCGCGCACTTCGCGCGGACCGCCGAACGCGCCAAGTTCGACTTCCTGTTCCTCGCCGAGGGCCTCAGGCTGCGCGAACAGGGCGGCGAGATCTACGACCTGGACGTCGTCGGCCGCCCCGACACCTTCACCGTGCTGGCCGCGCTCGCCGCCGTCACCGACCGGCTCGGCCTGACCGGCACCATCAACTCCACCTTCAACGAGCCGTACGAGGTGGCCCGCCAGTTCGCGAGCCTCGACCACCTCTCCGGCGGCCGCTCCGCGTGGAACGTGGTCACCTCCTGGGACGCCTTCACCGGCGAGAACTTCCGCCGCGGCGGCTTCCTGCCCCAGGAGGAGCGCTACTCCCGCGCCAAGGAGTTCCTCACCACCGCGCACGAGCTCCTCGACTCCTGGCGCGGCGACGAGATCCTCGCCGACCAGGCGACCGGCACCTTCCTCCGGGACGCCAAGGCCGGCGCCTTCGTGCACCAGGGGCAGCACTTCGACATCCACGGCCGGTTCAACGTCCCGCGCTCCCCGCAGGGCCGCCCGGTGATCTTCCAGGCCGGCGACTCCGACGAGGGCCGCGAGTTCGCCGCCGCCGACGCGGACGCCATCTTCAGCCGCTACTCCACGCTGAAGGAGGGCCAGGCCTTCTACACGGACGTCAAGTCCCGCCTGGCCACGTACGGCCGCCGCCCCGAGGACCTGCTCATCCTGCCCGCCGCCACCTTCGTCCTCGGCGACACCGACCAGGAGGCCGCCGAACTCGCCCGCGAGGTGCGCCGGCAGCAGGTCAGCGGCGCCACCGCCATCAAGCACCTGGAGTTCGTCTGGAACCGCGACCTGTCGGCGTACGACCCGGAGGGCCCGCTGCCCGACGTCGACCCGGTGGTGAGCGAGGAGCACATCTCCCGGGGCCGCGCCCAGGTGCGGATGTACCGGGACCCGATCGCCATCGCCCGGGAGTGGCGGCAGCTCGCGGAGGCCAACAAGTGGTCCATCCGCGACCTGGTCATCAACACCGGCAACCGGCAGACCTTCGTCGGCTCCCCGGCCACCGTCGCGCAGACCATCAACGACTTCGTGCAGGCGGACGCCTCCGACGGGTTCATCCTGGTCCCGCACATCACCCCCGGCGGCCTCGACCCCTTCGCCGACAAGGTCGTCCCCCTGCTCCAGGAACAGGGCGTCTTCCGCGCCGACTACGAGGGCACCACCCTGCGCGACCACCTCGGCCTCGCCCACCCCGACGCCCGCACCAGCGCGGCACGGGAGCGGGCCGCGTCGTGAAGTTCCTCGCGATCACCCTGATCGTGCACCGGCCGGACCCGGTCACCGGTGTCCGGAAGCCGACGCAGGACCGGTTCCGCGAGGTCCTGGACAACGCGGTACTGGCCGAGGAACTGGGCTTCGACGGGTTCGGCGTGGGGGAGCGGCACGAACGGCCGTTCCTCTCCTCCTCGCCGACCGTGGTGCTCAGCCATGTCGCCGCGCTCACCCGGCGGATCCGGCTCTTCACCGCCGTCACCACGCTCAGCCTGCTGGACCCGGTCCGGGCGTACGAGGACTACGCGACGCTGGACCACCTCTGCGCCGGCCGCCTGGACCTGATCATCGGCAAGGGCAACGGCACCGCCCAGCGGGAGCTGTTCCAGGTCACCCCCGAGGACCAGTGGGACCGCAACGCCGAGGGCTACGAGGTGTTCCGGCGGCTGTGGCGGCAGGACAGGGTCACCGCCGACACCCGCTTCCGGCCGCCGCTGAAGGACGCCGAGGTGTGGCCGCGGCCGTACCAGCGCCCCGTCCGGGTCTGGCACGGCAGCGCCACCAGCAAGGAGTCCGTCGACCTGGCCGCCCGCTACGGCGACCCGCTGTTCTCGGCGAACGTCACCAACCCGGTCGAGCCCTACGCCGAGCTGATCCGCCACTACCGGGAGCGCTGGGAGCACTACGGCCACGATCCGGCCCGCATCGCGGTCGGCGCGGGCTCCGCCGGGCTGTACGTGGCCCCCACCTCGCAGCAGGCGCTGAAGGTCTACCGGCCGGTCTTCGAGAGCAATCTGGCGTTCCAGAAGCGGACGGGCCTGCCCGTGGTCTTCGAGACGCTGGAGGACTTCGTCGAGCGCAGTTCGGCCCTGATCGGCAGCCCGCAGCAGGTCATCGACAAGGTGCACCGCTACCACGAGCAGCTCGGGCACACCGTCCAGCATGTGCAGGCGGACGCCGGCGGCCTGACCGACACCGAGCACCGGGACTCCCTGGAGCTCTTCCAGTCGGCGGTCGCCCCGGCGCTGCGCAGGGAGATACCTGACCCGCCGTTCCCCTGGGCACCGGTCCTGCCCCCGACCCAGGAGTGATGGCCATGTCCTCCCGCACCCCCCTCGGCGTCCTCGACCTGGTGCCCATCGCGTCGGGTTCGAGCGCGCCGGAAGCGCTGCGCAACTCCATCGATCTCGCCCGGCGCGCCGAGGAGTTCGGCTACACCCGGTACTGGTTCGCCGAGCACCATCTCAACCCGGGCGTGGCCGGGACGTCCCCGGCGGTCCTG
Source organism: Streptomyces incarnatus (assembly GCF_001027185.1). Classification (NCBI taxonomy): domain Bacteria; kingdom Bacillati; phylum Actinomycetota; class Actinomycetes; order Kitasatosporales; family Streptomycetaceae; genus Streptomyces; species Streptomyces incarnatus. The sequence goes on along the minus strand of NZ_CP011497.1, from coordinate 1,040,539 downwards.
CTCGCCCTGACCGCCGGGGCGACCTCCACGATCCGGCTCGGCTCGGGGGCCGTCCAGCTCGGCCACCGCACCGCGCTGTCCACGGTCGAGGAGTTCGGCCTGATCGACGCGCTGTACCCGGGCCGCCTGGACCTGGGCCTGGGCCGCTCCGGCGGCGGCCCGCCCGGAGAACGGCCGGTACCGCCCGCGACGGTGACCCCGGTGGTCGACGGCCGGGCACCGAACGGCCTGCTGATCCCGCCCCGCTTCTCGTTCGCGCACCTGCTGGGCTCGCCCCGCGTCGCCCTGCAGCGCAAGCTGCTCCTGCTGCCGAAGGCGGAGTCGCAGGAGTACGGCGAGCAGATCGACGACATCCTCGCCCTGCTCGCCGGCACCTACCGCTCCCCGGACGGCGTCGAGGCGCACGCCGTGCCGGGCGAGGGGGCCGGGGTGGAGGTGTGGATCCTGGGCAGCAGCGGCGGGGCGAGCGCCGAGGCGGCGGGCGCCCGGGGGCTGCGGTTCGCCGCGAACTACCACGTCAGCCCCGCCACCGTCCTGGAGGCGGTGGACGGCTACCGGGCGTACTTCCAGCCGTCCGACGTCCTCGGCAAGCCGTACGTCAGCGTCTCCGCCGACGTGGTGGTCGCCGAGGACGACGAGCGCGCCCGGGAGCTCGCCGCCGGGTACGGCCCGTGGGTGCGCAGCATCCGCACCGCCGAGGGCGCCATCCCCTACCCGACGTCCGAGGAGGCCCGGGCGCACGCCTGGACCGACGAGGACCGGGCGCTGGTCCAGGACCGCCTCGACACCCAGTTCGTCGGCTCCCCGGGCCGGGTCGCCGACCACCTCGAACAGCTCCAGGAGGCCACCGGCGCCGACGAACTGCTCATCACCACCATCACCCACGACCACGCGGACCGCGTCCGCTCCTACGAGCTGCTGGCCGAGGAGTGGCAGCGCAGATGACCACAGTGCTCACCCACGCGCCCTGTGCGGTCGCGGTCGTCACCTCCCCCGTGGGTGACGACCGCGACCGTTCCCCCGGCGCCGGACTCGTGGTCGGTGTCGCAGAGGCGGACGCGGACGAGACCGCGGCGGCCCCCGGCGAGTGCTCGGCGGGCCCGAGGCGGAGCGGCGCCGACCGGTCCAGCGTGCCAGCCGGCCGGTGCCGGGCGCCTGAGTCGGGGCTTACTCAAGTCGCCCTGTATCAAACCTGAGTACGCCCGCTCTGCATGATGTGAGGACTTACGAGCAGGACGCGAGGACGCTGGAGCTGCCCTGGCCGTTCACCGGCCGGGACGACGAACTGGAGCTGGTGCGCGGGGCGTCGGCCGGCGGCCGGCCCGGGATCGTGGTGACCGGACCGGCAGGCCACGGCAAGACCCGGCTGATCACCGAGGCGGTCCGGGGCACGGAGCACGCCCTGGTCACCGGCACGCCCGAGGCCCGGGATCTGCCCTTCGCCGCCTTCGCCCACCTGCTGCCCGACACCGTCCCGCCGCACCGCGCGGTGCGGATCCTGTCCGGCGTACGGCTCCTCGTCGTGGACGACGCCCATCTGCTGGACGAGGCCTCCGCCGCCCTCGTCCACCAGCTCGCCGTGCACGGCCGCACCCGGCTCGTCGTGGCCGCGGTGGACGGTGTGCCCGCGCCCGGCGCGGTGTCCCGGCTGTGGGCCGGTGAACTGCTGCCCCGGCTGGCCCTCGAACCGCTGCCCCGCGAGGACGTCGCCCGCCTGCTCGCCACCGCCGGGCTGGAACCGCTCACCGTCCGCCGCCTGCACCGGATGTGCCAGGGCGATCTGCGGCTGCTGCGCGACGTGGTCGCCGCGCTGGGCGGGGCCGGGAGCCTGACGCCCATGCCCGGCACGGACGAGCGGGCCTGGCGGGGGGCACTGCCGGTCACCGCGGCCGTACGTGAGCGGCTCGGGGTCGTACTCGATCGCTCCGACCCCCGCGAACGGGACGTCCTCGAGCGCCTCGCGTTCGCCGAGCCGCTGGCCCACCCGCTGGACGGCCTCGATCTGGACGTCCTGGAGCGACTGGAGACCGACGGGCTGGTCCGCGTCGACGAACAGGGTGCGGTCGCTCTCGCACATCCGCTGCACGGGCCGGTCCTGCGGGCCACGGCCGGACGGCTGCGGGCACGCCGGCTGGCGGGCGCGCCCACCTCGCACGCATCCGCTCTGCAGGCCGAGGAGCACCTGCTGGTACGGCGGATCGAGCGGCTGGACGTGAGCGAGGTGGCGACCCCGGTGGGCGAGTGGCTGGTGGCGCGGGGCGCCGTGCTCCCGGCCGGCTACGCCGCCGTCCGGGCCCGGTTCGCGCGGCTGCGGGGGGAGGTCCGCGACGCCGCCGCCTGGGCGCGGGAAGGGCTGCGCGGGGCGCCGGGACATCAGGACTGCCGTGCGGAACTCCGGGCGGCAGACGGTGAGTTCGGGCAGAGCGGGGACGATGACGTGTACGCCCGGTACGACGCCGTACGCCTCGGTGACCCGGAGCGCGTCGCCGGACGGCTGCCGGCGGGCAGTGTGTTCGCGCTGCATGCCGAGGCGCTGGCGGCACGGGACGGTGCCGGACTCGACCGGGCCGCCGCGGCCCTGGAACAGCGCGGCTTCCTGCTGTTCGCGGCCGAGGCGTACGCGCAGGCCGTGCGGGCGCACCGCGATCCGCGGGCCGCGCGGGTGTCCCGCACCCGGGCGGTGGCGCTCACGCGGCGCTGCCAGGGTGCACGTACCCCCGCCCTGGCCGGCCTGGTGCTGGGCGAACTGACCGCCCGGCAGCGGCAGATCGTGAGCCTCGCGGCGGAGGGGCTCAGCAACCGGGAGATCGCCGAGCGGCTGACCCTGTCCGTGCGGACGGTCGGGAATCACCTGTACAGCGCGTACAGCAGGCTCGGCACCGGGGATCGAGGAGCGCTTCCGTGGTTGTGCGAGTCCGCGTAGGACCCTACGCCGCCCCGAACGCCGCGAAGGCCCACCCCGTCGCCTGGTGCACCGCGTCGCCCGGCAGGGCGGCGCGGGCGTCCCGGAGGGCCTCCGCCAGCGACAGGCCCGCGTCCAGGCCTTTGTGGAGGGCGAGCATCAGGGGGACCACCGCCGCGTCGTTGACCGGTGCGCTGCTCGCCACCACCCCGGCCGTGCCCAGCGGGAGCAACGCGGTGACCAGGCCGAGGAGTTCGTCGGCGCCGACGGAGGCCAGGCGCGCGGTGTCGCAGCTGGAGAGGATGATCCGGTACGGGCTGCGGGCGAGCCGTTCGAAGTCGTGGACGATCAGCGGGCCGTCGGCCATGCGGAGCGCCGAGAAGAGGGGGCTGTCGGCGCGGAACGTGCCGTGGGCCGCGAGGTGCGCGAGGGCTGCCCCGTCGAGGTGGTCCAGGACCCGCGGGACCGCGGCGTCGTCCCCCTCCAGCACCGTTGCCGTGCCGTACCGGCCGGCCAGCTCCGGCACCTCCGCGCCGCCGGTGGCGAGACCCGGTCCGCGCACCAGCACCTGCCGGCCACCGGGCGGCGGCGCGGTCTCGCGGGCGCGCAGCCAGCTGCCCGCCGACGGGGACACGCTGAGCACCCGGTCCCGCAGCGCAGGCAGCAGCGCCCACGGCACCCGGTGCAGCGCCCCCGGGGGCACGATCACCACCGGGCCGGAGCCCAGGTGTGCCGCCGCGCCGCCCAGCAGCAGCTCCTGCAGGCGCAGGCCGGCGGCCTCGACCAGCGGCAGCCGGGCGTCGGCGCCGGGGTGGGCGAGGCGCCGCAGCCCGGCCTGGACGTGCTCGGCCTCGGCCACCGCCGCGGCCAGCGGGCCGCCGGTGAACCGCCGTACCCGGCCCTGCCCGCACAGCAGCACGTGCACCCGGCCGTCGACCACGGCGAGTTCGGCCAGGCGTGCCTCGCCGAGCCGGTCCAGCAGCCGGGCGGTGTCGAAGCGGTCGCCGCCGTGCGGCGCGGAGCCGCGGATGTGGCGGGTGCGGGAGCGGATCTCCCGTTCCAGGCGCCGCTGTTCGCGCTCCAGCGCGGGCACCGGACGGCCCTCCATCCGGGCCTCCTCGGCGCGGGCCGCGATCTCCCGGTAGGCGGTCAGACCGCTCAGCAGCGCCGGGTCGGCGGGCGGCCGGGTGGGCGGCGCGGACAGTACCGTCGCCCGCCAGCGCTCGCTCCACGCCAGCAGCCGGCGCGGTGAGCCGTGTTCGAGGCTCACCTCCTGGGCGAGTGCGGCCAGTTCGGCGCCCTGCGCGGTGACGTGCGCCCGCAGCTCGGAGGCGCCCAGCGTCATCCGGTGGTCGTCCAGCACGTCCAGGCCGCGCCGGCAGGCCTCCAGCGCGCCCCGCCGGGACCCGGCAGCGCGCGCCCGCAGTGCCTGCGCCGCCCAGCCCGTCACCCGGGCCGGCGGCGGGCCGCCGTACCGGCTGCGCGCGGCCACCGCCAGATGCCGTTCGGCGTCGGCCCGCCGGCCCAGCGCGAGCGCGATTCGGCCCGCGAGCAGGGACGCCTCCGGTGCGGCGGGGGAGCCGAAGGAGGCCAGCTGCCCGGCGACCGCCGCCGCGTCCGCGACCAGCCGCCCCGAGCGGCGTCCGGCCGCCACCCGCGCCTCGGTCAGCACCAGCCGGGCGTGGGTCTCCCACCACATCCGGCGCTGCGCCGCGAACAGCCGTACGGCGGCGTCGGCGCGGGCCACGGCGGTGTGCGCGTCCCCGGCCGAGCGGGCGGCCCGCGCGGCGGCCAGCAGCAGCTCGGCCTTGCGGGTGGACTGGCCGCCGATCCGGTCCAGCAGCGCGATCGTCGCGTCCGCCTCGGCCAGCGCCTCCGGGGCGAGCCCGGCCGCCATCAGCACCTCGCAGCGCCGGATGGACAGCATGTAGGTGGGCGTGCCGAGTTTCGCGTACCGCTCCTCGGCCTCGTCCAGCAGCCGCAGGGCCGCCGGGACGTCCCCGGACCGGAACGCGGCCAGGCCCCTGCTCTCCACCGCGTCGGCCTTGTCGTGCTCCTGGCCGGTGGTGTCCCACAGCCGCTCGGCCGCCGTGAAGTCCGCGACCGCCCGGTCCACCGCGCCGAGCGCCAGATGCACGGTGGCCCGCAGGGTCAGCGCCCGCGCGGTCCAGATGTCGTCGCCCACCTGCCGCAGCACGGGCAGCGCCCGCCGTACGTCCTCCAGCGCCTCCCGGTGACGGCCCAGCACCCACCACACGTACGCCCGCCGGTACAGCACCCGGGCCCGGGTGTGGCCGCTGCCCCGGGCGACCCCGCGCTCGAAGGAGGTGAGCCCCTGCCGAGTGCGCCCCGCGTGCACCAGTGCGACCCCCAGCGTGGCGAGCACATCCGCCTCGCGGTCGGCCGACTCGGCGCGCGCGGCCAGGGCCCGGGCCCGGCGCAGATGCCTGAGCGCGATCCGCAGATCGCCGAAGTCCCGCTGCCAGATGCCGAGTACCTGGTGGGCGACGCTGGCGTGCAGCGGCGGCGGGGAGGCCCCCAGCACCTGTTCGGCGCGTGCCCGGGCCCCGCCCGGGTCGGCGAACACCAGGGGCAGCAGTTCGAGGACCGACTCGCTTCCCGCCGTCACCTCTCGCATGGTAGTGGCGACCTGTATCAGACGGTGGCCCCCCGGCTCTCACTGTCGAACACCGCCTGAAGGGGGAGGACAGGTCATGGCACCACAGCGGTTCCACGAGCAGTTCGAGCACATCCAGCGCTCCATGCCCGGCGTGTCCCTGGCCATGGGGCCGGACGAGGACGCCCACTTCCTCTACGAGAAGGGTGTCGTCCTGGCCCGGGACGGCGAGGAGGCCCAGGTCGTCGAGCGCGCCGTACGCGCCCACTTCACCGCGACCGAGGGCCTGGTGCCCGACCACGTCCGGCGGGACGGCCCGGAGACCGGCCGCACCGGCGTCACCCGCATCCGGGTCGGCGACCCGGCGTCCGGCGACGACACCGTGCCGCACGCGCTGCGCGCCCTGCGGGAGGCCGAGGACCGCCAGGGGCGCCGGCTGGTGGGCCGCAACCACGTGGTGCACATCGCGGTCAACGCCTGCCCCGGCGACGAGCCGGTGCCGGTCGCCCGCACCCAGCCGGCCAACCCGGCCGCCGCGTACGGCGGTTACGACGCGGACAGCGCCGTCGGCGTCCTCGTCATCGACACCGGCCTGGTGCACGACCACCGCTCCTACCCGCTGCTCGCCCACACCACCGGCGACCTCCAGACGGCCGAGACCGACGCCGACGGCGTGCTGCGCCAGTACGTCGGCCACGGCACCTTCATCGCCGGGATCCTCGCGGCCGTCGCGCCCAGCACCGACGTGACCGTCCGCGGCACCCTGAACGACGCCGGGGCGATCCTGGAGTCCGAGTTCGGCGCCCGGCTCTTCGAGGCGGTCGACGAGAGCGGCTGGCCCGACATCATCAGCCTCTCCGCCGGGACCACGACCGGCAGCGGCGACGGGCTGATCGGTCTGGACGCCTTCATGCGCGAACTGCGCGCGCGGCGCACCCTGCTGGTGGCCGCCGCCGGCAACAACGCCAGTGACACGCCGTTCTGGCCCGCCGCCTACGCCGGTCTGCCCGAGTACGCGGACAGCGTGCTGTCGGTCGGCGCGCTGCGCGCGGACGGCGACGGCGCGGCCTGCTTCAGCAACCACGGGCCCTGGGTGCGGATCCACGCCCCCGGCGAGCGCCTCACCAGCGCCCTCACCGGCTTCGGCACCCCCGTGCCGTACGTCTACCAGCACTCCACCTACGAGGCCTGCCGGTTCGGTTTCGACTATCCCTGCACCTGCCGGTTCCCGCGCCACACCGGCCTGCTGAGCGAGGGCCGGGAGCGCACCGGCGCCAAGCCGGACCAGGTGATGTTCGACGGCCTGGCGCAGTGGAGCGGCACCTCCTTCGCCACCCCGGTCGCCGCGGGCCTCGTCGCCGCCCGGATGACGGCGCACGGGGAGCGCGACCCGCGCACCGCCCTCGCCCGGCTGCTCGCGGCCACCACCGACACCGCGGTGGTGCGCGGGGCGCACGTCCCGGCGCTGCGGCCGGCCACCTGGCGCCCGGTACCGGTCGTGGCCACGGCCGTGCCCGCATGAGGTCCGGAACGCTCCGCTCCACGGCGTACGATGACGTGCCGTACACGAGGGGTGGAATCGTGGACCGAACAGAGGTCGGCGCGCTCGTCCGGTCCGCCGTCGACGGGGACGCCGCGGCCTGGAAGGCGCTGGTGGAAGGGATGAGTCCGCTGGTGTGGTCGGTCGTGCGCGCGCACCGGCTCTCCGAGGCCGACGGGCACGAGGTCTACCAGACCGTGTGGTTCCGCTTCGCCCAGCACCTGGGCCGGATCCGCGAACCCGACAAGGCGGGTTCCTGGCTGGCCAGTACGGCCCGCCACGAGTGCCTGAAGGTGATCAGGAGCCTGACCCGGCTCACCCTGACGGACGACCCGCGGGTGCTGGACCGGGCCAGCGACGACCGGACCCCGGAGGAGTCGCTGATCGACTCGGAGGACGAGGCGGACCGGGCCGAGCGGGTACGCCGCCTGTGGCAGGAGCTGGACGGCATGGGGGAGCGCTGCCGGCAGCTGCTGCGCGTGCTGGTGGCCTCCCCGCCACCCAGCTACGGTGAGATCTCGGCCGCGCTCGGTATCGCGGTCGGCAGCATCGGACCGCTGCGCCAGCGCTGTCTGCGCCGGCTGCGGGCCCGGATGGACGCACGGGGTGCGGCGTGAACGACGACCACCAGTTCCCGGAGACGGGACGGGAGTTCCCCGGACGGGACGGGGACGGTCTCCCGGAACCGGACGCGGCGGACCAGGAGTTGGCGGACTCCCTGCTGGAGGAGGAGCTGCGCGGCGCGGCCGGCGTGCTCGACCCGGTCCCGGAGGCCCTGCGCCAACTCGCCCTGGACGCCTACGCGTTGCACGACCTGGACGCGAGGATCGCCGAGCTGACCTTCGACTCGCTCGTGGACGCGCTGCCGGTCAGGGGCGTGCCGGACGCCCCCCGGATGCTGACGTTCAGCGCGGGCGAGGTCACCGTCGACGTCGAGGTCACCGAGGACGGGCTGATCGGCCAGGTGCTGCCGCCGCAGACCGCGCGCATCGAGGTGCTCGGCGGCCCGCGGACCGCCCGCGCGGTCACGGTCGACACCCTCGGCCGCTTCACCAGCGACACACCCCCGGCCGGCCCGTTCGCCCTCAGGCTGCGGACCGGCGCGGAGGTGATCGTCACGGAGTGGCTGCGGGCCTGAACCCGGTCAGGACCTCAAGGCCCGCACCCCGCTCGAGACGTCATGCGGTCCAGGTCACGGGGAGCGTCCGCGGCCCGCGGATCATCGTCCGGTGCCGCCACCGCACCTCCTCGGCCGGCACCGCGAGCCGCAGTCCCGGCAGCCGGTCCAGCAAGGTGTCCACCAGCAGTTCGGTCTGCAGTCGGGCGAGCAGCGTGCCGGTGCAGAAGTGCGGGCCGTTGCCGAACGCCACGTGCGGGTTCGGGTCGCGGTCGGGGTCGATGCGGTCCGGGTCGGGGAAGACGGCCGGGTCGCGGTTGGCGGCGAGGTAGGAGACGTAGACCGGCTCGCCCGCCGCGATCCGGTGCCCGGCGATCTCCACGTCCTCCAGCGCGATCCGGGCGAGCCCGACCGAGCTGCGGTGCGGGATCCACCTCAGCAGTTCGTCCAGCACGGGGCCGCGGGCCTCGGGGCGCGCCCGCATCCGCTCCATCAGCTCCGGCCGGGTCAGCAGCAGGTACAGCATCTGCCCGCAGTTGTGCGTGACGGCCTCGCCGCCGATCTGCAGCGGGCCGGCCAGCCCGACGGCCTCCTCCTCGCTGATCTCCCCGCGCGCCACGGCCCCGCCGAGCATCGAGTAGACGTCCTCCCCCGGAGTGTTGGCCCGGGCCCGGATGACCGTCCTGATCCACCCGTACAGGCCCTCCTTGGCCCGGCCGGCCGCCTCGGCCCCGTTGGTGGAGATGATCTCCCGGGTCCAGGCGTGCACCTGCTCCCGGTCGGCGGCGGGCACGCCCATCACCTCGCTGACGACGGTGAGCGGGAACGGCTCCAGCACCCGCTCGATCAGATCGGCCGGCGGCCCGTCCCGTACGACACCGTCCACCAGCTCGTCCAGGATCTCCTGCGCGCGGGGCCGCAGCCGCTTCATGGCGCTCACGGTGAAGGCGCCGGCGACCGGCTTGCGCAGCCGGTTGTGGTCGGGCTGGTCGGCCCAGGCGAGCGAGCCCGGGCGGGGCGCGAAGTTCGGGGCCATCCGGGTGACCTGACGGCGGGTCACCTCGGCGCGGCTGAACCGCGGGTCGTTTGTGATCAGTTTCACGTCGTCGTGGCGGGTCGCCAGCCACGCCCAGCCCTCGCCGAACGGCAGCCGGATCCGGGTCAGCGGACCCTCGCGCATCAGGCCGGCGAGGACCGGGTCGAAGTCGGTTCCGTCCAGGTCGGATGTGGGCCAGTCCCGTACGGGCGGCGGGGCCTGGCCGGTGAGCGTGGTCTCCTCGGTCATGCCGTCCAGCCTGGTACGGGTGCCTCCTGCTGTCCTGTGGTGGTGCTCCGAGTGGTGGGGCCCGGCGCCTATTGGGGTGGGGCTGTGTGTCGTCGGGCGTGTGCAGCCCGGTTCTGGTTGCTCGCGCCCACGCGGCGGAGCGCATGTCAAACACAGCCCCGCGCACCTTCGGGGGCGCTGCACTCAGGCCGCTTCAACCAGTGCGGCCAGCGCTGTGGCGAGGTGGTCCAGGCCCGGTCCTGCCGCACCGCCCGGCTCCGCCATGTACGTGTCCCGTCGTATTTCCACCATGAGGGCGCTGACCCGGGCGTCGGTGCCGTAGAACTCCAGCGGTACGTACGTCCCCCCGAACGGGCTGTCCAGTCCCGTCTCCCCGCAGACGGCGAACGCCCTGCGCGCCGCCTCGGTCAGCCCGACCGGGGTGTGGAAGGCATCCGTGCCCAGGCACACCGGTGGACGCGGTCCGGTGCCGTGCAGTTCGTAGGGCAGCGGCTCGGCCGGATAGGAGTGCACGTCGATCACCACGGCGCGCCCGGTCGCGGCCAGCCGCTGCGCCACCGCCTCGGTCATGGCCCGCGCGTACGGCCGGAAGTACCGCGCCAGCAGCGGCTCCGGATCGGTGTCCGCGGACCGCAGCTCGCCCCGGTGCGTGGTCCGCGTGTACACGGCACCCATGCCGACGGCCGCCATCTCCTCCCGCTCGTCCGGGAACCGCTCGGGATCCACGACCAGCCGGGAGAGCCGGTTCACGAACCGCCAGGGTGTGACGGTGGCCAGAGCGGCGGCCCGCTCGGCGAGCTCGGCCGTGTGCGCGTCCGTGATGTGGTCCAACTCCCGCTCCAGCGCGGCGTCGTCCAGCACGATCCCGCGGCGCACGTCCTCGGGGATCACCCGCGCGGAATGCGGCACGTGCAGCAGCACGGGGGAGGCGGGGTCGCCGGGGAGGAGTTCGAAAGGGGGCACGGGTGGCTCCGGGGCGTTGTCAGCGGTCTGGTGCAGGATCACGGTCACACATCGACGCCGGGCGGCCCACGAGTGGTGAGCTGGGGGCCGGCAACTCCCCGCCCGGGACACCTACTTGCCCCGCGCCCGGCACACGGCTCCGCCCCGACCGGATTGCCGGCCGGGGCGGAGGTTCACTCACGTGAGCGGCTCGGGAGCCGCAGGCGCTAGCTCAGGGACGCCAGTGCCTCGTTCCAGGTGGCCGACGGGCGCATGACGGCGTCCGCCTTGGCCTTGTCGACCTGGTAGTAGCCGCCGATGTCGGCCGGCTTGCCCTGGACGGCGATCAGCTCGTCCACGATCTTCTGCTCGTTCGCGGCGAGGGTCTCGGCGAACGGCGCGAAGGCCTTGGCCAGGTCGGCGTCGTCGGTCTGCCGGGCCAGCTCCTGCGCCCAGTACAGGGACAGGTAGAAGTGGCTGCCGCGGTTGTCGATGCCGCCGACGCGACGGGTCGGGGACTTGTCCTCGTTGAGGAAGGTCGCCGTGGCGCGGTCGAGGGTGTCGGCGAGGACCTTGGCGCGGGTGTTGCCGGTGGCCGCCGCGTACTGCTCGAAGGAGGGCACCAGCGCGAAGAACTCACCGAGGGAGTCCCAGCGCAGGTAGTTCTCCTTGACCAGCTGCTGGACGTGCTTCGGCGCGGAGCCGCCGGCGCCCGTCTCGAACAGGCCGCCGCCCGCCATCAGCGGGACGACCGACAGCATCTTGGCGCTGGTGCCCAGCTCCAGGATCGGGAAGAGGTCGGTCAGGTAGTCACGCAGCACGTTGCCGGTCACCGAGATGGTGTTCTCGCCGCGGCGGATGCGCTCCACCGACAGCTTGGTGGCCTCGACCGGGGACAGGATCCTGATGTCCAGGCCCTCGGTGTCGTGCTCCGGCAGGTGCTGCCGGACCTTGGCGATGAGGTTGGCGTCGTGGGCGCGGTTCTCGTCCAGCCAGAACACGGCCGGGTCGCCGGTGGCGCGGGCGCGGGTGACGGCCAGCTTGACCCAGTCGCGGATCGGGGCGTCCTTGGTCTGGCAGGCGCGGAAGATGTCGCCCTGCGCGACCGGCTGCTCGATCAGCGCGGTGCCGTTCTGGTCGACCAGGCGGACCGTGCCGGCGGCCGGGACCTCGAAGGTCTTGTCGTGGGAGCCGTACTCCTCGGCCTTCTGCGCCATCAGGCCGACGTTCGGGACCGAGCCCATGGTGGACGGGTCGTAGGCGCCGTTGGCCCGGCAGTCGTCGATGACGGCCTGGTAGACACCGGCGTAGGAGGAGTCCGGGAGGACGGCGAGGGTGTCGTGCTCCTGGCCGTCCGGGCCCCACATGTGGCCGGAGGTGCGGATCATCGCGGGCATGGAGGCGTCCACGATGACGTCGGAGGGCACATGCAGGTTGGTGATGCCCTTGTCGGAGTCGACCATCGCGAGGGCCGGGCCCTCGGCGATCTCGGCGTCGAAGGAGGCCTTGATCTCGGCGCCCTCGGGCAGGTTCTCCAGGCCCTTGAGGATGCCGCCGAGGCCGTCGTTCGGGGTGAGGCCGGCCGCCTTGAGGGTCTCGCCGTACTTCGCGAACGTCTTCGGGAAGAAGGCGCGCACCACGTGACCGAAGATGATCGGGTCGGAGACCTTCATCATCGTGGCCTTGAGGTGCACGGAGAACAGGACGCCCTCCTGCTTGGCGCGGGCGACCTGTGCGGCGAGGAACTGCTCCAGCTCGGCCACGTGCATGACGGAGGCGTCGACGACCTCGTCCTTGCGGACCGGTACGGACTCGCGCAGCACCGTGGTGGTGCCGTCCTCGGCGACCAGCTCGATCCGCAGCGCGCCGTCCTCGGCGATGACGACCGACTTCTCGGTGGAGCGGAAGTCGTTCTCGCCCATGGTCGCCACATTCGTCTTGGACTCGGGGGTCCAGGCGCCCATGCGGTGCGGGTGGGTCTTGGCGTAGTTCTTCACCGAGGCCGGGGCGCGGCGGTCGGAGTTGCCCTCACGCAGGACCGGGTTGACGGCGGAGCCCTTGACCTTGTCGTAGCGGGCGCGGATCTCGCGCTCCTCGTCGGTCTTCGGGTCGTCCGGGTAGTCCGGCAGCGCGTAGCCCTTGCCCTGCAGCTCGGCCACGGCGGCGCGCAGCTGCGGGATGGACGCCGAGATGTTCGGCAGCTTGACGATGTTGGCCTCGGGAGTCTTGGCCAGGTCACCCAGCTCGGCCAGCGCGTCCGGGATGCGCTGGTCCTCGTTCAGGTACTCCGGGAAGTGGGCGATGATGCGCCCGGCCAGCGAGATGTCCCGGGTCGTCACGGGCACACCGGCCTGCGAGGCGTACGCCTGGATCACCGGCAGGAACGAATGCGTCGCCAGGGCCGGGGCCTCGTCTGTGTAGGTGTAGATGATGGTCGAGTCAGTCACCGGGTGCTCCGCTCCACGTCTGCAACATTGCTCGACATCAAGATATCTCGTGATCGGGGTCCGCTCGACAGGGGTCCCGGCCGGAAAACGTCCCGCCCCGGTGCAACCGGAAGCCGCTCTTGATGGTCATGACAAGCGATCACCCGCCGACCACGGGTGGTCGCCCACTGACCCGGCGGCCGGACCGACCACCCGGCCGCCCGAGCGAAGGCGGACCATGAGATATCGCAGCAGAGTGACGGCCCCGGCGGCCGCCCTCATCGGTACGGCCACGGCGCTGGCCGCCGGCTCCCCGGCCCGCGCGGCCGGCGCCGCGGCGCCCACGGCCGGCACCGCGGCGCGCACGGGGGAGCCCGGCCCGGAGACCCTCGGCGACCCGGTCTTCCCGGCCCTCGGCAACGCCGGCTACGGCGTGTCGTCGTACCACCTCGACCTCGCCTACGACCCCACGACCAAGCTGGTGCAGGCCACCGCCGTGCTGCGGATCCGCACCACCGAAGCGCTGACCCGGCTCTCGCTGGACGCGCTCGGCCTGGACATAGCCTCCGTGTCCGTCTGCGGCCGGGCGGCCGGCTGGGAACAGGCGGACGAGAAGCTGCGCATCACACCGGCCGAGCCGCTCGCGGAGAACGCGGCCGCGACCGTCCGCGTCACCTACTCCGCCGACCCGCACCGCACCCTGGCGCACACGGCCTGGGTGCCCACTCCGGACGGCTTCGCGATCTGCCCGCAGCCGAACTCCGCGCACACCGTCTTCCCGTGCAACGACCACCCGTCCGACAAGGCGGCCTTCAGCTTCCGGCTCACCGTCCCGGCCGGCCTGCGGGCCGTCGCGAACGGCGTGCTCACCGGCACCGAGACACTCGACGACGGCCGTACGGCCTTCTCCTACCGCTCGCTCTCGCCGATGGCCACGGAACTCGTCCAGATCACCGTCGGCGACTATGTGATCAAGGAACGGCAGGGCCCGCACGGTCTGCCCCTGCGCGACGTGGTCCCCGCGGCCCGCGCCGCCGCCCTGGAACCGGCCCTCGCGCTCACCCCCGGCCTCGTGACCTGGCTGGAGGACCGCCTCGGCGCCTTCCCGTTCGAGACGTACGGCCTGCTGCCGTGCAACTCCGACGACCCGAAGGCCTTCGACTTCACCGGCCTGGAGACCCAGACCCTCACCCTCTACAAGCCGAACTTCCTGCTCCAGGAGGAGAAGAAGATCGGCTCGCACATGATGCACGAGCTGGTCCACTCCTGGTTCGGCAATCTCGTCAGCCCCGCCACCTGGGCCGACCTGTGGCTGAACGAGGGACACGCCGACTTCTACGGGCTGCTCTACCGCTACGAGCGCGGCTGGACCGACTCCCTAGGGCTCACCACGATGGAGGCCCGGATGAAGGACACCTACGCCCGTGGCGACCAGTGGCGCCACGACTCGGGACCGGTGGCCGCGCCCAGCGCCGGCAACCTCTTCGACAGCCAGCGCTACCTGGGCGGCGTTCTCGTCCTGTACGCCTTCCGCCAGCTGGTCGGCGAGGACGTCTTCCACGCCGTCGAGCGCGCCTTCCTGGACCGGTTCCGCGGCTCCTCGGCGTCGACGGCCGACTACATCGCCGTCGCCTCGGAGGTCTCCGGCCAGGACCAGTCCGGCTTCCTGCGCGACTGGCTGTACGGCACGAAGACCCCGCGCATGCCGGGCCACCCCGACTGGACGGTGACCCCGGTCAGCTCGTCGCTCATGGCCCCGCACTCCAGGCGCGGCGGGCACTGGCACGAGAACTCCGCGACGCTCTGAGACGCTCTGATCAGCGCCGGCGGGCGGGGCCGGCCCCGGCCCCGGGACCGGCCCCGCCCGTCATCTCCCGCTCGATCCACCGGCAGATCACGTCCACCACGTACACATGCTCGGCACGGGTCAGCTCCCGCCCCCGGGGAATCCCGTGCCAGCGCTCCAGACAGCCCCGGCAGCAGGTGGCCGTAGCGTGCTGGGCGACGAAGACCGGGTGACCGCGGTACGGCGTCTGCTTGCCGTCCTTGTACGGCTCGGCGGGCGCGAGGCGCTTGGCGATCAGGTCATAGGCATGCCACCGGATCGTCGCCGGCCCCTTCAGTTCGGCGGTCGCCCGGTCCCGGCCGCCCAGGTGGAACCGGGCCCGGAACGGCTGCCGGGCGAGGACGTCGAGGCGCTGGTCCAGGGCGCGGGTGCCGGGCGGACGCGGGTCGGGCGAGGTGGTCATGCTGTGCCGAGCGTACGCCGTGCGCACGCGGCTCAGCCCAGGAGCCGGCGCTTCTGGTCGGCGAACTCCTCCTCCGTCAGGACTCCCTGGGCCTTCAGGTCCGCCAGCTGCTTGAGCTGGTCGATCTTCTGGGTCATGTCGTCGGGCGCCGCGGGCGGCGGTGCGGCGGGAGGGGGCGGCGGTGGCTGCTGCGGCTGCGCGTACTCCGGCTGTGCGTACTGCTGCTCGTACTGTTGCTGCCGTTCGTAGTCCTGCTGGGCCCAGCGGCCGGCCTGGCGCCGTGAGACGTGGTTGGACACGGCGGTGGCGGTACCGGCGACGACGGCCGTGCGGGCGATACCGCGAAGCAGTCCGGGCATGTTCGGTCATCTCCCATGGTCGATGCGGCAAAGCGGGGGACACCCCGATGGCTGCTCTCAGGCGGCCGCGGAACCGCCCGGCGGCACCGTCTCCTCCGTGGCGTCCAGGGCCGCCAGCAGAGCCTGCACCGGAATACGGCCGCTCGCGACGAGCTGGGCCCCGCTGCGCCTGAGCGCGCCGGCCAGGGGAGCGGCCCACAGGTTCTCGTAGATCAGCACCGCGGCCGAGTTGCCCGCCTCCAGCGCGTTGGCCGCCTCCTCGAGGTCACTCTGGTCGAGCACGCGGGCCGAGGCCCCCTCGAAGACGGTCAGGTCGGTCTCGCCGCCGACGTCCCGCAACTCCAGTGCGACGACCGAGCCGTCGGTCTCCTTCCGTACGAAGGCGAGGTCGATGATCCGGACGATCCCGCGGTCGACGAGGTCGACCAGCAGCGGGAACGCCTCTCCCGTCATACGGTTGCCGGGGAACTCGATGACCAGGTAGTCGACCGGCCCCATCTCTTCGATGCCGTCCATGACTTCTCCTTGTGAAGCGCAGGGGGAGCCGGTACCGCTCGCCCGCCCGTCGCCCCCCGGCAGCGGCCCGCGGCCGACGCCCGCCGCCGCGCCCCGTCGCCATTCCAGTCCACCACGGGGCGCGAGGGCCCGCACATTCGAGGGCCCGCGCATCCGACTCCGGAGTGCCGCGGAGCGCCCGGCCCGCCACGCTGGTCCCAGCCGGAAAGGCCGGAAAGGAGCGATGTGATGCCGACCGTCGGGGCGCCGTCAGCGGGCGGGGGCCGGTCGCCGTGCCCGCAGAGCTGTCCGCCGGGACCCTGATGGCGGCCGCGGAGCGTGCCCGGAAGCTGACCGCCCGGGCGAAGTCGCTGCACCGGCGGGCGGAGAGCCGGTTCCCCGTGGTCACCCATCTCGCGGACCGGATGGTGTCGGTGAACATCTTCGATTCCGGTACCCGCGTCGCGGCGCAGTGCTTCCTGACCGCGGTGCCCCTGCTGTTCGTCATCGCGGCCTACGCCCCGGAGCGGGTGCGCCATCAGCTGATCGCATCCGTGACAGCGGTCTTCGGGCTGACCGGCGCCTCACGTGCCCAGGTGGAGCAGGCGCTCCAGCCCACCTCCGGCGACCTGAAGCAGACCACCGGCGTGGTGGGCGTCCTGATGGTGCTGCTGTCGGCCACCGCGGTCAGCCGGGCGATGCAACGCCTGTGCAAGCGAGCCTGGGAGATCCCGCGCACCGGAACCAGGATCGCCCCCTGGCGGTGGCTGGCCTGGCTGGGCCTGTGGGTCGGCGTCCTGGTGCTCCAGGGCCCGCTGCGCGACGGCTTCGGCGCCGGCGTCTGGCTGGGCATTCCCCTCACCTGGGCCAGCCAGGTGGGTCTGTGGTGGTGGACCCAGCATCTGCTGCTCGGCGGCCTGGTCGGCTGGAAACCCCTGCTGCCGGCCGCTCTGATCACGGCGACCGTGCTCACCGCGCTGGCGGTGACCGCGCGTCTGTACATGCCGAGGGCCCTCGGCCACGCCCTCGCCGACTACGGGCCCGTGGGGTCCGTGTTCGTGCTGCTGTCCTGGCTGATCGTGGTGTGCGTCGCCGCGGCGGTCGCCGTCAGCGCCGGAGCCGTACTGGCCCAGGAGCCCTTCCTGGCGGACCGCCTCGGCAGCCCGCCTCCGCTGCGCGACCGTACGGCGCGGGGCGCGTGAGCCCCTCGTCCGTGGGGAGGTGCGCCGTCGCCCGTCCGGTCCACCCACCGCGCGGAACGGCCGCGGGGCTGACGCAATGGGGGTGTTCCTTCCCGCCATCACGCCGGAGGCCCCGTGCCCGAGCCGCCCGCCCCCCAGCCACCGGAGCCGCACGGACCGGGGGAGCCGCACGGGACGGGGCAGGCGCGGGTGCCGGGGGACGCGCGGGGCCGGGACGGGGCTGCGCACCGGCCGGATCCGGAGGAGCAGCCGGGCCGGGCGGACGGCGCGGTGGATCCGCCGGACCGGGATCCGCATCGGCCCGACCTGGTTCCACCCCGGCCGGAGCGCGCGGGCGCGGCCGGCGGGGGAGGGACGCGGCCGCCCGGGGGCCGTGCGGGGGGCTCCGGCGCGGGGCGCGTCGCGCGTGCCGTGGCCTCGGCCGTGCTGATCGTGCTGACCTGCGTCCTCGTGCCGGTCGCGCTGCTCGCCACCTGGGTGCACGACATCGCGCTCGACACCGACCGCTATGTGTCCACGATCGCGCCGCTGGCCACCGAGCCGGCCGTCCAGGACGCGGCGGTCCACCGGATCACCGAGGCGGTGGGAGCGCACGTCGACGGCAAGAAGGTCGCCGGGGACATCGCCTCCTGGCTGCAGTCCCAGGGCCTGCCGCCGCTCGCCGCCGACGCGATCAGCCGGCTCGGACCGCAGATCGACTCCGCCGTGGACTCGGCCGTCACGAAGGTCGCCACCCGTGTCGTCCACAGCGGCGTCTTCGCGACGGTGTGGCGGGACGCCAACCGCGCCGCCCACAACGCCGTGGTGCACGCCCTGACCGGCAAGGGGCGCGGAGCCGTCGGGGTGAGCGACGGCACCGTCACCCTGGACGTCGGCAAGGCCGTCGACCGGGTGAAGGACGAGCTCGTCGCCGCCGGCCTGAAACCAGCTGCCAAGATCCCGCAGGTGAACAAGCAACTGGTGCTGTTCCACTCCGACCAGCTCGCCAAGCTCCGCAAGGGCGCCCGCCTCCTCGACGTCGTCGGGAACTGGTTCCCGGTGCTCGTCGTCCTGCTCGGTGCCGCCGGCGTGTTCCTGGCCCACCACCGGCGCCGGGCCCTGGCGCGCACCGCGCTCGGCGCCGCGTTCGCCTGCCTGGTCGTGGCCATCGGCCTGGTCGTGGTGCGCGGCTACTACCTCGACCACCTGCCGCCCCAGGTGCAGTCGAAGGCCGCGGCGGCGGCCGTCTTCGACACCCTGCTGCGCTTTCTGCGGGTCAGCCTGCGTACGGCCATCGTGCTGGGCGTGGTCATCGCCCTGGGCGCGTATCTCGTCGGACCGGGACGGCTGCCCGTGGCCGTCCGCGGCTACTCCGACCACACGGCGGACTCCGCGGCGCGCTGGGCGGCCGGCCACCACATCGGCGTCGGCCGTGTGGGCGCGTACGCGCTGGCCTACCGCCGGGCCGTCACGCTCCTCGCGCTGCTGATCATCGCGCTCGTCTTCGCGCTCTGGAACCACCCGACGGTGCTCACCGTCCTGCTGCTGGTCCTCGTCCTGCTCGGCGTCCTGGCCGTACTCACCCTGCTGGCCGCCGCGGGCCGCGTCCAACTCGAGACGGCCCGCGCCAAACCGGGCCGGGCGCAGGACGGTCGCTGACGGGGGGCCGGGCTGGGTGGGGGGCGGGTGCTGACGGCGGATCGGGCCGGGCGGGGCCGGGCGCTATGGCGGACCGGGGGGTGCGGGATCGGTGCTGGTGGCGGACTGGGCTGGGTGAGGGGCGGGTGCTGGTGGCGGATCGGGCTGGGTGCGAGACGGGCGCTGATGGGGGGCCGGTCTGGGTGCTGGTGGCGGACCGGGCTGGGTGCGGGACGGGCGCTGACGG
>NZ_CP011497.1:419033-1021516 GCF_001027185.1 Streptomyces incarnatus | reverse complement strand
CCGGGTGCTGACGGCGGATCGGGCCGGGCGCTATGGCGGATCGGGGGGTGCGGGACGGGCGCTGACGGCCGACCGGGCTGGGCGCGGGGCGAGCGCGGGACGGGTGCTGGTGGCGGACCGCGCCCGGTCCGGGCAGGGCGTGCCGGCGGCCCTCGCTCGCCGACGGCCACTCGGCAGGCGCAGCGCGCCCTCGGCGGCCGACGACCGCGGGCCCCCACAAGGACCCCCTGGGGCGGTGCGGGAGGCGCGGACGGGCCGCCCGGGCCGGTGCGATCTGCGTGCGGGCCGGAAAGCTGGGATCCTGATCGGGTGGAGTCCGCTCCGCATGCCGAGGACAGGGGGTGACCCTGTGACCACGCGGCACGAGATCACGGGGCGATCGGCCGGTCCCCGCGTCGATCCCCTGGGAGAGCCGTTCCTGCAGACCCGGTTCGCCCTGCCGGCCACACCGGCCACGTTCCTGCGGCGCCCGCGGCTCGCCGAACGCCTCGACCAGGCCTTCGAGACCCCCCTGACGATGGTCAACGGCTCGGCCGGCGCGGGCAAGACGCTGCTGGTCGCGGACTGGGCGGCCCGGCTCGGACAACCGGTGGCCTGGCTCACCAACGAGGCGGGAAGCCAGGGCTGCGGAGTCTTCTGGGCCTATGTGCTGCAGGCCCTGCGGGCCGCCGAGGTGCCGCTCCCGGCCGATCTCGGCTGTCCGGGCGAGGCGCACCGCGTGGACCACAAGCTGCTGGCCCGGCTCGCCGACGAACTGAGCGCGCGGGAGCGGCCGGTCGTCCTCGTGCTGGACGAGTTCGACCGGGTGACCTCCGCGCGGATCGCGGAACAGCTGGAGTTCGTCCTGCACCACGCCGGACAGGGGCTGCGCCTGGTCCTCGTCACCCGCACCGAGCCGCTGCTGCCGCTGCACCGCTACCGGGCGGCCGGGGCCATGACCGAGATCCGGGACGCCGAGTTGGCCTTCACCGTGGACGAGGCCGCCGCGCTCCTGGACCGGCACGGGCTGCGGCTTCCCGCGGAGGCCACCCGCGCCCTGGTGGAGCGCACCAGGGGCTGGGCCGCCGGGCTGCGCCTGTGCGCCCTGGCCGCCCCGCAGAGCCCGGACCCGGAGACGTATCTGAAGGACTTCGAGGCGGGCCGGAGCCCGATCGCCGACTTCCTGCTGGCCGAGGTGCTGAAACGGCAGCCGGTCCGCACCCAGGACCTGCTGCTGCGCGTCAGCGTCGTGGAGCGGTTCACCCCCGCCCTGGTGGCGGAGCTGACCGGGCGCGGCGGTGCCGAACAGGACCTCGCCGCACTGCACGGCCAGAACGCGTTCGTGGAGGACCTCGGGCACTCGTGGTACCGCCTGCACCCGCTGTTCGGCGAGATCCTGCGGGTCCATCTGAGGGTGCGCTCGCCCGGGCTCGAGACCGAACTGCACCGGCGCGCCGCGCGGTGGCTGCGCGACTCCGGCGCCCTCGCCGAGGCACTGGCGCACGGCGCCGCCGCGGGCGACTGGAACTTCGCCGCCCAGGCCCTCGTCGACGACCTGGCGATCGGCCGGCTCTTCACCGGGCTGCGCGCGAGCGAGCTCGTCGAGCTGTTCTCCCGGATGGGACCCGAGGCGACGACCGCCGCGGCGGACCTCGTGCGCGCCGCCCGCGACCTGTCCGCGTACGACGTGGAACACGGCCTGGTCCAGCTGCGCCGGGCCGAGAAGCGCCTCGCCGCGGAGCCGGACCCGGCGGGCCGGCTGAGCTGCCTGCTGCTGCAGTCCCTGGCGGCCCGGCTGACCGGTTCGCCGGGCATGGCCGAGCGGGCCGTGGCGGCGGCCGAGGAACTGCGGGGCGAGGTCTCCGCCCAACTGCTGGACAAGCACCCAGAGTTCACCGCCCTGCTGCTGACCCACCTGGGCTCGGCGCGGCTGTGGGCCGGGCGCTTCGACGACGCGCGCGCCGTCCTCGCCCAGGTGGTCGCGTGCCCCAGTGGCGTCTCCACGGCACTGCCGCGCGAGGACGCCCTCGGACAACTGGCGCTGATCGACTACCTCGACGGCCGGCTGTGCCGGGCGGAGCACACGGCACGGGCGGCCCGGCGGGAAGCGGAGAAGTACGGCCTCGAGCGCCCCCACTCCTGCGGCTCGGGCCTCGGGCAGCTGGTGCTGGCGGCCGTGGCCGTCGAGCGCGGCGAACTGGGCGACGCCCAGGCCCTGTTGGACGAGGCGGCGGACGCGGGAGTCCCGCGCGACCCGGTGACGGCCGCCGGCCGGTCCCTGGCGACGGCACGGCTGCTGCTGTCGCGGGGTGAGCCGCGGGCCGCCGCGGCGGCGGCCGACCCCGCCGTACCGGCCCTGGCGACCTCCCCCTGGGCGCGGGCGCAGACGGCGCTGGTCGCCTCCGCGGCGCAGCTGGCCGAGGGCCGCCCGGACAGCGCCCTGAAGGTGCTCGACGACGTCTCCCGCGACGGTGCGTACGCGTGCGCGGCGGAGATGGCCTGGGCCCGGCTCGCCGCCGGCGACCGGGAAGCGGCGGTGGACCTGCTCGACGACGTGCGGACGCAGGGCCGTACCGGCCCGGGAACGATCGTCCGGGCCGCGCTGGTGCGCGCCGAGGCCACTCGGGAGTCCGACGCCGGCACCGCGCGCAGAGTGCTCGCCAGGGCACTGCGGGAGGCCCGGCGGGAACGGCTGCGGCGCCCGTTCCTCGAAGCGGGACCGGGGATCCGGCACCTGCTGGACACACCGCCGCTGCAGGGCCTGGCGGCCGGCTGGCTCACCCCGCGCGGCAGTCCGGGGGCGGCCGAGGAGGCCTCGTCCCCGGTGGTCGAGGAACTGAGCGGACGCGAACGCGAGGTCGTGGGCAGGCTGGCCGACCTGATGTCCACGGAGGAGATCGCCGCCGACCTGTACGTCTCGGTCAACACGGTCAAGACCCACCTCAAGAGCGCCTACCGGAAACTCGGCGCGAACTGCCGCGCCGAGGCGGTGCGCCGGGCCCGCGACCACGGGCTGATCTGACCGGGCTGATCCGACCGGGCTCACCGTGTCCGGGTGTCTCGCCCGCGGCGGGTGAGGCGCGCGGCGGCACCTCCCGTTCCCCTGAGGGGGCGGGAACACTCGGCGAGGCGGTGGAACCCATGGGACACTGGCGCACCCTGATGGTGCTGGGCACGGCCCAGTTCCTGATGGTCCTGGACACCTCCGTCATGAACGTCTCCATCAGCCAACTGGTCGCGGACTTCCACACCGAGGTCACCGCCATCCAGGCCGTCATCACCCTGTACGCACTGGTCATGGCGGCGTTCATGCTCATCGGGGGCAGGCTCGGCGACATCCACGGCCGCCGCCGTCTGTTCCTGCTCGGACTGATCGTCTACGGCACCGGCTCGGCGCTCACCGCCCTGGCGCCCACCCTGTGGGTGCTCGCCCTCGGCTGGTCGGTGATCGAGGGGCTCGGCGCCGCGATGGT
Organism: Streptomyces incarnatus; assembly: GCF_001027185.1. Taxonomy (NCBI): domain Bacteria; kingdom Bacillati; phylum Actinomycetota; class Actinomycetes; order Kitasatosporales; family Streptomycetaceae; genus Streptomyces; species Streptomyces incarnatus. The sequence continues at coordinate 1,018,064 of NZ_CP011497.1, read as the reverse complement.
GCTGCCCGCGATGGCGGCCCTGGTCGCCGAGGCCTACCGCGGCCGGGACCGTGCCGTCGCCTACGGCGTGATCGGCGGCCTCGCGGGTGCCGGCATCGCGGTGGGCCCGCTGCTGGGCGGCTGGGTGACGACGTATCTGACCTGGCGGCTCGTCTTCGCGGGCGAGGTCGTGGTCGTCCTCGCCGTCCTGCTGTGCCACCGGGTCGTCAAGGAGGCCGCGCGGACCGGACCGCCGCCCCGGCTGGACGTCGTCGGCGCGGTGCTCTCGGCCGGCGGACTGGGGCTGGGCGTGCTCGGTGTGCTGCAGAGCAGCACCTGGGGCTGGGTGCACCCGCGCAACCCGCCCTTCACCGTTCTGGGCTTCGCGCCCACCCTCTTCGTCGTCGCCGCCGGGGTGGCCGTGCTGGCCCTGTTCGTGCGCTGGGACCGCAGGCGGGAGGCCTCGGGCGCCGATCCCCTGGTGCACCTGTCCCTGTTCGGCCGGCCGCCGCTGCGCTCCGGTCTGCTCACCCTGCTCAGCCAGAACCTGATCCTGCTCGGACTGTTCTTCACCATTCCGCTGTACCTGCAGGTGGTGCAGGGATTCGACGCCTTCCAGACGGGGCTCAGGCTGCTGCCGGTGTCCGTCACGATGCTCGTCACCTCCCTCGGCGCCGCCAGGCTCGGCCGCACCATGGGGCCGCGCCGGGTCGTGCGGCTGGGCCTGCTGACGCTGGCCGCGGCCATCGTGTGGCTGCTCGCCACCATCGAGCCGAAGATCGACGACGCGCAGTTCGCCGGCGCCATGGCGGTGCTCGGCATCGGCATGGGGCTGCTCGCCTCCCAGCTCGGCAACGTCGTCCAGTCGAGCGCCGGCGAGGCGGAGCGCAGCGAGGTCGGCGGCCTGCAGTTCACGGCGCAGAACCTGGGTTCCGCGCTGGGTACCGCGCTCATCGGGTCGATGCTCATCGGCGCGCTGGCGCACGCGTTCACCGCCGGCGTGGAGAGCCATCCCCAGCTGTCGGCCCAGACCAAGCAGCAGACCAGCGTTCGCCTGCAGGCCGGGATCAGCTTCGTGCCCACCGACCAGGTCCGCGCGGGCGCCCAGCGCGCCGGACTGCCACCGTCCGAGGTCGACGCCCTCACCTCCGCGTACGCCTCGGCACAGCTCGACGGCCTGAAGGCGGCCATCCTCGCCACCGGCGGGATCACCCTCGCGAGCCTCCTCGTCACCCCGCACCTGCCGACCGCGCCGGCCCGCCGTGGGCGCCCCGCGCAGGGCGGCGCACCGGCCGGTGTCGCGAGCGCCATGGAGTAGGGGGCATGAAGGCAACGGGGACGCCCGCGACCGGCCGCGCCACGGCCCGGGAACGTCGTGCGGAGCGCCGTGCCCACGCCGACTACACGGGTGCCGTCTACGGATCGATGCTCGCGGCGTCGGTGGTGATCGGCGCCGGTGCGCTGGGGAAGTTCCCCCGCGCGGAACTGGTCGTCCTGCTGCTGCTCACCGGCCTCGTCTTCTGGGTGGGGCACGTCCACGCCCAGCTGTTCGGGGCCCGTCTGGCGCAACAGGCCCTGGACCGGCCGACCGTCCTGCGGGTGTGCGCCGAAGAATGGCCGATCGTCAAGGCGGCCGTGCCGCCCGCCCTCGCCGTCGCCGTCAGCCCGCTGCTCGGCCTGGACGTCGACGGCGCGATCTGGCTGGCGGTCGCCGTCGCCGTGACCGGCCAGGTGGGCTGGTCCGCGGCCGGCGCACGGCAGGCGGGGGCGTCCTGGCGCCTGGTGGCGGGCACCGCCGCGGTCAATCTGCTGCTCGGCCTGGCGATCATCACCTTCAAGATCGCTCTGACGCACTGAGTCCCGGCCTCCCCGGATCACCTGTGCCGGGTGAGGCCCGGTGCGGCCGGGCGGAGCAGGATCGGGGGCAAGACGGCAGCAGGCCCGCGGCGGGAGAACGGCCCATGCGCTACGAGATCCGCGTCGATGGACAGATGTCGGAGATCCTCACCGAGGCCTTCCCGGAGCTGGATCACGTGATGATGTCCGGTCAGACGGTGCTGTTCGGCCCCATCATCGACGAGGCGCAGCTCTACGGGCTGCTGAACCGCTGCCAGTCGCTGGGACTCCGGGTCGTGGAGATGCGGCAGCTGCCGGAGTGAGCGGCACCCGCGGACAGGCCCGGCGGACGTCCCTCACAGAGCGGACGTCCCTCACAGAGCGGACGTCCCTCACAGATCGGCCGCGACGATCCGGCCCGCGCGGACCGCCCCGCCCAGCGCCTCGAAGTCCCGCTCGGTGCGGTCCGCGTAGGCCTGCGCGAACCCGCACAGCGCGCGGTCGAAGCGGTCCCCGCCGCCGAGATAGGCGGCGATGGCGACGGGATCACCGGAGCGCGCATGGGCCCGCGCCAGGGCGGCCCCGCACACCCGGCCGGACAGGCTCAGCAGATCGGGGCCCCAGTGCTCCGGCCGGAGGCTGCCCTTCCAGTCCCACAACTGCCGGACGTAGAAGTCCCGCTCGCGTCCGTCGAGGCCCACCACGCGCGTCCAGCCCAGGAAGATGTCACCGGCCGCCTGCAGGAGCCGCTGGCCGTCCACCACCCTGCGGCCCTGGTTGTCGTACCGCTCGCCGCCCGTGTGCGCCGCGAGCACCGACTCCTGGGCCTCCTTGGCCTGCAACAGCAGCGGATCGTCGTCGTCCCGGCCGAGCAGCAGCAGGACCCAGCAGCGGGTGCCGACACTGCCGACCCCCACCACCTTCCGCGCCATGTCCACCAGCCGGTAGTGCCGCAGCAGGTGGCGCCGGTCCGGGGGCAGGGTGCGCGCGTACGACTCCAGCAGCGCCTGGAGCGTCTTGTGCTCCTCGTCGGTGGAGGTCTCGCCGCGCAGCTCCCGCAGGGGGGTGAGCAGCGGCGGGTCCGCGGCGATCCGGCGGCCCTCGGGCGTACGCCGGGTGAGTTTGGCGAAGGCCCGCAGCTGCGTCCGGGAACGGGCGCGGGCGGCGGCTTCGGCCGTACGACGCCTGCTCTCCTCGTCCATCGAGGCGGCCAGGAGCCCGCGCAGCCGGTCGGCGTCGTCCCGGGCGTACCAGATGTCCAGGGTGCGCATGCCGGCGAACTCCCGCATCCGTTGCCGGTAGGCCCGCACGCACGTGCGTACCGCCTCGTCCTGCTCCTGCCGCGTGAACCCGTTCTCCCGCCCCGCGACGGCGAGACTGGCCGCCAGCCGCTTGACGTCCCATTCGAACGGGCCCGGGAACGTCTCGTCGAAGTCGTTGATGTCGAACACCAGATGCCGTTCCGGCGAGGCCAGCAGCCCGAAGTTCAGCAGATGGGCGTCCCCGCACAACTGGACCTCCAGCCCGGTCCGGGGCAGCGGGGCCAGGTCCGCCGCCATGACCGCCGCCGCGCCCCGGTAGAAGCGGAAGGGGGACGCGAGCATGCGGCCGTAGCGGATCGGCACCAGCTCCGCAACGCGGGTGGCCGCCTGCCGCTCCAGCACGTCGACCACGTCCGGCCGGTCCGGCGCGGCCTCGAACACGCCGTGGACCGAGCGCGGCGCGCGCCTGCGCGCCCTCCTGCCCCGGGCCGCTCGGTCGGCCGGCGACAGGGCGACGGTGACGGCGCTCGGTGCGGTCATGATCCACCCTCCTGGTCCACCCTCCTGGTCCTGCGGCCGGCCGCAGGACCGTGCGCTCCACCCCACCGCCCGGTCCGGCCCGAGGGATCACCCGCGGCGGGTGATCCGGTGCCCGCCCCGCCCTGGGAATGCTGTCCTCTCCAGGGCCGTGGGCCGCCCCGTCGGCGGTCCGTCGCGCGGCCCGCGCCAAGCGCGCGAGGAGGAGCCATGACCGAGCCGCGTGGACAAGAACCGCGAGCCGGGACGCCGTATTCGCCCGGCGCGGCGGCGAACGGCCCCGCACAGGCGATGACGGTGCTCGCCCGCTCCTGGACCTGGATCCTGGCGTCGGCGGTCGTGACGCTCGTGGCGGGCGTGCTGATCCTCGTCTGGCCGGACGAGACGCTGCACGTCCTCGCCGTCGTCATCGGCCTGTACCTGCTGCTCGGCGGCGTGATCCGGTTCGTGACGGCGTTCGCGCGGGAGGACCACGCGGACCGGTTGGCCGGCCTGCTGGTCGCCGTGCTGTACGTCCTGGCCGGCGTGCTCTGCCTGCGCCATCCGCTGCAGACCGTCACCGCGCTGACGCTGGTCGTCGGACTCGTGTGGCTGGTGTCCGGCCTGCTCACCCTCTACCCGGCCCTCGCCGCGAAGGACCTGCCGCACCGGGGTGCCGTGCTGGGTGCCGCACTGCTCGGCGTCGTGGCCGGGATCGTGGTGCTCGCGCTGCCCGCCGAGTCGGCGCGGGCGCTGACCCGGCTGCTCGGTCTGTGGCTCGTGCTGCTGGGCCTGGTCGAGTCGGTGGTCGCCTTCGCCTGGCGGACCGCGCTGCGCAGGGTCGACTCGCTGCCGGGGGCACCCGGCCGCGTCGACTGACCCGGACGCACGATCACCCGTCCCGGGTGAGGTCGTGCCGTTCTCACCGTGTGCATGGTGAGAACGGCAGAGACCGGCCCGGCGAACCCCGTGGGCCGGGTGCCCCGGACGGAGGAAAGAGATGAGCGCGCAGACCTACCTCGCGTACGACTATCCGGTGCTGGGTGTCTTCTGGTCCATGCTGGTGTTCTTCCTGTGGATCATGTGGTTCGTCCTGCTGTTCCGGGTCATCGTCGACGTCTTCCGCGACGACGGCATGAACGGCTGGGCCAAGGCCGCCTGGACACTCTTCGTGATCGTGGTCCCCTTCCTGGGCGTCCTGGTCTACCTGATCGCCCGCGGCAAGGGCATGGGGGAGCGGGAGGTGGCGCAGGCGCGCGCCCAGCAGGAGGCCTTCGACTCCTATGTCCGGCAGACCGCGCAGGGTACGGCCGCCCCCAGCAGCGCCGACGAGCTCGCCAAGCTCTCCGCCATGCGCTCCCGCGGTGAGATCACCGACGACGAGTTCCGCAGGGCCAAGGAGCTGGTCCTCAGCGGTGCCGGGTCGGCCCGGCCTTCCGACACCTTCCACGCCCCCTCCGGGCGCTGAGGCGCGCCCACGAGATCCGAATCGAGGCCCCCTATGACCACGACCCCCTCCGCTCGCGCCCACACCAGCACCCGGCAGGCCTGGGCGGGCGGCCTGACGGCCTTCGCCGGTGTCATGCTGCTGCTCGCCGGGCTGCTCGGGATCTTCCGGGGCATCATGGCGATCGCCCAGGACAACGTCTTCGTGACGACGCCGAACTACGTCTTCAAGTTCGACCTCACCAGCTGGGGCTGGATCCATCTGGTCCTGGGCGCGATCGCCGTGATCGTCAGCTTCGGCCTGTTCACACCCTCGATGTGGGCGCGCGTCGCCGGCGTGGCCATCGCCGGGCTGGTGATCATCGCCAACTTCCTGTCCCTGCCGTACTACCCGGTGTGGTCCGTCGTGATGATCGCCCTGTCCGGCTTCATCATCTGGGCCCTGTGCGTGGTGCAGGGGAGGGAGTCCATGGAGAGCCCGTGACAGGGGGCCGAGCCGCACCGGCCGGCCCGCACGACCCCGACTCCGGGCCGTGCGGGCCGGCCGGTGCTGACCCGCCCTAGTCGCCCCGGACGGGCCCCGCCGCCCTGTCCTCCGGGCTCCGCTGCTGCGGGATCACCACCGCACCCTGCTGCAGCGCCACCGTCCGGGTGGGGGCGGGGATGGAGATGCCCTCCGCGCGGTAGCGGCGGTGCAGGCGCTTGATGAACTCGTGCTTGATGCGGTACTGGTCGCTGAACTCGCCGACGCCGAGGACCACCGTGAAGCCGATGCGGGAGTCGCCGAACGTGTGGAAGCGGATGGCGGGTTCGTGTTCCGGTACGGCACCCTCGACCTCGCGCATGGTCTCGGCGACGACCTCCGCGGTGACCCGCTCCACGTGCTCCAGGTCGGAGTCGTAGCCGACGCCGGCCTGCACCAGCACCGTCAGCCGCTGCTCGGGATGCGTGTAGTTGGTCATGTTGGCCTTGGCGAGCTGGCCGTTGGGGATGACCACCAGGTTGTTGGAGAGCTGGCGGACGGTCGTCTGACGCCAGTTGATGTCGACGACGTACCCCTCCTCGCCGCTGCCGAGCCGGATGTAGTCGCCCGGCTGGACCGTCTTGGAGGCCAGGATGTGGATGCCGGCGAAGAGGTTGGCGAGGGTGTCCTGCAGGGCGAGGGCGACCGCCAGACCGCCGACGCCCAGGGCGGTCAGCAGGGGCGCGATGGAGATGCCGAGGGTCTGCAGGACCACCAGGAAGCCGATGGCCAGGACCAGGACCCGGGTGATGTTGACGAAGATGGTCGCCGAGCCCGCCACGCCCGAGCGGGACTGGGTGACCGTACGGACCAGACCCGCGATCACCCGGGCCGCGGACAGGGTGACCACGAAGATCAGCCAGACCTCCAGGACCTGGTCGACGTGGTGCTGGACGGTCCGGGTCAGCGGGAGCACGACCGCGGCCGCCGCCGCACCGCCCGCGATCGCCGCCCACGGCACGACCGAGCGCAGGGCGTCCACGATGACGTCGTCGCCGCTCCAGCGGGTCCGCTTGGCGTGCTTCGCGAGCCAGCGCAGCAGGGTGCGGGACAGGAAGGCCAGCAACAGGCCCGCCGCCACCGCGATTCCGGCGAGGACGAGGTCGTCCAGGGTCAGCGCGCGGTTCACCGGTCACCTCCGGGGCGCGCGCCTGCTGCCAAGTTGTGAGGTCTCGTCACGTTGTCACCTGCTCGATGTGCGGGATGTGCGATCGCGCCGGCCGCCCGTGAACCCCGGGGACCGGCGCGATCGCCCATCCTGCCGTATCCGGAACGCCAGTTCGCACCCGGACCGGCCGCACCGCGCGGCCGCTCAGACGATGCCCTCCGCGAGTTCGGCCTGATCCCGGTCGTCGCCGTACGCGGCGGCGGTGGGCGTGCCGTACGAACGGCGGGCGACGTACCACCAGACGGTCGCGAGGACCAGGACGACGGCGAGCGCCACCGACGCGTAGTTCATCGTGTCGACGGTGACCGGCGAGGCCTGCGGCAGGCAGAACAGCACCGTCACACCGGCCACCCAGACCACCGCGATCCAGCCGATCGGCCTGCTCCAGCGGCCCAGATGCCAGGGCCCAGGCCGGAAACGGTCGCCCGCGCGCAGCCGCAGCAGCACGGGGATGGCGTAGGCGGGGGTGATGCCGATGACGTTGATGGCCGTCACCGCGTTGTACGCCGTCGCCGAGTACAGCGACGGCAGGGCGAGCACGCCGGCCACGACCACGGACAGCCAGACGGCGGCGACCGGGGTCTGGGTGCGGCTGCTCACCGTGCGCCACAGGTGCGAGCCCGGCAGCGCGCCGTCGCGGCTGAACGCGAACACCATCCGGCTGGCGGCCGCGACCTCGGCGTTGCCGCAGAACAGCTGGGCGACGATCACCACCAGCAGCAGCGCGCTCGCGCCGCCGGTGCCCAGGCCGTCGAGCAGGATCTGCGCGGGCGGCACACCGGTGGCGGTGTTGCGGGTGGCGTCGTAGTCCTGGATGGCGAAGGTCAGCCCGGCGAGCAGGACGAAGCCCGCGATCCAGGACGCCCAGATGGACCGTACGATGCCGCGCGCGGCGGACACCGAGGCCTGCGAGGTCTCCTCGGACAGGTGCGCGGAGGCGTCGTAACCGGAGAACGTGTACTGCGCGAGCAGCAGGCCGATCGCCGCCACGTACAGCGGGTTGTGCCAGCCGGTCTCGTTGACGAACCTCGTGAACACGAAGGACGCCGACCGGTGGTGGTCGGGGACGATCGCGAGCGCGCCGACGATGAGCGCGACACCCGCCAGGTGCCACCACACGCTGACCGAGTTGAGCAGGCTGACCAGGCGGACGCCGAACAGGTTCAGCACCGCGTGGAGCAGCAGGATCGCGCAGAAGATCAGCATGGTCTTCCCGGGCGTCGGCGTGAAGCCCCACTGGAGGTTGGCGAACGCGCCGGTGAACAGGGCGGCGCCGTAGTCGATGCCGGCGATCGCGCCGAGCAGACCGAGCAGGTTCAGCCAGCCGGTGTACCAGCCCCAGCGCCGGCCGCCGAGCCGGTCGGCCATGTAGTACAGGGCGCCGGAGGTCGGGTAGGCGCTGGTGACCTCGGCGAGCGCGAGGCCGACGCACAGCACGAACAGGCCGACGCCCGCCCAGCCCCACAGCATCACGGCCGGGCCGCCGGTGTTCAGGCCGAAGCCGTACAGGGTCATGCAGCCGGACAGGATCGAGATCACCGAGAAGCTGATCGCGAAGTTGCCGAAGCCGCCCATGCGGCGCGCCAGCACCGGCCGGTAGCCGAGTTCGCGCAGCCGCTTCTCCTCGTCCTGCTGGGGCAGGCCCGAGGAGGGCGCGGGCTCGGGGGTGGGGGACATGCGGGGACCTCCGGGTCGAGAGGAGCGGGGACAGGGCCGTTCAGGTGCGGGAGCCGTCCGCGGCCGCCCGGCAGCGGTCCCGGGCCTGGGTGAAGACCTCCACGGCACGGTCGCGGTCGGGCGTGCGGTACATCCAGGGCGGGGGCGTGAAGTACGGCCCGATGGCGTCGAACACCCGGGTCGCGTCGGGGAATTGGAGCGCGCCCCACAGCGCGTGGGCCAGGTGGTTGAGGTCCGGCAGCGCGCGCTCGGCCTCGTGGGTGTGCTCGAACCAGGAGTGCAGGGCGCGCCGCGCCTCGCGGGCCGCGTCCTCCGCCACCCAGTGCAGGTCGAGCGCCGCGTCGTGCCCGCTGTCGCGCCGGTAGCGCTCGACGCGGACGTACAGCGGCAGCAGGTGCAGCGCCGAGCCGGGCGGCGCCTGCCCGGCGGCCCACTGGGCGTAGCCCGCGGCCTCCGCGATCCGGCCCGAGCCGCCGCGCACGTACAGGAACTGCAGCATCCGGTGGTGGGCCTCCCGGTTGTACGGGTCGCGCCGGCCGGCCTCGGCCAGCAGCCCCCAGGGCCCCGGCGGCAGCATCGGCTCGGGCGCGGGCACCCGGTGCTCCTCCCACCGCTGCTCCGGATCGAGCTGCGCCAGCGCCAGCAGGCACACCCAGGGCACCGGGTCCCGCGGGGCGAGGACGGTGGCGGACTGGGCGGCGTCCCAGGCCTCGATCCACAACTCGTGGGTACGGCGGTGCCGTTCGCGCCGGGCGCGCAGGGCCCGTTCCACCCCGACCCGGGCCTGCATCACCGCGGCGTGGACGCTGCCCGGCTCCTCCGTGAGCCAGGCGCGCACCACATCGGTGCCGGCGGCGGCCGCCCCGAGGACCTGGGTGCGCTGGGTCCACCGCCATCCGGGCTCGGTCTCCGCGAGCAGCGTGCGCATGGCCATCCAGCGGCCGGTGCGCAGGTCCTGCAGGGCGGCGCGCAGGGCGTGGTCGGGGCCGGCGGGGTCGTAGGAGGGACGGGGTCCTTCTCTGGCCATCAGCCGTCCGCCCCCGGCCACTGGCGCGCGGGCGAGCTGGCGGGGTGGCGTGGCAACAGCCCTCCTGTGGGCGGGACGGAGGTGTGGGGTGCTGGTCGGCGGTCACTATAGAGGCGTGGGTTTCGCCATGCCATTGTTGCCAACTCAACCATTTGCGCTGACCAGTTGCATGCCCAGGGGTGCTTGACTCGGTCCCGCCGCGGCGGCAGGCTGGCGCGGTGATCTTCGGTGCGGAGTGGGGTAAGGAGCGATGACGGGTCCGGTGCTCGCCGTCGACCAGGGCACGTCCGGCACCAAGGCCCTCGTGGTCTGTCCGGAGCGCGGCGTCCTGGCATCCGCCTTCGCCGAGGTCCGTCCCCGCTACCTGCCGGGCGGGCTGGTCGAGGTGGACCCGGCCGAGCTGTACGGCTCCGTGGTCGACGCCGGCCGGCGGGCGCTCGCCGAGGCCGGCGAGGACGTCGTGGCGCTGGGCCTGGCCAACCAGGGCGAGACCGTCCTCGCCTGGGACCCCGCCGACGGCCGCCCGCTCACGGACGCCCTGGTGTGGCAGGACCGGCGCGCCGAGACCGTGTGCACCGAACTCGCGCCGCACGCCGAGGAGTTGCGCCACCTGACGGGGCTGCCCCTCGACCCGTACTTCGCCGCGCCCAAGATGGCCTGGATCCGCCGCCACCTCACCCGCGAGGGCGTCGTCACCACCTCCGACGCCTGGCTGGTGCACCGCCTCACCGGCGCCTTCGCCACCGACGCCGCCACCGCCGGCCGTACCCAGCTCCTCGACCTGGACGCGGCGCGCTGGTCGCCGAGGGCGCTGGAGATGTACGGGCTGGCCGACGAACGGCTCCCGCGGCCGGCCGACAACGCCCAGCACATCGGCGTCACCACGGCGTTCGGCCGCGAGATCCCGCTGACCGGGCTGATCGTGGACCAGCAGGCCGCCCTGCTCGCCCAGCGCGTCACCGCACCCGGCGCCGCCAAGTGCACCTACGGCACCGGCGCGTTCCTGCTCGCGCACACCGGCGGCCGGCCCCGGCGCGGCACCTCCGGCCTGGTCAGCTGCGTGGCCTGGCGGCTGGCCGGTGCGACCAGCTACTGCCTCGACGGGCAGGTCTACACCGCGGCCTCCGCCGTCCGCTGGCTGTGCGACCTCGGGGTCATCTCCTCCGCCGCCGACCTCGACCCCGTCGGCGGCGCCGTCCCCGACAGCGGCGGCGTCACCTTCGTGCCCGCGCTCGCCGGACTCGCCGCGCCCTGGTGGCGCGGCGACGTGCGCGGCTCCCTCACCGGACTCGGCCTCGACACCGGCCCCGGCCATCTGGTGCGGGCCCTGTGCGAGGGCATCGCCGCGCAGGTCGCCGAGCTCGCCGACGCGGCCGCCGCCGACCTCGGCGCCCCCCTGGACACCCTCCGCGTCGACGGCGGCCTCACCCGCTCGGCCCTGCTCATGCAGACCCAGGCCGACCTGCTGCAACGCCCCGTCGAGGTCTCGGCGCTGCCCGACGCGACCGCGCTCGGCGCGGCCGCCCTGGCCCGCCTCGGCGCGGACCCTGCCCTGGGCGTCGAACAGGCCCTGCCCGACTGGAAGCCCGCCGCCGTGTACGAACCCCGCGTCACCGCCGACCAGGCCGCCGAGCGCCGCGCCGGCTTCCGGGCCGCCGTGGCGGCGCTGCTCGGTTCATGACCGTCACCGCGGAAGGCCCGCTGCCCACCCGGACGTACGACGTCGCGATCGTCGGCGCCGGGGTGGTCGGCTGCGCCATCGCCCGCGAACTCGCCCGCCATCCCCGCCTGGAGGTGGCGCTGGTCGAGGCCCAGGACGACGTCGGGCAGGGCACCTCCAAGGCCAACACCGCGATCCTGCACACCGGTTTCGACGCGGTCCCGGGAACCCTGGAGGCCCGGCTGGTCCGCGAGGGCCACGACCGGCTCCGCGCCTACGCGGCCGACTGCGGCATCCCCGTCGAACGGGTCGGCGCGCTGCTGGTCGCCTGGGACGAGGAGCAGCTGGCCACCCTGCCCCGGCTGGCCGAGAAGGCGGGACGCAACGGCTACCACGAGACGAGCCTGCTCGGCCCCGGCGCGCTGTACGCCCGCGAGCCCCGCCTCGGTCCCGGAGCGCTCGGCGCCCTGCACGTGCCCGGCGAGAGCATCATCTGCCCGTGGACGACGACCCTGGCGTACGCCACCCAGGCGGTGCGCGCCGGAGTGGACCTGCACCTGAACACGGCGGTCCGGCAGGCCAGTCACGCACCGCACGGCCACCGCCTGACCACCTCCCGCGGCACCCTGCACGCCCGCCACCTGGTCAACGCGGCCGGACTCCACGCCGACACCGTCGACCGGCTGCTCGGCCACGAGGACTTCACCGTCACCCCGCGCCGCGGCCAGCTGCTGGTGTACGACAAGTTCGCCCGCCCGCTCGTGCGGCACATCCTGCTGCCCGTCCCGACCGCGCTCGGCAAGGGCGTCCTGGTCGCGCCGACCGTCTACGGCAACGTGCTGCTCGGCCCCACCGCCGAGGACCTGGACGACAAGCGGGCCACCGGTTCCACCGCCGAAGGCCTGGCCGGACTGCGGGACCAGGGCCGACGTGTCCTGCCCGCGCTCCTCGACGAGGAGGTCACCGCCGTCTACGCCGGCCTGCGCGCGGCCACCGGCCAGGAGGACTACCGCATCGCCGCCCACCCCGAGCAGGCGTACGTCACCGTCGGCGGCATCCGCTCCACCGGCCTGACCGCGTCGATGGCCATCGCCGCCCACGTCACCGGCCTGCTGGCCGGCACCGGGCTCGACCTCGGCCCGGTGCGTGAGCCGGACCGGCTGACCATGCCCAACCTCGGCGAGGCCTTCCCGCGCCCCTACCAGCGGCCCGAACTCATCGCCGCCGACCCCGAGTACGGCCGCCTCGTCTGCCACTGCGAGCGCGTCTCCCGCGGCGAGATCCGCGACGCCCTCGCGAGCACGATCCCACCCCGCACCCTGGAGGGCCTGCGCCGCCGCACCCGGGCCCGGGCGGGCCGGTGCCAGGGGTTCTCCTGCGGCGCGGCGGTGCGCGAGCTGTTCGAACGGGGCTTCCCCGAGACCGAGCCGACGGCGCGGGGGCCTGCCGGAGGGGATGCGGTACGGCGAGATCCGGTGGACGGGGAGTCGCCGCGACGAGAGCTGTCCGGCGGGGAGCCCGTGGGGCGCATGCCGACCGGCGGGGAGCCGGTGGGGGAAGGGTTGTGCGCCGGGGAGGCGGCGGGGCGGGATTCGGGCGCCGGTGAGGCGGTGGGGTGGGAGTTGGCTGGCGGGGAGCCGGTGGGGGAAGGGTTGTGCGCCGGGGAGGCGGTGGGGCGGGAGTCGTGCGCCCGTGAGGCGGTGGGGTGGGAGTCGGCTGGCGGGGAGCGCTTGGGGGATTCGGGCGCCGGTGAGGCGGTGGGGTGGGAGTCGGCCGGCGCAGAGCCTTTGGGGCGGGATTCGGGCGCCGCGGAGCCGGTGCGGCGAGAGCCCTGCGCCGAGCAGCCGGTGCGGGAAGAGCCGTGCGCCGAGGAGCCGGTGCGGCGGCGGAAGCCGTTCGGGAAGGGGCGGGCATGACGAACCCTCGCCGCGTCGACGTACTCGTCGTCGGTGCCGGGCCCGCCGGACTCGCCGCGGCGGCGCGGCTGGCAGCCTCCGGCGTGGGACGGGTGGAGGTGCTGGAGCGCGAGGCGGAGGCGGGCGGAGTGCCGCGGCACTGTGTGCACGGCGGCTTCGGCACGTGGACCCGCCCGCTGACCGGACCCGCCTACGCCCGCCTGCTGACCGAGGCCGCCGAGCGGGCGGGCGCGGTGATCCGGACCGGGGTGACGGTCCTGGACTGGGCCGACGCGGAGCTGCCGGGGTCCGGGGACGACCCGGGCCCGGGGTCCGCCGGAGCGTCGGAGGCGGGGGCAGGCGATTCGGTTCGGGGTGCGGCGGCCGGGACGTTCGCGGCGGGGCCGGGCGTGGGAGGTTCTGCGGTTGTCGGGGCGTCCGGGGCGGGTCCGGGTGATGTGGACCCGGCCGTGGCCCGGGGATCCGGAACGGGGCCGGGCACTGGGGAACGGGGCGGGACGGGGATGCTCGCGGCGGGGCCTGCGGGAAGCAGCCCGGCTGTACAGGCGAGCACGGCCGCATCCGGCCGGGGCGGGCCGGCCGGCGCGGCCCCTGACCGCCCCGGTAGCGGTTCGGTGTCCGGTGCCGTCGGGTCCGGTGCCGGTTCGGTGTCCGGCGCCGCCGGACCGAGCATCGGCACGCTGCTCACCGCCGCCGGACCGAGTACCGGCACGCTGCTCACCGCCGTCGGCCCCGGCGGGCCCGAGGTCATCGAGGCGCGGGCCGTCGTACTGGCCACCGGGGCCCGCGAACGGCCGCGCACCGCCCGGCTGGTGCCCGGTACCCGGCCCGCCGGTGTCTATACCACCGGTGAACTGCAGCAGGCGGTCCATCTGTTCGGGCAGCGTGTCGGCACCCGCGCGGTCGTCGTCGGCGCCGAGGACGTCTCGTACGCGGCCGCCGACACCGTGCGCGCGGCCGGCGCCGAGGTCGTGGCCCTGGTCACGGAACACCCGCGGGCCCAGACCGACCGGGCCCGCGCCCGGTCGGCCCGGCTGCGCGACCGCGTCCCGCTGCTGACGCACACCACGGTCACCGAACTCCTCGGGCACGGCCGCCTGTCCGGCGTCCGAGTCCGCCACCGCGACGGCCGTACGGCGGTACTGGCCTGCGACACCGTCGTGTTCACCGGCGACTTCGTCCCCGATCACGAACTCGCCCGCCGTGGCGCCCTCGCCCTGGACCCCGGCACCCGCGGCCCTGCCGTCGACGGCGCCCTGCGCACCTCACGCCCCGGGGTCTTCGCCGCCGGGAACGTCCTGCACGCCGTCGAGCCCGCCGGTACCGCGGCCGCCGAGGGGACCCGGGTGGCCGGTGCCGTCCTGGGCTACCTGGCGGGCGCCCCCTGGCCGGACCCGGGAGTCCCGCTCGCCGTCGAGGCTCCGCTGCGCTGGATCGCCCCGAACCGCGTCACCCCCGCCGACCCGCCCGCCCGTTACGTCCTGCGCACCGGCACCCCGCTGACCCGCCCCGTCCTCCTGGTCCACCAGGACGGCCGCTTCCTGCACCGCGAGCGGCCGACGCTCGGGACCGCGCTGCCGAACCGCACCCTGACCCTCACCACGCGCTGGACGGGCCGGGTCGACCCGGAGGGCGGCGAGGTACGGGTGAGCGCGGGCTGAGCGGGCCGCCCGCGGCGTGCCCGAGGGCAGCGACGTGCACCGCGTCGAGGGGCTGTGCCTCGTGCACGGCGAACCGGAAGCCTCCGAGGGCGGCGACGTGTACCGCGTCGATGGCTGTGCCTCGCGCTCGGCGAGCCGGAAGTGTCCGAGGGCGGCGACGTGTACCGCGTCGATGGCTGTGCCTCGTGCACGGCGAGCCGGAAGTGTCCGAGGGCGGCGACGTGCACCGTATCGAGGGGCTGTGCCTCGCGCTCGGCGAGCCGGAAGCGTCCGAGGGCCGGCGGCGGTCGGTCACACGTCCGTGAACGACCCGTGCCGCCCCGACCCGGCGGCGAACCGGGCGGCGCCCTCCGCGCTCTCCGCCAGCACCCCGGCGCCGTACCGGAGTTCAGTGCGCAGCGCCGTCTCCTCGTCCAGCCCCTCCTGGTCCAGGACCGACGCGCGGTCGCTGCGCAGACAGGCCTGCGGGAAGCGGGCGATGGCAGCGGCCAGCGCCTCGGCCTCGGCGCGGGCGCGTCCCGTCGGCACCACACGGTTCGCGAGCCCCATCTCGTGGGCCTCCCGGGCCGGTACGGGGCGGCCGGTGAGGACCATGTCCATGGCCCGGCCGGTGCCGATCAGCCGGGGCAGCCGTACCGTGCCGCCGTCGATCAGCGGCACGCCCCAGCGGCGGCAGAACACCCCGAACACGGCGTCCTCCTCCACGACCCGCAGATCGCACCACAGGGCGAGTTCGAGGCCGCCCGCGACCGCGTGCCCGGCGACGGCCGCGATCACCGGCTTGGACAGCCGCATCCGGGTCGGCCCCATCGGCCCGTCACCGTCCTCGGCCACCCGGTTGCCGCGCTCGGTACCGATCGCCTTCAGGTCCGCCCCCGCGCAGAACGTGCCGCCCTCACCCCACAGCACCGCCACCCGGGCGGTGTCGTCCGCCTCGAACTCCCGGAAGGCGGCGGCGAGTTCGGCGGCCGTGGGACCGTCCACCGCGTTGCGGGCCGCCGGCCGGGACAGGACGACCGTGGTGACGTGCTCCGTGCGCTCCACGCGGACCGGCATGGGAAGCCCTCCTGGTTCTGGTTCGACAGGGCCACTGTGCCTCAGATGACCTTGAGCCGTACCAGCGCCCCCAGGGTCAGCGCGCCCGGCAGCAGCGGCACCCACACGGTGATGATCCGGTAGGCGAGGACCACCGCCGTGGCCACCGCGGCCGGGCCGCCGACCGCGACCAGGGCCACGATCAGCGCCGCCTCGACCGAGCCCAGCCCGCCCGGCGTGGGCACCAGGGCCACCGCGACCGTCGCCGCGAGGTAGGCGAGCACCATGTGCGCCACCGGCACCGGCAGCCTGAGCGCTTGGCCGACCGCGGCCAGACCGGCCGCCTGCAGCGCGGGGAAGGCCAGCGAGCCGCCCCACAGCGCCAGCGCCCGGGCCGGCCGGGTGTGCACCGACCGTGCCTCACCGAGGGCGTCCCGGACGAACGCGCACACGCGTGCCCGCAGCGGTCGTACGAGGGCCACGACGGCCGCCGCCACCACCAGCAGGCCGGCCGCGCCCAGCAGCAGCGGCAGGGCGGAGCCGTCCGGCAGCAGGGGGCCGAGCTCCAGCGCGTCGGGGAAGGCCAGCAGCAGCACGGACAGCAGACCGACCCGGCCCACCGACTCCGCCAGCAGATACAGGGCGAGCGCGGCCGAGGAGCGGGCGAGCGGGACCCCGCACACGGTCATGAAGCGCAGGTTCACCGCGCCCGCGCCCAGCCCGGTGGGCAGCAGATGGTTGGCCGAGGCCGCCGCGAACTGGGTGGCCAGCAGCCGCCCCTTCGGCAGCGGCTGCACCACCGCGCCCTGCCGGGTGAACGCGGCGGCCACCCAGGTCAGACAGGTGGCACCGGCCGCCGCGAGCAGCCACGGCCAGGAGGCGGTGCGCAGCTGGCCGAAGCCCTCGGCGAGCAGCGAGCGGTTCCGTACGGCGACCACGGCGACGAGCGCGAGCGGCACCAGGCACAGCACCTGGCGGGCGGGGACGCGACGGGGGAGTCGTCCCCGGGGAGGTGGGGAGAGCGGGACGGCAGTCACATCCGCAGAGGTTCTCCGTGCCGTCCCAACGGCGGGTGAAAAGACGGGAACATTGACCTCAACGAAGGTTGAGGTTCTACGTTCTCTCTTATGAGCATGGAGACCACCGCCTGGATGCAGCTGCACAGCGTGATGAACGCACAGTCCGAGCGCAGACCCCTCGCCCGGGACACGCTGCGCCGTATCGCCGCCTTCGCCCGCCCGCACCGCGCGGGCATCGTCCGGTTCGTGGTGCTCGGGGTGGTGACCGCGTTGCTCGCCGTGGCCACCCCCGTGCTCGCCGGCCGCGTCGTGGACGCGATCGTGGCGGGGCACGACTCCGGCACGGTGGTCCGGCTCTCCCTGCTCATCGCGCTCGTCGCCCTCGCGGAGGCGGGGCTCGGCATCCTCGGCAGGCGCCTGTCGGCGACGCTCGGGGAGGGACTCATCCTCGACCTCAGAACGGCTGTGTTCGATCATGTGCAGCGCATGCCCGTCGCGTTCTTCACACGGACTCGTACGGGAGCGCTGGTCAGCCGGCTCAACAACGACGTGATCGGCGCCCAGCGGGCGTTCGCCAACACGCTGTCCGGCGTGGTCAGCAACCTGGTCACCCTGCTGCTCACCCTCGCGGTGATGCTCACCCTGTCCTGGCAGATCACCCTGCTCGCGTTGGTGCTGCTGCCCGTGTTCGTGCTGCCCGCCCGCCGCATGGGCACCCGGATGGCCCGTATGCAGCGCGAGGCGGCGGCGCTGAACGCGGCCATGGGCACCCGGATGACCGAGCGCTTCTCCGCGCCCGGCGCCACCCTGGTGAAGCTGTTCGGCCGCCCGGAGGAGGAGTCGGCGGAGTTCGCGGCCCGCGCCGCACGGGTCCGGGACATCGGCGTCCGCACGGCCACGGCCCAGTCCGTCTTCATCACCTCCCTCACCCTGGTCTCCGCCCTCGCGCTGGCCCTCGTCTACGGCCTCGGCGGCTGGTTCGCGCTGCACGGCACCCTGCAGGCCGGCGCGGTCGTCTCCCTCGCCCTGCTGCTGACCCGCCTGTACGCCCCGCTCACCGCGCTCGCCGGAGCCCGGGTCGAGGTGATGAGCGCGCTCGTCAGCTTCGAGCGGGTCTTCGAGGTGCTGGACCTGAAGCCGCTGATCGAGGAGAAGCCGGACGCCCGCGAGGTCCCCGAGGGCCCGGTCGCCGTCGAGTTCGACGACGTCCGCTTCTCCTACCCGGCCGCCGACCAGGTCTCCCTCGCCTCCCTGGAGGAGGTCGCCGCCCTCGACACCCGCGGCGGCTCCGAGGTCCTGCACGGCGTCTCCTTCCGCGCCGAACCCGGCCAGACCGTCGCCCTCGTCGGCTCCTCGGGGGCCGGCAAGTCCACCATCGCCCAGCTGCTGCCGCGCCTGTACGACGTCGACGCGGGCGCGGTGCGGCTGGGCGGGGTCGACGTCCGCGACCTCACGGCCGCCTCCCTGCGCGGCACGCTCGGCATGGTCACCCAGGACGGCCACCTGTTCCACGACACCGTCCGCGCCAACCTGCTGCTGGCCCGGCCCGACGCCACGGACGAGGAGCTCTGGGCCGCGCTCGGCCGCGCCCGCCTGTCCGACGTCGTTCGGTCCCTGCCTGACGGCCTGGACACGGTGGTCGGCGAGCGCGGATACCGCCTCTCCGGCGGCGAACGCCAGCGGATGACCATCGCCCGGCTGCTGCTGGCCCGCCAGCGCGTGGTCATCCTGGACGAGGCCACCGCCCACCTGGACAACACCTCCGAGGCGGCCGTCCAGGAGGCCCTCACCGAAGCCCTGGAGGGCCGCACCGCCGTCGTCATCGCCCACCGCCTGTCCACGGTCCGCGCCGCCGACCAGATCCTCGTCGTGGAGTCCGGGCGGATCGTGGAACGGGGCACGCACGAGGAGCTGCTGGCGGCGGACGGACGGTATGCCGAGCTGCATCGCACGCAGTTCGCGGGGCGTGCGGAGCCGGACGCCGAAGTGGCGGTCAGCTGAGGTTGCCGTAGACCTCGGTGGCGGTCAGTTGAGGCTGCCTTCCAGGCCGCTGTAGATCTCGGTGGCCTCGCAGAAGGCGACACCGAGACGGCCGGCCACGCCGAGGGCCTCGTCGATCTTCCGCAGCTCGACGGGGTCACTTGCCAACTTCCCCTGGTGCCCGGCGAGATGGGCGCGGGCCGCGCCGGTCGCGGTGGCCGGGACCAGGCCGCCGACCGAGTAGTTCGCGACGATCGTGGCGGGTGGTTCGGGCCACGCCAGACGGGGGAACTCCGCGCGCAGCAGTCCGTCCAGCGCCGTGGGAGCGGTGAAGCCCTCGGCGGTCAGGCCGGCCTCCGCGCACAGCCGGGTGGGCCAGGTGTGGCCACGTGACATCCAGCCCGGCAGCAGGGCGGAGGCGAACTCCAGCACGGCGAACGGCACCTCGCGGGTCAGCAGCCGGGCCGCGTCCAGCTCCCTGCCGTCGGAGGGGTGGCGCACGACCGGCGTCCCCGCGCGGAGAGCCAGCGCCGCTCCGCGCAGGATGCGCAGGGGGCCCGCGAGGCCGTGCGCGATCGCGGCATCGCCGGGCAACTGCCCGTCCGTGTCGGGCCGGACCTTCGCGGGCAGGGCGGGGTCGAGCCTGCCGATCATCTCGAGCGCGATCGTGTCCACCTCCT
Source organism: Streptomyces incarnatus (assembly GCF_001027185.1). Taxonomy (NCBI): domain Bacteria; kingdom Bacillati; phylum Actinomycetota; class Actinomycetes; order Kitasatosporales; family Streptomycetaceae; genus Streptomyces; species Streptomyces incarnatus. The sequence continues at coordinate 998,679 of NZ_CP011497.1, read as the reverse complement.
CCGGGGTGGCGGCGAGATACCGGTGCATGGCCTCGGCGATCCGCTCCGGGCCGTCCCCGACGATGAGGAAGGGGCGGCCCCACAGGTGCAGCCGTGTCTCGAACCCGAGACTCTCGTCGTCGAGGGCGTGCTCCAGGACGCCCAGCGCCCAGGCCTTGGCGCGGAAGCGGTTCTTTCGTATCGCGACGGCGCGGGCGATCAGATCGTCGATGCCGTCGTCGTCCCCGTGTCCGGCGAGGTACGGCAGCAGCCGTCGCTCGATCAGCGGCAGGTCGACGGGGTGGAAGCTCGTGTCATATCCCATGGGCCCCACGCTAGTGAAGAACTGTCACACCACTTGCAACGGCACGATCCGCGCCCTCGGCAAGTGCCTTGACGTGACCGGCGATTCGACCGCCGACGGGGCGAAGGTGCAGCTGTGGTCCTGCACGGGCGGCGCCAACCAAAGGTGGAACGCGCCCGCGGCCGGCGACAGCACCCCCTCCGCGCCGATGGCCGTCGCGCCGTACCTCTACAACGGCTGGGGCAGGCCGCCGGACCCGGCCACCATCACCCGGGCCACCGGCGTGAAGTGGTTCACCCTCGCCTTCGTGCTCAGCAACGGCCACTGCAACCCGCAGTGGGGCGGCAGCCGCCCGCTGACCGGCGGGGTCGACCAGCAGACCGTCACCACCGTGCTGGCCGCGGCCTACCAGAAGGTCATCGACGCCTACGGCCTGAAGGCGATCGACATCGACATCGAGGCCGACGCCTACAGCAGCGCGACCGTGCAGCAGCGCACTGTGCGACCGGCCGTGTACCGGCGGTCCCGCCGACAGCTGCTCCGGTGTGAACCAGTCCGACTGGGACTACACCCGCGTCTTCGCCGCCTGCACCGGCTGATCCCCCGGGGACGACGTGACGATGTCTCCCGTGAAGGGCGTGGCCCCGCGGACGTGTGAGGCGCCGCCGCGTGGATACGCGGTCTGGACGGACACCAGGGCCCGTCCGGAAGGCAACGCCTGCCATGACCAGAGAGAACCAGCTCCCCGTCGCGTCGGAGATCACCCTCCGGGTCAACGGGAAACCCCACACCCTGCACGTCGACCACCGGCGTGTCCTGCTGGACCTGCTCCGCGAGGACCTCGGCCTGACCGGGGCGAAGAAGGGCTGTGACCACGGTCAGTGCGGTGCCTGCACCGTGCTGGCCGACGGCCGCCGCGTCAACAGCTGCCTGCTGCTCGCGGTCGCCCTCGACGGCGGCGAGATCACCACGGTCGAGGGCCTCGGCGGCGACGGCGAGGAGCCGCACCCGCTGCAGCGGGCCTTCGTCGACCGCGACGCCTTCCAGTGCGGCTACTGCACCCCGGGGCAGATCTGCTCCGCCGTCGGCATGCTCGCCGAGGCCGCCGCCGGCCACCCCTCCCACGCCACGGGCCCGGCGGCTCCCTCCGGCCGGCCCGTCCCGCTGGACCGGGCCGAGATCCGCGAGCGCATGAGCGGCAACCTGTGCCGCTGCGGCGCCTACCCGCGCATCGTCGAGGCGGTCGAGGACGTGATCCCGTGAACGGCTTCGGATACCTCAGGCCCGGCAGCGTCCAGGAGGCCGTCGAGGCGTACGCCGCCCATCCCGGCGCCCGCTACCTGGCCGGCGGCACCAACCTGGTCGACCTGATGAAACTCGGCGTGGAGCGGCCCGCCGTCCTGATCGACGTCGGCCGGCTGCCGCTCGGCACCGTCGAGGAGCTGCCGGACGGTTCCCTGCGCGTCGGCGCCACCGTCCGCAACAGCGACCTGGCCGCCGACCCCCGCGTCCGCGACCGCTACCCGGCGCTGTCCCAGGCACTGCTCGCGGGCGCCTCCGGGCAGCTGCGCAACGCCGCCACCACCGGCGGCAACCTGCTCCAGCGCACCCGCTGCCCCTACTTCCAGGACCTGGACAAACCCTGCAACAAACGCGAGCCCGGCAGCGGCTGCGGCGCCCGGGAGGGCGTCCACCGCGACCACGCCGTCCTCGGGCACTCGGAGCACTGCATCGCCACCAACCCGTCCGACATGGCCGTGGCCCTCGCCGCGCTGGACGCCCAGGTCGAGCTGTACGGCACCGAGGGCACCCGGCGGCTGCCGGCGGCCGAGTTCCACCGGCTGCCGGGCGAGCATCCCGAGCGGGACACCTGGATCCGCCCCGGCGAACTGATCACCGGCGTGCTGCTCCCGGCCGCCACCGCCGGTGTCCCGTCCGCCTACCGCAAGGCCCGTGACCGGGCGTCGTACGCCTTCGCCCTCGCCTCCGTGGCCGTCGTGCTGCGGGTCGCGGAGGGCGTCGTCGACCAGGTCGGGGTCGCCTTCGGCGGGCTCGCCCACATCCCCTGGCGGGCCCGGCACACCGAGCTGGCGCTGCTCGGCGCCCCCGCGACCCCCGAGGCCTTCGAGGGCGCGGTGGCGCTGGAGCTCGCGCACGCCGAGCCGCTGCGGGACAACGCCTACAAGGTGCCCCTCGCCCGCAACCTCGCCCTGGACGTCCTGAACCGCCTCGCCCCGGCCCCGGCGCCGGCCTGAGCCGCCCCGGGAGGACCGACCAGACCAGGAGGAACCCATGACCGGCAACTCCCCGGCCACTCCCGCAGAGCGCACCCCCACTCGGGTTCCCGGCGAGCACCGGGCACCAGGGCCCTCGGGCCGCGGCGGTGCCCCGGGCGCCCGGGCCGAGCGCCTGGAGGCGCGGAGCGCCGCGGGCGACACCCCCACCAGGGCCGGCGACCGTCACCCGGCCCCCGGCACCGCCCTCGGTGCCCCCGCCGAGCGCCGGGAAGGGCGCCAGAAGGTGACCGGGGTCGCGCGGTACGCCGCCGAGTACGGCCTGCCGGGCCGGGTGCACGCCTGGCCCGTGCCCGCGGGAATCGCCCGCGGGCGGGTCGCCGCCGTCGACGCCTCGGCCGCCCTCGCGCTGCCCGGTGTCCTCGCCGTCCTCACCCCCGACGACGCCCCGCGCCTGGCCGTACCCGAGGACGCCACGCTCGCCGTCCTGCAGGGCCCGCAGGTGCCGCACCGGGGCTGGTGCGTCGCCCTGGCCGTCGCCGACACCCTGGAGACGGCCCGCGCGGCCGCCCGCGCGGTACGCGTCACCTACACCACCGAACCCCATCACGCCGAGCTCGATCCGGCGCACCCGGACGCCTACGAACCTCAGGAGGCGAACGCCGGCTTCCCGGGCCGGGTCGAGCACGGCGACCCCGAGGCCGCCTTCGCCGCCGCCGAGGTCCGCGTCGACGCCACCTACCGGGTGCCGCCGCTGCACAACCACCCCATGGAGCCGCACGCCAGCACGGCCCACTGGGACGGGGACCGGCTCACCGTGTACACCTCCAGCCAGGGCGGCACGACCGTGCGGGAGGTGCTCGCCCAGCTGTTCGAGCTGCCCGAGGACCGCGTCACCGTCGTCACCGAGCACGTCGGCGGCGGCTTCGGCTCCAAGGGCACCCCGCGCCCGGACGTCGTGCTCGCCGCGATGGCCGCCCGGCGCACCGGCCGGCCCGTCACCCTCGCCTACCCCCGCCGGTACCTGCCCACCACCGTCGGCCACCGCGCCCCCACCGTGCAGCGCCTCCGCCTCGGCGCGAGCGCGGACGGCCGGCTCACCGCGGTGCTGCACGAGGCGACCACCCACACCTCCCGGGTGAAGGAGTTCGTGGAGCAGGCCGCGGTGCCCTCACGCGTCATGTACGCCACCCCGGCCCTGCTCAGCTCCCACCGGGTGGTCCCGCTCGACGTGCCCACCCCGTCCTGGATGCGCGCCCCCGGCGAGGCGCCCGGCATGTACGCCCTGGAGTCGGCCGTGGACGAACTCGCCCACGCCCTCGGCATGGACCCGGTGGAGCTGCGCGTCCGCAACGAACCCGAGCGGGAGCCGGACGGCGGCAAACCGTTCAGCAGCCGGCACCTGGTGGAGTGCCTGCGCGAGGGCGCCCGCCGCTTCGGCTGGGACGGGCGCGACCCGCGTCCCGGTGTGCGCCGCGAGGGCCCGCTGCTCATCGGCACCGGCGTGGCCGCGGCCACCTACCCGGCCGCGGCCGTCCCGGCCACCGCGACCGCCCGCGCCCTGCCCGACGGCACCTGCGTCGTCCGGATCAACGCGACCGACATCGGCACCGGGGCCCGTACCGTCCTCGCCCAGATCGCCGCCGACGCCCTCGGCGTGCCCCTCGACCGGGTCCGCACCGAGATCGGGCACAGCGACCTGCCGTCGGCATGGCTGGCCGGCGGCTCCACGGGCACCGCCTCCTGGGGCTGGGCCGTGCACGAGGCGTGCACCGAGCTGGCTTCCCGGCTCGCCGCGCACACCGGACCACTGCCCGCCGACGGCATCGAGACCCACGCCGACACCGCCGGGCAGGCCGACGCCGACAGCCCCTACGCCCGGCACGCCTTCGGCGCCCACTTCGCCGAGGCCGCCGTCGACACCGTCACCGGCGAGACCCGGGTACGGCGGCTGATCGGGATCTTCGCCGCCGGGCGGATCCTCAACGCCCGTACCGCGCGCTCCCAGTTCACCGGCGGCATGATCATGGGCCTCGGCATGGCCCTGACCGAACACAGCACACTGGACAGCGCGTTCGGCGACTTCACCGAGGCCGACCTCGCCTCCTACCACGTGCCCGCGCACGCCGACGTCCCCGCCGTCGAGGCCGACTGGATCGACGAGGACGACCCGCACCTCAACCCCATGGGCAGCAAGGGCATCGGCGAGATCGGCATCGTCGGCACCGCGGCCGCCATCGGCAACGCCGTCCACCACGCCACCGGCATCCGCTTCCGCGAACTGCCCCTGACCCCCGACCGGATCCTCACGGGCCTGCTGTCCGAGGGGTGACCGTGACGGGACCGACCTGGGAGTACGAGGGCTACCGGCCGGAGGAGGAGCGCCTGCGGGAGTCGCTGTGCACCCTGGGCAACGGGTACTTCGCCACCCGCGGGGCGCTGCCCGAGTGCGTCGCCGACGAGGTCCACTACCCGGGCACCTACGTGGCCGGCTGCTACGACCGGCTCACCTCGGAGATCGCCGGCCGCCGGGTCGAGAACGAGGACATGGTCAACCTGCCCAACTGGCTGCCGCTGCGGTTCCGCCCGGTGGGCGGCGCCTGGCTCACCCCGGACTCCGCACCCGTCACCGAACACCTGCTGATCCTCCATCTCGACCCCGGCCTGCTGGAACGCCGCACCAGCTACGCCCTCGATGGCGACGCCGTTCTCCATGTGCGCCAGCTGCGTCTGGTCCACCTGGGGGACCGTCACCTCGCCGCGCTGCGCACCGAGTTCACCATCGAGGGCGGCGGGACCGAGCTGGAGGTCGAGGCCGCGCTCGACGGGCGCGTCACCAACTCCGGCGTGGCCCGCTACCGGGACCTGGACGGCCGGCACCTCACCCAGATCCGGACCGGCCTCGCCGCACACGGCGCGATGTGGCTGCGCTGCCACACCCGTACCTCCCGCATCGAGTGTGTCCTCGCGGCCCGGCTGGCCGCCGACGCGCCGGTGGCGACGGCGCACGAGGCCCTGCGCGCCGTCCAGCACGCGCGGCTGCGCCTGGCACCCGGCCGTACCGTCACCGTCGACAAGACGGTGGCGCTGCACACCTCGCACGACCCCGCCATCGGCGACCCGCTGGACGCGGCCGTCGACCGGGTCGGCACCGCCCCCGGCTTCGACGCACTGCTCCAGACGCACGCCGCGGCCTGGGAGCAGCTGTGGCGGCGCACCGCGTTCGAGGTGCCCGGCGAGGCGGGCAGCATCCTGCGCCTGCACCTCTTCCACGTGCTGCAGACGCTGTCGCCGCACACGGCCGACCTCGACGTCGGCGTCCCCGCGCGCGGACTGCACGGCGAGGCCTACCGCGGCCATGTCTTCTGGGACGAACTGTTCGTCCTGCCCTACCTCAACCTGCACCTCCCCGAGGTCTCCCGCGCCCTGCTGCACTACCGGCACCGGCGTCTCGACGCCGCCTGCCACGCGGCCGGGGAGCTCGGCCGGCGCGGCGCGCTCTACCCGTGGCAGAGCGGCAGCGACGGCCGCGAGGAGGCCCAGGAGGTCCATCTCAACCCCCGCTCCGGCCGCTGGGTGCCGGACCACTCCCGGCTCCAGCACCACGTCGGCTCGGCGGTGGCCTACAACATCTGGCAGTACTGCGAGGCCACCGGGGACATCGACTTCCTGCACGGCGAGGGCGCCGAGATGCTGCTGCACATCGCCCGCTTCTGGGCCGACTCGGCCGGTTACGACGACCGTCTCGGCCGGTACCGCATCCGGGGCGTGATGGGCCCCGACGAGTACCACGACGCCTACCCCGGCGCGGCCGAACCCGGCCTGGACGACAACGCGTACACCAACGTCACCGCCGCGTGGGTGCTCGCCCGCACCCTGGACCTGCTGGCCACCATGCCCGAACCGCGCCGCGCCGAACTCGCCGAGAGCATCGGCCTGGACGAGGACGAGCCCGCCCGCTGGGAGGAGATCTCCCACACCCTCCACATCCCCTTCCACGACGGGGTGATCAGCCAGTTCGAGGGCTACGGCGACCTCGCCGAGCTGGACTGGGACGACTACCGCAAGCGGTACGACGACATCCGCCGCCTCGACCGGATCCTGGAGGCCGAGGGCGACACCGTCAACCGCTACAAGGCGTCCAAGCAGGCCGACGTCCTCATGCTCGGCTACCTCTTCTCGACGGCCGAACTCCGCACGCTCTTCGACCGGTTGGGCCACCACCTCGACGAACGGACCTGGACGGCCACCGTCGACCACTACCTGCACCGCACCAGCCACGGCTCCACCCTCAGCGGCCTGGTCCACGGCTGGGTCCTGGCCCGCTGCCGCCGCGGCGACGCCTGGGCCTTCGTCCAGGAGGCGCTGCGCGGTGACATCGCCGACCTGCAGGGCGGCACCACCGGCGAGGGCATCCACCTCGGCGCCATGGCCGGCACCCTCGACCTCGTCCAGCGCGGTCTGACCGGCCTGGAGACCCGCGACGGCGCGCTGTGCCTCGACCCGGTCCCGCTGCCCGAACTCTCCTCCTACGGCTTCGCCATCCGCTACCACGGCCACTGGGGTGTCCACCTCCGCCTGCGCAGCGGCCTGCTGGAGATCGCCGTACCGGACTCCGACCGCGCCCCCATCGACGTCTGCCTGCGCGACCGGGTGGTCCCGGTCGGCCCGGGAGAGGCGGCACGGCTGGTGGTCCCGGACTGACGCCCGGCCCTCGGTCACCGGGTCCGATCCCCCCCGGTGCCGGGCGGCGCACACCACCGCGGGACGCGATCTCGACGCGGACGCCGGGGGAGACCACCATGCACCGGTAGGAGGTTCCAGCAGGAAGGAGACAGCGGAGATGAGCGCGAGCGACGCGCCCCTGCGCGTGCTGGCGGTGGACGACGAGGAACCCGCGCTCGAGGAGCTGCTGTACCTCCTGCGGCGGGATCCCCGGGTCGGCACCGTGGTGCCCGCGGCCGGACCCACCGAGGCACTGCGCCGGCTCGGCCGGGCCGTGGCGGACGGGCCGGACGGCGGGGCAGCGGTCGACGTCGTCTTCCTCGACATCGACATGCCGGGCCTCGACGGCCTCGAACTGGCCCGCCTGCTGGCCGGGTTCGCCGCTCCGCCGCTGATCGTCTTCGTCACCGCGCACGACGACTTCGCGGTCCGCGCCTTCGACCTGAAGGCCGTCGACTACCTGCTCAAGCCCCTCCGCGGGGAACGCTTCGCCGAGGCCGTACGCCGGGTCGCCGAACTGGTCCGGGCCGGGCAGGGCCCCCGGCCGGGCGCCGTCCCCGCCGTGACCGCGCCCGAGCGGACGAACGCCTTCGACGACCAGGTCCCCGTCGAACTGGGCGGGGTGACCCGGTTCGTGCCCATCGCCGACATCACCCACGTCGAGGCCCAGGGCGACTACGCTCGCCTGCACACCCCGCACGGCAGCCACCTGGTGCGCGTCGCGCTGTCCACCCTGGAGGAGCAGTGGCGCGCCCGCGGGTTCGTACGCATCCACCGCAGCCGGCTCGTCGCACTCGGCCGCATCGAGGAACTGCGCCTGGACGGCGGCAACATGACGGTACGGATCGGCGACCGCGTCCTCGCCGTGAGCCGGCGCAACGCCCGGGAACTGCGGGACCTGCTGGCCAGGCACGCGGCGGGCCGGGCCCGTTGAGCGACGCGAGCGGCCGCCCGGTGACGGACCTGTGGCGATTCTCGCCCACCCGCTGTCTCGGCGCCGGACCGCTGCGTACACTCGCCGCAGCACAAGGTGATCACCGCTGCGCCGGGGAGTGCGTCAATGGGTGCGGAATCCGTCCCTCGCAGAGAGGTGGTCACCGGACGCCCGCGCCCCTCCGGCCGTACGACCGCACCCCGCCCCGCGCCCGCGCCGGAGCCCCGATCCGAGGCACACGTACGGCAGTTGATGCGGCGTCAGCTGAGGGCCGCACTCGTCACCACGGCCCTGCTCGCGGTCCCGCTCGGCCTGCTCCCCGTGCTCCTGCGGATCCTGCCGCCCGCCGACGGCGCGCCGCGCGTCCCGCCGGCCGTATGGGTCGTCCTGGGTGTGGCGCCGTACCCCGCCCTGCTGGCCACCGGCGCCTGGTACGTCCGCCGTGCCGAGCACAACGAGACCGACACGGCTGCCGGCACCCCCGCGGAACACCCCTGATCATGCGCCGACTTCCCGCCGGGGCCGGCCGGTGAACCAGACGTACGGCATCGTGGGCGTGACGGCCGTGATCCTCGCCACGGTCCTCGTCGGCGCGCTCGGCCTGCGCGTCTCCCGCACCACCTCCGACTTCTACGTCGCCTCGCGCACGGTCGCCCCCCGGCTCAACGCCTTCGCGGTCAGCGGCGAGTACCTGTCCGCCGCCTCCTTCCTCGGCGTCGCCGGACTCGTCCTCGCCCAGGGCGTCGACATGCTCTGGTTCCCCATCGGCTACACCGCCGGTTTCCTGGTCCTGCTGGCCTTCGTCGCCGCCCCGCTGCGCCGCTCCGGCGCCTACACCCTGCCCGACTTCGCCGAGGCCCGGCTGGAGTCCCGGGCGGTGCGGCGGGTCGCCGGAGTGCTGGTCGTCGGCATCGGCTGGCTGTATCTGCTGCCCCAGCTGCGCGGCGCCGGCCTCACCCTGCGGCTGCTCACCGGCGCACCCGGCTGGCTCGGCGGGCTGGTCGTCGCCGCCGTGGTGACCGCGGCCGTCGCCGCCGGCGGGATGCGCAGCGTCACCTTCGTCCAGGCCTTCCAGTACTGGCTGAAACTCACCGCCCTGCTGGTGCCCGTGGTGTTCCTGCTGCTCGCCTGGCGCGGCGACGACGCCCCGGCGCCCGCCTGGGACGACCGGCCCGTCTTCCACCGCTCCACCGAGGTGCGCGTCGACACACCGCTCACCCTCACCGTGCGCGAGCCGGTCCGGGTGACCGCCACCGGAAGCGTCGACGGCCGTACCCTGCACGGGAGTTCACTGCGGCTCGGCGAGGGCCGGCACCGGATCGGCGCGCGGACCGCCCTCGGCTTCCCGGCCGGCGCCCGGGTCCCCCTGCCGGACCCCGCGGCCGGCCGCGCCGCGCCCTCCAGCTGGGCCAGGCCGCTGTCCGCGGACCGCGCACAGCACGGCCTGTACGCCACCTACGGCCTGATCCTCGCCACCTTCCTCGGCACCATGGGCCTGCCGCACGTCGTCGTCCGCTTCTACACCAACCCCGACGGCCGCGCCGCCCGCCGCACCACCGTCAGCGTGCTCGCTCTACTCGGCGCGTTCTACCTCCTCATCCCCCTGTACGGCATGCTCGGCCGCCTGTACGCCCCCGACCTGCTGCTGACCGGCGACACCGACGCCGCGGTCCTCGTCCTGCCGCAGCGGCTGATCGGCGGGGCCGCCGGGGACCTGCTCGGCGCCCTCGTCGCGGGCGGCGCCTGTGCGGCGTTCCTGTCCACGGCGTCCGGGCTCACCATGTCCGTCGCGGGCGTCCTCGCCCAGGACGTGCTGCCCACGCTCGGCGTGCGCCACTTCCGGCTCGCCACGCTGCCCGCGATCGCGGTGCCGACCGCCGCCGCTGCCGTGGTCAGCGATCTGCCGGTGGCCGACGCGGTCGGCCTGGCCTTCGCCGTCTCGGCCTCCTCCTTCTGCCCGTTGCTCGTCCTCGGCATATGGTGGCGCGGCCTGACCCCGCCGGGCGCGATCGCCGGGCTCGTCCTCGGCGGCGGCTCGGCGCTCACCGCGGTGACGGCCACCATCGCCGGCGGCGCCCGCTCCGGCTGGCTGCACACCCTGCTGGCCTGGCCCGCGGTGTGGTCCGTCCCCGTCGGCTTCACGGCGATGATCCTGACCTCGCTGGCCACCCGCGGCCGCGTCCCACCCGGCACCGCCGCCACCATGGCCCGCCTCCACCTCCCCGAACCACCGGCCCCCGACCGGCCCCGGCCGGCGACGACTTGACCGAGGAGCCGCTGTGCAGACCGACGACACGGACAGCCGGGCCGGTGCGCCCGCCGACGACCGTCCCGACACGCCTGCCGACCGAGGCGGCAGAGCGGGCCGGCGGGGCAGCGGAGAACACGAGAGGCTCCCGGACCGGCCGAAGGACGACCCTCCACGGCCCCGGCAGGAGCGCCCGGCTGGCTGGCCCGGGCGCGAGCCCGACGCCAGCCGGTATCGGCCAGGTCCCGGGGCCGGCTGGCATCGGCGAGGTTCCGGTGCCGGGTGGCATCGGCGAGGTTCCGGTGCTCGGTGTCACGGGAGCGGCCCCCATGACGGTCGGTTCCGGCACCGAGGAGACGCCGTACGGAGGACCGGTCACGCGCTCGGTGGCGCCCCTCGGTGCTCCGCCACCCGCCCCCTCGGCCCGAACCCGCGTCGCCCATGACCGTCCTCGGTACCGCGGCGCTCGCTCTCGCCGGGTTCGCGCTGTTCGTGCTCGGTGCCGCTCTCGGGCACGCGGCGGCGCGCCGGCAGCAGGAGCACGCGGCCGACGCCGACGGGGCCTGGCACGCCCTCGCCCGTGGTCTGCACACCGCCGGGCTCGCCGCGGCACCCCTGCGCACCGGGCTCACCCCGGACACCGCCCGCAGGGCGGTCCGCAGGCTGCGCCCCCTGCTCGGCACCCCCGCCCTCGCCCTCACCGACGACACCGCCGTGCTCGCCTGGGACGGTGCCGGCGAACACCACCGCGCGGAGGTGACGGCACGCCTCGCCCGTCCACCCCGCGCCCGGGCCTTCCCGCTGTCCTGCGACGACGCCGGCTGCCCCGTCCGCTGGGGCGCCCTGGTGCCGCTCACCGCCGACGGCGGCACCTCCGGTGCCCTCGCCGTGTTCGCCACCGCCGAATCCACCGCTCTCGTCCGGGCCGCCGGGGAAGCGGCCCGCCGGCTCTCCCTCGAGTTCGAGCTCGCCGGCCTGGACCGGGCCCGGACCAGCGCCCATGAGGCCGAGGTCCGGGCCCTGCGCGCCCAGATCTCCCCGCACTTCGTCTACAACTCCCTCGCGAGCATCGCCTCCTTCGTCCGCACCGATCCCGAGCGCGCCCGCGAACTCCTGCAGGAATTCGCCGACTTCACCCGCTACTCCTTCCGCCGGGGCGGCGAGTTCACCACTCTCGCCGAGGAGTTGCGCTCCATCGAGCAGTACCTGGAACTCGCCCGCGCCCGCTTCGGCCGCCGCCTGAAGGTCACCCTGCGCATCGCGCCCGAGGTGCTGCCGGTGACGCTGCCCTTCCTCTGTCTGCAGCCCCTCGTCGAGAACGCCCTCAAACACGGCCTGGAGGGGTCCGTGGAGCGCATCGGCGTCACGATCGTCGCCGAGGACGAGGGCACCGAGGCCCGGGTCGTCATCGAGGACGACGGCATCGGCATGGAACCGGAACGCCTGCGCGCGATCCTGCGCGGCACGGCCGGACCCGCCACCGGCATCGGCCTGAGCAATGTCGACCGCAGGCTGCGCCGGGTCTACGGCGACGACCACGGCCTCGTCATCGAGACCGGAGTCGGAGCGGGCACGAAGATCACCCTCCGCGTCCCGAAGTACCGCCCCGGCATCCAGGCCGGCCCGGCCCAGCCCTGAAGGCCTGCCGTCACATTCCCGTCTGCCCCGCGACGCCTGGCACGCTCCCTTGGCACCCGGTGTCGTTCCCCGCCGCTCAGCCGTCGGCGCGGACGAAGACGGGCTTGAGGTGTTTCTCGGGCAGGGCCTCGGGGAGCCGCTCCCAGTCGAGGACGTGGGAGACGACACGGGCGGGGTCGACGCGTCCGGAGCGGGCGAGGTCGAGGGCGTCGGGGATGTGGCCCCGGACGTTGTCGCGGGCGATGCGCAGGGTGACACCGGTGAGGTACATGTCGAGCAGGGGCAGCTCACCGGGGCGGAAGTGGTTGCCCGCCGACTCGCACATGCCCTCCGGTACCAGTGACTTGACGGCGAGGGCCAACTGGTCGACCCGCCCGGTCGCCTCCACGGCGATGTCGAAGCCGTGCCGGACGGGCTCGAGAAGCTCGGCGGTGGCGGCGCCGTAACCCCGGGCGATCTCGCGGTGTTCCGGGTGCGGGTCGACGTACAGGACCTCGGACGCGCCGAGCGCACGCGCGATGTCACAGACGTACAGCCCGATGCTGCCGCGCGCGACGACCAGGACCCGGGCGCCGGGCCTGGCCTTCAGATGCGGGGCCACCAGGCGCCAGGCCAGGGACCAGTTGTCGCTCGCCGAGGCCATGGCCACCGGGTCCAGACCGGCCGGCAGCGGGACGAGCATGGCGTCCGCGTACGGGACCCGGACCAGGTCGGAGAAGAGCCCGCCCCAAGTGCCGCCGATGGGCGCGCCGTACATGGCCATGTGCGGTACGGCCGTGCAGTGCGCGGTCAGTCCGCCGCGGCAGTCGCCGCAGCTGCCGCAGCTGATGGACCAGGGGACGACCACCAGGTCACCGGGCCGTACGGCGGTCACCGCGTCGCCGGTTTCCACGACCCGCGCCACGCACTCGTGTCCGAGGGCGAAGGGCGGGTCGATGAAGCTGTGCCCGGCCAGGATCGCGGTGTCGACAGGCGGTGGCTGCCACCGGCGCGACGATCGCCTCCAGGTCCGACCGCAGCCCCGGATCGGGCGCCTCGCGCCACTCCACGGTGTCGCGGGCGACGTAGGTCAGTTCACGCATCGGCCCGCTGTCCCTTCGCGAGCCCGACCAGGTCGGCGTAGCGGATGACCGAACCGCCGGCGCCCCAGGTGCCGTCGGGCTGCTCGTGCACCAGCACCCACACCCGCAGGGCTTCGTCCGCCGGGAGCCCTGCGGCCGCGAGGACGGTCCTGGTGGCGTCCTCGACCAGCCCGGCCTTGCGCCGCTCGGACAGGGCGCCCTCGGGCACGGTGACGTCCACGAGGAAGCGCGGCGCGTCGTCCTCGGCGGTGGCCTGCGCCCCTTCGGGCAGCTCGACGAGGTGGCTCCACGCCTGCGCGCGGAAGAACGCGGTGTCGGGCGCGCCTTCCCAGCGCAGCAGTACGGCGGCCAGGTCCCGCTGGACGTTCCCGCGGCCCTCCTCGGTCAGGGCACCGGACGGCACGGTGAGCCGGATCATCGGCATGGCGAACTCTCCCCTCGCGCTTCTGCGCACGGTCACGACGGCCTCGGTCTATAACAGTCGTTATAGCCGGTGGTCACGCTAGACTATGACGAGCGTTATAGCCAGAGGGGAGTACGGCCGTGCCCAAGCCCAGCGCGCCGTCGCGCGAGCGCATCCTGGTCGGTGCCGCCGACATGATCAGCCGGCGCGGCCTGAACGCGACCAGCATCCGCGAGCTGGCCAAGCACGCCAGCGCGCCGCTCGGCTCGACCTACCACTTCTTCCCCGAGGGCAAGCAGCAACTGGCCACGGAGGCGGTGCGGTACGCCGGAGAGGCGGTCGCCCGGATCCTGCGCAAGGAGCTGGACGCGGGCCCGGTCGCCGGCCTGCGCGCCTTCCTGACCCTGTGGCGCGGCATCGTCGTCGACAGCGACTTCCGGGCCGGCTGTCCCGTGCTGGCCGTCTCCGTCGAGGAACCGCCGTCCGAGGAGATCCCGCCGGCCCTGCTCGCCGCCGCCGAGGTGTTCGAGGGCTGGCAGCGGCTGCTGACCGAGGCGCTGACCGCGCACGGCGCCGACCCCGACCGGGCGCCCGCTCTCGCCACCCTCGTCGTGGCATCGGTCGAGGGCGCCATCGCCCTGTGCCGCGCCCAGCGCAGCATGCGGCCACTCGACCGGGTCGCCCGGGAACTCGAGACCCTGATCACCGCCGCCCTCGACCGCCGTGCCTGACAGCTCGGCACGCCTTCGGCCCGGAGCCGCACCGAGCCACCGTCAACCCTGGTGCGGCAGGAGAGACGCGCGGAACCGTTCTCAGTAGCCGCCCAGCAGGGCCCGTACCCTGAGCAGCGTCTCCGGGCCGGCCGAGCTGTGCCAGCGGTTCGGGTCGGCGGGACGGCGGCCCCACAGCAGCAGGACGCGTACGGCGGCGTCGCTCTCGATCGTCGCGGGGCCCTCGGGAGCGGCGAGCCGGATGCCGGTGCCGTCGGCGTCGGCGGTCACGACGACGTCGTCGGTGCCCGGCGTGCGCAGGCGGCCTTCGACCCGTCCGTCGGGTCCCAGGTCGAGCCGGGTGCGGCCCTTCGCCAACAGCGGACGGCCGACCGAGACCACGCTGTGCTCCGTCATCCAGGGCTCGTTGAGCGCCTGTACGGCCGTGCGGTCGTCCCCGGTGAGGTCCCAGCGGTGCAGGATCAGCTCCTCACGCATGTGTTCCGCGAAGAACGGGGCCGTCACGGTCCGGCCCGTCCACCGCACCTCCGTGCCCGGGGACAGGTCCTGGGCGGCGGCCGCGGCGACCTCGGTGAGCTCTTCGCAGCGGCTCATGAACGCCGCCCAGAGCTCGCTGTCCGGCAACCGCCGGTAGGGCGCCTCACGCTCGAAGCCCCTGGTCTCCACCGGCGACCCCTCGAGGAACGCCCGGAGCACCCGGGCCAGTTCCTCGGCGTTGCCCGTCTGGTGGATCAGGACGTCGCGTACCGTCCACGCCTCGCACCAGGTGCCGTCGTCGGGCCGGCGCCCCTGGACGGCGTGGACGAACGGGGCCAGCTCCGGCAGCGTCTCCTCGACCCGGGAGGGAATCATGCGCCATGAGTAGCCTGCCCGGTCGCCGGGCAAACCGGCCGACGCCCGACGGACGGCGACGGCAGGGCCCTCGCCCAAGCCCGCCACGTGCGCGGCCACCTGCCGGAACGGCTCGGCCTGCCCTCCGCGGGCGACCCGGCCCCCGACCGGGCGAAGAACCTCAGCCGGGCAGCGCAACGCGGTCGGCTCCGGCATGCCGCCCCTCCCGGGCGGTGCTTGTCTGGTGCCCGGACCTCCGGGCGACGGGCCCGGCGGAGACGGGCACGCAGGCGGAGGAGCAGGGCATCGTGAGTTCGACCGAGGGCACACCCCAGGGCGTGGTCCCCGCCCACCTGCTGCGGGGGCAGAAGGCGCTGGTGACCGGCGCGAACTCCGGGATCGGCAGGGCGACGGCCATCGCCCTGGGCCGGGCGGGGGCCGATGTCGTGGTGAACTACGTGGCCGGCCGCGACGAAGCCGAGCAGGTGGTCGAGGAGATCACCGGATTCGGGGTCCGGGCGGCCGCCTACGAGGCCGACGTGTCCGACGAGCAGCAGGTCGTCGCCATGACGGAGCGGATGGTGAAGGAGTTCGGCACCATCGACATCCTGGTCGCCAACGCGGGGCTCCAGCGGGACGCGGCGGTCACGGACATGACCCTCGCCCAGTGGCAGAAGGTCCTGGACGTCAACCTCACCGGGCAGTTCCTCTGCGCCCGCGAGGCGGCCAAGGAGTTCCTGCGCCGCGGGGTCGTCCCGGAGGTGTCGCGCGCGGCCGGGAAGATCATCTGCATGAGTTCGGTCCACCAGATCATCCCCTGGGCCGGCCACGTCAACTACGCCTCGTCCAAGGGCGGCGTGCAGATGATGATGGCGACCCTCGCCCAGGAACTCGCCCCGAAGCGCATCCGGGTGAACGCCGTCGCCCCCGGAGCCATCAAGACCCCCATCAACCGCAGCGCCTGGGAGACGCCGGACGCGCAGCAGGATCTCATGCGGCTGATCCCCTACAAGCGGATCGGCGACCCCGAGGACATCGCCCACGCCGTCGTCGGCCTCGCGTCCGACCTCATGGACTACGTCGTGGGCACCACCCTGTACGTCGACGGGGGGATGACGTTGTTCCCGGGCTTCGCCACCGGCGGCTGACCCACCCCACCCGCGCCGGCCCCGGAGACACCTCGCATGCACACGGTCCTGCTGCTGGCGGACGTGCCGCCGCAGACGCTGCCGGCCAGATCGATGATGGCCTTCACCCTGGCCTCCCACATCGTCCTGGTGCCGCTGGGCGTGGCGCTGCCGCTCATCACGCTCGTCATGCACGGCTACGGCCTGCGCCGCGGCGATGCCACCGCCCTGCTGCTGGCCCGGCGGTGGTCGGCCGTGATGGCGGTCCAGTTCGCGATCGGCGTCGTCACCGGGACCGTGCTGTCCTTCGAGTTCGGGCTGCTGTGGCCGGGCATGATGGGCCGGTGGGGCGATGTCTTCGGCATCGGGTTCGGCGTCGAGGCCTGGGCGTTCTTCCTGGAGGCCGTCCTCATCGCGGTCTACCTCTACGGCTGGCGAAGGCTGCCCGCCCGCACGCACTTCCTGCTCGGACTGCCGCTGCCGTTCGTGGCCCTGCTCGGTGCCTTCGGCATCCTGGCCGCCAACTCGTGGATGAACACCCCCCGGGGCTTCACCCTCGACGCCGCGGGCGACCCGGTCGACGTGAAGATCCGGCAGGCGGTCTTCACCCCCATGTTCGGCCCGCAGTACTGGCACTTCGTCGTGGCGATGTTCGTGACGGCGGGCTACGTCGTGGCCGGTGTCTACGCCGTCGGATGGCTGCGCGGCCGCCGCGACCGCTACCACCGGCTGGGTTTCACGATCCCCTTCACGCTCGCCGCCGTGTGCACCCCCGTGCAGTTCGTGCTCGGCGACTCCATCGCCCGGCAGGTCTTCCACAAGCAGCCGGTGAAGTTCGCCGCCATGGAGATCGTCTGGAAGACCGACACACACCAGCCCGAGTACCTCTTCGGCCGGCTGCATCCGGACGGCAGCATCTCCGGCGGCATCCGGATCCCCCAACTCGACTCCGTCCTCGCCGGATTCCACGCGTCCACCGAGGTGACCGGGCTGACCTCGGTGCCCGCGAACGACCGGCCGACGGCCACCCAGGCCACCCTCGCCCACTGGGCCTTCGACATCATGGCCGGGATCGGCTCCCTGCTGGCGCTGCTCGCCCTCTGGTACGCGGCGTTGTGGGTGCTGCGCCGCCGGCTGCCCGCAAGCCCCTGGTTCTTCCGGTGCGCGGCCGTGGCCGGCCTCGCCTCCGTCGTCGCCGTCGAGTGCGGCTGGATCACCACCGAAGTGGGCCGCCAGCCGTGGATCGTGTACCAGAACATGCGCGTCGCCGAAGCGGTGACGGCCACGCGCTCCACCAGTCTGTGGATCATGTTCGGCCTGGTCGCCGTGGTGTACGCGTTCGTCTTCGGTTCGTTCCTCGCGGTGCTGCTGAAGATGCGCGCCCGCTGGCGGCTCGCCGGCCGGCCGGGCGGGCCGGGGCCACCGGAGGAGACGGCGCCGCCGGACCCGCCGGAGACGGACACGCCGTACGGGCCGCGCTCCGCCGGGAGCCGGCGGTGATCGCGGGCGTCATCGCCGTCGTCCTGCTGCTCGCCGTCGCCGCCTACGCCTGCGGCGGCGGTACCGACTACGGAGCCGGCTTCTGGGACCTGACCGCCGGCGGAGCGGAGCGCGGCAGGCGACCGCGATGGCTCATCGACCACGCGATGGAGCCCGTCTGGGAGGTCAACAACGTCTGGCTGATCTTCGTGCTGGTCATCATGTGGACGGGTTTCCCGGTGCTCTTCCAGCAGGTGTTCACCACGATGTGGCTGCCCCTGGCGCTGGCCGCGGTCGGCATCGTGCTGCGCGGCGCCGGTTTCGCCCTGCGCAAGCCGGTCCGGCGGCTGGCCGGCCGGCGCCTGTACGGTGCCGTCTTCGCCGTCTCCTCGCTGCTCACGCCGTTCTTCCTCGGCGCCGCGGCCGGGGGAGTGGCCTCGGGCCGGGTGACCGCGACGACGACGGCGTCGACCGACGCCTGGGCCAATCCGACGTCCCTGCTGTTCGGGCTGCTCGCCATCGCGGCCACGGCGACGCTCGGCGCCGTCTTCCTCGCCGCGGACGCCCGGCGCTTCGCCGCGCCCGACCTGGACCGGTACTTCCGCCGCCGGGCCCTCGCCGCCCTCGCCGCCGTAGCCGTGCTCGCCGTTGTCACCCTGTTCGTCACCCACGGGGACGCGCCGCACGTGTGGCACGGGCTCACCCACGGCGTGGGCCTCGTCTTCGTCGTGGTCGCGGCGCTGGCCACGCTCGCCACCGCAGGGCTGCTGACACGTCCTTCCGGAGCCTGGTCACGGGTCACGGCGGTCGGCGTGGTCGCGTCGGCCGTCATCGCCTGGGGCATGGCGCAGCGCCCCTACCTCGTCCCGACCTCGCTGACCGTCGCCCAGGGCGCGGGCGCGCACACCACCCTGCGCTGGCTCGGGCTCGTCACCCTCGTCGCCGTCGTGCTCGTCGTCCCCGCCGTCGCCCTGCTGTACTGGCTGGACACCCACGGCGAGCTGGAGGGCCTCACCGACGCCGACCTGCGGCGCGGCGGTGCCGGTGACGAGGGCTGACCTCGGGGTGAGCACGCCCCCTGACCGGACTACCGCCGGTCGAGTGCCTCGTTCAGGGTGAGGGCCGAGTCGATGAGGGCGAGATGCGTGAACGCCTGGGGGAAATTGCCCAGTTGACGGCCCGTCGGGTCGATCTCCTCGGAGTACAGGCCCAGATGGTTGGCGTACCCCATCATCTTCTCGAACACCAGCCTCGCCCGGTCGATCCGGCCCGCCCGCGCCAGGGCGTCGACGTACATGAACGTGCACAGCGAGAAGGTCCCCTCCGAGCCGCGCAGGCCGTCGGGCGAGGCGTCGGGGTTGTAGCGGTAGACCAGGCTGTCGCTGACCAGTTCCTCCTCCATGGCGTCCAGGGTCGACGCCCACAGCGGATCCTCGGGGCTGAGGAACCCGACCGTCGCCATGCGCAGCAGCGAGGAGTCCAGGACCTCACTGCCGTAGTGCTGGACGAAGGCCCGCCGGTCCTCGCTCCACCCTTTCGCCATCACCTGCTCGTAGACGGCGTCCCGCTCGGCGTGCCAGCGGCCGGCCGCCGACGGCCACCCCTTCGACTCGGCCAGGCGCAGCGCGCGGTCGAACGCGACCCACGCCATGACACGGCCGTAGGTGAAGTCCTGGCGACCGCCGCGGGTCTCCCAGATGCCCTCCTCCGCCTGGTCCCAGTGGTCGGCGAGCCAGTCCAGGTCCGCCCGCATCGAGGTCCATCCCCCGTGCCCGACCTGGAAGCCGTGCCGGTGCGCGAAGTAGATGCTGTCCAACGCCTCGCCGTAGATGTCCAGTTGGAGCTGCGTCGCGGCACCGTTGCCGATCCGCACCGGCGCGGAGCCCGCATAGCCCTCCCAGTGGCCGAGGATCTGCTCCTCCAGTTCGGAGGAGCCGTCGACCTTGTACATGATGTTGAGCGGGCCCGTGTCCCCGCTGCTGCCGGCCCGCTCCTTGACCCGGTCGCCCAGCCAGATGATGAACGCCCGGGCCTCCTCCGTGAAGCCCAGTCCCAGCAGGGCGTACACGGAGAAGGAGGCGTCCCGGATCCAGGTGAAGCGGTAGTCCCAGTTGCGTTCGCCGCCCAGTTGCTCCGGCAGGGCCGCCGTCGGGGCGGCGACCACGGCACCGCTGGGGGCGAAGGTCATGAGCTTCAGCGTGATCGCGGAACGCTCCACCACCTCCCGCCAGCGGCCGGTGTAGCGCGACTGCGCCAGCCAGGACCGCCAGAACGCCACGGTCTCGTCGAAGAGCCGTTGGTAGGCGTCGAGGCGGATCTCCTCGGGCGGCCCCTCGGCGCCCGTCTCCAGGAGCAGCCCGCGGTGCTGGCCGGCCCGCAGGGACAGCGAGAGGTGCAGGTCGGCGTCCCGGTCCGTGAGGAGGTCCAGAAGCTGTTCGTCCTCCGGTTCGCGGATGGGGTGCACGGTGAGCTGCGTGCCGTCCTCCGCGGCGAAGACCGCTCCGTGCTGGGTGATGTGCAACTGGTGGCTCTTGCGCCCGTAGTCGAACCGCGGGGCGACCTCCACCTGGAACGTCATGCTGCCGCGCACACAGCGGACCAGGCGGACCAGCCGGTGCCGGGGAGTGGCCGTCGTACCGGTCACGGGCATGAAGTCGAGCACCTCACCGGCGCCCGCCTCGGTCATGAAGCGGGTCACCAGGACCGCCGTGTCGGGCAGGTACAACTGCTTCGTCGCATGCGTCTGGTGCGCTGGCCGGACCGTGCAGTGCCCGCCCTTCTCCCGGTCCAGGAGCGCCCCGAACACGCTCGGCGAGTCGAACCGCGGGGAGCAGAACCAGTCGACCTCGCCCTCGGTGGTCACCAGTGCGGCCGTCTGCAGATCGCCGATGAGCCCGTGGTTCTCGATCAGTGGGTAGTCGTCCATCGGGGCGCCCCTCTCGGCGTGCGATTCACCCGGACGCGCCCCCCTCGATCAGCGTAAGCCGCGGGTCCCGCGCCGGCCACGGGGCCGCTGCCGCTCCCCGGGCCCAGGGTGCGGCCCCGTTCGTCCGTCCTCGTCGTGCGGCTCCGTCCCATCTGGCGGATAGTGAGGAGAGGACGAGATTCCCGGCAGCTCCCCGTACCTCAGGAGGCGTGATGCCCCCTTCACGGTTGTTGGCCGCGCTGACCGGCATCACGCTGCTCGGTATCGCGCTCACCGCCTGCCAGGACCAGGCGTCCGGCCAGATCGTGGCGCGCAACGGCGTCAGGATCGTGGAGACCGTCTCCAACCCGTCGACCCACGGATGTCACCGTTTCTCCGAAGGCGTGACCCACATCGACAATCAGACACAGAGCAGCCTGCTCCTGTACACCACACCGGACTGCACCGTGCCGCCGGGTGGACAGAGCACCTTCCTGGACATCGGGGCGTCGGACCGCGCGGTCCTGACCACCGGCCTGTGGCGCAGCTTCTCCTTCGCCCCCGAATGACGGAAACCTCTCATGAAGTTCGCAGTCGTCGGCGGCACCGGTCTGATCGGGTCACGGGTGGTGGAGAACCTGAACGCGGCCGGACATCAAGCCGTACCGCACTCCCTGTCCACGGGCGTGGACATCATCACCGGCGAGGGCCTGGAGGCGGCGGTGGCGGGCGCCGACGTCGTCGTCAACCTCACGAATTCCCCCACCTTCGACGACGCCTCGCTCGCCTTCTTCCGGACGTCGATGGACAACCTTCTGACCGCGAGCGAGAAGGCCGGGGTCGGGCACTTCGTCATCCTGTCGATCGTCGGCGTGGACCAGGTGCCCGAACTGGACTACTACCGGGCGAAGGTGCTTCAGGAAGACATCCTCAAGGCCGGGCCGATCCCCTATTCCATCGTCCGTGCCACGCAGTTCATGGAGTTCATGGACGCGACCCTGGCCATGACCGCCGAGGGCGACACCGTCCGCCTGCCGCGTACGCCGATCCAGCCGATCGC
The DNA here is from genome assembly GCF_001027185.1 of Streptomyces incarnatus. Taxonomy (NCBI): domain Bacteria; kingdom Bacillati; phylum Actinomycetota; class Actinomycetes; order Kitasatosporales; family Streptomycetaceae; genus Streptomyces; species Streptomyces incarnatus. The sequence continues at coordinate 976,999 of NZ_CP011497.1, read as the reverse complement.
CGCCGCGGACGTCGCCGGCATCGTCGCCGAGGTCGCCGCAGGCAGTCCGCTGAACGGCGTCATCGACATCGCCGGTCCCGACGTGTACGCCCTGGACGAACTCGGGCGCCTCACCCTGACCGCCCAGGGCGATGCGCGCTCCGTCGTCACCGACGACAGCGCAGGCATGTTCGCCACCGTCCACGGAGACGCCATCACCGCCCCGAGCGGCGCCCGGATCGCCCCCACCCACTACACGGACTGGCTGCCCTGAACGGGCCTGTGCCACGACGACCGCAGCCGGGACACCTCCGGGTGACGCGGCTGCTTCACCTCGCCACCGCCCCGACCCGCGTCGGAGGTTCACGGGGCGGTCACGAGGTCGGCGACGCGGTCGCGGAGCCAGGCGGGTCGGTTTTCACCCGCGAGGGGTGAGGCGACACCCCTCGCGCTGCCGGAACGCTGGACCCCGGCGGGCCCGGGAAGAGGCGCCTGCCCGGGGCGCACCTGCGCAGTCGCAGGAGGTCACATGCACCGGTATCCACCCATCGCCGAGCACGGCATGATCGGCGACCTTCAGACAGCCGCGCTCGTGTCCTCCGACGGGACCCTCGACTGGTGGTGCACGCCCCGCTTCGACTCGCCCAGTGTCTTCGCGTCGCTCCTGGACGGCGAGCGCGGAGGAGACTGCCGTCTGGTCGGCGAAGCCCCCGACGGCAACGGCATGACCACCCGGCAGCTGTACCTGTCCGACACGGCCATCCTGGTCACGCGGTTCATGACGCCCGGCGGAGTCGGTGAAGTGGCCGACTTCATGACGCCCACGGAGTCGTCGGCGCCCGAGGACACGCACCGTGTGGTCAGGGTCGCCCGTGTCGTGCGGGGCACCATGGCCTTCACCTTCGCCTGCCGCCCCCGCTTCGACTACGGCAGGGCCCCGCACACGCTCGCACGGACCGGCGAACATGCTGCGGTCTTCCGCGGACCGGGCAGGGACCTGCACATCCAGACCACCACCGGATTCCCGCTCGGAGCCGACGGCGGCGACGTCACCGCCCGCTTCACTCTTTCGGCGGGCCAGGCCGCCGCGGCCGTGCTCACCAGCACGGCAAGCGGCGCTCCCGCTCCCCGGCCCCCGTCTCTCGAAGAGGTCGCCGACGCCTTCGAGTCCTGCCGCGCGTACTGGCTGTCGTGGCTGCGCGCCTGCACGTACCGCGGCCGGTGGCAGGACGTCGTCAACCGCTCGGCCATCACGCTCAAGCTCCTCACCTACCGTCCCACCGGGGCACCCATCGCCGCCGCGACGATGGGACTGCCCGAGCAGATCGGCGGTGAGCGCAACTGGGACTACCGCTACACGTGGATCCGTGACGCCGCGCTGTCCGTCCGGGCGCTGATCGACTTGGGATTCCACGAAGAGGCGCAGGCCTTCCGCCGCTGGTTGCGGGACCGCATCGAGGCCGGGCCCACCGCTTCCGGTGAGCCCCTGCAGATCATGTACCGCGTCGACGGCGACCCCCACCTGACCGAGGAGATCCTCGGCCACCTGGAGGGTTACCAGGGGTCGCGTCCGGTGCGGGTCGGCAACGCCGCCGCCGATCAGCTGCAGCTCGACATCTACGGCGAGGTCTCCGATGCCCTGGTCGTCGGTGACGACATCGGCGCGATCCGTGGGTGGAAGGCGCTCAGCGGCGTCCTGGACTGGCTGGCCGACCACTGGGACCGGCCGGACGAAGGCATCTGGGAAACCCGTGGCGGACGGGAGAACTTCACCTTCAGCCGGCTGATGACATGGGTGGCCTTCGACCGTGCCATCGACGCGGCCACCCGCTTCTCCCGCCCGGCCGACACGGCCCGCTGGACCGGCGCCCGGGACGCGGTCTTCGAGCAGATCCTGGAGCACGGCTGGGACGACAAACGGCGGGCCTTCGTACAGCACTTCGGCACCGATGTCCTGGACGCCTCACTGCTGCTCATGCCGAGGGTCGGCTTCCTCATGCCACAAGACCCCGACTGGGTCAGCACCCTGGACGCCATGAACGAGGAACTGGTCAGTGACAGCCTTGTCTACCGATACGACCCCGCGGCGTCTCCCGACGGCCTGCGCGGCTCGGAAGGCACGTTCAACCTGTGCAGTTTCTTCTACGTCGAGGCCCTTGCCCGCAGCGGCAGGCTCAACGAGGCCCGGCACGCCTTCGACAAGATGCTCACCTACGCCAACCACGTCGGCCTGTTCGCCGAGGAGATCGGTCCCTCCGGTGAACAACTCGGCAACTTCCCGCAGGCGTTCACCCACCTCGCTCTGGTCACCGCGGCCATGGCGCTCGACGAGGAACTGGGCAGGGCGGAGACCAGGCCCCCGACCGGCGACCACAGCCATCCGGCGACCCATGGCTTCACCACGCCACCCGAGGGCGGGACCGGAGACACGAGTGGCTGAGACGGTGGCGCGGACGGAGCGGGCAGGACACGGACGGGTCCTGGCCGCCCTGGCCCTCGCCCAGTTCATCTGCAGCTTCGCCGGCTCCAACATGAACGTGATGATCAACGACATCAGCAGGGACCTGGACACCACCGTTCAAGGCGTACAGGTGGCGATCACCGTCTTCCTGCTGGTGATGGCCGCGCTGATGATCCCCGGCGGCAAGCTGACCGACCGCTACGGCCGCAAGCGCTGCTTCCTGACCGGGCTCGTCGTCTACGCGGCCGGCGCCCTGCTGAGCGCGGCGTCCCCAGGGCTCGGCGCCCTGATCCTCGGCAATTCGATCCTCGAAGGCGTGGGCACCGCCCTGCTCATCCCACCCGTCTACATCCTCACGACTCTGCTGTACCCGGACATGACCTCCCGCGCCCGCGCCTTCGGGGTCATCATGGCGCTGGGTGGCATCGGTGCCGCTGCCGGACCGCTGATCGGCGGACTCATCACCACGGGGATCAGCTGGCGCGCGGCCTTCGTGTTCCAGGCCCTGGTCATCGCAGTGATCGTCATGCTCGGTCGCCGCATCGACGATCCGCTCCCGCCCGATCCGACCCGCTCCTTCGACACCGCGGGAGCGGTCCTGTCCGCGGCCGGTCTCGTTCTCGTCGTCATGGGCATCCTGGCCGCGGACAACAACATCTGGCTCATGATCGCCCTACTGGTGCTCGGCGCACTCGTCCTGTGGTGGTTCGTCCGTTCCGTACGGGCCAAGGAAGCCTCTGGGCAGGAGCCACTGCTGTCGCTCACCCTGTTCCGCAATCGCACCTCCAACCTCGGGCTCGTCACCCAGAACGTCCAATGGCTCATGCTCCTGGGTTCGTCCTTCACGGTGGCGGCGTACCTGCAGGTCGTACGCCACTACGACGCCATACAGACCGGTGTCGTCTTCACCGCGGCCACGCTGGGGCTGCTGGTCACGTCGCTGTCCGCCGAGCGACTGGCCAAGCGGCGCCCCCAGCGCACCCTCATCATGGCCGGCTTCGTCGTCTGCATCGTCGGCGTGGCGGTTCTGATCGCCCTGGTCGCCGCCTACTCGACCGCCTGGGCCTTCGTTCCCGGACTCCTGCTGATCGGGCTCGGGCTCGGTGTCATGCTGACGCCGTCGGTCAACGTCGTGCAGTCGAGCTTCCCCGAGGAGCAGCAGGGGGAGATCTCGGGTCTGTCCCGCAGCGTGTCGAACCTCGGCTCCTCCTTCGGTACGGCCATAGCCGGCACCATCCTGGTCTCCGGGCTGACCAAGGGTGCCTACGCCGCGGCGATGGCCGCCCTGGCCGTCACCGGGCTGGGCGGCCTCGCCGCGGCAGCGCTGCTCCCGCGGGGAACGGGCGCGGGCCCGGCCACGACGCCGCCACCGCACCACCGACCGTGACCGCTGATTTCACGCACGTGTGTGCCGTTCGCCCATCGACCGCGTGCCCTCTCACCCGTATCGGGTGAGGCGGCACGGGCGACCGACGTGCCCAATCTGAACGTGGCGGATCCGATGTCCGAGGACCGTAGGAGAGAAACGACCATGAGTTCGCACACGTATCTGGCGTACGACTACCCGCTGCTGAGCGCCTTCTGGACCGTCTTCTGGATCGGTCTGTGGGTCCTGTGGTTCTTCGTGCTGTTCAGGATCGTCCTCGACATCTTCCGCGATGACGATCTGGGAGGTTGGGGGAAGGCCGGCTGGCTCACCTTCGTGATCGTGCTGCCGTTCCTGGGCGTCTTCGTCTACGCCCTCGCTCGCGGGAAGGGCATGGGCCGACGCGAGGTGGCGTACGCGCGGGCGCGGCAGAAGGAGTTCGACACCTACGTCCGCGAGACAGCGGGCGCCGCCGGGCCCAGCAGCGCCGACGAACTGGCGAAGCTGTCCCAGATGCGGGCACACGGCGACATCACGGAGGAGGAGTTCGTCCGAGCGAAGGAGCTGGTCCTGAGCGGTGGCCGTGGGGGCGTCTGACCGCGCCACAGCCCTTCGACACCGTCGGATCCCGGTGATCCGGCGAAGCACACAAGGAGGTAGGTCATGACTGCGACACATGCGGCCCACCCGGAATCGGCGAAGCAGCAGTGGGCCGGCGGCCTGATGGTGTTCGGCGCCGTCATGCTGACGATCTGCGGCGTGCTCGACATCTTCCGCGGCATCATGGGCATCGCCCAGGACAACGTGTTCGTCACCACGAACGGATACGTCTTCCAGTACGACCTCACCGGCTGGGGCTGGATCCACGTCGTACTCGGCGCGGTCGCCGTAGTGGTCAGCATGGGCCTGTTCCGGGCGGCGACGTGGGCTCGGGTCGCCGGCGTGGTGATCGCCGGGTTCCTCATCCTCGCCAACTTCCTCTCCCTGCCGTACTACCCGTTGTGGTCGATCGTGGCGATCGCGATCTCCGGATTCGTGATCTGGGCGCTGTGCGTCGTGCGGACGGAGCGGCCCACGGCCGGTTTCCGGTAGGGCGTCACGCCCGTCGCGATGTCCTGCCCGCAGCGTGAAAGGAAGGGGAGGCGCACGGCGTGCGACAGCTACGGCGCCCGGACCCGCGTGCCGACGGGACGGCAGCCGACCGCGGAATGCCCGTGGCGTGGGCCCGGCTGGCCCTCCTCGCCCTCATGGGCAGCGCGCTCGTGCTGCTCGCCGCCGCCGGGCTGAAAGGCCTGCTCTGGGTGCTCATCGCGGTGGCGGGTGTGGCCCTCACGGCCGTCGGCCTGTGGTGGGTCCTCGCCCACTCCGGAGTCGCCCGGGCCGCAGGAGCCGTCATCGCCGTGCTGGTTCCCCTCGCGACGCTCGCCCTGGTCGCCACGCACGGCATGCTGTGGCCGGCCTGCCTGTCCTTCGGCCTGTGGATCCTGGCACTCGCGGCCGCCCGGATGGCGATCACCCCGGCGGGGCCCTCCGCCGGGCGCGGACACGAGCCCGGACCGGTGCCGGCGGCGCTGCACCCGTGGGTCGTGATGAACCCGCGTTCCGGCGGGGGCAAGGTGGAGCGCTTCCACCTGGCGGAGCGGGCGAGGGAGGCGGGCGCGCGCGTCGTCGTGCTGGATCCGGGGCGACACCAGGACGTGGCGGCCCTGGCCCGGCGTGCGGTGGCCGAGGGGGCCGATCTGCTGGCCGTGGCCGGCGGGGACGGCACCCAGGCTCTCGTCGCCGAGGTCGCGGCCCGGCACGATGTGCCGTTCATGGTGATCCCGGCCGGAACGCGCAACCACTTCGCCCTCGATCTCGGTCTCGACCGCGACGACCCGGCGGCCGCCCTGGAGGCGTTCACCGATGCCGTCGAGTTCCGCGTCGACCTCGGATTCGCCGCAGACCGGGTGTTCGTCAACAACGCGTCCTTCGGAACGTACGCGGCTGTGGTGCGCGAACCCTCCTACCGGGACGCGAAACTGCGCACGGCGCTGGAGGCGCTGCCCGTTCTGCTCACCGGCCCCGAGGCGCCACGGCTGCGCATGAGTGCCGGACACACGCGGATCGAGGGACTGCAGGCCCTGCTCGTCAGCAACAACCCCTACCGGCCCGCCGTCGTCGACTCGGTGCATCCCGGACTCCGGGAAAGCCTGGACTCCGGACGGCTGGGGGTGCTGTGCGTGCGCGTCGACACCCCGGGCCGGGCGGCACGGCTGTCGACCCGGCTCCTGGGTGGCCGGCGGTCCCCGGGCGTGACCCGGCTGACGGCCCGCGAAGTGGTCGTCGAGGCCGACACGGACACCGTTCCGGCCGGTATCGACGGTGAGTCCCTCGTACTGCCCGCTCCGGTGGTCTGCCGAGTGGTCCCCGGTGCCCTGCGGGTGCGTGTCCCGCGCCACCGTCCGGGAACGCCGCCGAACCGGCCGCCGGCCGACTGGGGACGAGTGCTCCGCCTGGCCCTGGGCCGTCCGACCCGGCAGCACAGCTCGGCGGCCGCCGGACCGGATCCTTGAGCTCGGCGAACACCAGGTGCACGTGTTCCGCGTTGTCGGCGAAGAACAGCGGCGCGTCGAACCGGTGGATGACGGGGCCGGGCAGTCGCTCGGCGTGCGGGTGGGAGCGGATGTCGTGGAAGCCCTCGGCACCTCCGCACGGCCGGCCCGCCGTACCACCGGTTCAGTACCGTGGCTCGAACGCGTGGAGGGTGTCCTGGCCCGGGCGGACGATGCCGTAGCTGCTCTCCGGGACCTCGTTCCAGGCCCCTGGGAGGTCACCCAGCGGCTCGGAGACGACGAGACGTGTCTCCTCCGAGATCTCCCGCAGGAACGAGCTGTCCGGGTGCAGCGCGCGCAGGGCGTCCACCTCGGTGCTGTAGTACAACGACCGCGAGGCGCCCACGCTGGAGTACCGGAAGGCCCACAGACTCTCACCGTCGGCCACGGCCACCGTCATCTGCAGGGGGTGTTCCACGCCGTGCCGGTGACCCGTGCTCTCGACCAGACCGGCCATGCGCGCGACGGCACCGGGCGGGTCGTCCACGAGGCCGAACGTCAGCGCGAGGAAGAACATGAGCTCGGAGTCCGTCGACCCTTCGATGTCGGGGTACAGGGCGGGGGCGACGGCCAGCGCGAGGTCACGTCTGAGCCGGTGGAACTCGTTGATCACGCCGTTGTGCATCCACAGCCAGCGGTCCTTGCGGAAGGGATGGCAGTTGGTCTGCTGCACGGCGGTTCCGGTCGTGGCCCGGATATGGGCGAGGAACAGACCCGAGCGGACGTGGTGGGCGACCTCCTGGAGGTTCCGGTTGTTCCACGCGGGGCCGACATCCCGCAGAACCGCCGGTGTGGCCAGGCCCTGGCCGTACCAGCCGACCCCGAAGCCGTCACCGTTGGTGGTCTCCACCCCCAGGCGGGAGTGCAGGCTCTGATCGATCAGGCTGTGTTCCGGCTGGAACAACACCTGGCTGAGGAGAACAGGTGTGCCCGAGTAGACGATCCAGCGGCACATGTCCGCACCCACCTCGCTCGGTTCCGGTCACCACAAGTATGAGTTGCCCGGTCGGTTGTGGCACGCCCAGCCCGGTTCAGGTGTTCCGGTCCGTCAGCGGTGTGAGCGCATGGCGCGGCGCCTGGCGAACTCGTGTCCGGCGACGGCACCGAGGTGGATGACCACGCCCACGGCCACCAGCCAGGAAAGGATGACCATGACGACGCCCACCGGGCCGTACTTCTGGTTGTTGGCCACGATGGTGTCCGAGAAGAAGCGGGAGGAGAACCACCCGAGGCCGGTCCAGGCGACACCGGTGGCCAGCGCCGCGGGCAGGAGGAAGCGCCAGGCGACCGCGCCTGTGAGCAGCAGACGCATGGTCCCCCACCAGAAGAACAGCGCCAGGACGAAACCGGCCAGGCTGCTCAGCTGCGCTCCGAGTGCCGCGCCGGCCCCGGCCCGGGCCGCGCCGTAGGCGACCAGCACCGCCAGCCACACGAGCTGGGCCCCCAGGTCCCGCCACCAGCGTGGTGGCACGCCGAAGAGGAACTGGTACCACCCTTGCAAGGTGCCTGCCACGGCGACCGCCCCCGCGATCAACAACAGAGCGCTCATCAGCGTGAGGGTGACCGAACCGGGATTGGGTTTGAAGAGACCGGCCACGGCCTGCGCCGCCGGCTCGTTCAGGCCGAGCCATCCCGCCATGACATGCGCGGCGTTCTGGCCGAACGCGGCGGTGACCAGGATCAGGAAGGGGAAGAAGCAGAGGAAGGCGAGCGATGCCAGCTGGAACGAATGGCCGAAGAAGTCCGCTGCGCTGAGGCGTCCCCACAAACGACCCGCCGCACTCGCCTCGAAGCGCCTGCCCGCCGCCTGCCACGCGTGGCCCAGCCGGGTCCAGCGCAGGGTCCCGCCGCGACCTTCACCGGGAGATCTCCGCCACCTTTGCACATCAGGCAGTACACCGTGCCGAGCGGCCCATGTCGCGCAGGCTCGAGAGGCGTCGAGCCAACCGGCGCCGGTGAGGTGTCCCTGGCTCAGGACCGCGGAGCGCCACGTGCCGCGTCCCGGCCGGCGGATGAGGGCCGACCGGGACGTCGGGCGTGGCTCAGGCGAGGTCGAACCGGTCGAGATTCATCACCTTGTTCCACGCCGCCACGAAGTCACGTACGAACTTCTCTCCCGCGTCCTGGGCCGCGTAGACCTCCGAGACGGCTCGGAGCTGGGAGTGCGCACCGAAGATCAGGTCGACGGCGGTGGCGGTCCACTTGACCTCGCCGGTGGCGCGATCGCGGCCTTCGAAGACGTTCTCGTCCGTGGCCGACGCCTTCCACTCCGTGCCCATGTCGAGCAGGTTGACGAAGAAGTCGTTGGTCAGGGCTCCCGGCCGGTGGGTGAGGACACCGTGGGGGGACCCCTTGAAGCCGGTGTTCAGGGCCCGCATGCCGCCGATCAGCACCGTCATCTCGGGCGCGGTCAGCGTCAGCAGGTTGGCGCGGTCCAGCATGAGGGTCTCCGGCGACAGTTTCTCGCCCTCCGGAAGGTAGTTGCGGAAGGCGTCCGCCTTGGGCTCCAGCACGGCGAACGACTCCGCGTCGGTCTGCTCCTGCGAGGCGTCCGTACGCCCCGGTGCGAACGGAACCGTGATGTCGTACCCGGCGTTCCTCGCGCCCTGCTCGACGGCCGCGCACCCGCCGAGGACGATCAGGTCGGCGAGCGAGACCCGCGTTCCGCCGGTCTGGGAGCCGTTGAAGTCCTGCTGGATCCGCTCGAACGTGCGCAGTACCTCGGTCACCTCGGGGAGGTCGTTGAGCTCCCAGTCCTTCTGCGGCGCGAGCCGGATGCGTGCTCCGTTCGCCCCGCCGCGCTTGTCGGTGCCGCGGAAGCTCGCCGCCGACGCCCAGGCCGTGGTGACCAGCTGGGAGAGGGAAAGGCCCGAGCCGAGGATCCTCTCCTTGAGGGCGGCGATGTCCTCGTCGCCGACCAGTTCGTGATCGACGTCGGGAACGGGGTCCTGCCACAGCTGCGGCTCGGGAATCCACGGGCCGAGGTAACGCGAGACGGGTCCCATGTCGCGGTGCAGCAGTTTGTACCACGCCTTGCCGAACGCCACCGCGAGCTCGTCCGGGTTCTCGTGGAACCTCTTCGTGATCGGGCCGTAGACCGGGTCCACCTTCAGCGCGAGGTCCGTCGTCAGCATCATGGGGGCGTGCCGCTTCGACGGATCATGGGCGTCGGGCACGGCGTTCCTGGCCGCGGGATCCTTGGGAGTCCACTGGTGGGCGCCGGCGGGGCTGCTCGTCAGCTCCCACTCGTACCCGTAGAGATTGTCCAGGTACCCGTTGTCCCACTGGGTCGGCTCGGTGGTCCACGCGCCCTCAAGGCCACTGGTGAGCGCGTGGGGGCCGGCGCCGGTGCCGTATGTGTTCCGCCAGCCGAGGCCCTGCTGCTCGATGGGGGCGGCCTCGGGTTCCGCGCCGATGTAACTGGGGTCGACCGCGCCATGGCACTTGCCGAAGGTGTGGCCGCCGACGATGAGCGCGACCGTCTCCTCGTCATTCATCGCCATGCGCCCGAACGTCTCCCGAATGTCCCGGGCGGCCTCCACCGGGTCCGGGTTTCCGTTGGGGCCCTCCGGATTGACGTAGATCAGTCCCATCTGTACGGCGGCGAAAGGACCGGTGAGTTCCCGGTCGCCGCTGTAGCGCTCATCTCCGAGCCAGGTGTCCTCGGGCCCCCAGAAAATCTCCTCGGGTTCCCAGATGTCCTCCCGCCCGAAACCGAACCCGAACGTCTTGAACCCCATGGATTCCATGGCACAGTTTCCGGCGAAGACCAGAAGGTCGGCCCAGGAGATTTTCCGGCCGTACTTCTGTTTGACCGGCCACAGCAGACGGCGCGCCTTGTCCAGGCTCGCGTTGTCCGGCCAGCTGTTGAGGGGGGCGAAGCGCTGTGCGCCGCTGCCGCCACCGCCGCGGCCGTCCGCGATGCGGTACGTCCCCGCGGCATGCCAGCTCATCCGGATGAAGAGCGGCCCGTAATGGCCGTAGTCGGCGGGCCACCAGTCCTGGGATGTCGTCATCACCTCGAAGACGTCGCGCTTCAGCGCGTCGACGTCGAGGGTCGCGAATTCCTTCGCGTAGTCGAAGTCCGCGTCCATCGGGCTGGACCGGGGCGAGTGCTGGTGGAGAACCTGAAGGTCCAGCTGATTCGGCCACCAGTCCCGGTTCGTCCTCGGCCGCCGAGTCGGTGTGGGTGTCGGTGAAGGGATTACCGGATTCTCGCTTTCACTGCCGGACATGCCCGTACCTTCTTCCTCTCTCGGTGTTTGCTGGAAGACGTGCTGTACCGCGTCCGTATGGTCGCGTACCGCAGGGCACACCTCTATGAAACACGCAGAGCGCCCCGCACGACAGACGTGAGAGAAGGGGCGTTCCTTTCTGCGCCCGTGTTTGCGCCCGTGCCATTTCCGGCGCAGGCCGAATCGAATACGACAGCCCCCGGACCCGCCGGGGAGCCCGGACGGGAGCCCGGTCGCGGCGCGGTGACGGACGCCGCCGGCCCTGCGCGGGGGACCGCAGTGATCGCTGCCGGCCGAGGGGCGCCCATCTCCCTTCTGCCACAAGATAATTCACGTCTTATATTTTGTATTGACTGCCGGGCGGACTGCCCCTAGCGTCCGATCCGCATCGCGCCCCACATCGCGACCGAGGAGACACGTGTGACCGACGTTCCCGCCGCCGTCCCCGCCCGCGCCCCCCGCCGGCACAGACGCACGGCCGCCCTCACGATCGCCTTCCTGCTGCCGGCCGCCGCCGGTATCGCGCTGGTTACCGCCCCGAGCGCCGCCGCCGCGACCATCCCCACCGCCCCCACCGCCGTCGTCAACGCGGGCAGCGGCAAGTGCGTCGACGCGCGCGCCGGTGCCACCGGCAACGGCACGGCCGTGCAGCAGTACACCTGCAACGGCACCGGAGCACAGTCCTGGCAGTTCACCCCGACCGACAGCGGCTACTACCGGATCGGCGTGGCCTCAGCGCCGGACCAGGTCTGGGACGAGACCGGCGTCTCCACCGCCGACGGCGCGCCGACCCAGCTGTGGCTCTACGGCGGCGGCGCCAACCAGCAGTGGCAGCCGGTCGCGGAGGCCTCCGGCACGTACCACTTTGTCAACCGCAACAGCGGCAAGTGCCTCGACGTGCCGTCGGCGTCCACCGCCGACAGCGTCCAGCTGCAGCAATACACCTGCAACGGCACCGCCGCCCAGTCCTTCTCGCTCTCCGCCGGCATCACCCCGCCGGCCGACACCCCGGACTTCGGCCCCAACGTCACGGTGTTCGATCCATCGATGCCGGCGTCCACCATCCAGTCGAAGATCAACCAGGTCTACAGCACCCAGCAGAACAACGAGTTCGGCACCCAGCGCAACGCCCTGCTGTTCACCCCCGGCACCTACGACGTCGACATACCCGTCGGCTACTACACCCAGGTCGCCGGGCTCGGGCTGTCACCGGACCAGGTGTCCATCACCGGCGGCGGCGTGCACGTCGAGGGGCACGCCAGCGACGGCAACGCCACCCAGAACTTCTGGCGCGACGTCGAGAACATGTCGGTGAGCCCCAACTCGGGCAGCACCATGTGGGCCGTCTCGCAGGCCGACCCGTTCCGGCGCATGGACGTGCACGGCGGCATGAAGCTGTGGGACGACACCCACGGCACCGGCACCAACTGGTCCAGCGGCGGCTACATCGGCGACTCCCGGGTCTCCGGCCAGATCAACTCCGGCACCCAGCAGCAGTTCCTCACCCAGGACACCGCCATGAACGGCGGCTGGACCGGGCACAACTGGAACATGGTCTTCGTCGGCGACACCGGCGCCCCCGCGACCAGCTTCCCCAGCCCGCAGTACACCACCGTCGCCCAGAGCCCCGTGATGCGCGAGAAGCCGTTCCTCTACGTCGACGGCTCGGGCACCTGGCAGGTGTTCGTCCCGTCGGTGCGCACCAATGTGCAGGGCCCGGACTGGACGAACGGCAACGCCCCAGGCACCTCGCTGCCGATCAGCCGGTTCTACATCGTCAAGCCCGGTGACACCGCCACGACGATCAACAACGCGCTCGCCGCGGGCAAGAACCTGATCGTCACCCCGGGCGTCTACCATCTGTCCGCCCCGCTGAACCTCACCCGCCCCGACACCGTGGTCCTCGGCCTGGGCCTGGCCACGCTCGTCCCGGACAACGGCGTCACCGCGATCACCACGGCCGATGCCGACGGCATCGACATCGCCGGGCTGCTGATCAGCGCGAACACCACCAACTCCAGCACCCTCATGCAGGTCGGCCCGACCGGCTCGAGTGCCCGTCACACCGCCGACCCGATCGTGCTGCACGACGTGTTCTTCCGCATCGGCGGCGACCTCGCCGGCAAGGCCACCCAGACACTGGTCGTCAACAGCAACGACGTCATCGGCGACGACCTCTGGCTGTGGCGCGCGGACCACACCAACGGCGTCGGCTGGACGACCAACCCGGCCGCGGGCGGGCTGATCGTCAACGGCGACAACGTCACCATGTACGGCCTGGCGGTCGAGCACTACCAGAAGTACCAGACCACCTGGAACGGCAACGGCGGCCGCACGTACTTCTACCAGAGCGAGACCCCCTACGACGTCCCCGACCAGTCCAGCTGGACCACCAGCGGCGGCGACCTCGGCTACGCCTCCTACAAGGTCGCCAACTCGGTCACCTCCCACGAGGCCTGGGGCGTCGGCGTCTACGCCTACCTCCGCGACAACCCCTCCGTCGTCCTCGGCCACGCCATCGAGGTGCCCACCACATCGGCGGTGAAGTTCCACAGCATGGTCACCACGGTCCTGGGCGGCGACGGCACCATCAACCACATCATCGACAACACCGGCAACCAGGTCACCCCCAGCAGCAACGTGGCGTACCTGGTGAGCTATCCGTAAGTCCGGCAACGGTCCCGACGGCACGCAGGGCACGGATCGACGATCGACCCGGCATCGCGCCGCCGCCCTGCATCTCGCCCCGCGAACGCGGCCTACCCCCTATTGGGCGGAGTCGGCTCACCTGGTGGGAGATCTCGTTCCCTCTGGGCGAGCAGGGTGCCCGTGCTGTTCAGTTCGCGCCCGTCGGCGGTGTCCGTGACCTTGACCCGAGCTGCCTGCTCCGTCGACCCCGCGGCCTGCGAGATGCGGACGGGGCCGCCGGTGCTGGCCAGCCGCGTGACCACGCCGGACAGCGCCTCGTACGAGAGCGTCAAGGTGCCCGTGGCGAGGTTCGCCTCGGCACTGCGTGCGGTCAGCGAGGTCACCTGGACGCCGTGCAGGGCGAGCTGCAGTTGCTTGACCGGCAGGTAGCCGCCCTGGGCATTGTTCGTGGGGCTGCTGCGGCACCCGGTGGCGGGTGACCTGACCCTGGAGCGGTCCACCGTCACCTGCGCCGAGGATCCCGAACAGCAGCTCGTCGTATGGACCGCCGAACCCGGCAGCCCGACCCATACGGCGCTTCGTGACCTGGCCGCGAGGATCGAGGCGTCGCCCGAGGGGCTGGAGTACGACGAGTTCGGGACCGTGCATGGCGTCTGCTCCTGCGCCGGACCGGGCTGCGGTGGCGGTTCGGCGGCCGGTTCCGGTGTCGTCCGGCTCATCGGGGTTCCAGTCGAAGGGTCGTGGCGCGGCCGGCGACCATGGGGTCGACGTACGCGCCGCCGTAGCGGCCGTACTTGGTGCGATAGAGGGTGTCGATACGGTCGTTGGTGTCCTCGTCCGTCACCTCGGTGAAGGTGACGTCCTTGTCGACGCCACCGGAGCGGATGTGTCCCGCGTGGGTCGCGCGCGCCGTGCGCCACCAGGCGCCATCGGTGCCGCGGTAGGAGCGGACGTACAGGTCGTCACCGTCGCGGACGACCCAGATCGGCACCGGCCCCCGCAGGGTGCCGTCGCGCCGGAGCGGCGCCATCTCCAACTCGTCGGCGGCGCCGATGCGGTCGAGTTCGTCGCTCGTCCAGCTCGTCATCGGTGGTTCTCCCATCTGCCTGGTGCGGCGGGACGTGATGCGTCCGGGGTGTTGCGCGGACGCAGCAGGGCCTTGACGGCGCGGGGCTCGTCCATGGCCTTGTAACCCTCGGCGACCTCGTCCAGGGGAAGGATGAGGTCGAAGACACGGCCCGGGTTGATACGGCCGCTGAAGACACGGCCTGCGCGGCGGCCCCGCCCCCGTGCGCGCCTTCCTTCCCGTCCTGATCTACGCCGACGAACCCGACGTTGCCGCGGATGCCGACGCACTCCAGGACCGAGTCGGCGCCGAGGCCGTTCGTCACCTCCTCGCCCCGGGCGTCGCTCGCACAGTGGTGCCTCGCGTCCTTCTCGCTCTGCCGGGGGTCAGGAACGCGTACGGGTGCTGACGCGCGGGCCGTTGTACTCGTCGTCCGGGACGTGTTCGAGCCAGGTGGTGTCGTCCGTCTCCCACAGGGCGAGGTGGGTCATGAACCGGTCGGGCGCGGCGCCGTGCCAGTGCTCCTCCCCCGGGGGTGTGTGGATGACGTCGCCGGGGTGGGCCTCGATGATGTCGCCGCCACGGGACTGCACCAACGCGATGCCCTCGACGATGTACAGGGTCTGGCCCAGGGCGTGGGAGTGCCAGGCGGTGCGGGCGCCGGGAGTGAACCGGACCATGTTGGCCCGCATCCGGGAGGGCTCCTCACCGCGGTGGATCACGTCGGCGTAGGCGTCGCCGGTGAACCATTCGGCGGGAAGCTTCATGGTCGGGGGCTGTTTCAGCAGTTCCATGGTGTCTTTCCTAAGTTGCTGCCGCAGGGGGGCGCGACTTCCGCATTACGGAGGCGGTGGGGCGTGCCTCAGCCGGACTGTTCCGCCTTGTCCACGATCGCCTTCAGCTGGGTCATCGCCGACATGGCGTTGGGCCATCCGGCGTAAAAGGCCAGGTGGGTGATGGCCTCGACCAGTTCGTCCTCGGTCACGCCGTTCTCCAGCGCCTTGCCGAGGTGGAAGCCGAGCTGGTCGGTGCGGTAGAGCGCGGCGAGAGCGGTGACGGTGACCAGGCTGCGGTCGCGCGGCGACAGACCCGGCCGCTCCCAGATGTCGCCGAACAGGACCGTGTCGGTCACCTCGGCGAGTTTCGGGGCGAACTCCTGGATCGCCGGCGGCGCGAACTTCTTCCGTTCGGTCATGGGGTGGTGCTCCTGGCATGTGTGCGGTGCGTGTGCTCGGTGGCTTTCGAACTTCCCGGCCTTCGGCCGGACGGTGGATACGGTGCTCGACTGCCTCAGGCCCGAATGCCCGGCGGGAAAACGGGTGGCAGCCGGCACGCAATCCCGACCGGCCGCGTCATCGACCCTGCCACCTGTACGCGGGACCGCAAAGGGGAGAATTCCATCCTGGACAAGGATGATCCAGGGATGAATCCTTCCCCCCTTCACCCGTTCCTCAAGGCGCACCGGTCCGCATTCAGCCCGCGAACTGTCGGCCTGCCCGGCCCCGGTGGCCGGCGGCGTGTGAGGGCCTGCGGCGCGACGTAGAGGGTGCGCCGGCCGCCCGCACCGGCGATGAGCCCGCTGATCGTCCGGGACACCAGGATGCCGGTGAGGATGCCCGACCCCACGGTTCCCACCACGCTGCCGCGGTTGTCGTCCTCGGCCAGGTCACCGCCGAGCGGGGCGAGCAACTGGCCGGAGACGGTCGTCACGCCCAGCAGGGTGATGGCCACCAGCAGGATCCCGAACGAGGGCGCTGGCGCGCACCCCAGCAGCGCCACCGCTGAGCACAGCAGCATGGCGGGTATGAGCCTGCGCCGGTCGTATGCGTCACCGAGCGGTTCGACGAGCAGGGTGCCCGCGGCGTAA
Organism: Streptomyces incarnatus; assembly: GCF_001027185.1. Classification (NCBI taxonomy): domain Bacteria; kingdom Bacillati; phylum Actinomycetota; class Actinomycetes; order Kitasatosporales; family Streptomycetaceae; genus Streptomyces; species Streptomyces incarnatus. Next base: position 960,782 of record NZ_CP011497.1, on the reverse strand, counting down.
CCGAGTTGGGTGGCGGTGACGAGCCACCCCGCGGCGGCGGAGGCATGCAGGTCCCGGGACCCGGCATGCCCTGATCCGGGCCAAGGGAAAGGCCCCTTCATGCCGGAGGCAGAAGGGGCCGCACCCGAGAATTGAAGATGGCGGTTCCGCACCGGTCGCGGGGAACAACCGACGACGGCAGTGTGCCGTTGAAAGGTGGCGTGACCTGGCCGCCATTTCGGCCGGGCAAGTCCATACCGTCGGACTCAGAGCCGACGGGCGGGCAGTAGCGACCGGCAGCCACTGCAGGTCGCGGAGGGAGCCCTGGGATCACGTGGGTCCCGCGTGAGCGGCTGGGCGTGGTGTCAGCGTGCGTACTTTTCGATGGCCTCCGGGGTGACGGGGGTGAAGAAGTTCACGAGGTTGCCGTCGGGGTCGCGGACCAGCAGGGACCGGTTGCCCCAGGGCATCGTGGTGGGCTCCTTGACGATGTCGGTGACGAAGCCGGTCAGGTTGCGGTGAACGCGGTCCACGTCGTCGACGAGGAACTCGGTGATCACGCTGTGGTTGTCCGCCGGGCGGGCAGAGCCCGGGGCGAACAGCGGGACGGTGCGGGTGCCGGCGATCGCGAGGGTCGCGCCCGCGGTCCTGAGTTCGGCGAAGTCCTCGGTGGCCCGTATCGCCCGCGTCCCGGTGGCTCGCTCGTAGAACTCCACGAGGCGTGCGACGTCGCTGGTGATGATGCGGATCGAGACGAAGTCCATGGGAATCTCCTTGGCCGTGCCGGAAGCAAGACGTGCACGTCGCAAGCTAGGAGAAATAGTGGACAGAACCGGTCCTGTATGCGCGTTAGGCTGCGAACATGCCTCGACCCACCGGCCGCGTGCTGACACTCCTGGAGCTGCTGCAGTCGGGCGGCACCCGGACCGTGGCCGAACTCGCCGGCCGTCTCGGTGTCGAAGGGCGCACCGTGCGGCGGTATGTGGACCAGCTGATCGACCTGGACGTGCCCGTGGAATCGGTGCGCGGCCGCTACGGCGGGTACCGGCTGGCTCCCGGGTACCGCTTGCCTCCGCTCATGCTCAGCGACGACGAGGCGCTGGCCGTGCTGCTCGGCCTGGTCGCCGGCCGCCGGGCAGGGCTGACGACGACGGAGCGCACGGCGAACGAGACGGCGTCGGCGAAGATCCGGCGGGTGCTGCCCCAGCACATCGCCCGCCGGCTCGACACACTCCTGGAAGCACTCGCCTTCACGGATCAGCCCGGCGAGTTGGACCACCCGGACGCCGATCTCCTGCTCACCATCGCCGATGCGGTGCGCCACCGCCGGCCGGTCTCGATCCGCTACACCGACCGCGACGGACGGCGCAGCGAACGCACACTGCACGCGTACGGGATCGTCGCCCATGCGGGCCGGTGGTACGTCACGGGCGAGGACGCCCGGATCGGCGAGGACCGTACCTTCCGCCTCGATCGCATCGCAGACGCGAGAACCCTGCCCGGCTCGTTCGAAGCGCCCGCGGGCCCCGGTCCGGCACAGCGCGTACTGTCGGCGTTCGCCACGGCCGAGTACCGGCACGAGGTGACCTTGCGGATCCACGGGACGGTCGAGCAGATCCGTGCCCGCCTTCCCGCCGGCATCGCGAGCCTGGAGGAGTACGAGCCCGCGGCAGGCCAGGACCGGGCGACCGAGCGCTGGCTGCGCGTCGAGCTGCGGGCGGAGCGGCTCGACTGGCTGCCTCCGGTACTCGCCTCACTCGACCGGCCGTTCGTCATCGAGCGCCCCGACGAACTGCGCGACCTCGTCATCGCGCTCGCCGATCGCCTCGCGGCGTGCGCCCGCCGAGCCTGACAGCGAGGAACCAATGTCATGTGACGGCACAACTGGGCACCGCACGTTGACGCGCCCCGTCTACGCCGAGGTGGGCGGGTGCGGGGAGCGGAGCACGAGCAGGGTGATCTCGCTGGGGGCGAAGACGCGGAACGGCGGGCCCCAGAAGCCGGTGCCGCGGCTCGTGTAGAGGAGGGTGCGGAGGCCGTGGTGGCTGAGTCCGGCGAGGGCGGGCTGGTCGATGCGGACCAGGTGGTGGAAGGGCCAGATCTGGCCGCCGTGGGTGTGGCCGGAGAGCTGCAGGTCGATGCCGGCGGCTGCCGCCCGGTCGACGAACTTGGGCTGGTGTGCCAGCAGCAGGACGGGCAGGTCGGGGTCGGCGCCGTTCAACGCTGCGGCGAGGTGGGCGCGGTGGCCTGCCAAGCCGGAGGACTCGGCGGTGACGTCGTCCACGCCGGCGACCACGAGGGTGTCGCCTCCGCGTTCGAGCAGCAGATGGCGGTTGCGCAGCGGCTCCCAGCCCAGCTCGTCCATCAGGTCGACCCAGCCCTGGGCCTCGCTGTAGTACTCGTGGTTGCCGGTGACGTACACCCGGGCCCGGGTGGCCCGCACGGTGGCGAGCGGCGCGGCCTGGGCGCGGCGGCGTTCGGCCGTGCCGTCCGCGATGTCGCCTGTGTGGCAGACCAGGTCGGCTTCCAGGGTGTTCACCGTCTCGCACACCCGCGCCGACCAGCGGGCGCGATCGAGCGGGCCGTAGTGGGTGTCGGTGATGAGGGCGACGCGGAGGCCGTCCAACCCGGGGCCCAGCCGGGGGAGTTGCACGTCGAGCCGGCGCACGCGTGGCACGCGGCGGGCCTCGGCGTACCCCCAGGCGAGCAGTACGGCGGCTACGCCCAGGACGGCCCAGGTGACGATTCGGGCCCGGTCCTGACTCTCACCGACGCCGGCCACGGTCAGGGCGAGCCGCAGGAGGACGCCGAGCAGAACGGACCAGGTGAACAGGACCCAGCTGGTGCCCAGCAGGGTGTCGCCGACGATCGCCGCCCGGTCCTGCTGGCGCCGGCCGTGGCCGCGCACCATCGCGAGCGGCATACCGACGAGGCCGAGGACGAACAGGGCGGTGCCGGCCGGCGTGACGGGCAGCGGCCAGTGCTGGCCGGTGTACAGGAGCACCCAGCAGGGCACGGCCCACAGCAGGACGGGGGCGATCAGGGGGATGTAGCGCATCAGGCGGTGCAGTCGGCTCTGCCGCGGCGCTTGCGCTTCGCTCTCGGCGGGTCGGGTGTTGCTGGTGTCGGTCACGCTGCCCCTCCCTGGCCAGGCTGCCGTCTCGCGCACTGTATCCGGTCGCCCTCGGACCGGCCGGACCGGCGTTCAGGGGCGCGCGGTCCCTGGGGGCGAAGGGTCCTCCGCGGGATGGGAGGACTCCACTGCAGACACCTTCCTTGGCATGAGCCGCCACCAGGCGCTGTCCGCGGGTGCGCTGTTCATGCAGGCTGAGAGTCGCTCTCCCGCAGTGCCTCCTCAGAGGGCGTTATGTGACTCCCTGTCGGGAATCGGCTCGGACGACGGCTGCCACTCCCGCCTGAGCAGCCCGTAGACCCACGAGTCGGAGACGTCGCCGTTGACGACGCAGTCCTCCCGCAACGTTCCCTCACGCACGAAGCCGAGCTTCTCCAGCACGCGGGCAGAAGCCCCGTTGCGCGTGTCGACCTCGGCCTGGACGCGATTCAGGTCCAGCGTGTCGAACGCCCACCCCAGCAGAGCGCGCGCGGCCTCGGTCGCGTAGCCCTGGCCCCACGCCGCATCGCCGTAGCAGTAGCCGAGCAACGCGCTGCGGAAGCCCGGATTCCAGTTGTGCAGGGTGCACCAGCCGATGAACGCCCCGTCGGAGACACGATCCACGGCCAACCGCGCCCCGGTGCCCTCCTGTTCCATCCGCCGGCACGTAGCGATGAACTTCTCGGCACGCGAGCGTTCGGTCCACGGTGGCGAGTCCCAGTAACGCAGGATGTGGGCGCTGCTGTGCAGTGCGAAGAGGTCGTCGGCATCCGCGTCTTCGAAGGCACGCAGCCGAAGACGAGCGGTGTGCAACGAGGGGGCAGGCAGCGACGCTTTCATGTTCCCTTCCCTGGCCGGTGGCCGACCAATCAGACATCCGATGCCGGTCAACCGCAACGGGTTTTCTCGGCGGGCCGGCAGACGTGTCCGCTCATCGGCGCGACCGCGCGCCCCCCACAGGGCGGCACCTGAAGTGATGCTCGGTTCGGCGTTTCGGCTGGGCCGAGCAGGCTGATTGCGGCCCACTGGAGGGGCTGCGGCCGTGGCAGGGTGAACAGCCCCCGCTCGGCCAGCCGCTTGACCTTAAGACGGACGTTGTTGATGTTGCTTCTCCCGCGCCCCTTCGGCCTGCGCGGCGATCTCCCGCTCCTCCAGCCGCGCGCCCAGAGACCCGCAGATTCAAGGCTGAACGCTACCGCATGTAGCATCTGCCAATCCACCCTGTGGGATTCGCCTGTAGATGCGGTTCTCGGGGACTGTTACGCGTCTGCGAGCCGCGATGAGCCCCGGCTCGTACGGGTTCCGTCTCCCGCAGCCGAAGGCTCCCCAGCCGCCCCCGGACCCGTGACGGCCGCTCCCTCGAAGCGGTCGGTTCTTCTCCTGCACGGCGTTTCACCGCGCTGCCCTGCCCCTGCGCAGCGCTGCACTCAGAGAGGAAGAGTCCGATGAAGACCACATTCCTGCCGCGCCTGATGGCCGGGAAGGTGATGGTGACGGGCGCCTTGCTGGTCCTGGCTGTGCCCGGGGTCGCGTACGCCGACACCGTGAGCGTGACCGTGAAGACCCCTGGCGCCACCCTTGGCCCCGTCGGCACCTTCTCCGAGATCTCCACCCACGCGGACTGCGGCAGCGGTCTCGTCTCCGGTGGTGGCATCGACCAGGCCATCGGCACCGGTACGTCGTCCAACGGCAATCACGTGAACGGCACCGGGCCCAGCTCCGACGGCTCCACCGAGTACACCGGCACCACCGGTGTCGTCGGCACCGACAACACCCACTGGCTCGGCATCGGCGGCAGCGGTGGTGCGGTCAACAGCTCGTTCTCCTCCACTCCTTACGCGGTGTGCTTGACCAGCAACCTGATCAGCCACACCCAGATCGTCATGAACAAGGCCGCCGGTCCGACCAATTCGGCGTCGCCGCTCGCGGTCACGGCGACCTGCCCGGCCAACACCGTGCTGCTCGGCGGCGGCGCCCCGGACCACCCCGGCCGACGTCGGCAGCCTCAAGCCGATCGCGAGCTTCCCCACCTTCGACAACTCCGCGCACGACTACGGCCTGAAAGCCGCGGCCGACGGAGAGACCAACCCCGACTCCTGGACGGCGGTCGGCTACAACGGCGGCGGTGGCGGCACCACCAACACCACGTATGCGTACGCGATCTGCAGCGGCAGCGGCATCGACGTCAGCGGTGTGACGGTCAAGGTCCACTACAGCGAAGTGAGCGGCCCGACCTCGGCCACCGCGGGGCAGACCGTGACCGTGGGCTGCGGCACCGACGGCAAACTGGTCAGCGGCGGCGCGGCCATCAGCGGCGGCGGCGTCACGACCACCGACTTCACCGGGCCGGGCTCGGGAGGCGATCACCTCAACGGCAGCTTCCCCAGCGACAACAGCGGCAATCCGGTCAGCGACGGGACCACATCGGCCGCGTACTGGACCGCCTACACCCACACCGGTGGAGCCGGCTCCGCCAACACCTACTCGGACGTCTGGGCGCTCTGCGCCAACGACGGCGCGTGACCCACCGGTTTGATCCCGCTCCGCGGGTGGGGCCGCCCGCCTGCGGAGCACCCGTTCCCCGTCTCAGCTGCCCACAGGGCCGGAGAAACTGTGTCAACACCCATGAGCGACAGCAGCCCGACCTCCCGTCGGACCGTCTTCAGATCCAGGATGATGTCGGTGGCCGGCACCACCGGCCTCCTCGCCGCCACGATCGTGCCCCTCACCGCGGCCGCCGGCGCGGCGAGCGCGGCCGGGCCCTGCGGCACCGGCGGCCTCTTCACCACCTCCCCGCAGCCCACGTGCACCTACGACTCCGTGGGCACGGACACCTTCACCGTCCCGGACGGCGTGACCGCCGTCGACATCGACCTTTTCGGTGCCGAGGGCGGCAGCGCGGCGGGCTACATCGACCCGCACCCGGCGATCTCCGGTGCGCCCGGCGGTCTCGGCGGCGAGACCCGCGCCACCCTGCCGGTGACCCCGGGCCAGACCCTCCAGCTCACCGTGGGCGCGGCCGGCATGCCCGGTTCGTCCCGGCACGGTGAGTTCGCCCGTCCCGGCGGCACCGGCCACGGGCGCGGCGGTGGCGGCGCGCACGGCGGCGGCGGTTCGGGCGGCGGCGGCTCGGACGTGCGGGTCGGCGCCTTCGACGGCTCCGACCGCGTCCTGGTGGCCGGCGGCGGCGGTGGCGCGGGCAACGGCGGCACCATGCTGCACGGCGGCGCCGGCGGCGGTCCGGTCGGCCAGGACGGTGGCCAGAGCAACGGCCCGCTGGGCTCCGGCCTGGCCGGTGGCGGCGCCACCCAGACCGCGTCCGGCCACGGCAACCCCAATACTTTGTACGGCGGCCCCGGCACCCCCGGCATCGACCTCGACCCGATCACCAGCGAGCCCAACCCCGGCAGCGGCGGAACCGGCGGCAACGGCGGCGCGGGCGGCCCCGGCGGTGGCGGCGGTGGTGGCGGCTGGCACGGCGGTGGCGGCGGCTCCGGCGGCGGCAACCGGGCTATTTCCCGGGCGCGGGCGGTGGTGGCGGCAGCAGCTACGCGGATCCGTCGGCGACCGACGTCTCGCTCCTCCAGGGCGTCAACCACGGCAACGGCAAGGCGATCGTCACGTTCCAGTACGGGACGTCGGTCACGCTCGGCGCGGACACCCCCACCCCGCTGTTCGGCCACGCCGTCACCGTGACGGCCACCGTGGCCTCGGCCAACGCGGCCGCGGGCACCCCCACCGGGTCGGTCACCTTCTCGGACGGTACGACCACGCTGGCGACCGTACCGCTCGAAGACGGAAGGGCGACCTTCACCACCAGCAAGTTCCAGCCCGGGGCACACCAGATCACCGCCGGCTACGGCGGCGACCCCACCTTCACTGCCGGTGCCACGGCCGTGCCCACCGACCTCACCACCGGCTTCAGCCGGCCGTGCCTCACCGACCACGACGGCCCACTGACCGTGGCCGCCGACCAGTCGCTGTGCATCGCCCCCGGCGCCGTGCAGAACGGCCCGGTGGAGGTGCGGCCCGGCGGAGCGCTGGCAGTGTCGGACGCACGGATCAACGGCCCGGTGGTCTCGGACGGCGCCCCCAGCACGCCCTCGCCGCAGCCCTCCCGGACGCACAGGTGCAGACCAGCGTCGGAACCGCCTACACACTCAGCGCCCCCAGTGCGGGGGATGCCTGATCCCGGCTCAGCAGTCACGGCTCGACCGGTGCAACAGGAAGTGCAGCGTCGCCGGTACGCGAATGGGCTGCCGGGTGCCTCGGGTGGCACCCGGGGCGGTGGAAGCGGGCCGGCTCCCGAGTGTGCGGAGCATCGGGATCATGGACGAGGCCGGCAGGCTCTCATGCGGGTCAGCAGCCAGAGCAGTCCGTCCGGCGGGCCGCCCATGAGTGCGGCCCAGGTCTGCTGGTCCTGGCCGTACACGCGGCCGCGCAGCAGCCGCTCATCGCTGTTCATCCGTCCAGCGTTCCAGCCGCCACCGACAACGGAAGGCCGCACGGCGACGGGCCCGGCCTGGACGGAGGAGGCCGGGAGGGCGGTCCGCCGCGGGAACAATCCCTGCCACCGGCCGCTGCCCCCACGGGCCGTTCGAGGGCCCGCTGCTCCTTCAGAGGGCCCGGAGCAGGGAGCGGGCACGACCGAGTACGGAGCTTGTTCACACCGGCGTCGCGCACCCGTCGTTCCCGGTCCAGTCGCCGCGGGTTCCCCGGCGCGCTGGAGTGGGGTTTTGCGAGTAGCGTGGCTGATACGACGTGCTCATCGGCCGCTTCCGCTGTCGGCCTCTCCGTCGACTTTTGCGTCCGCTACCGGTCGTGGCGTGACATTCCCCTTGCGGCCCGGGCGCTGAATTCTCATGAAGCGGAATTTCCGGAAAAGCGCTGGAGGGGCGATCATGGCCTTCGCCACTGCCGAGGACGGCACGCAGATCTATTTCAAGGACTGGGGATCGGGTCAGCCGGTGGTCTTCTCCCACGGCTGGCCGCTGATCGCGGACGCGTGGGATCCGCAGCTGATGCTGATGGCGGACAACGGCTTCCGGGCCGTGGCCCACGACCGGCGCGGGGGCGGACGCTCGGGCCAGCCCTGGAAGGGGAACGACCTCGACACGTACGCCGAGGATCTCGCCTCCGTCATCGAGGCCCTCGACCTCCGCAACGTGATCCTGGTCGGTCACTCGACCGGTGGCGGAGAGGTCACGCGTTACATCGGCCGTCACGGCACGGGCCGCGTCGCCAAGGCGGTCCTGCTGGGCGCGATCCCCCCGTTGATGCTCAGGACGGATGCGAATCCGGAGGGGCTGCCGATCGAGGTCTTCGACGAGATCAGGAAAGGCGTGCTGACGGACCGTTCCCAGTTCTACAAGGACCTCAGTGCCTCCTTCTACGGCGCCAACCGTGAAGGAGCGGCCGTCTCCCAGGGAACGCGCGACGAGTTCTGGCTCTGGAGCATGACGGTCGGCATCAAGGCCGCCTACGACTGCGTCAAGGCGTTCTCGGAGACCGACCTCACCGAGGACCTGAAGACGTTCGACATTCCCACGCTGATCATTCACGGCGACGATGACCAGATCGTCCCCATCGTGGCCTCCGCGGAGAAATCGTCACAGCTCGTCAAGGACGTGACCTTCACAGTCTACTCGGGCGCTCCGCACGGTCTGTCGATGGTTCCCGAGTTCGCGGAACGGTTCAATGCCGACCTCCTCGAATTCGCCCGCGGCTGACCAGGCGGCTTCGGGCGCTCCGATGACAGCCAGGATGCCGGTCTCAGCATCGCTCCTGTCGGCACTGCCCACCGAGTTCCTCGGGCTGAGACGGAAGGTCACTCATGCCTCGCTCCATGCGCGCGCTCGTGGCCGTAAGGGCCGGCGAGCCCGTCGATGTCCTGCGGCTGGAATCCCGGCCCGTGCTCACGCCGGAGGCTGGTCAGGCGCTGATCCGTGTGAAGGCGACTCCGATTCACGCCAGTGATCTGCACGTGCTGCGTGGCCGCTACGGTTTCACCCCGGAGTTCCCCGTTGTCGGGGGCCACATGGAATGCGTGGGCCGTATCGAGGCCCTGGGCCCTGCCACCGAGGGACTGAAGGCAGGTGAGCGCGTGGTGGTTGCTGCGGTACCGGCGGTCCCCGGGCCCCTGTGGCCGGCACCTGGCAGGAATACCTCGTTGCCGACACGCGAAGGCTTCTGCCGGTCGGCGATCAGCTGAGCGACTCCAGTGCCTGTCAACTTGCCGTCAACCCGTTGACCGCGCTGCTTCTCGTGACGCGCGAACTCGATGTACAGCCCGGTGACTGGTTGTTGCAGACGGCCGCGGGCTCCACCGTGGGCCGGCTCGTCATTCAGCTGTCCAGGCATCTGGGTGTTCGCACGATCAATGTCGTGCGACGACGTGGTGCCGTTGAGGAGATCAAGGCGCTCGGTGGTGACGAGGTCATCTGCACCGAGGACGAGGACCTGTCTCGGCGTGTGGCTGAGATCGCGGGGCCGGTCGGCGTGCGGAAGGCCATCGACTGTGTCGCGGGTCCCGTGGGTGCTCAGGTGTCCCAGGCGTTGGCTCCGGGAGGGGAACTCGTGGTCTACGGCGCGCTCTCGACCCATCGGCAGACCGATCCTGCGGCGCTGACGATCCCGCTGCAGGCACGCTCGGTCATCTACGAGACGAAATCGGTCCGTGGTTTCTGGCTGAACCGCTGGTTCGGGACCGCCTCACCCGAGATTGCACTGCACGCGCTGTCCCGGGTTCGGGGTCTCGTCGACGACGAGGTGCTGAGCATCCCCCGGGGCCGGCCGTTCCCGCTCGAACGCTTCGCTGAAGCCGTCTCACTCGCAGAAGCGCCCGCGCACGGCACCAAACCACTCTTCGTCTTCGAAGACGGCGGGGACGAAGGCGACAGGTAGCGCACGAGGGTGCCAGGCCGATGAGGACCACGGGATCGCCCGACTGTGGCTGTGCATCGGCCTCGGAGGCGCAATCAACCCCTCGGGCATTCACCGACCCCCGCCGGCGGGCCGGGCCGCACCATTGACGCCGCTTCGGCTACGGTCCTCTGGCACGACCGAGCAGGAGACCGACAGGAACACGTTGCTCGCAGAACCCAACAGGACTTCTCCTTCGGCCCCGACCATCCCCTGCGTCGGCACGACCATCACGTCGACACCGCGGGCGGGTTCGCCGCGGCACAGTACGTCTACGACACCGTGGAGGCGGACGGGATCCGCCTGCCCACCAAACGCCGGGCCTGTACGTGGCATGTGCCGGTAGGGGCTGACGGCCGCGCGCCTCGTACCGTTCCAACGGCCCACTCATGCGGCGGGGTTGGCCGGCCAACGCGGCGCGCTGAGACTCGGCAGGAACACGTACTCGCCGCGGAGCGGATCACCTCGTCGCTGGAGTGTCTGGTCACCCTCCCCGGTGGCGACTGCCGGACGCGAGTCGACCCGTCGCGGCTCGCTTCCCCGAGGACCGGCGGCAGGTCGCCCACTCCCGGGCTGCCGCCTATGAGGAGGCGGAGCGCGGAAGAGAGGCGGTGCGGCTCGAGCCGGCCGAGGAGCGGGTCGCACAGGACCAGGTGGCCACAGATGCCAAGCGTGCCCAACGCCTTGCTGTGCCGGAGGCCGAAGTCAAGTCGGCTCAGAACCAGGCAGACGGTCGGCCGCCCGCGTCGGCACCCCTGCGCTCGGTCACTGTCCGCCCGGCCCCGGCGCCGCGAGGATGCGTCGATCCGGCAGCTCTCCGCGTCACCGGCATCCGCCGGACCACCCACTCGCCCTATGGCCCTCATGTGCCTGATGCACCGTCAGGTAAGTCAGTATCTGATCAGCATCAGTTCCCGCACACTCCGAGACGGGTGCCCGAACAGACGCTTGGTCAGCGGCCTCACAACAGTCCGGCTCGCCCGGAAGCGCACGCAGGGAGCCTTCTCCTCGGAGTGAAGCGATGTTCCTCACAGTCTTCGAGTCCGGCGCACGCCAGCGGTAGAGTGAAGACCGCCCTTGACCTGCACAAAGCAGGCAGGGAGCCGTCTTCCAGGAGTCCAAAGTGCTGCGTACTCTGTTCAAGTCCAAGATCCACCGCGCCACCGTCACCCAGGCCGACCTGCACTACGTGGGATCGGTGACGATCGACGCCGATCTGCTCGATGCCGCCGACCTGCTGCCGGGCGAGCTGGTGCACATCGTGGACGTCACCAACGGCGCCCGGCTGGAGACGTACGTCATCGAGGGTGAGCGCGGGTCCGGGGTGATCGGGATCAACGGGGCGGCCGCCCATCTCGTGCATCCCGGGGACCTGGTGATCATCATCAGCTATGCCCAGGTCAGCGACGCCGAGGCGCGCGAGCTGAAGCCGCGCGTCGTGCATGTCGACGCCGGTAACCGGATCGTCTCCCTCGGCGCCGACCCGTCCGAGCCGGTACCCGGCTCCGACCAGCGGCGCAGCCCGCAGGCCGTCCGGGCCTGACCGAGAGGCCGCGGCGGACCGGGCCCGGAGCGTGCCGGGCCCGGAGCGTGCCGGGCGGCGGCGGCTCGTCCTGTCGGGTGAGTGGCCGTACGGGGGTCGGGTAGGCGGGGGAGTAGTCCAGAGGCGACGTCCCGCGACTGCCCGGAGGACATCATGACGAACCCGCATCCCGACCCGGTCCCCCCGGGCCCGACTCCGGGTCCCGGTCCCACCCCGCCGGACCCCTACCCGAGCCCCGTCCCGCCTCCCGAACCGGGCCCCCAGCCGACACCGCCCCCGCCGGGCCCCGACCCGACGCCGCCCCCGGCGCCCCCGGCCCCCGGCCCCCCGGAACCTTCACCGTCCCCCATCCCACCGGGCCCGGAGCCGGTTCCGAACCCCGAACCGGGCCCACCCCTCACCTGAAGGACACCGGGCGCGGCAGCGAGGGGCGCGAGGAACTGCGCGACGAGCCACGACGCAGCCGCAGCCGCGTCGCGACAGTTCCTCCCACCCCTTTGGGCGGACACCTCTTTAGGCGGACACCTCCGACCGGTCCCCACCCCACAACGTGTGGAACGCCCCCTCCCGGTCCACCCTCCGGTACGTGTGCGCCCCGAAGAAGTCCCGCTGCCCCTGCGTCAGAGCCGCCGGCAGGCGAGACGCCCGCAACGCGTCGTAGTACGCCAGCGCCGCCGCGAAGCCCGGCGTCGGCACCCCCTGCCGCGTCGCGGCGATCAGCACCTCCCGCCAGTCGTCCTGGGCGTCGGCGATCTCGCGTGCGAAGGTCTCGTCCGACAGCAGGCTCGGCAGATCGGCGCGGGCGTCGTACGCGGCGCGGATGCGGTCCAGGAACGCGGCGCGGATGATGCAGCCGCCCCGCCAGATCGAGGACACCGCGCCGAGGTCGATGTCCCAGCCGTACTCCTCGCTGCCCGCGGCGATCTCGTGGAAGCCCTGCGTGTACGAGACGATCTTGGACGCGTACAGCGCCTGCTCCACCCGGTCCGCGAAGGCGGCCGCCTCCTCCTTGCCCAGCGGCGCCGCCTTCGGGCCCGCCAGCCCCTGGGAGGCCTCGCGGAGCTTCGCGTGCCCGGACAGCGAGCGCGCGAAGACGGCCTCGGCGATGCCGGACACCGGCACGCCCAGGTCCAGCGCGATCTGGACGGTCCAGCGGCCGGTGCCCTTCTGCTCGGCCTGGTCGACGACCACGTCCACGAAGGGCTTGCCCGTCGCCGCGTCCACGTGGGACAGCACCTCCGCCGTGATCTCGATCAGGTACGAGTCGAGACGGCCCGTGTTCCACGTGCGGAAGATCTCCGCGATCTCCGCGGGGGAGTAGCCGGCGACATCGCGCAGCAGCTGGTAGGCCTCGCCGATCAGCTGCATGTCCGCGTACTCGATGCCGTTGTGGACCATCTTCACGAAGTGCCCGGCGCCGTCGGGGCCCACGTGCGTCACGCAGGGCGCGCCGTCCGCGGCCTTCGCGGAGATCTTCTCCAGCATCGGGCCGAGGGAGTCGTACGACTCGCGCGGGCCTCCCGGCATGATGCTGGGCCCGTGCAGGGCGCCCTCCTCGCCGCCGGAGACGCCCATGCCCACGAAATGGATGCCGTGCCGCTCGCGCAGCTCCCGCTCGCGGCGCCGGGTGTCCGCGAAGTGCGCGTTGCCGCCGTCGATGATCATGTCGCCGGGTTCGAGGAGCGGCGCGAACTCCTGGATCACCGCGTCCGTCGGCTCGCCCGCCTTCACCATGATCACCAGGCGGCGCGGGCGCTCCAGCGCCGCCACGAACTCCTCCGCGGTCTCGGTCCCGATGAAGTCGCCCTCGTGCCCGAACTCCTCCACCAGCGCCTTGGTCCGCGACGACGTACGGTTGTGCACGGCGACCGTGTAGCCGTTGCGGGCGAAGTTCCGGGCGAGGTTGCGGCCCATGACCGCGAGGCCCGTGACACCGATCTGCGCTGAAGTGCTCATACCGCCTGCTCCCTGGCTGCCTAGTGACTACGGCTCCGTCCGTACGGCTCCTCGCCCATCCTGACGTGCCGCTCCGGCGAGCGCACATCCGACCCGCCACACCCTCAGTACGAGTCCAGGCCCGCCGAAGCCTCAGTCTTCGCGCAAGCCGGTCAACGAAGGTCCGTTCCCGGCCACTTGAGTGGTGTGAGAGGCCGGATTTCCGTCTTGTCATGGCCTGTTCGCGGCACTTACTTTTGGCCCCTCCTGACGCATGCCGAGGGGAATTCGGACATGGCCGTACGCGGCCGGCATCGCCGGTACCAGCCGAACAGGATCAACCGCGCCTCACTCACCGTCACGGCGGGCGGCGCCGGCCTCGCGATCCCGCTGGTCGCCGCCGGCACCGCCGACGCGGCCGACCCCAGCACCTGGAACACGGTCGCCGCCTGCGAGTCCAGCGGAAACTGGAGCATCAACACGGGCAACGGCTACTACGGCGGGCTGCAGTTCACCCAGTCCACCTGGGAGGCGTACGGCGGCACCCGGTACGCCCCGCGCGCCGACCTCGCCACCAGGCAGCAGCAGATCGCCGTCGCCGAGCGGGTCCTCGACGGGCAGGGGCCGGGCGCCTGGCCGGTCTGCTCGGTGCGGGCGGGGCTGACCCGGGGAGACGCCGACCCCGGCGCGCACACCGACAGCACCAGCACGCGCCCCGCGAGGAGCGCCGGCGCGCGCCCCGCGAGGAGCGCCGCGCTGGAGGACGTACAGGCGCACACCACGCCGCAGTCCCGCGCGGGCCGGGCCGAGATGTACACGGTGGTGCGCGGTGACACCCTCTCCCAGATCGCCGACGAGCACCACGTCCACGGCGGCTGGCACGCGCTCTACGCCGGCAACCGCCGGACGATCGGCGCCGATCCCGACCTGATCCTGCCGGGCCAGCGGCTCAGCCTGCGCGGCGCGGCCGCCACCGGGACCAGCTCCCGGAAGTCCCCGAACGCGCCTGAGAGGAAAGCCACTTCGGAGCACCGGACCGCACCGCACCGGACCGCACCGCACCGGGGCAAGAACACCAGGAGCACCGGCCGTACGCTCGTCGCCCCCGTCGACGCGCCCATCGGCACCGGCTACCGCGTGGCCGGCTCGCACTGGTCGAAGGGCTACCACACCGGGGTCGACTTCCTCGTGCCGACCGGCACCTCCGTGCGGGCCGCGGAGGCCGGGCAGGTGGTGGACGCGGGATGGGGCGGCGCGTACGGCTACCAGGTGGTGATCCGGCACGCCGACGGCCGCTACACCCAGTACGGCCACCTGTCGGCCATCTCGGTGCGGACCGGGCAGGACGTCGCCACGGGCGGGCGCATCGGCCGTTCCGGAGCCACCGGGAACGTCACCGGTCCGCACCTGCACTTCGAGGTGCGGACCGGACCGGAGTTCGGAACGGACATCGACCCGCTCGCCTATCTGCGGGCCGGCGGCGTCAGGATCTGACGCACGAACCGGGCCGGTCGTCCAGGGCCGGCAGGGGTGCCCCGACGATCGCGGGCAGCGCGAGGTACGACGCGGACAGCGCGCGGAGGTCCGGCGGTTCGCCGCCGCCCTCCCCGCCGGGGACCGGTCCCGGCATGAGGCAGCCGGCCGGGCCCGGCACGAACGGCTCCCGCGGCACCGGCGCGCCGGACGCGCCGCCGGCCCCGGGGAGCCCGCCCCGCTCCGGCTCGGCCGCGGCGGCCGCCCCTCGCTGCTGGGGCATGACGGGGAACGCGTCCGCGGCGAGGACCGGCTCCGGGCCGCCGTCCGGCGGGGCGGGCGGCTCGGCGCGCTCGATCCGCTCGGTCGTCAGCATGATCAGACCACCCGCCGCCACCACCCCGCAGCCCACGGCGAGCGCGGTGCCCTCGCCGCCGTAGCGGAACGTCTCGCCGAACATCAGGATGCCGACGGCGGCCGCCAGCACCGGATTGACCACCGTGAGCGTCGCCAGCGGGGCGGCGAGGCCGCCGCCCCGGTAGGAGGCCTGGGACAGCAGGACACCCGCGACGGCGAACAGGGCGATCACCGCGAGGGACGGCAGCTCGTCCAGGTCGACGCCGTGCGTCCAGTCGACGGCGACGGTCTTGGTGAACACCGACGACATGCCGAACGCGATGCCGGAGGCGGTGGCGAGCAGCACGCTGCGCACCGCCGGGTGCCGGTGCGCGGCCCGGCCTGCGCCCATCAGCGCCACCACCGCGCCGCCGGTGACCAGCGCCATCGCCACCCGCTGGGCCGCATCGAGCGCGTGGCCGCCGGAGGAACCGACCAGGGCCAGCAGCCCGGCGAGGCCCACGGTGGCCATGACCGCGCCGCGCCAGGCGGTCGCTCCGGCCCTGCGGCCCACCCACAGCGCCGCCAACGGCAGGGCGAAGACGATGGTCAGCGCGCCGAGCGGCTGGACCAGGCTGAGCGGGCCGCAGGCCAGCGCCACCACGTGCAGCACGCCACCGAGACCGTTGAGCGCCATGGCCGCCCACCAGCCGGGCCGCCGCAGCGGGAGGTACGCGCTGCCCGGAGCGGAGACCGCCACCTGCTCCTGCACGATCGCGCCGGCCGCGTAGGCGAGGGCCGACACGAACGACAGCAGCACGGACAACGCGAGTGCGCTCATCGGCGTCTCCAGTGCGGGCGGCGGGGGCCCTGAGCCCGGCGCGGCGTACGGTCGGCTTCCATGGCCAACACTCTGCCCGGCCGCGCTCTTCCCGTCGTCGTCCCTGAGCACGCAATGCGTCCTACTGCCGATGGAGTACACCAGCCGCGCGATCATCCTCGCGACGGGTGACGGAAGGCCGACACCTCGTGTCCGGAGCCGGGAACGCGCCTGATACCAGTACTGTCCGTGGACCTCGACCCCGCTCTCGCCGCCCTCCGCCCGCTCGGCGGCTTCTTCGTCCTGCGTACGGTCCCCGGCCCGGACCCGGTCACCGGCCGACCGGATCCCGGGCGGCTGCCGACCCTCGCCGAGGCCTACGCACGGGTGACGCCGGACGCGTTGGCCGCGCGGGTGGCCGTGGTCGCGGAGCGGCTGGGCACCAGCGAGCCACGCGTGGCCGCCTCCATCGCCCACCAGGGCCTGGCCGCCCGGCTGTGGTCGGCGGCCCTCGGCTGCGCCGTCCGGTACGGCCGGCTGCCCGACCTCGACCCGCGCCTGCTGCGCTGGGACCCGCTCGCCGGCGCCCCGGACGACCTGTGCCTGACCGAGCTGCGCCCGCTGCCCGGCGACGCCGCCGGCCTGGCCGCCGCCGTGCTGCACGGACACCTGGAACCCCTCACCGAGGCGCTGAGGGCCGGATACGGCAGCGCGCCCGGACTGCTGTGGGGCAACGCCGGCTCCGCGCTCGCCGGGGCGGCCCGCGAAGTGGACCGCTGGGCCCGCGCCCACGGCCGTACCGACCTGGCCGGCCGGGCCCGCGCCCTGACGGACGAACTCTTCGCCCACCCCCTCCTGCGCACGACCGGCACCCGCACCGGCACCGCCTTCCGCCGCCGCAGCTGCTGCCTGTACTACCGGGTGCCCGGCGGCGGGGTCTGCGGCGACTGCTGCTTCACCCGGCCGCCGCGCTCTTCCCCAGGGGCCGCTTCTGGGTGACCATGAAGGGAACCTGCCACCGGTACAAGGGGGTTGTCGGGTGCGAGTGGGACTGCTGACCCGGGAGTACCCCCCGGACGTGTACGGCGGCGCCGGTGTCCACGTGGAGTTCCTGGCCCGGGAGCTGGCCTCGCTGGTGGACCTGGAGGTGCACTGCTGGGGCGAGGGCCGCGGCGTCGGCGTCGTACGCCACCGCCCCTGGTCCGTCCTCGACGGGACCAACGACGCGCTGCGGACCTTCTCCGTGGACCTGTCCATCGCCGCCGCCCTCGAAGGCCGCGAACTCGTCCACTCCCACACGTGGTACGCGAACCTCGCCGGCCACGTCGCCAAGCTCCTGTACGGCGTCCCGCACGTGGTCACCGCGCACTCGCTGGAGCCGCTGCGGCCCTGGAAGGCCGAGCAACTGGGCGGCGGGTACGCGCTGTCGGGCTGGGCCGAACGCGCCGCGATCGAGGCCGCCGACGCGGTGATCGCCGTGTCCGGCGCCATGCGCGAGGACATCCTCGCCTGCTACCCGGCGCTCGACCCGGCCGCCGTGCACGTCGTGCACAACGGCATCGACACCCGCCTGTACCGCCCCGACCACGGCACCGACGCCCTCACCCGGCACGGCATCGACCCCGCCCGCCCGTACGTCCTGTTCGTCGGCCGGATCACCCGCCAGAAGGGCGTGCCCCATCTGCTGCGCGCGGCACGGGACATCGACCCGGGCGTCCAGGTCGTGCTGTGCGCGGGCGCCCCCGACACCCCGGAGATCGACCGGGAGTTCCGGGAGCTGTTCGAGGAGCTGAGCCGGGCCCGTGCCGGGGTCTTCTGGATCCCGCAGATGCTGCCGCGCCCCGAGGTGATCCAACTCCTCACCCGGGCCGCCGTGTTCGCCTGCCCCTCGGTGTACGAACCCCTCGGCATCGTCAACCTGGAGGCGATGGCCTGCGGCACCCCGGTCGTGGCCTCCCGGGTCGGCGGGATCCCGGAGGTCGTGGACGACGGTCGTACGGGCCTCCTGGTCGACGTGGACGACGCGTTCGAGGCGGGCCTCGCCCGTGCGCTGGACACCGTGCTCGGCGACCCGGAGGCGGCCCGGCGGATGGGGGAGGCCGGACGGGAGCGCGCGGTGGGGGAGTTCGGCTGGGACGCGGTGGCCCGGCGCACGGCCGCGCTCTACGAGGAGGTCCTCAAGCAGGCTTAGTCCCGTGTGCTCGGGGCATCCATGGTGGAACCAGGGTGAGGGGAGCGGCCATGCGTCGTGGAGGGCCTTCCGTACTCGGGATCGTACTGGCGGGCGGGGAAGGCAAACGCCTGATGCCGCTGACCGCCGACCGCGCCAAACCAGCCGTCACGTTCGGCGGCACCTACCGCCTCGTCGACTTCGTGCTGTCCAACCTGGTCAACGCCGACGTGCTGCGGATCTGTGTGCTGACCCAGTACAAGTCGCACTCGCTGGACCGGCACATCACCACCACCTGGCGGATGTCCAGCCTGCTCGGCAACTACGTCACACCGGTCCCGGCCCAGCAGCGCCTCGGCCCGCGCTGGTACCTGGGCAGCGCCGACGCGATCCTGCAGTCGCTGAACCTGGTCCACGACGAACAGCCCGAGTACGTGGCCGTGTTCGGCGCCGACCACGTCTACCGCATGGATCCGCGCCAGATGCTCGCCCAGCACATCGACGGTGGGGCGGGCGTGACGGTGGCCGGCATCCAGGTGCCGCGCGTGGAGTCCTCGTCCTTCGGGGTGATCACCCCGGGCTCGGACGGCCGTACGGTGCGGCGTTTCCTGGAGAAGCCCGCGGACCCGCCGGGACTGCCGGACGACCCGGAGACCGTGTTCGCCTCGATGGGGAACTACATCTTCACCACCAAGGCGCTGATCGAGGCGCTGCACCGGGACGCCGAGGACGAGAGTTCCCTGCACGACATGGGCGGCTCGATCCTGCCCCAGCTCACCGTGCGCGGCGAGGCCCAGCTGTACGACTTCGGCGAGAACCACGTGCCCGGCGAGACCACCCGCGACCAGGGGTACTGGCGGGACGTGGGCACCCTGGACGCCTACTACGAGGCCCACATGGACCTCATCGCCGAGCGCCCGGCGTTCAACCTGTACAACCGTCAGTGGCCCATCTACACGCACTCGTACCAGCTCTCCCCGGCCCGCTTCAACGCGGGCGGCATCGCGAGCGAGTCCATCATCAGCGCGGGCTGCCTGATCCGCGGTCAGGTCACCCGGTCGGTCCTCTCCCCGGGGGTACGGGTCGACCCGGGCGCGGTGGTCCAGGGCTCGGTGCTGCACGACAACGTGCGCATCGGCCGGGGCGCGGTGGTCCGCGGCGCCGTCCTGGACAAGAACGTCGAGGTCCCGCCCGGCGCCACCATCGGCGTCAACCCGGAGCGGGACGCGGAGCTGTACACCGTGTCCAAGGGCGGGGTGATCGCCCTGGGGAAGGGACAGCGGGTGCCCTAGGGATAGGGTCCGCCGCATGCGATGTGCGATATGCGGCTCCGGCCGGCTGAGCCCGGTCGGTGAGCTCAGCTCGGGGGAGCGGTCGTTCGAGCGGCTGCGGCTGAGGTTCCGCCGGCCGGGATTCTTCAAGCCCCGGCCGGAGTTCGAGGCCGGCCTCGGGCGTGCCTGCCGCGACTGCGGGGCCCTGTTCGCCTTCCTCACGGAGTACGGGCGGCGGGAACTGGACGCCATGGCCGAGGACCTGATCGAGGCCGAGGACGCCGCACCCGCCCCACACCCCTGGGACCCGCCCGCGGGTTAGGGGCTGCGCATGTCCGCCGCTCCCGCGCTCGCGTTCCGGCGGCCTCCACCCGCGACCTGGCTCGGCGCGCAGCCACGGAGCTTCGAGCCGCCCCTCTGACGAACCGTCATCGTCCGGCCGGTGCACGGCGCGACGCGTTCGCCCGATAACCGTACCTTGCCCGGTTCTGAGTCGTTCGACCTTCAGGATGCAGACATCGATGTCGAACCTGCGGAGGTCATGCGACATGAGAGGGACCCGGCGTACGAGGCTGTGCCTGGCCGGGGTGATGGCAGCGTCCACGCTGATCGCCACCCCCGCCGCACGGGCCGCCGAGCGGACCGACGGCCACCTCACCGACCTGGTCAACCCGTTCATCGGGACCCAGGACGAGGGCAACACCTTCCCCGGCGCGGCCGTGCCCTTCGGCATGGTGCAGCTCTCCCCGGACACCGGGCACAACACCGGCTACGACTACACGCAGAACCGCATCCGCGGCTTCTCCCTGGTCCATCTCTCGGGCGTCGGCTGCCGCATCGGCGGCGACCTGCCCGTGCTGCCCACCACCGGCGAGGTCACACAGACGGACTACACCCGGTACGCGGCCGGCTTCTCGCACCAGGACGAGACGGCGAGCCCCGGCTACTACCGGGTCGGCCTCTCCTCCGGCATCCGTGCCGAGCTGACCGCGACCGAGCGCACCGGCGTGCAGCGCTACACCTTCCCCGCCACCGACAAGGCCAACGTCCTGCTGAACGCGGCCCAGTCGCTGCACAAGGGCGTCTCCAGCAGCGTCGAGATCCTCGACGACCACACCGTGCGCACCGAGATCACCGGCCACGGCTTCTGCCGGGACACCGGCCCCTACACGGTCTACACCGTCACCCGCTTCAGCCGGCCCTTCACCGCGTACGGCACGTGGGACGGCGCGACCCTCGCCCCCGGCTCCCGCAGCGGGCGCGGCGGCGCCTACGTCCGCTTCGACGCGACCAGGGACCGTACGGTCGAGGCGACCACCGCGATGTCGTACGTCGACGCACGCGGCGCGGCAGGGAATCTGGCCGCCGAGGGCGGCCGGACCTTCGACGCGGTGCGCGAGCGGGCCCGCGAGGAGTGGGAGAGGCGGCTCGCCGCCGTCCGCGTCCAGGGCGGCACCGGCACACTGCGGCGGACCTTCTACTCCTCGCTGTACCGGTCCTTCCTCGCGCCGAACGTCGGCAGCGACGCCGACGGCCGCTACTTCGGCTGGGACCGCCGTGTCCACAGCGCCCAGGACTTCACCTACTACCAGAACTGGTCGCTGTGGGACACCTACCGCACCCAGGCCCAGCTGCTCGCGCTCCTCGCGCCGCGCGAGGCACGGGACATGGCCCGCTCGGTCCTCGCGATCGACGAGGACGGCGGCTGGCTGCCCAAGTGGGGGTACGGCCCCGTCGAGACGAACGTCATGAGCGGCGACCCCGTCACCCCCTTCCTGACCACGGCGTACCACACGGGGCTGCTCAAGGGCTTCGAGGAGCGGACCTACCGTGCGCTGAAGAAGAACGCCGACGGCGTGCCCCCGGCCGCGTACCCGGGCATCGGCCGGGAGGCCAACACCGAGTACCTCGCGCAGGGCTTCGCCCCCTTCGACCAGGACCGCCCGCTCGCCAAGATGGGCGACTCCGACTACCACCACGGCGCGTCCGTCACACTGGAGTACGCGCTCGCCGACGCCATGCTGGCCCAGATGGCGCGCGGCCTCGGCCATCACGCCGACGCCGCCCGCTACGCGGCACGGGCGCAGAGCTACCGGAACATCTTCGACCCCACGACCGGCTTCTTCCGCGCCCGCGACGCATCCGGCGCCTTCACCGGCTCGGCCGACCCGGCGCGTGGCACCGGCTTCCACGAGGGCACCGCCTGGCAGTACCAGTGGCTCGTGCCGCAGGACGTGCCCGGCATGGTGCGGCTCATCGGCGGCGAGCGCGCCGCCAACGACCGGCTGGACTCCTTCTTCGCCTACGACAGGCTGCTCGCCGACCCCGCGAGGACGGCCCGCGAGGTGTGGGTGCACGGCGACGCGTACGCGTACTACAACGCCGACAAGTACAACCCGATGAACGAGCCCGACCTCATCGCCCCCTACACCTATCTGGCCACCGGCCAGCCGTGGAAGACCACCGACGTGGTGCACGCCGCCCTGACCCTCTTCACCGACGGGCCCACCGGCATCACCGGCAACGACGACCTGGGCACGATGTCCGCGTGGAACGTGCTGTCGTCCATCGGGCTCTTCCCGATCCAGCCCGGGTACGGCACCTGGGGCCTGTCCACGCCGGTCTTCGACCGCGTCGACCTCACCCTGGACCGCCGGTACTGGCCGAGCGGCCGGCTCACCGTCACCGCGCCGGGCACCTCCGCCGCCGACCGGTACATCCAGAGCGTCCGCACCGACGGAACCCCGCACGGGCGGACCTATCTGACGACGGGTGCGCTGCGCTCCCTGCGCTCCCTCGCGTTCACGGTCGGCCCGCGCCCGTCTGAGTGGGGTACGTCACCCGGGGCGGCACAGCCGGTCCTGAAGTGACCTCACATAACTCTAGGTCCCGCCCTGGTCACAGGGGCGGGACTTAATCTTCTGTTAACTGAGCGTAGCCTGATCGTACTTGACCGTAATCGGGTGACAGAGATTGACTGCGAGTGACTGCAGATCCACCCGTCGTCGACGTGAGGCACGCCCTTGACTTCCCACCTGCTCGCTCCACTCGACCTGGCGTTCTGGAACATCGAGTCCGACCGGCATCCGATGCACCTCGGCGCGCTCGGCGTCTTCGGCGCGCACTCGCCCACCGCCGGTGCCCACGCCGCCGACCTGCTCGCCGCCCGCGCCGCCGCCGTGCCCGGCCTGCGCCTGCGCATCCGCGACGTGTGGCAGCCGCTCGCCTTCGGCGGCGCCACCCGGGAGCCGGATCCGGACTTCGACCCGCTCAACCACGTACGGCTGCACGCCCCGACCGCCGACTTCCACGCCGTCGCCGGCCGGCTCATGGAGCGCCCGCTGGAACGCGGCCGGCCGCCGTGGGAGGCGCATGTGCTGCCCGGCGAGGACGGCATGTCGTTCGCCGTGCTGTTCAAGTTCCACCACGCCCTCGCCGACGGGCTGCGGGCGCTGAAGCTCGCCGCCGGCATCCTGGACCCGGTGGACCTGCCCGAGCGGGCGCCCCGCGCCATCGAGCCGCCGCGCGGGCTGCTGCCCGACATCCGCAAGCTGCCCGGGCTCGTCCCCGAGCTGGTCAAGGGGGCGCTGTCCGACGTGGGGCGGGCCCTGGACATCGGCGCCTCCCTCGCCCGCTCCACCCTCGGCATGCGGCCCACGTCCGCGCTGACCTCCGCGCCGAGCGGCACCCGCCGCACCGCCGGGGTCGTGTTCGACCTCGACGACGTGCACCGGGTGCGCAAGACCGCCGGCGGCACCGTCAACGACGTGCTGATCGCCGTCGTCGCCGGGGCGCTGCGGCGCTGGCTGGAGGAACGCGGCGACAGCACGAACGGGGTGGCGCCGCGCGCCCTCATCCCCGTCTCCCGGCGGCGTCCGCGCACCGCGCACCCACAGGGCAACCGGCTCTCCGGATATCTGATACGGCTCCCGGTCGACGAGCCGGATCCGCTCGGCCGGCTGGGTGCGGTGCGCTCCGCGATGGTCCGCAACAAGGACGCGGGGCCGAACCGGGGTGCCGGTGCGGTGGCGCTGCTGGCCGATCACGTACCGGCGCTGGGGCACCGGCTCGGTGGACCGCTGGTCGGCCAGGCCGCCCGGCTGTGGTTCGACATCCTCGTCACCAGCGTGCCGCTGCCGGGGCTGGGGCTGCGGCTCGGCGGCCACGAGCTGCGGGAGGTGTATCCGCTGGCGCCGCTCGCGCCGGGGCAGTCGCTGGCGGTGGCCATCTCCACGTATCGCGGGCGCGTGCACTATGGGCTGGTCGCCGATGCGGAGGCTGTGCCGGACCTGGAGCGGTTCGCTCACGCGGTGTCGGCGGAGGTGGCGGTGCTGTTGGACGCGTGTGGCGTGTGACGGGGTGGGGGTCCGGGGTGGGGATGCCCGCCCGCCCACCCGTGCGGCTTTCGTCGTCGGGTGCGGGTGGCCCCTGTGGGGCGGATTCGCCGTCGGCGGCCGCGGGGCCGTGGGCGGGGGCGGTGGATGCGCCGGCGGCGGCTCTGGCCTCGTCCGCGCGCTGCCTTGTCGGCGCGCTGCCTCGTCCGCGCGCTGCCTTGCCCGTGCACTGCCTTGCCGTGCGCGGGCCATCCGCCCGCGAACCGTATCTGCACCCACCCCTGGAGCCGGCCTCATCACCGTCCACCCGCATGGCAACCGCGTCTCCGCCGGCGGCGGGAGGCGAGCGGGCCTGGGGTGTCGGGCGGGGCTGTGGCACCCGCAGGGCAGGACGGTCTCCGGTTGTCGGGGCGGCAGGCAGGGGAGGAGCCGGATTCGCTCGGCGGCTCGGTGGTGTGTGCAGGGCGGTGGTCCGCGCCGAGGGCGTGCGGCCGAGGCGGGGTGGCGGGGCGTGGCTTCGCTGAGGGTTCGGTCGGGTTTGGCGGTGAGCCTGTGCGCTCCGTAAGATTCCCCGTTCGAAAGCGGGCGCGAGTGGGAGCGCTGCGCGGGTGATCAGGGAAGCGGCAGCGCGATGACGGTGACAGAGGACGGCCCCACGGCCATGGACGAGGTCGTGTACGGCCCCGGCATCGACCCGGAGCGGCTGGCCGTCTGCCTCAGCGTGCTCGAGGAGCTCGACCGGCTCGAGGTCGACCACCCGGACGCGATCAAGGTGCGCCGGGCCACCTCGCACATCTACCGCACGGTCAAGCAGCGCCGCCGCCAGGAGCGCCGGGCCGCCAAGACCGCCCACGACAAGGCGGTCACCGAGGCCACCGCGACCGGCTCCGCCGAGCGCATCGACGACGAGACCGAGGGCATCCTGCCCTCCTCCAAGGTCGAGCCGGGCAGGATCGCGGGCATACTCCAGCGCCCCCGCTCCTGCTACACCTGCAAGCAGCGCTACGTCGAGGTCGACTACTTCTACCACCAGCTCTGCCAGAAGTGCGCCGCCGAGAACCGCGCCAAGCGGGACGCCCGCACCGACCTCACCGGAAAGCGCGCCCTGCTCACCGGCGGCCGCGCCAAGATCGGCATGTACATCGCGCTGCGGCTGCTGCGCGACGGCGCGCACACCACCATCACCACCCGGTTCCCGAAGGACGCCATCCGCCGTTTCAAGGCCATGGACGACTCGGCGGACTGGCTGCACCGGCTCGAGGTCGTCGGGATCGACCTGCGCGACCCGGCGCAGGCCGTGGCCCTGGGCGAGCAGGTCGCCGAGGCGGGCCCGCTCGACATCCTGATCAACAACGCGACCCAGACCGTACGCCGCCTGCCCTCCGCGTACGCCGCCCTGGTCGAGGGCGAGAGCGCGCCCCTGCCCGCCGGTGAGCTCCCCGCCCACCACGTCATCGGCGCCTTCAACTCCGGCGCCGTCGACGGCATCGCCGCACTGCCCGTCGGCACCAGCGGCCTGGACGCCCAGAAGGTCGCCGACCTCGCCCTCGTCGCGGGCAACGCCAGCGTCGCCCGGCACCTGGACGGCACCGCCATCGACGCCGGCGGCCTTGTCCCCGACGTCGTCGACAGCAACACCTGGGTGCAGACCATCGAGCAGATCTCCCCGGTGGAGCTGCTGGAGACCCAGCTGTGCAACTACACGGCGCCGTTCATCCTCATCAGCACGCTGCGCCCGGCCATGGCCGACGCCGCGAAGAAGGCCGCCAGCGGACGCGCCTACGTCGTCAACGTCTCCGCGATGGAAGGCGTGTTCAACCGCGGCTACAAGGGCGCCGGGCACCCGAACACCAACGCCGCGAAGGCCGCCATGAACATGGTCACGCGGACCAGCGCGACGGAGATGTTCGAGACCGACGGCATCCTGATGACCTCCGTGGACACCGGCTGGATCACCGACGAGCGCCCGCACTACGACAAGCTGCGCCTCGCCGAGGCCGGCTTCCACGCCCCCCTCGACCTGGTCGACGGCGCGGCCCGCGTCTACGACCCGATCGTGCGCGGCGAGGCGGGCGAGGACCTGTACGGCGTCTTCCTGAAGGACTACGCGCCCGGCAAGTGGTGACCGGCGCCCCAGGCGGTGGGCGGTGCGACCGTCCCTTTCCCGGCGGGACGGTCGTGCCGGGGTGCCCGGTGCGCAGGTGACGCGTTCTTCATGGCTGCGCGGTCACTTCCGGTACGGCCTGTCGGGCGACGGACGGCTCCGCCCAGGGTGTCAGTCGACGGCCCCGAGCCGGGAGTTGCGGGCCGCGACCAGCTCCAGCACCGTGCGCCAGTCCTCCAGGACGCCGGCGTCGAAGCCCGCCGCACGGCTCTCCTCGTCGGCCTGGCGCAGCCGCAGCAGATCGTCGTCGGCCGGGCCCGCGTCCCCGCGCACCAGCCGGAACACCCGCTCCCCGAGCAGGGAGCGCACCGCCTCGGCCGTACGGAGCGGCCGGTCCGACCCGTCGCCCGGGCACAGCACCGGCCCGATGCCCTGCACCAGCCCCGCCACCTGGAGCTCCTTGTCGGCGGGGCGGCTGCGGCGCAGCAGCGCGGCGCATCTCAGCGCGTGCTGGTGCCGGCCGGCGTACAGCAGATCCATCAGCTCCTCGACGCTGCGAAGCTCCATGCGTCAGTCCTCCCGCGAGACTGCCGTTGCCGCAGAGCAGCAGATCATGGCGAGCTTGCGCCCCGGCCAACGGCACCTGAACTGCGCCGCATGTAGCCCGACTGGGTGAATCGCCGGACGGCCGGGTGATGCGCCGCATGGTAAATGGCCGCATATTAGGAGGTATTGGGGGGCGAAACGACTTCTGATAGTTACACCTTGTTTGCACTCCCGATCGAGCGGGAGCCCGCTCATTTGGGTACTCTGGAGGGGACGGGCAGCAGTACCGGGTCCCACCCAGACCCAGACGTCCGTACCGGCGCCACCGCGTCCGAACTGGCCTTCCATCCAGACCCGAGCGGGCGCCGAGCGCCGGAGCGCAGGCTGTCCGGCAAGCCCCCGAGGGTGACCGACACATAAGGAGTGCGCGGTGACACCGGAGAAGACGAATCGCGACCAGCGCCCCAAGGAACGCACGGAGCGTGCGCACCGGCGGCCCGGAGAACTCGGCAGCCTCGACGTGTGGGCCCGGTCCGCCCCGATCCGCCTGGCGGGCTACGAGGACGACCTCGCCGAACCCCACATCCTGCCCAGCGTGGACTGACCCCCGGGCCGGGCCCTTGGCGAGCGCCGCACGCATGGGCGTGACCTGACAGACTCACGCCCATGCTGATCAGACAAGCCGTGGCCGAGGACTGGCCGCGGATCTGGCCTTTCTGGCACCGGATCGTCGCCGCCGCCGAAACCTACGCCTGGGACCCCGGCACCTCCGAGGACGACGCCCGCGCGCTCTGGATGAACCCGGCCAAGCGTGTGTACGTCGCCGAGGACGCCACCGGAGCCGTGGTCGGCTCGGCCTACCTCACCCCCAACTACGGCGGTCCCGCGGCCCGCGTCGCCAACGCCGGCTTCATGGTCGACCCCGAGCGCACCGGCCAGGGCATCGGCCGCGCCCTCGCCGAACACGTCCTCGCGGAGGCCAGGGCCCACGGCTACCGCGCGATGGTGTTCAACGCCGTGGTCGAGACCAACCCCGCCGTCCAGCTCTGGACCTCCCTCGGCTTCACCGTCCTCGGCACGGTGCCGGAGGCCTTCGAACACCCCCGGCACGGCTGGGTGGGCCTGCACATCATGTACCGCTCGCTGGAACAGCCGGGCTGAGGGTCAGTCCACCGGCGCCGTCCGCCGCCAGGGACGCAGCGCCTGCAGTTCCTCCGCCAGCTCCAGCAGCACGGACTCCGAGCCCGGCCGGCCCACCAGCTGCACGGCACAGGGGGCACCCGAGGGAAGGGTGCCGAACGGGACCGACATCGCGGGCCAGCCGGTCAGGTTCCAGGGCGGGGTGAACGGGGAGTACGCGGTGTTGACCAGCACATTGCGCAGCCAGCCGCGTTCGTGCCACGGGCCGGCCGCGGGGGAGCGCCGGGCCAGGGCCGGGGTGAGCAGGGCGTCATACTCGGTGAAGAAGGGCGTCAGGCGGGCGCTCAGGCGCTCGCGGCTGTCCCCGGTGCGCACCGAGCGGACGAACCGGCGTCCCACCGCCGCGTGCACCCGGGTCCGCCGGGCCAGCCGCGCCCGGTCCAGGCCCTCGGCGTCCACCGCGGTCCCGGCCGTCCAGTGCCGCAGCGCGGTCACGCCCAGCGAGAGGGGATACGGCGGCTCGGCCCGCCGTACCTGGTGACCGGCCCGCGTGAGCTCCCCGGCCGCCTCCCGGACCGCGGTCGTATACGGTCCGCTCACGCTCACCCCGGCGAGCGGACTGCGCACGGCCGCGGCGATCCGCCGGCGCGGTGCCCCGTCCGCGGCCGGGACGGCGGAGGCCGCCAGCACGCCCAGCACCAGCCGCAGGTCCTCGACCGTCGTGGCCAGCGCGCCGTTCTCCGCCATGCCGAACCAGTCGCCGTTGCCGATCCCGGCCGGCACCACGCCGTGCCCCGGCTTCAGCGTGACCAGTCCGCAGTTCGCGGCCGGGATGCGCAGCGACCCCATGCCGTCGTTGCCGAGCGCGACCGGTACCAGGCCCGCGGCCACCGCGGCCGCGCTGCCGCCGGAGGAGCCGCCCGCCGTGCGGGAGGTGTCCCACGGATTGCGGGCGGTGCCGTACACGCCCTCGGTGGTGCCGAAGACGCACAGCTCGGGCACGTTCGTCAGGCCCACGACCACCGCGCCGGCCGCCCGCAGCCGGGCCACCGTGGCGTGGTCCTCGGCGGCCGGGGTGTCGGGGGTGGCGGCGGAGCCGTCGCGGCGGGACTCGCCGCGCACCGCCAGGTTGTCCTTCACGGCCACCGGCACGCCGGCCAGCGGCAGTTCGGCCAGATCGCCGCGGGAGGCCACCTCGTCGGCCTCGGCGAGCGCCGCCTCGGCCCGCACCTTCCGGAACGCCCCGATCCGGCCGTCGAGCCGCTCGATCCGCGCGAGGTGCTCGGCCGCCACCTCCCGTGGTGTCACCCGCTTCTCACGTACGGCGGCGGCAATCTCGGCGGCACTCCGCCCGGCCCAGTCACCCACGGGCACTCCTCGCTCGGTCGTCGGCTACTCGCTGGTACGAATCACGGCGCAGGGAGAACTGTGCCCGGTCGGCGGCGGTACGTCGAGACGCCGTTTCGGGCAGCGCCAGAGTCATCCGATCAATGCCTGAAGTCATGGCCGCTGCAGACGCGTTGACAGGGCCACGGTAACTCCCACATCATCAGACATCCGATGAATCGGATTATTGGGAGCCGCTCATGAGCATGTATCCCAGACGGCTGGTCCTGGGTGCGGCAGCGGGGGCGACCGCTGCGGCCGCCCTGCCGCTCACCACCTCGGCCCCCGCGCGGGCCGCCGGACAGCAGGTGACCTGGGCCACCGTCCCCGACCCGGTGCCCGTCCCGCTCGACGCCCTCTACGACAACGACGGCATCGACACGCCCTCCGCCCGCGGCGGCGACTTCGACGGCTCGGGCTACACGTTCCCGGGCGACGAACTCCCCGCGGGCCGCGTCGAGGTCGACGGCATTCCCTTCGCCTTCCCCGCGTCGACCGAGGCCGCCAGGAACAACGTCGTCGCCCTCGGCCAGCGCATCGACCTGCCCCGAGGCCGCTACCTGTCGGCCGCCTTCCTCAGCGCCGGGAGTTACGGCGACGCGTCCGGCCAGGCCACCGTCCACTACGCCGACGGCTCCACCAGCACCGCCGGCCTCGGCGGCGCCGACTGGTACGCGGCGGGCGGTTCGCTGTCGGCGCCGTACCGCTACAGGCCGGACGGCACCAAGGACGAGCACACCGTCGGGATCGGGACGTCTCAGGTGTGGATCGATCCGCGGCGCGAGGCCGTCGCCCTGACCCTGCCGGTCACGAACCCCGCCGAGGCGAACAAGGCGTCCCTGCACGTCTTCGCCCTCTCCCTGCAACCCGCCGCCCAGGGACGGGCGCTGGCCCTGCGCGATGCCCACTCCACCGGCTCCCTGCTGGAGGCCACCGGCGCCCAGAGCGTCGAGGCCACGGTCGTCAACGCGGGCACCGTCCCGATCCTCTCCGGCGACGACGTGTCGGTGCGCGTCGATGTGCCCGGCGCCCGCACCGTCGAGCCGGCCCGCATCCGCCGCCTCGACCCCGGCGAACAGGCCCGCGTCCGTGTCGGCATCCGCAACCGCTCGGGCACGGCCCCCGGAACCCGGCAGGACGGCACGGTGACCGTGGGCGGCCGAGGCGCTCAAGCGGCGTCCGCCCGAAGCAGGTTGACCCTCGGAGTGGCCGACTACCGGCCCACCGGGGCATCCCTCGCCGGCCATCAGGCGCCGTACTGGTTCCAGGGCGCCAAGTTCGGCATCTTCATCCACTGGGGCGTCTACTCGGTGCCGGCCTGGGCACCGGTCGGCAAGCAGTACGCCGAGTGGTACTGGGACCAGATGCAGGACCCGGCCAATCCCACGCACGCCTACCACCGCGCCACCTACGGCGAGGACTTCGCCTACGACGACTTCATCCCGCGCTTCACCGCCGAGCGCTTCGACCCCCGTGCCTGGGTGGAGCTGTTCCGGGAGGCCGGCGCCCAGTACCACGTGCTGACCTCCAAACACCACGAGGGCTTCGCCCTGTGGGACACCAAGGTCTCCGACCGCAACGCCGTCCGGCTGGGCCCGAGGCGCGACCTGGTCAAGGAGCTGTTCGAGGCATCCCGGCGGTACGCCCCCGAACTCCACCGCGGGCTCTACTTCTCGATGCCGGAGTGGTTCAACCCCGACAACCCGTGGATGGGCCACGCCCCGCGCAACCCGTACACCCTGGAGCCGGTTCCGTACACGGGATACACCGCGGGCAAGGACTACGTGCACGACTACCAGGCCCCGCAGATGCTCGAACTGATCCACGGCTACGACCCGGAGATCATCTGGTGCGACATCGGCGGTGCGAACGACAGCCTCCATGTCCTCGCCGAGTACTTCAACCACGCCAAGAACCGCGGCCGTCCGATCGATGTGACCGTCAACAACCGTTCGGGCATCGCGTTCCACGACTTCACGACGCCCGAGTACACGACGTACGCCAACACGGTCGTCGCCAAGTGGGAGTCCAGCCGGGGGCTCGATCCGTTCAGCTACGGCTACAACCAGGCGACCCCGGACGCCGCCTACATGACGGCCGAGGAGGTCGTGCACAGCCTCGTCGACATCGTCTCGAAGAACGGCAACTTCCTCCTGGACATCGGTCCGCGCGCCGACGGCACCATCGCGGAGATCCTGCAGACCCGGCTGCGGGAGACGGGCGCCTGGCTCAAGGTCAACGGTGAGGCGATCTACGGCACGACGTACTGGTCGCGGATGGCGCAGCTCGGCGAGGACCTGCGGTTCACGGTCCGCCCGGACGAGGCGTTCTACATCCACTCGCTGGCCGAGCCGGGCGCGAAGCTGATCGTCGAGGCGCCGGTGCCGGTGCGGTCCGGCGACAAGGTCACCCTGCTCGGCTACGACCGCCCCCTGAACTGGACCGTCTCAGGCGGCTCACTGGTCGTCGACGTACCGGCGGCCGCGCGGAAGGCGGGCCGCCATGTGTGGGTGTTCAAGGTGAGCTGGCGGGCCTGAACAGCAGGGCCTGTGCGGCCGGTCCCGCGCAGGCCCAGCAGGTCAAGTGGACTGCCCGGAGGGTCGCGCGGAACGCCCGGAGGGCCGGTCGGAGGGAACCGACGCCGTACTGCCCCGCCCCGTCAGCCGTGGCACCGGTACCCCCACCGAGCGGGCCGGGTTTCCGTCCAGCAGGGACAGCAGTTCGCGGGCCGCCGTGCGGCCGAACTCCGCGCTGTCGCGGGAGAGCGCGGACAGCCGGGGGGTGACCATGCGGCACAGGGCCGAGTCCTCCCAGGAGACCACCGACACGTCCTGCGGGATGCGGAAGCCCCGTTCGGCGGCGGCGGCCAGGCCGGCCACGGCCATCACGTCGTTGTCGTAGATGAGTGCCGTCGGGGCGGGCGGGTCGCCGAGGACGCGGCGGGTGACGGCGGCGCCCTGGGCGTCGGAGTAGTCGGTGGTGACCGAGCGGACCTCGGTGAGCCCGCGCCGCTCCGCCTCGGCCCGCAGCGTGGCGATACGGCGCTGGGTGTGGGCCAGTTCGGGCAGTCCGGCGATGTGCACGATCCGGCGGTGGCCGAGCGCCGTCAGCTCGTCCACCACGGAGGCCATCGCGCTCGCGTCGTCCGCCCAGACCGTGGCCAGACCGGGGTGCCGTACGTCGGATGCACCGCCGATCACCACGGCGGGCAGCCCGAGTTCGTCCAGCAGGCCGGGGCGCGGGTCGTCGGCGCGCGGGTCGGCCACCAGGACGCCGTCGACCCGGTGCTCGGCCCACCAGCGCCGGTACACCGCGCACTCCTCGGGCACGTCCTCCGCCACCTGGAACAGCAGACCCAGGTGCCGCTCGGCCAGCACCTCCTGGATGCCGGAGACGAGCTGGAGGAAGAAGGAGTCGACACCGAGGGTGTGCGCGGGACGGGCGAGGACGAAGCCGACCGTGGCCGCGCCCTCGCCGGACAGGGCGCGGGCGGCCGTGCTGGGCCGCCAGCCGAGCTGTTCGGCGACCCGGCGGACCCGCGCCCGGGTCGCCTCGGAGACGCCGGGGCGGCCGTTGAGCGCGAAGGAGACGGCGCTCTCGGAGACTCCGGCCCGCCGGGCGATGTCCTTCATCGTGGGCCGGCGTGCGGGGGACCGCTTGGGCGGCACGTTTCCCTCCCCACCTGACGATGCTCGCTAATGCGCTTGAGCGTCAAGAACCTAAAGCGCATTAGCAATTGACCGCAAGTCCCTTGTCGAACAGCTCTGACCTGCACTAATGAAAAGTGGATTTCTTTAGTTGAGAAGAACGCATTGACTTTCTCCGAACGGCGCGGGCAAGGTCTCTGGCGCCACCCGGCCGCCCCACCACAGCAAGGGAGCCGTGTCACCGTGCCCATGTCCCGCAGAGCCCTCGCCGCCGCTGCCGTCGTCGTCCTCGTCCTGCCGCTGAGCGCCTGCGGCTCGGGCGGTGACAGCGGCGGCTCGACCGACGCGTCCGGCAAGGTCGAGGGCGACATCACCTTTCAGACCTGGAATCTGCGCGCGAACTTCAAACCGTACTTCGAGGGCCTCATGGCCGACTTCGAGAAGAAGTACCCCGGCACGCACGTGAAGTGGGTCGACCAGCCCGCCGAGGGCTACGCCGACAAGCTCAGCGCCGACGCCGGCGGCGGCACCCTGCCCGACGTCGTCAACGTCTCCCCGGACCTGGTCGCCCCGCTCGCCAGGGCGGCCCTCGCCCTCGACCTCGACAAGGCGGCCGCCCCGTACAGGTCCGAGTACCTGCCCGGCGCCTGGGCCGGCCACCAGGTGCCGGGCATGAGCGGCACGTACGCCTTCCCCTGGTACCTGAACACCGGCCCGCTCTTCTACAACAAGGCCCTGTTCACCAAGGCCGGACTCGACCCCGGCCGGCCGCCGAAGACGTACGGCGAACTCTTCGCCGACGCCCTGCAGATGGCGAGGAAGAGCGGCGGCAAGGTCGCCACCCTCGCGAACGTGCCCACCATCGAGGACTTCGGCCGCTACGGCGTCACCCTGATGAACAAGCAGGGCACCGCGTTCGCCTTCAACGACGCCAAGGGGGTCGAACTCCTGAGCAAGTACAAGGAGTTGTACGACGCCAAGGCCCTCGACCCGCAGGCGCTGACCGCCACCCCGGAGTCCTCCGGCAAGAAGTTCCTCACCGGCGCCGTCGCCATGAACCCCGGCAGCGCCCTCGACCTCGACAACTTCAAGAAGAACGCGCCCAGCCTGTACCGGAACATCGGCATCACCGACCAGATCACCAGCACCGGGCACGTCAACATGTACGTGATGGGCGTGATGGTCAACTCCCGCACCAGGCACGCCCCGGCCGCCGTCGCCTTCGCCCACTTCGTCACCGACGCGCAGAACCAGATGTCCTTCGCCAAAAAAGTCGCCATCTTCCCGAGCACCGCCGGCTCCCTGAACGACCCGTACTTCACCAAGGAGGACGGCACCGACGAGACCCGGGTGCGCGTCGCCGCCGCCAAGTCCCTGAAGACCGCCGTCAATTACACGCCCGTGCTGTTCAGCGACCAGATGAAGACCGCGCTGCGCAACGAGGTGGCCAAGGCGCTCCAGGGCAAGGAGAGCCCCGAGCAGGCCCTTGACAACGCTGTCAACGCCGCCGACCGGCTGCTCCAGCAGGGCTGACCGGGCATGGTCACGCCCGTCCGTATCAGGCGCCAGCTTCCCTTCAGCCCCTGGCTGTTCGCCGCGCCCGGACTGCTCGTCACCGGCGCCTTCGTGCTCTACCCGTTCGTCTCCACCCTGGTGAACTCCTTCACCGACCGCCGCACCCTGCTGCCGGGCCACTTCACGGGCCTCGCCAACTTCCGCGAGCTGCTCCACGACGACATGTTCTGGACCGGCCTGCGCAACAGCACGCTGTACATCGCCGGCGTCGTACCCGCCCTGGTCGTCCTGCCCCTGCTGCTCGCGCTGCTGGTGCAGAAGAACATCCCCGGCATCACCTTCTTCCGCTCCGCCTTCTACACCCCGGTCGTCGCCTCGATCGTGGTCGTCGGGCTGATCTGGGTGTGGCTGCTCGACGAACGCGGCCTGGTCAACTCGCTGCTGGAGACGATCGGGATCGGCCGGGTCGGCTTCCTCAGCGACCAGTGGCTGCTCCTGCTGAGCGCAATGGCCGTCACGGTGTGGAAGGGCCTCGGCTACTACATGATCATCTATCTGGCGGCCCTGGCGAACGTGCCGCGCGAACTGCACGAGGTCGCCGCCGTGGACGGCGCGGGACCGGTGCGCCGCTTCTTCTCGGTCACGGTGCCCGCCGTCCGCTCCACCATGGTGCTGGTCGCCGCGCTCTCCTCGGTCGCCGCCTTCAAGGTGTTCTCCGAGGTGTATCTGATGGCCGGCCCCGACGGCGGCCCGGCCGGCGAGGACACCACGCTGGTCATGCTCGTCCAGCGCACCGGCACCGGCCTGACCGGCCGCGTGGGCTACGCCTCCGCGCTGTCGGTCGTCGTGTTCGCCGTCACCGTGGCGCTCATGCTGCTGGTGCTGCGCGCGGACCGCCGGGAGGAGTCATGAGCGTCCTGGAGAAGGTACGGCGGACCGAGCCGCCGGTCACCGCGCGCAAGGAGCCGCGCGTCACCGACCAGCACGGCCGTCGCATCCGCGTCGGCGAACTGGCCTGGCGCTATCTGCTGCTGCTCGCCGTGCTCGCGCTGACCGTCGGCCCGTTCCTGTGGCAGCTGTCCACCTCCCTCAAGGGCCCCACCGAGGACATCTACGGCTCACCGCCGGGCTTCCTGCCCGCGCATCCCACCCTGCACAACTACACCCGGGTCGCCGACACCATCCCCGTCTGGGACTACGCCCTGAACTCCCTGAAGGTCGCCACCGCCAACGTCGTCACCAACTGCGTCGGCTCCGCGCTCGCCGGGTACGCGTTGGCCCGGCTGCGCTTCCGGGGCCGGCGCGTGACCACACTGGTGTTCGTCCTGGCGATGCTCGTACCCGTCGAGGGCATCGTCATCGCCCAGTTCACCACCATGCGCGAACTCGGCCTGAACAACACGCTCATCGGGGTCGTGCTGCCCGGCGCGGTCGGCGCGATGAACGTGCTGCTGATGCGAAACGCCTTCCGCGGCCTGCCGTACGAGATCGAGGAGGCGGCCTACGTCGACGGCGCCACCGTGTGGCAGCGTTTCCTGCGCGTCGCCCTGCCCTCGGTGAAGGGGACGCTGGCCGTGGTGGCGATCTTCGCGTTCATGGGCGCCTGGGACGACTTCCTGTGGCCGCTGATCGTGCTCAGCGACCCCTCCAAGTTCACCCTCACCATCGGCCTGAACTATCTGCACGGCACCTTCGCCAACGACGAACGCCTCGTCGCCGCCGGCACCGTGATCGCCGTGGCCCCGCTCATCGCGCTGTTCGCCTGCCTGCAGCGGTACTTCTTCCGCGGGGTCGGCGAGGGCGCCGTCAAGGGCTGAACACCCCGTACGCCACAAGGACACTCCATGCCCCCTGCCGTGCGCTTCGGCGTCAACTACACCCCGAGCGAAGGGTGGTTCCACCACTGGCTCGACTTCGACCTCGACTCCGTGCGCGCCGACCTCGACGCCGTCGCCGCGCTCGGCCTCGACCACATCCGGGTCTTCCCGCTGTGGCCCTACTTCCAGCCCAACCGGACCCTGATCCGCCCGCGCGCCGTCGAGCAGCTCGTGGCCCTCGCCGACGCGGCCGCCGAACGCGGCCTGGACGTCCACGTCGACGGCCTGCAAGGGCACTTGA
Source organism: Streptomyces incarnatus (assembly GCF_001027185.1). Taxonomy (NCBI): domain Bacteria; kingdom Bacillati; phylum Actinomycetota; class Actinomycetes; order Kitasatosporales; family Streptomycetaceae; genus Streptomyces; species Streptomyces incarnatus. The sequence goes on along the minus strand of NZ_CP011497.1, from coordinate 924,432 downwards.
GCAGCTTCGACTTCCTGCCCGCGTGGACGCGTACCTGGCACCGGCGCAACCTCTTCACCGACCCGGACGTGACCGAGGGCCAGGCAGCCTATCTGCGCACCCTCGCCGCCGCCCTCGCCGACCGGCCGGGCTTCCTCGGCATGACCGTCGGCAACGAGGTCAACCAGTTCGCCGCCGGCCCCCACCCCGACCCCGACCGCATCACCGCGGACGAGGCCGAGCGGTGGCTGCGGCGCATGCTGGCCGCCTGCGCCGAGGGCGCCCCCGGCCGGCTCCATCTGCACGCCTCCTACGACGCCGCCTGGTACCAGGACGACCAGCCCTTCACCCCCGGCCACTCCGCCCGGCTCGGCGACCTCACCGCCGTGCACTCCTGGGTGTTCAACGGCACCGCCCAGCGCCACGGCCGTACCTCCGTGCCGGCCGAGCACCACGCCGCCTACCTGGTGGAGCTGAGCAAGGCCTGGGCCGGGGAGCCGTACCGGCCCGTCTGGCTCCAGGAGGTCGGCGCGCCCGCCCCGCTCGTGCCCGCCGAGCACGCCGCCGCCTTCGCCGAGGCGACGATCCGGAACGCTCTGGACTGCCCGGACCTGTGGGGGATCACCTGGTGGTGCTCCCACGACGTCTCGCGCGACCTCGCCGACTTCCCCCAACTGGAGTACGGGCTCGGTGTGTTCACCAACGACCGTGCGCCCAAGGACATCGCCCGCGTGCTGGCCGAGGCGGCGCGCCGACCGCACGCGAGCCCCGCCCCACGCACCACCGCCCTCGCCGTACCCGGCGATCCGGGCCACCGCTCCCGCTGCGCCCCCGGCGGGCCCGTCTTCGACGCGTTCTTCCGGCTCGTCGCCGACGGCGCCCGCCCCACCACCGTCCTCGACACCCGTGCGGCCGACAAGGACCACCTCGCCGCGCGCGGCATCACCGAGGTCGTCACTCCCGATCAGGTACTCCCCACCCCACACGGAGGCACCCGCTCGTGAACCCCAGCAGACGCACCGTCCTGATCGCCGGCGCCGCCGCCGGTCTGTTCCCGCTGCCCGCCGTCGCGGCCGCCCGCCCCAGAGCCGGGGCGACCCCGCCGTACGCCTCCTACTGGTACCCGGACTCGCTCCCCGCCGGCAGCCCCGGCCCCGGCATCACCTGGCGCAGCCTGAAGAGCTGGCGCGCGGCCGAGGATCCCGACCTCGCCTTCAACGCCGCGACCGTACCGCTCGCCGACCGCTTCACGCCCACCCCGGCGAACCCCACCGCCCGCTCCGGCCAGGCCCGCATCCAGGCCCTGGTCTCCTTCGGACCCACCTCCGGCAACCCGTCCCAGGGCTCGGCCACCGCCGACTACTACGCCCTCACGCACTGGGCCTACCTCGACGAACTGGTCTTCTGGGGCGGCTCGGCAGGCGAGGGCCTCATCCTCGCGCCGAACGCGCCGATCGTGGACGCCGCCCACCGGCACGGCGTCCCCGTGCTCGGGAACATCTTCCTGCCGCCGGTGGCGTACGGCGGACAGCTCCGGTGGACCCGGGACCTCGTGCAGCAGGACGCCTCCGGGCACTACCCGCTCGCCGCGCAGCTCGTCGCGGTCGCGGCGGCCCACGGCTTCGACGGCTGGTTCGTGAACGCCGAGACGGGCGGCGGGAACACCGCGCTCGGCCGGGCCATGCTCGGGTTCGTCAAGGAGCTGAAGGCGCTGGCGGCGGCCAACGGGCAGCGGGTGACCTGGTACGACGCGATGACCGTGAACGGCACGCTCGGCTGGCAGGGCGCGCTGGACAGCCAGAACCAGGCCTTCTTCCAGGCCGCCGACGACATGTTCGTGGACTTCCGGTGGAGCGCGGCCACGCTCGCGGCCTCCGGCACGAAGGCCGGCCAACTGGGGCGCAGCAGGTACGAGTTGTGCGCCGGGGTCGACGTCGAGTCGGACGGGTCCGGTACGCCGGTGGACTGGGACGCGATCGTGCCGTCCGGCACGCCGCACGTCACCTCGATCGGCTTCTACCGGCCGGAGTGGACCCGCAACCACCTGCCCGCCGACCGGCGCGCCCCGGAGGACTTCCACGCCGCCGACGACCGGTTCTGGACCGGGCGGTCGCTGGACCCGTCCCGGCCGGACCCGACCGACCCGTGGCGGGCACCGGCGGTGTCGGTCGCGGACCGGTCCACGGTGACCTCACTGCCGTTCGCGACCGTGTTCAACACGGGGCACGGGCTGCGCTGGTACGAGGACGGGGCCGTCACCTCGGACGCGCCCTGGAACCACCTCGGGCTCCAGGACCGGCTGCCGGCGCGGCGGTGGGTGGTGCGCACGGCGGGGGAGCGGCCGGCGGTGTCCTTCGACTTCGCCGATGCCTGGCGGGGCGGCAGCAGCGTGCTGGTCGACGGTGAACTCGATCAACCGGTCGTGGTGGATCTGTACGCGACCCGGCTGCCGATCGGTGTGAACTCGGTTGTCGAGCTCACGTACCGGACCGACGCCGGCGCTGTGAACGTCGAGGCGGCGGTGGCGACGGCCGAGCCGAGCGGGCCCGGGACGCCACCGCCGTACACCTATCTGGCCGTGAACCCCGACAACAACCGGACTCCTGTGAACCCGGTCAACGGCTGGCAGACGGTGACGGTCCCGCTCACCGGGCTGACCGGCCCCCTCACGGGCCCCCGGACCCTCAGGGGCCCCCGCACCGGCACGGGCACCGGCACCGTCCACGCCCTCGGCGTCCGTCTCACCGCCACCGAGGGACCGGTCCGCTGGCGCCTCGGCGCCCTCGCCGTCCGGAACACCGTCACCGGCCCCGCCGCCCCCACCGGCGCCCGCGTCACCGGCGCGACCGGCGGCGACCTCCGGCTCGCCTGGAACGCCGCCCCCGGTGCCGTCCGCCACTACGAGCTGCACCGCCTCCTGCCCGACGGCACCCGCCGCTTCCTCGCCGGCACCTGCCAGTGCGCCTGCTTCCTCACCGGCCTCCAGCCCGAACAGGGCGAAAAGACCGCACGATTCGAACTGCGCGCCGTGGGGGAGCTCTACACCACCTCGGCCCCCGTCACCGTCACCCACCCCTGGTGACGACCGCAACCACCCGGAACCCGCAGGGAGCACCCCGCATGCATGACGACCGCACTCTGGTGGAAGCCCGCCTCCGGCGTGTCCTCGACGAACGCATCCGCCCCGCCGTGTACCCCGAGTCCGTGCCGCTGCGGGTCGCGGTGTGGCACGCGCCCGGCGAGCCGGTGCCGGTCGAGGAGGGACTCGCCGCGGAGCCGGAGCCGATCGAGGTCGGCACCCGCTGGGGTGCGCCCTGGGGCACCAGCTGGTTCCGGGTGACCGGGACCGTGCCCGAGGCGTGGGCCGGGAGGAGCGTCGAGGCCCTGCTCGACCTGGGCTTCGACGAGAACATGCCCGGCTTCCAGTGCGAGGGCCTGGTCTACCGGCCCGACGGCACCCCGGTGAAGGGCCTCAACCCCCGCAACCAGTGGGTGCGCGTCGGCGCCCCGGTGGCGGGCGGCGAGGAGGTGGTCCTGCACATCGAGGCCGCCTCCAACCCGGTCATCCTCGACTACCACCCCTTCCTGCCCACCCGGCTGGGCGACAAGGACACCGCCGGGCACGAGCCGCAGTACACCCTCACCCGCATGGACCTCGCCGTCTTCGACGAGACCGTCTGGCAGCTGGTCATGGACCTGGAGGTGCTCGGCGAGCTGATGGCCGAACTGCCCGTGGACGCCGCGCGCCGGTACGACGTCCTGCGCGCCGTCGAACGGGCCCTGGACGCCGTCGACCTGCAGGACGTGAACGGCACGGCCGACCGCGCCCGCGCCGAGCTCACCGGTGTGCTGTCGGCGCCCGCCGTGCCGTCCGCGCACCGGATCAGCGCCGTCGGGCACGCGCACATCGACTCGGCCTGGCTGTGGCCGCTGCGGGAGACGGTCCGCAAGGTGGCCCGTACGACGTCCAACATGACCGCGCTCATCGAGGACGAGCCGGAGTTCGTCTTCGCCATGTCGCAGGCCCAGCAGTGGGCCTGGGTGAAGGAGCACCGGCCCGAGGTGTGGGCACGGGTGAAGAAGGCCGTGGCGGAAGGGCGGTTCGTGCCGGCCGGCGGGATGTGGGTGGAGTCGGACACCAACATGCCGGGCTCGGAGGCGATGGCCCGGCAGTTCGTGCACGGCAAGCGGTTCTTCCTGGACGAGTTCGGCATCGAGAACGAGGAGGCCTGGCTGCCCGACACCTTCGGCTTCGCCGCCGGACTCCCGCAGATCATCAGGGCGGCCGGGTCCAAGTGGCTGCTGACCCAGAAGATCTCCTGGTCCCAGACGAACAGGTTCCCGCACCACACCTTCCAGTGGGAGGGCATCGACGGCACCCGGATCTTCACGCACTTCCCGCCCGTCGACACCTACAACTGCTCCATGAAGGGCAGCGAACTCGCCCACGCGGCCCGCAACTTCAAGGACAAGGGCAGGGCCCGGCACTCCCTCGCACCCACCGGCTGGGGCGACGGGGGCGGCGGCACCACCCGCGAGATGGTCGCCAAGGCGGCCCGGCTGCGCGACCTCGAGGGCTCGGCCACCGTCGTCTGGGAGACACCCCGCGCCTTCTTCGAGAAGGCCGAGGCCGAGTACCCCGAACCGCCCGTCTGGGTCGGCGAGCTGTACCTCGAACTCCACCGCGCCACCCTCACCAGTCAGGCCGGGACCAAGCAGGGCAACCGGCGCAGCGAACACCTCCTGCGCGAGGCCGAGCTGTGGGCGGCCACCGCGGCCGTACGCACCGGATTGCCCTACCCCTACGAGGAGCTGGACCGGATCTGGAAGACGGTCCTGCTGCACCAGTTCCACGACATCCTGCCCGGCTCGTCCATCGCCTGGGTGCACCGCGAGGCACGGGCGACGTACGAGCGGATCGCCGCCGAACTGAACGACATCATCGGCGCGGCACAGCGGGCACTGGCCGGCGACGGGGAACGGGACCTGGTCTTCAACTCGGCGCCGCACACCCGGGCCGCGGTCGCCGCGGGTGCCGCCGCCGTCCCCGCCGTGACCGGACACACCCGGCTCGCCCCGCGCGGGAACGGCGGATTCGTGCTGGACAACGGACTGCTCCGGATCGGCATCGACCCGCGGGGCCTGGTGGTCTCCGCCTACGACATCACCGCCGACCGCGAGACCATCGCCCCCGGCAGGGCCGCGAACCTGCTCCAGCTCCACCCGGACTTCCCGAACATGTGGGACGCGTGGGACGTGGACGCCTTCTACCGCAACACGGTCACGGACCTCACGGGGGCGGACGAGGTGAGTGCCGCTGAGGACGGGATGTCGGTGCGGATCGTCCGGTCCTTCGGCGCCTCCCGGGTCACCCAGGTGCTGACGCTGCCGCCGGGCGAGCGGCGGCTGGTCATCGACACCGAGGCCGACTGGCACGAGACGGAGAAGTTCCTCAAACTGGCCTTCCCGCTCGACCTGCACGCCGAACGGTACGCGTCCGAGACCCAGTTCGGCCATGTCTTCCGCCCGACCCACGCCAACACCTCCTGGGAGGCCGCCAAGTTCGAGGCGTGCAACCACCGCTTCGTCCACCTGGAGGAGCCCGGCTGGGGCGTGGCGGTGGTGAACGACTCGACGTACGGCCACGACGTGACCCGCACGGTGCGCACCGACGGCGACCGCGGTACGACGACCACGGTGCGGGTCTCCCTGCTGCGCGCCCCGCGCTTCCCCGATCCCGAGACCGACCAGGGCATCCACCGCTTCCGGCACGCGCTGGTCCCGGGCGCCTCGATCGCCGACGCGGTCCGCGAGGGCTGGCGGATCAACCTGCCGGAACGGCACCTGACCGGCGCCCACGAGGTCGCGCCGCTGGTCAGCGTCGACAACGACTCCGTCGTCATCACGGCCGTCAAACTCGCCGACGACGGCAGTGGCGACGTGGTGGTCCGCTTCCACGAGGCCCACGGCGGCCGGGCCCGGGCCACGCTCACGGCCGGTTTCGAGGTGGCGGACATCACCGTGACCGACCTGCTGGAACGGCCGGGCGGCGACATCGAGCCGCCGGTGCGCGACGGCGAGCGGATGACCGTGCGGCTGCGGCCGTTCGAATTGGTGACGCTGCGGTTGCGCAGGGCGTGAGCCCTGGTGGGCGAGGGCGCCCGGCGCGGCCGCCCTCGCCCACCGTCGGGGCTTTCCCGGGCGCGGGCGCGGCCACCATGATGTGCGGATGAGACGAAGAAGGATCCCCGACGGCTCCTGGGTCGCGGAGCCGGATCCCCTGCTGGCTCTCGCCCGAAGGGATCTGACGTTCTACGCCAGGGCCGCCGACCGGGCCAGGCGGCTGCACCACGGGACCGAACTCGGCGCTCTCCTCACCACGTCGGTGACGGTCGTGGCCGCCGGTCTGCATGCTCCCGCCTGGCTGACCGCGCTGATCGCGGGCGGCGCCGTCTTCTTCACCGGCATGCGCCAGCTGTACGGCGCCGGCTCGCGCTGGGTGCTGGCCGCGCAGGCGCGGGAGTCGTTGCACAGGGCACTCGACCGCTACCTGCTCCTGCCGGAGGCCGAACGCGACGCGGCGGCCCGGCAGGCGCTGCAGACCGTGGTCGAGGAGGTCGGCGCGAACGAGTTGCGCGCCTGGTCCGAGGCGCAGAGCGGGCGCCCGGAACCGCCTGTGCCCTCAGTGGGGGCCTGACCGAGGGAGCCGGTCAGGCCCCCAGCTGCGTCCTCAGCCACTCCTCCACCTCGCCGACATGGGCCGCTGCCGCCGCCCGTGCCGCCTCCGGGTCACGGGCTGCCAGGGCGCGGTGGATGGCGGCGTGTTCGCGGCGGGTGCGGGCGAAGGCGCCCTCCTCCTGGTAGCCGCGCCAGACGCGGGCGCGGAAGGTGCGGGAGGACAGGCCCTCCAGGATGGCGGCCATGGTCTCGTTGCCCGCGGCCGCGGCGATCTCGCGGTGGAAGGCGAGGTCGTGGGCGAGGATCTCCTCGGGGTCGTCGGTGGCGTTCATCGCCGCCAGGTGCTTCTCCACGGCGGCCAGTTGCTCGTCGGTGATGCGCGCGGCGGCCAGCGCTGTCGCCGTCGACTCCAGGATGCGGCGCACCTCCAGGAGCTCCACCAGGCGCGGTCCCCGGGACAGGTCCGCGACCACCCCGAAGGTCTCCAGCAGGTCGCCGGCCTCCAGCGCGGTGACGTAGATCCCGGAGCCGTGCCGGGCCTCCAGGACGCCCATCACGGTCAGGGCGCGGATCGCCTCCCGCATCGAACTGCGGGAGATGCCCAGCCGGGCCGCCAGATCCCGCTCGGTGGGCAGCCGCTGGCCCGGTTCCAGCCGGCCCTCGGCGATCATCGCCTTGATCTCCTCGATGGCGCGCTGGGTCACCGTGCCCTTCTGCGGCACGTCCTCCTCGTCCACACCACTCCTCCTTCCCCCCGGTGCGCCGCAGTCTAGCCAGCCAAGTGGTCGGACCACTATGCCCTCGATCCGCGAATTTTCCGTGCACGAGGGTGTCGACGCGGCTTATTGGTCTGATAAGTATGCGGCGTCTGCTCGAACACCCTCGACGAGGAGCCGCGAGATGCCCGCCAGCACAGTCAGGAAGCGCAGCAGGTCCCGGATCATCGGCGCGGTGGCTCTGGCCGCCGGTGCCTCGCTCGTGCTCGCCGCCTGCGGCAGCACCAAGGACACCGCGAGCGAGGGCAGCGGCGGCACCGGCAAGGTGGGCGTGATCCTGCCGCTGCTGACCTCGCCGTTCTGGCAGTCGTACAACGACTACGTGCCCAGGATGGCCAAGTCCGAGGGCGTCGAGGTGCTGAAGACGGTCAACTCCAACAGCGACCCCTCCCAGCAGATCACCGACATCGACAACGAACTCACCCAGGGCGTCAAGGGACTGGTGGTCGCCCCGCTGGACAGCGCCGCCATCCAGGCCGGACTCGACCAGGCCGAGCGCAAGGGGGTCCCCGTGGTCGCCGTGGACGTCGCGCCCGACAAGGGCAAGGTCGCCATGGTGGTGCGCGCCGACAACGTGGCCTACGGCGAGAAGGCCTGCGACTACCTCGGACAGCACGTGGGCAGCGGCAAGGTCGTACAGGTCATGGGCGACCTCGCCTCGGTCAACGGCCGGGACCGCTCCGAGGCCTTCCGGTCCTGCGTGAAGAAGAAGTACCCGAAGCTGAAGGTGCTGGAGATCCCCGCGAAGTGGGAGTCCGACACCGCCGCCGCCAAGCTCGACACGCTCCTCAACGCCAACCCCGACATCAAGGGCATCTACCTCCAGGCCGGCGGTGTCTACCTCGCGCCGACCCTGCAGACCCTGAAGTCCAAGAACATGCTGAAACCGGCCGGGCAGCAGGGCCACATCGCGATCGTCTCCAACGACGGCATCCCGCAGGAGTTCGACGCCATCCGCAAGGGCGAGATCGACGCCACGGTCTCCCAGCCCGCCGACGCCTACGCCAAGTACGGCCTGTACTACATCAACGCGGCGATGGCCGGGAAGACGTTCAAGCCCGGGCCCACCGACCACGGCTCCGTGATCGTCAGGCTGCCCAGCGGGATCCTGGAGGACCAGCTGCCCGCGCCGCTGGTCACCAAGGCCAATGTCGACGACCCCAAGCTGTGGGGCAACACGGTCAAATGAGCACACCGCTTGTGGAAGCCGAGGGGATCGTCAAGCGCTACGGCCCCACCGTCGCCCTCGCCGACGGCCGGCTCACCGTCCGCCCCGGCGAGTCCCACGCCCTGGTCGGCCGCAACGGCGCCGGCAAGTCCACACTCGTCAACGTCCTCACCGGCCTGCAGGCCCCGGACGCGGGCACCGTCCGCTTCGACGGCGAGCCCGCGCCCCCGCTCGCCGACCGGGACGCCTGGCGCCGCAAGGTGGCCTGCGTCTACCAGAAGCCCACGGTCGTCCCGGAGCTGACGGTCGCCGAGAACCTGTTCCTCAACCGGCAGCCGACCGGCCGCGGCCTCATCAGCTGGCGCCGGCTGCGCCGGCAGGCCGCCGAACTCCTCGGCACCTGGGACGTGCGCGTCGACCCGGAGGCGCGCACCGCCGACCTCAGGGTCGAGGACCGCCAAATGGTGGAGATCGCCCGCGCGTTGAGCTTCGGCGCCCGGTTCATCGTGCTGGACGAACCCACCGCCCAGCTCGACAACCGGGAGATCGAACGGCTCTTCACCCGCATGCGCTCCCTGCAGGACTCCGGCGTCACCTTCCTGTTCATCTCCCACCACCTCCAGGAGGTGTACGAGGTCTGCCAGACGGTCACCGTGCTGCGCGACGCCCGCTGGATCACCACCGCCCCCGTCGCCGACCTGCCGAAGGCGGCGCTGGTGGAGGCCATGGCGGGGGAGTCCGTCGCCGAACGGGCCGTACCGGGCAGGGGAGTGGAGGACGGCGCTCCCGTCCTGCTGGAGGCACGCGGGCTCACCTCACCGGCGTACGAGAACGTCGGCCTCACCCTCCGCCGAGGCGAGGTCGTCGGACTCGCCGGCTCCAGCGGCAGCGGCAAGACCGAGCTCGCCGAGTCCTTCGCCGGGCTGCACACCCCGACGGCCGGTACTGCTCAACTCGACGGTCAGCGGCTGCCGTTCGGGGACGTACGGGCCGCCCTGCGGGCCGGCGTCGGCTGTGTGCCGCGCGACCGGCACGAGCAGGGACTGGTGTCCGGCATGAGCATCGGCGACAACGCCACGCTGAGCGTGCTGGACCGGCTCGGCCGGGCCGGATTCGTCGCCACCGACGCGCGGCGCCGTTTCGCGGCCGAACTGATCGACCGCCTCGACATCCACGCCGAGGGCCCCGACCAGCCGGTGTCCGACCTGTCCGGCGGCAACGCACAGAAGGTGGTGATGGCCCGCGCCCTCGCGTCCGATCCCCGCCTCCTGATCCTGATCAACCCCACCGCCGGTGTCGACGTGAAGTCCAAGGAGTCGCTGCTGGCCCGCGTGGACAGCGCCCGCGAGGACGGCACCGCCGTGCTCGTCGTCTCCGACGAACTCGACGACCTGCGCCGCTGCGACCGCGTCCTCGTCCTCTTCCACGGCCGTGTCGTCGCCGAGCACCCGGCCGGCTGGCGCGACCACGAGCTGATCGCCTCCATCGAAGGAGTTGACCATGGCCACAGCATCTCCCGGGGGCAGCCCCCGGACCCCCGGCCGAGCCGCGGGGGCCGGGGTGACTGAGATGAAAGCCGCGGCGCCCGCCACCGCCATGCCCGCCCGGGACCGGCAAGGCGCCGGTGGCTCCAGGACCGTACTGCTCCGCCGAGCCCGCGAACTCGCCCTCGTACCCGCCCTGTTGCTGCTCATGGTGCTCGGCGCCGCGGTCAATGACTCGTTCTTGACCGAGCGGAACCTGATCTCGATCCTCGGGGCCTCCGCCGCGCTCGCGATGGTCGTGCTCGCCGAGTCCCTCGTGCTGATCACCGGCAGGTTCGACCTGTCCCTGGAGTCGGTGGTCGGCATCGCACCGGCCGTCGGCGCCCTGCTGGTGCTGCCCGCGAGCCAGTCCGGCTGGGGCACCGGCTTCCCGGCCGCGCTCGCCCTGCTCGCGATTCCCCTGGTCGGTGCGGTGATCGGCGCCTTCAACGGCGTCCTCGTCGTGAAGTTCCGGCTCAACGCCTTCATCGTCACGCTCGCGATGCTCATCGTGCTGCGCGGCCTGCTGGTCGGCGCCACCAAGGGCAAGACCCTGTTCGGCATGCCCGACAGCTTCTCCTCCCTGGCCACCACCACCTTCCTCAACGCCCCGCTGTCCGTGTGGCTCGCCGCCGTCGCCTTCGCCGTCGCCGGGTTCGTGCTGAAGTACCACCGCACCGGCCGCGCCCTGTACGCAATCGGCGGCAACGCGGACGCCGCCCGCGCGGCCGGTGTCCGCGTGGACCGGGTGATGCTCGGCGTGTACGTCGTCGCGGGCGTGCTCGCCTCGGTCGGCGGGCTGCTGCAGACCGGGTACGTCGGCGCGATCAGCGCCAACCAGGGCCAGAACATGATCTTCACCGTGTTCGCGGCCGCGGTGATCGGCGGCATCAGCCTGGACGGCGGCAAGGGCACCATGTTCGGCGCCCTGACCGGGGTCCTCCTCCTGGGCGTCGTGCAGAACCTGCTCACCCTCGCCCAGGTCCCGTCGTTCTGGATCCAGGCCATCTACGGCGGGATCATCCTCGTCGCCCTCGTGATCGCGCGCGTGACGACGGGCCGCGCCCAGGACTGACGAGCCGGCACCTGTCCCACGACGGAAAGGACTTCAGTGTCCCAGGCCCCCGCCCGCGTCATCGCGGTCGACACCCACGACATCCGTTTCCCCACCTCGCGCGAGCTGGACGGCTCCGACGCGATGAACCCCGACCCCGACTACTCGGCGGCCTACGTCGTGCTGCGCACCGACGCCGCCGACGGGCACGAGGGACACGGGTTCGTCTTCACCATCGGGCGGGGCAACGACGTCCAGGTCGCCGCGATCGACGCGCTCAGGAACCATGTGCTCGGCCGCGACGTGGCCGAGCTGTGCGCCGACCCCGGCTCGCTCTTCCGGGACCTGATCGGCGACAGCCAGCTGCGCTGGCTCGGCCCGGAGAAGGGCGTGATGCACATGGCGGTCGGGGCCGTCGTCAACGCCGTCTGGGACCTCGCCGCCCGGCGGGCCGGCAAACCCCTGTGGCAGCTGCTCGCCGACGCCGAACCCGAGTGGCTGGTCGGGCAGATCGACTTCCGGTACATCGCGGACGCGCTCACCCCCGCCGAGGCCCTCGACCTGCTCAGGCACGGCAGAGAAGGCGCCGGGGAGCGCCGGGCCCGGCTGCTGGAGCGGGGCTACCCCGCCTACACCACCTCCCCGGGCTGGCTCGGCTACGACGACGACAAGCTGACCCGGCTCGCCGCGCAGGCCGTCGCCGACGGCTTCACGCAGATCAAGCTGAAGGTCGGTGCCGACCTCGACGACGACATCCGGCGCTGCCGGGTCGCCCGCGCCGTCGTCGGACCGGACGTCCGGCTCGCCGTCGACGCCAACCAGCGCTGGAACGTCGACGAGGCGATCCGCTGGACCAGGGCCCTCGCCGAGTTCGGCCCGTACTGGATCGAGGAGCCCACCAGCCCCGACGACGTCCTGGGCCACGCCGCCATCCGCCGCGCGGTGGCCCCGGTGAAGGTCGCCACCGGCGAGCACGTGCACAACCGGATCATGTTCAAGCAGCTCCTCCAGGCGGGCGCCCTCGACATCGTCCAGATCGACGCCGCCCGGGTCGCCGGCGTCAACGAGAACCTCGCCATCCTGCTGCTCGCCGCCAGGTTCGGCGTCCCGGTCTGCCCGCACGCGGGCGGCGTCGGCCTGTGCGAACTCGTCCAGCACCTGTCGATGTTCGACTACCTGGCCGTCTCGGGCACCACCGAGGACCGGGTCATCGAGTACGTCGACCACCTCCACGAGCACTTCACCACCCCGGTCGTCATCCGCGACGGCCACTACACCGCGCCCACCGCGCCCGGCTTCTCGGCCGCCCTGCGCCCGGAGTCGATCGCGCGCTACACCTACCCCGGCGGCACCTACTGGGCCGCCGACCCCGACACCCAGAAGGGACAGGCCGCATGAGCGACTTCGCGGGCCTCAGGGCCCTGGTCACCGGCGGCGCGTCCGGCATCGGCCGGGCCACCGCCGACCTCCTCGCCGCCCGTGGCGCCCGGGTCGCCGTCCTCGACCGGGACCCCGCGGACGTCGGCAAGCCGCTCCTCGCCCACCGCGCCGACGTCACCGACGACGCCTCGGTCCGGGCCGCCGTCGAGCGGGCCGCCGAGGACCTCGGCGGCCTGGACGTGCTGGTCAACAACGCCGGGATCGGCGCCCAGGGCACGGTCGAGGACAACGACGACGCCGAATGGCTCCACGTCTTCGACGTCAACGTCCTCGGCATGGTCCGCACCGCCCGGGCCGCCCTGCCGTACCTGCGCCGCTCGTCGCACGCCGCGATCGTCAACACCTGCTCCATCGCCGCCACCGCCGGACTGCCCCAGCGGGCCCTGTACAGCGCCACCAAGGGCGCCGTGTACTCCCTGACCCTCGCCATGGCCGCCGACCACGTCCGCGAGGGCATACGCGTCAACTGCGTCAACCCCGGTACGGCGGACACCCCGTGGATCGGCCGGCTGCTGGACGCCGCCCCCGACCCGGCCGCCGAACGCGCCGCGCTGGCGGCCCGCCAGCCCACCGGCCGGCTGGTCTCCGCCGCGGAAGTGGCGGGCGCCATCGCCTACTTGGCCAGTCCGCAGTCCGGCGCCACCACCGGCACCGCCCTCGCCGTCGACGGCGGCATGCAGGGCCTGAGGCCGCGGCCGGTGGGCCGGTGACGCGGCTCGGCCGCAGCGGCGTCGAGGTCACCCCGCTCGGCTTCGGCGCCGCGGCCCTCGGCAACCTCTACCGCCCGGTCGACGACGAGCAGGCGGGACAGGCCGTACGGGCCGCCTGGCAGCGCGGCATCCGGTACTTCGACACCGCCCCGCACTACGGCCTCGGGCTGTCCGAACGCCGGCTCGGCGCCGCCCTGCGGCAGTACGGCCGGGCCGGCTACACCCTCTCCACCAAGGTCGGCCGCCGCCTCGACCCGGCCGACGGCACGGGTGACGACCTGGCCCACGGCTTCGCCGTACCCGCGACCCACCGCCGGGTGTGGGACTTCAGCGCCGACGGCGTCCGCCGCACCCTGGAGGCGAGCCTCGCCCGCCTCGGCCTGGACCGCGTCGACGTCGTCTACCTGCACGACCCCGACGACCACGCCGAGCAGGCCTTCCGCGAGGGCTACCCGGCGCTGGAGAAGCTGCGCGCCGAAGGTGTCGTCGGCGCGATCGGCGCGGGCATGAACCAGACCGCCATGCTCACCCGGTTCGTCCGGGACACCGACGTGGACGTGGTCCTGTGCGCGGGCCGCTACACCCTGCTCGACCGCAGCGCCGGCGCCGAGTTGCTGCCCGCGGCCGCCGAGCACGGGGTGTCGGTGGTCCTCGGCGGCGTCTTCAACTCGGGCCTGCTGGCCGACCCGACGCCCGAGTCGACGTACGACTACGGCCGTGTCCCACCGGAGATGCTGGAGCGGGCCCTTCGGATGAAGGCGGTGGCCGAGCGGAACGGCGTCACCCTGCGCGCCGCCGCGCTGGCCTTCGCCGCCGCCCACCCGGCCGTCGCCAGTGTCCTCACAGGCCCCCGCTCCGCACCCGAAGTCCATGACTGCGCCGAGCAGTTCACGACCAGCGTCCCGGCGGAGTTCTGGCAGGAGCTGCGGGAGTCCGGCCTGCTGCCCCGAGAGGAGGGCCCGTCATGAGAGTCGCCCTGCACACCAAGGTCCGCCCCGACCGGATCGCCGCGTACGAGGCCGCCCACCGCGAGGTCCCGGCGGAACTGACCCGGGCCATCCGCGCCGCCGGTGCCACCTCCTGGACCATCTGGCGCAGCGGCACCGATCTGTTCCACCTGCTGGAGTGCGAGGACTACGCCCGCCTGCTCGCCGAGCTGGAGCAACTGCCGGTCAACGTGGCCTGGCAGGCCCGCATGGCCCAGCTGCTCGACGTGGTGCACGACTACTCCGAAGGCGGCGCGGACGCCGGACTGCCCGTCGTCTGGGAGCTGCCGTGACCGTCGACGCCCACCACCACGTCTGGGACCTGTCCGTCCGCGACCAGGACTGGATCAAGGGGCCCGAACTCCAACTGCTGCGCCGGAACTTCACGGTGACCGACCTGGAGCCGGAGGCCAGCGCGGCAGGGGTGGACCGTACGGTCCTCGTCCAGACGGTCACCGTCCCGGAGGAGACCCCCGAGTTCCTGGCCCTGGCGGCCGGGCACGACCTGATCGCGGGTGTCGTGGGCTGGACCGACCTGACCCGCCCGGACGTGACCGACGAACTGGCCCGGTTGCGCGAACTCCCCGGCGGCGCCTTCCTGAAGGGCATCCGGCACCAGGTCCAGGGCGAGCCGGACCCGGAGTGGCTGCTGCGCGAGGACGTACGGCGGGGACTCGCGGCCGTGGCGGCGGCGGGGCTGGTGTACGACCTGGTCGTCCTGCCCCACCAGCTCCCGGCGTGTGTCCGGGCGGCCGAGGCGCTGCCGCAGCTCACCTTCGTCCTGGACCACCTGGGCAAACCGCCCGTCGCGTCCGGCGCGGTCGAACCCTGGGCCACGCACATCAGGGCGCTGTCCGCGCTGCCCAACACCGTCTGCAAGGTGTCCGGGATGCTCACCGAGGCGGACCGGTCGCTGTGGGGCCGCGACACCTGGCCGCTCGCGCCCCTGCGCCCCTACTGGGACACCGTGCTGAACGCCTTCGGGCCCGGCCGCCTGATGTTCGGCTCGGACTGGCCGGTGTGCACGGCGGCAGGGACGTACGCACAGGTGGCGCAGCTCGCGCGCGACCTGGCGCGGGACCTGACCCGGGACGAGCGCGCCCACCTGTTCGACACCACCGCCACCCGCGTCTACGGCCTGGGAACCGGTGCCTCCGGCCTGGGAACCGGTGCCTCCGGCCCCGGTGCTCACGACACCGGCCGGTGAGGACGGCCCGCGATCGTCCCCGCCCGCCGCTACGCGCGCTCGGCGCCCTCCGCCAGCCTGACGGGCGGCAGGTACTCGCGCACGTACGTCCGCTCCCAGCACGCGCCCGACTCCCGCAGCTCCCGCCAGGTGGTGTAGCGGTACCGGAACAGGCGGGCGCGGACGTAGCGGGGCGGGGTGTCCGGCGGGAAGGGGGAGCGGCGCAGCAGGCGCAGGGTGTCGCGGTCGTTCTCCAGCAGGCGTTCCACCAGGCCGCCGAACCAGTCTCCGGCATAGCCGGGGGACAGCGCCGCGAACCACATCAGCCAGTCCAGGCGCAGATGGTAGGGGGCGAACTGGCGCGGCCAGTGCCGGGTGTCACCGGGCTTGCCCCGGAACTCGTACTCCCGCCAGTCCGCGTCCTCACGGGGTTCGTCGTCCAGCGTGCCCTCGACCACCACCTCGTAGCGGACCCGGCTGACGCTGCCGAACGCGCCGTAGGTGTTCACCAGGTGCAGCGGGTCGAAGGAACGGTTCATGACCTGGCGGCGGGACATCATGTTGACCACGGGGTGGTAGCTCAGGAAGAGCAGCAGCGCGGCGACGGCGAGCACCAGGACCTCGTACCACGGCGGCGCCGCCGGCACCGGCGGGGCGGACCCGGGCAGCCGCAGCGCGGACACGGCCAGCACGATGGTGATCCAGTTCAGCCAGGAGAAGTTGCCGGACAGCACCAGCCACAGCTGTGTGACGATCATCAGCGCGCCCGCGGCCGAGGCGATCGGCTGCGGCGTGAACAGCAGCACCGGCACGAGCAGTTGCGTCACATGGTTGGCCGCCACCTCCACCCGGTGCAGCGGCTTCGGCAGATGGTGGAAGAACCAGCTCAGCGGGCCCGGCATGGGCTGGGTCTCGTGGTGGTAGTACAGGCAGGTCAGCTTCCGCCAGCACGCGTCGCCCCGCAGCTTGATCAGCCCGGCGCCGAACTCCACCCGGAACAGGATCCAGCGCAGCAGGAACAGCACGAGGACCGGCGGCGCCACCTCGTCGTTGCCGAGGAACGCGGCCAGGAAACCGGTCTCCAGCAGCAGCGACTCCCAGCCGAACGCGTACCACGTCTGGCCCACGTTCACGACCGACAGATACAGCGCCCACGGCACCAGCCACAGCGGGATCCCGGCCCACAGCGGCAGCAGGGAGTCCGCGCCGGCCAGCAGCGCCGCCGACACCGCGCAGCCGGCCCACGCGCAGCCGGCGAAGAAGCGGTCGGAGTAGTGCAGATGGAACAGGCTGGGCGCCCGTCTGAAGGGGATCCGCGCCACATAGCGGGGGATCGGCAGCATTCCGCGCTCGCCCAGCAGGGCCCGGAACTGCAGCGCCGCCGTCAGGAACGCCACCAGGTACAGAGCGGCCAGAGCCCGCTGGAGGACCAGCCGGGTCAGCCAGTAGTCGGGAGCGGTGAACCAGTTCACGGCTCTGCGCCCTTCGTCGCGGCCGGACCGCCGGTGTCGTCTTCATCATGACGCGCCCCCGAGTTGCCGGCCAGACGGACGCGACGCGAACAACGGGGAGCGGTCACCGACGGTGATGAGATGTGAACGATACGGATATCCGCCGCCCCGGAGCCCACCGGAGGAACAGGTCGAAGAATCGGATAAATCCTGGCAAGGTGGGCGCATGGCAGTTCGGGCAGCGAGTGCCGCGTCACTCCCGGCGGACTGGCCCGCCCACCCGGATCCGATCCTGGCGCTCAACCGCATGGGCAGCTTCGACTGGGACCTGGACACGGGCCTGTTCCACATGGACGCCCAGGCGCACGCGGTGTTCGACCTGCTGCCCGGGGAGTACGACGGCCACCCCGAGTCCCTGTCCGCCCGGGTGCCGCAGCCCGAGGCGGCTCGGCTGGACGCCCTGGTGGCCCAGGCCATCAAGGACGGCAGCGAGAACTACGGGGGCTACTTCCGCATCCGCTGCCGTGACGGCACCTCCCGCTGGACCCACACCCAGGGATACATCCGCCGGGACGACACCGGCCGCCCGCGCCGGGTCGTCGGCATCGTCCGCGACGCCACCGAGGAACTCGCCGAGAGCGAGACACGCAGCCTGCGGGCCGCCCAGGACGAGGCGTTCCGCCAGCAGACGGGCGTCGTCCAGGCCGTCTCCGCCGCCCTCGCCCACGCGCGCAGCGTCCAGGAGGTCATCGACGCCCTCAAGGACACCCACGGCATCCGCCATCTCGGCGCGGCCAGCCTGGTGATGGGACTGGTCGAGGCAGGCCGCATCCGGCTGGTCGCGGAGGGGCCCGTCGAGGCCTCCGTGCCCGGCACCGGGGTCACCCGGATCGAGGAGCCGTACCCGATGAGCGAGGTCGTCCGCACGCTCCTGCCGCGGTTCATCGAGTCCCCGGAGGAGTTCGCCGCGGGCTATCCGATCCTCTGGCCGCACCTCACCGGCCTGCACATCACCTCGGCCGCCTATCTGCCGCTGATCGCCCAGGCCCGCCCGATCGGCGCGATGGGGCTGCTCTACAGCGACCGGCGCGGCTTCTCCACCGAGGAGCGCGCCGTCCTGGTCGCCCTCGGCAGCACCATCGCGCAGAGCCTGCAGCGGGCCATGCTCTACGAGCAGGAGAAGGACCTCGCCCAGGGCCTGCAGCAGGCGATGCTGCCCCGCACCATCCCCAGCGTCCGCGGCGCCGACGTGGCCGTCCGCTACCGCGCGGGCACCGCCGTGGGCGCCCTCGGCCGGGACATCGGCGGCGACTGGTACGACCTGATCCCGCTGCCCGGCGGCCGGGTCGGCGCGGTCATCGGCGACGTCCAGGGCCACGACACCCACGCGGCGGCCGTGATGGGCCAGCTGCGGATCGTGCTGCGCGCCTACGCCGCCGAGGGACACACCCCGGCGGCCGCGATGGCCCGGGCCTCCGTCTTCCTGCACGAACTCGACACCGACCGGTTCGCCACCTGCCTGTACGCCGAGGCCGACCTGTCCACCGGGGTCGTCCAGGCGGTCCGCGCCGGTCACATCGACCCGCTGATCCGGCACGGCGACGGCAGCTGCTGCCGGGTGCCGGTCGAGGGCGGGCTGCCGCTCGGGCTGTCCGCCGAGTTCGGCCGGCTGGACTACCCCGTCTCCACCCTCGAACTCGACCCCGGGCACACCCTGCTGCTGTGCACCGACGGGCTCGTCGAACAGCCCGGCGCCGACCTCGACGACGGCATGCGCCGCCTGACGTCGCTCGTCGCGGACGGCCCCGAGGACGTGTGCGACCTCGCCGACCGGCTGATCCAGGTGGCCGAGGAGCGGGCCGGCGACGACGACGTGGCGCTGCTCCTGCTGCGCCGGCGCACCGCGGAGGCCCCGCCCGCCGGCGGCCGGCTCCAGCAGCACGTGGCGCCCGGCGACCCGGAGGCCCTCACCCAGGCCCGGCACCTGATCCGCTCCGCGGTCCGCTCCTGGGGCTACCGCGACCGCGCCGACGAGATAGAGCTGGTCGCCGACGAGCTGATCACCAACGCGCTGATGCACACCGAGGGCTCCGCGATCGTGACCCTGCGGGCCCTGGACGGCGGCCACCGCAGGCTGCGGATCGAGGTCGAGGACTCCTCCAGCGCCCTGCCGCGCCGCCGCGAGGCGGGCGAGGACGGCGTCTCCGGCCGCGGTCTGCTGCTGGTGGAGATGCTCGCCGACGCCTGGGGCGTGGAGGCGCGCGGCGGCGGCAAGGCGGTGTGGTGCGAGTTCCGCCGGGAGGGCTGACCCGGTTCACCTGGCAGTGTCGGTGCCGGGTGGCACTCTGGACCCATGCCGGAACTGCCCGAGGTAGAAGCGCTGAAGGACTTCCTCACCGAGCACCTGGTCGGCCACCGGGTGGCCCGCGTGCTGCCGGTCGCCGTCAGCGTCCTGAAGACGTACGACCCCCCGGTCACCGCCTTCGAGGGCGCGCAGGTGACCGCCGTGCACCGGCACGGCAAGTTCCTGGACCTGGCGGCCGACAGCGGGCTGCACCTGGTGACCCACCTGGCCCGGGCCGGCTGGCTGCAGTGGAAGGACCGGCTGCCGGACGGCCCGCCCAAGCCCGGCAGGGGCCCGCTCGCGCTGCGCGTGGCGCTGGAGACCGGCGAGGGCTTCGACCTCACCGAGGCCGGCACCCAGAAACGCCTCGCGGTGTACGTCGTCCGCGATCCGCGGCAGGTCGAGGGCATCGCCCGGCTCGGTCCGGACCCGCTCGCCGCCGACTTCGACGAGGACCGCCTCGCCGACCTGCTCAGGGACGAGAGACGGCAGCTCAAGGGCGCCCTGCGCGACCAGTCCCTGATCGCCGGCGTCGGCAACGCCTACAGCGACGAGATCCTGCACGCCGCGCGGATGTCCCCGTTCAAGCTCGCCGCGTCCCTGACCCCGGAGGAGACCCACCGGCTCTACGAGGCGCTGCGCTCGACGCTCACCGAGGCGGTGGACCGCTCCCGGGGCCTGGCCGCCGGGCGGCTGAAGGCCGAGAAGAAGAGCGGCCTGCGCGTCCACGGCCGGACCGGCGAGCCCTGCCCGGTGTGCGGAGACACCATCCGCGAGGTCTCCTTCAGCGACTCCTCGCTGCAGTACTGCCCCACCTGCCAGACGGGCGGCAAGCCCCTGGCGGACCGCAGACTGTCCCGGCTGCTGAAGTAGCCCCTCCGGCGCCTCGACCGTCCCTCCGGCGCCTCGATGGTCCCTCCGGCGCTTCGATGGCCGTGCGGCGTGTCGACGGTCCCTGCGGCGCCTCGATGTCCTGCGGTGCCTCGACCGGTTCCTACGACGCCTCGACGGACACCAGGTGCTGCCCGTCCGTGGTGCGTACGTCGTAGCGGGCGATCTCGTCGGGGTGCATCGTGGAGGACCCGAGCGTGGTGAAGGTGCCGGTGGCGTGGCCGGGCTCCATCCAGCCGCCGATGACCTGCTCGGAGCCGTCGCGTCCCACGACGACGAGCCGGCAGGCGTGGGGACCGGTGCCGTCCTTCACCTTCAGGAGCAGCCGGCTGCCGGTGTCCCCGTCGTCGGCGGTCACCTCGGCCCACACCCCGGTTTTCGGATCGGTGGCCTCGGTGACGTGCGCGGTCTGCTGCTCATGGCCGGTGAAGGCCATGATCCCGGATCCGGCCACGGCCAGCACCACGGAGGCGGCCAGGCCGTACAGGAAGCGCCGGCGGCGCGTCCGGTGCCGGTGCGCCACCTCTCCGAGCAGCCGGTCCAGCAGCCGGGGGCCGGGCTGCGTCATGGGGTGCACAAAGCGCGGCGTGGCCCGGCGGTACAGCATCAACTGCCGTGCGGTGGGCCCGAATTCGGTGACCTGTGCCGCGCACTGAGGGCACTCCATGAGGTGGTCCTCGAAGCGGAAGGCCTCCGCCTCGTTCAGCACGCCGAGCGCGTACGCGCCGACGTCGCGATGCCTTTCCAGGGACCTCATGCCGAATCCTCGTGCCGATGGGTGCGGGTGGGGTTACTCCGTGCTCCCACCCGTACGCAGCCGACAGCCGAATCACTCAAGCCACCCACAGAATCCCGGACGAGAGATTCGGAGCCGCGCGGCCCGCGGATTGGTCCGGTTCCGGAAAACTTCGAAAAGCCCCGCGGCGAGAGGTCAGAACAGATGGATCGCGAGATGCCCGAGGGGCAGCCCGAGCCGCCACGCCGGGGTCCACACCTTCGGCCCGTCCTCCTCCCCGGCCGGCCCACCACCGCCCGGCACCGCGTCCAGGTCCGGCGCGAGCAGCTCGGTCTCCTCCAGCCAGCGCCAGGCGTCGGCGGCGAGGGCCAGGTCGGGCGAGCGGGTGCCGGACCGCTCGGCCCGTTCCGTCAGCTCGGCCATGCGCTCGCCCACCCAGTCCCGCCACGGCTGGTCGTAGGCGGTCAGCGACAGCCAGTGCTCCAGCTGGGAGATCACCCGGATGCCGGACAGCTCCCCGTCGGTGTCGGACAGGAAGACGGTGAGCGCCAGCGCGTCCCGGCCCGCCCGGAACTCGAAGGAGGTCGGTGGCATCAGATCACCGGTGCGCAGCAGCTCGTCGGCGATGTATTCGGCGTACAACCAGGCCATGGGGACGGCCAGTTCACCGCCGTCGGTGCCGTCCGTGCTCTCGTGCCCTCTGTGCAGCATCCCTTCCTGCCCTTCCTCCGGTATGCGCGCGTCGCCCGACCTCCGGGTCCGGCCGCTTGCCCGGAACGCGGATGAGGACAGCCCATTGCCCCAACGGGGGGCACAGCAAGGCGCTTTACCGAGGTTTGACCCGGGCTCCGGTTTCAGTGCAGGTCGGCCGCATAATCCGGAAGGACCCGGCGCAGCGCGCGCAGCGCGTAGTACGCGCGGGACTTCACGGTACCGGGTGGCACGCCCAGGGTCTGCGCCGCTTCCGCCACACTGGCCCCGAGGAAGTACACGAGTACGAGTACGTCACGGTGCTCGGGCGTGAGTGTCTTCACAGCCTGCCGCACATCGAGCATCGCGGCGGCCCGTTCGGCGTGATCGTCGGTCACCCGGGCGCTCTCCGGGATCTCGGCGCCGGTCTCCGGGGGCCGGGCCTGCCGGGCCCGCCGGGCGTCGATCGCGAGCCGCCGGGCGACCGTCAGCAGCCAGGGCCGTACGGAGTCGAAGTCCTCGGCGTGCAGCGCCTCGGGATGCTGCCAGGCGCGCACCAGGGTCTCCTGGACCAGGTCCTCGGCGCGCTGCCGGTCCCCGTCGCAGAGCCTGAGCAGCAGGGCGAAGAGCGGTCCGCCGTGCTCGCGCTGGAGCGCGGCCAGTTCGTGCTCGGCGGTCGTCGTCCCGCGGGCCCGCGCCGCCGCCGTGTGGATCAGTGAGGTTCCGGCCGTCATGGGCGCATGGCAGCGCAGGGCACGGCCGGGGGACAGGGCGCGCGCACCGCCGGCGCGACGGACGGTCGATCGCGTCGGCGAACGGTCGGACGAACGGTCCGTACGACCGCCCCGGTCCGTACCTCCGTGTCACCTTCCCGGTTACAGACTTCCCGGTCCTTACCACCTTCCTGGGGCGGACCGGTCAGCGATCCCGGGCGGTCAATCGGTGGGCCGTGCCCCGGCCAGCGCGGAGCGCTTGTAGGAGTAGCCGAAGTAGATCACGCACCCGATCACGAACCACACGGCGAACCGCACCCAGGTCTGCCACTGCAGGAACGTGATCAGCCAGACCGAGAAGACGCAGCCCAGTGCGGGCACGACCGGCATCCACGGCGTGCGGAAGGTGCGCGGCAGCTCCGGCCGCCGGTAGCGCAGCACGATCACCGCGGCGCACACCACCACGAACGCCAGCAGGATGCCGATGTTGGTCAGTTCGGCGGCCGAGCCGATCGGGACGAACCCGGCGATGGCGGCCGCGGCCACCCCGACGATCCAGGTCACCCGGGTCGGCACGTGCCGTGTCGGGTGCGTCCGGGCGAACCACGGGGGCAGCAGACCGTCCCGGGACATGGAGAACCACACCCGGGTCACGCCCAGCATGAACGTGAACATCACGGTGAGGATGCCGATGATCGCGCCGACCGCGATCACGTCCGCGAGCCCGTTCAGGCCCACCGCCTTGAACGCGCTCGAGAAGCCGCTCTCCGGGTCGATGTGCCGGTAGTCCTGCATGCCGGTCAGCACCAGGCAGGCCGCCACGTACAGCACCATCGAGATCACCAGCGAGTAGATGATCGCCTTCGGCATGTGCCGCTGGGCGTCCCTGGACTCCTCGGCGGCGGTCGACATGGCGTCGTAGCCGAACACCGCGAAGAACACGGTCGCCGCGCCGGTGAAGACGCCGCCGATGCCGAACGGGAAGAACGGGTGGTAGTTCGCCGAGTCGATGTGGAACACGCCCACCCCGATCACCAGCAGCACCACCAGCACCTTCACCACGACCACGAACGTCTCGAAGCGGGCCGCGCTGCGGATGCCGAGGTTCAGCAGCCAGGCGATCAGCAGGCACAGGATGGCCGCGAACAGGTCCACCCGGTGCCCGGCCCCGGTGCCCGGCGCCCCCAGCATCCACTGCGGCAGCTTCGCGCCCATCTCCTCCACCAGGAAGCCGAAGTAGCCCGAGATGCCGATCGCCACCACCGCCACGATCGCGGTGTACTCCAGCAGCAGGTCCCAGCCGATGAACCAGCCCGCGAACTCGCCGAGCACCGCGTAGCCGTACGTGTACGCCGATCCCGCCTTCGGGATGAGCCCGGCGAACTCGGCGTACGACAGCGCGGCGCAGGCGCTCGCCACACCGGCGATCAGGAACGACACCACGACCGCCGGCCCGGCCGTGCCGTTGGCGACCGTGCCGGCCAGCGTGAAGATGCCGGCGCCGATGATGCCGCCCACCCCGATCGCGGTGAGCTGCCACAGCCCGAGCGACTTCTCCAGGCGTGGACCCTGGCCGACCTCGGTCTCCTCGATGTGTTCGATGGGTTTGCGGCGGAGAATCCCCTCACCCGCGCGGAGCCCGGCCATGCGCCTCACCTCTTCGCCGACGGCAACGGCTGACGCCGGATCATGATGGCTCAGCCGCGCAGCACAGGAAAGACGCCACGCACGGCCCCGGCGGGCGCCTGGCGCTCCGGCGAGGGCGCGATGATCAGGTCGGCGCCCGACCGCACAACCAACAGTTGTACGAAGGGCGCAGCGGGCCCGCACCTCGGTGTGTGGTCCTTCAGCCGGGCGCAGCCGGTCTTCGACGGGCGGGATGCCCCGCCCTACGGCACGACCGTCACCGGCCAGCGCCCCGCCTTCACCAGGCGGATCGCCACCGAGCCGATGATCCGGTGGCCGGCCTGCTCGGAGGCGCCCACGACCACCGCGTCCGCCTTGAGCTCGTCGGCCGCCTTGACCAGCCCGGTGTACGGGTCGCCGCGGAAGGTGTGGAACTCCCAGCGCACCTCGAATATCCCCTTGACCCGCTCGGCGGCCTCCCGGATGTAGGTGACCAGGTCCTCGGCGATCTCGTCGGTCGTCTCCGCCACCGGCGCCCCGAGCGCCGCGCCGGCGGCCAGCACCGGCTGTACGTACACCACCGCCAGCAGCGCCCGCTGCCGCCGGGCGAGCCCGCCCGCGTACGCCGCCGCACGCAGCGAGGAGTCGGAGCCGTCCACCCCGACCAGGATGACCTTCGGCCCGTCCGTACCGCGCTCGAACTGGGACGAGGGCGAGTGCGAGTGCTGTTCCGTCACGGCCGTGAGGCTATCGGAATCCACCGTTCCCGCAGAGCCGTGGGGGGGCCGAGACCACGTCCCTGTCCGGCGGGCCGGTTGCGGACCGGGCCGGTTGCGGGGCGGGCCGTCGGGGTTGGGCCGTGTTGGGGGTGGGCCGGTTGCGGGGCGGGCCGCTTTGGAGGTGGGCCGGTTTCCGGGTCGACCCGTTGCCGGGCGGCCCGCTTGTGGGCAGGTGTGGGCCGGTGTGGGCCGGACGGGGTGGCGGACGGGCGATCCGGTCCGGGTGCCGTCCGAGCGGGCGAAGCAGGGCCTCTCGGAGCCGCCCCGACACGCCCCCCGTGGGCGGAGCCGCGCGTGCCCTTGCCTCCCGTCCCGGCTCATGGTCCCGGCCTCACTGAGGCCGCCCGGGCAGCCGCGCGCCCCTTGAACCGCCCGGGTGGCCCTCGGCGGGCGAGTCGCGCGGCGTCTTGTCTTTCGGTTCCGGCTCGCGGTCCTGGCCTCGGGGGTCTGCCCCGGTGTCCCTCGGTGGCGATCCGGGCGCCCTTGGTGGCTGCCCGGGCGTCCCTCGGCGGGCGAGTCGCGCGGCCTCTTGTCTTTCGGTTCCGGCACGTGGTCCTGGCCTCGCGGGTCGGCCCCGGCATCCCTCGGTGGCCATCCGGGCGTCCCTCGGCGGCCGCCCCGGTGTCCCTCGGCGGGTGAGTCGCGCGGCGGCTGGCCCTTCGGGTCCGGTGTGCGGTCCTGGACTCGTACGGCCACCTGCCGTCCCTCGGCGCAATGGCCGCGCACCCCCCTGCCCCCGGATCCGGCACGCGGGCCCCGCTCAGCCCGGACGGCGCCGCACCGCCTCGACGGGCGAGCCGGGCGACCCCTTTTTACAGTCGGAACCATGACCGCCAGCGCGGAGTCCGCCGCACGGAGGGATCCCACGGCCCCGGTACGTCCGCCCGCCGGTGGACGCCTCGGCTGGGTGCCCGAGGCCTTCGGGGCGCTCTTCGCCGCGCTCGGGCTGCTGTGCGCCCTGCTCGCGCTCGTCGAACCGCTGCGCCGCCTGCTCCGCCCGGTCGCGCACGCCCTCGACCTGGTGCTCCTTCCCATCAGCGCCAACCTGGCCTACGCCGTCTTCCTGTTCCTGCTGGCCGGTGCCACCGCCGCCCGCAAGAAGGTCGCCTGGTGGCTGGTCGTCGTCTATCTGGGCCTGGTCGTCCTCACCGACGCGATCGGCGTGGGCCTCGGCCTGTACGCCCAGTCGCTGCCGTCGCTGGTGCTGTGCGGCCTGCTGCTGCTCCTGCTCGTCGTGGCCAGAAAGGAGTTCTACGCCGCCTCCCGGCGCGGTGCCGTGTGGCGGGCGCTCGCCGTGCTGCTGGCCGGGCTCGCCGTGGCCATCCTGCTGGGCTGGGGCCTGGTCATGCTCTTCCCGGGCACGCTGCCGGCGAACGAGCACCTGGCCTGGGCGGCCGACCGGGTGTGCGGCGGCCTGGTCTCGGGCAGCTCCTTCTCCGGCCGCCCGCCCCGCAAGGTCACCTTCGTGCTCGGCCTGCTCGGCGCCCTCGCCCTGCTCAACGCCGCCGCCGCGCTGTTCCGCTCCCAGCGCCTGGAGGCCGCCCTGCACGACGACGAGGAGGCCCGCATCCGCGCCCTGCTGGCCGCCTACGGCGAACGGGACTCCCTCGGCTACTTCGCCACCCGCCGCGACAAGGCCGTGGTCTTCTCGCCCAGCGGCAAGGCCGCCGTCACCTACCGCGTCGAGGCCGGCGTCTGCCTGGCCAGCGGCGACCCCGTCGGCGACATGGAGGCCTGGCCGCACGCCATCGCCGCCTGGCTGGACGTGGCCCGCCGCTACGCCTGGGCGCCGGCCGTCATGGGCGCCTCCGAGGACGGCGCCCGCGCCTACGCCCGCGCCGGACTCGGCGCCCTCCAGCTCGGCGACGAGGCGATCGTGCAGGTGGCCGCCTTCGATCTGAACGGCCGGGACATGCGCGTGACCCGGCAGGCCGTGCACCGGGTCCGCCGTACCGGCGCCACCTGCCGCATCCGCCGGCACGCCACCCTCACCGAACGGGAGATGGAGGAGATCGTCGACAAGGCCGACGCCTGGCGCGACACCGAGACCGAGCGCGGCTTCTCCATGGCCCTGGACCGGCTCGGCGACCCCGCCGACGGCGACTGCCTGCTGGTGGAGGCCCTCGGCGAGGACGGCCGGCTCCTCGCCCTGCTCTCCTTCGTGCCCTGGGGCCGGAGCGGCGTCTCCCTGGACCTGATGCGCCGTGACCGGGCCGCCCCCAACGGGGTCATGGAGTTCATGGTCGCCGAACTGTGCGCCGCCGCCCCCAAGCTGGGCGTCCGCCGGATCTCGCTGAACTTCGCGGTCTTCCGGTCGGTCTTCGAGGAGGGCGCCCGCATCGGCGCCGGCCCCGTCCTCAGGATCTGGCGCCGCCTGCTGCTGTTCTTCTCCCGCTGGTGGCAGCTGGAGGCCCTGTACCGCTCCAACGCCAAGTACCACCCGGAGTGGTACCCGCGCTTCATCTGCTACGGCGACACCGCCGCCCTCGCCCGCATCGGCCTGGCCTCCGGCATCGCCGAAGGCTTCGTCTCCGTACCGTCGTTGCGCAAACTCTGGGGAAAGGGGCACCCGAAGGCCGGGCAGCGGCCCGCGACCACCCACGGGCTGCCGCCCCTGACGGCGCTCGGCCTCGCCGGAGGGGACCAGGCCGGGCCCGCACCCCCGGACGCGGGTCTGCCCGAGCAGGTCCGCGTCCGGTACCACAAGCTCGACCGGCTGCGCGCCGCCGGCACCGATCCCTACCCGGTCGGCGTCCCCGCCCCCACCCACGCCCTCGCCGACGTGCCCCCCGGCGAGGACGTCACCGTCGCCGGACGGCTCATGCTGGTCCGCGACTTCGGCGGCATCGTCTTCGCCGTGCTGCGCGACTGGTCCGGCGACCACCAGATCGCCCTCACCCGCGACCGCTCCGGCGCCGCCCTCGACCGCTTCACCGCCGGATGCGACATCGGCGACCACCTCACCGCGACCGGCCGCACCGGGCTCAGCGACAAGGGCGAGCCCACGGTCTTCGTCACCTCCTGGCAGCTCACCGGCAAGTGCCTGCGCCCGCTGCCCGACAAACGCCGCGGCCTCACCGACCCCGAGGCGAGAGTCCGCCGCCGCTACCTCGACCTGGCCACCAGTCCCGCCGCCCGCGCGGTGATCCGGGCCCGCTCCGCCGCCGTGCAGGCCCTGCGCCAGGGCCTGCTGGACCGCGGCTTCGTGGAGGTCGAGACGCCGATGCTCCAGCCGGTCCACGGCGGCGCCACCGCCCGACCCTTCACCACCCACATCAACGCCTACGACCTCGACCTGTACCTGCGCATCGCCCCCGAGCTGTACCTGAAGCGGCTGTGCGTCGGCGGCTTGGAGAAGGTCTTCGAACTGGGCCGCACCTTCCGCAACGAGGGTGTGTCCTACAAGCACAACCCCGAGTTCACGATGCTGGAGGCGTACCAGGCCCACGCCGACTACGACGTCATGCTCGACCTCACCCGCGAGCTGATCCAGGGCGCGGCGCGGGCCGCCTTCGGCTCCCCGGTGGCCCGCAAGGACGGGGAAGAGTACGACATCTCCGGGAAGTGGCCGGTCAGAACGGTCTACGGCGCGATCTCCGAGGCGCTGGGGGAGGAGATCGGCCCCGGCACCGAGCTGCTGCGGCTGCACCGGCTGTGCGACCGGGCCGGGGTGCCCTACACCGCCGACGACCGGCCCGGCGACATCGTCCTGGAGATGTACGAGCGGCTCGTCGAGGAGCGCACCGGGCTCCCCACCTTCTACAAGGACTTCCCCACCGACGTCTCCCCGCTGACCCGCCAGCACCGCACCGACCCGCGGCTCGCCGAGCGCTGGGACCTCGTCGCCTTCGGCACCGAACTCGGCACCGCCTACTCGGAGTTGACCGACCCGGTGGAACAGCGCCGGCGGCTCACCGAGCAGTCGCTGCTGGCCGCCGGCGGCGACCCGGAGGCCATGGAGCTGGACGAGGACTTCCTCCAGGCCCTCGAGTACGCGATGCCCCCGACCGGCGGCCTCGGCATCGGCGTCGACCGGCTCGTGATGTTCCTCACCGGCCTGACGATCCGGGAGACCCTGCCGTTCCCCCTGGTGCGCCACCGCTGACACCGGGGGGCGGGACGGCCGTGCGGCCGCCGCGCCCGGACGGCCCAGCAGGGCGAACCCGGCGGCCGACGCGGTGCAGGGCAGCAGCGCCGCCGGAGCGGCACAGGCCACGACTGCGACGTGCACCGTGAGCGCCCGGTCCCGGTCCGGGCCCGCCGGATGCGTCGCGTCGATCAGGGCGAGCGCCCCCCATCGCCGCCGCCGCGATCCCCTGTACCGCCCGCGAGGCCATCAGCACCCAGCCGGCGGTGAACACCGCGGGTGCCGCCGCGGCGACGCTCGACAGCGCGAGCCCGCCCGTCAGCACCCGCCGCTGCCCGAAGGCCCCGCCGAGGGCTCCCGCGAGCACCGGCAGCGCGGCGAAACACACGCTGTACGCGGACAACAGCCAGGTCAGTCCGGCGGTGGCCAGGCCCCGGTCGCGCGCGACCAGGGGCAGCGACACCGCGAAGGCCGTCGTGTCGAAAACGACCAGGAACTGGGCGACGGCCAGCAGTGCCACCGCGAGCGCGCCGCGCGGTACGGCGTTCGTGTGTGTTCCCCCGTGTGCGGCCAGCTCGGCTCGACCCCCGTGTCCCTCTTGGCACTTGCTGGGGACCGACTGCTTGTCAGAGGCCCGCGCGGCGGACCACCACGGCCCCCGCACTGGGCCGTTCGGGTGTATTCCCGCTGCCGTACCGGTGTCGTTGTGGTGCGCCGGAGTCATGTGGGGCGACTGATGGGTCATGCAGAAGGATCAGTTGCTCACCCGGCGGGGGATGCTCCTGGCCGGCGCCGCCGCGCTGGGCGCCGCGGGTACCGCCGGAGTCGTCCTGGCGGGCGGCGCCGGGGACAGCGCCGGTACCACCGCCCCCGCTCCCGGACCGCAGGCCCGTCAGGCGCCGCGGGACTCCGCCTTCCGGCTCCAGCCGCTCACCGGCTACGGCCCCCCGCGTGCCGCGCCACGCAGGCTGAAGGTCCGCAAGGAGCCCATCCTCCAGATCTCCGGACGCGGCAGGCGCATGATGCTGACCTTCGACGACGGCCCCAACCCGGAGTACACCCCGCACATCCTGGACACCCTCGCCAAGTACGACGTGCGGGCCATGTTCTTCGTGTGCGGCGAATGCGTCGTCGACAACAGGGAACTGGTGGCCCGGATGGCCGACGAAGGCCATGTCGTGGGCAACCACACCTGGACGCATCCGCTGCTGACGACCCTCAACCGCAAGCAGATCCGCTCCGAGATGAAGCGGACGAGCGATGTCATCGAGGACACCTACGGCGAGCGCCCGCAGTGGTTCCGCGCGCCCTACGGCGCCTGGAACCGGGCCGCGTTCCAACTGGGCGCCGAGATGGGCATGGAGCCGATGGCCTGGACGGTCGACACCACCGACTGGATGGAGCCCGGCACCGACACCATCGTCGACCGGGTGGAGAGCGGCGCCGCCCCCGGCGTCGTGGTGCTCTCCCACGACGCCGGGGGCGACCGGACGCAGACCGTCGAGGCGATCCGTGAATGGCTGCCCCATCTCCTCGACTCCGGCTACCACATGACCGTGCCGAGCCGGCGTGTGTGACGGTGTCCCGGCTCTTCGCCCGCCCGGCCGCGGTGGCGTCAGTTCACCGCGACCAGGCGGGCGAAGACGACGACGTTGCCGTCGTATCCGTTCTGCCTGGAAAAGCCGCCGCCGCAGGTGATGACCCGCAGTTCCGGTGTTCCCTTCGAGCCGTACACGCGGTCGCCCGGGAAATCGCTCTTGGAGAAGACCTCGACACCATAGGTCTCGAACACCGCGGTCTTTCCGTCCTTGCGCAGGACCTCGATCCGGTTTCCCTTCTTCAGGGACCCGAGTCCGTAGAACACGGCGGGGCCCCGCTTGTTGTCGACGTGCCCGACGATGACGGCGGTGCCCTTCTCGCCGGGGGAGACCGCACCGGTGAACCAGCCCGCCAGGTTGGGGTCCTCCGGCGGCGGTGCGGCGACCCAGCCCGCCGCGTCCAGACTGACCGGCATCACCGGCGCGTTCACCTGGATCGCGGGGATGCGGATCCGGCCGGCGGCGGAGAACCCGAGCGACGCCGGAGCCCTCGAGAAGGTGCCGGCGCCGGCGCGGCTGTCCGGGGCCGCCGCCGAGGCTGGCTGCGGCGGACCGATGTCGAACTCCCCGGAACCGTTCCGGATGAGTGCCACACCGGTCAGCAGAACAAGCGCCAACACGCCCCACGGGGCGCGTCTCTTCCGCCGTTCCTCCTCCTCGGCAAGCTCGAAAAGCCCGGACGCAGACATTCGCCATCCCCTCTCGACGCGGCCTCGCCACAGCCATCGCGCATGGGAAAACGCTAAATCGCGTGCGCAGCACGGGCGACGGGGACGAGTGGCGAACGGGTGGCCCACGGCCCGTGTGGTGCGCCATCCGAGTTGCCATTCCCAGAAAATTTCTGACGGTCCGTGACCTGCGGCAATATCCGATTATGTGCTTTTCCTGCGGTGTGTTGGCTCACCAGGACGGACGATTCTCGACGTGCGGGCGTGTTCCGCGCGCCGGACGGTCTTTCCGGGAGGTGTTTTCTCGCCGATCCACCGGGGACAGGCCCCGGGCACCTCCCGCGGAGGATCACATGCGAAACCAACGTGCCCTGGCGGCCGCGTGCACCGCGGTCGCCGTGCTCGGGTTCGCCGCCCCGGAAGCCGTCCCGTACGGCGTCGGCAGCGGCGGCGGCCCGTACCACAGCAAAGCGGGCCCCGGCCCGGACGACGGCATCACCGGCATCGCCGGCAATGTCGACACCCCCGATCACTTCGACGACAACGGGAGCCACGGCCACGCCCCGGCGCAGGGTGAGGGGTCCGGTCAGGGCGACGACAACGGGAACGACGGCCGGAGTGACGAATCCGACCACCGTGGCGACAGCCTCGGCCGGAGTGACGACTCCGACCACCGTGGCGACAGCGTCGGCCGCCACGACGACTCCGGCCAGGACGACGACTTCGCCGACAGCCAGGACGACTTCGGCGGCGGCGGCGGTGGTGGTGGCGACGACGGCCCCCGGAACGTCGTCGCCAGACCCGGCGTGCTTCCGGCCGGCGGCCGGCTCGCCGTCAGCGTGGACGGCTGCCACGGCGGCACCATGTCCTCCCCGGTCTTCCGCACCACCCAGTTCA
Source organism: Streptomyces incarnatus (assembly GCF_001027185.1). Taxonomy (NCBI): domain Bacteria; kingdom Bacillati; phylum Actinomycetota; class Actinomycetes; order Kitasatosporales; family Streptomycetaceae; genus Streptomyces; species Streptomyces incarnatus. The sequence continues at coordinate 892,452 of NZ_CP011497.1, read as the reverse complement.
ACGCGTTCCAGGACGACACCGCGCGCGGCACCATCAAGGTCGACCGCGACGCCCGTCCCGGCCGGTACGAGATCAGGATCCGCTGCGAGGGCAGGACCCTGGTCCGCCCGGCCGCGTTCACCGTGCTCGGCGGTGTGCAGGGCGGTGTCGGCGGCGGCAGGTCCAGCGGCGCCACCCCGGTCGACATGGCCATCGGCGCCGGACTCGTGACCCTGGCGGTCGTCGGGGGCGGCGCGTTCTGGCTGCGCCGCCGGAACGAGAAGCGGACCTGACGCCCCTGCCGCCCGGCCTGCCCAGGCCCCGGAGCCGTGCGGGGGACGTCGGCACGGCGATCGCCCCGGCCCGCGGGGGAGCCGGGGCGAAGCCCTGCCGGTGATCCATGGGTCCGGGAGCTGTCAGGTGACCCCGGAGAACAGGTTCATGAACGGCTCCGCCGTCACCGCGATGCCCCGGCTGTAGGGGGCGTCGAAGTCCCAGATGAGGAACAGCATGAACGCGATGGTCGCGGAGAACAGCCCCGCCAGGACCAGTTCGCGCCGGGTGCGCCGGATCTGCAGCGCGAACACCATGCCGATGGTGACCACGGCCCCGGTGAGCAGGCCCCACCACACCACCGGCGGCATGGTGGCCCCGGTGGAGTCGGCGCGGGCGTTGCGGGCCTGGTCGGCGGCGGTCATCTGGTCCAGCAGCGGCTGGTAGGCCTGCGCCTCGAAGTCACCCTTCGGCTGGTAGTCGGTGACGTCCTGGCGGACCTTCTGCAGCAGCTGCGCGCCGCGGTCGGTGACGCGCTCGTCGTGCGCCATCGTCCGCCACTCGTGGTGGACGACATAGCTGACATAGGTGTTGACATCGTGGCGGACCTTGTCACGGACGTCCGGCGGATAGACCCGGACCCGCTCCGAGATCTCGTGCAGCGCCTGGGCTTCGGACTGCACATGGTCCTGCGCGGAGCTGCGCGCCTCCCACACGCCCGCGATGGCAAGGCCCAGGACGATGGCGTACACGACACCGATCCACATCGTCATGTACTCGATGACGTCCGGGGTCTCGCTGGGGTCCTCGTCCTCGGGGGCACGCTTGTGCCGTAGGACGGTGACGATGACCACCACGGCGCAGGCCGCCAGCATCGCGAGGACGAGAACAAGCCAATCCGGCAACGGATACCTCCAGAGGGTGAGCGGGCCGGCGCGTCAGCGCGGGCGCAGAGCCGCGACGGCGACGATCGCGGGAACGGTGATGAGCAGGACGTAGGTGACCGGCGTGGTGTGGCCGGGCGCGGGGTGTGCGAGGGGGTGCGGGTGGTACGCCGGATAGCTCACCGGCGTCACCGAGGGCCGCGGGGTGAGCCTCGGCTTCGGATCGGGTGCCGGCGGCGGCGTCGGCGCGGGGGTGGGCGTCGGGGTCGGCCGCGGGGCCGGCGGAGCCGGGGCGGGCGGGCCCGCCGGCTTCGGTTGCGGGACGGGTCTCGGCGCCGGCTTCGGCTGCGGCGGGGTCGGCTTCGGCGTCGGCTTCGGCACCGGGGTCGGCGTGGGCGTGGGCGGGTCGGGCGTCGTACAGGGCGGCTGCGGGGCCGGCCAGTGGTCGCCGGCGTAGGCCACCGCCACCGTGCCGTCCGGCCCCGTGGAGGCGTACGCACAGGCGTCGGCCGACGCGCTGCCGGCCGGGCAGCCCACCAGGGTCCAGGTCAGCGCCGCCAGCGCCAACGCCCGTGCGGCGGGCGCGCATCGGGTCACTTCGGGTCCATGCACGCGACGATCATGGGGTGCGGAACCCGGCCGTACGCCGCAGTGCGCCGGGATTGCTCCGAAGGAAGGACATAGTGCGATCCGTGGTTTGACGCGAAGAAAGCGGTGTTGGCGCCGTGCTCACGCCCGTACCAGCCCCGCGCACCGGCACGCGCGGCGGCGCGGATCACAGCGTGCGGAAAGAATTTCCCGAAGAACTTCCCCTCCCCATTGAACGCTCCGGCCCCCTCGGTCCGTACCCATGGCCGTGCGGCGGCGCGGCAGGGCGCTGCAACATCCAGGCGAATATGGGGAGTTGGAAATGAAGACCTCCTGGCGGACCGCCTCACTGGTGGCCACAGCCGCTGCGGTGCTGGCGCTGACGACGGCGTGCGGTCAGGACAACAGCACCACCCCGGCATCGGCGGCCCAGAACGTCGGTGCCACCGCGCCCGCGGGCAGCCCGACCACCGGCGCCGGTGTCGGCACCGGTACCGGATCCGGCAACGGCTACGGCGCCGACGGCAACCAGAGCTCCAGCTCCCCGACCCCGGCCGCCCCCGCGGGCAAGCTCACCGTGGCCAGCAACCCCGATCTGGGCAGCGTCGTGACCGACGGCTCCGGCCTCACCCTCTACCGGTTCGACAAGGACACCGCCAACCCGCCCAAGTCGAACTGCGACGGCGACTGCGCCACCACCTGGCCGCCGGTGCCCGCCAACGACGCCACGGCGGGCGCCGGCATCGACAAGGCGCTGCTCGGCGAGGTCACCCGCGCCGACGGCAGCAAGCAGCTCACCATCGGCGGCTGGCCCGCCTACCGCTACGCCAAGGACGTCAACGCCGGGGACGTCAACGGCCAGGGCGTGGGCGGCAAGTGGTTCGCGCTGGCCCCGAACGGCAAGAAGGCCTCCCTGGCCGCCCTGCCCGGTCTGTCCGTCCGCAAGGACCCCAAGCTGGGCGACATCGTCGTCGACAAGAACGGCATGACGGTCTACCGCTTCCTCAAGGACAAGGCCTGGCCGAAGTCCGTCTCCAACTGCACCGGGGCCTGCCTGCAGAAGTGGCCGGCCGTCGGCATCGTCAAGCCCGAGGACACCCAGGGCGTCAAGAAGAAGGGCCTGATGGGCTTCACCCGGCCCGACGGCGTCCAGCAGATGACGGTCAACTGCTGGCCGATCTACACCTTCTCCGGGGACAAGGCCCCCGGCGACACCAACGGTCAGGGCGTGGGCGGCACCTGGTACGCCGTCTCGCCCGACGGCAAGCCGGTCGGCGCGCCGGGCAACTAGATCACCTCCCCAGGGTCGATCGCCCCGCCCGGCCCGGAGCGCCACCGAAGGTCCGCCCCCTCCGCACCGCACGGAGGGGGCGGACCGTTCTGTGTTGCCGGAATCCGTCACACAGCGGTGCCATACGGGCACTTGCCGCAGGCAGTGGCGGGGAACGGACGGTCAATTTCCGGTTTGGGTCGCTCCTTTGCCGGGCGATCAGTAGCCTCAGCTCGAACACCGGATCGCCTGTCCCTGTCCCCTGCCCTTGGAGAGATACATGGAGCGCCCCGCCTGGGCCCCACGGAGCATCGACATCACGGTGCCGAGCGTCTCGCGGATCTACGACTACTACCTGGGCGGCTCGCACAACTTCGAGGTGGACCGGGAAGCGGCCCGCAAGGCGATGGAGTTCATGCCGGGCCTGCCGAAGATCATGCAGGCCAACCGGGCGTTCATGCGCCGTGCCGTGCGGTTCGCGGCCCAGGAGGGCATCACCCAGTTCCTCGACATCGGCTCCGGCGTCCCGACCTTCGGCAACGTCCACGAGGTGGCCCAGGCCGCCGTACCGGGCGCGCACGTGATCTACGTCGACCACGACCCGGTGGCCGTCGCGCACAGCCAGGCGGTGCTGGCCGGGAACGACACGGCGGACGTGGTCGCGGCGGACCTGCGCAAGCCGCAGGAGATCCTCTCCAGCCCCCAGGTGGAGCGGCTGATCGACCGGAACCGGCCGGTTGCCCTCCTTCTCGTTGCCATACTGCACTTCGTGGAAGACGCGGACGACCCCTACGGTGCGGTGGCCGAGCTGCGCGACGCGCTCGCGCCCGGCAGCCTGCTGATCCTCACGCATGCCTCGTACGAGGGAATCCCGGTGCCTGCCGAGCGGGCCGAGGGCGCGGTGGACGTATACAAGAACATTCGCAATCCGCTCATCATGCGCTCGCGCGACGACATCGCGCGGTTCTTCGAGGGGTACGACATGGTGGAACCGGGACTGGTGCCGATGCCGCACTGGCGGCCGGAGTCGGCGCCTCAGGACGAGGATCCGTTCGCCTTCTCCGGATTCGCCGGCGTGGGGCGTACGGCGTGAGCGCCGAGCCGGACGGGCCGGAGGACAGACTGCGCCGGTTCACGACCATCTGGAGCCGGGCGGTCTACCCGGTGACCTCCACGTCGCTGACCCGAGCCGAGTTCGAGGAACAACTGCTTCCGCTCGCACGCCGGTTGAGCGGGCTGCTGCTGGCGCACGGCTTCGACGCGGACGGCGCGAAGGCGGTCGGCGCCGCCCTGGTCGGCGCGCACTGCACCGACCCCGAGGCGCTCACCCGCACCCTGGACTGCGTGGACGCCTACCTGGTGCTGTACTGCGCCGGGGACGGCCCCCAGGACGAACCGCGGCTGCGCTGCTCGCGGCTGCAGCACGCGATGGCCGCCGGATACGCCGAGGCGCTGCGCGAACGCACCCTCGCCGAGCAGGAGTCCATCGCCCAGGCCGCGCTCCGCGCGCAGGGCGTGGTCGCCGAGGCCCTGCACGCCAGCGAGGCCCGCTTCCGCGCGGTCTTCGAGGGCGCCGCCATAGGGATCGGCATCGCCGACCTGGACGGCAACGTCCTCCAGGTCAACGAGGCGCTGCTGCGCATGTTCGGGCAGTCCGACCAGGCCCTGCGCGGCCGCCGCGTCCAGGACTGGGTGCACCCCGAGGACGCGCCGCAGACCTGGAAGCTCTACGACGAACTCGTCCGCGGCGAGCGCGAGCACTACCACCTCGAAAAGGCCTTCAACCGCCCCGACGGCACGGTGCTGTGGACCAACCTCACGGTCTCCCTGCTGCGCGACGCCGACGGCGACCCGCAGTACCAGCTCGCCCTCATGGAGGACACCACCGAGCGCCGGCTGCTCAACCTGAGGCTGCGCTACGAGGCCACCCACGACGCGCTCACCGGCCTGCCCAACCGCAGCCTGTTCTTCGAGCGCCTGGAGAAGGCGCTGAACGCCGGCGACGGCCAGCGCTTCGGCCTGTGCTACCTCGACCTGGACGGCTTCAAGACCATCAACGACAGCCTCGGGCACGCGGCCGGCGACCGGCTGCTGGTGGAGGTCGCCGACCGGCTGCAGTCCTGCGCGACCGCGCCCGGCGAGATGGTCGCCCGGCTCGGCGGCGACGAGTTCGTGGCCCTGACCACCGGCCCGGGCACCGAGCGCAAGGTCGACGAGCTCGCCGAGCGCATCATGAACGCCCTCGTCACGCCCGTCAGCATCGACGGCCGTGACCTGCTGGTGCGCGGCAGCCTCGGCATCGTCGAGGGCCCGGCGGGCGAGCGCACGGCGGCGGAGGTCCTGCGCAGCGCCGACATCACCATGTACCGGGCCAAATCGGCGGGCGGCAACCGCTCCGAACTCGCCGACCCGGAGGCCGACGCCCGCGCGATCACCCGCCACGGCCTGACCACGGCGCTGCCCACGGCCCTGGAGCGCGGCGAGTTCTTCATCGAGTACCAGCCGCTGGTCCACCTCGGGGACGGCAGCGTCCGGGGCGCCGAGGCCCTCGTCCGCTGGCTGCACCCGCAGCACGGCGTCCTCGGCCCCGACCGCTTCATCCCGCTCGCCGAGCACACCGGCCTGATCGTCCCGCTCGGCCGCTGGGTCCTGGAGGAGTCCATCCGCCAGGCCCGCGCCTGGCGAGAACGCCACGGCGAGGAGACCACCGCCGGTCCGCTGCGCATCAACGTCAACCTCTCGCCCTGCCAGCTCAGCCATCCGGGCCTGGTCCAGGACACCGTCGACATCCTCGAGCGCGCGGGTGTCGCCCCGGACGCCCTGTGCCTGGAGGTCACCGAGTCCGCGCTCATCGGCGCCGACGACGACCTGCTCAAACCCCTGCACCGGCTGGCCGAGATGGGCGTCGACATCGCCCTGGACGACTTCGGCACCGGCTACTCGAACCTGGCGAATCTGCGCCGCCTCCCGGTGCGCATCCTCAAACTGGACCGCTCCTTCACCCGGGGCATGCAGCAGTTCCCCGCCGACCCCGTCGACCTCAAGATCGTCGAGGGGATCGTCACCCTCGCCCACAGCCTCGACCTCGCGGTCACCGTCGAGGGCGTGGAAACCGGCGCCCAGGCCGAACAACTCCGCATACTGGGCTGCGACACGGCCCAGGGCTGGTACTACGCCCGCCCGGGCCCACCGGATCGCCTGCACGACCTGGCGCTGGTGGACGCAACAGGCTGATCGGGGGGGTGTGGGGGGCGCAGCCCCCCACTAAGGGGCGCGGGGAACTGCGCGAGCAACCACAACGGCGCCAAAGTCCGAAACGGCGCTCAATGGGCAGACGCATCCGGCACCAAGCACCGTCACCGCTCAAGCAGCATCCGCTGAAGCTCCCGCGCAGCCCGCGGCGGCGCAACGTCACTCCGGTGAGCCAATGCGATGACCCGCTGCAGCCCCGGCCGCGCCAACGGCGTGACCCGCAGCCCCTGCCCCGCCCGCGTGGCGACCATCCGCGGCACCACAGCAACCCCGAGTCCCGCCCGCACGAACCCCAGCACCGCGTCCATCTCGCCGCCCTCCACCGCGAAGTCCGGCTCGAACCCCTCCGCCCGGCACGCGGCGACGGTCAGTTCCCTGAGGTCGTAGCCGTGCCGGAACATCACCAGCCGCTCGCCCTCCAGGTCCGCGATGCGCACCACCCGGCTGCTCCGGCCGGGCGCGGGCACCTCCGGTGAGGACACCACCACGAGATCCTCCCGCAGCAGCTCCACCGTGGTCAGCGCAGGCGCCGGCGTCGGCAACGGCAGTACGACCAGGGCGAGGTCGAGCGCGCCGCGGGCCAGCTCCCGCACCAGGTCGTGCGAGCCGCCCTCCTCGATCAGGAGCTGGATGCCGGGATAGCGGTCGTGGAAGGCGCGCAGGACGTCCGGGAGCAGCCCGGTGCACAGGCTCGGCGTCGCGCCGAGCCGGACCCGGCCCCGCCGCAGCTGCACCAGCTCCTGCACCTCGTGGCGGGCCGTGTCCGCGTCCGCGAGGATCCGCCGGGCCAGTGGCAGCAGTGCCTCGCCCGCGTCGGTGAGCGTGATGTTGCCCCGGGCGCGCAGGAACAGGTCGGCGCCCAGCTCCCGCTCCAGCGCCTTGATCTGCTGGGACAGGGACGGCTGGGCGACATGGACCAGCTCGGCGGCCCGGGTGAAGTGCCGGGTCTCGGCGACGGCCACGAAGTACTGAAGCTGCTGGAACTGCACGGTTACAGGATAGCCCCAGCCTATGGAATCAAGCTGGACCATGTCTTGGACCGATGGGGCTGTCCGGGCCTAGCGTCTTGAGTCATGGCTCTGGCAACGCGGACGGACCGACGGCCGTCCATGGCGCGCACGATGTGGGACTCCTCCGTCGGCCAGAAGACGGTGATGGCCGTCAGCGGCCTGATCATGCTGCTGTACCTGGTTGCGCACATGATCGGGAACCTGAAGATCTACTTCGGGGCGGACGAGTTCAACCACTACGCCCACTGGCTGCGCACCATCGGCGAACCCTTCATGCACTACGAGTGGACGCTCTGGCTCATCCGGATCGTCCTCGTCGTCGCCGTGGTCGCCCACGCCACCTCCGCGTACCAGCTCAGCCGCCGCGACATCAAGGCGCGGCCCAGCAAGTACGTGCACAGGAAGCCGCGGGCGAGCTACGCCACCCGCACCATGCGCTGGGGCGGCATCATCCTCGGCCTGTTCATCGTCTGGCACATCCTGGACCTGACCACCGGCACCGTGCACTCCGGCGGCTTCCAGGCGGGCCACCCGTACCAGAACGTGGTCGACACCTTCTCCACCTGGTACGGCGACGTCATCTACATCGTCGCGATGCTCGCGCTCGGCCTGCACATCCGGCACGGATTCTGGAGCGCCGCGCAGACCCTCGGCGTCGGCAGCCGCGCCCGCGACCGCGCCCTGAAGACCGTCGCCAACGTCCTCGCGCTGCTGCTCACGGCCGGTTTCATCGCCGTACCCGTGGGCGTCATGACCGGAGTGGTGAGTTGACATGACCGAATACGTGAACTACGCGACGGGCGAGCCGGTCACCGACTCCAAGGCCCCGTCAGGACCGATCCACGAGCGCTGGGACAAGCGCCGCTTCGAGGCCAAGCTGGTCAACCCCGCCAACCGGCGCAAGCACACGGTCATCTTGGTCGGCACCGGCCTGGCCGGCGGCTCGGCGGGTGCCACCCTGGCCGAACAGGGCTACCACGTCGTCCAGTTCTGCTACCAGGACTCGCCGCGGCGCGCCCACTCCATCGCCGCGCAAGGAGGCATCAACGCGGCGAAGAACTACCGCAACGACGGCGACTCGATCCACCGGCTGTTCTACGACACCGTCAAGGGCGGCGACTTCCGCGCCCGCGAGTCCAACGTCCACCGCCTCGCGCAGATCTCGGTCGAGATCATCGACCAGTGCGTGGCCCAGGGCGTGCCCTTCGCCCGCGAGTACGGCGGCCTGCTCGACACCCGCTCCTTCGGCGGCGTCCAGGTCTCCCGCACCTTCTACGCCCGCGGCCAGACGGGCCAGCAGCTGCTGCTGGGCGCGTACCAGGCGCTCAGCAGGCAGATCGCGGCGGGCAACGTGGAGATGCACCCGCGCACCGAGATGCTGGACCTGATCGTCGTGGACGGGAGGGCGCGGGGGATCGTCGCCCGCGACCTGATCACCGGGCGCGTCGACACCTACTTCGCCGACGCCGTCGTACTCGCCAGCGGCGGGTACGGAAACGTCTTCTACCTGTCGACCAACGCCATGAACTCCAACGCGACCGCGATCTGGCGGGCGCACCGGCGCGGCGCGTACTTCGCCAACCCCTGCTTCACGCAGATCCACCCCACCTGCATCCCGCGCACCGGCGACCACCAGTCCAAGCTGACCCTCATGAGCGAGTCGCTGCGCAACGACGGCCGGATCTGGGTGCCCAGGGCCAAGGGCGACACCCGCCCGCCGAACCAGATCCCCGAGGACGAGCGCGACTACTACCTGGAGCGCATCTACCCCTCCTTCGGCAACCTGGTCCCGCGCGACATCGCCTCCCGCGCCGCGAAGAACGTCTGCGACGAGGGCAGGGGAGTGGGCCCCGGCGGCCAGGGCGTCTACCTGGACTTCGCCGACGCCATCCGGCGGATGGGGCGCAAGGCGGTCGAAGCCAAGTACGGCAACCTCTTCGACATGTACCAGCGGATCACCGACGAGGATCCGTACGAGGTGCCGATGCGCATCTACCCGGCCGTGCACTACACGATGGGCGGCCTGTGGGTCGACTACGACCTGCAGACCACCATCCCGGGCCTGTTCGCGATCGGCGAGGCCAACTTCTCCGACCACGGCGCCAACCGGCTCGGCGCCTCCGCGCTGATGCAGGGCCTGGCCGACGGCTACTTCGTGCTCCCGGCCACCATCAACGACTACCTGGCCCGCAATCCCCACCAGGACCCGGTCACCACCGAACACCCGGTGGTGCGCGAAGTGCTGACCGAGACGGAGGACCGGCTGCGGCGGCTGCTGTCCGTCGACGGCGACCGGACACCCGACTCCTTCCACCGTGAAGTCGGCGAGCTGATGTGGGAGTTCTGCGGCATGGCCCGCACCGACGCCGGACTGCGCAAGGCGCTGGAGCGCATCCCGCAGATCCGCGAGGAGTTCTGGCGGCGCATCAAGGTGCCCGGCACCGGCGAGGAGTTCAACCAGTCGCTGGAGAAGGCCAACCGGATCGTCGACTACCTGGAGCTCGCCGAGCTGATGTGCCTCGACGCGCTGCACCGCGCCGAGTCCTGCGGCGGCCACTTCCGCGAGGAGTCCCAGACCCCGGACGGCGAGGCCGCCCGCAAGGACGACGAGTTCGGCTACGCGGCGGCCTGGGAGTTCACGGGTACGGGCGTGGCCCCGACCCTGCACAAGGAAGACCTGGTCTTCGAGTACGTCCACCCCACCCAGCGGAGCTACGCATGAAGCTCACCCTGCGCGTCTGGCGGCAGAAGAACGCCGGCGCCGAAGGAGCGATGTCCACGTACGAGGTGGACGGCATCTCGTCCGACATGTCCTTCCTGGAGATGCTGGACGTCCTCAACGAACAGCTCATCCTCGCGGGCGAGGACCCGGTCGCCTTCGACCACGACTGCCGCGAGGGCATCTGCGGCGCGTGCTCGCTCGTCATCAACGGCGACGCGCACGGGCCGGAGCGCACCACCACCTGCCAGCTGCACATGCGGTCCTTCAAGGACGGCGACACGATCGACATCGAGCCGTGGCGGGCGGCGGCCTTCCCGGTGATCAAGGACCTGGTCGTCGACCGGTCCGCGTTCGACCGGATCATCCAGGCCGGCGGCTATGTCACCGCGCCGACCGGGTCCGCGCCGGAGGCGCACGCCACGCCGGTGCCCAAGGCCGACGCCGACTTCGCGTTCGAGCACGCGGAGTGCATCGGCTGCGGCGCGTGTGTCGCCGCGTGTCCCAACGGCGCGGCGATGCTGTTCACCTCCGCCAAGGTCAACCACCTCAACGTCCTGCCCCAGGGGGCGCCCGAGCGGGAGACGCGGGTGCTGGACATGGTGGCGCGGATGGACGAGGAGGGGTTCGGCGGGTGCACGCTGACGGGTGAGTGCGCGACCGCCTGCCCCAAGGGGATCCCGCTGGTGTCCATCACGAGCATGAACAAGGAGTGGCTGAGGGCCACCCGGAAGGTGGGGAAGAGGTAGCGCCCCGCTGAGGAGGAAACGTTCGTCGCACAGGCGAACGGGCGGGGCCGGGGATGGTGCTCACCGGCCCCGTCTGGTTTTCCGTGATCGCCGGGAGCCCGGCGTTCAGCATCCCCACATCCGCTCTCCTGCCGGCGGTCACACGCAGGCCAACCGGCGTCGGAAGAACAGGAACGGCGGCCGTATCGCCACCCGCCCGCCGCCCCGTCGCCGAACCGGCCCGTGACCAGGAGAGAGCCATGACCGGCGTTTCCACCCTCGACCGCCCCCCACAGCCCGCGGCACCGACCCGCTACACCGTCACCCTCGCCCGCGACGAGGACGACGTGCGGGCCGCGCAGCGGCTGCGGCACGACGTCTTCGCCGGTGAGATGGGGGCCCTGCTGGCCACGCCGCAGCCGGGCCACGACGTCGACGCCTTCGACGCCTACTGCGACCACCTGCTCGTCCGCGACACCGGCACCGGGCAGGTCGTCGGCACCTACCGGCTGCTGCCGCCGGAGCGGGCCGCGGTCGCCGGGCGGCTCTACTCGGAGGGCGAGTTCGAGCTGGCCGCGCTCGACGCGATCCGGCCCGGGCTGGTCGAGGTCGGCCGCTCCTGTGTGCACCCCGACCACCGCGACGGCGCCGTCATCAGCCTGATCTGGGCCGGGATAGCCCGTTACATGACCGACCGCGGGCACGAGTGGCTGGCGGGCTGCTGCTCGGTGCCGCTCGCCGACGGGGGCGCCCTCGCGACGGCCACCTGGGAGCGGGTGCGCGCCAGGCACCTGGCCCCGGAGGAGTACCGGGTACGGCCCCTGCTGCCCTGGCTCCCGAACGCCGAGGCCCCGGCCGGCCACCGTGAGCTGCCCGCCCTGCTGCGCGGCTACCTGCGCCTCGGCGCCTGGGTGTGCGGCGCGCCCGCGCAGGACCCCGACTTCGGGGTCGCCGACCTGTACGTGCTGCTGTCGATGCGCCGGGTCAACCCGCGCTATCTGCGGCACTTCCTCTCCCTCGTGCCGGCCTGATGAGCGTCTGGCTGCCCAGCGCGCCCTGCACCCCGGGCGCCTGTGTGGAGCGGGCCCGGGCCGCCACGGCCGTACCCCGGGCCGTGCTGCGGCTGACCGCGGCCGCGGTCTTGGTGCTGGCCGGGATCGCGCTGTCCCCGCTCGGCGGGAGGATCCCCGCCGCGTGGGTCGGGCGGTGGTGCCGGGCGATCGTGCGGGCCATGGGAGTCCGGGTCCGTATCACCGGCACCGCCGCCGCACCGGCCGGCGGGCTGCTGCTGGTCGCCAACCATGTCTCCTGGCTGGACATCCCGCTGCTGGCCGCCGTACGCCCCGCCCGGATGCTCGCCAAGACCGAGATCCGGCAGTGGCCGGTGGCGGGCCCGCTGGCCGCACGCGGCGGAGCCCTGTTCATCGAGCGGGACCGGATCCGCGCCCTGCCCGAGACGGTCGCCCGGATCGCCGAGGCGCTGCGCGAGGGCGCCGCCGTCGCCGCTTTCCCCGAGGGCAGCACCTGGTGCGGCCGGGCCCACGGCCGCTTCCACCGGGCCGTCTTCCAGGCGGCACTCGACGCCGGGGTGCCCGTGCAACCGGTCGGCCTGCGCTACCGGCAGAGCGGCGGCGGACCGAGCACGGCGGCGGCGTTCGTCGGCGAGGACACCCTGCTCGCCTCCCTGTGGCGGGTGGCCCGCACCCGGGGCCTGGTCGCCGAGGTGGAGGTACTCCCGGTCATCCCGGCCGGCCGCCACACCACCCGCAAGTCCCTGGCCCGGGCCGCACAGCCCGGCCGCGTGGGCGAACCGGACTGGACGCACGCGGCGCTGGTCTAGCCTTGCGCGGTGCCCTTTTTCACCACACGCCGCACGGTGCGCCTGTCGAACCACCGCATGGTGGACAGCCCCTTGGGACCGATACGGCTCAGGCACGACAACTGGCCGGCGGTCATCGTGGCCGTACAGGCTCCGCGGATGCCGCCGGTCATGGTCCGGCCCGGCCGCGAGTACGGCTCCATGAGCATCGACAAGCAGGTGATCCCCTGCGAGAAGCCCGATCGCAGCGGCTGGGACGTACGCCGCGGAGTCCGGACCCGTACGGCCCTGGTGGCGGACCGGGCCTATGAGCTGCGGCCCACCGGGCTGCGCCGGGCACAGCTGCGCCGCGACGGCGAACTCCTCGCGGAGGTGCGGGGCAGCTGGCTGGACCACAGCCCGTTCCGTACGATCCCGGGACTGGACGCCCGGCTGACCTGGGCCGGGTGGGCGGACGCGACGGACGTGGCGATCGGCCAGTCCATGGTGGTCGCCTACGGCGCCGGCGCACCCGGTGCCATCGCCACGGTCCTGGGCGTCGGGCTCGGGACCAGCTGACGGCCCGGCACGGCTCAGGGCATCACCCGCGCCAGATAGGGCGCCGTCGCACTGCCCGCCGCCCGCGCCACCCGCTCCGGCGGACCGGACGCCACGATCCGGCCGCCCCGGTCGCCGCCGCCGGGGCCCAGGTCGATGACCCAGTCGGCGCCCGCGACCACCGTCATGTCGTGCTCGACCACGACGACGGTGTGCCCGGCGTCGACCAGCCCGTGCAGCCGGTCCATCAGGACCTCCACGTCGGCCGGGTGGAGCCCGGTGGTGGGCTCGTCCAGCAGGTAGAGGGTGTGGCCGCGCCGGCCGCGCTGCAGCTCGCTCGCCAGCTTGATCCGCTGCGCCTCACCGCCGGACAGCTCGGTCGCCGGCTGCCCGAGCCGCAGATAGCCGAGGCCGATGTCGAGCAGGGTGCCGAGGCTGCGGGCGGCGGCCGGGATGTCGGCGAAGAACTCCGCCGCGGCCTCCACCGTCAGATCGAGCACCTCCGCGATGTCGCGCTCGCGGTAGGTGACTTCCAGGGTCTCGGGGTTGTAGCGGGCGCCGCCGCAGTCCGGGCACGGTGCGTAGGTGCTCGGCAGGAACAGCAGCTCGACGCTGACGAAGCCCTCGCCCTGGCAGGTCTCGCAGCGCCCACCGGAGACGTTGAAGGAGAACCGGCCGACGCCGTACCCGCGGGCCCGCGCCTCCTCGGTGCCGGCGAACACCTTGCGTACGACGTCGAACAGGCCGGTGTAGGTGGCCAGGTTGGAGCGCGGGGTGCGCCCGATCGGCCGCTGGTCGACCCGGACCAGCCGCTCCACGCCCGCCAGCTCCTCCGTCAACTCGCCGACCAGCGTGGACTTTCCGGAACCGGAGACCCCGGTGACGGCGGTGAACGCGCCGAGCGGGAACTCGGCCGTCACCGCGCGCAGGTTGTGCCGGGTCACCGGGCCCACCGTCAACCAGCCGCGCGGGGAGCGGACTTCGCGCGCCGGGCCGGGTGACTCGTCGAAGAGGAAGGCCGCCGTCGCCGACTCCTCGACCGACGCCAGCTCGGCCGGCGGCCCGCTGTACAGCACGCGGCCGCCGTGCTCGCCCGCACCGGGGCCCACGTCCACCAGCCAGTCGGCGCCCCGCACCACCTCCAGATGATGCTCCACCACGAACACCGAGTTGCCCGCCGCCTTCAGCCGGGCCAGCACGGTCAGCAGCGCCTCGGTGTCCGCCGGGTGCAGTCCGGCGGACGGCTCGTCCAGGACGTAGACGACGCCGAACAGCCCGGAGCGCAACTGCGTGGCCAGCCGCAGCCGTTGCAGCTCACCCGCCGACAGGGTGGGGGTGGAGCGGTCGAGGCTGAGGTAGCCGAGGCCCAGTTCGACGACCGGCGCGATCCGGGACCTCAGGTCCTCGGTGAGGACCCGCGCGGTCTCGGTACGGCCGGCCGGCAGCGCGGCCAGGTCGGTCAGGGGCAGCGCGGCGAGTTCGGCGATGGTCCGGCCGGCGAAGGTCACGGCCAGCGCCTCCGGCCGCAGCCGGCTGCCCCCGCACACCGGGCAGGGCGCGCTGGTGAGGAACCGTTCCGCCTTCGCCCGCAGCGACGCCGACCTGGTCTCGGAGAACGTCTTCAGCACATACCGGCGGGCGCTCATGTACGTGCCCTGGTACGGCCGTTGGATGCGGTCGGCGTCCCGGACGGGGTGCACGGTGACGACGGGCTGCTCGTCCGTGAACAGGATCCACTCCCGCGCCCGCGCGGACAGCTCGCGCCAGGGCCGGTCCACGTCGTGGCCGAGCGCGTCGAGGATGTCGCGCAGGTTCTTGCCCTGCCAGGCGCCGGGCCAGGCGGCGACGGCGCCCTCACGGATGGACAGCGAGGGGTCCGGGACCAGCAGTTCCTCGGTGGTGTCGTGCACCTGGCCGAGACCGTGGCACTCCGGGCAGGCACCGGCCGCCGTGTTCGGCGAGAACGCGTCCGAATCGAGCCGCTGGGCGCCCGGCGGATAGTCCCCGGCCCGGGAGAACAGCATGCGCAGGGAGTTGGAGAGATGAGTGACCGTGCCCACCGAGGAACGCGCCGTGGGGGCCGCCCGGCGCTGCTGCAGCGAGACCGCGGGCGGCAGCCCGGTGATCTCGCCGACCCGGGGCGCCCCGACCTGGTGGATCAGCCGGCGCGCGTACGGCGCGACCGACTCGAAGTACCGCCGCTGCGCCTCGGCGTAGATCGTGCCGAACGCCAGGGAGGATTTCCCGGAGCCGGACACGCCGGTGAAGACGGCCAGGACGTCACGGGGGATGTCGACGTCGACACCCTTCAGATTGTGTTCCCGGGCATCGCGGACGTGGACATACCCGTCGTGTGGGCTGTGCATAGAGGTACAACCCTATCCACGCCCGAGGGCCGCTACCGCGGAGGGTTGTCCCGGCGATTCTGGTCGATGTACTGGTCCGCCCGCTTCTGCGCTGCGTCGACCTGGGAGCTGTACTTGTCCTGGGTCCTCTGGTCGATCATGTCCCCGGCCTTGTCCACGCCGGTCTTGGCCTGGTCTTCGTGGCCCTTGAGCATCTGCTTGATCTTGTCCATCATGGACACGGCAGCCCTCCTCGTCGCTTGAGGCTTCCCCTTCCAGGGTCACCGGCCCCGGCCGGGTCCGCATCTCGGGGCCGTGGTGCCGTGCGCCGCCCGGCCTCAGCGGCCCGGCGTGAACAGCGCGGCGAGCCGCCGGTGGGAGTCCAGCAGGGCCGTACGGTCGTAGGTGCTGGTGGTCACCAGCACCTCGTCGGCCCCCGTCTCCTTCAGCACCGTCTCCAGCTCGTGCGCGACCTGGTCCTCGGTGCCGGCGATGTGCCCGGCGAGCGCGGCCTCGTAGAAGTCGCGCTCCTTCGGGGTCATCGGGCGGGCCTCGATCTCCTCGGCCGGGGCGAGCGGCGGGAAGGTGCCGTGGGTGCGTGAGTACGCCGTCGACCAGGCCTCCGGTACGAGCAGCCGCCGCGCCTCCTCCTCGGTGCCGGCGACCGCGACCGTCCCGGAGATCACGACATACGGCTCGGACGCCCAGCGGGAGGGGCGGAACAGGGAGCGGTACTGGTCGATGCCGCGCAGCATCTTCTCCCGGCCGCGCAGATCGCCGATCACCACCGGCACTCCGGCGCGGGCCGCGATCCGCGCGCCCTCGCCCAGGGCCAGCACGAACGGCGGCACCCGCAGCCCTTCGGCGGGACGCGCCCGCACCCCGGCCGGCGAGCCGCCCTCGAACCAGCCCAGCAGCTCGTCCAGCTGGGACGCGAAGTCCTCGGCGGCCCCCCGGTCGCGGCCGAGGGCCTTGCGCACCCCGTCGGTGAACCCGACGGAACGCCCGATCCCCATGTCGATCCGGCCGGGGAAGAGGGACTCCAGGACGCCGAACTGCTCGGCGACGACGAGCGGTTGGTGGTTGGGCAGCATCACCCCGCCGGTGCCGACCCGGATCGTCCGGGTGGCCGAGGCGACCGCGGCGGCCAGCACGGTCGGCGCGGAACCCGCGACACCGGGCACCCCGTGGTGCTCCGACACCCAGAAACGGTGATAGCCGAGCGCCTCCGCCCGGCGCGCCAGTGCGACGGTGTCCCTCAGCGCCTCGGCGGGCGGGTGCCCCTCGCGGGTGCGGGAACGGTCGAGGACGGAGACGCGGGTCCGGGCGATCACTGAGCTGCTCACAGAGGGTTCAACGCCTTGGCGGGCCCGGAATTCCTGGCTCGCCGGCCGCTGGCTAAGGTGGCCCCGTGACCGACAGCAACAGCCGTCCGCTCGCCGTGTTCGACCTGGACAACACCCTCGCCGACACCGCGCACCGGCAGCACTTCCTGGAGGTACGGCCGAAGGACTGGGCCGCGTTCTTCGCCGCCGCGCCCGCGGACCCGCCCCTCGCCGAGGGCATCGCGCTCGCCGTGCGGAGTGCCCGCGAGTGCGAGGTGCTGTATCTCACCGGCCGCCCCGAGCGCTGCCGACGCGACACGCTGGAGTGGCTCGCGGCCCACGGACTGCCCGAGGGGCGGGTGTACATGCGGGGCAATGCCGACCGCAGGCCCGCCCGGTTCACCAAGCTGGAGATCCTGCGCCGGCTCGCCCAGGACCGCGAGATCCGTGTCCTCGTCGACGACGACGAGCTGGTCTGCGACGACGCCGAGCGCGCCGGGTTCACCGTCGTACGCGCCCGCTGGGCCGCGAAGTCCGCGGCGCTCCAGGAGGCTCAGGAGCGGGAGGGCCGTACCTGACGCCGGGCGACGGTCAGTCCGCGTCCTCGATGCGGAAGCCCACCTTCAGCCCCACCTGGTAGTGCTCGATCCGTCCGTTCTCGATCTGGCCGCGGACCTGGGTGACCTCGAACCAGTCCAGGTTGCGCAGCGTCTGGTCGGCGCGGGCGATGCCGTTGCGGATGGCCTGGTCGATGCCCTCGTGCGACGTGCCGACGATCTCGGTGACCCGGTAGGTGTGGTTCGTCATCGGGGTGCTCCTCTCCTGTCACGCCGTACTCCACCGTGCCCCATCCCCGCCGCGGCCGCCCCTTGACCTCCGCATTGGTCCATACCAAAATCCAGCACACCCGTACGAGCGGTACCGCTCGTCCCCCACGTCGGGCCCCCGCACCCTGTCCGCATCCCCGCCAGACAGAACAGGACCCCTCGTGAGACGTCGTCTGCTCGCCCTCGTCTGTGTCACCGGTTCCCTCGTGAGCGCGTGCGGGATGCTCCCGGGCGGCCACGAGCGCAAGACGGTCACCGTGTGGCTGATGAAGGACAGCGCTTCCAAGGAGTTTCTCCAGCGCTTCACCGAGGACTTCGAGCGCACCCACAAGGACCTGCGCCTCGACATCCGCATCCAGCAATGGACCGGCATCGTCGACAAGGTCCGCAAGGCGCTCCAGGACGACTCCGGCCACGGACCCGATGTCATCGAGGTCGGCAACACCCAGGTGCCGCTGTACGCCGACGGCGGCAGGCTCGCCGACCTCACGCTGGAGTCGATGCGCGACTGGGGCAAGGACACCTGGCTGCCGGCCCTCGCCCAGCCCGGCAAGGACGGCAACGCGCAGTACGGCATCCCCTGGTACGCGGCCAACCGCGTCGTCATCTACCGCAAGGACCTGTTCGAGGCGGCCGGCATCACCCGGGTGCCGAAGACCCGCGAGGAGTGGCTCGCCGACACCGAGAAGCTGAACTCCCGCGGCAACCAGGGAATTTATCTGGCCGGCCAGGACTGGTACACCCTCTCGGGGTTCATCTGGGACGAGGGCGGCGACCTCGCCCGGCAGAAGGACTACAAGTGGGAGGGCGCCCTCGACACCCCCGCCGCGCTGCGCGGCATGGACTTCTACCGGCGGCTGCAGGCGCTGGGCCGGGGCCCGGTCGGCGCCGACGAGGAACACCCGCCCCAGGCCGGGGTGTTCGCCGGCGGCAGGGTGGCGCAGATCATCGCCGTACCGGGGCTCGCCCAGTCGATCGTGCGGCAGAACCCCGGTCTGCAGGACGAGCTGGGGTACTTCCCGGTGCCCGGCACGACCGCCGCGCGGCCCGGCACCGTCTTCACCGGCGGCTCGGACCTGGTCGTCCCGGAGAACACCAAGGACCAGTTCGCCGCGACCGCGGTCGTCGGGGCGCTCGTCGGCGCCAAGTGGGACACCGAACTCGCCCGCACCATGAACTACGTGCCCAACAAGAGCACGCTGGCGAGCGCGGTCGCGGGCGAGGAGGGGGTCGCCGCCATGGCCGCGGGCGCGGCACACGGCCGGGCGACCCCCAGCACCCCTCAGTGGGCCGACGTCGAGGCCGACAACCCGATCAAGGAGTACATGACCCGGGTGCTCCAGGGCGCGGACCCGGTGACGGAGGCCCGCCGGGCCTCCGCGAGGATCACCGAGGAACTCACCCCGGACGTGTGACTCACCGCACCACGCTCAACGACAGCGCGAAGCGGCCCTGGGCGTCCGTCCACCAGTGGGTCAACTCAAGCCCGGCGGCCGCCAGTTCGCGGGTCACGCCCTCCTTGCGGAACTTCGCGGAGACCTCGGTGCGCAGCTCCTCGCCGGCCGCGAAGTGCACGGCCAGGTCCAGCGCGGGCACCTTCACGGTCTGCGCGACCCGGGAGCGCAGCCGCATCTCGATCCACTCGCGCCCGGCGTCCCACAGCGCCACATGGTCGAAGGCGTCCGGGTCGAAGTCGGCGTCCAGTTCACGGTTGACGACGGCCAGCACGTTCTTGTTGAACGCGGCCGTCACCCCGGCCGCGTCGTCGTACGCCCGGACCAGCACCCGCTCGTCCTTGACCAGGTCCGTGCCGAGCAGCAGCCCGTCGCCGGGGGCGAGCAGGGAGCGTACGGAGGCCAGGAAGCCGGCCCGTTCGGCGGGCAGCAGGTTGCCGATCGTGCCGCCGAGGAAGGCCACCAGCCGGGGGCCGGGCGTCTCGGGCAGGGCCAGCGGGGCGGTGAAGTCCGCGATCAGCGCGTGGACGTCCAGGCCCGGGCGCTCCGCGACGAGCGCCTGCCCGGCCTGGGTGAGGGCGCTCTCGCTGACGTCGACCGGGACGTACGCCCCGGGCGAGAGCGCGTCGAGGAGATAGCGGGTCTTCTCCGAGGAGCCGGAGCCGAGTTCGACCAGCGTGCGGGCGCCGCTCGCCGCGGCGATCTCGCCGGACCGGCCGGCCAGGATCTCCCGCTCGGCGCGCGTGGGGTAGTACTCGGGCAGCTCGGTGATCTGCTCGAACAGCTCGCTGCCGCGGGCGTCGTAGAACCACTTGGGCGGCAGCCGTTTGGGGTGGACGGTGAGGCCGTGCAGGACGTCGGCGCGCAACGCCGCGTCCGTCGCGTCCTCGGGGAGTGTGCGGGTGACGTGCAGGGGGCTCACGTACAGGGCTCCTTCGTTGGTGCGGCCGCCGGATCCTCCAGCGGTGCGAGCAGCACGCCGGCGCGGCTCGCGGTGAGCACGGTGCGGTCGGGGACCTCCTGCCAGAGGGGGTCGTCGTCGTAGGGCTCGGAGGCGACGACCGTGCTCCGGCCGGGCTCCGTGCGGTACCAGAGGGTGTCGCCCCAGGCGGTGGCGGCGATCGTCGTGCCGTCCGTCAGCAGCAGGTTCAGCCGGGAGGCCGGGGCCGCCCCGGCCAGCTGACGAACCGTTTCGCCGAGGGCCTGGTCGAGTTCGTCGCCGCCGCGCAGCCGGTGCAGGACCAGCGCCCACACGAACGCCGAGTCGGTACGGGCCTGCAGCGACAGCAGCTCGACCGGGGGCAGGGCGGAGACCAGCGGGGCGACCGAGTCGGGCCAGCCCGCGAGGGCGCCGTTGTGGCTGAACAGCCACCGGCCCGAGGCGAAGGGCGCCGCGGCGGCCTCGGCGTCGGCGCCCGCGAGCGTCGCGTCCCGTACGGCGGCGAGGACGCACCCGGAGCGCACCACCCGCGCCAGGTCCGCGAAGGACAGGTCCGCCCAGATCGGCCCGGCGCGCCGGTAGCGGGCCGGGACGGGGTCGTCGGGGGCGTACCAGCCGACCCCGAAACCATCGGCGTTGACCGTCCCGTAGCGCTGCCGCCGGGGCGCCCACGACTGGCGCAGCAGGCTGTGTTCCGGCTCCACGAGGATCCGGCCGAGCGGTGCCTCGGGCCCCAGGTAGGCCAGGTGACGGCACATCAGACGGCCTCCGAGCGGGCGGTGCGGAACCCGGAGAAGATCTGCCGCCGGATCGGGTGGTCCCAGTTGCGGAACGTCCCCCGGCAGGCCACCGGGTCCACGGCGAACGAGCCGCCGCGCAGCACCTTGTAGTCGGAGCCGAAGAACACCTCCGAGTACTCCTTGTACGGGAAGGCCTGGAAGCCCGGGTACGGCAGGAAGTCGCTCGCCGTCCACTCCCACACGTCACCGATCAACTGCCGTACGCCGAGCGGTGACTCACCGGCCGGGTAGCTGCCGGCGGGTGCGGGCCTGAGGTGCCGCTGGCCCAGGTTGGCGTGCTGCGGTGCCGGGTCCGCGTCGCCCCACGGGTAGCGCAGGGAGCGGCCGGTGGCCGGGTCGTGCCGGGCGGCCTTCTCCCACTCCGCCTCGGTGGGCAGCCGCCGCCCGGCCCAGCGGGCGTAGGCATCTGCCTCGTACCAGCACACGTGCAGCACCGGCTCGTCCGGCGGGACCGCCTCGGTGAGCCCGAAGCGGCGCCGCAGCCAGTGGTCGCCGTCCCGGCGCCAGAACAGCGGCGCGGTGATCGCGTGCCGCCTGATGTGCGCCCAGCCCTCCGGCGTCCACCAGCGCTCGGTGTCGTAGCCGCCGTCCTCGATGAACGCCTGGTACGCCGCGTTCGTCACCGGCGTGGTGTCGATCCAGAACGGCGCCACCTCCCGCGCGTGCGCCGGGCGTTCGTTGTCCAGCGCCCACGGCTCGGCCGAGGTGCCCATGGTGAACGGCCCCCCGGGGACGAGGACTTCGGCCGGGCCGGTGAACAGCGGGGCCGGCTCCGGGTCCGGGGCGGTGAGGGCCTGCGGGCCCCTCCTGAGCTGATGGGTGATCAGCATGGTCTCGTCGTGCTGCTGTTCGTGCTGGGCGATCATCCCGAAGGCGAATCCGGCCTCGGTCAGCCGGGTGCCGTGGAAGTCGGCCTTCTCCAGCAGGTCCATCACCCGGCCGCGCACCTCGGCCGCGTAGTGCCGGGCCTCGGCGGGCGGCAGCAGCGGCAGCGAGGGGCGCTCGGCCCGCGGGTGCTCGAAGGCGTCGTACAGGCTGTCGATCTCGGGCCGCATGGCGTCCCGGCCGCCGACCGCCCGGAGCAGCCACAGCTCCTCCTGGTTGCCGATGTGCGCGAGGTCCCACACCAGCGGGGACATCAGCGGCGAGTGCTGGGCGGTCAGGTCGGGCTCCTCGACGCAACTGGTCAGCAGCGTGGTGCGGTCCCGTGCGGTGGTGAGGGAGGCCAGCACCCGCTCGCGCAGCGTCTCGGTGTCCGCCTCGGTCGTCTCGGTGTCGGTCTCGGGGGCGGTCATGTGCGGATGTCCTTCCTCCCGTGGGCGGTGCGGCCGGACCGGTGCGCCGGCAGGCCCCTGCCCGCCGGCCGGTCCAGCAGGTCGTCGGCCGGGCAGCGGCCCCGGGCGACATAGCGGTCCAGATACGCGGCCACCGCGCCGGTCACCTCGGCGGTGGCGCCGAGCCGGGGCAGGGCCTGGAGCGCCGCCGCGAAACACACGGCGGCGACCTCGCGCAGCTCCGGGTCGGCGAGACCGAGGCGGGCCGCGTCGGTCCACAGCGGATTGTGCGGGGCGGGCAGGTTCAGGGCCCGTTCCGCGAGGCGCTTGACGCTCCGGTACGCCGTCTCGGCGGCCGCCGGGTCGTCGAACAGCGCCGCCGTCACCGCGAGCGGCACGATCCAGCCGTCGTCGCCGGGCTGCGCGTCGATCATCCGCAGCTCCAGGTGGCCCCGCGGCCGGACCGGCGGGAACAGCGTGGTCAGGTGGTACTCCAGGTCCGCCCGGGTGGGCGGCCGGGGCGACCGGGAACGGGTCCACTCCCGGAAGGTGAGCCCCTCGGGCACCTCCCACGGCCCGCTGTCCCGGCGTACACACATCACCGGGGAGTCGAGCACGTGCCGGGCCCACGCGGCGCGCGGCTCGCCGTCCAGCGGGGGAGCGCCCGCGCGTCCGGCGCCGATCTCCATCCACATCAGCTGCCGGCTGGACCGCCAGCCCGTGGGCTCGCGGCCGATCAGCGGGGAGTTGGCGAACGCGGCCACCAGGACCGCCCCCAGCTGATGGGCCAGCCACCAGCGGCGCCGGTACCCGAGCGGGCCGGGCTCCTCGTGGCCGGCGTCCACGCAGACCTGCACGGAGGCGGAGGCGCACATCATGTGCCGGCCGGCCGGACCGGTGCGGTCCAGGCAGGCCTCCATCGCGTCGTAGCGCGGCTCGTGCAGGAACCGGCGGGGGGCGTGCCAGGGGTCGTGGCCGATGCCGACCAGACCGAGGCCTTCCTCGGCGAGGACGGCGCGGACGGTGGCCAGGTCGGCGGAGACGGTGCCGATGCACTCCATCAGGGAGGCGGCGGGCGGCGAGCTCAGCTCCAGCTGGCCGCCGGGCTCCACGGTGAGCGGCGAGCGCAGGGGCAGGGCCCGCAGCGCGGCGTACACCGCTTGGAGTCGTTCGGGTGTCACGGGGAGCTGCGGGGCGCGCAGCTCATGGACGAGCCACTCCAGTTCGACACCGAGCGCGCGGGGCGGCCCGGTCTTGAAGCAGATGCCCCGGACCAGGGCCTCCACCTCGGCTTCGGCGACGGCGGTGCGGTGGTCCGTACAGTCGCCACCGTCGCTCTGTGAATCGGACATGTCGGGATCCTCCTGAGATTCCACCATGCCACCGGCCCCGTTCGGACGCGGGGCCGGTCAGGCGCGCGTTCCACCCAAGACCCTCGAGCCGATTCGCACAAGGGTGCCCCTCGGTACGTTCCGGTTCGGTCATCTCCGTTTCCGTACGCGTTCTCCGGACCGTTCCGGGGGCGGGAAACTCCGTTGCACCGCATCACCAGCATCACTCAGGATGCGTGCATGAGCACGACGGGGGAGACCGCGCAGGCCGCGGACACGGCGCCCACGGGGGTGGCGCCATGAGCGCGCGCCTGCGCGGGATCGCCGCGGAGACGGAAGCGATCGTGGCCGCGGGCCGGTACCGCGCGCCGGACGGCCGTGAGGTGTCCCTCGCGGCGGAGATCGAGGCCGCGCGGGCCGGTACGCGGATGTTCGGTCCGGAACCGGTCTCCGTCCCGGAACGGGTCTCCGTCCCGGAACCGGTCTCCGTCCCGGAACCGGATTCCCGGGCGGCCGCCGGTACCGTCTTCGAGGTCACCGGGGAGAGCAGCCTGGAGGCCGCCCGCCGGCTGGCCGGGGCCCCGGTCGCCGTCCTGAACTTCGCCTCCGCGCGCAATCCCGGCGGCGGCTATCTGAACGGCGCGCAGGCGCAGGAGGAGGCCCTGTGCCGCGCCTCCGCGCTGTACGCCTGCCTGCTGGCGGCCCGCCCCTTCTACGACCACCACCGCGCCCACCGCGACCCCTTCTACACGGACCGGGTGATCCACTCCCCGGCCGTGCCGGTCTTCCGCGACGACCGGGGCCGGCTGCTGGCCGAGCCGTACCTCGCGGGCTTCCTGACCGCCGCCGCCCCCAACGCGGGTGTCGTACGGCGTACGGAACCACGGCGGGCCGCCGAACTGCCGGGCGCGCTCGCCGTGCGGGCCGAGCGCGTCCTGGAGACGGCCGCCGCGCACGGCTACGGCCGCCTGGTGCTCGGCGCCTGGGGCTGCGGGGTGTTCCGGAACGAACCGGTGCAGGTCGCGGGCGCGTTCCGGGCCCTGCTCGGTCCCGGCGGCCGGTTCGCCGGGACGTTCGCGCACGTGGTGTTCGGGATCCTGGACAGGACCCCGGGTACGGCGGTGCGGGAGGCGTTCGTCAAGGCGTTCCCGGCCGCGACCGGCGCGCCGCGCGCGGGTCAGGTCCAGCCGTAGCGCTCGTGCAGCCGCTGCCGGACGAGGTTGAAGCGCATCCGGTCCAGCGCGCACGCCTCCCGGCGCATGCCCTCCTCGTGGAGCCGCAGGACGCGGTCCACGTCCACCCATGAGTCGCGGCCCGACCGGTCCCACGGCCCGCTGCCGATCGCGACCCACTCCCGGTCGCGGTCGTGCCGCTTGCTGGACAGCTGTACGGCCAGCAGCGTGCCGGTGGCCTCCCGGGCGACGACCAGCACCGGGCGGTCCTTGCCCCGGCCGTCGTTCTCCTCGAACGGCACCCAGGTCCACACGATCTCGCCGGGGTCCGGGTCGCCGTCATGGGCCGGGGAGTACTCGGTGCGCACCCGGCCGACCGCGCGCGGGTCGGCCTCGGAGGTCGCGTGGGGGCCGTGGCGGCCGGGGACGTTCTCATCGGTAAACGTGGTCACGGGGGCACCCTAATGGGCGGCTCGCGGGGTGCAAGGGGCGCCTGCCGTGAGGGCGTTGCCGAGGCGGCCGCACGGACCGGGACGGCCGGTGAGTACCCGGTGGCCGCTGGGGAAGGCGGGCCGGTGAGTACCTGGTGGCCCGGGCCTGGAAGGCCGGTGGAGTGGGTGTCAGGTGCCGGGGCGGGTGCCGATGCGCATTCCCGGGCGGCGCTGATGCACGGTCACATAGGTCAGGCCCGCCTCGCCGGCGGTGATGCTGCGCGGTGCGCCGTGCGGCAGCCAGGCCAGGGCGCCCTCCGTGAGGGGCCGCGGTTCGTCGGCGTGGCCCGCGCCGAGCACGCCGTCCCCGGAGACGACCAGGAGCATCACGTCCAGCTGTGTCTCGGTGTGCGCCGTGATCCGGTCGCCGGGGGCGAGCCGGACCACGTTGGCGTCCAGCTGCCGTCCGCTCTCGGCGAGCTTCCACAGCACCCCGCCCGGCAGCGGCGGACACTCCGCCAGGGCCCGGGTGTCGCACAGCACCCGGGCTTCGTCCACCTCGTCCGCCTCGTGCGCGGTGCGGCCGGCCGGCCCGGTGCCGGTCGCGGAACGCGACGTCATCTGGTGTTCCCCTCGACTCTTCCGTTTCCCCGTGGACACGTACCCACTGCTGACCCTGGATGTCCACTCTACAATTAATACATGTAGGCTTCGTGAAAAATCAGCGCAGGTGGGAGCGGAGGTTCGCAGATGACCACGCGGGAGAGCCCGCGCCGCCGGGAGGTGCTCGACGTACTGCGCGCCGCACCCTCGCCGCTCGGCGTCGCCGAGACGGCCGAGCGGGTGGGCGTCCACCCGAACACCGTGCGGTTCCATCTGGACACCCTGGTGGCCCAGGGCCTGGTCGAGCGCCGGGCCGAGCCGTCCCCGGGACCGGGCCGGCCCCGCACCGTCTACACCGCGCGTCCCGGCATGGACCGCGGCGGCGTGCGTGACTACCGGCTGCTCGCGCGCATCCTGCTCAGCCGGTGGGCGTCCGCCGACCCGGCGGCGGCGCGGGAGGAGGCCATGCGGACGGGCCGGGCGTGGGGCGGCCACCTGGTGCAGCCGCCGCCCCCGTCCGAGGCACCGACGGCAGACGGCTCGGTGGCCGTACTTCTCGCTCTGCTGGGCGACTTGGGCTTCGCCCCACAGGCGGAGGGAGCGGACAAGCCCGGCGGGCCGCCCCGGCGGATCCGGCTACGGCACTGTCCCTTCCTGGAACTGGCCGAGGAACACGGCGCGTTGGTGTGTCCGCTCCACCTGGGCCTGATGCAGGGCGCGTTGGCCCGGCTGGACGCCCCGCTGACCGCCACCGGCCTGGAGCCCTTCGCCGAACCCGGCGCCTGCGTGGCCCACTTGACCGCCACCCGGGCCGCATAGCCGAGGTCGCTCCCTCTCCTGCACGTACCGCACCGCCGCCCCCGGCGGAGAAAGGCCCCCGCACATGAACGTCACGTCCGCCGCCACCGCGAGCGCGGTCACCTTCGTCTGGCTCGGCATGGTGCTGGCGATCTCCTTCCTGGAGGCGCCGCTGAAGTTCCGTGCCCCGGGCGTGACCATCCCGGTCGGCCTCGGCATAGGCCGGCTGGTCTTCCGCGCGCTGAACGCCGTGGAGGCGGTGCTGGCCGTCGTCGTCATCGCCGCGATCGCCGTGGGCGGCGCCCCGGCCGGGATCACGGCGCTGACCGGGATCGTCGCCGTACTGCTCCTCGCCCAGCTGGCCGCCGTCCGGCCCTGCCTCAACCGCCGTTCCGACCGGATCCTCGCGGGCGAGGAACTGCCCCGCTCCCGCAGCCACTTCTGGTACGTGGGCCTGGAACTCCTGAAGGTCGTCGTGCTGATGGCCCTGGGCATCGGCCTGCTCACGGTGTGACGCCGCAAGGCCGTCCGGCCGTCAGGCGGCGCGTGGCGCCGAGGCGGGCTCCGGCGGCCACCGGTCGTGCCAGTGCAGCTCCGCCTCCAGCTGGGCGGCGACGGACACCAGCAGCGGTTCGCTGTTGGCCGGGCCGAGCAGCTGGGCACCGACCGGGAGGCCGTCCCCGGCGAACCCGGCGGGCACGTTCACGCCCGGCCAGCCCAGCACGTTCCACGGCCAGGCGTACGGGCAGGCGGCGATCATCGCCCGGTCGGTGGCCAGCCCGCCGAGCCGGGAGAAGGCGCCGATCCGGGGCGGGGGAGCGGCCGTCGTGGGCGCGAGGACCACGTCGTACGACGCGAAGAACCGGCCGATCCGCCGGTGCAGCACCGCCTCCGCACGCCGGGCCACCCGGAGCGGGGCCCCGCCGAGCAGCCGGCCGAGCCGGGCCGCGTCCCGGGTGCGCGGATCGAGCAGCGCGGGGTCGGGCGCCTCGCGGACGTACTCGGCGATACCGGCGGTGGCGCGCGGCACGAAGGTCAGCCCGATCTGCCCGTACGGCGGGTCGGCCTCCTCCACGTCGTGCCCCAACTCGGCGAGTTTCCCGGCGAGTTCGAGGACCCGGGCGCGGATCTCCGGGTGCAGCCGGGCCGGTACGGCGGTGAACGGCGGCTTCAGGGACAGGGCGACGCGCAGCCGGCCCGGGTCGCGGCCGACCGCGTCCGCCACCGTCAGGGCGGGCGGCCGGTGCGGGTCGCGCTCGTGGTTGCCGCTCGCCGCGTCCAGCAGCAGGGCCGCGTCGGCGACCGTCCGGGCGAGGGTGCCGTTGACCGTGATGCCCTGGAAGGCCTCACCGCGCGGCCAGGTGGAGACACGGCCCCGCTGCGGCTTGATGCCGACCAGACCGGTCCAGGCCGCGGGGATGCGCACCGAGCCGGCGCCGTCGGAGCCGAGCGCCGCGGGGACGAGCCCGGCCGCGACGGCGGCGGCCGAGCCCCCCGACGAACCCCCGGGCGTGTGCCCGGGGTGCCAGGGGTTGCGGGTGTCCCCGAACGCGGGTCCCTCGGTGAACGGCCACTGCCCCAGCTCGCAGGTGTTGGTCTTGCCGACGATCACGGCGCCGGCCGCGCGCAGCCGCCGTACCGCCTCCCCGTCCTCGGCGGCCGCGGGGAACTCGCCGGGGCAGCCGAACGCGGTCGGCTCCCCGGCCACGTCCATGTCGTCCTTCACCGCCACCGGCACCCCGAGCAGCGGGCGCCGCGCCCCGTCGGCCAACTCCCGGTCGGCGGCGTCCGCTTCGGCGAGCGCGGCCTCGGCCCGCACGATCCGGAAGGCGTTCAACGTGCCCTGCGCGGCCTCGATCCGGGCCAGCGCCCGCTCTACCAACGCACGCGAGGTCACCTCCCCTTCGGCGAGCGCACGCCGCGTCTCCATGAGTCCGGCGGAACGGTCGTGCGTCATGGGCGGGCACCTCCGGGAGACTCCGGGACCTGTGTCTACCGAACGGTAACGTCAGGATCGAGCTGTTGTACGGGTTTCGCCGGGATGCCGGTCAGGTGGTGGGAGCGCGGGGCTCCCCGGCGGTTCCGGCGCGGGGCGGGGTCACGTCACCGCCGGGCGTCCGGGTGCGGTGCCCGGCGGGCCACTGTCAAGGCGTCGGCGGGCCACCGGCAAGGCGCCGGCGGGCCGTCTCGGCGGCCGCCCGTGCGGGAGTCACGCCTTCGCGTTCCGCGGTGTCGAGCAGTTCCGCGACGGTCTGTTCGATGGCCAGGACCCGGCTGCGGGCTTCGTCGGGTCCGACGCGGTGTTCCAGCAGGTCAGCAACACCACCCCCGCACCCCTGCCCTCCTGATCCGGAGCCGGCCGAGGTCCGCCGGGCGGTCCGTGCGCCCAGGTGCCGTACCAGCCCCAGCCCGGTCAGCAGGGCGGCCAGAGCGCACACCCCGGTCCAGCCGTACCCCGCGTACGCCCGGGAGCCGAGCCAGGAACCGAGGCCGCCGCCCAGGTAGGCGCAGGTCATGTAGGCGGTGTTGAGGCGGCTGCGGACGTCCGCGCCGAGGGCGTAGACGCGCACCTGGTTGGCGACCATGCCGGACTGCATGCCGACGTCCAGCAGCAGCGTGCCCGCCACCAGGGAGACCAGGCCGGGGGTGCCGCCGAGGCCGCCGAGGGCGAGGATCGCCGCGGAGGCGAGGACCAGCAGGAAGCAGACCACGTTCACCGCGTCGGCGCCGCACCGGTCCACCAGCCGGCCCGCGACCGGCGTGACGAGCATGGTCACCGCGTTGACCAGCGCCAGCAGCCCCACCGCGTCCGCGCCGAGGCCGTACACCGGGCCCGTCAGCAGCAGCGCCACCCCGGTCCACACGGCGGAGAAGCCGGCGAACACCGTCGCCTGGTGGAACGAGGAGCGGCGCAGGGCCGGTTCGGTGCACAGCAGGCGGACCGGCTCGGTCAGCAGCCGCGGGTAGCGCTGCCGGGACGGCGGTGCCGTGGCCGGGAGCGCGCGGGCCAGCAGCAGCGCCACCGCGAGGGTGAGCAGGGCCGCCAGGACGTACGGCGCCCGCCAGCCCAGCCGGTCGCCGAGGGCGCCGCCGGCCGTCCGGGACAGCAGCATGCCCGCGAGGGCCCCGCTCAGCAGCGTGCCGCCCGCCAGGCCCCGCCGCTCCGGCGGCACCAGACCGGCCGCCAGCGGGCCGGCCAGCGGGGCGATCACCGTGCTCGCGCCGACCAGCACGCTCGCCGCGAGCAGCGGCGGCAGCGCGGGCGCGGCGGCAGCGGCGC
The DNA here is from genome assembly GCF_001027185.1 of Streptomyces incarnatus. NCBI lineage: Bacteria > Bacillati > Actinomycetota > Actinomycetes > Kitasatosporales > Streptomycetaceae > Streptomyces > Streptomyces incarnatus. The sequence continues at coordinate 862,813 of NZ_CP011497.1, read as the reverse complement.
ACAGGCCGAGGCCGGTCAGGCAGAGCAGGGTGACCAGCAGCGGGCGGGGCGGCAGCCGGTCGCCGAGCGGGACGAGCAGGAAGATGCCGGCGGCGTACCCGAACTGGGTCGCGGTGACCACCCCGGCCGCCGCGCCGGGGGAGACGCCGAGGCCCGCCGCCACGAGCGGCGCGACGGCCTGCGGAAAGTACACGTTGCCGACCGCGACCCCGCAGGCCAGCGCCAGCAGCGGAACGAGGCGCGGAGTACGCTGCCCGGTGTGGTGATCCGTCATGTGCCGAAGTCCACGCCCCGCGCGGGCGGTTGGCGAAGGATGTAGCCGGGGGCTAAATGATCAGCTTCCGGCTCGGGGCCGACGACCTCGCCGACACCCGGTTCGCCATCTCCCCGCTCAGCCAGCTCATGGAGAGCCTGCGCGTACTGCGCGCGCCCGCCCTGCACCTCCTGCACCGCGACTGGCGCCGCCGCGTGCTCGCCGCCCTCGACCCCGCCGATCTGCCCCTGCTGTCGGCCCTCGTCGGTCCGGCCCTGGCGCTGCCCGACTTCCTGACCCCCCGCCCCACCGGCTACGCCCCCACCCTGGACGAGGAGTTGACCGTCGTACGGGCCACGCCCCCGCAGGTCGTACGGGGCGATCTGCGCGCCGCGCACGCCCCGCGTCCGCTCCCCGGCGCGCTGCGGCGGGCCACCGCGCCCGGCGACGGCCCGGTCCTCGAACTCCTCGACGCCCTCTGCTCGTTGCTGCACCGCTACTGGCAGACGGCCCTGCTGCCCCACTGGCCCCGGATCCGGCTGGTGCTGGAGGCCGACATCACCCATCGCGCGGGCCTGCTGGCCACCGGCGGCGCGGGGGCGCTGTTGTCCGGTCTGCATCCCAACCTCGGCTGGCGGAACGGCGTCCTGACCGTCGACAGGATGATCGGCCGGCACGCGGTCGACGGCGCCGGGCGGGGGCTGCGGCTGGTCCCCTCGGTGTTCGCACACAAGCCGGCGCCCCCGATCAGCGCCGACGCGCCGCCGATGCTCGCCTACCCGGGCCGGGGCACCGCCACGCTGTGGGAACCGGAACCCGCGCCCGACGCCGACGCCCTCACCGCGCTGCTCGGCGCACCGCGCACCACCCTGCTGCGGCTGCTCGCGGAACCCCTGCCCACCGTGGAACTGGCCCGCCGGCTGGGCGTGACCCCCAGCGCCGTCTCCCAGCACCTGCGGGTCCTCGACGCCACCGGCCTCGTCACCCGCGCCCGGGACGGCCGCAGGGTGCTGTACCGGCGCAGCACGCTGGCCGAGCGCTTGGTCACCCGCCGGGGTGACGCGGGCGGCTGACAGTTGGCGGCCGACGGCGGACGGCTGACGGCTGACGGCTGACGGTTGGCGGCTCCGGCCATGCGAACGCGGAAAGGGGCCGGACGGGATCCGGCCCCTTCGCATGCTGCGTGCGGACGGCTCAGGCGGCCGCGACCTCGCCCACGTTGCCGTGCAGACGGGCGACGACCTCGGTCAGCTGGGCGGCGACCTCGGCGTCGTCGACCGGGTGAGTCTCGGCGAAGCGGGTCAGGGAGCCCGGGATGGACAGCTTGATGTCCTCGATGACCTTGCCGCCGGCGATGCCCACGGCCTTGCGGGCCTCGTCCTGCGCCCAGACGCCGCCGTACTGGCCGAAGGCGGTGCCGATCACGGCGACGGGCTTGCCGCCGAAGGCGCCGGCGCCGTACGGGCGGGACAGCCAGTCGATGGCGTTCTTCAGGACGGCCGGGATGGTGCCGTTGTACTCGGGGGAGAAGAGCAGGAAGGCGTCGGCGGCCTGCGCGGCCTCGCGCAGCTTGGCGGCGGCGGCCGGGACGCTGCCCTCGACGTCGATGTCCTCGTTGTAGAAGGGGACGTCGCCCAGGCCCTCGTGCACCACGACCTCGGCGCCCTCCGGAGCGAGCTTGACGGCGGCCTCGGCGAGCTGGCGGTTGGTCGAACCGGCACGAAGGCTGCCGACGAGCGCGAGGATGCGAACAGACATGGGGACTCCAAGGAGGCTGAAACATCGCCGTTACGAACCGGACCGAGGTCCGGTTTAAGTTTGTAGCACTCTAAGCGGACCGTGGTCCAGTTTTGTTCCCGATGCTTTACGCTGTCTTCATGTCCCGCGCGCTGCCGCCCTTCCCGTCGCCTCAAGAACCCCTCGACGCGCCTCAGTTGCTCGAGGTCGGCATGGGGCCCGAGGAACCGTGCCTGCGGGCCGACGCCGCGCGCAACCGGGCCCGCCTGCTGGAGGCCGCCGCGCGGCTGATCGCGGAGCACGGGGTGGCCGGGGTGACCATGGAAGCGGTCGCGGCGGCGGCCCAGGTGGGCAAGGGCACGGTCTTCCGCCGCTTCGGCGACCGGACGGGACTGCTGATGGCCCTGCTCGACCACTCGGACCGGAAGCTGCAGGCCGACTTCCTGGGCGGGCCCCCGCCGCTGGGGCCCGGAGCGCTGCCCCTGGAGCGTCTGCGGGCGTTCGGCGTGGCGGTGCTGTACCGCAGGGTCGAACAGCTCGACCTGTTCCTGGCCGCCCAGACGGAACCGACCCGCCGGTTCTCCCACCCCGCGGTCACCGCGCTGCGCACGCACGTCACGATGCTGCTGCGGCAGATCGTGCCGGACGCCGACTGCGAACTGCTCTCCCAGACCCTGCTCAACTCGCTCGACCCCGCCCTGATCCACCACCAGACCAGGCAGTGCGGGATGCCCATGGAGCGGCTGGAGGCCGGCTGGATCGACCTGGTCGCCCGCGTCACCGGCACGAGACCGCCCCGCTGAGCTCGGGTCGGCGATCCTCGGGGGGCTCGGGGGCTCGGGGGCTCGGGGGTGTTCGGGTGCCGGCGGGTGATCGGCGCTTGCGGGGGGGCTCGGGTGCGGTGCGGACAGGCGGGCCGTGCCGTGTGCGCCGCGGTTCGGTCGCCACCCCGCGCTCCTGCCGGTCGGCACCCTGCTCCGCGCCCGTCAGCCGCCCCGGCCGGTGAACATGTCGAGGAGCCCCTGGGGCGCGTCCGGGCGGAACAGCAGGGCGGCGCTGTGCGCGGACTCGGCCGCGGACTCCTCCGCGCGCCGGAACATCCGGTCCTCGTAGGCGGCCAGCGCGGCCTCGGTGTCGCCGGGGTGCGCGGTCAGAGCGAGGCCCAGTTCGGCGCCGTCGAGGAGGGCCAGGTTGGCGCCCTCGCCCGCGAACGGCGACATCAGATGGGCCGCGTCCCCGAGCAGCGTGACCCCGGGCACCCGGTCCCAGCGGTGGCCGACCGGCAGCGCGTGGATCCGCCGGGGCACCAGGGCCCCGTCCGCGTCGGCGACCAGGGCCCGCAGGCTCTCGTCGAAGCCGCCGAACTCCTTCAGGACCGCCGCCTTCGCCGCCTCGGTGTCGCCGAAGTCGATGCCGTCCAGCCAGTCCTCCGGCGCCTCGACGGCCGCGTACACGTGCAGACTGCCGTCGGTCTCGCGGTGCGCGAGGAAGCCGCGGCCCGCGTCGAGCGCGAAGAGCATCCCGCCGCCGACGACCCCCGCGCTCGCCGGATGCCGCAGATCCGCCTCCAGCAGGTCGGCCTCGACGAAGGACACGCCCGTGTACGCGGGCCGGGCGGCGGTAAGGAGGGTGCGGATCCGGGACCAGGCGCCGTCCGCGCCGATCAGCAGGTCCGTCGTGAACATGGTGCCGTCCGCGAGCGTGACCTCGTGCCGGCCGTCGCCCAGCGGGCGCGCGCCGGTGACCTTGGCGCCCCAGCGGACCGCGCCCCCGGGCAGGGAGCCGAGCAGCAGTGCGCGCAGGTCGCCGCGGTCGATCTCGGGCCGCCCGCCGGATCCGTCGTCGTCCTCGGCGAGCCGTACGGTGGCCTGCCGGTCCAGCACGCGCAGGGCCTGGCCCCCGGGGTGGACGCGCTTCAGGAACTCCTCGTGCAGCCCGGCCGCCCGCAGCGCCTCCTGCCCGGACTCGTCGTGGATGTCGAGCATGCCGCCCTGGGTCCGGGCGGTCGGCGCGCGGTCCAGGTCGAAGAGGGCGGCCTCGACGCCGTGCACGTGCAGCACCCGGGCGAGCGCGAGCCCGCCGAGGCCCGCGCCGACGACGGCGACCGGGTGGTGGGGGTGGCTGGTGGTCATGGGGGCCTCCGGGCGGGTCAGTCGGGTACGGCGGTGCGCTCGATGCCGTTGATCAGGGTCTGGAAGGCCCAGGACAGGCGGGCCTCGGGGGCGCCGGAGAGCAGTTCTCCGGCGCTCGCGGCGATGTGCGGATGGGTGTCGGACGGCGCCTCGCGCAGGGCGTGGGCCAGTGCCCGCAAGCCGTCCGGGGTGTCCTCCCCGGCGTGCTCGGCGGCGGTCGCGGCGGCGTGCTGCAGCAGCAGGTCGACGCCCCACGCGGCCTGTGCGCGCGGGACCCCGCCCGACTGGAGCAGGCCCAGCAGGGTCTCGATGAGCCGCAGGTAGTTCGGCCCGCTCGGCCATGCCGTCAGCGCCGAGCGGGCCAGGCTCGGATGCTCCAGGAGCATCGCGGTGTAGCCGGTGAGCACCTGCTCCAGCCGCTCCCGCCAGGTGCCCTCGGCCGGGGCCGGGGCGAGCCTGCCGAGCAGCTCGTCCAGGACGGCCGCGTGCAGTTCGTCGGTGTTGCGGACGTAGACGTACAGCGAGGCCGGACCGGTGTCGAGTTCCTGTGCCAGCCGCCGCATGGTCACCTTCCGCAGCCCTTCCGCGCGCAGGATCGCGACGGCGGCGGCGACGATGCCCTCCCGGGTCAGGGCGGGCTTGGCGGGGCGCTCGCGGCGGGAGCGGGGAGAAGCGGTCATGCCTCCACCGTAACGAACATGTTCGTCGCGAACAAGTTCGTTACGAACGCGTTCGCCGTGCGTCGGGGGCTGTATCGGCGACTGCTTCGGCGAGTGCTTCGTCGAGTGCTCAGGCGTCTGCTTCGGCGGCGGATCTCGTCGAACGGTGAACCACGTCGCCCCGCCTCTTCCCGGCCCCCGCCCCTCTGCCAAGATGCGGTCTGTCATGGTGCAGATACCGAACACGCCCACGAGTGCCGATGTGGCCCGCCTGGCGGGCGTATCGCGCGCGACCGTGTCCTACGTCCTCAACAACACCAGCGCCGTACGGATCAGTGAACCGACGCGCCGCCGCGTGCGCGAGGCCGCGCGGGAACTGGGGTACGTCCCGCACGCCGCCGCCCGCAGCCTGCGCGCCGGACACAGCCGTATGGTCCTCATGCCCGCCCCGGCGATCCCGGTGGGCCCGCTCTACAGCGGGTTCCTCAACGAGCTGCAGTGGGGGCTCGGCCGGCTCGACTACACCGTGGTGCAGTACGGCAGCGTCGGCCTCCAGGGTGACGAAGCCGCCCGCGCCTGGGCGGAGTTGCGGCCAGTCGCCGTCCTGGTGCCCGGTGCGGAACTCGGGCCGCAGGGCGTCGGCGTCCTCAAGCGCTCCGGTGCCCGGGCCGTGCTCACCCTCGGCCCCGAACGCGTCGACGGCGCGCACGCCCTGCTCATGGACCACGCCGCCGTCGGTGAGTGCGCGGGCGCCCACCTGTATGCCCGGGGCCGGCGCCGGATCGGTGTCGTGGTGCCCGAGGAGTCCGGCCTGGAGGCGTACTCCCGGCCCCGGCTCGCCGGGGTGCGCCGGGCGCTGCGGGGCACGGACGCCGTCGTCACGGAGCTGCCGCTCGCGTACACGGAGGAATCGGCCGCTCAACTGGCCGCCCGCTGGCGGGAGTCGGGACTGGACGCGGTGTTCGCCTACAACGACGAGTACGCGATGCTCCTGATGCGCGCCCTGCAGGACGCGGGTGTGCGCGTCCCCGAGGACGTGGCCGTGATCGGCGCCGACGACCTGATGCTCGGCCGGCTGCTGCGGCCCCGCCTGAGCACGGTGCACATCGAACTGCCCTCGGGCCGCGACCTCGCCGAACTGGTCGACCGGGCCGTCCGCGACCCCGGCGGCGAGCCGGAGGTGCACAGGGTCCTGGGCGCCTCGGTGGTCCAGCGCGAGTCCACCTGACGGTGGGCATTCGTGCGAGCCGGAGCGCGGGTGACGCCGGCGGGGTACACCTCCCGGTGGTGACGGGGTTCCGGAGCGGCGTCACCGCGATGTAGTTTCGCGCTCAACCAAGTAGCGTCGGGGGGAGGTTCCGCACCTCCCGGCGACCGATCGGAGAGCCGTATGCCGCTGCTCGACCCGAAGACCTGGCAGGACCGCGGTCCTGCCGGACCCGCCCACACCGTCACCGAGCCCGCCACCGGTGACGCGCTCGGCACCGTCACCCTCGCCGCGCCCGGGGACGTGGGTGACGCCGCACGCGCCGCACGCGCCGCCCAGGGCGACTGGGCCCGCGCACCGCACTTCCAGCGTGCCCAGGTGCTGCGCAGAGCGGGCGACCTGTTCACCGAGCACGCCGAGGAACTGCGCGACTGGCTGGTGCGCGAGTCCGGATCCATCCCGGGCAAGGCGGACTTCGAGCTCCACGTGGCCGCCCAGGAGTGCTATGAGGCCGCCGCCCTCGCCTCCCGTCCGACCGGGCAGGTGCTGCCCAGCGAGGCCCCCCGGCTGTCGTACACCCGCCGGGTCCCGGTCGGGGTCGTGGGCGTGATCTCCCCGTTCAACGCGCCGCTGATCCTGTCCATCCGCTCCGTCGCGCCGGCCCTGGCGCTCGGCAACGCCGTGGTCCTCAAGCCGGATCCGCGCACCGCCGTCTGCGGCGGCCTCGCCCTCGCCGCCGTCTTCGCGGAAGCCGGCCTGCCCGGCGACCTGCTGCACGTGCTGCCCGGTGGCGCGGAGACCGGCCGGGCGCTGGTGGAGGACCCACTGGTCCCCGTCATCTCCTTCACCGGATCCACCGCGGCGGGCCGCGCCGTCGGCGAGGCGGCCGGCCGCCACCTCAAGCGCGCCCACCTCGAACTCGGCGGCAACTCGGCCCTGATCGTGCTCGACGACGCCGACCTCGACGCCGTGATCTCCACGGCGGCCTGGGGCTCGTTCTTCCACCAGGGCCAGATCTGCATGACGACCGGCCGTCATCTCGTGCACGCCTCGCTCTACGACGAGTACGTCGAACGGCTCGCCGCCAAGGCCGACGCGCTGACCGTCGGCGACCCGCACCGCGAGCGGGTCCACCTCGGGCCGGTCATCGACGCGGGACAACTCGCCAAGATCGACGGGCTGGTGCGCACGAGCACCGCCCGCGGCGCGAAACTCGCCGCGGGCGGCACCCACGAACAGCTCTTCTACCGGCCGACCGTGCTGGCCGACGCGGGCGACGACGCCCCGGCCTACACCGAGGAGGTCTTCGGCCCGGTCGCGCCGGTCCGCTCCTTCACCAGCGCCGACGAGGCGGCGGCACTCGCCGCGGACAGCCCGTACGGCCTCTCCCTCGGCATCGTCACCCGGGACACCGCCCGTGCCCTGGACCTGGCCGAGCGGATCCCCACCGGAATCGTGCACGTCAACGACCAGACCGTGAACGACGAGGCGGTGGCGCCCTTCGGCGGCGTCGCCGCGTCCGGCACCGGCGTCCGCTTCGGCGGCGAGGCCAACCTGGACGCCTTCACCGAGCTGCGCTGGACGACCGTACGCGGCGACGTGGCGCCGTACCCCTTCTAGGGACTACTGAGCGGGGCCCTCCTGGGACTGCCTGCCCGCGCCGCCCTGGGTCTCCTGGGCCGCGATGCTCCTGCGGACCTCGTCCATGTCCAGCTTCCGGGCCTGCCCGATGAGGTCCGCCAGGGCGGGCTCGGGCAGGGCGCCCGGCTGGGCGTAGACGGCGACCTTGTCGCGGACGATCATCAGCGTCGGGATCGACTGGATGCCGAAGGCCTGGGCCAGCTCCGGCTGGGCCTCGGTGTCCACCTTGCCGAAGACCAGGTCCGGGTTGTCCACGGCGGCCTTCTCGTACACGGGTGCGAACTGGCGGCACGGCCCGCACCAGGCGGCCCAGAAGTCGATCAGCACGAAGTCGTTGTCGGTGACCGTCTGGTCGAAGTTGTCCTTGGTCAGCTCCACGGTGCTGCTCATGGCGTGAGTCCCTCTTCCTGGGTGGGGGTGTGCCGACGGCGGAAACACGGCCGCCGGACCGCCTATTCCACACGCGCACGTTCTGTGTGTCGCGCGCGTACCCATGTGGCCGTCGCGCACACCACCCACCAGACTGACCCCATGACGGAAACGAGGGAAACGGAATCCATCGCGTACGACGTCGTGGTGCTCGGGGCCGGTCCCGTGGGGGAGAACGTCGCCGACCGCACCCGCGCGGCCGGTCTCACCACCGCGGTCGTGGAGAGCGAACTGGTCGGCGGCGAGTGCTCGTACTGGGCGTGCATGCCCAGCAAGGCCCTGCTGCGGCCGGTCATCGCCCAGGCGGACGCCCGCCGGCTGCCCGGCCTCGACCGGGCGGTCCAGGGCCCGCTCGGCACCCCGGCCGTCCTCGCCCGCCGGGACGAGTACACCTCCCACTGGAAGGACGACGGTCAGGTCGGCTGGCTCGACGGCATCGGCGCCGACCTGTACCGCGGCCACGGACGCCTCGCCGGCCCCCGCACGGTCACCGTCACCGCCCCCGACGGCACCGTCACCACCCTCACCGCCCGGCACGCCGTCGCCGTGGCCACCGGCACCCGCGCCCAGCTGCCGGACCTGCCCGGCCTCGCCGGAGTGAAGCCGTGGACCAGCCGCGAGGCCACCAGCGCCAAGGCCGCCCCGGCCCGGCTGATCGTCGTCGGCGGCGGTGTCGTCGCCACCGAGATGGCCACCGCCTGGCAGGCCCTCGGCTCCCGGGTCACCCTGCTGGTGCGCGGCAAGGGCCTGCTGAACCGCATGGAGCCGTTCGCCGGGGAACTGGTCGCCGAGGCGCTCACCCAGGCGGGCGCCGACGTCCGCACCGGCACCTCGGTGGAGTCCGTCACCCGCGAGAACGGCACGGTCGTGGCCGTCACCACCGCCGGCGACCGTTTCGAGGCCGACGAGATCCTCTTCGCCACAGGCCGCGTCCCGCACACCGACGACATCGGCCTCGACACCGTCGGCCTGGAACCCGGTTCCTGGCTGGACGTCGACGACACCCTCCGGGTCACCGGCACCGACTGGCTGTACGGGGTCGGTGACGTCAACCACCGTGCCCTCCTCACCCACCAGGGCAAGTACCAGGCCCGCATCGCGGGCGCCGCCATCGCCGCCCGCGCGGCCGGCGACCCGCTGTCGGCCGGGTCCTGGGGCGCGCACGTGGCCACCGCCGACCACCACGCCGTACCCCAGGTGGTGTTCACCGATCCCGAGGCCGCCGCGGTCGGCCTCTCCCTCGCCGAGGCCGAACAGGCCGGCCACCGCGTCCGCGCGGTCGACGTCGAGTTCTCCGCCGTCGCGGGCGCGGGCCTGTACGGCGACGGCTACAAGGGCCGCGCCCGCATGGTGGTCGACCTGGAGGACGAGATCCTGCGCGGCGTCACCTTCGTCGGCCCCGGTGTCGGCGAGCTCATCCACTCGGCGACCGTCGCCGTCGCCGGCCGGGTCCCGGTCGGCCGCCTGTGGCACGCCGTCCCGTCGTACCCGACGCTGAGCGAGGTGTGGCTGCGGCTGCTGGAGGCCTACCGCGACAAATGACCGGCCTCTTACGGCAGTTCGAAGCCGAGCGCCGCGGCCGCCGCCTCCGGTGTCGGACGGTTCCACAGCGCCGTGACCGCCTCGTTCGTGGACAGCGAGCGCAGTTCGGCGCGGTCCAGATAGAGGGTGCCGTCCAGGTGGTCCGTCTCGTGCTGGACGATCCGGGCGGGCCACCCGCTGAACACCTCGTCCACCGCGCGCCCCCGCTCGTCCTCGGCGCGCAGCCGGACCTCGGCGTGCCGGGCCACCACCGCCTGCCAGCCCGGCACACTCAGGCAGCCCTCGAAGAACGCGGCGCGAGCGGTGCCGGCCGGCTCGTACACCGGGTTGACCAGGACCCGGAACGGCTGCGGCACCCGGCCCCGGGCCGCCGCGACCTCCTCGGGCACCGGCGCCGGATCCTCGATGACCGCGATCCTGAGCTCCACGCCGACCTGCGGGGCGGCGAGGCCCACCCCGGGCGCGGCGTGCATGGTGACGCGCAGGGCCTCGACGAAGCGGGCCAGCAGGGCCGGGCCGAGCTGACCGTCGTAGGGCTCGGTGCCGCGCCGCAGCACCGGCTGCCCGGCGGCGACGATGGGCAAGGGGCCGCCGGCGGCGAGGAGTTCCTCGACCCGCTCGGCGAGCGGCGCGTGATCACGGAGAGGGGCCATCGCGTCAGCATGCCATGCCGCCCGGCCGCCGACGGGCGCATCCCGGTCATGACGCCGTGAAACAGCGGGGTCCGACAGGCCGGCACCGGCTTCGGCGTCCAGGAGTCGGACAGAGCCGCACGAGCGGGAGCACGGGACATGGCGCGGGACGGCGGCCATGCCCGGCGGCGCGGTCAGGGCGAGCCGGCGGGCCGGGTCCTCGGCGCCCTGCTCGACGCGGCCGGCACCGGTTCGCCGGACTCCACGGACAGGGGGAGGGCCGTACGGAAGACTGACGGACAGGGCGGGATTCGCCGCCGCATGCGATCCAGCCACCGGCCTGCACCTCGGTCGGCCTCGCTCTGACTCCGAGGAGGGGAAGATGGATTTCTCCGTACGGTCCCTGACCCCGGACACCTGGCCCGGCTTCGCCCGGCTGGTGGCGGAGCACGACGGGGTCTGGGGCGGCTGCTGGTGCATGGCGTTCCACGAGGAGGGCGTCGGCCGCACCAGGACGCCCGAGCAGAACCGGACGGAGAAGGAGGCACGGGTCCGCGAGGGCAGGGCGCACGCGGCCCTCGTGTACGACGGCCCCGACTGCGTCGGCTGGTGCCAGTTCGGCCCGCCCCGCCGTGCCTACGAGGCGGCCGCCCCGGCCCCGCCCGACTGGCGGATCACCTGCTTCTTCGTGCACCGCGCCCGGCGCCGCACGGGTGTCGCCTCGGCCGCGCTCGACGGTGCCCTGCGCGAGATCGCCCGGCTCGGCGGCGGGACGGTGGAGAGCTTCCCGCAGGACACCGAGGGCACCAGGGTGTCCGCGTCCTTCCTGCACAACGGCACGGTCGCCCTGTTCGAGAGCCGGGGCTTCACCCGCGCGCGGCGGCTGGGCAAGAACCACTGGGTGGTGACCCGCACGGTACGGCCGGCCGCCTGAGACGTGCCGAGGGCCCCTGCCGGGAACCGGGCCGCCGTCTGAGACGTGCCGAGGGCCCGGCCCCCTGCCGGGAACCGGGCCCTCGCCCCGTGGCTCACTCCTGCGGGAAGTCCCCGGCGAGCGCCGAGGCGATCCGCAGGTGCCGCTCCGCCTCCTCCTGCAGGCCCTGCCGCTGGAGCGTGCGGCCCAGCATCAGCCGGGCGTAGTGCTCCACCGGGTCACGCTCGACGATGCGCCTCAACTCGGCTTCCGCGCGGCTCAGTTGGGCCGAGTGGTAGTAGGCGCGGGCCAGCAGCAGCCGGGGTCCGGTCTGCTCCGGCACCTCCTCGACCAGTCCGGTCAGGACCCGCGCCGCGCCCGCGTAGTCCTTGGCGTCGAAGAACCGCCGCGCTCGCTCCCAGCGTTCGGCCGGGGCGCCGTGGTCGTAGTACGTGGTCTCCCGTTGCGTCACCGCTCGCGTCTCCACTCGTGACCTCCTTCGGCGGCCACAACAGAACGAGGTTGTTCAATATTCCACTAATCCTGGCTGGGGGCAGTTCCCGATCATGCGATACCGTGCCGGGCATGGGGGAGCTGATAGTGATCAGGCACGGCCAGACCGAATGGAGCCTGTCGGGCCGGCACGCCGGGCGTACCGACGTGCCGCTGACCGCCGCCGGTGAGGCCGCGGCCAGGGCGCTCGCTCCCAGACTGGCCCGACGCCGTCCGGTCGCCGTACTCAGCAGCCCGCTGGGCCGGGCCATGCGGACCGCCGAGCTGGCCGGCCTGACCGGAGTGGAACCTGATCCCGACCTGCTGGAATGGGACTACGGCGGCTACGAGGGCCTGACCGCGGAGCAGATCCGGGAGGCGAGGCCCGGCTGGGAGCTGTGGCGGGACGGTGTCGTGCCCGGTGACGCCGACCATCCCGGCGAGCAGCTCCCGGAGGTGGCCGCGCGCACGGACGCGGTGCTGGACCGGATCCGGCCACTGCTCGACGACGGCGATGTGGCGGTCGTCGCCCACGGCCATCTGGCGCGGGTGCTCGCCGTACGCTGGCTCGGGCTCGACGCGTCCGCCGCCCGGCTGCTCGGCCATCCGCATCCGGGAACGCTCGGTTTCCTGGCGACCGAGGACGGGCAGCCGTGCGTCTCCGCCTGGAACGTCCCGTAGCGTCACTTGAGTTCGATCACCAGGCCGAAGTCGTTGCCCGGGTGCCAGCCCGTGACGATCTCCGGGCTGTGCCGGGTGTCGTCGCCCCAGCCGTAGAAGTGCTCCCAGGTCACGTCGTCGCCGTACCAGTGGTCGTAGTCCGTCTCCGCGTACGCCTGGACGGCCTTGCCGTCGTGCTTGGTGTCCCAGAGGTAGAAGGCGCCGGAGGCGTACGACTTGCCGTTGACCTTCTTCGTGCACTCCATGTACTTGGCGGCGCCGCCGGTGATGTGGATCTCCTTCCAGCCGGAGCACTTGCCGGCCGCGGACGCCAGGCTCCCGGCGGAGGAGGACGACTGGGCGGACGGGGCGGCGGTCGCGGACGGTGCGGCGGTCGCGGCCGGGGCGGCGGCGAGGCCACCCGCCAGGGCGAGTCCGGCGACTGCGAGGGCGACGCGCTTGCGGGACATCATGGTGGATCCTTTCCGTCGGCCGGCGGACGGTCCCCCGGTTGGGTCCCCTCGAGGCCCGTCGGCACAACCCCACCGTGCCCCGGCGCTTCGTCCCGCCCCAGCGCCCACGGCACATTGCGGCGTTCCCGGGATCCTGCCCCCGTGACCTGCGGGGACGCCCGCGATGGTGAGGCTCCGGCGGGACGGATCGGCGGGCAGCCCACCTCACGTCGACGTGTCGTCAACCTCGGGATGCCGGTGCCGTGGTGGCGCTCCTCCGGATCCGGGCCAGTCGCTGTTCCAGCTTCGTACGGCAGTCGGGCCACTCCTCCGCGGTGATCGAGAACATCGCGGAGTCACGGAGCAGGCCGTCCTCACCCGGTGCCCACGACCGGGACCAGTTCCGCAGCACCCCCTCGAACCGCGCCCCCACGCCCTCGATCGCCGCCCGTGACCGGCCGTTGCGCGCATCCGTCTTCAGGTCGACGCGCGCGACGCCCCAGTTGTCGAAGGCGTGCCGGAACAACAGGAACTTGGCCTCGGTGTTCAGCCCCGTGCCCTGGGCCGAGGCCGCCAGCCAGGTGAAACCGACCTCGATCGCACAGAGACCGTCACCGCTCGGCCAGGGACGCGGATCCCAGTAGGCGGTGGCCCCCACGGCCCGCCCCGACGACCTCTCCACCTGCGCGTACGGAGCCAGCTTCCCGGCGGCGGCACGGGCGAGCTGCAGGTCGATGTACCCCTCGACCTCGGCCGCCCGCGGCACCCAGGTGAACGCATAGGGGGCCCGGTCCTCCTCGGCCGCCGCCGCCAGGTCCGCGGCATGGCGCCGGCCCAGGGGCTCCAGGCGCACCAGCGACCCCTCGAGAACCGGGCCCTCGAGCGTGAAACCCACCGCTCATCCCTCCATGCCCGCGTGCCGGGCCAGTTGTGTGGTGAGGAAATCCAGCAGGGCGCGGTTGAAGGCCCCGGGCTGCTCGGCGCCGGGCAGATGGCCCGCCTTCTCGATGACGACCAGGGTGGCGTGGGGGACGAGACGGTGGATCGCCTCGGCGTCCGCGACCGGCGTGTAGACGTCGTCCGCCCCGACCACGATCAGCACCGGTTCCCGTACGGCGGCCAACGTGTCCCGGTAGTCGGGGCGTTCGGCCCGTCCGCGCAGTGCCGCCGCCGCGCCGCGGGGGTCGGTGGCGCGCATCATGCCGAGGACTCGCTCGGCGACATCCGGCAGCGCGGCGACGTTGTACGGGGCGAGCATCTTGTCGATCACCTCGCCCGCGTAGCAGTCCATCCCCTCGGCGAGGAGCCGGTCGGCCAGCCGGTTGCGGAACTCCTTGCCCTCATCGGTCTCGGCGGGGGCGGAGGTGTCGGACAGGACGAGGGCCTGCACCCGCCGCGGGTGCCGGTGCTGGAACTCCATGGCGATCTGACCGCCCATGGACACACCGCCGACCACCGCTCGCCCGATGTCCAGGTGGTCGAGGAGCGCGGCGAGGTCGTCGGCGAAGTCGGAGAGGAAGACCTTGCCCGGGGTGACGCTGCTGCGGCCGTACCCGCGCAGGTCAGGGGTGATGACCCGGTATCCGGCCGCGGTCAGCGCCTCGGCCTGGGGTGCCCACAGGGTGCGGTTGAAGGGGTGCCCGTGGATCAGCAGGACCGGCAGCCCGGTCGAGGGCCCGAGATCGTCGTAGTGGAGGGTGGCGCCACGCAGAGCTGTGGCGTTCAGGTCAGGCACACGGACTCCATGATCGGCAGATCGGCATACGAGCTGTTCCAGCGTCAGCCCACGGCAGCGTAAACCTTGCCCCTGAGGGCAAGGTCAACTCTCCCGTACGCCTTGTTCCGGATCGGCGTCACCGGAGCTACGCCCTGTTCCGTCGCAGATCCCGGCCGGCGCTGACCGCCACGGCGGCCAGCACACCCAGTGCCGCGCTTTCGGCCAGGGAGCCGGGGTGAAGAGTGGTGGCGGCGAGGAGGTTCTGGCTCGCCGCGAGTGTCAGTCCGGTGCCGATGCACAAAAGGGCCGTGGACAGCCGGCGTGTGCTCGGCAGGTGCGCGGTGCGGGCGATGCGGGCGACGAGGACGCACAGGCGAACTGCGACGAAGGCGAGGGTGAGCCAGTAGGAGGTGACCGTGGCGGCCTCGGTGGTGCCGGTGAGGTGTTCGGTTCTGCCGCTCCATGCCGTCAGGCACAGGGTCGCGACCGCGGTGGCCGGGGCCGCCAGGGTCCGGGCCGCCGTGGTGGTCAGGTGGCGGAGGGCTGCGCCGTGCGGGGGTGGCAGCGGTGCGGCGAGGGCGATGCCGGTCAGGAGCGGGAGGAGCCACAGGCTGGTCGGGGGGTGGTGGAGGTCGGCCGTGAGGGTGGTGGAGGGTTCGGCCGAGCGCAGCAGCAGTCCGGTGGCCGCGGTGAGCGCGAACAGGGCGACGGTCAGCACGCGGCGGGTCTGTCCGCTGGTCGTCTCGGGCCAGTCGCCGGGGTGCAGCCACAGCCGCGCGGCCCCGGCGAGGGTGTCGGGCCAGGACCGGATGCCGGACGCGGACACCTCGTGGCGGATGTCCTCGCCCCATCGCTGGCGTACGGCGGGTGGGTAGAGCCGGATCAGCAGCGCGGCCGCGTTCATGCCGGGGTGATCCCGAGCGCGCGCAGGCCGGCGGCGGAGATCCTGGCCAACTGCTCGAGTTCGGCGCGCAGTTGGTCGCGGCCCGCGTCGGTGATCCGCAGGGTGCGGTGGCGTTCCTGGGCCTCGGCCGCCTGGTCCGCGGGCCGGATCAGCCCGCGCCCCTCCAGGCGGGACAGGGCGCCGTAGAGGCTGCCGGGGCCGAGTCTGCGGCCGGTGAGTTCCTCGATCGCGGTGTTGATGGCGTACCCGTGCCGCGGGCCGTCCGCGAGGACGGTGAGCACGAGCATCTGGGCGTCGTTGCTGTGCATGGGTCTCCTTGCGTCCGCTCCGGACATGGTACGAGCCGCGATACTACTTGTCATGTAGTACGTGGCTCGTACTCTGATGCCCCCTACGGGCGACGGAGCCTGACCGCCAGGAAATGCGGCTCGCGGTGGGTCTTCTCGTAGCGACGCGGATCGGCCGCTCGCGCGGACTCCTGCGCTCGCGGCTCCTCCAGAGCCTCCAGGACGAACCCGGCCCGCAAGAGCTCACCGAGGAACTGCTCCAGCGTCATCCGCCAGTAGCTCAGGGCGAAGCCGTCGCCGAAAGGCAGCTCCACGCGTTCGTGGGCGAAGTACGAACCGCCGAAGTAGCCCCAGTCGCCGGTGGGATGGGTCGTGGACACGAGCAGGGTGCCGCCCGGCCGCAGGACGCGCCGGATCTCGGCGAGGAGTTGTCGGCGCGCGTCGATGTGGTGGTACACGAGTGCCATGACGACCAGGTCGAACGACTGGTCCGCCAGAAAGGCCGCCGGCTCCTCCAGATCGTGACGGTGCAGGACGGCATCGGCCCCGGTCCGCTCCCGCGCGCAGTGCAGGAGGCTCTCGCTCCCGTCGACCCCGACGACCTGAGCAGCTCCCCGTTCCAGGAACTCCGCGAGGTAGTGGCCGGCCCCGCACCCGAGATCCAGGACCCGGAGCCCGGTCACGTCACCGGCGAGCCTCAGCATGGCCGGCCGGTCCGTATGCGCGTGGTACGTGCTGTCCGTGGCCTGCGCCGCGAACTGTTCGCCCATCTCACCGTGGTACGCGGTCCCGGCTGTCATCCGGGCATTCTCGCAACGTCCCCCGGCGGTATGGTGCGCAGCGACGGAGACGCGCCGCATGGTGGCTGGGAAGCAGCGGTGGCAGCGGTGGCAAGGCTCGTCGGGTCCGTGAACGCGGAGGCGCTGTGGGGATGGATCAGCCGGTGTCCGGAGAGCGGGAGGCGGATCGGCCGTCGGTGCGGATGGGGCCGTGGCGGTTCGTGGTCTGGTTCGGCACGGTCAGCCTGCTCGCCGATGTCGTGTACGAGGGCGCCCGTTCGATCACCGGCCCGCTGCTGGCCTCGCTGGGCGCGTCCGCCCTGGTCGTCGGAGTGGTCACCGGCGCCGGTGAGTCCGCGGCGCTGGGCTTGCGGCTGGTGTCCGGGCCGATGGCCGACCGGACCCGCCGCTTCTGGGGGCTGGCGATCGCCGGATACGCGCTGACGGTCGTCTCGGTCCCGCTGCTGGGCGTGGCCGGGGTGCTGTGGGCCGCGTGCGTGCTGGTGATCGCCGAGCGGGTCGGCAAGGCGGTGCGCTCACCGGCGAAGGACACGCTGCTCTCGCATGCCACCGCCGCCACCGGGCGGGGCCGGGGCTTCGCCGTCCATGAGGCGATGGACCAGATCGGCGCCCTGGTCGGCCCGCTGCTGGTGGCGGGCATGCTCGCGCTGACCGGCAACGACTACGGCCCCGCGCTCGGTGTGCTCGCCGTCCCCGGCATCGCCGTACTCCTGCTGCTGTTCCGGCTGCGGGCCCGGGTGCCGGACCCGGAAGCCTACGAGCGCGAGGTGACGGCCGCTGCGCCCCGGGCACCGGACGGGCGGGAGGGGCGGTTGCCGAGGGCGTTCTGGACCTACGCCGCCTTCACCGCGGCCACCACGACCGGCTTCGCCACCTTCGGCGTGCTCTCCTACCACCTCGTCCAGCGCCATCTGCTGTCCACCGCGTGGGTGCCGGTGCTGTACGCGGCGGCGATGGCCGTCGATGCGGTCGCCGCGCTGGCCACCGGGTGGCTGTACGACCGGCTCGGCCCCCGCGTGCTCATCGCCCTGCCCGTCCTCACGGCGGGCGTGGTGGCGCTGGCGTTCACCGACACGGTCGCCGTCGCGGTGCTCGGGTCGCTGGTGTGGGGCGCGGCCATGGGCATCCAGGAGTCGACCCTGCGCGCGACGGTCGCGGACCTGGTGCCCAGCGGGCGGCGGGCGACCGCGTACGGCCTCTTCGCGGGCGTCGTCGGCGTGGCGAGCCTGGCCGGCGGCGCGCTGACCGGCGGGCTGTACGGCTACTCGATCCCCGCGCTGATCACGGTGGTGGTCGCGATCCAGGCCCTGTCCGTGGTGCTGCTGCTGGTCACCTGGGCCGACGCTGACACCAGGGCCGCCCGGCAACGGGACTGCTGATCCGCGTCCGGTCCGCCTGCTCCTCGTCCAGCCCCCGGGGTGCGGCGGCGGTACAGGCGGGGACCCGGCGTGCGCACCCGATCCGCACCGCGAAGGGCCCGTCGGGCCCCGGCCCGGCTGGTTGCCTGCGCAGGCGCCCGGCAGGAGACTGCTGGTATCCGGCGACGGGGCTCGCCGCCGACCGCACCGACGCGGTGCCGATGGCCTCTACCCGCTGACCATGCTCACGTCCGAGGAGGTCAGGGCCATGCCCCGGATCACCGTCGACATCGACGCGACCGCATCCTCCACCATCCGGACGTCCGACGACGGCGCCTCCGGCCGGCTCACCTCGACCGGCTGGCCGGTCGGACTCGGACGGATCCCGGACACCCTCGACGCCGACGGGTCGCCCCTGGACGCCCTGGTGCTGATGCCCGAACCGGCCCTCGCCGGGGCCACCGTGCCCGCCCGGCCCCTGGGCGTCCTGCATCGCATCGGGGACCAGGCCGTGCCCGCCGCCCCCGTGCTGCTGTGCGTGGCCGAGGACCCTGCCTTCATCGGCCTCGTCGACACCGACGACCTGCCCCGCCGGGACGCCGAGGGCGACGCCTGGGCCGCCGTGCTGGCCCGCCTGCAGCGCCGGGACGCGGGCGAGGTCACCGGCTGCGGCAGCCGCGCCGAGGCCGAACACCTGATCAGCGCCGCCCATCACGCCTACGAACGGCTCACGGGATGCCTCGAGTGAAGGAGCACCGGGTACGGCCGGGTGGCTGGGACACCGCGCGGCAACGGGTCCGTCAAGATTCAGCCAAGCGCCGCACAGGAAGTCCTTAGGTAAGGCACGCCTAACCTATTCTGAGCTCGTCCCCAGGCGGCCGCCCCCACCAGGCCGCCACCTGAGCACGACCCGGAGTTCTCCCCATGTCCAGCGGCAACATCGCCCTGCTCGGCGCCATCGCGGGCCTCACCATCTACCTCGGCCTCCCGCTCGGCCGGCTGCGCACACCGACGCCCCGTCTGAAGGCCGGGCTGAACGCCGTCGCCATCGGCATCCTGATCTTCCTGGTCTGGGACGTCCTCACCCACGCCTGGGAACCGGTCGACGCGGCGCTGAGCGACCACCGGTGGGCGACGGTCGCCTCCGGCGGACTGGTCCTCGCGGCCGGACTCACCGCCGGACTCGCCGGCCTGGTGTACTACGACGCCTGGACCGCCCGCCGCCGAGCCGCCGCCGAGCGACCCGCCGGTCCCGGCGCCGCCGCGGCGACGGAGCTGGCACCGAGGACCCGCAGTCAGGCGGCCTCCCTCGCCCTGATGATCGCGACCGGCATCGGCCTGCACAACTTCGCCGAGGGCCTGGCCATCGGCAACTCCGCCGCCAAGGGCGAACTCTCCCTGGCCGTGCTGCTCATCATCGGCTTCGGCCTGCACAACGCCACCGAGGGCTTCGGCATCGTCGCCCCGCTCGCCGCCGAGGGCGAACGCCCCACCTGGGCCACCCTCTTCCGGCTCGGCCTGATCGGCGGCGGACCCACCTTCCTCGGCACCCTCGTCGGCCAGCACCTCGTCAACGACACCCTCTCCATCGCCTTCCTCGGCCTGGCCGCCGGTTCCATCCTGTACGTCGTCATCGAACTGCTCGCCGTGGCCCGCAAGGCCCAGCTGAAGACGCTCACCACCTGGTGCGTCCTCCTCGGTCTGCTCCTCGGCTTCGCCACGGACGCCGTGGTCACCGCCGCCGGAGCCTGAGCGCTTCCGGCCGGCCGGCCCTCGCCACGGGTGTCAGTCGTGCGGCGGCAGGTGGCCGATCTGGTGGTCGGCGATGTTCAGCGCCTCGTCGACCAGGCGGCGCAGATGTCCGTGCCGCAGGGCGTACACGACCCGGCGCCCCTCCTTCCGGGTGGTCACGAGCCCGGCCAGACGCAGCCGGGCCAGATGCTGGCTGACCGACGTCCGCGCGGCGTCGGTCGCCCCCGTCAGCGTCGTGACGTCGGCCTCGCCCTCGCCGAGGCGCCGCAGCAGCGCCAGCCGGGTGCGGTCGGCGAGCAGGCCGAGGACCTCCACGGCGACCGCGAGGCGTTCACTGTCGTCCGCTTGTTGCGAGGGGTGCGCACCTGACAGATGCATGCGTGCGTTCATGTGCACATAATGGGGGGACTGCAGTACCGACGTCCACCTTCGGCCGGCCCGCCGTCCGTGAAAGGCGCACCGTGAACGAGCAGACCCACACCCACGAGCCGCACGGACACCACCACGGCGGCCACGGACACGGGCATGACCACGATCAACCTCACGGAGGCGGGCGGTGGTCGAAGGTCCGGCACCGGCTCGCGCACCTGGTCGCTCCGCACAGCCACGAGGCGCTGGACAAGGTCGACCCGGCGATGGAGACCTCCCGCGAGGGGATGCGCACGCTGTGGCTGTCGCTCACCGTCCTCGGGGCCACCACCGTCGTGCAGGCGGTGATCGTGGCCGTATCGGGGTCGGTCGCGCTGCTGGGCGACACCATCCACAACGCGGCCGACGCGCTCACCGCCGTGCCTCTCGGCATCGCCTTCGTCCTCGGGCGGCGGGCGGCCAACCGCCGCTACACCTACGGATACGGTCGCGCCGAGGACCTGGCCGGCATCGCCGTCGTGCTGACCATCGCGGCCTCCTCCGCGCTGGCCGCCTACGAGGCCGTCGACCGTCTGCTGCACCCTCGCGACGTCAGCCACCTGTGGGCCGTCGCCCTCGCCGCGCTGGCCGGGTTCACCGGCAACGAGTGGGTGGCCCGCTACCGCATCCGCACCGGCCGCAGGATCGGCTCGGCCGCGCTGGTCGCCGACGGTCTGCACGCCCGCACCGACGGCTTCACCTCCCTCGCCGTCCTGCTCGGCGCCGGCGGCGCCGCCCTCGGCCTGCGCTGGGCCGACCCGGCCGTCGGGCTGCTGATCACCGCGGCGATCCTCATGGTGCTCAAGGACGCCGCCCGCGAGGTCTGCCGGCGTCTGATGGACTCCGTCGACCCCGCCCTGATCGACCGCGCCGAGCGGGCCCTGCACGCCGTCGAGGGCGTCGAGCACGTCGGCTCGGTGCGGATGCGCTGGATCGGCCACTGCCTGCGCGCGGAGACCGACATCGTCGTCGACCCGCGGCTGAGCGTCGCCCGGGCCCACGCCATCGCCGTCGAAGCCGAACACGCCCTGATCCATGCGGTGCCCCGGCTGACCGCCGCCACCGTGCACACCGACCCGCACCCCACGCCCGGCAGCGGCGACCCGCACGCGGCCCTCAGCCACCACGCCACCCGCTGACGCCCCCATACGACCCGGTCGATCACCGCCGGGTGAAACAACGCCTGTGACAGAGGGGCCAGGACCCGCTGTCACAGGCGTCGGTCAGCTGAGCGTCTAGCCGCACGTCAGCGTCGGCATCGCCCAGTCGCCGTGGTCGTTGCCGTTGCCGTCACCGGCGTCACCGACCTTGAGGTCGACCACCTGGGCGCCGCTGACATCGACGTCGATCGGCCGCGCGGCCTGTTTGCCGCGGAGCGTCGGGGTGGTGACGAGGGTCTTGCCGTCGGCGATCACGGAGAACGTCACCGTTCCCGCACCACCCGTCTCGTCGTCGACACCGACGTCCGCCGTCAACCGCGAGCACGTTCCGGCGAGGTAGAGCTCGACATCGCTGACCGAGTTGGTGCCCAGGCCCTTGGCGTAGCCGACCCCGTTGATGCTGATCGGACGGCCGTCCCCGGCTGCCTGTTCGCCGACGCTGGTGTCTCGCTCCACCGGGCCCCAGCCGTTCGTGGACGACAGGAACGGCAGGTCGCTCACCGCGTTCTTCCCGGCCGGCGGAGCCGGTGGGATCCCGCCGACGATGCTCTCGTCGGCGCCGGCGGCCTGCCGTCCGTTCTGCACGTAGTGCACCGTGGCGGTGAGAGCCGAGGCGGAGGGCAGCTTCCCGGCCGGCGGCTGGACCTTCCAGGTGAAGGTGGCCGATCCGCCGGGCTGCACGCGCTCGACCGACGTGGGGCTCGTGGCACTCGTGCTCCAGCCGTCGGGCGCGGAGAGCGAGGCCGTCAGCCGGGAGGCGGACGGCCGGTCCTTCGGTACCCGGACCGTGGCCCGGGCCGTGAAGGCCTGGGCCGGCTGGGCGGTGTCCGGGACGTCCAGGGCGACATCCGCTCCCGGACGCTCGGGCATCGCGTACTTCTTGTGGTCGTAGCGGGGGCTGTCGTTCTGGGCGACCCGCAGGGACGAGGCGTAGCTGCCGTAGTCGGTGAGCGAGACCTTGCCCAGCCCGCCGGTGCTGCCGTCCAGGTTCCACACGGCGATGGCGATGCTGTTGCGGCCGTTCGGATCGAGGATCCCGTCGGGGACCGGGAAGGTGTGCTGGGGGCCGAGGTAGTTGACGTAGTTCCCGACCTGCCAGCCGTTCACGAAGATCGTCGCACGGTACCTGCGGGACGGGTCGTCGGTGAACGTGAGCCCGAGTGAGGTGTCCTGGCCGCGCGGCAGGTCCAGTGTCGCGTCGGTCCGGTACCAGGAGACTCCGGGACGGGTGTCGGTCGTCGGCAGGGACACCTGGTTCCATGTGCCGTCCGGGTAGCCGGGCAGGGACCACCCGGCGCGCTCGCCGTACAGGCCGCCCGTCGAGAGCGGGCCGCGCACGGTGTCCTGCAGCTCCTCGCCGCCTCGTACGCCCTGCACTCGCCAGGTGACGGAGGTCAGCGGCGCCCCCACGAGGGAGGCGCTGGTCAGGCCCCGGGCGGTCTTGTTGCCGTTGGTCGAGTTGTAGTCCTCCTCGTGCCCCATGTTCACGGTGAGCACGGAGATGACGTTGTCGCCCTTCGCCTTCACCGCACCGGCGGGGAAGGTGAAGTCGGCGCTGCCGGTGGTGGAGCTGCCCAGGAAGGTGCCGTTGAGCCAGGCGGAGAAGGCCTGCGCGTCTCCTCCGGAGTCCGAGACGAGGTGGATGCCGTTCTCCTTGCCGGTGGCGTGGAAGCGGCCGCGGTACCAGGTGTTTCCGGTGTGGAAGCCGTAGTCGTCCGCGTAGAGCACCGGCAGGGAGTTGACGCCGGAGACGCTGTTGGTGGTGGTCCTGTCGGCCACCTGCCAGCTGGTGTCGTCGAAGCCGGGGGCGGCTTCGGGGGACTCCTCGGCGTGCTTCCAGGTCGTCAGGGTCGGCAGATGTACGGGGGCGGCCACGGGGATCGTCCCGGTGAGGCTGTCCGTGTCGGTGGCCCGGGTCTTCAGTGTCCTGCCGTTCCAGGTGACGTGGTCGGCGGAGGTGAACACCTCGATGTTCCTGTCGTCGGCGTTGTCGCCGGTGAGCGCCAGAGTACGGCCGCCGTCGAGGCTGCTCGCCGTCCGCAGCAGGTGGGTGCCGCGTACGAGCACCGGGCCGCTCGCCGTGTCCTGATGCCAGAAGGTGTTCGCCGTGGCCTTGTCGCCGACGAGCAGCAGCAGCGGGGGCTTTCCGCCGCCGCTGACGCTGATGCGGATCAGGCCCTTGTGGGTGTAGTTCAGCCGCAGGTCACCGGTGTCCTTGTCCCAGGTCGTGGTGGCCGTGCCGCCGCTGGTGGTCACGCTGGGCTCGGAGGAGTAGCGCAGCACGGTCTCTCCGTCGCTGCCCGGGTCGCCGTAGAGCACGGCGACATCCCGGTTCCCGATGGCCGCGCTGGTCATGATCTCCGAGGTCGAGTACTGCAACTGCGCCTCGCCGAGCCGGTAGTTCGCCACGATCACGTGCGAGTCGCGCCCGTCGAGCGTGATCGCGGTGCCCGGCTGCTGCGGTACGACCGGGTAGGTCGGCGTCGCGGTGGCGGCCGTCGGCACGTCGATGGCGTCGACGGACACGTAGTTGTCCGAGGAGCCCGAGCTGTGGTTGCCGTCGACGACGATCTTCAGTGTGTGGGCCCCGTCCGCCAGGCCGGTCTTCTGGAAGACCACCGCCTGGTTCTCGCCGCCGGAGTCGTCGACCGTCGCCACCTTGGTGCCGTCGAGGTAGACGTCGGCGTTTCCGTGGTTGTCGGTCTTGGAGCCGATCCAGCGGATCGCGGTGCCGTCGAAGGGGACGGTGACCGAGTCACCGGCCTTGTTCGAGAACGACTCGGTGTGCTTGTAGTCGCCGCCGGTGTAACTCTGGTCGGCCACGTGCGACCACGAACCGGCGTACTGCAGCGCGGAGTCGGGGTCGTCCCAGGTGTAGGTGGTGTCCGCGGACGGCTGGGCGTTGAAGTCCAGCGAGATATGGGTCCGGTCGACCGCCGTGGACGTGGAGTTACCGTGCCGGAGCACATGGAACTGCGTCTTGGTGTCCGGGTTCATCCGGGCGGTGTCGACGACCGCGGAGTCGTCCGGCGGTGTGGCCCGGATCGCCTCGGTCTTGGTCAGCGGGGCGACCGACTGTGTGAAGTACCCGATCAGCTTGTCCTCGTAGTACTTCGGATCGAGCTGGCGGTTCTCGCGGATCGCGGCGCCGTAGTCGTACGACGTGTAGTTCTCCGGCATGCCGAGCCAGCCCCAGTTGGTGCCTCCGTAGGTCATGTAGAAGCTCTGCGCGGTGGCGCCGACGGCTATGTTCTGCTTGTAGAACACGTTGGCGAACCGGTCGTTGATCAGCTGGGCGCACTTGTCGTAGCCCGGCCCGCCCCAGGGGTCGAAGGCGCCGCCCTGGAACTCCGGGGAGTACAGCGGCTTGCCGTCCGGATGGTCGTAGCCGATGTCGGGAACGCCGTTCCACTTGGACGGGTTCGAACAGTTGAAGCCCTGCGGGTAGGAGTCCGGACCGTCGACGTCCAGGGCGCCGGTACCGGAGTTGAAGGTGCCGTTGTTGTTGCCGGTCAGCGGCACCGTGATGCCGTCGGCGCGGGCCTTGTCCTCCAGGTGTTTCATGTAGGACCGGCCGGCGGCCGAGCCGTTGTAGTACTCGTTCTCGACCTGGTAGGCGATGACCGATCCGGTGCCGTTGGTCAGCTGATGGCGGGCGATGATCCGGTCGATCCGCGTCAGCCACTCGTCCGCGTACTTCAGGAACTGCGGGTCGTCACTGCGGTTGTGCCCGGCCTTGGTGGTCAGCCAGCCGGGCAGACCGCCGCTGTCCACCTCCGCGTTGATGTACGGCGCCGGGCGCGCGATCACGTAGAGCCCGGCCTCCTGGGCCATGTCGAGCAGCCTGTCGACGTCCCGCACCCCGCTGAAGTCGTACGCACCCGGCTTCGGCGAGTGGTATCCCCAGTCGAAGTACAGCGAGGTGGCGTTGAACCCGGCGGCCTTCATC
The DNA here is from genome assembly GCF_001027185.1 of Streptomyces incarnatus. Taxonomy (NCBI): domain Bacteria; kingdom Bacillati; phylum Actinomycetota; class Actinomycetes; order Kitasatosporales; family Streptomycetaceae; genus Streptomyces; species Streptomyces incarnatus. The sequence continues at coordinate 837,729 of NZ_CP011497.1, read as the reverse complement.
TTCTGGAAGATGTCGCGCCACAGATCCGGACTCGGGAGCCGGAAGTAGTGGAACTCGCCGGACCACAGGTAGGTGCGCTTGCCGTCCACGAGGAACGAGTAGCCGTCGAAACTCACCGTGTGCGCCCCCGGACCGGCGGCGGGCGCGGCGGCGGGCGCGACGGGCGTCCGCCCACCGCCGTCCTGCGCCACGGCGGTTGTGGTCATGCCCGTCGCCAGGGCGATGGTCGCGGCCGTCGCGAGGACCGCCCTCCACCGTCCACGGCGACCGGGTCTCGCAGCTTCTGAACCGATCCGATTACTCCGCACTGCGGCCTCCATACCGCCTGAGCAATCAACATCCAACAGACTCAGGCAAAGTCGAACAGTAAAGCCGCGCAAGGAGCAACACAATGGGGCGGGAGCACATGGTTGTGGCGGCGGGGGGCCGACTCCGTGGCGGGGCGTCAGAGTCTGCGGCGTGGCTCGGTGCCGGGGGTCCAGGGCGTGCGGTAGCGCGGGGCCGAGATCCCTGAGGTGAAGGCCCTGACGCTGCCGGCGGAGGTGGTGATCCGCCAGTCGATCACCTTGACCGCCTCGTACCAGATCACGCCGATGATGGCCGGGTGCCGGGGCAGCGACCGGAACATGTCCGCGATCCACTCCGCCTTGCGGCCGTCCGCGTCCGTGGCGCCCACCTCGGTGATCACGAGGGGCTTGACGGTGAGGCGGCGCAGTCGCTTCTCGGAGTCGGAGAAGAGCTGGTCGAACGACTGGTAGCTCTCCTTGCCGACGGTTCCGTAGTAGCCGGAGAGTCCCACCCAGTCCACGTACGCGTCGCCCGGGTAGAGCCGCTCGAACGGGGTGGCGTTCCGGTAGCCGACGTTGGGGCTCCACACCCAGATCGCGTTGCTCGCGCCCGCCCGCACGAAGAGGTCGTGCACGTGCCGCCAGGCCCGCACGTACTCGCCGCGGTGGTTGCCGTTGGACTGCTCGCACCACGGATACCAGTAACCGTTCATCTCGTGGGCGAGGCGGATGCCCACCGTGTAGCGGAGCGAGGCGATGCCCCTGGCCCATGAGCGGAGGTAGGGGTCGTAGGTGCCGTCGATGATCCGGGCGAGCCGGTAAGCGGGCTGGTCGCCGCGGAGTTGCGCGGCGGCTCCCGCTGCGCGGTGGTCCCAGGGTTCCCAGGCGAGCAGGGGCATCATGCCGCGGCGGGCCACGTTGTCGATCAGGTCCGCGTCGAACCGGTCGTGCGCCCAGTCCTGGGAGAACTCGTAGACCTGCGGCCGGTGGCCGGTGCGGCGGGTGAACCGGGCCGCCTCCGTGAGGTCGTGGACGCCCCCGGCGGTCATGATGCCGACGAAGGAGTCACCGCGGGCGGGGAACACCCGGTGCCCGCTGCCGGCCGCACGGCCACCGCCGGCGGGGGTCGGTTCGATGCTCGCGGTGGGCGGCAGCGCGGCATCGATGGCCGCCTCCCGCCGCCGCTCCCTCTCACCCGCGAGATGCGGCCCGACCACGAACACGTATCCCCCGAGGACCACGGCGAGCACCGTGGCGAGAAGCCTGGTGACCGTGAACCTCACCGGCCCTCCCACTGCTGGAGGGGAAGGGGAGCAGGCGCCGGGGCCTGCGGGACGCGGACGGACGGCTGCTGCGCCCCCGCACCCCGCGTGCCCGGCTCACCTTCGGTCTGGTCGGTGGCGGGGGCGAGGGACCGGGGGGCGGAACGTGTCGACGCCAGGAGAGGTGGCAGCAGCCCCGCCAGCAGGGCCAGCACCGCCCACAACCGAGGTGCCGGGTTGGTGTGCCCGAGGCCGTAACTGGCCACCAGCGGGGCGCCGATGAGGGTCGCCCACACCAGGTGGAGCCGGAAGGTGCGCAGTGAATCGGCGCTGCGCAGTGCTCCCTTGGCGGTGACCGCGTAGGCCAGGGGCCGGCGCAGCAGGGCGCAGACCGCTGCCGCCACGTACACGGGGCCGGCGAACAGCGCCAGGGCGAAGCCCTGGAGCCCCAGCTCGCGCCGCTCGTGCTCGGCGAGGTTGAAGCGGCGCAGCCACCACCACAGCCACAGCCAGGCACCCATCCCGGCGGACCACAGTGCCAGCCAGGTGGGCCCGGGCAGTCCGGCCGACATGACACCGAGGGTCAGCGCCAAGGCGGTTGCCGCGGTGCCGAGGAGCAGGGTCGCGGCCACGCTCGGGTAGTACAGCTGGACAAGGGTGTAGAGCAGCCGCTGGCGCCGGTCCAGACGGATCCCCTCGGTCAGGCGGCGGTTGAGCTTGATCTGCCAGACCCCGTACGCCCAGCGCTTCTGCTGGTTGAAGTAGTCGGTCCAACTGGTGGGGCCCTCGCCGACCGCGATCACGTCCGGGGTGTAGACGCCTCTCCACCGGTTGCCGGTGGAGGGGTTGACCGTGCCCTGGACCCGCATGCTGGTCAGGTGGTCCTCGATGATCGAGTCCTGGTAGCCGCCGATGCTCCGCCACGCCGTCGCCCGGTACACGTGATTGGTCCCGATGAGCAACGGCGCGTCCAGTCCGTTGCCGCCGCGCTCGACGATGCCGCTGAAGAAGTACTGCTGGACGGAGGCGCCGTGGGCGATCCAGTTGTCGTACATGTTGCCGTACACCTGGGGTGCGACGACGAACGCCACGTCGGGGTCCCGGAAGTAGCCGAGGGTGCGCTCCAGGAAGCAGGGCAGGGGGACGTGGTCGGGGTCCATCTGCGCGACCACGTCGTAACGGCGCTCGTGCTCGGCGCGCCACGCGTTGTGGTTGCCGGCCTTGGTACGGCTGCGGAAGATGCCCCACGGCCGGTTGTACTCGGGGCGTCCCTTACGGGTGAAGTGGTGCACGCCGAGCCGGGCGGCCAGGGCTCGGACCGCGGGGTCGTCGCCCTCGTCGAGTATCCACACGTCGACGCTGCCGCCGTAGTAGGTGACCCGCAGCATGGCCCGAAGGGTGTCCTCGACGACGTCGAGGGGTTCCTTGCTCGGCACGATGGTGGTGAGCATCGCGATCCGCAGACCGGTGGGAGGCGTGAGCGGCAGCGGGTCCTTGGCGTGCCAGGCGAACGTCCAGACGGCGCAGACCTGGACCACCTTGATGAGTTCGACGGCGACGACCGCGCAGAAGGCGAGCCGGGCGAGGACGAGTCGCCAGTCGCCGGCAGCGGCGAGCCCGGGGCCGGGGATGTGCCCGGGCAGCAGCAGCCAGCCGGCGAGGGCCATGCCGCCGACCGCGGTGAGCGCGGCGAGCGCGGTGAGCAGGATGCGCCGGCGTGTGCTCAGCACGGCCCGGAACCGCACCCGCACCGGTCCCTCCGGCGCGGCCGCCAGTGGTCCGGTGATCCAGGCGCAGCGCCGGTAGGCGGTCCGCGCGTCCTCGTCTCGAAGCCGGGAGACCGGCATGGTCCCTCCCCCTTGGCGCACCGCACGCCTGCGGTGCAGAACTCCGGCCGAACTCTACGCACCGTTTCAGACACGGTGCGCGGTCGGCCGGTTCCGGCTGCCGGGCGCGCGGGAGCGTGCCAGAGGCGTGCCGGGGCGCGCGAGAGGTTACGCCCGGACGGCGTAGAGCCGGCTGTCGGCGCCGCCGAAGTACACGGCGTCCGCGGTGGCCACCGGCGGGTGCACCTCCGCGCCCGCGGTGAAGGTCCAGCGCTGTTGTCCGTCGACGGCGTCCACCGCGTACAGCCTCTGATCGCCGCTGCCGGCGTACACGACCCCGTCCGCCACCACGGGTGCGCCCACGTCGCCCCCGGTGCTCAGCGACCAGCGCTGCCTGCCCGTGCCGGCGTCCCAGGCTCGCAGCTCCCGGCCGCCGCCGCAGTAGACCAGGCCGCGCGCCACCGCCGGCCCGGCCTTGGCGGCGACCCCGCCGGCCCGCCACACCTCCTGGCCCGTGGCGGCACGGACGGCGTACAGGGTCTGGTCGGTACTGCAGAAGTACACCAGTCCGCCGGTGACCACAGGGAACCAGGAGATGGCGCCGGCCGTGGTGAACGTCCAGCGCTTGCTGCCGTCGTAGGCGTTGACGGCGTACAGGCGCGTGTCACTGCACCCGACGTAGACGGTGTCCTCGACGACGGCAGGGCAATGGGTGTCATGGCCGGTCCGAAACCGCCACAGACGCCTGCCGTCGGACACCTGGACGGCGTACAGGTATCCGTCGGAGCTGCCGACGTAGGCGACTCCGCCGGTCACCACCGGCGAGTGCACGATCCCGCCGGTGGTGAACGTCCACCGCTGCGCGCCCGTCCTCGCGTCGAGCGCGTACAGCTTGCCGTCGTCGCTGCCCAGGTAGACGACACCGCCCACGAGGTACGGGGCCGAGCCCAGCGCCGCCTTGGTGGTGTACGACCAGCGCCGCTCGCCCTTGGCGGCGTCCACCGTGTACAGCGTGCCGTCATTGCTCGCCGCGTACACCAGATCGCCCGCGACCGCGGGATGGTTGACGAGGACGCCGGTGAGCGGGAAGCGCCACAGGCGGGTACCGGCCTTCGGGGGGTCGCCGTCCAGCAGCCGCCAGCCGGTGAAGCCCAGGGCGGCGGAGGCGGCGAGACCGGCGGCGGCCAGCAGGACCCGCCGCCGGCCGGACGCCGCGTTCGCCGGAGCGGGAACCTCGTGCGGACCCGGTCCGGTCGTCGGCAGGCGGTCACCGGTGCCGCCGCGGTCGCCCGGCGCGCGCACGAGGATGTGCCGCGGGTCCGTGCCGGGCGTGGCCGCCAAGGGGCGGGGCAGCCAGCCGGGTTCGAACAGGGCCGTCGCGGGCCGGCCCCGGCCCAGCGCCGCCCCGACCTCGGGCAGCCCGGGGCGCCGCGCGGCGTCCTTGTCCAGGCAGCCGGCGGCGATCGCGCGCAACCGCTCCGGTACCGCGCCGAGATACGGCTCCTCGTGCATGATGCGGTACAGCAACAGGTGGGCCGTGCCCTCACCGAACGGCCCCCTCCCGGTGGACGCGAAGACGAGGACCGCGCCCAGCGCGAAGACGTCCACGGCGGTCCCGATGCCCTTGCCGCGGATCTGCTCCGGCGCCATGTATCCGGGTGAGCCCATCGTGGTCCCGGTGCCGGTCAGCGCGCTCGCCTCGACGACCCGGGAGATACCGAAGTCGATGACCCGGGGACCGTCGGCCGCCAGCAGCACGTTGCCCGGCTTGAGATCGCGGTGCACCACGCCGGCCGCGTGCACGGCGGTGAGCGCCTGGACCAGCCCAAGACCCAGCTCCCGTACGGCCGACTCCGGCAGCGCCCCGCCGGCCAGGACCGCATCCTGCAACGAGGGGCCGGGGATGTAGGTGGTGGCCAGCCAGGGCGGCTTGCCGTCGGGCTCGGCGTCGACGACGCCGGCGGTGTAGGGCCCGGACACCGACCGGGAGGCGGCGACCTCCCGAGCGAACCGCCGGCGAAAGAGGGGATCCTCCGCGAGATCGGGCCGGATGACCTTCAATGCGACCTGCTGGTTCTGCGGCGACCGGGCCAGGTAGACCCGTCCCATACCCCCGCTGCCCAAGCGGGCAAGCACTCGATAGCGGCCGACCTCACGAGGATCGTCCGGCGTCAATGGCTCCATGCCGCCCGCCCCTCCCTGACTCCGCGGGGAAGGAACCTTCCCCGAGCCGCACACGTACACACGGGCCCCCGCGCCTGCCCGGACCGGAGTCCAGGACCAAGGCCCGCAGCGCACCGACCGCACGCGTCCGTGAATCAAACAGGAGTCCGTAAACTTCCTCCTTGCGGTGAACGCGCCGTGTGGCATCCGGGCGGACGCGTCGTGACTCGGCAGGATGGGGCCCCGTTGTCTGCCCGTCGATGACCGGCCGGGTCAGGAACGGATCTCTGGGGACTCTCATCTCGCATAAGGACCACGCACGTTGACCAGAATCTCAGCCCTGACCCCATCCGCCCGCCGCCTGGCTGCCGTCGCGGCCTCCGGCTTCCTCGTGGCCGGCTCGGCTGTCGCGGGAGAGGCCTCCGCCGCCGAGGCGGCCGACGCGTCGAAGGGCGGCGCCACCGCGACGGCGTTCCGCGCCGCGCTGGACGTCTCCGGGCCGACCGGAACGGTGCCCGTCCACGCCTCGCTCAACGAGGTCCGGGCTCCGGCGACCGCCGAGAAGAAGACCCTCGACGTCGCCCTCGACAAGGTCGACGGCGACCGGCCGGTCAATCTTCTGCAGGCCGACGTCGCCATGGCCAGGGGCGAGGTCGCGCGGGGCCGGGCACGGGGCACCACCCACCTCGTGCGGGCGCGGGTCCATGTGCCCGGCCTCCCGGTGCTGCCCGTGGTGGAGGTGGAGGAGGTGACGGCCACGGCGACCTGCGTCGCCGGACAGCAGCCGACCGCCGAGTCCCAGGTCGTCGGCCCCGTCACGGCCCTGGGCAAGTCGTTGCCGGTCACGGGCGACGGCACGACCGTGGAGGTTCCCGGGGTGGGCAGGGTGCGCCTCGCGTTCTCCCACAGGGAGACGACCAGCAGCACGGCCGCCGCCACCTCGGTCCAGCTGCAGGTCTCGGTGGATCCCTTGCACCTGGGCGTCGCGAAGGTGGAGGGAACGGTGACCCTGGCGGAGGCCACCTGCCGGTCCCCCCGGGCGAACGCCCCCGTGGCGCCGGCGCGTTCGGCGCCCCGTCCGCAGATGGCCGGCCGCGCCACGGAGAGCGACCTCGCCAAGACCGGCGGCACCGGGCTGACCCCGTACGTCCTGTCGGCGGGGGCGACCCTCGTCACCGTGGGCGCGGGAGCCATGCGACTCGCCCGCCGGGGCCGCCGCAGGCACCCCTGACGTCATGACCGGCGGCAGGGCCCGCCCCGGCGCGACGGAGCCGTCGTGTTCGGGGCGGGCTCCTGTCGTCATGCGGGCGGTGCCCACCCTCTGGGCCTCCGCAGGTCAACAACCTGCGTCGACTGCTCCTTGTCAGCAAAAGGTCAGCATCAGTCGCGAGGAGTCGGTCGGACGTGGCGCGGGATACGTTGGTTCATGGGATGGGCTCGTTCTTCAAGGAGTGCGAGCACCCGCGGTCTCGGTGGCCGAGGTGCTCCCACCCCTACAAGACAGATGCCACCACCCAGCGCGCTCCTCGGTGAGCCGGTGTTCCAACCGAAGTGGGACGGTTCTCCAGACACTTGAAGTTGTCTCATCCGAGTGACGGCTCGGCGTCTCTCGGCACGCCTCCGATCGGCACCAGGAGACCGCACAGCCCTGCAGCCTCGCGGCACAGGCGTGGACGCGAACCCTGACGCCCACATAACATGTCACCGTTAACTTAACGGCGACAACCTGAGGGGCCGCGATGACCATCACCGCGCAAGACGTCTACACCTTGGCGCCGTTCGCCAGGACGCTCGGGATACGCTTCGGGGCCCTCGAGGCCGACGCTGTCACCGCGCAACTCGCCTACACGCCCGAGCAGTCCACCGTGGGCGCCGCGATGCACGGCGGGGCACTGATGGGGCTGGCCGATGTAGCCGGCGCCGTGTGCGCCACGCTGAACGGGACCGCCGACACCGTCCCCGCGACCATGGAATCCACCACCCACTTCCTGCGGCCCGTACACGGCACCGGCGCCTTCGCGACCTCCCGCCCGCTGCACGTCGGCAAGTCGACGGTCGCCGTGGAAATCGACATCAGGGATGACAAGGACCGGCTCTGCGTCCGCGTCACTCAACTCGTCGCCCTCCGGAAGCGCCATGACTGAGGGACCCGGCCACACCACGGCCGACGGCCGCGCCGGCACATCCGAAGGCCGCCGGCGCAGTCGCGCCAAGCGAGGCCACGGCGGCCGACTGAGGGACGAGCTCATCGAAGCGGCCGGCACGCTGCTCGACGACGCCGGCGAGGACGGCGTGACCATCCGTGCGGTGGCACAGGCTGTCGGGGTCAGCACCCCCTCGGTATATCTGCACTTCGACAACCGACTGGAACTGCTGCACACCGTGTGCCTCGGGGTCTGGGACGAGCTCGGCCGACGGATGCTGAGCATCAGCGCCCAGACCACCGACCCGTTCGCCGAACTCCACCAGCGCAGTGTCGCCTACATCAGGTTCGGGCTCGACCATCCCCTGCGCTACCGCCTGGTCGCGACCGGACCCGCGACAGCCGCCACTGAGCAGGTCGCCGACGCCTGCTTCCGGTTCCTGCGGGAAACGGTGCAGCGATGCGCCGACGCCGGCGTGCTCCACGGCGATGTGACGGCGCTGACCCGGACCATCTGCGCGTGTCTGCACGGTGCCGTCTCGTTGCTGATCCTCCAGCCGACCTCGAAATGGCCCGACGACATCGCCCAGTACGCAGAAGATGTCGCCACCCTCGCCTGCCAGGGCGCCGCCGCCCTCTCACGCGCGCACCATGGCCGCTACGAAACGTGAACTGTGCTGCCCTGGGCAACGCTCCGCTACGCCTCGCCCACGTACTCATCGGCCGACGCTTGGCGCAGCGGTCGGCGGCCGGCCTGAGCGTCATACCTGCTGACCTGCAGAAAGGAAGGCGGATCGGCACAGAAGGGTGCGCCATGACTGTGATCCTTGTGCCCCGCAGACCCCCATGGTGTTCGTCGAGCCGCGGGAGGAGCCCGCGGGTGACCGCCCCTACCGTTGGCTGCTCAAGAACCAGCTCCGGAGGCCGACCGATCGGCCGCCTCCGCCAAGCGCCCGCCCCCGAGCCCGGGGACGGGCGCCGCGCTGTTCGGGTGTTCCGTCAGCCGGACACCGCTGTGGAGGTCACCTCAGCACCTTCTGCCGGACGACGATGTGCCCGGCGTCGGGGTTGAGGCTGCCGCCGAGGCGGCGGAAGGCTCCGTCGGTCAGGTCCAGGCACAGGGGTGTCTGCTTCGTCCGCCGGAAGGTGCCCCGGTCGTTGATGCGCACGACCAGGGACTTGCCGTTGGCCACGTTGGTGACCTTCACTTTGGTGCCGAACGGCAGCTGGGGCCTGCGGGTCAGCGATGTCGCCGCGGTGTTCTTGCTGTTGTCGAAGACGTCGCCGTTGGACGTCTGGGTGCCGGCGGGTATCGGGCCGTAGTGCGACGCCCAGCACGTCCTCCTGTGGGCCTGCGCGGAGTCGGGGGCGGCCGAACTCGCCGGAGCGAGCACCACCGTCGCGGTCAGCGCGGCGACGCCGGTCGCGAGCGACAGTCGCAGGATCCGCTTCCTCATGTTTCTTGCCTCGTTTCCCTTGCAGTTGGATCCGGGTGGGAGTGAGTGGGTTCTGGGGCGCATGTTCCGTTCAGCCCGCCACGCGGTAGGCAGCGCCCACTCGGTTGGCCTTCGCGCCGTGGTAAAGACCGGTGCCGTCGCCGCGGTTCGTGGAGAGGGTGAACCACGCATACCGGTGGACGTAGGACAGGTTCTGGAGCATGGCCGTCGACTGCTTTACGAACGCGGCCTGCTGCGCCTTTGTCGGATAGCGCGGGGAGCCGGCGGAGAAATCGGTCAGCGCGTATTCGGTGAGCCAGATCGGCTTCTTGTAGCGCTGGTGCACGGCTTGGAGATAGCTGCGCAACTGTGCCGTCGCGCGCTGGGCGTTGAAGTCGGCGCCGTACCAGTGCAGGGGGATGAAATCGACCCGGTAGTGACGAGCGGCGGCACCCTTCATGAACCGGTCCAGCCAGCCACCGGCGACATCGCCTCCGGTGGCCACGGCGGGCGCGCCGAGCCGCATACCGGTCGACTGCAACCGGGGCCACAGGTCGAGTGCCTGACGTACCGACATGTGCGCCTGGTCCGGCCTGTCGGGCTCATTGAAGCCGAGCAACGTCCCGCCCTGCTTCTTGGCCCGGTCGAGTTCCCTCTCGGTCACCGAGCCCGCGTCGTGGATCATGGGTACGAATTCGACACCGCGCGGAGCCTTGATTCCCCCCTTGTCCGAGGACCAGGTGTAGAACCAACCGACCTTCGCATCAGCCAGTGCCTTGGTGACCCCCTGGAAGTTCCAGGCACTGATGCCCTTCTTCTTCACCGGGGCGGCGGAGACACCGGTATGGCTGCCGGACGCGAGCGCCGTGGATGTGCCGCCCGGACCACTGACCGCGAGTATCGCGGTCAGCACGAGCATCAGGGCCAGGGTGGGTAATTTTCGCATGACGTCTCCAAGTGGCTGACGGGCGCCGCGAGGCGCCGATCAGCGATGGGTGAATCAGCAATGCACGGAGAATGTCGACGTGCCGCCGCGGTCATGGGGCGTCAACAGCCGAGGTTTCCGCCCGTGCTGACGTGGAGCATCTTGGTGAACTTCTTGTACTTCGCGATCCGGTCGTGCACCTCGGCCGGGTTGCCGCCGTTGCACTCGACACCGCCGTTGATGCTGCGGATCGTCTCGCCGAAACCGCGGTTCTTGACCATCGCGTGGTGCGACGACATGGTGCCCGGGCCGGACTGGGTCATCCAGTACCAGAGCGCCAGCTCCCACGTCACGGTGGGGTTCTTCGCCGCGAGGTTCGGGTGGTGCAGCAGGTCGACGTGGAACGCGTCGCCGGCGGCCTTGTAGTTGTAGTTCCAGCTGATCTGGAGCGGGCCACGGCCGTGGTACGCGGACTGGCCGGCCGGGCAGCCGTACGGTTCGACGGCGCAATAGGTCGGCCAGGCGGCCTTGTTCTGCTCATTGATGTAGATCAGCCCGCTGGTCTCGTGGCTGACGTTCGCGAGGAATGCCGCGGCCTCACGCTTCCTGGTCTTGGCGTCGCCGGTGTGCGCGAACGCCGGGAAGGCCTTCATCGCCTTGACCAGGCCCTGGTAGCTGTAGACCTTCTTGTGCTTCGGGAACATCTTGTTGTACTGCGCCTTGCTGACGACGAAACCACCCCGGTGCTCCGCGGCCGACGCCGTGGTGGCGGTCAGATCGACCCCTGTAACGGCAATCAGTACGGCGGTGAGCACGGCGTAGACAGCGCGTGGCTTTCGCATGCCAAAACTCCTCGGAATAAAAGCGGGTCGCTCAAAGCGGGTTGCCCTGCGGGCATCCGGTGATGAACCTACCTGTCGAAGCCCGGAGACAATGGTCAGAAATTGCTGCGCAAGCGGCAGTTGTTGCTCGACGCGTGAGCGCAAGAACTGGCAGTCGCACAGCAGTAGTTCGCCAACCGGCTGTGATGAGCCGGCCCGTATTTTTCGAGGCGCACTGGGCCGTTTGCTCGACCTACTCTGCTGAAATTCGCGTCGCTACACAGAGGATTCCCATGACGAGCGTGAACCACAGCGCGGCAGCCGCATTGGCGGCACTCGGGGCAGGCACGGGCCATCACGATGGGAGCAGGCGTCAGCCCCTACACGCTGGCAGTGGTTGAGCCGCTCACCATTGCCCTCGGCAGCCGTACCGACGCAGCGGAAGGAGTGGAGATGACGCCCGGTCGGGGCGTTGAACCTGATGGCCTGCGCGCCCACGGTGCCGAAGACGGGTGAGGGCCCGGCGTCCAGCCCAGGGCGGACAGCGTGAGCGCACTCACGAGTGCTGCGGTGCGCCGTATGCGATGGGTTCCTCAACTGTTCGGATCGGCCGGGCGGGGCGACTACCAGAAGGTGACGACGAAGCCCTTGCACCGACTGCACTGGCGCATCGTCTTGTTGCCGGTCTCCGCGTCCTGCTTGGACCAGGCGTACGCCTTGGGGCAGTGCTTCTCGATGGCGTCGCTGTAGGCGCTCCGCGCGTCCCGGCTCGGGTTCACGCACAGCACCACCTTCCCGGAGGCGTTGCGCACCCGATCGTTCTTGGGGCAGTAACGGAGCAGGCTCTTCTTGCAGCCCTGCTTCGAGCACGAGCCGTTCGCGGTGACGTTCTCGGCGCCCCTGGGCGCAATGGTGATGGGCAGTGAGAACCCGTTGACATAGCTGACGTCGTACCAGGGGGCGTCGCGGTCCTTCATGTCAAAGTTGAACTCCGCCAGGCTGACCGGCTGTTCGCCCGTCACGCATCGCCGGGCGAACCTGCCGCAGTCGCCCACGGCGCAGTGGAACGTACTCCCGTCCCTGCCGGAACACCCCTGGCGGGCGAAGAACTTGCCACGCCAGTGATGGGGCGCGGTGTTCTCCGGGATCTTCACGGTCGCCGACTGCCCGGGGTTCAGCGTGGGCAGCGACTTCAGGCTCTTCGAATCGCCGTCGGGTTCTCCCTTGTTGACGGTGCTGCCGATCCAGAGCTTCTTGCCGGAGCGGTTGACGAACGTCACCGTGTGGGGGACTGCTGCTGCCGCACCGGTCTCGGGCGGGGCGGCGGTGGGCACGGCACGGAAATCGTCGGCCACGGCAGCGTGCACGGCACCGGCGGTCGCGGCGGCCGGCGCGAGACACAGGACGGCCGCGACAAGCAACTCACGGAACTTCTTCACTGGTACTCCCTCGACGGTCGCACGGTTCAGAACGCGGTCAGCGTCAGGTGCATGTGCCGGGGCCTGGCGTCCTGGATGTAGGAGGCCCAGCCGGCGACGTCGTCGAAGGCGAAGCCGTAGGCCTTGCCGTTGGTGGTCGCGGCGTGGATGGCCTTGGCGTAGTGGTTGGTGACGGCGGTGTCGTAGAAGGCGCCCGCGTGGGTTGTCGGCTGCTTGCTGTGGTTCACCAGTGTCGAACGGTTGAAGCCGGCGCCCAGGACGGCGGCCACGGGGCCGGTGATTCCGTCGTTGGGAGCGGCGAGTGCGCCGTCGCAGTACAGCACGTCGCGGGTGGAGGGCTTGGTGAAGGACACCGATGCGGGGCCGCTGAAGGTGAGCCTGTGGTCCCTCACCCGGCCGGTGAAGGTTCCGGCGTCCGTCCTGACGACGAGGTTCTTGTTCCGGTAGATGTGCCAGACCTTGTCGATGTAGGCGTCGAAGTAGTGCTGGGGGAACCGGCCGGCGTCGAGGCCGTGACTCGGGGCGATGATGCGCCGGTCGCCGACGACCAGGCGAGAGAAGTCCGGCTCGTTCTTCAAGGTGTGGAAGACCTGGGCACGGCCGCCGTCGCGCAGCCTGCCGGTGCTGTGGTCCTTCGTCCCGTTCAGCCGGATCATCATCGGCACACTGAACATGTCGACCATGGTGGTGTTGCAGAACATGCCGGACGCGTTGTGGGTGAACTCGACGAAGTCGTGCAGCACGGGGTAGTTGGGGTCGGACTCCACCCAGCCCGCGGGCTGCTGCAGGGCGACCTTGCCGTCCGCGCCCGTGACGGCCTTGAACTTCAGCTTGTGGCCCAGCGCGACGTAGATGCGACCGGACATGAACGGCAGCCGCAGCGTGGTCTTTCCCCGGGCGGCCAGGGGGATGGCGTAGTCGGTGAAGCCGCCCGCGTGGTTGTCGGAGAGCTTGACGGGTGCCAGGGTGCCGCGCCGGGTGACTCGCACCTGCCGGTCTCCCGCGGTGCCCACGATGTACAGGTGGACCGAACGGTTGGCGAACTCTCCGCTGTTGTTGAGGACCGTCAGCGGCAGCCCGTGGCCGGCCTCGGCGGCCAGGTCGCCGTCGGAGTCGGCGAAGGCGCGTGGGGCGGCGGAGACGATCGCGGATCCTGCTACGGCGGCAGCGGCCATCGAGCTGAGCAGGCTCCGCCGGGTGAACACGTAGGGGTCGGGCGGGGTCATGCAGGGGTTCCTCTCTCTTGCACCGTGCGGGACGGAGGACGGGCGGGAACGGGCGCGCACAGGGCACCCCTTGGGATCCGGCGGGAACGGCCACCGGCGAGAAGGGACGTTACGCAGCGTGAATTTTTCCGCCAAGTGGTGACAGAAATGACGTGCCGCGAAACGGTGAGGGGCGCGTCACAGTCGGCCGGTCAGCACACCGGAAGATCACAGAATTCGCACAAGAACGCCCTCTAGCTTCCTCGCGCCACAAGCGACGGACTCCCGTCCGTCCCAGCGCGTCACAGCTGTGATCACAGAGGGGACATACCTTCCGCGATGTCGACTGAGATGACACGGTCCTCCGCCTCGACCGCCGTACCGCGCCGACAGGACCCGCCGGCCCGGTCACGGGCAGGACATGAGGCCCTGGTGCTGCGTCTGCTGCGCGAACACGGGCCGCTGACGCGGGGACAGTTGGGGACCCTGTGCGGCCTGTCCCGCACCACGCTGTACGACGTCGTCGCGGCGCTCATGGACAACGGCACCGTCGTTGCCTCGGTACCGGAGACGGCCCGGCGCAAGCGGGGCCGCCCGGCGGAGTTACTGGCCCTCAACTCCGCGGCCGGACACGTGCTCGGCATCGAATTCGCGCGACGGGCCGTGCGGGTGGCCGCGATGGACGCGGGACACGAGATCGTCGGTACCGCGGGGGAGCCGCACGCTTCCGACACCCCGTGGCAGGACCGTGTCGACACCGCGTGGCGACTGGCGGACGCGCTGACGGGCGGGACACTGCGATCGGGCGCTCTGAACGGCATCGGCGTGGGGGTGTGCGGCCCGGCCGGCTCGCCGGACCGCCGCGCACGGCGGACGCCCCCGCACGACACCGTCGCCGCGCTGGTGCGCGAGCGCTTCGGAGTACCGGCGCTGATCGACAAGAGCACACGGCTGGCCGCGTTGGCCGAGACGGTCTGGGGTGCCGCCGCGGGTGAACAGAACGTGCTGTACCTGCGGTTGTCGCACGGCGTCGGCGGCGGCCTCGTGGTGGCCGGGGCACTGCACCGGGGCGCTCACGGCGCCTCCGGGGAGTTCGGCCACGTCTCCGTGGACCCGGACGGTGTGCGGTGCGCGTGCGGCGGAACCGGGTGCCTGGAGACGGTGGCCTCGGTCGGGGCCGTGCTGGACGCCTACCGCACCGCCGGGGGCGCAGCGGCGGATCTACCGGAGCTGGTGGCCGCGCTGGACTCGGGTGACCGGGCCGCGCACGCGGTTCTGGCACAGGCCGGCGCACACGCTGGGAGGGTGCTGGCGGATGTGTGCCATGCGGTGGGCCCGGACGTGATCGTCGTAGGCGGTGAGCTGGTGGAGGCCGGACCGGCCCTGATGGAGCCGATCAATCGCACGCTGAACACGACCGTGCTGCACGGCTCGTGCGGGCCGCTGCGGGTGCGTCCGGCCGGGCTCGGTGATTCCGGCGCAGCCCTCGGCGCCATCGCCCTGCTCCAGCAGCACATGAACCACGTGGTGCCCGGGCTGCGGGGGACAGCCCGGGCACCACGTGGTCCCTTGTCGCTCCTCTCGCGGTGAGAACTCGTCCTGACGCGGCCCGTCAAAGGCCGCTGCGTGAGGACGGGGTGACGCTCCCAGGTCACCTGATGACCTGGGAGCAGGAAGAAGGGCTACGGGTGTCCAGCGCTCCAGCAGCCGTCGCCACGGCAGTCCTTCAGGCGGGTCAGCGCAGCGTGCAGCTCAGCGAGGCGGGCCCTGCTCAAACGACCGACGATGTTGTGCAGCTCGTTGGGGTCGGTGCGCAGGTCGTAGTACTCCTTCGCACCACTGTCGTACTCGACGTAGGTGTAGGAAATCGTGCGCATGGCATGGTAGTTCGGCGGGCTGATGCTTTCCCCGCCGTGGTTGTCGGGGTCGTCCGGCGACTTCTTGGCGTGGCGGTGCTCGATGAGGTTGGCGGTGCGCCACTCGGCGTCCGGTCCGCCGTCCAGGAGCGGGAGCAGGCTGTGCCCGTCCACCCGGGACGGCACCGCGGCGCCGCCTATCTTCCGGAAGGTGGGCGCGAAGTCGATGTTCGACACCTGGGCGTTGCTGGTCCTGCCGGCCGCGACCCCCGGACCGGCGATCACCAACGGCACCCGGACGTCGGTGTCGAAGGCCGTCTGCTTCCCCGCCTTGAGCCGGTACTCACCCAAGTGGAAGCCGTTGTCGGAGCTGAAGACGATGTACGTGTCGTCGGCGACGCCGGCCCTGGCCAAGGTGTCGCGCAGCTTGCCCACCATCTTGTCGACCGCCTGGAGCGACTGCGCGCGCTTGCGGAACTTCTTGTCGATCGTGTCCTTCTCACTCTGGGTCAGCGGGTTCTGCCTCGCCAGCCACGGCGGGGCGCTGGTCGGCAGCCTGTCGAAGGCGGGGCCGTGCGGCGCCTTCAGACCGGGGAAGTCGTGCTTGTCCCGGCGGGCCGGGACGGACGGTCCGTGCGGTGTGAAGAGGGCGACCTCCAGCATGAACGGCTTGTGCGCCGCCGCGGATTTCCTGATGAACGACTGACCCTTCTCGCTCAGGACGTCGGTCAGGTAGTCCTTGGCCCTGTTGCCGTGCGGCTCGATCTTGTGGTTGTGGGCGAGCTTGTAGTTGTACCCCTTGTACCCGTCGCCGACGACGTCCCACTGGCTCCAGCCCGGCGGCACGTACGGCTGCTGTCCGTCGACGGTGGCCTTGGGGTCGTACCCGTTCAGGTACTTGCCCATCATCGCGGTCCGGTAGCCCTCGGCCTTCAGGGCCGTGGCGAAGGTGTCCCGCTCAAGGCCGTTCTTGTGGAAGGCGTCGAAACCGCCGTTCGGTCCGTCGTTGCCGAGGACTCCGGTGTTGTGGGGGTACTGGCCGGTGAAGATGGTCGAACGGGAGGGACAGCAGAGCGAGTTGCTGACCACGTAGTCGTTGAACGTCATGCCCTGGGACTGAAGTTTCTGCACCTGAGGCATGTACGGCAGGAGGTTGGAGGACATGTCGTCGGTGAGCACGAAGACGATGTTCGGTCGTTGCGCCGCGGCTGCGGCCGGCTGCGTGACGGAGGTCGTGGTCGGGGTGGTGACGGCGGCGCTGGTCGTCGCCGCACTCACTCCGCTCTGGGCGGCGAACACCAGCGCCGCCACGCCGACGATCCCTGTCAGTAATTGACGAGTGCGAATCATGCGAGCAGCGTGCCAGCGTGATTCCGCAACGGTCAATATCCGATTGGCCTCGGCGGAATTATTCCGAGTCCAGGCGAAATAATCCGGCACCGGACGCCTTGCGACCGCTTCCGTCGTGCCTGCATTCTCAATGCAGTGCGTATGCCGAGAGTCGGTGGGAACCGGCAGAGAGGAATCCGGGCGGCCTTGGAGGTGGTCAGCGGGATGGGCGCAGGAAGGTGGCGCTGCCTTCAGGTGTGGAAGCGAACGTTTCAAAAGGGCGTCCACACGCTCCATCTACCGTCTTCATCGGGAATCACACTGAACGCTCACCTGAGCGGTCGGATGGGAATCCGCGGGTACCTGGAAAGGGTTGAGAAAAAGGAGACGTTCCTGCTCCCCGACGACGTGTGCATCATCCCTCCGGGGCTCGGCCGGACGCTGATCGTCGCACCGAAGGGAGACGAGCCCGCGACGATCGCCTCCCTGACCGTCTCACTCGAGACGCTGCACCGGTTCATCGGCGAGGAGGACCTGCAGTCACGCGTTTCGCAGCTGCGGGACAGGTATCCGGCCATGCGGTTCGACCCGGTTCTCGCAGCGGTGGTGAAGGCGGTCGTGGCCGCGAACGAGGTCGGCGTGGACGACCTGTACGCGCAGTCCGCGGCGCAGTTCATCGCCGCCCATGTCCTTTCACCGCACATCGCAGGTGCGGCGAAGGCCGCCGGGACTCTGAATCCGCGGCAACTGGAGACGATTCTCACGTACATGCGGGAGAACCTCGGGCGACCCGTCTCGGTCGACGACCTCGCGTCCCTGGTCTCTTTCAGTCGCTTCCACTTCGTACGGTGTTTCAAGGCCACCACGGGTTCAACTCCGTATCGCTACCTCACCGAACTCCGGATCGACCTGGCTCGCGAATATCTGGAGAGCGGCAACGACACGGTCGCCCGCATAGGTCAGCGCTGCGGATTCTCCGGGCCCGAGCATTTCTCGCGGAGCTTTCGCCGAATCATGGGGTGCACGCCGTCCCAGTATCGGGCGACGCGTGCCTGAAGCCCCACGGAGCTCGACCGGTTACCAGGGAGTGCGTCCCAGGTGCAAAGGACTCCTAGGAACGGGCCTGTTCGCTGCGACGCTTCCGGCGCCATGTGGCGGCCGTCACGCGCCACCCATGGTTCAGCCCCGCACCGTCGCTGGGGACTACGGTCGGATGCTGTTCGGCCTGGAGTCCGGGGCCACACCTATGTGGTGATCGGACCCCTCCGGCAAGACTCGTTCAACGCGGCGAAACCGAGGTGTGCATGGCAGGCAAACCCAGGCGGACGCAGGTCGTCGACGACGACGCGGCCTCACGGCGGTTCCTGGAGCGAGGACCCAGGCTGAACGGATTCCCGGTGGCACTCGCCGACGGCGGTCACGCCGGTCCGGCAAAGGCCCGCACCGACCGCCCTGACCACAACGGCATCGACGTGTGCCGGGCTCCGCTCGCCGACCGCGACGACATGCCCGTGCCGATGCACTCCGCACCGGACGGCGTGGCCGACCTGGTGGCCGGTCCGCAGGAAGCCACGGACGAGAACTCGGGCACCGTCTTCACCCAGGAGCGGCCGCTGGACCAGGTGAAGCTTCCAGCTCGGCCCGGCCTACCGCGGAGCTACGACCTCCGGGTCCACGGCGCGGTGGACACCTGCCTCGACCATCCGCGAAGCGAGGCGAAAGCAGGCGGCCGGCCCCGGATCGCGCACACCCTGCGCGGAGCGGGCTTCGTCCCGCGCACGGAGGGCGAGGACCGGCACTCCCAGGACGCGTCGTGAAACTCTCCACCCGCATCGCGCTCGCGGTCGGCGCGAGTGTGCCCCTGCTGGTCCTCGCCTCCGGCTGGCTCCTGGTGCACCTGGTCACCGGCGACCTGCGCGCACACCAGGACGATCAGCTGCGTGCCCGCGCGACGGTCGTCGCCAAGAACGCCAAGTCCTACCTGGACGTCGCCGGGACCGACCACCCGCTCCTGGAACAGGTCCGGCGGCGGCGACTGGTCAACTCCGCGCGGGACGTGGGCGTCCGGCTGACCATACCGGGGGGCACGATCTCGGCGGGCCCGCAGCCCGACCCGTTCCCCACGCTGCCCCGCAGTGCCCCGGACCCGGTCACCGTGACCTGTGACGGCAGGGACTGGGTGGTCCTGTCGCTGCGCGTCGGCGCCGCGAAGGAGGGCACCACGCCGAATCTGTGGCTGCTGTCACCGGACACCACCGAGGACGAGCTGTCACTGGTCCGCCGACGTGTGCTGACCGGGGCGTTGCTGGCGGCGCCACTGGCCGGGGTCACCGCCTGGGCCATCGCCGCCCGGGCGGTTCTTCCGCTGCGGCGGCTGCAGCGGCGTACCAGCGGTCTCGACCCCCGGACGAACTCCACGCGCCTGGAACACACGCCGTCCCGTGTCGCCGAGGTCGACGACCTGGCGTGGACGGTGCAGACCGTGCTCGCCCGCTACGACGAACAGGTCGCACGCACAGGGGAAGCACTGGCCACCGCTCGCGCGTTCGCCGCGACCGCCTCCCACGAGTTGCGTACCCCCCTGATGAGCATGCGCGCCAACCTCGACATCCTCACCGACCATCCCGATCTCGACCCCGAGGAGCGGGTGGAGGTGCTCGGGGATCTCGGGCGCGAGCACGCCCGGCTGCTCGGGCTGCTGGTGATGCTGAAGGCACTCGCGCAGGGTGATCTGATCGAGGCGGACGCCTTCACGTCGCTGGATCTCGCGGAGCTCGTGGACGCGGCGGTCCGCGACCTGCGGCGTACACACCCCGACGCCGACGTTTCCGTGCATGCCGCCGCGGAGGTGCGCGTGCACGGCTGGGAGCAGGGCCTGCGCTCGGCGGTGGACAACCTGCTTGTCAATGCCTGGACCCACGCCCGTGCCGAAGACGGCGTCGCCCACATCGAAGTGACCCTGCGCTCGTCCAGCGATCCGCACCAGCCGGCCGCGGTGCTCACCGTGGACGACCACGGACCTGGCATCCCTCCCGAACGCCACGAGGAGATCTTCCAGCGATTCCGCCGGGGCCCGGACAGCCCCGGCTCCGGTCTCGGCCTGACCTTGGTCGCCCAGCAGGTCGCCCTGCACCGGGGCCGGATCACCGTGCAGGACCGTCCTGACCGCCGCCCGGGCACACGCTTCGAGGTACGGCTGCCGGCCGCCACCGTCCGGGACGTGGAGCACACCCTGCCACTACTGCACCGGGACTGGCTGACCAGTACTGCCGGCGATCCTCCGGATCCCGTTCGGACGGCCCCTGACAGGGCTTCGCCCGGCATCCCGCGACGATGAGGCCGTTGACATCATCACTGCCACGGACCGCGGAGTTCGGTCTCCTGCCGGCATCTCACCGCGATGGTTCCGAGGGCAGGCCATCAACAGCCGCGGCTGCTCCGAGTACGAGAAGAGGAGGTTCTTCGTCTGCTGGTGGTACACGCCTCACCCGCTTCTGACCTTCGGCAACGGACGAAATCGCCCGCTGCGGAGCCGAATTGGTGCGCACCTGGTCCGGATCTCGGTATGTGGTGCCAGCGGGGGAGCGGCCGAAGGCTGGGAGTGGATGTGGCTTGCGGACCGGTACTCGCCCGCCGGGCCGCGCCTTAGACTGCGACCGCTCCGAAATCTGACGATCTTTTGGAGGGTGTGCAGGATGAACCGAGCTCTCATGACCGCATTGGCGGCAGCAGCGTTGGTCGTGTCCGGGGGGAGCACCACCGCCTCCGCTTCCGATGCCCCACCGCGAACCACGCACGGTCCCTGCCAGTACACCCAGACCCCGGACGAGCCGGCGGCGCGGCCGGTTCCGCTGCCGCCCGACCCGCGGCACACCCCCAGTCACGGCACGGTCGATATGGCTGTCCCGACCAGCCAGGGCCCGCTCCCGCTGCGTCTGGACCGGGCGAAGGCGCCGTGCACGGTCCAGAGCTTCGTGCACCTGGCGCGGCACCGGTTCTACGACCGTACGGTGTGCCATCGGCTGACGGCGTATCCGACGCTGAAGGTCCTGCAGTGTGGCGACCCGACCGGCACCGGCGAGGGCGGGCCGGGGTACGAGTACAAGGACGAGCTGCCGGTGGACCTGCCGCCGGCACCGAGCGATCCGACCGGCGTCCGTCGCCTTTACGGGCGCGGTGTGCTGGCGATGGCCAACGCCGGGCCGAACACGAACGGTTCCCAGTTCTTCGTCGTCTACGGCGACTCCGCGCTGCGACCGAACTACACGGTGTTCGGCACGGTCGGTGCCGCCGGCCTGAGGACCCTCGACAAGATCGCTGCTGGCGGAATCGAGCCAACTTCGCAGGACCCGGCGCCTGTCGACGGCACGCCCGTGCTGCGGACCGAACTGCTCAGCGTCCGCCCGTCCTGCCGGCCCTGATGAACTGCGGTGCGGTCACCATGGGTCCAGCTACGTCCCTGGTCTCACGGTGATCTGACGCCTCAAAGGGGCCTGATGCGTGGTGTTCGACGCGCTCTTGCTGTGCTCGGGCTCGCCGTGCCCGAGGTCTTTGCGTGATGGCGATTGGTCCGGTTCGCCTGTGACATGACGACGTCCGGGCCGGCGGGTCGTACCGGCCTCGTGCGGTCTCGTGGCTCATTGCCGAACCGTTGGCCCCTGCGGGACGTGGTTCGCGCGTCCGGCCCGCCACCAGCCGGGTGCCACATCCTTCTGCGTTCCACCCCGCGAACGGCACTTCGCCAGCCGTTGATCTCGAAGTCGCTCACCAGCCGAGCGCGTCGTCGTCCGCCCGCGCATCCCGGCTTGGCGCGGCCGGGCGCACGACGTGGCAGGTGAAGCCGAGTCGGGTCAGCGCCCGGCGCATCTCGGCCACCGTGAAGTCACGGCGGTTCTGTCTGATGATCACTTCCCCGACCTGCACGCGCATGGCTGCCTTCACGAAGTGGAGGGGAACGCCGGGGACGAGGACCGGGTGACGGCGGTCGGGCGGGGCCGGTACGACGGGCAGGGCGTGAGAGCGAGCGGCACGGGTTGCGGAATGACTGTTCCCATCTCTACAAGTCGCAGGAGTGGAGCAGCGGCAGCGTGATGCCGTCCGGCGCTGGATCGCCGGCCCTGGCTGCGCTGTCGTATCCGTTCTGCATGGGGCCTGCCGGGGGCGGTGCGCTGCGTACGGTCAGCGGGCGATGGAGATCGCGAAGGGTGTGAATCCGGTGGACCGGATGACGTGCGGGACGAAGAGGATCGCGGCCTCGGTGGCGCGGGCGGTCTGGATTCCGCCGAGGTCGGTGATCCAGTCCTTGTGCCAGCCGAGGTCGGTGAGCAGTTCGCGAACGGTCTGCTTGGCCTGCGGGTCGTCGCCGGAGAGGAACGCGGTCGGTGTCCGGGTGAGCGTGGCCGGCGCGGTCATCACCGGGAAGAGCATGGTGTTGAGGGTCTTGACGACGCGGGTTTCGGGGAGGGCGTCCTGGAGTTGCTCGGCAAGGCTTGAGCCGGGGTGGAGCAGGTCGGCGGGCAGTCCGTCCGGTCCGTCGGTGGTGGCGTTGGAGACGTCGACGAGGATCTTGCCGCGCAGTTCCTCCCGTAGGGCGCCGAGCCGGTCCAGGGAGCCGGCTCCCGGGGTGGCGTTGATGACGATCCGGGCTGTGCGGGCAGCGTCGGCGGCGGCGCCCGGCGTACGGTCCGCGACGGTCACCTCGTGCCCTGCCCGGGTGAGGGCTGTGGCCAGGTTGCCGCCGACGCGGCCGTTTCCGAGTACTGCGATCGAGGTCATGGTGATGGGGTCCTTTTCGTGGGTGCGGGTGGTGGTGCGCGGTCAGCGTGAGAGCGTGGCGACGGCCTGGGCGTGGACGCCGGGGGCGGCGGCCAGGAGGCTTTCGCTCTGTGGGGTCCAGGGGCGGCCCTCGGCGTCGGAGATCTGTCCGCCGGCCTCGGTGACGAGCAGTGCCCCGGGCAGCAGGTCCGCGCGTGCGCCGGCGAACTGCCAGAAGGCGTCGATGCGGCCGGCGGCCACGTTCAGCAGGTGCAGCGTCGCGGGCACGACGGTGCGCACGACGAGCGCGTCGAAGAGCATGGCGGTGATCGAGGAGCCGACGCGCCGCACGACCTTCTCGTCCTCGTCCGGCCGGGCCTGGCTGGTGGCCACGATGCTCAGGCCGAGGTCCGTGCTCGGGGAGACGTGCAGCGGCCGGCCGTCGAGGTGGGCGCCCGCGCCGGTGAGCGCGGTGTAGGTCTCGCCGGTCAACGGCAGGTGGACCGCGGTGAGCACGGGCTGGTTGTCGCGCACGAGGGTGGTGGTCACCGCCCACTCCGGCAGGGCGTGCAGGTGGTTGACGTTGCCTTCGGCCGGATCCACGACCCACCATTCGCCGGGCGGCAGCGCCCCGCCGGCGAGCTCGTCCCCCACCCAGCCGGCGTCCGGGCGCAGGCTCGTGAGACGGGGGCGCAGGATGTCGAGGGCCGTGTCGTCGTTGGCGGCGAGGGCGCGCATCAGCTCTTCGCGGGTCTGGTAGCGGACCACCTCGCCGAAGCGCTCGCGCAGCGCCGAACCGGCCGCACGCACGGCGATCGCGGTCTGGGCGAGCAGGTCGGCGTCGGAGGCGGCGTCAGTGGTCTGAAGCGTTTCGGACATGGTGAACTCCCTTGTGAGTAGGAGGAGATGAGGGCGTTCGAGCCGGACTGTGCGCTCGGTTCAGCGCTCTGGTCTCGAAGCTATACAGCCCCTTGATTAACTTCAAATGCATGTAAAGCACGGCTAGGATTACTCGCATGCAATTGGATTTGAACCTGCTGGCCGCGCTCGACGCGCTGCTGGAGGAGGGCAGTGTCGCCGGGGCGGCCGCGCGCATGCATGTCACCGCCCCCGCGATGAGCCGGAGCCTGGGCCGGATCCGTCGCACGACCGGGGATCAGATCCTGGTGCGCACCGGCCGCACGATGACCCCGACGCCGTACGCGATCGCCGTCCGGGAACAGGTGCACGAGCTGCTGCAGCAGGTCCAGGGGGTGCTGGCACCGAGCCGTCAACTCGATCTGGCCACGCTGGAGCGCACCTTCACACTCCGCTGGCACGATTCCCTGGTCGCCTTGGGCGGCCCCGCACTGCTCTCGGCCGTGCGTGAAGAGGCGCCGGGCGTGCGGTTGCGCTTTGTCGCGGAATCGAGCATCGACACCCCCGAGTTGCGGCGTGGAGAGGTCGACCTGGAGGCGAACGCCAACCGGCCGAGCGCACCGGACATTTGTGCCGAGAAGGTGGGCGAGACCCGCCTCGTCATCGTGGTGAGGCAGGGGCACCCGCTCACTCGTGTCAGGACCGTCACCGCGAAGCGGTACGCCGCCGCTGAGCACGTCACCGTCTCGCGACGCGGAAACCTCAGCAATGCCCTCGACGACGCCCTCGCGCGGCTCGGCCTCACCCGCCGCGTGGTGGCGACCACGCCCACGGAAGCTGCCGCGCTGGAGTTCGCGCGCTGCTCCGATCTCCTGATCAGCGTCCCTGAGGCCACCGCGCGGTCCGCGGTCGCCGACCTCGGCCTGGTCGTGCTCCCCCTCCCGCTCGAACTGCCGTCGGCACCGATATACCTGTCATGGCATCAGCGCTACGACACCGACCACGCCCACGCCTGGCTGCGCGGGCTGGCGCGAACCGCGCTGGCCATGGGCGGAGCCTCGTCGTAGCCGGCGCTGTCCGGCTGCTTCACCCATACGTCCAGGCGACCACCTCGATGCCGCACGGTCGGCCGCTGTCCGGACCCGATCACAACCCCCGGCGGTAGGTGTAGACGACCGAGCTGAACGGAACCGCGAAGCCCGAGCTTGCCGAGAAGGCAGGGCGCGACCGCTTGACGGGCTCCTGGCCGCCTGCCCCCTGCTGCGCCGGCCGTTGGGGTAGCCGGAGCGACGCCCGCGGCTCACGATCGCTGACCTGTTTGCCCTGCTCAGTCAGTCGGTCGGAGACAAGCCGCTTCAGGAGGCCGTCGCGGGAACGAGGAGTGTGACGCCGGGAACGTGTTCCCAGGTGTGCGGGGCGGGCAGGACGAACAGGGGCCGGTGGATGAACCGGTGGTCGCTGTTGCGCAGGATGTAGCGCAGGCTCTCGTCCCTGGGGCTGGTCGCCGCGCCTAACAACGAGATGTGACGAGGCGTCCGCCGATCTGTGCAAGCGCTGACGGGTCGTTTCGAAACATCGCGCTGCATCGGGGGTCCGGCGCGCGGAGGCCGGCGTCGGGGTGTGGAGTTCCCCGATGAACCCGCAAGTGGCGCTGCCGGATCGTCAGGGCCGGACCGGGAGGTTGGCCTCCCATCCGGCGAGGAACCGTTCGAGTCCCAGTTCGAACCCGCGATCGGCCCTGTCGGCAGCGTGGGGAAGCTCGGCATCACGAATGACCCGGGCGAGGTGGCTGCAGGCCCTGGAGGAGGAGGGCGATCAGGCGTCGGGGGTCGTAGCGGGGGTCGTCGTCGCGCCTGATGCAGAGGTTGCCGATGCCGCGCATCAGCTCGTACGGCTGCGTACCGGGCCTGATGTCGCCTGCCTCGACCGCAGCGTCGAGCAGTTGGGCGCAGACGGGCAGGAGGCGGTCGAGGAAGTAGGCGTGCAGCGCGGCGAAGCGGTCGTTGTCGGACTGCAGGGCATCGGCTAGTCCGTGCTTGGTGACGAGGAAGTCGACGAAGAGGTCGATCCACTGGCGCAATGCGTCGAGCGGGGAGCCGGCGCTGGCCAGCAGGTTCGGGCCGGCTTCGGCGCACGCCTCGATCTGGTGGCGGTAGACGGCTGTGACGAGGTCCGCCCGGGTCGGGAAGTGGCGGTAGATCGTGGCCATTCCGACGCCCGCTCGGGCCGCGATCTGGCGGATCGGCGCGTCGACGCCGGAGGTGACGAACACCTCGGCGGCGGCAGCGAGCACCGTCTGCCGGTTGCGCTGGGCGTCGGCCCGCTTGCCTCGTGACGGCGACTGCCCTGCGGGGCTGTCGGTGGTCATCGCCTACTCCTCCACACCGATTGACAAAACGGAGCAGCGCTCCGGATACTAAACGGAACAACGTTCCGTTTCAGCTTAGCCGAAGCGGGGCGCCACTGACCGCCTTGTCCGTCGCCGGTTGCTGGAGACCGGCGGGCGGCAGGTGCCACCGAAAGGGAATCCACATCGTGAGTACAGCCCCCACCACCCGTGCCGACGCCTTGGCCGCGCCCGCCCCGGTCCTGTCCTTCAGCCCCGTAGTCCTCCCCGTGCCCGGACGTCCCGTAGACCTCCAGGTGCGCGTCTCAGCGCCCGCGACCGGAACCGGTCTCCCCGTCATCCTCCTCTCCCACGGTCACGGTCCCTCGAACAACCTCTCCTCGCTCAATGGCTATGCGCCGCTCGCCAACTTCTGGGCCGCTCACGGATTCGTCGTCGTCCAGCCCACCCACCTCACCTCCAGGACCCTGAGCCACCTGGTCGCCGACGCACCCGGCGCACCCGACTTCTGGCGATCCCGCGCCGAAGACATGACCCACATCCTCGACCGGCTCGACATCATCGAGCGCACCGTGCCGCAGCTCGCGGGACGGATGGACCGCGCCAAGATCGCTCTCGTCGGACACTCGCTCGGCGGCTTCACCGCCGCCCTCTTGCTGGGCGCCGGGATCAAGGACCCCGACACCGGGAACGTGGTGCACCTGGTCGAGTCCCGGATCAAGGCCGGCGTACTGCTCGCCGCGCCCGGCAGGGGCGGTGACGCCCTCAACGGTCCCATGGCCGAGCAGTGGCCGATCATCGGCGCCGTCGACTTCTCCACCATGACCGCACCGGCGCTGGTCGTCGCCGGCGACAAGGACGACCCCCGGCACTTCACGGACATGGGACCGGACTGGCACGCCGACCCCTACACCCTCGCCCCCGGACCCAAGACCCTGTTCACGATGTTCGACGCGGAGCACGGACTGGGCGGGATCGCCGGATACGACGCCGCGGAGACCACCGACGAGAACCCCGAACGAGTCGCCGCCCTCGCCCGGCTCACCGCGGCCTACCTCCACACCCAGCTTCACCCCGGCGCCCCCACCTGGCAGGCCGCGTGCGAGGCACTGACGACCGGCCTCAACCCCATAGGACGAGTGCAATCCAAGTAACCCCCGCGGTCAGGCAGTTCTCCCTACGTCCAGCGATGCCGGAGTATTGCCGCTGAACCCCGGCCGACCGGGTTCCCTTCTTCAGGAAGCCGGTGTCGTCGATGATGAGCACCGCATGGGGTCAGCATTTCGTCCGGCCGGAGCGGCCTTCAGACGCCCGCACGTGGGAAACGCGGGCGCCCTCGGAGGTGTCCGTGTGGCGGCATCCGATGGCCTGGCCGCCACAGATGCTCTTTGCGGGGCGGGCGGCGAGATCGTCTCCAACCTGCCTGACGAGCAGGCCGGATACTCCCAGGTCAGCGCGCCCTTCCGCGTGGTTTCAACGGCACCGGCGGCAGTTCGGGTGCTGGCAGCGGAGCTCCGTCGTACCCCTTCACCTCGCCGAATCGGGCCCCCTTCATCCAGTCCTCGCGAGCCTGTACGACCTCCTCCTGGGTGCGGGCGACGAAGTTCCACCACATGATCAACTCCTCCGCGAACGGCTCGCCGCCCAGCAGCATGATTCCGGCGTCCGACTCGGCGCGCAGCGGGAGTTCGGAGCGGCCGCAGCCGAGGTAGAGCAGGGAACCGGGCAGCACCGGTACGCCGTCCACACGCACCTCGCCCGACATGGCAAGGACGCCGTACTCGAAGTCGGGATCCAGCGGCAGCCGTACGTCGGCGCCCCGGGTGAGGGCGAGGTCGGCGCCGGTGATCGGGGTGTACGTCGTACCGGGGGAGATGGTGCCGTCGAGGCTGCCCAGGATCACCGTGGCGGTCAGGCCGGGCGCGGTGACCGTGGGCAGGTCCGGGTGGTACTCGAAGTGCGGTGCGGTGTGGCGGTGTTCGTCGGGCAGCGCCACCCACAGCTGCGCGCCGTGCAGGAACCGGGCGTGCGGGCGCGGGCTCTCCTCGGAGTGGCTGATGCCGCGGCCGGAGGTCATCAGGCCCAGCTGCCTGGGCCTGATCGTCCGCAGGCTGCCCGTCGAGTCGCGGTGCAGCACCTCGCCCTCGTGCAGCCAGCTGACCGTCTGCAGCCCGATGTGCGGATGCGGCGGGACCTGCATGCCGGGCTCGTCGGCGATGTCGTCCGGCCCGTAGTGGTCGACGAAGGCCCACGCGCCGATCATGCGACGGCCGAGGTTCGGCAGCAGCCGGCGCACCTCGGTCGACTCGCCCAGCCGGACCTGACGGGGGCTCAGCAGCTCGCGGACGGGCTCGGCCACGACGAATCCGCGGCCGCCGCAGACGCTGGGCACGGGCGCGCGGTCAAGATTGCTCATGGCGCCCAACCTAGCGGGGCGGGCGTCGTACCGGTGAGTGCGGAAACACGCAATTTCCTTGGTCAAGCCAGTCAACTGACTTACGTCCGGGTCCGGACCTCACGGTTGCGGCGCGCTCGGTGACGGCGCGGCCGTGGACCAAGACGGCAGCCACGCGCGACCCCGTCTCCGCGCCCGCGCCCACGCCCGCGCCCGTGCCGGCGACGGCCAGGGCGGCCGTGCTTACGGCCGAAGCCCCCAGGACGGCCCTCGGCCTGCGGGCACGGCCAGGGCGTGATGCACGGTGTGCGGACACGGGTTCCTTCGCTCGTTCGGGGTCGGGCATTTCGTCTGTGTGGAGGGCTCCGCCCCGACAGACGTCCGGCCCCGGCCGAGGTTGCAGGCGACGACCGACCCATTTTCCGCACCCGCCGGCGCCCGGTGGCACACGCGTACCTGGTCATCTCCGGGCGACTGGGTGGGACATCTGGTACGCCAGCCTGCGGTCGGCGCCCTCCCCGAGCGTCGTGAGGGCCTCGTCCAACTCCATGAACCACTGCCAGACCGCCCGCCCGTCGGCGCCGGTCAGTCGTGCCACCACCAGGTCCTCCAGCTCCGGCACGCGTCTGTTCTTCCAGATCTTGTCGGCCAGGCTCACCAGCAGGTCCTCCACGCCGATCCCGGGAGCCGTCCAGGCCGCGTGGGTACCGGCGAACCGGGCGAGCCGGTCCGGTACGCCGTGTGTGAGCAGCAACTGCCGCCCCGTTTCCTCGTGTTCGGCTCCGGGGCCGGACAGCTCGGCCGGGTGCACCGACTTTCCGATGTCGTGCGTCGCGGCACCGAACAGCACCGCCTCCGCGTCGAATTCCAGCTGGGGGCAGTGCCGTTGGACCCATGTCACCAGTTCTGCCGCCACGTCGTGCACCGCCCTCAGGTGCGCCACCAGGCGGGGTGGGGCGGAGACCGCTGCGAGCAGCGCGACGGCGCGGTCGGGAAGCGGCCGCAGGGGCGGGCCGCCGGTGTCGCCCGTCGCGATCAACGCGGTGCCGGTGGCTGTCACGTTGTCAGAGTAGGGGCCGCCGGGGTAGTTGGGGCTTCGGGGGCGAAAGATGCTGTTCGGGCCAGCGGGGCCAGCGGGGGCACTGGGGCAGCCTGCCAAAGGCGCGCTCAGCCGAATGGCAATGCCTGGGCGCCGGGCCGACCATGGAGCCATGGGGTACGGCCGCCGCCGTACTGCCGGCGGTGTCCGAGGCCGCCGGGGGACCGGGGGCCGGCCCCGGCCGTGGTCAGCGGCCGGAAGGGAGGACACCGTCATGCTGGAAGTGAAGACGGTAGAGAAGCCGGACGAGCGGCGCGACTTCCCCCGCGGCCACCTCGAAGCCCTTCACCTGACCGGGCTGGACTTCGCCGTGGCCACCTTCGAACCCGGTTGGCGCTGGACGGAGTCCGTGGGACCGATCGCGGGCACCGAGAGCTGCATGGTCCACCACAACGGCTATGTCCTGCAGGGGCGGATGCACATCCGTATGGACGACGGCGGCGAGGCCGAGGTCGGTCCGGGTGACGTGTTCGTGTGCCCGGCCGGCCATGACGCCTGGGTGGTGGGCGACGAGCAGGTCGTGGTCTTCGACTTCGCCGGGACCATGGCCAAGGAGTACGCGAAGGGCTGACCGGCGGGTACGGCGGTCCGCCCGCCCACAGGACCGGGTCGCACCCCGTGCGGCCCGGTCGGCATATCAGCGGCCGGAGGCCCCACCGGGTCTGTCAGCCCCCGCATCCCGGCCACCGTCCCCCAGCCGTCGCCCGCGGCGTCTCCGTCCCCTGTCGATGAGCCAATCGCCCGTCATGCCTCCGTCCCCTGTCGATGAGCCGATCGCCCGTGGCGTCTCCGTCCTCTGTCGATGAGCCGATGGCCCGTGGCGTCTCCGTCCTCTGTCGATGAGCCGATGGCCCGTGGCGTCTCCGTCCCCTGTCGATGAGCCGATCGCCCGTGGCGTCTCCGTCCCCTGTCGATGAGCCGATCGCCCGTGGCGTCTCCGTCGCCCGTCGATGAGCCGATCGCCCGTCACACCTCCGTCTGCCCGTCGATCAGCCGTCCGGTTCGCACCTCCCGTCGCTCGTCGTCGAGCCGTCGCCGCTCACACCGCGTCCCCCATCGATGAGCTCTCGCCCGTCACCCCCGTCACCCGTCGAACGCCACCGCCCCCTCCTCCGCGAAGGCGACCGTGTCAGGGTGGCCGAACAGGCCCGGCAGGCCGCCGGTGTGGACGAACACCGTCTTCTCGCCCGGCCGGACGTCACCGTCGCGGACGGCCGCCCGGAGCCCGGCCAGGGCCCGGCCCGTGTAGATCGGGTCGAGCACCAGGCCCTCGGTGCGGGCGGCGAGCCGGAAGGCCTGCGCAACCGGCTCGGTCAGCGTCGCGTACCCGCTGCCCACCTGGTCCC
Source organism: Streptomyces incarnatus (assembly GCF_001027185.1). NCBI lineage: Bacteria > Bacillati > Actinomycetota > Actinomycetes > Kitasatosporales > Streptomycetaceae > Streptomyces > Streptomyces incarnatus. Next base: position 807,238 of record NZ_CP011497.1, on the reverse strand, counting down.
GGCGGACCCGCAGCCCCTCGGGCGTGACCTCCGCCGCCGCGAGCGGTGCCGTGAACTCGGCGACCGCCGCGGCCGGGTCGGCCAGCGCGCCCACGTCGACGCCGAGCACCGCACCGGCGCCCAGGGCCGCGACCAGGCCGGCCATGGTGCCGCCCGAGCCGAGCGCGACCACGACCGTGCGCAGCCCAGGCACCTGCTGGGCCAGCTCCTCGCCGCAGCGCACATACCCCCGGGCGCCCAGCGCACTCGATCCTCCGAAAGGGATCAGCGCGGGCCGCGCCCCGCCCGTCCGCAGCCGTGCGCACGCCGCGGCCGCCGCGGCGTCCAGCCCGGCCTGGTCCACTTCGCCCGCCCAGACGAGCCGCGCCCCGAACAGCCCGTCCAGCGCGAGGTTCCCGGACCGGGAAGCGCCCGGTGCGCCGCGCAGGACGAGGACGGCGGACAGGCCCAGCCGGGCGGCCGCGGCGGCGGTCAGCCGGGCGTGGTTGCTCTGCGGGGCGCCCGTGGTCACGAGCGTGTCCGCGCCCTCGGCGAGGGCCGCGCCCACCGTCCACTCCAGTTTGCGGATCTTGTTTCCGCCGCCGCCGAGACCGGTCAGGTCGTCCCGCTTGATCCACAGGTCCCCGGGCCCGAGCCCGAGCGCCGCGGCGAGCCGGGGCGCCGGTTCGACGGGGGTGGGGAAGGTGCCGAGCGGTACGGGGGAGTGGCTCATGGCGTACGCCCTTCGGTGCGGAGCAGCAACTGCGGATCGGTGCCGACCGGGTGCCGATCGCCGTCGTTCGCGACCAGTCGATCACACCGGCAGCAGCCGGGCGATCAGTGCGCTGAGCTGACGGGCCGTACGGCACTCGTGCATCTCGACCAGCTCGGCGTAGGCGAGCGCGGCCGAGTCGCCGGTGCCCCACCGGTCGCGCGGCTCGGGGTTCAGCCAGTACACGCGTCGCGCCCGCCCGGCGACCTCGCGTACGGCGGCCAGGTTCGGGTCGCTCATGTTCGTCCGGGCGTCGCCGAGGACGAACACGGTCGTGCGCGGGCCCACCGCGGCGCCGTACCGCGCGGTGAACTCGCCGAGGGCCACGCCGTAGTCGCTGCTGCCGTGCCAGCCGGTGAGCGTGGCCTCGGCGTGGATGCGGGCGCCGAGGCCGTCGGGGTCGGCGCGGCCGTGGCCGAGCAGTCCGGTCACCTCGTCGAGCCGGTTGACGAAGGCGAACACGCGGACCTTGCTGAACTGGTCGTGCAGCGCCTGCACCAGCAGCATCGTGAAGTCGGAGAAGCCGGACACCGACCCGGACACGTCGCACAGGAGCACCAGTTCGGGGCGGACCGGGCGGCGCCGGCGCAGCACCGGCCGCATCGGCACCCCACCCGTGGACAGCGAGGAGCGCAGGGTGCGGCGCAGGTCGATCGTGCCGCGCGCGGCCCGGCGGCGGCGTGCGGCGAGCCGGGTGGCCAGCTTGCGTGCGAGCGGCTGGACCGCCCGGCGCAGCTCGGCCAGTTGGTCCCGGTTCGCGGACAGGAAGTCCACCCGGTCCGCGGTCGGCACGACACCGCGCCGGGCGATCTCGTCCCGCCCGCGCCGCTCGGCGACCCGGCGCCGCGCCTCCGCCCCGACCATCCGCCGGAACTCCTCGATACGGCGCCGGATCTCGTCGTCCAGCAGGCGGTCCGCGAAGCCGGCCCCGGTCCTGGCGCCGGTCCCCTCCCGGCCCCGTACGTCCGCCCGCACCCGGGCCAACAGGGTCTGCGGCCGCAGCCGGTCCAGCGTCTGGTACGCCGACCAGCCGTCGGAGCCGGGTGAACTGCCGTAGCCGCCCATGCCGTCGACCGCCTCGGCCGCCAACTGAGCCATCAGGGACTGGTCGTTGGTGGCCAGCGCCTCGGTCAGCCGGTCGCGCAGCTCGTCCCGGTCGGCGCCGCCGGGGCGGTGCAGGCCGCCGACCGTGCGCGGGAAGTACAGGTCGAAGACCGGGTCGAACACCGCGCGCTGACCGGGTCCGTGCAGCAGTGTCGCGGCCAGCCCCTCGCGCAGCCGTTCCCGGTCCGTGAGCCCCAGCGCCTCGACCGCGCGGGCCGCGTCCACGGTCTCGCCGGTGCCGATCCGCACGCCGTGCGCGCGCAGCGCCCCGACCAGCCCGGTGATCCGGTCGGCGACCGCGGTCACAGCGCGTCCAGGTCGAGCTTCGCCGCCGCCTTCTGGATGTCGTCCTGATGCTTGAGGATCACCCCGAGGCTGTCCCTTACGACCGTCTCGTCCAGGGTGTCGGCGCCCAGCGCCAGCAGGGTGCGCGCCCAGTCGATGGTCTCCGCGACGGACGGCACCTTGCGCAGGTCCATCGCGCGCAGCGCCCCGACCACCCGGACCACCGACTCGGTGAGCGCCGCGGTCAGGCCCGGCACCTTCAGCCGTACGATCCGCCGTTCCAGCTCCTCCTCGGGGAAGCCGATGTGCAGGAACAGGCAGCGGCGGCGCAGGGCCTCGGACAGCTCCCGGCCGGCGTTGGAGGTGAGGACGACGAACGGGCGGCGGGTCGCGGTGACCGTGCCGAGCTCCGGGACCGTGATCTGGAAGTCGCTGAGCACCTCCAGCAGCAGCCCCTCCATCTCGACGTCGGCCTTGTCCGTCTCGTCGATCAGCAGCACCGTCGGCTCCGCACCGCGGATGGCGGTGAGCAGCGGGCGGGGAAGCAGGAACTCCTCGCTGAAGATGTCGGTGCGGGTCTCGTCCCAGCTCTCGTCGCGGCCGGCGCTGATCCGCAGCAGCTGCTTGGCGTGGTTCCACTCGTACAGCGCCCGTGACTCGTCCACGCCCTCGTAGCACTGCAGCCGGACCAGCCGGGCCCCGGCCACCTGGGCGACCGCCTTGGCCAGCTCGGTCTTGCCGACCCCTGCCGGGCCCTCCACCAGCAGCGGCTTGCCCAGCCGGTCGGCGAGGAACACGGTCGTGGCGACGGCGGGCGAGGCGAGGTAGCCGGTCTCGGCGAGGCGGGCGGAGACGTCGTCGACGGACGTGAACAACGGGGCCTCCGGCGGGTCGGTAGCAGGGTCCGGCCTCCTATCTAAGCGCTTGTTCAGTCCTCCTGTCACGTGGATCGGGCCGGTACGGCCGTCCCGCCGAGCGATATACACCGATCGGTTTCCATTCGTCCGCGCCTGACGCTAACCTCGCTGCATGACCTCCCCGGACAAGGTGTCCCCGCGCGACCGGCTGCTCGACGCGGCCGCCCGGCTCTCCTACCGCGAGGGCGTCTCCGTCGGCATCGAGGCGCTGTGCCGCGAGGCGGGCGTCTCCAAGCGTTCGATGTACCAGCTCTTCGACAGCAAGGACGCGATGCTGGCGGCGAGCCTGGAGCGGCGCATCCCCTGGTACGACACCCAGCTCACCCACCCCGATCCGGAGGCCGCCACCCCGCGCGAGCGCATCCTGTACGTCTTCGAACGCCTTGAGCAGGCCTCCGTGGCCGCCGACTACCACGGCTGCCCCTATCTGGCCGTCCTGGTGGAGCTGAAGAACCCCGAGCACCCGGCGGCCGAGGTCGCCCGGCGTGTCAAGGAGCGGCTGGCCGGGACCTTCCGCGCCGAGGCGGAGCGCGGCGGCGCCCGTGACCCCGAACTGCTCGCCCGCCAGCTCCTCCTGGTCTTCGACGGCGCCAGCGCGCGGGCCGGTGCCGGAGTGGAACGCCTGGACGACGGACTGACGACGGCCACGGTGACCACGCTGCTGGACGCGGCGGGGGTGCACTAGGCGGGATTCGCCGGATCAGCTCAGCAGGATCACTTCCAGCGTGCGCGGACCGTGCACGCCCTCCACCCGGTCCAGCTCGATGTCGCTGGTGGCCGACGGGCCGGAGATCCAGGTCAACGGGCGGGCGGGGTCCAGGCGTTCGAAGGCCTGCGGGACCGAGGAGACCACCTGGTCCGGCACCCGGACGACACAGATGTGGTGGTCGGGGATGAGCGAGATACGGCGCCGGCCCTGGTCGGGGGAGCCGTCCAGGACGATCGTGCCGGTCTCGGCGATCGCCACGGCACAGCCCGTCACCACACTGCCCACCCGGTCCAGCCGCTGCGCTGTGCTCGCCGCCCGGTCGTGGATCCGTACCGGGTCGGCGGCGGCCAGCCACGCCGGTGGCAGCCCCGGCGGCACCAGCACCTCCTCCGACCCCCGTCGGGCCAGCAGCCGCATGACGAGATACGGCATCTCCTCGTCGGTGGCGCGGTGCACGACCGCCCGGTAGTCCGCCAGGTTCTCCGCCAGCAGCTCCACCGTCTGTTCGGTCGTACGGCCGCCGTGCTCACGCAGATAGTCCCGGCCCACGGCCTCCTCGTACGGCCGCTCGTCCGGCGTCACCTCGGCGAGCGCGCGCCGCACCCGGCCCAGGATCCGTTCCCTGCTGCTCACTTGGCGTCCTTTCCACCACGGGTGCGCTGCCACCAGTCCCGGAACGGTTCCGCCGGTACGGCGGGCAGGTCCCGGGTGCCGCTCCACGCCCTGCCCGGGCCCGGCAGGGTACGGGGGTGCAGCCGGCGGGTGCGGGAGGCCAGGCGCTGGCCGGTGCGCAGGGCGCCCGGGTGGGTGAACGCCCAGCGTGCCGCGCGCATGGCCGCTCGCTCGGCGGCATGCCCTTTGGCCGGTTTCAGCACCACCTTGTCGCCCTGCCGGACCGCCGGACCGCCCTCCACCACCCGCTCCCGCAGATGCACCAGCACCTCGGGGATGTCGATGGCCACCGGGCAGACCTCGTAGCAGGCGCCGCACAGCGACGAGGCGTACGGCAGGGAGGCGTCGATCTCGCTCGCGGTGCCCCGGAGCTGGGGGCTGAGGATCGCGCCGATCGGACCCGGATAGACCGAGCCGTAGGCGTGTCCGCCCGCCCGCTCGTACACCGGGCACACATTCAGGCAGGCGGAGCAGCGGATGCAGCGCAGGGCCTGGCGGCCGACTTTGTCGGCGAGGGTGTCGGTGCGGCCGTTGTCGAGCAGGACGAGGTGGAAGGTGCTCGGTCCGTCGCCGTCCGTGGTGCCGGTCCACATCGACGTGTAGGGGTTCATGCGCTCGGCGGTGGAGGAGCGGGGCAGGGTCTGCAGGAAGACCTCCAGGTCCCGCCAGGTGGGGACGACTTTCTCGATGCCGACGACCGAGATGAGTGTCTCCGGCAGGGTCAGGCACATCCGGCCGTTGCCCTCGGACTCCACGACGACGAGCGTGCCGGTCTCGGCGACCATGAAGTTGGCGCCGGAGATGCCGACCTTGGCGCGCAGGAACTTCTCCCGCAGGTGCAGCCGCGCGGCCTCGGCGAGCTCGGCCGGAGCGTCGGTCAGGTCCTCGGGGGCCGGGCGGCCCCACGCGGCCATCTCGGAGCGGAAGATGTCCCGGATCTCACCCCGGTTGCGGTGGATGGCCGGCACCAGGATGTGCGAGGGCCGGTCCTTGCCCAGCTGCACGATCAGCTCGGCGAGGTCGGTCTCGTAGGCGCGGATGCCCTCCTTCTCCAGGGCTTCGTTGAGCCCGATCTCCTGCGTCGCCATCGACTTGACCTTGACGACCTCCGACTCGCCGGTCTCCTTGACGAGTTCGGCGACGATCCGGTTGGCCTCCTCGGCGTCGGCGGCCCAGTGGACCGTACCGCCGGCCGCCGTGACCGACTCCTCCAACCGCACCAGGTATCGGTCGAGGTGGCGCAGGGTGTGGTCCTTGATCCGGCGGCCCGCCTCGCGCAGTGCCGCCCAGTCCTCCAACTCGGCCACCGCGCGGGCCCGTTTGGCGCGGATGGTGTGGGTCGCGTGCCGCAGATTGCCCCGCAGGGTCGCGTTGCCCAGGGCGTCGTGAGCCGCCCGGGGAAAGGCCGGCATGCCGACGAACGTTCCGCTCATGCCGCCGGTTCCTCCTCCGTGCTCGCCAGGATCTCCGCGATGTGCACCGGCCGCATGCCCACCTGCAGGCGGCTCATGGTGCCGCCGATGTGCATCAGACACGAGTTGTCCGCCGCGCACAGCACCTGTGCCCCGGTCGACTCGGCGTTGCGCACCTTGTCCGTGCCCATCGCCGCCGACACCCCGGCGTTCTTCACCGCGAACGTGCCACCGAAGCCGCAGCACTCCTCGGCACCCGGCAGCTCCACCAGCTCCAGGCCCTTGACGGCCTGCAGCAGTCGGTGCGGCCGGTCGCCGAGCCCGAGGCCGCGCAGGCCGTGGCAGGTCGGGTGATAGGTGACCTTGTGCGGGTAGTAGGCGCCGACGTCCGTCACCCCCAGCACGTCCACCAGGAACTCGGTCAGCTCGTACGTCTTCGGCACCACCGGCGCCAGCGTCCGCGCCAGCGAGTCCCCGCGGCCCTCGGCACGCGCCCGCTCGCCCATCCGCGGATACAGCTCCCGCACCATCGCCCCGCAGGACCCGGAGGGAGTGACGATCGCGTCGTACTCGCGGAAGACATCGGAGAAGTGCCGGGCCAGCGGCTCTGCCTCGTGTCGGTAACCGGTGTTGTAGTGCGCCTGCCCGCAACATGTCTGGCCCATCGGGAAGTCGACGTCGACACCCAGTCTGGTCAGCAGCTTCACCACGGCACGGCCGGTGTCCGGATAGAGCGTGTCGTTGACACAGGTCAGGAACAGGGCGACACGCATCGCGGCTCCTCGCGGTCGGTCATCGGACGAGTGCAGGGTAGTCGGCGAATATCGCCGAAGGGAGACCGCCGCTCACCGTGCGGCGAGCCGTGCCTCGGCCTCCCGCCAGCGGGCGCCGTCGCCGCGGGGCGTGTACCGGGTCAGCGGCTGGGTGCGGGTGAGCAGCCGGCGCATCGCGGCCAGGTCGCCGACGAGCCCGTGGGCACGGGCCTGGACCAGGACGTTGCCGAGGGCCGCCGCCTCCGTCGCGCCGGCCACCACCGGCAGCCCGCAGGCGTCGGCGGTCAGCTGGCACAGCAGCGCGTTGCGGGTGCCGCCCCCGACGACGTACACCACGTCCACCGGATGGTCGGCCAGCCGCTGTGCGTCCTCGACGGCCCGTCGGTGGGCGAGGGCCAGCGAGTCCAGGATGCACCGGGTGACCTCGGCCCGCGTCCCCGGCACCGGCTGCCCGGACGCCCGGCAGGCCTCGGCGATCCGCTCCGGCATCCGCCCTGGCGCCAGGAACCTCCCGTCCCCGGCGTCCACCACCGAGCGCAGTGCGGGCACACCACCGGCCTCGCGCAACAGCGCACCCAAGTCCGAATCGCCCCAGGCCCGTTGGCACTCCTGGAGCAGCCACAGTCCCATGATGTTGCGCAGATACCGGACCGTGCCGTCGAGCCCCAGCTCGTTGGTGAAGTTCGCGGTCCGGCTCTCCTCGGTGAGCACCGGAGCGGTCAGTTCCAGTCCCGCCAGCGACCAGGTACCGGTGCAGATGTAGGCGAAGGACTCACCGGCCGCCGGGACGGCGGCCACCGCGGAGGCGGTGTCGTGCGAGCCGACGGCCGTCACCGGCACGGGACCGGTCAGCCCGGTCTCCTCCAGCACCTCAGGCCCCAGCAGCCCGGCCGGATCGCCGGGCTGCCGCAGCGGCGCGAACAGGCCGAGGTCGATACCGAGCCGCTCGGCGACGCCGTACGCCCACGTCCGCGTCCGCGGATCGACGAGCTGGGTGGTGGACGCGTTGGTCAGCTCGGTGCCCTGCTCGCCGGTCAGCCAGTACGACACCAGGTCCGGGACGAGCAACAACCGCTCGGCGCGGCTGAGTTGCCGCTGCTCGCGGGCCGCCGTCAGCTGGTACAGGGTGTTGAAGGGCGCGTACTGGATGCCCGTCGCCGCGTACAGCTCGGCGGCCGGCACGGTCGCCCACACCTGCTCCGGCACGCCCTCGGTGCGGGCGTCGCGATAGTGCACCGGGTTGCCCAGCAGGGCGCCGTCTCCGTCGAGCAGGCCGTAGTCAACGGCCCAGCCGTCGATGCCGACGGAATCCACCCGGCCCGCCGCCCGCAGCCCGTCCAGGACCCCGCCGTACAGCGCGAGGATGTCCCAGCGCAGCCCCTCCGCGAGGCGCACCGGCCGGTTGCGGAACCGGTGCGCCTCACTCAGCTCCAGCGCGTCCGGGCCGACCCGGCCGACCATCACCCGCCCGCTGGAGGCGCCGAGGTCGACCGCGGCGTACGCCTTCACGCGCCCGCTCACCGCAGGAACGCGGCCGCGACACCCGCGTCCACGGGGATGTGCAGGCCGGTGGTGTGGGTGAGATCGCCGCCGGTCAGCGCGAAGACGGCGTTCGCGACGTGCTCCGGCAGCACCTCCCGCTTGAGGAGGGTCCGCTGGGCGTAGAACTCGCCCAGCTTCTCCTCCGGCACCCCGTACACCGCGGCCCGCCGCGCGCCCCAACCGCCCGCGAAGATCCCGGAACCGCGCACCACACCGTCCGGGTTGACCCCGTTGACGCGGATGCCGTGCTCGCCCAACTCGGCGGCCAGCAGCCGTACTTGATGGGCCTGGTCGGCCTTGGTCGCGGAGTAGGCGATGTTGTTCGGCCCGGCGAAGACGGCGTTCTTGGACGCGATGTACACGATGTCACCGCCCAGCCCCTGCGCGATCATCACCCGCGCCGCCTCCCGCGAGACGAGGAAGGAACCGCGGGCCATGATGTCGTGCTGCAGGTCCCAGTCGCGCGCCGACGTCTCCAGCAGCGGCTTGGAGATGGAGATCCCGGCGTTGTTGACGACCAGGTCGACGCCGCCGAAGGCGAGCACGGCCGCCCTGAAGGCAGCGGCGATCTGCTCCTCGTCCGTCACGTCCACCGTGACGGCGACGGCTTTGTCGGACCCGCCCAGCTCCTCGGCGACCGTGGCGGCGTTGCCCCCGTCGAGATCCGCGACGACGACGCACGCCCCTTCGGCCGCCAGCCGGTGCGCGATCGCGCGTCCGATCCCGCTGCCCGCTCCGGTGACCAGGGCGACTCGGGTGGCCAGCGGCTTCGGCTGCGGCATCCGCCGGAGCTTGGCCTCCTCCAGCGCCCAGTACTCGATGCGGAACTTCTCCGACTCCTCGATCGGCGCGTACGCCGACACCGCCTCCGCGCCGCGCATCACCTGGATGGCGTTGACGTAGAACTCGCCGGCCACACGAGCGGTCTGCTTGTCCTTGCCGAAGCTGAACATGCCCACACCGGGGACGAGCACGATGGCCGGGTCGGCGCCGCGCATGGCGGGGGAACCGGCCGTCGCGTGCCGCTGGTAGTAGGCGGCGTACTCCTCCCGGTAGGCGGCGTGCAGCTCCCTGAGCCGGGCGACGGCCTCCTCCAGCGGCGCGGTCGGCGGCAGGTCCAGCACCAGCGGCCGTACCTTCGTGCGCAGGAAGTGGTCGGGGCAGGAGGTGCCGAGCGCGGCCAGCCGGGGGTGCTCGGCGCGGGCCAGGAAGTCCAGCACGGCGTCGGAGTCGTCGAAGTGCCCGACCTGCGCCTTGTCCTGCGAGGCGAGCGCCCGCACGTACGGCGCGAGCGCCGCGGCCCGCGCCCGGCGCTCGGCCTCGGGAAGCGCCTCGTACCCCTCGATCACGGGCCCGAAGGGCTCGGCCTTCCCCCGCTGGGCCAGGAAGGCCTCGGCGGTGCGGATGATGTGCAGCGAGTTGCGCTCGCACTCCTCGGAACTGTCGCCCCAGGCGGTGATGCCGTGCCCGCCCAGGACGCAGCCGATGGCCCGCGGGTTGGCGGCCTTGACGGCCGCGATGTCCAGCCCGAGCTGGAACCCGGGCCGCCGCCACGGCACCCACACCACCGTGTCCCCGAAGCACTCGGCGGTCAGCTTCTCCCCGTCGGCCGCGCAGGCGAGCGCGATCCCGGAGTCCGGGTGCAGGTGGTCGACGTGGGGGGCGTCGACCAGCCCGTGCATCGCGGTGTCGATGGACGGCGCGGCCCCGCCCTTGCCGTGCAGGCAGTAGTCGAAGGCGGCGACCATCTCGTCCTCGCGCTCGATCCCGGGATAGACGTCCCGCAGCGCCCGCAACCGGTCCAGCCGCAACACGGCGAGCCCCGATTCGGTCAGCGTTCCGAGATCCCCGCCCGATCCCTTGACCCACATCAGCTCGACGTCCCCGCCGGTCACTGGATCGGTGTCGGTGCCCTTGGCGGACGCGTTGCCGCCGGCGTAGTTGGTGTTGCGGGGATCGGAGCCGAGCCGGTGGGAGCGGGCGAGGAGGGCGGCGGCTTCGGGGTGGGTGGACATGAACTTCGGGTCCTATCTGAAAGAGGGTGAGGAGATTCCCTTAGGGGCGCGGGGCTGTATCGATGTGCGGCTCCGCCGCGTGGGCGCGAGCAACCACGACGGACCCGCACTCCGCGACGAAACAGATCAGGGCAGACGCTCACGCCCCCCAACCGGCCTGCTGTCCCCCAACCCGCTCAGCAGCGATCTTCTCGGCCCACCCGGACCGGGCGTACGCAGCGACGGGGTCAGGGTCCAACCCCATCTCCTCACGAACCTCACCGAGCAGCGGCCGCACATCCGTGTTGTACGCGTCCATCAGCACCGCATGGGCGCCCAGCACATCCCCCGCAGCCTGAGCCGCGGCCAACGCCGGCCGGTCGACGAGCAGCGCCTTTGCCGTGGCCTCCTGCACGTTCATCACCGACCGGATGATCGCCGGAATCTTCGCCTCGATGTTGTGGCACTGGTCGAGCATGAACGCCACGTCCGGCCCGAACCCGCCCCCGCGCACGACCTCGTACATGATCCGGAACAGCTGGAAGGGATCGGCCGCCCCCACCATCAGGTCGTCGTCGGCGTAGAAGCGGGAGTTGAAGTCGAACCCGCCGAGCCTCCCCTCCCGCAGCAGTGTCGCCACGATGAACTCGATGTTGGTCCCCGGCGCGTGATGCCCGGTGTCGACCACGACCTGCGCCTTCGGGCCCAGCTTCAGGCAGTGCGCGTAGGCCGTCCCCCAGTCCGGGACATCGGTCGTGTAGAAGGCCGGCTCGAAGAACTTGTACTCCAGCAGCATCCGCTGCCCGTCACCGAGCCGCTCGTAGACCTCGGCCAGCCCTTCCGCCAGCCGGTCCTGCCGCGCCCGCACATCGTCCTGCCCGGGGTAGTTCGTCCCGTCCGCGAACCACAGCTTCAGGTCCCTCGACCCCGTCGCGTCCATGATGTCGACGCACTCCAGCAGGTGATCGAGGGCCTTGCGCCGCACCGCCGCATCGGGATGGCAGATGCTGCCCAGCTTGTAGTCGTCGTCCTGGAAGGTGTTGGAGTTGATCGCGCCGAGCCGCAGCCCCCGGTCCTCGGCGAACTTGGCGAGTGCGCCGTAGTCCTCGACCGCGTCCCACGGAATGTGGAGCGCGACGGTCGGCGCGACGCCGGTGAACTCGTGCACCCTGGCCGCGTCCTCGAGCTTCTCCCGCGGCGTCCGGGGCACCCCGGCCTGCGCGAACACCTTGAAGCGCGTCCCCGAGTTCCCGTACGCCCACGACGGCGTCTCGACGGCCTGGGTCTTGAGCGCGGCCTTCACCGCGGCGAGGTCGGTCACTTCGGGCTCCTGTGGCATCGGGCTTGACAGGCCTTGCTGGAAAGGCCTGCTGGAAAGGGCTTGCTAAAGGCCTTGCTTGAACGGCTCTGTGAAACGATTCAACACGGGAAGCTATGAGCCCTCCAAAGGCGTGTCAAGCCCTGCGGCCGGGCTCGTTTTCCGTGACCTGGGTGTGACCTTCGGCTATCGAAATTTTTTCGAGCGAGAGCCATTGACGTGACATGTCTGCCATGCCTAACGTCCCGGCCATCCAGTTGAAACCTTTCACGACGCTGCGACGGCCCTACCCGCCGACGTCGTCGAGGAGCCACCCATGACCCACCCGTCCGACACGGGACCGGCCCCGGTGCTGGCGCTGAGGGACGTCGCCAAGTCCTTCGGTGCCGTACGCGCCCTGCGGGGCGTCTCCCTCGAGCTGTTCGCCGGTGAGGTCCACGCCCTCGCCGGTGAGAACGGCGCGGGCAAGTCGACCCTGATCAAGACGCTTGCCGGGGTGCACCGTCCGGATGCCGGCCAGGTGCTGCTCGACGGCGAGCCCGTCCAGTTCCACGGGCCCGGAGACGCCCGCGACGCCGGGATCGCCGTGATCTACCAGGAGCCCACGCTCTTTCCCGATCTGTCGATCGCCGAGAACATCTTCATGGGCCGCCGGCCCCGGCGCGCGCTCGGCCGTATCGACCACAAGGCCACCCGCGAGGCCACCGCCGCCCTGATGAAGCGGCTCGGTGTCGGCCTCGACCCCGACCGCCCGGCACGCGGTCTGTCCATCGCCGACCAGCAGATCGTCGAGATCGCCAAGGCGCTGTCCTTCGACGCCCGGGTCCTGATCATGGACGAGCCCACCGCGGCCCTCACCGGCGGCGAGGTCGCCCGGCTCTTCGGTGTCGTGCGCACCCTGCGCGAACAGGGCGCGGCGGTGCTGTTCATCTCCCACCGGCTGGAAGAGATCTTCGAGATCTGCCAGAAGGTGACCACCCTGCGCGACGGCGCCTGGATCGCCTGCGAGCCGCTGGCCGGGATGACCGAGGACGACCTGGTCCGCCGGATGATCGGCCGTGACCTCGACGAGCTCTACCCGAAGCAGGAGGTGCAGCCGGGCGAGGTGGCCCTGAGGGTGCGCCGGCTGACCCGCGAGGGCGTCTTCACCGACGTCTCCTTCGAGGTGCGCCGCGGTGAGATCGTCGGGCTCGCCGGGCTGGTCGGCGCCGGCCGTACCGAGGTCGCCCGCGCGGTGTTCGGCGTCGACCGCTGGGACGCCGGGGAGGTCGAGGTCGACGGCCGGAAGCTGACCAACGGCGCGCCGTCCACCGCGATGGCCGCCGGGCTCGCCCTCGTCCCCGAGGACCGGCGCGCCCAGGGCCTGGTGATGGGCATGTCCATCGAGCGGAACATCGGCCTGACCGGGCTGCGGACGACCGTGCGGGCGGGGCTGGTGGACCGGGGTGCCGAGCGCAGCCGGTCGCTGGACTGGGCGGTGAGGCTCCAGGTGAAGTACGCCCGGATCGCCGACGTCGTCTCCACGCTCTCCGGCGGCAACCAGCAGAAGGTCGTCCTCGCCAAGTGGCTGGCCACCGACCCCAAGGTGCTGATCGTCGACGAACCCACCCGGGGCATCGACGTCGGCACCAAGGCCGAGGTGCACCGGCTGCTGTCCCAGCTCGCCGCCGACGGGGTGGCGGTGCTGATGATCTCCTCCGACCTGCCGGAGATCCTCGGCATGGCCGACCGGGTGCTGGTGATGCACGAGGGCCGGCTCACCGCCGAGATCCCCCGCTCCGACGCCACCGAGGAAACCGTGATGGCCGCAGCCACCGGGAGGGCCGCATGAGCGACGCACGCACCGAAACGGCCCGCGCGCGGCGCGGTCGCCCGGGTGCCGGGACAGGGCACGGGCGGGCCGCCGGGCCGCAGACGACGGCGATGGCCGCAGCCGCCGGGAGGGCCGCCGCATGACGGTCACCAGCCCGCACGAGACCCCCGTGGCCGAGACGCCACCCTCCAGCGGCACCCGGCTGGTCGACCGTGTCTTCAGGATGCGGGAACTCGCCATCCTGGTCGTCTTCCTGGTGATGATCGCGGTCACGCAGGCGGGCAACAGCGAGTTCCTGTCCGAGCAGGGCATCAAGGACCTGCTGCTGAACGCGACCATCCTGGTCCTGGTCGCCACCGGCCAGTCGCTGGTGGTCATCACCCGCAACGTCGACCTCTCCGTCGGCTCCACCCTCGGCATCAGCGCCTTCGCCACCGGCACCTATCTGCACGGCGGCGGCGACCCGGCCGTAGCGATCGTCCTCGCGGTGCTGCTCGGCATCGGCTTCGGCCTGGTGAACGGCCTGCTGGTGAGCCTCGGTCAGGTGCCCGCCCTGGTGGTCACCCTGGGCACGCTGTACATCGTCCGCGGCATCGACTCCATCTGGGTCGGCTCCCGCCAGATCACCGCGGCCGACCTCCCCGGGGGCTTCGTCGACTTCGGCTCCGGCGGCGTCCGGGCCGTGCCGTACCTGGCGCTCATCGCCCTCGCCGTGCTGGTCGCCACCGCCTACTACCTCAAGCACTTCGGCAGCGGCCGCGAACTGTACGCCCTCGGCTCCAACCCGGAGGCCGCCCGCCTCGCCGGCATCCCCGTCCGGCGCCGCATCCTCCTCGCCTACACCTTCTGCGGCGCCCTCGCCGGCCTCGCCGGGGCCATGTACCTGGCCCGGTTCGGCAACGTCGACTCCGGCACCGGAAGCGGCTACGAACTCACCGTCGTCAGCGCGGTCGTCGTCGGCGGGGTCGTCTTCACCGGCGGCTCCGGCAGCGTGTACGGCGCGGCCCTCGGCGCCCTGCTGCTGACCTCCATCAACAGCGTGCTGCCGGCGCTCGGGGTCAGCTCGGTCTGGGTGCTCGCCATCAACGGCGTCCTGCTGCTCCTCGCCATCGCCGTCGACCGGATCGTGGCCCTGCGGGTGGCGGCCGCCCTGAAGAAGAAGCCGGCTTCCGCGACGTCCGCCGTACAGAAGGGGGAGGCTCGTGCCTGAGTCCCTGACCCGTGCCGTCCGCTGGGACACGGTCGTCGGCGCCCTGCTGATCGTCCTGCTCCTGCTCTCCTTCTCCTTCGTCGACGGCTTCGGCAACGCCCTGAACCTGTCGTTCCTGATCGGGAACACCCTGCCCATCGCGCTGATCGCGCTGCCGATGACCCTGCTGGTCGTCTCCGGCGAGATCGACCTGTCGGTGGCCTCCACGGCCGGGCTGTCCGGCGCGGTGATGGGCAAGCTGTGGAACGACGGCATGGCCATCGAGACGATCATCCCGCTGTGCCTGCTGCTCGGTGTGGTGTGCGGGCTGGTCAACGGGCTGCTGGTGACCCGGCTCGGACTGCCGTCCCTCGCCGTCACCATCGGCACCCTCGCCGCCTACCGGGGCATCGCCCAGATCGTCCTCGGCTCCGACGCGGTCACCGACTTCCCGACCCAGTACCTCGACTTCGCCGCCGGACGGCTCGGGAACTCCTTCCTCCCCCAGGCCTTCCTGCCCTTCCTGGTGCTGCTCGCCATCGCCGTCGTCGTCCTGCACGCCACCCCGTTCGGGCGGTCGCTGTTCGCGATCGGCGCCGGCGAGGAGGCCGCCCGGTTCGCCGGCATCCGGGTCAAGCGGGCCAGGCTCTGGCTGTTCGCCGCCACCGGGTTCATGGCCTCCCTGACCGGCGTCTTCTGGGCCCTGCACTACGCCAGCGCCCGCTACGACAACGCGACGGGACTCGAACTGTCCGTGGTGGCCGCGGTGTTGCTCGGCGGCATCGACTTCGACGGCGGCAAAGGGACGCTGGGCGGGGCCGTCGCCGGGGTGTTCCTGCTCGGCGCGCTGCAGAACGTGATGAGTCTGCTGAACGTCTCCGCCCAGTCGCAGATCGTCGTCACCGGCGTCCTGCTCGTCGTCTCGGTGCTCGGCCCCCGGGTCGCCCGTCAGATCTCCGTCGCGAGGGCGGGCCGCAGAGCCGCCGCCTCGGCCACGACGTCGTCAGTCCGCTCACCCTCGTAAAGGACCTTCACCATGCGCAAGTCATCCCTCCGCCGTGCCTGCGCCGCCCTCGCCGCCGGTACCTCCCTCGCGCTCGCCCTCACCGCCTGTGGCGGCACCACCAAGAACGACGTCAAGAGCGACAGCGGCTCGGGCGCGGCGGCCGGCAAGGCCGATCCCAACGCGGCCACCAAGAAGGGCCTGACCGTCGGCTTCCTGCCCAAGCAGGTCAACAACCCCTACTTCACCTCGGCCGACAAGGGCGGCGAGAAGGCGCTCACCGAACTGGGCTCGACGTACAAGGAGGTCGGCCCGTCCAGCGCGACCGACACCGCCGGCCAGGTCTCCTACGTCAACACGCTCACCCAGCAGCAGGTGAACGCGATGGCCGTCTCCGCGCAGGACCCCGGCGCCCTGTGCACCGCGCTGAAGCAGGCCATGAAGAACGGCGTCAAGGTCGTCACCTACGACTCCGACACCACCGCCGACTGCCGCAACGCCTTCGTCTCGCAGGCGAGCGCCGAGGACCTGGGCCGTACCGAGGTGCAGCTGCTGGCCCGGCAGATCAACTACTCGGGCCGGATCGCGATCCTGTCGGCCGCCCAGACCGCGACCAACCAGAACACCTGGATCGACTACATGAAGAAGGAGCTGGCGGACCCGAAGTACAAGAACGTCAAGCTGGTCAAGGTCGCCTACGGCAACGACGACGCCCAGCAGTCCTTCCAGCAGACCCAGGGCCTGCTCCAGCAGTACCCGGACCTGAAGGGGATCATCTCCCCGACCACCGTCGGCATCAAGGCGGCCGCCCAGTACCTGTCCGGCTCCAAGTACAAGGGCAAGGTCAAGCTGACCGGCCTCGGCACCCCGAACGACATGCGCACGTACGTCAAGAACGGCACGGTCGACGCCTTCGAGCTGTGGGACCCCGCGAAGCTCGGCGACCTGGCCGCCCGCACCGCCGTCGCGCTGGCCTCCGGGCAGATCACCGGCAAGGAGGGCGAGACCTTCAAGGCCGGCGGCACGACGTACACCATCGGCAAGGACGGCGTGATCAACCTCGGCAAGCCGACCGTCTTCGACGCCAAGAACATCGACGACTTCGACTTCTGACCCGGGAGCGGTACTTCATGCAGCGCGTGTGTTTCCTGCTCAAGGTCCGTGCGGACCGGATCGCCGAGTACCGCGAACGTCACGCCGCCGTGTGGCCGGAGATGCTCCGGGCGCTCTCCGCCACCGGCTGGCACAACTACTCCCTCTTCCTGCGCGACGACGGCCTGCTCGTCGGCTACCTGGAGACCGAGGACTTCGACGCCGCCCGGGCCGGCATGGAGGCCACCGAGGTCAACGCCCGCTGGCAGGCGGAGATGGCTCCCTTCTTCGAGTCCCTCGACGCGTCCCGCCCCGACGAGGCGATGAAGCCGCTCACCGAGGTCTTCCACCTCGCCTGACGTCCCCTGCCCGACGTTCCCGGACCTCCTGGAGCCGCTCATGAAACGACCTACCGTGCTCGCGTCGGCCGCACTGGCCGCCGTGGCGACGCCGGGCCTCGCACGGGCCGCCGGTCCCGGCCCCTCCGTCACCAGGAAGGACACGACCACACTCGACCCCCGGGCCGTCTACTTCGTCTCCTACGACGGCCTGGTCAACACCAACTCGTTCCAGAAGAACGGCCTGCTGACGTACAACGGCCACCAGTACGCCGCCTGGTACACCGCCACCGGCCACGCGGTCGTCGCCCGCCGCGTGGCCGGAGCCGGCAGCTGGTCGGCGGTCACCCTCCCGCACGTCCTGAAGACCAGCGACTCCCACAACGTCATCTCCATGGGCGTCTCGAAGGTGGACGGCCGCCTTCACCTCACCATGGACTCCCACAGCGACGGCTTCTTCTACGTGAAGTCCGTCGCCGGACTCCTCGACAACCCTTCCGCCCCGTCCTGGAGTTCATCCGTCTTCGGCACCGTCCAGACCTCCCTCGACGGCCTCGCGCTCACCTCGCAGTTCACCTACCCGCAGTTCGTCTCCACGCCGGAGGGCAGGCTGCAGCTCAGCTATCGGGCCGGTATCTCCGGCAACGGCCGCAACGCCCTTGCCGAGTACGACGGTTCGGCCTGGAAGGCGCTGGGGGAGTGGTCCGGCTCCACGGGGACGTACACCAGCTCGCACGGCTCCAGCACCGCCCGCAACATGTACCTGCACGGCATCGACTACGACGTGAACGGCCGGCTGCACACCTTCTTCACCTGGCGCGAGCAGAACGCCGACGTGATGTGCAGCGGCGGCGGCATCACCAACCACGACACCGGCTACGTCTACTCCACCGACCGCGGCCGCACCTGGCGCAACGACGCGGGCGCACCGGTCGCCACGACCGGCACCGCCGACACGGTGGCCGTCACCGACGCCGGCCTGGTCGTCGACCCCCTGGGCCCCGACCACTCCCTGATGAACCAGGAGAGCCAGTGGACCGACTCCACCGGCCTCCCGCACGCGATCATCAGCTATGTCCCCGGCCGCTTCGGCCAGTGCACCACCGACCACGTCGCCGACCGCACCGCCGGCGGCCGCGCGTTCCACCTCCGCAAGAACTCCTCCGGCACCTGGACCAAGACCGAGATCCCGGTCCCCCTGAACTCCAGCCGGCGCACCAAGCTGATCCTGGACACGTACGACAACGCGTACGCGGTCCTCCCCTACGGCCGCATCGCCGGCGCCTCCAGGTCCTCCGGCCACACCGACTGGACACTGCTCTTCGACGGCAGCGGTCTGGACGCCTTCGGCGAGGTCGTGATCGACGAGACGCGGGTGCGGTCCGACAACGTCCTGTCGTTCATGTACCAGGAGAAGTCCAGCGGTACGACGCCCTCGGCGCTGCACGTCGTGGAGTTCTCCCTGCCCGCCTGAGCGGGCCGTCATCGGCGGCGGTGACGGTAATGTGAGGATCCGCCCGCCGCCCCTCGTCATCCCTGGAGGTCTGAAAGCCGATGGCCCAGTCGGTGGGTATCAAGGACGTCGCCCGCGCCGCCGGCGTCTCCGTGGGCACCGTGTCGAACGTGATCAACCGCCCGGACACGGTCGCCTCCGAGACCCGCGCCCGGGTGCAGTCCGCCATCGAGCGGCTCGGCTACGTCCGCAGCGAGTCCGCCCGTCAGCTGCGCGCGGGCCGCAGCCGGATCATGGGCCTGCTCGTGCTCGACATGGGCAACCCGTTCTTCGTGGACGTGGCGCGGGGCGCCGAGCGGGCGGCCCGCGAGGCGGGGCTCGGCGTGATGGTGTGCAACAGCGCCCAGAACGCCGCCGAGGAGGCCGACTACCTGGCGCTGTTCGCCGAGCAGCGGGTGCGGGGCGTGCTGCTGACCCCGGCCGACGCCACCGGCCGGAACATCGCGGCCTTCCGCCGGCACGGCATCCCGTTCGTGCTGGTCGACCGGGTCGCCGAGGGCACCACCGAGTGCTCGGTCTCGGTGGACGACGTCGCGGGCGGGGCGCTCGCGGTCCGGCACCTGGTGGACGCCGGGCACCGCTCCATCGCCTACGTCAGCGGACCGCCCGGGCTCAACCAGGTCCGCGACCGCCGCACCGGCGCCCTGAACGCGCTCGCGGAGGCCGGGCTCGGCCCCGAGGCACTGCGCGAGCTGCCCACCGAACGCCTCGACGTGGCCGCCGGCCGCGACGCGGGCGCCCGCCTGCTGGGCCTCGCCGAGCGCCCCACCGCCGTGTTCTGCGCCAACGACCTGCTGGCCCTCGGCGTCCTGCAGGCCATGTACGCGGCCGGGGTCACCGTCCCGGAGGACCTCGCGATCGTCGGCTACGACGACATCGAGTTCGCGGCGGCGGCCGCCGTACCGCTGACCTCCGTACGGCAGCCCGCCGTCACCATGGGCGCCCTCGCCGCCGAGCTGCTGCTGGAGGAGACGGAGGAGGGCGAGGGCGGCCGGACCCACGAGCACCGCCGGGTGGTGCTCCAGCCGGAGCTGGTGGTGCGCCGTTCCAGCCTGAGGGCCCGCTGACCGGGGCTGACCGGAGGTTCAGTGACAATCCATGATCCACGGGCTCGGCGCGGGCCCGGTCATGTGCTGAACTGGGACCCGTCCGTACCGTCCGTCCCGGGAGACCCGTTGAGCCTCAGCTACCGCCAGCCCGGCGTCATCCTCACCGACCGCCGCTTCACCGTGCCCCTCGACCACGCCGCCCCGGACGGCGAGACGATCGAGCTGTACGCCCGTGAGGTGGTCGCGAGCGACAAGGCCGGGCAGGAGCTGCCGTGGCTGCTGTACCTCCAGGGCGGTCCCGGCTTCGGGGCGAATCGTTTCGTCGGGCGTCAGGCCTGGCTCGACCGGGCGCTGAAGGACTACCGCGTCCTGCTGCTCGACCAGCGCGGCACCGGCAGCTCCACCCCGGCCTCCCGGCAGACGCTCCCGCTCCGCGGCGGCCCCGCCGAGCAGGCCGACTACCTCACCCGTTTCCGGGCCGACTCCATCGTCCGGGACTGCGAGGCCATCCGCCCCGAGGTCACCGGCGGCGCCCCCTGGACCGTGCTCGGCCAGAGCTTCGGCGGCTTCTGCGCGGTGTCGTACCTCTCCCTCGCGCCCGAGGGGCTGGACACCGCCGTCATCACCGGCGGCCTGCCCTCCCTCGACGCCCACGCCGACGACGTCTACCGCGCGGCCTACCCGCGCATCGAACGCAAGGTCACCGCGCACTACGCCCGCTACCCGCAGGACGTCGAGCGGGCCCGCCGTATCGCCGACCACCTCCTCACCCACGACGTGACCCTGCCGAACGGCTACCGGTTCACGGCCGAGGCCTTCCAGTCCCTCGGCCTGATGCTCGGCACGAGCGACGGCAGCCACCGGCTGCACCACCTCCTGGCGGACGCCTTCGTCCGCACACCCGGGGGCCTCGACCTCTCGGACGCCTTCCAGGAACAGGCCCAGTCCCTGCTGTCTCACGCGGCCCACCCCCTCTACGCCCTCGTCCACGAGTCGATCTACGGCCAGGACGCCCGCCCCACTGCCTGGGCCGCCGAACGGATCCGCGCCGAGTTCCCCCAGTTCGACGCGGCCAAGGCGCTGGTCGGCGACACCCCGGTGCTGTTCACCGGCGAGACGATCCACCCCTGGATGTTCGAGGCGGACCCGGCCCTGCGCCCGCTGCGCGAGACCGCCGACCTGCTCGCCGCCCGCACCGACTGGCAGCCCCTCTACGACCCCGCCCGCCTCGCCGCCAACGAGGTCCCGGTCGTGGCCGCCGTCTACCACGACGACATGTACGTCGACACCGCACACTCCCTGCGCACCGCCCGCACGATCCGCGGCCTGCGCACCTGGGTCACCGACGAGTTCGAACACGACGGCCTGCGCACGGGCGCGCCGCGGGTACTGGACCGGTTGCTGGCGATGGCACGGGGCGAGGTCTGAAAGCGCCGAGCAAGGGCAGCGCCCCAAGGGGCGCGGGGCTGTTGTCGACATGCGGCTACCGCCGCGCGGGCCCGCGCGGGCGCGACCAGCCACAACGGCGCCGCAGCCGCCAGACGACAGACGACGGCAGACGACAAGGCGACCCGGCACCGCGCGGAGCCCTGGTCTGCGGCCCGCTGCGCGAGCGCCAGCAGCGGGCGAGCGCGGCCGTCGTCGGCGTCGGCACCGTGGAGTTCCTCGGCCACCGGGACGGGGTGGTCAAGTACGGGCTCGCGCTGCGCCGGGACATCGCCGCCGCGATCCGCCGGCACCGCCCGGAGCTGGTCATCACCCTGAACCACCGGGACACCTGGGGCGGTGTCGCCTGGAACACCCCCGACCACGTCGCCGGGGGCCGGGCCACCCTGGACGCGGCCGCCGACGCCGGGAACCGCTGGATCTTCCCGGAACTCACCGAAGGGGGACTCGAACCCTGGAACGGCGTGCGCTGGGTCGCCGTCGCCGTCGCCGGTTCCGGGCCGGTGCCTCCCGCACCGCCCGCGGCCGCTTCCTCACTCCGGTGAGCTGACCGGGCAGGTCTCCGGCGCGCTCGTCGCGTGGGCCGGGCAGGTCTCCGGCGCGCCCGGTCCGTGTGCCGCCGGACCGGTCCCGGCCGGTGCCGGGGCTTCCGCCCGTGCCGCCCGCCGTGCCAGTCCCAGCCGCAGCCCCTCCGGCATCACCGTCAGCCGTTCGGTCACGGCCAGCCGGTAGGCCGGGTCGGCCAGCAGCTCGTAGCGGCGCAGCAGGAGACCGAGGACCAGGGTCGCCTCGTGCAGGGCGAACTGGCGGCCGATGCAGGCCCGCGCGCCGGTGCCGAAGGGTTTGAAGGTGTGCGGGGGACGGGACCGTACGGCCGCCGGCTCGAAGCGGTCCGGGTCGAAGCGCTCGGCGTCCTCGCCCCAGACCTCGGGGTCGCGGTGCAGCATCGGGGTCAGTACCAGCGCCCACGCGCCCCGGAGCATCGGGTGGTCGCCGGCGAGCACGGTGTCCTGGCGGGCCTCGCGAGCGAAGGCCGGGGCCGTCGGCCACAGGCGTAGGGACTCGTCCAGCACCCGGCGGACGTATCGCAGCTTGGCCACCTGGTCGTAGCCGGGCCGCTCGGTGTCGCCCCACACGCTGTCCACCTCGGCGCGGGCCCGGGCGGCGATCCCGGGGTGCCGGGCGAGGTAGTACAGGGCGAAGGAGAGCGCGCCCGAGGTGGTCTCGTGGCCCGCGACCAGGAAGGTGATGACCTGCTTGCGGACGTTCTCCGCCGACAGCTTCTCGCCGGTTTCGGGGTGCCCCGTCTCCAGCATCCGGTCCAGCAGGTCGCCGTCCCCGCGGCCCGACCGGCGCCGCTGTGCGACCAGCTCGTCGACCGTCCGGTTCAGGTGGGCCATGTCGGCCGCGTTGCGCCGGGCGGCGGCGCGCAGCAGCAGCGGGGCCAGCGGCGCGGGCACGCTGTTG
Source organism: Streptomyces incarnatus (assembly GCF_001027185.1). NCBI lineage: Bacteria > Bacillati > Actinomycetota > Actinomycetes > Kitasatosporales > Streptomycetaceae > Streptomyces > Streptomyces incarnatus. Next base: position 784,851 of record NZ_CP011497.1, on the reverse strand, counting down.
AGGCGCTGGGCGTAGGTGAGCGTGCCGACCATCGCGGTGACGAAGGGGTGCGGGCGGCCCCGCTCGAAGGAGCCGAAGTCGTGCCCGAACCCGGTCCGCGCGATGGTCTCCAGGGTCAGCTTGGTCATGTCCCCGGGCACGTCCACCGTGCGCCCGGCCGCCGCCTCACGGTCCCAGTGAGCCGTCAGGCGCTCCGCGACCGCCAGCATCATCTGGTGGTAGCCCTCCATGGCCTCCCGGCTGAAGCCGGGCGCCAGGACGTCGTGCGCCAGCTGCCAGTTGGGCTCGTGGTTGTAGGCGGTGAACAGGCCGTCCCCGGCGACGGGCCGCAGATTGGCCACGCCGAGACCGACGTGCTTGGCGAACCGGGACTCGTCGGCCAGGTCGGCGGCGAGCCGCGCGCCCCACACGAACACGAACTCCTTGCCGAACGCCCGCCGCCGGAAGACCGGCCCCAGATCGCGTGCGAACCGCATGGAGTCCTGCACCGGCTTGCGCCGGTCGACGCCGAGCACATCGCCGAGCAGCGGCACCCGGCGCGGCGGGTGCGGGATGCGGTGCAGCTCGGGCCAGCCCAGTTCGGCGCTCCGGAACCCCGTCGGCAGCCCCGTGCCCCTCGTCTCCGTCGTCCCCGTCGACTCCGCCATGACGCCGATCTCCCTTGATCCAGCTGCGACGCGCGTGTTGTACGTGGGTTCAATAACCGCTTTCAGTCTGGGCCGCTTGTTGAACCCGCGTCAAGTAAAGTGACGCCATGCCCGCGAACCAGGGGGAGCGCGCCAGGCGCAGGCTCAGCACCGAGGAACGCCGTGAGCAGTTGCTGGCGGTCGGCGCGAAGCTGTTCTCGGAGAGCCCCTACGACGACGTGTGGATCGAGCAGGTCGCCGAGATCGCCGGGGTCTCCCGCGGGCTGCTGTACCACTACTTCCCGACCAAGCGGGACTTCTTCGCGGCGGTCGTGGAGCGCGAGAGCGAGCGGATGCTGCGCATGACGGCGGCCGTGCCGGGGGTGCCGGTGCGCGAGCAGCTCACCGCCGGCCTCGACACCTACCTGGGGTACGTCCAGGCCCACGCCCACGGCTTCCGTGCCTTCCACCGCGCCGACGCGGCCGGTGACCAGGCCGTACGCCGGGTCTACCAGCGGGCCCTGGCCGCCCAGGAGCAGCAGATACTGGCCGCGCTCGCCGCCGACCCCGAGTTCGGGCCCGTCTTCGAGAGCGCCCCGCAGGTCCGTCTGGCCGTGCGCGGCTGGCTCGCCTTCACCACCGCTGTGTGCCTGGAGTGGCTGCGCGACGGCGAGTTGACCCGCGAGCAGGTGCGCGACCTGTGCGCGCGGGCGCTGTTGGGCGTCATCGCCTGACCCCTGCCCGCCCCCCGTCCGATCCTCTCCGCCGGTGGGGTGCGGTTGGCGTGCGCCCCGATCTTCGATAGATTAGGCAAGCCTTACCTAAGGAGGTCTCGGATGGGTGACACGCAGGACTGGACGGCCGCACCCGGCGCGGCGGAGCGGGCGCGGTCGGTGCTGGCCGCCGCCTGGTCGTGCGCGGTGACCGCGGACGGCGCCCGGGAGGAGTACGTCGGCGCCCACACCGTCACCGACGACGGCGCCGTACGGCTGACGGTGCCCGACGACAGCGCCCTGCTCACCGCGGCCATCTGCGCCCCACGCCAGGAGCCCTCCGCCGTGCTGGAGTTCGCCGACGTGGCCCCCGTACCGATGCGGGGCCGGATCCGGGCCCGGCTCCATCTCGCCGGCTGGTTCGCACCCGACCGCGGCACCCTGCTGTTCCGGCCCACGCGCGTGGTGCTGCGGCGGTCCTCCGGGGCCGTGGTGGTCGACCTCGGCGAGTACGCCGCCGCCCGGCCCGACCCGCTCGCCGGGGCCGAGGCCCGGCTCCTGACCCATCTCGCCGACGCCCACCCGGACGCCGTCGAGCGGCTGACCCGTCTGGTGCGCCCGGAGAGCCTGCACGCCGCGACCCGCGTGCTGCCGCTCGCCGTCGACCGGCACGGACTGACCCTGCGCATCGAGCGCACCCGCGCCCACGGCGACGTACGGCTGCCCTTCCACACGCCCGCCGACGACGTCGCCCAGCTCACCGAGCGCATGCACGCCCTGCTGGCCCAGGCCACCGCCGCCGCCTGCCCCCGCGCCCTACAGGGGCAGCGCGCAGACGGCGACCGGTGAGACGAACGGCTCGCCCGCCGACCGGAGTTCACCGCTGTCCGCGTCGACGTGGAAGACGGTGACCGTGCCCGAGCGCTGGTTCGCCGCGAACAGCAGCCCGCCGTCCGGCGACAGGGCGATCTGCCGCGGGAAGTCCCCGCCCACCGGCACCGTGCCCAGCAGCCGCAGCCGGGCGCCGTCGGCCTCGACCGCGTACCGCGCGAGGCTGTTGTGCCCCCGGTTGGCCAGGAACGCGTACCCGCCGTTCGCCGTCACCACGAACTGCGCCGGGTAGTTGGTGCCGCCGTCCGAGCCGGTGGACTGCGGCTCGCCGATCGTCAGCCGGCCGGAGTCGGGCTCGTAGCCGCAGACGGTGACCGTGTCGTCCACCTCGTTGGCCAGATAGGCGTACCGGCCGCCCGGATGGAAGGTCAGATGGCGCGGCCCGGCACCGGGCCGGGTGTGCGCCTGCGCCACCTCCGTCAGCGTGCCCCTCGCCCGGTCGAGGCGGTAGCTGTAGACGGTGTCGGTGCCGAGGTCGACCGCGAGGACGTGGCCGCCGTCGGGGCTGGTGATGAACTGGTGTGCGTGCGGCCCCTGTTGACCCGGGCCCGGCGGTGGGGTGGTGTGCGTGACCAGGTCGGTGCGCTCGCCCAGGGCGCCCGAGGCGTCGATGGGATGCACGGCGACACTGCCCGAACCGTAGTCGGCGCTCAGCAGCCAGCGTCCGGAGGGATGCACCGAGAGATGACACGGGCCCGCCCCGCCCGTGCCGCGGGTGTCGAGGACCCGCCGGTCGGCGAGGCGTACGGCCGTCACGCCGCCGTCCTGGCGTTCGTCCACCGCGTACAGCGTGCGGCCGTCCGGGTGCACGGCGAGGTACGACGGGTCGGGCACGCCGGTGAGCGTGCCGGAGCCGGTGATACGGCCGGTCGCCGGGTCGTAGGTGGCCAGTGCGATGCCGGTGCCGCCGCCGTCGACCGAGGTGTAGGTGCCCACGTACAGCGGACGCGGCGCGGACGGCCCGCGAGGCGGTGCGGCGGCCCCGGGCTCGACCGCCGCGGCCGGGGTGCCGGCCGGCGGGGCCGCCGGGGACGGCACCGCGACCACGGCCGCCGTGCCCGCCACGGCGCCGACGAACCGGCGCCTGGTCCAGCGCCCGCTCCCCGGCCCTTCCTCCGTGTCCATGCCGCACCTCAGGTCGTCGGTCGCCCCGGTCGTGACAGCCACCTTGGCCTGCACCCGTCAGCAAGCGCAAGTGCGGCAACGGGCGTTGCGTCACGTGCAACCGTCGGCCCCGACTGTTCCCGGTGGGGTCACACCGGGAGCGGTCCGGCTACCACTCCCCGTCCTCGACCGGCTTGCCCGGCGCGTCCTTCAGCGGGGTCACCTGACCGGCGGACGGCGCCTGCCACGGGTCCAGGTCGTCCCCGAGCCACTCGCCGACCGGCTTGACCGCCTCCAGGGTGTCCGTGGGGGCCAGATCCTGGGCATCGGCGTCGTAGTAGTCGTACCAGGGCAGGCCCGCGCGCGTGTACGCCGCCCGGTCCACCGGCGACGGCGGCGGCGCCTCGCCGGTGATGCGGCGCCACTCCGGCGGCGTGACCAGGTGCACGAACACCCGGCCGGCCGGTTCCTCGGACCAGTCGGTGAGCGGGCGGTCGTCCCGGTAGACCTCCTGGCGCATCGAGCCGCCGACGCCGAGCCCCATGGCGGCGCCCCGGGGAGCCCCACCCGGGGCCGGGGGAGGCGGCATCGCCCCGGGCGCGGACGCCGTCATCGGCATCGGCGCGCCGTACCCGCCCGTCGGACCGGCGGCCAGGGCCCTGCGCCGCGCCTCCTCCCGCTCGCGCTCACGGCGGCGCCACTCGGACAGGAGCGGCTCCCGCAGCGGGAACGACTGCAGCTGCACGCCGCCCCACACCTCCTCGCCGGTGACCTGTCCCTCCACCGTCGCGCCGAGGCCGAGCGGCACGGCCACGAACTGGCGGACCGTCCCCTTGCCGGAGTTGATGCCGTCCAGCCACGGTTGCCGGGGCAATACCAGGTAGTTCTGCGGCTCCCGGGCGAGACGGCCGCTCCAGGGCCGGCCGGACACCGCGCACACCTTGCCGGCCCCGACCTGCAGCGCCGCCGGCTCCCGGGTGCCGGAGAAGCTCAGCCACATCGCCTCGCGCAGATACACCGGCAGCATCACGCCACCGCGCGCCCGCCACGCGGCCGGGACCGTGTCCGGGTGGTCCGCGACCCGCCGGACCGGGAACTCGCCCAGCCCGGGCGGCAGCGGATGCGTGCCCGTCTCCGGCAGCCGCAGCGTGCGGATGAACCGCACCGCCACCCCGCCCGGCAACCGCAGCGTGTTCCCGTCGATCCGCACCCCGGAACCGGCCATCCGGTCGCCCCCTCGCACTCCGTGCCGGCCGCCCGGCACCCTTCGCGCCGAGCCCTGCCCGGCCCCTCCTCACCAAGAACGCTCGCCGAACCCCGCACGGTTCCGCCACAGCTCCTCCTGCACCCCGAGCCGTTCGCGCAGCCGGGTCATCCGGGGCAGCTTCGCCCGCTGCCGGCGCGAGACCCGGTCCAGCTCCTCGAACAGGCGGCGGGTGCGGTGCTCGGTGTTGAGCTCGTCGATGATCCGGGTCGTCTCGGTCAGCACGGCCCCGAACAGCTGCCAGTTCGCCCACTCCTCGTCCTGGCCGATCTCCTCGCGGAGCAGCTCGGCCAGCCGGTCCCGGGTGCCGGCCGCCGTGTGCAGCTCGGCGGACAGCCGGGCCTCCGCCGACTCGGCGTTCTCGCTCAGATGCGTGGTGACCAGCACCGCGAAGCTGACCACCGCGTCGGCGATCTCCGACAGCAGCTGTTCCACGGTCGCCCCGACGCGGGGCGGGAACAGCTCCTCGGCCCCCCGCGCCTTGGCCAGGTCGGTGAAGGTACGCGCCAGCACCCGCAGCACCACCGTGCAGATCTCCAGCGTGTCCAGACCGGTGCGCAGCACCACCCGGTGGAGCAGCCCCTCCTTGACCCGCGGATTGAGCCGCAGGCTGTCCTCGGCCTGCCTGAGCGACGCGTCCACCTGACTGATGTGCTGGTCCAGCTGCCGGGCCTCGTGCAACCGCTCGGCCGCCCGCTCCCAGGAGATCCGGCCGGCGGCCTCCTCGCCCATCCGCAGCATCAACTGCCGCACCCGCCGTGCCTGGTCCTCGATCGAGCGGCCCGCCTCGTCCACCCACACCGGGGGCGGGAGCAGCAGATTGCAGGCCGTGCCGACGACCGCGCCGATCAGCGTCTCCACGATGCGCGCCCAGGCGGTGAACCCGACGGTGGTGACCCCGAGGACCAGCATCGCGCTGATCGCCACCTCGGCCACGTACTCGTCGACCCGCACCAGGTGCCCGACGGTCAGCGAGGCCACGATCAGCAGCGCGAGGCTCCACCAGGTCAGCCCCACGAGCCCGCTGAAGGCGATCGCGACCAGGACGCCGGCCACCACCGAGTTCACCCGGCGGATGCCGTTGGTGAGGGTGGCGTAGAAGGTCACCTGGACGACCAGCAGCGCCGTCAGCGGCGCGGTCAGCGGGGCCGGCTCGGGGCTCAGCCGGAGGGCGATGACGTAGGCGATCGTCGCGGCCGTGGCCGACCGCAGCGTCTGGACGACCACCGGCTCCCGGCGGCGCGCCACCAGGCTCCGCAGTCCCGTGGTCCACTTCCGTACGTCGTGCATCCCTTGGCCTGTTCCCATTCCTCGGGCCGATCGAACGTGCCGCGATCACGGACCACACCTGTCCTCATGGGGAGCACCTCGGTTCACCCGGCCGACGCCCTGCACGGGGATCCGGCGAGCGGGCCGGAGCAGGTCCTCGGCGCCGTGGCCGACGCCTACGCGCGGCCCGCCGACGCCGCCGGGACCGGCTGCCCCTGCCGCCGTGCACGCCTGAGCCATCGCCGTCGCCACCGGTCAGAACCGGCCACTCGCACCGGCGCCGGCGGCGGGCCGGCAGTCCGGGGACGTGACAGGTGCGATACGACATGGGATCACCCTCATGGCCCTGCTCACCGGGCGACTGCCCGAGACCCGGCCCACTACCCGGGCGGCGACACCGGCTGGTCCGGGCCCGGCGTGGGCTCACCCGCCCGCGGCCACGACGTGCTGAACCACCTTCACCGGGTGTCGGCCGCGCGGTTGCGCGACCGGTAGCCGGCGACCTTCGCGAGATTGCCGCAGCGCTCCATGGAGCACCAACGGCGCCGCCGGGCCTGCGAGTCGTCGAGGAACAGCAGCGAGCAGTCCGGGTTGCCGCACTCCTTGACCCGCTCCAGCAGCGGACCGCCGACCAGCAGGACGGCGTCCCGGGCAACGGTCGCCAGCGCGGCACGGGCCGGGTGCCGGGCCGTCCAGCGCGGCGCGCCCAGTTGGGGCGCGAGGTCGGGCCGGGCGGCGACCTCGTTGACCAGCGCCACGTCGGCCTCGTCCGGCTCCCGCCCGGCCATCGCCGCCCGCAGCACCCGGTACACCGCCTCCCGCAGGGCGCGCGCCTCGGCCAGATCCCGTACGGCGACCGGGACCGGGCCGTCCTCGGCCGCCAGGCCCGCCTCCGTGATCCAGCGGGCCAGGGCGGCGGGGTCGGGGATCCGCTCGACGGGCGTGGCGTGCCGCTTGCCGAGCGTGGCGACGAAGTCCAGGCAGGGACGGCCGCCGAGGAACGGGAAGGCGAGTGCGGGGTCCGTCGGCGTGCTCATGCGGACAGCCTACCGTGCCGCCCGCCGTGCGACACCGTTTCATGGGGTGTCTTGACACTGGTTGAACAGGTGTCGCATGGTGACACCACTTCAACCGGTGTTCAGGGTGTGCGGAGCTCCTGGGCCGGGCGTCTTCCGAGCAGGATGGGTGTGTCATGCGTGCGGTGCGGATCGAGAAGTTCGGCGGGCCCGAGGTGCTGATCCCGGTAGAGGTGCCGGACCCGGTGCCCGGTCCCGGGCAGGTGCTGGTGCGGGTCGCGGCGGCGGGGGTGAACCGGGCGGACGCGCTGCTGCGCGCCGGCGCCTACCACCGGGCGGGCCGGCCCCCGCTGATCCCGGGCGCGGAGGCGGCCGGCACCGTCGCGGCGGTGGGGGAGGGGGTGAGCGGACTGCGGGCAGGGCAGCGGGTGATGGCCCTGGACGGCGGGGAATCGCCCGGCTACTACGCCGAGTTGGCCGCGGTGAACGCCCGGCAGGTGGTCGCGCTCCCCGACGGGGTCGGCCTGACCGAGGCCGCGACCCTGCCCGTCGCCTGGCTCTCCGCCTGGTACTGCCTGCGCCGCCTGGCCCGGGTCGCCGAGGGGGAGACGGTCGTGGTCAAGGCGGCGGCGAGCGGAGTCGGCACCGCGGCCGTCCAGATCGCCGCCCGGGCCGGCGCCCGGGTCATCGCCCTCGCCGGGTCGGCCGGGAAGGCCGCCTGGGCCGGGGAGTTCGGTGCCTCCGAGGTCGTCGACACCTCGCGGTACGCCGGCGACGGGGAAGGCGAGGGCGAGGTGGAGGAGGTGCTGCGGCTGACCGGCGGGCGCGGCGCCGACATCGTTCTCGACACCGTGGGCGGCCCGGCCCTTGGACGGAGCCTGCGCGAGACGGCGCACGGCGGCAGGGTCGTCTCGCTCGCCAACGTGGCGCTGGAGCCGAGCACGCTCGACACCCGCGACTTCTACCCGAAGAACATCGCGATCCTCGGTTTCCAGCTCACCAACCGGCAGATCCACGGCTACGACCCGCGACCCGACCTGCGGGAACTCGCCGGGCGCGTGGCCGCCGGCGACTACCGGGTGCCGGTCGAGACCGTGCTGCCGCTCGAGCGGGCGCGCGCCGCGCACGAGCGGCTGGAGAGCCGGGACAACCGGGGCAAGATCGTGCTGAGCGTGGGCTGAACCGGGCCGCCGCGCTCACACCTGGTCGCCGTACTCAGGCGTACAGCTTGTCGATGAACGCGGACAGATTGCCCGTCGTGCGGGCGATCTGCTCCTCCACCGTCAGGCTCTCCTCGAACCGGGTGCCGGACTCCGGCACCTTCCTGCCGCGCACATAGAGTGAACACGCCAGGTCGGTGCACATGTACAGGCCCACCGTGTTGCCCTCGCGGCCCGCCGCCCCCGCCTTGCGTGCCGCCATCAGCGTCACCCCTCCGCCGGGATGTGTGGTCAGACACACCGAGCACATGCTGCGGTGCAGAAACCCGCGCCGCGAGGCCTGGAAACGCAGGGCGACACCGACGAGCCGGCCCTCCCGTTCGGTGACCAGATAGCTGCGGTCGGGTGCCCCCGGATCCCGCCAGCCGAGGAAGTCCAGGTCGTCCCACGGGCGTTCACCGAGGTCCCGCGGCACCGCCAGCCGCTTGGCCTCCCCCTTGGAGCAGTTGACAAAGGAGTTGCGGATGTCCTGCTCGGTGAGCGATCTCATGGGGGGAGTCCTTATCGGATTCGTCGTCATCGGGTTGGTCGTGAACCTGGCGGCCCAGGAACCTAATGGGTCTAGGTTCATGGCTAGCCTAGGTAGCCAAGGGGAGGGTCGGCCAATGGATTTCCGGCAGGGGTTGCCGCCGCGTGCCCGAAGGGCGCTCGACCATGTCGCCGCCGGGGTGAACGGCCCCCCGCTCGACCCCGGTCCGCGCATCACGCTCAACTTCCATCCCGACCGGGTCTCCGGCGGACTGCCCATCCTCGCGGCGCTGGCCCGGGACGGCGCGTACCACTCGCAGTACGTCACCGGGACCAGCAACGGCGGCCTCACCGCGCACCCGGGCGGCGACCGCTACCGCTGGGAGAGCCGGATCTTCGGCGGCGTGTACGACGACGCCGCCCCGGCCGAGCGCCCGCTGTACGGCGCCCTGAACTTCCGCCACCAGGTCGTGGGCGCGGCCCCGCGCTTCGGCTCCTCGCACCTCAGGCTCACCGCGTCGGTCCTGCACCGGGCCACCTTCTGCTACCCGGACAGCGCGGCCGAGCCCACCGACTTCGGCGTGGCCTCGGCGATGCCGCTGATCGCGCTCGCGGAGGCGGACGAGCGGGACCCCCTCAACGACTACATCGAGAGCCATGTGCACGCCGGTGTGCTGCTCGCCCGGGACGTGGAGGCGCTCGTGCTCGACGCGGACTACCGCGGCACACCGGTGGAGGCGGCGGCCCGGCGCCTTCCCTTCCCGTCGGAGTGGCACCCCGGCTACCGGCTCACCGTCACCGAACTGCGCCGTCACTCCGGCTACCGGGGGCCGGAGTACGCCGACCTCGGCGCGCGGATCGCCGAGCGCGGCCTGCTGACCCCGCGCGTGATCGGCGACGCGGCCCGCACCGGCCGGTACGCGCTGCAGGACCTGAAGATGGTCTGGCACACCCTCGCCCGCTTCGGCGCCCCGGAGGGCGCGGGCACGGCCTACGAGGCGGTGGCCGCCTCCCGCGGTACCGGCCGCGGTACGGCCCCTCCCGGCCCGGACATCTCCGGTACGCCCGTTCGGCCCTACCCCTCCTCCGCCGGCCTCGCCTGCGGTGGCCACACCCCCGGCGTCAGCACGCCCAACGCGTAGGCGCGGGCGACCAGTTCGGTTCGGTTGGCCGCGTTCCAGCGGGCCGACAGGCGTCGCAGGTGATAGGTGACGCCGTCCTTGCTCAGGCCCAGCTCGCGGGCCGCGCCGGCCGTCGTGGCGCCGCCCGCGAGCAGGGCCAGCACCCGGCCCTCCACCGGGGTGACCCGCGCCGGCTCCGGCTCGGGCGGGGCGCACTCGCCCCGCACCCGCAGCATCACCAGCAGGGCCGGTGTCTCGTCCACGCTGTCGCTGACCGGGTCCGCCGTCAGCTCCCCGAACCGCTCGGCACCGCCCGGGGCCCGCCAGCGCACCGACACCTGGTAGCGCGAGCGGTGCCGCAGCCGGAGCGCCTGCGCGATCCGCTCCACCTGGGTGGCCTCCTGCGGCCGGAACAGCTCCAGCACGCCCCGGCCGCGCAGCCGCCCCGGCGTCGTACCGCACTCCGCCGCCATCGCGGGATTGGCCAGTACCACCAGGCCGTACACATCGCACACGGCGGCCGGCACCGACACCCGGTCGAAGAGCATCAGGGCCCGGTTGCGCCACCTGACCCCCTCGGCCCGCTCCGCGTCCACGCCCACCTCCCGAAGTACCGGCCCTGCGCTCTCATCCAAGACGAAGATCCAGGTCAGCGGCAAACCGCCGGACCGCGGGACGCGTCCGCGAGTCCCCGTCCCGCGGCGGGCGCAAGGCCCGCGGCCGAGTTTTGACTGCACGATCGTGTAGTGCCGTGGCCCGGACCCGCCGCACAGGTCGCTCACCCTGGAACGCGGTACCCCGTTACCGCGAGTACTCCGTTTCCGCGAAAGGCAGTTGTCGCGCCATGCCCCCCACCGCACCGCACCCCGACCCGGCCGCCACCCTGCCCGGCGTCCCCGTCGTCGACATCACCGCCACCGGTCCCGGCCGCACCCCCCTGCAGCAGGTCATGGACCTGATGCGCACCCACGGCCCCGTGCTCGTGCGCCGGCTGCACGGCCGGGACGCGCTGTTCGTCGCCGACGCCGAGCTGGTCGCGGACCTCGCCGACGAGGAGCGGTTCGCCAAGCACATCGGGCCCGCGCTGGAGAACGTGCGCGCCTTCGCCGCCGACGGCCTGTTCACGGCGTACGACGACGAGCCCAACTGGGCCAAGGCGCACGACATCCTGATGCCCGCCTTCGCGCTCGGCTCGATGCGCACCTACCACCCGGTGATGCTCGAGGTGGCCCGCCGGCTCATCGACTCCTGGGACCGCGCGGCCCGGGACGGGCGCGCCGTGAACGTGCCGGACGACATGACCCGGATGACCCTCGACACCATCGGCCTGGCCGGGTTCGGCTACGACTTCGGCTCCTTCGAACGCGATGAGCCGCACCCCTTCGTGGAGTCGATGGTCCGCTGCCTGGAGTGGAGCATGACCAGCCTGGCCCGCGTCCCCAGCCAGGACCACTCGGCGGCCGACGCGGCCTTCCGGGCGGACGCCGGCTACCTGGCGAAGGTCGTGGACGACGTCATCGCCGCCCGCACCGGCACCGACCAGAGCGGCGCGGAGGACCTGCTCGGGCTGATGCTCAGCGCGCCGCACCCGGCCGACGGCACCACCCTGGACACCGCCAACATCCGCAACCAGGTCATCACCTTCCTCATCGCCGGCCATGAGACGACCTCCGGCGCGATGTCGTTCGCCCTGTACTACCTCGCCAAGCACCCCGCCGTGCTGCGGCTGGTGCAGCGCGAGGCCGACGAGCTGTGGGGTGACACGGCCGGTCCCGAGCCGTCGTACGAGGACATCGGCCGGCTCACCTACACCCGGCAGGTCCTCAATGAGGCGCTTCGGCTGTGGCCGACTGCCGCCGCGTTCAGCCGGCACGCCCGTGCGGACACCCTGCTCGGCGGCCGGATCCCGCTCGCGGCCGGGCAGGCCGTCACCGTGCTCACCCCGATGCTGCACCGGCAGCCCGTCTGGGGCGACAACCCGGAGCTGTTCGACCCCGAGCGGTTCACCGCCGAGGCGGAGGCGGCCCGCCCGGTGCACGCCTTCAAGCCCTTCGGTACCGGCGAACGCGCCTGCATCGGGCGGCAGTTCGCGCTGCACGAGGCGACCATGCTGCTCGCCATGCTGGTCCACCGCTACCGGCTGCACGACCACGCCGGCTACCGGCTCACCGTGAAGGAGACCCTCACCCTCAAGCCCGAGGGCTTCACCCTCACGCTCACCCCGCGCACCCCGGCCGACCGCGTGCACGCCCCGCTGCCGGGCGGAATCCCCGCGCGGACCGGCGAAGGCCAGGCTCCGGACACCCTGCCCGCCCGGGTCCGCCCCGGCACCGGCGTCCTCTTCCTGCACGGCAGCAACTACGGCACCTGCCGGGCCTTCGCCGCCCAGCTCGCCGACGAGGCCGCCGCCGTCGGCTGTACCACCGAGGTCGCCGCCCTGGACGCGTACGCGGGGAAACTGCCCACCGACCGGACCGTCGTCATCACCGCCGCCTCCTACAACGGCCACCCCACCGACGACGCCACGGCCTTCACCGCATGGCTCGGCGGCACCCCCGACCTGACCGGCGTGACCTACGCCGTCCTCGGCGTCGGCGACCGCAACTGGGCCGCCACCTACCAGCAGGTCCCCACCCGCGTCGACGCCCGCCTCGCCGAACTCGGCGCCACCCGCCTGACCGCCCGGGCCGCCGCCGACGCCTCCGGCGACCTGAGCGGCACCGTACGGGAGTTCACGGCCCGGCTGCGCACCGCGCTGCTGACGGAGTACGGCGATCCCGGCGCCGGCGCCCCGACGGAGGAACCCGCGAGCGCGTACGAGGTCCGCACGCTGACCGGCGGCCCGCTGGACGCCCTCGCGGCCCGGCACGAGCTGGTCCCGATGACCGTGACCGAGGCCTACGACCTCACCGCACCCGGGTACCCGCGCACCAAGCGGTTCCTGCGCATCGCGCTGCCCGAGGGCGTCACCTACCGCACCGCCGACCATCTGACCGTGCTACCGGCCAACGCCCCGGACCTGGTGGACCGCGCCGTCGCCGCGTTCGGCCTCGACCCCGACGCCGTGCTGGACATCCGGTCGACCCGGCCGCGCCGCGACGGGCTCGCCGTGGACCGGCCACTGGCCGTACGGCAACTCCTCACCCACCACGTCGAGTTGCAGGAGCGTCCCACGGTCCGGCAGGTGGCCCTGCTGGCCGCCGCCAACCCCTGCCCGCCCGAGCGTGCCGCCCTCGCCGCCCTGACCGGTGACGATCCGCGCACCCTGCTCGAACTCGCCGAGGACCACCCCGCCCTGCGCGGCGCCCTCGACTGGCCGCGCCTGCTCGACCTGCTGACCCCGCTCAGGCCCCGCCCCTACTCGGTGAGCTCCTCGCCGGCCGTCGACCCGGACCATGTGGACCTCATGGTCTCCGTCCTGGACGCCCCGGCCCGCTCCGGGAGGGGCCGCTACCGCGGGACCGGCTCCGGCCACCTCGCCTCGCTCCGGCCCGGCGACACGGTGTACGCCCGTGTCCAGCCCTGCCGCGAGGCCTTCCGGATCGACGGCTCGGCACCGGTCGTGATGGTCGCCGCCGGCACCGGGCTCGCCCCGTTCCGCGGCGCCGTCGCCGACCGGGTCGCGGCCCGCGCCGCGGGTGCCGGACTCCCGCCCGCGCTGCTGTACTTCGGCTGCGACGCCCCCGAGGCCGATTTCCTGCACGCCGGGGAGCTGGGGGCCGCCGAGGAGGCCGGCGCGGTCTCACTGCGCCCGGCCTTCAGCGCGGCTCCCGAGAACGGCGCGGTGTTCGTCCAGCACCGCATCGCCGCCGAGGCCGACGAGGTGTGGGAACTGCTGGACGCCGGCGCCCGCGTGTACGTCTGCGGCGACGGTGCGAGGATGGCACCCGGCGTGCGGGAGGCGTTCCGCGGGCTGTACCGGGAACGGACACCGGGCAGCGACGCTGCGGCGGCCGAGCGGTGGCTCGACGCGCTGGTGGCTGAGGGGCGCTATGTGGAGGACGTGTACGCGGCGGGGTGACGCGCCGCGCCCCTGGAGCGCCACCGCTTAGCTCAGATCGTGAACTAAGGGTTGGGGGAATCTCGCCTTCCGCCCGTCCGAAGGGGTATGTTGCAGGTCGGGCAGGGTTCGTGAAGGGAGCGGCATGGCGGGGCGTAACGGGCGCACGGTGCGCGACCTCAGGCGGGGCAACCGTACGGCGGTGCTGCAGAAGCTGTACTTCGACGGCCCCCTCAGCCGTTTCGAGCTGGGCCCGGCCACCGGCCTGAGCTCCGGCTCGGTCAGCAACGTGGTCGCCGACCTGATCGCGGACGGCCTGGTCGAGGAGGCCGGCAGCGTCGACTCCGACGGCGGCAGGCCCCGTACCCTGCTGCGCGTCGCCCCCGACAGCGGACAGATGATCGGCGTCGACGTCGGCGAAACCCGTGTCCGCGTCGAGCTGTTCGACCTGGCCCTGACCGAACTCGCCCGCACCGAACGCCGGCTGGCCCCGCAGGGTTACGACGCCGAGGTGATCGCCGGCCACATCCGCGACGGCATCGCCGAGGTCCTGCGCGCCGAACAGGCCGTACCCGAGCGGCTGCTCGGCGTCGGGATCGGCGTCCCCGGCATCGTCGAGCACACCGCCGGGCAGGGCGCCGTCGTCCATGGGCAGACCATCGGCTGGGACGCCGTCCCGCTGGAGCGGCTGCTCCGCTCCGCCTCCCAACTCCCGGACAGCATCCCGTACTTCATCGACAACGGTGCCAAGACGCTGGGCCAGGCCGAGATGTGGTTCGGCGCGGGACGCGGCGCCGGCAACGCCGTGGTCGTGCTCTTCGGCTCCGGCGTCGGCGCCTGTGTGGTCACACCCGAGGTGGAGCACGGGCGGGCGGTCGAGTGGGGCCACCTGACCGTACGGGTGCGCGGGCGCCGCTGCCGCTGTGGCGCACCCGGCTGCCTGGAGGCCTACGCGGGCGCCGAGTCCCTGCTGGACCGCTGGCGCGAGGAGGGCGGACGGCCGCCCGAGGACACGGACGAGGAGACCGCGCTCACCGCGATGCTGGCCGCCGCGTATCCGGCCGAGGGTGCCGAGCCCGACCCGGTCGCGCTGGCCGTGCTGGAGGAGACCGCCGAGTACCTGGGCGCCGGCCTGGCCGACCTGATCAACCTCTTCCAGCCCGAGCGGATCCTCATCGGCGGCTGGGCCGGACTCCAGCTGGGCGCCCGCTTCCTGCCGGCCGTACGACGGCACGCGGCGACCTACGCGCTGCGCCATCCGGCCGACAAGGTCACCATCGACCTCGGCCGGCTCGGCCCCGACGCGGTCACCGTAGGCGCGGCGATCCTGCCCCTGGCCGACTTCTTCACGAGCGGCGGCCACCGCCCGGAACCGGCCACCGAGGACCGCCTGCCGACGTGGCGAGAGGCGCTGCGGCAGCGGGCACCGCGCTGAACGGCCGTTGCCCGGGCCGACGGCGGCGTAGCAGGTGTGAAGCCCCCTCGGTCGGACGGTGCCACTGCCACGGCGCCTCGACGGCTGACGGCACCGCGGCTCCCCAGGGGCGCGGGGCTGTGTCGACATGCGGCTACCGCCGCGTGAGCGCGACCAGCCACGACGGCGCCGCACACGATCCACGGCCTGCCGCGGCACGGCGCTCGCACGCCACGACGGCGCCGCACGCGACCGAACTCCCCCATGGCACGGCGCGGCCCGCCCGCTCAGCCGGACGGCTCTTCCGCGTCCGGAGCGTCGTCCGCCGGGGTCGGCTCCCGCTTGCGCGGCTTGTCCGGTGCGACCTCCCACGGGTCCTCGCCGGCGCCCGCCTGCTGGTCGGGCATGTCCCTCGGCACCGGATCCGCGTCACGGCCCGTGTCGCGGCCCGGCTCCGGCTCTCGTTGTGCGGCCATGGCGTTCTCCCCTCGGCCCGGACGGGCACGGCGTGTCAGCCGACCTTGCGTCCGCGCATCGGCTCGGTGTCCATTCCTGCGCCCTTCTGCAGGCCGTCGAGGAACTCCTGCAGCACCTCGGTCGCCGTACGCCGTGGCCGCCAGCCCAGCTCGGTGTGCGCCCGCCCGCAGTCCATCAGCGGCAGCCGCAGCACGGCGTCGAACAGGTGCGGGGAGGCCGGCAGCAGATGCAGCCCCCAGGCCGCGGCGATCGCCGACCGGGCCGCCGTACGCGGCAGCCGTACCGGGCGGCTGCCCAGCAGCTCGCCGAGCACGGCGGCATCCAGCGGCGGGTCCGCCGCGAGGTTGAAGGCGCCCCGCGCGCCGTCCGTGTGCAGGGCGAGCCGGTAGGCCTCGGCGGCGTCGTCCGTGTGCAGGGCCTGCACCCGGAGCCCCGGGATGTCCGGCAGGAACGGCAGCAGCTCCGGCCGGGCCAGCGGACCGGGCAGGAACCGCCCGCCGAAGATCCGCCGCTGCTCGCTCGCGGACTGCCACTTGAAGAGGAACGCCGGGCGCATCCGCACCACCCGCACCTCGGGGTGGTCCCGCTCGAACACGTCGAGCGTGCGCTCCAGATAGGCCTTCTCCCGGCAGTAGGCGGCGTCCGGCCAGCCGTGCGTCGGCCAGGACTCGTCCACCGCGTGGTCCTTCGGCCCGGGCGAGTACGCGCCCACGGACGAGGCGTGCACCAGCACCGGCACCCGCGCCGCGGCGACCGCCTCGAACACCCGGATGCCGCCGAGCACATTGGTGCGCCAGGTGACCGCCGGATCGTGCGTCGGCTGGAACGCCCAGGCCAGATGGACCACCGCGTCGGCGCCCTCGAACCGCTCGGCGAGGTTGTCGTGTTCGGCGGCGAGATCGACCGCGGCCCACTCGGTCTTCGGCGGCGACCAGGCCGGCGTACGCCGGGCCAGTCCGCGTACCGACTTGATCTCCGGGTCCTCCGAGAGCGACCGCACCACACTCGTGCCGACGTTGCCGGTGGCGCCCGTGACGACGACCCTGCTGCCCGCTGCGCTGCTCACCTTCGGCTCCTCTCGGCCCACGCTCCGGTGGACCCGCCGGGTACCCGGGCCCCGGCGCGGGCACACCCGGGCATGACGTGAGAGGTAATCGACCCGGGTGCCGCTCACCGGGAACATCGGGGGTGTCAGCGCGACGGACGCGCGACGGACCCGGTCCGGACAGCCCGAGGAGGCACCCGATGCCGTACTACGAGAGCCCCGTCGACGGAACCCGCCTGTACTACGTCGACCACGGCCCGGCCACCGGTCCCGTCGCCGTCTTCGTCGCCAGCGCCTATATCGGCCACGAGATGTGGGAGTACCAGATGCTGCCGCTCGCGGAGGCCGGGTACCGGTGCGTGGCACTGGACCGGCGGGGCCACGGCCGCTCCGACGCCCCGTGGTCGGGCTACGACCTCGACACCCTCGCCGACGACGTGCACGGCCTGCTCGACCACCTCGACGTGCGCGAGGCCACCCTGATCGGGCACTCCATCGGCACCGGGGAGGTGGTGCGCTGCCTGACCCGGCACGGCACCGCCCGCGTGGCCCGTCTCGCACTCGTCGCCGGTGTCAGCCCGGGCGTGGTCCGCTCACCGGGCACCCCCGACGGCGTCGACCCGGCCGTGGTGCGCGCCGACGACGAGGTCTTCCTGCGCGACCGGGCGGCCTGGTTCGCCGCCGGCGTCGACGCCTTCTTCGCCGCGCACCTGCCGGGCAACGAGGTCTCCCCGGAGTACGTCCGCTATCTGCTCGACCGCTGCATGAGCACCGGACCGCGCGCGGCGATGGGCATACGCGGCGTCGTCGCCGCCCTCGATCTCACCGCCGAACTGCCCTCGGTGGACGTGCCGGTGCTGGTCGTGCACGGCACCGACGACACCTCCGCGCCGCTCGCCGGCACCGGCGAGCGGGTGGCGAAGGTCGTACCGGACGGCACGCTGAAGGTGTACGAGCGCGGCGGCCATGGCCTGTTCGTGACCCATGCGCGGCAGCTCACGGCTGACCTGCGGGAGTTCATCGATGCCGGCCGGACGGGCGCGAGGTGAGGGGTACCGGGAGAAAAGGGCCCCGGCCGTGACGGGGGATTCACGACCGGGGCGGTCAGGCGGTGGGCACGGATGGCGGTCGCCTCTCGGCGAATGGCTCCACAGGGCTTCAGCCGAACGATCGTCCCTGTGGGCGAAGGGTGAGGCCCGGGGACACTGTCCCATCCGTACCCACGGTTGGTTCAACGGGCAACCACCCTCGGGTGTTCCGGCCGGTCATGTGACCTGCCCCACTTCCCATGATGCTCACGCCAGCGGGCTCCCGTCGAGCCCCTGGAGCAGGTCGGCGGGGTCCGCGTAGACGGCCTCCGCCCCGGCCGCCTCCAGGTCGGCCCGGGGGATCCCGCCGCACAGCACCCCCACACAGCGCACCCCGGCCCTGCCGCCCGCCCGCATGTCCCACACGGTGTCCCCGACGAACACCGCCCGCGAGGCCGGAACCCCGGCCAGCTCCAGGGCGTGCTCCACCGGCTCCGGGGCGGGCTTGCCCTGTCGCACGTCCTCCGAGCTCGCCGTGTCCGCGATCGCGTCGTCGGCGTCGATGGCCCGCCGCAGCGCGCCCAGCTCGGCACCGCTCGCCGAGGTGGCGAGGACGACCGTCCAGCCGTCCCGGTGCAGCCGGCGCAACAGCTCCCCGGCCTTCGGCAGAGCCGGCAGCCGGTCGAAGTACTGGCCGTACAGGGCCGTGTGCGCGGCGCTCAGCTCGCCGTCCCGATCGGTGTCGCGGCCGTCGCCGAGCAACCGGGCGATCAGGTCCGTCGACGCAAGACCGACGGCCCGGTGCACCGCGTGCATGGGCACGTCGTGTCCGGCCTGCCGGAACGCCTCCCACCACGTGACGACATGCAGGTGGTTGGTGTCGACGAGGGTTCCGTCGACATCGAAGACGGCGGCGCGCTCCATCAGCGGGTCCCTTCCTGACCGTCCGAGGGCCCTTGTCCGGCCGTCCGGGGCGTCCATGCCCGGCCCTCGGCCCTCGCTGCGGCCCGGGTACCACGCCGGGCAGGTCAGGAACCCGCCGCGCGTGCCGGGACCCGGCCCTCCCGGGTCCAGGCCAGCACCTCGTCGGCGGACCAGGTGGTCACCACCCGCTCGGCGGGCACCCCGCACTCCTCGGCCCGGGCGCAGCCGAGGATCTGCCAGTCGAGCTGGCCGGGCGCGTGCGCGTCGGTGTCGACGGAGAACAGCACCCCCGCGTCCACGGCCCGGCGCAGCAGCCTGCGGGGCGGATCCAGCCGCTCGGGCCGGCTGTTGATCTCCACGGCTGTACCGGACTCGGCGCAGGCGGCGAACACCGCGTCCGCGTCGAACTCCGACTCCGGCCGCCCCCGGCCCGTCACCAGCCGCCCGGTGCAGTGGCCGAGCACATCGGCGTGCGGGTTGCGCACGGCGGCCACCATCCGGCGGGTCATCGACCGGGCGTCCATCCGCAGCTTGGAGTGCACCGACACCACGACGACGTCCAGCCGCGCGAGCAGCTCCGGCTCCTGGTCCAGCGAGCCGTCCTCGAGGATGTCGCACTCGATGCCGGTGAGCAGCCGGAACGGCGCCCAGCGCGCGTTCAGCCCCGCCACCACCGCCAGCTGCTCGCGCAACCGCTCCGGCGGCAGACCGCGGGCCACCGTCAGCCGGGGGGAGTGGTCGGTCAGCGCCGTCCACTCATGGCCCAGCCCGGCCGCGGCCCGGCCCATCTCCTCGATCGGGCTGCCCCCGTCGGACCAGTCCGAGTGCGTGTGGCAGTCCCCCCGGATCATGGCCCGCAGCTCGCCCCCGGCACCCTCCGCCCCGACCGACGCCCCCGCCTCCTCCTCCAGCTTCCGCAGATAACCGGGCACCTCACCGGCCAGCGCCTCCCGCACGACCTGCGCGGTCCTGGGCCCGACCCCTTTGAGCGCCTCCAGGGTCCCGGCGGCGGCCCGCTCGGCGACCTCGCCCTCGGGCAGCGCGGCCAGCGCCCGGGAGGCGGTACGGAAGGCTTTGACGCGGTAGGTGGGCGCAAGAGACCGCTCCAGCAGAAAGGCGATCCGGTCAAGCGCGGCGACAGGATCCATGCAACCCAGAGTGCCTGAGGCGCCCCGAAGGGGCGCGGGGAACTGCGCGACAGGCCACAGACGCACCCGCAGTCCGCAACGGCGCTCAACGAGGCGGAAGAAGCCGGTTTGCCCACCAAACCCCCGGGTACTGCGATGCGCAACCCCAGCTGGGAGGCCGGCCCATGCCACGCGCAGCGATCGTCACCGGCGCCGACTCCGGAATCGGCCGCGCCACCGCCGTACGCCTGGCCGAAGCCGGACTGGACATCGGCATCACCTGGCACACGGACGACCGCGGCGCCGCCGGTACGGCGGAGGAGGTCCGCGGCATGGGCCGCCGCGCCGTCGTCGCCCAGCTGGACCTCACCCGGCTGCCCGAGGCCGCCGACACCGTCGACGAGCTGTGCGCCGACCTGGGCCGCCTCGACGTCCTGGTCAACAACGCCGGTACGGGCGTCATGACCCCCTTCCTCGACCTGACCCTCGCGGACGTGCGCCGGGTCCTCGACGTCGACCTGGTCGGCCCGTTCCTGTGCGGGCAGCGCGCGGCCCGGCACATGATCCGGCAGGGCGACGGCGGCCGGATCGTGAACGTCACCTCCGTCCACGAGCACCAGCCCCGGGTCGGCGCCGCCCCCTACTGCGCGGCGAAGGGCGGGCTCGGCCTGCTCACGCAGGTCATGGCGCTGGAGCTCGCCGAGTACGGCATCACCGTGAACGCGGTCGCGCCGGGCGAGATCGCCACGCCGATGACCGGCCAGGAGGACACCGACGTGCACACCGAGCGGCGGCCCGGCGTGCCGCTCGGGCGGCCCGGTGACGCCCGCGAGGTCGCCGCCGTCATCGCCTTCCTGGCGAGCCCGGACGCCTCGTACGTCACCGGCGCCTCCTGGAGCGTCGACGGCGGCATGCTCCGCATGGGCCCGCAGGCCGGTTCGCACCTGACCGGCGACGAGTGGCGGCACCCCTGAGCCGACGCGCCTGCGGACCAGTTCCCGCAACGACCCGGGCCACCGGCGGGCCCGCTGCGGCCGGGGCTTCCGCCACCTCGCCACCACCGGCCGGCCCCTCACCGAACCCGCACAGCTCGCCCGGATCCGGGCCCTGACCATCCACCCGCCTGGCGTGACGTGTGGATCTGTCCCTGGCCCGACGGCCACCTCCAGGCCGTCGGCACGGACGACGCCGGGCGCCGCCAGTACCTGTACCACGAGCGGTTCCGGGCCGAGCAGGAGCAGGCCAAGCACGAACACGTACGGCCTTCGGCCGCCCGGCCCCCCAGGGAGCCGTCGAGGCGGCGGTCCTCGGTCTGCTGGACGGCTCCCGCGGATGAGCCGTCCGCCCGCATCGCGTTCTACGCTGAGTTTCATGACCGAGCAAGGTGTTCCCCACATCGCCCATCCGCGGGTCCTGGTGCACGGGGTGTGTCCGGGGAGGCCGGGCGAACCACCCTTCAGGATCATGGAGATCGACGGTCAGGTGGTCGGTGAGGCCAGGACGGTCACCGATGTGCTGGAGACCGCCGCCGCCTACGGCATTCCCATCCATGACCTGGACGATCCGGACGCGGTCCGCTGGGTGGGCGGCGGCAAGTACACCTGGACGCTGCACTGAGGCGACGGCTCAGCCGACCGTCCACTTCTGGTTGGCGCCGCCCGTGCACGTCCAGATCTGCAGGCGCGTGCCGTTGGCCGAGTCGTTCCCGGTCACGTCGAGGCACTTGTCCGCCTGCGGGTTGACGATGTCGTGCGCCCCGGTGACGGTCCACTTCTGGTTCGGCCCGCCGGTGCAGTCCCACAGCTGGACGGTCGAGCCGTCCGCGGTGCCGTTGCCCGTGACGTCCAGGCACTTGCCGAGCGCCCGGATGGTGCCGTCCGAGCCGACCGTCCACGCCTGCGCGGCCGTGCCGTTGCAGTCGTAGAGCTGCACCGGTGTGCCGTTCGCCGGGTTCGCGCCGGCCACGTCCACGCACTTGCCGGCCAGACCGCGTATCGGGACTCCGGTGGCGCTGTCGCTCGTCGTGACGGACACCGAGTCCACCACCAGCGTCTGCGGGAACTGGGTGGTGGCGTCCGGGTCACCGGGCCAGTAGCCGCCGACCGCCAGGTTCAGGATCAGGAAGAACGGCTTGTTGTCGAACACCCAGGTCTTTCCGCCCAGGTCGGCGGGGGTGCGGCGTTCGTAGACGTTGCCGTCCACGGACCAGGTGATCGAGCCGGGTGACCAGTCGACGGCGAAGGTGTGGAAGGCGTCCGCGAAGGCCTGACCGCCCGGCAGCGTGTAGGCCGCGCCGATGCCGCCGGAACCGGAGTAGCCGGGGCCGTGGATGGTGCCGTGCACGGTCGAGGGTTCGAACCCGACGTTCTCCATCACGTCGATCTCGCCCGAGTCCGGCCAGTTCACGGGCGTACCCAGCATCCAGAACGCCGGCCACATGCCCTGCCCGCGCGGGATCTTCATGCGCGCCTCGACGTGCCCGTACTGGGCGTTGAACTTCCCGGCCGTGTTCAGCCGGGCGGAGGTGTACTGGCAGCTGCCGTACCAGCACTGGTAGCCGGCCGGGTTCTCCTTGCGGGCCGTGATCACCAGGTGGCCCTGGCCGTCGAGGGCCGCGTTGTGCGTGCCGGACGTGTAGTACTCCCGCTCGTGGTTGTTGACGTTGTCGCCGGTCTCCAGCGTCCACTTCGAGGAGTCGACCGCGGCGCCCGCGGGCCCGTCGAAGGTGTCGGAGAAGGTGCTGACGGTCGCCGCCGCCGGCGCGGCGTCCCGGGCCCGCGCCGGACCGACGGCGGCGGAACCGACGAGGACGGCGGACAGGGTGGCGAGAAGGCATCTGCGGAGCAGGCGCGGGGAGGCCATGGCTCTCCGTTCGGCGTGGGGGGCTGAGGATGCCTCTTGATTTAAGAAGTAAGAAAAGAAGGCGTCAATACCCTGGTACGGACCTGTCGCTGACACGTGGTCACACGGTCGGCGGCGACTTCCGCCCGGCCGGCTCACGCATGCGCCGGTGCACCGCTCGCCCGAGTCGTCGTCCCAGCAGCAGCCAGCCCAGCAGCGCCCCGGCGGTGTTGAGGAGGACGTCGTCGATGTCGAAGGCCCGTCCGGTGATCAGCGCCCCCTGCACCAGCTCCACGGTCAGCATCACCAGCGCCGTGAGCGTCAGCACCCGTAGCACCCCGCGGGCGCGCGGGGCGAGGACCGGCACCAGCACCCCGAAGGGGCCGCCCAGGAGCACGTTGCCGCCGATCTGCCGCACCGCGTCCAGCGTCCGCGCCTGCTCCAGGTAGAGCCGCAGGGACCGGCCCGGGTGCAGGTTGCTGTGCGTCAGATGCGCCGAGGCGGGCGACGGCGCCAGGGTGATCCGGGCCAGGACGACGGCGAACGCCACCATGCACACGAAGGCGGCCAGTATCGCCGGCACCCGCACCAGCAGGGGAAGAGCGTGCCGCGCGGCCGGCCGGCGGTTGTTCCCGGCCGGCGCCCGCTTCCCGGAACCGCTCAGCAATCCGGGCAGGCGTGGGACGGCACGGGCCATGGGGTCCTCCCGAGGTGAACTCGCCCTTGTCATGGGGCGGTTACCCCGAGACGGGACCGGGATGCCGCCACCCGCACGGCTTCGGGGACCGGGTGGCGTTTCCGTTCACGCTCCCGGGGCACTCCGGTTGCGGACCCGCGTGCCGCCGCCCCTCGGGGGCCCGGCGGTGCTTGGATGCCCCGAGCGGCGCATCGGACACATCGCCGCACATGCGTGCAGAGCGGACCGAGGAGGTGGCGGATGACCCGGCGTACGGCTCCCCGCACGGCCCTCCTCGTCGTCGGTGAACTCCTCCTCTGGTGGGGCGCGCTGGCCCTGCTGTGGCTGGTGTTCATCACCTCGGTCGACACCCTGGAACGGGTCGTGGGCGCGAGCGCGGCGGCGGTCGGGGCGCTGCTGGCCCGGGCCGGCCGACGGGCGGTGACCTGGCGGTGAACGGCTGGATCCTCGCGGCGACCGTCGAACTGGGCGGGGGAGGGGCGGCCGCCCTGTGGGGCGTCACCACCGGCCCCCCGGCCCGCCGGGTCGTCGCCCAGAACATGACCACCCCGGCCCTGTGCCCGGCCCTGCTGCTGCTCTCCCAGGGCTACGGCCGCCCGGCCTACGTCGACCTCGCCCTGCTGCTGGCACTGCTCGGCCCGGTCGGCACGCTCGTCTTCGCCCGGCTGCTCTCGGACGACCTCGAAGGCGAACGGCCGAGCGCCTGGGGGCTGACGTGGACCGCCGCCGCACTGAGCGCGGCCGTCGTCGCAGCCGTCTGCGCCGCCACCGGTCCCGGCCGCGCCATGGTGAAGCTCCTCGTCATCGGCGCCCTCCTGATCTCCGGCAACGTGATCGCCTCACGAGCCCTGTCCGGTGGATTCCGGGGGGTGCGCGGTGGCTGACATGCGCCGGGGCGAAGCCAAGGGGGGCACGGCCGCGGGCCGGCCGAGGGGGCGGGCGGTGACAGCTGACCGTGCGGGTGCGGATGCGGGTACGGGCGCGTGGTGGTGGCCGCTGGGTCGCAGGGTGGCGGGTGTGCCCGCGGGCGTGCGGCTGGTCGGCGGGGCGGGGAGCGTGGGCGCGCGGCGGTCGCGGGGTCGGGCGACGGCGGGTGTGGTTGTGCGGCGGTCGCCGGGTCGGGCGATGGCGGGTGTGGTTGTGCGGCGGTCGCCGGGTCGGGCGATGGCGGGTGTGGTTGTGCGGCGGTCGCCGGGTCGGGCGATGGCGGATGGGTATGCGCGGGGATCGGGCGGTCAGGTGATGGCGGGTGCGGGTGCGGGTGCGGGTGCGGGTGCGCGGTGCTCGCAGGGCTCGGGTGTTGAAGGCGTGTTCGTGCTGCGACCGCGCAGGTGCGGGCCGGCGGATGTGGTCGTGGGGCGGCTGCGGGGGTGCGCCGACCGGCATGCGCTCGCGGGTCGGACGCCGGGGTACGCCACGGCAGTCGTGCCCTCGGAGTCGCCGGCGTACCGGCGGACTGACGGGCCTGTGCGGCCCCGCGCGCTCCGCACCGGCGCAGCAGCCACGGCACAGTCCCGCAGCCGAACCGCACACGCGTGGCGCGCGACGCACCCCCGCCGGGATCGCACGCCCGCGTCGGCCGACCCGCGGCCCCGCCTCCGATCCCCGAAAACACCGACCCGCTGGCACACGAGGGCTGACATGCCGTCAGCCGGACAGGGCGGAGGTGTGGCATGGACGACGCGGTGATCGTCGTGGCGCTGCTGCTCATGGCCGCCACCGCCACCGCCGCCGTGGCGCAGCGCGACCCCGCACGCCAGGCACTGGTGCTGTCCGTGCTCGGATCCTTCCTCGCGGTGCTGTTCACGGTGTTCCAGGCCCCGGACGTCGGCCTGTCCCAGCTGGCCGTCGGCTCCGCGCTCACCCCGCTGCTGATCATGCTGAGCGTGCGCAAGGTCAGACGCCGTGGCCGCGCCGAGGACGGCTCGAAGGGCGGTGCGCGGTGAACCGGCTGCGCCTCGCCCTGCTGGCCGTGGGCGGCGCCGGCCTGGCCGCCCTGCTCGTCGCCGCCTGCCTGGACCTGCCCGGCTTCGGCGGCCGGAGCCATCCGTACGGCACCCGGGCCGTACACGCCTCCCTCACCCGGCACACCGCCAACACCATCGCCTCCGTCAACTTCGACCAGCGCGCCCACGACACCCTCGGCGAGATGACCATCCTGTTCGCCGCCGTCCTCGGCTGCGTGGTGCTGCTGCGCCAGGCCCGCGACGAGCACCGGGCGCAGCCGCGACCCGCCGAGGTGGCCCGGCCGGTCCGCCGCTACACCCTGATCGCGCTGCCCGTCGCCCTGGTCACCGGCCTGTACGTCATCGCCCACGGCCAGCTCAGCCCCGGTGGCGGCTTCCAGGGCGGGGTCGTCGCCGCGACCGCGCTGCACCTGCTGTACCTCGGCGCCGACTACCGCGCGCTGGAACGCGTCCGCCCGCTCGCCGTCTTCGAGGCCTCCGACGCGGTCGCGGTCTCCTCCTACCTCGTGCTGGGCATCGCCGGTCTCCTGGCGGGCACTGCCTTCCTGGCCAACACGCTGCTGCCGTACGGCACCTTCAACACCCTGTCCTCCGGCGGCACCGTCCCCCTGCTGAACGCGGCCATCGGCATGGAGGTGGCGAGCGCGGTCGTCGTGCTGCTCGCGAACTTCCTCGACCAGGCCGTCGAGATCGAGGAGGAGCACGGGAGTTGAGCACCGTGATGCACGTCCTTCCCTACCTGGTCGCCGCCTACGTCTTCCTGACCGGCTGCTACGGCCTCGCCACCAGCCGCAACCTCATCCACGCCGTCGGCTGTCTCGCGGTCTGCCAGTCCTCCACCTATGTGCTGCTGCTGGCGGTCGGCTACCGCAGCGGCGCCACCGCACCCGTCTTCTCCGACATCAAGCCCGGCTCCCGGCCGGTGGTCGACCCGATCGTGCAGGCGCTCACCCTCACCGACGTCGTCGTCGGCGCCACCGTCACCGCGCTGCTGCTCGCCCTCGTGCTGCAGATCGCCAAACGGCACGGCACCGTCGATCCCGACGAACTGCGGGAGCTGCGCGGCTGATGCACCACCTCCTTCCGCTGCTCGTCGCGATCCCCCTGCTCGGCGCCGCCCTGCTGGTGGCCACCGGCCGCCGTCTGCCGCGGATCGCCGCCGAGCTCACCGGCTTCGTGATCTCCGGCGGTACGGCCGCCCTCGCGCTGGTGCTGCTCCTGAACTCCTCGCCGCCGATGGTGGAGTGGGTCGGCGGCTGGCTGCCCGCCGGCGGCGAGAGCGTCGGCATCGTCGTGGTCGGCGACGGCCCCTCGCTCGGCATGGCCGCGCTGGTGTCCCTGCTGACGCTGGCCGCGCTCGCCTACTCCTGGCGCTACTTCGACGAACCGCCACGCGGACATCCCGGCGCCTTCACCGCGCTGATGCTGCTGTTCCAGGGCGGCATGTGCGGGTTCGCCATCGCCGGCGACCTGTTCAACGCGTTCGTCTTCTTCGAGCTGATGAGCGTCACCGCCTACGCGCTCACCGGCTACCGCATCGACGACCCGAAGGCCGTACAGGGCGCCCTGACCTTCGGTGTCGTCAACTCCCTCGGCGCGTACGCCATGTTGACGGGCATCGCCCTGCTGTACGCCCGTACCGGCGAGCTGGCCATGGCGAAGATCGGACGCGGTCTGGACGCGGCGGCGGGGCACGGCGGAGCGGACGCGCTGGTCCTCGCCTCCTTCGTCCTCGTGCTGACCGGCCTGCTGGTGAAGGCGGCCGCCGTGCCCTTCCACTTCTGGCTCCCGGACGCCCACGCCGTCGCCCCCACCCCGGTCTGCATGCTGCTGTCCGGGGTGATGGTCGAACTCGGCTCCTACGGCGTCTGGCGGGTGTACGGCACCGTCTTCGCCGGACCCGGCGGCATCCCCGCCACCGATCTGACCCGGGCCCTGGTCACGCTCGGCACGCTCACGGCCGCGACCGGCGCCGTCATGTGCTGGTACCAGCGGCACATCAAGCGGCTCCTGGCGTACTCCACCATCTCGCACACCGGTCTGTTCCTCGTGGGCCTCGGCATCCTCACTCCGCAGGGCGACGACGGGGTCGCCCTCTACATCCTCGGGCACGCCGGAGTGAAGGCCGCGCTGTTCGCCTGCGCGGGCGTCCTGCTCGACCGGTACGGCTGCCTCGACGAGCACACGCTGTACGGCCGGGCCCGCGAACTGCGGGCGACGGCCGTGATGTTCGCCGTGGGCGGCCTCGGTCTCGCGGGACTGCCCCCGTTCGGTACGGGTCTCGGCAAGGCGGTCAGCGAGGAGGCGGTCGGCGGCCCGCTCACCGTGGTGTACGTGGTCGCCTCCGCGATCACCGGCGGCGCCGTGCTGCGGGTCACCGCCCGCGTGTTCCGGGGCCTCGGGCCGCGCCCCGAGGACGCCGACGCCGACCTGGAGACCAGCGGATCGGAGGAGGAGCCCGAGACGACCGGTCCGCTGAGCCGGATCCCGGACACCATGACGACGGTCCCCGCCGTGCTGCTCGCCGCCGCCCTCGCCGTCGGAGCCATCCCCGGATTCGGTGACCTGGTGGCCCGTTCCGTCAACGAGGCCGGATCGGGCGGCGCCCAGGCCCCGGCGCAGTGGACGGCGCACGGTGTCCTGCTGGGTCTGGCCTCCACCGTGCTGGCCGTGGGTCTCGCCGGCCTCGCGGTGACCCGCCCGCACTGGACCGCCGCCCCGGACTGGGCGCGGCCGCTGCGCCGGTTGCAGTCCGGCCACGTCGGCGACTACGTGGCCTGGCTGCTGATGGGCGCCACGGTGCTGGGGGCGCTGGCCCTGCCGGCGGTGCTCGGCGGCTGACGGCCGGCTGTGCGCCAGCTGTCGGATTCCTGTGTATCGCGGAATCCTGTGACGGGTAAGGAACTCTCTTTTCCGATGCAAATTCCATGTCGTGTGATTAAAGAGATGGCCTGGGGGTGGTGAGAGTTTCCT
Source organism: Streptomyces incarnatus (assembly GCF_001027185.1). NCBI lineage: Bacteria > Bacillati > Actinomycetota > Actinomycetes > Kitasatosporales > Streptomycetaceae > Streptomyces > Streptomyces incarnatus. The sequence goes on along the minus strand of NZ_CP011497.1, from coordinate 756,666 downwards.
TGAAGGGGGCCGCATCCGCGGTGTCGCGGCGCGCGGTTGACGAACACTGCTGCGCATGGCCACGAACGTCCTCGACGCAACCGCGCCCCCCGGTGCCACCCGCCGCACACCCTGGCGGTCACCGGCGGACGAGCCCGCGTACGCACGCCCTGCGCTGCTTCTCCTCACCGTGCTCGCCGCCGTTCTCTACAGCTGGGGCATCGGCCACAGCCAGTACCACACGTTCTACGCGAGCGCCGCCCGCAGCATGACGGAGAGCTGGAAGGCGTTCTTCTACGGCTCTTTCGACCCCGGGAATTCCATCACGCTCGACAAATTGCCGGGGTTCCTGTGGCCGCAGGCGCTCTCCGCGCGGCTTTTCGGATTCCATCCCTGGGCGCTGGTCCTGCCGCAGGTCCTGGAGGGGGTGGCCAGTCTGCTCGTCCTCCACCGCCTCGTGCGCCGCTGGGCGGGTGTGCAGGCGGCGCTGATCGCCTGTACGGCCTTCCTGGTGACTCCCGTGGCGGTCGGGTTGTTCCGCACCGCGGTCGAGGACCCGGCGTTCACGCTGTGCCTGCTGCTGGCGGCCGAGGCCACCCAGCGCGCCGCCCGCGACGGCCGGCTGCGCCCGCTGCTGGCGGCGGGTGTCTGGGTGGGCCTCGGCTTCCAGGCCAAGATGCTCGAGGCGTGGGCCGTACTGCCCGCGCTCGCCCTGGTATACCTGCTCTCGGCACCGCTCACGCTGCGCCGGCGCGTGCTGCACCTCGGTGTGTCCGCCCTGGTGATGACCGCCGTGTCGGCGTCGTGGATGCTCGCCGTCACCCTCACCCCGGCGGGCGACCGCCCGTACGTGGATGGCACCACCAACAACTCCGCGTTCAGCATGGTGGTCGGCTACAACTTCCTGAACCGCTTCTCCTCGCTCGGCATCAGCGCGGCCTCCACGGGCAGCGTGAGCGCGACCCAGGGCGGCGGAGGCGGCCACGGCGGCACCGGACCCGCGTTCGGCGGGGCGGGCGGCACCGGCACCGGGAGCACCGACCACCGGGGCGCCGGTATGCGCGGCACCGGCGCGTCCGGCGGCACCGGTGCGTTCGGAGCGGCCGGTGCGCGGGGCGCGGCCGGTGTGCGGGGCGCGCAGGGCGGCGGGCTCGTCCGGGGCGGCGCCCGGGGAGCGGCATCCGCCCGGCCCACGGCCGCCGGCGGGTTCGGCGACGGCCAGAACGGCTGGTCGAAGATGTTCGGTACGCCGCTCGCCTCCCAGACCGGCTGGTTCTACCCCATCGCCGCGGTGGCCGCGGTCTGCGGACTGCTGTGGTGCCGGGGACGGCCGCGCACCGACCGGCTGCGCGCCGGATACGTGCTGTGGACCACCTGGCTCGCGCTGTACTTCCTGGTCTTCAGCGCCGGCAGCGTCGGCGGTCACACGTACTACATGGGCGTGATCGCGGTGCCGCTCGCCGCGCTCACCGGCGCCGGCGCCGTGCTGATGTGGCGGGCCCACCGGGCCGGCGGGCGCCGCGCCTGGGCCCTGCCGGGCGCGGTCGCCGCGACGGCCGCCTGGAGCGCGTATCTCGCGAGCCGGTTCCCGGGGTTCCTGCCCTGGCTGGCCCCCGCGGTGGCCCTGCTCGGCATCACGGCCGTGGTGCTGCTCTTCCTCACCCGGCCCGGACGGCCGGGCGCCGCGGGCCGCCTGGCGCTCGCCGCGCCGGCCGCCGCGCTGGCCGCCCTGCTCCTCGCGCCGAGCGCGTGGGCCGTACAGGTCTTCGACCCGGCCTACCGCACCTCCGCCATGGGAGCGGTCGGCCCGCCCGCCATGAACCGCGGTCCCGGGGCGGCGCGTTCGGGACCGGGCCGGTTCGGCTGGGCGGCCCGGACCGGCGGCTGGGCCCTCGGGCAGTCGGCCCGAGGCGGTCCGCGCGGCTTCGGCCGGAGCGGATCCGTCGGCCGGGGCGGTTTCGGCGGCGCCGACGGCAACGGCTCACTGACCGCGGACCAGCGCCGGCTGCTCGACTACACCCGGGCGCACCAGGGCTCCGCCGGCTATGTGTTCGCCGCCGGGAGCTGGAGCACCGCGTCGCCGTACATCCTGGCGACCGGCGCGCACGTCCTGCCGCTCGGCGGCTTCAGCGGCCGGGTGCCGTTTCCCACGCAGGCGCAGTTCCGGCGGCTGGTCGACGCCGGCAAGGTGCGGTACGTGCTGCTGGGCGGCGGTCGCGGCACGGGACCCGGGTCCGCACGCACCGGGAACACGGCCGCCGCGCAGATCACCGTCTGGGTGCGGTCCGCCTGCACCGAGGTGCCGGCCTCGGCCTACGGCGGCACGACCGCGCCCGGCGACGCGCTGACGGCGACCGCCCAGGCCCTCTACCGGTGCGGCCCCGGTCGGTAGCATGATCGGCGGTCCTGCAGTGACCGGGCGAGGAGCGGATCATGCGAGACATCGCCGTCTTCAGCGGCAGTGCCCACCCCGACCTGGCCCGCGAGGTCTGCGCCCACCTCGGCGTGCCCCTCAGCGCCACCCGGGTCAGCCGGTTCGCCAACGACTGTCTGGGGGTGCAGCTCCAGGCCAACTGCCGGGAGCGGGACGTCTTCCTGGTCCAGCCGCTGGTCCGGCCGGTGCAGGAGCACCTGGTGGAGCTGCTGCTGATGTGCGACGCGGCCCGGGGCGCCTCCGCGGCCCGGATCACCGTCGTCATGCCGCACTACTCCTACGCCCGTTCCGACAAGAAGGACGCGCCGCGCATCTCCATCGGCGGCCGGCTGGTCGCCGATCTGCTGGTGGCGGCGGGCGCGAGCCGGGTGCTCGCCATGACCCTGCACTCCCCGCAGGTGCACGGCTTCTTCTCGGTGCCGGTCGACCATCTGAACGCGCTGCGCGAACTCGCCGCGCACTTCAGGCAGTACGACCTGACCCGCACCACCGTCGTCTCGCCGGACCTCGGCAACGCCAAGGAGGCCGCCGCCTTCGCCCGGCTCATCGGGGCCCCGGTGGCGGCCGGCGCCAAACAGCGTTTCGCGGAGGACCGGGTGAGCATCAGTTCCGTCATCGGCGATGTCACCGGCCGGGACGTCATCGTGCTGGACGACGAGATCGCCAAGGGCAGCACGGTGCTGGAACTGCTGTCCCGGCTGCGGGAGCTGGGCGCCCGCACGATCCGGGTGGCGTGCACGCACGGGCTGTTCGCGGCGGGCGCGCTGAAGCGGCTCAGCGAACAGCCGGACGTGCTGGAGATCGTCTGCACCAACACCGTGCCGCTGCCCATGGCGGAGGAGCACGCCGAGCACACCGGCAAGCTGCGGGTGCTCTCCATCGCCCCGGCCCTCGCCGAGGCGGTACGGCGCATCCACAACGGTGAATCGGTCAGCGCCCTGTTCGAGCAGTCGTAGCCAGCGCCGCGTCCACGGTCGGGTGCGGGGGCAGCAGCCGGGACAGGCCCGTGACCCGGAAGACGCGCAGCGTCAGCGGATGCGTGCACACCAGGTGCAGCTGCCCGCCGCCGTCCAGCACCCGGGCGCGGGCCCGGTACAGCAGCCGCAGCCCCGAGCAGTCGAAGAACTCCACCGACCGCAGGTCGATGACGACCCGTGCCCCGGGTCTGCCGGTGACCCGGTCCAGGCACGGGCCGATCTCCGTCGCCGAGACCAGGTCGATCTCGCCCCGCAGCTCCAGCACCGTGTGCGCCCGGTGCTCGTACACACGGAGGTGACGGGTGAGGGGTGCAGGCTCGTCTCGCACGACGGCATCACCTCCCACCCGCGCCCGGACGACGGTCTCCCGATCGTCAAGTTACCCTCGATGGAAGGAATTTGAGCATGTTCGGTTGACATATGTCTTCGGGTTTGAAGCGTGTCGCCCGGTAACTCCGCCCGGCCGGCCGGGTGTTTGCGCTCAGTCGACCAGAAGGACCAGCTTGCCCGTGGTCCGCCCGGTGTCGCCCACCTCGTGCGCCTTCGCGGCCTCGGCCAGCGGGAACGTCCCGGCGATCGTCGCCCTCAGCTTCCCGGACTCCGCCAGCTCCGCGACCTTCTCCATCCCGGTCCGGTCGGCGTCCACCAGCATGCGCACGGCCCGTACGCCGAGCCGCTCGGCCTCGGTGTGGAACTCCGCCGAACCCACCGGCAGGATCGACACCACGACACCGCCCGGCCGCAGCACCTTCAGCGACGCGACGGAGGTGTCCCCGCCGAGCGTGTCCAGGACCACGTCGACGTCCCGGACCGCCTCGGTGACGTCGGTCGTCCGGTAGTCGACCGGCTCGTCCACGCCGATCTCCCGCAGGAAGTCGTGCTTGCCCGCGCTCGCCGTGCCGATCACATACGCGCCGCGCGCCTTGGCGATCTGCACCGCCACATGCCCGACCCCGCCGGCCGCCGCGTGGATCAGCACCCGCTGCCCGGGCCGTACATCGGCGTGCTCGGTCAGCGCCTGCCAGGCGGTCAGGGACACCAGCGGCAGCGCGCCCGCCTGGGTGTGGTCGATCGAGGCGGGCTTGTGCGTCAGGGCGCGGACCGGGGCGATCACATACTCGGCGTGCGAGCCGTGGCCGTAGGGATAGGGCAGCATGCCGAAGACCTCGTCGCCGGGCCGGAACGCGGCCGCACCGACCCCGGTCTCCACGACCTCCCCGGACACGTCCCAGCCGAGGACGAACGGCGGCTTGCCGAGGAAGCCCCCGGTGGCCCGGTGCTTCCAGTCGGTGGGGTTGACCCCGGCCGCCCGCACCCGGACCAGCACCTGGTTGGGGCCGGGCTGCGGCCGCTCCACCCGTACTTCCCGCAGCACCTCGGGACCGCCGAGGACGTCCTGGTTGATGGCTCGCATCGTGTTCTCATCGCTCATGGTCACCCAGCCTGCCGGGAGCCGCCCCACCCGGGAAATGGCATGATTGCCAAGCTTCGATAGGATCGTGCCATGGCCGACATGCAGCTGCTCAACCGACGCCCGGAGCGGGTGGTCGTCCTGGCCCTCGACGGCGCCTACCCCTTCGAGCTGGGCATCCCCAGCCGCATCCTCGGCGCCGCCGACGGTCACTACGAGGTGCTGACCTGCACGGTCGACGGCCGCCCGGTGCGCACCAGCGCCGACTTCACGGTCGGCGTCGCCCACGGTCCGGAGGTCCTCGAAACGGCGGACACGGTGGTGGTGACCTCGATGCCGCCCGAATACATCCCCGTCGGGCTGCCGGACGAGGTCTCCGCGGCCCTCGCCCGCATCCGCCCGGACGCCCGGATCGTCTCGATCTGCACGGCCGCGTTCGTGCTCGCCGAGGCGGGCCTGCTCGACGGCCGCCGCGCCACCACCCACTGGCAGGTGGCCGACCACTTCCGCCGCCGCTTCCCGCAGGTCGACCTCGACCCGGACGTCCTGTTCGTCGACGACGGCCGCGTCCTCACCTCCGCCGGAGCCGCCTCCGGCGTGGACATCTGCCTGCACATCGTCCGCACCGACCACGGCAGCGAGCTGGCCAACTCCGTCGCCCGCCGCTGTGTCGTCCCGCCGTTCCGGGACGGGGGCCAGGCCCAGTACATCGAGCAGCCCGTCCCCGTCAGCGGCGCGGCGAGCACGGCCGCGACCCGTACCTGGGCCCTGGAGCGCCTGGACGAGCCGCTCACCCTGTCCGACCTCGCCGGCCACGCCCGGATGAGCCTGCGCACCTTCGCCCGCCGCTTCAACGACGAGGTCGGTCTCAGCCCCGGCCGCTGGCTGATCCAGCAGCGCGTCGCCCGCGCCCGGCACCTGCTGGAGTCCAGCGACCTGCCGGTGGACCGGATCGCCGCCGAGGTGGGCTTCGCCACCGGTGCCTCGCTGCGCCAGCACCTGCACGCGGCGATCGGCGTGTCCCCGCAGGCCTACCGGCGGACGTTCCAGCAGGCGGCCCGCTGAACGCGCCGGATCACTCCGCGCCGTACACCCGCTCACCCCCCACGTAGGTGAGCGCCACGCCCGTCTCCGCGATCGCCTCCGGCGGCCCGGCGAAGGGATCGCGGTCCAGCACCACCAGATCCGCGAGCGCGCCGACGGCCACCCGGCCGGTGCCGTCCAGATGGTTCACGTACGCGGACCCGGCCGTGTACGCCGTCAGCGCGTCCGCGAGGCCGAGCCGCTCCTCGGGCAGGAACACCGGGCCGCTGCCGCCCGGCTCGACCCGGTTGACCGCGACATGGACGCCCTGGAGCGGATCGGGACTGCTCACCGGCCAGTCGCTGCCCGCCGCGAGCCGGGCCCCCGAGCGCAGCAGCGCGCCGAACGGGTACTGCCGGGCGGCCCGTTCGGGCCCGAGGAAGGGGATCGTCAGCTCGTCCATCTGCGGCTCGTGCGCGGCCCACAGCGGCTGGATGTTCGCGGTGGCGCCGAGCCGGGCGAACCGGGGCACGTCGTCCGGGTGCACGACCTGGAGGTGTGCCAGATGCGGCCGGGTGTCGCTCGGCCCGTTCGCGGCGCGGGCCGCCTCGACCGCGTCCAGCGCGTCGCGTACGGCCCGGTCGCCCAGCGCGTGGAAGTGGCACTGGAAACCGAGGGCGTCCAACTCCGTGACGTACTTGGGTAGTTGCCCCGGATCGATGAAGCTCTTGCCGCGGTTGGCGGTCGCGCACCCGCAGCGGTCCAGATAGGGATCCAGCAACGCGGCCGTACCGTTCTCGGCGACCCCGTCCAGCATCAGCTTCACCGTACCGGCACGGAACCGTCCGTGGCTCAACTCGGCGCGCTTCTCCACCAGTTCGGGGATCTGCTCGGCGCCGCGTTCCCGGTCCCACCACAGCGCGCCCCGCACCCGGGCGGTGAGCGAGCCGTCCCGCGCCGCCGTACGGTACGCCTCGGCCGGGTCGTCCATGCCGAGGAAGTCGCCGACCAGCGCGTCCTGCCAGGCGGTGATGCCGAGCGCGTGCAGATGCCGCTGGGCGTGCAGCAGCGCGGCCAGCCGGTCGGCCGGTGTGGCGGGCGGGGTGAGCCGGCCCACCAGCTGCATCGCGCCCTCCTGCAGCGTGCCGCTCGGCTCCCCGGCGGCGTCCCGCTCGATCCGCCCGTCGGCCGGGTCGGGCGTGTCCCGGCCGATGCCCGCCAGCTCGAGCGCCCGGCTGTTGACCCAGGCCCCGTGGTGGTCGCGGTTGGGCAGGTACACCGGCCGGTCCGGTACCACCGCGTCCAGCAGTTCCTTCGTCGGCGTACCACCGGCGAACGCCTCCATCGACCAGCCCCCGCCGAGGATCCACTCCCGCTCCGGGTGGGCCTCGGAGTACGCCCGTACGGCGGCCAGGGTCTCCTCGGCCGTCGCCCGGCCCGACAGATCGCACTGGGCCAGCTCCAGGCCCGCCGGTACCGGATGGACATGGGCGTCCTGGAAGCCGGGCAGCAGCAGCCGTCCCGCGAGGTCGACCACCTCCGTGCGCGGCCCGGCGAGTTCCCGCAGCTCGTCGTGTCCGACGGCGGTGATCCGGTCCCCGGTGACGGCCACGGCGGTGGCCGTACGGCCGTCCGGGGTGAGGACGGGGCCGCCGGTGAAGAGGAGATCAGCGTGCATGATGCTCTTCCTGTCAGGTCAGTTGGAGGTGGTCAGCAGCGCGGGCGAGTCGGCGTCGGTGCCCGCCCCGGTGCGGAAGTACGGCGACCTGCGCACCCATCTGGCCCAGGCGGCCACCGCGAACCCGGACACGATCATCGCGACCGGCATCAGCAGCAGGAACCAGCCGTTGTCCGCGCGGAGTTCGAGATGGTCGGCGGAGGTGTAGAAGGACCAGCCGAGATAGCCGCCGAGGCCCAGCAGGACCAGCGCGCTGAGCGCGGGCAGCAGCACCGCCCGCACGCCCTGCCGCCAGTCCTCCCGCAGCAGCGAACGGAAGCGCACGGCGGCCGCCAGCGCGGTGAGCGCGTAGGACAGGGCGACCACGATGCCGACCGCGTTCACGATCGCGTCGATCATGTCGGCGAGCCGCGGGATCACCAGCGCACCCGCCGCCACCACCACGGCCAGTGCCCCGATCAGCAGCGTCCCGGCCGCCGGAGTCCCGTACCGGGCACTCACCCTGGACCACACCGGCCCGAGGGTACGGTCCCGGCTCATCGCGAACATCCCGCGCGCCGTCGGGATGACCCCGGCCTGCAGCGAGGCCACCGCCGAGAACATCAGGGCGACGAGCGGCAGCGCGGCCAGTGGCTGATCCGCCAGCCGGTCGCCGTAGTACGCGAGCCCCTGCGCGCCATGACCGGCCAACTCGCCCTGCGACAGCACCCGTTGGAAGGCGACCGAGCCGAGCAGGAACAGTCCGAGCATCGTCACCAGGGTGATGGTCCCGGCCCGGGAGGCGTCCTGGGGGTCCCGCACCTCCTCGTTGACGGTGAACGCCGCCTCGAACCCCCAGTAGCAGAACACCGACAGCAGCAGGCCCTGCGCCAGCGCGGTCGCCGAGGGGATCGCGAACGGGTCGAACCAGGAGAGGCTGAAGGAGTGCGGTCCGGTCACGATGCCGTAGCCGCAGAAGCCGAGCAGGACCACGTACTCGAAGACCAGCAGCCCGGACTGCAGCCGGGCCGCGGTGCGGACACCGGTCACGGCGGTCAGGGTGACGGCGGCCAGGACGACGATCCCGACCGCCGTGGTCTGCGCGGTCGAGCCCGGGTCGAGACCGAGCGAGCCGATCCGGTGCAGCCCGGCCTCACCGGCGAGCTGCAGCAGCGCCGAACCGGTCACCGCCGTCGTGTAGGCGAGGAACGCCACGCTCGCCACGACGTTCACCCAGCCCACCATGAAACCGAGCCAGGGGCTGAGCGAACGGCCCACCCACACATAGCCGTTGCCCGCGTTCGGCTCCACCCGGTTCAGCCGCGAGTAGGCCCCGGCGATCCCCAGGACGGGCAGGAACGCCAGCAGCATGATGGCCGGCAGATGCGGGCCGACCACGCCCGCGGTCACGCCGAGCCCGATGCCGATGCTGGTCGTGGCGGCCGTACTGGAGGCGGCGACGGCCACGCCGTCCACCACGCTCAGGGACCTGCGCAGTTCATGCCGCGCAGGGGGATCGACGCCGAGAGGTCTGTCGCTCATGGCCGGTTCTCCGCTCGCACCGCGGGGCCCCGGACGGCCCCGGTGACCGGAAATGAAACTGCCGGGGCACTTAACAGGTCAACGGTGTTGTCATAAGGTGCCGGGCACACGGGCACACCCCAGGGAGGCCTCCATGACCGACCGTGTCGTCCCGCCCGCCGCCCGGCAGCGCCGCCGCCCCACCAAACAGGGCGTGGTGCTGTCCGAGGAACGGATCGTGGAGACCGCCCTCCGGCTGATCGAGGAGCACGGCGCCGACGCGCTGTCGGTACGCCGCCTCGGCCGGGCCCTCGGCGCCGACCCCAGCTCCCTCTACCGGTACTTCCGGCACACCGACGACCTGATGCTGGCCATCGCCGACGAGCTGATCGGCCGTACCCTGCGGACCTGGCGGCCGAGCGGCGACTGGGTGGCCGACCTGCGCGATCTGGGCCTGCGCATGCACGCCGGGGCGCTCGCGCACCCCCGTGCGGCGATGCTCAGCGCCCACCGGGTCACCGGGCGCGCCCATGAGATCCAGGCCGTGGAGAGCGTCCTCGGCGTGCTGCGCGAGGCCGGATTCCCGGACCCGGAGGCCGTGGGGATCTACCACGCGTTCGTCGACCAGGCCCTCGCCTTCGGCGCCCTGGACTCCGCGGGCACCGCGCTGCCCCGGGCCGCGCGCGAGGCAGAGGCGGACGTGTGGCGGAGCATCTACGGCCGGCTGCCCGCCGAGACCCACCCGCACATCGCGGCCACCGTCCCCCATCTCGTCGTCAGCATGCGCTCCAGCTCCTACCCGGCCGCCCTGGACCTGCTGCTGACGGCCGCCCGGACACGCCTTGATCACATTCGTGCGGGGAGCGGGGGCCGGCGGCCACACTGGACGGGATCCGGATCCCGAGGAGGCCGTACGCCATGACCCCACCGCCCGCCCGCACCGCCGCAGAGCGCAAGAAGGACACCCTCCACCGGCTGGAGAACGACGTCGACGTGTGGGTCGCCACCGCCGGACCCGACGGCGCCGCCCCCTACCTCGTGCCGCTGTCCTTCGTGTGGGACGGCGCCACCCTGCTGATCGCCACCCCGGCCGACAGCCCCACCGGCCGCAACCTCGTCGCCACCGGCCGGACCCGCCTCGGCCTCGGCCCGACCCGGGACGTCGTCGTGATCGAGGGCACCGTCCAGTCGGTGACCCCGGAGGACCTCCCCGAGGAGGACGCCGAGGTCTTCGCCGGCAAGACCGGCTTCGACCCCCGCCAACTCGCCACCCGCTACCTGTACTTCAGGGTCCTTCCCCAGCGCGTCCAGGCATGGCGCGAGGAGAACGAACTGAGGGGGAGGGAGCTGATGCGCGAGGGGGAGTGGCTCGTGGACGACTGAAGCGTCCCGTACGGGCGCGGGGCTGGGCCGGTGTGCGGCTCAATCCCCCTCCCCCTCCTCGGAGGCCACCGGCCACACCCCCGTGGACCGGGCGATCGCCTTCGCCCCCGCACGGTCCACCGCGCTCTTCACCACCGCGAAGATCGCCCCCTGCACGGCCGAGGCCAGCAGAATCTCCCCCCACCCCCGGTCCTGGTCCAGCGCGTCCGGGGCCTCCTCCTCGTGCCGCAGCGCCATCCACGCCTTCCGGAAGGCGACACCGGCCAGTGCGCCGCCCGTCCAGCTGAGCAGGAAACCGATGGGCTGGTAGACGAAGGGAAGCTTCTTCTTCTTTGTCTTGGCCATGTGTCACTTCTTCCTCGCCGGCCGGCCCTCATGCGGGCCGGTTCCCGGGGGCCACCCGTTCGCACCGCGTTCCCCGTTTTCCGCCGTGCGCACGGTGTGATCCGCCCGCGCCCGGGCAGTCGGCGTTACGTGAGCGGGACATCCTCCCCACAGAGTCGCGGGACGCCGGGCAGGGGCTCCGGGGCCGACCGGCACACCAGGGTCACCGTGCTGGTGGCGCTCGCCGCCAACCTGGTGATCGCCGTGGCCAAGGCCGTCGGCGGTGTCCTGGCCGGTTCGCCCGCGCTGCTGTCCGAGGCCGCGCACTCCGTCGCCGACAGCTTCAACGAGGTGTTCCTGCTGGCCGCGCTGCGCCGCAGCCGCCGCCCCGCGGACGCACGGCACCCCTTCGGCTACGGCAAGGAACGCTTCTTCTGGTCGCTCCTCGCCGCCGTCGGCATCTTCGTCATGGGCGGCTGCTTCTCCTTCTTCCAGGGCGCCGAGGCACTGCGCCAGGGCACCACGGAGACGTTCAGCGGCTATGTCGCGGGCCTGAGCGTGCTGGGCGTGGCCCTTCTCGCCGAGGGCGTCTCGCTGCTGCGGGCCCTGCACCAGGCGCGCCGGCAGGGCGGTCTCGGCTCACTGGGCGACCCGGCGCTGCGCACGGTGATCGCCGAGGACGGCACGGCGGTGCTCGGCGTGACGCTCGCCCTCGCCGGGATGGCCCTGCACCTGGTGACCGGGCAGGTCGCCTGGGAGGCGTCCGCCTCGCTGGCGATCGGCGTCCTGCTGGTGTACGTGGCCTACCGGCTCGGCCGTGACGCCCGCGACCTGCTCATCGGCGAGGCCGCCGATCCGGAGCTGAGCGGCAGGATCCGCTCGCTGCTGCGGGCACAGCCGGAGATCGACAGCGTGGAGGCGCTGTTCACGATGAAGATGGGCCTCGACGCCACCCTGGTGGCCGCCCGTATCGACCTGGTGCCGGGTCTGGAGAGCGAGCGGGTGGAGGAGGTCGCCGTACGCATCAAACGGTCGCTGGCCCGGACGTTCCCCGAGGCCGACCAGATCTTCCTGGACGTGACCGACCGGCCGGCGGGCGAGGCACGGGAGAGCCCCGCCGCGACGGGGGAACGCGGCGGGGCCTGACGCACGGGTGCCCGCCGCCGGGCGGGTTCACACCTGGCCGGCGCGGATTTTTCTGAATCCCGCCGTTACCCGGCGCGAAGGGCTCCCCTCAGTCCTCGTCGAGGGGTTCCAGCACGAAGACCGGGATCTCCCGCGAGGTCTTCTTCTGGTAGTCGGCGTACGGCGGGTACGCGGCGACGGCGCGCTCCCACCACCGTGCCTTCTCCTCGCCGGTGACCTCACGGGCCCTCATGTCCCGCTTGACCGGCCCGTCCTGCAGCTCGACATGCGGGTCGGAGGTGATGTTGAAGTACCACACCGGGTGCTTGGGCGCGCCGCCCTGGGAGGCGACCACCGCGTACGTCCCCTCGTGCTCCACCCGCATCAGCGGCGTCTTGCGGATCTTTCCGCTCCTCGCGCCCCGGCTGGTCAGCACGACGACCGGCATACCGGTGTCCAGCAGCGTGGTGCCCTTCGTCCCGCCGGAGCTCTCGTAGAGCTCGACCTGCTCGCGCACCCACTGCGTCGGGCTGGGCTCGTACTCGCCCTCAAGAGGCATGGGATCCGTCCCCTTCGTCGGTCCAACGGCTGTCTGCCACCGGCATTCAACACCGGCGACCCCACGAATCATCCGTACTGCGGTCCGCTTGTGCCGGCGGGGTGATGACCTCTGGGCCAATCGCGCTGCGGCCGTGCGGGTGGTTCCGCGATCCCGTCCCGACCGCGGCCCGTACGGGAAGTTGCCCCACCATGACGACCGGCCACGCCCAGTCCACCCGCGCCGCCGCCCACTACCGGGAGCCGACCGCGCACCACGTGCCGGAGCGGGTGGACACGAGCGTCGACAGGATCCTGGTCGACGTGAGGACGCGGTCGTGCTCGGCGTCATCCGGCGGACGGCGGCACCGACCCGCCGCGCCTGCACCGACCCGCCGCGCCTGCACCGCGCGCTTCGCCCCGCACCTGACCGTGCGGGGCGGTCCGGTCGTGCGCGACCATGTGTACGAGGACGGTCTCGCCGCCGCGCGGGCCTGCGCCCCGTCCGGCGAGAGCGTCCGGCCGCCGTGACCGGCGGACCCGTGCCGCACCGCGGCCGGAATCCGCCCCCGCGACCGCTCGGCTTCGGCCAGATCCCCGGCGTCACCGAACTGGCCGAACTTGCCGTCGCCTCATAGGTGCCCGAGGCATCTAATGAAGATCGGCACGACGCACTCCTTCGTCTGCGAGGTCTTCCATGACGGAACTGACGGACAGCACCGGACCGGCGAACCCGGCCGATCCCGTCGCCTTCCCGCAGGACCGCTCCTGCCCCTACCATCCGCCCACCGGATACGAGCCGCTGCGCGACGGGCGATCCCTGTCCCGCGTCACGCTGTTCGACGGCCGCGAGGTCTGGGCGGTCACCGCCCACGCCACCGCCCGCGCCCTGCTCGCCGACCCCCGCCTGTCCAGCGACCGCCGCCGCCCCGGCTTCCCCATCCCCGCGGAGCGGTTCGCCGGCGTCCGCGACCGCCGGGTGGCCCTGCTCGGCGTGGACGATCCCGAACACCAGCGCCAGCGGCGGATGATGATCCCGTCGTTCACCGTCAGACGCGCGACCGAGCTGCGGCCGTGGATCCAGCGGACCGTGGACGGGCTGCTGGACGCGATGATCGCCCAGGGACCGCCCGCCGACCTGGTCTCCGCCTTCGCCCTGCCCGTGCCGTCGATGGTGATCTGCGGGCTGCTCGGAGTGCCGTACCGCGACCACGAGTTCTTCGAGGAGCAGTCCCGCAGGCTGCTGCGCGGACCGCGGGCGGCCGACTCCGTGCAGGCCCGTGCCCGGCTGGAGGAGTACCTCGGCGGGCTCATCGACGCCAAGGCGAAGCAGGCCGAGGCCGGCGACGGCGTTCTCGACGACCTCGTCCACCACCGGCTGCGGGACGGCACGGTGGACCGCGCCGAACTCGTGGCGCTGGCCCTCATCCTGCTGGTCGCGGGCCACGAGACGACGGCCAACATGATCTCCCTGGGCACCTTCACCCTGCTCCGGCACCCCGACCGGCTGGCCGAGCTGCGCGCAGACCCGGCGCTGCTGCCCGCCGCCGTGGAGGAGCTGATGCGGATGCTGTCCATCGCGGAGGGGCTGGCGCGGGTGGCGCTGGAGGACATCGAGATCGCCGGCACCACCATCCGGGCCGGCGAGGGCGTGCTCTTCTCGACCTCGGTGATCAACCGCGATCCGGTCCTCTACGACGACCCCGACACCCTGGACTTCCACCGGCCCACCCGCCACCACGTGGCGTTCGGCTTCGGCATTCACCAGTGCCTGGGACAGAACCTGGCCCGCGCGGAGCTGGAGATCGCCCTGGGCGGCCTGCTGGCCCGGCTGCCGGGGCTGCGCCTCGCGGTCCCGGCCGAGGAGGTCCCCTTCAAGCGCGGCGACACGATCCAGGGGATGCTGGAACTCCCCGTGACCTGGTAAGAGGCTCTGCTCATGCACATCGACATCGACAAGGACGTCTGTATCGGGGCCGGCCAGTGCGCGCTGGCGGCACCGGGCGTCTTCACCCAGGACGACGACGGCTACAGCACCCTGCTGCCCGGGCGGGAGGACGGCGCGGGCGACCCGATGGTCCGGGAGGCGGCCCGCGCCTGCCCGGTGAGCGCGATCAGGCTGTCCTAGGACGGCCGGCCCCGCCCGGACCGGCGGCCGCCAGCAGGGTCCGCGCCGCCTCGCGGGCCTCGGCCGCCGGCCGGGTGGTCCCCGTGATGCCGGCCGTCACCATCGCCCCCTCGGCGAGCAGGAAGAGGGGGCCGGTGAGCGCGGCGGGCAGGCCGGCGTCCGCCACGAGCGAGGCGAGGTAGTCCCGGAACGCCTCCTTGTGGGCGCGCACCTGCTCGGCGACCAGGGCGGAGGTGGCGCCCAGCTCGCCGTAGGCGTTGATCCAGGCGCAGCCACGGAAGCCGCCCTCGCCGAACCACCCCTCCAGCCAGTCGAACACGGCCGGGATCCGCTCCCGCGGGTCCCGCTGCCGCTCCACGTGCTCCGCGAGGCGCCCGCGCCAGCGCGCGTCCCGCCGTGCCAGGTAGGCCGCGACCAGCTGCTCCTTGGCGGGGAAGAGCTGGTAGAGGCGCTTGAGCGAGACTCCTGAGGCGCCGCGCAGTTCGTCCATGCCCACGGACTGCACGCCCCGGGCGTAGAACAGCTCCTCGGCGGCGTCGAGCGCCCTGTCCCGGGCGGCCGCGCTGTCCATCGGCGACACCATGCCTCCCCATGCCTCCTCGACGAGGTCGTCGACCTGCTCCTGGCGCGCCCTTTGACGGAGAACGAGCGTTCTCCTACCGTAGCAGCGCACCCGGAGAACGCTCGTTCTCCGGGCTGCCGAACCAAGGAGGAGACCATGGCCGACCGTCCGCCCCTGCCGCCGTTCACCCGCGAGAGCGCCGCGCAGAAGGTCCAGGCCGCCGAGGACGCCTGGAACACCCGCGACCCGCACAAGGTGGCGCTCGCCTACTCCGAGGACTCCGTCTGGCGCAACCGCGACACCTTCGTCACCGGCCGCGCCGAGATCGTCGCGTTCCTCACCGCCAAGTGGCGGCGCGAGCTGGACTACGCGCTGCGCAAGGACCTGTGGGCCTTCGACGGCAACCGCATCGCCGTCCGCTTCCAGTACGAGTGCCACGACGCCGACGGGCAGTGGTGGCGCTCCTACGGCAACGAACTGTGGGAGTTCGACGAGCACGGCCTGATGACCCGGCGGGAGGCCGGCATCAACGACGTACCCATCGAGCAGCGGCAGCGCCGCATCCACGGCCCGCGCCCCGAGGCCGAGCGAGGGCGGTCCTTCCCGGTCCGGTAGCGATTTCGTTCAGTAGGGTTCCCGGATGACCGAACAGGCCGAGAAGCCCTTCCTCTACGTCGTCGTCTGCGCGGCCGGGACCGCCGCGGGTGTCAGCAAACTGATCGGTGCCGCCCAGGAACGGAACTGGGAGGTCGGCGTCATCGCCACTCCGGTCGCCATGAGCGGCTTCTTCGACAGCGAGGCCGTGCGGGCACAGACGGGCCGGCCCGTCAGATCGGCCTGGCGCACACCGGCGGAACCCCGCCCCTTCCCGCCGCCGGATGCCGTCGTGGTGGCCCCCGCCACCTTCAACACCGTCAACAAATGGGCGGCCGGCATCGCCGACACCCTCGCGCTCGGCACCCTGTGCGAGGCGGCGGGCCTGGGCATACCGGTCGCCGTCCTGCCCTGCGTCGCCGACGCGCTGGCCGCCCATCCCGCCTACCGGGACAGCCTGGAACGGCTGCGCGGGATGGGCGTCCGCTTCGGCGACCGGTACACCGGTGAGGTCCTGCCCGACGGCGGCCGTCCCGACCTCGCCTGGGAACAGGCACTGGACCTGATCTAGCGGCAGGTCAGCGTCGGCCCCGCCAGCATGTTCCCGGTGAACATGTCCTGGCCCTTGGGCACCCAGTAGCCGAGCTTCGACACCACCGTGGAGCACTTCGCCCCGACCGTGAAGCGGACCTTCAGCGTCTCCGGGTGGCCGGGCTGCAGCTCCGTGACCGTGCAGTCCAGGGAGTGCGCCAGCCGGGTCTTCGACGGGTACCGCCCCACCAGCGGGTTGACGCAGCGCTTGTCGGCCGTGCTGATCCGCAGACCGGTGCCCGCCTGGCCGATCATCCCCAGCCGCGCGTTGCCGTCACCCTCGGCGCTGTCCCGGCGGATCGTGTAGGTCACGGTGGTCGTGGCGTTGCGGCGCAGCACGGCGTTGTCGACGGTGACGGAGTGCGTCGCCTTCGCCTTGGGCGCGGTCAGCGCCACGGTGGCCTGCAGCGTGCCCTTCAGGTCGACACCGGCGGGCGTGGACCGCACCCGGACGGTGGCGCTGATGTCGTAGGTGCCCGGACCCGGGTACAGGCCCGAACCGGGCAGCGTTCCGGTGCCCAGCGTCTTGCCCGACCGGGTGACCTTCCAGGTGCCTTCGGTGCGGCAGGCGTAGCGGACCCGGGTGCGGCCGACCCGGCAGGTGGCCGGGGCCGTGATGTTGAACCTCGGCGAGCCGGTGTCCGCGCACAGGTTCACGTCGGCCTGCTCGCCGTGCGCACCGCGCAGCGTGCCGGCGAGCGCGCAGAGCGTGGCCGGGGTCTCCTGCGCCGGTGCGGCGGCGGGTTCTCCCCGGGCGGGGGTGACGAGCGCCAGCGGCAGCAGCGCTGCTCCGGCAAGTGTCCTCAGGGTGGTGGAACGAGTCGGCACCGCGTTTCCTCCGGGGCGGCCGAGACCGGCCGGATGCCGGTCGTCTGCACCGAGGATGAGCCGACAGTACGACGATCATCCGTTTCCCGCGCCGGACGGTCACCTGGGGGCACCAACGCAACGCCCTGAAAGGACGCGTCCAAAGGGGCGCGGGACACCCATGGGACGCGTCCGCCGCATCCCGCGCACACCGGGCGGCGAGCGGCACGTGGCAGGATCGCATCGCCCGCGCGTTCCGGCCGTCCAGCCGCTGCCGGGCCACGCCTTACGCTCGTGGGGACCATCGTCCCGAAGGCAGGAGCAGCAACGATGCAGTACGTGAAGCTCGGTTCGACGGGCCTGGACGTGTCGCGGATCTGTCTGGGCTGCATGACCTACGGCCTGCCCGACCGCGGCGTCCACGAGTGGACCCTCGACGAGGAGGCGTCCCGCCCGCTCATCCGGCAGGCGCTGGAGGCGGGCGTCAACTTCTTCGACACCGCGAACGTCTACTCGGACGGCACCAGCGAGGAGATCGTCGGCAAGGCCCTGCGCGACTTCGCGCACCGCGACGAGATCGTGCTGGCCACCAAGGTGAACGGCCGGATGCGGCCGGGCCCCAACGGCGCCGGACTGTCCCGCAAGGCCGTCATGGCGGAGATCGACCACAGCCTGCGCCGCCTCGGCACCGACTACGTCGACCTCTACCAGATCCACCGCTACGACCACGCGACCCCGGTCGAGGAGACGATGGAGGCGCTGCACGACCTGGTCAAGGCGGGCAAGGTCCGCTACATCGGGGCGAGTTCCATGTACGCCTGGGAGTTCTCCAAGCTGCAGTACACGGCGGAGCGGCACGGCTGGACGAAGTTCGTGTCCATGCAGAACCACTACAACCTGCTCTACCGCGAGGAGGAGCGGGAGATGCTGCCGCTCTGCGCGGACCAGGGCGTCGGCGTGCTGCCGTGGAGCCCGCTCGCCCGGGGCCGGCTCACCCGGGACTGGGGCACGGTCACCGAGCGCAGCGCGAACGACAACTTCGGCAGCCGCCTGTACCTGGAGAGCGACCGCTCGATCGTCGAGGCCGTCACCCGGATCGCGGACGACCGCGGCGTGCCCCGCGCCCAGGTGGCCCTCGCCTGGCTGCTCCACCAGGACACGGTGGCGGCCCCCGTCGTCGGCGCCGCCAAGCCGCACCACATCGAGGACGCGGTGGCCGCCGTCGAACTGGAGCTGACCGAGAAGGAGATCGAGGAGCTGGAGCAGCCGTACACGCCACGGGCCATCAGCGGTCACTGACCGTCTGCCGGCTCAGTGCGGTCCGCGTGGCGCGAACTCTGTGCCGCACGGCCCCGCCCCCTCGCTCTCCGGCAACCGCACCCGCTCACCCGACATCGTGAGGGTCCGGTAGTACCGCCCGATCCGCTGGGTCGACCGGCCGGCATAGTGCCCGATGAACGAGCGCCGGAACCGGTCGGCCGAGCGGTTGGGCCCGGAGCCGTGCACCAGGCTGCCGTTGAAGAACAGCACGTCCCCCGGTGCCAGATCCACCGGAACCGGGGTCAGCCCGGCCGGAGGCGGCACGTA
This sequence comes from Streptomyces incarnatus, assembly GCF_001027185.1. Lineage (NCBI taxonomy): Bacteria > Bacillati > Actinomycetota > Actinomycetes > Kitasatosporales > Streptomycetaceae > Streptomyces > Streptomyces incarnatus. The sequence continues at coordinate 738,026 of NZ_CP011497.1, read as the reverse complement.
CTCGCGGGCGAACGACAGCTCCTCGTCGGAGTTCGGGGCAGAACAGATCCATCCGGTGGGTGCCGGGGACGACCTGGAGGCCGCCGTTGTCCCGGTCGATCGGCTCGCAGGCCACCCAGGCCGCCACACACGTCCCCGGCTCGACCCGCAGAGAGAAGTTGTCCTGGTGCAGGGCCTGCCCGCGCGCACGCGGCGGCTTGAAGTAGAACATGCTCTGCGCGGCCAGCACCTCCTCGCCGAACAGCACCTCCAGCACCGCCCGCAGCCGGGCGTCCAGCAGAAACTCCCGTGCCTCCGCGCTGACTTCGTGCGGCTGCATCACCGGGTACCGGCGCAGCGGGTCGGGGTCCGCCGGGCGGGGTCGAAGTGGCCCGGCACCGGGCCGGCCGCGTGCAGCGCGGCGAACGCGGCGCACAGCCGCGCGATCTCCTCCCGGCCGAACAGCCGCCGTACGACGACGAATCCGTCCTCCTCGAACCGCTGCCGGACCGCCTCGGGCAGGATGGCGCCATTGTCCGTGACTGTCATGTGTCCGCTCCCAGGAGTCCGGTGGTCAGGTGGTCACTGATCCGTCGCGCTAGGCCGCCGCACCCGACGGGAGGATGCCCGTGCCTGCTGAGGACCTGCCCGTGACGGCTGCCGCCGCCGACCCGTCCCCGCCGCCCGGACCGGTGGTGACCGGCCGCTACGACCAGCCGCCGGGCTACGGCGTCAACCGGCCCCGCGGCTCGGACAGCTGGCAGTTCACCTTCACCCTGGGCGGCAGCGGACTGCTGAGCCAGGGCGCCGCCCGGGCCCGCGCGGGCGCCGGCGATCTGGTGGTGCTGGCTCCGGGCACCGCCCACCGCTACACCGTCGCGCCCGGCGCCGGGAGCCGGCGGTTCTGGTGGACGCACTGCCGGGCCCGCCCGGCCTGGACGGCGTGGCTCGCCCCGTACGCCGTGTCCGACGGCCTGTACGCCGTGCCGTCCGTACCCGGTGTCCTGCACGGCCGGATCGACGCGGCGTTCTTCCGGATGCTCGCCGACGCCCGCGGACCGGCCGAGGACACCCCGCGCGAGGACACCCCGCGCGAGCCGGACCCGGTGGCGGTGGCCCACGGCAGCCCGGCGCGGGAACTGGCCCTGTGCGCGCTGGAGGAGGTGGTGCTGCTCGCCGCCGGCGGTCCCCGGACGCCGGTGCCCGCACCGGACGCCGACGCCCGGGTGCGCCGGGCCGAGGAGCTGATCGCCGCCGACCCCGGCGCCCCGCACACCGTCCGCTCGCTCGCCGAGAGCGTCGTGCTGTCCCCGTCCCGTTTCGCCCACCTGTTCACCCTGCGTACCGGGCGGTCCCCGATGCGGGCGCTGCGCGAGGCCCGGCTGCGGCACGCGGCCCGGCTGCTGGAGGCCACCGACCTCACGGTGGAACGGGTGGCGGCGGCCTCCGGATTCAGCAGTCCCTGCCACTTCAGCCGGGTTTTCCGGGAACACCACGGAGTGCCGCCCGGCGCCTACCGGGCGGGCGAAGGGCGGTAACGGGAAGAAAAGGATTTCCTTGAATCCGTGTCAATGACGAACAGCACCACGGCCGGTGTCGAGAATTGAAAGATCCCTTGTTCCGGCGTGTGCTGCTGTGCGAAAGTGTGCGCTGTCGGCGCGCAGGCTCATCGCATTTCCTCTGTATGCGCCAGGCCGCTCCCCGTACACCCCCCACGCTTCAAAAGAGCCGCCTCAGGTGGACGTTCGAGCAGCCCCACCACCTTCCCATACTGCTTGGTATGGACTAATTTCCGTATCACGTGTGGAGGAATGCAGTCGTGAATGAGGCAGGCCGGTCGGACGAGGAACTCAGTGCCGAGCTGAAGAAGTGGACCGGCGGGACGCCCGCGCTCCATCCCGTGGGCGAACTCCTCGACCGGCACTGGGAAGCGGCCTTCGCCTACGCGCGGTTGTGCACGGACGGGCCGCGGGCCGCGGGCATGCTCACCACCGCCGCCTTCACCCGGCTGTTCGGGGAATCGCTCCGCCAGTCCGGGCCGACCGCCGCCTGGCGGCCCCATGTGCTGGTCGCCGTCCGGCGGATCGCGGCCGAGTGGGACGCCGACGGCCGCCAGGAACTCCTCCACCCGGCGCTGCGGTCCGGCGCGACCGGTGAGCGTGCCGCCGCCCGCCTGCTGCCGCCGCCGGGCCGGCGACTGCTGTCCCGGGCGTTCCAGCGGGTGCCGCAGACCTCCCGTGCCGTGCTGTGGCACACGGAGGTCGAGGCCGAACCGCTCGCCGTACCGGCGGCGCTGCTCGGCCTGGACGAGGAGGACGCCCGCGTCGAGCTCCGCCGGGCCCGGGAGCGGCTGCGCGAGGAGTGCCTCCAGGTCCACCGCGAACTCGCCCCCGAGAACGAGTGCCGGCGCTATCAGCGCATGCTCGACGTGACGTTCCGGCGCGGCGGCGTCGACATCGACCCGGATCTGCGCGAGCACCTGGGCCGGTGCGGCCACTGCAGCCGTACGGCCGACCAACTCGCCACGTTCAACACCGGACTTGGCCTCGCCCTCGCCGAAGCGGTCCTCGGCTGGGGCGCCCAGGCCTACGTCGACTCCCGGGCGAACCGCGCCGAGGAACCGGCCGGACCCGCCCCGCGGCCCGAGACCGTCGCACCCCCGTCCGGCGAGCCCTTCCTGCCCACCGAGCCACCGCACCGGACCGGTTCCGCCGACTCCGCCCAGGGGGGTGGTGCGACCGGGGGCAAGCGCTGGGCCGGCTCCGCCGGGCGCAGGCGCCGCGGGCGCTCCGCCGAGTCCGCGCGTCCGGAGGACTCCGCAGAGTTCACGCCCCGGAACGACGCCGCGGAGACCGCGGGGCGGGACGGCTCCGCCGGGACCACGCCTCAGGGTGCTTCCATTTCCGCCGGGGACAGCCGCGGTGGTTCCACCGGGGGCAAGCGTCCGGGCGGCGTCCCGGGGGCGACGGGCGGAGGCGCCACCGCCGGAGCCCCGCACCGCCGCGCCCTCGCTGCCGACGCCGACACAGCGACGTCCGCCGCGTCCGGTTCCGCTGCTGCCGCCGCCCGGTCCGCCTCCGCCGCCTCCCGTCCCGCTCCCGCCGCCCCGATCGCCTCCCATCCCGCTCCTGCCACCCCGATCGCCTCCGGTCCCGGCCCGTCCGCCTCGGCCGACTTCGCCGGTCCTGGCTCCGCCTTCGCGTCAGCCGACGCCGCCGACCCCGCCGGCCCCCGCGTCGCCGCGTTCGCTGCCGGCTCCGGCTTCGGCTCCCGCTCTGCCCGGCGCTCCGGCGTCGCCGGTGGGTCGGGGGGTGGGGGCGGGGACACCGCCGACTCCGGCCGGTCGGCGCGTCGTGCGGCCCGTACGCGCCGGGCCAAGCGGCGCAATCTGGTCGTGGCCGTCGGGACCGTGAGCGGGCTGGTCGTGCTCCCGCTGGTGTTGTGGTCGGTGCTCGGGTCCGGCGACGGACCGGGTCCGGCCGGAAAGGACGCGTCGTCGCCGGCGCCCGGCAAGGACGCCCCGAGCCCCGGTGCCTCCTGGGCCGGTGCGCACGGGGCGGGGCAGGGCACCCTGCACGGCCGGCTGCACAACCTCGCCTCGGGGCTGTGTGTCGGCGTCGTCGGCAAGAAGGCCGTCGAGGGCGCCGAGACCGGACTCGTCCCCTGCTCCGCGACCCCGAGCCAGGAGTGGACGTACGAGACCGACGGGCTGCTGCGCGACTCCGCCGCGCCCGGCCTGTGCCTGGACTCCCACCTCGGTTACTCGGTCGTCCTCGCCCCCTGCTCGGCCACCGGGAAGGCCGCCAGGAACATCCGCTACGACTTCACCCTCCAGGGCGCCCTGATCCCCCGCTTCGACCAGGACCTGGCCCTCACCCCGGCCGCCACCGACGGCTCCGGCGCGCTCGTCCTCAAGAACCGCGCCCCCGGCGCCGCCCAGCGGTGGAGCCTCGACACCGCCGAACCCGATCTGCAGATGCAGAACGTCAACTGGGACAGCCGCAACTCCCCGTCGCCGAACACCACCCCGAGACCGACGAGCCCCGCGCCCGCCCCGACCAGGAGCACCGAGTCGCCCACCCCGGCGCCCACGGCCTCGAGGTCCGGTCCGGCACCCACGCCGTCCGCCACGTCCGACCCCTGCTCGGCGTACCCGTACTACTGCGGGTGGGGCGGCGGCGGATACGGCAGCGGCGGCGGATACGGAGGCTACGGCGACGGCCGGCACCGCCGCTGACTCAGGGGTGGTGCGGTGGGGGCGGCGGGATCGTGCCCAGCCCCGGCGCCGGTTCCGGCCACACCAGCAGCACCGGGCAGGGCGCGTGGTCGACGGCGAACCGGACCGCCGGGCCGAGGCTCTTCGGCCCGAGCCGGGACCGGTCGCCGTCCCGGGCCAGGACCAGCAGATCGGCGCCCTCGGCGGCGGCCACCACCTCCCGCTCGACCCGCCCCGACCGCTCCTCGCGCGCACAGGGCCGGCCCAGCCGCTCGGCGGCCGCGTCCAGCAGTTCGGCCCCCGAACTCCCGCCAAGTGCCTCCACCCGGTCGCCGGGATCCCTCTCCGGATGCCCCCGGCCGAGCAGCCCCGCGAACGCGCCGTGCGCAAGCCCCGGCACCTCGGGCCCGCTGACGTGCAGCAGCACCACCTCGGCGGTGTCCGGCGCATGCTCGCGGACCGCGTCCACGCAGCCGGGCCAGGTGCCCTCGACGAGCCAGGCGATCACACGCATCCGGTCGGCCTCCCTCGGCGCCCGTACGACCTCAGAGAACCTGCAGCGACCCCCACAGTGCCACCACCGCCACGGCGAGGGAGGACGGCACGGCGAGCAGGCCCAGCCGGGTGAACTCCCCGAGGTCCACCTCGTGCTCGTGCTGGTGCACGATCCGCCGCCAGAGCAGCGTGGCCAGCGAGCCCGCGTAGGTCAGGTTCGGGCCGATGTTCACCCCGAGCAGCACCGCCAGCACCGGGCCCGGCCCGGCCGGTGCGGCCGGCGGCAGCAGGACCAGCACCGCGGGCAGGTTGTTGATCAGGTTGGCCAGGACGGCGGCCGACGCGGCGATCCCGAGCAGCGCCGGCAGCCCGGTACCGCCCGGCAGGACATGTCCCAGCACGTCGGCGAGCCCGTTGTCGACGACCGCGCGCACCACGATGCCCAGCGCGAGGACGAACGCGAGGAAGGCCGGGGCCGCCGCGCGTACGACGGTCAGCGGGGTCGCCCTCCGCCGGGCCACCGCCCGCCCGGCCAGCACCAGCGCGCCCGCCGCCGCGACCCAGGCCGGCTCCACCCCGAACGCCGACGCCACCACGAATCCCGCCAGGGTGCAGGCCACCGTCACCAGGGCGAACAGGGGCAGCCGCGGCGGCGCACCGGTGTCCCCGCCCGTCGGTGCCGCCGTCGCGAGGTCCCGGGCGAAGAACCGCCGGAACACCAGGTACTCGGCGCCGATCGCCACCAGCCACGGCAGTGCCATCAGCGCCGCGAACCGGGTGAAGCTCAGCCCGCTCGCCGCGAACGCCAGCAGGTTCGTCAGATTGGACACCGGCAGCAGCAGCGACGCGGTGTTCGACAGGTGGGTGCAGGCGTAGACATGCGGTTTCGGCCGTACGCCGGTGCGCGCGGCCGTGGCGAAGACCACCGGGGTGAGCAGCACGATCGTGGCGTCCAGGCTGAGGACGGCGGTGATGGCGGACGCCAGCGCGAAGACCGCCGTCAGCAGCCGCACCGGCCGGCCCGCCGCCCACCGGGCCATCCACGCCCCGCAGGCCTGGAACAGCCCGTCCACATCACAGAAGTGAGCGAGCACCAGCACCGCCGCCAGGAACCCGACCACCGGCCCGAGCCGCTCCGCCTCGGCCCCGGCCTGGGCCGGCGAGATCGCCCCGGTCACGACCGCGAAGCCGGCGGCGGGCACCGCCATGACGGCCTCCGGCCACCCGAAGGGCCGTACCACCGCCCAGGCCAGCACGGCGACGAGCAGCACGGCGGACAGCGCTTCGGCGAGCGGGGCGTTCAGGGCGGGTCCTTCCGCAAAGGGTCAGAGAATGCCCGCCCATGAAAGCAGACCGATGCCGAACTGCTTACGACGTGCGGCTGCCCGCCGCGCCCAGGAACTCCTCCCAGCCGCCCGCCGGCGCCTGACCCGGCACCAGCGTGCGCAGCTTGCGCAGCACCGCCGGGTCCTGCGCCTCCAGCCAGGCCACCAGCTGCTTGAACGACACGAACCGCACGTCGTCGCCGTACGCGGCCATCTTCCCGATCGCCTCCTCGACGGCGTCCATGTAGATGCCGCCGTTCCAGCGCTCGAAGTGGTTGCCGATGAAGAAGGGGGCGCGGTTGGTGGTGTACGCCCGCTGGAAACCGGCGACATAGGCGTCGCGGGCCTGGGTGCGCCAGGCGTCGTACTGGGTGCGGTCGCCGTTCGGGTTGCCGGCGGACTGGTTGAACATCATGTTGTAGTCCATCGACAGCACCTGGAAGCCGTGCCCGGGGAACGGTATGGACTGCAGGGGGAAGTCCCAGATCTTCCCGCCCTGCACCTTGCCCGGCCAGATCTGCAGGCCGCCGGGGGAGCTGGCGTCGTACTTCCAGCCCAGCGCGGCCGCCGTGGGCAGCAGATTGGACTGGCCCTCCAGGCAGGGGGTACGGCCGCCGGTCAGCTCCTTGCGGTAGTCGAAGGGGAGCGGCTCGAGGTCGGTGAAGCCGGTGTTGGTCTTCCACTTGGTCACGAAGTCGACCGCCTGGTCTATCTCGCTGCGCCACTCCGCCGGGGACCAGTTGCGCACGCCGGTCGCGCCGCAGAAGTGCCCGTTGAAGTGGGTGCCGATCTCGTGGCCCTCCAGCCAGGCCGCGCGGACCTGCTGCAGGGTGGCGTGGATGTGCCGGTCGGCGAGGTAGCCGATGTCGGAGGCGCCGACCGGGTGCTGCGGCGGACGGTACAGGTGCTTCTTGGACTCGGGCAGCGTGTAGATGCCGCTGAGGAAGAACGTCATCTTGGCGCCGTGGTCGGCGGCGACCTTGCGGAACCGGGAGAACAGCTGGTTGCTCAGCTCGCCCGCGCCGTCCCAGGAGAACACCACGAACTGCGGGGGCTTCTGGCCCGGCTTCAGGCGCTCGGGCTTCGGCTGGTGCGGCTGGGGCCCGGTGTCGGCGGTGGAGCCGTCGCCGATCGGCTTCACCGGACGGGCCTGCGCGGTGCCCTTGCCGTCCGCCGGGCCGTCGACCCTCAGGCCGGTGCCGGAGGAGCACGCGGCCAGCGTGCCCAGGGCGCCCGCCGCCGCGCCCGCCGTCAGCACCCGCCTGCGCGATATCCCGCTCATCTTGTCCCCGATTTCCTTGTCACGGCCCCCGCAGGGCCTGCTCGCCGGTGTGGGTCGACGGGTTCGATGACGGGAGTCGTGGGAAAGATCGGGGCCTTCGGTGCCTGTTGCCGTCCTGTGACAGTTGTGGCGCGGACATGACGAACCCCGCTGCCCGGGCGCTGCGGCAGCGGGGTTCTCGGGGGTGTCCGGTCAGGTCAGGGAGCGGTGCCGGGGCTGAACACCGACAGGAAGACGGACGAGGAGTTCCCGGAGACGGGCACCGCTCCGCCCGTCCACACGACCTTCAGCGCGTCGCGCTCGTCCGGTGGTGTCACCAGCAGCGCGGCCGGGGTGGCCGTCTTGGCGCCGCTGATGCCGGGGTTGGAGAAGGTCAGCCCGGCCCACGCGCTCTGCCCGGGCCGCAGGGTGATGGTCGTCGGCGAGCCCGACTCACGCTTGGGGTCCGGGCCGAGCGGGCTGCCGGAGGCGCTGACGAACGCCGCGCCCGGATAGCCGTGCACGGTGCAGGTCCGGCCGGAGGTGTTGGTGAGGACGACGGGGAAGTTCTCCTGGCCGGCGCCCGGGTCGTTGCGGCCCACCGAGGCGCGCAGCTGGGAGGTGTGGCAGCGGGTGGTCGCCGCGGCCGTGGCCGTACCGCCGCCGCTCGCGGAGGGGGCCGCCTTGGAGGGGGCGGCCGGGACCGCACCGGTGGCCGTGGCGGCCGGGGCGGACGTGCCCGCCTCCGGGCTCTTCGTGGTGCCCGTCGCCGGCGCCGCCGTACCGGAGGCCGTGATCGGTGGGTTGGTGTGGACGTCCTTGCCGTTGCCACACGCGGTCAGGAGGCCCAGCACGGCGAACGTGCCCACGAGCAGGGCCCCGTGCCGCGCGGACCGGGATGTGTACACCATCTCGCTCAACACTCCTGGAGGTTCACGGCACGCACCGGAACGCGTGCCTCAGGGCGCGGGTGCGCCGTCCTCACACTCCGATGCGCGCAGGCCCGGAAAAGTTCGGCACACGCAGGATTCTCTTCCCCGCCGTGACCCTTCGCAGGCGCCCGTCAGGTCACGCTCAGCGAACGGAGTATGCCCTCGGTCGCGTCCCCGGCGCCCCGCTGGCGCACCTGCACGTACACCTGGGGCTGCCGGGTGCCGTCCGCCGGGACGAGCCCGGACTCCGTGACCGAGCCGCCGTCCGGGCAGCCGCTCCAGGCCCGCACCAGGCCGTGCCACCGGGCGTCGGCGAAGCCGCGGCTGCCGGAGTAGCGGCAGCCCGTGTGGGTGAGGGCCTTCACCCTGGCGGTGACGTCGCCGTGCTCGCTCATCCCGACGAACACGCCGTCCACCGGCGTGCTCAGATCGGGCCACCGGGTCAGGTCGTCGGCCACCACCAGCCCCGGTTCGTGGCCCTTGCCGAGCCCCAGCGCGCCCGGGTCCCAGCCGGAGTCGCGCAGCTCGCGGCCGAAGACCGCCGGCACCTCGACGGCGACCCGCCGGGTCGAGTCCGCGACCCGCACCTGGTCCGAGGAGCCGCCGTGGTGGATCACCAGGGTCACCGCGGTCGCGGCCGCTGCCGCGGCGAGGAGCGCGGCCACGGTCAGCGTCACCGTGTTCAGCCGGCCGCGCACGCCGTCCAGCCGCCGGGCGGGCCGCTGTGCGCGCGGTCCCGCCGCCAGCCGGTCCAGCTCGTCGGCGAACGCCTGCGCGCCGGGCCAGCGGCGCGCCCGGTCCGGCTCCAGCGCGCGCAGCAGCGCCCGCTCCACGTCCTGGCCGAGGTCCGGACGCAGCCGCCGGGGCAGTACGACCCGTCCCGGCGGGCCGGGGACACTCCCGGTGACCAGCTCATAGCCGACCGCGCCCAGGCTGTAGACGTCGGCGCGCTCGTCGATGCCCTCGCCGGGCTCCGCCTGCTCGGGCGGCTGATAGCCCGCCGAGCCCGCGGCCAGCGTGAGCACCGAGGCCTGCGCGAGGCTCTTGGCGAGCCCCAGATCGGCCAGCAGCACCCGCCGGGTGCCGTCCGGGGCGGTGTGCAGCAGCACGTTGGTCGGCTTGATGTCCCGGTGCACGATGCCCGCCTCGTGCAGCGCGGCGGCGGCCCGTGCGGCCTCGGCCGTCAGCGCGAGGGCGTGCCCCACCGGCAGCGGGCCGTGCACCAGCAGGTCGGCGAGGGTGCCGCCGTCGGCGTACTCCATCACGAAGTACGGCCTGCCGTCGGGCAGTTCGCCGATGTCGTAGACCTGCACCACGCGGCTGGACCCGGCCCGGCGCAGCAGCCGGGCCTCGGACAGGAAGCGGTCCCTGATGTCGAGCCGGTGCGCCCAGTTGTCGGCGAGGACCTTCAGTGCGACCGGGGCCTGGAGCTCGTCGTCGTGGGCGAGCCAGACCGTGGCGAAGGCGCCGGTGCCCAGCGGCCGTTCGAGGCGGTAGCGGCCGATCCGCCCTTGGGATTGCATACGACTATCATGCCTGCCCTGAGATCGACTCGAAGGGGGACCCCGGTGCAGGACCAGGCGCCGATGGAAGACCTCGCCCGGCGGGCCGCCGCCGGCGACAGCGCGGCCCTGGACCGGCTGCTCACCGAGATCCGGCCGGAGGTGCTGCGCCGCTGCGGGCGCTTCCTGCCGTGCCGGGAGGACGCGGAGGAGGCGGCCCAGGACGTGCTGCTCCAGGTGGCCCGGCACATCTCCCGCTTCGAGGGGCGCAGCCGCTTCGGGACCTGGCTGTACACGGTGGTCGCCAACTGCTGCCGGCAGAAGTACCGCGAGCTGAAGCGGCGGGCCGCCGAGCAGCCGGCCGCCATCGAGCCCTCGTACGCCGTCGACCCGCGCACCACCAGCGTCATCGCCGGCTCCCGGGTGGACCTGCTGGAGGCGCTGGACCGGCTCGAGCGGACCCATCCGCACCTGGTCGCGCCGCTGGTCTACCGGGACATCTGCCAGCTGGACTACGCCGAGGTCGCCGAACGCGTCGGCATCCCCCTCGGCACCCTCAAGTCCCGCCTGCACGAGGCCCGCAAACAGGTACGACCGTGGCTGACGGGCGGCTGAACCCTTCACCGGGGTGACGGCGGGCGTCGTGCCCGTGGGCCGACGGGCCGAAGGGGGCCGACGGGCCGGACGGGGTCGGACCTGAAGGGCCGGCGAGCCGAATGGGGGGACCTGAAGGGCTGGTGAGGCGGATGGGCGCTGTCGGGCAGAAGCGGACACGTGCGCAGGGCGGCCCCCAGAGCCTGAAGGGGCGCCCCGCCGGCACAGGCTGCCGTGTCTGGAAGGGACGCCGAGCAGAAGCGGACCGTCGTGCGTCGGCGGACGGTCGGGTCGGAGGGGCTGCCGTGCCGAAGGCGGGCCCCGTGCCCTGAGGCCGGCCGTTCTGCTGGAAGGTCCTGCGGGTCTCCGATCGGATGGCTGCTTCGGCTCCGGTACCCCTACGGCTCGCCTCTCCTCAGGCGGTGGGTTCCGTGGCCGGTGTGGTGCCTTCGGGCTGGCTGGTCGGAGGGGCTGCCGAGTCGAAGCGGGTCGGCGCGCCGGAGGCGGCCGTGGTGGTATCCGAGCGGCCCAGAGCCGGAGGCGGGCGGTCGGGCCGGAAGTGTGCCGCGTGGTCGGCGGCCCCTCGGGCGGTGCGGTCCTGGCGGCTGCCCCGGCTCAGCGGGCCTCTTCGAGGGACTACCGGTCCTCCTCGAACAGTGGCAGTTCCGCCCAGATCGTCTTGCCCTCCGGGGTGTGCCGGCTGCCCCAGCGCTGGGTGAGCTGGGCGACCAGGAGCAGGCCGCGGCCGCCCTCGTCGAAGATCTTGGCCCGGCGCAGGTGCGGGGCGGTGGGGCTGGTGTCGGACACCTCGCAGATCAGCGTGGCCGCGTCGTGGATCAGGCGGAGCCGGATCGGGTGGGAGCCGTAGCGGATGGCGTTGGTGACCAGCTCGCTGACCACCAGCTCCGCGGTGAACGCGGCCTCGCTCAGCCCCCAGGTGTCCAGCTGCTCCACGACCTGTTTGCGGATCGGCCCGACCAGTGCCGGGTCGGCCGGGATGTCCCAGGTCGCCACCTGCGAGGCGGGCAGGCCCTGGGTGCGGGCGAGCAGCAGCGCCACGTCGTCCGCGGAGCCCCCGCCCGGCAGCAGGCTGTGCAGGACGTGGTCACACGTTCCGTCCAGGGAATCGGCGTACGTGCCGAGCGCGTCGTACAGCATCGCGCGGCTCGTCTCCGGATCCCGGTCCCGGGACCACACCAGACCGTCCGTGTACAGCGCGAGCACCGTGCCCTCGGGCAGTTCCACCTCGGTGGCCTCGAAGGGCAGCCCGCCGAGGCCCAGCGGCGGACCGGCGGGCATGTCCAGCGCCTGGGGCGCACCGCCCGGCCGCAGCACCACGGGCGGCGGATGCCCGGCGCGGGCCAGGGTGCAGCGCCGGGACACCGGGTCGTAGACGGCGTACAGGCAGGTCGCGCCGACCTCTCCGGGACTGCCGGCCTCGCCCGGGCTGGTGGCGCTGCCGGACTCCTCCGACAGCCGGACCACCAGGTCGTCCAGGTGGGTGAGCAGCTCGTCCGGGGCGAGGTCGATGTCGGCGAGGGTGCGCACGGCCGTCCGCAGCCGCCCCATGGTGGCCGAGGCCTCGACACCGTGCCCGACGACGTCCCCGACGACCATCGCGACCCGCATCCCGGACAGCGGGATGACGTCGAACCAGTCGCCGCCCACCCCGGCCCGCGCGGCCGGCAGATAGCGGGAGGAGGCCTCCAGCGCGGCCGTGCGCGGCAGGGTGCGGGGCAGCAGGCTGCGCTGGAGCGCGAGCGCGGTCTCCCGCTCGCGGGAGTAACGGCGGGCGTTGTCGATGCAGACGGCGGCCCGGGTGGTGATCTCCTCGGCGAGCAGCCGGTCGTCCCCGGCGAACGGGTCCGGCCGCCGGTGCCGGGCGAACACCGCGACACCGAGGGTGAGCCCGCGGGCCCGGATCGGCACCGACATCGAGGAGTGGACGCCGAATCCGCGCACCCGTTCGCCCCGCTCGGCGCTCCGGGCGAGCCACGACCGCATCTCGCCCGCCGCCACCGAGGCGATGATCGTGCGGCTCGAGGTCAGCGCGTCCGCCTGGGGCGAGCCGGCCGGGTACTCCTCGGTTTGCCCGGGCTTCAGCACCGCCTCCGGCACGCCGTCCAGGACCGACTGGTGGGCGGCCCGGCACAGGGTGAGCGGTGCCGAGAGGCGGGCCGGGGGCTCGCCGCCGTAGTCCTGCGGATCCAGCAGGTCGATGGTGACGAAGTCGGCGAGCGCGGGCACGCACACGTCCGCCAGCTCCTGTGCCGTACGGGTCACGTCGAGCGTGGTGCCGACGCGCTCGCTCGCCGCGTTCACCAGCTGCAGCCGCTGGCGGGCCCGGTAGTTGTCGGTGACGTCGTGCGTGGCCAGACTCACCCCGTGCACCCGGCCCTGGGCGTCCCTGACCGGGGCCATCCGGGCGAGCCAGGCGTGGGCGCGGTCCTCGGCGCCGACGCGGGCGTAGGTCTGCACGTCGAGCGGGCTGCCGGTGGTCAGCACCTGGAGCATGCCCTGCTCCAGGTCCTCGCTCTGCGGCTTGCCGCCGATCTCCGCGAGCCGCAGCCCGCGCAGGCGCTCCTCGGGCAGACCGATGACGTCGGCCATCGCCTCGTTCATCCGGCGCAGCCGCAGCTCGGTGTCGTACACGGCGACGGCGCACGGCGACTGGAGCAGTCCCGCCGCGGCGAGCGGGTCGTCCTCGGCGGGTGGTTCCGTGCCGGGCAACGGGGTCACCACGAGCCAGCTGCCGCCGTGTCCGTCCTGCGCCGGCCGGCGGTGGGCGAGCAGCCACACCGGGACGGTACGGCCGTCGCGGTGGCGCAGTCCGACCGTTCCCTCCCAGCGCGGGCCCGTGGGCGGGTCCGGGATGTCCGCCGCGGCCAGGAGCCGGGCGGCCGGACGGCCCACGACGGCGTCCGCCGGGTGGCCGAGCAGGCGCCTGGCGCCGTCGTTCCACTCGACCAGCGTTCCGTCCTCGTCGATGACAGCCCGGGCCGTCGCCGCGTCGTCGAACGGGTAGACCCGGCTCATCGTCGCCGCTCCCAGCGCACACTCACAGTGAACAGGTGGCACCTCTCGTGTTCCAGCGTAGTGCTTCGGGGACTCCCGCGACCCCGCGACCGCCGCCCTCTCCGGCCGGTCGGTCGAACACGGTCAAGGGGGAAATCCGGCCGATGTGCCGGTGGGAGCGGTCTCCGGGCTCCTGACCCTTGACGATCGTGTGTGGCAGGCCGTCAGAATCTGTTTGTTCACGATCAGTTGTGAGTACTTCTGGGCCCTGATGAGGGAGAGCCGCCATGACGGTCACTCGCCGATCGGTTCTGGTCGCCGCCACCGCGACACCCGCGGCCGGAGCGCTGCTGAGCATCCCCGCCGCCCCGGCCGCGGCCGCCGCCGAGGCGTCCGCGGGCACCGGCGGACGCCACACCGTGCCCCTGCGGGACGGCTGGCGCTTCGCCCTGGTCGACCCGGGCGGCATCACGGATCCCACCGGCGCCTACGCACAGGCCGCCGATCCCGGCTACGACGACTCGGCCTGGCGCGAGGTCGCCGTCCCGCACGACTGGAGCATCGAGCAGACCCCCACCACCGACCACGGCACCACCAGCGGCACCGGCTTCCTCCCGGGCGGCCTCGGCTGGTACCGGCTCGCCTTCACCCTGCCGCCGGCCTACGCGGGCAAGCGGATCTCGGTGGAGTTCGACGGCGTCTACATGGACTCGTACGTCTACTGCAACGGCACGGAAGCCGGCCGCCATCCCTACGGCTACACCGGCTTCGCCCTCGACCTCACCGGCCTCGTGCACACCGACGGCAGCACGCCCAACGTGCTCGCGGTGCAGGTGCGGAACCAGCTGCCGAGCAGCCGCTGGTACTCCGGCAGCGGCATCTACCGCGAGGCCCGGCTCGTGATCACCGAACCGGTGCACGTGGCGCGCTGTGGCACCTACATCACGACCCTCGAGGTCTCGGCCGGCAGCGCCGTCGTCCGGGTCGCGACGACCGTGCTGAACGAGTCCGGCGCCGGCACGGACGTACGGATCCTGTCCCGGATCACCGGACCCGACGGCCGCACGGTGGCCCGCGCGTCCAGCACGGCCGCCGTCTCCGACCGGGCCACGGAGACCCATGAACTCACCGTCGGCAAGCCCCTGTTGTGGGACTTCGCCACCCCGGAGCACCGCTACACCCTGCACACCGAGCTGCGCGTCGCGGGCCGCACCACCGACAACTGCAGCACACCCTTCGGTATCCGCACCTACCGCTTCGACCCCGAGGAGGGCTTCTCCCTCAACGGCGCGTACACCAAGATCAAGGGTGTCGACCTGCACCACGACCAGGGCGCGCTCGGCGCCGCGATCAGCATCGACGCGGTGCGCAGACAGATGCGGATCATGAAGTCGATGGGGGTCAACGCCTTCCGCACCTCCCACAACCCGCCCTCGCCGCAGATGATCCAGGTCTGCGAGGAACTCGGCATCGTGATGATGGTGGAGGCCTTCGACTGCTGGCGCACCGGCAAGACGAAGTACGACTACGGCCGCTTCTTCGACGAGTGGTGCGAGAAGGACGCCACCGAGATGGTCCTGGCCGCCCGGAACTCACCGGCCGTCGTCCTGTGGTCCATCGGCAACGAGATACCCGACTCCACCTCCACGGCCGGGCTCGCGATGGCCGACCGGATCATCGGCGCGATCAAGGCCGCCGACGACACCCGGCCGGTGGTGATCGGCTCGAACAAGTACCACGGCGTGCCCGCTGCCGGCTCCCCGGCCGACCTCATGCTCGCCAAGCTCGACGGCCTGGGCCTCAACTACAACACGGCCAAGTCGGTCGACGCGCTGCACGCCCGGTACCCCCACCTGTTCCTCTTCGAGTCCGAGTCCTCCTCGGAGACCTCCACCCGGGGCGCGTACCAGGAGCCCGAACACCTCAACACCGGGGAGAACCACACGCCGGGCAAGCGGGAGACCTCCTCCTACGACAACAACCTCGCCTCCTGGACGATGAGCGGCGAGTACGGGCACAAGAAGGACCGAGACCGCAAGTGGTTCGCGGGGCAGTTCCTGTGGTCCGGCATCGACTACATCGGCGAGCCGACCCCGTACGACGTCTTCCCGGTCAAGACGTCCTTCTTCGGCGCGGTCGACACGGCCGGCTTCCCCAAGGACATGTACCACCTCTTCAGGAGCCAGTGGACGAGCGAGCCGATGGTCCATCTGCTGCCGATGACCTGGAACCACCAGGAGGGCGACACGGTCGAGGTCTGGGCGTACGCCAACGTGCCGTCGGTCGAGCTGTTCCTCAACGGTAAGTCCCTCGGCGTACGGCGGTTCGACGTCAAGCGGACCACCGACGGCCGCGGCTACCTGGAGACCACAGAGGCCACGGGCGACGACAAGACCTTCACCGACGGCCCCTACCCGGGCAGTTACACCAGCCCCACCGGCAGCGCCGGCAAGCTGCACCTGACCTGGAAAGTGCCGTACCAGCCGGGCGAGTTGAAGGCGGTGGCCCGGCGGGACGGCAAGGTGGTCGCCACCGACGTCCTCCGCACGGCCGGCGCAGCGCACGCCGTACGCCTCACGGCGGACCGGAAGTCGCTCGCCGCCGACGGCCGCTCGCTGGTCTTCGTCACCGCCGAGATCGTCGACGCGCACGGCGTGGTGGTGCCCGACGCCGGGCACCTGATCACCTTCGACGTCGGCGGCGGCTCCCTGGCCGGGGTCGACAACGGCCGCGAGGAGAGCGCCGAGCGCTACCAGGCGAGCACCCGCACCGCGTTCCACGGCAAGGCCCTCGCCATCGTCCGCTCCGGCACGGAGCCGGGCCCCCTGACGGTCACCGCACGGGCGGACGGCCTGCGCACCGGTACGGCGAGCGTGTCCACGACCCCGGCGCGCGAGACGGCCCGCACCCCGGCGCCCATCTTCCGGCCCGAGCACCCGTCGCCCCCGCACCACCCCATCGCGGACGCCAGTTACTCCGGCCGTTCGGACACCCTGCCCGCCGCGATGCTCGACGGCGACCCCGCCACCGGCTGGTCCAACGCCTTCGCCAAGTCGCCCACCGCGCTGCTGCCCGCGTTCGACGGCGCACGCGCCGAGGACTGGGTCTCGGTGGACTTCGGGCGCGCCCGGACCTTCGACCGGGTGGCGGTCTCCTTCACCGTGGACTCCACCCATGCCCTGCCGGCGAAGGCCGAGGTGGCCGTGTGGGACGGGCGTACCCACGTCCCGGTCACGGGCGCCGAGGTGGAGTGGGCCACCGCCTCGGACAGCCCGACGGTGATCACCTTCGACGCGGTACGGGGCTCCCGGCTGCGGCTGACCCTCACGAGCGCCGCTCCGGGGCAGGCGAAGGGAGCGGTGCGGATCAGCCGGCTGGAGGTGTGACACCCGGAGCGGCTCCTTGCCGCAGGGGCATGACCGCCGCCTTCACCCCAGGGCCGGCTGCAGCGCACCCTCGTGCGTGAGCAGCCACAGCTTGCGCTCGGCTCCGGCCGCGTACCCGCGCATCGAGCCGTCCGCCCCGATCACCCGGTGGCAGGGGCGGACGAGCAGAACGGGGTTGGCGCCGAGCGCCCGGCCCACCGCGCGCAGATCGGCGCGCGGCACGCCCAGCCGGGCGGCCAGCTCGCCGTACGTGGTCGTCGTGCCGTAGGGGATCTCCTCCAGGGCCTGCCACACCGCCCGCTGGAACGGGGTGCCGGTGGCGGCGAGCGGCAGCTCGAAACGGGTGCGGCGGCCCGCGAAGTAGGCGTCCAGCTGCCGGTGCGCCTCGGCGAACGGTCCGTCGTCGCGGTCCTCGGCGCGGACGGCGGGCGCGCCGCGCTGCCCCGGCATGGCGAGTGAGCCGAGCGTCAGGCCGCCCGCCGGCGAGACCGTGCCGGTCAGCAACAGGTCGCCCAGCGGGCTCGGATGGACGGTGTGGACGGTGCGTGTGCTCATCGGGGTGCTCCTCGTGTCTCATCGTCGGCTGCGTCCGTCGCGTCGCCGGCCACGTCCGTGCTGCCGAGTCTGCTGCGCCGGGCGCCCGGTGACCGGCGGAAATCGGACAAGGCTCTCGGGCCGCCCCGGTACCACGGAAAAGAGTGCTTGACCTGGCGATATTTACGGGTAAGTACCCGCGCGGTACGGTGAGGGGCATGCCAGCTCTCAACGTGGAGTTCAGCGAACGGGAACTCGAGGACCTGCGGCAGATCGCCAAGGAGCGCGGTACGTCCATGAAGGCCCTCGTGCGCGAGGCCGCCGCCGCCGACATAGCCCGGCACCGGGCCCTGCAGGAGGGCGCCGCGGCCTTCCGGCAGTTCTTCGCCGCGCACGCCGAGGAGTTCGCCGCGGCCTTCCCCGACGACGAGCCCCCAGCGAAGGACGAGGCCGCCTGACGCATGCCCTCCGTCATCCACATCGACGTCCCCTGGCTGCTCCAGCGCCATGAGGAGGTCCTGCCCGACCAGCCCGCGGTCGACGACTTCTCCGCGCTGGTCGCCGCCGTCGCCCGGCACCGCGTGGATCCGCCCCGGCTCGGCGTGGACTCCGACCCCGCCTGGCGGGCCGCGGCCCTGCTGCACACCCTCGCCCTGCTCAAGCCGCTGCCCGCGGCCAACGCCCGCTTCGCCTGCGCGACCGCCGTGGCCTACATGTTCGTCAGCGGCGTCGGCATCGACCCGCCCTACGGCGCCCTCGTCGACCTCGCCCGCGATCTGATCTCCGGCAAGACCGACGTGTACGGCGCCGCCGACCGGCTGCGGTCCTGGCAGATCTGAGCGAGCCCCCGCCAGGACCCGTCCCGCCCCGGCCGGCGGGGGAAGCCGCCGGGGGCCGCCGGCCGGGGCAGGGTGGGCGGGGCCGCCGGCCGAGGGCGGGAGGAACGGGGCCGGCGGCCGGTGTCGCACGGGACAGCCGCCCCCGGCTCTCGGCTGCGCTCGAGCCGGGGGACCCCCACCCCGTGCGGGGCCTTCCGAGGGGCCGGTCCCAGTCCACTACCGGCCCGCCCACCCCGGAAGCGTGCGCGGCCCCGCCGCTCTGTGCGCGTACTTCACACGGGGCGCACGAAATTCCGAGAACCGGTCCACGGGTACAGACAGAGGACAGCCGCAGGGCCGCGTTCTGACTTTCTTTCAAAACGGTCGAGATTGTGCGGACGCCCTGTTGTTCGTGTGGAAGTTGTGCAAGGGTTGACACGACCGTGCGGGGGGTAAAATCCGGAGTTCCTCCGGCAGTTGCAGAACTTCACCGGCCGAGCGCCGGCCCATTCCTTCCCGCGCGGCGCAGAGGTACGCATCAACGCACGTCGCACCAAAGGAACCCGCTCAGTGCCCACCCCCCACCCCCCTCGTCCCCCCTATCCGCCGGGCGGCGACCCCGGGGAATCCGACGAGTCGCTCGCCGGTCCACTGCGGGCCGGATCCGACGCGGAGGCCTCCCGGTCCGCCGCCCTGCTGATGGCCCGGCACTGGCAGCCGGCGCACGACTACGCGGTCGTCTGCCTGGCCCTGACCGGGCCGCTCGCCCACATGGTCACCGCCACCGCCTTCCACCAGGTCCTCGGCCGGCTCGCGCTCGGCGAAGGCGCGGAGGCGCTGCGGCCCCGGCTGCTCGTGGCGGTCCGGGACACGGTCGTCAACTGGTCCGGCACCGACCGGGTCACCGCCGTGCTGCCCGGACTCGGAAAACCCGCCGGAGGCCGCGGTATGCGCGCCGCGAAGACCCTGATACCGGAAAACCGCGCCCTCTCCGACCATTCATTCCACGCGCTTCCCCGGCTGGAGCAGGCGGTGCTCTGGCACATCGAGGTGGAGGCCGAACCGATAACCGTTCCCGCCGGACTGCTCGGCATGGACGTCGAGAGCGCGACGGCCGCACTGGAACAGGCGCGCGAGAAATTCCGGGAAGGCCTGGTACGCGCCCACCGGGAACTCGCTCCCGGCAAGGAATGCCGCTACTACAACCGTCTCCTCGACGTTCCGATCCGGCGCGGCGGCGCCCTCCTGCCCGACGTCCAGGAACACCTGTCCGCCTGTTCCTACTGCCGGCACGCAGCCGAGCAACTGGGCCACGCCGACGCCGCGTTGGGCGTGCTGCTCGCCGAGGCCGTGCTCGGCTGGGGCGCCCGCCGCTATCTCGACTCGCGCCCCGGCCGCCGCCCCGGTACCGCCCGTGGCCGCGGTGGCTCCCGGCGCTCCGGCGGACGCCGGCGCGGCGGTGACCGGCCCGGCCTGCTCGCCCGCGCCGCCCTGCCCGGCACCCGGCGGCGCGCCGACGGCGAACCCCGGACCGGGATCCCGGTGTCCCGTGGCCGGCGGCGCGGCGGCGAGCCCGGACCGCTCGCCCGAGTCCCCGGCACCGCCTGGTCGTCCAGGACCCTGCTCACCGGCGTCGGCGTGGCCTCGGCGGGGTTGCTCGCGACCGTCCTCGCGATCAGCGTGTGGCCGGACGGCGGCGACGGCACCGACCCGGTCGCCTCCACCAGCGCGGTCCCCGGCGGCGCCGCCGGCCAGTCCCCGCCCGCCTCCGCCACCGCGCCCGGCACCGTGGGGCTGCCCGCCGCCGGCCGCCCCACCCGGCTGCGCAACGCCGCCGCCGGCCTGTGCCTGGACATCAAGGGCACGCCCGAGGCCGGTGCGGGCGCGGTCCTCGCCGTCTGCTCCTCGGCACCGACCCAGCGGTGGACGTACGAGGCCGACGGACGCCTGCGCAGCGCGGCCGCCGTGGGGCTGTGCCTGGACTCGCACGCCGACGCGGGGGTGGTGATCCTCGGCACCTGCGCGGACGCCGGCGCGCGGCGGGGCGACGACGTGCGGTACGACCTCACCGCGCAGGGCGAGTTGCTGCCCCGCTGGGACGGGACGCTGGCCCTCGCCACCTCCGCCGACACCGTGGGCGCCGACCTCGTGGTCAAGGTCCGCGACGGCTCGTCCGGCCAGCGCTGGGCAACCGACACGCCCTCACCGAGCCCCGGCTCCCTCTCCATCGAAGCGCCCCGTAGGGGCGCGGGGAACTGCGCGACAAGCCAAGACGGTGCGGCAGACGCCTGACGACGTGCCGCGGCACCCGGCGGGGCGTACTCGGCGAGTTCCCTCTCCATCGCCGGCACGCAAGCGCCCCGAAGGGGCGCGGGGAACTGCGCGACAAGCCGAGACGGCGCGGCAGACGCCTGACGACGTGCCGCGGCACCCGGCGGGGCGTACTCGGCGAGCTCCGTCTCCATCGCCGGCACGCAAGCGCCCCGAAGGGGCGCGGGGAACTGCGCGACAAGCCGAGACGGCGCAGCAGACGCCCAACGACCTGCCGCGGCACCCCGCGGAGCGCTTCGCGGCACCCCCGCGGAGCGCTCCGCGGACACCGTCAGTTCGGCTCCTCGACCAGGTCCGTCCGCGTCACCGTGCCCGGGCCGGTGTGCCCCGACAGGGCGAGCGTCAGGTCGAACTCCGCCAGCACGCACCGGATGACATGTTCCACGCCCGCCTGCCCGTCCAGCCCGAGCCCGTAGACGTACGGCCGTCCGAGGAGCACGGCGCGCGCGCCGAGGGCCAGCGCCTTGAACACGTCGTCGCCGGTGCGCACCCCGCTGTCGAACAGCACCGTCAGCCGGTCGCCGACCGCGTCCGCGACCCGGGGCAGCGCGTCGGCCGCGGCGACCGAGCCGGCCACCTGCCGGCCGCCGTGGTTGGAGACCACCACGCCGTCCACTCCGGCGTCGGCGGCGAGCCGGGCGTCGTCCGGGTGCAGGATGCCCTTGAGCACGATCGGGCCGTCCCAGTGCTCCCGCAGGAACGCCAGGTCCGGCCAGGTGTGGCCGGCGTCCCCGAACAGGCCGAGGAAGTGCATGACCGCCGCGTTCGGGTCCTCGTGCACGGGCCGCGCGAGCCCCGCCTCGAACGCCGGGTCGGTGAAGTAGTTCGCGGTGCCCACCCCGTGCAGGAACGGCAGATACGCCTGGTCCAGGTCGCGCGGCCGCCACGCCAGCAGCGGGGTGTCCAGGGTCACCACGAGCACCGAGAACCCGGCGGCCTTCGCCCGGCTGAGGAAACTCCGCGTCACCTCACGGTCCTTGCCCCAGTACAGCTGGAACCACCGCTCGGCGTCCCCCATCGCCTCGGCGACCTGCTCCATCGGGGTGTTCGACGCCGAGGAGAGGATGTACGGCACGCCCTGCGCGGCGGCGGCGCGGGCGGCGGCGGACTCGGCGTCCGGATGCATGATCGACAGCACGCCGACGGGCGCCAGCGCCAGCGGCGCCGGCAGGGCCCTGCCCAGCACCTCGACCGAGAGATCGCGCTCGGCCACGTCGCGCAGCATGCGCGGCACGATCCGGCGCCGGGCGAGCGCGGCCCGGTTCGCGCGGGCCGTGCTGCCGTCGCCCGCGCTTCCCGCCACGTAGCCCACCGGGCCCGGACCGAGCCGGTGTTCGGCCAGTTCCTCCAGCCGGGTCGGGTCGGTGGGGAGCCGGGGCACGGCACCCGTCATCCCGTTCAGATAGATCTCGTACTGGAAGTCCGCCCAGTGCTTCGCCATCCGGCCGTCCCGCCTCTCGTCGCTGAGTACGCGTGCAGCCCGACGATACTGGCGGGTAGCCGGGATCTGAGGCGGCGGGTGGCCGCCCGGCTCGGAGTCCGGACCGCCGGCCGTTGGCGCGGACGCGGTCGGTCCGCTCGCCGGTGCAGGGAACGTCGGGTCCGGCGGCGCGCGGTCCGGGCTAGGGCACGGAGCTGTCAACGGCCTCTTCGCGATCCGTCGTCGACGCCCCGGGCCCGGTGATCGCGGGCACCGGGACCTCGGCCGTGGGCACCAGCCGGGCGCCCTCGGGCCCGTACGCCGCCCGGGGCTCGGGGAACAGCCGCAGCAGCGTCAGGAACAGGACCGCGGCCACCGCGAGCGACAGCGGCAGGCTGATGTCGACCCCGTTCGCCAGGTTCCCCAGCGGGCCGACGAACTGACCCGGGATGTTCGTGAACAGCACGCCGAGCACCGCCGCCACCCACCAGGCGGTCATACCGCGCCAGTTCCAGCCGTGCGCGAACCAGTAACGGCCGCCGCGCTGACGGCGGTTGAAGACCTGCAGCGCGTCGGGGTCGTACCAGCCGCGGCGGGTGAAGAAGCCGAGCATCATCACGACCATCCACGGCGTGGTGCAGGTGATGATCATCGTGGCGAAGGTCGAGATCGACCGCACGAGGTCCAGGCCGAACCGGCCGACGAAGATGAACGCGATGGACACCACGCCGACCAGCAGCGTCGCCCGCACACGGGACAGCCTCGGGAACACCGAGGAGAAGTCCAGGCCGGTGCCGTACAGGGAGGTGGTGCCGGTCGACAAGCCGCCGATCAGGGCGAGCAGACACACCGGCAGGAAGAACCAGCCCGGCGAGATCGCCAGCAGCCCGCCCACGAAGTCGGGCGCGGCCGGGTCGACGTACGCCGGCGCCTTCGTCGCGATGATGCTCGCGGTCGCCAGGCCGAAGACGAACGGCAGCAGGGTCGCGATCTGGGACAGGAACGCGGCGCCGACCACCCTGCGGCGCGGGGTCCCGGCCGGGATGTAGCGCGACCAGTCGCCGAGGAACGCGCCGAAGGACACCGGGTTGGACAGCACGATCAGGGCCGCGCCGATGAACGAGGGCCAGAACGCCGACCCGGGGGCCTTCGCCGCCGCGTCCGCCGAGGCGGTGAACGCACCGGCGTACGACGGGTCGAAGTCACCGGCGAAGGCGATCGCGCCCAGCAGGAACAGCGCGGTCGCCGAAGTCACCGCGATCTTGTTGACGAACAGCATGAACCGGAAGCCGTAGACGCACACCGCGAGCACCAGCCCGGCGAACAGGGCGTACGCGACGACGTACGACGCGGTGCCGCGCTGCAGGCCGAACAGCCGGTGCGCGCCGCCGACCAGGGCGTCGCCCGAGCTCCACACCGAGATGGAGAAGAACGCGACGGCCGTCAGCAGTGACAGGAACGAGCCCACCACCCGGCCGTGCACGCCCAGGTGCGCGGAGGACGAGACCGCGTTGTTGGTCCCGTTGACCGGCCCGAACACGGCCATCGGGCACAGGATCAGGGCGCCCGCCACGACACCGAGGACGGTGGCCGCGAGTCCCTGCCAGAAGGAGAGCCCGAACAGGATCGGGAACGCGCCGAGCACGCAGGTGGAGAAGGTGTTGGCGCCGCCGAAGGCGACCCGGAACAGGTCCAGCGGGGTCGCGGTGCGGTCCGCGTCGGGGATGCGCTCGACGCCGTAGGGCTCGACCTCGGTGAGGGACGGCGGCGGCGCGGTCGGCGAGTCGGGGGACTGAGGGGGCACGGAGGGCTCCAGCGAGGTCGCGGCGATGGAGCGCTGGGTGGCGCGGCGGTGGCGGACGGCCCTTGTGCCGCAGGGGTGTTGCGGCATGGCAAGGGCCGCCCGGAGCGGTCTGCCGACGGTACGGCTGCGGCGCGGACCCCTGCCAGAGGATGATTCATCCATCTTCGCCGTCGTCGGTGGAGGAATCGGCCACCTCCTCCGCGTCGGGTCCCTGCGCCCGTACCCGCTGGACGTGTTCCAGCGACTCGCGCAGCTCGGTCAGCCAGTCCTCGGTGTGCCGCTGGACCAGGCGCACGCACCACGCGAGGGCGTCACTGCGGCTGCGGGCGACGCCGGAGGCGATGAGGGTGTCCAGCACCTGGCGCTCCGGCTGGCGCAGCCGGGTCATGACCGGCGCGGCCACATGGGTGAACAGGGCGCGCTCCGGGCCGCACACCACCCCCCACGAGACCTTGCGGCGGAACAGGTGCTCGGCCTCGCGGGCCACCTCCATCCGGTCCTCACGGGTCCGCTCCCGGAACTCCTGGATCCGGGCGCGCAGGGCGGTCTCCCGCTCGGCGTCCGAGGCGCCCTCGGCGAGCCGGGGCTCGCGGATGCGGCCGATCACCGTGATCTCCTCGCGGTCGGCGGTGATCTCGGCCGGTTCCTCGAAGAGACCGTCCGGCAGGCGGCCGGCGAACCAGCCCCGCAGCTTCTCTTTCTGCTCCGGTGTAATCATGTAATCAGCATTACTCCGCCGTGTTCATGAACGCAAGGAGTCGTGAAGGCATCGTGAAAGCTTTCACTCGCAGTGAACCCGGAATGTTTCAGGCCGATTAACGAGCCGGTGATTTTCGGCCATGTGACCGCTTGCTGCGATCAAGACCCGCTCAGTTGCGCGGTCAGGCTCTTTCATTTCCGTAACTTCACGCCACTGTTTCAACACGCAAGGTTACTGAAAGCGGTGGGTTCGATGTGTGTTTCGGCGGCGGACTCGGCAGAGTGGCGCTCGCCGCTCCGGCACCGACCGAGCCGGAGCCGGCACTCGTCTATCCGAGCGGAAGGATGCACACAATGCGGAACACCGCGCGCTGGGCAGCGGCCCTCGGCCTCACGGCCGCCGCCGTTTGCGGACCCCTGACCGGGGCCGCCGTCGCTGCACCGGGCGCCGCCCCGTCGTCGCTCTACGCCCCCTCGGCGCTGGTCCTCACCACCGGCCACGGCAGCGACGCGGCCATGGCCACCCCGGAGCGCGCCGTCACCCTGACCTGCGCGCCCACGGCCTCCGGAACCCATCCGGCAGCGGCGGCGGCCTGCGCCGAACTGCGCGGCACCGGCGGCGACTTCGACGCCCTGAAGCCCGCCGGCGACGTGTGGTGCAACAAGCTGTACGACCCGGTCGTCGTCACCGTCCAGGGCGTCTGGCAGGGCAAGCGCGTCTCCTACGAGCGCACCTTCGGCAACACGTGCGTGCGGGACTCCGTGGGCGGCGGCGTCTTCGCCTTCTAGGACCGGGATCGCAGCCGGGCCCCGTATACGCCGGAAAAGGTCCGCAACCGGGGAGTGCGGCCCCTGGAGCGGGGAACCTGCGATCTCGTACCGGAGCCGACGGGCGGAGTGGGGCCGCCCGCCGGTTTCCGGGCACACAGCCGCTCCCCGGGAGGCCTGTGGGGGGCTTTCCCGGGGAGCGGCGAAAAACAGCCCGTTTCAGCCGGTGTCCCTGGCCTTGCGACGATGACTCGTGTCGCACCAGGGATAGCGGCGACTGCGCCCGCAGGTGCACAGGGCGACACGGAAACGGTCCGAGCGCACCGTGGTGCCGTCCTCCAACTCGACCTCCACCGGCCCCTCCACGAGCAGCGGCCCCTGCCGCCGCACCGTGATCCGGCGGGCCCGGTCAGCGCGCTCGTTCGGCACGGACGACCACCAGCTCCTCCTCGTGCGCGGACGGCGCGAGCAGACCGCGCCGGCGCAGCCAGTCCTCCCGTGCGCGCAGCACCGGACCGAAGGGGATCCAGCGGCGCCGGACCACCGCAGCCTTCAGCCGGGCGGCGCGCAGCAGTCGCACGGTGCGGTCGGGATCGCTGAGCGCGGAGTGCACGATCAGCAGCACGCCTCCGGGACGCAGCAGTACGGGCGCGTCCCGGCAGATCCGGTCCAGCAGCAGCCGGCCGTCCTGGCCCGCGTCCCAGGCCCGGGCCCGGCCGCGCGGCCCGCGTCCGGCACCGGGTGCGGGAACGTACGGCGGGTTCGCGAGGATGAGGTCGTACGTGCGGCCCCGCACCGGCCCGAAGAGGTTGCCGCGCCGGATCCGCACCGGCAGCCCGGTCAGCCAGGCGTTCATCCGGGCCGTCCACACCGCGAGCCGGGACACGTCCACCGCGGTCACCTCGGCACCGCGCCGGGCCGCCTCCAGGGCCAGCGCACCGCTGCCGGTGCCCACGTCGAGCACCCGGGCGCCGGGCGGCGGGGCCTCCTCGCGGAGGGACTCGGCCAGCAACTCGGTGTCGTCCTGCGGGGCGTACACGCCCGGAAGAACCAGTGCGATCACATCGCGCGAGTACCCCGGCGTTCAGGATGTATGGGATATTTCCGGCGCCAGGGGAGTGTGCAGGGACGAGCGTCCCGCGCGCCAGTCGGCGAGCAGCCGCCGCGCCAGCCGGTCCTCCAGATACTCGGTCGCGTCGATCCCGAAGGCCACGTCCGCCGCGAGTTCCGGCTCCTCGGCGAGCAGCCCGCCGATCACCTCGTGGCGTACGACCTGTTCGTGGACCGCGTCCGCCTCGACGTGCTCGTCGTAGAAGAACTCCGCCGCGGGACCGGCACCGGTGCGGCGCATGGCCTCGGCGAGCCGGCGGGAACCCGGCGAGGAGGTGATCTCCACGTCGGCGAAGTGGCCCACCAGCGCGCCGCGCAGCTCGCGGTGCAGGCCGAAGAGGGACATCAGGTTGACGACGGCGATCATCTCCGCGCGGGCGGCGTCCAGGTAGCGGCCGTAGGTGCTGTCCAGGCCCAGGTCCGTCATCAGCTCGGCGAACAGGCGCGCGTGGACCCGGTCGGCCCGGCCGCCGCCGAACTCGTCGAACTCCACCGCCGCCATCCCCGCCTTCGCCCGGCCCCACAGCCGCGGCAGCACCCAGGCGTGCGGGTCGGCCTCCTTCAGGTGGTAGAGGGAGCGCTGGGCGGCGTACTCGCGCAGCTGCCACAACTCGCCCTCGGCGCGGAGGAAGTGGGTGATCCCGCTGCCCTCGACCGGTTCGACCAGCAGCGCGGCGAGCGCGTCGTCGAGGCTGTCGTGGCCCGGTGCGTCGGCGCGCAGCGCGGACAGGAAACGCCGCTCCAGCGCGGCGCGGACCCGCAGCAGCTCAGGATCCCATTCGGCCTCCGGGCCGGCGCCCGCGAAGCCCCGGTAGTGCAGCTCGTAGCAGAGGTACAGGGCCAGTTGCGGGTCGTCGCCGTAGGGGTCCGCCTCCCCGGCCTCGGCGGGGCGGGGGAGGGGCCCCGCGCCGCGCAGCCAGGCGGCGACCGCCGCGGAGAGCGTCCCTCGGGGCGGGGGCAGCTCCGGCCCGCGCTCGTGGCTGTTCATGAGCCCCGGGTACCCCGGTCCGCGGAGGGCACGGCCGGCCGTACCGCCCCGGGAGGGCCACCGGTGGTCGCTCGGCGTGCGGAGGGTCCGCGGTGGCCGTTCGCCGGAGCAAGGCCGCCGGTTGGCGCTCGCACTCGGTCACGCCGCCGGTGGTCGCTCCGCCCCTGGGGCGCGCGGGTGGTCGCCGCGCGTGGCGCGTGCGGGTGGTTGCTGGGCCCGGGTAGGCGCGGTTGCCGGCCGGCCCGTCGGAACGCATCAGTGGTCGCCCCTCGCCGGGGTCGGGGCAGGCGGTCGCCGCGCCCGGGAACGTGCGGCTGGTCCCGTGTGCGGTTTCCTCGGGCCTCTTCAGTCCTCTCCCGCCTGCTCCTGCGCCTCGGTGTTCGGCGTGATGGCGTCCCCGGCCTCGCCGCCTCCCGACTTGTCCTCGTCGCGCTTCTCGGCCTCCTCGACCTCCCGGAGTACTTCCTCCAGGGCGGTGTCGAACTGTTCCTTGCGGTCCTTCGCGTCTTCCTCGCCCGACATGGCCTCTCCTTCCGCCGCCGTGCCCCTGATCAGCTGAGTTACCCGATGACGGCCGTCTCAAGCGCGCCGCCCGGCAGGGCGCCGGGGACACCACGCCGGCACCGCCCGCCGGTAGTCCTCGTACTCGGCACCGAACCGCCGCGCCAGTCCCGGCTCCTCGTACCACCGGACGAACGCCCAGGTCAGCACCCAGGCGCCGGCGGCATAACCGAAGAGCACAGGCCGGGCGAGCAGCAGGCCCTGCCCGATGAGCACGGCGGCCACCGCGACGTAGACCGGATTGCGCACGTACCGGTACGGACCGCTCACCACCAGCCGCGCGGGCGGCGCGACCGGCGCCGGCGTGCCGAGCCCCTCCAGGGCGAACCGGGTGAAGGCCTCCAGGATGACGCCGGCACCGGCCGCCAGGGGCAGCAGACCCAGCAGCCGCAGCGGCAGCCACCAGTGACCGGCCCGCCAGCCACCGGTCAGCCACCACGGCACCAGCACGGCCGCGCTGCCCGAGACGAGGACGAGGAACAGGGCGCTGCCGAGCGCCGCCGACGCCTTGCGCACACCCCCACCATGACAGGGCGAGGGGCCGCCGTCTCCCTGCTGACGGCGGCCCCTCGGGCTCGGTGGTGCTCGGTCGTCATATGCGTCACATGTGGACGACCGGTGCGGCCCCCGCGTCCTGCTGCGGCACCCCGCGCCGGTAGAGCAGGAAGGCGAGCAGCGCGCCGGCGGCGAAGAAGCCCGCGGACCACCAGAAGGCGGTCGTGTAGCTCTCGATCGTCGCCTGCGCCCGCACCAGCCTGCTGGTGGCGTCGCGGCCGGAGAGGTAGTCGGTGGCCGCGCTCGCGGCGAGGGTGTTCAGCAGTGCCGTGCCGATCGAACCGCCCACCTGCTGCATGGCGTTGACGGTGGCGGAGGCCGCGCCCGCGTCCTCGGCCGCGACCCCGCCGGTGGCCAGCTGCATGGCCGGCGGCATGACCAGGCCGAGGCCCACGCCGATCACGATCAGCTGGGGCAGCACCGCGCTCAGGTAGTGCGAGCCGAGGCCGATGCCGGTCAGCCAGGCCATGCCGGCCGTGGCGACCGCGAAGCCCAGCGGGATGACCGCCTTGGGGCCGAAGCGGGGGACCAGGAGCGTGGTGCCGGCCTGCGCGGTCACCATCAGCGCGCCGACCATCGGCAGGAACGCCACACCGGTCTTCGTGGGGCTGAAGCCGAGGTTGAGCTGGAGGTAGTAGGTCAGGAAGAGGAACACGCCGAACATGCCCGCGCCGGTGATCAGCACCGCGACGAAGGAGGCCGCGCGGTCGCGGTCGAGCAGGATCCGCAGCGGCAGCAGCGGGTGCGCGGCCCGGGTCTGCCACCCGGCGAAGGCCGCGAGCAGCACCCCGCCCGCGATCAGGAAGCCCCAGGTCAGCGGCGAGCCCCAGTCGTGGGTCTCGGCGTTGGAGAAGCCGTAGACCAGGGAGAACAGACCGGCGGCGACCAGGACCGTGCCCGGCACGTCCAGCCTGGCGTTCGCCGCGTCGCGGTGGTTGCCCAGCAGGATCCAGCCGCCCGCGAAGGCGACGACCGCGATGGCGACGTTCACGTACAGGGTCCAGCGCCAGTCGAGCGCGTCGGTCAGCACACCGCCGAGGAGCAGGCCCACCGCACCGCCGGCGCCGGCGATCGCGCCGTACACGCTGAAGGCGCGGGCCCGCTCCCGGGCGTCGGTGAACGTGGTGTTGAGCAGCGACAGCGCGGCGGGTGCGAGGAGTGCGCCGAAGGCACCCTGCAGGGCCCGGGCGACGACCAGCATGGTGAAGCCGTTCGCGGCGCCGCCGAGCGCGGAGGCCGCGGCGAAGCCGACGACGCCGACGAGGAAGGCGGGCTTGCGGCCGAACAGGTCGGCGATCCGGCCGCCGAGCAGCAGCAGGGAGGCGAAGGCGAGGGCGTACGCCGTCACGATCCACTGCCGGTTGCCGTCGGAGAAACCGAGGTCGGTCTGGGCG
The DNA here is from genome assembly GCF_001027185.1 of Streptomyces incarnatus. Taxonomy (NCBI): domain Bacteria; kingdom Bacillati; phylum Actinomycetota; class Actinomycetes; order Kitasatosporales; family Streptomycetaceae; genus Streptomyces; species Streptomyces incarnatus. Next base: position 708,339 of record NZ_CP011497.1, on the reverse strand, counting down.
GACGGCAGGGCGATGTTCACGATCGTGGCGTCGAGAACGACCATCAGCTGGGCGACGGCGATGACCGCGAGGATCCACCACCGCCTCGGCGAGGTCACTCCGGCGTGCTCGATCGCGGCGGCTCCGGCGCGGGAGCCGTCGGCCAGGGTCTTCTGGGGCATCGGAACCACTCCAGGGCAAGTCGTCCGGGTACGGGAAGGCGAACAGCTCGTAAACGAAACTGTTTCGTACACATGGAGCCTACGATACGACTAGCGAAACGGCAACGTTTCTTTCGGGGTCCGGTGGGTGCGTCGCCCTCGCGCAGATATGCCTTGACGGGCATATAACTGTCCCGGCATATTGAGTCTCATGACCGACGCAGCGCTCTGGTCCGCCCTCGCCGACCCGCACCGGCGGGCCATCGTCGCACTCCTGCTCGAGCGGCCCCGGCCCGTCGGCGAGATCGTCGAGGCGTGCGGACTGAGCCAGCCGAGCACCTCCAAGCACCTGAAGGTGCTCAGGGAGGCGGGTCTGGTCCGGGTCCGGCAGGCCGCGCAGCGCCGCGTCTACGCCCTCGACCCGGCACCGATCGCCGCCCTCGACGCCTGGCTCGCGCCCTACCGCCGGCTGTGGAACGCCGGCCTGGACGCCCTGGGCCGACGGCTCGACGAGACGTCGGACGACACCTGACACCCCCACAGCGAAGGACCGAAGCACCATGCCCGTCGACCTCACCGGCACCTATCTGACCCTGGACGACGGCCGCCCCGCCGTCCGGTTCAGCCGCACCTACGACCATCCGGTGGACCGCGTCTGGCACTTCGTCACCGACCCCGACGAACTCCAGCAGTGGTTCCCCTCGCGCGCCGAGATGGAGCTGCGCCCCGGCGGCACCGTCCGCTTCACCGGCGACCCGAACATGCCCGAATCCACCGGCCGGGTGCTCGCCGTCGACCCGCCCCGGCACCTCGCCTTCGCCTGGGGCGGCGACGAGCTCCGCTTCGACCTGGAGGCCGTCGGCGACCGGCGCACCCGGTTCACGCTCACCAACGTCCTCGGCGAGGCGGACACCGCCGCCCGCAACGGCGCCGGCTGGGAGGTGTGCCTCGCCGCCCTCGACGCCAAGGCGCGCGGGGAGCGCTTCCAGGGCGCGCACGCCGGGATGAGCGCGCCCTGGAAGGAGTTCTACGACGCCTACCTCGGCGCCGGTGTGCCCTCCGGCGCCCCGGTACCGGGCATGGACTGACCTACTGCGTCGATCGGCTCCCTGGAGCACCGGAGCACCGGAGCACCGGAGCACCGGAGCACCGGAGCACCGGAGCACGGGCAGCCACGGAGCACCGGGGCGGGCCGGTCCCCGGCCGGCGGGCTCGGGGGGCGTCATGCCCTTCTTCTTCCGCCGGATGCCCCGGCGTACGGTCGAGACGTCGGCGCGGTGCCCGGCAACGGTCCCGCGTTCCGCGGTGCCCCGGGAACGCTCTCGCGTCCCCCGAAGACCCAGGGAAGGCCCGGACGCGCCACCCGGTGATCCGGGCCCCGTCCGGTCACCTGCGGCGGGCGTTCGGCGGGCCTCCGCCGTGCGCGGTGTTTCAGTGTGTGGCGCCCTGGATACACCGCGAAGGTTCGGTCCCGGAGTTCGCGAGCCCGTGCACCCATGTCGCAGTGAGGTCGTCACCATGTCCCACGCCCCGCACCCCACAGGACCGTCGGAACGCGCCGGGCCGGTCGCGACCTCCGTCCCGGACGCGGGCGCCCTAATGGAACCCGCCGGGAACCGGGGCGGCACCGCTCTGGTGACGGGTGCCTCCTCGGGCATCGGCGCCGTCGTCGCCCGCCGGCTCGCCGCCGAGGGAGGCTGGCGGCTGGTGCTGAACGGGCGCGACGCCACCCGTCTGGAGCAGGTCGCCGCCCCGCTCGACGCCCTGGCCGTGCCGGCCGACCTGACCCGGCCGGGCGCCGACCGTCTGCTCACCGATCTGGTCCTGGACCACACGGGCCGCCTCGACCTGCTGGTGGCCTGCGCCGGCCTGGGCTGGGCCGGCGACTTCACCGGCATGCCGCACGCCCGCATCGACGAGATCGTCGGCGTCGACCTGCTGGCCACCCTGCACCTGGTGCGCGCCCTGCTGCCCCACATGGTCGCGGCCGGCAGCGGACGCATCGTGCTCATCGGGTCCGTCGCGGGCAGCGTCGGTGTGCGCGGCGAGGCCGTGTACTCCGCGGCGAAGGCCGCCCTCGCCGCCTTCGCCGACGCCCTGCGCTACGAGCTGCGCCGCACCGGGGTGGGCGTGACCCACGTGATCCCCGGCGCGGTCGACACGCCGTTCTTCGAGCGCCGGGGCACCCCCTACACGAGGGGATGGCCGCGCCCGGTGCCGGCCGAGCGGGTGGCGGACGCCGTCTGGGCCGCCGTCCGGCACGGCAAGGACGAGGTGTACGTCCCCGGCTGGCTGCGGTATCCAGCCAGGGTGCGCGGTGTCGCGCCCGGGCTCTACCGGTGGCTCGCCGCGCGCTTCGGGTGACCGGCCGTGCTCGCCGTAGCGGTGCTGCTCGCGCTGCTCGCGGCCGTGGCCAACGCGTCCGCGTCCGTGCTGCAGCGCCGGGCCGCCGTGGAGGAGCCGTACGAGGAAGGCGGGTCCGGCGGGGCGGCGCCGGCCGTGCGCCGGTTCGCCCGGCTGCTGCGGCGCCCGTACTGGCTCGCGGGCGCCGCGCTGCTGGCCGTCGCGGGGCTGCTGCAGGCCGGGGCGCTCGCCGTGGGCAGCCTGTCCCTGGTGCAGCCGCTGCTCGCCACCGAGCTGCTGTTCACCCTGCTGGTGGGCGGAGTCGTCTTCCGGCGCCGCCCCGGCCTGTGGACCTGGCTGGCCTTCGTCGCCCTCGCCGCCGGACTTGCCGTGTTCCTGCTGGCGGCCGCCCCCGGCGCGGGCAAGCCGACCGCGCCGCCCCGGGCCTGGCTACTCGGCGGCGGCGGGGCGCTCGGCCTGGTCGTGCTGCTCGTGATCGCCGCCCGCCCGACGAAGGGCGCGCCCCGGGCCGCGCTGTTCGGCCTCGCCTCCGCCGTGTGCTTCGCCACCACCGCCGCGCTGCTCAAGGAGGCCGTGGGGCGGCTCGGACACGGGCCCGCGGCGATGTTCACCCACTGGTCGCCGTACGCCACGGCAGGCGCCGGACTCGTCGCCTTCCTGCTCCTGCAGAGCGCGCTGGGCGCCGGATCGCTCACCGCCTCCCAGCCCGCGCTCACCCTCGGCGACGCGCTCACCAGCGTCGTCCTCGGCTGGGTCCTGTTCGCGGAGGCGATCCACCTCGGGTGGCGGATGCTGCCGGAGGCGATCGGGATCGCGCTGATCGGGGCGGGCAGCATCGGACTGGCCCGGGCACCCACGGTCGGCCGGGAGTGGGACGCGCGGTCGCGGGGCGGGAAGGAGACCCGAAGACGTCTGCATCGGACGCAGCCGTGAGAGACCGGCGAGAACACGTACGGGAAGGCGGGTCAGCGATGTCCCTCATGTCCGGCCGTCCATGGCGGACCGCGGCCGTGCTGCTGCCGGCCGCCGTCGCCGCCGCGCACATCGGGCCGGCGGCCACCTGGCTCCCCGGGGTGCGGCTGCTGCTGTTCCCCCGGCTCGCCGGCACCGGCCGCCAGCGGCACGTCGCGCTGACCTTCGACGACGGCCCGGACCCGGAGGCAACGCCACGCTTCCTCGACGTGCTGGACGACCTCGGCGTGCGGGCGACGTTCTTCGTGCTCGGCGAGAACGTGGTGCGCCACCCCGCGCTGGTCCGGGAGACCGTCCGGCGCGGACACGAACTGGCCGTGCACGGCTGGACGCACGACCGTCCCTGGCGCCCCGCACCCGCCCGGGACGCCGAGCAGGTCGCCCGCACCGTCCGCGCGCTGCACGACCTCTGCGGCCACCGGCCGCAGTGGTACCGGCCGCCGTACGGGATCCTGACCTCCGGACGCTGGCTGGCCGCACGACGGGCCGGGCTGCGGCCGGTGCTGTGGTCGGCGTGGGGCAGGGACTGGACGGCCCAGGCCACCCCGGCGTCCGTGCGGGCCCTGCTCGCGGCGGACCTGCGCGGGGGCGGCACCGTCCTGCTGCACGACTCCGACCGGCTCGGCGCCCCCGGCTGCTGGCGCTCGGCCCTCGGCGCACTGTCGGACCTGGTGGCGGACTGCCGGGAGGCCGGCCTCTCGGTCGGCCCTCTGCGCGACCACGGGGTGCCGTGCTGACCACCGGGCGAGCGGTGGTCCGACACGAGACCGGGCACGGTCCGGGAAGCCACGGGAGCGCGAGCGCGGGGTTCCGTGCGGCTGGTGCAGGGGAGGAGCCGTCCGACGCGCGGTGGGGCGACGGCCGCGGAGCCGCTGGAGCCTCGGATCACGCGGCACCGGGGCACATCTGGCAGCCGCCGCCAGGCCGGGCGACGCGCTGGGCCGGCGCCCAGCGGCGGCCGACGCCCCATGCCCGCATGTGCCCATATGCCCGCGCCCCCGCGCCCCCGCGCCCCGTGTCCCCGTGTCCCCGCGCCCCCGTGTCCCCGCGCCCTCGCGCCCCCGCGTCAGAGTCCCACCACGTGCGCCATCGGGTCGTCCCGGAACAGCGACCGCCCCCGTGCCACCCGTTCCGCCCGCTCCGGGCTGCCTTCCGTGAGCCTGGCGAGAGCCGCCAGCAGGGCGGGGCCGTCCGGGGCGAGTTCCGACACGCCGAGGTCGGCCATCCGGCGGACTCCGTCCAGCCCGTGGCCGGGCAGCGGCCGGTACCCGATCACGGGCAGCCCGGCGGCCAGCGCCTGTACGGCGGTCTGGCCTGCCGCGTTGTCGACGAGGGCGTACGCGGCGGCCAGCAGGCCGGGCATGTCGTCCACCCAGTCCAGGGCGAGCACCCCGGGCACCCGGGCCACCCGCGCCCGCAGCCGCGAGTTGCGCCCGCACAGCACGACCGGCAGACAGCCGGCCCGTGCCAACAGCCGGGCGGTGGCGTCCGGGCGGTGCGCGGCACCCCAGGCGCCCGCGGAGAGCAGGACCGCCGGCCGGCCCGGCGCCTGCTCGGCGAGGCGCTCCCGCCACCGCGCCGCCCCGGGCGCCGGTGCCCGGAACCCGGGCGCGACCGCCGGGCCGGTCGTCACGGCCGGCGTGCCCAGGGACCGGCGCACCTCGGCCGCCGCCCCGTCCGTGAGGCACAGGTACCGGTCGTTGCCGGGATGCAGCCACTGCCGGTGCACGGCGAAGTCGACGAGGTACACGGCGCTCGGCACCCGCAGCCGGCCCCGGGCCCGGAGATGACCGGTGAGCTGGGCGGCCAGATGGAAGACGGACACCACCACATCGGCGTCCAGCCGCGCCACCAGATCCGTCAGCCCGTCGGCGGCCAGCCGGGCCAGCGGCACCCCGCTGGGCCGCGGCGCCCTGCCGTCGCGCAGGAACGCGCCGTAGACACCGGCGTACGCCCAAGGGAAGTGCCGTACCGAGGCCTGGTAGGAGCGGCGCAGGGCGCCGCCCAGGCCGTACGGCAGCAGGCGCAGGACGTCGGCCACGTGCGGCTCGTGCCCGCACGCCGCGGCCCGGCGCGCCAGTTCGGCGGCCACGGTGTCGTGACCGGCGCCCATGCTCGCGCTCAGGATCAGCGGCCGCCGCCGGCCGTCCGGCGGGGCCGGCTGGGGGGAGGGCACCTCGGCAGGAGTACGCACGGGGTCCGATTCTCCGGTGGGTGCCGCCCGCAAACCGGTCACTCGGCCGCCGTGTCGCCGGACCCGGGACACGCGACACGGCAGGCACGTGAGTTGCCCGGAGCGCGCCGGGGTGGATGAATCGGCTTCAGCAGAGCGTGTGGGTGGCGAGCACGGGAGGAGCCGTGAGGCGGTGGCGGCGCGGCCTGCACCGCGCTTGGGAGTGGCTCAGGGCCGGGGCCCTGCTCGAACACGGCCGTGAGCTGGAACTGATGCACCGGGCCATGGGGTTCGCCACCCTTGCGCTGGTCACGCTGGCGCCGCTGCTGATCGTGGTCGCCGCCGCGGATCCCCTGGTGCGCGGGGGTTTCGCCTCGTGGCTCACCGATGGCATGGGCCTGTCCGGCCGGTCCGCCCGCGTGCTCACCGACGTCATCAGCCCGCCGCGCAACGTCATCGGCACCACCAGCGTCTGGGGCGGTGTCCTGCTCGCCGTCTTCGGGGTGTCCTTCGGCGGCAGCGTGCAGAACGCCTACGAACGGATCTGGGGCGTGCCCCCCGGCCCCTGGCACCGGGTCTGGCGGCAGGCGACCTGGCTGATCGTGCTCACCGCCTACCTCTACCAGGAGGTGGCGACGAAGGACGCCCTGCACGGGGGCCAGCGGATCGCGCTGTCCACGGCGAGCGGCATCCTCTTCTTCTGGTGGGGGCAGCGCTTCCTGCTGGGCGGCCAGGTCCACTGGCGCACCCTGCTGCCGGGCGCGCTCGCCACCGTCGTCGGCCTGGCCGGCCTGCGGGCCTTCTCCTACCTCGTCTTCACCCCGCTCATCGTGACCAACGCGCTCAGCTACGGCGCGGTCGGCACCGTCCTCGTGGTCGAGTCCTGGCTGATCGGCGTCGGGTTCGTCATCTACGGCGGCGCCATGTTCGGCCGCTGGTTCACCGAACACCACTGGAAGCCGACCAGTGACGACCGGGGGGAAGAGGAGCGGGCACGACGCCGGGGGAAGTACTGAGCGTGCCCCGGTCCGTCGCAGACCTGAGCGGTTCCCGGCCGTCGCAAGGACTGAGCGTTTGCCGGCCCGTCGCAGACCTGAGCGTTCCCGGGCTCGCCGCCGGTGCTACGTCAGCTGGCGGCGCACCAGCTCGTGCAGCCGGCCCGTGGTGTCGGCGAGCAGCTGCGCCGGTGCCCCCTGCTGGACGACCTTGCCGTCCTCCATCACGATCACCCGGTCGGCGTCCAGCACCGTCGACAGCCGGTGCGCGATGACGACGCGGGTGGCGTTCAGCTTGCGCGTGCTGTCGATGACGATCCGCTGGGTGTCGTTGTCGAGGGCACTGGTGGCCTCGTCGAAGAACAGGATGCGCGGGCGCCGGATCAGCGCCTGGGCGATCATCAGCCGCTGCCGCTGACCGCCGGAGATCGCGCCGTTGCCGCCGACGATCGTGTGCAGCCCCATCGGCATCCGCTTGATGTCCTCCGCGAGCCCCGCCATCTCGGCCGCCGCCATCGCCTCCTCCGGCGTGTACGGCTCGGTGCCGCAGATGACGTCCAGGATGGAGCCGGTGAACGGCTGCGCGTGCTGGAGCACGACCCCGCACTGGCGGCGCACGGCCGACTGGTCGAGCGCCGCGAGGTCCTGGCCGTCGTACAGGACGCTGCCGGAGACCGGCTTGTCGAAGCCGATGAGCAGGCGGAGCAGGGTGGACTTGCCGCAGCCGCTCGGGCCGACGACCGCCACGAACTCGCCCGGCCGGACGGCGAAGGACACGTCGTCCAGGACGAGCGGGCCGTCGTCGGCGTACCGGAAGGACAGCCGGCGGGCCTCGAGCGCGCCGGACAGCGGGCCCGGCCGGGTGCTCGACGTGCGCACCTCGGGGGTCGCCTCGAAGACCGGCTTGATCTCCTCGAACAGCGGCAGCGCCGCCACCGCCGAGACGAAGGAGCCGGTCAGCTGGGTGACCGAGGTCAGCACCATCGTCACCGAGGTGTTGAAGGTCAGGAAGTCCGCCGCCGACATCGCGCCCCGCGCCGGGCCCGCCAGCAGCATGAACATCAGCAGGGTGCACACCGGCAGATAGATCCCGCCGAGCACCGTGGTGAGGTTCTTGATCCGGCCGACCTTCTGCTGCAGCTCCCGGCTGTGCGCGAACTCCCGCGCCCAGGCCGCGTACGCGTAGTTCTCGGCCGCGGCCACCCGCAGCTTGGGCAGGCCGCGCAGGGTCTGGAAGGCCTGGTTGTTGAGCTTGTTGCCGAGCACCGTGAGCTTGCGCTGCCAGCGCACCTGCCACAGCCCGAGTCCCAGGAACACGGCCGCGATGACGACGAGCATGCCGAGCGCGGCCATGGCCATCGAGGGGCTGTACCAGAACAGCAGACCCAGGTTCATCGCGCCGACGGTCACCGACTGCGCGACCACCGGGCCGACGCCCGCGAGCAGCCGGCGGATCGCGCTGATGCCCATCGCCGCGCTGGCGAGTTCACCGGTGGAGCGCTGGGTGAAGAACCGGGTGGGCAGGCGCAGCAGCCGGTCCCAGACGGCCGGCTGGAGCGCCGACTCGATCCGGCCCTCCAGCCGCAGGATGGACAGGTTCTCCAGCAGCGTGAACGCCGCCGCCACGACCCCGCTCACCATCACGGCCAGGCACACCTGGACGATCAGGCCCGTCTGCGCCCGCGGCACGTACTCGCCGAGCACCCTGCCCGTCGCGACCGGCACCAGCGCGCCGATCGCCACCGTCACCAGGCCCGCGAGAATCAGACCGAGCAGGTCGCCGCGGGTGCCCTGGAGGCTGAACCGCAGCAGACCGAACGGGGAGAGCGCCTTGTCGGGCAGCGGCCGGTAGAACATCACCGCGCGCGGCTCGAACTCCTCCGCGTTCGCCTTCTCGATCGGCGTCTCACGCCCGGTGCCGGGGTGGACGGCCACGTACCCGCCGCGCCGCCACAGCAGCGCGACCGGCGCCCCGGACAGCGCACGGTGCCCGACCAGCGGGCCCACGTTCTCCCGCCACCAGCGCCCCTGCAGCCGTACGGCCCGGGTGCGCACCCGGGAGGCGAGCGCCACCCGTTCGACCGGGTCGAGGCGTTCGCTCTCGGTGCCGCTCTGCGCGGGCTCGGCGAGCTTGATCCCGGCCGCCTCGGCGACCAGCTTGCACGCGGCGTAACCGGCGTCCGCATCGGCGGCCGTCGTCCGGCGGGCCGAGCGCTTGCCGATGGACGCCAGCAGGGTCTGGTCGGCCTGCGCGCGCACCGCCTCGCCGGCCTTGATCCCGGCGGCCGTGCGGGTCTCGTGGGTGCGCTCCAGCTGCTCGATCCACCGGTCCAGCGCGGTCAGCAGCCGGTACTGCTGGTCGACCATGGACTGCCACAGCGCCGGGTCCATCAGCAGGTCGGCGGCGGCCTCCGCGCCGTACAGCGAGCCGTACTGGACGCTGCCCGGCGGCACCTGCATCCAGAACACGTCGTCGTCCGTCGGCGTGGCGGCCCGGTCCTCCGCCATCGGCGCCTGGAACAGCACGGACAGGCCGCGGCCGACGCCGAGCGCGACCGCGTACTCCAGCGGGCTGGTGGCGGGCGGCACGTACTGGGGGTTGCCGTACTCGTCGTACGACCAGGTCTGGGTGTTCGCCGGCTGGTACAGCTCGCGCAGGTTGATCCGGTGCACCACGCAGTCCCGGACCGGGCGGGCCACCAGGGTGTGCTGGGGCCCCGCGACCGGGCCGAGCAGCAGCGCGCCCGGCTCCAGCCGGCCCAGGTGGTGCCAGTGGCCCTGCTGGACGGCGTCCACCGCGAACAGGTCCAGGGCGCCGGCCGCGACCAGCCACAGCACCTGCGGGCCTTCGAGGTCGAGCCGGTTGAAGCCGGCGCAGTCGACGCGGGTGCCCATGGACCCCAGCGCGCCGAGCACGAGGTCGCCGTCGTAGCCCTCCTGAACGGTCGTCATCTCATCGCTCCCTGACCAGCGCGGCGTACGCGCCGCCGTGCGCCACCAGCTCCTCGTGCCGCCCGCGCTCGACGACCGTGCCGTGCTGGAGCACGACGATCTCGTCGCTGTCGCGGACCGTGCTCAGCCGGTGCGCGATCACCACGCAGGCGCAGCCGCGCCGGCGCAGGTTGTCCATCACGACCAGCTCGGTCTCCGCGTCCAGCGCGCTGGTCACCTCGTCCAGGACGAGGATGCTCGGCCTGCGGACCAGGGCCCGGGCGATCTCGAGCCGTTGCCGCTGGCCGCCGGAGAAGTTGTGGCCGTCCTGCTCGACCTTGCTGTGGATGCCGCCGGGCCGGCGCATCACCACGTCGTACAGGGCCGCGTCCTTCAGCGCCTCCACCACGGCCTCGTCCGGGATCGACGGGTCCCACAGGGCGACGTTGTCGCGCACCGAGCCCTCGAAGAGGAACACGTCCTGGTCCACGAAGGAGACGGACGCCGCGAGCGCACCGCGCGGGATGTCCTCCAGACGGCGGCCGTCGATGCGGATCACTCCGTCCCAGGGCGCGTAGAGGCCGGAGATGAGCCGGGACACCGTGGACTTGCCGCTGCCGGAGCCGCCGACCAGCGCCACCTGCTGCCCCGGGCCCACGGTCAGGTCGAAGCCGCTCAGCAGCGGCTTGTCCAGCGGGCTGTAGCCGAAGGTGACGTTCTCCAGCTCGACGTGCCCGTGCAGCCGGCGGGTGGAGTCGCCGCTGCCCGGACGGGCGTAGAGCGGGTCGGCCTGGAAGTTCTCCACGTCCTTCAGCCGGGCCACGTCGGCCGCGAAGTCCTGGATGCGGCCCGCCACGCCGTTGAGCCGGGTGAGGGGAGCGGTGAACCGGGTGACCAGCGCCTGGAAGGCGACCAGCAGACCCACCGAGATGTGCCCCTCGACCGCGCGCAGGCCGCCGATCCACAGGATCAGCGCGCTGTTGAAGGTGGCCAGAGTGGGGGCGACCACGCCCAGCCATGCGCTCGGCACCCCCAGCCGCTGCTGCTCCTCCAGGGTGGTGGCGTGCTGCCCGGCCCACTTGCGGAAGTAGCCGTCCTCGCCGCCGGTCGCCTTCATCGTCTCGATCAGCTGCAGACCGGTGTACGACGTGTTCGTCAGCCGTGCCGTGTCCGCGCGCAGCTTCGCCGTACGGGTCGCCCGCAGCCGTACCACCAGCCGCATGGCGACCACGTTGAGCAGGGCCACGCCGATGCCGACGAACGTCAGCTGCGGATCGTAGGTGTAGAGCAGCACGGCGTACAGCACGACGACGATCGCGTCCACGCCCGCCGCCGCGAGGTCCCGGGCCAGGGTCTCGGCGACCTGGTCGTTGGACTGCAGGCGCTGCACCAGGTCGGCGGGGGAGCGCTGGGCGAAGAAGGTTACCGGCAGCCGCAGCAGATGGCGCAGGAAGCGGGCGCTGGAGAGGGTGGAGGAGATGATCCGGCCGTGCAGCAGGTTGGCCTGCTGCAGCCAGGTCAGCACCAGGGTGAGCAGGACACAGGTGCCCATCGAGGCGAACAGCACGCCCAGCAGGGAGGTCCGGCCGCCGATGAGGAACGTGTCGATGTAGGTGCGGCTGAGCGCGGGCACGGCGGCGCCGACCGCGACGAGCAGCAGGCTGGCCAGGACGGCGGCGGGCAGGGTGCCGGCGGTGCCGCGCAGCCGGGCCGGCATCGCGCCGAGCACGCCCGGCTTGCGCCCGCCCCTGGTGAAGCCGTCGCCCGGCTCCAGCACCAGCACCACACCGGTGAAGCTGCCGTCGAACTCCTCCATGGGCACGAAACGGCGGCCCTTGGCGGGGTCGTTGATGTACACGCCCCGGCGGCCGAAGCGGCGGCCCATGCCGTCGAAGACGACGTAGTGGTTGAACTCCCAGAACAGGATGGCCGGTGCCTGCACCCCGGCGAGGGCGGCCAGGTCCATCTGCATGCCCTTGGCCGTCAGGCCGTAACTGCGGGCCGCCTTCAGCAGGTTGGAGGCGCGCGAGCCGTCGCGGGAGACACCGCAGGCGATCCGCAGCTCCTCCAGCGGGACGTGCCGGCCGTAGTGCGCGAGGACCATCGCCAGGGAGGCGGCGCCGCACTCGACGGCCTCCATCTGGAGCACGGTGGGCGTGCGGACCGTGCCGCCACGGGGCTTGGGGACCGGCCGCTTGGCCGGGGCCGCGCGTCTGCGACTGCGGGTCTCCTGCGTGGCGGTCACGGGAGCAGCCAATCGACGGGGTGCTGGTCGGCCAGCCTGATGGAACCGGAGGCGAGCGTCATGGAGTCGAGCCGGAACGGCGGTCCGTCGGTGGTGGACCACCGGTAACCGCTCTTCGTGCTCGCCGACCTGTCGAGCGCGACCAGCACGGCCACCGGGCGGCCCTTGCCGCTGAACTGCTGCCCGAGTTGGCTGTCGCCGAGGAACGCGGAGATCGACTGGGCGGACTGCGCGGTGCGGTCCACCGACTTCACCTCGCCGCGCAGCACGCCGTAGGTCTGCGTCGGCACCGAGGACACGGTGAGGTCGACGGAGGCGTGGGCGGGGATGGCGGCCGCGTTCTGCGCGGGCACGTACACGGTCGCGTACAGCGGGTCGGAGGCGTGCGCCACCTTCTCCACGGCGGCGACATCGGTGCCGGTCTGGATGATCTGCCCGATGGTGGCGGCGAGCGTGGTGACCCGGCCGGCGGCGACCGTGCGGACCACCGAGTCGCCCTGCGCGGTACGGACCTTGAGGACCGGCGCGTTCGCGGGCAGCCGCTCGCCCTGCCGGGCGAGGACGGCCGTCACCTGGCCGGACACCGGGCTCTGCAGCACGTAACTGCCCTGTCCGTGGGTGAGGATGGCCGGTGCGCTCACCGTGGAGGCGACCGAACCGGTCACCGCCCAGACGGAGGCGACCGCCATGACGACGACGGTGACGCCCAGCGCGAGCCAGCCCTGGGGGCGGGCCAGCCGCACCGGGAGGTCCAGCTCTTCGGGCGACTGGAGCTTGGCGAGGGCCTGTTGGCGGAACTGCACGGAACTTCCCTCACCTGTGGGAGAGACGCTGGTGTTTCAGGGCATCCGAGAGCCCCGGAGCCGGGCACGGCTCCGGGACTTCCGATGCAACGAGGTGCGATCAGAGACCGGCGACCAGGTTGGTGACCGGCTGCACGTTCAGGCCGGTGACGCCCTCGACGGTGCCGACAACCGTGTCCACCGCGCCGGAGACCGGGGCAACGCCGTTCACGGCACCGGTGACGGTGTTCAGGGTGTTCACGGACAGACCGCCGGAGATGCTGTCCAGCTCGGCGTCCGAGATCTCGACGGTCTCGACCTGGGGGGTGGAGTTCATGATGGAACTTCCCTTCCTATGGATATTTCACAAGGGGGAGCGGCCCCCTCTGGGGACAGACGGACGGCCGCGACCGCGGGCGCCGGGCCCCCGTCTCCGGGAGCCCTCCGCGACCCCCGCGGTGCGATGGATCAAAGCACGCAGGCGGGGCGCGCTTCCAATCAACCAGGGCTCTCACCAGCGGACTTGCCGCGCCACCTGCCCCATCCGTGCAGGCGTGCGCACGACATGTCGGCCACTCCTTCACATGCGGCACGGCATCGTCGCGCGCGAAGGCTTGTCCGCCGGAACGCGAATCCGGCACTCCGCCCCAATGGAGCGACGAGGGGCGCGCGGATGTGCAGATCCCCGGCCGTCAGTGACTTCGTTGAGTATTCAATGTGTAGATTCCCTGAAACCGGGATTCCGGATCAGGCGCGGAACGGACCGTTACTGATCGGTAGCGGAACGTGTCAGCCAAGGATCGCGTACACCGTGCTCGCCCGGGCCGCGAGCGCGCCCGACTCCGCGTCGCTCAGCGTGATGTCCGCGAAGGCCATCCGCCGGCCCAGCTTCGTCAGGACCGCTTCGATCCGGACATCCGAACCGGTCACCGCCCGCTGGAACGACGTCGACTGCTGCACCGTCGTCATCGGTACGAAGCCGCCCCGCGCCGCGGACACCGCGATCACCGTCGCCGTGTCGGCGGCCGCCATCAGCGCCTGCCCCGACAGGCCCCCGCCCTCCCGGGCCAGCCGCTCGGACCAGGGCAGACGCAGCACGGCCCGGTCCTCGCCCACCGCCTCCACGGCGAGGGCGAGATCGAGCACCCAGGGGGCGAAGTGGGCGGAGAGGATCTTGTCGGCCTCGGCCGGGGTCATCGTCATGCGGGGGTTCTTCCCGGCCGTCCGCGGCGACACGCGGAGCCTGGCCGATTCGCCCACCCGGCACGGCGGTTGGGAAACGGAATTGAACACACCGGACGGCCGGTGCGTACGTACGGCCATCCAGGCGCCCCGATACGCACTGCCCGCAAGCGGCAGGCCCCCGTCCCAGGAGGTCGAGAAGTTTGAGTCACAAGCGAATGCCCAAGCGCAAGGCGGCGATAGCGGTGGGCGGTGTCGCGGCGCTCGGAGCGGCGGCCATTCTGCTGCCCAACGCCAACGCGTCCCAGGACCACAACCAGGCCTCGGGCACCACCGGCGCGGCGAGGACCCTGAAGGCCAGTCAGGCGTCCGGCCTCTCCGCTCAGCTGCAGAAGGCACTCGGCGACGCCTTCGCCGGTTCGTACTTCGACAGCGGCAAGCAGCAGCTCGTCGTCAACGTGGTCAGCGGCGACAACAACGTGATCCAGCAGGCGAAGAACGCGGGCGCTGTCGTCCGCCAGGTGAAGAACAGCACGAGCGACCTCAAGGCCGCCGCCACCACGCTCAGGACCAAGGCCACCATCCCCGGCACCTCCTGGGCCGTGGACCCGCGGACCGACAAGGTCCTCGTCACCGCCGACTCCACCGTCACCGGCGCCAAGTGGAACAGACTGCAGTCGACCGTGCAGAGCCTCGGTTCCGGCATGGCGACGCTGAAGAAGTCCGCCGGCACCTTCAAGACCTTCGTCTCGGGCGGTGACGCCATCTTCGCCCAGACCCAGCAGGGTGGCGTCCGCTGCTCGCTCGGCTTCAACGTCACCGCCTCCGACGGCAGCCCCGCCTTCCTGACGGCCGGTCACTGCGGAGTCGCCGCCAAGGACTGGTCCGACTCGCAGAACGGGCAGCCCGTCGCCACCGTGGACCAGGCCAAGTTCCCCGGCAACGACTTCTCGCTCGTCAAGTACAACGACACGAGCACGCAGGCGCCGAGCGAGGTCAACACCGGCAACGGGCAGACCGTCCAGATCACCCAGGCCGCCGATGCCACGGTCGGCGAGACCGTGTTCCGCATGGGCTCCACCACCGGACTGCACGACGGCCAGGTCACCGGCCTCGACGCCACCGTGAACTTCGCGAGCGAGACCGTCCCGGGCGGCACCGACACCGTCAACGGCCTCATCCAGACCAACGTCTGCGCCGAGCCCGGGGACAGCGGCGGCTCCCTGTTCACCCAGGACGGCGGCGCCGTCGGCCTCACCTCCGGCGGCAGCGGCGACTGCACCAACGGCGGCGAGACCTTCTTCCAGCCGGTCACCGCCGCCCTGCAGGCCACCGGCGCGACCCTCGGCAACGGCGGCAACGGCGGCAACGGCGGCAACGCGGGCAACGGCGCGGGCGACCAGTCGGGTTCCGCCGCCCCGTCGGCCTCGGCGGGCGACCAGTCGGGCGCGGGTGACCAGTCCGGTTCGGCCGCCCCGTCGGCCTCGGCGGGCGACCAGTCCGGCGCGGGCGGCGACCAGATCGGCGGCTCGGCCGACCCGTCGGCGTCTGCGGGGGACCAGTCCGGTGCCGGTGCCGGCTCCGCGGACCCGTCCGGCAGCGGAAGCGACCAGTCCGGCGCGGGTACCGCGAACGACGGCTCGTCCCTGACCAGTACGCGGTAGCGCTGCGCCGGAAGGGCCGCGGTGGGTGGCACGACCGGCCGTCTTTCGTCCGAGGCGGCGCCGTGGCCGGTCGCGCCCACGCGGCGGAGCCGCACATCGGTACAGCCCCGCGCCCCTTCGGGGCCCTGCCCCACCCTGGCTCCGGCCGGCCGGGGAACGGTCCGGCCCTCCCTCGGGAGGGCCGGACCGTCGCACGCGGTCAGGCGTCGCAGGCCCGCAGCAGCAGCACCGCCACGTCGTCCACCCGCTCCCGCGCCGCCGCGCTCTGGCGGACCACGTCGTCCGCCAGTTGCTCCAGCGGCCGGTCGCCGGTCTCCGACAGCAGCGCGCCCAGGCCGCACAGCGCGTCCTCGATGTCGACACCGGGCGCCTCCACCAGGCCGTCGGTGTACAGGACGAGAACCGAGCCGGGCGCGAGGGACACCTCGGTCGTCGGGTACACCGCGTCCGGGGCGATTCCGAGCAGCGGCCCACCGGCCAGGTCCAGCACCCGCACCCGGCCGTCCGGCCGTCTCAGCAGCGGCGGCGGATGCCCCGCCCGCGCCATGACGGCCCGCCCGCGCGCGGGGTCCAGCCGCAGATACAGGCAGCTGGCGAACAGCTCGCTGCCCAGGTCGACCAGCAGCCGGTTCGTGCTGCTCATGACCTCGTGCGGGGCCTGTCCCACCGTGGTGTACGCCCGCACCCCGGTGCGGATCTGCCCCATCAGGCCGGCCGCGGTCACGTTGTGCCCCTGGACGTCCCCGATCACCGCGGCCGTGAGCGGCAGCGTCGGCACCAGGTCGTAGAAGTCGCCGCCGATGTCCATGCCGTGGGTGGCGGGCAGATAGCGGGCGGCGGCCTCGATGCCGGGCGGCGGCGCCAGGATGCGCGGCAGCAGGGCCTGCTGGAGCCCGTGCGCGAGGCGGTGCTTGGCGTCGTAGAGCCGGGCCCGCTCCAGCGCCTGCGCGATCAGGCCACCCAGGGACGTCAGGACGGCCCGCTCGTCGGCCGGGAAGACGTGCGGCTCGGCGTACGCCAGCACACAGGTGCCCACCGGCCGCCCGGACGCGATCAGCGGCAGATACGCCCAGGCAGCGAAGCCGTCCGGGGTCTCGTGCCGGCCCGGATACAACCGTTCCAGCTCGACCTGGGAGTCGAAGAACGCGGGCACCCCGCTGTTCAGCGCCTGGGTGCCCGGGGTCCGCTCGGTCAGCGGCAGCCCGTCGAACCGCTCCACGGTGTGCGGGTCCGGGTAACCGCGATGCCCCAGCACGTGCAGCCGCCCGCCCTGCGAGCCGAGGATCACCATCGCCTGGCTGCCGACCGCCGGTGCCACCTCGTCCCAGACCAGCTGCACCACGTCCTGCACGCCGACCGCCTCGGTCAGCGCGCCCGCGAAGCTCAGCACCTGGGAGATCGTCACCAGCCTGGGCGGGGGCGCGTCCTCCCGCGCCGGCCCGCGCGCCGCCTCCGCCACCGCCCCGACCCGGGTGATCCGCACGCTCAGCCCGGTCGTGCTCGGATACATCCGGAACGACAGCCACTCACCCGGCGGGCGCAGCGCCACGAACGACATCGCCTCCTGGCTGAGCAGCGCCCCCCGGTACCGGTCCTCGTACATCGGGTCGTTCAGCCAGGGCACCGACGCCCACAACGGCGTGCCCAGCAGCTCCCCGGCCGGTCTGCCGAGCAGCTCGGCGGCGGCCGTGTTGACGAAGCCGATCCGGCCGTGAAGATCGAGCGACACCAACCCGTACGGCAGCCGGGCGACCATCCGCGTCGCCTCCACCGCGCCCAGCGTCTCCGCCACGGTCGACACCGGCTCCGCCAGCACATCCGCCTCGCGGTCGAGCGGCCGGTCCTCCCGCTCGGCCCGTTCCAGCCGCAGCGCCAGCCGCTCGCAGGCCGCCCACAGACGGTCCCGCTCCCAGTCGGACAGCTCCGGCGGATGAGCCCCGGGCCAGGTCACGAACACCGCGCCGTACACCTGTCGCTCGGTCGCCACGGGCAGCGCGGCCAGCGCGAAGGGGTACGGGAGCACCACCGCGATGCGCGGATAGCAGCGGGCCATCTGCTCCTCGCCGCCCACCCACACCAGCCGCCGCTCGCGCACCGCGTCGGCGACCGGGATCGGCGCGGACAGCCCGACCCGCTCCCACGGCGCCGCGAACGACCGGGGCATGCCCGCGTGCACCGCCATCCTCAGGACCGGCTCGTCGTGCCCGAGCAGGTAGACGGCGCCGGAGTGCGCGTGCACCTCCTGCATCATCGAGACCAGCTGGAGCGACAGCACCTGATGGGCGGCCGGTGCCCCGTCGGCCGCCGGTGCCGGTCCCGGCCCGTCGGACACGCCGACCACCTCCTCGCCCGGCCGCGTCGCATCCTGGGCACAAGATTCCCTCGCGGGCGCGCGCCGCGCACCCCGGCCGCCCGTCGGGCCCCCCGGGTGGCGCCGCCTCCGGATACCCCGTCCGGCCGCACCCATGCCCGGGCAGCGGAAGCGCGGACGGCGTACGGGCGCCTCGTGTGCGCCCCCGCGCACCCTGATGGCCTGATCTCCGCGCCCGCGAACGGTACCGGCGGCCAAGAATGGGCACGCGCCTGCCGTGCCCGGGCCACGGCACGGACGTGGCGGACCGCGAGGGCACGAGGACGCGGACCACGGCGGCACGGGCGGCGACGAGGAACGACAGGAACGGGCGTACGACGACCATCCGAGGGGGCGGGGCAGTGATCCGGGTGCTTCTGGTGCAGGACGCGTGTCTGGTGCGATCGGTCCTGGCCGAATGGCTGCGGCGGGAACCCGGGCTGGACGTGGACGACACGCCATGGCGGGGTGCGGTCACGCGGATGCGGTCCTTACGGCCGGACGTGTGCGCGGCGGACCTCGACTGTGCCGACGGTCATGGGGTGCCGCCGCTCGGCGAGCTGTGCCCGCCCGGCGCCGGCGGCAGGCCGCCGGCGCTCGTGGTGCTGGCCCATTCGAACCGGCCCGGGCTGCTGAAGCGGGCCGCCGAGGCGGGCGCGCTCGGTTTCGTGGACAAGGCGGGCTCCCCGGACCGGCTGCTGCGCGCCATCCGGTCGGTCGCCGCGAGGGAACGTTTCGTCGATGACTCGCTGGGCTTCGGTTTCCTCAAGGCGGCCCAGATGCCGCTGACCAGACGCGAACTGAGCGTGCTCTCCCTGGCGGCCGGCGGCGCGTCCATCGCGGAGATCGCCGGCAGCCTGCATCTGTCCCACGGCACGGTCCGCAACTACATGGCGTCGATCACCCGCAAGACCGGGGCGCGGAACCGGATCGACGCGATTCGCATATCGCGGGGGGAGGGCTGGGTGTGAGGGGCGGCGTCGTCCAGTGGCCGGCCAGGTCCCGGTACAGGGCCGAAGCGCGCAGCAGCTCCTCATGGCTGCCGCAGGCGGTGCGCGCGCCGTCCATGACGAGGATCCGGCCGGCGCGGCGGGCGGAACTGATCCGGTGGGCGACGACGATCAGCGTGCCGCCCGGGCGCGCCGCGAAGGCCCGCTCCGCGCGCGCCTCGGCCGCCGGGTCGAGATGGCAGGTCGCCTCGTCCAGCAGGGCCAGCGGGGCGGGGGAGAGGTAGGCCCGGGTCAGCGCGATGAGCTGCCGCTCCCCTGCGGAGAGCTCCGCCGGTTCGAGGCAGGCGTCGGGTCCGCCCAGTGTTTCCAGCAAGGGGGTCAGACCGACGGCGTCGGCGGCGGCCAGGAGTTCGGGCTCGGGTACCGGGCCGGAGCGGTGGAGGGCCAGGTTCTCGGCGAGGGTGCCGGTGTGGACGTAGGCCTCCTGCGGGATGAGGACGCTCGCCTCGTGCACGCGGACGGTGCCGCGCTGGGGGGTCAGCTGACCGGCGATCAGCGCGGTGAGCGTCGACTTGCCGATTCCGCTGGGGCCCACTACGGCCAGGTGGGCGCCGGTGGGGAGGGCGAGGGTGAGGTCGTCGAGGACGGGTTCGCCGGCGGGGCCGTAGGCGAAGGTGACCGAGGTGAGGGAGAGGGCGCAGGAGGGAGGGGGGAGTGCGGTGGTACGGCGGGTAACGGTCCGTTGTGGTGTGTCGCGCCCGGCGGCGGAGCCGCTGATGAACACCGCCCCGCGCCCCTTGGCGGGTTGCGCCTCCAGGGGTCGAGAGGCCCGGGTCAGCCTGCGGAGCACGACGGTCAGGCGCGAGCCGCTCGTGCCCAGGCCGTGGACCAGGTTGTTCAGGGCCGGGAGCAAGGACTGGGTGACATAGGCGAGCGCGCCCACCAGGGCGCCCGGTGTGACGCCGTGGTCGAGCAGCCAGGGGGCCGTGAGCAGGAGCAGTACCGCGGGAAGTTCGCCGCCCACCGCGAGCGCGGCCACGCGGGCCACGCTCCAGCGGGCCAGGGCGCGGGCGGCCCGCAGTTCCGCGTCGGTGCGCTCGCCGACGGTGCCGGCGACCCGGTCCTCGGCGCCGGCCGCCGTGACGTCCCGCAGTCCCGGGCAGACCGCGCCCAGCGCCTGGGCCAGTGCCTCGTCGGCGGCGAGGAACGCCTCCTGACGGCGGGCCAGCGGGCCGAGCGTCGCGGCGAACAGGGCCACCCCGGCGAGCAGCGGGGGCAGGACGACCGCCAGCAGCAGCGGGGCCAGGGAGAACAGGCCGATCAGGGCGCCCGCGGCGGTGAACAGGAACGAACGCGACACCATCACCACACCGGCGAGGGTGTCCCGTGCCAGCTCCACCTGCTGGGTGAGCCCGGACAGCGCGCCCGGGTCCGCCTCCCGCACCCCGCGCGCGACCACCGCCGTCACCAGCCGGTCCCGGACCGGCTCGACCAGCGCCGCGACCACGCCGTACACCCGCCCGGTCCCGTACGCCCCGGCGCACACGGCGAGCCCCGCGGCCCCCAGCCACAGCAGGCCGGCCCGTGCGTTCCCGGCCAGGAACCCGGCGTCCAGCGCCCGCGCGAGGGCGTATCCGACGAGGAAGGTCTGCCCGGCCTCCAGCACGGACCAGGCGCCGAGCCGGACCAGCACCCGCCCACGCACCCGCAGGAACCGGTAGGCCCGGCCGCGTGCACGCTCCGGGTGCCCGGGGGCCGGGCCGCGCATCCGGTCTCCGTCCGTCTCGGGCGGGCGGTCCTCGTCACGCACGTCCGTCACCTCCCGTTCCGGGCCGCTTCTCGCCCTGCACATGGACCGTCCCGCGCCTGTGGTCCGGCGCGCGCCTGGTGCGGCCGTGCCGCGCCGCGTACGTCCGCCGGCCCGCCGCCGGGCTCCGGTGGCGGGCCGGCGCGGGGCTTCGCTCACCCGGTACGGCCGTCGGGCCCGCCCCGCGACCGGCCGCCCCCCGGGGACGGCGCGCCCGGCCCGGCACCGGCACCGGCACCGTCATCGGCCTCGCGACTCCGTCCCGGCCTCGTCCCGGACCTCCTCGTCCCGGACCTCCCCCTCGCCGTCCCCGAACACCGCCCGGTACTCCGGCTCCCGCCACAGCTCCCGGTGCGTCCCGACCGCCCTGACCCGGCCGGCGTCCAGCCAGGCGACCCTGTCCGCGCGGGCCGCCGTCGACGCGCGGTGGGCGATCAGCAGGCGGGTGCGGCCGGGGTCGGGCGCCAGCAGGGTCCGGGTGATGTGGTGTTCGGTGACGGTGTCGAGGCTGGACAGGGCGTCGTCGAGGATGAGCAGGCGGCCGCCGTGCGCGAAGGCGCGGGCCAGGCCCAGGCGCTGGGACTCGCCGCCGGAGCAGGGCGCGTCGGTGACGGGGGTGGCGTAGCCGTCGGGAAGGCGCCGTACGAAGTCGTCGGCGTGGGCGCGCCGGGCGGCGGAGCGGACGGCGGCCGGGGTGGCGGCCGTGGGACCGAAGGCGATCGCGTCCTCGACGGTCGTGCCGAGCAGGGCAGGGCGCTCGAAGGCGTAGGCGACGGCGCGGCGCAGTTCCGGACGGGCGAGGTCGCGCAGCGGGACGCCGTCCAGCGACACCTCCCCCTCGTCGGGGTCGGCGAGCCGGCCGGCCACCTCGGCGAGCAGGGACTTCCCGGCGCCGGAGCGGCCGACGACGGCCAGGGTGGTGCCGCCCGGCACGGTCAGGTCGACGCCGTCCAGGACGGTTCGGCCGCCCCGGCGTGCGGTCACCGCCCGCAGCTCCAGCCGCCCGTTGCCCGGCGGCAGGCGGCGGGTGCCGTGTCCGGGCGCGGGATCGGCGCGCACCTCGGCGAGCCGGCCGGTCGCCGCGCGGGCCCGGGCGAGCGCGGCCAGCTGTCCGACCAGCGCGCCGACGCCGGTGGCCAGCACCGCGTACCGGGAGGCGGCCAGCACGTCGCCCACCGACAGCCGGTGCCGGGCCAGCAGCAGCCCGGCCACCGCCAGCACGCCCAGGTTCAGCAGCGGCGCCACCGTGACCGCCCGGGCGGCGGCCCGCCCCTGCACCCGCCACATGCGGTGCCCGGCGCGGGACAGCTCGGGCAGCGGTGCCAGGATCCGGGCCGTCTCGCGCTCCTCGGCCGCGGCGGCCCGGATCGTACGGACACCGCCGACCGCCTCCGCCAGCGCGCCCGCGATCCGGCCCTGCACCCGCTGGTAGTCGGCCACGCACGCCGACGTGTCCCGGGCGAAGGCGCGCAGCAGCAGGGCCAGCACCGGTGCCCCGGCGAGGAACACGGCGGCCAGCCACGGGTCGATGAGGCCGAGCGCCACCACGCCCCCGACGGGCCCGGCGAGCGCGCCGAGCAGCGCGGCCAGCGCGCCCGGCGCGGTCCCGGCCTGCGCGGCGTTGCCGACCAGCCGTGCCACCAGGTCCCCCGCGCCGAAGCGGGCCGTCGCGCGCGGGCCGAGCGCCAGGACGTGCCCGGTGAGCTGCCGGCGCAGCCATGCGGTGGCGTGCGCGTCGGCGGTACCGCTGAGGACGCCCGCGCAGCCGTCCAGCAGGGCGAGCAGCAGGACGACGGCGGCACAGCAGCCGAGCCAGCGGGCCGCCGGGGCGCGGGCCAGCAGCAGGTCCAGGGTGTGGCCCAGCAGAGCGGGCAGCAGCAGGCCCGCCGCGGTGGCGGTCGTGCTCACGGCACACAGCGCGGCACAGCGGACGCCGCCCTGCCGCAGCACCCCGCGCGACAGGGCCCGGCCGGTCGCCGAAGTGGCGCTGTCCGGGCGGGAGTTCATGGGCTGCGGGCTCCCTGGGATCGGACGGAACGGGAACGGGAGGGACCGGGCTCCGGGCGGTCGCCCGCCGCCGCATGCAGGCCCCGGTGGGCGGCTCGCTCGCGCGGCGGCCGGTGGTGCTTCGGGTGGTGGCTTGTTCGCGGAGCCCGAGGGGACTCCGGACGGAGGCCTGATCGCGGCGACCCGGGCTTCGGGGGCTGGTTCGTGGCGGCCGGCGGTGCTTGGGCGGCAGCTCGCTCGCGGAGGCCGTGGCGCTGGGGACCGCGCCTTGCTCGCGGTGCTGCCGGGGCTTCCTTTGGGCTCTCCCTCGCCGGGAGGGCCACCCCGCCCTTCCGGCCGGAGAGGCTCCGGACGGCCCCTCCCGCGGGAGAGGGGCCGTCCGGAGCCGTGGACTCACCGGCCCGGTCAGAGGCAGAGCAGAACGCTCGCCGCCGAGACACAGGAGAGCAGGCTCGCGGTGCTCGCGCCGGTGTGGGTGTGCTCCTCGGACTCGAGGGTCTGCAGGTCCAGCAGTGCCATGACGGTGTCCTTTCCCTTGGTTGGGGACGGGGTTGTGTCACGGCTCCGTCGGTGCGGAGCCGCGTGTGCGGGCCGCTCGTGGCGGCGGAAGGAAGGGCAGGTGTGCGCCGCGGGCGCCGTCGCGGGCGGCGGCGAGCGCGAGCAGGCAGCCCGCCGTGCCGGTGGCGAGGTCCATGGAGAGCCGCATCATCTGGTGCCCTGGGAAGGCCAGTTGGCCCTGGTAGTCCATCGCGAGCCAGCCCAGCGCCGCGATCTGCTGCTCCAGACGGTCGCGGCCGTCGTCCGGCGCGGTGCTGCGGGCCAGGTGCAGGATCATTCCGGCGCGGCCCTGGAAGAGGCCGGGCTGGGCGTAGAAGCGGGAGGTCGCGGCGGTGCGGATGCCGGCCCGGGCACGTTCGAACCCGGCGCTGTCCGCGTGGGCGAGGAAGTCGTCGAGCACCAGGCCGATCCCGGCGCTGCCATCGCCGAGGTACGGCAGTGTCCGCCAGCCCTCGTCCACCTCCAGGCCGCCGCCCGCCTCCTGGGTCACACAGCGGTCCAGGTCGCGGCGGAGCGCCTCGGCCGCCCCGCTCAGGCAGCGCTCCTCGCCGGTCTCCTCGTACCGCCGGATCAGGAACAGCGCGGGTCCGCTCGCGCCGCGCAGCAGTCCGGCGCGCCGGCGCGGGCCGTCCGGTACCGGTTCGGCGAGTCGGCGCAGCAGGATGTCGGCGGCCTCGGCGGCGTGCCGTCGCAGGGCCGGTTCGCCGGTGGTGGCCGCGAGACGGGCGAGGACCAGGCCGAGCCCGGCGAGCCCGCCGTGCAGGTCGGAGGCGAGGCTGCGCCAGTTCTCCCGCAGGATGCCGTCGATCAGGTCCAGCGCCCGCTGCCGGTGACCGAGTCGGTCCAGTACCAGGGCGACGCCCGCGAGACCGTCGTACAGGCCGAGCGGGGTGCCGGGCGGCGGCGGGGCGGTGTGGTCCAGCAGCCAGCGCTCGCCCTCGTCGTACCGGCCGGCCCCGGACGCCTCGAGCGCGTACAGCACCCCCGCCGCACCGTGCGCGAGGCCGAGGCCGCCGCCGTCCGCGAACTGGGCGATGTCACCGGGGAAGAGCCGGTCGTCGCGTTCCGGGGTGGCGGAGGCGAGGATCGCCTTCACCATCGAGTCCCGGCTGTAGGGCCAGTCACCGGGCACCACCGGCGGCGCCGGCCGGCTGCGCCGCCCGCCCGCCGGGTCCCGGGTGATCTCGGCGACCGCCTCGTCCAGGTAGTCCCGCGGCACGTCCGGGAACTGCTCGGCGATCACCTGCGCGAGATGCGCCGCTTTGCCGCGGTCCACCACGAACAGCGTGGTCACCGGCAGGAACAGGGCGAGCCGCAGACAGGCCAGCGCATAGCGGTCGACATCCGTGCCCCGGCGGTCCGGCGGGGCGAAGAAGCCGGGGTGCGCGACGGTCTGCCGGGCGTTCTGAGCGGCCGGCGCGGCGGCCTCGAAGTCGATGAGACTCACCGACCGCTCGTCCTCGGACACCATGATGTTGAAGACATGCAGGTCGTTGAAGACCAGCCCGCGCGCGTGCACCGCCGCCACCGCCCGCTCCACCGCCGCGTTGATCCGCAGCGCCCACTCCGTGTACGCGGCGATCGCGGCCGGGTCGGGGTCGGGCGTGAGCAGCGGATGCCGCTCGGCGAAGAAGGAGTTGAGCGGGCGGCCCGCCACATGGTCCATGACCAGGAACCGGTGCTCGCCGAGCGTGAACCAGTCCCGTACCTCGGGCACCACACCGGTCCCGGCGACCCGCTCCAGCGCCGCCTTCTCCCGCTCCAGCCGGGCCACCGCGTCCGCTCCGTCGGCGGCGAGCCCCGCGTGCGGCCGGGCCTCCTTCAGCACCACCCGGCGCCCGTCCCGCGTATCGGTGCCGGCGTACACCCCACCGCCGTTGGAGAAGTGCAGCGCCTTCTCGATGCGGTACGGCAGCTCGCCGACCGTCGTGGTGTTGCGGGCGTCCAGATGCGGCCGCAGGAACTCCGGCAGGCTCACCCACTCGGGCACCTGGAAGGACGGGTCCCGCCGGTCCGGCACGAGACGTCCGGCGCCGTCGGTCACCGCCGGGACCAGCGAGCCGCGCTCGTCGACGACGTACCGGCGGGCGAAGGCGCCGTAGCGGACGTACAGCGGACCGTCGTACCAGCGCAGGTCGGTGAGGATGTACGGCCCCTCGAAACCCTCCAGCAGCGCGCCCAGTTCCCGCAGCGTCCGGTGCAGCTGCTCCTCGTCCGCCGGATACACCGTGACGAACTTGCCGCTGGTGTCGCGGCCCGCGTACTTGGCGTTGCGCAGGTGCAGCAGGTGCGGGCCCGGCACGAACTTGAACGGGATGCGGCGCGGCACGCAGTAGTCCCACACGAGGTCCGCGATCCGTTCCGCGTTCGCGGCCGTCGCGGAGGAATGGATCTTCCAGCCCTGCGCCGGCGACGGGAGCGGCACGCCGTCCGCGCCGACCGGGGTCAGCGTCAGCCAGTCGCCGGAGCGCGCCGCGTGCCAGCCCTCCGGGACGGCGCGCCGCGCCGTGGCGAACAGCGGCGCCGGCTCACCGGACGCCCCCGCGAGCCGGTCGGGCGTGTCGTAGAAGTGCCCGTCGGCGAGCGCGTACACCTCGTACCGCTTGTCCATGCGCCTCCCGCCCCCTCGTCGTGTGGCCGCAGACGACACTCGCAGGAGCCGCACGGTCGCGGACAGTCATGTCTGTCACGAGGTCACCGTGCGGAACGCACGGGTCAAGATGTGTTCGGCGGCTTTCGAGCGAACGGCCCGTCCACGCACCCCGAGCCTTCACAGGGGCTGCGCGGGAGCCCCACACGCGCTGTAATGGCGAAGTGGTGAGGAGCGAGGGCGCTGCGATCAGCAGAACGAGAGCGGAGCGTGCCGAAGCCGCCCTGGACACGCTCACCGCGGCGCCCGCCGCGCCCGACAGGCTCCACCGGGTCCTCGAACAGGCGCTGGTGTTCGCCGGGGCCGCCTTCGCCGGGGTCTACACGCCCGGCGACGACCCGGCCCAGCTGCGCCTCGCCGAGTCGGCGGGCCTGCCGCGCACCCTGTACGGGATCCGCGACGGCTACCCGGCCGCCGGCGGCTCCCCGGTCGCCGAGGCCCACCGCGGCGGACATCCGGTCTGGCTCAGCCCCGAGCAGCTCGCCGGCTGCCCCGAGGCCCGCCGCACCCCGTCCCCGGACTTCTCCCTGGCCGCCCTGCCGCTCGGCCCGGCGGGCAGCGGCTGCCTGCTCGCCGTCAGCGAGCACCCCGGCGGCTTCGGCGCCGACGACCGCGCCTGCCTGGAGCTGGTCGCCCGCGCGATCGCCGTACCCCGCGCGCCCGAGCCCCCCGGCGAGGGCGGCGAAATGGCGCCGGACGCCTTCAGCCTCGCCATGGACAGCGGCCGGGTCGAGGTCGGCGACGGCATCCTGCGGCTGTTCGGGATCGCCCGGGACGACTTCGACGGCCGGGTCGAGACCCTGCTGGCGCTCACCGTTCCCGAGGACCTGCCCGCGCTGATGTCCGTGGTCGAGGCCGACCACATGTCCATCGGCGAGCGCGAACTGGAGTTCCGCGTCCTGCAGCCCTCCGGCCCGCCCAAGTGGCTGCGGCTGCGCGGCCGGCTGCTGCCCGGCGGGGAGGGCCGCTCCGCCCGGCTGGTCGGCACCGTCGCCGACGCCTCCACCCTGCGCTCCGACGTCACCGACGTGGCCCGGGTGCAGCGGCTGGCCGCGTCCCTCGCCACCGCCACCACCGTCAAGGACGTCGGCAAGGCCGTCGTCGCCGCCCTGCGCGGGCCGCTGAAGGCCGACCGGCTCGCGCTCGCCGAACTGGAGAACGACCGGCTCGTCGTCACCGTCCTCGACCCGCCCGAACCCGAGGCCTGGCCCGAGGTGTGGCGCACCGAATGGCGCACCGAGTGGCCCGACGCACCCGTGCGCGCCATGCCCACCCTGGCCACCGCGCTGCGCGAGGGACGCTCCCGGATCTGGCCCGCCGGCAGTCCGCTGGAACCCGCCCTCGCCGAGGTCGGCCCCGGCGGCCTCGCGGTGCTGCCGCTGCCCGCCGGCGGCCGCATGGCCGGCGCCTGCCTGATCGGCTGGGACCGCCCGCACCACTTCAGCCCCGACGAACGGGCCCTGCTCACCGCGTGCGCGGGCCTCGCCGGCCAGGCCCTGCTGCGCGCCCACGCCTTCGACGCCGAGCACGAACTGGTCGGCATGCTCCAGCGCACCCTGCTGCCGCGCCGGCTGCCCCGGCTGCCCGGCGCGGTCGCCGTCGCCCGGTACCTGCCCACCACCGCCGGACTGGAGGTCGGCGGCGACTGGTACGACGTGATCCCGCTCGCCGACAACCACGTGGCCCTCGTCATCGGGGACGTCCAGGGCCACAACGCGGGCGCCGCCACGCTGATGGGCCAGATGCGCACCGCGCTGCGCGCCTACGCCGTCGAGGGACACGCGCCCGACGTGGTCGTCGCGCACGCCAACCGGCTGCTGCTGGACATGGAGACCGACCTGTTCGCCACCTGCGCCTATGTCGACGTCGACATGGAGGAGGGCACCGCCTGGTGCGTGCGCGCCGGTCACCTCCAGCCCGTGCTGCGGCACCCGGACGGCACCGCCGAGATCCTCCGGGCGGAGGGCGGACCCCCGCTCGGCGTGCTCGAGCGGGCCGAGTTCCCGATGACCCCGCTGCGGCTGCTGCCCGGCACGGTCATCGCGCTGACCACCGACGGCCTGGTGGAGTCGCCGGACGTCGACATCGACGTCGGCATGGACCGGCTCGCCGCCCAGCTGGCCACCGCCGACCCCGAGCACCTCGGGCTGGTCGCCGACGCGCTGCTCGGCGGCGCGCACCGGGGCGACGACGTCGCGCTGCTGCTGATGCGCTACGACGGGATGGCCGTACGCCCGCTGCGGGAGAGCTGGACGGTGTGGCGGCTGCCGGAGGCGGTCCGGCACGCCCGCCGCTTCACCCGGCGCACCCTGCGCACCTGGGGCGTCTCCCCGGAGACCGTGGAGGCGGCCCTGCTGGTGGTCTCCGAACTCGTCACCAACGCCCTCGTGCACACCGACGGCCAGATCCGCCTCGACCTCTCCCTGGTCAACCACCGCCTGCGCCTCGCCGTCGCCGACTCCTCCCCGCGCAGCCCCGTGAAGCCCACCAGCATCGGCTGGGAGGCCACCGGCGGCCGGGGCATCCTCCTCGTGGAGGCGGTATCGGCGGCGTGGGGGACGGTGCCGGTCAGCGGCGGCAAACAGGTATGGGCCGACCTCGTCCCCAACGGCTGACCGCGACCGTCCCCCCAGCCCCCCGCCGCCACCCCGCGCCGGCCACTCCCGCGCCGCTTCCCTGCCGGGCGCCCCGCCGGTCGCCAGCCGCCGCGCCAAGCCCGTCGCCCAGCTCCGCGCGGCCTCTTCCGCAGCGGCTGATCCGCCGGTAGCGCCCCCTGCCGGCCTCCCTGCCGCTCCTGGGCATCGGGCCGACGATCAGCGGGTAAGCCGACAGAGGAGGGCGGCGGAGAGACCGGCACGGCAGCCAACGACCAGCGGGACAGCGGGACCCACCGTGCGTCGGTCCCTGTTCCCGTCGTCCCCGTCCACCCTCACCCCTGGGCTGCCCGTCCCCATCCGTGGCGGACCGCCTACTCGCGCCCGTCGTTCCCGCCCATGGGCTGCCCGTGGCCCCGCCCATGGGCTGCCCGTGGCCCCGCCCGTCGGCTGCCCGCGTGCTCGCGCCCCGTCGTCCGCGCCGCTCGGTTGCCCGTGGCTCTGCCCGTCGGCTGTCCGCGTGCTTGCGCCCCGTCGTCCGCGCCGCTCGGCTGCCCGTGGCCCCGCCTGTCGGCTGTCCGCGTGCTTGCGCCCCGTCGTCCGCGCCGCTCGGTTGCCCGTGGCCCCCGCCCGTCGGCCGACCGCCCACACCCGCCGGTTTCCTCCGTACCTGTCGCCCGGCTGTCGCGCCGCCGCAGGGTGTCCGCCTGCTCGCGCCCCGTCGCCCGCCGCTCGGCTGCCCGTGGCCCCTC
The DNA here is from genome assembly GCF_001027185.1 of Streptomyces incarnatus. Taxonomy (NCBI): domain Bacteria; kingdom Bacillati; phylum Actinomycetota; class Actinomycetes; order Kitasatosporales; family Streptomycetaceae; genus Streptomyces; species Streptomyces incarnatus. Next base: position 679,223 of record NZ_CP011497.1, on the reverse strand, counting down.
CCGTCGGCTGTCCGCGTGCTCGCGCCCCGTCGTCCCCGCCGCTCGGTTGCCCGTGGCCCCGCCCGTCGGCTGACCGCCACCCCCGTCGCCTGACCGCCACACGGGTGCGTTTCGGCAGGTTGGCGGGGCTTGGGGAGGCGTATCGCGGGAGGGGTGCCTAGGGTCGATTGGTGTGGTGCACACCTTCGACGAACTCGTGCAGAAGCAGCGCGCGGCCGACGCGGCACACGCCACGGTCGAGGAGCTGCGGGACACCTACGGTCCGCCGGCCGAGCGGCGGATGACCGGCGCCCAGTCGGGCACGTACGAGACCGCGCTGCGCGCCTGGCGGGACCTGGCCCGGGACGTGCAGACGGCGGTGAGCGAGTTCGCGAGGGAGACGGGCCGGCCGCGCCCCGAGGTGGAGGCCGAGGTGGCTCGCGCGGCGGCGGAGCCCGGGGACGCATGAGCCGAGCCGGCCGCCGCGCCGAGCGGCTCGTGGACGCCGCGGACACCCGGCTGCCCGTGTACGAGGGCGGCGCGCTGCTGCGCAAGGCGTTCCCCGACCACTGGTCCTTCCTGCTCGGTGAACTCGCCCTGTACAGCCTGCTGGTGCTGGTCCTGACCGGGGTCTGGCTCACCCTGTTCTTCCAGCCGGAGATGCGCGAGGTCGTCTACGCGGGCTCCTATGTGCCGCTGCGCGGGGTGCGCATGTCGGCCGCGTTCGACTCCACCCTGCACATCAGCTTCGACGTGCGCGGCGGACTGCTGATGCGGCAGACCCACCACTGGGCCGCGCTGGTCTTCGTCGCCGCGATCGGCGCCCACCTGCTGCGGATCTTCTTCACCGGCGCCTTCCGCCGGCCGCGCGAGCTGAACTGGGTGATCGGGGTGACCCTGTTCGCGGTCTCGCTCGCCGAGGGCTTCGCCGGCTACTCGCTCCCCGACGACCTGCTCTCCGGCACCGGACTGCGCATCGCGCAGGGCATCATGCAGTCGATCCCGGTCGTCGGCACGTACGTGGCCTTCTTCGTCTTCGGCGGCCAGTACCCGGGCCACGACATCATCACCCGCCTGTACCCGGTGCACATCCTGCTGCTGCCGGGCGCTCTCCTCGCCCTGGTCGCCGTGCACCTGATCCTGGTGGTGCACCTCAAGCACACCCAGTGGCGCGGCCCGGGCCACACCAACCGCAACGCCGTCGGCAAGCCGTTCCTCCCGCAGTTCACCGGCTCCTCCGGCGGCCTCGCCATCATCGTCACCGGTGTGCTGGTGCTGCTGGCGGGCATCGCCCAGGTCAACCCGGTGTGGAACTACGGCCCCTACCGCCCCGACCAGGTCTCCACCGCCTCCCAGCCCGACTGGTACGTCGGCTTCCTGGAGGGCGCGCTGCGGCTGGTCCCGCCGTGGGAGACGAACGTCGCGGGACACACCGTGATGTGGAACGTCCTGCTGCCCGCGGTCGTCCTGCCCGGCCTGCTGTTCGCGGTGCTGTACGCCTATCCGTTCGTGGAGCAGCGGCTGACGGGGGAGTGGTGGGCCGAGCGGCACCTGTGCGACCGGCCCCGCGAGCGGCCGGTGCGCACCGGCCTCGGCGTGGCGGGCACGGTGTGGTACGGCGTGCTGCTGCTGGCCGGCGGCAACGACGTCATCGCCCAGACCTTCCACGTCTCCGTCAACGCCATCACCTGGGTGCTGCGCGTGGCCTTCCTCGTGGCGCCGGTCCTCGCCTTCCTGGTCGCCCGGTGGCTGTGCCGGGCCCTGACCGCGGCCGAGAACGAGCGGCTGGCCGAGGGAGTGCCCACGGGCGAGATCCGGCAGAGCGTCACCGGCGGCTACGAGACCGACCACGAGCCCGTGGAGGCGTTCCGGCCCGGTGCCCCGCGCAGACCGCTCACCGATGTGCGTACTGGAACACCAGCCCGAACACCCCGCGCGCCAGAACGCCCAGGCCGATGAGGAACAGCCACAGGCCGAAGACCACACCGGTCGCCGTCAGCGCGAAACCCAGCGCGGTGACGATCGGGAACAGGCTCTCGTCGGGGAAGAACGCCACCGGCCCGGCCGCGTCCGCCACCTCCGCCCCGGTGCGGTCCTGGGCCCGCGAGCCCCGGCGCCGGTACTGGATCAGGCAGAAGAACGCGACCAGTCCGGCCATCCCGCACGCGACGACCAGCGCGACCGTGCCCGCCTCCTCCCCCGACCACATCCCGTACAGCGCCGCGGACACGCCGAAGAACGCCGCGACCCCGCCGAACAGCAGCGCCTCCGCCTTCATCGCGCCAGCTCCTCTCCGGCCGGGCTCTCGACCTCCGGATGGTGCAGGTCGAACGCCGGGGACTCGGAGCGGATCCGGGGCAGCGCCACGAAGTTGTGCCGGGGCGGCGGGCAGGAGGTCGCCCACTCCAGGCCGCGCCCCCACCCCCACGGGTCGTCCACGGTGACCTTCTCGCCCGTTTTCGCAGTGCGCCACACGTTGTAGAGGAACGGCAGGGTGGAGACGCCCAGCAGGAACGCGCCCGCCGACGACAGGGAGTTGAGCAGGGTGAAGCCGTCCTCGGGCAGATAGTCCGCGTACCGGCGGGGCATGCCCTGCTCGCCGAGCCAGTGCTGCACCAGGAAGGTCAGCTGGAACGCCGGGAACAGCAGCCAGAAGTGCAGCTTGCCGAGCCGCTCGTCCAGCATCTTCCCGGTGAACTTCGGCCACCAGAAGTAGAACCCGGCGAACATCGCGAACACCACGGTGCCGAACAGCACGTAGTGCAGATGCGCCACGATGAAGTAGGTGTCGGTCAGATGGAAGTCCAGCGGCGGCGAGGCGATCAGCACCCCGCTCAGCCCGCCCAGCAGGAACGACACGAGGAAGCCCATCGACCACAGCATCGGCGTCTCGAAGGACACCGAGCCGTTCGTCATCGTGCCGATCCAGGCGAAGAACTTGATGCCGGTCGGCACCGCGATCAGGAACGACATGATGGAGAAGAACGGCAGCAGCACCGCGCCGGTGGCGAACATGTGGTGCGCCCACACCACCGCCGACAGCATGGTGATGGCGATCGTCGCCCCGATCATCGGCAGATAACCGAACAGCGGCTTGCGGGAGAACACCGGCAGGATCTCCGAGATGATCCCGAAGAACGGCAGCGCCACGATGTAGACCTCCGGGTGCCCGAAGAACCAGAACAGGTGCTGCCACAGCAGCGCGCCGCCGTTCGCCGCGTCGAAGACGTGCGCCCCGAACTTGCGGTCCGCCTCCAGCGCCAGCAGCGCCGCCGTGAGCACCGGGAACGCGGGCAGGATCAGGATCGAGGTGAACAGCACGTTCCAGGTGAAGATCGGCATCCGGAACATCGTCAGGCCCGGTGCCCGCAGGGACAGGATGGTCGTGATGAAGTTGACCGCGGTGAGCGTCGTCGACACGCCCGAGACCACCAGCCCCATCGCCCACAGGTCGCCCCCCGCGCCGGGGGAGAAGTAGGCGCTGTTCAGCGGGGCGTAGGCGAACCAGCCGAACGCCGCCGCCCCGCCGGGCACCAGAAAGCCGGAGACCACCATCAGGCCGCCGAAGAGGAACATCCAGTACGACATCGCGTTCAGCCGGGGGAAGGCCAGGTCGGGCGCGCCGATCTGCAGCGGCATCACGGCGTTGGCGAACCCGGCGAACATCGGCGTCGCGAACAGGAGCATCATGATCGTGCCGTGGATCGTGAAGAACTCGTCGTAGCCGTGCTCGCTCAGGAACTGCAGCCCCGGCCGGGCGAGTTCCGCGCGCATCCCGAGCGCGAGCAGCCCCGCGAACAGGAAGAAGCAGAACGCCGTGACCATGTAGAGCCGGCCGATCACCTTGTGGTCGGCGGTGGAGACCCAGCGCAGCAGGGCACGGCCGGGCCGCGGCGCGGGCGCCGTGTAGCGTACGACGACCTCGTGGGTGTCCGACATTTCCGGTAGTTCCGTCATCGCGGGTGACGCTACTCCCCGTGACCTGCGGCCTCCCGTGCGCCACGCCCTCCCACCCCGGGTCGTATCCGCCGCTCGGCCGGGTACCCGACGGCCATGAACTCCGCCATGCACACAGCCGCCCAGGGCGCCCAGGTGTTCGGGTACGTCCTCATCCTGCTCGCGGGAGTCGCCTGCGTCGCCGGACTGATCTGGGCCTTCCGGCTCGGTTTCAAGGTGCGCCAGGGCGAACCGGACCCGCCGCGACCCGACGAGCAGCCCAGGGTGCCCGCGTCGGGGCCCGTCCGCGAGACCCTCGAGATGCGGGAACCGGACGAGATGCCCCGGGCCGCCGACGACAGCGAGCGGCTCACCCCCTACCAGATCGGCAACGTCCGCTCCCGGCGCGCCGACGACCAGCGCCGTCCGCGCTGGTCGCCCGGGTCCAGCGGGTCCTTCGGCGGCGGGGGCGGCGGCCGGACCTGAGCCGGCGCGGCGTTTGCGGGCGCGGCACCGCGGGGACCCGGTGGGGCACAGATCGCACCACACCGGCCGGGCGGGGCCGGCGCACCGCCCCCGCCCGGCGCACGACGCAGAAGGAAGATGGACGACGTGACCGCGCCCGCGCATCCCAGTGACAAACCCGCCCTGCCCTATGCCGAGACCGGCTGGGCCAAGGCCCGCCGACGCCGGGACCGGGGAGTGCGCACATGTCTCCCCGCCGTCGTGGACCGCCGCTCCGCGCGGCGGCAGGGCGCCGCCGCGGACGACAACATCGTGCGGGGCGAGGACTGAGGTTGAGGTGCGAGGACCGAGGTTCCGTAGGAGCCTGAACGACGCCCGAGTCATGCCGTCGTGACGACCCGGTCACGCAAACAAAGGTCCGAGACTGCCGTTCGCCGTTAGGGTGTGGCGAATGAAGGCTCTGGTGCTTTCCGGAGGCTCCGGCACCCGGCTGCGACCGATCACGCGCACCTCGGAGAAACAGCTGGTGCCGATGGCCGACAAGCCCGTGCCGGGCGACGGCCTCGCCGTCCTGAGCGCCTGTGACTTCCTCGGCGCCGTGGCCGACTCCCGGATCGTCGGCCCGGCCTCGTCCGTCGCCGGGGCGGGCCGGATCGGGTCCTCGCCGACCGGCCGGCATGTCGAGGTGACCCCGGCGGCCGGGGGACCCAGTGCCCACCGACTCGTCCCCGGAGACCACGGCAAGGTGCGGATCCCTTCATGAACCTCCTCGTCACCGGCGCCGCCGGGTTCATCGGCTCGGCCTACGTCCGTATGCTCCTCGCCGCCGACCCGCCCGGCGCGCCCCGCGTCACCGTGCTGGACAAACTCACCTACGCCGGCACCCTCACCAACCTCCCCACCGGACATCCCCGGCTCGACTTCGTGCAGGGCGACATCTGCGACGCCGGCCTGGTCGACAAGCTGATGGCCGACGCCGACCAGGTCGTGCACTTCGCCGCCGAGTCGCACGTCGACCGGTCCATCGAGGGCGCGGGGGAGTTCGTCCGCACCAACGTCCTCGGCACCCAGACCCTGCTGGACGCGGCCCTGCGCCATGGCACCGGCCCGTTCGTGCACATCTCCACCGACGAGGTCTACGGCTCCATCGAGACCGGCTCCTGGCCGGAAGAGCACCCGCTCGCCCCCAACTCGCCGTACTCCGCCTCCAAGGCCTCCTCCGACCTCCTGGCTCTGGCCTACCACCGCACCCACGGCCTGGACGTGCGGGTCACCCGCTGCTCCAACAACTACGGCCCGCACCAGTTCCCCGAGAAGGTCGTCCCGCTCTTCGTCACCAACCTCCTCGACGGCCTGAACGTGCCGCTCTACGGCGACGGCCGCAACGTCCGCGACTGGCTGCACGTCGACGACCACTGCCACGGCATCGACCTCGTGCGCACCCAGGGCCGCCCCGGCGAGGTCTACAACATCGGCGGCGGCACCGAGCTGAGCAACAGGGAACTGACCGGCCTGCTCCTCGACGCCTGCGGCGCCGGCTGGGACCGGGTCGAGTACGTCGCCGACCGCAAGGGCCACGACCTGCGCTACTCGGTCGACTGGAGCAAGGCCCGCGACGAACTCGGCTACCGTCCGCGCCGCGACTTCACCGCCGGGCTCGCCGAGACCGTCGCCTGGTACCGCGACCACCGCGCCTGGTGGGAGCCGCTGAAGCGACGGAGCGGGATGTGAGGTGGCTGGTCACCGGCGCGGGCGGCATGCTCGGCCACGACACCGTGCACGAACTGCGCGGGCGCGGCGAGGACGTCACGGGCGTCACCCGCGCCGCCCTCGACATCACCGAACCGGCCGCCGTACAACGGGCGTTGAGCGACCACCGGCCCGACGTCGTGGTCAACTGCGCCGCCTACACGGCCGTGGACGCCGCCGAGACCGACGAGGACCGCGCGCTGCTGGTCAACGGCGAGGGCCCGCGGCAGCTCGCCCGCGCCTGCGCCGCGCGGGGCGCCCGCCTGATCCACGTCTCCACCGACTACGTCTTCTCCGGCGAGGCCCGCACCTCCCCCTACCCCGAGGACCATCCGCCGGCCCCGCGCACCGCCTACGGCCGCACCAAGCTCGCCGGGGAGCGGGCCGTGCTCGCCGAACTCCCCGGCGGATCCGCTGTGTTGCGCACCGCCTGGCTGTACGGCGCCCACGGCAGGAACTTCGTGCGCACCATGCTCGAGCTGGAGGCCACCCGCGACACCGTCGACGTGGTGGACGACCAGCGCGGGCAGCCCACCTGGAGCGCGGACGTGGCCGCCCGGATCGCCGACCTCGGCGCCACCGCGGCGTCAGGCGTCTTCCACGCCACCAACGCGGGCGAGGCCACCTGGTACGAGCTGGCGCGCGAGGTGTTCCGGCAGGCCGGAGCCGCCCCGGACCGCGTGCGTCGCACCGACAGCCGGGCCTTCGTCCGGCCCGCGCCCCGGCCCGCCTACAGCGTCCTCGGCCACGACCGCTGGCGGACCGCCGGTCTGGCACCGCTCAGAGACTGGCGGTCCGCCCTGCACGAGGCACTGCCGCACATCCGCAAGGAGAGGTCCTGAGTGAAACGGCATGAGTTCCTCCAGGAACTCCACCGGGTCAGCGCGAACCGCGACTGCCCTCAGCCGCTGAACTCCCCGGAGCGCAGCCGCCGGTAGTGGGCGGAGCAGTCCGCGTACGCCGGCAGCAGCCCGGACCGCTCCGCCTCGGCCAGTGAGGGCGCCTCGGCGTCCCTGGACGACAGCACCGGACCGACGCCGTCGGGCCAGGCGATGCCCAGCGCCGGGTCGAGCGGGTGTATCCCGTGCTCGCGCCCCGGCGCGTACCCGGCCGAGCACAGGTACACCACGGTGGCGTCGTCGGTGAGCGCCATGAAGGCGTGGCCGAGGCCCTCGGCGAGGAACACCGCGCGCCGGGTGTCCTCGTCCAGCCGTACGGCCTCCCACCGCGCGTAGCTGGGGGAGCCGACGCGGATGTCCACGACCACGTCGAGGACGGCTCCGCGCACACAGGTCACGTACTTGGCCTGGCCGGGTGGTACGTCGGCGAAGTGGATGCCGCGCAGCACGCCCCGCCGGGACACCGAGCAGTTGGCCTGGACGAGCCCGAGGTCGTAGCCGGTGGCCTCGCGGAACTCCGCGCCCCGGTACCACTCGTGGAAGCTGCCCCGGTCGTCCGGGAACACCTGGGGCTCCAGCACCCAGGCGTCGCCTATCCCCAGTTGCCGCACGCCGTCATGCCTTCCGTGTCGTCGTGGTGGTCCCCGTCAACGTCCCCAGTATCCCGCCCAGCAGCCGCCGTACCCCCCGTACCGGCCGGCGCACGCGCCCGCATCCGGCTCCAAGTCCCCTTGGATCGCCTGCCGTTGGTGACACGCTGGGCGTGGCCGCATGCAGGCCCGGCTCCTCGCGGGGATGTCCGGGCACCCCGCGAGGGACGGCTCCGGCAGGTCAGGCGTGCGTCTTGGCGAGCAGCTGAAGGATCTCGGCGGTCGTGCCGCTCTCGCCGAGCCGCGGGAAGATCCGCTCGACGCTGTTCGCGTGCGCCTCGGGGGCGGCGTCGGCCATCGCGTCGGTGGCGAGGGTGACGTGGTAGCCGTGGGCGTAGGCGTCGCGGGCGGTGGACTCCACACCGATGCTGGTGGCGATGCCGGTCAGCACGATCTGGGTGATGCCGCGGCGGCGCAGCTGGACGTCCAGGTCGGTGCCGTGGAAGGCGCTCCAGTTGTGCTTGGTGACGCGGATGTCGCCGGGGTGGCCGGACAGCTCCTCCACGACGGTGTCCCAGCCCTCGGGGAAGGCGAGGCCGCGCGCCTGGGCCTCGGTGCGGCCGGGGACGGCGTCGGCCCAGTCGGGCGCGAAGGAGACGCGGACCAGCACCACCGGAAGGTCGCGCGACCGGAAGGCCTCGGCCAGTTCGGCCGTGCGGGAGACGACGTCCGCGGCCGCGTGCGGCCGGACGGGCATGCCCACGATGCCGTTCTGCAGGTCGATCGCGACGAGGGCGGTACGGGGGTCGAGCGTGGTGAGCGACATGAGTCGGTCAGGCCTTTCCAGTGGTTGTGGTGGTACCGAGCCGACTCAGAGAGCGGCCCGGCAGGACTGTCGCCGGCAGCAGCGCTGAGCCGGCGAGCATGAACGGGCCAGGCCGTGCAGCCCGGCCGCGTCGGCGTGGTGCAGGCAGAGCGCCGCGATGGCGGCGGACGCCCCCAGCGCCCGGGACCAGCCAGGCGGTCTCGGCGGGCGGGGTGGCGAAGGCGATGCCGATCGGCACCGGGGCCACGGCGGTCGTCGAGGAGTTGACCGGGTCGAGGACCGAGCCGGACGGCATCGGCGGGATCAGACGGCGGGCGGATCCGGCGGGGGCCGGGCGGGTGGCCTTCCCGGTGCGTCCGGTGAGCCTCGGTGTCACTGCCGCGACAGGCGTTCCATCAGCTCCAGGGCGCTCAGGACCGTCTGCCGTTCCTCCTCCGTGAAGCGGTCCTGGAAGGCGCGGGCGAGCCACTCCTCGCGGACCTGGCGGTTGCCCTCGACCCGGGCCCGCCCGGCGTCGGTCAGGGTGACCAGCTGGCGGCGGCCGTCGTCGGGGTCGGGGGCGCGCCGGATCAGGCCGTGCCGCTCCAGCACGCCCAGCGTGGTCGCCATGGACTGCGGGCGCACGCCCTCGGCGGCGGCGAGTGCGCTGGCCGTGGCCGCGCCGTGCTTGCCGACCAGGGTGAGCGCCGACTCCTGGGAGGGGCTGAGGTCGGTGTCCTGCGCGACCTCGCGGATACGGCGCCGCAGCCGGCTGAACACCACGCGCAGATCGCGCGCGGCGCGGGCGGCGGAGTCGGAGATGTCAGCCATGCCGTCCACCCTAGGACCAGCAGTCGAAACTGTCCAGCTCGGACTGTTCAGTTTTGCCTGAGTGATTGCCGGGTACTCGCCCGTCCTCGGACAGGGCAGCACGCCGGTGAACCCTTACGTCGGTGAACTCAAGGGAGCGCAGATGACCCCTCCGGACACCTCCGGCCTGGAGGCGGCTCTTCGCGCCGAGGTGGACGGCGAGGTCCGCTTCGACGCCGGCAGCCGCGGTGCCTACGCCACGGACGGTTCCAACTACCGGCAGGTCCCCCTGGGCCTCGTCGTCCCCCGCACCGTCGAGGCGGGTGCCCGGGCACTGTCGGTGTGCGCACGCTTCGACGCCCCCGTCCTCTCCCGGGGCGGCGGCACCAGCCTGGCCGGACAGTCGACCAACACCGCCGTGGTGATCGACTGGAGCAAGTACTGCACCCGGCTGATCTCCGTCGACCCCGAGCGCCGCACCTGCGTGGTGGAACCCGGGATCGTCCTGGACGAACTCAACCGGCAACTCGCCCCGCACAAGCTCCAGTTCGGGCCGAAACCCTCCACCCACAGCCACTGCGCGCTCGGCGGCATGATCGGCAACAACTCCTGCGGCGCCTCCGCGCAGGCCTACGGCAAGACCGTCGACAACGTCCGGCGCCTGGAGATCCTCACCTACGACGGACAGCGCGCCTGGACCGGCCCCACCCCGCCCGACGAACGCGACCGGATCATCTCCGGCGGCGGCCGGCTCGCCGAGATCTACGCCGGCCTCGACCGCATCGCCACCGAGTACCTCGCCGACATCCGCCGCGGCTATCCCAAGATCCCGCGCCGCGTCTCCGGCTACAACCTCGACTCCCTGCTGCCCGAGAACGGCTTCGACGTGGCCAAGGCCCTCGTCGGCAGCGAGGGCACCCTGGTCACCGTCCTGCGCGCCGAACTGGACCTCGTCCCGGTGCCGCCGTACCAGTCGCTGCTGGTCCTCGGCTACGACGACATCTGCGCCGCCGCCGACGACGTGTCGCGCGTGCTGGAGCACTGCTCGCCCAGCCAGCTGGAGGCGCTGGACGACCGCATGGCGCAGCTGATGCGCGAGGAGGGCGCCTACCTCGACTCGCTCAACGCACTGCCCGAGGGCCGCAGCTGGCTGATGGTGCAGTACAGCGGGGACAGCCAGGAGGACGTGGACGAGCAGGCCCACGCCCTGCTGCGCGCCATCGGCCGCGACGAGAAGGAGAGCACCGTCGCCTTCTCCGACGATCCCGAGCGCGAGCAGAAGATGCTCAGGGCCCGCGAGGCAGGACTCGGCGTCACCGCGCGCCCGCCGGACGACCGGGAGACCTGGGAGGGCTGGGAGGACTCCGCCGTACCGCCCGAACGGCTCGGCGACTATCTGCGGGACCTGAAGGGGCTGTTCGAGGAGTTCGACTACGACCACCCGTCCCTGTACGGCCACTTCGGCCAGGGCTGCGTCCACACCCGCATCCCCTTCGGCCTCCGGACGGCCGACGGGGTGGCGGACTTCCGCCGTTTCGTGGAGCGCGCGGCCGACCTCGTCGCCTCCTACGGCGGCTCGCTGTCCGGCGAGCACGGCGACGGCCAGTCCCGCGGCGAACTGCTCACCCGCATGTTCGGCGAGCGGCTGGTGACCGCCTTCGGTGAGCTCAAGGCCCTTCTCGACCCCCGCGACCGGATGAACCCCGGCAAGGTCGTCCACCCCAACCCCGTCGACGGACAGCTGCGGCTCGGACCCGGCTGGCGGCCCGCGACCCCCTCGACCCACTTCGACTTCCCCGAGGACGAGCACTCCTTCAACCGCGCGGTGATGCGCTGCGTCGGCATCGGCAACTGCCGCGGCCACTCCGGCGGCGTGATGTGCCCCTCCTACCGGGCCACCATGGAGGAGGAGCACTCCACCCGCGGCCGGGCCCGGCTGCTGTTCGAGATGCTCGGCGGACACGCCGACTCCGCGATCGAGGACGGCTGGCGCTCCACCGCCGTGCGCGACGCGCTCGACCTGTGCCTGGCCTGCAAGGGCTGCAAGTCCGACTGCCCCACCGGCGTCGACATGGCCACGCTCAAGGCGGAGTTCATGGCCCACCACTACGAGGGCCGGCTGCGGCCCGCGGCCCACTACGCCATGGGCTGGCTCCCGGTGTGGGCCCGGCTCTCCCGGATCGCCCCCTCGCTGGTCAACTCCGCGCTGCACGCGCCCGGTCTGGCCCGCGCCGGCAAGCGGCTCGCGGGCATCGACGAGGCCCGCTCGGCACCGGTGTTCGCCAAGGAGTCGTTCGTGCAGTGGTGGAAGGCACGCGACGGGCAGGAGCCGGACCCGGCCGACCCCCGCACCGTGGTGCTGTGGCCCGACACCTTCAGCACCTACTTCCACCCCGCGATCGCCAGGTCCGCCGTACGGGTCCTGGAGGACGCCGGCTTCCGGGTGGCCGTACCGACCGAACCCGTCTGCTGCGGTCTGACCTGGATCTCCACGGGCCAGCTCACCGTGGCGAAGAAGGTGCTGACCCGCACCCTCGGAGTGCTGCGCCCCTACCTGGAGGCGGGCACCCCGGTCATCGGCCTGGAACCCTCCTGTACGGCCGTCTTCCGCGCCGACGCCCCCGAACTGATGCCCGCCGACCAGGACGTGCAGCGACTGGCCGGACAGGTCCGCACCCTCGCCGAACAGCTCGTCCACCACGCCCCCGACGGCTGGCGGCCACCGCGGCTCGCCCGGCAGGCGACCGTGCAGACCCACTGCCACCAGCACGCCATCATGAAGTTCGACGCCGACGAAGAACTGATGCGCCGCGCCCACCTGGACGCCGACGTCCTGGACGAGGGCTGCTGCGGACTCGCCGGCAACTTCGGCTTCGAACGCGGCCACCACGAGGTCTCCATGGCCGTCGGTGAACTGGGCGTGCTGCCGTCCGTGCGCGCCGCCGCACCGGACAGCCTGGTCCTCGCCGACGGCTTCAGCTGCCGCACCCAGATCGAGGAGGGCGGCACCGGCCGGCGCGCCCTGCACCTCGCCGAGGCCCTGGCGCTCGCGCTCGACGGCAACCTGCCCAGCGACCACCCGGAACGCCTGGCCGACCGCCCGACCGAGCCCTCGCGCACCGCCCGCTGGACGACCACGGCGACCGCCGCCGGACTCGCCGCCGGCGCCGTCGTGCTCGGGGCGCGGCGGCGGGCCTGAGGAGGCGGGCGTGAGCGGGCGGCCGACCGGGCAGCGGCAGCACCGCACGGGAAAGACGGAAGCCCGGAAGCAGCGGGAAGCATCGGGAAGCACCGGTAAGGAGATGATCATGCCTGCGACCGTCGTCATCACGGGTGCCAGCGCCGGGATCGGCCGCGCCACCGCCCGGCTCTACGCCCGGCGCGGCGCCGACGTCGTCCTGGTCGCACGCGGCGAGGGCGGCCTCAGGGCGGCGGCGGACGAGGTCGCGGCCCTCGGCGGGCGGCCCCTCGTCCAGCCGGCCGACATGGCGGACCAGGCCCAGGTCGAGGCCGTCGCGGAGGCGGCGGAGAAGGAGTTCGGCCCCATCGACGTGTGGATCAACTGCGCCTTCGCGTCCGTGTTCGCGCCGTTCGACGAGATCACCCCCGAGGAGTTCCGGCGCATCACCAACGTCACCTACCTCGGCTTCGTCAACGGCACCCGCTCGGCCCTCACGCGCATGCTGCCCCGCGACCGGGGCACGATCGTGCAGGTCGGCTCGGCCCTCGGGGAGCGGTCGATCCCGCTGCAGTCGGCGTACTGCGGCGCCAAGCACGCCATCAACGGCTTCACCTCCTCCCTGCGCACCGAACTGCTGCACCGCGGCAGCGACGTCCACGTCACCGTCGTCCAGATGCCCGCGGTCAACACCCCCCAGTTCGAATGGGTCCGCTCCCGGCTGTCCCGGCACCCCATGCCGGTGCCGCCGATCTACCAGCCGGAGGTCGCCGCCCGGGCCGTGCTGTACGCGGCCGACCACCCGCGCCGCAAGCAGTACTACGTCGGCGCCAGCACCGTGGCCACCATCTGGGCCAACCGGCTCGTCCCGGCCCTGCTCGACCGCTACCTCGCCCGCACCGGCTTCGACTCCCAGCAGACCGACCGCGTCCCGCCCGCCGGACTGGACAACCTCTTCGCACCCGCGGACCAGGAACCCGGCGAGGACCAGGGCGCCCACGGCTCCTTCGACGACAGCGCCCACCCGCGCTCCTGGCAGCAGACCCTGGCCCGGCACCCCGCCGCCACCGCCCTCGGCACGGGCGCCGCGGTGCTCGGCGCCGCGCGCGGCCTGCGCCGGCTGGCCTCCCGGGCCGCCTAGGCTGACCGCGTGCGCCTCCTGCTCATGTCCGACACCCATCTGCCCAAGCGCGCGAAACGGCTCCCTGAGCCGCTGCTGGCCGAACTCCCGCGCGCCGACGTCGTGTTCCACGCCGGCGACTGGGTCGACACCGCCACCCTGGACCTGCTGGAGAGCCGCAGCCGCCGGCTCGTCGCGGTCTACGGCAACAACGACGGCCCGGAGCTCCGCGCCCGGCTCCCCGAGGTGGCGTATGCCGAACTGGACGGCCTGCGCTTCGGCGTCGTCCACGAGACCGGCCCCGCCCAGGGCCGCGAAGCCCGCTGCGCCGCCCGCTTCCCCGGCCTCGACGTGCTCGTCTTCGGCCACAGCCACATCCCCTGGGACACCACCGCCCCGACCGGCCTGCGCCTGCTCAACCCGGGCTCCCCGACCGACCGCCGCCGTCAGCCCCACTGCACCTACCTGACGGCCGCACTCACCGACGGCACGCTGACCGAGGTCACCCTGCACCGCCTGCCACAGCGGTAGCGGGCCCGAGCAGCACATCCGGGGATTGTCCGTGCCGGGTGGTACCCGGGGGGTATGGCTCACACACCGGCAACCCTCCTGCGGCGCGCGGTGCGACCCGCCTCGCGCGCCGGTTCCCCGCGCACCGTGCTCCTCGTCATGTGCGCCGGTTACTTCCTGGTGCTCCTCGACGTCACGATCGTCAACGTCGCCCTGCCCCGGATCGGCTCCGGGCTCGGCGCGGACGTCGGCGGACTGCAGTGGGTGGTCGACGGCTACGCGCTGGCACTCGCCGCGCTGATGCTGACCAGCGGCACGGCAGGGGACCTGTACGGCCACAAGCGCGTCGTGCTCACCGGCTTCGCCGTGTTCGGCGCCGGGTCCCTGGCCTGCGGGCTCGCCCCGGGCGTGCCCGTGCTCGTCGCCGCCCGCGTGGTCCAGGGCGTCGGCGCGGCGCTGCTGCTGCCGGGCACGCTGGCCATCATCGGCCGCGTCTTCCCGGGCGAGGCCGAGCGGGCCCGCGCGATCGGTGTGTGGGCGGGCGTCGGCAGCCTCGCCCTGCCCGCGGGGCCGCTGCTCGGCGGCCTGCTCACCGAGGGGCTCGGCTGGCGTGCGATCTTCCTGGTCAACGTGCCGATCGTGGTGCTCGCGCTGATCTGGTCGGCGGCGGTCGTGCGGGAGAGCAGGGAGGAACAGGCCCGGCGCCTCGACCTGCCCGGCATGCTGCTGGGTGCCGTCACGCTGTTCGCCGTCACTTTCGCCGTCATCGAGGGCGGGCGACTGGGTGCGGCCGCGCCCGAGGTCCTCGCGGCCGCGGTGATCGCCGTCGTGACTCTGGTGGCCCTGGGGATGGTGGAACTCCGGCGCGGCGACGACGCGATGCTGCCGCTCGCCCTGCTGCGCCGGCCGGCCTTCGGCGCCGCCAACACCGCCGCCGGGATCATGAACCTGTGCACGCTGGGCACCCTCTTCGTGCTGACGCTGTTCCTCCAGTCCGTGCAGCACCACTCCGTGCTCATCGCCGGGTTCATGCTCATCCCGCTGTTCGCGCCGCTCGCCGTCCTCGCGCCGTTCGGCGGGAGCATCACCAGCCGGATCGGCTCCCGGCTCCCGGCCGGCGCGGGGTTCCTGATCGCCGCGGGCGGGCTCGCGCTGCTGCCGCGGGCCACGCCGGGTGCGGGATATCCCGTGCTGCTCGCGGCGTTCCTGCTGTGGGGGGTCGGGCTGGGGCTGGTCACACCGGCGGTGGTCGCCGCTGCGATCGCCGCGGTGCCCGGGGAGCGGTCGGGGCTCGCCTCGGCCGTCAACAACACCGCGCGTCAGACCGGAGGTGCGATGGGGATCGCGCTGGCGGGGGCGGCCGCCGGGACGCCTGCGGACCAGGGGCGGTTCGTCTCCGGGTTCCACGCCGTGGCCTTCTCGTCCGCCTGCCTGTACGTGGTCGCCGCGGTGCTCGCCCTCGCGCTGCTGCCGGGAGCCTTGTCCGTGGGACGGCGGTGACCTGGCGCCGACCGTCTGCCGGGACCGGTTCGTGGCGGCGGTGACCTGGCGCCCGGCCGTCTGCCGGGACCGGTTCGTGGGCGGGTGCGGGTTCTCTTCGCCTGCTCGCGCCCGTGCGGCGGAGCCGCACATCGGCACAGCCCCGCGCTGTGGAGGTCCGCTCGGCCGACCGTCCCAGCCGGCAGGGCGCGGCCAGTTCGATACCGGCGCGTCTTCGATGCCGATGCGTCACACGGCGGGCGCGTGGATGGCTCCTGCGGTGGTGGTCAGGGGCGCGCCGCTGCCGCCCCAGCGCTGCGCGACGATCTCGGCGGCGACGGACACGGCGACCTCCTCGGGCGTGCGGGCCCCGAGGTCGAGGCCGAGCGGTGAGCGCAGCCTGGACAGCTCGGCCTGCGTCAGCCCGGCCTCGATGAGGTGTTCGAGCCGCTCCTGGTGGGTCTTCCGGCTGCCCATCGCACCGATGTAGGCGGCCGGGCGGCGCAGGGCCTCCCGCAGCAACGGCACGTCGAACTTCGGGTCATGGGTGAGGACACAGATCACGGTGCGGTCGTCGGTGTCCGTGCCGGCGAGATAGCGGTGCGGCCAGTCCACCACGACCTCGACGGCCGCCGGGAACCGTTCGGGTGTGGCGAAGACCGGGCGGGCGTCGCACACGGTGACCCGGTAGCCGAGGAAGTCGCCGATCCGCGCCACGGCGGCCGCGTAGTCGATCGCGCCGAAGACCAGCATGCGTGGCGGCGGCGCGAACGACTGCAGGAACACGGTGACGGCGTCCTCGCGGCGCTCGCCGTGCGCGCCGTAGTGCCGCAACACCGAGGCGCCGAGCGCGAGTTCGCCGCGGGCGTCGGCGATGACGGCTACGTCGAGGCCGCTCGCGCCGAGTGTGCCCGCCGCCCGGTCCGGCCAGACCGCGAGCGTGGCCCCGCGCGGCGCCGGTCCGTCCACGACGGTGGCCACGGTCACCGGCTCGCCCCCGGCGACCGACGCGGCGACCGCGCCGAACGCCGGGTCCGACGCGCGCGTCACCGGCCGTACCAGCAGGGTGATCTCGCCGCCGCAGGTCAGCCCGACCGCGAATGCGTCCTCGTCGCTGTAGCCGAAGGTCGCGAGGCGCGCCTCTCCGTCCGCCACCACCTCCTGGGCCAGCTCGAACACCGCGCCCTCCACGCAGCCCCCGGACACGCTGCCCACGACCTCGTCGGCCGGTCCCACCGCCATGGCGGCACCGGGGCCGCGCGGCGCACTGCGGCTCACCGCGACGACCGTGGCCAGCCCGAACAAAGCCCCGGCCGCATGCCAGCGCGCCAGCGCCGGCAGGATCTCACGCACCATCCGCTCCAGCCCGCCGCGGCGCCGTCCACGCGTCGTCCCCGCCCGGGTCCTGGAGGGTGGTCACCGCGCAGCCGTCCGCCTGGACGGCGAGCACCGAGCAGCTCCGCACGGTCGTCACGTCCACGTTCACCGAGATGGGGGTCATGAGCCCTCCAGACCGTGCGGGTGAGGGTTTTCCGCCAGGGGATTCCAGCCGCCGGAGGCGATGCAGATCACCCTACGGCCGTGCTCCGGTCACGGCGAGTGCTGCGGCGGGCTTTGTTGAGCGTTAATCCATTGCCGCCGGGCGCCGGTGTCTGCTGCACTGCGCCGTGCCCGTCGTCACACAGAGAGGACCAGCGATGCGCGCTGCGTGCATGTCCGCCCAGGAAGGAATCCGCCCCGCGCCGAAGGACATCACGCTCAGTGCATCTGCTCAATCTCGGAATTCTCGCGCATGTCGACGCCGGTAAGACCAGCCTGACCGAACGGCTGCTGCACACCGCCGGAGTGATCGACGAGATCGGCAGCGTCGACGCCGGCAGCACCACCACCGACACCCTCGCGCTGGAACGCCGGCGCGGCATCACCATCAAGTCCGCCGTCGTCTCGTTCCCGCTCGACGGCGTCACCGTCAACCTCATCGACACCCCCGGTCACCCGGACTTCATCGCCGAGGTCGAGCGGGTGCTCGGCGTGCTCGACGGCGCCGTACTGGTCGTCTCGGCCGTCGAGGGAGTCCAGGCGCAGACCAGGGTGCTGATGCGCACCCTGCGCCGGCTGCGGATCCCCACGCTGATCTTCGTCAACAAGATCGACCGGCGGGGCGCGAACGGCCGGGCGGTGCTCGCCCAGATGGCCCGCGTGCTGTCCGTACCGCTCGTCCCGACCGGGGAGGCCACCGCGCTCGGCACGCCCGCCGCCCGCTTCGTCCCCGGCCTCGGCCCCGCCGCGCTGGACGCGCTCGCCGACCACGACGACGACCTGCTCGCCGCCTACCTCGACGGAGGCGTGTCCGACGCCCGCCTGCGCACCGCCCTCGCCGCCCAGACCCGGCGCACGCTCGTCCATCCGGTGTACTTCGGCTCCGCGATCACGGGAGCGGGCGCGCCCGAACTGATCGCCGGCATCGAGCACCTGCTGCCCACCGCCGGCGGCGACCCGTCCGGCCCCCTGTCGGCCACGGTCTTCAAGATCGAACGCGGCCCGGCGGGGGAGAAGGTGGCCTACGCGCGCGTCCTCGGGGGCACCCTGCGCATCCGCGACCGGGTCCCGTTCGGATCGGGCCGCGAGGCGGCCGCCGAGGGCCGGGTCACCGCGCTCGGCGTGTTCGAGAACGGCACCGAGGTGCGGCGGGACAGCGCCGGCGCCGGGCGGATCGTCAAGGTGTGGGGGCTGGGCGGGGTCCGGGTCGGCGACGCGCTCGGGCGACCGGGGCGTGCGTACGCGCACCACTTCGCGCCGCCCACCCTGGAGACCGTCGTCGTCCCCGGCCCCGGCGCGGACCGGCGCGCGCTGCACCTCGCGCTCACCCAGCTGGCCGAACAGGATCCGCTCATCGGAGTCCGGCACGACGAACAGCGCGGGGAGACCTCGGTGTCCCTCTACGGCGAGGTGCAGAAGGAGGTGATCCAGGCGACCCTCGCCGAGGAGTACGGCCTGGACGTCGGCTTCCGCGAGACGACGACCCTGTGCGTCGAACGCCCCGTCGGCACCGGGCACGCCGTGGAGTTCAACAAGAAGGGCGCCAACCCGTTCCTGGCCACCGTCGGCCTGCGCGTGGAGCCCGCACCGCCCGGGGCCGGCGTGGAGTTCCGGCTGGAGGTGGAGCTCGGCTCGATGCCGTACGCCTTCTTCAAGGCCGTGGAGGACACCGTCCGCGAGACCCTCGGCCAGGGACTGCACGGCTGGCAGGTCCCCGACTGCACGGTCACCATGACCCACTCCGGCTACTCGCCCCGGCAGAGCCACGCCCACCAGGGCTTCGACAAGAGCATGTCGAGCACCGGGTACGACTTCCGGGGCCTGACCCCGCTGGTCCTGGCCGAGGCGCTGCGCCGGGCGGGCACCCGGGTGCACGAGCCCGTGCACCGCTTCCGGCTCCAGGCCCCCGCGGACACGCTCGGCGCGCTGCTCCCGGTGCTCGCCCGGCTGGGCGCCGTACCGGAGACCGCCGGCGCGCCCGGCGCGGTCTGCGTGCTCCAGGGCACGGTGCCGGCCGCCCGGGTGCACGAGCTGGAGCAGCGGCTGCCCGGTCTCACCCGGGGCGAGGGCGAGCTGGAGACGGCCTTCGACCACTACGCGCCGGTCACCCACGGCCCGGTCCCGGAGCGGCCGCGCACGGACCACAACCCGCTGAACCGGAAGGAGTACCTGCTCGACATGGCGCGTCGGCGGGGGGACTAGGCCAGGGTGCTGACTGATAGTCAACTTACTGTGGAGTCAGAAGCTATTGACGTTGTCCGGACATCGCCGGACTGTGGTGGACATGCCGAATATCCGGGTGCGTCTGCTGGTTGTTCTGGTCGTCCTCTGCGGATTCCTGACGGTGGCGGGCCGCCCGCTCGCCACCGCCGCCACCCCGGCCCTCCCCGCCGGCTCCCTCTGGTTCGACGGCGCCCCGCTCACCGTGCAGGGCGGCCGCCTCACCGACGGTCAGGGGCGCGAGATCGTCCTGCGCGGCTACAACGTCTCCGGCGAGACCAAGCTGGAGGAGAACGGCGGGCTGCCCTTCGCCTCGGTGGCCGACGCCGAGAAGTCGGCGACCGCGCTGCGCGCCCTGGGCGGCGGGAACACCGTCCGCTTCCTGCTCTCGTGGGCGCACGCCGAACCCGTGCGCGGCCAGGTGGACCCCGGCTATCTGGCCGCCGTCACGGAGCAGATGCGCGCCTTCCTGGACGCGGGCATCCGCGTCTTCCCGGACTTCCACCAGGACCTGTACTCCCGGTACCTGTTCACCAGCGGCAGCTGGTACACGGGCGACGGTGCCCCCAAGTGGGCGGTGGACGCGGGGAGTTACCCGGCCGAGTCCTGCGGCATCTGTCTCTTCTGGGGCCAGAACATCACCCAGAACGCGGCCGTGCAGAAGGCGCAGTACGACTTCTGGCACAACGCCCAAGGCCTCCAGGACGCCTTCCTCGCCACCGCGCAGACGACCATGGCCTACCTCCAGCAACACCTGGACCCGGCCGAGTTCGCGGGCATCGCCGGATTCGACCCCTACAACGAGCCCTACGCCGGCTCCTACGACTCCGGGCAGACCTCCCGCACCTGGGAGAAGGACCTGCTGTGGCCGTTCTACGAGAAGTTCCGCGCCCGCATGGACGCCGCCGGATGGCGGGACAAGCCCGCCTTCGTGGAGCCCAACCTCTTCTGGAACGCCGACATCTCCACCCAGAAACAGGAGGGCGGCCTGCTGGACGCGGGCACGCTGGGCCCGCGCTACGTCTTCAACACCCACTTCTACGACCAGAAGGCCATCTCCGGCATCCTCATGTGGGGAAAGGCGTCCGACGGCCAGTACGCCTCCGACTTCGCCGCCGTACGCGACCGCGCCGCGACCGCCGGCACCGCGGCCGTGGTCAGCGAGTTCGGCCATCCGCTGTCCGGCACGGTCTCCGACAAGGCGCCGACCGTCCTGAAGGCCATGTACCAGGGCCTCGACTCACGCCTGCCGGGGTCGACCTGGTGGACGGACCCGGCCGCCTCCGGTCCGGTGCTCTCCGGCACCCAGTGGCAGTGGGACCTCTACGACGGCCGGCACCACGAGCTGATGAACGGCAACCCCGACAAGGTGCGCACCGCCGGCGACGCCTGGAACGACGAGGACCTGTCCGCCGTACGCCAGGACGCCTCCGGTACGGTCACCCTGCGCCAGGACGCCCGCCTGCTGGACCGCCTCTACCCGAGCGCCACGGCCGGTACGGCCCTCGCCTTCACCTACGAGGACCGCTCCCGCGACGGCTCCACCACCCTCACCTGGAACCCGGTGCCGAGTTCCCTTCCGAACGTCGCCCGGCTCGTGGGCTCCGGCCAGTACGGGCTGCTGGTGTGGCGTTCCGGCGACGGCGGCGCACCGACCGAACTGCATCTGCCGGCGTCCTTCCCCACCGCGTCCACCACCGTCGTCTCCGACCTGGGCACGGTCCTCGCCCCGCCGGCCTACACCGGCGCCGCCACCCCGGTCGCCGTCGCCCCCGAGCCGGGCGGCACCGGCAGCCGCCGGCTGCTGCTCACCGACACGGACTCCGGTGCCCTGCACTACGCGCTGGTGACCAACGGGGCCACCGCGCCCTCGGCGGACCTGCTGACCGCGGCCCGGTCCGAGCTGGCCGCGTGGGCGTCGGCGCACTTCTGACACCACAAGGACGAAGCCGTACGGCCCCCGGGAGGAGTGGGGTCGCCCCGGAGACCGTACGGCGCTCAACTCCCCGCCGGACCGGTCCAGTCGGCCTGGACGTGCCCCAGCCGGACCCGCTGCGGATGGTCGCCGACCGGCACGGACAGCACCTTCCGGCCGGTGGCGAAGTCGATGGCCGTGACCTGGTCGGCGCCGGCCTCGGAGATGACGCAGTCCTTGCCGTCGCCGCTGACGGTCGCCCAGTACGGCGTCGACGCGGTGATCAGCGGACCGACGTCGAAGGAGGCCCGGTCGACCACGGTCGCGTAGTTGTCCATCGTCCCCGCGACACACAGCTTGGTGCCCTCGGGGTTCATCGAGATGCCGTGGTGGCGCGAGTCCAGCAGCCAGGTGGTGCGGTCGGGGTTGGTCGCCGGGTTCTCCGGGAGCGTCTTCACCCGGGTGATCCGGTCGGCGGCGACGTCGTACTCCAGGAAGCCGTTGAAGAACGACACCTGGAAGTACAGCTTGGACCAGTCGGGGGTGAAGGCGGCGGGCCGCACCGCGTCGGAGAAGTCCTTCAGCCCGGCCGCGTCCAGCCGCTGCCGCATGTCAATGGTCCTGACCTGCTTGAACGTGGTCGCGTCGACGATCGTGATGTGCCGGTCGCCCTTGGTCCAGTCCCAGCCCGGGTCGTCGAGGGACGTCGTCACCTCGCCGATGGACATGTTCCAGATGTACCGGCCGCCGTTCGTGAAGAAGTTCTCGTGCGGCTTGTCGCCGGTGTCGAACTCACCCAGCTCCTTGCCCGTGTCGATGTCCAGCACCTGCACCTTGTTCGCGGTGGACGCCGAGACCGCGACGCGGGTGCCGTCAGGTGAGACCGCCATGTGGTCGGCGCGGTAACCGGCCACCGAGAAACGCCAGTTGACCTTGTCGGTGGCCAGGTCGATGGAGACGACGTCGGCGAAGCTGGGCCGGGAGACGACCACGGACCTGCCGTCGGGCGTGGAGTACATGTCGTCCACGTACTGGTCGTGTCCCTCGCCGACCTGGTTGCGGATGGACGTGTAGTAGATCCACTTGACCGGATCGGCGTTGATCTCGGCCAGCCGCTGCGCCTTGTCGGGGATGACGTCGATCCGGCCGATCTTCGCGAAGTCGCCGGAGGACTTGATGACATCGGCGGTGCCGTCCCAGTTGTCGCCGACGAACAGCACCTCGCGCAGGCCGTCGGAGGTGCCGCTCGCGGCGGGGGCGGCGGAGGCGGCGGTCGCCGGGCCGGCGGCGGTCAGGGCGAGGGCCGCGGCCACGGAGCACAGGTGCCTGGTTCTGGAGGCAGGCATGACTGCTCTCTTTCCTCGGGGGAGTGTGCGGGGAATCTGAACACGGGCGCATTCACAGTGAACTTACTGAAAAGTAAGGAAGGAGCGGCCTTCGCGACAAGATGTGTGCACGACAAGATTGGGTGAGCGGTCGGCGGACGGAGGGGGAAAGGTGACGGGCAGACTCAAGGCGCCCACGGGCCGTTACGGCGGCAGGTCCGCCGAGGAGCGGCAGGCCGAGCGGCGCCGGCGGTTCCTGGACGCGGCCCTGGAGCTGTTCGGCGGTGCGCCCGGTTACCGGGGCACGACGGTCGCCGCGCTGAGTCAGGCGGCCGGCCTGTCGACCCGTCAGTTCTACGAGGAGTTCCGCACCCTGGAGGACGTCCTCGCCGCGCTGCACCTCCGGGTCAACGGCTGGGCCGAGCAGGCGGTGCGGCACGCCCTCGCCGCGGCGGACGGGCTGCCGCTGGCCGAGCGGGCCGGCGTGCTCTTCCGGGCCTACGCCCGCGACGTCACCTGCGACCCGCGCCGCATCCGCGTCACCTTCGTGGAGATCGTCGGCGTGAGCCCCCGCCTGGAGGAGCAGCGACTGGCCCGCCGGGCCCGCTGGGTGGACCTCATCCGCGCCGAGGCGGACGCGGCCGTGGCGCGCGGGGAGGCGGCGCCCCGCGACTACCGCCTCGCCGCGACGGCCTTCATCGGCAGCGTCAACGGCCTGCTGCACGACTGGAGCGCCGGCTGGGTGGACGCCACGCTGGACGAGGTGGTCGACGAGCTGGTCCGGCTGCTGCTGGGCATGCTGCGCCCGGAGGGCTGGCGGCCCCGGGGCGGGTGACACGACCGCCCGGCGGACGGGGCCGGGTCCGCGGCGCGGGGCTGCGCGACGGGGGTCGGGCGGCGGGACGGGCTCTGTGGTGCGGCCCCTCTGCCGGGGCGTGGCCGCCCGACGGTTCCGCGGCGTGGGCCGATGATCGGGGTCCGGGACGCGGGGCGGGGCATGCTCCCTGGTGGAGGGTGCTCGCGACCGGGGGTCGGGTGGTGGCACGGGTGGTGCGGCCCCTCGACCGAGACCCGGCCGCCTGACGGGTTCCGTGGCTCGGGCCTGTGATCGGGGTCCGGGACGCGGGGCGGGGCTGGCTTCGTGGTCTGGGTCTTCGCGACCGGGCCCGGGCGGCCAGGCAGGCTCCGTGGTGTGGTCCTCGCGATGTGGGTGCGGGGCGTCGGATGGGCTCCGTGGCGTGGTCCCGCCGTGACCGGGGCCGAGCGGGCGGGCGTGCTTCGTGGTGCGGGGCGCCGTGAGCGTGTCCGGGCCGCCGGACGGGCTCGGGTCGCCGGGGGTCGAGTCCGGGCCGTCGGTCGGCCGGCGGGCGCGGTCGTCGTGGGTCCGGGGCTCGACGCGCGCGATCGGCCCGGAGCTGGTGTGCTGGATCGGGGGACCGTCGTACCCGTCCTCCGGAGAAACGCATGAGTACGTATCGAGTCGCGCAGGTGACCGCCCCGAACGGCGCGTTCGAGCTGGTCGAACGCGAGGTGCCGCAGCCCGGGCCCGGCCAGGTGAGGATCGCCGTGGAGGCGTGCGGGGTCTGCCACAGCGACGCCCTCTTCGTGAGCGGCGGGCTACCGGGCGTGTCGTTCCCCGAGGTACCCGGGCACGAGATCGCCGGGCATGTCGAGGAGCTCGGCCAGGGCGTGCGGGAACGGGGCTGGAAGGTCGGTGACCGGGTCGCGGTCGGCTGGTTCGGCGGCAGCTGCGGGCACTGCCGGCCGTGCCGGCAGGGCGACTTCATCGTGTGCCCGAACCTGAAGGTCCCGGGTTGGGCCTACGACGGCGGCTTCGGCGAGAAGGTGATCGCGCCCGCCGACGCCCTGGCCCGGATCCCGGAAGGCCTGTCGGCGGCCGATGCGGGACCCATGGCCTGCGCCGGCGTGACCACGTTCAACGGGCTGCGGCGCAGCTCTGCCCGGCCGGGAGACCTGGTCGCCGTGCTCGGTCTCGGCGGTCTGGGCCACCTCGGGGTGCAGTACGCGGTCGCGATGGGCTTCGAGACCGTGGCGATCGCCCGGGGCGCGGAGAAGGCCGACTTCGCCAAGCGGCTCGGCGCCCACCACTACGTCGACAGCACCTCCGGCACCCCCGTCGCGGAGGCGCTGCAGTCCCTCGGCGGTGCCGACGTCGTGCTGGCCACCGCCGGGAACTCGGAGGCCATCACGGCCACCGTCGACGGGCTGGCGCCCCGTGGCGAACTGGTGGTCATCGGAGCCGACACCGAGCCGATGGGCATCAATCCGGCCCAGCTGCTCATGGCCGCCCGCGTCGTCCGCGGCCACCCCTCCGGCACCTCGCAGGACGTGGAGGACACCATGGCGTTCAGCGCCCTGCACGGCATCCGCCCGATGACCGAGACCGTGCCGCTGGACGCCGCGGGCGAGGCCTACCAGAAGATGCTCGCCGGCAAGGCGCGCTTCCGGATGGTCCTCAGCAACGGCTGACCGGTGAGCAACGGCTGACCCGTGCGGGCCGGCTCCGGCCGGTCCGTCAGCCGCCGAGCCGGTCCAGGGCCGCGAGCACCGGGGCGGCGCCGTCCTCGTCACGGATGCGGGCGCCCAGACGGCGCGCCCGATCCCGGTACACCGGCTCCCGGGTGGCCCGCACCAGGGCCGGGGCCAGCGCGTCCACGGTGAGCCGGCGCAGCGGTACGACGGCCGGGGCGACCCCCAGCGCCACCAGCCGGGCGGACCAGAACCCCGCGTCGAACTGGACCGGTACCGGCACGGCCGGGACCCCGGCGCGCAGCCCCGCCGCGGTCGTCCCCGCGCCCGCGTGGTGGACCACCGCGGCCATCCGCGGGAAGAGCAGCGCGTGCGGCACGTCGTCGACGGTCAGCATGTCGTCGCCGGCGGCGGCGAGCCCGGCCCAGCCGCGCTGGATCACCCCGCGCAGCCCGGCCCGCCGCAGCGCCGCGACCACCTGGGCGCTGAGCCGGGCCGCGTCCGGCACGGTGGCGCTGCCCAGTCCGACGAAGACCGGCGCCGGGCCCGCGTCGAGGAACTCGCTCACCTCGTCGGGGAGTTGCTCCTGTGTGTCGTACGGCCACCAGTAGCCGCCCACCGTGAGGCCGGCCCGCCAGTCCCGCGGCCGCGGCACCACCAGGGGACTGAAGCCGTGCTGCACCGGCCAGTGCCGCCGCTCACGGGCCCGCAGTGCCGCGCCGGTGCGCATCGCGGGCAGTCCGAGCCGGGCGCGCACCGCGGGGACGGTGGCCGCGAAGACGTGCTCCACGGCGAGGCCCACACCGTGTCCGGCGAGCCGGTTGACCGTGCCGCCCCAGTGTCCGCCGCCGAGCACGGGAGGCGCGAACTCCCTGGTGGCGGCGAGGGGTTGCAGATACACACCCATGCTGGGCAGCCGCAGTCCCTCGGCGATGGCGTGCCCGAGCGGAGCCAGCGACGAGGACAGCAGCAGGACGTCGGCGTCCCGGGCCGCCATGAGCAGATCCTCGGTCATCCGCCCGACCAGCCGCCGCGCCAGGTCCACCACCCGCAGCAGCTTCCCGGCACCGCCGGCACTGCGGTGCAGGGCCTGCCCGCGCGGGGACTCCAGCTCCGCCCGCGGATCGACCGGCAGCGCGTGGAACCGTACGCCGGAGCCCGCCACCAGTGGCTCGAACCGGGCGTGGGTGACCAGGGTGACCTCGTGTCCGGCCCGGACGAGCCGGTGCCCCAGTCCGGTGTAGGGGGCCGCATCGCCCCGGGATCCCGCCGTCATGATCGCAACGCGCACAGCCCTCAGTATGGCGGCGATACGGCCCCCACAGGCAGAACGATCCCCGAAAGAAGGCGACTTCGCCCCCGTCGCAACCGTTGACTTGACCACGACACCGGTGAATGGCCCGGCGGGATGAGCGCCATCGCCGACCACATCCACAGCAAGGGCCTGAAGGCCGGCATCTACACCGACGCCGGCAAGAACGGCTGCGGCTACTCCTACCCGACCGGCCGCCCGCTCACCCTCTCCGTCTGCAACCGGGGCAAGCAGAAACCCTGGAACCGGGCGCCGGGCCGCGCCCCGATGTGGCGCACGGTCCGCCAACTCCCTCCCCTCACCGGCGGCCCGGCCCTGGGAGGCCTCACCGTCCACCCGATACCCGGCACCGACGGCACCCTGCTCGTCGGCAAGCAGTCCGGCCGGTGCGCCGACGTCCACGACAACACGATCACCAACGGCACCCAGGCCGAGCTGTGGGACTGCAACGGCCAGGACAACGAGAAGTGGAACGTCGACTCCGACGGCACCCTCACCAACGTCCATGCCGGCCTGTGCCTGGACGCGTACCACGCCGGCACCGGCAACGGAACCTCGCTGGTGCTGGGCCCTCGATCTCCCGGACGACGCGAGAAGCTTCACGGGAGGAGGGTGTGACGATCCGGGCGGTGCCGGACACGAACGGGACATGAGCAACGACGAGATCTTCGCCGCTGCCTACCGCGAGCACTACTGGGCGGTCAGCCGCTATGTCGCGCGGCGGCTGCCCGGTCGGGCCGGCGAGGTGGAGGAAGTGGTGGCGGAGGTGTTCACGGTGGCCTGGCGGCGCCGACGCGAGCTGCCGGAGGAGCCGCTGCCCTGGCTGTACGGGGTGGCCCGCAACTGCCTGGCGAACGCGGTACGCGGCCACGGGCGGCGGCGCCGGCTGCTGGACCGGCTCGGCAACGACGAGGCCGCGCACGGCCGGCACATCGTGCGCAGCCCGGACGCGGAGACTGCCGGCGCCTGGGTGCACGAGGCCCTGGACCGGCTCTCCCCGGCCGACCAGGAGGTACTGCGCCTCGCGGCCTGGGAGGAACTCGACGCCGGGCAGATCGCCGTCGCCCTGGGCTGCGGCCGGCGCGCGGCGGCGATGCGCCTGCACCGCGCCCGCCGCCGCCTGCGAGCCGAGATAGACCGCATGAGCCCGGCACCGCGCGCGCCGGCTACGCCGCCCGGCCCACGCTCGCCTTCCGCCACCCCCGCCGGCGTACCCCCGCGCAAGGACTCCCGCCATGCCTGACGAACTCGACCTGCTGCGCCGTACCAACCCGGTGCCGGCCAACGGCCCGTACTTCGGCGACGGTCCGCTCGACCACGGTGCCGAGCGGCGGCTGGAACTCCTGCTGGGCGAGGGCGAGCCCCGGCCCGCCCGGCTCCGTGCTCCGCGCGCCCGGCTGTGGTGGGGTCTCGCCGCCACCGCCGTCGTGCTGGCCACCACGCTCACCGCGCTGCTCGGCGGCCCGGGCAGCCCGCCCGCCGTGGCCGCGCCCCGCCCGCTGGCCGTCCGCGCCCACTCCACGGCCGCATCCCTGCACCGGATGGCCGAACTGGCCGCCGCTGCCGCCACGGACGGTTCGCCCGGCCTGCGCAAGGGCACCCATGTGCAGTCCTGGAGCCTCGGCATGAGCGACGACGGGCCGCCCGTGACCCTCCCCCAGGAGCGCGTGGTGCGCTGGAACGCGGACGACAGCCGCACCGAGCTCGTCGTGGCGACCGACCCGCGCCACCCGGGCCGCCCGGTCCTCAGCGACGACGGCGGTGCGCCGCACCTGGTGGCCGACGGTCATGTGCTGAGCCGGACCACCTACCCGCCGAGCTGGAGCGACGCCCCGCCCGAGGCACGCCCCCCGCGTGATCCGGCCGCCCTGCGGGCCTACCTCACGGAGACGGCGGGTACCGGCACGCCGGCCACGCCCGAACTCCTCGACAGTGTCCAGGAGTTGCTGGACCACTGGACACTCGGTGCCCGGGAGTCCGCCGCGCTGGTCCGGATCCTCGCGGAGACCAAGGGCCTGCGCCCGGTCGGGCAGGTGACGGACCGGCTCGGGCGCCCGGGACAGGCGTACGCCTACGACGGGCCCGGCGAGCGGCGCATGCTGATCCTCGACCCGCGCACCGGCGCCGTCCTCGGTCTGGAGACCACCTTCACGCGGGACGACCACCGGTACGGAGTGAAGGCCGGGGACGTGATGGAGTACAGCGCCTGGATGCGCTGACCCCGGTGTGCCGAACCTCAGGCGCCGAGCTGCCGGGCGGCGGCCTCGACGGTCTGCTCCAGCAGTGTGGCGATCGTCATGGGCCCGACCCCGCCCGGCACCGGCGTGATCAGCGAAGCCCGCTCCACGGCGGAGTCGAAGTCGACGTCGCCGACGTTCCCCGGGTTGTAGCCGGCGTCGATGACGACCGCGCCGGGCTTGACCACTGCGTGAGGCAGACGGTGGTGCACGACTGGGTGGACCGGTACGTCCCAGGGCCGCCGGGAGGTCCTCGACGCGGACGGCCTGAAGTACTGGCAGTACAAGGCGCTGTTGACACTGCGCCGGTCCGGGCCGCCGCACGAGTCCAGTCCGTCCGTACTTGCCGAGCGGCTGGGCCTGACCCGGGGCGCCCTCTCGGCCCGGCTGGGACCGGTCGAGGAGGTCGGGCTGATCACCTGTACCCACGAGAGCGGCGACCGCCGACGGATGCGGCTCGGGCTCACCGAGGCCGGGCACGCCGCGTTCGGCGCACACGCGGCAGCGGAGGACGCGGGCGAAGGCGCGCTGCTCTCAGCGCTGACCGAAACAGAACGGCGCACACGGGCGGACCTGCCGCGCACACAGGTCCTGGCCGTCGAGGGCGAGCCCGGGGCATCCTCCCCAGGCTCGCCCGCGCCGAGAAGGTCCAGGTCAACCGGGAGGTGACCCGGACGCTCGCCCATCTCCGTCCGGCGCCCGTCATGCCGGGTGTGCCTACTCGTCCCAGGCCTGGATGATCAACTGGTCGGCTATCTTGCCGTCGCGCAACGTGACCATCGACTCGGCGAGGACGCGGGTGCCGTCCCCGTACTGGCAGGTCTCACTGAACGCGGCGTGATCGCCCTGCACGACACACTGGTCCAGCCGGTGTGTCATGTCGCGGCTGTAGATGTCGTCCAGCAGCTCGGCGATCTGCCCCCGGCCGCGCAGGACGGTGGGGTGGCTGGGCTGGTTGTTGCGGTCGACGATACGGATCTCCGCGTCGTCGGCGTAGAGCGACAGAAGGGTGTTTCCGGTGTTCCCTTCTATACCCCGGCGCAGTGTCTCGATGTCGAAGCCGGAACCCGTCGCGGTGCCCATGGCTGACCTCCTTCGGGCGCCTGTGGCCCGGCGGGGCGCGGACCGCACGGACGCCCACCCTTCGAGACTCCTCCGGCCCGGCGGCCACGGCAAGCGCAGCCTGCCGGCCCCGCCTCAGGGCTGGGCCGGTGACGGGCCCGCGGCCGGCCCGGACCGCAGCACCGCCCAGTCCCGGGACAGCGCGAAGGCCGAGGCCGTACCGCCCGGGGCGCACTCCGGCAGGCATTCCGGGAGCAGCCGGGTGAGCCGGTCGCCCGGGCCCAGTTCCAGCCAGGTGCGGACTCCGTCGCGGTGCAGCCGGCCGACCGCCTCGGCGAAGCGCAGCGGAGCGCGCCGCACCCAGAACCCCGGCTCGGCGGTCTCCGCGCCCACCGGACGTGCGGTGACGTCGGAGACCAGGGGGAGGCGCGGCGCGCACGGGTGGAGCGTGGCGAGGGTACGGCCGTACGCGTCGAGCACGCCGTCCAGGTGCGCGGAGTACGGCTCCGGGTCCGCAGCGCCGCCCAGGAGCCGGGCCAGGGTGCCGACCGCGTGGCAGGCGTCCGCCAGCGAGAAGACGCCCGCGGCGTACGCGGCGGCCATCCGCCCGGCCACCTGCCCGAACACCATGTCCGGCAGGACGCCCCAGCTGCGCAGCAACCGGTACTGCGCCACCTGGAGCGCGAACACCGCGGGCCCGGCGAACGGCTCCCGCTCCAGCAGCGCGGCCGTACGCGTGCCGTCGTCCGCGAACATCACGGATTCCAGCGGGAGTTCCAGATACGGATCGAGACGCCCGCAGATGTCGTCCAGCGTGTCGGCGAACACCGGGAACGCGTCGCGCAGTTCCCGTCCATTTCCGGGCAGCGGCTCGGCGCCGGCCGAGAAAAGGAATGCGATACGACCATTGCGGGCTTCGATGGGCATGTCCCCATTGAGGCACGCCGGGATCGATGCACACACCAGGCGAACTCATGCACCCTGCAAAAAGATTGCCATCATGGAATGACGTTATTCGGTCACATTCTTACCGGGCGGCGGATCATTTCTTATGAATGGCGAATGGGTACGCCGTTCCCGGCGGGCGCACCCGGCGGGCGCACCCGGCGCGGCGCAGGTCGCCCGGCGACCGGAAAGATCCACGCTCACCGCCGTGGTCCGCGCCGCCACCCACCGGTCGCGCGTAGGGTCGGCGGCGAAGGCATTCGAGGAAGGGGCCAGAGCATGGCGCAGGAAGTGCGCGGCGTGATCGCACCGGGGAAGGACGAGCCCGTACGGGTCGAGACGATCGTGGTGCCCGATCCCGGGCCCGGCGAAGCCGTGGTGCGCGTCCAGGCCTGCGGTGTCTGCCATACCGACCTGCACTACAAACAGGGCGGCATCTCGGACGACTTCCCCTTCCTCCTCGGCCATGAGGCCGCCGGTGTCGTGGAGTCGGTCGGCGAGGGCGTGACCGACGTGGCGCCCGGTGACTTCGTCGTCCTCAACTGGCGTGCCGTGTGCGGCAACTGCCGGGCCTGTCTGCGCGGCCGGCCCTGGTACTGCTTCGACACGCACAACGCCCGGCAGAAGATGACCCTCGCGGCCACGGGTCGGGAGCTGTCCCCGGCCCTCGGCATCGGCGCGTTCGCCGAGAAGACGCTCGTCGCCGCCGGCCAGTGCACCAAGGTCGACCCGGCCGTCTCCCCGGCGGTCGCCGGCCTGCTGGGCTGCGGGGTCATGGCCGGTATCGGCGCTGCCATCAACACGGGCGGCGTCGGGCGGGGCGACTCCGTCGCCGTCATCGGGTGCGGCGGGGTCGGCGACGCGGCCATCGCCGGGGCCAACCTGGCGGGCGCGGCGAAGATCATCGCCGTGGACATCGACGGCCGCAAGCTGGACAAGGCCCGCACCTTGGGCGCCACCCACACCGTCAACTCCAAGGAGACCGACCCGGTCGCGGCCATCCGCGAACTGACCGGCGGCTTCGGCGCCGACGTCGTCATCGAGGCCGTCGGCCGCCCCGAGACCTACCGGCAGGCCTTCTACGCCCGTGACCTCGCCGGCACCGTGGTCCTCGTCGGCGTCCCCACCCCCGACATGAAGCTCGAACTGCCCCTGCTGGACGTCTTCGGCCGCGGCGGCGCCCTGAAGTCCAGCTGGTACGGCGACTGCCTGCCCTCCCGTGACTTCCCCATGCTGATCGACCTGCACCTGCAGGGCCGGCTGCCGCTCGATGCGTTCGTCACCGAGACCGTCCGGCTGGACGAGGTGGAGAGGGCCTTCGAGCGGATGCACGGCGGCGACGTACTGCGCTCGGTGGTGGTCTTCTGATGACCGTACGCATCGAACGCCTCGTCACAGCAGGGCAGTTCACCCTCGACGGCGGCACCTGGGACGTCGAGAACAACGTGTGGATCGTCGGCGACGAGCGCGAGGTGATTGTGATCGACGCCGCCCATGACGCCGAGGCCATCGCCCGCGCCGTCGACGACCGGCGCCTCATCGCCATCGTGTGCACGCACGCCCACAATGACCACGTCAACGCCGCACCCGCGCTCGCCGACCGCACCGGCGCCACCATCTGGCTGCACCCCGACGACCTGCCCCTGTGGAAGACGACCCACCCGCACCGCGACCCCGACCGGCACCTCCTGGACGGCCAGGTCATCGAGGCGGCCGGCGCCGACCTGACCGTGCTCCACACCCCCGGCCACGCCCCCGGCGCCGTCTGCCTGTACGACCCCGCGCTCGGCACCGTCTTCACCGGGGACACCCTGTTCCAGGGCGGGCCGGGCGCCACCGGGCGCTCCTACTCGCACTTCCCGACGATCATCGACTCCATCCGCGACAAGCTCCTCACCCTCCCGCCCGAGACCAAGGTCCTCACCGGCCACGGCGACCCCACCACCATCGGCACCGAGGCACCGCACCTGGAGGAGTGGATCAAGCGCGGACACTGAGACCGCGCCGGCGACAGCGATGGCCCGCGCCGGCGAGACCGACGGCCCGCGCCGGCGAACGGCGTGGGCAACACCGGCAGAAGGTGTCCGGTTTCCCATGACAGTTGACGGCGACAGCAGTCACCGCACACGGGAGGCCGGACATGCCAGAACCGCCGCAGGACAAGGTGGCGCTGGTGGCCGGGGGCGACGCGGGGCGCCGGGCGCGGCATCGCCGTCGTGCGCGAGGACAACTGACGCGACGCCCTCGCCCGCGAACCGCACGTCGCCATCTCCGAGACCCCGCGCTACGTCGGCCGCGCCGTCGCCGCGCTGGCCGCCGACCCCGACGTGGCCCGCTTGAACGGGCAGTCGCTCGCCAGCGGCCACCTCGCCCAGCTCTACGGCTTCACCCACCTCGACGGCAGCCGGCCCGACGGCCGGCGGTACCTGGCCGAGGTGCAGGACGCGGGCACGTCGGCCGACGTCACCGGATACCGCTGAACGAAACGCCCGCGGCGCCGTACGGTCACCGCATGACCGATCACACCCGCTTCGCAGGACACGGAGTTCTCGTCACCGGCGCGGCCCGCGGTATCGGCGCCGCCGTCGCCGGCCGGCTCGCCGAGGAGGGCGGACGGGTCCTGGTCACCGACCGGGACCTGCCCGCGGCCGAGCGGACCGCCGCCGACCTGCGCCGACGCGGCTTCGCCGCCGAGGCGTGGGCGTGCGACATCGCCGACCGCACCTCGGTGGAGGCGGCCGTCGCACACGCCGTGACCGCGTTCGGCTCGCTCGACGTGCTGGTCAACTGCGCCGCCCACTGCACCCCGGACGCCCCCCTCTTCGAGGACCAGCCCGACGAGGCGTGGGTGCGCGACCTCGACGTCACCCTCACCGGCGCCTACCGCTGCTGTCGCGCCGCCCTGCCCCACCTTGCCGCTTCCGGACGCGGGGCGATCGTCGGCATCGGTTCCGTCAACGGGCTGCAGGACTTCGGCAACCACGCCTACAGCGCCGCCAAGGCCGGCCTCGGCTCGCTCACCCGTACTCTCGCCGGGCACGCGGCGGCCCGGGGCGTGCGGGTGAACCTCGTGGTGCCGGGCACGGTGCGCACCTCGGCGTGGGAGGAGCGCGAGGACGAACTCGCCGCGATCCGCCCGCTCTACCCGCTGGGGCGGGTCGGCGAGCCGGAGGACATCGCCGCCGCGGTCGCCTTCCTCGCCTCCGGCGACGCCGCCTGGATCACCGGCACCAGCCTGGTGGTCGACGGCGGACTCACCGCCGTCAACACCGGCTTCCACGCGGCCGTACGTCATCCCTGACGCGGTGTACCGGACGCCGCCGCCAGCGCCTGAAGCACCCGCTCGGTGTCGGCCTCGGTGGTGCGCCAGTTGCTGAACGCGGCCCGCAGCCCCGGCACCCCGTCGTACACGGTCGGCGTCAGATAGGCCTCCCCGGAAGCGGTGACCGACCGGGCCAGCGCGTCGACCCGCTCCTGCGTGGCGTCCCCGGCGAGGGTGAAGCAGACGACGTTCAGCCGGACCGGTGCCAGCAGACGCAGGCCCGGCAGCGCGTCGATGCCCGCGCCGAGCCGGCGCGCCAGGGCCACGTTCCGTTCGACGATCTCCCGGTGTCCGGCGCGCCCGTAGGCCACCAGCGAGAACCACGCGGGCAGGGCGCGCAGCCGCCGGGAGTTCTCCGGGGTCAGATGCAGGAAGTCGGGCTCGCCGGCCGGCAGGCCCAGATAGGGGGAGGCGTTGTGGAACACCTTCACCTGCAGGTCCCGGCGCCGGGTGAACTGTACGGCCGCGTCGTAGGGGACGTTCAGCCACTTGTGCAGGTCCACGCAGACCGAGTCGGCCGCGTCGAGGCCGTCGACCAGCGCCGCGTACTCGGGGGACAGCGCCGCGAAGCCGCCGAACGCGGCATCGACGTGCAGCCAGAAGTCGTAAGCCTCCTTGAGCGCGGCGATCGCCCGCAGATCGTCGAAGTCGACGGTGTTCACGGTGCCCGCGTTCGCCACGACGATCGCCGGCCGGCCGTCCCGCTCCGCCAGGGCCGACTCCAGCGCGGCCACGTCCACCGCCTCCCGGTTGCCGGGCAGCAGCGGCACCCGCCGGAGCCGGTCCCGGCCGATGCCCAGCACCGACATGGCCTTCGGCACGCTGGAGTGCGGGCTGCCGGACAGCACGTCGACCGGGCCCAGCGCGGCCGCGCCCGCCCGGGACACGTCCACCCCGAGCCGCTCGCCGAGCCACTCCCGGCCGATCGCCAGCCCGACCGTGGTGGAGGCGGTCGCCCCCGTCACGAACGCGCCGCTGTGCGCCGCGCCCAGCCCGAACAGCTCACGCAGCCAGGCCACCGTCTCCCGCTCCAGCTCCGCCGCCCAGGAACCGCCCGCGCCCGAGAGGTTCTGGTCGAACGCGGACGTCAGCCAGTCCCCGGCGACCGCCGCGGGGGTCGCGCCACCCGTGACGAAGCCCAGATAGCGGGGTCCGGCGGACCCGGAGAAGCCGGGCGCCCAGCGCTCGGCGAACAGCCCGAGAGCCGCGTCCGCGCCCGCGCCGTCCTCCGGCAGCGGTGCCCGCGCGGGCGCCGGTCCGGACACGGCAACAGGCCGGTCGGCCAGCGTGACTGTTGCATGAGCGGCGAAGTCACGGGCGGACTGGAGCAGTTCGGGAAGCCGGGAGAGGTCGCCGGCGAGGGTGGGGTGCATGTGCCGCAGCGTAGAGGGCTGGGCGAGGGGTCTTCCCGGGCCAATTCCGGGAAACTGGACCGGACGGCAGGGTGCCGAGCTGTGAAGCGGACGGCGCCGCAGCTCCCCAGGGGCGCGGGGAACTGCGCGACCAGCCGCCACGCACCCGCACCCGGCAGCCGGCCAGACCCCCACGGCGCTCACCCGCCCCCGCCCATCCCCCTCCGCAACCGCGCCAGAAGCTCCCGCGCCGCCGGCAGCATCGGCCCCTCCGAGCGCCACGCCAGGGCCACCCGGCCGCGGGCGCGGGGGTCGGCCAGAGGCAGGGTGGTGAGGCCGGGCCGGGAACCGAGACCGGGCAGGACGGCGACCCCGAGCCCGCGAGCCGCCAGCCGGCACAATCCGTCCGGCGTCGCCGCCTCGAACGCGATGTGCGGCCGGAAACCGGCCTCCGCGCACAGCCGTTCCACCACGGCGCGCATCCCGGTCCCGCGCGGCAGGCTGAGCAGCCGGTGCCCGCGCAGAGCCGCCGGCGGAACCGCGTCGCAGCCGTCGTACTCGGTGAGCAGGTGGTGTCCGGGGGCGGCCGCCGCGACCAGCGGCTCGTCGATCACCACGTGGTGGGCGACACCCGGCGGCGGCGCCTCCTGCGCGACGCCGAGCACCGCGAGGTCCAGCTCGCCCCGGCGCAGCGCGGCCAGCATCCGGTCCGAGGTGTCCTCGGTGAGCGTCACCTCCACCTGGGGGTGCGCGTCATGGAAGTCCGCCAACTGCCCGGCCAGGTCGAAGGGGTGCGCGAGGGTGCCCGGGACCAGGCCGACGGCGACCCGGCCGCGCAGCAGCCCGGTGTACTCCTCCACCGTCTGCCGCACCCCGTCGACGGCCGCGAGCGCGGCCCGCGCATACGGCAGTACGGCCTCACCCACCTCGGTCGGCCGCACCGACCGCCCCGAGCGGTCCAGCAGCCGCTGCCCCAACTCCCGCTCCAGCTGCCGTATCTGCGCGCTGAGCCCGGGCTGGGCCAGGTGCAGCCGTTCGGCGGCCCGGGTGAATCCGGCCTCCTCCACCACCGTCACGAAGTACCGCAGCTGCCTCAACTCCATAACCGATCATGCTAGCTGCGAGACGGATCATGTC
The DNA here is from genome assembly GCF_001027185.1 of Streptomyces incarnatus. Taxonomy (NCBI): domain Bacteria; kingdom Bacillati; phylum Actinomycetota; class Actinomycetes; order Kitasatosporales; family Streptomycetaceae; genus Streptomyces; species Streptomyces incarnatus. The sequence continues at coordinate 642,847 of NZ_CP011497.1, read as the reverse complement.
TTGGACTTCCGGCCGCGACGCCAACACCCTGGACACATGGGGAAAGCACCACACACCGCCACCGACAGGGCCGCCACGGCCGCCGCCATCGCCGCCGAGCGTCGAGAACTGGCCGATCTTTTCGAGACGCTGACGCCCGGGCAGTGGGGCGCCCCCAGTCTGTGCGCGGGCTGGCGGGTGCGGGAGGTCGTGGCGCACATGTCGATGGGGTTCCGCCATCCGACCACGCGGGTGCTGCTGGAGCTGGTCAAGGCGCGGGGCAGCCTGCACCGCATGACCGACCGGCTCGCCCGCAGCGACGCCGTCGCCCACCCGGACGCCGTACTCGCCGGGTTCCTGCGCACCCACGCCCAGCATCCCTGGACGCCCCCGGTCGGCGGTCTCGCCGCGGCCCTCGGCCACGACGTCGTGCACGGCCTGGACGTCACCGTCGCCCTCGGCCTGGACCGCGACATCCCGCAGGACCGGCTGCGGATCCTGCTCGACGCGATCGACCCGCGCGCCTTCCGCGTCTTCGGCACCGACCTGACCGGCGTACGGCTGTGCGCGGACGACCTCGACTGGTCCTTCGGCTCCGGCGCGCCGCTGTACGGCCGTGGACAGGACCTCCTGCTGATCGCGTACGGCCGCGGGCTCCCCGCCGGCCGGCTGCGCGGCGAGGAAGTTCACCGTTTCGTCACAGCCTGACCGGAACCACAACCCCCGGACCCCCGCGCAGGTCTAGCAGTCCGACATCGCGGGAATCGCGCAGGGGAGCACCCGGGGCAGACCCTGGGCGAACAGGGGAGAAGAGGGTTGGACATGGGGGACACACGCAGACGGGGCGTCGTCGCGCTGGGGGTCACGGCACTCGTCGCGCCGCTCACACTCGCCTTCACCGCGGCCCCGGCCCAGGCCGCGAGCTGCACCACGCAGACGGGGCCGTACCAGAAGCAGGTGGAGAAGTTCCTCGGCCGGCCGGTCGACGGCAAGCAGTCCGCCGCCGATTGCAGGGCCATCCAGGCCTTCCAGAACAAGCACGGCATCACGCCCGCCATCGGCTACGCCGGGTCCGTGACCTGGGGCGTGATGGACCTGATGAACAAGCAGAAGGCCGTGGGGAACAACCCGAACAAGGACGGCAAGTGCCCGGTGAACAAGGGCCGGATCGCCTGCGTGAACCTCAGCCTCCAGCTCAGCTGGATCCAGGACGGCAACAAGCTCGTCTACGGACCGGTCCCCGTGCGCACCGGCCGCAAGGGCTACGCCACCCGCACCGGCCTGAAGAAGATCTACTGGCGGGACATCAACCACGTCTCGACGGTCTACAACGTGCCCATGCCCTACAGCCAGTTCTTCGACGGCGGCCAGGCCTTCCACTCGGTCAACCTGAGCATGTGGAACCCGCCGGGCTCGCACGGCTGCGTCAACATGACGACCAAGGACGCCAAGGCGTACTGGTCGCTGCTGAGGACGGGCGACGACGTCTTCGTCTACGGCCGCAAGCCGGGCACCTGAGCGGCACCCGGGCGGCCGGCCCCGGCCGTCCGGCCGTCGCCGCCCGGACCGTCACTCCTGCGGCGCGTCCCCGAAGTCGGGGATCGCCAGGCGGAGACCGCCCTGCCGCGCGGACTCGTGCGCGATGATGCCCGGCAGGGTGTAGCGGGCGGCCACCCAGGCGTTCACCGTGGGCAGCGAACGGGTGTTGACCGCGGTGACGAAGTCGTCCACGAGGAAGTGGTGGCTGCCCTCGTGGCCGTTGTGCAGCTGGTCGAACTCCCGCGGCAGCCGGGCCCGGTCGTGCACCGGCGCCGAGCCCGAGGTGAAGGCGGCCCGCAGCTCCGGCGCGATGTGCGCCAGCGACGGATCGTCCGGTGCCAGGGTCGGCTTGGGCTCCAGCAGCTCGCTGATGTCCTTGACCCCGTTCTTGTCCTGCCACAGCGCCACCGTCGCCAGCTGCTCCATGCTGGCCTCCGTACCGAAGAACCGGAACCGGGACTCGCGGATGTGCGAGGGGTAGCCGACCCGCCGGAACTCGTTCGTGCGGAACGATCCGCCGCCCGCCACCTCGAACAGCGCGGTCGCGTTGGACACGTCGTTGTCGAACTGGCTGACCGAACGATCGAAAACGCCGTCGCCGCGCTCGTCCCGCACCCCGATCGCCGACACGCTCACCGCGTGCGTCTGCCAGGCCCCGAGCACCCCGCCCACCGAGTGCGTCGGGTACAGCAGCGGCGGATAGCTGGCGGTCGCCTTCCAGTTCTCGCCGCCGCTGTACTGGTACGCCTCGTAGAAGCCGAGGTCCATGTCGTGGACGTAGTCGCCCTCGGCGTAGAACAGCCGGCCGAAGGCGCCCTGGGCGATCTGGTTGCGGGCGTGCACGGTCGCCGGGTTGTACTGGCTGGTCTCACCCATCATGTACGTCAGCCCGGTCGCCCGGACCGCGTCGATGATCGCGGATATCTCGTCCGTGGTGATCGCCATGGGAACGGCGGAGTAGACGTGCTTGCCCGCACCGAGGCCCTGCAGGACCAGCGGGCCGTGCGTCCAGCGCTGGGTGAAGATCGCGACCGCGTCGACCGCCCGCGACTCCAGCATGGCCTCGTACGACGGGAAGGTGCCGGCGAGACCCTGCGCGGCGACGAGCCGCTCCGCCCGCTCGGGCAGCAGGTCGGTGACATGGACGTCACGGACGCCGGGGTGGGCCTGGAAGAGTGTCGCGAACTGACCGGAGAACTGTCCGGCGCCGACGATACCGAGAGAGAAAGTCATGCTGATTACTTTTGGCTCAAAAGAATCGGGCGGTCAAGAGGTGTGAGTAAGGGTTCTCGATCGGATCGTCTGGCGATAGAGTCAGGCTGATTGCTTCTGAGTCGGAAGAAAAAGAAGGGTCGGGTTCATGACCAGCTGGCGGCCGCTGAGCCCCGCGGAGCGCTCCGTGGCGATCGAGGTGCTCGTGCACGGGCCGCTGTCCCGCACCGAACTGGCCCGGCGCCTCGGGCTCTCCCAGGGCAGTCTCACCCGGCTCACCAAGCCGCTCCTGGAGTCCGGGCTGCTGGCCGAGGCCCCCGAGGCGGCCGGACCGGCCCAGGCGCGTCAGGGCCGTCCCTCGCAGCCGCTGGACGTCGTGGCCGACGCCTGCTGCTTCCTCGGGTTCAAGATCACCGGGGACATGGTCTACGGCGTCGTCACCACCCTGCGCAGCGAGGTGACCGGAAGCCTCGACCGGCCGCTCACCGGCCGCGACCCGGAATCCGTCGCCGCGCTGCTCGCCGGGATGGCGGCCGCCCTGGCCGAGGGGCGTCCCGCTCCCGCGGGCATCGGCATCGGCGTGGGCGGCCTGGTGCGCGAGCGGTCGGTGGTCGCCGAGTCGCCGTTCCTCGGCTGGCGGAACGTACCGCTCGCCGCGCTGGTCCGGGAGCACACCGGACTGCCGGTCGTCGTGGAGAACGACGTGGCCGCCCTGGTCGAGGCCGAGACCTGGTTCGGCGCGGGCCGCGGCCTGGACCGCTTCGCCGTCCTCACCATCGGCGCCGGCATCGGCTACGGGCTGGTGCTCGGCGGCAGACGCGTACCGTTCGCGGAGGAGGGCCGCGGCTTCGGGCGCCACTGGATCATCGACGCGCACGGCCCGCTCACCCCGGACGGCACCCGCGGCAGCGCCGTGTCCCTGCTCACTATCCCCAGCATCGAGTACCAGATCCGCGCCGCCACCGGCCGGGACACCGCCTACGAGGAGATCCTCGCCGGCGCCGCCGCGGGCGAGCCCATGGCCTCCCGGGTGATCGACGAGGCCGCCCGGGCCCTCGGCACCCTCGTCGCACAGATCGCCAACTTCGCGATGCCGCAGAAGATCCTGCTGGCCGGAGAGGGCGTCGGCCTGATGGATGTGGCCGGGAACACGGTCCGTGCGACCATCGGTGCCCACCGCCATCCACAGGCCGACCCGGTGGCCCTGGAGACGAAGGTCTCCGACTTCCACGACTGGGCGCGCGGCGCCGCGGTGCTGGCGATCCAGGTGCTCGTACTGGGTGAGGGCCCGGTATGAACTGCCGCCTCACGCTTGACACATCGACGTGATGAGCACCACGTCCGTAATGTCCCTATCGAGTGCACTTACTCACAGCGCCTTCACCTCGATCGGCATATGCTTCACAGCATGTCCACCACTGTTGAAGCCGCCCCCGAGCGCTCTGCGCGATCGGCCGCGGAGGTCAACGAGGAGATCAGGGCCCTGTGGCGCCGGGCGGGCGGGACACTGACCACCGAGCAGCGCGCGGAGTACCAGCGCCTCGTGATGGAGTGGGCCGCCGCGACCCCGCCGTCGCAGCGGGCGGCCTGACCGACCTCGCGCACACCCGCCGCACCTTGAGGGCACCCGTGAGCACGGGTGCCCTTCGTATGTCTTCCCTTCGTATGTCTTCTGCGCCCACCCGTCGCCCGCGTCAGCCCCAGGTCGCCGAGTAGTACCGCTGATAGGCCTTGCGGTCCTGCTCGGCCCTGATGTAGCGGGTCGCGACCAGTGCGATCAGACTGCCCGCGATGACCAGCAGCCCGGGACCGATGTTGCGGGTGTCCGTCAGCCGTGCCAGCAGCGTCCGGCCCTGCGTGCCCGTCACCGGTGCCGCGGAACCCGGCGAGGCCGCGCTCGGTGCCACCGCGCCCTGCGCCGCCGCGGCGGACGGCGCGGGGGAGGGGGCCGCGCTCCCGGCGGCACCACCGGCGTTCTGCGCGGACACGATCAGCTTGACGTTCAGCGCCGTCAGCGCCCTCGTCACCGGCTGGAAGAACGTCGTCCCGCCGGTCGTGCAGTCACCGTTGCCGCCCGAGGTCACGCCGAGCGCGATCCCGTTGGAGAAGAGCGGCCCGCCGCTGTCGCCGGGTTCGGCGCACACATTGGTCTGGATGAGCCCGGTGACCGTCCCCTCGGGGTAGTTGACGGTGGCGTTCAGCGCGGTGACCTGACCGTCGTGCAGTCCGCTGGTGCTGCCGCTGCGGAACACCCGCTGCCCGACGGCCGCGTCGGCGAGCCCGGTGATCCGCACGCCGTTGCCGCCGCCGATCGCGACGACGTCGGCGCCGTCACCGGCCTTGCCGGAGGCGTACTGCACGAGCGAGAAGTCGTTGCCGGGGAAGGTGCTGCTCACGGTCCGGCCGAGCTGCTGGTTCCCCTGGTTGTCGGCGAACCAGGTCGACCCGGCGGGGCCGCAGTGACCGGCGGTGAGGATGAAGTCGCTCTGCCCGTTCGTCACGTTGAACCCGGCCGAGCAGCGGCCGCCGGTCGACAGGATCGGTTGGGCGCCGTTCAGCCGCGTGGTGAACGTGCCCTTCGTGCGCTCCATCCGCACGAAGCTCCCTATCCTCGCCGCCACTTGGCTCATCCGGGACCAGTCGCCCGCGGACACCGTGCTGTCCGCGCTGACCACGACCCGGTTGGTCCGGTAGTCCACCGCCCACGCGGTGCCCGCCACGCGTGGCGCCGAACGCAGCGCCGCCGTCGCGGACTTCAGCTCGTTCATGCTGTGCGACACGACCTTCGCCTCGGCGCCCGCACGCCGCACCTCGCGCGCCGCCGCCTCGTCGGTCACCGCGACGACCGGCCGCCCGTCGGCGCCGATCCAGTCACCCGCGGTCCGTGCCGTGCCGAGCCGGGCCACCAGCGCGGCCCCGGTGTCCCCGGCGCCGGACGCGCCGGACGCCGAGGCGAGCGGTCTGGCGGCGGCCGGAGGTGTCTCGCTCGCCATGGCCGCCTGGGCGACCATCCCGCCGCCCAGGAGGAGTCCGCCGACCGCCGCCAGACGTGTCACCCGCCTGACGATCCGTCGTCGTGCGTGCCGCATGCAGGGCTCCCGAAGCCGAACCGACGCGCACCGCCCGTACCGGCGGCGCGGAACCCTCGGATCGTCGAGGGCCCGCACCTCCATACGCGGGCCACGGCCCGGGCGTTCACCGACAGCGCGGATTCCGGCGGCCGGCCCCGGCTCCCGCGGGGCCCCTCGCGGCGCGCTCGGCTGTTGGCGGTGTTCCTTGTGCCGCGCTCGGCTTCGCGGGGATCCCTTGCGCCGCGTTCGGCTGTTGGCGGTAATCCTTGTGCCGCGCTCGGCTTCGCGGGGATCCCTTGCGCCGCGTTCGGCTTGGCGGGCCCCTGTGCCGCGCTCGGCTTCGCGGGGATCCCCTGTGCCGCCCTCGGCTTGGCGGGGGCCTCGTGGCGTGCTCGGCTCTCGCCGCGGTGCCTCGTGGCGTGCTCGGCTCTCGCCGCGGCGCCTCATGGCACGCTCGGCTCTCGCGGTGGCTGTTCCACCCGGCTCGGCTCTCGGGGGCTCACTTCCGCTTGCGTCTCCCGGCCGGGCTCAGCATGGGCGGGATTGCCGACCGCCCGGCTCAGCGCGGCGGCCGGATCCGCCACCGCCCGGGTCACCGTACGCGGCATCCCCCTCCCTCCGAAGGGCTCGGCGCCTGCCGGATCCCACCAGCCTCGCTCAGTTCTTGCGGGCCACCCCGCCGAACATCGCGACCTCCTCCGGCTCGCCCCCCTGGTCGTCGTCCGGGCGCCAGCGCGAGCAGGACACCACACCGGGCTCCAGCAGCTCAAGGCCGTCGAAGAACCGGGCCACGTCCTCGGGGGTGCGCTGGGTCAGCTTCGGGGTGCCGTGCTCGTTCCAGAACTTCACCGCCTCGTCCACGTCGGGCATCGCCGGATGGGTGACGGTGTGCGACAGCACCAGGTGGCTGCCCGTCGGCAACCGGTCCGTCAACCGCCGCACCAGCCCGTACGGGTCCTCTTCGTCGCCGATGAAGATGACCACGCCGAGCAGCATCAGTGCGACCGGCTGGCTGAAGTCCAGTGTCTTCGCGGCGTGTTCGAGGATCGCGTCGACGTTGCGCAGGTCCTCGTCCAGATAGTCGGTACGGCCCTCGGGCGTGCTCGTCAGCAGGGCACGCGCGTGCGCGAGGACCAGCGGGTCGTTGTCGACGTACACGATCCGCGACTCGGGCGCGATCCGCTGGGCGACCTCGTGCGTGTTGTCCGCGGTGGGCAGCCCGGTGCCGATGTCCAGGAACTGCCGGATGCCCACCTCGCCGACCAGGTGACGCACGGCGCGGCCGAGGAACAGCCGGTCGGCGCGGGCGTACTCCCCGATACCGGGGTGCAGTTGGCGTATCTGGTCGCCGGCCGCGCGGTCGACCTCGTAGTTGTCCTTGCCGCCGAGCCAGTAGTTCCAGATCCGGGCGGTGTGCGGCTGGCTGGTGTTGATGCGGGCACGCAGCGACACGGCCACGTCGTCGGTGGCTGCCGGGTTGTCTGTCACGGGGGTCAGCTCCTGGGTGCGGATGAGTTGCCGGACGAGGGATACACCGTTCAAGACGCAATGTAGACGCCCGAGTTGATCTCCGCTCGCGACCCGGGTCATCCGGTCGTTCCCGCGCCCCGCACGCGGTCCTATCGTGAGCCCCATGAGCCGCAGAACGCACACCCCGCCCGGCGCCCCCGACCCGCTGCACGCCCTCGGCCTGGAGCAGTTGCGCCGCCGTACGAGCATGAAGTGGCGCACCTACCCCGAGGACGTGCTGCCGCTGTGGGTGGCCGAGATGGACGTACCCCTCGCCGGACCCGTCGTGCGGGCCGTGACCGACGCGCTCGCCCTCGGCGACACCGGGTACCCCGCCGGCACGGCCTACGCCGAGGCGCTGGCCGCGTTCGCCGCCGAACGCTGGCACTGGGACGGGATCGCCGTCGAGCGCACCGCGATCGTTCCGGACGTGATGCTCGGCGTGGTCGAGATGATCAAACTGGTCACCGGGCCCGGCGATCCGGTGATCGTCAACCCGCCGGTGTATCCGCCGTTCTTCCAGTTCGTCACGCACATGGACCGCCGGGTGGCCGAGGCCCCGCTCGGCGCCGACCTGCGAATCGACCTGGCGGTCCTGGAGCACACCTTCCGGGAGGCGACCGGCGGCGGCGGGCGCGCCGCCTACCTGCTGTGCAGCCCGCACAACCCCACCGGCACCGTGCACACCGCCGCCGAACTGGCGGCCGTCGCCGATCTCGCCGAGCGGTACGGCGTCCGGGTCGTCGCGGACGAGATCCACGCCCCGCTCGTCGCCCCGGGCGTCACCTTCGTGCCGTACCTGAGCGTGCCCGGCGCCGAACGCGGCCTGTCCCTGATGTCGGCGTCCAAGGGCTGGAACCTGGCCGGCCTCAAAGCCGCCCTCGCCCTCGCCGGGCCCAAGGCCGCCACCGACCTCGGCCGGCTGCCCGAGGAGGTCGGCCACGGCCCCAGCCACCTCGGCGTCATCGCCCACACCGCCGCCCTGTCCGAGGCCACCGGCTGGCTGGACGCCCTGCTGACCGGACTGGAGGCCAACCGGACCCTGCTCGCCGGCCTGCTCGCCGAGCACCTGCCCGCGAGCCGCCTGCACCCTGCCGAGGCCACCTTTCTGGCCTGGCTCGACTGCCGCGCCCTCGGCCTCGGCGACGATCCCGCGCAGGTCTTCCTCGACCGCGGCCGGGTCGCCCTCAGCCCGGGCCCGTCCTTCGGCACCGGCGGCGCGGGGCACGTACGGCTGAACCTGGCGACCTCGCCCGACATCCTCACCGAGGGGGTCCGGCGCATGGCCGCGGCCCTGACCTGACCACGCGGGTCTCGCGAGGGTTTGACCGAGCCGGTCTGCCGGGCGGGGCGGCCTCCTAGACTGCCGGGCATGGACGACACGCGGCTGGACCGGCTCGGCTCCGGCAAGTACCTGCTGGTGACCAGCCACCGCAAGAACGGCACCCCGGTCGCCACTCCGGTGTGGGTGGTCCGCGACGGTGACACCCTCGGCGTCTGGACGGCCGCCGACAGCTTCAAGGTGAAACGGATCCGCCGCCGCGCCGACGTCCTCGTCGGCCCCTGCGACCTGCGCGGCAACCCCACCGGCGACCAGATCCCGGCCACCGCTGAGATCACCGACGCCGCCACCACCGCCCGCTACCGGGACCTCATCGCCCGCAAGTACGGCATCGTCGGCCGCCTCACCCTGCTCGGCAGCCGGCTGCGGCGCGGGCTGGACGGCACGGTCGGCATCCGGGTGACCCTGACGGAGGAGTGAGGGCCGGGGGGCCTGCCCGGCGAGGCCGTCACCCGGCGCCCCGGCCTCACCGGGCGTCGACGCGAAGGGCGATGCCGCGCCGTCAGGCCCAGGCGCCCCGGTACGGCTCGTCCAGCAGCTGGAAGACCGGCTCGCCCCGCACCGGATCCTGGGCGGTGGACAGCCGGACCCGGTCGCCGCTGTGGATGCCGACCGGCGGTCCCATGACCCGGCCGCGCACGACGAACCCCTCCGCCATCTCGATCAGCGAGACATTGCGCGCCGCGGGCGTGTTGCGGTGCACCACGGTGGAGTGCCGGACCGTCCCGACGCCCTCGCTGCGCTCGGTGCGCAGCTCGCTGCCCTGGCACACCGGACACAGCAGCCGGTGGTACATCGCCGTGCCGCACCAGGTGCAGCGCTGGAAGACGATGGCGTCCCTGGAGTCCGCGGGGACGGGGTCGAGAACACCCGCCGCGGAGCCGGCCGCCGGATGCGAGACGTTTGCTGAGTAGTGGTACACGCTGGTCAACTCCCTGCGCTCGGCCGGAATCCCGCGTGTCCGGCGCGCACCGGGCACACGCGTGCGCGGCGGCCGTGCCACCGTGCACGCCGACAGAGTATGGCACTCAGTGTCACTCGTAAAGGCACTCCGTACCCCTATTTCACGGAGGGGCGCGGTCAGGCCCGGCCGAGCGCCGCCTCCAGCTCCTGCACCACCCGCCACAGCGGGGCATCCCGGCGGGTGACCAGCACCACCACGTCCTCGGGGCCGCCCGCGGGCTCGCCGGGCGGCAGCGGACCGAACCGCGCGGGTGCCGCGGCGGGCTCGGCCGCGTGCCCGAACACCCGCTGCACATGGCCCAGTGCGTGGTCCACCGCCGCTCCCGCATCGCCCAGGCCGTCCGAACGCAGCCAGGAGCGCAGGGCGTTGTTGTGCGCGGCGACCACCGCGGCCGCGATGACATCCGCCCGCAGCGTCCCGTCGGGCCGGCCCGCGAAGCGCCCGCGCAGGTACTCGGCGAGTGCGCGCTCGTAGCGCCACACCACCGACAACTCGTAGGCGCGCAGGCCCGGCACCTGCTTGGTGAGGCGGTAGCGCTGCACGGAGAACGTCGGGTTCTCCGCGTACATCCCCAGCACCAGCCGGGCCGCGTCGCACACCCGGCGCACCGGTTCGTGCTCCTCCCCGCTCGCGGCGAGGAAGGCGGTCATGTCGGCCAGGCAGCGCTCGTGGTCGGGGAAGACCACGTCCTCCTTGGAGGGGAAGTAGCGGAAGAACGAACGCCGGCCGACCCCGGCCAGTGCCACGATGTCGTCCACGGTGGTCTGCTCGTACCCGCGTTCCAGGAAGAGCTGGAAGGCCGCCGCGACGAGGGCATCGCGCATCGGCGGCTTCGCGGCCGGCGCCGCGCTGCTGGAGCTCATGGAGGGGAACGTAGCACCCGAACGGTGCTGGGTGACACTCAGTGCAGTTCGAGTCGCCTTGCGGGGGAACTGAGTGCTGTGCGAGCCAGAGCCGGACATATACCTCGCAGGTCTCGGAATCCGAGGCCGGGGAACAGGCACGGAGACCCACGCCGGGGAACGGGCGCGGAGGTCCGGGCCGGGCACAGGGGCGGCCGCACCCCGACGTAACCTTTCTGCACCCACCGTCGGCACGGCGACCCGCAGCCGGACCTGCCGCACCCGCCCGAGGAGAGCCCGTATGCCCGCCGCCCGCCCCCGCCTGCTCTACGTCACCGATCTGGCGTACGAGGCCCGCGGGCGCCGCTACTGCGACGAGGACATCTTCCTCACCTCCCGGCTGCGCGCCCGCTTCGACCTCGCCCTGTGCCATCCGCTGGACGCCGCCGCGCTGCTGGACGGCTTCGACGCCGTGGTCGTCCGCAACAGCGGGCCCGTCCTCGGCTACTCGCGCGCGTACGACGGCTTCCGCGCCCGTGCCCTCGCCACCGGCGCCCGCGTGTACAACCCGCTCACCGGCAAGGCGGACATGGCCGGCAAGCGGTATCTGCTCGACCTGAGCGCCGCGGGCTTCCCCGTCATACCCACGGTCGGCCGCGCCGAGGAACTGCACCTGCTGCCGGCCGCCGAGCGGTACGTCGTCAAGCCGATGCTCGGCGCCGACTCCCTCGGCCTCCGGATCGTGCCCGCCCGCCAGGTCGCCGCGCACGCCACGGGCGAGGTCCTGATCCAGCCCTGCGTCGACTTCGTCCACGAGGTGTCCTTCTACTTCGTCGACGACGACTTCCAGTACGCCCTGTACGCCCCCGACCCGGAGCGCCGCTGGGAGCTGAAGCCCTATGCGGCCACCGCGGCCGACCTGGAGTTCGCCCGGCGCTTCATCGACTGGAACGACCTCGGCCACGGCATCCAGCGCGTCGATGCCTGCCGCACCCGCGACGGCGGCCTGCTCCTGGTCGAACTGGAGGACCTGAACCCCTACCTGTCCCTTGACGCCCTCCCGGAGGACGCCAGGGACGCCTTCGTCGCCGCGTTCACGGCGTCCCTGGGCCGGTTCGCGCAGGGGGTGCGGGAGGTGCTCAGCCCAGCCTGACGGTGACCCGCTGGGTGGCCCCGGCCGCGCCCGTGAGGTCGCCGAAGCCCAGGGTCAGCGTGGCACCGGTGGTGGCCGAGGCGAGCGTGCCCGGCGCGGACGTCACCGCGGCGACGGCCCGCCGCCAGGTCAGGGTGAGGCTCGTGCGCCTGCCCATCGGATCGCTCACCGCGATCACGGCGGTGCCGTCGTCGTCCTCGCTGATCATCACGGAGCACGGGTCGCTCGCGGTGAGCGTTCCGACCGTTCCGCCGAACCAGAAGTTCACCCCGGTGAACCCGAGCGAGGTGACGGCCACCCCCTGCTGGTTGTCCGTATTGGCGAGCACGGTCAGCCAGTGGGCGTCCGCCGCCCGCGCCCGCGTGCGCGCCGCGGTGGCGCCCGGCAGCAGGAGGTAGGCGTACGACGCGTTCGCCGGGTCGGTGCCGTGATCGACGTACATCGTCAGGTACTTGCGGTTCAGGACCGTGGTCGCGCCGCCCCTGTTGATCGTGCTCCAGCTGCCGTCGCGGGCGTCGCGCAGGGCCCGCACGGTCGCGCCGCCGGGGAAGACATAGCCGCCGTGCCCGCCGATGTGGGCCCACTTCGCCCCGGTGAGCGTCGCCGACCAGGGGTAGCCGGCGGGCCGGACCGTGCCGTCGACGGTGAAGGGGGCGCCGCCGGTGGGGCCGAGGTTGCGGTTCTCGACCGTGGTCTCCACGGCCGTGCCGTCGGTGCAGGTGATGCCCGCGCCGAGACAGACGACCGTGTCGTCCAGGAAGAACCACGACTTCTTCGCCACGAGCGTCGACTGCAGGCCCTTGAGGTGCTGCCCGACGGCCGCCCGGTGTCCGTCCGTCGCGCCGCCCACCCAGTCGGCGTCCGGCATCGAGGCGCCCCAGTCCCCGCCGGCCCCGTCGGCCAGTGCCTTGCGCGAGACGGTCGTACCGGGCAGCCGGTAGGGGTCGACGGTGGGCCAGAAGGCGTCGCTGTACTGCCCGTTGGCGAAGGTGTCCCCCCACCAGTAGAGCATCCCGGCCCCGGTGTGCCAGCCGCGCAGGTTCTCGCCGTTGCCGGTCTCGTAGTGGGTGATCCGCTTGTCGGCCATGCTCAGCGCGGCCGCCCAGCCCGGTCCGCGGTGCGTGGCCCGCGCCATGGACGGGAACAGCCGGTGCCCGGCCGGCTCGGCCACCGCCGTCACCGACCCGTCGTCCTGCACCCCCTTGAGCCGGGCCAGATGCGGCAGGCTCAGCACCGGGTCGGCGAGCGGCGGGCTGTAGTGGTCGCGCTGCATCCAGCCCTTCACCAGAGCACGCCAGCGTGCGTTCTCGGCCGCGCTCGCCGCCTGTCCGAGCAGCACGATCGCGCCGAGGATCGGATGGCCGCGCAGATGGTCGTCCTGCTGGATCCGCTGGGGGTCCGCCGCCGAGAGCCCGCGGCTGATCGCCCGGCCCGCGACGCCGTCCATCACCAGACCGTTGTGGATGAACGGCGCCCAGGCGTGCTCCACCGCGTCGAACACGATCTGCCGGTCCGGGTCCGTCACCTCCCAGCTGGACCCCGCCAGCAACGCGAACAGCAGCCCGAGACCGCCGAGCATGACCGAGCCGTAGGAGCCGGTGTACGGCACGGTGGTGTGCTGGATGAACGAACCGTCGGCGTACAGGCCGTCGCCGGAGGTGACGTACGGGAACACGGGGGAGAGGGCGTCGCGGGCCAGCGCCACCTTGGCCGCGCTCGCCCCGAGGACACCGCGCAGCGCCAGCACCCGGCACAGGTCGACCCGGTTGGCGCCCGTGCTCGTCCCGCTGTAGCTCGCCACCGCCGAGTCGGGCACGAAGTGGTCGACGGCGGCGAGGTAGCCCGCGAGCCGGTCGGCCGGCAGGGCGTCGTACATCAGCACGCACACGTCCAGCAGCGCCTGCGGGGCGCCGATCTGCCAGCTGTACCAGTTGCCGTACCGGGTCCGGTCCGGGTGGTAGACGTCGTCGTGGAGGTGGTCCAGGCCGGCGCGGATCGCGTCCCGCAGATCCGCGTCGCCGGTCAGTCCAATGCCGGGCAGGCAGTAGGCCTGCGCGAGCGTGCTCAGCCGGGTGTAACTGGTGTTCATGTTGCCCGAGTAGCGGTACGACTCCTGGTCGGTGTCCGGGTCCGGGTCGGCGTAGACCAGGTCGGGCCACAGGGAGCCGGCAGCGGGGGCCATCGAGGCCCGGTACCGGCCCGCCGTCGTGCCCAGATCGGCGAGCCGGCTCCGGAACGGTTCGGCGGCGGGGTCGAACCCCTCGCCGAGGATCAGGGTGCGCCACCGCGCCCGGAGCGTCGCGAACTCGTCCGACGCCGCGAACGCCCGGGTGCCCAGGCCCAGGGAGAGAGCGGTTCCCGAGCAGACGGTCAGAAAACCACGGCGTGACCAAGGAGTCGTCATGACGGCGCTTTCTAGCATGCACTTTCTCAAGCGCTCAATAATTCCTGCGGAGTTGACCATCTCGATCGTGTGCGGTGGGGGTGGTCGCGCCTGAACGGCGTCACACCCGCCGTCGTATCTCAGCACGGGGACGACGGAAGGAGAGCCAGGTGCCGACACCGCACGATCGCGAACGGCCACCCTCCGGGCCTGTTCTGGAACCCGTCCGGGTCCTCAGGCCCCGCCGCTTCGACGCGCTCGCCGAGCTGATGCGCGAGATGGAAACCGCCCCGGCACCGGCGGCGCACCCGGACGAGGACGAGACACAGGAACTGCCACCCGTACCGGCCCCAGCCCGGACCACCGCCGTGCTGCGCCGGACGGCCGTCGCCGGGGCCGTGGCCGCCGCAGCCCTCCTCGGCTTCGGCTGCGCACTGCTGCTCCCCGGCCGCCAGGACGCCGCCGCGACCGAGCCCGCGCACCGGCCGGCGACGACCGCACCGCCCGCCACCACGCCCGCCACCACGCCCGCCACCACGCCCGCACCGACCCCGACCGTCTCGCTCGCGCCCACGGCCGCCACCGACCCCGACGGCCCCGGCACCCTCCGCCAGGGCGACACCGGCCCCGAGGTCACCGAACTGCAGAGACGTCTGCTGCGCATCCCCGATGTCTACCGCAACGGCTCGACCAGCGGCGCCTACGACACCGACCTGACCGCCGCCGTGGCCCGCTTCCAGCTCTGGTACGGCATCAGCGGCGACGAGACCGGCGTCTACGGCGACGACACACGCCGCGCGCTGGAGTCGCGGACCGGCCCGGACGATTCATGAGCGGCACGCGGGGAACCCCGGGAGAGCGGCGCGGGCCGCGCCCGGGTCTGCCGGCATGCGCCGGACCGGGCTGCAGCGGCGGACGGGAGCGCGGGCCATGACGGACGTGGACGGGACGCACAGCACGGCGGGCGTGGGCGGTACGGCGGGCACCGGCGACGTGAACGCCACCGCGGGCATGGCGGCCGTCGACCGTGCCGCGGCGACGGCGGACGGCGGCGTGGCGGGCGCGGGCGGCGGGGATGGTGCGGAGGGCGTCGTGGGGCGTGGGTCCGAGGTCCGCATGGACGGCTTCTTCGGCCGGCTGAACCCCGACATGTGCGTGGTCACGGCCGTGGCCGACGGCGAGCGGGCCGGGTGTCTGGTCGGCTTCGCCTCGCAGTGCTCCATCCGGCCGCCCCGCTTCACCGTCTGGCTGTCCAAGGCCAACCACACCTACCGGGTCGCCCGGGCCGCCCAGCACCTCGCCGTCCACCTGCTCACCCGCGACCAACGGGACCTCGCGGAACTCCTCGGCGGCGAGACCGGCGACGAGATCGACAAGTTCGCGCGCCTGGACTGGACGGAGGCGTACGGCGGCGCGGTGGTCCTCCGGAACACGGCGGCCTGGTTCGTCGGCACCATCCTCCACCGCACCGACGGCGGCGACCACGTCGGTTTCGTCCTGGACCCCGTGCAGTGGGGAGAGGGGCGCGGCGGGCCGCTGCTGCGCCTGTCCGACGCGGCCGGCATCGAGGCTGGTCACCCCGTGGAGTGAGCGGATTCGAACACCGGGCAACAGCCCGACGCCGGGCATTGCCCTGGGCGGCGGCCCGCCCTCATCATGGCAGCCCGCGGCCGACGGCCGCGTGTTCCGCCGCACCACGACCGAAAGCCAGCCCGATGACCGGCTCCCGCATCCCGGGCCTTCTCGTGCCCGCCGTCTTCCTGCTGGCCCTGGTCGTCGGGGCGTTCTGGTACTGGCGGCACCGCAACGACGACTGATCCCGAACCACGCCTCCCGGCGGACCGCCACGCCCCCCGGCGGACCGTCACGCCCCCGGGCGGACCACCACGCGCCCCCGGAGGAACCGCCACGCCCCCCGGCGGACCGTCACGCCCCCGGCACCGCGCCGGTCCTAGCTGTCCGTGCCCGACGCGTCCGCCCCGTTCGTCACGTCCTCCAGCGGCATCCTGATGTCCAGCACGCACACATCGTCCCGCCGCTCCTCCGCGAGCAGCGTGGCGAGCAGCGCGTCCAGCGAATCGGACTCGCCGCAGCCCTGGGCGCGCACCGCGTCGGCCAGCCGGTCCAGCCCGCTGTCGAGGCTCTCACCGGGGCGCTCGACCAGGCCGTCGGTGTACAGCAGCAGCCGGTCGCCGGGCTCCAGACGCAGTTCCGCCGCCTCGAAGACGGGGGCCACGCTCGCGCCGAGCAGCATGCCGCCGGGCCGGTCGAGACAGCGCACATCGCCGTGGCGCACGAGCAGCGGCGGCAGATGCCCGGCCTGCGCCCAGGCCAGGACGTGCCGCCGGGGGTCGTAGCGGGCCAGGACCATGGTGGCGGTGGTCTGGCTGTCGCGGGAGTGCAGCAGCAGGTAGTTGAGCCGCTCCAGCGCCCCGGTCAGCGAGGAGCCGGTGCTGACCATGCCCTTCGCGGTGAACCTGAGCTGGGCCATCGTGGCCACGGCGTCGACGCCGTGGCCCGCCACGTCGCCGACCACGAACAGCGCGTCACTGTCCGGGAGTTCGATGGCGCTGAACCAGTCGCCGCCCACATGGAGGCCGGACTGGGCGGGCAGATACGCGACCTCGACGCGCAGCCCGGCCAGCCGCACCGGCTTGTTCGGCAGCGGCAGCAGGGCGTGCTGCAGCCGGGCGGCCAGGGCCCGCTCGGCCTGCAGGACCCCGCGCTGCAGCAGCATCGCCCGCTCGCTCTCCACCAGCGCCAGTTCCGCGCTCCGCTGCCGGGTGAGGTCCTGGACGAAGCCGTGCACCTCGACGGTGGTGCCGTCCGGCGCGGTGACGGCCTCCGCGACCAGCCGCAGATGCCGCACCCCCGCGGCCGTCCCGATGCGGAAGGGCACGTCGAACGGCCGGGCGTGGCGGATCAGTTCGGTGATCGCGTGGATGAGCTGGCCCGCGTCCTCCGGCAGCGCCAGGTCCGGGAGCCGTTCCAGCGCGAGCGGCTGCTCCGCGCCGGACCGGCCGAGCACGGCGTACGTCTGCTCGGACCAGGAAATCTCCTGGGTGACCAGGTTCCAGTTGGCCCAGCCGAGCATGCCGAGCCGCTGCACATCGGCCAGGCGCTGCTCCTGCCGCTCCGCGGGCTCGTGCCGCAGCCAGGTGACCAGCAGGCCCTCGCCCAGCGGGGCGGCCCGCACCGAGTAGGTGGCGCTCACGGGCACCTCGCCGGCCAGCTCCTGGTAGACGAACGGTTCGCTCTCGAACGGCACCCCCGTCTCCAGTGCCTCGAGATAGCCCTGCCACAGCGACTCGCCCGCGACGGACGGATAGCTCTCCAGGACCTGTCTGCCGACCATCTCCCGGCCGGACCGGCCGAACACGTCGACCGCTTCCGGAGTGGCGGCCGCGATGCGGTAGTCCTCCAGCTCGCCGGAGGCGGCGCGCAGCGGAACCAGCAGGACCGCCGCCCCCGGCAGCGCGTCGAACACCGCCTGCACGGTCTGGGAGACATGGTCGCCGGCGTGCTCCGGCGGGGAGTCGAAGGCGCGCAGCCGGCCCGCGCACAGCCGGGCCACGGCCCGCAGCAGCTGCCGTTCGTGCGAGGTGAACGGCCCGCCGCGGCCGCGCCACACGCCGAGGACGACATGCGCGGTGTCCCCGGCCGCCACGGGCAGCCAGGCCCGGGAGGGCCAGCGCTCCGGCGCGTCGCCGATGATCAGGTACCGGTCGTGGTGCCCGGAGAGGTCCTCCAGCCACCGTGGCTCACCGGACCGCAGGGCGTCGAGCGCGGCCACTTCGGTGACCGGGGGGACGTACCGCCACTGCGCGGCGAGGGTCGCGTCGACGCCGGCGTATCCGATCAGTTCGAGCCCGCCCTCGGGCAGCCGCCGGTACAGCAGTACGGCGTCGGCGCCGGCCTCGGACGCGAGGTGGTCCAGCAGACACCGGGCCAGCTCGTGCGGCGTGCCGACCCGGACCAGGGCCCGGCCTATGTGCCCGAGTGTTTTCGCGAGCTCCACCGTGCCGTTGGGCGCGGCCTTCCCCGGGGCGGCGGGCGACGCCCGGTCGGTTGCCGGCGAGGGGCCGGCCGGCTCCTCCTTCGGCGGCGGCAGGGCGCCCAGGGTGAGCCAGCACTGTTCGAGGAGCGTGCGGTTGCCGTCCGCGGCGCGCCGCAGCAGTTCCTGGTGCGCGGCTTCCGGGGAACATCCGATGACGGCCATGAGCACGCCCTTGGCCCGCTCCTGGACCGCTGATGTGGCGGCCAGGTCCCGCAGCCGTTCCATCTCCGCGCGCTGCCGGGCCACGACCCGGGCCAATGCGGCAAGATCGCCGCCGGCGGGGTCCACCGGATGTGCGGGCTCGCTCGTCACGCGACGAGCATGGCACATCGAGGCCGTCCGATCACTCGTCCGCCGGGTCCGGTTTTCATATGACCTTCACGCCGGCTTGCTCTGGCGGTCGCAAGGCGGGCGCGAATCGTCCGCAGAAACCCTCACGAATCGCGCGCGAATCGTCCGCAGAAACCCTCACGAAAGGGACGGGGGTCGTCCCTGCGCCGGTGGCGGCCGTCGGCTCAGCAGCGGCCCGCGCCGCGTCCGGCCAGGGCCTCGCTGACCGCGCGGACGCTGCGGGCGATGTGCTGCAGCTGCAGGACCTCGGCGGCGTACAGCTTGATCGTGTGCTCGATGACCGACTCGGGCAGCCCCAGCATCGGCAGCTCGGCCCGGGCCGTCTGCAGTGCCGTCCGGGCCACCCGGATCTCCTGCTGCACCTGCAGCTGGGCGTGCCGGGCGAGCAGGACGGGGTGGCGGATGAGGGCCGGATAGCTCGCGTAGCGCGCGGGGATCAGCTCGCGCAGCCACTTGGCCGCCGAGCGCTCCCAGTCGTAACTGCCCGGCGTCTTGACCTGACAGGGCCAGTCGGGGCTGATGCGCGTGCTGGTCAGGGGCATGATCTTCGCTTCCGGTGTGCGGCGTCGTGAGGGTGGTCCGACGGTTCGGGGCGGCCCCGGCCTAGGGGATGGCCGGGGCCGCCACGGGCGCGTCGCGCAGACGGCGCGCCCCGGTACACCCCGGGCGCCGACGTGGGTAGGGGACGGCGGCTTGGGGTGTCCGTGCGGGGGCCCCGGGCATCGGCGACCGGCGCTGCGTGGTGACGTGCTGACGCATGGGCGGTCCGTCGGCTTTCTCGGGGCGGTGTGCGAGCGGTGAGTCCGCGGGTGCGGAACGTGCCCGGAGTGGGCCGGGCGCGATCCGTGAGCAGTATTTATATATGCCGTCCGGTTTGCAAGACGTATGAAAACATTCATGCGTGATTTGTCGTGGATGATCCCCGTCCGTGGCATCGGTGACCGCAAGATCTTCACCGCACCCGGCACACGGGCGCAGGAATGTGCCGCATTCAGTCCTTCATGAAGAACTGATGCTGGTCGGAGAGCTGTTCGTACTTCTCCAGCCGGGCCTGGGTGCGCTCCGGATCGGCGTCGGTCATGGCCTGCAGCAGTGCGGCGGCCATCACGCCCGGCGCGGCGTAGGAGTCGAACACCAGCCGCGAGCCGGTGCCGGTGGCGAAGGTGACGTCGGCCTCGTCGGCCAGCGGACCGAGGGCGAGGTCCGTCACGAGCGCGACCTTCAGGCCGGCTCCGCGGGCCACCCGGACGGCCTGGAGCGTCTCCTGGGAGTGCCTCGGCATGGCGAAGGCCAGCACCCAGGTGCCGCCGGCCTCCCGGCACTGCAGCAGCGCGTCGTAGGCCACGCTGCCGCCCCGGGTGACCAGCCGCACGTCGGGGTGGATGCGGCGGGCGGCGTAGCCGAAGTACTCCGCGAGCGACTCGGAGATGCGCAGGCCCAGGACCGTGAGCGGGGTGGAGCGGGACAGCGCACGGCCGACCCGGATGATCTCGGTGGGGTCGGCGAAGTCGCGCCGCAGGTACTCCAGGTTCTCGATCTCGGCGTCGACGGCCGCCTGCAGCTCGTTGGCCCGGTTCTCCTCGCCCGGCCCGCCGGCCAGCGTGCTCAGCGCGATCGACTGCAGTTTCTCGCGCAGGGCGGGGTAGCCGCTGAAGCCGACGGCGGCGGCGAAGCGGGTGACCGAGGGCTGGCTGACGCCGACCCGGTCGGCCAGCTCGGTGATGGACAGGAACGCGGCCTCGGTGATGTGCTCGATCAGGTACTGGGCGATGCGCCGCTGGCCCGGCGACAGACGGGGGCCGTCGAAGAGTTCCCTCAGCCGCGAGGTCGGGGACGCCTCGGTCGTGGGCGCGGTCTTGCCGGACGTGATCGCTGATGCCTGTGCGCGTGCCTGCTGCGGCGAGGGCACCGGTCCGCCTCCTTTGTCTGCCACAAGCACTCAACATAGCCCACCCACCGTCAGGAACAGCGGGTTGAGCAGGAGGTTCAGTGCCGGAAGAGGCTGATCGAATGGCCCACGTCACCGGCCGGCCGGCTGCTGCCGACCAGCTCGGCGAGCCGTCCGCGCGCCTTGGCGAGCGCGGAGTCCGACACCACCAGCAGTCCGTGCACCCGATCCGGCGGCACCGTGCGCGGATCGGCGGCCCGGATGCCGTAGTACGACGGCACACCGCTGCCCTTGTACACCAGCCACACCCGCTCGCCCGGAGGGAGCCGCCGGAGCCGGTCGGCGAGCCGCCCCAGGTCCTGTCCCCAGTCCACGTTGGAGTCGTGCAGCAGCCGGTGGGTGCGGGCCGGGCCGCCGAAGGCCTCGTTGGAATACGGCAGGTAGTACGGGAACGTCCGCAGCGAGCTCACGGCCGTGCACAGCACCAGCGCGGCCGCCGCGGCAGCCGTCCACCGCCTGCCCGGCCGGGGCACACAGGCCGCCGCCACCGCGAGGAACACCGGCACGAACAGCGCGTACCGCGTCCCGAAGTCCCGCGACCCCGTCATGGCCGCCGCGAGCAGCACCCCGGGCGCCAGCAGCACGTACGGCGCCGCGGGCCGCAGCCGCCGTACGGCCACGACCGCCACCGCACCGGCTCCGCCCAGCGCCAGCAGTCCGAGCGGCGTCTTCACCAGCAGGGCGGCCGGCAGGTAGTACCAGAGGGAACCGGTGTACAGGTGCCCGAACAGATAGCCCTGCCACGGTTGGTCCTCCAGCCCGAACTGCACCCGCATGCCCGCCCGGTAGGCCTCCGGCACCGGCAGCAGGCCCACCAGCCGGCCGCGCAGCCCGTGCGCGGCCGACACCGGTTCGACGGGCGAGAACCGCAGCCGGGGATCGACGGCGAGATACACGGCCCAGACCACGGCGATCGCCACCACCCCCACCACGACCGCACCGGCGACCGCCGACAGCACCCTGCGCCGCCGGTCACCGGGGGCGCCCGCGAGGGCGGACAGGGCCGCCACGCGCCGGCGGACACCGGCCGTGCCGCCCTCCGGAGGCCGGGCGTTGTGCGGGCGAGCGGCTGCCGGGCCGGCGAGGGGGGAGTGGGCCTCGCGCCTGCCGGCGTGCGGGGAGAGGCCCATCGGCGGGGGAGCGCCTTCCGGGGCCGCGAGCGCGGGTGCCTTGTGCCGGCGAGGTCCGACCGGGGCAGTGAGCGCGGACAACCAGCGCCGGGCCCGGCCCGTGCTCACAGGTGACCCGCCGGTCGGACGGGCGTCCCGTTCCCGGCCGCCGCCGGTGTACGGCCCGCCGGTTTGCGGAGTCCCGGGTTCCCGGGCGTCGCTCGTGTCCGGTCCGTCGGCGTGCGGGGCCCGGCGCTTTCGGCCGGCGCCGGTCTGCGGTCCGCCGGTCGGATCGGTTTTCCGCTCCCCGCCGTCGTGTGGGGCCGGTCCGTCCGTCTGCGGTGCTTGATGTCCCGCGCCGTCTCCTGTGTCCGGTCCGCCGGTTCGAGGGGTGTCCGGTTCCAGGCCGTCGCCGGTGTCCGGCCCACCGGTCCGCGGCGCCTCACGTTCACGGCCGGTGTCCGTGTCCGGCCGCGGGTCGGCCGGACGGGCGTCCCGTGCCCGGTCGACGACCTTGTGCGGTCCGCCCGTTGGGGGTCTGCCCGGTGTCCGGCCCTTCTCAGGGGCCGGACGGTCGCCCGGTGGCAGCCCCGGTCCCCGGTGTGCCGTCAGGGCGGACAGGGCGGCGAGGGTCATCAGGACGGGAATCGCCGGCAGGGCGCTCATCTTGGTGGCCACGGCCGCCCCCAGCGCCGCCCCGGCGAGCGGCAGGTACCGCCTGGGCCGGCGCCGGGCCCGCCACACCAGCCAGGCCGACGTCAGGACGAACCCGGCCATCGGCACGTCGAGGGTGGCCAGCGAGCCGTGGGCGATCAGGTCGGGCGAGAAGGCGTACAGCGTCAGGGCCACCAGGCCGCCCGCCGTGCCCGTCAGGTCGCGGGCGAACGCGAAGGCGACCAGCCCGAACAGCAGGGTCAGCACGATGACGGGCAGGCGGGCCCAGAGCATGAGGCGCCAGGGGTCGTTGCCCGACTCGTAGAGCAGATGCCGGCCCACATCGCCCTGGGTGCCGCGGTACGACGGGTCGTAGTGCGGGTCGGCCACCGCCACGCCGGCCGCGATCAGCAGCTTGCCGAGCGGCGGATGCTCGGGGTTGTAGCGGATCCGGTGCTCGTGCAGATAGTCGGTGGCGGTCGCGACGTACACCGGCTCGTCGATGGTCGGGGTCTGCTGGACGGCCGTGGTGACCATCGCCGCGGCCATCTGGGCGAGCAGCACCGCGGCCAGCAGGGGCACCAGCCACCGCCGGTGCCGCTGCAGCCGGGCCCGGAGGCGGGCGGGGGCCGGCCGTCGCGGGGCCTCGCGGGCAGCCGCACGGGTGAGGACCAGGTGCTGTTCGCGCGCCATCATCCGCCCCGCGGTGGCACCGGCCGCGGGGCGGCGGCAGCGGTCGTGGGCCGGATCATGGCCCTACTGTCGCACCGCTCCCGCCCCCGGAGGCGTCACCGCTTCACGAGTCGTACCGACAGACCTTCTGCCGTGTACACGGGTACGGCCCGCAGCCCGCCGGAGTTCACCTCGATCCCGGTGAACCGGCCGCGCAGCCGGGGCGCGTCGACGACCGGCAGGGTGCTGCCCTCGGCCGGCGGCCGCTCGGTGTCCAGCCGCAGCGACAGCACCGCGGAGTCGCCCAGCACGGCGAGGTGCCGCACCGCCAGCGGCGCCTGGTGACCGGCGCGCAGGGGAACCTCCAGCGTGCCCGCGTCCTGCGCGTACGCGCCGCGCACCCGCAGCCGCCCGGCCACCCGCAAGGTCCCGCCCGTGACCCGGACGTCCCCGTGACCGAGGGCGTCCGCGCAGCCGGCGACCAGCGTGCCCTCGGCCAGCGCCGTCCCGCCCGTGTAGCGGTTGCGGCCGGTCAGCGTCAGCGAGCCGGAGCCGTACTTGGTCAGCCCGCCGGGCCCGCCGATGTCGTTGCGCCAGGCGTCGGCCGCCGAGAAACCGCCCGCCGCCGCGTCCAGTGTGACCGAGACGCCGGCGTCGAAGGCGCCGTAACCGTCCGCCGCGGCGAACAGGTTCAGCCGTCCCCACTGCTCGAAGCCGTCGAGGAGCACGTACCCGGAGGGCAGGCCGGTGGTGCGCAGCACCTCGCGGCGCTGATCCGCCGTCAGGTACGGCAGCCGGGTCTCCAGCAGCACCTCCGCGCCCTTCGGCACGGTCAGCGGCACATCGCGGCCCCGCCGGGCGAGGACGTACGTCAGCCGGGGCCGGACGGCGCGCGAGTTGGCCTCCCGGTCGGCGTACGGGTCGGTGCCGGTGTGGGCGTAGGCGTACAGCGTGTCGGCGGTGGTGCCGGTCCGTGCGGTGAAGTAGGCGAGGGCCTGGGCGCGGGCGGCGGCCTTCAGCCGCGCGTTGGCGGGGTCGGCGAGGGTGGCCGCGGCGAGCGCGGTGGCCGTGATCCGGCCGCCGATGACGTCGACGGGGTGGTGCATGCCCGCCACGATCCGGGTGTGGCTCAGCTCGAACGCGCGGGTCACCAGCTCCTGGAAGCGCTCGGGTACGGCGTAGGCGTAGGCCAGCGCGGCCAGGTGGAAGGCGTTGGTGTGGCCGCTCGGGAAGCCGCCGTCGTCGGCCGGGGACGTGCCGCGCTGGCGCAGCAGCTGCGGGGCCACGGCCACCGGCGAGTCGTACACCGGGAAGCCGAACGCGTCCGTCTCCCCGGTGTCGACGACCTCGCTGTCCTCGGTCAGGCGCCAGGGACGCGGGTACTGGTAGGCGTACTTGGCGGGGTTGCCGGAGGCGTAGGGGCCGCGCACGGTGTCGACCAGTTCGGCGACCTTGCCGAGGTCCGAGTCGTGGGCGCCGGCGCCGAGCGCCGAGCCGGGCGGTGCGTCCGCGGGCACGGCGTCGCTGACGGTGGTCGCGGGTGTGCCGTCGGGCGCGCCGGTGATCGACGTGACGGCCTTCGCGCCCGCCTTGTAGAGGCCGGCGAGCGGGCCGAGGCCGGCGATCAGCGCGTAGCTCTGGTGCTGGCGGTCGTGGACGAACGCCTCCTTCGCAGCCGCGTCGGTGCGTGTCCGCGTGACGCGGGCGCAGTAGTCCATGTCGGCGCGCAGCACCTCGGGGCGCAGCGGGGTGCCGGTGTTCCAGGCGGAGCCGGTCTTCCACACCTGGGCGAAGCCGCCGAGGATCCGGACCACCGCGTTGGTCTCGGGCGTGAGGTTGGCGATGACGTTGGTCCGGTAGTCGTCCACGAACGCGGCCGGGGCGGCGGCGGCCTTGGCATCGGCCGCCGGCAGCCACGCGGCGACGGCCGGGGCGGCGAGCACGCCCGCCGACGCGGCCAGCGAGGTCTTGAGGAACCCGCGCCGGTTCAGTACGGAGGAGGGGTGCCCGGCAGGTGACGGCATGCCTGTGCCTCTCAGGGGTCGTCCACGGGGGCGCTTCGGCGGGATGTGCCGTTGTGCGAGCCCGTGGAAAGGAGGGGGAGAAGAAGGGGAAGAAGTTGAACCGGGGAATATCTAGGGCTGCGGTGTGTCCCGCCGTGGAGGCCCCGGTGATCTCCGCGTGCTCTGCGGGTGAACGCCGCCGCGCACGGAAACGCCCGCCGCGGCACAGGAGCGAACGCTCAGGCAGGCAGGCGAACGCTCACGCCGTCACCGGAGGGAACGGCCTGCGGCCCCCCAGCAGGGACCGCGCCAGCGCCACCGCCCCGTCGACCGGCGGCACCCGCAGCGGCTGCGGCCGGGCCGACGGCAGGGCCTCGGCGAGAGCGGCGGTGAACGCGTCGTGGAGCAGCGGCCGGCCGAGGATCGTGCCGCCCGCGACCACCACGTCGTCCGCCGCCACACCACGCCGGGCCAGCAGTGCCACGAGGGAGGCCAGCGAGCGGCCCCCGGCGAGGATCACGGAGCGGGCGAGCGCCGAGCCGGCCTCCGCGGCGGCGAAGACAGCGGGCGCGTGCCGCCCCCACGCGGCGGAGGGATCCGTGGCGTGCTCCAACGCGGCGCCCAGTGCGGGCACTTCGGGCACCCCGAACGCCTCGAGGAGGGCCGCCGCCAGCGCGTCGGGCGGCTCGCCGCGGTCGTGCGCGGCCCAGCAGGCGCGTGCCGCCTCCCGGACCAGCCCGGCCGCGCCGCCCTCGTCGCCGAGGGCCGCACCCCAGCCGCCGACCTGCACGAGAGTGCCGTCGGCGCGCCGGCCCACCGCCACCGATCCGGTGCCGGCGACCAGCCCCACGCCCTGGTCCAACCCGGCGGCGGGCACCAGGAGTTCGGCGTCGCCCACGACCAGCGCGGGCACGTCGAAGTGGAGGTGCAGGGCGAGGCGGATCCGCTCGCACTGGCGCGGGGTCTCACAGGCGTGACCGCCCACGGCCAGCGCCGACGGGCGCAGGCCGGACGGCAGCGCGTCGGCGATCAGCCCGGCCAGCCAGGACGCGGCGGCCACGGGGTCGTGCGGCCGCCAGCCGCTGCTCGCGCGGACGTGGTCGGCGACCCGGGTGTCCCCGGCCACGGCGCGCAGGTGCGTCTTGGTGCCGCCCACGTCGATGCCGACCAGGACGGGCAGGGAGTCCTGCACGGAACCTCTTTCGTCGGTGCTCCGGGTGACGACGGCGGGCGAACCGTGCCTTGCTGGGGGAGTGTCGGACAGGTCGGGAAGCCCCGGGACGGGCCTCGGGCGGAGTACGGCAGGCGAGTACCGTGAAGTTCGTTAGGAAATTAACTAACGAAGTAGAGTGGCGTCAAGAGGCGTCGCGCGCGGGCCGCTGGGAACGACCGGACCGCACCGCGCGACGCCAGGAGTCCCATCGCCGTGCCCGGCGGGCGAGCCCTGCCGAGAGCGGTCCTTGACCTGTGGGAGAACCGTGGAACACGACGTGGTGACGGCGCCGCGGCTGTCCGAGAGCGCGAGCGCGGTCTTCGCCGTGCTCGCCCGGGCGGGCAGCGCGACCCGGCCGCAACTGGCGAGCCTCGCCGGCCTGTCCAAGCCGACGGTGTCCGCCGCCGTCGCCGAGCTGCAGAGCGCCCGGCTCGCCGCCCCCTCCGGCACCGCCTCCAGCGGCACCGGCCGCACCGCCGCCGTCTACCGGCTCGGACCGGACGCCGGCGCCGTACTCGCCGTGGACCTGGGCCCCGAGCTCACCCGGGTGCGGGGCTGCGCCCTGGACGGGACCCTGCTGGCCGAGGCCACCGGCTCCCGGGCCGGCGCCGCCGACGCCGTACGCGAGGCCCTCGGCGCGCTGCCCGCCCGCGTCCCGCTGCGCACCGTCGTCGTCGCCGTCGGCGATGTCACCGCACGGGCCGCGGAGGGCGGCGCGATGCGTCCGGCGACCGAGAAGGCGGGGCCGGTCTTCGACGCCATGGCCGTCGCACTGCCGCCGGGAGTCCCCGTCCACCTGGAGAACAACGTCAACTGCGCCGCCCTCGCCGAGCTTCACGAGGGCGCCGCCCGGGGTCGCGGCACCTTCGGCTACCTCCGCGTCGGTGTGGGCGTCGGCCTCGGCATCGTCGTCGACGGACGGGTGCTGCGCGGGGCGAACGGCGCCGCCGGTGAACTGGCCCGGCTGCCCTACCCCTGGGACGAAGGCCGCGAGCCGCGCCTGGAGGCGCTGGAGGAGTACATCGGCGCCGAGTCACTGCTGCGGCGCGCCGCCGAGGCCTGGCGGGACACCGACGGGCCGTGCCCGAGCGGCACCGAGCGGCTGTTCGCCCTCGCCGGCCAGGGCTGCGCCCCGGCCCGTGCCGTCGTCGCCCGGCACGCCGCCGACGTGGGCCGGCTCGCCGCCGCGGTGGCCGCCGTGCTCGACCCCGGGCTGATCGTGCTGGGCGGCGGCACCGGCGCGGACCCGCAACTCCTGCCCGGGGTGCGGGCCGAACTGGCGCGGCTGAGCTGGCCCACCGAGGTGGTCAGCAGCACGGTCGGCGACCTGGGCACCGTCGTGGGCGCGGCCCGGCTCGCGGTCGCCCGAGGTGTCCGAACCGTGACCGAGGCCGCGCGAAGGAAGGATTGACGGCCTCCGGCTCGTTCTGCCAATGTCCGGACAAGCGCTTTCTAAGCCGGTCGGGACACCGGCTTGGGGTGGCATCCGGGCCGTACCAGACGTACGGCGCGGCGCACGAGGGCGTGCTCGTGCGACACCGGCCCCGCATGGCCGGGGTCCCACCCGTACAAGGCGGTGCGGCCGGGCGAGGCCGCCCCCGGGAGGCGCGCGTTCCCGAGCAACGCATCCGGGCCGCAGCGCCCGCACACCGCATCCGTGCCGCGACGACCGGCCGGGACTTTTCGTCACGCACTTTCAGGGAGGACCCGGTGGGTCACCAGATCTCGCGCAGAACCCTCTTCCGCACCGCGAGCGGGCTCGCCGTCGCAGGCGCCCTCGGCCCCGCCCTCACCGCCTGCGCCGGCGGCACCGGGGCCGGCACCACCAGCGACAAGCTGACCATGACCTGGTGGGGCAGCGACGAGCGGCACGCGGCCTACAAGAAGGCGCTGGCCTACTTCCAGCAGAAGAACCCGAAGACCAAGATCCAGGAGACGTACTCCGGATACGACGGCTACTTCAACAAGTTCAACACCCAGATCGCCGGCGGCAGCACGCCCGACCTGCTCCAGATGGACACCGCGCTGGTCGCCCAGTACGCCCGCAAGGGTGTCCTCGCCCCGCTCGACGAATACGTCGGCAAGTCCCTGGACCTCACCGGCTTCTCCAGGACCCTGCTGGCCGCCGGCACCGTCGACGGCAAGCTGTACGGCGTCCCCTCCGGCATCGGCACCAACCAGCTCACCGTCAACCGCAGCGGTCTTCAGAAGCTGGGCCTGAAGTTCCCGGACGCCGAATGGACCTGGGCCGACCTCAGGAAGATCGCCCTCGACGTGCACAAGAAGAGCGGCGGCAAGCTCTTCGGCGTCGACGACGGTGGCGGCGGCACCCTCAACGCCTTCGAGATCTTCGCCCGCGAGCACGGCCAGAACCTGTTCTCGGACGACGGCAAGAAGCTCGGCTTCACCCCGGACACCCTCCAGGCGTGGTGGGAGTACTGGGCCGAGATGCGCAAGGCCAACGCCTCCCCGGCGGCCGCGGTCACCTCCGCCGCGCACAACGACCTCACCAAGAACGGCGTGGTCATCGGCAAGACCCTCTTCACCTTCGACATCGGTGTGTACGGCGCGGGCGGCTCCATCACCGGCGCCACCCTGGACTTCCTGCCCACCCCGCAGGGCGACTGGTCCGGCGCCCGCGAGGGCAACTTCCTCAACGGCGGTGTGCTGCTGAGCGCCACCAGGTCCAGCAAGCGGGTCGCCGACTCCGTCAAGATCATGTCCTTCTTCGCGCAGGACCCGACGGCCATCAAGGACATGCAGCTGCTGCGCGGCATCCCGCCGACGGAGAAGGCGCGCGGCCTGATCAGCGCGGGCCTGGACGACACGGACAAGCGGGACATGGCGAACGCCGACTACATCTCCCAGCGGGTCGCCAAGGCCACCAACGCGCTGCCCGCCCCGCCGCCCCCGCCCGCGGCCGCCACCCAGATCTGGGACCTGCTGTTCCAGTCGAACCTCGCCATCGCCTTCGGCAGGACGACGATCAAGGCGCAGCTCGGCAAGTTCTTCGACCAGGCGGAGCAGATCCTGAGCGCCTAGCCGGCGCCGCACCACCGAACACCGGGAGAGGGCCAGGGAGATGAGTATGACCACCGCGCGGACCGGGGCGGTCGCCAAGGAGCCGTCGGCTCCGGCGACCCCGCCCGAGAAGCGGGAAAGCGACCGCATGCGGCGCCGGCTCGCCAGACGGCGGGGCGGAGGATGGTGGCCGTACGTCTTCCTGGCCCCCTGGTTCGTCGGCCTGTTCGGTCTGACGATCTACCCGATGCTGGACTCGCTGTACCTGTCCTTCACCAAGTTCGACCTGCTGTCGGCCCCGGAGTGGATCGGTGCCGGCAACTACCGGAAGATGTTCACCGACGACCCGGTCTTCTGGGACTCGGTGCACGCCACGCTCCTGTACGTCGTCGTCTCCGTCCCACTGAAGCTGGCGTTCGCGCTCGGCGTGGCGATGCTGCTCAACCGCCCGCTGAAGGGCATCGGCCTGTACCGGGCCGCCTTCTACCTGCCCTCCCTGCTGGGCGGCGCCGTCGCCGTCGCCATCGTGTGGCGGCAGGTCTTCGGCGGTGACGGCCTGTTCAACCACTTCCTGGGCTGGTTCGGCATGACCGGCCAGGACTGGATCTCCAGCCCCGACACCGCGCTCTACACGCTGGTGCTGCTGGCCGTCTGGCAGTTCGGCACCCCCATGGTCATCTTCCTGGCCGGTCTGAAGCAACTGCCGAAGGACGTGTACGAGGCGGCCGCCATCGACGGCGCCGGACCCGTCACCCGCTTCTTCAAGATCACCCTGCCGCTGCTCACCCCGATCGTCTTCTTCAACGTCGTCCTGCAGATCATCGACGCGTTCAAGACGTTCACGCCCGCCTTCGTCATCAGCAACGGCACCGGCGGACCGCTCAACTCGACCATGCTGTACTCCCTGTACCTGTACAAGAAGGGTTTCGCAGACCTGCAGATGGGGTACGCCTCGGCGCTCGCCTGGGTGCTGTTCCTGGTCATCGCGGGCTTCACGGCGGTCAACTTCATCGCCGGCCGCTACTGGGTCCACTACGACGACTGAGCGAGGAGCCCGTTCCGATCATGTCCGCCATCACGCCGAGCGTTTCACCGCTCCAGAAGCTCCGCTCGCTCACCGGCCCCCGCCGCATCCTCCTGCACACCCTGCTCATCGGTGTCGCGATCGTCATGCTCTACCCGCTGCTGTGGATGCTGAGCAGCTCCCTGAAGCCCGACACCCAGATCTTCACCCACCCCGGACTGATCCCGGGCACGCTGCGTCCGCGGAACTACTCCGAGGGCTGGAGCGGCTCCGGGAACTCCTTCTCGCTCTACATCACCAACTCGCTGATCGTCACGATCGGCGCGGTGATCGGAAACGTCATCTCCTGCTCGCTGGCCGCCTACGCCTTCGCACGCTTCGAGTTCCGGGGCAAGAAGATCTGGTTCGGCCTGATGCTCGGCACGCTCATGCTGCCCATGCAGGCCACGCTCATCCCGCAGTACACGATCTTCTACAACCTGACCTGGATCAACACCTTCCTGCCGCTGATCGTCCCGAAGTTCCTCGCCACGGACGCCTTCTTCATCTTCCTGATGGTGCAGTTCATCCGCTCCATCCCGCGCGAGCTGGACCAGGCCGCGATGATGGACGGCGCCAACCCGCTCCAGATCTACTGGAAGATCATCCTGCCGCTGATGCGGCCGGCCCTGGTCACCACCACGATCTTCACCTTCATCTGGACCTACGACGACTTCCTCAGCCAGCTCGTCTACCTCCAGCAGAACGCCCGCTTCACCGTCCCCCTCGGCCTCACCCTCTTCCTGGACAAGACCAGCGGCTCCTCCTACGGCGCGATGTTCGCCATGTCGACACTCGCCCTCGCCCCCACGCTCATCTGCTTCCTCGTCTTCCAGAAGAGACTGGTGGAAGGCCTGGCCACCACCGGAATGAAGGGCTGACCAGCGTGCATCTGCCCCACCAGCGCGGCCCGCTGCACGACCTGCCGGACACCCCCGACGCCTACGACGCCGTCCTCGCCGACGTCACCGCGCAGGCCCTCGCCCGGCTGACCCCCGAGGGCAACCTCGAACACCCCGACGCCCACGACGACGTCGGCGACACCTCCCTCGGCATCACCTCACTGCTCGCCCTCGCCTGGCAGCGCGGCAAGGACCCCCGGCTGCCGGAGGCCGTCCGCCGCAGCCTCGCCTTCCATCTGCGCGAGCGCGTGTACACCGAGGACAACCCCGGCTACCCCAATCTCAGGGTCACCGACTCCGGTCTGCCCCACGCCCGTTACGTACTCCAAGCCGGAGCCCATCCCATCGGCGACTGGCCCAGCACGGCCTGGGCACTGCTCCAGGCGGTCAACGTCCTCGACGCGGCCGACGGCCTCCTGGACGACGAACAGTACGCGGCACTGCGCGAGTTGGCGCACGGCTACTGGCGGTGGCTCACCGAGGCCACCTTCTTCAACCCGCAGGAGGCCGGGAACCAGGCGATCGGCTGCGTGGTGGGCGGCCTGATGCTCGCCCGCCATCTCCCATGCGAGCAGGGCGAATTGGTCAGGGCCCGAGCGCTGAGCCTGTACGCCGACGAGATCCGCGCCCACCGGGTACGCGACCGGGGCGCGCTGCTGCCTCCCGAGCACGGCGGTGCCTACGACAACAACTACGGCCCGATCTCCCTGTCCTTCCTGGCCCAGGCCCACCGGGTCAGCGGCGAGGAGATGTTCGCCGAGGACGGAGACACCCTCGCCCGCTATGTCGACGCCCGGCTGACCTCCGGCGGCTACGACAACGGCGGCCCCCGCTACAGCGAACAGCACTCCGGCTTCGAATCCGTCCTGGGACTGCGGTACTTCGGCGCGCGCATCCGCGCCGACCTCGGCCGCTACCGGGGCGACACCCGCTGGGCCCGGCACGCGGTCAAGGCCGACGGCGGAATCGACGGACACTTCGCCTTCATGCTGGTCTGGCAGATCCAGGACACCACTCGCTGGCACCGCGGGCCGTCGCAGACCCGGCACCGCCACCAACTGCGCTCCGGCACGGTGTCCGTGGCCTTCGACAGCCGGATGACCCCCTCGCTCATCGAGGCGGGCGGCACCTACTACCTGCCGGCGGCCGTGCGCCGGCAGCACGGGTTCGGACCGGTCACGGACGGCTTCCTGCTGTGCCGCCCCATGGGGGAGGCCCGGGTCGCGGACGTCCGCCCCGACGGGCTCACGGCGAAGCTGGTGACCAAACCGGTCGTCGGCCGCGACCACGTGCTGCGCCATGTGCGCTCGCTGTACGTCACCGACGGCACGCGCCTGTGGGTGACGGTGGCCGTGGAGCGGCTCGACGGGACGCCGTACCTGCTGTCCGGGCTGCCGTACGCCGCCGACGAGGGCGACCGGGTGCGCCGTACCGCCGAGGGCGAGGTCGCCTCGGCGGGTGGCCTGCGCCTCACGCACCCCGCGGACTCCGGCCCCGACCACTTCGACACACGTGCCGAACGCACGCAGGAGCAGGCGGCGTTCGCGCTCGCCGCCGACCCGCGCGGCTACGGCAACCCCGACGAGGGCTGGCGCCATCTGGTGTCCTCCAGCGCGCTGGAGGCCGGGCCGGTGCCGGGTGCGCCGGAGGGGTTGCATGTGTTCGCGGTGCGGTACGGGCCGGGAGGGGTGTTCGCGCCGCTCGTGGAGGAGGGCGCGGACGGGCTCACCGTACGCACGGAGGCGTTCACGGCGGTCGTCGGCCCGCCGGCCGGGGACCGCCGTGGGGAGCCGTCCCTCACCCTGAACCGCTGAGCGCCTTCAGCCCTCGGGGAGCACCGATGCCGCGAGCACGGCCGCCGGCACCACCAGGTCCGCCCGCTCCCGTGTCGTCGCCACCAGGTCGGCGTTGCGCTGGTCCGTGCCCAGCACCCAGGCCACGGCCGTCTCGTGGTCCTTGCCGAACTGCTCGTGCCGGGCGACCAGCCGGCGGATGCGCTCCTGCTCGTCCATCTCGCAGAACCACACCGCGTCCAGGCACGGCCGCACCCGCGCCCACGAACCCTCCGCCAGCAGCAGGTAGTTGCCCTCGGTCACCACCAGCCGGACGGCCGGCGGCACCGGGATCGCGCCCGCGATCGGCTGCTCCAGCACCCGCTCGAACCCGGGCGCGTACACCACGTCGTCGGTGTCCTCGCGCAGCCGCCGCAGCAGTGCCGCATAGCCGGCCGCGTCGAAGGTGTCCGGCGCACCCTTGCGGGCGCGGCGGCCGAGCCGGTCCAGCTCGGCGTCGGCGAGGTGGAAGCCGTCCATGGGGACGTGTGCGGCCCAGGGCGGCCCGTCGGTGTTCAGCGCGCGCACCAGATGCTCGGCGAGCGTGGTCTTGCCCGCGCCGGGGCTGCCCGCGATGCCCAGTGCGGCACGCCGGCCGTCCCGGACGAGGCCACGGGCACGGTCGAGGAGGTCGTCGAAGGTCAGCGGCACACAGGAGAGTGTGTCACCAGGAGTTCGCGTGATGTGTGGCGTGCGCCACTCACTGGATGGCGCCGCACGGGGAACAGTGCTGGGTATGACTCAGCTCGGTCTGCCCGACGGAATCCAGGCCTGTCTCTTCGACCTCGACGGGGTCGTCACCAAGACGGCCGTCGTGCACGCGGCGGCCTGGAAGGAGACGTTCGACGCGTTCCTGCGGGGCTACGCGGGGGAGCGGGGGCGTCCGTTCGACGCGGTCGCCGACTACGACGAGTACGTCGACGGCCGTCCCCGCGCCGACGGCGTCCGCGCCTTCCTCGCCTCGCGCGGCATCCACCTGCCCGAGGGCACCCCGGAGGACCCGC
Organism: Streptomyces incarnatus; assembly: GCF_001027185.1. Taxonomy (NCBI): domain Bacteria; kingdom Bacillati; phylum Actinomycetota; class Actinomycetes; order Kitasatosporales; family Streptomycetaceae; genus Streptomyces; species Streptomyces incarnatus. The sequence continues at coordinate 609,024 of NZ_CP011497.1, read as the reverse complement.
CGGACGCCCGCACCGTGCACGGCCTCGGCAACCGCAAGAACGTCCTGGTGCTGGAGCGGATCCGCACCGGCGGCGTCGAGGCCTACGAGGGCACCCTGCGCTATCTGGAGGCGGTGCGCGCCGAGGGGCTGCGCACGGCGATCGTCTCCTCCAGCGCCAACTGCCAGGACGTGCTGCGCTCCGTCGGCGCCGAGCACTTCTTCGACGTACGGATCGACGGTGTCGTGGCCGCCGAACGGCACCTGCCGGGCAAGCCGCACCCCGACACCTTCCTCGCCGCCGCCCACGACCTGGGCGTCGAGCCGCCCCGGGCGGCCGTCTTCGAGGACGCGCTGGCCGGCATGGACGCGGGCCGCGCGGGCGGCTTCGGATACGTCGTCGGCGTGGACCGGGTGGGCCAGACCGACGCGCTGTACGCGCACGGCGCGAGCATCGTGGTGACGGACCTCGGCGAGCTGGGAGGCAAGCAGTGATCACCGACCGGTCGTACAGCGTGGAGCCGTGGGCCGTACGGGAGACCGCCCTCGATCTCGACGTCCTCGCCCAGAGCGAGTCGGTGTTCGCGCTGTCCAACGGGCATGTCGGCTGGCGCGGCAACCTCGACGAGGGCGAGCCGCACGGCCTGCCCGGCAGCTACCTCAACGGCGTGCACGAGGTGCACCCGCTGCCGTACGCCGAGGCCGGCTACGGCTACCCGGAGTCCGGCCAGACCGTCATCAACGTCACCAACGGCAAGATCCTGCGGCTGCTGGTGGACGACGAGCCGTTCGACCTGCGCTACGGCCGGCTCGTCACCCACGAGCGGGTCCTGGACCTGCGCCGCGGGGTGCTGGAGCGGACCTGCGAGTGGACCTCACCGGCGGGCTCGACGGTACGGGTGCGCTCGACCCGGCTGGTGTCGCTGACCCAGCGGGCGGTGGCCGCGATCGCGTACGAGGTGCAGGCCGTCGGAGGCCGCAGCCGGGTGGTGATCCAGTCCGAGCTGGTCGCCAACGAGACCCTGCCCGAGTCGAACGGCGACCCGCGGGCCGCCATGGCGCTCCAGTCGCCGCTGGAACAGGAGGACCACTTCGCCTCCGGCGGCCGGCTGCGGCTGGTGCACCGCACCCGGCGCAGCGGCCTCAGGGTGGCCGTGGCCGCCGACCACGTCGTCAGCGGCCCCGAGCGCACCACCACCCGCAGCGAGAGCGGCACCGACGTGGCCCGGCTGACGGTCACCGCCGTACTGGAGCCCGGGCAGAGCCTGCGGGTCGAGAAGCTGGTCGCCCACGGCTGGTCCGGCACCCGGTCGCTGCCCGCGATGGCCGACCAGGTCGACGCCGCGCTCGCCGCCGCCGCGCACGACGGCTGGCAGGGCCTGCTCGCGGACCAGCGGGCCTGCCTGGACGACTTCTGGGCCCGCGCCGACGTCGAGACGGAAGGCGACGAGCAGGTCCAACAGGCCGCCCGCTTCGCCCTGTTCCACGTCCTGCAGGCCGGGGCCCGCGCCGAGCAGCGCGCCATCCCGGCGAAGGGCCTGACCGGGTCCGGCTACGACGGGCACGCCTTCTGGGACACCGAGATGTTCGTGCTGCCCGTGCTCACCCACACGGCCCCCGCCGCGGTCGCCGAGGCGCTGCGCTGGCGGTACAACACCCTGGACGAGGCCCGCGAGCGGGCCGCCCAACTCGGGCTCGGCGGCGCCGCGTTCCCGTGGCGGACCATCGCGGGACCGGAGGGCTCGGCGTACTGGCCGGCCGGCACCGCCGCCTTCCATGTGAACGCCGGCATAGCCGACGCCGTCATCCGGTACGTCGAGGCCACCGGCGACACCGTGTTCGAGCGCGAGACCGGCGTGGAACTGCTGGTGGAGACGGCCCGGCTGTGGCGCTCGCTCGGCCACCACGACGCCCACGGCGTCTTCCACATCGACGGCGTCACCGGCCCCGACGAGTACAGCGCGGTCGCCGACGACAACACCTACACCAACCTCATGGCCCGGCAGAACCTGCTCGCCGCGGCCGACGCCGCCGAACGCCATCCGCGCGAGGCGGCACGGCTCGGCGTGGACGAGGAGGAGAGCGCGGCCTGGCGGGACGCCGCCGAGGCCATGCACATCCCCTACAACGACGAACTCCGCGTCCACGAACAGCACGCCGGGTTCACCCGCTACCAGCGCTGGGACTTCGCCGGCACCCGCCCCGACCAGTACCCGCTGCTCCTGCACTTCCCCTACTTCGACCTCTACCGCAAGCAGGTCGTCAAACAGGCCGACCTGGTGCTGGCCATGTACACCTGCGGGGACTTCTTCGATAAGGGACACGGCGAGGACGGCGCGCGGGCCGCGGAGGGCGCGGAGCAGGTCGCCCGGAACTTCGCCTACTACGAGCCGCTGACCGTACGGGACTCCTCCCTGTCGGCGTGCTGCCAGGCCGTCATCGCCGCGCAGACCGGCCATCTGGACCTCGCCTGGGACTACACCACCGAGGCCGCGCTGATGGATCTGCAGGACCTGGAGCACAACACCCGCGACGGGCTGCACATCGCCTCCCTCGCCGGTACCTGGATGGCGCTGGTGGCGGGCTTCGGCGGGATGCGCCGCGACGGCGAACGCCTCCGGTTCGCCCCCCGCCTGCCCGAGCGGCTGAGCCGGCTCGCCTTCAACGTGCAGTTCCGCGGCCGGCGCCTGCGCGTGGACATCGGCGCGGACAAGGCGACGTACGCGCTGCTGGAGGGGGCGCCGCTGTCCCTGCGGCACCATGGGGAGCCGCTCACCGTGAGCACGGACGAGCCGGCGGTGCGGGCGGTGCCGCCGGCCGGCCGCCGACCGACGCCCGAGCAGCCGCTGCACCGGGCACCGAACGGGAGCTGAGCGGATTCCTGCTGGGAGTGCCGGGCTACTAAATGTGCCAGGTTCTGTCCTTGGCCGGCTGCGGCGCCGTCGTGGCTGGTCGCGCCCACGCGGCGGAGCCGCATATCGGTACAGCCCCGCGCCCCTTTGGGGCGCTTTCATACGGGCGCTTTCATACGGGCGCTTTCAGTCGAGCACGCCCGACAGTTGCCGCAGCAGGTCGCCCGTCGCGTCCGCGGCCAGCAGTGCGGCGAGGGTGGCCAGGAGGAGGACGGCCGCGGCGGCCGGCCACAGCCGTGGCGGTGGGCTCGTGTGCAGGGCTGCGATGCGGCGGGTGACGGCGCGGTCGGTGAAGTGCAGGGCGCAGGCGGTGCGGGACGGACCGGCGGTGAGTGCGGCCCGGGCCAGCGCGCGGGCGGTGGTGCGCCGGTCGCCGACCGTGGCCGCCGCCTGCTCGTCGGCCCACCGCTCCACGAGGAAGCCGACGGCCCTGCGCACCGGGCCGAGCAGCGGGTCGGCCGCCGCCGCGAGCGTCGCCGCTGTGACCAGTGGCCCGTGCCGGTGGGTGAGATGGGCGCGCTCGTGGGCGAGCAGCACCCGGCGCTCGGCGGGCTCGAGGGCGCGCAGCATCGCCGAGGTGACCAGGATCCGGCCCGGCCGGCCCGGGATCGCGAACGCCTTCGGCACCTCGCAGTCGGCGACGACCAGTTCGGTGTCCGCCGGGTGTCCCGCGCACAGCCGGCGCAGGGCCCGCCGGGTGCGGCGCTCGGCGCGTACGGCACGGGTGATCCGTACGGCGATCGCCACCAGGGCCAGGCAGGCGGCGAGGCCGATCGCCCCGGGCACCGGATCCGTCACCGGATGCCCGTTCTCGCGGGCCTCACGGATCACCGGCGGGGCGTCCCCGAGGAGCGCGGCGGCGAGCAGGACCAGCGACCAGGTGGTGGCCGCGGCCGTCAGCACGGCCGCCAAGGTCAGCACGCGCGCGGCGAGCGCCGGGGCGACCCGGCGGGCGACCAGCGGGCCGGCCACCGACAGCAGCAGGGACAGCAGCAGCGGGGTGTACACGTCGAACCTCATGCGCCGCCTCCGGCGAGCAGTTCGCGCAGCGCCCGCTCCTCCTCGGCGCTCAGCCCGGTCACGAACTGCTGGAGCGCGGCGATCGGATCCGGGCCCCGGTCCAGGGCCTCGTGCATGGCTTCGGCGGTCAGCTCGGCCGCGTTCTTCGCCGGCCGGTACGCGCCGCGCCGCCCGTCGGCGTCCCGCAGCACCAGCCCTTTGTCGTACAGGCGTTTGAGGATGGTGTGCACCGTGTTGTAGGCGAGCGCCCCGTCGATCCCGGCCTGGATCTCCGCCGGGGTCAGGGGCCGCTCGGTGGCCCAGAGCGCGGCCAGCACCTCACTCTCCAGCTCACCGGCGCTGCGCCGCTCCGCCCGGTCGCGGGACCCTGTGCCAGCCATGCCCCAACCTTACAGCGCGTAGTGCCGTCGGCCGGATGGCCCCACCCTCCCGGCAGAGGGCCGGGGTTCGGGGTAGTTTGGCGGTGTTTTCCCCGACTCCCGTCTCCGGCCCTACAGGCTGTAGGGTTGCAAGGGTCCCCGCACGCCGCGGGGGCAGAGGGGTGATGATGGCCGGCAGCGCGCACGCCACACTCGTCGGATTCCGGCGCTCACGCTCACCGCGCACGTCCCGCGGCACCCGGCCGGCCCGCGCCACCGCCCCGCTGGCGGCCCTGGCCGCCGCCTTCACCCTGGCCCAACTCCTCCTGGTCCGGCCCGGCATGGGCCTCGGCTGGGACGAGACGGTGTACGTCAGCCAGGTCAGTCCCCAGGCCCCCGCCGCCTTCTTCAGCGCACCCCGGGCCCGGGGCGTCTCCCTGCTCGTCGCGCCCGTCGCCTCCTGGTCCACCTCCACGGCACTGCTGCGGTTCTACCTCGCCGTCCTGTCCGGCCTCGCCCTGTACCTGGCCCTGCGCGCCTGGCGCGGCCTGTTCCCGGTGCGCGTCCTCGCCCTCGCCGGCGCCCTCTTCGCCTCCCTGTGGGTCACCCTGTTCTACGGCCCGCAGGCCATGCCCAACTACTGGGTCGCCGTCGGCGCCCTGGCCGCCGTCGGCTGCTTCCTGCGCGCCCGCGCCGAGCGAGCCGGGCCCGGCGCCCTGTGGGGCCTGGCGGCAAGTGCCGCGCTCATGGCCCTGATGCGGCCCATGGACGCCGTCTGGGCGGTGCTGCCGCTGCTCGTCCTCGGCCTCGCACGCCGCCACTGGCGGGCGCTCGCGGTCCTGCTCGCCGGGCTCGCGGGCGGCAGCGCCGAGTGGGTGATCGAGGCGTACGCCGACTACGGCGGCCCGCTGCGCCGGCTGTCCGAGGGCTCGGAGATCCAGGGCGGCCTCGGCTGGCACCTCGCCGTCGTCGACCAGTTGCGCAGCCTCGGCGGCCGGGCGCTGTGCCGGCCGTGCACCGGCGCCCTGCCCGATCCGGTGGTCACCCTCTGGTGGTTCGTCCTGCCGCTGCTCGCCGTGCTCGGGCTCGTCGTCGCCGTCCGCGCCCGGCGGACGACGGCCACGCTGCTGCCGCTCGCCTGCGCGGCCACCGCCGCCTTCCCGTACCTGTTCATGATCGGCTACGCCGCACCGCGCTTCCTGCTGCCGGCCTACGCCCTGCTCGCGCTCCCGGTCGCCGGCGCGCTGGCACACCTGGTCACGGCGCCGCGCGGGCCCTGGCGGCCGGTCGTCGCCGCACTGCTGTGCCTCGGACTGGCCGGCCACCTCGCGGTGCAGCTGGCCGTCCTGGAGAACACGGTCGACGGCACCACCGAGGCCCACCGCGGCTGGTCCCGCACGGCCGCCGCGCTGCACCGGCTCGGCGTCCGCCCGCCCTGCCTGCTCACCGGGGACGGGGCCATCCCGGTCGCGTTCTACACCGGCTGCTCCTCGGCCGCGACGACCGGGCACAACGCCAACAGCACTCAGGGGGCCATCGTCCAGGCCGCCCGGCGGATCCCGGTCGCCGCGCTGGTGCCCGACGGAACCCGGCCACCCGGATACGCCCGCGACTGGCCGTCCGAACCGCTGGGCGCACAGCGGCTGTACTACTCCGTACCCGGGGGCGACCGATGACCTCCCCGCCGGGCACCCGGGGACGGCCGCCGGCGTCCCCGCCGGACCTCTTCACGTCCCCGGGCCGCCGGCACGCCCGTTGGCACGCCGGTGTCCTGCTCGCCGTCCTGCTCGGCGGGCTGTACCTGGCCCGCCGGCACTGGCCCGCGCTGGAGAGCGGGGCCGGGCGGCTGGCCGGCGCCGACCAGGGCTGGCTGCTGGTCGGCGCGACCGCGGCCCTCGGCACCTGGGCGGCCTCGGCGCTGGCCCAGCAGGGCGCGGTGCCGCGACGGCTGCCCGGATCCCGGCTGGTCGCCGCACAGTTCGCCGCCTCCGCCGTCAACCACCTGCTGCCCGCCGGGCTCGGCGCGGGCGCGGTGAACCTCAGGTTCCTGATGCGCTGCGGACTGCCCGCGGGCCGCTCGGCCAGCGCCCTCGCCGTCAAGGCCACCGCCGGCGCCACCGTCCGCCTGGCCCTGATCGCCCTGATCGCCCCCGCCTGCCCCGGACTGCTGCACCCGCCGCACCCCACCTTCACGACCCTCGCCGTCGCCCTCGGCGCGCTCGTGCTGCTCGCGGCCCTGCCGGCCACCCCCTGGTGGGCGCGCTGCCGCCGGGCCCTCACCGCCGTAGTGGCCGACATCCGCGCCCTGCACACCTGCCCGGCGCGAGCCGCGGCCCTGTGGGGCGGCTCCCTCGCCTTCGCCGCGCTGCACTCCCTCGTCGTCGTCGCCGTCGCCCAGGCGGTCGAACTGCCCCTGCCCCCGCTCCAGGTGGCCCTGCTCTACCTCGCCGCCAGCAGCGCCGCCGTCCTGCTGCCCACCCCGGGCGGCCTCGGCTCCCTGGACGCGGCGCTCGCCCTCGCCCTCACCGTCTCCGGCGCGCCCGGCGCGGCCGCCGCCTCCACGGTGCTCGGGTACCGGCTGCTCACCGTGTGGCTGCCCCTGCTTCCGGGGCTGCTGGTGCTCGGGGTGCTGGTGCGGCGCAAGGCCCTGTGAAGGGCGGGGAGTTTCCCGCACGCCCACCACTGGTAGGAGTCGGGTGTCGCATGCCGCACAGGAGGGGGGAGAGCCATGCCGGGGAACGACACAGCGGGGCTGCCGGACGAGGCGTTCTTCACACCGGGGACGTCGTCCTTCACCGAGTTCCTGGCCGCGCACCGCCCCGGGCTGCTGCCCACCGCGCCCGTGCTGCCCGCCGGGGCACGCATGGCCCCCGACCGGTTCCCGCACGGCACCACCGTGCTCGCCCTCACCTACCGCGACGGCGTGCTGATCGCCGGCGACCGCCGGGCCACCATGGGCCATTTGATCGCCCAGCGCGACCTGGAGAAGGTGCACCCCGCCGACGACCACACGGCCGTCGCCTTCGCCGGGACCGTCGGCCTCGCCGTCGACATGGTGCGGCTCTACCAGGTCGAGCTCACGCACTTCGAGAAGATCGAGGGCACCCCGATGACCCTGGCGGGCAAGGCGACCCGGCTCGCGGCCATGATCCGGCAGAACCTCGCCCAGGCCATGCAGGGCCTCGCCGTCGTCCCGCGGCTCGCCGGGTACGACCTCACGGCGCCCGACGGCGGCCGCGGCCGCATCTTCGGCTTCGACGCGGCCGGCGGCCTGTACGAGAAGGACGACTTCTACGCCGAGGGCTCCGGCTCCCCGTACGCCCGCGGCGCCCTGAAGAAGCTGTACCGGCCGGGCCTCACCCGGCGTGAGGCCGTCCTCGCCGCACTGCAGGCGCTCTACGACGCGGCGGACGACGACTCGGCCACCGGCGGCCCCGATGTGAACCGCCGTATCTTCCCCGTCGTCTCCGTGATCACGGCGGACGGCTTCGAGCGGCTGCCGGAGTCGGAGACCGGGGAACTGAGCCGGGAGACGGTCCGGCAGCGCACCGCCCGCCCGGACGGACCGCACGCCGCGTCCTGACCGGGTGCCGCGCCAGGTGCTCATGATGCGTTCGGTGACCCGCGAGGACCTCACCGAGCAGAGGCCGGCCGAGCGGACCGGCTGACGCGGTGGTTCCTGCGGCCGGTCCGGGCGACGCGGAGCGGCCGCCGGTGGTCAGGGCGGTCAGCCGACGGTCAGGGGCCGTCACCGGGCGGTCAGGAGGTGGGCGGGGGAGCGCGTGGGCAGCCCGTCGGCCGACCGCCGCCGTACCGCAGCACCGCCCCGGATCCGCCAGCACCGCCCTGGATCCGCCCCGGCGGAACACCCGGCCGCGCAGGGCGCGTCGCGCGAGGTGGGGGAGCGGTGATCGCCGCTGCGCGGCGGTCTCATGCCAGGCGGTGGCCGATCCCCCGCGCGGTGGCGATGGTCCGCTCGCTGCCCGCCGCGCGCAGCTTGCGGCGCAGGCGGGTCAGATACTGGTCCAGCGTGTTGTCGCTGACCTGCGCCCCCTCCGGCCAACCCGCGCGCAGCAGTTCGCAGCGGCGCACCAGCTCCCCGCCGGCCGCGGCGAGCGCCGCCAGCAGCCGGAACTCCGTCGGCGTGAGGTCGACGCGGCGGCCGGACACGGTGGCGCTGTGCCGGACGGCGTCCAGCACGAGTCCGTCCGCGGCGGCCGGGACCGGCGGGGGCGCCGACCGGCGCAGCGCGGCGCGCAGCCGGGCGGCCAGTTCAGCGAGGTGGAAGGGCTTGGGCAGATAGTCGTCCCCGCCGGCCGAGAAGCCGGACAAGCGGTCCGCCAGGCCCTGCCGCGCGGTCAGGAAGAGGACCGGGGAGAGGAAGCCGCCCGCCCGCATCGCCTGGCAGACGTCGCGGCCGTCGGCGTCGGGCAGGCCGACGTCCAGTACGACGGCGGCCACGTCCGGTGTGGCCAGCCGCAGGGCGGTGGCGCCGTCACCGGCGCAGACCGTGTCGAACTCCTCGTCCTGCAGACCACGGCGCAGCACGTCACGCAGGGCGTGATCGTCCTCGACGATGAGGATCCTGGGGCGCATGTCTCTCCACCGGCCCGTCGGCCGTGTCGTCCGGGTGGGGTGTGCCCGGCTCCGGGGCACGGGGGAGGTATCGCCCGGGCAGCCACCGGGCCACCGCGCAGACGAAGACGCCGAGCCAGCCGACGGCGAAGAGCCAGCCGCCGACCACGTCCGTGAACCAGTGCACGCCCAGGAGGACACGGGTCAGCCCGACCCCCGCCCCCCAGCACGCGACCAGCAGACAGAGCGCGGTCCTGCCGCGCGGCGCACGCAGGCACAGGGCCGTGATCAGCAGTCCTGCCGTCAGCGCGGCCGTGGTGGTGTGACCGGAGGGGAAGGACCAGCCGGAGGCGTGGGTCTGCCAGTCGTACCGGGGCGGCCGGGCCCTGGTGACCAGCTCCATCACGCCGTACCGCACCGCCTGGCCCGCGCCCAGGCAGACCACGCCGAGCAGCACGGCCGGCAGCCGCTGCCGCCCGGTGCGGGCCGCGATCAGTCCGGCCAGGACCACCAGCACGTACGGCACGGCACCCGTGCCCGTGGCGGTCAGGCCGCGGGCCACCGCCAGCGCGACCGGCGGCCGGTGTCCGACGGACCAGGACAGCAGGCCATGGTCCGGGCCGAGCGGGTCGCCCTGGTCGCTCACCAGCACGGCGGCCAGCGCGGCGAAGGCCATCCAGGCGCCCAGGGCCACCGTGCCCGCCCGCTCGGCGATGTTCCCGGGCTTCATGGAGTTCCCGCCCCCGGCAGCGGGCGCAGCCAGGCGCCCGCCGGCCGCCCCGCCAGGCCGTACGCCGGCCGCACGGTGAGGGTGTCGTCGACCGAGGAGACCGGTGGGGCGGGAGGCATCAGCGGGCCTCCCCCTTGGCCGCCCTGCGGGAGCGCAGCACCTCGGCGGCGAGCGGGAGCAGGGACAGGACGACGATCAGCGCGATCACCGGCAGCAGGTACTTGTCGATGTTCGGGATCGAGGAGCCCAGCGCGTATCCGGCGAGGGTGAGACCGAGGCTCCACACCAGCCCGCCCGCCACCTGCCAGAGGGTGAAGGTCCGGGCCGGGACCTCGAGCGCGCCCGCCAGCGGGTTCAGCACCGTGCGCACCACGGGGATGAAGCGGGCCAGCACGATCGCCTTCGCGTGTCCGTACCGCTCCAGCAGTTCTTCGGCGCGCTGCGCGCCCTCACGCAGCTTGGCCGAGCGGCTGCGGGCCAGCAGCGCCCCGCCCGCCTTCCGGCCGAGCAGGAACCCGCACTGCGCCCCCGCCAGCGCGCCGACGGCCGCCGCGACGAGCAGCGGCCCGAGCGAGAGGTGCACCGCGCTGTCGGCCTTGCCCGTGCACAGCAGCCCGGCCGTGAACAGCAGCGAGTCTCCGGGCAGGAAGAATCCGATCAGCAGCCCCGTCTCGGCGAACATCACCACGCCGACGCCGAGCACGCCGAAGGCGGCGAGCAGCGAGTGGGCGTCGAGCACGTTGACCGCGAGCTGCGACGCCAGGTGGGGGGGAGTGGCCATCGCCGTACGCCCTTTCCTTCGACTGTGACTTGGGCTCCGAAAAGATCCGACTACACATTTGTAGACGGTCTGTCGGACCACAAACGAACCGGGAGCGGCGAACGTTCCCGGACTTTGCCCGGCCATTACTTACTCATGACTGGCCGACTGCATGGTCATCGTCATCATGGTCACGAAGGTAAGGTATGCCTTCACTAACTAACAGGGAGGGCAGCAGGGCATGTGGGACGACGCGTTTCCGAGTTTCCTGATCGGACTCAGGGAGGGACTGGAAGCCGGACTCATCGTCTCCATCCTGGTCGCCACCCTGGTGCGGGCCGAGGCGCGCTCGCGGCTGCCCCAGGTCTGGACCGGCGTCCTGGCCGCCGTCGCCGTGGCGATGAGCTTCGGCGCGGTGCTCACCTTCACCGCCGCGTCCATGCCGCAGACCGCCCAGGAGGCGTTCGGCGGCACCCTCAGCGTGATCGCCGTCGCCTTCGTCACCGCCATGGTGTTCTGGATGCGCCGCTCGGCCCGCGGCCTCTCCGGCGAGCTGAAGGAGAAGGTGACCGGCGCCCTCGCCATGGGCTCCGGCGTGCTGGTCCTCACCTCCTTCCTCGCGGTCGGCCGTGAGGGCCTGGAGACCGCCCTGTTCCTGTGGACCACGGCGCAGGCGGCCGGCGAGTCGGCCGGACCGCTGACCGGCGCCGGCATCGGCCTCGTCCTCGCGGCGGGCCTGTGCTGGGGCCTGTACCGGCGGGTGCTGAAGATCAACCTGACGAAGTTCTTCACCGCCACCGGCGCCGTCCTGATCGTCATCGCCGCGGGCGTCCTCGGCTACGGCCTGCGCGACCTGCAGGAGGGCGGCGTGCTGCCCGGCAAGACCGCCTACGCGGTCGACCTGGCGAGCAGCGTCGACGCCGGCTCCTGGTACAGCACCCTGATCCAGGGCGTCCTCAATCTCAACCCCACCATGACCTGGCTCCAGGTGGTGGCCTACGTCGCCTACCTGGCCGTCGTGATGACCCTGTTCGTGCGCGGCGTGCGGGCCACGGCCCCGAAGCCGGCGAAGGAACGCCCCGGGCAGGAGCCGAAGGCCGGCCGGCCCGAGCGTCGTCGGCCGGTCTGGGTGCTGCCCGCCGCCGTGGTCGCCGTACCCGCCGTGATCGCCGGACTGGTCGTCGCCCTCGCCAAGCCCAAGCCCGCCGGCGACCAGACTGTCGCCGTCTCCGAGACCGAGTGCGGCAAGGGCTTCACTGCGCCCAGGCCCGGCCGGCAGACCTTCCAGATGCACAACACCGGCGGCAAGACCTCCGAGGTGTACCTCATCGACCCGTCGACCAGCGCGGTCTACGGCGAGATAGAGGGCCTCGCCCCCGGCACCACCCGCGACCTCGTCGCCACCGTCGCCGGCGGCACCTACGCCTGGCGCTGCGTCCCCACCGGCGGCAAGGCCGTCACCTCCAGGGCGGTCACCGTCAGCGGCGGCGGCGCGGCCAAGCCCGTCGTCCCCGTCTCCGAACAGGACCTCGCGACCCCCCTGAAGGCGTACAAGGCGTACGTCGGCCAGGGCCTGGGCACCCTCGTCACCCAGACCCGCACCCTCGCCGACGACATCGAGCACGGCCACCTGGACAAGGCCCGCACGGACTGGCTCACCGCGCACCGCACCTACGCCTCCCTCGGCGCCGCCTACGGCACCTTCGAGGACTACGACCAGAAGATCGACGGCCGGGCCGACGGACTGCCGGACGGCGAACGGGACAAGGACTTCACCGGCTTCCTCCGCCTCGAGTACGGCCTGTGGCACGGCCAGTCCGCCAAGGACCTGACCGCCCCGGCCCGGCAGCTCGCCGCCGACGCCGCCGGGCTGCAGAAGGCCTTCCCGGGCCAGGACTTCGACCCCGGCGACCTGCCGCTGCGCGCGCACGAGATCCTGGAGAACACCCTCCAGTTCGAGCTGACCGGCGACACCGACGAGGGCAGCGGCACCAACCTCGCCACCGCCGACGCCAACCTCAGCGGCACCCGCGAGCTGCTCACCGTCCTCGAGCCGCTGCTCACCAGCCGCGCCCCGAAGCTGCTCCCGACGGTCGACGCGGACATCGCCCGTGTGCAGAAGCTGCTGGACGCCGCCCACGACGGCACCCGCTGGACGCCCGTGGACCGGCTCGCCCAGGCCGACCGGCAGCGGCTGAACGGCGCCACCGGCCAGCTGCTGGAGGACCTCGCCCCGATCCCGGACCTGCTCGAGATCCGGAAGTCCGCCTGATGACGGAAGAACGCCCGATGCCCGATGCCCGCCGGATGACGTCCGCGCACCCGCACCCCGAAGGGAACCCTGCGATGTCCACTGCCGAACCGTCGGCCTGCCCCGTCGGCCCCGCCCGCCGCTCCTTCGTGCGGACCGCGCTGGGTGCCGGTGCCGCCGGAGCGGTCCTGGCCGGCGGCGGCTTCGCCCTCGGCGAGAGCGGCGGCACGGCCCAGGCCCAGGGCAGTGGCCCGGACGGCTCGGCCAAGGTCCCCTTCCACGGCGCCCACCAGGCCGGGATCATCACTCCGGCGCCGGCGGCCGCCACGTTCGTCTCCCTGGACGTCATCGCCGACGACCGCAAGGGCCTGACCGACCTGCTGAGGACCATCACCGAGCGGGCCCGCTTCCTCACCTCCGGGGGCGCACCCACCGACCTGGGTGTCGGCGCGCCGCCCTCCGACAACGGCATCCTCGGCCCCGAGGTCCCCTCCGACGCCCTCACCGTCACCGTCGGCGTCGGCGCCTCCCTCTTCGACGACCGCTACGGCCTCGCCAAGGCCAGGCCCGCCCGGCTCACCCCGATGCGGACCTTCCCCAACGACAACCTGAACGCCGCCGAATGCCACGGCGACCTGTCCCTGCAGATCTGCGCCCAGAGCACGGACACCGTGCTGCACGCGCTGCGCGACATCGCCCGGCACACCCGCGGCGCCATGCAGATCAAGTGGCGCATCGACGGCTTCCAGAACGCACCGCGCCCCACCGGCGCCCAGCGCAACCTGCTCGGCTTCAAGGACGGCATCGCCAACCCGGACGTCACCTCCGCGCGCGAGACGGACAAGCTGATCTGGGTCGGCGACGGCCAGGGCGAGCCCGCCTGGACCAAGGGCGGCAGCTACCAGGTCATCCGGATCATCCGGATGCTGGTCGAGTTCTGGGACCGGGTCTCGCTCACCGAGCAGGAGAAGATGTTCGGCCGCCGCAAGGACACCGGCGCGCCCCTCGACGGCGCCAAGGAGACCGACGTCCCCAACTACGCCAAGGACCCGCACGGCACCGCGATCCCGCTGGACGCCCACATCCGCCTCGCCAACCCGCGCAAGGCCGAGACCGACAGCTCCCGCATCCTGCGCCGCGGCTACAACTACGACCGCGGCGTGGACAACGTCGGCAACCTCGACATGGGCCTGGTCTTCTGCTGTTACAACCAGGACGTCAAGCGCCAGTTCGAGGCCGTGCAGAGCCGGCTGATCGACGAGCCCCTGGTGGACTACATCTCCCCGACGGGCGGCGGCTACTTCTTCGCCCTGCCCGGCGTCCGGGACAGCAAGGACTGGCTGGGCCGGGGCATGCTGTCGGCGTAGAGGGCCCGGCGGTCGCTATTGCGCATTCATTGCAAGTACGGGATCATGGCGCAGGGTTGCGCAGCGCAGCCGTTCCCGCACAGCGTAAGGAAGCACCACCCGATGACGGCCGCCCCCGAATCCGCTCCGTCCCTCCCCGTCCAGGCCGACGCCAGGCGCTCGGCCTGGCGGCGTGTCCGCGGCTCCATGACGCGCCAGGAGTGGATCAGGGTCGGCGGGATGGCGGGCTTCGTGCTGGCCCTGCACGTCATCGGCTGGGGCACCCTGGTCGGCATCATCGCGCCGCAGCACTTCAGCGTGGGCAAGGAGTCCTTCGGCATCGGCATCGGCGTGACCGCGTACACCCTCGGCATGCGGCACGCCTTCGACGCCGACCACATCGCGGCGATCGACAACACCACCCGCAAGCTCATGGGCGAGGGACAGCGCCCGCTGTCGGTCGGCTTCTGGTTCTCCCTCGGCCACTCCAGCATCGTCTTCGGGCTCGCCCTGCTGCTCTCGCTCGGCATGAAGACCCTGGCCGGCCCGGTGGAGAACGACAACTCGCACCTCCACGAGGTCACCGGCCTGATCGGTACGACGGTCTCCGGCACCTTCCTCTACCTCATCGCCGGCATCAACCTCGTCATCCTGGCCGGCATCTGGAAGGTGTTCCGGCAGATGCGCTCCGGCGCCTACGACGAGGCCGCGCTGGAGACGCAGCTGAACAACCGCGGCTTCATGAACCGCCTGCTGGGCCGGGTCACCGGCTCGATCAGCAAGCCGTGGCAGATGTACCCGCTGGGCCTGCTGTTCGGCCTCGGCTTCGACACCGCGACGGAGATCGCCCTGCTGGTCCTCGCCGGTTCCGGTGCCGCCTCGGGCCTGCCCTGGTACGCGATCCTCTGCCTGCCCGTCCTGTTCGCGGCCGGCATGTCCCTGCTGGACACGATCGACGGCTCGTTCATGAACTTCGCCTACGAGTGGGCCTTCTCCAAGCCGGTCCGCAAGGTCTACTACAACCTCACCATCACCGGCCTGTCCGTCGCCGTCGCCCTCATCATCGGCACCGTGGAACTCCTCGGCCTCCTCGCCGACAAGATGCACCTGCACGGCGCCTTCTGGGACTGGATCTCCGGCCTCGACCTCAACACCGTCGGCTTCGTCATCGTCGGCCTGTTCTTCGCCACCTGGGCGATCGCCCTGCTGGTGTGGAAGGCGGGCCGGATCGAGGAGAAGTGGACGCGGAACCTGGCCCCGGCGGAGCAGTCGGGGTCCTGACCCTCGTCACCTCCAGCGCACCGCTGATCCCTCCGCGTGCGGGCGGGGTTAGCGCCGCGCTTGTGGGAAACGCGGACCGGGACCGCCCGCGAGCCCAGAGGGAGGCGACCATGAGCGACCAGCAGTCCGAGCCGAGCCCGATGGCGGACGACGTCTACCAGCCCACCGGAAGCAACGAGGAACAGGCGGACGCGGGCCCCCTGGACCTCCAGGACGCGGTCGACGAGCGCACCTACGACGACGTCCTCGACGAGGGCTACTCCCCGCCCGAACGCCCCCTCGCCGTCACCAAGCAGGGCACCACCGCCGCCGAGCAGCACGCCGGGGAGACCCTGGACGAACGGCTCCGCCAGGAGGTCCCGGAGGCGACCGCACCAACCGGTGACGACATCGGCGACCTGCCCGGCGGCGAGGGCGAGCCCCTCGACCCCCAGGCGGGCGCGTCCCGGGCCGGCCGCCTGGTCGCCCCGGACGAGGGCGCGCACACCGACACCACCAAGGAGGAGGTCGCGCGGGACGTGGGCGTCGACGGGGGAGCGGCGGGCGCGGAAGAGGCGGCCGTGCACGTGGTCGAGGAGGAACCCTGAGCCGCTCGACCGACGGCACCGGTCCGCGCAGGGGTGCGCATCCCGCGCACGAGCCGACGCGTTCTCGCCCTCCGTGGACTCGGTGACCTCCCCCGGGCGCGGGGCGGGTGTGGTCGCCGCGCAGTTCCCCGCGCCCCCTTGGGTGGGTCTCCCTGCCCCCGTTGACACAGGGAAACCCTCTGCTCGCCCCGGACCGCCCTACGGCAGCAGCCTCTCGATGGCTGTCGGGCCCTCCTTCTCCATCTTGCGGCGGGCCCAGTCGAGGTTCTTCGGTGTGACGTCCCTGCCCGCCGCCATCACCAGGTCCTCCGGGGTGACATCCCTGGAGGGAGCGGAGTGGAGCAGGGCGTCCGGGGTGCAGTGGTCGTCGGACGACCGGGATTCGTCGGGTGTGATCGTCGACATGATGCCTCCTCCTCGGTCCGGATGACCGCATCCGTGCCGGTGCCGCCGAACGGGGCACACTCTCACCATTCCCCGCAGCGCCTTCCCACGCCACCGGAGAGCACACACTCCTAAGCTGGAATCCATCTCGCACCGCTCACCGGGAGGCCGCAGATGGCCGAGACCCCGTTTCCCGAGGACGTCCGCCTCCGCGCCCGCTACCTGCCCATCGCCGAGCACGGACTCATCGGCGACCTGCGCAGTGTGGCCCTGGTCGGCTCGAACGGCACGATCGACTGGTACTGCTGTCCGTCCTTCGACTCGCCCAGCGTCTTCGCGGCCGTCCTCGACGCCGAGCGCGGCGGCAGCTTCGAGCTGGCCGCCGCCGTACCCGCGCGTGCCAAGCAGTTCTACTTCCCCGACACCAACGTACTGATCACCCGGTTCTTCACCGAGGACGGCGTCGGCGAGGTGCAGGACTTCATGCCGGTCACCTCCGACAGCGCGGCCGGGCCGGGCGAGGCGGCCCGGCACCGCCTGATCCGGCGCGTGGTGTGCGTGCGCGGCACCGTCCCCTTCCGGGTGCTGGTCGCCCCGCGGTTCGACTACGGCGCGGCCCCGCACACCCTGCGCAACCTGGACGGCACCGTCGTCTTCGAGTCCGCCGTGCTGTCCCTGTCGCTGACCTCCACGGTCGCCCTGGAGTGCGATGCCCGGGACGCCCGCGCCGACTTCAAGCTGGGCGAGGGCGAGACCGCGGTGTTCGCCCTCGACCAGGTCGGCGAGGCGGTGGCCCCCCGCGGCTGTGCCCGCGCCGAGGCCGAGCACGAGTTCAACGCCACGGTCGCCTACTGGCGGCGCTGGCTGCACCAGTCCCGGTACCGGGGCCGCTGGCGCGAGATGGTGCACCGCTCCGCGCTCACCCTGAAGCTGCTCACCTACGCGCCGACCGGCGCCATCGTCGCCGCCCCCACCACCAGCCTGCCCGAGCAGCTCGGCGGCGAGCGGAACTGGGACTACCGGTACGTGTGGGTGCGGGACGCCGCCTTCGCCGTCTACGCGCTGCTGCGGCTCGGCTTCGCCGGCGAGGCCGAGGCCTTCATGCGCTTCCTGACCACGCACGTCAGCCCCTGCGACGGCGCCGACGGCACGCCCCCGCTGCAGATCATGTACGGCATCGACGGCCGCGCCGACCTGCCCGAGCGCGAACTGCCGCACCTGGAGGGCCATCAGGGCTCCGCCCCGGTCCGGGTCGGCAACGGCGCCGCCGGCCAGCTCCAGCTGGACATCTACGGCGCCCTGATCGACTCGATCTACCTGTACGACAAGTGGGCCCAGCCGATCTCCAGCCAGCAGTGGGACGACGTGTGCCGTCTGGTCGAATGGGTGTGCGCCCACTGGGACCAGCCCGACGAGGGCGTGTGGGAGACCCGGGGCGGCCGCAAGAACTTCCTGTACTCGCGGCTGATGTGCTGGGTGGCGATCGAGCGGGCCATCCGCCTCGCCAACCGTCGTGGTCTGCCCGCCGATCACCGGCGCTGGCGCCAGTCCCGCGACGCGATCTACCGGCGGATCATGGACCGCGGCTGGTCCGAGCGGCGCGCCGCCTTCGTGCAGTACGAGGGCGGCGACGTGCTGGACGCCTCGCTGCTGATGATGCCGCTCGCCAAGTTCGTCGCCCCCACCGACCCCAAGTGGCTGTCCACCCTGGACGCCCTCACCGAGGACCTGGTCTCCGACTCCCTGGTCTACCGCTACGACCCGCAGGCCAGCCCCGACGGACTGCGCGGCGACGAGGGCACCTTCTCCATCTGCTCCTTCTGGTACGTCGAGGCGCTGGTGCGGGCCGGCCGGCTCGACGAGGCCCGGCTGGCCTTCGAGAAGATGCTCACCTACGCCAACCACCTCGGTCTGTACGCGGAGGAGATCGGCCGGACCGGCGAGCAGCAGGGGAACTTCCCGCAGGCCTTCACGCACCTGTCCCTGATCAGCGCCGCCTTCAACCTCGACCGCGCCCTCGGCTGACCATCGGGGCGGTGTGTCCGCAGGTCGTACGGGTACCCGGAGGTCTCCGGAAGGAGAACGACGCAGGGTCGACAGAAGGAGGAGACCCCGTATGACCAGCACCAGCGAGACCGGCGGCGTCACCGGTACGCGCGACAAGAACTACGACCTGATCTGGTACGTGGAGGCGTGCCTGGACAACGCCCTGCGCCTGGAGACGTACATCCAGGACGCCGAACGCGACAAGGACAACGAGCTCGTGGACCTGTTCCACAAGGCACAGGCGGACAGCCGCAAGGGCGCGGAGATGGGGAAGCAGCTGCTGCGCGAGCGACTGAGCGGCTGACCGCCTCCTCCGCTCACGCGAACCGGTAACCCGGAACGGGCCCGGCGGACCGCATGCGCGCCGTCCGCCGGGCCCGGTGCCGGGATCCCCCGGGTGCGACCCCGGCGTACGTCACGGCAGTGGCTGTTCCGCCCAGATGATCTTGCCGTCGGGGGTGTAGCGGGTGCCCCAGCGCTCGGCGAGCTGGGCGACCAGGAACAGGCCCCGGCCGCCCTCGTCGGTGGTCGCCGCGTACCGCAGATGCGGGGAGGTCGTGCTCCGGTCGGACACCTCGCAGATCAGTGTCCGCTCGCGCAGCAGCCGTACGCCGATGGGACCGCGCCCGTAGCGGATGGCGTTGGTGACCAGCTCGCTCAGGATCAGCTCCGTCGTGAAGCCCAGCTCCTCCAGGCCCCAGTCGGCGAGCTGCCGGGTCACCGCCGACCGCACCTCGGACACCGCCGCCGGGTCCGACGGCACCTGCCACTCGGCGACCCGGTCGCCGCCCAGCACCCGGGTCCGGGCGACGATCAGCGCGACGTCGTCGCTCGGCCGGGCCGGCAGCCGGCCCAGCACGGCACGGCAGGTCTCCTCCGGCGAGGCGCCCGGCGTGCCGCTCAGCGCGTCGCTCAGCAGCTCCAGACCGACGTCGATGTCCCGTTCCCGGTCCTCCACCAGCCCGTCGGTGTACAGCACCAGCCGGCTGCCCTCCGCCAGCTCCAGCTCGGCCGCCTCGAACGGCAGCCCGCCCAGACCCAGCGGCGGCCCGGCCGGCACCTCCGGGAACTCCACCCGGCCGTCGGGGTGCACCAGCGCGGGCGGCGGATGACCGGCCCGGGCCACGCTGCACCGCCGCGCCACCGGGTCGTACACCGCGTACAGACAGGTCGCGCCGGCGATCGCCGCGGAGCCGTCCGCCGCGGTCTCGTCCTGGTCGATCCGGCCCACCAACTCGTCCAGCAGACCGAGGAGTTCGTCGGGCGGCAGATCCAGCGCGGAGAAGTTGTGCACCGCCGTGCGCAGTCGGCCCATGGTGGCCGCCGCGTGCAGCCCGTGCCCCACCACGTCCCCCACCACCAGCGCCACCCGGGCACCGGACAGCGGCAGCACGTCGAACCAGTCCCCGCCCACCCCGGCCTGCGCCGGCAGATACCGGTAGGCGATCTCCAGCGCGCCCTGCTCCGGCAGCGAGCGCGGCAGCAGACTGCGCTGGAGGGTGACCGCCATGCTGTGCTCGCGGGTGTACCGGCGGGCGTTGTCGATGGACACCGCCGCCCGCGCGACCAGCTCCTCGGCGAGCGCCAGCTCCTCGGAGTCGAACGGCTGCGGCTTCTCCGAACGCCAGAAGTTCGCCACGCCCAGCACCAGGCTGCCCGCCCGGAGCGGCACGGTGATCAGCGAGTGGATGCCGTAGTCCAGCACCCGGTCGGTGCGCTCGTGGTTCTGCGCGCGCCAGCCGGGCGCCTCGCGCAGCCGGGGCACCAGGACCGACTGCCCGGTCGTCACGCTGCGCGCCTGCGGCGAGGTGGCCACGAACCGGATCCGCTCGTCCACCGGATACAGCGGGGCGTCCTCGCGGATTCCGGCACAGGCGGCCCGGCGCAGCGCCGTGCCCGGCTTGGGCTCCTCGCCGTGCAGGACCGCGTCGAAGAGGTCCACGGTCGCGTAGTCCGCGAACCGGGGCACCGCCAGCCCGGCCAGTTCCTCGGCGGTACGGGTCACATCCAGGCTGGTGCCGATGCCCACCCCGGCGTCGTACAGCATGTTCAGCCGCTCGCGCGCCACCTCCGCCCGGCCCGACAGGGCGCGCAGCTCGGTGGAGTCGCGCAGCGTGGTGACACTGCCGGCCGGGCCGCCGCGCACATCGGTGGGCCGCTGGTTGATCGCCAGCAGCCGGTCCTTGACCAGGTGCACCTCGTCCGTGGCCACCCGGCCCGAGGCCAGCAGCGCCGCCGTCTCGTCGTCCAGACCCAGCTCCAGCACGCTGCGCCGCTCGGCGTCCTCGGGCAGGGCCAGCAGCCGGTGCGCCTCGTCGTTGGCGAGCAGCAGCCGGCCCCCGTCGCCGACGATCAGCACACCCTCCCGGACCGCGTGCAGCACCGCGTCGTGGTGCTCGTACATCCGGGTCATCTCGTACGGCCCGAGGCCATGCGTCTGGCGCAGCAGACGCCTGCTGACCAGGGCCGTGCCCCCGGTGGCCAGGGCGAGCGCCGCCGCTGCCGCCGCGAGCAGCAGGGGAAGCTGCTGGTTGGCGGCACCGCCCACGTGCGCGGTGGTGATGCCCGCCGACACCAGGCCCACCACCTTGCCGGCCTGGTCCTTCACCGGCACGACCACCTGCACCAGTGGGCCTATGGTGCCGTTGACGTGCTCCACGACCGTGCCGCCGGCCACCGCGGGGCCGATCGTGCCGACGAACTTCTTGCCGATGCGGTCGGGTTTGGGGTGCGTGTAGCGGACGCCGTCGGTGTTCATCACGACGACGAAGTCCACGCCGGTCGCCTTGCGGGTGGCCTCCGCCCTCGGCTGGAGGAGCGCCGTCGGGTCCGGGGCGCGCAGCGCGGCCGCCGTGCCCGGCGCGTTCGCGAACGACTGGGCGACGGCGAGCGAGCGGTTCTGGGCCTCCAGGTCGGTGTCGTGCCGTACCTGGAGCACCTGCGCCACCACCGCCGAGACGACCAGCAGCAGCACGATCACCACTTGGAGGACGAACACCTGTCCGGCGACGCTGCGCCCGGTCACCACCGACCGCAGCGCCCCGGGCCCGCCGCCGTTCCCGGCCGGGCCCTGCGGCCGCGGGCCCTCCGAGGCGCGTGGCGGCTCGGACGGACGGGGCGGCCGGGTCGTGCTCCGGCCGGACAGTCGCACCATGTGCCCATGTCTACACTGCCCGGCCCGCTCCGGCGAGACTGTCACCCGAGGTGATTGCCGCCGATCGGACGGCACGATCCGCTCACCGGCGGCGTACCGGGACCGAACGGCGGGCGGCGAGCAGCAGCGCCACGTCGTCAGGGCGGTCGGTGGCGTGCCGGGCGGTGGCCGTGAGCCGGTCGGCGACCCCGGCCAGCGACCGCCCGCCCCGGCGCCCGGCGGTGGCCCCCGCCCTGCCGAGCGCCAGCCGCAGCGTCTCGATGCCCTCGTCGATGTCCGCGCCCGGCCGCTCCACCAGCCCGTCCGTGTACAGGGCGAGGATCGCGTCCGGCTCCAGCAGCAGCTCGGCCACCGGGTACCGGGCCCGCGGATCCACCCCCAGGACGACCCCGCCCGGGACGTCCAGCAGCCGGGTCCGTCCATCGGGGAAGCGCAGCAGCGGTGGCGGATGTCCCGCCCGGGCGATCCGGGCACGGCCGGTGGCGGGGTCCAGCCGCAGGTAGCAGCAGCTGGCGAACTGGCCGGGGTCGAGGTCGATCAGCAGGTGGTTGGTGCCGCTCAGCACCTCGTCGGGCGGCCGGTCGCCCAGCGCGAACGCCCGTACGGCACTGCGCAGCTGCCCCATGGTGGCCGCCGCCTGCACCCCGTGCCCCTGCACGTCGCCGATCACGAGCGCCAGCCCGTCACCCGCCTCGACCACGTCGTACCAGTCACCGCCCACGTCCATGCCCTGGGTGCCCGGCAGGTACCGCCCGGCCGTCTCCACCCGCGGATGCGTCGACAGCCGGCGGGGCAGCAGCGCCTGCTGCAGGCCGCGGGCGAGGGCGGCCTCGCTGTCGTAGCGCTGGGCGCGCTCCATGGCGTGCGCGATCAGCCCGGCGAGCGCGGCGAGGACCGTGCGCTCCTCGGTGCTGAAGCCGCGCGGGCGGTCGAAGCCGAGGATGCACGAGCCCACCGGCCGCCCCGAGGCGATCAGTGGCAGGAAGGCGCGGGCGCCCTCGTCCGCGTCCAGCGGGATGCCCGGGTAGGCGGCCGCCAGCTGCTGCATCGACTCGAAGAACAGCGGTCTGCCCGTGGTCAGGCACTCCACGCCCGGCAGTCGGGCGTCCAGGCCGACCCCCTCGAACTGGTTGAGGAACCCGTGCGGGAAGCCGCTCTCCCAGGCGAGATAAAGGTGCCGTTCCTGGAGCAGGTAGATGGCGAGGCACCCGCCGCCGAACGCGGGCAGCAGCTCCTGCACCACCACGGCCGACACCTGGCGGGCGGTCACCGCGTCCGTCAGCGCGATGGCGAGGGCGATCGGCCGGTACAGCGGCGCCATCGGGCCGCCCGTCACCACCGGGTCCTCCAGGACGGGCTCCTCGGCGGGCGGCGCGACCGGTGCGTCCACGCGGCTGGCCGGGACGAGCGTGCAGCTCAGCAGGTCCTCGCCGCAGTGCACCGACACGGCGAGCCAGTCGCCCGCACCGGGCTCGCCGCGCTCCCCGGCCGGGCGGCGCACATGGAAGTGCACCGGCCCCGGGGACAGCAGCGCGCCGCGCAGATGGTCGTCGAACGGCGCACCGGTCAGCCACGGCATCGCCTCCCACAACGGGCGCCCGAGCAGCCACTCCCGGTCCCGGCCGGCCAGCCGGGCCGCTGCCTCGTTGACGTACACGATCAGCCCCAGCCGGTCCAGGCAGAACACGCCCTGCGGCAGCAGGTCGGCCGCGCCGTCCGCGGAGACGGCGGCCCCCGGGGCGACGACCACTCCGGCGACCTGCTCCCCGGCCCCGCCCTCGGCGGCCGGCCACACGTCCAGCAGCCGCAGCGTGCCGTCCCGCGCCCGCAGGCTCAGCGGGGCGGCGGGCGGCTTGCCGGCCGCGGCGCCGCGCAGCGCGGCCAGGACCAGGTGCGCGTCGTGCGGGGTCAGCGCGTCGGCGAGCGCCGTGTCCGTCCTCTCGAAGTCGCCGGGGGGCAGCCCGAGCAGGGCGTGCAGCCGGTCGTCCGCGCGCACCACCGAGGTGACGGGATCCCAGCCGAACCGGGCCACGACGGCCTGCGCGGGCCGGTTCGCGGGCGGCCGTACGCACAGCGGCTCACCGTCCCAGACCACCGCGGCCGGGTCGCCGTCGGCCAGCCCGACCAGCTCGGCGCCCAGGCCTTCGGCGAGCCTGTCGAGCAGGTCCCGGTCCAGCAGCTCGTCCCCGGTGTCCGGCGCCGCCGGGCGCAGCACCATGAGCACCCCCAGCGGCTCGCTCCCGCCCGGCACCGGCACGTGCACCGAACCGAACGGGAAGGGCAGGCCCGCGGCGAACTGCGGATACCGGCGCACCGTCTCGGTGGCGTTCGCCAGCACCACGGGCACGCCGAGGCGGTAGGCGTCGGCGACGGGGAAGGCGCGGTCGACGTGCACGCGCCACCAGGGCCGGAACAGAGGCCCGGGCAGCCCCGCGAGCGCCGCGAGGCGCAGCAGGCCCGGGGTGCCGGAGCGCAGATACACGGCGGCCACCCGGCCACCGGCCGCACCGAGCGCGCCGGTGGAGGTGTCGGACAGCAGCGCGGCCAGCCGGGCCCGCGTACGGACCGCCTGCTCCCCACCGCTCCCGGTCATCGCCCCTACCTCGTCCCGTGCGCCTCCGGGTGGATGACACAGCAAGAATGCGCCAGAGGAAGCCTTCGACGCACCTGGGCGGACGGAGAAACGGACGGGAAACAGGGAGAGGCGGCGGCGAAGGACTGCCGCAGAACGCGGACCGGCTCAGCCGGCTGGTCGTGCCGGTCCGGCGGGGCCCGGCCCGGGGCTGTCATCGTGCAGCGGGCGCAGCACCAGACGGCCGTCCACCCGGGCGGCCGCCATGGCGAACGGGAAGGCGTCCGCCTCCAGGCACATCGCCATGTCCTCGGGGTGGACCCCGGCCCAGCCGCGCCGCACGCCGTCGGCGAGCCGCGCGGCACCGTCGGAGCACCGGGCCCGGGCGAGGTAGGGGGCGGGGTCGGCGTCGGCGGCCCGGACGCGGTCCGCGATGTACTCGGCGCAGGCGAGGTCCTCCTCGGCCCGTCCGCCGTCCCCGGTGACGACGAAGGTCACCGCCTCCGGTCGGGCCCGGCGCAGCACCTCGGCGGTCGCGCCGGCCACCACGAAGCTCGCGCACAGCAGCAGCCCGGCGTCCGCCACGGCGAGCGCCCCGGCCGTCCCGGCGGTGGTCTTCTGCACGATCGTACGGCCCCGCACGTCCAGCGAACGCAGCATCGCGGGTGAGTTGGCCAGGTCGAACCCCGGCACCGGCGCGCCGTCCTGGAAGGCGAGCCAGCCCGGGTGACGGGCCTTCAGCTCCAGCGCCTCCTCCTGCGTACCGGCGAAGACGATCCGCTCGGCACCGCGCCGGAACGCCCAGGCGGCCACGGTGAACGCCCGCATGACATCGACGACCACGGCCACGTCCGGAGCCTTCGGCGTACCGGGTATACCGGTGAACTCGGTCTGCATCGCTCCATGATGAGGCCTGGGGCGGCCGTTCAGCGCTCGGTGGGGCCGGGCGGCAGCGGCCGGGCGGCGCGCAGGCTGCGCAGGGCGAGCAGCAGGACGGCGATGTCGTCCAGGTAGACGGGGTCGGGCAGCAGGTCGGTGGGCAGCAGCAGATAGGCGACCGCGCCCCAGAACACCCAGCGCGGCCCCGTCGGCAGCCCGGCCCGCCGCAGCGTGCGCCGGGCGCGGACCAGCCGTACCAGCAGGCCGAGCGCGACGGCGAGCAGCACCGCCGCGACGACGGCGCCGATCACCAGCAGGGCGGTGGTGGAATCCATCCCGCCTCCCTCCGAGTGCAACGGTACGGCTACGGCGACTGTCCGGCCGCGCCGTGTCCGCTGCGACGGCTGCTGGCCCCACCCGCTCGACTACGACGACCGGTCCGTGCCGTCGGCGGGCTCGGTGCCGTCGTTCTCCGCCGATGTGCCCGGTGCGCCCGGTGCATCCGGTGCGCTGTGCGCCGGGTCCTGCGGGACGGGCGTGGGCTGCTGCCGGCCCTTGGGGGTGAACCTCAGCCGCTCGAACGTCCGGGTCAGCTGCTGCAACGCGCCCGGCGTGCGGGACGCGGGCCGCTGCGGCGGGAGGGCGGGCGCGGGGACGTCACGGTAGGCGGCCAGTGCCTCCAGGGCCTGCTCGGCGGCCTCCTTGTACAGGTCACGGGACTTGGTCATCGCCTCCAGCGCCTCGGCGTACCGCGCGACCAGCCGCCGTTCCCGCTCCAGCTCCTCCTGGAGCGTCACCAGGGTCCAGTTCTCCCGCAGGTCGGTCAGCGCCTCCTCGGCCTCCCCCGGCAGGGGCCGGGGCAGGGCCGCGAAGTGCCGCAGGGCGGCGAAGAGTTCGGCGGGCTCGGAGCCGTCCAGGAAGACGCTGCGCACGGTGTGCTCGCGGCGGTCGTAGCCCTCCGGCGCCGGGTCCGGGGGCAGCAGCACCGCCCCGCCGCGCGGCACCTCGACGCCGAGGTCCTTCAGCGCCCAGTTGACGGCACGGAACTGGTGCGGCGCGGCCCGGTGCTCCACCACCCGGTGCCTGAGGCCCGGCGGCAGCAGCCGGGCCAGCGGCAGCCTGCCCTGCTCGTCCGGGGTCATCGCCTCGTGCACGACGACGTTGAGGCACCACGCCTCGCGGGCCGCGTCCCGCAGCCGGCGCCGCATCTCCTTGTCGTCCGCGGGCAGCGCGTTGACCTGCCGCAGGCGGAGCCCGGCCACCGTGGCGTGGTGGTCCCAGGAGCCGTCCTCGCCGACCGCCGCCTCGGGCCAGAACAGCGTCGCCGGCGAGGGCCACGCCTCGTCCCACGGGCGCTCCGCCTCCGCGACGAGCCGCCACTCGTGCCCCGGCCGCCGGCCCTCCTGCGCCACGAGCGTGAGCCGGGCCCGTACGGTCACCGTGCCGTCGGCCCGCCAGCGCGCCTCGAACACGCGCCGTGCCGAGTCCTCCGGCACGGGAGGTTCGGCGAAGTCGTCGATGTCGCCGCTCTCCTGGTGCCGGCGCAGGCTGCGGCGGACGACCTCCTCGGGAGCGGGACCGGTGTGGCGGCCACGGACCGCCCAGAGGGTCTGCGGGACGGTGGCGCGGTCGGCGGTGGAGTTCGACATGAGCCAATCTGCTGATGGGGGCGGGTGCGCCTCCCAGTATCACCGCTCGGCGGGGGCTTACGTCGGCAGGGGCCGGATGGCGGCGTGTGGCGGCGGCCGCACGCCCCCGCGCACGGGACGCGCGCGGTCCACCCGGGGCGCGCGGAGCACGCGTCGGGTGGCCGTCCTTCACACGTGGTCGGGGCCTCGTACGGCCCCCACAATGGTCCGGCGAACGGGGTCCGCCCATCCATCCGCTTAGGGGCGTACCCCGTTCTGCCTGCTCGGAAGCGGTCGGCGGGCGACTCGGTCTCGCCGCTCGATATATATCGGCAGGCGATATATCATCGCCACATGACAGCGAAGAGCATGACCCGGGCGGCGTTCTTCGTCCTCACGGCGCTCGCCGACCAGCCCCGGCACGGGTACGGCATCCTGCGCGAGACGGCGGAACTGTCCGGCGGAGAGGTGCAGTTGCGGGTCGGCACGCTGTACGGAGTGCTGGACCGGCTCACCGCGGACGGCCTGATCGTGCTGGACCGGGAAGAGGTCCAGCAGGGCCGGCTGCGGCGTTATTACCGGCTCACCGAGGACGGAGTCGCCGCCCTGGAGGCGGAGGCCGAGCGGATGGCCGCCGGCGCCGGGGCGGCCAGGCGCCGTATCGCCGAGGGCCGCCGCGCCGGCGCCCGCCCCGCCCAGGGCCCGGCCGGGCTGGAACCCCCCACCGCACCCGGACTCGCGGGAGGCTGCGCATGACCACGCTGCTGGAGGCCCGCTACCGCACCGTCCTGCGCCTGCTCCCCGCCTACTACCGGCGGGAGCGGGAGGAGGAGATGGTCGAGACGTACCTGGCGGACCTGGACCGCGACACCCAGGACCAGAGCCGGCCCACGCTCGGCGAGGTGGCGAGCATCGCCGCCCTGGCGGTGCGCAGCCGCCTCGGCGCCGCCGGGGCGCCCCGGCGCTACGTCCTGCTCGGATCGGGCGCGCGGCTCTTCGCGCTTGCCGCCGTCCTGTTCCTGGCGGCCTCCGCGGTCGTCGCACCGGTGCTGCGGCTGACCTGGTCGTTCACCCGGGGTGGTGCGGAACGGCGGCTCTTCCTCGCGGACTTCACCGACCACGGGCTCCTCGACACGACCGTCGCCGTCGCCCAGTGGATCCTGCCGCTCGGCTGGAGCGTCGCCTATGTCGCCCTCCTGTACGACCGCCGACGCCTCGCCCGGACCGGCGCCCTGGTGGCCGCCGTGCCCACCCTGTGGCCGCTGGTCCGCTCGCTGACGGGGGCGACGGTCATCACGGAGCCGGCGTTCGTCCTGACGCTGGCGCTTCTCGCCTGGCTGCCCGCGCTGGCGCTGTGCGCCGCCCACCATCGCGACGCACCTCCGGCCCGGCTGCCCTTCGGCACTCCCGGTCTGGTTCTCATGGCGACGTGCGTGGTGACGGGCGCGTCCCTGGTGCTGCTGCCCGCCGCCGCCGACCTGGTGTGGGGGCCCGCCAACTGCTTCCTCGTCGCCGCCCTCGGCCGGCTGCTGTGGAGCGCCCGCCGCGCGGCGAGCGCCGCGCCCGGCGGCGCCCTCGCCCTCGCCGCGCTCGGTCTGCTCCTGCTGGCCGCGCGCGTCGCCGCCGTCTACCCGTGGCTCTGGGTGCCCGGGGCCGGCCCGTACACCGGCGGGGCTCTCGCCCAGACCGCCGCGCTCGCGCTGCTGACCGTGCTCCTGGCGGTGGCCGGCCGCCGCGAACTCGCGGCACGCTGAGCTCCTCGGGGTCGTCGGGGGCCCGGCGCGGGTGCTGTTCCGCCCCCGCGGGCGGCCCGCGCCGGACGGACACCAGGCCGGCACCGCGTCCCCGCGGCACGGCGAGGGGCCGGTGCGTCGGCACCGGCCCCTCCGAGCCCTGCGGAGTCCCGGACTTACGCCCCGCTCTCCCGCAGCATGTCCTCGCGCTCGACGATCTTCACGCGCTCACGGCTCTGCGGCTCACCCAGGGCGCGCTCGGCGGCGTCCAGCTTGTACCAGCCCTCCCAGGTGGTGAACCGGACCTCGCGCTCGGCGAGGAAGGCGTCCACCGCCTCCGGCTCGGGCGAGGCCGGGGTGTGCAGCCGGCTGTTCGCGTAGTCGTCCAGCAGGTTGGCGACGGTCTCGTTGGCGTCGCCCTTGGTGTGGCCGATCAGACCGACGGGGCCGCGCCGGATCCAGCCGGTGACGTAGGTGGACTGCAGGTGGGTGCCGCCCTCCTCGATCACCCGGCCGCCCTCGTCCGGGATCGTGCCCGTCTCGATGTCCCAGGGCAGCTTGGGCAGTTTCTCGGAGAGGTAGCCGACCGCGCGGTACACGGCGGTGACGTCCCAGTCCTTGAACTCGCCGGTGCCCTTGACGTTTCCGGTGCCGTCGAGGGCGGTGCGCTCGGTGCGCAGGCCGACCACCCTGCCGTCCTCGCCGAGGATCTCCGCGGGCGACTCGAAGAAGTGCAGGAACAGCTTGTGCGGCCGGTCGCCGACATCCCGGATCGCCCAGTTCTCCAGGGTCTTGGCGACCATGTCGGCCTGCTTGTTGCCGCGCCGGGTCTCGATCGAGCCCTCGTCGTAGTCGATGTCCTCGGGGTCGACGACGACCTCGATGTTCGGCGAGTGGTCCAGTTCGCGCAGCTCCATCGGGCTGAACTTCGCCTGCGCGGGGCCGCGTCGGCCGAAGACGTGGATCTCGACGGCCTTGTTGGCCTTCAGGCCGTCGTAGACGTTCGGCGGGATCTCGGTGGGCAGCAGCTCGTCCGCGGTCTTGGCGAGGATGCGGGCCACGTCGAGGGCCACGTTGCCGACGCCCAGCACGGCGACCTTCTCCGCCTGGAGCGGCCAGGTGCGCGGGACGTCCGGGTGGCCGTCGTACCAGGACACGAAGTCGGCGGCGCCGTAGGAGCCGTCCAGGTCGATGCCGGGTATGGACAGGTCGCGGTCGGCCATCGCGCCGGTGGAGAAGATCACCGCGTCGTAGAAGGCGCGCAGGTCGTCCAGGCTGATGTCGGTCGGGTAGTCGACGTTGCCGAACAGCCGGATCTGCGGCTTGTCGAGCACCTGCTGCAGCGCGGTGATGATGCCCTTGATGCGCGGGTGGTCGGGGGCGACGCCGTACCGGATCAGGCCGAACGGGGCGGGCATCCGCTCGAAGAGGTCGATGGAGACGCCGGGGTCGGCGGCCACCTCGGACTTGAGCAGGGCGTCGGCGGCGTAGATCCCGGCGGGGCCGGCTCCGACGATGGCTACCCGCAGGGGGCGCGGCATGATCAGGTTCCCTTCGAGCGTGAACGGGCGTCTCGATCGGGAAGCCTAAACTAAGGCACACCTAAGTTGGTATGCGGGTCCGGTCTATGACCTCATAAGGGGATCTTATGACTCACCCAGCACCATCTTATGGTCGGGGGTGTTCCCGTGTGGCCGCCGGTGCCCCACCCTGTCCTCGGACGGCCGGAAGAACGGGGAACGGGCGGGCGAAGGGGAGGGCGGGCGTGGGCGGACGCGCGGGGACGGCCGTGGCGGTGACGGGCGGCAGCGGCTTCGTCGGCAGCCATCTCGTACGACGCCTGCTGGAGCGGGGCCACCAAGTCCACGCCACCGTACGCAACAGGGCCGACGCGGCGAAACTCCGGCCGCTGTGGGGGCTCCAGGAGGCGTATCCCGGTCAACTGGAGCTCTTCGAGGCCGACTTGCTCAAGGACGGCAGCTTCGACGAGGCATTCCGCGGCTGCTCGGTCGTCTTCCACGTGGCCTCGCCGTTCCTGATGCCGGAGCGCATCAAGGACGGCCGGCGCGACGTCGTGGACCCGGCACTGCTGGGCACCCGCAACGTACTGGCGGCGATCGGGCGGACCCCTCAGGTGCACACGCTGGTGTTCACCTCCACCGTGGGCGCGGTCTTCGGCGACTACGCCGACGTGCTCGCGATGGACGGCCAGGTGCTCTCCGAGCGGTACTTCAACACCACCAGCACCGTGGCGAACAACCCCTACCACTACGCCAAGACGCTGGCGGAGCGCGCCGCGTGGGAGGCCGAGGCGGCGCAGGACCGCTGGCGCATGGTGTCGGTCAACCCCGGGCTGATCCTGGGGCCTTCCTTCACGCCCGCGTCCGACTCCGGCAGCCTCTTCCTGCTGGACGAGCTGTTCAAGGGGTACTTCTGGTACGGCGCACCGGACTTCAGCTTCACCACGGCGGACGTCCGGGACGTGGCCGACGCGCACATCGCCGCCGCCGAGAACCCCTCCGCGCACGGGCGCTACATCGTGGCCGCCGAGACCATGACGTCGTTCCACGAGATGGCCCGCGTCATCCTCGCCCGCCACCCCCGCGACCTCCGGCTCCCGCGCACCAGGCTCCCGCACTGGCCGGTCCGCGTCCTGGGCCCCGCCTTCGGGCTGACCCAGGACTACATACGCAAGCACCTCGGCATCCGCTTCCGCGTCGACAACAGCCGCAGTATCCGCGAACTGGGCCTGGCCTACCGCCCGTTGGAGGAGACCCTGCTCGACCACTACGAGAGCCGGCGGGCGGCCCGGCGCCACGGCTGACGCACGGCCCGCCTCCCCCGGCTCAGGCGGGCCGCACGATCCGGTGGATCGCCGACTCCCCGGCGCCGTAGATCGACTCCTCGCGGATCGATGATCCCGGACCCGGCGCGTGCACCATCATGCCGCCGCCGACATGCAGGCCCACGTGCCGGTCGTCGTCGAAGAAGAGGACCAGATCGCCGGGCTCGATCCCGGCGAGGGTGACCGGCGCGCCGGCGAGCGCCTGCTGGTAGGCGGCCCGGGGCAGCGGCACACCGGCGGCCCGCCAGGCGGCCTGGGTGAGGCTGGAGCAGTCGTAGGAGTCCGGCCCGGTCGCGCCCCACACGCAGGGCTTGCCGATCTGTGCCCGGGCGAACGCGATGGCCTTGGCGGCCCGCCCGGCCCGGGACGACTCGGCGAGGGCGCCGGGCGAAGCGGGGTCGGTCACGGGGGCCGGGGTGGCGGACGAGGCGTCCATGGCCGGCACCGCGGCCGCCGTCACGCCGGTGACCGCCTCGACCGGCTGCTGCCACTGGGTGGCTGCGGGGGTGGGGGAGACGGTCGGCTGGGGCGGTGCGGGCGGCGGTACGGCTGCCTCAGTGACGGGTGGTGCCGCGGTGACGGGGGCTGCCGCTGGGGCGGGGGGTGCCGCGGTGACGGGGGCTGCCGCTGGGGCGGGGGGTGCCGCGGTGACGGGGGTCGATGGGGCGGCTGTCGCCGACGTCGCGGGTGCGGGTGGTGCCGCGGTGGCGAACGCCGGTGCTGCGGCCGCCATGGGCGTGGGGGGTGTGGCGGTGAACGACGTCGGCGGTACGGCCGTGACAAATGCCTGCGATGCGGCCGCAACGGCCTCCGTGGGCGTCGTCGGCAGGGGCGCGGCTTGTGCGGCCGCGGCGGCAGTGGTGAGCCGGGCGGTGTACCGGGTGATCACGTCGCTCGCCGCGGCCAGCTTGCGCTGGTTGCTCGCCTTGGAGCTGGCCGGGGAGGGACGGCCCGGCGCGCTGGGGCCGGGCAGCGTCCACGGTTCCTGAACCGGCATGCCCGGCGCGGCGGACAGCGTGGCCACCGGGAGAACGGCGGTCTCGACCGGACCGGGACCGGCCGGTGACGCAGCACCGAGACCGCCCGGATACACCGGACCGAGACCGGTCGGCTCCGCCGCTTCGAGGCCGGTTGGTTCCGCTGCTCCGAGGCCACCCGGCTGCAGCGGTGCGAAGCCGGTCGGTTCCGCCGTTCCGAGGCCGGTCGAGGCCAGCGTTCCGTAGGCGGTCGGTTCCAGCGGTCCGAGGCCGGTCGATGCCAGCGCTCCGTAGGCGGTCGGTTCCGTCGCTCCGAGGCCGCCCGGCTGCAGCGGTCCGAGGCCGGTCGGTTCCGCCGTTCCGAGGCCGGTCGATGTCAGCGTTCCGTAGGTGGTCGGTTCCGCCGTTCCGAGGCCGGTCGGTCCGACGGCTCCGAGGCTGGTCGGCTCCGCCGTTCCGAGGCCGGCCGATGCCACCGTTCCGAAGGTGGTCGATTCCAGCGGTCCGAGACCGGTCGGTTCCGTCGCTCCGAGGCCGCCCGGCTGCACCGGTGCGAAGCCGGTCGGTCCCACGGTTCCGAGGCCGGTCGGCTCCGCCGCTCCGAAGCCGGCCGCAGGCACCGCTCCGAAGCCGCCCGGCTGCACCGGGGCGAGGTCGGTCGGTACTCCGCGCGGATCGGGGGCCGCGAGGGTCGCCGCGCCGGGCAGCGCCAGGCCCGGCGTGCTCGAACCGGCCGTAGCGGTCCCGCCCAGGGGTGTCGACTGGGCGCCGCCGCTCGGCAGTTCGGGGCGCCGGGGGCCGGGCAGTGCGGCGCGTGCGCTTTCGCGTGCCGCCCGGGCGAGGCTCTCCGGGTCCGTCGCCCGGCCGGCCGTCAGCTCGGCCACCGCGCGGTCGGCGGCCCGGTCCAGGGCCGCGGACCGTCGAGCGGACGGGCCCAGGCCCAGGGCGCCCGGTGAGCCGCCCGTCCGGCCCCGGGGGCGTCCCGTCGCCGGGCCGTCGGGCATCCGGTCGGCGGGCAGCACGGCGGGGACGGTCGGGCCGAGCTTGGCCCGTGCCCCTTCGAACCACTGCCGGGCGATCTCGTCGAGAGCGGGATCCGGTCGCCGCCCCGGGCGCTTGGCCAGCGGGACGCCCCGTGAACGGGTCACCGAGGCCATGGCCCGGGTCGCGTTGTAGTTCCCGGTCGCGTTCTCGGCCTGGTCGTAGAGGGAGTCGATCCGCTGCCGAACCTCGTCCCGCGCAGCCTCGTCGCGGCTCTCCGGCGCCATGGAAGACACGCTCCTTCCTTGCCCCGCGGGGCAGTTGGGCCGTTGCGTCCGGTCAGTCGAGGACCGGGCGGCCTCGCGTCAACCTAGCCAACGTGTGTACCTCGTGTGAAGGTTGAGGTGTGAAATGTCCGATACGTATTTGTGATGTTCGCGGTGTCGTTCGAAGGGGAAGGGGCGAGTTCCACGTTTTCCTGTGAGATCCCGGTGAATTCGCGATTCCGTTGAACGCATCGGTGCCGCCCTCCGTATGGGGCCGGGGAGCTCCATGCCCGACCGGCGCACACACCACACAGGGGACGACCTTGGTACGCAACAGGCGCAGACGCCCGACCGGCGCACGACGCGCGACCTTCGCAGCGATGGCTCTGATGCTGGGCGGAGGCGGCCTCGTCGCGGCCAATGTCTACGCCTCGGCGACCGAGGGCTGGGGTGACGGATCCGGAGCGAACGGAACCGGACACGTGCTGTCCGCGGGCATGGCCACGATCTACTGCCCCGACGTCGGCAGCCGGCTGACCACCGTGCCGGACGCGGCCCGTCCCGAGGTGGACCGTGAACTCGCCCTGCTGGACCGGCAGACGGCCGAGGCCTACCGGCAGCTCCAGCAGTCGGGGCAGGGCGGCGGGCAGGAATCCGGCTCGGTCGACGCCACGATCATGAACCCGCTGAAGGACCAGCGGGCCGCGACGATCGGCCGGATCGCCGACGCGATCGACCGGACGGGGGAGCGCCCGCAGGGCCTGGACGCCATGGCCGCCTGCACCCTGCGTCCCGGCGGCGACGGCGCGAGCGCCGGCCCCCAGTCCACCGCCACCCCGAGCCCGGGCGCCCAGCCGGGCGGCGCCGGCCAGGGCGGCAACGGACCCGTCGTCTCCGACTACGCGGACATCACCTCCGTACCGCCCGCCGCGCCGAACCCGCCGCAGCAGGCCGACGCCTCGCGCGGCAGCTTCACCTCGGACTGCGGTGTCAACGCGAACGGCCTGTTCAACTCCGACAACGTCATCGTCGCCCCCGGCGTCTCCAACGGCGCCCACCACTTCCACGACTACGTCGGCAATCAGGGCAACAACGCCTTCGCGAGCGACGACGACCTGGCGAACGCCGGCACGAGCTGCGTGGACAAGGGTGACAAGTCCTCCTACTACTGGCCGGTGCTGCGCCTGCAGAACGGCACCCAGGAGCGGGACGCCGGCTCCCCGGGCGGCGGCACGGAGGGCAACGCGGGCCAGATCGTCACGCCCAAGCAGGTCACCCTGACCTTCACCGGCAACCCGCGCGGCAAGGTCACCGCCATGCCCCGCCTGCTGCGCATCATCACCGGCGACG
The DNA here is from genome assembly GCF_001027185.1 of Streptomyces incarnatus. NCBI lineage: Bacteria > Bacillati > Actinomycetota > Actinomycetes > Kitasatosporales > Streptomycetaceae > Streptomyces > Streptomyces incarnatus. Next base: position 574,410 of record NZ_CP011497.1, on the reverse strand, counting down.
CCAAGGCCTTCGTCAACGGCCCCGGCAACGCCAACGCCTCCTGGAGCTGCACCGGTTACGAGGACCGGCAGCTGAAGGACAAGTACCCGCTGTGCCCGCCGGGCAGCGACGTGGTGCGCTCCTTCCGGTTCCAGAGCTGCTGGGACGGCCGCAACATCGACAGCGCCAACCACCGTACGCATGTGGCCTTCACCGCCCCCGACGGCTCCTGCCCGGCCGGCTTCCAGGCCATTCCGCAGCTGGTCGAGCGCATCGTCTACGACGTCAAGGCGCCGAGCCTGCAGGACGGCGGCCGCACGGTCCCGCTCTTCGCGGTCGACTCCTTCCCCGAGCAGCTGCACAAGCCCGTCACCGACCACGGCGACTTCATCAACGTCTTCGACGAGGACCTGATGCGCCAGCTGGTCGACTGCATCAACTCCGGCCGCACCTGCGGCTCCGCCGGCGACCAGCCGGGTACGACGGCGTCTCCCACGGCGAGTTCGGGCTCAGGTGCGACGGCGTCTCCCTCGGCGAGTTCCGGCTCAGGTTCGACGGCCACGTCGAGTCCCGGCTCCGGTGCGGCGGAACAGCCCACCGCCACCGCCACCGTGACCTCCGCCCCGGCGCCCTCGGCCACACAGCCCGGCGAACTACCGAGGACCGACGCGACGGTCACGCCGGACCGCACGACCGCTCCGGACCGGCACACCACCGCTCCGGACGACGGCACGCCCCAGCAGGACCACCGCACCGGCAAGCACCGCACGGCCGAGCCGGACCGGTCCACCGCGCCGGCACCGCCCACGCCCAGCTCCACGCCCGCGCCCGCCAGGCCGGCGCCCACTCAGTCCGTGGCTGCTCAGTCCGTGCCCACCCAGCCCGCACCCGCCCAGACGACCGCTGCCGGATACGTCCCGCCCACCCCCGCACAGCCCCAACCTCAGGGCACACACGGGGCGCTCGCGGAGACCGGAGCGCACCTGTGGCCCGCGGCGCTCGGCAGCCTGCTCGCCATGTCGGGCCTGATCATGCTGCTCAGGGCCAGGCGTCTGCGGTACTGACGGCGTTGGCCAGGACGGCCGCCCGTCTCGCGGAGGAGGGCCACTTCACGGGGTGGGCCCCCTCCGCGCAGCGGTCGGTCGGTCGCGTGAGCGACGCCGAGATGAATGCTTGCGGGACCGCTTGTGGGAGCGCTCCCAAAGCCTCCAGGATGTCCGCATGCCCTCTCCGACCCCCAGCCCCGTCATCCGCCCCTACCGCCCCGCCGACCGTGCCGCGGTGGCCGGCGTCTGTGTCCGTACGGCACACCATGGCGGCGACTCCCGTGCCCTGTACCCCGATGAGCGCCTCATGCCCGCGCTCTTCGCCGAGCCGTACTGCCACTTCGACCCGGACCTCGCCTTCGTGCTGGACGACGGCACCGGCCGGGCCGTGGGCTACATCGTCGGCACCGCGGACACCGCGCGCTTCGTCGAGGACTTCCGCCGGACCTGGATTCCCCGGCTGGCCGGCCGCTACCCGGCCCCTGAACCCACCGTGCCGCCCCGTACGCCCACCGAGGAGATGATCCGCCTCCTGCACCACCCGGAGCGCATGCTCGTACCCGAACTCGCCGGCCACCCCGCCCATCTGCACATCGACCTGCTGCCGCCCTGGCAGGGGCAGGGCCACGGCCGCCGGCTGATGCACACCTTCCTGGACGCCCTGCGCGCACGGGGCGTCGACGCCGTCCATCTCGGCATGGTCACCGCCAACACCGCCGCCCGCGCCTTCTACGACCGCCTCGGCTTCCAGGAGATCCGCGTCGCGGACCCCGGCCCCCTCACCTACCTGGGCCGGTCCACGACCGTGGGCTGAGCGCCGCCCGGGCTGCGCTCAGCCCAACTCCAGTGTGCGCTTGGCGAGTTCGTACGCGGGGCGCATCGCCTCGTGCTCCTCGGTGTCCATTCCGCCGAGGTGCAGGACGACCGGGCCGCCGGGCGTGCCGACCGCGAGCGCGCTCTCCTTCTTCGTCTCGCCCAGGAGCTTGCTGGTGAAGAGGTACTCCACCTCCACTCCGCTCAGCCCGCCGGCGGTCCGGAAGGAGTGGTACCTCTCCTTGCTGACGTTGCCCTCCGCGGCGACGAACTCGCGCAGCACACTGCCCGCGTCGGCCTTGCCCGCCTTGCCGGTCCACACGCGCAGGAAGCCGATGTGACCCGCGGGCTTGGCGTCGATCTCGCAGGCCGCGGTGACCGGTCCCTGGCGCAGGAAGGCGTCGGCGAGCGACCCGGTCAGGTCGCCGTCGGAGCCCTTCGACGCCTTCGACAGCTCCGCCTCGGCGTCGATCGCCTTGGCCTTCCAGTGCTCGGCGACGTCGAAACGGACGGGCAGTGCGCAGGCCGAACCGGCCGCGCCGATCGAACCGCCGCTCGCCGTCGCCGCACCCCCGGCCCCCTCGCTCTGCGCGGTCGGGGACGCGCTCGAGGCGCTCTTCCCGTCACCGTCCCCCGACTTCGCGCAGCCGCCCAGCGTCGTGGCGAGCGCCACCGCCACGACCACCGCGCCCCGTACGGACCCCGCCTTGACCTGCACGTCCCGCTCCCCTCCTGGTCAGGGGCGCAACTGTAACCGAGGGCACCGACGGCCGGCCGGTGACCGGCGCGATGCCCCGTCTGCGTCCGGGACCGTCTGCGTCCGGGACCGTCTGCCCGAGGCGGTCGCCACCCGCCCGCCACGCGCCGCCGTTTGCGGGACGCCGCCGGGGCACGGCAGGGTGCGGGGTGTGCCTACCTTGCTGATCGTCCATCACACCCCGTCGCCCAACTGCCAGGCGCTGTTCGAGGCCGTCGTCTCCGGCGCCACGACACCGGAGATCGAGGGCGTCCGCGTCGTCCGCCGGGCCGCCCTCGCCGCGACCGCCGCCGACGTCCTCGCGGCCGACGGCTACCTCCTCGGCACACCGGCCAACCTCGGTTACATGTCCGGCGCGCTGAAGCATTTCTTCGACCAGATCTACTACCCCTGCCTGGACGAGACCCGGGGCCGGCCGTTCGGTTACTACGTCCACGGCGGCAACGACGTCACCGGCGCCGTCCGCGCCATCGAGGCCGTCACCACCGGCCTCGGCTGGCGGCGCGCGGCCGACGCCGTGACGGTCACCGGCGAGCCCGCCAAGGCCGACACCGAGGCGTGCTGGGAACTCGGGGCCACGGTCGCGGCGGGGCTGATGCCCGAGGCGTGAGCACCGGTGACCTGCGGGCGGCCGGCGGAGCACTCCTCGTACGGTCACTCGCGGTGCCCCGCGCGACCGGCCCCGGCTGCCGGCAGGGGCCGGTCGCGCGGGGCCGTCCGGCCGTTCGGGGGACCTGGTCGGGGAGGGTCCCTCGCGGGCTGGGGCGGGGGAGGGCACGGGGGCGTGTGCGGTGATGCGCGGCGGTCGTGAGTGCGCGGCGCCCGGGCCCGGTGGGCGGCGCGGCCCGGGTGGGTGTCCGCCGGCCGGCGGGATCAAGGTGCGGGGCCGGGGTGCCTGGCCGACGATGGGAGCGGGATCGCGCTCCTCCGGCGCGGCTGAACCCTGTCCTGTGTCGTCGTACGTCGTCGAGCGAGGGAGCGTCGGATGCGAGCGGACGGCCACGCACCCGGACGGCCCACGCCGGACGGTCAGGACGCCGGCGAGCTGCTGCGCCGGTGCGCACGGGACGTGGCGGACGTCGCCGAGGGCATCCGCGCGGTGTCCGCGCGCACCGGCACCGCGCTGTTCGCGCCGTCCCTGGCCGCCTCCGCGCGCCGCCGTCCCCGTACCGGCCTCGCCGCCCAGTGGGCGCTGCTGCGGGCCCTGACGAACAGACAGGCTCTCGGCGGCTCGGCGATCAGCGCGCCGAAGGGCATGGGCCAGGTGCTGGGCGCGGCCGGCGAGGCGCTGGGCCGGGAGAGCCTGGCCGCGCTGGTCGCCGTCACCTCGCTGCGCCTGCGGATCGCCGCCGTGCTGCTGGACCACCCCGAGTTCGCACGCGACCCGGGCATGCGCCGGCTGCTGGCGGCCGTCACCGCCGACCGCGACAGGGAGGCCGTACGGGCCCTGCGCGCGCTGTTCCGGGACCCGGGTGCCCAGCGGGCCCTGTCCGGGCTGGCCCCGCTGATGGCCGAACTGGTCGCCGTCCGCGCCCTGCTGGCGGAGGATCCGCGGCACGACGACACCGGCCGGGCGCTCGTGGCGGGGCGCGAGCCGTCCGCCGGTCCGCAGGACGAACCGCCGCACGGGACCGGTGCCTCGCACCTCGCCACCATGGACCGGGGCGCGGCCGAGGCCGTCGACCTGACGGACCAGGAGAAGCAGTTCATCGCCACCAAGGGCTCGTTCCTCGGGTTCCTGCGCAACGTCGACGTGCTGTCCACCGACGGGCGGATCCTCGTGCAGAACGTGCGCGGTCCCGACGGTGTCGTCCGCTATGTCGTCCAGGCACCCGGCACGGCGCCGGGCCGGCCGCGCAACGACTCCGCGCAGGACTTCGCCGGCGCCTGGCGGAACCTGTTCACGAGCGACTCGCCCCACACCCGCTCGGTCCGGCTCGCCCTGGCGGACTACGGCATCCCGCGCGGCGCCGAGCTCGCGCTGATCGGGCACGGCGAGGGCGGCGTCGCGCTGCTGAACCTCGCCCGGGACGAGGAGTTCTGCCGCACCTACCGCGTCACGCACGTCGTCGCCGTCGGCGCGCCGGTCGACCACACGAAGCCCGCCGACCCGCGCACCTGGGTCGCCGCCATCACCAACGAGCACGACATCGTGGCCGCCCTGGACGGCCGGGACGCCGGTTCCGTGTTCGACCCGCACCCCCACTGGTACGCGGTCGACTACACCGGGCCCACCCGGCAGTACCCGCTGTGCCACATGCTCCGCGAGTACATCGAGCATCTGCGCACCATCGTCCCCGACGCCCGCGAGGACGTCGACGCGGCGCTCACGCCCTACCGCGGCCCGATCGTGCGCACCCAGGCGTACCAGCTCAAGGACCGCGCCCATCCGCCCGAGGGCTACCCCTTCCTCACCCTGCCGACCACCTCGCTGCCGACGACGGCCGGCCCGGTCGACGTGCCGGTGCGCTACCACGACTCCGCCGCCGCCCACCTCTGCTTCCCCGTCCCCGCCGACGCGGCGCGCGGCCTGCTGCCCGGCGTCACCTGGCTGACCCCGAGCCGGCTGGGCCGACGGGCCCTCGCCCTGCTGTCGCTCTACGAACACCGCTGCTCCACGATCGGCCCGTACACCGAGATCGCCCTGTCCGTCCTGGTGGACGACCTATGGCGGCCGCGTCCCTACGACGTCGCCGCGGACCTGCTGCGCCGCGCCGACCTGCGCCGCACCGGCCGTTACGTCCTCTCTGTCGCCGTCACCAGCGACGAGGCCCGCGTGGTCGCCCAGGAGATCTGGGGGCAGCCCGCGATGCGGACGACTGCCGAGGCCGATCTGACGGGCCGGGAGATCGGCGTCCGGTCCGGCGACCTCGGCCTCACCGTCGGGGGCCGGCTCGGCCCGGGCATCCGCTGTCCGGAGGCCGACTGGATCCTCTACGGCCGCCGGTCCGAGAGCACCGTACGGACCCTGGTGCGGGCCCACGGCAGGCCGCGGCTGCATCCCGGCACCGGCGTGCGGCTGCGGCTGGACACCGCGGCGGCCGAACCCCTCGCCGGACAGCTGCGCCGGCTCGGCATCGACCGGGCCCGGCCCCGGTTCGTCGTGACCTGCCCCCAGTTCATGCTCCACCGCAGCGCCGGCGCCGTCCTGCCGCGCTGAAGCCGCCCTGTCCTCACCTCCAGTCGAGTGGGAGCCGCCATGGTGACCGAGTCCCCCCGATCGATCACGGCCTCGGCCGACGAACTCCTCGCGCACGTCCGCACCTTGCGGGCCGACGCCGACCTCATGGACGGGTACGCCCGTCAGCTGCTCGCCACCGCGGCCACCCTCAGCGGCTGCCCGGCGGCGCCCGACCGGAGCCGTCCCACCCTGGAGCAGCAGGCCGCCGCCTGCACCACGGCGGCGGAGCAACTGCGCACCGCCGCCGAGGCGTTGGACACCCACACCCGAGCCGTAGCCTGGGACTGAGCCCTCGCACAGGCGGGCCGCCGGCCCCGGCCAGGGAGCCGGGACGGTCAGGGCTTGCGGGCCACCCCCACGTACACCGGCTGCTCCGCGCGGACCCGCATGCCCGGCTCCGGGTGCCAGTGGGTGGCCTGGACGACACCCGGCTCGGTGAGCTCCAGCCCGTCGAAGAACCGGACCACGTCGGCGTACGACCGCAACCGCACCGAGGTGCCCCCGGAGCGGTACACGGCGTCGATGTGCCCCCACACCTCCGGGTCGAACAGTTCCGTGCCGCCGTGGGACAGCATCAGGTAGCTGCCCGGCGGCAGCGGCTCCAGCAGGGTCCGGACGACACCGTGCGGGTCCTGCTCGTCCGTCACGAACGGCAGCAGGGCGATCAGCGACAGGCCCACCGGGCGGTCGAGGTCCAGATGCTCGCGGGCGTACTCCACGATCCGCTCCGGCTCGCGGACGTCGGCGTGCAGATAGGCGGTACGGCCCTCGGGCGTGCCGTGCAGCAACGCCTCGGCGTGCCGCAGCACGATCGGGTCGTTGTCCGCGTACACTACCCGCGCGCCCGGGGTGACGGCCTGGACGACCTGGTGCAGGTTCGGCTCGGTGGGGATCCCGGTGCCCACGTCCAGGAACTGGTCCACGCCCTGGCCGGCCACGAAACGGGCGGCCCGGTGCATGAACTCGCGGTTGGCCCAGGCCGTGTCCTTGACGCCCGGGAAGAGCTCCAGCACCTTCCCCGCGGCCTCGGCGTCGACGACATAGTGGTCCTTGCCGTCCAGGTACCAGTCGTACATCCGTGCCGAGTGCGGCTTGCCGGTGTCGATCCGTTCCGGGCTGAATCCGGTGTCTGTCACGTCGGCTCTCCGTGAAGGGGTGGGGGGTGATCGGTGGTCGTCAGCGGCAGCGCGCGGCTGCCGCGCTGTCGTGACGGTGCCAGACGGTCTCGACCACGCGGCCGTCGGGCAGGGTGTGCCGGGGCGGTCCCTCGTCCGGTACGAAGCCGGCCCGGGCCAGGGCCCGTCGGCTCGCGGTGTTCCCGGGCTCCGCGCCCGCCCGGACCGTGGTCAGTCCGGCGTGGGTGTGCGCGAGCGCGGCCCCCGCGCGGAACAGCTCCGCGCCCAGGCCCTGGCCGCGGCAGGCCGGCGCCAGCCAGCCGCCCATCTCGCCCGTGCGGTGCTCCAGTTCCAGGGCACCGGCATAGCCGAGGTCCGACCTGCGCACGCAGACCAGCAGCAGGGGATCGTCCGGGCCGGGTGCGTAGGGCTGGGCCAGTTTCCGGGGCACCCGGCGGCCGTCGTCACCGGCCGGCCGCCAGGCGAGCAGGGCCCTGCGGGTGCCGGGGTCCGGCAGGACCTCGTCCGCCTGGGTGCCGAGCCAGCGCTGCGCCTCGGCGTCCGCGCTGGCGGCCAGGGCCGCCGCGACGTCCAGCCGGGTCCGCGGCGTGAACAGCAACAGCCGTTCCGTGGCGAGGACATGCCGGCCGGCCTCGGGCCCGCACCGCCCGGGCACGGGCAGCCCGGCCGTGGCGGCCCGCCTCCGGCGGATCACCGACCAGACCATGCGCACCCCCGGTGGAACGGCCCGCGAGACGGCCACGGAACCCGTACGGACGTCGGGCCCCGAGGGATGCGGACGACCCGCACCGGCGGCGAATGTACCGGGGTTCGGGCGCGGGTGGGGTGTGGGCGGGGGTGGTTTTGGGACGGGAGAGTGATGACGGAATCGGCGCGGTGGTGGGGCGGCCCGGGGTCAGCCGGCCTGCTCCTGGGAGCCCGGCTTGGGGCGGGTCCGGGTCCAGGACGGGTCGGCGGACGGCGCCGGGGCGGGGGCGGCGGCGGGAGCGATGGCGTGCATGGGCGTCCTTCGGACTGGTGGGGGATGGTCCGTGGGTGGTCGCGTGGGGGCGGCGGTCGTGGTGTCAGCCGCGGCCGGACGGCAGCTCCGCCCAGACGACCCGGGCGGGCCGGCCGGGCACCGGCGTCACCCCCCAGTCGCGGCACAGCGCGTCGACCAGGAAGAGCCCGCGCCCGTGCTGGTCGTCGGCTCCGGGGCGGCGCGCCGCCGGACGGGTGGGGCCGCCGTCCTGGTCCTCGACCTCGATCCGTATCCGGTCCGCCGTACCGTGCAGCCGGCACGTGATCCGCTCACCGGCCGCGTGCACGAGGGCGTTCGTGACCAGCTCCGAGGTCACCAGGACCGCGTCGTCCCGGGTGCCGCCCGGCACGCCCCACGCGGACAGCAGGTCCCGTACGACGCGCCGGGCCGTGCCGACGGCCGCCGGCTGCGCGGGCAGGTCGAACGCGGCGGCTGAGCGGGCGAGCGCGTCCCCGGAGGCGGGCCGGTCGGGGCCGAGGGGCCCAGGGAGTCGACCGGGACGCCCGCCTCCGGGTGGTCTCACCACACCGGCCGGGACCGGCGGCCGGTGCGCACGCTCCAGGGTCTCCTGGGTGGGGAGTGGGTGGTTCCCGGTGTCGCGCGCGGCGGGGAGTGGGCGCTTTCCGGTGTCGCGCGGGGCGGGGAGTGGGCGGTTTCCGGTGTCGTCCGGGGCAGGGCGTTGACAGGCCTCGGTGCCGTTCGAGGGCCGGTCGGGGAGGTCCGCCGCCGTGTGCGCGCACTGGTGCGGTTCCTCCGCGGCGTCCGCGCACCCGTCCGGTCGTTCCCCGTTGTCCTGCGCCCAGCCCGGGTGGTCCGTGCTGTCCAGGGCCCGGGTCGGGTGGGCCGCGCTGTCCAGGGCCCGGGTGCTGTCCGGCGTCGGCTGCGGCCGGTCGGCGCCGTCCGGAGCCCGCTCCGACCGGTTTGTGCCATGTGGGGTCGTGCATGCCTGATCGGTACCGACCAGGCTCCGGTTTGGCTGGTTTGCGCCGCCCGGGACCGGGTGCGGTCGGTCCCCGGTGGTGGGGGACCGGTGCCGGGGCTGGACGGAAGCCGGGGGCTGGTCATGGCGGTCCGCGGGCCGGTTCTCGCGGGGTACGGCCGGCAGGCGCAACGGGGCGGAAGGCAGGGGTGGTTGGGCGGGGCTCCGGTGTGCGGGTGCGTGGTGGAGCGGTCGGGGGAGGGAGGGCGGAGCCATCGCCGTACGCCTTTCGTCCGGCCTCGTGTGGGGGGTTGCGGTGTCGGGCCGACCGTGCGCAGCGGACGGCACGCCTCCCACGAGGCCGTCCTGCGGCCCTGGTCTCCCCCAACCAGGCCGCGCCGCCTGCTCCTTCGGTCGGCCGGAGCAGTGAATCCACTCTCGCATCGCCCAACAACGGTCCGCAACCGGCAAGTTGAAATGTGCAAGTCGTGAAGTGCATGCTGCTCCGGCCAGAACGTGATCGAATGGCCCCGGGACAGCCAACCGTGTGCGACGGTGTTCCCGTGACCTGGTGAGGGGGTGTGGGGCATGACCGCGGAGACCGACTGGGGCGGCGCCCCCTCCGTCCTGCGCATGATCCTCGGCCGGCAGCTGGAGGAGCTGCGCACCCGGGCCGGCCTCGGCTACGCCGAGGCGGGCGCCGCCATCGGGGTCAGCCACTCCACGATCCGCCGCATGGAGGCCGCCAAGGTGGCCCGGCTGCGCCTCGCGGACGCCGAGAAGCTGCTCCAGGTCTACGGCGTCACCGACCAGGACGAGATCGACACCTTCCTGAAGTCCGTGCGCGAGGCCAACAAGCGCGGCTGGTGGCACACCTACCGCGATGTGATGCCCGACTGGTTCGCCGCGTATCTCAGCCTGGAACAGGCCGCGTTGCAGATCCGCGCGTACGAGAACCAGTTCGTGCACGGCCTGCTGCAGACCGAGGACTACGCCCGCGCCCTCCTCGGCGCGGACCATCCGCACGCCTCCGCCGAGGCCACCGAGCGCCGGGTCGCGCTGCGCATGCGCCGCCAGGAACTGCTGGCCCGGACGACGCCGCCGCGCGTGTGGGTGGTGATGGACGAGACGGTGCTGCGCTGGCCGGTCGGCGGACCTGAGGTGATGCGGGCGCAGATCGACCACCTCCTGGAGGTGAACCGGCTGCCCCATGTCACCCTCCAGCTCATGCCGTTCGGCAACGGCCCCCACCCGGCGCTGCGGGCGGGCGCCTACCACCTCTTCCGGTTCCGGGCCCGCGAACTGCCCGACGTCGTCTACCTCAACGGCCTGGTCGGGGCCGTCTACCTCGACAAGGCCGACGACGTCGTGGTGTACCGGGAGGCGCTGGACCGGCTCGGCGCCCAGGCGGCGCCGGCCCGGAGGACCGAGGCCCTGCTCGGCGCGATCCGCAAGGAGCTGTGACGCACCCACCTGTTCGTACGCGAGCCCCCACCCCCCGACCGAATGGGAGACACGGCGTTGCCCGACAACGGATGGCCGGCCGACCGCATCGATACCGAGAACGCCCACTCCGCCCGCATCTACGACTACATCCTTGGCGGCAAGGACTACTACCCCGCCGACCAGCAGGCCGGTGACGCCATGGCCCGGGAGTGGCCCGCGCTCCCGGTCCACATGCGCGCCAACCGCGACTTCATGAACCGCGCCGTGCGCTGGCTCGCCGAGGAGGCGGGCATGCGCCAGTTCCTGGACATCGGCACCGGGATCCCCACCTCGCCCAACCTGCACGAGATCGCCCAGGCCGTGGCCCCCGAGTCCCGGGTGGTCTACGTCGACAACGACCCGATCGTCCTGACCCTCTCCCAGGGGCTGCTGGCCAGCGCCCCCGAGGGCCGGACCTCGTACCTGGAAGCCGACTTCCGGGATCCGGCGGCCATCCTCGACGCACCCGAGCTGCGCGAGACCCTGGACCTGGACAGGCCGGTCGCGCTCACCGTCATCGCCATCGTCCACTTCATGCTCGACGCGGACGACGCGGTCGGTGTCGTACGCCGGCTGCTGGAGCCGCTGCCGTCCGGCAGCCATCTGGCGATGTCCATCGGCACCGCCGAGTTCGCGCCCGAGGAGGTGGGCCGGGTCGCCCGCGAGTACGCGGCCCGCAACATGCCGATGCGGCTGCGCACCCTCGACGAGGCCCATGAGTTCTTCGAGGGCCTCCAGCTGGTCGAGCCGGGCATCGTCCAGGTGCACAAGTGGCATCCCGACGGCACCGGCGAGCAGAACATCCGCGACGAGGACATCGCGATGTACGGCGCGGTCGCCCGCAAGCCGTGACCGCCCGCAAACCGTGACCGGCCGCACGCCGTGACAGACCAGGGGCCGGGGTCCGCACCCACCTCCCGGACCCCGGCCCCGCCCTTCCCCCGCCGGAGGCCCGTGGCGGAATGACCGAAAGAACGCGGAAACACGACCGGAATCCGGCACAACCATCCGGCTGCCTCATGTTCCGGGAGTGGAATGGGAAAAAGCCGAGGGAAAGCGGAACCGGCGCGAGGGAAATGAGGTCTTAAGGGCCGTCGACGGCCGGGATCAGCCCGGTCGTGCAGAAAACGGGGGAATAAGACCAATGGCCATGTCCGTCCGCAGCCGCAAGACCCTCATCACCGCCGTCGCCCTCACCGGCGGCCTCACCCTGGCCGCCGTGACGCCCGCCCTCGCGGGCGCCCGCGCGAACCACAGCACCCGCGCCGCCGCCGTGTCCTCCGCCCAGGGCGACCCGCGCAACGTCTCCCAGCACGTGGCCGACTTCTACGGCGCCTACATCGACGCCGTCTGGTCCACCGACGACAGGTCCGCCGGGGACGCCGCCAAGGCGCTGCGTGCCTTCTACCTCTCCACCGCCGCGCAGAAGAAGGTCGCCGCCTTCGAGAAGAAGGAGCACGCCGACGGCATCCTCTTCGCGCAGAACGTGCCGGTGAAGTGGAAGGTGACGTACACCGGTTCCGGCGCCGGCCACGCCACCAGCCGGGTCACGCTCACCTGGGGCGACGGGCCGCACGCCGAGGTCAGCCGGATCGACGTCCAGTCGGACCTGAAGACCCTGAAGATCACCGACCTCAAGTCGGTCCGCTGACCGGGGGGCGTGCGGTCCCGCCCCGCCCCACTCGGGGCGGGACGCACGCCCGCCACACCGGCCGGTGCCGCCCGCGCCGGTGGCAGTGGGCGGCCGTCCTCAACGGTGGTGGACGGTGTCCGGACCGGCAGCACGGCCGTGGTGGCGCCGGCGGTCGGCGCTCGTGCAGTGCACGGCGATGAGCGCGGCGTCGTCGCCCAGCCGGCCGCCCGCATGGGCCAGCAGATCCCGCCGTACATGGTGCATCAGCGCCTCGGGGCTGTCGTCGGTCCAGTGCACGACCCGCTCGGTCAGGGGATAGAACCTGCCCTGGGCGTCCCGGGCCTCCACCACGCCGTCGGTGTACAGCAGCAGGGTGTCACCGGGCTCGAAGGAGAACACGTCCAGCGTGTGGTCGGTGCCGCCGTGCACGCCGAGCGGCGGGGACGGGTGCAGGCTCGGGACCGTGACGGCGTGCCCGGGGCTCAGCAGCAGCGGCGGCGGATGGCCGCAACTGGTCATCCGGGTCACCGGGTCCCGGTCCGGGATCTCCACCAGCAGCGCGGTGGCGAACCGCTCGCCCGCCTCCTCCGGCGGGTCCAGGTCCTCGGCGTACCGGGTGACGCTCTGCTCCAGCAGGGCGGCCAGCTCGGCCAGCGGGATGTGCCGGTGCGCGCTCTCCCGGAACGCGCCGAGCAGCAGCGCGGCCTCGCCGATGGCGGACAGGCCCTTGCCGCGCACATCGCCGATCAGCACCCGTACTCCGCCGTCGTACCGGGTCGCCGCGTACAGGTCGCCGCCGATCTGCGCCTCGTCCTCCGCCGCCAGGTACAGCGAGGCGATCCGCAGCGGGCCGATCTGCTCGGGCAGCGGCCACATCAGCACGTGCTGCGCGGCCTCGGCGACCGTGCGGACCTGGGCCAGCTGGGCCTGCCGCCGCTCCCGCAGCGCGCTGTAGAGCACCAGCAGCACCGTCAGCACCGCGAGGGTGATGATCTGCACGACGTGGTTCGTGGTGCCGAGCCCGCCGTGCGTCACACCGATGAGCACCTGGGCGGCCAGGGCCAGCCCTCCGACGGCCGCCGTGGTCCATGGCCCGGCGAAGGACACCGTGAGCGCCGGCGCGATCACCAGGGCCGGCCCCAGATGGACATTGGTGGGCGTCTGCGTGTCCACCACGGTGATCACCACGATGAGCACGACCGGGAGCAGCAGCAGAGCGTGTACCGACTGCCACGGCTGCCGCGAACCCGCCCTGAGCCGGAGACCCATGCCTACAGCCTGCGCCCGGGCCGGACGCGACGCACGCCAGCGTCTCGGTACGGCCGTCGGCCATTGGTGAAGGGGGTCCGGGCAGGGCCGTGAGGTACGAGGCACGGGGGGCCGCGGTGTGCCCGGTCATGTGCGGCGTCGCAGCGACGTCCTGCTCCGCGGTGCGACTCCCGGCCCCGGCACTCCGGCGCCGGCCCCCGCACTCCGGCGCTGGTCGTGGGTCCGGGGCCGCGTGTCGGTGTGGTCGCGCCGGGTACCCGTACGACCCCCGGGCCCGGACCGGCCGACCCGGGGGTGCCGGGGCCGCGAACGGAGACGTCATGACGCAGAACGGGGAGGGTACCGCCCCACTCCGGCGACCGGAGGTCGCCGAGCTGCGCCTCGCCGGGGGCGGACCGGACCAGCCCGTCACCACCTCCGCACCGGGACAGCCGGAGCTGCCGCAGGACCGCAGCCAGGCGATCCTGGAGGCCACCAAGGAGATCGGCGCCCTGCTCAAACGCGCCGGCCATCGCTTCGCGCTCGCCGGCAGCGTGGCCGTCTACGCCCACGGCGGCAGCCGTTACCTCCAGCACGACGCCGACTTCTGTGTGCTGCCCGACGACGCCGAGGCGGTGGCGGCCACCCTGCGCGAGGCCGGGCTGCCCGTCCGGACCCCGCCCGAGGACTGGCTGCTGAAGACCACCTGCCGTGGGCAGAACATCGACATCATCTTCGCCCTCGCGCACCAGCCCGTCACCGCGGAGATGCTCGACCGCGCCCATGTGCTGCCGGTCGACTCGGTGCTGATGCCCGTCCTCGCCCCGACCGACCTGATCCACAGCCTGGTCAGCGCGTTCTCGGAGCACTACTGCGATTTCGGGGCCGTCCTGCCGGTGGCCCGCGCCGTCCGCGAGAAGGTCGACTGGGACGCGCTCCGGGCGGCCTGCGGCGACCAGCCGATGCCGGCCGCCTTCCTCTTCCTCCTCGAACGGCTGAACGTGATCGACCCCCAGGAGGGGCAGCCATGACCGACACGAGCCCGCCGCCCCCGCCCGCGGCCGGCAACCTGGACTACCGCGTCGCCCACCTCGCCGAGCGCCTGGCCGCCGGGGACCTCGGCGAACTGGGCGTACGGCTGGAGCTGCGCGGCGACGCCATCCTGCTGACCGGCACCGTGCCGTCCGCCCAGTGCCGGGACGAGATCTGCCACACGGCCCGCGAGGAGCTGGCGGGGCATCCGGTCCACTGCGACATCCTCGTCGCCGGGACCTCCTCGCCCGATCACGGGGAGGACCTGACATGATCCGCGTCGCGGCCGTCGGGGACATCCACATGGGCCCCGAGAGCCAGGGCATGCTGCGCCCCTCGTTCGAGACGCTGCCCGGGTGCGCCGACGTCCTGCTGCTCGCCGGCGACCTCACCCGGCACGGCACACCCGAGGAGGCCGCGGTCGTCGCGCGGGAGATCAAGGACCTGGGGGTGCCGGTCGTCGCCGTCCTGGGCAACCACGACCACCACGACGAGCGGCCCGACGACGTCACCGCGATCCTGCGCGACGCCGGCGCCCACGTCCTGGAGGGCCAGGCCGCCGTCGTCAACGCCGGTGCGGCCCGGATCGGGGTCGCCGGGACCAAGGGCTTCGGCGGCGGATTCGTCGGGCGCTGCGCCGGGGAGTTCGGCGAACCGCTCATGAAGGAGTTCGTCCGCTACAGCCGCCGGTGCGCCGACGGCCTGCACGGCGCCCTGAAGGACCTGGCCGACCGGAACTGCGATGTGCGGATCGCCCTCACGCACTTCTCGCCCGTGCCGGACACCCTGGCCGGGGAGCCGCCGGAGATCTACCCGTTCCTCGGCAGCTACCTGCTCGCGGAGGCCATCGACACCGCCGGCGCCGACCTCGCCGTCCACGGTCATGCCCACGCCGGCACGGAGCACGGCATGACCAGCGGCGGCGTCCGCGTGCGGAACGTGGCCCAGCCGGTCATCGGCCAGGCCTTCCACGTGTACAACCTGCCGGGCCACGAGGAGCACGGACCGGAGTGACCCCCGCCCTGCGGACCGGAGTGACCCCCGCCCTGCGGACCGGAGTGCCCCGCCGTGCGGACCGGAGTGCCCCGCCCCACGGACCGACCGGAGTGCCTCGCCCCGCGGACCGGAGTGCCCCGCCCCGCGGACCGACCGGAGTGCCCCGCCTCACGGAGCGGAGTGACCCCGCCCCACGGGCCGGAGTGACGCCGCCCACCGCCCGCCCAGCGCACCTCCCCGCGACACGGGGCCGATATAGCGCCGCTCCCCAGCCGGCTGAGGGCGGTGCCGTGTGCCTGCCGGCCGGTCAGGCGGCCGTGCTCAGTGCCTCGCGGCCGGTCACGTCGCCGTCCTTCGTGGGCACGGTCACCGGCGTCAGTCCGCCGCGCCGCCGGACCAGCAGGCCCGCGCCGATCGACCCGGCGATGAGGAGGCCGCCGGCGACCAGGGCGCCGCGCGCGCCGGCCCACTCCATGAGCAGGCCCAGCAGGGGCGGTCCGCCGAGGCTCCACACCGTGCCGATGCTGCTCCACACGCCGAGGACCCGGCCGCGTAGATGGGCCGGCGGGTCGGTCTGCAGGACGGCCGTGCCCGCGGTGTCGGAGACGGACTCCACCACGGCCATGGGCAGCACCAGCACCATCAGCACGGCCAGCGAGGGCGACAGTCCCGCGACCACCTGGAGGAGGGCGCCCGCCGCCGCGAGCAGACCCACGGTCCGTACGGAGGGCCTGCGCAGCCGGGCGCCGAGGATCGCGCCGATGATGCCGCCGACCGCCAGCACCGTGGAGACGGTGCCGAACGACCCGGCGCCGCCCGCGAGCGGCCCGGTGACGAGGACGGCGAGGGTGAGGCCGTAGTTGCGGCCGAAGACCGAGCTGATGCCGGTGATCCCGGCGAGGGCCATCAGACGGGGCCGGCGCACGAAGAACCGCAGCCCCTCCCGCACGCTCAGCTCCGCGGGCGCCGGGACGGCACGCGCCCCGGCCGTCGGCTCGGTCCCGGTCCGGTGCTCGGCCACCGCCCCGTGAACGGGCCGCAGGAAGGGCACGACCGACGCCACGAACAGGAACGACAGCCCGTTGGCGGCGTACGCGGCGCCCGTGCCGAGGAAACCGACGGTCACCCCGGCGAGCGCCGTGCCGGCCAGCCGCCCCGCGCTGTGCACGAGGGCGCCCACACCGATCGCCGACGGCACGTCCTCCCGGGGCACGAGGTCGTTGCCGAGCAGCGCACACGCCGGCCCGTCGACGGTGGCGATGACGCCGGTCACGGCGGCCAGCACCAGCAGCGCCGGCATGTCGATCCGGTCGAGCGCCACCAGCAGCGCCGTGGTGAACGCGACGGCGCCGAGCAGCGCCTGGCTCACCGCGACCGTCAGCTTCCGGGGCCAGCGGTCCACGGCGGCGCCGCCGAGCAGGCTCACGAACAGTGCCGGCGCGGCCTGCACCGAGATCGACAGGCCGGTGGCCGCCGCGGAACCGGTGATCTGCAGCACGAGCAGGTTCTGCACCGTGAGCTGCATCCAGGTGCCGGCGTTGGAGACGAGGTTCGCGGCCGACCACCAGCGCATGCCGCGGTGCCGCAGGGATCGCCACGGCGACCGCGAGGCGGGCGCGGGACCGGGCACGGGTGTGGTCAGGGAGGGGGCAGCAGACACAGGGGGGTACTCGACAACCAGGTGGTCGGGGAGAGGGACCGGCGGAACCCGTCGGACCGGCTGCGCTGCACGGCCGGGTCGCCCGGTCGGGGCGCCGTCCATCGTGGCAGACGGGAGGGCACAGTGGCCGGGACGGCGCCTGCCGACCGCGCGGCGAAAAGGCCAAGGGCCCGTGCGGGTACGTCACTTGGGCCGCGCGTGTGCTTCCTCACAGCCATCCGGCAAGTCCTGCACGTCCGGCCGAAGGAGTCCCTCATGCGTGACGAGCGCCACGGGCGCGCCGCGCTGCCGGACCCCCGGTCACGCTCCGGAGCGTTCGGTCACCGTCTCCCGCGCACCGGCACCGAACCGGCCACCGCGCGCAGCGCCCCGCGGCTGCGCCGCCTGCTGTCCGCCGTCTTCCTGCCGCTGTTCGCGCGGCGACGGCCGGCTTCACCATCCGGGCGGCGCACGCCGGTCCCGGCGACAGCCCGGCCCGCGGCCCGCTGACCGTCCTCGCGGCGGTGTGCGGTCTCCTCACGTCGGTGGCGGCACCGGACCTCGCGGTGGCGACGGGGCGATGGCGCCGGGAGCGGGACAGCGACACCACCCAGCCCGGCTCGCACGGCTGAGCCGAGCCCGGAGCCGAGTCGTCCAGCACGTTCTGGCCGGCAGCGGCGGACCCCCGTACGCCCCGGCCCGCGCCGTCACCCGCCGCCCCGAGCCGCCCGCGCTGACGCGCACGCTCAGTAGACGAGTCGTCCAGTACGTTCTGGCCGGCAGCGGCGGACCCCCTACGCCCCGGCCCGCGCCGTCACTCGCCGCCCCGAGCCGGCCCGCGCCGACGGGCACGCTCAGTACCCCCGCGTCGGCAGGTCCAGCACCTCCGCCTCCGCCGGCAGCCGGGGCGCGCTCTTCGTCACCGTGCCCGCCACCGCGCCCGCCGCGATGGCCGGCAGCAGCGCCCGGTCGGCGCCCGGCTCGCGCGGGGGCCGCATGATGTCCGGCGCCCCGGACAGCTCCCGTACCACCGCGACGGCCGCCCGCGACCAGTCACCGCCGGTGGGCTCCGGGACGCGCGTCGGCGCGGCCGGCCACGATGACGCCGCGGTCGCCGGACGGCGGACCCCGGCACCCGCCGAGGCGCTCAGCGGTCGACGGTGCGCATGCCCGCCTCGTCGTAGCGCTCACCCGCGGCCTGGGGCAGCTCCGCGTCGATGCGGGCCAAGTCCTCCTTGCTCAGCTCGATACCGACCGCGCCGGCGTTCTGCTCCAGGTAACTGCGCCGCTTGGTGCCCGGGATCGGCACCAGGTCCTCGCCCTGGGCCAGCACCCAGGCGATGGCGAGCTGGGCCGGCGTGACGTCCTTCTCGGCGGCGATCTCCTTCACCTTCGCCGCCAGCCGCAGGTTCGCCTCCAGATTGGCGTCGGTGAAGCGGGGGTTCTCCCGGCGCCAGTCGTTCGCGTCCAGTTCGTCCGGGGAGCTGAAGCGGCCGGCCAGGAAGCCGCGGCCCAGCGGGGAGTACGGCACGAAGCCGATGCCCAGCTCCCGGCAGGCCGGCAGCACCTCGGCCTCCACGTCCCGCGTCCACAGCGAGTACTCGCTCTGCACGGCCGTGATCGGATGCACGGCGTGCGCCCGCCGGATGGTCTCCGCGCTCGCCTCGCTCAGGCCGATGTGCCGCACCTTGCCCTCGGCGACCAGCTCGCCGAGCGCGCCGACCGTCTCCTCGATGGGCACGTCCGGGTCGACCCGGTGCTGGTAGTACAGGTCGATGTGGTCGGTGCCCAGCCGCTGCAGCGAGCCGTGGATCGACTCGCGCACGTGCTCGGCGGAGCCGTCCTGCCGGCCGACCGTGCTCATGTCGCCCGGTACGGCGTTGTCCATCCGGTAGTTGAACTTGGTCGCGATCACGTACTCGTCGCGGTGCCCGCGGATCGCCTCGCCGACCAGTGACTCGTTGGTCAGCGGGCCGTACACCTGCGCGGTGTCGAGGAAGTCGATCCCCAGTTCCAGGGCCCGCCGGATGGTCGCGATGCCCTCCTCCTGGTCGGCGGAGCCGTAGAAGGCGGACATTCCCATACATCCAAGGCCGAGGGCCGATACCTCGAGGTCCCGCAGACTGCGCTTCTGCATGTGGTGTCCCAGCCCTTCCCGCACACTCGGTGGTCACTCCGTACGCCACGCAGCCGGAGCCCGCGCGGAGCCCTCACGTGCCGTACGCCTGCGACGCTACGAGTTCGAGCGCTCTCCAAGTCAAGCAACGCTCCGAGCCCGGCCGGGAATCCAGCCACACCGCGCACCCCACCGAGCCGTTCAAGGGGCCTGCCCTGGAGGACGGATCCAAGGGGGCGCAGGTTGCCTCTCGGGCCCGGATTCCGGCGCTGTGGGGGTGTGGGTCTTCCCACACCCCCACGCATCCGTAAAGGATCTTGACGACCGCCTTCCGGCTCGCTGAACTGTCACCGATCGGGTCTCACCACCACAGAGACCCACACGGGGGGAGGGACCGGGCGCATGTCGGAACGACAGCGGCGCGCTGAAACGGTTGAATGACGAAGAAACACGCCGAAACGGGAACACCCGCATCGGGGTGAAGGGGGCGATGGACATGACGGGGGAGCCGAAGGCGATGGGCTGCCGTGCCTCATGACGTCTGAAGCGCGCATCGAGTGGTGCCGCGCACTGCTCGCACGGCTGGCCCGGTTCACCGGGCGCACGCTGCGGGGCGAGTGGCACGCCATCGTCGTCGAACCGGTACGGCGGCTTGTCCGACGGGGGCTGTCCGCGCTGCTGCTGGCGTGCGTCGCCGCGTTCGGCGTCGTCTTCTTCCACGACATCGCCCAGTACCGGCTCGGCGCGCTGTGGGTGACGCGGCTCGGCGGCGTCCGGGCCGACCTGCCGCTGTGGCTGTCGTTATTGCGCACGCCCGTGTCGCTGTACGTCCCGGCGCTCGATCTGCCGGTGTGGGCGGGCATCACCCAGCTGTTCCTCGCCTTCGCCTGGGCCGAACTGGCCCTGGGCCGGGCCCGGACGCTGGCGATCGCCTACGCCACCACCGTGGCCGGCACGCTCACCGCCCGCGTGATGATCGCGCTGGGCCCCGGCTGGTGGGGCCTGGGGGCGCCGCACGCGTACGCGCAGGTGCTCGACACCGGACCGTCCGCTGCCGTCGTCGGCCTGTTCACCTATCTCTCGGTGGTCAAACGCGCGCCCGTGGTGTTCACCCTGACCGGCGGCTCGATGGTGTGGGAGTCCGTCGCCGTCCCCAACCTGGCCGGCCGCGAGCACCTGATCGCGGTGGCCTCGGCGATCGTCCTCGGCCTGCTGCACGGCCGCCGCGCACGACTGCGGGCCCGGATGTGGACGCTGCTGACCGTCCGGAACCGCGGGCCCGTGCCCACGGAACCACCCGTGATCCCCGCGCCCACGCCGCCCCGGACCGCGCCCACGCCGTCCCGGACCGCGCCCACGCCGCCCCGGATCGCGCCCGCGCCCGCGCCGGCGAGCCCGGAGCGGTCGCGGGAGCGGGCGCAGGACACGGCGATGAGCTCCCTGGAGTGCTGATCCCGCAGCGCGTGCCTGTGGCGCGGCCCACCCGGCCGGTGTGATGGTTGTCGCACGTCGACACGCGCGAGCACCCCCTAAGGTGGCCGCGATGTACGGCAGGGCGGGGCTGACACCATGGTGTTCGTCGCCGGCAGGGCAGCTGAAGGGAATCCAGGATGTTCCGCAAGGTGCTGGTCGCCAACCGTGGAGAGATCGCGATCCGCGCGTTCCGGGCGGGCTACGAACTCGGCGCGCGCACCGTCGCCGTGTTCCCGCACGAGGACCGCAACTCGCTGCACCGGCTGAAGGCCGACGAGGCGTACGAGATCGGCGAGCCGGGGCATCCGGTGCGGGCCTATCTCTCCGTCGAGGAGATCGTGGGGGCCGCCCGCCGGGCCGGTGCCGACGCCGTCTACCCCGGTTACGGCTTTCTGTCCGAGAACCCGGAGCTGGCGCGTGCCTGCGAGGAGGCGGGCATCACGTTCGTCGGCCCGAGCGCGGCCACTCTGGAGCTGACCGGCAACAAGGCCCGCGCGGTCGCCGCCGCCCGGGCGGCCGGCGTACCCGTGCTCGGCTCGTCCCAGCCGTCCACCGACGTGGACGAACTGGTGCGCGCCGCCGAGGAGATCGGCTTCCCCGTCTTCGTCAAGGCCGTCGCGGGCGGCGGCGGGCGCGGCATGCGCCGGGTGGAGGACCCCGCCCTGCTGCGCGAGTCCATCGAGGCGGCCTCCCGCGAGGCCGACGCCGCGTTCGGCGACCCGACCGTCTTCCTGGAGAAGGCCGTCGTCGACCCGCGCCACATCGAGGTGCAGATCCTCGCCGACGGCGAGGGCAACGTCATCCACCTCTACGAGCGCGACTGCTCCCTCCAGCGCCGCCACCAGAAGGTCATCGAGCTCGCCCCCGCCCCCAATCTCGACCCCGAGGTACGGGCGCGGATCTGCGACGACGCGGTGCGCTTCGCCCGCGAGATCGGCTACCGCAACGCCGGCACCGTCGAGTTCCTGCTCGATCCCGCCGGCAACCACGTCTTCATCGAGATGAACCCGCGCATCCAGGTCGAGCACACCGTGACCGAGGAGGTCACCGACGTCGACCTGGTCCAGGCCCAGCTGCGGATCGCCTCCGGCGAGACCCTCGCCGACCTCGGTCTCGCCCAGGACACCATCACCCTGCGCGGCGCCGCCCTGCAGTGCCGTATCACCACCGAGGACCCCGCCAACGGCTTCCGCCCCGACACCGGCCGGATCAGCGCCTACCGCTCCCCGGGCGGCTCCGGCATCCGTCTGGACGGCGGAACGACCCACGCCGGTACGGAGATCAGCGCGCACTTCGACTCGATGCTGGTCAAACTCACCTGCCGGGGCCGGGACTTCAAGGCGGCCGTCGGCCGGGCCCGGCGTGCCGTGGCCGAGTTCCGCATCCGCGGTGTGGCCACCAACATCCCCTTCCTGCAGGCCGTGTTGGACGACCCGGACTTCCAGGCGGGGCGGGTCACCACGTCCTTCATCGAGCAGCGCCCGCACCTGCTGACCGCGCGCTCCTCCGCCGACCGCGGCACCAAGCTGCTCACCTACCTCGCCGACGTGACGGTCAACAAGCCGCACGGTGAACGCCCCGACCTGCTCGACCCGGTCACCAAGCTGCCGCCGCTGCCCGCCGGCGAGCCGCCCGCCGGCTCCCGCCAGCTGCTGGTGGACCTCGGCCCCGAGGGCTTCGCCCGCCGGCTGCGCGAGTCGCCGACCATCGGCGTCACCGACACCACCTTCCGCGACGCCCACCAGTCCCTGCTCGCCACCCGGGTGCGCACCAAGGACCTGCTGGCCGTCGCCCCGGTCGTCGCCCGCACCCTGCCGCAGCTGCTCTCCCTGGAGTGCTGGGGCGGTGCCACCTACGACGTGGCGCTGCGCTTCCTCGCCGAGGACCCCTGGGAGCGGCTGGCCGCCCTGCGCGAGGCGGTGCCCAACATCTGTCTGCAGATGCTGCTGCGCGGCCGCAACACCGTCGGCTACACGCCGTACCCGACCGAGGTGACCGACGCCTTCGTGCAGGAGGCGGCCGCCACCGGCATCGACATCTTCCGCATCTTCGACGCCCTGAACGACGTCGGCCAGATGCGCCCCGCCATCGACGCGGTACGCGAGACCGGCACCGCGATCGCCGAGGTCGCCCTCTGCTACACCGCCGACCTCAACGACCCGGCCGAGCGGCTCTACACCCTCGACTACTACCTGCGCCTGGCCGAGCAGATCGTCGAGGCCGGAGCGCACGTCCTCGCGATCAAGGACATGGCCGGGCTGCTGCGCGCCCCGGCCGCCGCCAAGCTGGTCTCCGCGCTGCGCCGCGAGTTCGACCTGCCCGTGCATCTGCACACGCACGACACGGCCGGCGGCCAGCTCGCCACCTACCTCGCCGCGATCCAGGCGGGCGCGGACGCGGTGGACGGCGCGGTGGCCTCGATGGCCGGTACGACCTCCCAGCCGTCCCTGTCGGCGCTGGTGGCCGCCACCGACCACTCCGACCGTCCCACCGGCCTGGACCTCGGGGCCGTCGGCGAGCTGGAGCCGTACTGGGAGGGCGTGCGGAGGATCTACGCCCCGTTCGAGGCGGGCCTCGCCTCGCCGACCGGCCGCGTCTACCACCACGAGATCCCCGGCGGCCAGCTGTCCAACCTGCGCACGCAGGCCGTCGCCCTCGGCCTCGGCGACCGCTTCGAGGACATCGAGGCGATGTACGCCGCCGCCGACCGCATCCTCGGCCGCCTGGTCAAGGTCACCCCGTCCTCCAAGGTGGTCGGCGACCTCGCCCTGCACCTGGTCGGCGCCGGGGTCTCCCCGAAGGACTTCGAGGAGACGCCCGACCGGTTCGACATCCCGGACTCGGTGATCGGCTTCCTGCGCGGCGAGCTGGGCACCCCGCCCGGCGGCTGGCCGGAGCCGTTCCGGACCAAGGCGCTGCAGGGCCGGGGCGCTGCCAAGCCGGCGCCCGAGCTGTCCGCCGAGGACCGCGAGGGCCTGGCCAAGGACCGCCGGGCTACCCTCAACCGGCTGCTGTTCCCCGGTCCGACGCGGGAGTTCGACACCCACCGGCAGGCCTTCGGCGACACCAGCGTGCTGGACAGCAAGGCGTTCTTCTACGGGCTGCGGCCCGCCAAGGAGTACGCGGTCGACCTGGAGCCCGGCGTGCGGCTGCTGATCGAGCTGCAGGCGATCGGCGAGGCCGACGAGCGGGGCATGCGCACGGTGATGTCCACGCTCAACGGCCAGCTGCGGCCCATCCAGGTCCGCGACCGGAACGCGGCCTCGGACGTGCCGGTGACGGAGAAGGCCGACCGCGCCAACCCGGGCCATGTGGCGGCGCCGTTCGCCGGTGTGGTGACGCTGGCGGTGGCCGAGGGCGACGAGGTCGCGGCCGGTGCCACCGTGGCCACCATCGAGGCGATGAAGATGGAGGCCACCATCACCGCGCCGAAGGCGGGCCGGGTGTCCCGCCTGGCCATCAACCGCATCCAGCAGGTGGAGGGCGGGGACCTGTTGGTCGAGCTCGCCTGAGCCGCCGCGCGCGCCGGGCCGGAGGGGACCGGGTCAGTCCCAGAGCGGGTAGGTCATGACCTGGTTGAAGTCCTTCGGCCGGGCGCCGGTGTAGGTCAGGCTGATCTGCGCGTAGCGCTCGAAGGACGGATGCTTCTTCCACTGCTGCTCGCCGGTGAGCCGGATGACCACCGGGTACCGGTGGAAGGTGCCGGCTGCGCAGTACGGGTCGCAGTCGTTGACCCAGTTCACGCCCACGGCCTTCGCCCCGTCCGGACTCCACTGGGACCACCGGAGTCCGGTGAGGCGGCTGTTGCCGTCGCCGCAGGCCAGGATGAAGTCGGCCGGGCGGACGTTCCGGTGGAAGAAGCAGTCGACCAGCACGGGCCGGGCCGGACCGGCCTGCGCACCGGTCCCGGGAGGGGTCGGGGGACTGGCCGAGGCCGTCGTCAACGCCGTGGTCAGCAGGGCTCCTGCCGCCAGGGTGACCGCCGTTCCCACCAGTCCTCCACGCATGGCCGCTCCCACGTTGTGCTGTGTTCGACCGTCCACTCGACGCTACGACCCTGCGGCGGTTTGCACCAATCGCGCAGGTCGCAGGGCGTGTCATCCGTGTTTGACAGTCAGGCCGTAGAACGCGACCCGGGCGCCGTTGGTCGTACTGTCCGAAGAGGACTGGTTGCAGGAGCCGGCCTTGAAGTACTGCTTGTACTGCTGGAACGACGACGGGATGCCGTAGTGGGTGGTGGTGCCGTTGACGGTCAGGTCGATGGTGTTCCCGCCGGAAACGGCGATGGTGTAGCTCCAGGTCCTGCCGAGGGACACGTGCCCCACGCTGTGCGAGGTCTGCCCGCCGGACGGGGAGTTCTCCGTGCCGAGGACGATGTCGCCGTTCGCGTGGTAGTACAGCTCCAGCAGCGGCTTGGTGGAGGAGCCGCCGCTGCCGAGGTGGACCTGCCCGACGCAGACGTTCTTCGTCACGGACACCACGCGCAGGGTCGCGCTCAGCCTGTGCGAGCCGGACAGCGACCAGTCGGCGGGGCTGCCGTCGCGGTTCATCTCGCGCAGCTCGGAGCGGGCGTAGTTCGAGTTCGGTGTGGTGACGCCCTTCTCGGGCGCCCAGAAGGTCATCGCCCCGTCGCGCGTGTCGGTGTAGAAGTAGGCGTCCTGGTAGCCGTTCGGGCCCTGGAGCCGGGACGACGGGATGGTGGTCGGGTGGCCGGGGGAGCCGACGGGCTCCTGCAGCTCCCAGACCGACAGGTCGAAGTTGCCGCCGGGCGCGACGTGCGGATCGGCGGCGATCGCGCCGGTGCTGCCGAGGAGGGTGAGGGCGAGGGCGAGGCCCGCGGTGGCCGGCACCGCGAGAAGCCGGGATCGGGTCATGTGGGGGGTCCCTTCTTCGGAGCGAAGGCCGGGACCGTCGGATGCGTTCAGCATGCTGAACGCTGAACGCATCCTTGGTCGCTGGTGACCCGAGAAGCTAGAGGTCTGAACCAAACACGTCAAGTGGTCCGGCAGGTGTTCAGCAGGCGCCCTCGTCCTGCCACGGCCCCCATTCCGAGGCGCCCGGCACCTCGTTCTGGGTCCACCACTTGGCCTTCCAGTTGTGCTTGTTGTACGAGACCTCGTTCCCCTGTGTGTACACCGCGGTGGAACTCCATGCGGGCTTGCAGGAGGTCGGCGTCGGGGTGGGGGTCGGTGTCGGAGGGGTGGTGGGCGGGGTGACGCCGGCGAACTTCACGGAGTACTTGGCGAAGTCCCAGTCGTTCTGCGCCACGCTGGAGCACGTCCCGGACGTGCGGCCGCCGTTGTCCGGCGGGCTGCACTGCCGGTCGCGGTTCAGGGACCAGAAGGTGAAGCGGTCCATGTTGTGGCTCGTGGCGTAGTCCAGCACCGTCTGGAAGTCGGCCTGCGTGAAGTACTCGCCGGTGTCGCTGCGGCCGTTCATGCCGGAGAAGCCCTCGTGCGCGTACGCCGTCGCCTGGTCCCAGCCGAAGGTCGACTGCAGGATCGAGTTGAAGTTGGTCAGCGCGCTGGTCTGGCTGGCCCCGCCGTTGAAGCCGCCGTCGAACGGCATGATGGAGAAGTTGTTGGGGGTGAACCCCTGGGACTTGGCCTCCAGCAGCATCTGCTTGCCGAACCAGCCGGTGCCGTCCGCGGTGCCGGCCGTCGTCACCGAGACGTACAGGCCGGGGTTGTTCTGCTGGAGGATCTTGGCCGCGCCGATCTCGTTCTTGATGGCCGCGCTGTTCTCGTACTCCGGCTCCTCCAGGTCGAAGTCGATGGCGTGCAGCCCGTACTTGGTGACGACCTGCTGGTAGGCCGCCGCCGTGGATGCGGCGTCCGCGCAGGCCTGGCCGAGCTTCGTGCCGCCGTAACCGCCGATGGAGACCGACACGTCACCGCCCTTGGCGCGGATCGTGCTGATCATGGACTGCACGGCCGTGTCCGAGGAGACGGCGGCGGTGCCGCCCCAGGTCGGCGTGCAGCCACCGCCGTTGGGCGCGAGGACGAAGGCCAGCTGGAAGGCCTTCAGGCCGGTGGCGTCCATGATGGCGGCCGGGTCCGGCGGGTCGTTGTCCAGCGGCATGAGATAGGGGGCGGCGGCGTACCAGCGGTTGCTCAGTGCGGTGGTCGCGCCCGAGGCGTTGCTCGCGACGAGCGCGGTCGTGCCGGCGGCGGCGAGCGTGACGGCCGCCGCCGCGCCCAGACATGCCCGAAGACGTCTCACTGCGTGCCTCCAGTGGGTGGGGTTTCCCGGGACCGGCCCGGGGTGGGGAGCCCCACCCTCCGGGAGCTGTTGCGGCCACGTCAATAAGTTGGACTAGACCAACCCGCTCTTTGGACTAGACCATACGTTCCCTTTGCTTCCCTTTACCTCCCGTCGACCAGCCGCACCGTGAATCCCCGGTCCAGCGAAAGGCCCGGCGTGGTGATGGTCGTGACGTGGGTGCCGGCGTCGTACGACCAGGCGGAGGCGGGCAGTTGGCGGCCGTCCAGGAGGACCCGTGCGGGTGCCGCCTCGCCGTGCACGGTGAACCGGTACGCGCGGGCGGCCGGCTTGCCGGCGTAGTCGCCGCGGCTCGCGCCCACCGAGACGGTCGTCCCGTCGCCGTCGGCGTGCAGGGACACCCGCTGGGTGGCGGCGGCGCCCTTGGTGAAGTCGCGCGTCACCCCGTCGTCCTCGTACAGCGTGTAGTGACGGGTGCCGCGGGCCGCCGGATACAGGTCCCAGTCCAGCTCGTGCCGGTCCCGGGTCTGCCAACTGGTCGTTCCCTCCGGCCACATCGGCACGATCGCGCCCTCGCGCACGAACAGCGGGAGCGTGTCGAGCGGCGCGTGGTAGCCGTTGACCGTGGTCGGTCCCTGGTAGGTGCGGCCGGTCCAGTAGTCGGTCCAGGTGCCCTTGGGCAGGTAGATGCCGTCGCGGGTGTCGGAGTCCTGGTAGACCGGAGCCACCAGGAAGTCGGGCCCGGACAGGAACTCGTACTTCGCCTGCTCCCCGAGGGTGTTCGGGTCGTGCGGATACTCCAGCCACAGCGGACGCACCGCGCCCACGCCCGTCTTCGCCGCCTCGGCGGAGAGCGTGTACATGTACGGCAGCAACCGCTCCTTTAGCTGCAGGTACTTGCGGTTGACGGAGGTGTACGGCTCGCCGTCGAGCCACGGCTGCTGGTCGGCGGGTTTGCCCGTGGCGATGTCGCTCGCCCAGCCGTCCATGGTCATGATCGTCGGAAGGAACGCCTTCCACTGCAGGTCACGGGCGTACATCTTGGCGTCGTGGCGGTAGATGCTGCCCACGTCACCGGTGTTGTAGGCGATGCCGGACAGGGTCGCCCCGGCGTAGGTCGGGATCTGCCAGCGGATGTAGTCCCAGGACAGCTTCTGGTCGCCGCTCCACAGCACGCCGCAGCGCTGGGCGCCCGCCCAGGACACCGGCAGCCACACGAAACCGCGCGCGTCGCTGTTGTCCTCGATCCCCTTCTTCGCCGCGTCGCACGCGTCGAGCGCGAACCTGTACCCGTTGCCGACCCAGGCCACGTCCAGCTTGGCCACCCGCTGACCCGCCCTGACCTGGTCGGCGAGCTTGCCGATGCCGTCCTGGGTCCACAGGCCGAGCTGGGCGTGGTGGTCCTGCAGGCCCCGCGCGGTCTGCTCCAGGTTCTCGTACCCGCAGCCGTAGCCGTCGTTGACCAGCATCCAGCCGAGCGGCATCCGGTGCTCGGTGTACCCGTCGGCGATCTTCAGCGCGTCCAGGGTGTGCCGTTCGCCGCGGTTGGCGTTGTGCAGGTAGCAGTCGGAGTCGCCGGGTTCGAGGCCGTACACCGGTGGCATGAACGGCTTGCCCACCAACGCGGTGTACTTTCCGATGACCTGTCTGGCGTCCCCGAGGAAGTAGTAGGCGTCCAGGCGCCGTTCCTGCTGACCGGTGGTCACGGGTGAGGCGAAGGTGTACACGCCCGGCGCGAAGGTGTTGCGGAAGACGCCGTAGCCCGCGCTGGAGAGATAGAACGGCTGGGAGTTGTTGTAGCCGCCCTCGTTCCAGTCGAAGCTGTTGGCCACGTACATCGTCTGCCCGCGGTGCGAGAAGCCGCCGTTCTGCTCGCCGCCGCCGAAGAACTGCTCGTCCGCGCCCCGCACCAGGCTCTGCCGCATTCCGCCGGTCGACCAGCGCAGCGGTTTGTCCTCCTGCCAGATCCGGGTGCGGTTGTCGGGCTCGTACAGCCCGAAGCGCAGCGGCTTCTTGTACACGCGCAGGACCGCCTGCGGGGAGCGGACGCCGTAGTAGTCGCCGGCGTCGAAGGACGAGGTGTGCCGCTCCGGGGCGGGCTCCTCGCGCACGATGGCCGTACCCGCGGGATCACTCAGCGAGCCGGACGGATCGGCCTGCAACCGTAGTTGGCCTCCCGTCAGGAAGTCGGCCCGCGCGGTGAGCTGCCCGGCCCTGACGGTGTAGGTGCCGTCGCCGCCGGAGAAGGACGTGAGGTCGCCCGCGTCCGTGGTGGCGGGCAGGTACGCGCTGCCCGTGAAGGAGTTGTCGTGCACGTCGTACGGCACGACGACCACGTGGTATGTCCCCGACGCCCGCGGGATCACCGTGGCCTCCGGGTCGGCGGTGCCCGCACTGGAGGCCACTTGCTTGCCGTGGTCGTCGTAGACGTACAGGTCGAAGTCGTCGGAGGGCTTCTCCCACCTGATCGACAGCGGGACGCCGCCCTCGGGGTTGTCGTCCCAGTAGCCGTCCGGCACCGAGACGGTCAGGTCGAAGCGGTCGCAGACCTTGTCGTCGGGGTCGGCGGCCGGGGCGGGACAGCTCTCGGTGCCCCCGCCGGTGCCCTTGGCGTAGACCGGGCTCTGCCAGCCGACGCTGCTGTGTGCGGAGTCGAGCACGGCACCGGAGGCGGTGGCGGCGGCCCGGGCGGGCGCCGGGACGGCGAGCACGGTTCCCGCGAGGGCCGTCGCCAGCCCCAGGGGTACCCAGGCCGGCCATGGCACACGGTGGCGCAGTCTTCGCGGTCTTTGCACGGCGGAACAGCTCCCCTCGCAGCACTGCGGACTGACTGTTCTTGCTGTGATGCTCACAAGCGCTCGAAACAGGCACCAATCAAGCAACTTCAAGCAGGAGCCTCGGGTCTGACGCAGGTTCATGTCAAGAGCGCGAGGGCTGGAACCCGGCCCGCCGCCCGCCGCATCTATCCGGCCGAGGACCATCCGCACCACTCCCGGGTGTTCACCGCCGACCTGCAGGCGGTCGCGGCCCGGCGCGCCAAGGACCCCGACGTCACCCGTCTGGTGGCCACGCTGCGCCGGCGCAGCACGGAGTTCGCCGCACTGTGGGAGGAGCGGGAGGTGGCCCTGCGCCGCACCGACCACAAGCGGATCGTGCACCCCTCGCTCGGCGTCATCGAGCTGGACTGCCACAGCCTCTTCAGCGAGGACGGCCGCCAGCGGCTGCTGTGGTTCAGCGCCCCGCCCGGCACCGAGGGAGCCGCCCAGCTGGAGCTGCTCCAGGTGATCGGCACCCAGGACCTGAGCGCCACGCCGGACGAGCCGGGGCGACGGCCCCGCTGAGCCGGACCGCGCCGGAGTGCACCGGACTTGTCACGAAGTCGGCAGACCCGTGGCGGATCATCCGTCGCCTGAGGCACCCTTGACAGTGTGCGCCCTGTTTCGCGACGTTTGAGCAGTCGCGCGCGGAGGGGATGCGGCGCACATCGGAACCAGTGGCAGGACGCGCCCGGCGCGTCATGGGGGGAGCGGTCGCCCATGCGATCCATGAGCCATGATCCACACGCCTCACCGGCCTGTGCCGCCTCGGGCACGCCGCTCGCGGCGCCTGCGGAAGGGCGGTCGAACTGAGGTGGAGATCACCATCCACAGACCCGGCGAGCTGACACCCGAGCTGCGCCGGGCCTGGCACCGCGCGATGGACGAGTCGCCCGAGTACTCCAACCCCTTCCTCGCACCGGAGTTCGCGATCGGTGTCGGCCGCTACCGGCGTGGCGCCCGGGTGGCGATACTGCACCAGGGCGGGGAGCCCGCCGGGTTCCTCCCGTACGAGCGGGGGCCGTTCGGCACCGGACGGGCCGTCGGGCTCGGACTGTCCGACTGCCAGGCCCTCGTGCACCGGCCCGGGGTCACCTGGAACGCGGAGGAACTGCTGCGGGCCTGCGGCCTCAGCATCTTCGAGTTCGACCATCTGGTCGAGGAGCAGCGGCCGTTCGCGCCCCACGTCACCGGCACCTTCGCCTCACCGGTGATCGATGTGAAGCCCGGCGACGGCGGCTACCCGGAGTGGCTGCGCGGCACCTACCCGGGCCTGGCCAAGACCACGCTGAAGAAGGAGCGGCGGCTCGGCCGGGACATCGGCGAGGTGCGGTTCGAGTTCGACGAGCGCGACCCGGAGGTGCTGCGCACGCTCATGCGGTGGAAGTCCGCGCAGTACCGCAGGACCGGCCGCATGGACCGGTTCTCCCGGCCGTGGATCGTCGGCCTGGTCGACCACCTGTTCCGGGTCCGCGAGGAACACTTCACCGGAGTGCTGTCCGTGCTGTACGCGGGTGACCGCCCGGTCGCGGCCCACTTCGGCCCCCGTTCGAGCACCGTGCTGGCGGCCTGGTTCACCGCGTACGACCCCGAACTCCACTACTACTCCCCGGGATTGATGATGCATCTGCGGACCGCCGAGGCGGCGGCCCGGCACGGGGTCACCCTCGTGGACCTGGGACGCGGCGACAAGGAGTACAAGGACTGGCTCAAGACCCGGGAACTGCGGGTCGCCGAGGGCTTCGCCGCCCGCCCCCACCCGGTGGCGCTCGCCCAGCGGCTGTGGCGCAGACCCGTGCGCGGGCTGCGGAACACGGTCAACGCCCATCCGCAGCTGCGCGAGCCGGCCGACCGGCTGCTGAGAACGGTGGGCAGGATGCGCACTGAGGGTGTGGCGGCTCCTCCGGGCGCCCGGAAGAATCGCCTCCCGGAGGGGTAGCGACTGGCAGGTTCTCGTCAAAAGTTCGCCAAGCGGCGGATGTTTTCGCGCCATCGTGATCGGGTCTCCTGCGTCGGCAGCGTCGATGCCTTCCGGGAGGTCCCTGGTGTCCGTACCAACCCGCAGAAGACGGTGGTTCACCGTCTGCGCGCTCTCCGCGTCCGCCGCGCTCGTCGCGATTCCCCCGTCCGCCGCCTCGGGGCGCTCGGTGAGCCCCTTCGGTGTCCGTGTCCTCGGCCAACTGGCCAAGGAGCGCGAGCAGTCGGTGGGCGCCATGTCGCCGCACGTGGCGGCGGACGGCGACGACGGCAACGAGGCGGACGAGATCGCCGAGGGCGCGGACCAGTACGCCGAGGCCCGCACCTCGCCCGGTGTGGTCGCACCGGGCGCGTACGGCGCCGCCTGGCGGGACCTGAACAACCTCCGGAGCACGGGCGGCCGTTGGCGCAACATCACCGACCTGCCGTACAACTCCGACGACCCGCGCTACCGCGACATCGACTCCAACTCCAGCGGCGGCGGCGGGAACGTCACCGGACGGATGGCGGCGGTCGCCGCCGACGACGACGGTTACGTCTACGCGGGCAGCGCCGGCGGCGGGGTGTGGCGCTCGCGCAGCGGGGGCGGCCACTGGCAGCCCATCAGCGACCGGCTGCCCGCCCAGTCCACCGGAGCCCTCGCTCTCGACGGCACCGGCCGGCTGTGGCTGGGCACGGGCGAGGCCACCACCAACGCCGACGCCTACCTCGGCAGCGGCGTCTACGTCCTCACTCACCCGCACCACGGCGCCTTCTCCGCGCGCAGCCGGGTCGGCGGCGACGAGCTGGAGAGCACCACCATCCACGAACTGCGCTTCGGCGGCGACACGGTGTGGGCGGCCACCAGCAAGGGCGTCTGGAGCCACTCCACGAAGACGCTGAGCGGCCCCTGGAAGCTGCAGTTCGCGCCCAACCCGGACTTCCTGCCCGGAGGTTCGAAGGCCGGCGACCCGAACGCGCCGTACAAGAACATCGCCAACGACATCGCCGTCGACCCCAGGGACCCCTCCAAGGTGGTCCTCGCCGTGGGCTGGCGCAGCGGCGACGACTACAACGGCTTCTACACCAGGGTGAACGGCACCTGGACCCGGATCACCAGTGGCCTCGGTGACCTCCCGGCCGACGCCGACAACGTCGGCAACGTCACCTTCGCCCGCTCCGCCGACGGCTCCCGCTACTACGCCATCGACCAGTCCCCGGAGCAGCTGAACACCAACCCGGACAGCGGCCTGGAGGGCATCTACGTCTCCACGTCGGGTTCGCCGACCGGACCCTGGACGAAGATCGCCGACTACAAGGGCCTGGCCGCCGACAACTCGGCGCTGACCACGGCCGGTTACATGCCCGGCGTCCAGGCCTGGTACAACCAGTTCCTCGCCGTCGACCCGGGCGACCCGCAGCACGTGTACGCGGGCCTGGAGGAGGTCTACGAGACCAAGGACGGCGGCGGCAGCTGGTCCACCGTCGGCCCGTACTGGAACTTCCCGTTCTCCTGCTGGAGCATCGACCCGGCCAAGCAGACCGGCGACTGCCACCAGACCACCCACTCCGACCAGCACGGCGTCGCGATCGGCCGCTACCACGGCAAGAGCTTCGTGTACGTCGGCAACGACGGCGGCATCTACAAGCGCTCGGTGACCGGCGCCCAGGACGCCTCCGGACACGCCACCGACTGGACGTCCCTCAACGACGGCACCATCGACACCCTGCAGTACTACTCCGTCGGCATCGGCAGGGACCTCGACCACGGCGGCCTGTCCGTCACCGGCGGCCTGCAGGACAACGGGCAGTCCGTCCTGCGCGGCGACGACAAGGTGATGGGCTCGAACTTCGGCGGCGACGGCGGCGACACCCTCACCGACCCCGCCAACGGCTGCGACATCGCCCAGGAGTACGTCTACCTCGCCGTCCAGGTCACCCAGAACTGCGCGGTCAACGACGGCAGCTGGACCACGGACGCGAGCAAGGCGACGTCGTACTCCGTCGCCCCGCCCGACAACGCCACCAGCGAGGCCCGCTTCATCGCCCCGCTCGCGGCGGACCTGAAGGACGGCAACACCTGGGTGGCCGGCGGCCGGCACATCTGGGTCCAGACCCACGGTTACGCCATCCGCAGCGGCTCGGAGTGGACCAGCGTGCACGACTTCGGCGCCGGCCGGGTCGCGACCGCCGTCGCCGCGTCCGGCGGGAAGATCTACGCCGCCTGGTGCGGCCCCTGCAACAACCAGGGCTTCGCCCGCGGCATCGCCGTCGGCAACGCGGACGGCACTGGCTGGCACGACATCAGTCTGCCGGTCGACGGCACGGTGCCCAACCGCTACCTCAGCGGCTTCGCCGTCGACCCGAAGAACGCCGACCACGTCTTCCTCGCGGTCAACGGCTTCTCCCGGCACTGGACCGAGGGCCCCGGCGCGGGCGTCGGCCACGTCTTCGAGTCCACCGACGGCGGCACCACCTGGAAGGACATCTCGGCCGACCTGCCCGACGTGCCCACCAACTCCGCGCTCGTGACGGCGGACGGCGGCCTCGCCGTCGCCACCGACCTCGGCGTGGTCTACCGCGCGCCGGGCCGCACCACCTGGCAGCGGATCGGCAGCCTGCCGGCCGTCGCCGTCCTCCAGCTCAAGGCGAGCCCCGACGGCGGCACCCTGTACGCCGCCACGCACGGCCGCGGGATCTACACCATCAAGGTGTGCGACCTGTGCTGACCGGCATCCGAGGAGGAGGGGCGACTCCCGGCGCGGGGGTCACCCCTCCTCGCGTTCGGTCGTCCCCGCCCCCGGTGGAGCGCCCCGCACGGCCTGTCCCACCTCCGTGCGCAGCTTCACGAACCCCGGCAGGCTCCGGGTGGTGAGCTGGTCCCGTTCGCGGGGCAGGTCGACCGGCAGGTCCAGGACGACGCGCGAGCCGGGGCCGGGGGAGAGGACGACGACGCGGTCACCGACGTACACGCTCTCGTCGATGTCGTGGGTGACGAACACGATGGTCGTGTCGTGCGTCCGGTGGACCTGCAACAGCAGGTCCTCCAGGTCCTCGCGGGTGCCCGCGTCCAGCGAGCCGAACGGCTCGTCCATCAGCAGCAGGGAGGGCCGGCAGACCAGGGCGCGGGCGATGGCGACCCGCTGCTGCATGCCGCCGGACAGCTCCCGTGGGTGGCGCCGGGCGACGCCGTGCAGGCCGACCCGTTCGAGGATCGTCTCGGCCTCGACCCGGCGGGCGGCGCGGGCCAGGCCCCGGCGGCGCAGCGGCAGGGCCACGTTGTCGCGGACGGTGAGCCAGGGCAGCAGCGAGCGGCCGTACTCCTGGAAGACGACGGCGAGCCGCTCCGGTACGCCGGTCACCGCCGTCCCGTCGATCGTGACCGTGCCCTCCTGCGCGGGCAGCAGCCCGGCGATGGTGCGCAGCAGCGTGGACTTGCCGCACCCGGATGGGCCGACCACGCTGAGGAGCTGTCCGTCCGGCACGGTGAGGGTGATGCCGTCCAGGACGCGGGTGTCGCCGAAGTGCCGGCTGACGGAGTCGAGGCGCAGCATCCCTCACCCGGCCCAGGGCTCGTACAGGGTGCCCGCGCTGCCGGTGACCCGCAGGTGCAGCAGGAAGGGGCCGGAGTCGTCGCCCCGGTCCAGGGCGTGGTCCAGCGCGGCCGGCAGCTCCTCGGGGTGTCCGGCACGGGCCGCCGGGCAGCCGAAGGACTCGGCGAGGGCCGCGAAGTCGATGCCGGTGATGTCCGTGCCGGGGACGGCGGCGATGCCGATCCGGCGGCCCAGCGCGCGGACCGCCGCGTAACCGCCGTTGTCCAGCAGGACGTAGGTGACCGGGGCCGCGTGCCGGGCCGCGCTCCACAGGGCCTGCACCGAGTACAGCGCCGAGCCGTCCCCGACCACGCACACCACCCGGCGCCGGTCGGCGAGCGCCCGGCCCACCGCGAGGGGCAGGCCCCAGCCGAGCGCCCCGCTGCCCGTGGTGAGGAAGCCGCCGCCCGACTCGACGGGCACGCGCGCGTGCAGCGTGTCGCGGTGGCTGGGGGCCTCCTCGACGAGGACCCGGTCGCGCGGCAGCCGGGCGCGCAGCAGGTCGAAGAACAGCTCCGGGGTGATGTGTCCCCCGTGCCCCTCGGCGGCAGCCGGGACGGGAGCCGGGCGGGGCGGCGGCGGGTCGCGGTCGGTGTCCTTCAGCCGCCCGGTGAGCCGTTCCAGGGCGGGGCGCAGGGTGGTGACGATGCTGGTGCCGGTGGGCAGCCAGGCGGCCTGGCCGGCGTCGCAGTCCAGGTGGAACAGCTCGGTACCGGGCGCGAGCGGCGGGCCGCCGTCCGCCACGTGATAGGTGAACACCGGTGCGCCGAGGGCGACCACCACGTCGTACGGCGCGAGGCGCGCGGCGAGTTGCCGGGCGATCGGCGGCAGGAACCCCTGGAACAGCGGATGGGACTCGGGGAAGCCGGAGCGGCCGGAGAGCGGGCTGATCCACACCCCGGCCCGGATCCGCTCGGCCAGCGCCAGGGCCTCGTCCAGTGCGTCCTCGTCGTCCACGCCCGGCCCCACCACGAGAGCCGGGCGCGCACAGGCGTCCAGCCGGGCGGCGAGCGCGTCGAGGGCGTCCGGGGCGGCCGTGAACGCCGAGTGCACCGTGCGGGGCGTGACGGGCTCGGCAGGCCGGTCCCAGTCGTCCTCCGGTACGGACACGAAGACCGGGCCGCGTGGATGGGCCATGGCGATCCGGTACGCCTCGGCGACCGCGGCCGGCACGTCCTCGGCCCGTTCCGGCTGGCGGGCGGACTTCACGTACGGGCGCGGGAAGAGGGCCGGTTCGTCGGCGCCGAGGAACGGCCGCAACTGGATCAGCGAGCGCGCCTGCTGCCCCGCGAGAATCACCAGCGGCACCCGGTCGCGATAGGCGTTGAACACCGCACCCAGCGCGTGCCCCACCCCGCCGGCCGAGTGCAGGCTGACGAACGCGGCACGCCGGGTGCCGAGGGCGTGCCCGGCGGCCATGCCCACGGCGACGGACTCCTGCAGGCCCAGCACATAGGTGAAGTCGTCCGGCCAGTCGCGGAACATCCGCAGCTCCGTGGAGCCCGGGTTGCCGAAGACCGTGGTCATGCCGGTGTCGCGCAGAAACCGTACGACCGCCTCGCGGACCGTGGCCGTGGTCATGCCGTCCTCCCTGCGGACGATCGGGGGCCGACGAGCCGCTTCTCGACCGTCAGCAGAGCGGTGTTGAGGAGATACCCGAGCGCGCCGAGCAGCAGCAGCGCCGACCACACCGTGAGCAGGTCGGAGCGCGTCTGGGCGTCGGTGAGGGTGAAGCCGATGCCGTTGTCACTGCCCGGCAGCAGCTCCGAGAACACCATCAGGATCAGGCACAGCGAGAGACTGAGCCGCAGCCCCGCGAAGATCCGGGGGAGCGCCGAGGGCAGGATCAGGAACCACAGCCGCTCGGGCGCCGTCAGCCGCAGCACGGCCGCCACCTGGAGCCGCAGCGGGTCGGTGGCGCGGGCGCCCTCGGCCGAGTTGACCAGCACCGGCCACACGGCGCTGAACACGATCGACGCCACCTGCATGGGCGTACCGAAGTCGAGGACGACCACGAACACCGGCACCAGCGCGGGCGGCGGTACGGCCCGCGCGAACTGCAGCACCGGGTTGCACAGCGCGTACGCCCGCCGGGAGCGGCCCACCGCGATCCCGAGGGTGATCCCGGCGCCGGCGGCGAGCGCGAACCCGGCCGCCATCCGGCCCAGGCTCGGCAGGATGGTGTCGACGGCGGCCGGAGTCAGGAACAGATGTCCGGGCGGCCCCGAGAACCACAGGTCCCGGGCGTGCCGGGCGATCCGCAGCGGCGGCGGGAAGTACACACTGCCCTGGGCGCGGGCGGCCAGCTCCCAGCAGACGACGGCCACCAGGAGCACCGACCAGCGCAGCAGGAAGGGGACGACGGCGGCCCGGGGCGGGCCCGGTGCGGATCCGGGCCGGGCGCTGTCCTGTGCCCGCGTCACGGCCGGCTCCGCCGGGACTCGCCCGCGTCCTGGTGCGGTTCCCGCGCCCAGGCGAACAACCGCCGCTCCGCGCCGACCAGTACGCCGTTGATCACCAGCCCGAGCACGCCCGCCCACACCACCCCCGCCAGCACGTCCCGTGTGCCGTCCGTCTCCGTCTGGGCCTGGGCGATGAAGATGCCGAGGCCCTGGCCGAATCCGGAGAGGATCTCCGTCGCGACGGCCAGGATCAGCGCGACCGCGGCCGAGATCCGCACGCCGGCGGCGATGAACGGGGCGGTGGCCGGCAACTCCACCCGCAGCAGCACCGCGAGCCGCCCGAACCCGAAGGCGCGCAGGGTGTCCTTGGCCAGTGGATCGGTCTCGCCGAGGCCGTAGACGGTGTTGAACAGCACCGGCCAGAGCGAGGCGTACGCGATCAGCGTCACCTCCGTCCGCGTGCCGGAGCCGAGCAGCAGGGACACCAGCGGGATGAGCGCGACGGACGGCAGGGGCCGCAGGAACTCGATCACCGCGCGTACGGCCGCCTCCGCCACCGGCACCGCGCCCAGCAGCAGCCCGAGCGGCACCGCGATCGCACAGGCGAGCCCGAGACCCAGCGCCCAGGCCCGCAGGGTCACCCCGATCCCGTCGAGGAAGACCGGGTCACCCGCCAACCGGGCGGCGCGGGCGAGGACTTCGGAGGCGGGCGGCAGATAGCTGCGCCGTACGATCCCGGCGCGGGCGACCGCCTCGCAGATCCCGAAGGCCCCGGCCGTGCCGAGCAGGCCGAGCAGGAGGTCCTGACGTCGTGTCATGTCAGCCGTGCGCTTCCAGCCGTGTCATGTCACCAGCAGAGGTGCCGGATCGACGTCCTTCTTCAACAGCCCCTGGGTGCGCATGAGCGTGATGAGCCGGCGCAGGGCGGCCGGGTCCGCGGTCGCCGGATAGACGGGCAGATGGATCGACTTGGCCTGGTCCGCGGTCACCCTGGCGTACGTGGGCAGCTCGGTGCGGACCGCTCCGGGATCCTCGGCGGCGAGTTTCGAGGCCGCCTCGACGGCCCGCCGGAAACCGGCCGCGGCCTTCGGGTTCCGCTTCACGAAGCCGGCCGTGGTGATGTACCCGCTGGCGGGCAGGCCCAGCGCCGGTCCCGACCCGCCGTCCAGCAGCACCCGCGCGCCCAACTCGCCCTGGACGGCGGTGTCGAAGGGCTCGACCACATGGGCGGCGTCCACCTGGCCCCGCTGCAGGGCCGGGCCCATCTGCGGGAACAGGATCTGCCGGTAGACCGGTCGTCCGGCATGCCGGGCGTCGAGGATCGCGTTCAGGGTGAGGGACTGGATGTTGTTGAGGACGGCGACGGCGACCTTCTTGCCCGCGAGGTCGGCGGGCGACCTCAGGGCGGAGTCCTTGGGCACGAGGACGTCCATCATGTGCGGGGCGATCCGGACGCCCTCGGCGACGATGCGCAGGTCCAGAGTGCCCTTCTCGTACGCCTGGAAGTAGGTGACGTAGTTCGCGCTGGCGATCACGTCGACCTGGCCCTTCAGCAGCGCGGGCAGCGCCTGGATGCTCTGCTGCACGGGCTGGATGCGTACGTCCAGTCCCTCCTTGGCGAACAGCCCGCGGTCCCGGGCCAGGTACAGGGCGGCGGAGTCGGTGAGGGGCAGCGCCGCCACGGTCAGCTGCTGCCGGCCGTCACCTGGATGCGCCTTCCCGCCGCTGTCGCAGCCCACGAGGAGCAGCGCCGCCGCGGCGACGAGCGCGGCGAGCCGTTTGATGGCCGTCTTTCCCGGTCGTGATCGACGTAAAGGCATACGGGCATGCCTACCCTGCGATTGTCATGATCGCTACATCCCGGGTGCGGCTTTCCAGCGGTTTGGAAAAAGACGAACCCCGCGCCCGGCTCATCGCCGGCCCCCGGCAGGTGTCCAGGGCCGGCTGAGGCCCGGTCAGGCCCGTGGGCCGGCGATCCGCAGGGGGGTCGCAGCGGGGGGCGCGGTGGTGCCGTCGGTGCCGGTGGCGTCCGTCCACCAGTCGGCGCCGTCCTCGATGTAACGCAGCAGCACGCCCTCGCGGATCGCCCAGGGGCAGACCACGGCCCCGCGCAACCCCATGAGCTTCAGCGCCGTGTGCCCGACGATCGCTCCGGCCAGGCTCTGCGCGGCGCGCGGCGCGGAGATCCCGGGCAGCTGGGCGCGTTCGGCGGCGGGCAGTGCCGCGAGGGTGCGGACCGCCTCGCGCAGGTCCCGGCCGCGCATCTCCCGGTGCACGAACGGGCCGTGGCGTCCGGGCGCCGCCCCGCACAGCCGGCCCAGCTGCTGGAACGTACGGGAGGTGACCGCGGCGGTGCGCGGCCGTTCCCAGCGGATCCGTGAGGCCACGTCCCGCAGCTCATGGCGGATCCGGCGGCGCAGTTCCTTCAGTTCCTCCGGCCCCGGCGGGTCCTGCACCGCGAGGTACTCCTGGGTGAGGCGCCGCGCGCCGAGCGGCAGGGACGCGGCGAAGTCGGGCAGCCGGCCCCGGCCGAAGGCCACCTCCAGGGAGCCGCCGCCGATGTCCAGCACCGCGAGCGGGCCGGCGTGCCAGCCGAGCCAGCGGCGGGCCGCCAGGAAGGTCAGCTCGGCCTCGGTCTCACCCGGCAGGACGCACAGGGGGACACCGGTCTCCGCCGCCACCCGGCGGATCACCTCCTGCCGGTTCGGGGCGCCGCGCACCACCGCGGTCGCGAAGGCCAGTGGGCCCGACGCATGCCATCCGCGGGCTGTGTCCCCCGCCGCGGCCACCGCCTTCACCAGCCGCTCCACCGCCTCGTCGGCGATGCTGCCGTCCGCACCGACGTGTTCGGACAGGCGCAGCTTCCACTTGACGGTGTGCACCGGCAGCGGAACGCCCCCCTCCACATCTGCGATCACCAGACGAACCGTGTTCGACCCCGCATCCAGCACGCTCACCCGCATGGCCGGGGAGTACCCACTTTCCCGCCAGGCACCCGCCATTCAGGGGGCGCCCGTGTGCACAGCAGCGGCCGACGGGCCCCTTCAGGGGCGGCGCCGGGCAGTCGGCGGCACACCGGGCGCGCGCCGCGCACGGGCCGGCGCACACTGTGATCCTGTCCGGATCTCGGCCCCCGTACCGGCCCGTCCCTGGCCTTAGATGGTCACCACCACTGTCGGCGTGAGGAGTGGCACGTGAGCGGGACGGACGCGACGAGGGTACTGGTGATCGGCGGCGGCATCGCGGGGACCGCGGCCGCGCTCGGCCTGCACAAGGCCGGCTACGACGTCACCGTGTACGAGGCACACCCCGACACGGCCGAGGACATCGGGGCGTTCCTGACCCTGGCGAGCAACGGCATGCGCGCCCTGGCCCAGCTCGACGCCGCGGACGCCGTCAGGGCCGTCGGATTCCCGCTGACATCGCTGCGGTTGCTCGACAGCGACGGCACCGAGCTGACGCACGCGCCGCTCGGCGAGGTCGCCGAACCGGGACTGCGGTACCGCTGTCTGCGGCGCGGCGAGCTGAACGCGGCCCTGCAGGGCGAGGCGGCCCGGCGCGGCATCCGCCTGCGCCACGGCGCCCGGCTGGCCGGCGTCACGGACGGCCCGCACGGCGTCACCGCCCGGTTCGCCGACGGCAGCACCGCCCACGCGGCCCTCCTCATCGGCGCCGACGGCCTGAACTCCACCGTGCGCCGGCTCCTCACCCCCGGTGTCCGGCCCGGGTACGCGGGCCAGCGGATCTTCTACGGCTACAGCGGCACCGCCGCCGGCCCGGACGGCACCGGCGTCATCACCTTCGTCCGGGGCAGCGAGGCGACCTTCGGACACGTGGTGTCGCCGGCCGGGCAGACGTACTGGTTCGCCCGGGTGAGCACGGAACCGCTGCCCGCCGGCGGCGCCGCCCACCGTGCCCCGTGGCGCGAGGAGCTGCTGCCGCTGCTGCGCAAGGACGCCACACCCGCCGCGGACATCGTCACCGCCTCCCAGGGACCTGTCATGGTCACCAACGCCACCGAGCTGCCGCTCGGGACGGTGTGGCACCGGGGACGGACCCTGCTGATCGGCGACGCGGCCCACGCGGCCTCCCCGGCGACCGGCCAGGGTGCCTCGATGGCCCTGGAGGACGCCGTCGTCCTCGCCAAGGCGCTGCGCGACCTGCCCCGCGCCCCGGACGCCTTCGCCGCCTACGAACGGCACCGGCGCCCACGGGTGGAGCACAACATCACCGTCAGCGGCGGCATCTCCCGCGGCGGCCGGAATCCCTCCCGTCCGGGTCCCGTCCTGGCCCGCCCCGCCGAGCCGGACGAGGCGCTCATCCGCCAACTGGCCTGGGACGCCCCGCTGCCGGCGAACCCGCCCGAGGAGACCTGACCCGGGGGCTCCGGCCGGCCGGGGGCGCGCGAAAGTGCAAGAGGCGGAGCACTGGAGTCCATTGCCGGACCGGCGCCGGAGCCGGATCGTTCCGAGCGACCGGCCCTTCGGAACTTCGGCACCAAGGAGCACAGTTGCGACTCTTGAGCAGAGCGGGCGGCGCCGCGGCCGCGACCGCCGCCCTGGTCCTGGGCGGCGGCACCGCGTCCCCGGCACCGGCCGCCACACCCGCCGACGCCGGCTACACCGTGACCGTGGGGACCCCGGTACCCTTCACCCACCCCACGGACACCCCCGCGAGCCCCTACCTCGACCGGGACGGCACCTTCCACTACCAGCAGTCCGCCGCCCTCTACGGCGCCAAGGACCCGCGCAGCTGGGACTTCTACACCGGCACGGACTTCGACACCGCGACCTTCGACAAGGCCCTGAGCAAGGCGGTGAACCCCGCCAACCCGGCCGACCGCAACGACGACACCACCTGGCGCTGCAACAACAGCCCCACCGGCCGCGGGGCGACGTACGCACCGAGCGGCTCCGGCTACGCCCAGAAGAACTACTGCGACCTGTCCGGGGTGTGGGTCGACCCCGACACCGGCGACTGGTACGGCCTGGTGCACAACGAGTTCACCCCGCAGCCCTTCGGCGACGGACTGCACTACGACGCCATCGACTACGCCGTCTCCACCGACCGGGGCCGCACCTGGACCATCGAGGACCACGTGATCACGTCCCCGTACAGCACCGCGCGTGGGGACACGACGGCCTTCCCGAACCAGACGTACTCCTACGGCGACGGCGACCAGCGCCTCTTCGTCGACACCGCCTCCGGCTACTTCTACGTCTATTACGGCTCCCGGATCATCGACAAGAGCGGCGGCTGGAAGGCGTTCTACGAACACGTGGCCCGCGCCCCGATCTCCGCCAAGATGGCCCCCGGCTCCTGGCACAAGTGGTACGACGGCGCCTGGTCGCAGCCCGGCACCGGCGGCAAGGAGAGCGACATCGTCCCCGTGGACGCCGATCACCCCGCCGGCTACACCCCCGCCTCCACCGAGTACGACCCGGCCAGCACCGGCACCGCCGCCCAGCAGATCGCGGCCGGGAAGATGCCGCCGACCTCGCCGCTGTTCGTCATGAACATCGCCTACGACGCCCATCTCGGGCTGTACATCGGCGAACCGCAGGCCGTAGACCAGAGCGGCGACGCACCGCAGTACCTCTACGCCACCGACGACCTGAGCACCCAGAAGTGGCGCCTGATCGGGGACACCGGCGGCTACACCAACGCCTCCTGGTACCGCTGGTTCCTCGACGGCGCCAACCGCACCAGCTCCACGATCGTCGGCCGGTCCTTCCGCTCCTACTGCGCCTTCGGCTGCTCGCACGACGCCTCCGGCGAATACGTCGACATCACCGTCGACGCCACCGCACCCGCGCCCGCCCCGGTGGACACAAGCCGCGGCTACCGCATCGCGAGCGGCGCGGGCCGCGTCCTCGCCCAGGCGGCCGGCGGGAGAGGCACCACCTCGCTGGCCCGGCCCACCCGTTCCGGCAGCGACATCTGGCACTTCACCCCGACCGGCGACGGCGCCTTCACCGTCACCAACGCCGCGAGCGGCCGGCTGCTCGGCGTCGACTCCTCCTCCGCCGCGGGCCGCGCCTGGGGCGCGAGGCCCACCGTCACGGCGGCACGGGCCGGCGGACCGTCGGTCGGGCAGCAGTGGTTCGTGATCCCGAACGCCTCCGGCGGCACCTACCGCCTGGTCAACCGTTACAGCGGACTCGTCCTCGGCCTCTCCGGCACCTCGGGCCGGCTCGCCGAGACCACCCCCGCGCGCACCTGGACGGACCGCACCGGGAGTCCGGTCGGCGCGGGGCGCTCCGCCGCCGAACAGACCCTGTGCTTCTCCGCGACCGGCTGAGCAGGAGACGTCTGGCTATCCTGCACCCATGTCGATCATCAACGGGGAATCCGACGCCCGCCTGGCCGTCACCGCGGCCCAGGCGGGCGCAGCCGTGGTCCGTGGTCTGTACGGCAGCCGGCTCGAACGCCACGACAAGTCCGCCGGAGACTTCGCGACCGAGGCGGACCTCGCCGCCGAGCGGGCCATCCTGGACGTGCTGCGCGCCGCCCGCCCCGACGACGCCGTGACCGGCGAGGAGAGCGGACGCTCCGGCGCCGCCGACGCCCACCGCCGCTGGCTCGTCGACCCGCTGTGCGGCACCCTCAACTACGCCGTCCGGAACATGCTCGTCGGCGTGAACGTCGCCCTGCGGGAGGGCTCCGAGGTCACGGCCGCCGCCACCGCCGACCCGTTCAGCGGCGAGGTGTTCTGGACCGACGGCGAGGCGGCCTGGGTCCG
This sequence comes from Streptomyces incarnatus, assembly GCF_001027185.1. Taxonomy (NCBI): domain Bacteria; kingdom Bacillati; phylum Actinomycetota; class Actinomycetes; order Kitasatosporales; family Streptomycetaceae; genus Streptomyces; species Streptomyces incarnatus. Next base: position 530,205 of record NZ_CP011497.1, on the reverse strand, counting down.
CGGGGACGGCCCGGACGAACGGCTGGCGCCCTGGTCCGGTTCCGCGCTGGTGGACGTCAACCTCGACCCGCCGTTCCCCAACGCCCCCGGTTTCCAGGCGGTCCGCCTCCTCGCCGACCCCGGCTTCGCCCGGCGGTTCCGGCCCCGGGTCGTCTCCAGCACCCTCGCCGTGGCCTGGGTGGCCGCCGGACGCCGGGCCGCGTACGTGACCGACGGCGACCTGCGCGACAGCGTGCACTTCGCGGCGGGGATCGCCCTGTGCCGGGCGGCCGGCTGCACGGTGACCGGCCTGTACGGCGAGCCCGAGCTCAGCGCCGCGGGCGGCCTCGTCGCGGCGGCCGACGCGGAGACCCATGCCGCATTGCTGGAGCTCATCAAGAACCAAGTCCCCTGAGCGCGCGCCGAGTTGGCGCGGAGCGGGTCGGCCCGCCTGCTCGACGCGGGCGCCGCTCGTCTGGTGTGATGCCCGCATGACCCTGGCCGCCGACCTCGCCACCCGCTTCGAACAGGCCCTGGACACCCGCCCGGAGGCCCTGCGCGAGGCCGGGCAGGACTTCGGGCACATCGTGTCGGCCCCGCCACTGGCGGTCCTGCGCCCCCGGTCCGCCGCCGAGATCCAGGAGCTGCTGGTGTTCGCCGGACCGCGGGGCATCCCGGTGACCGTGCGCGGCGGGGGTCACTCGATGTACGGCCAGGGGCAGGCGGGCGGCGGGATCGTGCTGGACCTGCGGGCGATGAACCGGGTGGGTCCCGTGACGGGCGGCCAAGTGACCGTGCAGGCGGGCGCGGTGTGGCGGGAGGTGCTGGCCACCACCCTGCCGTACGGCCGCACCCCGCCGGTCCTCACCGACTACCTCGGCGCGGGAGTGGGCGGAGTCCTGTCGGCGGGCGGACTCGGCGGGGCCGGCCACCGGCACGGCCTGGTCGCGGACCAGGTCCTGGAGCTGGAGGTGGTGACCGGGGCCGGGGAGCACCGGGTCTGCGCACCCGACCGGGACCCCGGGCTGTTCCACGCGGTGCTCGCCGGACTCGGCCAGTGCGCCGTCATCGTGACCGCCACGCTGCGCCTGGTCGAGGCCCCCGCCCGGATCCGCCGCTACTGCCTCCACTACACCGGCCTCACCCGCTACCTGGCTGACCAGCGACGGCTCGCCGAGGAGCAGCGCTTCACCTATCTGGAGGGCCAGGCCCGGCCGGCCGGTGAGCACGCCTGGCGGTACATGATCGAGGCCGTGGCCCCGTACGACGGCCCCTGCCCGCCCGACGACGCCGCCCTGCTCGCCGGACTCGGGCACGATCCCGCCGCCCTGGAGACGGAGGACCTGGGACACGGCGAGTTCGCCCATCGCGTGGACACCGACGAGGAGGTCCTGCGGGAGACGGGGGAGTGGCTGTATCCGCACCCCTGGCTCAATCTGCTGCTGCCGCACGACAGCGCCGCGTCCGTCGTCCGCGCCGTACTCGCCGACCCGGCCTTCCGGGACCTGCGCGACACCGGCCTCGTCCTGCTCTACCCCCTGCTGTCCAGCCAGCTGCGGGCTCCCCTCTTCAGCCGCCCCTCCGGCGAAGTCCTCCATCTGTTCGCCCTGTTGCGCACAGCGCCCCCCGGCAGCCCCGAGACGGTCGCGGCGATGGTGGCCGCCAACCGCACCGCGTACGAACTGGCCCGCTCCCACGGTGCCGTCGCCTATCCCGTGAACGCCCTGCCCATGTCGGACGCCGACTGGCGGGACCACCACGGCAGCCGCCGACCGGTTTTCGCCGCCGCCAAACGGCGGTTCGACCCGCATGGCGTCCTCGCCCGCGGACACGGACTGCGGCTTTGAGGACCTCGGCTGGAACCGGGGCCGTACCCGCCGTGCCGACGACGTTCTGAAGGCGTTCTGGCGGCCCGCCCCTGGAGACACGCCTTTGGGGGGTTTCGAGTGCGCGCCGAGTGCAACACGGACGGTGCGGCCCCGGCCGGCGGAGCCGTACCGGCCGCATGTCCGCTGAGGGAGACGACACGCATGGATCACTCGCGCGCACCCGTACTGGAGGCCCTGGAGGAGTTCCGCCGCCGCGGAGACGTGGTGTTCGGACCGCCCGGGCACAAACAGGGCCGCGGCACCGACCCCCGGGTCGCCGAGGTCCTCGGCATCGACGTCTTCCGCTCGGACGTGCTCACCCTCAACGGCCTGGACGACCGCCGGCAGTCCCAGGGCGTGCTGGAGGACGCACAGGAGCTGATGGCCGACGCGGTGGGCGCCGAGCACGCCTTCTTCTCGACCTGCGGCAGCTCCCTGTCTGTGAAGACCGCGATGTGCTCGGTCGCGGGGCCGGGGGAGAAGCTGCTGCTGTCGCGCAACGCGCACAAGTCGGTCATCGCGGCGGTGATCATCAACGGGGTGGAGCCGATCTGGGTCCACCCGAAGTTCGACGGCGAGCGGCACCTGGCCCATCCGCCGGAGCCCGACGACGTCCGCGACCGCCTGCGGGAGCACCCCGACGCCAAGGGAATGCTGCTGATCACCCCCACCGACTGGGGCACCTGCGCCGACGTCCGGGGCGTCGCCGACGCCTGCCACGCCTACGACGTACCGCTCATCGTGGACGAGGCCTGGGGCGCCCACCTGCCCTTCCACCCGGACCTCCCGGTCTGGGGCATGGACGCCGACGCCGACCTGGTCGTCACCAGCGTGCACAAGATGGGCGGCGCCATCGAGCAGAGCTCGGTCTTCCACCTCCAGCACGACCGGGTGGCGCCCGAGGTGCTCAAGCAACGCGAGGACCTGCTCGGCACCACCAGCGCCTCCTGTCTGGTCTACGGAGCCCTGGACGGCTGGCGGCGGCAGATGGTCGAGCGAGGCCGCGAGCTGCTGGGGGCGGCCCTCCACCGGGCCGAGCGCATCCGCGCCGAGCTGCGGGAACTGCCGGGACTGCGGGTCATGGGCGGGGAGATCATCGAGGAGGGGCTGGCGGCCGAGTTCGACCCGATGAAGATCGTCATCGAGGTCCGGGACCTCGGCATCAGCGGCATGCAGGCGGCCGAATGGCTGCGGGCCCACCGGCATGTCGACGTGGGCGGCTCGGACACCTGCCGGATCAGCGCCTCCATCACCCACGCCGACGACGACGAGACCGAGAAGACCCTGCTGGACGCCATGCGCTCCCTGGTGGAGCACGCCGGTGCGCTCCAGCGGCGGCCCGCCGTCCGGCTGCCCGAGCCCCGGGCGCTCGAACTCCAGCAGGCGGTCCTGCCGCGCGAGGCGTTCTTCGGGCCCGCCGAGCAGGTGCCCGCCGAGCGGGCCGTGGGCCGGATCTCCGCCGAGATGATCAGTCCCTATCCGCCCGGCGTGCCCGTCGTGGCGCCCGGCGAGGTGATCACGAAGGAGGTGCTGGACTACCTGCGCAGCGGAGTGGCGCACGGCTTCCTCATCGCCGACGCGGCGGACCCGTCGCTGGAGAGCCTGCGCGTCACGGCCCGGCCGTGACACGGTCTCTCGACCTGCGGGGGCCGGGGGCAAGGCCTAAGGTGGCGGTGCGGGCGGCCGTTCGCACCGGCCCGGGTCAAGAACCCGGCCCACGGACGGAGGCACCCCCGGCAGGGGCGCTTGGCCCTGCCCGACGGTCCCCGGGTCCGGACGACGCGTCCGGCGGGCCTGCCGCTCCGGCAACTCGATGGGAGACGGCCCGACTTCACCCCGACCGGAAATCCGCCGCGATTGCCGGTTTCGGACGCTCCGGCCCGGGGACCTCGGTACGAGGGCCGCGATGACCTCTTTCGCCAGATTTCATCAGGCCTGCACATGTGACTTCTGTCTGTCGGCCGTATGCCCGGCGAAGGAAACGCAGCGATGAGCGAGACGAACCCCCTGAAGCGAGCGGCGGAGAAGGCGGCGGACGTCCTGCGGGGCGACGGCGCGGGCCCGGAGCAGGGCATCCCCGGAAAGCCGGGTCCCCGGTCCCCGTCGGTCGCCGAGCCGGCCGAACGCCATGAGCCGCTCCCGCCCAAGCCCGACCAGACCGGCCCGGAGACCGTCTCCCCCACCGGGCAGCCGACCGGCGCCGACCAGGCACGGAGGGCGCAGAGCGGCGGATTCCTGACCAACGCCCAGGGCACCCGGCTGTACGACACGGACCACTCGCTCAAGGCGGGACCCCGTGGCCCGGTGCTGCTGCAGGACCACCACCTGCGGGAAAAGGTCATGCACTTCGACCATGAACGCATCCCCGAGCGCGTGGTCCACGCCCGCGGCGCCGCGGCGCACGGGGTGTTCCGCAGCTACGGCACGGCGGCGAACGTGACGAAGGCGGCCTTCCTCGCCGAGGGCGTGGAGACGCCGGTGTTCGTCCGCTTCTCCACCGTGCTCGGCTCCCGCGGCTCCGCCGACACCGTCCGGGACACCCGCGGCTTCGCGACGAAGTTCTACACCAGCGAGGGCGTCTTCGACCTGGTCGGCAACAACATCCCGGTGTTCTTCATCCAGGACGCGATCAAGTTCCCGGACGTCGTGCACGCCGCCAAACCGCACCCCGACCGGGAGATCCCGCAGGCCCAGAGCGCCCACGACACCTTCTGGGACTTCGTCACCCTGCACACCGAGGCCACCCACCACACCCTGTGGAACATGTCCGACCGGGGCATCCCGCGCTCGTTCCGCACCATGGAGGGCTTCGGGATCCACACCTTCCGCCTGGTCGACGCCGACGGCGGGACCACCCTGGTGAAGTTCCACTGGAAGCCGAAGCTGGGCGTGCACTCGCTGGTGTGGGAGGAGCCCAGATCATGGGCGGTGTCGACCCGGACTTCCACCGCCGTGACCTCGCCGACGCGATCGAGGCGGGCGCCTTTCCCGAGTGGGAGTTCGGGATCCAGACCTTCCCCGACACCCCCGACCAGACGTTCGAGGGCATCGACCTGCTGGACCCGACGAACATCGTCCCCGAGGAACTGGCCCCCGTGCAGCCCATCGGCCTGCTCACCCTCGACCGCAACCCGCTCAACTTCTTCGCCGAGACCGAGCAGGTCGCCTTCCACCCCGGCCACCTCGTCCCCGGCATCGACATCACCGACGACCCGCTGCTCGCCGGCCGGCTCTTCTCCTACCTGGACACCCAGATCACCCGGCTGGGCGGCCCCAACTTCGCACAGATCCCGGTCAACCGTCCGCACGCGCCCGTCAACGACATGCTGCGCGACGGCATGCACCAGACGGCCGTGCACCCGGGTGTGGCCCCCTACCGCCCCAACTCCCTCGACGGCGGCTGCCCGTTCACGGCCGGCGCCGACGCGGGCGCGTTCGTCGAGACCCCGGTGCGGGTGCCGGAGGCGACCAAGGCCCGCGAGGCACCGGCGTCGTTCGACGACCACTTCAGCCAGCCGCGCCGGTTCTGGCTCAGCATGAGCCCGGTGGAGCGCGAGCACATCATCGGCGCCTACACCTTCGAACTCGGCAAGTGCTACGAACAGGCCATCAGGGAACGGGCGTTGCGGGTGCTGGCCAACATCGACCCGGAGCTGTGCGCGGGCGTCGCCATCGGCCTCGGCCTGCCCGCCCCCGAACCCACCGTGCCCCTGGCCGACGTCGCGCCCAGCCCCGCCCTGTCCCAGGTCGGGCACACCTGGCCGACCGACGGCCGGATCATCGGCATCGTCACCGGGCCCGACGGCGACCTGGACGGCGTACGGGCCGTACGCCAGGAGGTGCTGGACGGGGGCATGGTGCCGCTCGTCGTCGCACCGGCGGGCGGCGCCCTCGGTGACGGCCCCGACGCGCCGGCCGTCCAGCGGACCTATGCGACGGCGCGGTCCGTGGAGTTCGACGCGGTGCTCGTGGCGGGCGCCCCGGGCATCGGCGTCGACGCCTACGGCGCCCGTGACGCCAAGGCGGGCGTGCCCACCGGCCGCGCCGGCACCCCCGACCCGCGCGTGGGCCTGCTGCTCGCGGAGGCGTACCGGCACGGCAAGGCCATCGGGGCGGCCAAGGGCGGCGAGAGCGCGCTGGAGGCGGCCGGCATCCCCCTCGACGCGCCCGGTGTGATCGCCGGCGACGGCGCCACGACGGTCCTCCAGCAGCTCACCCGGCTGCTCGGCTCCCACCGCGTCTGGGACCGCTTCCCGTCCACCGCCTGACGGCCCGAGTCACCCCTATGGAGCCGGACGGCGGAAGAGGGCCGTCCACAGGAAGTCCTGGCCGAACAGCGCGGAGTCCGCCGGTTCCTGCCGCATGGCGCGCAGTTCGACCTCGTGGAGATCGCGGAAGATCCGGCGCAGTGACTCGGGGGTGTAGGCGAGCCCGCCGTGCAGGCCGGGTTCGCGGTAGAAGGCCGCGTCGGGGAGTTCGGAGCCCATCCGGCCGGCGGCGAAGCACGTGAGCGAGAAGTACCCGCCCGGCGCCAGCACGCGGTCCAGCAGCGCGAGGTGGCTGACCCGGCGGTGCGGTGGCAGGTGGTGGAAGCAGCCGGAGTCGTGGACGAGGTCGTACGGGCCGTGCAGCGCCGCCTCGGTGCCCGTGGTCAGGGCGAAGGCGTCACCGCGGTGGAACCGCACGGCGCCCCCTGTGCCCCGGGCCTGCCGGGCGCGCTCCTCGGCCCAGGCGATCGCGGCGGGCGAGAGGTCGACGGCGTCCACCTCGAAGCCCCGCGCGGCGAGGTACAGCGCGTTGCGGCCGGGGCCGCAGCCCAGGTCGAGGGCCCGCCCCGGCACGATGAGACCGCGCTCCAGGTAGGACACCAGGTTCTCGTCCGGCTTCGCCGCGAAGAACGGCACGGGTCTGTCCCGTGCCGTGTAGAAGTCGTCCCACCACGGGGCCGCGCCCTGGGTCCACCGGTCGGCCTCCGGCGCGAACAGCCCGTCCAGGAGCCGTAGCACGTCTTCCACCGTGCGGATGTCCCGGTCCATCCGGCCACCCCCTTTCCCGCTGGACACTAGGGAAGGGGGCGGCGCGGCACCAGGCGGCAGGGCTCGGCCCGAGGGCGCCGGTGGGCGTCCGGGCGGACGGGGGAGGGCAGGCCGGGGACCCGCCCTCGGAGGTCGGCCGGCAGGCCTTCCGGGCCCCGCGGCGCCCCGGCACGCGGCCTTTCGTGATCGAGCCGAGGGCACATTTTCGGCCGCGTGCCCGAGCGCGCTCCTCCCCCGGGGTCCGGTAAGCGGCTCAGTCGCGTGCCGCGGCCGGCGCCGCGGCCGGTGCCTCGGTGGGGGCCTCGGCCGTCTCCGGCTGTGCGGCCGGGCGGCGCCACCGGCGCAGCAGCAGGCGTCTCGCCGGGCGCTCCACCGCCTCGTACAGGAGCCAGGACAGTCCGAGCGACACCGTGAACACGGTCGTGGTGACGGCGATCCCCGCCAGCAGACCGAAGTGCGGCTTCGTCCCGAGCAACTGCGTGGCGGACCGGATCACCAGCAGATGGATCATGTAGAAGGCGAACGACAGCTCGCCCAGCCGCACCAGCCGCCGGCGCCGCCACAGCGAGGGCAGCCCCTGGATGTCCGCGACGGCCGCGGCCGGGATGAGCAGCGTGAACCCGGCGATGGTGCACACGGTGGCGGAGTAGCCGGGCGCGACCTGCGGGACGAGGAAGTAGCCGATGATCGCCAGGGCGAGCGAGGCCTCGAGACCGGGCCCGCGCCACCGGCCCAGCAGCACCAGCCGCGCGGTCACCGCCCCGAGGACGAACTCGGGCAGCCGGGCCGCCGGGAACGAGTACAGCGCGTACGTCCACCAGTGGTGGGCGTCCGCCCAGGCCAGCACCACGACCGCCACCACCGACACAGCGCCCAGCGCGGCCGAGGCGCGCGCGCCGAGCCGGCGCAGCAGCAGGAACAGCAGTGGGAAGGCGGCGTAGAAGAACGCCTCGCAGCCGAGGGACCAGCTGACCGGGTTCAGCGTCTGCCACCAGGGACGCCACCAGGGATGCAGCAGCAGCGCATTGGACAGTGCCTGCTTCGGTGTCGGCCTCGGCTGGCCGGCCAGCGTGTACGCCATGAGCAGGGCGACGGCGAGGGTGACCAGGTGCACCGGGTAGATGCGGGCGATGCGCCGTCTCCAGAAGGAGAACGCGCGGTCATGGGGCCGCGCCGACCAGGTCAGGACGAACCCGGACAGCACGAAGAAGAACGACACACCGGTGGCACCGGCGCCGAAACCCCAGTACACCAGGCGGCCACTGGTGCCGCCGAAGTAGCCGAAGTTGTTCACGTGAAGTCCGAACACCAGCAGGGCCGCCATCCACCGCAGCCCCGTGAGGGAGGGCAGCGAGGGCATGGCGGCGGCTGGGGAGTCCCTGGCGGTCGAGTCGCCGGAACGGGTGGGCGGCGTCGTCCGGAACGTCCGGGTCGTCGCCGTTGTCATCGAATCACCTGCCGCAGAGGATTGGCGTGGGGCATGAAGGGGTACCTTGCCCGTTCACCCCCAGTCCATCACGTCACATGGCAAACATCACACTCGCTGCCGAACGAGGGACTGCTCCGACATGCCACGGAGGGCCGGACCGGGTGCACCCGTACGAGTGATGCCCCACGCACCTCCTTGATCAGCCCGCGGCCAGTTCCTTCGTGATCCGTTCCAGCGTGAACGCCGAGGATTCCCGGGCCCGTTCCTCCCAGGCGAACACGCAGGCCGTGGCCACGCCGCCGAACCTCAGCGCGCCAGAACGCGGCCTCGCTCTCCGCGGCCCGCTCGGGACGGCCGTTGAACTCCGGGTTCATCAGCGGGCATTCGAGGTCCGCGGTGATCTCGATCACCGCCTCCAGGAGCGGACGGCCGCCTGCCGTTCGGTCTCGTCGGGCGAGGACCACTTGTACAGCGGCAGCACGGGGGACAGCGTGACCCCGTGGTCGCGCCGGCGCACGGCCACGGTCTCCGTCAGCCGCCGGGTGCCCCGGGCCCGCGTCGACTTCGTGCACAGCGCCGAGGGCGAGGGTGTACGGCAGGCCATGCAGCACCTGGTGGAACTCGGCCACCGCCGGATCGTGCGCATCGACGGCGGACGCGGCCCCGGCTCCGCCGAGCGCCGCCGCGCCTACCGGGCCGCGATGCGCTGGCACGGGCTGGAGAACGAGCAGCGCGTCATCCCCGGCGATCACACCGAGCGGTCCGGGAGCGAGGCCGGCCGCCTCCTGCTCGCCGAGCGGGGCGCCGGCACGCCCCTCCCGACGGCCGTCCTCGCCAGGCAACGACCATGCGTCATGGGCCTGTTGACGGCGCGGGCCCGGTGTGGTGTGGAGGCGCCCCGGGACCTCTCCGTCGTCGGCTACGACGACAGCCGTCTCTCCCCTCTGATGCCGATCGGCCTGACGACCGTACGACAGGTCGCCCGGTTGATGGCCGAACACGCGGTCCGCTTCACCGTCCAGCGCCTGGAGGATCCCGAACTGGAGCCCGGGGAGGTCGAGTTGGACCCGAGGCTGGTCGTGCGGGGGCGAGCGGCCCGCCGCCGGCCTGAGTCCGGTGGCGACCATGCTCAAGCCGCTTGCCCCGCAAGGGCCTTGACGAGCTGGTCCCGCGTCATCCTCGACCGCCCCGGTACGCCCGCGGCGCTCGCCCGCTCGTACAGCTCCGCCTTGGACAGGTCGCCCAGGTCCTCGGACTCCTTCCGCCCGGCGGCGTGCCTCTTGCCGGCGGCCTGTTTCTTGCCGGTGGCCTGCTTCTGGTCGGCGGTCCGCCTCTTGCCGGTGGCCGGTTTCCCGCTGCCGCCCTTGCGGCTCCGGGACCGGCTCTGCTCGACGCTCCGGCTGAGCACGTCCATGAGGTCGATGACATTGGTCGCCTCCGGCGGCTGGGGTTCGCCGACGACCTCCGCGCCCTCGCGCTTGGCGGCGACGAGCTTCTTGACGCGCTCCTCGTAGGTGTCGTGGTAGTCGGTGGGGTCCCAGTCGATGGTGAGGGCGTCGATCAGTTGCTCGGCCGTCCGCAGCTCCTTGCTGCCGCTCTTCGTGCGTCGCTCCGGCAGCCCGGGCACCACGTCGATGGGGTCGCGCACCTCGTCGGCCCAGTGCAGGGTGTACAGGACGAGGACGCGGGGCTGCGCCCGCAACGCGGTCAGATACTCCTTGCCGCGCAGGGTGAGCGTGGCGATCCCGGCCTTGTCCGCGCGGTCCAGTGCCGCCCGCATCAGCTCGTACACCTTCACGTACTCCTTGCCGCGCGGGCCGACGTAGTACGTGCGGGCGAAGTACACCGGCTCGACCTGGTGCAGATCGACGAACCCGGCCAGGTCGATCACCTTCGACCGCCCGGGCGCGATCTCCTCCAGCTCCTCCGGCTCCACGACGACGTACTCGCCCTCCTCGATCTCGTAGCCCTTGACGATCCGGTCGGTGCCGACCTCCTTGCCGGTGCGCTCGTTGACCCGCTTGTTGCGGATCCGGTCCGAGGTGCCGCGCTGCAGCTGGTGGAAGTGCACGGTGTGGTCCTCGGTGGCGGTGTACAGCCCCACGGGCAGGGTGACCAGCCCGAAGGTCAGGACACCGGTCCAGATGGGTCTCGCCATGGCTCCTCGCCTCCGTCGTGGGTCAGCCGGCCGTTCCGTCGTGGGCCAGCCGTCCGCCGTGGTGCTGTGCGGTCACCGCCGCCGTGCCCGGCCCGGGGACGCGCGCCCGGCGTGGCGGCCGGCCGGCCGGTCGGCCTCGGCCGCCGTCGCCCGGGCAGCGGTCTCCTCGGCGCGGCGCCGGGCCTCCCGGACGGCGCGGTCGGCCTGCCGGGCCCGGTCCCGTGCCTCGCGCTCGTCGTCACGGGACCGTTGCTGTTCCTCCTCGGCGTCGCGCAGCCGCGCGCGCAGCTCACGCACGCGCCTTTCCGCCTCGGCCAGCCGGTCGCGGGCCTCCTCGGCCTCCCGGCCGGCGGCCTCGGCCTCCGCCTCGCGGGTACGCAGGTCACGCTCCGCGTCGCGGGCGGCCCCGCGGGCCTCGTTGAGCCGGCGCCGGTGTGCCAGCTCGTCCGCGCGCTCCGCCGCCTCGGCCCGCTTCCGTTCCGCCTCGCCCCGCTTGGGCTCCTCCGTCTCGGCCCGCTTGCGCTCCGGCCCGCGTCCGCCGGGGGCTTCCAGCTGGGCGTGCCTCTTCCCCCTGGTCGCCGCCGGGGCGACAGGGCGGAGGGCGAGGACGGTCGCGTCCGCCTCGGGAAACCCGAACGTGGCGCTGAGCGGCTTCACGAGCCGCCCCGCCGCCCACTCCCGGGCCGCCTCCGGATCGGCGAGTACGGCGTGCAGCGTCTCCTCGACCTCTCGCTGGACCCCCTCACCCACCGGGCGTCCGGCCTCGGCCGCCAGCCGCCGCGCCTGCCGCCCGAGCGCGCCGATCACCTCGCTCTGCCGGCGGACGAGCTTGCGCAATCGCGGACCGTCCAGTTCGCGATGTGCCCGGCGCAGCGACTCGCCGAGGTCCAGCAGCGGCTGGACCTCCTCCGGCTGCCTGCGCACGAGCAGATTGCCGGCCCATGCGGCCAGACTCGGTCGCCGCAACGCACCGATCTCCTTGGCGAGGGCCTGATCACCGGCCTTGCGGGCGTCCAGGGCGCGGCGGTCACGGGCGGCGACGAACTCCTCCGGCCGCAGCCCGTACAGCTCGTCGGCGACGGTGTCCAGGTCCACCGGCGTCCCTCTCGACGGCCACTGGGTGATGTGGTCCGAGTTTCTCAGCCCGGGGCGTTCATGTGCCTTTTGGGGGACTTCCTCCGGGTCGGCTGATCGCGGCGGGGCGGCTGAGGAGGGGCGTGGGACGGCCGGTGCGACTTTCGGTGCCGGAGCTCCACCCATCGGCGCCGGATTCCCACCCTTCGGCCCCGCCCCGTAGACCGGCGGCGGACGGCGCCGGTGCGGCCGGGCCCGGCAGGGTGGCCGTATGCAGAGGACCGAGGGGATCAAGCGTGCCCAGTTCCTGGCCGGCCTGGCCTCCGCGGGGCTCGCCGCGGCAGTGCTGCCGACGGGGGAGGCCCGCGCCGCGCAGGGGAGCTCACCAAGGACACCCGCCGCGCCGGGCGGGCTGCGCCACCACGGGGTCGTGTACACCGTGGGCGCGGGGGAGACACCGGGTACGGCGTTCAGCGCGGCCCGGATGCGGCAGGACATCCGGGTCATCCGCGACGAGCTGCACGCCGACACCGTCGATGTGACGGGTGACGGCGTCGAACGGCTCACGGCCACGGCCGCCGAGGCGGCCGAACGGGGACTGCGCGTCTGGCTGCAACCGACCCTCGGCGACGTCCCGGAACGCGACATCCTGGAACACCTGGCCGAGACCGGCCGGTTCGCGGAGCGGCTGCGCCGGCACGGGGCGGCCGTGGAGCTCAGCGTGGGCTGCGAGTTCTGGCTGTTCGTGCCCGGGATCGTCCCCGGGGACACCGTCTTCGAACGCATCCGGAACCTGCGCGACGGCAGGGTGGACCCCGTCGCCGTGCAGCGGCGCCTGGACCGCTTCACGGCGAAGGCGGCCGCGGTCGGCCGGTCCGTCTTCCACGGCCCGCTGAGCTACGCCGCCGCCCAGGACGACGAGGTCGACTGGCGCCTGTTCGACATCGTGGGCATCGACTACTACTCGTACTTCCCCCACGCGTCCGGCTACATCAGGGAGTTGAGCCGCCATCTGCGGTGGGGCAAGCCGCTGGCCGTCACCGAGTTCGGCACCTGCGCCTACGTCGGGGCGCCCAGGACCGCCGGCATGGGCTGGGACGTCGTCGACCGCGCCAAGCGGCCCCCGGAGATCAAGGGCGGCCTGGTCCGCAGCGAGCGCACCCAGGCGGCGTACCTCATGCGGCTCCTGGACGTCTTCTCCCGGATGGGCCTGTACGCGGCGATGGCCTTCGAGTTCGTGACCCCCGACGCCCCGCACCGCCCGGGCGACCCGCGGCACGACCTCGACATGGCGAGCTACGCCATCACCAAGACCATCAAGGACCGCCCGGACGACCCCGGCTCCGGCTGGCACTGGGAGCCCAAGCAGGCCTTCCACGCCCTGGCCCGCCGCTACGGCCACGCCCGGACCGGCCGCCGGCCCGGCCACTGACCCGGCAGGGACCGGTGGCCCGTGACCGCCGCCCGGTGGAGGGCGGGGCCGTGGCCCCGTCGCCGACGGATGCGCGGTGGCCTGCGCGGGTTCCGCTCACCCGTTCGGAGGACCGTCCGGCTTGGCGCGCCCTCGTCGCCGATCCCGGGACACATGATGCGGGCATGCTCCCGCCCCACCCCACGCCCCGCCCTCCGGCTCGCCCGCCGCGCAGGGCGGGGCCGGGTGCATATGGGGCGGGGCCGTGCGAGGGCAAAGGTGAGCGCACACACCCGGGCGGGCGCCGAGGCGGACGCGGAGGTGAACGGCGGCCGCCGGGACGCGACCAAAATTGCATCGTTCGTTTTCTTGAATCACTCGTGTTTATGAGGGTAGGTTCGCCCTCATGACCGCCTCCCCGACCCCGACCACCGCCCAGGAGCTGCGCGGGGCCGGCCTGCGCGTGACGGCAGCCCGCGTCGCGCTGCTGGAGACCGTCCGGGCGGGCGGCCACCTCGGCGTCGAGGCGATCGCATCCGGGGTGCGCGACCGCGTGGGCCACATCTCCCTGCAAGCCGTCTACGAGGCGCTGCACGCCCTCACTGCGGCGGGTCTCGTCCGCCGTATCGAGCCGGCCGGTCACCCGGCCCGGTACGAGGGACGCGTGGGGGACAACCACCACCACATCGTGTGCCGCTCCTGCGGTGCCGTCGCCGACGTCGACTGCGCGGTCGGCGACGCGCCCTGCCTGACCGCATCCGACGACCGCGGCTTCGCCATCGACGAGGCCGAGGTCGTCTATTGGGGCCTGTGCCCCGACTGTTCCACCGGCCGCAGTTCCTGAGCACCGAGTTCCGCACAGTTCGGAAGGATTGCCATGACTGAGAACCACGACGCGATCGTCACAGACGCGAAGGCGGAGGGGGCGAGCGGCGGCTGCCCCGTCGCCCATGACCGGGCCCTGCACCCCACCCAGGGCGGCGGCAACCGCCAGTGGTGGCCGGAGCGGCTCAACCTGAAGATCCTCGCCAAGAACCCGGCCGTGGCCAACCCGCTCGGTGAGGACTTCGACTACGCCGAGGCCTTCAAGGCCCTCGACCTCGCGGCCGTGAAGCGGGACATCGCCGAGGTGCTGACCACGTCGCAGGACTGGTGGCCCGCCGACTTCGGCAACTACGGCCCGCTGATGATCCGTATGGCCTGGCACAGCGCGGGCACCTACCGCATCAGCGACGGCCGCGGCGGCGCCGGTGCGGGGCAGCAGCGGTTCGCCCCGCTCAACAGCTGGCCGGACAACGGCAACCTCGACAAGGCCCGCCGTCTGCTGTGGCCGGTCAAGAAGAAGTACGGCCAGAGCATCTCCTGGGCCGACCTCATGATCCTCACCGGCAACGTCGCCCTGGAGCAGATGGGCTTCAAGACCTTCGGCTTCGGCGGCGGCCGTGAGGACGTCTGGGAGCCCGAGGAGGACGTCTACTGGGGCCCCGAGACCACCTGGCTCGACGACAGGCGCTACAGCGGCGACCGCGAGCTGGAGAACCCGCTCGGCGCGGTCCAGATGGGCCTGATCTACGTCAACCCGGAGGGACCGAACGGCAACCCGGACCCGGTCGCCGCGGCCCGCGACATCCGTGAGACGTTCCGCCGTATGGCGATGAACGACGAGGAGACCGTCGCCCTGATCGCCGGTGGCCACACCTTCGGCAAGACCCACGGCGCGGGTCCGGCCGACCACGTCGGTGCCGACCCCGAGGCCGCCTCGATGGAGGAGCAGGGCCTGGGCTGGCGGAGCACCTACGGCACCGGTAAGGGCGCGGACGCCATCACCTCCGGCCTCGAGGTCACCTGGACCGCCACGCCGACCCAGTGGAGCAACGGGTTCTTCAAGAACCTCTTCGAGTACGAGTACGAGCTCACCCAGAGCCCGGCCGGCGCCCACCAGTGGGTGGCGAAGGACGCCCCGGAGATCATCCCGGACGCGCACGACCCGTCGAAGAAGCACCGCCCCACGATGCTCACCACCGACCTGTCGCTGCGCTTCGACCCGATCTACGAGCCGATCTCCCGCCGGTTCTACGAGAACCCGGACGAATTCGCGGACGCCTTCGCCCGCGCCTGGTACAAGCTGACCCACCGCGACATGGGCCCGAAGTCGCTGTACCTCGGCCCGGAGGTCCCGGAGGAGACCCTGCTGTGGCAGGACCCGCTGCCGGAGCGCGAGGGCGAGCTGATCGACGCCGAGGACATCGCGACCCTGAAGACCAAGCTGCTCGAGTCGGGCCTCACCGTGTCCCAGCTGGTCACCACCGCCTGGGCGTCCGCCTCCACCTTCCGCGGCAGCGACAAGCGCGGTGGCGCCAACGGCGCCCGCATCCGCCTGGCCCCGCAGCGCGGCTGGGAGGTCAACGACCCCGACCAGCTCGCCCAGGTGCTGCGCGTCCTCGAGGGCGTCCAGCGGGACTTCAACGCCTCCTCCGGAGCCAAGAAGGTCTCCCTGGCCGACCTCATCGTCCTCGGTGGCGCCGCCGCCGTGGAGAAGGCCGCCAAGGAAGCCGGCTTCGAGGTCGAGGTGCCCTTCACCCCGGGCCGCGTGGACGCCGGCGAGGAGCACACCGACGCCGAGTCCTTCGAGGCGCTGGAGCCGACCGCGGACGGCTTCCGCAACTACCTGGGCAAGGGCAACCGCCTGCCGGCCGAGTACCTGCTGCTCGACAGGGCCAACCTGCTCACCCTGAGCGCCCCCGAGACGACCGTGCTCGTCGGCGGCCTGCGCGTCCTCGGCGCCAACCACCAGGGTTCGCAGCTCGGTGTCTTCACGAAGACGCCCGGTGTCCTCACCAACGACTTCTTCGTCAACCTGCTCGACCTGGGCACGACGTGGAAGGCGACCTCGGAGGACCAGACCACCTTCGAGGGCCGCGACGCCGCCACCGGTGAGCTGAAGTGGGCCGGCAGCCGAGCCGACCTCGTCTTCGGCTCCAACTCCGAGCTGCGGGCGCTCGCCGAGGTCTACGCCGGCGACGACGCGAAGGAGAAGTTCGTGACGGACTTCGTCGCGGCGTGGAGCAAGGTCATGGACCTGGACCGGTTCGACCTGGTCTGATCAGCGCTTCCAGGGGCGTCCGGCCCGATCCGCACGGGTCGGGCCGGACGCCCCCGTCGTGCGGGCGGGGCCGGACCTCCCGTCACCGGACTGTCACAGGAGATCCACAACGGTCACAGACGATCCACAGCGGAAACCCAGGGTCTCCCGGCTCTGTCTCCCTCGGCGAGCACCGGCACGGAGCCGGTCCGACCACCGGAATCGGGGGACCTCATGCACCACCGCAACACCATCCGCCTCGCCGCATCGGCTACGGCCGTACTCGCCGCCGCGCTGTCGCTGACGGCGTGCGGGCCGGAGAACGGCGACGGGACGGCCAAGGCCTCCTCCCCGGCCCCGGCCTCCGCCACCCCCTCCGGCACCGCACCCGCCACCACCAGCCCCGCCAGCACGGCCCCGTCGACCGGGGGATCCTCCGGCGGCGGCACGTCGACCGCCCCGAGCGCCCCGGCCTCTCCGGCGTCCGCCACCTCGGCCGGTACGGCGCCGGCGTGCTCGCTGCCGGCCGTGGAGGCGAATGCCTACCAGGCGACCAACCGTCCGGACGGTACCGGCACGGGCGCGGCGATAGTCGAGTTCACCAACGTCTCCGGGCACGCGTGCGTCCTGCGGGGGCATCCGACGGTGGCCGGAGCGGGCAACGGTTCCCCCGAGCACAACCTCCCCCTGAAGGTGACCCCCACGGGCACCGCCTTCCCCGTACGCCTCGCGCCGGGCGGCAAGGCGTGGGTGAAGCTGACCTTCCACCAGGTCCAGGGCGAGGCCGACGGCTACTGCAAGTCCGGCGCGAAGCCCGCCGTCTTCCCGACGCTCGTGGTCGGCCTGCCCGGCGCCGGTGCGCACCAAGTCGCCCTGAGCGACGGCGAGTTCGCCGAATGCGACAACACCGTGACCGCGACCGCGGTCTCGGCGGCGAAGCCTTCCTGACCGGCAGGTGACCACGGGGCGGCCCGGGGCGCGGACTGCGACCCGGGCCGCCCACTGTCACGAACCGAGCGGGACAGCGCGCCGCAAGGGGTGCGGGGCGGTGTCTCATACGCGGCTACCGCCGTGTGGGCGCGAGCAACCACGACGCACCCGCAGACGCCCACGACCGAAAGCCCAACGGCGTTGCCGGGAACGGTCCTTCACCCCTGATACGGCGGTGCTGGGTCACCCCGCGGGACGAGCTGCCCGGTCGGCGCCCTTCAGGTGCCGCCGCGTGGATCACTTCCGTGCACGGCGGCGTAAGGACGTTCTGGTAGCGGGGCAGAAATCAACGCACCGCTCCGATAACATGTTCGATCTCGCGATGATCAACGTCGTCGCTCTCGCCTATCCAGTCCATTTGGAATAAATCGGTCGCGTGATTGATGTCTAGAGCGCCACGTGTGTTTTCGCGAATGAACGGCAGTGCCGTGTGGGGCGCGTGGCGTCAACGGCGAGCCATGCTGTGGGCAGCGGCGGCAGTGGCGGCTCTTGGACTCCTGATCACACTGGAGATCACCGCACGCCGCTACGGTCAACCGGGGCCGATCACCGACCAGGTGGAAGGGCTCATATTCGCCCCGAAACCAGGCCCGCTGTACGGCGGTCTGGCGTTGATGATGGTCGTGCTCACCTGGCGGCAACGGTTCATCGCGGCCGGGGTCGCCATCGGCATCGACGTCGTCTTCGTGCTCATCCGGTGGGCCGCCGACGCCAAGACGACCGACGGCCATGTCTTCGGCAACGGCGCGCTGTGGGTGATGCTGGGCTGTGCGGTCATCGCCGTCACGCGCCGCACCGGCCCCGAGCGTGTCCTGCTGCTGAAGGGCGTCGGTCTGGGCATGCTGCTGGTGGCCGGCCGCAAGACCGGCGACACGTGGCTGTTCATCACCTCGAAGGCCCGCCCGGCCGTGCTCGACCAGTACGTGGCAACCGCCGATCACGCGCTGGGCAACCCGTCCTGGCTGATGGGCCGGATTGTCCGGACCACCGGCCCGATCGGCATGCATGTTCTTCACCTGGTCTACGCGCAACTCGCGGTGGCCGCGGTCGTCGTCGCGCTGTACCAGTTGCGCCACGTGGCCGTCGAGCGCCGCTTCCCGGCCCATCATCTGGTACGCACCTTCCTGGTGATCGGCCTCCTCGGCCCGGCCATCTACATGATCTTCCCGGTGGTCGGACCGGTCTTCGCCTACGGCCCGGGCGCCTCCGGCACCGGCGGCGTGCACTGGGCGGTGGCCAATCTCTGGCCGGACACGCCGCCGCCGATCACCATCCCCCACCCGATGTCGTACGACGAGATAACGCCCCGCAACTGCATGCCCAGCCTGCACACGGCGTGGGCCACCGCGATCTTCATTCACACCCGCAGCGGCCCACGGGTCCTGCGGTTCTCGGGTACGTTCTGGCTGGTCGCCACGCTCAGCGCCACGCTCGGATTCGGCTACCACTACGGCGTGGACCTCGTCGCCGGCGTGGTGTTCGCCCTCACGACCGAGACAGCGCTGCGCTCGCTCGTGCGTGGCTGGGACCGGCCAGGAATCCAGCTGGTCACCTACGGCGCGGCGGTCTTCGCCGCCCTCCTGGTGTCGTACCGGTACCTGCCGATGGAGATGGCGAGACACCCGTGGGTGTTCGGGTCACTTCTCGTTCTGGCGATGACCTCAGTGGTCTACGGCTTCGTACGGACCACCAAGCTGTGGGAACCGACGGCCGCACCAACGCGACAACCAGAACCTCGACTCGAACCGGTCTGATCCGCCCTCCGACCGAGCCAATGCCTGCTCCTGCCCCGAACTGCCTGGGGCGGAGGCCCGTGCGGCGCTCGAGCCGGTCCTCGAGCAGGGGCTGCAACCCCAGCAGGCCACTGACACGCTGCGTGCGCCCTGGCGGGACACTCGACCGCGGACGACTGCGTACGCGAGCGTTCCAGGCACGGGACGACATCGCCGCCGCTGCAGCCGTCGACTCGTGGTGACCTTCGGCGGCACGGTCGTCAATCCGTGACACGTGCGCGGACCACACCTGGCGGGGCGCCGCTCGCAGCGGCGTCCCGCTCGCGTGCCGCTAGTCCTTCGGGCGTGGCTTCCCCGGGTTCAGCGCCGAGAGCTTGTCCGGGTTCGTGACCAGGTACACCTCGCGGACCCGCTCGCCGTCCGGGTCGAGGTCCATGACCATCACCGCGTGCGGGGAGCCGTCCTCGAAGACCACCACCGCCGCGTCGCCGTTGACGTCCCGGTGCTGGAACTCCAGCCCCGCCGCCGTACGCGTGGCGTAGCCGGTCAGCGCCCGGGCCACCTTGTCCCGGCCGCGGATCGGCCGTGGTGCCGCCCGCGCCTTGCCGCCGCCGTCCGTCCACAGCGTGGCCTGAGGTGCCAGGATCTCCAGCAGCGCCCCGAGATCCCCGCCGAGCGCGGCGGCCACGAACCGTTCCGTCGCCTGCCGCCGGACCCGGGGGTGGGCCTGGTAGCGGGGGCGCCGGGCGCGCACGCGTTCCCGGGCGCGGTGCGCGAGCTGCCGTACGGCCGCGGGGCTGCGGCCGAGGATGTCCGCGATCTCGGTGTGCGCGTAGCCGAACACCTCGTGCAGCACGAACACCGCCCGCTCCAGCGGGGGCAGGGTCTCCAGCACGACCAGCACGACCAGCATGGCCAGCGACACCGACTCGGCGCGCTCGGCACCCCCGGACGCGTCCTCGCCGGCCGCCGACCGGCCGGCTGCCCGGGCGCTTCACCTCCCGGGCCGACCTCGCCCACGCGCTCGTGCGCGAGGCCGTCACCGAGGGACATGTGTGCGCCTTCCTCGACGTGCGCACCACCGAGGGCACGCCGCGCTTCCTCGACCTCGTCAGGAAGGAGGGGTTCGGCAGGTGAAGCGCGCCGGTTACGAAGGCCACCCGCCGTAGGGGACGGTGATCAGCTCCATGGCGTGGCCCACCGGATCCATGAAGTACACGCCGCGGCCGCCGTCGTTGTGGTTGATCGTGCCGGGCTGCTTGCGGTGCGGATCCGCGTAGTGCTCGATGCCGCGCTCGACGATCCGCGCGTACGCGGCGTCGAACTCCTCCTCGGAGACCAGGAAGGCGTAGTGCTGGGGAGTGATGTGTTCCTCGGGGACGGTGGCGAAGTCCAGGGTGACTCCGCCCGCGAGGGCGACCGCCACGAACGGGCCCCATTCCGCGGTGATCTCGAGACCGAGCAGTCCGGCGAAGAACTCCGCGGACTCCCGGTTGTCCCGGGCATGGACGATGGTGTGGTTGAAGTGGACCGACAAGGAATGCCTCCACGGCATGTCCTGGCACCTCCATGCCTCACCCGGCCGGTGACCGGCACGCGATGCCACTGACGATCCTAGTGCCCCCCAGGCATCGCGACGGGGCGAACGTCGCCTGCCGGGGCACAGGCCGGGGACGCCACGGCGCGTCGACGGCGTGGTGCGCGCGCACCGTGGGCCGGTCATGCTCCTGCGTGGGTCCGGTGGGGCCCGACCGTCGGCCGGGCTCGCTGGTCCTGGCGGCCGCCGTCAGACGGCCCGGTGCGTCACGTGCCCGCCGGTGACCGTCAACGCCACCGGGGAGCCGGCGAGTTCGTCGCCGGGCGCGTGCAGGGGGTCCACGGCCAGTGCGGTGAGGTCGGCCCGGCAGCCGGGCGCGACACGGCCGGCGACGGCCGACTCGCCGGCGGCGGCCGCCGCGTGGCTGGTGCAGCCCTCCAGCGCCTGCAGTGGCGTCAGGCCCGGCCGGTGGGCCGCGGCGCCCTTCGGCCGGCGGGCCGTCGCCAGCACGGCCCGGACGTCGTAATGGGCGATGGGCCAGTCCGAGCCGAGGGCGAGCGTGGCGCCCGCCTCCCGCAGATCGCGCAGCCGCCAGGCACGGGCCGCCCGCTCGCCGCCCAGCCGGCGGGACCACTCGTCGCTGCCGTCGTCGCGTGTGTACCCGGTGTGCGGCGGCTGCAGCGAGGCCGCGACCCCCAACTCCGCGAAGCGCGGCAGCAGTTCGTCGGGAGCGGTCTCGATGTGCTCGATCCGGTGGGCGCCGCGCCCGCTCGGCCCGAGGGAGGCGACGGTGTCCAGCACATGCCGTACGGCCGCGTCCCCGATGGCGTGGGTGGCGGTGCGGACGCCCGCCGCGTGCAGGGTGCGCACGGCCTCGGCGTAGGCGCGCGGGTCCGGCCAGAACGCGGCGGTGCCCCGGCCGTGGCAGTCGGGGTGCTCCAGCCACGCCGTGCCGCCCTCGACGGTACCGTCCATGAAGAACTTGACCCCGCCGACCAGCCAGTGCCGTCCGCCCCTGCCCTGCAGCTCGACCAGCTCGCGCAGCGCGTCCCCGTCGGCGCCCGGCATGCACCAGGGCGCGAACCGCAGCCGTAGCGGCAGGACCGTCTCCTCGGCCACCGCCGCCACCAGGCCGAGGTCGCCGCCGTCCATCACATGGGCGCCGGTGAGCCCCGTCGCGGCCATGGCGGACAGCAGCTCCAGCAACCGGGCCCGCCGCCGCGCGTACGACGGCCTGGGCACGAGGTCCGCGACCAGGTCCATCGCGGCGTGCTCGACCAGATGGCCGGTGGGCCGGCCCGAGGGGTCGCACACCACCTCCGCGTGCTGGGCGAAGGTGCGCGGGCCGGTCACCCCGGCGGCGGCGAGGGCTGCGGAGTTCGCGAGGGCGGAGTGGCCGTCGTACAGGCGCAGGAAGGCCGGGGTGCCGTCGAGCACCTCCGCCACCAGGTCGTGGTGGACGGGGCGGCCCTCGAACGCGTTGTGGTCCAGGCCGTGGCCGACCACCCAGCCCTCGATCCGCTCGGCCCGGGCCAGCGCGGCGCGCAGCCCCGCCAGGTCGGTGACGCCCGACAGGTCCGTGCCCGTCGCCATCTCCAGCCCCCACACCGGATGGCTGTGCGCGTCGACCAGACCGGGCACGAGGTGGGCGCCGCGCAGGTCGACGACCTCGGTGCCGGGGCCGCGCCAGTCCCGTACGTCCTCCGCCTCACCGACGGCGGTGATCACCCCCTCCCGCACCGCGACGGCGGAGGCGGTGGGGCGGGCGGGGTCGAGGGTGCGGACGTGGGCACCGGCGAGGACGAGGTCGGCAGCGGGCATCGGTCAACTCCTGTGCGGCAAGCGGGTGTTCGTGGTCACTCGGCCGGTGCGACGACTGTGGCCGGGCCGGCGTCCTGGCCCGGACCGGGGGTCTGACCGGGAACGGCGTCCTGGCCGGGACAGGTGTCCTGAGCGTGAACGGTGTCCTGACCGGGACCGGTGCGCCGGCTCTCACCGGGAGCCGGGTCCGCGCCCGGCCGGGTCTGTTCACCGGGTTCCGTGGCGAACCGGGCATAGACCTCCGGACGGGAGCGGCGCAGCCACCAGGCCAGGGGCAGGCCGAGCGCGAACACGGCCGGTGCCACGGCGACGAGCAGGACGTTCACGGGCGCGGACGCGCCGGTGAACAGGTCGATGTGGGCCACGACCAGCGCGATCGCGGTGGCCAGCAGGACGGTGGCGAGCACCGGCGCCAGCACCGTGCGCACGGCTCCCTCGGTGTGGCGTACCCGCCGGAAGTAGCACGGCACGGCGATCGCGGCGAGCAGCTGCAGCAGCAACAGGCCGATCATTCCCGGGGTGTTCACCCACAGCAGCAGCTGCTGGTACGGGTCGGCGTGCGCGGACCGGAACGCGAGGACGACGGCGGCACCGAGCACGGTCTGGGCGATGCCGGCGACGTACGGGGAGCGGTGGCGCGGGTGGATCCGGCCGAGCGGGCGGGGCAGTACGCCCTCCTCGGCGAGCGCCAGGACATAGCGGTTGATGGCGTTGTGGAAGGCGAGGAGGGAGGCGATGACGCTGGTGACGATGAAGAGGTGCATCAGGTCGGCGGCCCAGCCGCCCACGTAGGTGCTGATCGCGGTGAAGAACAGGCCGGCCGGATCCTTGCCGGCCGCGCGCACCACCTGGTCGTCGCCGAAGGCCTGGACGGCGATCCAGACGACGAACGCGTAGAACAGGCCCAGGAATCCGACGGCCAGATACGTGGCGCGCGGGACGGTGCGCCCGGGGTCGCGGGCCTCGCGGCGGTAGATCACGGTCGACTCGAAGCCGGTGAAGGCGGCGAAGGCGAAGGCGAGTACGGCCGCCATCCCCGGCACCAGCACATGCGCCGGAGCCAGTGAGGCCAGGGACAGCCCGTGGGCGCCGCCGTTCACCAGCACCCCGCCGGCGAGCAGCACCAGTATGCCCGTCTCGCAGACCAGCAGGACGCCGAGGACCTTGGCGCCGAAGTCGATCGAGCGGTAGCCGCCGTAGCCGATCAGCAGCAGGCCGGCCAGGGAGACGGGCAGCCAGGGCACGTCGGCGCCGACGAGGGTGTGCAGGGTGTCGCGGGTGGTCGAGGCGAGCAGGCCGTAGACGCCGATCTCCATGCCGTTGTAGCCGATCAGCGCCAGCAGGGCGGCGCCGATGCCGACCGGGCGGCCGAGGCCGCGGCTGATGTAGGCGTAGAAGGCGCCGCCGCTGGTCACATGGCGGCTCATGGTGGTGAAGCCGACGGCGAAGACGGCGAGGGTCAGGCCGGCCAGGAGATAGCCGACCGGCGCGCCGATGCCGCCCAGCAGGATCGCGAGCGGTGCGACCCCGGCCATGACGGTCAGGGGAGCGGCGGCGGAGACGACGAAGAAGGCGATGTCGGCGGTGCCGAGCGAGCCGGACCGGAGGCCTGTCGCACCGGACGGCGCCGGCGGCTCCGGGGGCTCGGAGGAGGACACGGACATACGGGGGAGCCCTTCTGGCAGCGGAGGGGAGAGGTGCCGGTGGTGGGGCAGCCGGGTGCGCGGTCTCGGCAGGCCGGGCCGGGGGTGGGCCGCCCGGGCCCGGCTCTCCGGGTGCGCAGGAGGGATGGCGGGCGCCCGGAGCCGTAAACCTAAAGCCTTTCGGTTTCGGCAATGTAGCCTGCCGGTGGGCATCCGGGAAGACCTCAGGGAGAACGCTGACCATGGGACGGCCGCGCACACCGCTCCTCGACCGCGAGCGCATCACCACCACCGCGCTGCAACTGGTCGACGAGACCGGTGACTTCAGCGTCCCGCAGATCGCCCGGCGGCTCGGCGCGCAGACGGGCTCGGTCTACCACCACGTGGAGGGCCGCGACGGCATAGTGGAACTGCTGCGGGAGCGGGTCTGCGCGGCGATCGACCCGGGGACCCTCGAACTGACCCCCTGGGACGCGGCCGTCGAGGCCTGGGCCCGCTCCTACCGCGCCGCCTTCGCGGCCCACCCCCGTGCGATCCCGCTGCTCATGACCTCGCCGGTGCGTGCGCCCCGGGTGCTGGAGCAGTACGAGCGTGCGGTGAGCCTCCTGCTCGACGCCGGCTTCGAGCGGGCCGGGATCATGCCGCTGATCATCGCCCTGGAGAACCTGGTGCTGGGCTCCGCCCTCGACCTCGCCGCACCCGAGACGATGTGGGAGCTGACGGACCGGATACCCACCCCGCACCTCGCGGACGCGCTCGCCGCCGTGGGCGAGGGCCGCGCCGACCGCGCCTTCGAGGTGGGGCTGACGGCCTTCATGAACCACGCACGCGCACTCCAGGCCCGGTCGGGCGGTTGACGCACCACGCGGCTCATCGAGTCCCTGGCGGTGCGGCGGACGGAGACCGACCTGATCGCCGTCCGCGGGTGTGGGCGCGGACATCATCCGGGAGGCGCTCGACGGCGCGAACACCAGCGGGCAGCGGTGAGCGTCGGCACCGGTTTCCCAGTACCGCCAGTAACATGATCACCTTGGTTCCGGGTTACCAGTCAGTCAACTTGGCGCGGTCCCAGGCTGCGCCCTGCCCGGAGATGCCGAGATGTCCGAGTCCTCTCTCAACGACGCGTTGCACAACGCGCGCCTCACCTACGAGCAGCACGTGCGGACCTGCCGGCAGTGCCACGCCGACGGCGCCGCCTGTGCCGTCGCCAAGCATCTCCTGCGGATCTACAACAACGCCCGCCGGGAGCACCTGCGCTCCGGCGGCGCGCACGGCGCGACGGACTGACCGGCTTTTCGGCCCGCGCGGTCCGGGAACCCGGTCGCCGTCCCGTCCGCCGAAGACGCAGGAGGCCGCCGTGACGGACCAGCCCGGTGACCGGCCGAACCCGGTCACACAGCACCCCCGCCCCGACTTCCCCGCCCAGGACCAGCCGCATCCGGGCTGGACCGGCCCGATGGACCCGCCGCCCGACCACGGCGAGGACTCCTACCGCGGGGCGGGCCGGCTGGACGGCCGTAAGACGGTGATCACGGGAGGGGACTGAAGGCATCGGCCGGGCGGTCGCCCTGGCCTTCGCCCGGGAGGGCACCGATGTGCTGTTCACGTATCTCGCCGAGGAGGAGAACGAGGCCCGCGAGACCTCCCGGCTGGTGGAGGACGCCGGACGCAAGGCGGTCGCCGTCTCCTGCGACATCCGCGAGGAGGCCGACTGCCGGTCGCTGATCGAGCGGGCCGTCGCCGAGTTCGGCCGCATCGACGTCCTCGTCAACAACGCCGCCTACCAGATGTCCCAGCCGCAGGGCATCGAGGCGATCAGCACCGAGCAGTTCGACCGGGTCATGCGGACCAACCTGTACGGCAGGTTCTGGCTCACCGAGTTCGCCCTGCCGCACATCCCGGCCGGCGGCTGCGTCATCAACTCCACGTCCGTGCAGGCGTACAGGCCCAGCCCGCATCTGCTGGACTACGCCATGACCAAGGGCGCGATCGTCACCTTCACCCAGGGCCTCGCGCAGATGGTCGCCGAGCGCGGTGTCCGGGTCAACGCGGTGGCGCCGGGGCCGGTGTGGACACCGCTGATCCCCTCGACCCTCCCGGACACCGAGGAGTTCGGCAAGCAGGCCCCGCTCGGCCGCCCGGCCCAGCCCGCCGAACTGGCCCCGGCCTACGTGTACCTGGCCTCACCGCAGGCGAGCTACATCACCGCCGAGATCCTCAACGCGACGGGCGGCACCCCGCTGCCCTGAGCTCAGGCGCCGTACACCTCGCGGACGTTGGCGCGCGGCGGCGGGGCGTGCCGGGCCGCGGGGCCCTTCGCGAACGTGCGCAGGAGGTTCTCCGTCGCGCGGGTGACGAAGGCGCGGGTGCGGGCGTCCATGCCGTGGTCGCGCCCGAACATGCCGGTCCCGGCCACCAGGCCCTCCACCCAGCGCATGGTGCCGGTCGCGAACACCCCGGCACCACTGGGGGCGGTGTAGTACGCCGAGTCGCTGTGGCTGGCCCGCCCGCCGCACACCAGCGGCGAGTGCGCGATGATCTCCAGCTCGCCGGGCGTGGGGGCGCCGGGCGTGATCCGGTCGTACTCCACGCCGACGAGATGGGCGAAGCCGTCGCCGGGACGTGCGCCGGTGCCCTCGTACAGCCAGTGGTCGGCGGCCCGGACCACATAGGGCGCGTCGACCGGATAGCCCTCGTAGAGCACGCCGGTCAGGGAGGACTCGGGGTCCGGGGCGGGCGGGAGACGGTAGTCGGTGGTCACCAGGGCCGGGCGCGAGGCGTAGCAGGGGTCCGCGCGGTAGGCGGTCTTGTAGCAGACCACCGTACGGTCGTGCGCGGCCTCCCCGGGCTCCAGCCGTATGCGGCGGAAGCAGGTGTTCGCGCCGAGGAAGGCGATGTTCGTACCGGCGTCGCGGGCGGCGGTCACATGGGCCCGCTGCTCCGGCGTCCAGTACTCGTCGTGGCCCAGACAGACGACGGCGTGCGCGCCGCGCAGCACTCCGGGGTCACGGTGCACGTCGACGCCGGTCGTGTAGGCCAGCGGGATGCCGAGACGCTCGGCCAGCACCACCAGCGCCCACTCGTACACCTGGAACTTCTCGGCGCCCTCGCCGTCGTAGGGGCGGTCGAAGCTCACCGCGAGGGAGCGGGTGGCGTACGCGCCGGACGCGCCGTTGTAGAGGCTGCTGCCGCCCCAGCGGTTGTACGCCTGCCAGGTGGCCGGGGCGTGCAGCAGGACGGTGCGGCCCGTGCCGTCGGTGGAGCGGACGATCAGCGGAACGTACCGCTGGTGGCCGGATTCCGCCTCCAGCCGCAGCAGATAGGCGCCCTCCGGCCAGCCCGAGGTGTCCACCCGGAGCGTCACCGGCCAGTCGGCGCGCACCGTGCGGGTGGCGGGCAGCACGCGCGGCGCCGGCTGGGCGCGGCCGGGTATGCGCTCGGACGTCCAGATCCGGCGGGCCTGCCGGCCGCCGTACCAGCCGACCCGGAACGCGGACACCCGGAACGCGGCGGCCGTGGTCGACACATGCAGCCCGAACGGCTCGCCCGGGGTCACGCTCACCCGGTCCGGGTAACCGGCCACCGCGTCAGGCGGGCCCGTGGAGGTCAGACGCCAGTCGGCGGTGCCCGGCGCGTCCCGCTCCGCCTCGGGCCGCAGCCGGCCGTCGGCGGCCGCGGCGGAATGCGGCCGCGGCGGTGCCGCCGTGCACGCGGCGGCCGTGCCGAGGCCCAGGCCCGCGGAGAGGACCAGGAACCGCCGGCGGCCGACGCCGTCCGGCGGCGTGGTCTCGTGTGCTGGACCCACTTCGCCTCCCGGATACGTGTTCGCACCAGCGTCCCGACGCCCACGCGGCCCGCGCAACCCGCGCAGCCGGCGGAACACCGGTCGGCGGGCCTGTGCGAGGCCGCCGGGCCGGGCCGCCGGCGGTACGGCCGAACGGGTGATGCCGTGGGGGTGCGGTCAGGTGCGGAAGCCGAGGTGCACGTGGTCGTGATGGGTGGCGTCGCTGAAGAACTGACCGGCGCCGCCGCCCGACAGCGGCACGGGGCCACCCACGTTGTACGACCCGGCGGCCGCCGCGTCCCGCATGAACCGCTCGATCAGCGCGCGTGAGGTCGCCGGATCCACCACCGCGTGGCCGTCGATCCGCCACACGTCGAAGGCCCGGCCCCGCGGGTGGTCGCTGGGCCGGCTGGTGCCGAACACGTCCAGCGGATGCCCGGAGCGTACGACGCTCACCTCCAGCCGGTACGTCCGCGCCAGCGCGAGCATGGCCCGCGCCACACTGGTGTGCACCTGACCACTGCGCAGGTCCGCCGCGGCGGCGGGCGGCAGCACGATCCGGTCGTCGGACAGCACGCTCCGGACGTCCGGGGCCAACGAGCGGGCGGCCGGTCCCGGGTGCGCCGGATGCAGGGCGTCGACCGTCCAGCCGGAGGCCGACCGGGACAGGCGGACGTCGACCGTGGTCCCACCCGCGCTCACCGTGCCGGCGCGCCGGGTCCATTGCCGGCACACCACCAGCACGCTGGCCGACCGGGACAGGATCCCGCCGTACTGCGCGTCCACGACCTGCAGCGCCGCCTGGTCGGCCGCCGGCAGCAGCGGCCCGGCCTGCCCGACGAGGGCCGGGGGCAGCCCGAGCGCCGCGAGCCGCGTCCGTGCCGCCGCCGCGCCGCCGTGCCCGTCGGCCCAGGCACCGACCGCCTCCACCAGTCGCACGGCGCGCAGCTTCGCGGCCGGCTGGACCTCGGCGGACGTGGGCCGCCAGGGGGTGGTGCGCGGCAGAGCGGGGAAGGGCGACGGCGACCCGGCACCCGCCGTGGACCGCTGGGACGGGTGCGCGGTCGCGGCCTTCCGGGACGGGTGCGCGGCCGGAGGCGTGCGGCCGGAACAGCCCGCCGCGCCGAGCGCGACACCGGTGAGGGCCGCCAGCACGGTACGGCGGCCGGGCGGCGGAGCGGCAGGCGCACGGGTACGGGTCATACGGCCCAGTGTCCGCCGCGTCGCAGGGGCTCGGCGAGTGGCCACGGGCACGGGCACGGGCACCGGCGGCCGGGGCGTTCGATGCGGCCACGGCGGGCCGGCGCACCGACTACCGGCCGCACGCCCCGCCTCGCCACCAGGGCCGAGCGATCGCCGCCGCCGGCCGGGGCCAACCGAAGCCCCGGACCTCCGGATCGGCACCCCGCGCTGCCCCCGCCCTCCTCGGCCATCCGGCACCCGGCGCGGCGGCGCCCGGAGGCGATCGAAGGCTCGGATCCAACTCGCCTAGAACGGCGGGTCGTTGAAGATCTCCAGCAGGGACTCGGAACTCTGCTCGACGCCCGGGCCGGTGCCGGAGGGGTCGGGAAACGTGCGGCCCCAGGACGCGGCCCGCCCCAGGACGCTCAGGCGCCAGGCGAGACGCGCGGCGCGCCGCAGGTCCGCCGGCGAGCGGCCGGGGCCCGTCCAGGGCTCCAGATAGGCGTCGAGCAGCCGGGCCACGACCTGCGGCCCGTACCGCGCGCGTGCCTTCTCGGCGGGGACCCGCAGGCTGCAGAACGGGTGCGAGACGACCGCGTCGCCCCAGTCGAAGAAGGTGAACCGGCCCGGCGCCGGACGGAACAGCTGGCCGTCGTGCAGGTCCGCGTGGTCGAGGGTGTCCTCGACGCCGAGGGAGGCGAGTTCGGCGCACCAGTCCGCGAGCCGGGGCCGCAGCCGCTCCAGCCGCTCGCGGGCCTCCGGGCGCAGCGCGGTGCCGCGGGTGAGCAGCTGGTCGAAGACTTCGGGCAGGTCGGGGGTCCGGGTGGCGGGCACCCCGAGCCGCTCGATCTCGCGCGCGTGCGGGGTGAGGGCCCGCTGCACGCTCGCGTACTGGCGCAGCAGCTCCTCCCAGGTCCCCGGCTCTACCGGCTCCCGGGCGAGCACGTCGCGGAACAGCTCGCCCCCGTCGGGCAGCAGCACCCAGGCGCGCTCGGCGTCGACGGCCAGCGGGCGCAGGACGTGCTCCGGGACCCAGCGGGCCAGTGCGGCGGTCAACGGGCCCTCGAAGGCGCTGGCCGGCGGATTCGCCTTGAACCAGACCGCGTCCCGCCCCTCCACGGCCACCCGCACCAGCACCGACCACGGCCGCAGCCGCACCCTCAACTCGCCGCTCGCCCGCAGGCCGTGGGAGTCGAGCTGCTCCCTCACCCAGTCCAGGGCCGAGGCCCGCCACGACTCCTGCTCCCACGGAGTCGGGGCGTACTGGTACTTGCTCCGGTCGACGACGATCGAGAACTCACGTTGCACGACGCCATCCCATCACCAGGGCGGGGAGCCGGTCACCTCGTTTTCGCCGCAGGTCATGCCCCGGGGAAGCGCCTCCGGGCGGACGAACGCGCCCCCGGTCACCGACCGGGAGCGCGTCATGGTGTGCAGTACCGCGCGATCAGGCCTGCTGCTTGCGGCGCAGCGTCAGGTACGTGCCGGTCGCACCCGCGGCCAGCAGGGCGCCCACGCCGAGGCCCACCGGCAGGACCGGGAAGCCGGAGGTGCCGGTCGACGCGGCCGTGTTCTGCATGGCCGGGCCCGGGGTGATGCTGGTGGACACCGGGGCGACGTGCCGGATCGGGCCGACGTGCTGGACCGAGCCGTCGGAGTTCAGCAGCACCTGCTTGTCGTTCGGGTGCCGGAAGTCGAACATGCCCGCGAGGGAGCCGGCCGTGGCGTCGAAGGAGTGGTCGCCGATGCGGCCGGTGCACCAGTTGTCCTCGATGAACCGGGTGATGGACGCCTGGTCGGTCAGGGTGTGGTCGACCTTGTTGACCTTGCTGTACGGCGAGATGACGAGCAGCGGCTGGCGGGTGCCGGGGCCGCACCGGTCGGCGTAACCGCCGGCCGCCTTCGGGCCCTTCTGGCAGGCCGGGCTGTCGGTGGCCTTGCCGTTGGAGCCGGGGGAGGTGTCCGTCGAGCCGTTGCGCGGGGCGACGTACGCGTGGTCGTACCAGCCGTCGGAGTCGTCGTAGGCGACCACGATCGCGGTGGACTTCCACTGCGGCGAGCTCTGGATCGCGTTGATCTGGTTCACCAGGAAGTGCTGCTCGTCGGTCGGGTCGGAGTAGCCGGCGTGGCCGTCCTGGTACTCACCGGCCTTGACGAAGCTGACGGCCGGGAGCCTGCCCGCCTTCAGCGCGGCGGAGAAGTCGGTCAGGTCGTAGTTGTGGTTGGCCCGGCCGTCGTGGCCGATCTCCGAGACGGTCTTCGGCGCCAGGTGGTGCGGGTTCGCCGTCGACTTGTAGTACGCGAACGGGTTGTGGTGCGGGCTGTAGTCCGCCACGGCGCCCCCGCCCAGGTTGGTGTGGGTGGTGTCGCACTTGGCGTACGAGCCGGACGTTCCGTTCCACGCGGTCGACGGGCGGAAGCCGCCCTGGAACCAGCCCCAGGTCACCTTCCTGGCGTTGAGCAGGTCACCGATGTTCCTGCCCTGCATCGAGGCCAGCGCGTTGCTGCTGGTGTGGTCCTTGCCGGAGCAGTCGTCGTAGGCCGGGTCGGGGTCGTTGATGACCGTGCCCACGCCCTTGGCGTCGGGCGACTTGACCGCGTAGGGGTCCGGGGCCGGCGTCTGCTTGGGGTTCTCGGTGCCGGTGGACGGGTCCACGGAGACCACGCCGTGCGTGTTGCTGGAGATCAGGTTCAGCGCGCCCGGCGTGGAGGGGCCGTAGTTCGAGCTGAAGGAACGATCATTCAGGGAGTAGTGCTGGGCGTAGTTCCACAGCGCGGTGACGGTGTTGCCGTCGTAGTAGTCCATGACCAGGCCCGGCTCGCCGAACAGGCCGCCGCTGCACTTGTCGACCTCGGTGTTCTGCACGAACTGGTCGGCCTTGCCGCCGTTGTACGCCAGTTGCTCGGCGCCGTAGTTGTGGTTCTGGTCGCAGGTCATCGCCTGGGACGGGGACAGCCGCTTGGGCGCGTACTGGTTCGGGTTGTTCTTCAGCAGCCCGGCGTGCGCGAGGGTGTCGATGTCCTTCGGGGTGTTCTTCGACGCGGTGAACTTCGTGCCGTCGGTGTTGGCGGCCTTCGGGTACGTGGCGAAGTAGTGGTCGAAGGAGATGTTCTCGTCGAAGAGCACGACGACATGCTTGATCGGCGTCACGGTCGAGGAGTGCCCGCTCTGCGCCGCTGCGGGCGCCGCCGCCCAGCCGGGCGCGTTGCTGCCGAGCACGGTGAGCGCCGCGGCTCCCGCGAGCGCTCCCAGGCTCCGCACAGCGGCTCGTCTTCCTCTGCTGGCCATGGTGGTCAACCCCTCCGGACTGATCGTCAGTGCGTCGTACGAACAGGGATGCTGCGCCCGTTGCCGGACGCGCCGAAGGAGCCATGATGGCGTGCGGGTGAACACCGAGTCAGGGATGCTGGGGCAAAACTTGACTGTGTGTTGACCCATCCGGGCCCCGAGTTGTCCGGACAGGTTCAGCCGAACAGGCCACGCCCGTACCAGTCCGAGGCGTCCCGCACGCCGGGCAGCGCGAAGAAGTAGCCACCGCCGAACGGGCTGATGTAGTCCGTCAGCGGCTCGCCCGCCAGCCGGTGCTGCACCGTCTCGAACTGCCGCTTCAGGTCCTGCTGGTAGCAGGTGAACAGCAGGCCCATGTCCAGGTTGCCGTTGGCGTCCATGCCCCGGTCGTAGTTGTACGCGCGGCGCAGCAGGCGCTGGCCGGCGGTGGCCGGGGTGCGCGGGTTGGCGAGCCGTATGTGCGCGTCCAGCGGGATGACGTCGCCCTTGGGGTCGTCGGCGTACCTCGGCGTGTCGTGCTCGTGGTCGCCGTCCAGCGGCGCGCCGGACTCCTTCGCCCGCCCGAACATCCGCTCCTGCTCGCCGAGCGAGACCCGGTCCCAGAACTCCACCAGCATCCGGATCAGCCGTACGACCTGATAGCTGCCGCCGACCGCCCAGTCCGGCTCACCCGTGCCCCGGCCCACCCACACCAACCGGTCCATCTCGCGGGCGCTGCCGGCGTCCGGGTTGGCGGTGCCGTCCTTGAACCCCAGCAGATTGCGCGGGGTGCCGGAGGGCCGGGGCGGGCTGGAGAAGCCGTCGAGGCGCCAGCGGATCTGCGCGGCGCCCCGGGTGTGCCGGGCGATGTCGCGCAGCGCGTGCAGGGTGGTGTCCGGTTCGTCGGCGTGCAGTTGGAGGCTGAGGTCACCGTGGCACCAGTCGGCCCGCAGGTCGTCGTCGGGGAAGGCGGGCATGGCGGTCAGCCGCCGGGGTCTGAGCGCGGCCAGCCCGAACCGGTCGTCGAACAGCGAGGCGCCGACACCTACCGTCACGGCCAGTCGCCCGCCGGGCAGCCGGCCGCCGAGGACGCCAGAGTCGGCGGGCGGGCCGGTGATGCCCACCGGGGACGGCGTACCGCCCGAGGCGAGGAAGCGGGCCCGGTCGGTGAGCGTGCGCAGCAGGTCGGTGAGTTCGGCTCGGCTCCCGGCGGTCACGTCGAGGGAGGCGAAGACGCAACAGCGGCGCGGGGCGGCGACGGCGGAGGCCTGATGGACGCCGTGGAAGGGGGCGACGGCCGCCGAGCTGGCCTCGGGGGCGCCGGGCGCCGCGGTACCGGGCGCGGCGGCACTCGTGGCGAGCCCGGTACCGGCCAGCGCGGCACCGCGCAGAAAACCGCGCCGGGCCAGGCCGTCGGGCCGGCCGAGGGCGCGCCGGCTTCGTCCTTCCAGGTGGTCGGTGCCGGGCCGGCCCGGCACCGCGGGGTGACCCTCACGCCCGCCCGTTCCCCCGGCCCGTTCGATGTCGGTCACACGGTCCTCCGGGGGTCGCACAGGGTGGCCACCGACGCCAGGCGCTCGACCAGGTCGCCGAGCACCGCGTCGGTCTGCTCGCGCTGGGCGCGGCTCAGTTCGCCGAGCGGGCTCCAGTGGCCGCCGTGCCGGAAGCCGTCGAGGGTGCGCTGGGCCCGGGCCAGGTCCTTGTCCAGGCCCGGCAGATCGGCGTACCGGGTGGTGAGCAGCGGGCGCAGCCGGTCCAGCACCTCGCGGGTCCCGTCGAGGTTGGCGCGGGCGGTGGCGAGGTTGCTGCCGCTGCCGTAGTCGGTGCGGCCGGTCAGCTCGAACTGCACGGTGTTCTCCAGGATCTCGTGCGCGCGCAGACCCAGCTGGGCGGGGTCCATACGATTCTGCGACCAGGTGTCCCGCAGCCCGCTCACCGCCTTCACCAGCGCCGCCGCGGGGGCGCGCAGCCCGCCGGCCGGCTCACCGTGCCACAGCCCGTACTCGACGCGGTGGAACCCGGCGAAGTCCTTGTCGTGCACCCCGCCGGGCAGCCCGGCGTCGGTGCCGTTGACCGCCGCGTCCGCGTCCCCGAAGGCGTCGTACGCGGCGCCCAGCCGCTCGTACTCCAGATGCGCCGGCAGCCAGGCCGACCGCGCGGCGGCGAGGTCACCCCGGTCGATCGCGTCCTTCAGCCGGTTCGTCAGCCGGACGACCTCGTCGAGTCCGCCGCCGACCCACTTCTGGTAGGCGAGCGCGGGCGGGATCAGGTCGTGCTCCGAGACCGGCGCGGCGCCCGGGCCGCGCCGGCCGGCGGTGATGTGCACCGTGGGGCCGGTGACGGCGTCGGCGTCATCGGGCACGCACTTGAAGGCGTACGTCCCCTTGCCCAGCCGGACCGTCAACTGCCGTGTCGTACCGGGGCCGATGCCCTCCACCTCGCCGTACACCGCCTGGCTGCCCGGGTCCTCCAGGTAGACCTCGGCGGCGCCGTCGGAGGTGTTGTGCAGGTCGAACGTCCGCACCCCGGGCCCGGGCCGGGTCCAGCCGCGGCCGCAGTGGCTCTCCGACACCTCGATGACGACGTGCCCCGAGGGACCGCCGGAGGCCCGGCCGTGCCGCGGCCCGCCCGGAGAGACCGCCAGGAGCGTGCCCCCGAGGGCCACGGCGAGGACGACGAACACGGCGGGCGCCGTCCGGAGACGAGCGGACCGCGTGCCGAGGCGGGGCAACGGCATGGCGAGCCTTTCCGGGACGACGTAGTACGCAGCGGCCTCATGGTAGGCAGCCCTCCGGATCCGAACAGCCGTCCCGGGACTTCGATGACCGAGATTTCGCCCGGGGTTCACCGGCGCGTGGCCGAAAGCGGGCGTACGACTCTCATCTCAAGACGGGCGTACGACCCCCATCGTCATGGAGACATGTCGACAGGCCCGTTCAGCGCACCGGGAAACCGAAGGAGTAGCCCTGCTGCTTCAGCCACGGCAGCAGGGTGCGCAGCGCGGCCACCGTCTGCGAGCGGTCGCCGCCCGCGTCGTGGAAGAGGATCGTCGGCCCGTTGGCGACCTCCCGCTGAACCGTGGCCACGATGGCGCTCGTGCCCGGCCGCTCGAAGTCCTTGGAGTCCACGTTCCAGCCGAGCGGACGCATCCCGTGCGAGGCCGCCAGGTGCCTGCTGTACGGGGTGAAGGCGCCGCCCGGAGCCCGGTAGTACATCGGCCGTACCCCGCCCGACGCCTGCGTGATCTGCTGCTGGGCCTTGAGGATCTCCTGCGACTGGTAGGCCTCGGACTTCTTGTCCATCGTGGTGTCGTGCGACACCGTGTGGTCGCACAGCCGGTGCCCGGCCGCCACCACCTGGCGGACCAGGTCCGGGTGGGCCTGGGCCTGCGGGCCGATCATGCAGAACGTCGCCTTCACGCCGTTCTCGCGCAGCACTTGGAGCACCTGCGGGGTCCAGACCGGGTCCGGGCCGTCGTCGATCGTGATGTTGACCGCGTGCGCGCCCGCCTCCGAGGCGTGGGCGATGTCGGCGGACACGGTCGCCGTCCTCGGCGCGGCATGCCGGACCGAGCCGGTCGAGCCGCCCGCGCTCGCCGAACCGCCGCCCGGCTGTCCGGCCTGCGCGGTCCACACCGACGTGGCGGCCGCCACCGCGGTGACCCCGACCGCCGCCGCGACCATCCGGCCGTACCAACCCCGCCCACCGTGCCGCGCCATGCCCCGCCCCGTTCCGTGCCGTGTCCCTGTTTTCTTGTGCACCTGTGTTCCGTGCACCTGTCAGGACGGCCAGGGTTGAGCGCGGGATCCGGCTGTTACCGATCACGGACAATTCCGGGGCAGTTCCGCGACAGATGCCGGCCTGACCAACGGCGCCGGAGGGGCGGAGGACACCCTGGAGAACGGGGTACCCCGTGTCTACGACCGATGCGGTACTACGGCCCAGACGCCAGGGACGGGGTGATCCGGATGCCGCCACCAGGAGCGCGGGGGTACGACACGGACACCGGGCCGCCGCGGCCCGAGACGCTGACGCGGATCATGCTCAGGCCGCTGGCCAGCAGCCTTCCCCTGGGCTTCTTCGCCTTCGGTACCGGCAGCGTCCTGCTCAGCGCCGTGCAGCTGCGGTGGGTGCCGCTGGCGCAGACCCGGCCGGTGACGCTGCTGGTCCTGGTGTTCGTCGTGCCCCTGGAACTGCTCTCCGGCGTGTTCGCCTTCCTGGCCCGCGACAGCGGCGCGGCCTGCGCCCTGTCCGTGCTGGGCTGTGCCTGGGCGGGCACCGCGCTGGTCACCCTGACCGGGCCACCGGGCCGGCCCAGTGCCGGGCTGGCGGTGTTCCTGCTCAGCGTCGCCCCGCTGATGCTCGTGCTGAGCGCCGCCGCGATCCCCGGCAAGCCGCTGTTCGCCGCGCTGTTGCTGATGGGAGCGTGCCGATTCGCCCTGACCGGAGCGTACGAGGCGGGCGGCGCGGCCGCCTGGCGCACCGCGTCCGGCTGGATCGGCGTGGCCCTGGCCGTCTTCGCCCTGTACGGCGGCTTGGCCCTCCTGCTGGAGGAGACCACCCAGCGCACCGTCCTCCCGCTGGGCCGCCGGGGCCGCGCCCGCACCTCCCTGCAGGGCGACCTCGGCCACCAGCTGGACCACGCGGAGCGGGAGGCCGGCGTACGACGGCAGCTGTGAGCGCGGAGGCCACCGGCCGGCCGCAAACGCCTGGGGAGGACGGCCCGGGCGGCGCTAGGGTGCCCGGATGGCCCTCTATCCGGAGATCGAACCGTACGCGCAGGGCATGCTCGACGTGGGCGACGGCAACCACGTCCACTGGGAGACCTGCGGCAACCCCGACGGCAAGCCCGCCGTCGTCCTGCACGGCGGACCGGGATCCGGGTGCACCCCGTACCCGCGGCGCCTGTTCGACCCGGCCGCCTACCGGATCGTCCTGCTCGACCAGCGCGGCTGCGGCCGGTCGACACCGCACGCGAGCCGCCACGACACCGACATGAGCGTCAACACCACGGCCCACCTCATGGCCGACCTGGAACTGCTGCGCCGGCACCTGGGCATCGAGCGGTGGCTGGTGTGGGGCGTGTCCTGGGGGTCGGTGCTGGCGCTGCGGTACGCGCAGACGCACCCCGGCGCGGTCTCCGAGCTGGTGCTCACCGGCGTCGCCACCGGGTCGAACGCCGAGGTGGAGCTGCTGACCCGCGGGCTCGGGCAGATCTTCCCGGACGCCTTCGCCAGGTTCCGGTCCCTGGTGCCGGCCGGTGAGCGGGACGGCAACCTCGCCGCCGCCTACAACCGGCTGCTCGAATCCCCCGACCCCCAGGTGCGGGAACGGGCCGCCCGGGCCTGGACCGACTGGGAGACCGCCACCATCCCCGCGCCGCCGCGCTCCGTCGCCCGTTACGAGGATCCCGTCTTCCGCATGGGCTTCGCCCGCACCGTCACGCACTACTGGGGCAACGGCCACTTCCTCGGCGAGGGCGACGAGGACGGCGTGGTCCTGCGCGACGCCCACCTGCTCAAGGGGATCCCCGGCACCCTCGTGCAGGGAAGCCTCGACTTCGGCAACCTCCTCGGCATCGTCTGGCGACTCCAACGGGCCTGGCCCGACAGCGAGTTGGTGATCGTCGACGACACCGGTCACACCACCGGGGCGCCGGGTATGGCGCAGGCCCTGGTCGCGGCGACCGACCGGTACGCGGCCCGGGGCCAGCCGCCGAAGGGGTTCCGCGGGCGCGCGCCTTTCCCGGCGCGCGCCCTCCCAGGCCGGCTGACAACTCACGGAGTCCCGATGACGACACCACCGCCCCGGCTCGTCCCGCTGCTGGACCAGTTCGACTTCGCGTGCGAGCGGCTGCTGCGCCGCCTGGCCGGGCCCGTCATGGACAGCGGCGACGGCGGGGACACCCGGGTCGAGCCCATGACCGACGACGAATACCTCTGGGA
Source organism: Streptomyces incarnatus (assembly GCF_001027185.1). Lineage (NCBI taxonomy): Bacteria > Bacillati > Actinomycetota > Actinomycetes > Kitasatosporales > Streptomycetaceae > Streptomyces > Streptomyces incarnatus. The sequence goes on along the minus strand of NZ_CP011497.1, from coordinate 492,265 downwards.
ACCGGTGCCCGGCTGCTGGTCGGTCCGGCGACGCGCGGACGGGCCCGGACCGCGGGCGGCCTCCCTGGACGGCAGTGGCCCGTGGGGCCGGGACGCCGCGCCGTACCCGCACCCCTGGCCGCCGCCCGTCACGACCCTCGCCTGGCGGCTCAGCCACCTCACCGAGATGCTGTCCCTGCGCGCCGACCACACCGCCGGCAGCCGCTCGGCGACCAGGGAGAACCAGCCGGTCAGCGGGGACGCCACCGGCGCGATCGCGGCCTTCGAGACCGGTGTCGCCGCCTGGCGGCAGGCACTGCTGGGCGCCGACGACGCGGCGCTCGACACGGTCGGGTACTGCGCCTGTCCGTACGGCAGCGACGCGGAGGAGCCCTTCCTCGACATCGTGGGGTGGGTCAACCAGGAGGTGCTGCACCACGGTGCCGAGATCGCCCTGCTCCGCGACCTCTACCGGGCGAGCGGGCGGAGCCGGCGGATCTGACGGCCGCGCCGGATCAACTCCCGGCCAGTGCCGCTCGTACGATCGCCGCGGCCGCCGTGCCCGCGGCCCGTACCGGTTCGGTGCTGCGCGCGGCCCGGCCCAGCATGAAGGCGCCCTCCAGCAGGGCGATGACCGAGCTTGCCGTCTCCCGGGCGGCGGGACCGGGGATGCCGCCCTGGGCGTAGTAGGCGGCCAGGTGGTCGATCCAGCTGCCGAAGACCTCCGAAGTGGCCCGCCGCAGCGTGTCGTTGGTGCTCGCGACCTCCATCGCGACCGTCGCGATGGGACACGGGTCGGCGAAGTCCAGCTCGGCGAGGGTGCCGGCCGCGGCGGTGAAGGCGTCGGCGGTGGCCGCCACCCGGTCCTCGTACGGCTCCATGAGCGCGGTGATGAGGCCCAGGTAGACGGTGCCCGAGGTGCGGATCACCTCCTCGCCCAACTGGGCCTTCCCGCCGGGGAAGAAGTGGTAGATCGAGCCGAAGGGCGCCTCGGCGGCTTCGGCGATCTGCTTCATCCCGGTGCCGGTGTAGCCGGAGCGCCGGAAGAGCTCGGTGCCCGCGTGCACGATGCGCCGGCGGGTCTCATGCGTGCTGATGGCCTTGCCGTCGCTCACGGTGGCACCTCCGGGGAGCCGCTGTTGCCCAAGGGCGGTCGGCGCCTATTCTGTCACTAGAACGATCTATCAAGAGACAGTCGAGGCGGCCGGACGGGCGGAGGCACGGGCATGCCGGAGATCGGGCTGAGCGCGGGAACCATCGACTACCAGGACACCGGAGGCGACGGCCCCACCGTGGTCCTCGTCCACGGCCTCGGCTTCGACGACTCGGTCTGGGCCGACGTCGTCTCCGCCCTGCGCCCCGGCTTCCGCGTCCTGGTCCCCGTGCTGCCCCTCGGCAGCCACCGGCGCCCCATGCGACCGGACGCGGACCTCTCCGCGCACGGCATCGCCCGCCTGCTGGCCGAGTTCATGGACCGCCTGGACCTGCGCGACGTCACCCTCGTCCAGAACGACACCGGCACGGCCCAACTCCTCGTCGGCGTACGGGACGAACGCATCGCCCGGCTCGTGCTGACCTCGTGCGAGGCCCTGGACAACTACCCGCCCGGCGTCCAGGGCCGCATCCTGAACGCCGCCTGCAGGATCCCCGGTGGCGTCTTCCTCCTCCTGCAGTCCTTCCGCTTCCCCTTCCTCGCCCGCATGCGGACCTCGCTCGGCGGAATGGCGAAGAAGCGGCTCCCGAAGGAACTCATCGCACGCTGGTACGGCCCGCTGCTGACGAGCCGACACATCCGCCGGGACTTCACCAAGTTCCTGCGGTCGACCCGGAAGGACTGCTACCTGGAAGCGGCCCGGAACCTCCCGGGGTTCACTCGCCCGGCACTGGTCGCCTGGGGCGCCGAGGACCGCATGATGCCGCCCGCGACGGGCCGCCGTCTGGCCGAACTGCTCCCGGCCGCCCGGTACGTGGAGATCCCCGACGCCCGCACCCTGGTCCAGCTGGACAACCCGGCGGCGCTCACGGAGGAGATCCGCCGGTTCGTGAAGGACAATCCGTTGCCCCGCAAAGGCTGACGACTGCTCCGCGAAGACTGCGGACGCGCGCCCCGGCGAGGACAACGGGCCGGCCGGTCCAGCAGGTCACGCGTCCAGTGAGACGTACAGCCGTGTGCCGCCGGGCCGGAAGCCGACCCGCTCGTACACGCGGCGGGAGCCCTCGCCCGAGTACTCCAGCCACACGGACCGCGCTCCCCGGCCGAACATGGTCCCGGCCAGGGTCGCGGTGACCGCGCCGGCGATGCCGCGTCCCCGGTACGCGGGAAGCGTGCCCACACCCGCCAGTTCCGCCGTGCCCTCGGCGGGCGCCGAGCAGATCGCGCCGCCGGCGCAGCCGCCGGGAGCGCGGACGAACCGGACGGCTCCGCCGCCCTCCCCGGTGCGCCGCAGCCGTGCCGCGCCCTGGGGCGACGGGGCCCACTCGCCGCCGAAGGCCTCCGACAGCACGCGGTCGATCGCGCGGTAGTCCGCGTCCGTGGCCGGGGCCGCCACCTCGACCGGCCCCGCCGAGCCGGGGCCGGAACCCGGCGCGACCAGCGTGGCGGGCGTGCAGACCAGGTACTCGTGCACCGCCTCCGTGCCGAAACCGGCCCGGCGCAGCGCGCCTTCGACGGCGGGGGCGGCGTCCGGGGCGAACTCCAGCCGGGGCCTGAGCCCGCGCTCGCGGAACGCGGCGATCAGGTCGGCGACGTCCCGGTCGGTGGGCTCGGCACCGGGGCGGGGAGTGGCGTAGTTGACGTACGGGCTGGTCGTCGAGGGGTCGAACCCCACGACGAAGCCGCCGACTTCCCGCGCCGCCGGGCGGCGCAGGAGGTGGGCGACGGCGAAGCTCTGGACATCGGTGCGCAAGACGAAGACCTCACGGTGTGGACGGCACAGGACAAAGACCTCCGCGAGGAGGCGGGCGGTGGGGGACACCGCGTCGTCGGGCCGCCGTGAGGAGACGTGAACGGTACCGCGCAGCGCTGCCGTCGGGCGAGCGGCTCAGTACCGGCGGCGGCCGCTGGGGGACGCCGGAACCATGGACCTCAGTCCTTCGTGACGAGTGGTCGGATGCGCTGGTGAACGCACCGGATCCTGCCATGGCGTGGGTGTCCATGACAAGGGAGCTTCCTTCGGGCGCCGCCCCGGCGCCCGGTCTCCGGCCCCGGCGACTCAGCGGCTCGGGCGCTGCGCGGCCACGATCGCCCGCACCGTCGGCTCCGCCCCGGCCAGCCGCTGCACCCGCTCCGCGAATCCGGGGAACTGCGAGGCGATCTTGGTGAGGAAGCGCAGCTCGGGCGGCGCCACGTTGACCTCGGCGAGATCGCGTTCGATCGCCCGCGCCACCCCCTTGCAGACCTGTGCCGGAGAGACCGTGCGGACCCCGCCGGGCGTCGCCGAGCCCGTCTTCGCGAACATGCCCAGATCGCGGACGAAACCCGGCTGGACGATCGAGACGCCGACGCCCGTGCCGTGCAGATCCTGGCGGAAGGCCAGCGAGAATCCGCGCAGCCCGAACTTCGTCGCGGTGTACAGCGACGACGACTTGGTGGCGGCCATGCCGGACAGCGACCCGACGAAGCAGACGTGACCGCGCCCGGCGGCCACCATGCCGGGGGCGAGCAGCCGGGCGAGCATCGCCGGGGCCCGCAGGTTGACGGCCAGGGCCCGGTCGATCTGCTCCGGGGTGTAGTCGAGGACGTCGCCGCTGGACGGCAGGGCCGCGTTGGCGATCAGGATGTCCGTGTCCGCGGCCTCCTCGGCCAGTCGCCGCACATCGTCGGGGTCGGCCAGGTCCGCGGCGATGGTGCGGGCGCCGTACCGATCGGCGAGGGGTGCGAGCGCCTCGGCCCGGCGGCCGGTGAGCACGAGACGGGCGCCGCGGGCGGCCAGGTCGGCGGCGAGCGCGCCGCCGATGCCGCCGGTGACCCCGGTGAGCAGAACGGTTGACCCGGCAATGTGCACGACTACCACCCTCCACAGTCCTGTTCGTTCGAACGAACGATAGGGAGATCGAGCCGCCCTGTCCACACAGGAAGGAACCCGGTGATGGAAGAATGCACGCCATGCCGTACGCCGCCCCCGCCGCCCCGACGCGCCAGCGCATCATCACCGCCGTCCTGCGGATCATCGGCGAGGACGGCGTCGCGGCGGTCACCAACCGGCGGATCGCCAAGGAAGCCGGCGTGTCCCTCGGTTCGGTCACCTACCACTTCGAGACCCAGCACGAACTGCTGCGGGAGAGCCTGCTGCACTTCGTGCGCGAGGAGGCCCGGCACTTCACCGAACTGGCCGACCAGTGCCAGACGGAGGGCCTGGACGTCGAGGACGCGGCCTCGCTGGCCGGCCAGGTGGCCTGCGGCTCGGCGCTGGACAGCGCCCATCTGGCGCCGTTCGAGCTGTACCTCCAGGCGGGGCGGGACGAGCGGCTGCGCGCAGCGGCGGCCGAGGCCTTCCGGGCCTACGACCTGCTCGCCGCCCGGATCCTGACCGCGCTGGGCGTCCCCGACGCCCAGCGCCTGGCCGCCACGACGGTCGCCCTGGTGATGGGCCTGCAACTGCGGCGTCTGGCCACGGGCAGCCCCGCGGAGGACCTGGTCGACGCCCTGCTGCTGCTCGTGCGCGGATCCGCCGACCGGCCGTCTGCGGCCGCACCGGGAGAGCCGGCGCCGCAGTAGGGCGGCGGGGCGCCGGCCGAAGCCGGCCCGCGCGCCCCGGCTCCCTCGGGGCCGGAGGCCTAAAGGGCCCGGGCGATCAGCAGGGCCACGTCGTCGTGGTCGTCGGGGTGGCGCAGGCCGTACAGCAGCACGTCGCAGGTCTCCTCCAGCGGCCGGCGCGGCTCGTCCAGCAGGTCCAGCAGGGCGTTCAGCCGGTCGTCGATGGCGTGCTGACGGGTCTCCACGAGGCCGTCGGTATAGAGGACCAGCACATCCTCGGGGCGCAGGGCGACCGCCGTGGTCTCGAACCGGACGCCGCCGACACCGAGCGGTGCCGCCGTCGGCAGCTCCAGGAACCTCGGCGCGTCACCGGGCCGCGCCAGCGCGGGCGGCATGTGTCCGGCGTTGGCGACGCAGCACTCCCCGGTCGCGGGGTCGTACACCGCGTACAGACAGGTGACGATGTAGTGCTCCAGATCGCAGGTGATCTTGTCCAGGTGCTGGAGCACCGCGCCGGGGTCCAGGTCGAGATCGGCGTAGGCGCAGGTGGCGGTGCGCAGCCGGCCCATGGTGGCGGCCGCGTCGATGCCGTTGCCCATGACGTCGCCCACCACCAGGGCGGTCTTCTCGCCGGTCAGCGGGATGACGTCGTACCAGTCGCCGCCGACCTCGCTGGTGGCCTGCGCGGGCTGGTAGCGGGAGGCGAGTTCCAGGCCCGTGTGGTGCGCCGCGTGCTCGGGCAGCAGACTGCGCTGCAGGGTGAGGGCGGTGTTGCGGACGCTCTGGAACCAGCGGGCGTTGTCGATGGCCACCGCGGCCCGGCCGGCGAGTTCGGTGGCCAGGACGATGTCGTCGTCGTCGAACGGCGCCGCGTTGCGGGTCCGCTTGAGGTCGAGGACGCCGAGCACCTCGCCGTGGGCGATCAGCGGCACGGCGAGATACGAGTGGACGCCGGCCTCGGCGAGCAGCGCGCCGGCCGCGGCGTCCCGGGCGATGCGCGGCAGATCGTGCGGCCCGACCTGCCGCACCAGGACCGGCCGCCCGGTGTGGACGCACAGGGTGACCAGGCGGTCGCCCTCGTAGCAGGCGACATCGCCGGGAGCGTCGGCGGCGCGCAGCGCGACCGTGGGGTGGGCCGCCTTCAGGGCGAGGGCGCGGAAGAGCTCGGGGCCGTTGTCCGGTCTGCGCATACGACGGCAGGACAGGGCGGAGTCCAGGACGTCCACGGCGACCACGTCGGCCAGCGCCGGCGCCGCGATCTCCGCCAGTTCGTGGGCGGTCTGCTCCACGTCCAGCGCGGTGCCGACCCGGGCGGAGGCGTCCGCGATGAGCGCCAGGCGCCGCCGGGCCCGGTCGGCCTCGGCGGCCGCGCGGTGCCGCTCGGTGACGTCGACGACCGAGACGGCCGCACCCAGCACCCGGCCACCGGGATCCTCCAGCCGGTAGAAGGACAGCGACCAGGCGTGCTCGTGGCCGGGATCGGCCGGCGGCCGCCCCACGTGGTACTGGTCCAGCAGGGGCATCCCGGTGGTGAGTACCTGGCGCAGCGCGGACTCGACGGTGTCGACGTCGGGGAAGGGCAGCGTGTCTCTCAGGTGGCGGCCGATGTGGTCCTCGGCGGGCGTGCCGTCGATCCGTTCCAGCGCCGGGTTGACCAGGACGTACCGCAGCTCGGGGTCCAGGAGGGCCAGGCCGATGGGGGACTGGTTGATCAGCCGCTCGCACAGCGCCAGATCGGTCTCGACGCGCTGGAGCAGGGTGTGGTCGGCCGCGATGCCGAGGGCGTAGACGTCCCCGAGGTCGTCCAGCAGCCGCATGGTGCGGAACTCGGTCAGCCGGCTGCTGCCGTCCTTGTGCCGGATGGGGAACGCGCCGGCCCATCCCCGGCCGGTCTCCAGCACCTCGGAGAACAGACTCACCACGGCCTGCAGATGCTCCGGGTGCACCAGCAGGTGCGCCGCGGGCTTGCCGAGGGCCTCCTCCGCGGAGAATCCGAAGAGGTCCTCGGCCTGCGGGGTCCAGAAGACGATACGTCCGCGGGTGTCCAGGGCCACCGCCGCCACGCTCAGCACGTCCAGCAGCCCGGTCGGCCGGGGGGTCTCGCCGTCCTGCCCCTCGGGGCCGGCTTCGAAGGAGTCCACTGCCATGCCGGGTTCACCTCCACCGGCCGGGCGGCCACGCGCAGACGCTGACGGCGGTGCTTCCTCGGTCCCTTGCTTCCATGCTCCCTCCCGGCCCGGCCCCGCCCAACCGCACGGAGCCGGGTCCGGTCGGACCTCGTACCTCCCGCTGTATCCATGCACATAACAGAGCAAACGGGCTCATAGTAGGGTATGGGTGGAACTGATGGAATCTGCGCCTGAGAGCTTCGCCGCAGCCACGCCGCGGGGACCGGGTGATCTCTTCGACGCGTCCACCGACGCGGCGGCGGTGATATCGGAACACGGCGTCGTGGTCGGCTGGACCCGCGGCGCCGAGGCGTTCCTCGGCCACGCGGCACGGGATGTCGTGGGCACCTCCGCCGCGCGCCTGCTCGCCATGCCCGAGGATCCCGTACGGCTCGCCGGCGTCGTGGAGCGGTGCCGCTGCGGAAACGGCTGGAGCGGGCAGATCGCCGTACGCCACCGCGACGGCCGCAGCCTCGGCGTACAGCTGCGGGTCTCGGCCTCGTTCCGCGTCGGCGACACCGAGTGCTTCCTGGTCTCGGCCCGGGAACAGCGGCAGCGGTGGACCATGGGCCAGTCCGTCCTGGACGGGTTCCTGACCCGCTCGCCGGTCGGCATGGCCGTCATGGACACCGAACTGCGCTACGTCTGGCTGAACGACACCCTGGAACGGTTCGGCGGGGTCCCCCGGGAGGAGCGGCTCGGACGGCGGCTGAGCGAGCTGCTGCCCGGAGTGCAGGGGGAGGCCCTGGAGGGCCTGATGCGCAAGGTGCTCGCGACGGGCCTGCCGGTGACGGACTACGAGTACACCGGCTGGAGCTGGGCCGACCCGCACCGCCGGCACGCCTACTCCACCTCGTTCTTCCCCCTGGTCGACGCCGACGACGCCATCACCGGCGTCTGCTACATGGTCCAGGACGTCACCGAGCGGTGGAACGCCCGGCAACTGCTGACCATGGTCAACGAGGCCGGCACCAGCATCGGCACCACGCTCGACGTGATGCGGACCGCCCAGGAGCTCGCCGACTTCGCCGTCCCCCGCTTCGCGGACTTCGTCATCGTCGACCTGCTGGAACCCGTGCTCAGCACCGAGGGCCACGGGGCGTGGCTGACCGACGCGGGACCCGCGCTCGCCAGGCCCGTGCTGCGCCGGGCGGCACTGCGTTCGGTGCGCGAGGGCGCCCCCGAGGCCGTCGTCGGGATCGGCGGGCGCGTCGACTTCCTCCCGCCGCCGCACGACGGGCACCTCATCCTCGACGGCGAGCCCCTGCTCATCCCGGTCCTCGACCCGTCCGACGAGCTGTGGGTCGCCCGGGACGCCGAGCGCGCGCAACGCATCCGCGAATACGGCCTGCACACGCTCATCGCCGTGCCGATGCGGGCGCGGAACACCGCCCTCGGCCTCGCCACGTTCGCCCGGTCGCTCAACCCCGTCTCGTTCGGGCCCGACGACGTCCTGCTGGCCCGGGAACTGGTGGCACGCGCCGCGGTGTGCGTCGACAACGCCCGCCGCTACACCCGGGAGCACACGGCGGCGATCACCCTCCAGCGCAGCCTGCTGCCCCCCGCCCTGACCGGCGGCTCCGCGCTGGACGTGGCCTCCTCCTACCTGCCGGCCGACCCCTCCGGTGGCGTCGGCGGCGACTGGTTCGACGTGATCCCGCTGTCCGGCGCACGGGTCGGTCTCGTGGTGGGCGATGTCGTGGGCCACGGCATCGGCGCGGCGGCGAGCATGGGCCGGCTGCGCACCGCGGTGCAGACCCTCGCCGCCCTGGAGATGCCCCCCGACGACCTGCTCGCCCATCTGGACGACCTCGTGCTCCGGCTCAGCGACGAGGAGGCGGCCGCCGGCACGGCCGCCCGCAGCACCTTCATCGGCGCCACCTGCCTCTACGCCGTCTACGACCCGGTCAGCCGACGGTGTGCGATGGCCCGGGCCGGCCACCCGCCGCCCGTCGTGGTGGCACCGGACGGACACGCCCGCTTCCCGCAGATCCCCGCCGGGCCCCCGCTCGGACTGGGCGGCATGGCCTTCGAGGCCACCGAGATCGAACTGGCCGAGAACAGCCTCCTCGGCCTGTACACCAACGGTCTCATCGAGGGCTGCGACCACGACGTCGAGCGGGGCATGGCCCGGCTCGGCGAGGTCCTCGCCCACACCGGGGACGACCTCGACACGCTGTGCGCGTCCGCCGTACGGCAGCTCGTGCCCGTGCCCCAGCCCGACGACATCGCCCTGCTCCTCACCCGCACCCACACCCTGGGAGCCGACCGGGTCGCCTGCTGGGACGTACCGGCCGACCCGGCCGCGGTCGGCACCCTCCGCTCCCTGGCCACCCGCCAGGTCGAGGACTGGGGCCTCTCGGAGCTGGCCATGACGACCGAACTCGTCGTGAGCGAACTCGTCACCAACGCCATCCGCTACGCCGCGACTCCCATACGGCTGCGGCTCCTCCGCGACACCCGCCTCACCTGCGAGGTCGCCGACGCCAGCAGCACGGCCCCCCGGCTCAGGCATGCCAGGAGCACGGACGAGGGCGGCCGCGGGCTGTTCCTGGTGGCCCAGCTCACCCAGCGCTGGGGCGCCCGGTACACCGGCGACGGGAAGATCATCTGGGCCGATCAGGAGATCCCCCGCGACCAGGATTTGCCTTCGAGTGGACTCCAGCGTCCAGACTGACCCCGACGACCATCCGGGCCGAGCACAGAACAGGACGGCGGCAGCCGATGACAGTGACACACAGGGCGGGGCACCCGTTGCCGTACGCCACCTACCGCGAGGCCGTCGCCCGCGAGACCCTGCGTTTCTCCGAGGTGGTCAAGGGCGCCGACCCGGCGACCCCCGTGCCCTCGTGCCCCGACTGGACCCTGACCGACCTCACCCAGCACGTCGGAGCGCTGCAGCGCTGGTTCGCCACCCTGCTGACCCGGCTGGTGCAGGAGCCTCCGCGCAGCCGGGACGTCGAGCTCGGGCTGCCGCAGGACGTGCGGGACTATCCCGACTGGGTGGCGGCGGGGGTGCCGGACGTCGCGGCCGTCCTGCGGGACACGGACCCCGAGGCGCCGATGTGGGTGTGGGGCGAGGACCGGCACGCCCGGTTCTGGGCCCGCCGGATGCTGTTCGAGACGCTGGTGCACCGGATCGACGCGGAGCACGCCGTCGGCCTGGCCTCGGACATCGACCCCGTGCTCGCGGCGGACGGCGTGGACGAGTTCCTCGTCAACCTGCCCTACGCGGGCCTGTTCGCCCCCGGTGTCGGGAAGCTGCGCGGTGACGGCGAGATCCTCGCCTTCCGGAGCACGGGCGGTGACGGCGGCCCCGGTGAGGAGTGGCGGATGCGGCTGGAAGCGGACGGCTTCCGCCCGGTGGACCTCGGGGCCGAGGAGTCCGAGCCGGTCACAGCGGCGGTGCGCGGGCGGGCGGCGGACCTGCTGCTCCTCCTCTACGGGCGGCGGTCGTACCAGGACTCCGCCTTCGAGGTCTCGGGACCGGCCGCGGTCCTCGACAACTGGTTCGCCCACACCGCGTTCTGACCCGCGCCGCGCTCACCCGGCCGGCGGCTCCTCCAGCGGCTCCTCCGGCTGTTCCACGGGCAGCTGGCAGACCGCGAGGGCCGCGGTGTCGTCCTGAAGGCCCTTGTGGCTGTAGGCCAGCAGGTCGTCGTGGAGCCGTGCGAGCAGCTCCGCCGGTGGGAGGGGCCCCCAGGAACGCAGGCGGTCGAGCAGCGGGTAGAAGGCGCCGGTCGCGTCCCGCGTCTCGGTCACGCCGTCCGTGTACAGCAACAGCAGATCGCCGGGCCGGAACGGGTGGGTGTCGAGGTGGTACGGGTCCTCGACCAGCATGCCGAGGTTCAGGGGCGGAGCCGGCCGGCCGCCGTCCAGTTCGCGCACCTCGCCGGCCCGCAGCCGGACGGGCGGCGGATGGCCGCAGTTGACGATGCGGACGACGTGGTCGTCGGCGGGGATCTCGGCGAAGACCGCGGTGACGAACCGTTCGCTCGTCTCCGTCCCGCCGAGCCGCGTCGCCCTGCGGCGCATGCTCGTGTCCACCCGGTCGGCCAGCGCGAGCAGATCGGGCTCGTCGTACGCCACCTCGCGGAACGCCCCGAGCATGGCCGCCGCGGTCTCGACCGCCACCAGGCCCTTGCCGCGGACGTCCCCGATGAGCAGACGGACGCCGAACCGGGTGGGGACCGCCTCGTAGAGGTCGCCGCCGATACGTGCCTCGGCGGCGGCGGAGAGATACAGGCTCTGCAGACGGAGGTTGCCGATCCGGTGCGGCAGGGGGCGGAGCAGGACGCGCTGCGCGGTCTCGGCCACGAACCGCACGTCGGCGAGCGTGCGTTCGCGCCGGATCCGGTGGGCGGCCAGGATCGCGCCGAGGCCGCCCACCAGGGCCGTACAGATGTAGGACGCGATGTAGTGACGGTCCCACAGATAGCCGGCGGACCGGCCGGCACAGCAGGGAGTACCGGCCAGCACCGCTTCGAGTCCGACGGCGAACACCGTGGCGGCGCCGACGGCCACGGGCCCGTGGCCGAAGGCGGCCAGTACGGGAACGGCGATCAGCGCGAAGCTCACCGGCCAGTCGACGGGTGTGAGCGGCTCCAGCAGCAGCACGGCCGCGACGTACAGGACGGGCAGCCAGCGCAGCCACGCCGGAGGGGCCGGCACCCGGGGCTGTGTGGTTCCGTCCTGCTCCGGCTCCCGGCCGGTCCGTCCGTGCTTCACCCGTCCAGCCTGGTGTGCCGCGCCCCCCTACCCCCGGGATTGCTCCACTCAACGGCATGTTCCGGCGGTCAGCTCCGTCCCCGTGCCGAGGAGGAACCGCCGAAGCCGATCGCGAAGACGTGCAGGCCCCCGGCGGCGACATCGGACGGCAGGCGCACGCTGCTGACCGTCTTGCCCGGACTCAGGGGCACCGGCGTCGTGGCGAACACGTAGGTGCGCGTGCTGTCGGACGCGGTGCCCGCGTGGTTGCGGTAGGGCATGGTCACCGCGACGGTGTTGTCGGCGAGCGGTGAGGCGGCGCCGGCGCTCAGCGTCCAGTCGGACAGGCCGAGGGCGACGGACTGTGTCGTGCCGTCCGTGTAGGTGACCGTCGCGGTGCCGGACACCGGGCCGTTGTTGGCGGCGCCCAGGAAGGAGATGCTGCCGGAGCCGGACGTCCGTACCGTCTGCCCGTTCGCCTCGTAGTTGTCCGCGGCGCCCGCCGCCACCTGGGGCCAGGTGAACGTGACCCCGTTGACCGTGACCTTCGAGCCGGGGGTGACTCCCGCGGTGGCCAGGGCGTGCGCGGAGTAGCTGTAGCCCGCGCCGTCGAAATTGGCCGAGGCCGCGGCGGCGTCGCCGGACGTTCCGACGTCGGTGTAGCCGGGGGCGCCCGGGTAGGAGCGCGGGGCGGCGGAGGCGTCCGACGCCCAGGAGGTGTTGGGGGAGGTGCCGAGGACGTAGGTGAGGGTGCCGCCGCGGGTCAGCGCACCGTCCGGCGCGTGGGCGGCGTTCCATGCCGTGCCGTTCCAGGTGGCGGACTGGACGTACGGCGCGTCGTCCGCGGCCCCCGTGCCGTTGATCGTGAGGGTGTGGCCGGACGGCAGGGTGATCACTGCCTGGCCGAAGAGCGGGCTGCCCAGGGCCAGATCGGCGGTGCCGGGGGTCTCCGGGTACATGCCGAGGGCGGACCACACGTACCACGAGCTCATCTCGCCCAGGTCGTCGTTGCCCGCGAGACCGGACGGTGCGTCGGTCCAGATCTGGTCCTGGACCTGCCGGACGACCTTCTGCGTCTCATAGGGGCGGCCGATGTAGTCGTACTCCCAGGGGATGTTGAGGCTGGGCTCGTTGCCCAGGTTGGTGTATCCGCCGGCGCCGGTCAGTGAGGACAGGTCGGTGTCCAGGTACGCGGCCAGGGCCGCGTCACCGCCCATGGCGGTCGCCAGCCCGTGCACGTCGAACGGCACCATCGGCGTGTACTGCCAGGAGTCGCCCTCGACGAAGTTCTTCCCCGAGGTGGGCGAGAAGCCGGCCGTCCAGGTGCCCGAGGCGTCGCGCGGCCGGACGAAACCGCTGCCGAAGTCGAACAGGTTCTGCCAGTCCCGCGCCCGGTCGGCGAACCGGTGCTGGTCCGCGGTGTGTCCGAGGGCACCGGCGAAGGCCGAGACGGCGAAGTCGGCCGAGTCGTACTCGAGCGTGGTGGACGCCGCCCCGTAGAAGTTGCAGCAGCCGTACTTCCCGTTGCTGGGCAGCCGGCCCAACTGCTCCAGATAGGCGAGCCCGGGCCGGTTGTCGTTGGGCACGGTGGCCTCCGCGATCATGCCCTTGAGCGCGGTCGCGGTGTCGAAGTTCCTGGCCCCGAAGGCGTAGTAGTCGGCGATGATCTCGTCCGCCGGGTCGCCGACCATGACGTAGGTCTCCCCGTTGTTCTCCGACCACTTGGGGAACAGGCCGGTCTGGCGGTAGTCGTCGACCATCGACTGGGCGGTGTCGGCGGCGGTCAGCGGGGCGACCAGGGCCTCCAGCTGGGCCTGCGAGCGGTAGACGTCCCAGCCCGAGTAGTTGGCGTAGGCGGCGCCGTGGCCCTTGTCGACGGTGTGGACCTTGCCGTCGAAGCCGGGGTAGCGGCGGTCGGTGTCACTGATCACGTTCGGATGCAGCAGCGCGTGGTAGAGCGCGGTGTAGAACACGGTCTGCCTCTCGGGCGTCCCGCCGGCGATCCGCACCCGGCCGAGGAGCGACTTCCAGGCGTTGTGCGCCGCGCCGCGCACCTTGTTCAGGTCCCAGCCCCTGTTCTCCGCCTGCCGGTTGCCCACGGCGCCGGCCGCCGACACGTACGAGATGCCGACCTTGGCCTGCACGGCCCGGTGGGAGGTGGTGTCGAACGTGACGTAACCGTCGGAGCCGCTCGCCCGCGGAGCGAAGCCGCGGGGCGTACGGGGCACGGTGCCGTGCAGTGTGGGCTTGTTCGGCGCCTCGGGGGCGCTGGGGGAGGCATTGCTCCTGGGTGTGGTGGGCGGGACGGCGGCCAGGGCGGTGCCGCTGTGGCGGAACGGCCGGTCGAAGACCATGTCGTAGTAGACGGTGTAGGAGTTGCCCTCGCCGCAGAAGTTGCCGCTGGTGACCTTGCCTCTGACTTCTGTGTCGTTCACCACGTCGAACTCGGCCGCGCTGACGCCGTTCTCGCTGTCCGTGAGCTTGAACAGCAGGTTCGCCTGGCTGGTCGACGGGAAGGTGAACCGGGCCATGCCGCTGCGGGTGGTGGCGGTCAGTTCCGTCTTCACGCCGTTGTCCAGGGACACCGTGTACGCACCGGGGCTCGCGGACTCCTGGGCGTGCGAGAAGCCGACCGTGGCCCGTGTGTCGAGCGCGCCGACGGTCGGCAGCACCGGGATGTCGCCGGCGGCCCGGCAGCCCGGTCCCGCGATGTGGGTGAGGCCGAATCCGGTGATGGCCGAGTCGGCGTACTCGTAGCCGCCGCCGTCCGGCCGGTGCGGGCTGGTGTCGGGGCTCCACTGGACCATCCCGAACGGGGTGTCGGCGCCCGGGAAGTCGTCGGCGGCGTGCGAGGTCCCGATGAACGGATTCACCGCGGCGGCCGGGTCGGCGACCGGCGCCAGGGAGACGGGACCGGCGTGGGCGGGGGCGGAGACGGCACCCAGGACCAGGGCACCGGTGGCCAGCACGGACAGGAGGCGGAACGGCACCATCGTGACCACGTCCCTTCGACAACGTTGTCCCGAAGGTTGCCCCTTGAGCCCCTGCTGTCAAGGATGCGCGGTGCAGAACCAGCCGTTCGCCTGACAGAACGTCACATCACGCGAGAATCCGCCGACTTGGCGCAAGTCCAAAACTTTTCATAAGGCCAAAGCCACAAATCTTGACGGCAACCACCACGGTGCGTACGTTCCGCAGCGGCCGCTCCGGAGCTCCAACTCGACCGCTCCCCACCCCGATCACCCCATCGAGGAGCCCAGCATGCGCGGAAGCCCCAGATCGCTCGCGTCGCTCCTGGCCGTCATCGGCCTCGTCCTGGGCGCGTTGCTCGGTACGCCCGCACCGGCGCAGGCCGCCGGTTCACTGCCCTGCGACATCTACGGCGCCGCCGGCACCCCCTGCGTCGCCGCGCACAGCACGGTGCGCGCGCTCTTCTCCTCCTACGACGGCCCGCTGTACCGGGTGACCCGTGCCTCCGACGGGGCCGGCGCCGACATCGGGCTGCTGTCCCCGGGCGGCTATGCCGACGCGGGGCAGCAGGACAGGTTCTGCGCGGACACCACCTGCGCCATCACGAGGATCTACGACCAGACCTCCCGGCACAACGACCTCACCCCGGGACCGGCGGGCACCTCCGGCATGGGCGCGGACCGGGGCGCGGACGCGTCCGAGATCGCCGTCACCGCGGGCGGACACAAGGTGTACGGCGTGTGGATCTCGCCGGGAGTCGGTTACCGGTACACGGGTGCCGCCTCGGGTGTCGCCGTCAACGGGCAACCGGAGGGCGCCTACATGGTGGCCAGCGGCACCCACGTGGGCTCCGCCTGCTGCTTCGACTACGGCAACGCCGAGAGCACACCGGCCGACACCGGCAACGGCCACATGGACGCGGTCAGCCTCGCGACCACCTGCTACTTCGCGCCGTGCACCGGCTCCGGGCCGTGGGTCGAGGCCGACCTGGAGAACGGCATGTTCCAGGGCGACAACGGCTCCAACCCCGCCAACCGGGGCAACGGCAGCACCTTCGTCACGGCCGTGCTGAAGAACGACGGGCGGACGCGGTACGCGCTCCAGGGCGGCGACGCACAGTCCGGCGGGCTCACCACCTGGTGGGACGGCGCCCTGCCCACGCGCGGCGGCTATCAGCCCATGCACCAGGAGGGCGGCATCATCCTCGGCACGGGCGGCGACAACAGCAACTGGAACATGGGCACGTTCTTCGAGGGCGTGATGGTCTCCGGCTACCCGGCCGCCGCGGCCGAGAACGCCGTCCAGGCGAACATCGTCTCCGTCGGCTACTCCGGGGAGACCAATGTGCCCAACGGCCCCCAGGTCACCATCGCCGGCCCCGGCGGCAAGTGCGTCGACGTCGCCGCCGACGACACCGGCACCGACGGCGCGGCCGTACAGCTGTGGGACTGCCAGTCGTACGCCGAGGACCAGCACTGGACGCACTTCGCCGACGGCAGTCTGCGCACGCTGGGCCGGTGTCTGGACATCGTGGGCAATGGGACGGCGGACGGGGCGAAGGTGGAGTTGTGGGACTGCGATGGTGTGGGTGGGCAGAGGTGGGTGCAGCAGGGTGATGGGTCGCTGCTGAATCCTCAGTCGGGGCGGTGCCTGGACTCTCCCAGTGGCGCGACGGCCAACGGCACGCGGCTGCAGATCTGGGACTGCAACGGCTCGCCGGCCCAGAAGTTCCGGCTGGGGTGACAGAGATGGCTTCTGGGCCGCCGATGGCATCTGACCGGGCGTCGGAAGGTGTGGTCAGACGATGTCCTCTTCCTCCGGTACGACGACCTGGTCGACGAGCCGCTGGATCTGTTCGCCGGGCAGGGCCACCGCCATGGCCCAGTAGTAGATGACGAGGCTGAACGCGGCCGTGACCCCGATGTCCCACCACAGCGGGAACCAGGGGTGCTTCAGCGGCCCGAAGTCGCTGAGGTAGACGATGAGCCCCATGCCCACCAGGTAGACCGGCAGCCACTGCGCGGCACGCAGGTCGAGCTGCGGGGTGATGGGGTTCATCTTGAACACCCGGTTCGCGATCAGGATGACGTAGCCGATCAGGATGGCGACGCCGAGCTTCCAGTCGGTGGTCCAACCCGACCACAGGATCAGCAGGTTGGCGACGATGAAGGCGAGCGGCGACAGCACGCCGCCGCCGGGCAGCCGGTAGGGACGGTGGGCCTCGGGCAGCCGGTTGCGGAACACCCCGAAGGACAGCGGAGCACCGGCGTACATCAGCACACTGGCGCTGGTGATGAGGCCGACCAGGGAACGCCAGCTGGGGAACGGCAGGAAGCAGATGCAGCCGACCACGAAGGCGGTGATCAGGCCGACCCAGGGAACGCCGCGCCGGTTGGTGTTCTCGAAGGCGGAGGGCACGTAACCGTTACGGCTGAGGCCGTACGACACCCGGGAGGATCCGGTGATGTAGATCAGGCCGGTGCCGGCGGGGGAGATCACGGCGTCGAGATAGAGGACCGTCGCCAGCCAGCCCAGGCTGATGAGCGTGGCGACCTGGGCGAACGGCCCGCTCAGCGCGGTGAACGCGGAGTTGGCCCAGTGACTGCCGATCTGCGAGGCGGGCAGCGCGGCGAGGAAGGTGACCTGCAGCAGGATGTAGATCAGGATGCCGAGCAGGATCGACCCGATCACCGCCCGCGGGATGTCCCGCTTGGGGTTGGCGCTCTCGCCGGCGAGCTGGTCGGCCTGCTCGAAGCCCAGCAGCGCGAAGATGATGCCGCTGGTGGAGACGGCGGACAGGATGCCCTTGGCCCCGTACGGGTTGAAACCGTCCGCCGCGGTGAAGTTGGCGGTGTGGAACTGGGCGATGGCGAACACGAAGATCGTCAGCAGCGGGACGCCGACCTTCCACCAGGTCGCGGCGCTGTTGGTGCGGGCCAGGAGCCGGATGCTGAGGAAGTTGATGGCGGTGATGACCGCCATCAGCCCCACCGCGACGGCGATGCCGGGCGGGGTCAGGACGTGCTCGCCGCCCTTGACCTTCTCCCAGCCGCTCGCCCAGGAGTAGTGCTGGCCGTAGGTGATCATCGCCAGCACCTCGATGGGCGCCACCGTGGCCGCCTGCAGCCAGGAGAACCAGCCGAACGACGCGCCGGCGGCGCCGCCGAAGGCGTAGTGCGGGAAGCGCGCGGTGCCGCCCGAGACCGGGTACATGCCGCCCAGCTCCGCGTGCACCAGCGCCAGGATCAGGATCGCGATGCCGCCGATGCCCCAGGAGATGATCGCCGCCGGACCCGCGGCCGCCAGGGCGCCCTGCGCGCCGAACAGCCATCCGGATCCGATGATCGACCCCTCCGAGGCCCAGATGAGTCCGACGAAGCCGATCTCCCGCCGAAGCCCGGGTTTGTGGGTCTTCGGGCCGGGCGTCGCCTCTGACACGGCCATGGAGCACCCCCTCGATAGGGTGATATGCATCACTATCGTGCCACGCTGACGCGGTCATGGCGCTCGACGTGCACGCACCGGTTTCTGACGCGGTCGAGCCTGCCCGGGGGCACCTCCGCTCAGCGGTCAACCGGAGGCGAGGCCCGGTCCGGCCGGCGGGGCGCCGGTGACCGCCGCGCGGTAGAGGGCCTGCGTGGCGGTGCCGAAGTAGGCGCTGTAGGAGACCTGCGGGGTGTTGCCGCCGGTGTGATAGCCGCCGATCACTCCGACGACCGCCCATCCACCGGGCCAGGGCACGAGCATGGGGCCACCGCTGGTCCCGCCCACGAAGGCGTCGCAGGCGATGCGCGGGAACGTGCCCGGGTCGGCCGGGTCGTCGCTGTCCCACCTGGTGGTCCAGCTCCAGCACTCCAGCGGCTTCTCCGCCCCCGCCGGGTAGCCGATCATCCGTACCGGGGCGTGGTAGTAGCCGGCACCGGTGAGCAGCCGCACGCCACCGACCGCGTCCTCGAGGCGTGTCCCCTCCTGGTTGGGCTCCGTGACCGCGAAGGCGAAGTCGTAGGCGGCGCCCGCGTGTTCACCCAGGTCGTAGTACTGCTGCGCGACATAGACGCCGTTGCTCCGCACGGGGAAGATCCCGAACGGCTTGAGGCTGTCGTGGTACTGCGGGACGAAGGCCAGGTGCCGCTTGGGTGAGGTGCCCGCGTAGCCCTTCAGGCAGTGGCCGGCGCTCAGCACCAGGTCATGGCCGGGACTGCGCACGACGGAGCCGCTGCACGTGCGGCCGGTACCACTGGCATCCGTCCAGAAGAAGGTGCCGGCCTGGGGGATGCCGTCGAAGCTCCTGCTGGGCGGGATGTACTCGCCCGGCCGGGGGCCGTCCACGGCAGGGGACGCGCCGCTCGCCGGGGTAGCCGTTCCGGTGCCTTTGCTGGCGTCGGCGGGCAGCGCTGCCTCCATGCGCGCCGGCGTCCAGTAGGCGTCGAGCCGGTCGGCGAGCGTGCCCGGGTCGTCCGCGGCGCCGTCGCCGGAAGGGGTCGTGGTGCCGAGGGACGGCATGGGGCTGTCGCCGGCCGTCGTGAGTGTCTTGGCCGTCGCTTGTCTCTCGGCAGTCGTGTTTGTCTCGGCCGTCGTGTTTGTCTCGGCAGTCGTGTGTGTCTCGGCGGAGGCCGTGGTGGTGAGGCCGGTGCAGAGCAGAAGGGCTGCCGCGCAGACGGCGGCGTAGCGCGCGATCCTGGTCCCGGGCTCCATCAGTTCCCCTCAGAGCGGACGCAAGTGACGGCCCACCATAAGCCTGCCGCCGCGGTCGGCACAGTGGGCGCGGCCGCATCGGGCGCACCGGAGGCGGACAACTCCCTCCGGTGCGCGCACGCGTGCCGCCCCGTCAGGTCGCCCGGCGCAGCGGGGGCACGGCCGGCACCTCGTCGGCGTTCGCGAGGTCGGCCTCGGTCAGCCGGAAGCCCTCGGGATAGTGCTCGCGCCGGGTACGCCGGGCCGGTTCGCTGGTGCGCCACATGTACAGGCACCGCGGGCACCGCAGCACGTCCCAGACCCCGGGGACGGGGGAGGCGTGGATGTGCTCGGTGTCTCCGTGCGCGCAGCGCGGGCAGCCGGGGCGGGTGGGGTCGGCCATGACGGGTCTCCTTGCCGGGGTGGTGTGGGGGGTAGTGGTGGGGGGGAGGGGGATGCCGGGGTGTGGGGAGAAGGGGCGCGTGCGGTCAGCGGCGGGCGGCGAGAGCCTGCAGTCGCGTGAGCCATGCGGCCGTCTCGGGCAGGTCCCGGACGGGGTTGCCGTAGGTGCCGCGGCGGTCGGGGGCGACGGGCGTCGTGGCGTCGATGACGAGCTTGTCCACGATTCCGGGGGTCTGCGCCTGCGGTGCCAGTTCGACGACCGGCAGACGGGGGACGGTGATCAGGTCTTCGGCTGGGTTCATCTTCGTCGACAGGGCCCACATCACCTGCGGCAGGTCGAACGGGTCGACGTCCTCGTCCACCACGATCACCGTGGTCGCGTAGCCGAGCCCGTGCGGTGTCGTCAGCACCCGCAGTCCGACCGCCTTGGCGAAGCCGCCGTACCGCTTCTTCGTCGACACGATGACGACCAGTCCGTGCGTGTAGGAGGCGTTGACCGCCTGTATCTCCGGGAAATCCGCCTTCAGCTGCTGGAACAACGGCACGGACGTGTTCGCCGCGATGAGGTAGTCGCACTCCGTCCATGGCATCCCGAGATAGAGGTGCTCGAAGACCGGGTCGGTCCGGTACGAGATCCGGTCCACGCGGATCACCGGCATGCTGCGCCCACCCGAGTAGTGCCCCGTGAACTCGCCGAACGGGCCCTCGATCTCCCGCCTGCGCCCCTCGATGACGCCCTCGATCACCACCTCGCTGCCCCATGGCACGGGCAGCCCGGTCAGGGGCGCCCGGGCGATCGGGGCGGGTGCTCCACGCAGGGCGCCGGCCAGACCGTACTCGTTCTCCTCGTACTTCATCGGGGTGGACGCGGCGATGGTGATCACCGGGTCGTTGCCGAGGGTGATGGCCACGGGCAGGTCCTCGCCCCGCTCCTCGGCGGTCTTCAGCTGCAGGGCGATGTCATGCATGGGCACCGGCTGGATCGCGAGCCTGCGCGGGCCCTTGACCTCGAGGCGGTAGATGCCGAGGTTCTGCTTGCCGCTGTGCTCGGGGTCGTCGGGGTCCTTCGAGACGACCGCGGCCTTGTCGATGTAGAAGCCGCCGTCACCGTCGTTGAGCCGGATGAGCGGCAACACCCGGAAGACGTCGGCGTCTTCGCCCTCGAGGGTGTTCTGAGCCCAGGGCGAGTTCTCGCGCCACTCGGGCTCGACCGGGAACGCCTCCCAGCGCCGGGCGAACTCGGCGACCTGCTCCTTGGCGCCGGTCTCCTTCGGCAGGCCGAGTGCGAGCGCGTGGTTGGCCCATGAGCCATGGACGTTCATCGCGATGCGCGCGTTCGTGAACCCCTTGACGTTGTCGAAGAACAGCGCCGGGGCAGCGTCTCCGAGGCGTGGAGCGGCATTCGCCGCGGCGGCGATGTCGGGCTCCGGCAGCACCTGTTCCGCCACCCGGAGAAGCTGACCCTCCTTGTCGAGCGTGTCGAGGAAGCCACGAAGATCGTCGTAGGGCATGGGAAGTCCTTTCGCGGGGGACCTGGGAATCGCGGGGGAACATGGGAGTGGCGGAGGGGGACGGTGACCGGGCCGGTGCTGCCCGGGGCCGGGCGTCTCGGGAGGGCGCCGCGGCCTCAGCCGGTAGGTCTCAGGGCGCGGGCCGCCCGCATGCCCTCCCACCGTCGGGGCGAGGGCGCGGGCAGGCCGAACTGGTCGAGGACGCGTGTGACGACGTGGTCGACGATGTCGTCCACCGACTGCGGATGGTTGTAGAACGCCGGCATCGGCGGAACCAACTGCACCCCCTTCCGGGCGAGTGCGAGCATGTTCTCCAGATGGATCTCGCTCAGCGGTGTCTCACGGGGGACGAGGACCAGCCGGCGCCGCTCCTTCAGCACCACATCCGCGGCCCGTCCCACCAGCCCGTCGGCGTACCCGGCGCGGATACCGGCGAGGGTCTTCATCGAGCACGGCACGACGATCATGCCGTCCGTCCGGAACGAACCCGACGAGATGGCCGCCCCCTGGTCCTCCGGCGCGTACGTGACCTCGGCCAGCGCGGTGACCTCGGGGACCGTGAGTCCGGTCTCCAGCTCGATGGTGGTCCGCGCCCAGCGACTGAGCACCAGGTGCGTCTCCACCTGCGGGAGCGTCGCCAGACCCTCCAGCAGCCGGACGCCGAACACGGCCCCCGTCGCTCCCGTCATGCCCACGATCAATCGCACGCGCCTCGGCTCCTTCCTCTTTGTTCGACCTGCTCGGTACGACGGTTTCGGTCACCGCCCTATCGACGCTAGGGGCGCCTTACGAGGTCGACGGCGTATCCTGAGGACACACCATGGACAAAAACGGACAGCCACGCCGCACCGGCCGGACCGAGGTCACCTCCGTCCCCTACCGCGCCGCCGTCGGCGCCCCACCCGGCGCGGAGGTCTTCGATCTCTCCGCCCTGTCCGGTCGCGCCCATGGCCATGGCCTTGACCCCTACGCCGCCAAGCGGCCCACCTTCCATGAACTGATCGCGGTGCGCGGCGGGCGGCTGCGCTGTTCCCTCGACTTCGGCGCGTGCGACATGACCGCGGGCGACTGGCTCTGGGTGCGGCCCGGCCAGGTCCACCAGTACGACTCCGACCTCGCTGAGGCCGACGGTGTCGTCGTGCTGTTCACCCCCGGGTTCCTCACCCCCGCGACCGTGCAGGCCGCACGGGTCGACCAGCCTGTCTGGCGGTCGCCCCTGACCCCCACGGACGCGGACGCGGCGGCCCTGGACGCCGTACTCCAGGTGCTCCGGAGCGAGTACCGAAGGCTCGCCGACCTGCCGCTGGAGATCCAGATCGACGTCGTACGGCACCTGCTGTCGGTCCTCGTGCTCCGGCTGTCCCACGCCCACGGCGTACGCGAGACGGCCGGGGCCGGCAGCGAGGCGTTCCGTCGCTTCCAGCGCGCCGTCGAGCGTGACTTCTGCCGGACCCACCGCGTCGAGGACTACGCCCACGCGCTCGGCTACAGCGTCCGGACCCTCACCCGGGCCACCCGCTCGGCGACCGGCACCGGAGCAAAGGCCTTCATCGACGACCGGGTCCTGCTGGAGGCACGGCGGCTGCTGTGGCACACCGACCTGCCGGCCGCGGCCGTCGGCGACCGCCTCGGCTTTCCCGGCGCCACCGTGTTCACGAGGTTCTTCCGGCGGCGCACCGGGGAGACCCCTGCCGCGTTCCGGGCCCGGGCCCGGGGGACGCATGAGGTGCGAGCCGAGGGGTAGACGCCCGTACCCGGCAAGGGACGGTCCTCGGCCTTGTCGGTATCGGCCCGATCGGAAGGAGAAGGCCATGAAGAAGCTGACAAGGAACGCGGGCGCGGTCGGGGCTGCCACCGCGATGGCCGCGGGTGCGCTCCTCGCCGGCGGCGGCCCCGCGGCGGCCGCCCCCGCCCCCCGTGCCACCGGGCACACGGCCGCCGGCGCCACGGCCGTGTCTGCGGGCCCCGCCCAGCACCGTCACCACGGTCTTCGGTGCATGGACCCATGGGTCGCCGGCCAGCTGGCGACGTTCGATCCTGCCGCCCGGCACCGCCTGGCCGTGTTCGACCCGTGGATCAAGGACCAGCTGGCGCGCTATGTCTCGCCCTCCTGTTAGCCCTGTGACGCTACCGCTGTCTTCCCGGCGGCGGCGCGGTCACCTCACGAACACCGTCTCCCGGCGCCGGACGGCACATCGAAGGGCCGAGCACGCCCACATCTGCCGGATCCGGCGCACGGGCCAGGCCCTCCGGCAGCGACCGTCCGTCCGCGTCGGGGGTCGCGGGCGGAGGAGGCATGGTCGCGAGAGGCCCGTTCGGGGAACTGGACCTTCGGCGGCTCGTAGGTGTCGTCGGCGGTGACCACCGCATAGCCGTGGCCGGCCCAATTGGCCGGACGCTTCGGCGAGTGCGGGGCGGGAGATGATTCGTCATGGATCAAGCCTGACGGCACGTCGGCTCCCGCACATCGGGGGACGTCCCCCATCTTGCCTCTCGGGGTATCCGTAGGGGCTGTTCGCTTCATGTCCCGTCGATGCGGTCGAGCAGCGCCCGGGGCCTCGACGGTGCGGTGGCGGTCCGGGCCGAACTCGGCCCGGCAGGCGTCGTGTCCGGCCTCGGCGAGAGCCTCCTCGTGCTGACCCTGACCGTTGGGACTGCGGACCAGGCCGAGGTGCAGGACCAGGGCCAGCCGGCCCGGTGCGGGGTGGGCGCCGAGGGTCTCGCGGGCGAGTGGCTCGGCCTTCTCATAGCGGAGATCGGCCGTGACCCCGCCTCGGTCACCCGTTCCATCCACCTGCCCGTGTCCTACGACCGGCCGGGTAGTACCCGGGATGCGATGGGCGAGGCCGTCGACGCCGGCTTCGGGCACATCGTGCTCGGGCTCCCGGCGCCGTACCCGGCCGAGGTCGCCCGCGGGGTCACCGACGCCCGGTGGGTCACCGACGCCTGGTGGGTCACCATGAGCTCATCGCCCCGTCGGCCTGAGCCGAGCCCGGCCGCGCCTCGCGGCCCAGCCGGCGTATGATCATCGGCAAGGCGGGGTCGTAGCACAGAGGTAGTGCGCCGCGACAGCATCTCGGAGGACGTCGGTTCAAATCCGACCGCCCCGCCCCTCTCCGCACCGTGAGGGACCACACCGGTCCGGAAGCGCCGGGCGCCGAGGCGGACGCCCGGCCAGGCCCTGCCGCACACCGGCCGGGCGCGGTGACCGTTCGGCTGGTCCCGGCGGCTCACACCCTGCGGTGCGCGTGCAGCAGGTATGCCGCGCGGTGCAGCGGGTCGTGGTCGGTGCGTGTGCGGGTTCGTGGAGCCGTGGCCGGGCGGTGGTGGTCGAACGCCGTCTCCAGGACGCCCTCGCCGCCGGTGAGTTCGGGCAGCTCGGCTTCCAGGCCGTGTACCTGGTCGGCGGGCAGGTGGCCGCCGACGACGTACGCGTCCCCGAGCACCACGGGCGGGTCCGCGACGGCGCGGCGGCGGGCCAGGGCCGACAACACGACCGCGCAGGCGCCCTGTGGGAACTCCAGGCGGAAGCGGTGCATCGGCTCGTGCACGACAGTCCCGGCCCGGCGCAGCGCGGTCATCAGGACCAGCGGGGTCAGGGCGCGGAACTCGCCGGCCGTGCTGCGGATGCTGCAGAAGCCGGAGTGGGTCATCGTCACCACGCAGTCGGGCACCTGCCAGCCGTACAGGCCCTGCCGCAGCGTGGCGTGGACCGTCTCCTCGACAGCGCGCATGAAGCCCAGCGGGAGCGAGCCGAGTTCGACCTCGCGGCGGAACACGACCCCGCCGCCGACCGGCGCCGGCTCCACCCGCAGCCCCACGGTGGCCAGGAACGGATTCCCGTCGTGGTCGAGGATCTCGTACGCCGCTCCGGTCCCGGTGACGCGCTCCACGCAGATCGGGGTGGTCTCCCGGAACGCGACCGTGAGCCCGTACTCCTCGGCCAGCGTGGTGGCGAGGACCTCCTGCTGCACCTCGCCGTACAGGGAGACGGACAGGTCCTGCCCTTCCGGATCCCGGCGCAGCCCGATCAGCGGGTCCTGCTCGGCGAGTTGGGTCAGGGCCAGGTGGAGCGCGCCCCGGTCGGCCGGCTCGGCGGGCACCACGACGGTCTCCAGCGAGGGCGGCGCGAAGACATGCCGGTACGGCCGGTCGTCCGGCTCCCGGCCGATCCCGTCCCCGATCCGGACGTCGGCGAGACCGCGCAGCACCGCGATCTGACCGGCTCGAACCGACGCCCGGCGTTCCACCGCGCCCCGGTCGAAGACGGCCAGGTCCGTGACCTTGCCCTCGCGCCCCGCGACCGGGACGCGGTCGCAGACCCTGAGTTCACCGGAGAACAGCCGGACGTACGCGATCTTCTCGCCGCTCTTGCCGCGCTCCACCTTGAACACCCGACCCGACAGCGGCTCTCCGGCATCCCCGCACCCGATGGGCAGGAATTCCCTTATGCCCTCGAGGAGTTCGGCGACACCCGTGCCGCTGATCGCCGAGCCGGCGTAGACGGGGTGGACGCGCCCGGCGCGGGCCTGTGCGGCGAGCGCGGTACGCAGCCGCTCGTACGTGACGGAGCGAGCGTCGGTGACGAACGCGTCGAGCAGGGTGTCGTCATGGAGGGTGAGCGCGTCCAGGAGGTTCTGCGTGAACGCGCTGTCCTCCGGTGCGAAGGCCACCGCCCGCGCGTCGGCCGTGCCGAGGCCGTCGGCGATCCGCACCATGGGGATCACCGGCACATCGAGCCTGCGCTCGATCTCGCGCAGCACGCGGGCGTCGTCGGCGCCGCGCCGGTCGGCCTTGTTGATGAACAGCAGGGTGGGGATGCCGAGCCGTTTCAGCGTCCGCATCAGCACGCGGGTCTGCGGCTGCACGCCCTCCACGGCGGAGACGACGAGCACCGCGCCGTCCAGGACACCGAGGACGCGTTCGACCTCGGCGATGAAATCGGGGTGTCCAGGGGTGTCGACCAGATTCACGGAGACGGCCGAACCGCCGCTGCCGAGGAGGAAGTTGGCGACCGCCGTCCTGATGGTGATGCCACGGCGGCGTTCCAGCTCCAGGCTGTCGGTCCGGGTGCTGCCCGCGTCGACGCTGCCGATCTCCTCGATGACCCCGGCCGCGTACAGCAGCCGCTCGGTCAGGCTCGTCTTACCGGCGTCGACATGCGCCAGGATCCCCAGGTTCAGCGTGCGAGACGTAGTGCGCACAGAGTGTCATGTCCTTCGGATTGATGGCCGTTCCTTTCGTGTGGGACATGAACTGTCGGCGCATCGGTCGTCTCCTTGGTCACAGAGGGCTGCTTCCGCAAGCCTGGCACATCGGACAGCGGGCAGCGAGGGAATTTCGGGGCCGGCGGTCGAAGTGGAGCGGGATTTCCCTCCCCTGGCCGTGGCCGTCGTCGATGTGGGGATGCGGGCGGCGAGCAGGGAGAGGTTGGCCGCGGGTGTGAGGCGGTCCTGGCTGCCGTGGAGGATCAGCGTCGGGGCCACGATGGTGGTGAGCGCGTCCCAGGCGTCGTGCTCGCGGCCGGCCCGCAGATGGCCGCGCCGGGCGTGCGCGGGCACGTCGGGGTCGCCGAGGACGCCGTACGGGCCGGACGCGTACCCGGGCTTCTCCTCCAGTCGGCGGATCTGCTGGCTCAACGGGGGGTGGGCGATGCCGAGACGGGCGGCGGGATGACCGAAGTGTGGTTCCTCGGCGAGCACGAGGAAGGCGCGCAGTTGCGGCAGCGGGTGTTCCGGGCGGTCCCTGTCCCCAGGGACATCAGCTCGTCCAGAAGCCCGTATTAGACGTATCGGCACTGGTCATCTAGCGTTCCGTGCATGACAGAGCGACGTGCGATCCTCAGCGGCTCGACGTTCGAGGAGCAGATCGGTTACGCCCGTGCCGTGGTCGACGGCGACTGGGTGCATGTGTCCGGAACCACCGGGTTCGACTACGCCACCATGACCATCCCGGACGACGTCGTGGAGCAGGCCGAGCAGTGCCTGCGCAACATCGAGGCCGCGCTCACCGAGGCGAAGTGCACCTTCGCCGACGTGGTGCGGGTGCGCTATCTGCTGCCGGACCGCGCGGACTTCGAGCCCTGCTGGCCGGTGCTGCGCCGCTGCTTCGGCACCGTCCGTCCGGCCGCCACCATGCTGGAGTGCGGCCTCGCCGACCCCCGCATGAAGATCGAGATCGAGGTCGACGCCCGCCGCCGCGCCGGTTGATCCCGCCCCGCGTCACGGCCAGGTCCACGGCTCGAGCGTCCGCCCGGTTCAGGACGCCAGGCCCCTTTGCCGCTCACCGCATCGGGCCCGTCCAGCCCACGTCACCAGCCCGTGCCGGATCGGTCACCACGCCCGGCCCGGATCACATCACCCGGCCTGTCCCGGCTCACGTCAGCAAGCCCGGCCGGCTGCCAGTTCGAAGGCCCGCTCCAGCTGCCGCCGTGCCTCGTCGGCCCGCAGCCGGGCCCACGACGGCTCGGGCCACCGCCGGTACAGGGCATCGCCCGCCGGCGGTTCCCAGGCTCGCACGGCCACCAGCCTGCGGCGGGCTCTGCGGGCCTCCAGGATGCCGCGGCGCAACGCGGCCGGCCCGGCGAGCGAGTCGCTCACCCCGACGACGACATCTCCGGCAGGCGTGTCACCGGCGGGTTCCTGTGGTGCCATGACCCTCACACCAGGAAGGCCAAAGCCGCACGGACAAAGTCCAATCGGCGGAAAGTGGCCTTGAAGGTGGAGAGGTGGATCGACGTGCGGGGGGCGGCTGTTCAGCGCTCCTCCGCCCGCTGCCCGGCATTCTCCGCCTCGGCGTCGACCTCCGCGTCCGCCTCGGTGTCCGCCCCGTTCCGTTCGCGGTTCGCCGGGCGCAGGAACTCCGACCACCCGCCCTCCGGCTTCTCACCGACCTGGAGGCTGCGCAGCTTCGCGAGGATCTCGGGGTCCTGGGCGTCGAGCCAGTCGACGAACTGCCGGAAGGAGACCAGACGGACGTCCTCCCGGTCGGCGATCTGCTTCAGCGCCTCTTCGGCCGCGTCCATGTAGATGCCGCCGTTCCAGTGCTCGAAGTGGTTGCCGATGAACAGCGGCGCCCGGTTGGTCTCGTACGCCCGCTGGAATCCGGCCAGGTACGCCTGTGTCGCCTGGGCCCGCCAGTAGGGGTAGTTGTAGGCGGGTGCCCGCGTCGAGTTCTTGGACTGGTTCGCCAGCATGTTGTAGTCCATCGACAGCACCTCGAAGGTGTGCCCGGGGAAGGGGATGCTCTGCAGCGGCAGGTCCCAGACGCCGTGCCGCTTCCTCGGCCAGCGCTGCAGCCCGCCCGGTGAGGAGGCGTCGTAGCGCCAGCCGAGTTCCCGTGCGACCGGCAGCAGGTTCGCCTGCCCGAGCAGGCAGGGGGTGCGACCGCCCACGAGTTCCTTGTCGTAGTCGAAGGGGAGCGACGGCTCGTCGTGCCAACCGGTGTGGGTGCGCCACGACTTGACGAAGGACCTCGCCTGCTCGATCTCGGAGTGCCACTGTGCGGGGGTCCAGTTGGCCACCGATCCGGGACCCTCGCAGAAGTGCCCGTTGAAGTGTGTGCCGATCTCGTGGCCGTCCAGCCAGGCCTGACGGACGTACTTCAGCGTCTCCTTGAGGTGCCCGTCGGTGAGGTAGCCGATGTCCGAGGCGCCGAGCGGATTGTTCGGCGGGTCGTAGAGCCGCTTCTTGTCCTCCGGCAGGAGGTAGAGGCCGGACAGGAAGAAGGTCATGTGCGCGCCGTGGTCGCGGGCGAGTTCCAGGAAGCGCGGGAACAGGCCGGTGCCCAACTCGCCGGCGCCGTCCCAGGAGAACACCACGAACTGCGGCGGTGTCCGCCCGGGTTCGAGCGCCATGGGCGACGCCGGCTGGTGCGGCTGGCGTCCGGTGTACGCCGTCGAGCCGTCGCCGATCAGCCGGTACGACCGCGGCTCGTCCGGGCTCCCGGGGAAGCCGTCCAGTCCGCCCCGGCCCTCGCAGGAGGCGAACGACAGGGCGGCCACACCGATGCCGGCGCCGAGGCCGAGGCGTGCCACACTCCGGCGGCTGATTCCGCTCATGGCCACCATCCCAACCCGCGCTCCGCCACGACGCGTTGTGCGCACCCTCAGTCCGAAACTCCCGACGCCTCGCACCATAGAGGAGATAAACATACAAACTGGTTAATTGAGTGCGGTGTGGCGCGGGAAGCAGCCGCCAACCGCCGCAGGTGTCACCCGCCCGGCGGAGGGTCCGGGCTGGGCGGTATCGGTACCTTCTGCGTCCGGGTGTTTCAGCGGAACGCGGCCACGTTGCGTGCCGCCCACGCCGAGAAGGGGGTCGCGGGGCGGCCGAGCAGGCGCGCCGCATCCGGGGCGACCGCCTGCTCCCGCGGGGTGGGCGCGCCCAGGACGGCGAGTGTGCCCTCGGCGACGGCGGGCGGCATGAAGCGGACCATCTGGGCGTGGGCCTCCTCGCGGCTCTGTTCCACGAACGTCACCGGTTCCCCGAGCGCGGCGGCGATCGCCGCCGCACGCTGTCGTGGGGTGGTGGGCTCCGGGCCGGTCAGCGTGTACGTGGCGCCGTCGTGTCCGTCCTCGCGCAGTACGGCCGCCGCCACCGCGGCCACGTCGTCCGGATCGACGAACGGCAGCGCCACATCGGCGAAGGGTGCCGCGGCGATGCGGTGCCGGCGGACCGGCTCGGCCCAGGCCAGCGCGTTGGAGGCCAGCCCGCCCGAGCGCAGCACGGTGAACGGCAGCCCAGAATCGGCCACCGCCGCCTCGAAGCGGGCCGCGTGCGCGTAGGCGGCCGGCCGGGTGCCCACGCCCTGCGAGGACAGCAGCACCACCCTCCCCACCCCGGCCGTGGCGGCCCGGCGCAGGATGCCGGCCGGATCCTCGCCGGCCACGAGCAGGAACAGTGCCTCGGCGCCCTCCAGGGCGGGGGCGAGGCTCTGTGGCTCCCCGAGATCGGCGGCCACCGCTCGCACTCCCGGTGGCACGTCCGCCGCGCCGATGCGCCGGGCGACGGCCGTCACCCTCTCCCTGGCCTGGCTCAACGTCGCGACCAGGGTTCGTCCGACGTTCCCCGTGGCGCCCGTGACAACGATCACGACAGCTCCTTCACTCGACTGAGTTAGTTGACTGACTAATAGGGACCTTAGTTCGCGGCGCCTTCCCTTGTCTATGCTTAGTCAGGTGACTGACTCAGATTCCCCCGCCACGGCCCGGGCCGGGCGACCCGGCCGGTCCACTCGGGGCGGCAAGCGTGAGCGCCTGGTCAAGGCGGCCGTCCAGGTGTTCCACGAGCAAGGTGTGGAGAAGACCACCCTCGGCGACATCGCCCGCACCGCCGAGGTGCCGCTCGGCAACGTCTACTACTACTTCAAGACCAAGGACCAGCTGGTCGAAGCCGCGGTGGACGCCCACTGCGAACACCTGGACCGGCTCACCGCCCGGTTGGACGCCCTCCCGGACCCGGCCGCCCGACTGAAGGCCCTCGTCGCCGGCTGGGTCGACCAGCGCGAGACCGCGGCCCGCTTCGGCTGCCCCTTCGGCACGCTCGCCACCGAGCTCGACAAGCGCGACGACGGTCTGGACCGGGCCGCCGCGAAGGTCATGCGGGCCCTGCTCGACTGGGTGGAGTCCCAGTTCGCCCAGCTGGGCCGCGCCGACGCCGCCGCCCTCGCCGTCGAACTCGTCGCCGCCTACCAGGGCATGTCGGTCCTCACCAACACCCTGCGCGATCCCGCCCTGATGGCCGACCAGGGCGAACGCCTCCAGCTGTGGCTCGACGGGATCGCGGGGCGGTAGGGAGCCGCTCGTCCGGGTCCGCGGCGCCGGGCCGGTCGTCGGCGCCGGCCGGCGGGTCGGCGAGGTCCCGCTCCTCGGCCTGCGGGGCGTGGCGGACGTACGGCTGGCGCGCTCGCGCTGACCGAGCCGCCCCCCGGGTGGCGAACAGGGGAGCGCCCCCGTTCGTCGCCGCGGACTCACCCGGCTCAGGTCGCCAGGTCCCGTTCCTCCACCGCGACCGGCACCACGGTGATGTGCTGGACGGCCCGGCTGAGCACCACCACGCCGCCGACGATCAGCAGGGCGCCGGCCGCCTCCGGTACGAGCCACCAGCCGGTGCGGATCCGTTCCCCGAACAGGGTGATGCCGAGCGCCAGGCTCACCACCGCGTCGCCGATGGTGAGCGCCGGCTGCGCCGCGGCCAGCGGACCGGCCTGGAGCGCGTTCTCCAGGAGGATCACGGCCGCGACGCCGGCGAGCGCGAAGCCGTACGTCTGCCAGGACCGCAGGAACGCCGCGAATCCGTGGTCGGCGAAGGTGCCGCTGGCCGATTTCAGCAGAGCGGCGGTGAGCGCGTTGCCCGTGGCGGAGGCGGCGGCCAGCAGCGCGGCGCGCCGGGCCGGCGAGCGGTCCCGGCCGGACAGCAGAACCGCCGCTGCCATCCCGCCGACGCACAGGCAGAGCGCCGGGATCCAGCGGCTGAGCGGAGCGTGGTCGACGGCGCCGTGCGGGGCGGCGGCGATCAGGAGCACGGCGAGGCCCGTGACACAGGCGCCGACGCCCCACCAGCCCGAGTGGGGCAGCCGCCGGTGCATCAGCGGGGCGGCGACGAGCAGCGCGAAGGGCAGCTCCAGGATGAACAGCGGCTGGACCAGCGCGAGCGGGCCGTTCACCAGGGCCAGGCTCTGGAACAGCGCGGCGCAGACCACACCGCACATGCCGATCACCCAGAAGGGGCGGCGCACCAGCTCCGCGAGCAGCCGGAGCCCGCCGCGGCTGCTCGCCGACGCGGCCTTGCGCTGGAAGGCGGTGCCCACGGCGTTGCTCGCCGCGCCCGCGACGGCGAACGCCGCGGCCAGTCCGATCACGGCCGTCTCCTGCCTGCGGGGAGGCCTCCCGGAGGAGCTTCGGGTCTCTTCAGCCTACGGAAGGGCGAGTCGGGATGCCGGTTGGCGGCTCCCGTGACCGGCAGGCCGGCATATGAGCCGGCCGCATACGAGCCGGCCCCGCCCGGTGATCGCCGAGCGGGGCCCGTCGCAGCGGTGGATCAGCTCAGGGTGAGGTCGTCGGCGTAAACCGCGCCCTGGCCGTACCAGCCGTGGACGTACACCGTGACCGTGCCGGAGGTGCCGGTCGTGAAGGGGACGGTGAGCTTCGACCACGAGGAGGACGAGGTCCAGGTGCTGGCCGTCGCGCCCCCGCCGACGCCGAGGTAGGCGTAGGGGCCCTGCACCCAGCCGCTCAGCGTGTAGGAGGTGTTCGGCTTGAGGTTCAGGGTCTGTGCGCACTGGCCGGTCTGCGCGGAGGAGGGCACGGTCTTCAGGGCGTGGGAGCCGCCGTGCACGGGGGTGGAGACCACGGTGGCGCCGCTGTCGCAGGTCCACGGCGTGAGCGAGCCGGTCTCGAAGTCGCCGTCGCCCAGGACGGCGGTGCCGGAGGAACCCTTCACCGTCAGGGTGAGTGTGGAGCTGTGCCGGGTCGAGCCCGCCGTGCCGGTGACGGTCAGGGGATAGGTGCCGGGAGTCGTCCCGGCGGCGGTCTTCACCGTGAGGGTGGAGGTGCCGCCCGCGGTGACCGAGGACGGGCTGAGGGAGGCCGTCACCCCGCTCGGCGCACCGCTCACCGTCAGACCGACCGGCTGTGCGCTGCCGGAGGTGACCGAGGTCTTCACCGTCGCGGTCGCCGTGCCGCCGGGGTCGACCGAGGCGGAGGCGGGCGCGAGGGACACGGAGAAGTCGTTCGCCGGCGGGGTCGTCGTACCGCCGGTGAAGGGCGCGAAGGTGTGGGTGAAGTACCAGGTGTCCTGGGCGATGCCGGAGCAGGTGTCGGAGGCGCCGGAGCCGGGGCAGCCGCCGTTGTCGCGCTGGAGGGCCCAGAAGGAGAGGGTGTTGATGCCCTTGGCGACCGCCCAGTCGTACACCGTGGGGGCGTCGGCGGTGGTGAAGGTCTCCGCCGGGCCGTAGTCGTCCACGCCCGGCATCTCGGTGACACCGACCATGTTCCAGAGCTGACCATCCGACAGGTTCGGGTACAGCTGGGCCAGTTGGTCGTGCAGTCCGCTCGCGGCCGTCTCGGTGTCGGTGGCCATGTGGTGGGCGGCGCCGTCGTAGTAGTCGAACGTCATGAGGTTGACGACGTCGACCCTGGCACCGGCGTTCTTCGCGCTGCGCAGCACGGCGAGGCCGCTGTCGGCGAGGCCGGTGGTCGTGGTGGGCAGGGTGTAGGAGAACTGCACCGAGCGGCCGTTCGCGGCGGCCCAGTCCTGGACCTTCTTGATGGCCTGGTTGCGGCGGTCGATGCCTGCCGTGTCGGTGAGCGAGTTGTCCTCGACGTCCATGTCGAGCCGGGAGACGCCGTAGGTGGTGATGATCTTCTCGTAGGCGGCCGCGACGGAGTCCACGTTCGTACAGCTGTCGGCGATCTCCGTGCCGCCGTTGTCGGCCGCGTAGCCGCCGAGGGAGGGGATCACGTCGCCGCCGCGCGAGCGGATGGTGGTGAAGTCGCCGCCGAAGACGGAGGAGTCGACGGGTGTGCCGGTGTCGCCGTTCCAGTACGGGGTGCAGGAGCCCTTCTTGTCGGTCTGCAGGAAGGCCATGGTCAGGTACTTGGCGCCGGAGGCCTGGGCGAGCGCGGCGGGGCTGTCACCGCTGTAGGCCTCGAAGTAGGGCGCGAAGACGTGGGTGGGCAGCGGGGTCGCCGCGTGGGCGGTGCCCCCTGCCCCGAGGGCGAGTCCCGCGGAGGCGGCCAGGGTGGCCAGGCCCGCGAGCAGGGCGCGTACGGGTCTCGGACGTGGCATGGGTACTCCCGGATGACGACGGCAGGCAGGCGAACGGGGTGGAGCGGAGGCGGTGCTGCGCTGTGGCCCGGAGGGTCTATTGGTCTAGTCCATGATTGGTCTGGACCAACTGCCGGTCAAGGTGCGGGAGCGGCCTTTTGCCGGTTCATGGGAGTCAAACGGAGAGCTGGGATTGGAAGTTGAGGGCATGTCAGGAGGCATGCCCTCGGTGTCCTGCCCGCGCCCGGCTCAGGTGGCGCGGGTGCCGCCTCCCCGGCGGATGCGGCCCAGCAGATCGCGGTGGTAGGCGGCGAGTTGCCCGGCGGGCACGGGCGCGGGGCTGCCGGCGAGGGTGTACCAGGTGTCGCTGCCGGAGTGCTGGATCGCGACGCGCGCGCTGTGGCCGTCGGACAGCAGGATGGTGGCCACGGTCAGGTCGCCGGTGATGACGCCGACCTCGTCGGTCATCGCTCCGCCGGGGCCGGCGGTGACCCGGTCGACGTAACTGTTGATGCTCGGTGGGGTGTGCATGGGGCGCAGGCTTCCATCAACCCGCTCGGCGCGCCCCGCACCGCGCAGGTGTCGCCCGCATGTGTCCCCGTGTTGGGCGTGTGACCGGCGCCGGCCGGCACCGAGGCGGGCTCAGCCGAACAGCGGGAACCGGTCGGCCGCCGTGCCCAGCGCCGCGCGCTCGGCCTCGGTGAGCGCGGCCCGGCCGGTGCCCACGCGCGCGTAGTGCGCGTCGCTCCACTCCGGGAGCGCGGGCCGGCCGAGCAGACCGTCCAGGGTGGTGCGCACCACGGCCAGCCCCTCGGGCGCCGGTTCCGGCGCCCCCGGCAGCCGGACGGTCAGGTCCAGGTGATGGACGGTCGCCTCCACCGCGAGGGTGGTCAGCAGGTCCCCGGCCGTCAGCACATGCCCCTGCGTGCCCACGTGCCGCGCGGGGTCGGCCGCCTCCGCCGCGTGCACGACCGCCGCCAGCGTCTCCAGGTACAGCCCCTGGAGCTGACCGAAGTCGAGGAACATGCTCGCGTTCACCCGCACCCAGCGCCGGCCGTTCGCCGCCCCGGTGGTGTTCGGCTCCCAGTCCTGCCAGTACGTCACCGCGTTGCGGTCCACCGGCTTCGGCGTCGGCGTGTGCAGGGCCACCAGAGCGCGCTGCGCGTCGCCCAGGCAGTGGAAGACGAGGTCCCGGACCGCCCAGCCGGTACAGCCGGTCGGCAGCCACGACTCCTCGTCACCCAGTCCCGCGACGACCGCCGAGGCCGCCTCGTACGCCGCGCGCAGCGCCCGCGCCGGGCCCGCGCCGTTCCCCATGTCCCCTGTGCTCACGCGTCCCCCTGTTCGTCGCCGTACAGGGTGTCACACCCGACTCGACGTCGCCGTGTCGGCGGACAGCCGCTGGGCGACGTAGATCGGGATCACCGACAGCAGGACGAGGACGGCGGCCACGACGTTCACCACCGGCGCCTGCTGCGGCCGGGTCATGTTGTCGAAGATCCAGATCGGGAGGGTCTCGATCCCGGGTCCCGCGGTGAACGTGGTGACCACGATCTCGTCGAAGGAGAGGGCGAAGGCGAGCAGAGCCCCCGCCAGCAGCGCGGAACGGACCAGCGGGAAGGTGACGTCCGCGAAGGCACGGAAGGCAGTCGCGCCGAGATCCATGGCGGCCTCCTCGTACGAGGCGGACGTACGGCGCAACCGCGCCACCACGTTGTTGAAGACCACCACGATGCAGAACGTCGCATGGCCGACGATCACCGTGAACAGTCCGAGACCCACCCCGAGCGGCTCCAGCACCGTGCCGAAGGCCGAGTTGAGGGCGATGCCGGTGACGATGCCGGGCAGCGCGATCGGCAGGACCACGACGAACGACACCGTGTCACGGCCGAGGAAGCGGTGCCGGGCCACGGCGAACGCGATGAGCGTGCCGAGGACCAGCGCGATCGCGGTCGCCCCCAGCCCCGCCTTCACCGAGACCCACAGCGCCTGCCGGGTACCGGCGTTGTGCACCGCCACCGACCACCAGTGCCACGTCAGCCCGGGCGGTGGCCAGCTCGCACTGCGGTCGGGATTGAGCGAGTTGACGAGGACGAGCAGCAGCGGGACGTAGATCACCGCGAAACCGAGCCCGGCGCCGGTGCGCAGGGCGATGCGCGCGGTGCGGCTGAGATGCATGGCGCTCTTCTCCTACAGGCTGTTGAGTGCACCGGTGCGGCGGATCGCCAGCAGGTACAGGACGATCACGACGACCGGTACGGTGCCGAGCGCGGCGGCCATGGGCAGGTTGAGCTCGATGTTGGAGTACACCAGGTTGCCGATCAGCTGAGTCTTGCCGCCGACGATCTGCACGGTGATGTAGTCGCCGAGGCTCAGCGAGAAGGTGAACACCGAGCCGGCCGCCACCGAGGGCAGCACCATCGGCAGGATCACCGAGCGGAAGGTCCGCCCGGCCCGCGCCCCGAGGTCGGCCGAGGCGTCGAGCAGGCCGGCCGGGAGCTGTTCGAGGGCCGTGTGGATCGGCAGGATCATGTACGGCAGCCACAGGTAGGTCAGGGTCAGGACCGTGGCGGGCAGGCCGAAGCCCGGGCCGCTCAGCCCGAACGGCGCGAGCATCCAGTCGGCGAGCCCGCCCTGGGACAGGATGAGCCGCCAGGCGTACACCTTGACCAGGTAACTCGCCCACAACGGCGTGAGGATCGCCACCACCAGGAGCGGGCGCCGTCGCGGCGTGGCCACGCGAGCGGTGTAGAAGGCGACCGGGAAGGCGATCACCGCGCACAGCACGGTCACCGCGAGCGCCACGCCCACGCTGCGCAGGATCACCTGACGGAAGACGGGTGTGGTCAGCAGCGCGTGGAAGTTGTCCGTCGACCAGACCTTCACCACCTCGGAGGTGAAGGAGTTCGTGGTCCAGAACGCGGAGACGAACAGGACCGCGAGTGAGCCGAGGTAGAGGACGGCGAGCCACAGCAGCGGTGCGGTGAGCAGCAGGGTCAGCCGCAGCCGGGGCCTGCGGTGCAGGGTTCCGGCCAGCCGCCGGACGGTTCCCCGGCCGGCGGCGGTCGGCACGTCGGTCGTCACGGCTCAGCCCTTGATCTCGGTCCAGGCCTGCACCCACTTGGCGTACGGGACGCACTTGACGTCCTTGCGGCCGTCCAGGCACTGCTCGATGGGCGTGTTCCAGAAGGCGATCTTCTTCCAGTAGTTCTCGTCGGCGGCGTGGTAGACGGTGCAGAAGTTCTTGTCGCTGGTCTCGGCGCAGGCCCTGGAGTTGGCCGGTGCCTCGCCGAAGTACTCGGCCACCTGGGCGTTGACCTTGGGCGAGACGATCCAGTCCAGCCACTTGTAGGCGCAGTTGGGGTGCTTGGCCTTGCTGTAGACCATCCAGGTGTCGGACCAGCCGGTCGAACCCTCCTTGGGCACCAGGGCCTTGACCTTGGCGCCCTCGGAGGCGGCGAGGTTCGCGATGACCTGCCAGGTGGTGCCGACCACGGAGTCACCGCTCTTGAAGGCGGAGACCTCCTTGAGGTAGTCGCTCCAGTACTCGCCGACGTATCCGTTCTGCCGCTTGAGCAGAGCCACCGCCGCGTCGAACTGCTTCTGGTCGAGGGCATAGGGGTCCTCGATCTTCAACTCGGGCCTGGTGGCCTTGAGATAGAGGGCGGCGTCGGCGATGTAGATGGGCGAGTCGTAGGCGGTGACGTGCCCCTTGTACCGGGAGGCGTCGTCGAAGACGGCGGACCAGGAGGTGGGCGCGGGCTTGACCTTCTCGGTGTTGTACATCAGCAGGTTGGCGCCCCGGCCGTGCGGGATGCCGTACATCTGCCCCTTGACCGAGTTCCAGGCGCCGTTCTTCAGCCCGGCGAAGACGTCCTTGTAGTTGGGCACCAGGGCGGTGTTGACCGGAGCGGCGTCGCCGGCGGCGATCAGGCGCAGGGAGGCGTCGCCGGAGGCGGAGACGGCGTCGTACTCGCCGGTCTTCATCAGCTTGACCATCTCGTCGGAGCTGGCGGCGACCTTGGAGTGGACCTGGCAGCCCGTCTGCTTCTCGAAGTCGCCGACCCAGTTCACCTTGGGGTCGTTGGAGCCGTCCTCGACATAGCCGGCCCAGGCGACCAGATTGACCTGGCCCTCGGTCCTGCCGAGCTTGGTCGGGGCCTTGAGGTCGGGCGGGTTGAGGCCGGTCGCGGACGAGCTGCCCGAGCCGGAGGAGTCACAGGCGGCGGCCAGCAGCAGCGCGGCGGCGCAGGCCGCGGCGCGCAGGGTACGGGTGAGGCGCACGGTCGTTCTCCAGGGGGACGTAGAGGCGGGGGAGGGGTCAGGAGGGCAGCCGGACGGCGTGCCGGCGGTGCCAGGTCAGGCGGACCCGGGTGCCGCGGTAGGCGGCGACGTCCTCGGAGGAGGTCTCCAGGTTCTGCTGCAGCGCGGTGAGCCGGCCGCCGCCGTCGAGGTCGACCAGGAAGCGGGTGGCGTCGCCGAGATAGACGACCTCGGCGACGGTTCCGGTCGCGGTGGCGTGCCCGGGCTCGTCCGCCTCGGCGGACTCCTTCAGGACGCGGATCTTCTCCGGGCGGATGTTGTAGGTGCCCGGGGTGCCGACGATCCGGTGGGCCGCCTCGCCGTCGAGGAGGTTCGAGGTGCCGACGAAGGAGGCGACGAAGGGGGTCGCCGGGCGCTCGTAGATCTCGGCGGGTGTCCCGACCTGGGCGATGCGGCCCTGGTCGAAGACGGCGATGCGGTCGCTCATCGTCAGGGCCTCCTCCTGGTCGTGGGTGACGAACACGAAGGTGATGCCGACCTCTCGCTGGATCGCCTTCAGCTCGACCTGCATCTGCTCGCGCAGCTTCAGGTCGAGGGCGCCGAGCGGCTCGTCCAGCAGCAGCACCCGGGGCCGGCCGACCAGGGCGCGGGCGAGGGCGACGCGCTGGCGCTGCCCGCCGGAGAGCTGGGCGGGCCGCCGCTGGCCGTAGCCCTCCAGACGGACCTCGGCGAGGGCCTTGCGGGCCCGGACGAGCCGTTCGGCCTTCGGCACCCCGCGGACCTTCAGGCCGTAGGCGACGTTCTGCTCGACCGTCATGTGCGGGAAGAGGGCGTAGTCCTGGAAGACCGTGTGCACGTCCCGCTCGAACGGGGCGAGCCCGGTGACCTCCTGCCCGGCCAGCTCGATCCGGCCCCGGTCCGGTGTCTCGAACCCGGCGACGAGGCGGAGGACTGTGGTCTTGCCGGATCCGGACGGGCCGAGCATCGAGAAGAACTCCCCGTCCCGGATCTCCAGGTCGACCCCGGCCACGGCGGTCGTCTCACCGAACGACTTCCGCAGGTCCTGCAGCCGGATCGCAATTCCCTCCATACGGGAACCTTTCTGCCGCGCTGTACGTTGAGCCGCTTGACCGTAAACATATGAAGTCATAGTTCTAATCTCAAGGTCCCGTTAGGGTAAAGCTTGAGTCAATGCACGAGGTGGTGGCCGTGAGGCAGTACGAGATCGAGGGCGGCGCCCGCAGGGCCGTCTTCAGCCCGGTGGACAACCGGGCCCGCGTGGACGCGGTCGTCCGCCGCATCGGCGACGCCATCGAACTGGGCCTCCTGGCCGACGGGGAGCAGCTGCCCGGCGAGACCGAGCTCGCCGGACAGCTCGGTGTCTCCACGGTGACCCTGCGGGAGGCGCTCATGGCCCTGCGGCAGCAGGGCCTGGTCACGACTCGCCGGGGCCGCGGCGGCGGCAGCTTCGTCTCCCTCCCCGAAGCCCCCGCCGACGACCGGCTCAAGGCCCGGCTGCGCGGCTGGAGCACCGAGGAACTGCGCGACCTCGGCGACCACTGGGCCGCCCTGTCCGGCGCCGCCGCCCGGCTCGCCGCCCAGCGCACGGAACCCGAGGACCTGCACCAACTCCGCCGGACCGCCGACGAGTTGTCCCGGGCCGAGGACGCGGCGGCACGCAGCAGACTGTACGGCCGCTTCCATGTCGAACTCGCGGCGGCCGCCCAGTCCGCCCGGCTCACCCGCGAACAGGTCGCCCTCCAGGGCGAGATCGGCGCCCTGCTGTGCCTGGTCCTGGCCGACGACGCGTTTCGTGAAGAAGTTGCGGACCGTCATCGCGCCGTGATCTCCGCCGTGCAGGATGGGGCCCACGAAACGGCCGGCACGCTGGCCGAGCGGTGCGTCAGGGAGTCGACGGCGCGGCTCGTCGCCGTACGCCTCACCCTCTGACCGCGCCGCGTCAGGTTCCCGTCCGCTGGAGGACACCATGGGCCGGAGCCCCGGGCTCGCCACCCTCGAGGTGGAAGCGGAGACGTGGGTGGCCGCACAGGTCGGCGGCGCGCTGGAGGCCGTCTTCGAGACGGTCGCCGCCACGCGCGCGGAAACCGAGGACCTGCTCGGCCGGGTGGTCGCCGGGGGCCGCCGACCCGCCAGCGCCGACCTCGCCGCCCTGCGCCCCGGGCTGCATGTCCACCTGACCCGCGAGGAACTCGTCTCCGGCGTCGGCTTCGTCGCGGCCCCCGGCCTGCTGACCGACGTCCCCGCCTGGCTGGAGTGGTGGCAGTCCGGCGCCGACGGCGGCGTACGCCCGCTGCTCCTCGACCTCGACCCCGGCCAGTCGGCGTACTCCGACTACACGCACTGGGACTGGTTCGCGCTGCCCCGCGACACCGGGCGCCGGGCGGTGGCCGGACCGTACGTGGACTACCTCTGCTCCGACGAGTACAGCCTCACCCTCTCCGCACCCGTCCGGATCGAGGGCCGGTTCGCCGGGGTGGCCGCCGCCGACGTCTATCTGCGGCACTTCGAGACGGCCGTCCTCCCTCTGCTGCGGCGCCTGCCCCGGCCCGCCCATCTGGTGAACGCCCGGGGCCGGGTGGCTGCCTCCGCCGACCCCGCCCACCTGGCCGGTTCCCTCACCAAGGGCCCGGACTTCGGCGAACTGCTCAGCGCGGCGCGGCCCGGCGCGTACGACGGCATGCGCCTGGTGCCCTGCCGGGGCGTGCCCCTGGTGCTGGTGCTCGCCTGAACCCGAGGAGGCGGTGCGGCTCAGCCGTGGGTGTCCTTCCGGTACGGCACCCGGGCCGGTTCACGGACTTCGCCGACCGTGCCCCACTCGTACCCGCCCAGCCTGGACAGCGGCCGCAGCCGCCCGATGTCGGACCGGCCGTCCACCAGCACGTCCTCGTCGACGGCGGCGTGCGCGACCGGAGACGCGGCCACCCTCGGCGACGGATCCCGCTCGATGCCGAGGGCGTCGAACTCGGAATCTCGACCACGGGCCGTTCGGCCGAGCCGGGGTCTCCTGACAGCGGTCACTCACCTGCAGCCTCATCCTTCGGACCACCGACTGCTCGCCTCTCGGTACGCACGCTAGGCGAAACGCCGGTAGTCGCCGCGGTAGTGGATCAGCGGGCCCTCGTGGGCGTGACCGTTCGTGTCGGGGGCGGTGGCCAGGCGGTCGACGCGGGCGATCACGATGTGGTGGTCGCCGGCCTGGTGCTCCGCCGTCACGGTGCACTCCAGCCACGCCAGCGCGCCGTCGATGAGCGGCAGTCCGGACGCGGACGGGGACCAGGCGATCGCCGTGAACTTGTCGTCGTCCCGGGTCGCCAGCCTGCGCGAGACGTCCTCCTGACCGGCCCGCAGGACGCTCACCGCGACCCGTCCCGTGGCCCGCAGCAGGGGCCAGGTACGGCTGGAGCGGGCCGGACAGAACGCCACCAGCGGCGGTTCCAGCGACACGGAGGTGAAAGAGCTCGCCGCGAAACCGGCGGGCCGGTCCCGCTCCGCCAGACCGGACACGGCGACCACGCCGGACGCGAACCGCCCGAGCGCTGCCCGGAAGTCCTCCGGGGCGACGGCGTCGTACCGCACCGGACTACCGGGCACCGGCCGCCGCCTCGCCCTGGGAGCCGGGCCCGGCCGTGGCCAGCCGGTGGACGTCCGCCACGGTGACGGCGTCCAGCAGGTCGGGCAGGGACAGCCGGCTGCCGGTCCGTTCCTCCAGGGCGGTCACCAGCCACAGCAGATGCACGGAGTCCCAGCCGCTGATGGCCTCCAGACGCAGGGAGCCGTCCTCACCGTCGTCCACAGGCAGGCCGAGGTCGTCCCTCAGCAGGGACAGCAGATCGTCGATACCGGTCACAGGGTCGCCTCCACGACGAGGGTGATGTGGGCGGGCGGTACGGGCAGTTCGTCCCGGTCCAGGAGCGAACGGTGATAGGCGGTCCCGGAGCCGCCGGGGCCGCACGGGCCGAGCTCCTTGAAGCCGCCGCGCGGATAGAAGTCACGCACATGGTGGTTCTTCGGGGTGGGGTGGAACGCCGAGACGACCTCGCGCGCGCCGTGGTCGGCGGCGGTCCGCAGCACCGTCGCCAGGACCGCCTGTTCGATGCCGCGGGAGAAGACCCGGCAGCTGAGCAGGAAGTTGTCGATGGTGACCGTGTCGTCGGCGCGCCGCAGGAACACCGCCCCCACCAGCCCGTTGTCCCCGAACCGGTCCCGGCTGCGGACCGTCAGCACGGACGCGGTCGGGTCCGCGGCGAGCGCGGACACCTCGGCGGGCTGCAGGCGCAGCGTGGTGAGGTTGAACTGGTTGGTGCGCAGCGAGAGCTGGGAGACACGGGCGGTGTCCGCCGGGGTGAGCGGGGCGACACGCACCTCGACGCCGAGCTCGGCCAGATAGTCGTCGAGGGTGGTGAACTCCTGCAGGAAGTCGCCGCGGGCCAGCTCCTCACGGTAGCGGGTCGCCCGCGCCCGGTCCTCGTCGGTGGCCTCCCGCACGTCGAACCAGCCGTCCGCGAGCAGACGCGGCACATGCAGCGCCGGCTCGTCGTCCAGCGGGACGAGCGCCACGCCGGGCAGTTCGTGGCGGACCAGGCCGCGCTCGAACGCGCTG
Organism: Streptomyces incarnatus; assembly: GCF_001027185.1. Lineage (NCBI taxonomy): Bacteria > Bacillati > Actinomycetota > Actinomycetes > Kitasatosporales > Streptomycetaceae > Streptomyces > Streptomyces incarnatus. The sequence continues at coordinate 449,507 of NZ_CP011497.1, read as the reverse complement.
TCGTCGGCGAAGACGAACGAGTCGACGCCCAGCCCGAGGGTGTCGGCGAGCTTGGCCAGGTTGTCGTGTTTCGGCTGCCAGTTGGCGACGACCCGGACGAAGTCGTCCTCGCGCAGTACCTGTTCGGGGTGGTCGCGCAGGACGTCGGCCACCGGGCCGGGATCGTTCTTGCTGACCGCGGCCAGCAGCACACCCTGCGCGGCCAGTTGGCGGGCGGTGCGCTGCACCGCCCGGAAGGCGTTACCGCGGCGGCCACCCGCCACCTCGATGCCCTCCGGCCCGTCCTCGCCGAGAACCCCGCCCCACACGGTGTTGTCCAGGTCGAGAACCAGCACCTTGCGGGTACGGCCGGTGAGATGGCGGGCCAGATGGCCGACCTCCCGGGCGTACGACGCCAGCAGCTGAGCCGTGAACGGCGCCCCCGTGTACGCCGCCAGCCGCGGGTCCTGGACGGGCAGCCCCTCGGCGAGCAGCGGGTCGAGGTCGAGGACCACCACGGACGCGGCGGTCTCCGGCAGCCGCAGCAACGCCGCGTTCGCCTCCCGCCACACCGCGCCGAGGCGGGCGCGTGAGCGGTGGTCCACGAGCTGGGCCGCGAGCGTGCGCGGCAGCGGGAGGGTGTTGAGCACGAGGGTGCCGCGGGAGGCGGCCCCGAAGCGCGCCGCGAGCTGCTCCAGCAGGGACAACTTCCGGGAGAAGACGCGCTCCACGTCGTCCGGACCCCACGGCAGCGGCAACTCGTCGACGACCACCCCCGGGTCCAGCACGCACAGCACCAGGTCCGGCTCCGCGGCGTACAGGTCGCTGGACGGATCGGAGAGCGCGAAGACATAGCTGTCGAAGTCGGTGAAGTGCGGTCGCACCAGCAGTCCGTGCCGGGCGAACTGCGCGGTCAGGGGCGCCTGGAGCTGGTTCAGCGTGCCGTGACCGGTGACGGCCACCGACAGCACGGGCGTGCGCGGGTGATGGCGCAGCACGTCGTCGGGGTCGAGCCGGGACAGCAGGCGGCCCGCGCGGGTCAGGGCGGCCTCGTCGACGCCGTCGTCGGCCAGGAGCGCGCCGACGCGTGGATAGTGGGCGGCGAGCTCGCCCGCCCGGTGCAGGGCGGTGAGCTCGTCGGGGGCGCCTGGCGGGGAGCTGGGCACGGTGACTCGCTTTCGTCCGGGCGTAGGGGACTACGACGTCATGCTGGCGGCCGGGACTAAACCCGGGCTGACCCGGCGCTGATCCGCGCCTCCACGAGCGCGACCACCTGCTCACGCACCTCGGTGAGGAAGAAGTGGCCGCCCGGGAAGACCCGCAACTCGAACGGCCCGGTGGTGTGCGCAGCCCATGCGGCGGCCTCGTCGACGGCCGTGTACGGGTCGGCGTCGCCGGTCAGTGCCAGGATCGGCGCGCTCACCCGCGTCTCGCGGCCGGCGCCGTGGGTCTCCACCGCCCGCAGGTCGGCGCGGACCACGGGAAGGATCATCGCGCGGCTCTCCGGGTCCTCCAGGAGACGGGGATCGGTGCCGCTCAGATCCCTCAGATGGGTGATCAGCCGGTCGTCGTCCAGGTGGTGGACGGAGCGGCGCGGGTCCGCCGGTACCGACGGTGCGCGCCGCCCCGACACCGCCAGCAGGGCGGGGTACGAGCCGGACCGTTCCAGCCGCAGGCTGACCTCGAAGGCGAGGGACGCGCCCATGCTGTGTCCGAACAGTGCGTACGGCGCGTCCCCGACGGCGGCGCGCACCGCGGGCGCGACCAGATCGGCCAGCCGGTGCAGATCCGGCACCAGCGGCTCGGCGTGGCGTTCCTGACGGCCCGGGTACTGCACGGCGAGCACTTCGACGGCAGGGCCGAACGCGTCGGCCCAGGGCAGGAACGCCGGCGCGGAGCCGCCCGCGTGCGGGAAGCACACCAGACGCACCGCGGCGTCCGGACGGGGCCGGTAGCGGCGTATCCAGTCGGCGGTGGACAGGGCGGGCGACGACAGAGCGGACATGGCTCCTCCGGAAGCGTGGGTAGGTGGTCCGGTCAGGCGGCGTTCGACAGGTCCAGGCCCCGGTCGGCCTGGAGGATCGCCCGGTGCAGGTCGCGCAGGGAACGGCAGGGCTCGATGCCGAGCTCCTCGTTGATCGTGCGGCGCGCCGAGCGGTACACCTGCAACGCCTCGGCCTGCCGCTCCGAGCGGTACAGCGCGATCATCAACTGCCGGTGGAACGCCTCGTGCAGCGGGTGCTCGCTGATGAGGGTGTGCAGCGGGGCGATCAGTTCGCGGTGGCGGCCCAGTTCGAGCGCCGAGTCGATGCGCAGCTCCGCGCATTCGAGCCGGGCGTCCTCGGCCCAGGTGACGAACGTGTCGATGATGGGCCCGGCGCGCAGGTCGCCGAGGGCGGGGCCGCGCCACAGGTCGAGCGCCGCCTCGAAGACGTCCAGCGCCTCGTGGTGCCGGCCCGCGCGGGCGTGCTCCCGGCCGGCGCGGATCAGCCGCGCGAAGTCGTCGACGTCCAGCTGGTCGCCGTCGAGCCGCAGCGCATAGCCGGGCGAGCGCGTCACGATCCGCGCCGTGCGCCGGCCCTCGGACGCCAGCAGCTTGCGCAGCTGCGATATGTAGACGTGGATCGCGGCGAGATGTCGTCGCGGCGGATGTTCACCCCATATCTCGGTCACCAGACGGGCGGTCGAGACGGTCTCGCCCGCCCGTGCGATCAGCGCCGCGAGGACCACTTCCATGTTGCGGGCGTTGACCGTCAGGTGATCGTCACCCGTACGGATGCGCAGCGTGCCGAGAACCTCGTACCTCATGCTTGCCCCCTGTCGGCTCGTGATACAGCCACAGCCTCGCCGAGGCCCAGCCGCGGGCACATCAGAGAAACTACGTACGTTTCCGGGGCCTGCTTAAGACGCGGTTCAGCGCCGCTCGACACGATGGCCGGCACATGGGCCGGGTCGAGGAAGGGGTCACGATGGAGCGACGTGGACGATGGGGGGTGGCCGGGTCCCTGCTGGCGTGGCTGCTGCCGTGCCCGGCGTCGCTCGCGGCGGTCGCCTGGTGCTGGGGTGCCTTCATCGGCGTCGTCGTGCCGCCGGCCGACGAGCCGGCCGGCCCGCCGCCCGGGCATCCCGAGCGGCTGGCCACGGACCTTCCGGCGACGGAGGTGGAGCGCGAACTGTGGACGTCACTCGGTCACTTGAGCTGACCGACGGCTCCGGCCGCCGCGCGCTCCGCCGCCGTCAGCCGCTCCTGAAGGACCGCTACGGTCTCCGGCGCCCCGCCGCGCATCCGCAGCACCGACAGCAGGGTGAACAGCCGGGTCTCCGGGAAGTGCGCGGGTGACCCGTGCACATCGTCGTGGACCCGGATGTCGGCCGAGGGGAGCGCGCGGCGCAGCAGTTCCGAGTCCGACGGCGGGATGATCTCGTCGCGCAGACTCGTCACATGCGCCACCTCGATGTCCAGGGAACGCAGTTCGTCCTCCGCCAGACCCCAGTCGCGGATCGTGTCGAACACCTCGTGCGGCGCGGTGCCCAGCAGATGGGCCAGCGTGTCGACCGTGACCCGGGGAACCTTGGCCTGCCACCGGCGGTCGGTGAAGAAGTCCCGCACCGGCAGCCCCGCACCCACCACACCGCGCAGCCGGCGGTCGGTGAGCGCCGCGCGCAGGGCGAGATGGCCGCTGAAACTCAGGGCCAGCGCGTACGTGCGTGAGGTGTCGGCCCGGTCGCCCACGGCGTCGAGGACCCAGGACAGCAGACGGTGGCTGTCGGCGTCGTAACGCAGCGGGTTCTCGCCCACGCCCGGCAGCTCCACGACCACCCCGGCCAGGTCGAACGCCGCCAGTTCCAGCAGCACCGGGGCCCACTGCTCCTTCGTGGAGATGATGCCGCCGCTGATCAGCAGCAGCGGCCGCGGGCGCGCCGGGTCCAGTCCCGTGGCCCACACCCGCACGGGGCCATGCGGAGTGGGCACGTCCAGGCGGCTGAGCTGCGGGAACTGCTCCGCCCAGCAGGTGAACACCGCCGCGGCACGCTCCTGCGCCCGGCGCCGGGCCGCGCCGTCGGGGAACGGGAAGCGGGCCAGGGTGTGGAAGCGCACCGCCTCCAGCAGGCGCCCCTGCTCCTCCAGCCGCTGCGCGGCACGCGTCCACTCGTGCACCCACGATCCGGCAGTGCCGTCCTCGTCGGTGCGGATCGCGTCCAGCAGGGGGCGCAGTGCCGCGTCGTCCACGGCCTGCGAACGGGCCTGGGCGATCGCGTACTGCTTCAACTCGTCGAGGTCGTTCATTCGGGTGCCGGGACCGCGTCGGGCGCGAGGCCGGGGGCGGCCCCGTCCTCCTCTCGTCGCGGGTCGGCCGCCGTCGCCGGGGGCCAGTCCTGAAGGGTCTGCCGGATCTCGGTCAGGATGTCGGCGGCCTCCGCGCCGTCGATCACCCGGTGGTCGAAGGAGAGGCTGAGCCGCAACACGGGGGCCACCTCGATACGGCCGTCACGCACCACGGCCCGGTCCGCGACCCGCCCCACGCCGAGGGTGAGCGTGGTGCCGCCCACGGAGTGGAAGGCGTCGACGGCGCGGTGCCCGAGCGAGGTCACCGCGTAGGTGCCGGTGAGCCGCGGCCGCAGCGCCAGGGACCGGGCGGCCTTGCGGAACCGGGCCCTGCCCTTGCGCCAGGGCAGGGTGTGCAGCTCGCGCAGCCGGGCCAGTTCGGGCAGCCGATGCGGTTCGGTGTCCCGGATCCGGTCGAGCACGCGCTGCACTCCGTCAAGGCCGTCGACGTGTGGCTGCGGCACAACGGTGGCCAGCACCAGGCGTGTTCCGTCGACCTCCTTGTCGAGTGTCACCTTCGCCGCGATCTGCTCGTAGCGTGCCAGCCGCGGCCGGCGGCCGCCCCGGTACGCCGCGTTGGCCTCCGGATGGGCGGCCAGCACCCGGGCCGCCGCGACGACGACGTACGCGACGAACGAGTAGGGCACGCCCGGCCGTTCGCCGCCGTCCAGCGCGGCGGCGGCCCGGTGGGCGACGATCGCGCCGGCGTCGACCTCCGTGTCCAGGAAGACGGGCGCGAAGTCGCGGATCTCCTCCAGGAAGAACAGAGTGTGTCGGCGACGCTGCGCGGGCTCGGTGATGGAGATGCCCTCTCCCATGGCGTGTCAGCCCTTCCGGTCGTACGCCGGCGCACCGTGTACGGCACCGGCCCGGGTCTCCACGCTGGTGGCCGCCCCTACCTCCCCGCTAAACCCCTTCTGAACCTGGTACACACGCCTGCCACGGGCGCACAGCGGCACAAGTAGTTGAAAATTAAGTCTGCGTTGCAGAGCGGCCGGGGAGCCGTGCGCTCGGGCTACAGTCACCGCTTACCGCGAACAGGGAGAACCAGAGGAGCCTGCGGAAGGGAAAGACCGTGCGGACCGTGGCCGCCAGCGCCCCGACGTCGTCAACCATCGACCGTTCCCGCCAAGTCCCGCCCGGTGATCCGTCGCCGCTGCGGCCGGAGGAGGACCGCTTTCTCGACGCGGCGCTCGCCGCCGGGAGAGGAGGACAGCGGGTCGTCGAACTGATGGGGGAGCCCGGTGCCGGCAAGTCCCGGCTGCTCGGTGACTTCGCCCGGCTCGCCCGGCAGCGCGGCCGGCTCGTGCTGCGCGGCAGCGGCGGAAGCGGCGAACCCGGACTACGGTGCGACATGTTCGTGGAGGCGCTGCGCCGGTGGCTCGCCGACCGCGGCCACCGCGACCGGCGCGACGCCGCCGCCTGGCTGATGCGCGAACTCGCCGTCGGACCGTTCCCGGCCGGGCCGAGTCCCGCCAACTCCGTGGTCGACGACCGCTGCCGGACCTTCTCCGCCGTCACCGGTCTGCTCGACGACTGGGCCGCTCACCGGTCCGACGGAGGGGGCGGACTCGCCCTTGTCCTCGACGACGTGCACGCCGCCGACAGCGGCTCGCTCGAACTGCTCGAGTACCTGCTGCGCTGGCCCACCGAGGCCCCGGTGTCGATCGTCGTGGCGCACCGGCCGGCACAGACACCGCCCAGGCTGCGCGGGCTGCTCGCCGAGCGCGTCGAGGACGGCACGGCGGTCAGTGTGGAACTCGGGCCGCTGTCCCTCGCCCAGTCCGCCCGGCTGACGGGACTGCCCGCCGACTCACCGCGGCTGCGATCCCTGCACCACGCCTCGCGCGGCGTCCCCCTGTACTTGTTGGCACTCGACCGGTGGCCCGCCTTCTCGGGCGACGACCTGGAAGGCGACGCCTGGCTCGACCGGGGACCCGCCCTGCCGTCCGTGTTCACCGCCCGCGCGGAGGCCGAACTGGAACCGCTCACGCGCGAGGAACGGCTGGTCGCGGCCGCCGCGGCCGTGCTCGGCGACACCTTCGACCTGGCCGCTGTCAGCGCCGTCTCGGGACTGACCGAGGGCGCCGCCTGCCGGGTCGTGGAACGGCTGCAGCGGCTCGACGTCGTCCGTGCCGTCGACCGCGGCGACCACCGCTTCCGGCACCCGCTGCTGCGCCGGGTCCTCTACCAGGAGACCGATCCGTGCTGGCGGCTCGGCGCCCACCGGCGCGCCCTGACCGTCCTCGTGGCGCGCGCCGCGCCCGTGCAGACACTCGCCCTGCACGTCGAGCGCTCCGTGCCCGGCAGCGCCCCCGAGGACATCGGCGTCCTGGCCGCCGCCGCCCACGACTCGATGCGGGCGGGCGACCTCGCCTCCGCCGGCGAACGGCTCGCGCTGGCCCTGAGGCTGGTCGGCGGGGACGGTGCGGACATCCGCGGGCGGGCGGCGGCGCGGCACGGCGCGCAGGGGCGCGCGGCCGCCGCACGCACCGCCCGGTGCCGTGCCGAGCAGGCGGCTGAACTACTGCAACTGGCCGAGCAGTTGACCGCGCGCACCGGGCGCCGCGCCTTACGCGACGAGGCCACCCGGCTGGTCCGCCACATCGACGTGCCGGCCCCGCGCGAGGCCGCTTCCGGCCGCAGAGCCGCCTCCCGCGAGGCGGCGGACCGGCTGACCGGGCTGACCACCAGGGAGCGGGAGGTCGCGGAGATCGCGGCCACCGGCAAGCGGACCCGGGACATCGCCGCGCACCTGCGCCTGAGTCCGCGCACCGTGGACGTCCACCTGAGCCGCATCTACCGCAAGCTCGGCGTCACCTCACGCGCCGAACTCGCCCGCTTCATCACCGAGTCACTCCCCGGGCGAACCGCGCGCGGCACGGCCTGAGCCCGGCCCGCAACACGGGCCGGCGGCGCGGCGCCCCCGGGATACGCCGACGGGGTTCGCACGGGCGGCGGGCCAGGGCGTGCCGCGCCTGGGCGGCGTGTGAGGGGCGGCGGGCCCCGGCGCTCGGGCGACGGGGACGTGGGCTCGTGCTTGCGCGGCGTGTGAGGGGGCGTGGGGCTTGCCGCCCGGGCGGCGGGTGCCGGGGTACGCGGCATGCGGCTGGGCGCCTGGGCACGCCGTGCCCGGGTGGCGGATGAGGCGCGGCGGGGTTCGCCGGGCCCGTGCAGCGGGCGGGGGACGCGGGGCCTGCGCTCGGGCGGCGGGCCAGGGCGTGCCGGGCCTGGCGGGGGGTCAGGGGCGCGGGGCTCGTTTCCGGGCGGCCGGTGAGGGGGCGTGGGCCACGCGCCCCGGTGGTGTGTGGCGGGGGAGGGGCGGGGCGGCAGCCTACTTTCAGGGCCGGTTTAGAGCGTGTTCCGACCATGGGCAGGGGCCCTCGTGGCGCCCCGCAGCAGCGGGCCGAGCAGGCCCGGCGTCCATGATGAGGGAGCACCGAGCCGAGATGAGCGTCGCGCACCGTCCCGAGTCCGCCGACACCGCCCACTTCGCCGCCGACGATCAGGACGGCGCCATCGCCGTCGTGGGCATTGCCTGCCGCCTGCCGCAAGCCGACGGTCCGGAGGCGTTCTGGCGGCTGCTGCGCGAGGGCCGTGACGCGTTCGGCCCGGCCCCGCACGGCCGGTGGCCCGCCGAGGGCAGCGGTGTTCCGCAGCACGGCGCGTTCCTCGACTCCATCGACACCTTCGACGCGGAGTTCTTCGGCATCTCCCCCCGCGAGGCCGCCGCGATGGACCCACAACAGCGGCTCGCCCTGGAACTCGGCTGGGAAGCACTGGAGGACGCGGGCGTGCCACCCGCCGCCCTGCACGGCACCCGCACCGGAGTCTTCGTCGGCGCCATGGCCGACGACTACGCGGCCCTCACCCACCGCCTCGGCCCCGCCGCAGTGGAACGGCACACCCTGACCGGCCTGAACCGCGGCATCATCGCCAACCGCCTCTCCTACGTGCTCGGACTGCGCGGCCCCAGCCTGACCGTGGACACCGGACAGTCGTCCTCGCTCGTCGCCGTGCACCTGGCCTGCGAGAGCCTGCGCTCCGGCGAGTCCACCGTCGCCCTCGCCGGCGGCGTCAACCTCATCGCCGCCCCCGACAGCACCCTCGCCGCGAGCCGCTTCGGCGGCCTCTCACCCGACGGCCGTTCCCACCCCTTCGACGAGCGGGCCGCCGGATACGGCCGAGGTGAGGGCGGCGCGGTCGTCGTCCTCAAACCGCTCGCAGCGGCCCGCGCCGACGGCGACACGGTGTACGCCGTGGTCCTCGGCGGAGCCATCGGCAACGACGGCGCCACCGACGGCCTCACCGTGCCCGGCGCCGAGGGCCAGGAGGCGGTCCTGCGGGCCGCGCTGCGCCGCGCGGGCGCCGGGCCCGGCGAGGTGGCGTACGTCGAACTCCACGGCACCGGCACCCGCGTGGGCGACCCGGTCGAAGCGCGCGCTGTGGGCGCCGTGTACGGAGACGGCCCCGCCCCGCTGCACATCGGGTCGGCGAAGGCTTCCGTCGGGCACCTGGAGGCTGCCGCCGGCGTCGTCGGCCTGGTGAAGGTCGCGCTCGCCCTGTGCCACGGCGAACTGCCCGGCACCCCGGGCGAGCACACGCCCCGCCGGGACATCCCGCTGGCCGGCCTCGGCCTCACCTACCGCACCGGACACGGACCATGGCCCACCGGACGCGGCACACGCCCGCTCGCCGGCGTCAGCTCCTTCGGCATGGGCGGCACCGACTGCCACCTCGTCCTCACGGCCGCACCCCGCGCCGCCGAACCCGACACCTCGGCCCCGCACCCCGCCCCGGGCCTGCCTGTCCTGCTCACCGCCCGCACCGAACCGGCCCTGCGCGAACAGGCTGCCCGCCTGCGCGCCCATCTCACCGACCGGCCCACCGCACGCGTCGCGGACGTCGCCCACAGCCTCGCCACGACCCGCACCCGCTTCACGCGGCGCGCCCTGATCACGGCCGGGGACCGCACCACACTGCTGACGGAACTGGACGCCCTGGCCGGCGGCGCCCGCCCGAACTGGAGCGCGCGCCCGCAGGAACCCGGGCAGCCCGACGCGGCACCGCCCGCCCTGGCGTTCGTGTTCTCCGGGCAGGGCAGTCAACGCCCCGGCGCGGGCGCCGAGCTGTACGCCACCTACCCGGTCTTCGCCGACGCCTTCGACGAGGTGGCCGACGCGTTCGGCGACCGGCTGCCGCGCCGGCTGCACGACATCGCGTTCGCCGCCGACGGCAGCGAGGAGGCCGCGCTGCTCGACTCCACGGCCTGGACGCAGCCGGTGCTCTTCGCCGTCGGAACGGCCCTTCACCGCCTCGTCCGCTCCTGGGGCATCGTCCCGGCGGCCCTGGCCGGCCACTCCATCGGCGAACTGACCGCCGCCCACGCGGCCGGCGTCCTCACCCTCGACGACGCGGCTCGCCTGGTCGCGGCCCGGGGTCGGCTCATGCAGCAACTCTCGGCCACCGACGGCGCGATGGCCGCGCTGGAGGCCGGCGAGGAGGAGATCCTGCCGCTGCTCGCCGACGCCGGCCCCGGGGTCGCCGTCGCCGCGGTCAACGGCCCGCGTGCCCTGGTCGTCTCCGGCGACGGCGCGGCCGTACGGGCTCTCGCCGCTCGTTGGGAGGCGACGGGCCGCCGCACCCGGCTGCTGCGCGTCAGCCACGCCTTCCACTCCCCGCAGCTGGAGCCGATGCTCGACGCGTTCCGCGCGGTCGCCGAGGAACTCGACTACCGGCGACCGGACGTCCCCGTCGTCAGCAATGTCTCCGGCGGTGTCGCCGAGGACACGGAACTGACCACGCCCGGCTACTGGGTCCGGCACGCCCGTGAAGCCGTCCGGTTCGCCGACGGTGTGCGCTCCCTGCACGAGCTCGGGGTCCGCGCCCACCTCGAACTCGGTCCGGACGCGGTCCTCACCACAGCCGTCCAGGACGTCGTCGCCGCGCTCCCGGGCCCGCACCCGGCCGTGCCCGCCGCGGCCGCCCTGCGCCGCGGCCACCAAGAGCCCGCGACGCTGCTCACGGCACTGGCCCGGCTCGGCGCCGACTGGACCGGCCCACTGCACGGCGTCCCCGCCCGGCGGATCACCCTGCCGACCTACGCCTTCCAGCGGGAACGGCACTGGCTTCCGGAGGCCGTCGCCCCCGCGCCCCACGCGCCCGCGCCGGCGTCGCAGGACACCGGCGTGCGGTCCGACCCTCGTGCCGACCGGGACCTCGCCGAGCTCGTCCGCACCCAGGTCGCCCTCGTGCTCGGCCATGTCACCCCGGACGGCATCGATCCGGCCCGCCCGTTCAAGGACCTCGGCCTCGACTCGCTCGGCGGAGTCGAACTGAGCGAACGCCTCGCCGCCGCCACGGGCCTCGACCTGCCGCAGACCCTCGTCTACGACCATCCCACCCCGCGGTCCGTGACCACCGCCCTCCAGACCCGTTTCGACGCTGCGGCAGGCGGGGAATCGCCGGAACAGGGACAGCCGCGCCCCACGCTTCCCACGGTCCCGGTCCTTGACGAGCCGATCGCCATCGTCGGGATGGCCTGCCGCTATCCCGGTGGGGTCGCCTCGCCGGAGGATCTGTGGCGGCTGGTGGACAGCGGCACGGACGCGATCGGCCCGTTCCCCCAGGACCGCGGCTGGGACCTGGCCGACGCGCCGGAGACCTTCGCCCGCGTGGGCGGGTTCCTCTACGACGCCGCCGAGTTCGACGCGGAGTTCTTCGGGCTGAGTCCGCGGGAGGCGGCGGCGATGGACCCGCAGCAGCGGCTGCTGCTGGAGACGGCGTGGGAGGCGTTCGAGCGGGCCGGCCTCGACCCGGCCGCGCTGCGCGGCAGCCGCACCGGCACCTTCGTCGGCGGCACCACCCTCGACTACGGGCCCCGGCTCCACGAGAGCGACGGCGGCGGCGAGGGGCACCGGCTCACCGGCTCCACGAGCAGCATCCTGTCCGGTCGTATCGCGTACACGTTCGGCTTGGAGGGTCCGGCGGTGACGGTGGACACGGCGTGCTCGTCGTCGCTGGTGGCCCTGCACCTGGCCGCGCAGGCGCTGCGCGCCGGCGAGTGCGATCTCGCCCTGGCGGGCGGCGTCGCCGTGATGTCGACGCCCGGCATGTTCCTGGAGTTCAGTCGTCAGCGGGGGCTGGCGGCGGACGGCCGGTGCAAGCCCTTCTCCGATGCGGCCGACGGTACGGGGTGGAGTGAGGGTGTGGGGTTGCTGTTGGTGGAGCGGTTGTCGGATGCGCGGCGCCGTGGGCATCGGGTGCTGGCGGTGGTGCGGGGTTCGGCGGTGAATCAGGATGGTGCGAGCAATGGTCTTACGGCGCCGAACGGTCCGTCGCAGGAGCGGGTGATCCGGCAGGCGCTGGCGTCGGCCGGGCTGTCCCCGGCTGATGTGGACGCGGTGGAGGCCCATGGCACGGGTACGCGGCTGGGTGATCCGATCGAGGCGCAGGCGTTGCTCGCGACGTACGGGCAGGACCGCGAAACGCCGTTGTGGCTGGGCTCGTTGAAGTCGAACATCGGGCACACGCAGGCCGCCGCCGGTGTCGCAGGTGTCATCAAGATGGTGCACGCCCTCAACGCGGGACGCCTCCCGGGCACGCTCCACCTCGACGCGCCCACCTCCCGTGTCGACTGGTCGTCGGGCGGGGTGGCGCTGCTGGCGGAGCCGGTCGCGTGGCCGGAGGTGGGCCGGGTGCGGCGTGCCGGGGTGTCGTCGTTCGGCATCAGCGGGACGAACGCGCACGTCATCGTGGAGCAGTCCCCGGCCGAGCCAGAGGCGGAGCCCGCCGGTGAGAGCGATCTGCCGGTGGCCTGGCCCCTGTCGGCGCGCAGCCCCGAGGCGCTGCGTGGCCAGGCGGACAAACTGCTGCACCTCCTCGCCGACGTGCCCGGCACCGACCCCCGCGCCCTCAGCCGTGCCCTCGCCACGACCCGTACGCCCCTGCCCGAACGCGCCGTCGTGACCGGCTCCGGCCTCCAGGACCTGCGGCACGCGCTGACCGCCCTCGCTGAGGGCACGCGGACGCCCGGCCTCGCGGTGGACACCGCCCGGCCCGGTGGTACGGCGTTCGTGTTCACGGGGCAGGGGAGTCAGTGGTCGGGGATGGGGCGGGAGTTGTATGAGGCGTTTCCGGTGTTCGCGGCGGCGTTCGACGAGGTGGTGGCTGCCGTCGATGGGGTGGTGGGTGAGGGTGCGGTCTCGTTGAGGGATGTGGTGTTCGACGGGGTGCGTGCGGAGGTGTTGGCTCGTACGGAGTGGGCGCAGGTCGGGTTGTTCGCGGTGGGGGTGGGGCTGTTCCGGTTGTGGGAGTGGTTCGGTGTGGTGCCGCGGTGGGTGGCGGGTCATTCGGTGGGTGAGCTGGTCGCGGGGTACGTGGCCGGTTTGTGGGGGCTGGAGGATGCCGTACGGCTGGTGGTGGCGCGGGGCCGGGCCATGCAGGGTGCGCCGTCGGGTGGGGTGATGGTGGCGGTGCAGGCCACCGAGGAGGAGATACGGGACGCGCTGCTGTCGTACGAAGGACGGCTCGACGTCGCCGCCGTGAACGGACCGGTGTCGGTGGTGGTCTCCGGTGACGCCGAGGCGGCCGGGGAACTGGCCGAGCTGTGGCGGGGCCGGGGCCGTCGTGTGCGGCGCCTGGAGGTCAGTCACGCCTTCCATTCGCCGCACATGGACGGGGCGTTGGAGGGCTTCCGTGCGGCGCTGGAGTCGGTGGAGTTCCGGGAGCCGCAGCGGGAGATCGTCGCCTTCGACGGCGAGGGCCGTGTGGGTGTGGACCGGCTGAGGTCGGTCGAGTACTGGGTGCGGCATGTGCGGGAGGCCGTGCGCTTCCACGACGTGGTACGGGAGTTGGAGGCTGCCGGGGCGGCCCGGGTGGTGGAGCTCGGTCCGGACGGTGTGCTGACCGGGCTGGTGCGAGAAGCGCTGCCCGAGGTGACCGCTGTCGCGTCGGTACGGCGTGAGCGTGCCGCGGTGCGCACGTATGTGGATGCTCTGGCGCGGGTGCACGTGTCGGGCGCGTCCGTGGACTGGGCGCCGTTGTACGCCGGTGCGGGGGGCGGCGTCGACCTGCCCACGTACGCCTTCCAGCGCCGCCGGTACTGGACCGCCACACCCGACGCGAGCGGTGCCGTGACCCGTCTGGGGGTTCGGCGCGCCGGGCACCCCCTGCTCGGCGCAGCGGTCGAACGGGCACAGGACGGGGGAATCGTCCTCACCGGCCGGCTCTCGGCCGTCACGCACCCCTGGCTCGCCGATCACGCCATCCTCGGCCACACCCTGGTGCCCGGCACCGCGTTCCTGGAACTCGCCGGTGCGGCGGCCGACCGGGTCGGGGGCGGCGACACCGCCGAGCTCACTCTGGAAGCACCGCTGCCGCTGCCGCCGGAAGCGGCCGTGCTCATCCAGGTCACCGTGGGCGCACCTGACGGCCAGGGCCACCGACCCGTCGCCGTCCACGCCCGGCGGGAGGACGGCAAGGACGGGGACGGCCGGGAGGACGCGGACACGGCGGAGTGGACCCGGCACGCCACCGGCACCCTCGTCGCCCCGGCGGACAGGTCCACGCACGAGACCGAGGACGCGGCTCGCGACCTGCCCGAGCCGTGGCCGCCTGTCGACGGCACCTACGGGCGACTCGCCGCGCACGGCTACGAGTACGGCCCCGCCTTCCAGGGCCTGCGTGGCGCGCGCGGCGCCCACGGTCTCATCGAGGCCGAGGTGGCGCTGCCGGACGAACTCCGGGAAGAGGCAGGTCACTACGGTATCCATCCGGCCCTGCTCGACGCCGCGCTGCATCCGCTCGTCGAGTCCCTCGCCGAGGAGGCGGCACCCGGACACATCGCCCTGCCCTTCACCTTCACCGGCGTGCGGCTGCATGCCTCGGGTGCGGCGGCGCTGCGGATCCGCTGGACACGCGAGCGCGACGGATGGCGGCTGTACGCCTCCGACCCGGCCGGAGCGGCCGTGCTGACGCTGGACGCAGCCGGACTGCGGGACGTGCCCCGGGAGCAGATCGAGCGGCTCGGGTCCGCCGTCCCGCGGAACGGCTCCTCCGGCGGCCTCTACCCGGTCGTATGGCGCGCCCTGCCCGAGCCCCTCGGGGACGCGGATCGCCGCTGGGTGCGGATCTCCGACGACGACCTGGCCGCCGCTGTCCCCGCTGACGGGAGGACCGCACCGGAGGCCGTCGTGATGGACCTCGCGACGCCGCCCGGTGCTCCGCAGGGTCCCGACGCCGTGCATGCCCTCGCCGCGCGCACGCTGCGTCTGGTGCGCGACTGGATCGCCGACGAGCGGTTCGGGCAGGCGCGTCTCGTGTTCGTCACCCGGGGCGCCCAGGCCGCACAGGACGGGGACCCGGTGCCGGACCTCGCGGCCGCCGCGGCCTGGGGTCTGGTGCGCACCGCCCAGACGGAACACCCGGACCGCTTCGTCCTGGTCGACACAGCCGACGGCAATGTGCCGCTCGCAGCCGTGCTGGCATCCGGCGAACCGCAACTCGCCCTGCGCGACGGGACCCTGCTCGCTCCATGTGTCGCCCGGGAGGCCGCACCGCGGGAGAGCGGCACCGGCCCGGTCCACCCGATCGGCGGGCACGGCACTGTCGTGATCACCGGCGGCACCGGTGGCATCGGCACCCTCCTCGCCCGCCACCTCGCCGAACGGCACCGTGTGCGGGACCTGCTGCTCGTCAGCCGCCGAGGCGACACCGCCGACGGCGCACGGGAACTGGCCGGCACACTCGCCGACCTGGGAGCCACGGTCCGCTTCGCGGCCTGCGACGGCGCCGACCGGGCGGCCCTGGCCACCGTGCTCTCCGAGGCCACGCCCCCCGTCAGCGCGGTCTTCCACCTGGCCGGTACACTCGACGACGGGCTGCTCGGCGACCTCGACCCGGACCGGCTGGACGCGGTGCTGCGCCCCAAGGCCGACTCGGCGCTCCATCTGCACGAGCTGAGCCTCGAACTCGGCCTGGAACTCGACGCGTTCGTGGTCTTCTCCTCCGTCTCCGGCATTGTCGGAACGTCCGGGCAGGCCAACTACGCCGCCGCCAACGCCCTCCTCGACGCGCTGGCCCTGCACCGCCGTGCTCGGGGACTGGCCGCCACCTCCGTGGCCTGGGGTCTGTGGGAGCAGGACACCGGGATGGCCGGCACCCTCGGCACCGCCGCACGTGCGCGCTGGGCGCGCAGCGGCCTCACCCCCCTCGCCGCCGAGCGGGCCCTGGCCCTGCTCGACGAAGCCCTGGTCGCACCACACCCGCTCCACGTCGCCACGAGCCTGGACCAGCGGGCGCTCGGCGAACGCGCGGTCCGCGGCGAACTCCCCGCCGTGCTGCGGGAGGTGGCACCGCACGTCAGGCGACGGGCAGCGGCGTCCGCGGCTTCCGCCGACGCCACGTGGTCCACGCGGACGGCGGCGCTCGCCCCGGCCGAACGGGAGCGCGCCGCGCTCGATCTGGTCCGCGGAGTCGTCGCGGAGGTGCTCGGTCACGCGGGCGCGGACGTGGTGGCGGCCGAGCGCTCCTTCAAGGACCTCGGATTGGACTCGCTCACCGGCGTGGAACTGCGCAACCGGCTCGCCTCGGCCACCGGCCTGCGGCTGCCGGCCACCGTCGTCTTCGACCACCCCACCCCCACGGCGCTGGCGGCCCGGCTCCTCGACGGGCTGGGCACGCAACCGGCCGGGGCGGCGCGCACGTCGGCGGTGGCGGCCGTGGCGGCCGACGAGCCGATCGCGATCGTCGGGATGGCGTGCCGCTATCCGGGCGGGGTCGCGTCGCCGGAGGATCTGTGGCGGCTGGTGGAGAGCGGCACGGACGCGGTCGGCCCGTTTCCGCAGGACCGCGGCTGGGACCTGGACGGGCTGTACCACCCCGACCCCGACCACCACGGGACGTCGTACGCCCGCGAGGGCGGGTTCCTCTACGACGCCGCCGAGTTCGACGCGGAGTTCTTCGGGCTGAGTCCGCGGGAGGCGGCGGCGATGGACCCGCAGCAGCGGCTGCTGCTGGAGACGGCGTGGGAGGCGTTCGAGCGGGCCGGCCTCGACCCGGCCGCGCTGCGCGGCAGCCGCACGGGCGTCTTCGCCGGTGCCATGTACGACGACTACGGCGCCCGCTTCTCGCAGGCACCCGACGGCTACGAGGGCTATCTGCTCACCGGCTCCACGAGCAGCGTCGTCTCCGGTCGTATCGCGTACACGTTCGGCTTGGAGGGGCCGGCGGTGACGGTGGACACGGCGTGCTCGTCGTCGCTGGTGGCCCTGCACCTGGCCGCGCAGGCGCTGCGCACCGGCGAGTGCGACCTCGCCCTCGCGGGCGGCGCCACCGTCATGGCACGCCCCAACACCTTCGTCGAGTTCAGCCGTCAGCGCGGGCTGTCCGCCGACGGCCGCTGCAAGGCGTTCTCGGCCGACGCCGACGGTACGGGGTGGAGTGAGGGGGTGGGGTTGCTGTTGGTGGAGCGGTTGTCGGATGCGCGGCGCCATGGGCATCGGGTGCTGGCGGTGGTGCGGGGGTCGGCGGTGAATCAGGATGGTGCGAGCAATGGTCTTACGGCGCCGAACGGTCCGTCGCAGGAGCGGGTGATCCGGCAGGCGCTGGCGTCGGCCGGGCTGTCCCCGGCTGATGTGGATGCGGTGGAGGCGCATGGTACGGGTACGCGGCTGGGTGATCCGATCGAGGCGCAGGCGTTGCTCGCGACGTACGGGCAGGACCGCGAAACGCCTTTGTGGCTGGGCTCGTTGAAGTCGAACATCGGGCACAGTCAGGCCGCTGCCGGTGTCGGTGGCGTCATCAAGATGGTGCAGGCGATCCGGCACGGCGTCCTGCCCCGCACCCTGCACGCCGACACCCCGTCACCGCTCGTCGACTGGTCGTCGGTCGGGGTGGCGCTGCTGGCGGAGCCGGTCGCGTGGCCGGAGGTGGGCCGGGTGCGGCGTGCCGGGGTGTCGTCGTTCGGGATCAGCGGGACGAACGCGCACGTCATCGTGGAGCAGGCCCCGGCCGAGCCCCAGCCGGGGCCCGCCGCCGGTGAGGGCGATCTGCCGGTGGTCTGGCCGCTGTCGGCGCGCAGCCCCGAGGCGCTGCGGGCGCAGGCCCGAGCCGTCGCCGCGTTCGCCGAGACGAAGGTGGACACACCGGTCCGGGCGATCGGCAACGCGCTGGCGACCACCCGCTCGGCTCTGCCGCATCGGGCGCTCGTTCGCGCCGCCGGGCGTGACGAACTGCTGGACGCCCTGCATGCGTTGGCCACCGGCGCTGCGCATCCCGCCCTCGTCGAAGGCTGGGAATCCCCCGGTGGTACGGCGTTCGTGTTCACGGGGCAGGGGAGTCAGTGGTCGGGGATGGGGCGGGAGTTGTATGAGGCGTTCCCGGTGTTCGCGGGGGCGTTCGACGAGGTGGTGGGTGTCGTCGATGGGGTGGTGGGTGAGGGTGCGGTCTCGTTGAGGGATGTGGTGTTCGACGGGGTGCATGGGGAGGTGTTGGCTCGTACGGAGTGGGCGCAGGTCGGGTTGTTCGCGGTGGGGGTGGGGCTGTTCCGGTTGTGGGAGCGGTTCGGTGTGGTGCCGCGGTGGGTGGCGGGTCATTCGGTGGGTGAGCTGGTCGCGGGGTACGTGGCCGGTTTGTGGGGGCTGGATGATGCGGTGCGGTTGGTGGTGGCGCGGGGCCGGGCCATGCAGGGTGCGCCGTCGGGTGGGGTGATGGTGGCGGTGCAGGCCACCGAGGAGGAGATACGGGACGCGCTGCGGGACGGAGTGGATGTCGCCGCCGTCAACGGTGAGCGGGCCGTCGTGATCTCCGGGGACGAGGACAGCACGCTGGCCGTGGCGGCCCTCTTCCAGGAGCGGGGCCGTCGTGTGCGGCGCCTGGAGGTCAGTCACGCCTTCCATTCGCCGCACATGGACGGGGCGTTGGAGGGCTTCCGTGCGGCGCTGGAGTCGGTGGAGTTCCGGGAGCCGCAGCGGGAGATCGTCGCCTTCGACGGCGAGGGCCGTGTGGGCGTGGACCGGCTGAGGTCGGTCGAGTACTGGGTGCGGCATGTGCGGGAGGCCGTGCGCTTCCACGACGTCGTACAGGAGTTGGAGGCTGCGGGAGCGGCCCGGGTGGTCGAACTGGGCCCGGACGGTGTGCTGACCGGGCTGGTGCGAGAAGCGCTGCCCGAAGTCGTCGCGGTGCCCAGCGTGCGTCGGACACACGATGCCGTGGACACGTTCGTGGATGCTCTGGCGCGGGTGCACGTGTCGGGCGCGTCCGTGGACTGGGCGCCGTTGTACGCCGGTACGGAAGGCCGCGTCGACCTGCCCACGTACGCCTTCCAGCGCCGCCGGCACTGGCTGGACGTCCCGCACAGTGCGGCCGACGTCGCCGGAGCCGGTCTGGAGAGCGCCGACCACCCGCTCCTCGGTGCCGAGATCGAACTGCCCGAGGGACAGGGCCTGCTGCTGACCGGTCGGCTGTCCCTGACCGGCCACCCCTGGCTCGCCGACCACGCCATCGCCGGGCACACCCTGCTGCCCGCAGCCGCGCTCGTCGACCTGGCCCTGCACACCGGCGGCCGCCTCGGTGCGCCGACGGTGACCGAGCTGCTGATCGAGGCTCCACTGACCCTCCCGGAGACCGGCTCGGTCCAGCTGCGTGTGCACGCCGGAGCAGCGGACACCGACGGCCGAAGGGCCCTCACCGTGCACTCCCGCCCCGACGACGCGGATCCCGGCACGCCCTGGATCCGGCACGTCAGCGCGGAGCTCGCAGCGGTCGGCCCCGACCCGGCGCCCACCGCCGTACAGGGCCCGGACCCGGAGGCGTACGAGAAAACGGGCGACGCCTACGAGCGGCTCGCTGCGGCCGGCTACGACTACGGGCCGGCCTTCCGCGCCCTGCGTGCCACGGCCCGCGGCGGCGACGGTCACCTGCACACCCGGCTGGAGCCGGCCCCCGGCACGGACAGCCAGACAGGGTTCGCAGTGCACCCCGCCCTGCTCGACGCCGCGCTGCACCCGATCGCGCTCGCCGCCGTCGAAGCGGGGGACGGCATCGTCGTACCGTTCGCCTGGCGAGGCGTCCGCCTGCACGAGCCGGAGACGGCCGCGGCCGGCGCCCGGCTCGTGCCCGGGCCCGACGGCACGAGCTACGGCCTGACGGTGACCGGTCCCGATGGGACGGTCGTACTCAGCGCGGAGGAGGTGTCCGTACGGCACATCGATCCCGCACAGCTCGGTACCGCGACGCGCAGGACGCCTCTCTACACCGTCGAGCTCGTCCCGGTGTCCGGTACGCCCCGCAAGCCGGAGCGGGCGCCGCAGGTGGTGGATCTGCGGCGGGAGGCCGGCGAGGAAGTTCCCGCTGTGGTGCACGAGGCGGTGGGTGAGGCGCTCGGTGTGGTGCAGCGGCATGCGGCTGCCGCCGAGGGAACTCTGACGGTGGTCACCGGCCCAGGCGTGGTGGGTGCGGCGGTGCGTGGTCTGGTGCGTTCGGCGCAGGCCGAGCATCCGGGACGCTTCGTGCTGGTGGACACCGACTCCGCCGAGCCGCCCACCGCCCTCCCAGACGGTGAACCGGAAGTCGTCGTACGCGACGGCCGTCTGCTCGCACCGCGGCTGACCGCGGCACCGGCGGCCACGGCCGCCGAGCCACCGGCGCTGCGGGACGCGGTGCTGCTGACGGGCGCCTCGGGTGCCCTGGGCGGCGTGGTGGCACGGCATCTGGTCCGGGCGCACGGCGTGCGGCAGCTGGTGCTGGTGAGCCGGCGGGGCGGCGCGGCCCCCGGCGCCGCGGAGCTGGTCGCGGAACTGGAGCTGCTCGGGGCGCGTGCCGAGTTCGCCGCATCGGACGTCTCGGTGCGGGCGGATGTGGAGGCGCTGTTCGACCGGTTCGACGTGGGCGCGGTGGTGCACGCCGCCGGTGTCCTGGACGACGGGACCGTCGAGGGGCTGACGCCGGAGCGGGTGTCGGGGGTGCTGCGGGCGAAGGTCGACGCGGCCTGGCATCTGCACGAGGTGTCACGGGCGCACCCGGTGGACGCCTTCGTGCTGTTCTCGTCCGTGGCCGGGGTGCTCGGCACGGCCGGTCAGGCGGCGTACGCGGCGGCGAACGCGTTCCTGGACGCGCTGGCCGAGGCACGGCGGGCCGAGGGCCTGCCCGCGCTGTCGCTGGCGTGGGGCCTGTGGGACGCGTCCACCGGCGGGATGGGCGAGAGCCTGTCCGCGGTCGACGTGACGCGGATCGTGCGCAGCGGTGTGCTGGCGCTGGACGAGGACCAGGCGCTGGCGCTGCTCGACGAGGCGCTGGCCTTCCCGGACGGCGGCCTGCGCGTCGCGACGCGCTGGGATCTGGCGGGCCTGCGCCGCAGGCAGATCGACGGCACACCGCCGCCCGCCCTCCTGCGCGCCCTCCTCCCGCGCACGACGCCCACCGCCGGCGGCGGCAGCGGACCGGCCGACGTGGACACCCTCACCCAGGAGCTCGCCCGGCTGGACGGCGACGAGCGCCGGACCAGGGTCCTGGACGTCGTACGGGAGGCGGTGGCCGGTGTGCTCGGACACAGCGATCCCGGCACCATCGCGGACGAACGTCCCTTCGCCGACCTCGGCTTCGACTCGCTCAGCGCCGTCGAACTGCGCAACCGGCTCACCGCCGTCACCGGCCTGAGGCTGCCCGCCACGCTGGTCTTCGACCACCCGACCGTGACCGCCCTGGCCCGCCGCCTCCACGACGAACTGCTCGGCGACCTCGGGCAGGCGCACGAGGACACGGCCCCCGCCCCCATGGCGCCGGCCGTGACGGACGAGCCGATCGCGATCGTCGCGATGGCGTGCCGTTACCCGGGCGGGGTCGCGTCGCCGGAGGACCTGTGGCGGCTGGTGGAGAGTGGTGCGGACGCGGTCGGCCCGTTCCCGGACGACCGCGGCTGGGACCTCGACGCGCTCTACGACCCCGACCCCGACCACCAGGGCACCTCCTACACACGGCACGGCGGATTCCTCGTCGACGCGGCCGACTTCGACCCCGCGTTCTTCGGCATGAGCCCCAAGGAGGCCCTGACCACCGACCCGCAGCAGCGGCTGCTGCTGGAGACGGCGTGGGAGGCGTTCGAGCGGGCCGGCCTCGACCCGGAGGCGCTGCGCGGCAGCCGCACCGGCGTCTTCGCCGGCGTCATGTACAACGACTACGGCGCGCGGCTGCACCAGGCGGCCGAGGCGCCGGACGGATCCGAGGGCTATCTGGTCAGCGGCAGCGCCGGCAGCGTCGCCTCCGGTCGGATCGCGTACACGTTCGGCTTGGAGGGGCCGGCGGTGACGGTGGACACGGCGTGCTCGTCGTCGCTGGTGGCCCTGCACCTGGCCGCGCAGGCACTGCGCACCGGCGAGTGCGACCTCGCCCTCGCAGGTGGCGCCACCGTCATGGCCAGTCCCGCCACCTTCGTGGAGTTCAGTCGTCAGCGGGGGCTGGCGGCGGACGGCCGGTGCAAGCCCTTCTCCGATGCGGCCGACGGTACGGGGTGGAGTGAGGGTGTGGGGTTGCTGTTGGTGGAGCGGTTGTCGGATGCGCGGCGCCGTGGGCATCGGGTGCTGGCGGTGGTGCGGGGGTCGGCGGTGAATCAGGATGGTGCGAGCAATGGTCTTACGGCGCCGAACGGTCCGTCGCAGGAGCGGGTGATCCGGCAGGCGCTGGCGTCGGCCGGGCTGAGCCCGGCTGATGTGGATGCGGTGGAGGCGCATGGTACGGGTACGCGGCTGGGTGATCCGATCGAGGCGCAGGCGTTGCTCGCGACGTACGGGCAGGACCGCGAAACGCCTTTGTGGCTGGGGTCGTTGAAGTCCAACATCGGGCACACGCAGGCCGCCGCCGGTGTCGGTGGCGTCATCAAGATGGTGCAGGCGATCCGGCACGGCGTCCTGCCCCGCACCCTGCACGCCGACACCCCGAGCCGGCAGGTCGACTGGGAGGCGGGCGAGGTACGCCTCCTGACTCAGGCGCGGGCCTGGCCGGCGGGCCCGGACGGCACGCCGCGCCGCGCCGCCGTGTCCTCCTTCGGCATCAGCGGCACGAACGCGCACGTCATCGTCGAGGAAGCCGTCGAAGAAGCCGTCGAGGCCGCGGAGCCGGTGACGGGTGCGCCGGACGACGACACGGTCGAGGAAGCCGCCCTGCCCGTCGCTGACACGCAACCGTTCCCCGTACCGCTGTCGGCCCGTACGCCCGAAGCGGTGCGCGCTCAGGCGGCACGCCTGCGCGAACTCGTCGCCGCCGACGAGGCGTTGACGCCGGCATCGCTCGGCGCGGCGCTGACCGGGAGTCGGGCCACCTTCGACCACCGGGCCGTCGTCGTCGCCGACGGGCGGGCGGAGCTCGTCGAGGCACTGTCCGCGCTCGCCGACGCGCGCACCCCGCTGACGGACGCCGTGAAGGGTCGTACCGCCTTCCTCTTCACCGGGCAGGGCAGCCAGCGCCCCGGCATGGGACGCGCCCTGCACGCCGCGTACCCCACCTTCGCGGACGCCTTCGACGCCGCCGCGGCAGCCCTGGACGCGCGGCTCGGACTCGAACGGCCCCTGCATGACGTCGTGTTCGCCGACCCCGAGTCGCCCGAGGCGGAACTGCTCGGCCGGACCGTCTGGACCCAGCCCGCCCTGTTCGCCTTCGAGACGGCCCTGTTCCGGCTCTACGAGAGCTGGGGACTGCGTCCCGACCTGGTCGCCGGACACTCGGTGGGCGGTGTCGCCGCCGCCCACGCCGCCGGCGTCCTGGACCTCGATGACGCGGCTGCCCTGGTCGCCGCCCGGGCCCGGCTGATGGACGCACTGCCGGCCGAGGGAGCGATGCTGTCCTTCGAGGCGTCGGAAGAGCAGGTCCGGGCGCAACTCGACGGCGAACGGGGGCAGGTCGACATCGCCGCCGTCAACGGGCCCCGCGCCACCGTCCTCTCCGGTGACGAGGACGCCGTGCTCGCGGTGGCGGCGCGGCTGAGCGGCCTGGGTGTGCGCGCCCGCAGGCTGCGGGTCAGTCACGCCTTCCACTCCCCGCTGATGGAACCGATGCTGGCGGAGTTCCGGGCCGTCGTGTCCGGATTGCGGCTGCGCGAGCCCGCGATCCGCTACGTCTCCGACACCACCGGCCGCGTCGCCGAACCGGGCCGGCTCACCTCGCCCGACTACTGGACCGAGCACGTACGTCGTGCCGTGCGCTTCGCCGACGCGGTGGCCACCCTGCACGCCGAAGGGGCCACCCGGTACCTGGAGATCGGGCCCGACGCCGTCCTGTCCGCGCTGGTCCCGCAGTCCCTGCCCGAGGATGAGCGGCCCGCCGCGCTGGCGGCTGCGGGGCGGCGGGGCCGGCCTGAGGCCCGTACCGCGCTCGTGGCCGCCGCGACCCTGCACGCGGCGGGCGCCGACGTGGACTGGCGCGCCTGGTACGCGTCCGCGGCGAGGACGCCGCACGCGCGGGCGGTGCCCACGCCCGACGCCCTGCCGACGTACCCGTTCCAGCGGGAGCGCTACTGGCTCAACCCGCCGCGCCCGCGGCGCACCGCGCGGTGGTCCGGTCATCCCTTCCTCGACGGGGCACTCGACCTGGGCGGCGGCCTCGGGACCGTGTTCACCGGCCGGATCACACCGGCCGACCATCCGTGGACGGGCGGGCACACCGTGCACGGCACACCGCTCCTGCCCGGCACCGGCCTCCTCGAACTCGCCCTCCACGCGGGACGGCGCACCGGGTACCCGGTCGTCGGCGATCTCACGCTCACGGCACCGCTGCCCCTGCCCACCGTGGTCGGGCCCGACTCCAGCGCGGACGTCGAGATCCAGGCGGTCGTCGAGCCGGCCGGCCCTGACGGGCACCGCGGCCTGAAGATCTACGCGCGGGCCGCGGCGGCCGGCGCGACGGACGGACTCCCCTGGACGCTGCACGCCACCGGACGACTGGAGCAGGCGTCCGACGACGTGCCGCCCGTACGCGAGGAAGACGGTCCACGGGAACCGCTGGCGATCGAGGAGATCCATACGCGTCTCGCCGACGTGGGCCTGGACTACACGGGCTTCTTCCGGTCGCTTCGAGCGGTGCACCGGGCGTCCGACGGATCCCTGCACGCCGAACTCGACCCCGTACCGGCCGATGGCCACGCTCTTCACCCGGCGCTTCTCGACGCCGCCCTGCACCCGCTCATCCTGTGGCAGCCCGCGGACGAACTGCGGCTTCCGTTCAGCTGGGAAGGAGTGCGACTGCACACCGGCAGCCCGCTCGCACCGCAACCGCTGCACGTGCACCTCACCGGGACGGCGGACGGCGCGGCGCTCAGCATCACCACGCAGCAGGACGAGCCGGTCCTGACCGCGCGGAACGTGGTACTGCGCACCGTCGACGCCGACGCGCTCAGGGGGCCCGGCGACGCGGCTGCGCTGTGGCAGGTCGGGTACGACCCCGTGCCGTCCTCGGCACCGGTCCTCGACGTGTCGCGGACGGCGGGGGTGGTCGATCTGCGGCGGGAGATCGGCGCGGAGGTTCCGGCCGTGGTGCACGAGGTGGTGGGTGAGGCGCTCGGTGTGGTGCAGCGGCATGTGGCCGCCGCCGAGGGAACGCTGGTGGTGGTGACCGGCCCGGATGTCGCGGGTGCGGCGGTGCGCGGTCTGGTGCGGTCGGCGCAGGCCGAGCATCCGGGACGCTTCGTGCTCGTGGACACCGACCAGCCGACACTGCCCGGCACGCTGCCGACGGGCGAGCCCGAACTGGCCTTCATCAAGGGCGAGTTCCATGCGCGGCGGCTGGCGGAAACACCCCGTTCCCCCGCCGGCACCCCCGCCCTGGCCGACGCGGTCCTGGTGACCGGGGCGTCGGGTGCTCTGGGTGGCGTGGTGGCACGCCACCTGGTGCAGGCGTGCGGGGCACGGGAACTGGTGCTGGTCTCGCGACGGGGCGGCACCGCACCCGGCGCCGGTGAGCTGGCGGAGGAACTGGAAAGTCTGGGCGCCTCGGTGGTGTGGGCGGCGGCGGACGTATCGCTGCGTTCCGAGGTGGAGCGGCTCTTCACCGAGTTCCGGGTGGGCGCGGTCGTGCACGCGGCGGGCGTCCTGGACGACGGAACGGTCGAGGGGCTGACGCCGGAGCGGGTGTCCGGGGTGCTGCGGGCGAAGGTCGACGCGGCCTGGCATCTGCACGAGGTGTCACGGGCGCACTCGGTGGACGCCTTCGTGCTGTTCTCCTCGGTGGCCGGCGTCCTGGGGACCGCGGGACAGGCGGCGTACGCGGCGGCGAACGCGTTCCTGGACGCACTGGTGGAGTCACGACGGGCGGACGGCCTGCCCGGGCTCTCGCTGGCGTGGGGACTGTGGGACACCGGGGCCGGCGGCATGGGCGCCGCCCTGACGGTGGCGGACGTCGCGCGGATCGGACGCGGTGGCGTGCTGCCGCTGAGCGAGGATGAGGCACTGGCACTGCTGGACGAGGCGCTCACGTCCGAGGGGGGAGTGCGGGTCGCGGCCCGCTGGGACGTGCCCGCGCTCAGGAGGAGTCAGGCGGCGGGTACGACACCGCCCGCCGTGCTGCGCACCCTGATACCGGCGCCCGTCACGGCCGTACGGCAGGAGAGCGTCCCGCAACCGGCATTCGCCCAACTCCCGCCCCGGAAGCGGCGGTCGGTGTTGCTCGAGCTGGTCCGCGGCGACCTCGCGCAGGTCCTCGGACACGGCTCGGCACGCGCCGTACCGGTCGACCGCGGGATGCTGCAACTCGGCCTGGACTCGCTCGGCGCCGTGGAACTGCGCAACCGGCTCGCGACGGCGACCGGACTGCGCCTGCCCGCCACAGTGGTCTTCGACCACCCCACCGCACAGGCGCTCGCCGACCACCTCGCCGAGTCCCTCACCCCGGCCGAGCCGCCGGCACCGGCTGAGGACACAGCGGAAACCCTGGAATCCGTCAGCGACGAGGAACTGTTCCGCCTCATCGACGAGGAACTCGACGGCGAATAGGAGCCCCGCGGTGGAGCGGCGGCGCGATGGGTTAGGAGGGATTTAGAAGTCCTCCCTACCGTGAACGCATGACCACCACCGGAAAAGAATCGGCAGCGGAAGCCAGGGCACAGCGGATCGCGGAACTCGCCGCCCCGCCCTTCGCGCCGGAGAAGGACCACCCCCTGCTCTCCGACGCGGAGAACGTGCTCTGGCTCGCCGACCTCAACGAAAACCTCCTCGCCTACGAGTCCACCAACGACGACTTCGAGGGGAAGAACCCCACCCTCGACGACTTCGCCCGCGTCTCCTACGAGCTGCGCGACGCGGAAGGAAACGTCGTCGGCACCACCCAGGGCGTCGGCCGCATGCTCCGGAAGGGCCCGGACGGCCATTTCATCGCCTACTACTCCGAGGAGATCACCCTCACCGACGGCACCGTCATCCGCACCGGAGGCCTTGTCGACGACGCCCGTCTCACCGCCGGCGAACAGGCCACGATCCCCGCGGTGGGTGTCGCCGGACCGTTCAAGGGGGCCATCGGGTACCGCCAGTTCAAGCCCGTCGAGACCCACAAGTCGTACCTCTCGCAGATCGTTCTCTACCGGAGGTGACCGGGCATGGACCCCGCCGAGACCCGCCTGCTGTCCGTCGGCACCGCCCTGCCCGGCCCGCCGGTCGACAACGTCGTGCTGGGCAAGCACTTCCGCATGGACACGCTGTGGCAGCAGTGGATCGAGACCTTCATCGGCACCCGCACCCGCCACCTCGCCGTGGACCTCGCCACCGGTGAACAGCGCGACACCCTCGCCTCCCTCGGCACCGCGGCCGCCCGTCAGGCGCTGGCCAGGGCCGGGACGGCCGCCGAGGACATCGACCTGCTGGTCCTCGGCACCGCCACGCCCGACGCGCTGATGCCGGCCACCGTCAACGTCATCGCCGACGCGCTGGGCATCGACGACGTCGTCACCTACCAGTTGCAGTCGGGCTGCTCCGGAGCCGTGCAGGCCCTCGACCTGGCCCGAAGGCTGCTGTCCACCGGACGCCACCGCACCGCCCTGGTCATCGGCGGCGACGTCATCGCCAAGCACTACGTCCTCGACGCCGACCTGCGCCGGGTCCCGCCCGCCGAACTCGTCAACTTCGTCCTCTTCGGCGACGGCGCGGGCGCGGCCGTCCTCAGCGCCGACCCCGACGCCGGGGACACCGCGCTGCGCACCACCCGTTTCCGCCTCGTCGGCGAAGGCAGGGCACCCGGCCAGATCCTCGAATGGTTCGGCCCGGCCCACCCACCCGGCCCGGACATCGCGGCCCATGAGGACTACAAGGCCATCGAGGAATCCGTTCCCCTGCTCGCCGCCGAGATCCTGGACGACGTACTCGGCGAACTGGACTGGAAAAGGGACGACATCGACTATCTCCTGCCGCCCCAGCTCTCCGTCCGCATGACCGAGAAGATAACCGGACATCTCGCCGTGACCGGCGCCCAGCACATCAACTGCGTGGGCGAGACCGGAAACAACGGGAATGCTCTCGTCTTCTTCCAACTGCACGCGCTGCTCGACCGGCTGGTACCCGGAGACCGCGTCGCCGGAATCGCCATCGAATCCAGTAAGTGGATCAAGTCGGGCTTCGCGCTCGAACAACTCTGAGAAGCCGCTGCCGAATCCAGATCCGTTCCGATCCGGATCCGCTCCGATACGTGTTCTGCTCCGTGGGAAGGCCTGAAGGGCGTATGACTGCGAACGAGGAAAAGCTCCGCGACTACCTCAAGAAAGTCACCGAGAGTCTCCAGCAGACGCGCCGCCGCGTCGCCGAACTCGAATCGGCCGACGCGAGGAACTCGGAGCCCATCGCCATCATCGGCATGGCCTGCCGTTATCCCGGCGGGGTGCGCTCCCCCGAGGATCTGTGGCAGCTGGTCGCCGAGGGCCGCGACGCCATCTCCGAGTTCCCCCGCAACCGCGGCTGGAACCTCGACGCCCTCTACGACCCGGACCCCGAGCATCCCGGGACGACCACCACCCGGCACGGCGGATTCCTGCACGACGCCGGTGACTTCGACGCCGCCTTCTTCGGGATCAGCCCGCGCGAAGCGCTGACCATCGACCCGCAGCAGCGCATCCTGCTCGAACTCGCCTGGGAGGCCGTCGAGTCGGCGGGTATCGACCCCGCGGCCCTGCGCGGCTCGGACACCGGCGTCTTCACCGGCATCATGTACAACGACTACGGCAGCCGCCTCCAACACCCCCACCCCACACCGCCCGCCCACGAGGGTCACGTCGGCATCGGCAGCGCGCCCAGCGTCGCCTCCGGCCGCCTGTCCTACACGTACGGGTTCACCGGTCCGGCCGTCACCCTGGACACGGCCTGCTCGTCGTCGCTGGTGGCGCTGCATCTGGCGGCGCAGTCGCTGCGCAAGGGCGAGAGCAGCCTCGCCCTGGCCGGCGGCGCCACCGTCATGGCCACCCCCAACACCTTCGTCGAGTTCAGCCGTCAGCGTGGCCTCGCCTCCGACGGCCGCTGCAAGGCCTTCTCGGACGACGCGGACGGCACCGGCTGGAGCGAGGGCGCCGCACTGCTCCTCGTGGAGCGGCTGTCGGATGCGCGACGCAACGGCCACCCGGTGCTGGCCGTCCTGCGGGGCTCGGCCGTGAACCAGGACGGCACGAGCAGCCAGCTGACCGCCCCCCACGGCCCGTCCCAGGTGCGGGTGATCCGCCGGGCCCTCGCGTCGGCCGGGCTCACCCCGGGCGAGGTGGACATGGTGGAGGCCCACGGCACCGGGACGCGTCTGGGTGATCCGATCGAGGCGCAGGCGCTGTTGGCGACGTATGGGCAGGGTCGTGAGGTGCCGTTGTGGCTGGGTTCGGTGAAGTCGAACATCGGTCATGCGCAGGCGGCTGCTGGTGTGGCGGGTGTGATCAAGGTGGTGGAGGCGTTGCGGCGTGGGGTGTTGCCGCGGACGCTGCACGCGCAGACACCGACGGGGCAGGTGGACTGGTCCAGTGGGGCGGTGTCGCTGCTGACGGAGTCCCGGCCCTGGGAGACCGACGGACGACTCCGTCGGGGCGCCGTGTCCTCCTTCGGTATCAGCGGCACCAACGCCCACGTCATCCTCGAACAGGCTCCCGCCACTGACCAGGCTACGCCGTCGGAAACCCCGTCTCTCCCCACGCCGTTGATCCTGACGGCCCGCTCCGAAGCCTCCCTGACGGCAGCCGCGCGCCGGCTCGACGGCTATCTGACTTCCGCCCCGGATGACGACTTGGCGGATGTGGTGGGGTGGTTGGCGTCGCGGCGTGGGGTGTTGGAGCGGCGTGCTGTGGTGGTGGGTTGGGAGTCGGGTGTGGTGCGGGAGGGGTTGGGGGCGTTGGGTGCGGGGGTGCCGCATCCGGTGGTGGTGGAGGGTGTGGCTGGTGAGCCGGGTCGGGTGGTGTTTGTCTTTCCTGGTCAGGGGGCGCAGTGGGTGGGGATGGCGCGTTCGTTGGTGGGGGAGTCGGAGGTGTTCCGGCGGCGGTTTGCCGAGGTGGGTGAGGTGTTGTCGGGGTTTGTGGAGTGGTCGTTGGAGGAGGTGTTGGGGGATCCGGTGGCGTTGGGCCGGGTGGATGTGGTGCAGCCGGTGTTGTTTGCGGTGATGGTGTCGTTGGCGGAGGTGTGGCGGTCGTTCGGTGTGGTGCCGGATGCGGTGGTGGGGCATTCGCAGGGGGAGATCGCGGCGGCGTGTGTGGCGGGTGCGTTGTCGCTGCGGGATGCGGTGGCGGTGGTGGTGTTGCGGTCTCGGGTGCTGACGGCTCTGGCGGGTACTGGGGGGATGGCGTCGGTGGGGTTGCCGGTCGGGGATACGGAGGAGTTGCTGGGTGCGTGGGAGGGGCGGCTGGGGGTGGCGGCGGTGAACGGGCCGCGGTCCACGGTCGTCTCCGGCGACGCCGAAGCGATCGAAGAGCTGGTGGCGCGGCACGGGGACAGTGATGTACGTATACGCCAGGTTCCGGTGGACTACGCCTCGCACTCGCATCATGTGGATGCCTTGCGGGACGAGCTGGCTGAGCTGATCGGTGATGTCCGTCCGCGGGAGTCGGCGATTGCGTTCTATTCGACGGTGACGGGTGGGTTGCTGGCGGATACGCGGGAGTTGACGGGGGAGTACTGGTTCGAGAATCTGCGGCGGCGGGTGCGGTTCCANGGACGCGGTGGAGGCGTGTACGCGGACGT
>NZ_CP011497.1:69351-416953 GCF_001027185.1 Streptomyces incarnatus | reverse complement strand
GGGACGCGGTGGAGGCGTTGTACGCGGACGGGTTCCGGGCGTTCGTGGAGGTCAGTCCGCATCCGGTGCTGACGGCCGGGGTGCAGGACACGGTGGACGAGGCCAGGGCCGATGGCGTCGTGGTGACGGGGACGCTGCGGCGTGACCGTGACGATCATGTGCCGTTGCTGACGGCGGTGTCCACGCTGTTCGTGCACGGTTACCCGGTGCGCTGGCCGGCGCGGGTGCCCCCGCACGCGGCGCCGCCGGCCGGGCTTCCGACGTACGCCTTCGACCACCACCCCTACTGGCTCGACATCACACCCGACCGCAGTGATCCGGGCCTCCTGGGGCTCGACGTCACCGACCATCCGCTCACCGGCGCCACCACGACCCTCGCCGACGGCACGACCCTGTACACCGGCCGGATCGGCACCGGCGCCGACCCGGAATGGCTCGCCGACCACGCCGTCGGTGACACGGTCGTCCTGCCGGGCACCGCCTTCGTCGACCTCGCCCTGCTCGTCGGGGAACACGCGGGCGCTCCCTACGTCGACGAACTCACCCTGTGGGCACCCCTCGTGCTGGACGGCACGCCCGTCGATCTGCAGGCGACCGTACGCCCCGACGGGGACGAGGGGCGGCTCGAAGTCACCGTGCACGCGCGACGCACGGGCGGCCCGGACGCATCCTGGGTACGCCATGCCACGGCCGTCCTGACGCACGAGCCGTCGCACGCCGCCGAGCCGGACTTCCGGCCGGCAGGTGTGTGGCCACCGCCCGGTGCGACACCCGTACCGGTCGAGGGGCTCTACGACGAGCTCGCGGCGCGCGGTTACACGTACGGGCCCGCCTTCCGCGGCGTCCGGGCGGTCTGGCGGCACGGCGACGACGTCCTCGCCGACGTGGTCCTGCCCGACGAGGGACGCCTGCGCGCAGACGTCTCCCGCCATCCCCTGCATCCGGCGCTCCTCGACGCGGCCCTGCACCCGCTCGCGGCGGGGCTCCTGGGCTCGGAGGACGGCGCCGGGGGCACGCAACTCCCCTTCTCCTGGAGCGGCTTCGCGCTGCGGGCCGCCGAGGCGACAGCAGTGCGCGTACGGCTGCGCAGGACCGGAAACGGCGGGATCAGCGTGATCCTGGCCGATCCGGAGGGTGAACTCGTCGCGCACGCCGAGGAGCTCACGCTGCGCGAGCTGCCGGACGGTTCACTGCTCCGGCCCACCACCCCCGAGGGCGATCCGGACGACAGCCTCCACGTCGTCGAATGGGTGGCGCGGGCGTGGCCCGAAGCAGCCCCTTCGATCCACGACGTGAGGACCATACGGCCGGAGGAGGTCGTCGCGCACGAGCTTCCGGTGGGTGACGTACCGCCCGTCGTCGTCGTGCCCGTCTCCACCGGCCCCGACGAGCTGCCCGGTCCGGTGGTCGGGACCGTCCTCGGTGTCCTGAAGGCGTGGCTGGCGGACGAGCGGACACAGGACGCCACCCTCGTCGTCCACACGCGGCGCGGTGTGGCCACCGGCCGTGCCGACCGCCTCGCCGACCCGGCGACCGCTGCGGTGTGGGGCCTCGTGCGCAGCGCCCAGACCGAGAACCCGCACAGGTTCGTGCTCGTCGACACGGACTCCCAGGATGCCCACGTCGTGGACGACGCCGTACTCGCAGCCGCGCTGGCTTCGGGGGAGCCGCAGGTCGCCGTACGCGAACGTGAGCTGTACGTGCCGGCGCTCGTGCCCCTGGCCGCACCTGCGCTCACCCCGCCGGCCGGCGCCGACGCGTGGCGGCTCGCTCCGGCCGGCACCACTCTCGACGACCTCACCCTGGAGCCGGCACCCGACGCCACCGGGCCGCTCGCCCCGGGGGAGATCCGCATCGCCGTGCGCGCCGCCGGGCTCAACTTCCGTGACGCGCTCATCGCGCTCGGCAGCTACCCGGGGACTGCCCCGCTCGGCACCGAAGCCGCCGGCGTGGTCACCGAGGTCGGGTCGGGGGTGGCGGACGTCGCCGTCGGCGACCGGGTCACCGGGCTGTTCGGCGGGGGGATCGGGCCGGTCGCCGTCACCGACCGCCGACTGGTGGCCCGTATCCCGGACGGCTGGACGTTCGCCCGGGCGGCCGCCCTTCCCGCCGCCTATCTGACCGCCTGGTACGCGCTCGTGGACCTGGCACGGCTGGAGGCCGGGCAGCGGATCCTCGTGCACTCGGCGGCGGGCGGCGTGGGGCAGGCCGCCGTGCACCTGGCGCGCCACCTCGGTGCCGAGGTGTTCGGCACCGCCGGCCCCGGCAAGTGGCCGGTCCTGCACGGCCTCGGCCTCGACGCACGGCACGTGGCGTCCTCGCGCACCCTCGACTTCGAGGAACACTTCCGTACGGCCGCCGGGGACGGCGGGTTCGACGTCGTCCTGAACTCCTTCACCGGGGACTTCGTCGACGCCTCGCTGCGGCTTCTCGGCCCCGGCGGACGGTTCGTCGAGATGGGCAAGGCGGACATCAGAGACGCCGATGACGTTCAGGCGATCCGGCCGGGCGTCTCCTACCGGGCGTTCGAGCTCATGGACGCCGGGCCCGAGCGGATCGCCGCGATCCTCGGCGAGCTGCTGCCGCTCCTGGAGAGCGGCGCCCTGCCCGCGCTGCCCGTCTCGGCCTGGCCCGTCACCCACGCGCCCGCCGCGCTGCGGCACCTCGCCCAGGCCAGGCACACCGGCAAGCTCGTGCTCACCCTCCCGCAGGCGCCCGACCCGGCCGGCACCGCTCTCATCACCGGCGGCACCGGCTCGCTGGCCGCGCACGCCGCACGGCACCTCGTCACCCGGTACGGCATCCGGCACCTGGTGCTCGTCGGACGGCGCGGCCCCGACGCCCCCGGCGCCCGGGAACTCGTCGCTGAGCTGGCCGAATCGGGCGCCGAGGTCACCGTCGAGGCCGCCGACGTCGCGGACCGGCAGCAGCTGGCCGCCGTGCTCGCCCGGATTCCCGACGCCCACCCGCTCACGCTCGTACTGCACGCCGCAGGTGTGCTCGACGACGGTGTCCTCGCCTCCCTCGACGCCGCGCGCCTGGACGCCGTACTCGCGCCCAAGGCGACGGCCGCCCGCCACCTGTACGAACTGACTCGCGGTGCGGACCTCGCCGGCATCGTCCTCTACTCCTCCCTGTCCGGCCTCGTCGGCGGCGCGGGACAGGGCAACTACGCCGCCGCCAACGCCTACCTGGATGCCCTGGCGGCGCGGGCCGCGGCGGCCGACGGACTGCCCGCCACCTCCGTGGCCTGGGGCCTGTGGGCCGGGGACGGCGGCCTGACCGGGCACCTGGACGACACCGACCGGGCTCGGATGGCGCGCGGCGGAGTCGCCCCGATGGACGCCGCCCAGGGGCTCGCCCTCCTCGACGCCGCCGTCCGGGCGCCGCACGCGGCCGTCGCCGCGGCACGCTTCCACCTGCCGCCCGGCACCACGCCCGAGAGTGTGCCCGTGATCCTGCGGCGCGGGCTGCTGCGCGCACCCGGCCGACGGCTCGCCGCGCGGGCGGCCACGGGGGAGCACGGTGGCGAAGCCCTGCGCGACCGGCTCGCCGCGCTCGGCCCGCAGGAGCGCGTCGAGGCCGTGCTCACCCTGGTCCAGGCCCACGCCGCCGCCGTCCTCGGCCGGCCCGCGGACCGCGCCGGCGGTGACGAACGGGCTTTCAAGGACATCGGGTTCGACTCCCTGACCGCCCTCGAACTGCGCAACCGGCTCGCCGGCGCGACCGGACTCAAACTCCACGCCACCACCGTCTTCGACCATCCGACACCGACCGCGCTGGCCCGCCACCTCACCGAGCGCTCGCTCCGGCCGGCAACGCGCACGACACCTCGCCGCTCGACGAACTCGCCCGGATCGAGGCGCTCGTACCGACCCTGCGGCACGGAAGCGAAACCCACGCCGCCGTACGCGCACGGCTGCGGGCGGCGCTGCGCAGGCTGGACGAACAGGTCCCGGCGACCGGGGTTCCGGCGCCCGGACCTGCGCAGGGCGACCTCAGCGACGTCACCGACGAGGAACTCTTCGCGGCGCTGGACCAGGAGATCGAGACACCGGACCCGCGCTGACGCCGGCCCGCACCGACAGCACCCGGGGCGTGGGCGGAACGGCCTCGGCCGCCCGCGCCCCGCTCACCGGCACGACGCCGCATCAGCCGGCAGGACGCCGAACACGCCGACACGACGCCGAACACGCCGACACGACGCCGAACGCGCCGACACGACGCCGAACGCGCCAGCCGCACGCACAGGAGTGCAGACACGCCATGACGACCACGACCACCGAGGACCGGCTCCGCGACTATCTCAAGCGGGCCACCACCGATCTGCGACGCACGCGCCAGGCCCTCGACGCCGCCGAGGAACGCGCCCGCGAACCCCTCGCCGTCATCGGCACCGCCTGCCGGCTGCCCGGCGGCGCCGACTCGCCCGCCGCCCTGTGGCGCCTGGTCGACGAAGGGCGCGACGCCGTCGGTCCGTTCCCCGACGACCGCGGCTGGGACCTCGACGCGCTGTACGACCCCGACCCGGCGCGGCCCGGCACCAGCTACGCCCGGCACGGCGGCTTCCTGACCTCCCCCGGTGACTTCGACGCCGCGTTCTTCGGCATCGGGCCGCGCGAGGCGCTCACCATGGACCCCCAGCAGCGCCTGCTCCTGGAGACCGGCTGGGAGGCCGTCGAACGCGCCGGCATCGACCCGGTGTCGCTGCGCGGCAGCGACACCGGGGTGTTCGTCGGCCTCGTCGCCCAGGACTACGCGCCCCGCCCCCACGAAGTCCCCGGTGAGCTCGACGGCCACTTCATGACGGGCAACGCCGCGAGCGTCGCCTCGGGCCGGCTCGCCTACACGCTCGGCCTCGAAGGCCCCGCGGTCACCGTGGACACGGCCTGCTCCTCCTCACTCGTCGCCCTGCACCTGGCGGGGCAGGCGCTGCGCGCGGGGGAGTGCCGGCTCGCTCTCGTCGGCGGCGTGTGCGTGCTGGCCGGGCCGCGGGTGTTCCTGGAATTCAGCCGGCAGCGCGGACTCGCCCCGGACGGGCGGTGCAAGGCGTTCGCCGCCGCGGCCGACGGTACGGGGCTCGCCGAGGGCGCCGGGATGCTGCTCGTGGAGCGGCTCTCCGACGCCCGGCGACTCGGGCATCCCGTGCTCGCCCTGGTGCGCGGCAGCGCCGTCAACCAGGACGGCGCGAGCAACGGACTGACCGCGCCGAGCGGCCCCGCACAGGAACGCGTCATCCGCCGCGCCCTCGACCAGGCCCGCCTCACCCCCGACGAGGTCGACGCCGTCGAGGCACACGGCACCGGGACCACTCTCGGTGACCCCATCGAGGCCCACGCGCTGCTCGCCACCTACGGCAAGAGTCGTCAAGCGCCCCTGTGGATCGGCTCGCTGAAGTCCAACATCGGCCACAGCCAGGCCGCCGCGGGCGTCGCGGGCGTCATCAAGACCATCGAGGCCCTGCGCCACGAGAAGCTCCCCGCGACCCTCCACGTCGACCGCCCCTCGCCGCACATCGACTGGTCCGCAGGGCCCGTCCGTCCGCTCACCGAGCCTCGGCCCTGGCCCCGCACCGAGGGACGGGCGCGCCGCGCCGCCGTCTCCTCCTTCGGCATCAGCGGCACCAACGCCCATGTCGTTCTGGAGGAGGCCCCGGACCTCCCGGCCCCGCCGCCGTACCTTCCCACCGCGCACCTCCCGGCCCCGGCTGCGCCGGCCAGGGACGCGACCGCCCCCCACACCACAGCCCCCTCGCTCCCGCGGCCCCCGCGCCCCTGGATCATCACCGCCCGCACGGACCAGGCCCTGCGGGACGCGGCCGCCGCGCTGCTCGCCCATCTCGACGGGGCGCCCGGCGCCCCGACCGACGACATCGCCCACTGGCTGGCGCACGGCCGCACCCGTTTCCCGCGCCGCGCGGCCGTCACCGGCACCGACCGCGGCTCGCTGCGGGACGCCCTGCGCGCCCTCGCCGACGGCAGGCCCGCTCCCGGGCTCGCCCTCGTCTCGCCCCGCGCTGCGGGACCGCTCGTCCTGGCCTTCTCCGGCCAGGGTTCCCAGCGGGCCGGCATGGGACGCGACCTGTACGCAGCCCACACCGTGTTCGGCGCCGCCCTCGATGACGTACTGGACCGCCTCGCACCGAAGCTGAGCGGCCACCTTCCGCTGCCGCTGAAGGAGGTCATGTTCGCTGACGCCGGCACCCCCGAGGCGGACCTGCTGCAGCGGACCGGCTACACCCAGACCGCCCTCTTCGCCTTCCAGCTCGCACTCGTACGGCTGCTGGAGGCGCACGGGCTGCGCGCCGACGCCGTCATCGGGCACTCCATCGGGGAACTCGCCGCCGCCCACGTCGCCGGTGTCCTCGGCCTCGACGACGCCGTGGCACTCGTGGCGGCCCGCGCCCTGTCGATGGAACGGCTGCCGCGGGAACGCGGCGCCATGCTCTCCGTCCAGGCCGCCGAACGCCACGTCCGTCCCCTGCTGCGCCCGCACGCGGACCGGATCGCCGTCGCCGCCGTCAACGGGACACGGTCCACGGTGGTCTCCGGCGACCTCGACGCCGTACGCGCCGTCGAGGAACGCTGCGCGAAGCTCGGCCACCGCACCCGCCGGCTCACCGTCAGCCATGCTTTCCACTCCCCGCACATGGACCCCGTGCTCGACGCCCTGCACGCCACGGCCCGCACGCTCACCGCGGCCCCGCCCCGGCTGCCGCTCGCCTCGAACGTCACCGGGACGACCGCCGGCCCGGGAGACCTCGCCGACCCCGGCTACTGGGCCCGGCACGCCCGCGGCACCGTCCGCTTCCACGACGGGCTGCGCGCTCTCGCCGAAGCGCACGCCGGTCATCCGACGTACCTGGAGGTCGGCCCCGATGCGACCCTCACCCCGCTGATCGCCGTCGCCCAGCCCGACACGGTCCATGTGCCGCTCCAGCGCCGCGACCTACCGCAGACCCAGGCCCTCGACCTGGCGCTCACCACGCTCACCCTGCACGGCCGTACCGTCGCACCCGCCGAGGAGGCCCTACGGCACACCCCCGTGACTCCGCCGACCGAACTGCCCACCTACCCCTTCCAGCGGCAGCGGTACTGGCTCACCACACCCGGCCCGCACCCCGGCGCCGCAGCACCTCAGAACCTTCAACGCCCCGACCCGGACGGCGGGTTCGGGGGCCTGCTGACCGCTGCCGAGGGGCCGGCACGCGAACGGCTTCTGCTGGAGCGGATCAGGGCGCACGCCGCGGAGGTCCTCGGCCACGAGGGGCCCGACGCCGTCGCGGGCGACGCCGCGTTCCAGGAGGTGGGGCTGACCTCCTTCGCCCTGCTGGACCTGCGCAACCGGCTGTGCGCGGACACCGGACTCGAACTCGCGCCCGTCGTCGTCTTCGACCACCCCACCCCCGCCGCACTCGCCGCCCACCTGCACCGCACGCTGCCCGCGCACCCCGTGCCGGCTTCAGAGGCGGTTTAGCCCGCCCGGACATGCTGAGCGGCACGCAGCAGCGCACGCACGTACGGCATGACCAGCGGGAGGAAACCCATGAGCGACGGCCTGCCCACGCGCCGCCTCGGCACCCTCGAAGTCGCCGCGCAGGGCCTCGGAGGGCTCGGCATCAGCGAGTTCTACGGGCCCACCGACGACGCCGAGTCGATCGCCACCATCCACCGGGCCCTCGACCTGGGCGTCACGCTCATCGACACCGCCGACGTGTACGGCAACGGCGCGAGCGAGGAACTCATCGGCAAGGCCCTCGCCGGCAGCCGGCGTGAACAGGCGGTCGTCGCCACGAAGTTCGGCGTGGTGCGCAGCGGCAGCGGGATCGGCCACGCCGTGCGCGGTGACGCCGCGTACGTGCGGCAGGCCGCCGACGACTCGTTGCACCGGCTCGGGCTCGACCACATCGACCTGTACTTCCAGGCCCGCGTCGACCCGGCCGTGCCCATCGAGGAAACCGTCGGCGCGCTCGCCGAACTCGTCACCGCCGGAAAGGTCCGTTTCATAGGCCTGTCCGAGGCCGCAGCGGCCACCATCCGGCGCGCCCACGCCGTGCACCCGATCACCGCGCTGCAGACCGAGTGGTCCCTGTGGTCACGCGGAATCGAGGCGGAGACCGCCCCCACGGCACGCGAGCTGGGCATCGGCATCGTGCCCAACGCGCCGCTCGGCCGCGGGTTCCTCACCGGCCGCTACCGCGACGTGTCCGCCTTCGGCGAGCACGACTTCCGGCGCCTGGCCCAGCCCCGGCTGACCGCCCGCAACCTCCCCCACAACCTCGCCCTCGTCGACCGGCTCGCCCCGCTGGCCAAGGACAAGGGCGTCACCGTCGGCCAGCTCGCCCTGGCCTGGGTCCACCACCGCGGCTCCGACGTCGTACCGATCCCCGGCACCCGGCGCGTCGACCACCTCGAGGAGAACCTCGCCGCCGCCACACTCGACCTCACCGCCGACGAACTCGCCGCCGTCGAGGAGGCGCTGCCCGCGCAGGAGGTCGAGGGCACCCGGCTCACCGAGTTCAGCCTGCAGTTCACCGACCGCTGATGGCCGCCCCGACCCTGTCCCGCGACGCCCCGGCGGCGCTCGGCGCGGCGGAGGTCCGCCGCCGCCCGGCGCTCGCACGGCCCTTGCGCCGCGCCCTCGTGCTGCTCTTCCTCGTCGTCGTGCCGGTGGTCCTGCTCAGCTCGCTGATCGTGTTCACGCTCGGTCATCTGTCGCCGGTGGACCCGGCCGCCGCCCGGCTGGGCGAGAACGCCACCGCCGCCGACGTGGCCCGGCTGCACCGGCTCTGGGGCCTCGACCAGCCCTTCGCGCAGCAGTACCTGTCCTGGCTGGGGCACGCCCTCACCGGCGACCTGGGCCGCTCGTACCTGACCGACATCCCGGTGGCCGACGCGATCGCCCAGCGCCTGCCCGTCGACCTGTCGGTGGCGCTCGTCGCGCTCGTGGCGGCGGTGCTCATCGGCTTCCCCGCCGGGATCGCGGCGGGTGTGCGGCCGGGCGGGCGCGTGGACAAGGCGGTGACCGCGCTCGGTTCGCTGGCCGTGACGGTGCCCGTGTTCCTCGTCGGCATCTGGCTCGTGCAACTGTTCGCGGTGCACCTCACGTGGCTGCCGGCCACCGGGTACGCGCCGCCCGCCGCGGGCATCGGGGAGTGGCTGCGGCACGTGCTGCTGCCCGGGCTGTCCTTGAGCTTCGTCGTCGCCACCGCCCTCGCCCGGCAGCTGCGCACCTCGCTCGCCGGTGCCCTGGCCGAGAACTTCGTCGTCGGCGCCACCCTGCGCGGCCTGAGCGCGCGCCGGGTGCTGTTCGTGCACGTGCTGCGCACCGCCGCAGGACCGGCGGTGTCGCTGATCGGCCTGGAGGTGCCCGAACTCCTCGGCGGCGCGGTGGTCGTGGAGACCGTGTTCGGGCTGCCCGGACTCGGTCAGTACGCGCTCAGCGGAGCCGCCTCGCACGACACCGCCGTCGTCCAGGGCGTGCTCCTGGTCACCGTGGGTGTGGTGCTGGTCGCCAACCTCCTGGTCGACGCCCTCATCGGACGGCTGCGGCCCGAGACCCGGAAGGGATGAACACCGCGCCATGATCACTCGGATCTCCCGGAGACTGGCGGCCGCCCTGCCCACGGCGTCCGCTCGCATCGCGGCCGTGCTGCTGCTCGGGGTGCTGGTGCTCACGGCGTTCGGACCGGCGCTCACGCCGTACGACCCGCTGGCCCAGAACCCCGACGCCATCCTGCGCGGCCCCGGCCTCCACCACCCGTTCGGCACCGACGAGCTGGGCCGCGACGTCCTGAGCCGGCTTGTCACGGGCACCCGGCCCACCGTGCTGAGCGCGCTGGCGATGGTCGGCATCGGTGTCGTGGGCGGTGCCCTGCCGGGGATCGCGTCGGTGCTGCTCGGCCGCAGGGCCGCGGGCGTCGCGCTGCGCGGTGTCGACGCGCTGCTCACCCTGCCCACTGTCGTCGTCGCCATCGCCGTCGCCGGCGTCTTCGGCAACGGCCCGGCGACCGCCGCCCTCGCCGTCGGCGCCCTCTTCGCACCACGCCTGCTGCGCGTCGTACGGGCCGAGGCCCTCGGCTATGCGCACACCCAGTACGTGGAGGCCGCCGAACTGCTCGGCGCGTCCCGGCTGTGGATCGTGCGCCGGCACATCTGGCGCAAGACCCTGCCCACGCTCGGCGTCACCACGGCCCTGACCGCCGGGTACGCCGTCCTCGCCACCACCGGCCTCGCATTCCTCGGCCTCGGCGTGCAGCCACCGCACCCCACCTGGGGCGGCATGCTCACCGGCACCGTCCAGCAGCTGTGGCAGGACGCGTGGGGCCCGCTGTGGCCGGGCCTGTTCATCATCGCGACGGTGTGGTCGTGCAACGCCCTGGCCGACACCCTGCGCCGCGGCGAGCCGGTGGCCGCCGTGCCCGGCACGGTGAAGGAGGCCCTGCGTGTCTGACTCCGAACCCCTCCTGTCCGTGGAGAACCTGACGATCTCCGCCACGGGCACGGACCCGCCCCTCGTGCGCGGAGTCGGGTTCACCCTGCGCCGCGGACGGACCCTCGGCCTCGTCGGCGAGTCGGGCAGCGGCAAGACCCTCACCTGCCGCGCCGTGCTCGGCGTACTCCCCGCCGGATGCACCGTCACGGCCGGGCGGATCCGCTTCGCGGGCCAGGACGTCACCCGCCTCGACCGGCGCGGCTGGCAGCCGCTGCGCGCCGCCCGGATCGGCGCCGTCTTCCAGGACCCCGGCTCGTATCTCACCCCGTCCCTGACCATCGGCAGGCAACTGCGCGAGGTGCTGCGGGTGCGCGGCGGAGCCACCCGCGCCGAAGCCCGCGAACGCGCCCTCGGTCTCCTCACCGAGGTCGGCCTGCGCGATCCAGCGCGGGTCGCCCGGCAGATCCCCGCGCAGCTGTCCGGCGGCATGCAGCAGCGGGCCATGCTCGCCCTCGCCGTCGCCTGCCGCCCCGACCTGCTGGTCGCCGACGAACCCACCACCGCGCTCGACGCCCGCACCCAGCGCGACGTGCTCGCGCTGCTGCGCTCCCTGCGCGAACGCCTCGGCCTCGCCGTCCTGTTCGTCTCCCACGACCTGGAGGCCGTCGGCGGACTCTGCGACGACATCGGCGTGTTCCGCCACGGAGAACTCGTCGAGGCGGCGCCCGCGCGGCGGCTGCTGCACACCCCCGCCCACCCGTACACCCGCTCGCTCCTGGCGGACGCGGGCCTGCTGGAGGAGGAGCCGTATGCCCGCTGACGAACCCGTCCTGCGCGTCGACGACTTGGGCGTCACCTACCGGGCCCCCGACGGCACACGGCACCGCGTCCTCGACGGTGTGCACCTCAGTGTCCCCGCTGCCACCGTCACCGGTGTGATCGGGGAGACCGGATCCGGCAAGACGACCCTCGCGCGGGCCGTGCTCGGTCTGGTCACACCCACCGCCGGAAGCGTGCACCTCGACGGCCGTGACATCACCCGCCTCGGCCACCGCGCTCGCCGCGCGCTACGCCGCCAGGGCACGATCCAGTACGTCTTCCAGGACCCGCTGCGCTCCCTCGACCCGGACCTGACGGCGGCCGAGTCGATCACGGAGGGCCTCGCCGTGCGCCGCGAGGGCGACGCCGCCGGCCGTGCCGCACGTGCCGCCGAACTCCTGGACCTCGTCGGACTCGATCCGGCGTTGGCCGACCGCACCCCCGGTCGGCTCTCCGGCGGGCAGCGCCAGCGCGTCGCCATCGCCCGCGCACTGGCCACCCGGCCCCGGCTGCTCGTGTGCGACGAACCCGTCAGCGCCCTCGACGCCTCCGGCCGCGCGCAGATCCTCGCCCTGCTGGGCCGGCTCCGCGACGAGCTGGGACTGGCCGTCACCGTCATCTCGCACGACCTGCCGAGCATGGCCGAGGTCGCCGACCGTGTCGCCGTCCTGCACGAGGGCCGCATCGTCGAAGAGGGCCCCACCCGTCAGGTCCTCACCCACGCGGCCCACCCGTACACCGAACTGCTCCTCGACGCCGCCCCCCGCACCCTCAAGGCCCGTCTCGCCCGCCTCCCGGCGTGAACGACGACGCGCCGACCGCTCCGTCACGCACCAGCCGCCCGGAGCCCACCGTGGCCCCGGCCCGGAAAGGATCCCAGTGAACCCGCACAGCGCCAGACCGCACACCCGGACGGCCGCCGCCGCCGTCGCCCTCACCGCCCTGCTCACCGCGTGCAGCGGCACCGGGGGCGACACCACCGGCGCGGCCGGCTCCGCCCCCGGCGGCACCCTCAGCTGGTCCCTGCCCACGCCCTCCTCCTGGGACCCGGTCACCTCCCAGTCCGGGATCGACGTCACCCCGCTCAGCCTGGTCTACGACTCGATCACCCGGCTCGGTCCCAAGGGGGACGCCCGTCCCGGCATCGCCCGCACATGGGCGTACAGCCAGGACGGCCGCACCCTGACCCTCACCCTGCGCCCGGGCCTGACCTTCTCCGACGGCACCCCCCTGAACGCCGAGGCCGTGCAGAAGAGCATCGAACGGGGCAAGACCCAGGCCGACTCCGGCATCGCCGGCCAGCTCGGCTCCATCGCCACGATCGACGCCCCCAACCCCACCACCGTCGTGCTCCACCTGAAGCACAAGGACTACGCGCTGCCGCTCGCGTTCGGCGGCAAGACCGGCATGGTCGTCAGTCCGAAGGCGGCCGCGGCCGACCCGAAGCAGCTCGCCACCGCACCGGTGGGCTCCGGACCCTTCACCGTCACCAGCTACAGCCCGGACGGGCAGGCCGTCCTCAAACGCAACCCGCACTACTGGGACGCCAAGGACATCCACCTCGCCGGCGTCACCCTGAAGTTCCTGTCCGACCCGCAGGCCATCGTCTCCGCGCTGCGCAGTGGCGAGACCCAACTCGCCAGCTTCATCAACGGCACCCAGGTGGCCTCCCTGAAGGCGTCCGGCCTCGCCGTCGACGAGTTCCCGAGCCTGCAGGTCTCCAGCATCGAGGTCAACGCCAAGCTCAAGCCGTTCGACAACCCGCTGTTCACGCAGGCCGTCAACCACGCCATCGACCGCAGGGCCCTGGTGAAGGTCCTCAACGGCGGCCACGGCGAGCCCACCGTGCAGCCCTTCCCCGCCGGCTACCTCGCCTACGACCCGGGCAGCGCCGACGCCTACCCCTACGACCTGGCCAAGGCCAAGTCCCTGCTGAAGCAGGCCAAGTACGACGGCAAACCGTTCCCGATCACCTGGTTCTCCAGCCCCGGCGGCATCGACCGGCGGGTGGAGGCGGAACTGCTCCAGGACCAGCTGAAGAAGGCCGGCATCAACACCACCCTGGAGCAGATCCCGGTCGCCCAGGTCGCCGACAAGGTGTACGTCAAGCACCAGGTCGCGTTCTTCCCGAGCGGCGTCTTCGGCCGGGAGTCGCCGGCGCAGCAGCTGTCGTTCGCGAACACCCCGTACGGCAGCTACGACGTCCCGGCCCTGACGAAGGCGCTCCAGGACGCCGGCGACCAGCCCGTGGACAGCCCCGGCTACGGCCCGGCGCTGCGCAGGGTCACCGCTCAGAC
The DNA here is from genome assembly GCF_001027185.1 of Streptomyces incarnatus. Classification (NCBI taxonomy): domain Bacteria; kingdom Bacillati; phylum Actinomycetota; class Actinomycetes; order Kitasatosporales; family Streptomycetaceae; genus Streptomyces; species Streptomyces incarnatus. Next base: position 403,403 of record NZ_CP011497.1, on the reverse strand, counting down.
CGTGCGCAGCGGCTCGGACATCATGCTGTTCACGTCACCGTGGCTGTTCGGACGGGCGAAGCAGGTCACCGGCTTCGCCCCGGCCATCACCTCACCGCGGCTGGAGGGCGTCAGGCTGAGCTCGTGATCCGCTCGGCGCTCGCCCGCGGGACCGTGGCCCGGTCCCGCGGGGCGACGTCCGGCAGCGCCAGACCGTAGTGCTCGCGCAGGGTGCTGCCCTCGTAGGCGGTACGGAAGAGGCCACGGCGCTGCAGGATCGGCACCACCTCGTCGACGAAGGCGGGCAGCCCGTCGAAGGTGACGTCCGGCATGAGCGTGAACCCGTCGACGGCGCCGGACTCGAACCACGTCTGGATCAGGTCGGCGACCTGCTCGGGCGCGCCGACGGCCACCACGTGCCCGCCCCCGCCGCCGCGCCGCACGATGTCGCGCACGGTGCGGCCCTCCAGGGCCAGCCGGGCCACCGCGCGGGCGTGGCCGCCGACGCGGTGCAGACCGCCGCGCAGGGCCTCGGGAACGGGCCGGTCGAGCGCCAGGTCACCCGGGTCGAGGCCGAGGGTGGCGGCGACCGCGAACAACGCGCCCTCGTTGCCGCTGAGTTCGTCGAGCTCCTCCCGGCGCTCGAGCGCCTCCTCCTCCGTGCCGGCGACGGAGGTGACCAGTCCCGGCAGGAACAGTACCGATCCGGCCGGGCGTCCGAAGGCGAGCGCGCGGGAGCGGATGTCGGAGATGTCGGCGAGCGCCGCGTCCGGGTCGACGACGGCGCTGAACATCACCTCGCCCGTGCGTGCCGTCAGGGTCCGCACGCTGTCGGACACGCCGGCGTGGAAGATCACCGGGTAGCCCTGCTCGGAGGGGGGCAGGCTGATCGGTCCGGCCACGTCGTAGTGGGAGCCGTGGTGGTCGATCGGCCGTATCCGCGCCATGTCGGCGTACCGGCCGGACGCCACGTCGGTGACCAGCGCGTCGGGCGCCCAGCTCTCCCAGAGCTTTCGCACGACGGACACGAACTCCTGGGCACGTGCGTACCGTTCGGCCGAGTCGGGTTCGTGGGCGGTGAAGTTCCCGGCGACGCGCGGGCCCGAGGTGGTCACCGCGTTCCAGCCGGCCCGGCCGTGGCTGATCAGGTCCAGGGCGCGGAACCGGCGGGCGATGTTGTACGGCTCGTTGTACGTGGTGGATGCGGTGCCGACCAGGCCGATGCGCTCGGTCACGACGGCCATGGCGGTCAGGACCAGCGTCGGTTCCAGGCCGTTGACGATCGGGTAGTCGGTGAGGTCCGCGTGCAGCCCGGGCACGTCGGCGAGGAACACCGCGTCGAGCAGTCCCCGCTCGGCGGTCCGCGCCACGTCCAGGTACCCCTCGATCCGGGAGAACGCCACCGGGTCGGCGCCCGGCCACCGCCATGCGCCGGGGTGGTGGCCCGCGGCCACGGGGTGCACGTTCAGGTGCAGGGTACGGGCGGGGTTCGGCTGGCTGTGCGCAGGCACGACAGGTCCTCCCTGGTCGTGTGGACGGGTGGGCCGCATCGTCCCAACGCGGTCTAAAGCCGCACTGAACCCTTCCCGGGCAGGACCACGCCCTCCAGCATCAGGCCCAGGACCCGGGTGCCGGCGTCGCGGCCCGGCGCCGCGTTCTCGCTGACCCAGCCGGCCGCCGTGAGCAGGTCGAACAGGTCGTCGGGGGTGAGGTCGTCGCGCACCTGGCCCGCCTCCTGCGCCGCCCGCAGCAGATCGGCGCCGCAGCGGTGCATCGCGGTACAGGCCACGTGCGAGGGGGTGCCCTCGTCGTACATCGCCTCGGTGAGGATGCCGACCAGGCCGCGGAAGGTGCTGATGTGGGCGACGGCGTGCTTCATCCAGCGGGCGAGGGCGTCGAGCGGGTCGCTGTCGGCGGCGTACTCCCTGGCCTCGGCGACGAGCGTGTCCAGGCCGTCGCGGGTGGCCGCCTCCACGAGGGAGGCCCGGTTGGGGAAGTGCCGGTACAGGGTGCCGATGGCCACGCCGGCCTGGGCGGCGATGTCCTCCAGGGAGGCGTCGGAGCCGGAGACCGCGAAGGCCTTGCGGGCCGCGGCGAGGATCGTGTCGTAGTTGCGCCGGCCGTCCGCCCGCTTGGGGCGCTGTGCGATGTAGGGGCCCTTGGCTGCCATGTCCGGTCCTCCAGCGGTTGACTACATGAGGCAGCCTCAGCTTAACTGACTCAGGACAACCTGAGGTGGCCTCAGGTTAAGCGGGCCGAAACAGCCCGGGCCGCCCGTCAGGGCCGTTCGCCATGCGCTCGGGCCCGTCGTCGTCCGTCATCCGCTCAGGCCTCTCGTCCTTGAGCCCAGGCCTTCCAAGGAGGCATCCCCATGTCCACCGACACCAGTTCCGGAGCCGGGCCCGTCGCGCAGTCCCCGGCGCACGCGCCCCCCGCAGCCTGGGGTCTCGTCCTGCTCGCCCTCGTCGGGGCGGAGTTCATGCTCCAGCTCGACGGCACGATCGTGAACGTCGCCCTGCCCGGTCTGCAGGCCGACCTCGGCCTGAACGTCACCAGCGCGTCCTGGGTGCTCAACGGCTTCTTCCTCGCCTTCGGCGGCCTGCTGCTGCTCGCCGGACGCCTCGGCGACGTCCTCGGCCACCGCCGGGTGTTCCTCGCCGGCGTCGCCCTCGTCGGCCTCGCCTCGCTGCTGGCCGGGCTCGCCCCGAACGTCGCCGTGCTGCTCACCGGACGCGTCCTGCAGGGCGCGGGCGCCGCGATCGCCGGACCCACCGGGCTCGCCCTGCTCACCATCGAGTTCGAGGGGGAGCGTCTGCAGAAGGCGTTCGGCCTCTACTCCACGGTCACCGGCCTCGGCGCCGCCTCCGGCATGATCCTCGGCGGCGTGCTGACCTGGGCCGGCGACTGGCGCTGGACGCTCCTCGTGAACGTGCCCGTCGCCCTCGCCATCGTCCTGACCGGAGCCCGCGTGCTCACCCGCACCCCCGCCCCGGCCACCCGCCGCTCCCTCGGCGTCGCCAGCGCGGTCCTGGTCACCGGCGCCCTCGTGGCCCTCGTCCACGGTCTGGTCCGCGCTTCCGAGGACGGCTGGGGCGACGCCCTGACGCTGGCCTCGCTCGGCGCCGCCGTCGTCCTGGCCGCCGCGCTGCTCGCCGTCGACTCGCGCGCGTCCGAACCGCTTCTGCCGCTGCGCGTCTTCGCACACCGCGAGCGGGTTGGCGGCTTCCTGGGCCTGATCCTGCTGGCCGCCGTCCTGACCGCGTTCCTGTTCTACGTGGTCCAGTACCTGGACGCCGTACTGGGACTCGGTCCGCTGCGGCGCGGCCTGGCCATCCTGCCCTTCGGCCTCGGCATGCTGCTCACCACGCAGGTACTGACGAAGTACTTGTCCCGCATCGGTGTGAAGGCACGTGGCGTGATCGGCCTCGTGGTGGTGGTGGCCGCCGTCCTGTGGCTGACCCGGCTCGACGGCGCCAGCTCCTACGCCGCCGACGTCCTGCCGCCCATCGTGGTGCTCGGCGTCGGGGTGGGCCTGGCGATCGTGCCGATCAACATGACGATCCTCGCCACGTCCCGGCCCGAGGACACCGGCATCACGGCCGGCATCCTGCAGACCGCGCTGACCGTCGGCGGCACCATCGGCCTCGCCGTGCTGCTCATCCCGTTCACCTCCGGCAGCGGCGACCCCGCCGAGACGATCTCGTCGCTGTTCTGGTGGGCGACCGGCATCGCCGCGGCGGCGGCGCTCGTGGTCGCCGGGTTCTGGTTCACGGGCCGCGGCACGAGCGCGGCCGAGCAGGCCGGCCCGGGCGCCGAGGCGGCCGAGCAGCCGGCCCCGGCCACGGACCCGGCCGAGCAGCGCTGAGCACCGGCCGGTGACCGGACGGCCGGACGAGCGACATCCCCCGCGCTCGTCCGGCCGTCTAGGCATGCCGGCACGGCGCCGGTCACGACGTCGCCGCACGGGGACACGGCGCTTTAGACCCGGCCAAGCCTCGGCCAAGGCCCGCCTTGGGGGAGGGGCGCAGACTCGGGTGCGATCACCCACGTCCGTGCATGCGATCACCCGCGCCCGGATATCCGCACTGACCCCCGCACCCCCGCATCCTCCCCGTCCCCCGCATCCCCCGAACCGATCCGCTGAAGACCCACTCACCAGGAGCCCCGCATGACCGCGCTCTCCGTGCTCGACCAAGGCCCCGTCCGCGTCGGCGGCGCACCCGGCCACGCCCTGCATGACGCGCTCGAACTGGCCCGCGTGGTCGAGGAACTGGGATACCGGCGCTACTGGGTGGCCGAGCACCACTCCACCGCCATGATGGGCACCTCCGCGCCCGAGATCCTCATCGGCCACCTCGCGGCCCACACCACGCGTCTGCGCCTCGGCACCGGCGGCATGATGCTGCCCAACCACCGCCCGCTGCACCTGGCCGAGCAGTTCCGCACCCTCAACGCCCTGTATCCCGGGCGGATCGACCTCGGGGTCGGCCGGTCCTCGGGCACCGGTGACGAGACGACGGCCGCCGCGCTCGGCTGGAGCCGTGAACGCAGCGACCGTTTCGAGGAGTTGCTCGCCGAGCTGCTCGGTCACGGCGGCCTGCGCCCGCTGCCCGCGGAGCACCCGTACGCCACGCTGCGCGCGGTGCCCGTGGAGGTGCCGCTGCCGCCGGTGCACGTCCTGGGGTCCAGCGTCAGCTCCGCCGAACGCGCCGCGCGCGCCGGCCTGCCGTACGCCTTCTTCGCGGCCTATGTGAACCCGGACGTCGCCGTCACCGCGCTGCGCCGCTACCGGGAGGCGTTCGTGCCGCACACCCCGGACGCGCGACCGCACGCCGTACTCGCGCTGCGGGTGTGGGCGGGCGAGGACGACGAGCACGCCCACCGGATCGCCGCCCCCGCCAAACTCGCGGTGCTGCAGATCCTCACCGGCCAGGATCCGCGGCTGGTGCCGGAGGAGACCGCGCTGGCGCACCGCCCGACCGAGGCCGAGCGCGCCGTCGCCGCGCCGCTCGACCAGCGCTCCGACGTCATCGGCGGCCCGGACACCGTGCGCGAACGGCTCGAGGCGCTGACCGAGGCGTCCGGGGCCGACGAGATCATGGCGCTGACCAACACCTACGACCCCGGCGAGCGCCGCGCCTCCTACCGGCGCCTCGCCGAGGCCCTGAGGATCACTCCCGCGGTGGCGGCGCACCCTCCTCGGACAGTGTGAGCGCACCCGACGGGCACAGTGCGACGGCCTCCCGCACGGCCGCGTACTGTGCCTCGTCGGGCCGCGCGGCGAGCAGGACGGTGAGTCCGCCCTCGTCATGCTCGAAGACATCCTCGGCGCTCAGGACGCACAGGCCCGCGCCGATGCAGCGGTTCCGGTCGACGATGACACGCATGATGACGGACTCCTTGTCCCTGCCGCGCTGGACTACCACGTGACGGGCAGGGACACGAGCCCCTGCATGGTGCCGGACTGACGCATCGTCAGCTCATCGGAGTCCACCGCGAGCCGCAGCCCCGGCAGGCGCCGCACCAGCGTCTCGTAGGCCACCTCCAGCTGGGTGCGGGCCAGGCTCTGGCCGAGGCACTGGTGGATGCCGAAGCCGAACGTGAGGTGCTGACGGCTGCCGCGCGACAGGTCGAAGGTGTAGGGGTCGGCGTGCACCGACGGGTCGCGGTTGGCCATCGTCGAGGAGACGACGATCCCGTCGCCCGCCTTGATGTGCCGCCCCGCGATCTCGATGTCGTCGGTCACCCAGCGCACCCCGCCGAAGTCCGTCACCGCCGTGATCCGCAACAGCTCCTCGACGGCGACCCGGACCGGCACCCGGCCCTCGCGCAGGGCGGCCAGCTGCTCGGGGTGGTCGAACAGCGCCACCACACCCAGCGGGATCATCGACGAGGTGGTCTCCAGACCGGCGATCAGCAGCACCATCGCCAGCTGCACCAGCTCGTCATGGCCCAGTTCGCCCTCCAGGACCCGGCGCGCCAGCCGCCCGAGCAGCTCCTCGCCCGGGTCGCGCTCCTGCGCCGAGACCAGCCCGTCCAGATAGCCGAACAGGGCCTTGCCGGCCGCGTTGGTCTCCTCCGGCGTGCTCGCCTGCATCACCCCGCGCGTGGCGTCCTGGAAGAACGCGTGGTCCGCAAACGGAATGCCGAGCAGCGCCGACATCGCGAGCCCCGGAATCGGCATGGCGTAATCCGCCACCAGATCGGCCGGCGGTCCCTTTTCGAGCATCGCGTCGATCAGTGCGTCGATGTCGGCCTGAATACGCGGGCGCAGCGCCCGCGCGTGCTTCAGGCCGAATTCCGGATTGAGCAGCCGGCGATGGATGTCGTGGGTGGGCGGATCCTCTCCGACGAGCACCAGTTTCCGGGCCTCCTCGGCTCCCAGATGCGGCGCCATGGTGGGGTACTCGTCATAGCTGCGGTCCGAGGAAAGGCGCGGATCGGAAAGGATCTCACGGCTCTCCGCGTACCCGGTGAAGAGCCAGACCCGACGCCCGTTCCAGAGGGTGACCTGGTTGATCGGGCCGCGTTCCGCTATGTCCCGGTAGATGCCGGGCGGTTGGTAGGGGCACGTACGGCGCTGCGGGAACGACGGTGCCTCGACGACATCGGCGGACAAGGCGGCCTCCGTGGGCTCGGGACGGGCTGGGACGAAGCCGACCGTAACCACGCCGCGCGAATACCGGCAATGCGCGAACCGCCTCTGATTACCGACGATTTGGTGCTCCCTTGCACCGCCTTATGGCTGGGTTTAGGCGGGGCGAAGGCGGAGTTTGTCCGGCCCCCGGACGCTGGACGCGAACCACCGCTGTCACTGTCCATGTCACCGGCCTGAGGGGATTCCCGTGCGGATCGGCATCACCTACCTCGGCGTATCGCCCACCGTCGACCGGGAATCGGCACGCGAGAAGTATCACGAATTCCTGCGCCAGGTGGAGTGGGCGGGCGACCACGACTTCTCCGGCATCTGGATCACCGAGCACCACTTCTCCGGCTACAGCCTGAGTGCCTCGCCGCTCCTGCTGCTGTCCCGGGCCGCCGCCGCGGCCCCCACCCTGCGGATCGGCACCGGCATCCTGGTGCTGCCGCTGTGGGAGCCGGTGCGGCTCGCCGCCGACCTCGGCACGCTCGACACCCTCTCCGACGGCCGGCTCGACATCGGCATCGGACGGGGCTACCAGCCGCACGAGTTCCAGGGGTTCGGGCGGGCGCTCGACACCAGCCGGGACAGGTTCGAGGAGGCCACCGACCTGCTGGTGCGGCTCCTCGAAGGCCCCGTCGAGTCCTACGCGGGCACGTACCACTCCGTCGACGCCCCGGTGACCGTGCTGCCCCGCCCGGTGCAGACCCCGCGTCCGCCCGTGTGGCTGGCGGCGGTGAGCCCCGAGTCGACGCGCTTCGCGGTCCGCCGCGGGTTCCATCTGCTGGGCCTGGCCCTCGCCACCCCCGCCGAGCTGGCACGACAGTGGCGCACGGCCCAGGACCTGGCCGCGGAAGAGGGCACGGGGACAGACGGCTTGGAGTACGGCGTGAACCGGTTCGTGTACTGCGGCACCGACCCCGACGGTCGCCGCGCCGCGGTCCGTGAGGTGGCCCGCCAGATACAGACCTCCCGGGCCCTCGCCCAGGGCACCGTACCCGCCGGCGGACTGCCCCCGCTGCCCGCCCGCATCGACCCGGCGGACGAGGCCCTGGCCGCCGAACGCCTGCTGGCCGGGTCCCCGGACGAGATCCGCAAGCAGCTCACCGAACTCGCCGAAGCGGGCGTCACCCAGGTCAACGCGGCCTTCGAGTACGGCGCACTGCCGGCCGAGACGGCCTTCGCGTCCCTGCGCCTGTTCGCCGAGGAGGTACTGCCGCTCTGACCACGCCGGAGGTCCCGCCACCCCACCCGGCCCGGCGCTCGCCGTCACCCGTGGTCACCACGCGCGAATGCCGGGGAAAGTCACCGCGATCCGCTGCATCGCACCGACTTCCACCTGGAGCAGCCCACCGCGTGGCAGGGTTGCCGGTCAGCGACCGAGGGCTTGACGCTGACACTCAATGCCGGTCGGTGATCGTGCGGAGCGCTCCTGCCCCACGTCGGTGCCGGAAGGCGACGCCCTGCAGGGGCAGTCGGACCGGCACCGCGTCCCGGCTCAGGAACCGCCGCGCTCGCGGGGTGTCTTCCGGCCGGCCTCGATCGCCACCGCCAGCCGGTTCTCGGCCGGGGGCAGCGGGCAGGTGGCGAGGTCCGTGTAGGCGCCCCGCATCGGCCGATCCGGTCGTCGCAGCGCACCTTGCCGCCCGTGCTCGCCGGGACGAAGCTCGCGCCCTCGCGCAGAGCGACCCTGTTCTCGCGCACGACCTTCGCATCGGCCGTCCGGACCTGCCGCGCCAGTACGACGACGGTGGCCTGGTCGATGTGAACAGCGCGCCGGCGCATGCCATCGCCACGGCCTGCTCCATCGAGCCGTCTTCGGCCGAACGGATCGTGGCGACTCGTCAGGACCTCGGTTCATTCAGCTCGCTGGACGAGGTGTTCGTCTACGCTCAGGTCGAGGAGGGCGCCGCTGCACGGATCCGCGACCACGCGCTGCTCCTGCCGAGGTAGACCGTGAGGCGTGTACGGGCTGACCTTCGGCAGACGACACCCTGCGCGCGGCCGCCCGCCGACCTCGCCGGGGCACGACCACGGCGGTGAGCAGACGGTATAACGCCCCGGCCGGCATGGACCCGGGTGAGTAGTCGACGCGTATGACAGCACGCCAAGCGGTACCGCGGGGGCCGTGCCACCCGCCCCACCCGTTGATCACCGACCGTCCGTCGCCCTAGGGTGCGGGGACAGTCGTACCGGGAGCCGATAACCATCAGTCAGTACCTCACCCCCCGTGCACGCGCCGCCCTCGCCGTCGGCCGGGGGCTCGGCACCGTTCCGGCCCCGGGGCTCGTCCTCGGCGGCATCCTCGGCCTGCAGGGCGGGGCGGCGCTGACGACCCGTCTCTACCCGGCCGTGGGACCGGCCGGCGTGGTGACCCTGCGGCTGGCGATCGCCGCACTCGCCCTCACCGCACTGTGGCGGCCACGGATCCGCGGCGACCGGGCCGGCCTCGGCCTCGCGGCCGCCGCCGGGACCCTGCTCGCCGTGCACCATCTCGCCTACTACGAGGCAGTCGCCCGGCTGCCCCTGGGCGCCGCCACCACCCTGGAGTTCCTCGGCCCCTTCGCCATCGCCCTGTGCGGCTCCCGTCGCGCCCCCGACCTGCTGTGGGCGGGCCTCGCCGCCACCGGCGTCCTCCTGCTCAGCGGCACCGGTACCGCCCTGGACGCGACCGGCATCGCCTGCGCCACCCTCGCCGGATGCTGCTGGGCCGGATACATCCTGGTCGGCAAGCGGCTGGCCGGACACGCCCCCGACGGCCGCGGCCTCGCGCTGGCCGTGATCTGGGGTGCGCTGCTCAGCCTTCCGTACGGCATCACACAGGCCGGCAGCCGCCTCCTGGACCCGGGCACCCTCGCCGTGGCCGCGGCGGTCGCCGGGCTCTCCAGCGTCCTGCCCTACACCCTCCAGCTGGAGGCGCTGCGCCGCCTGACTCCGCGCGTCTTCGGGGTACTGACCAGCCTGGAACCGGCGATCGGCGCGCTGATCGGGCTGCTGTTCCTGGGGCAGCACCTCGCGGTGGCCCAGTGGGCGGGGGTCGCGGCGGTGGCGGTGGCTTCGGTGGGGGCGACGCGCACGGAGGAGTCGCCGGGCGGGACGGGTGGGGCGCCGGCCGTCGATGGTCCCACCCGGGCCGCTGGGGACTGAGCGGCGAAGTTCCCCTGCGGGGCCGGGAATGCCGCGGTGACCGCTCCACGTACGCAGCCGTCGGTGGCCTGGACGCGAGCCAGGGGCGGCCCGGCCCGGGCAGCTGATGGGAGGGTGCGGCCGTCGCTTTGGGGTGCCGGGCCCGGCATTCCGGCCTGCGCTGCGCGCGAGCGCGTCGCGCGTCGCGCGGCGGTGATGGCCGCGGCCTGCCTGCCAAGTGCCGCCGTGGATCGGCCTCGACGGCCCGCGGGTGGTGTCGAGGGTGCCGACAGCCCACCGGGCCATGCCCTACCGTGACCGGCATGGACGCGTCGGGACGGAGCCTTCGGAGCTATCGATATGTCGGTCCCAGGGACCTGAAGGCCGCCGTCGGGCCGGGGGACGCGGGCACCGTCGTTCGTACGGCGGCCGAGTTCGCGTACTGGGCCGCCACCCGGACCCGTGAGGAACTGGCCGAGCCCTTCACCTTCGTCGTCGGCCTGGACGGCGCCCTGCGGCTCGCCCCGCGCCGGTCCGAGCACGTGGCCTGCGCGGGGGGTGAGCCGGTGCTGAGCGCGGGAGAGATCCGCTTCGGCGAGGAAGCCGGCCGCTGGGCGGTGCGCGAGGTGAGCAACCAGTCGACGGGTTACTGCCCGGACACGGACTCATGGCCGGCGGTGGCCGAGGCGCTCGACCGGGCCGGGGTGGACCGTCCCGGGTCCTTCACCCATGAGGTGGTCTTCCGCCGGTGCCGCGGCTGCGGGCAGCACAACATCGTGCGGGAAGACCACTTCGTCTGCGTCTTCTGCGACGCCGACCTTCCCTGGCGGTGGAACATCGACCCCTGAGCGGTCAGCGGGGAAGCGGCCGTACCGTGAGCATCTGCTGGGCCTGGCCCACGGGGCCGTGGACGTCGTGGAGGACACTGCTGGTGAGGCCCTGGCCGCTGGGGCCGAAGGTGACCGTGGTGTCCAGGCCGACCCAGCGGCCCGCCGGTTGCCGGTGCAGATGGATCGTCAGGTCGACGTTGGGGAACATCCACTCGGCCGGAGACCGGCGTACGGCGATGCCGTTGGCCGTGTCGACGAGGGCGACGTAGGAGGCGAGCGGGCTGCCCGGCTCGCCCGCGACGAGTCCGAGGTCCGTGGAGATCCAGACCGTGCCGCGGCCCGGCTCGGACGGGGCGACCGGCCGGATGTCGACGGACGCGCAGTGGCCGCCGGGCCAGACCGAGGCGAGGGAGTGACCGGCGAGCCCGTCCGGCGGGGTGAGGCGCGCCCCGGCACCGCCGGCCACAGTGCCGGTGTCCACCTCGGTCAGCAGCCAGGCGCGGGCCCGTACCACCGGCCGGTCCGCGATGCGTACGACCGCTTCGAGCAGTTCGACGGTGCGGCCTGGCCGGATCGACTCCACCTGGACCTCGCACTCGTCCAGGGCGAGGCGCCCCAGGATGTCGAAGCTGATCCTGGACAGGAGCAGGCCGTTCGGTGGGCGCTCGGCGCGGTACTGGTCGATCGCGTGGACCACGAGTCCGCCGAGCGGGCTGAAGTGCATGTCGTCGGTGTCCCACGCGCCGCTCGCGTGCGCGGTGGGCTTGTAGCGATGCTGATCGATGCGCTCGAAGTAGCTGGCGGCCAACGGGTGCCTCTCCTCAGGATGTCGGTGCACGTGGGTGCGTCGAGCAGATCGATGCACAGTACATCCGTGGCCGTGGCCGTGTATCCGGTGATGACGCCGGCCTCTCCAGGCGCTTGACCCGGCGCAGACACGGCCGTACCGCCGGCCTCGGTCGCTCTCTCCGCGTTCCTGGTGAACGTACGGCACGTGTTCTGCGCGCCGTCCTTCCCGCTGCACCGGATCAAGGGGCCGCTCGGCAGGGTGTACAGCACCTGGGCGCTGTGCGACGAGGCCTGCGCGCTGACCGCGTAGGAGCAGGCCCGGTGCTGGTCCGGGCGCCGCATCCTGTGGCTGCAGTGGTTCATGCATCTGTACTGGGCGGGCGGCGCCACGGCTGGGGCGCTGCTCGGCTCGCTCATCCCCGAGAGTGTCCACGGTCTGGACTTCGCGCTCACGGCCCTGTTCACGGTGCTGGCGCTCGATGCCGTCCGCGACCGGCGAGACGACCTGCCCACCACCCTGCTCGCCCTGCTCGGCGCGCTCGCCGCCCGGCTGCTTCTCCCCGGAAGTCTGCTGCTCGCCGCCTTCGCCCTGTTCACCGCCGGCTCCTCGTCCGCCGTTCGACCACCCGAAGGGTGAGCCATGCCTGACCCGGGCTGTCTCGTCACCGCGCTCCTCGTCGCCGCCGCCGTCACCTGGGCGCTGCGCGCCGTGCCCTTCGCCGTGCTCGGCCCGCTGCGCGCGAGCGGAACCGTGCGGTACCTCCAGCCCCGGATGCCCGCCGGGATCATGGTGATCCTCGTCGTGTACCGCCTGCGCGACCTGCCGCTCACCCACACCGCCGTGCTCGCCCCGGTCGCGGCCCTCGCCGTCACCGTCGGCCCGCACCTGTGGCGCCGCAACGCCCCGCTGAGCATCCTGGCCGGCACCGCCGTGCATGTCGCGCCGGCCAGTACGGTTTTCGCCCGCTGACGCGGCTCGGCCCGGCGCCGCGCGCGGGGCGGTGCCGGGCCGGGGCGAGTCGGTGCCGGCCGGGGCGCGTCGGCGCCGGGCCGGGGTGACGGGAGCGGGGCGGTGCCGGTCAGGCCGCGAGGCGCTCCGCGAGCTGCTTGGCCTTCGCGGCGGCCTCCTCCAGGGCGCGCTCGCGGGAGGCCTCGTACAGCGGGACCAGCTCGGCCATCGCCGGGTTCTGCGGGGCCATGGTCAGCTCGGGAACGATGAAGTCGACGTCCAGACCGAGGGCGTCGCCGAGCACGGCCTTGAGGTAGTTCTGCACGTACTCGTATCCCTCACGCGGCGTGCCCGGCCCGTACGCGCCGCCCCGGCTGGCGATGACCGTCACCGGGGTGCCCTTCGCGGACTGGGTCTCGCCGGCCGTGCGGCCGATGAGGATCACGTTGTCCAGCCAGGCCTTGAGGGTCGAGGGGATCGAGAAGTTGTACATCGGGGCGCCGATCAGCACCGCGTCGGCCTGCTCCAGCTCCTCGATCAGCCGGACCCGCTCGGCGAAGGCGGCGGCCTGCTCCGGTGTGTGCGAGGCAGGGTCGGCGAAGCCGGCGGTGTGCGCGGCGGCGGTGATGTGCGGGACGGGCTGCGCCGCGAGGTCGCGGTGGACGACCGTGCCGTCGGGGTGCTGCTCCTGCCAGTGCGCGCGGAACGCCGCCGCCACGGCGCGCGAGGCCGAGGCCTCGGCCGGGAACACGGACGAGTCGATGTGCAGCAAGGTGGCCATGGTGACTCCAGAAAGAAGGCAAAAAGGAAGGCAAAAGGGATAGAGGTGTCCTGCGGCTCAGCATGGGCTGAGTTTTCGGGCAGAACTATGTTTAGCACAGGGGCTTACTTTTTTTCAGCCCCCTACCTCGAGGTAGTACCCTGAGCGCATGGCAGCGGACGTGACCCACGACAGCGCGGCGTGCAAGCGGGTGGACGACGGCATCACGCGTGTCTTCCAACTGCTCGGAAAGCGCTGGAGCGGCCCGATCGTGGCGGTCCTGGTGGAACAGCCCGCGCACTTCGCGGACCTGCGCCGGGCCGTCCCCGGCATCAGCGAGCGCATGCTGTCCGACCGGCTCGCGGAACTCGGCGCGGCCGGACTCGTGCTCCGCGAGGTCGACGAGGGCCCGCCGCTGCGGGTGTCCTACCGGCTGACCGAGGCGGGGGCCGCCCTGGAGCCGGCGCTCCGGGAGCTGGCCGAATGGGCGAAGGCCCACCTGCCGGACGCGCCGTCGTGCCCCGGCGTGGAGCGCGGGCGGGCGGCCGGATCGCCGGCGTAGACCCGGCCATGGACATCACCGTGCAGTGGGTGCGGACCTTCTGGACCAAGCGGTCACGCGGCGGTGCCGCCGCCGCCCGGCGGAACGCGGTGCCGGTCGGATTCCCGTTGCCCGAGGTGCCGCTGGGCCGCGCGCACGTCGTGTGGGTGGCCCAGCGGCACGGCTTCGAGGCCCGGGAGAGGCGTACGGATCTCGGCGACATCGGCGTGAGCCTGCCGTAACGGGACGGCGGCCTCAGGGTCTTCGCGCACACCGGGTTCGGTCTGCCCGCCCGGCCCCGCAGGGCGCCCGCCGTATGGCTCCGGCCGGACCAGTGGGTTCGCCGGCAGCTCAACCACCGCTGCAGCAGCGCCTCCGGGATGGCGGACCGGTCCTACTCGCTCGACACCTTCAACGTCGCCTACGGCCCGGTCGGCCATGAGGTGTTCCTCGGGGAACCGACCGTGCTGGTCGACGAGCGCGGCCCGGTGCGCCAGCCCGCCGGCGACCGTGAGAGGACCGGGGTCCCGGTCCGTCACGCGACACCGGAGAGTGTCCACTTCGGCCGGGAATCGCTGGTCGGCGGAGTGAGCCGGTGCGGGGGTTGTCCCCCGACTCGAGGGACCGGATGGCCGGATGGTGCGGAACACCGCGCGTCGGCGACGGTGGTCTCCCATGATCGCCCGTCGGAAGGACACGCACGTGCGCACCCTCACGGCCACCGCCGCCGCCCTGATCCTCGCCGCCGGGGCCGTACCCGCCGCGGCCGCCGCACGCCCCGGGCCACCGGGCACCGACGGGGTGTGGCGCATGGACGGCTACGGCACCGTCCTCGCCATCGGCGGGGGAGTGCTGCGGGAGTACCAGACGACATCCGTCAGCTGCCTCGAGGGCGACACCTCACGGCAGACCGGTCCGGGCACCTACGCGGCGCCGGACGGCTCGCTGCTGACCGTACGGACCGCGCACGACCGCGACCACGCGCTGCTCGCCGCGGACAGCTCGGTCGGGCACCGCACGCTGCGCCGCCTGAACGCCCTGCCCGCCGCGTGCACGCGCCCCGTCCCCACGGACCCGCGCACCGCCTTCGACGTCTTCTGGCAGACCTTCGAGGAGAACTACCCCTTCTTCGCCCGGAAGCACATCGACTGGCACGCCGTCCGCGACCGGTACCGCCCGCTGGTGCACGAGGACACCACGAAGGACCAGCTCTTCGGCATCCTCAGCCGGATGGTCAGTCCGCTGTACGACGCCCACGTCACGGTGACCGACGGTGATCGCCACTTCGGTCAGGTCCGCCCCGGCACGCAAGCACCCAGCCCCGAACTGGACGCCACCGTCAGGAAGTTCATCGCGGCCCGCGACCTCAAGGACGCCCTCGGCCGCGAGGACTTCGGCGCGGGCCGCATCACCTATGCCGACCTGCCCGGCGGCCTCGGCTATCTGCGCATCTCCGGATTCGGCGGCTACGCGGGCGAGGACGCGCCGTACACCGCCGAACGGGCCGAACTCGACCGGGCGTTGAACACCGTGCTCACCCCGAGCCGCACCGAGCGGCTCAAGGGGCTCGTCATCGACCTGCGCGTCAACGGCGGCGGCTCCGACAGCCTCGGTATCCGGATCGCCGAGCGGCTGACCGGCACGCCGTACACCGCGTACGCGAAACGGGCCCGCAACGACCCGGCCGATCCCGGCCGGCACACCCGCCCCGAACCGGTCCCTGTCGTGCCGGCCGACGCCCCCCGGTACACCGGCCCGGTCGCCGTGCTCACCGGCGGCTCGACGGTCAGCGCGGGCGAGACCTTCACCCAGGCACTGATGGACCGTCCCGGACCGACGGTGCGGATCGGGCAGCCCACCCAGGGCGTCTTCTCGGACGTGCTGGAGCGCACCCTGCCCGACGGGCTGCGCTTCGGCCTGCCGAACGAGGAGTACCTGACCCGCACCGGCCGCACCTTCGACGGCACGGGCATCCCGCCGCAGCTGACCGAACCGGTCTTCACCGAGGAGGAGTTCGCCGAGAACCGCGACTCGGCCTTCGACCGGGCGGTGAACCTCCTCGGCGGGCGCGGCTGAGCCGGCTTCAGTCCACCGGCCAGGTGTGGGCGGGGGCGTTGAGGTGCATGTAGTCGATGTACAGCTGGGTCATCTGCCGCAGGGCCTCGTGGCGGCCGGCGCGCGTGGTGGCGTCGAGGTGGTGGAACATCTCCTTCTGCCACACGGCGCCGTTGCGCGCCGTCACACAGCGCTGCTCGATGATGCCGAGCAGCGGCTCGCGCCACGCGTCGTCCATGCCGGAGTGCTCCAGGCCACGGTGCGCGAGCGGCAGCAGCCTGCGCAGGACCAGTTCCGGCACCGGCACCTCGCCCATCCCGGGCCAGTACAGCAGGGCGTCGATGCCACGCCGGGCGGCGGTGTGCAGATTGTCCTCGGCGGCCGCGAAGGACATCCGCGACCACACCGGCCGGTCCTCCTCCACCAGGGCCCGGGTGAGGCCGTAGTAGAAGGCGCCGTTGGCGAGGGTGTCGGCGACGGTCGGTCCGGCGGGCAGCACCCGGTTCTCCACCCGGATGTGCGGGACGTCGTGGGAGACGGCGTACACCGGGCGGTTCCAGCGGTAGATCGTGCCGTTGTGCAGGGTCAGTTCACCGAGGTCCGGGATGTCACCACGGTCCAGGGTCTCCGCCGGGTCCTGCTCCTCGCACAGCGGGAGGAGGGCGGGGAAGTAGCGCAGGTTCTCCTCGAAGAGGTCGAAGACGCTGTTGATCCACCGCTCCCCGAACCACACCCGGGGCCGTACGCCCTGCACCTTGATCTCCTCCGGGCGGGTGTCCGTGGCCTGTTCGAACAGCGGGACACGGGTCTCGTGCCACAGTTCCTTGCCGAACAGGAACGGTGCGTTCGCCGCCAGTGCGACCTGGACCCCCGCGATGGACTGCGCCGCGTTCCAGTAGGGGGCGAACTCCTCGGGAGAAACCTGGAGGTGGAACTGTGTGCTCGTGCACGCCGCCTCCGGGGTGATGGTGTCCGCGTAGGTGCGCAGCCGGTCCACACCGTCCACCTCGATGCGCAGGTCCTCGCCGCGGGCGGCGAAGATCTGGTCGTTGAGCAGCTGGTAGCGCGGGTTCTCCGACAGGGTCTCCTCGCCGATGTCCTCCTGGCGCAGGGTGGGCAGGATCCCGATCATGATCAGCCGTGTGCCGATCGACCTGGCCCGCTCGTCCGCGTGGTTCAGCGCCGCGCGGATCTCCGACTCCCACGCGTCGGGACCGCCCGCCGTCAGCCGCCGGGGCGGCACGTTGATCTCCAGGTTGAAGCGGCCCAGCTCGGTGGACCAGGCGGGGTCGGAGATCGCCTTCAGCACATCGGTGTTGCGCATCGCCGGCTCGGCGTCGTCGCCGACCAGGTTCAGCTCGATCTCCAGACCGACCTGCGGCCGCTCGGACTCGAACCGCGAGTCGCGCAGCATCTGCGCCAGCGCGTCCAGGCACGCGTGCATCTTGATCCGGTACCGGCGGCGGTCCTCGCGGGTGAAGACGAGCGCCGGGACGTCGCGTCCCATCGGCCCTCCAGGATGCCCCTCGTCGCAGCCCTCCCCACCAGCGTCGCACCAACGCGCGAGCCACACCAGGCGCGGCCGGCGGCACGAGCCGGCGCCGCCTCCGGGGCGAGCCGCGCTCAGCGCCCCGACCGGTGCCTTCGTACCCGGGCGTGCACAGCGCGTGGTGGCCCGGTACGGCCGGAGTTCCGCATCGCGGGGCAGGGGGCGCTGGCCGCGGCACGGCCCAGGTTGCGAAGATGGGGCCATGACCACCTCGCACGGCGCTCGCCGGCCCACGATCGCCGACGTCGCCGCGGCGGCGTCGGTGTCGCGGACCACGGTGTCGCACGCCCTCAACGGCATCGGCAAGGTCGACCCGCGGACCCGCGAACGCATCAGGAAGATCGCCGCCGAGCTGGGGTACCGGCCCAACCTGCGCGCCCAGCGGCTGCGCCGGGGCCAGGCCAAGGCCATCGCGCTGGCGTCCTCGATGCCGTTCGCGGTGGCCGGCGGCCCCTCGCGGCTCGGCTTCTACATGGAGGTGGCCGCCGCCGCGGCCGAGCGGGCCCTCGTCCACGGCTACGCCCTCGTGCTGATCCCGCCGGTACAGTCCGGATCCGCGCTCTACTCCGTCGACATCGACGGCGCCATCGTGGTCGAACCCGAGGCGGACGACGCCGCCGTGGCCCAACTGCGCGAGCGCGGACTGCCGTACGTCGCGCTGGGCCGGCCCACCGCACCCGACGACGACGCTCCCTACGTGGACCTGCACGGCGGCAGGGTGGTCGAACTGCTCCTGGACCACCTGCGCGACCAGGGCGCCCGCAGCCCGGCGCTCATCGTCGGCGCGGGCACCCGGCACTCGGCGGTCGACGCCCGCGCCGCCTACGAACGGATCGCCGCCGCCCACGGCCGGCCGGCCATCGTCGCCACCGCGCCGGAGGAGGGCGGCGAGCAGGCGGGGTACGACCGGTGTGCCGCGCTGCTCGCGGAGCACCCCGGCATCGACGCGCTGTGCGTGCTCGTCGACGCCTTCGCGGTCGGCGCCGTACGGGCGCTGCGGGACGCGGGCCGCCGTGTCCCCGAGGACGTCATGGTCGTCACCCGGTACGACGGGCTGCGCGCCCGCACCTGCGAACCCCCGCTCACCGCGGTCGACCTGGGCCTGGACCGGGCCGCCGCGGACGCGGTGGAACTGCTCCTCGCCCGACTGGGCGCGCGCCCGGAAACGTGCGCGGCGCCCGGGCGGGCGGACACCGAACCGGCGGACACCGGGCCCGCGGATACCGTGCGGGCGGACGCCGGGTCGGCGGATACCGGGCGCGAGGTACCGGTCGCCGTACCCCGGCTCGTCCCGCGGGCCTCGTCCCTGCGCCGTCCGCCGGGCACGGGCGACGGGACTCCGGCGGCCTAGCTCTGGTCGTCAAACTCCCGCTGCCCCGCCGGGCGGACGGCGGGGCAGGCCGGAGATTGACGACAGGGCCTGGCGGCCCGCCGGATTACGTCCCTGCCATCAGCGCCACCCCCGACACCAGGGCGAAGACGAGGACGAAGGCCCGCATTCTCCGCGCGTCCAGGCGCTGGTGCACGAGGCGGCTGAGCCAGGCTCCCGCCGCGAGCGCGGGCAGCAGCAGGAGCGCCCAGCCCATGTCCGCCGGACGGCCGCGCCCGGTGACGAACAGCAGGGCCAGCGAGGCGACTTCACCCACCAGGAAGCACGCGGCGACCGTGGCCCGCAGCTCGCCGGGCGGCCGGTGCTGGTAGACGAGGGCGAGGGGCGGGCCGCCCACGCCGGTCGCGGTCTCGGTCAGCCCGGTGACGACACCGGCGCCCAGGTAGGCACCGCGCCCAGGCACGAACGACGGCACGACGAGGCTCACCACGGCCGCCAGCACCGTCGCCGCGCCGACCACGGCCCCGAGAGAGCCGGCCGGGATCGCCCACAGCAGCGCCAGCCCCGCCGGTGTCGCCGTGAGCCGCGCCGCCGTGATCCACCCGGCGCCGCGCAGATCGAGGCTGTGCCGTTCGCGCCAGGCGACGTACAGGTTGAGCGGGATCATCGCGGTCAGCACGAACACGGGCAGCAGACCCGGATCGAGCAGCCCCGCGACCGGCGCCACGATCAGCGCGAACCCGAGCCCGCTGGCCCCCTGGACGAACGCGGCCGCCGCGACGGTCAACGCCAGCACCGCGAGCGTGCCGCCGCTCATCGCCGCTCACCCGGACAGGGCACGTCCCCGGCGGTCACCTCGTGGCGCGCCGCCGTCCGGCGCCGTGCCGCCACCGACGTCGGATGGGCCCGTGTCACCCCGGCGCGCCCTACCACCTGCGGGGCCAGTTCGGCGGCCCGGCGGACCAGGGCCGGCCCGTCCCAGTCCGGCGGCCAGCCCCGCCACAGGCGCAGGCGGCCGGCGACGAACACGGCGGTCAGCTGGTCCCGGTTGCCCCGCCGGACCAGCTCCCACGGCAGGTCCCAGGACGGCCGCATCTCCGGCCGGTCGAGGTCGACCAGGAGGAAGTCCGCGGCGGCGCCGGGCACCACCCGTCCTGTGTCCCGGCCGAGTCCGACCGCGTCCGCGCCGCCCGCGGTGGCCCGCTCCCACCACGTCCAGCCGGCGCCGCACGAGGAGTCCCCGCTGGCCAGGCCGTAGGTGAGCCGCTGGGCGAACTCCGCCGCGCCGGTGAGCCGGAAGCCGTCCCCACGGGTTCCGTCGGTGCCGAGACCGAACCGGATGCCGCGCTCGGCGAAGACGGTCGCCGGGGCGACGGCGTTGCCCTTCCACGCGCTGGCGACCGGGTTGTAGCTCACCGCGGCGCCGCTGTCCGCGAGCAGCGAGACCTCCGACGGAGTGAGCAGCGTCGCGTGCGCGGCCAGCAACTGTGGGCCCACGGCGCCCACATGGTGCAGGTACTCCAGGGGCCGCAGCCCGTGCCGGACCAGCGAGCGCTCGACGGCGACGAGGTGTTCGTTCACATGGATCTGTACGACGGTGCCCGCGTCGGCGGCGAGCCGCGCCGTCGCGGCCAGCGTGTGCGCCGTCGCGGCCTCCGGCACGGACACGGCGAGCGAGGGACGGACCAGGTCGTCACCGTCGTAGCGCGCCAGGTGCTTCTCGGCGGCGGCGAGCACCGTCTGCGTGTCCACGTCCGCTCCGGTGCCGTCGGCGGCGTCGTTGCAGACGAGCCCCAGCACACAGCGGATCCCCGCGTCCCGCGCGGCCGAGGCCACCACGTCCACGTCCACCGGGGCCCGGGTCCCGGACTCGGCGACCGTCGTGAAGCCGCCCCGCAGGGACTCCAGCGCGGCCAGTTTCGCCGCGACGTAGGCCGACTCCTCGTCCAGGGCCCGCTCCAGCGGCACCCACACCCGGCGGAAGATCTCCGAGGGCTCCCCGAAGGCGAGGGCGCCGCCGAAGCTCTGCGTCAGATGGTGGTGGGCGTCGACGAAGCCCGGCGTCAGCGCGTGCCCGGACAGCCGGAGTGGGGTCAGCGAGGGGTGGGTTTGTACGATCCGCTCGGCGGGGCCGACGTCGGCGAACACGCCGTCCCGCACCACCACCGCGTGCAGCTCCAGCGGGCCGTCGGGGGTCAGCGCCACGTCGGGAACCAGCAGCAGCGCGTCCTCGCGGAGCCGGTCGGGGGTCAGGTCGGTCATGCTTCTCCGTTGTTCGAGGGGGGCGGTGCGGGAGTTCAGGCACGGGCCGCCGGGCCCGGCGCCTCGGCCGGCACGGCGGCACCGGTGTCCGCCGCACGCCGCCCCATGTGGTGGAAGACGACATTGAGGACGGCGGCGACGAGGGCGCCCACGGCGACCCCGCTCTCCAGCAGGATCCGCACGTCGGACGGGAGCCCGGCGTACACACCGGGGACCAGGATCGGCAGCAGCCCCAGCGTGAGCGCGACCGCGCAGGTCATCGTGGCCGTGTGGTCCTCCAGCCGGGCGCGGCCGAGCATCTGCACACCGAGGACGGTGATCACGGCGAAGACGACCATCGCGGCGCCCCCGACCACGGCCGGGGGCATCGCACTGATCGCCCGCGCGACGGGCGTCACGAAGCCGAGGACGACGAGGACGGCGCCCGCGGCGGCCGTGACGTACCGGCTGCGCACGCCGGTGACCCGCACGATGCCGATGTTCTCCCCGCTGGTCACCATCAGCGGCAGCCCGAAGCAGCCGCCGAGCAGCGAGGTCAGCGCGTCCCCGCGCACCGTGCGCGGCACGTCGGCGCGGACGTCGATGTCCTTGCCGACCGCCTCGGCGTTGATGACGGTCTGCCCGGTCGCCTCCGCCATGGACGCCAGGCTGTACAGCATCAGCGGCAGCGCGGCCAGCAGGTCGAAGACGGGTGCGCCGAACGGCAACGGCCTGGGCATGCCGACCAGTTGACCGGAGAGCGCGGAGCCCGGGTGGACCTGGCCGAGGGCGAAGGCGAGGGCGGTGCCGGCCGCGAGGCCGAGCAGGACGGCGAGTTGCCGCAGGACCCCGCGCAGCAGCCGGGTGAAGCCGACGATCAGGGCGATGGTGGCGCAGGCGAGCCCCAGCCGGGCCGGATCCGCGAAGCCGGGCGTGCCGGGCTGTCCGGTGACCAGGAGCGCGCCGACCTTCACCAGATTGACCCCGACGATCACGATCATCGTGCCGATGACCAGCGGCGGGAAGAACCGCAGCAGCCGTGCGAACAGCGGCAGCACCAGGAAGGTGAAGGCGGCGGTGAGCAGCACCGCGCCGGTCGCCGTGCGCAGCCCGTGGGCCTGCGCGATCGACAGGAACAGGATGAGCGGCGCACCGCCCGGGAGCATCACGAACGGCAGCCGCGGCCCGAACTTCCAGGGGCCGAGGGACTGGACGAGGGAGCCGATCCCGGACAGCAGCAGGGCCGCCGAGAGCAGGTCGGCGGTGACGCCCGGGCTGAGCCGGAGGGTGGCGCTCATCAGGAAGATCGCGGAGATCGGGGTCGCCGCCATGACGAGGACGTGCTGGACGCCGAAGAGCAGGATCCGCCCGAGGGGGCGGGACTCGTCGACGGGATGTACGGGTCTGGACACGTGCGGGCTCCGTTCGGCTCGCTCGGTTCAGGCCTCGACGATCCGGTCGTGGACGGCGACCAAATCGATGCGGCCAAATCGATTTGGCCGTCAGTATGGAGCCACCGACGGGGGGTCGGTCAAGGGGGTGGACCCGGCGGCTCCCGCCGTCAGGCGTTCTTGCGGGCCACGCCTCCGTAGAAGCCGATCGCTTCGGAGCCGGGCGGCGGTGTGGTGTCCGGGCGCCAGAACGGCACCTGGGTCAGGCCGGGCTCGACCAGTTCGAAGCCGTCGAAGAACCGCTCGATCCGGTCGCGGGAGCGCAGGTTCATGGTCGCGGTCGCGCTGTCGTACACGGCCTCGGCCTCGCTGCGGTCGTCGGCGAAGTCACCCGTCGCGTGCGAGAGCACCAGGAAACTCCCGGCCGGGAGGGCGTCCCGGAGGGTGGCCACGATCCGCTCGGGCTCTTCCGTGTCGCGGACGAAGTGGAGGACGGCGACGAGGAACAGGGCCACCGGCCGGTCGAAGTCGATGATCCGGCGGATCTCGGGGTGATCGACGACGGACCGCGGATCGCGCAGGTCGGCGAGCACGATGCCGGTCGTGCCGGCCCGGCTGAGCAGCGCGTCGCCGTGCGCCTTCACGATCGGGTCGTTGTCGACATAGGCGACGCGCGTGTCCGCGGCCACCTCCTGGGCGACCTCGTGCACGTTCGGCGAAGTGGGCAGCCCGGTGCCGATGTCGAGGATCTGCCGGACGCCGCTGCCGATGACGTGCCGGACCGCCCGGTGCAGGAAGGCGCGGTTGGCCCGCACGGAGATCCACACCTCGGGCGCCGCCGCGGCCAGTTGGTCGCCCGCGAGCTGGTCCACCTCGTAGTTGTCCTTGCCGCCCAGGAGGTAGTCGTAGATCCGTGCGGGATGCGGCTTGCTGGTGTCGATGTGCACGGCCCGGCCGCCGTCCTGAGTCACGCTGTGCTCCTCTCCCGGCCGTCACGGCCTCGGTCCCGCAAACGGTCGGCCAAAGCTTCCCATATCAACTACCGGGTGCGCGCGGGGAGTTCCCGGAGTTCAGGATCGTGTGGCGCGGAGCCTGGCCGAGGGCGGCGGCACCGGACCGGGCCCCGCCACCTACCGTGTTGGACACCTGCCCGATGCCCTCCACCGTGAGTGTCACCGTGTCACCGGGCCCGAGCGACGGCGGCTCCTGCCGGCCGCGCACGCCCCACACCTCGGCGAGACAACCGCCGTTGCCACAGGTGCCCGAGCCCAGGACGTCCCCGGGACGCACCCGCGTCCTGCCCCTTCGAGGCCGTATCCGTGCAGGAGGCGATCCGGCGCACGCCCAGGACGCCGCACACATCGCCGGAAGGTGACGGAGGTGGGCGCGACGCTGAGGGGACGAGAGCCGGGGCCGGCCGGGGATGGACGCGTAGCCGACGGGGCCCGCACCGGCTGCGGCGGCGTCAGGTGGCTCACCTGGGTATGGATGACAGCCGCCGGCGGCCGGCCTGTCCGTACGCCTTCGCACGCGTCGCTCAGCCGCTCCACCCCCTTGCACCGAACGTTTCTCACGCGCCGTTCGACCCCGCGTACCGCGCGGCCGTCACCCGGGTGGCTCGTCCGGCTGGCCTGTGGGTCGTCGGTGGCGGATGGTCGGAACAAGATCGGTGAGTCGAAGCTTCGTCGGACCGGTCGTGGGTCGTCCCTCCGTGTCCGTGACGAGGCGGGCCGACGCGCCGGGGGCGGGGAACGGTGAATCCATGCGCTCGGGTCGTTCCCCGCTCCTCTCGCTCCTTTCGCTCCTCCCGCTCCTCCTGCTCCCGCTCCTCCGGTCCCTCGGCCCCTCGATTCCCTTCCGCTACTCCGGCCCGGCGAGGCGGCGACTCGCCGCTGGGGCTCACTGCGTGCCGGAGGAGTCCGCGCTCCGTCGGGCGGGAGGCCGCCATCCGCCGGAGACCTCCTTGACCGGCTTGTGCGGGAAGCGGCGTCCGGCGTACCGCTGGGCCTCCGAGCCCGGCAGGACGTAGAGCGTCTCGGTCTTGTCCTGGAGGGGGCGCAGCACCGTGTCCAGATAGGCCTTGCGGTCGTCGAGGTACGGCCCGAGCACGTCCTCGCCCGCGGGGCACACGGCCAGGCAGTAGCCGGACTTGTAGCTGGGCTTGAAGGCGAGGCTCTGCCACATCGACGCGTTCTCCGGATCGGTGACCCGGGAGCGGAAGTCGGCGGCGTCCTCGCTGTCGGCCACCGTCTGCACCCAGTCGGTGAACCCACTCATGAACTCCCGGTAGTTGTGGGTCGCGCAGGCCAGGGCGTCGAACGAACCGTCCTTGCCGATCGCGCCCACCGGGCAGGCCGCGACGCACAGCTTGCAGTCCACGCAGGGGCTGTAGTCCAGCCGTTGTCCGTACGCGCTGACCGGGGCGTCCACGAGCACCGTGGCGAGCAGCACGAAGTTGCCGAACCGGGGATGGATGACGTTGCGGTGCAGCCCCATCACACCCAGGCCCGCCGCGACCGCGACCGTCTTGTGGGCCACCACCCAGATGCGGCCGGGGAAGCGCTCCATCTCCTGCGGAAACCCGGCCGACGGGTTGAGCGCGCGATAACCGGCGCCCTCCAGCGCCCGGGCCACCGTACGGGCGGCGGCGTTGACCTGTTCGTCGGTCTGGTGGAACTCCTGGTTGGCCACGCTGCGCGCGGGTGAGCGCGTGTTGTCGCGGTTCATGCGGACCATCAGCGAGACCAGCGAGCGCGTCCCGGGCAGCGCGGCCAGCACGTGCGCGCGCTCCCCGGCCAGATCGGGGTGGTCCAGGCTCACCGCCGCGGCGTCGTCCGCTCCCGCGTCCAGACACAGCGCGCGCAGCCAGTCCGCGTCGATCACCGGGGGCGGCGCGGGCCGGTCGCCGGCCGAGCGAGCGGCCAGAACGGCCCGCACGGACGGGTGGCCGGCGAGTTTCGCAGGCAGCTTCCGGCCTCCTGTTTCCCCGGCGGTTTCCTGCTCGGTCATGCCGCCCCTTCCAGATGGGTTGGAATTTCAAACTCACTGTAGCGGCTCACTATGTCGCCCGGGCGGGCGCCCTGGCAAGGGGTTCCTGGTGGGTGTGTCTGGGCTCGGGCGATGCGGTTGAAGTTTGGAAACCGATCGGTTTACTGTGCTGGAAACCGATCGGTTTCCCCTTCGAGGAGATGACCATGACTTCGATCAAGGACGCTGTCGTACTGGTCACCGGCGGCAGCCGTGGCCTGGGCAAGGCGCTGGTGGAGGAGCTGTACACGCGCGGCGCCGCCAAGGTGTACGCCACGGCCCGCGACCCGCGCACCGTGACCCATCCCGACGCCGTGCCGCTCGCCCTGGAGGTCACCGACTCCGCATCCGTCGAGGCCGCCGCGGCACAGGCCGGCGACGTCACGATCCTGATCAACAACGCGGGTGTCTCGCTTGGGGCGGCCTCCTTCCTCGAGGCGCCCGTCGACGACGTACGCCGCGAATTCGAGATCAACTTCTACGGGCCGCTGCTGGTCACCCGGGCCTTCGTCCCCGTCATCGGGCGCAACGTCATCGGGCGCAACGGCGGCGGACACCTCCTCAACGTCCACTCGGTGCTCTCCTGGCTCGGCGTCGCCGGCTCCTACAGCGCCACCAAGGCCGCGCTGTGGTCCCAGACCAACTCCCTGCGCCTCGAACTGCGCTCACGCGGTATCGGGGTCACCGGACTGCACGTCGGCTACATCGACACCGACATGACCACGAACGTCGACGCGCCCAAGTCCACCCCGGGCGACATCGCCGCCCTGGCGCTGGACGGCATCGAGGCCGGGGCGTACGAGGTGCTGGCGGACGACGTCACCCGGGGTGTGAAGGCGGGGCTGTCGGGGGACCTGGCGGCGCTGTATCCGCAGCTGGCCGAGTAGGCGTCCGCCAGCGGCCGGCCAGTGAAACCCCACTGGTCACAGCCGTCGCGAGCATCGGCGTTTCGGCCACGCACCGCCGCCGCGAAAGCCTTGCGGCACTGCGACCGCGCGTTCGACGCCCCGGAATCCCGGGCCTGTGCTTCGTCCGGAAACACGTGCGTTCGAATCGCCCGCGCCCTCGTTGAGCCGGGCACCACCGGACCATCCAGGTGCGGTGCCGACCCGAAGGAGGGACGCGCGTGACCGTGACCGACGCCTCGACAGAAGACTTCCCGCCGCCCCCTCCGCCACCGGCCACCATCAGCTACGAGGGCAAGTTCGGCAAGAACCCGCTGGAAGAAGCCAGTTTCCGCGCGATGTGCGGGCGGCTGCCGTCCGTGCTGCGCAGCACCGCCGGTATGGCCTGGTCCGTCGACCGCTCCGGGGTCGTGCTGCTCCTCGTCTGCCAGTTCCTCACCGGCGCGGCGGCCGCCGTGGTCCTCGGCTGCACCGCACAGGCCATGCGCCACCTCCTCGGCACGGGCCCCGTGTCCGCACGTCTGCACGGGGCCCTGCCCGCGCTCGCGGTCGTCACCGCGGCGGCGGCGCTCGGCCGCGTCAGCCGGGCCCTGGCCTCCTACGCCGACGGCAGGATCACCCCGCGCCTGGTGACCGAGGCCGACGTGGCGCTCGTCTCCGCCGTCTGCCGGGTGGAGGCCTCCGCCTGCGCCGAGGACGGCTTCGCCGACCGCCAGGAGGCCGCCGAGGTCGGCGTCACCCGCACCACCACGATGGTCAAGGACGCGCAGCAGTTCCTGGCCTCGCTCATCCGCATGATCGCCGCCGGCGGGGTCATCACGCCACTGCACTGGCTGATGCTCCCGCTGTTGCTGCTGGCCGTCCTGCCCGCGGGCGTGGGTGCCGTGCTCTCCGCCCGCGTCGACTACGAGACCCACTACGCCAACGTCGGCGACCGCAACGTACGCGGCATGATGCGCTGGTGGGCCACCTACTCGCGGCACGGCGACGAGGTCCGCGCCAACGGGATGACCGACTACCTCGTCCACTGGTACCGCGCGCTGTCCGAGCGCATCGACCGGCGGACCCTGAGCGCCGCGCCCCGCATGCTCCGTATCGTGCTGGCGACCTCGGCCCTCGGCGGTGCTTTCCTGCTCCTCACCTGGGCCGCCCTCGCCTGGCTCGCCATGACCGGGCGGGTCGCCCTGTCCGTCGCCGCGACGGCGGTGGTCGCCGTGCAGACCACGCTCGCCGCGCTGTCCCAGTTCGTGACCTACGGCGCCGCGATGTTCCACACCTCCCTC
Source organism: Streptomyces incarnatus (assembly GCF_001027185.1). Lineage (NCBI taxonomy): Bacteria > Bacillati > Actinomycetota > Actinomycetes > Kitasatosporales > Streptomycetaceae > Streptomyces > Streptomyces incarnatus. The sequence continues at coordinate 376,008 of NZ_CP011497.1, read as the reverse complement.
TACCTCGCCGACATGCGCTCGTTCCTCGACATGGCCGCCGAACGGGCCCCGAAGAGGGGTGAATCGACCATCCCGGACCAGGTCGAGGAGATCCTGCTCGAGGAGGTCGTCCACCAGTACCCCGGCAAGGACGAGCCCGCCGTGAACGGTGTCTCCCTCACCCTGCGGCGCGGCGAGATCCTCGCGGTCGTGGGCGAGAACGGCTCCGGCAAGTCCACGCTGACCAAGCTCATCACCGGCATCCTGCTGCCGGACAAGGGGCGGGTCCTCTGGGACGGTGTCGACCTCGCGCGTGCCCGGCCCGACTCCGTCTGGCGCCGGACCGCACTCGTCCCGCAGAACTTCGCCTGCTGGCCCCTGCGCGCCAGGGAGAACATCACACTCGGCCAGCCGCGCACCCATGACGACGGCCCGGTGTGGGAGGCCGTCGACGCGGTCGGCATGCGCGAGGCGGTCGAGCGGCTCCCGCACGGTCTCGACACCCTGCTCGCACGCGAGATCTTCGGCGGCGCCGAACTGTCCGGCGGACAGTGGCAGCGCCTGGCCTGCGGGCGCGCCCTGTACCGCCGTACCCCCCTGCTCATCCTGGACGAGCCGACGTCACAGATGGATCCGCGCGGCGAGCACCAGATCTTCCTGGAGATCAAACGCATCGCCGCGCGGCGCATCACCATCGTGGTCACCCACCAGCTGGAGAACACCCGCCTCGCGGACCGGATCGTCGTCCTGCAGGGCGGCCGCGTCGTGGAGCAGGGCGGCTACGACGACCTCGTGCACGCCGACGGCCTCTTCGCCGAACTCGTCGCCCTGGCCAAGGACCGGTAGCGCACGCAAGGACCGGTAGCGCGCGCAGGGGCCGGACCGCGCCCTATACGATCATGATCACGCTGACGGAGAAGTCCCGCCCGGTACCCGGACCCGCGCCCGGGGGACTCGGCGGGACCCCACCGACGAGGGGAACCGAACGATGGAATTCGTCGAGCTCGGCGCGAGCGGCCTGGAGGTCTCGCGGCTGGCGCTGGGCTGCATGAGCTACGGCGTTCCCGACCGGGGGCCGCATCCGTGGACCCTGGACGAGGAGGCCGCCCGCCCGCTCCTCCGCCAGGCCCTGGACGCGGGGATCACCTTCTTCGACACCGCCAACAGCTACTCCGCCGGCACGAGCGAGGAGATCGTCGGCAGGGCGCTCGGCGAGCTGACCCGGCGCGAGGACGTCGTGATCGCCACCAAGGTCTACTTCGCGGTGGACAACGGCGCGGCGCGCAGCGACCGACCCAACCGGTCCGGCCTGTCCCGCAAGGCGATCCTGACCGAGATCGACCAGAGCCTGCGCCGGCTCGGCACCGACTACGTGGACCTCTACCAGATCCACCGCTTCGACCCGCACACCCCGGTCGAGGAGACGATGGAGGCACTGCACGACGTGGTCAGGGCGGGCAAGGCCCGGTACCTCGGGGCGAGTTCGATGTACGCCTGGCAGTTCGCCAAGCTGCAGCACACCGCCGAGCGGCACGGCTGGACGAAGTTCGTCAGCATGCAGAACCACTACAACCTGCTCTACCGCGAGGAGGAGCGGGAGATGCTGCCGCTCTGCGCGGACCAGGGCGTCGGCGTGCTGCCGTGGAGCCCGCTCGCCCGGGGCCGGCTCACCCGGGACTGGGACGCCACCAGTGTCCGCGGCGAGACGGACGCCTACGGCCGCACCCTGTACCAGCCGGACGACAAGCGGATCGTCGACGCCGTCGCCGCGATCGCCGGACGGCGTGGCGTCCCGCGGGCCCAGGTGGCCCTGGCCTGGGTCGCCTCCCGCCCGGGTGTCACCGCCCCCATCGTCGGCGCCACCAAGCCCCACCACATCCCGGACGCGCTCGCCGCGCTCGACCTCCGGCTCACCGACGACGAGATACGGGAACTCGAAGAGCCGTACACGCCCAGGCGGATCGCCGGTCATTGAGCCCGACCGCGCGCCGGGCTCTCGCCGTACGCCCGTCTGTCCCGTCCTGGACAGACGGGCGTCACCGTATCTAGAGTCCTTGTCCAAGGTTGGAAAATCAGTCCAATGAGGAGACGGTCATGGCCGCCGCTTCGCCCGTAACGTTCGACGACGTCCGTGCGGCCGCCGCACGCCTCGAAGGCGTCGCCCACCGCACCCCGGTTCTCACCTCGCGCACCCTGAACGCCCTCGTCGGCGCCGAGGTGTTCATCAAGTGCGAGAACTTCCAGCGCGTCGGCGCCTTCAAGTTCCGCGGCGCCTACAACGCGGCCGCCCAGCTCTCCCCGGACCAGCTGGCCAAGGGCATCGCCGCCTACTCCTCCGGCAACCACGCCCAGGCCACCGCCCTGGCCGCGCGCGAACTCGGCACCAGCGCCGTCATCCTGATGCCCGAGGACGCCCCGCGCCTCAAGCGGGAGGCGACCGCCGGGTACGGCGCCGAGATCGTCACCTACGACCGCTACACCGAGGACCGCACCGCGCTCGGTACGGCGCTGGCCGAGGACCGCGGCCTGGCCCTCATCCCGCCCTACGACCACCCTCACGTCATCGCCGGGCAGGGCACCGCCACCCTGGAACTCCTCGACGAGACCGGCCCGCTGGACGCCCTGCTCGTGCCGGTCGGCGGCGGCGGCCTGATCGCCGGCAGCGCCACCGCCGCCAAGGCCCTGCACCCGGGCATCAGGGTGGTCGGCGTGGAGCCGGAGGAAGGGGACGACACCAAGCGGTCGTTGGAGACCGGCGCCCGCGTCACCCTGCCCGTGCCCCGGACCATCGCCGACGGACAGGCCCTGCCCACGCCCGGCGAGATCACCTTCGAGATCAACCGGCGCCTGGTCGACGCCATCGCCCTCGTCAGCGACGCGGAGATCGTCACCGCCATGCGCTTCGCCTTCGAACGCCTGAAGATCGTCCTCGAACCCAGCGGGGCCACCGGACTCGCCGCACTCCTGGCCGGCCGCGCCGGCGAACTCCCGCCCCGCATCGGCGTCATCGCCTCGGGCGGCAACATCGACGCCGCGAGGTTCGCCGAACTCATCGCCGGGTGACCGGATTTGCGGCGCGTGGGGTTCCTCGGATTCTGCGCGGGCGGTGAACCGGCGCCGCACCGCGGGCCCGGGCCGTTGTCAGTGGTCGGCCTTACGGTTTGATCAGTGAGGACCCGCGGGGAAGGCCGCCGGTCCGTCCTGGGGGAGGGGTGTGCCATGACCACGGCTTCCGCGGTGTCGACGACGTATCTGGAGCTGTCGCAGGAGGGCGGCGGCGCCCACAAGTTCTACGAAGTGACCGTCGACGGCTTGGTGGTGACGGTGCGGTACGGCAGGATCGGCGCCACCGGTCAGATCCAGACGACGACCTTCCCGACCGCGGAGAAGGCAAAGGCGGCAGCCGCCAGGAAAGTGGGGGAGAAGGTCCGCAAGGGATACGCCCCGGCAGTCCAGGGGCAGCGCGCCCCGCGCCCGGTGACCCGGCGTCAGGTCAGTTCGGCCCCGTCCACCGCGCGGGCCGTGGCACCGGTCCTGTGGCGGTTCCGTACGGGTTCCGCCGCCTTCGGCATCCATGTCGACGACACACACTGCTGGGTCGGCAACCAGGCGGGTGACGTCTACACCCTCGGCCACGACGGCGCCGTCCTCGCCCGTTTCGGCCTGCCGGACGGCGTGAAGTGCCTGGTCGCCGACGACTTCTGGATCTACGCGGGCTGCGACGACGGCAAGGTCTACGACCTCTCCTCCAAGCTGCCGTTCGCCGCGTACGACATCGCCGCCGACGTCGACATCTTCTGGCTGGACATCCACGAGGGCGTCCTGAACGTGTCCGACCGCGACGGCCGGCTGACCGTCATCGACCACGAGGACGAACACCAGTGGGCCCGCCGCAGCCAGGGCGAACACGCCTGGATGGTGCGCGCCGACGACCGCGCCGTCTACCACGGCCACCACCGTGGCGTCACCGCCTACGCGCCCGACGGCAGTGGCGAGTTGTGGCACACGGCCACCGGGGGCAGCGTGCTGTTCGGCTGGCAGGAGGACGACGCCGTCTACGCGGGCACGGGCCACCGCGTGGTCCAGCGGCTGTCGAAGGCGACCGGCGCCATCGAGGCGACCTACGCCTGTGACAGCGCGGTCTACTCATGTGCCACCTCCCCGGGCGGCCGGTTCGTCTTCGCCGGGGACGCCGCGTCCTCCGTCTACTGCTTCGACCGGCAGGGCACGCGCCTGTGGAAGCTGGGCACGGGCGGCGGCTCGGCGCTGTCGATGCAGTACCGCGACGAGCGGCTGTACCTGGTGACCACCGACGGCTCGCTGGTGTGCGTCGACGCGAGCGAGCCGGCCATCGCCGCGGCCCAGCAGGGCACGGTGCCGGTGGCGCGGGACGTCAAGCTCGCCGCGGCCCTGCCGACCTACCAGCCCGCCACCGCCGTGGCCGCCGTGTCCACCGTCGCGCAGGCTCCGACCGGAGCCGTGGTGGTGGAGTGCGTGCGGGAGGGCGGCCGGCTCCGGGTGCACGTGGTGTCCGAGGGCTACGACACCTCCTGGAACGTCCAGTTCCCGCGCGCGATACGCGAGCCGGGCGCCCGCTATGTCGTGGACGCCCTGCACCCGGCGGCCGGCGGTTTCTACCGCATCCGCGGCGACATCCGCCGCCTGCTGTGACGCCCTCACCGCCGCCGGGCGGCCACGTCCCGCGGGGCGGTCGGGTCGGTGCCTCAGGGGAGGCCGTCCCCCCGTGCCTCAGGTCCGCACGCCGTCGCCTCCGTCGGCAACTTCCGTGCTCTGCCGGGACGTTGACGGGCGTGCCCGCGCGCTCCGGCAGAACCGGACGTGAGCCGTCAGGGGCGTACGCTCTCGGCCTCCGCCAGCACCTCCCGCGCCACCGGGAGCACCTCGGCGCGGTCCTCCGGGACCAGTCCGATGCGGGTACGGCGGTCCAGGAGATCCGACTCGTCCAGCGCGCCCTCGTGCCGGACCGCCCACAGCAGTTCCGCGCGGGTGACCGGATGGCCGGGCAGCACCCGCTCGGCCAGGGCGGGGTCGTCGGCCGCGAGGGCATGGACGGCCTCGGCCTCGGTGCCGTAGCGGCGGATCAGGCGCCGGGGCGCGGACAGGCCGCGCAGCCGTCCGGGGGCGGCGGCGCCGACCAGGGGAAGCGTGGCGGTGGGGGAGGGCGGGGCGGGGAGGCCCCGCGCGGCGGTCGCGGCGTCCACGGCGTCCTGGGCCATCCGCCGGTAGGTGGTGAGCTTGCCGCCCACGATCGTCGTGATGCCGTCGGGGGACGTCAGCACCGCGTGCCGGCGGGAGATGTCGGAGGTGCGGGCGGGTTCGCCGTCGCGGCCGTCGAGCGCGGAGGTGTCCAGCAGGGGGCGCAGACCGGCGAAGGCGCCGACGACCTCCTCCCGGGTGACCGGCGTGTCCAGGACCGAGCCCAGCACGTCCAGCAGGAAACCGATGTCCGTCTCGGGCACGTCAGGGACGTCCGGGATCCCGCCCTCGACCGGTTCGTCGGTGAGACCGACGTACACCCGGCCGTCGCCCTGGGGCAGGACCAGGACGAAGCGGTTGGTCTCGCCGGGTATGGGGATGTGCAGGCCGGCCGGCAGGGTGCCGAGCCGTTCCGAGCGCAGCACCAGATGGGTGCCGCGGGAGGGCCGGATCCGGATGCCCTCGACGAGGTCGCCCGCCCACACCCCGGTCGCGTTGATGACCGCGCGGGCCCTGATCTCGCCCTCGTCGCCGGTGAGTTCGTCGCGGATCCGGGCGCCGGTGCCGGTCAGCTCCAGCACCCTGACCCGGGTCAGCACCCGGGCGCCCTGCGCGGCGGCCGTCCTGGCCAGGGCAGTCACCAGCCGGGCGTCGTCGGCCACCTTGCCGTCCCAGGACAGCAGTCCGCCGCGCAGTCCGGCCGGCCGGACCGCGGGCGCCAGGTGCCTGGCCTCCGTCGCCGACAGCCGGCGTGGGGCGGGCAGGACCTGGCGGGGGGTCCGGGCGGCCAGCCGCAGCATGTCCCCGGCGCGGAACCCGGCCCACGCCAGCGAGGCCTGGGCCCGGGACACCAGCGGGGTCAGCGGCAGCACGAACGGCTGGGCGGCCACCAGGTGCGGGGCCGTCCGGGTCATCAGCACCCCGCGCTCGACCGCGCTCTCGTGCGCGACGTCGAACTGCGCGGAGGCCAGATAGCGCAGCCCGCCGTGAATGAGCTTCGAGCTCCAGCGGGAGGTGCCGAAGGCCAGGTCGTGGGCGTCCACCGCGGCGACGTCAAGACCGCGGGCCGCCGCGTCCAGGGCGGCTCCGGCCCCGGTGGCGCCGAGCCCGACGACCAGGACGTCGACCACCCTGCCGTCGGTGGCCTCGGCCAGTTCGCGCCTGCGGCGGTGTGCGCTCAGGGACGAGCCGGCGCCGGCCCGGGTGTGGCTCATGGCGTGAGGGTCCTCTCCAGGAGGGTGCGCAACTCGCCGAGGAAGGCCGCGGAGTCGAGCTCCGGGTCGTCCTCGTCGGTCATCGTGCGCAGGGACAGGGTGAAGGACTGCACGGTCAACAGCAGCGCGCGGGCCTGCCGTTCGACATGCCCGGGGCGCACGGAACCGTCCGCGTGGCCCTCGCGCAGCCCGTCGGCCAGCAGCGCCAGCAGCGCCTCCTGGCTCGCTCCACGGCGGTCGAGCACATAGGGGAGCAGCAGTTCCGGATCGACGTCGACGATCTTGCGGAAGAGCGGGTGCGCCCGGAAGGCCTCGACGCCCGACACCAGGCCGTCCACGATCCGGGTGCGGGTGTCCGTGCCGGAGCCGGGCTCGGGGATCGCCCGGGTGGCCACGTCGATCCACTCGCGGGTCATCAGGTCGCCCACGAGGGTCCGCAGATCCGGCCAGCGCCGGTACAGCGTCATCCGCGAGACACCGGCGCGGCGGGCCACGTCGGCGAGGGTGGTGCGGCGGACCCCGACGGCCAGCACACAGTCGCGCACCGCGTCGAGCACCTGATCGTTGTCCGAGCCGTTGTGACGAATAGGCGTCATGTGTCACAGTGTAACGCCCCGGGGTCGGGCGCAGCAGACACCGTCCCCGGAGACGGCCCGCCGGCCGTCGCGCGAACCGAGTACACCGAGCAACATCGAGCACACCGACCTGTGAGGACGACCGTTCAATGGACATGCTGTGGAACGGCTGGGGCGACCCGGCCAAGGCGGCCCCGCTGCCCGACTCGGTGACCGGACTGCTGCGCGACCTGCTCGGGGTCAAGCCCCGCACCGCGCCCGCCCTCACCCTCGAGGACATCGACCTGCCCGCCCCCACAGCCGCGCGCGCCGCGCTCAAGGCGCTCGCCGAGGCCGTCGGCGGCGCGGACCACGTCCGCACCGACAGCGAGAGCCGCATCCGGCACACCCGCGGCAAGTCCACCCCCGACCTCCTGCGCGTCCGCGCCGGGGACTTCTCGGACGTCCCGCAGGCCGTGGTGCTGCCCGGCTCCCACGACGAGGTCCTCGCCGTCCTGCGCGCCTGCGCCGCGCACGGCCTCGCCGCCGTCCCCTTCGGCGGCGGCACCTCGGTCGTCGGCGGACTCGCCCCCCAGCGCAGTGCGTTCATCGCGCTGGACCTGCGCCGCATGAACGGCCTGCTCGACCTGGACCCGGTCTCGCGCACCGCCGTGCTCCAGCCCGGTCTGCGTGCCCCCGAGGCCGAGGCCCTGCTCGCCGAACAGGGCTTCACCCTGGGTCACTTCCCCCAGTCCTTCGAGTGGGCCACCATCGGCGGCTTCGCGGCCGCCCGCTCCAGCGGCCAGGCGTCCGCCGGATACGGCCGCTTCGACGAGATGGTCCTCGGCCTGACCCTCGCCACCCCCGAGGGCACCATCGAGACCGGCCGCGCCCCGCGCTCCGCCGCGGGACCCGACCTGCGCCAGCTGGTCCTCGGCTCGGAGGGCGCCTTCGGTGTCATCACCTCCGTCACCGTGCGGATCCGCCCGCTGCCGCAGGCGCGGATCTACGAGGGCTGGCGGTTCGCCTCCTTCGAGGAGGGCGCCGCCGCCCTGCGCAGGCTCGCCCAGGACGGACCCCGGCCGACCGTGCTCCGGCTGTCCGACGAGACCGAGACCCTCATCGGCCTGGCCCAGCCCGACGCCATCGGCGGCGACCTGTCGCAGAGCGCGGCCGGCTGCCTGGCCATCACCGGCTACGAGGGCACGGCCGAGGACACCGCGCGGCGCCGGGAACAGGCGGCGGCCGTCCTCACCGCCTGCGGCGGCACCCTCCTCGGTGCGGAACCCGGCGAACGCTGGGCCCACGGCCGCTTCTCCGCGCCGTACCTGCGCGACGCCCTGCTCGACGTCGGCGCCTTCGCCGAGACCCTGGAGACCGCCGCCTTCTGGTCCCGCATCCCCGACCTGTACGCGGCCGTACGCACCGCCCTCACCGAGACCCTCACCGAGGCCGGCACCCCGCCCCTGGTCATGTGCCACATCTCCCACGTGTACGAGAACGGCGCCTCGCTCTACTTCACGGTCGTCAGCGCCCAGGGCGAGGACCCGGTGGCACACTGGACGCCCGCCAAGCACGCGGCCAACGAGGCCGTGCTGGCGGCCGGCGGCACCATCTCCCACCACCACGGCGTCGGCACCGACCACCGCGACTGGTACGTGCGCGAGGCCGGACCGCTCGGCATCTCGGCCCTGCGCGCCGTCAAGCGCCGCCTGGACCCCGAGGGCGTCCTCAACCCCGGCGTCCTGCTCCCCATCGACTGACCCACACATCCGCCGGCCGAACCCACCAGTCCACCGACCCGTCGACCGATCACACCCGATCCGCCTGCTTCGGAGGCACACCGATGCGACAGTTCACCGCCGTCGTCAACCCCACTGCGGGCGGCTCCACCGGGGCGGCGACACTGCTGCACCTCGCCCGGCTGCTGCGCGAGGCCGGAGCCGAGCTCGAAACGGAGTACAGCCACAGCCTCGCCCACGCCCAGGACATCGCCCGCCGCGCCGGTGAGCGCGGCCGGATCGTCCTGGCGGTCGGCGGCGACGGCATCGCGGGCGGCATCGGCGGCGCGCTGAGCGGCACCGGGACCGTCCTCGGCCTGGTGCCCGCGGGACGCGGCAACGACTTCGCCCGCGCCCTGAACCTGCCCGCCGACCCCGCCGCACTCGCCGGGATCCTGCTGCACGCCGAGCCCCGGCCGGTCGACACCATCGAGGTGGAGTCGGCCGTCCACCCGCGCACCGTGGTCCTGGGCAGTGTCTACGCCGGCGTGGACGCGGTGGCCAACCGGCACGCCAACCACGCCCGGCTGCTGCGCGGTTCCGCCTCCTACTACGCGGGCGGCCTGCGCGCCGTCACCACCTGGCGGCCGGCCGACTACCGCGTCACCGTGGACGGTGAGGAACACACTCACCGCGGCTACACCGTCGTCGCCGCCAACTCCCCCTACTACGGCTCCGGTCGGCTCATCGCCCCCGACGCGCGCGTCGACGACGGCCTGCTGGACGTGGTGCTGATCCGCGAGGCACCGCGCCGGCTGTTCTTCACCCTCATGAACGAGCTGAAGACGGGCGGTCATGTGCACCGTCCGGAAGTACGCGTGCTGCGCGGCAGGGAACTGCGCATCGAGGCGAACCGGCCCGTCCCCTACGGCGCGGACGGCGAGGTCGACGCCACCCTCCCGGTGACCGTGCGGGTACGGCCCGGGGACCTGCCGGTGCTGTACTGACCCCGGTCACCGTCGACCGGGAACCGGCCCAGAACACCGGGAAGCGGCACGGCACCGGTGCATGACCGGCCGGCCCTGGGTAGGGGGAGGAGAACCGGCCGAGCGCGCCGGGGAGGGGTTGGTCGGTCATGACACTGGAGCCCGCCGACGGCGTGGTGCAGGCGGTCGTCCTGTACGACGGACGGCTGCTGCTCGTGGCGGACGGCCACGGCTGGGCACTGCCGTCCGGTACCCCCGAACCGGCCGAGCCGGCCGAGGCCACCGCGGCGCGCGTCGTCTACGAACTCACCGGTTACCTCGTCGACGGCACCGAGCCCCTGACCCCGCCCGACGCGGCGGCAGCGGACGGGGCGTCGGCGGTGGTGTGCCAGCTGCTGAGCGAGTCCCCGTCGGACGGGGCCGGTCTCGCGCCGGAGCAGGTGCGCTGGGTGCCGATCTCCGAGACCGGCGATGCCGCACTCCCGCCGGCCGTGCGCGCGTACCTCCGGGGACACACGCCCGCGTGACGTACCTGCCGGTCAGCGGTCCGCCGAGCCCGGCATGCGCGCGAGGAACCGCTGCCGGTCGACGACAGTCCGGTCGATCTCGCCCGTGGCCACCAGCTCACCCGAGCCGTCGACGGCCCGCACCACGAACGTGAGCCACCCGCCCGTGCCGGAGGCGGACGGCTCGGCGCTCACCTCCACCTGGCCACCGACCGGCGTGGCCCGCAGATGCCGGACCCGCACCGCGGTGCCGACAGTGGTCTGGCCGGACCCGGTGAAGGCGCTGGCGGCCCGCACGGTGGCCGCCTCCATCCAGGCGATCAGCCGGGGCGTGGCGAGAACGGGCACGTCACCGCTGCCCAGCGACACCGCGGTGTCGGCCTCCGTCACCTCGTGCTCCATCCCACCACGCTAGCCCCGGGCGACCCGGCACGCCGTACGGGGGGACGCCTGGTTTCAACGGCCGGGCGGCCGCAGCACGTCCACCGCGGACCGGCCGGCCGGTGGCGATGGGCACGGCCGACGTGCGGGGGACCGCGGGCAGTGGCCGCCCGACGCAGGACCGGGCATGGCGCGGGCCCGTTCCCGGCTGCGCGCGGCCCGGAGCGAGGAAGTCCAAGAGGCCTCGTTCGTCTGCCGTCAGGCGCCGCCCGTCTGATAACCGGCGCCTATCACGCCATCGAGAACACCTCTTTGACGTGTCCCCGAACAGAGGCGGATGCTGCCCCGCAGTGCCCATCGGAGAAAGAGGCGGACCGGACCATGAGCGGCATCGAGGACCCCGTCGACGATCTGTCGGTCACCCCGCCCAAGCGCTGGGCGACCGGTGTCCCGGCGGTGACGCACGCGCTGGAGTACTCGCTGGGGCAGACGACTGTACGGCGCACCGCGCTGACCCTGCTGAACATCAACCAGGTCAAGGGATTCGACTGCCCGGGGTGCGCCTGGCCGGAGCCGGCACCGGGCAAGCGGCACCGCAACGAATACTGTGAGAACGGCGCCAAGCACATCAGTGACGAAGCCACCTCGCGACGGGTCACCGCCGAGTTCTTCCGCCGGCACTCCATCCCCGAACTGGGCGGGAAGTCGGACTACTGGCTCAACCAGCAGGGCCGGCTGACCGAGCCCATGATCAAGCGGCCCGGCGCGGCACACTACGAACCGATCGGCTGGGACGAGGCGCTCGACGTGCTCGCCGGAGAGCTCCGCCGGCTGGACTCCCCGGACGAGGCCCTCTTCTACACCTCGGGCCGGCTGAACAACGAGGCCGCCTTCCTGCTGCAGCTCTTCGCCCGCGCCTACGGCACCAACAACCTGCCGGACTGCTCCAACCTGTGCCACGAGTCCAGCGGTTCCGCGCTGACGGAAACGCTGGGCATCGGCAAGGGCAGCGTGTCCCTGGACGACATCCACACCGCGGACCTCGTCTTCGTCGTCGGACAGAACCCGGGCACCAACCATCCGCGGATGCTGACCGCGCTGGAGGAGACCAAGCGCAACGGCGGCAAGGTCATCGCGGTCAACCCGCTGCCGGAGGCGGGACTCATCCGCTTCAAGCACCCGCAGAAGGCACGCGGAGTGATCGGCCGGGGCACCGCGATGGCCGACCGGTTCCTGCAGATACGCCCCGGCGGTGACCTCGCCCTGTTCCAGGCACTGGGCCGGCTGCTGCTGGAGGCCGAGGACGAACGCCCCGGCACCGTACTCGACCACGCCTTCATCGGTGCCCACACCACCGGCTTCGCCGACTTCGCCGATCACGCCCGGAAGATCGCCTGGGAGGACGTCCTGGCCGCGACCGGGCTGAGCCGCGAGGAGATCGAGGCCGTCCACGACCAGGTCCTGCGCAGCCGAAACATCATCGTCTGCTGGGCCATGGGCCTCACCCAGCACAAGCACGGCGTTCCCACCATCCGCGAAGTCGTCAACTTCCTGCTGCTGCGCGGCAACATCGGCAGGCCGGGCGCCGGCGTGTGCCCGGTGCGCGGTCACAGCAACGTCCAGGGGGACCGCACGATGGGCATCTGGGAGCGCATGCCCCAGGCGTTCCTCGACGCCCTGGGAAGCGAGTTCGGCTTCACCCCGCCCGCACGGCACGGACTGGACTCGGTGGACGGCATCCGGGCCATGCGCGACGGCACGGCGAAACTCTTCCTCGGCGTCGCCGGCAACTTCGTCCGGGCCACCCCCGACAGCCATGTCACCGAGGAGGCGATGCGCCGGTGCCGGCTCACCGCGCACATCTCCACCAAGCTCAACCGCTCCCACACGGTCTGCGGTGACACCGCCCTCATCCTGCCCACCCTCGGCCGCAGCGACCGCGACATCCAGGCGTCCGGTGAGCAGTTCGTCACCGTCGAGGACTCCATGAGCGAGGTGCACGCCTCCCGCGGACGCCTGGCCCCGGCCTCCCCGCACCTGCTCAGCGAGGTCGCGATCATCAGCCGGCTGGCCCGCCGCACACTCGGCGACACACCCGCCATCCCCTGGGAGGACTTCGAGGCGGACTACGCCACGGTCCGCGACCGCATCTCCCGCGTCGTCCCGGGCTTCGAGGACTTCAACGCCCGGGTGGCCAGGCCCGGCGGCTTCCGGCTGCCCAACCCGGTCAACCGGCGCGTGTTCCGCACCCCGAGCGGCAAGGCGGTCTTCACCGTCAACGAGTTCACGATGCCGCACATCCCCGAGGGCCACCTGCTGCTGCAGACACTGCGCTCCCACGACCAGTGGAACACCATCCCGTACGCGATGAACGACCGCTACCGCGGCATCCACAACGCCCGCCGCGTGGTGCTCGTCAACCCCGCCGACCTGACCGCCCTCGGGTTCGCCGACCGCGACCGGGTGGACCTCGTCACGGTCTGGCACGACGGGCTGGAGCGCCGGGCGGAGGACTTCCGCGTCGTCGCCTACCCCACCAGCCGGGGCTCCGCGGCCTCCTACTACCCCGAGACCAACGTCCTGGTGCCACTGGACAGCGTCGCCGACATCAGCAACACCCCCACGTCCAAGGGCGTGTTGATCCGCCTGGAGCCGACGCGCGGGACAGCACCGTGGGACGCGTGACGGTACGGCGGCCGGTGCTCCGGCTCCGCGACGGAGTGCCCTCCGCCCGGCCGGACACCCTGGCCGCCGAGGACCGCTGCCGTTGCGCGGCACCATGCTGATGGTCAGCGGCCGCGCCTCCTTCGAGCTGGTGCAGAAGGCCGAACTGGCCGGGATCCCCCTGCTGGCGGCCGTCTCGGCCCCCTCCTCGCTGGCCGTGGACCTTGCGGCCGGCAGCGGGCTGACCCTGGTCGGCTTTCTGCGCGGTACGTCGATGAACATGTACGCCGGTGCGGAGCGGTTCCGGCCGCAGCCGGCGGGCTGACGGGGGTTGATGTCGTCCGGCGCGGGGCGGTGGTGGCGCCGGGGCCGGTGCGGGGGCAACCGGGGGATCGGGGCAACCGGGGGAGCGTCCCGGAGCTGCCGCTGCCGCTGCCGCTGCCGCTGCCGCTGCCGCTGCCGCTCCCGCGCCCCGCAGAACCGGCCGAGGGCTCGATGCGGCGAGCAGCGGACGAGGACCGGCCGTTCCCACGGCACCGGCGACGCACACCGGCACACCCCATCCTGGCTGGTGCCATCGACGCACATCGCATCCTGGCTGGTGCCATCGGCGCACACCGGATCCGAGGGCGGCGCCGTCGGCGCACACCGGCGGGCCGCATCCCCGCCCGGCCCCGGCACCGTCGGCTACCGCCGCGCATCCCCGCCCGGCCCCGGCACCGTCGGCTACCGCCCCGGATCCCCCGGCACGCGCTCCAGGGCCGAGGCCACGTCGGTGGAGCGGGCGATGTCCGTCAGCGCCCTCGCCATCACCGAACCCGGTTCGCGGGCGGCGATCACCAGCCCCACCGGCACCGCCGCGGTGGGCTCGACCAGCGGCACCGTGCGCATGCCGTGCGGCACACCGAACACATGGAGCCAGGCATGCGGCACGACGGCGGCCCACCGGCCGGTCCGCACATGGGCGAACAGCGCCGCCACGGAGTCGGTCTCCAGCCGGGGCGAGGGCTGCGTCCCCGCCCGCGCGAACAGCTCGTCCAGTACCCGGCGGCCCTGCATGGCCGGGGTCAGCATGCACAGCGGCAGCCGTGCGGCCTCCGCCCAGGTGGCGGTCGTACGCCGGGCCAGGCCGTCGGCGGCGGTGAGCAGCAGGACGTACCGCTCCCGGTACAGCGGAACCGTGTGGAAGCCCTCCGACACGTCCTCGCGCAGATAGGTGACCCCGGCGTCGAGCTCGAAGTTCTGCAGCTGCCGCAGGATGTCCACCGACTGCATGTCGGCGCTGACCTCGACCGTGACCAGCGGGTGCGCCGCGCAGAACGGGCCGGTCAGCTGGGCGACGGCACCGGAGGCGGTCGGCACCGTACCGATCCGCATCCGGCCGCTCAGGCCGCTGCGCAGGACGTCGACCTCGTCCTTGAGGGCGTCACGGTCGGCGAGGATCCGCTGGGCCCACACGACGATGCGCTCTCCCTCCGGAGTGAGGCCCTCGTACTTGCGGCCGCGTCGCACCAGCGGTACGTCGAGTTCCTCCTCCAGCTTGCGCAGCGCCTCCGACAGGGCGGGCTGGGAGACGTAGCAGGCCTGGGCGGCACGGGCGAAGTGCCGCTCCCGGGAGAGGGCGACGAGGTATTCCAGCTGACGAAAGAGCACGGCACGGGTGTACCCGACCCCACCCCGCGACGCCAGCCCGGGCCCGTACCCCGGACTGTAACGGCCCCCGTTCCGTGTCCTCCGTTTGCGGCGCCGTGCCCACCGGGGTTCAGTGATTACGGACCCCACTCCGGAACAACCATCCCGCGGATGTCGACCTCCGCGCCCAGGAGCTGCCATGTCGATGTCGTTCGGTGCACCGTTCGGTTCGTCGGATCCCTTCAGCGAGTTGTTCAACCGCTTCTTCGGGATGTCACCGGCGTCATCGCCTCCCGCGGTGCAGCGGGTGCCCATCGGCCGGCTGCTGACCGAGTCGTCGCAGGAACTGCTCAACCTCGCCGCGCGGCGGGCGGTCGAGGACGGCACGTCGGACCTGGACACCGAACATCTGCTGTGGGCCGCCACCAAGGTCGAACCGTCCCGGAGACTGCTCTCCCAGCTGGACGTCGACCCCGACGCGCTGGCGGCCGAGATCGCCAAGATCCTGCCAAAGGAGTCCGGCGAACCGTCCGCGCAGCCCGGCCTCACCCCGGCGGCCAAGCGCACGCTCGGCGCCGCCTACGCCCGGTCCCAGGCGGCCGGTGTCTCGTACATCGGTCCCGAGCACCTCCTCGGCGCCCTGCTGGGCGACAGCGACACGGGCGCCGCCAGGCTGCTGCGCGCCGAGGGCATGGACACGGGAAAACTGGCGGATCTGACCGAACAGGCCGCGCGCGGCGAGGGAGCTCCCGCCGAACGGAAGAAGACGCCGGCGACGACATTGGACGAGTTCGGCCGGGATCTGACCGAGGAGGCGAAGGCGGGGAAGCTGGATCCGGTGGTGGGGCGCGCGGAGGAGATCGAGCAGACCGTCGAGATCCTCTCCCGGCGGTCGAAGAACAACCCGGTGCTGATCGGTGAGCCCGGTGTGGGCAAGACGGCGATCGTGGAGGGGCTGGCGCAGCGGATCGTGGCCGGTGAGGTACCCGACAGCCTCAAGGACAAGAGGGTCGTGGCGCTGGACCTGTCGGGGATGGTGGCGGGGGCACAGTACCGGGGCCAGTTCGAGGAGCGGTTGAAGAAGGTCATCGAGGACGTCCAGGCCGCGAAGGGCCGGATCATCCTGTTCATCGACGAACTCCACACCGTCGTGGGCGCGGGGGCGACGGGGGAGGGGGCGATGGACGCGGGCAACATGCTCAAGCCCGCCCTCGCCCGCGGTGAACTCCATGTCGTGGGCGCCACGACGATCGACGAGTACCGCAAGTACGTGGAGAAGGACGCGGCGCTGGAGCGGCGGTTCCAGCCGGTGATGGTGCCGGAGCCGACGGTGGAGGAGACGGTGCAGATCCTGGAGGGTCTGCGGGACGCCTACGAGGCGCACCACCAAGTCCGGTTCGACGACGGTGCGTTGACGGCCGCGGCGGAACTCACCGACCGCTACGTCACCGACCGCTTCCTGCCCGACAAGGCCATCGACGTGATGGACCAGGCCGGAGCCCGGGTGCGGCTGCGCAGCGTGGGCAGGTCCACGGAGGTGGTCAGCCGCGAGGACCGCATCGCCCGGCTCCGCCGCGAACTCGACCAGGCCGTCAGCGTGGAGGACTTCGAGAAGGCCTCGGAGCTGAAGCGGCAGATCTCCGAGGCGGAGGGCGAACTCGCCGGCATCGAGGAACGCCGCGAGGGCGTGGTGTCGGTGACGGCCGACGACATCGCCGACATCGTCTCCCGCCGTACGGGGATCCCCGTGTCGCAGCTGACGGCGAGCGAGAGGGAGAAGCTGCTGAGGCTCGAGGAGGAGATGCACGCCCGGATCGTCGGCCAGGACGAGGCCGTCACCGCCGTCTCCCAGGCGGTACGGCGCAACCGCGCGGGCATGGGGGATCCGGACCGGCCGGTGGGATCCTTCCTCTTCCTCGGCCCCACGGGTGTCGGCAAGACCGAACTCGCCAAGACGCTCGCGGCGTTGCTGTTCGGGGACGAGGACCGGATGATCCGGTTCGACATGAGCGAGTTCCAGGAGAAGCACACCGTTGCCCGGCTCGTGGGTGCCCCTCCCGGATACGTGGGCTATGAGGAGGCGGGCCAGCTGACCGAGAAGGTGCGCCGCCGGCCGTACAGCGTGGTGCTGTTCGACGAGGTGGAGAAGGCGCACCCGGACGTCTTCAACACCCTGCTGCAGATCCTGGATGACGGCCGGCTCACCGACGCCCAGGGCCGCACCGTCGACTTCCGGCACTGCGTGGTCATCATGACGTCCAACATCGGCGCGCACCGGATCCTGGACCACAAGGGTGATGTGTCGGAGCTGAAGGACGAGTTGATGGAGGACCTGCGGACCAGGTTCCTGCCGGAGTTCCTCAACCGGATCGACGACATCATCATCTTCCACGGGCTGACCGAGGACGATCTCGGGAAGATCGTGGACCATCTGCTGGACCGGAGCAAACGCCGCGTCCACGCCCAGGGGATGGCGCTGGAGGTGACCGAGGCGGCGAAGAGGCTGCTCATCGCGCACGGCCACCAGCCCGAGTTCGGTGCCCGGCCGCTGCGCCGCACGATCCAGGCGGAACTCGACAACCGGATCGCGACCCTCCTGCTGAGCGGCGATGCCGAGCCCGGGGACACCATCGTCGCCGACGTCGAACACGACTCCCTCCACTGCCGGGTCCGCAAGAGCAGCGACTCCGGTGAGCCCGCCGGGGCGGGGGCCGCGTCGCCGGAGAGGTGACGGGGTCCGCCGACGTGGCGCCGGTCAGCCGTGCCCGCTCTGCTCCCCGGTCTCCCCGATCGACACCACGACCACGCTCGACGGGCCGTCGGGTGTGTCGAAGTGGACCGAGTCACCGGGGCGGTGTCCGAGCAGCGCGCGGCCGAGCGGACTGTCGGAGGTGACCAGGTTCTGGTCCAGGGCCTCGGCGAGCTCGCCGATCCGCAGCGTCTCCACCGAGCCGTCCGGGAAGCGGACGGTGACCGTGCTGCCCACGCCGACCACGTCCGTCGGGGCGGGCCCGGCGACATCGGCCTGGCGCAGCCGCTCGGTGATGGTCCCGATACGGCGGTCCAGGCGGTCGAGCTGATCGGCGCGCTGCAACTGGTCGGCCTGGTCGGCCTGGTCGCCCACCTCCGTGGTGTCCCGCAGGGTGCCGGCGACGAGCCGGCGCTCGTCACGCAGGTCGGCCAGCTCCTGCTCCAGCGCGTGGCGGGCAGCGGCGCTGATCGGCTCCGGGTCACCGGTCATTCCGGCTCCTCTGTCCAGGGGAGGATTTACATCATTCCGGCACTTTTCGCATCGTATCAACGAGAATGCGAGGTGGCACCGCCCCGTGTCCGCGGTCGTGGCGGCGGCTGCGGTGGAGGTGCCATGTGTCACGATATACGGTGTCTTCAGGTGTTTTGTTTCGCCGGTTTCCCGCTCCCCTCCAGGAGGCTCCCATGTCCTCGAAGCGACGCCGGAAGAAGAAGTCGCGACGCGGCCACGCCGCCAACCACGGCAAACGGCCCCAGTGCTGAAGACCTGACGGACACGGACAGGACCATGGGCGCCGGCACCATCGCGGACCGGCGCCCTTCTCGTGCGCGCCGCCGGATTCATGGGACGTCGGGCCGGGGCACCGCCAGACTCGGACCCATGAGACCGATGACGCCCCCTCCCGCCCGCTCGGCCGCTCTCACGCCGAGGTGCGCCCCATGACCTCCGCCGTGGTGGTCGGCGGCGGGCCCAACGGCCTGGCCGCCGCCGCTCTCCTCGCCAAGGCGGGACTGGACGTTACGCTCCTGGAAGCGGCGGACGAGGTCGGCGGAGGGACCCGCAGTGACGAGGCGATCGTGCCGGGACTCCTGCACGACTGCTGTTCGGCCGTCCATCCCATGGCCGTCAGCTCCCCGGCGCTGCGCGCGCTGGATCTCGAACGGCACGGGTTGCGCTGGCTGTTGCCGGACATCGACTGCGTGCACCCGTTGGACGACGGCAGCGCCGGGGTGCTGCTGCGTTCGGTGGCGGACACCGCCCGCATGCTCGGCCCGGACGGTGACCGGTACCGCGCGCTCCTCGCCGGCCCGGTGCGTCACTGGGACGCCCTGGCACACGATGTGATGGGTCCCCTGCTGCGCATCCCCACACACCCGCTGGCGCTCGCCCGCTTCGGCATGCCGACCGCGCTTCCCGCCTCCCTCCTGGCCCGCCTCTTCACCACCCGGCGGGCGCGGGCCCTGTGGGCGGGCGTGGCGGCACACGCCTTCCGTCCGCTGTCGCGCCCGTTCACCTCGGCGATCGGGCTCGGCATCCTCACCGCGGGCCATGCCGCCGGCTGGGCCGTGGCCGAGGGCGGCTCACAGTCCATCGCCCGCAGCATGGAACGCGTACTGCGGAGGCACGGAGGCACCGTCCACACCGGGGTGCGCGTCACCGACCCCCGGCAGCTGCCGTCCGCCGACGTCACCCTCCTCGACCTCGACCCCGGCCAGGTCGCCGCCCTCTACGGCGACCGGCTCCCGGCCCGGGTGCGCGGTGCCTACCGGCGGTTCCGGCGTGCCCCCGCCGTCTTCAAGCTCGACCTGGCCGTCGAAGGCGGCGTGCCCTGGCGGAACGAGCACGCGCGCCGGGCCGGCACCGTGCACCTCGGCGGCCCGCTCACCGAGGTGGCCGGCGCGGAGCGGGCCGTGGTGGCCGGCCGCATGCCCGAGCACCCCTTCGTGCTCGTCGGCCAGCAGTACCTGGCGGACCCCTCCCGTTCGGTGGGTGACATCCACCCCGTCTACACCTATGCCCATGTGCCGTACGGCTACGACGGCGACGCGACCGAGGCGATACTCCGTCAGCTGGAGCGGTTCGCCCCCGGTGTCCGCGACCGCGTCGTGGGCCGCCGGGCCACCCCGCCCGCCCGGTTCGCCGCCGCCAATCCCAATTTCGCCGGCGGCGACATCATCACCGGGGCGCGGACGACCCCGCAGCTCCTCCTGGGCCCTCGCCCGACCACCGAGCCGTACTCGACCGGCCTGCCAGGGGTCTTCCTGTGCTCGGCGGCGACCCCTCCCGGTCCCGGCGCGCACGGCATGTGCGGCGCCGGAGCAGCGGTGGCCGCACTACGCCACCTGGGCGTACGGGCCGCACGCCGCCACTGACCCGCCACCGGTACCGGCGGTGGGCCTGACGGCCACGGGGAGGCTCGTGGTGGCCGCGGGACTCGTGGGCCGGGCCGCGCGTGCGTCACCTGACGACTCCTGCGTGCACGCCCCGCGGCGCGCGAGGTGCCCCCTCCCGGATACCGCGCAGGTTGTACGGCGTGCCGTCCTACCGCGGCCGGTGGAGACGGGAGTCAACTCCCGGGTTGGCGACGGCGGAAGGCGCCGGCACATACCTTGTGTGCCGTGCCGAGAGGCACTCGACCATCAGGGGGAACACCATGCGAACGAACATCCTGACCAGGGCGCTTGTCACCGCCACGACCGCCGTCGCCCTGGCCGCCGGCAGCCTCGCCGCCGCGGGCACCAGCGTCGCCGCGCCCGCCGCCGCCCACCCGGCGGTGACCACCGGGGCCGTCACTCCGCAGGCGGTGAACAACCTCGGCCTGAACGCCACCCAGGCCAAGAAGGTGCAGCGCTGGCTGAGGACGTACTGGCACTACACCGGGGCCATCGACGGACAGCTCGGCCCCAACAGCTGGAAGGCCTTCCAGCGCTGCCTGAAGCAGTACTGGGGCTACACCGGCCCGATCGACGGCATCGTCGGCAAGGGCACGATCCAGGGCCTGCAGCGCCTGCTGAAGCAGTACTGGGGCTACACCGGCCCCATCGACGGCATCGCCGGCTCCGGCACCAAGGCCGCCTTCAAGCGGTTCGCCGACGGCCACTGAGGTCCTCGCCGAGCCGTGTGACCGGCTTGTCGTCCTCCGCCCGCCCCGGATCAGAACTCCGGGGCGGGCACAGGCCGTTCCCCGGTCCCGACCAACCCCTGCGCGAACCTCTCCCCGCTCCCGGCTTCAGGTCTCCCGCCGCGCCGTTCCCGCCCGCAGGCCGTGGACCTCGGCCCGCTGGTGCACCCAGGCCGGCGCGACCCGCACGCCAGAACGTTCAAGTGCGCTTGAAGCAAGTGCGTTCCGCGCGGTGACTCAGGGATGGAGCTTCTGCTGCGCGGCGAGCATGGCGACGAACTTCTCGATGCGGGCCGCCCGGGTCTGCGGCCTCTTGGCGTCCTGGATCCGGTACAGGATCGCGTACCGGTTGCGGCTGTCCAGCGTCGCGAAGAAGTCCCGCGCCTCCGGGGCCGCCTCCAGCGCCACCCGCAGGTCATCGGGCACGGTCGCCGTGCGCTGACCCTCGTACGCCGCCTCCCAGCGGCCGTCCGCCCTGGCCCGCTCCACCTCCCGCAGGCCGGCCGGGCGCATCCGGCCCTGCTCGATGAGCTCGGTGGCCTTCTCCCGGTTCACCTTCGACCACTTGCCGCCCGGCCGGCGCGGGGTGAAGCGCTGCAGCCAGTGCCGCTCGTCCAGCTTCTTCTTCTGCCCGTCGATCCAGCCGAAGCAGAGCGCCGACTCCAGCGCTCCCGCGTAGTCGACGCCGGCAAGGCCGGAGTCCCTCTTCGGGATCATCAGCCAGATGCCCGGCACGTCGGTGTGGTGCTCCTCCAGCCACCGCTCCCACGCCTCCTGCGTGGCGAAGGCCAGGACCGGATCGGCCCCGTTCCGTGCTCCACCCGTCTGCGCTGCACCCGGCATGGCCCACATCAAAACCCACCCCGGCGACCCGGTCAATCGGCAGGCACGCCGGTCCGCCGGTGACGCGCGGTGCCGCTCTCAGTCGGTCAGCTCCGGCTTGCCGAACAGCGCGGCGTAGCTCGACGGGAGCTGGCTGAGGACCTGGTTCAGCTCTCCTCCGCTGACGCTGTCGGCGACCGTGGTCAGCACGGCACCGGCGTCCCACTGGGCCGTGCGCGGCCTGCCCCCGACCCGCGCGGCGACCCGGCGGTGGAACTCCTCGATCCCGAAGCGCTCCGGCTGCGACTGCTTCGCGCCGGCCAGGCCGGGGCCGAGGGGCCCGGGCAGCTGGGAGGCGAGGTCCTCGATCTCTCCCGGGCCGATGCGCTGGGCCAGCACACCCAGCACGGCCTCCGTGACCTCCGCCGCTTCGTGCGGGCTGTCGTACTCGCCGCGCTCGCGTACACGGGCGAGGAACTCGTCGTACCTCATCGTCACCTCCACTTCCGCGCTTTCCCACCGCTGTGCTGTCTCCACGGCACCGAGCCGTCTCAAGGCGTCCGCCGACGACCACCTGGGCGTCGTCCGTACACCGCACTTCGTCCGCACACCGCACTTCTCGCTCCCAGTACCCCGCGCGTCAGGGGCTGCGCGGCAGAATCCGACGGTTTCGCTGCGTGAGAGCGCGGGCCGCGGTTACCCGGACGGTATGCCGAAGCTGCATCTTCCCGGGCGCCACCACGGCGGCGCCGACGGTTCGCGTGTGCCGGCGCCGGAGGAGGCCGGGCCGGGTCCGCAGGTGGAGCGGGCCGCGCCCGACACGCCGGCACACCTGCCCAGAGGGGCCTGGGGCGCCGTGCTGAAGGGTTCTCTGCGCGAGTTCAAGGACGACGAGCTGACCGACCGGGCCGCCGCCCTGACCTACTACGGGATCCTCGCCCTGTTCCCGGCGCTGCTGGTCCTGGTGTCGCTGCTGGGCATCGCCGGCCGGTCGGTCACCGACAAGGTGCTGGCCAACCTCAGGCACTTGGCGCCGGGCTCCGCCCGGGACATCCTCACCAGGGCCGTGGAGCAACTGCAGAACCACGCCGGCGCCGGCTCGGTCATGGCGGTCGTCGGGATCGTCCTGGCCGTCTGGTCGGCCTCCGGGTACGTGGCCGCCTTCGTCCGGGCCGCCAACGCCGTCTACGACATGCCGGAGGGCCGCCCGGTGTGGAAGATCCTTCCGGTGCGGGTCGGCGTCACCGTCGTACTGATGCTGCTCGCCGTGGCCGGTGCCCTGATCGTCGTCTTCACCGGCAGCCTGGCCCGGCACGCGGGGCAGGCGCTCGGTGTCGGCGACACGGCCCTGACGGTGTGGTCGATCGCGAAGTGGCCGGTGCTGGTCCTGCTGGTCACGGTGATGATCGCGATCCTGTACTGGGCGACGCCGAACGCCAGGGTCAAGGGCTTCAGGTGGATCACCCCGGGCAGCGTCCTCGCCCTGGCGATCTGGATGGCCGCCTCCGCCGGGTTCGCCTTCTACGTCGCCAACTTCGGTTCCTACAACAAGACCTACGGCACCATGGCCGGCGTGATCGTCTTCCTGGTGTGGCTCTGGATCAGCAATCTGGCGATCCTGCTCGGCCTGGAGTTCGACGCGGAGACCGTCCGCCAGCGGGCCATCGCCGGCGGACTTCCGCCCGGGGCCGAGCCCTACACCCAGCCGCGCGACACCAGGAAGTGGGACGAGGACGACGTACGCCGGCTGGACGAGACATGACCCGGGCCGCCGGGCGCGACGGGACGGGGCGCACCGGAGGCCGCTGCGGTACGGTGCGCCGCAGCGTACGGGCCGCCCCGCTCGCTCACGCCGCGTACCCGCCGTCCACGGAGAGCTCCGCTCCCGTCACGTACACCGCCTCCGGCCCCGCCAGGTGGGCCACCGCGGACGCCACCTCCTCGGCCGTGCCGAAGCGGCCGAGCGCGGTCATCGCCGCCTGACCGTCCGCGAAGGGACCGTCCGCGGGGTTCATGTCGGTGCCGGTCGGGCCCAGACGCACGACGTTCGCCGTGATCCCGCGCCCGCCCAGCTCGCGGGCCGGCGCCTTGGTCAGCCCGACGACCGCGGACTTGCTCATCGCGTACAGGGTGGCGCCAGGGCCCGGCGCCTGGTGGGTGACACAGCTGCCGACGCCGATGATCCGGCCACCCGGTGCCATGAGTGCGGCAGCGGCCCGCGCGGCCAGGAACATCCCGCGGATGTTCACGGCGATCAGGCGGTCCACTCCGTCGCACCGGCGTGACGCGACGAGAGCCGGCGGCGAACGGACCTCGACCGGGCGAGCGGCGGACGCCGTACCGCCGCGGACGGCGAACTCGCGCACCGGACGGTCATGCGTGTGGGCGTCGCCGGTCTGCTCAGCCACGCGCTGCCCCGAGCAACCGGAGCCGCGTGCCCGGGCCGTTCGGTCACCCGGCCGGTCTCGTGGAGCGGGCGCGCCGGTGGGCCGCGACGCGTTCCCGGGTCGCGCAGCGCCTGGAGCAGTAGCGGCGTTCGGGGCCGGGGCCCTGGGTGATGAAGACGTTCCCGCAGGCGGCCGACGCACAGATCCTGCCGGGAGGGAGCTGGCGGTCCCAGACGAGAACGGTCAGGGCCAGGCAGGACGAGGCGAGGAGCCACTCACCCCAGGGAGCGTCGTCGTCGTGGTCGAGATGGGGATGCCAGGGCGTGCCGCCGCCGTGCGAGGTGAGGCGAAGCGGCCCGGTGTGCTCGCCCAGCAGGCGGTTGAGGACGGCGGCGGCGTCGTCGGCGTTCTCGGCGGCGAAGACCTCCCGGAGCCGGAGCGCCGCCTCGCGCATCTGCGCGACATCCCTGGCGGTGAGGTCCACGGCACCCTTCTCGCCGTAGGCGCGGAGCACCTCCGCCACATGGCCCGGGTCGGGGCGGTCCGCCGCGAGCGCGTTGACGAGAGCGGCGGTGCGGCGGGCCATGGTCAGGACGGAATGCCGGGTGGACCAGTCGCCGTCGGCGCCGTTGCTGGGGGACACCACCGCACTGTAACGCATATTGCGGAGTTTTGAGTTACCTGCGTAACGTCACTCACGTGGCGAAGCGTTACGCGATGGTCCGCTATTTCGCGGGGGCGGTGGTGGCCCGCGTCGGGGACGAGATGTCAGGACCGGCGCTGCTGCTGGCGGGATACACCGTCGCGGGCTCGGCCTCCGAGGCGTCGGCGCTGCTCGCCGGCATCACGGTCGCGGCGGCGGCAGGTGGCCCCGTGCTCGGGGCGGTACTCGACAGACGACAGCGCCCGGGACGGCTGCTGGCCGTGGCGCTCGTCCTGTACGCGACAGGCCTCGCGGTGATCCTCACCGGGCTCGGCCGGCTGCCGTTCGGCGTCACCATGCTGATCGCCGTCCTCACCGGCCTGCTGGGGCCGGCGCTGTCCGGCGGCTGGACGGGCCAACTGCCGAGGGTGGCGGCGGGGGACCGGCTGCCACGGGCCAACGCGCTCGACGCCATGACGTTCGGCATGGCGAGCCTGTCCGGTCCGGTCCTGGCCGGCGGCCTGGCCGAGGCGCTGGGGACGTCGGCGGCCGTCGTGGTGTCGGCGGGGCTCATCGGTTCGGCGGCCCCCGCGGCGTGGACGCTTCCGGCGCGCGGGACGCGGGTGCCGCGAGCGCGGCCCGGTGCGCTGCTCGGCGACCTCGCGGCCGGTGCGCGGGTCGTCGTGGGAAATCCCCGGCTGGCCCGGGCGACCCTGGCCTCGGTCGTGTGCTGTGCCGCGCAGGGCATGCTCACGGCCTGCGTCCCGCTGCTGGGGGAACGTGTCCTCGGCGGTGCGGGACGCGGCGCCCTGCTGCTGTCCTGTACGGCTGTCTCGGCCCTGGCGGCCAACGCCGTACTGGCACGGTTCCCGCAGGGCATCGCCCCCGACCCGGTCATCTGGGCCGGCGCCCTGATCCAGGCCGGCGCGTTCGCGCTGGCGGCGACGGGCCGCCCGGCCACGCTCGTCCTGGCCCTGCTGCTGGCCGGGGCCGGTGAGGGGCCGCAGCTCACCGCACTGTTCGCGGTACGCCACCGGGAGGCCCCGGACCGCCTGCGCGGCCAGATCTTCACCACCGGCGCCAGCCTGAAGATCACCGCCTTCGCTGCGGGCGCGGCGATCGCCGGCCCACTGGCCACCTGGTCCCTTCCGGGAACCCTGGCCACGGCAGCGGGCGTGGCGGCCTGCGCGGCGCCGGCCTTCTTCGCCGTACCACTGCGCGCCGGCGAACCCGCCGAGGCGTCTCCGCGGCCGGAGTGATCGTGCTCCGCTTGATCCGGTTCCCGCTCACCCGCCCCTGTGCTTGACCCGGTTCCTGCTCACCCAGTCTCCGCTCGACCCGGTTCCCGCTGCACCCGGTTCCCGGCTGGTTCAGATCTCCGCCCGGGACCTAGGTAGCCGTTGCGCCGTCCGGAGAGGTGAAGTCCGCGAGACTGCGGAGATACGTCAGACCGGGGCGACCGGAGAGCCGGGTCTCGCCGACGACGGTGAACCCCGAACGGGCCAGTACGGCCCGCGACGCCGCGTTGTCGAGCCTGGCCGCGGCACGCAGCACCGTCAGCCCGTAGCGGTGGGCGGCCAGGCCGCAGATCTCCCGCACCGCCCAGGTGGCGAGCCCCCGGCCCGCGGCACGCTCCGCGATGCGATACCCGAGGTCGGCGCCGCCGTCCGCGACATCCACCAGGTTGATCCGCCCCAACACCTCGCCGTCGGTGCCCACCAGCACATGGAAGTAGCAGACACCGGCCTGCTGCTCGGCGAGCAGGGCGCGGTGCCGCTCGTCGAACCGGGCGAAGTAGTCATCGCCCCGGTCGGGGACGGACGCGGCGAAGTAGGCCCGGTTCTCCTGCTCGAAGGCCAACAGCGCGGGAGCATGAGCCGGACGGAGCAGCTGTATCTCGGGCATGGACGGCAATATAGGCAACTTGTATAAGCAACTTGTACGTGTAAACCATAACGATCTCGGCCCAGCCCTTGCATGCCCGCCGATCCGCCCTAGCCTCCGGACATGGCATTTCTCTCCAGTCGCCGCAGAAGGGTCCGCCTGGCTCCGGAGCTCGACGACCAGGACCTGGGCAAACTTCTGAAGTCACTCGTGGCGACCACCAGGACCGGCACCATCGCGACCAGTGACCTGTGTGTGGCGCAGATGTCCCGCCTCCTGGAGCAGGACCCCGGTGACTGGGACCGCCGGACGCACCGCATGGACGTCCTGGCGGAGTACCTCGTCGGATCACATCTGTCGCGGGCCTGGGTCACGCGCGAGCCCCGCAGCGCGGACGCACTCGTCCTGCACGCCTGGACCCAGGTCGCGCAGGCCCGCGCGCAGGGACACCTGGAAGACCCCGCCGGCACCGTGGAGACCTGTCTGCGCGCCGCCGAGATCGCCCCGGAAGACCCCACGCCCTGGGTGGCCCTCCTAGCCGCTGTCCGCATGGAGCGCCGTGCGCAGTCGCAGGTCTTCGGGGTGTGGAACGAGGTGCTCGCACGCGATCGCTGGAACCGCGAGGCCTATCTGAACATGCTGGCCTACCTCAGCCCGGACGAGGCGGGGTCGCGCATCCAGGTGCTGGAGTTCGTGGACACCCTGCGCGCCCGCATGCCCGCCAACGCGCCATGTGTGGCGACCGAACTCACCGCTCAGGTCCACCAGTACCACGCCATCCTGGGCCGCGGCGGGCTCGAGGCACTGGTCGCACGGAACCACTGGTCCCACGCCATGGCCGCGCAGGCCATCGACCGCGCGGCGCACACCTGGAGCCAGCCGGGGTTTCTCCGCCACGCCAAGGCACTTGCCGACCTCAACCTGCTCGCCTACGCACTGGTGGCCGCGGACCGGCGTGCCGAGGCGCGTGCCGTCTTCGAGCAGATCGGCGGTGTCGTCACCGCGTGGCCCTGGCGGACCGGCGGCGACCCGGTGACCGAGTTCGACCAGACGCGGCAGAAGGCCACGGCCGGTGTGTGAGCCGCACAAGGTCTTCTGACGGACCGTCACTCAACGGTTTACCGGCACCGACGGCAGCGAGGTCACCCGCGCCGGATCGCCCCGTCCGGAACTCGTCCACCCTTGCCGGTGCGGGACGGGGCGATGTGGCCACGGCTCACTCGGCAGCGTCGGGCCCGGACCCCTTCGTGTCCGCCGCCGCCGAATCCGACGCGGTGGCGAGGGTGTAGAAGACGGACGAGCCCTGCTTGCCGCGCTGGACGGCGTTGCGGGCCACGAGGTTCTCCAGAGTGGTGCGGATGACCTTGGTCTGGATCTCCCGGCCCGGATGTGCCTTGCCGAGCGCCTCGGCGACCTCCGCCGCGGAGCGGGGCTCCTGCTGTTCGGCCAGATGGCGCCGGACCAGTTCGATGAGGGTGGGCTGAGCGGACTGGCCGGTCGTCTTCTTCGCCGCCGGGACCTTCTTCGCCGCCGGGGCCTTCTCCGCTGCGGGCTTCTTGGTGGCCTGCCTCCTGCGGCCGGACGGCTCCGGGACAGCCGCCTTCTTCGGTGCCCGGCGCTTGTCGGACACGGTGGTGGTCTTCTTGCGCGGGGCCGGTACCACGGCGCCCTCGGCCGGGGCGGGTGCGCCGACCGAGGCAGCGACACCGAGCGCCTGCCGCATGTTCACCAGAATCGTCTGGTCGTGCTGCAGAGCCGCCAACTGCTCCTGAAGCGCCGCGATTTCGGCCGTGATGCGTTCCTGTTCCTTGACGTTGTGCTCGAGGTCGTTGGTCACCTGGCTGACGTACTGCGAGGTCAACTCGGTGACGGGGGCGGTGGGCTCAGGCATCTGTGGCTCCTATCGTGACTCTGGTGCGCTCCGTCGCCTGCGGCTCGGCAGGCGGGGAACGGGAGTTGTCCTGCGGGTCCCCCGACACATGGATGATACGGATGGGCCCGCGGGTTTCTACCGAGTGAACCCTGTGCGTTGCCCGGCGGTGTGCCGTTCCTCCCGCTGTCATCCCTCCGTGTCATCCCACAGTGTCCTCCCTCCGATGTGCCCTGCCGAGTCTCGTCGGGGCGGGCGCGGCAGCACTTCGGGCCATCGCACCGTCGTGGTACGGCTGTTGGGGCGGGCGAGTGCCGCCCAGGGGCACAAGGCAGCGGAGGACGAACACCTGAACCGGGACCTCGTGGCACCGGTGCTCCGTCGGCCCCGGAGCCGGGGCAATCCCGCTGCGCTAGCATCACGATCATGGCGGACTGGCAGATACGTCCCGCATCGACGGCGGACGTCGACGCGGTGGCCGAGCTGAGGGCCGTGGTGCTCAGAGCGGACCTGGAGCGTCTCGGGCGCTACGACGAACACCAGGTCCGGCAGCGGCTGCGGAACGAGTTCGCAGCGGAGCACACCCTGGTGATCGAGGCGGGCGGCGCCCTGGCCGGATGCGTGGCACTGCGGCCCGCGGCCGACGCCCACTGGCTGGAGCATTTCTACCTGGACTCGGGCCTGCAGGGCAGGGGCATCGGAACGGCCGTACTGCGGCTGCTGCTTCAGCGGTGCGACCGCGACGGCACCCGGGTCCGGCTGAACGTGCTCCGGGACAGCCGGGCCATACGGCTCTACGAACGGCACGGCTTCCGCGTCGAGACCGAGGACCCGGTGGATGTGTTCATGGTCCGCGAGCCGGAGTCCGCCGATGTGCGGGCAGGAGATGTCGAATACAGCCGGGGGACGCCATCGCCGCGCGGGCGTCACCACGTGTGCTCCGCACACGGTCGAGGTCTCTCGAAGTAGCCCTTCTCCAGACCTCGGAACTCGGCCATGCCGGATCCACCGGGAGCGGGCAGCCTGGCCCTGCTCGGATGCCCGCGGTGCGTTCCGGTGGTGCCTACAGAGGGTTCCCGCGCAGCCAGGTCAGCACCTGCTGGGCATGCTCGTTCGGCGGGAAGACCGGATGGAAGACATGCTCGATCACACCAGCGCGGAGGACCAGTGTCAGGCGCCTGAACAGCCGCATCCCCTGGACCTCGAAGGTGGGCAGACCGAGCGTGTCGGCCAGACTGAGGCCGGGGTCGGAGAGCATGTCGAAGGGGAGGGCCAGCCGCTCCACGACCTCGCGTTGATAGTCGGTGTCCTGGCTGGACAGCCCGTAGACACGGCCCGCGCCGGCTTCGAGCAGGTCCTGGAAGTGGTCGCGGAAGCCGCATGACTCGGGCGTGCAGCCACGGGCGCCGGGAATCGAGTTCCAGCCTTCCGGCAGGTCGGTGCCGGGCCGGCCGGTGAGCGGGTAGACGTAGACGACCGTGCGCCGGGGGCCGAACACGTCCAGGTGGACCGTACGGCCCGCCGTGTCGTGCAGCGCGAGGCCCGGCACCTTCATGCCCGGCAGGTGGTCCGCCGCGCCGTCGTCCTCGGGGACGGGCAGGTCCGCGGGCAGCGTCAGATAGTCCATGCTCCTGGTGGCCCTGCCCTCGGGCGGTACGACGCCGCTGCCCCGGTGGGCGGCGGCGTTCAGGTTGGCGATCAGCGTCGCGCGGCGGGCGGTCAGGGACTCGATGCGCTCGGTGAGTTCGTCGATGGCCTCGCGGTAGCCGGCGAGCGAGGCGGGGCAGTCGTCGGCGTGCGCGCGTCCGGCCGCCAGGCACTCGAGGAACGGCCGGGTGCGCTCGACGGGGATTCCGAGCCGGTGCAGCGTCCTGATCTCCCGCACGAGGCGTACGTGGTCCTCGCCGTAGTCCCGGTAGCCATTGGGCAGGCGCTCGGGTGCGATCAGCCCGAGCGACTCGTAGTACCGCACCGCCTTCGTCGTCGTATCCGCCCGACGCGCCAGCTCACTGATTCTCATGCCGTTCACCTCGCCCCCACGCTAAACCCTGCCCTCGGCGGCAAGGTCAAGGCGCCCGAGGGCGCGGCCCGACGTTCCCCGTGGCGCGAACAGGCGCTGGCCGGATCTGGTGGTGCCGACAGGTCAAGTGGCCGTCACACATGCCGCGGAGGGCGATGCGCGCCTGTTCCATGGCATGGTCCTCAGCTGCGCCTGGCCCGCACCAGCAGGACGCTCCACCCGTCTCGACCGCCGGTCCCGCGTCCGCCCGGGTGTGCCGTCACAGGAGGGGCTCCTCGGGCGGTGAGGCGGCTGCGTCCAGAATGCGTTCGCGTAGTCGGCTCTTGTCCTGGGACACGGTGTCCAGGACGATCTCGTTCCACACCTGGGCCAGCCGGTCGACCCTGTCGGTGAAAGCCTCGCGCAGCCGGTTCCGGAACAGCAGGAGAGCGACCGCCGCGACGGGGCGGAGGAACGAGCGGCCGCGGAGCGACAGCTCCAGCCGCACCTTCCAGCGGCCGGCGCCGTGCGGACGGGGCACCGCCCACACGGTGGCCTCGGCGAGTCGGTGCTCCAGGCGCGCCTCGAACGGCGTGCCGGAGACGTGCCGCCCCGCGGCAGCCTCCCACCACGCCCGCAGACCGACACGGGCCTCCCCGTGCACCCGCCGCAGCGACCCCCAACGGCCGAGCCCCCGTACGGATCCGCGCAGTTGGGCGGCGACAGGCCGCTCGATGCCCTGGAGCGCGCCCTCCACGACCGTGACCGTGCCTTCGTCCCCGAGGACGTGCTCCAGCCGCACCGCCGGATCGCTTCCCGCCCGCCGCTCGACGATCCGCAGCCGCTCCGGGTCCTGCCGCCGCCCGTCCTCGTCCTCGGCCTCGTACACCGCACCCGGTGCCAGATGTTCGCCCTCCACCAGCCGCACACCGGGCAGCGCACGCCCGTCGGGAAGCAGCACCTGCCCCGCCTCGGCACGGGTCCCGCGCACCACGTCGAAGAACACGACCACCGCCTCCTCGAACCAGGTACGGGGCACGGACGCGACGATCACCGAATGACTGATGCGGCTCATCGGTACACCATGGCTCGCACCGCGGCCCACGGGTAGGGGCGTGACGCGGCAGCCAGGCATCGAGGAGACGGGCGCGCTGGGCTCGTCCCCGGCGTACGCCGCGCGGGCGATGCCCGGGCTCGGAGGGCGTTGAAGCCCTCCCCGGGAACCGCCCTGCGAGGTCAGGAAGAGGCGCGGGCCAGCTGTCGCAGGACGTCCACGGCCTCCTCGGCCCGTTCGTAGGGCACGAAGAGGTGGTCGTGGTGGAAGCCCGCGACGACGTTGCAGCTCAGCTCCGCGTCGGCGAGGGCACGGGAGACGGCGGCGGTCAGCCCGATCGAGGCCAGCGCGGAGTGGACCCGCAGGGTGATCCAGCCGGCCACATAGTCGTACGCCATCCCCGCCGCGTCCGCCTCCGCCTGGGGCACGACGAGGGTCAGCCCCTCGTGTTCGGCCACCGTCACCACGGGGGTGACACCGGACGGCACGCCGCCCTCCGCCATGGTGAAGACATAGCGACCCGGATTCAGTTCCGGACGCATGCCGCTGAGCAGTGTCTGCAGATCAGTCTCGCCGGTCACGGACCCACCCTACGGGCCGCCCGGCCGCTCGCCGCGGAGGCGAGCGGTGCCGGTCATGGCGTCGCCACCGCCGCCCCGGTGGGAGTCAGCCGGATGCCGGTGTGCCGGCCGTCGTGCCGTCGCTGATGTGCAGCACCGCGTCCACCGCACCGAGTGTCGCCCGGTCGAGCGGGAAGTAGCCCTGCCTCGGGTGCGTGTCGGTCCGGGGACGGGCGGACGGGTCCGCCGCGGCCGGTTCCAGGCCCCAGGAGGTGATACGGCTCTGAAGGCGGCCCTCGTGGGTGTCCGGGGCGGGGTCCCGGAGCCCCAGAGCCGCACTGCGGCCCAGGCTGCCGGCGACGCAGACGTACCGCTCGCCGAGCAGAGACGCCACGATGGCGCCGGCACCCGACCACTGCGCACTCAGGTCATCGAGGCGCCACGCACTCGCGTTGCGCTGCAGGTGGAAGGTGTGCGCGAAGACCAGGGTCGCGCCCCGCTCCTCCTCCATGGCCCGGATGTCCAGGAGGTTCTGGGCCATCAGCGCGTCGCGGGCGGCGAGCAGCCCGGCTATCCGGGGACCCGGTTCCAGGGGCTGGGCCGACTGCTTGTGGTAGCGCAACAGGCCGAGGCCGGCGGTGAGGTGTGTCCTGGCCCTGAACCAGTCCTCGCGGGAGGTCGCCGCGATCAGTTCCGGGGCACGGCCGTAGAGCGCGACATACAGGTCGTCCGCGATGACCCGGAGCCGCTCGGCCTCGGCGGTGGCGCCGGGGGACATGGCGTGGTCCAGGACCGCCTCCGGCCGGCTCCACCGTGTGTCGTCGCCGGTGAGCGCCGCGAGGTCGAGGTCGAGCCCCAGGTAGTCGCGGGCGTGTTCCAGATAGGTGCGGGGGCTGGGTGCGCAGGTGTTCTCCAGCGGGGCGTCGAAGCCGTGGAAGGCCAGGCGTTCGGCCGGCGGCCGGTGCTGGTTGTGGTCGCGCATCCAGCTGACCAGCCGCCTGTTGGCGTCCTGGTCTCCGAAGCCGTGGGAGAAGCCCTCGCGCATGAGCGCGTCGAGGTTTCCGGCTCCTCCCTGGACGTAGTCGTTCACGGCGAGCGCCGCCACGCGGTCGCTCTCCAGGGCGATCGACCGGAAACCGTGCTCGGCCAGCTGGGCGAAGAGTTCGTTCCGGATCCGCCCGAAGGCCGGTTCCTGGTGTGTCGGCTCACCCAGGCCCAAGACCTGGCATGACGGGGTGACGAAGTCTCGGATGTCCTGACTCATGGGCCTCAATCGTATCCTTGAAAGGTCGGTTGAGACTTTGCCGGAGCTCCCTCCGCCATCTGAACCGTAAGCATGGTCAGAACCTGCGCTAAAGTCTCAACCGGTGAGCACCTTGCGACCGACCGACCTCGCGCGCGAGCACGGCATCTCGACCCAGGCCGTGCGCAACTACGAGCGGCACGGATTCATCCCGCCCGCCGAACGCACCCCCAGCGGCTACCGCGTCTACACCGAGGTGCACGCGGCAGCGCTCCGCGCCTACCTCTCACTCGTCCCGGCCTACGGGTACGCGGCCGCCGGCCAGATCATGAACGCCCTTCACCGGGACGAACTCGACGAGGCCCTGACGATCGTCGACCGCGGGCACGGCCTGCTGCTGCGCGACCGGGACACCCTCGCCGCGGTACGTGCCGCGGTGTCCCACCTGACGGCGGAGTCCGAGGCCACCCCGGCTCCCGCCCGGGATCCCGGTACCCGCACGGTCGGCGAACTCGCGCACCAACTCGGTGTGACACCCGCGACCCTGCGCAACTGGGAGGACGCCGGCATCCTCAGGCCCGCCCGGGACCCGGCCACCGGATACCGCGTCTTCGGCGCCGACGACATCCGTGACGCCGAGCTCGCCCACCTCCTCCGGCGCGGAGGTCATCTCCTGGACCACATCGCCGGCGTGGTCCACCAGATCCGCACGGCGGGCGGCACGGACGCGCTCGTCTCCTCACTGGAGGCCTGGCAGGACAAACTCACCGCACAGGGCCTGGCCATGCTGCACGCGGCCACGCGTCTCGACGCCTACCTGACGCACATCAGTCCCGATCCCGGTGCTCACAAGCACCGTGCACCCGAGCCGAGCTGACCGGGCCTTGTCGGCAGGGCGCCGAGGCCGTGATCCCAGAGTGATCCGCATGCCGGTAGCCAGCCGTACATGCCCTCGCCCACCGTCCCCTGACCGTCGAGGCCGTTGCCGAATTCGTCGCCCTGCCCCATGGGCCGCACGTCCCCGAAGACGTCGGCGCCGTTGACGAGGAGATACGGCGTCGCGGCTGGAACCGGCAGAACGAACCGGTCTGCGACTCCTTCCGACGCGTCCCTGGCCAACGGCCGTGGCTGTCCAGCTATATGGACGGCTGGCAGCAGCTGCCCGGATGGACCACCCGACCTGTGGTCCGGACCTGCCCCCGGCGGCCGACGAGGACGGCCTGGCCGAATGGATCACCGCACACGTCGACTGGTGACCACCGGCACCCGGAGGGCGCGGAACGGGCCGCCACCAGGCGCCGGTTGAGCACCGCGCCGAGACCTTCCGCCGGGTACCCTGCCGCAGGTGGGAGTCGGTACCGAACAGACCCGGCTGGTGGTGCTGCGCGGCAACAGCGCCTCGGGCAAGTCGTCCGTCGCGGCGGGCGTCCGCGACCGGTTCGGCCGTGGGCTGGCCCTGGTGGCACAGGACAACCTCCGCCGGGTCGTGCTGCGGGAGCGGGACCGCCCGGGAGCGGCGAACATCGGCCTGATCGACACCGTGGCCCGCTATGCCCTGGACGCCGGCTACCACGTGATCGTCGAGGGCATCCTGTACGCCGACCGCTACGGCGACATGCTCGCCCGGCTGCGTGCCGAACACCGGGGGCCGACCCACGGCTACTACCTCGACGTGCCGTTGGAGGAAACCCTCGCCCGCCACGCCACCAAACCGATCGCCGACCACGTGGGCGAGGCCGACCTGCGGGACTGGTACCGGCGGCGCGACCTGCTGCCCGGGGGAGTGGAGACGGTCATCGGCGCTGACAGCACCCTCGCGGAGACGGTCGAGCGCATCATGAGCGACACAGGGCTGGCCGGCCTTCCACCCCGAGCCTCCTGACCGCGCCCCTCCGTTCGCTGCCCGTTCCCGCCGACGGGCGCGCGACCGCCGCCGGGCTCCAGCGCCACCGCGGCGCACCGTCTCCTGCCGCAGGGCACCCGGCGTCCCACCCCTGGGTCGACGGAATCGCGTCAGGCGCCGGCTGCAGGAGCGTGGAAGTAGTGTCCCTTGTCCAGGTCTTCCAGCAGGCCCGGTTGGGTCGGCTTCCAGTCCAGCAGTTCGCGGGTCAGCGCGCTCGACGCAGGGACGTCGAGGCCGTAGAAGCCGGCCAGCCAGCCGAAGTGCCCGGCCGCCGCCTCGGGTGCCAGGGAGACCACCGGCACGTGGAGGTGCCGGCCGATCACCTCGGCCACATCGCGGAGCGCGATGCCCTCCTCCGCGACCCCGTGCAGCACCGATCCGGCCGGGGCGTGCTCGACAGCCAGGCGGAACAGACGCGCGGCGTCGAGGCGGTGGACGGCCGGCCAGCGGTTGGCGCCGTCGCCGAGATAGGCGGAGACGCCCTTCTCGCGGGCGAGGGCGACCAGCATCGCCATGAATCCGTTGTCTCCCTCGCCGTGACAGGTCGGCGAGAGCCGCACCACGGAGGAGCGGATCCCGCGTGAGGCGAACGCGAGGACCTCCTGTGCGGTGACGGCGCGGATGTGGACCGGTGAGCCGTCGGGCGTGGGCATGTCCCGCTCGGTCGCGGCCCGCCCGAGGGCGAGGCCGGCCAGGCCGGAGGCCAGGACGAAGGGCCGGCCGGTGCCCGCGAGCGCCTCGCCGAAGACGTCGACGGCGCGGCGGTCGGCCTCGGCGGCGCCCTTGAAGTCGCCGCCGAAGGCGATGTCGTGCTTGAAGGCGAGGTGGATCACCCCGTCCGACGCGGCGGCCGCGTCCCGCAGCAGGTCGAGGTCGTCGACGGTGCCGCGGACGACCTCCGCGCCCGCCGCGGTGAGCGCGGCGGCGGACGTCTCGGAGCGGGCGAGCCCGACGACCTGGTGTCCCGTGTCGATGAGTTCGGGTACGACGGCGGATCCGATCCAGCCGGAGGCGCCGGTGACGAAGATGCGCATGGGAGACCCCAGACGGTTGATGTCAGTGACTGTCATAGACGCTAGCACCTGATGTCAGTCTCTGTCATCACGTAGGATCCCGGCATGGGTAGATGGGAGCCGGACGCGCGAGGACGCCTGGCGCAGGCCGCACTGGAGCTCTATGCCGAGCACGGCTACGAGCAGACCACTGTGGCCCAGATCGCCAAGCGGGCCGGGCTCACGGAGCGGACCTTCTTCCGGCACTACGCCGACAAGCGCGAGGTCCTCTTCGCGGGCGCGGGCGAACTGGAGGAGCTGATCGTGCGGGCGGTCGCCGGCGCCCCGGAGACAGCGGTGCCGCTCGACGCGCTGTCCGCCGGGCTCGACGCGGCCGCCGAGGTGTTCGCCGACCGGCGGGAGTTCGCGCGCCGGCGCCATGCCGTCATCACCGCGAACGCCGAGCTCCGGGAGCGCGAGCTGATCAAATTCGCCTCGATGGCGGCCGCCCTCGCCGGTACCCTGCGCGGCCGTGGCGTCGCGGAGCCGACCGCGAGCCTCGCCGCCGAGGCGGGGGTCGCCGTCTTCAAGGTCGCCTTCGAACGCTGGATCGCACCGGGCGAGGAACGCCCGATGCGGCAGCTGATCCGGGAGTCACTGACCGAACTGAAGACTGTGGCCTCGGGCGTGTAGGCGACACCCGCAGCGGTGCTTGGTCCAGCGGACGGCTGAACTTCCCGCGGTGGGCGGCCGCCGGGGGCAGGCCTCAGGCCGGGCCCGGTCCGCCGCCGGCGACGGGAGCGATGACGAGGCCGGGCCGGGAGCCGGAGCACACCGGCGAACGGGAGCGGCACCGCCAGTGAGCACCGCACCCAGGATGGGCAGACGACTGGCGGAGGAACGGAAGCGGCACGGCGACTCCAGGGTGAGGCCGTAACTCGCCTGCTCGCGCCGGGACTTGGCTTGACGTCCCGATGGCTCATATAACGATCTACCGACGATCCGCACACTGTTTCATGGAACTCGGCACACTTTTCCATGGAACATACATACGATCCTGCCCATGAACAGAGCTGTGAAGATCGGCCTCGCCGGTACCTGCACCGCGCTGCTCGCCCTGGGGGGAATCGGTATCTACAACATCGTGCACAGCCTGGCCTCGGGCTCGGCGGGCGACACGGGCTCCCAGGACGCGCGCGCATTCGACCCTTCGGCGCTGTCGAGCACGCCCCCGTCGGACGCCGAGGCGGTGACGCGGGCCCGCGCGTTCCTGGACAGCTGGTCCCGCCGGCAGGTGGACGGCGCGGCCGGCGAGACCGACGTACCGGGCACGGCCGCGCAGGCGCTGCGCGACTACGCGAACGGACTGCACCTGAAGAAGCTGTCGTTCGGTCACATCGTGTCGGTGGGCCCCTCGTCGGTGACGGCGGGCGCGACCAAGGTCACCTTCGACGTGACCGCTCAGGTCGCGGGCGGGACCTGGAGCTACCCCAGCGCGGTGGCCGTGCTGAAGAGCACGAACGGCCACTCGGCGGTCCACTGGAACAACTCGGTGCTCTATCCCGGCCTGGACGACGGCCAGTCGCTGACCGCGGGCACGCTGCCGGCCGGCGCGGGCGGTACCAAGGTCGTGGCGAGCGACGGCAAGACCGATCTGTCGGGCTTCGCGTCACTGCGGGACATCGCGGCCACGATCGGAAAGAACGCCAAGCCCACGGGCGGCACCCCGGGCACGGGCGTGGCCGTCGTCGACGCCGGCGGAGCGGGCGTGAAGACGCTGAAGGTCTTCGTCAAGGGCCGTCCGGCGGTGGTCAGGACGACCATCGACGCCGGCCTGCAGACGGTGGCCGAGCGCGCCGTGCAGGATGCCCACCTGCAGCAGAAGCCCGCCGGTACCGTGGCACTGGACTGGCGCAACGGCCACATCCTGGCGATCGCGCACTCCGGCGACGACGGCGACATCGCCATCAACGGCATCAAGTCCCCCGGCTCCACGATGAAGATCATCACTTCCGCGGCTCTCTTCGACCGAGTCGGCCTCACACCCAGCAGCGCGGCTCCCTGTATGGATTCACAGCCGGCCAACAGTCAGTTGTTCCACAACGACCCTGGGGTGCGGGCCAATCCGGGCTCTACGATCGCTCAGGCGTTCACGGTGTCCTGCAACACGTCCTTCATCAAGGATGGTTTCCACTACCTCGTGCACGACGGGGACGCCTCCGCGCTGCACGACGAGGCCGTGAACGTCTTCGGCATGGGCAGCTGGTCCATCGGCGGGGGAGTCGGCACCACCGACCCGAGCATCCCGCCGGACGTGCAGGGCGGCGACCAGGCGGCCCAGTTCATCGGCCAGGGCAAGGTCACCGCCACGCCCCTGTTCATGGCGTCGGTGGCGGCCACCGTCCGGGGCGCCGGTTTCCAGCAGCCGGTCATCCTGCCGGGACAGCACCAGGAGGCGGCGGCCCGGCCCATCTCCGCCCGCACGGCCGGCTATCTGCAGTCGATGATGCGCGACGTGGCCACCAGCGGTACGGCGGCACCGCGCCTCGGCGGACTGGCGGGCGTCGGCGCCAAGACCGGCACCGCGGAAGAGGGCGACCACACCAACGGCTGGCTGACGGCCTACAACTCCCGCATCTCGGTCGCGGCGCTCGTCGAGGGCGGCAGCTCGGGCGTGGACTCCGCGGGCTATGTCGTACGACGGCTGCTGACCGGCAGCTGACCCCCGGCCTCTCGGCAGGGCGGTGACTCTTCCTGCCAGGGAGCCTCCGGTGGCGGCCGACGTGCCGCCACCGGCCGTCGCGGCCGGGCCGGCGCCACCGACGACCGGCGCGGGCGTGGCGGTGCGTCCCGCCGGTCGGACGCTCACCCGGTGACCAGGGCGAGGGTGAAGCCGTCGTAGCCCTTCGAGCCGACCGTCTGGAGGGTGGTGGCGGTCAACCGCGGGTGCCCGGCGATGAGTTCGGTGAAGCGGCGCACGCCCTGGACGCGCGGGTCGTCACTGCCCGCGTCGGTGACCGCCCCCTCGCGGACCACGTTGTCGCCGACGATGACGCTCCCGGGCCGGCTGAGCTTCAGGGCCCACTCGAGGTACTCGGGGTTGGAGGGCTTGTCGGCGTCGATGAAGACCAGGTCGAAGGGGCCGGCTTCCTCGGCCGCGAGCACGGGAAGCGTGTCCTGGGCCCTGCCGACGCGGATGTCGACGATGTGGTCCAGCCCGGCACGGGCGATGTTGGCGGCGGCGACGGCGGCGTACTGCGGGTCGCTCTCCAGGGTGACCAGGCGGCCGTCGTCCGGCAGGGCCCGGGCGAGCCAGATGGTGCTGTAGCCGCCCAGGGTGCCGATCTCCAGGATGCGGCGGGCGCCCCGGATCCGGGCCAGCAGGTGGAGCAGCTTGCCCTGGTTGGGGGCCACCTGTATCGCCGGGAGCCCCGCGGCGTCGCTGTCCCCGGCGGCCGAGAGCAGGGCGTCGTCCTCCGGCACGAGCAGCGCGTTGAAGTAGTCGTCGACGGCGGTCCACGTCTGCTGGGACATAGTGAGTTCCCTTTCGATACTTACCAAGTTCCGAAAGGGAACCTACTATCGGGATCCGGCGGCATGTCAACGGCTTTGTTCCGGGAGGGCGACGATGAGTTCACGGCGGGTGACCGACGACGCCTGCGGCATCGCGCAGGCCGCGGCGGTGGTGGGGGACTGGTGGAGCCTGCTCGTCCTGCGGGAGATCGCGCGCGGTCATGTGCGCTTCGACCGGCTCGCCGGCGAACTGGGTGTCTCCCGCAAGGTCCTCACCGAGCGACTGCGCGCCCTGACTGAGCACCATGTGCTGGAGCGCCGCCTCTACCAGGACCGGCCGCCACGCTACGAGTACGTGCTGACCGAACAGGGCCGCGGTCTCGTTCCGGTCCTGGTGGCGCTGCAGGACTGGGCCGACCGGTGGCTGCTGGGCGACGGCACGCTCACCGGGGAGGCCGCCGACCACGGCGCCGAGGCCCAGCGGGTCGCCTCGCTCGTCGGCCAGGCCGTGCCCGCCGGTCTCCGGCTGCCGGGAACCGACGGCCGCTCGCACGACCCGGTGGCCGCCGCCCCCCGCCCGACGGTGCTCTTCGCCTACCCGGCGGCCGGTGTCCCCGGCGTTCCGGCCGGCCTCGCCGGGCCGCCGATCCCCGGCAGCGCGGGCTGCACCCTGGAGAACCGCCAGTTCCGCGCCGCCTGGCCGCGGTTCGAGGCCGCGGGCATCGCCGTCCACGGTGTGAGCACCCAGACGCCCGGGGAACAGGCCGCCTTCGCGCGGGCCGAGGACCTGCCCTTCCCGCTGCTGTCCGACGCCCGGCTCCAGCTCACCGCCGGCCTGCGCCTGCCGACCTTCCGGGCCGGGCAGGACCTGCGCATCAAGCGACTCGTCCTCGTCGTCGGGCCCGACCGGACCGTACGGCACACGCTCTTCCCGGTCACCGACATCCCCTCCGCGGTGGAGCAGGCGTTCACGCTCGCCGCCGGGGACGCGACCGGGTGAGAAGCCGCTCCCCGTGAGACGCCGCTTCACTCGGTTGTGGACCCGGGCTATGCATGGACATGCGGGATGATGCATACTCTTCCTATGTCCAAGGTCCTCACTTCCCTTCCGGTCGGCGAGCGCGTCGGCATCGCCTTCTCCGGCGGTCTCGACACCTCGGTCGCCGTCGCGTGGATGCGCGACAAGGGCGCCGTCCCGTGCACCTACACCGCCGACATCGGCCAGTACGACGAGCCCGACATCGCCTCGGTACCCGGCCGTGCGACGACCTACGGTGCCGAGATCGCGCGCCTGGTCGACTGCCGTGCGGCCCTGGTCGAGGAGGGACTGGCCGCGCTCGCCTGCGGCGCGTTCCACATCCGCTCGGGCGGGCGTGCCTACTTCAACACCACGCCCCTCGGCCGCGCCGTCACCGGCACCCTGCTGGTCCGGGCGATGCTCGAGGACGACGTGCAGATCTGGGGCGACGGCTCCACCTTCAAGGGCAACGACATCGAGCGGTTCTACCGCTACGGCCTGCTCGCCAACCCGCACCTGCGGATCTACAAGCCCTGGCTGGACTCCGACTTCGTGACCGAGCTCGGCGGCCGCAAGGAGATGTCCGAGTGGCTGCTCGCGCACGGCCTGCCGTACCGCGACAGCACGGAGAAGGCGTACTCCACCGACGCCAACATCTGGGGCGCCACGCACGAGGCGAAGACCCTGGAGCACCTGGACACCGGCATCGAGACCGTCGAGCCGATCATGGGCGTACGGTTCTGGGACCCGTCGGTCGAGATCGCCGCCGAGGACGTGACGATCGGCTTCGACCAGGGCCGCCCGGTGACGATCAACGGCAAGGAGTTCGCCTCGCCGGTCGAGCTGGTCATGGAGGCCAACGCCATCGGCGGCCGGCACGGCCTCGGCATGTCGGACCAGATCGAGAACCGGATCATCGAGGCCAAGAGCCGCGGCATCTACGAGGCCCCCGGCATGGCCCTGCTGCACGCGGCGTACGAGCGCCTGGTCAACGCGATCCACAACGAGGACACCCTCGCCCAGTACCACACCGAGGGCCGCAAGCTCGGCCGCCTCATGTACGAGGGCCGCTGGCTGGACCCGCAGGCGCTGATGATCCGCGAGTCGCTGCAGCGCTGGGTCGGCGCCGCCGTCACCGGCGAGGTGACGCTGCGGCTGCGGCGCGGTGAGGACTACTCGATCCTGGACACCACGGGCCCGGCGTTCAGCTACCACCCGGACAAGCTGTCCATGGAGCGCACCGAGGACTCCGCGTTCGGCCCCTCCGACCGGATCGGCCAGCTCACCATGCGCAACCTCGACATCGCCGACTCCCGCGCGCGCCTGGAGCAGTACGCCGGCCTGGGCATGGTCGGCACCGAGCACCCGGCCCTGATCGGCGCGGCCCAGGCCGCCTCCACCGGCCTGATCGGCGCCATGCCCTCCGGCGGCGCCGAGGCGATCGCCTCCCGCGGGGAGGTCTCGGAGGAGGACCAGGCCCTGGACCGCGCCGCGATGGAGTCCGGCACGGACTGACCCCGGCCACCTCCCGTACACCCTCGGGCAGCGGGCCCCGTCGGTTCACCTCCGACGGGGCCCGCCGTCGTGCGCCGGCCGTCTGGAAAACTGGGCGCATGACTGTCGACAGGCGCGTGGCGGCGGAGCCGGCCGTGGCACCGGTCACCGCCGTCTCGGTGAGCCGGAGGGGCGCCCATGACCCGACCACCCTGGTGCGGGCCGCGCGCGGGGTGGGTTCCGGGCGCCTCTGGCTGGTGACGACGAACGACAACGTACGGGACCTGCGGTTCTACCAGCGCTACGGCTTCGACCTCGTCGCCGTCCACCGGGACGCCGTCGCCCGGTCCCGGGCGCTGAAGCCGACCATCCCGCGGCTCGGCATGGACGGCATTCCGATCCGGCACGAGCTCGAACTCGAACTGCGCCTCTCCTCAGGCGGTCCCGACGGCGGCCGCTGAGCCTCTCGTACCCTGTGTCCGTGCCGTCCCCCCGTCTGCGACGCGTCGCCGTCCTGGTGCTCGAAGGCGCCAAACCGCTCGATGTCGGGATCCCCGCGCAGGTGTTCACGACGCGGGCGAGCATGCCCTACGAGGTGCGGGTGTGCGGGGCGGAGCCCGGGCTCGTGGCGGGCGGTGACGGGCTGTCGTACCACGTCGCCCATGGACTCGACGCGCTCGCGTGGGCGGACATCGTCTTCATCCCCGGCTACCGCTTCCCCGACCGCGAGGATCCGCCACGGCCCGTCGTCGACGCGCTGCTCGCCGCCCACGCCGGGGGCACGCGGCTCGCCGCCATCTCGACGGGGGCCTTCGCACTCGCGGCCACGGGACTGCTCGACGGCAAGCGGGCGACCACGCACTGGCACTACGCGCGGGCCCTCGCCGCGAAGCACCCACTGGTCCGGGTCGACGAGAACGTCCTCTTCGTCGACGAGGGCACCGTGCTGACCTCCGCCGGAGCCGCCTCCGGTATCGACCTGTGCCTGCACATCCTGCGCAAGGACCTCGGGGTCGCCGTGTCGAACCACGCGGCCCGGCGCCTGGTCGCCGCCCCCTACCGCAGCGGGGGCCAGGCCCAGTACGTACCGCGCAGCGTGCCCGAGCCGCTCGGCGAGCGGTTCGCCGCGACCCGCGAGTGGGCGCTGCACCGCCTCGGCGAGCCGCTCACCCTCTCGGTGCTCGCCCGGCACGCCGCGGTCTCCCCGCGCACGCTCTCCCGGCGCTTCGTCGAGGACACCGGATACACGCCCATGCAGTGGGTGATGCGGGCCCGCATCGACCTGGCCCGGGAACTGCTCGAACGGTCCGAACGCAGCATCGAGCAGATCGCCGCCGACGTCGGCCTCGGCACCGGCACGAACCTGCGGACCCACTTCCAGCAGATCCTCGGCACCACCCCGAGCGAATACCGGCGCACCTTCACCCGGGGTGAATAGCGCCTGGCGCGATCCTTGCGAACCATGGCGCCCACGACACGGTCATGCGCGAACGCGGCACGCGACGCTGGTGGGGAACCGAGGGCAACCGAAGGGACACCACTCATGACTCGCATCGCCATCAACGGATTCGGCCGTATCGGACGCAATGTGCTGCGCGCCCTGCTCGAACGCGGCAGCGCCCTCGAGGTCGTCGCGGTGAACGACCTGACCGAGCCCGCCACCCTCGCCCGGCTGCTCGCCTACGACACCACGGCCGGCCGGCTGGGCCGTCCCGTCACCGTCGACGGGGACGCCCTCGTCGTCGACGGCCGTCGGATCACCGTCCTCGCCGAACGCGAGCCGTCCCAACTGCCCTGGGCCGACCTCGGGGTGGACATCGTCCTGGAGGCGACCGGCCGCTTCACCTCGGCGAAGGCCGCCCGGGCACACCTCGACGCGGGCGCGCGGAAGGTGCTCGTGAGCGCGCCGTCCGACGGAGCCGACGTCACGCTCGCCTACGGCGTCAACACCGGCGCGTACGACCCGGAGCTGCACACGATCGTCTCCAACGCCTCCTGCACCACCAACGCGCTCGCGCCGCTGGCCGCCGTGCTGGACGAACTCGCCGGGATCGAGCACGGCTTCATGACCACCGTGCACGCCTACACGCAGGAGCAGAACCTGCAGGACGGCCCGCACCGCGACGCCCGCCGGGCCCGCGCCGCCGCCGTCAACATCGTGCCGACCACGACGGGCGCGGCCAAGGCGATCGGCCTGGTGCTGCCGAACCTCGACGGCAAGTTGTCGGGCGACTCGATCCGCGTGCCCGTACCGGTGGGCTCGATCGTCGAACTGAACACGACCGTCGCCCGTGACGTGACCCGCGACGACGTCCTGGCCGCGTACCGCGCCGCGGCCGAGAGCCCGTTGGCCGGCATCCTGGAGTACTCGGACGACCCGCTCGTGTCCTCCGACATCACCGGCAACCCGGCCTCCTCGATCTTCGACTCCGCCTTGACCCGCGTCGACGGCCGGCACATCAAGGTGGTCGCCTGGTACGACAACGAGTGGGGCTTCTCCCACCGTGTCATCGACACGCTGGAACTGCTCGCCGGGCCGGCCTCCCGAGAAGGCTGAGGTCAGCGGCTCGGCAGGGGGGCAACACCCTGGCCTTCGTAGGGAAAGCCCCCCATCGGGTCCGGGGTCTGACCGGCTGTTCCGGCCGGCCGGGCGCGCCGAGACTCGACGGCATGACGATCTCCACTCATGCCTCGGCCGCCGCCGAGGCGTCCCCCGCGCGTGCCCGCACGTCCGGTTCCGGAGCCGGCAGCGACTTCGCCCGGCTGTCCCGGCGTATCGCCGAGGCGGGCCTGATGGAGCGGCGCCCCGGCTACTACACGGCGCGGCTCACTCTGGTGACCGCGCTGCTCGCGGCGGGCTGGGGCGCCTTC
The DNA here is from genome assembly GCF_001027185.1 of Streptomyces incarnatus. Taxonomy (NCBI): domain Bacteria; kingdom Bacillati; phylum Actinomycetota; class Actinomycetes; order Kitasatosporales; family Streptomycetaceae; genus Streptomyces; species Streptomyces incarnatus. The sequence goes on along the minus strand of NZ_CP011497.1, from coordinate 331,028 downwards.
CTGGTGCTCGGCGACTCCTGGTGGCTGCTGGCGGTGGCGGCCTTCCTGGCCTTCTGCTTCGGCCAAGTGGCGCTGGTGGCCCACGACCTGGCGCACCGTCAGGTCTTCCGGCGCGGCCGGCCGAGCGAGACCTGGGGCAGGCTCTTCGGCAATCTCGGCATCGGCATGAGCTACGGCTGGTGGATGAACAAGCACACCCGTCACCACGCCAACCCCAACCACGAGGAACTCGACCCGGATGTCGCCCCGGACATCCTGGTGTGGTCCACCGCCCAGGCCCGCGACAGCCGCGGCCTGGCCCGGCTCATCGGGGGACACCAGGCGTGGCTGTTCTTCCCCCTGCTGACGCTGGAGGGCTTCAACCTGCACGTCGCGAGCGTGCGGGCGCTGCGCTCGCCCGCCATGAAGCACCGGGTACTGGAGGGCGTCCTGCTCCTCCTCCACCTCGCGGCGTACGTGTCCGCGCTGTTCCTGGTGCTGTCACCCGCCAAGGCGGTCGCGTTCCTCCTCGTGCACCAGTGCCTCTTCGGTGTCTACCTCGGCTGCACCTTCGCACCGAACCACAAGGGCATGCCCACGTTCAGCGGCGACGAACGGCCGGACTTCCTGCGCCGCCAGGTCCTCACCTCCCGCAACGTCCGCGGCGGCCGGCTCACCGATGTGATGCTCGGCGGGCTCAACCACCAGATCGAACACCACCTGTTCCCGAGCATGCCCGCACCCCATCTGCGCCGGGCCCGGATCATCGTCCGCGAGTACTGCGCGGAGATCGGCGTGCCGTACCACGAGACCGGCCTGATCCGGTCCTACCGCGAGGCCCTGACCCATATGCACCGGGTCGGAGAACCGATCAGGAGCCGGCGCAGGGCGCGCTGAGCACGGCGCACCGAAGGCGCACCGAAGGACCTTCGCCCGTCTCGTCCCGCGAGCGGCGTCACAGCCTCCACCACGCCGAGCAGGGCGAGATCCACCGGGAGTAGCTCGCCCGGCACCGGGGCCGGGCGCGTCGTCGTACGGCGCTCAGCTCGACGGCGCGACCAGGCCCGTCTCGTACGCGGTGATCACGAGCTGGACCCGGTCCCGGGCACCGAGTTTGCTGAGCAGCCGGGAGACATGAGACTTGGCGGTGGCCACCGTGATGAACAGGTCCTGCGCGATCTCGGTGTTGGACCGACCCCGTCCGACCAGGGTCAGCACTTCCCGCTCGCGCTCGGTGATGCCCTCGAGCAGTCGGGCGGAGTGCTCCGGAGCGGGCGTCCGGCGTTCGGCGAAGTCCGCGATCAGACGGCGTGTCACTCCCGGCGCGAGCAGCGCGTCGCCGGCGGCGACCACACGGATCGCGGCGAGGATGTCGTCCAGCGCCATGTCCTTGACGGCGAAGCCGCTGGCCCCGGCCCGCAGCGCGCCGTAGACATGGTCGTCCTCGTCGAACGTGGTGAGGATCAGCACCCGGCTCGACGCGTGGCCGGCCGTGATCCGGCGCGTGGCCTCGATGCCGTCCATGCCGGGCATGCGGATGTCCATGACCACGACATCGGGGCCGGTCTCCCGGACCCGCTGGACGGCCTCCTCGCCGGTGGCGGCCTCGCCGACGACCTCCAGGTCGGGGTGGTCGGCCATGAGGACCCGCAGCCCGGACCGTACGAGCTGCTGGTCGTCGGCGAGGACGATCCGGACGCTCATCGGGTCTCCACCGCGACACCGGCGGGTTCGGGCAGCGGCAGCCGGGCCACCACGCGGAAGCCGCCCTCGGGACGCGGTCCGGCGCTGAACCGGCCGTGCAGGAGGGCTGCCCGCTCCCGCATGCCGACGATGCCGAAGCCGTGGCCCGAGCCGTCCTTGGAGACCCCGCGCCCGTCGTCGACGACCTCCACGGACAGCTCCTCCTCCCCGTACGCGATGGTCACCGTGCAGTGCCCGGTGCCCGCATGCCGGACCACGTTGGTCAGCGCCTCCTGCACGATACGGTAGGCCGACAGGTCCACATCGGCCGGCAGCGGCCGCTGCTGCCCGCCGACGCGCAGCTCGACGCGTACCCCGGCCTGCGCGGTCGCCGTCGCCAGCCGTTCGACGTCCGCGAGACCGGGTGAGGGTGCGAGCGGCACTGGTGCCGCCGTCTCCGGCTCGGCCTGACGGAGCGCCACCAGCGTGCGCCGCAGGCCGGACAGGGTCTGCCTGCTGGTGCTCTCGATGGCCTGCAGGGCGTCGCGGGCCGCGTCCGGCTGCGTGTGGATGACCCGGCTGCCCACCCCCGCCTGGATCGCGATGATCCCGACGGAGTGCGCGATCATGTCGTGCAACTCCCGTGCGATCCGCAGCCGTTCGGCGGTGACCGCCTCGGCCACCTCCTGCGCGCGCAGCGCCGTCGCGTGCTCGCGGCGCTCGCGGCTCAGCAGCCCGAGCATGCAGGCCGCGGCCATCGCCAGCAGGCCGATCACCCCGTCTACGATCATCAAGTCCGGGCCGTGTGCGAAGAGGCCGATCGCCATCAACTGCACGAAGAAGGCCAGAGACACGGCGATGACGGATGCCCGGCGCCCGCAGGTGGCGACGATGTACCCCAGGACGAGGTCCGCCGCCAGGTACGCAAGGAACTGGCCCTGAGAGAACAGGGTCAGGCTCGCGACGGTGGAGCGGCTGGGGACGACCACCACGGCGGTGGCACCGAGCAGCGTCAGCGCCAGGGCCGTCAGCGGCGTCCGCCGCAGCACTCCGACGAGCAGGCTCACCGCCGGCAGCGACCCCACGGCGAGCAGGGGGCCCGAGTTCCGTGGCGCGCCCGTCGTCAGGAGCAGCAGCAGGAAGACGTACAGCACGCCCCCCGCCCAGGCCGTGAGCGCCGCTCTCGGCACCGCCGACGCGCCCTCGCGGCGGTCGCGTGGCGCTGCGGAGGACGCGGAGACGGCCGGGCGCTCGGTGGTGGGCATGCCGCGAGACTAACCGGCCGCCCCGGTCCCCGGCATCGGCCCCGGGACGTACACCCGTGGGCCAGTCCGCCCCGCCCTTTGCCACCCACGGCCTCATGCCGGCACGGGGCGCCTCCGGGCACCGTTGTCGCCGTGATCGAAGTCAACGAACTCACCAAGCGCTACGGCGGCAAGACGGCCGTCGACCGACTGACCTTCACCGTGCGGCCGGGACAGGTCACCGGCTTCCTCGGCCCCAACGGAGCCGGCAAGACCACCACGCTGAGGCTGATCCTCGGCCTCGACACACCCACCGGCGGCTCCGCCACGGTCGGCGGGGCCGACTTCCGCGGCCACCCGCGGGGCCTGCGGCACGCCGGCGCACTCCTGGACGCCGGCCAGGTGCACGGCGGACGCAGCGCGGCGGCCCACCTGTCCGCCCTGGCCCGCAGCAACGGCATCCCGCTGCGGCGGGTCGAGGAGGTGCTTCAGGAGGTCGGGCTGGCGGAGGTCGCGCGGCGGCGCATCGGCGGCTTCTCGCTGGGGATGAAGCAACGCCTCGGTATCGCCGCCGCCTTGCTCGGTGACCCACCGGTGCTGCTGTTCGACGAGCCGATCAACGGCATGGACCCGGAAGGCGTTCTCTGGGTACGGCACCTCTTCCGCCGACTGGCCGACGAGGGGCGTGCGGTCTTCCTCTCCAGCCACCTGATGTCGGAGATGGAGAACACCGCCGACCAGCTGGTCGTCATCGGACGGGGCCGGCTCATCGCCGCCGAGTCGCTGGAGGCCTTCGCCGCCCGCGGTACGCGCCGCGGTGTCGTGGCGGGCAGCACGCTGGCCGCTGAGTTGGCGGCGGTGCTGACCGCCGCCGGCGCATCGGTGCAACCGCGGGGCCCGGCGGGCGCCGGGCGTCTCGCCGTGACCGGGCTGCCCGCGGACCGGATCGGAGCGCTCGCCCTGGAACACCGGATCCCGCTCTACGAGCTGACCACGAAAACGGCCTCACTGGAGGAGGCGTTCATGGAACTCACCGCCGACAGCGTCGAATACCTGGCAGGACAGCCCCGATGACCACACTCACCACGTCCTCGCCCGCCCGCTTCGGTGACCTGATCGCCGCCGAGTGGATCAAAACGCGGTCCCTGCGCTCCACTTGGTGGACGATCGCGCTCGCCGTCCTGTTCGTGATCGGCTCCGCCGCCGTGGCGGCACTCGCCGACTACCGCAACCTGGCTGCCGCCGGCCCGCCCGCGCACCGGCCCGCCGACTTCCTCCCCTTCGACGCGTTTCCGGAGCCCGGCTACCTGACGCTGATGCTCGTCGCCGGCGGCGTCGGCGCCATCACGGTCGTCAGCGAGTACAGCAGCGGCCTGATCCGCACCACCACCGTGGCCGTCCCGGCCCGAGGCCAGGTGGTAGTGGCCAAGGCGACCGTCACCGCGGCTGTCTGGACCGTCGTGGGTACGGCAGTCGCCACCGGCTCCTTCCTCGTCTCCCAGGCCATCCTGGACGGTCGGCACGCAGGAGTCCCGATCACGCACCCCGGCGTAGCGCGGGCGCTGGTGGTGTCCGCCCTGCTGGCCCCCGTCTGCGCACTGACCGGGCTGGGCCTGGGCGTGCTGATCAGGCACGGCGCGGCGACCATGGCCACCTCCGCCTTCACGCTGCTGATGCTGCCCACGGTCTTCTCCCAGACCAAGCGGTGGTCCGCCGACGTCAACCACCTCATGGTCGTCAGCGCCTGGCACCGCCTGGTCCAGAACTGGGCACCGGACCCCGACGCCCCCATGTTCAGCGCCACGGTCCCCGGTTCCTGGGCCGTGTACGCACTGTGGCCGCTGACCGCCGTGGCCGTCGCCGTACTCGTCATCGGGAAGCGGGACGTGTGAAGCCGGATCCGACACCACCGGAAGAAGCGACAGAGGAAGCGATGTCCGGTCCGCGGCACGCCTCGCAGCCCGTGACTCGCGCCCGATTCTCGATGATCTCTTACCGGTGTCTTCACGGTCACGCCCGGTCCGCTGCATACCGTTTCCGTGGTGGGTGGCTGCCGATGGTGGAGGCCCTCGATCAGGTGTGGAGGAACGGATGACGGCTGGTCGCCGTGCCGTGCTGGCCGTCATGGCGGGCGGACTGCTCGCCGGCTGCACGGGCACGAAGAACGGCGGCGGCACCTCCGCCGCCTCCTCGTCCGGCCCGGCGGGGACGGGCGCGGGCGAGGCGGCCACGCCAACCCCGGGTGCCCACCCCTCGGCCGCGGCCTCCGCCGCGCGGCCTGCCGTCACCCGCGCGGAGATCGTGGCCCGCTACGGGCGCAGCGCGCCGCACACCTGGGGTTTCGACGCCCCGGGCGTGGTCCACACCCTGCCGCACACGACCCGCGACGTCGCGCTGACCTTCGACGCGTGCGGCGGCCCGGGCGGCAGCGGTTATGACCGGGCGCTGGTCGATTTCCTCCGCGCACGGCACATCCCGGCGACGCTGTTCATCAACTCCCGCTGGATCGACGCCAACCCCGCGGAGTTCCACCGGCTGGCCGCCGACCCGCTGTTCGAGATCGCCAACCACGGCACCCGGCACCGCCCGCTGTCCGTCACCGGCCGCTCCGCGTACGGCATCCCCGGTACCCGTGGCGCCGGCGAGGTGTACGACGAGATCGCCGGGAACCAGGCCAAGCTGACCCGCCTGCTCGGCGCTCCGCCGCGGTTCTTCCGGTCTGGCACCGCGTACTGCGACGACGTCGCGGCCCGCATCGTCACCGACCTCGGGGAGCGCTTCGTGAGCTTCTCCGTCAACGGTGACGGCGGCGCCACCTTCACCGCCGAGCAGGTCCACGCCACCGTCGCCTCGGCGCGGGCCGGTTCCGTCGTGCTGTGCCACATGAACCACCCCGAGGGCGGCACCGCACGAGGCATCGCGAGTGCCGTCCCGCACCTGCTGGCCACCGGCCACCGCTTCGTCCGCCTCTCGGACGCCCTGCACTGGACTTGATGTGCACCCGGGCGCGGACCGGCGTACCGAACGTGACCAGTCGTAGCGCGCCGTCATCACCCAGGCGACGCGTGCCCTGACCGGCGGATTCCCCGCTGCTGCCCACAATCTCGGCTGCCCATGTCTTCCCACCACTCGTCACCGGGTCCCCAACGGATCACAATGTGTCCCACAGCCAGACCGGCCGCCGGGAGACGTCATGAGCGCATCAGCAGAGCCAAGGGTGTCCGGCCTCGAGGTCCGGTCCATCGACTACGTCCCCCTGGACGAGCGGCACGGCAAGCTCTGGCACCTGGGCCCGCTGTGGTTCATGTCCAACGCCCAGATCGCGACCCTGGCCGTGGGACTCATCAGCATCACCGAGGGCGGCAACCTGATCTGGTCCCTGCTGGCCATCGTGGCCGGCACCGTCATCGGCACCTTCTTCATGGCCTTCCACTCGGCGCAGGGACCCCAGCTGGGTCTGCCGCAGATGATCCAGTCGCGGCCCCAGTTCGGCTACGTCGGCGCCCTCCTGGTGTGGCTCTTCGCCTATGTGCAGTACGCGGGGTTCAACGTCTTCAACAGCATCCTCGCCGCCGACTCCCTGCACACCACCCTGCACGGCAGCGTCAAACTGTGGGTGGTCGTGGTCACCATGGTGGCGCTCGTTGTCGCGCTGGTGGGCTACGACATCATCCACAAGGCCGAGCGGGTGCTGACGTACACCTTCCTGGTCGTCTTCGGGATCTTCACCGTCGGTGTCCTCGTCACCCTGCACTATCCGGCGGGCTCCTTCGACCTCGGCGCCTTCAAGTGGACGCCGTTCCTCGCGCAGTTCGGCGTGGTCGCCGGCTACCAGATCAGCTGGGCCATCTACGTCTCCGACTACTCGCGCTACCTCCCGCCGGACGTGACGGTCCGCAAGACCTTCTACTGGACGTACTTCGGCTCCGCGCTCGGCGGCATCTGGCTGATGGTCCTCGGCACGCTGCTCGCCGCCTGGGCCGGCAAGGACTTCGAGACGATCAAGTCGATCAACGCGGCCGGTGACAAGGTGTTCGACGGCTTCGGCGCGATCGTGCTGCTCTTCGCCGCACTGGGCCTGGTGTCCGTCACCGCGCTGAACATGTACGGCGGTTCGCTGACCCTCATCAGCGGCATCGACTCGTTCAAGCGGGTGCGGCCGACCTTGGGCGTACGCCTGCTGACCATCGGACTGACCGCGGCCCTCTCCCTGGTCGGCGCACTGGCCGCGACCTCCCACTTCCTCGAGAACTTCAACAACTTCCTGCTGCTGGTGCTCTACCTGTTCATCCCGTGGACCGCGGTGAACCTCATGGACTACTACGTCGTGCGCCGCGGCCACTACGCGATCGCGGAGATCTTCAACCCCCATGGCATCTACGGCCGTTGGGGCTGGCACGGCATCATCTCCTACCTGGTCGGCTTCGCCGCCATGATCCCGTTCTTCTCCGTCGGCACCCTGTACGTGGGGCCCGCCGCCAAGGCGCTCGGCGGCGCCGACATCTCGTTGTTCATCGGCCTTCCGGTCTCCGCGCTGCTGTACTGGTGGCTGACCCGCTCGATCGACGTGGCCGCCGAGACCCGCATCGCCCAGGCCGAGGCGGAGGCACTGGAACAGGCGGCCCACGAGCACCGCGAACCCTGACCGACCCCGCGCCTGGTGGTGTGCGGCGGCCCGGCCCCGCTGGGCCTGGCCGGCTTCGCCCTGACCACGTTGATGCTCCCGATCAGCAACACCAACCTGCTGAAGCAGGCCGGCGCCATTGATCTTCACCGCCTTCATGTCCGTCGCCGCGCTGCGGGTCAGCGTCGCCGTGCCGGCGGTGCTCGCCCCGCTCATGCTCACCTACCTCTTCCTGGCCGTCGGCGCCTTCCAACCCGGCGCGCAGCCGCATGCCATGACCCAGGTCGGCGGATGGTTCGGCATCCTCACGGGAGTCCCGGCTCCCGTCGGCGCTCGCCCGCCCGGGACAATCCTCGTCATGAACGACGACATGGCTGACGCTCGGAGCCGACTGGCCAGGATCGAGCGACTGCTGGAGAGCGGGGAACGCGAACTGATCCCCGCCTGGCGCCGGGCGACCCGCGGTGAGCCGCGCTGGACGGTGACGGCGGTGATCCTGGCCGCCGTCGCCCTGCAGCTGATCCTGCCGCACCGCCTCATCCTCCTCCGGACCGTCTGGGCGCTGCCCGCCCTGGAGCTGGTGCTGCTGGCCGGACTGATCGCGGCCAACCCCCGGCGCGTGGAGCCCCGTACCCGCCTGCTGCGGTACCTGGGGCTGGCCCTGACCTGCGTCATCAGCCTGGCCAACGGCTGGGCGGCGCTGCGGCTCGTGGGGGACCTGGTGAGCGGCGAAGGGGGTGACAGCGCGGTCCCGCTCCTGCTGACCGGTGGTGTCATCTGGGTCACGAACGTCATCGTGTTCGCCCTGTGGTACTGGGAGTGGGACCGGGGCGGCCCCATGGCCCGGGTCGAGGGGCAGCACCAGTTCCCCGACTTCCTCTTCGTACAGATGCAGAGCCCGGAACTGGCCCCGCCCGACTGGGAACCGGCGTTCCTGGACTACCTCTACCTCTCCTTCACCAACGCCACCGCCTTCAGCCCGACCGACGTCATGCCGCTGTCCCGCTGGTCCAAGATGCTGATGATGCTCCAGTCATCGGTGTCCCTGGTGACCGTGGTCCTCGTGGTCGCCCGGGCGGTCAACATCCTGAAGTGACACCTCCTCGACGAGGCGACCCGCCGCCGGATCAGTCCAGGAGCCGGAGCAGGACGGCGGCCTCCGCGCGGAGCTGTGCGGCCCGGTCGGCCTGAGCGGGCGCCGTGAACTGCTCTGCGAGCGCGAGCCGTTCGTCGGCTTCGGCTCGCACGATGTCGGTGATGTGCTGTTCGCTCAGCTCACGCCGGGCAGCCTCGGTGGCGCCGACACCGAGCGGTACCTGTTCGATGGCCGAGCCGCGCAGCTCGGCCGCGCCCACCGGTACCGCCTCGGCGTTGTCCACCGCGGCGAGCGTCGAACGCAAGGCGCTCACCGCGACCTTGTCGCGGGCCCGCATCGCTTCTCGCAGGGCCTGACGCATATGAAGGCGCAGAGACATACGGGCGACCCTACGGCCCGTTCCCGGGGCCCTCAACGGAATATCCGGTGGACGTGTCACATCCTGGCGGGTTGGTCCGTCAGATGTGCAGTCAGCTGCGAGAGCGGAGGAGAAGTCGTATGTCAGCAGATGAGGCAACGCGTAACAAGGCGACCGCCACACGTTTTCACGAGGCTCTGAGCACCAGGGACCTGGAGCTCATCTCGAAGACGATCGATGAGCTCGTGGCGCCCGACGTGCAGTTCCACGCACCGGTCCCGATGGGCATGACGGGAACGCAGGCCCTGAAGCAGGTGTGGGCGGTGCTGCTTCGCGCCTTCCCCGACGTTCACGTCGCGGTCGAGGATGTGATCGCCGAGGGGGACAGGGTCGTGGCCAGGAACACGGTGACCGGGACCCACCGGGGCGAGTACCGGGGGATGCCGCCGACCGGCAGGTCCGTCACCTACGGCGAGATCTTCGTCTTCCGTTTCGAGGGCGGCCGGATCGCCGAGATCTGGGGCGTGGTCGATGTCTTCTCACAGCTGCGCCAGCTGGGGGCCGTCTCGTAAGGCCGCCGCGCTACCGCGCCAGAGCGGCCACACCGTCGATCTCGACACGCACGCCCTCACGCACCAGATGGGTGACGACGGTCGTCCGGGCCGGAAACCGCGGGCAGTCCGCGAAGAACTCGCGGTACACCTGGTTGACCGCGGCATACCGCGAGCTGCTCAGCCGCGGGGACCGGGCGGTGAGCGCCATCCGGGCCGGCCTCCGCGACGCGAATCCCGCCGTCAGGGAGGGCTGCTGCAGGCTTCTCGACCACCTGGTCGACACCGACTCGATGGGCGAACTCGTCGCCATGGCCGGCGATCCCGACGCCCGCGTCAGGATCGCCGCGTTCCATGCCCTGGCCTGCGACCGGTGCAAGGGTGACACCTGTGCGCCGGGCCCGGACCGGGTCCTCGAGCCCGCGCTGCACCACCTGGCCGCGGGTCCCGACCCGCACGTCCGGGCCATGGCCGTCGAGCTGGTCGGCACGTTCGCATGCTCCGACGCACGCGCCGCCGCTGCCTTGGGGGAGTCCCAGGCCAACGACCCGAGTCCCGCCGTACGGAAGAAGGCGGGCTGGTACGCACCGGGAGGGCCGATCCACGCACGAAGGCAGCGCGGCCCGGCGACATCGGCCCATCACCCCGAATGATCCACGCGTCTGCCCGAGTTCTTGCGCCGTCATCGGCGTTCCCCGCGCTCAGAGACTGGTCAGCAGGCCGTCGAGGGGAGCGGGCACGCGATCGGGGGCGAGGGCCTCGACGAGGACCCGGCCGTAGCGGATCTTGCGCCCCTTCTTCGTGCCGAGGAAGCGCCGCAACTGCTGGTGCGCGGTGCGGCCCTGCTGCGCGGGCTGGCGCGAGAAGGTCTGCAGGGACCGCAGTTCGCCCTCCGCCCGGACGAGCTCCCGCACCCGTGTCACGCCCAGCGCGCGGATGAGCTCGTCCTCCAGATCCGCCGCACAGACGAAGAATCCGTGCGGTGCCGGGCCGGCCCCGTCCAGGGCGCGGGCGTAGTAGCCACGCTCGGCCTCGTCGCACAGTCCTGTGAGCCGCAGGCCCAGGCCGGATGCCCCGAGGAGCCGGGCGAAGCGCCCTACGCTCATCGCACCGCCGATCGGCAGGACACAGACGCCTTCGGCCGCCAGGTTCCGGCCGCGGCGCGCGGCCAGTGCGTCGACCGCTGCGACGTCGCTCAGCCCTTCGAGCAGGACGGCGGCCCGTACGTCCAGTCGCGCGGCCAACTCGCGCGCGGGGTCGCCGGGGCCGCCGCCCGCCCATGCGACGACCGCCTCCCGGAACGACGCCATGTCAGCCATGGGTCGAGTCTCCGCCCTTTCCGGCCACCGTGGTAGGGAATTTCCCCCGGCCGTCGATCGTCCGGATGCGAAACTGCCTGAAACGCCGCCGTGTACCCGAACCACCGACCTGAGGACGTGACCATGATTCTGGTGACCGGCGCGAGCGGGAACGTCGGCAGCGCTCTGCTCGCCCGCCTCGCCGCCGACGGCGTGCCCGCCCGCGCGGCCTACCGTGATCCACGGACGACGGCCCGGGTGATCGAGTCGGGCGGTCACGCGGTGACGCTCGACCTGGCGGTCCCGGATACGCTCGCACCCGCACTCCACGGCATCGACACCGTGTTTCTGGTCGGCGCCACGAGCCCCGACCAGACGACGCACGAACTGAACATGGTGCGGGCCGCCCGTGCGGTGGGTGCCCGGGTGGTCAAGCTGTCGGTCTGGCGGGCCGACGAGGGACTGACGCCGATCGCCCGGCTCCATCGGCCCGTCGAACAGGCACTGGTGACCTCGGGGCTGCCCTGGACGATCCTGCGGCCCAACTTCTACCTGCAGAACTTCCTGCGCCAGCCGTCGATCCGGACCGCCGGGGAGTTCAGCCTGCCGCTGATCAACGCACCCATCAGCTTCATCGACGCCGGCGACATCGCCCGGGTCGCCGCACACGTGCTCACCACCGAGGGCCACGACGGTCGCGTCCACGATCTCACCGGGCCCGAGGCGCTGACCTACGCCGAGGCCGCGGAGGAGTTCTCCCGCGTTCTCGGCAGACCGGTGCGCCATGTCGGCCTGCCCGACGACGAGGCGCGCGCGGTCATGCTGCGTCGTGGCCTGCCGGAGTTCCACGCCGACGCGTTGATCGGAGTGGCCCGCGCGTACCGCGACGGCGGTGCCGGGACGGTCACTTCGACCGTGCCCGACCTCACCGGCCGTGCGGCGCTCGGGTTCGCCGAGTTCGTGCGCAGGAACCGCGACTTCTTCGACTGACTCCCGTGGATCAGCGGGAGGGGGGAAGGGCCTGAAGCATTTTCCGTGCCGTGACGGCCGCGTCGTAGTCCGCGCTCACGCCCGGAACCAGGATGATGTCACCCTCGATGTGCCGGGCGCGCAGCGGCGCGATGGCCTGGTACGCCTCCGAGTCCCACCAGGCGCGTGCGTCGGAGATCGACGGGAAGCCGATCACGACGACGTGCCCGGGCCATGCGCCCTCCTTCACCTCGTGCGGATCGCCGTGTACGAGGAACCGGCCGCCGTACGGTTCGAAGGTGGCGGTGATGCGGGCGATGTACTCGGCGATCTCCGGGTGCGGAGCGGCTTCCCGCAGGTGCGCGATCGCGTAGGCGGTCATGGTGTCCTCCGTTGTGTCGGCTGCTGTGCTGTGCACGATCCTGCCGTCGACGCGTACCACGGTCGATGACCTGCGGGGTAATCGAGGCGCGGAACCGATCCGGGCCTGGCCCGGGGGGCGGGGGGCTGAATCCAGCCACCGCGGGCGTCTCCAGCCACCGCAGCCGTATCCGTCCATCGCCCTGACATGGTGTTTTACAGTGGCTGACAGCAAGTACGGCGATCACATCTGGGAGGAACGCGCGAACATGCCGACTGAAACGCTCGAGTTTCAGGTGGAGGCCCGTCAGCTGCTGCAGCTGATGATCCACTCGGTCTACTCCAACAAGGATGTCTTCCTGCGGGAGCTCGTCTCCAACGCCTCCGACGCGCTGGACAAGCTGCGTCTGGAGAAGCTGCGGGACGACTCGCTGGACGCCGACGTGTCCGATCTGCACATCGAGATCGACATCGACAAGGACGCCCGCACCCTCACCGTGCGGGACAACGGCATCGGGATGTCGTACGACGAGGTCGGGCAGCTCATCGGCACCATCGCCAACTCCGGCACCGCGAAGTTCCTCCAGGAGCTGCGGGAGGCCAAGGACGCGGCGGGCGCGGAGGGGCTCATCGGCCAGTTCGGCGTCGGGTTCTACTCCGGCTTCATGGTGGCGGACGAGGTCACCCTGGTCACCCGGCGGGCCGGCGAGAGCCACGGCACCCGCTGGACGTCGCGCGGCGAGGACACGTACACGCTGGAGCCGGTCGACGACGCGCCGCAGGGCACCTCGGTCACCCTCCACCTCAAGCCGGCCGACCCCGAGAACCAGCTCCACGACTACACCTCCCCGTGGAAGATCAGGGAGATCGTCAAGCGCTACTCGGACTTCATCACCTGGCCCATCCGGATGGTCCCGGAGCGGGGCGAGGGCGAGGAGCCGCGTGAACCCGAGACGCTGAACTCGATGAAGGCGCTGTGGGCGCGGTCGCGGGACGAGGTGTCCGACGATGAGTACCACGAGCTGTACAAGCACATCGGGCACGACTGGCGCGACCCGCTGGAGACGATCCGGCTGCAGGCGGAGGGCACCTTCGAGTTCCAGGCCCTGCTCTTCCTTCCCGCGCACGCACCGCACGACCTGTTCACGCGGGACTTCCGGCGCGGCGTGCAGCTGTACGTCAGGCGCGTCTTCATCATGGACGACTGCGAGGCGCTGCTGCCGCCGTACCTCCGCTTCGTCAAGGGTGTCGTCGACGCGGCCGACCTCTCGCTCAACGTGTCCCGCGAGATCCTCCAGCAGGATCGCCACATCGAGATGATGCGGCGCCGGCTGACGAAGAAGGTCCTGTCCACGGTCAAGGACATGATGGCCAAGGACCGGGACCGGTACACCACGTTCTGGCGGGAGTTCGGCACCGTCCTGAAGGAGGGGCTGGTCACCGACCCGGAGAACCGCGACGCCATCCTCGCCCTCGCCTCGTTCGCCAGCACGCACGACGACACCGAGCCGACCACGCTCAAGAGTTACGTGGAGCGGATGAAGGACGGCCAGGAGGACATCTACTACCTCACCGGCGAGTCCCGACAGAGCATCGAGAACTCCCCGCACATGGAGGCTTTCCGGGACCGGGGCATCGAGGTGCTGCTGCTCACCGACCCCGTCGACGAGGTGTGGGCGGACGCGGTCGGTGAGTACGAGGGCAAGAAGCTGCGGTCCGTCGCCAAGGGGCAGATCGACCTCGACGCAAAGGACGACGGCACCTCCGAGGGCGAGCGGGAGAAGCGGAACGAGGACTACGCTGGCCTGCTGGGCTGGATGAAGGAGCAACTGGACGAGGACATCAAGGAGGTGCGCCTGTCCTCCCGCCTGACCGTCTCCCCGGCCTGTGTCGTCTCCGACGCGAACGACCTGACCCCGGCGCTGGAGAACATGTACCGCGCGATGGGCCAGGAGGTGCCGCGCGCCAAGCGGATCCTCGAGCTCAACCCGGGCCACCCGCTGGTGAAGGGCCTCAACCAGGCGTACCAGGAGCGCGAGGACCGCACCGGGCTCACCGAGACCACGGAACTCCTGCACGGGCTCGCGGTACTCGCCGAGGGCGGCCAGCCCAAGGACCCCGCCCGCTTCGTCAAGCTGATGGCGGACCGCCTGGAACGCGCGCTGTAACGGCGGCACCGCCGGACACCGGCGGCCTGTTCCGGGACACGGGGCAGGCCGCCGACGGCCACTGAGGAAGCGACGGGCACTGAGGGCACAGACGATCAACGCCCTGGCCGACACCCACCGCCACCCGGTGGACAAACATGAGGTCTCGCCTAGACTGGGTATCCAGAGATGGAAAATCGGTCCAAGAACTCTGGGAGAGGCTTCCCATGGAAGCGGCGGAGGCCGACGAGCACCTCATCCATGAGGCCGAGAAGATCGCCGTGGCGTTGGGGCGCATGTTCCCGGGGCTGTGCGAGGTGGTGCTGCACGACCTGCGGGATCCCGAGCATGCGATCCGGGCGATCGAGAACAACCTCTCCGGCCGCGGGGTCGGCGACTCCGCCACGGAGCTGGGCCTGGCCCGCATCGCGGACCCCGGCTACCCCAGCGTCATCCAGAACTACCCCAACCAGTTCCCCGACGGCCGCCCCGCGAAGAGCACGTCCATCGGCATCAGGAACGCCGCGGGGGAGTACATCGCGGCGCTCTGCCTGAACCTGGACGTGTCCGTGCTGTCACCGGTGACCCTCGCCCTGTCCAACCTGGTGGCCACGGACACCGAGCACCGCGAACAGCCCCTGGAGACCCTGCGGGACCGCACCGCCCGCGAGCTGCGTCAGGCGGTCGAGGCACGTGCCGCGGAGCGCGCCGCGACTCCCCGATCGCTGAGCCGGGAGGACAAGAAGGCGCTCGTACGGCAGTTGCAGCGGGACGGCTACTTCGACTCGCGCGATGCCGCACAGACCATCGCGGACCTGCTGGGTGTGTCCCGGGCGACCGTCTACAACTACGCGAAGCAGCACAGCGGTTGAGGAGTCCCGCTGGACATTGCCGAGCAGGCTTCGTCCGGCCGGTGACCACCACCCGGAAAACCGATGTCGGCGGCATCCTCGGCTCGGCTAGCGTCGGCCCTGTGACTCCAGCAGATCTCGCGGCCGTCATCTCCGACGGCATTCGCACGGCCATCCAGTCCGGACACATCTCGGGGAAGGTGCCCGAGGAGATCCGCGTGGAGCGCCCCCGGCACCGCGCCCACGGCGACTACTCGACCAATGTCGCCCTGCAACTCGCCAAGTCCGCGGGCCTGCCCGCCCGGACCGTCGCCGAGGTACTGGCGCCGCTGGTGAGCGCGGCCCCCGGAGTCGCGAAGGCCGAGGTCGCCGGCCCCGGGTTCCTCAACATCACGCTGGAGACCGCGGCGATCGGCGCCCTGGCACGGGACATCGTCCTGGCCGAAGACGCCTACGGCCGCACCGACCGGCTGGCCGGCCTGCGGCTCAACCTGGAGTTCGTCTCCGCCAACCCCACCGGCCCGGTGCACATCGGCGGAGCCCGCTGGGCGGTCGTGGGCGACGTCCTCGCCCGGCTGCTCGAGGCCGCGGGCGCCGAGGTGTCGCGGGAGTACTACTTCAACGACGCCGGCGTACAGATCGACCGCTTCGCCCGCTCCCTGCTCGCCGCCGCACGGGGCCTGCCGGTGCCCGAGGACGGCTACAGCGGCGCGTACATCGAGGAGATAGCGGACGCGGTGCTGCGGCACCACCCCGGCGCCTTGGACCTGCCGGAGAGCGAGTCCGCCGCCGTGTTCCGGA
Organism: Streptomyces incarnatus; assembly: GCF_001027185.1. Classification (NCBI taxonomy): domain Bacteria; kingdom Bacillati; phylum Actinomycetota; class Actinomycetes; order Kitasatosporales; family Streptomycetaceae; genus Streptomyces; species Streptomyces incarnatus. The sequence goes on along the minus strand of NZ_CP011497.1, from coordinate 315,067 downwards.
CGGTGGGCACGGAGCTGATGTTCGAGGAGATCAAGACCTCGCTCGCCGCGTTCGGAACCCACTTCGACACCTACTTCAACGAGAAGGACCTGCACGACCGGGGAGACCTGGACGCCGCCGTCACCCGGCTGCGGAACGGCGGCCATGTCTACGAGGCCGACGGCGCGCTCTGGCTGCGCACCACGGACTTCGGCGACGACAAGGACCGGGTCCTGGTGAAGGGCGACGGCTCCTGGACGTACTTCACCGCGGACTGCGCCTACTACCTGAACAAACGCTCCCGGGGCTTCGAACGGGTCGTCATCATGCTCGGCGCCGACCACGTCGGCTACGTCGGCCGGATGCGGGCCATGGCGGCGTGTTTCGGCGACGACCCGGACCGGCACCTGGAGATCCTGATCGGCCAACTGGTCAACCTGGTCAAGGACGGCAGGCCGGTGCGGATGAGCAAGCGGGCGGGTACGGTCCTCACCCTGGACGACCTGACCGAGGCGGTCGGCGTCGACGCCGCGCGGTACGCGCTGGCGCGGGCCGGCGTGGACTCGATGATCGACCTGGACATCGACCTGCTGACCCGGCAGTCGAACGACAACCCGGTCTACTACGTCCAGTACGCGCACACCCGGCCCTGCTCCGTACTGCGCAAGGGGAGGCAAGCCGGGATCGACAAGGGTGCGCCGCAGGACTTCGACCCCGCCCTGCTCACCCACGGACGGGAGGCGGACCTGCTGGCCACGCTGGCCGAGTTCCCGCAGGTCGTGGCCACCGCGGCCACGCTGCGCGAGCCACACCGGGTGGCGCACTACCTGGAGGCGCTGGCCGGCACGTACCACCGCTTCTACGACGCCTGCCGGGTCCTGCCGCGGGCCGGCGAGACCCCGGACGACCGTACCCGGGCCCGGCTGTGGCTGACGGAGGCGAGCAGACTGGTGCTGCGCAACGGGCTGCACCTTCTCGGTGTCTCCGCACCGGAACGGATGTGAGCCGGCCCGGCAGACGTCACGAGGCCGGTCGGAAGATGCCGGTGACGACGTCGGCCGGCGCCGTCGCAGGTGCCTCGACGTACCACTCGCGGCCGAGCAGCCACCCGAAGACAGGGGCCGGGATCCGGGTCAGCACCTTCATCACCGGAGCAAGGCGGCCCGTGCCCGACACCTGCGAACGATGAGCGGCGAGAGCCGCCTGTTTCCGCGCCGCGAACCGGCGCACATCCACGGTGTGGGTGATGGCCGCGCGCGAGCTGTAGGCGGTGCGCACCATGTCCGGGTCGTACCGCCACGGAATCCTCAGCACGCGCACCAGCTTCACCAGGCGCGCCACCACGTCGCGGGGGATGGTCGCCTCCAGCACACGCGGCACCCCGGCGAGTTCGGCGGCACGCCTGCCGACCTCGTGCACCCTGACGTGGTCGCGGTGGCCGTACCCGCCCTGTGCGTCGTAGCTGAGCAGCAGGTCCACCCCTTCCTCGCGGAGGATGGCGGCCAGCCGCTCGGCCGCCTCCTCCGGATCGGCCCGCATGAAGCGCGCCCGGTCCGGCGGATCCGGACAGAGCACCGCACCGTGGCCGCTGTCCGCGTACCCCAGATGCGCGACACGCCGCACGCCCAGCACGGCCGCACTCGCCCGAAGTTCGTCCAGCCGTGGCGCCCCGCCCTCCGGCACGGCGTCCATGAGCCCGTCCGTGGCGACCACGATGACTACACGATGCCCCTCGGCGGCGGCGCGCGCGAGCGTGCCTCCCGTCAGGAGCACCTCGTCGTCCGGATGCGCGTGAAAGGCCAGCAGGGTTGCCATGCACCCATCCTGGACCACGACTTGCGCGGAATGCCGTGTTCTGCGGCCTGACCAGCTGTCAGGAGGCGGAAGTCTTTGCCCGGGGCGATGCGTTTCTTGGGCTGAACGCGGTGTGACGGTCCGCTTGCGTACATGTTCCGGCTCTCGGATGTCGGTGCACGACACGCACCCGCTAGCCCGCTCGACACAGTCCGAGGAGAAGCCATGTCCAGACGTCCGGCCCACCCCGCACGCACCGTCACGGCGGCCGCGGCCGCGCTGGCCGCGGTCGGCGCGCTCACCGCCGCGGCCGCGCCCGGTCCGGCGCACGCGTCCGCCCACCCGCACCCGGCGGCCCGGCATGTGCTGCTGCTGTCCGTCGACGGGCTGCACCAGTCCGACCTCGCCTGGTACATCGCCCGTCACCCCCATTCGGCGCTGGCCCGGCTCACCGCCGCCGGCGTGCAGTACACCCACGCGGCGACCACCAACCCCTCCGACTCCTTCCCGGGCATGGTCGGCCAGCTCACGGGCGGCGACCCGGGCACCACGGGCGTCTACTACGACGACACCTACAGCTCCGCCCTCCTCCCGCCCGGCACGACCAAGTGCACCGGCGTCAAGCCCGGCGCCGAGGTCGACCTCACCGAGGACCTCGACAAGAACCCCGACTCCCTCGATGCCGGCCAGGGCCTGAGCGGCCTGCCCGGCAGCATCCTGCACATGACCGGCGACCCCACCAGCCTCATCGACCCGGCGAAGCTCCCGGTCGACCCGAAGACGTGCACACCGCTCTACCCGCACTCCTACCTGCGCGTGAACACCGTCTTCGATGTGGTCCGCACGGCCGGACTGCGCACCGCGTGGTCCGACAAGCACGCCGCCTACGACATCCTGAACGGGCCGTCCGGCAAGGGCATCCAGGACCTGTTCACGCCCGAGATCAACAGCAAGGCCATCGGCTACGCCGCGGGTGACTGGACGAAGGACAACGCCGCGACCGAGCAGTACGACGGGTACAAGGCGCAGGCCGTGCTCAACGAGATCGACGGCTACGACCACAGCCGTACCCACGAGGTCGGCACCCCCGCGGTCTTCGGCATGAACTTCCAGTCCGTCTCGACCGCCCAGAAGCTGCCCGACTCCGATGGTCTGCCGGGCGGTTACCAGGCGAAGGGCGTGCCCGGCCCGCTCCTGGTGAAGAACCTCGACTTCGTGGACCGGCAGGTCGGCGCCTTCCTCACCGAACTCCGCGAGCGGCACCTCGCCGACAGCACCACCGTCATCCTGTCCGCCAAGCACGGACAGTCGCCCACCGATCCCAAGGCGCTGACCCGCATCGACGACGGTCCCCTGCTCGACGGCCTCAACTCGGCCTGGAAGGCGGCCCACCCGGGCTCCGGTGACCTGGTCGCCCACGCGGTGGACGACGACGCCATGCTGATCTGGCTCACCGACCGCTCCCCGGCCGCCACCGACTTCGCCAAGGCCTACCTGCTCGCCCGGTCCGGCACGGGCAACGACATCGACGGCGGGGCCAGGCCCTTCACGGCGAGTGGTCTGCGGACCCTGTACGCGGGTGCGGACGCCGCCCGGTACTTCCACGCCCGGCCGGGCGACTCCCGCGTGCCCGACCTGGTCGGCGTCACCCAGTACGGCGTCGTCTACACCGGCGGCAAGGGCAAGATAGCCGAGCACGGAGGCGCCCACGCCGACGATCTCGACGTCCCGCTCGTCGTCTCCGGCGCCACCACCCCGCGCGGCGTACGCGTCGACGGACGGGTGCACACCACGCAGATCGCCCCGACCATCCTGCGGCTGCTGGGCCTCGACCCGCGGGACCTTGAGGCCGTCCGTATCGAGCGCACCCGGGCGCTGCCCGTGAGCTGACCTCAGCCGATACGGCGTCAAATCTCCATATTCGGGATGTAAACGGCCGCTACGGTAAAAGTTATGGATTGCTCCCGGATCCGTAATGCCATGCGCGTCAACGCGGCAGAACGGGACGAAGGCTGCAGGGTGTGGCTGCGCGGCCGACCGGCCGCCGACCCGTGCATCCTCGCGAAGGGGGACCCTGTGTCCGCTTCTTCTTCCGTCCGCCGTATCACCGCAGCCACCGCAGTGGCCGCCGCCCTGGTCGGCGCCGCGGCGCTTCCCGCCGCGGCGGCCGGACCCCAGCCGGGCCGTACGCACCGGGCAGAGGTGTACATCAGCGGCGTACAGCACGCCTGGCAGGGCCGGGACGCCCGGTCCAACCGTTCGCTGAACGAGCAGTGGGTGGACATCACGAACAACACCCGCCGGGCGATGAACCTGGACAGCTGGACGCTGTCCGACCGGGACGGCCACACCTACACCTTCCGCCACGTGCTGCTCGCGGGCCGGGCCACCGTCCGCGTGCACACCGGGGTCGGCCGGGACACCAGGACCGACCTGTACCAGGACCGCCGTACGCGCGTGTGGGACGTCAACACCGACACCGCCACCCTGCGCGACGCGCGCGGCCGCCTCGTCAGTGTCTTCGCCTGGGGCAGCGGCCACCGTGCCGTGGACACCGACCGCCGCCACGCGGCCGGATGGCACCACACCGGTCTCCGCCACCACGGCGTCGTCCAGCACCTCCACCACACCCCCGACCACGCAGGCGGCCACCGGCACTGACCCGCCACCGGCACTGACCCGCCCACCCGCGGCGCACGCCCGGGGCGCACTCCTGCCGGCGCATCCGCACGGACCCAGCCCCGGTCGGCCTCCCCGCCGACCGGGGCTGTCCCCTGCCCGGCACCCGGCACCGGACACCCGCGGACCGCGGTCAGCGCCCTGGCTGCGTGCTCACACCCTGCTCCCGAGCCCTGTGCGCCGGGTGTAACTCCCGCTGATCAGGCCCGGAGACACCTCCGAAATGAGCGGTTCGTACGGTCGCGAAGAGTGAGGTCGGGTCGAGCACAGGAGAGGGAGGCGCCCGTGGCCGCGCCGGGCTCGCAGAGCGAGGGCACGACGAAGGTGCGCACGGTCTGCTCGTACTGCGGCGTCGGCTGCGGCATGGTCCTCGACATCGGCAGGGGGCCGGACGGGCGGCGTACGGTCCTGAAGGCGACGGGCGACAAGGAGCACCCGGCGAACTTCGGCCGGCTGTGCACCAAGGGCGCGACCACCGCCGACATGCTCGCCGCACCGGGCCGGCTGACCACCGCCCTCGTCCGCCGGGACCGCGGCGAGGAGCCACGGCCCGCGCCCCTGGCGGACGCCGTCGCCGAGACCGCCCGCCGGCTGCGCGCGATCATCGACGAGCACGGCCCCGACGCGGTCGCCCTCTACGTCTCCGGACAGATGAGCCTGGAGGCGCAGTACCTGGCGAACAAGCTGGCCAAGGGCTTCCTGCGCACCAACCAGATCGAGTCCAACTCCCGGCTGTGCATGGCGAGCGCCGGCACCGGTTACAAGCTGTCGCTGGGAGCGGACGGTCCGCCCGGCTCGTACCAGGACTTCGACAAGGCCGACGTCTTCTTCGTCATCGGCTCCAACATGGCCGACTGCCACCCGATCCTCTTCCTGCGGATGATGGAGCGGGTGAAGTCGGCGGGCGCCAAACTCATCGTCGTGGACCCCCGGCGCACCGCCACCGCGGACAAGGCCGACCTCTTCCTGCAGATCCGGCCCGGCACCGACCTCGCCCTGCTCAACGGGCTGCTGCACCTGCTGCACGCCGACGGCCACACCGATCCCCGCTTCATCGCCGCGCACACCGAGGGCTGGGAGGCGATGCCCGCCTTCCTCGCCGACTACCCGCCCGCCACCGTCGCCGAGATCACCGGCGTCCCGGAGGACGACATCCGCCGGGCCGCAGGGCTGATCGGCGAGGCGGGGGAGTGGACCAGTTGCTGGACGATGGGCCTGAACCAGTCCACGCACGGCACCTGGAACACCAACGCCCTGGTCAACCTGCACCTCGCCACCGGCGCGATCTGCCGCCCGGGCTCCGGCCCCTTCTCCCTGACCGGCCAGCCCAACGCCATGGGCGGCCGGGAGATGGGCTACATGGGCCCCGGCCTCCCCGGGCAGCGCTCCGTCCTCGTCGACGCCGACCGGGCCTTCGTGGAGGAGCTGTGGGAGCTTCAGCCGGGGACCCTGCGGGCCGACGGGGTCGGCAGGGGCACGGTCGAGATGTTCCGGAGGATGGCCGACGGGCAGATCAAGGCGTGCTGGGTCATCTGCACCAACCCGGTCGCTTCCGTCGCCAACCGCAAGACGGTCATCGAGGGCCTGGAGGCCGCCGAGTTCGTCGTCACCCAGGACGTGTTCGCCGAGACGGAGACGAACGCGTACGCCGATGTCGTCCTGCCCGGCGCGCTGTGGACCGAGACCGAGGGCGTCCTGGTCAACAGCGAGCGCAACCTCACCCTGGCCCGGCCGGCCGCCGACCCGCCCGGCGAGGCGACGGCGGACTGGCGGATCATCGCCGCCGTGGCCCGCGAGATGGGTTACGAGAAGGGGTTCGCGTACGACAGCGCCGAGGAGGTCTTCGAGGAGATCAAGCGCGCCTGGAACCCGGCGACCGGCTGGGACCTGCGTGGAGTGAGCTACGAGCGGCTGCGTGAGACGCCCGTGCAGTGGCCGGCGGCGAGCACGGACGGCCCCGACCGCAACCCGATCCGGTACGTCGGCGACGACGGAACGGCCGGCGCGCCCACCTTCCCGACCGCGAGCGGCCGCGCGGTCTTCCACGCCCGTCCGCACATCCCGCCGTCGGAGATGCCCGACGACGACTACCCGTACGTCCTCAACACCGGCCGCCTGCAGCACCAGTGGCACACCCTGACCAAGACGGCCAAGGTGGCCAAGCTGAACAGGCTGAACCCCGGACCCTTCGTGGAGATCCATCCGCAGGACGCGGCCGAACTGGGCCTCGCCGAGGGGGACTCGGTGGAGGTCGCCTCGCGGCGCGGGCGGGCCGTGCTGCCCGCGGTCGTCACCGACCGGGTGCGGCCGGGCTGCTGTTTCGCCCCGTTCCACTGGAACGACCTGTTCGGCGAGTACCTCAGCGTCAACGCGGTGACCCATGACGCGGTCGACCCGCTGTCGTTCCAGCCCGGGTTCAAGATGTGCGCGGTCTCACTGACCAAGGCGGCCACCCCGGTGACGGTGCGGGCCCCGGCCCTGACCGGCACCCTGGCCACGACCTCGACCGAGGTCGCACCGCCGTCCACTGTGCTGTCCGCCGCGCCGTCCACCGTGTCCGCTCCCGCCGTGTTCGGGCTGGAACCCGCGCCGCCGCCGGTCCTGGCCGAGCACGAGCGCCGCTATCTGACCGGCTTCCTCGCCGGCATCCCGTCCGGCTTCCCGGGCGTGCCGGTGCTGCCGCCGGACGCCCCGTTCACCGCCGAGCACGCCCTGTGGGTGAACGGCGTACTGGCCGGGATGTACTCCAGGACCGAGGCGCCACCCGCCACCGCGCACGGCCCGGGTGGCAGCGTGCCGCCGGCCGCCGGCTCCGTCCGCCGTCAGGTCGTGGTCCTGTGGGCGTCGCAGACCGGGAACGCGGAGGACTTCGCGAGCGCGGCGGCGGAGCGGCTCACCGCGGACGGCCATCCCGCCTCCCTCCTGCCCATGGCGGAGGCGGACCCCGCCGCACTGCCGTCCGACGCCGACCTGCTGCTCATCACCTCCACCTTCGGCGACGGCGACGCCCCGGACAACGGCACCGGGTTCTGGGACGCCCTCGCGGCTGCCGACGCCCCGCGCCTGAAGGGCAGGCGCTACGCGGTCCTCGCCTTCGGCGACTCCTCCTACGACGACTTCTGCGGGCACGGCCGCCGCCTCGACCGGCGCATGGCAGAACTCGACGCGATACGGCTGGCCCCGCGCACCGACTGCGAACCGGACTACGAGACGGCGGCCGGAGCCTGGCTCGACCAGGTGCTCACCGCGTTGCGGACCACCGACGGGCCCGCGCCCGCCCCGGCCGCCACCTCCCTCTCCGCAGCCCCCGCGGCCGTCCGCCCGAGCCGCCGTGCCGCCCCCGTCACCGCCCGCCTCACCGGGAACCGGCTGCTCAGCCTGCCGGGCGCGGGCAAGGAAGTCCGCCGCTTCACCTTCGACACCCGCGAAAGCGACACCCCGCTGGTCTACGAGGCCGGGGACGCCCTGGCCGTCCACCCCGTCAACCAGCCGGACCTCGTCACGGAGTGGCTCGCCGTGACCGGCCTGGACGCGGATGCCGCCGTGCGGATCAAGAACGTCGGAGAGGTGCCGTTCGCCGAGGCCCTGCTGCGCCACCTGGACATCACCCGCATCACCCCCGACCTGCTGCGCTTCGCCGCCGACCGCACCCGTGACCCACGTGAGCTGCGCAAGCTCCTGCGGCCGGACAACAAGGGCGAGCTGGCACGGTGGTCCTGGGGACGCCAGGCCGTCGACGTGGTCGCCGAGTCCGGGATCCGGGCCGGGGCACAGGAGTGGGCCGACCTGCTGGGGCGCCTGCAACCCCGCATGTACTCCATATCCTCCAGCCCCCTCACCGACCCCCACCTGGTGTCGCTGACCGTCTCCGTGGTGCGGTACGAGAACCTGGACGGCCGGCCCCGCCAGGGTGTCTGCTCGCCCTTCCTCGCCGACGCCGAGCCCGGAACCCCGGTGCCGGTCCGCGTCCAGCGGGCACCGCACTTCCGTCCGCCCGCGGACCCCGCCACACCGGCGGTGATGGTGGGCCCCGGCACGGGCATCGCGCCGTTCATCGGCTTCCTTCAGGACCGCCGGGCCCGTGGCCACCGCGCCCCGAACTGGCTGTTCTTCGGCGAACAGCACCGCGCGACGGACTTCTACTACGAGGAGGAGCTGACCGCGTTCCTGGCCGGGGGCACCCTCACCCGGCTGGACACCGCCTTCTCCCGCGACCAGCGCGCCAAGGTCTACGTCCAGGACCGGATGCGCGAGCACGGTCCGCTGCTGTGGTCCTGGCTCCGCGACGGCGCCCACTTCTACGTGTGCGGCGACGCCTCCCGCATGGCCAAGGACGTCGACCAGGCCCTCCGCGAGATCGCGGTCGTCCACGGCGGCCTGGACGAGGCGGAGGCGGCGGCGTACGTCAAGCAGCTGGCGACCGAGAAGCGGTACGTACGGGACGTGTACTGAGCCGGCCCGTACGAGCGTCGGTCATGCCTGATCCCCGCATTTCACCCGGTCGTGCCGTACCCCGATGCCCGCCGTCGCTCCGTGGGGGACTAGCGTCGTCCCGTCATGGATCCGAGCCGGTTCTTCCCTGTCGGGCCGAAGGAGGACGATCTGCATGGATGGTCACGCGATGACCGGACTGTCGGCGGGCCAGCTCCCCGAGCTGACCACGGGACGTCTGCTGTCCACGTGGCACCTGGACGTCCCCGCGCTGCTGCTGGTCATCGCCCTGGGCGTCCTGTACGGCTGGGGCGTCGCGCGGCTGCGCGGGCGCGGCGAGCCCTGGCCGCCCGCCCGTGCCGTCGCGTTCGCGCTGCTCGGCCTGGGCGCTCTGGTGGTGGCCACGATGTCCGCCCTGGCCGTCTACGACCATGTGCTGTTCTGGCCGGCCGCCGTGCAGAACATCCTGCTCGACCTCGTCGCACCCCTGGGCCTCGCCCTCGGTGACCCGCTGCGGCTCGCCGTCGAGGCCCTGCCGGAGGGCGCCGCGGGACGAGTGCGCCGGGCCATGACCGGCCGCCTGGTACGGGTGCTGACGTTTCCGCTGGTCAGCACGGCCCTGGTACTCGGCACCGAGCTGACGGTGTATTTCACGCCGTACTTCGAGACCGCCCTGCGCGTGGGCTGGCTGCACGAGCTGATGTATCTGCACCTGCTCGCGGCCGGCAGTCTGTTCGTCGTACCGGTGCTGACCCATGAGGAGGCGCTGCCCGCCTGGTGCACCCACCCGGTGCGAGCGGCGCTGGTGTTCCTGGACGGGATCGTCGACGCCGTCCCGGGGGTCGTGGTGATGACGCACAGCACGCTGATCGCGGGCGCCTGGTACCTGCACCACGCGCCGGCCTGGTCCCCGGACGTCCAGCACGACCAGCAGATCGGCGGCGGCGCCATGCTCAGCATCGCCGAGCTGGTCGCGCTGCCGTTCCTGCTGGCGCTGCTGTTCCAGTGGGCGCGGGCGGAGCGGGTGCAGACCGCGGCCCTCGACCGCCGCCTCGACGCGGAACTCGCCCCCGTCGCGGCGCCTTCCCCCGACCGGGCTCAGGCAGCCGCTCCCGAACGCGTTCGCCCCTGGTGGGAGACCGAACAGAACGAGGTGGCCGCCAGGATCAGGAGCCAGCACCGGGAGAAGTGAGCCTTCCATGATCGCGGGTGCACGGTTCGGCTCCCGCCGAACGGTCGGGCTTCTACCGTCGGCCGCATGGAGAACGCACCGCACCGGGCCGGGCACGACGGCGGCCACCTGACCATCACACCGAGCATCCTCTACTTCGGCACCCCCGTCGTGCTGCTGACCACCGAGAACGCCGACGGCACCGTCAACCTGGCGCCGATCTCGTCGGCCTGGGCCCTGGGGCAGGTGGTGGTGCTGGGGCTCGGCAGACAGGGCCAGACCGGTGCGAACCTGGCGGCCCGGCCGGAACTGGTCATCAGCCTGCCCGAACCAGGGCAGTGGGCGGCCGTCGAGCACCTGGGCGAGCTCACCGGCCGGCCCGCGGCGGCCGGGCACGGACCGCGCCGCGCCCGTTACGAGCCGGACAAGTTCACGGCATCCGGCTTCCGGGCCCAGGCCTCGCACACGGTCCGCCCGCCGCGGGTGGCCGAATGCCCGATCCAGCTGGAGGCGCGGGCCGCCCGGGTGGGCACCGACACCGCCGGGGACTTCCTGATCGTCGAGGCCCGGGTGCTGAAGGTCCACGCCGACCCGCGCCTGGTGGTCCCCGGAACCCAGCACATCGAGCCCGCCGCCTGGAGTCCGCTGATCTACAACTTCCGGCACTACTTCGGCCTCGGCCCCGAACTCGGCCACAGCGGCATCTCCGAAACGCCCGGCAGGAAGCCGGAAGCCGCCGACGGGAGTAGAATATTCATCGACCGGTGAATTCTCTGACCGGATGAACCGGATGAAGCCGGATGAACGAATGGTCTCGTGAAGGGCAGGACCGCCATGGAACAGACCACGTGCTGCATCGTGGGAGGCGGCCCCGCGGGCATGGTGCTCGCCCTGCTGCTGGCCCGCTCCGGTGTCCCGGTGACCGTCCTGGAGAAGCACGGCGACTTCCTGCGCGACTTCCGCGGCGACACCGTCCACCCCTCCACCCTGGCGCTGCTGGACGACCTCGGCCTGGCCGAGCGCTTCGCCGAGCTGCCGCAACGCCGGGTGCGCACCGTGCAACTGCCGGTCGGGACCGACGGCGCGGCGGTCACGGTCGGGGACCTCTCGGTCCTGCCGGGCCCCTACAACTACGTGGCCATGGTCCCCCAGTGGGACCTGCTCGACCTGCTCGCCGACGAGGCCCGGCGTGAGCCGTCCTTCGAGCTGCGCATGAACACGGAGGCGACCGGCTTCCTGATCGAGTCCGGACGGGTCAACGGGGTCCGCTACCGCACCACGGACGGCCGCACCGGCGAACTGCGCGCCCTGCTCACCGTCGCCTGCGACGGCCGCGGATCACTGGCCCGCACCCGCCCGGAGCTGCGCCTGCGCCGCTTCCCCTGCCCGATGGACGCCTGGTGGTTCCGGCTGCCGCGCCGGGACAGCGACCCGCAGGGGCTCTACGGCAGCGCCGGTGACCGCTTCCTGACCGCGATGATCGACCGCGGCGACTACTGGCAGTGCGCCGGCCTCATCCCCAAGGGCACCGACACCCAGCGCCGCGCCGCCGGCCTCGACCGCTTCCTGGCCGACTTCACGGCGGCCGTCCCCTGGATCGCCGACCGCGCGCACGCCCTGCGCTCGTGGGACGAGGTCAAGCTCCTCGACGTACGCCTGGACCGGCTGCGCCGCTGGCACCGGCCCGGCCTGCTGTGCATCGGCGACGCCGCGCACGCGATGTCCCCGGTCTTCGGCATCGGCATCAACCTCGCCGTCCAGGACGCCGTGGCCGCCGCCCGCCACCTCACCGAGCCACTGCGCCGGGGCAGGGTCGAGCCGCGTGACGTACGCCGGCTGCAGCGCCGCCGCCGTCCCACCACCGTCGCCACCCAGACCCTCCAGCGGATGGCCCACGCCCGCATCATCGCGCCGATCCTGGAAGGCCGGCCGCCCCTCGGACGCGAGCAGCGGGCCCGGCGTGTGGCACGGCTGCTCGCCGAGAGGCGGTGGATGCGCCGGCTGCCCGCCTACTTCATCGGCTACGGCGCGCTCAGGGAACGGCCGCCCGACTCAGCCGTCCGCCGGACCCGGACGGGCACTGCAGCCGGGGTGTCCCCTGGAAATCACCGGAACTGAAATCGCCCGGACGTCCCTGTCCTTTCGGCGTCGGCTCGTTCGTCGTGAAGGTAGACACGCCGGACAGGCAGGACCACCGAGGAGGCCACCATGAAGTACGTACTGCTGCTGACCCGCGGCGCCTGGCAGGAGGAGGGCTCCGACCAGGAGCGGGCGGAGGTCTTCGGCGGGATCATGGAGTGGTTCACGAAGTACCGCGCCGACGGGACGATCGTCGAGGCGAACCAGCTGAGCGAACCCGGCACCGCCACCACGGTCGTGGTCGAGCAGGGCCGCTCCACCCTGATCGACCGCCCGCTGCTGGAGGCCAAGGAGGCGATCGGCGGGTACGCGATCGTCGAGGTGCCCGACCTGGACGCCGCCTTGAAACTGGCGGCGAGCTTCCCGGTGCCCGACGGCAAGGTGGAGGTGCGACCGATTGTCGAGCGCTGACCCGGCAGGCGCCCGGGACACCCGGTCGCTGATCGAGCGGGTCTTCCGCGAGGAGGCGGGCCGGCTGACCGCCAGCCTGGTCCGCCTCCTGGGCGACTTCGACCTGGCCGAGGAGATGGTCGGCGAGGCCGTCGTCGAGGCGCTGCGGCGCTGGCCGGACACCGGACCGCCCCGGCGGCCCGGAGCCTGGCTGCTGACCTGCGCGCGCAACAAGGCCCTCGACCGCATCCGCCGCGAGGCCCGCTTCCAGGACCGGCTCCCGCACCTCGCGGCCCGCATCGAGGCCCTGCCGGAGACCGCCGAGCGCGAGCCCGACGACCGCCTCCGGCTGATCTTCACCTGCTGCCACCCGGCGCTGGACCCGGACGCACAGGTCGCGCTGACGCTGCGCGCCGTCGTGGGCCTGACCACCGCCGAGATCGCGCGGGCGTTCATGGTGCCCGAGGCCACCCTCGCCAAGCGGGTGACCCGGGCCAAACAGAAGATCGCCGCCGCCGGCATCCCCTACCGCGCGCCCGAGCCCGAGGAGCGTGCCGCACGACTGCCCCAGGTCATGCGCGTGGTCTACCTGGTGTTCAACGAGGGCTGCTTCACCACCGGGGGAGACCTGGGAGTACGGCGGGAACTGGTCGACGACGCCGAATGGCTCGCCGCCCTCCTCGCCGGCGCGCTGCCCCAGGAGCCGGAACCCCTCGCCCTGCTCGCCCTCATCCGCCTGCACGCGGCCCGCTGGCCCAGCCGCCTGGACCCCGGGGGGCGGCTGGTTCCGCTCGCCGAACAGGACCGTACGCGATGGGACACCCGGCGCATCCGCAGCGCCACCGCCCTGATCGAGCGGGCGGCCAGGTTCGGCATGCCGGGCCCGTACCAGATCGAGGCCGCCATCGCCGCCGTACACTGCGAGGCGCCAGGCTGGAAGGAGACCGACTGGCCTCAACTCCTCCGGCTGTACGACATGTTGCTGGCCGTCGACCCGTCACCGGTGGTACGCCTGAACCGCGCGGTCGTGCTCAGCCACACCGACGGCCCGGCCACCGCGCTGGCCGAGGTCGAGGCTCTGTCCGGTCCATTGGGTCGCTACCACTTGTTCCACGCCACCCGCGCCGCGCTCCTGCGCGACCTCGGCCGCGACACGGAGGCCACCGAGGCCGACCGCCAGGCCCTCCGCCTCACCACCAACCCCGCCGAACGCTCGCTGCTCACCGCCCGCCTGGAGCCGTAGGCACCACGCGGGCCGTTGCTCGTTCGGGTGCGTGTCCCGTGCGGGATCCGGCCCGGGTGACCAGGCTTGACCTCGCGATGTGTCTCCTCGGGAAGGTGGAAGAACATGCCGGCGTACGTCGCCCTGCTCAGCTGGACTGATCAAGGTGTCCGAAACTTCAAGGACACCGCGAAGCGAGCCGAGACCTTCGAGTCGGCGGTGCAGAAGCTTGGGGGAAAGCTCCTGAGTCTCTACTGGACCGTCGGTTCCTACGACCTCGTGGCCATTGTCGAGGCGCCCGACGACGAAACGGCCGCTGCAGCACTTCTGCAGCTCGGTGGAGTGGGCAACGTCCGTTCCACGACCCTGCGGGCTTTCGGCCGAGAGGAGATGGAGCGCATCGTCGCCAAGGCGGCCGGCTGATGGCGTGCCGGCACGGGTCTGACAGGCCCCCGCCAGTCCGTGTCGGCTTACGCGCCGGGAGGGCGGAAGGAGACCTGCCGGCGGGCGGCCTCGTCGATCTCGTCGACGGTGAGGAGGGGAGTGGCCCGGGTGTGGAGTGCGCCGCTGGCCTTGACGCTGAGGCTGACGGCGGCCATGGAGACCGGGTCGGGGAAGTCGAGGATGCACACGAGGTCGTCCTCTCCGAAGGCGAAGTACATGGCCTCGACCGTCCCGCCCAGCCCGGCGACGACGTGGTCGACGGCGGCCCGGCGGCCACTCGCGCCTTCCTCGAGCAAGCCCTTCGTCCCCTCGGGCGTGTAGGTGGCCTGGATGAGGAACTTCGGCATAGGGACGCTCCTGCCCGTGACGTGTCCGGTACGCAGAACGGCCTTCCCGCTGTCACCGCGGCCGCCGATCAACGAAGGTCGGATTCACCCGTAAGGCAGATGCGCGTGCCGCGGCAGGACGGGCAGAGTTCACGACCTGCCGTCGACCTCCCGCACCAGCTCCATGGCCCTGCCCAACGTGTCGAGCCGGGCTCGGAGCGTCTGCCCGGCCGGGTACGGGCGCACGGTGTCCACCCCGGCGGCGCGCCACACCCGGAGCCGGTCGCGCACCATGGCTTCGGTGCCGATCAGCGTCGTGACGAGGACCAACTCGTCCTCCCCAGCGCCGCCGCGCCGTCCTGGTCTCGCTGATCCTGTCGCCGAACGCGCGTCCGGCCGGTTCAGCGTCCGGCCGGTTCAGCTGAGGGCCAGGCGCATGAGTGTCAGGTCGAGCCATCGGCCGAACTTGGTGCCCACCTCCGGGATGGTGCCGGCAACCCGGAATCCGAACCGTTCGTGCAGCCGGATCGACGCGGTGTTCCCGGCCTCGATGCCGGCGATCATGATGTGGTGGCCGGCGGCCCGTGCCGAGTCGATGAGGGCCGTCAGCAGCACGGAGCCGATGCCGAGCCCGTGCCGGTCCTCGCGGACGTAGACGGAGTCCTCGACCGTGTGGCGGTATCCGTCCAGTTCGCGCCAGGGGCCGTAGACGGCGAACCCGGCCACCTCGCCCCCCGTCTCGGCCACGAACGCGGATCCCCGCTCCAGGTGGACCGCGAGCCAGGCGACGCTCTCGGCAGCGGACTGCGGGGTCCGTGTCCACAGCGCCGTGGAGTGCTCGATCGCGTGGTTGCGGATCGCTCGGACGGCGTCCACGTCACCGGGACGTGCCCGGCGGACGGTGACGGTCGCGGAGTCTCTTTCGTATATTGGATTCATGTCCAACATAGTAGATCCGCTGGTGGGGCGGATCGCCGCCCGCGTCCGGACCGAGCGGGAACGGCGCCGGTGGACCCTGGCCCAGCTCGCGGACGTCTCCGGTGTGTCGCAGGCCATGATCAGCCGCATCGAGCGGGGCGAGAGCAGCCCCACCGCCGTCGTGCTCGGCAAGCTGTCGGCCGCCTTCCAGCTCAGCATCGCCTCGCTGCTCGCCCTGGCCGAAGGGACGCCGGACGACTCGCCGGGCGTGGCCGGTGTGCGCCGTCGGACCGACACGGCCGAATGGCGGGATCCCGGCACCGGTTACCGGCGCCGCCAGATCACCGGCCCGCACTTTCCGGCCGAGGTCGCCGAGATCCGCCTGCCCGCCGGGGCCGAGGTGCCGTATCCGGCCGCCGCCTTCGCCTTCGTACGGCAGGTCGTCTGGGTCCTGGACGGGCACCTGACCTTCCACGACGGCGGCACGGTCCACGAACTCGGCCCCGGCGACACCATCGAACTCGGCGAGCCCACCGAGCGCGTCTTCGCCAACACCACCGACACGGAATGCCGCTACGCGGTGATCCTCACCCGCGGCACGCAGCCATGACCTGTGCCGTTCCCTGGACCGGCACACCGCTCCTCGCCGGCCCGCCGCCGAACGCGGTCACCGCGCCGCTCCGATGACCTGTCTCCGCTGCCGCGCCGGTTTCCAGAACCGCGCCGCGCGGTGGCCGTCGGGGCCTGTGGTACGTCGCCTTCGACATCATCCGGGTCGGCCTCGCGCTCGCCCTGGCCCAGCCGCCGTACTCCCTCGTCCCGACCGGCATCGGCCGTTACGAGCCGGTGGGACTCCTCGGCTTCGCCGCACTCCCGCTCACCGGACGGCTCACCGACCGGTACAGGCCGCCATGGTGATCGCCGCCGCCATGGCGGTCGCGGCAGCCGGAACCGCGCTGCCGGCCACCGGCCTGGGCACCCCGTCGGCCACCGCCCTCGGACTCGCCCTCTTCGACGCCGGCTGTTTCGCGACCCGGGCCGCCGACCTCAGCGGCATCATCGCCCTCGACCCGCAGCGGTCCGGCAGCCTCACCAGCGTCTGCCTCGTGCTGTACGCCACGGCTGGCGCCCTCGGCACCGCCCCCTCGACCGCGGGGCCGGTGACGGCGTGCCGATCGTCGCACGGGGGCGTAGCGTCCCCATAGGAGTGGGCGGCTGCAGCCGGCGGGCCGACCCGCGCTGCCCGGTCCGAGGCCCCTCCGTGCGATGTTGCGGGAGGCGCGGCTGCCAGGCTGGAGGCGCCAGGTGACCAGTGCGGATGCCGGGGCGGCGGACGCGGAGGCACTGGATGCCGCGTTCGCCGACGCCGTACGCCGGACGGGCGCGGCCATCGGCGGCCTGTACCTTCTCACGCCCGATGAGGAGCAGCTCTTCCTGGACGTGCTGTACGGGGCACCCGCCGAGTTCGCGGCGCCGTGGGTGAGGGTTCCGGTGGTGTCTCCGGCGCCGGTGGCCGACGCGGTGCGTGAGGACCGCATGGTGTGGGTGGCCACCCAGGAGGAGATGGCCCGCCGCTATCCGCGCACCGCCCTGGCGTTGCCCTACCCGCTCGCGCTCGCCGCCGCACCGGTCAGCGGTGTCCGCCGGTGGGGAGCCCTGCTGCTGATGTGGCCGGCCACCCGCCCGCCGTACATGACCGAGCGGGAGCGCGGGCACGTCATGTCCAGTTGCGGACGCCTGGCCAGGCTGATCGAGGAGGCCGTCGCGCACGGACGGTTCCCGGCTCCTCGTGATGTCCCGCGCACCCTCCCCGCGGAGACGGGCCGCCAGGCCGCGGGTCCGCCGCCGGCCGCCGCCGACTTCATCGAGCGCCTGCCGGGCGGCAGTTGCGCGCTGGACCTGGAGGGGCACTTCACCTACCTGAGCGCGGGCGCCTGCGTGCTGCTGGGCCGCGACGCCGGCGAACTGCTGGGCACGCTGCCGTGGCAGTCCCTGCGCTGGCTGGACGACCCGACGTACGAGGACCGCTACCGCGCCGCGGTCATCAGCCGGGAGCCCGTCGTCTTCACGGCATGCCGCCCACCGGACCGCTGGCTGGACTTCCATCTGTATCCGGACGCCAGCGGCATCAGCGTCCGCATCGTGCCCAGCGGCACGCAGCCCCCGCCCGCCCCGACGCACCCCCACTCGACGGACACCGCCGCACCGGCCCGCGCGGGCCGGCTCTACCAGTTGATCCACCTGGCCGCCGGGCTGACCGAGGTCGTCGGCGTCCAGGACGTCATCAACCTGGTCGCCGACCAGATCATGACCGCCTTCGGCGCGCAGGGACTCGTCCTGTCCACCGCCGACGCCGGGCGGCTGCGGATCACCGGCTACCGCGGCTACGACGCCTCCCCCATGGCACGCCTCGACGGCCTGCCTCTGGACACCACCTTCACCCCGGCCGGTCAGGTCCTCAGCAGCGGCATCCCCGCCTTCTTCTCCCACCACGAGGAGATGCGGCGCATCTACCCCGAGGCCTCGCTGATCAGCGGCAAAGAAGCCTGGGCCTTCCTGCCGCTGATCGTCTCGGGCAGGCCCGTCGGCTGCTGCATCCTGTCCTACGACCGGCCCCATGAGTTCACGGCCGAGGAACGCGCCGTTCTGACCTCGCTCGCCGGTCTCGTCGGCCAGGCCCTGGACCGCGCCCGCCTCTACGACACCAAACACGACCTCGCCCACAGCCTCCAGCAGGCGCTGCTCCCGCCGGCCCTTCCCGCCGTCCCCGGCCTGCGGACCGCCGCCCGCTACCTGCCCGCCACCCGGGGCATGGACATCGGCGGAGACTTCTACGACCTGATCAGGCTCGGTGACACCGCCGTAGCGGCCGTCATCGGTGACGTCCAGGGCCACGACGCCGCCGCGGCCGCTCTCATGGGGCAGGTCCGCACCGCCGTCCACGCCCACTCGGCGCTCGGCGCCCCGGACCGGGTGCTGTCCGCGACCAACCGGCTCCTCACCGATCTCGGCGCCGACCTGTTCACCAGCTGCCTGTACGCCCACCTGGACTTCGCCGCCGGCAGCCTGACGCTGGCCAGCGCCGGCCACCCGCCCCCGATCGTGCGCCTGCCCGACGGCGGCACGCGGACCCTGGACATGCCTCCCGGGCCCCTCCTCGGCATCGACGCGGACGCGGTCTTCCCCATGACCGAGGTCCCCCTCGCCCCCGGGCTCATGCTCGCCTGCTACACCGACGGCCTCGTCGAATCACCGGGAGTCGACCTCGGCGAGTCCATCGCCGCCCTCACCCGCCAACTCGCCCAGGCGGACGGCCTCGACCTGGACGCGCTGATCGACACCCTGGTCGGGGCGACGGACAGCCACCGGCAGCGCACCGACGACATCGCCCTGCTGGTCCTGCACTTCCTCGGGCACCCGTGACGTCCGCTCGGCGTGTCGGTGCCGAGGGCGCCGGGCGCGGCCGTGCATCAGCGGAGATGTGTCAGGTCGACTCCCGCACCACCAGCCGGCACGGCACCGTGTGCACCCCGGGCGTCGCGTCCGCGTCGATCGCCTCCAGCAGGCGCAGCGCCGCGATCCGCCCGATCTCGGCGAGGTTCATGTCGATCGTGGTGAGCGGAGGACGGCTCGCCAGCGCCATGGTGTCCCAGTTGTCGTAGCCCACGACGGCGATGTCACCGGGGACGTCCACCCCGCGTTCCCGCAGGGTGTCGGCCACACCCCGGGCGATCTGGTCGTTGCCGCAGAAGAACGCGTCCGTGTCCGGGGCCGTACGCAGCACCGCGTCGGCGGCACGGCGGCCCCACGCCTCGCTCCACTCGCCGAAGTGGACCCGGCCCGTCGACAGGCCGAGCGGCGCGGCCTGAAGATGTGCCACCGCGTGGCGGGCCCGGTCGCGGGCGGCGGCGTGGTGCTCCGGGCCGGTGACATGGGCGATGCGGGTACGGCCGGTGGCCAGGAGGTGTTCCATCGCCAGCCGGGCGCCGCCCTGGTCGTCGGAGACAACGGAGGTGTCCGCGGGGTCGGTGGAGGGGGAGAGCGCGTAGACCACCGGGATCGACTCCAGCCCGGTCACGCCGGTCAGGGGTGCACGCGCGTCGGTGCGGCGGCCGGTGACGATGATGCCGTCCACCCGGCGGTCCAGCAGGGTGCGCAGATGGTGCTGTTCGCGGATCGCGTCGCCCCGGGTGTCGCACATGAGCACGGAGATCTTCCCGGCGCCGAGCGCGTCCTCGGCGCCGAGCAGCACGGGTGTGCTGAACCGGCCGATGCCGTCGGTCGTCACCAGGCCGACCGTCCAGCTGCGGCCGGTGTGCAGGCTCTGTGCCTGCTGGTTGGGACGGAAGCCGAGGGCCGCCACCGCGTCCAGCACCCGCTGCCGGGTCTCGGGACGCATCCGCCCCCCGCCGCTCAGCGCCTTGGACGCCGTGCCCACACTGACGCCCGCCAGCGCGGCGACATCGGTGAGCCGGGCGCGGCCGGTGAGCGGGGAGCCGGGAGCAGAGGTCACGCGCAAACCTTTTCCTGAATGATGTCTTCAGTCGACATCCTGACAGCCGACGGCGCGCCGTGCCAGCCTGTGGGCGAGAGGTGGAAGTGGCGGAACTGACCCGAAGACACAAGGAAAAGGTCGCGCCGCGCCTCTTGACCGCGGCGTGCCGACGCCCCCTACTCTCACGGTGAGAAAACGGTTGCTCAAACCTGCGATCCGGATCTTCGGACGCCGCCGCCGTACGCCACCCGTCCCCGGAGAGCCATGCCCAGCTCACACTCCGCCCTGCCGTCCGCGGGCCCCGTCCGTCTCGGACCGGACGCCCGTGCCGCGCTGCGCCCCGCCGTCGCCGGCGTCGACGCGGGCTTCTGGCACACCCGCCGTGAGGTCAGCGCCCGCACCTCCCTTCCGCAGGGACCCGAGCTGCTGGAGTCCGCGGGGAACCTGCACAACCTGCGGCTCGCGGCCGGCACCACCGAGGGTGGGTTCCGCGGGGCGTACCCGTTCGTCGACACCGACGTCTACAAGTGGCTGGAGGCCGCCTCCTGGCAGCTCGCCCACGGCCGGGAAGAGGCGCTCGCGGCGCACGTCGACCGGATCACCGGCCTCGTCGCCGCGGCCCAGCAGCCCGACGGCTATCTCAACTCCTGGTTCCAGCTCCGGGAGAACGGCAAGCGCTACGAGGACCTGCGCTGGGGGCACGAGCTGTACTGCGCGGGGCATCTCATCCAGGCCGCCGTCGCCCACCACCGGGCCACCGGCGGCACCGAACTCCTCGACGTGGCGGTGAAGTTCGCCGACCACATCGACTCCGTCTTCGGCCCGCCCGGCAGCGGCAAGCCCATCGACGGCATCGACGGCCACCCCGAGATCGAGACCGCCCTGGTCGAGCTGTACCGGGAGACCGGTGAGCGCCGGTACCTGGATCTCGCCGGCTACTTCGTCGACCGGCACGGGCACGGCCTGCTCGGTGGCGAGGCCTACTGCCAGGACCGCGTGCCGCTGCGCGAGGCGGCCACCGTCGAGGGCCACGCCGTACGCCAGCTCTATCTGCTCGCGGCCGCCGCCGACCTGGCCACCGAGACCGGGGACACCGAACTGGGCGCCGCCGCCGAGCGGTTGTGGCACGCGATGACCACCACCAAGACGCACCTCACCGGCGGACTCGGCGCCCACCACGACCGGGAGGACTTCGGCGACCCGTACGAGCTGCCCAACGAGCGTGCCTACTGCGAGACCTGCGCCGCGGTAGCCTCCGTCCAGTGGAGCTGGCGCATGGCCCTGCTCACCGGCGAGACCCGCTACTCCGACCTCGTCGAACGCACCCTCTACAACGGCTTCCTGGCCGGCGTGTCGCTGGACGGGGAGCGCTGGCTGTACGTGAACCCGCTCCAGGTCCGCGACGGCCACACCGAACCCGGGGGCGACCAGTCGGCCCGCCGCACCCGCTGGTTCCGCTGCGCCTGCTGCCCGCCCAACGCCATGCGCCTGCTGGCGAGCCTGGAGCACTACCTCGCCACGAGCGACGAGGGCGGCCTGCAGATCCACCAGTACGTCAGCGGCCGGTACGCCGGCGGACCGTACGCCGTCCGGGCCGAGACCGGCTATCCGTGGCACGGCTCGATCGCCCTGACCGTCGGGGAGAGTCCGGCCGACCGCCCCTGGACGCTCTCCCTGCGCATCCCGCGGTGGTGCACGGAGTTCCGCATCCGGTGCGGGGAGCGGACGTACGACCAGGGAGACGCCCCGGTCACCGACGGCTGGCTGCGGCTGACGCACACCTGGGAGCCCGGCGACCGGGTCCTCCTGGAACTCGGCCTCGAACCCCGGCTCACCGCGGCGGACCCCCGGGTGGACGCCGTACGCGGCTGTCTGGCGATCGAGCGGGGCCCGCTCGTGTACTGCGTGGAGCAGGCCGACCACCCCGGCGGCGGACTGGACGGCATCGTGCTCGACCCCAGCCGTCCGCTCGCCGTGAAACACCGCCCGGATCTGCTCGGCGGTGTCACCACGGTCGTGGCCGCCGGCCGGCGCCGGAACATCCCCGACGCGGGCTGGTGGCCCTACACCGCCGCCCCCGCCGCCGAGCAGGGCGGCGAGCCCGTCGACCTCATCGCCATCCCGTACTACGCCTGGGCCAACCGCGAGGACGGCAGCATGCGCGTGTGGCTGCCCACCTGCTGAACGGCCGGGGCAACAAGGCCCTGCCGGCCGCCCAGCAGGGCAACGCGCCGGACGTGATGCTCGTCGACAACCCGGTGGTCTCCACGCTGGTGGAGGCGGGCATCCTACGGCCTGGCCGACGCGAGCACCCCCGCCGACAGCCTTGTCTCCCCGCTCAGGCCGAACACCTTCGTGCTGATGGCTCCTGGCGGATCCGCATGCCGGACTGGTAGCCGAACTTCCCCTATGAATGGGCTAGTTGGGCTGACTGGCTGGAGAAGAGCCTCGGCATCAGGCGCCGACCGATCGCACGGCCGACGGCGGCACGGCCCTGATCCGGGGCGACAACGGCACCGCCGACCACCAGCGGAGGCCGGCCCCGCGCTGAGGCCGTTCCGTCAAGGACGGGTACGACCCTGGATGCCGGCCGGAGGCGTACTTCACCGGGTCGTGGCGGGACCGGGCGGCAGATGGACCGTCATGATCAGGTGGCAGGTCTCGGTACCCGCGCCGCGGTAGGTGTGCGCGGTGTCGCCGTCGAACGTGGCGGTCTGGCCGGCCGCGACGGTGTGTTCCGCGCCGTCGACGATCAGGGTCATGCGGCCCGAGGTGACGCTGACGGTCTCCACGACGCCGGCCTGGTGGGGGTGGCTGGGATACTCCTCGCCCGGTTCCAGCCGCCAGCGCCAGACCTCGACCGGGGCGGGGCCGGAGGTCGTCAGCATCAGGCGCGCCTCGCCGCCGCGTTCCCCGGTCCACAAGGGGGCGACGTCGTCGCCGGACACGACACGGACGCGGCCCTCGGGCGGCCCCTGCATCAGCGCGGACACCGAGATACCGAGGGTGTCGGCCAGCCGGACCAGGGTGGCCAGGTTGGGGTTGCCCTGGGCCTTCTCCAGGCCCACGAGGGCACCCTTGCTGACCTGGGCGCGCCGGCTGAGCTCGTCCAGGGACAGCCCGGCGCGGATGCGGGCCGCCCGGACGTTGTGCGCGACCGACCGCAGGGCGGCGGCTGTCTCGGCCACCTGATCACCGTCCTTAGCTGTGCCTTGAGTAATGGAATGTACTGCACGGTCGTTTGATTGACACATCGCGGTCGGTCCGTTGTACCGTGTGGTCGTTCCGCTAACCGCAAGGGATGTGTTGTGATCGCTCTGCTGCTGGCCCTGGGCAGCTCACTCGCGTACGGATGCGCCGACTTCCTCGGCGGCCTCGGCGCCCGCAAGGCCCATGTGCTGCGGACCGTGCTGGTCGCCGCGCCGGCCAGTCTCGCGGTCGAGCTGCTGCTGTGGCCGGTGCTCGGTGCCTCGTTCGGTTCCGGTGCCCTCGGCTGGGGTGCCGCGTCCGGGGTCGCCTCGGCCGCCGCGTTCGCCCTGCTCTACCGCAGCCTGGCGCTCGGCCCGATGAACGTGCTCTCGCCGGTCACCGCGCTGGTGTCCGCCGCGCTGCCCGTCGCCGTCGGCCTGCTGCAGGGTGAGCGGCTGGGCGCCGCCGGACTCGTGGGGCTGCCGCTCGCACTGCTCGCTGTGGTGCTGGTCAGCGCCGGACACGGCGCGGGTGCGGCCCGCCCCTCCCGTACCGCGCTGCTGCTGGCCTTCGGCGCGGGCGCCGCCATCGCCCTCCAGCTGGTCTTCCTGCACCAGGCGCCCTCGGACAGCGGGGTGGCCCCGCTGATCACCGGCCGGGCCGTCTCCTCGGCGGTCACGCTGGCCGCGGCCGGGTTGCTGCGCCGACGGCTGGGCCCCGAGCGGCCCGCGTACGCACTGTCGGCGACCGCCGGCGTGCTGGACTCGGTGGCGAACCTGCTGTTCCTGCTCGCCGCCCGCAGCGGAGACCTGACCGTCGTCGCCGTGATCACCGCCCTCTACCCGGCCGGCACGGTCCTGCTCGCACGCGGTGTGCTCGCCGAGCGCATCCACCGCGGCCAGCTCGTCGGCCTGGGCACCGCCGCCGTCGCCGTCAGCCTCCTGGCCCTGACCTGAGCGGGCCCGCACCACCGAGGAGAAGAGCATGCTGGTTCACCCCTGGGACGCCGGCCTGGACGAAGCCGAATGGCAGACCTGGATCGCCGACGGCCACGACTTCGGACAGCTCAGCGTCAACGGCCTGCCCGGCCACCCGCCCGTGGTGGTCCCCACCCACTTCACCCGCGACGGCGACCGCCTCCTGGTGCACCTCGCCAGACCCAACCCGGTCTGGAGGGCGATCGAGCACGACCCGAACGTCACCTTCACCGTCATCGGCGACTACGCCTTCATCCCCGGGCCCTGGCGCGCCAAGCCCGGCAGCCCGCCCACGGACGGCGTGCCCACCAGCTACTACGCGGCCGTCCGGTTCACCTGCCGCGCCGAGATCGTCGACGACCCCGAGGCCAAGGCGGAGCTGCTGCGCCGCCAACTCGCCCGGTTCCAGCCCGACGGCGACCACGCCCCCGTCGCCGCGGACCAGCCGCCGTACGGCCGGATGCTGTCCGCCATTCGCGGCCTGCGCCTGGAAGTCACCGACGTACAGGCCAAGTTCAAGTACGACGACCACAAACCGGTCGAGCACCGCGCCGCCGTCGCCGACCGCCTCACCGAGCGCGGGCAGGGCCTGGACGTGCCCACCGCACACCGGCAGCTGCGCCGACTCGATCGCATCGGCCCCTGGAAGCCCTGAACCGCCCCGTCCGCACACAGGAAACGGAAAACCTCCGCCCATGCCCGCCTTCCACATCGCCCCCGCCGTGGCCGAGGCCTTCCCCGGCACCCTCATCGCCCTGGTCACCGCCACCGGCGTACGCGGCCGCGAGCCCTGGCCGCACACCGCCACCGCCCTGGAGGAACTGGAACAGCGGCTCGCCGACGGCGCCTGGCAGCCCGCCGACGAGACGGACCCGCGCATCGACGCCTGGCACACCGCCTACCGCTCCTTCGGCACCAACCCCCGCCGCATCCGCCCCAGCGTCGACGCGCTCGGCCGCCGCATGGCGAAGAAGGGGAGCCTGCCGCGCATCAACACCGCCGTCGACTCCTACAACGCCGTCTCCGTACGGCACGCTCTGCCCGCCGGCGCCTTCGACCTGGACCGGGTCACCGGCGACGTCGACATCCGCCACGCGGACGGCACGGAGTCCTTCACCCCGCTCGGCGAACCCGGCACCGTCGAGAACCCCAAGCCCGGCGAGGTCATCTACGCGGACACCACCGGCGTCCTCACCCGCCACTGGAACCACCGCGACGCCCATCGCACCCGTGTCACCGAGGACTCCACGCACGTCGCCTTTGTCCTCGAAACCCTGCACCCGGACCGGGACGGCGACCTCCTCGGGCTCGCCGCCGAGGAACTGCAGAGCCTGCTCGCCCCGCACGCCGACCGGACCGCCATACACCACCTCACCCCGGCCCGACCCCGGGTCATGGTCTAGCGGCGCTGTCGGCTCAGAGCGGGTGAAATCTGTACATTTGTGTAAGAGGGGCTCGGGCTGTCCGGAGCGCGGTGCTCGCGACCGCGCTCAGAAACCTCGCAGGCGAGGGCAACATGTTCGACGTGAGTGCGCCGATCGTGGCCACCTTCCTCGTGTATGTGGCCGTCATGATCGGAACAGGAGTCTGGGCCTACACCCGCACTCGCACCTTCGCCGACTTCGCCCTGGGGGGCCGCAGGCTCAGCGCGTTCGTCGCCGCCCTGTCCGCGGGAGCCAGCGACATGTCCGGCTGGCTGTTCCTCGCGTTCCCCGGAGCGGTGTACGCGGCCGGCGTCGGCGCCGGCTGGATCGCGGCGGGCCTGGTGATCGGTACGTACCTCAACTGGCTGTTCGTCGCGCCCAGGCTGCGCACCTACACCGAGCGCGCCCACAACGCCGTGAGCCTGTCGGCCTATCTGGAGGAGCGGTTCGAGGACCGCACGCGGATGCTGCGGATGGTCTCGGCGGCGGTCACCCTCGTGTTCTTCACGGTCTACGTCGCCAGCGGGCTCGTGGCCGGCGGACTTCTGTTCGGACACATCTTCGGTGTCGGGTTCGGGCTCGGAGTGGCCCTGACCGCCCTGGTCATCGTCGTCTACTCGTGCCTCGGCGGCTTCCTCGCGGTGAGCCTGACCCACGTGCTGCAGGCCACGCTGATGTTCCTCGCCCTGCTCGTGCTCCCTGCCGTCGCCATCGGTGCGCTCGGCGGCTTCGGAACGCTGCGCGACACCCTCAACAGGAAGACACCGAGCCTGCTGGACATGGGCGCCAGGGTCGACCTCACCGGCGGACGGTGGACGGCGGGCGGATCGCTCGGGGCCGTCGCGATCGTCTCGCTGCTCGCCTGGGGACTCGGCTACTTCGGCCAGCCGCACATCCTGGCCCGCTTCATGGGCATCCGCAGCACCGGCGCCATCCCCACCGCCCGCCGCATCGAGACCGGCTGGGTGATCATCGTGCTCGCCGGAGCCATGCTCGTCGGCCTGGTGGGCATCGCGCAGACCGGCGCGCCGCTGCACGACCCGCAGACGGTCTACATCAGCCTGAGCCGGTCCCTGCTCAACCCCTGGGGCGCCGGGGTGATGCTGATCGCCGTACTGGCCGCGATCATCTCGACCGCGGACAGCCAGCTCCTCGTGTCGTCCGTCGCCCTCACCGAGGACTTCTACCGGGCGTTCCTGCACCGGCGCGCCTCGGACAGGACCCTGATCTGGGCCGGCCGCGCCGCCGTCATCGCCGTGACCCTGGTGGCCTTCGCGATCGCCCTGAGGGGCGGCGGGCTTCTGGGCATCGTCGCCTACGCCTGGGCGGGCTTCGGAGCCGCCTTCGGGCCGGTCGTCCTGCTCTCCCTGTACTGGCCGCGCATGACCTGGGCGGGGGCCATGGCCGGGATCGTGTCGGGCGCGGCGACGGTGCTGCTGTGGAAGAGGATCAATCCGCTGCTCGGGCCCTTCCAGTCGGGCATCTACGAAATGGTCCCCGGCGTCCTGATCGCCACGGCCGCCGCGCTGGTCTTCGGCAGATTCGTCGGCCGTCCGCCCAAACGTGCCTTCTGGCGGATGCCGGGCGGCGGGGTGAGCCAGCTGATGCTGACCCCGTTTCTCAGCCACGCACCGGTCGGCATCGCCGTCCTCGACACGGATCTGCGGTACGTGTGGGTGAACGAGCCGCTGGACCGCCAGATCCCCCTCGAACGGCGGCTGGGGCGGCGGATGGCGGAAGTCCTGCCGGAGCAGGAGGCCGCGGCCTTCGAGGAGAAGATGCGCGGGGTGCTGCGGACCGGCACACCGGTGATGGACTTCGAGTACCGCGGCGCCGGCCACCGGGACCCCGACGCCGGCCGGGCCGTCTCCGCGTCGTTCTTCGCCATGAAGGACCGCCACGGCCGGAACGTGGGTGTCTGGTACATGGTCATCGACGTCACCGAACGCTGGCGGGCACAGCAGCGCCTGGCCCTGCTCAACGACGCCGCCACCCGCATCGGCAGCACCCTGGACGTGACGCGGACCGCGCAGGAACTGGCCGACGACGCCGTACCGGCGGTCGCCGACTTCGTCGCCGTCGACCTGCTGGACTCGGTCATGAGGGGCGAGGAACCGGCACCCGGGCCGGTCGGCATGTCGCCCGTCATCCGGCGCGCGGCGCAGCAGTCGGTGCGTGCGGGCTGCCCCGAGGCGGCGCTGGCCGTGGGGGAGACGGTGCGGCGTGCGCCCGCGTCGCCCGTGACCCGCTGCCTGCTGGAGAGCAGGACCCTCGTGGAACGGATCCTGGACCGCACCAACAGCCCCTGGGTGACCGAGGACGAGACGCTGGGCGCCTCCCTACTCGACTACGACTTCCGTTCGGTGATGGTGATTCCGGTGCGGGCACGCGGCGTCACCCTGGGCGCGGCGACGTTCGCCCGGTCCCGGCGGCTCGGCCCGTTCGAGGAGGACGACGTACGTCTCGCCGAGGAACTCGTCTCCCGCGCGGCGGTGTGCATCGACAACGCCCGCCGCTTCACCCGCGAGCGCACCGCCGCCCGGTCCATGCAGCGTTACCTGCTGCCGCAGGACCCGACCGGAGGGTCCGCCCTGGAAGTGGCCTCCTGGTACCTCCCGACGGATGCACCGAGTGGAGTGGGCGGTGACTGGTTCGACGTGATCCCGCTCTCCGGGGCCCGGGTCGCCCTGGTCGTCGGGGACGTGGCCGGGCACGGCATCCACGCGGCGGCGACCATGGGGCGGCTGCGCACCGCCGTACGCACGCTCGCCAACCTCGACCTGCCTCCGGACGAACTCCTGGCCCACCTGGACGACCTGGTCATCGGCCTCATGGCGTCCTCCGACAGCGATGCCCCACCGGCCGGGGAGGGCGCGGCCGCGGGCACCGCGTTCATGGGCGCCACCTGCCTGTACGCCGTCTACGACCCGGTCAGCGGGCGGTGCACGCTGGCCCGGGCTGGTCACCTCCCGCCGATGATCATCGGCCCCCACGGCGGCGCCGACATCGTGGACCTGCCCGCCGGACCCCCGCTCGGCCTCGGCTACCTCCCCTTCGAGTCCGCCGAACTGGAGCTGCCCGAGGGCAGCCTCATCGCGCTCTACACCGACGGCCTCATCGAGTCCGTCGACCAGGACATCGACGCCGGGCTCTCCCGCCTGGGAGCGGTCCTGGCCGGGCCCTGGCCGACACTGGAGGAGACCGGCCGCAGGGTGATCGAGGACCTGACCGCCAAGCCACCGGCCGACGACGCGGCTCTGATCCTGGCCCGGACCCGGGTGCTGGCGCGGGACCGGGTCGTCACCTGGAACCTGCCCAGCGACCCGGCCGCCGTCGCGCACGCCCGCTCGCTCGCCACCCAGCAGCTTCAGGAGTGGGGCATCCCCGATCTGACCTTCACCACGGAGCTCATCGTCAGCGAACTGGTCACCAACGCCATCCGCCACGCGACCGGCCCGGTCTGCCTCCGCCTGATCCGCGACCGTGCCCTGATCTGCGAGGTCTCCGACGCCAGCAGCACCTCACCGCGCCTGCGCCACGCCCGGACCACCGACGAGGGAGGGCGGGGCCTGCTGATCGTGGCCCAGCTCGCCCGCCGCTGGGGCACCCGCTACACGGCGACAGGCAAGATCATCTGGACGGAACAGGCCGTACCGGGCGATCCGGACACCTAGTGCCCCGGCAGCAATCACCGGCACCAGGTCCAGGTGTGTGCTGTCCCGCTCCGGGCCGACCATGGAGGGAGACGGAAAACCCGCCGGTACGGCAGGACCGAGGCGCTGAGCGGGAAGGACAATGAGGCATGGGCACGACGGACTCCTCCCGAGGGCGCGACGGCCGGTCGGCGGCGGGTCCCGCCGCGCCACCCAGCGGTCTGCTCGATCTGCTCAGCGTCGCCGCCGTGGTCCTGAACGCGCAGGGCCAGGTGGTGTTCTGGAGCGCGAAGGCCGAGGACCTGTTCGGCTACACCGCCGCGGAAGCGCTCGGTCAGTACGCGGCTACGCTGACGGTCCACGAGGAGCACCGGGACGCGGTGATCCAGCTGTTCGCCGAGGTCATGGAATCCGGCTCCGACTGGGCCGGGGCCTTCCCGATCCGCCACAAGGACGGCAGCACCCGCCTGGTGGAGTTCCGCAACATGCGGCTGCTCGACGACCTCGGTGACACCTATGCCCTGGGCCTGGCCGCGGACCAGGCGGCCGTGGAACGCGTCGAGCGAGACGCCTCCCTGGCCATGCGCCTGGTGTCCCAGTCCCCGGTCGGGCTCGCCATTCTGGACCCGGATCTGCGTTACCTGGCCATGAATCCCGCGCTCGAACGCATCACCGGCCAGTCCGCCGCCGACCGCCTCGGCCGGCCGGCGGGCGAGGTCCTGGCCTACCTGGACACGGACCCTGAGACACGTCTGCGCCGGGTCCTGGAGACGGGCGAGTCCGTCGTGGACCGGAACATCGTCTGCCGTCCCCCCGGCGACCCGGACCATGAGCACGCCTGGTCCGTGTCGTACTACCGGCTGGAGGATTCCGGCGGACGGGTGCTGGGCCTGGCCTACTCCGTCATCGACGTCACCGAGCGCCACCGTGCCGAGGTGGAGGCCGCACAGGCCCGGCAACGGCTGGCACTGATCGCCCGCGCCTCCGCCTCCGTGGGCACCACCCTCGATCTGGAGGCGACCGCACGGGAGCTCGCCGACGTCGTCGTCCCGGTCCTGGCCGATGTGGCGGCCGTGGACATACTCGACAGCGCCCTCGCCGGCCGGACACCGCCCCCTGAGGGCCCGGCCGTCTTCCGCGCCCTCGCCGTCAGCGCGGCCGACTCCGGTGAGGCGGTCCGCGCGGCCGACCCGCCCGGGGGAGTCGCCCACTACGACAGCGGCCATCCGGTGACCCAGTGCGTGTCCACCCGTCGACCGGTTCTGGTGCCGCACACCACCCGCCTGGACCTGGCGCGCATCGCCTGCCATGGCGACGCTGCCTCCCTCCTCGCGACGGCCGGGGTGCACTCCTACCTCGTCGTACCGCTCATGGCCCGGGGCGAAGTGCTCGGCGCTCTCGACCTCAAACGCACCCGGAACCCGACCCCCTTCGATGCCGACGACGCCTTCCTGGCCTGCGAGTTGGCCGCACGGGCCGCGGTCTGCATCGACAACGCCCGCGGATACCAGGCCCAGCGCCATGCGGCGCTCACCCTCCAGCGGAGTCTGCTCCCCGAGCCCCCGACGCGGCTGCCCGGGCTGGAGGTCGCCTGCCGCTATCAGCCTGCCGGCGCCACCAGCGAGATCGGCGGTGACTGGTACGACGCCATACCCCTCCAGGGCGACAAGACCGCCCTGGTCGTCGGGGACGTCATGGGCAGCGGTATCAACGCCGCCGCAGCCATGGGGCAACTCCGCAGCGCCGCCCGCGCCTTCGCCGAGCTCGACCTCGCCCCCGCTGAGGCCCTGCGGCACCTCGATCACCTGACCGAGGGGATCGAGCAGACCATCACCACCTGCATCTACTGCGTCTACGACCCCGATCGCGGCCAGTGCGAGATCTGCCTCGCCGGGCACCTGCCCCCGGCACTGATGCGCCCCGGACACGCGGCACACCTCCTCGACCTGCCCACCGGCGCGCCGCTGGGCGTCGGCGGAGTCCCCTTCGAGCCCACCACCATCACCTTCCACTCCGGCGACGAGCTGATCCTCTACACCGATGGTCTGGTCGAAACCCGCGGCGAACCCATCGACGCCCGCCTGGACACCCTCCTCGACGCCCTCACCGCGACCCGCGGCCACACCCTGGAGGACTCCTGCGACCGCATCCTGAACATCCTGCGCGCGCCCGGCGGTGAGGACGACGTCGCCCTGCTCATCGCCCGGGCCAGGCCCTGAGCGGTCACGGTGAGGGCACTGCGCCCTCCTCCGGCCCACGGCACCTCGCCCCGATGCCCCGGCGGCAGCGGCCGCCTGCCGGTCGTGAGGGCCGGGCAGGCGCAGGGCGAGCAGGGCGATGTCGTCGGCGCTGTGCCGGGCCAGCCCGGTCAGGAGCTCGTCGCAGAAGTCGTCGAGCGGCTCCCGGGCGAGCGCCGCGGCATGCCGGCGAAGCCTGGTGAGGCCGTGGTCGAGCGGCTCGCCACGGCGTTCCACCAGCCCGTCCGTGCAGAGCAGGAGCGCGGACCGGGCGGGCAGCGGCTCGACGGCATGAGCGCGGGGGAGGCCGGGATCGACACCGAGCAGGGCGCTGTGGCCGCCCTCGAGGAACCCGGTGTCGCCTTCGTGGGTGATCAGCAGGGGTGGCGGGTGACTGGCGTCGGCGTAGGTGAGCTGCCATTCGTTCGCCCGGTTCCGGGCGAGCAGCGCGTGCACGCAGCTGGCGGTGGCTCCGCCGTACAGGTGCTGGTAGGTCGCGTCCAGGTGGCGCAGGATGCGAGCAGCTTGAACAGTCCCAGCCGCCGGGCGTGCAGCGGGTTCCTCGCCTGCTCCACCGTCGGTATGTCGGTGAGCAGCAGGGGCCCGGCGCCGCGCGGCACGCGGGCCAGGGGGCCGGGGGCGGTCTCGGGCAGCGGGGGCAGGCACCCTTCCAGGGCCTCCGGCGGCGGGCGGCCCGTCCGGGATGCGGTGGGCGACACAGACACGGTGCGGATGGTCCTGCTCGTCCACCAGGTCGACGGCGCACCACTCGCCCACCTGCGGCACCGCCATCCGGCAGACCCGCCTCAGTCCCTCACGCACGTCAAGGGTGCTGGCCAGGGCGGAGGTGGCGTCCGCTGCAGCACCTCGTCGACGTCGTCGTCACGCATCTCCGCCTCACTCGCGCCCCCACCGCCGCGGTCACTCTCCGCACGGGCCACCCCGCCGCAGCCACCTCACGCCTGGGCCGCTGAAAAATGGAGACTCTGGCCTCATGGCCCGGGAACTGCTCACCTTCGGGCACAGTACGGCCGATCGCGAACGGATCGTGGCGTTGCTGCGCGGTGCGGACGTCGCGGCCGTCGTGGACGTGCGCACCGCGCCCGGCAGCCGTCGGCACCCGGACGTCTCCCGCCACCGGCTGGCCGAGTGGCTGCCGCGGCACGGAATCCAGTACCGGTGGGAACCCGATCTCGGCGGATTCCGCAAGGTGCCTCCGGACAGTCCCGACACCTTCTGGCACAACGCCTCCTTCCGCGGATACGCGGCCTACACCCGCTCGCCCCTGTTCGTCGCCGCCATGGACCGGCTGCTGCTCCGGACCGCGGACGTCCGTACGACCGTGATGTGCAGCGAGGCGGTCTGGTGGCGCTGCCATCGACGTCTCATCGCGGACTTCGCGGTCCTCGCCCGCGGTGTACCGGCCTACCACCTGATGCACGACGGAACCCTCGGCGCGCACACGGTGACGCCCGGCGCGCGCCTGCGCGAGGACGGGCTCATCGTCTACGACGGCGCGTCGTAGCGTCCGGCAGGGGCCGACCCTCACCCGTACGGATGGGGCTCACCGATTCCCTCGGGCGGGCGCTTCTCCGCCCGCCGCGCTGAAGGCGCCGAGCGCCTCGACCAGCGCCGCCCGCTGGGCCGGCCGCAGGCGACGGACGGTGCCGGCGCTCTCGGCCCGGCGCCGCACGCTGCCCCTGCTGACCGGCCTCTACTGCCGCCGCGCATGACAAAGGGAGCCGACCCGCCGTCGCACCCGCCGTGACGCGCCGGCCGATCTCGTCGTCGCGCCCGCCGGCGTGGTCGGACCGCCCGCCGACCCGGTCAGACCGTCCGTGCGCCGTACACGCGGTACCGCTCCGCGTCCGCCCACTTGATCTCCAGGCCGTGGCCCGGCCGGCCGGTGTCGGGGCGCAGGGTGCCGCCGTCGGGGGACAGCGTGCCGTCGAACAGCAGGCGCTCGCAGCGCACGTGGTCGTGGAAGTACTCCAGGTGCCGCAGCCGGCGCACGGCGCAGAACGCGTGGGCCGAGACCGCGGGCGCGCAGTGGGCGGACAGGTCCAGATGGTGGGCCCCCGCCAGGCCTGCCGCCTCCAGCACGCCGGTGATGCCTCCGCAGCGGGTGACGTCGGCCTGGAGACAGTCCACGGCGGGCCCCTCGACGAGATTGACGAAGTCCTGCGTGGTGTAGGCGTACTCCCCGGCCGCGATCTCCAGCCGCTCGGGTCCCCGCTCGCGCAGCATGCGCAGGCCCGCCAGGTCGGCGGAGCTGACGGGTTCCTCGAACCACCGCACGTCCCACTCGTCGTGGAACCGGCGGGCCCAGTACAGCGCCTGCTTGCGGCCCAGTGCCCCGTTGGCGTCGGTGAAGATCTCCGGCTCGTCGCCGATGGCCTTGCGGACGGCCGTCAGGCGCCGTGGGTCGCGTTCCGGGTCCCGGGAGGTCTTGAGTTTGACGCGCGGGATGCCCTGCTCCACCCAGCCGGTGAGCTGGTCGGTGAGGCGGTCCAGGGGGTAGTTGGTGAATCCGCCGCTGCCGTAGACCGGTACCCGGTCGTGCCAGGCGGGCAGGAGGTGGACCAGCGGCAGCTCCAGCAGCCTCGCCTTGAGGTCCCACAGCGCGATGTCCACT
Organism: Streptomyces incarnatus; assembly: GCF_001027185.1. Lineage (NCBI taxonomy): Bacteria > Bacillati > Actinomycetota > Actinomycetes > Kitasatosporales > Streptomycetaceae > Streptomyces > Streptomyces incarnatus. The sequence continues at coordinate 280,964 of NZ_CP011497.1, read as the reverse complement.
GCGGAGACCGCCATGGCGCCGACGCCGGGCCGGCCGGCATTGCGGATCTGCCGTCCCATCAGGTGCCAGACCGCTGCGGGCGAGGAGACGTCCTGTCCCCGTACGACATCCACGAGCTCGGACGCGATGAACGTGGCGACCGACACGTCCCCGTAGGTGTAACCGAGCCCGGTGCGACCGCCGGCCCGCACCCGGACCAGGACCATGGTGGTGGAGTCCCACTCCAGGGTGCCGTCCTCCTCGGTGCCCTCCGGTCCGTCGGTCGGGACCTCGAAGGCGTGCACGTCGACCGAGTCGATCCGGCAGGCCGTCAGCCCCTTGCCGGCCCCGTCGCCGCTCATGAGCGCCGTCCCGGCAGCGGCCCGGCCACCTCCGTGGGCTTCTCCTGCCGTACGCCTCGGGTGGCGATGCCCACCCGCTCCGGACCGCGTACGGCGGCGGGCCCGGCGGCCACCGGTACCGCCGAGGCGAGCGCCTCGTCCCATGCCATCGCGACCTCCTTCGGACGTGCACCTGCGCCGTCGACAACGGGTGACCCGTGACCCCACGGCGCAAACAGCCGGCGGACCCGCCGGTGATCGGGGGCTTCCTGGATACCGACCGGGTATCCCGCTCTGTTTGTCCCATGCGAAGTTCACCCCTCGGCCCGCGCTTCGGGTCACGTGTCAGGGCTGTGCGTGACGCCCGGCGCCGTCCTCCGCGGTGCGGGTTGTTTCCCGGCGGGCCGGGCGGGAACACCCGAGTGCCATGGGAGCGAGTGCCGTGGATGAGCGATCGGATGGGCCGGGACAGGCGCCGTACGGCATGTGTTCGCCGTGGGTGCTGCGGGAGTACGCGGTCCTCGCCGACGGCGAACGCGGTGCCGTGGTGGACCCGGAGGGGCGGATCGTCTGGCTGTGTGCTCCCCGCTGGCACAGTGACGCGGTCTTCTCCGCCCTGATCGGGGGCGGCGGGTACTTCGGTGTGGAACCGGTGGACCGGTGGCACGTGTGGGGCGGCTACTACGAGGACGGCACGCTGATCCGGGTCAGCCGCTGGGTGACCGCCGACTCGGTGGTGGAGTGCCGCGACGCGCTGGCGATGCCGGGCTCGGTGGACCGGCTCGTGCTGCTGCGCCGGATGCGCGTCGAACGGGGCGAGGCACGGCTGCGGCTCAGCCTCGACCCGCGGCCCGGCTTCGGCGCGGACCGGGTACGCGACCCACGCCTCGAAGGTGACCTGTGGGCCGCTGACGCCGGCGGTCTGCGGCTGCGGCTCCTCGGGGCGCACCGGGCGGCTTGGAACCCCGAGTCCGGCCTGCGCGGTGAGTTCCGGCTGCGCGAGGGCGAGCATCATGACCTCGTCCTGGAGCTGGCGCAGAGGGGCGGCACGGCGGCGCTGGACCCGGAGCGGCTGTGGAAGGACACGGAGGACGCCTGGCGGCGCTCCGTGCCCGACTGCTCGACCCTGGCCGCGCCGCGCGACGCCCGGCACGCCTACGCCGTCCTGCGCGGCCTGACGAGTTCCTCCGGGGGGATGGCCGCGGCCGCCACCACCTCGTTGCCGGAACGCGCGAACACCGGCCGCAACTACGACTACCGCTTCGCCTGGCTGCGCGACCAGAGCTACGCGGGCCTCGCGGTCGCCGCGCACGGCCCGCACGACCTGCTCGACACCGCGGTGCGCTTCACCGCCGAACGCATTCTCGCCGACGGCGAGGGCCTGCATCCCGCGTACGCCGTCGACGGCGGCCGCGTACCGGGCGAACGCGGGCTGCCGCTGCCGGGCTATCCGGGCGGCAACGACCGCATCGGCAACGACGCGGCCGAGCAGTTCCAGCTCGACGCGTTCGGGGAGGCCCTCCAGCTGTTCGCCGCCGCGGCCCACCACGACCGGCTCACGTCCGATGCCGAGCGGGCCGTCACGGTCGCGGTCGACGCGGTGGAGCGCAACTGGCGGCGGCCCGACGCGGGGCTGTGGGAACTGGACGAGCGGTGGTGGACCCAGTCCCGGCTGAGCGTGGTCAGCGGGCTGCGGAGGGCTGCCGAGGTACTGCCGGGGCGGTCGGGACAGCGGTGCGCCGAGCTCGCCGAGACCGTCTTCGCCGAGACGCGGCGCCGCTGTCTGCGCCCTGACGGCCGCTGGCGCCGGTCCGCCGACGACGACGGTCCGGAGGCCGCCCTGTTGACGCCGCTGGCCCGCGGCTGTCTCGCACCCGACGATCCGAGCGGTGAGATCACCCGCCGGTTCATCGAGGAGAAGCTGGCCGAGGACGGGTACCTCTACCGGTTCACGCACCCGGGAATCCCGCTGGGCGAGGCCGAAGGGGCGTTTCTGCTCTGCGGTTTCACCATGGCGCTGGCCACCGACCACCTCGGCGACCGCGCCACCGCGCTGCGCTGGTTCGAACGGACCCGGGCGGCCTGCGGGCCGTCCGGGCTGTTCGCGGAGGAGTACGACGTCCGTCAGCGCCAGTTGCGCGGCAACCTCCCTCAGTCCTTCGTCCACGCGCTCCTGCTGGAGTGCGCGGTCCGCCTCAACGACGCCTCGACACTGCCCGGTTGAGCGAGCGGGCCCGTACGGGCGGTCGGTGCCGCCGCGCCGGCCCGCCCGCAGCCGTGAGCGAGCAGGGCGGCAGCGAGACCGGCGACATGAACGGGGCGGCGGATGTCGTCCGTGGACATCTCTCCGTCCAGCCTCGCGCAGCCTGCAACCTCATCACCGGCCAGAATCCCCATTCGGCCGGGGATCTGGCAGACCGGCTGCTTGAGACTCGGTGGTCTGCTGCCGCGCAGCGCCGAGGCGGAACGCACCAGTTGCGGCAGGAAGGTACCGGCGAGAGCCCCGACCAGGTATCCGACGTAGTTGGCGGTGGCCAGGTTCGCCCCCGCCCCGGCCGACAATCCCGCCTGCGCGTGCATCAGCGGCAGGATCGGGGTGTACTCGAACCGGCCCACACCCATGCCGGTCGCCAGCGCGGCAGCGGCCTGCGATACGTGGACCCAGGGCGAACGGATCGCTCCTTCCGTGGTGAAAGCGGGGTCTCGCTGCGGTGTGGCCGTCATGCGCTGTTCCTCGGGGATGCTCGATGGACCATCCGACGAGGGGCTGGGCGCGCCGAGGCCGGATCCTGTGGTGTCGAGGTTGGCTCGCAGGTTGTCCTGCTGGAAGCGCGGCAGACGGCGCCGCTGGTCTTTCTGCGGCAGTTCGTCGGAGGTGAAGCGGCCGAGGAGGAAACCGCGGCCCAGCGGCGAGTACGGCAGAACGCCGATGCCGTGCTGCACGCAGTAGGGCAGGACCTCGGCCTGGACGTCCCGGGTCCACAGGGAGAACTCGGACTGGACGGTGGTGACCGGGTGGATCGCTCGGGCGCGTTCGATCTGCTCCACGCTCACCTCGGACAGCCCGATGAACCGCGCCTTGCCGGCGGTGACGGTCTCGGCCAGGGCGCACCAGGTCTCCTCGAGGGGCACCTCGGGGTCGACGCGGTGGAGCTGGTAGAGCTCGACATGGTCGGTGCCCAGGCGGCGCAGACTGGCGTCGATGGCGGCACGGACATGTTCGGGTCGGCCATGGGGCCTGACCAGCGGGGAACCGCCGGGGCCGCCGGCGCTGTTCGGTGGCTTCGACCGGGGAGCGCGGACGGCGGACATGATCGCGGCACGGTGGCCGCAGCCTTGCACGGTCCTGGTCTCGGTGACCGGCTAGCCAGTACTACTTCGCCATTGAGCGGGGGGAGTTGGGCACGATCACCCCCGACGGGGCGTTGGATCCGTTCACGCCGGCCGGTGACGGTGCCGCCTACCGCGCCAAGTTCACCGGTCCCTACGCCCAGCGCGGGTTCAAGGACATGGGGCCACGATGTCGGCGCAGGAGGTGTCGGGAGCGTTCGGCCAGGCTGTCCTGGACGCCGGTCGCCTCTGACATGGGGAACGCTCAAGCGCGGGCCGGAGTTCACGCCGGCCCGCGCTCGGTCGTCGGCCGCCGGTCGTCAGCCGAGCAGCTTGCTAGCCAGCGTCGCGGCGTTGTAGGAGCCCCAGCCGGTGGTGAAGTCCCAGCCGGTGCCCGCGGAGTAGGCGCCGTTGCTGCCACTGGTGATGTCGTGGAAGCCGGTGCCGCTCGCCGAGTACAGGGCGGGGTTGGCGAAGCCCAGGCCGGCCTTGCCGGCCGCAGCGGCCCGCTGGTTGTAGAGGGCCGCGAAGGCCGCCCACTCGGGGGCCGCGGCGCTGGTGCCGCCCACCGAGGACCAGGAACCCTGCGAGTAGATGGAGACACCCGGGCTGGGGTTGGCGTGGGCCGAGACGTCCGGCACCTGGCGGTAGCCGCCGCCGGCGCTCTTCTGCACCGCCGTCTGCCAGCTCGGGATCTTGAAGACGGAGGACTTGCCGCCACCGCCTCCGGACCAGGCCACCTCCTTGCTCCAGACGTTGGACGAGGTGACGGTCAGCTTGGTGCCGCCGACACCGGTGACATACGGGTCGCTGGCCGGGTAGTCGACGGAGGTGCCGCCGTCGCCCGCGTCGTCGGAGCCGTCGTCGCCGGAGGCCGCGTAGAACCCGAGGCCCTGGGCGGCGCCGGCCTTGAAGACGGCGTCGACCGCGTTGATGCCCGAGGTGGTGCGGGCGCTCTCGGCGGCACCCCAGCTGATCGAGGTGGTCGGGATGCCGCTGTCGACGATGGCCTGGTAGGTGTCGACCTCGCCGGCGTCGGAGTTGGGGCCCTCGAAGACGGTGACGTTGGCCTTGGGGGCGATGGCGTGCAGGACCTCGATGTCCAGCTCGACCTCGACCTGGCCGTCGCCGAGCGCGCCGGAGCCGCCGTCCACCTTCTGCACGGCCGGGGTGGGCGAACCGAGGCCGTAGTAGTTGTCGTAGGTGGTGATGTTGGACTGCTGGAAGCCGTCGAACTCCAGCAGCGCGATCTTCTGGCCGCTTCCGGTGTACGTGCCGGAGACGTTGTAGCCGCCCTTGAGCTGGGCCGGTGTGTACCCGCCGCCGGGACCGTTGTGGGGGCTGACGGTGTGCGGGGTCGCCTGGTGGTGCAGCTGGACGCGGTTGTTGAGGCCCGCCACGTCGCTGACGATCGACGCGATGGCGGCCGGCAGTGTCGGCGCGCTGTCGTTGGCGTAGAAGCAACGCCCGGTCTTCGCGTCCTTCCAGGTCGACAGCTTGGTGCCGAAGGCCTTCTCCAGCTGGGCGGCGGTGCCGTCGGCGTCGACCAGCAGGTTGCCGGAGTGGACCTTGCCGACGGTCAGGCCCTGGGCGCGCAGGTAGTCCTTGAGCTGCTTGATCTCGGCGTCGGTCCGGCCGAAGCGGGCAGCGAACCCGTGCCTGGTCAGGTAGTGGCCGTAGGAACTCGAGTGCGGGTCACTGACCTTGGCGACGAAGGTGTCAAGTGCCCTGCCGCCTCTGGGGGTCAGGCTGATCGCCACCGATATCCGCTTGCCGGCCGCGACGCTTCCGGTGCGGGCCGCGTTCTGCTTCAGGCCCGGCAGGACGTCTCCGGCGATGGCGGCCCGGGTCGCGTGCGGCTGGAGGGCGTTTGCGGCATGGGCGGCGGGGACGGCCGCGGCGAGCAGGGCCGGCGCGGCGACCAGACCGAGCAGTTTCAGACGTGACGTCACTGAAGTCCTCCGGGGAGTGGGGGAGTTGCTCCGGAATCGGAACGGCTTCACCGTAGGAACTTCGACCTCACCCCCATAAGCGGGGGAACCCTTGCGTTGCGTGTTAACAGCCGATGTCACGTCAACGGCGTGTGTCGAGAGCATGGTGGGCCGGTGTGCGGCTGGACCGGCTCACCAGCACGGCCGGCCCCGGTGGACCCCCTTGGCCGTCGTCGCCTCCGGAGTCGACGGCCGAGCCGGAGGCGATGACGGCGACCGCCATCGCGTGGGCGAGCGCGGTGCGCGAGCGGACCCCGACCTTGCGGTAGACCCGCGACAGGGTCCCCTCCACCGTCTTGACGCTGATGAACAGCTTCGCGGCGACCTCCCGGTTGGTGGCCCCGCCCCCGACCAGCTCGGCGATCCTGGCCTCGGTGGGGGTGAGTTCGGGTCGGCCCGCCCCCGCCTCACCGCTCCGGTCCCCGGCGTCCAGCCGGGACAGCTCGTCCCTGGCCCGCGCCGCGAGCGGGGCGGCGCCGATCCGTGTGGCGGTCTGCAGCGCCTCGCCGAGAACCGCGCGCGCCGCGCTCCTGCGGCGCGAGCGGCGCTCGACGGCCCCGAGGGCGATCAGGGTGCGCACCAGCTCGGCGGGCAAGGGGAGGTGACGCAGCCGGTCCGCGGCGGCACGCAGCCGCGCCGCCCCGTCCTTCGCCCGGCCGCTCCTCGCCTCCCGCAGCCCCTCCGCCCGCTCCAGAGCCGCCAGCGCGCTGCCGGGGGTGTCACCGGTCACACGTGCGCGGGCCTCGCGGAGTACGGCCCCGGCCTCGTCCGTCTCGCCGAGAAGGACCAGTGCTTCGGCCAGGTCGCCGTACCAGTGCAGCACAGGCGGGTCGGCGGCACACATGGCAGTGCCGAGCTCCCGCACGCGCTGCAGCGCCTCGACCGCGGACGCGGCGCCCCGCGGGTCGCCGGCGAGCAGACCGGCCTGTCCGAGCACGGCCAGCGAGCGCAGCAGGAACAGCCGGTCGCCGTCCGCCTCCGAGGCGCGTACCGCCTGCTCGGCCAGCCGCCGGGCCTCCTCGGCGGTGCCGCCAGCGGCGGCCGCCAGCGCGACCGCGTACAGCGCGGGAGCCGCCTCGGCCATGGCGCGCGAGCAGCGCGCCGCGGTGTGCAGTGCCTCGTGGCAGTGTCCGGCCCGGACCTGGATCCGGGTCAGGGCCACCAGGGTCGCCATGACCTCCTCGACACCGGCCAACTCTTCTATTGCGGGCAGGAGTTGCCCCACCTGCTCCGCGGCCTCGGTCACCCTGTCGGAGTCCAGGGCGAGGATCGCCCGCATCCGGATCAGCCGCCAGCTCTGCGGACCGCCGTCGGCGCCTCCGGCCAGCGCGAGCGCCCCCTCCAGGGCGGCTTCCGCCGCGACCGGATCGCCGGCCAGGGACCGCACCCGGGCGAGCGTGGCGAGCGCCCCGATCCGGGTCTCCGTGTCACCCGCCACGGCCGCCTGCCCGGCAGCGCGCCGGGCATGCCCTGCTGCCTCCTCCAACTCCCCGCACAGCAGCCCGCGTACGGCCGCCCAGTGGTGCAGCGGGGCCTCGGCCCCCGGATCGCCGACGGCGTCCCGGAGGCCGTCCTGGATCAGCGCGTGGGCACCCTCCAGCGCCTGCCCGGCGTTGCGCAGCAGGACCAGCCGGGCCCGCACCCGACGGCGTGCCGAGTCCGACTCGGCGAGGACCGCCTCCGCCGCCTCGGCCGCCTCCTCCCGTTGCCCGGCGTCGCAGGCGTACTCCGCCGCGGCCAGCAGCCGGTCGGCGCGGTCCGCGGGCCGGTCGCCGGGGGTGCGGCGGGCGGCGAGCCCGGCCAGTTCACAAGCGGTGCCGAGCGCGCCGTCGCGGCGCGCGTGCTCAGCCGCGGACATCAGGGTGCGGGCGGTGTTCTCGTCCTCGTGCGGGCGCGCGTGCGCGAGATGACGGGCCTGTTCGACGGGCTCCCTGAGCACGCGGGCCAGCAACGCGTGTGCCTGCCGGCGCTCGCTCTCGGTGGCGTCGGCGTAGACGGCGGCACGGATCAGCGGATGCCGGAAGCGTACGGTTCCGTCGGTGTCGGTCGCCGCCACGCCGAGCCGTTCCGCCTCCGCCAGGTCCGCGGCGGGGTCGGGGAGCCCGGCGGCGCGCAGCAGGGTGAGGTCGGGGCGGGTGGCGGCGCTGGTGACCAGGAGCGTGCGCCGCGCCGTCTCCGGCAGCGTGCGCGTCTCGTCCAGCAGCAGGGCGCGCAGTCTTCGGGGCACGGGCGGCGTCGGGCCGAAGGCCACGGGACCCGGGCCGCGCAGGGCGGCTGCGCGCCCCAACTCCAGTGCGTACAGGGGGTTTCCGGCGGCCGTGTCCTGGATCGCCCGCAGCACACTCGGGGGCAGGTCGGTGCCGGTTCCGGTGCGCAGGAGACGGGCCACATCGTCGTCCGTCAGCGGCGGTACCGGAAGTTCGAGGGTGCCCGGCGGGCAGCAGTGCGGTCGCTCCGGCTGTTCGCCGTCCGCCACCCGCTCCGCGGCCACCACCCGTATGTCCAGGTCGCCGAGCCGGCGTACGGCGAAGGCCAGCACCTCGGCGGTGTGATCGTCGAGCCACTGCAGGCCGTCGAGCACCAGCACGACGGGGCCGGTGGCGGCCAGGGTGCGCAGCACGCCGAGAACGGCGACACGCACCGCGAGACGGCCGCGGCCGTCCGCCGGTTCCGCGCCGCGCAGCAGGGCTGCCCTCAGTGCCGCCCGGGGCTCCGGCGCGAGGGTTTCCGGGCAGCTCTCCGGTACCCGCGCGAACAGGTCGACGAGCCCGACGAACGGGAGCCGGGCGTCCTCCTCGGCGGGCGAGCAGTGCAGCACCGTGCCGCCCGACGGGGCATGCGCCGCCAGGGACGCCGTGAGGGCTGCCACGAGCATGGACTTGCCGATCCCGAGGGGACCGTGGAAGAGGACTCCGGGACGGGCCGTCAGTTCGGCCCGGGCGGCGTCGAGCAGCTCGCGGCGCCCGGTCAGTGACCGTGCTCCCATCGCGGCCGCCCGTCCTCCGCCGTGGGGGTGGCACCCGTGACCTTCGCGCGGGTTCCGTCCGATGACCGGTTACACCCGGCACCGAGGGCGAAACCATCGGTACGGCGAGTGCGGCGGGCGCCGGGACGAAGGATCATGTGTTCATGACAACCCGCGTGTATTCGCGTTGTCAATGAGGGACTTCACGTGGCCCGTGCGCAGCACCCCACCGACACGCACCACGGATGCGGTCAAGGGCGCCGAGCCGGCTTGTGTGCCAGTTCGTAGGCGTAGCCGACCGTTTCGGTGAGGTGGCCGTCGGCGGCGAAGGGGCCGAGTTCGGCGGTGAGGCCGGCGTCGAAGTCGCCGGCGTGGTCCACGAGAACCGAGGGCGGCAGGAAAGATGTCGACCGGATGTGGCCGGCGAGTTCGCCGATCGTCCAGCGGTGCTCGACGGAGAACTCATGACGTCCGGCGGGCTCGAGACCGGCACGGGCCAGCACATCCCGGTCGGGGTCCTGGCGCCTGGCCCGGTCCCAGCCCGGGGGAACGCGGCAGGACGCGCCGAGGGCGTCCTGCCACCCGCGCAGCATGCCGTCGAGCGCCCGCTGCCAGTTCCGGGGGCCGGTCCACGGGCTGGTCGACCAGCACAGCGCGAGGCAGCCGCCAGGCTCGAGCCAGTCGTGGGCGCGCTGGGCGACGAGGGCGCGGGGGAGCCGGTGGAAGGCATTGCCGATGACGATCAGCTCGAAGCCGCCCGGTTCCGCGTGGAGTTCCTCGGCGCCGACGGTGATCGTCCGGATGTGGGCGGCGCCGGAAGCGTCCGCCTTGGCGCGGACCACCTCGGTCATGCCGGGTTCGGCGTCCACGGACCACACTTCCGCGAACCGGTCGTGCAGGGGGAAGGTGAGCTGGCCGGTGCCGCAGGCCAGGTCGAGCAGGCGTCCCTGCCCCGACGGCGCTGCCCGGCGGGCCAGATCGGCGATCATCGTGTCGGGGTAGGGGAGACGGAACCGGTCGTAGTAGTCGGCGGTGCCCCGGTAGAGGCCGGGCTCGAACCTGATCTCACTGACCATGCGATCACCATGGCACAGGGCGGCCCGGCTCCCGGACGTGCGACGGCGGTCCGTGTCCGCAATGCAAGACCCCTGCGGGAAGTCCTTGACCAGCGTGACGGACCTCTGCTGAACTCCGGTCCCATGAACCCGCGCGTGGACCTCACTCGGCGGCGCCACATCGATCTGGCGCACGTCTCCAGCGCGTTCTGTTGTCGTTGAGCCGGTACGTCCTCGGGTGGCGTCCGGGGCCTCGTACGGTGCCTGGCGGGACCGTCGTCGCCACGTCCTGAACGTCACCTTCCCTGGCTCTCCTCCACGGCCCTCCGCGCAGATTCGAGCAGGCCGAGGACTTCACTGAAGCCCGGATGAGCGGTCGGCCCGGCCTGCATCCGGTGCTCTCGCCGCCGTCTTCTCGCCCCTCCCGTGTCACGACCTGACGACCACCCACTCCCTGGTGGCCGGCCGCGCCGGTCGTCCCCGCACGCCAACTCCCCGGCTCCCAGCGCTTTGTGCTGCGCTCGCCTCCTCGACAAGGACCTCCCCATGCCTCCGTCCATCCGCAAGCTGACCGGCCGTATCGGCCCGGTCGTCGAGGGCGTCGACGTCACGGCGCCGCCCCGCCCCTCGACGGTCGCCACGCTCCGGCAAGCCCTCAACGAGCACAAGGCCATCGTGTCCGACCAGGTGAACCTCGACAACGCCGGTCAGGAGCGCCTGGCCGCGTGGTTCGGCGAACTCACCACCGCGCACCCGAACGTGCCGGCCGCCGACGGCACCACGAGGGTGCTCGCCGTCGACAGCGCGACGTCCACGGCCGACGAGTGGCACACGGACGCCACCTTCGTGGTCAACCCGCCCCAGGTCGGGCAACTCGTCGGTGTCGCCTCGTCCTACCCCGGCGTCCTGGAGGCGGCGGCATGACCGAGATCCCCCTCAGGGCACCGGCCGTCACCAGGACCACCGACGCCGAGCCGGAGAGTGGGCGGGACCGGGACGTCTTCCTGCCCCGCGACGCGCGCCGCCGGACACCGTTCGGCACGCTGCGCGAGCGCCTTCGCTGGCCGCTCGGGATCTACACGACTCCGGTCGTGATCCTGATCGCCTGGGAGGTTCTCGCCAGGGCCGGTGTGCTGGCGAAGACATACGCTCCGGCGCCGACCTCCATCGTGAAGTCCGCCGCGGATCTGTGGAATCAGGGCGTGCTCGGCCCGGACGTGGCCATCTCGCTGCAACGCGCCGGTATCGGGCTGCTGATCGGTCTGACGGTGGGCATCGTCGCCGGGGTGCTGGGCGGTCTGCTGCGCAGCGGTGAGTACCTGTTCAACGGCGTGGTGCAGGTCCTCAACACGATCCCGCTGCTGGCGGTGCTGCCGCTGATGATCGTGTGGTTCGGCATCGACGAGCTCACGAAGGTGCTGCTGATCTCGTTCGGTGCGGGCGTCCCGATGTATCTCAACCTGTTCGCCGCCATCAGAGGCGTCGACCAGCGCCTGATCGAGATGGCGCGGACGACGGGCGCGGGCACGTGGCGCATCGTGACGCGGGTGCTGGTGCCCGGAGCCCTGCCCGGATTCCTCGTCGGGCTGCGCTTCTCCCTCGCGTACAGCGTGCTGGGCCTCGTCGCCGCCGAAACGGTCAACGCCGACAAGGGACTCGGCTTCCTCATCACTCAAGGGCAGACCTACCTGCAGACCAACCAGGTCTTCGTGGGGCTGGTGATCTACTCGCTCCTCGGTCTGCTCGCCGACCAGTTCGTCCGGGTTCTCGAGCGGGTGCTGCTGCGGTGGCGCCCCGGTTATGAGGCGTCATGAGCACCACGATCGGGACACAGACCCGGCGGCAGACCGGAGTCGTCGTCGAGCAGGTCGTCCGCCGGTTCGGTGACCGGGTGGTGCTCGACCGCCTGGACCTCACCATCGCCGAGGAGGAACTGGTGATCCTGCTGGGCCCCTCCGGCTGCGGCAAGAGCACCCTCCTGAGACTGATCGCCGGCCTGGACCGGCCCGACGGCGGCCGGGTGGAGGTGCCGGCGAAGCGAGCGATCGTGTTCCAGGCCGACCGGCTGCTGCCGTGGCAGCGGGTCCTGCGCAACATCACGCTCGGCCTGTACGGGCCCGACGCGGAGCAGCGAGCCCGTGACGTGCTCGCCGAGGTCGGACTCGCGGGACGCGAGAAGGCGTGGCCCAAGGAGCTCTCCGGCGGTGAGGCCCAGCGGGTGTCGCTCGCGCGGGCACTGGTCTCCGAGCCCGAACTCGTCCTGCTGGACGAGCCGTTCGCGGCCCTCGACGCGATCACCCGGCTGCGCATGCACGACCTCGTGCGGGCGCTGCGCAGCAAGCACCACGCGGCCATGCTGCTGGTCACCCACGACGTCGACGAGGCGATCGCCCTGGCGGACCGCATCGTCGTCATGAGCGACGGGCGCATCGGCGCCTCGCACCGCGTCCAGCTCTCGGCAGCGGACCGCGAGGCGAGCGTCGCCCGTGAGGAGCTGCGCGCCGCGCTCCTGCACGACCTCGGTATCGCCGAACACCACTGACCGCCCTTCCCCCTGCACAGAAAGCCGGAAAGAAACCATGTACAGAAGAAGCACCCGCCTCGTCGGCGCCGTCGGTCTGCTCGCCCTCACGGGCGCCCTCGCCGGATGCGGCGCGTCGTCGCAGGCGGCGCCGCTGGCCAAGTCGAGCGGCAGCACGTCCGCGCACCCCGAGTGGAGCAAGTACACGTTCACCATCGGCGACAACGGCGGTGACGGCAGCGAGGCCCTGGCGAAGATCACCGGGGCGTTCGCCGACGCGCCGTACAAGGTGAAGTTCGCCCGCTTCACCTACGGCCCGCCGCTGGTGCAGGCAGCCGCGTCGGGCGACATCGACCTGGGCGCCGTCGGTGACGTACCGCCGATCACCGGTGCCGCGAAGGAGTACGGCTTCAAGATCGTGGCCGTCAACCGCTCGCTCACGCCCAGCCAGTCGAATGAGAACATCATCGTGCCGAAGGGGTCGAAGCTGAGGACGCTCGCCGACCTCAAGGGCAAGAGGATCGCCGTGCCGCAGGGCAGTTCGGCCCACGGTCTCGCCCTCAACGCGCTGAAGAGCGCCGGCCTCGGCCCCAAGGACGTGCACCTGGTCTTCCTCGACCCGGCGGCCAGCGCCACCGCGTTCAACACCGGCAAGGTGGACGCCTGGTCGATCTGGAACCCGCAGTCGGCGATCGCGGTCAAGAACGGGGCACGGATCCTGGCCAAGGGCCTGCCGCCGATCGACCAGACGAGCAGCTACTACGTCGCCACCGGGAAGTCGCTCGGTGACAAGACGAAGCGGGCGGCCCTGACGGACGTACTGCAGCGGCTCGCACGCGAGTTCTCCTACGCGGTCAAGCACGAGGACACGTACGCGCAGGCCATCTCCGAGGAGGAGGGCATCCCGCTGGCCGATGCCAAGGCGTCCCTGAAGGCCTTCGAGACCCGGGTGACTCCGATCGGGAAGCCGGACATCGCGGCGGAACAGAAGCTCGCCGACGCCTTCCTGACGGCGGGCCAGATCACCAAGAAGGTCGACGTCCCCTCGATCACGGACAACCTCCTCCCGGCCGGCTACGACAGCTCGAAGCTGAGCTTCGGCTGAGCCCCGCCGTCCACCTCGACACGCAAAGGAGAGCTGACGTGAGCACCGGATCGCGGCAACTCCACCTCAACGCCTTCCTCATGGAGGCGGGGCACCACGAAGCGGCGTGGCGGCTCCCCGACAGCAACCCACGGGCGGACTTCGACCTCCAGCACTGGATCGGGCTGGCCCGGCTCGCCGAGAGCGCCAAGTTCGACTCGCTGTTCCTCGCGGACGGCCCGGCCCTCATCGGAACCGGCGAGTTCCGGCCACCGGGCCAGCTGGAACCGCTGACGCTGCTGACCGCGCTGTCCCAGGCGACCAGCAGGATCGGCCTCATCGCGACCGTGTCGTCGACGTACAACGAGCCGTACAACCTCGCCCGCCGGCTCGCCTCCGTCGACCACGTCAGCGGGGGCCGCGCCGGCTGGAACATCGTCACCTCGGCCGGCGCCGACGAGGCGGCCAACTTCGGCCTCGACGACCGCCCGAGCCACGCCGAACGCTACGCCCGCGCCGATGAGTTCCTCAAGGTGGCCAAGGCGCTGTGGGACAGCTGGGAAGCCGAGGCCGTGGCGGCCGACAAGACCACAGGGCAGTACGCCGACCCCGCGCGGCTGCACCGACTGGGCCACCACGGCAGGTACTTCAAGGTGGCCGGGCCGCTCAACGTCGAGCGCCCTCCGCAGGGCCACCCGCTGCTCGTCCAGGCCGGCTCCTCCGAGGACGGCAAGGACTTCGCGGCCCGCCACGCCGAGGCGATCTTCACCGCCCACTCCACGTACGAGCGTGCCGCCGCCTTCTACGCCGACATCAAGGCACGGACCAGGGCCGCGGGGCGTGACCCGGACGGTGTGATCGTCCTGCCGGGCATCGTCCCGTACATCGGATCGACGGAGGCCGAAGCCCGCGCGCTGGCCGGGCAGTTCGACGAGCTCCGCGTCCCGCAGTACGGGCTGCGCCAGCTGGCCGCGGTCTTCGAGACCGATCCGTCGGTCTTCGAACTCGACGAGCCCTTGCCGGACTTCATTCTGGCCCGGCCCAAGCTGGAGGGCTCGCAGAGCCGTTCCGACCTGATCATCGAGCTCGCGGTGCGCGAGAAGCTCACGGTGCGGCAGATCATCTCCCGGCTCGGCGGCGGGCGCGGTCACTTCGAGTTCGTCGGCACCCCCGAGCAGGTCGCGGACACGATCATCAGCTGGTTCGAGGGGGGCGCCGCGGACGGGTTCAACATCATGGCACCCGCGCTGCCGTCGGGTCTCGCCGCCTTCGTCGAGCAGGTGCTGCCGATCCTGCGCGGCAAGGGGCTCTTCCGTGAGGAGTACGAGGGCACGACCCTGCGCGAGCACTACGGACTCCCGGTCCCGCCGAACCAGTTCCATGCCTGACCCGCGGCTCGGGGAGCAGTCGGCCGCCGATTCGGCCCGTCTCCTGGATGTACCGGGAGTCGGGCAGAACGAAGCGGCCGATGCCGGGCTCTCCTACGGCGGTGCGGCTGACCGGGCGGCGAGCGAACTCCCGCGCCGGCTGCGCGATCGTAACGGCCGGGCACATCAAGATCGTCCGAATTGCGCGGTATTCCGGATCGTGTGCTACGGCAACATGTCGAGATCATGGCGACACCAGGCAAGACCTGGTGCCGCAGCAAAGTACGGACCAAGCTGACGTGTACACATCCGTGGTCACGTCCGTGGGACACATTCGTGGCTCCCTTCCGTACCCGCAGAAAGCCTCACCGCGCATGCAATCGACCTGTCTCCCCGGCGCTCCCGAGACACACGTCCCGTGTGTGGTGAGGAGGTGCCGGACGTGCTGCGCCATGTGACACGCAAGGCGGTCGGCTGGCTCCTGATGATCGTGGTCGCCACGAACGCCACCTACTTCCTGGCCAGTTGGTTCCTGGACCCGCGGTCGAACTTCAAGGAGCTGCGGCCCGTCCGCAGCGAGGCACAGATCGACCGCGCCCTCGCGCCGTACAACCTGGACCCCCGGGTGCCGCTGGTGCACCGCTGGTGGGACTGGCTCACCTCGGTGACCCTGCGCTTCGACTGGGGGAAGTCCCCCACCGGCGTCTCCGTCAACGGCGAAGTGGGCTACCGGGCGCTCGTCAGCGCGGAGCTGGTCCTCGTCGCGACCGTCCTGTCCGTCGTGATCGGTGTCGCGCTCGGTGTCTACACCGCCGCACGGCAGTACGGCTGGGCCGACCGGTTGTCGCAGGCCGTGTCCATCGTGGTGTTCAACGTCCCCACCTCCGTCGCCGCCCTCGCCGTGGTCTTCGTCGCCATCTGGCTGAACCAGCACGCCGGGCTGCACTTCCTCTACGTCGCCGGGGAGAACTCACCGGGCGTCGACGGGCTGCTCCCCACGATCGGTGACCGCCTCCTGCACCTGATCCTGCCGACCCTGACCCTCACGCTCATGGGTTACGTCGGCTACCACCTGACCCAGCGCTCGCTGCTGCTCGACACACTCCACGCCGACTTCGTGCGCACCGCCCAGGCCACCGGGCTCACCCGCGGCCAGGCCATCCGCCGGCACGCGCTGAGGGCCGCGCTCATCCCGACGGCCGCTTCCGTGGCGTTCAGTGTCCCGGCCGTCTTCACCGGCGCCGTCATCACCGAGACGATCTTCGGCTGGAACGGCATGGGCCGCTACTTCATCCAGACCATCAGCAAGAACGACGTACACGGCACGGTCGCGACGGCCGCCTTCGCCGCAGCACTGACCGCGATAGGGGCGATCCTCGCGGACATCGCCACGGTCTTCCTCGATCCGCGGGTGAGGGTGAGCTGACGTGACCACAGACGTGTCCTCCTCTCCGGCCGCCGGACAGGCATCACAAGCGGCGGCCACCACGCGTGGCCGCACCGGCCTCGGCCTCGGCCGGCTCTATGTGCGGC
Organism: Streptomyces incarnatus; assembly: GCF_001027185.1. Lineage (NCBI taxonomy): Bacteria > Bacillati > Actinomycetota > Actinomycetes > Kitasatosporales > Streptomycetaceae > Streptomyces > Streptomyces incarnatus. The sequence continues at coordinate 264,798 of NZ_CP011497.1, read as the reverse complement.
GCTTCCTGCGCAACCGCCTCGCCGCCGTCGGAGTGGTGATCCTCGTGCTGCTGGTGCTGTTCGCCGCGCTCGGCGGACGGTTCACCTCCTACGCGTACACCGACGCCGACTTCGCCGCGCTCACCCAGCCGCCGAGCGGCGCGCACTGGTTCGGCACCAACCAGGGCGGCAACGACATCTACGCCTGTGCCGTGCACGGGCTCCAGCGCTCCCTGACGATCGCCGTGAGCGTGTCGGTCCTGACGATCGTCCTGGCCGCGGTCATCGGCTCCGGCGCCGCGTACTTCGGCGGCCGGGTCGAGCGGGCGACCCTCGCGGTCATCCACTTCCTGCTGATCGTTCCCTCGTTCCTCATTCTCGCGCTGGTCTCCCACCGGCTGGCCGGCGACTGGCGCGTCCTCATCCTCGTGCTGACCGTGTTCGGCTGGATGCCCACCGCACGGGTGATCTGGTCCGTCTCGACCTCGCTGCGCGAACGGGACTACGTGAAGGCGGCCGAGTTCATGGGCGTCGGCCCGCTGCGCATCATCGTCCGCCACATCATCCCCAACCTCGGCTCCCTGCTGATCGTCAACCTGACGCTCGGAGTCGTCGCGACCGTGCTCAGCGAAACCGCCCTCTCTTTCCTGGGTTTCGGCGTCCAGACCCCGGACGTCTCCCTCGGCACGATGCTCGCGGACGGCGCGAGCACCGTCACGAGCGCCCCGTGGCTCTTCGCCTTCCCCGCGGGGCTGGTCGTCCTGCTCACCGTGTCGATGACCTTCATCGGGGACGGCCTGCGCGACGCCCTCGACCCCACGTCCGTGACCGGCGCGGCAGGAGGCCGACGATGACCCTGGCGACCCCGCTGCCCACCCCGGCACCCTCCACCGGAGCCGATCCCGTCCTCTCCGTGCGGGACCTGCGGATCTCCTTCCCCTCCGAGGCGGGCGCCGTCGAGGCGGTGCGGGGCGTGGGCTTCGACCTGCTGCCCGGCCGTACCCTCTGCATCGTCGGCGAGTCGGGCTCGGGCAAGTCGGCCACCGCGATGGGGATCATGGGCCTGCTGCCGCCCTCCGCCGACCTGCGCGGCCAGGTGCTGCTCGGCGGACAGGACCTCGTCGGCCTCGACGACCGGGCCCTGTCGAGGATTCGCGGCAACTCCATCGGCATGGTCTTCCAGGACCCGCTGTCCGCCCTCACGCCGATCTTCTCGGTGGGCAGGCTGCTCTCCGACGCGCTGCGGGTCCATCAGGACCTGACGAAGCGGGCCGCCTGGGAACAGGCCGTCGAACTGCTCGACCTCGTCGGCATCCCCGACCCGCGCCACCGGGCCGCCGCCTTCCCGCACGAGTTCTCCGGCGGCATGCGCCAGCGCGTGGTCATCGCCCTGGCCATCGCCAACGGACCGTCCGTGCTCGTGGCCGACGAACCCACCACCGCACTCGACGTCACCGTGCAGGCCCAGATCCTCGAGGTGCTGCGGCTGGCGCAGCAGGAGACCGGTGCCGGTCTCGTCCTGATCACGCACGACCTCGGGGTCGTCGCGGGCCACGCGGACGATGTCGCCGTCATGTACGCGGGCCGATTCGTGGAACACGCGGGCGCCGAGGAACTCTTCCGCCGGCCGACGATGCCGTACACCGCACGACTGCTGGCCGCCGTGCCGACCGTGGACGGCGGGGCCCGCCGTCCCCTGGTCCCGATCGGCGGAGAGCCCCCCGCCCTGGTGGGCCTCCCGGACGGCTGTCCCTTCGCACCCCGCTGTGCCGTCGCCCTCGACGCCTGTCGCTCCGGCGAACCGGAGCTGCGCCAGGTCACCGGACACGGGCACGTGGCCTGTCTGCGTGCCGCCGAGATCGCCGGCGGATCCCTGGACCCGGCGGGGGAGGCCGCGCCCGTCAGCCGGCCGGCGCCGTCGGGGCGTGCCGAGGCCGGCGAGGTGGTGCTCCGCGTCGAGGACCTCGTCAGGACCTTCCCGGTCACCAAGGGCGCCCTCCTCAAGCGCCGGGTCGGCACGCTGCACGCCGTCAACCGGGTCGGCTTCGAACTGCGCGCCGGCGAGACGCTCGGCCTGGTGGGGGAGTCCGGCAGCGGCAAGACGACCACGCTCATGGAGATCCTCCGGCTCCGGCGGCCCGAAGGCGGCCGGATCGAGATCTCCGGCACCGACATCGGCACGGTGGCCTCCGGTTCGCGGGTACGGGAGCTGCGGCAGGACGTACAGATCGTCATGCAGGACCCCTTGGGTGCCCTGGACCCCCGCATGCCCGTCTACCACCTGCTGGCCGAGCCTCTGCGGGCGATCGGGCGCGACCGCGAGTCGATCCGCGCACGCGTCCGCGAACTGCTGACGCTGGTCGGTCTGGACGACGCGGTGAGCGACCGCTTCCCCGCCCAGCTCTCCGGGGGCCAGCGCCAACGGGTCGGTATCGCCCGTGCCCTGGCGACGGAGCCGAAGCTGCTCGCGCTCGACGAGCCGCTGTCCGCCCTGGACGTCTCGGTGCAGGCCGGGGTGATCAACCTGCTGGCGCGGCTCCAGCGTGAACTCGGACTCGCCTACCTCGTGGTCGCCCACGATCTGGCCGTGGTCCGGTACATCTCCGATCGCATCGCGGTGATGTACCTGGGGCACATCGTCGAGACCGGGGACACCGAGGCGATCTTCTCCGATCCGAAACACCCCTACACCCGTGCGCTGCTGTCGGCGATCCCGATACCCGACCCCGTACGGGAACGCACCCGCGAACGCGTCGTGCTGGAGGGCGAGCAGCCGAACGCCGCACGCATGCCCGCGGGGTGTGTCTTCGTCGACCGCTGCCCGCTGTACCGCCGTGCCGACGACGAACTGCGGCACCGCTGCCGCACGGAGCCCCCCGCGCCGACTGCCGTGGCCGCGCGGCCCGGTCACCAGTACGCCTGCCACGCCGTGTGAACACCGGCCCCGGCAACCGGGGACCACTCTCCTTCCCTCACCGAGACCTCCAAGGAACCTCCACCATGCGCCCAAGACTGGCCCTGCCCGTCGCCCTGATCGCTGCCCTCTCCGTCACCGCCACCGCGTGCCAGTCCTCGTCCGGGAAGGACTCCACGGAGCCGGACGCGAAGAACGCTCCCTCGGCCGCACCGTCCGTCGCCGACTACAACCCCACGCCGTACGACCGCGTCAAGGACGGGGGCACGTACACCACGGTCGGGACCTTCGACGACCAGGGCAACCCGTTCAACGTCAATTCCACGCTGACCGCGTTCCGTGTCTGGTCCTGGTACAACGCCGACGCGATCACCTACTCGCCGACCGGCGAGGTGCAGTACAACCCGGACTATTTCAGCGACGTGAAGGTCTCCGTGGCCGGCGGGAACCAGAAGGTCATCCTGACCATCAACCCCAAGGCGGTGTTCAACGACGGCACCCCGATCGACTGGACCGCGATCAGGGCCACATGGAAGGCCGACAACGGCTCCGACAAGGCCTACGCCGCCTCCTCCACCGACGGCTACGACCAGATCACCTCGGTCGAGAAGGGCAGGAACGCCAAGCAGGCCGTGATCACCTTCAAGGGGGTCGACCCTTCCTGGTCGAGCCTGTTCACCACCTTCCTGCACCCCAAGGCCGCCACGGTCGAGAACTTCAACAACGCCTACGTCAAGAAGGCACACCCGGAGTGGGGCGCCGGGCCGTACACCGTCGGCACGTGGGACACCCACTCGGGCGACATCACGTTCGTCCGCAACCCGAAGTGGTGGGGCAGGAAGGGCAAGCTCGACAAGCGCGTCTACGTCAACCTGGAGTCGACCGCGGCGGTCAACGCCTTCAAGAACGGGCAGCTCGACTACGTCTCCGCGGTCGACGCCGAGAGCCTGAAGCAGGTCAAGGGGCTCAAGGGCACGGAGATCCGCAGCGGCGGAAGCCCCTTCGAGTACTCGCTCTACTTCAACACCAAGTCCCCCGTCCTCGCCGACCAGGCCGTGCGCAAGGCGATCGAGGAGAGCATCGACCGCACCCAGATCGCGAAGATCCGGTTCCAGGGCCTCGACTACAAGGAGCCGCTGCCCGGTTCCGCCATCCTGTACAGCTTCCAGAAGGGCTACGAGGACAATGTCTCGGCCGTGCTGAAGTACGCGCCGGACCAGGCCGGGAAGGCACTCGACGCGGCGGGCTGGAAGCTGGGCAGCGACGGTGTACGGGTCAAGAACGGCCGGAAGCTCGAAGTCGGCTACACGCTCCTCGGCGACGACCCGCTGGACAAGGCGACCGCCGGCGCCTTCGCGGCGATGCTGAAGCCGGTCGGCGTCCGGCTCGACATCAACAAGGCCGACGAGGCGGACTTCTCCAAGATCCTCAGCGACCGCAAGTTCGACCTCTTCCTCTCGGGCAACCGCTCGATGGACCCGTTCGGCGCCCGCTACCTGTGCGACTTCTACTGCTCCGACCGCGACTCCAACCTCACCGGTGCGGGTTCGCCCGCGCTGGACGAGGAGATCCGCGCCACCGGCAAGATCGCCGACCTCGGCAAGCAGGCCGCGGCGGCCAACAAGGTCGAGCGGAAGGCGCTCCAGGAGTACGCCTTCCTCCCGCTGTTCAGCGGCCCCTCGACCTACGGCGTGAAGAAGGGCCTCGCCAACGTCGGCGCGACCATCTTCTACAACCCGCTCCCGGAGACGGTCGGTTGGCAGAAGTGACCATGCTCGCGACACCGTGCCGCGGCGAAGACGGCCGCCGCCTCGCCCTCCATGGCGGCGAGGCGACGGCCGTGGCGCGAGTGCCGTGCCTCCCCCGACACGGGAAACTCGCGCGGATGTCCTCACGGCGCCTGGGGAGCCCACGGGAGAACCGCCCCATCTCGAACGAGCCGCAAGGAGATGGCACCGCCGGCCGGTTGACACCGAGTCGGAAGGACCGGCCGCACTTTCCGCTGTCGATTGTCGGGCCACGCGAGGTACCGGCCAGGGGGCTGAGCGGTCCATTCCGGGGGCCGAACGGCCTATGCCCTTGTCATCAGCGGCTCTGACCGGCAAGCGAGTTGACCCCCGCAGCCACGAGAATACCGCCCCTACTCCGGTTCCTTCACAGGCTCGTACTCGAACCAGTCGAAGCGGACGGTGCCTGCCGCGGCGTACATGCCGATGACGCGGCCAGTGAAGCCGCCGGCGACCTCGGTCGACAGATAGCGGCCGTCGAAGGTGGCGAGTACGTCCAAGGTGCCGTCGGGCCGCTCGACGCCGAGGGAGACGACGTCGGGTCCGGTGCACGGCCCGTGCGGAGGCGGCGGGTCGGTGATCGTGAGGGCGAGGACCACCGGCCCGGCGGGCAGGGGGTGTACGGCCATTACCGTGCGCAGGTCGCCGATGCGCGCGATCACCCTCGCCTCGGTGCCGTCCGCCTCGATCGCGCAGTGGTGCCGTTCGTCGAGCCGGACGGCGAGGCCGCCGCGGCCCTCCGAGGCATCGACCCGGGTGCGCGCCCGGCACGACAGGTGCTGCTGGCGCCGGCCGGTGAACACGGCGTCGGGCTCGTCCAGGGAGCCGCCTCGCGCCCGGAGCGTCAGCCATCCGGGGCGTTCCCCGGTCGTGCAGTACTCGGGGGAGCGGTCCCGCAGGGAGATCCAGTACGGCCGCAGTTCGCCGAGCTCGAAGTCGTCCCGCGGCTCCTCGACCGGGCCCGGGGAGAGCGGCCACGGGAGGGCGGCCGGGTCCAGGTCGACCCCGCCGACGACCGGCCAGCCGTTGTCCCAGGTCACTGGTGCCAGGAAGGTCTCCCGGCCGAGCACGTGCCAGCCCGGGGTGCCGCCGCGTGGCCGTACGCCGAGCAGCACCATCCACCAGGAGCCGTCGGGCGCCTGCACCAGGTCCGCGTGTCCGGTGTTCTGCACGGGATGGCCGGTGCTCCGGTGGGTGAGGACCGGGTTGGCCGGGCACGGCTCGAACGGGCCGCCGGGCGTACGGCCGCGGGCGATGGACACGCCGTGGCCACGTTCGGTGCCGCCCTCGGCGATGAGCAGGTACCAGTGGTCGCCGATCCGGTACAGGTGCGGAGCCTCCGGGGCCTTGGCGCCGGGCGTGCCGGACCAGAGCCTGCGCGGTGGACCGTACGTCCTCCCGGTGTACGGGTCGAGGCGGACCTGCGTGACGCCCGCGACCGTGCACCAGCAGGTGCCGTCCTCCTCCCAGGCGAGATCCGGGTCGATGCCCTGGACGCCGGGCAGCCGGACGGGCTCGGACCAGGGGCCGGCCGGGTCCGTGGCCGTCACGATCAGGTTGCCGCCGCCCTCGCTCACATCGGTGACGATCAGCCAGAAGCGTCCGTCGTGGTGGCGCAGGGTGGGGGCGTAGATTCCGCCGGAGGACGGCGTGCCGGCCGGCAGCGGGAGCTGGGACGGCCGGTCCAGCGCGTTGCCGAGCTGCGTCCAGTGCACCAGGTCGCGGCTGTGGAAGACGGGTACGCCGGGGAAGTACTCGAAGCTGGAGCAGGCGAGGTAGTAGTCATCGCCCACGCGGCAGATGCTGGGGTCCGGGTGGAAGCCGGGGATGACGGGGTTGGCCGCGCGGGCGGCCGGCTGCTGAACGGGCACCCGTTCTGTCCTTTCGTCTGGTCAGGTCAGGGCTTGTCGAAGCGCTTCACCTGGCTGGCGAAGTTAACGTACGAGTTCCTGTGCGGCAAGGGTGTCAAGGGTGCTGGGGGAGTTGTCGATGCGCTTCGACAACCCGTTGCCGTGGCCGGCCTCAGCAGGCCATGCCCAGACTGGATGCACGGGACGTGACGGGAACGCGGTCGGCCGTGGCCGTGCCGGCGGGAGGTGCGCATGTCCGTGCAGATCGCGGGGCGGATGCCGACCCTGTCGCGCCTGGGGACGTGGTGGGGTGACCGCGATCCGGATCTGGCGGCGACGCGGCGGGCCGGGCGGACCGCGATCGTCATGCCCGCCCTGTTCGCACTGTGCAGCCAGGTGTTCCGCTCCCCGACGATGGCGAGTTTCGCCGCGTTCGGATCCTTCTCGATGCTGCTGCTGGTCGACTTCAGCGGCCCGAAGGTGGAGCGGCTGCGCGCGCAGACGGGCCTCGCGGTGGCCTGGGCGGCGCTGATCTGCGTGGGGACCCTGGTCGCGCACCTCACCTGGCTCGCCGTGGTCACGACGCTCCTGGTCGGCTTCGCCGTCCTTTTCTCCGGCGTGGTCAGCTCACTCCTGGCGGGCAGCACGACGGCCCTCCTGCTGGCCTTCGTCCTGCCGGTCGCCACACCGGTGCCGCTGTCCCAGCTGCCCGACCGCCTCGCGGGCGCCGGGCTGGCGGCAGCCGCGGCACTGCCCGCCGTCTGCCTGCTGTGGCCGCGGCCCGTCGCCGATCCGCTCAGCGCCCCCGCGGCCGAGGTCTGCCGTGCCGCCGGCGCACATCTGCGCGCGGACGCCTCCGGCCTCGGCCGACCGGGACCGGTGGCCGACGCCGCACGGCGCCGGGCGGCAGCCGACCGGACCGCCGACGCGAGCGCGGAACTGCGCAGGGCCTTCGACACCACCCCCTACCGCCCCACCGGCCTGTCCACGACCTCGCGCGCCGTGGTCCGCCTGGTCGACGAGCTGACCTGGCTGTGCACCATCCTCGCGGACCGACCCGCCCACACCGGCGAGCCCCCGGCCTGCGACCCGGCCGCGCGCACGGTGCGTCTCGTCGCCGCGGACGTCCTCGATCACGCCGCGCGCCTCCTGACGGACATGCGCGGGGACACCGCCCCGCTGCGGGCGTCCATGGAGGAGCTGCGGCAGACCATGAAGGGCATGGAGAAGACCTCCACGGCGCTCCTGCCCGCCGGCCCCCCGGTCGGTGACAGCCCGGCGGAGATCTACGCCTTCATCGCCACGCTCGACCTGTCCTTCCGCGCCCAGGAGCTCGGGTACGCCGTCCTGCAGATCGCCGGCAACGTCGAACTGGCCACCACCGCGTGGCAACGACCCTGGCCCGACCGGCTCCTCGGCCGTGAACCCGGCGCGCTGTCCGCGCCGCTGGCCCTGGCCCGCGAACGCGCCGCGGCGCATCTCGGACCGCGTTCGGTGTGGCTGCACAACAGCCTGCGCGGAGCCGTCGGACTCGCCATCGCGGTGCTCATGGCCGACCTGACCGGGGTGCAGCACTCATTCTGGGTGCTGCTCGGCACCCTGTCCGTGCTGCGCTCCAACGCACTCAGCACCGGCCAGAACGCCCTGCGCGCGGTGCTCGGCACCGTGGTCGGCTCGTTCATCGGCGCCGGGCTGCTGCAACTGATCGGGCACCACGGCACGGCCCTGTGGTTCCTGCTCCCGCTCGCCATCCTCGGGGCCGGCGTCGCCCCCGCCGCCATCTCCTTCACCGCGGGCCAGGCCGCCTTCGCCGTCACGCTCGTCGTGCTGTTCAACATCGGCCAGAACCCCGACTGGCACATCGTCCTGTTCCGTGTGCAGGACATCGCCCTGGGCTGCGCCGTCAGCGTCGTCGTCGCGCTGTTCTTCTGGCCCCGTGGTGCGACGGCCGCCGTCCACAAGGCGCTCGCCGAGGCGTACACCGACAGCGCCCGCTACCTGGTCGACGCCGTGCACTACGTCCTCGGCCCGTCCGGTCCGGCGGATGCCGCCGCGCCCGTCGGCGAGCCGGTGCAGCGGAACCGCGAGGCGGCCGCCTCCGCCCGCCGCCTCGACGACGCCTTCCGTACCTACCTGGCCGAACGCGGTGCCAAGCCCCTGCCCCTGGCCGACATGACCGCGCTCGTCACCGGCGTGGCCGCCCTGCGCCTGGCCGCCGACGCCGTCCTCTCCCTGTGGCGGGGCGTCGCCCCGACGCACACCGGGGCCTGCGGGACCGACGCCCACCGTGCCATCGTCGGCGCCGCGTCCCGCGTCATGGAGTGGTACTGCGGCTTCGCGGCGGGCCTCGGCCACAAGGCGCCCATCCCCGACCCCGTACCGCTGCGTCCCCAGGCCGCGGCACAGCTCGTGGAGTCCGTCCGCACCGACCTGGTCGACGGCCGGGGCCAGGCCACGGCCACCGCCGTACGCGTCATCTGGACCCGTGACCACATCGACGTCGCCCGCCGCCTCCAGCCGAGCCTCGCCGCCGCGGCGCAGGGGTACGCCGTGCGTTGACGCGCACCGTCCGCCAGGAGCCAACTCCCTTGTGAGCAACCCATGTTGGTCGGCTCGCGCATCGTCGGCGATCCGCCAGAGCCACGTCAGCCGCCTGTGCCATGCGCATCCCGCCCTCGCCGCAGCTGCGCGGCGGTGTGGTCCAGCAGTATCTCCAGGGCCACCGGATAGGCGCTGTGCGGCATGTACCGGGCGAGCAGGTGTGCCGTCGCGGCGATGTTCGGATGGGACTCGGCGGGCAGGCGCGCATAGGTGGAGTGCCACATCTCCTCGTCGCCCGCGCGGGCCTCCTCCGCCAGCGCGAGCGAGCCGGCGTCGAGCGCGGCGAAGGCCAGGCTCTGGTCGATGAACGCGTGGTACACGCGCACGGCCACGGCGTCGGGCAGCCCAGCTCCGCGCAGGATGCCGAGAATGGTCTCGTCCACCGCGATCTCGCGCGGTCTGCCGGTGACCCGGCTGGCGGTGAGGACGGCGGCCTGCGGGTGGGCGAGGTAGGAGGCGTGGATGGCCCGGCCGAGCGCCCGCAGGTCGGTCCGCCAGTCCCCGGTGGCCGTCCAGCTGTCGAGAGCCCTGCCCATGAGCTCGTCCCCGATGGCCCGGGCCAGATCGTCCATCCCGGCGAAGTAGCGGTACAGCGTGCTCGGATCGGCGCCCAGCGCCGCGCCGAGCCGGCGTGCCGTCAGCCCGGTACTGCCGTGCTCCCGCAGCACACGCAGCGCGGTGCGCACGATGATCTCCTCCGACAGCACGGTGCCGCCGCGCGTGGGCCGCCGTCGCCGGCGTGCCCCCTCCGGCACCACTTGCTTCGCCATGTCCCTCGCCCCTCCGCCGGCACCCGCTTCCACCCTTATGCCAACGGCATTGACCTTACATCCCGGCGTCGCGTTGCATCGACCCCCGTGGACCCCGTCCGGAGGTGCTCACCTCCCCGGAGAAAGGTGTGTGACATGCGCGTACTTCTGGTCGGCGCGGGCGGTGTGGGGACGGCCGTCACCCGGATCGCCGCTCGTCGCGCGTTCCTCGCCCACATGGTCGTCGCCGACTACGACCTCGCCCGTGCCGAGGCCGCGGTCGCGGCGCTCGGGGAGCAGGCGGCCCGCTACAGTGCGCGTCGGCTGGACGCCTCGGACCGGGACGCGGTCCGCCGGATGCTCCTCGACGAGCGGTGCGACGTGCTGCTCAACGCCACCGACCCCCGGTTCGTGATGCCGCTGTTCCAGGCCGCCCTGGAGGCCGGCACGCACTACCTGGACATGGCGATGTCACTGTCCGCGCCGCACGGCTCGCGCCCCTACGAGGAGTGCGGCGTCAAGCTCGGGGACGAACAGTTCGCGCTGGACCGGCGCTGGGCGGAAGCCGGACGGCTGGCCCTGGTCGGCATGGGCGTCGAGCCTGGCCTGTCCGACGTCTTCGCCCGGTACGCCGCCGACGAACTCTTCGACGACATCGAGGAGATCGGCGTCCGGGACGGCGCCAACCTGACGGTCGAGGGCTACGACTTCGCGCCGTCCTTCAGCATCTGGACGACCATCGAGGAATGCCTCAACCCGCCGGTGGTGTACGAAGAGGGCCGCGGCTGGTTCACGACCGCTCCGTTCAGCGAGCCCGAGGTCTTCGACTTCCCGGAGGGCATAGGTCCGGTGGAGTGCGTCAACGTCGAGCACGAAGAAGTGCTGCTGATACCGCGCTGGGTCGACGCGCGCCGTGTCACGTTCAAGTACGGGCTCGGCGACGACTTCATCGCCAAGCTGAAGACCCTCCACGCGCTCGGTCTGGACGCGACGGCCAGGGTGAGTGTGCCCGGGAACGACGGTCCCGTACAGGTCTCGCCGCGCGACGTGGTCGCCGCGTGCCTGCCCGACCCGGCCGGCCTGGGGGAGCGGATGACGGGCAAGACCTGCGCCGGCACCTGGGTCAAGGGCAGCAAGGACGGGAAGCCCCGGGAGGTGTACCTGTACCACGTGGTCGACAACCAGTGGTCGATGCGCGAGTACGGCTCGCAGGCCGTCGTGTGGCAGACGGCGGTCAACCCGGTCGTCGCCCTGGAACTGCTGTCCACCGGCGCCTGGTCCGGACAGGGCGTCCTCGGCCCGGAGGCCCTGCCCCCGCGCCCCTTCCTGGACCTGCTCACCGAGTACGGCTCCCCGTGGGGCCTGCGCGACGACAGCTGACCCGGCGGTCGCCCCCGGTGTCCGATGTCAGTACCGCAGCGCCGTGCCGACGGTCGCGTGCACCTCGCCGTTGAGCTTGCGGTTGCTGCGGGCGGTGCCCTCGCCCGAGGCACCGGCGGACACGTCCTTGAGCGTCACCACAACCACGTCCAGCAGATTGCCGCTCTTGTCGGTGAAATTGACCTGGACGGCGAAGGACTTGGCCGAACCGGCGGTGTTCTTCGCGGTCACCTTGGCCGTGGCCCGGCCGTCGCTGCCGATGGCGACGGCACCGAGCGTCACCTCGTCCTTGGCATTCACCCCGCCCTTGGCCTCGTCGAGCCTGCGCCTGGCCTCCGCCGAGGCCGAGGCCAGCGCGTCGGCCCCACGGGAGGCGAGGGAGGCGGCGGCGGAGGAGGCCATCGAGGCCGCCTTGCTGGCGCCGCCGGAGGGGTTCCCGGAGCCGGAGCACCCGGTGACCGCGACCGCGATCACGGCCAGCAACGCGCCTGCCGTGCGCCGTGTCCCGTGCCCATTCATACCGCGACTCCCGTGACCTCGGAAGGAACTGTTCCTCTCAGTGAAAGGCGCATGGCTGTGACCCGCACATCGAGTGGGATGCACGGGTGTCACAGGCACCCGAACGGTCCCGTCGGAGGTCAGTGGCCCAGGAGCAGTCCCGTCCCCGACACGTCCGCGCGGATGCCGTCCTTGCTCACCGTCACGCGCTGCAGGCGCACGGCGCCGTCGGGTGGGCTCGGCAGCTGGAAGGCGAAGGAGAAGCGGTCGGCGATCTGGGGGCGGGTGAGCTTGGTCAGGGCGGCGAGCAAGGAGAGGTCCAGGCCCAGCCGCTCCAGGAGCTTCGGGTGGGCGAGGGCCACGTCCAGGAGGTTGACGCGGGTCAGATCGTGCAGGAAGCGCGGCGCGCCGGTGAGTTGGTGCAGCTTGTCCTCGTCGAGGAGCGCGGCGCGCACCGCGCTGTCGGGTACGCCCAGGCGGCGCACGATCTCCGGGACCGTCAGCAAGGCCTTGATCTTCGCCTCCTCGCGGGCGAGACGGCGCGCCGCGGCGGGGGTCAGCCGGAGGCCCTCGGTGGGCCCGGTGCCGGGCCGGTACGTGGCGAGGTCGTCGATGTCGAGCCGTATGCCGTCCACCGAGGTGGCGATGCCGCGGTCCCCGTCGCGCCGGACGCGGGCGTCGGCCCGTACGCTCAGAGCGCGGCCCGCGACACGCAGGGTGCCCTGGGCCCGGACCGAGCCGGGGCCATGAGCCGTGAACGCCACCTGGGAGGCGCCCAGTTCGCGGTTCATGTCGGCGAAGGACAGCAGGACCTGACCGCGCACCTGCCGGACCAGCGCACCGCGCACCGCGGTGGGCCCGTCGCCGTCGAGGCGTATGTCCTTGGCGGTGGCGGTGACCTGAGTGAGCGTCACCCGGTGGGCGGGGATGTCGGGGACGGTGACGGAGACCGAGTCCAGGCGCTGCGCGGCCAGTTGGGTGAGGAAGGGGAAGCCGCCGATGTGGACCTCGGGGGCGGCGACGAGATGCAGCTTGTCCTTGAGCTGTTGCGAGGCCTTGTGCTCGGCGTACAGCAGCGCCCACCGATCGGCCAGGGTGAGGAGGCAGGCGAGGGTGAGTACCCAGACGAGGAGCCGGGCCACCGTGGGCAGACCCGTGGCGCGGTTGCGACGGCGGCTGCCACGCCGATGGTTGGGCGGCGTCCAGGGCTCCTCGGCCTCGTCGTCCTGCCGGGTCGCCGCGTCGTCCTCGGTCAGGAAGTCGTCGAGCGGATGGTCGGCCAGCGAGGCCAGTTCGTCGTACGGATTACGGCGGCGCGGAACCATCTCGGTGGGAGGTCCGTCCGACTGGGCAGCGTGATGCGTCTGGTTGTGGGGGGTACGCATCGGTAGATTTGATCATATAGTCACACCCGGGGCGCAAGTCCTCCTTGAAGCAAGGCGCGAAATCAGCCACGGATGGCCGGCTTTCCGGAAGCAGGCGTACGACTGCCCTCCGTGCACCGCAGAACCCCCCGATCGTGCACGACCGGGCTTCTCGCCGGTGGCGGCGGCCCGGAGACCTCCACGTGCGCCGGCCGGAGCAGCCGGGCACCGAGCCGGTAGCCCGGGCGCAGGATCTTCGTGCAGATCAGCTGGTCGGCGCCCGGGGAGACGTGATGGGTGACGGCGTCGTGACATGCCGGGTCGAAGGGGTCGCCCTTCTCCCCGAAGACCTCGAGTCCCAGGGAGCCCAACTGCGCGGCAAGGGTGTCGGTGATGTCCCGCAGGCCCGGCGTCATGGGCTCGTGCGCGCACGTGCGGTCGACGGCGTCCAGGACGGGCACCAGGGCGTGCAGGACGTTGGCCAGGGCGATCTCGCGTACGGCCATGCGGTCCCGGCGCACCCGCTTGCGGTAGTTGTCGTACTCGGCCTTCACCCGCTGCAGGTCCGCGGTGCGTTCCTCCAGCAGACGCCGCAGCTGGGCGGGGTCCGGGTTCTGCAGCCGGCCCTTGCCCATCGTCAGCCCGCCTCCGGCTTGTCGTCGTCGACGATCTCGGCGTCCACCACGCCCTCGTCCGAGGCGGCGGCGGAGGTGTCCGCACCGGGGGGCGTCTGGCTCTCCGTGCGGGACCTCTCGTACATCGCCGTACCGATCTTCTGCGCCGCCTCGGCCGCGCGTTCCGTGGCCTGCCGGATCGCCGCCGTGTCCTCGCCCTTCAGCCGCTCCTTCAGCTCGCTGATCGCGCTCTCCGTCTCGCTCCTGGCGTCCGCCGGGATCTTGTCGGGATTGTCCCTGATGAGCTTCTCGGTGGAGTAGACGAGCTGTTCGGCCTGGTTGCGGGTCTCAGCGTCCTCGCGCCGCTTGCGGTCCTCCTCGGCGTGCTGCTCCGCCTCGCGGACCATGCGGTCGATGTCGTCCTTGGGGAGCGCCGAGCCGCCGGTCACCGTCATCTTCTGTTCCTTGCCGGTGCCGAGGTCCTTGGCGGAGACGTGCATGATCCCGTTGGCGTCGATGTCGAAGGCGACCTCGATCTGCGGCACTCCGCGCGGCGCGGGCGCGAGGCCCGTGAGCTCGAACATGCCGAGCTTCTTGTTGTACGCCGCGATCTCCCGCTCGCCCTGGTAGACCTGGATGGTCACCGAGGGCTGGTTGTCCTCGGCGGTGGTGAAGATCTCCGAACGGCGGGTCGGGATCGTGGTGTTGCGCTCGATCAGCCTGGTCATGATGCCGCCCTTGGTCTCGATGCCGAGGGACAGCGGGGTGACGTCGAGCAGCAGGACGTCCTTGACCTCGCCCTTGAGGACACCGGCCTGCAGCGAGGCGCCGACGGCCACCACCTCGTCCGGGTTGACGCCCTTGTGCGGGTCCTTGCCGGTCAGCTCCCGCACCAGGTCCGTCACCGCCGGCATACGGGTCGAGCCGCCCACCAGGATGACATGGTTGATGTCGGACACCTTGATCCCGGCGTCCTTCACCGCGTTGTGGAACGGGCCCTTGCAGCGCTCCAGCAGGTCCGACGTCAGCTGCTGGAACTGGGCGCGGGTGAGTTTCTCGTCCAGGTGCAGCGGGCCTTCCGCGGAGGCCGTGATGTAGGGGAGGTTGACGTTGGTCTCCGTGGAGCTCGACAGCTCGACCTTGGCCCGCTCCGCGGCCTCCCGCAGCCGCTGCACGGCCATCTTGTCCTTGGCGAGATCGATGCCGTAGTTGTTCTTGAAAGTCGTCACCAGGTGATCGACGATCCGCTGGTCCCAGTCGTCACCGCCCAGCTGGGTGTCGCCGTTGGTGGCCTTGACCTCGATCACGCCTTCGCCGATCTCCAGCAGCGACACGTCGAAGGTGCCGCCGCCCAGGTCGAAGACGAGGACCGTCTGGTCGTTCTCCTTGTCCAGGCCGTACGCCAGCGCCGCCGCCGTCGGCTCGTTGATGATCCGCAGCACGTTCAGGCCGGCGATCTCCCCGGCCTCCTTGGTCGCCTGCCGCTGGGCGTCGTCGAAGTAGGCGGGGACGGTGACCACGGCGTCGGTGACGTCCTCGCCCAGGTGCGCCTCCGCGTCCCGCTTCAGTTTCTGCAGCACGCGCGCGGAGATCTCCTGCGCCGTGTAGCGCTTGCCGTCGATGTCACCGTGCTCGGGGAACCGCCAGCCGTGATCACCCATGTGCCGCTTGACGGAGCGCGCGGTGCGGTCGACGTTGGTGACCGCCTGCCGCTTGGCGACCTCCCCGACCAGCACTTCGCCGTTCTTCGAGAACGCCACGACCGAAGGCGTCGTGCGGGCCCCTTCGGCGTTGGTGACCACGGTGGGCTCGCCGCCCTCGAGGACCGAGACCACGGAGTTCGTCGTTCCCAGGTCAATACCGACTGGACGCGCCATCTCGACTCTCCCTCCTGCCTCTCCTCCATTCTCGGCCCGGTGGCTCACCGAGGCTCGCGGTGGGCGCTGTCGCTCACTGCGACAGGCCGTGACTCGTAGTGCAGGCTGTGGAAGCGGCCGTTCTCCTCGCGCCCGGCGGGATCATGGCCCAGGGCCCGTACCGTCGCGATCGCGTACCGCCGTTCCCGCTCGTCCGTGAAGAGCCGCTGGGGATAGGTGCGGGAGACCTCGAGTGTGGTGTGCAGACCGTGCGCGGCCAGGGTGCGGACGACCGGGTGGTACGACACCGTCCGCAGCACGAACGCGCTGACCCAGACCGGTCTGCGGGCACCGTCGAGCAGTGCCGTGAACGTGCGGTCGGTGATGTAGCTGCCGCCGCCGGTCAGCGTGATCAGCCCGACCTCGGCGAGCGCACGCCTCAGCCCGGGACCCGGCGGTCCCTGTTCCAGGTCGTCGGTGAAGCCGGCGTCCAGAAGACCCACCTCGAGCGCGTACCGCACGGCGGGGGCGGCGACGTCCAGGCCGAACACCGGCACGGCGTCCGGCCGGCGCCGCTCGGCGTAGAACTCCCGGTCCCGTGCGGCGAGTCGGTCCGTCGACAGCTTCTGGCAATCGGGTGAGGTGTACCGCTCGTACAGCTCCGCGAGCGTCAGGTCGTGGTTGAGCAGCGCGGCGTTGATCCCGTACGAGCAGCACACGTCCAGCACCGCCGGCCTGCTGGGGCCGCCGTCGTCGAGCGCGGCCCGTTCGGCGGCGGCCTGCCGGAAGACCGGCTGGGCGTGATGCGGGATCTCGTACTCCAGCGGAGCCAGCCGGCTGAAGTACATGCGCGGGTCCGGCCGGTCGTAGATGTCGTCGAACCGCGACTTGCCGCTCGCCACGCCCCCTGTGCCGCCAGGGCCCGACTCGGCCATGCCGTACTCCTCATCGCGGAACACATCGGTACCTCCATCATGTCCCGTCCCTTGTGTCCCGCGAGGTCTGCCACACCGGGACACCGCATGTCACATGTTCAAGATCGCGACGGCCAGGGTGAGCAGCGGGGCCACCGACAGCGACCAGACCCTGCCCCCGCCCTCCCCCGATCAGAGCAACGGCCGGCCGGCCGCCCCCGCGACCGCGGATCCGCCCCACCGGACGGACGCCGATCCACCCGACGGCCCGGACGGGGACGGTTCCGGCCCGTCACCGGAGCCGCCCGGCGGACATCGGTGGCTGACCCGGGATCGTGTGACGACGGCCGTGGTGTCGGCGGCCGTCACGGCAGCGGTGGTGATCTACGGGTTGACGGCACCGGAGGGCGGCCACCGGGGTGCAGCGTCCACCGCGGCGGCCTCCGCCCCTCGGCCGTCCGGCACCGGCACAGCCACCTCGAGCGGCTACACCCCGGTCTACCCGGCACCGGACCCTGTCCCTGAAGCACTACACCTACTACGTCGACCTGCGCGCGGGAGCGGTCAGCGGCTCGGAGACCGCCTGGAGCATCGGCACGGACGCCGGGGGCGACGGCGACGGAGCCTTCGAACTGCAGCCGCTCACCGACGTCTTCGTCGTGCCGGCGCAGGCCGTGCCGACCGCCGGGCAGTGCGCCGCCAAGACCACGCGGCACCCCGCCGACGGGCGACTGCACTTCCGTCAGGTGCCGCCCGGCAGCACCTTCTGCCTGCGCGACACGACGAGCGGCGACATCGCGGTGGTCAGGGTCATCGACGTCGACCACGGCAACTACGCGACCACGGACGACGTCACCTACTACCGCCGCCGCAGCTGACCCGGGCCGACCCTGCGGTCAGAGGCTGAAGACCCGGCGAGCGTTCCCGGACAGGAACAGCTCGGTGGTCTCCTCGTCCAGGCCGAGGTCACCGAGATGGGCCAGCGCCTGGACAGGGGTGATCATGGGGTAGTTCGTGCCGAACAACACCTTCCCGCGCCCCCGGCCGCGCAGATAGTCGACGAGCTCCCGGGGGTAGCGGCGGGCGGTGTAGGCGCTGGTGTCGATGTGGACGTTGGCGTGTTTGTCGGCCACGGCGATCATCTCCGTGGTCCACGGGTATCCGATGTGACCGCAGACGATGGTCAGCTCCGGGAAGTCCAGCGCGACCTGGTCGACGTAGGGGATGGGGCGACCGGTTTCCGAGGGGCGCAGCGGTCCGGTGTGGCCGACCTGGGTGCAGAAGGGGATGCCGAGGTCGACGCAGGCGGCGTACAGCGGGTAGTACAGCCGGTCGGTGGGCGGCAGCTGCCACAGCCAGGGCACGATCCGCAGGGCGATGAAGCCGAGTTCCTCGACGGCCCGGCGCAGCTCGCGCACGGCCTGGACGGGCCGGGTGAGGTCCGCGCCGGCGACGCCCCGCAGCCGTCCGTCGGACTGCGCGACGAACTCGGCCACCTCGTCGTTGCTGATGAGCGGCCCCTGAGGCCCGTACCAGGCGGCGGAAAGACCGATCTCCACGTCTGCCGCGGCCATGGCCGCCACCGTGGCCTTGACCGGCAGTGGCTCCTCCAGCAGCCCCTGCCCGGTCCATCGGCGCAGCGACTCGAACATCTCGTGGTTGGAGTGACGGAGCGTGGGGTGCTGCATCCACACATCGATGACTGACACGGAGTCCTCATCTCTCTCCCGGCCGCCCAGGACTGACGTCCCGTCAGTGGACCACTGTGACACAGTGATTGGCATCAAAGCCGATCCGGGCGAGGAGTGGTCATGGCGGCGGAGCTGAACGAGCAGGTGCGCAAGCGGCTGGAGGAACCGAACTTCTGGTACGTGGCCACGGTGACGCCGGACGGGGCGCCGCATGTCACGCCGATGTGGGTGGGGCTCGAGGGCGGGCTGATCGTCTTCAACACCTCGGTCGGCCGGATCAAGGAGGAGAACCTCCGCGGTGACAACCGGGTCCACCTCTCGCACGCCGACGCGGAGAACCCCTACGACCGGGTGCAGATCTCCGGCCGCGCGGTGCGTTTGGTGGAGGGTGAGGAGGCCGAGCGGGGCATGGACCGGCTGGCTCACAAGTACCTGGGCCTGAACGGATACCCCTGGCTGATCGAAGGCGAGCGGCGGGTGCACGTCCTGGTCGAGCCGGAGCGGGTGCGCCACATCGTCGGTGTGGAGCCCTTCCGCCCTGGAGTCATCCCGTCCTGAGCCATGGTGCCCCCGCGCCCACCGCGCCCGTCGTCTGCCGCCCGTCCCCTGCCGGCGGGCCTCGGCCGCGAGGGTCGCCGCCAGGGGCAAGGACCCGGTGGGCCCGGGCGCACCTCTTCTCATCGAGATCTTCCGCGACACACGCCTGGACGCGGGCGGGCGCGGGAGGGGGGCCACGAGCCGTGGAGGTCCTCGTGGCCAGGGCACGCGCCGCGGAAGCGGAGCGGCCGGAGGACCTCGTGGTCGGCGGCGAGACGCGGCACCGGGCCCGTACCACGTCAGCCTGTCGACCGGCCGAGGACGATGCCGGCCCAGCTCGGGACATGTGAAGGTTGGCCCCCGCTGGTCCGCCGCCCCGGGACTTGGCGGACCGGCGCCTGTGAGGGCGCTCTCGCGGGGTAAACGGAACCTACGCCTCCACCGGCCATGGCGGAACCCCCTCAGTTGTGTGGTCCAGGTCATACTGGCTTGGTGCTCCGCCCTCGCTGGGCCGCGGGCTCGCCGGTGTCCGCATGCGGCCACGTCGAGGGCCGCCCCGCCGACGGACGGTGAGGGTCGGCATCGGCCGGATGGATCCCCCGCACCGCCCCCGTGACGCCCAGGGCGCTCGTACCCGCATCCTCCACGCGGCCGGCGGGGTCCTCGCCGAGCGCGGATCCGAGGCAGCGACCGCCCCCGGGATCGCCGCCGCCCCCGCCGCCGTCTCCTCGGCCGACGACGGCGTCTCAGGAGGGGTGCGCGGTAGGGGGCCCGGAGACGCCTGGCCGCCGTTCGTCAAGGCACCTGGCACCCACACCGCGCAGGAACCCTGTGGGCGCGCTCTCCGCGGAGGGCGCACGCCGGAGCGAGCCGGCCCGGATTCCCGCACCACTTCGCGGGACGCGCTTTGCGCCGGCGACGCACTCAGGCCGCCGAGGCGTCCGTGCGCCCCTGCCGGCTGCCGTACATCGACCCACTGTCGTTCGCCGACCCCGCATGGCCAATTTCGCGCCTGCCCGGGGTCAAGGGGTGGTCATGGCTGCGGCCGAGGCTCTGACGTGGGCGTATCGTTGACGCGGTTTGACCAGACACCTCGTTCGGTGAGGCTTCTTCACGGACACAGGCCACTGATCCCACCCGTCGAGAGACGCTCCGGATCAGGACAGGTCTCCCCGGCCCAAGGGGTGACCCCAAGTGGCTTCTCCCGCAGGGGGATTACGCCGCGGAGTGCCAAAGCTCTGACGAGTTGGGGTGTGCCGGGACCGATCGTGCCCGGCTGCCCCTTGCCGCAGGACCGCGACACCCGTGCGCGGCCGTGACCGGGAGGAGGCGACATGGACAGTAGTCCGGGCCATAGTCGGCCCCTCTTCGTGTCGTCCGCGCCGTCCTTCCGCGGCCCGGGGCAGCCTCTTCTTCCCTGATCCCCGCTCAGCTCACCGGCTGGGCAGGCCGGGTACCGGCGTGCGCTCCGCATGCCTTGTGCCACAGGTCCGGGGAGCCGCGTGCTGCCATGGGCCGCCCACCCGCCCCGTCATGCGAGGGCAAGGGGGTGTTCGTTGTGGCTGCCCACACTCTGCTCATGTCCACCACGGCCCGCTTCCGAGACCGCCGCGTCAGTCTGGAGCGCCGCGCCACCACGTCCAAGGCGGTCCGTGAATCGCTGGTCTCCCTCGCCGGGCTGATCGGCGGCCCGGTCACCAACCAGGCCGGCGAGGAGGTCGGCCGCGTCGTCGACGTCGTCGCCCGGCTGTACGGAGCGGACTCCTACCCGCCGGTCACCGGGCTGATCCTGCGGATCGGCCGGCGCCGTACGTTCCTGCCCGCCGACGCCGTCGGCAAGGTGCACGCCGGGCACGTACGGCTGCGCACCGCCCGGGTCGACCTGCGGGACTTCGCCCGCCGCCCGGGTGAGGTGCTGCTGGCCAAGGACGTGCTCGACCACCAGCTGGTCGATGTCGACGGTGTCCAGGTCACCCGGGCCGCCGACCTGTACCTCGCGCCCCTGGTCGACCAGGTCGTCCTGGTCGGGGTGGACGTCTCCCTGCCCACCCTGCTGCGGCGGCTCGGCCCGCGCCGCTGGCAGGCCCGGCCGACCCCCGAGCGGGTGCTGGACTGGCAGGCGGTGGCCCCGTTCGCCGAGCAGGCCACCGAGGGCCCGCCGGAGGTGCGGCTGCGTGCCTCCAGGACGGCGCTGCGCAGGCTGCGCCCCGCCGATCTCGCCGACATCCTGGAGGACCTCGGCCGCGCCGAACGCCAGCAGCTGCTGGGCTGGCTGGAGCCGGAGCAGGCAGCCGACGCCCTGGAGGAGATGGAACCGGCCGAGCTGGAGAACCTGCTGCGGGAGGCACAACCGGAGCACGCCGCCCGGCTGGTCGACGAAATGGAGCCGGACGAGGCCGTCGACGCCCTGCGCGACCTCACCCCTGAGGAACGCGAGGCTCTGCTGACCCGTATGCCGGCCGACGAGGCCGCCGAGCTGCGGCGGCTGCTGACACACCGTGAGGACACCGCGGGCGGCGCCATGACCACCCTGCTGGTGACCGCCGGGCAGAAGGAGACCGTCGCCCAGGTTCGAGCCGTTCTGGCGGAACAGGCCGAACACCGCACCGAGATCGACGCCGTCACCGTCGTCGACGAACAGGGCCGCCTGGTCTGCGACATGCCCCTGTTCGATCTGGCGGTGGCCGAGGACACCACTCCGGTGGCCGATCTGGTGGCCTGGCGCGCCCAGTTCGGCCCACCTGTCACCGTCCACCCGGACACTCCGCTCACCGAGGCCGCCGACCACCTGGTCGCCGCACGCGCCTCCTCCGTCCTCGTCGTCGACGACAGCGACCGCCCCGTCGGCCGGATCCTCGCCGACGACCTGCTCGACACCCTGCTGCCCGAGCGCGGGCGCCTGCACTTCCGGAGGTTCCTGCAGTGACCCGCGACCACGACACCGCCCCCGCGGTCCCGCGGACCCCCGCGCCCGTGCGCCGTACCGGATGGCGGCGCATCACCATGCTCGCGGCGATCGCCGGACCCGGACTGGTCGCCGCGAACGCCGGCAACGACGCCGCCGGCATCGCGACCTACGCCTCGGCGGGCTCCCAGTTCACCTACGGCACCCTGTTCTTCATGGTGCTGGTCACCGTCGCGCTGGTCATGGTGCAGGAGATGGCCGTCCGTCTCGGCGCCCACACCGGCAAGGGCCTGGGCGCCCTGATCCGCGAGCAGTTCAGCCTGCGCCTGACCGCGCTGGCGGTCTTCTGCCTGCTGCTGGCCAACACCGGCCTGGTCGTCTCGGAGTTCGCGGGCATCGGTGCGGCCTTCGAACTCCTCGGGGTGCCGAAGTGGGCGGTCATCCCGCCGGCCGCGATCCTGCTGTGGGCGCTGGTGCTGTTCGGCTCCTACCACTGGGCCGAACGCATCTTCCTCATCATGTCGCTGGCGTTCTTCGCCTACCCGGTCGCGATGATCCTCGGCCACCCCGACTGGGGCGCCGTCGGCCACCACCTGATCGTTCCCCACGTCGAGGGGCACAAGGACTTCATCCTGCTCGCGGTCGCCTTGATCGGTACGACCGTCAGCCCGTACATGCAGTTCTACGCCGCCGCCGGCGTCGTCGACCGGGGCGCCAAGCCCGCCGACTACCCCCTCATCCGCGCCGACGCCGTCCTGGGCGCCGTCTTCGCCTGTGTCATCAGCCTGACCATCATCATCGCCACCGCTTCCGCCATCGGCGGCACCGGCCCGCTCGACTCCGCCGCGCAGGCCGCCGAAGCCCTCAAGCCGGTCGCCGGCCAGAACGCCGAACTCCTCTTCGCCCTGGGCCTTATCGGCGCATCGGCGCTGGCCGGAGCCGTCGTCCCGCTCTCCGCGAGCTACGCCGTAGGGGAGGCCGCCGGCGTGGAGCGCTCCGTCTCCCGCAGTTTCCGTGACGCCCCGCTGTTCCTCGGCCTGTTCACCGCCCAGATCATCCTGGGCGCCACGGTGGCGATGACTCCCGTCGACGTCATCCAGTTGCTGATCGGCACCCAGGTCCTGCAAGGCCTGATCAGCCCCGTCGTCCTCGTCTATCTCCTGGTCCTGACCAACCGCCGCTCGGTCCTCGGCCGTGCCGCCAACAGCCCGCGCTACCGCATCGCCGCCACCGTCGTGGTCGTAGGCGTCGCGGGCATGTCCACGATCCTGCTCGTCCAGACCGTCCTGGGCTGGTTCGGTATCGGACAGTGAGGGTGCGTCATGCTCCGCTGCCGGAGCGGCTGGCGTCCGGGCACCGGCACCGGCATTCCTGGCCTACCTTCGGCCGCCGCGAAAGGGCCTCCGTCAGGGTCCTGGGATGCCCGGTGCAGCAGCAGACCGCCCCCGTTGCTCCGTCCGTACTCCGCTATGTCCATCTCATGCCGATGGCGGACAGCTGCTCCACCCGCCCGGGGGACAATGTGGCGGCTCGTGAGCGTTGGTTGCTGATCCATGTCCCGAGGCGGACGTCTCGTTCCTCCTGGTCCTCGCGGCCGCGGTCCCCGCTGCTCACGACGATGCGTTCGACGTGCTTGCGGGGTACGCGCAGGTGTCCTTCGCGTTCGTAGTACTGCTGGGCGGCGGTGTAGTTGAGGGCCCAGCGGCTGGCGTGTGGGAGGCGTGGCTCGGGCCTTTCGTCCTCGGTGGCGGGCTGGATGCCGAGGATGTGTTCGCACATCCACTGCTGGACGGTCGTGAGCTGACTCCAGCCGAGGCGCTGGGCGCGGATCCAGCGTGCGAGGTCTTCGCCCTGGCGTACGACGGTGCTCGGTGACGTGGGCAGTGTGCCGCCGGCCTCCAGGTGCTGCCGGGTGAGGTGGAAGCAGCGTTGCCATGCCACGGACCAGTGGGGGCACCAGGACGGGTCGATGTCGTCCAGTTGTTCGCGCCGGTCCTCCGACCATGCTCCGGCGGCCGGTGGAACCGGTGGGCCCCCGGTACGGCGGCGCTCGTTCTCGGCAGCCTTCCGGGCGGCGGCGCGGGCGTTCTTCAGCCAGATCCCGATCTTGTAGCCCTGGTAGGTGGCGTCCAGTGGCGCCAGGAGGTGGCCGTGTTCCGCGGCCCACCCTCGTGCGGCGGCGAGTCCCTCTTCCCAGGCGACGTCGTAGTGCGACCAGACCATGCCGAGCTGCTCCAGCTGTTCGACGCGCTCGGCGTTCAGCCGGCCGCGGGCGTGGAACCTGCGGGCGTCGGCGATCCATTGCCCCAGCGGGAAGTCGGCGAGCGTGGCCGGCCACCCCTCGGCCTCCGCCTCCGGGGCGTCGCCGGCAGGGATGCGGTAGGTGAACGGCACGCGCAGGTCGCCGTGCTTGCGCGCGTAGAGGGTGGCGGCTTCGATGCCGCGTCGCCAGTGGGTGTGTTCGGGGTTGAGGACGCGCAGGTTGATGAACGCGGCCAGCTGGGCGGGGTCGCGGGGGACGGAGAATTTCAGCAGGGCACGGGCCGGTGCCGACAGCTGGTCGCCTCGGTCGCTGTCGGCTCCCGCGTCCTCCGCGCCGGCGCGGCTCCGGACGCCTCTGACACGACTTGGTGCCTGGGGTTCGGCCAGCCGTTCCACGACCCTGGCATCGTGCGCTCTGAGCGCTTCCAGCAGCTTGGCCAGGCCGCCGTACGCCCGGCTGGTGAGCATGTTGTCCGGTGTCTCCCCGGGCCCCAGCAGCACGGGCACCACGAGGGAGGCGGTCTTGCCCTCGCCGGGCTGAATGCGCAGGGCGCGGCCGACGGCCTGGACGAGGTCGGGCATGGAGCCGCGTACGTCGGCGAAGTAGACGGAGTCGCATTCCCGGGTGTCGACGCCCTCGCCCAGCACCCTCACCGAGCCGAGGAAGCACTTCTCCGCGACCGTGCCGTCGCGGGTGATCCGGTCGGCGAACTCGCCGAGGACACGCCGGCGGTGGAGTGGCTTGTGTTCGCCGCACAGCCAGTCTGCCCAGATCGTCTGCGGAAACCGCTCGGGGTCGTCCGTGTGCAGCCGCGCGGCGACGTCCGCAAGGCCCGCCGCGAAGGCTTCGGCCTCCTTGACCAGGTGGTGGAAGACGAGCGTGCGCCGGAAGTTCTCCTCGGCCGACGCCTTCACCAGGGCTGTCTGCAGAGCGGCGAGCCGGGCTCCGCGTACCTGGTCCGTGCGGCCGTCCACGCCGAGGAGCTGGGCGGCCTGGAGCTGGGTGTCGGTGATGTCGAGGCACACCACCTGATAGGGGGCGCAGATGCCCCGGTCGATCGCCTCGGACAGGGTGAGGGTGTGGCAGCGTGCGCCGAAGGGGCCGTCCGGGTCGTCTTCCATCGAGGCCACCAGCTCGCCCGGCGCGCCCGGCTCGGAGTCGTCGTCCGGCTGCCACAGCCGGGGTGTGGCGGTCATGTACAGGCGGCGCAGGCCGGGAATGCGGGTGTTGTCGTGGACGGCCGCCCAGGGCTTGCCGATCCGGCCCGAGGTGCGGTGTGCCTCGTCGACCACGATCAGGTCCCAGCCCGGCAGGCCGGCGGCGTGGGCGCGCTCCAGCGTTCCCAGCCCGAGCGAGGCGTAGGTGGCGAACACGGTCACCTTGTCGAACGGCCGCACCCGGGCGACCAGCTCGCCCGCGTCCGTGGTGTTGGGGAAGCCCGCCTCGTCCCCGCGCAGGGACGAAACCCCGATCATCGGCCCACCGCGGCCGCCTTTCCGCCATGCGGCCCGGGTCTGCGCGAGCAGGTCCAGCGAAGGCACCAGCACCAGCACCCGGCCCGCCTGGAGCTCCTCGGCGCTGCGCACGGCGACGAGGGTCTTCCCGGAGCCGGTCGCCATGACCACCTGAGTCCGCAGCCCGCGCTCGGGCACGGTCGAGAGCGCGGGCAACTCCAGGTGGCGCAGGACCGCGTCAACGGCTTCCCGCTGATGAGGGCGGAGTTGCTTCACTGCCATTCCCTTCTGCTCCAGTCTGCCCTGGATGACGGCCCCAGTGCGGGGAGTTGCCCGAGGCGGGCGTGCGGCGCGGGGTGGGGTGGGGGATGGGGCCGGGGCGCGGGCGGTCCGCAAGGGCGGCGCAGGTCAAGGGCGACGGGGACGGTTTCGTCTCATACGGTGGCTGTCGGCGCGGCGGTCCGTCCGTCCCCCGGACTCGGCTCGGCGGTGTGGTCCGGGGTTGTCTCGGTTCTGGTGTAGAGGACCTCGCGGCCTTGTTCGGCGGCGCGGATGAGGCTTTCGCTGACGAAGTCGAGGAAGCGGGCGGCATTCTCGAGGCGGGTGGCGGCCGGGGTGCCGCGGCCGAGGATGTTCACACCCTGGCGTGCGGTTTCGATGAACTGGTCGTTGGCGCGGGCGCTGCGGATCATCGACTGGTACCAGAGGTCGTCGTCGACGACGTAGCGCTCGCGGCGGCGCTCGTCCCGTTGGCGGCGGACGAGGTCCAGTCCTTCGAGGAACGTGATCGCCTTGGAGATGGAGGCCGGGCTGACGTTGAGGCGCTGAGCGAGCTCGGAGGCGGTGAGGCTACCGGTGTCGGTGGTGTAGAGGCAGCCCAGGACCCGGGCCATCATCTTGGGCAGGCCGGAGGTCATGAAGACGGTGATGAGGGTCTCCTGGTAGTCGCCCACGGCCTGGGCGTCGCGCCCGTAGGGTTGCGGGAGCGCCTGCGGAGTCGGGGGTGTGGCCTTGTTGCGCCGGTGGGTGCGTTGCTGGGTGGCGCGGTGGGCCAGGTCGGCGCGGTAGCCGGTGGGGCCGCCGTTGCGTGTGACCTCACGGGTGATGGTGGAGGTCGGACGGTTGAGGCGGCGGGCGATCTCGGCGTAGGCCAGGCCCTCGGCCAGCCCCGTCGCGATCTGCTGACGTTCGGCCTGGGTGAGCCTGCCTCCCGGCATCGCAATCCCCTTTGTGCCCCACAGGTGCTCCGTGGTGCTGCTCGGTCTTTCCTTGACGTCTTCACCGTAGCGTTCGTGGTCAGCGCGTTGCAACGGCCGATGGTCTCGTTGTTGCATTGTCTTCAAGGTTGTCGCAACGATTTCCAGGCTTTCAGCTGTGTGGATGTCGACGCGGCGCAACAGGTGCATTTCTGATTCAGTTAACGCAACGTAGCGTTTCTCATGCGAGGAAACAGTGGACGCGGTGGTCGAGGTGCTGCCCGCGAAAGCTTCGAAAGGCCGTGATGTGAGCGGCGATGTCGAGCTCGGCCGGCTGGGCGGACCCGCGGAGATCAGCACCGCACGGGGCGACAACGGCATCACCGAGGCCACGGGCGGCACGGTCGTGCTGACCACCCAGTCCGGCGACATCACCGTCCGCAGTCTCTGAGACGTTGCTTCTCATGCTGCCTCTGAACACGCCTGCTGGAGGGCGGCGAAGGCCGCGTCGGCGGCGTCGGCAGGGAACAGCCTCAGGACGGTGGCTCGGTTCGGTGTCGTGATGACGTAGTGCCGGGCCAGGTACGAGAGGCCTCCCCAGCTTTCTCGGGCATGGGCGCGCATCAGGACCTGGCCGCACCTCGCGCAGGCGATCCAGGGGACGAGGACGAGACCGGCCAGGTCCTGTTCGGCCCCGTCCATTGCCTCGGGAGCGGTGCTTCCGTCGCCTTCGATCAGCCTCACGGGGCCCGGTGTGCCGCCATCACGGCACTGAAGGATCTGGGGTGTGAGGGCCTCCCGCTCGCCCCAGGCCTCCGCGAGCACGGAGATCTGGGCCCTGACCGAATCGCTGATCAGCACCTGGTGTTCGAGGATGCCGGAAACGAGCAGGCCAAGTCCCGCCTCCTGCTCTCCGACGGCCCAGCAGTCCATGACTTCCCGGGCTTCGGCCTCCGGCAGCAAGGCGGCGAGTCGGTTCCAGATGGCAGGGTCGTCGGTCACCTGGCAGACGCTACCGGCCCGCACTGACACCCCAGAGGGCGGAGGCGGACGAACAGGAGCATCGGGCGGAACTCTCTGCCCTGCGGCGCGCGATTCGCAGGACGATGCCGCGTTCCCGCAGCCCTTTCCGAAGGTGGTCGTCGTCATGCTCGGCTCGGTGCAGCCGGGCCCCTGCCGGTACCTCTCGGTCGCGGGCACCCCGACGACCACCACCCTGCGGCCGTCGCGCGACCGTCGGCAGCACGACCCGTCGAAACGTCAAACGTGGCGCTCCGGTCCCGCAGTGACAGGTCATCGGCGCGCCAAGAGTTGTCCAAATATGGGACGGGTGCTCCGGATTCCGGACGGCACCGCTGTGTACCGGCCAGCCGTGGCGGAACCGAGCGTGGAGAGCGGGCCCGATGACGCGCACCGTGCGTGAACGCGCCACGTGGGCAACCGGGTCCGGCGTGCCGAGACGGCGGCGACCGGGGATCGCCTGTCCCCGTGCGGGCCCGGCCGGAATGACTCCTTGTTGTGGCGGGCGTGCGTGGCCATACTCGACGACGTTTGGCATGGCCACGTCGAGAACCCGGGTCGGCGTCCCCTGCCTTCCATCCCTCCGGCCCCGGCTCGGTGAGTGAGCGGGGCAACCCCCACTGGAGGCCTCACATGCCGCAACATCGCACAGCTCTCACCACTCGCGCGCTCACCGGAGCGAGCGCCGTGGTCCTCACCGCCGGCGCCGCGCTGCTCCCCGGCTCGGCGACGGCCGCCACTCCTCCATCCGCAGTCACCCCGGCCGCGGCCCGCGCCGCGTCCGCCGCGAACCTGGTCGCCCGCCTGGGTGACCGTGCCGCCGGCTCCTACTACGACGCCGCGGCCCACCGGTTCGTCGTCGACATCACCGATCCGGCCGTGGCCGGCCAGGTCCGCGACGCCGGTGCCGTGCCCAGAACCGTGCGCTACTCCACGGCCCAACTCCGGGACGTGCTCGGCACCTTGAACCGGCGGGCCAGGATCGCGGGCACGGCCTGGGCGATCGACCCCCGTCAGGACAAGGTGGTCGTGACCGTCGACCCGACGGTCACCGGGGCGAAGCGCAACCGGCTGATCACGGTGGTCGACTCGCTCGGCGACAAGGTGGTCGTACGTCGGGCCGCCTCCGCGTTCAAGCCGTTCGTCGCGGGCGGCGACGCGATATGGGGCAGCGGTGTCCGCTGCTCCCTCGGCTTCAATGTGACGGTGAACGGCGCGCCGTACTTCCTGACCGCCGGGCACTGCGGCAACGCTTCGTCGACCTGGTCCGACTCGCAGGGCGGCGAGGAGGTCGGCCAGACCGTCGACTCCCAGTTCCCCGGCACCGACTACGCCCTGGTCCAGTACGACGACGCGAACAGCGACCACTCGAGTGCCGTCGACCTCTATGACGGGGGCAGCCAGCAGATCACCCACGCCGCCGATGCCTACGTCGGCGAATCGGTCCAGCGCAGCGGCAGCACCTCGGGCCTCCACGGCGGGACGGTCAACGGACTGGACGCGACCGTGAACTACGAGGAGGGCACGGTCTCCGGACTCATCGACACCGATGTGTGCGCCGAGCCCGGCGACAGCGGAGGCGCGCTCTTCGACGGCGACGCGGCCATCGGGCTGACCTCGGGTGGCAGCGGTGACTGCACCTCCGGCGGCGAGACCTTCTTCCAGCCGGTGCCGGCGGCACTGAGCGCGGAGGGCGCGACTCTTCCGTAGCAGGTCGACCGTACTTCTCCGGCGGCCCACCCGGAGCGCCTCAACCGGCCTGCCTCCACAGGTCCGGTTGAGGTTCGCTCCGGCAGCCTGGCCGACGGACTGACCGACGCCGCCTTCGCGGAGGTGTTCCCCACTGGACGATCACAAGTGGCTAGCGCGGTGAAACCGGGAAGAGCATGCAGCTGCTGGTGGCGTGGGCGAGCAGGCGGTCCTCGGAATCCAGCAGGTCGGCTTGCGCCAGGGCGGTGCGGCGGCCGTGGTTGAGGACGGTGCCGATGGCGCGGACCTTGCCGGTGTCGACCGTGATCGGGCGCAGGAACTTCACGCTCAGGTCGAGCGAGGTGTATCCCATGCCCGCCGGAAGAACCGACTGCACGGCACAGCCCGCGGCCGAGTCGAGGAGAGTGGCGTAGACCCCGCCATGGACACTGCCGATGGGGTTGTAGTGCTCCTCGGCCGGTTCCAGGGCGAAGACGGCGCTGCCGAACTCGACCTGCTCCAGGGTGAATCCGAGGGTCGCGGCGATGGGTGCGGCGGGCAGGCGTCCGCACAGCACCCGGCGCAGGAAGTCGAGACCGCTGTCCTGGCCGACGGCGGCCGCGGAAATGCCCGGATCCTGCCACTCGATCGTGCGTGACCTCGTCATCGGCCTCTTCCTCCCACTGGCTTCATAAAAAGAAGCTAGCCAGCCGGACATCTGGCTGTCAACGTCGAAGCCAGCCTACGATGAGCGCATGACCTGGCTGGAGACCAGTACGGAGAACTGCACGGTGCAGCGCACCCTCGACCTGATCGGCGAGAAGTGGTCGATGCTGGTGTTGCGCGACGCCATGAACGGCGTACGCCGTTTCGACGAGTTCCGGCGGCACGTGGGACTCTCGGAGGCGGTGCTGGCGGACCGGCTGCGCAAACTGGTGGCCGCCGGGATCCTGGAGACCGTGCCGTACCGCGAACCGGGACACCGCACTCGCCACGAGTACCGGCTCACCCGGAAGGGCTGGGATCTGTGGCCCGTGATGATCGCCCTGAAGCAGTGGGGCGATCGCTACACCGCCGACCCGGAGGGGCCGCCGTTGGAGGTGCGGCACCGTGACTGCGGCGAGCAGGTGGAAGCCGTCGTCATCTGCTCGGGCGATCACGGGCCGCTCGCTCCCCGACAGGCGTACACGCGCCCCGGAGCCTCCGCCCGCGCCGTGACCTGAGCGGGTCGCCGGTGTTCCCTGCTCATGTCCCCAAGGGATCGGGTGAGCAGCGATAAAATTGCCCGAATCGGTGCCCTGGCTTCCGGACCTGGGCCGCCGCTCGACCTGTGCGACCTTGGGGAGCGGCACGGTGGCGAGGTCTTCTGAGGGACGCAGAGTCACGCACCATGCTGGTGCGCGGGGCAGGTTGCTGCCTGTGCTGCCTGCTCTTCTGCTGTTCGTCGGCCTGGCCGTCGGCCTCGCCACACCCCGCGATGTCAGGCCGGACGCCTTCCTCGCCACGGCCATGGTCTCCGCCGCCGCGCTGCTGCCCCTGTGGGGGACTGTGCTCATCGGAGTGGGCGCGTGCGCCATTTTCATCGGCCTGATGGTGGACTTCCATGCGCTGCGGGACGCGACCGCCTACTCCGAGCTGGCCACCCTCGCGGCGATCGCGGCCTTCGCCGTCTTCTTCAACCGCCTGCTGGGCCGACGCGCCGATCAGCTGGTTCAGGTCCGTTCAGTGGCCGAGACCGCCCAGCTGGCGGTGCTGCATCCGGTACCGCGACACCTCGGGCACGTCACGCTCGAGAGTCTGTACCTGGCCGCCGCGGCGGAAGCCCGCATCGGTGGCGACCTGTACGAGGCGATGCACACTCCGCATGGCGTACGGCTGCTCATCGGCGACGTACGCGGCAAGGGCCTGCTCGCGATCCAGACCGCCGCCACGCTGCTCAGCGCCTTCCGTGAGGCCGCCTACGACGCGCCCGATCTGCCCGGCCTAGCGCGTCGCCTGGAGACGAGCATGAGCCGTCACGCCGCCCACTACCCGGGGGTCCCGGGCTCGGAGATCGCTGAACGTTTCGTCACCGCTCTCCTCGCCGAGATCCCGGACCACGAACCGGTGGTGCGGACCGTCACCTGCGGCCACCCGCCCCCGCTGCTGCTGCACCGCGGCGAGGTCCGGGAGCTGCAGCCCGCCGCTCCCTCGCCGCCGCTCAACCTGGGCATGCTGATGGGCGACGGGTACCACGTCGACCTCGCCCCGTTCCACCCCGGGGACAAGCTCCTGCTGTACACCGACGGGGTCACCGAGACCCGCGACCGCTCCGGCACCTTCTACCCCCTTGCCGAACGGATCCGCTCATGGAGCGGCGAGTCACCCCACCAGCTTCTCCACCATCTCCACCACGACCTGATCGCCTACAGCGGTGGCGAACTCGACGACGACATCGCTGCCCTCCTCGCCCAGCGGCACCCCCGCCCCTGAGTCCGAGACGGGGCTCTGAGCTGCCGTGCCTCGGGTCCCCTCACACATGACCGGGTTCTGCGCGATCCCAGGCCCCGCCGCCTGCGGGCCGGCCGCCGGCGCGGGGTGCCCTCTTCGCCGGCCGTCACCCGCCGGCGGCTCGGTAGACCGCGCCACGGACCGACAGATCGCCCCCGAACTGGGCGATCTGCGCCACGGTCGCGTCGGTGAAGGTGAAGGTGCGGGCGGGGACGGCAGGGTCGGACAACCAGTCCGGTACGGCATCAGGGGTGATGGTGACGGTCCGGTCGGCCGGGAGCGGTGCGCCGCCGAGGCCTGTGACCGTGCCGGACAGCCTGCGCACATACAGGGTCACCACACGGCGGCTGCCTCCGCGTTTGAGTGTGGCCGTGGTCCTGTGTCCGGTCCGCAGCCGCATCGCGGCACGGCCCCGGCCCGCGGTCACGTCGAGGTCGACGGCGTCCACCGATCTGGCCGTGAACTTCAGCATCCGCACGACCCCGGCCGCGCGGCGCACGGTGACCACACCCTCGAATGCGGCGCCGCGGAGTACGAGCCGGTCGGTTCGCAGTACCCAGGAGGGGCTCGCGGGACGGACCGGCGGCCGATCGAGCGGTGCCTCGGAGAGAGCAGGCGACGCGCTCATCGTTGCTGGTGCGGTGCTCACCGATGCCCGCGGGGAGCTCGACGGCGCCGGTGTGCCGCTGGCTTGTGACGGCCCGGCGTCCGTGGGCGTAGGCGTGCCGCCCGACTGCGTCGGCCCGGCGTCCGTGGGTGCCGGTGTGAGGCTCGAGGGGGTCTCGGACCCCGTGGTGTCGGCGGGGGAGAGCAGCGTGTTCGCCGTCAGGGGTGTGGTGAGGTGCAGGGCCAGGGGGACGGCAGCCGCGGCCAGCGTGCACACGATGGGACGTCGCACTCGGCCGGTCACGCGGCTGGTGTGCGGCTCGGCGGGGCTGGGGCCGTGGGGCTCGGGCACCGGGCCGTTCGCGGCCTGTCCGGTGCGGTTGTCACGTGTCACGTT
The DNA here is from genome assembly GCF_001027185.1 of Streptomyces incarnatus. Taxonomy (NCBI): domain Bacteria; kingdom Bacillati; phylum Actinomycetota; class Actinomycetes; order Kitasatosporales; family Streptomycetaceae; genus Streptomyces; species Streptomyces incarnatus. The sequence continues at coordinate 232,044 of NZ_CP011497.1, read as the reverse complement.
GTCTCTCCCACCGCCGGAACGGCTGGGGAAGCGCTGTTCGTGGCAGTGGCAGTGGAAGTGGAAGTGGCATTCGGAGGCGGAGTCGCCGCCGCAGCCGTCGGCGGCTCGGCGGCGGTGGGCGGGATCCAGGCGCAGGCCAAGGAGCCGCCGATCAGGGCGGAGACCAGCCCGAGCAGGAAGCCGCCGAAGTTCGCGACCGGAAAGGAGACGAGGGCGAGCAGCAGGGTGGCGATGCCGGCGAATACGCGAAACCGCTGCTGGTACCAGAGGCTGACGGACAGGGCCATGAGCAGAACGCCGATGATCAGGGACCCGGCGCCCGAGGTGGTCGACAGGGCCAGGGGAATTCCCCCGAGATCGAGATGAGCGTAGGGCAGATACAGAATGGGGAGGCTTGCCTGGAAGGTGAACACCCCGGCCCAGAAGGGGCGTTCACCGCGCCAGGTTCTGAATCCGCGCCGGGCGACGGCGGCCGTGCGGCGCAGTTGTGCGGGGCCGTGGAGCAAGTCGATGAACACGTGTCCTGTCCTGATCAGGTTTGCGGCGAGAACATGCCGGGCTCGGATGGCGGAGGGCTTGGGGCGTAGGGGACGTGCCTCTGGGTCAGAAGCATGCGTGGCGGCCCTGCATGACCTGCTCATGGAGTCCGGGAATGTTGAACGTGCCGGCCGAGACCGCGACCGCCGTCACGCGCACGTTCGTCAGCGTGGCCGACACGGCCTGCTGCCCGACGCCGTTGGGATCGAAGAACCGGGAGTCCCTGTCACCCGGATTGACCGGCCCCTTGGTGATCGCCCCCTGCGCGACCCCGATGTCGACCCCTCTGAAATTCGCCTGCCCGACGGACTCGGACGTCGCATCGATGAACATGCTCGTCGCCTTGGCGGGTCGTTCGTTGCCGCCGGTGAGTTTGAACGTCTGTGGACCCAGTACCGGGACCTCGACCACTACGGACTGGCACAGTCCGCGGATCGTGGCGTGTCGGGCTCCGACGACCAGGACCGGCACGGGACTGCCCTTCTTGGGCACGTCCACCGTGCCGTAGAGGCTGAAGCCGCGAATGGTCAGCGTGTCCGCGGTCACCTGGAACCGCTGGCCGGAGATGAAGAAGGACGCGGCCAGGGCTCCCTGTGCCATGGCGATGGCGAGGGCGGCGGAGGCCGCGATGCCGGGGATCAGGACGGCGGCGAAGCGCCTCCAGCAGGTTCTGCCGGCGTGGTGCACGATGCCATCTCCTCCGGTTGTGAGGTGAGCCCGCCCGTGCCAGGCAGGGCAGAGGACACCCCGTTGTCCGGTGCCGGATCCTAGGCTTCCGGAAGCGTCAACCTGCGGCACCCCGGGTCCGCCGTACGAGTGTTGTGACCCTTGTTGGGCCCTCCGGGTGACTCGCCCTGTCCGGTCCGTCCGGTGAACAGGGGTGAGCACGGAGGCGGCGGAACGGATGCCGCGCCGTCGGGGCCGTCAGATGGCGGTGATCACCAGTGCGGCCTGGTCGTCGGGGGTGGCACTGCCCGCGAACGCGGTGACCGCGGTCGTGATGGACTCGACGACGGCAGCGGCCGTGGGCCTGGTGGTCCGGACGGCTCGCAGCGCATCCGACAGGCGCTCCTCGCCGAAGAACTCACCGGTGGCGGAACGGGCCTCGGTGATGCCGTCGGTGACGAGGACGAGGCTGTCGCCGGAGCGCAGGTCGATGCGGCACGGGCAGAGGTCGGGATCAGGCCCGATGCCCAGCAGCAGACCCGGTTGCGTGAGTTCCACGACCGTGCCGGCGGCGCGGCGCACGAGCGGTGGTACGTGCCCTGCCCGGATCAGGGTGAGCGTGAGGTGGGACGCGGTGTGCCGCAGCTCGCCGTAGACGAGCGAGACGAACTGGTCGTCCTCGACGGTGCTCCCCGTCAGCGCTTCGTTGATGGCGGTGACCACGGCCGCCGGTTCGTCGAGGAGGCGGGCGGCGGCGCGTGCGGTGTGGCGGACCATTCCGGTGGTGGTGGCCGCCAGCGCGCCGCGTCCGGAGACGTCGCCGATCATGAGTGCCCAGCGGTCGGCGGGCAGCGGGAAGACGTCGTAGAAGTCGCCGCCGACCTCAAGACCCTCACCGGCGGGATGGTACGAGGCCGCCAGGGTCGCACCGGGAATCCTGGGCAACTCCGGAGGCAGCAGGCCTGCCTGAAGATCGTGGGAAAGCCGGACGCGGTCGGTGAACTGATGGGCGTTGTCGGCGCTCGAAGCGGCCCGGCGGGCGAGTTCCTGGGCCAGGGCGACCTTGCGTTCGTCCAAGGGCCGGTCGGTGGTCAGGAGGGTCAGCGCTCCGAAGGTGCGGCCCCTGGTGGTCAGCGGCACGCACACGAAGTCCCTGATGCCGAGCCGCGTGCACAGGCCGCTCTCGTGGGCGGACTCGGTGGCGCCGGAGGCGAGCACGCGGGTGACAGCGGCGTCCACCTCGTCGCAGAGCGTGGGGGAGGAGAGGAGCTTCTCGCCCTCCCGGGTCGACGCGGCGATGGCGATGCGCTGGATCTGGCCGCGTTCGGACACATGGACGGCACACAGCGGTGCCAGGGTCGGTACGGTCAGCCGGGCCATGCGCTGAAGGCTGTCCGCATAGTGTGTCTCGCCGGTGACGGCGGTGCTGGCCTCCAGCAGGAAGGCCAGATCCTCCCGGGCGGCCTTCTCGCGGTCCTGGGCGGCGCGTCTTGCCTCCACGGCGGTGTGGCGTTCGATGGCCAGCGCGGCTATGCGGGCGAAGGAGGCGCTGAGCGCCAGGTCCTTGCCCGTGGGAGCCTTGGGCGTGCGGTGGTACATCGCGAAGGTGCCCAGCAGCCGGCCCTCCGCGTCCTGGATGGGTGTGGACCAGCACGCCGCGACCCCGGCCCTCAGTGCCAGGTCGCGGTAGTCCTTCCACAGGGGATCGGTGGCGATGTCCGTGACGATCACCGGTTCGCGCCGGAAGGCGGTCGTGCCGCACGAGCCGACGCCCTCCGCTATGGGTGCCCCGTCGATCGCCTCGTTGTAGAAGTCGGGCAGGCGCGGGCCCGTACCGTGCCGCAGGCGCTGCCCGTCGGGGTCGACGAGCAGGACCGAGACGAGCATGTCCGGGGAGAGGTCCTCGATCGCGGTGGCCATGCCATGGAGGATCTCGTCCAGCGGGGCGTCCCGTGCGATCTGCTCCAGCAGCGCGCGCTGCTCGGCGGCCAGGAGGTGCGCGTGGTGGTAGGCGGTGGTCTCGACCGCGATCACCACGACCCCGTCGATCCGGCCGGCGGCGTCCCGGCGGGGCTCGTAGGTGAAGTCGAAGAACCCTTCCCGCTGCGTGCCCGGCCCGCCCAGCAGAAGCCGTCCGTCCCGGGCCCGGTACGCCACGCCGGTGCGGTAGACCGCGTCGAGCCGGTCGAGGACGCCTTGTGGAACCAGTTCCGGGATCACCTCTCCCACCGGCTCGCCGAGGCGCCCGCGATCGCACCCGAGGGCTTCGAAGAATGCCGAGTTGGCCGCTTCCAGCAGGTGCCTCGGGCCGCTGAGCGCAACGAAGATCACCGGGGCCTGCCCGAACAGGTCCGCGTACTCCTCGCTCCGCCGGTCGACGGAGTTCATGGGGGCCGCCCCCGCACTGCGGGGACGGGAATATATGGACATGACAGGCTGCCCTCTCCTGTCTCGTCCGCGCTGACCGCGCCGTCCGGATGTCTCCACTCTGACACATGTCTCCGCTGCCGCCAGAGGGAACCGCTGAGAGCCGACGGGACCGGTGTGAGCCGACGGGACCGGTGTGAGCCGACAGGACCGCCGCGAGTCGACGGGACCCGCTGCGAGTCGACGGGACCTGCTGAGAGGCCGCGAGGACCCCGCGGGCAGTCGTCAGGCACCTGTGGCGCAAGCCCGCCCGAACGGTGTGGTCGGTTCGATGCCGAACCGGGCTCGGCGGCCTGTCCGACCGGGTCAAGCGTGGCTGCTCGGGGGCGGTGCGCAGGCCCCGGGGCGGGTTCCGCCGTGGGCGTGGAGGAAGTGCAGCAGATCGCAGATCGACTGGCCGAGGACCTGATCGTGGCCCGCACCGGGGTAGGTGCGGTAGACCAGTGAGGGGGAGCCCAGGCGACGCAGGTGGGCCACGACCTCGTCGGTCCAGGCAGGCGGCACATCCTGGTCGGCGCCGCCCTGGATGACCAGAGTGGGGACGGTGATGGCGGAGCGGTCCGGATCGCCGTAGGCGCCCATCCGCTCGCCCATGCTCCGCAGCTGTTCCCCTCTCAGCGGCAGCATCCGCTCGGTGTTCACCCCCTTGAGCGCGGGATGGCTGTGCGTCACGCAGTCGGCGATCACCCGGGAGGCCGTGGCGGCGGCCGAGGGTCCCAGCAGCGCGCGCAGATCCGCCGCGTGGCCGGCGGGCTCGGTGGCCGACAGGCCGGCCAGCGAGTAGAAGGCGAAGGACAGCTCGCTGGGCACATGGGAGGCTTTCACCCCCGCGAGCATTGACTCCAGGTGGCTGGCCGGGGCGAGGGCCACCGCCGCGCCGAGGCGCCGGCCGCCCGTCCGGCGCTCGGTGTGGGTGGCGAACAGTGCGGCCTGGCCCCCTTGTGAGTGTCCGACCGCGAACCACACCGGCGCCAGGCCGGGCACCAGCCGCCGGGCCGCGGTGACGATGTCGGCCACGGCGTTGCCCTCGTCCGCCCCGACCAGATAGGTGTGCGGGCCCGGCGTGCCCAGTCCGGGGTAGTCCGAGGCAGTGACCGCGTAGCCGGCGCGCAGCAGCGCGCGCAGTTCCTGAGCGAAGGCCTCCGAGCCCAGGTTCGCAGACTGCGAGGGCGCGCAGGCGTCGGCCACACCGGTCGTGCCATGCGCCCAGGACACCACCGGCCGGCCTCCCCGTGGAGGGCTGCCCGGTGGCAGCAGTACGGTGCCGCTGACGGCGACGTCCGCGCCGCGTGCGTTGGTGGAGTGGTACAGCACCGTCCAGCGCCGCGCGTTCTCCAGCCGCGCGTCGGGGCCGTGGTCCGTAGCCGCGATCAGTGTGCCCGGTTCCGCTGCCGGCAGGGGATCGGGTATCTGGTAGGTGTGGTTCACCCTGGTCACGGCGGATGCCAGGTCCCGCTCTCCCATCATGGGGGGACTCCCGGTGCGGTCCGACGGGCGGGAGGCGGGACAGCCGGCCGCTGCCGCGGCGAGCGCGACCGTGACCGCCGTGGTACGCAGTCGGGGGCGCCGTCGCCGGCGCTGCCCTGTGTCCACGCCTGTCCTCAGGAAGTGAAACGGGCTCGGGATCCCCACGGGCGCATGCTCCCTTCCAGCAGGCCTGTCGTGTCCCACTTTGTTGGCTTCGCGGGTGACAGGCATGCGGGAGTAGGCCGTCCGGATCCGGCCCGCGGGGACCGCGCCGCGCAGGTTGGCGTACGGCACGGCGGTGCCCAGATGGGTGCGCGCGCCGACCGGATCGTCCGGGCGGAAGGCGGGCTCCCTGACCAGCACCGGGACGCGGTGCTCGCTGCCTCGCGGGAGCCGGCGCTCGTGCTCGGCGTCGGCTCCCGCCGGGGCGGTCGGTCAGTGCCGCGGTGCCGTCAGGTAAGTGAGCGACACCGTCCCGGGACAGTCGGGCATCGTCCGCAGAGCCCACCGGCCCTCCACCGTGGGGGAGGTGAAGTCGGACTCGGCGTCGTCCTGCTCCACTTCTCCGTCCTTCAAGGCGTAGTGCGCCTCGGGCAGCTCCCGTTGGAGGAAGGAAAGGACGCTTCGGAAGCCCTCGTGGACCACTGTGTGGACGATCAGACGGTGGCCGGTGCGGTGTTCCACCGAGGTGACCGTCGCCTTCACGGGCACCGGGAGCGACGACGGGAAGTCGCCCGGCAGTGGTCGTGCGGCCTCCGAGGGGCACCCCGTCGCAGCGGGCCGCACCGTGGTGTCGTCGGCAGCGCTCCGCCCGGCCTTCGAACCGCCGCCACCTGTCCCGCAGCCGGTCACGAGCACCGCGAGGAGCACCGCGCCGGCACCGGCTGCCATCCCGGCCCGGAACGTCGTCACCGGGCCGCTCACCTGGCCTCCTGGTGCTTCTTGGCGAACATCGTGTCAAAGGCACCGAACAGCGTCTTGCCGGTGACCTGGCGGGCGAGGGCGGCCAGGGCGTCGTAGTTCTGTGCCCCGCCGGTCGCACAGGCCCCGGTGCAGCCGTCGGCGTAGCCGACCAGCACCCGGCCCCGGGCGTCGAGGGTGACGTCCATGAAATCGAGCAGGTTGCGGTCCTGACCGCAGGTGGTGCCGCCGGTGCAGACGGAGCCCTTCTGGACGGGGTCGGTCGGGGTGGCGTCCACGGTCACCCAGGAGCGGCCGCCGTCGTAGGTGGTGGCCACGTACAGGTGCCATACGCCCGTGAAGCCGCTGGTGTCCTGGTAGTTGCCGCCGGTGGTGGTGCCGAGGAAGGCGAAGGCGGCACGGTCGTCGTCGCCCGCGGTCACCGCGGGGAAGACGATGTTCTTGATGCCGAGGGAGGCGCCGACGTTCTGGTCGTACAGCCACGTCCTGCCCTTGTCGTGGCTGACGGCGATCCGGGCGGTGCCGTCGCTGTTCTGGTAGCCCATGTAGACGCTGCCGGCGGAGCCGATGCCGACGCTGGGGTCGGAGTCGCCCGCGGTGCTCGCCGGGTCGGGGCGCACGTGCCAGGTCAGGCCGTTGTCCTCGGACACCGCAATGGCCTGATGGGCGTTGCAGCCCTTGTTGGGGACGTAGACGGTGCCGTCGTGGGCCACCTTCACATGGCCGTGCAGGCCGCCGCAGTCCAGCAGGGAGTACATGGGAACCGCCGGTCCGTATGTCAGCCCGCCGTCGCGGCTGACCGCGCACGAGGCATCGGCGATGTCCTGGGAGCAGTAGTAGACCGCGTCCGGGTAGCCGGTCAGCGCCCCGGCGCCACCCGCTGCGAACGGGCCGCCGCCCAGCGTCTGGTGGTCGACACCCGAGTCGATGCCGGAGCCCGCGGTCGGCGTCCAGGTCGCGCCGTCGTCGTCGGTGTAGCAGGTCAGCGCGGTCTTGCCCGCGAGTTGTGACTCGAAGGTGCGGTGCGTGGCCGGATCGGTGAACAGGATCGGGTCGAGGCTGGTGAGGCTGCCCTGCGGACAGCCGTCGGCGGCGCGGGCGCTGCGGTCCTGCCAGGTCGCCGCGCCGGTGCTGTCGTACGTGACCTTGAGGGTCGAGGTGTACGCCTGGTACATCACCGCTCCGGTGGCCCGGTCCACGCCTATGGAGGGTTCACCGGCGTTGTGCGCGTCGGGCAGCGTGTCAGGCGCGGAGGACGAGGTGTACGTCGGCGGGGTCGCGGTGCTCGGCGGCGGGTTGACCGGGTCGGTGACCAGGCTCGCGGTGCCGGTGTAGCTCTCGCCCAGCGGGTCGTACGGTACGACGCGGAGCGTGTACGACGCCGACACCGCCGGCAGGAGCAGCACTTCCGGGTCGCTCGTGGACGCGGCGGCGGCGATCTGCCGGCCGTCGGCGTCGAGCGCGTACAGGTCGAAGTCGGCGGCGGGATTGGCCCACTTGATCTCCACGCGCAGACTGTGCCCGGCGTCGTACCCGTCGGGCGCCGCGACCCGGAGCGCGTAGTCGTCGCAGGGCTGAAGCGCGTCGCAGGAGACAACTCCCGCGGCGCCACTGGCATTCGGCACGACGAACGGTCCGCCGCCCCACGTCACCGACGACGCGGAATCGGTGACGGTGCCCGAAGAGGGCGTGGCGGCATCGGCGGGCAGCACGGACAGGCAGCAGAGACTCAGAACGGTCAGGCCGATCAGCACGCGCCGTGGTCGACGGCGGCGACTCGACCGTGACAGGGCAAAGGGCATCAGGTCACCTCGGGGTTTGCCGGACGATGGACTGGACCGACACATCCGCCCGGCCCGGCGGACCCCAATCTCAGGCGGGTCGGCATCCGCACCCCCTTCACCGAGCGGCTGTGTCATCCGCTCTACGGCGAGGAGCGCCTCGTCAGTCGCGCGAAGTCAGTCTCAGGGCGAGCCAGTTGCGAAGGCCTGGTGGGAGCGCTCGCCGATGGCGCCGTTGCGTTCGCCTTCTCAGCCGGACGTGTGCTGAACCGCTGGGCCCTCACCCGTGCCCCGAAGAGGCATTGCCGTACGGGGGGTGTTGACGGGCCGTGCGGACACCTTAAGATCCCTGCTGCTCGAAGTACCGATCGCCGTACGGGATATCGAACAAGGTGGCTGACAGCTTCGGCACGCCGCTCCGCTCCGGCCGGTACGCCACGCAACGCAACGGTCTGTCACAAAGGAATGAGCCGCATGCCTTCAGAAGCCGGAGTGCCGCGCAGAACCGTCCTCACCGTCCTGGGGGCCGCCTCCCTCGCCGGGACCTTCGCCGCCGCCGCTCCCGCCGGGGCCGCCGAACCCGCCGGCACAACCGCGAGTGCCACCGCCGCGGACCTGCCCGCCGCAGCCGCCCACTGGACCTTCGACGAAGGCTCCGGCGCCTCCGCAGCCGACTCCTCCGGCAACGGCCGCACCATGACGCTCCAGGGCGCGGCCGGGTGGGACACCGGCAAGGCCGGCACCCACAGCCTGAACCTCGCGGCAGGCGGCAACGCGACGGCGTCCGGACCCGCCCTCGACACCTCCAAGGCCTTCTCGGTGGGCGCCTGGGTCAACCTCGCGCAACTCGGCGGATACCAGACCGCCGTCAGCGTCGACGGCAAGGTCGTCAGCTCCTTCTACCTGGGGCTGCGCGACGACACCGGCACCTTCGCCTTCGCCCGGCTGGGCTCGGACGCCACCCAGAACGCCGTGGTCGCGGCCGCCGCTTCGGCGCCCACCACCGACACCTGGACCCACCTGGTCGGCGTCAGCGACCCGACCGCCGGTGTCATCCGCCTCTACGTCAACGGCGTACTGGAGGGGGAGACCGCCTACACCGCGGGCTGGGCCGGCAGCGGTGACACCGCCATCGGCCGTGCCCTCTACGGCGGTGGGCACGTCGACCAGTGGCACGGCCTGATCGACGACGTATGGATGTTCCCCTCCGCCCTCACCTCCGACCAGGTCGCAGCCCTGGCCGGCGTCCCGGTGGAGACCACGACCCCGCTGCTGAGCGTGGACGTCGCCAACCCGGCGCACGCTGTCTCCCCGATCCTCCCCGGCTTGATGTTCGAGGACATCAACCACTCCGGCGAGGGCGGCATCTATGCCGAACTGGTGCAGAACCGCTCGATGATGGCCAGCGACACCGCGCCCGTCCACTGGTCCGCCGTCGGCGGTACGACCCTAGCCCTCGACACCGCCACCCCGCTCAACGCCGCGCTCAACCGTTCCCTCAAGGTCGTGCTGCCGAGCGGCACCGGGGCCGGAAACCGGGCCGGCGTCGCCAACGACGGCTACTGGGGCATACCCGTGCGGCCCAGAACCACCTACACCGCCCGGCTGTTCGCCAAGGCGTCGCGACGCATCGGCCCGCTCACGGTGGCCATCGAGTCGGCGGACGGCTCGACGGTGTACGCGTCCGCCCGCGTGCCCCACATCGGCACCGCCTTCCCCGGCCGCCCGTTCGAGCTGACCCTGCGCACCGGTTCACGCACTCCCGTGGCCGGCGACGCGAGGCTGACCGTCACCACGGCCGATCCCGCCGCCGGGGGCGAGACGCTGTGGCTCCAGCACGTGTCCCTCTTCCCGCCCACCCACAACAACCGGCCCAACGGCCTGCGCGTCGACCTGATGGAGAAACTGATCGCTCTGAAGCCGAAGTTCCTGCGCTTCCCCGGCGGGAACTTCCTCGAGGGCAACACCATCGCAACCCGGTACGACTGGAAGAACACCATCGGTCCGGTCTGGGAACGCCCCGGCCACATGGACGACGCCTGGGGCTACTGGTCCACGGACGGCCTCGGACTCCTCGAATACCTGCAATGGGTCGAGGACCTGCACGCCCAGCCGGTCCTCGCCGTCTACGCCGGCTATTCGCTCAAGGGCGCACACGTCACCGGCGACGCGCTGAAGCCGTTCGTCCAGGACGCCCTCGACGAGATCGAGTACGTCTCCGGCCCCGTCACCAGCACCTGGGGCGCACGACGTGCCGCCGACGGACACCCGGAGCCGTTCCCGCTGGAGTACGTGGAGATCGGCAACGAGGACTGGTTCGACACCTCGGGGTCGTACGACGAGCGGTTCGCGGCCTTCCACGACGCGATCAAGGCGAAGTACCCGCACCTGAAGCTGATCGCCACGACGTCCGTGACGAGCCGCACCCCGGACCTGATCGACGAGCACTACTACCTCGCGCCGTCCGCCGCCCAGGCCTCCACCCACAAGTACGACAACCGGGACCGCGGTTCGACGAAGGTGTTCGTGGGAGAGTGGGCCGCGCAGGAGGGCCGCCCCACACCCGACCTCAACGCGGCACTCGGCGACGCCGCTTGGCTCGCCGGGCTGATCCGCAACTCGGACCAGGTCCTCATGGAGTGCTACGCGCCGCTCTTCTCACACGTCAGGAACAACGTCTGGGCGACCAACCTGATCGCCTACGACAACCTCACCAGCTACGTGTCTCCCAGCTACTGGGCACAGCACATGCTGACGAGCAGGCTCGGCACCACGGTGCTGCCGGCCACCGCACGTGCGCTGCCCGGCCTCGCCACGGTGGCCACCCGCTCCGGGAACCGCCTCTACCTCGCGGTCGTCAACTCCGGGACGGAGAAGGTGAATGTGCCGGTCGAACTGAAGGGGCTGGCCAAGGGGGTCAGGAGGCAAGCCACCGCGACCGTCCTGACCGGACCCGCACGCACCACCACGAACACACTGGCCGAGCCCGACACGTTGGTGCCCAGGACCAGTACCGTCACCGGCGCGGCCGCGTCCTTCGCCAGCACCGTGCCGCCGCTCTCGGTCACCGTTCTGGAACTCGTCCTGACCTGATCGGCCACTGCCCGACATGTCGCCGCCGAGGTCCGCGCCGCCTGCTCGGCATGGAGATCGTCCGCGAGCGCCGGGCGATCCGGTGCGAGAGGACGACGACGCGGACCTCGGCGGCCGCCACCCGTACGCTGCTCGGTAACATCTCCTTCGTGATCGCACTGGTCGTCACCATCGGTCTGACGTTCGTCGGCTATGTCGCCACGTATCTCAACGGCCTTCGCCTGGCACAGCGCCAAGAACGTCTGGCACGCCTGAACCGCCAGCTCAGCGACTTCTACGGACCCCTGTTCGCCCTCACGGAGGCCAACAGCCGCAGCTTCCACGCCTTCAAGGAACGCAACGCCCGCCCTGACGGCAGATCACCGTTCGTCCATGAGACGCCGCCCACCGAGGAAGAACTGGCCGAGTGGCGACTGTGGGTCACGACGGTGTTCCTCCCGAACATCCAGGCCATGCGTGATCTCGTCATCAGGCACGCAGACCTGTTGAAGGAACCGGAGATGCCGCCGATCCTGCTGCACCTGTGCGCCCATGTCTCCGGCTACGAGATCACAGTTGCCAGGTGGACCCAGGGCAGCTACGACCAGCACCTGTCTTTGGTGCCGTTCCCCAGTGAGGAGCTCGCCACCTACGCACGGCAGGGGTTCGCCGATCTGAAGAGGGAACAAGCTCGCCTGTTGGGGCAACGGGGCGTGCCGTCGTCGTAGGCTTGCGGAATCCCGTTCTTGCCCCTGCGCTGTGTATCCAGACCCGCGAGACGGCTCACACAAGGTCATCCACGAGATCCCAAAAAAATTCGTACGGCGATGTCGAGAACCCGTGCCTGGCTCCGTCCCAGGGGTGAACGCGACCACAATGGGTCGCACGAGCACCGAGGAGAACCACGATGGCCAAGTACCTGCTGCTGAAGCACTACCGCGGCGCCCCGGCCGCGGTGAACGACGTGCCGATGGACCAGTGGACGCCGGAGGAGGTCTCGGCGCATGTGCGGTACATGAACGAGTTCGCGGCCCGGCTCGAGAAGACGGGCGAGTACGTCGACGGTCAGGCGCTGGCCCCAGAGGGAGCGTGGGTCCGGTACGACGGTGAGGGGCGCCCGCCGGTCACCGACGGACCGTTCGCCGAGACCAAGGACCTCATCGCCGGCTGGATGGTGATCGACGTCGACAGCTACGAGCGCGCCGTCGAGCTGGCCGGGGAGCTGTCGGCCGCGCCCGGGGCGGGTGGCAAGCCGATCCACGAGTGGCTGGAGCTGCGCCCGTTCCTGGCCGCGCACCCCACCACCACGGAGTGCCCTCATCGATGAACGAGGCCCTGCTCCGGAGCCTCACACCGAGCGTGCTCACCGTCCTCGTCCGCCGCGGAGCCGACTTCGCGGCGGCCGAGGACGCCGTGCAGGACGCGCTCGTCGAGGCGCTCCGCGTCTGGCCGGCCGAGCCGCCGCGGGACGCGAAGGGCTGGCTGATCACGGTGGCCTGGCGCAAGTACCTCGACGCTACGCGCGCCGACGCCGCCCGCCGCCGGCGTGAGGAGCGCGTCGAGGAGGAACCGGCGCCCGGGCCCGCGCCCGCGGTGGACGACACGCTCCAGCTCTACTTCCTGTGCGCCCACCCGTCGCTGACGCCGTCGTCCGCCGTCGCGCTCACACTGCGCGCCGTCGGCGGTCTCACTACCCGCCAGATCGCCCAGGCCTACCTGGTGCCCGAGGCAACCATGGCGCAGCGCATCAGCCGGGCCAAGCGCACCGTCTCCGGCGTGCGGTTCGACCAGCCCGGCGACGTCGCCACCGTGCTGCGCGTCCTCTACCTCGTCTTCAACGAGGGCTACTCCGGCGACGTCGACCTCGCCGCCGAGGCCATCCGGCTCACCCGGCAGCTCGCGGCGCGGATCGACCACCCCGAGGTGGCGGGGCTGCTCGCCCTCATGCTGCTCCACCACGCGCGCCGCGCCGCCCGGACCGCGCCCGACGGCAGCCTGGTGCCGCTCGCCGAGCAGGACCGCAGCCGCTGGGACACGGAGTTGATCGCCGAGGGCGTCGCGATCCTGCAGGCGGCCCTCGCCCGCGACCGGCTCGGCGAGTTCCAGGCCCAGGCTGCCATCGCCGCCCTCCACGCCGACGCGCCCACCGCCGAGGAGACCGACTGGGTGCAGATCGTCGAGTGGTACGACGAGCTCACGCGCCTGACCGACAGCCCGGTCGTCCGGCTCAACCGCGCGGTCGCCGTCGGCGAGGCCGACGGACCGCGCGCCGGCCTGGCGGAGCTCGCGACGTTGGATGCCTCACTGCCCCGCCACGCCGCGGTGGCGGCCTACCTCCACGAACGCGACGGCGACCTGGCGACGGCGGCACGCCTGTATGCCGAGGCGGCCCACAAGGCACCCAACCTCGCCGAGCGCGACCACCTGACACGCCAGGCCGCGCGGCTCAACTCCCGCCGCCGCTGAGGGGTCGCGCTCGGGAACACGAAGCAGGAGGCCGCGGTGATCGCCCAGGGAGTGGGGGGACGTCGTGGCCTGCGGCCTTCTATCTCCCATCCCTGTTGTTCCTAGAATGGCAAGGTGAAAGACATCGATGCGATCGCCGCGTTGCAGGATCCGGTGCGGCGCCGCCTGTACGAGTACGTGGTGGCGCAGGGCCGCGAGGTCGGCCGCAACGAGGCCGCCGAGGCGGCCGGGGTGGCGCGCACGCTCGCTGCGCACCATCTGGACAAGCTGACCGAGGCCGGGCTGCTGGAGAGTGGCAGCCGCCGGTTGACCGGCCGCTCGGGGCCGGGGGCGGGCCGTCCCGCCAAGGTGTACACGCGGGTGCGGGCCGAGCGGGCGGTGTCGCTGCCCGCCCGCGACTACCGCACCGCCGCCGAGCTGCTCGCCGAGGCCGCAGAGCAGGCCGGACTGGATGCCGGGCTCTGCGCCGCGGCGCGCCGTCGGGGCGAGGCCCTGCGCGGCTCGGCGGCACCCTGCGGCGGCCTGGACGAGGCCATGGAGATGCTGGCCGCCCGCGGCTACGAACCGCACCTGGAGGGCGCCGAGGGGATGGGCGGGGAGGCCGCGCCCGTCGTCCGTATGCGCAACTGCCCCTTCCACGCCGTCGCCGAACGCTTCCCGCCGCTCGTCTGCGGCATGAATCTCGCGCTGCTGGAGGGACTGCTCGGCACGGACGGTCCCGTCCGCGCCCGCATGGACGCCCGACCGGGGGAGTGCTGTGTGGTGGTCGAGGCGTCTAAAAACAATATCGATTGACATAGAAACGGGGCCGTGCTGGGATCTGTCCATGACCGCATCCGCGCCTGCCGCCCACCTCGCCCAGCTCAACGTCGCCACGCTCCGCCACCCGCTCGACGACCCGCGCATGGCCCCCTTCGTCGAGCTGCTCGACCCGGTCAACACGGCCGCCGATGGCGCGCCCGGCTTCGTGTGGCGGCTCGTGGAGGAAGGGGCGGCCGATGCCACCGCGCTGCGTCCGGCGGGCGAGGACGTCATCGTCAACCTGACGGTGTGGGAGACCCAGGAGGCCCTGTGGGACTTCACCTACCGCAGCGGGCACCTGGATGTGCTACGGCGGCGCCGCGAGTGGTTCGAGCGACACGTCGAGGCGCACCTGGTGCTCTGGTGGGTCCCCGTCGGCCATCTCCCGACCGTCGACGAGGCCCTGGAGCGGCTGGCGGACCTCCGCGCGCACGGGCCGTCCCCGCGCGCCTTCACCTTCGCCTCCCCCTACACCGCCGCAGAGGCCCACCAGCACCTTCCGGCCGTGCCGCCGACGCGGCCTGACCAGGCCGCCGGGAACGCGCAGCCGGCATCGGCCGGGGACGCGGCGGCACTGTAGGGCTTGCTCCGTCCGACAGGGCGGCCGGGTGGTGCCTCGGCTCCCTCGCCGGATCGCCCAGGGAGCGTCCTATCCTGCTCGGATGATCAAGCCAATCGAACTGGTGATATTCGACTGCGACGGGGTTCTGGTCGACAGCGAGCGCATTGCCGCGCAGGTCCAGGTGGCCCTCGGCGCGGAACTCGGCTGGCCGCTCACCGAAGACGAGGTGGTGGCCCGTTTCATCGGGCGCTCGCACGCCGCCATCCGCGAGCAGGTCGCTGAGCGGCTCGGTCAGGAGACAGCCACGGTCTGGGCGGAACGGTTCGAGCAGTTGCACCGTGAGGCTGTGGACGCCGGGCTGGTTCCGGTCGAGGGGCTGCCCGAAGCGCTCGACGAGATCACCCTGCCGACCTGTGTGGCCTCCAGCGGCAGCCACGAGAAGATGCGCCACACCTTGGGCCGCACTGGACTGTACGAGCGTTTCGCGGGCCGTATTCACAGCTCGACGGACGTGGCGCGCGGCAAGCCCGCACCCGACTTGTTCCTGCACGCCGCACAGCGGATGGGCGTCGACCCGGCCGCGTGTGTGGTGGTCGAAGACAGCCGCCCCGGCGTCCAGGCCGCCCGCGCTGCCGGGATGCGCGCCCTCGGCTACGCCGGTGGGCTCACCCCCGCGGAACACCTCGAAGGCGCCGGCACCGTCGTCTTCCACGACATGCGCAAGCTTCCCGCCCTGCTGCGCGAGATGTGACACGCCCGTCAGACCCCTCGGGCAGAAGAACGCCTCCTGCCCCACTGCCTCGCCGTACGCGTTCTCGGGACAGAACAGTCGGTCCGGAGCTTCCCCTGCCTGCTAAAGCCTCTTCTCCCACAGGGTGAAGGACTTGGTCGTCCCGCCCGGCTGTGGCTTGCCCTCCTTGCGGCCCACCACGCGGTAACCGGCGTGCCGGTAGTAGGTGTTGAGCTGTGCGTTGCCGGCAACGCAGTCCAGGCGCACACAGGCCCGTCCCACCGCAGCCACTCGCTGTTCTGCCGCGCTCAGCAGCAGCCTTCCCGTCCCGGGCTCGGCGACGTCCCGGTCCACCATGAGCCGGTGAACGTATCCGGCCACAGGCGGCTGCGGTCCCCAGGCGGCCTCGTCCTCCCACCACAGCTCCCAGGCGCCGGCGATACGCCCACCGACCTCCGCGAGCCAGACCTCGCCATGCGCCATGACCCGACGGAAGTGGTCCTCGTCCAGCTCCCCAGGTCGCCACTGCCCGGTGACGCCACGGGTCAGCATCCAGCGTGCCGCGTCGTCGCGGAGGCGGACGAGGGAGGTCACATCGGTCTCGGAGGCCGGGCGGATGCACAGATCATTCACCTGAAGATCCTCGCATACCCGTCCAACAGCGGCCTGCGCAGGACCTGTTGTTCCCGTGCGACGGCTTCGGCTGCGGCCGTGCACTCGCACGGCAGGCCGGCCATGGCCGAGCGCAGCCGGGCCCCTTGCCGCAACCGCGAGAGCGGGACGCCCACCGAGGTGCGGGACGCGGCGGGCCATGGCGACCCACGAGAGGGCGCGTGGCCTTGCGGGGTGGGGTGGGGTGGGGTGGGGTGAACCGAACCCCGGACCTCCGTACGACCACCATGGTGCCGGGGCGGGGTCGACGGAAGCCTTGGGGATGTCGGGCTCGCTCACCTCTCAAGGAGAACATCATGGCCACCGCATCCGATCGCACCGCCCCGGCCGCGGCCCTCCGCATCCGCCGGGTGCTCCGAGAGCCGTTCACGGCGGCGACCTGGCGAAGGGTCGCCTATGCCGTGCTCGCTTTCCCGGTCGGCGTCCTGTGCGTCCCACTCGCCCTGATCGGCGGTCCGGCGGGGCGCGTACAGCGGGGACTCGCACGCCGCTTGCTCGGCGCCGAACTGCCCGGCAGCCGACGGGGCCTGGTCCACGCCCTGCTGGCCACCCCCGTGAACCTCGTGGTCATGGCGGTCACCCTGTATGGCTGGTCGATCGTCCCGATGAACCTCGGATGGCCCCTTCGTGCCGGCTCCGACTACTCCGATGCCTGGGGCGGCCCCACGTTCGCCGGCGCCTATGCCTTCCACGCGTTCTTCGGCGGCGTCGGGTTCCTGCTGCTGATGCCCTGGCTGGGTCGGGCGATGGCCGCGCTCCAGATGCGCATCGCTCGCCACCTGCTCTCGTGACTCCGCACTCCGTTCCTCCGGCTCTTCGCCGCGCGCACATCACCCGGTGAACGCCCCGGCCGCAGAACTAGGTTGGCACCATGCAGCGTCTCCGCTCCCTCGCCGTCGCCACGTTCGGCTCGCCCGCCCTGGCCGCCCTCCTCTACGGCGTGCTGGCCTTCCCGCTCGCCATCGCCGGCAGTTGGCTCATCCTGGCCGGGCTGGCGTTCGGCTGCCTGCTGTCGGTGACCCCGCTGGGTGGGTGGCTGCTGGCCGGAACGGTGCGCGCGGCACTGGGACTCGGCGCGCTGCAACGGGCCCTGGCGCACCGGCTGCTGGGGCTGGAGATCGAGCCCCCGTTGCCCAGCGCTGCGCGTGGCGCCCTCGCCTGGCGACGCACCCTGTTGCGGAACCGCACGGGCTGGAAGGCCGTCGGGTGCGCGCTGCTGGCGCCGTTCACCGCGGTCCTCGCCTACGTCGCCGCGGCCATCGGTTATGTCTACGGCGCCCTGTTCACCCTGCACCCCCTGGTCGAGCACGTGAACCACCACACGGTGCACCACCCGGACGGTTCGGTCACCCATGTCTCCTTGCAGGTCCTCGGTTTCCAGGTCGACTCCTGGCCGCGCTGGCTGATACCCGTCACCGCGGGCCTGCTGCTCCTGGCCGCGGCCCCGCACCTGCTGCGCCACGCCCTCGCTCCGCATCGGGCACTGCTTGCCGCCCTGCTCGGGCCCGACGCCGCCGAACGCCGCATCCGCGCCCTCGAGGAGACCCGCGCCCAGGCGGTCGACGACGCCGCCGCAACCCTGCGCCGCATCGAACGGGACCTGCACGACGGCACGCAGGCCCGCCTGGTGAGCCTGGGCATGCACCTCACGGTCATCCGGGAGCTGGTCACCATGGGCGCCGACCGCGAGCCGGTCCTCGCCGCCGTGGACACGGCCCGCTCGGGCGCCACACAGGCCATCGCCGACCTGCGCCACCTGGTCAAGGGAATCCACCCGCCCGTCCTGGACGAGGGACTCGAAGCGGCCCTCGCCACCCTCGCCGCGGACAGCGCCCTGCCCGTCACCCTGCACACCGGCATCACCGTTCGCCCCAGCCCGGCCCTGGAGACCATCACCTATTTCTGCGCTGCCGAACTCCTCGCCAACGCCACCAAACACAGTGGCGCCGACGAGGTGCGGCTCGCCGTCACCGCCGCCGACGGACGGCTGCGCCTGAGCGTCGCCGACGACGGCCGGGGCGGTGCCACAGTGGGCGCCGGCTCCGGACTCACCGGCCTGCTGGCCCGGATCCGTACCGTGGACGGCACGTTGACCTGCGACAGCCCACCGGGAGGGCCTACGGTGGTCACGGTCGACCTGCCACTGTGAGGGAATGGGATGCGCGTCGTCATCGCCGAGGACTCCGCGCTGCTGCGCGACGGCCTGGTCCAGCTTCTGGGACTGCGGGGGATCGAGGTGGCGGCGGCCGTCGGCGACGCGGAATCGCTGCTCAGCGCCGTCGCCGAGCACGCACCCGACGTCGCCGTCATCGACATCCGGCTGCCGCCGACCCAGACCGACGAAGGGGTACGGGCCGCCCTGCGGCTGCGCGCGGAGCACCCTGACACCGGAGTGCTGTTGTTCTCCCAGTACGTGGAGACGACGTACGCGGCGCGCATGCTGAGCGACCCCTCGGGGTTCGGGTACCTGCTGAAGGAACGGGTCGTCGACATAGGGGAGTTCGTGGCCGCGCTCGAGCGGGTCGCGGCCGGCGGTACGGTGCTGGATCCCGACGTGGTGGCCCAGTTGTTCGGGGCGAGCCGTCGGGCCACGGCCCTCGACACGCTCACCCCGCGCGAACGCGAGGTTCTCGCGCTGATGGCCGAGGGCCGCACGAACCAGTCCATCGCCCTCGCGTTCACCGTCTCCGAACGCGCGGTGGAAAAGCACATCGCCAACATCTTCGCCAAGCTCGGCCTCCCCCCGTCGGAGACCGGCCACCGGCGCGTCCTGGCGGTTCTGCGGTACCTGGAGAGCACGCGGGCCGCCTGAGACCGTCACTGGCCGACCGGCGGGACCTTCCCCTCCGGGCAACGACATCCGCGCGACGACATCCGC
Source organism: Streptomyces incarnatus (assembly GCF_001027185.1). Lineage (NCBI taxonomy): Bacteria > Bacillati > Actinomycetota > Actinomycetes > Kitasatosporales > Streptomycetaceae > Streptomyces > Streptomyces incarnatus. The sequence continues at coordinate 213,064 of NZ_CP011497.1, read as the reverse complement.
CCGTCGGGATCAGTGCGTCCGGCGGCGCCAGACCGATGGGCTGACGCCGCGCGTGCGCTTGAACGCCACGCTGAAGGCGAAGGGGTCCTCGTACCCGACCTCACGGGCAACGGCGGCGACGGTCGTATCGGTCTCTCGCAGCAGGTCGGCCGCCACGGTCATACGCCAGCCGGTGAGGTAGGTGAGCGGGGGTTCGCCGACCAGCCTGGTGAAGCGGGCGGCGAACCCGGCACGGGAGATGCCGAACCGGGTGGCCAGTCCGGCGACCGTCCACCGGTGGGCGGGGTCCTCGTGCAGGAGGTGCAGTGCCTCGCCGATCACTGGATCGGTCAGCGCCCGGTACCAGGCCGGCGCCGTCTTTGCTTCGGCGCACCAGGCCCGCAACGCCAGCACGAGCAACAGGTCCAGCATCCGGTCCAGTACGGCGTCCTGCCCCGGTTCCTCACGGGTGGCCTCGGTGGCGAGCAGGTCCAGTGCCGCCCGGGTCGCCGGGCCGGCGGGTACGACCGCCAGCGGCGGCAGCATGCCGAGCAGACGGTCGCCGACGTCGCCGCGGAGGTCGTAGGCGCCGCGCAGCATGACCGTGGCCCCGGGCAGGCCGTCGCCGTAGGTGCGGGGAGCCAGGCTCCGCTGCGCGTCCGGCGCTTTCGCGGACCCGTCCACGACGCGTTTCGTCCGCCCGTGGATGACGACCTGAGGCGGGGTGGAAGGGTCATCGGCGATGGTGTACCAGCCGGGACGGGTGATGAGGGCGATGTCGCCGGCCGCGAGCCGTACCGGTGGGGTGCCCGCGTCGTCGATCCGCACCGAGGCGTGACCGGCGAGCGTGGTCACGACCGTGAGCGGTGGCGGATCGGTGAAGTTCAGTGACCACGGGGGCCGCTGGATCAGTTGCCTGACCCACGCGTTCCTGGCCCGCGCCCGGCGTAGCAGATCGCTGAGGACGTCCACGCTCCCACGCTAGACGAACACAAAGGAAGTGACGACGTTCTCCCATGGATCGTCCACACGCTCATGGGGTTGTCTGGACGACATGAAGACCATCCTTGTCCTCGGCGGCACCGGCACGACCGGCAACCGCATAGCCCGGCGCCTGCAGGCCGCGGGCCTGCGGGTCCGCACGGCCTCCCGCACCGGCGGCGACCGCCGCATCGACCTTGACGACCCGGGGAGTTGGGCCTCCGCGCTCGACGGCGTCACGGCCGCCTACCTCCTGGAGCCCAGCCTGTCGGCGAGCACCGATCACCAGGCACGCGTCCCCCGGCTGGTGTCCCAGGCGGTCGCCGCCGGTGTGCGCCGCCTGGTGCTGCTGTCGGCCCCACGCGCGGGTGAGAACGGGCATCCCCTGCACGCCGCCGAGCAGGCGGTGCGAGGCTGTGGCGTCGACTGGACGATCCTGCGCCCGCTGTGGTTCGCGCAGAACTTCAGCGAGGGACCCTGGCGGCACGGGATCCTCGCCGGAACCCTGGCCCTGCCCACCGGTGACGGGCGCACGCCGTTCGTCGACGCCGAGGACATCGCCGCAGTCGCCGTCGCCGCGCTGACCGAAGACCGCCACAGCGGTCAGGTGTACGACCTGACCGGCCCGCGGGCGATCAGCTTCGGGGAAGCGGCCGCCCTGATCACTCGGGCCACCGGCCGCACGGTCCGTCACCTCGACGTCGACCCGGAGACCTTCGTCGAGCGCCAGGTCGCCGGCGGCGCCTCACCCGACGTCGCCCGACTGCTCACAGAGCTCCTGGTGGCCGTCCGCGAAGGCGCGGGCGCCGCGCTCTGCGACGGCGTGGAGCGAGCCCTCGGCCGGCCACCCAGGAGTTTCGAGAGGTTCGTCACCGAGACCGCCGCCGCGGGCCACTGGAACTGAGGCTGCGGCCATGGTGGTCGAGCCCCCGCCTCACCCCAGGTCGAAGGTGTTGGGCAGACCCAGCCTGTAGCGCACCTCGTCGATCCGCTTCAGGGGCTCCAGCTCCGGCGGCCGGTACAGCTCCCACACACGGCACCGCTCGGCGTCCGAACGGTCCGCGTCGAGCAGGGCGTTGACGGCTCGCCGAGCGGACTCGTTGGCGCCTTCCATGGTCGCGAGATCGACGTCGGTGCGGACGTAGTCGCCCGCGAGGAAGAAGTTCGGGATCGCCGTCCGCGCCGAGGGACGATGGTAGAGCGTGCCCGTCGGGTGGATGAGGAGCTGTTCGCGGTTCTGCGGGTCAGGGCCGCCGAGGCCCGTCACCGCCGGGTCCATGAACCAGCCGAGGCGGTCCTCGTCCCTGAGGGTGGTCTTGCCCGCGTCGTTCAGTCCGTCCTTGAGCTGCGCCCACAGCTCGGCGACGATCTCGTCCCTGGTGCACTCCTTGGCCGTCTTGCCGTACAGGATGCCGGGCTTGTCCCACTCCGAGATGATCGCGGAGAGGCAGTCGCGGGCCCGCCCGTCGCCGTAGTCGCGGGAGAAGTCCCGTACGTCCCAGAACTGCGCCTGGCCGATGGCCGTCACCGACCAGGGTGAGTCGAGGCAGTTGATGTGCCCGTGCACGACGGGTGTGGGCGTGCGCAGGTAGAACATCACGCCGGTCATCCAGTCCGTCTTCAGCGCGTCGCACCGGCCGAGCTGCGGGTCGGCGGCGCGCAGGGCCCTGCCCCAGGTGGCGCGGGCGTGTTCGACGGGCATCGCGGAGACGTAGTGGTCGGCGGTGACCGTGCGCTCGTTGCCGCCGTCGCGGGCCGCGACGCGGACGCCGGTCACCCGCCCGCCCTCGTACCCAATCTCCAGCACCTGCGTGCCGGTCACGAAGTCGACGCCGAGCGAGCGCAGATGCGTCTCCCAGGGGTCGATCCAGGCCTCGCTGGTGGGAGCGTTCAGGACGCGGTCGATGTCGGCGTCGCCGTCCAGCCCGCGGCCGAGCATGCCCCACAGGATCAGCGCCTCGATGATGACGCGGCCGACGGTCCTGGTCGACGCCACTTCGGCGCGGGTGGCGACGAGGTTGCGGGTCTGCCCGATGCCGAGGAGCGTCTGGTACTCCCCGCTCATCTCGCCCGCGCGGATGAAGTCCCACCAGGCGACCTTCTCCCACTGGCCCTCGCGGCGTGCGTCGCAACTGGTGAGGTGGACGAGGAGACGGTCGGCGAAATAGGCGGCCTCGCCGGCGGGCAGGCGGGTGCCCACATCCAGGACGGACAGGATCTGGTCGCGGATCCAGGACGGGGTGATGTCGCCGGGTGCCGGCGGGGTCGTGATCCGGCGCAGCGGGAAGTGCAGGTCGGGGCGGCCCGAGCCGCGGGCGAACAACTCCTCGGTGGCGTTGCGGAGGTTGTCGTGGACGCCGCCGGTGTTGCCGGGGAAGGGGATGCGGCGCATCGTGTCCGGCAGGTTCCGGTAGAAGCCGGGGAAGAAGCGGAAGCCGTGCTCGCCCGGCAGGGGCTTGCGGCCGCCGGCGGCCGTGCCGGGGACGTCCATCGAGCGGGCCTTGCCGCCGAGGGTGTCGTAGTACTCGTAGACGGTGACGGCGTAGCCGCGCTCGGCGAGTTCGTGGGCGGCGCTGAGCCCGGAGACGCCGCCGCCGAGAACGGCGACGCGCCGCCGGGAAGGCGTGGCCGCGGCGGCCCGCGCCCCGGGCAGTAACGCGGTCGCGCCGACCGCGCCGCCGGCGGCCGTCAGGAATCGTCTGCGGGAATGAACGAGGGTCGGCTGGGGCTGCCGCGCGTGTTCTGTTGTCATGATTCCGGGAGGGTAGGGAGGGTTCCGGAAGCCCGGAAGCCTGTTTCCCGTCCTCCACAGCATCCTCACCTTGGACGGCCAAGGGACTTCTGCCATGATCAACCGCGGTTGCCGAGACGTCATGCCGGAGTCACCATGGATGAGACCGAGTCCCTGCACGCTGCTCGCGTGGCGGCTTACGCGGCCGTGGGAGCACGGCTCTCCCTGTTGAGCGACCGCAGGCTCGGCGACGCGGTGGCTGCCGCTCCGGCAGGCGGGTCGGGCATCGGTGGCAGGTGGGCGGAGACGGAGGTCGAGGGGACGCGCGTCTTCGTGAAGCGGATCCCGCTGACGGACATCGAGTTGCGGCCCGAGCATGTGCGCTCGACCGCCAACCTGTTCGAGCTCCCTCTCTTCTACCAGTACGGGGTGGGCTCGGCAGGGTTCGGGGCCTGGCGTGAGCTGGCCGCACACGTCATGACCACCGCGTGGGTCCTGACGAACGAGTACACGGGTTTCCCGCTGCTGTATCACTGGCGAGTCCTGCCGGATCGACCTCCTGCCGACTTCGCTGACGCGTTCGGAGGCATCGCGGGGGCCGTCGCCCATTGGGAGGGCTCTCCTGCTGTGCGCCGCCGGCTGGAGGCCATCGGCAGTGCCTCCTTCAGCCTGGTGCTCTTCCTGGAGCACGTGCCTCAGACGCTCGCGGCCTGGCTCAGCGGTGTCCGCGAGGGGGGCTGGGCGGAGCCAGGAGGCGGCTCGGCCTACCGCTGGGTCGAGGACGCGCTGCTGCGGGGAACGGAGTTCATGAGCTCACGCGGGCTGGTCCACTTCGACACCCACTTCGACAACCTGCTCACCGATGGCCGGCAGGTGTACTTCGCGGACTTCGGGCTCGCACTGAGCCGCGACTTCGACCTCTCGGCGCAGGAGACCGCCTTCCTCGCCGACCACCTCGTGTACGACCGCTGCTATGCGCCCCATCACCTGTTGCGCCACCACCTGCCGGAAGCCGTGCGAGGCGGCACGGAACCCGGGACCTTCCTGCGCGAATGGATCGCAGGCCGCCGCCCCGACGGTGTTCCCCCCGAGATCGGCGCGATCATCGACCGCCACGCCCCGCACGCCGTCGTCCTGGATGCCTTTCACCGTCGACTGGTCGAGGAGAGCAAGCGCACCCCGTTCCCCGCGGATGAGGTTCGACAGGCCCTGGCGGGCACGTCTGCTTCGGCGTGAGGAGTGGGCCGGAGCCATGTCTGACAGCCGGCTCGGGGGCTGCCGACGGGAGCCCATCCGGCTGATCAGTACGGTCGGGTCGTTCGGTCCAGGCGGACGACGACGATGGCGATGTCGTCGCCTCCGCCGCTGGCGAGGTCCAGGCGGGCGAGGAGGGCGTCGGCGAGGTGTTCCGCGCCGAACTCGGTGCAGGTGGCCAGCGTGGAGGTCAGGCGGGTCAGGCCAGCGTCGATGTCCTCGTCGCGGCGTTCGATCAGGCCGTCGGTGTAGAGGATGAGGGTGTCGCCGGGAGTGTAGGTGGCGTTGGCCTGGGGGCGGGGGACGTGTTCGGGACGGGCGCCCAGCGGTGGGTCGGTGGCCTGGTCGAGCAGCTCGCAGGAACCGTCCGGGTGCAGCAGGACCGGTGGGGGGTGGCCGGCGCTGCTGTAGATGAGCAGGTGGCTGTGGCAGTCGACGAGGACCTGTACGGCCGTGGCGGCCAGTGCTCCCTCGACCGAGCGGGCGTAGAGCCCCAGGACCTCCAGTGCCTGGGCGGGGCCGTGGACGGTGCGGGTGGCGGCGCTCAGTGCGCTGCGGAGCCTGCCCATGACGGTGGCGGCCATCAGGCCGTGGCCGACCACGTCGCCGACCGTGACGGTGAAGCGGTCCGCGGGCAGGTCCACCGCGTCGTACCAGTCGCCGCACACGTTCAGTGAGCCGGTCGCGGGCAGGTAGCGCACGGCGATGTTCGGGTGCCGGGCCAGGTCGGGGGAGTGGAGCATCGCTTCCTGGAGGGCGACGGCGATGCGCCGTTCACGGGCGTGGGCCTGTCGCAGTTCCTCGTTCAGCTGTTGCAGCTGCCGTGCCCGGGCGTACAGCTCGGCTTCCATGGCCGCTTCCCGGCCAGGGCGGACCGCGGGCAGGTGCGTGGTCTGGCGGGCGTGGACCACGTCGGTCATGTCCTCCGACCGGTGGATGACCCAGGCGACCTTTCCGTCCGGGCCGAGGACGGGCACGTTGATCGCGGTCCACCACCGTTCCTTGAACGCGTCCGGGTTGCCGGGGACCGGGATGTCGTACTTCTGCAACGCCATGTGATCGGTCTGGCCGGTGGACAGGACGCGGTGCAGCGACGCTTTGAGCGTGTCCACTCCGTCGGCCTCCGGGTCGCCAGGGTTGTCCGGGAAGGCGTCGAAGAGGTACTGCCCGAGCAGCTCGGCCCGGCTCCGTCCGGTCACGTCGCAGAAGGCGGGGTTGGCGTCGGCGATCACCAGGTCCGTGCCGAGCACCAGGCACGGGCTCGGAAGGGCGGCGAACACCCCTGTGTAGTCGATCTTCGGTGTCACGCGCTTTTCCTGCCAGTCGCTCGCTCTTCAATCTACGGAACGTCCAGCTCCCGCGCCTGCCGAGCTCGCTCGTGGGCAGCGGATGGCAGCGGATCGCGTTCATCGGGCGTACGCCCTGATCAGGTCCCGCCTGGTTCTCCGAAGTACCGACGCGTCGGTGGAGAAGAGATCCTCGCGTGGCGCAGAGGGCACACCGTCGCCTGCTGCTGGACCGCCCCCGCCCGCTGGCCGTGCGGGGCGCCGCTGGGCAGGCCCCCGCACCGGGGCCGCGCGTCCGGCCGGCGCCCCGGTAGGCATACCGAACGACGTCGCTGCTGGTCACGCCGTGGTGCGCGGCCCTGCGGCACGGCGGAGCCGGTTGGCGATCGCCAGTCCCAGGCCCTCCTCCGCCGGCAGCGACGCGACGATGAGGTCGCACCCCTGCCGGTCGAGTTCGCGCAGGAACCCGTACAGACCGCGCGCGTAGGCGGCCATCGAACCGGGGACCGTCACCACGGCGTGCGCCTTCACCGGCGCGTCGGTGAAGGAGGGGGGAAGGAAGACGCCCACCTGGTGGCCCAGCTCCTGTGCGAGCTCCGCTTCGGCGATGACCTTCTCGGGCTCGACGAGGACGACCCGCGCCCGCGGGGCGTAGTGGGACGGATGCTGGCCCGGCACCCGAACGTGGCTCGTCGAGGGCACCGCCGGCGGGTACCCCAGCACTGCCTCGAGGTCCTCGCGCGTCACCCCGCCGGGCCGCAGGATGCTCGGGAGCTCGCCCGTGACGTCGACGATGGTCGACTCGACGCCGACATCGCAACGGCCACCGTCCAGCACGAAGTCGACGGCATCCCCGAGCTCCGCGCGGACATCGTCCGCCGTGGTGGGGCTGACCTGGCCGAAGCGGTTGGCGGACGGGGCCGTGACACCGCCGCCGAAGGCCGACAGCAGCGCGAGTGCGACGGGATGGTCGGGCACGCGTACGGCCACTGTCTCGAGGCCCCCCGTTGCTTCGAGGGGCACCCGGCGACCGCGCCGCAGGACCAGCGTGAGCGGTCCCGGCCAGAAGCGTTCGGCCAGCAGGCGCGCCGTCGCCGGCACCTCCTCGACCCAGTCGCCCAGGTGCTCCGCGCCGGCGATGTGGACGATCAGCGGGTGGGAGGGCGGGCGTCCCTTGACCTGGAAGATGCGCGCGACTGCGGCCGGGTCCTCGGCGTTGGCGCCCAGACCGTAGACGGTTTCGGTCGGGAGCGCCACCAGGCCGCCGGCGCGCAGCACACCGGCAGCCCTCGCGATGTCACTTGTTCTTGCCGTCACCGTCGAATCCTCCACTGTTCCGCTCACCCACAGTCCGTCGCCCACTGCCAAACACCGCCAGGACGCCCCGGCTCAGCGTAGAGCCCGCAGGTCCGCACCTCCAACATTCCTGACTACGCTAAGGAGCGCTTTGGTTACTTTCAGCTTCCTCGTCATTGGGTCCACATCCGCATGCTGCGATAGGCTGTGACAAAAGTGTCTGTGCCCGCCGGTCTCTCGCGGCCCAGCCACCCCGGCCGGTTCGGCACGGCGCCAACACCCGCCCGGTCGGCGGGGAATCAACTCCCAAATCTCAGAGGGCAGTTGTCTTCCCGTGGGTCCGGTCTTCCGTGGGTCGGTTTTCATGGACCTCAACACCATCACCGAAGTAGTCCGGCGGCCGTCCGAGCGGCCAGGTACGGACTGGCACGCGGGCGACGCGTGGCTCGCAGGCGGAACATGGCTCTATTCCACGGAGCAGCCGGACCTGCGACGGCTGATCGACCTGACGGCGTTGCGCTGGGAGCCTCTTGTTCCGACGGACGAGGGCCTGGAGATCAGCGCGACCTGCACCGTTCGCGACCTGTACGCCTTCCCCTGGCCGATGGACTGGACCGCCGGAATTCTCTTCCGGAAAAGCTGTGAGGCATTCCTGTCCTCGTTCAAGGTGTGGAACGCGGCGACCGTCGGCGGAAACATCTGCATGTCCTTGCCCGCCGGCCCGATGATCACGTTGACGGTCGCGCTGGAGGCGCAGTACGAACTGTGGGCGGCCGACGGCTCCGTGCGCTTCGTCGACGCCCTCGATTTCGTCACGGGCGACCACCGCAACATCCTCGCCCCCGGGGAGATCCTGCGGCGCATCACGGTTCCGGAGCACGCGCTGCGCAAACGCACCGCGCACCGTCGCTTCGCGCTGACCCGGCTCGGCCGTTCGACGGTGTTCCTCGTCGGCACGCAACGGCTCGGAGCGAGTGACCTGTTGCTGACGGTCACCGCCGGCACCACGCGGCCGGTCCGCATCGCCTTCGACTCCCTGCCCGATGTCCGAACGCTGCGGCAGAGCATCGACGCCGTGCCGGCCGACGTATGGTTCGCCGATCCCAACGGAACCCCTGACCACCGACGGCATCTGACACGGCACTTCGCCGAAGAGATCTGCCGCGAACTTAACGCTGGGGACCTGGCATGAGCTACCACGTGAACGGCAAGGCATTCGACCGGGAACCGGCCCCCGGTCAGTGCCTGCGGACCTTCCTGCGCGAACTCGGCCACTTCGGCGTCAAGAAGGGGTGCGACGCGGGCGACTGCGGCGCCTGCACCGTGTGGCTGGACGGCACACCCGTGCACAGCTGCATCACGCCCGCGTTCCGCGCGGACGGCCGCGAGGTGACCACGATCGAGGGCCTCGGACGGCCCGGCGCCCCGCACCCCATGCAGCGGCAGTTCGAGGACGCCCCGGGATTCCAGTGCGGTTTCTGCACCGCAGGGATGATCATGACGTCGGCGACCTTCACCGAGGAGCAGAAGGCGGATCTGCCACGGGCGTTGAAGGGCAACCTCTGCCGCTGCACGGGATACCGGGCGATCGAGGACGCGGTGAAGGGCGTCAGCGCGGTGGAGACGGCGGCACCGGGCAAGGCCGTCGGGACGAGTGTCGGCGCGCCCGCGGGCCACGACGTGGTGACGGGGCATGCCGAGTTCACCATGGACACGCACATCGACGGCATGCTGCACCTGAAGGTGCTGCACTCACCCCACGCACACGCCCGGATCCTCTCGATCGACAAGACCGCCGCCCTCGCGGTGCCCGGCGTGCACCGGGTCTACACCTGGGAAGACGTACCCCGCAGACGCTTCACCACGGCGATCCACACCGACCACCTGGTCGACCCCGACGACACCTACATCCTCGACGACACGGTCCGCTTCGCCGGCCAGCGCGTCGCCGCGGTGCTGGCCGACACGGTCGGCGCGGCCGAGGAGGGCTGCCAGCGTCTGGCGGTCGAGTACGAGGTGCTGCCGGCGGTGTTCGACCCCGAGGCGGCGATGGCCGACGGCGCACCCCAGCTGCACGGCTCCCACGATCCGTTCGTCCGCGACCCCGGCCACAACATCCTGCTGGACCTCCACTCGCACATCGGCGACGTCGACGCGGGATTCGCCGCGGCCGACGTGATCCACGAAGGCACCTACTTCTCACCGCGGGTGCAGCACGCGCATCTGGAGACCCACGGTTCGATCGCCTGGATGGAGCAGGGCCGGCTGAACGTCCGCACCAGTTCGCAGTCCCCGTCGATCGCGAAGGTCAAACTGGAGTACCTGTTCGCGCTGCGCCCGGACCAGGTGAGGGTCTTCTGCAAGCGCGTCGGCGGCGGATTCGGCGGCAAGCAGGAGGTGATCGCGGAGGACCTGGTCGCGCTGGCCACCCTGGACACCGGGCGGCCCACGTGTCTCGAGTACACCCGTGAGGAAGAGTTCACCACCGCCTCGCCGCGGCATCCGATGACCCTCACGGTCAAGCTCGGCGCCAAGGCCGACGGAACGCTCACCGCCTTCCAGGTGCGCAACGTGTCGAACACGGGTGCCTACGGCAACCACGGCGGCGAAACGCTGTACGCGGGCGGAGCCGCCGTCATGATCTACCGCTGCCCCAACAAGAAGTACGACGCGTACTCCGTCTACACCAACACCGTACCGAGCGGGGCGCTGCGCGGTTACGGGATGACGCAGCCGGCGTTCGCCGTGGAGTCGGCGATGGACGAACTGGCCCGCGCCCTCCACATCGACCCGCTGGAACTGCGCCGACGCAACATCGTGCGGCCGGGTGAGCCCCTGGTCGCCCTGCACGAGGGCCCCGACGACGTGACCTTCACCGAGGACGGACTCGCCCAGTGCATCGACCTGGTGGGCGACGCCCTGGCCCGTACGGCCGACCGGCCGCCTCCCGGCCCCGAGTGGCTCGTCGGAACCGGCGTGGCGAGTTCCCTGCACGAGACCGCGCCCCCGACGGATCACCTCTCCGAGGCCTGGGTCACGCTGGGCGACGATCTCCTCTACGAACTGGCCGTCGGAACCCCCGAGTTCGGGGAGGGAACGTCCACGGCCCATGTCCAGATCGCGGCCAGCCAGCTGGGCACGACACCCTCACGGATTCGTCTGGTGCAGTCCGACACCGACCGCACGGGATTCGATACGGGCGCCTTCGCGAGCGCGGGCCTCTTCGTGGCGGGCAACGCGGTCCTCGCGGCGGCCAACGCCGTACGCGACCGCATCCTGCACTTCGCCGCGGCGCACACGGGCATCCACGTCGTGATGTGCACGATGGACGACGACGGTGTCGTCTGCGGGGACCGGCGGGTGTCGCTGGCCGAACTCGTCGCGCTCGCCCGGGCGCGTGGCATCCGTTTCACCGCCGCACGCAAGGCATACGGCTCGCCCCGGAGCGTCACCTCCAACACACAGGGGTTCCGGGTCGCCGTGCACCGCGTGACGGGTGAGATACGGATCCTGTACAGCGTGCAGGCGGCGGACGCCGGAGTGATCATCAACCCGGCGCAGGTCCGGGGACAGATCGAGGGCGGTGTCGCCCAGGGAATCGGCTTCGCCCTGACCGAGAACCATCACATCGACGGCAACGGCGTCATGGTCAACCCGAACCTCCGGAACTACCGCATCCCCACCTACGCCGACATCCCCCGTACCGAGGTTCTCCTGGTGGGCTCCGCGGATTCGGTGGGTCCCATGCGGGCCAAGGGCATGGCCGAGTGCTGTATCAACCCGGTCGCCCCCGCGCTCGCGAACGCGGTGCACGACGCCACCGGCGTCCGCTACCGTGCGCTGCCGCTGACTCCGGAACGCATTTACGGCCGACTCCCCGCGGAGCAGTCGGTATCGGCAGGTTGAGCCGTCATGAGCACCGGAAGGAACGTAGCCGCCGCGGCGACGGCGATCATCGGCCAGAAGGTCCTGCCCGGGATGGAGCGCGAGTTCGAGTCGTGGCAGGAGGACCTCAATGCCGCGGCCGCCTACTACCCCGGTTTCCTCGGCGCCGAGATCTCCCCGCCGACTCCGCTGCAACCCGACTGGGTCGTCGTGTACCGGTTCGACTCGGTGGCGCATCTGCAGACATGGATCAACAGCGCGACCAGGCAGACGTATCTCGACGCCGGCGCCAAGTACTTCGACGGTCCGGCGACCCAGCAGGTGGTCAGCAGCGGCACCCGGTCACTGGATCCGCTGGTCACCGTGGTGGTCACGCACCGGGTCCACCCGAACCAGGTCGATGACTTCCTTGCCTGGCAGCACCGCATGGTCGAGGAGGAGAGCAAGTTCGAGGGGTTCCGCGGGACCGAGCTCTTCCGTCCCATCGAGGGACTTCAGGAGGAATGGACCACGCTCTACCGCTACGACAGCGCCGAGCACCTCGACGCCTGGCTGACGTCGCCCCAACGGCAGCGGATCCTCGCTGAGGGCGAGAGGTTCAGCGACTTCAAACTGCACACGATCGACAACTCGTTCGGCAGCTGGTTCGCCTTCGAGGGCAACGGGAAGGAGGCACCCCCGCCGCCCTCCGAGACCAGGACCTCCCTCGCCATCTGGGTCGGCCTGTACCCGACGGTCGTGCTGCTGACACTCGCGCTGTCCCCGCTGCACATGCCGCTCTGGATCGGCCTGCTCGTGGGCAACCTGCTGTCGAGTTTCATCATGAGCTTCCTGACCATGCCCTACTACGTGAACCCGCTGCTCGGCCGATGGCTCCGGCCATCGCCGGACGAACCGGCGACGCGGAGCAACCTCCGTGGCCTCGGTGTGGTCGCGGTGGTGATGGCCTTCTGGGCCGTCGTCTTCTACCTCGTCACGGTCCGCTTCTGGACGCTGCCCTGACCGGCGACCCCGTTGGAGGACCGGATGCCGACGCCTCCGACACTCAGTCAGGCACCGTGGCGGCCGGGCCGGCAGGGGCGAAGGCGCGCTCGATGGCAGGGGTGAAGACGGTGGGCCGTACGAAGACGAGGGCGACCAGGAGCGCCGCGGCGCCGCACCCGCACGTCAGCAGGAAGGCATGGCGGAAGCCGGAGTGCTGTGCCAACTGTCCTGCGGCGACGGCGGCCATGCCCTGCCCGCCGATGAGGGCGCTGACCAGCAGGGCCATGGTTTCGCTCATGCGGCGCGGCGGGGCCACTCGTTCGGCGAGGGAGAACACGGCGATGAGGTGCGGCGCGACGGCCAGGCCGATGGCGGCTATGGCGGCCGTCACGCCCACGAAGTCCTCCACGGCCGGCAGCGGCAGCAGCAGGATCGCCTGGCCCGCGATGGCCAGCCGAAGGCGTGTGGTCAGGGCGAGTCTGGCGGTGCGCACGGTGGCGGCGATGCCCGCCAGAGAGCTGGTCACGGCCATCGCACCCCAGACGAACCCCGCCGCTCCCGCGTCGCCCAGGTGGTCGGACAGGGCACTGACGCCGGCGTTGGCGCTGCCCCAGATCATTCCCTGCAACAGCGCCATGAGGAGCAGGACCGTGAGCGCCGGCGTCAGCAGCGGCTCGCCGGAGACGCGAGCGGCCCGTGCGCCCGGTGGAGCGGTGGGGTGAAGTGCGAACAGCACCCCGAACACCGCGATGAGCGCGCCCGCGAGCACCATCGGAGCCACCGGGTGGATCGCGACGACGGCCATCCCGGCCAGGGCCGGGCCGGCGATGAAGCTGATCTCGTCGATGGTGGTGTCGAACGACAGCGCCCGAATCGTCAACTCCTCCGGCTCTACGGCGTGGTGGGCGGGCAGACCGTCGATCAGGGCTATCCACCGACTGCGGGAGAGCGGGCCGATCTGCGGCACCGTCAGGCCCACTCCCGCCGCGGCGACGGCCGCCATGGCCCCGGGCCACTCGCACAGGACGGCGGCCACGAGGAAGGTGATGGCGGCCGCGTTCGCGAGTGAGGCGGCCAGCAGCACCGGCCGGTGGCCGCGCCGGTCCGCGAGGCGTCCCAGCACCGGGCCGCTCAGGGCCTGGCCGGCCAAGAGGGTTCCGGCCGTAAGGCCTCCACGGCCGATGCCGTCGAGCTGTGTGAGCATCAGCAGGGTTCCCGTCGGGCAGATCGCCGCGGGCAGGCGGGCCAGAAATGAGATGGCGAGCAGTGCGGGCCCCGCCACGGCGAACACGGCGCGGAAACCCGCGAGTACGGGCATTGGTTTCTCCGGAGGTTGTCTGCTGTCGGCAAGGGCCTGATGCGGCTTGCGGATGCCCGGGCTTCAGTGACTTTCCTCGAGTGGCGGTTCAGTCCGGTAATTGCGCGTGCAGACGCTAGCGCTGAGTGGACGTCAGCGGATCGAGCGCGAACGGAATGTCTCAATTCCTGGACAACATTGGATGATGAACCAAAACGCAGGCGTCAATGGCGCTCCGGATTCGTGGTTCGCGTGGGTGCCACGAACGCCGAGGCCGTGTGTTGACTGATCTCAGCATCTGTCCGGCGTGGTTCGCGCATAGGGGAAGAAAGCGCCGCCGACTTTCCGCCGACGGATCGTGCTTGCCGCGGGGGCACCAGCGCCAGAAGGGCAATCTCCTTCTGTCCTGCGGCACTTCGAGCAGGTCTTCGCCACGTTCGACGAGGTCTACCCCAACTGGCGCAGCACGGGTGGCGTTGGCACCCGAGACGATCAGAACCTACTTCCTGACCGTGCGGCCCGACGCCTGGTTCTCCAAGACCGGCGCCTATCAGTACACCTCTTCGAACCGGTGCTCGCTGCCGCCGAAGAACTTGGACTGCTGCGGCGGCTGCCCGCCGACCGAATCCAGCTGACCCCGGATGGTCTCAAGTACCGGGACATCCTGTCCTGGATGTTCTTCTCGAAGAACGTCATCGATCTCGATCGGGCGTACTACGAGCGCCTGCATCAGCAGAACCGGCGGGCACAGAAGCACATGGGCGGCGAGCCGATCCGCATCTCGAGCCTGAAGACGGTCGGCCCCTGACTAGGCTCCCAGCATGTCTGGGCCAACGTTGGTGATCGAGTTGGCGGAGCCGCTCTCTCCGGCCGCGCTGCGGGAGTTCCGTGAGCTGATGGTGGGACTCTCCTCCCACTTCGACGAGCAGCGGCCCGGGTTCTTCGACGTCAACGTGCGCGCGGAGCGACTGGGCGTCGAGGACAGGCGAGAGGAGAACCGGCGAAAGCCGTTCCCGCTTCCACTCCTCGACGGCACCACCGAGGACCAGGCGCTCACGGCCCTGGTGGGATTCAATCCGCAGCGCGAGGACTGGCGTCGGCCCTTCCTGGTCTACGCGATGGGGCCAGGCGTCGGCGACGAGAGCACCTTCGAGGCCGAACACGCGGACGAGCCCGAGGTGGAGGCCATCCTCGGCTTCAGACCGACCCATGCCGTCAATGTCAGCGCCGGCTGCAACCGCCAGATCGACCACGTGGCCACAGCCCTGCTGACCGCCGCTGTCATGGACGTCATCGGGGGCGTGGCCAAAGCCGAGCTGCTGGACGGACAGGTGGCGGTCGTCGTCGGCCTTCCAGGGGTGTTGGGCATCGCCGACGACGACAGGATGGCGCTGGGAACGGCGGAGTTCCTGCGGGCCTGGGTCGGCCACCCCGACTTCCGGCTGGTCAAGTAGCCCGGACATACTTCTGCCTGCCGCACGTGGCGGCCGGGCCCACCAGGTCACCAGGGGCGCGCTCCGGCTCATGCGTGACCATGAGGCAGTGATCGTGGGCTGTGCCCCGTGCAAGTAGCCTGCATGCGTGGGCATTGCAGTCGCTGCGCTCGGCAACGCCTGCTTTCTCTCGCCCGGGTCCAGAGAGGTGGTTCGCGTGTCCCTCACCGGAACGCCGTTCTTCGTCGTCCTCATAGTCGCGACGGTCGTTGCGATGATCAGCACGATTGCCCTGTGGACCAGGATCCGCGGCCCCAGACCGGCGCGCTGGCTGGTGCACGCCGTGATGATCGGCCTGTGCCAGCTCACCGCGATCAGTGTCGTGGCCACCTGGATCAACAACAGTTACGGTCTGTACGCGTCCTGGGACGACCTCCTGGGCAACACGGACAACACCAACGCGATCGCGATGCCGGGGCCGCCGGTGCAACGTGCGAAGTTCAACCACAGCACCAAGGGCGGTGTCCTGGACACGTACTTCCACGGCCAGAAGTCCGCCTTGTCCGGGCAGGTGCTGGTGTGGACGCCGCCGCAGTACAACGAGCCGGCCTACAAGAAGAAGCGGTTCCCGGTCATCCTGCTGCTGCACGGCGTGCCCGGCTCCCCAGAGTCCTGGCTGGAGCACGGTGGGATGCCGGGCGCCTTCTCGGACCTGCTCAGGCAGCACAAGGTGCACCCCTTCATCCTGGTGATGCCCGTGGTCAACCCCGGCAGTGTGGACACCGACTGCACCGATCTGCGCAACCGCAAGGTCGCGACCTGGGTGGCGGCGGACGTCCCTGACCTGATCAGCCATAAGTTCCGTACCCTGCGGGGTTCCCGAGGCTGGGGCCTCATGGGCTTCTCCACCGGTGGCTTCTGCGCCGCGAAACTGCCCCTGCAGTACCCGAAGGTCTTCGGTGCCGGCGCCGCTCTCGACCCCGACCCGCTGACCGGCGACGAGTCCGTCATCCCGGATCCGACCGTGCGCCGGCTCAACAGTCCGACCTACCTGGTGCGGCACACGAAGTCCCACGTCAGCCTGTTCCTCGCCACCTCACGGGAGGACCGTGCCAGCCCGGCTTCCTACATCACGCAGTTCCAGGCAGCCGCGGCCCCCTCGCCCGTCACGGTGCGCACCCTGTTCCTGCCGAACGGCGGCCACAACTACAACACCTGGTCCGAGGAGTTCCCGCCGGCCTTCGCCTGGCTCAGCCAGTGGCTCTCCGCCCCCCACTGACCCCGGCCGCCTCTCGCGAAGGGGGTGCCCGGGGCACGATCCCGTACACGGCGTAGACAACCGTGTGAGTCGCCGCCCCGGTGCACGACGTCGCCGCCCCGGTGCACGGCGCTGACGCCGTTGCCAGCGGCCGGTGCGGTCCCGCCCCCCCTGGCGTCAGGCCGTGGCCTCGACCAGTCGCTTCATGCCTGGCTGGTCGGTGACGCAGCCCACCAGGCCGAGCGTCCGGGCCAGCGCCAGGTCGCGCTCGTCGTTGACGGTCCAGGCCATCACGTCGATGCCGGCGGCGCCGCACTTCTCCACGATGGCTCGGTTCAGCTGGCGCAACTCCACGCTGACCAGGGTGGAACCGACCTTCTGAGCGCGGCCGACGAAGGTGTCGCGGTGCGCGCTGGGGCCTGCCACGAGCACGGTGCGGGCCTGCGGCAGCAGGCGGTGGATCTCGATCAGCGCGACGTCGTGGAACGACAACACCGAGACCCGGTCCAGCAGGCCGCGGTCGGTGAGCACCCTCGCCAGTGACCGGGCGGCGGCGACGTCCTTGATCTCCGCCTGGACCGGGAGCGTCGGCCCGATGGCGTCCAGCACCTCCTCGAACGTGGGGATGGGCTCGCCGAGGCCGGCGTCGAGCTTCTTGAGCTGCCGCAACTCCTGGTCGGCGATCGGACCGCAGCCGTTCGTCGTGCGGTCCAGGGTCTCGTCGTGCATGACGACCAGCTCGCCGTCCTTGCTCAGGTGCAGGTCCAGTTCGATGCCGTCCAGGCCCTCGCGTTCGGCCCGCAGGAAGGAGCGCAGGGTGTTCTCCGGCTCGGCGGCCATGACACCGCGGTGGCCGATGGTGAAGAAAGACACTCGGTTGCCGTCCTTGGATGTGGTCGTCCGGGGCAGCCACACGAGTGCCGTACCCCTCGCCGGGCGGCGGGCGACCGCCGTCGGAGCACCCAAGCCTAATGGGCCCGCCCGGCCGCGCGCTCGGCCCACCAGGAACCGCGCCGGAGCGCGCCCCGGGCAAGGCGGCGGCCTGAGCTCTGTTCACCTCGGAATCCGCAGGTGGTGGCACCGAGCCGGAGGCCTTCGGTGAAGCCCCTCACTCGCACAGGGACTTGTAGGTCTCGGCGTCCTGCTTCCACTGGTCGAACCCGTCGCTGAAGGCCTGCTGGTAGGTCTTGAGCTGAGTGGAGTCCCCATCGTCGCGCGCTGAGTATGCCCCTGCCGCGCTGTCGCTCATCGACCGGCTGTCGTTGGCGAGGGCGCGGACAGCGGAGGCCACCGTGGAGTCCTGTGCCGCGTCCGCGGCGGAGTCGAGGTTCGATGCCAGCGCGCTCAATGAGGCGGCCGACGCTTGGTCGAAGGTCTCGTTGTTCGAGGAGATCGCCTGGGACGCCTGTGCGCAGCCGGGGTCGGTCGTGTTCTCCTCGACGGGCGCGGTGCTCGTGTCGGTGTCGGCCGTGGCATGCGTCGGCAGCGTGTAGCCGGGGGCCGAGTAGCTCGGCGACGCGGACGGCTTGCCGTCGGACTTGACCCAGTCGAGGACCTTCTGCGGACCGATGGCGACGACCACGATGAAAATGAGCGCGGCCAGACAGCCGAGCCCGCTGAGGACCGAATTGTCCTGTCCGGAAGGGGGTGTGGTGCCGCCCGTGGGCGGCTTGTCCTTGGCGGCCTTCTGGGTGGTGCCCTCGTCTTTCCTGGCCTCCTTATCCCTGGCCTCCTCTTTCCTGGTCTCACCGGTCTTCGTGTACTTGGCCGTCCCGTAGCGGGCGAGGGACGTTGCCAGCGAGCCCGGCAGCCAGGACCCTGCAAGGCTCATCGTCTCGCCCTGGATCCGCTCACGCGCGTATTCCATGACTTCGCTGACGGACGGCCGTTCGCCGGGCTCCTTGGCGAGGCACGACTCGACGACGGTACGGAGTTCTGGATCGCAACGGCCCAGCTCCGGCTCCTCGTTGATGATCCGGAAGAACATGGCCTCCGGATTTCCCTCGCCGAAGGCGGTCCGTCCCGTCGCGGCGAACACGGTGAGGTTGCCGAGGGCGAACACATCCGTGGCAGGGCTCGCGGAATGTCCGCGGATCTGCTCGGGCGCCATGAACGCGGGCGTGCCGATGCGCACATGCGTGCTGGTGAGGGTGGTGGCGTCCGCGGCGTGTGCGATACCGAAGTCGATGACACGCGGACCGTCCTCGGCCAGCAGGATGTTGGCGGGCTTGAGGTCGCGGTGGATCAGCCCGCAGGCGTGAATCGCGGTGAGCCCTTCAGCGACGCCCGCGACCAGCCGGAACACCGTGGTCAGCGGGAGCGGGCCGTGCTCGGAGACGGCCTGGTGCAGGGAGGGCCCGGGTACGTAGGCCGTGGCCAGCCAGGGCAACGGCGCCTCGCTGTCGGCGTCCACGACGGGCGCGGTGTAGAGACCCTGGACGCGTTGGGCGGCGTCGATCTCCTTGCGGAAGCGGCGCCGGAACTCGTCGTCCTCGGCGTAGTCGGGCCGCACGACCTTGACGGCGAGGGCCCTCCCGCCGGGGGTGAAGGCCAGGTAGACGCGGCCCATGCCGCCGGCCCCGAGCCGGGCGCGTAAGTCGTATCCGCCGACGCTGCGCGGGTCGTCGTCGCCGAGTGGTGTGAACCGGTCCGCCATGCGCACCCCCGTGCCGCCTTGCTCCCAGGTTGGATACCTGCACTATCCCATGGAGCGTCGGCCATGTCCCCGTAGGCGGCGGAAAAAAGAGCACAGGGCTTCGCGCTGAACGCGCGAAGGCTGTGAACTCTCAGGTCAGCGGCTCGGGGAGGGCTCGTCACCCGCCGGCGGGTAGGCGCATGGACACGGCGCACTCCGCAACCCAAGCGCTGGCCTGCCGCGTCGCCCACGGAATCACGGTCCAGGTCGTTGTATCGACGGCCGACCACCCACCGAAGGCGATGGAGGCGCTGGGCTTCCCGGTTGCCGACCAGCTCAACCGGGTGAAGCATGGCAAAGGTACGTTTGTCGCCCTTCGAGCAATGAGATTGGGGCTTCCTCGGGGCTTGCACGCGCGACCTGTGGAGGACAGATGCACACGTCTCGATCCCGTGCCCGTTCCGTCGCCGTCTGCGTCGCCACCCTGTGCGTCACGGGTGTCACGTCGCTCCCGGCTCTCGCTTCCCCGTCGCCCTCGCCGTCGGCGGTCTCCGCCCTGGACAGGCAGCTGCTGACCGCGGCCCACCAGGGAAACCTGTGGGAGATCGCGACCGGCCGGCAGGCTCAGAGCGCCGCGACCACCACCTGCGTCAGGCGGGTCGGCGCCGACTTCGTCCGCGACCACCGCATCCTCGATGCCGGTGTCGTGAAGACCGCGGCGCAACTCGGCGTGGCACTGCCGTCCGGGCAAACGGCCGCGCAGCTGAGGCAGACTGCCGCCCTCAAGTCCCTCGCCGGCACGCCCGCTTATGATGCCGCGTGGCTGAAGGCCCAGTATCCCGCCCACACACAGACTCTCGCGCTCATCGACCAGGAGATCGCCTCGGGCACCAACCCGCTCGTGAAGTCCCTGGCCAAGACCGCGCGCCCGGTGGTCGCACGCCACACCCAGATGGTCAACCAGGGTGTCTGCCACGGGTAGACCGTCCTTGCCTCTCCGGGACGTCGATCCGTGACAGGGGCGAGGGCCGGCCCCACCTCTCATCGAAGCCACCCTTGAGGCGGAACCAGTCGTACCGTTTGATGCGGGCGACGACTGGTACGCACCTTGGTGACTCGTCAGCGGTGGTGCTACGGAGGTACGGCCCTGTGCGCGCGTCGGCACCCGAGCGATGGCCGCACGGTCCAGTGTGGCGTCGCTGCCCGCCCGTGGAGGCCTGATGTCCGGCCGGGGTTGCGCGGGTTCGCGTCACCGTTCAGTGTGTCTCCCCCCTCGCTCGGGGGCCGGAACCTGCTTGTGCGGATGCGAATGTGTTGCCTCGACCGAACACGCCGCTCCAGACTCCCGTCATCCCCCGGTCTGGAACAGGCGGGTCCGCCGGAGCCGCATCCACTGCCCCCGGACCGGTGCATCAGTCATCAGGAGACGCATTGAGGATGAAGAAGCTCCTGGCTGCGGCGAGTGTCCTTGCTGCCGTCGCGGTGGCCGGCGCCGCTCCGACGGCCCTGGCCTCGCAACCGGCGTCCCACGGATCAGCGGCCCGGCCGGACTTCTCCGCTCAGGCCGCGCGCGCCGGCCTGAGCATCGGCCAGGAGAAGACCCTGCAGCGCCGGGTCGACGGCTATCTGGCCGCGCACCCGGGCAGCAAACAGACCGCGGCCAACACGGTCGCCGACCCCACCGGTTCCCACATGGTGTTCGCCGTGCCCGGGGAGAAGTACGCGCGGGACCTGAACAGCGGTTGGAGCGGCAGCGACCCCAGGACGCCGGCCCACACCTGTCCCTACGGCGACTTCTGCGCCTACTCGGGGGCGAACTACACCGGTGACTACCGCAATTGGGGGCGGTGCGCCACGTACGAGATCCCTGACGGCTGGGGGAGTGGAGGCTCCTGGTACAACAACCAGACCCACGGGCTGCAGGCGGTCATGAGGAACAAGTCCCACCAGCCGATCTACGTCACGCCGCCGGCACCGTCCGGGGATCCGCACGGCAACTGGGGACCCGTCTGGTACGTGACGAACTGCTGAGCGGGTCGACCAACGGCGAGTACTGATCCCTTCGTTTCCCCGCGCTTCACCGACGCCTACCAGACCGTCCGCAGCGGCTCGCGACGGACTTCGAGACGACCACGAGAGGCCCTGCCCCCGGGAGTCCACCCTGGAGGAGCAGGGCCTCGACTCGTTCGCTGATCCCCGGCTGGATCAAATGAGTTGGGCCGGTCGCCGCCCGCAGATACCGTCTGGGCGGCCGTGAGAGAACGCGAGGAGGTGAGACCCATGAAGGCTGTATCCATGTGGGTGCTCCCCCATGTCGTCACGGACGGTGGGCGATTGACGTAGGTGTCGCCGGGAGCGCCTCGGACAAGGCACTCCTGAGAGGCAACACCTATGAACTCCGTGCATTCCACTTCGGGCCCGGGCAACCACGCGCTCGTGGTCACGCGGGTTTCGGACATGCAGTGGCAAGCCGTGGCGGACGACCCGGCGGTCGGCCGCGCCGCAGGTCACCGGACTCGGCGCGGTGCGGCCCCCGTCGGGCGTGACGATCGTGCCCGCCGGTGAGGCGGAAGAGGAGCCGCTGTGCGCCCTGGACCGCCTGATCCGCGACGAGGTCGAGGCCACGGCCCTGGACCATGCGTCCCGTCGAACCGCGTTCCCCCAAGACCCGTGGCTCGACTACGAGCCGCTCCGGTCCCAGCCAGCGCCACCGCCTGCTCCACCGGTTTGTGGTTGACCAACGTCTAGGGGGGCCTGCGCCGACCACTTCGGAGCACCATCGGCACCCGGCGACCGGAGCGGCCGTACATTGCCAAGGTTCCGGCCCCAAGGCGTAACACTGGGACGATTGGGCCGCCCAGCGCGGGACGGTCGCCAGGCCGGTAGCAGGTCGGCGTGGCAACGGCCTTCCGCGGGTGGCCACACCTCCTTGCCCCATCCGGCCGCCGCCTCGTCGTCCCGCTCCACGGCTCGTCGGGCAGGCATCTGGCAGGACCAGCCATTGCGCACGAGCGGCTTGCGTATCCATGAACCGCCTCCGACTGCCCCGACTGTTCCTCGCTCAGCCTCAGCCTTGGCAGGGACACCGGCCCTCCCTCGCAACCCCGCACTCGCCTCACAGCGATTTCAGCCTCGCTGACTGTAGGAATATGACAATCTCTCGCTCTCAAATCGGTCGACTCCTACCCTGATTCCCCTCCCGAATGCTGGCATGATCCACATGAGGGTAGTCAGACACTATGTAGCATCCGCACAATTCAAGGAGGCTTGTGTGACCCGTAACGGTCGTGTGCTGGTGACGGGCGTCGGTGCGATGACGCCGCTGGGAGCCGATGCGCCGTCGTCGTGGTCGGGGCTGCTGGACGGTAAGTCGGGGGTGCGTTTCCTGGAGGAGGAGTGGGCCGCGGACCTGCCCGTGCACGTCGCGGCCGGACTCACGCTCGACCCCGCCTCCCTGCTTCCGAGGGCCGAGGCCAGGAAGCTGGACCGCGGTGAGCAGCTCGCCATCCTCAGTGCGCGCGAAGCCTGGCAGGACGCCGGCGCTCCGCAGGTCGAGCCGGAACGATTCGCCGTCGTCATCGGTACCGGAACCGGTGGTGTCCTCACCACGCTGGGGCAGGACGACGTCTTCGAGCGCGCCGGGATCCGCCGGCTGTCGCCGTTCGCGGTCCCCATGCTGATGCCCAACGGACCGGCTGCCTGGGTGAGCATGGACCTGGGCGCGAAGGGAGGCGCCAGGACGCCCGTGAGCGCCTGTGCGTCCGGGGCGGAGGCCCTCACCCTTGGGCAGGACCTGATCCGCAGCGGGCGGGCGGACGTGGTCGTCGCCGGTGGGGTGGAGGCCTGCCTGCACCCCTTCACCATCGCGGCATTCGCCCAGATGAAGGCCCTGTCGACGCAGTCGGTGGACCCAGAGACCGTGTCCCGTCCGTTCGACGTCAAGCGGTCCGGGTTCGTCATGGGCGAGGGCGCGGGGATGATGGTGCTCGAACGCGCAGAGTTCGCCCGGGCCCGAGGAGCACGTGCTCACGGCACGCTGGCCGGCAGCGCCGTCAGTTCGAGCGCGAACCACATCACCGCCTCCGACGCGGAGGGCCAGGTCTTCGCCATGGAACTGGCGCTGCGCGACGCCGGCCTGGACCCGGCGGACATCGGGGTCGTGCACGCCCACGCCACCTCGACGGAGTCCGGTGACCTGGCGGAGGCCGAGGCCATCGGCCGAGCGATCGGCAGCCACGCCGCGGTGACGGCGACGAAGTCGATGACAGGTCACATGATGGGCGCGTCCGGAACGGTTGGCGCCATGGCCGCCCTGTTCGCGCTCAAGGACGGCGTCGTGCCGGCCACACGCAACCTCGACGAACTCGACCCACGCGTGGAACTGGACGTGGTGCACGGTGAGCGGCGCACCGGTCAGTGGTCTGCTGCGCTGGCCAACTCGTTCGGGTTCGGCGGTCACAACGTCTGTCTTGTCTTCACCAAGTAGACGACGGGGGGACGGCAGCGGGCGCAGGGTGGTGTCGTCGGCGAGCAGGCGTCATGCCTCGTCCGAACACCTGATTGCGGACGGTCCCTGTAGCCGCCCACGCTCTTCAAGTCCCCACTGCCGACGATGTCCAGGCGGGACTGGTTCATCCGGCGGGGTGCGGTGTTCCTCACCAGGCGCCACCAGGCAACCGGTACTGGAATCAGCCATAGATCACGTAACATCCAGGCGAATCGACCAACTGCCGCAGTTACCCGCCTATTTGGAGACTTCTCCATGCCTCGACCAAGGGTGACCGCGCAAGGGGGAAGGAAGTACCCAAGATGACGTCATCCCGTGTCGGCCGACGCGTCGCCGGAACCGCGGCCACCGTTCTTCTGATCGGTGCCGGCGCCCTGGCGACCGCGCCTTCGGCGGCGGCCAAGGCCGACGTGCTGTCCATCGACAAGGTCTCGCTGCACACCCCCGGCCTGCAGGTGAAGGTCACCTACTCCTGCGATGCCGGCAGCAACCACGAACTCGTGGCCAACGCGACGACGCTCAACCCCACCCGCAACCAGTCCATCGCCGCGGGCACCGTCAAGAAGAACAAGCTGGTCTGCAACTTCCACGACCATGTCGCGCTGGTGACCATGCGCCCGGCCGAAGGCTCGCACTTCCACAAGGGGGACAAGGTCAAGGTCACCGTCTTCTACTTCGACAACGACGGATTCAGGTACAGCGACGACGTGAAGGTCGCCGTCCTTTAGGACCGGTTTCCGGGACGGGTCTCGCCCCGGCGGGCGGCGCGGACCCACACCTTCTCAAGAGCCGGCACCCGGCCTCCCGGCAGACGCCGGGAGGCCTCGTCGTTCACAAAACAGTGCCCGTCTCCTCGGCCAACGCCTGCAGGAGCCGATCCTGGAACGTCTCGTCGTGGACGGCGCGGTGCGGCTGCTGCCGTCGGCGGTGGTACCAGTACCCGCCGGTCGTCAGGGCCTCGGGCTCATCGCTGGAGACCAGCCACTCCTGCGTCCGATGGCCGAGTTCCAGGTCGTCCGGAGCGCCGGGGCCGCCCATCTTGGTCGGCACCCAGCCCGGATCCACAGCGTTGCTCAGCACATCGGGACGCAGACGGGCCACCGCGGCGGCGAGGGTCGTGACGAACAGCTTGCTGTCGGCGTACGATCCCGCGCTCGCGCCCCGCCAGTCGACCCCGTCGAGCGAGGGACGCCCACCGAAGTGCGAGCCGCTGCTCAGGTACACCAGCCGGTGCGGGCCGCGCAGCAGGGCCGTGAGCAGGTAGGGCGCGATGATGTTGACCGGCATGACCGCCCGTCCACTCCACACGCCGGCGTTGTGGATCACCGCGTCGAGAGGCTGGGCGGCGTTCAGTTCGGCGGCGATGCGCCGTACGGCGTCACGGTCCGTGAAGTCGCCCACCACGAGGTGTGCCCCACGGCCGACGAGCCCGTCGAGGGCCGCCGCGCGCTCCTGATTCCGGGCGTGCACCACCACCTCGTGTCCCGCGGACAGCAGCGAATCCGCCGCGGCACGTCCAAGGCGGCGCGGACATCAGCGGCAACCTGCACGACCGCTCCTAACATCGGAGCGTCTCCTTCCATTCTCCGGCCGCCCGCCCGGGCGTGTCCGATGTGCCGAACCACCGTACGGCCCCGTGCCCGTCCGCCCCTGTCCGTACTTGCGTGCGCGGTTGAGCGCGCGCCCGGTGTGTGGTGTCGTACCTCTCGACAGCGCGTGCCGCGCGTGTCCGCGGACACGCGCGGGGGAGGGGGGAACGTGTCTGATCCGCGGGTGTTCTCGGCGTGGAGTGCCGCCACCGAGTCCCGGGTGACCTTGGAGCAGTTGCTGTCCGTCGTCGGCTCCGGCGCCCTGGAACTGGAAACGGCACCCGGCGGGCTGGCGGAGGCCGTCACGGGGGTCGCCGTACTGGACGTTCTGGACCCCGGCGTCCGGCCGCGTGAACTGCTGCTCGCCGTCGGCGTGGACGCCGGCTCGGCCCACGCGGTGGACGTGCTGCGCCGGGCCGGTGAGGCGGGCGCCGCAGGTGTGGTGTTCGGGCCGGACCGCTCCGGCGGGGCCGCAGGGACGCTGCGCGCGGCCGCGTCGGAGACCGGTACGCCGTTGCTCTTCCGCACCCCCTGGTGCTCCTGGGCCCAACTGGTCGGCGTGTTGCGGGCCGCGCTCGCCGCGGCAGGGGTACCGCCGCTGCCCACCGCCCCGGACCTCGCCCCGGGTGACCTCAACGGGCTGGCCGACGCGGTGGCCGCCCTCGTCGGCGGTGCGGTGACCGTCGAGGACACGGAGTCCCGTGTGCTGGCGTACTCCTCGACCGAGGAGGACGTGGACGACATCCGCAGGCTGACCATCCTCGGCCGTCGCGTGCCGCCCTGGCGGGTCGCGGCGATGCGGGAGGCGGGGTTCTTCGCCGCCCTGTGGGGGACGGACGACGTCCTGCACCGCCGCGCCCACGGGGACGACCCCGAGCGCCTGGTGTGCGCCGTGCGGGCCGGCGGTGAAGTCCTGGGCTCGCTGTGGGTGGCCGCGGCCACGGGCCGCCCCCTGGTTCCGGACGCGCCGGAGGTGCTCCGCGCGGCTGCCCGGACGGCCGCCGCACACCTGCTCCACCACCGCACCCGCGGCGCGGACGGCCGCCTGGTGGAGGACGCGGCGCGCGCTGTGCTGGAGGGGCGCGGCTCGCCCGAGGTGCTGGCGGAGCGGGCCGGGCTGACGGCCCAGGCACCCTGCGCCGTCCTGGCGGTGGCCGCCGCGTCCGCGACCGCGGAGGGGGACCCGTCCCGGTGGCATGCGCTGCTCGGACTGCACTGCGCCGCGTTCGGGCACCGGTCCGTGGTGGTACCCGCGGGCGGCCGGCTGCTGGTACTGGTCGGCTCGCTCGACCCCGACCCGGCGCGGGCCGACGGCGAAGTGGAGCGGCTGGGCGCGTCGCTGGTCGCGCGGGCCGCGGCCGCCACCGGCACACACCTGTGCGCAGGACTCGGCGAGGTGGTGCCGGGCCTGGCGCGGGCGGCCGATTCCCGCCGGTCGGCCGAGCTGGCCCTGAGCGCCTTGGTGTACGCCGGGGGGCCACGCGCCGTCGGCCGGACCGCGGACGTCGCGGACACGGTCGGCGTCATGCAGGTCGTGCAGGCGCTGCGGGCCGTGCCGTTGGCGCGGGGGACGTCGGTGGCGCGGCTGGCCGCGCACGACGCGGAGAGCGGCGGGCGGCTGGTGGAGACGCTGCGCGCCTACCTCGACCACTTCGGGGACGCGGCCGCCGCCTCGCGTGCGCTCGCGGTCCACCCCAACAGTCTGCGCTACCGCCTGCGCCGGATCACCCAGGTCTGCGGGCTCGATCTGGGCAGCCCGGACGCGCGTCTGCTGGCCCAACTGGAGTTACGCCTGCGGGAGTCCGGTACCGGCAAGGAGTGACGGCGGCGCCCCAGCCACCGCTCTGCGCGTGCACCACGGCGTACGCCGTTTTCGTGCGCGTGCACCATCATGGGGCGCCGCTTTCGTGGGCGCGCACAACGGCACGGCCCGGGGCGTGCGATCGTCCGGCCCGGTCGCCGTGGCGGCGGCACGGTTCCTGCCGACGCGACGAAGACGCGGCCGGTGCGCGACGAGCAGCCTGGACGTCAGCCGGGCTCGGCCCGGACAAAGTGACCGACTCCGGAAGGCTCATCATGACCGCAGTGTCCTCCGCCGCCGCACGGCGCGAACGCATCCTCCAGCGGGCCGTGGAGCAGGGGCTGCTGGACCCCGAGGCGTCCCGGCTCGTCGCGTTCGTCGACCTCGACGGTGTCGCCGCGACCGTCTCGGAGCTGTACGACGCCTTCGCCGACTCGCCCGGCGCCCTGCACGCCTTCGCCGCGAAGGCCAACTGCCTGGTGCCGGTGCTCAGCGAGCTGAACCGTATGGGCATGGGCTGCGAGGTCGCCACCGCCGGCGAGCTGGCCCGGGCGCTGGCGGCCGGATTCCGGCCCGAGCGGATCGTGTTCGACTCGCCGGCCAAGACCCGCGAGGAGATCCGGCGGGCGCTGGCGCTGGGGGTGGCCGTCAACGTGGACAGCTTCCAGGAGCTGGAGCGGGTCGCCCGGATTCTCGACGGCCGTCCTTCCCGCTCGCGGATCGGGGTGCGGGTGAACCCCCAGGTGGGCGGTGGCAGTATCGCCGCGATGAGCACGGCCACCAGCACCTCCAAGTTCGGCGTGCCGCTGGCGGATCCGGGCAGCCGCGAGCGGCTGGTCCGCGCGTTCGGCGAGCACCCTTGGCTGACCTGGGTGCACGCGCACACCGGATCGCAGGGCTGTCCCCTCCCCCTGATCGCGGAGGGCGTGGCGCAGGCGGTCGAGTTCGCCGCGCAGGTGGACGCGGCGTACGGTGCGGGCCGCGTCGTCGGCATCGACATCGGCGGGGGGCTCCCGGTGAACTTCGGCGATGACGAGGTCACGCCGTCGTTCGCCGCGTATGCCGAGCAGCTGAGGAGGTCCGCGCCTCGGCTCTTCGCGGACCGCCGCTACCGGATCGTCACCGAGTTCGGGCGGTCCGTGCTGGCGAAGAACGGCTTCATGGCCGCGTATGTCGAGTACACCAAGACCTCCGGTGACCGGCCGATCGCCCTCACCCACGCTGGTGTCCAGGTCGCCACCCGGACCGTGTTCGCGCCGGACGCCTGGCCGCTGCGCATCGAGGCGTACGACGGTTCCGGCAGGGCCAAGCGGGGCCCGCTGGTGCGCCAGGACGTCGCGGGGCCCGCCTGCTTCGCCGGGGACCTGCTGGCCGCCGGCCGCGCGCTGCCGCTGCTCCACCCCGGTGACCTGGTCGTCGTACCGGACACCGGCGCCTACTACTTCTCGACGCCGTTCCACTACAACAGCCTTCCCGAACCCGCGGTGCACGGAGTCCGGGCGGACGCGGACGGCCGGATCCGGTTCACGCTCCTGCGCCCCGCGCAGGACCCGTGGCAGGTGCCCGGGTACGAGGGCGTGGCCGTGGCGGTTCCGGAACCGGCGGCCGTGCCGGCCGGCGACGCCCGGTGAGCCGGACGGGGAGGAGCCGGGGCGAACGCGAGCGGCCCGAGAGGGACGGGCCGCTCCTGACGCAGCGTGCCGCGATCGTGTTCCTGCTGGCGGCGCTGGCCGGAGTCGGCGCCACCGTGCTGGCGGCCCTGGCCGGTGACGCATGGCCGGTCGCCGTGAGCGTCGGCTGCGGCACCGCGGCGACGGCCGTGCTGTTCTTCAAGGAGATCATCGGCTAGTGCCGGCCCCATCATCCTCACCATCCATCACGTGACCCGACGAGATGCGGACGCGACGGATGACGGCACACGAGGGACTGCGGATCTTCTCGCGGGCCGGGGCCGGAGGACAGACCCTGTTAGTCGGGCACCGGGAGGGGCTGTTCGGTCCAGATGGACTTGCCGGTGCGGGTGTGGCGGGTGCCCCAGCGCTGACAGAGTGCGGAGATGAGCTGCAGGCCGCGACCGCCCTCGTCGGTGGCGGAGGTGTGGCGGATGTGCGGCGTGGTCAGGCTGGCGTCGGAGACCTCGCAGATCAGTGCGCGGCTCCGGAGCATGCGCAGCCGTATGGGGCCGCAGGCGTGCCGGACGACGTTCCCGACCAGCTCGCTGACCAGGAGTTCGGTGGTCATGATCAGGTCCTCGTCCGCCAGGTCCCAGTCGATGAGCTGGGCGCGGACCAGCTCGCGAGCCTGTCCCGCCGCCATCGGGTCCTCCGGCAACGGCCACTCGGCGACGCTCTTCGCGTCCAGCGGGTGGGTGCGGGCCAGCAGCAGGGCGGCGTCGTCGATCAGGGCGCCGTGGGCGGGGAGGAGAGCGGAGGTGAGGGTGGCGCAGAGGTCGTCCAGGTCGGAGGCGTCCGCCGGTGCGGTCGGCATGGACTTCACGGACTGGGAGAGGAGCTCGGCGAGGCGGTTCATGCCGCTGGTGACATCTCTGTCCTTGCTCTCGACCAGGCCGTCGCTGTAGAGGGCGAGCAGGCTGTCGGGGGGCAGTACGGTCTCGAGGGTTTCGAAGGGCGGCGCTGCGACCCCCAGGGGCGGGTCCGGGGTCATGGGCAGGAAGGTGACGGTGCCGTCGGGGTGGGCCACCGCCGGGGGCGGCTGACCGGCGCTGGCGTACGACAGGCGCCGGGTGACCGGGTCGTAGATGCCGTACAGGCAGGTCGCGAAGGAATCGGTGCCCAGCTCGCTGACGATGTCGTTGAGGTGGCCGAGGATTTCGTCGGGCGGCAGCTCAAGCTCCGAGAGGGTGCGGACGGCGGTGCGGAGCGCGCCCATGGTGGCGGCCTCGGCCATGCCGTGGCCCATGACGTCACCGATCACGAGCCCCACCCGGGCCGCGGAGAGCGGGATGACGTCGTACCAGTCGCCGCCGACGTCGGCTCCCTGTTTGGCCGGCTGGTAGCGCGCCGCAGTCGTCATCTCGGGGAGCTCGGGCAGCGCGTGCGGCAGCAGGCTGCGCTGGAGCGTACGGGCCCGGGTCGTCGCCTCGTCGTACAGTCCGGCCCGCTCCAGGGCCTGCGCGATCAGTCCGCTGAGCGCGGTCAGCAGCGTGCGTTCGTCGTCGTCCAGCACGCGCGGTCGGGCGAAGGAGATCACCGCCGATCCGATCTCCCGCCCCGACACCGCCAGCGGCAGGAAGGCCCACGCCTGCTTGCCGCTCTCCCGGATCAGGGTCTCGGTCCCCGGATAGAGCTTCCGGAACTCCTCCGGGGAGGAGATGCAGAGGGGAGTGCGGGTGCGCAGGGCGTCGCCCACCGGGTTCTCGGTGTCACTCACCGTCCATTGACCGTCCAGCAGCCGTGTGAAGCGCTCCGCGTGTCCCCGGGAGCCGACCACGGTCAGCCGGTCGCCGACCACGCCGAGCATGGTGAGTCCGGTGGCCCCGAGCGGTGTCATCACGCCGTCGGCCACCGCCGCCATCACATCCTGGGCCGTGACGGCCTCGGCCAGGTCCCGGGTGATCCGCTGCACCAGGGCCGCCCGTTCCGCGGCCGCCCGCTCCGCCGCGGCCCGCTCGGCCTCCCGCAGATGCCGCTCGGTGGTGTCGGTGATGTAGAGCGTGAGGCCCTCCGGTACGGGCACCAGCCGCAGGTGGTACCAGGACGCCCCGTCCGGCCCCGGCACGTCGAATCCGGCCGGCTGCCCCTCGGCCGCCGTGGCCCGGCACCGTTGCTCCAGACCCGGCACGGCACGCACGGCGGGAACGTTCCAGAGCAGGGTTCCGGCCACGTCCCCCGCGGCACCGAGGAACTGCTCGGCGGCCTGGTTGAGAAATCCGATGCGCCAGTCCGGGTCCAGGGAGACGAAGCCGTCGCTCATGTGCCGCAGCGCCCGCCCCACCGACTCCGCGGCGGCGTGTGTTTCGCTGGTGTCCCGGAGGGTGCCGATCACCTTGACCGGTGTCCCGTCGTCGTCCGTGATGGTCCGGGCACGGGCCTCGATCCAGACGTAGGTGCCGTCCTCCCGCCGGATCCGGTACTCGTTCTGGAAGCCGCCGCGCAGCTGGATACCCGTGTCGAAGCCGGCGACCGCCCCCGGCAGGTCGTCCGGGTGGATCAGCGCCGCCCAGGCCTCGATGCCGCCGTACATCACTTCCGGGTCGATGCCGGCCAGCACCTCCTGGACAGGCCGGTCGGAGGTCAGCTCGCCGGTGCGCAGGTCCCAGGTGTACGTGAGGGAGGGCGCCCCCTCCACGTCCCACTGGGAGGCCTGCCGCGGTCCTGGCCCGTTCTCCAGGGCCCGCAGCAGTGTGGTGGAGGGATTGAGGATCTCGGACGACCTGAGTCTCTCCGACATCCAGGCCGCCACCTCGGTCAGAAACGCGCACTCCGCCGACCCGGGCTCGTCGCCGGGGGCGAAGAGGACGGAGAGCGCGCCGCGTCGCGGGCCGTTGCCCGGAATGGGCACGGCCAGGTGACCGATGCCGGCGGGAAGCCGGGCAGGCCACAGGGCGGCCGGATCCCGGCCGGGCACCGGGTCGGGCGGTGCCAGGTCGCGCCGCCAGGTGATGGTGTCGTCGCGGGCGGCCTTGCTGGGCGGCGCCGTGTCCCGTACCCGGATGATCAGCCAGGGCCGGGTCATCGACTCCGGCAGGCCGCTGTCGGCGACCAGGTAGAGGACGCCACTCATGCCCCCACCCGGGAGATGCACCATGCCACCCAGACCGTGCACCTCGGCCACCGCCTGCTGAAGCGCGGTGAGCAGCACCTCGACATCGCACCGCTCCTCGTCCACGGTGTCGAGCAGCCGCATCCGCATACGGTGCCGCTCCACGGGCCGTACGGGGGCCCCCAGGGTCCGCAGGCCCTGCGGTGGGCGCACCGGATGCAGGACGGGGGGTATGGACGGGCGGGTGTTGTCCGCGTCGCCGCCTCTGGTGTTCACCACTGCCGACTGTCGCCTCCGCTCACCGCTTGGGGCCTGCCGGACCGCATGCGATCAGATCTGGACCTGTAGCGATCTATATCCGCAGGATCCATGCTAATCGGTTTAACTTAGGCGATTTCATCTGCCTCGGGGAACCTCTCCCATCCGGCTAACTATGCGCGGCGCCAGCTAACTCTTTGTTACCGCCGAGGGCCGTCCGCCGGCGCCCGGAGCTGCACGTAGTGCGCCTGAAACGGCGAAGGCCGGCCCGGAAAGAGCGTCAGCGGGTGTTCTCGTGTGCGCGGAATCCGTGCCGGCGGGGGCTGCCTTTTCCGGCGCGAGAAACGGCCACGCATCCACAGTGAGAGGCGGCATGTGCGCGGACAGCATCGGCAACAAGAGTGAGCAGCTCTCTGCGCCCTTCCTTGCGGCCATTGGCCTGCCTCGGCCCGTGGGCCTACGCGACTGTCTGAGTGACGCGATCGTGTCAGACCGTGATCGCAAGTTTGCCCTGTACGCCGCCGGCCGCCAGTACCTCGTGCGCCTTTGGCACCTTCTCCAGCGGGAACACCTGCTGCAAGTGCACCCGGAGCCTCCCCGCCTCGACCAGCTCGGTCAGCGCCTCCAGGCCGGCCGGGTCCGGTTCCACCCCGACCGCCGCGAACCGTACGCCGGACCGCTCCGCCAGCTTCGGCAGGGTGGTGCTGAGCCGCTCCACCGCCGTCACCAGCATGCCGCCCTGCCGCAGCACGCCGAAGGAACGCTCGGCGTTCCCGCCGCCCAGGGTCTCCAACACCACGTCCACCGGTGCGTCCCGGAGCACCTCGGTGTAGTCCTGGGTCCGGTAGTCGACCAGTTGGTCCGCACCCAAGCCGCGCAGGAAGTCGTGCTTGGCTGCGCTCGCCGTACCGATCACCTCCGCGCCGAGGTGCTTGGCCAGTTGCACCGCGACGTGCCCGAGCCCGCCGCCCGCACCGTGGATCAGTACCCGTTGCCCCGGCCGCAGTTGTGCGATCTCCACGAGTGCGTGCCAGGCGGTCAGGCCGACCAGCGGCAGCGCCGCGGCCTCCTCGTGGCTGATCCCCGCGGGCTTGCGAGCCAACTGCCGTGCGGGGGCGACCAGGTACTCGGCGTTCGCACCGGCCGCGGCCGGGAAGTACGGCATCCCGTACACCTCGTCGCCGACCTGGAACCGGTGCACACCCGGATCGACCTGCTCCACCACCCCGGAGACGTCCCAGCCCAGGACGAAAGGCGGCTCGCCCAGCAACGGGAAGGCGCCGGAGCGGACGAACAATTCCACGGGGTTGACGCTGGTCGCCCTGACCCGGACGAGCACCTGCGTCGGTCCGGGTATCGGCTTGGGCGCGTCGTCGACGAGGTGCAGCACCTCGGGGCCGCCGAAGGTCTGCTGGGTGATCGCACGCATCATGCACTCCTGTCCGGAGGGTCGTCGGTGATGTTCCTATCCTCGGCGGGGCGGTACCCGTTGAACAGAAGGCACTTGAAAGGTATATAGGTACCTCATGGGTACTACTGACAACCTGCGCTTCCACGGCGGCGCGGATGCCTATCTGGCCGCCTGCCCCTCCCGCCAGATCCTGGACGTACTCGCCAACAAATGGACCATGCTGGTCATGGGCGCACTGTCCGGCGGCCCGATGCGCTTCGGCGAGCTGCGGCGCCGCCTGGACGGCATCACCCAGAAGATGCTGACCCAGACCCTGCGCACCCTGGAGCGGGACGGCCTGGTCACCCGCACGGTCTACCCGACCATCCCGCCGAAGGTCGAATACGCGGCCACCGAGCTGGGCGAGAGCGTCACCGCGCTGATGCACGCGATCCGCACCTGGTCCGAGGACAACATCAACGCCGTCCTCGACGCCCGCGACGCCTACGACGCACGAGCCGCCCAGGAGGTACAGCCCGTCACGGCCTGATAGCCCTCGGATGCGTCATCCGGAACCGACCCAACTGTGCGTGCTGCGCCACCAGTTGAGCCGTTCGTTCTGCCGCCCTTCGTCGGCGCGCGGGTGGACCGCTGGCGGACCCGTACCGTGACATGGCGCTGTGCTCGTGTCCGCCGCAGCGCTCGGAGACGGCGTGTTCCTGTTCGTGCCTGCGCTGCACGGCTCCTCTGTTCCTCTGTGGCCACGGTTGCCGCGCCGGCGAAGTATCACGACTCCGTGCTGTACAGCGGCTGTCACGACGGACCCTGGACGCCGCCGTCCGGGGCGGACGCCCGGACCGTGCGGCGGAAGGCGGCCCGGTAGGCGCTCGGGCGGTGGCCGGTGTGGCGGGCGAAGAGGGCGGCGAAGGAGCCGGGGTCCTGGTAGCCGACGGCCGCGGCGACGGCGGCGACGGTGCGGTCGGTGGTCTCCAGGAGATGGCGGGCGCGGCTGACCCGGGAGGCCTGCAGATGGGCCAGCGGGCTGCGTCCGGTCTCCTCGGCGAAGCGGCGCAGCAGCGTGCGGGTGCTGACCCGGAAGGCGTCCGCGAGCGCGGCCAGGTCGTACCGCGCGGCGAGGTTCTGGTCGAGATGCCGCATGACCCGCTGGGAGAACTCCCGGCCGGGCTGCGGGAGGAGCCGCGGGTCGACGTACGGCGCCTGGGAGGTCCGCGTGTCGTCGACGAGCGCCAACCGCGCGGTGGTGCGGGCCACCCGGTCGCCGTCGTGCCGGCGGATCAGGTCCAGCGCGAAGTCGTACATGGCGCTGAAGGCGGCCGTGGTCGTCACGCCCGTGTCGGTGACGACCAGGTGCTCGGGCCGCACCTCGGCGTCCGGACACCGCCTGGCCAGTTCGCCTGCGTGCAGCCAGGAGGTGGTGGCCCGGCGCCGGTCGAGGAGCCCGGCCTCGGCGAGCAGGAACGCGCCGACGCAGAGGGAGACGACGGCGGTGCCGGCGGCGGCCTGCGCGCGGATCGCCGCGATCTCGGGGGCGAGCCGCGCGAGCCGCGCGTCGAGGTCCGTGTCCGGGCGCAGTTCGAAGCCGGGGACCACGAGGACGTCGACCTCGCGCAGGGGACGCACGTCCAGGCCGACGCCGCCCGAGGCGGTGACCCGGCGGCGGGGCGAGACGACCGACACGCGGTAGCCGGGCGCGTCCGGTCCGGTGACATGCCCGGCCATCGTCAACAGGTCGGGGACGCCGAACACTTCGGACGCGAAGCAGCCCGGATACGCCAGAACCCCGACCCGCAGCGCGCCCGGTCCGGCTCCCGGGCCCGCACCTTCCCCCGCCTGCCGCGCCGCCTTCGCCATCGCTCCCCCACCCCCTAGTGTCCCCGGCCGGGGTCGCCGACCGCGTGCCGCCGGCCTCCCTCGCGTGTGGCGAGATTACCCCTGGTCTTGGCGATCCCGCCCCTCATCCGACGGTCGGCCCGTGGACCAGGCTGGCCCCATGAGCGAGGACGATGCGATGACGGACTTCACCCGCCGGACCGTGGCCGTGGAGGGGGTGGAGAAGACGGTGTACGTGGCCGGGGCCGGGCCGGCGGTCGTGGTGCTGCCCGAGATGCCGGGCATCAGTCCTGACGTCCTGCGGCTCGCGCGCTGGGTGCGGGACGCGGGCTTCACCGTCCATGTGCCCTCTCTGTTCGGGACGGACGGAGCCTTCCCCACGGTCGAGGGCGGCCGGGAAGTCGTCCGTCGCGCCTGTGTGAGCGCGGAGTTCCGCGCCTTCGCCGGGGGTGGCACCAGCCCGGTGACGGTCTGGCTGCGCGGCCTGGCCCGTCAGGCCCACGCCGCGTGCGGCGGCCCGGGGGTGGGCGCGATCGGCCTGTGCTTCACCGGCAACTTCGCCCTCACCATGGCCCTGGAGCCGGCGGTGATCGCCCCGGTGGTCAACCACCCGTCGCTGCCGCTCGACGACCCCGCCGGACTCGAACTCGACGCGGCGGACGCGCGCGCGGTGCGCGACCGGCTCGACCGCGACGGACTCACCGTCCTCGCCTACCGCTTCGAGGGCGACCGCTGGTGCACGGGGCAGCGGTTCGCCGCCTACCGCGCCCTGCTCGGCGATGCCTTCGACGGGCGCGTCCTCCCGGACAGCGCCGCCAACCCCGCCCCGCCGCCCTTCTTCGCCGACCTGGTCGGCACCCCGCACAGTGTCGTCACCGCACATCTCGTCGACGAGGCGGGCCACCCCACGGTCCGGGCCCGCGACGAGATCCTCGCCTTCCTCACCGACCGCCTCCACCCGCACCGGAACCGACCGATGCCGGCCACCTGACCGGGCCCTTGAGACCATGCCGCGAAGAGGCCCCCTTGCACCTTCCGTCACACCTGGCGGAGGGAAAGCCGGTGTGCCGGGCTCCTTCAGCAGCAAGTCTCCACTGCATGCCCTCCGTGCTGGCCTCCATGCCCGCAGGCCGCCTGGCCGAACGCGAGGCCACGCCGAGCACCAGGGTCCGGTCCGGGGTATGGCCCTGGCGCGCACGAGGCCCCTGTCAGGAGGCGTCGCAAGGCCTATGCCAGTCGCCGGTGGGTGGGGGCGGTCGTCCCTTGAACGAGTGATGCATAGCGTGCACGGGCCTGGCGGGTGGGAAGTCTCTTGCCCGTCCGTACCCCCAGCGTCTCTTCTCACCGACAGGGAATCACCGTGATGTCTGTCCGCCGCATCATGACCGTTGCAGCAGTGAGCGCACTGCTGTCCCTCGGAGCGATCGTCCCCGCCATGGCCGCCCAGGCGCCGGGCCCCGACGACATCACCGACGGCCTTCTCGAACAACCCGTCAGCACGGTCGTGGGCTCCCCTCTCGGCCTCCCCCTCGGCATCTGAAACCATCGGTCGGTACGGGGCTGCGGCGCCCGTCGGCTCCCCATACCTGGCCATCAGCCCCGTCACCACCTGTGATGGGGCGTTCCCGTCTCCGGTCGATGGCCGGCCGGCCCCTCGCGGGGGTGACGCGCCACTCGCCATGCGGCGACGGCACCCTGGGGGTTTCGCTGCAGAGCACCTGCCCATACGGTGGCGCGGTGATGTCGATCAAGAAGTTCCAAGTCACCTTCGACTGCGCGGAACCTGAGCGCCTCGCCCGTTTCTGGTGTGAGGTGTTGGGGTACGTCGTACCGCCGCCACCCGAGGGATTTGCCACGTGGGACGATTTCAAGCGCTCCCAGCCCCCTGAGGAGCAGGACGCATGGTTCGCCTGCGTCGACCCCTCGGGCGTGGGTCCGCGACTGTACTTCCAGCGCGTCCCCGAAGGGAAGGCCGCCAAGAACCGGGTGCACCTTGATGTGCGGGTCGGCACCGGACTCGTGGGTGAAGAGCGCCTCGCCGCACTTGAGGCCGAGTGCGCACGACTGGTCCCGCTCGGGGCGGTACACGTGCGAACGCTGTATGACGGCAATGATGCGTGCATCCCGATGCTGGACATCGAGGGCAACGAGTTCTGCATCGACTGAGGGGCCTCGGACGTCCCGCAGAGCGGAGCTGCGGCGCGACAGCGCCTGACACCCCGCTGTGTCCAACGGCATGGCGTCCGTGGGCCACCGGGAGGGGGGATCGCTGCTGCTCCATTCGGCGAAGGCCTGGGTGTCCGCCCGGCAGGCGAGGGCGAGCTTGACCGTTCGGATACCTGGGCCGCGCCACCGCGCGAACCGGTTGACGCGTGGCACGACGGCGTTGCGCTGCGCGGCCTGCCGCTGTGTGCGGCTCAGGCGATCGGGCTGACGTAGTTGCCAGGGCGACTGGCGGCCTCCTGCCGGGTGACACTGCCCCATCGCCACGTGAGGGCCTTCACGGTGCCGCCGGGGAGGGTGACCACGGCCTGGTCGGGCCTGATGATCTCGTTCCCGTTCTTCCCGCTGTCGCTGAGGAAGGTGATGGCGAACGTCGCGGTCTTGCCGGGGGCGAGATTCACGGTGTTGCCTCCCGGCTGTTGGAGCAGGGTCTCCGGCTTGCCGTTCGTGGTGAGCATGACCGACGGCGCGCCGAGCAGGGAGCATGTGCTGCCTCCGCTGTTTTTCACCCGGACGCGGGCCGTTTCCTGCTGGTCGCTGCCACCGCCGGGCCTGGCCGTACCGCCCGCCCAGGACAGGGCGACGTTCTTGCAGGCAGGAGAGCCCGGAGCGGCCACGGCGGGGACGGCGGCGGAGACGGACGAGACCAGGGCACCGGCTGCGACACACAGTGCGATATTCCGGGTGCGCTGCATGAGTACCTCCGTTGACTGTGGCGAAGAGTGGCTGGCAGGTCTCTGGTACCGCGGATGCGACGACGAACCCCTCTTGAACCGTGAACCACCGGCCCGGTTGACGAGAGGCGATGTTCCATGGCGGATGCGGAGGGTCCGGCGGACGGACTGTGGAGCGCAGCCGCGGTCGGCGGCGCGGCGAATGCAGCGACCCGGCCTCGCGCCGAGCGGCGCCTGCGCGAGGAGACTGCCCTCGAGGAGCAGCAGGCGCAGATCCGGCGAAGCGGGGCCGCACGTGAAGCCGGACGAGCCAGCAGGCGAGGCCCGTTCGCACCGCAGTGAGCGTCCGTCAATTCGGCACGGACGAGGCCTCGTTGGCAAAGCGTCGATATTCCTGGCCTTGCCGGGCCTCAACGTCACATGGCGAGTCACGGAGCGGTGCCGTCGACGACGTTGAACTCCGGCCTTGACCGACACCGCGGCCTTCGCCGCCTACGTGAGGCGCGAGCTGAACGAACGCGCCGAAACAGCCGGGCAGGCGGAGTGATTCCTGCCGATGACGACGCTGTGGTGGTCCGAGGCTGACATCCGGCCCAGCGCACGCCGCCAAGGACACGCGACAGCGATGCTCACCGCAGCCTCGCCGATCGCCCACTCGCTCGGCATCACGCGGGCCTTGTCGACCTGCGGGCTCACGCCCCGGTTTCCAGAATGCGCTTGAGGGTGGCGAGCTCGGTGTCGACCAGAGTGACCTGCTCATCGAAGACGGTGTCGGTGAGGGCCGGCGGCTGGAAGAAAGTGATCATGAATTCGGAGCCGGTGCCGTTGGGCACGACGCGGGCGGGGACCTGCCAGGACGCCTGTTTGTCGACATAGTCGTGGTCGAGGGTTCCGAGTTCGGCGTTGGCGCGTATACGGAGCCGGGCGGGGCCCAGCGGGGTGGTCATCAGCCACCAGTCCGGCTCGTCGGTGGGCTCGATGGCCCGGATGTTGACGATCGCCCAGGCGGGCCAGTTGGACGCATCGGCGAGGAAGGCGAAGACGTCAGCGACGGGGCGCTCGATGGTGACGGTCTTGGTGACCGAGCGTGCGGTGGTGACGGTGGTGCTCACGGTGGTGCCTTTCAGGGGGGTCGGTGGTGTAGGGGGGTGTGGGTGGGTTTCGCCGACGAGGTGGCGAATCCAGTCCTCCAGCTGGCGGCGCTGGGCCGGTTCCAGGCCGGCGAAGAAGCGGGCGTCGTTGCGGTCGGCGATCTCCGCCAGCTTGGGGGCCAGGTCGCGGCCGGCGTCAGTGAGGACCAGTCGCAGGGTGCGGCGTGAAGCAGGGTCCGGTTCGCGGGTCACCAGCCCCTTGGAAGCCAGACGGTCGACCAGGCGGGACACCGCGCCGGCGTCGATGTCCAGGTACCGGGCCACCTCGCGGGTGGTGGTGGCGTCGCCCCGGTACAAGGTGATCAGGACCGCCCACTGGGAGACGGTCACGTCGTACTCGGCGAGTTCCCGTTCGAACCGGCCGTGGACTTCGTCGGAGAGCCGGCGAAGCCAGTAGCCGAGGTGGTCACGCAAGCCGCTGGTGGAAGATGTCACCCCCTCAGCATGGATGCCGCGACAATTGTTGTCAAGACAACGATGCTGCCTTCGGCTACGCGGGCACGCCCGGCAGGCAGCGGTCGCACCCACACCTGCCGGACCGCTCAGCGTGCCCGCGACGGCGCTGGACGTCGAGTGCGCCCACCGGGACGGACGGGCGCGGGCGCTACCGGTGTCCGCCGCCGCGGGGCGCCTCGGATGTGCGACGATCTCGCCGCGGAGGCCCACCACGGCGTAAGGAGGCGGGCCGGCCGGCGGGGAGGGGACGGGCGCAGTGCGGCGTCAGGATGCGTCGTCGGTCGGGCAGGGGAAACGGCCGTCGGGGCCCCAGTGGGTGACGCGCTGTGCGCCCTTGGCGAGCACACCGCAGGTGAGGTCGGTGAGTGGCTTGCCGTTGGGCGGAATCTCGCGGACGTGGATCTCCTTGTCCGGCGGGTAGTTGTGGTCGCTGTTCAGCGTGATGACGCCGGACTCGCCGACATACTGGGACACGCCAGGGTCCTGGAGCTGGGTCACCAGGGAACTGGGCGTGAACTCCGGATCAGTGGTGAAGATGGCGTCCATGACGTCGGAGAGGACATTGACGGCGTCGTAGCCGACGGCCGCGTCGTTCTCCGCGGACAGCTGGAACGCCGCTTGGAAGAGTCCGGCGAACGGTCCCTGGGGATCGGGCAGGCTGAACTGGTTGTAGAACAGCGTCAGCGCGCCGTACTCCTGCTGCATCCGTTCCGGATGCAGGGTCAGCTCCGGGGCGGGGCTCTCGGCCATGACCGCCACCCGGTTCTGGCGGGCGCGGCACCCCGGATCGCCCTGCATGTAGTGGAACAGGTCCTCCATCACGCCGGAGCGGCCCGCGTACAGGACGAACCCGTTGGTCCGGTGAACGAGCGCGCAGACCGTCTGGGCGACGTCGGAGGTTCGCCGGTCGTCCACCTCGCCGTACGGCACGCGGTACACCGGCCCGGCCGCGTGGTAGTCCGTGTCGAAGCGGTTGGCCAGGTCGTTGCTGAAGTACTTGTCGCTGGGGTCGTACACGACCACGGCGGCCGGCGCGGTGTGGCCCGCGGTGGGCTTGGCCAGGGCCCCCAGCCGGGGCGAGTGCTGGGCGAAGGCGGCCATGACCGAGGCGATGCGCGCGTCGGGTGGGGAGAGCTGGAAGTAGGACACGGGTGATTCGCCCTCCACCATCCGTTGGCCCGTGACCCCGGTGCCGAGCACGGCGAGGCCCTTGGCACCGAGTTCGATCGTGGCCTGCTGGGACTCCGGACGGCTCTGGGTCAGGCCCATGACGGCGGCGATGTGGTCCGAGCCCGCCCGGTCGAGGATCATCTGCGCGACGTCCACGTTCGTGTGATTGGTGGTGTTGAGACCGCCGCTCGAGCCGTAGCGGAAGTATTCGCCCGCGTTGGCCACGAGCAGCCGGACGGGCACCTGGGACTTCAGATGCCGGTCGTTCACCTCCTTCTGGGCCAGCAGGGCGCCACGCAGCATCTGAAAGCCGGTGGGCACGGTGCGCTTCGACTCCGAACCCACACTGAGCGGTGCGAAGAAGACGAGCGTGCGGTAGGGACCGTCCGTGTCGACCAGCGCGTTCTGCCGGCCTAGGGTCCGCTCCAGCTTCCGCAGCTCCGGCGCGTACAGACCATGAGCCAGGTCGCAGCCGTCGTTGCCGTCGGTGAGGCCCACGACCTGCCCGGTCGCCACCTGCCGGCAGGAGGCGGCGGAGCGTCCGCCGGGCAGGACGGACAGGGCGGTCCGGTAGCCGGCGAAGCCACCGGCACACAACAGGGTGGCCGCGAGGGCGGCGGCCACAGGCCGCCACCAGTCCCAGGCGCCGGCGCGACGGGTCCTGACGACACGGTGCCCGGCCAGCCACTCCGCCGCGGTGCCGTCGTCCGGGGTCCGGGGCAGCGGCAGCACATGCACGGCCTCGGTGCTCCGGCCGGCCGTCGCCGCCGAGAACAGCGCGGCCACCGCCCCGCCCGCTCGATGGGCGCGGGCACCGCTCTGGGCGGGTACGGCCTGGGGCGGGGGAGGAGGGGCGGCGTACGACGGGATGTCATCCGTGGCAGCGCCCAGTACCAGCAGGGGGCTGGGGCCGGCGTCGCCGGCTGTGGCGGCATAGGTGTCCAGGAACTTGCGGCAGGCGGATCCCTCGGCGCCCACGGTCGGCAGCAGCACGACGAACGACCAACCGCGCCGCGGGCGGCGCCGGCTCCACGCCGGGGGCCGTGCCGCCCTGGCCAGGTCGTGGATCAGCGCGATGAGCAGAACCTGGCGGACCACCGCTTCGTCGCGGGCCGCCATGGCCGCCGACTCCGGGGTCCGGGTCTGTGCCGTGCCATGGGCCCGTGAGTACTGGTGCGCCGCGCGCAGGGCCAGCGCCGCATCGAGGAAACTGCGGCCGGGCTGGTCCAGCCGGGAACCCAGCCAAGGCTGCTGCCGGTCGACGCGTATGCCGTACCACAGGCGCCAGAGCCATCCGGCCGGTACAGCGGTGACCCACCGCACCGCCGTCGCCCAGGGTCCACCGACGGCCTCACCGAGCTGCGCGGCTCCAGGGGCCGGCTGGAACCGGCGGGCCTCCCTGTCGACCAGCATGTCCCGCAGAGCTTTCCGGCCGCCCTCGGTGTCGTCTTCCGGCGGTAGCGGGGCCCGCAGTACCGCCAGGAGCGTGCCGAACTCGCGCAGCCGTAACGCCCCGGCCCCGTCCGGCATGGAGGTGCGCAGCTGACGGGCCACTTCGTCCAGGAGCAGTACGTGTGGGCCGCCCGCTTCGTCCTCCCGCGGACCGCCCCTGGCGAGGAGGGCGTCGTCGACGACCGCGTGCGGTGCCAGGCCGGCGAGGTGCTGGACCGGCTCATGCCCCGTGGACAGCAGCCGCTGACCGTACGCCAGGACCAGCGCGGCGAGTGCCGGGTCCGGTTCGGCGGTGCCTGCCGCCGGGTCGCCCTCCGGTGCACGGGCGAGGAGCACGGCCGGTAGCCGGCGCCCGCGGGAGCGTACCCGCCACGGCAGGCCGGCCCGTCGGTCGGCGACGTACCGGTCGAGCACGCGGACGACGGCATCGAACCCGTTGGGCAGGACGAGCCGTTGCGCGTCCTCTGGGGGTGGGTGCAGCACGCAGAACCTCCGTGAGTCATATGTCGGCGGACTGTCCGGCGAGCCTAGGGACGCGGCCGAGGAGGCGGGGGTTTTATTGCTATTCGACCGCTTCTGAACAAATGTGAGTGCACTCTGCCTGCGGGTGACGTTTCCCTTGGGGGCAGCTATGCAAGGCTCCTGTCCCGCGCGCGACGATCGTGGCCGCAGGATGTCTCCAGCTCCGGAGCGAGCGCCACCCGGCCGGCCACGCTGACGCCCTACTGCGTCGGCTCTTGCAGGTCAGGTGCCGAGCGGCTCAGGTGTCGGCTTCGTTCTCGGACCCGGGGGCGTCGCCAATGGCGACGCGCAGGTCATGGATGCCTTGCAGGATGTCGATGAGGGCTTCCTCCGCCCCGCTCAGAGCGTGTCGGGTTCCCTCTGTGTCGCCGCGCT
Source organism: Streptomyces incarnatus (assembly GCF_001027185.1). NCBI lineage: Bacteria > Bacillati > Actinomycetota > Actinomycetes > Kitasatosporales > Streptomycetaceae > Streptomyces > Streptomyces incarnatus. The sequence goes on along the minus strand of NZ_CP011497.1, from coordinate 169,904 downwards.
CGGCGTGCAACTGGGCGCTGAGCGCGTACACCGCTGTCATGGCAGCGGCGAAGGCCGCCTCCCGGCCGGGTGGCACTTCTTCTGTCTCGGTTTCGGAGACCTGCAGCGCGGTGCGCTGCAGCCGGTTCGTCAGGACGTTGACCGCGAGACCGGGATCCGCTCCCAGCTGTTGCCCCCAGCCGAGCGTTGTCTCAAGGACGTCCTCGATCTCTCCTTCCTCGGTCAGACGGGTTGCGGCGGTGATCTCGAACTCGGTTTTCGCCAGCAGCCTGCCCAGAAGGTGCAGGCGGTCTTCTTCCCGCGGTCCCTCGGGTCGCTTCTCCGCATCTGCCACGGGCTCAGCCGCAAGAGCGGCCAACGCTGCGTAGATCTGCTCGGCGTCTACCGGGCGCTCGCTACTGATGCTCACGCCTTCAGCTTCACCCAGCAACGGCGTATTCGCCCGCCCAGACACACGGGATCCATTCTCAGGGACGCCATCCTTGGCGGTCCTGATTCCGTCCGTACTTCGGATAGGCGATGAGCCCGGCGATGAGCCCGAGGATGTTCCCGAATGCACAGATCACGAGCCGTGTCTGAGCTGTCAGGTTCCGTCAGGTTTCGGTGTTCGGGTGTCGGACGACGTCGATCATGCAGAGGACGGCCGGAAGTGCGATCAGCGGCAAGAGCGCAGCCCATGGCACGGCTGGTGACGGGCTGAGGGGTCTGCGGGCATGGGAATGCTTCCTCTGAGCAGGGCCATCGACAGAGAGCGAGGCGGCCGAGCTGTTACGGGGTCTCGGGCACGCCAGGATGAAGAGGCCCGCGACCTTCTCGTCGGCGTCGAACGCGACGCGGGCCTTCATGTCGCCGGCCTCGTAGCGCAGCGGCACGTCGACAACCGTGTGGTCGCCGACGCGCCGGACGAACGGTTCCCCTTCGCCGGAGCCTTCGAACGCGCCCACCATGCCGGCGACCGTGGCCAGCCCGCTTCCCCGTACCTCGTCGGTGAACGCCTCCATGACCTGGGCGTTGAAGGACAGCCTCGCCTCCTCCATGCGTCCCTCCAGGACGTCCGTGACGATCTTGATCGCGCGCACCGGGGCGTCGGTCATGCGTACGGTCTTGTCCATGGGCTCTCCCGTTCGGGGATCGATGGGCTTGCCGAACCGCTGGAACGCGGCCTGACGGGTGACCCCGAGCAGGTCCCCGATCTCCTGCCAGGTGTGGCCGGCGTCCCGGGATTGCTGCACGCACAGTCTGAGGACCTGCTCCGCCAGAGCGTCGACGCCCTGCGAGCGCCGGACCAGGTCGAGGTAGTCGGGAGGTGTCAGGGGGCTGCCGACCGCTTCTGCCAGGGACGAGGCCTGTTCGGCCAGCGTGGCGCTCAGAGCGGCAAGGCTCATCGAGGAATCGACCACGTGTAAAGGTTGCCTTTACGGATCTGGGGTCCGCACCGATGTCTGGCAGCCGCCGTGATGCGGGGTGGGGAAGAGGGGAGGCCCCCTGGGCAGGAGGAAGGGGGGGATAGGCGGACCGCCGTCCTGCGGGAACGCCGTCCGTCCCGAAGCCGGCCCGAAGGGCTTGTTCGTACGGGACGGCACCACGCGTCCGCTGCATCGTCACTTGTCGTCGGGCGACCTTCTCTCGCGCCGTCAGCGGTCGCTGGAACCGATGTCAGGCACGGGCTGGCGGAGCCGGTCGACCGGCAGACACGGGCGGAGCTGCCGGCGTACGAGGAACGGCCCATCCTGTGGGCCGCCCGCCTCACCCCGGCCGGTCACGACGTGCCGACCTGCACACGCGTCAGCCCAGCCCCCGCACCGCAGCGCGATCCCGGGGACGGCGAGAGTTCGGTCCAGCCGCGCCCGTCGTCAGGGGGATTCTGCCGGCCGCGATGAGTTCTGGGGCGTCCGGCGGTCGTACTGTCGAACCCTCACCCAGGAGGACTTCTCATGCGCAGCGTGACCTATTCGATGAACGTCTCACTCGACGGCTACATCGTCGGGCCGGACGGCGACTTCGACTGGACGGCGCCCGACGAGGAGGTCTTTCGCTTCTGGATCGACGAGATCCGAGAGGTCGGCGTCCACCTGTTGGGACGACGGCTGTACGAGACGATGCTGTACTGGGAGACCGCCGACCAGGATCCATCGCTCGACGAGTCAATGCTCGAGTGGGCCGCACTCTGGAAGCCGCTCCCGAAGGTGGTGTTCTCGACCACGCTGTCGGCGGTGCAGGGCAATGCCCGCCTGGCCCCGGGCGGCCTGGCGGAGGAGATCGAGCGGTTGCGGGCCGAGCCGGGGGAAGGTGACATCGCGATCGGCGGCGCGACTCTGGCCGCCGAGGCGGCCGCGTTGGGGCTGATCGATGAGTACCGCGCCATGGTCTACCCGGTGCTGGTTGGCGGTGGCATTCCGTTCTTTCCCAGGCGCGGGAATCGAGTGGATGTCGAACTCGTCGAGACGCGCACCTTCAGCTCGAGATTCGTCTACCTCCGCTACCGCGTGGCGCGGTGACCACGGCCGACCCAATTCCAGCGCCCGGAATCGAACAGTCACGCAGAAGGAATTCTGCATCTCGGAATGCTAATTCCATCTAGCGATGGATTATGCTCCGCCCCGTCGAGGCGTACGGCCGGCTCGACATCCTGGTGAACAACGCGGGCACCACCCGCTTCATCCCGCTGCACGACCTGCGGGCGGCCGATTACGCGGTCGCTCCCGGCCTGATCGACACGTCGTGGTACGACGGGGCCGAGCAGGTGGGGGAGAGCTCCCGTGAATGGATCACCGCGAACACCCCGCTGCACCGCGTCGGCTCGCCCGCCGACGTGGCCGAGGCCGTGCACTACCTCGCCAACGCCGCGTACACCACCGGTGACGTACTCACCGTGGGCGGGGGACGGCACACCGTCTGACCCGCGCACACCTCCCGCCGGGAGCCGGTACGGCGCAAGAAGGAACCGCCAGGGCCCCGGTGGCCGCGTACACCGGGTGTCCGCGTGCGTGCGACCGCACCGAGCTCGCTCTGCCTGACGGCCAGAGGCGGCGCCATCCGTCAGACGGCCACACAGCCGATCCCCGATGCGGCGACTGGAACATGTGACGCGGTGGCTGGGCTCCTGGAGCGCGCGGGTCGCTGACACCGTGCGGGACCTGTTTCCGCACGCGCTGCTGCACTGGGAGGACTTCGGACCCGGCAACGGCCGTCGGCTGCTGGAGACATACGGGGCGAAGGTGTGCACGTTCAACGACGACATGCAGGGCACCGGTGCCATCACCCTGGCCTGTGTGCTGAACGCGGCGCGCCTGTCCGGTACCCCGATGCGCGAGCAGCGGGTGGTGGTCTTCGGCGCGGGCACCGCCGGGGTGGGCATCGCCGACCAACTGCGCGACGCCATGGTCCGCGACGGACTGGAGGGTCAGGAGGCGGTGTCCCGGATCTGGTGCGTGGACCGGCAGGGACTGCTGCTGCGTCCACCGACGGGCTGCGCGACTACCAGCGGCTCTACGCCCGCCCCGACGACGAGTGGTGCGAAGGCAGCGACCAGTCCGTGGGCCTGCAGGCGGTCGTCGACCGGGTCCACCCGACCGTGCTGGTCGGCACTTCCACTGTGGGCGGGGCCTTCACCGAGAACGTCGTCCGGTCCATGGCCGAGCACGTGGAGCGGCCGGTGGTGCTGCCGCTGTCCAACCCCACCGCCAAGACAGAGGCATTGCCGGAGGACGTCCTGCGGTGGACCGACGGCAGGCCCTCGTCGCGGCCGGTGTCCCGTTTCCTCCGGTGGAGCTGGACGGCACCTCGTATGTCATCGAGCAGGCCAACAACGCTCTGGTCTACCCCGGCCTGGGCCTGGGGGCCGTCGTGGCACGCGCTTCCCGGATCACCGACGGGATGCTCCAGGCCGCGGCCGAGGCGGTGGCGGGCCTAGCCGACCTGTCCGGTCCTGGCGCCCCGCTGCTGCCGCAGGTGCAGAACATGCGCACTTCGTCGGCGACGGTGGCCGTGGCGGTCGCCCGCCGCGCCGCCGAGGACGGAGTGGCGCGCGCCCCGCTGGACGACGTCATCCAGCAGGTGAAGGACGTCATGTGGCAGCCGGAGTACGCCTGAGGGACCTCCGGTTCCCCCGGAAGGGCCGCGCTCCGTGCCACCGATGCCTGCTGCGCCCTTCCCCGGGTCCATGACCGGGCGCGCAGCCGACGAACCGACCAGGGCCGGCTGACCCCCGCAACATCCCACACCAGCGGTCCGCCGCCCCGGCGGGCGGCGGTTCCGGGAAACGGCAGTAGAGCACCGCATGCTGTTTCTGCAGGTCATGGCGGCGCCTGCAGGCCTCTCCGCCCTGTATCGAGCCGTTGGCACTGAACACCCCTGCTCGCCGCCGCCCACGGGTTCGAGGCGATCAACGCACGGTGGGAATGACCGGCCATGAGGAGACGCCCGGGCCAGTCTTCGTCTTCTCGGTGCGCGCGCTACACATGGGCGCTTGACCCCGACCAGGTGCCGACCCCAGGCGGCCAGAAGCTGGTGACCTAAAGGGCGTCGGAGCCCGTGCTGATCGTATTGGGTTGGCACTGCCACTTGACGCTGTCGCTCGAGTGGGGCAGCCCAGTCGGCTCCGAAGCGCGACTTGTGCTCAGCGCATGGCGATGGCGGAGAGCTGCTCGACGCGCTCGGATGACACTGCCGCAGCCCTGCTCCGCCGGATGTTGAGCCATGCCCCGATCCCGAGTGCTCGTCTCCTCCCGGTCCTCGCAGACGATCCGTTCGATGTGTTTCCTCGGCACCCACACGTGTCTTTCAAGTTCGTAGAACTGGGGGGACGGCGACATCGGCACGTCGAGGTGCGCGGTGCAACCACCGCCACTGGAGGTGCTCGGCATCGAGCCGACCACTGCAGCCCCCAGCCGGCGGAGCAGTACGTCGGCTGCACGGGTGATCACTTGCGACGGCGCTGTCTGGTCCTGTAGTGGCGGCCGAGTTGGGCGACGATGAGCGAGAGGAGAGTGACGGCCAGACTCGCGCCGCCAACCGGGCCTGGAAGGTGCCAGACCTGGGCTGCTACGACGGTGATGCCTCCTCCGAGAAGGCCGGAGTACGCGCCCATCAGTACGCGTCCGCTCCGGTCCAGCCGGATCCTCTCCATGTCAGCCGGCTCGGGCGTCTGCTGCAGGGCGATGTAGCTGTCCGGGTGGCCGAGGACGTCGTCGAGCCCGTCGAACGGGTGACCGCCCGGCGCGCAGCAGAAGTAGACCGTACTGCCCGGCTCGACCACGGCGGTGAGAGGCGGACTGGAACACCAGGCGATCCGCAGCTGCAGACGATGTGGTCCCGATGGCACGTCAAAACGCAGTGTCTGCCCTCGACGGATGCTGCCCACCTGCGCGTGGTCGAGCAGCACGGCATAGCCACGGAGGGCGTCGCGATAACCTGCCCGGGCCCGAGACAGCACGAGTGTCCCGTACCCGGGCCGGACTGCGTCTTCGATGGACAGCCCTGGCCGTCCACCCGGCCGGGCCTCAGCCGACGCACCGGCTTCGCCGTCAGGCACAGATCCCTCCCAGCCGACCACGGCACCGCCCTCACGCGGACGTCCACACGCTGCGATCGTACTCAACCGCTACCGCGCCGAAGCAGGCCTGGCACGCACGCAGCGCAGATGCCGGGACGGCCGCGCTCGCGCCGGTGTTTCGCGATGTGTGAATGATCCATCTGACACGGAGGCTGACGCCCCAGACCAGGCCCTCTCAGGGGGAGCCGTTCGTCAGCAGCAGGTGGAAGGTGCGGTCCCGGTGGACGAGCGTGGCGGTGTCGGAGCCACCGCCGTCGAAGTACACCGGGGGCTGCGGCTCCTCTCCACTGTAGTAGCCGGTGGAGCGCAGAAAATCGGGGCTGACAGCGGCGAAGGACCATGCCGGGCCGTCTGCGCCGAGCAGTTCCCGGGCGAAGCCGCGCACCAGCTGCTCGGCGTCCGCCGCCGGGTACTGGTGGCCGTAGGGGCTGAAGGCCTCGCACAGCATCCAGCGCAGCCGGGCCAGGAAGCCTGCATGGTCCAGTGGGCTGACCGTGGCGCGGAAGCCCTCGCGCAGGAGCGGATGCTCGAAGGGCTCGCTGTCGTACTCGTCCATCAGATTGTACCAGTTGCGGCGCGCGTCAGCGGTAAGCATCAGCTGCTGGAACAGGGCACTGCGCAGGAAAGCGTGCAGGACTTCCTGGCGGTTCCCGGCGACGACGGGCATGTCGCAATCCGCCGTGAGCAGCAAGGTGTTGCTGTTCATCGAGTGGTCGACGGCAGAGAGGAATGCGTCGACGGCAGGGGGTTCGGGATCGGATGGCGGCGCGGTGAAGTTCGGGGAACCCATGACGGCAGCCTTGCGGCCGGCTGGTCGCTGCTTCAACGGCTTTTCCGTCGTACCAAGGGGCGGTACCAAGGGGCGGTTCAGTGGCCCTTCTCGTCGTTGTCCTTGAAGCAGACGACGAACCAGTTTCCGGGGTCCGACTGAGTGAGCGAGCCGGTCGTGCCAGGGACGTCGGAGCATGCCAAGGTGTCGACGACTGCGTCCTTGACCATCTTCAAGACCTTGTAGTCGGCGTGCGGGTCGGTGCAGTCGAGCTTCTTGGCCTTCGCTTCCTTGTTCGTCCCGATGTTCTGGAAGCAGTCACCGGCCCTGAGCGTCGCGGACTGGTCCTTCGTGTCGTACGGGCCCAAGGCCCAGAACGCCACCATGCCCGCGAGGACAAGGACCATACCGAGGAAGATCAGGCGGTTGCGTCGTATCTGCGCCGAGGTGTACGAGGCGTCCAGGCCGCTCCGGGGCGGTATTTGAGACACGAGCAGTTCCTCAGGCAGTGGTACTTGCGAAGGCGACCATGAATGTAACCCACCTGCCCGCACTCATCCTTCGCCGCCCCCGTCCCGGTTGGTTCTGCTCGGTCAACATTGGGGCTTGTCCTTGACAGGCGCGGGGGGGGGCGAGGCCGACGGAGTGCGACCATGGCGAAGGTGGATCGCACCGGCCGAGGCATGAATCTCCTGCCCCGCAACTGGGTCCTGCTCGTCCTGCTTCAACGACGTGCGGGCCCTGCCAGTCCGCTTTCGTAGGCGGCGATGACGAGTTGGGCCCGATCCCTGGCCCCCAGCTTCGTCAGCAAATGGCTGACGTGGGTCTTGACCGTGCCGACGGTCAGATACAGCTCGGCTGCGATTTAGTTGTTGGACAGGCCACGCGCGATCAGACCCAGCACGTCACGCTCGCGGCCGGTCACTCTGTCCAGGGTGCGGGTGACCGGGCCGGGGTAGCCGGGGCGGCGGACGCAGGTCTCGATGAGCCTGCGGGTGACGCCGGGTGACAGCAGCGACTCCCCGGTGGCGATCACCCGCACTGCGTCGATCAGGCGTGCGGGTGGAGTGTCCTTGAGGAGAAAGCCCGCGGCGCCTGCGCGGAGCGCCTCGAAGACGTACTCGTCCAGGTCGAAGGTGGTGAGCACCAGGACGTGGACGGGCACCGGAGACGGGCCACCGAGCAGCGTGCGGATGGCCTCGATGCCATTGAGCCCCGGCATCCGGATGTCCATCAGGGCTACATCGGGACGCAGTTCGCGGATCACCCTGACCGCCTGGGTCCCGTCGGCCGCCTCGCCGACGACCTGGAGATCTTCCTCCGACTCGATCAGCACACGGAACCCGGCACGCACCAGCGTCTCGTCGTCCACCACGACGACCCGCACCGTCATGCACTCTCCAGGTCGGCGCCCACGGTGAGTTGGGCTGTTCGCTCGTCCGTGGCGTACGGCAGCCGGGCGGTGACGCGAAAGCCGTGCGGGGAGAGCGGGCCGGCGTGGACCTCGCCGCCGTAGAGGGCGGCGCGTTCCTTCATGCCGGTCAGGCCGTGGCCCTCGGTGATCGGAGTGGTCGTGCGGCCGGCTCCGGCATCGACGACCGTGAGAGCGACCTCGCCCGGATCATGGACGACCGTCGCCCGGGCGTGGCTGGTGCGGGCATGCTTGACGACGTTGGTCAGGGCTTCCTGCACGATGCGGTAGGCGGCGCGGTCCACACCTCGGGGCAGGGGGTGCGGGTGACCACTGATCGTCAACTCGACCTGGACACCGGCCCGTCGGGTCTGTTCAAGGAGCGTGCTGAGGTCGTCGAGGCCGCCGGGCAGCCATTCGGCACCGTCATGTTCGCGCAGGACACCCAGCAGCGAACGCAGCTCTCCCAGGGCGGCCCTGCTCGTTGTCTCGATCGCGGAGAGGGACTTCGCGGCCTCGTCAGGTCGGCTGCCGATGACGTGGTGGCCGACGCCCGCCTGGACCGCGACGATGCTCAGGCTGTGCGCGACGACGTCGTGCAACTCCCGGGCGATGCGCATGCGTTCCTCGACGAGGAGGAGCTGTGCCCGCTCTTCGGCCTGCTCGACCAGGCCTCGGGTGTAGGCGCGGCCCTGTCTGGTGGACCATCCGATCGCCCAGGCGGCGGCCTCGACGATGAGGACTTGGATCATCCCCGGCCACCCCCAGAAGCTGAACCCTGTTATGCCCCGCATAGGGATCATCAAGGCGAGTTGTGCGGCGCCTGCCACCGCGCCCGCGTACGCCGCGACACGCGCGGGGCGGTCGACCGCCACCCCGTACACCAGCAAGGCAGTCCCCACCACCCCCGTCAGGCTGAGCCCGCCGTCGGTGGCCATCACCACCGACCCCACCGCCAGTGCGGGCAGGGGCAGCAGCCGCCGGACGGCGACAGCCACACCCAACGAGCCCGTCAGCACGGTCTGCCATGCCGGCCAGCCCGTGCGGTTCGTGCCAAGCGTCCACCACAAGACGGTCGAGGCCACCAGGACCATGGCCAAAAGCACATCCAGACCGATCAGCTGAGTCGGCGTCAGCCCCCTGGCGTAGGACGCATCATGCCTCACCCTCATGACTTGACTCGCATGCATCTGACCCTAGCCGGGAGGGCGTTCATCCGCCTCTGTCCAGAGATAGAGATCCGCCGGTCATTCCGTGGTCAGATCCGCGAGGCGGGCACCCTCTGCCAGGGTCGGCCACATGGATCTCTCCCGGACCCCCGTCCGCCGATGGCTTTCCCCTGTGCCCTGGGGCTTTGCCCTGCTCGCCGCCGCGTCTTCCCTGACGTACGGCGGTGATCACGCGGTGAACGCCTGGGCATCGACCAACCTGGCCAATCTGGGAGATCATCCTGTGGAGGCGCTCATCGCCTCCGCCTTCCTCTTCGGCGCCGACCCCTGGGCCTGTCTGCGCAGCATCGCCTTCGCCGGGGCCATACTGGCGTTTCTCGTCATCCGGTTCGGCAACATGCGGGCGGTCGCGCTGATCGCGGCCGGCCAAATCCTCGGCACACTGGTGAGCGAAGGGCTGCTGGCAGCGCGGATCGCGGCGGCCCAAGCAGACCCGACGCTGCGTGCGACGCTGGACGTCGGCCCGTCCTACGTGATCGTCTCGGCCCTTGCCGCCGTGGCGGCAGCGGGGGCCCGGCGTTGGCACCGATGGACCGCGCTCGCCGCGCTCGCGGTGCGCGCACCGCACATCACGAGCGGCCTGACCATGCTGGGGGTCACTCCCGTCGGCCACGTGACAGCACTGTCCACCGGCATGCTGCTGGCATGGGGTCTACGGTCGTCCGACGCCCGCCACAGCTACCTGCACCGACTGACGGTACGCGCAGCACCGCTTCAGACCGAACTTGGAACAGGACCCGGGTAGACGCGGTCGAGGGAGCGGTTCGGCCACCACCGGAGACAACTGTGACTGAGCACTTGCGCCGGCCGATCCGGGCACCGAATTTGGTCGCCCCGAGCCAAAGGCCGAGGGGTTCATCGGTCGCTGGGAGTAGGTCCTGCGCCTCAGGCGCGCTGCGCGCCCGCGTGGCTAGGGTCGGTCCTCATGGAGACCACGGGAATCGTCCCTCGCCAGACGGCGGAGCGTATGCGCGACGCTCTGGAGCGGCTCGCTACCGAGCGGGATGTATGGGTGTCGACGGCTCACCCTGACCATGGGCCGCACCAGGTGCCGCTGTGGTTCTCGTGGGATGGGCAAGCGGTGTGGATGTGCACCAGTGCCACTTCCGTGACTGCGCGGAACGTCCGCGAAGAGCCGCGCGTGCGCCTGGCGCTACCGGACACCTTCGACGTGGTGCTCCTCCAGGGTGAGGCGGAGTGCTTCGCGGACCAGGAGGTGCCCGAAGGCGCGGCGGAGGCGTTCGCCGACAAGTTCGGGTGGGACCCACGCCGGGAAGACGGTTCCTTTCTGTATATACGCGTGGCCCCGAGGACTGTGCGCGCTTGGCGTGGCGAGCCGGAGCTACGCGGGCGAGTCATCATGCGCGAGGGGATGTGGCTGGAATAGCGGCCGTTCCTCGTCGACGCCCCTCTCTCGATCACGAACTACAACTAGAGCTGGTAGCCGGGGGCACGAACGCCGTGCCGGATCGGATCTGGTCGCGGCCTGCCGATTCCTGAGGGCGAAGTCCTGGACCCGTCCGCCGGGCGGCCGAGGGCGTAATCCGGTGGTCACCTTCTCCGCAACCTCCCTAGGGTCGCTGGGATGACACACAACACTGTTGACCCGGCGACGATCACACCGGAGATGGCTGCTCAGATCCGCACGTGGCGATGCGATGAGGACTACTCCTGGCGCGCTGTGGCCCAGGCCGCGTCCGACCTGTGGGGCTCCGAATGGGGCAGCAACCAACTCTTCGGCGAAGACCTCTGCGTGGCCGCAGCGAAGCTGCTGGGTGAAAACCCCTACCGGGAACCCTGGAACTGACGCTCGTCAAATGGCTCCTCTCGGATCAGCGAGAGGGCCGGATGAAGATGCCGGCGATATGAAGTCCGGCGAGCAAAAACAATGGCGGTCTTCTCACGGCGGATTGCCAGGCCACTCCAGTTCTTCAGGCCGTTGATGCAGTGTTCGACGGTATTGCGTCGTTTGTGTGACTCGCGGTCGGACGTAGGTGGACGGCCTCCTCGACGGCCTTTGTGCCTGCGGTTGGCGAGCTGATCGGCTATTGCGCTGGCTACGGTTCCCCAGAACCCTCGTCGGCGAGGTGGTACTGGGGGAAACTGGACGCTGTGGAACGGCGACTGAGGGTTCAGCGTGCCTCGCGGTTCGTGGACGAATCCCGCCCTGTGGCCGACGGATTCGGCACCGTGGCTTCAGTGGGCGCGAACGCCTTCGGCATGTCTGGTGATGACTCCCGCAGCAGCATCAAGCGCCAGGGTCGTCATCACCAGCGCGGCCCCTGCCGCCACACCGAAACCGCCGTGCGCACCGCCCACGTCCACCACCCGCCCCACGACCGCCGCGAGCCCGCCGCCGACGACGTGCGAGGCGGCGAGTAGCACCCGGGCGCCCGGGCGGCCCGCCGCACCTAGGACGCTCGCCAGGGCTGGGCCGAGCAGGTAGGACTACGCCCGTGACGAGCGCCTCCACAGCGAAGGCGGTGGGCAGACCGGCAGCGCGTTCGCCGGACGGCAGGGCGGACCAGCGAGCGGCGGGCAGGGCGCCGAGCTGGGGCAGCGTCGCCCCGACGAGCACTCCGGCGACGAGGTCCGGAAGGGCGCCGACCAGCAGCAGCGCCACGGCCTCGGCGTGTGCGCCCAGCGCACAGGGGAGCAATCGCGCCTGCCCGAACCGGCCGACATTGCGCCCGAGTTGGGGACCGGTGACGGCGTCCGCGACAGCGAACCCGCCACCGACGAGACCCGCGGCGGCATACGACCCGGTGCGTGCGTGCATCAGCCAGCCGATGCCGATCCCCGTCATGGCGATGCCCGGACGCCCGACAGCGGCGGAAATGAAGCTGCGCCTGCATGCCGCTGGTGGCGATCTCACGCCGCGTGTGTTCACGGGACGACCGTCAGGGCGCCCACCCCAGTCCCGGAGAGTGCGCCACCGCCCCGCCACCGGCTCACATCCCTGGTGACGGGCCTTCTCTGACACCCTTCAGCCGGGCAACCGGCCCGGCGGCCGGCCACGCGATACGCGGGGAGACCGCGCTCATTTCGCAGCAGGGCATGCGCAGTTCCGACCGGTTTCCGACAAACCGTGGCAGTCATGGAGGAGCTGGGATACGACTGCTCTGCGCAGGATCTGGGTGAGAGGGACGGCGTCTGGCGCGCCGGGCTGCCGCGAGCGGGAGGCGAGCAGCGGGAGTCACGGCCACAGGCGGCCCAAGTGTTCGACCAGGCAGCCGATCACCGCGCGGACCACGCCGGCGAGCGCGGCGCTGGCGAGGGTGGGGGCGAGCCGGGGGATGTCTCGGTGTGCCTGGCGGCGGCAAGGGCGGATGCGGGTCATGGCGAACCTCCTGGTGTCGTCGTGTCGTTGCGTGTGCGGGGTGGCAGGCGTCAGTACACGTCCTGGGCGGGGCGCATGGGCCAAGCCCCGGAACTTGGCGGAACTTGGCACGGGACTGCGAGAACGGGACTGCGAGAACGAGGGCGAGTGGGGGGCATGGGCACACAGGACGACGCCGCACAAAGGGCGGCGCGTGAACGCGGGGCGAAGGTGCTGCGGGATCTGCTGGCGCGGGCCGGGAACCTCGCCCCGGCCGAGGTGGCGCGCCGGTCCGAGTTCAGCGACCAGACGCAGCCGATCTCCGACCAGACCGTGAGCAACCTGCTGGCCGCCAGGCACATGGTCCGCAGGAAGACGCTGGAGTCGTTCGTCACCGCCTGCCTGCACCGCCAGGACGGCAACCCTGACCTGCCCGGTGCGCTGGCCACGCCGCAGTACTGGCAGGCGCGCTTCTACGACGCGGTCGGCCGTGCGACCGGCCCGGAGGCGGGGTTGGTGCGGATCGGCAGGCCCCCCGGCACGGCGGACACGTTCGTGAAGCGCCCCGAGCTGGCCCCCGTGTCCGAGGCCGTCGAGGCCGGTCAGTCGGTGGTGCTCACACAACGCGAGCGGGTGCTGTCCGGGCTGGGTGGAGTCGGCAAGACACAGCTGGCCGCCCACTATGTGTGGCAGGTCTGGCGCCGGCCCGAACTGCGGTTGATCATATGGGTGTCCGCCCGCGACGTGCACCAGGTCGTGACGGCGTACGCACAGGCCGCGGCCCGGTTGCTGGGGGCCGACGCCGGCGAGCCGGAACGGGCGGCCGAGCAGTTGATGGAGTGGCTGTCGGTCACCACGCAGCAGTGGCTGATCGTGCTGGACGACGTCCAGCTGCCGACGGAGGTGCTGCCGTGGTGGCCGGAGCCGACGGAAGCGGGCCAGGTGATCGTGACCACCCGCTACCGCGACGAAGGGCTGTGGCGGGAGGGGAGACGGGTCATCGAGGTCGGCACGTACACCCCCGAGCAGGCGCTGACGTTTCTGCGCGGCAAGCTCGCCGGTCATACGGGCCGACGCCGGAGAAGCGGTCCGAGTATCCCGCCCGACAGCCAGCTGTCCGAACTGGCCGAGGAACTGGGGCGACTGCCGCTGGCGCTGTCGCACGCGGCCGCCTACCTGCTCCAGGAGGGCATGACCGTCGAGGCCTACCGCGCGGAGTTCGCCGAGTACCGCACCCGCCTGGAGGAGCTGTTTCCCCGGCCTGCCGAGTTCCCGGAACCGTACCCGGACCCGGTGGAGACCACCTGGGCCATCTCGCTGGACCTGGCCTCACGCCTGATGCCCGGAGGTGTCGTGCCGGCTGTGATGCTCCTGGCCTCGCTGCTGGATCCGGCCGGGATGCCGCGGGACCTGTTCACCGCGCCCGCGACGCTGGCCTGCCTGGAGGAGCTGCTCGGGCGCGCGGTACGGGCCCGGGAGGTGCGCAGATCCCTGCGGGTGCTGCACCGGCTCAACCTGGTCACCGACGACCAGGCCGACCAATGGCGCGAGGTGAAGGCGCACGCCCTGGTACAGCGGGCGACCCGGGAAGCGATGCAGCACGACCCGGCGGCGGCGCAGCCCTGGGCCCGGCGGGTACGGGCGGTCGCCGACGCAGTCGTGGACATGGCGAACAGGAGCTTCAGGCCCGAACTGGACGAGTCGCTGCGGCACAACGCCCGCGCACTCATCAGATGCGGAGGCGACGCGCTGTGGCAGCCGGACGGGCACACCCTGCTGTTCGGCCTGGGGGAGAGCCTCGGCCAGAGCGGCCATGTCCATGCTGCCGCCGATCATTTCAAGGAACTCGCCGCCACCGCCGCCGAACGCCTGGGCGCACAGCACCGGGACACCTTCCTCGCGCGCGGACGACATGCGGTCTGGCTGTCCGTGTCAGGCCGGCCGGCCCTTGCCGCGGAGCAACTGAGAAGCCTGATCGCCGAGCGCACCCGCACGTGCGGCGAGGACGAGGACGAGGCCCTGGACGACTGGGGCAACTTCGCCGCCTTTCTGGGTGAGGCCGGCGACACCGCTGCCGCCCTACGGGAGTTCGAGCGGCTGGTGGAGCGCCGCGGCCTGGTGCACGGCCCGCATCACCGCAAGACTCTCGTGTCCCGGGGCAACCTCGCACGGTGGCGGGGCGAGAACGGCGACATCCCGGGCGCGATTCGGGCGTTCCGCGAACTGGTCCCGCTGTTCGAACGGGAATGCGGGCCCGATGACGAGGACACGCTCACCGCGCGGGGCAATCTGGCCAGTTGGGTCGGCGAGGTGAATCCCCGGGCCGGTCTCGTCCAGCTGAGCAAGTTGTTGCCCATCGAGACCCGGGTCTTGGGGATGGCCAATGCGCACACCCTGAGTACCCGGCGCAACATGGCGATGCTGCTCGGGAAAGCCGGTCATGTCCAGCGTGCGATCACCGAGTTCACCGTGCTGATCGACGACTACGAGAAGTTCCTTCATCCCGACCATCCGCAGGCCCTGGCCGCACGCAGCGACCTCGTCGACTGGCTCGTCAAGGCCCGCGAACTGCCCGCCGCCCACCAGGCCCTGCGCAGCCTGCTCGCCGACCAGGACCGGGTCCTCGGCCCCGACCACCCGGACACCGCCCGCACCCGGCACCTCGTCAAACTGTTCGAGAAGAGGCCGTGACCTGTCCGGTCCTCGCGAGGCGGTACGGCGGCTGCGAGGCTCGCCCCCACGCGCGCTCCCACCGCCGCCCGGCCCGCCCTGGCGCGCCGCCGCTGAAGCAGGTTCCGCAGCAGCTCGGAGGTGTTCCGCGGCGACCCGTACGACCAGCTTGCCGTCCAGCGCGGTCGCCTCCGCCAGCTGGGCGACCCCGCTCCGATCTCCGGAAGCGCCCGAATGTCTCGGTGCCGCGCCTGGAACGCCGCACCACCCGGCCCGCGCCGACGGACACCAGGGCTCGGAACCCCGTCCTTCTCCGGAGAGGGAGGTGTCTCATGCGACATGCCGGACTACGGGGGGCGGCATGCGTGGCGCCTGATGACGACATCACGACTCCAGGAGCGGCGAGGCCGTGGCCCGGGTCACCGCTCGAGCCCGTCCTGGGGTGCTGAGGACGTCGGTGCTGTCGACGAACTGGTCGACGGTGCCCGTCAGCGGCAGTGCGCGGACGGCCGGGTCGGTGATACGGGCCGCCAACGCCGCAGTGAAGCGTTCGGCGTGCAGGACCTGGAAGGGTCTGCTGTGGTAGGTGCGCGTGGTGGGGTCGACCAGGTCGGTGAGGCCGAGCCGGTTGTGGGCGGCGGCCACGGCCTCGTAGGCGCGGGCCAGGTGGTGCTCGCGGGTGTGCCAGTCGGTGGCGGCAAGGGCCGCGGAAAGGAGGGGCGTGAGGACGGCTGCCTGCGGGGTGCGGGCGAAGGCGCTTCCGAGCCATTTGCTGTACGGCGGGTAGCGGCGGTCCATGAGGAGGCAGAGCCGCATCAGATCGCGGACAAGGCGGGCGGCGACGACGGCGGAGCCGAGTTCGTCGCCCACTTCACCGCACCGGCCGACGAAGGCCTCCTCCTGGGAGATGCGCTGCCACTGGCAGGCGAGCAGGTGGAGCCAGAGATCGTGCGGGTACCAGGCGAGATGCGCGCGGGCCGGGGTGAGTCGGCCGAGCCCGTCATGGAAGACGGCGCCGGCGGTGACCTCGGCGAGCCGCTGCGTGGGGGTGGCCAGCCAGTCCGCCAGGGTGACGTCCTGACCGGGGTCGAAGCCAAGCTGCGCGGTGAACCAGGTGGCCGCGTCGGTGATGTCGACGCGGTGGTGCACCAGACCGTCGGTCGCCCGCATGACGCGGATCCCCGCCTCGGCTGTGGGGGCGAAGTGCGTGGGGTAGCCGTAGAAGGTTTTCGGTAGGCGTGCGGAGAGCAGGTCCTTGATCGCCGCTCCGTGGCGGGTGACATCCTGCGGGCGCAGAAAGAGCTGGAGCCGGGGTCCCCACTCGTGGTCGGCGGAGCGGGCGGTGTCGAAGGCCAGCACCTCCGAGCCACCGCCGAGACGGGCGGCGGAGTGAGGGACGCCGGGGACGGCCTCGTCCAGCAGCGGCCGGACGGCTTCGCGGTAGAAGCGGCGGGAGAGCTCCAGCCCGGGGATGAAAGACGGCGTGGTAGTCATGGCCCGGAGCCTGCCGGACCGGCATGACGGGGGGCGAAGGCTTTTCCCGGCCCCGCATCCCTCTGGCAAGCGCAATGCCCGGCCGTCGGCCACTCGACAGGCCGACGGCCCGCCACCAACCGGCGCGGTATGGACCGTGGCCCGTCGTCCGCCGAGCGTTGCCCGCCTCTGCCTCCGTACGACACCGACGTACGACGCCGATTCTCCGAGGAGGCCCTCGACGGAGCCCTCGTCGTTCCGTCGGGCGGCACAGTCGGGTGGCATAACGGCGAGGACCAGGTCATGGGATGGTGCTTTTTCCCGTCGATCAGCTGCCGCCGGGTCGATATCGGCGGCCATCCCGGCCGTCCCGGCCGTCGGCGGCCTCGGTCGTCACGGCTCGTCGCGCCCATAGCCTCCAGCGGGCCCTCGGCGAGCTCCCCGGACCCGCTTCGGCGCTCTCCCCAGCCCCGATCCCATGCTTGACCTTGTCGCGGCGACAACGTTTCTACTGAGGGCATGCGTATCGGAGAACTCGCCGCGATCGCCGGCGTCACCACCCGCACCGTGCGGCACTACCACCGCATCGGCCTGCTGCCCGAACCCGGACGGCAGCCCAACGGCTACCGCGCGTACGGCCTGCGCGACGCCGTCGAGCTGGCCCGCATCCGCAGACTGACCGAGCTCGGGCTGAGCCTCGACGAGGTCCGCGACGCACTCGCCGACGACGCGGGCAAGGACCTGCACGAGATCCTCGCCGAGCTCGACGCCGACCTGGCCCGCCAGGAGGAGGCGATCAGGCAGCGCCGCGCCCGACTCGCCGAGCTGCTGCAGCGCGCGGACGCCGGCGGCCTGTCGGCCGAGGGCCCGGTCTCCCCGGAACTCGCCGTCATCTTCGACGACATGGCCCGTCTCTCCGCCTCACGACCCGGACCCGAGCCCACCATGGCGGCAAAGGAGCGCGAGCTGCTCGCTCTCCTGGATGCCACGGCGGACGCCGGCCACCGTGCCTGGCTCCAGACGATGATGCGGACGCTGAACACCGACGAGAACGCGATGGCGCGGGCGTACGAGATCTACGCCCGGCTCGACGAGCTCGCCGACGCCGCGCCCGACGATCCCCGCATCCCGGAACTGGCCCGAACGGTGGCGGACATCATGCCGGATGAGGTCGCCCGGTCCGCGGCCGAGAGCGCCGTCCGCGACGGTGACAAGGACGGCGGGGGTTCGCGCAGGCGCTCTTCGCGGACCTCCCGCCCGCGCAGGCGGAGGTCGTGCGCCGTGCGATGGCCCTGCTCCAGGAGCGGGGGGCACGGTGAACGCACTGCGCAGGACCGTCCGATGGGGCCTGCTCGTCCTGCTCCTCGGCAGGCTCGTGCTCATGCTGTGCCTGGCATCCGGGGCAGTCATACCTGTGCCCGTGATGCGCGGGGTCGAGGCCTCGATGCTGGCGCCTGCCGTGGCGCTGGCCGGACTGCTGACCGCGGACTACCGCCGCCACGTGCGCGAGGGCATGGCTCACCGGGCCGCGGCGCTGGAGGCCGGCCGGGAGCTGGTCCCGGCCGTGATCCGCCGCCTCACCGTTCACGAGCTCAAGCTCTTCACCAGCTGCTGCCGCTGGCTCGCCCGCCGCCCGCCGCACGGTACGGGCCCCGGAGACCTCGCGGTGAGGTACGCCGCAAACCAGTCCGCCATGATCTACGGCTTCCTCTTCGTCTCGGTCGTCGAGACGGTGGCGCTGGCGCTGGTCATCCCCTGGCCGCTCGTGCGCACCGTCTTCCTCGTGATCGACATCTGGGGCTGCTACTTCGTGATCGCGTTGCACATCTCCTGCGTCGTACGCCCGCACGTCGTGGCGGCGGACGGCTCGCTGCGCCTGCGCTACGGCGTGCTGCTGGACATCCGCATCCCGGCGGAACTCATCACCCGCGCCCGCGTGGAGCGCCGCATCACCAGCGGCACCGGCCTGGCGCAGGCACGCGGCGACGGCTCGTTGGACCTGTCGGTGGGCGGGCAGACGACGGTCACCGTGGAGCTCTCCGAACCGGTGCGGTTCGTACGCCCGCTGGGCAAGCAGGCCGAGGCACGGGTGCTGCGCTTCTACGCCGACGATCCCGCGCCGACCGTGGCCGCGCTCACCCCGAGCACGAAGCACACGGACGGTACCCGCGCCTCCGCCATCGTCCGTACGGCGACATCAACGTCGACTCCAAGGTCGTGCCCGTGACCATCACCTTCGATACACGTCCACATTCGGTACACGTGCGTCGAGCGCACCTTCGCCAGGATGAAGAACTGGAAGATCCTCCGCGACTGACGACACAGGGGCGACGGCCTCCACCACGCCGTCCAGGCCGTCCAGCCGTCCAGCCGTACCGTCGTCCAGGCCGTCGCCGGGCCCGCACGCGCCGGTGTTCGGCGTTGACTTGCTCCTGGCCGCGCTGGAGAGGACGTACGGCACTTCTGCGGTGCGGGACGATCAGTCCGTGCCGAGGTCAGTGCCGTCCGCCATCACCGATGTGCCCGCTGCCAGGCCGGGCAGGTCTGAGGCGATGACAACCTGCACATTCGCCGAGAACCGGTAGTTGCGTGAGGAGGCACCGGTAGTACACGGCTACCAGCAGCAACCACTCGGCCAGCGGAAGACGCCATGGCCGGCCACCGCCGGGACCGTTCCCGCCCCGCACCCGCACAACCCGTAGCAGCTTCTCGCAGCGCTCCAGGCAGGCAGACTGCCCACCACCGGGCCTTCTGCAAAACCCTTTTGCAGCGGGCGCACACCGACCCAGAACCGTGCCGGGACCTGTCCGTCAGGTCAAGAAGTCCTGACAGGATGATCCGCACGGCATCGTCGGACCCGGGGCGATGAGTAGCAGTCAGCTGCGAGGATGCTGCCGTGTTGGATGCGATCGACGCGGTGGACTGGGGTGCTGTACCAGGCCATCCTGACTGGTATGAACCGGCTCGTGCCGCCCGCGGACTTCGCGCGCTGGCCGATGCGGCGACCCTGGCGGAGGCGGCGGAGGCCGGCTCGCTGCTCGGCGGTGGCGGAATCGTCCACGGCCACAGTGCCGCGGTGTTTCCGGCGGCTGCGGTCGCGACGCCTCTGCTCCTGGACATCGCTCAGCAGGGTCACCCGGCGGCGCGGGACACCGCGTTGGGGCTTGTCGATGAGGCCCTGTCGTCCTATCCCCACGCCGAGTACACGCGGGTGACGACGTCCCACGGCACAGCAGTCCCGATCTGCTGCGCTATCGCCCACCAGTTGCGAGACCGCACCGCTCTCCTCGCTGGACTGGGCAGGCGGGGCAGGTCGTTGCTTGCCGATGCGGCTGAGCACTGGCGTTTCGAGATCTGAGAGTGCGTCGCCGACGGCGATGACACGGCAGCCTTCGGGGTCCTGGTCGGCTGTTTCCCGGGCGGCGTGCACGCGGTGGAACTGCACCACTGCGGTGAGATCGCCGTCCTGGACGAGGTTGCCCTCGAATACCCGCCCGTGGAGGGCTCTCTCGAAGCGTGCCTGCGGCTGAGGGGACGGCGTCCAGACGAACTGCCACCCGGCGCCGTCCTGTTTCCGGCGGAGTGCGGTGAACGGGTGCACTGACCGGCTTCTGTATGGCTCACGGGGCACGCGATGAAGGAGCCGTCTGCCGTCTGCCGGTCTGCCGTCGCGGCGGGACGGCAGACCGGCAGATGACGACGCATCCGAGGATGCCGAGGGCTTCGTGGATGTCGTCGTGTCCTGTATTGCCAGCACCACGTCCGGGCGGTGCCGAGGTCGGCGCCCTTGCCCCGCACGGTTGCCCGACGTAACGCCGGCCGCTGCCGTCGGAGACAGCGGGCCTCTCGACGTCGATGTGGAGCATGGCGCCGGAATGGTCGTGTGCGTGGCGGCGTAACGGTCGACCCACCCCTCGGCCGAGGGCCAGGACACGTCGTAGCGCTCGGCTGCGCGGGCGACCAGCCACCGCCATCAACCATCAGACACGTCAGGCGCAGACGGGCACGAGGCGTCAAAGGCAGCGTCATCGTGAGACACGAAGGCCTCCTGGTTGGCGGAGCGGTTCCCCGACAGCTCCACTCCTCAACCGGAGGCCTTCACCCGTCACCCGATTCAGCAGGTGCCAGAGCACACACGCGACCAACCTGCCGGGGCAGTACTCCGCTAGTGCAGGTCCTGGCCGAACCGGCTTGGGCGAAGAAGCTCTCGGACGAGGACCGGCGCGGCCCGACCGTACGGTTCCGGTCCAACGTCAACCCGTACGGCACTTTCCGCGTCGCCAGAACAAGTCGCCTCGACCTGGGGCGCACATCGCCCCGCCGCCGCACTCCGCCGGCCGCCGCCGCTCGATCGAACACGGATGTCGCCGACGTGGCCCCCAGCTCCTCGCGGATGCCGGTGCGCAGGCGCAGGCACAGGGCGAGGTCCTCGGCGCCGATCCGGCGGGGCGGTCGAGCAGAGCGTGGTCGACGTCCAGCCGGACCTGGAGCGTGCGCGGCCTGATCCGGTAAAGCTGACCCAGGGCTCGTCACATCGGGGCGGCACTCGTCTGGAGGCATGTGCGGCGCGGCGACTCGATGCTCCCCGGCTGCGTCCCAGCCAGGAACTCCCCCTGGCGGTGGTCTGGTAGAGGCGGTGCCCTGGCCGGTCCCCGAGCCGGTCGCAGCACCGCCACCAGCGGCGCGAGCGACTGCCGGCAGGCCTTGCCCTGGCCGGGGGCCGGGTGTGCAGTCGCGCAGATATATGCAGAAAGCGGCACGATCGGTGCGAGCGGATCGCTAGGGTGGTCGGATGGATACAGAGAGTTCGCCGCCTCTCGACGCCGCAGGCCTGCGCAGCCAACTCCTCGAGCACGAGGAAGGACTCCGCCACCTGGCGAAACAGCTCGGCAGCGCGGGCGAGTTCCAGGCGTGCTGTACGGTCCGCGACGCGGCGGACTTACTGCTCGCCGCTGGCCGCGGGTTGTCCGCTGAGACGCCGCCCTGCCGGGCCACGACGCACACCATGGCCGTTCTGTGCGGATTTCGATACTCCTACTGAGCTTTTCGGGTTGTTGTCGGCTGTGGAGCGAGTACAAGCCCGGTGCCAGTGAGGCAGCCGTCGATGAGGTCGGGGCGGAGCTGGATATGGCGCAGGTCCCCCGGCGGAGGGTGCGTTCGAGGTGATCGTCGTCGGTGAAGGCGGCATTGGCGAGTGGATCACGCCGTATCAGCGACCAGACGCCCCCCCTCGACCCGATTCAAGTCCGACGCGTGGGAGGGTAGTTGCACGACGGTCAGCCAGTCGTGTGCGGCCGCGTACTCACGCATCCCGGCAGCCTCGGCCGCAGTGTCACCGGCCTGCTGCTGGCCGCGGATGGCACCAGCCGCCCTGGAGGTCTCCCTGTAGGCCCCTGAAGTGGCCCAGCAGCGGCGCCCAGAGGGCGACCGGATCTGACACCAGCGACTGGAGCGGGCGGAGAGCCACCGACCGGGGCCCGGCGCCAGTACCAGCTGGTCGATCCCGAAAACCGGCTGGTCGTCCCCGAACTCGAGTGCGCAGGGGAGCGGGAGCTGGTCCGGCGGCAGCAACTCGGTGCAGGGTACGAGCTCTTCACCGACCGGACGGCGTGCTCGGACTGGGCGAGGGGGCCTGTGTGACGACACCGACTGGTTGCCGTGCCCAGAGTTATGCGGACCGCTTACTGCCGGGCCGTCGCGGACCCAGCCCGCCGGGGCGGAGTCGTCCCTCCTTTGCCCCGTTGCAGTACTGCCCTTGGGTCACCGACTTGTCGCCGTGAAGGAACCAACCGGGAAGGGTCTCGCTGCCGCCGAGCAGGGCCTGCGTGATCTGGGCCTGGGCGAGTTCCTTCATGATCGGCTTCGTGGCGGGAACGGAGACCGGCTCGAACGGAGACCGGCTCGTCGCCATTCTGAGTGGGGCCGGAGCTGGGAGCCGGCTTGTCGCTGTTGGAGGAGCAGGCGGTGAGCTCGGCAATGCCGACAAGGGCAGTTACGAGGATGACGTGTGCACGTGGCATCCACACGACCGATCTGTTGTTGATCGCCAAACTGTGGGGCTTTCTGCGGTGTGGCACGCCCGCTGAGGGGAACCGATGGGTGGCTGAGCGAAGCTAATGCAGGGGCGCCCAGTGCATCCTCTGCAGGCTTGGGCGCAGGCGCACCACGGATACGGAGCCCCCTACGCCGCTGTTCACCGAGATCCTGTCCTGCGGGACAAGCTCCTCACGGCACAAGATTGCAGCGGGTGCCGGTTCGGCGGTTCTGGCTCCCGTACTGAGCTTGTTCTTCAAGGTCTGACTGTGAAGGGTGGCCTACTACTGATCGGCCTGCGGCATCCGGACGACCGCCGTCCCGCTCTCCAGGTCGATCCTTGTCCGGTTCGCCGGCGCTCCGTCTTCCTCGTCTTCCCGCATCACCAGTGCCGACTGCCGCTCCGTGAGTTCGTTCTGCTTCCCTGGCGAAAAGCTGGCGTGGAGCTGCTCAAACCCGGTCGCCGATATCTGGCCCTGCCGGACGCTGTTCCGCCACGGCAGCAACCCGGCCCGCCCGGCACGGAGAAGCACCTGGTCTGCGAAGGCCACGACGGTCAGGAGGATGACCAGTCCGGGCAAGGTCATGAAGACGGCAAATTCCATGTCCTCAGTATCGAGACGCAGGGCAAGGCGTGATCGGTCACCGAGCTGTGCAGGCCTGTCAGGTAGAACGCAGTGGCTGGAGATCCGGGTCGTCATCGGTCGTGGTGCCCCGGCTCGCTGTTCGGTCGGCTTCGGCACCACTAGTTCGGCCCCCGGGGGCCCGTACGGCGGTCGTGCCCCCGTCGCCGGCGGCGATGAGGGCCATGCACGGTGCCATGACCTCCAGAAGGCCCTGGATGCGTCCGGTGTGCAGTGCGGCGACCAACCGGAACACCACGGCCCTGTGCTGCGAGCGCATCACGCTGATGCGTGGCTGCCCGTCGGCCCGCCACCGCAGTGGCGTGCCGGGTAAGTGGAAGTCGCCGCCGGGTTCAGGAGGCGGGCGTCACCGCGGTCGCTTCCAGGGCGGGCCGCAGGGCCTGCGCGAGGGTGGCGCCGTCGCCGGTGGCCCAGAAGTGGAGGAAGAACAGGCGGGGGTGTTCGTCCTGGCCGTGGTTGTGCAGTTCGACGAGGCCGATGCCGCCCCGGCGCAGCGCCCGGATGACGTTCTGGGTCTCGTCGGTGGTCAGCACGAAGTCGCCGTTGATTGCGGCCCGATTGTCGCCGAGTGGCTGGAAGCCGATCTCGGTGGTGATGCCGAGGGTGTGGGGAAGAAGGTGCCGACCGTCGGTGACGGGCTGGGAGCGGGCGAAGATGAACCGGTAGATTCCGCCGCCGGTAATGCCCTGGGTACCGAGCGCGGCGTCGATGGCGGCCGTGTCCAGGGCGAGGGGCGGTTGGGAGGCAGGCGGTTGGGAGGTCGGTGGGATGCCGGTGACGTCCAGGGCCGCCTTCACACCTTTGGCCAGGATGACCGGATCGCCCATGCCGTGGACGTGGGTCCACCAGATGTCCGGGTGCTGCGCGAGGAGGTGTTTGTGCAGGGCCGTCTGCGCGATGCCGGCCTGCCGGAGGGCATCGGTGACCTTGGGCAGTTCGCGTTCGGTGACGACCAGGTCGCCCATGAGCATGGTTCCGTCCTGGTACCGGGCGAAGTTCGCGGAGCCGCTCAGCGCCAGCCCGGGTTTCACGGTGACGCCGTGTGAGGTGACGGTGAGGTCCGTGCGGGGCAGCGGGACGCGGTAGACGCTGCCGTCGAACAGGGCCCCGGCACGGCCTAGAGCAGCGGCCACGTCCTGCCAGTCGTCGACGGTGGTCGACAGCGGTGGCTGAGGGGGCATGCCCTTGTCGTGGTGCGTGCCGACGCGATCTGCGCTGACCGTGCCGCAGGCCGCCAGCGCCAGCACGCAGGCAGCGACGGCGCCGGCCAGCCGCAGGCGCACACGGCGTGAGCGACGGAACATCGTTCTCCTCGCAGTGGTCCTGCCGCACGCGTTCCGTGCGGCCCACTGCGAGGCAACCAGGCGACGGCCAGGCCGGGGAGGGGACGCGCCCGGCCGACCGGCACTTCACCCAGGCAGCTCTCGGCCGCTGGGCGGTGTCTTGGACAACCTCGCAGGAGGCAAGGGACGCCCGGTTCCAGCGCTTCGGGCCATCCGCCTCCACGCCGGACCGGGGCGCCACGTCGCGCCTCTGGACGCTGGGGAGGTCGTGGGGCACCGGTCGCGTCCAGCGGAGGGTTGCCGGTGGGCAGGGCGATGGGGATCCTTGAAACGGTTCTTACCGCGTTTCCGTGAAACCGCAGGTCAGGGGTGATATGCAGGATCGTTGCGTCTATGCAGGATCGTTGCGTCGCTATCTGTCCGGCCGTGGCGGCTGCCGCAGCGGCGGCCGGCCGGCTCGGTTGCCGGCCTGACGCCGTGCTGACCGGTCTTCTGGCCAAGGGCTGTCCCGCAACGATCACGCATGTCTGTCGGCGTCGCAGCCGGTTGTCAATCAGATGCGAAGGCAGTCAAGGCCGGTTGCCCATGCCGTCAGCGCGGCGAAGTCGTCAATGGTCAGGCCGCGTCGTGGGTCGACCCGAAGCAGTAGGGCGAGACCGTCGTGGTGGTCCTTCACCCAGGTGCGGTCCGCCTCTGTGATGTCGTCGTCGACCAGGCGAACGCACGGCCTTTCGCCCACGCGACGATCTCAGGCGTCTTCCAGAACACGCCGTCCCCGGGCTCGGGTCGAGGCGAGGGCCAGGGGATGAAGGGCAGCTCGGGCAGTCCCAGAACTGGTGCGACGAAGGCATTGGCTTCCTCCTCCCACGTCGTCGCCCATACGAGGTCGAAGGGAAGCGCGTCCAGCGCCGGGCCGTGATTCGGGTTGAGCCACACCCGCAGCGGCTTGACGGTCTTGCTCGGCAGTCCCCACTAAGCCAGTCGACGCCGCTCAGCGGCCTTCCATCGAGGGGTCAGCAGGCGGTGGGTCTGATAACCCTCGGGTCGACGATGCGGCTTCGCGGCGTACGGGTTCAGCGGTCCGTCGACATCCACCAACAGCACTGGGCGCACCGGCTCATCCCCCTTGGTCCCGTGTCGCACGGTACCGGCCGGCGATGAGACCGCCCAGCGAATTCTGACAGGTACTGATCTGCGTAAGCCTGCGCTCCGGATGTGGTGGGATGTACGGTCGCACCAACTTGACCTTGCGCCAGCTGGCGCCATTGTTCGGGATCTCCAAATCCGCGGCCGACCGCATCATCGATCGCGTTGCACCGCTGCTCGCGTTGCGATCGCGCCGACGGTTCCGCAAGGACACGGTGCTCATACTGGACGGCACCTTGGTCCCCACGCGGGACCATGCGCTGGCCGAGCAGTCGAAGAACTACTGGTACTCCACCCACCACCAGGTCGTCATCGACGTCGATACGCGGCTGGTCGTTCGCATTTGGCCGGCCTGTGCCTGGCCATCGCAACGACTGCAGGGCAGGCACGGGAGTGTTCCGGCGCGAAGGCCGTCGTCAGCAACACGATCGTGATCGCTGACGGAGGTCACAGCGGCACTGGCTCGGTGATCCCCCTTCAGCGCCAGCGCGTGCGGAAGCCGCCTAGCGCCAGCGGGCGCGGAAGCCGCCGGGGGAGTCGCCGGTCTCGCGGGTGAAGAACTTCCCGAAGTTGGCGGGTTCGGAGAATCCGAGCATCCGGCCGATCGCGGCCACTGGCAGGTCGGTGTGCACGAGCAGGCGCTGCGCCTCCAGAGCGGCGCGGGCGTCGATGAGTTCTTTGGCGGTGCGGCCGGTGGCGGCCTGACAGGCTCGGGTCAGGGTGCGTGGTGAGTAACCGAGTTGGGCGGCGTACCTCTGTACGGAGCGGGTGGCGGCGAAGGAGCGCTCCAGCTCGTACCGGAAGGCACGGAAGACCTCGCCGCCGGCCGTCGCCGAGGCGGCATGGTCCGGATGGGGCAGCCGGGCCAGGCGCAGCAGCACGGCTCCGAGGAGTTGGCGCAGCAGTGGGACGGTGAGGTCGGCGTCCGTGTCTTCCCGGCTGTCCTCAAGGGTGTGGTACTCGGCCGTGATCTCGGCCAGGGCCCGGTCGAGGACCTGGTGGTTGCCCGGGGACAGCGTCCAGCCGGGCGGGCCGAAGCCGTCGAGGAGGGACGCGAGCTGAGGCAAGCGCGGTGGGAAGGCGGCGGTGAACAGCACCAGCACGGCATCCAAGTCGGCCAGGCGGCCCTCCGCATCGACCGGGAACCGCTGGACCTGACCGGGCCGCAGATGCAGCAGTCTGCCCGGTGCACAGGGCTGGGGGACGAAATCGACCATCATGGTCGCCTCACCGCCTCGTACGAGGAGCAGTTGATGGAAGTCCGGCCGGCTCGCGGTGCGGGCGACCGCCCTTTTCAGGCGGCGGCGCAGGACGTCGAACGTCAGCACCTCGATGCCCAGCCGCGGCCGGTCGGGATTGAGGTAGGCGATGTCGATGACGTCATGTTGTCCAATTTTGACCATGGTGGGTCCCGACTCTACCTCGTCGCAAGAGAGCCTTGGAGGGGATCGTGGTGGCGTCGCCGCGTACTACCGGCCTGCGCCCCTGAGACCCGCGGCGCGCTCGTACATCCCTGCCCCCGTTGGGCACACACCAGGTAAGGACCCACTACTGTGAAGACCGCGATCACCGATCCCGCACTGCTGCCCGTCGCGTTCGAGGCTGCCCTGAACGGCGGTGACGTCGAGGGTGTGCTGGACCTGTTCACCCCTGGCGCCACCATGCGCACGCCGGCCGGCGAGGTCATTACCGGTCACGAGGCGCTGCGCCGGGAGATCAGTGGGACCGTCGCCGCCCGTGGACGGCTCACCAACATCCCCCGGCACACCCTGGTCGGCGCCGAGGCCGCGCTGCTGGTCACCGACTGGACCCTCGAAATCACCGCTCCCGACGGCGAGCGTGTCACCCCGACCGGCACCACCGCCAACGTCGCATGCCGAGACGTCGACGGCTGCTGGCGGTTCGCCGTGCTCAATCCGCTCGGCACGGCCTGAGCGACCGCCTGAGCGCGACATGTGCCGGCCTCCGCCGGCCCGACGGTGGTCCGTCCCGCCGGCAGCGGCCGGACGGACCACCAGGCCTCCGCGGCACCGCCGGGTCTGCCAGGTCCCGCTGCCGCCGCCACCGGGGTGATGGAGCCCCGTGATTCACGGAACTGCGGTCAGAACCTTGAAAATCCCCACCCTGTACTCAGGCACGGAACGCGACCTGCTCGCCTCGCTTCCCAGTCGCTGCTCGCGGGCAGGTCACGTTGCGTCTGGCTCGTCTGAGCCACGTCCGACCGGCGGGGTGGTGATCACCTTGCCCGCCTGCGCGGGACGCAGCCTCCACCGTGTGCGGCCTCGGCAGGGCAGCGGAACAAGGTCTGAAAGCCTCTCCCGACCGACACTCTCTTGCCAGGTCCAACGGCAGTGCGGCGATGGTTGGTTCCCGATGGAGATGTGACGTTTCGCCCAGCCAAATGCCCTGTCGCAGTACACCGTGACGGCCCCATACTCCGGGACTTGGCGAACGGACGGATGAAGGAGCACGGTGAGCGCAGCAGCGGCAGCAGGCACCTGGATGCTCGGGGACCTGGAGGTGAATCGCATCGGCTACGGCGCTATGCGGCTGACGGGCAACGGCATGATGGGCAACTCCGACGGCGCGCCGATCGACCGGGATGTCGCTGTCGGCCTGCTGCACAGCGCGTTCGAGCAGGGGGTCAACCACGTCGACACGGCCGCCTTCTACTTCTCACCACTGCGGTCCGCGAACGAGCTCATCAACCGCGCCCTCTCGTCCTGGTCCGGCGATGTGGTCGTGGTGACCAAGGTCGGTCCGGGGCGTGATCCCTCCGGTGAGTGGCTCGACACGGTCCGCCCCGATCAGTTGCGCGGCCAGGTGGAGGAGAACCTGCGTCAGCTCGGCCGGGACTGCCTGGACGTGGTGAACCTGCGCGCCGGCGGCCCCCGCACGGCCTCGATCGTCGAGCACTTCGGCGCTCTCGCCGAGCTGCGCGAGGCCGGCCTGGTTCGGCATCTCGGGCTCTCCGCTGTCCTGCCCGAGCACGTGACCGAGGCCCAGAAGATCGCGCCCGTGGTCTGCGTGCAGAACTCCTACGGCCTGGACTGGCGCCGTGCCGACGAGAGCGGGCTGGTGGACCTGTGCTGGGAGCAGGGCATCGCCTTCGTCCCGTTCTTCGCAGTCTCCGGCCTGCGGCGCGAGGCAACCGCAGGTCAGGAGCGCGACGCGCGGGTCCACTCCGTCGCTCGCGCCCACAACGCCACGCCGGCCCAGGTACGGCTCGCCTGGACCCTCCACCGCGGTCCGCACGTGCTGGCCATTCCCGGTACCACGAACCCGGCGCACCTCGCGGAGAACATCGCCGCCGGAAGCCTGCGCCTGACCGAAGACGAATTGGCTCTCCTCGGCAAGCCGGGCGAGGGCACTGTCTGAGACTGGCCCTGTCCGCAGTTCCGTGATCGCCAGGTCGGGGGCGGGAACGCCGGATCGTCACGGCAGGGTGTCTCCTGCCGTGACGAGCAAGACGGTCGAAGCTGTGCTGCTTCCCGGTACCGACGTGCGGGTGGAGAGCGCGTCAGCTCCTCCTCC
This sequence comes from Streptomyces incarnatus, assembly GCF_001027185.1. Classification (NCBI taxonomy): domain Bacteria; kingdom Bacillati; phylum Actinomycetota; class Actinomycetes; order Kitasatosporales; family Streptomycetaceae; genus Streptomyces; species Streptomyces incarnatus. Next base: position 140,839 of record NZ_CP011497.1, on the reverse strand, counting down.
GAGGTCCTGGAGGTGGAGGCGCTGGACATCGGCCAGCCGGGCCGGTGCCCGGACTGCCAGAAGCACTGACCCTGCCCTGGAGCTCCGGGGTGGTCGACGGGCACGTGAACCGGATCAAAACGATCAAGAGACCCATGTATGGACGGGCCGGTTTCCGACTCCTACGGACCCGAATCCCCGCCCGCGCACAGCCCCGGGTCGGTCACGGAGTCCAACCGGTGACCACCTGCTCGGCCACCGCGAAGTCGGTCTGGCAGTCCGGACAGGCGGCTCGCCCGAACACGTAGCGGAGGCCATGAGCCAAGCCCTCCTGCCCGTCTGCCACTGCCCGCGTGAACAACCTCCGCGGCAGCCCGTCCAGCTGCTGCGTCCGCGCCGGCCTGAGGGGTGACTTCTGTACTTCTCGCAACGCGTAGTCGTCGGTGCAGCAGAAGGAGTCGTCCTGTCTGACCACGACGAACACGTTTGCGCCGCAGTACGGGCAGTCGACCTCGTACTCCCCGCTGCGCAGGCCGTCCAGGCAGCGGTCCCACATCTCAACGCCCTCGAAGGAGAGCAGGGCTTGCAGCAGGTTCACGTATTCCTCGGGCTCAACCGTCTGGCTCAAGCGCCGATCAGTGAGGTCGTGCAGGACCGCAATCGGAGCCGAGAAGACCGTCAGAGGGCTGTCGGGCTCGGACAGCCCAGGAGAACACGCAGCGATTGCTCCCGCTGCCAGCAGCACCCAGCCCACCGTCTCTGGGCTGCCCGCCGTCGCGATCTCGGCCAAGCGCGGAATCGCTGCGAAGCTGGCGGTGAAGGCGGTGTCCAGCTGCGGACACAGGTGGTCCATCAGCTCGGACCACACGCCGCTCGGATCGGCCTCGAACCGGTCCAAGAGACCGGGCACGTGTTCCGCGGAACCACACGCGTCCGTGAGTGTCGACCAATCCGTCATGCAGTCATCCAACCAGGCAGCTCCGGACGGACCACACCGGGCCGAGCGACTCCGAGATCCTTCACGGAATCGGGCCAGAGCCTTGAAAACGGCGGGGTCTGCTTCTCATCCCCACTTGCTTGGTCTTTGAACTGTATGGGGATGATGGGAGTGGAGAGTGGTCCTTGATCACCAGAACTTAAGTTGTGGCCATGCCGGGTGACCGGCAGATCGATCGGATCGGGACTGAGCGGCTCCGCTGGTGAGTGTGGGGCCCGGGTCGTGGCTTGATCAGTCCGCGAGTCTTGATCGCTGCCGAGCCTGCTGATTGGTTGGTCGGCATGACTGAACTTGGACCCGTCGCCTGGCCGCCTGCCCCGATCAAGACCGAGCGGCTCGTACTCCGCGAGTCCGAGGCCCAGGACCGCGCGGCGGTCATCGAGCTGAACGCCTCGCCACAGGTGAACACGTACCTTGGTGGCCCTCGAGCGCACGCCGAGCTCGAGCGCACGGTGCCCGAGGTGCCCGGGCAGTGCCCTGGCTGGTTCGTGGTCGAGCTCGACGGAGCAATGATCGGCACGGTCCAGCTCAAACCGCACACCCCCGAGCGTCGGCACAACCGCCGTCTGGAGGCGGGGACGACCGAGCTCGGCTACTTGTTCCTACCGGAGGCGTGGGGCCGCGGGTACGCCACCGAGGCGTGCACAGCGGCACTCGACTGGTTTGCCGGCGCGTTGCCCGGTCAGCCGGTGGTGCTCTACACCCAGACCGCCAACGCCCGCTCGATGCGCCTCGCGGCGAAGCTCGGGTTCACCGAGCTGGAACGGTTCGAGGCGTACGGCGCCGAGCAGTGGTTCGGCGTCTGGTCTTCGGTCACACCGGTCGAGTGAGTACGTACTCGATGGCGTCGATGCCGGCGACACCGGCCCGGTGCCGGAGCCGGTCGAGCATCGCGGCGGCGACTGTGACGTCGCCGAAGGCGCCGGCCCAGTCGGCGATCCCGACGTTGCTCTTCAGGATGGGGCTCGATTTCAGATACCGCTGGTTGATCACCTGGAACAGTGCCGAGGCACCGTCCTCGGGCAGTGGGAAATAGCCCGGTTCATCGATGATCAGGAGCTTGGGACCGGCGAAGAAGTTCACACAGGTCTTCCAGCGGCTCTTGAGGGCGGCCTTGTGGCACTTGCGAATCCTGACAAAAAGAGGCCTCTGGACCACTAGGCATGACGGCGTGTCAGTCCTGGTTCGATGCTGGCCCGAAGGGGGTTGCGAGCCAGTCGAGACGAGGAAGACCACTGTCAGACCGTGGGAGATCGACGACGAGTTGTGGGCGCGCATCGAGCCACTGCTGCCGGTCGTCGCGCGTAATCCGCGGCGTCCAGGTCGCAAGCGTCGGGGTAGTCGAAAGGTGCCGTGCGGGATCCTGTACCTGCTGTACCCCGGGATCCGCTGGGAGTTTCTGCCCAGGAGCTGGGCTTCGGCTCGGAGATGACCTGCTGGTGACGGCTGCGGGACTGGAACGAGCCCGGGGTCTGGCAGGGCCTGCACGAAGCTGCTCTCCGAGCTGCGGGCCGCAGCCCTGCTCGACTTCTCCTGCGCAGCGGCGGACTCCCGCCACATCTGCTCGATGAAGGGCACGCCGGCCACCGGTCCGTCCACGGGGTACCGGGGCAAGGCCGGCAGCGAGCACCATCTGATTGTCACTCACAGGTACCAGCACACGCGGGTCTTCGCCGACCTGAACCTGGCCTGTTCGGGAAGGCGGACGTCGTCGGCGACATCACCTCCGTCGGGGAGGACAAGGTCGCACCTTCGAACCCCGCACATTCCCTCGTTCATTACTTGCTGGGGAGCAGCTCCTTGAGATTGACCGCCCGTTGCCAGCCCCCCATGCAGGTTGCACCCACGAAGGCGCCTACCACCATGAACAGTGGCTGCAAGTCCTTCGGCATACCCATGGCTGGCCCCCACTTGTGCGCTGCCAGAGATCCTCCGAGGGCGGCCAGGAGGACGAGCATCATGTGCGCCGACTCCCAGAAGGTCGTGCGGATGATGGACACCGGCCGCACCCCTTCTAGTGCGCCGTTGGCAAGCAGGCATCTGAGAAGGCCCTCGGCGTACCGCTCGCTGACCCTCACCAGCCTCCCGGCGAGATCTGCGAGCGCGGCACCACGGTCGCTGTCGAGCTGGCTCAGGTCTCTCCGCAGGGCTCCTGCTACTTGAGCGGCGTGCTGTCTGACAGCGGCTGGCCGACGCGGTGCTCCTCATCGACAGGGCCCTGGCCGACCAGCCCGACGCCGACGAAGAAGCCGTTGCTGCGGCTGCCGAGAAGGCGACCGGGATCCGGCCAGCCTGCTCCGTCAGCCTCGACGTCGGTGACGGTGACACGCGTGACGTCGGATCAATCACCATGCGGCCTTCCACGGCAACGGCAGTACGCCAGGCCGCATCCCCCCTGGAGAACGTCATGCTTCGAGATCCGGGTCTAGCACCACCCTGAACCTGTTGCCTTCCGGATCCGTCATCAGGGCTTCCATGGGATCATGGAGTTCCACCAGAGAGGCGCCCTTCGCGATCAGCGTCTGAACCTGCTCGACGACCGTTCCGACCAGGACGGTGACGACCGGCAGCACAGCCGGAGATTCCGCCTCGCCGACACTGTACGCACCAAAACCCGGAATACTGCCCCAGAACCTGATCATTCTCTCCGGGTCTAGGGCTTCAAAATGAACGTGCATACTTCCCCTGCCTCGCTTTCATTTGTGCGACGGAAACGGAAAGCGGCCTGCCGAATCAATCCGGCAGGTCATTACGGTGAGCGGAATTCAGCAATCGATCACGGTGTTGTGCGAGTCCGCGATTCCGGGTTCGCTGAAGCGTCCGAGCTGGATCGGGTCGGTGGTCGTCCGCACTCCCAGTTCGTTCAGTACGGGGTCGTTCTCCAGCGAGTACACCGAGCCCATGGGGGAGCGGTGGCCCACCAGGCGCCGTGCTTGCGCGGTCTGCACGGCGGGGCCACCGGTACGGCAGGCCAGGGTCGGCACGGTGAGGAGGATCCGTCCGTGGGGGGAGCACTCCAGTGCGCATGCGGCAGCGATGATCGTCCTGCCCGATCCGGTCGTGGACGCAATTGTGGCCCCGCATCCCCTGGATGACACTCGGGGCTCGGCGACAGCCGTGTCGCGAGTCTCTCCCCGCTCCAGTAGCCCAAGGGCATGGTGCCGCTTGGGCGGCAGGCGGTCGTGTAGGCGATCACGGTCTTGGCAATGGCGCCCGCCGGTGGTCGGCGGTGCGGTGTTCACCCGCCGGGCGCTCCCGTGCGCAGGCCGTCCATGACGAGGTCGAGGAGCCTGGTGGCGCGGGGCTGCCAGTCGTCGCGGGGGTCGAGCTGCCACAGGCCCGCGATGGCGAGGAAGAAGTCGTCCCCGGTGACGCCCGGCCGGATGGTGCCGGCTTGCTCGTTGGCGCGGAGCAGCAGGTTCGCCGCGTCGATCACCGGTGTGGGGGCCGGCTTCGTCGGACCGCCTGGCGCGCTGGTGACCTGCCGGATGGCGTCGGCCAGGCCGGCCTTGGTCATCGCGAACTCCGAAAGCCGGTCCATCCAGGCGCGCAGGGCCTGCGCGGGCGGCCGGGTCCGCAGCAGGTGTACGGCAGTGTCGGCGACCTGCTGCATCTCGTGCCGGTAGATCTCCAGGACGAGTGCCTCGCGGTTGGGGAAGTTGCGGTAGAAGGTGCCCTGACCGACGCCGGCCTTCTTGGCGATCGCGCTCAGCGGCGTGTCCGCGCAGCGGGACAACTCGGCGAGTGCCACCTCCAGGATGCGCTCGCGGTTGCGCTGGGCGTCCGAGCGCCGGGGTGCGTCCTTCATCTGCGGCACTCGTTCTCCATCTGCGGCACTCGTCCTCCCTGAAGGTTCGTGGCCGAACCTCGCCCTTGCTAAGCGGACAGCTGTCCGTTACGTTTGCCAACTAGCGGACAGCTGTCCGGTTGATGTCCACGATAGCTGCGGACGCGCCCCTGCGGCAGTTCGCGGTCCCCTTCGGTTCCAGCACCACGCATCGCCGCCCCACCTCTGCGGCACAGTGCCGCACCACACACCCCGCGCACCCGCCGAGTAACCCCGGTTGCCGAACCCCCCATCTGCCCTGGAAATGCGAAAGAAGCTGCTCATGGCCTCATCGACGTCCAGTGTCATCACCCTGAACATCAACGGCGAGAAGTACACACTGCCCGTCGACCACCGCACCACCTTGCTCGACGCACTGCGCGAGCGCCTCGCGCTGACCGGCTCGAAAAAGGGCTGTGACCAGGGACAGTGCGGCGCCTGTACGGTCCTGCTGGACGGCCGTCGGGCCGTGTCCTGCCTGCAACTGGCCGTGGCGGCCGAGGGCCGGGAGATCACCACCATCGAAGGCGTCGCCGAGGGCGATCAGCTGCATCCCGTGCAGCAGGCGTTCCTCGACCTGGACGGTTTCCAGTGCGGCTACTGCACTCCGGGACAGATCTGCTCGGCGATCGGGGTGATCCAGGAGCACGCGGCGGGCTGGCCCAGCGCCGTCACCGAGGACGTCCGGCCCGAGGCCGGACCACCGCCGCTGACCGCCGAAGAGATCCGCGAGCGCATGAGCGGCAACCTGTGCCGGTGCAGCGCGTACGTCTCGATCGTCGAGGCCGTGGCCCGGGCGGCCGAGGCGCAGCCGGACGCGGGGCGCGCGGGCCTCGGCACGGAGCCGAAGGAGGCCGTGGCATGAGGGAGTTCGACTATCGGCGGGCGTCCGACGTCGCCGGCGCCGTCGCGCTGCTGGGCGCCGATCCGGACACCTGCTTCCTCGGCGGCGGCACCAACCTCGTCGACCTCATGAAGGCCGGCGTCGAACGCCCCGCCCGGCTCGTCGACATCCGCGAACTCCCGCTGGATGAGATCGAGCCGACGCCGGAGGGCGGCCTGCGCATCGGCGCCACCGTCACCAACGGCGACCTGGCCGCGCACCCTGAGGTCCGCCGCCGCTACCCGGCGCTGGCCCAGGCGGTGCTGGCCGGCGCCTCCGGGCAGCTGCGCAACATGGCCACGGTCGGCGGGAACCTGCTCCAGCGCACCCGCTGCGGCTACTTCACCGACGTCACCAAGCCCTGCAACAAGCGCGTCCCGGGCAGCGGTTGCCCCGCCGTCGAGGGCGAGCACCGCAACCACGCGATCCTGGGCGCCTCGGACCACTGCGTCGCCGTACACCCCTCCGACATGGCCGTCGCGCTCGCCGCCTTCGACGCGGTCGTCCACTTCGAGACCGCCGACGGGCCGGGCGAGATGCCCCTGGCGGACTTCTACCTGCCCGTCGGCGACACCCCGCACCGCGAGACCGCCCTGCCGCCGGGCGCCCTGATCACCGGCGTCGTCCTGCCGCCCGTGCCGGTCGCCGTCAACTCCCGCTACCGCAAGGTGCGCGAGCGCGCCTCGTACGCGTTCGCCATCGGCTCGCTCGCGGCCGCGCTCGACGTGCGGGACGGCGTCGTACGCGACGCGCGCCTGGCGTTCGGCGCCGTCGCCTCCCGGCCCTGGCGGGCCCTCGCCGCCGAACGCGCCCTGATCGGCGCTCCGGCCGACGCCGAGACCTGCGCCGCCGCGGCGGACGCCGAACTGGCGGCGGCACGGCCACTGCCCCAGAACGGATACAAGGTGACCCTCATGCGCAACCTCGTCGTGGCCGAGCTCACCCGACTCGCCGAGGAGGCCGCCCGATGACCAGCGTCACCACCGTGACACACGCGCAGACGCGCTCCGTCGGCACCGCCCACACCCGCGTGGAGGGCAGGGACAAGGTCACCGGCGCGGCCCGCTACGCGGGCGAGATCCCCTTCGCCGACCTCGCACACGGCTGGCTGGTGCTCTCCACGGTCGCCCGCGGCCGCATCCGCGCCATCGACAGCGACCCCGTCCTCGCCATGCCAGGCGTCCTCGCCGTCCTCGACCACCGCAACGCCCTGCGCGTGAACACCGACTACACCGGTCTGATGGGCATGAAGCCGGACCCGACCTGTGCCGTCTTCCAGCACGACCGGGTGCCGCACCTGGGCTGGCCGGTGGCGCTGGTCGTGGCCGAGACGTCCGAGCAGGCCAGGGAGGCCGCCGAGAAGCTCGTGGTGACGTACGAACAGGAGCCCCACGACATCGACTTGACTGCGGACCACCCCGGCGCCTACCCGGTGGACGGGCACATGCCGGCGGTGACGGAGAAGGGCGACCTGGACGCCGAACTCGCCGCGTCGTCCGTCGTCGTGGACGCCGAGTACCGCACCCCCGAAGAGCACCACAACCCGATGGAGCCGCATGCGGCGACCGCCCACTGGGACGGCGGCCGGCTCGAGGTGGTCGACTCCAACCAGGGCGCCACCTGGGTCATCGGCGAACTCGCGAACCTCTTCTCGCTCGACCCGGCGTCGGTGCGGGTGCGCTCCGAGCACGTCGGCGGCGGCTTCGGCAGCAAGGGCGTACGGGCCCACCAGGTGGCCGCCGTGATGGCCGCGACCGTCCTGCAGCGCCCGGTGCGCGTCGTCCTGACCCGGCGTCAGATGTTCTCGCTGGCCGGCTACCGCAGCCCCACCATCCAGCGGGTCAGGCTCGGTGCCGACGCCGAGGGGAGGCTGCGCGCGCTGGAGCACAGCTCCCTCAGCCTCACCTCCACCGTGCACGAGTTCGTCGAGCCGAGCGCCGGTGTGGCACGGGTGATGTACGACGCCGACGCCCACCACACCGCCAACCGTGTGGTCCGGCTCGACGTGCCCACCCCGACGTTCATGCGGGGCCCGGGTGAGGCGCCGGGCTCCTTCGCGCTGGAGGCGGCGCTCGACGAACTCGCCGAGAAGTGCGGCATCGACCCGGTCGAACTCCGGCTGCGCAACGACCCCGAACGGGGACCGGTGTCCGGCCTGCCGTTCGCCGGCCGCAACGTCGCCGCCTGCTTCCGGGAGGGCGCCCGCAGGTTCGGCTGGGCGGACCGCGACCCGCGCCCCGGCCTGCGCCGGGACGGCCGCTGGCTGCTCGGCACCGGCACCGCGGCGGCCTCCTTCCCCGCGGGCGCGGCACCCTCCACGGCGACCGTGACCGCGCACCCGGACGGCGGCTTCACGGTGCGGATCGCCGCGGCCGACATCGGCACCGGCGCCCGTACCGCGCTCACCCTGGTCGCTGCCGACGCGCTGGGCGTGCCCCCGGAGCGGGTCCGCGTCCGCATCGGTGACAGCGACTTCGGACCGGCGATGATCGCCGGCGGCTCCATGGGCACCCGCTCCTGGTCCTGGGCGGTCGCGGCCGCGGCCGAGGAACTGCGCGACAGGCTGGGCCTGGGCGCCGGGATCCCTCCGGAGGGCATCACGGTGCGGTCGGACACCACCGAGGCCATCGGCTCGCTCGCGCCCGCCGAACGCCACTCCTTCGGAGCCCAGTTCGCCGAGGTCGCCGTGGACGTCACCACCGGCGAGGTGCGCGTGCGGCGCATGCTGGGGATCTTCGCGGCGGGCCGGATCGTCAACCCGCTCACCGCGCGCGGCCAGCTCCTCGGCGGCATGATCTGGGGTATCTCCATGGCGCTGCACGAGGAGGCCGTACGGGACCGCGCCTCGGGCGGCCACGTCGGCGCCGACCTCGCGGGCTACCACGTGGCCACCCACGCCGACGTCCCGCACATCGAGGCCGACTGGATCGACGACACCGACCCGGACGACCCGGTCGGCATCAAGGGCATCGGCGAGGTCGGCATCGTGGGCGCCGCGGCCGCCGTCGCCAACGCGGTCTGGCACGCGACCGGAGTACGCCACCGCGCCCTGCCCATCCGGCCGGACCGGGTCCTGGCCGCGGCAGCGGGAGCGCTCGATGCTTGACCTGGCCGAGGAGCTGGACCGGTGGATCGAGGCGGGCCGGGAGTTCGCCGTCGCCACCGTGGTGGCCGTCGGCGGCAGCGCACCGCGCGCTCCCGGCGCCGCCCTCGCCGTGGACGAAGCGGGCACCGTCATCGGCTCGGTCTCCGGCGGCTGCGTCGAGGGTGCGGTGTACGACCTCTGCCTGGAGGCGCTGCGCACCGGCGAGAGCGTGCTCGAACGGTTCGGCTACAACGACGAGGACGCCTTCGCCGTCGGACTGACCTGCGGCGGCACGATCGAGGTGCTGGTCACGCCGGTGTCCGTCCGGGCGCCCGCCCGGCCGGTCATCGCGGCGGCCGTGACGGCCGCCGCCCAGGGCCGGCCGGCGGCTCTCGCCCGGGTCGTCCGCGGCCCGGCCGAACTCCTGGGCCGGGCCTTGCTGGTGCGGCATGACGGCCCCCACGAGGGCGCTCTCGGCGGCCATCCCGAGCTGGACCGTACGGCGGCGGCCGAGGCCCGTGCCCTGCTGGAGGCGGGCCGCACCGGCACGGTGGAGATCTCCGCGGACGGCTCCCGCTGCCCCGGCGGCCTCACCCTGCTGGTCGAGTCGAACGTGCCGCCGCCGCGCATGATCGTCTTCGGTGCGGTGGACTTCGCCTCGGCGCTGGCGCGGGCCGGCAAGTTCCTCGGCTACCACGTGACCGTGTGCGACGCCCGACCGGTCTTCGCCACCCGGGCCCGCTTCCCCGACGCCGACGAGGTCGTCGTCGACTGGCCGCACCGGTACCTGCGGCGCACCGGGACCGACACCCGCACGGTCCTGTGCGTCCTCACCCACGACACGAAGTTCGACGTGCCCCTGCTCAAACTGGCCCTCCGCATGCCGGTGGCGTTCGTCGGCGCGATGGGCTCGCGCCGCACCCACGAGGACCGCAACCGGCGTCTGCGGGCGGAAGGCGTGAGCGAGCGGGAGCTGGGCCGGCTGCGCTCCCCGATCGGCCTCGACCTCGGCGCCCGTACGCCCGAGGAGACCGCCCTGTCGATCGCGGCGGAGATCGTCGCCGCCAGACGCGGCGGTACCGGCGTACCGCTGACCGGCTCCCGGACACCGATCCACCACGACCTTCGGACCGCCGGAGCGACGGGGAACAATCCATCGATCGCTGAATTACTAGACTCACACGAGTCGGCGTGAGGTCACGTCCCGGCGGCCGTCCGAGGGGGTGTCGCCATCCACGGGCCGGCGCTCCCAGGTAGGCGCGGTCGGCGAGCATGGGGAGACCCTGACGCTCGCAGTTCCGGATGATCCGGTTGGCGCGGGCGCGGCGAGATCGTGGGCGCGGGCCGGCTGGTGAACGTCACCTCGGCAATCTCCGCCACGTCGATGGCCTGCGCTGACGAGCACCATCTGGGTCCGCCGCCAGGTCACCACCGATCCGGTGCCTCGGCGGACGATCCGCAGCAGCCGCCGTCCCTCGTCGTCATCGATCTCGCGGACCCGCACACGCTCAGCCACCCGTCCGGCATGGTGCACACCCGCGCCGCCCGGATCACCAGCCAAACGGCGCGTCCTACAGGGCGAACGTTGTTTGATGCGGCACTGGGTTCATCGGACGCGTCGGCCTCCCGTCGGCAAACGGTGGCTTGCCGACGCTCGCAGCCGTCGACCCAACCACGGATACGCTCACACAATGCAACAACAATTACAGAGTGCTACTTGACGCTTGGCGGCGGCTCGGGGATACAGGGCTCCCTCAACCGCCGCTGGCTGCGGCGTTCCCGCGCCGTAGCCAGTGCCACCACCGGCTCTGTGGCCGTTGGGTGGACATGGCTAGCGCTGTCTCGAGCGCGTTGCGGGTGCTCAGGGTATGCGTGTGCTCGTCGCCCAGGATGCGGACGCGGTCATCGAGGGTTCGGCGCAGCAGCTGTATCGCCTCGGCCTGCTCACCTGCACTGGTCAAAGCGAGAGCGAGGTTGTGGCGACTGGCAAGGGTGTCCGGGTGCTCGGGGCCCAGGATGCGGGTGCGGTCCTCCAAGGTCTGCCGGTGCACGCGCACTGCTTGTGCGTGCTCGCCCATCCCGTCCAGGGCGAGACCGAGGCTGTCCCGGCTGGCCAGCGTATGCGGATGCTCGTCGCCCAGAATGCGGGCGTGGTCGTTGAGCGCCTGCCGCAGCAGCTGTATCGCTTCCGTCTGCTCACCCGCCCTGGTCAGGGCGCTGGCGAGGTTGTGGCGGCTGAGCAGGGTGAGGTGGTGCTCGGGGCCCAGGACACGGATGCGGTCCTCCAGGGTGCGCCGGTGCATGCGCACTGCTTGTGCGTGCTCGCCCATCCCGTCCAGGGCGAGACCGAGGCTGTCCCGGCTGGCCAGCGTATGCGGATGCTCGGGGCCCAGGACACGGGTACGGTCGTTGAGGGTCTGCCGCAGCAGACCCACCGCCTCGGCATGCTCACCCGTCCCGTCCAACGCGCATGCGAGGTCATTGCGGCTGGTCAAGGTATCGGGATGCACGAGACCCAGGATGCGGGCGCGGTCCTCCAGAGTCTGCCGCAGCAGGCGTATTGCCTCGGCCGGCTCTCCCATTCCGAACAAGGCATTGCCCAGGTTGTTGCGGCTGGTCAAGGTATCGGGGTGCTCGGGGCCCAGCATGCGGGTCTCGACGTCGAGGACCCGTTCGTGCAGCAGGCGCGCCGCACCGAAAGCGCCAGCCTTCTGCAGCACCCGCGCCAGGGCGTTGAGAGTGGTGCGGTGGTCTGTGGCGGTGCGCGGGTCCGCGTAGTCGAGCAGCAGAGGCAGGTGGGGGGCGAGGAGTACGGCTGCAGGCCAACCGGCGCGCCCGCGCTGGTTGGCCTCGTGCACGGCCGCGGTCAGCCGCTCGGCAAGGGCCCGGTGCCACACGGCGAGCTCGGAGGTCTCAGCCGTGAGGGCGACAGCGTTGATCTCTCGGATCAGGGGATGCAGCACCACCTGCGCCCCCTCACTGCTGCCCGACGCCGGGCCGGTGCTGCCGGGAGAGTGGGGCAGGCCGAGGAGACCGTAGCGGTGCAGGCCGGCGAACGCGGCCTCCAGGGCCACCGCGGTGACGTCGTGTCCGGTGACGACGGACAGCAGGTCCGGGGTGATCAGGGACAGTGGGACGGGGGCCTGAGCCAGCAGGGCCAGCAGTCGCAACAGGGGGCGGGCCAAAGCGTTGCCCTCCCTGGCGAGCTGGTCCAAGGACACCTCCCAGGTGTGCCGCACCACGGCGCGGGCGACCTGCGGATGGGAGGCATTCGGGTGCGCCGCTCCCAACAAGAACCGCAGTTCCCGTTCCAGGGCCTGGCGGTAGGCGGCAAAGGTGCGGTAGCGGCTGGTGGGTCCGGCCAGATAGGTGCCAGCCGCGTGCAACGCAAGTGGCAGCCCGCCCAGTCGCGCCGCCAGCTCCCGGGCCTGTTCGGCGGTGCCGGCTGCGGGAGCAGCGTCCAGCAGGACCTGCCCCGCAGGTCGCACCGGCAGTGGCTCCAGCGGCAGCAGCCGTGCGCACGGACCCCAGGTCTGCTCGCCGCCATCCCGGCTGGTCACCACCAGCAGGCCCCGGCCGTGCGGACGGATCCAGCCGCGGTACTCGGCTACCGGTTCCCCCGCCGGGCCGATCTCGTGCGGCTCGTCGGCGTTGTCCACCACCAGCAGCCACCGCCGCACCCGGCTCAACTGTCGCCAGACCACATCCGGCAGGCTCGCCTGCCCCGCTCGCGCGGCCTCCAGCTCTGCCTCTGGCAGGCCGCAGGCCAGCGCCGCCTGCACCATCTGCTGCGCCAGCTCGGCGCCGTCGCGCCAGCGCACCCAAAACACTCGCCAGCCCGCCGCCTCGGCCTGGGTGGCCAGTTGCGCGGCCACCGTTGTCTTGCCCATCCCGCCGACCGCGCACAGCACCGCGAACCGGCCTTGTGGCCGCCGAAGCATGCCTGCCAGCACGGCGAGTTCTCCCTCACGCCCCCGCACGCGCTGAACATGCGGGGGGCGTAACGAAGCCTGCTGGCCTCGGGCCAGTCGGCTCACCGGTGCCAGCCGCGCCGGGGGCCTTGCTGCGGCATCCAGATGCCGGCCCCACAGCAACAGCCCGATGCTGACCGCCACCAGTACGGCGAACACCGGCCAGATCACCCACGCCTGCGCCGCCCAGCCAGGCACTGCGGCACTGGCGTAGTTGGTCACCGGCCCCAGCACAGCCGCCACCAATGCGGCCCCTCCCGCTACCGCCGACCCGGCCCACGCACCCCGTCTCCGCCCCATGGTCTGCCCCCCGTCCACCGTCACCAGGATGCTCCCGCTTGGATCACGTCCATGGAAGGTTGCGGGTGGTCACGACGCGGGCGGCGGTGTTGCTCCGGTTCAGCGGCCGGATGCCGAGCCCGCTGCTTGAACGCCGTCATCCGCCGCGCGGCGCGGCCCGGGCACCGGGGCAGGCAGCAGGTCGAGCCGCTTGTCCATGTCGAGGCGGAAGGTGCCGTACGGGTTGATGTTCGACCAGAACAGCGCAGTGAGTCCTCGCCGGACAGCTTCTTCGGACGGAGAATCACGGAACACACGTAGTCGGCCGACCTTCGGCCGCGGTTTCAGTGAGCACGGCGCGGGCGCGAAGAACGCCAAGAGCCTTACCGACCGCGCACGCAGCACGGGGAATCCGCAGGGGCAATGGCTGGACAACGACAAGGCACTGGAGGTCCTGAAGACCCATCATGACCCCAACGGTGGAGTGTGCGACGTGGAACTGCCACCGGGAATGGGCAAGTTCATCATGCCGGACGGTGAAATAGTCGAGGCCAACTACGTGAGGCTGGTCCCAAACCTGATGGTTCCTACAAGACGGCGTTCCCGATCCTGAAGAAGTGAGCAGCTCCGTGCAATTCCGTATGACAGTGTCTCCGCCCGCGTCCGCAACCCCGGTGACACATGACCTCGACCTCGCCGCGGACTATGAGTCTCTGGTCATGGATGCCTGTGAACTCCTGGGCGAGACGGACTGCTGCTTCCACGTAGCCGGGTTCGGTCAGGATCCATGGCCCGTGGACGTCTCCTACGACCTGTCAGCGGTCATCGAGCAACTCCCGCAGGTACGGACATCCCTACGCCGGATGGAGCGTGCGCAGATCGACTTCTACGGGCAGGGGGTCGAACGTGTCGTCACGTTCGGCCCGGCCGGCGAACGGATCACCATGACCTGTACAACGCAGACCGACTGGATTCCCGCCCCGGCGATCGAAACAGCCCCCCTTTCGGACGTCGAGGGCATGCTGGCAGGGCTGGCCCATGACTTCCGGCGCGCACTCGACCGGGCTTGCCCGGACATCGCGGCAAGGGAGCCATTTGCGCAGTGGTGAACGGGCAGTCGGTCCGAGGTCTGTGGACGTATTGACCGGAAGACTTCGTCGTCGACGGAGCTCTGCGCGACGTCTGTGTCCTCGGCACCCCGCTCAACAACTGGCGCGGTACGTTCGGGGGGCTGCATGTGCTGCCGGGACAGCACGTCCTGAGGTGGACGATGGCCTACACCTCGGACACCAGCATTCCGGCTCACCTCGTCCTCTCTGCGTTGCGCCGGGACCCTCCGGGCTGCTGGGCCATCACCTGGGGGACTACGCGGATGGTTCTCGCCCGGTCGCCCAGAGCGACGAAACGGGATCGTCGCCCGGTGGTCCAGGCAGTGGCGTCGGGAACGGCGGTCGCGCCAGCGCCTGGCGGCCGTGCAGGACGGCACGGGCGAGGTGGAGTGCCCGGAGTGCGGAGCCCGGTGCGTGGCCGGCATCGACCGCCGCTCGGACGCGGTCAACACCACGGCTCCGAGCTCCCTGGGCGGCCGTGGCATACGGTGGTCGGTTTACGCCGAGTCATCCCATGGGTGACCATGTCGTCTCGTCAGACAGTCCTTGTATCGGGTGCCACGTGCGCCCTGGGGAGAAGGTGAGCATGCCAGGCTCTGGCAGACTTCATGAGAGCTACACGCTGCAGCTCGGCTGCCTGCTTCGTGCCAAGGTCAGGGGAAACGTCGTCAACACCCGCTGGCTGTACCACGTGTTCAGCGGGGCAGGATTCGTCCGCCCGCAGACCCCGGACACTGTGATCAAGGTGGAGTGTCCGCGTTGCAAGAGTGTCCTCGCCATGACCGTCGAGAGCCTGAGGAAAGCCGAAACCAAGCGCCGTGCCCATATCGCGGTCGGGGCCGGCCTGCTGGCATCGCTGCTGGTGTGGGTGCCGATGCTGGTCAGCGCCGGTGGCCGGACGGCCGACGAGGGTCATGCGCAACCAGGCTTCTTCTCCGTCGGTGTGCTGTTCTTCCTTGCCGCCTTCTCGTTCGTCGTGGGCCTCGCGCTGTTCCTGAACGGCCGGGCGTACTACGGGATCAGGCGCGTACGGCTCGTACGGCCCGACGGGGGTCTGTCGGTGAACCTGCGGGGCCACAAGGTGGGCTACCCGAGGGGCCTGGTCGCCGTATCCCGGCCCGACGAGCAGGTCTGACATCAACCGCCCCACGGCGGGCGTGCCGGACCCGCGTTCTCACGTCATTCACGCCCGCCGCCGACCACGTCGTAAGCTGCGGCGCCGACAGGCACTCCAGGGCGGGAGGCCGACCTCCTGTGCCTGGTCCTCGGTGAGTTCCACTGTGGCTCGGGTGCTCGCCCCATCACCAGGCCCTGCGCGGTCCAGGCCGCGGTGTCCACGTCGACGACGGCCGGCTTTCATCCGTACCGTCCGAGCTAGCGGCCCTGGAGCTGGGACTCGGAGCTCTTGGCGCGGATCTTGATGCGGCTGCGCTCGCCCTTGCTCACGCCGCCGAAGACGGACCCTGCGTCATGAGGCGTTGCTTCCGGTCGCGAGGCCGTACTGTGCCAGAGCCGACGGCAGGCCGAGACTGTTGCCACCAGCAGCAGTCCGTCGCGGATCAGCAGTACGACTATGCCGGGCAGGTTGCTCCGTACGACCTGGCCGAAGCCGACGGGGAATTCGAGCACCGTGAAGAAGCACGCGGCCAGGATGAGCAGCACAGGCCGGCGCTGGACGGTGGAGTGGCTGGTCAGGCAGAGCGCGCCGAGGCCGAGCAGCCAGATCAGGTACTGCGGACTGATCACCCGGCTGGTGGTGACGAAGACCAGCACCGCGGCGAACGCCGCGTCGTAGAGCACGACGTCGCTGAACGTGCGGGCACGTATCCGCCACCAGACCAGCCAGCAGAAGGCCAGCACCGCGCCGGCCAGTGCGAACCGGGCCGCGGTGGGCACATACGGGCCGAGGAACTCGAACGACCCGTAGTGCAGCCGGGAGGTGCCGTGCCACAGACCGAGCCAGCGCAGGACATGAAACGGCAAGGCACCCAGCGACTCGATCTCGACACCGCGCTGACGCTGCTGGGTAAGGAACGCGAACGGTCCGCGGGTGAACGCGAGGAACGCGGCGCTGACGCCGACGGTGGTGACCAACGCCGCCCCCCAGGAGCGCCGGGTCGTGCGGCCGGGCCGCGCACCGGCGAGCACCAGTAGGGGCCAGGCCTTGACCAGCGCGCCGATCCCGGCCAGCGCGCCCGCGACCCGGGGGTGCCGTGCGGCGGTCAGCAGGGCGGCGATGGCGAGGGCGGTGACCATCACGTCGTAGCGGGCCAGGACCAGCGGGCCGAGCACGGCGACCCCGGCGATCCACAGCCAGGCGCCGGCCAGGTCCCGGCCGTGGGCCCGCCCGGCCCGCAGCAGCATCACCAGGACCGTCGCGTCGGCGGCGCAGCAGAGCAGGTAGAAGGCGTGCGAGTACGTCAGGAACGGCAGCAGTGCCGGGGCGAGGAAGACCGCCGCCGCGGCGGGCGGGTACTGCCAGGTGACGTCGCCGACCGGAAAGCTGCCGGTCACCAGCCGTTCGTACCAGCCGTGGTAGATGACGACCACGTCGGGGCGGACGTCGTCACCGGGGAAGCGCAGGGGGCCGAAGAGCGTCAGCAGCAGTACGGCTCGCGTCACCACCCAGGCCAGCACCGGCATCCATGTCCTGGAGCGACCCGCGGACACCGTTCCACGCCAGCTCACCGTCACGTTTCAGGGCCTCTCCACGTCAACTGCCTTACCGGGTCACGATTGCGGTGTCGGTTCGCATGAAGGTGACAACACGATGAACGTAGTGCGTCATCTTGTTGCACCACCCTGGGAATGACTGCAATCGACGGAGCACGGTTCCACCAGTCCCAGCGCGGCCCGGTTGCAGCGTCGACTGGAATCGTGGCGGATGCGGTCCGTACGGCGTCCGTCGCGACCTGCCGTGCGGGAGGCCTGCGGCCGAGCAGGGCCGAGCAGCACGGCGGCGGGCAGAGCACACGCCTTGTGGCGCCATGGACGAGCTTGCGCTGCGCGAGTTGGCCCGCCCGGGCGAGGAAGCGGCGCTGCAGTCCCTGACCCGGATGGAGCCGAGGGCGCTCCAGGCCACCCCGGAGAACGTCACGGCGGCATATCTGGCGGGCCTCGCTGAACAACAGGCGGGGGTACGGGAGCCGGCCCGGGCGCTCGTCCGTGGTGAGGAGCCCGAGGAGGTCGCCGCCCGTTTCGGGCTGTCCCTGGAATCCGGCTACCTCGTACTCAGCGTGCGGGCCTTCGGGCCCAGGCGTGGGTGGCGGCACGCAGGCTGCTGCGTCGGGCGCTCGCCCGGCGCGCCCCGCTGGCCGAGGGCCGCGTTCACAGCCTTCCGGGCGAATGCGGTGGCTGGGTCCTGTTGCCTGTCAGCCCTTGCCGGCCGTGTAGGCGGTGAGGTCGGGGGTGCTGCCGTGGAAGACGGAGTCGAGGTCGACGTCCATGAGGTGTGGACCAGGATGTCCACGGCCCCGGATCACAGAGATCCCACAAGGACCGCTCCTACCGTGCCTCTGCGTCAGTCGGCAACGAGGGGGAGCACCATGGATCGTTCGCGTCATCTGGGAGGACGCTACCGCCTGGAACACGTCCTGGGTCGCGGGGGGATGGCCGAAGTATGGCTTGCGTACGATCTGCTGCTGTTCCGCCCGGTCGCCGTGAAGGCGCTCCGGCCGGAACTGGCGGCCGATGCCGAACACTGGGCGCGTTTCCGCCGGGAGGTCGTCTCGACGGCCCTGTTGGGCCACCCGTCTGTCGTCGCCGTCTACGACGCGGGCGAGGACACGATCGACGGCCACCTCGTCCCGTACCTCGTGATGGAGTACGTCAAGGGCACCACGCTGCTCCAATTCGTCCGCGAGGCACGGATCGCCGGTCCCGAGCACGCCCTGGAACTCACCGCCGGCGTGCTGGAGGCGCTCGATCACGCGCACCGGCACGGCATCGTCCACCGGGACATCAAACCGGCGAACGTCATGCTCTCCCACGAGGGCACCGTGAAGGTGACGGATTTCGGCATCGCCCGCTCGGTGGATCGGACGGGTACGACCCTCACCCGCACCTCGGTGGTGGTGGGCACGGCCGAGTACCTCTCGCCGGAACAGGCCCGGGGCGAGCAGGTGGACGTCCGCACCGACCTGTACTCGACCGGTTGCCTGCTCTACGAGCTGCTCACCCGTCGCCCGCCGTTCACCGGCGACACCCCGCTGGCCGTGGCCATGCAGCACCTCTCGGCACCACCGGTGCCTCCCTCAGCCCACGTCCCGCAGCTGCCTGCCGCCTACGACACCCTGGTGCTGCGCGCGCTGGCCAAGGATCGGGCGGACCGGTACCAGACCGCCGAAGAGATGCGCGACGCCATCGGGAACGTGCTGGCAGACCGTGCCACGGCTGTCACTTCGCGGCTGCCGGAAACATCTTCGACGGCTCGGCACACCCAGCTACCGGGGCCACGGGGTGCCCGCAAAGAAGGCCCCGTGCAGCGACGGCGCATCCGCCGGCCACTCCTGACGACGGCGGTGCTGCTGGCGGCCGCCGTGTGCACCTATGTCATCACCGGATCCCACGCTCCTGCTCGTTCCCGGGTGGCCGCGCCCTCGCTGATCGGCGAAACGATGAACGAAGCCCGATCGAGCGGCCAGGCAGTCGGCGTACGCATCCAGCCCATCCGACACCGATCGTGTCCTCACCCCGGAACGCCCGTCGGCCGAGTATGTGAGCAGACACCCTCGCCCGGCAGCGAGGTGCCACGCCACGCCATCCTGCGGGTCGTCCTCTCTCCCGGCACGCCTGGTGAGAGGTGAGACGCTCCAGTCGTTCGGGATGTTCCAGCGCTGCCGCGCGGCCTTTCGGGGCGGTGGTCATGTGTGACTCCTCGCTTCGCGTGTAAGCGCCGTAGCTGCCTTGCGTAATGACGCAACTTTCATTCGGGGACAGGTGTCGACGCCATCACTCGATCTGGACGGGGTGTTCCATGCGTGCCACTTCGTGGACACCCAGGACGACCAGGTCGCGGGCATCGTGAAGAAGGTCCTGACCCTCCATCACACCCTCCTCGTCAAGCAGGACGGCGAGGCCGTCGGCCGCATCAGTAAGCGCAGGTTCCGCATCTTCGGCGACCGTTTCAAGGTCGCCCTTCGGGACGACCGTCGGCTGCGCGAATCGGGCAACCTCTGGGATCGCGAGTTCGACATCGCGGACCACGGCACCCCTTGGCACACCTCTCGCGCCGCTGGTTCAGCATCCGCGACGCCTATGCCGTGGACGTGATGTACGAGCCCGACTCGCTGCTGTTGGTCATCCTCGCGGTGTGCGTGGACCACATCATCGAGGACGGCCGAAGCGAACAGCTCACCAATCCGTGACGCACGCACGCTTCCGGCACCCTCGGTCCGGTCTCCCGGCTGCTGTGCCGGTTCGCCGCCTGGCGCCGGGATGTGTTCCTTCCTGCCGGCGATGGCGGTACGCGCGATCAAGCTGTGCCCACCCGGACAGGATTTCCACGCGCCAGGCACCATTGTGGTGGTGGCTGCGCTGGGCACCGCCGTGATCGCCAAGTTCATTGCGGCCGCGCCCGGTTGGCTTGCCTACGTGGCCGGCCTCGGTTGCCTGGCCCACCTGCTCGGTGACTCGATCACGACTGGGTGGTCGAAGTCCCTGTTGATCGTCGAGTCGACCGAGTCTGCGCTCCAGCCAGGGCACCGATCTTCGGCTTCACGGAGCCGATGGCTCAGTGGGCGACCAGTCGCGAGCTGAGCCACTGGAGCGTGGCGGGGATCTCCCGCCGCCAGGTGTTGAAGTTGTGCCCGCCGCTGGGAAGGATGATCGACGAAATCCTGGTCACGTTCGTGTCCTGCACACTCTTGATGAACTTGAGCGTGTCCTTGTAGTTGTGCTCACCGACCCTGCTGCTGGTGACGAGCAGCGACGTCTCGGGCGCGGTCAGATGCTTGATCGTCCAGAACAGGTCGGATCGATTCTGCAGGTTCTTGTCGCCGTGGAAGAGGTCCCCGGTCGTGGGGTCGATCGGCGCCTTGTAGTACGGCGACAGACCGGCGGCGGCCGCGTAGGAACCCGGGTGGTGCATGGCGATCTTCAGCGCGCAGTAACCGCCGGTCGAGTCCCCGACGATGCCCCAGCTGGCGGGCGTCTTGTCGACCCGGTAGTGGGCCATCACCGACTCGCGCAGGTCCTTCGCGAAGAACGTCTCGCTCTGCGGGCCGCCGGGAACGTCGACGCACTCGGTGTCGCGCGGCGGCGCCACGGTCGGCCGCAGCATCACCAGGATCATCGGCTGCATCTTCCCCTGCCGGGCCAGCCCCTGGGCCGTACTGGGGTAGTTCAGCTTGTTCACCAGCGCCTCGGCCGTGCCGGGGTAACCCGTGAGGACCACGGACACCGGGAACTTGCGCCCGCTGTTCTTCGGCTGGAAGTACTCCGGGGGCAGATAGACGAACGCCGGCGTGGACAGGTGGGTCGTACGGCCGATGACGTCGACCTTCTGCACCTGCCCGGCCACCTGCGGCAGCGTGCTGCTCGCACCGATGACCTTGGACGTGGCCACCACCTGGATGGGACTGTCGGCGCCGCCCGCTATATGGTCGACGACCACGCCCGGGGCGTTCTCCTGGCCGAACAGGTCCGCCCAGCTGGCGTAGAAACCGAACGCCTGGTTGGCGGCGAGGCCCACCGAGGCGAAGAGCGCCAGCTGGGTGGTGAGCAGCAGGCCGACCCGCCCGCTGACGGCCCGCCAGCTCTGCCGGGCCAGCCGCGGCCACAACCACACCGTGCAGACGAACAGCAGCACGGCGAGGACGATCGCCAGCATCAGCACTTTGTTGCTCGTGAGTCCCATGGGCTGTTTCCTGCCTGCGCTTTCCGCCCGGCGCCACCCACGCTTCGTTGCGAAGGCTTGCCCGGGGCTTTCCTCGGCCCTTGACCCCCCTTTCCTGCGGGGATTGCCACGGCTGCGAGGCACACTGTTTCTGGTCGGTTCAATGTCCGGCCGGCGGCTGGATGTAGTCCTCCAGCCGGGCCACCGCGAAGCCTTGCTCCCTGACGCGCTTGAGCAGATTCGCGAACATCTCCGTCATGGTGGCGCCCTTGAGCTCCGCAGGGCCGCGGAAGTGCGCGAGGATGATGTCACCGGGACGCAGCTTCTTGTCCGGCTTTTGGTACTGCATATCGCGTACCTGCATGGATTCACGCCACCAGACGATCGCTCGTGGCCCGCACTCTCCCACCGCGATCCTGGTGTTGTTGTCGTACGCCCCGTAGGGCGGCCGGAACAGCAACGGGGCGGTGCCGAACTTTTGGGTGAGGATCTTCTGGTCGCCGCACACCTCTTGCTTCTGGCGGAGCAGCGGGATGGTGTTCATCGCGGGATGGTGCAGGGTGTGGTTCTGGATGTGGTTGCCCATCGCCTGCAGGGGCTTGAAGTAGCCGTAGTCCGACTTGATGGCGTCGTTCATCAGGAACATCGTGATCGGGATCTTCAGGTCCCGCATCATCTCGATGAACTTGGGGTCCTTCTCCTGCCCGTCGTCGACGGTGATGAAGACGACCTTCTGGGATGTCGGAACGTGCGCGAAGACCGGAACCGGGCCGGTCGCGGACAGCTTGATGGGTTTGTCCGCCGGGGGCTCGGGAGCCGCGGGCAGCGGTGTCAGGCCCCACTTCTGCCAGGCGGCAGCGTCGGCCGTGACGTGGGACGCGGTCCCGGGCGTGGCGCCGGCGGTGGCGGATGCCGGATCGGTCGCGCTGCCACCGCTCGTGCCGCAGCCGCCCAGGGACAGTGCCAGGAGCACGCCGGCCAGCGGCGCGTAGAACCTGCCGCCTGTGTTGCGTCGCTTCACCGAACCGGTCTCCTGACTGCAAAGCTGATCTCGACTCCGCCGGAAAGGTAGCCGCGGCATGAAAGGCGAAGTTCAGCGTCGTGAAAGGCGAAGTTCAGCGGAGGGTGAGAATAGGACCAAGGCCGACATCAGAAGTCGCGCGGCTCTTGGCGCCCGAGGTGTTCTGCCGCGCTCGCTGTCGGAGCCGTGCGGACCGGCTGAGGTGCGCGGGAGATCGCTCGCTCCCGCCCCAGTCCTGGTGGCCCGCCCAGCGGAACGACGCCAGGCCCAGGTGGACGACGCGGTTCCGGGTGACCGCTCGGAGCCAGACCGCCGAGACGGAGTCGGACAGGCCCGTGAGCCCGCCGCCGACCAGCATGAACACGTCGTCGACGCCGCGGTCCTTGATCTCGGTCTGGACCTGGAGCCGACATTTCGCGCCATCGCAGGAGCCGCCGGCCCGCATGCCGCGGATCTCGCGTGTCCCGGCCGATGCCACAGACCGGGTGTGGATCGTGGACGGCACTCTCCTCCCGGTCCGCGACCGGGGTGTGGCTGCATCCAGTCGTCATTACTGCGGGATGGCGGTGCCGCACGGCAAACGCCCTGGACGAGCCCTACTGAAGGGCGAGGAGGACAGCAACGCCGAGTACCGCGGGGGTCGCGGTTTCACCGCCGTACGAACTCGGTCTCGGCGGCACTGACGTCCTCGATCGGCATTGGTGGCGGGCGGCGGGCGGTGTCGCTGACCTTGATCAGGACGGCGACCAGCAGCCAGTCAGCCACCGGCACGCCGCCGAGGTAAAGCGGACCGCGGAGACAGACGCCGAGTTCGCCGCGCTCTAGATCGACACGGTCCCCCTTGCGACCGACACCGCCCTTCGGCTCGGGCTGCCGCGCATGACCGGCCGGCCGCGCACGGACCTGGCTCCACTCATCAACCCCTTGGAATCGATCACCCAGGGCCTGTGCGGGGGCGCCCTCCGGCATGTGGGGGCGGGCCCGCAGCACCGGCCAGTACCCAATGATCCATTTCATACGCACGACACACGAAAATGTGATGGTAATGTGATCATATAAGGCTACTGTGTTCGCTCTATCGAACACCCAGGCGCTCGGCGCCAGTTGAGGAAGGATCGAGTTCTGTCCTCCGCACCCAGGGCGCCGCGCCGACACCGCATCCGCCGTCGGGCCGACATGCCGATGCTTGGCGGCGTGCGCCCTCCGATCGCCTCACTCGTCGCGCTCTTGCTGTTGGTCGCCGCCCTGACCGTCATCGGCCTCAATGGCATCCACGCCGGTCAAGTGCCGCAGGCGGTACTGAACGACGAGCAGCAGATCGCCGCGGACACCGCGCTGTCGGTGCGCACCGCGATCGACGTCGAGGCGAGCACAGTACGCCGTACGGCCACCACCTACCCGGCGACGAGCACAACGACCCCCACGACCGCCCTCAAAGCACTGACCTCTGCCAGGAAGACGATACTCGGCAGTGCCCTGCTCGATCCGCACACCGGCCACCTGCTGGCGACCGGCGGCAAGCCGGTGCCACCGACCGGGGCGGACGTCCTCAGGGCGGCGACCCGGCACCAGTCGATCCGGCCCCGACTGGTGACATCGGGCGGCACGCGGCAACTGCTGTACTTCGGCAGGGTCACGCTGCCCGCGCAGCAGGAGGACGCCAACCAGGACCAGTACCAGGCATCGAGCCGGTCCCAGCGGCAGTGGCTGCTGGTGGTCTGCGAGACGCTCCCCGCCCTCACCACATACGGCGACGGACGCACCGCCGCAGTGCTGGACGCGAACGGCACCGCGCTCGCCACCACAGCCCGCGGCACGGCATCGCCGGCGGCCGCCGACCGTGGCCTGCCCACGGCGGCGGCCCGTGCGGCAAACGGGTCGGGGAGTGACACCGACGCCGCGGGAAGCCTGCTGGGCGCCACCACGGGCAGCCTGCGTACGGTGGCCGGCTGGGCCCAGGTCGCCTCGACGACCGGTCCGGGCGACACCGACGGCCTCGGTCTGGTGGTGCTCACCTCCCGCGCAGTGCCCGTCACGACCACCCCCGCCGACTACTCGCGCTTCGCGCTCGAAGCGGCGGGTGCGCTGGCCGCTGTCTCGCTGCTGCTCGGGCTGGCGCTGTACTTCCTGGTGCAGCGGCCACTGCTGCGGCTGTATCTGTCCGCCGGCCGCCTGTCCCGGGGCGCGACCGAGGACGAGCCGACCGCACTGGAGGGGCTGTACCGACCGGTCCCGGTGCACGGCTTCGGGGAACTGGCCCTGATCGGGCGGGCACTGGAGTCACTGCGCCGGCAACTGCTCGGCGAGAGCGGCCCCGAAACGTTCCCGGCCCGGCGCGGGCCGGGCTACCGGGCGCTGGCCGTGGTCGGCGTACTGGTGGTGGCCTGCTGGGCCGTACCGATGATCTTCCTTGTGAACCGGGCGGATACCGCGACCGCGGTGCCCACCGCGGTCCTCGCCGCCCAGCAGGCGCGCACCGAGCTCGCGGCGAACCGGGTCAGGCAGTCCCTCGACCAGTCGTACACCGACCTGAGCGAGGTGGCCGCGGGTCTGCCGGGCCTGAGCCGTGCCGCCCAGACCAAGCTTCTGCGGCACACCCTGGCCGACCACAAGCAGTACCGCTCGCTGTATCTCCTCAACCGCTCGGGCGGCATCACGCTGCGGACGGGCGACACACCGCTGCGCACCCTGGTCCACGTGCCCGACGGCGGCGGCATCACCACCGTCAACACCTCCGGTCGGATTCCGGCGATCGCCGCCTACGCCCAGGTCCGGGCCGTGAAGGGCAAGGCCCTGGCGGCCGGGGTGGTCCTCTTCGGCGAGATCGACGTGAAGGCGCTCAACTCCATACTGCCGCGGCCGAAGTTGGGCAGCGTCTGGGTGACGGACGACAACAACAAGGTGCTGGCGGCGAGCGTGGGCTACCGCGCCTTCCAGTCGTTGCCCGACTCCGGCCTGACCCGTCTCGTCCGCGCCGCCCAGGGCGCCCCGGGGACCGCGGGCACCGCGACCTCGGCGGCGCTCCGCACCTCTTCGGGACCATCGGCCGACGCCGCCGCGCCGCTGGCACAGAGCGGCCCGACAGCCCGCCTCGGCTGGCACGTGGTGACCACGGAACCCGCGGCGGCGCTCCAGGTCCCCGCGGTGCAGGCCGAGCAGCGCACCATGCTCGCCGGCATCCTGGGCCTCACCCTGGGCACGGCCTGCCTGGGCTGGCTGCATGTCGTGGTGATCCGGCCGCTGCGCGCGGTCGCCGTACTCGTCGAGCGGCTCGCCGGCGGAGACCGCCGCACCGTGCTGCACCCGGTCAACCACGACGAGGTCGGCTCGGTCACCCGCAGCCTGGAGCTGATCCGCCAGGCCCTGGCGGAACGCGACCGGACGGCCAGATCCGGCCACGCCGCCGCGCTCTCCCGGTCCCCGCGCGAGACCACCCTCCAGCGGTAGAAGGACGGAATCTGCGTGCTCTTCCTCTATGTCATCGTCCTGCTGTGCTGCGCCGTCCTGTGGATCGCCGGAATCGTCGAGCAGCGCCGGCACTTCGCCTCCCTGGAGCAGATACCCACGCGGGTGCTCGTCAACGGCATCCGCGGCAAGAGCTCGATCACCCGGCTGTGCGCGGGCGCCCTGCGCGGCGGCGGCCTGGTCACGGTGGCCAAGACCACCGGCACCGCGGCCCGGTTCATCCACCCGGACGCCACCGAGGAGCCGGTGTACCGCAAGTTCGGCCTGTCCAACATCGTCGAGCAGATCGGCATCGTGCGGCGGGCGGCGACCTACCGGCCGGACGCGCTGGTGATCGAGTGCATGGCGGTGATGCCCGCGCTGCAGGAGATCAACCAGGAGAAGCTGATCCGTTCCACGATCGGCGTCCTGTGCAATGTCCGCGAGGACCATCTGGAGGAGATGGGACCGACGCTGGACGACGTCGCACGCTCGCTGTCCCGCTCGATGCCCGGGGGCGGGGTGTGCGTGACGGCGGAGAAGGACCGCTTCCACATCCTCCAGGAGGAGGCCGACGCCCGGAACTGCAAGCTGGTCTACGCCGACCCCGAGACGGTCACCGACGAGGAGCTGCGCGGCTTCAGCTGGTTCACCTTCAAGGAGAACGTGGCGATCGCGCTGGCCGTCGCCGAACTGCTCGGCGTGGACCGGCAGACCGCGATGCAGGGCATGTGGGACGCACCGCCCGACCCGGGCGTGCTGTCGGTGGAGCGCTACATCACCCCCGACGGCAAGCGGCTGCGGTTCGCCAACGTCTTCGCGGCCAACGACCCCGAGTCCACGCTGATGAACGTCAAGCAGCTGGAGGACCTGGGCGCGATCAGACGGCCGCTCAGCGTGGTCATCAACTGCCGCCCGGACCGGGTGGAGCGCAACGGCCAGATGGGCGCGATCGTCCCCGACCTCGCCGCCGAGACGGTGTTCCTGATCGGCCACCCGACCAAGAGCGCCCGCGACGCGATCCCGGCCGACTTCACCGGGCGGGTGGTGGACCTCGGCGGCGACCGCCGCGACCCCGAGGAGCTGACCGCGGCGATGCTCGCAGAACTCGGCCCGGCCTCTTCGCTGGTGGCGATCGGCAACATCCACGGCCAGGGCGAGCTGTTCCTGGAATGCCTCGCCGAACTGCCGCTTGACGACTCCGAGGACCCGCTCGACGCCGTACCCGACGGCGACGGCCTGGACCAGGAGACCATGCAGATCGCCGTGCCCCGGCCGCGGGTCGCGGTGGCCCGGCCGCCCGAGCCGGAGCCGTACAGCTGGGTCGCACCGCTGGAGACACCGGCGTACGGCTTCCACGTACCGGAGCAGCGCGAACTGGCCCGCCGTATCGCCGCCCGCCAGGGCCGGCCCGCCGGCAAGAGCGCCCCAGGCGACCCGAACCACTCCCACGATCCGTCCCAGTCCCCGAGGAACCCGTGATCCCCGCCCACCTCACCGCACAGACCGCAGCGCTCGGGATCGCCCTCGGGCTGATCTTCTCGCTCGTCTGCTACCTGACCACCAACCTCTCCCCCGGGGGAATGATCACCCCGGGCTGGATCGCCCTCACGCTCGTCACCGACGTGCAGATGGCCGCCCTGATGGTCGGTGTGGCGGCGCTCACGTACTTCATGACAAAGTTGGTGCAGCGCACGGTGATTCTCTACGGCAAGCGGCTGTTCGCCGCCGTGGTGCTGTGCGCGGTGCTGATGCAGACCACCGTGATGCTGGCGCTCAGCCACGAGTTTCCGCTGCTGTACACGTCACAGACCCTTGGCTTCATCGTCCCCGGCCTGGTCTCCTACCAGATGGTCCGCCAGCCGATGGCGGCCACGCTCATCTCGACCACGGCGGTGACGCTGGCCACGTACGTGGTGCTGGTCTCCGGTCTGCTGGTCGGCCTCCTGCCCACCGGCTGACTTGTCCACCACACTCTCACCTCGCATTCTCAGGAGGATCGGCCATGCACTCCGAACCCACCGGCACACGCAGCCGCCCGACGCGCCGCGCCGTGCTCGGGGCGATCGCGGGCGTGGCGGCCGCGGGGGCGGCGGGCGGATACGCCTGGGACCGCCTCGGTCACGGCAGCGGTGACCGAGGCGGTGCGGCCGCCGCCGGCACCGGTTCCGGCCCGAGCGTCCGGCCCACCGGGCCCCACACCTTCGAGCGGCTGTCCGCCCCCGACCGCACCGTTGTCCGTGCCGCCGATGGCGGCACGCTCGCCACGTTCACCGACGGCGCCCGTACGGCCGTACTCACCGGCCCCTACCGCACCTTCAGCGAGCCGCGGACCACCCAGGCCAAGGTGACCACGAACGCCTGGGTGCGGGTACTGCCGCACGAGTGGCGGCAGGGGATGGAGAAGTCGGCCTGGTTCACCAGCTGGTTCCGCAAGACGCTGGCCGACACCAGCCCGGACGTCTTCGCGGTGGCGTTCGAGTACTCCAGCGCCGGTGCGCCCGACAAGCACAACGGCGCCGGCGTGCGCTATGCGGGCACCGCCCATTTCGGCCCGCGCAATGCCAAGGTCAACAACCCACTGGACTTCGCCTACCACGACGAACAGTCAGACTTCTACGACTACCTGGGCATTTCCTGGACCTTCCCGGACGGTACGCGCGTTCAGCCGGAAAGGGCCCGCTACGGCGATGTCGACTGCTCCGGCTTCCAGCGTCTGGTGTGGGGCTACCGCATGGGCATCCCCCTGCACAACACCAACGCCCCGGGTCCCGGACTGCCGCGCCGAGCCTTCGCCATCGCCGCCTACGGCCCCGGCCGCCTGGTGATCCCCGACAACCACGAACAGCCCACCGACCTCAGCGCCCTGCAACCGGGCGACGTGGTCTTCTTCGCCATCATCAAGGGACGGCCGAACTTCATCGACCACTGCGGCATGTACATGGGCCTCGACGACCAGGGTCGGCACCGCTTCTACTCCAGCCGCTCCGCCGCCAACGGCCCCACCCTGGGCGACCTGTCGGGCCGCTCCCTGCTGGACGGCACCGACTTCTACGCCCGCGGCTTCCGGGCGGCACGCCGTCTGTGATTTCGCCGCCCGTGCACCAAAGCCTCACCTGACCGCTGATCCGAGGACCCCTGCCATGACCGCCTTCACCGCCGTCCAGCCCACCGGCACGCACCGAGGACGCCGGGCGGCCGGCCGCCGCTCCGGCCGGCCGGAAGACGCCCCGCGCTGGGAAAGTCCGGCACTCGCCACGGTGCTGGCCATCGCCGCGGTGCTGTACTCATGGGGCCTCGGGCACGCCGCGCTCCACCCCTTCTACGGCGCGGCGATACGGTCGATGGCCGGCAGCTGGCGGGCCTTCTTCTTCGGCGGGCTCGACCCGAGCGGTTCGATCACCATCGACAAGCTGCCCGGCGCCTTCTGGCCCGACGCCGCCACCGTCTGGCTCTTCGGCCCGCACACCTGGGCGGCCGCGCTTCCGCAGGTCGTCGAGGGCGTACTCACCGTATGGCTGCTGCACCGGATCGTACGGGCCTGGGCCGGCCCGTTCGCCGCGCTGATCGCCGCCCTGACGCTCACCCTCACTCCGGTCACCGTGGTCCTCACGCGCGCCACCATCCCGGACACCGCGCTCACCCTGCTGCTGGTCGCGGCCGCCGGAGCGCTGCAGAAGGCGGTACGCACCGAGCGGCTGCTGCCCCTGATCACCTGCGGCATCTGGGTCGGGCTCGCCTTCCAGACCAAGATGCTGCAGGCGTGGCTGGTGCTGCCCGTCTTCGCCGCGGTCTACCAACTCGCCGCGCCTGGAACGAGGCTGAACCGGGCCCTGCGCGTCCTGCTGGCCGGCGCGGTCGCCCTGGCGGTCTCCTGCTCCTGGGTGCTGATCGCCTGGGCGACACCGGCCGCGAACCGCCCGTACCTCGACGGCACGTCCAACAACGATCCCTTCACCCTGGTCTTCGGCTACAACGGACTGAGCCGCTTCGGCAGCGACTCCACCGCGTTCGGCGCCGTCGCGGGCACCGCCGCCAGCCGCACCACCGGCAACACCGGCTGGGGCATGCTCATCAACCACACGGTCGGCCCGCAGATCGCCTGGTTCCTGCCGCTCGCCGTGCTCGCCGCGGTCCTGGGCGTGGTCTGGCGCGCCGGACAACCGCGAACGGATGTGCTGCGCACGGGATTTGTGATGTGGGGCGGCTGGCTGGCCGTACACACCCTGGTGTTCAGCTCCTCCAACGGCAACCACGCCTACTACACGGCCGTCATCGCCCCGGCGCTCGCCGCGCTGGCCGGCGGCGGGCTCGCGCTCTTCCACTCGGAGTACGAAGCCCAGCACAAGCCCGCGCACCAGACGGGCGGCCGCCGCCACCTGGCACTGCCGGCGGCGATCGTGCTGACGGTGGCATGGGCACTGGTACTCGACTGGCCGACCCGGTTCGTCTCCCGGCTGCTGCCGGTCGCCGTGATGCTCACCCTGTGCGGCGTGGCGGGATTGTGGACCCGCGGGCCGCGCACCTCCCCGCGTATGGTCCACGCCGCCCTCGCCGCCGGGATCGCTGCCACCCTGGTCGTACCGGCGGCCTGGGCCGTCTCCAGCCTCGACCCGCTCTACGCGGGCCCCGCCACCTCGCCGATGGCCGGTCCGGTCGGCAAGGCGTACGACGGCCACCTGCACGCTCGGCAGAGGGTGGGACTCGACCGGCCCAGCGCCCGCGACACCGCCCTGCTCCACTACCTCACCACGCACCACCGCAGCGAAAAGTACCTCCTCGCCACCCAGGCCGCCTACAGTGCCGAGCCCCTGCTGCGCGCGACGTCCGAGCCCGTCCTCGTCATGGGCGGCTTCACCGGAAGCACCCCGTTCCCCACCGCCCAACAGCTCGGCAGCCTCGTCACCACCCATCAACTACGCTATGCGCTGCTCACCACCCAGCGCCCCACCACTCCCGCCACCACCTGGGTCAAGTCCCACTGCACCCGCATTCGCCCCAGCGCCTACGGCCGCCGCACCGACGGCAGCTTCGCCCTCTACGACTGCAACCCCCAGACGGCCGAGTAACGAGCACCTGCGGTCGGCCGGGGGAAAGCGCTCCTTCCGGATCTGTACGGTCTTCGGTGCAACTGCCGGTCATGGAAGCCCGCCCCGCAGGCTTTCGATCTCGCCTTCGACGGTCGACTCTCCGTCGGCCGCCGCTGACTCACACCACCGGGGTCACACCGTTGTCCGGACAGGCCCCGCTCCTGCCGCACGAACGCGCTCGAGCACCTCGGGCAAGGGTGCCGCCCGTCGCACCACCCCCGGCCGACCGCCGCTGCGCCGCGACCGCCTCCGGCAGGTACCGCATGCCCATGGTGGCGCTCGGGCGGGTGCAAAGCCGTGCCCACTACCCCAGCGACGGGTCACCGGCGCCGCCATCGGCCTGGCCAGCGCCTGGCTCGCTCGGCTCGCTCCGCGCCTGATCCTCCGGCACTGGCCTCAGCAGGTCGGGGGAGAGCCGGGCGGACTGGCGGAAGCAGGCAGACACGCCTGCCATACGCCCGTCCTGAACTCGCCTGCTCGGGGTACCCGTGCCCTCATCGGATGGTCGGGCGCATGACGCGGTCCGGCCTGCAGGAACTCAAGAGGGACAGGAGGTGGCCGTGGTGTCGAGCACGCAGCAGCACCATGCCGGGTCCGGCCCCAGCGCGGATCGCTTGGGCCAGGAGCCGGTGGGGGAGCTGGTGCAGCGGGCCTCGCAGCAGCTGACCGAGCTGGTGCGCGGCGAACTGCGCCTGGCACAGGCGGAGATGAAGGAGAAGGGCAAGCGCTACGGCAAGGGTGGCGGCCTGTTCGGCGGCGCCGGAGTTGTCGGCTTCCTGATGGCGCAGGCGCTGGTCGCCACCGTGATCGCCGCACTGGCGGTGGCGCTTCCGGTGTGGGCAGCCGGGCTGATCGTCACAGCGGTGCTGGGTGTGATCGCCGCGGTGATGGCCATGAGCGGAAAGAAGCAGGTCGACCAGGCCGCGCCGCCCACGCCCAAGCAGACGGTCGAGAACGTGAAGGCCGACGTGGCCGAGATCAAGGAGAGCGCACACCGATGACCCAGCCGCCTCACGACGAACCCACCGCCTCCAGCCCCGAGGAACTGCGCGAGCAGGTCGAGCAGACCCGTACCGAGCTCGGGGAGACGGTCGAGGCGCTCGCAGCGAAGACCGACGTCAAGGCGCGCACCCAGGAGAAGGCAGGCCAGCTGAAGGAACAAGCCGCCCTGAAAGCCGGGGAACTGAAGGCGAAGGCCGCCGACCTGGCCCACCAGGCGCAGGACCAGCTGCCCGATCCGGTCAAGGACAAGGCCGCGAAGGCGGCCGAGCAGGCCCGGGCGAAGGCGACCCAAGCCGGCCAGCTATGGCAGGAGAAGGCGCCCGAGCCGGTGCGCCAGAAGACCGCCCAGGGAGCGCAGCTGGCGCGTGACAACCGCAAGGTGCTGCTGGCGGCAGCGGGTGTGGCCGTCGTGGTGTGGCTGGCCTGCCGCCGGAAGGGGTGAACCGGGTGAAGGCTTCGAAGATCGCCTACAAGCCGGTCGGTCTCGCGCTCGGCGCCGTCAGCGGCATGGCCGCGGGAGCGCTGTTCAAGCAGACGTGGAAGATGCTCGGCCACGACGAGGACGCCCCGCACGCCACCGACGAAGACCGCGCCTGGCACGAGGTGCTGCTCGCCGCCACGGTGCAAGGTGCGATCTTCGCCGGAGTCAAAGCGGCCGTCGACCGCGCCGGCGCCACCGTCGTCCGCCGCCTGACCGGAACCTGGCCCGGCTGACGCGCATGGGGAGGCGGGAGGGCCGGTAGGACACGAATACCAGCCCTCCCATCGCCCCGGCCAGTACCCCTACGAAGCACCCCTCACAGCCATGTCCGATCAGCATGCAGCCGTCGCGTTGACCGCTACCGCAGTCATCGCCAAGATCCTGGTCGCTCGGGCAGTCGTCCTCCACCAGGGCGGCCGAGGACGCGTCGCCCGCCTGGCCCACCCGGTGCGCGGTCACACCGCACCCCGCGCCGAAGACCGTGGCCGCGCTCTCGGATGCCGCCTCCTGCGCCGTGCGAGAGGCTGAACACCACGTGCACCACTGCTGGCAGCAGCTCCAAACACGCGCCGACCCACCCGAGTGACCCGCCCGCCCGTGGACCCAGTCGGCGATGCCCGGGCGCAAGTATGCGGATCTAGCTGTATTGACCTGAAGCGTTGTTCACACGGCTGATCGGTGGGTGGCCGCCGAGTGCGGTGTGGCAGCGGTGGTGGTTGTAGGTGTGGAGGAAGTCTGTCAGGGCCGTCGTTCGTTCGGAGTTGCTGGTGTAGGGGCGGACGTAGGCCCATTCGTCGAGGAGGGTGCGGTTGAAGCGTTCGACCTTGCCGTTGGTCTGCGGCCGGTAGATGCGGGTGAGCTTGCCGGCCGCGCCGAGGTCGGCCAGTGCCTGCCGCCAGGCGAAGCTCTTGCGGTAGGGCCAGGCGTTGTCGGTCAGGACCCGTTCGACACGGTCGATGCCGCAGGCGTGGAAGAAGGCCGCTGCCCGGCGGAGGAAGGCGGCGCAGGTGGCGGCCTTCTCGTCGCTGTGGATCTCGCTGTAGGCGAGGCGGGTGTGGCCGTCGACGGCGGAGTGGACGTAGTCGAAACCCATTCCGCCCCGGCCGGCGCGGCCGGCCTGGCGGCCGAGCGCCTTGTGGCCGCCGCCGTCGGGGATGCGGCCGAGTTTCTTGACGTCCACGTGGACCAGTTCGCCGGGCCGGTCGCGTTCGTAGCGGCGGATGGGCCGGCCGGTGGGCCGGTCCAGGAGGGCCAGACGGTTCAGGCCGTGCCGGGCAAGGATCCGGTGAACCGTCGACGGCGGAAGTCCCAGGATCGGTCCGATACGTGCTGGGCCCAGCTTGCGGTCCTGCCGCAGCGTGCACACACGGGCTTCGGTGTCGGCCGCGGTCCGGTGCGGTGTCCTGTGAGGGCGGCTCGAGCGGTCAAGCAGTCCGGCCTCGCCCTCCTTCCGCCACCGGCGCACCCACTTGTGTGCCGTGGTCCGGGAGATGCCCATCTCGGCAGCGACATGGGCGATGGGACGACCAGAACGGACACGCTCGACAAGCAGCCGCCTGCCGAAGACGGTCAGACGGGCATTACGGTGGGACACGAAGACCTCCGTGCGGTGTGTTCCTAGACAGCTCCACCACACCGGAGGTCTTCGCCATGATCAAGCCTGACCGGCGTTAACAACGCTCGTGATCTACATCTAGCCGGCGGTTCCAGCCTCGCGCGACAGCCGGGGTTCGGCATTGAGCCTGCTTTCTCCGGGAGTGAGGCCAGGGCCTTCAGCGTGATCTGCTCCGGCGGGACCGGCGGTGCGACGGCTGGCTGGGGGAGCAGCTGGCCTCGACTGACCGTGGACGGCTCCGTTCCACAGCTGGTGCCGGCCGAGGTCGCCGAGGCGTTCGGCGCCGTCTCGGTCCGCGTGGTCTACCTGGTGGAGTGACTGCCCGGTTGACCGTATCCGTCGTGGCCGGCCGCCTCAGTGGGGCGGTGGCCGCGGACTGTGCGCCTGCTGTGTTCGGCGGACAGCCGACTGTCCCGTTTCTTACGTCTGCATAGGGCCGAGCCGCTGGCCGCCGCCGCGGTCAGCGCTGCGACGGTGGCCCGGCTCAGCCCCCGGTTGCGCTCCTCGGGCGGGGGCGGTGGCGGCCCGAGTCAGGTACTTG
Source organism: Streptomyces incarnatus (assembly GCF_001027185.1). Taxonomy (NCBI): domain Bacteria; kingdom Bacillati; phylum Actinomycetota; class Actinomycetes; order Kitasatosporales; family Streptomycetaceae; genus Streptomyces; species Streptomyces incarnatus. The sequence goes on along the minus strand of NZ_CP011497.1, from coordinate 106,681 downwards.
AGCGACTCCTGCGCCTCACCACCGAGGACGCGGTCTTAGCTGCGTCGGCCGTGACCTGTGCTTTGGGTCCTTGGTCTGCTGCTGGGGTTCCCGCTGCAGTTCGTGGTGTTCATGGCCGGTGGTCAGCCGCGGACGTGGAGCCCGAAGCCCGTGCGGCCCGCGGGTTCCAGTCCGTCTTTCAGGTGCAGTGAGGGGATCTCGTAGTCGCCGAAGTTCTGCCGACGGAATGCGATCGGCTCGGTCGACTCCAGGGTGAGCAGGCGCTGTTGCCAGGCCTTCGCGATGTCCGGGTAGTCCTCGCTGGTCATCCGGTCGGTGCCGTACAGCACGAACGGCGGCAGCACCTCGATGCCCGGGTAGTAGAGGATGCCGTGCTGGATGGGGAACAGCAGATCGTCGATGGGCCCGTTGATCCCGCGAGCGGCGTAGTGCGACTGCGGGCCGCCGGCGGTCACCGACAGCAGAGCCTTCCTGCCCGCGAGGGTTCCTTCGCCGAAGCGCTCGCCGTACTTGGTGTCGCTGTGCTCGCCGACGCCGTAGGCGAAGCGGTAGGTGAACACCCGGTCCACCCAGCCTTTGAGGATCGCGGGCATGGTGTACCACCACAGCGGGAACTGGAAGATGATCGTGTCGGCCCACAGTAGCTTCTCCTGCTCGGCGCGGACGTCCGGGGTGAGTGTCCCGGCGTCGAAGGCCCGGCCCGAGTCCGCCGCGACCTTCAGCGGAGTCGAGGCGTGGAGGCCGTAGTCCGCGGCGTCCACGACCGCCTTCCAATTCATCGCGTACAGATCACTCACCCGTACCTCGTGCCCGGCCCTCTCCAATGTGGACACCGCGAGGTCCTTCAGCGAGCTGTTGAGCGACTTCGGTTCCGGGTGGGCGTGGACGATCAGCGTCTTCATGACGAGCTCCTTCGGATCGGATGCCTTCGATCCTGGGCGCCAGGCCGCCCGGCGTTCAGGGGCTCCTGTTCCGTCGGACGGGACTTCCTGGTACCGGCAGGGCCACCTTCACGAACACCACCGAGGCCACACTGAAGGGCATGGACGATCTTGCGGGCTTCCTGCGGACCCGGCGTTCCCGCATCGACCCAGCAGCCGTCGGTATCCCCACCGACAGCCGCCGCCGGGTCGAAGGGCTGCGCCGCGAAGAAGTCGCGCATCTGGCCGGAGTCAGCGTCGACTACTACGTACGCCTGGAGCAGGGCCGCGCGACCCAGCCTTCCGAGCAGGTCCTCGACGCGCTCGCCCGCGTCCTCGACCTCGACGAGACCGAACGCGGGCACCTCCACCGGCTCGCCAGACAGCGCCGGCGAGCGAAGACGCCGGGCGGCCGGGTCCGGCCCGAGCTGCTGCGCGTCCTCGACCTGGTCACCGACGTACCCGCGCTGATCATGAACCACCGCCTGGACGTGCTCGCCGGTAACCGCCTCGCCGGGCTCCTCTTCGCCCGGCCGGTGCCGGGCCTGAATACCGCCCGGCACATCTTTCTCGAGGAGGCCGAGCGCGGCCTGTACGCGGACTGGGAGCAATGCACCCTCGACGTGGTCGGGCACCTGCGCCTGGCCGCCGGCAAATACCCCGAGGACCCGCGCCTGGCCTCGCTCATCGGCGAGCTGGCGATGGGCAGCGAGCGCTTCCGCCGCCTGTGGGCCCGCGCGGACGTGCGCGCCCGCACACATGGACGCAAGGCGTATCGGCACCCGCTGGTCGGACTGCTGGAACTGCACCAGGAGAACTTCGCGCTACCGGACGAATCAGGCATGGAGCTGCTGGTCCTGTCCGCGGCCCCCGGCAGCCCCGCCGAGGACGGGCTGCACCTGCTCGCGGGCCTGGGCGCGGCCGGCGGTGACGCGCAATGCACAGTGAACGCTCCGGTGCGCCGGTAACTCAACGGCTCCGACCCACCGCCGTACGCCAGGCTGAACACGACATGCCCGTGCGGCAGGAGCAGGACCAGGCCGTGCCTGAGCAACGGGCCGGCGGCGGCTGGTTTTCACGTTTCCGTACCGGGGCCGGGGTGACAGCCACCGCCGGCCGTTCGTTCACCCCCCCATGTCTGAACTGCGTGCTCGATCCGTTCCGCCGGACAGCGTGGCGGCTCTGCCGCGTTGGTTGCTGGTCCATGTTCCGGGCCGGAGTTGTCGTTCCTTTTGGTCCTCGGCGTCGATGCCGACCGCGATGATTTCCGCGGGTTTGCGTGGTACGCGAGGGTGTCCCTCGTGTTCGTAGTACTGCTTGGAGGCCGCGCCTTCTGTAAGGAGCGGAACAGCGTCGAGCGCCTGATCGACAGGCTGAAAGCCTGGCGGGGCATCGCCCCCTGCTACGACAGGACCCCCCGCCGGCTACCTCGCCGGCCTGTATCTGCGCACCTCCATGATCTGGATCACGAATCTCACTCGAACCACCCTGTGATCACAGCCAGTTGCAGGGCCGGTCAGGCGGTCAGCGCCGCAAGCTCCGTGTTGGCCCGCTCGGTGACCAGGGCGAGGACGCGGCCGGCGGCGGCCAGGTCCTCGGCGGGTATCCCGCCCCAGATCCGAGCAGTGACGGGGGCGGTCTGCGCGCCGACGGCGGCGAGCAGACCGCGCCCCGCGTCCGTGGGGCGAAGGTGTGCGCCGTCCGCATTGAGCAGCTGCCTGGCCAGCAGTTCGTCGAGGGTGGCGCGGATGTCGGCCGGATCGGCCTTGAGGGAACCCTGGCCCTGGGTGATGAGAGCGTCCGGCGTCTGCGGGGCGTCGGCGGTGACGGCCGCGCGCAGGACGACCTGCTGCTGGAACGTAATGCCGTGCCGGGCCAAAACGTGCTCCAGGACACCGCGGGCGGCGTAGTGGGCCAGGCCGAGGGTGCGGGCGTCGGCGACGGGTGCAGTGGTGGATGCGGTGGTGGTCATGGTGTTGTCCCCTGACTGCTCTTGTTGTTCGCTACAGGTGGAGTGAGAGGTGCGTCTAGCAGGGTCGTCAACTCGTCGGTGAACGCGCGTGTCCGCCGGGCGTCGAGGCCGCCGAGCGGCTCCAGCAGCTGCTGATGCAGTTCCTGGACTACCGCGATGGCCTGCCGTGTGACGGCCTGGCCCTGCTCGGTGAGGGCGAGTTGTACGGCGCGCGGGTCGCGGGGATCGCGGGTGCGCTCGATCAGGCCGGCTGCCTCCAGGGCGCGCGCCAGCTTCGAGACGTAGAGCGCCTCCAGGCCGGTGTGGTCGGCGAGTTGGCGCTGGCTGGGCCGCTCGCCGGCGCGCTGCATGCCGTGCAGCGACGCGACCAGCGAGTACTGCGCGTGGGTGAGGCCCAGGGGCGCCACCGCGCGATCGACCGCGACACGCCACTTGTTGGCGAGCCGCCATACCAGGAAGCCGGGTGTGGGGCCCGGGGAACCCTTGCTCATGCCCAATAGATTACATGGCTACTATATCCATGGCTACTATTCTCGGGCGGGCATGACGACACACCCGGCTTGGCGGCGCGGCAGGCTGACCGAACGCCTCCGGCGGGACTGCTTCCACCCCCTCACGTGATCAGGACCGGATACAGGCCCTCCCAGCACGTGCTGGCTCGTACACCGCCTCCCGGTGCGCCTCGGGCGCGGTAGCCGTCCTTATCCGGAATTCGATGTGTCTCATGAGACAGGTTGGCAGTTGGCTTCTGGCAACGCGATGTGGCCCCGCGATCTGGCCCCGTGACAGTGAGGTTCGGCCCCGCCTGGCGGTCTTTGGGGTGTCGCCGAGATAGGCGCCAGACCCACCCGTGGCGTCGGCGGTCAGCCGGGCGGGCTGCGACGGGCGCGCAGCGCCAGTACCAGGCAGACCGTGGTCGCGGCGATGGCGAGTGAGGCGGGCAGACGTGCCCATGAAGTGCCTGCGACCGGCGCTTGGGCGGCGAGCAGTACCACTGCGGTCGCGGCGGCGGCCGCCAGTGCGGGTGTCGCCTGCGGGCGGCCGGGCGGGGCGGTGACACCGGCTGTCCAGGCGTCGGTGACGAGCAGGTAGGCGAGCAGCAGAGCGGCGATGCAGACGACCAGCCAGACCGCGGGGCCGGTGGCTGCGGCGACCGCGATCGCCGCCGCCGGCAGCACGGTCGTCCTGCGGCGGGCCGCGACAGTCCGCCAGCGCATGGAGGTCAGGACGGGGCGGGCGTCGACCATGGGAGCGGCCCACCACGCGGCCGCCGCCGCTCCGACTACCAGCACTTTGACCGGCAGCGGTGCGTTCAAGGCGGCCGACGGGTTGCAGGCGGTGACGGCGAGGGCCGTTCCGAGTATCCGGTCGGTGATGCGGGAGGTGAGACGTGCGGTGAGCAGGGCAGCTCGGCCGCCGGCCGGGCGCGGGCGCGGCCGGGCGGGGGCGGTGGTCATCGGGTCCCCCCGTGGATGCGGGTGCGCAGCAGCGGCGCAAGGGCGAGGTCGAGGGTCTCGCCGGGCCGGTGGGCGACGACCGCGATGCCGCGTTCCAGCAAGGCGAAGCGCATGGCGTCGCGATCGGCCCGCCACAGCCGCAGCGCGAGTTCGCCCTCGGTGCTGCCGGGTTCCACGACTGGGTCGCCGGTGGGGATCGCGACCACGACCATCGGGTTGGCCCGTGCGCGCACCTGGTGCAGGATGTCGAAGATCCGCTGGTCGGTCAGCGGCGTGATGACGTACACCAGCGCTCCTTGGGGCAACGCGGGCGGTGGAAGCGCGCTGAGTCCCTCCGTGCGGTACGCGAGGTCCTTGCGTACCTCCAGCACACTCTCGACGATGCGGTAGAAGTACGCCTGGCCGCTGCCCGGTTGCAGCCAGCGGATCGTGCCACCGACCGACACGACGCCGACCCGGTCGTGGGTGCGCAGGTAGGCGCGGACGAGCCCGGCAGCGGCCCGGAAGGTCTCGTCGAGCGAGGACGCGCCGGTGACCGGGTCGACCACGTCGGCGAGCACGTCCAGCAGCACCACGGTGTCGGCGGTGCGCTCCGCGGCGAACTGGTGGACCTGCAGGGCGCCGCGGCGGGTGGTGGCCGGCCAGTGGATCCGCCGCTGCCGTTCGCCGCGCACATACGGGTGCACGCCGGTGACCTCGATGCCCTCGCCGCGCTGCACGGCGGTGTGCTCGCCGAGCCGTTGCGGCAGCCGGATGGGGATGGGCGTGAGCCTGGCGTGTCCGGGCAGCGGGAAGACGGCGACCTCTCCGAGTCCGGCCCGCACGGTGCGCCGGGCCAGCCCGCCGCGGTCGTAGACGTCGACATCGACCGTGCCGAGCGTCCATCGGCCCCAGCGCTGCACGGTCAGGACCAGATCGACGCGGTGCGAGCCGACCGCGAGGTGGTCGAGCCGGACCCCGTGACCCAGGGTGACGCCGGGGTCCAGGCGGGCGGGTTCACCGTCGTAGGACACCGTGATCCGCACCGTCACCTGCTCGCCTTCGAAGCACCGCCGCGGCTCCACCTCGGCCTCGGCCGTCACCGCCTTGGGGCGCGACCCGCTCGGCAGGGCGAGGGCGAGTAGCACCAGGGGCGCGACGGCGAGGGCAAGTACCCAGGGGCGCCCGGTGAACAGCGCGGCGGCCAGCGCGACGACCGCCAACGTGCCCAGCCGCAGGGCGCGTTCACCGGCGCGCCAGCCGGGCGGAGGCGGCGGCGGAGGTTCGGCGGTCACGTCGTGGCGGCCGTCCAGAGCCCGTTGAACGGCGGCGGCCGCTCTGCGGGCCGGCACGTCCTTGGTCATGACGCGATCGGCGTGCGCGGCAAGGTCTGCGGGGCGCGCACGGATTGCACGATCTCGCGCATCACGTCGTCGCCGTCGATCTGCCGGACCCACAGCTCCGGCTTGAGGGTGACGCGGTGCGCGAGGGCCGGCACCGCCACGGACTTGACGTCCTCCGGGGTCACGTAGTCCCGCAGGTCCAGGACGGCGCGGGCGCGGGCGAGCTGCACCAGGGCCAGGCCGCCGCGCGGAGAGGCACCGACCTGGATGTGCGGGTGGTCCCGGGTGGCGCGGACCAGCGCGACGACGTACTCCAGCAGGTCGTCGTCCGCCTCGACGCGTTCGACGGCGGCCTGCATGGCCAGCACCTCGCCCGGACCGCTGATCGTGCGCAGCACAGCCTCGGGCGCCGCCCGGTCGACACGCGCGCGCAGCATGCCGGCCTCTTCGGACGCCTCCAGATAGCCCATCCGAACCCGCAGCAGGAACCGGTCGAGCTGAGCTTCGGGCAGGGTGTACGTGCCCTCGTACTCGATGGGGTTGGCGGTGGCGACGACCACGAAGGGCTTCGGCAGCGGCCGGGTACTTCCGTCGGTGGACACCTGGGACTCGGCCATCGCCTCCAGCAGCGCGGCCTGGGTCTTGGGCGGGGTGCGGTTGATCTCGTCGGCGAGCAGCAGGTGGGTGAAGACCGGTCCGGGCCGGAAGACCATGTCGGCGGTCCGTTGGTCGTAGAACGGAGCTCCGGTGACGTCGGAGGGCAGCAGGTCGGGGGTGAACTGGATGCGGCGGAAGTCCAGGCCGAGAGCGGTGGCGAAGGAGCGTGCCAGCAGCGTCTTCCCGAGTCCCGGCAGGTCCTCGATGAGCACGTGACCGCCGGCGAGGATGCCGAGCATCACCAGCGCAAGCGGTTCCGCCTTGCCGACCACGGCAGTGCGGATCTCATCGAGCACGGCCGCAGCCCTCTCGCCCGCCTGCCGGGGAGACAGGGTGTCGTGGTCCGGGATGGGTTGTGGGCTGGTCACGGTCGGTTCCTCACGGGGCAGGGGTCGAGGTGCGTGGGCTGCGGGGTCGGCCGCAGCGCCACCGGTCACAGGGCTTCCAGGCGGTCGAGCAGGGAGCGCAGGACGGGCTCGGGGAGTGTGGGCTGCGGAGCGGTCGCCCCGGGATCGATCCACGGCCACAGCTCAGCTCCGATCAGCGCCCGCGCCTGCTGCGGGTTGCGGTACATCGCCACGCCGTGCCGTTCGGCCAGCCGGGCGGCGAACAGCCGCTGCAACTGCGGACGCATGACGATGTCCAGGTGCGCTTCGCCGTCGTCCGCGAGCGTCTTGACCACCATGCGCTGCCACTCGCCGAGGGCCGGGGCCCGGCTGTCCAGCAGGCGCACCGGTTTGCGATGGCCGCTGTCCTGGGCGGCGCCGCCTGCGGCATAGCGCCCCAGGGCCAGCGCGACTGCGGTGATGAGGGCGAGGCCGGTGGCGGCCGCGGCGGCACCGTCGGCCAGGGCGAGCAGCCCGTCGGCCGCGACCGCGGCGGTGCAGACAATGGCCAGTGAGTGGCGTACGGAACCGGGCGTCGGCAGCACGGAGTTGACCATGACCCGGATCCGGGTGGGCGCCTTCACGGCGTACCCGTCACGACTTGGCGTTCAGACGTCCGCGAGCGCAGGCCGTCGGCGATCTCGGCGAGCGCGGCCGCGGCCCGGTCGCGGTGGCTGCCGTCCATCGGGTGCGTGGAGTAACGGGCCTCGCGGAACAGCGCGGTGAGTACGGCGGCGGCCGCCCCCGTGGGCAGACCCCCGGCGACGGCCCGCTCCAGCAGGTCCTGCGGGCTGTCCGAGGCGCGCCGGGATACGCCGGAGTCGACGAGCGATTCCTCCATGGCGGCATAGCAGGCGATGACGGCTGCGCGGGCGTCGGTTCCGTCCAGCAGGGCGCGGCGCCCGCAGTCCACGGCGTGGGTCAGGCGTTCCTGCTCGTCGTCGAGCGTCGCGTACGTCGCCGGGGCCTCGGCCACCGGCGGCCGGGTCGCATACCGCCACAGATGCAGCCCGGCGATCACGACGACCGCGACAAGCAGGGCGATGCCGAGACCGAGCAGGATGCGTGTCAGCCACAAGTGCGTGCTGTGGCCGGGGTGCCCGGCATGCTGTGCGGGTGGCGGGCCGGGTGCCGGGTCTTGTCGCGGGCTGGGAAGCGGTGACGATTCACGGCCGTCCCCCCGGCCGGCTTCGTGGCTGCCGCCGGACGAACCGAACTGGTGCAGGACCAGGACGAGCAGCGGGACGACCAGCGACCCGGCCAGCAGGACGCGGTTCACGCCGTCAGCCATCCGCTGTTCCACCGGGTTGAGTTCCCGGGCGGCGCCGACCTGCTCCTGGTACTTCTCGCGCAGCGCCAAGCCGCCAAGGAGTGAGAGCAGGGCGAGGCCGACCACGAGGACAGGGTTGCCGCCGAGCGGCCCGCGGCCCTTGGCCAACAGGCCCGTGTCGGGGTGCAGCAGCAGTGCTCCCAGGGCCGCTCCGCCCACCACCAGCACCGTCAACCCGGCCTGGGCGGCGCCGATCGCGCGGTACCACCGACGCCAGCCCGCCGTGTGCTGCAGCCGCACCGCCACCCCCTCCCGTGTGATCGGCCAGGCCTGCGCGCCGTCCTCGGTCACCTGTCGCCGATCCCCGACTTGACGGAATCCTGACACGGCGAGGCACGCCGCCTCATTGCCGACTCACGGCAATCCTTACGGACCTTTTCCTGCCGTCTCTCGGCTACAGCCGGACAGGCACGCAGCGGCGGTGTCCGGCGTGAAGGCGACGCCCGGCAGGTCGGCGCTGTGGGCCAACGGCCGAACAGATACATCCGCCCCAGCCTGGATGCTGCTGCTCCTGGCGAGCGGATTCAGTGACCGCAGGGCCGGTTCGCGCCGCCCGTTCCGGCGACAGCGTCGCAGCCCTGCTCCGCTGGTTTCCAATCCATGCACCAAGCCGGAGCCCCCGCGCCTCCTGGTCCTCCTCGCTGCCATCCTTCCCGCCGCCGATGATCCCGCTCGACGTGCTTGCTCGGCACCCGCAGGCGCCCCTCGCGCTCGTAGAACTGCTGGGCGGCCGCGTAGTTCATCATGTGCAGCAGTACGCGCGAGTTGGTCGGCGCTGCTTTTGAGCCGGCTCGAGCCGTCCTGGGATGCTTGGAGACACTGCGTGAGGTGAATGCGAAGCGCGGCGTGTGCGTCGACGGGGTGCTCCTCCGAAGCCATCTGCTGGTCGGTGTCAGGCAACGGTGCGGCAGATGCACGCTTGGGTGCAGATCCCTTCAGGGGACTGCACCTTTGCGGACAACTGGAACATCACTGGTCGCGCTTCCCTCGGCGCTGTGGCCAGGCGTGGCAGGCTACTCCTCGTCGATGGTCTGCAGCTCGATGGGCCGGTCGGCCACGTCCATCGTCTGTGGCGTGGCCAGCAGCTTGTTCAGTCCAAGGGTCAACTGCACGACGAACACGCTCAGCAGGACGGCCAGGACTATGCGGACCAGGCTGTAGACGGCGTCGACGTTCGCCGCGGTCTCGTAGTCACCGGGCGTTTGGAGGTCGGAGTTGATCACGAATGAGACGTAGACCGCGGCGAACACCGACAGGAACCACGCGCCGTAGGTCCAGACGACTCCGCGGCCGCCTGGCAGGGCCCTGGTCCATCCCAGCCCGATGTCGGTGCGTGACATGGCGTTCGCGTGGCCGGCGCGCGCCCACCGCTGGTAGGCGTACAGAACTGCCATGAAGACCACGAAGCGCAACATGCCCGTGGTGTTGATCGTCTGGAGTGCGCTGTGCAAAGCCTGCCGGTCGTAGCCGTTGTGAGCGGCGGCCAAGGCCCATTGGTGGGCCCGCGTGCGCTCGGCGGAGAACCGCACGGCCTCGCTGACGACGGCCGCCGCGGCTGCAGCCAGCACTGTGAGCAGTGGGCCCGTCATCGAAACCCGCCCGGGACTCACTTTTGACTGGACCAGCAACGCCGCCTTGGCGTTGCGCCCGCGACGCTGAGGCGGCTTCGACAAGTCGCTCTCCTGCTGACAGACCGGACACAGCCCTTTGATCCCGTCAAAAGCAACTCCACGCTGCCGGCACTTCCGACACGTCAGTAGCATCCCGCGCCCCCTCCTTGCTTGATCGCGGTTGAATTGAGCGCCGCATCCTATGGGCCCCGCCAGAGAGGCGTCGATACCTCTAACGCAGTGAAGATCGAGAATGGGTGCAGATCCGCCCTGGCCCGCGAAGCCATCACTCTCGCCCCCGGCCCGCTTCACCCCTAGCACACCCGGGCTGCTCCCCGGCCCGCGCAGATCCCAGGGGGATCGAACCGGGCGGCTCGATCCGGGGCGCCGTCACCCAGAAGGTGGCGTCGTGGGGGCCGCAGAGGTTCCGCAACTCCCGGCAGCGGCCGAGCGGTCGGGCTGGCAGGCCGGGGGTGAGGGCCTCGCCGCCGCACCAGATCTGGCTGCCCGGGGCGCCGGATCAGCCGTCGTCCGTGGCCAGGCGTCAGAAGCTCATGGGTGGCCTAGGTGTTCTACGCGGGCACGGACCCTGCGGTGCTCGGCGTTGTCGTCTTCCTCACTCTTCAGCAGAGGTCGCCCGGGGCGTTTGCGGTGCGGCACAGCCATCCCGCAGTTGAGACAGGCGCCGTCACCGAGCATGGTCACGCCCTGACAGTGCTCGCTGAGCCCGGAAGCACGCCAGGCGTGCGCGTCTGCCGTGGTTCCCGGCATCGGACGGGCTGCCGCGATGACCAGCCGCGTGTCCGCGTCCACGATGACCTGCACCTTCGCGGAGAACCGGTAGTTGCGGGAGGAGGTGGCCACATCCCGGTCAGGGACCGGGATGAGCGTGCCGTCCACGATCCACATCCGGTCTGGAGCATCGGCGGGGCGGGAGACGGGCTCGAGCGCGAGCAGCGTCCCAGCCGCTGGATGACCCGGCACACCGTGGGCGAGGAGACGCCGAACAGTGGGCCCAGCTGTCGCATGGTCAGGTCCGTGCGGTAATACACCGCGACCATCCGGACCCGCTCGGCAAGCGGTAAAGGCCACGGCCGGCCCCGCAGCGTGCCGTTGCCGCCCCGCTCCCGCACCACCCTCAACAGACCCGAAAACTGCGTCATCTGCAGTACCGAGAACGTCTCCACCCGCACCCGCTCAACTGAGGCTCGGCGCCGTCGGCTACCGGCGTCGCAGGGCGTGGAGATCCGGCAGATGGCGTTCGTCGGGGTGGGGCAGGGTGGGCTTCCGTCCTTCTATCGCACGGACGTACGTGCTGCCTGGGTGGGGACGAGTCCGTCTCCACGACGATGTCCTGGATGTCGGGCCGAGCCCACTTCCGCACCCCGGGTGGCCTACTTGGCGGCCCAGCAGCCCAGGTTGTTCCGGTTCCCCTCCGCCGCCCGGCGCGGCGCGTCCGGCGATCCCAGCAGACCGTACGGCAGATATCCGGACCGGACACCGAGTTCCCACCCATGGACCTGGACGGCGAGGCAGGCCAGGGTGAGGGTGCCGAGGGGGAGGAGGGACCGGGGCGCGGGATCGCCGGCATCGGCCTCGACGCTCTCGCGGTACGCGACCAGCCGGGCGACGAGGGCGTCCTCGAAGGTGTGCTGGTCGTCGTCGAGGAGTACGCGGAGCAGCCGCTGGTCCGCGCTCAGCGCGTCGCCGACCTCGTCGAGGCGCCGGGCGGCCTCCGCGCGCTCCCCGGCGTCCGGCTTGCGCAGCGGAACCGTAGGCCAGTCGCGGGGCAGATGCCCGGCCGCCTCGGTGAGATAGAGGCACAGGGCGTCCATGGCGGCGAGGTCGCCGGGATCGGAGACGGAGGTGTACCGGTTGTAGGGCACGCCGTCACGGATGGCGGGCGCGTAGTCGCCGCGCAGCAGCAGCCCGGTGACCCGCTCCCAGTCCCACACATGCCCGCTGACGACACACATCTCGAACATGTCGAGCCACGTCCGCGCCGTGGGCGCCTCCTTGACGACATCCCGAAAGGTGATGGGCCCGTCCCCGAGGTCGTCGTCGTCCGGGTCCGTGCTGATCCGCTCCCCGATGAGGGGGAACCGGAGTTCCTGGTCCCCGCTCGGGAAGCACATGATGCTCAGCACTCCGTGCACACACTCCGCCGCGGTGACGGCGACCGTGCCGGCCGCAGCGTCGAGCCCCGGCTCCGTCACCGTTCGCGCGGCGACATGGTCGAGCAGTTCGTCCGCCATGGCCCGGATCAGCATCGGCGAGATGCTGCCGTACCGCAGCGAGTGCCATCGCGCGTAGGCCCGCCCATCGATGTCGTCGAGCGCCTCGGCCAACCGCTGCGCGCCGACCTGGTGACATGTCACATTTCGCACGTACCCCGTCCCTTCATGAACTCCACGACTGGACGAAGCACGCTATCAACGGGCACTGACAGCACTGGAGCGCTTCTTGCGGATCACCTCGCGGACCAGATGATGATGGCGGCGATGTGGAGTCCGGCACGGTAGATGGCGGCGGTCTTGTCGTATCGAGTGGCCAGACCGCGCCATTGCTTGAGCTTGCCGTAACTGGCCATGACCTTGGTGAACGCGGGAGCGTCGCCTGCCTGGCCGGGTGCCCCTTTTGACGGGCTCCCGGCGGCGTGCTGGTGAGCGCGCACGATGGTGGAGTCGACCGCGACCACCCAGTGCAGGTCACCTTCGGCGTCGGCCTGGGCGAGCAGAGCGGTGAAGACCTTCTCCCAGGTGCCGTCGGCTGCCCACTTCCGCAGCCGGTTGTGGACGCCTTTCCAAGAGCCGAAGTGCTCGGGCAGGTCTTCGATTCGGGGATGGTGTGCTTGATCCGGCGCTTGCGCAGGTACCGGCGGTTATGACGGGATGAGTACGCCTTGTCGCCGCTGAGGTGATCCGGCCGGGTGCGCGGGTGACTGCCAGCCGACGGTCGTACGCGAACGCGCTCAAGGACCGGGATCACCTGAGGTGCGTCGCCCCACCAATCGCCGGTCACATGACCCATCGGACACGCTCTAGTGGTCCTCAAAGGAAATGGTGTTCGGGATCCACGATGTACGTAAGGACCCCGTGCCAGCGGGAATCGGGGTTCTCCAGGGCTTCGGGATCCACAGACATCATGGCCGTCCGGACTCGGGCTTGGGCGGCCTCGGGGTCGTAAGGCACCTCGATCTCGCTTTCCCATTGCGCGTCGAAGTGCGGGCGTTCCAGTTGGAGGAGGTACAGGAAGTGCACGAAAGACCGGAGCGAGCTGTTCCACAGGTAGATCTCGGAGTCGTCGGGAAGGCAGTAGACGGTGCCAGTATCAGGATCGAAGGCAAGACCGTCATAGGGGATCATGCCCAGACTGATCCACTTGTCCGCCCCCGTTGGGACGACGGAGTAACGGTCGGTGAGTTTGTCATCCCAATCCTCGACCCGCCCGAACGAGACTGCCAACTCAGCGTCTATGTCGAACCACGGATTGTCCCAGACCGGAATTCCCAGCGTTCCCAAGACTTTTCTGGCGTCGGGGTCGCCGATAGTAGGTAGGCCTTCTTCCGGCGCTACAATCAATTCAGCCGGATCAAACACGGTCTCCAGCATATCGCGAGTGAGGGCGGGCGGACGGCTCATGCTCTTTTCCTGTCATTTATAGTCGACGTGCGGGAATATCAGCTGGCAGCCTGCGGTTCGGGGTGCTGGTCGACGGGAGCGTCACCGCAGACGTGGCCGGTGCACTGAAGAAGACACCGGCCACGGCGACAGCCACCGCTGGGACAGCAAGAAGAGCGCGCAAAGGACCCCCCTTTGAGATCGAGCGAGTGCACGGGGACTCTATAAGAGTTTCAGCCGCTTACTTGCCGTTTTGCGATACCGGACGCGGCGACGGGCTGCGAAGCCCGTGCGACGCGGGTCGGAGCTGTCTCGTCTCCTCGGAGCAAGGCGGGGTGGGTCGTTACTGACTTCGGTTCGTCAGGGTGAACTTCCTTCAAGTCCCTGATGGGCCCGGATCGGGGGCTGTATCCCGGGGTGTGTGAGGTATGGGGACGGGGGTCGGGTTGAGGCTTCCCTAGGCACGGACAACCGCGGCAGGCGGTGGCTGGTGCTTGCATGCTAGGAACGGGAGTTCGCTGGTGACTTGGGAAGGGGGCGTTCGTGAGGATCGGGTCCGTGAAGCGGCCTGAACGTGTTGCTGTCATCGGAGTGGGCATCCTCGGAGCCAGCGTGGGCTGGAACCTGTCCCGACAGGGCGCCGAGGTGGTCTTCATTGACGCAGGCCGGCCGGGAGAAGGCGTCACCAACTGGTCTTTCTCGTGGGTCAATGCCAGCAACAAGACCGCGCGCAAGTCCTACTTCGACCTGAACGTCGCGGGCATGGCAGCCCATCGTGAGCTTGCCAGGGCTATCGGGCCGGATTCATGGTGGTATCCCAGCGGCCACCTGCGCTGGACCGACGATCCCGCAGCGCAGATGAAGCTTCTGGAAACAGCCGGAGTGCTGGCAAGCTGGGACTACCGAGTCGAGGTGTGCACGGGGGCTGAGGTGCGCCGCCTCGAACCTGCTCTCACGATGCCCGGCGAGGTTCCAGTCGTGTTCTACCCCGACGAAGCATGGGTGCACGGACGTCAACTCGTCGGCCGCCTGGTCGGCCAGGCTGTTGCATCTGGCGCCGAACTCCGGTCCGGCACCGCGGTCTGTGAGGTCGGCACCGGTGCCGACGGGAGCATTCGGAGAGTCACTCTGTCCGATGGGAGCTGTCTCGACGTCGACATCGTCGTGAATGCAGCGGGCCCCAGCGCCTCCCACGTCGCCGGGCTCATCGGACGGCACTTGCCGATGCGCCGGGAACCCGGTGTCGTCACCCGGATCGACTGTGCTCAGGTCCCGGTTCGCCGGGCCATGCACGCGCCTCACATCGAGATCCGTCCTGACGGGGGCGCTTCGGTGGTTCTCCATAGCCGTGAGATCGACGCACTCATCGACACTGGCGAAGACCCAGCGGAACTCGCACGGCTGCTCCTCGAATCGGCGCGGCGCGTCGTTCCCGAGCTCGGCAACTCCCGCATCGCACAGACACGGGTAGCCCACCGGCCTATCCCGACCGACGGATTCCCCTCGGTGGGAGCGGTGCCGTCTGTGCCGGGATACTACGAGGCCGTTTCCCACAGCGGCATCACGCTCGGGCCGGTAATCGGCCGGCTGCTCGCTTGGGAGATCCTCAGCGGGACGAGAGATGAGTTGCTGGCGGATTTCCGCCCAGAGAGGTTCCCCTCGTGACGGCTCGGGCAAGCGCCACCGGTATCGCGACCCAGGCGGGTGCGGCTCCGTGTGCCCGGAACAGGCTGGTGGCCCCGCCGCCGCGTCAGGTGAGCCGGAAAGACCGGATGATCCTCCACCTCTGCCGCTCGACCCCACGCACGAGTTACTGACTTCGGCTCGTCAAGACGATGTCGGAACGTCAAGGGTGAGGCCGGTGCCCGCTATGAAACCGTCGAGGGTGTCGGGCCGGTACGGGGGGCGTTTGAGGCGGTTGCGGACGAGTGTTTCCAGGCGGTCGAGGGCGACGACGGCGAGGTTGGCCAGCAACTCACGCATGGCGTGGGAGACGTGCGTGTTCAGACGGTCCCACACCAGCACGATCGGCGCCTTGACGAGCTGATGGACACCGTCGACCAGCGCGACGAGGTCCCGCTCGCCCATGCTGCGGCGCTTGCCCTTTTCGGCTGGGTGGGTACGCAGACGGTGGCACAGCCGGGTCCGGGAACCGGGCCGTGTCGCGATCAGCCCAGCCACCGACAGGCGCCCCGAGCGTCGCCCGCTGACGGTCACGACCGGTGTGCGACCGCGCTGGCCCCAGGTGCGTCCTTTGGGCGGCCGTCGGGTGAAGCCTGCCTCGTCCTGGAAGCAGATGTACCCTCCGCAGGCCGCCCGAGCTCCTTTACCTCCTCCCACGTCGCCTCCTTCCACGCGGTGACGGCCTGTTCATCGCGTTCGGCGACCCGCCGAGCGGGCACCTGCGGGCTGAAGCCGAGCCGGCGCATCAGCCTCGTGGCCCTCGAGACGCTGTAGCAGACGTGGAACTTCCTGCCGACCAGCGAGGCCACCCTCGACCCCCTCCACACCTGATCCTCCACCCAGCCGTGCGCAGCCGGGCCCTGCTCGAGTTACTCAGCCAGCTTCTCCAAGCAGCGCGGGGACAGACGGCATCGCGATCCACTCGGGCCACGGGAGGCCAGCGCCGTAGCACCGCCGTCCCGCCACAACTGGTGCCACTGGTAGGCCGACTTCCGCCTCACCCGCAGACGCCGTGCGACCTCTCTCAGCTTGATTTTCTGCTCGAACAGCTCAGCCGCCTGCATCCGCGCCGTCTCCCGGTGCCGTCGTTCCGCAGTAGACAGCCCGCCCCCATCCCCATACCGGTGGCCATGTCGTGCACGCCGGCCGGGCCCGGTTACGCAGGACCAGTACACCCAGTGCTGGGCGGTGGCCTGGAGTTCGTTGGGCACGCAGGGGGCGTTGGTCGGGACGGTCTGGACGGTGCCCTGGGTGGTGAGGTCGATCCGGGTCGGCGTTCCGGCGGCGGGACCGGGGACCCGCATCGTGGAGCCGGACAGTGCGGCGGCGGAGATGGGGCGGGTGGACAGGACGTGGCTGGTGTCGCCGGCGCCGGGGTCCGTGTCGCCGATGTACTGCTTCTTCGAAGAGCCGCCGTTGTAGATCACGGAGTGGCTTTCGGCGTCGACGAGGGTGCCGCCGGTGGCGCCGGGTGTGACCAGGTCCGCGGTGCCGTTGTGGTTCTGCAGGCTGACGGCGTCGCCCTGTGCGTTGGCGTTCGGCGACAGCTGCGAGATGTTGCTGTCGCCGGTGGCGATGGGCGGGTTGCAGGTGGCGGCGGAGTCGCAGTCGGTGGGTGCGAAGGGCTGGCTGAAGCTCTGCTCGGCGCCGTAGGAGGGTGGGGAACCGAGCTGCACGGTCCGGTCGTAAACGAGGGGCCGCTGACACGCGTGCGCCGTGTCGCGTCCTCCGGTGGAGCCAGTCGCTGTGCCCGTCTTCGCCGGCCCTGGAGACGGTGCGCAGGTCCTCGGGCAGGGTGATCTCTTCCGGTGCCCAGGTGCTGTCGTTGAAGGAGCAGGCCCGCACGGCCCGGCGAGAGGAGTTGACGACGATCGCGGCGACGGTGCCGTCCTCTGTGAGGGCGCCGGTCTCCACGGCGGTGCGCCCGGAGCCGATCGCCCTGTCGCTGCTGCGGAACATCATGACGGCCCTGGCGTGCCGGCGGCGCTTGCCGGTGAGCAGGTAGAGGGGTCCATTGGGTGCCGACGGTGTCCGGCTCCTCGGCGCGGCCGTGTTGCTGCCCGGTGCCGGGGCGACTGGATGAGCGCCAGGGCAGGGGATCGCCACGAACCGAACGTCCTGGCCCCTCGAACGACGCTGAAGCGCTGTCATGAGATCTACTTGCGCCCCGTCAGCCGAAGCTCGCCCTGTCGCGACGCCCGGCACCGTACCTCGCGGCGTTGCCACATCGACCGAGCAGGCCCCCCACGAGGCCGATCCGGCGCCTTGCGATGCACGGCACCGGACGCCGCTCTCTGACGAGAAGACCCTGACCTCGCGGCGCAAGTCCCCTTACCACTGCGGGCCGCGGACCGTTGCGATGCCGATGGTGTTGGTGGCGGGGAACAAGCCGGACAGGAGCAGGGCGCTGAGGATCGGACCGTTCAGTTTGGCGAGGCGGTCGACGCCCTTGTCGCCGATGGCCTTCCACGGCTCGGCGGCGAGCCGGTCGGTGAGCCGTTCGACCTGGTCGCGGCCCTCGGCGCCGAGTTCGGTGGCTTTGCCGTCGTCGTCGATCCACCCCCGTGAGCGCAGCCGGTCCGCCGCGGCCGCCCACGCGTCCTCGCTCCACTGACGGCTCTGGAAAGTCTCCACCGGTGCGGCGCCGATCGCCGCAAAGGACACCAGGGCCTCGCACGGGTCGAGACCACTTGCGAGCAGCGCCGTGACGTGGCCGTCACCGCGCTGCTCGCGGATGATCGTGACGGCCTGCCAGAACACAAGGTGCGGCTCGTCGGGCCAGGGCAGGTCCGCGTTCGCCGCGGCCATCGGCCGCCCCGCGGTGTCGGCGGCCTCGGCGACCCGGCGGACCAGCCGCGCCGCCTCGGCGAAGTCCGGCGTGCCGATCAGGTCACCCATGAGCGACCGGTACGCGCGATCGACCCCCCGGATCCGTGCGGCGAGCACCTCGTCACGGGAGGCCACGCTCCAGCCACTGGGGACGTGCTCGGCGACCATACGCGGGCTGAAGCTGTAGAAGGCTGCGGCCACCTGCCTGGGCCCGGCAGTGCCGAGCGGAGCCGACCGCAGCGGGAAGTAGCTCGGCCACCTGGTGGCCACGTCGTAACCGAGGGCGGCGAACTCCTCGAACACCTCGGGCGCGTAGTAGACCAGCGCGTGCGCGGCCTCCAATTGCTGCCACATCCGCCGTGCGGCCCGCCTGTAATAGACCTCGTCCGTCATGCGGACCATCTTGGCCCGCGATCACCCACCAGGAAGCTCCGTGCCGCTTAAAGTAAGGGGAAACTCACGGGACTTGGGGGATCGATGTACTTGGTGACCGGCGCGACCGGCAACGTGGGCACCGAAGTCGTCGCGGCACTGGCCGGGACCGGGCAGCGGGTGCGCGCACTTGTCCGCGGCCCCCGCGAGATCCCCGGCGCCGAGGCGGTCGTGGGCGACCTCAACCGCCCTGACACCCTCGCCGACGCGCTGGCCGGCGTGGACGGGCTGTTCCTGCTCCCGGGCTACCAGAACATGGCCGACACTCTGGCCCTGGCCGCCGGAGCAGGGGTGCAGCGGGTAGTGCTGCTGTCCGGCGGCTCGGCCGCGAGCGGCGACCTCACCAACGCGGTCGCGCGCTACATGCTCGAGTCCGAGCGGGCGGTACGCGACTCGGGGCTGGCCTGGACTTTCGTCCGCTCGGGGGCGTTCATGTCGAACGCCTTGCGCTGGCGCCCGCAGCTGGCGGCCGGTGACGTGGTACGGGTCCCGTTTCCGACCGTACGGGCCGCCGCCGTGGACCCGTACGACATCGCCGCCGTCGTGGCACGGGCGCTCCTGGATGACGGACACGACGGCAGGATCCATTCGGTGACCGGCCCTCAGGCGCTGCTGCCCGAGGAGCAGGTCGCGGTGCTGGCCGAAGGCCTTGGCCGGGACCTGAGCTGCGTGGGACTGACGAACGCCGAGGCCAGGGCCGAGATGGAGGCGTCGATGCCGGTCGAGTACGTCGACGCCTTCTTCAGTTTCTACGTGGACGGCACGCTCGACGAGTCGAGGGTCCTGCCGACCGTTCAGGAGGTCACAGGCCGGGCGCCCCGCACCTTCGAGCAGTGGGTGCGCGACCACGCGGACGCCTTCTCATAGTGCTTCGCTACCTCGACCTGGACGGCACCGAGATCCGCACCGACCGCGTGGCCGCCGCCGGTCCCAACGGAGCGGGCCTGTGGTGGTCTGGGAAGCACGAGCGCCATGGAGGGAATGCGCACGTCATCTCGGCTCCGGACGGCTGGCTATTGTGGGTCTCCCCGGTCCGGGAGCACGACATCACCGCGCCAGCGCACACGGCCTGGTCGACGCCCTGAACCGGCTCGCCGCTACCCTGGGCATCCCACCCTGACCGACCTCGGCTACGAAAACGTCGCAGACGGCATGCGACACCTGGTCAAGAGGAGCAAGGGCGGGGAACTCGCCGAGTTCGAACGCGTTCAACGCCGTGATCCGAGGCGTCCACGCCGTCGCTGAGCGGGCCAACGGCCTGCTCCAACTCGAACACGACCGCATTGTGGAGGATGACGGAAGAGAGCGGGTCTGCGTGGTGAAGGGTGGGCCGTTTGATAACTCCGACAGCAGGGAGCGTTTCTTCCGATGACCACACAGCCCGCACGCGCTGAGCACAGCGGCCCCGAGTCCGCCCCGGTCCTGGATGTCTCGCCGTTCAAGCCGTCTCTCGTCAAAGCGGTGTTCAGGGATGTGACCTCGATGCACGTCTCTCGCTCGGCCGCGTGGGCCGCCGCGTCGGTGACGCGTACAGTGCTGACGGAGATCATCGACGGCGCGAGGAGAGCGGCGGCGGAGGAGGCCCGGAAGAAGCTGATTCCCGGTGACCTTCTCTCGGCGATCGACCGGAACGTCGAGCTCGAGGTGGGGAACAAGTGGTACGACCACAGCCCGACGTTTCAAGGCCTGACCGGTGTCCTGTACGACGCCGAGGGTGTCATCGTGCCTTCTCGTAAGCGCAGCCAGTCACGCAAACTGAGTGCTGTGGTCGGCGCCCACAGGTTCGAGGCCGGGGTCAAGAAGCTGCTGCGGAGCCAGGGGGCGACGGCCGTCCCAGCGATGGTCCGCGACCTGGACGGAATCGCGAGCGTGTTCCTGACGGACCTCGCCCGGGACGCGGCCATGGTCGTCCGCGAGGGCGGGACCAAACGTTTCGGTACGGTCACCCTGGAAATGCCGGGCGAACCGGCCCCACCCCCGTTGCTCAAGGATTCCCTGCGGGCCCCGTCCAACCGCAGAAGGGACGGGCGGACCATCGGCAGGGATGACATCCTGGCCGCCACCACGATTCAGTTGTTCGGCGGCAACCTCAGGCAGCGAGCCCTCACCGAAGCACGCGAGGCGACACAGAACACTTCGGCCGGCTGAGCGGGGTGCGGCGTTGGTTCGGGGCTTCGGTGCCACCGCCGTGACGGACGCGCTCGAGCACGTCCTGATGGAGAGCGTGCAGCCCATTGGAGGGGAGGGGAGCGGGGCTGCCGGTGAGTGTGTACCGCTTTTCGGCGCCCGCGTACTGGAGCACGATGTGGGCCCGTCCAGCGGCGTTCCGCGTCGTGGCCACGGTCAGCTCGCTGGTGATGACTCCGACCTCGTCGGTCACGGCGCCTCCCGGCCCGGCCTCCACCGTGTCGACGAGTCGCTCAGGGATCTTCTCGGCGCTGTCGTTGTTCATGAGGCACCGCCGCTTTCCTCGCACCGAGTGATCATCCGCATCCAGAGCCTCACGGCGCTCACTCAGCAGCCGGGCTCAAACTTCTTTACCGTGAGGAGGAGTTGGTGACCGCCGCTGGACTGCCGTCGCCATCCGGGCTGCCGGTGAGCGTGCTGTACTAGCCCGCCGTGCCGGTCCACTTCGGCCGGCCCGCCCGCCCGGGTGGCCTGCCCACCCCCAGTGGTCGGTGTTTTGGTTTCAGTGGGGGAGTGAGGTTTTCTCAGCGATGATCACCTCCGATCTTGCGTGCGGAGGAGGAAAGGGCAAGGACGGCGGTCTACGCTCGCGCCATGACGATCACGTATGAGTGGCGGGGAGCCTTCGACAACGCAGCCGTCAATGCGCTGCATGCAGCGGGTTTCAACCATCAGGCCCTGGAAGTCGACTGGCTGACCCGGGTGCAACGCCACAGCCTCGGCTGGGTCTGTGCACGGCATGACGGCAACCTCATCGGCTTTGTCAACGTCGTGTGGGACGGCGGTGTTCACGCGTTCGTCCTGGACACTGTGGTCGCAGAGAGCTACCGCCGCTCGGGGATCGGAGCCGAACTCATCGCGGAGGCCACCCGGCAAGCCCGGGAAGGAGGATGCGAATGGCTGCACGTCGACTTCGAGGACGATTTGCGGTCGTTCTACTTCGACGCCTGCGGGTTCAAGCCGACACCCGCGGGTCTCATCGCGCTCTGAGCCGACCTCGCCGCGTGGTGCTGCCGGCCATGGACAGCTGTGAAGCCCCTGGTAGGACAGGTCTCACCACAAGATCATGTCCGCTGAACCAGAGGCTTCACGTTGGTCACCTATGTTGCCACGCTCGACGTCCCGCGCCACGCCGTCGAGTTCCTCGCCCGGCCGCTGTCCGCCCACCGGCAGCGGATCGGCACACCGAAGGGCTCGCGCGCGCTCGGGCTGTTCCGGCAGACGGTGCTGGTACTGCGCTGGTTCCGCGAGCGCGGCTGCGTGCATGGCCTGGCCCGTGAAGCGGGCGTCTCCCAGGCCACCGGCTACCGCTACCTGCACGAAGGCATCGACGTCCTCTCCGGCCAGGCCCCCGACCTGCACGAACTCCTCGCCCGATGCCGACGCGAGGGCATGACACACGTGATCCTGGACGGCACGCTGATCGAGTCCGACCGCCTCGCCGGCGTCCGGGACAACGGGAACGACCTGTGGTTCAGTCAGAAACACAAGGCGTTCGGCGGGAACATCCAGTTCCTGTCCGGCCCGGACGGCACCGCGCTGTGGGTCTCCGACGTCGAACCCGGTACTACCCCCGACATCACCGCCGCCCGCATCCACGCTCTGCCCGCCCTTTACAAGGCTGCGGCCGATGGCCTACCGACCCTGGCCGACAAGGGCTACATCGGAGCCGGCATCGGCATGCGTATCCCGGTCCGCCTCCCAAAGGGCAAGTCCGAACAGGCACTTCACTCCGACACCCGCATGCTCAACATGCTGCTACGGCATGTCCGGGCCCTCGGTGAGCGCACCGCTGCCGAGCTCAAGCAAAGCACGTCACGGTCAGCCCGAGCCGGATCGGCGACATCGCCCGCGCCGCCCTCGTCCTCAATGCAATCTGGAAGTGATCACTGCTGAGAAAACCTCAGTGGGGGTGATCCGTTTGGAATTCGATACGTGGTCTTCTCTTCCTCGGGTATAAAGGGCGAACTCAAACAGGAACTTGAAGAGAACAGCGGTGACGAGGTCGGCGCCGTGCGGCAGATCCAGGGCGACGAGGTCGCCGGGCCCGACGCCGTGCTCGGCGAGGCGGCCGGCCGGCCGGCGCGCTCCCACAGCTGCCGATAGGTCAGTTCACGCCCGGTGAGCGTCTCTCGGACGGCCGGCGCCTCGGGGGCCTCCCGCACGCGCTGCGCGACCAGGCGGTGCACGCCCCGCGGCTCGCTCCGCACCTGCTCCGCATGCTGGCCGGCCTCCTGTGCCTGCTGGGTCGGTGATGACACACGCATGAATCCCCCCGTGGTGTTCGACGGATGGCACGCGCCCTTGTCCCGGGGCACGGAAGCGACGGAGTCGCCCCGGATGCACTGAGGTCGCAGGCCATCGAGGAGTGAGGGCGCCATCGGGCCTCTCTGCCCGGATTCGCCCACTTCTTCAGAAGTTAATTCCGTATAGTGAAATACTAATTCCGCATTCCGATAGATTGGGTTCCACGCCTCGAACACGTCAACGATCAATCTCATAAGGCGCGGGCATGAGCGAGCGCCGCGTGGCCCTCATCACCGGTTCGTCGTCCGGGATCGGAGCCGCCGTCGCCCGGCGGCTGGCCGCCGACGGCATACGCATCGTCGTCAACTCTGCGCGCAGCGCTGTCGCGGGCAAGGAACTCGCGGCTGAACTGCCCGACGCCGTCTACGTGCAGGGAGACGTCGCCGACCCCGCGGACGCCCGGCGGATCGTCCAGAGCGCGGTCGACGCCTACGGGAGCCTGGACATCCTGGTCAACAACGCCGGCGCCACCCGCTTCATCCCCCTGGACGACGTCCAGGCCGCCGACGCCGCCGCATGGCGCGGGATCTTCGACGTCAACCTCTTCGGCGTCTGGCAACTGACCACTGCCGCCGTGCCGCACCTTCAGCAGTCGGACGCTGCCGTGATCGTCAACATCTCCTCGGTCTCCGCCACCCGAGCCCTTGGCAGCTCCATCCCCTACGCCGTCAGCAAGGCCGCCCTCAACCACCTGACCCGCCTGCTCGCCACCCAACTCGGCCCCCGCATCCGGGTCAACGCCATCGCCCCCGGCCTCATCGACACACCCTGGTACGACGAGGCCGAGCAGGTCTGGGAGACGTCCCGCGACTGGGTCACGGCCAACACGCCCCTGCGCCGTGTCGGTTCGCCGGAGGACGTGGCCGAGGCCGTCCACTACCTCACCAAGGCTGCGTACACCACCGGCGATGTCCTCACCGTGGACGGCGGCCGCCACGTCGTCTGAGCTTGTTCCTTAACCTCGGGCCCGGTCGGATGGTCGCTCTTTGGAGTGATCGCAGGGTATGAGGGCGGCCTTCCTCGTGATCCTGAACTCTGCGACAGAGTAGGGGCGTTCACCAGGAAGGCTGTGGGATGAGTGTGCTGCCGCAGGTCGGTGGACGGGATGCATTCGCCGAACTGTCACGCTTTCGGACGGCCTTCTACAGCTGCTTGTCCGCACGGGCTGACGCGTTCTTCGAACTGACCGACGCACTGTTGTGCACGGACGGACCGACCAGGGCACCCGTCGAACTGTTGCTGCTGGCCGAGCAACAGCGGGGCTACGGCTCGCCGTACGGCGCCGTGAACCGTGGGCGCCTCGACATCGACGCCCTGCATGACCTGCTGATGTCGCTACGTCTTCTGTCGGTTGACGTAGAGAATCGCGTTGACGATCTCCCGCAGTCGTGCACACGGGCCGCCGTGCCGGGGCCGGCCCGTTTCGCCCTCCAGGCGGTGAACACCGGCTCGATCAAGGCCCAGCGGGCATCGGACACGTCACTGCGCTACGGGCGGCGAGCACTCACACTCCGTGCAACGACCGTCAACGCCACCCATCACAAAAACATCCCAGAACACCAACCATCTAGATCAGATGCCCTCTTATTGAGAGTTTCAGAATGCGGTGCGTAGCCATCTCAAGCAGATGATGGCGCAGGCGAGTTGGAGGAGTCCCTGGTGGAATTCGGCGCGTATCTCGAAGCGGATGCGCAGGCGCTTGAACTGGTGCAGCCACGCAAAGGTTCTCTCTACCACCCAACGGGACTTGCCCAGGCCGGAGCCGTGCCGGGCGCCGCGTCAGGCGATCTTCGGCATGATGCCGCGGACCCACAGGAGTCGGCGGTACTTACGGAAGCCATAGCCTCGGTCGCCGTACAGGCACTTCGGCTTGTGGCGCGGACGGCCACGCCGGCCTCGGATGCGCGGAATCGCGTCCAGAGCGGGATGAGCCGGGTGACGTCGTGCCGGTTGCCACCGGTCAGCGAGACGGCAAGCGGGGTGCCATGGCGGTCGACGATCACATGGTGCTTGCTGCCGGGACGGCCGCGGTCGACCGGCGAAGGCCCAGTGTGCGCCCCCCTTTGAGCGCCCTGACGTGCGAGCCGTCGATCGCGCAGTCGTCCATGTCCAGCAGGCCGACACGTCGCAGCTCGACGAGCAGGGCCTCATGCAGGCGGGGCCATACCCCGGCCTCGGCCCAGTCCCGCAGTCGCCGCCAGCAGGTGACTGCGGAGCAGCCGATCCGTTCGGACGGGACGTCTGCCCAGGACACGCCCTTGCGCAGGACATACACGATCCCGGCCGGCGCGGTACGGTCGTCGACCGGCTTCCGTCCGGGAAACCGGTGCCGCCGCGGCGGCCGGGTTCGGAATCAGCGGGGCTATCCGCTCCCACAGGTCATCGGGTACGAGATCGCTGTTTTCGCCGGCAGCGTGCCAGAACAAAGCGGTTGAGGAGGCCGAATCGGCCCGGCACACTCGCCCGACGAGCCACAGCACAACGCCGGGCAGCTGGGACGGACCCTGGTACCGGGTCCACACAGAGCAGTTCGAGGCCGCGTTTCTGCCGAGTGCCGGCGAAGACTTGGAGTCCGTGGACAACGTCGAGTTCTTCGTGGACCTCAAGGACGGCTCCCGGTGGAGCGCGACCATCATCACCCTCGCCCGGGTCGAGATCCTCATGAAGCGATGGGCCGCCAGTGGGGAACCCCTCGCAGGCCGCTACTTCTGGTGCTCGGACGGGCTCATCGTCCGCGATGCCGGCATCAGCAACATGATCCAGATCCTCGCTGGTCTGATCCAGAACGGCGAGTTCACACAGATCCTTCAACGCCTCGACGGCTGCCTAGCCAGATCGTCTCATTCTGAAACGATCAGTAAGGGGGGACCCTGCCGCTCTTACCACCCGTCGCACCCAGGGCGGCCTTGGACACCCAAGTGATCAAACCGGACAGGCCACGAGAACGACGCGACCGCGGCGGCGGAGCGCCCCGCGGTCCCCAGGAGCCAGTCCTGACCAACGGCCTTCACACCAAGATCAGTTGCGGGACAACCCTTGTACAACACCGTGCCCGTGCTGGAGCGGGGTGTCCTGACTCAACCCGCAGCCGATGCCTGCGATGTCGTTTTGGCCAAGCTCACCGCCGGGCTTCTGGACGAACTCTCCATGCCGGTCACCAAGGGCGCCGCCCCGACACCGTCGCCCACAAGTGGCTTTCTGCCGACGGACCGCCGTCAACCTCGATTCATATCCCGGCCAACCGGCCACAGGCGGAATCGCCACGCCGTCGACTACACAGCACAATCGCAATGCAGCGCCCAGCGCCTGCCGACGTGACCAGTCCGTCCACGCTGGTCGCATCTGCCGGCCAGGTCGCAGACCGAGGCCATCGGCAAACCACTGCACACCAACGAGAGGCAGTCAGTTGCCAACCGACGATCCGTACGTTCTCGACCCGGCAGGTCACGACATACGCGCGGAAGGCGCCCAACTCCGTGCCCGCGGTCCCGTCACGAAAGTGATCCTTCCCGGTGACGTCCCGGCGTGGTCGATCAGCAGCCACACTCTGCTCGAGCAACTCCTGACCGATCCGCGGGTATCGAAAGACCCCCGTCAGCACTGGCCCCGATTCATCGCCGGCAAGATCACGCCCGAGTGGCCGCTGTACGCCTGGGTGTCCGTCACCAACATGTTCACCGCCTATGGGAGCGACCACCGCAGGCTCCGCAGACTGGTGACGCCGGCTTTCACCGCCCGCAGAACGGCCCAGCTGCTCCCTCGGGTCGAGCGCATAGTGGCGAGTGTCCTGGATGATCTGCCTGGTGCCGTGATCGACGGCGTGGTTGACCTGCGACAGCACTTCGCATACGTGATTCCGACGCTGGTGATCACGGAGCTCATGGGCGTCCCCGAGGGCTCCATCGCGGTCGGCATCCGCGCCTGCATCGACAACATCTTCAACACGGGACTCGGCCCAGAGGACGCTGCCGCCAACCACCACGCCACCTACCACCTGCTCAACGACCTGATCGACTACCGCAGGAGGAAACCGGGGAACGACCTGACGAGCTACCTGATCGCCTCTGGCGACAGCAACGAGTCACTGACTGAGACCGAAGTTGTCGACACGCTCCTGCTGATCATCGCTGCCGGCCACGAGACGACCGTGAACCTTCTCGACAACGCCGTCTATGCGCTGCTGACCTCGCCCGACCAGCTCCACCTGGTCCGCACCGGCAAAGTCACCTGGACCGATGTCATCGAAGAGAGCCTGCGCGTCGACGCGCCCGTGGCCCACCTGCCTCTGCGCTATGCCGTCGAGGACATCACCGTCGCGGGCACGACCATCCTGAAGGGGGACGCCATCCTGGCGTCCTACGCAGCCGCCGGCCAGGACCCCGAGCACCACGGCCCGTCAGCAGGTGTCTTCGACGCGACCCGCGAGATCAAGGACCATCTTGCCTTCGGCTACGGCGTTCACTACTGCCTGGGCGCACCGCTCGCCCGCATGGAGGCGGCCACTGCTCTCCCGACCCTGTTCCAGCGCTTCCCTTCCCTTGCACTGGCCCGATCCGCCGCCCGTATCGAGCCGGTTCCTTCCCTCATCTCCAACGGACACCGGAGTCTGCCTGCGACCCTGGATCCTGTCGAGGCGGGAACGTAGGGGACGGCTCACCGTCCCTGCGGGCGGGACGGACCCCCGCCGCCTGGGCCGGTCGGACATCGTCGCCTTCCTCCACCGGCAGGCGTTCCTGCAGCAGGAGGGCGCCCTGTCCGCGGACGGCCGCTACAAGAGGATCACCAAGTTCCGCCAGGTCCTGCGCCGCATGCGTCGTTCTCTGGGGCTGACGGACCCCGGCCAGCCGCTGGACGGGCTGCCCGGTGACGTGGTCCTCAGAGAAGAGGACATCCCGGACGAGGCCGAGGACTCCGAGGCCGGCAAGGACCTCCCGCAGGAGGTCATGCGGCAGCGCTGCTCCCAGCTGGACGCGCTCGATGCCATCGCGCCCCCGCACATCAGGATCGCGGTGGAACTGATCATCAACACGGGGCGCCTGCCTCAGGAGGTCAGTTATCTGCGCTGGGACTGCCTCTATGCCGATGAAGACGGCCAGCCGTCCTCATCCACGACCCTACAAGTCCCACCGCCTGCGCCGGCGCCTGCCCATCGCCACGGCGACCGCCGCACTGATCACCCGGCAGCAGGAAACTGTGCGACGGCGCTTCCCGAACACTCCCACGAAGGACCTGGCGCTGCTGCCACGCAGATGCGCAACCCCCACGGCATCAAGACGATCAGCGAGGCCCTGCTCACCCAGTCGCACCGCACCTGGGTCAACGGACCGCCCGACCTCTACCTCAACGTCGTCGTGGAAACCGACGGGCGGCGCACAAACCAGCAGATCCCTTTCGACAAGGCACGCGTCTTCCTCTACGCCTACCGTCACAGCTACGCCCAGCGGCACGCTGGCGCCGGCGTCGCACCCGACGTGCTCAAGGAGCTCATGGACCACCGCCAGCTCAGCACGACACAGGGCTATTACCGGGTGGGCCAGCAACGACGGCGGGAGGCCATCGAGCGGGTCACGGCCACGCAGTTCGACCGGCACGGCCGCCGGATCTGGCGGCAGGCCTAACGACCTCGTGAACGGTTGGCCGTGGCTCGGCGCCCAGCTAAAGCCTGTCCCGCTCTGGCGTGCTGTTCCGGACGTAGGGTGTGACGTGCTCTGCCCCGTTGGCAGGACTATGAAGGAGTGCGTCGTTGGACCGGAACCCCACCTGTTGCTTCTGCTGGCTCGTCGTGGATCTCGAGCAGGACCAAGTTGCGAATGAGCTCCGGCTTGGTCCTGCGCACTCCAGCAACGTCCGGCAGCTTGTGTTCTCCCACTCAAGCTGTCTGCGCGAGCGCGTCCACAAGAACATGGACTTGTGGTGGGAGTCGTGACGGTGGGGGTCAGCCCACGCCTGTGACCGTGCTGGGATGATCTCGGTGTGGCTGGTGTGATCACGGCGTCGCAGCCGTCTTGGATAGGCCCGTTCACCGGGCTGAGCCCGCGCTGCTTCGCCAAGCTCGTGACCGCCCTGCGCCGTGAGGGAGCGGACCTAGTCCGTCGAGGCCTGGGTCCGACTTCTTGCGCGAGACGCTGTGCTGGTCGCGGTAGCGGCCGGCGGCCATCGGGTTGATCGCGAACACCTTGGCTTCCGGACGGCTGGAGGCGTCACCATCGTGGGGCTTGCGGGCCCACCTTGGGGGATTGAGCGCCGGCATCCTCGTCTACCGCGCGCCGGAAACTTCACTCGGCGCGATGACCGTCCTGTCTCTCAGTGTTCGGCGGCTGCCCGGAATTCCTGGGTCAAGGAAGCGATCTGCTGGATGTTGAGGCCACTGGTCACGTTGGTCAGGAGTCCGCCGATGGTCCCGGAGTCGGTCCAGCCGCAGAGCACGACGTTGTTCTTGCCGCACTGCATCTTTCCGCCGGCCGAGCCCGGATTGAAATCCTTGGCGTCGGTGATGTGTGCTCCGGCCATGAGATCGGTGTTCTCGTAGGCAGCCGAGTGCTGGGCGAGCTCCTGCGCGAGCTGTGGGTCGGTGGTGCTGGTGTCACTGAAGACCTCCAGCACGGGCTGAGTGGGCTTGCTTGCGGTGGTGTAGAAGACGACGGCGTAGTGTTTGGGCAGCTTCCCGGCCATCTGGGCGTTGAGCCGGTCCGCTTGCGCGCCGGTCATCAGCCTGTAGCTGCTGAGGGTGGCCGGCGGGGTGACGGTGAGATTCGTGGGTCCCTTGGATGCGGCGCTGCCGAAGTCGTCGGACCGGTGCATGTAGGGCGCAGCCATCGCCGTGGCAGCCACGACAATGACCACAGTGCCGATGACGACTCGACGGGTTCGCTCCCGCGCGAGCTTGGCGGTGGCGTCCAGGTCCTCGGGGATCGTGACAGGTTTGGGCTGACGCCACTTGCGGGTCGCCGTCCAGAGGATGACGAGGGCGATGGCAGCCAGGATAAACGGGGCAAGGACTTGTCCCGCCTGGTAGGCATCCGAATGTGTGTCGACAGCGGCAAACATGGATCGAGAGCCTATGAGGCCCGAATGGGCATGTCCATGCCGTCATGATTTCGATCCGCTACCGATCATGTTGGGATCGTTGCTGTAACCGATGTTCAGCCTGGCCGGACGGCTACGCCCGTCTACGCCACCCACGGGGGCGGGTCCCGGCCGGTGCCGCGGCTCACCGGACGGACGCCCGCACAGTGCGGTAACAACTGTTACCATGCGGGTATGGCGAAGATACAGCTGGGCGCGCGTGTGGATGAGGACGTTGCGGAGCTCGCGAGGAAGCGTGCCGCTGACCTAGGGCTGAGTATCGGGGAATACCTCGCCAGGCTGGTTCAGGACGACGCCAGCGGGCTGCGTGCCCGCGCGGTGGACGCGGCCGCCCGGTTCCTGGCCGAACACCAGGCTGTCTTCGACGAGGCCGAGGAAGCGCAGCAGGCTCCGCGGGGGGCGCGTGCAGCCTGATGGATCTGCACATCGACGTTCCCTGGATTCTGCAGGTCGCTGAGGCCGCCGGGGTGAACGATCCGGCCCCTGACGACTATGGCGTTCCCGTGTCGGCTGTGGCCCGCCACCGGGCAGAGCTGTTCGAGCAGCCCGTCTACGACGGCCCCTACGCTAAGGCCGCCGCCTTGGTGCACACTCTGGGCCGGTGCCGCTGGCTGGAGCGTTCCAACCTCGCCGTCGCCGCTGCCTGCGGGGTGATGTACCTCGAAGCCGCCGGGATCCCCGTCAAGCCTGCCCGCGAGGATGCGGTTGCCCTGAAGGATCTGCTCCTCGACCCCGCCTGCACGGCCGGGAAGATCGCCGCTCTGCTGCGGACCTGGCCCACCACCACCTGACGAGACTGCGGGCCGGGACGCGAGTGCCTGCGCGCCGAAGCTTCGCACTTGTGGTCTCCGACCGGGGCCTGGGCCAGGCTGAACCGAATCGCGGCGAAGATGACGCGCCCGCGGAAGCAGTAGTTGGCAGGGGCAGACCATAAACACTTGCTCGAACCTCCGAAGTGGGCATCGTTTCGCCCCAGGACCGGTGAAACCGCTGCCGGCTGGCGAGCGGGTGTCGGCATGCGGGCCCCGGCTATGGGAGAGCCAGGGCCCGCACGGCGCGTGGTTGCTCAGCTGAGTTGTGTGTAGGGGGTCTGGTCGTAGTCGAGTGCGCTGATCTCGGATGGGGGCAGCGCGGTGCCATAGAGCTGGACGTT
Organism: Streptomyces incarnatus; assembly: GCF_001027185.1. Taxonomy (NCBI): domain Bacteria; kingdom Bacillati; phylum Actinomycetota; class Actinomycetes; order Kitasatosporales; family Streptomycetaceae; genus Streptomyces; species Streptomyces incarnatus. The sequence goes on along the minus strand of NZ_CP011497.1, from coordinate 75,730 downwards.
GCTGATGTCGGCGTTGGCGTATTCGCCGTAGGTGCCCTGGTAGAGGCGGCGGCCGATCTGGACGGGGCCGGTGGCGGGCCAGGGGGTGCCGGCGAAGGTTTTGGTCGCGGTGAGGGTTCCGTTGACGTAGAGGTTGAGGGTGTTGGTCGGGCCGTCGTAGACGCCGACGAGGTGGGTCCATGTGCCGGTGGTGGCTTTGGAGCCGTAGACGGCGGTGGTGTCGTCGTTGCGGCGGCTGAAGGCCCATTTCTGGGAGCCGGAGGAGTAGCGATCGGCACCTCGGGGGTGGCCGCCGACGTCATCAACGCTCTCCTCGAGTGCCCGTGTCGCAGCGGCGGCGATCCGGGCCCGGGTCGCCGCCCTGGTCGACGTCGCCCTGGCGGCCATCGACGTCGTCGCGACGGTGTTCGTGATGAATCACGGGGGCCGGTTCCACCGTCGGCATCTGCTCGCCGAGAAGCCCGCCGTCACCTGACTCTCGTCCTGCGCGGCCGCCGCCGCGAGCCGGGCCTGGACGAGCGAATCGTGGACGCCGCCATGGCCACGTACTGCGTGGACATCAGCGAGCCGAAGACGCTGCGTGGCCTGCTGCCCGCCTACCGCCCCTACACCGCCCGCTGGTCCCTGGTCGACCTCCAACCCGCCCGCCGCCCGCCGGCCACCCTCCCGGAAGCGGACCGGGAGCCCCCGGCCGACCCGGGCACACCGGCCGCGCCCCGGCTCTCGGACCTGGAGCCGGGGGAGAGGGAGATCCCCCGCGTCCCGTTGCAGTACGAGCGGGCCGTCCTCGCCGGCGCGGTGCTCCGCGAGAGGCTGCACACCACCGTCACCGCCGCGAGGGGCCGGGCGTACGACGTCGTCGCACACCAGAAGGCGGCGATGCCCGAGCAACTGCTCGCGCCCCCGGCCGTTGATCCCGAGCACGACGACCAGGAGCCGGAGGCCGGACCCCCGGGAGGCGATCGACCTGACGGCGCTACGGGCCTTGAGGGAGTCCCGCATGGACGTGGAAGCTCTCGATCTCACAGACGAGAAGCTGCGCCACCTGAAGGACCGGTTCTGGCTCACCCGCGACTACCTGCCCGAGTTCGCCGCCGTCCTCGCGGAGTTTCCCTCGCTTGCTGGGATGGCCGACGCGATCGGCGCCCGCGTTGAGCCGGTGCCCATCCCGTGGGACTGCGCTGACGGCCTGTTCGAGGCGTACTGGCGCCGACCGGGGGCGTATCTGCAGGATCACGTGCGCCGTGCGATGTCGGTGTGGACGAGGGTCGGACCGCAGGCCGAGCAGCGGGCGGTGCGAAGCCTCAGCGACGACCTCGACTCCGGCCGGTGGGCCGAGCGCAACAGCGACCTCGCCGACCTCGACGCGGCAGATCTCGGCCTCCGCCTGCTCATCGCTTGACCCGCGTCGCAGGTTCAACCTCATGGCGGCTCCTGGACGGCCCGCTGGTTCGGTCGGTTGTCAGGCGGCCCCTCCCGTGTGACGCCCGGTCAGCTGGCCTGGGCTTGTGCGGCTTGGGCCTTGGGGTGGGCGATGCGGTAGGACTCGGTGCCGGTCCGGATGATGGCGCCGTTGAAGGTCAGCCGGTCGACGATGGCCGCGCATGCCGGGAATCGGTGAACGTCTTCGTCCACCCGCTAAAACCGTCGCTCGAAGCGACGGCGATTCTGATCTTTTCCTCGCGCTCCGTCAGAACGAAACAGCAGCTCAGCGCCCCTGCGGTCAGGCTCCATGTATCGGAGTTCATCAATGCACAAAAGATCGACACGGCCGTAACGGGCGATCGTCTTCGACAACTGCTTCTCGTCCGCGGCCTCGACCAGCTCGTTGACGAGCTTGGTGGCTAGCACGTAGCGGACGCGGAAGCCGTGCATCGCAGCCTCAGGGCCCAGGGCGATCAGCAGGTGGGACTTGCCGGTGCCGGAGTCGCAGATCAGGCAGAGCGGCTCTCCCTTCTTGACCCATTCGCAGGTCGCGGAAGGTGTTGACGGTGGCCGGGTCGATGTTGGGATTGGCGTCGAAGTCGCACGCCCTCAGGCTCTTGTCCCTGAGGAAGGAGGCGGCCTTGATCCGGCCCTCGCCAACTCCCACCACCCGAACCACACTGTCCAGACCAGGGCCCTGCACGCCTACCTTCGCTGGCGCCACAAGAACGCCCGCCACCCGACGTTTTCGCCGCCCAACGACGCGAACGCGCCCGCATCCGCAGCGAGAAACACATACGCTGGGGCGGCAGACCTCTCCAGCTTGCGCCCTGAACCGGACAGACCTGCTGGTCACAGCATTAGTCGTCGAACTCGAAGCCTGCCATATCAGCACTGGCAACAATCTCGCGAACTACGCTGGGGCTCGAGATCACGGGCTCAAGGGCAGTCTTGAGCCACGCGAGGTCATTCAAGCTCCCGAGCGCACAGAACATACCGCCCTCGCTGTCGAAATCGAGGCGCTCAGCAAGATCCGGCCAGGCGAACTGCACAAGACCTTCCCAGAAGTACCCATTCGGCTCGTGTCCGGCGGCAACTACTGCAGCATCAGCGGCCAGGCCACCGGTAGCGAGCGTCAGCGAGTGCTCACCGTCAAAGTCATGCAGTGTGATAGTCACGGCGCGATCTTCCCACGCCCAGTGCGCAGGCTGCCCAGCCCATCAACCTGCTTGTCCGTTCCCAGCCCGGCGAACCTTCCCGGTCACAGCACTAGCCGAGCTTCCGCAGCACCTCGGCGATGGTGGCCCGGTACGTCCGCAGCGCCTGGAGCCCGGCGGCGTAGCGGTCACGGTGCCTGGTGATGTCCGCGGCCTGTTTCCGCGCCTGGACAGCGTGCCAGATCTCGGCCGTATGGTGGCGGCGCTTGCAGGTGACGTCTGCGGCGGCGGTGGCCCGCTCCCGCGGCGTATGCCGGGTGTTGCCGTCACTGCCCCGCTGCCAGGCAGTGTCCGTGTACGCCGCCTGGGGGTCGGGATAGCGCGTGAATCCTTGTTCTGCCACACAGCGGGACCACACATCCCACGCCTTACGGAGGCGCGGATCGTGATTGACGGCCTTGTCGACCTCGATCGTCCGTGTACTTGCGTAGAGCCAGTCGCGCTTGACGTCGATGCCGCGCATCAGCCGCCGGCTCGACTCCGCGTTGCAGGCGGGGAAGTCTGCGTACTCGGCGTTAGTCATCCGGCGGCCCTTCGGTCGAAGAGCCCGGGACTTTGCCGGGTCCCAGCCGTAGCCCCAGCGGTGGGCGGCGGTGAGATCCAGGGCACCGTAGTCGGTGCTTACCGCAGTGGCGACGATGGGATCGCTGGGGTAGCGGGGGTCGAGCGGGAAGGCCGGGTGGCCGTGCTCCGCCATGCACTGCCGGACCAGCAACGCCAATGCCTGCCGCGATCGCTGGTAGTCCTGCGGCGTGAGTTCGTAGCGGTCGGCTGGGAGGGGGCCAAGGTCCGACGCCGTACGGATGACGTCCGGCCGTCCGAGACCGGAGGCACACAGCGCAGCCAGCACCGCCACGACGCCCAGTCGCCACCCCCGCATTGTCATGTGCAGGGATGGTAACGGTCTTTTGGCTTGCCGGCAGCCGACGCCTGCATCGCCGCTACGAACGCAAAGCCGAGCACTTCCTCGCCTTCGTCGGCATCACCGCAGCCCTCATCGGCTACGGCCGATTAGCCACCGTACTCAGGGCCTGAGTCCGTTTTGCTGCACGCCGAAGCAGACCAGCCCCATCGAATCTGCCAGGTCTGCCGCGTAGGCTGAGGTTTCCTCGGCCCTGCTCCAGCCCATCCCGAAGCAGATGGGCGGACCACTTGCACTGTCGATCAGAGGCCCTACTGACCGGGGCGAGGTCTCTTCCTTGTCCTCGGTGATGTCGCACCATCGCTCAAGAAGTGCGGTGACGTAGGCCGCGATGCGTTCGGGCGGAGGCTCCTGGGTCTCACCGTCGAGATAGCGGTCGTACAGGTCGTCGAAGACCCGGCCGGCGATCTTGTTGTTCGCCGGCCGCTCGCCTTCCTAGTGCCGCATCAAGCAACGTTCGCCCTGTAGGACGCGCTGTCCGGCTGGTGATCCGGGCGGCGTGGTGTGCGTCATGCCGGGCGGGTGGCTGAGCGTGTACGGGGCCGCGAGATCGATGACGACGAGGGACGGCGGCTGCTGCGGATCGTCCGCCGAGGCACCGGATCGGTGGTGACCTGACGGCGGGCCCAACTGGTGCTCTTATCAGTGCAGGCTATGGACGTGGCGAAGATTGCCGAGGTGGCGTTCACCAGCCCCGACCGGGTCCGGTACATGATCCATAACTTCAACGCCGATGGCTTTACCTCGCTCTACCCGAAGTACAAGGGCGGCCGGCCCAAGACGTTCACCTTGCCCGAACGCCGCGAGATCAAGAAGATCGCCAAGTCCAAGCGTCGAGCACGGCCTCCCGTTCTCGACCTGGAGCCTGGTCAAACTGGCCGACTTCCTGGTCGCCGAGGGGGTGGTCGACGACATCAGCCACGAGGGCCTGCGCATCCTGCTCCGCGAGGAAGGCGTCACTTTTCAACGCCTGAAGACCTGGAAGACCTCCCGCGACCCCGACTGCGCGGTCAAGAAGGCCCGCGTCGAGCACCTCTACGCCATCGCCGACGGCGAGGTCCGGCCTGAGCCGGGCGAACCCGAAGTTGTGTTCTGCCTGGACGAATTCGGGCCGCTCAACCTCCAGCCCCACCCCGGCCGCCAGTGGGCCGCACGTGGCGGCAGGCACAAGGAATCCGACCGCGAACCGCGCCCGCGACGCCGCGCGATCTACACCCGCCCGCATGGGGTCCGGCACCTGTTCGCCGCCTACGACTTGGGCAAAGACCAGCTATACGGCCACATCAAGAAGACCAAGAACTGCTCCGAGTTCCTGGAGTTCTGCCGCTATCTGCGCTCCCTCCACCCCGTCGGCAAGCGCATCGCGGTCATCTGCGACAACTACTCCCCGCATATGACCACCAACCGCTGCCACCGTGTCGCCGACTGGGCCGAGGCCAACAACGTCGAGATCGTCTACACCCCGACCAACAGCTCCTGGCTCAACCGCATCGAGGCCCAGTTCACCGCCCTGCGCTACTTCGCCCTCGACGGCACCCGACCATCCCACCCACAAGGTCCAGGGCAGCACATCTGGCGGAACAAGAACGCTGTCGACAAGCGCCTCAAAGCCCTCGTGAACAGGGTCAATGCAGCCTGCCTGCACGTCACCACCGGTGCAGGAAGCTCCGGACGTCGTCATAGCCGTCCAGGGCTCTACCGTCCACCTCCGTCGGGTCCGCCTCGGCCCGCGCCGCCAGCGCCTCCGCCAGTGCCAGGGCTTCATCACTGAGACGCCCGAAGCGTCGGGCGGCGTGTCCCAGGCACAGGCCGGCCAGCCCGAGCAGCGGACTTCCCGGCACAGCCCGCGTCCCGATCTGCAGGCACCAGTGCTCGACGAACTCCGCGTCGTCGTCGTTCAACGCGGTCCCGACCAGGACACTCGCCGCCTCGCCCTCAGCCGAGCGGTCGAGCAGAGCCCGCTCCAACATCTGGACCACGACCTCGTGAGGCAGCGCAGGAGGGTTCTCGAAGCTTAGTGGCTGTTGTCGTTCCGAATCTGAGGGCGGCGTTTTCGCTGGTCAGGCATAGCGTGGGTGACTCGGTGGGAGTGGTGGCGTGTCGTGTTGTCGCTCCTCGGGAGGTTGCGGATGCCGTCGGTCGTCGGACTGCTGGAAGAGCACGAGCTCGCTGCTCGCCGTCGAGTCGACGGGCTGCGGGAGGAAGCCGATCGCATCCAGGCCGAGCTGGCCGCGGCCGAGCAGGAATGGCAGGAGTGGGCGATCGCCCGCAGACGAGTGGGCACCGTCCTAGCTACGGACGACGGCAACATCGCTGATCAGAAGGCCGCTCCCGGCCCACAGAACACGGACACGCTCTCAGGGGCCAGGCAGGCGGCAAAACCGAAGTCGCAGGTGCCGGTATGGCGTGAGGGGCTGGACTGGTCGGTGCTGTCGGTGGACTATCAGCGCATCCTCGCGGCCCTCGCGGACCGGCACCGGCTCCATCAAGGCCCGCTGAGCTGCCAGGAGTTGGCCGTGATGTTCGGCCTGGACGCGGTGCCGGCCAAGGTAGAAGCGCTGCGGTCGAAGGCGAAACGCCTGGTCGCGCGGGGCTGGCTGGCCGAGCGGCAGCCGGGCCGGTTCACCCTCGCCCAGGGCCCGGCCGGGCAAGGCGGCGCGTCATGAGCAGGGTCATCGACCAGTAGACCATCGCCTCGGCGCTGGCGGTGCGGCGTTCGAAGTCACGCACCAGACGACGGGTGCGCATCAGGTGGGCGAAGAACCGCTCGACGATCCACCGCTTGGGCAGCACCACGAAGCCGCGCATGTCGTCC
>NZ_CP011497.1:57550-67989 GCF_001027185.1 Streptomyces incarnatus | reverse complement strand
AGATGAGAGTGCACCCCGCGAGACTACGCGGACCGCGCGATTTGCACTCGCCCGGCAAGACCAAGGCGAACGTTGCCTGATGCGGCACTAGCAGGTGAGAGCTGAGCTGGCTACCTCGCGGCCCGCCAGACCCGTGACACGCTCGTCACCAGCCTTTCCTAAGGACAGAAGCTCTGACCTGGGCTGTCACGCGCGTTTGTTAAGCATGTCGTTGATGCGTGCCCCTTCGGCAGGTGTAATGCGCCCATTCGGCAGCTCGACGCCCAGCGAGTCGGCCAGCATACGCTGGTGGGTATCGACGGCGGCCTCGACCAGGTCGGCGAGCACGGCGGCTGACGAGCGGCCGCGCACATACCCTGTGACCAGGGTCACGACTCCGACGAGTGCGGCCGGCCACCACACGATGCCGAGCAGGAGGTAAAGAGTGCCCCAGGCTGCGGTTTCCGCCGCAACGCGGTAGCGGGTGGTCGCATCCCTGACTGTGGTGGTGACCGGCTCGGGCAGCAGCAGCCACAGACGGGGCCAGGCGAGAGTGACGAAAAGGCCGTATTGGGCGTCGATTCGTTCTCCGACGAGCCGGAAACGATCACCGATGGTGGTGACGCGGGCGGGCAGGTACCGTTCGGGCACCGTGTGTCCGCGGCGTAGCAGTGCCTCCTCGACTCGCCGCCGTCGCAGCGCCACCCACCACGTGGGGCTCGCAGCGGCCCACGAGCGTCGCACCACGGCGGCCAGAGCTTGAACGGCCAGTCCCGTTGCCGTCGCGCAGAGCAGAGCACCCATGACAGCGAGGAGTACTGCGGCGGGCCGCCCGTTCAGCTGCTGTCCGAGCCGCTGCGCGTATGCCTGGAGCCGCGCGGGATCGAGCGCGTGCGCATGGCCCAGCCACCATCCGCACAGCACAACGGAGGTGAAGAGCAGACCGGGCAGGAGCAGCGCGCTCAGCCAGCGGTCGGCCAGTTTTTTGCCGATCTCGGCAAGCAGGCCGTTCACGGCGACCGGAAGGTCATGGGCACGTCATCGATGACACAGCGCGGTTCGCGTCCGTTGGCGTCGGCATGAGCGCGTCGACCGCACCGGCCTCGCGGACACCGGTAGTCGCCGCGCACGGCAGGGACAGCGAGGTGGAAGTCGGTCAGAGAAACCTCAGCTCCCGTGGACCCGGGGACGGCGGACTTGTCCGGCTCGGGGTCCGGCGAGTAACCGAGCTCACGGCACACCTGCGATGCTGGCCCACCCTCGCGCACGACGGTGAGCGCCTGCTGCAGTCGATCCAGCGCGTAATCGTCTGCATCCAGAGCTTCCTGCAGTTCGGGCAAGGCCGCACAGAGCCAAGCGGCCGCAGCCCGGTCATCCGCGGTGGACGGCACTGGCGCCTCCTTTTGAACGACTTGCCAGCCCGACTAGATTAGCCAGTACGGGACTTACGTGGATCGGGATTGAGAGGGCCGGCAATGCAGGGCGGTGAACTCGAAGCAGCCTTACATTCGGTGATCGCCCGGGTCGAGCGGTACGAGCGGACCGGCGAGCCGGAGGCCGTGATGGAGCTCGGCACGCTGCCCGACGCAGCTCCCCTGTGGTACGCCGTGATGTCCGCACAGGGCACCTCTTTGGAGGTCATACAGGCCCTGGCCCGGCTGCATTGGGCACGCTCCAAGGCGCACACCGCCAAGCAGTGGGACGAGGACCTGTTCGCCGCGATCCTGCTGTACGCCCGTATCGGCTACGCCGACGCCCGGCTAGTCCCCGCGGAGGTGATGAACCTTCTGCGGTCTGAGCCCACCATCGATCACCGCTTTCTGGGCCCTCACAGCTGGGGCTGGCGCGCCACCGACATGCTCAAACGGCAGATGTACACCAACGACCTCGCCGAACTGGACGAGGTGGTGGACCTGTTCAGGGCATCCACCATGGCCTATCCGCCTGATCACCAGCTCTGGTACGGAGACATGTCCAATCTGGTGTTGGCACTGCGTCTGCGCTACGAACGGCGCAGCGACCCTGCCGACCTGGACCGCGCGATCCGCGCGGCAGAATCCGCCCTCCGAACCGGAGATCCCTACTCCCGCACCGCTCTGCAGCTGCGGGACAACTACAGTGCCACGCTGGCTCGGAGGGCCAAAGCGACCGGCGATATCCTCGACGCCACCAAGGCTGTCGAATTGAGCAAGCAGGTCATGGGCGGCATCCTGCCGTCCGATCCCCAGCGGCACCTGTTCGCCAACAGCTTGGCCGTTTCCCTGGCGACCCGCTACGAGCTGACCGGCGACCTGGACGACATCCAAAGCGCGGTGACGCATGCTGCCGAGGCGGTGACCTGCGCACCTGGAGACGACCCTGGGCAAGGCGCATACCGTTCCAACCTCGGAACCTACCTGTTGGCCCAGTTCGAGGCCACGGGACGGTTGGAACTCCTGAACTCGGCCGTGGAGTCGCTGACAAAAGCAGTCACCAAGGTCGGTTCGAGGCACGCTGACCGGTCCTTGGCTCTGATGCAGCTGGGGCTGGCCCTGCACACCAGATACGAACGCAGCGGTGACCGGCAGGACCTTCACGACGCGGTCAACGCAGTCGACGAGGCGCTGCAGATCGAGGAGGAACGCTCCGTTCGCCGTCCCGGGCTTCTCAACACGCGGGGACACGTTTTGTGTTCTTTAGGGGACGTGACAGGCGACCGAGGCTACCTCGACGCAGCGGTGGAGTCCTACCGCGAGGCGCTGCGCCGCACACCCTCGGGGCACCCGGAGCGCGCTCTTCTCGCATCCAACTTGGGAAACGCTCTGCTGGAGCGGCACGCGGGCGGCCCGTTCGCCGTCCGTCCGAGCTTCGGGGCGGTTCGCCACCTGTCGACCGGGAGCACGGGGAAGCGACTGCCCGCGATGGTCGAGAAAGGTCTTCGGGCCTTCTTCCGTGAGCCATGCGATGCCTCCTCCACCGATCTCGCTGAAGCAGCCGAAGCCCATCGGTTGGCCTTGGAGGAAGCGGGACCTCACCATCCGGGACGGGCGAGCTACCTCAACAACCAGGGCAACAGCGCCCGCGCGCGCTTCCTCGCGACTCGCGAGGAGTCCGACGGTGAGCATGCCGCCGAGCTGTACCGGCAGGTGCGCGGGATGGTGCCGTCGCACCATCCCGCGCACCCGAAGGCCACGCTCAACCTCGCGGACACCTTGCTGCAACTTGGCTCGGAGCGCGTCGAGGAAGCCTTGTTCCTATTGCGGGAGCTGGCCGGTGAGCTGTCGGCGCCCCCGTCGTTGCGTATTCACGCCGCATCGTCCTGGGGACGCGCCGAAGGAGAGCGTGGACGCTGGCAAGCGGCGTTGGAAGGTTATGCCGTCGCGCTGGACCTGCTGCCTTCCGTGGCGTCGCGCGGGCTGGACCGGGAAGTGCGCGAGGAACGTCTGTCGGATTGGAGCGGGCTCGCGACCGAGGCGGCAAGCTGCGCCATCGCAGCGAGTCAGCCGAACCGCGCCTTGGAGCTGCTGGAACAGGGCCGTGGCGTTCTGTGGTCCCAACTCCTCGATGCGCGAGACGACATGGCGGCCCTACGCGCAGCCGATCCGCACCTCGCCGATCGTCTCGCCGAGGTCGAGGCCGCCCTGGATGCCTCACCTCAGGCCTCGGCGGGGTCCGCGGAGGCAGGAGGTGAGGCACGCTGGTGGGCTCGGGCCGCCGATCGCCGACTGGCGCTCGCGGCCGAATACAGCGAACTCCTCGCCCAGGCATCGGCACTGCCAGGCCTCATCGGCTTCCGCCGCCCCTGGAAGGCGGAGCAGTTACGCCGAGCCACGGCCGGCGGCCCGGTGGTACTCGTGGTCACCAGCCGCTGGCGCTGTGACGCATTGATGGTCGACGAAACGGACACCCGGGTCGTCCCGCTCACCGCGCTGGAACACGCCACCGCCGCGCAGCATGGCGTGCGGTATCTCATGGCGCTCCAACGCTACGAGGCCAGCCGTCGTGACGAGACCGCCCGTGTCGCCCTCAACCTGGCCGTATCCAGCACCTTGCATTGGCTCTGGGACACCGTCGCTGATCCCGTACTGACCGCGCTGGGCCGCACCGCTCCACCCGGACCCGAAGAGGAGTGGCCACGCGTGTGGTGGTGCCCCACGGGATCACTGGCGCTGCTGCCCGTTCACGCGGCCTGCCGAGCCACACCAGGCGGCCTGGACGCCCCTGACCAAGCCGACGCTGTCATGGACCGGGTCGTGTCCTCGTACACGCCGACACTGCGTGCGCTCTTGGAAAGCCGTGCGGAACGTACCTCCGCCCAGCACCCTGGCAGGGTGCTGGCCATTGGCATGCCCGAGACTGCGGGGCAGGCACCGCTCCCCCAGGTGGAGGCCGAACTGGCTGGGCTGCGGGCCCGGTTTCCGGACATCACTGAACTGCGGGGGAAGGCAGCGACCTGCGAGGCCGTACGCGAGTCGCTGCGCACACATGCATGGGTGCATTTGAGCTGCCACGGAGGCCAGAACCTCGACCGGCCCTCCCAGGGCAGCCTGCTGCTGGCCGACGGAAGCCTCAGCATCGCCGATCTGCACACCGAGTGGCATGCGCACGGCGAGTTCGCGTTCTTGTCCGCATGCCGTACGGCTCTGGGAGGGGCCGGCGTGCCCGACGAGGCGATCACCATGGCGAGTGCCATGCAGTACGTGGGCTGGCAGCACGTCATCGGCACCCTGTGGTCGGTCGGCGCGGATACAGCAGCCGAGCTGTGCTCCGACGTCTATGACACATTGACCGCTAAGGGCAAATTCCGGCCCGCGCTTACCGCCGAGGCCCTGCACACAGCCGTGCGGGCACTACGGGCTGACGACGACCGCCAACCCGCCCGCTGGGCTGCGTTCATCCATTCCGGGGCATAACCTGTTCCCGGTCGATCGGTTGGGGCCAAAATTGGTCAGGCAGACACTTCCCAGCCCGGCCTAACAACGAAGGCTAATCGGTTGTGGTGGCCTTTTCGAAACGTAAGTCTGGCTGGGAAGGCGCCACAGCGTTCACAACACGCGAGCGGCTTGTACGGCAGGAGGTACGGGCCGGCCGCCGGGATCCGTCAGCTCCGCGGGTCAGAAAACCAGCCGCCCGGCCGCATCCCCGGCCTCCCGGGGCAGTACACCCGGGCCCGTCCCTACGCTGCCGCGGCGCAGGGGCGGAAGCGGGCTAGGTAGGCGAGGGTGGAGCCACGGTGTGCGGCCAGGTGGAGGCCGGAGCCGTCGGCGAGGCGGTGCAAGGTGCCGAAGGGGATCCAGTGGCGGTCGAAGAACTCGCCGACCACCAGTCGGCCGCCGGGGGTGAGCACCCGGACCGCCTCGGCCAGCACCCGCTCCGGCTCCGGTACCTCGCCCAGTGCGGTCACCAGGTACATGGCGTCGAACGTGCGGTCAGGGAAGGGGAGTTCACGAGCGTCACCTCGGGTGGGCGTGATGTTGGCGACGCCGTGCCGTTCCGCGCGCCGCATCACGTGGTCGAGCATCTCCGGCTGGATGTCCAGGACGTCCAGCCGTCCGTCCGGGCCGAGTTGGGGAGCGACGTGCAGCGACTGCAGGCCGGTGCCGGGACCGACCTCCAGCACCCGCTCACCTGGCCTGGGCCGCAGCACGGCGTCCAGGCGGTTCGCGGTCAGATACGGCAACGGCAGGTCCAGCAGCTTGTGTTGGGCGTACGGGTAAGGGGCCTTGTCGCCGAACCACAGGGCGCCGGCCGCGACGGCACCGGCGGCGAGCGCCCAGCGGACGGCGGGCTTGGCCAGGGCGGTGTGGGACATGGATCTCTCCTTGGGAGGGGATGGTGGCGTGCGGGAAGGAGGCGGGGCCGGGAGCGAGGGTCAGGCTGTCTGGCCGGCAAACCCGCGTACCGCCAGCACGACGCACACCACCGCCAGCGGCAGTTCCGCGCCGACCGCCATCACCACCGCCGATATCTGATCCGCGCCCGGTGCCGCGGTCACCGTGTCGAACCAGGCGTCGACCACCAGCAGCGTCGCGGTGGCGACGGCCGTCAGCGCGTGCAGGCGGTGGCCGCATGCAGCCAGCAGCCCCGTGGCGATCAGACCCAGCGCCTCCAGCGCGTCCAGTCCGATCCAGGCGGTACACCAGTTCGAGGCGATGGTGGTCCCCGGCAGACCGTTGGCCAGCACGACCAGCCATGGCAGCAGGGCCAGCCCGCAGCCGACCAGGACGTGTTCCAGGCGGTACCGGCGACGCGTGCGCCGGCCGGCCGAGCCGCGGGCCTCGTCCTGAAGTCGGCAGACGCTCAGGGTGCTCATCGGATCGGTCTCCTCGCGTTCCCGGTGCTCCTTCACGGCCTCCAGCCTCGCCCGCCAGGCGCTCACGGTCAGTAACGCGAATGTCCGTTGTGGGGGTGGCACTAGCTACACCCCGAGGCGGATGCTCTTGCCATGGCCCGCCCCCGGCCCGGACACCTACCGTTTCCCCATGCACACAACCGCCCGCCTGCGGCGCCTACTTCTGTTCCCGTTCCAGGGAGCCGGACGACCGGTCTCGTTCCTCGTCATGGGCGTCCTCATCCAGCTCGGCGTCCTCTTCGTCGTGTCCCTGCCGTGGCTGCTCTTCCTCCCGGTCCTCGACCCGGCGGGCCAACTGCTCCTCGCGGTGTTCATCCCGTTCACGGCCATCGTGCTCGCCGGGCCGCTGCTGACCGAGGTGCAACGCGGCCGCTTCCGCACCCGGCTCGACGTGGCCATCCCCTCGCCTTACGCGGGACAGCGGCCCCGGCTGCCGGAGTGGCTGCGATCCCGGGCGGGGCACCGGCAGCTCAGGTATCACCTGCTGGACGGGCCGCTGCTCGCTCTCGCGGGGTCCTTCACCCTCCTGGCATGGGTCGTGGCCGTCACCGCCACCTCGATCTACCTGTGGATCTGGCTGGTGCCGCTGGACTGGCGCGTCGACCATCCCGGCTACTACACCTGGGCGGCGTACGTCACCGCGGTCGGGCTCGCCATGCTCCACATCGCGCGGTTGTCGACCGACGCCCTCTCCCGGCTCGACACCCGCACCGCCACCGTCCTGCTCGGGCCCAGCCGCGAGGAGCAGTTGGCGCGCCGGGTCGAGGACCTGACCGAGAGCAGGACCGGCCTGGTGGACGCGGTCGATGCCGAACGACGGCGTATTGAACGAGACTTGCACGACGGTGCCCAGCAGCGGCTGGTCTCCCTTGCGGTCAACCTCGGCCTGGCCAAGGCCACGCTCACCGATCTGCCCGAGGAGGCCCGCCAGGTGATCGGCGAGGCGCACCGGGAGGCGAAGGAGGCGATAGAGGAGCTGAGCGGCCTGGTGCGCGGGCTGCACCCGGCCGTTCTGGAGGACCGGGGTCTGGACGCCGCGCTGTCCGGCATCGCCGCCCGGGCTCCCATCCCGGTACGGGTGAAGGTGGACCTGCCGTCGCGGCCGTCGCCCACGATCGAGGCGGTCGCCTACTTCGTCGTCTCCGAAGCACTGACGAACGTGGTGAAGCACGCGGAGGCGTCCAGCGCCGAGGTCACCGTGGAGCGCTTCGGGAAGACGCTGCTGGTCGTCATCAGCGACGATGGCGTGGGCGGCGCGGAACCCACCGGTGGTACCGGGCTGGCGGGGCTGGCCAAGCGGGTCGCCTCGGTCGATGGCACCCTGTCGGTCGACAGCCCCGTCGGGGGGCCGACCGTCATCACCGTGGAGCTGCCGTGCGTGCCGTGATCGCCGAGGATTCCGTACTGCTCAGGGTCGGGGTGGTCAAGGTCCTGGAGATGGCCGGCTTCGAGGTCGTCGCCGAAGTCGCTGACGCCGAGGCGCTGCTGACCGCGGTGGCGGAGCACCGGCCGGATATCGCGGTGGTGGACGTCCGCATGCCCCCCGGTTTCACCGACGAGGGAGTGCGCGCCGCGTTGGTCATCAGGCAACAGTGGCCAAAGACCGCGGTGTTGCTGCTCTCGCAGTATGTGGAGGAGCGGTACGCGGCCGATCTGCTGTCCGCCAACACCTCCAGCATCGGCTATCTGCTCAAGCAACGCGTCGCGGACGTGGAGGAGTTCGTGGACGCGCTGCGCCGGGTCGCGGCCGGCGGGACAGCGCTGGACCCGCAGGTCGTCTCCCAGCTTCTGGTGCGCCGCCACAGCGGCCCGCTGGACCGGCTCACCCCGCGGGAACGCGAGGTGCTGGAGCTGATGGCGGGCGGCCGGTCCAACGCCGGGATAGCGGGGCAACTCGTGGTCAGCGAGAGCGCGGTGGCCAAACACATCAACAACATTTTCGCCAAACTCGACCTGCCGAAGGCGGACGCCGACCACCGCCGGGTGCTCGCCGTACTGAGCTTCCTCGGCGTGGCCTGATCCCGGCCGACCCTGCGGACCGCATCCCCTTCCACTGGGGCCTTTGCGGCCTTTTTCCGGCATGACATCCGGGCGTCCGAGGTGATGTCGGCGCGGCACCGGGCCGCCCTCGCCACAGGCTGCCCCCCGTGCCCAATGCGGCCGGGACCCCCTCGCGCCCGTTGAGCGGCCGTCGACACCAACGCCCGTGCCAGCACCAACTCGCCTCAGGTGGTGTGTCGGTCCAGGCAGTGGGGTCTTGGAACGGTGGTTGCGCAAGCCGCTAGGGCCGTTTCGGCTGCCGGCAAGGGCGCGCCGGGTCGCGTACTGTCCGACCGGCATGGCCAGTCACGGCGTCACCAGGGCCATCATCGGCCGCCCCGGCAACGCCCGTTCAGGCTGGCACTGCAGGCCGAAGGAGGCATTTCACGCGTTGGCCCGGCGCTGCGGCAGGGTGTGCTCACTCGCAGTAGACGTCCGTTATGGGGCGCTGGCCGGTGGCCAGGAACCGTGAGACCGTTTCGTCTCCGCAAGCGTTGCCGTTGGCCAGGTAGGCCTCGTGGCCGGTGGAGTTGACGGTGACCATGACGGCACGGCGGCCCAGGGCGGTACGGAGCCTGAGGGCGCCGCTCAGCGGTGTCGCCACATCGCGCTCGTTCTGGACAAGCATGATCCGGCCGGCCGGTCCGCGGTCGGTGATTCGCACCGGCGCCTGTTCCGGCCGCCACGGCCAGGCGGCGCAGACCATGGCGTTGCGAGGCATGCCCGCGGTCAGGGGATACTTGGCGCGGCTCTCGTCAACGGCCTTCTGGTAGACAGTGGTTGATCGGGCCCAGGCTGCGTCGTTGCAGATGGTGGCGGCGGCCACGCCGGTGAGGTTCTGCAGCACGGTGTCGGGGGGCGACTGCGGTGCCGGCGGGACCGTGCCCTTGCGCGCGGCCAGGATCAGCTGGGCCAGTGCGGCGTAGTCGTCGGGGTCGTAGAAGCTGTTCAGCATGGTCTGGCGCAGGACGTTGCCGTTCAGCTCGGCCGGGTTGGCGCCGGGCCAGGGGATCGGGGCGCGGTCCAGGCGGGCGGCGAGCCGGAGGAAGAGCGGGCGCACCTCGGCGGCCGTGCTGGCCAGCCGGTACGGATTGCCGGGCGCCGACGCCCACTTGGCGAACACGGGGAAATTGTCCTCGACGCCCACCTCGAACGCGGCGAGCCAGGCGCGCTCCGCTCTGACCGGGTCGGGGTTGCCGTTGCTGTCGAGGACGACGCGGTCCGTGCGCTGCGGGAACAGCTGCGCGTAGACCGCGCCGACGTACGTCCCGTACGAGACGCCCCACGCCGACAGGCGGTGCTCGCCCAGCGCGGCCCGGATCTGGTCGATGTCACGGGCGTTGTCGACCGTGCTGATGTGTCGTATCAACGCGCCGCCGTTGCGGGCGCACGCGTCCGCCATGCGCCGGGCGGTGGCCATGTTCCCGGTGACCGATCCGTTGGCGTCGGGCCAGGGCCGCAGCGCGGTCAGGGCGAGGTCGGCGTGGTCGACGCCGCAATCGACTGCGGTGGAGGGCGCGTTGCCGCGCGGCGCGAACCCGATCAGGTCGTACTGGTCCCGCACGGCCTGAGGCAGCTTCTGCCCCTTGCCGGAGGGGGCGTCGAGGCTGTCGCCGCCCGGCCCGCCGGGGATGAGCAGCAGGGCACCCCGTCGCGCCGAAGGCTTCTCGCTGCGGATACGGGAGAGCGCCAGGTCGATCTTGGGGCCGTTCGGGTCGGCGTAATCCATCGGCACGGTGAGGGTCGCGCACTCCTGTCGGGGATCGAGGCCTGTTCCCTCACACCTGGCCCAGTGCAGCGGGCTGCCGGCACTGGCCGAGGCCGTGAGCGGAGTGATCAGGCCGAGGAGGACGGCGCTGGCGGCGAGGAGTGAGGCGTTGCGGATGCTCTTCGTCATGGCCAGAGCCTCGCTGATCTTCGTCGGCTCTCCCATCCGGTCAACGTCCGTGTTCCCAGGGGGCTAGCCCCACCCCGCGGCTCGGGTTCGTCACGGCCCGGCGGTCCACATCGGATGGCTTTCCGTAATGGGCTGGTTGTCGCCGCAACTCCTTGGTACGTGAGCGTGTTCCGCGCTTTGTGCGGATCTGAG
>NZ_CP011497.1:0-56232 GCF_001027185.1 Streptomyces incarnatus | reverse complement strand
GCTGGCGTTGGCGGTCGTTGCACGGTGTGTGAGTGATCGTCGTCCGTACCGCAGTGATGTGTCCGATGCCCGCTGGGCCCTGATCGAGCCAGTCTTCACCGCCTGGCGGGCGAGACGGACCGGGCCCGGAACGGCAGCCCGGGTGCACGGCCTGCGGGAGATCGTCAACGCGAGCCTCTATGTCAACCGCACCGGCATCCCGTGGGAGTACCTGCCTCACGACTTCCCGCCGTACCAGACCGTCTACGACTACTACGCCAAGCGGGGCCGACGGGACCACGCAGCAGGTCCACGACCTGTTACGCGACAAGACCCGCCGAGCCCACGGCCGCAGCACACAGCCGACCGCGGCCGTTGTCGACGCTCAAAGCGTGAAGACCTCGGCAAACGTCGCCGAGACCAGCCAGGGCATCGACGCCGGCAAGAAGATCAAAGGGCGCAAGCGTCACCTGATCACGGACACCCTCGGCCTAGTCCTCGCCGTGATCGTCACGGCTGCTTCGGTGCACGACTCCGCCGGCGGGGTTCGACTCCTCGACGAGCTCGCCACTGCACACCCCAGCGGGAGCAAGGTATGGGCCGACGCGGGCTACCAGACAAGTGTCTTCCAGCGCGGGGCCGAAGTGGGGATCGACGTTGAGGTCGTGCAACGGCCCAACGCCGGTGCGCTTCTGGGACAGCTCCCACAACCGGAAGGCGGCGCGGACCGGCAGCCGGGTCAACGCTGCGCGGAGTCGGCCGCGGTTGCCTTGACGCCGCCGGTGAGAACGGTGGGGCGGGTCCGCACGGCGTGCTCGCCCCACGCGCACAGTGGCGCCGGACCCGGGTCAGGCCGCAGCCGGGGCGATGACGATCTCACGCTTGAGGATCTTGCCGGTCGGCCCCTTGGGGAGGGCGTCGGTGAGCGTGACCACCCGTGGGTACTTGTAGGCGGCCACCTGCGCCTTCGCGTGGTCGCGGATCTCCTCGACGGTGGCGTGTGCCCCGGGCTTGAGGACCACCACCGCCGCGACCTCCTCTCCGAGCAGCGGGTCCGGCACGCCGACGACAGCGGCCTCGGCGACTGCCGGATGCGTGTACAGGACCTCCTCGACTTCGCGCGGGTAGACGTTGTAGCCGCCGCGGATGATCACGTCCTTCGTGCGGTCGACGATGAAGTAGTAGCCGTCCTCGTCCACCCGGGCGAGGTCGCCGGTGTGGAACCAGCCGTCGCGGATCGCGTTCGCGGTGGCACGCGGCTGGTTGTGGTAGCCGGCCATCACGTTCTCGCCGCGGACCGCGATCTCACCGACCTCGCCGGGCCCGGTCGTCGTGCCGTCCCGTCCCACCAGGCGCAGCTCGACGCCGCGCACGGGCAGACCGATGGAGCCGGGCTTGCGCGGCCGGTCCGGCGGGTTGAAGGCGGCCACTGGCGACGTCTCGGACAGGCCGTAGCCCTCGAGCACGTCGACCCCGAAACGCCGTTCGAAGCCGTGCAGCACCTCGACCGGGAGCGAGGCGCCGCCGGAGACGGCCAGGCGCAGGCGGGCGGCGTCGAAGCCGTCGGGGAGTTCGGCGTTCAGGAGTGCTGCGTACATCGTCGGGACGCCGAAGAAGACGGTGACACCGTCCCGGCGGATGGTTTCCAGTGCCGCCGCCGGATCGAAGCGCGTGAGCAGGGTCAAGGTGGCCCCTGCTGCCACGGCCGTGTTGAGGCCGCAGGTTTGGCCGAAGGCGTGGAACAGGGGCAGGCCGCCGAAGAGTACGTCGTCGGGGGCGACGTGGAACAGCGTCTCCACGGCGGTGGCCGTGTTGCTGAGCAGGTTGCGGTGCGTCAGCTCGGCACCTTTGGGTGTGCCGGTGGTACCCGACGTGTAGAGGATGACCGCCAGGTCGGCGTCATCGGTGTCGACGACGGCGGGCAGTGGTTCGGTGCGCTCGAGCCGTGCGTCGAAGTCGGCCGGATCGACGACCAGCCAGCCGGTTCCGGCAGCGCTGGCCGCTATGGCGGCCTCGGCCGCCGACATCGGCGAGGCCAGCACCGTCCGAGCGCCGCAGTCGCGCAGGGTGAAGGCGATCTCGCGAGCCTTGAGCAGCGGGTTCATCGGTACGACGACGGCGCCGACGCGCAGGATGCCGTAGTAGACAACGGGGAAGTGCGGCACGTTGGGCATGATCACGGCCACCCGGTCGCCCGGGCGGACGCCTCGGGCCCGCAGCAGCGCGGCGGTACGTGCGCTGAGGTCGTCGAGTTGGGCGTAGGTCAGTGCGGTGTTCTCGTGCCGCACCGCGATCCGGTCACCGTGCTCGGACGCGGAGCCGGTGAGCAGGGTAGCGAGATTGGTCATCGTGGTTCCTAGCGGTGGTGCACCGAGTGGTGCGGAGGGGAGGGTGAACCGGTCAGCGAGGCGGCCCGAGGAGGACGTTGCCGCGCAGGGCCGCGGCTTCGGTGAGCCTCTCCTTGGTGATCTCGAACCCTTCGGGGCGGGGGGTGGTGATGTCGCGTCCGGCGTGCCGGAACATCTCCTCGATGCCCCCGGGGGTGGTCATGAGCAGGAGGTCCGCGCGCTCGGAGGTGATGCGGTAGCTGTGGGGGAGGTTGCGGGGCAGGTAGACGATGCCGCCCTCGGAGAGTTCGTGGCGTTCGTCGCCCACCCACACGAGCGCCTCGCCCTTGAGGAGGAGGAACACCTCGTCCTCGCGAGTGTGCATGTGGAAGGGCGGGGCCTCGTCCTTGGGGACGTCGAACCGTCCGATGGTGAGCTGGCCCTCGGTGGCCTGGCTGTCGAGCAGGATCGTGAACAGCCCGCCGTGGAGCCATTCGAGGGTCTGCTGCTGGTCGGGCTGGGCGAGGTAGGGCATGGTCACGGGGGTCTCCAGGGTGAAGGTGTGCCGGCCGGACCGGTGCGGTCCGGGGAGCGGGTGGTGCGTCAGGAGCGGCGCAGCGAGGTGATCACGAAGGTGGGGATCACGACCGCGCCGACGATCAGGTGCATCAGGGCCAGCAGGAGCCGGTCGGTCGTGCTGATTCCGGTCCCGCTGAAGGGGAGGCTGCCAACGAGCGTCAGGATCGCGAGCACGGTCCAGACGACGGTGGCCCGCCGTGGGGAGAACCGTTCCAGCAGCTCCAGGAGCGCCCAGCCGAGCAGGGTCGGGACGATGGAGGAGGCGCTCACCAGGCCGATCAGGACGGAGTGGACCGGCATGCCGAACACTGCGGGCGTCTTGAGGTTGTACCCGAACGCCCCGGTGAGGGCGAGCATGTACAGGAGGTTCGCGAGGAGGCCGATGAAGACGGCAGTGGCGCGCAGCAGCCGGGTCGGGGGCCCGTGGGGTGGCGAGGGGTGGGTGGTGTCGGTGCGGAGGGTGGGTGGCCGTTGTGGGCGGGGTCAGTGAACGAGGGGCAGGACGAGGTGGGATGGGTGGTCGGCGTCGTGGTGGATGAGGTCCCGGCCCACCTGGTGGCCGTAGTAGTGGTAGAACAGGCCGTCGGCGACCGGGGAGTCGCCGTTGGCGATCTCCAGCCGGATGCGGCTGCCCTTGCGAAAGAGGTAGGAGGTCGGCCAGACCTCGATCTCGTAGCGGACGACGGCCCCCGGCTCGACCGGCTGCGGCGGCTGGGTGCGGTGAGAGCCCTTCAGCCAGCCGCGGCTGACCATCGCGGAGGGCGGCGGTACGTTCTTGGCAACCCTGCGCATCAGTGCCTCCTTGAGCTTCGGAACGGCCTTCTGCTCGGAGATCTTGACGTGGAAGTCGGTGTCGCTCTGGTCCGTCTCCGCGTACAGCACGAGGGTGATCTTCCCGGTGACCTCGGTGTCGTGTTCCAGCGGCGGAGTGGTGAACGTGAGGATGCCGCTGGTGGGCTGGGGGATGCCGTCGGTGATGACGGTGGTGCCCACCGTCCATTCGGGGTTGGGGAAGTCGTAGGCGGTCGGCCCTCCGGTCGCCGCGGTGGGCGGCGCGGTGGTGAGGCTGCCGTCGTTGAGTGAGCGGACGGCGCCCGCGGGCTCGGGGCTCAGGTAGAACGGGGTCGGTACGGCGCGCTGGAGCGGCCACTCGGGCTCTTCGCGCAGTCGGCTGCCGGCGTTGCCGATCTGGAGCCGGACGGGCGGGCCGTCCATGACGCCGTTGTCGATGCCCTTGAGCCAATGGTCGTACCAGGGGCGGATGTAGGTGTCGAGGAACTCGGGCTGGTAGTAACGCTCGTGGCTGTCGGTGCCGGCCAGCACAACCAGCCGCTTGTCGGCGCCGCTGAGTCGCTCGTAGCCGTCGAGCTGACCGTGCAGGTGCAGGCCGATGCTGTACCACCAGGCGACGTTGAGTACCGGGATGTCGATGTCCTCGACCTTCACCGCTCGCTGGTCCCACCAGTCGTCGAAGACGGGCCGGTCCAGGGTCATGCCGATGACGTCGGCGGCGATGCCGCCGGGCCGGGGCGGGGTGGCGCCGAGGGTGGCGGCAGCCCGGAGGTGCTCGGTCGCCCAGAACGCGAGGAAGTTCATGGAGTAGACCCCGCCGTGGTAGACCGCGTCGTGGTAGAGGTCCGTGAACCCGTTGTAGATGAGCGCACAGGTCAGGTGCGGCGGGCGCTGCGCGGCGGCCAGCCACTGGTTCACGCTGTAGGCGCTCTCCCCGGCCATCGAGATCTTCCCGGTCGACCAGGGGCGCGAAGCGATCCACTCGATGGTGTCGTAGCAGTCGCGCTGCTCGGCGGGCCCGAACAGCTCGAACTCCCCCTCGGACCTGCCGGTGCCGCGCTGGTCGCCGACCACGACCGCGTAACCGTGGCCGGTCCAGTAGTCGAGCGGACCGGTCTCGATGAACCGGAACACCGACACCGGCGGGAGGTAGAGCAGGTCCTTCTGGTACGGCGCCACCGCGTACAGCGCGGGGTACGGGCCCTCCGCGTCGGGCAGGTACACGTCGGCGTAGAGCCGGGTTCCGTCGGACGCCGTGATGCACTCGTTCTTGATCGTGCGCATGACATCAACTCGCAATTTCATCATCTGTGGAAACTAGTTTCAGCGTATGATGAAACTAGCGGGACGGCAAGGGCAGTCCTCTTCGAACTTGCGTGGAAGGTGATGCGCTGTGGGCGGGCGAGGCCCCCGAGGGGAACGCGGAGAGCAGGCCGACAAGATCATCGCCGCGGCCCGCAGAGCCTTCGCCACCCGCGGCTACGCGGCGACCTCACTCCGGTCGGTCGCCCAGGACGCCGGCGTGGACCCCGGTCTCGTGCTCTACTACTTCCGTACCAAGACCGGGCTGCTGGAAGCGGTCCTGCAACCCCCCGAGGCATTCGGTGCGACGGTGGCCGCCGCCGCGGAACAGCCCCTGCACCAGCGAGGACGCGCGTTCGTGCAGGCCACCCTGCAACTGTGGGAAGACGCCGCCTCTGCCGAGATCCTGCGGTCGATTATTCTCACCGCCGCCCAGGAACCCGCCGCCCTGGAACGCCTGCGCCAGTTGTTCTCCGAACTCGTCCTGGCCGTCGTCTCCCGCAGCCTGCCCGACGCCGAACGCAACCTGCGCGCCAGCCTCATCGCCACCCAGATCGACGGCATGATCATGAACCGCTACATCTGGCAGGTCGGCGATATCGCAGCCCTCCCCGCCGACGCCGTCACCGACCTCCTCGCCCCCACCATCCAGCGCTACCTCGTCGACCCTCTGCCATAAATCGCCCAGGAGCCCCGGCACGGCCGCCGGAAGCGCCGGGCCGCGCTCATGTGCTGCAACACGTGGCGCCGACGCTGACGCCGAGGCCGATCATGGCAATGCCGCCCGCGCCGGCGATCATCGCCATGCGGCCCTCGGAGCGGGCGAACCAGGTACGGGCTGCGGAGGCGGACAGGCCCCACGCGGTGTCCGAGAGGAGACCGATGACCGCCGGGACCAAGCCCAGCACCAGCATCTGCCGGGGAATGTGGCCTGCGGAGTTGTTCACGAACTGCGGCAGCACCGCGGCGAAGAAGACGAAGCCCTTGGGGTTGGTGACGCCGACGAACAGGCCGTCCAGGACTGTGCGCAGGTCACTGCGCCGGGTGCCGGCCGGGGTGGTCAGGCCAGCCGCGTGCAGTTGCTTGCTGTGGCGGACGGCCTGCACGCCGAGGCGGACGAGGTAGGCGGCTCCGGCGAGCTTCACTGCGATGAGCAGCGTCACCGAGCTCTGCACCAGGTTGCCCAGGCCCAGGGCGACGGCGGTGATCAGGGCGTAGGCGCCGAGGACATTGCCCAGGACCGTCGCCATCGCGGTGCGGCGGCCGTGGGCGAGGGCGCGTCCGACGACGAACAGGACGCTCGGCCCGGGTACCGCGATCACCAGCAGGGACACCGCCGCGAACGCCAGCATGCTCTCGGTGGACACCATGGGTCTGTCGTCTCCCGTCAGGTTGATGCCGGCGCGTCAACAGGCACTGCCCGCGCCGGGTGAGGGCGTGCGACCACGAGCTTCGGACACCGGGACAGAACCGATCAACTGATTGTGAAATCCTGCAATCGTGATCACTGTGCGGTTCGGCGGGACGGCCGAGGAAGACCTGGCCCTGACCGTGTCCCCCCTGCTGGAGGCCGTCCATTCCTGGCATGTGCTGACCGCCCCCGGGCACCACGCACTGCACCTTCCCTGGGTGCGCCGGTGCCGCGAGCTGCCCGCCGCGCTCCGCCGGGAACTGCGCGAACACGGCTGGATGGTGGCCGACTACGTCCCCGCCTTCTTCGAGGCAGGCGCCGACGCCCCCGAGGCGGATTTCGCCGGCCAACTGGCCGCGGTCCGCTCCGTCCCCCCGGAACACCTCGCCACCGAGCTGTCCCAGACCCTCGTCGACACCACCCGCTACGGCCGCGACCTCGTCACCGACCCGTTCGTGCGGGACGCGGCCCTCGCTGACCTCGACCGCTCCGACCCCGCCCTGGCCGAGCGGCTGCGCCACGTCCTCGCCGACCCGGCTCCAGCCGTGGAGACCGCGCTCACCGTTCTGGCGGACTACTGGGACAGCGCCTTCGCCAACGAGTGGGGACGCCTCGAGCCCGTACTGCATGACGAACTCACCCGCGCCGGACGCCGGATCGCCGTTGCCGGCGTCTTCCCCATGCTGCGCACCCTGCTCCCGCAGATCCGCCTGGACCCTGGGGAGCGGCTGCTGCGCCTGGACCGCCCGCATGACCACGACATCACCGTCACCCCCACCCGCCCGGTGACGTTCACCGCCAGCCACTACGTATGGCCGCACGTCCGCGTCACCTGCGACGCCCCCTGGCCCCTGCGGGTGACCTACCCCGCGGCCCCGCTCGCCCCGCAGCCCGCCTCCGCCGGCCGCGAAGAACTGCTCACCGCCCTGCGAGCCCTGGCCGCCGCGCCGCGCCTGGAGATCGCCGAGTCCCTCGCCGGAGAGAGCCGAAGCACCCAGGAACTCGCCACCCTCCTGGGCCTCTCGGCGTCCGTGGTCTCCCGCCACCTCCAGCAGATGACACAAGCAGGGCTGCTGACCAGCCACCGCGAGGGCTACTACGTCCTCTACTCCGTCGACCGCAGCCGACTCGGGCGCATCGCCGCGGCCCTGAACGATCTCGTCGACGGACCCGGAGCCTGATGTGGCAGAGCACGGCAGCCCCGAAACCGGCGCGGCAGCCGCGGACCGCCAACCGTCGTCGTGTTCCAGATGATCGGACTTCGGCAGCGTCCAGCGCTCAACCAGTTCCTCCGTCGACGCCTGTGCGCGGTCGCCGACCGGCCCGGCCCAGCCTCAATCGCCGCAGCAATACCCCGCACACCGCCTCTCACCAGGGCGGTCCTGTCCCGTGTAGTGGTGGAGCGATCGTGCGCCAACGGTCACGTGGTGGGCGGTAGTTCGTGCGAGTCCGCTCGGCGGGGTAGATCTGCTCCATGCTGCCCTCGGCCTTACGGACCAAAGGGACAACCGCGATCGGTCACGTACGGAGCCCTCCCCTGGCTGCCCGGGACGGTGCACCGAGAGGGACGCACGAATCCGTTCACGGCCTCCACCCGAAGGACAAAGGCGGGGCTGCGACGCCGGGACGTCCGGCAGGGCCAGCCCCCGGGGAAGGGATGGCGTCCCGCCTCGCCCTACACCCGGCCAGATACAGTTGATCTTGTAGGGCCTTCAGCGGACCGCGGCGGTGTGGAGCGGGGCCGGATCCGCAGCGCGGCGTGCGGCGACCCAGTCCAGAACGTACTGCAGCGCCAGGCAGCCGACGACCCAGGCGCTCATGGTGAGCAGAGCGGCCGTGAGGTGGGCGTTGTGGAAGTAGGCGGCCCCACGCAGAGCGCGGATCGCGGCCGCCGGAGCCAGGATCTGGGCCAGCGGGGAGAGCCACGCCGGCAGGAAGGTGGCGGGCAGGATGCCGCCGGAGGTGGCGTTGCCGAAGGTCAGCAGCACCACAGAGGCCATCGGCATGCCGATCGGTCCGAACAGCCGCAGCATCACCCCGGTCGCGGCGGCGGTCGCCCACGCCAGCAGTCCCACCACGACGGCGACTGTGAAGAAGGACGCCGGGAGCGCGTTCATGGCAGTGTGTGCGATGAGTGCCACCGCCGCGCCGGAGGCGGCGGAGAAGACCATCATCGACGCGACCCGGGCGGCCAGGCGCAGGCGTGGGGCGATCTGGTAGGAGGACACCGCGAAGAGGAACCCGGCGAGTACCACTCCGAACGCGGCATAGAAGGGAGACAGCCCTCGAGCATCTCCGGCCACCAGCGGCCGCACATCCTTGATGGGAACAGGATGACCGACCGCCTGGTTCACCGCGGCGGCCAGGTTGGAGACGGTGGAGGGGCCCTGCGCACCGGCCGCCAGCAGACGCAGATGGTGGCCGTCCGCGACGAGCGCGGCAGGGACCTCGTCATGGGCGATGGCCTGGCGCGCGGCTTCCGCGTCCGGGTAGCGGTAGAAGGTGTAGGCGCTGGGGTCTGCGGTGTTGAGGGCGAGTTCGGTACGGGCGGCCACCTGGTCGGATGCGGCGATACCCAGCGGCTGGTGATGTGCCGAGGGGGCATGGAACGCCGCAAGATAGACGGCCACGAATATGGTGCCGATCGCCAGCGCGGTGACGACCGGCACGAGCATCGCCTTGCGCGCTGCAGCAGCGGCCGCGAGCACGGGGGCGGGGATGCCGGGCTCGCTATCGGCCAGCGCGTGCCGGGAGTGCGCAGGGTGACCGGCCGCCCGGCGCCTGCCAGGGGCGTGGAGTGCGGGGTCGGGCGGCGCGATGGGAGGGAGGTCGGTGCTGTGCTGCATAGAGGGAGGGGCTTTCTGCGTATCCGCGGTGTGCGCGAGGGATCTCGGTCAGGGCCCGCAGTGGTCCGCGCGCCCGGTGTGCAGGCGGGAGCCGGGCGGGCCGACGGCGTGTTCTCTCCGAGGGCGTGACCGCCCACCCACCTGCTACCGCCAGGCGATCGGGGCGAGGCGGTCGTATGGTTGTCGCTGCCCCTCCTCCGCGTGGCGGCCCTTGGCGGGCTGCCTCCCCCGTGGGGCCGCGGAAGGACGAGCGGTGCCAGCGGGTTCGATGACCCGGGGCGGGCTAGAAGAGCCCGCCATCGAGCTGTAGGGTGCGCCCGGTCATGTAGGCCGCGTCGTCGGAGGCGAGGAAGGCGTACCCGGCGGCCACCTCGGACGGCTCCGCGAGCCGCTTGAGGGCGACCTGGGTGTTGAGCCAGTCGGCCATGGAGAGCTTGCCGATCTGCTCGGGGTGCAGATAGCTGGCTCCATGTTCTGCGGCCATGTCGGTGGCGGTGCCGCCGGGGGCGACCGCGTTGATGGTGATCTTCTTCTGCCCGAGTTCGGCGGACAGGTTCAGCACCATCGACTCCACCGCCGCCTTGCTCGCGGCGTACAGGGTGTGGCCGAAGATCGCTCGCGAAGCGCTGACGGATGACGTCAGGACGATCCGGCCGCCTTCTGGCATGTGGGCGGCGGCGTGCTGGGCGGCGAACAGCTGCCCGCGGGTGTTGACGGCGAAGACGCGGTCGAAGTCGGCCGGGGTGATCTTCTCCAGGGCGTCGAAGTGCTCGATGCCGGCGCAGGAGGCGAGCACGTCCAGTCGGCCGAACTCGTCCACCGCCCGCTCCATCAGCGAGCCCGTCTGGTGCGGGTCGGCGACATCGGCCTGTACGGCGATCGCCCGTCCGCCGTTGTCTGTGAGCTCGGCGACGAGGGCGTCCGCCGCCTCCTGGTTGCCCCGGTAGCCGATCGCCACCGAGGCTCCCTCGGCGGCCAGTCGCCTTGCGACGGCCGCGCCGATACCCCGGCTGCCGCCGGTGACCACTGCCGCCTTGCCTTCGAAACGCGCAATCTGCATGGATGCCCACCACTTTCTTCTCTCGCGATACGCAGGGGGAGCGCCGCGGACGACACCTGCGGCGCCCGGGGCGAAGGCCGGCCCGCCCGGGCACGGACACCCGCCATGTCCAAAGGCGTCCTCCCGCGGCGCCCCCAGGCCGGGTGTCTTCACCGTAACACTAACCGCAGAAAATCCTTCACTTAATCTGCCTGTGAAGCCCACCACTGACGTAACCTCGATGCGTCCACCAGCACAGACAACGAGGAAAGGCCCACGGTGACCCGCAACGCATCCCCAGACGGCGGCACACCGCGCTTGCGGGCAGACGCCGCACGCAACCGCGCCCAGATCCTGGCCGCTGCGCGCAGCGCCTTCCGGGAACTGGGCACCGCCGCCCCGCTCGACGAGATCGCCCGCCGCGCAGGAGTCAACATCGCCACGCTCTACCGGCGCTTCCCCGACCGCGACGCCCTCATCCGGCAGGTCGTCCTCGACGGCTTCACCCTGGTACTCCAGACCGCTCACGACGCGCTGGAGACCGCGCCCCGGGACCCACTGGCCGCCATCGAGAAGATGATGCTGCGCCTGGTCGACGAACGGGACATGCTCGTCCTGCCCCTGATCGGCGGCCCCGTCATCGACGACCCCCGAGCCCTCGAACTCCAACGCCGGACCGCAGCCGCCCTGGAAGACATCCTGGCCGTCGCCCGCACCCAGGACGCGGTCCGTCCCGACGTGACAGCGGTGGACCTGATCACCACCGGAGCACTCGCGTGCCGCCCCCTGCCCCACCTCCCCGCCGAACAGGCCACCACCCTCGCCACCCGCCACGTGCGCGTCTTCCTCGACGGCCTGCGCCCGGACGGCGCCCGGCCACTCCCCCCACCCCCCACCCACGAAGACCTCACCGCCCACCTGCACACCACGAAAGGCACAGATCGAGAACCCGGCTGCACCGAGGTCTGAACGAAGCCACGTCACGCCCGGCCTGCCCGCGCTGCTGTCACGGAACCTCAAGGTCAACCACTGGCAGGGAGACGGCGGGAGACCACACCGGTATCCGGTGAGTACGTGCCCGGATACTCCTTCCCCGCCGGATCGTCCCGTAGCAATCGAGGAGGCTCTCATGAGCCCTGGCCTCAAACCCGAGGACATCGATCTCCGTCTGGTCCGCTACGTGACGGTGCTCGCGGAAGAGCTGCACTCCGGCCACGCCGCGGACCGTCTGCACATCGCTCAGCAGACTTTGTCCGCGCAGATCAGCCGACTGGAACATCGGTTGGGCACGGCGCTCTTCGCGCGCGACCGTCGACACGTGGAACTGACGGATGCCGGTGCGGTGTTCGTGGCCCGCGGGCGTCAGCTGCTGAACCCAGCTTCCGCGTTGCTCACGGAGGTGTGTGAATCGGGCCGTCCCATGCGGCTCGATGTCGTCACCGAGAGCCTGACGACCGGACTGGCCGCGCAGCATGTGCGCGCCCGTCTCCCGGAGCTCGCTCTGGAGGTCGTCCAGGGACAGGGGTTTGCCGGCTCGTTGGAGCGCCTGAGCCGGGGGGAGGTCGATCTGGCCTTCGGCCGGGTGACCGGGGTACCTGACGCCTGGAAGGGGGCCTTCCCCTGTCTGCTCGTCAGGATCAAACCGATGGGGGTCGTCCTCCCCGAACACCACGCCCTCGCCGACGAAGACGTAGTGCGCCTCGCCCAGTTGCGGGACTTTCCGATCCTTCTGCACAACGCCGCCGAGGCCGGGGACTGGGAGGACTGGAACACCGCTCTGGTATCGCGGTTCGGTCTCACCGCGGGGCGGCGCCTGCGCGGCCACGGCCGCGCGGCGGCGAATGCGGCGGCGCTCGCTTACAACACGCCGACGCTCGCACCCGTCCATGCCCCGCTGCCCGAAGGTCTCGTCGTGCGCGAGTTGCACGATCCGATACCGCTGTTTCCCGTCTGGCTGGTCGGGCGGGACACGGACCGATCGCTCAGGGCGCCGAAGCGGGCAGCCGACATCGGCGGTCATCGAGGAGGTCGATCGTCTCGCGCTCGACCAGGGCTGGCGTGACCTCCCCCGCCAGCCCTGGTGGCTTCCCGAGACGGACCGCGCCGAGCTCGCTTGAGCCGGCTCAGTCACCGGTGATACGGGTCTCCAGGCGGCCCACTCCCATGACCTCGGCGACGACCTCGTCGCCGGGTTCGAGGTATCGGCCTTGATGGGCGGCGGCGGTTCCCGCGGGAGTACCGCTCAGCAGCAGGTCGCCCGGATGGAGCGGCGCGAGCATGCTCAGCGCCGAGATCTGCTCTCGGCCACATGATCACGGTAGTTGGCGCCCGCGCAGTAGACGGTCGGGCGATGCGTGGTCGGGGGAAGGAACGTCACCTCCGATGCGCTTCGCCAGGCGAGTCGCCCGCCATCCGGAGGATTCGCGCTCAGCGCCTCCCGAACGGCGTCGACTGGATCCTGTTCAGTGGACGTGCAGGGTGTGGGCGATGTGCTGACGGAACGCCGTGAGCGCGTCCAAGAGGAAGGCCCTGGTCGAGTCGACCGTGATGGTCCCGTCGTCGTCAATGAGCCCCGGCTTCGCATGCAGGTACACCTCGGGCTGGGCGAGTTCCGGGGACGCGAGGAACGACAGGATCGAACGGAGGTGCTGTTGGGCGACGGCGGTGCCGATCGCGCCGATGGATGCACCCACCGCATAGGACGGCTTGCCGCTTAGCGGGGCTTGTCCCTTCGGCCGGCTCACCCCAGTCGAGCGCGTTCTTGAGCACCCCGGGGATCGACCGGTTGTACTCGGGGGTGACGATGAGGATGCCGTCCGCCCTGCTGACGGCATCCCGGTACTCGGCCGCGGCGCCGGGATAGTCGGCGTCGGGTGCCTCGTAGTCGTGGTTGTAGAACGGCAGCTCCGCGATGGGGATCTCATGTAGCACGAGGCCCGCCTCAGGCGCGAGCTTCTCCAGGGCAAGCGCCAGTCGGCGGTTGATCGAAACGGACGAGATGCTGCCGACTATGTAGCCGACGCTGTAGGTGGTGCTCATGTGCTGCGTCCTTACGCGTTGCTGGAGATACGGAAAGCAGGGACGTCCTCGGCGGCGTCGATGGCGGCGATGGTCTTGGTGAAGACCTCGCGAACGCCTTCGGCGACGGGCATCTGCCGCAGATGCTCGGACATGATCTCCACGCCCCAGTGGCCTCGCCAGCCGGCGTCGTGCATGGCCGCGATGAAGGCGGCGGTGTCCAGAGCACCGTCACTGGGCATCCGGCGCCGGTGGATGGTGTCCTCCCACAGCGTGCCGACGACCTGCTTGTCGGCGTCGTCGAGTTCCACGACGAAGACATGGTCCATGGGCAGTGCGTCGACCATGTCCTGGTAGGAGGTGCCGGCACGGGCGACGTGCCAGGTGTCCACGACGAGGCCCGCGTGCGGGTTGCCGATCTCGCGCATCATCTGCGCACCGTCCTCGATGGTGCGCACGTTCGCCATGGGCATGGGCTCCATCGCCACACGCAGACCGTGGCGAGCCGCATCGCTTGCGAGCGCGTCGAGCGATTCCATGAACCGCTCGCGCGAGACACCGCCGGGCACGGCCCTGAAGGACTCGAGCTCGGCGCCGACCTTGATGGTCTTGGTGCCCAGTACCGCCGCGGCGGCGAAGAGGTCCTTGCGGACCGCGTCGGACGCCTTGCGCAGTTCGCCGTCCGTCCACCAGTTGCTGATGAACTCCAGCTCGATGGTTTCGATGCCGTGGTCATCGAGGAGATTCTTCAGCGTGCTGATGCCGATACTGTTGACGATCTTCATCAGGTCGGCGTGAACGAATCCCACCCCCTTCCATCCCGCGGCCTGCACGGCGGCCAGGCGGGTGCGGATGTCGATGGGGCTCGACTCGTCCTCGCGTGAGGGAGCAGTGTTTCCGGACCACGTCCAGACGGTGGCGAGCAGATCTCGGTTTTCGATACGGCGGATAGCCATGGTGATTCCTTTCGTGACAAGCCGTGATGGTGAAGGAGGGACTGCTACTTCTTCGCAGTCCAGGCTTCCGTCGATCGCCAGGTGGTGGTTCCGACGACGACGATGGCAAGGAGCAGGGCGACAGTGATCAGCAGCACTGCCCAGGGAATTCCCGCCATGATGAACGCTGTTCCGACGAGTCCTCCGGCGAACATGCTGGCGACGGAAATGAGACGTCGGCCGAGTTTGCTGTCCGAGCCGCCCGCGGCGCGGCTGTCCGCGGAGATACCGGTGATCGTCAGTGTGAGGACCGTCGTGGTGAGGTCGGGGACCGCCAGGGCGCGGGCGGTGGCGTTCTGTAATCCCATCGCCACCCCGGGCAGGACGATCAGTCCGATCAACGGCACATTTCCGTAGGGCGTCGCAACGAGCGTGGTGAGAACGAGCGCTGTGAGTACGAGTACGGCCTGGATCGCGGCGGCCACCAGGAGATGCCGACCTCGGTGCCGGCCGTGCGCGGCCGCGACTCGGCCGCCGACGAATGCGCCGACGATGAAGGTGACGATTCCCAGCGCGGATGCCCACCAGACGAATCCATTCGCCCCGCCGAGTGCGAAAGACAGGAAGACGACGTTGCCGGTCATGTTGGCTACGAACACGCGCCCGAGTTCGCGATAGCTGAATGCGTCGACGAGGCCGGTGACTATGGTCAGCAGCACGAGCAGTGTGGGAAGTGGACCGTGCGGGTTGCCCCGCGCGGGGACGATCGTGCGCCAGGCTTCTGTCGCGTGGTGTGCCATCAGTTCGTCTTTCCAGTGGGAGTGACAGGCGCAGGTCGGGTCAGCAGCATCCGGGTGGCGAGCCCGCAGGCGATGCCTGCGACGGTCGCGATGACCGACACCACCCAAGCTGAGCCCCCGACACGCCCGTGTTCGTGCTGCACCTCTACCAGTCAGCCCTGCTGAACCGTGCCGCCGTCCGTGCCGTCGGATACGGCAAGGACACCCCGAACCCTCCCGGAGGGGAGATCGTGCGCGGGCGCGACGGTGATCCCACCGGGCTGCTGTTGGCCGCGCCGGCCGCGACGGTCCTCTACGCGACTCTCGCGAAGGGGCCGATCCTGGCGGACGAGCAGAAGCTGGAGTCCACGCGGCACTTCTTCCGCGAACTCAACAGGTTCGGTCTGACGAGCGCGATAGACGCGGCAGGCGGATTCCAGGACAGCGGCAGCCGAATCTGCCGAGCAGACTGCGTGGCGGCTGGCCAGGGGTGAACACGTACATCGGCATCACCACGGCGGCTTCAACGGCGCCTGCTAGCCACTAGAACGCGGAGGCTGCGTGGGGGCGGTGACCCGTAGCGCTTTTGCGAGGGCGTGAAACACCGCGCTCACCCAGCCTTGCCTGTACCGGAGAGGTCAGAGACCTTGAATTACTTCGCATCATTTGGTGGCGGCTTCCTGGTTGGCGCACTGTACGCAACTGTCCGGCTCCCCTCGCCGGCGCCACCCCTGACAGCCCTGGCGGGGTTGTTCGCGATGGGTACCTCGTACTCGTTGCTGGAGATGCTCGTATGACAAGCACGCCCCCCACCGGGTGGCGAAGACGAGCCACCTCCATAGCGACCTCACTCGTGGCCGGCGGCGTGATGGGAAGCGTCTACTGGCTGATCCGGGTAGGCACGCCAGCGCCACCATGGGGCGCCCTGACCGGGCTCCTTGGGATGATCATGGGTGAGGCTGCCATCAAAGCCACCCGACGCAGGCTTCTCGCGGCGAAACTAGTTCTGCGATCGATCCGCAGGGCAGCGACGAGGCGCCTTGACGCAGCCCGCGGAACCCGACGCTGCTTCAGGGCCTGCCCGACAAACCACTGTGCCCGAAGAGAGCGCCTGCCAGGAGGATGCGAGGGGCGGTGGGTGGTGTGACGACACGGTTCACCCATACAAGGTCTCTGGACGGGAGACGCTGTGGCCAGACAGGTGCTCACATTCGCCCACTGGGTGGACTTCGTGATCGATTGCGGGAGACGAACACACGCGCCCGTGGATAGGGATGCCAGCCAACACCCCGGTCCCGGTCTTCGACCAGGGGAGCGGGACGGTGCCTTTGGGCGCACGGTTCCAGGGTGCTTCGTTCGGTGCGTACGTTCAGCCGTTGAGGGCCTCGTGGGCGGACTGCCAGCATGCTCGTGGCTGGCAGATTAAAGCTGATGCTCCCGTCCCTGTATTCATCCCGTATGCCAGGACGGTTCACCTCGGAGAGCCGGCGAGCGCGTTCTCCTTCTTCCCTGCGGAACCGACCCCGGCTCGACGCGGGTCCCCGGCCGGAGCAGAGGGAGACCACGCTCCGCGCGGCGGTGGACGGTTGACCGTCTGTCGCCGACAGTCGATCTTGTGGTGGTCGGGGTGAGGTGACAGATGCGGCTTGGGAGCGGATAGCCCCGTCCCTGCCGTGTCGATGACCGCGGGTCGGCCATGGCGGGATAACGGCAGGCGGACGGCGCGTTGTGGCGGTTGCAGACCGGGGCCCCGGCGGGACCTGTCCCACCGTTCCGGCCCCGCGGCAGACCGGCCGTGAACGCATTCGCCCGCTGAGAGCGGAACGGCACCTGAGCGGGGCTGCAAGCCTTCATGGATTGCGGTGGCCCGGTCCCGCTGCAGCTCCGCCGAGTCGTGCTGCGGCAGCGGCCTGACTACGAAGACGTGCTCGCCTGCCACGCCCAGCATCTGACGGCTCGTCGCCAGGATGCGCAGTTCGGGGGCGGCTGAGAGCAGCGCCACCGCCCGCACAGGCGTCGGCCAGATGCTCGCAGTTGTCCAGCACGATCAGCGCCTGTCGACCGCCCAGGTATGCGGCAAGCTGTTCCAGCAAGGGCTTGGTGCCGAGGTCCGGCACCGCCAGCGCGGCGGCGGTCGTGCTCGCCACCATCGACGGGTCCTGCGCCGCGGCCAGGTCCACCAGCCACACCCCGCCCGGAAAGGACCTTGCCAGGGTGGCCGCGGCCTCGAGCACCAGCCGCGTCTTGCCCACCCCGCCTGGCTCGGTCACCGTCAGCCGCCGCGCGCCGGCCAGCCGGCGACGGATCTCGGCAATCTCCTGCCGCCTGCCGACGAACCTGGTGAAGGCCGCAGGCAGGTTCGCCTCACACACTGCTTCGACGACCAAGCGTCCCGCCTTTCCGGTCTCAAGGCGCCGTCCACAGCGTCCAAGGTGACGTGATCGCTGTGAGACTCCGACCGTTTCGTCACCGTGAACACTTCCGAACTCGCCTCTCCCAGGACGTGCCGCCACCGCCGTGGTGGCCTTGCGACGGCACGCGGGGTCGCGGCACGTCCCTGCACCGTCATGACTCCGACGAACACCTGGAGCGGCTTGGGAGGCACCGATCACTGTTGTGTTCCCTGCCGGTTTCCTCCGGACGGCGGCGCGGATGACCGTCGTGTGCGCGCTCGGACCGGGCTGCTCAGCGCTCCAGCACGAGGGCGAGGCCCTGGCCGACGCCGATGCAGAGGGCGGCGACGCCGACTCCACCGCCCTTGCGGGCGAGCTGGTGTGCGACGGTGCCGACGAGACGGGCGCCGGAGGCACCGAGCGGGTGGCCCAGCGCGATGGCGCCGCCCTGGGGGTTAAGGACGGCCGGGTCGAACTCGGGCCACTCGGCGACGCAGCCGAGCACCTGGGCGGCAAAGGCTTCGTTCAGCTCCAGCACGTCCAGGTCGGCGAAGGTCCGGCCGGCCCTGGCGAGGGCGCGGTTGACGGCCTCGACGGGGGCGAGCCCGAAGTAGTGTGGGTCGACGGCGTGTACACCGGTCGCACTGACGCGGGCCAGCGGTTCGCGGCCGACCGCCTTCAGGCCCTCCTCGTCGACCAGCAGCAGGGCGGCGGCACCGTCGTTGAGCGGCGAGGCGTTCCCGGCCGTGACCGTGCCGTTCTCGGTACGGAAGGACGGCTTGAGCCTGGCCATCGCGGCGAGCGAGGCATCCGCGCGGACCGACTCGTCGGCGCCGAACACGACCGGGGCGCCCTTACGCTGAGGGATCGACACCGCAGCCAACTCGGCATCGAACAGACCCTGTTGGTGTGCGGCAGCCGCCTTTTGGTGCGAGGCGAGCGCGAACTCGTCCTGCTGCTCCCGGCTGATCTTGTGCTTCTCGGCAATCAGCTCGGCCGACTCGCCCAGTGGGACGGTCCACTGCGGGTCCATCCTCGGGTTGACCATGCGCCAGCCCAGCGTGGTGGAGTACAGCTCCGCATGCCCCGCCGGGAAGGGCTTGTCGTTCTTGGGCAGGACGTAGGGAGCGCGGGTCATCGACTCGACACCGCCGGCCAGGGCAATGGAGACGTCGCCGAGTGCGATGGCCCGCGCGGCCTGGATGACGGCCTCAAGGCCGGAGGCGCACAGCCGGTTCACTGTCACGCCCGGCACCGACGTGGGCAGTCCGGCAAGCAGCCCCGCCATGCGGCCGACGTTACGGTTCTCCTCGCCGGCGCCGTTGGCATTGCCGAAGTAGACGTCGCCGATCCGGTGTAGATCCAAGCTCGGTGTACGGGAGAGCAGTTCACGGATCGCGTGGGCGGCGAGGTCGTCGGGGCGTACGGAGGCAAGGGATCCGTTGTACTTGCCGATCGGGGTACGGGCGGCGTCGACTATGTAGACGTCCTTCACTGCAGTCCCTCCGCGATGGTCAGCTTGGCGTCGGTCTTGGCGATGATCTCGTCGACGGTCACGCCCGGTGCGGTCTGCGTCAGCAGCAAGCCGTCGTCGGTGACGTCGAGGACGCCGAGGTCGGTGATGATGCGGTTCACGCATGCCTTGCCCGTGAGCGGCAGCGCGCACTCTGTGAGGATCTTCGGGCTGCCGTCCTTGGCCGTGTGCGTCATGACGACGATCACTCGGCGGGCGCCATGCACGAGGTCCATGGCGCCGCCGATCCCGGTGATCAGCTTCCCGGGAATCGCCCAGTTCGCCAGATCGCCCTTCTCGGAAACCTGCATCGCGCCCAGTACAGCCACGTCGATGTGCCCGCCCCGGATCATGGAGAAGGACAGCGCGGAATCGAAGAAGGACGCCCCGGGCAGCACCGTGACGGTCTCTTTCCCGGCGTTGATCAGGTCCGCATCGACCTGGTCCTCGGTGGGGTAGGGGCCGGTGCCCAGGATCCCGTTCTCGGACTCCAGGACGACTTCGACGCCCTCGGGGAGGTGGTTCGGAATCAGGGTGGGCAGACCGATGCCGAGATTGACGTACTGGCCATCACCCAGCTCGCGCGCCGCGCGGGCTGCGATCTCCTGCCTGTTCCAGGCCATCAGGTACTCACCGTCCGCTGCTCGATCTTCTTGTCCGCCGCCTGCTGCGGAGTCAGGGCGAGGACCCGCTGCACGAAGATTCCCGGCAGGTGCACCGCATCCGGGTCGATCGCACCAGGTTCCACGAGTTCCTCCACCTCGGCGATCGTCACCCGGCCCGCCATCGCCGCGAGCGGGTTGAAGTTGCGGGAGGACTTGTTGAAGACGAGATTGCCGTGCCGATCCCCCTTCGCCGCCCGCACCAGTGCGAAGTCGGTCCGGATGCCGCGCTCCAGCACATATTCCACCCCGTCGAACTCCCGCACCTCCTTGGGCGGCGAGGCCAGATCGACCCCGCCCTCACCGTCGTAGCGCCAGGGCAGTCCACCCTCGGCGGCCTGGGTGCCGACCCCGGCCGGGGTGTAGAAGGCGGGGATGCCGGCGCCGCCGGCCCGCAGCCGTTCGGCGAGCGTGCCCTGCGGGATCAGCTCCACCTCCAGCTCGCCAGCCAGGTACTGGCGGGCGAACTCCTTGTTCGCGCCGATGTAGGAGCCGGTCACCCGGCCGATGCGTCCCGCGGCCAGCAGGACAGCGAGTCCTGAGTCCATCGCGCCGCAGTTGTTCGACACCACCTTCAGGCCGGACACGCCCCGCTCGTGCAGTGCGTTGATCAGTACGTTCGGGACGCCGCTGAGGCCGAACCCGCCGACAGCGAGGGACACGCCGTCGCAGACATCGGCCAGGGCCTCGGCGGCGGAGGTGACCAGCTTGTTCATGTCAGCCCTGCTTGACGGTCGGCTGATAGGCAAGGAACTTCCAGGTGCCGTCCACCCGCGTCCACACCGCGAGCGAACGGTTCGCCAGCTGCTTGCGAACGCCTCCGGCGGTCAGGTCGGCGTTCATCTCGCCGATGACTACGGCGGTGTCCCCGACCACGGTGATCGTGTCTATGGGGTGGTCGATCTGGTGGTAGACGTAGTAACCGTTCTTGCACTTGTCCAGATACGAACTCAGCGTGTCCAGGGCTCCGTTGGAGTGGGTGTACGCGAGGTCGGGGTGAGCGAGCTCGGCGAACTTGTCGAAGTCGCGCGCGACGATGGCGTCGAAGCGGTTGTTCTCCAGCGTACGGATGATTTCCGCGTTGTCTGCGGTCATGGGAGGTTCCTTCGGTGCGGTGCGGGATGTAAGCAAGAGTGTGCAGGTCACGCCGCCGGCGGTTCACCGGCCCAGGCGCGGCTCAGGAGGCGGGTGAGGCCGTCGGCGGTGACCTCCCGCGGGTTGGCGTACGGATGGGCCAGCACTTGCTCGACGATCTGGTCGATGTCGTCTTCTTCCATGCCGAGTTCCCGCAGCGACCTCGGCGTGCTCAGACGCCCGGCGAGCTCCCACAGTGCCGTGGCCGGGTCGTCGACCCCGCCAAGTGCCCGCTGCAACGCGGCAACAGCATCGGGAGCAGCGGGCTGGTTGTACGCGAGGGCGTGAGGCAGGACGACAGTGTGCGTCTCGGCGTGCGGCAGGTCGAGCGTGCCGCCGAGGGCGTGGCACAGCTTGTGGTGCAGGGACATCGTGGTGGCGCCGAGGCAGGCGCCGCACAGCCATGCCCCGTACTGGGCATCGCCACGTGCCAGGAGGTCCTTGCCCTTCGCGACCACCGCGGGGAGGGCGGCAGCGAGCGAGCGCACCCCTTCCTCGGCCATCAGGCTGATGACCGGAGAGGCGTCCGGGGCGTAGAGAGCTTCGACGGCGTGGGCGATCGCGTTCATGCCGCTGGTCGCGGAGGCCAATGCCGGGAGGCTCAGCGTGAGCTCGGGGTCATAGAGCACGCTGACGGGCAGGACTCGGGGATCCTTGCCTGTGCGCTTGCGGCCGTTCTCGGTCAGCCCCCATACAGAGGTCATCTCCGAGCCGGCGTACGTCGTGGGGACGGCAATGATCTTCAAGCCGAGCTCCAGGGCGATGGCCTTGCCGAGCCCGATCGCCGAGCCGCCGCCGACCGCGACGCAGCCGTCGGCTCCGAGCTCCGCCACCCGGTCGCGGGCCGCGGCAGCGGACTCGACCGGGACGTGCATACGGGCGTGCGGGCAAACTCCGACGGCCCGGTCACCGATCAGCTGTGCGACGACCTCGCCGAGCGCCTGCTGCGGCGGGGAACACAGGATCAGCACGCGCTTGAGCCCGGCCGCGTCGAGTTCGTCGGCCAGTCGGCCGAGCACGCCAGGGCCCATCACCACCCGCATGGGCAGGGACTGGTAGGAGAAGGCTCGGACCTGGCTCATTGCTTGGCCTCCTGGCCGGCGTCGCGGAGAAGAGTGATGTCGAAATGGACGGCGCGGAAGGGGTTGTCGAAGCCGAGCTCGGCCGCGCGGGCGGGGTCGTTGACTTGGGCGAAGTCGCGTACGAGGCTTTCCTTGACGCCGAAGACCACGTCGGAGCCCATGTAGGGGCAGTCCTTCACGAACAGGTGAGTGATCAGCGGCCTGTGACGCGGTGCAGTCACCAGGAAGTG
The DNA here is from genome assembly GCF_001027185.1 of Streptomyces incarnatus. Lineage (NCBI taxonomy): Bacteria > Bacillati > Actinomycetota > Actinomycetes > Kitasatosporales > Streptomycetaceae > Streptomyces > Streptomyces incarnatus. Next base: position 34,211 of record NZ_CP011497.1, on the reverse strand, counting down.
CAAGTGCGCGGGACGGTTCGGGTGCCGGTGCGTGGCCTTGAGCAGGCCGCCGACGGGCCCGTCGACCGGGATCGGGTAGAAGCGGGGCACGATGGAGCGGAACCAGAATTCGCCGTTGTCGTCCGTGGTGAACAGGCCACGGAGATTACCCTCGGGCTGGATGCCGGGCTGCTGCACGTCATAGAAGCCCTCCGCGTTCGCCTGCCAGACGTCGACTGTGGCGTTCGCGATCGGCTCGCCCTTTTCGTCGGTGACGCGCCCGGTGACCAGGCACTGCTCGCCTTTGCCATCCAGGGCGATGAGGTCGCCCGGCTTCCTGGGCGGTGACTCGACCATGTGGAACGGGCCGAGGACGGTGGACTCGGTGGCCAGTTCCAGAGAGCGATTGTTGATCGTCTCGACGAGCATGGAGACACCCAGTACGTCCGACAGCAGGATGAACTCCTGGCGGACATCGGTGCACGCCCGACCGGTCGCGGTGAGGAAGGCGATGGCCGCTTCCCACTCCTCGTTGGTGAGCTCCACGTCCTTGACGAAGGCGTGCAGATGCCGGACGAGGGAGCCCAGGACCTGCCGCAGTCTCGGGTCCGTGTCCAAGCCGAAACTCTCGACAACGATCTCCGCGGACCTGTCCTCGGTGAACAGCGAAGGCTCACTCATGGGACCCTCACCAACCTTTCATGCGTAGCGTGTGCGTCTGGCGTCCGGTGGGGCATAACCGCCGAAGCCATGTCAGGGGCCGAGGGGGGGCCGCCCGTGGAAGGCGCTCTCCACGACGGCGGCGAGCACGTCCGGCTCCAACTCGGTGTCCCGGACCACCGTCTCGTCGCGTCGCAGTGCCTCCAGGGCGGCGTCCAGCCCGTCGAGCTCCATCCCCAGTTCCCGCAGGCTCTGCGGAGCGCCAACTTCATGGGCGAGGTCAGCAATGCCCTGCACGGCGTCGTTGCAGCCGAGGGCCTCGGCGACACGGGCGAGAGCCAGCGGCCGCTTCACGCCGGTCGCCGCGAGCAGGTGCGGCAGGACGACCGGGCGCACATCGGCGTGGCGCAGTCCGCAGGCCCGCTCCACGGCCTCGCCTAGAGTGCGATGCGATCCCGGTGCGGTTACGGCGAACGAGGCGGCGGTCAGGTACCCGCCGTACTGGGTTCGGGACCGGCCGACCAGGCCGTGCGGATGCAGGATCGCGTCCGGCATGCCGTCGGCGATCTGGCGGATCCCCTCCTCGGCCATCATCGCGGCGACCGGACTCGCGTCCGGCGTGCACAGGACGTCCACGCCGTGCGCGAGCGCGCGCATCGCGGACCGGGCCGTGACGTGGTCCGGAAGCCCGACGGTGAGGGCCGGGTCGTAGATCACCACTCGTGAGGCCGCCGCTGACGAGTACGCGGCTGGTCCGGTGCTGCCGGGAGGAGTCTCCGGCGGGGCAACGAACTCAGCGCCGGCGTATGAGGTGGGCAGGGCAACCAGAGGGACTTCCGCACGCAGCGCGGCCTGTCGGGCAGCGTGAATTACCGCTCCGCTTCCGACGGCGACCAGGCAGTCGGCCTGCTCGCGCACCGCGACCTCATACGCGCGGGAGATCTGCCCAGCCGCCGATCGGCTCCGCTTGAACGCCAACGGTTGCGCACGGCCATCCGGCATCGCCGCCGTGAGCGCACCGGCCACAGCCTTCTGGGAGGCGGAGGCCAAGACGAGCACTGCCTTTGCGCCGAGACGTTCAAGCTCCGGCAGCAACGACGTACGGTGCGCGTCAACAGCGAACACGACCCTGACCGCGTGCACGTCGTGGGTAAAGCCTCCGACGACCTCCGACATCGATCTCGCCGACACCAGGACCTTCTTCCGCTCGGCGTCGCACGGCCGCCCCGACGTCATCGGCACGGCAAGGGGGTCGATGGTGGCCATTGGATCCCCTCCTGTCTGTGCCGCTGCCCGGGGACGGATTGCCTCCGCAGTCTTGTGAACGTTGCGTCACATGGTTGTATTGCAGTATTCATCCTGTCCAATACTCGTTTTGCTCTTGATCTATAGGACTGGCGAATACATCAACCTCGGTGCTGCCCGCGCCGAGCGACGGAAGGTGGGTCGAAAGGGTGGAACTGCGACAACTCCAGTACTTCCTGGCCGTGGCCGATGAGCTGAACTTCAGCAGGGCGGCGGACCGGCTCAACATGACGCAGCCGCCGCTGAGCGCCCAGATCCGTCAGCTCGAGGAAGAGATGGATGTGGTCCTCTTCGAGCGGACCACGCGCAAGGTGAAACTCACCGCAGCAGGACGTCACTTCCAGCAGAGCACGCAGGAGCTCTTCAGCCAGCTGGACACGAACATCGTGGACGCGAGGAGAGCAGCGAAGGGCGAGTGGGGCAGACTGGCCCTGGGCTTCGTGCCATCCGCGACCATAGAAACCCTCCCCCCCATCCTTCGCGATTTCCGCGCGAGATTCACCAATGTGCGCCTTGACCTGCACGAACTCACCCCCGAGCAGCAGGTCTCCGGACTGCGCGACGGATCTTTGGACTGCGCCTGCTTCTACCTCCCGTTCGCCGAAATGCATCCGTTCGGCGACCGGAACCTCAAGTCCGCAGCCATCTCCCGTGAGCCCCTGGTGGCGGCGCTTCCGCCCGGTCACCGCCTTGCCGCACAGCGGAAGATCCATGTCGGCGAACTTGCCGAGGAACCGTTCGTGACGGTCAGCGGCCACAGCGGCCAGGGCCTGCGAGAAATCATTCTGGAGCAGTGCCGTCGGGGCGGATTCGCGCCCCGCATCGTTCAGGAGGCCGCGCTGATCCAGACCATCGCGGGCCTCGTCGCCAGCGGGGTCGGAGTCGCGCTCATTCCCGCATCGGTGCGCCGCATCCAGAAGATCGGTGTCACCTACCGGGCACTCCAGAACGAGCCTGTCGACGTCGAAATGGGGCTCGTGTGGATGCGCGAGAACAACAGTCCCGTACTGGCCGGCTTCATCGACGGCGTGACGCCGGCCAGATGAGGCGCCACCTCCGTCGGAGGCCTCGTCGATCACTGCCGCGCACGACGGCAGCCCGAGCGGTGCGCTCGCACCGCGACGCCGCCGCCTCAGACATGGGCGTCGCCCCCTGGGCGGCCCTGCGCGATACACGGGACCGGCCGATGGACTGCCCGCCCGGCAGGGTGGAGCTTGTCAAAGGCGGCGGGATGGACCATCCGCGAGAACGACCTCCACAGCGAAGCCGGTGAGCCCCGAGTGATCCTCCACGGGCAAGCAGACCAGCGTGGCGGTCCCGCCGTGCAGGAGTGACACCTCTGTGGCCGCCCTCTGACCGCAGCGGCGCCGCCCTCGCGTTCGCCGAACTCTCGCTCGCCCCTGCCGAGGCCCTCCACCACTTGGACCATCTGACCAAGCCGTCGAGCAGACCATCACCACCTGCATCTACTGCTTATACGACGCCACGAGGGCACTTGCGTGGTCTGCCTCGCCGGTCTCCTGCCCCCGGCCCTGGCCCTACGCAGCCGGGCGGCCCGGCTGCTCGAGCTGCCCACCGGCGCGCCGGCTCGGCGACGGCGGGGTGCCCTTCGAGGCGGTGACCATCCCGTTCCGCCCCGGCGGTGAACTGGTCCTCTACACCGACGACACCTGCGACCAGCTCCTCGCTACCCAGCGCTCGTCCAGCGGCGAGGACGACATCGCCCTGCTCACCGCCCCCGTCCTGACCTGAGCGGGGCGCACGTCCGACTTGCCCGGGTCCGGCGGAGCTTCGCCGAGACATACGGCACAACGCCCGCACATCGCGCCGTTACGGGGTAACCGAATCCACGTAAGGGCTGTCAGACAAACTGTTGCCGTTTGACAACAATAGAATAGCCATGAGGCAACAAAGTGGCCGTGTCGGACGTGCGCGGGAAGGACCTGGAATGCTCCGGTGGACGGAGACCACTCCGTGCGCTGGTCGTCGTCGCCGAAAGGCGGTGGCGCAGGCGCCTCCAATGGCGGCTCAGGCGGTCTGGCTGCTGGGATCCGTGGTGTCCTCGTGTATCTGCTTCGCCCCTGTGACGCAGAACGCCTCGAGCCCCTCCAGCAGCGCGATCCGCTGGGCGGCGGGCATATCCGCCAGCACCTTCCGCAGCTCCCGCTCCCTGCGGGTGCGCAGTTCGGCGAGGAAGGCGCGGCCTCGGCCGCTCAGGTGCAGCCGCACTTCCCGCTGGTCCTCCGCGCTCACCACCCGCTCGACGAACCCGGCGGCGATGAGCCGGTCGCACAACCGGCTCGTGGACGGCGGGGTCGAGGCCAGGGTCTCGGCAAGCGTGCGCAGATTGATGCCGTTGTGGTGCTCGAGGATGTGCAGCACCCGAAGCTGGGACGCGGAGGTGGGCGCGGTGGAGGCCCGGCCCCACACGACCTCCACCAGCTCGACGGCCCTGGTGGTCACGTGCGCGACCTCTTCGGGCTCTGGGCGGCGGCGGAAGGCAGTCGCGGTCACACTCTCGCAGGCGCTGGGGTGTCTGTCAGCGTACTAGGCGCACGGGCGGCCGCAGCTGATCCGGTGCGACCGACGAGGCAAGCGGGAGTTCGTCCTCATGGGCAAGGCCCGTACGTTGTCCGGCGAAAGGTTGGTGTGTTTCCCATCGTGAAGAGATTCCATGCCGCTGAACGCGCTCTGCGCACGGCGGCCCTCCACGACTTGCTCGACGCCGTGCGTGTCGTACTGATCGAGCAGTACGGCGCAGAAGACGTCGAGCTGTTGATGGCCGACTACAGCCTGACGGTGCTTCAGCCGGTGTCGGCCCCCACGCTTCAGCCGGTGTCGGTGCACAACAGCCCGGCCGGCCGGGCCTTCGGCTCGCAGAAGCCGTACTGCGAGGATGGCCGGGACGGGCGGGCCCGCCTGCACCTGCCGGTGACCGTGCGCGGCGACCGGCTCGGCGTGCTGTCCGTGATCCTGCCCGGGAGCGAGGCGGTACGACGCTGGGAGCCCGAACTGGCCGATATCGCCGAGGTACTGGGGCACGAGCTGATCGTGGCCGAGCGCGACACGGACGTGTATCTGCAGGTGCGGCGCAAGGACCGGCTCACCCTGGCCGCCGAGATGCAGTGGCAGCTGCTGCCCGGCCGCTCCTGCTCCCGCCCCGAGTACGAGCTGGGGGCTCAGCTGGAGCCGGCGTACGCCATCTTCGGCGACAACTTCGACTGGTCCGCGACGGCCGATCACCTGATGCTCTACGTCACCAACGGCATGGGCGAGGGCATAGAGGCCGCCCTGCTGACCACCCTGGCCATCAACGCCCTGCGCAACGCGCGGCGCGCCGGCATCTCCATCGCCGACCAGGCGGCCCTCGCCGACCAGGCCGTCTACGCGCACTACCAGGGGCGCTGCTACCTGTCCGTGCTGATGTTCGACTTCGACCTCGCCACCGGCCGGGCCGGCGTCGTGGACGCGGGCTCCCCTCAGATGCTGCGGCTGCGGAACGGCGCCGTGGAGCGCGTCACCTTCGACGCCCAGCTTCCGTTGGGCATGTTCGAGGAGACCGACTACGTGGCTCAGGACTTCCAGGTCGAGCCCGGTGACCGGCTCGTCTTCGTCAGCGACGGCGTGCACGGCGTGGCCTCGCCCAAGGGCGAAGCGTACGGGGACGAGGCGATGGCCCGGGCCATCCAGGCCACCCGGCTGGTGCCCGCCGCCGAGGTGCCGCGCGCCATTCTGCGCGAACTGACCGGCCACCGCGGCACGCCGGTGCCGGACGACGACGCCCTCGTCGTATGCCTGGACTGGCGGGGTAGGGAGATGGGCGGCGGGCCGGTCCCGGCGGAGCGAATGTGACGATCGCGTGTGGTTCGGCCGGTACCGTCGCACCAACGCTTGCCATAAAGCAATAATTGTTCCATGGCTGGCCGTCCGGGCGGGCCGTCGAGCACGCAGCAGGGAGACGATGCAGGTGGCGGAGCAGCACGACGTGGCCCCCGAGGTCGTGCGGGAACTGGCTGGCTTCCTGGAGCGGCGGCGCGAGCAGATCGCCCAACGGTGGGCCGACGCCCCTCTGTTCAGCACGGTGTTCACCGTCTCCCGGGACGAGGCGGTCGAGGCGTGCAAGGCCGTGGTGGACGCCCTGGCCGAAGTGGCCCGCGCCGGGCGGCTGGAGGACATCGACGCCCCCGGCTTCCGTGCCGTGAAGGACCAGCTCGGCCGGATGGCGGCCTCCCGCGCCCGAGCGGGATTCGGCCCTGCCCAGATCGCCGCGGAGGTCGCGGGACTGCGCGAACCGGCCGCCGCGTTGCTGAGCGCCGAGTTCGAGTCCGCCGACGAGCACGCGCACGCCTGTGCGCTCGCACTGGCGGTGCTCATAGGGACGCTGCGCCTGGTGGTCATGGAGACGACCCTCAGCGCGGGGGAGGAGCTGATCGCCCGGCAGCGCCAGCAGCTGCTGGAGGTGGCCACCCCGGTCATCAGGCTGTGGGAGGGCGTCGTCGCCGTACCGCTGATCGGCACGCTGGACAGCGCCCGCAGCCAGGTGGTGATGGAGAGCCTGCTGGAGGCCATCGTCGAGCAGCGGGCCCGGTACGCCATCCTCGACATCACCGGCGTGCCGACCGTCGACTCCCTCGTCGCCCAGCACCTGATGAAGACCGTCGCCGCGGCCCGTCTGATGGGCGCGGAGTGCATCGTCTCCGGCATCCGCCCCGCGATCGCGCAGACCATCGTGCACCTCGGCATCGACCTAGGGTCGATCATCACGCGGGCCGGCCTCGCCGACGCCTTGGCCCACGCGCTCACTCAGCAGGGCATCGTCGTCTCGCCACGCCCGGACGCGGGAGCGAACGCACGGTGACCGGCTTCTTCGACCACGCGGGTAGGGTTCCGGTCCTGGCACTTGGAGACGTCCTGCTGGTCACCCTGCAAGGAGAGCTGCACGACGGAGCGGCCGAACAGCTCAAGGACGATCTCGCCCACCGTATCGCGGCCAGCCCGGTGCCGGTGGGCGGCGTCGTGATCGACATCTCCGGAGTGGAGATGGTCGACTCCTTCCTCGGCCGCATCCTGGCCGAGATCGCCGCGAACGCACACCTGCTGGCAGCCAGGACGGTACTGGCCGGCATGCGTCCCGCCGTGGCCATCACGCTGGTCGAGCTTGGTCTCACCCTGCCCGGCCTGGTCACGGCCCTGGACGTCGAGAGGGCGCTGTCCCTGCTGGGCCGTGCCCCCTCGGCAGCCTCACCCGCTCATCCGGAAGAGGGTGCATGATGCATGCCCCACTCGCGCCGACCACGCGTCTGCCCATCGGCTCGGACGCGGACCTGGCCTGGGTTCGCCAGCACGTACGCCGGGCCGCCGCCGATCTCGGCTTCAGTCTGGTCCAGCAGACGAAGCTGGTCACCGCGGTCAGTGAACTGGCCCGCAACACGCTGGTGCACGGCGGTGGCGGGTCCATGGCGATGACGATCCTGGAAGAGGGGGGCAGGCGCGGACTGCGGCTGTCGTTCGTCGACGCCGGCCCCGGCATCCGGGACATCGACCAGGCCATGACCGACGGCTACACCACCGGCGGCGGCCTGGGGCTGGGCCTGAGCGGCGCCAAACGGCTCGTCCAGGAGTTCAGCATCGACAGCAGTCCCGGCAAGGGCACGACCGTCACCATCACCGACTGGGTCACCGGACTGCCCGGCCCCCGCACGGGTGCGCCATGAGCCGGGTGTGGGACATCCCCGTCCAGGACAGCACCCGGGTGCGGGACGTGCGCGTGGCCGCGGAAGCCGCCTGCGCCCGCACTGGGCTGGACGCCGACTCCACCGCGGGCGCGGCGCTGGTGGCCACCGAGCTGGCGACCAACCTCGTCAAGCACGCCAGCGGCGGCCGCATCGTGATCAACCTGACCGGTCCCTGCGACACTCGCGCGGAAGGGGTGCCGGGTGTGCAGATCACCTCGCTCGATCACGGGCCGGGCATCGGCAACGTACAGGCGGCGCTGCAGGACGGGCACACGACCGCCTCCTCCTCCCTCGGCGCGGGCCTGGGAACCTGCCTGCGCGTCTCCAGCGACTTCGACCTGCACAGCAGGCCGGGCCGGGGCACCGTCGCCGTGGCGCGCATCAGGCCCGCGCGTCCCCCGGGCGCCCCGTCCCCGGGGCCGGCCCACTTTCCGACGGGCGCCCGGGCCGGGGGCATCGTCACCTCGCTCGCCTATGCCGAGCACTCCGGGGACGCCTTCGCCTGGGTCCGCTCCGGTTCGACGGTCACGCTGCTGCTCGCCGACGGACTCGGCCACGGAGGCAAGGCGGCCGAGGCGTCCACCGCCGCCGTGGAGGACGCCGCCGTGGAGGAACTGCACAGGTGCGCCGGTCTGCCGCCGGCCGAGCTCCTGCGCCGCCTCCACACGGCGTTGCGGACCACGCGCGGCGCGGCCGTCGGCGTCGCCCAGCTCGACGAGAGCACCGGCCGGCTGTCCTTCGCCGGCGTCGGCAACATCCGCGCCCGGTTCCGCACCGAGGACGTGTGGCGGCCGCTCATCTCCCACCCGGGCATCGTCGGAGCCCACTTTCCCGCCACCGTGCCCCTACAGCACTCGTGCTGGCGGCCGGACAGCCTGCTCGTCCTGCACAGCGACGCGCTGCCCAGCCGCTGGGCGCCACCGCACGACCTTCAGCTCCTCGGCCACGACCCGGCCGTGACGGCCGCGGTCGTCCTGCGGGACGCCGGCAGCGCCGCCCGCCCGCTGCGCGACGACACCAGCGTGGCCGTCCTGGCCCCCGAACCCCCGGACGGACGTCCATGACCGCACCTCCCGACGTCTGGAAGATCGCCTCCGTCACGGACGCGGCCCTGGCCCGTGCCGCCGTCGACCGCGTCCTCACCGACGGCGAGGCCCCGGCCCTGGAGCGGGTCCGCTTCCTCACGTCGCTCACCGCCCGACTGCGCCACTGCCTGGGCCAGGGCGGCGAGTGGGAACTCACGCTGCACCTCCGGCACGCCGACGCGCACGAGGGCGGCCGGCTCGACGTCTCGCTGCGGCCGGTCGGCTCCGCCCTCCCGGCCCCGGACGGCGCGCCCGCCCTCAGCTGCCCCCTGTCCCGCCCGCCCGCCGGGCACCCTCTCCGCGCCGGCATGCCACTGCCCGAGGCGCTGCTGCACGCCGACGAGACCACCGCGGCCCTGCTGACCCTCCTGGGCGAGCAGGAACACCTCATCCGGCTGCACCGGCAGGAGCTGCACGACACCAACCAGGGCGTGCTGGCGCTGCACTCCGAGCTGGAAGCCGCCGTACGGGCCCAGCGCGAACTGCTCGACGCCGAGCGGGCCGCCCGGGCAGAGGCCGAGCGGGCCCGGCGCCTGCTGACCTTCCTCGGTGACGCCAGCGCCGCCATCACGGCGTCCCTCAGCCCTACGGCCATCCTGCGCCGCCTCTCCGAGCTGCTGATCCCGGACTACGCGGCCGACCTCGACGTCTGGCTCTTCGACGAGGACGACGACGAGCGGCCCCACCGCGTACGGGAGCACTCGGCGGCCGCGGTGACCGCCGCCCGCACGGGCCGCCCCCAGCACGCGGCCCCCCACCCTGGCAACCTCCCCGGCGTCGGCGACCTCCCGCCCTCCGCCCTGTCTCCCGAGCGGCCCCTGCTCGCGATCCCCCTGGGAACCCACAGCCTGCTGGGCGTCCTCACCCTCACCGCACCCGGTCCCCGCTTCGACCCCGACACCTGCGTGATGCTGGTGGAACTCGCCCGCCGTGCCGGCATCGCCCTGGACAACGCCCGCCGGTACGAGCGCTACCGCGACACCGCCGACACCCTGCAGCGGGCCCAGCTGACCGACCTGCCCGCCGTGCCCGGCCTGCTCCTGGCCGCGCGCTACCTCCCCGCCACCCAGGGATTGAACATCGGCGGCGACTGGTACGACGCCTTCGTTCAGCCCGACGGAAGCCTGCTGGCCGTCATAGGCGACGTCACCGGCCACGGGCTGCACGCCGCTGTCGTCATGGGCCAGCTGCGCACCGCGCTGCGCGCCTACGCCGTCGACAACTCCACCCCCGGCCAGATCCTCACCCGGCTGCACCACATGCTCCGGCACCTGCAGCCCGACCTGTACGCCACCGCGTTGGTCGCCCGCTTCCGGCCCGGCGAACCGCGGGTGCTCTGGGCGTCGGCCGGGCATCCGCCCGCTGTCGTGCGGGGCGCCGACGGAACCGTGCGGGTCCTCGGCGGCAAGCCGGGCGTCATGCTGGGCATCCCGCTGACGTACACGTATGCCGATCACATCGCCGACCTGCAGCCTGGCTCGTCCCTGGTGCTGTACACCGACGGCCTGGTCGAACGCCGGGCGCACGGCATCGACGCCGGCATCGAACGCCTCGGCCGGGCGCTGGGCGCACTGAGCGCACCGGAGCTGGAACAGGACCCGGCCGCCGCCGCCGACGCCCTGCTCAAACCCCTCCTGCACGACTCCGAACGCGACGACGACGTCTGTCTGCTGCTGTGCCACACCATGACGTTGGCCGGGCCGCAGCTGAGTGCGGAGGCGGACTGACCTCACGGGCGGGAAGGAGAGCTGCCGGCAGCGGCCCGCCGAGCGGTAGCGAGGAGGCCACCAGACGAGAGGGTGGATGCCGTGAAAGCCTGTGAATCGCTTCCGTCCGCGGAGGCCTTACTGTGCGCGGCCCCGCCCCACGCGCTGGTGTGGCCACCGCGCGCACACCGGCCTCTCGGTGCCCGCGCACGACGGCCCAGCGGGCAGCTCCTTCATCAACCAGAACCCGGTGAATCGAGGTACTGCGCGAGTCCGCGGGCCACCTGGTGCATCTGCCCACCACTGTGCGCGGAGACCGCATCGGCGTCCTCTCCGTGTGCCTGCCCGCAGGCCCCATCGACCCGGACGCGGGCTCCAGCTTGGCGACTTTGCCACGGCGCTCGGCCACGAGGTGGCCAGCGCCGACCGCGACTCCGACCTCTACGTCCAGGCGCGCCGCACCCGCCGCCTCACCTTCGCCGCCGAGATGCAGTGGCAGCTGCTGTGGGCCGGCGCGACTGACCGCGTCCTGGTAGCGCGATCAGGCTTCGGGGCGGGCCGAGTCCCGGGTGACGCCGTCCTGAGCCGCCAGGAAACCCTGCAGGCCGCGACTGAGTGCGTCCCGGTCGCCCGTCCCCATGGCCGCGAACACGGTGGCGAGCGCCCGCGACCGGCGGGCGGCCACCTCGTCGAGTACTTGCCGTCCGTGTCCGGTGAGGTTCAACTGCACCTCGCGCCGCTTCTGCGGATGCAGCACACGCTCCAGCAGGCCGGCCGCCTCCAGCCGGTCGCACAGCCGGCTGGCCGTGGGCATCCCTATCTCCATGCTCTCCGCCAGAGCGGTGAGGTTGAGCCCCGGCGCGGCCTGAAGGATCCGCAGGGCACGCAGTTGGTGCGGCGACAGGCGCAGCCGAGCCCGCTGCGCGGCGACGGACCACAGGGTCGCGAGACCGTCCACGGCATCGGCGAGCTGCAGCGCGAGAGCCGCCATGGGATCGTCGCCCGGCCCGCTTGCCCGGTCGTCCCCGAAGCCGCTGAGACGAGTCACGAACACATCGCTTTCAGTAATCGCCTGCCCACATGAATACCACCCTCATTCAAACGCCGTACCCGAACGGCCGCCGGGCAAGCACCGCCGACCGCGCCATCGTAGGAGACGCACAAACGGTCCTGCCGCCTCCTCGGTGCCCGCAGCCGTGCCGTAACCGGGCGGCCGCCCGGCCCCCGACACGCACGGCCGGCCGGATTGAACACGGGCATCCAGGGCAGGCGCTTTCCGGAGCGGATCTGCGGAAACGGCGGTAGGTATGCCGAATGCTCCTTCGGTTGCCGAATACCGTTCCGGCCGGTGTCTCGTGGCGAAATTCACCGGCGAGATGGATCACGTCACGACCCAGGCGTTCACAAGAGATCTGCTGAATCTCCTGAATTCGGGGGAACAATGCATCGTGCTGTGTCTCGGTGACGTCCCCTTCAGCGACTCCGCGGGACTGAACGCCATCCTGACGGCACGCCGACGCCGTCGAGCCCGACGCGACCCTGCTACTGGCCTGTGGCCGGCCCCCGTTGCGACAGCTGCTGGAGATCACCGGCGTCGAAGGGATCCTCGGTGTGCACGACACCCGTGGCTGGGGCGGAAGGCGCCCTGGGCGGCTGACGCCTCTGTTGTCCTTTCCCTGGGGCAAGCGCCGCAGGCCCCCTCCTCCGGGGGGCCGGTCACCGGCATCGCATTACCCGCCTGCCGTGTACAAAGCGGCGAGGCTGAAGTTCCGTCAGGAGGGCGAGGGCGCTTTGCGACGGCAGGCACCTCCCTGTCCCCAGTGGCGCCATAGCGCCATACGAAGCACAGGACGCGCTGCTGCGGCACTGGCGCACCCGTGTGCTGGGCGGCGCGGACAGCGGCGCGAAACGACCCTCGCCAGACGGCCGCACGTCCTCCCTGCGGGCCCGAGGCGGTCTGCTGCTTGGCTTGGTCGTAGGCGTCCAGGGACCAGGCGCAGTCGTCGCGGATGCCTTGGGTCGCTCGAGCGCGTTCCGCCGGAGCCGGCCCGGTGGCCCGAGTCGCGGCTACGTCACGCGGATGCCGACGATGCAGGTGTCGTCGTCCGTGTCCGACCTGCTGTAGGTCAGCAGACGGTCGAGCTGTTGGTCCAGGGCCTTCGGCGCGGTACGGGCCGTGGTCAGCAGGTGGGTCAGGGACTCCTCCACGGACCGGTCCCGGCGCTCGATGAGCCCGTCGGTGTACATCAGCAGCATGTCCTCCGGCGCGAACTGCAGCTCGGCCTCCTCGTAGACGGCTTCGGGCACGGCGCCCAGCAGCAGGCCCTTGACCAACGGCAGTGGGGCCGCCTCCCGCCCGCGGACCAGTACGGGCGGGAGATGGCCTGCCCGTGCCCAGCGCAGACTGCGCTGATCCGGGTCGTACAGGGCGCACACCGCAGTGGCGGTGACGCCTCCGGTCAAGTGGTGCGCCACGATGTTCAGCCAGGACAGCAACTGGCCCGGCCCGGCACCCGTAACGGCCAGGCCACGCAACGCGTTGCGCAGAACGACCATGCTGGTGGCGGCTTCGATGCCGTGGCCTGCGACGTCACCCACGCACAGCAGCGCCAGCCCGGACGGCAGCATCACGGCGTCGTACCAGTCGCCGCCCACCAGATGCTCGGTCTCCGCCGGCCGGTAGCGCACCGCGACCTCCAGACCGGGCACCGTCAGCGGAGCCTGCGTGGGAGGCATGATGGCGTGCTGCAACTGCAGCGCCAGACGGTTGCGTTCAGCCGCCTGCTGCTCGGTGTGGGCAAGCTGGTCCCGGGTGGCGGCGAGCGCCACCTCCGTCCAGTGCTGGGCGGAAATGTCCTGGTAGGCGCCTCGCACAGCGAAGAGCCCGCCGTCGGCGTCGAGGGCCGGTTCGGCGACCACCCGGATGTGCCGGGTCACGCCGTCTGGGCGTTGCAGCCGGAAGGCCGCGGAGGCCGGCCGGCGGCGGTGGAGCAGCGTCCGCAGGAACCGGCCGAGGGCCACCGCGTCGTCGGGGTGCGCGTGCGCGGGCAGCTCCTCCAGCGGTACGGGCGTGCTCGCCGGGGACCGGCCGTAGAGGTGGAACAGCTGGTCGTTCCAGGTGATCTCACCGGTGAGCAGGTTCTCCTCGAAGCCGCCGATACGGCCCAGACGTTGGGCGTGTTGGAGCAGGCTCGCCAGCTGCGCCGTCTCGTCCTCGATACGCCAGATCAGCAGCACGCTGCTGCCGTGCCGGCTGATGCTGATGTCCGCGACTGCCGACAGCGGCACCTGGTCGACGAGCGCGGTCAGACGCATCCGGCGGCCCCGGTACGGTTCGCCGGTGGCGTAGACCCGCTCGACCCGCTGGAACAGCTCGCTCGTCCCTGCGGCCATGGGGTACGCCTCGAGCAACAGCGCTCCGCTGACCACCGCGCGCGGCCGGCCGGCCGGGTCCAGGAAACGGCTGTTGACGTGCTGGATGCGGAAGTCCACCAGCTGGCCGGCGGCGTCGATGTGCGGCACCAGCACCAGAGCGGGGTCGTGCAGTCCATCGGCCAGCTCCGTCAGCTCCGCGGCGTCCGGCAGGATCCGTGGGTCCTGGCCGGGGTACTGGCGGAGCGTGTACGTCTCCAGCGTGTGCGCGCACAGCTCGGCCAGGGCTTCCACCTGCCGGACGATCTGCGGCGGCTGCGGCTCCAGCGGCCCGGGCCAGGCGATCTCCAGGACGCCGTGGATGCGGCCCCCTGCGCCAGCGGGTAGGGCAACCCGGCCGCCGGCCGGATGCATGTGCCGGCCGATGGTGGGCAGCCCGGTGTCGGCGAGCGACTGGAACCACTGACCGGTGCGCTCCGTCAGTCCCCGGCGCGCCACGGTCGCCACCTCCGGGGGGACGTAACGCCACCGGACGGCCTCGGCGGGGGAGAAGCCGGCGCTTCCGCTGAGGGTGAGCGAGCCGTCCGCGCCCGCGCTCCACACGGCCACGGCGACCGCACCGAGCGGGCGCAGGGCATGCTCCAGCAGAGCGTTGGCCACGTCCTGAGTGTCGTTCGCGGCCAGCGCGCCGCTCTCCGCCGCCCGCAGTCGCCGGGCGGTGGCCTGGCGCGCGGGCGTCTCGGCAACGGTGCCCAGGAAGGCGTCCGTGACCTCCGACACCCGGTCGCGGGCGGCCTGGTTGATGACTTCCACCGCGAACTCCAGAGGTGTCAACCTGGCCTGCTCGGTCAGCTCCGCGAGCTGCCGGGCGGCTTGCGCCGGACCGCAGCCCAGCCGCTCGACCAGGATCCCCTTGGCCAGCTCGATCAGCGCCCGGCCCTCCGCCTCCGCATGCGCGGCACGGACCTCGCGGCGCAGCCGGTCCACCGTGGCGGCCAGCCTGCCGAGGGGGGAGGTGGGGGAGACGCCCGCGAGATCCAGCGGCGCAGTGCCCGACTCGACGCCGTCCGGTTCGCATGGCTGCTCGGGCGTCTTCACGATGTACACGCTCCTCGGCTGAACGGCGCTTGGACGCGGGTCGTGCCACGCCGGGCTGTACTCGCCCCGTCGGCGGGCGGCACCGGCGCGCTCACGCGGAAAGCCAGCGTCGGACGCAGGCGATGAGGTCGCGGGTGTCGACGGGCTTGGTGACGTAGTCGCTGGCGCCGGCGGACAGAGACTTCTCCCGGTCGCCGGGCATCGCCTTGGCGGTGACGGCGATGATCGGCAGCTCGGCGTACTGCGGCAGCTTGCGGATCTCGGAGGTGGCTGTGTAGCCGTCCATCTCCGGCATCATCACGTCCATCAGCACCAACGCGATGTCGGGGTTGGCGAGCAGCGTGTCGATGCCCTTGCGCCCGTTCTCCGCGTGCAGCACCCGGAAGCCGTACATCTCCAGGATCCCGCTGAGTGCGAACAGGTTGCGTGCGTCGTCGTCGACGACCAGGACCGTACGGCCCCGGAAGCTGTCGTCCACCGGGGGTGCGAGGTCCTGCGGTTCCTCGACCCGGACAAGGGAGAGCGCCTCCCCGGGTGCCTCGGCGGCCAGGTGCAGGGCGATGCGTTCGCGCAGCTCGTCCAGGCTGGACAGGAACTCCAGGGACCCGTCGTCGCGGTGGGAGCGCAGTGCTTCGGCCCGTGCCACCTCCGGCCGGTGGCTGCTGTGGACGAGTACCGGAACGCTCGCCAGCCCCGAGTCGCCTTCGAGTGCCTGCAGGAACCGGCCCGCCTCCCCGCCGGACATGTCCAGGTCCAGTACGACGCAGTGGCAGGACTCGGTGGCCAGTGCGCCCGCTGCCTCCAGCGCTCCGACGGCGGTGATGACGTCCACCGCCGGCAACGGGAAGCCGTCGTCCGGGCGATGCCGGGCCACGTCCGCGACCACGCTCTCGGCGACCAGGGTCAGCAGGCCGCGCGGCCGTTCCTCCACCACCAGGAGTCGGCGCGGCCGCTGCTGGGGAATGGCCGACTGCGGCGAAGCGGTGGTCTGTCCCGCGGTGGCGGCCGATGCAAGTTCTGCCGGTTCTTTCGGGTTGTTCGGGGTGGGCCAACCGGCCTCGAGCAGCTCCTCGAAGTCCGGCCGGGCCACCGGCAGGTACAGCGTGAAGGTGCTGCCCCGGCCGGGCGCGCTGTCCACCGCCACGGCACCGCCGAGCAGATGCGCGATCTCCCGGGTGATGGACAGTCCGAGGCCGGTTCCGCCGTACTTGCGGCTCGTGGTGCCGTCCGCCTGCTGGAACGCCCCGAAGATCGACTCCAGGTGCTGCTCCGGAATACCGATGCCGGTGTCGCGCACCCGGAACGCCACGACGGCACCGCCGCGCACGACGTCCTGCGGAACCTCGTCGTCCGTTGCGGGCTCGATGGCCAGCTCGACACTGCCCTGCTCGGTGAACTTCACCGCGTTGGACAGCAGGTTGCGCAGCACCTGCCGTAGCCGGGAGTCATCGGTGAGCAGGTCGGCGGGCGCGCCCGCCGCGGTGGTGACCGCGAATTCCAGCCCCTTCTGGGTGGTCATGGGCCGGAAGGTGGCCTCGACGTACTCGATGAGCCGGCGCAGCGGCACCCGCTCCGGGGTGACGTCCATTTTGCCTGCCTCGACCTTCGACAGGTCCAGGATGTCGTTGATCAGCTGCAGCAGGTCGCTGCCCGCGGAGTGGATGATTCCCGCGTACTCGACCTGCTTCGGGGTGAGGTTGCGCGAGGGGTTCTGAGCGAGCAGCTGGGCGAGGATGAGCAGACTGTTGAGCGGAGTGCGCAGCTCGTGGCTCATGTTGGCCAGGAACTCCGACTTGTACTTCGAGGCCAGCGACAACTGCTGGGCGCGCGCCTCGAGTTCCCGCCGGGCCTGTTCGATCTGCAGGTTCTTCGCCTCGATGTCGCGGTTTTGCGCCGCCAGCAGCGAGGCCTTCTCCTCCAGTTCGGAGTTGGAGCGCTGCAGCTCGTCCTGCTGGGACTGCAACTCGGCCGAACGCGCCTGCAGCTCGGCGGTCAGCCGCTGAGATTCCTCCAGCAGCTCGTCGGTGCGGGCGTTGGCCACGATCGTGTTGACGTTGACGCCGAGCGTCTCGCGGAGCTGTTCCAGGAAGTCCCGGTGGACGGGCGTGAAGGCGGTGACCGACGCCAGCTCGATGACGCCGAGGACCTGGTCCTCGAAGAGGATCGGCAGCAGGATCAGCGCGGCCGGCACCGCCTGGCCGAGCCCGGAGGAGATGGTCACGTAGCCTTGGGGCAGCTCGTCGACGGTGATGGTACGGCGGCTGCGCGCGGCCTGGCCGACCAGTGAGCGGCCGAAGGAGAACCGGGTGGGCCGCCCGTCGTCGTCGGGCCTGCCGTAGGAACCGACAAGCCGCAGCTCCGGGCCGCGCTCACCGTCCTCGGCGAGGTAGAAGGCGCCGTACTGGGCCGACACCAGCGGTGTCAGCTCGTCCATGATGAGCTCAGCCACCACAGGAAGATCCCGGTGGCCCTGCATGAGGCCGGCGATGCGCGCCAGGTTTGTCTTGAGCCAGTCCTGCTCCTGGTTGGCCCGGGTGGTCTCGCGCAGCGACTCCACCATGGAGTTGATGTTGTCCTTGAGCTCGGCGACCTCGCCGGAGGCCTCCACCGTGATCGAGCGGGTCAGGTCGCCCTCGGCCACGGCGCTGGCCACGGCGCCGATGGCCCGTACCTGACGGGTCAGGTTGCCTGCCAGCTCGTTGACGTTCTCCGTGAGCCGCTTCCAGGTGCCCGAGACGCCCTCCACCTCGGCCTGGCCGCCCAGGCGTCCTTCGGTGCCGACCTCGCGGGCGACGCGGGTGACTTCGTCGGCGAAGGCGGAGAGCTGGTCCACCATCGTGTTGATGGTCGTCTTCAGCTCCAGGATCTCGCCGCGTGCGTCCACGTCGATCTTCTTCGACAGGTCGCCCCCGGCCACGGCGGTCGTCACCAGCGCGATGTTGCGTACCTGACCGGTCAGGTTGTTCGCCATGGAGTTGACGTTGTCGGTGAGGTCCTTCCACGTGCCGGCCACGTTCGGCACGTGGGCCTGGCCGCCGAGGCGTCCTTCGGTGCCGACCTCGCGGGCGACGCGGGTGACTTCGTCGGCGAACGCGGACAGGGTGTCTACCATCGTGTTGATCACATCGGCCAGTGCGGCGACCTCCCCCTCGGCCGCGACCGTGATCTTGCGGGACAGGTCGCCCCGCGCGACGGCCGTGGCGACCTGGGCGATGGAGCGCACCTGGCCGGTCAGGTTCGACGCCATCACGTTCACGTTGTCAGTGAGGGCCTTCCAAGTGCCCGACACACCCTTGACGTCGGCCTGGCCGCCGAGGCGTCCTTCGGTGCCGACCTCGCGGGCGACGCGGGTGACTTCGTCGGCGAAGGCGGAGAGCTGGTCGACCATCGTGTTGATGGTGTTCTTGAGTTCGAGGATCTCGCCGCGTGCGTCGACGGTGATCTTCTGCGACAGGTCGCCCTCGGCCACCGCGGTCGCCACCTGGGCGACGTTGCGGACCTGGGCGGTGAGGTTGCCCGCCATGAAGTTGACCGAGTCGGTCAAATCCCGCCAGGTGCCTTTGACGCCCTTGACGTCGGCCTGGCCGCCGAGGCGTCCTTCGGTGCCGACTTCGCGGGCGACGCGGGTGACTTCGTCGGCGAAGGCGGAGAGCTGGTCGACCATCGTGTTGATGGTGTTCTTGAGTTCGAGGATCTCGCCGCGTGCGTCGACGGTGATCTTCTGCGACAGGTCGCCCTTGGCCACCGCGGTCGTCACCTGGGCGACGTTGCGGACCTGGTTGGTCAGGTTGCCCGCCATGAAGTTGACCGAATCGGTGAGGTCCCGCCACACCCCCGCGACACCGGGCACCTTGGCCTGGCCGCCGAGGCGTCCTTCGGTGCCGACTTCGCGGGCGACGCGGGTGACTTCGTCGGCGAAGGCGGAGAGCTGGTCCACCATCGTGTTGACGGTTTCCTTCAGCTGCAGGATTTCCCCGCGCGCGGGCACGTCGATCTTCTGGGACAGGTCGCCCTTGGCCACGGCCGTGGCCACCTCGGCGATGTCACGGACCTGGGTGGTCAGGTTTCCGGCCATGGCGTTGACCGAGTCGGTCAGGTCGGCCCAGGTTCCGGAGACCCCCGGCACCTCCGCCTGCCCGCCGAGCGTCCCCTCGGTGCCGACTTCCCGGGCCACGCGCGTCACCTCGGAGGTGAACACGGACAGTTGGTCGACCATGCCGTTGAACACGGTCGCGATGTCGCCCATGAGACCGTCGGCGTCTTCCGGCAGACGTGTGCCGAAGTCGCCGTCCCGCACGGCCGTCAGCCCCGCCAGGAGCTGTCTGAGCTCCCCGTCGCCCGGCCCGGCGTCGACGAGCTCGGTCCTGTCGCTGGTCATGCGCACCCTCGTCCCGCTCCCCTGGAGCCCTCAGCAGTGAAGACTCGAACACGTGGGCCGCGGTGGGCCCGTGAACGTTGTGCATTCCCTCACCTCAAGGCATTAGTCGGGAGGGAAATACGCCGCAGGCTAACCCACTCGGGACCCGCCGAACAAAGCCCCCGGTCGCTGCGCACCAGGGAAGAAATCCGCCACGAAGAGGCACGCATGACACCGCAGTCACGGGGTATGTGACCTGGTTTTCGCGTCTCGGTGTCCACCACGATCGTGCCGTCGGAGTGCTGCAGTAGTGGCGCCCCCTGCGCAGCGCGCAACCGCCGATCCTGTGCATCGGTCGTCCATCGGGCGACGGCCGACCGCGCGTCCGTCGGCCGCCGTGAGTACCGGCTGTACACCCGGGCCGACCCGACCCCGTTCCGCACGCCGGACAGGCAGCTTGCTCCGCATAGCACCGGCACGCACGAGCACCGGCTCGCCATAGGGGAGCAGAGCACCAGCGGGCTTTCATGATGGCGGTGTTGGGTCCCTGTGACGGCCGGGTCGGCACGTACAGCACGTGGACTGACTTCGATGCTTTGTAGGCCGCACGCCCCGCCGTCGGCTATCCGTCGTCCCCCCACGAGCCGAACGGCGAGCCGGCACGAGAACATCCGAACGCCCAGGATGGTGTTCGGAACAACTCGCCACCGCGCTCGCCAACCGTGACGGCCGGGCTCGGTACCGACCGAAATCCATGCCCTGCTGCTGCACCGGCAAGCCGCCGCCGAGCTGCCCGACGACTGCAGCCTCCTCGTCGTCCTCTTCCCGGTCAACGGCTTGGCGGGAGGCGCGGCTTGTGGTCGGCTGGAGGGCGAGCGGTCTCGATGCCGCCGGGTCGGTAGTGATCAGCGGTCGATGTAGAAGCGGATCGTGGTACCCGCCTCACTGGTGTGGATGCGCACGAGGTCGGCGAGGTGGTTGACGAGGAGCAGGCCCCGGCCGCCGGGCCGTTCGGGTGCCGGGGGGCGCCGGCCGGCCAGTGGATCGGTGAGCCGGCCCGCGTCCTGCACCTCGCAGACGACCTGCTTGTCCTCCGCCCAGATCCGCAGCGTGCCGCCACCGGCTCCATGAACGACGCTGTTGGTGGTCAGCTCTGCCACCGCCAGCTGGAGGTCCTGCAGCCGCGTCCCCTCCAACCCCAGCCGCTCGCCCTGCCGTACGGCAAACTCGCGTACCGTCGGCAATTGGCCACTGCCTTCGAACTTCGTCGCCTGGGCGGCGGACGGCACGGGCAGAGCCTGGTTGTACCGGGCGACGACCTCCTCGGGACTGTACGCCGCCGAAGCCGTCTCGCTCCCCTCGGCGACCACCACCGGGTGGGTGGCCAAGGCGTCCTTCAGCACCTCCTGGTCGAGCCCGGCGACGTCGTACGGGCACAGAATGGTGACGGCGCGGCCGGTGAACGCCGCGTTGATCAGCGCCTCGTGCTGCACGCACGCGGGGTACTCCGCCGCGCTGCGACCGGGCCAGATCGGCTCACCGATGATGCGCACCCGTCCCCCGGCATGGGCATCGGCGAACCGGCGCAGCACTCCGGGAATGATCCGCCCCGGGTTCCGGCCGGCCTGCGTCATGTCCACGAAGTGAACACGGCGGGCCTGGTCACCGAGCCGGTCCTTGATCAGCCGGAGTCGGTCCGGCGGCGCGGCGACCGCAACCGGTTCCTCCCTGGCCAGCCCCTCGAGGACGAAGGGGACTGTACCTGCCACATACTGCTGCTCCCCGCTGTAGAACAGCGCCGGATGCACGAACTCCTGGGGCCCGGGGGCGGTGCCGGTCATGCAGCCACCTCGATCCCGCCCAGGCCGGACCAGAACAAGTCCAGAATGCGCGGTACCTGGGGCGGTGGTTGTTCAAGGACGAGCAGACGATCCCCACTCAGTGACCGTGCGGTCATCGCCAGATCCGTCACCCCGGCCACGTCGATGAACGTCAGCCGGGACATCTCGACGTACAGGCAGCTCTCGCTCCGCAGTGACAGCCGGCAGAGGGCTTCCTGCCACATCGGCCGCGTACCCACGCCGACCTCGCCTTTCGCATACACGCCTGGGCGCTCCAGCAGCGGACGTACTTCCAACCATGCCCCGCCGTGTGACGGCACGGCGCAGTGCCCCTCCGTTTCGAGTGGGACATCCACGCTCTTCCCCCCTCTGTCCGAATCGGCCCTCGACGGCGTACACCCGGATGAGTACAGCCGCTGTCCATCTATACCAGGCGTATGACGCCAACCCGGGCGAGTTGTCCGACGGCCGGAATTCGACGGTGTCGCGCAGAGCTTGCCGGGGGGATCGGTCACTGGTGAAGGGTGTCTACCGTCCGCCAGTGGCCGGGCCTGTGACCGATGATCAGGCCGAGGCGTAGGGGCGAGCCCACACGTCCCGAGCCGGAACGCTTCTCCTCGTTCCCGCTCGTGCTGATGGGCGGGGGCGAGGGGTTCCCGGTAACAGCCATCAGAAGTGCTGGGGTTCACACGTGGGACAACGTGCTCGACAGCCTCCCGAAGTCCGCCCAGCCGGGAGCAGACAAGGCCCCGCAAAAAGGAGATGCCGCTGACTTCACGCGTTCGCAACCGGCTTCACCGGTGTGAGCCGTCGGCGGAAAACGAGGGCGACCCCGTCCGGACCGGGCGTGGTCACATCGGCTGGTGACCGAGGCGTCTCCGCCGGGATCACCGGCCAACGCCACCGTGGCCGTGATGCGCTTGCCCACCCGCTCCCGGCGAACGGCAAAGCTCTGGCAGACCGCCATCACGATCTCGAGTCCGTGCTGCCCGATGCGGCTCGGGTCCGGCGCCAGGACGGCCGGCACTGCCGTACCGCTGTCCCAGACGCTCACCTGGGCGGCCCCGTCTTCAATCTTCAGCGTCAACAGGCACGGGCCAGGCGCGTACTTTCGGGCATTCGTCACCAGCTCGCTCACCACCAGCTGAACCATGCCCATCGCGCGGCTGGACACCGGTGGACCGTGCACCGCCTGCACATCCGTCAGGAAGAGACGGGCCAGCTCACGAGCCTTGGCGATCTTCTCGCTGCCCTCGAGGGCTGCGGACACCGATAGCGGACCCGCTATGAGCGGCTCCTGGCCCTCATCATGCCCAGCCGCGTCCATGTACACCGCCTCACGTTCCGAAGCGCCGGTTTCCATCAGGCCCCCGGATACCCACAAAACACGGTCCCAGGCATGACCGCCGAGTGTCGCGATCACGACGTCATGGTGACGATGCCGGGCCCGGCACGCGGCGCGGAGAGCGCCGTCCACGGCTGCCGTGCGAGTGGTCCGGTCTTGGAGGGGACATCATCCGGGGCGGCGCGGGTACAGGTGCCGGGGAACACGACGAGCCCGGGCTGGGAAGGAGCGGTTTCGATGAGCGGCGCGGACAAGGCAGGCAACGCCGGCGACAAGATCAAGGGCAAGGCCAAGGAAGCGGTCGGCAAGGCGGTCGGCAACGAGCGTCTGGAAGCCGAAGGCAAGGCCGACCAGGTCGAAGGTGACGTCAGGCAGGCGGGGGAGAAGGCCAAGGACGCGGCGAAGGACATCGTCGGGGACTGAACGGCATACCGACGAAGGCGGGTCATGGCTGATCGGGCCGTGGCCCGCCTTCGTACGCATACTCCGCGGATCTCCGGCGTCGAGCCGCCGAGGGAGAGGGGGACAGCCGGGGCGAGTGGGTGAGGGTGCATGGACTGGGCGGCCGCCCTGACGTACTACGCGGTCCTGGCCCTGTTCCCCGCACTGCTGGTCATCCTCTCGGTCATCGGGCTGACCATGCCCAAGACGACTCCTGAAGTGATCGACCGGATGACGGGGGTCGTCCGGGCCGCCTCGCGCGGACTGCTGCGCAGCGCACTCCGGCAAATGGCCGGTCAGTCGTCAGCGGCATGGATGCTGGTGTTCTTCGGTGTCGTGGGCGCGTTGTGGTCGGGCTGCAGTTATCTGAGCGTCTTTCGCAGGGCCCTGCACGCGATCCGCCGCGTCAGTGCGCACCGGCCGGTGTGGCACACGGTCCCCCGCATCATCGTCACGGCGATCGTGCTGATCAGCCTGCTGGTGACCACCACTCTCGCGCTGCTGGTGAGCGGCAGCCTGGCCGGGCGTCTGAGCCGGGCGTTGAACCTGGGCACCGTGCCCCAGACCGCGTGGGACACATTGCGCTGGCCTGTCCCGGCCGCCGTCGCGGGCGCCCTGGTGCTGGTGCTCTACCGTTCGGTCCCGTCCTGCTCGAGACCCGTGCGGAAGATGGCGCCGGGCGGCGGCCTGGCGGTCCTGCTCCTGCGGATCGTCTCGTTGGGCTTCACCGTCTACGCCTCGCATGTGAGCACCTACTACCGCCTGTACGGCTCGCTGGCAGGCGTGGTGGTCTTTCTCGTCTGGCTGTGGCTGTCCAACCTCGCGCTTCTGATCGGCGCCCAGTTCGACGCCGAGTTGGCGAAACCTGCCGCGCTACGGCCGGCAGCGATCACCGGTTCCGCGTCCCCGACCGCGCTGCCTCCCGGCTGACGGTACGGGTCATGACCGTCGTCAGTGCCGGCAGCGCGGGGCGAGCGGGGGAGGGAGTGACATGACGCAATCCGAACCGTACGTGTCCCGGCGTGGCGCCGGTCGCCGCCGTCCGCTTGAGCACCGGCGCGGGACTCGACGAGCTGCGCGATGGACCGGTGGGCCGGCCGGTGGGCCTGGACGTGATCCGGCCCCCTGGCCGTCCCGTCCGCCGCTGACGTCGTACACCGCCGGTCGGGCCTGGGCCTGCCGCACGCCTGTCGCGGGAGGGGACAACGCACGTCCGCGGCGGCGAACGGCCCGCCGCGTCTCCGTTGCGTCTGCCGACCGCCGACCGGACGAGGGGGCCGCCGATATGGGACCCCGGGTGGCTACGACCGTGCGCAGCTCACTCCCGTGCCCCAGGAGGCCCGGCGGGCTCGACACGGACCACCACGGCGTAGGAGCCGAGGCCGAGGAGGTGGTCTGCGGGGACGTCACCGAGCGCCGTGTAGAGCGTGAGGATGTGCCCGGTCGTGTTGTCGAAGGCGATGTCCTTGACGGTGCCGAGCGCGGTGCCGTGTTCCGTCAGGACCCGGTGCCCGAGGGCCTCGTGGTGGGCGGGAACGTCGCTCTGCCCCGGATCGGTGCCGGTGCGGGAGCGCACGATGACGGCGTCCCGACCGACGGCTTCGATCGCGTTCCAGGCGATGGTCGTGGCGTGTTTCGGGGCCCCGGACAGACGCAGGCAGGCGACCCGCCCGTTGCGGGCATCGATGGTCAGCGACTCCACGCGCCCGAGCTGTTCGGCATCTACGGCGGTGATCACGGGCAGGCCCAGGGCCTGGGAGAACATCATCATGCCGCACCTCCTTCTCCGGCCGCGGGCACGCCGGCGCGTGGTTGCGCGGCCTGTGCGCGGAAGGCCTCGACCTGGGCGCTGAAGCTGGGCAGGTCGTCGGCGACGAAGCGGCTGGCGTGCGCGGGGACGACCAGGGCCCGGCCGGAGACGGCCAGTGTTTCCCCGCGCGGGATGAACGTCTTCCGCTTCCGGGAATCGAGGTTCTCGTGGGCGGCGATCTCGAATCCGATGACCCGTCCGGCGACACCGGCCTCGATCACCACGTCCAGGACCGTGCCCACCTCGGTCCCCTGGTCGGTGACGACGGGCGCGCCGAGGACCTGACCGCGTTCGGCTTCGCCGGCCCCCACGACCGTGTCGCATTTCTCCAGGACCGCCCCACTGGGAATCATCACGGCGGACGGTCCGATGGCGTGCACTCCGGAGAAGGGGAGGCTCTCCTTGAGAGGGCCGGACAACAGCCCGCGTCCGCTCAGGGTGAAGCCCGTGATCCGACCGGCCTGAGCGTCGAAGACGGTGTCGCGGATCTGGGCGACCGCCTCGCCGCCCAGCGTCACGACCACGCGCTTGGTCAGTTCGGAGGCGAGCATCAGGGTGTTCACCGTCCCCCCTCCCCGCCGCTCCGGTGACCCGAACGCACCGCGATCACCGTGCCGTTACGGCGTTTTGCCTGGACTGCCAACGTTATCGCGGCGAGCAATCCTGCCACCGCGATCAGCAGGACCACCCAGCCCCACCATTCCATCGCGGACCTCCTTGCTTGCGAAGTCACCCGGGCCGTCGCGCTGTGTGCACGTCCCTGGGCTATCCGGTTGCCCGCGGTAAGGGCGTTGCACGCCTCCGGCGCACCCGTGAGGCGCGGTGGGAGACGTCAGGTCAGCCGCGGTCTTCTTCAGGGGCGGCGGGCAGGGTCGGGCGGCAGCGGGTGCCGGCTGGCGTACGAGGTGTCGCTCCACGCGGGGGAGCGTGGCGAACTTCCGCTCTCCCCGGCGTTTCGTGGGTCGGAAGCGGGGAGCCGGCGCATCGTCGGGGCCGAGGGCGCAGGCCGGGAGGGGGGAGCGCTGCCGCGGCCCTGCCCTCAGTGTGAGCAGGACCTGGTGCAGGACATCACCCCGTCGTGGCGGTACGCGCCTTCTGCCGGGGGGAAGGAGGACAGCAGCCTCGCGCGCGAGTCCGTCGTCTCCGGCGGCTGGCTGTGCGAGTGCATCACTTGCGCGGTCCACGGCTGCGAGAACGTGCGGCGGGGCTCGCACCCAAGCAACCGACGGTCTCCGGGGGCGGGTTGGCTGTCCCGCTCCGCTCTCCACCGGGCCGTCGTACGGTGTGCCGCCCGGAGCCGGTGCCGCAGACGCGATTCTGCGTGCGGGCGACGGTCGGCGGCCGTGCCCGGCCTCGGCCGAGGGCCCGGCCGCCGTTGCCGGGGGCTGTTCAGCTTCGTTCGGCGCCCTTGGCGGCGGCCTCCTCCTCGGTCCGGGCCTGTCCGGTGGCGAGCGTGCCGCCCGCGGTCTCCAGGTGGGCCCGCACGAACCACTGGAACTGCTCCAGGTCGCGCAGCTGCTCGATGAGAAGGTCCTCGGTGGCGGTGTCGTCGCCTGCCTCCTTGATCGCGGCGCGGACTCCTTCGATCACGCCTGTGTAGACGAGGTCGAGGGCGCCGAGATGGGCGATGGCGTCGGCCCGCCCGATGGCGTAGTCGTCCCAGGTGCGTTCGGCCACGAGTGCCCCCGGCGTCCCCTGCGCGACACCGCCGAGCGCGGCGATGCGCTCCGCCACGTCGTCGGCCATGTCCCGGACCCGGTCGACCTGCGGGTCGATCATCTCGTGGACGGCGATGAAGTGCGGACCGACCACGTTCCAGTGCACGTGCTTGAGCGTCAGGTGCAGATCGTTCAGGGCGTGCAGGCGCAGCCGGAGCAGACCGATCAGTCGGCCGGCCGCCTCGCGCTCGATGCCGGGGACGGTGTAGTTCGGGGTCAGATCCTGAGTCATGGCTCACCTCGGTATGTCTGTGAAGACCTGGTTTCCGCGCCGATAGCGCGTCCGCCCCAGCTCGCCTGCCCCGGTTCGTCGTGCGCAGACATGGGCGATGGAGGCCGGTGCCGTCTCGGCGCGCCTGGCAGGCGGTAACCGGGCAAAGCGCGCGGGGGTGCCGCGGCCGGGAGTTCGCTCAGGACGCCGGTGAGGGAGGACTGTCCGAGTACCACCTGCGGCCCGGGGGCGACCTCCTGTGGGAGATCGGCACCGGGTACGTCGGCTGCCGGACCCGGGACGGGGACTTCGACGCGGCCGAATTCACCTACGAGGCCGCGCACGACGACGTCAAGTGCCTGTCCACGAAACCGTCGCAAGGCGCCAAACCGCCGGCATCGGTGGTGTCCTGCCCGGCGCCAAGGTGAACGCCGAGATCGCCCGCGTCCCGCGCGTGCCCGAGGGCCGTACGGTCGTCTCGCGCCGTACCACCGGATGTTCTCCGCCCCGCGCGCTCACCGTGCACAACGTCCTCGAGGGGACCGGCCTGCGCGACCTGATCAGGGTCGGCGTCAGCGGCAGGATCGCCACGGGCACCCACCTCGTCGAGCGCATGGTGCAAGGGCCCGACTACGGCAATGCCGCACGAGCCATGGTGTTCGCCGTCGGCTGCAACCGAGCCCAGCGCCACACGAACACCTGCCCGCAACGGCGTCACGACCCAGGAACCCGTCGGGCCGCGCCCTCGACGACCCCGACTTCGCCGCCGTGGCCGAGGCCATGGGCATCACCGGGATCCCCAGGACGGGTCCGGCCGAGATGGACGGCGCCGTGCGCCGCGCTCTCGGCGGTCCGGGCCGGGTGCGCTCGTCGTCCTCACCAGCCCCGACGAGATCGCGGTACCGGCCGAGCCGACCGTGGAGCAGGGCTGGGGCTTCGCGCCGGCCAAGGTCAAGGAGGTCGTACGCAGCCACGGGGAGCAGGAATGAGAGAAGCGGGAGGAATGCTGCTCGGACTGCCGGGTATCCGCCTGCTTGCCGGGGACGACCGGCAATGGCACAACCGATCAACTGGGAGGGGCGCACGATGGCGACGACGGTCGTACCAACTGCCGAGGAGACGGTGGACGTACCGGGCGTACCGGAGATCGCAGACCCTTCCAAGGTCACGCCGAGGGACGCGCGGGAGCTGTCCAAGGTGTTCTTCGACCAGCTCGCGGTGCTGGAGGAGGGCACGCCGGAGTACCAGTACGCGCGCAACACGCTCATCGAGATGAACATGTCCCTCGTCCGCTACGCGGCCGGCCGGTTCCGCAGCCGCGGCCCGCAGGAGATGGAGGACATCGTCCAGGTCGGCATGATCGGCCTGATCAAGGCGATCGACCGGTTCGAGCTGTCCCGCGAGGTCGAGTTCACCTCCTTCGCCGTGCCGTACATCGTCGGCGAGATCAAGCGGTTCTTCCGCGACACCTCCTGGGCCGTGCACGTACCGCGCCGACTCCAGGAGGCGCGCGTCCAACTTGCCTGTGCAAAGGAGGAGTTGAGCAGCAGGCTCGGCCGGACGCCGACCACCAAGGAGCTGTCGGAGCTGATGTGCCTGCCCGAGGAGGAGGTCGTGGAGGCCCAGCTCGCCTCCAACGGCCACAGGTCGACCTCCCTCGACGCGGCGATCAACGGCAGCGAGGACGGTGAAGCCGCGCTGGCCGACTTCATCGGCAACGAGGACGCCGCCCTGGGCCTGGTAGAGGACTTCCGCACCCTCGCCCCGCTGATCGCCCAACTCGACGAGCGCGAACGCAAGCTCATCCACTGGCGCTTCGTCGAGGAACTCACCCAGGCCCAGATCGGCGAACGCCTCGGCGTCTCCCAGATGCACGTCTCCCGGCTGCTCTCCCGTCTCTTGGCCCGCCTGCGCGAAGGCATGCTCACCACTGGATGAGGCCCGGGCGCCCGACAGCCGGCTGTCCTCGCGGCCAGGCGCAGCGCCGGACACCGCGGGGTCCTGAGGGTCGGCAGGACCCCGCCGCAGTTCGACGGCCGCGGGAGGGGACCGGATGCGGGCACCGAGAGCCGGACCCCGGGCCTCCGAGGCCGCCGGCACGGAGGGGCACGATGGCAGGCCCTGCTCTTGGACGGTCTGGGCGAGCACACGGCCCGGCACCCGGTCCCGCACCGCGCTCCGCACTCCGCGCAGGAGGAACACCGGTGGTGGCGGTTGACGTGCGCATGTGCCGATCACCCTGACCCTCGTCGGCGCGCTCGGCGCCGGTTTCCTCAAGGGCTTCCGCGAGGCCATCGGCGTCGCGGTGGCCCTGGTGGGCGCCCACCTGGCCGCCGACATCGTCGTGCCAGCCGTCACCACTGGCACGTCGTCGGCCATCCGGTACGGATCAGCGACTGGGCCGGCGCGCACGGATCACTGCGACTGCTCGCCCCCGCGCGAGCGGCTGCCGTGCGTCCAGTGAGCTGAGGTCAGCCGTCCTGGTGAGCGCGGAGCACGAGCATGGAGCGCGCTTCCGTCTCCACCTCGGTGCCGCACTTGATCAGCGGCCGGTACTCGGTGCAGGGGATGGCCGTGTCCACCTCCACCGCCCACCACGGGCCGAGTCCTTCGGGGACGGTGAAGGCTAGCGGCTGGCTGTGGGCGTTGAAAAGGAGAAGGAACGAGTCGTCCACCACGGGCAGGCCCCTCAGGTCCGGTTCCGTGATGGCCTTGCCGTTGAGGTGGACCATTAGGGACCTGGCGAAGCCGGTGTCCCAGTCGGTGTCGGTCATCTCCCGTCCGGCGGGGGTGAACCAGGCGATGTCCTTCGCCTCGGTGCGGCTCCCCTGAGCGGGACGTCCCTTGAAGAACCGTCGCCGGCGGAAGACGGGATGGCTGCGGCGCAGGGTGATCAGCTTGCCGGTGAAGTCGAGGAGTTCGCTTCCTTCCGTGACCTGGGCCCAGTCGATCCAGGTCAGTTCGTTGTCCTGGCAGTAGGCGTTGTTGTTGCCGCGCTGGCTGCGGCCGAGTTCGTCGCCGTGCAGCAGCATGGGTACGCCTTGGGAGAGCAGCAGCGTGGCGAGGAGGTTGCGCTGCTGGCGGGCGCGTAGCGCGAGGATGCCGCGGTCTTCGGTGGGGCCCTCCGCGCCGCAGTTCCAGGAGCGGTTGTGGTCCTCGCCGTCGCGGTTGTCCTCGCCGTTGGCCTGGTTGTGCTTGTCGTTGTACGAGACCAGGTCGCGCAGGGTGAAGCCGTCGTGTGCGGTGACGAAGTTGATGGAGGCGTAGGGTTCGCGTCCGTCGTTCTGGTACAGGTCGGAGGATCCGGTGAGGCGGGAGGCGAACTCGCCGAGTGTGCCGCCCTCGCCGCGCCAGAAGTCGCGTACGGTGTCGCGGTACTTGCCGTTCCACTCGGTCCACAGCGGCGGGAAGTTGCCCACCTGGTAGCCGCCGTCGCCGACGTCCCAGGGCTCGGCGATGAGCTTCACCTGGGAGATGACCGGGTCCTGCTGGGCGAGGTCGAAGAACGACGACAGCCGGTCCACCTCGTGGAACTGCCGGGCCAGGGTGGCGGCCAGGTCGAAGCGGAAGCCGTCGACGTGCATCTCGGTCACCCAGTAGCGCAGCGAGTCCATGATCAGCTGCAAGGTGTGCGGATGGTTCATCCGCAGGCTGTTGCCCGTGCCCGTGGTGTCCCGGTAGAACCGCGGATCCTCCGCGGCCAGACGGTAGTACGCCGCGTTGTCCAGCCCCCGCAACGACAGCACGGGGCCGAGGTGGTTGCCCTCGGCGGTGGGGTTGTACACCACGTCGAGGATCACCTCGATCCCCGCCTCGTGCAGGGCCTTGACCATCGAGCGGAACTCCTGCACCTGCTCGCCGCGCTGCCCGGAGGAACAGTAGGCGTTGTGCGGGGCGAAGAAGCCGATGGCAGCGAGTCAAGATCAGTGATCTACGCATGCCCAGGATCGAGGAATCCGCAGCCGCGAGTGGCGGCGCTGTGCCGTACGGCCCTCGCGGGAAGCTCATTTCCGGCCTCCGTAGGCGGCTCGCACCGCAGCGGCCTGTCACATCCAGAGTTCCTGGCTCCTGCACACGCGCGCGCCCATATTCCGCTCCATCATCCGCAGTGCCGCCCGAGCGAGATCCGCATGGATGTGCGCGACAGCGTCCTCGGGGACGGTCACCTGGAAATGCCGGATGTGGGCGTCCAGGGCTGAATAGAGCACGCACTGTTCGGTGACCTGTCCGCAGAGCACCAGCTGCTCAATGCCCTGCTGCCGCAGCAGGTACTGAAGCGGGGTGTCGAAGAACACCGAGTGGCGGGTCTTGAGAACGAACAGGGAGTCCGCGTCGGGCCGCAGCGGTTCCACGAGATGAGCGTGCGGCCCCGCGAGAGCACGGTTGAGCAGCTCACCGTGATGGGAGCGCCACTCGCCGAAGTTGTCGTTGACATAGATGACCGGGACCGAACGGCGCCGTGCGCGCTCCGCAAGGTCGGATACGACCGGCACGACCGACTCGGCCGAGGGGAGCAGCAGTTCGGCGTCCTCGTGGTCGTACGTGTTGATCATGTCGATGATGATCAGAGCGGCCTTGCTCACGAGATGAGGTTTCCGTCCAGGTTGAGTCGGGCGACCACAGCCTCCGTTTCCGGATCACACGGCGGAGTAACCACTCTCCCTGCGTCTCTTGGAGGCGCATTCGCAACTGTAACTCTCCCGGGTGCCGGGTGCCGGGTGCCGGGTGCCGGGTGCCGGGTGCCGGTGCCGGCTGCGGTCGCGGCGGTTCGGTGGAGCTGATGATGCGCAGGACCCCGAAGGCCCGCAGGATGGGCGCGGGGCCCGTGTCCGTGAGACCGGTCGCCAGGCTGTACTCCGCCTCGCCGCGATGCTCCTCCAATGCGGTGTGGTGGAGCCCGACGAACTCGACAAGATCGCGCCGGGCCGCTCGCGGACCAGGGACTCGACGACGACGGAACCGTCCTGCTCACCGAGTGGTGGGGCGCACCGGCAGAGACTGATCCCGTGAACCGTGGCCGAGTGCAGGCAGCGGTGACCGGCGCCGGCCAGCCCGCTCCCCGTTGCGGCAGGCGTCTGGCCGTGCGGGCGTAGCCTTCCTGGCTGCGGGCCGGGACGTGCACCAGCGGACGCAGACGCCGGCGCCCCGGGGAATCCAGCGTCCGCCGGAGTCCTGGCCCGACCCGGGGCCGCCCGGGCCGCCGTAGGCGCGGCGCTCATGACCAGCGGGGGACGTCGTCGGGGGAGAGGCCGGGCCGAGCGCGGCGCCGACGCGGGGTGGCGCGCGTTCCCCCGGCCGGGCGAGGAGACTCGCGGTGCGTGGTGGCCTACGGTGCGGAGCACAGGGTGCGGCTGCCGGCGCTGCGTGCAGGCTGGCTGGCGCAGACGTTCGTCCACTGGTCGCCCGTGCAGGCAGTCCAGGCGCTGGTGCCCGAGCCTCTGGTCGTGGATGAGCACGAGGGCGTGGTCCGAGTCGGGCTCACGCCGTTCGTGAGGGCGGACGTACGCCCGGCGTACCGGCCGGGCTGCCCACGTTCCTGAAGATCAGCCCGAGGACCTATGTGCGGCACCCCAGCGGCCGGGACGGGCCGTGGTTCTTCTCCCTCGAGGTCGTCTGCCCGCTGATGCCGGCGGCGCCAGGAATCGGCACGCCCTCTCACCCCGGCGCCCTTCGACGTCACCAGGCGGGAGAAGACCTTCGTCCACTCCGGGCGGAGATGGGAGGGGGGTGCCCCTATGGGTTTCGTCAACCCGTGGGGGCGGGTTGGGGGTCGTAGAAGGTGCCGTCGCGGAGCATCGCGAAGAGCACGTCGGCTCGGCGTCTTGCGAGGCAGAGGAGGGCTTGGGTGTGGTGCTTTCCCTGGGCGATCTTCTTGTCGTAGTAGGCGCGGGAGGCCGGGTCGGTCAGGGCCGCGAATGCGGAGAGGAAGAAGGCTCGTTTGAGCTGCTTGTTTCCTCTGCGGGAGGGTTGTTCTCCGCGGATCGAGGATCCGGAGCTTCGGGTCGCCGGGGCGAGCCCGGCGTAGGCCGCGAGGTGGGCGGCGGACGGAGAACTGCTGCCGTCGCCGACGTCGATGAGGATCCTGGCTCCGGTCCTGACCCCGATCCCGGGCATGGAGGTCAGGACCTTGGAAAGAGGGTGGGCCTCCAGCAGTTCCTCGATCCGGGCGGCGAGGAGTTTGCGCTGGTCGAGCACCGATTTCAGCTGATTGGCGAGGCTGGGGACCAGCGCGGCCGCGTCGGTGCCGGGAACGACGACGGCCTGTTCGTCGAGCGCGGTGAAGACGTCGTCGACCAGGCGCTCGGCCATCCGCGGGGCTTTGGCCCGTATCAGATTGACCAGCCTGCGGCGTCCGGCCTTTCTCAACTGGGCGGGCGAGCCGAACTGGTCGAGCATCAGCAGCACGGCCGGGTGCTGGATGCGTGGGCCCAGGACTCGCTCCAGCGAGGGATGGATCTGGGTGAGCAGGCCGCGCAGCCGGTTGCTGATGCGGGTCGCCTCGCCGGCGAGGTCGTCGTCGAAGCCCACGATCATCTCCAGCTCGGCGACGGTCTCGTCTTCCAGCTCGAGGGCGCGGAGCGTGTGTGGCATGGCGCGGGCGGCGTCCGCGATGATGAACGCGTCGCGGGCATCCGTCTTGGCTTCGCCGGGGTAGAGATCGGCGATCCGCCGCATGGTCAGGCCCGGCAGATAGGCCACCTGGCAGCCGGCTTCCCGGGCGACGGCCAGGGGCAGGGCGCCGATGGAGGCGGGCTGGTCGACGACCACGAGCACGGTGCCGTGCTTGGCCTGCAGCTTCTCGAAGAGTTCCCGCAGCTTGGGTTCGCTGTTGGGCAGCCGCTTGTCGAAGGCTTTCTTCCCTGCCGGGGTGACGGCGGTGGCGTGGTGTTCGCCCTTGCCGACGTCCAGGCCGAGGAAGGCGCCGATGTCACTGGTGTCGATCACGTGCGTCCTCCGGTCGAGCGTCCCGGCCTCACCTGCGGCACCAGCTGCCGGCATCCACATGACGAAGAGCCTCCCAAGTCCCTGGCGGGAAGCGGTGGTCATGGCGGCTCGTCAGAGCTTGCCGTGCCCCCGAGATGTCTGCCGGACGTCGACGTCGGCCTGGCCCACCCGTGGGCTTGATCAGCAGCTTGTCCGCCATTTCGACGTGACTCATCACAGTTCTGCCACGCGGTGACTCCACCCAGGCCGACGCCGGCTACGGCCGTCCAGCCCTTGAAGGAGAACAACCGCGTGACCATGCTCGCAGAACAGGTCGACGGCGTCATCGGCGTCGACCCCCACCGCGACACGCTCGCCGCTGCAGCCGTCAGCCCGATCGGTGCCGTCCTGTCCGCTACCGATGCCCCGGCCAACGCCCGCGGCTACCGTCTCCTGCTCGAGTTCGCCCGCCAGCACATACCCGGCCGCCGCTGCTGGGCGTTGGAAGGTATCGGGAGCTATGGAGCTGGCCTGGCCTCTTTCCTTGACCAGGCCGGCGAACGCGTCGTGGAAGTCTGCCGCCCCAAGCGGCCCGCCGGGGGCAGCGGCCTCGCCCAGGCGCTT